>JAHJWB010000011.1 GCA_018828125.1 Gammaproteobacteria bacterium | reverse complement strand
GGTTTGTGTTGAAAGACACAAGCAAAAGCTGCCTGCCAGGAGTGGTAGTTCAGTTGGTTAGAATACCGGCCTGTCACGCCGGGGGTCGCGGGTTCGAGTCCCGTCCACTCCGCCAGTCATCCACCGCTGCAGTCGCAAGGCTGCAGCGGTTTTTTTATGTCCGCTAGGTAGGTTGCTCCCACTGTCCGTGCTGTCAAATCTTCATAAAAAATAGCTTTCAGCGCTTATTGATAAAGCGCTGAAAGCTATAAATGAGATAGCAAATACGCTTAACGCGGCGCCAGGCGGATGGCGCCGTCCAGGCGAATCACCTCGCCGTTGAGCATGTCGTTCTCAAAGATGTGCTGCACCAACTTGGCGTAGTCCTGAGGCGTACCCAGGCGGCTTGGGAAGGGCACGCCAGCGGCCAGCGCGTCTTGTACTTCCTGGGGCATGCCAAACAGCATGGGAGTGCCAAAAATCCCGGGAGCGATGGTCATGTTGCGGATGCCATTACGTGCCAAATCGCGCGCAATGGGTAACGTCATACCGACGATGCCGCCCTTGGACGCTGAATACGCTGCCTGTCCGATCTGGCCGTCATAGGCCGCCACACTCGCCGTGGAAATCAACGCACCGCGTTCGCCCGTGGTCTCTGGCTCGTTCTTGCACATGGCGTCTGCAGCAAGGCGGATCATGTTGAAGCTGCCGACCAAGTTCACGGTGACCGTTTTGCTGAAAACCGCCAATGCATGGGCACCATTTTTGCCCACGGTTTTTTCTGCGGGCGCAATGCCAGCGCAATTCACCAGCCCCATCAGCTTACCCATGGACACGGCTTTGGCCACCACCGCCTGGCCATCGGTCTCATTGCTCACGTCGCACTTCACGAAGGCCCCGCCAATTTCTTTGGCGACTGCTTCGCCTTTTTCGACCTGCATGTCGGCAATAACGACGGTGCCGCCTTGCGCCGCAAGCATGCGGGCTGTGCCTTCGCCCAGGCCCGATGCGCCGCCGGTCACGATGAATACCTTGCCTTTGATTTCCATGGTTCTGTCTCCTGTAAGTGACGTTAACGTAAACGTCAATTATCGCGTATCTGCTGTCTGCGTTGCTGGCGTAAAAAAGCCCGGGCTGGACCGGGCTCTGAAAGGGGGGATAGGGAGGAGAACGCTTACTGGAAGCCCACGCGGTCCAGCATTTGCTGCACCTTGGTCGTGTTGGCGCCCACAGCGCTGATCGGGATGGTCTCACTCTTGAAGGGTTGGCCGCCGGTCATGGATTTGAGGGCGGGGTTGTCCAGGGCTACGCCCTTGGCGGCTGGCCACTCGTTGTTGCCATTGGCAAAATAATTTTGTGCTTCCGGGCTGGCCAGGTACTCCAGGAACTTGACCGCATTGGCCTGGTTCTTTGCATGTTTGGCGACCGCACCACCCGCAATGTTCAGGTGTGTGCCCCACGTTTCCTGGTTCGGGAACACCACACCAACTTTGTTTACCACGGCTATGTCTTCAGGTTTGTTGGAGCGCATCATGCGGGCCAGATAGTAGCTGTTGGTAACTGCAATGTCGCATTCACCTGCCGCCACTGCCTTGATCTGGTCGGTGTCCCCGCCTTTGGGTGGGCGCGCCAGGTTGGCCACCACGCCCTTGAGCCAAGCCTCCGCTTTTCGCTCACCCATGTGTTCGGTGACCGCGCCAAACAGGCTCAGGTTGTAAGGATGCGAGCCAGAGCGCATGCAGAGTTTCCCCTTGTTCTTGGGATCGGCCAGCGATTCGTAGGTGGCCACATCCGACTTTTGCATCCTGACCTTGTTGTAGACAATCACGCGGGCACGGGTGGACAGGCCAAACCAAGCGATACCTCCGTCTGCGGCAGGTGCGCTGCGCAGGTTGGCGGGAATGGCGTCGTTGAGCACCTTGGACTGAATGGGTTGAAACAGGCCATCGACCTCGCCTTTGTACAGACGGGCTGCGTCGACCAGCAGGATCACGTCGGCAGGCGATGCGGAGCCTTCTGCTTTGAGGCGGGCCAGAATGCCAGCGTCGTCCGCGTCCACGCGATTGATCTTGATGCCGGTGGCCTTGGTGAAGCCCGAGTACAGCGCTTCATCCGTGGAATAGTGGCGCGCCGAGTAGAGGTTGACTACCTGGTCCTGGGCATTCACGGCGCCCGCAGTAGCGGCCAGTACACAAGCGCTCAGCAGGGCTTTCACGGTCTTCGACATCGAGGCATCTTTCATGGTTGAAACTGCGGCGATGATAAAGCAAACACGAATTATTCTTGTTAAAGTCTTTGCCGGAGCCCGGGTTTTGCCGAGGATGTTTTGATCTGGCGCAAGCGCCAAAACCGCCCCCGGAAACGACAGGCAAAAAAAAGCCCAGTCGTAAAACCGGGCTTTAAAAGGATCCTTGAAACGGGGGTTTCGAGAGGATCCAAGGAGACAACTGGGGCGCTGTAGACGGTGTCTGCAGCGCGTGGGTTGAATTATCAGGGTATTCCCTGAACGCGACCTAGAGTGTGTACTCCAGATCGCGAGAAACCAACACAGAGCTTAGCGCTTGCGGGGAGCGGCAGTCTTGGCGGCGTTGGCAGCAGTGCTGGCAACAGCGTTGAAGTTGGCTTCTGCAACATCCGATGCTTGCTTGACGGCCTTTTGAACCGATTCAAAAGCGTTATTGGCGGCAGAGACGGCGCTCTTCATCACAGCCACAGCGGTTTCGGAACCGGCGGGGGCGTTCTTGGCGGCGCTGTCTACCAGGTTGGTGAATGCCTTTTGTGCATCCGTGGCCTGGCCTTCGAAAGCCTTGCCGAACTCGGCGGCAGTGCCCGACGAAATGTCATACAGGTGACGGCTGTAGGCAGCGGTCTTTTCAGCCAATGGCTGGAACAGGCCGGCTTGCAGGGCCAGCAGCTCTTGCGCGTCTTTCACGCCCAGGAAAGCCTGGGTGTGGGTGGAGGCTTCCGACAGTGCAGCGCGCGAAGCGGTCACGTTCAGTTCGACCAGCTTTTCCACGCCTTCGAAAGCCTTGGTGGTCAGGCCAAACAGGGTTTCGATGTTGGCTTTGTGGGATGCCAGGATTTGTTCTGCGGTCAGCGACATGTCATATCTCCTAAAAATGGTGCCCCAGGGGGCAGGGTGGCTTACAGACATCTGCGCTGGCCCTGACTCGATAAAGTCATGTTGCAGTGCAGCATGGATCGAATTTTAGGGACTTGGTGAGGTATTGCAAGGGCTTTTTGTTGCGCTGCAGCAAATTAGGGATGCTCACCCAGAAAACGGCCGCTTGCCACAATCGCGTCATGCAAGCCTCGATGAACGCCGCCCTGAACGCGTATTACGCAGACCACTTTGTCCTTCCCTTGCCGGAAGGCCACCGGTTTCCCATGGCTAAGTACCGCATGCTGCGTGACCGCATCAACCAGCAATTGCCGGGTGTGGCGATGCAGGTGGCGCTGCCCGCATCCCATGCCGAATTGGCCTTGGCCCACACCCCTGGATACATTGATGCAGTGGCTCGCGGTAGCTTGTCGCCCGCCGCTCAACGCGAGATTGGGTTCCCCTGGAGTGAGGCGATGGCCGAGCGCGCCCGGCGCTCGGTGGGCGCCACGGTGGCCGCAAGCCGCGATGCGTTGACCGAGGGCGTCGCAGGCAACTTGGCGGGCGGCACCCACCACGCTTACGCCGACAAAGGCAGTGGATTTTGTGTGTTCAACGACGTGGCGGTGGCTGCGCGGCTGATGCAAATCGAATGGGCGCGGGGGCAGGGCGGCCATGCGAAGCCGCTCAAGGTGGCGGTGATTGATCTCGATGTTCACCAAGGCAACGGCACTGCCCATATCTTTCAGGCGGATGAAAGTGTGTTCACGCTGTCGGTGCACGGCGCGCGCAACTTTCCGTTTCGCAAGGAGCCCAGCGACCTGGATGTGGAATTGCCCGACGGTTGTACAGACGACGAGTACCTGCGGGCGCTGGAACACGCGCTCGATTCGCTGGAGCAACGGTTCTCGCCCAGTCTGGTGTTTTATCTCGCCGGTGCAGACCCGCATGAAGGCGACCGCCTGGGCCGTCTGGCCGTGACCCACGATGGCCTGGAGGCCCGCGACCGGCGTGTGTTTGACTGGGCCTGGCAACGGCGCATTCCGCTGGCCTTCACCATGGCCGGTGGGTATGGGCGCAACCTGGAAGACACCTTGCAGGCCCAGCTCACCACCTGGCGGGTGGCGCAGCAGTACCACCAGCGCTGGCAGAATGTGCGGCCATGACTTCGCCTGCCAGCACCTCCCCATCCGCCCCTTCCTCCACGCCCGCGTCCGTGACCCAGGCACGCCCGGCGCCGCAGCCACGCAGCGCCTACCCGGTGTTTCGCCCCATCACCACGCGTTGGTCGGACAACGATGTGTACGGCCACGTGAACAACGTTGTGTATTACAGCTGGTTCGATACCGCAGTGAATGCGCACCTGATTGATAAGGGCGTGCTCGACATCCATGCGGGCGAAACCATTGGGCTGGTCATCGAGACCCAGTGCAACTACTTCGCGCCGCTCGCGTTTCCGCAGACGGTGGAGGCGGGCATCCGCGTGGCGCGGCTCGGTGGCTCGAGCGTTCGCTACGAGGTGGGGCTGTTTGCACAGGGCGAGGCCCTCAGCGCCGCGGCAGGGCATTTCATCCACGTGTATGTCGACCGCGCGACGCGCCGACCCGTGCCGGTGCCTGACGCACTGCGGAAGGTGCTGCAGGCGCTGGTCGTGGCAGGCTGAGGCACCGGACTGCTGATCCACTCAATTTGATAGCTGCTAGCGCCTGATGGATAAGCGCTAGAGCCTGTTTTCGCTTGAAATTTTCAGACCCCGCAGCGGGCCCATGCCGGTGGCGTGGCATCGGAGTACCTGTCCTGCGCCGCAGGCCATGATGGCCTACACTTTGTGGCTTCGTTGCCCCGCCTGCGGCCCGCAGACACCCCACGCATGTTCTGAGGCCAGCCCTGTCCATGATCATCACCAGCCTGCTCGACACCGACCTGTACAAGTTCACCATGATGCAGGTGGTGCTGCACCAGTTTCCGGGGGCGCAGGTCGAATACAAGTTCAAGTGCCGCAACCCCGGCGTGCAGCTGGCGCCGTTTGTGAGCGAGATCCGCGACGAGATCCGCTCGCTGTGCAGCCTGCAGTTTCAGGACGCGGAGCTGGCCTACCTGCGGTCGATGCGTTTCATCAAGAGCGACTTTGTGGATTTTCTGGGGCTGTTCAAGCTCAACGAAAAGTACATCACCGTCACGCCGCAGCCCAACGGCGAAATCGACATCAACATCCGCGGCCCATGGCTGCACACCATCCTTTTTGAGATCCCGGTGCTGGCCATCGTGAACGAGGTCTACTTTCGCAACACGCAAAAGGTGCCCGACTTTCCCGAAGGCCGCCGCCGCTTGGACGTCAAGATCGCCCAGTTGCAGGCCGATGGTTTGTCGGATCTCAAAATTGCCGATTACGGGACGCGCAGGCGCTTTTCGCGCGCTTGGCACGAAGAGGTGCTGCGCGTACTGGTGGCCCGCCTGGGCACCGGCGACCGCCGCCCGGGTTCGCCCGCCGGCCCCGGCCAGTTTGCGGGCACCAGCAACGTGTTGTATGCCATGAAGCTGGGCGTGACTCCGCTGGGCACCATGGCACATGAATACTTGCAAGCCTGCCAGGCGCTGGGGCCACGCCTGCGCGACAGCCAGGTGTTCGGGTTTGAGATGTGGGCGAAGGAGTACCGCGGCGACCTCGGGATTGCGCTGTCGGACGTGTACGGCATGAGCGCCTTCCTGCGCGACTTTGACCTGTATTTCTGCAAGCTGTTTGACGGCGCCCGCCACGACAGCGGAGACCCGTTTGCCTGGGGCGAGCGCCTGCTGGACCACTACCGCAAAAACCGCGTCGACCCGTTGACCAAGACGCTGATCTTCAGCGACGCGCTGACAGTGCCGCGCACCATCGAGTTGTACCAGCAGTTCCGTGGCCGCTGCCAGTTGGCCTTTGGCATTGGCACCAACCTGACCAATGACCTGGGCAGCGCGCCTGCGCACGAGCCACTGCAGGTCGTGATCAAGATGACCCGCTGCAACGACCAGCCTGTGGCCAAGCTGTCTGACACACCTGGCAAAGGCATGTGCGACGACGAGAAGTACCTGGCCTATTTGCGTCAGGTGTTTGACATTCCCAGCACCGTTTGAACCCGCGCGGGCGTTGCACCGGCGGTGCCAAGCAGCCCGATCCACTTTTGCCGACGAGACAACAGCCATGACCAAACCCCGCATCCTGGTAGCCCGCGCCATCTTCCCCGACATCGTCGACCGCCTGCGCCAGCATTTCGAGGTCGAGGCCAACCCCGAAGACGTCATCTGGAGCCCCGCCGAACTGGCCGCGCGGCTGGCCGACAAGGACGGTGCCTTCACCACCGGTAGCCAGCGCATCGACGCCGACCTGCTGACCGCTGCACCGCGCCTCAAGATCGTCGCCAACATGGCTGTGGGGTACAACAACTTTGATGTGGATGCGATGACCGCCGCGGGCGTGCAGGGCACCAATACGCCCGACGTGCTGACCGAGACCACGGCCGACTTCGGCTTTGCACTGCTGATGGCCACCGCACGCCGCATGACAGAGAGCGAGCATTACCTGCGCGCGGGCCAATGGACCAAGTGGAGCTACGACATGTTTGCGGGCAGCGACATCCACGGCAGCACGCTAGGCATCATCGGTATGGGGCGTATCGGGCAAGGCATTGCCAAACGTGGGGCACATGGCTTTGGCATGAAGGTGGTCTATCACAACCGCTCGCGGCTTGCTGCAAATCTGGAAGCGGAATGCAAGGCCACGTATGTCAGCAAAGAAGAGTTGCTCGCCACCGCAGACCATGTGATGCTGGTGGTGCCATACAGCGCGGCTTCGCACCACACCATCGGCGCCGCCGAGCTGGCGCAGATGAAACCTAGCGCCACGCTGATCAACATTGCGCGCGGCGGCATTGTGGATGACGCCGCGCTGGCCGTGGCACTGCGTGAGCGGCGCATTGCTGCGGCCGGGCTGGATGTGTTTGAGGGCGAACCTAGCGTGCACCCCGACCTGCTCACCGTGCCCAACGTGGTGCTGACCCCGCACATTGCCAGCGCCACCGTGCCCACACGCCGGGCCATGGCGGATTTGGCCGCTGACAACCTGATTGCGTTCTTTGAAGGGCGTGGCGCGTTGACACCGGTGAACACGCCCGCCCCAGAAGCCGCGCGTGCACGCTGACATCGTAAATTTGAATGGAATTGGCCTCTAGCGCTTATCCATAAAGCGCTAACAGCTATAAAAATAATAGTAACCAGCCTTGACTACTGACACGCTTGTATTGCTGGCCACATTGGCCTTGGTGGTGATTTTGCTGGTGGTACTGCTGGTGCGACGGTCTCCGGTGGACTTGCCACCCGAATGGCTGGCGCGCCTGCACGCCGTGGAGAACACCACGCGAGCCACGCAACTGGCGGTGGCCAAGAACGATGGTGCGATGGATGCGTTGGCCAAGCAGTTGAGTGGGTTCACACAGGCCACCCAGCACACCCTGGAGACCTTGCGCCACGCGGTGGACGAACGCCTGTCCCAGGCGGTCGCCGAATCGCGCAATGGCCGGGCCGAGCTGCTGTCGGCGTTTGGCGAGTTCGAGTCGCGGCTTGCGCAGCGGCAGACGGCGCTCGATGCGTCGCTGGCGCAGCGCTTTGATGGCCTGCAGCAGGCTGTGGCGGGCCGACTGGAAGAGAGCAGCAAGGCGCTGCTTGCGCACCTGGCGCAGGGCCAGGCCGATTCGGCCACGGCGCGCAAAGAGCTGTCTGACACATTGACCCGCTTTCGCACCGAACTCACGGCCACCACGGCCGCGTTGGCGGCCGAAAGTGTCAAGTCGCGCGAGGCCATGGGTGAGAGCACGGCGCTGTTTGAAAAGCGCATTCAAGAGCGTTTTGAAGCGCTGCAGGCCGCCACGCGCCTTACGCTCGACTCGCTCAAGGGCGACATCCAGACGCAACTGGGCGGCATGTCTACCGCGCTCAAGGACCAGCTCGAAGCCAATGGCTACCAGATCAAGAACCAATTCTCGGTGTTGCAAGATGCGGTGTCGCAGCAACTGGCGGGCCTGGTACAGGGCAGCCAGCACAACGCCGAGCAACTGCGCACCGCACTCAACGAACGGCTGGGCGCCATCCAGGCGGACAACGCCACCAAGCTCGAAGAAATGCGTCGCACGGTGGACGAAAAACTCCACGCCACGCTGGAGCAGCGCCTGGGCGAATCCTTCAAGCTGGTGAGCGACCGGCTGGAACAGGTGCACAAGGGCCTGGGCGAGATGCAGACCCTGGCGGGCAGCGTGGGCGATCTCAAACGCGTGATGACCAACGTGAAGTCGCGCGGCACCTGGGGCGAAATGCAGCTGGGCGCCATCATCGACAACGTGCTTACGCCTGACCAGTTCGCGCGCAACGTCAAGACCGTGCCGGGCAGTGACGAACTGGTGGAATTTGCCATTCGGCTGCCGGGCAAAAGCGACGAACATCCCGTGTGGCTGCCGATTGATTCCAAGTACCCGGTGGAGCAGTACCAGCGGCTGATGGATGCGCAGGATGCGGCGGACAAACTGCTGATGGTGTCGGCGGGCAACGCGTTTGAAACGTCGATCAAGCTGGAAGCGCGAAAGATCTTTGCCAAATACGTGTCACCCCCGCACACCACCGACTTTGCGGTGCTCTACCTGCCCACCGAAGGCCTATTTGCCGAGGTGATGCGCCGCCCAGGCTTGGTGGAGGCGGTGCAAAACGACTGCCGCGTGATGATCACCGGCCCGGCCAATCTGGCGGCCATGCTCAACAGCCTGCAGATGGGGTTCAAGACGCTGGCGATTGAAAAGCGCTCGTCCGAGGTGTGGAGCCTGCTGGGCAGCGTGAAGACCGAGTTCGCCAAGTTTGGCGACGTGGTCGAAGCCACCAAAAAATCCATCGACGCTGCCGCCAAGAAGTTTGACGAGGTGGGCGTGCGCACCCGCGCCATCCAAAAGCGTCTGCGCGATGTGCAGGACTTGCCTGCACCCGAGATTGCAGTGCCTTTACCCGGCACACAGACGGACGCGGTGCTCGGTCTGGACGCTGAGGACGACCTGTCGTGAACTGGGCGCTGGCCCGGTTGATCGCGGGGCAGATCTGCATCCACGCGTGCATGGCGGGCATGCGGCTAGCCGCGCCACTGCTGGCCCTGCGCGAGGGTTACAGCGCTGCGGCGGTGGGTGTGCTGCTGGCACTGTTTGCGCTGACGCAAGTGTTTCTGGCGCTGCCCGCGGGGCGGTATGCCGACCGCCACGGTTTGAAGCGGCCCATTGGTTACTCAGTAGCTGTGGCCGCTGTGGGCGCTGCGTTGGCGCTGGCGTGGCCCATTTTTCCGGTGCTGTGCCTCGCTGCGCTGATGACCGGCGGCGCGACCGGCGCTGCCACCATTGCACTGCAGCGGCATGTGGGCCGGGCGGCGCACGACGCCACCCAGCTCAAACAAGTCTTCAGCTGGCTGGCCATTGGCCCGGCGGTGTCCAACTTCGTCGGGCCCTTCTGCGCGGGGCTGATGATCGACCATGCGGGCAGCGCCGCCGGCAGCACGGAGGGGTACCGCGCGGCTTTTGCGCTAATGGCCATCCTGCCGCTGCTGACCTGGTTCTGGGTGCGCGACACGGTGGAGCTGCCCCCGGTGATTGCCGCGGCAGGTGGCCCGCCCCAGCGCGCGTGGGATTTGATGAACGAGCCGCCGTTTCGCCGCCTGCTGATCGTGAACTGGCTTCTGTCATCGTGCTGGGACGTGCACACCTTTGTGGTGCCGCTGCTGGGGCACGAGCGAGGTTTGTCGGCCTCGGTCATTGGCGCCATCCTGGGTGCGTTTGCCATTGCGGCTGTGGTGATCCGGGTGCTGATGCCTATGGTGGCCGAGCGTCTGCGTGAGCGGGTGGTGATTGCAGTCGCCATGGGGATGACGGCGGTGCTGTTTGGCGTGTACCCCTTGTTGGGCAGCGCGCTCGGCATGGGCGTGTGTTCGGTGCTATTGGGGTTTGCACTGGGCTCTGTGCAGCCCATGATGATGAGCCTCTTGCACCAGATTACGCCGTCCCACCGCCATGGCGAGGCGTTGGGCCTGCGCCTCATGGCCATCAATGCATCCAGCGTGCTCATGCCGATGTTGTTTGGCACCGCGGGCGCGGTGATGGGGGTGGGCGGCCTGTTCTGGGTGGTGGGCGCCTCGGTGGCGGCGGGTGCGCGCACGGCTTGGCGGATGGGGCCTGCAGGCAAAGGCAGCACGCACCTTTGATGCGCCTTGGGTTTTCCTGAGCCTCGCCGGATGTTGCGGCGCCGTGGATAGGGCAAATGGGGGGTGAGCAAAGAAGGGGAAAAGGAGTAGATTCCAGCGTACCGACACTGGGGGGCTGCTATGCGCATTCAAATGGGTTTACGGCCTGCACGGCACCTGCTACTGGTGCCGTTGCTGTGTTTGGCGCCTTGGTCGTTCAGTCATGCCGACGATCTGGTGCGCCAGGCGCAGTCCTTGGTGCAGCAAGGCGACGCCCTGCGGGCTTTTCAGTTGCTGGACGCGCAGGAGTCCAGCCGGGCAGGCGACCCGATATTTGACGAGGCCATGGGCCGTGCGGCCTTTGCCGCGCACCAATACAGCCGGTCGATCATGGCCTGGGAGCGTGTGGTCGTCACACAGCCCGACAATGCTGTCGCCCAACTGGAGCTGGCGCGGGCGCTGCACGCCGTCGGCGACCGCAAAGCGGTGCTGGCGCTGTCTGAGCGGGCGCGTGCCCGGGCCATTCCGGTGGATGCCGCGCTCAGCATTGATCAGTTTTTGGTGTCGTACGACCGCATGGGCCATGAAGGGCGGTCCACGTGGAAGGGATACCTTGATGTCACGCTGGGCCGCGACTCCAACGTGAATGCGGGGCCCGGGCTGAATGCCCCCGCGCTATCACCGCCCGGGACACCACCCTGGACACTTCAGCCCGGTGCCGACGGGCAACGGGCTTCGTACGCGGCCTTGTCGGGCAATGTGCGGGGTCGGCATGTGCTGGATGCGCGCTGGTCCCTCATTGGCGCCGCAACGGCAGAGGTGCGCGGGCACTCCAGCGCCGGTAAGCCTTACGACAGTGACCAGCTGGATGTGAATGCCGGGGTAGCCTATCGCGTAGAGCGCCACGAATGGATGCTGAGCGCACAAGCCGCAACCTACCGGTTGGACGGCGACACCCTGCGCAATATTGGGGGGGTATTGGGTGAATGGATTTACCGGCTCGACGGATTCCGCCAATGGGACACTTTCTTGCAGGTGCAGGGGCTGCGTTATCCCACCCAAACGCTGCGGGACACGCGCCGTACGGTGGGTGGAACCTCCTACATCCACGTCCTGCGCAACGGCAGCCTCTTTTATGCAGGGCTCTACGCCGGACAGGAGGCGCCCAAGGCCAACGGGGTAGAGAACCTGGGGCACGACCTGGTGGGGCTGCGGGGTGGAGTGCAATGGGCGATCAGCACCCAATGGGCCGCATTCACGCACCTCAACTACGAGCGCCGCAAGTACGGTGCGGTGGATCCTTTCTTCGGCGTTACCCGGCGTGACCGACAGGCACATTGGGTGGTGGGGGCATCGTGGCTTCCTGCGCCGGGGTGGCGGATCACACCCCAATGGGCGTTGACGCGCAATGACTCCACATTGCCCATCACCGACTACGACCGCCGTATTTTTTCCGTCACCGTACGGCGTGAGTTCTGAGGGAGCCCGTGATGCAGCAATCCAATTTTCCTTCTTCCCGGCTCGCGCTCTGGATGGCCATGGTGGCTGCCTGGCCTGTGCAGGGGCTCGCGGCCGCCGGGTCTGTGCAATTCGCCACCGGGGATGTGCAACTGCGCCGAGGGGCTGTGGTGGCAGCGGCCACGAAAGGGTCCGAGGTGGAAAGCGGCGACGTGGTCGTGACGGGTGCAGGTGGCCGCGCGCAGATCCGTTTTTCGGACGGCGGCTTGGTGGCGCTGTACCCGGATTCGCAATTTACCGTCACCCGCTACGCCGACACGGGCGGCCCGGCCCAGGAGAATTTTGCGGTCAGCCTGCTGCGCGGCGGCATGCGTGCAGTGACCGGGCTGATCGGCAAACGCAATCCGCAAAACTACAAGGTCACCACGCCCACGGCGGTGGTGGGCATTCGCGGCTCGGCCTTTTTGGTGGCGTTCAATGATCAGGGTGAACTGGTGGTGTCCGGGGAGCAGGATGAAATCGAGGTGTGCACCGAGGCAGGCTGCGTAGGCGTGAAGGCCGGTGAATCCGTGCGTGTGGTGTCGAGCAGCCAACTGCCGTTTTATACCCACACCCGGGCTGTATTGCCATTGCCCCCGCCGCCCGTGCCGTTCGCTATCGGTGAGCAGTTGGGCGGTGGGGAGCGGGTAACGCCCGACCCCACCCTGCCGGAGCCATCGCCTGTCCCAGTGCCGCCCCCATCACCGTCGCCATCCGTGCCAACGCCAGCGCCCGTGCCAGTCCCGACACCCGGGCCATTCGATCCTTCAGTGCCGGCGCCGCCGCCGGTCACAGGCACACCTACGCCGACCACGCCGCCCACCACACGGCCCCCACCAGGCCAGACAACTCCCCCCACCGCGACGCCGCCGCCCACTACGGCGCCCCCCACAACGCCTCCGGTGGTACGCCCCCCCATTTTTGTTTTGCCACCTATCGTGCGGCCCATTTTTGTGCTGCCGCCGATTGCCGTACCCCCGCCGCCGCCACCCATCATCCGCTGAGCGGATTCAATGGGCTCATGGTCAGGTGCTGCTGATCACAGTTGGTAGAACGACTTGATCAGCTCCCACGCTTCCTGTGGGTTGTCGGTGTAGTGGAAGAGCTTCAGGTCCTGGGCCGAAATGGTGCCTTCTTCGACGAGGACCTCGAAGTTGACGAGGCGCTTCCAGTAGTCCGTGCCAAACAGCACGATGGGCACTGGCTTGGCCTTTTTGGTTTGCACCAGGGTGAGCACTTCAAACAGCTCGTCCAGCGTGCCAAAGCCGCCAGGGAAGGCCACCAATGCCTTGGCACGCATCATGAAGTGCATTTTGCGCAGCGCGAAGTAATGAAACTTGAAGCTCAGCGACGGTGAAATAAACCGGTTGCCGCTTTGTTCGTGGGGCAAGGCAATGTTCAGGCCCACGTTGAGGGCGCCCACGTCATGCGCGCCGCGGTTGGCGGCCTCCATGATGCCGGGGCCACCGCCGGTGCAGATGTAGATGCGGTCCGCTGGCGGCTGGCGTTCGCTGTGTTCGGCCACTACCCGTCCAAACTGGCGGGCCAGGTCGTAGTAGCGTGCGTTACGCACGGCCTGATGGGCGCGTTGCAGGCGTACTTCATCGCCGCTGGCTTCGGCCTCGGCCAACTGGGTGGCGGCTTCGTCAGGCGCAACAAAGCGCGCGCTGCCGTACACCACCACGGTGTTTTCAATGCCTTGTTCGGCCTGACCCAGATCGGGCTTGAGCATTTCCAGCTGAAAGCGAATGCCCCGCGTCTCGCGGCGAAGCAGAAATTCCGGGTCGGCAAACGCGAGGCGGTACGCGTCTGCGTGCAGTGCGTTGCCGCCAGCGGCATGGCTTTGTAGTTCTGCCCAGGCATCTGCCAGACGGCTATCGTTCAGTTGGGTGTTGGCTTCCATGGAAGGCTCGCGGTGTCAGTGGGGTTGAAGAAAAAGAAGCGGCGCGTGTGAAGCGAGAAGGCTGCGACGACCGGTGAGGGCGACAAGCGGGAAGAGGACGCTCTGCGAGGTCTCCAGCGGTATGTTGTGCGTGTAGTGAGACAACGGTTTGATATGAAAATAGCCTCTGGCGCAAGTCTATCAACCGCGAGACGCTATAAAAAATGAAGCAGTTTGCATGCCAAGGACGGTGAGCCCGAGGGAGCCCGCCAAGTGCAGGGCGGTAGTGCCAACTGCTGCAAGGTAACGTTGTGCCAGCAGCATCTGCACCACTTCGGCGGAAAAGCTGGAGAACGTGGTGAGGGCGCCCAAAAAACCGGTGACCAGCGCGAGGCGCCATACGGGGTCCAGTTGGGGCATGGCATGGAACGCTGCCACGCACAGTCCCACCAGATAGCCACCGATGAGGTTGGCCACCAGCGTGCCCCAGGGAATGATGCCGCCGGGGCTGAGCCACAAACCCAGACGCCAGCGTGCCAATGCGCCCACAGAGGCACCGATGCAGATGGCGAGAACGTTCAGCATCGGGCGATTGTCGCTGAAGAAAACGCCTTGGCTTTGAGCCGCTTCGCGTCTTCTCTCGGGCTGCAATGCCCTTGCTGCGGTCGCAGCGCAGCGACTGGCTTGACCTCCTCAGCGGGCCGACATCTGCTGCGGCAACCAGGTGACGATGCCAGGGAAGACATAGATCAGCGCCACAGCCGCGCACATCAGCAGGAACATGGGCAGCGTGACCTTGGCGATCCAGGTCAGTTGCCGCCCTGTCATGCCTTGCAGCACAAACAGGTTGAAGCCCACGGGTGGCGTGATCTGCGCCATTTCGACCACCAGCACCACAAAAATGCCGAACCAGATCGGGTCGATGCCTGCGGCCTGCACTGTGGGCATCAGCACGCCCATGGTCAGCACCACCATTGAGATACCGTCCAAGAATGAGCCGAGCACAATGAAGAACAACGCCAGCGCTGCAATTAGCTGCGCCTGGTTCAGACCCAGCGATGCAATCCACTCTGCCAAATGGCGCGGCAGGCCGATGTAGCCCATCGACAGCGTCAGGAACGCAGCGCCCGCCAGAATGAGCGCGATCATGCAGTACAGGCGGGTGGCGCCCATGAGTGCGTCGCGAAAACTCACCCAGTTCAAGGAGCCCTGCAGTGCCGACAGCGCGAGCGATCCCACCACCCCAACGGCAGCGGCTTCGGTGGCAGTGGCAATGCCGGTGTAGATAGAGCCCAGCACCGCGGCGATCAGCAGCACCACCGGAATCAGGGAGCGCGACGCGGCAAGCTTCTGCATGAACGTGAGGCGTTCTGTGGCCTCCGGGATCTGCCCCGGGTTGCGCAGGGCCCACACGATGATGTACCCCGAGAACAGTGCCGCCAGCAGCGCGCCGGGCAGCACGCCCGCCACAAACAGTTTGGAGATCGAGACCTCGGCCATCACGCCGTAGACAATCATGATGATGGACGGCGGGATGAGCAGGCCCAGCGTGCTGGCACCGGCCAATGTGCCGACGATCATGTGCTCGGGATATCCACGGGCTTTGAGCTCAGGCAGCGTCATCTTGCCGATGGTGGCGCAGGTGGCTGCGCTGGAGCCCGACACTGCGGCAAAAATGGTGCAACCCACCACGTTGGTATGTAGCAATCGCCCTGGCAGCAACTGCACCCACGGAGCCAAACCCTTGAACATGTCTTGCGACAAGCGCGTGCGGAACAGGATTTCGCCCATCCAGATGAACAGGGGCAGGGCGGTCAGGGTCCAGCTTGATGCCGACCCCCAGATGGTCACCGCCATCGCATCGCCCGCGGGCCGGGATGAGAACAGCTGCATGCCGATCCACGCCACGCCCGACAGCGTGAGCCCGATCCACACCCCGCTGCCCAGAATCAGAAACAGCGAAAGCACCAGCAAGCCGGTAATGGCGAGGTCACTCATGGTCAGGCGCCTGCAGGGCGTCGGTTCTTTGTGTTGATGGGGGAGCGGTCAGGCCGAAGGCCAAAGCACATAGTGCGGTTCCGCGGTCATTCATTGCGCAGCTGTTCGTCGGGGTTGCGGCGCGTGCGGCGGCCCAGCAGTTCCATCACCAATTCGTCCACAAATGCCAGCGCCAGCACCACAGTGCCCAGGGCCATCGCGATCTGCGGAATCCACAGCGGGGTGGCGTCGCTGCCGGTGGAGATGTCGTGAAACTCGTGCGACTGCCACGCCAGCTTGCAGCTGTAGTAGGCAAACAGCACCGCCAGCAGCGTGGCAATGCCCAGCGACCAGATCTCGAAACCCTGCTTCCAGCGCCCTTTGAGGGCGTTGAGCAGCAGCGTCACACGGATGTGTTCGCCGCGCTTCAAGGTGTGGGCCAGCGCCAGAAACCCGGCGGCGGCCATCAGATAGCCTGCATAGGCGTCGGTGCCCGGCACATGAAAGTGCAACTGGCGGCTGATGATGGACAGCAGCACCATCCCCAGCAACCCCACCATGAAAAGCGCTGCCACCGCGGCAGCGCCGTCATACACAAAATCGAGCAATCGACGCATAGAACAGGCAGCTTGCTTATTTACTTGCGGTAGGCATCAATCAGCGCCTTGCCTTCAGGGCCGGCCTTGTCCAGCCATTCCTTGAGCATGGTGTCGCCCACCTTGGCCATGTCGGCCTTCAGTTGGGCGGGCGGGGCTTCCACGTTCATGCCGTTGGCCTTGAGTTTGGCCACGGTGTCGGTGTTGACCTTGGCACTGTTGGCCCAGCCGCGGGCCTCCGCGTCAGCACCGGCCTTGAGCAGGGCGTCCTGCAGAGGCTTTTCCAGCGCGTCGAAGGCTTTCTTGTTGATCAAAATAGCGTTCTTGGGCAGCCAGGCCTGGGTGTCGTAGTAATACTTGAGGTGTTCGTACAGCTTACTGTCTACGCCCGTGGCACCGGATGTCATGGTCGACTCGACAACGCCGGTCGCCAGGGCCTGCGAGAACTCTGCAGCCTGCACGGTGACGGGCTGCGCGCCCACCAGTTCGGCAATGCGTGCAGTAGCGGGGCTGTAGGCGCGCCATTTCACGGCCTTCAGGTCCGCGGCGCTGGTCAGGGGCTTCTTCGTGTAGATGCCTTGCGGTGGCCATGCCACGGCATAAAGTAGCACCATGCCTTGTTCGGCCAACTTCTTTTCAAGGAAAGGCTTTTGCGCGGCGTACAGCTTCTTCGATGCGTCGTAGCTGTCGGCCAGGAAGGGCAGGCCGTCCACGCCAAACAGTTGCCATTCGTTCTGGAAGTTGGCAAGCAGGATCTCGCCCATCTGCGCCTGGCCGCCTTGCACGGCGCGCTTGATTTCGGGCGCCTTGAACAGCGCAGCGTTGGCGTGCACCGTGATCTTGAGCTTGCCGCCTGTGGCCTTGTCCACATCGCCCGCCAGCTGCACCATGTTCTCGGTGTGGAAGTTGGTAGCGGGGTAGGCTGCAGCCAGGTCCCATTTGGTCTGGGCAAAAGCCGAGGTGACAGACAGGCCGGCAACCAGGGCCAGGCTGAGCGCGGTGACGGGGAAGATTCGACGCTTCATGGGTGAGCTCCGCAGGGTTTGGTGTCAATGAATACGAGAGGGCACTGTATCGGAAGCCGATCAGAATGCGATAGGTGTTTTGCCTAAACGCTGACAAATTGCCAACAAATTGCTATCGACTTGCCTACAATGCCCCATGCATATCCCGTGCCAATGGCAACTCCACGTCGGATCGACCTCGTCATGAAATCTCAGCCCAAGTCCAAGACTGATTCCGGTCCGATCGTGTCGTCGTCGCACCTGGTGTCTGCGCAGAGCGCGGAGATGAGTGAGTTTGAATTTGGCCTCATCGTGGCGGGCAATGCGTTTCATCGCTGGGTGGTGCATTGCATGTCGGCAGCGGGCCTCAAGGACCTGATGCCGCTGGATGTGGTGGTGCTGCACCATGTGTCGCACCGGGCGCGCGACAAGCGCCTGGCGGACATCTGCTTCATCATGAATGTGGAAGACACCCACCTGGTGAACTACTCGCTCAAGAAGCTGCAAACATTGGGCGTGGTGGCCTCGCAAAAGAATGGCAAGGAAGTGACCTACGCCGCCACCGACACTGGCCGCGCGTACGTGCAGCGCTACCGCGAGATCCGCGAAAGTTGTTTGATCGACGCCCTGAATGCCGACGATGCGCTGAACCGCGACATCGGCGAGCTGGCCCGCTTGCTGCGTGTGTTGTCGGGCATGTACGACCAGGCAGCGCGGTCTGCCGCGTCGCTGTAGCGGTACTTGGTGCCTCGCCTGTTTTTCGAAAATTTTGAATGAAAAGTGGCTCTAGCGCTTATCCATCAAGCGCTGATCGCTATACATTGAGTAGCATTGATATGTCCAACCAACCCAATCCCTTGTCCCGCTGGCAGTTCTGGATCGACCGTGGAGGCACCTTCACCGACGTGGTGGGCAAGCGGCCCGACGGCACCCTGGTCACGCACAAGCTGCTGTCCGAGAACCCCGAGCAGTACAAGGACGCGGCCGTGGCGGGCATTCGCCACCTGCTGGGCTTGAAGCCCGGCGAGGCGGTGACGCCCGAGCGGGTGGAGTGCGTGAAGATGGGCACCACTGTGGCCACCAACGCGCTGCTGGAGCGCAAAGGCGAGCCCAC
The DNA here is from genome assembly GCA_018828125.1 of Gammaproteobacteria bacterium. Lineage (GTDB taxonomy): Bacteria > Pseudomonadota > Gammaproteobacteria > Burkholderiales > Burkholderiaceae_C > Acidovorax. Next base: position 26,125 of record JAHJWB010000011.1, on the reverse strand, counting down.
GCTGCTCATCACCACCAAGGGCTTCAAGGACGCGCTGCGCATCGCCTACCAAAACCGCCCGCGTTTGTTCGACCGCCGCATCGTGCTGCCCGAGTTGCTGTACGAACGCGTGATCGAGGCGCAGGAGCGGGTGGGCGCGCATGGCGATGTGATAGAGCCACTGGACGAGGCCCACCTCAAGGAGCGCCTGTGGGCCGCGTATGACGCAGGCTTGCGCAGCGCAGCCGTCGTCTTCATGCACGGCTACCGCTACACCGCGCACGAAGAGGCTGCCGCCCGTATCGCGCGCGAGATTGGCTTCAGCCAGGTCAGCGCATCGCACGCCACCAGCCCGATGATGAAGTTTGTGAGCCGGGGCGACACCACGGTGGTCGATGCCTACCTCTCGCCCATCCTGCGCCGCTATGTAGACCAGGTGGCCAGCGAGATGCCGGGCGTGCAGCTGTTTTTCATGCAGTCTTCGGGTGGCCTGACGGACGCGCAGGTGTTCCAGGGCAAGGACGCCATCCTCTCTGGTCCCGCTGGCGGCATCGTCGGCATGGCGCGCACCGCAGGCCTCGCGGGCCACGACAAGGTCATCGGCTTTGACATGGGGGGCACCAGCACCGATGTGAGCCACTACGCGGGCGAGTTCGAACGCGAGTTTGAGACGCAGGTGGCGGGTGTGCGCATGCGCGCGCCCATGATGAGCATCCACACCGTGGCGGCGGGCGGCGGCTCCATCCTCGGCTTTGACGGCGCGCGCTTTCGCGTGGGCCCCGAAAGCGCAGGCGCCAACCCCGGCCCTGCCAGTTACCGCCGGGGCGGCCCGCTGGCCGTGACGGATGCGAACGTGATGGTGGGCAAGATCCAGCCGGCACACTTCCCCAAGGTGTTTGGCCACGCAGCCAATGAAGCGCTGGACGGTGATGCGGTGACGCAAAAATTCGACAGCCTTGCCACGCAGACCGGGCGAAAGGCCGAGGACGTGGCCCACGGGTTCATCCAGATCGCCGTACAGCAGATGGCCAACGCCATCAAGAAGATCAGCGTGGCGCGCGGGTATGACGTGACGCGCTACACGCTGCAGTGTTTTGGTGGCGCAGGTGGCCAGCACGCGTGTCTGGTGGCTGATGCCTTGGGCATGACGCGCGTTTTTGTGCACCCCCTGGCCGGGGTGTTGAGCGCCTATGGCATGGGCCTGGCGGACCAGAACGTGATTCGCGAACAGGCGGTGGAAACCAGGCTGGCGCCCGATGCGCTTGCAGGCATCGAAGCCACGCTGGACCAATTGGCCAGCACCGCACGCACCGAGCTGGAGCGCCAGCAGTCGGGCAACGGCACTGCCGTGGTGCACCGCCGCGTGCATGTGCGTTATGAGGGCAGCGACTCGGCGTTGATCGTGACTTTTGGTTCGATGGCCGAGATCAGCGCCGCGTTCGAGAACGCTTACCGCCAGCGTTTTGCCTTTTTGATGCAGGGCAAGGGTTTGGTGGTGGAGGCCGTGTCGGTTGAGGCTGTGGTGCCCGGCGATGCGCCCGTGGAGCCGCGCCACGCGCTTCAGCCCGCGCGCGAAGTGCCGCGCCGCAGCACGGTGCGCATGTACACGGGTGGCGTGGATGGAGTCGCTGCCTGGCACGATGCGGCGCTGGTGGTGCGTGAAGATTTACGCCCCGGCGACGTGATCCCCGGCCCCGCCATCATTGCCGAGAAGAACGCCACCACCATCGTGGAGCCCGGCTGGGAGGCCGAGCTGACCGAGCTGGACCACCTGCTGCTCAACCGCCGCGTGGCGCGCGCCGTGCAGCATGCCGTGGGCACCACGGTGGACCCGGTGCTGCTGGAGGTGTTCAACAACCTGTTCATGAACATTGCCGAGCAGATGGGGCTGCAACTGCAGAACACGGCGTACTCGGTGAACATCAAGGAGCGGCTGGACTTCAGCTGCGCGCTGTTCGACACGGCGGGCAACCTGATCGCCAACGCGCCCCACATGCCCGTACACCTGGGTTCGATGGGCGAAAGCATCAAGATCGTGATCCGCGAGAACGCGGGCAAGATGCAGCCCGGCGACGTGTACGTGCTGAACGACCCGTACCACGGCGGCACGCATTTGCCAGACATCACCGTCATCACGCCGGTCTACATCGCCAATGAGGCCGAGCCCACTTTCTATGTGGGCAGCCGGGGCCACCACGCCGACGTGGGTGGTACCACGCCAGGCTCCATGCCACCGTTCTCCACGCGCATCGAAGAAGAGGGTGTGCAGATCAACAACGTGAAGCTGGTGGAGCGCGGCGTGCTTCGCGAGGCCGAGATGATTGCGCTGCTCGAAAGCGGCGAATACCCCAGCCGCAACCCGCAGCAGAACATGGCGGATTTACGCGCCCAGATTGCGGCCAACGAGAAAGGCCAGCAGGAGCTGCGCCGCATGGTGGGCGAGTTTGGGCTGGACGTGGTGCAGGCCTACATGCGCCATGTGCAGGACAACGCGGAAGAATCGGTGCGCCGTGTGATCACGCGGCTGAAGGACGGTGCGTTCACGCTGCCGCTGGACAACGGCGCGCAGATCAGCGTCGCAGTGAAGGTGGATGCGCAAAGCCGCAGCGCCACCATCGACTTCACCGGCACCAGCCCGCAGCAAACGAACAACTTCAACGCGCCCACGGCGGTGTGCATGGCGGCGGTGCTGTATGTGTTCCGCACGCTGGTGGACGACGACATTCCGCTGAACGCTGGGTGCCTCAAGCCACTGAAGGTCATCATCCCGCCCGGCAGCATGCTCAACCCCAATCCACCGGCCTCGGTGGTGGCCGGCAATGTGGAAACGTCCACCTGCATCACCAACACGCTGTACGGCGCCTTGGGCCTGATGGCGGCGGGGCAGTGCACCATGAACAACTTCACTTTTGGCAGCACGCGCTACCAGTACTACGAGACCATCTCGGGCGGTAGCGGTGCTGGCGGCGTTTGCGATGCCGACGGGCAACTGGCGGGTGGTTTTGACGGCACCAGCGTTGTACAGTGCCACATGACCAACTCGCGCCTGACGGATCCCGAGGTCCTGGAGTTCCGCTTTCCGGTGCGACTGGAGGGCTACGAGATCCGCAAAGGTTCGGGTGGCGCCGGGCAGTACAAGGGCGGTGACGGCGGGGTGCGTCGTGTGCGCTTTCTGGAGCCGATGACGGCCAGCATTTTGTCGAACGGCCGCCACCATGGCGCGTTTGGCATGGCAGGTGGCCAAGCCGGCGCCGTGGGCGTCAATAAGGTGGTGCGCAGCAATGGCGCCACTGAGCTGCTCGATCACATCGGGCAGGCCGAAATGTTGCCGGGCGATGTGTTTGAAATCCACACGCCGGGTGGTGGCGGGTTTGGTACTCCTGACCAAAAATAATGGTCAAAATGGCTGCTGGCGCTTATCAATAAAGCGCTAGTAGCTATCAATTCAAGAGTAATTCATCAGAGGTCTTTGGACTCTGAAGGCGCTTTGGGGTGGCTCAGGCTGGGCGGTACATCCAGCCCCATCTGCCGCGCGCGAAACAGCGCGGCGCGCATCAAGAAGATCGACATGATCGGCACCGTGATGGCGACGAACACCGCGATCAGCAGCGCATGGAGCGCCAGGCTGCTGTCGGCCACCGAAAAGTACAGCACCGTGCCATGCATGATCAGCCAGCAGCCCAGCGTGGCGATGATGGCGGGCGCGTGAACCCGTTCAAAAAAAGTGGGCAGCCGCAGCAGCCCGGTGGAGCCCAGCAAAGCCAGGCCCGCACCGGCCAACACCAGCACGGCCACGATGATCTCCAGCCACAGCGGCAGCACGGCCTCGGTCATTCGATCACCTCGCCACGCAACAGAAACTTGGCCATCGCCATGGCGCCGACAAAGCTGAACAGCGCCAGCAGCAACGCCGCTTCAAAATAGTTCTTGCTGCCGTACAGCAGGCCCAGCACCAGCATCACCAGCATGCCGCTCAGGTACATGCAGTCGAGCGCCAGCACGCGGTCTTGCGCGGTGGGGCCCTTGAGCAGGCGGATCAGCGCACAGCCCATGGCAAGGGCCAGCATGAACAAGGCAATGGGCAAGGCCCAGTCAAGCACGGGCGTCATTCGAAGATCTCCATCAGGGGGCGTTCATAGCGTTCCTTGACCTTGGCTGCGATGTCCGCGGCGTCGTCCACCTCCAGCACGTGCAGCAGCAGCATGCTGCGGTCCAAAGACAGTTCGGCCCACGCTGTGCCGGGCGTGATGCACACCACCATGGCCAACACGGCCAGGCCGTTGGGGTCTCGCAGGTCCAGGGGAATATGAACAAAACCGGCCGGGTGTTTGCGTGTGGACGGTGACAGCAGCAACCGGGCTACAGCGATGTTGGACAGCACCGTGTCTTTGGCCACGGTGAGTGCCAGCCGAAGCACCGCGCCCGGCTTGCGTATGCGCACAGGCAAGGGCCGCAAACCCGCAGTCAGCAGCGGTATGGCAAGACCCATCAGACCACCCAGGGCGAAGTGGCCCACGCTCAGGCTGCGGTTAAGCACCAGCCACAGGCCCAGCAGCGCCAGCGACAGCAGCGGCGCAGGCACCAGGCGCTGCAGCGGTCTGCGCCAAAGGGGGCGACCCGGGGTGCGGTCTTTGTGAATATCGCGGGGTTTCATGGTGTGCCCCCTTGCACAGGTGCGGCGGGGGTGTGTGCCGGCGTGGTCGCGCTGGGTGGTGGCGTGGGCACGGGGGCCGCGTTCATGATGGCGCGCACATAGGTGGCAGGGGCGTGCAGCGCATCGGCGGTGGCCTGTGTGTAGCGCATTACCGCGCCCGCCTGCCACACCAGCGCCGCGCAGGCCACCAGCAGCATGGCAATGGGCAGGCCCTCCAGCACCAGCAACTGGGGCGCCGCCCGGCCTTGTGCGGACCAGAAGTGGCGAATGCCCGATCGCGTGAGCGCCAGCAGAGCGATGAGCCCCGACACCACCAGCAAGGCCACCAGCATCCAGCCTGCTGCGCCCAACTGAAAACCGTTGGACGATCCCAGCCCCAGCGGGTTGAGCAGTGCATGGATCATCGCGAACTTGCCCACAAACCCAGGCAATGGTGGCAGGCCTGCAATCACCAGCGTGCAGGCCATGAAAGCCAGGCCCAGAAACGCGGCCGCAGCAGGGATCACCTCGCCGATCAGGGCCTGCTCCTTGTCGTCCAGGTTGATGCCATCGGTGGGCACCAGGTCGGCGGACAGAAAAGGCGCGTCGTCAGTCTGCTCGTAGGGCGCAAGGTTCGAGCCGTTGTTCCGCCAGCGGTCGATCAGGTCGCTGAGCAGAAACAGCGCACTGATAGCCAGCGTGGAGCCGAGCATGTAATACAACAGCCCAGCAGTGAGCAGGTTTTGCCCGAAGCCCACGGCGGCGAGCAGTGTGCCCGACGACAAGATGGCGGCGAAACCCGCCAGATGCCCCAGGCGCTGCGAGCCCAGCATGCCGATGGCCCCGAACGCGAGGGTGAGCATGCCCCCCCCGATGAGCCACTGGCTGCCGAACTGCGCAGAATCACCGGCCTCGGCGCCGAACAGCAGGGTCCACAACCGCAGCACGCTGTACACGCCCACCTTGGTCATCAGTGCGAACAGGGCACCGACCGGCGCAGTGGCGGCGCTGTAGGCGGGTACCAGCCAGAAGTTGAGCGGCCACACGGCGGCCTTGATGAGAAACGCCACCGCCAGGATGGCGGCCGCCGCATGCAGCAATCCGCGGTCTGCGGGGGCAATGCCCGCCATGCTCTGCGCGAGGTCGGCCATGTTCAGCGTACCGGTGATGCCATACAGCATCGACACGCCGATGAGGAACAGCGACGAGGCCGCGAGGTTGATGGCGATGTAATGCAACCCCGCCGACACACGCGGGCGGCCCGATCCGTGCAGCAACAGCCCGTACGACGCAGCCAGCATGATCTCGAAGAACACGAACAGGTTGAACAGGTCGGCCGTGAGAAACGCCCCGGCCAGGCCCATTAGCTGGAACTGGAACAGCGGATGAAAGTGCACCCCAGCGCGGTGCCAGCGCGCAGCTGAGAACAGCACCGTGGCCAGCGCCACCGTGCTGCTGAGCACCAGCATCATGGCCGACAGACGGTCGATGGCCAGCACGATGCCGTAGGGCGCGGGCCAGTTGCCGGGCAGGTACACGCCCAGGCTGGTCTGCACACTGGGGTCCTTGGCTTGCACCAGCAGCAGCACGGCCACCACCAGACCGAGAAAGGTCGCCACGATGTTGAGCGTGACCTTGGTGCGCTGGCGCTCTTCGCGCAACAGCAGCATCAGCCCGGCAGTCACCATCGGCACTGCGATGGGGGCCAGGATGAGGTGTGGCATCAGCCCTTGCAGAAAAAATTCCATGGATGTCATATCAGTGGTCCATGGCGCAGCGCATGCAACTGGCGTGGCCTAACCCAGGGCAGCCGAGCCAGGGCAGCCCCGACGCGAGGGCTTCGTCCCCCTGCCCGCAGCGCGCGGCGTTGCGAGAGCGGGGGCTGAGCGCCGCGGCTCAAAGCCTGCCTGCGCAGGCTTGGACGGCAGCGAAGAGCGGCTGCCTCTGGCAGACGCACCGAGCCGCGAAGCGCCTCAGGGGGGGGTTCTCTAGTCACGGCATCTCCTGCGCATCTTTGGCGCGAGCGCCGTCCACATGGTCGGTGCCCGACATGCCGCGCGACGCCAGCAGCACGACCAGAAACAGCGCCGTCATGGCAAAGCCGATCACGATGGCGGTAAGTGTCAGCGCCTGGGGCATGGGGTCGGCGTAGTGGGCCAGGTCCTGCGGCAGGCCCGGTTGCAGCACGGGCTCCTTGTCAATTGCCAGCCCCAGGCGGCCCATGCTGAAGATGAACAGGTTGACCGCGTACGACAGCAGCGACAGTCCCATGATGACCTGGAACGTGCGGGGGCGCAGCAGCAGCCAGACGCCAGAACCGGTGAGCACGCCGATGGCCAGAGCCAGGATCAGTTCCATGAGGTTTCTCCCCGTGTTTGGGCGGCGATGTCGCTGGCGGTTGCGGTGCCTGCCGCTTCGGCTTCGGCCGCATCGGCAGCGCGTGCATTGTTATAGCGGTGGCTGCGCACGGATTGGTGGGCAATGCCCGTGAGGATGAGCAGGGTGGAGCCGACTACCAGCGTGAACACGCCAATGTCAAAGAACAGCGCACTGGCAATGTGGACCTCGCCCAGCACCGGCAGGTTGAGGTGGGCGGTGTGGCTGGTCAGGAACGGGAAGCCCCAGAAAAGTGCGCCCAGGCCGGTCGCCAGCGCGGTGAGCAGGCCCACGCCGATCCACCGGCGCGGATACAGCGGTAAATGGGCCTCGACCCACGAGGTGCCCGACACGATGTACTGCAGCAGCAGCGCCACTGAAAACACCAGGCCGGCGACAAAGCCACCTCCGGGCTCGTTGTGCCCACGCATGAAGATGTACATCGCCACCAGCGTGGCAAACGGCAGCAGCAAGCGCACGAGCACCGCAGGCACCATAAGGTAGCCAATGGCGGTGTCAGCCGTCTGGCGCGGGTTGGCCAGGTCGGTGTCCACGTCGGCAGGCAGGGCGCGTTGCTGCGGCGGCAAATCCATCACCTCGCGCGCGGGCCTGAAGCGCCGCAATAGCGCATACACCGTCAGCGCCACCACGCCCAGCACCACGATCTCGCCAAACGTGTCAAAGCCGCGGAAGTCCACCAGCATCACGTTGACCACGTTAGTGCCGCCGCCGCCAGTGAGAGCGTTCTCAAGGAAGAAGGTGGATGTGCTGTCCGGGAATGGACGGCTCATCATGGCGAAAGAGAGCAGCGCCATGCCGGCGCCGGTGATGAGGGCCAGGGTCATGTCGCGGTAGCGGCGCAACTGCGTACGCTGTGCTTCGGCCAGCGTGGGCACGCGCAGGCTTTCGTCCCGCCGTGGCAGCCAGCGCAGTCCCAGCAGGATCAGGATGGTGGTGACGATTTCCACCACGATCTGCGTGAGTGCCAGGTCGGGCGCCGAGAACCACAAAAACGTGAGGCATACACACAGGCCAGACCCACCCAGCAGCGTCAAGGCTGCCAGCCTATGGTATTTGGCCTGCCAGGCCGCCGCTATGGCGCACAGGGCACCTAGCAACCAGATCAGCGCAAAGGCGGGCGACAGCGGCAATTGGGCACGGTCGCCAATGGGAAGCCCCCGCGACCACAGTGGCAGCACACCCGCCACCAGCGCGGCGCTGACCAGCCACAGCATTTGCCACTGCAGGCGTCCGGTGCCCAACAGGCGGCGGCCGCTGCGCCCGGCGAGGGAGACAGCGGCCAGCCAAGCTTCGAACAAACGCTGGCCGCTGATGTGCTGCATGAGCGGCGGTGCATCCAGCGTGCCCCGCGCGCGGTGCCAGCGCAGCGCCGCATACAACGCGATGCCGCCCCCCAGTGCAACGAGGCTCATCACAAACGGGGTATTGAAACCGTGCCACACGGCCAGGCTGTAGGTAGGTAGCTCGCCCCCCACCACCGGCTGCGCCGCCGCTGCCAGATAGGCACCCACCGACCACGCGGGCAGTGTGCCCACGACCAGGCAGGCCAGCACCAGCAACTCCACCGGCACGCGCATCCAGTGCGGCGGCTCGTGGGGTGGGCGTGGCAGGTCGGTGGCGGGCGGGCCCCAGAACACGTCCACCGTAAAACGCAGTGAATACGCCACGCTGAACATGCCCGCCACCGTGGCAGCCACGGGCAGCAGCCATTCCAGCATCGGTGTGGTGTTCACGTACACCGTCTCCGCAAAGAACATTTCCTTCGAAAGAAACCCGTTGAGCAAAGGCACACCGGCCATGGCTGCGCTGGCCACCATGGCCAGCGTAGATGTGATGGGCATCATCCTGCGCAAACCGGACAGGCGCCGGATGTCGCGGGTGCCAGTTTCATGGTCGACGATGCCCACCGCCATGAACAGCGACGCCTTGAATGTGGCGTGGTTCATGATGTGGAACACCGCCGCCACAGCGGCCAGCGGGCTGTTCAGCCCCAGCAGCAGCGTGATGAGGCCCAGGTGCGAAATGGTCGAATACGCCAGCAGTCCCTTGAGGTCGTTCTGGAACATGGCTGCATAGCCGCCCACCAGCAAGGTGCACAGTCCTGCGCCCCCCACCAGCCAGAACCATTCTTCGGTACCCGCCAGCGCGGGCCACAGGCGCGCCATCAAGAAGACACCCGCCTTGACCATGGTGGCCGAGTGCAGATACGCCGACACAGGGGTGGGCGCGGCCATGGCATTGGGCAGCCAGAAATGGAAGGGGAACTGCGCGCTCTTGGTCAGTGCGCCCAGAAGAATCAGCACCAGCGCGGTCAGGTAGAGCGGGTGCCCCTTGATCAGCGCGCCTGCGGCTAGCACATGGTCAAGGTCATAGCTGCCCACGATGTGACCGAGCACCAGCATGCCCGCCAGCATGGCGAGGCCGCCGGTGCCGGTTACCGTCAGGGCCATGCGGGCGCCACGCCGCGCATCCTTGCGGTGGTGCCAGTAGCCGATCAGCAAGAAGGAGAACAGGCTGGTCAGTTCCCAGAAAAACGCAATCTGGATGATGTTGCCCGACAGCACCACGCCCGCCATCGCGCCCATGAAAGCCAGAAAGAATGCGAAGAAACGCGGCACCGGGTCGGCCGCGGACATGTAGTAGCGCGCATACAGCACCACCAGGCTTCCCACCCCCAGCACCAACATGCAGAACATCCAGGCAAAGCCGTCCATGCGGATGATGAGGTTCAGCCCCAGCGCAGGCAGCCAGGCAATCTCCTGGCGCAGCACGCCGCCGTCCGCAATCTGGGGGAAATACAGCGCGGTCTGAACGGCGCAGAAAAGGGCAATGAGGCCTGCCAGCGTGGACTCTGTATTGCGGGCATTGGCAGGCAGAACCGCTGCCAGCAGGCTGCCGATGAAAGGAAGGAGGATGAGCGTGATCAGGGGCATGCGCGGGCAATTTTAGGCGGTGAAGATAAAAGCCTTTTGACTGCGCGGCCCTTGGTTTGAAACACACGCTCTGCGGGGCTCCAAAGAAAAAGCCCGCCGAAGCGGGCTTTCAGGCTATGTAGCGTGCTTATTTTTTGGTAGCAGCGTCTGCGGGTGTGACGGTTGCAGCAGGTGCCTGTGCCACTGGTGCAGCTTCGGCAGGCTTGTCGTCTTTCTTGGCCTTGCCGGCGCCAGTCTTCTTTTCGGCGGCTTGGGCGCCCTTGTCTTTCTTGTCTGCCTTGTTGGTTTTGGCATCGGCCTTGGCGACGGCCGAAGCGCTGAATTTCTTGCCGTTCACGGTGAGGCCTTCGGAAGAAAACTTGGCCGCTGTCTTCTCGCCTACTCCGCCTACGCGAGCGATTAAGTCACTCCAGTCCTTGAAGTTGCTGTTCTTGCGCTCGTCGAGGATTTTGGTGGAGAGGCTGGGACCGATGCCCTTGATGCCGTCCAGCTCGGCGGCAGTGGCTTTGTTCACGTCCACCGCCGCGAACGCGGCAGCCGCATACAACAGGCTGATGATGAGCAGTATTTTTTTGAGCACGATGAAACTCCCTCGGTGTGTAGATGGTTGGTTTTGATCGCAGCCAGACCCCGTAGAAGTCACGGGTTCCTGGTCTGCGCGGCCATCTTATCTACGGCTGAGAAGGTGGTGTAGCCAGTTGTTTCAGAGGCTCAGAGTTCTTCGACGCGGCGTGCCGGGTAGCTGTCCCAGGTTTGGCACCCGGGGCATTGCCAAAAATGCTGGCGTGCCTCAAACCCGCATGCCGCGCAGCGGTAGCGGGTCAGCGGCTTGACCGCATGGTCCAACGCCCGCTGGATCTGGGGGTGGAATTCTTCATGTTCCAGCTTTTCCGTAGCGAGCCATTTGGCTGCAGCCACCAGCGACCGCTCTTTGTCCAGATGCTGTACGTAGCGTTGCCGCGCCGTGTCGCGTGTGGCTTCGTTGGCGGCCTCCATTGCAACGATGCTCTCCAGTACGTCGAGCGAAGGGCTGAGTGTGTAGTGGGCTTGCAGGAGGGCCTGAACTTCTGCAATGTCGCCAGTTGCCATGGCTGCCTCGACCATCAGCGGCGCCGCCAGCGGCAGGGCGGCGGGGTTGCGCTCGCCCAGGGTCTTGAGGGTGGTCAACACAGCTGCAGATAGCCCCATGAGCCGCTGCAGGCGCGCCATTTCAATGCGTGCGCGTGCGGCATCGGGTGCAGCGGCCACCGCTTGTTCCAGCAGCGCCTGCGCGCCTGGCAGGTCTCCTTGGGCGATAAGTGCCAATGCCTGCTCGCACAGGTAATGGGCTTGGCGGGTGCTGAAGTCGCCTTGGTCCGCTGCATGCATCTTGCGGGCAATGGCGGCGGCGTGGGGCCAGTCACGTGAGCGTTCATAGATGGCCAGCAGGGCCAAGCGGGCCTGCGATTCGAAGGGGGTTCCTTCCAGGCGGTGCAAGGCATCTTCGGCACGGTCAAGCAGTCCGGCCTTCAGGAAGTCGAGCGCCAGCGCATGCTGCGCACGTTCGCGGTCGGTGCGGCTGAGGTCGCCTCGAGATAGCAGGTGCTCGTGCACGCGCACAGCGCGGTCGTACTCGCCACGGCGACGGAACAGGTTGCCCAATGCAAAGTGCAGCTCCGACGTATCGGGATCGTTCTGTACGGCTTCGATAAAAGCGTCGATGGCCTGGTCCTGCTGCTCGTTGAGCAGGAAGTTCAACCCTTTGAAGTAAGCCTTGGGTGCGCGGCGGTTTTCGGCACGCAACTGGCGCAGGTCAAATCGCGATGCCAGCCAGCCTAGAACGAAAGCGACCGGCAGGCCCAGCAGGATCCAGCTGAGGTCAAATTCCATGGGCGGAGGGCAGGTCGGGAGGTGGAGGAGGGGCGGGCGTTGCGTTGGAAGCCGGGGTGGCCGCAGGCGCCACGATGACCGCCTGTGCCTTGCGCGCTGCGCTGCGGTGCTGCCACCAACGGGGCACCATACCCAGCGCACCCACGGCAAGCCCCGCTGCAAAAGCGGTCAGGACCACCAGCACCAGTGGCGCACGCCATTGCGTGCCAAAGAAAAAGTGCACGGTTGCGTCTTGCTGGTTGTTCAAGGCGAAAGCGAACAACGTAAAAAAAATGGCTGCCTTGAGCAGCCACAGGAGGTATTTCATCGGTCTCCCCAGTGGTGGGGCGATTCTAAGAGCAGGGGCCCGACTGCCTGCGGGGCCAGCCGCTAGTAAAATTTAGGTCAAATAGGCCTCTAGCGCTTATCCATAAAGCGCTAGCTGCTATTGTTTTTGAATGGGAGCGCCGCCCGCAATACCGGACTTTTCTTCCATTTCGGCGGTGCGTTTGTCCACGGCTTCGCGCAAGGCCTTGCCGGGCTTGAAGTGCGGCACACGTTTTTCTGGGATTGCCACGGCTTCACCACTGCGCGGATTGCGGCCCATGCGAGGAGGGCGGTGATTGACCGAGAAGCTGCCAAAGCCCCGAATCTCGATGCGGTGCCCGCGCACCAGGGCGTCACCCACGGCGTCCAGAATAGTCTTTACGGCGTATTCGGCATCGCGGTGGGTGAGCTGGCCAAACCGTGCGGCCAGTTCTTCAACGAGGTCTGAGCGGGTCATGGAGTCTTGGGGCATAGGCGGGCTGCTGCGGCTGAATGAGGAGCGGGCGCCGAGGCGCCCGCTGTATGACCATATAAGGAGCCTCTGCACGAATCATCGCGTCGTGTGCATCTGCGGACTCGGGCGGTCTGCGTTGTTGCAAATGCTCGCAATAGCGATGGCTATTGCTGTGCTTTGCGCCTAGCAGCCCACCGCGATCCGCAGCGCACACTTTCCGCTCGATTGTGCAGATGCTCCTTAACGGGTCAGCGTTTTACTTTTCCGAGTTGTCCAGCTTGGCGCGCAGCAGGGCGCCCAGGCTGGTCGTGCCGGCGCTTTCGCGGCTCGACTGCTGGCTCAGGTTGGCCATGGCGCCTTGTTCGTCAGCCATGTCCTTTTGCTTGATCGACAACTGGATGTTTCGGGTCTTGCGATCCACATTGACCACCACAGCAGTGACTTCATCGCCTTCCTTGAGCACATTGCGGGCATCTTCCACGCGGTCGCGGGAGATTTCCGAAGCGCGCAGGTAGCCCACGATGTCTTCGCCGAGGTCGATTTCAGCGCCACGGGCGTCCACGGTCTTGACCTTGCCGGTCACCGTCTGGCCCTTGTCGTTCACGGTCACGAAGGTCGTGAATGGGTCGCCGTCCAGCTGCTTGATGCCCAGCGAGATGCGTTCGCGGTCCACGTCCACGGCCAACACGATGGCTTCGACTTCCTGGCCCTTCTTGTAGTTGCGCACGGCGGCTTCGCCAGCTTCGTTCCAAGACAGGTCAGACAGGTGCACCAGACCGTCGATACCGGCAGCCAGGCCCACGAACACGCCAAAGTCGGTGATCGACTTGATAGGGCCCTTGACGCGGTCGCCGCGCTTGGTGTCCTGGGCGAATTCTTGCCATGGGTTGGCCTTGCACTGCTTCATGCCCAGGCTGATGCGGCGCTTGTCTTCGTCGATTTCCAGAACCATGACTTCGACTTCGTCGCCCAGCGAAACCAGCTTGGCGGGAGCGATGTTCTTGTTGGTCCAGTCCATTTCAGACACGTGCACCAGGCCTTCGATGCCGGGTTCGAGTTCGACGAACGCGCCGTAGTCGGCAATGTTCGTGATCTTGCCGAACAGGCGGGTCGATTGTGGGTAGCGGCGGTTCACGCCCATCCATGGGTCATCGCCCATTTGCTTCAGACCCAGCGAGACACGGTTCTTTTCGGTGTCGAACTTCAGGATCTTGGCCGTGATTTCCTGACCAGCCGTCACCACTTCGGAAGGGTGACGCACGCGGCGCCATGCCATATCGGTGATGTGCAGCAGGCCGTCGATGCCGCCCAGGTCAACGAACGCACCGTATTCAGTGATGTTCTTGACCACGCCTTGAACGATGGAGCCTTCCTTCAGGGTTTCCATCAGCTTGGCGCGCTCTTCGCCCATGGACGCTTCCACCACAGCGCGGCGGCTCAGCACCACATTGTTGCGCTTGCGGTCGAGCTTGATGACCTTGAATTCCATGGTCTTGTTTTCGTACGGCGTCAGATCCTTGATCGGACGGGTATCGATCAGCGAACCGGGCAGGAATGCGCGGATGCCGTTGACCAGAACGGTCAGACCGCCCTTGACCTTGCCGCTGGTCGTGCCAGTGACGAATTCGCCGGATTCCAGGGCCTTTTCCAGGCTCATCCACGAAGCCAGACGCTTGGCGGTGTCACGCGACAGGATGGTGTCGCCGTAGCCGTTTTCGATGGAGCCAATGGCCACCGAAACGAAGTCACCCACTTGGACTTCGAGTTCGCCCTTGTCGTTCTTGAACTCTTCCAGCGGCACGTAGGCTTCGGACTTGAGGCCAGCGTTCACGACCACGAAGTTGTGCTCAACGCGCACGACTTCAGCGGTGATGACTTCGCCTGGGCGCATTTCCGTGCGCTGCAAGGATTCTTCAAAAAGGGCGGCAAAAGATTCGGACATGTGTTTCCTTGCCACAAACAGGATTCCAGTAGCACTATTGCTACTGTTTTTATAGCTGCTTGCGGTGGTTTTTGCGGTGTAACCGCGGGTTAGGTTAACGATCCACACCACCTGGGCGCTGGCGCGCGAGAAGGGCGGTGTGGGCCTGTTGCAAGGCCTTTCGGCTTTGCTGGGGGCCAGATGATGAGAAATGGCCCCGCACTTTTCAACCTTGCGCAGGCACTGCGAAAGGTTGGCGCTCTTGCCACCAGGCCAGAACCTGCTCGACGGCTTCATCGATCGTCAAGGCAGAGTTGTCCAGGACCAGAGCGTCCTGCGCGGGTTTGAGAGGTGCAACGCTGCGGGTGCTGTCCCGGGCGTCGCGCGCTTCCAGATCTGCGCGAAGGTCTTCGATACTAGCCGAAAAACCCTTTGAAATCAACTGTTTATAACGGCGCTCTGCGCGGCAGGCGGCGCTGGCCGTCAAGTAGACCTTTAGCGCCGCGCCTGGGAAAATCACTGTGCCCATGTCGCGGCCATCTGCCACCAGGCCCGGCAGGCGCCGAAAGCTGTGCTGCAGGGCCACCAACGCTTCGCGCACCAAGGGCAGGGCGGACACGCGCGATGCATTCATCCCAGCTTCTTCGGTGCGAATGTCGTCCGTCACATCGTCGCTGCCCAGCAACACCCGGCCGCCTTCAAAACGCACCGGCAAGGTCCGGGCCATGGCGGCAATGCGGGACTCGTGGTCCGTATCAATAGCCAAACCCGCCCGCAAGGCGGCCAGGGCTGTAATGCGGTACATGGCGCCGGAATCCAGAAAACGGTAACCCAGCCGCTGCGCTACTGCCGCCGCTACGGTGCCTTTGCCTGAAGCGGTGGGGCCGTCGATGCAGATCACCGGGATGTGGGCGGTGTCCAGTTGAGCCACGGAGAACAGGGCTTCGAAATACTCCGGAAACGTCTTGGCCACGCACTTGGGGTCTTCGATGCGCACCGGCAACCCGGCCGGGTTGAACGCGGCCAACGAGAAGCACATCGCCACCCGGTGGTCGTCGTAGGTATGGATGCTGGCCGCTTTCCAGTCCTGGACCCGAGCGGGCGGTGTGACACGAAGGTAGTCCGCGCCTTCCTCTACCGTCGCGCCCAGCTTGCGCAACTCGGCGGCCATGGCCGCAATGCGGTCGGTCTCTTTCACGCGCCAGCTGGCGATGTTGCGCAAGGTGGTGGTGCCTTCGGCATACAACGCCATCACGGCCAGCGTCATGGCGGCATCGGGGATGTGATTGCAGTCCATGTCGATGGCCTTCAACGGCCAGCCTTGTCCGGGCGCGCCCCGCTGAATGTGCAGCCAGTTGGGGCCGCCGGTGACCACGGCGCCCATGGCTTGCGCCGCCTCGACAAAGCGGATGTCGCCCTGGATCGAATCCAGGCCTACGCCTTGAATCTTGATGCCTTTTTGGCCACTAGCGCATGATGCTATTGCGCCAAGTGCTATGAAATAGCTAGCGGACGAGGCGTCTGCCTCGACATGGATGTCGCCGGGCGATTGGTAGCGGCTGCCCGCAGCAATAGTGAAGCGTTGCCAGTTGTCGTGTTCAACCACGATGCCAAACCGCGCCAGCAACTGCAGCGTGATGGCGATGTAGGGCTTGGAGATCAGCTCGCCCACGACGTCGATCACGATGTTCTGGGCGCCAGCCGCCAGTGGCAGCGCCATCAGCAGCGCGGTAAGGAACTGGCTGGACACGTCACCGCGCACGCGAATGGGCGCAGCCAGTGCCAGAGGCGGCACACCGTCTGCGTGGGCGATGCGCAGCGGCGGATACCCGTCGTTGCCCAGGTAGTCGATTTGGCAACCGAGCTGGCGCAGCGCGTCGATCAGGTCACCGATCGGGCGCTCGTGCATGCGCGCCACACCAGACAGCTCAAATTCTCCACCCAGCAGCGCCAGCGCTGCGGTGAGAGGGCGCATGGCGGTGCCGGCGTTGCCCAGAAAAAGCTTGGCGGGCGACTGGGGTGCGCGCCCCCCCAGTCCGGTGATACGGACCGTGCTGCCCGCTTCGTCCACGGTGCAGCCAATCTGGCGCAGCGCATCCAGCATCACTCGGGTGTCGTCGGACGCCAGCAGGTCATGCACGGTGGTGGTGCCGTGGCTCAGGGCTGCCAAGAGCAACACGCGGTTGGAAATGCTCTTGGAGCCGGGCAGGTGAACTTCACCTCCAGCAGCGGCGAGCGCTGGGAGGTCGAGGAAAGCGGTGCTGAACATGGGCGAGGCTGAAGGAACGGAGGGGCGCGCGCGGACGCGCGCAAATGGATTAGCGCGGCTTGGAGGTTCTCTGCGCCCCCATGCGCCAGTGAGCCCGGGTTTCACTGGCCAAGGTCAACATGTCTTCCAACGCTTGTGCATCGCCCTTTTCCATGGCTTGTTCCAAGGTGTGCAGGGCCTGCTGGAACAGTTTGGACTGGGAGATCAGCTCTTCGCGGTTGGACAACAAAATGTCGCGCCACACCTTCGGGTCGCTGGCCGCAATGCGGGTGAAATCCCGGAAACCGGGGCCTGCCAGTGACAGAAATTCGTCGCCAGTCGACTGGCCGGTGATGCTGTTCATCATCGCAAAGGCTAAGACATGGGGCAAATGGCTGACGGCTGCAAACGCCGCATCGTGAGATTCGGGCGACATGCTGGTCACGCGGCTGCCCAGCGCCGTCCAGATCTCCTCGGCTTTTTGCAGTTGGGCCGTAAAGGTGCGTTCGGTGGGTGTCAGGATGACCTGGCGTCCGCTGTAAAGGTCGGCCTCGGCATGTTCGACGCCCGACACCTCGCGGCCGGTAATGGGGTGTGCAGGCACAAAAGAGCCCACCTGGTCGCGCAAGGCGCGGCGCGCGGCCTGCACTACATCGGCTTTGGTGGATCCCACGTCCATGATCAGCATTTGCGGTGTGACCAGGTGCTTGATGGCCTTGAGCGTGGCCTCCGTGGCGGCCACCGGCACGGCTACCAGCACAATGTCGGCGCCTGCAACAGCCAGCAGCGCCGACGGAGCTTCGACGTCGATGACGCCCATCTGGCGTGCACGGTCAGTCGTGGAGGGCGACTTGCTGTAGCCCACCACACGCTTGACCAGTCCAGCCTTCTTCATGGCCAGTGCAAACGAGCCACCCATAAGTCCGCAGCCGATCAGTCCCAGTTGTTCAAACATGGTGGCGGCTCCTTAGGATGACACGGGGTAGGTACCCAGAACCTTGTAGAACGCGCAGAGGCTGCGCAGCTCTTCCAGGGCACGCGCCACGTGGGGCTGGGCGGGGTGGCCGTCAAGGTCGATGTAGAAGTAATACTCCCACTGCCCTGTGCGGGCTGGGCGGGATTCAAAGCGGGTCATCGATACACCGTGGGCCTTGAGGGGCACCAGCAGGTCATGCACGGCACCGGGCTGGTTGGGCACCGACACCACCAGACTGGTGCAGTCCTTGCCCGAAGGCGGCGGAGTTTGCAGCGTGTGTGGCAAGCAGATGATGGCGAAACGTGTACGGTTGTAGGCATCATCCTGAATGGCGTGGGCCACGATGTGCAGGCCAAACTGGGTGGCCGCGCGCTCGCTGGACAGGGCTGCCCAGCCGGGGTTGGTCGTGGCCAACCGGGCGCCTTCGGCGTTGCTGGACACCGGACGGCGTTCGGCATGGGGCAGGTGCTTGGTCAGCCAGGCCTGGCACTGCGCCAGCGCTTGGGGATGGGCCATCACCACTTCAACACCTTCGAGCGAGTTACTGGTGCGCAGCAGGTTGTGGCGCACCAATAGGCTTACTTCGCCGACCACATGCGTAGGGGTGTGCAGAAACAGATCGAGCGACCGTGTGACCACGCCTTCAGTGGAGTTTTCGACACCGACCACACCATACTGCGCACTGCCTGCCGCGGTGGCGTGAAACACTTCGTCGAAGTTGGCGCAGTACATAAGATCAGCGGCACCACCAAAAAATTCGATGGCAGCTTGCTCGCAGAAGGTGCCCTCGGGGCCCAACACGGCTACACGCTGTGGCGACTCCAGCGCCAGACATGCGGACATGATTTCGCGCCAAATTGCTGCTACGTGGGGGCCTTTGAGTGGGCCGGGGTTGGCGGTCTGAATTTTCTCGATCACCTGGGCCACGCGGTCCGGGCGAAAGAAAGGAGTGCCTTCGCGCTTCTTGACTTCGCCCACTTGCTCGGCAACCAGCGCCCGCTGGTTCAGCAGCGAAAGAAGTTGCTGGTCAATGCTGTCAATCTGCACGCGCAGGCTGGCGAGGTCGGGTGATGCTTGCGGATTGGTCATGAATGGGGTGCGGTCGGGGGGCGGGCCTTGGAATGACGGTCAGTGCCAGAGTTGTGCCATCACATGGCGATCGCTTGCTCTTTGTCAGGCCTGTTTTGTTTCAAATTCTCGCATGTAGTCCACCAGCGCCTGCACGCCCTCGATGGGCATGGCGTTGTAGATGCTGGCGCGCATGCCGCCCACGGACTTGTGGCCCTTGAGCTGCAGCAAGCCGCGCTCCTTGGCGCCAGCCAGAAAGGCGTCATTGCGGCTTTCGTCACGCAGAAAGAACGGAACGTTCATGCGCGAGCGGCAATTGACCGCCACTTTGTTCACATAGAGCTGCGAATTGTCGATGGCGTTGTACAGGAGGGTTGCCTTGGCGATATTGCGTTGTTCCATCGCAGCGACGCCGGTGAGCGCGCCTTCTTGCTGCCGCTTGAGCCACTGAAAGGTCAGACCCGCCATGTAGATGCCCCAGGTAGGCGGGGTGTTGTACATCGACTGGTTGTCGGCCACGATTTTGTAGTCAAACGCGCTCGGGCAGGTGGGCAGTGCGTGGCCCAGGAGATCTTCGCGCACGACTACCAAGGTCAGCCCCGCAGGCCCGAGGTTCTTCTGCGCACCACCAAACGCCAAGCCCACGCGCGACCAATCCACGGGCCGGGAAGCCACGTGTGATGAAAAATCAATCACCAGGGGGGCATCGCTGCCCAGCGCGTTCAGATCTGGCAACTGGTGAAACTCGATGCCGTTGATGGTCTCGTTGGTGCAGATGTGCAGATAGCTGGCGCCGCGGCTCGTCGTCCACGTGGCCGGGTCGGGCAAGGTGGTGAACCCGGTGTCTTCCGCTGTGGCCACCACGTTCACTTCAGAGGCGTACTTGCGGGCTTCCTTGTGAGACTTCTGGCTCCAGCTGCCCGTCACGACAAAATCAACCACGCCGGCGCGCGACAAATTCAGCGGCACGATGGCGTTCTCTGCCAGCCCGCCGCCTTGCATGAACAAAATCTTGAAATGCGAGGGAACCGCCAGCAGCTCGCGCAGATCGGCTTCTGCCTGTTCATAGATGGACAGGAACTCTTTGCCGCGATGGCTCATTTCCATCACGCCCATCCCGCTACCGTGCCAGTCCAGCATCTCGGCGGCGGCCTGTTCCAACACGTCGGCAGGGATGGCGGCCGGGCCGGCCGAAAAGTTATACGGGCGTGTCATGAAATATTGGTAAAAATAGCCTCTAGCGCTTGCTGTATAAGCGCTGGTAGCTCTCTATTTAATAGCATGGCAATCCAGCAAGTCGTTGCTTGTCGTGAATCGCCATGCGGGGTTGGTCAGGCGTCAGGTGGCTCGGGTGTATCTGCTGCGGGGCCGTTGTCAGTGCCGGAGGCGTCTTCGCTCCCGGATTCTGCTTCGATCACGTTCGCGTCGTTTTCAACAATGCGCTGCAGGCCGCTCAATTGCGAACCTTCGTCCAGCGCGATCAGCGTCACACCCTGCGTGGCACGGCCCAGTTCGCGAATTTCGGACACCCGGGTGCGCACCAGCACGCCCTTGTCCGTGATCAACATGATCTCGTCATCGGCATGCACCAGCGTGGCGGCCACCACCTTGCCGTTGCGCTCGCTTTGCTGGATGGCGATCATCCCCTTGGTGCCACGGCCGTGGCGCGTGTATTCGACGATGCTGGTGCGTTTGCCGTAGCCGTTTTCGGTGGCGGTGAGCACACTTTGCGTTTCGTCTTCGGCCACCAGCATGGCGATCACGCTCTGGCCGTCTTCCAGCATCATGCCGCGCACGCCGCGCGCCGCACGGCCCAAGGGACGCACGTCGTTTTCATCAAAGCGCACGGCCTTGCCACCATCGCTGAACAGCATCACGTCGTGCTTGCCGTCGGTCAGCGCTGCGCCGATGAGGTAGTCGCCATCATCCAGATTGACGGCGATGATGCCGCCCTTGCGCGGGTTGCTGAATTCATCGAGCGCAGTCTTCTTGACCGTGCCCATGCTGGTGCCCATGAACACATAGCGGTCGGCAGGGAAGGTGCGCATGTCGCCGGTGAGCGGCAGCACGACATTGATCTTCTCGCCTTCTTGCAGCGGGAACATGTTGACGATGGGACGGCCGCGTGAACCGCGCGAGCCAGCAGGCACCTCCCATACCTTGAGCCAATAGAGCCGGCCCCGGTTGGAGAAACACAGGATGTAGTCGTGCGTGTTGGCAATGAAGAGCTGGTCGATCCAGTCATCTTCCTTGGTTGCCGTCGCCTGCTTGCCGCGTCCGCCACGCTTTTGGGCGCGGTATTCAGACAAAGGCTGGCTCTTGATATAGCCGGTGTGGCTGAGGGTCACCACCATGTCGGTGGGCGTGATCAGATCTTCGGTCGACAGATCCTGCGCGCTGTATTCAACAATGCTTCTGCGCGCTCCCAGCTTGTTCTGGCCGAACTCCGTCTTGATGGAGGTCAGTTCATCGCCAATGATGGTGGAAACACGCTCAGGCTTGGCCAGGATGTCCAGCAGGTCTTCAATGACCGCCATGACTTCCTTGTACTCGGCCACGATCTTGTCCTGCTCCAGGCCAGTCAGGCGTTGCAGGCGCATCTGCAGGATTTCCTGGGCCTGCGTTTCTGACAGGCGGTACAGGCCGTCCTGACCCATGCCGAATTCTTTTTCCAGCGCGTCGGGGCGGTAGTCATCGGCGCTGACCACGCCGCCGTCGGCACGCGTACGGGTGAGCATCTCGCGCACCAGCTTGCTGTCCCAGGGCCGGGCCATCAGCTCGGCCTTGGCCACCGGCGGGGTCGGCGCATTGCGGATGATGGCGATGAAATCATCGATGTTGGCCAAGGCCACGGCCAAGCCTTCCAGCACATGGCCGCGGTCGCGGGCCTTGCGCAGTTCAAACACCGTGCGGCGTGTGACCACCTCGCGTCGGTGCTGCAGGAAGACACTGATCAAGTCGCGCAGGTTGCACAGGCGGGGCTGACCGTCGATCAGCGCCACCATGTTCATGCCGAAGGTGTCCTGCAGCTGCGTTTGCTTGTACAGGTTGTTGAGCACCACTTCAGGCACTTCGCCGCGCTTGAGCTCGATCACCAAGCGCATGCCAGATTTGT
Organism: Gammaproteobacteria bacterium; assembly: GCA_018828125.1. GTDB lineage: Bacteria > Pseudomonadota > Gammaproteobacteria > Burkholderiales > Burkholderiaceae_C > Acidovorax. Next base: position 4,226 of record JAHJWB010000011.1, on the reverse strand, counting down.
CGGACTCGTCCTGGATGTGACTGATGCCCTCGATCTTCTTCTCGTGGACCAACTCAGCCATGCGCTCCTGCAGCGTCTTCTTGTTGACCTGGTAGGGCAGCTCGTCGACGATGATCGCCTGGCGCTGGCCCTTGTCGATGTCCTCGAAGTGGCATTTGGCGCGCATGATCACGCGGCCGCGGCCCGTGCGGTAGCCGTCCTTTACGCCGTTGATACCGTAGATGATGCCGGCCGTAGGGAAGTCAGGCGCAGGGATGATCTCCATCAGTTCGTCGATGGTGACATCTGGATTGCGCAGCATGTGCAGGCAAGCGTCCACCACCTCGTTGAGGTTGTGCGGCGGGATGTTGGTGGCCATGCCCACGGCAATGCCAGACGAGCCGTTGACCAATAGATTGGGCAGCTTGCTGGGCAGTACGATGGGCTCAGTCAAGCTACCGTCGTAGTTGGGGCCAAAATCGACGGTCTCTTTGTCGATGTCGGCCAGCATTTCGTGGGCAATCTTGTCCAGACGGATTTCGGTGTAGCGCATGGCCGCAGCGTTGTCGCCGTCGACCGAGCCGAAATTGCCCTGACCATCAATCAGTGGATGGCGCAAACTGAATGGTTGCGCCATCCGCACGATCGTGTCGTAGATGGCAGAGTCACCATGGGGGTGGTACTTACCCATCGTCTCACCAACTGCCTGAGCACTCTTTCGGTACTTGCTGTTGTAGTTGTTGCCCATCTCGTGCATGGCATACAACACGCGCCGATGTACCGGCTTCAAGCCGTCTCGCGCGTCGGGCAGGGCCCGACCTACGATCACACTCATCGCGTAATCGAGGTAACTGCGCCGCATCTCTTCTTCGAGGCTAATCGGCAAGGTTTCTTTGGCAAACTGGGTCATTGGGGACTGCGGTGGCGGCAAAGGAGAGTCATTTTAGGGGTAAGACCGTGTAGCGACTGCGCAACATATGGTCGCAATTCAGGTTTTGTCCTACGGGCCCTGAGCGGGTGCCCCCGCTTTTGCCCTGTTACGTATGGCACAATCGTTTGAACGCTTTGGGTGATGGTCACTCCAAGCGTCCTGATTCGCAGCGCGGCTGCGGCTTTTTCCCCAAGAGGAGAACCATGAAGAAACTGAACAAAGTGGCGATGTTGTTTGCCTCTGCAGCGCTCGCAACCGCCGCAGGCGCACAAACTGTTGACAACTGGAGAAACGCTTCTGGCGTGGTCTGGAAAAACGGTACCAACGAATACTGCTGGCGCGATGCCAACTGGACGCCTGCAACGGCCGCTCCAGGCTGCGATGGCGCTATCACAGCTGCCGCTCCAGCACCTGCCGCTGCTCCAGCCCCCGGCGCTGCTCCAGCTCCTGCCGCTGCGCCTGCCAAACCCCCAGCTCCCCCTGCTGTTGCCACGAAGGTAACCTACGCCGCTGACGCATTCTTCGACTTCGATAAGTCGGTGCTCAAGCCAGAAGGCAAGGCGAAGCTGGATGATCTGGTCTCCAAGGTCAAGGGCATCAACCTGGAAGTCATCATCGCCGTGGGTCACACTGACTCCGTGGGTTCCGATGCTTACAACCAAAAGCTGTCGGTTCGCCGTTCCGAAGCCGTCAAGGCTTACTTGGTGTCCAAGGGCATTGAAAAGAACCGCGTTTACACCGAAGGTAAGGGCGAGAAGCAACCAGTTGCAGATAACAAGACTGCAGAAGGCCGCGCCAAGAACCGCCGCGTTGAAATCGAAGTCGTCGGTACCCGCGCTTCCAAGTAATTTTCGGATTACTTCAAAAAAGCCCCGGCGACGGGGCTTTTTTGCGTCTGGAGCTGTCTGACGATCCACTTCCATCATGGACAATCACCAGCATGAGCGACCTTGTTAATGCAGATCCGGCCGAACTGGCCAAGTTCTCGGCCCTGGCCCACCGCTGGTGGGACCCTGAGAGCGAGTTTCGTCCTTTGCACCAAATCAATCCGTTGCGCTTGGACTGGATCAATGGGCTGAGCGGGCTTCAGGGGAAGCGTGTGCTGGATGTTGGTTGTGGCGGGGGCATCCTCGCCGATTCCATGGCGCGTAAAGGCGCTGATGTGCTGGGCATTGATTTAGCCACCAAGGCCTTGCGCGTTGCGCAACTGCATGCGTTGGAAGCGCAAACAAGTCATGTCGAGTACCGAGAAATCAGTGTTGAAGCCTTGGCTCAAGAGCAACCCTCCGGTTTTGATATCGTTACTTGCATGGAGATGCTAGAGCATGTTCCTGACCCGGCATCGGTGGTGCAAGCCTGTTCCGAGTTGGTCAAACCTGGCGGCTGGGTGTTTTTCTCGACCATCAACCGCAATGCCAAGGCATTCATGTTGGCCATTGTGGGTGCCGAATATGTTCTGAATATGTTGCCACGCGGCACCCATGAATACGCAAAAATGATCCGCCCCAGTGAGCTTGCCTCCAGTTGTCGTGCTGCAGGGCTGGATGTTCAGCACACACGCGGACTCGAGTACAACCCCCTGACTCGGCGCTATTGGCTCAGTGCGGACACCAGCGTGAACTATCTTTTCGCTACGCGTCGCGCTGCTTAACGTTCGACGCTTCTTATATATATGTTCAGCAACATTCGTGCGGTTCTATTTGATCTTGACGGTACGCTAATAGACAGTGCCCCCGACTTGGGAGCGGCGGCAGACAAAATGCGAACAGATCGAGGTCTCCCTTCATTGCCGCTGGAGCGCTACCGCCCTATGGCGGGCGCCGGCGCCCGCGGGATGTTGGGAGAGGCATTCGGTATGACGCCCGATCATCCCGAGTTCGCTGCGATGCGAGAAGAGTTTTTTTTGAACTATGAGTCGCAGATGACGACTCGCACCCTGGTTTTTGAAGGCGTCGCAGAACTGGTGGACCAGATAGTGCTACGCAACATGACCTGGGGTGTTGTCACCAACAAAGCGGCGCGGTTCACCGATCCGCTCACCCGCGCCATTCCGTTGTTTGTGAGTGCCGGGGCCGTTGTGAGCGGCGACACCACACCTCACGCAAAGCCGCACCCCGCGCCCTTGTTGGAAGCCGCATCGCGCTTGAATATTTCGCCTGATCAATGCATCTACGTTGGTGACGACGAGCGCGACATCGTTGCCGGGCTTGCTGCAGGGATGGGCACTGTTGCGGCAACCTACGGATACCTGGGCGCTAAGACAAATCCGAAGGAGTGGGGTGCACACGCCTCAATTAATTCTCCGAACGAGCTCTTGCAATTGCTTCAGGGCGCCTAAAATAGAGAGTCTGGGGCTGTCCTGGTTTCGACGTGGGTTCGGAATCGGCGTGGTGCATGTCGAGCTTGAGTCACGCTCGTAAATCTCGATTTAAAAAACTAACTGCAAACGACGAACGTTTCGCACTCGCTGCTTAATTGCCAGTGAGCCTTGCAACAGTTGGCCGATGGGCTGGGCAAGGGGGTTCTGAGCAATCAGAGCCTCCCGGCTGCAAGGATAATTACATGGGCTGGCCCTGATCCGGGTACCTTGGATTGAGGCGAGACAATAGGGTACTGGCGGCCGGTGTAGCGTGCGACTGCGCGACAACGGTGGCGAGACATAAATCAGACCGCTAAGCATGTAGATCTGCCCGATGAAGGCTTGCGGACGCGGGTTCAATTCCCGCCAGCTCCACCATCCAAGACACCGCCACACTCTGGAAACCCCAGGCTGTGGCGGTTTTTCTTTGTCCTGTGGTGTCTTATAGGGTGTTGAAAATCGCACCGATTTCGCACCGAAATCGCACCGATTTTTTTATTCCGCATTGCGAAACTCCGCTCTTGGCTTCATGTAGTCCTCCCGGATGAACTTGCCATAGGTCCTGAAAACCATCTCCACATCCTCATGGCCCAGCTGCTGGGCGACGTACCACGGGTTCTGACCGGCGGTTAGAAGAGATGATGCGAAGGTGTGCCGGACTTGATAAGGGTTACGGTAAGTAATAGCGGATCGCTTCATGAGCGTGAGCCAAAGCGTTTTGCGCACCTGGGCGTCGGTGGTCCATGGCTGCAATGTGTTGGGGTTCAGCCACATTCGTGCACCGATCCCCTCGCTGATCCGCTTTTGAACGTCCAGCGCTGCCATGGCGTCCGGGCTAAGTTCAACGTCGCGAATCCCTGCAGCAGTTTTTGGGGCCTTCACGACTCCAGCTACTTGGTTCAGCTCGATGCGTACCGTGCGCCGTTCCCAGTCCACATGCCGCCACTCCAGCGCCTG
>JAHJWB010000010.1 GCA_018828125.1 Gammaproteobacteria bacterium | reverse complement strand
CCTATCCAATCGTGGGGCCTCGCGCAGTGCAGCGGTCAATTCGTTCGCGAAAAGTCCGATGACCGGTATTGGTGGTAGCGGTCGTTGGTCCGCGAAAACTGGATGACGGCAACCAGCCTGAAGTCGACTTGGCAGTGCGCAGCAGGTGGCCGCGCACTATGGCTCTGCAAACGATGGCAGCCGTCTTTTGGGGAGCAAAAACAGCGGTTAACGCTGGCGCATTGAGTTTCTAGCTATGAAACGTTCACGAAAGTGCTGCGACTGCTCTGCCAGCCTTCGCAGCACGTGCTCGCTACGCCCGAGACGAGCGCTCAGCATTTCGAACAATACATCCCCTAATCACGGAAGCGCGGTGACCTGTTCCCACCTTCAACCGGCAACCATACGGCAACAGAAACTGAAAAAACAAAAAGTCCGCTATCTAAAAGATAGCGGACTTTCTTTATCCATCCTGGTAGGGCGTGTTGGACTTGAACCAACGACCAAAGGATTATGAGTCCTCTGCTCTAACCAACTGAGCTAACGCCCCAAGCCATGCTCCAGCGCTATACAACGGGGCAAGCGCTGTATTGTAGGGGGTTTACTTGCGGTAACTCAGTGCGTTGGAGACGAGCTTGGACGTGATGTCCACGATCTGAATCATCCGGTCATAGGGCATGCGCGTAGGACCAATCACCCCCAGTGTTCCCACGACCTTTCCATCGACCTCGTACGGTGCACTGACTACTGAAAGCTCCTCAAAAGGAACCACGTGGCTTTCACCGCCAATATAGATTCGCACGCCCTCTGCTTGGCTCGATATGTCCAGCAGCCGCAATATCTGCGTTTTTTGCTCAAACAAATCAAAAGCACGTCGCAGGTTACCCATGTCGTTGGAGAAGTCACTCACAGCCAACAGGTTGCGCTCACCAGAAATCACCACCTCATCCTGCGCCTCCGAGAGCGCCTCTGAGCCCACATTCACTGCCGCTTGCATGAGCGATGCGATCTCGCCACGCAACAAATCTACTTCAGACTTCAAACGCTCACGAACCTGCTCCATCGCCAAACCTGCATAGTGGGTATTGAGGAAGTTCGAAGCCTCAACAAGCTGGGACTGCGAATAGTCCACATCCGTAAATATGACCCGATTTTGCACATCGCCCTCGGGCGAAACAATGATGACCAGAAATCGTCGCTCGGAGAGTTTTAAAAATTCTATATGGCGAAACACAGATGTCCTGCGCGGCGCCATCACTACCCCAACGAACTGCGATAGGTTGGACAACAACTGTGCCGCATTCGCGATCACTTTCTGAGGCTGCTCGGGAACAAGATGGGCGTGCGCCAACGGGTCTCGCTGCACCGTCAACATCGTGTCCACAAATAAGCGGTACCCACGCGCTGTAGGGATACGTCCGGCAGAGGTATGCGGACTCACAATCAGCCCGAGCTCTTCAAGGTCCGACATGACGTTGCGGATCGTGGCAGGCGATAGATCGAGCCCCGATGCACGGGACAATGTTCTGGATCCCACGGGTTGCCCGTCGGCAATGTAGCGCTCGACCAGGGCTTTCAGCAACAACTTGGCACGGTCATCGAGCATGGAATGATTTTAATGATGTAATTTCGCGATGACGTCCAAATTCCGCCATGTCGCGCTTATAGGCAAGTACCAGACATCTTCCTCAAGCTCGTTCGGCGACAGCTCTCGACAAGCATTGGAGGACATTGCTTTTTTTCTGGAACAGCAGGGATGCGCAGTGTCTCTGGAAACCGAAACCGCCAGTAATACCGGATTGGCGCAATATCCTTCGCTGAATGTAGACGACATTGGCAACCAATGCGATCTCGGTTTGGTGGTGGGGGGGGACGGCACGATGCTCGGCATAGGTCGGCGGCTTGCTCGGTTCGGTACGCCTTTGATAGGCATTAACCAAGGGCGACTCGGCTTCATTACGGACATTCCGTTCGATACCTATCAGACAACTTTGCCACCCATGCTCCACGGAGAGTATGAAGAGGATCTACGCCCTTTGATGCACGCGACTGTGGTGCGTGATGATCGGGTGGTTTTCGAAGCCCTCGCTATGAACGATGTCGTCGTGAACCGAGGCGCAACGTCTGGCATGGTAGAGCTACGTGTCGAAGTTGACGGGCGATTTGTCTCCAATCAGCGAGCAGACGGGCTCATCATTGCCTCGCCGACGGGTTCGACGGCGTATTCGCTATCGGCGGGAGGCCCCATGCTTCACCCGTCGATTCCTGGATGGGTGCTGGTACCGATCGCGCCACACACTTTGTCCAACCGACCCATCGTGCTCTCCGATGCGACGGAGGTAGCCGTCGAGGTCGTTAGTGGCAGAGACGTCAGCGCCAACTTTGACATGCAGTCGCTCGCCTCCTTGCTACACGGAGACCGCATCCTGGTTAAAAGATCCGAACACTGCGTACGCTTCCTGCATCCTCAAGGCTGGAATTACTTTGCGACCCTGCGCAAAAAGTTGCGCTGGAACGAAGGGGGCTCCTGAACATGGCACTCAGACGGATCACGTTGCGTGATTTTGTGATTGTGGAGGCCCTGGAGCTTGAGCTGGGCCATGGATTCACGGTGCTGACCGGTGAAACCGGTGCTGGAAAATCCATTCTGATTGATGCGCTTCAACTGGCATTGGGCTCGCGCTCAGATTCAGGTCTTGTACGCGAGGGTGCGTTGAAAGCCGACATCTGTGTGGAATTCGATTGCCCAGCTCATACGAGGCCGTGGCTTGAAGAGGCAGGTTTTGAGGCGGAAGATTTGCTGCTATTGCGCCGCACAATAGATGTACAAGGAAAAAGTCGAGCCTGGGTCAACGGAACACCCGCAACAGCAACCCAGCTGCGTGCATTGGGAGACATGCTGCTTGACATTCACGGGCAACATGCTTGGCAAAGTTTGACACGCCCGGAGTCGGTCCGTGGTCTGCTGGATGCTTTTGCAGGTGTCAGTACCACTGACGTATCTGCGCGATGGACCACTTGGCGCTCAGCTCAAAAAACTTTGCAGCAGGCGCAGCAGGCACAGGCCACACTGCAACAAGAGCGTGAGCGCCTGCAATGGCAGATCGGCGAAATAGACAAACTCGGCCCTTCAGACGGTGAATGGAACGACCTGGACGCTCAACACAAACGGCTCTCGCATGCCCAGGCATTGCTGGAGGCCGCTGGTGGGGTGATTCAGACTCTCCAGGCAGACGAGACGGGCGTTCTTGCGGCCCTCACGCGAGCACACGCGCTCCTCCAGGCGCAGGAGCACGTGGAACCCGCGTTTTCAGAATTTGCCGACATTCTGTCTTCCAGCTTGGCGCAAGCCAGTGACGTTGCGCATTCGCTGCAGTCTTATCTTCGACATGCTGAAGTCGACCCGGAACGCTTGGCTGAACTTGACGCTCGTTTGTCGCTTTGGATGACACTCGCGAGAAGATACAAGCGTCCACCGGGGGAATTGCCTACTCTGCTCCAAGGATGGAAGTTGGAACTGCAACAGCTGGATGCAGCAACTGATCTTGAGAAACTCTCGGCAGCAGAGGCATCGAGTGCGAAAAGCTTCCAAACAGCAGCGCGGTCATTGTCCGTGGCGCGCTCGAAGGCCGCACCAAAGCTTTCGGGCGCCATCACGCAAGCCATGCAGGGCCTCGGCATGGAGGGCGGTCGGTTTGAGGTGTCTTTATCCAAAGCCTCAGAGCCTGCCCCGCATGGAATAGACGAGGTAGGTTTCTTGGTGGCAGGACACCCGGGCATGACCCCAAAACCGATCGGTAAAGTGGCGTCTGGGGGAGAACTGTCTCGAATCTCCCTTGCGATCTCGGTGACCACCAGCGAACTAGGGATGGCACCCACTTTGATTTTTGACGAAGTGGATTCGGGTGTTGGTGGCGCTGTTGCAGAGACCGTAGGGCGACTGATGCAACAACTCGGCACCGACCGCCAAGTTCTAGCGGTGACACATTTACCTCAAGTCGCCGCTTGTGCAGACCATCACCTCAAAGTCGTAAAAAATAAGCGCTCCAAAGGCACTACCAGCACTGTGCAAACGGTAAGCGACGACCAGCGGGTGGCAGAAATTGCACGCATGCTAGGCGGAGAGCGGCCCACCAATACCACGCTAGCCCACGCGCGCGAGTTGCTGAATATCAGATCAAAAACTGTGGAGAAAGAAGCCTGATGGCCCTCGAAATTGTCTTGATCACAGGCATGTCAGGGTCCGGGAAATCAGTAGCGTTACACGCACTGGAGGACGCTGGCTACTACTGCGTAGACAACCTTCCGCCAGAACTCCTTCCGGCTTTTGTTGCTCTGGAACATCGCCACCATGGCAACCGAGTGGCGATTGCCATGGATGTACGCAGTGCCACATCGCTACACCAAGTGCCCCAAGAGTTACACCGACTTCGCAGCCAGGGCGTGTCAGTTCAGTCGATATTTCTAGATGCCACCATTGACACCCTGGTCAGGCGGTTCTCGGAAACGCGGCGCCGCCATCCGCTGTCGCATGACGATCTGCAACAGGGCAGAAAGGCCTTGGTGCAAATCATCGAGCTAGAGCGCGAACTGTTAGCAGAGCTGCGCGAACAATCGCATGTGATCGATACAAGCACCATCCGGGCTTCGCAGCTTCAAAGCTATGTCAAAAGTCTGATGACGACCTCGCGGGGCCAGTTGACCCTGGTATTCCAGTCGTTTGCTTTTAAACGCGGCATCCCCATGGATGCCGACTACGTCTTCGATGTTCGGATGCTTCCCAATCCCCACTATGAGCCGACGCTGCGTGATCTCACAGGTCTGGACGAGCCTGTTGCAGCCTTCTTGAGCCAACATTCGGAGGTTGATTTGATGAGGACACACATCGCTCAGTTTCTAGCGCACTGGTTGGAGTTGCTAGACCGCAACCATCGCAGTTATGTCACCGTGGCTATTGGCTGTACCGGGGGGCAGCATCGATCTGTCTACTTGGTTGAGCGGCTCGCTGAGGTTTTCAGTGACCGCTGGACCGCGCTTAGACGGCATCGCGAGTTGGATGGACGCTAAAAAAAGTCCCGAAATTCAAGGCGCTCATCACAGGGACGCTTGCGTGACGTCCAGCAGTTTACGGATGGGTGAAGGCAACCCTACCCTGTCCCACTGATCGGGAGACAACCATTCACCCTCTCCTGGGGGACGATTCAATTGCATGCTTCTGATGGCAACAGGGTGAAGATGCAGCTCTCTGTGCGTGAGCACATGGAGAAAGGGTGGCAACTCGTGCTGGGTGAGCTGCGGAGAGTCTCCCAGCGTTGCCACAAACGCCTCCAGCGCCGACACATCCGGGAAAACTGGGACGCAATGCATACCCGCCCAAATACCGGTGGGTGGACGGCGCTCCAACCACACGCGTCCTTGTTGATCCTGCAGAACCAGCAGTTGCCAAGACTCAGACTTACGCAACAACTTGCGCATCTTGACAGGATAACGTTCGGGCTCTCCTTCGTTGCGGGCTTTACAAAGCACACTTAACGGGCATTGATTGCAACGTGGGGCCCGAGGCGTGCAAGTAGAGGCCCCCAGGTCCATCAAACCCTGGGTATACCGAGGCATGGCAACTTCTAGATCTCGCAGCGGTAGCAATGACTCTGCATGATCCCAAAGCAGACGCTCGTTTCGGGGGGACGCCAGATCCTCTTTGAACCCCAGTAAGCGAGTGAGTACCCGACGAACATTGGCGTCCAGGATGGAAACTCGCTGCGAAAAGCAAAATGCCGCGATGGCACCAGCGGTAGATCGCCCAATACCCGGGAGCAATACCAACACTTCCGCCGTCTTGGGAAAAACGCCACCGTGCTCGGACATTACCATCTGCGCGCACCGATGGAGATTTCTTGCGCGGCTGTAGTAACCCAAGCCACTCCACAAACCCAGCACTTCGTCCTGAGTCGCTCGCGCCAGCGCCGCTACATCGGGAAACCTGTCCAGAAACCGTGCATAGTAGTCGAGCACCGTAGTCACCTGCGTCTGCTGCAGCATGATCTCAGACAGCCAGACCCGATAGGGATCTCGGGTCTGCTGCCATGGCAGATGATTGCGCCCATGCGTAATCTGCCACGCGACCACACGCTCCGCCACCGAAGCGTCACCGACAGAGACGCTCATGCAGGCAGGAGTTGCTTGTCAGAGGATGCCGACTCAAGCCCGGGCACAGCAATGAGTTGAGAGGTCAACTGCTGCAGCTTCTGCTCCAACTGGGTCAATTCGCCCTCGCCCGCCTCAATTTCGGCAATTCTCTCCACCAAACCGCTAGCCGCTTGCTGGATCCGATCTACTGCTTCAATGCGACGCGCGAAGCTCCTGCGTCGCTCGCGCAACTGCGCATCCAATTGCGCAGTTGCAGACTTGCTCCACAGTTCCAGATCGTTTGCTGCCGACTCGTACACGGTGCGCAGACGCATTGCCAAAGCACGCACCAATCGTTCCGCAAACTCCGGCTGCGCCAGTTTGAGCGCATTACCCATTCCAAGATACTGCAAATGACTCTGCTCAATCTGATTCAGATCGTGCGTAAAGTGCTCTAACTGAGGCGGTGGCGGCACCTGCAAAGAAAATCCATACTCGGCATTCAATTGACGGAAGGTCCCACCCAGCATGGCCTGAATTTCTGTGCCAGAGGCCTGAGCCTTGTCCAAGGTACCGCGCAATTTATCAAAGGTCTGGATGTAGATTTTCTTTACCCCCAGCTTGAGACCCTTCTGTTGAAGGGTTTGCGCCAACTCTGCCAATTCGACCTTGAGGGCTTTAGCGCCGAGTTGCTGGAAAACATCCCGCAGAAGTTTGAGGTGCACTGCACGAACAGCCTGAATCTTGGCGGTACTTAGGTCAAACTCCCGTTGCTCTTGCTCAACGCGGTGGCGCATTGACTCAATCACCGACGCATTTTTCCCACGCAAACTGCGCAGTTCAGCCATTTGGTCATCAAGATCACGGCGGCGGATATTGATCACTCGCGAAGTTTCACTGCGCAGACTTGCCACGCCCGTGGCCACTGCCGCCCGCAGAATGGACTGACGCCGACCCATGATGCCTTTGGCCAGCGCCTCCTCCAGCACTGGCAATCCGCTGGTCTCCAATAGCACGTCGTCCGCCGTGATCTTGGCAACCAAACCTTTCTGCGCTGACACCGGCACTACTCTGTGGAGCGGCACGCCAAGCATCTCTGCAGACGTGCTGCATTGGCGCTCCAGTTGTGCTTGCACTTGCTCTGCGGAGTTGAGCGTGTCCCAAAGCGTATCTATCTTGTTCAACACTACTAGGCGGGCATCCATGCTGTCGTTCGATATGGCCAAGTGTTCTCGCCAAATCGAAAGGTCCGAACGCGTGACTCCCGTATCGGCACTCAAGATGAATACAACTGCGTGAGCCTGAGGGATCAGATTGACGGTGAGCTCTGGCTCCGCCCCAACCGCGTTAAGGCCAGGGGTATCCAGAATCACCAAGCCCTGCTTGAGCAATGGGTGGGGGATGTTGATGATCGCGTGGCGCCACATGGGCACCTCGACCAAGCCCTGGGCGTCCGGGACAGGGTTCTCATCCGTCAAATCATCGTGCCAAAAACCCAGCGCGCGGGCATTGTCCAGACTGACCTTGCGAATCTCTGCAACTTTCTCCAGCGCCTTAGCAATCTGATCTGCATTGCTGACATCCAGCGGAATTTCTTGCCACCGGTCTGCCTTGACGCGCCACTCTGCCAAACTCTGCATTTGTAGGCGCGTTTCAATAGGAAGCAACCGAAGGCTGGGCGCCACGTGAGCGTCATAGCCCAGTTCGGTGGGACACATGGTGGTCCGCCCTGCGCTCGCGGGCATGATGCGGCGTCCATAGTCGGCGAAGAAGATCGCGTTGATCAGTTCAGACTTGCCACGAGAAAACTCTGCAACAAATGCCACCATGACTTTGTCACTGCGAACTTGTTCTTCCAGACGCTGCAACCGCTCTTGCACCGCAGCATCCATGAGTTCGTGCGACGACATCCACTCGGCCAGACGCTTGAGCTGCTGGGCGAACTCGCGCCGCCAGACGCCATGCTGGTCGAACTGTTCGTTGAATGAAGGTCCCACTTTGCTCCCAGAGATCTATGAATAGCCTACGGAGTAGGCATACACAAAATATAGCATCGACCGCATGCGGGCTGTCATTTACCCACCATTTCACTAGAAAGTCGGGCTATGTGCGTTGGCATTGGGGGCAAAAGTAACTACTTCTTTGTCCCTGCCGGAGCAAGCGAATGGGAGTTTTGCACACATGACAGGGGGCACCCTCACGGCCGTAAACATTTGCCTGAGTCTGAAAATGCCCATTAGCGCCCTCCGCGTTGGTAAAGTCGCGCAACGTACTCCCTCCCATCGCCACTGCGCGCGCCAAAACTTCCTTGATCGCAGCGTGCAATTTTTTCACCCGCCCTGGGCCGATGCGCGAAGAATTGGCCGTGGGCCTAATACCTGCCAGAAATAAGACTTCAGACGCGTAAATGTTGCCCACTCCGACCACCAAACGCCCCCCCAGCAGTAACTGCTTGATCGGCATGCGGCTTTTTTTCACGCCGGCCTGAAAATCTCCCACTAGAAACGCATCGGACAACGGCTCCATCCCCAGCGACCTGAGTAACTTGACTGCATTCCCATCAGACTCACTGTCCGCATAGACCACAGCGCCAAAACGACGAGGATCATGCAAACGCAAGACTCCTCGGGAGGTCACAAGGTCGAAATGGTCATGCCCCCCCGGCGGTGGAAGATACTGGCTAAAACGCAAGCTGCCGGACATTCCCAAGTGGACCAACAACAAACCGGAGTCCATGTCGACTAACAGGTATTTTCCGCGTCGGCGCAAGCCTGTTATGTGCCGACCCACCAACATACCCGGCGCACAACCCAACGGCCAACGCAGCGGCTTCCCCACAGCCACCGATTCGATCCTGCTCCCCGTGATGGCCTTCACGAGACTGAGACGTGTCACTTCCACTTCTGGCAACTCAGGCATAAAAGAACCCACGCAACAGGTTATCGGGCATGGATTATTATGGCCCGATGGTGCTATCACAACGCTTTCGGACCGCTGCTTTAACTACCGCAATTGCGGTGGTTACCCATACAGGCTGGGCACAGCCTAGCCGAGATCCCGGGCCTGACAGCGCATCCTCAGTGGTCTCGAACCCGGCCCTGGATGCCGAGCTGTTCTACGAGATTTTTCTCGGCGAGCTGAGCTCCCGAACAGGGGATCCGGGCGCTGGCTATGCACTGATGCTGGAAGCAGCCCGGCGTACCGGAGATGGTCAGCTCTACCAGCGCGCGGCAGATATAGCTCTGCAGTCACGCTCAGGGGACTACGCGCTCGCGGCAGCGATGGCTTGGAAGGAAGTGCAACCCCAATCTCGCGAAGCCAATCGCTATGTACTGCAGATCCTGATCGCGCTTAACCGGATTGGCGAAACTCCTGCCCTGCTCCGACAGGAGTTGGCCCAATCACCCGCCCGTGCCAAGGCGAGCACACTCGCCGCACTTCCGCAAATGTATGGCCGCGCGAGCGACAAGGCGTTGGCTGCCAAGGTGGTCGCAGAAGCTTTGGTTGATGAGTTAACTCACCCCGCGACCGGCCCCATTGCATGGGTTTCGCTGGGCCGTGTGCGGTTGGCCGCCGGGGACAAGACTGGGGCCCTGGAGGCAGCACGGAGCGCGCAGACATTGGACGACGCCAACGAGGGCGCGGCACGCCTCGCACTGGAGTTGATGGAGGACAGCTCTGCAGAAGCAGAGTCGTTGGTGGTGCAGGCACTTGCCAAGCAACCTGTTCCCGAACTGCGATTGGCCTATGCCCGCGTTTTGCTGGGGTTGCAGCGGCTTCCAGATGCAGCACGGCAATTGGAGTTCGTCACCCAAGCGAAACCAGAACTTGCAGAACCTTGGTTGGTGCTGGCATCGCTTCAATATCAGGACAATCGCCTTCCGGAGGCTGAAAAATCATTGCAACGGTTCATCGAACTCGCAGCGACCGGCACAGAGGATCAGGTGCGTGAGCGAGGGCTCACGCAGGCATATTTGCTGTACGCCCAGATTGCTGAAAAGAAGCAGGACTATGCGGCCGCGGAATCATGGCTCGGTCGAATCACCAATGTGGAAGAAGTGTTCAGCGCCCAAAGTCGCCGAGCCTCCCTCTTGGCGCGGCAAGGAAAACTGGCGCAAGCGCGTGCGCTGCTGCGCAGTCTTCCCGGCACAACCGCTGATGAAAAGCGCATGAAGCTATTAGCCGAAGTCCAGCTCCTGCGCGATCTCAAGATGTACCAGGAGGCATACAACACGCAGGTGGAACTCGTGGCCCTGGCTCCCGACGACACAGAATTGATCTACGACCAAGCCATGTTGGCAGAAAAAGCCGGCAAGACAGACACCATGGAACAGCTACTGCGGCAACTGATTGCACGACAGCCGCAGTATCACCACGCCTACAACGCTCTGGGATATTCCATGGCCGAAAGAGGCGTGCAGCTCGACGAAGCAAAACAACTGATTCTGAAGGCGCTGGAATTCGCACCCGGCGACCCCTTCATCACCGACAGCCTAGGCTGGGTGGAGTTTCGTCTCGGAAACAAAACAGACGCCAAGCGGCATCTTGAAACCGCCTACCGCGTGCGCCCTGACGTGGAGATTGCAGCCCACCTTGGAGAGGTGCTGTGGAGCCTGGGTGATCAGGACGGTGCACGCAAGATCTGGAAGGAAGGCCAGCGCGTCAACCCCGACAACGAAACGCTCAAAGAGACCTTGATACGCCTTGGAGTGTCGTTTTGAAACATTTGAACGGCTGCGCACCTGGTTTCTCCCCTGCCTCGTCGCTCCCTCTGTTTCGCGTGTGGCGATGGTTATTGGTTCTTTGTCTTTTGTCCGTGCTCGGGTGCGCGCAGCCCGCAAAGCCCCGAGAGGGAGAAGAGAACTTCTGGAGCGGCCGACTTGCAATGCAAGTAGAAGACCAGGCTTCGCAGTCTTTCTCCGCACTGTTTGAGCTACGCGGCAATGCCCAAAACGGGGGGCTCGTCCTCATCAGCCCGCTCGGCAGTCGCTTGGCGCAACTGGACTGGAAGGAAGGACATGCGCAACTCGCTACCGGCGCAGAGGATATACGCACCTCTGATTCGCTGGAGAACTTGCTCCAGGACGTCACTGGCACCCGCATTCCTATTGCGGCACTTTTCAGCTGGTTGCAGGGGACGCAGGCCACTGCTCCGGGATGGGATGCCGATCTGTCTGGACTATCGGACGGCCGACTCATCGCACGACGCGACAACCCCGCACCAAAAGCCACCTTGCGCATTGCGCTGACCCAATAACCTGTCGGCGGCACGCCTCCCGCGCGATCCCGTCTCCACCATGCTCGCCTTGTATGACGTGCCGGCACCGGCCAAGCTCAACCTTTTTCTACATATCACGGGCCAGCGTGCGGATGGATATCACCTTTTGCAGTCGGTCTTCATGCTGATTGATTGGTGTGACACCCTGCATTTCGAGCGCTGCACCAGCCATCACATCACCCGGGAAGACCTGGGCCCGAAACTGCCGGATGAAGACCTGACGATCAAAGCGGCGCGCGCACTGAAAGCAGCTACCGGCTGCAATCAGGGAGTACACATCGGGGTGCTGAAGAGCGTGCCAGCGCAAGCAGGCATGGGTGGAGGCTCTTCCGATGCTGCAACTACCTTGCTCGCACTGAATCGACTGTGGGGACTGAACCTGCCTCGACCTGCTCTTGAAGAGATCGGCCTTGCGCTAGGAGCTGACGTTCCATTTTTTTTACGCGGCCACAACGCTTGGGTGGAGGGAATTGGTGAGACAATCACGCCGCTTGAGAAGTTGCACCAACTGCCGTCAGCGTGTTTCGCGGTGGTGAAACCTGTAGCGGGCTTGGAGACAAAATCAATTTTTTCGTCACCAAGTTTGAAACGCGATTCAGATAGTGCTACAATCTTAGGCTTTGCTGCAGCACACTTTGACTTCGGTCGAAATGACTTGCAGCCAGTTGCTCAGGCACTTTGCCCCGAGGTCACTGAAGCCATTCAATGGCTCGGAGATCGAGGATTACAAGGCCGAATGACAGGCTCAGGAAGTGCGGTGTTTGCACAAATGGCACATGCGGTTGACTTGAGCGGAGCCCCTGAAGGCTGGCAAGTAAAAACATGTGGCAACCTGATGGTTCATCCTCTGGCAGGCTGGGCATCAGACCAGAATTAGGGTTAGCTGCTTTCGGCAGTTGACCTGTGTAGGGGAGTCGCCAAGCTGGTTAAGGCACTGGATTTTGATTCCAGCATGCGAAGGTTCGAATCCTTCTTCCCCTGCCAAATTTCTTTTCGCGTACGGGCTTTTTTTTCAGACTGCTGGGACGCTCATGCAAGCCAACAACCCCGACTTCATGGTTTTCACCGGCAATGCCAATCCAGGCATGGCAGCTGAAATCGCCCAACACCTCGGCACCACTCTTGGCGCTGCCGATGTGGGACGCTTCTCCGACGGTGAAGTCACCGTTGAAATCAAGCAAAACGTGCGTGCACGTGATGTTTTTGTTGTTCAGTCCACTTGCGCACCGACCAACGAAAACCTCATGGAACTGCTGATCATGGTGGATGCGCTCAAGCGTGCATCGGCCGAACGCATCAGCGCCGTGATCCCTTACTTTGGTTACGCCCGTCAGGACCGTCGCCCCCGCTCATCGCGCGTGCCCATCACTGCCAAGGTGGTAGCCAATATGTTGCAGGCGGTGGGCGTAGCCCGCGTGCTGACCATGGATCTGCATGCAGACCAGATTCAGGGCTTTTTCGATATTCCGGTCGACAACATCTACGCTTCTCCTGTTCTCCTAGGCGATTTGCGCCAGAAGAACTACGAAGACCTGATCGTGGTTTCGCCCGATGTGGGCGGCGTGGTGCGTGCACGCGCGCTGGCCAAGCAGCTCAACTGCGATCTGGCCATCATCGACAAGCGCCGTCCGAAGGCCAACGTGTCAGAAGTCATGCATGTGATCGGCGAAATCGAAGGCCGCAACTGCGTGATCATGGACGACATGATCGACACCGCTGGCACCCTGGTGAAGGCCGCCGAAGTGCTCAAGGAGCGCGGCGCCAAGAAGGTGTACGCCTACTGCACCCACCCTATTTTTTCCGGTCCCGCCATCGAGCGCATTGCACAAGGCAGCGCGCTGGATGAAGTGGTGGTGACCAATACGATCCCTTTGAACGACCACGCCAAGGGATGCACCAAGATTCGCCAACTCTCCGTGGCTCCGCTGATCGCCGAGACGATCCAGCGCATTGCCAAGGGGGAGTCGGTCATGAGTTTGTTCTCCGATCAAGACAATCTGTTCTGACCGCGTCTCCTTCGGAGCGTTGCAGATTGGATTGCACGCAAGCCTCCTTCGGGAGGCTTGTCTGTTGGAGAACATTGTGTGGACCAGCCGCCAAAGTGGTGGACAAGGTCTTTTTAAAACGGGGTAAGACTGGTCGCGGTCTACCCTTTTCAGGAGCTAACTATGAACTTCGTCGCTTTTGAGCGCGCCAAGCAGGGCACGGGTGCGAGCCGCCGTCTCCGCAATTCGGGCAAGACCCCCGGTATCGTTTACGGTGGTACCGCCGCCGAACCCCAGCTCATCGAGCTAGACCACAACGCCCTGTGGCACGCCCTCAAGAAGGAAGCATTCCACTCCAGCGTTCTGGACATGGAAGTTGCCGGCACCACCTCCAAAGTGCTGCTGCGTGACGTGCAATACCACCCCTACAAGCAACTCGTTCTGCACATCGACTTCCAGCGCGTGGACGAAAAGACCAAGCTGCACATGAAGGTGCCACTGCACTTCTCCGGTGCAGAAGAGTCGCCAGCGGTCAAGATCGACAAGTGCATGGTCAACCCGATCGTGAACGAACTCGACGTGACCTGCATGCCTTCGGACCTGCCAGAGTTCATCGCTGTGGACCTGTCCAAGCTGGAAAAGGGCGCCTCGCTGCACCTCAAGAGCATCAAGCTGCCTAAGGGTGTGACCGCCAAGATCCGCGGTGGCCAAAACAACAACCCCGTTCTGGTGTCTGTGGTGCCTCCTGTGGTCGTGGTCGAGACTCCCGTTGAAGCAGCTCCAGCTGCCGATGCCAAAAAGGGCAAGGGCAAGAAGTAATTCCCCAGCCGCAGAGCTCTCTTCTGCGTGCAGGTCAGGCCGCTACGGCGGCACTGACGACCCAACGGCCCACTGTGTGGGCCGTTTTCATTGGTGATCGCTCTTCTTCAGAGAGCATGCACCTACCACCTACGGATAATTGCCCAGATGATCAAGCTGTTTGTAGGCCTTGGAAACCCTGGGCCAGACTACGAGGCCACCCGCCACAACGCAGGTTTCTGGTGGATTGACGCCCTTGCGCGCGAGTTGAAGACCACGCTGGTCCCAGAGCGCAGCTACCACGGACTCGTCGCCCGCACGGTGGTGCACGGCCAGACCGTGTGGCTGCTGCAACCGCAGACGTTCATGAACCTCTCTGGCAAATCGGTAGCCTCGCTGGCGCGTTTTTTCAAGATCTTGCCGGAAGAAATTCTGGTGGTGCACGACGAACTCGACATCACACCCGGCCAGGTCAAACTCAAGCGCGGCGGCAGCCATGCGGGGCACAACGGTCTGCGCGACATCCACGGTCAACTGGGCTCCCCAGACTACTGGCGCCTGCGCATCGGCATTGGTCATCCGGGGGTAAAGAGTGAAGTCGCCAACTGGGTGCTCAAGAAACCCTCACCCGACCAGCGGACCCTGATCGAGGACTGCATCGCCCATTCGCTCAAGGCCTACCCGGCCCTGCTGGCAGGCGAAATGGACAAGGCAACTTTGCTCATCCACACCACAAAACCACCGCGCCCCAAGCCACCGCGCCCGGTAGAAGACTGAAAATCTCCTAGGCCTCAAATACTACATTTTTGATAGCTATTAGCGCTTTATAAATAAGCGCTAGAGGCCAAAAACACCTAATATCTACGACCCGATTACCGGCTGCAGCCGCTGAAACTTCTGCCATAGGGTTTCACGGTTTTCCACGTGTTGCGGGTTCACCGGAATACAGGCGACGGGGCAGACCTGCACACACTGGGGTTCATCAAAGTGCCCCACGCATTCCGTGCACTTGTTCGGGTCAATTTCGTAGATTTCCTGCCCCAGGTAGATCGCCTGATTGGGGCATTCGGGCTCGCACACATCGCAGTTGATGCACTCGTCGGTGATCATCAGCGCCATACAACCTCCCGGGGCAAGGCGCCTGAAAGGATGGCAAAGGGACGTGCGGCGCAGTTCATGCTCCGTATTATCCCGCGCTGGTGGCATGTGCCTTGCGTGCCACACTGCTACCACCACCGCTGACGGGGATGTTTTTACCGTTATGCTGTGTATACACATTAATTTTGACGCGCTTGCGTCTTACCCCTTTCCCACACAACCCACGCACCCCCACCCATGGGCCTGTTTTTTCTCAAGCGGTTTATCACTCTCCTGGCCACGCTGATCGGCGCATCCATTGTTGTGTTTTTGGTGCTGGAGATACTGCCGGGCAACGCCGCCCAGATCCTGATGGGCCCTGACGCCTCGCCAGACGCGGTGGCCGCATTGGCGAGCAAGCTCGGGTTGGACCAACCGGCGGGGCTGCGCTACTGGCAATGGGTCAGCGGCCTGGTAGTGGGCAACATGGGCGAAAGTTATGCCTACAGCTCGCCGGTGCTCGACCTGGTGCTCGAGCGACTGGCCCTTACGGTACCTCTGGCTCTCATGGCGATGGCACTCACCACGGTGTTGGCCCTGGCTGCCGGTGTGTATGCGGCCTCCCGCCACAACAAGATCGGTGATGTTGGCGTGATGGGGCTGGCGCAGATCGGCATTGCCATTCCCAACTTCTGGTTCGCCATCCTGTTGATCCTGCTGTTCTCCGTCAAGCTGCAATGGTTCTCGGCCGGCGGGTTCCCGGGCTGGACGGAAGAAGCCGGTGGCAGCCCGCTCGAAGCCCTCAAGGCGTTGCTGCTGCCCGCAATCGCGCTGGCCGTGGTGCAGGCCGCCATTCTCGCGCGCATTACCCGCTCTGCCGTGCTGGAAGTGCTGCGTGAGGACTTTGTGCGCACCGCACGGGCCAAGGGTTTGTCGCAGCGTGCTGCGCTGTGGGGCCATGTGCTGCGCAACGCCATGATCCCGGTCGTCACCGTGATGGGGCTGCAATTTGCCAACTTGCTGGCGGGCACCATCGTGGTGGAGAACGTTTTCTATCTGCCCGGCCTGGGTCGGCTGATCTTCCAATCCATCTCGAACCGGGACCTCATCGTGGTGCGCAATTGCGTGATGCTGCTCGCCGCCATGGTGGTCATCGTCAACTTCGTCGTGGACATTCTTTACGCCGTGATCGACCCGCGCGTGAAGGCTTCCGACATCTGAGCGCCCCATGAACGCTGTCATTTCATCGCCTGCTGCCACCGCCGCCCCTGGCTGGCTGCACCGTGCCCTTCGCCATCGCAGCTTCGTCATCGGCGCCGTGCTGTCCCTGCTGCTGATCCTGGCAGCAGTGCTGTCGCTGGTGTGGACGCCCTGGTCGCCCTACGAGATGGACCTGGCCTCCAAGCTGCAGCCCCCCACCGGCAAACACTGGCTGGGTACGGATGCGTTCGGGCGCGACGTGGCCTCGCTGCTGCTGGTGGGCGCACGCAACTCCATCCTTGTCGGCGTGATCGCCGTAGGCATTGGCCTGACCATCGGCACGGCGCTGGGGTTGCTGGCGGCCGCCAAGCGGGGCTGGGTCGAAGAACTCATCATGCGGCTGGCCGACTTCACGTTTGCCTTCCCGGCCATCCTGTCCGCCATCATGCTGACCGCTGTATTTGGTGCGGGCATCGTCAATTCCATCATTGCGATTGGCATTTTCAACATCCCGACCTTTGCGCGCGTCACCCGCGCCTCGGCCAACGCCGTGTGGTCGCGTGAATACATTCTGGCGTCGCGCGCCTGCGGCAAGGGCAGCTGGCGCATCACCATCGAGCATGTGCTGCCCAACATCCTGTCGGTGCTCATCGTGCAGGCCACCATCCAGTTCGCCATCGCCATCCTGGCGGAAGCCGCCCTCTCCTACCTGGGCCTGGGCACGCAGCCTCCCCAGCCATCCTGGGGCCGCATGCTCAGCGAGGCGCAGACGCTGATGTTCCAGGCGCCGCTGCTGGCCGTATGGCCGGGTGTGGCGATTGCGCTGGCTGTGCTGGGCCTGAACCTGCTGGGCGACGGCCTGCGCGACCTGCTCGACCCTCGTCTATCGCGAAAGCGTTGATCCTGCCAAGAAGACCACCAGAACCTTACGATGTCTCTGTTAGAAGTCTCCAACCTCCGCATCCGCCTGCAGACGCATCGGGGCCCTGCTGATGCCGTGCGCGGCGTGAGCTTCACGCTGGCGCGTGGCGAAACCCTGGGCCTGATTGGTGAATCCGGCTGCGGCAAATCCATTACTGCCATGTCGCTCATGGGCCTGTTGCCCGACAGCGCAGAAGTCACGGGCAGCATCCGCTTTGACGGCGCAGAGCTGGTAGGCCGCACCGATGCCCAAATGTGCAAGATGCGCGGCAACCGCATCGGCATGGTGTTCCAGGAGCCCATGACGGCACTGAACCCTGTGCACACGATTGGCCGCCAGGTGTCAGAGCCCTTGCGCCTGCACCGGGGCATGAATGCCGCCGCTGCGCGCACCGAAGCCATTGCCCTGCTGGACCGCGTGGGCATCCCCAATGCCGCGCAGCGTTTTGATGCCTATCCCCACCAGTTCTCGGGCGGGCAACGCCAGCGCATCACCATTGCCATGGCGCTGGCCTGCGGGCCCGACCTGCTGATTGCCGACGAGCCCACCACGGCGCTCGATGTGACCATCCAGCAGCAGATCCTGGACCTCATCAGCGACCTGGTGGCCGAGCGCAACATGGCACTCATCCTCATCTCGCACGACCTGGGCGTGATCTCGCAGAACGTGGACCGCATGATGGTCATGTACGGCGGCAGCGTGGTCGAAAGCGGCTCCACCGCCTCGGTCTTCTCGGCCATGGCACACCCCTACACACGCGGCCTGTTCGCTGCCCGGCCCCATCTGGGCGCCGTGCACGCACCCGGCCAGCGCCCGCGCCTGTCCACCATTCCGGGTACCGTGCCCGAGCTTGTGGACCTGCCCGCAGGTTGCCCTTTTGCCGGCCGATGCAGCTACACGGTAGATGCCTGCCACCACGAACCACCGCCCGTCACCCTAGTTGCCACCGACGAAGATGGCGCCCACGAAGTGCGCTGCCTGCGCCGCGAAGCCATTGCCGAAGCCCAGAACGCACAAAGTGCCTCGTTGGCGAACGTCGCGGAGGTGGCCGCATGACCCCGGCGATCCCACCCAACGCCCAGGCGGACGCCCCGCTGCTGCAGGTCCAAGACCTGGTGCGCGAATACACGCTGCCGCGCGAGCACCTGTTTCAGCCCCCGGGCAAGGTCCACGCGCTCAATGGCGTGAGCTTTTCGGTGGCCTCTGGCCGCAGCCTGGGCATCGTCGGCGAGTCGGGGTCGGGCAAGTCCACCCTGGCTCGACTGGTGATGGCACTGGACACACCGACCTCTGGCACGGTGGAGCTGCTGGGCCGCAACCTGCACCACTTGCCCACCGAACAACTGCGCCAGGCGCGGCGCGATTTTCAGATGGTGTTTCAGGACCCCTACGGGTCGCTGGACCCACGCCAGACGGTAGAGCGCATCGTCACCGAGCCCCTTCAGGCGCAGGGCGAAACCAGCCGTGCCGCGCAGCGCGAGCAGGCAGGCCAGGTGCTGGCGCAAGTGGGTTTGCGCGCCAATGACCTGGGCAAATACCCGCATGAATTTTCAGGCGGTCAGCGCCAGCGCATCGCCATTGCGCGCGCGCTCATCACCCGCCCCCGTCTCATCGTGGCCGACGAGCCCGTGAGCGCGCTCGACGTGTCGGTGCAGGCGCAAGTGCTCAACCTGATGCAGGACCTGCAGCAGGAGTTCCGCATCACCTACATGCTCATCAGCCACGACCTGGCGGTGGTCAACCACCTGTGTGACGAAGTGGTGGTGCTCTACCAAGGCCGCATCGTGGAACGGGGCTCGCCCGCTGAGCTGTTT
Source organism: Gammaproteobacteria bacterium (assembly GCA_018828125.1). GTDB lineage: Bacteria > Pseudomonadota > Gammaproteobacteria > Burkholderiales > Burkholderiaceae_C > Acidovorax. The sequence goes on along the minus strand of JAHJWB010000010.1, from coordinate 159,824 downwards.
CGCAACGCGCAGCACCCCTACACGCAGTCGCTGGTGGGCGCCGTGCCGCAGGTGCAGCCGGGGCGGGCACGGGCGCGACGTGCCGCCGCCGCTGCCGCGGCGGAAAAAAACGCATAACCCAAGGCCTGCGTGATGGTGTAAAAAGCTTTTGTGCGCCCCGGTAACAAATTGCACCGGGGTTTTTTCTGGTTGTTGTCAGGTTTTTTGTCTGGAGAGTCCGAACATGCTGAACCGCCGTACCGTCCTAGCCACTGGCGCCATCGCCGCCGTGCCCCTGTCCACCTCGCTCGGCGCCCTGGCGCAGGGCCGCAAAGATGCCGTGACGCTGGCCATGACGCTGGAGCCACCGGGTCTGGACCCAACGGCCGGTGCCGCCTCGGCCATCGCCGAAATCGTGCAGTACAACATCTTCGAGACGCTCACCAAGATCAATGCCGACGGCAGCGTGTCGCCCCTGCTGGCTGAAAGCTGGGAGGTCTCGCCCGACCTCAAGACCTACACCTTCAAGCTGCGCCGTGGTGTCAAGTTCCAGAACGGCGAGCCGTTCAACGCGTCCACCGTCAAGTTCGCGTTTGACCGCGCAGGCGGCGAAAAAAGCACCAACAAGGACAAGCGCACGTTCGCAGGCCTGACCACCCAGGTGGTGGACGACTACACCGTGGTGCTGCTCAACAAGGACATCGACCCTGACCTGCTGTTCGTACTGGGCCAGGCGACGTCCATCATCGTGGAGCCCAAGAGCGCCGACACCAACGCCAATAAGCCCGTAGGCACCGGCCCTTACCAGTTGGGCACGTGGAACAAGGGTTCGTCGGTGGTGCTGACGGCATGGGACGGTTTCCGCGCCCCCGCCACCATCAAGATCAAGCGCGCCACGTTCCGCTTCATCTCCGACCCTGCGGCGCAGGTTGCCGCACTGCTCGCAGGCGATGTGGATGCGTTCCCGCGCGTCACGCCGCGCAGCGTGGCGCAGTTCAAGGCCAACCCACGCTTTCAGGTGGTGGTCAGCGGGTCGCGCGCCAAGACCATTCTGGCCATCAACAACGCCAAGAAGCCACTGGACGACGTGCGCGTGCGCCGCGCCATCGCCTCGGCGATTGACCGCAAGGCCGTGATCGAAGGCGCGGGCGACGGCTACGGTGCGCCCATCGGCAGCCACTACGTGCCCGGCGCGTTTGGCTATGTGGACACCACGGGCGTGAACCCGTTCAACATTGAAAAGTCCAAGAAGCTGTTGGCCGAAGCGGGCATCAAGACGCCGCTGGAGCTGACCCTGACCCTGCCCCCACCACCCTACGCCCGCCAGGGCGGCGAAGTGATTGCGGCGCAGCTGGCCAAGGTGGGCATCATCGCCAAGATCCAGAACGTGGAATGGGCGCAGTGGCTGAGCGGCACCTACGGCAACAAGAACTACGACCTGACCATCATCAGCCACGTGGAGCCGTTCGACCTGGGCAACTTTGCCAAGCCCGACTACTACTGGGGCTACAACTCGCCCAAGTTCAACGACCTGTTCAACCAGATCAAGAACGCCGCCCGCCCCGCCGACCGCGCCCGCCTGCTGGGCGAAGCGCAGCGCCTGCTGGCCGACGATGCGGTGCACGGGTTCCTGTACTCCAACCAGTGGATCACGGTGGCGAACAAGAACCTCAAGGGTCTGTGGAAAGACATGCCCGTGTTCGTGAACGACATCTCGTCGCTCTCTTGGTCTTGAGATAGGACACCCCCCTGAGTCGCTTCGCGCCTTCCCCCCGCTCTCGCATTGCTACGCAATGCGGGCAGGGGGACGCAGCCCTCGCTGCGGGGCGGCCCTTGCTCGGCTGCCCGCGCCTGGGCTGCGCCAGTTTCAATGAATAGCTGAAACACGCAGAAGCTGATTGCTCCTGAAACAATAGCTTCTAACGCTTTATCCATAAGCGCTGGCGGCCTTTTTTATTGATAAAACTCCCTGCGCCCCGCCATGACCGCACTGCACGACCTGCCCGCCCACGACCTCCTTGCTGCCTACCGCCAGCGCACGCTGTCCCCCGTGGAGGTCACGCAGTCCGTGCTGGAGCACATCGAACGGTGGGAGCCCCACATCCGCGCCACCTACCTGCTGCGCCCCGACGCCGCGTTGGCGCAGGCCCGCGCGTCGGAAGCCCGCTGGCTGCGCGGCGAGCCCATGGGCGCGCTGGACGGCGTCCCCAGCACCATCAAGGAAAACATTGCCACCGAGGGCGACCCCACCCCGCTGGGCACGGCCGCCGTCGAGCTGGTGCCTGCCGCCGCCGATGCCCCACCCGCCGCCCGCATGCGCGAGGCCGGGGCCGTCGTCGTGGCCAAGACCACCATGCCCGACTACGGCATGTTGTCGTCCGGCTTGTCCACCTTCCATCCGCTCTCGCGCAACCCCTGGGATGTGAGCAAGGGCCCCGGCGGTTCCAGCGCGGGCGGTGGCGCGGCGGCCGCCGCAGGCTACGGCCCACTGCACATCGGCACCGACATCGGCGGATCGTTGCGCCTGCCCGCCAGCTGGTGCGGCATCTTCAGCCTGAAACCCAGCCTGGGCCGCATCCCGATCGACCCGCCCTACACCGGCCGCGCCGCCGGCCCCATGACCCGCACCGTGGCCGATGCCGCGCTGATGATGCAGGTGCTGAGTCTGCCCGATGCGCGCGACAGCATGAGCCTGCCCGCGCAAGACATCGCCTGGAGCCAGTTCAACAAGGGCGCCGAACGCCTGCGCGGCCTGCGCATCGGCTTGCTGCTGGATGCCGGCTGCGGCCTGCCGGTGGAGCCTGAGGTGAAAGCCGCCGTAGAACGCGCAGCAAAACTCATGGAGGCCGCAGGCGCCACCATCGTGCCCATGGCGCCCTTCATGACCCAGGCCATGCTCGACGGCATGGACCACTTCTGGCGCATGCGTTCGCACACCGATCTGCAGGCGCTGCCTGCTGCGCGGCGCGACAAGGTGTTGCCCTACATCCGCACCTGGGCCGACAGCGCGGCCGGCATGAGCGGCACCGAGGTCTTCAACGCCAGCCACCAGTTCCACCTGACCCGCGTGGCCACGGTCAAGGCCTGCAGCGCGTTTGACTACGTGATCTCGCCGGTGGCCCCCATGCCTGCCTTCCAGGCCGAGCTGCCCTCGCCCACCAACGACCCGCTCCGTCCGCTGGAACACATCGGCTTTACCGTGCCGTTCAACATGTCCGAGCAGCCTGCGGCCTCAGTCAACTGCGGCTACACCAGCGCCGGTTTGCCCATCGGCCTGCAGATCGCGGGCGCACGCTTTGACGACCTGGGCGTGCTGCAGGTGTCGCATGCGTTCGAACTGATCCGGGATCCGCAGAAGGGCTGGCCGCAACCGCCTGCGGTTTAACCCTTGGCAGATGGCGCGTTGTTGGTAACCTTGCGGGTATGAAGCGTCGCTCGCATGGCGCTCTCCCAGGTCAAAAGACGCCCTGGACAGCCCAACAACACAACCTCTGACGCATACCACCGCATGGACATCATCATCCTGGCGATCCTCCTCGCCACCGGCACTTTTCTGCTCAACGCCAAGGAGCAGCGCAAACGCATCGCGCTGCTGGGCAGCCATCTGGCCAACTACCAGATCGAGAAGCTCATGGAAGCGCTGACCGGAGGCTACCTGCGTGCGCTGGGCGAGAGCACGGACGAGCGGCGCACGCAAATCTGGAACCTGCTGAGCACCACCGAGGCACAACTGACCGAGCAATTCAGCCGCTTCGCCGCCGACTTTGCCAAAGAGCCCGAGGCGACCACGCGGGTCAGCCGCCTGGCCATGGCGATCCCCTTTGCCGAAAAGATACTGCCCAGCTTCACCTTTGACATGCGCAAGGCCCTGGCCATCCACGCGCGGGGCATCGCCCACGTGGTGCAGAACACCAGCCACCTGTCGCCCAAAGACCGCGCCTTCATGATGTCGGCCGAGCTGTTCCTCATGCAGCACACCTGCCACTGGTTCTGCAAGTCCAAGACCATTGCGACCGCCCGCATGCTCGCGCGCCACCAGACGCCGCATGAACAACTGGTGGCATCGGTGTCGCCCGAAACACGTAAGGCCTACCTGGCGCTGATCAACGGCGGCTGAAATGAAGCGACACCCCCCTGAGGCCCTCCGGGCCTTACCCCCGCTCTCGCAACGCTGCGCGTTGCGGGCAGGGGGACGCAGCCAGCGCACGGAGCGAAAGCGACATAGATATGTCTCGGCGGCCCTTGCGCGGCTGCCTTGGCCTACGCCGCGTCGAGCCCATGTATCAGGGGTGACACTCAACACAGTGGATTGCTGACATGCCACTAACAACCGATAGCCTGGGCAACCCCATCACGTTGCACGATGCGGGCAGCGTGACCGCACTGAACGACTTTGTCGAAGGCTTCATCGCCTGCGAAGCCCGCGCGGTGAATGTCCTGAACGCTGCCGCAGATGGGAGCCCCATCGTGCAGGCCAGCTGCGCCGCGCTGCATATGTTTGCAGAGTCGGCAGACGCCCCGCGCAACGCGCGCCCATTCATCGACCGGGCCCTGGCCCATGCCCCCGAAGCCAGCGACCGCGAACAACGTTTTGTCGCCGCCGTCGCCGCCTGGGTGGATGGCGACCTGCCCCGTGCCATCGCCCTGCACGAGGAACAAGCCCGCCTGCACCCGCGCGATCTCGCCTCCCTCAAGCTCGGCCAATACCATTTGTTCAACCGCGGCGACTCCCCCGGCATGCTGCGCCTGGCCCTGCAGGCCGTGCCCGCCGCTGCCGACGTGCCTTATCTGCACGGCATGCTGGCCTTTGGCTGGGAGCAATGCCACCTGCTCGACCGGGCCGAAGCGTCCGCACGGCACGCGGTGGACATGTGCCGCAAAGAGCCCTGGGCCCACCACGCACTGGCGCACGTCATGCTGACCCAAGGGCGCATCCGCGAAGGCACCGACTTTATGGTCAGCGTGAGTGACACCTGGACGGGCCTGAACTCCTTCATGGTCACGCACAACTGGTGGCACCAGGCGCTGTTTCTGTTGGAACAAGACCGAAAGGCCGAGGTGCTGGCCCTCTATGACCAACAGGTCTGGGGTGTGGTCAAGGAATACACGCAGGACCAGATCAATGCTGTGTCACTGCTCGCACGGCTGGAGCTGGCGGGTGTCGATGTGGGCCACCGCTGGGCTGATGTGGCCGACCACCTGGCGCTGCGCCTAGCAGACCATGTGCTGCCTTTTCTGGACCTGCAATACCTCTACGGCCTGGCCCGCGCGGGTCGCACCGAGGCTGCACGCACACTGCTGCACAACATCGAGGCCCACGCCGCCACCCGCACTGAAGCGCACGAACAGACGGTATGGCAACAGGTGTGCGTGCCCGCAGCGCACGGCCTGCTGGCGCATGCGCAACGCGACTGGGCGTCTGCGGCAGAGAAACTGGGTGTCGCCCTGCCCCGTTTGGTGGAGATTGGCGGCAGCCACGCGCAGCGGGATTTGTTTCATCAGATCTGGATCGATGCACTGCAGCGCAGCGGGCAGTGGGGAGCGGTGCAGAATTTGTTGCAGCCGCTGGTCAATGGGCAGCCGGAGTCGAAGCGGTTAGCGCGGCAGGTGGGGGTAGTGAATGGGGCATTGGGGCTACCGATGTAACGCGGTGAGCGTTTCAAAGCGACGACCTACGCCCGCTCAGGATTTTTGATTCGGCTCAAATGAACTTCAAAGAATGGATGTTGAAACGAGGGCTTTCCGCCTCTACGGCGGAGAAGTACGCAGGTGCAGTCACCGGCCCCCTGACCGAATGGGGTATCGCCGCGGGTGTGATTCAGGGACCACTGGTAGCGATGGAGTCACCTGTGGCTTATGCCGAAGCAAGTTCGAAATTAACTGCGTTGCCCATTTTTACCGAGCGAAACTCCCGAGGGCACAACATGTACAGCAGCGCTCTCGCACGATTTGCTGGTTACATTGAGGAAGGTTTTACTGGCGAGGTTGGCGCTGACATCGAGAACATCCTCATCGATCCCTGTATTAACCCGACTGAGAGGCTTGAACTTGTTAAAGCTCGAATCGGACAAGGCACATTTCGTCAAAAGCTTCTGTTGCACTGGGAGTGCTGCGCAGTAACCGGGTACCACGAGCTGAGCATGCTTGTCGCCTCCCACATCAAGCCCTGGAGCGCATCCTCAAATTCTGAGCGACTTGACCCCTTCAATGGCCTGCTACTCGTCCCCAACATTGACCGAGCATTTGATAGAGGTTTCATCACCTTCGATGAGGCTGGCAGGCTTCTGGTGTCTCCACTGTTGTCCGATGCGGGAGCTCTTGGAATCACTGCAGGCGCTTGCGTAGCGTTGCGTCCCGAACATCAGCCATTCGTGGCTTATCACAGAGCTAATGTATTCCGTTCAGAGTAACGTCAAGCCCCAGTTAGGACGCTGATTTTTACCGCACTACCAACTTCGTCTGGTCATAAACCGGCTGTTCCGGCAAATCCACGAGATGCCGCACGTCGGCCCAGTCCAGCACCTCCACCGCATCTCCGTCCACCCGCACGCGGTTGAAGCCCGCGTTGGGGATATCGCTTTGGCGGGGGCCGTCGAGCCCCGTGCCGCGTGCAGTGCGCCAGATCATGTCGAGCACGCCTCCGTGGGTGACGACCATCACGGTCTTACCGGTGTGCTGCAGGGCGATGCGGCGCACGGCGTCCATCACGCGGGTGTGGAACTGGCGGGTGGTCTCGCCGCCGGGCATGCCGTAGTCGGCTTCAAAACGCAGCCACTGGGCCCAGGCGTCGGCGTGTTCCAGCTTCACGTCGTCCACGCGCTTGCCGTCCACCACACCAAAGGCCTGCTCGCGCAGGGCGCTGTCGGTCAGGGTGTCGATGCGAGCCTGAGGGAACAGCACCTGCAGGCTGGGCGCTGCGGTCTGCTGGGTGCGAATGAGGTCGCTGCAAATCAGGTGATCCACCGCCGGGCGGTCGGCGGCCAGGCGTTCGGCGAGACGGCGGGCCTGTTCGTGGCCGGTGGCGTTCAGGGGGACGTCCACGTGGCCCTGAAAACGCAGCTCGCGGTTCCAGTCGGTTTCTCCGTGGCGGATGAGGATGAGTTCGGTCATGGCTACCATTATCGAATGCATACACATTAATGCAAGCGATTTTGGCCTCTAGCGCTTATGCAGCATGCGCTGGTAGCTATGTTTTTTATATCAACACATCATGAAACGGGCTGGAGCGTTCGGGACGCAGGTTCGCACGTCATCGCATGGGCACGACGAGCACCTTGCGGCGGGGTCGGCAGCCCGGCCCGTCGTAGGCAGCGCTGTCGCGCTCCCAGCCGGGGCCGGGGGACGTTTGCGCGCAGACACGGGTGCCGTCGACCTTGCTGCGCCAGTAGTACCAGGGCGCTGGCGCCGCCGATACGGCGAAGGCCAAGCTCCAGAGTGCAAGAGCCAGCACGACCGCAGCAGCCATGCCCGGGGCGGCATTGGCTGTGTGTGGGTAGCGTGGTGATGGCATGGACATGAGCGTGAGGCTTGCAACCAATTCAACAGATCAACAGGCCACGCAGTAGTTCACGCCAACAACCGATCAGCGGCGCATCATGGGCAGGTCGATGGGCTTGCCATTGAGCACCACTTTGCTGTCCTCCATGCGCACGGCGCTGGTCAGGTGGGAGCCTTCCTGCTTGACGAAGCCCTGTGCCTGGGCCATGCCCAGCATAGCGTCGATGTCTTCGGGCTTGGGGGCTTTCTGGCCCGCGGCCTGCGCCAAACGTGGCAGCCAGGCCTTGGGTACGCGCACGCTGGCGTGCAGAACCCCGCTCTTGAGCATCGCGGGAACCCAGGCTCCTTCTGCGATTTGCGTTGGATCGGGTGCGCTCTTGAGTTCAACGCCGTATTCCAACTCGCCTTGCTCGCCATCCACCTTGGCCGACAGCTTCATGGCATAGGCCGGCAAGGCTGCCAAAAACTTGGGTACGGCCTCCATCAACGCAGCGCTCGCTGGCGATTCGGCGGCGGACAGCGCCGTGCCGGGATCGGCCCGGTAGGCGTCCACGAGCGCCTGTTGCACCAGCTTCACGCCTTCAACATCGATGCGGCTCACGGTTTCGTTGAACTCCAGCGCCTGTAACGCCACCGGGCCCACGCTGCCCGTGCCGCGCATGGTGGTGACCCAGCCCAGGTGGGCGCCGGTGCGCGCGATGGTGACACCGTACGAAAGATCTTGCAGTGCCACCAGCGGCTCGGGCGCAGCACTTGCGGCGGCAGTGGTGGCTGCAGCGCGGGTTACCGTCACTTTGCCAAACGTGCCTTTGCCGCTGCCAGGCGCCAACAGCCACAGGCCGTCTTCCAGCTGAAAGTTGAAATCGCCCTTCATGCCCTGCATGGCCACGGCAAAACGGTCTGAGGGGCTTGCTGCCGATGCAGGCTCGTCGTCGCTGTCATCGCTCTTGCCCTGGAGATTCATGGTGATCTCTGGCCAGGCGTAGTCGCCACTCAGGCGGCTGCGGTCGGCGTTCAGGGCCATCTTGTAAATCAGGGGTTGCCAGCGCACCAGTTCTTCACCATCACCCACCTCTCCGGCGGGCCAGGCCAGCGCGATGTCGTAGCTGCCGGTCAGGCTGCGCACGGTGGTCAACGTAGGCGCGCTGACCTTGGCAAAGGCCTTGCGCACGGTGTCATCCACACCTTCCACATTGCTCACGCGCGTTTCGACCACTGCGGCCGCCAGGCGCCAACCGGCCAACGGGCCGTGGCGCACGGTGTTTTCGACCGTGATGCGGACGGGCTGCGGGACGGCCGCGATGGCGGCGGCGTCACCCTCCTCTTCATCATCTTCTCCGGGTGCAGGCGGCGTCCACTGCAGCACCAATTGACCTTGCGATGACCAGAAGCCCTTGGTGTATTGCTGCGACACCAGGACCTCGGGGCCCACGAGCTTGCGCACTTCGTCCAGCGCCTCCTGGTAGGCGCCGTGTGCGCGCTGGGCCATGGTCCAGGTCGCGGCGCCATAGCCTGCAACCACCAGCACCGCTGCGGTGCCCAAAACTGTTTTTTTGTTCATGTTGACCTGTCGTTGATCCGCTTCACCCTCCCTCCCATGGAAGAGCGCTGGCGAGAATAGCAGCGGGCTGCGCCCTTGGGCACCGGCACCCCGGCTCCGCGCAGGTCCATGTGTTGTGCGCTACCGACGTGCTGTTTCTTACTGTTTCACTTTGGTGCGACCAGGAGCGTGCGACAGCAGCGTCGCTGCCGTCTCGACAGTCGAAGTTTTTGGTCTTTTCGGCCTCTAGCGCCCTATACATAAGCGCTATCAGCTATCTATCTAATAGCAAGCGCTTGAACGGCACTGGGGCAGCAGGCTCAGGCCGTCACGATCCAACCTTCAAGCGGGTCCAGCCCCTGCGGCAGGCCGTACAGGGCGTCGCCACTTTCGGCGTGGCGCTGCTGGGCCCACGCGGCCTGCAGCAGGCACAACACGGCATCCATGCTATCGCCGCTGGCATCCTGAACCAGCGCATCGCGCTGTGCGTGGCTGAGTTTGAGGCGCATGCCCAGCCGTATGCTGCCCAGCTCCAGCGCGTTCACCAGGTCCTTGCGGGCAATCAGGCGGTCCGGGGTCTGCTTCGCGCGGTCATCGCTCTTGTAGCTGCGGCGCGTCAGCACCTCGCGGGCCAACAGGCCGGGGTAGGCCTCCAGCGCCACGCGGCGGGGGTCGCCTGCGTGCAGGCCGGGCAGGTGCACACCCGCGTCCAGCAGCAGCGGCACGCCCGCATGCAGCATGTAGGCGACGGGCGGGTTCACCCATTTCATGGACGGGCTGGAGCCCGCGGGGCCATCGGTGGCGCGGTGCGCAAACTTGCCACCCACCGGGCGCGCGTCGCAAAAAGCGGCGAACAAGCTGCGGATCTGTTCCCGGGTGAGGCTGCGGTAGTGCTGCATGCAGGCTTGCCAGTCGGTGGGCCAACCCAGCGTTTGCACCAGCTCGCGCGGCAGGCCGAAGGGCAGATCAAACCCGCCTACCCAATCGCCGGCCTGGGACAACCGTTGGCCGAACGCGGCCAAGGTGTCAAACCGCTCCAGCCCGGTGAGTTGCACCCGCGCGCCCTGGCGCTGCCCCAGCGCCAGCACAATGGGTTTGCGCCGGGTGGGGCTGCTGGAAAAGTCGCAGCCCAGCAGCATCGGTGTGGCGGCCATGTTCATCAACCGCTACCCCAGCGCCAAAGCCGTCACCCCTGCGGCGATACACACCGCCCCCACGATGCGCGCGACACGGTCGCCCTCGCCCAGCAAGTGCCCGCCAATGAGCGCCGCAAACAGCATGGACACCTCGCGCGCCGGAGCTACGTGCGACAACGGTGCCTGCTGCATGGCGTACAGCACCAGCACATAGGCCACCGGGCTGACCACCGCCACCAGCAGCGCAAAACGCCACTGCGCCAGCCACAGCGTGCGGGCGGTGGACAGGTCACGCAGCACCACGGGCGCCAGCAAGCCCACGCGCACGAAGTTGCCCATGTAGTCGATGAGAATGGGCGACATCAGCAAAAACTTGACCGCATAGCCATCGACCACCGTGTAGCTGGCAATGAACGCGCCCGTGAGCAAGCCGTACAACATGCCCTTGTGCACACGCGCCCGTGCGGCGGGGTCGTGCGCAGCGCGCAGCAGGCCGGGGCCGCCAGCGATCAGAAAGACGCCGCCCACCACCCCCACGATGCCCAGCGCGCCCAGTGCCGAAATCTGCTCGCCCAGCAGCGTGATGGCCACCAGCGACGACAAGAGCGGCCCCGAGCCACGCGCCAGCGGGTAGACCACCGTGAGGTCTGCCACACGGTAGCCACGCAGCAGGATGACAAAGTAAGCCACGTGCAGCAGCCCGCTGGCCACCACAAAGCCCCACTCCACCGCACCCCACAGTGGCACAGCGTCGCGCCCCAGGTACCAGCCCAGCGGTGCCCAGAACAGCATCATCAGCACGGAGGTGAAGAACGCAAACCGCGAGTCCCCCCCGGCCTTCTTGGCCACGATGTTCCAGCAGGCATGGATGAGGCCGGCGAGGATGATGAGGGCGAAGGCGGTGGGGGTCACGGGTGGAAAAAGAGCGGCTTGAATGCAAAAAGCCGCAGCGCCGTAGCGGCTGCGGCAGAGAAACGTTATTTACAGAGGCGCAGAAAAGTGGGGCGATTTGCGTAGCGAGCCAGCCTAGTCTGGGTCGATGCGCGCAGCCGTACTCTCGTACGGCGAGCACAGCAGGCCCGGAATCGGTTGGCGCAGTAGCAAAGCGCCCCGCTTTTCAGGCCCTTCCGATGATGGAGGCCGTGGCCATCAGTTCTTCAAGCAGTGCAAACGACACCTTGCCGGACACCGCATACGGGTCCAGCTCGGGCCGCTCGGAATACTTGAGCAGGATCGAATGGTTGATCTTGGACAGGTTGACCTGTCCCATCGTCCAGCCGCCAAAGCGGCGCTCAGCGATTTCTTCGTAGTGCAGCAGTTCCACGTTCTTGTGGCGCGGGTCCTTCTGGATGTGGCCATACAGGTCGCTCACGGCCGAACGGCCACCTTCGATGGCCTGCAGGAAGACCCCGCCGCCGTAGCAGAGCACCCCGGTGATACCGCAACCAGGGTTGTGCTGGCGCGACTGCGTCAGGATGGCTTCGATGGCGGCGGGCGAGGTATCGACCGCGCGACTGGCGTAAAGCAGGCGTACCAACATGGGTCAGTTCCTTCCTGGGATGAGGGACAAAAATTCGCGGCGCAGCGAGGGATCCTTGAGGAACACGCCCCGCATCACCGAGTTGATCATCTTGCTGTCCATCTCGCGCACACCGCGCCAGGACATGCAGAAGTGGCTGGCCTCCATCACGATGGCCAGGCCGTCGGGCTGGGTTTTTTCCATGATCAGGTCGGCCAGCTGCACCACGGCCTCTTCCTGGATCTGGGGGCGGCCCATGACCCAGTCCACCAGTCGCGCGTATTTGGACAGGCCGATCACGTTGGTGTGCTCGTTGGGCATCACGCCGATCCAGATCTTGCCGATGACGGGGCAGAAATGGTGGCTGCACGCGCTGCGCACGGTGATGGGGCCGACGATCATCAGCTCGTTCAGGTGCTCGGCGTTGGGGAACTCGGTAATAGGCGGCTGCGCCACATAGCGGCCCTTGAATACCTCGTTGAGGTACATCTTGGCCACCCGCCTCGCGGTGTTGTTGGTGTTGTGGTCGCCCACCGTGTTGATCACCAGGCTGTCGAGCACGCCCTGCATCTTGACCTCGACCTCATCCAGCAACTTTTCCAGTTCGCCGGGTTCGATGAACTCTGCAATGTTGTCGTTGGCGTGAAAGCGTTTGCGGGCGGCGGCAAGGCGCTCGCGAATCTTGACGGAGACGGGTGTGCCTTCATCATCCGGCGGGGTGGGCGTCATATCGGCGGCAGGTTGACTGGACATGGGTCGAATCGTAACAGCGAACGCGGATCGACAGATTTCAAGGGTTTTAGGCCTCTAGCGCTTATTGAATAAGCGCTATTAGCTATATTTTGTATAGCAATTGCAGGACAAAGTCTCTGCCGAGACCCTGCGCCTCTCAGTACCTGTTCCCGGTGATCCACAAGGCCAGGCGCATCAGGCCAAAGGCCACCCGGTCGAGCACGCGCTGGCGCAGCGGGCGGCCTGCGTAGCGGGCCGGGTCCATGCGGCGCCCTGCATGCTGCATGGCGTGCACCAGCCGCTGGCGCAGGTCGATGGCAAAGGCCGCGTCTTCCACCACCACGTTGGCCTCGCGGGCCAGCAGCAGGGAGAGCGGGTCAAGGTTGGACGAGCCTACCGTCGCCCAGGGCCGATCACCGTGCGCGTCGATCACCGCAACCTTGGCGTGAAGAAAGCTGGGCGCGTACTCATGAATCTCCACCCCGGCTTCCAGCAGCGCGCCGTACACCGGCCGCGCAGCGTGGTACTGCATGAAGTATTCATAGCGCCCCTGCAGCAGCAGGCGCACGCGCACGCCGCGGCGCGCCGCCATCACCAGGGCGCGGCGCAGTTTGCCGCCGGGCATGAAATAGGCGTTGGCAATGATGACCTCGTGCCGCGCAGAGCCGATGGCACGGCGATAAGCCTGTTCGATGCGGCTGCGGTTGCGCAGGTTGTCTCGCAGCACCAGCGCTGCGCGCATGGGCGGTGTTCCATCCGCGGACGCGGCCAAGCGGGCCGCATGCTTGGCCGCGCTGGCGGCGCGCAGGGCCTGCAGCGCTTCTGGCAAGTGGCGTTGGCGCGCGTTCCGCACGGCCTGCATGCGCCACCACAGCTGCTCCATGGTGTCGCTGGCCAATGCCACCAGGGTGCCCGTGGCCTGCACCGCAAAGTCAAAACGCGGGGCGTCCAGGGTGCCGTAGTTCGGGTCGTGAAAATCGTCCAGCACGTTGATACCGCCGCAAAATACCGTGCAGCCGTCGACCACGCACAGCTTTCGATGCAAGCGGCGCCAGCGGTGCGGCAACAACAAGCCGAAGGTGCCCAAGGGCGAATACACGCGGTACTGCACACCTGCGGCTTGCAGGCGCTCGGCCCACGCGCTGGGCAAAAGGCCCGTGCCCACGCCATCCACCACCAACTGGGTACGCACGCCGCGCTCGGCCGCACGCATCAGCGCTTCGGCCACGGCCGCGCCGGCGCCGGTGAAGTCAAAGATATAGGTCTCGAACTGAATGTCCGAAAGCGCCGCATCCATGGCCTCGATCAACGCAGGGAACAGCTCCTCGGCCCCCTGCAGCAGGCGTAGGCGGTGGTCATCGGCAAAATCGAATCCACGCACCGTGGCAGATGGCTTTCTTCTCATGTCGGCAACCAGCCACCAGCTCGCGACGAAACGGGCGCGGCCCAGGCGGGGGACACCAAGCAAGGGCCGCCCCGCAGCGATGGTGTCGTCCCCCTCAGGGGGAAGGCGCCGAAGGCGACACAGGGGGAGATCATCACAACCTGAATTCAGCGATCAACGGAAGGTGGTCGGACATGCGCCACCAGATGCGGCCCTTGGGCACCTGCAGCGACAACGGCGTGAGGCCCCGCACATACACATGGTCCAGTTGCGCCAGCGGCAGACGCGCCGGATAGGTAAACATGCGCGGCGCCTCAAACTCGTAGAGAAAAAAGCCCGCCAGCATGCGCTTGATCTGCTGGCCCCAGTCGTTGAAGTCTCCGGCCACGACCAGGGGGGTCTCCGATGGAACCTCGCGCTCGATGAAACGTTGCAGGCGCTCGATCTGCCGAACGCGGCTCCCAGGAATGAGCCCCAGGTGCACCACGATCACGTGGATGCGGCGGCCATGGGCGTCCACCTCCACATGCAGCAAGCCTCGCTGCTCGAAACGGTGGTCTGAAATGTCTTCGTGCTGGTGGCCAATCACCGGCCAGCGGGACAGCAGCGCATTGCCGTGCTCTCCATGTTTGGTAATCGCGTTGGTGCGGTACACCGCCTCATAGCCTTCGGGCGCCAGGTATTCCGCCTGCGGCACCTCAGGCCAGCGGCGAAAGTACGCTTGCTCGCCGCGGTTGAGCTTGCGCACCTCCTGCAGGCAGACGATGTCAGCGTCAAGCTGCTCCACCGCCAGGCCCAGGTTGTGAATCTCCAACCTGCGCACGGGCCCGATGCCTTGCACGCCTTTGTGGATGTTGTAGGTCGCCACCCGCAGAATATCGTCGTGTTCCATGAGTCTCGTCGGAGTAGTTGAGCGCGCTTGCCCGTACCAATGCCGGGTCTGCGATGAGGGATTGTGTCGCAAGCCGCGTCCGCAGCGGGTTTGCCAGACACCTAGGCTGCGCGGGCGCCTTTACACTCTGATACTCCTACCACCAAACTGCTGCGCCAGTCCCTACCCTCGATGGCCACTGAAAAAGAACAATCCGCCCCGCCTCCGGTGCTGGCACTGATTGTTGACAGCAATGCCACGTCGCGCAGCATTCTGGTCGGGCAACTGCGTGAATACGGGGTGACGCGCATCGTGCAATGCACGCGCGTGCAAGACGCGCGCAACCGGCTGGAACACACCGTGTTCGACTATGTGCTGTGCGAGCAGTATTTTGGCGAAGGAGGTTACTCCGGCCAGACCCTGCTGGACGACCTGCGGCGTGCGCAGTTGCTGCCCTTCTCGACCGTGTTTTTCATGGTCACATCCGAGGCGTCGTACGCCGCCGTCGCAGAAGCCGCCGAATCAGCGCTGGACGGCTACCTGCTCAAACCCTTTACACCCAGCGCACTGTTTGAGCGCCTCAGCCTGGCGCGCCTGCGCAAGATCCATCTGCGCCCCATCTTCGACGCCATCGAAGCCGAAGATTTTGAGCGTGCCGCCAGCCTGTGCGTGGAGCGGTTCGAGTCCCGCCAACCGTATTGGCTGTATGCCGCACGCATCGGCTCGGAGCTGCTGCTGCGGCTGGGCCGCCATGACGAGGCCCGCACCTTGTTCGAGGCCGTGATTGCGGCGCGCGCGCTGCCCTGGGCCAAACTCGGTGTGGCCCGCGCGCAAATAGAGTCAGGCCAGGCGGCGCGCGCGATCACCACCTTGCAAGAGCTGATCGGAGAAGACCCCTCGTTTGCCGACGCCTACGACGTGCTGGGCCGCGCGCAGGTCGAGCTGGGCAACTTCTCGCAGGCCATCGAGACCTACCGCACCGCCAGCAGCCTCACGCCGGACTCGGTGGTGCGGCTGCAGAAACTGGGGATGATGTCGTACTACATGGGCGACCGCGAGACGGCCACCAAGATTCTGGCGCGGGCGGCGGTGCTGGGCATTGATTCGAAACTGTTTGATTTTCAGTCGCTGGTGCTGCTGACGTTTTCATACTTTGCCGAGAACGACCGCAAGGGCATTGAACGCTGCATGGCCGACTTTGCCCGCATCATGGAGCGGCACCACGCCAGCCCGCGGGTTCAACGGTTTTCCGACGTGGCCCGGGTGCTGCAGTTGATTCAGCAGCGGCAGTTTTCGCAAGCGGTGGAATCGATCCGCGCCATGGCCGGCGAGATCACGTCCAGCAGCTTTGACTTTGAAGCGGCCTGCAACCTGGGCGGCCTGCTGGCGGTGCTGGCCGCTACATCCATTGATCTGTCAGAGGGTGAGACCTGGATACGCGCCCTTGGGCTGCGCTATGCCAACACCCGGGGCCTGACGGAGTTGCTGGCCAATGCCTGCAATCTGCATGAGCCGTATGCCGCTGTCGTGCGCGACTGCCTGCAGCACATCAACAAAACCGCCGAAGCGGCCATGGCACAAAGCCTGTCCGGCGACCCGGCGGGCGCTGTGCGAAAGCTGCTCAGAGAAGCCGAACGCACGCTCAACTCCAAGCTGGTGGACATGTCGCAGCAGGTGCTGCTGCGCCACAGCGCACGCATGGAAACTGCGGACGCACTGCAAGACGACATTGACGCGCTGCGCCCGCGCGTGGGCAGCGCGCCAGCGCGTGCCATTCTGGGACAAGACAACGAGCGCCGACCGGGGGGCGTGGTGTTGCGGGTGCGGGGTGCGGCCGATGGACCCGCGCGCATCCCGGCGCCACCGCAAGACAGCCTGGCAACACTGGGCGACCCACGGGACTCCCGCGACATCCCCGATCCCGCGGCACAACTGCGCTTGCGTCCGCTCTGACCACGGGCGAACCGCTGCGACGCCCCCCGCGCCACACGCCCTTCACCCCTCACGCGCGAACCGGGGCAACAGCAGGCAGGCCTCCGCATTCGACGCGGAAAAGCAGGCATCTGCCGCGCGCTGCCAGGGAAGCCACTGGTAGGCGTCGTGCTCGCGTGGGCTGAGCACCACGGGCGTTCCCGGGGGCACGCACAAGCCAAATACCCGTTCTCGGTTGCGCACCACGCCAGGCGCATACCGGTGCAACCACTGGGGCCAGATGTCATAGACGTTTTCAAGGCACCAGTCCGTCAACACGCAGCCGGTGGCTCGCGCGTCGATCCCAGTCTCTTCGTGCACCTCGCGGCGCGCGGTACAGGCAAACGGCTCACTCAGATCATCTTTGCTGCCCGTCACCGACTGCCAATGCCCCTGCCCGCCCGTGCGGCGAATCAGCAACACGTCGCGTGCAGGGGTGTAAATCACCACCAGCACCGACTCCGGGATCTTGAAAGGCTGCCGTGGCATCACGCCGTGCCTCCCAATGCCCCTATCGGAGCCCCTTGGTGGCCACGGGGGGCGGCAGCTCCTTGGCCTGCAACAATTGCACCTGCGTCACCAGCTTGTTGTGCGAATCGAAAAACGCCGCCGCAATGACTTTGCCTTCGTTGGTGTTGCTCCAGCCTGCACCTCCGGCGCCCCCCATCCGGCCCCACAGCACACCGGCCGCACCCAGGTCGGTAGTGCGCGCGGCGCCTGTGGCGGCTGCCACCTGCTCGGTGGTTTCGTTGTCGGTCAGCAGCAAGGCGGTCTGCGCTTCCTTGAACTTGACCTGCTCTGCCAGCCCCACCAGACCCGCGATGTCGCGCAGCACCGGGATCATGGCAATCAACCCGGCGATGCTGCGGCCCGCATCCTGCTCGCTGAACGTGAGGCTGGGCGTCAACGTATATTGCGCCTCATATCCCTTGCCCTTGGACACAGTGGAATTTGGGCGCAGCACACCCGCTTCTTTGAGCTCTTGCTCCTGCACGGTGCCCCGCAGCCCGGCTGCACGATCCACCACCCTGAAACACCCACTTTGCTGGGCAATGAGCCGAATGAGCGGCACAGGGGAGGCCGGCAGGCGGTAGGAGCTGGACACGGTGTAGCCATGGGGGTTTTCCGCCAGCGCCAGCGTAGCCACTGGCTGGGCACATTGGATCAGGGCCTTGTCTGCCCCTTGCGCACCAGCGGGGCCCGCAGAGCCCGACACCACTGAGCCGCCCTCGCCCAATTCCGTTTTCTTTTCACCGCAGCCCGAAATCAGCGCGGCCAACAATACCAGCACCAGGGGCGCACCAATTTTCAGGGAGCAACGCATCGCAACCTCGCATTCAATTGACGAACAGGCAAACAATGGCAGGGCAGATCAAGAAACATGGACAAGCCCCATGAAAAAAGCGGTATCGGCCACAGGCCGCTACCGCTTTCTTTCAATGTGACCCGGTCATGGAATGACGGGAGAACTGATGATCTGGCAGATCAATCGGCTTTGACGGCATCCGGGTTGCGCAGGCGAATGTGCAGCTCGCGCAATTGCTTTTCGTCCACCACCGACGGGGCCTGGGTCAGCAGACACTGGGCGCGCTGGGTTTTGGGGAAGGCGATCACGTCACGGATGGATTCGGCACCGGTCATCAGCGTCACGATGCGGTCCAGGCCAAACGCCAGGCCGCCGTGGGGAGGCGCGCCGTACTGGAGCGCGTCCAGCAGGAAGCCGAACTTGAGCTGGGCTTCTTCGGGCGAGATCTTGAGGGCATCGAACACCTTTTGCTGCACATCGGCGCGGTGGATACGGACCGAGCCGCCACCCATTTCCCAGCCGTTGAGCACCATGTCGTAGCCCTTGGAGATGCACTTCTCGGGCGCGGTCACCATCCAGTCCTCGTGGCCATCCTTTGGGCTGGTGAAGGGGTGGTGCACCGAGTTCCAGCGCTGGTTGTCTTCGTCGAACTCGAACATCGGGAAGTCCACCACCCACAGCGGAGCCCAGCGGCTTTCAAACAGGCCCGTCTTCTTGCCGAACTCGCTGTGGCCGATCTTGATGCGCAGCGCACCGATGGCGTCGTTGACGATCTTTTCCTTGTCGGCGCCGAAGAAGATCAGGTCGCCGTCTTGTGCGCCCGTGCGTTCCAGGACCGCCTGCAGCGCTGCGTCGTGGATGTTCTTCACAATGGGGCTTTGCAGGCCATCACGGCCCTTGGCCAACTCGTTGACGCGGATGTAGGCCAGGCCCTTGGCGCCGTAGATCTTGACGAACTCGGTGTAGGCGTCGATCTCGCCGCGGCTGATGCCACCGCCTTCGACCGAACCACCCGGAATGCGCAGACCCACCACACGCCCGTTCTTCATGTTGGCGGCGCCCGAGAACACCTTGAAGTCGACGTCCTTCATCACGTCGGTGAGTTCGGCGAATTCGAGCTTCACGCGCAGGTCGGGCTTGTCCGAGCCATACAGGCGTGCCGCGTCCTGGTAGGTCATGACGGGGAACTCGCCCAGATCCACGCCCAGCGTGTTCTGGAACACCGTCTTGATCATGCCCTGGAACATGTCGCGAATGTCCTGCTCTTCCATGAACGATGTTTCGATATCGATCTGGGTGAATTCAGGCTGGCGGTCAGCACGCAGGTCTTCGTCGCGGAAGCACTTGGTGATCTGGTAGTAGCGGTCAAAGCCCGCCACCATCAAGAGCTGCTTGAACAATTGGGGCGACTGCGGCAGCGCAAAAAAGTGGCCGTCGTGCACGCGGCTTGGCACCAGATAGTCGCGCGCGCCTTCGGGCGTGCTCTTGGTGAGCATGGGGGTTTCGATGTCGATGAACCCATTCGCATCCAGGAACTTGCGCACCTCCATCGCCACCTTGTAACGCAGCATGAGGTTGTTCTGCATGTAGGGGCGGCGCAGGTCCAGCACGCGGTGCGTGAGGCGCGTGGTTTCCGACAGGTTTTCTTCGTCGATCTGGAACGGAGGCGTGACGGAAGGGTTGAGCACGTTCAGCTCATGGCACAGCACTTCGATCTGGCCGGTCTTGAGCTTGTCGTTGGTCGTGCCTGCAGGGCGCGCACGCACCACACCCTTGACTTGCACGCAGAACTCATTGCGCACGTCTTCGGCCACCTTGAACATCTCGGCACGGTCGGGGTCGCACACCACCTGCACATAACCTTCGCGGTCGCGCAGGTCGATGAAGATCACACCACCGTGGTCGCGGCGGCGGTTCACCCAGCCCGACAGGGTGACGGTTTGGCCCAGCAGGGCTTCGGTCACAAGACCGCAATAGTGGGAACGCATGGCCATGGCAATAACTTCCGGCGCCGCTGTGGCGCATTAAAAAGATTCACTTACTGGGAGACACGAGCGTGGGATCCGGGGGAGCGACCACGCCCATCGAAACAATGTATTTGAGGGCTGCATCCACGCTCATGTCGAGCTCGACGCAGTCGCTCTTGCGCACCATCACGAAATATCCGCCCGTGGGGTTGGGCGTGGTGGGCACATAAACGCTGACAAACTCATCGCGCAGGTAGGCAGCCACTTCCCCGTTGGGAGAACCCGTGACAAACGCCACCGTCCAGACCCCTTCACGAGGCCACTGCACCAGCACCGCCTTGCGAAATGCGTTGCCGCTCTCGGAAAACAGGGTGTCTGACACCTGCTTGACGCTGGAATAAATGGAGCGAACGACCGGAATGCGATGCACCACGGCATCGCCCCACTGCACCAGCTTGCGTCCGGCAAAGTTGCTGGCGACCGCACCCACCACCAACAAAATTACCAACGTCAGCACCACCCCGAAGCCGGGAATGTGGAATCCGATCAACCGGTCTGGGTGCCATGCGACTGGCAAGATCTGCAGGGTCTGGTCCAGCGTGCTCACAATCCAGTTGAGCACCCACGCCGTGATCACCCCTGGCACGATCACCAGAAGGCCGGTCAACAGCCATTTGCGCAAGGCAGCCATCAAGGACTCAGGTGGACGGAGTTGAAGAAGGAGAAGAAGTGCCGCCAGCGCTTGGTGCACTTACGCTAGCAGCTTCTTTTTTAGGAGCATCAACAGCAGCGGCTGGCGCGGCGGCAGGAGCAGGCTCGGCGGCCGCCCCTGGCTTGGCATCGGGGGACGGAGCGCCGCTGTTGCCGCCGCGGAAATCCGTCACATACCAACCCGAGCCCTTGAGTTGAAACCCTGCAGCAGTCACCTGCTTGGTAAACGCTTCTGCACCGCAAGCGGGGCACACCGTGAGCAGGGGATCCGAGATTTTTTGAAGCACATCCTTGGCATGGCCGCAGGAGCCGCATTTGTAGGCGTAAATAGGCATGTCAGAGTGTGGAGGGAAAGTGCAAAACCCTCAATTATAGGCGGCACGCCCATCCGCAAGCCCCACGCCACCGGCATGGGGCTTGGCTTTCAGCCTGCGCTGCCTTCGTAGTGCGTGACCTGGCCCTTGTGGTCATCGATCCACTGTGGCGCTAGGGAGCCGCCAATCATGCCGACCAGCGCCGCCAGCACACCCGCCAACTGCTGCGGGAACGCTTCGGACAACACGGGACTGGCCACAAACAGCAGCCAGACGCCCAAACCCATGGCCACTGCCAGCAGTGCTCCTTGGGTGGAGGCGCGCTTCCAGTAAAGACCAAAGACCAGAGGCACAAACGCCCCCACCAGCGGCACCTGGTAAGCGCCCGACACCATTTCGTAGATCGAGGTGCCCTGCATGGTGATGGCATAGGTCAGAACACAGGCGGTGAACACCAGCACCGAGATGCGCATGGCCTTGAGGGTCTGGGCATCCGTCATGCCCGGCCGCAGGTTGTGCAGGATGTTCTCGACAAACGTGGTGGATGGCGCCAGCAAAGTGGCGGACGCGGTCGACATGATGGCCGACAGCAAGGCGCCGAAAAAGGCCACCTGCAGTACCAGCGGCATGCGCTCCATCACCAGGGTGGGCAACAACTTCTGGGGATCGTCTTTCAGAAGCGCTTGCGCTGCCTCCGGCATGATCAGCACGGCCGCCGTCACCACAAACATGGGAATGAAGGCAAACAGCAGGTACAAGATGCCGCCAATCACAGGCCCCTTGCGGGCGGTCTCAGCGCTGTTGGACGACATCACACGCTGGAACACATCCTGCTGGGGGATCGAGCCCAGCATCATCGTGATCGCTGCGGCAATGAAGAACGTCCACTCCTTGGCACCCCCGGTCGGGAAAAACTGGAACTTGCCCTCCCGCGCAGCAAACTCAATTACTTTGCCCGCTCCCCCTGCGAGATCACCGGCGTACCAGGCAATGGCCAGAAGACCAAGCGCAATCACGATCATCTGTACGAAATCGGTCATGGCCACGGACCACATGCCACCGTACAAGGTGTAGATCAGCACGATGACGGTGCCGATGACCATGCCCAGCGTGACGGACACTGCGCCTTGCGTGAGCAGATTGAATACCAACCCCAACGCTGTGATCTGCGCCGCGACCCAACCGAGATAACTGAACATGATGATGGCCGAACAGGCCACCTCAATCACCCGTCCGTAGCGCTGGCGGTAGTAGTCACCCAGAGTGATCAGGTTCTTCTTGTACAGCTTGTAGGCAAAAAAGAGCCCCACCAGGATCAGGCACATCGAAGCGCCAAAGGGGTCTTCGACCACGGAACCCAGCCCGCCATCCACAAAACGGGCCGACACCCCCAACACGGTCTCTGAACCGAACCAGGTGGCAAACGTGGTGGCAATCACCACCGCCAGGGGCAAACTGCGCCCGGCTACCGCATAGTCGGCTGTGTTGTGCACGCGGGTGGCGGCATACAGGCCAATACCGATTGAGACCAGCAGGTACAGAACGATGAACGTGATCAGCATGGCGCCGCTCCGAAACTCCAAAGGGGGTTGCAAAACTGCAAGGCGCGCTGTTCAAACCACACCGGTAGGTGGCGCCCCGCAGACCAAAAGGTGACCACTTCTTTACGAATGTCGTAACAAAAGTTGCTGCGGATTATGGAGGCAACTTTCGTGCCTCCAAACACGTTCTTTCGCGTTTCTAGAAAATCCGCAGGCGCACGAAAAGCTGCATCGCCAGCAAACCCAGGACAAACCCCAACCCGCCATAGATGATGGACTGCAGCAGGCGGTTGGTGCGGCTTTGCGCCTCCAGCAAATCCCGCAACGCATGTTGCTGGTCTGCAGGGCGTTGGCGCAAGGCGTCGTACAGCAGGCGTGGCAGCTCAGGGATCAGCTTGGCGTAGTGCGGCGCTTCTGCCCGCAACTCACGCCACAGGCGCTGCGGCCCCATCTGGTCGAGCATCCATTTTTCAAGAAAAGGCTTGGCGGTGCTCCACAGGTCAAGTTCCGGGTCCAGCTCACGGCCCAAGCCTTCAATGTTGAGGAGGGTCTTTTGCAGCAGCACCAGTTGGGGTTGTATCTCGACGTGGAAGCGGCGCGAGGTCTGGAACAGGCGCATCAGCACCATGCCGAGCGAAATTTCCTTGAGTGGCCGGTCGAAATAAGGCTCGCACACGGCGCGGATCGCCGATTCCAGGTCGTTGACACGCGTCTCGGGCGGCACCCAGCCGCTCTCGATGTGCAGTTCGGCCACGCGCTTGTAGTCGCGCCGGAAGAACGCCACGAAGTTCTGCGCCAGGTATTCCTTGTCGGACTCGGTCAGGGTGCCCACGATGCCGAAGTCGAGCGAGATATACCGCCCGAACGTCGCGGGGTCCAGGCTGACCTGGATGTTGCCCGGGTGCATATCGGCATGGAAGAACCCGTCGCGAAACACCTGCGTGAAGAAGATGGTGACCCCATCGCGCGCCAGCTTGGGGATGTCCACACCGGCATCGCGCAAGCGCTCCATCTGGCTGATGGGCACGCCCTTCATGCGCTGCATCACCATGACTTCGGGGTGGCAGAAGTCCCAGAAAATCTCCGGGATCAGCACCAGATCCAGCCCCTGCATGTTGCGGCGCAACTGCGCGGCATTGGCGGCTTCACGCACCAGGTCCAGCTCGTCGTGCAGGTAGTTGTCGAACTCGGCCACCACCTCGCGGGGTTTGAGGCGCTTGCCGTCGGCAGACAGCCCTTCGACCCAGCCTGCCATCATGCGCATGAGGCTCAGGTCCTTCTCGATCACCGGCAGCATGCCCGGGCGCAGCACCTTGACGGCAACCTCCCGTGCAATGCCGTGGCGGTCACGCAGAGTGGCAAAGTGCACCTGCGCTATCGAGGCACTGGCCACAGGGGTGCGGTCAAACGAGGTAAAGACCTCGTCCACCGGGCGGCGGAAAGCGCGCTCTATGGTCGCAATGGCAATGTCGTGGTGGAACGGGGGCACCCGGTCCTGCAGACGCGCCAGTTCATCTGCCACGTCTGCGGGCAGCAAGTCACGACGCGTGGACAGCACCTGTCCAAACTTGACGAAGATTGGCCCCAAACGTTCCAGCGCCTCGCGCAAGCGCTGGCCGCGCGGCGCATCGAGGTTGCGGCCGATCGAGAGAACGCGCGAAAGCAGTCGCAACCACGGTTTCTGAAAGCTGTCGAGCACCATGCCGTCCAGCCCGTACCGGAACACCACCCACAGGATGGAAGCCCCCCGCAGGAATCGCTTCATGCGTCGGCCCGGCCGGAACCACTCGCAGGCGGGGCCGAGGCAGAAGGCGCAGCCACGGATGCGGCCCCCCTAGCCGCAGGTGCGACACGAGCCCCCACAAACTGGCGCAACGCCTGCGCAGCGCGACCAGCCACTTGGGCCACGGTGTGCGCGGGGGCATCCCCAATCACACGGGCCAGATCTTCTTCCACGTCCCAGCGCACGTGATCGACCAGCCAGTTGATTTCAGCCGCCAGTTGCACATCGCCCTCGATACGGATAGAGGGCTTGTCGCCGCGCAGCGCGCCCTGGGCCAGCGTGAGCGGCGACGTTTCCGTCACTTCCAGCTGCAAATCAGGCACCGCGCCCTCTGAGGCCAGATTGAACAGCCCCGCAGGGGTGATGACCAGCGCCATCGAATAGGCACGCCACTGCACGCGGGCAACGCGGCCTTTTTGCCGCACCAGGCGGTCCATGGCCTCGCTCTCTTGCATCAGCACATGATTGAGGAACAGCACCAAACGCTGCTGCACCTCATGCACGAGCCATAGCGGTGGTTGAGGGCCGGCGGCCACACGCTCGAAGAGGCCGTCCAGAAACGAAAAAGGGGACTGTGGTGTTGCCATAGTCCCCGATTATTCCCTGAACTGGGATAGCCCCCAATGTGGGGCTTTTGCTTTATTGCAGCGCTTGCACGCCCGCCACCAGCCAGCCGCTGTTGCCGGCCTTGGATTTGGTCATATTCCACACTTCGCGGAACGGGCTGGGGCCCGCAGAGAGCTCTTCGCGGATCATGCCGGAGAACTCGACGCTGGCCATGTAGCCGTCGCCCAGGTCCTCGATGCCCAGCAGCTGGGCTTCAATCATCACCACTTCGGTGTGGTTGGGTTGGGCGCCCCGGTGGGTTTCGCGCTCGGTCAGCTGGGTGCGAATCTCGTCGAGCATGCTGTCGGTCATCATCGACCGCAACGTGTTGATGTCCGAACCATCCCAGGCGGCCTGCAGGGTAACGAAATTGCGCTTGGCAGCCGTCAGGAAACCTTCGGTGTCAAAACCTTCCGGCACACCCCAGTTCTGCGAACCCGACAGACCAGAACCGATGACCACGCCCGTACCCACCTGGCCACCTTGCGCCTGGCGGGACGCATCAAACGCCATGCTGCTGCGCTCCCAAGGACGAGCCGATGCGTCGTTGCCCACGTTATTGGGGCTGTACTGCGGAGGCACTTGCGCGCCGGCGGGCGTCGGTGCACCCGCGCCCTGAAAGGCGAATGGAGCCCCACCTGCCGTTGCACCCGCACCGCCTGCGCCGCCACTGCGGGCACGCATCACCATCTTGAAGATGGCAAATGCGGCAAACGCCAGCAACGCGATCATCAGGATATTGGCGAACCCGGCGCCCAGCCCCAGGGAACTGGCCAGCCAGGCGAGACCCAGGCCAGCGGCCAGACCGCCCAGCATGGCGCCCCATGGCTTCTTGGCTGCGGCTGCAGCGGGCGCTGCGGCGCCGGGCTTGGCCGCCGCCGCGTTGGTTGCGTTTTGCGCCGGAGCCCCAGGTGTAGCAGGAGGTGTAGCCGAATCACGCTGGGTCACGTTGCTTGACTGCTTGCCCATCGATTTGCCACCACCCATACGTCGGGCGTCTGCGTCGGCGTGTGCAAACGCCAGCATTGCCACCAAAACCACAGACCACAGTTTCATCATGACTTCTCCGTCTCCGTTTAATCTTTTCCGAGCGCAGCGCTCAGCACTTACTTAACACTTGATTCCAACATGCAAGGCCACAATGCCCCCCGTCATGTTGTGATAGTCCACATGCCCAAAGCCATTTTTTTGCATGAGGCTTTTGAGTTCTTCCTGCCCAGGGTGCATCCGAATGGACTCGGCCAGGTAGCGGTAACTCGAATCGTCACCCGCCACCAGCTTGCCCAAACGGGGCAGCACCTTGAACGAATACCAGTCGTACGCCTTCTCCAGCGGCTTGGCCACTTTCGAAAATTCAAGCACCAGCAATTTGCCGCCCGGCTTGAGCACGCGGCACATCTCGGCGATTGCCTGGTCTTTGTGCGTCATGTTGCGCAGACCAAAGGCCACGCTCACCACATCAAAGTGCGCATCCGGGAACGGCAGCTTTTCCGCGTCGCAGACCAGCGTGGGCAGCACCACGCCAGCGTCGATGAGGCGGTCTCGCCCCACCCGCAGCATGGCTTCGTTGATGTCGGTGTGCACCACACGGCCCGATGCGCCCACCTTTTTGGCAAAAGCCATGGCCAAGTCGCCCGTGCCGCCCGCAATGTCCAGCACCTGGCTGCCTTCGCGCAGGTTGGCCACCATCACGGTGTAAGCCTTCCAGGCGCGGTGCATACCCGCTGACATCAGGTCGTTCATCACGTCGTACTTGGAAGCGACGGAGTCGAACACACCGCGCACGTGGCGCGCCTTTTCCTGCTCATCGACCGACTGAAAACCGAAGTGCGTGGTGCTCATAAAAATCATGCTAGGCGCGTGAACGCCAGAGGTACAGCGACAACCCCGCACTGAAATGGGGCATCTGTCGCAATTAGGACAACGCCATTTGAAAGAAAATGGCCGCTAGCGCTTATCGATAAAGCGCCAAAAGCTATTCTTTTAATAGCAACTCAATCGGCAGGGGCAACACCCGCTTACGCAGCGTTGTCCCGCTCAAACGGCGTCAATGACTGCCGCAAGCGTGGCCACCCGCGCCACCCTTGGGCGCCATGGGTGCGTCACGGTCCGCGCCTGCAGCCGTCAGGCGAGCGGTGTATTCGGTCCACAGGGCATCTTGCTGCTGACCCAGTTCGTAGAGGTAGTCCCAGCTGAAGATGCCGCTATCGTGCCCGTCCGAAAATGTAGGCTTGACCGCGTAGTTGCCCACGGGCTCCAGGTTGACCAGCGTCACCTCGCGTTTGCCGGTTTGCAGCACTTCCTGGCCGGGGCCGTGGCCCTGCACTTCGGCCGAAGGTGAATACACCCGCATCAGCTCGAACGGAATGCGGAACGTGGCGCCGTCAGAGAACCCCACCTCCAGCACCCGCGATGCCTCGTGCACCGTGATTGCCTGCGGCGTGGGCGCGCCCGCTTTCAAACCTGCCATGGATTCACCTGTGAGAAAACTGTTGCCTGAAGACAAAAAGACCGCCGCCATTGTCCCACCCACCGGCGGGCATGCCCTGGGCAGGGTTACCGGGCGGGGCGAGCAGATGCGAGCTTGGACAGTCGCCCTTGCAACGCAATCTCCAGCGCTGGCAGCCGGGCCAGGATGGCCGCTTCTTGCGCGGCAGGACTGGGCCGCTGTGCCGCCGCCCAGACGGGCGAGGGAAAGTGGCTGTCCCGGTCGAACCGCGCAATCACATGCCAGTGCAAGTGCGGCACCATGTTGCCCAGCGCCGCAAGGTTGATTTTGGTGGGCGTCAGGTGCTGGCGCAGCGCCTGCTCCACCAGCACCACCGCCTCCATGCAGTACACGCGGTCCTCGCGCGCAAGGTCCGAAAACTCGGCCACATGCGCATTCCACACCACGCGATAAAAGGCAGGGAAGCCCGCCTCCTGCGCGCGGATGACACGCAGGCGTTCGCCGCGCCAGACCAGCACGCCTCCGTCTGCAGCGCACAAAGGGCAGGCCGTCACACCAGCACCCGCTCGATGCCGCCATCGTTGGCCTGCTGCACGTATTCGGGCATCCAGTTCTCGCCCAAAATCTCCCGCGCCATCTCGACCACGATGTAATCGGCTTCCAGCAAACCGTTGTTCAGATCCCCTTCATACCGGTTCAAGCCCTGCAGGCAGCTGGGGCAGCTGGTGAGGATCTTGACGTTGGCCTGTGCGTCCACCGCACCGCTGGCACGCAACTGGGCTTCGCCCTTGCGGATTTCCTCTTCCTTGCGAAAACGCACCTGGGTCGAGATATCGGGTCGCGTCACGCCCAGCGTGCCGGACTCGCCGCAGCAACGCTCGCTCTTCAAGACCTGGTCGCCCACCAGCGCCTTCACGGTCTTCATCGAGTCCTGCAGCTTCATCGGGTTGTGGCAGGGCTCGTGGTACAGGTAGGCGCCCTTGCCCTGCAGGCTCACGCCCTTTTCCAGCAGGTACTCGTGGATGTCGATGATGCGGCTGCCCGGGAAGATCTTGTCAAACTCGTAGCCCTGCAACTGGTCGTAGCAAGTGCCACAGCTCACCACCACCGTCTTGATGTCGAGGTAGTTGAGCGTGTTGGCCACGCGATGGAAGAGCACACGGTTGTCCGTGATCATCTTCTCGGCCTTGTCGAACTGGCCGCTGCCGCGCTGCGGGTAGCCGCAGCACAGGTAACCCGGTGGCAACACGGTTTGCACGCCGGTGTGCCACAGCATGGCCTGGGTCGCCAAACCCACTTGCGAGAACAAGCGCTCCGAACCGCAACCAGGGAAATAAAACACCGCCTCCGTCTCGGCCGTGGTGGCCTTGGGGTTGCGGATGATCGGCACGTAGTCCTTGTCCTCGATGTCCAGTAACGCACGTGCCGTCTTCTTGGGCAGGCCACCGGGAAGCTTCTTGTTGATGAAGTGGATCACCTGCTCCTTGATCGGAGCCGTGCCCACCGTGGCGGGCGGCTTGGTGGTCTGCTTGCGGCCCACCTTGCGCAACAGGTCCACGGCGAGGCGCTGGGCCTTGAAGCCCACGTCCACCATGGCCGAACGCATGAACTTGATGGTGTCCGGGTTGGTGGCGTTGAGCATGGTCATCGCCAGCGCGTTGCCGGGGCGGAAGGTCTTCTTGCCCATCTTGCGCAGCAGGTTGCGCATGTTCATGGTGACGTCGCCAAAGTCGATCTTCACCGGGCAGGGGCTCTCGCACTTGTGGCATACCGTGCAGTGGTCGGCCACGTCTTCAAACTCCTGCCAGTGCTTGATGCTCACGCCCCGGCGGGTCTGCTCTTCGTACAGAAAAGCCTCGACCAGCAGCGAGGTCGCCAGGATCTTGTTGCGCGGGCTGTACAGCAAATTGGCGCGTGGCACATGGGTGGCGCACACCGGTTTGCACTTGCCGCAACGCAGGCAGTCCTTGACCGAATCGGCAATGGCGCCGATGTCGCTCTGCTGCATGATCAGCGACTCATGCCCCATCAGGCCAAAGCTGGGGGTGTAGGCATTCGTCAGATCGGAATGCAGCGCTGTTTTTGAAGCCAAATTGGCCTCTAGCGCTTGTCCATCAAGCGCTGGCAGCTCCTGATTTCGAAGCAACTTGCCCTTGTTGAAGCGGCCTTCCGGGTCCACCTTGCGCTTGTATTCTGCAAACGGGCGCAGCTCTTCGTCGGTCAAGAACTCCAACTTGGTGATGCCAATGCCGTGTTCGCCCGAGATCACGCCGTCCAGGCTGCGCGCCAGCACCATGATGCGCGCCACCGCCTCGTGCGCGGTCTGCAGCATTTCGTAATCGTCGCTGTTGACGGGCAGATTGGTGTGCACGTTGCCGTCACCGGCATGCATATGCAGCGCCACCCACACGCGGCCCTTGAGCACGCGCTTATGGATGGCCACGGCCTCGTCCAGGATGGGCTTGAACGCGGCGCCGGTGAAGATGCCTTGCAGCGGTGCACGCAGCTGGGTCTTCCAGCTGGCGCGCAGCGTGTGGTCCTGCAACTGGGGGAACAGCGTGTCCACATCGTGCAGCCAGCCCTGCCAGAGGGCGCGCACTTCTTCCACCAGGGCAATCGCCTGTGCCACGCGCTCCTGCAGCAGCTCGGGCGATGGCACTTCGTCATCCGCATCGTGCTTGCCCAGCGGCAGGTTGCCGCGTTCGAAGAACTCGGTCAGTGCATCGCACAGCTTGATCTTGTTGCGCAAGGAGAGCTCGATGTTGATGCGCTCGATGCCGTCGGTGTACTCGGCCATGCGTGGCAGCGGGATCACCACGTCTTCGTTGATCTTGAAGGCGTTGGTGTGGCGGCTGATGGCGGCCGTCTTCTTGCGGTCGGCCCAGAACTTCTTGCGCGCGTCGGCCGTGATGGCAATAAAACCTTCGCCGCTGCGGGTGTTGGCAAGGCGCACCACTTCGCTGGTCACGCGGGCCACGTCGTCGGCGTTGTCACCGGCAATGTCGCCAATCAGCACCATCTTGGGCAGGCCGCCGTTGCCCTTCTTGCTCTTGGTGGCGTAACCCACGGCCTTCAGGTAGCGGTCGTCCAGATGCTCCAGTCCCGCCAGCAACACGCCACTGCGCTTTTGCTCGGCGAACATGAAGTCCTTGATCTCGACGATGGAGGGTACGGCGTCCTTGGCGTTGCCGAAAAACTCCAGGCACACGGTGCGCGTGTGCTCGGGCATGCGGTGCACCACCCAGCGCGAACTGGTGATGAGGCCGTCGCAGCCTTCCTTCTGAATGCCCGGCAGACCAGCCAGAAACTTGTCCGTCACGTCCTTGCCCAGGCCTTCCTTGCGGAAGGTTTTGCCAGGAATCGCCAGGCGCTCAGTGCGCACAGGCGTTTTGCCGTCCGCTTCGAAATACTGCAGCTCGAAAGTGGCGACATCGACGTCATGGATCTTGCCCATGTTGTGATCCAGCCGCGTCACTTCGAGCCACTGGGCGTCGGGCGTCACCATGCGCCAGCTCGCCAGGTTGTCCAGGGCCGTGCCCCACAACACGGCCTTTTTGCCGCCCGCGTTCATGGCGATGTTGCCGCCAATGCACGATGCCTCGGCACTGGTCGGATCCACGGCAAACACGAATCCAGCGCGCTCGGCCGCGTCGGCCACGCGCTGGGTCACCACGCCGGCTTCGGTCCACACCGTGCCCACTTCGTGCTCCATGCCCGGAAGGCGGCGCATTTCCACCTCGGTCATGGCTTCGAGCTTTTCGGTGTTGATGACCACGCTCTTCCAGGTCAGCGGAATCGCGCCGCCGGTGTAGCCGGTGCCGCCCCCGCGAGGGATGATGGTCAGACCCAGCTCGATGCAGCCCTTGACCAGCCCGGCCATCTCAGCCTCGGTGTCGGGCGTGAGCACCACAAACGGGTACTCAACCCGCCAGTCGGTCGCATCAGTCACGTGGCTCACGCGCGAGAGGCCGTCGAACTTGATATTGTCCTTGGCCGTGAGGCGGCCCAGCGTCTTCTGGATCTGGCGGCGCAGCTGCGCGGCCTGCTCGAAGGTGGCGTTGAACTCGGCCACGGCACGGCGCGCGGCCACCACCAGCTCACCCACCAGGCGGTCGCGCTCGGCGTCGTCCGCAGGGGTGCGGCGTTTTTCGATCTCGCCCAGGCGGTGCTGCAACGCGTCAACCAGCAGCTTGCGGCGGTTGGGGTTGTCCAGCAGGTCGTCCTGCAGGTAAGGGTTGCGCTGAACCACCCAGATGTCGCCCAGCACCTCATACAGCATGCGAGCGGATCGCCCCGTGCGGCGCTCTTTGCGCAACTGGTCCAGCACGTTCCAGGACTCGGAGCCCAGCAGACGGATCACGATCTCCCGGTCGGAGAACGAGGTGTAGTTGTAGGGAATTTCGCGCAGACGGACAGGCTCGGCAGCCTGCGTCTGCAGGGCAGCCAACGCAATCGGAACATTCATGGGATCAACCTGGGTGGGCGCAGCGCGCCCGTGTGCCTTGGGGCCAGAATTTTATGCCACCGCCTCCGGGCGCGCCGCCCGGAGGCGGGCGCCGGGTCGACCTGGACGGCCACAAGTGCGATGTTTAAAGTCAAATCAGCCCGCAGCGCTCTACCAGCATGCGCTACCAGCTATCTTTACAGGAGCAACTCAGAACAACACGCGGCTGCGCAGCGTGCCGCCAACCTTGGCCAGCTTGTCCAGCGCAAGATCGGACGAAGCGGCATCGATGTCGATGACCACATAGCCGATTTTCTCGTTCGTCTGCAGGTACTGGGCCGCGATGTTGATCTGGTTGTCCGAGAAAATGCGATTGATCTCGGACAACACGCCGGGCACGTTGTGGTGGATGTGCAGCAGGCGGTGTTTGCCCGGGTGCGCAGGCAGCGCCACCTCCGGGAAGTTGACCGATGACGTGCTGGTGCCGTTGTCGCTGTATTTCACCAGTTTTTCGGCCACTTCGAGGCCAATGTTGGCCTGCGCCTCCATGGTGGAGCCGCCGATGTGGGGGGTCAAAATCACATTGTCCAGGCCGCGCAAGGGCGACTGGAATTCGTCCTTGTTGGTGCGCGGCTCGACCGGGAACACGTCGATCGCGGCGCCCAGCAGCTTCTTGGCTTTGAGGGCATCTGCCAGGGCTGGAATATCCACCACCGTGCCGCGCGCGGCGTTGATGAGGATGCCGCCGGGCTTCATGGCCGCGATTTCGGCCGAGCCGATCATTCCCTCGGTGGACGGCAGCTCGGGCACGTGCAGGCTCACGATGTCGCTCTGGCCCAGCAGGTCATGCAGGTGCTGCACCTGGCGGGCATTGCCCAAGGGCAGCTTGTTGACCACGTCAAAGAATGCCACGTGCATGCCCAGTGCCTCGGCCAATACCGACAGTTGCGTGCCGATAGAGCCGTAGCCGACGATGCCCAGGGTCTTGCCCCGGATTTCGTAGGCGTTGTCGGCCGATTTGAGCCAGCCGCCGCGGTGCGCCACCGCGTTCTTTTCGGGAATGCCGCGCAGCAGCAAGATGGCTTCGGCCAGCACAAGTTCGGCCACCGAGCGGGTGTTGGAGTACGGGGCATTGAACACCGCGATGCCCTTTGCACGCGCAGCGTTCAGGTCCACCTGGTTGGTGCCGATGCAAAAACATCCCACGGCCACCAGCTTGTGCGCCTGCGCAAACACCTCTTCGGTCAGCTGTGTGCGCGAGCGGATGCCCACAAAGTGCACGTCTGCGATCTTGCGCTTGAGTTCTTCGTCCGACAGAGCGCCAGAGACTGTCTCGATCTGGGTGTAACCCGATCCCCGAATCACATCCACAGCCGAAGGGTGGATGCCCTCCAGCAACAAAAATTTGATCTTGTTCTTGTCCAGCGAGTTAGTGGCCATGGCAGTGAAAAGTCCTGAAAAATGAGGCGCTGTTACACCTGGAGCAGCGCAGTCGAGTGGCATGCACCACTATGCACCAAGCATGGTGCATCGCACAAAACCTTGCTGCTCTCGGCAAATGGCTGCGCAGTTGTCACAAAAGAGTCACAATCGCACCCCTTGCAGGCACCCCACGGGGTTTCCCCGGTTGTTACACACAGGGTGCCATGCGACAACGACACACCACTGTCACATGGGCTGCCTAGCATCCGCCCTTTGTGCATTTCGTCATCCTCGGAGGAACATTCATGCAAGTTAAGCATCTGGCAGTTTCCGCTGCCATCGCCCTGTCATTCACTGCGCCCGTTCAGGCGCAGCAAGTGGAGATTCAGTGGTGGCATTCCATGAGCTCTGCTCTGGGCGAATGGGTCAACGACCTCGCCAAGCAGTACAACGCCAGCCAGACCAAGTACAAGGTAGTGCCCACCTACAAGGGCACGTATGACGAGTCCATGACAGGTGCCATCGCCGCCTTCCGTGCTGGCAATGCACCGCACCTGCTGCAGGTCTTTGAAGTCGGCACCGCTACGATGATGGCCAGCAAGGGCGCCATCGTGCCTGTGACCAAAGTACTCAATGACGGGGGCTTCAAGTTCACTCCTTCGGAGTATGTGTCGGCTGTAGCTGGTTACTACACTGCGCCCAACGGCCAGATGTTGAGCTACCCTTTCAACAGCTCCACGACCATCTTCTACTACAACAAGGATGCCTTCAAGAAGGCCGGTCTGGATCCAGAAAAGGCACCAAAGACCTGGCCTGAAGTGTTTGCTGCCGCCTCCAAACTGAAGGCGAGCGGCCACAGCTGCCCATTCACCACCAGCTGGATCAGCTGGACGCAGCTCGAAAGCTTCTCGCTGTGGCACAACACGCTGTTCGCATCCAAGAACAATGGGTTTGATGGCAACGACGCAAAGTTGGAGCTCAACACCCCCCTGCACGTGCGCCACTTCGACAACCTGGCAAAGGCTTCCAAGGAAGGCAGCTTTGTCTACAAGGGCCGCGGCAATGCAGCCGACGCTTCGTTCCCATCGGGCGAATGCGCCATGATCACCGGCTCGTCGGGCCTGTACGCCCGCGTGTCCAAAGAAGCCAAGTTCGCCTACGGCATTTCCACGCTGCCTTACTACGACGACGTGAAGGGCGCGCCCCAGAACACCGCCATCGGTGGTGCCAGCCTGTGGGTGATGTCCGGCAAGAAGGCCGAAGAGTACAAAGGCGTTGCAGACTTCCTGAACTTCCTGAATGACTCCAAGGTGCAGGCCGCCAGCCACCAACGCACGGGCTACCTGCCTGTGACCATGGGCGCGTACAAGCTGACCGAGGCTTCAGGCTTCTATCAGAACAAGCCCGGCACCGATGTGGCGGTGACGCAGATGATCAAGAAGGCTACCGACAAGTCGCGCGGCATCCGCCTGGGCAACTTCGTGCAGGTGCGCGCGATCATTGACGAAGAAACCGAACAAATCTGGGCTGGCAAGAAGACTGCCAAGGAAGCCCTGGACACCGCAGTGACCCGCGGTAACGAGCAACTGGCCCGTTTCGCACGCGCCAACAAGTAAGTTCTGACCAGCGTCTGTTGATACCGTCTGGGCACTCGTTCCAGGTGGTATCTCAAGCCCGCCGCCCCCGTAAACCATCCGGTTTGCTGGGGCGGCGGGTTGTCTTTTTGGCCGCCGGGCCTTATCCCGGCATTTGTGGGCACACCAAAGTGCACAACACGCTCTAAGAGTCTGGACATGGAAAAACGCGTTCTTTTTCGCTCTGCATGGCTGCCGTGGGTGCTTCTGGCACCCCAGCTGGCCATCATCAGCGTCTTCTTTTTCTGGCCTGCGGGCCAGGCACTGGTGCAATCGTTCCAGATGCAGGACACCTTCGGTTTCTCGAAGGAATGGGTCGGTTTTGACAACTTCAAGGCGTTGTTCGAAGACCCCGGTTACCTGGCGTCGTTCAAGACCACGGCCTTCTTCTCGATCCTCGTGGCGGTGAGCGGCATCAGCCTTTCGCTGATGCTGGCGATTTTTGCCGACCGCATCGTCAAAGGCGCCCTGGCGTATAAAACCGCACTGCTGCTGCCTTACGCCGTGGCCCCTGCGGTGGCCGGTGTGCTGTGGATGTTCATGTTCTCGCCCTCGCTCGGTGTGGTGGCGTACATGCTGCGGCAGTCGGGTTTTGACTGGAACCACATGCTCAACTCCGACCACGCCATGGCGCTGATCGTGATTGCCGCGGTGTGGAAGCAGATCTCCTACAACTTCCTGTTCTTCTTGGCGGGCCTGCAGTCCATCCCCAAGTCGCTCATCGAAGCCGCTGCCATCGATGGTGCCGGCCCCTGGCGCCGGTTCTGGAGCATCCAGTTCCCGCTGCTGTCGCCCACCACATTCTTCCTGCTGGTGATCAACGTGGTGTACGCGTTTTTTGACACCTTCGCCATCGTGGACGCCACCACACAGGGTGGCCCGGGCCGCGATACGGCCATCCTGGTCTACAAGGTCTACCACGACGGCTTCAAGGCCATGGACATGGGCGGATCGGCCGCGCAATCGGTGGTGCTGATGGCCATTGTGGTCGTGCTCACCGTCATCCAATTCCGCTACGTCGAGAAGAAAGTGCAGTACTGAAATGGTTGAACGCAGTCCTTATCTCACCGCGTTCTCGCACCTGATCATGGTGCTGGGCGTGATCATCGTGGGCTTCCCGCTGTACCTGGCGTTTGTGGCGTCCACCCACACCGCACAGGACATCGTGCAGGCCCCCATGCCCATGCTGCCGGGCAGCAATTTCTGGCAGACCTACCACGACACCCTGTTTGGTGGCGGTTCGGGCGCGGGCTCCACCGCTCCTGTCTCTCGCATGATGTGGGTGAGTTTTGTCACCGCCATCGTCATCACAGTGGGCAAGATCGCCATCTCGCTGCTGTCGGCATTTGCCATCGTGTACTTTCGTTTCCCTTTCAAGGGCATCTGCTTCTGGCTGATCTTCATCACGCTGATGCTGCCGGTGGAAGTGCGCATTGGCCCCACGTACGAAGTGGTGTCCAACCTGGGCATGCTGAACACCTATGCGGGGCTCACCGTGCCGCTGATCGCATCGGCCACCGCCACGTTCCTGTTCCGCCAGTTCTTTCTGACAGTGCCGGACGAACTGGTCGAAGCCGCCCGCGTGGACGGCGCAGGCCCCATGCGCTTCTTCAAGGACATTCTGGTACCGCTGTCGCGCACGTCCATTGCGGCGCTGTTCGTGATCCAGTTCATCTACGGCTGGAACCAATACCTGTGGCCGCTGCTGGTGACCACGTCCGAGGACATGTATCCCGTGGTGATCGGCATCAAACGCATGATTGCCGGGGGTGACTCAGGCAACGAATGGAACATCGTGATGGCCACCGCCCTCTTGGCCATGCTGCCGCCCGCCCTGGTGGTGGTGCTCATGCAGCGCTGGTTCGTCAAGGGTCTGGTAGATACTGAAAAATAAGACAAAACCCCCTCTAGCGCTTATCCCATAAGCGCTGGCAGCTATCAAATTAATTGCATCATGGCATCCATATCTCTTCGCAATATCGTCAAGCGCTACGGCGTGGGCCCTAAGGCCAATCAAGTCATCCACGGCGTGAACGCCGAGGTCAAGGACGGTGAGTTCGTCGTCATCGTCGGCCCTTCGGGCTGCGGCAAGTCCACCTTGCTGCGCATGGTGGCGGGCCTCGAAGAAATTTCGAGCGGCGAGCTGCGCATTGGCGACCGCGTGGTGAACAACCTGGAACCCGCCCAACGCGATATCGCGATGGTGTTCCAGAACTACGCGCTGTACCCGCACATGTCGAACTTCGACAACATGGCCTACGGCCTGAAGATTGCCAAGGTACCCAAGGACGAGATCAAGGCGCGCGTCGACAAGGCCGCCAAGATCCTCGAACTGGGTCACCTGCTCGAACGCAAGCCGCGCGAACTGTCCGGCGGCCAACGCCAGCGCGTGGCCATGGGCCGCGCCATCGTGCGCCAGCCGCAGGTGTTTTTGTTTGACGAGCCGCTGTCCAACCTGGACGCCAAGCTGCGCGCACAAACCCGCCTCGAAATCCAGAAATTGCACCGCGAATTGGGCATCACCAGCCTGTTCGTGACCCACGACCAGGTCGAGGCCATGACCTTGGCCGAACGCATGATCGTGATGAACGCAGGCAACATGGAGCAGTTCGGCACGCCCGAAGAGGTCTACCACACGCCTGCCACCACGTTTGTGGCCAGCTTCATCGGGTCCCCGCCCATGAACCTGCTCAAGAACGCCCCCAGCGCGGCGCCCGGCACCATCCTGGGCATCCGTCCCGAGCACCTGGATGTGACCACAGGCGACGGCTGGGCCGTGACGGTGGAAACCGTGGAGCTGCTGGGTGCCGAACGCCTGATCTACGGCCGCATCAATGGTGAACAGCTCATCGTGCGCGTCGAAGAAGGCACCCATGCACCCGCACCCGACGCGGTGATCCACGTGGTGCCGCGCCCTGACCGCCTGCACGCGTTTGATGCCAGCACCGGCAAACGCATCGCTGCCTGATCCCACCATGCTGCCGATAGCGGCCGCCAGTGCCGGAGCCGCGGTTCAGTCCACGGTGCCTGTGCTGGCGTCGCTGAACCTGGCCGAGACACTGCAGTTCTACACCCGTCACCTGGGGTTTGCACCGCTGCTGGAGATGGACAACTACCTGATCCTGCAGCGCGACGGCTGTGAACTGCATTTTTGGCCTTGCAACGAACGCCACATCGCCGAGAACACCTCCTGCTACGTGCGCGCCAACACAGGGGTGCTGCACGCAGACTTTGCCGCGCGCGGCCTGCAGGTGGCGCCCCCCATCATTCAGCCGTGGGGCATGAAGGAGATGTACGTCATCGACCCCCATGGCAACCTGTTGAAATTTGGTGAACCCGCATGAGCGCACCCTCGCCCACACTCGCCCACTGGCCCTACCCCCGCTGGATCGCCCACCGCGGCGCTGGCAAGCTGGCCCCTGAAAACACCCTGGCCGCTTTCCGCCTGGGGGCCCAACACGGTTACCGCATGTTCGAGTGCGACGCCAAACTGAGTGCCGACGGTGTGCCGTTTCTGATGCACGACGCCACGCTGCAACGCACCTCCAACGGCACGGGCACCGGCGGCGACCTGCCCTGGAGCGCACTGGCGCAGCTGGATGCGGGGGCCTGGCATTCACGCGCATTTGCAGGCGAGCCCTTGCCTACGCTGGAAAACGCAGCGCGCTACTGCATCGCCAACCACTGTCTGCTCAACATCGAGATCAAGCCCACCCCCGGGGTGGAAGAGGAAACCGGCCGCGTTGTGGCGGCGCATGCCGCACGGCTGTGGCAGGGCCAGGCCGTGCCTCCGCTGCTCACCTCGTTCCAACCTGCCGCGCTGGCGGGGGCACGCGCCAGCGCGCCCCATCTGCCGCGTGGCCTGCTGCTCGACACGCTGCCCCAGGGCTGGCTGAGCTCCGCCCTGGAACTGGGCTGTGTGGCCATCGTATGCAACCACGCACTCTGGACGGCCGACACTGTGGCCCAAGTCCATGGCGCCGGGCTGCGCACGTTGAGCTACACCGTCAACGACGACTGGGCAGCCCAGCGGCTGCTCGACCTGGGGACCGACGGCATCATCACCGACCGGGTGGATCTGTTCAGCCCCGCGTCGGAAGGCTAAGCCTCTCTGTCACGCGCCGGGCAAACAACTAGGCGTATACATCACAGTGTTAGCGGGCGGCGCCGAGCGGTGAAAAACGCTGTAACAGTGCCCCCGGCGCGCACAGCACAATAGGCCCATGAGCCAGCCCCATCCGCGCTTTGCACCCGTTCTGCGGCGCAGCCTTTCCCTCCATTATTTTTTCTTGGCGCCGGCGCACAACGCCCCTTGTGGGCGCGCATTTGTGTTGCGTGCATTGCTGTGGTTGTGTCTGGCGGGCTGCTTGGGGGCCGCAAGCACCGCCGCGCTGGCGCAAAACAATCCCGCGACATCCACTGCCACAGCTGCTACCCAGCCCGCATCCGACGCAGCCCCACCCCCCACCGTGGACGAACTGCGCAAACAGCTGGATGCGATACCCCAGAAACTGGGTGAGAACGACGACGGGCGCAAACTGATCGCAGAGGTCAACGCCATCGGCGGCGCCGCAGAGCAGTTGGCCGCTCGCCGCACTGAAGAGTTGGTGGACCTGGACTCCCGCCTGGCGGGGCTTGGACCCACGCCAGAAAAGGGGGCGGCGCCTGACGCGCCGGATGTTGCCCAACAACGGGCCAACCTGGGCAAGCAGCGCGCTGCCGTTGATGCCGAACTCAAGCTCGCACGCCTCATCACGGTGGACGCAGAGCAGCGTGGCACCGATCTGATTCGCCAGCGCCGCGAGCACTTTCGGACAGCGCTCACCACCCGCATCGACTCACCTCTGAGTGGCATTTTCTGGCGCAACCTGCGCAACGCACTTCCCAGCGACCTGGCGCGTCTACAAGCGCTCTGGCGCGACCTGGACGGTGCCGCCACTGCAGCCATGCAGCCCGGCCGCCGGGGCGCTGCGCTGGGCAATCTGGTGGCGGCCTTGCTGCTTGCGGTGGTTGGTACGTGGCTGGCCGAACGTTTGCTGGTGCGCCTGGCGCCCGCACGGCTGCCGGCCGGGCGCCTGCGCCGGTCGCTGCTGGCATCGGCGTCGGTGGTGCTGTATGTGCTACTGATCGGCCTGGCAGCCCAATTGGCCTGGGGAAGCCTGGAGGGCGGTGGCAAGCTGGAGGGCAACCTTCTGGCCCTTTCCGAGGCTTTTGTGCCGCTGGCCATTTCTGCCGCGTTCGTGATTGGGCTCGGGCATGCCCTGCTGTCGCGCAAACGCAGTTCGTGGCGGCTGCCCAACCTGTCGGACGACCTGGCGACACGCTTGAGTCCGTACCCGTGGTGGATCGCCATCGTTGCCTCGCTGAGTGGGCTGGTGACCCAAATCAACAGCATCGTCGGCGCCAGCCTGTCGGCCGAGGTTTCGGTGCATGCGGTCACAGCGCTGGCGATGGCCGCCATCGTGGCCATGGCGCTGCGCCACCTGCGGGCCCTCGCCCCGGCGGCGGCTGCCGGTGAGGCCAATGGCCCTGCGGCACAGGGGAACGCCAGCGACGGCGCCACACCCGCCGAGGGCGCCAACCGGCCTGTCTGGGTGGGCCTGCTCGTGGCCTGCGCAGGCATCTCGGTTGTTGTCACCGTGTTGCTGGTGGCCTTCGGTTTTGTGGCGCTGGCCGGCACGCTGGCGCGGCAGATGCTCTGGACCGGTGTAGTCTTTGCCACCACCTACCTGTTGTTCCAGCTGGTGGATGACCTTTGCGAGGCCGTGATCTCATCCCGGGGCGGCTTCGGCGAACGCATCCACAAAGGGCTGGGAATAGACGCCAAGCTGTTGGACCAGCTGTCGGTCCTGGTGTCGGGCGTGTTGCGCGTGGCACTGTTCTTCTACATGGTGATCGCGCTGCTCGCACCGTTCGGCACGGGCCCGGACGAGGTCTTTCGGCGTGGCAGCACCATGGACCAAAGCCTGAAGATCGGCGAGTTCACGCTGGCCCCCCAGGCGCTGCTCACCGCACTGGCAGTGCTGATTGCGGGGCTGGTCATGATCCGCGTGCTCAAACGCTGGCTCAGTGAACAGTATTTTCCGAACACGTCGCTGGAGCCGGGCATGCGCAGCTCCATCGTCACGCTGCTGGGCTATGTGGGTGCTGTGGTGGTGGTGGCCGTGGCCCTTGCGGGCCTGGGCATCAGCGTGGAGCGCATTGCCTGGGTGGCGAGTGCGCTGTCGGTGGGCATTGGGTTTGGGCTGCAGGCCATCGTGCAGAACTTCATCTCGGGCCTCATTCTGCTGGCCGAGCGGCCGGTGAAGGTGGGCGACTGGGTGGTGCTGGGCACCACGGAAGGCGACGTGCGCCGCGTGAACGTGCGCGCCACCGAAATTCAGCTGGGCGACCGGTCCACCGTCATCGTGCCCAACTCCGAGTTCATCACCAAAACCGTGCGCAACATGACCCTGGCCGGAGCCCCCGGCCGCGTGCTGCTGCGGCTGCCGGCGCCGCTCGACGTAGACGCCAAGCGCATGCGCGACCTGATCCTGGCGGCCTTTACCGAGCACGAAGGCATTCTGGACAACCCCGCCCCCGCCGTGCAGCTCGAAGACATCGTCAGCGGCACGCTCACCTTCCTGGCCATTGGCTACGTGAGCAACCCGCGCAATGTGGGCGGGGTCAAGAGCGACCTGCTCTTTTCCATTCTGGAATCGCTGCGCAATGCGGGCCTGGCACTGTCGCCACCGGCATCGACCAGCGTGACGCCGTTCTCGGCTGCGCTGGCGCCCCATGCCACACCTGATGCGCCTGCGATCCCCTTGTCCTCCTCCGAGAAAACCCCCGGCGACAGCCGCGCGCCAGCAGGTTGAACCCCCCCATCACGGACCGCTGACAAGACCTGCGGCGGCGCCGTGCGCCCTGCCGTCGCGCATGCGCACGGCCGCTGCAAAAGCACCCAGGCTCCATCCTTCACCCAACAAGAAGCGCCGCACGGGCAAATCCTCGCGTCGCGGTGTTGGCACATCGCGCCCCAGGTAGGTCAGCAGCTTGTCGCGCAACTCCACGTAACCCCCTGCATGGCGACGCGCCAGGCCCTCCCACAGCGCATGCGCTCCAGGCGACTGGCGTGCACCTGAAATGAGGCACATGCCGGTCGCCAAGGCCCAGGTGTAAACGGCTGTCGACAGGCCACGCCGCTGGTACGGCTGCGCATATTTGGAGTGCGGGGCGCGCACATGCGGGTCCGTGTGCCGACTCACCTCGATGAGACGGTTGAACACGGTATAGCCCGCCAACTGGCGCTTCACCTGGTCTTCCACATACACGTACCACTCGCCGTCGGCCTCGCGGCAGTGCATGACAAAACGCGGGTCTGGCAACACGTGAACGGGCAAACCGAACAGGCGGTCACCCGGCGTATGCAGGCGCCCGTGCAGGGTATCCAGCTCCTGCTCTACCGACTCCGGGGGCGGCGGGTTCACGTCGATGCGCAACTCCAGGGGGCGGTGCCATCGGACGCGCAAGTCTGGCCAGGGCCAGCGAAAGGGGGACAACACAAGGTCCATGAATCACTCC
Organism: Gammaproteobacteria bacterium; assembly: GCA_018828125.1. GTDB lineage: Bacteria > Pseudomonadota > Gammaproteobacteria > Burkholderiales > Burkholderiaceae_C > Acidovorax. Next base: position 117,455 of record JAHJWB010000010.1, on the reverse strand, counting down.
TGCGGTGCGCAGAACCTCCGGCGTACGCCGCTGGTCGCAAATGCACCACGCTGGCGTGCAATGGCGCGCCAGGACAGTTCAACAAAACGAACGGAATATGTGCGGATCAGGTGCCTGCGCGCGGGTTGCGCACGGGGACAAGTTTTGCGCCAGCCTGATGCACGCAGGCTGGCGCGGTATCAGCTGCGGGCCTGGAATCCGTGAAGGCAGCGCAGTGCCAGGGTACCGTGTCGCGGTGCGCAGTGGGTCAGGCACACCCGTCCCGTGGCATTGCGCCGCGGTACAGAAAGGGGGATGCAACCAGACATGGAAACAGGGGGTGCTTGGAACGAGGGCCGCATGGTAGCCCGGTGTGCATTCCGCACTGCTTCAGTGCGACATGGCGTGTGGACGGCTCGAACCGGATTCAGCGGCGCCAGCCGCGCACCAAGATCCATTGGCACGTGGCGCAGGCCACCACCAGCGCGGCATAGGTCAGCATCTTGCCGTCACGCCCCCACACCACCAGTCCCGCCGCCAGCACGGCGACACCCACTGCAAAAATAATAGCTGCTCGCGCCCACCAGCCAAGCGCTACAGGCACTTTTGATCGAAAAATTGTGCCCCCCAAGCCCAGGAGCACCGCCATGGCGGCGGCGGGGGTAACGAAATTGAGCAGGTGGTTGAAAGCGTCCAGGGGACCCATGGAATTGACCCAAATCAAGGCTTGAACAAGCAACGCTGCCGGTTCGGTCCAACAATTTTATAATTGCGGACTATGGCAGTCTGGGCCCTCGGCATCAACCACACCACCGCGCCGCTCGATCTGCGTGGCCGGTTCGCGTTCGCGCTCGACCAGATTGCGCCCACGCTGCACGGTTTGCGCGAGTCGCTGGGCAACTCTGGCGGCGCTGCCAGCCGCCACCCCGGGGTTGAGACCGCCATCATCTCCACCTGCAACCGCACCGAAATCTATTGCGCTGGCGAAGCCCCCGCCATCGACCACACGCTGGGCTGGCTGGCCCACAGCGGCGGTGTCAGCACCTCGCTGCTGCGCTCGCACTCGTACACCCTGGAAGACAGCCTGGTCGCCCGCCACGCATTCCGGGTGGCCAGCGGCCTCGATTCGATGGTGCTGGGCGAGGCGCAGATCCTGGGCCAGATGAAAGACGCGGTGCGCGCCGCCGAGACGGCAGGCGCCCTCGGCACCACGCTCAATCAGCTGTTCCAGCGCAGTTTTGCGGTGGCCAAAGAAGTGCGCAGCAGCACCGAGATCGGCGCCCACAGCATCAGCATGGCCGCCGCCGCCGTGCGCCTTGCCAGCCAACTGTTTGAAGACCTCACCGAGATCAAGGTGCTGTTTGTCGGCGCGGGCGAAATGATCGAGTTGTGCGCCACGCACTTTGCCGCCAAGAACCCGCAGGGCGTGGCCATTGCCAACCGCACGCTCGAGCGCGGCGAAAAACTCGCCAGCCGCTTTGGCGGCGAGGTGATGCGCCTGGCCGACCTGCCCGAACGCCTGCACGAGTTCGACGCCGTCATCAGCTGCACCGCCAGCAGCCTGCCCATCATTGGCCTGGGCGCTGTGGAGCGGGCACTGAAGAAGCGCCGCAATCGCCCCATGTTCATGGTCGACCTGGCCGTGCCGCGCGACATCGAGCCTGAAGTGAAGGCCTTGCGCGACGTTTATCTGTACACCGTGGACGACCTGGCCAGCGTGGTGCAGACCGCGCAGGCCAACCGCCAGGCCGCCGTGGCGCAGGCCGAAGCGATCATCGATGCGGGCGTGCAGAGCTTCATGCACTGGATGGACCTGCGCAGCCCCGCGGGCACCTCGGTCGCGGGCGGCGCCGTGGTGCCGCTGATCCAGCAGCTCAACGCGCAGACCGATGAATGGCGCGCTCTGGAGATTGCCCGCGCCAAAAAACTGCTGGCCAAAGGCGAAGACGTGGACGCCGTGCTCGAAGCCTTGTCCCGCGGCCTGACGCAAAAGATGCTGCACGGCACGATGGCCGAGTTGCGTGCGGGCGACGCCGACATGCGCGCCCAGACGGCACAGACCGTGTCGCGCCTGTTCCTGCGATCGCAAAGCAAAAACAGCCTGTAGCGGCGCTCACCGCCCTGCCCTTCGGCTTCTAAGCCAAATTGGCCTCTGGCGCTTATCCATCAAGCGCTAATAGCTACAAATAGAGTAGCAAAACTCACATTCCCCGCATGAAACCTTTTCTCAGAACCCAGCTGGAGCGCTATGCACTGCGCCTGCAAGAGCTCGACTTTTTGCTCTCGCGCGAGGACATCATGAGCGACATGGCGCAGTACCGGCGCATCTCGGTCGAGCACGCCGAGGTCACGCAGGTCGCAGGCCGATACGCCCGCTACCAACAGCGCGAGGCCGACTTGGCGGGTGCCCGCGAGATGCTGGCCGACCCTGACATGGCCGAAATGGCGCAGGAAGAAATCACCAGCGCCGAGGCCGAGTTGCTGCAGCTCGAAGACGAGCTGCAGCGCCTGCTGCTGCCCAAAGACCCGGACGACGCGCGCAACGCCTTCATGGAAATCCGCGCGGGCACGGGTGGTGACGAGTCGGCCCTGTTTGCGGGTGACGTCGCGCGCATGTACATGCGTTATGCCGACCGCGTGGGCTGGAAGGTGGAGATCGTCAGCGAAAACGCGGCCGAGCTGGGCGGCTACAAGGAAATCGTGCTGCGCATCGAGGGTGACCCCGGCACGGGCCCCTCCGGTAGCGGCGTGTATGGCGCGCTCAAGTTTGAATCCGGCGGCCACCGCGTGCAGCGCGTGCCCGTCACCGAAACGCAGGGCCGCATCCACACCAGCGCCTGCACCGTGGCCGTGATGCCCGAACCGGACGAGCACGAGGCCATCAAGCTCAACCCGGCCGACCTGCGCATTGACACCTTTCGCGCATCGGGCGCGGGCGGCCAGCACATCAACAAGACCGATTCGGCCGTGCGCGTGGTGCACTTGCCCACCGGCATCGTCGCCGAGTGCCAGGACGGCCGCAGCCAGCACGCCAACAAGGCCAAGGCGCTGCAGGTGCTGCAGGCGCGTATCCAGGAAAAGGAACGCAGCGAGCGCGCCGCCAAGGAGGCCGCGCTGCGCAAGGGCCTGATCGGCAGCGGCGACCGCAGCGACCGGATTCGCACCTACAACTTCCCGCAGGGGCGCCTGACCGACCACCGCATCAACCTCACGCTGTACAAGCTGCTGTACGTGATGGAAGGTGACCTGGGCGATGTGCTGCAGGCCCTGGCCCATGCGCGCGAAGCCGAACAGCTCGAAGAGCTGGAGATGGGCACCACCGGCTGATCGCCCGTCAGAATTTGATTCAAATAGGCCTCTGGCGCTTATCCATCAAGCGCTAGCAGCTATTAAATCCATAGTGACCAATACATCCCCCACCCTCAGCCACGCACTGAACCAGGCCCGCACCCTGGGCCTCGAACGCATCGACGCACAGCTGCTGCTGCTGCACGCCCTGGCCCGCCCCGATGCCGGTCGCGCGTGGCTGCTGGCGCACGACACGGATGCACTCGAGGAAGCGGTGCACGCCCGCTTCATCGCCCTGTGCCAGCGCCGCGCGGCGGGCGAGCCGGTGGCCTACCTCACGGGCCGCAAAGAGTTTTATGGCCTGCCGCTGCACATTGACGCGCGCGTGCTGGACCCGCGCCCCGACACGGAAACGCTGGTGGACTGGGCACTGGAGGTGCTGGCACCGCTCCCCACCCCCCGCGTTATCGACCTGGGCACCGGCAGCGGCGCCATCGCGCTGGCGCTGCAACACCAACGCCCCGACGCACAGGTGCTGGCGGTGGATGCCAGTGCGGATGCGCTGGCCGTGGCGCAGGCCAATGCCCAGCGGCTGGGACTGGCGGTGCAGTTTCAACACACCAACTGGCTGACCGGGGTGGAGGGCCTGTTCGACGCCATCGTTTCCAACCCGCCCTACATCGCCAGTGCCGATCCGCACCTGGCAGCACTCACCCACGAACCCCTGCAGGCCTTGGCCAGCGGCACGGATGGGCTCGAAGACATCCGAACCATCGTGGCCCAGGCATCCGCGCACCTGAAGCCTGGGGGCTGGTTGCTGCTGGAGCATGGTTATGACCAGGCCGAGGCGGTTCAGGCTCTGTTGCTCGCGCAAGGTTTTGCCCTGGTAGCAAGCCGCAATGACCTCGCGGGCATTGCGCGATGTACGGGTGGCCAGTGGCAGACGGCGCAGACAGTGAAATAATCCACCCCATCCCACCACGACGGCGGCATTGCCCGCCCAGACCCTTTTCAGGAGCACCCCCATGAGCGACCCACAACAACGCATCGACGCCCTCGTCAAATCCAGCGACGTTCTGCTGTTTATGAAGGGCAACGCCAGCTTCCCCATGTGCGGTTTTTCGGGCCGCGCCATCCAGATCCTGAAAGCCTGCGGCGTGGACCCGAAAGCGGTTGTCACTGTCAACGTGCTCGAAGACGAAGAAATTCGCCAGGGCATCAAGGAATACAGCAACTGGCCCACCATTCCGCAGTTGTACGTGAAGGGTGAGTTCATCGGCGGCTCGGACATCATGATGGAGATGTACGAGTCGGGCGAACTCAAGCAGGTGCTGGGCACCGAGGGCTGAAAGCGCCCTTCAGCGCATTGCTGCAGACAAGGGCCGCCCTCGGGCGGCTTTTTGCTTAGCGGCAACAGAAGCACCAATCAGGGGCTTATCCGATATTGCAGCGGGCATGTTGTGTGCTTGAATGGTTGCGTGACATCACCATCACAGGAGCATGCAATGACCAGCCATAGCCTTGTTCCCCAGCCACCCGCCTTGCGTCTGCCGGTGGCCCAGATGCGCAATGTGTTCCACCCCGGCGACGTCGAGCGCAAGCTCGCACGGCTGCAGGAGTCGGGAAACCAGCGCGAATACGAAACCCTGCGCACCGTCTACGAACGCATGCTGGAGCGTGGCCCCGAGCGGTTTCAGGTCAAGCCCTCGGGCGTCCCCGATATGGTCAGCCTGTACGAGCAGTTGCCCAACTTCACCGAGGTGCTGGACGATGTGAAGCGCCATGTGGCGCTGGCGCAGGACAGCAGCGATGGCCTTGAAGTCACGCCCATGCTGCTGCTGGGCCCGCCCGGCATTGGCAAGACCCACTTTGCGCGCCACCTGGCCGAGTTGCTGGGCACCGGCATGAACCTGTTGCCCATGAGCTCCATGACCGCAGGCTGGTTGCTGTCAGGCTCGTCAGCTCAATGGAAAGGCGCCCGGCCCGGCAAGGTGTTTGAGGCGTTGGTAGAGGGCGAATACGCCAACCCAGTGATCGTGGTGGACGAAATCGATAAAGCCAGCGCTGATGCGCAGTACGACCCTCTGGGTGCGTTGTACAGCCTGCTCGAATACGACACGGCCCAAAGTTTTACCGACGAATTTGCCGAGGTGGCCATTGATGCCAGCCAGGTCATCTGGATCACCACGGCGAATGACAGCCGGGGTATTCCAGACCCCATCCTCAATCGGATGAACGTGTTTGAGGTGGAGGCGCCGTCGACGGAACAGGCGCGCACCATTGCGCGCAATTTGTACCAGGGCATTCGCGCTGGCCACGACTGGGGTCGCCTGCTGGACCCCGAGCCGCTGGACGACGTGCTGGACCATTTGGCGCAGATGCCCCCACGGGAGATGCGGCGCGCACTGATGACGGGGTTCGGCAATGCGCGGCTGGACCGCCGGTCCACCGTAGAGATCGCCGATTTGCCCAAGGCGGCCTCTGGGCGCGGCCGCATCGGGTTTATGCAATAGCGGCGCCACACGGCATGCGCAGGCTAATAGGCAAGTGACCCAGGCCGTCACGTGCTCGGTGACGACCTGACGAGGTGACAAAGGTGCCAGGTTTACAAGGGGCGCTAGGCTTGCGCCCCTTGCTAACACTCTGCAGGCGGATGTAGCGCACAGATACACTTGGCAGCCCGGTGTGCCACAGCGCCACGCTCTGTCACCTCACATGACCCTGTCCCAAAGTCTTTTCGTCATCGGGCTGCTCATTGCAGCCAGCGCCTTTTTCTCCATGGCCGAGATCTCGCTCGCGGCCGCGCGCCGCTTGCGTCTGCGGCAGATGGCCGACGAGGGCGACACACGCGCCGACAAGGTGCTGCGCATGCAGGAGCAGCCTGGCGACTACTTCACGGTGGTCCAGGTGGGACAAAACGCGGTGGCGATCCTCGGGGGCATCGTGGGGGAAGGGACGTTGAGCCCGCATTTCACGGAGTTGTTCGGGTTGTGGCTATCCGAGTCGTCGGCCCAGACCGCGGGTTTTCTGGCGTCTTTCCTGGTCATCACCTCACTGTTCATTCTTTTCTCCGATCTTTTCCCCAAACGTTTGGGCATGGCCAACCCGGAACGGCTGGTGGTGCGGCTGGCGCAACCCATGGCCTGGTGCATGACCTTGCTGCGGCCGGTGGTGTGGTTTTACAGCCGGGGGGCAGACCTGCTTTTTCGGGCGCTGGGGTTGTCGTCGTTGCGCGACGACCGCATCACCTCGGACGACATCCTGGCGATGATGGAGGCGGGCGCGCGTGCCGGTGTGCTGGCCGCGCGAGAGCAGCAGGTCATTACCAATGTGTTTGAGCTGGACACGCGCATGGCGTCCAGCGCCATGTCACCCCGCGACCGTGTGGCCTTCTTTTTGCGGGACGAACCCGACGCAGTCATTCGGTTGCGCATTGCCGCGGAACCCTTCTCAACCTATCCGGTGTGCGAGGGTGATATCGACCACGTGGTGGGCTATGTGGACGCGAAGGACCTCTTTCAGCGTGTGCTGAACAACCAGCCCATTTCACTGGCGGACGACAGCCTCATCCGCAAGGTGCTGATCGTGCCCGACAGGCTGACCTTGTCCGAGGTGCTGGAGCAGTTCCGCCATGTACACGAAGACTTTGCGGTCATCGTCAACGAATACAGCCTGGTGGTGGGCGTGGTGACCCTGAACGACGTGATGAGCACGGTGATGGGTGATTTGGTAGGCCCGGCCGATGAAGAACAGATCGTGCGGCGCGATGAAAACTCGTGGCTGATTGATGGGGTCACGCCTGTTCAGGATGTGCTGCACGCCTTGTCTCTGGACGAATTGCCCCACGCGGAGGAGTATGAAACCTTGGCGGGCTTCTTGATGGTGATGCTGCGCCGGGTGCCCCGCCGCACGGACAGCGTGAGCTGGGGCGGCTACAAGTTCGAGGTGCTGGATGTGGACAGCTACCGCATCGACCAGGTCATGGTGTCGCGCCTGAATGTCCCGGGCAGTGACGGAAACCCACCCATGACCAAGGTGGAAGGGTCGGCAGCGGCTATTTAATAGGCCGCGCCGAGCCGCAACCGGCGCAATGATGGACGTTCAGGCTGCGGGAGCTTGCAGCGCCTGCGGGGTTTCGGCGAAAGTCCAATTGCGCTGCGCCGCAAACACAGCGTTGGGATACGGCGGCTTGCCCCGACTGCCGTTGTAGCGGCCAAGCGCCATGAACAGATCGCCGCGCTCGCGGTCAATGTAGTGGCGCAGGATGACACAGCCAAACCGCAAGTTGGTCTGCATGTGAAACAACTTGCCCGCGTCACCGTCACCAATCACACGCGTCCAGAAGGGCATGACCTGCATGTAACCCCGCGCTCCCACGCTGGAAACCGCGTATTTGCGGAACGCGCTTTCTACCTGGATGAGCCCCATCACCAGCGACACGTCCAGCCCGGCGCGTTTGGACTCGTACCACACGGTCTGCAGAAAATCTCGCCGAACTTCCCAGTCCGGCTTGCGACGGCGCAGACGGTCGCTCTGCGTGCCCAGCCAGCGTAAGTAGTGCAGGCGGGCTTCGGTGGTGAAAAATTCGGGTTCGGGCGGTGCCTGATTGGCAATCGCCGAAGTCAACGCCGTGCGCACGGAGTCCATCAGCGGTTCTTCCAGCTGCCCACCCGCATGGGCCGCCTGGGGAGCACCCAGCCAGGCCAGCGGGGCAGACAGCGAAGACAGCGAGAGCAGGCACGAACGCCGCGATATCCCCAAGCCTGGGGATGCGGTCATATCAGCTGAAGGCGACACCCGAATGCTCATACAACCATGCGACCCTTTACATGGGCGAGGATGTCGGTGGTAGCCACCTTGGTAGCTGCGGTGTCTCGACGGTGCTGGTACTCGACCACGCCATCCTTCAGGCCCTTGTCGCCAATGGTCACGCGGTGCGGCACACCGATCAGCTCCCAATCGGCAAACATGGCACCTGGGCGCTCGCCGCGGTCATCCAAAATGACATCGACCCCTGCAGCCATCAGGTCGGAGTACAACGATTCCGCCATGGCCTTGACGGGCTCGCTGCGGTCCATGCCCACGGGGCAAATGACCACCGTGAAGGGCGCAATCGCGTCCGGCCAGATGATGCCGCGCTCGTCGTGGTTCTGTTCGATGGCGGCTGCGGGCAGGCGCGTGATACCGATGCCGTAGCAACCCATCTCAAAAAACGCGGGCCTGCCGTCGTCGCCGAGGAACGTGGCGTTCATGCCCCTGCTGTATTTGGTGCCGAGGTAGAAAACATGACCTACTTCGATGCCACGTTCAATCGCGAGTTCTCCCTTGCCGTCAGGCGAACGGTCGCCCGCCACCACATTGCGCAGATCTGCAATGGCATCTGGCTCAGGAAGGTCGCGACCCCAGTTCACCCCGGTGATGTGGAAATCAGCCTCGTTGGCGCCGCAGATCCAGTCGGCCATGACCGCCACTTCGCGATCAACCACAATCTTCAGCGGCTTGGTCAGCCCGATAGGGCCCAAGTAGCCTGGCTTGCAGCCAAAATGCTCTTCGATTTCGCCCAGAGTGGCAAAACGGAAACCTTCCAGGCCGGGCACCTTGCCGACCTTGATCTCATTCATGTCATGGTCGCCGCGCAGAAGCAGAAGCCAGACCTGACTCTTGATGATCTCACCGGCCTCGTTGGTCTCGTCCGTGGCCAGCACCAGTGACTTCACGGTGGTGTTCAATGGCACACCCAGCAGCTCCGCCACGTCGGCGCACGTGCTTTTGCCGGGGGTGGCCGTCTTGGTCAAGGGTTGGGTCGCGGTACCACGGGCGCCAGAAGGTGCCAGCGCCTCGGCTTTTTCCATGTTGGCAGCGTAGTCGCTCTGGGGGCAGTAGACGATGGCGTCTTCACCCGTAGCGGCAATCACCTGAAACTCTTCCGAGAGGTCTCCACCGATTGCGCCACTGTCCGCGGCCACGGCGCGGTAGGTCAAGCCGAAGCGGTCAAAAATGCGGCGGTACGCCTGTGCCATGACCTGATAGCTGGCCTTGGCGGCCGCCTGATCCCGGTCAAAGCTGTAGGCATCCTTCATGGTGAACTCACGCCCGCGCATCAACCCAAAGCGTGGGCGGCGCTCGTCGCGAAACTTGGTCTGGATCTGGTAGAAGTTCTTGGGCAGTTGCTTGTAACTCTTGAGCTCCTGCCGCGCGATGTCAGTGATCACTTCTTCACTGGTTGGCTGCACCACAAAGTCGCGGCCGTGGCGGTCCTGGATGCGCAGCAGCTCAGGGCCCATCTTGTCAAAACGCCCCGTCTCTTGCCACAGCTCGGCAGGTTGAACCACTGGCATTGCCAGTTCTACGGCACCCGCGCGGTTCATTTCCTCTCGCACGATAGACTCAACCTTGCGAACCACCCTGAGCCCCATGGGCATGTAGTTGTATATGCCTGCGCCCAGCTTTTTGATCAGTCCCGCCCGCGTCATGAGTTTGTGACTGACCACTTCGGCATCGGCCGGAGCTTCTTTGAGGGTAGAGATAAAAAATTGGGAGGCTTTCATCGGACTCGATTTCGGGCAGAACAGACCGGTCCACTTGCCGCACGCTAGGCGCCGTGCATAATGGACACAGTTTAAAAATTTGGGGTTTGATTATGCTTGACCGGGACGGCTTTCGGCCGAACGTCGGCATCATCCTGCTCAACCAGAAAAACCAGGTGTTCTGGGGCAAACGCATACGCACCCACAGCTGGCAGTTTCCGCAGGGTGGCATTGACCGGGGCGAAACCCCCGAGCAAGCCATGTTCCGCGAACTGCATGAAGAGGTGGGATTATTGCCCAATCACGTACGCGTGGTGGCCCGCACCCGGGACTGGTTGCGCTATGAGGTGCCTGACCGGTACATCCGCCGCGATGCTCGCGGACATTACAAGGGCCAGAAACAAATCTGGTATCTGCTTCAACTGGTGGGACACGACTGGGATTTGAATCTGCGCGCCACCAATCATCCAGAGTTCGATGCTTGGCGCTGGAACGACTACTGGGTTCCGCTGGATGTAGTGGTGGAGTTCAAACGGGGCGTCTATGAGATGGCGCTTACGGAGCTGGCTCGCTACCTGCCGCGTCACGAACAGCGCAATCGCTATCTGCGCAGTGGCATGCGCACGCGAGAGGGCGAGCACGCAGGCACCATGTTCCGAACTGGATCGATGCTGATCAATCCGGGAATGGAACTACCTCCAGGAGCCAGCTTCGACCCAGACCCGCAAAACAGCGTGCCGGGCGAACTTGATGCACTACCAGACACCTCTACGCCGCGCGAAACGCACTAACACAAACGCCTGCTGATGCAGGCGTTTGTGTTCGGGCAAGCCATCACTATCGGGTTTGACCATATTGATAGCGGACCGTCGACCATGATGTCAACGCACCCGCATCCGCGTCAGGGCTTTGCGACCAGTACCAAATTGTCCCGGTGCACCATCTCTGACTCGGCCACGTAACCCAGCAACAACTCAAACTCTGCCGATGGTTTGCGGCACAGCCTGCGGGCTTCCGCAGCGGCATAGTTTGCCAAGCCCCGGGCAATCTCGACCCCTGTGTTGTCGCGAATGGCAATCACGTCACCGCGCGAGAAATCCCCCTCGACGGCAGTCATGCCAATCGGCAGCAGGCTTTTGCCTTCATCGCGCACCTTGGTCGCGGCACCGGCGTCCACCACTACCGATCCACGCAGTTGCAGGTGGTCCGCCATCCACTGCTTGCGCGCCTGTTTTTTCTGCGTCTGGGCCACCAGCAAAGTGCCCAGCGCTTCGCCAGCCACCAAGCGAACCAACACGTCTGATTCACGCCCCCAGGCGATCACCGTGGAGGCACCCGACCCCGCGGCGCGTTTGGCTGCCAAAATTTTGGTGATCATGCCGCCCTTGCCGATGCTGGACCCAGCGCCACCCGCCATGGCCTCCAGCGCCAGGTCACCAGCTTTGGCCTCGTGAACAAACTGCGCAGACGAGTCGCGGCGAGGATCTGCGGTGTAAAGCCCCTTCTGATCGGTCAGGATGATCAGCGCATCGGCCTCGACCAGATTGGCGACGAGGGCTCCGAGCGTGTCGTTGTCGCCAAACTTGATCTCGTCGTTGACGACCGTGTCGTTTTCGTTGATCACCGGCACCACCCCCAAGCGCAACAAGGTGAGCAATGTGGAGCGGGCGTTCAGGTAGCGCTCCCGGTCCGCGAGGTCAGCATGGGTCAGCAGGACTTGGGCGCTGCCGATGCCTTGTTCACGCAGTTTGGTTTCGTACATCTGCGCCAGCCCCATCTGCCCCACTGCGGCTGCGGCCTGAAGTTCATGAATCTCGCTAGGTCGAGTCGTCCAGCCCAAGCGTTTCATCCCTTCGGCGATGGCGCCGCTGGAGACCATGATGACCTCGCGCGGAGCACCGCCTTCACCCCGCACCAAGGCCGCCAGTTGGCGACTCCACTCACCGATAGCCGATTCATCCAGACCACGGCCTTCGTTGGTCACAAGACTGGAGCCCACCTTGACCACGATGCGACGGGCATCTCGCAACACGTTGGAAACCATTTTTTGATTCTTTTCGGCCTCTAGCGCTTATCCATCAAGCGCTATTAGCTATTACTAATATAGCAACCGCAATACAAATCCAGCCAATCAGCCCATCAAGCGGGAGCATCACCCGCAAAACGCGGATCGACTTCGACCGGCTCGTTTTCGATGCGCTGCTCGGACTGCACATGGCGGAAGATGGCGTGGATCAGCGGCTCACAGCCCTCCCGCGTGAGGGCAGATATCTCGAACACGGGACCCTTCCACTTGAAGCGCTTGACGAAATCCTTGACACGCGCCTCCCGCTCTTCGGTCGGGACCATATCGAGCTTGTTGAGTACCAACCAGCGCGGTTTGTTGTACAGCTGCTGGTCGTACTTTTTCAACTCGTTGACGATGGCTTTGGCCTGTGCAACCGGATCCACCGCATCGTCGAACGGTGCCAGATCCACAATGTGCAGCAGCAAACGCGTGCGCTGCAAATGGCGCAGAAACTGATGACCCAACCCGGCACCTTCTGAGGCGCCCTCGATAAGACCTGGAATGTCGGCCACCACAAAACTCTGTTCCGGGCCCACACGCACCACACCCAGATTCGGGTGCAAGGTGGTGAAAGGGTAGTCAGCAATTTTCGGACGGGCGTTGGAAACCGCCGTGATAAAGGTCGACTTACCCGCATTGGGCATCCCCAGCAGACCCACGTCTGCGAGAACCTTGAGCTCAAGTTTCAGGTTCTTCTTTTCACCAGGCCACCCCGGCGTCTTCTGACGCGGCGCACGATTGATGGCGCTTTTGAAGCGCATGTTGCCAAAACCGCCGTCTCCGCCTTTGGCGATGGTGATCACTTCGCCGGGATTCAACAGCTCGTACAAGACCTCACCCGTTTCAGCGTCGGTGATGATCGTTCCCACGGGCATCTTCAGGGTGATGTCAGCGCCAGCTGCGCCAAACATGTCCGAGCCCATACCATGTTCACCGCGCTTGGCTTCGTGACGGCGCGAATACCGGAAATCCACCAACGTGTTGAGGTTCGGATCCGCTACCGCAAACACATGTCCACCACGCCCACCATCCCCACCATTGGGTCCGCCGAACTCCTTGTACTTTTCGTGCCGAAACGACACGCAGCCATTGCCACCGTCACCGGCTCCAATGTCAATAAAGGCTTCATCGACGAACTTCATGGGATATCCAGTTTACAAAAGAGGGCTGTACCGACAGCAAATAGACTGCTGATTTTGACGGAACAGCGCAGCGCCTTCCAAGCGCCGCAGACAGATGGCGCGCGTGCCCCATCGTAAAGTCCAAACAACAAAGCCCCGGCAAAGCGGGGCTTCGGTGGCTGCCTAAGGAAAAACCTTAGGCGGGGGTCACATTGACCGTGGACTTGGACAATGCACCCTTGACGCCGAACGACACGTGGCCGTCCACGAGGGCAAACAAGGTGTGATCCTTGCCCACGCCAACATTGTTGCCAGGGTGGAAACGTGTGCCACGTTGGCGCACGATGATCGAGCCAGCGCTGATCAGTTCACCACCGAACGCCTTGACACCCAGCATCTTTGGCTTGGAGTCGCGCCCATTTCGCGTAGAGCCGCCGCCTTTTTTCTGTGCCATGACTCAGCTCCTTCGATTAAGCAGCAATCGCACCGATTTGCAGTTCAGTGAACTGCTGGCGATGACCTTGGCGTTTTTGATAGTGCTTACGACGGCGCATCTTGAAGATGTGCACTTTGTCGTGCTTGCCGTGCGCCACGACAGTTGCCGTGACGGTTGCGCCGGACACCAGGGGTGTACCAACCTTCAGTTCAGCGCCGTTTCCGACGGCCAAAACTTGGTCGATCACAATTTCCTGGCCTACGTCCGCAGCAATCTGTTCTACTTTAATTTTTTCGCCGGAAGCAACGCGATACTGCTTGCCACCGGTTTTTATGACCGCGTACATGTTGACCTCTTAATATGAGTTCCGCAGACGAATTTCTGCAGAGCCCAAGATTGTAGCGCATCTCGCCCAATACCGCCACTCCGTCATAGGAACGTCGGCGGTCGGCGCCTTCGAATGCTCAAGACCGCGTCTCGGGCTTCCTATAATCCGGGCACTTTCTGTGACCACCACCTTGACTGACAACACCGCCCCCGCAGTATCCCCCCTCACGCTCGTTGCCCAAGACATGCAAGAGGTTGACAAGGTCATCGGTCGGCGCCTGACGTCCAGCGTGCCTCTGGTGGCCCAGATATCCCAGTACATCATTGCAGCAGGTGGTAAACGCTTGCGCCCTGCCCTGCTTTTGATGGTGTGCGGCGCACTTGGTTATCGTGGAACACATCATTTCAGTCTCGCTGCAGTGGTTGAACTGATTCACACTGCCACGCTGCTTCATGATGACGTCGTGGATGCGTCCACGCTTCGACGCGGGCGCCCCACAGCCAACGAGACTTTTGGAAACCCGGCCAGCGTGCTGGTGGGAGACTTTCTGCACACTCGCTCATTTCAGATGATGGTGGAGGCGGGAAGCATGCGCATCATGGAGATCCTCTCTGAAGCCACCAATGTGATCGCTGAGGGAGAAGTGCTTCAACTCATGAACATGCACGACGCCTCCTTGGACGAAGCAGGCTACCTGAAGGTTATACGCTCCAAAACGGCCAAACTTTTCGAAGCCAGCGCACGACTAGCGGCGGTCCTTGCTGACAGCCCTCCTGACGTGGAAGCCACATGCGCAACCTATGGGCAGGCGCTGGGCACCGCCTTCCAAATCATTGATGACGTTCTAGACTACGACGGCGATGCCACGGAGATGGGCAAGAACCTGGGCGACGACCTTCGCGAGGGAAAGTCGACCTTGCCTTTGATCGCAGCAATGCAACGCGGCACGCCAAGCCAAGCCCTTGTTGTACGACAAGCCATTGAGCAAGGCTCGACAGAACGACTATCCGAAATCGTGGAGATAGTGCGGGCCACCGGAGCGCTGGAAGTTACACGCGCGGCCGCACATGAAGAGGCCCGCCGCGCGATATCTGCCGCAACACAACTTCCTCCCAATCCGTATTCAGCCGGACTGATCGAACTTGCAGCACAGTTGCTAGAACGCAGGCATTGACTCAGACCACGAGCCATCCGAGGATAGTGGACACAGCATCGAGTCCTAAGCCAAGCGGCCAGAGTCCCCGAACGGAAAACTTGAAACCTTTCGAGCAGAGGAATCGTCAATTTGCGCTTTCCACACAGTGGAATACAGGCATTTTTTGGCAACCGTTTCACTTTTTGTGGCGCTGTTGCCAATACCCACTGCTGTACAGCCTCTAGCTGATCGGTGATGATAGGATGGTTTCTTTTCCACACCTAACACATTACCGGTTACATGGCCGCTGTTGATACTGCCCCCAAAGAAGCTTCTGCGGTCGCCCTCCCTGGACTGGGCAGGGCATTGATGTCTGCGGGCAAACTGACCCAAAAGTCAGCGGAAGACATTTACAAAAAATCACAAATAAGTCGCACGAGCTTTATAGCAGAGCTCACTGGCTCAGGAGCAGTCTCTGCAGCTGATTTAGCACACACCGTGTCCGCAGTTTTTGGCGCGCCTTTGCTGGATCTGGAAGCAATTGATCCGCTCAGATTACCAAAAGAACTCCTCGATGCCAAAATATGCAATGCATATAAAGTAGTCGTTCTCAGCAAACGAAATAATCGTTTAATCGTAGCAACCGCAGATCCGACTGATCAAGAAGCGGCGGAAAAAATAAAATTTACGACCCAAATGGGCGTAGACTGGATTATTGCAGAGTACGACAAACTAAGCAAATTGGTGGAGGCAACGTCAAAATCCACCAGCGAGTCAATGGACACGCTAACGGCGTCAGGAGGTGGCGATTTCGAGTTTGACGACGTTGCTGTCGAAGATGTTCCCGAAAATAATGACACAGGAGCAGGCGATGTCGAAGATGCTCCTATCGTCAAATTTCTTCACAAAATGCTGCTCGATGCGTTTAATATGCGCGCCTCAGATCTGCATTTTGAGCCTTACGAACACCAATATCGCGTTCGCTTTCGCATTGACGGAGAATTGAGGGAGATTGCATCACCTCCGATCGCCATCAAAGATAAATTAGCCTCCCGCATCAAGGTAATCTCTAGACTAGATATTTCCGAAAAGAGAGTACCACAAGACGGGCGAATGAAACTGAAGGTCGGGCCGGACCGCGTTATTGACTTTCGCGTAAGCACTCTACCAACACTGTTCGGCGAGAAAATCGTCATACGTATTCTTGACCCCAGCAGCGCGAAACTTGGCATCGATGCGCTGGGATACGAAGCGATAGAGAAAGAGCGTCTGCTAGAAGCAATCGGCCGACCGTATGGAATGATTCTAGTGACGGGCCCCACAGGCTCTGGAAAAACAGTTTCATTATACACTTGTTTGAATCTTCTCAATAAGCCAGGCGTCAATATAGCGACAGCAGAAGACCCATCGGAAATTAATTTACCTGGCGTAAATCAAGTCAATGTAAATGAAAAAGCTGGGATGACATTTGCTGTGGCACTAAAATCTTTTCTTCGTCAAGATCCAGACATTATCATGGTCGGAGAAATTCGCGATCTGGAGACTGCTGATATTTCGATCAAGGCCGCACAAACGGGGCATTTAGTGCTTTCGACACTGCATACCAATGATGCACCTACGACTCTGACGCGCATGCGGAACATGGGTATAGCGCCATTCAACATTGCATCCAGTGTGATTTTGATTACTGCACAGCGCCTGGCACGAAAGCTATGTCCGCTTTGCAAGACCCCAGCTGATATCCCTCATGATTCGTTGCTCGAGGCTGGCTATTCAGAAGAAGAATTGGATGGATCCTGGGTAACTTACCGTGCCGTGGGCTGCTCTGCGTGCAATAACGGATATAAAGGGCGTGTAGGAATTTACCAAGTCATGCCTATTACCGAGGACATTCAGCGAATTATCTTGCGCGACGGAAGTGCTTTGGAAATCGCCGAACAAGCGAAATCAGAAGGTGTCCGTTCACTCCGCGCCTCTGGGCTGTACAAGGCCAAACAGGGACTGACTTCGCTGGAAGAAGTGTTAGCAGTCACCAACGAATAAATGCTCACGAGGGACTAATATGGCGACCGCTGCATCAAGAGATATCAAAGAGTTTGTCTTTGAATGGGAAGGCAAGGATCGGCACGGAAAAATTGTCCGTGGCGAAGTGCGAGCATCTGGCGAAAACCAGGTTCAGGCGACGCTTCGTCGACAAGGTGTCTTTCCAACGAAAATTAAAAAACGTCGGATGCGATCGGGCAAAAAAATCAAGCCCAAAGATATCGCGCTTTTCACGCGGCAGCTCGCAACCATGATGAAAGCAGGTGTTCCACTGCTGCAGTCATTTGATATTGTGGGCCGCGGAAATACCAATGCCAGCGTTACCAAACTCCTCAATGACATTAGGTCCGACGTGGAGACTGGAACCTCATTGAATGGCGCCTTCCGCAAACACCCGATGTATTTCGACAACCTTTACTGCAATCTCGTCGAAGCAGGGGAAGCAGCCGGTATTCTGGAAGCGCTGCTGGATCGTCTTGCCACGTATATGGAAAAAACGGAGGCGATCAAATCCAAAATCAGATCCGCCTTGATGTATCCCATTTCCGTGATTATTGTAGCCTTCGTTGTGGTAGCGGTGATCATGATTTTCGTAATTCCCGCTTTTAAGGAGGTTTTTACCTCTTTCGGCGCAGACCTTCCTGCTCCCACGCTGTTCGTGATGGCAGTAAGCGAGGTATTCGTCAAATGGTGGTGGCTGATCTTTGGTGGAATCGGTGGGGGTTTCTATTTTTTCATGCAGGCATGGAAACGCAACGAAAAGATGCAGATGTTTATGGACCGACTTTTGCTCAAGATACCAATCTTCGGTGCTTTGATTGAAAAGTCTTGCGTTGCGCGATGGACCCGAACCCTATCCACCATGTTTGCCGCGGGTGTGCCCTTGGTTGAGGCGTTGGACTCGGTGGGAGGTGCGTCCGGCAATTCTTTGTATTCGATGGCCACGGAAAAAATCCAGCAGGAGGTGTCCACGGGCACCAGCCTGACCGCTGCGATGGGCAACGCAAATATCTTTCCCTCTATGGTGTTGCAGATGTGCGCCATCGGTGAAGAATCGGGCTCTATCGACCACATGCTGGGCAAGGCGGCCGACTTTTACGAAGCCGAAGTCGACGAGATGGTCGCAGGCTTGTCCAGCCTGATGGAACCTATCATCATCGTTTTTCTCGGCACGCTTATTGGTGGCATTGTGGTGTCGATGTACCTGCCTATCTTCAAGCTTGGTCAAGTTGTGTGATGGGAGTGGATGTTTGGGTAGATGCAGCACTGGGCGGCGTGCTGGGGCTGCTGATTGGCAGTTTTTTGAACGTCGTCATTTATCGACTTCCCAAGATCATGGAACGGCAGTGGGCTACAGAGGCCGCAGCCTACCGCGCCCATGAACTCGGTCAGGAGGCGCCCGCGGCGCAGGAGGCCTTCAACCTGCTCACGCCCCGTTCCCGCTGTCAGTCGTGCGGGCACATGGTGCAGTGGTACGAGAACATTCCGGTTTTGAGTTATCTCTTTCTTCGAGGTCGGTGCTCTGCCTGCAAAACACGCATCAGCGTGCGCTATCCCTTGGTAGAAATCGCCACCGGCGTGTTGTTCTACTTCTGCGTTCACCGTTGGGGAACCACGCCCACGGGCTTTATGTGGTGCGGATTTTCCGCGGCCCTAGTAGCGCTTGCCTTCATTGACTGGGATACCACGCTGCTTCCGGATGACATCACGCTGCCGTTGCTGTGGGCTGGATTGCTGGCTTCTGCCATGCAATGGACCAACGTCCCGTTATATAGCTCCGTCGTGGGCGCAGCGGCTGGGTATCTGTCGCTGTGGCTTGTCTATTGGGGTTTCAAGTTGGCGACTGGCAAGGAAGGAATGGGCTACGGCGACTTCAAGCTGTTTGCCGCTCTGGGGGCCTGGTTTGGCTGGTCGGCACTGGTACCCATCATTTTGATGTCGTCGGTCATCGGTGCGATTGTGGGGATTGCGCTCAAGATATTCAGCAACCTCCGCGAGGGTGGATATGTGCCCTTTGGCCCGTTCCTCGTGGGTGCGGCTTTCACTGCCATGATTTTTGGCCCCCATGCCATCATTGAGTCTGTATTGAAGCTCGTGGGCCTTTGAACCCCTTGGTTTGGCTTATGTCGGAAAACAAGTCGCCGCCCTTGCGCCTGGGTCTGACGGGAGGCATTGGTAGCGGCAAAAGTACCGTTGGCAATCTGCTCGCATCGCTGGGGGCTGCATTGGTAGACGCCGACCAGATTGCCCGCGCCGCCACGGGCCGTGATGGTGCAGCCATGCCAGCGATTCGCGCGGTGTTTGGGGATGCGTTTGTTGATGCCGATGGCGCCCTTGACCGCGGCCGCATGCGCGAATTGGCATTCACTCGACCTGATGCCCGTGCGCAGTTGGAAGCAATCGTGCATCCCCTCGTGTCGCTGCATAGCGATCTTCAGGCACAGCAAGCGATTGAACGCGGTTGTGCCGTGATTGTGTTTGATATTCCCCTGCTCGCGGAATCCGGGCGTTGGGCGCGACGGCTGGACGCCGTCTTGGTGGTGGACTGCTCCGCCGAAACACAAATCGAACGCGTCATGTGGCGCAATGGTCTCGCCAGAGAGGTCGTCCAGGCCATCATTGCATCCCAGGCAACTCGACGCGCTCGCCGCACGGTGGCCGATGTGGTGATCGCAAACGACGGTGACTGCACGCTTGACGCACTGCACGCCCGCACAAGGCAGGCCGCCTTGCTGTTCGGGCTATGATGCGAACGAAACCGTTTGTGTTTTCATCCCATGCCGTGCGCCACCGGCGTCAGAATCCCCCCTGAGCCCCCAGGAACCCGCCAGCGTGATCCTTTACGAATATCCATTTAACGAACGTCTCAGAACCTATCTGCGGCTTGAGCAGTTGTTCCGTCGACTGGGCGAGTTGATTCCCCGCACGCATGCGCTGGACCATCACTTTGCGCTGGTTACCATCTTCGAGATCATGGACGTGGCGGCCCGTGCGGACTTGAAGTCGGATGTTCTCAAGGACATTGAAAAACACAAGCACCAGCTCGACAGCTACCGAGGCAATCCCTCCATCTCAGAGGCTGCGCTGGATGCGGTGATTGCCCAACTGGACCGCTGCTTTGTGGCGCTCAACACCCAGTCCGGCAAGTCCGGCCACGCGCTCACCGAGAACGATTGGTTGATGAGCATTCGCAGCAGAGTGGGCATTCCGGGAGGCACCTGCGGATTCGATCTGCCAGCCTACTATGCATGGCAGCACCACGATCCCGCCGTGCGTCAAGAGGCCCTGGAGGGGTGGGCGTCCACCCTGGCGCCGCTGGCAGAGTCCATCTACGTGCTGCTCAAGCTGCTACGGGACTCTGGCGTGCCACAAAAGGTCGCGGCAGAGCGTGGCCAATTCCAGCAAAACCTGCCGCAAGGCCGCACATTTCAGTTGCTGCGCCTACGCATTGACCCGGCACTGAACCTGATCCCGGAAATCAGCGGCAATCGGCTGATCGTGTCGGTACGGTTGATGCGGCTAGAGGACGATTCCCGTCTGCATGCATGCCCAGAAGATGCCGCATTTGAGCTGACCTTGTGCGCTTGACAACGCCTTGGCATCGCGCACACCGCTCAGAGACTGCACAAACACAAAGACTTTAGGACAACGAGGATGGCTCATCCAGAACGCGACCGCGCAGCGCCCGCTGCACGCATCGTCACCTGCCCTTGCTGCGGCGGTGACAGCATCTACGCGCCGAGCAACGCCTACCGGCCCTTCTGCAGCGAACGGTGCAAACAAGTGGACCTGGGTGCCTGGGCCAGCGAAGACTTTCGCATGCCCGCCGAAACGCCACCCGGTGATGCGCCACATGGCGACTCTTACCTGCCACACTGACACATCGCTGCGGCTGGAGGGTGAATCATTCAGTCAGTAAGTCAGCGAACGCGTTGGCCCGCAGATATTTGCATGGAATTTGAATAGAATCGGGCTCTAGCGCTTGTCCAGCAAGCGCTAACAGCTATCATTTTTGCAATTCAGCCACCGCCACTGATTGGCCGCGCTCTTCGGCCAACCACTGCAATACCGGGTAGGCACCCGGCAACACCGGCTGCACCGTCAACGGCATCTGCTGCCAGTCCATCGACTGGCCTTCGCGCATCTCGAACTCCCCCGTCCACGCCCACACCTTGCACCAGTGCAGCCGCACCAGCGCATGCGGGTAATCGTGCTCGGTCACCTTCCACACACTGGCAGGACCGATGGTCACGCCCAGTTCTTCGATGAGTTCACGGCGCAGCGCCTGCTCCACGGTTTCTCCCGCCTCCAACTTGCCGCCCGGAAATTCCCAGTACCCGGCATACGGTTTGCTAGGCGGACGGGTGGACAGCAGCATGGCGCCGTCGGGTCGCAGCAAGATACCCACGGCGACCTCGGTGTGGGGGCGTGCGTTGGCGGCCCCCACCGCCGCATTTGCAGAGGCGGATTCAACCATCGTGTCGCCCCGCATAGTCGCGCGCAAACTGGTAAGCCACACGGCCACTGCGCGAGCCGCGCTCCAGTGCCCACACCAAGGCTTCTGCACGAGCCGCTGAAATTTCGGAGGCTGGCACGCCCAGCGACGACAGCCACTGGGCCACGATGGTGAGGTATTCCTCCTGGCTGAAGGGGTAGAAGCTGACCCACAGCCCAAACCGCTCGGAGAGCGAGATCTTTTCCTCCACCACCTCGCCAGGATGCACTTCACCATCCGCGGTGTGGGTGTAGGTGAGGTTTTCAGCCATGTACTCTGGCAACAGATGGCGCCGGTTGCTGGTGGCGTAGATCAGCACGTTGGGCGTAGCGGCGGCCACCGAACCATCCAGAGTGGACTTGAGCGCCTTGTAGCCCGGCTCGCCATCTTCAAAACTCAAGTCATCGCAAAACACGATGAATTTCTCGGGTCGGTCAGACACCACATCCACGATATCGGGCAGGTCCATCAGGTCAGCCTTGTCCACCTCAATCAATCGCAGGCCTTGTGCCGCGTAAACATTCAGGCACGCCTTGATCAACGATGACTTGCCGGTGCCGCGCGCGCCGGTCAGCAGCACGTTGTTGGCGGGCTTGCCAGCCACAAACTGCTGCGTGTTGCGCTCGATCTTTTCCTTTTGTGGATCGATCTCTTTGAGGTCTGCCAGTTGCATGGCCGCCACGTGGCGAACGGGCTCTAGTGTGCCGTGGCCACTGCTGCGCTTGCGGTAGCGCCAGGCAATGGCCGCGGACCAGTCGGGCGCGCCCAACGGTTGGGGCAGTACGGATTCGATGCGGGCGATGAGTTGCTCTGCCCGCCCGATCAGATGGTCAATTTTTTGATTCATTTTGGCCTCTAGCGCTTATCCATTAAGCGCTAACAGCTATGAAATTTATAGTATTCGCCTCAAGACCGGTAATCGGCATTGATGGTGACGTACTCGTGGCTCAGGTCGCACGTCCACACGGTGTCGGACGCTTCGCCCCGGCCCAGCAGCACACGCACTGTGATCTCGCTTTGCCTCATCACACGCTGGCCGTCCTCCTCGCGGTAAGCCGCGTTGCGACCACCCTTGATGGCGACGTGCACGTCATCCAGGAAAAGATCGATGCCCGTCTGGTCGAGGTCGTCAATCCCCGCATAACCTACAGCAGCCAGGATGCGGCCCAGGTTGGGGTCGCTGGCAAAAAATGCGGTTTTGACCAGCGGCGAATGGGCGATGGCATAGGCCACTTTGCGGCACTCGTCGCCCGTTTTACCGCCCTCCACACGCACGGTGATGAACTTGGTCGCACCCTCGCCATCGCGCACGATGGCCTGCGCCAGCTTTTGGGCCACGTCCAGCATCGCGGCCTTCAAGGCCCGACCGTCTGCGCTGTCGAGAGCCGCAATGGGGGAGTGGGCCGCTTTGTTGGTGGCGACCACCACAAACGAATCATTGGTGGACGTGTCGCCGTCGATGGTGACGCGGTTGAAGGAGCCATCGGCCAGCTCGCGTGCCAGTTGTTGCATCACGGTGGGGTGCACGCAGGCGTCAGTGGCCATAAAGCCCAGCATAGTTGCCATGTTGGGGCGGATCATGCCTGCGCCCTTGCTGACGCCGGTGATGGACACGGTGGCCCCGCCGATCTGCACCTGCACCGAGAACGCCTTGGGCAGGGTGTCGGTGGTCATGATGCCCTCGGCGGCGCGGGCCCAATGGTCTGACTTGGCGTCGGC
The DNA here is from genome assembly GCA_018828125.1 of Gammaproteobacteria bacterium. Classification (GTDB taxonomy): domain Bacteria; phylum Pseudomonadota; class Gammaproteobacteria; order Burkholderiales; family Burkholderiaceae_C; genus Acidovorax. The sequence goes on along the minus strand of JAHJWB010000010.1, from coordinate 94,316 downwards.
AATGGCCGCAGGCAGGCCGGCCTCGATGCGCTCCACCGGCAGAGGCTCCATGATCACGCCCGTGGAGAAAGGCAGCACTTGCTCCGGTGCCACGTTCAGTTGCTTTGCCATGGCCACACAGGTCGCCCGTGCACGCGCAAGTCCGTCAGCCCCGGTGCCCGCATTGGCATTGCCGGTATTGATCACCATCGCGCGAACCGCCTGTCCGCCTGCGAGATGCTCGCGGCCCACCTGCACCGGTGCCGCACAAAAGCGGTTCTGCGTGAACACGCCCGCCACGCTGGCTCCCTCATCCAGCAAAAACACGGTGAGGTCCTTGCGATTGGTTTTGCGAACACCGGCTTCGGTCACACCAATACGGACACCTGCAATGGGGTGCAGGTCAGCGGCAACGGGAGCGAGAAGATTGACGGGCATGGAAGTCCTTCTTAAAAACTGCGGCCGATTATCCGGAAAACCGTGGCACGCAAATGAAGACACGGGCCGCAGCCCGTGTCGTTTGGTCCTACTCAGTCAGTGCACGACTCAAGCGAGTTTGCCGTGGCACTGCTTGAACTTTTTGCCGCTGCCGCAAGGGCATGGGTCGTTGCGGCCCACGCGCATGCCGTCGGGCAATGCCTGGCCCACCGCCTGGCTATCTGCCTGGGTGGTTTCCACTTCGCCAGCCTCGTTCGGGGCGCTGTAAGTCACGTTGGCAATGCTTTCGCCACGGGCTTCCATGTCCAGCGCTGCCTGATCCAGCTGCGCCGGCGACTGGACCTGCACGGTCATCAAAATCTTCGTGACTTCGTTCTTGACGCCATCGATCAACTGGCGGAACAGCTCGAAGGCTTCGCGCTTGTACTCTTGCTTGGGCTGCTTCTGCGCATAGCCACGCAGGTGGATGCCTTGACGCAGATAGTCCAGTGCGCTCAGGTGATCACGCCAGTTGGAGTCAAAGCTCTGCAACAGAACCATGCGCTCAAACTGCGTAAAGTTCTCGCGGCCCACCTGGTCGACCTTGGCATCGAACGATGCATTCGCGGCCTGCAGCACCTTTTCCAGAATTTCGTCGTCGGTGATGGCGCTGGCGCCCTGCACTTCCTGTTGCAGGGCGATCGACACCTGCCATTCGTCGGCCAACACCTTTTCCAGCGCGGGTAGGTCCCACTGCTCTTCTACCGACTCCTCCGGCACATATTGGCGAACCAGATCGGTCATGCAGTCTTCGCGCATGACGGCAATGGTCTCCGACAACTCGCTCGCGTCCAGGATGTCGTTGCGCTGCTGGTAGATGACCTTGCGCTGGTCGTTGGCCACATCGTCGTATTCCAGCAATTGCTTGCGGACGTCGAAGTTACGGGCTTCCACCTTGCGCTGGGCCGACTCGATGCTGCGGGTCACAATGCCAGCCTCGATGGCCTCACCGTCGGGCATCTTCAGGCGGTCCATGATCGCCTTGACGCGGTCGCCCGCGAAGATGCGCATCAGCGAATCGTCCAGGCTCAGGTAGAAACGCGAGGAGCCAGGATCCCCCTGGCGGCCGGAACGGCCACGCAACTGGTTGTCGATACGGCGGGATTCATGGCGTTCAGTGGCGATGATGCGAAGACCACCCAGGGCCTTGACCTTCTCATGGTCCACCACCCACTCTTCGCGCAGTTTGGCAATGTTTGCTTCGCGCGCAGCGGCGTCCAGCGACTCGTCGGCCTCCACCGCAGCCACCAGCTTTTCGATATTGCCACCCAGCACGATGTCGGTACCGCGACCGGCCATGTTGGTTGCAATCGTGATCATGCCGGCACGGCCTGCCTGGGCCACGATGTCGGCCTCGCGCGCATGCTGCTTCGCATTCAGCACCTGGTGCGGCAGGCCTTCCTTGTTCAGGAGCTGGTCGATGATTTCCGAATTCTCGATCGACGTTGTACCGACCAGCACGGGCTGGCCACGCTCGTGGCATTCGCGGATGTCCTTGATCGCCGCTTCATACTTTTCGCGCGTGGTCTTGTAGACGCGGTCCAACTGGTCGTCGCGTTTGCTGGGCCGGTTGGGCGGAATGACGGTGGTTTCCAGGCCGTAGATTTCCTGAAACTCGTAGGCTTCGGTGTCGGCAGTGCCGGTCATGCCGGCCAATTTGTTGTACAGGCGGAAATAGTTCTGGAAGGTGATGGAGGCCAGGGTCTGATTCTCAGCCTGGATGTTCACGCCTTCCTTGGCTTCAACCGCCTGGTGCAGGCCTTCGCTCCAACGGCGGCCGGACATCAGGCGGCCGGTGAACTCGTCCACGATCACGATCTCGCCCTCTTGCACCACGTAATGTTGGTCGCGGTGGTAGAGGTGGTTGGCCCGCAGCGCTGCATACAGGTGGTGCATCAGCGTGATGTTGGCCGGGTCATAAACGGAGGCGCCTTCGGCAATCAGGCCTTGGCTGGCCAAAATGCGCTCGGCGCTTTCGTGACCCTGCTCGGTCAGGAAGACCTGATGGGTCTTTTCGTCCAGCGTGAAATCGCCGGGCTTGGTCACGCCCTCACCGGTGCGGGGATCGGCTTCACCTTCCTGGCGCACCAGCAATGGCACCACCTTGTTCATGGCGATGTACATCGCCGTGTGGTCTTCGGCCTGACCACTGATGATCAGCGGCGTGCGTGCCTCGTCGATCAGGATGGAGTCCACCTCATCGACGATCGCGAAGTTCAAGCCCTGCTGCACGCGGTCCTGCGCTTCGTAGACCATGTTGTCACGCAGATAGTCGAAGCCATATTCATTGTTGGTGCCGTAGGTGATATCGGCACGGTAGGCTTCCTGCTTTTGTTCGCGCGGCATGTTGGGCAGGTTGATGCCCACCGTCAAACCCAGGAAGTTGTACAGGCGTCCCATCCATTGGGCATCACGGTTGGCAAGGTAGTCATTGACCGTCACCACGTGCACACCCTTGCCAGACAAGGCGTTCAAGTACACCGGCAGTGTGGCGGTCAGCGTCTTGCCTTCTCCTGTGCGCATTTCGGCAATCTTGCCGAAATGCAGAGCCATGCCCCCCAGCAACTGCACATCGAAGTGCCGCATCTTCATGATGCGCTTGGAGCCTTCGCGGACTAAGGCAAACGCTTCGGGAAGAATGTTGTCAAGCGATTCGCCCTTGGCCACGCGCTCCTTGAATTCCTGCGTCTTCGCGCGAAGCGCCTCGTCCGTCAACTTCTCGTAGTCGGGCTCCATCGCATTGATGCGAATCACCGTCTTGCGGTACTGCTTGAGGAGCCGGTCGTTGCGGCTGCCGAATAATTTGGTGAGGAAGTTGGTGGCCATGCGAACAGGACCGCTTGCCCCGCTGCCAGCAGCGCGTCAAGCGACCGAAATCCCTAAGATGAATTGAGTTCAGGTGGGTCCGACACGCGTGATTGCAAGCTTTGCAATACCGAGCGGCGAACACCGGACCCGCGATTTTACCTGCCTGCTGCAGGGGCGGCCGTCGAGCCGGGCAATGGCGACGGCTGCGCCGCCGCCACCTGAGCGGCAGCGGCGGTACCGCCAGCACTCAAAAACTTTTGCGGATCCTGAAAAACCCCTTGCACCAGGACTTCAAAATGAAGGTGCGGGCCAGTCGAGCGCCCCGTGGTGCCAACCTCCGCAATCTTTTGCCCCCGGCGCACGATATCGCCTTGCTTGACCAACGTGCGCGAGGCGTGGGCATATCGGGTGATCAGTTGGTTGCCGTGGTCCACCTCGATCATGTTGCCGTAGGCAGAGTGGTATTCCTGGGTGACAACCACCCCACCGGCCGCCGCCAGGATAGGCGTGCCCGTCTCCGCCTGAAAATCAAGCCCGGTGTGCAGCGCCGACTGGCCGGTGATGGGATCCACACGCCAGCCAAAGGCGGAACCTGCCGTACGGCCCGTCACGGGAGCGTGGGTGGGAATCATCTTCTTGCGTATGTGCTGATCGAAAAGACGTGATTCGAGCACGGTCATCAAATCCACCCGCTGATGGGTCAGGCGCTCCATCTCATCGAGCGTGGCCTGTAGTTCTTCCAATGACAAATCTCGCGCACCGACCAGCACGCCCCCGCGCCCATCGACTTTGGGAATATCGGCGGGTGCCATGCCTGCAAGTCCTAGAACCCGATCACCCAGCGATTCAAGTTGGACCATGCGCGCCTGCATTTCGCCGACCCGGCGCGCCATCGCGTCCAGATTGGCGCGCATGAAGCGGTCTCGCTCAGCGAACTCATCCTTCACAACAAGGCGAACCAGCGATCCCACAATGGGCCAGCCTTCACGTGCGCCTTTGAGGAAAACCCAGTGGTACAGGCTTGCCGCCACAAGCATGAGGCACAAAGAAACCGCAAAGCCTGCCAGGAGCAAACGCGCGCCAGACAGGTGAATCGCCCGGCTACGCGCCAGTCTGGCGTCCGTGATAATCAGATGCACTACTCGTTCTCCACGCCCAAAGACGCCACACCATGAACCGCCGCCACTACGCAGTCACCCTGCAGCAAGCCAGCGAGGAATCCCCCACACTGGCCAAGCTCACAGCGCTGACCCGCGACTCCAGCGATCGGCTGAAGGCGATTGAATTGCTGATTCCCGCAGCCCTCCGACCTGCCGTCCAAGCTGGCCCCATCGACGGGGACAGCTGGTGCCTTTTGGTCAAAAGCAATGCCGCAGCGGCAAAAATACGCCAGCTGCTGCCTGCATTGCAGGCGCATTTGCGCAGCCGGGGATGGGAGGTTAACGCGATTCGCCTGAAAGTTCAAACCTGACGACCTGCGTCTGAACTGGGGAATGCGAAGAAAACAAAAATTTGGTGCCGGTTGTCGGAATCGAACTGACGACCTACCGCTTACAAGGCGGGTGCTCTACCAACTGAGCTAAACCGGCGAAGGCTGGATTTTATGTGAAAAAACAGCCCTCGAAATCGAAATCGAGGCTATTTAACGCGCTTCAGCGAAGGCCGTGCTCCGCCAGAAGAAGGAGGAGGCCGCGGCGCGTCCTCGCCATCATCTTTTTTACCCTCTTCCGTGGTCACCAACTGCACCACGCGGTCTTCGGAAGCCGCTGCGGTTCCTGCAGGCTCCGCATCCGAAGGCGCAACCACTTGCGCCAACGCTGTGGTGGCTGTGGCAGCACCACTCCCCGACAGATTGTCGACTGGCGGGGGAAACGCCATGCCTTGACCGTTCTCACGCGCATAAATCGCGATCACTCGCCCAACCGGCACCAGGATCTCCCGGGGCTTGCCACCGAAGCGCGCCTTGAACTCGATGAAATCGTTACCCAGCTGCAGCGAGCTCGTGGCATCGAAACTGATGTTCAGAACGATCTCACCATCCTTCACGTACTCCCGCGGAACCTGTACGGAATCGTCCACACGCACCGCCACATAGGGCGTCAGCCCGTTGTCGGTACACCATTCGTACAGGGCACGAATGAGATAAGGGCGCGTGGACGTAGATTCCTGGGCGTTCATGGAGAAATAGATTGGCGGCTGCAGTGAAGGGACGAATGAACAGCAAGCCAAAGCTTACTTGCGCATCACCTTTTCGGAAGGTGTCAGCGCCTCGATGTAAGCAGGACGCGAGAAGATGCGTTCGGCGTACTTGAGCAGCGGGGCAGCATTCTTGCTCAGATCAATGCCGTAGTAGTCCAGACGCCACAGCAGGGGGGCAATCGCGACGTCGAGCATCGAGAAGTTGTCTCCCAGCATGTACTTGTTCTTGAGGAACACTGGCGCCAGCTGCGTGAGGCGATCACGGATATGTGCGCGCGCTTTTTCCAGCGCTTTCTCGTTGCCCTTGGTGGCACGCGATTCGAGGATGTTCACATGCACGAACAGCTCCTTCTCGAAGTTGAGCAGGAACAGGCGCACACGTGCGCGGTCTACCGGGTCTCCGGGCATCAGTTGTGGGTGCGGAAAACGCTCATCAATGTACTCATTGATGATGTTTGACTCGTACAAGATCAAGTCGCGCTCGACCAGAATCGGCACCTGCCCGTACGGGTTCATCACACTGATGTCTTCGGGCTTGTTGTACAGGTCCACATCGCGGATTTCAAAGTCCATGCCTTTTTCGAACAGGACGAAGCGGCAGCGGTGGGAAAAGGGACAGGTCGTACCCGAGTAAAGCACCATCATGGTGGGAGGCTCCTAAAAATCAAAAGAGTGGGACGCCGAAAGCGCCCACTCTGTAAAAACCCAATGGCACCCCGAAGGGTGCTTTCGATGGATCCAGCGTTTACTTGACGTCCTTCCAGAAGGCTGCGTTCAGCCTCCAGGCTATAAGGGTGAAGACGCCCAGGAAGATCAGCACCCAGACACCGACGCGCTTGCGGGTGTTCTGTGCGGGCTCAGCCATCCATTGCATGTAATTCACCAGATCACCGACCGTCTGGTCGTATTGCAGCGGGGTCATGAGACCAGGCCTCACCTGCTCCCATCCCTTGAAAACCTGGGTCTTATGACCGTGGCTTTCGTGCTCTTCGAACACGGGACGGCGATCACCCTGCAGTTCCCACAATGCGTGGGGCATGCCCACATTGGGGAAAACAAGGTTGTTCCAGCCAGTTGGTTTGGCTTCGTCGCGGTAGTAGGTACGCAAGTAGGTGTACAGGTAATCTGCCCCCGAACCACCGGCGCCAGCACGCGAGCGGGCAATCACTGTCAAATCGGGAGGGTTGGCGCCAAACCAAGCTTTGGCCTGCTTGGGGTCAATGGCCGCCTTCATCGTTTCGCCCACTTTGTCCGTCGTGAACAGCAGGTTGTCTTTGATCTGCTGGTCCGAAAGACCGATGTCCTTCAGGCGATTGAAACGCATGAAAGCCGCCGAATGGCAGTTCAGACAGTAGTTGACGAACACCTTGGCGCCGTTTTGCAGAGAAGCCAGATCGTTCGTCTTGTTAGGCGCCTTGTCCAGAGCAATGCCACCGCCAGCGGCAAACGCAGAACCCACCGTCAGACCGAGGGCAGCCACCAGCGTGAGGAAAATTTTCTTCATTGTTGTTATCTCCTGGGACTCAGTGTGCAACAAACGTCACACGGTCAGGCACTGGCTTGGTCGCGCCAATGCGGCTCCACCAGGGCATCAGCAGGAAGAAGCCAAAGTAGAACAGCGTTCCCACCTGCGAGACCCGCTCGCCCAGAGGCGATGGAGGCTGCACACCCAGGTAGCCCAGGATCAGGAAGTTGATCACGAAAATGCCGTAGAGGTATTTGTGCCAGTCAGGACGGTAGCGGATCGACTTGACGGGGCTGAAATCCAGCCAAGGCAGGAAGAACAGGATGATCACAGCGCCACCCATCACGACCACGCCCCAGAACTTGGCGTCAATGGCCAGCATCAGCGCACAGGCCACGACGGCTGCACCGACGATGCCGATCTTGACGAAGCTGGGCAGCTTGGCCTTGAAGACACCAAACGCCGCAGCTCCGACTACGCACAGAATCAGCGCGTACATCATCTCGCTGGTGATCGCACGCAGCATGGAGTAGAACGGCGTGAAGTACCAGACTGGCGCAATGTGCAGCGGCGTCACCAGCGGATCTGCTGGGATGAAGTTGTTGTACTCCAGGAAGTAGCCACCAAACTCAGGTGCAAAAAACACCACGGCCGTGAACGCCATCAGGAACATGCTCAGCGCAAAGATGTCGTGCACCGTGTAGTAAGGGTGGAAAGGAACGCCATCGAGCGGCTTGCCGTTGGCATCCTTGGGAGCCTGTGGGCCCTTGATTTCCACACCGTCGGGGTTGTTGGATCCCACGTCATGCAACGCCAGCAAGTGCGCCACCACCAAGCCGAGCAACACCAGCGGCACGGCAATCACGTGGAAGCTGAAGAAACGGTTCAACGTGGCATCACCCACCACAAAATCGCCGCGAATCAGCAATGCTAAATCAGGGCCGATGAAGGGAATCGCGGCAAACAGGTTCACGATCACCTGGGCGCCCCAGTACGACATCTGGCCCCAAGGCAGCAGGTAGCCCATGAAGGCCTCGGCCATCAGGCACAGGAAGATGGCGCAACCGAAGATCCAGACCAGCTCGCGCGGTTTGCGGTAGCTGCCGTAGATGAGCCCGCGGAACATGTGCAAGTACACCACCACGAAGAAGGCCGAGGCCCCGGTGGAGTGCATGTAGCGGATCAGCCAGCCCCAGGGTACATCACGCATGATGTACTCCACCGAAGCGAACGCCAGATTGGCGTCGGGCTTGTAGTGCATGACTAAGAAGATGCCGGTCACGATCTGGATCACCAGCACGACCAGTGCCAGCGAGCCGAAGATGTACCAGAAGTTGAAGTTCTTCGGAGCGTAGTACTCCGACATGTGCACCTTATAGGCGTCGAACGCGGTCGGGAAACGGTTCTCGAACCAGTTCGTGACCTTGGCGCCTGCCGAGGCGTTGGGAGAGATTTCCTTGAATTCAGCCATGTCGATGTACCTCAGGCCTTCTTGTCTTCGCCGATCAACAGCAGTGTGTCGGACAGATACATGTGCGGCGGCACTTCCAGGTTGTCAGGCGCCGGCTTGTTTTTGAAGACCCGGCCGGCCACGTCAAACGTGGAACCATGGCAGGCACAAAGGAAACCACCGTGCCAATCGTCTGGCAGCGAGGGCTGGGGACCGGTCTGGAACCTGTCGCCTGGCGAGCAACCCAGATGGGTGCAGATGCCAACGCCTACAAACACTTCAGGCTTGATCGAGCGGTGTTGATTCTTGGCGTACTCAGGAGTCGGGTACGTATTGCGATCCGATTTGGGATCGGCGAGTTGCGGCTCGGTCTGCGCGAGGGACTCCAGCTGCTTGGGAGTGCGCTTCATGATCCACACGGGTTTGCCACGCCATTCGACCGTCAGCTTTTCGCCGGGCTGGAGGGCCGAAATATCCACCTCTACAGCGGCACCGGCCGCTTTGGCTTTTTCCGAAGGCTGAAAACTACTGACGAAAGGCACTGCAACTGCCACTCCGCCAGCGGCACCGGCACATCCGGACGCAATCAGCCACGTCCTTTTACTGGTGTCGACTGGTGTGTCACTCATGGGGATCCTCGGTAAACATCGCTATTGTTTGGGTCAACCGCGAATTGTAGCGGAGTGAAAATGGTTATTTCAATGCGCTGAGTGCCTTGACAGGGCATTGGGCTGGGCAATACTGCGGCAATTGCCATTCATAAAGGAGGGAACATCATGGGAATGATGCAAGAGTTCAGGGAGTTCGCGGTCAAGGGCAATGTGATTGACCTAGCGGTAGGCGTCATCATTGGCGGCGCGTTTGGCAAGATCGTGGACTCGGTGGTCACCGACCTGATCATGCCGGTGGTGGGTCTGGTGTTTGGCAGGCTTGATTTTTCCAACCTGTTTGTGGTGCTGGGCACCGTACCCGCGGGCACTGCGATGACGCTGGACGCGGTCAAAAAGGCAGGCGTGCCCGTTTTTGCCTACGGCAACTTTTTGACCGTGGCGGTCAACTTTGTCATTTTGGCGTTCATCATTTTCTTGATGATCAAACAGGTTAACCGCCTCAAGCGCGAAGCCCCTGCACCAGCAGCGGCACCCGCTGCAACACCCGAAGACATCGTGCTGCTGCGTGAAATTCGCGACAGCCTGAAGAAGTAGCAGCCACAGCAACAGCCCCAACTGTTGCTGGGAGGGAGCTTCAGCGGCAGAGTGATCGCGCCATGCGCACTGCCTCGATCAGGCTCGCGGGGTCGGCCACTCCCTGACCTGCGATGTCGAACGCCGTTCCGTGATCCGGGCTGGTGCGCACCAGGGGCAGGCCCAGCGTCACGTTGACGCCCTTGTCCACTCCCAGGTATTTGACCGGGATCAGGCCCTGGTCGTGGTACATCGCAATCACCACATCAAATTCGCCAGGACGCTGCGGCGTGCTGCGCGCCCGCATGAACACCGTGTCAGGCGCCAGCGGGCCGTGCACATCCAGCCCATTGGCGCGCGCGGCGGCGATGGCTGGCGTGATGATGGCGTCCTCCTCGTGGCCAAACAAGCCGCCCTCACCCGCATGGGGGTTCAGGCCCGCCACAGCGATGCGGGGCGCGCGGCCCAAGCTGCGCAGCAACGCGGCGTGGGTGATCTGCAGGGTCTGCAGCACGTTGTCGAATGTGACCGCGGCAATGGCGTCGCGTAGCGACATGTGGATGCTGACCAGCACCGTGCGCAGCTCGTCGTTGGCCAGCATCATGCGCACCGGCATCTCCGCCAACGGGATACCCTGGTGCCCGGCGGCCTCGGCCTGCAGCAACTCGGTATGCCCAGGGAATGCGACCCCCGCGGCGGACAGCGCCTCTTTGTGGAGCGGAGCTGTCACCAACGCCGCCACCTCCCCACGCAACGCAGCGCGCGCGGCCCAGACCACGCTATCAGCAGCCGCGCGACCTGCGTCTGCACTGACCTGCCCCCAGGGTTGGGGCCCGGCAATGCCCGGCAACTGAAGCACGGGGATACATCGCGGTGGCACATCCAAAGCGTCAGCGGGCGCAGCAATCTGCGCAACCGGCACGGTCGGCACGCCCGGGCGCGCAATCGCGTGCGCAGCGCGCCGCAAAGTGGCCACGTCTCCCGCCACGAAACACCCGCGCAGATCCGACTGCGCATCGCGAAAAGCCTTGGCCACCGTTTCGGGGCCGATGCCTGCGGAGTCTCCCTGGGTGATGGCAAGGGGTTTCATAGAAATATGATTCAAATTGGCCTCTAGCGCTTATCTATCAATCGCTAATAGCTATAAATATGTGAGTAACCGCAGAATGACGAATGCACCGCTACGCCGGGTTGTCAATCTCGATGAACTGGTGAGCCAACCCAAAACGCCCGGCCACTTGCGCTGCCACGGCGGGGGCGCCGTAACGCTCCGTGGCGTGGTGCCCGGCGGCGATAAAGCTCACGCCCATCTCGCGCGCCAGATGCGCCTGCGGCTCCGAAATTTCGCCGGTGATGAACGCATCAGCGCCCGCTGCGATGGCTGACTCGAAATAGCCCTGCGCCCCCCCGGTGCACCAGCCCACACGGCGGACAGGGCGAGGTGCTTCGCCATCAGCCGCTTCGGGCTGGACCAGCGTCACCGCGCGGCCTAGCGCCTGAGCCACATGGTCCGCGAGCGCCTGACCATCTGCAAATGCAGCGGGCGCCGCACACCCCAGATCCTGCTCGCCAAACCGTGCGTCGGCCACCCAACCCAGCACGCGGCCCAACTGGGCGTTGTTGCCGCATTCAGGGTGGGCATCCAGCGGCAGGTGGTAGGCATACAGATTGATGTCGTGTGCGAGCAGCAGCTGCAGGCGCTGCTTCATCCAGCCCGTCACGCGGCCGTCTTGCCCACGCCAGAACAGGCCGTGGTGCACAAAAATGGCATCGGCGCGGGCGGCAATGGCCGCCTCGATCAAGGCACGGCTCGCGGTCACGCCACTCACGATGCGCGTGATCTCGACCTTGCCTTCGACCTGCAGGCCATTGGGGCCATAGTCCTTGAAGCGCTCGGGTTGCAGCAAGCTATCAAAAGCCTGCAAGAGTTCGGTGCGGGAGATGCTCATGCCGGTATTGTCGCCGCCGCCCCAAAAGGAACAAGGCGCCACCGGGGCGCCTTGTTCACATTCAGTCGCCTGAGCCCTCGATCACCGGTAAAGCACCTGCGGCAGCCACAGGCCGATACCCGGAAACTGATACAGCAACACGATGGCCACAATCTGGATGCCCATGAACGGCAGCATGCCCGCAAAAATCTGGTTCAGCGTCACATGTTTGGGCGCCACTCCTTTCAGATAAAACGCGCTCATGGCCACCGGCGGGCTCAAGAACGCAGTTTGCAAGTTCAACGCCACCAGCAGGCCAAAGAACAGCGGGTCCACGCCAAAGTTGTCCAGCAGCGGGATAAAGATGGGCATGAAGATCACGATGATCTCGGTCCATTCCAGCGGCCATCCCAGGATGAAGATGATGACCTGCGACAGCACCAGAAACTGTGTCTTGCTGAGGTTCATGCTCAGCACCCATTGCTCCACGAGTTCCTGCCCGCCCAGCAAAGCAAACGCCGCTGAAAAAATCGCCGAGCCCACAAACAGCCAGCAGACCATGGCACTGGTCTTGGCCGTCAGGTACACCGATTCTTTGACCACACCAAACGTCAGCTGTCGATAGGCCGCCGCCAGCACGAACCCGCCAAACGCTCCCACGGCAGCGGCCTCCGTGGGGGTGGCCAGGCCAAACACGATGGACCCGAGCACGGACAGGATCAGGATCAATAGCGGGAAGAAGCTGGACAGCAGCATCTTGAAAACTTCCAACCGCGCGTGACTCAGTATGCCGTAGAAAACGGCCAATGCCAGTGCTCCCACACCCAGGCCGATCCAGTAACCCAGGGGCGCAGGCTGGGTGGAGGATGCATGCAAGGCTTCGCCAGCTGCAGCGGCATCTGCCGACCCGGGAGGAGCCGACAACCCGCCCGAAGCGCCGGGGGGTTCGGCCACCGCGTCTGCCGTTGCGGCAGAGGCATCCGCACCGGGCGGCTCTGCCACGCCGCCAGCCTCGTCGCTGGGAGGCTCCGACAAGCCCGCCCCGCCGGGCTCGGCAAGTCCCCCGCTGTCGCTGGCCTGTTCGTCCTCGTTCGTCCCGGCACCCATGGGCTGCAAACCTTCATAGGTCTCCACCACGGCGACACGGGTCACACTCTGGTAGCTGGACACGGCCACAAGCGCAAACAGCAGCGCAGGCAACAATGCAACGCCAAGTTGGCCCAGGAGGTAACGGGTAGGCACGGCCTGATTGCGTTTTCCCTTCAAGGCGTTGACGATGTTGCCCACCGCCCACCCGTCGGATGTGGCACCAATGGCTTTGAGGCCGGGTGGAAGAGGCACCAGCCGCTGCGCCGCGGAGAGCTGAGGCGCCCACTGCGGCTTGATCTTGGCCATCAACACCACATACAGGATGTACAAACCGGCAAGCATGATGCCCGGGAAGAACGCACCCGCATACAGCTGCACCACCGACACACCCGCCGTGGCGCCGTACACGATCAACAGCACCGAAGGCGGGATGAGAATGCCCAGGCAGCCCCCCGCCGTGATAACCCCCGCGGACAGCCGAACGTCGTAGCCCGCGCGCAGCATTTGCGGCAAGGCCAGCAAGCCCATCAGCGTGACCACCGCGCCCACGATGCCCGTGGCCGTGGCAAACACCGCACAGGTGACCAGCGTGGCCACGCCCAACGAGCCCGGCACACGTGACAACGCCAGATGCAAGCTATGAAAGAGCTTTTCAATCAGGTTGGCGCGCTCAACCAGATAGCCCATGAAAACGAACAACGGAATCGAGATCAATACGTCGTTGCTCATCACCGAGAACGCGCGTTGCACCATGAGGTCCAGCGTCTGCTTCATCGCCCCGGCGGCGGACTGATCCCCGGAGTGATAGGCGAAAAAGGCAAACAACATGCCCATGCCCATCAGCGTGAACGCGGTCGGAAAGCCCAGCATGATGGCCACCACCACCAGCGACAGCATCAACAAGCCATAGTGCCCGTTGGTCATCCTGTCGACGCTGAACACCATCCCCAGGGCCGCAATGACGATCAGGCCCATCAGCGTGAAGCCGAAATACAGTTCCTTGCGAACTTTCATTACTGGCCGCCTTTCTTCTGCACAACAAGGCTGTCCAGCGCGTCAATGTCCGCGTCTTTGACGTGCACCATCTGCTTGAGTTTGTCGACGTCCACCTCCTCCACGTCGCCTTCGCGCCGCGGCCATTCGCCGGTACGGATGCAAATCACGCAGCGGATGATTTCCACAACCCCTTGCAGCAGCAAGAAGGCGCCGGCCAGCGGCACCACGAACTTGAACGGGTACACCGGCAGCGGGTCGGCGTTGAAGGTCTGTTCCCGCATGCCCAGAGAATCCTGAAAGAAGTACCAGCCCGCATAAGTCAACGCGACGATGCCCGGCAAGAAGAACAGGATGTACAGCAGCAAATCAATCCAGGCCTGCGTGCGCGGCTGAAAAAACCCGTACAGCACATCGCCCCGCACATGGCCGCTTTTGGCCAACGTGTAGGCGCCTGCGGTCATGAAGAGAAACCCATATAGCATGATCTGGGCGTCCAGCACCCAGGCATGCGGCGTGTTGAGCACATACCGGGAGAACACCTCCCAGGTGATCAGCGCAGTGAGGCCGATCACACTCCAGGCACAGGCCTTGCCGAACCAGGTCGAGAGCCGGTCGACGGCCAGTAAAAATTTTTGCATGGCTACCCTAGGCAAAACACAAAAATGGGCGCCGGTTGGCGCCCATGGGCATTACAGCGCGGGTCGCCGCGTGGACGCGCACATCAACGTGCACGGCGCGGGGCCCCCACTGCACTGCCCCCAAGGGGCCGCAGCCCTTCAGCTCTTCTTGGCGCCGCGCCCAAAGTAATGGTTGTAGGCCATCTTGAAGTCCACGGTGTAGTCGTTCTGCCATTGGCCAGCGCGCTGCGCGAACACTTTTTGCGATTCCAGAATCTTCTGGAACATGGCGTTCTCTCCGCCTTTTTTGGCCATGATCTTGTCCCACGCTGCCAGTTGCCCACGCAAGATGGCATCCGGTGTCTTGTAGAACTTGACGCCCTGCTTCTTGAGTTCGTCGTAGTCCTTGCTATTGCGCTCGATCGCTTTCCAGCTCATGTCGGCACTGGCAGCCTGCACTGCGTAGTCGATGATGGATTTGAGTTCTGCAGGCAGCGCAGTGAGCTTGCTTTTGTTGAACAGGATTTCGAACTGTTCGCCACTTTGGTGAAAGCTTTGCAGCATGCAGTTCTTGACCACATCCGGAAAGCCCAGCAGGCGGTCGGACGATGCGTTATTGAACTCGGCACCGTCGATCAGTCCGCGGTCCAGCGCGGGCACGATTTCGCCGCCAGGTAACGGGTTTACCGCGGCGCCCATGTCGGTGTACATGTCCACCGCCAGACCCACGGTGCGAAACTTGACGCCCTTCATGTCCTCGGCTTTGGCAATTGGTTTCTTGAACCAGCCAAATGGCTGCGTGGGCATCGGGCCATAAAGGTACGACACCACATCCAGATTCAGGCTTTTGTAGATTTCTTCCAGCAGCTCTTTGCCGCCGCCGTAGTTGTGCCAGGCCAGCAGCATGTTGGGATCCATGCCGAAAGAAGGTCCGGAGCCCCACAATGCCAACGCAGAGTTCTTGCCATAGTGGTAGGCCACCACACCGTGTCCGCCATCAAGCGTGCCCTTGGCAACCGCCTCCAGTAGCTGAAACGCTGGCACCACCGCGCCCGCAGGTAACACCTCGATCTTGAGGCGACCGCTGGCCATGTCATTGACCTTTTTCGCGAAGTCCAGCGCGTACTCGTGAAAGATGTCTTTGGCAGGCCAGGTGCTCTGAAAGCGCAGACTCGTGGTCGTCTGCGCCGTGGCGACCATGGGTGCGCTCAGGGCGCCTGCCGCAATGGCGGCTCCCTTAAGCAGGCTGCGTCGGCGCGAGGTGTTGCTATGCGTCATAGATGTCTCCGTGATGTTGATGCAATCTACTGTTGCAATTTCATTGTCGGCATCGCTAGCGGGCGCCCTACAGGGTTTACACCATCGGCAAAATGATGAAAGTGGCAAAAAAAGTTAAACAAATTTAAGGGGCACCCTCTCCAAAAACATCTGGCTGCCTGCGCCTCGCAAGCCCCTGATCGCGGGTGGGCAAGCCATTCAGCGACAATCCCGCTATAGCCGCCGTACGGCGAAACCGCGTTTTACGCCCCTGCCCTTGAGTCACTCCCCCATACCATGAAGCGCATTTGGCTACTCTTCTCCCAGGCCGTCACCGTGCTTGTTGCCGCCTACTTTGTAGTTGCCACCTTGCAGCCCGGCTGGCTGGACCGGGGCGCCACGCGCTCCGGGGCAGGGATAGCGCTGATCGAAGCCCCGGGAGCGCCCACTTCACAACCCGCATCCGGCAGCTTCAGCGCCGCAGCGCGCAAGGCGTCGCCCGCGGTGGTCAGCATCAACACCAGCAAGGCAGTGCGGCACCCGCGCAGCAACGACCCCTGGTTCCAGTTCTTTTTTGGCGACCAGGGCAGTCAGTCGCAGGCAGGGCTGGGCAGCGGTGTGATCATCAGCCCCGACGGCTACATCATGACCAACAACCACGTGGTGGAAGGTGCCGACGAGATCGAAGTGACACTGACCGACAGCCGCCGCACCCGCGCCAGCGTGATCGGCACGGACCCGGACACCGATCTGGCCATCCTCAAGATCGACCTCGACAAATTGCCCGTCATCGTCCTGGGCAACTCGGACCAACTCGACGTGGGCGACCAGGTGCTGGCCATTGGTAACCCATTTGGCGTGGGCCAGACTGTGACCAGCGGCATCGTGAGCGCTCTGGGCCGCACTCAGCTGGGCATCAACACGTTTGAGAACTTCATCCAGACCGACGCCGCCATCAACCCTGGCAACTCGGGCGGCGCGCTGGTGGATGTGAACGGCCATCTGATGGGTATCAACACCGCCATTTATTCACGCTCGGGCGGCAGCATGGGCATCGGATTTGCCATCCCGGTGTCCACCGCACGGCTAGTGCTGGACGGCATCGTGAAGGACGGACAGGTCACCCGCGGCTGGATTGGCGTGGAGCCCAATGAACTGTCGCCCGAACTCGCCGAGACCTTTGGCGTGAAAAAAGCCACCGAAGGCGTGATCATCACCGGCGTGCTGCAGGACGGACCTGCAGCGCAAGCGGGCATGCGTCCCGGCGACGTGATCGTGCGGGTGGATGGCAAAAATGTAGGCAATGTGTCGGAGCTGCTCACCGCAGTGGCCGCCCTCAAGCCTGGCACGGCCTCAGCGTTTACCGTGCAGCGCGGCGACACGATGGTGGAACTGAACATCAGCCCCGGTGTGCGGCCTAAGCCCCAGCGCAATGTGAGAAGGTAAGGGAGCAGAAGCCCCCTGAACCGCTTCGCGGCTTTCCCCGGAGGTTAACCGCCTCCAGCAGCCCGGCAAAGCCGGTTCCGCAGTGGTACTGGCGATGGGAGCGCGCCAGTTTTCGGGGGTATGCGCCCAACCCGCCAGCACAGTCAAAGCTGAGTGGGTTGATTTACCATAAAATGATAGCAATCAGCGCTTGCCAGATAAGCGCTAGAGACCATTTTGACCATCAAACCCCCACGATCAGGGATTAGATGCGGTCTCGGTGCTCTCTTCCGGTGCCTTGGTGTGCTTGATGAAAAGCTGCGCGGCCCAGATGCCCACTTCATAAAGTATGCACATGGGTATGGCCAGCGATAGCTGGGAGACCACGTCCGGCGGCGTCACGATGGCAGCAATCACGAACGCCAGCACAATGAAGTAGCCGCGAAACTCCTTGAGCTTCTCGACGCTGACCACTCCCATGCGGGCCAGCACCACAACCGCAATCGGTACCTCAAAAGCCAGGCCAAACGCCAGGAACATCGACAACACAAAGCTCAAATACGCCTCAATGTCTGGCGCGGCGGTAATGCTCTTGGGTGCAAAGCTCTGAATAAACGCAAACACCTGGCCAAACACCATGTAATAGCAAAAAGCCACGCCGATGAAGAACAGCAGTGTGCTGGAGATGACCAGCGGCAACACCAGCTTTTTCTCATGCGAGTAAAGGCCAGGGGCCACAAATGCCCACACCTGCCACAACACAAAAGGCAGCGCCAGCAAAAAGGCTGCCATCAGCAAAATCTTGAGCGGCACCATGAACGGCGAGATCACAGAGGTGGCAATCAGCGTGGCCCCCTTGGGCAGGTGGGCGACCAAAGGCGCTGCCAGAAAGTCGTACAGCTCGCCAGGGCCAGGAAAGAAGAACAGGATCGCCGCCGCAATGCCGATGGCGATGATGGCCTTGACCATCCGGTCGCGCAGCTCCATCAGGTGCTGAACAAACGGCTGCTCGCTGCCGGCCAGCTCGTCTTCTTTGGAAGGGGTTTCGGACATGTTGGGTTTTCGTGGGCGTCAGGATCGTCGCCCGCACAGCGCGCAGGGCGCTGCTGGCTGCTGCATCAGTGGAATTTTTGGGGACGGTAACGGGCCACACGGGCCGCGCCAGATTGCGCCTTGGTACGTACGCCGCTCTTGGACTTGTACCACTGGGGCATGGCGCCGCGCTTGAGGCGCCAGTTTTTGCCTGGGTGTTTGTAGGCCGGCACCACTGCCGACTGGTCTTGCAGGGCTGCATTGGCATCACTGGCGGTACCCGTGGCCTCTGACCAGTCCTTTTCGAACTCGCTGGCGCTGGTCTGGATGGAGTTGTGCACATCCCGTGCAGCACCTTCCACCGTGTCCTTCATTTTCTTGAGCTCATCAAGCTCCATGGACCGGTTGACCTCGGACTTGACATCAGCCACATACCGCTGCGCCTTGCCCAGCAGTGTGCCGACCGTGCGGGCCACGCGAGGCAACTTCTCAGGCCCGATGACAATCAATGCCACCGCGCCGATCAACGCCATCTTGGACAGGCCAATATCAATCATGGGAGATCAAACACCAAGCCAATGCGGGTACCAATGTGGAAAGCCGATCAGCTTTTTTGCTTGGCTTCGACATCGATGGTGGTCTTGTCAGCGGCTTGGCTGTTGGCAACCTGGCCAGCGGGTGGCGTGGCTGCAGCGTCGGCCGAACCGTCCTTCATGCCGTCCTTGAAGCCCTTGACGGCGCCCCCGAGATCGGAGCCCATGTTCTTGAGCTTCTTGGTGCCGAAAACCATGACGACGATCAGCAGCACGATCAGCCAGTGCCAGATGGAAAAAGAGCCCATGGAATATCTCCTAACGAATTGCAATCATTTTAGACGGGGGGCGTGACAGGAGTTCACAGCCCACGCAGAACTGCGGGAATGTCCCTGCACAACCCGTCAGCCTGGTTCAGCCTTTGAGCCACGGACGGGGGCCTCCCATCACATGCACATGCAGGTGGTGGATTTCCTGGCCCCCTTCAAGTCCCGTGTTTACCACGACGCGAAAGCCACCCTCCGGGTACGGGTTGCAGCCCTGCTCCAGCGCCAGCTTCGGCGCCAGCGCCATCATGCGCCCCAACACCCCCGCATGTTCGTCGGTGACCTGCGCCATCGAAGGGACATGCACCTTGGGCACCATCAAAAAGTGCACGGGAGCCCAGGGGTGGATGTCGTGGAAGGCGAAGATTTCTTCGTCTTCGTAGACCTTCTTCGAAGGAATCTGGCCTGCGATGATTTTGCAGAAGAGGCAGTTCGGATCGTGCATGGAAAAAAATGTCAGTACGAAGTTAACAGTTAACCGGGCGCCGCTTGGCCCGCAAGCCATTGAAACCGGCGCGCCCAAAACAGGTGCCGCCGCGGAACTGGCTTTGCCAGGCCGCGGGTGGCGCCGCCCTGAGGGCGAAGGCGACGCAGGCGACACAGGGAGCTTCACGCATTGTCAGCGATCTTGATGGTGGGCCGCACACCCACATCCTTGCGGTGCGCATGCAGCCATTGCTGCCCCGCCGTGCGGCCCAGGGCGAACAGCTTGCGCACAAAAGACATATCAGCGCGGGTCTTGCTGTCAGCACCAAAAGGCGCCAGCACTGCACCACCATCGATGCGGTGCATGCGCACGCTTTTGTAACGGCGCGCATCCAGCTTGCCTTCGGCCAACAAACGGCGCACGAACTCAATGGCGCGCAACTCGGCCAGCAGGCTGGCGTTGAAGGTGACCTCGTTCATGCGCTCCATGATCTCCTGGCCCGAATGCGGCAGTTCCAGGTGTTCGATGGGGTTGATCTGCACCAGCAAGACGTCAGAGGTCTCGGTTTGGTAAATCAGAGGGTGCAATGCCGGATTGCCCGAATAGCCGCCGTCCCAGTAATGTTGGCCATCGATCTCTACGGCTTTGAACAGCATCGGCAGGCAGGCGGATGCCATCACAGCGTCAGCGCTCAGCCGCGGGCCTGAGAAGATTTCCCCGCGCCCGGTGCGAACATTGGTGGCACACACAAACACCTTGGGTCCCTGAAAGGCAGTATGGGAACGGTGCGCTGAGCACAACAGCTCAAAATCCACCTCACGCTCCAGCAGGCGGCGCAGGGGGTTGATGTTGAGCGGGTTGGTCTGGTATGGCGACAACCACTGGCGCATCATCCCCATCATCGGGTTGGCGGCCGACAGGGGTGAGCCCCACATCAGGCTGCCGAGTGTGCCCACACCCTCCCACAGCCGGGCCAGCGTCGCACGCGCCTGTGCGCAACCGGCCAGGTGTGCTTCGTGGGGGTCTTTGTGCTCGTGAGCAGCCTTGGCAAAGCCGTGGGCCATGGCCACCGCGTTCATGGCGCCCGCACTGGTGCCGCTCACCCCGTCAAACTGCCACTGTCCGTCCTCAAGTAACGCATCCAGCACGCCCCAGGTGAGCGCGCCGTGAGAGCCACCGCCCTGCAGGGCCAGGTTCAGGCGGCGCAACGGCTGCAGCTGGGGCTGCAATGGCAACGGCGGCAGGGGCTCAGGCATCCACCGCCTGGTTCTTGCTCATGGCCAGCATGCCACGCACGATGCGATAAAGGAACCACAAAGAGATCAGCCCCCAGGCGATCCAGCCCGGCGCAATCAACAACAGCCACAAGGGAGAGGTCACCACATACAAAACCCCCGCCCAGATGACCGAACGGATGCGCCATGAGAAATGGTTGGCCTGCCAGGTGCCCTCGGCATCGCCACGCTTGACCAGATCGATCACCAGCGCAATGACCAGCAGCAGCGCGCTGGCCTGCGCACCCGGCAGCACGGCTCCCACGGCCACAATGAGGTGCAGCACATAGCTGACCCAGCCGATGTTCTTGAGGCCCTGGGCCTTCTGCTCATTGCTCTGCACATCGATGATGTCGTTCATGGGGACCCTTCCTCAGTGGACCGCGCAACAGCCTTGCGCAACGCTTTTTCTTCGATGCCGCTGGTGCCCTCGCGGCGCTCCAGTTCGGTCAGCACATCCTGGGGCGTGAGGCCATAGTGGGCCAACGCCACCATGGAGTGGAACCACAGGTCGGCCACCTCATAGACCAGCTTGGACTTGTCGGCGCCGTGGTCCACATCCTTGGCCGCCATGACGACTTCAGTGGCCTCCTCGCCAATCTTCTTCAGGAACGCATCCGGCCCCTTGTGCAGCAGACGCGTGACATAGCTTTTGTCCGGGTCGCCGCCATTCACGGGCTTGCGGCTTTCAATGATGGCCGCCAGGCGCGCCAGGGAATCGTTTGAACTCATGGCTCTTACTTGTAGATGGATTCAGGGTCTTTCAAGACCGGGTCGACGGCACTCCAGGCACCGTCCTTGAGCACGCTGAAAAAGCAGCTGTGGCGGCCCGTGTGGCACGCGATGCCGGGTTCATGGCCGAGCTGGGTGACCTTGAGCAGAACCACGTCGTTGTCGCAGTCCAGGCGGATCTCGTGCACGGTCTGCACATGGCCGGATTCTTCGCCCTTGAACCACAGCTTCTTGCGCGAGCGGCTGAAGTACACGGCGCGGCCGAGTTCTGCCGTTTTCTGCAGGGCCTCGCGGTTCATCCACGCAAACATCAGCACGTCGCCCGTGCCCTGCTCTTGCGCAATCACAGGCACCAGGCCCTGCGCGTCCCATTTCACTTCGTTGAGCCAGTTCATGCGCGGAATTGTCGGTGATTTGAATGACCGCCCTCCATGCGGGGCGAGGTGATTTGAGGCCATTTTGGCCTCTATCGCTTATCCAGTAAGCGCTGATAGCTATCAAAAATAGAGAGCAACAAGAAAATGGGGCATGGCAGCAGTGCCGTCGACCACCGAGGGCCGTGCCACACCAGGGCGACAAAAACTACAAGGACAATAGCTGCCCACGCTTACCCATCAAGCGCTAGAGCCTTTTTTTATCAAGGCTTCACTTCACTACGGTGAGAAACACCCACTTGCGATCCCAGTTCTTGCGGCCCAGATACTTGATGGCGAAGGCATAACGGCCCGGTGGCAAAAAGTCTTGTGTGAGCGTTTCCTGCTGCGTCACCACCGGCTGACCATTCACGCGCACGCTTTGCTGCGCCACCAGCTCCGATTCGCTTTCCAAATCTTGGCCGTCGAGGGCATAGCCGGTGACATCGGGCTCTTCCTTCTCATCGCCCACCAGTGGCAAACCCAGCGTGTTGGCACGGGTTTCCACTTCCAGCGCCAGGGTGCCCTTCACGGGTTCGCGCACGATCCAGTGGACGTCACGCACATGGTTGTTCAGCGTCTGCAGCAGGGCCTTGAGCTTGTCGAATTCGGCCTTGTCGGCAATTACCTCCACCGGCTTGCCGCCAATGGTCGCGTCAAAACACCGGCCAATGCGGTGCACGCAGGGCAGGCGCTCGGAAAAACTCGCATACGACGGGGGCGGCACCTGCTGCGCCGCAGCGGGTAGCGCCGTGGCCGTGAGGGCCACCGCCAGCACCCCGCACGCGCCCGCGAACCGTGCGATCACAGGCGCACCGGAATGCCGCGCTCGGCCATGCGGGCCTTGGCCTGGCCCACCGTGTATTCACCGTAGTGGAAGATGCTGGCCGCCAGCACCGCGTCGGCGCCGCCGGTCTGGATGCCGTCGGCCAGGTGGTCGAGGTTGCCCACGCCGCCCGAGGCGATCACAGGCACGCTGACAGCATCGCTCACGGCCCGGGTCAGCTCCAGGTCAAACCCGGCCTTCGTGCCATCGCGGTCCATGCTGGTCAGCAGGATTTCGCCCGCGCCGCGCTGCGCCATTTCGGAGGCCCAGGCGATGGCGTCCAGGCCGGTGTTCTTGCGCCCTCCGTGGCTGAAAACATCCCAGCCTGCGCCGACGGGCTGCCCGTTGGCGCCAATGCGCTGCGCATCCTCGGCCGAGCGGCGCTTGGCGTCGATGGCCACCACGATGCACTGCGCACCGTACTTGGCAGATACGGCGTTGATGACGTCGGGGTTGGCAATAGCGGCCGAATTGAAGCTGGTCTTGTCAGCACCCGCATTGAGCAGCCTGCGCACGTCTTCCACCGTGCGCACGCCGCCGCCCACGGTGAGCGGAATGAACACCTGGCTGGCCACAGCCTCAATGATGTGCAGGATCAAATCCCGGCCGTCGCTGGTGGCGGTGATGTCCAGGAAGGTCAGCTCGTCGGCACCCTGCGCGTTGTAGCGTGCTGCGATCTCGACCGGGTCGCCCGCATCGCGCAATTCGACGAAATTGACGCCCTTGACCACGCGGCCTCCGGTAACGTCGAGGCAGGGGATGATGCGTTTGGCGAGCATGCAGTCCTTAGCCGTTCAGTTCGTCGGCACGCGCTTGCGCCGCAGCAAAGTCGAGGTCACCGCTGTAGATGGCCCGGCCGCAGATCACACCTTCGACGCCTTCGCTCTCCACCGCGCACAGCTGCTCGATATCGGTCATGTTCGACAGGCCGCCCGAGGCGATCACAGGGATGGACAGCGCTTGCGCTAGCTTCACCGTGGCGTCGATGTTGATACCCGAGAGCATGCCGTCGCGGCCGATGTCGGTGTAGATGATGGATTCAACGCCCCAGTCCTCGAACTTCTTGGCCAGGTCCACCACTTCGTGGCCAGTGAGCTTGCTCCAGCCGTCGGTGGCCACCTTGCCGTCCTTGGCGTCGAGCCCCACGATGATGTGGCCGCCGAAGGCGCTGCAGGCGTCCTTCAGAAAACCGGGGTTCTTGACCGCAGCCGTGCCGATGATCACGTAGCGCAGGCCGCCGTCGATGTATTTCTCGATGGTGTCCAGGTCACGGATGCCGCCGCCGAGTTGCACGGGGATGTCGTCACCGACTTCTTTAAGGATGGACTTGATCGCGCTGTAGTTTTTGGGCACGCCCGCAAACGCACCGTTCAGGTCCACCAGGTGGAGGCGGCGTGCGCCGGCATCCACCCATTTGCGAGCCATGGCGGCGGGGTCTTCACCAAAGGTGGTGGATTGGTCCATATCGCCTTGTTTGAGGCGAACGCAGTGGCCGTCTTTGAGGTCGATGGCGGGGATGAGCAGCATGGTGGTGAAGTTCGGGTGAAAAAGGGCGAGACGCAGCTCGGCCCGAACGGGTGGGGGTTAAGGGATCAGGGATTCCAGTGCAGAAAATTGCGGTACAGGGCCAGGCCATGCTCCGCGCTTTTCTCCGGGTGAAACTGGGTGGCAAAAATATTATCGCGCGCAATGGCGGCGGCGAACAAACCGCCGTAGTCCGTTTGCCCCGCGCAGTGGGCAGGATTTTGCGGCACGGCGTAGAAACTGTGCACAAAGTAAAAGTAGCTGCCGTCCGGCACGCCAGCCCACACCGGGTGCACGCCACCGCCGTGGTGGGCGTGGGGCATCTGCCGCACCTGGTTCCAGCCCATCTGGGGCACCTTGAAGCGGCTGCCGTCGGGCTGGGTGCGGCCTGCGAGGTCAAACTTGAGCACATCGCCAGGGATCAGGCCCAGGCCGGGCGTTCCTCCGTTTGGGCCCTCGGCACTGTGGTCCAGCAGCATCTGCATGCCCACGCACACGCCAAACATCGGCTTGCTGGCAGCGGCTTCGAGCACCGATTCCTGCAGGCCGGACTCGCGCAGCTCGCGCATGCAGTCGGGCATGGCGCCCTGCCCTGGCAGCACGATGCGCTGTGCGGAGCGCACGTCTTCGGGGCGCTGGGTGACGACCACGGTCCAGCCCGAGCCCTCGGCTGCGGCCTGCACGGCCTGTGACACTGAGCGCAGGTTGCCCATGCCATAGTCCACCACCACAACGGTTTTTGCTTCCATATTCATAGCTGCTAGCGCTTATCTATCAAGCGCTAGCGCCCGATTTGACCTAAAATTTTCACAACGAACCCTTGGTGGACGGAATCACGCCCACCGAGCGCGGGTCGCGCTCCAGCGCTGCGCGCAGCGTGCGCCCAAACGCCTTGAAGATCGTCTCGCACTGGTGGTGGGCGTTGACGCCCTTGAGGTTGTCGACGTGCAGCGTGACGCCCGCGTGGTTCACAAAGCCCTGGAAGAACTCATACACCAGCTGTGTGTCGAGCTGGCCGATGCTGCCGGCCGTGAACTTCACGTCGATGTGCAGGCCGGGGCGACCCGAGAAGTCGACGACCACGCGCGACAGGGCTTCATCCAGCGGCACATAGGCGTGGCCGTAGCGGCGAATGCCCTTCTTGTCGCCCACGGCGCGCGCAAACGCCTGGCCCAGGGTGATGCCCACGTCTTCCACCGTGTGGTGGCCGTCGATGTGCAGGTCGCCTTCGCAGTCGATGTCGAGGTCGATCAGCCCGTGGCGGGCGATCTGGTCGAGCATGTGGTCAAAAAATCCAATGCCGGTGGAGAGTTTGGCCTGGCCGGTGCCGTCGAGGTTGATGCGCACATTGATGCGCGTCTCGGCGGTGTTGCGGCTGACCTCGGCAATGCGGTCGGCCATCGGGTCGGCCGATGGGGCGGAGGGTACGAGTGCGGAGGAAGTCATAGGGAGGCTTGGAGTGCGGCCAGCATCTGCGCGTTGTCGTCAGCGTTGCCCACTGTGAGGCGCAGGCAGTTGGCCAGCAATGGGTGCATTGTAGAAACGTTCTTGACGAGGACCTTGCGGTTTTTCATGCCCTCGTATGCCTTGGCAGAATCCGCCACGCGAATGAGGACCATGTTGGCCTCGCTGTCCCAGCACTTTTCGACCCCGGGCATCTGGCGCAGCGCGGCGACGAGTGTGGTGCGCTCGGCACGGATTTCGGCGGCCTGGGCGGCAAACACCTCGGCATGCTCGAGCGCAAACAGCGCGGCTTCACAGTTGAGCACGCTCACGTTGTAAGGTGGGCGCACCTTGTCGATTTCGCTGACAAAGGCAGCGGGCCCGATGAGGTAGCCCAGGCGCACGCCCGCCAGGCCAAACTTGCTGAGCGTGCGCATGAGCAGCACGTGGGCGTTGCGCGCGGGCTCGGCGCGCATGCGGTCGATCCAGGTGCGGCTGGCAAACGGCTGGTAGGCCTCGTCCATGACCACGATGCCACCCTGGGCGCCTGCGGCGTCGATGATGCGCTCCACCGCGCCTTCGTCCCACAGCGTGGCCGTGGGGTTGTTGGGGTAGGCAATGTAGGTGATGGCAGGCTGGTGCTGGGCGATGGCGTCGAGCATGGCGGGCTCGTCCAGCTCGAAGTCGGGCGTGAGCGGCACGCCGACAAAGTCCAGCCCCTGCAGTTGCGCCGACAGCGGGTACATCACAAAGCCCGGCATGGGCGCGAGCATGGTGGCGCGCTGGCCCGTGCCGGATTGGGCGCAGGCCAGTGCCAGCAGTGTGATGAGTTCGTCTGAACCATTGCCCAGCACGATGCCGTAGCCCTCGGGCATTCCGGCGTATTTGGCGAGGGCCGCCTTCAGGTCCAGCAGGCGGTCGCCGGGGTAGCGGTTGAGTGCCACCGCTCCCAGGCGCTGGCCCAACGCGGCCTGCAGATGCGCGGGCAGGCGGAAGGGGTTCTCCATCGCGTCCATCTTGAGCATGCCGGTGGAGGGCTGCACGCCGTAAGCGTGCATGGCGCGCACGTCGGGGCGAATGCGGGCCAGGGCCTGGAGGGGAGACGACGCGGGAGTAGTCATTCGGTGGTGTCCAGTTCGTTGGGGGTGACAAGAAAAGGGTTGATGGGGCGCACGGCGTCCATCGGCTGGTTGTGCGGCAGCGCCTCGGTCAGCAGGTAGCGGCAGCCCTGCTGGTGGGCGGACGACAGGATGAGCGCATCCCAGTAGCCCAGGCGGTAGCGGTCCTGCAGGTCCCAGGCGCCGTCCACGGTGTACGAGTCCAGGTGTGGCGGCAGCCACACGCGCAGGCGGCGCACCTGGGCGCGCACCTGCTGCAGCACATGGGGGCCGTCAAAACGCTGGATGGCCTGGTTGTACAGCTCATTGAGCACCTGCGAGCTGATGCGGCCGCTGCGCGTCTGCCAGCAAAAGCTGATCCATTCACGCGCCCGCGCCTGACGCTCGGCGTCACGGTCGTCCACGCTGGCGAGCAGGATTTCGGTGTCGACAAAGATGGGGACAGTGCTCATGCCGCTTCCAACGTTCAGCGCAGAAACAGCGTTTCGCGCGGCACGTAGGGACCAGTCGATGCGCCCCAGGACTCAAACCCCAGCGCCTCGCGCATGGCCTGGGCATAGGCGTCTTCCTGGCGCATCTTTTCGGCCAGCCATTCACCGAGCAGGCGCGAGACGCTGCTACCGCGCTTGGCGGCTTCCACGCGCACCCATTCGGCAACGGTGTCGTCCATGGTCACGGTGATGTTCTTCATGGGCAAAATATTACACGAAGTTCGTGCAACACGAACTTCGTGTTGTTTTATAAGTTACGCCGCCTTCCGGGGTGTCCCGCTCTGCAGCATCTGGCAGGCCATATCGCCCACAGTGCGCAGCGCCGCTAGATGGGCTGGCGACCAGTCACCCCCCACACCGATGCGCAGGCAGTTGCGAAAGCGTCCGCTGGCGCTGAACACCGTGCCGGGAGCAATGAGGATCTGCTGGGCCAGGCAGGCTTCATGCAATTGCACCGAATCGAGGGCACGGGGCAGCTCCAGCCACAACAACAGACCACCGGGCGGGTCGCTCACGCGCGTGCCCTGCGGGAAGTGCGCGGCGATGATGCAGCGCACCTCGTCCATGCGCGCCGCCACGGCCGCGCGCAGCTGGCGCATGGCCGCGGCGTGGCCCGCCTGGGTGATGAGATCGGCTAGCGCCAGCTCCAGCACGGCCGACTGGCCGCCCGCCTGCAGATCCTTGATGGCGCGCAGCTTGTCGGCCCAGCGCCCAGCTTCCAGCCAGCCAAGGCGCAGGCCGGGCGCCAGCGTCTTGGAGAACGAGTCGCACAACATCACATGGCCTGTGGTGTCATACGACTTGACCGTACGGCGCATCTCGTCCACCTCCACGAGGTCGTTGTAAATCGCGTCCTCGATGACTGCCATGCCATGCCGTGCCGCCATCTGCGCCAGGCGCTTGCGCTCGGCTTGGGGCATGCAACTGCCCAGCGGGTTGCTGAGCGTGGGCACCACCATCAAGGCCTTCACCGGTTGCGTATCGAGCGCTAGCTGGAGCGCATCCAGCGACAGGCCGTTGCGCGGGTGGGTGGGAATCTCCAGCGCCTTCAAATGCAGGCCCTGCAGCACCTCCAGAAAAGAAAAATGCGTGGGCGACTCCAGCGCCACCACGTCGCCCGGCTGCGTCACCGCGCGCAGGCACAGCGCAATGCTGTCCATGCAGCCGCCGGTGATCACGATGTTCTCGGGGTCCAGGCTGCAGCCCAGGCCGACGGCGTAACGCGCCAGGGCACGGCGTGCGTCCTCGTGCCCCGATGAGCTGGGATAGGTGCACAGCAGGTTGCGGTTGCGCTGCGCGGCACGCACCACGGCACGCCGCACACGGTCAGGGTTGAACAACTCAGGGCCAGGTGTGCCGCTGCTGAACGAAACCATGTCTTGGGGCTGCTTGTGCCCCAGGATGCGCTGGCCCAGCCAATCCACCGACACCTCGCGCGGGCGGCGCATGGGGCGCGGCGTGCTGGGCTCTGGCAGGCTCACAGGCCGCGCCGCGACAAAAAAGCCTGACCGCGGCCGCGCAGTGACCAAGCGCGCATCCTCCAGCCAGTGGTAGGCCTGCACCACGGTGGTTTGGGCTACGGCGTGCTGGCGCGCCAGCTCACGCACTGACGGCAATTTTTCGCCGCGTGCCAAGGTGCCGTTGCGGATGAGTTGCGCCAGTTGCTCGGCAATCTGCAGGTACAGCGGGGGTGCGTCTTCTGTGGCCATGGTGCAATTCTGTACTGGCAGCCCGCTCCACGAGCAGTACAGAGAAGCGCCAGCACGCACAGTACAGATGGTTGAACTGGATGTTCTGTACTGGCCCAGATCGCGCCTGCCTGTGGCTAGCGATGCGCCGCTGGAGGCCGCACAGTGAAGGCATGAACTCGCTGCACAACACCCCCACTCCGTCATCGCCCACGCTACCCACCCAGCCTGCGGTGCCCCTCACTCTGCAATGGAAGCGCCAGCCGCTGCCGCCGCTGCAGGCCGTCCAGGTGCTGGACTTTCGTGCGGGCGACGTCGCCCTGCTCGAAGTGGAACAAGGCCGCGTCTGGGTGACCTGCGACGGTCTGCTGGAAGACTATTTTCTGGAGGCAGGCCAGCGTCTGTCGTTCACTGGCCCCATCAGGCTGCGCGTCAGTGCTGAAGGCCACCGGCCCGCACGGCTGAACTGGGCGCAGCACCGGGCGGTGGAAGGGGCGGCTTATCCGCCCGCACCCGCCCCTGCTCCAGCAACGCCGACGGTGACGGCAGTGCCCGCTACCCACGCTGCGGGCATTGCCCTGCCCCGCAGCGCGGTCAGCGCGGCTTGACCGGGTTTTCGAGCCGCATCTCAGCGGCCTGCGCGTGGGCCTGCAGGCCTTCGCCATAGGCCAGCTCGGCGGCGATGGTGCCCAGCACCTGGGCACCGGCCTCGCTCACTTCGATGATGCTGCTGCGCTTTTGGAAGTCGTACACGCCCAGCGGTGACGAGAAGCGTGCAGTGCCGCTGGTGGGCAGCACGTGGTTGGGGCCCGCGCAGTAGTCGCCCAGGCTCTCGGAGGTGTAGGCGCCCAGAAAGATGGCACCGGCGTGGCGCAGCAACGGCTCCCAGCGGTGTGGGTCGGTGCTGCTGACCTCCAGGTGTTCAGGAGCGATGCGATTGCTGATCTCGCAGGCTTCTTCCATGTCTTTCGTCAGGATCAGCGCGCCCCGGCCCGTGAGGCTCTTGGCGATGATCTCGGCACGGGGCATGGTGGGCAGCAGGCGGTCGATCTCGCGCTGCACGGCGTCGAGATAGGCAGCGTCGGGGCACAGCAGGATACTCTGCGCCAGCTCGTCGTGTTCGGCCTGGCTGAATAGGTCCATGGCCACCCAGTCGGGCGGCGTGGTGCCGTCGGCCAGCACCAGGATTTCGCTCGGGCCTGCAATCATGTCAATACCCACGGTGCCGTACACACGCTTCTTGGCACTTGCCACGTAGGCGTTGCCGGGGCCGGTGATCTTGTCAACCTTGGGCACGGTGGCCGTGCCGTACGCCAGTGCGGCCACAGCCTGGGCGCCGCCGATGGTGAAGGCGCGGGTCACACCGGCCACATACGCAGCGGCCAGCACCAGATCATTGCGCTCGCCTTTGTCCGACGCCAGTTGCGCGCCTGAGCCGCCCGTGGCCACACTGCCACGCACGGGCGTGGGCACGACCATGATGATCTCCTGCACACCCGCCACGTGGGCCGGGATGGCGTTCATCAGCAGGCTGGAAGGGTACGCGGCCTTGCCGCCGGGCACGTAGATGCCAACGCGGTCTACCGGCGTGACCTTCTGACCCAGCAGCGTGCCGTCTTCGTCGCGGTAGCTCCAGCTCTCACCCGAGGCCTTCTTCTGCGCCTCGTGGTAGCTGCGCACGCGCTTCGCAGCAGCCTGTAGCGCATCACGCTGGGCCTCTGGAATGGCATCGAACGCTGCCTTGAAGTCGGCTTGCGTCAGCTCCAGTGCGGCCATGTTGAGGGCACTGAGGCCGTCGAAGCGGGCGGTGTACTCCAGCACGGCCGCGTCGCCGCGCTTTTGCACATCGGCCAGGATGTCGGCCACGCGCTGCTCGATGGCCGCGTCGGTGTCGGCAGACCAATGCAGGCGGGCTGCAAAATCAGCCTCAAAAGTGGCCGCAGCGGTGGACAGACGGGCGGGAGCAGCTACCAAGTTCATAGTGTCAGTTGTTGGGTAAAGGTCAGTTTTTTTCAGCCGGTATGGCCGAGGCAAACGCATCAATGATGCGGCGTAGCGGCGCCTGCTTGAGCTTGAGCGCGGCTTGGTTGACCACGAGGTACGAGCTGATGTCCATGATGCGCTCCACCTCCACCAGGTGGTTGGCCTTGAGCGTGTTGCCGGTGGACACCAGGTCCACGATGGCGTCGGCCAAGCCGATAAGGGGCGCCAGTTCCATGCTGCCGTAGAGCTTGACCATGTCCACGTGCACACCCTTGGTGGCGAAGAAGTCGCGGGCGATGCTGGTGTATTTGGTGGCCACCTTCAAGCGGGAGCCCTGCTTGACGGCGCGTTCGTAATCAAAGTCGTTGCGCACGGCCACGCTCACCCGGCACTTGGCAATGCGCAGGTCCAGCGGCTGGTAAAGGCCCTGGCCGCCGTGCTCGATGAGGGTGTCCTTGCCCGTCACACCGATGTCGGCACCGCCGTATTCCACGTAGGTGGGCACGTCGGTGGCGCGCACCAGCACCACGCGCACGTTAGGCTGGTTGGTCGGCAGGATGAGCTTGCGCGACTTCTCAGGGTCTTCCAGCACCTCGATGCCTGCGGCGGCCAGCAGCGGCAGGGTTTCGTCAAAGATGCGGCCCTTGGAAAGGGCCAGGGTGATCATGCTCATCCGATTCTTTCAATATCAGCGCCGATGCCGCGCAGTTTGGCTTCCATGCAGTCGTAGCCGCGGTCCAGGTGGTAGATGCGATCTACCACGGTTTCACCGTCGGCCACCAGGCCTGCGATGACGAGGCTGGCCGAGGCGCGCAGGTCGGTGGCCATCACGGTGGCACCCGAGAGGCGCGGCAAACCCTCGATCACCGCCACCTTGCCATCCACCTGGATCTTCGCGCCCAGCCGCACCAGCTCGTTGACGTGCATGAAGCGGTTCTCAAAAATCGTCTCGGTCACCGTGGCCGTGCCCTGGGCGATGCAGTTGAGCGCCATGAACTGCGCCTGCATGTCGGTGGGAAAGCCGGGGTATTCGGTGGTGCGAAAGCCCTGGGCCTTGAGCGTGGCGCCGCCAGCGCTTTGCACACGGATACCGCCATCCACCGCCTGCACGGTGGCGCCCGCTTCGCGCAGCTTTTCGATCACGGCGTCGAGGTGGTCGGCGCGTCCATGGCGCAGCACCACGTCACCGCCCGTGGCGGCTACGGCGCACAAAAAGGTGCCCGCCTCGATGCGGTCGGCCACCACGCGGTGGGTGCAGCCATGCAGCTTTTCGACGCCCTGGATGCAGATGCGGCTGGTGCCGTGGCCTTCGATCTTGGCGCCCATGGCGATCAGCATCTCGGCCAGATCCGAAATTTCGGGCTCTTGCGCGGCGTTTTCCAGCACCGTCTCGCCCTCGGCCAGTGCGGCGGCCATGAGGAAGTTCTCGGTGCCTGTCACCGTGACCATGTCGGTGGTGATGCGCGCGCCCTTCAGGCGGGTCCAGCCAGCGGGCAGCTTGGCGATCATGTAGCCGTGTTCGACCACGATCTCGGCGCCCATGGCGGCCAGGCCCTTGATGTGCTGGTCCACGGGGCGGGACCCAATCGCACAGCCGCCGGGCAGCGACACCGTGGCCTCACCAAAGCGCGCCAGCAGCGGGCCCAGCGCCAGCACCGAGGCACGCATGGTCTTGACCAGCTCGTAGGGCGCTTCGGGGGTATTGAGGCCACTGGCATTGATACGCACCGTGCAATCGTCCGCGCGCTCTGCGGTGACGCCCATGTTGCGGATGAGCTTGAGCATGGTGCTCACATCCTGCAACTGGGGCACATTGAGCAAGGTGACCGGGTCGGCCGTGAGCAGCGCCGCACACAACTCCGGCAAGGCGGCGTTCTTGGCGCCCGACACCAGCACCTCGCCTTGCAAGGTACGTCCGCCGCGAATCAGGAGTTTGTCCATCTCAAAAACTAAAAATATGAATAAAAATGGCCTCTAGCGCTTATCCATAAAGCGCCACCAGCTATCAATAAATGAGTAACCATGCGGTAGGCCAGTGGGAGGGCTTACTGCCCTTGCGTCGCCCACTCGGCCGGTGTAAAGGTTTTCATCGACAGCGCATGCACTTCGTCCGTGTGCATTTTGGCGCCCAGCGTGGCATACACGCGCTGATGGCGCTGAATGGCGCGCTTGCCCTCGAACTCGGCCGAGACGATGGTGGCATACCAGTGGCGGCCATCCCCTTCGAGCGTGATGTGTTCACAGGCAAGGCCCGCGGTGATGATGTCTTTGAGTTGGTCTGCAGTCATGTCAGTTTCTGATTTTGTAGCCGATGCGCAGCAGATGCACTGCCAGAAAGCTCACCGCCAGCCAGGCCGCGCCCAAGATGGTGAGGCTCAGCCAAGGTGAAGTATCGCTTTGGCCAAAAAAGCCATAGCGGAACCCATCAATCATGTAGAAGAACGGATTGAGGTGGCTCACGGTCTGCCAGAACGGGGGCAGCGACTGGATGGAATAAAACACGCCGGAGAGGAACGTCATGGGCACAACCACAAAGTTCTGAAAAGCCGCGAGTTGATCGAACTTGTCAGCCCACAGGCCCGCAATCAAACCCAGCGTGGCCAGCAGGCCGGCACCCAGCACGGCAAAAGCCAAAATCCACAGCGGCGCCGCAAACTCGGGCCGCGCAAAGGCCAGCGTGACGATGAACACACCCAGCCCCACCACCAGCCCGCGCACCATGGACGAACCAACGTACGCCACAAACCAGGCCCAGTGCGACAACGGCGTGAGCAGCACAAACACGAGGCTGCCCATGATCTTGCTCTGGATCAGGCTCGAAGAACTGTTGGCAAAAGCGTTCTGCAGCACGCTCATCATCACCAGGCCCGGCACCAGAAAGGCGGTGTAGCTGATGCTGTCGTACACCTTCACGTGGTCTTCCAGCACATGGCCAAAGATCAGCAGGTACAACACCGCCGTCAACACCGGTGCGGCGACGGTCTGAAAGCTCACCTTCCAGAACCGCAGCACTTCCTTGTAAAAAAGAGTCTGCCAACCGGTCATCGTCGTGCCCCCACGCTCGGCACTGCCGTGTCCTCACTGCCCCCCGAGGGGGCCGCGCCTTCCTTGGGGCGGCCCGGCGCGGCGGCGGACGCCACCTCTTCCATCGAAATATTGGACGCCGAGGTGCCCGACATGACTTGCAAAAACACATCCTCCAGGTCGGGCCTGCGGATCTCCATGTCGTGCACATCCACACCCGCCACGCGCAGCGCCGCCAGATGGCTTTCGATCTCGGCCGCGTCATGTGCGGTAAGCTGCACGATGCGGCCAGTGACACGGGCCACCATCGCGAGTGCGGGCGGCAAGGCCGCATCGGTCTTGAGCTGCAAAACGCTGCCGGACGCCGCCTGCAGCAACTCGCTCGTGCGGTTCAGGGCCACGATACGCCCGGACTTGAGCATCGCAATGCGCCCGCAAAGGGCCTCGGCCTCTTCCAGGTAATGTGTGGTCAACAGCACGGTGTGGCCTTCTTTGTTGAGGCGCGCCACAAAATGCCACAGGGTCTGGCGCAGCTCCACATCCACGCCCGCGGTGGGCTCGTCGAGCACGATGATGGGCGGCTTGTGCACCAGGGCCTGCGCCACCAACACGGGGCGCTTCATGCCGCCCGAGAGTTGCCGCATGTTGGCGTTGGCCTTGTCGGCCAGCCCGAGGTTTTCGAGCAGCTCGTCAATCCAGGCGTCGTTGTTCTTCACCCCGAAGTAGCCCGACTGGATGCGCAGCGATTCGCGCACGTTGAAGAACGGGTCGAACACCAGTTCCTGCGGCACCACACCGAGCTTGCGACGCGCCTCGGCATAGTTCACCTGCACGTCACTGCCTTGCACCAGCACGCGCCCTTGACTGGCGCGGGCCAGGCCTGCAAGGATGCTGATGAGGGTGGTTTTACCTGCACCGTTAGGGCCGAGGAGTCCGAAGAACTCGCCCTCCTCGATGTCCAGACTGACCTGGTTCAGTGCCTGAAAAGGGCCTTTGGGTGTGTCAAAGGTTTTGGAGATGGCTTGGAATGAGACTGCGGGCATGAGCCCACGATTTTACGGCCTTGCCCAACACAGCGCCGTGCAGCGCGCCGATGGCCTGACAAGGAGGCAAAAGCTGCAGCTGCTGGTGTGTGGACCAAGCACTGGCATCGCACCGCCGCCGCCCCGGCGCCTCGGGTCAGGTCGTCGCGGGTGCCAACAATGTGTTGACCCCATACAAACCCGCCATGCCCACCAGCCCGGCCGGCAGGCCTTGCACGGCAAAAGATTTGCCCAGCGACAACGCCTCGCGGCGGCACTCCAGCAACACGGCCAGAGCCGAGGTGTCAAACGCCATCAGCGCATGGGCGTCCACCACTACGTCGGGCTCGCGGTGCACCTTGAGCCCCTGCATGAGCATGCCAAGGCACGCCGTGGCCTGGCGGTGGGTGAGTTCGGGTGGGAGGACCAACATAGAGGCAAGTCTGGAAAGGCAGGACCGCCAATCAGCCCTTGCTGGCGTTGGTCTTGTTGCGAGCTGTCAGGGTTTCGATGAGACCGTCAATGCCTTTGGCGTTGATCTCCTGGGCGAATTGGCCTCGGTAAGTTTCTACCAGCCACACGCCCAGGACATTCAGGTTGTAGATCTTCCAGCCAGCGCCCTCACCGGGGGTTTTTTCCAGCCGGTAATCCAGCTGGATCGGGTCGCCACGACCCACGATTTCGGTGCGAACCAACACGTCCTTGTCTTCGGCCGCCGCACGCAGGGGCTTGACCTGGATGGACTGGTCGTTGACCTGCGCCAGCGCCCCCGCATAGGTGCGGACCAGCAAGATCTTGAACTCCTCCTGCAGGCGTTTTTGCTGCTCCGGCGTGGCTTGGCGCCAGCCCGGGCCGACTGCCGCAGCCGTCATCCGGCGGAAGTTGACGTTGGGCATCACGGTCTGGTCAACCAACGCGATCACTTTGGCGATGTCTCCACCCTGAATGGCCTTGTCGCCCTTGACCGTAGTGAGCACGTCGGCAGACAGGCGCTTGATCAGCGCGTCAGGGGCCTCATCGGCAGCGAGTGCCGTCAAAGGCAGGCCCAGTGACATGGCGGTGGCCACACAGAGGGCCATGTGCCCCAGGGTACGTCGGTTCATCGTGTCCTCTACTTTCCATCAGACGGGGCAAACGCCCGCGTTCGGTTCATTGTGGTGGCCGGAGCAGCGCCTCTTGCGTCGCTGCGGTTGCGGAATGCAAGCAAGTGCAACACGCGCCGCGCCCAGCTTGCCTGCCGCTGGCAAGGCTGCCAGAGCGGTGGTGGCCTATTTGGCAGGTGGTGGTTCGGGCGGCAGCACGCCGTCATTGGCATTGCGGTCGTCTTGCGCCTGCGGACTCCGGGATTCTCCGGCCTGGCTGCGCACTTGCAGGTACACGTCCCGCGTGAAGCTGTATTTGTCGAGCGCCGCGCTGTCCAGCACGCTGCCCGCACGCAGGAGGTTGGATCGCACCTCCACCGCCCGCAGTGCATACAACGAGTTGCGTGCCGACACGGGGTCCACATAGCTCACCAGATTGCCCTGCATGTCGATGGGCAGTGCAAAGGTATCGCGCACCGTGGAAGGACCGAGGATGGGCAGCACAACGTAGGCGCCGGTACCCATGCCCCAGCGGCCCAGCGTCAGGCCAAAGTCCTGGCGATACCGCTCAATGCCAAGTTCACTGGCAATGTCCAGAACGCCGCCCAGCCCCATGAAGGTGTTGACGTTGACGCGCATGAAGGTAGACGCAGCCGCTTCACCTCGCAGTTGCAGCACGTTGTTCACGAACGACCAGACATCGCTCAGGTTCGCAAAGAAATTGCTGACGCCGGTGCGCACAGGCGCAGGGGTCACTTCCTTGTAAGCAATGGCCACAGGCTTGAGCACCATGGCGTCGACCTGCTCGTTGAAGTTGGTCATGCTGCGGTTGTAGGACTCCAGCGGATCGCGGGGGTCGGGGTTTGCCACGGTGGCACAACCCGTCAGGACTGCCACGGCGAGCATCAGCCCCAGCCCGGTGGCGAAGCGCCCCAAGAGCGACCTGAGGCTGGCCACCGTTGCCAGACCCGTTGTTTTGGTATTCGTCATCATTTTTTATCACCTGCCCCTGTGGGCTTGCTGCCATCTTCGGCTTGTCTGTAAAGAAACTGTCCAATCAGGTTTTCGAGTACCACCGCTGATTGCGTTGCAGTGACGGTGTCACCGGCAACAAGGTTTTTCTCGTCGGCACCAGCCTCAATACCGATGTACTGCTCACCCAGCAGCCCGCTCGTCAGAATCTTGAGGGAGCTGTCTTTGGGGAACACATAGCGGTCCTCCAGCGCCAGCGTGACCCGCGCCTGGTAGATCTTGTCGTCGAACGTGATGGACTCCACCCGTCCCACCAGCACACCCGCACTGCGCACCGCCGCCTGGGCTTTCAGCCCGCCAATGTTGTCAAAACGCGCAGTGATGCGGTAGCCGGACTGAAAGCTGAGGCTGAGCAGGTTGGCCGATTGCAACGCCAGAAACACCAACGCCGCGGCGCCCAGCATGACAAACAGGCCTACCCAGAGATCGTTTTTGGAGCGTTGCATTGTCTTTTGATTCCTCTTCACCTGCCAGCGTCGCCAGCGTCAGATACTGAACATCAGCGCCGTCAGGACAAAGTCCAGCGCCAGCACTGCCAGAGAGGCCATGACCACGGTGCGCGTGGTGGCACGCGACACGCCCTCGGGCGTGGGCTTGGCCACATACCCCTGCAGCAGCGCCACAAAAGTCACCGTGAAGCCAAACACCACGCTTTTGATGACACCGTTGCCCACGTCTTTCCACACATCCACACCGCCCTGCATCTGGCTCCAGAAAGCGCCTGCGTCGATGCCGATCATGAGCACGCCCACAATCCAGCCGCCAATGATGCCCACCGCGCTGAACACTGCAGCCAGCAGGGGCATGGTGATGACGCCCGCCCAGAAACGGGGCGCCAGAATGCGGCGCACGGGGTCTACCGCCATCATTTCCATGGCACTCAGCTGTTCGCCAGCACGCATCAAACCAATTTCGGCCGTCAGCGAGGTTCCTGCGCGGCCTGCAAACAGCAGCGCGGTGACCACCGGCCCGAGCTCACGCACCAGCGACAGTGCCACCAGCAAGCCCAGGGCTTCTGATGATCCATATCGCTGTAGCGTGTAGTAGCCCTGCAGGCCCAGAACAAAACCCACAAACAGGCCAGATACCGCAATGATGGCGAGCGAGTAGTTGCCCAAAAAATGCACCTGGTCGCGAACCAGAGCACGCCGCCGGAACGCAGCTGCGAACAAGCGGACCAGTTGCCCAAAGAGGCGCGCCGCCATGCCGATGTCGGCAAGCTTCACCCGTACGGCGAACCCCAGATCGGAAGGCTTGTACCAGCTCATCGCTTGCGCCCTTCGACAGGGCCGAAATCCTCTGCCACGCCCGGACCGGGGTGGTGGAACGGTACGGGCCCCGTGGGGAGCGCGTTCACAAACTGGTGCACCAGTGGATCGGTGCTGGCACGCACTTCTTCAGGCGTGCCCTGCGCAGCCACCACGCCTTCGCCCAGAATGATCACGTGATCAGCGAGCCGAAAAGTCTCTTCCAGATCGTGCGACACGACAATGCTGGTCAGGCCCATCGCATCGTTAAGCTGCCGAATCAACTGCGCGGCCGTGCCGAGCGAAATCGGGTCCAGTCCTGCAAAGGGCTCGTCGTACATGACAAGTTCCGGGTCCAGTGCAATCGCACGCGCCAGGGCCACACGCCGCGCCATGCCGCCGGACACCTGGCTGGGCATCAGATCCCGAGCACCCCGCAATCCCACCGCGTGCAGCTTCATCAGCACCACATCGCGAATCAGCTCTTCGGACAGATCCGTATGTTCGCGCAGCGGAAACGCCACGTTCTCGAACACACTGAGATCAGTGAACAGGGCGCCAAACTGGAACAACATCCCCATGCGTCTGCGCGCAGCATAAAGACCCTCCGCGTCCAGGTGCCCCACGTCCTTCCCATCAAACAGAACCTCGCCGCTCTGCGCCCGCTGCTGGCCGCCAATCAGGCGCAGCACGGTCGTCTTGCCTCCCCCCGATGCCCCCATCAACGCCGTGACCTTGCCCCGCGGCACGGCCAACGTCACGTCGCGCAGGATCACACGATCCCCGTACGAAAACGTGACATTGCGAAGTTCGGCAAGAAAGGAAGGCTCAGACATTCAGCGGGATGGACTCAGGAAATGGGGGCTGGCGCGGACACCCACGCGGGCTCTCACAGAAAACAGCAGCGATGGTAGCCGAGAAATTAAACATACATACATGTATGTTTGCTTTTGAAGGATATGTGCTGACCGTGAGGCGCTTGCTTCACAGCATCAGGCAAGCCCGAATTGACATGGGGTCCGATTGTGCCAAGAAAGAGATCGGACGGTTTTGGAGCGGTCTGGAGGTGCCAGCCAAGCCCTATCGGCGCACCCACCCATCAGCGTAGCGCCTTCTCTACAGGTCGTGAACCCTACCGACGAGGGGCGCCACGCGGCGCCAAACACCCATTAAAAACGGCGCCCCGAGGGCGCCGTCGCTTCAAAAAAAGCTCCCTTAGCGAGGCAGGTCCGAATAACCCATCAGGAACTCATCCACCGAACGCGCAGCCTGCCGACCTTCGCGAATGGCCCACACCACCAGCGACTGGCCTCGGCGAATGTCGCCGGCAGCGAACACCTTGGCCACGTTGGTGGCGTAGCCTCCGTCAAAGTCCGTAGTGGCGCGCGCATTGCCGCGTGCGTCCTTGTCGACACCGAAGGCATCCAGCACGGGCGCCACGGGGCTCACAAAGCCCATGGCGAGCAGCACCAGATCGGCTTTCAGGATCTGCTCAGAACCCGCCACCTCGACGAACTTACCGTCCTTGAACTCCACCCGGACCGTCTTGAGGCCAGTGACCTTGCCTTTTTCGCCAATGAATTCCTTGGTGGAGATGGCGAATTCACGTTCACAACCTTCTTCATGGCTGGAACTGGTGCGCAGCTTGATCGGCCAGTAAGGCCAGGTCAGCGGGCGGTTTTCCTCTTCGGGCGGCTGGGGCATCAGCTCGAACTGCGTAACGCTCGCTGCGCCGTGGCGGTTGCTGGTGCCCACGCAATCGCTGCCGGTGTCGCCACCACCGATCACGATGACGTGTTTGCCATCTGCACGCAACTGGCCCTTGAGCTTGTCGCCCGCGTTGACCTTGTTCTGTTGGGGCAGGAACTCCATGGCGAAGTGAATGCCATCGAGGTCGCGGCCCGGCACGGGCAGGTCGCGCGACTGCTCGGCGCCACCCGTCAGCAGCACAGCGTCGAAATCCTTATGCAGTTGCTCAGGCGTGACGGTTTCCTTGGCCCAATTGGTGACCTTGGAATCCTTGCCCAGGCCGTCCTTGGCCGCGCCCACAAATACGCTCGTACGAAAGACCACGCCCTCGGCCTCCATTTGCTTGACGCGGCGGTCGATGTGCGACTTCTCCATCTTGAAGTCGGGAATTCCGTAGCGCAGCAGCCCGCCTACACGGTCGTTCTTTTCGAACAACGTGACGCTGTGGCCGACACGCGCCAACTGCTGGGCTGCCGCCATGCCCGCGGGGCCAGAACCCACCACCGCCACCTTCTTGCCCGTCTTGTGCTTGGCCACGCGGGGCACGACCCAGCCTTCATCCCAGGCACGGTCGATGATCGCGTGCTCGATGGACTTGATGCCTACCGCATCGTCGTTCACGTTCAGCACACAAGCCGCCTCGCACGGCGCGGGACAGATGCGGCCCGTGAACTCGGGGAAGTTGTTGGTGCTGTGCAGCACCTCGATCGCACTCTTCCAATCCGAGTGGTACACCAAGTCGTTGAAGTCCGGAATGATGTTGTTGACCGGGCAGCCGCTGTTGCAAAAGGGCGTGCCACAGTCCATGCAGCGCGCGCCTTGCACCTTGGCCTGGCTCTCATCGAGGCCGATGACGAATTCCTTGTAGTGCTTCAGGCGCTCGGGCACGGGCTTGTAGCCCTCTTCGATGCGCTCGTATTCCATGAAGCCGGTAGTTTTTCCCATGACGATGTCCTTGTCTATGAATGCTGTGCTGATCTATGCGGTGCCGCTTTACTTGGCAGGAGTCGCTTCCTTTTTGGTAGCAGCTACCGCAGGTGTAGCAGACTCCTCCAGCACTTTTCGTTCATAAATTTCAGCCAACGCACGTTTGTATTCGGTCGGGAAGACCTTGACGAACTTGCTGCGCGATGCCGCCCAGTTGTCGAGCAGTTCGCGCGCACGCTTGCTGCCTGTCCAGCGGTTGTGGTCCTCCAGCAGCTTCTTGAGCTGGGCTTCGTCCGTCTGGCCGTTGTGCCAAATCGAGCGCGGCACCGTGGCCTCTTGCTCGGTACCCGGCAGGATGCGCTCCAGCGTGACCATGGACATGTTGCAGCGCGTATCGAACTGCCCGTCTTCGTCATACACATAGGCCACGCCACCGCTCATCCCTGCAGCGAAGTTGCGGCCGGTCTTGCCCAACACAGCCACGGTGCCGCCGGTCATGTATTCGCAACCGTGGTCGCCCGTACCTTCCACCACGGCCTTGGCGCCCGACAGGCGCACAGCAAAACGTTCGCCCGCTACACCGCTGAAGAAGGCTTCACCGGTGGTAGCGCCATACATCACGGTGTTGCCCACGATGGTGTTGCGCACCGCGTCACCGCGGAAGTCGATGCTGGGGCGCACGATGACACGGCCGCCCGACAGTCCCTTGCCGGTGTAGTCGTTGGCGTCGCCGATCAAATACAGCGTGATGCCGCGCGTGAGGAACGCGCCGAACGACTGCCCGCCCGTGCCTTCCAGCTGGATACGGATCGTGTCATCTGGCAGGCCTTCGGGATGCACTCGGGTGACCGCACCGGAGAGCATGGCGCCCACGGAACGGTTGACGTTGCGCGCCACTTCGATGAACTGCACGCGCTCACCACCTTCGATGGCAGGCTTGCTGCGCTCGATGAGCTTACGGTCCAACGTATTTTCGATGTTGTGGTCTTGCACGTCCACGTGGTAGCGGGGCACATCAGCTGGCACATTGGGCTGCGCAAACAGGCGACCAAAGTCAAGGCCCCGTGCCTTCCAGTGTTCCAGGCCCTGGCGGGTGTCCAACAGGTCGCTGCGGCCAATCAGGTCGTCGAACTTGCGAATGCCCAGCTGGGCCATGATCTGGCGCACTTCTTCGGCGATGAAGAAGAAGTAGTTCACCACGTGCTCGGGCTTGCCCGAGAACTTGGCGCGCAGCGCAGGGTCCTGTGTGGCCACGCCCACCGGGCAGGTGTTGAGGTGGCACTTGCGCATCATGATGCAGCCTTCCACCACCAGCGGTGCGGTGGCAAAGCCAAACTCGTCAGCGCCCAACAGCGCGCCGATGGCAACGTCCCGGCCGGTTTTCATTTGGCCATCAGCCTGCACGCGCACGCGGCCGCGCAGGCGGTTGAGCACCAGCGTCTGCTGGGTTTCAGCCAGGCCAATTTCCCACGGGCCGCCTGCATGCTTGATGGACGACCAGGGCGATGCGCCCGTGCCGCCGTCGTGGCCGGCGATCACGAGGTGGTCGCTCTTGCACTTGGTGACGCCCGCGGCAATGGTGCCCACGCCCACTTCAGACACCAGCTTGGTGCTGATGCTGGCATGCGGCGCCACGTTCTTGAGGTCGTGGATCAGCTGTGCCAGATCCTCGATGGAGTAGATATCGTGGTGCGGTGGTGGCGAGATCAAACCCACACCCGGCACGCTGTGGCGCAGCTTGCCGATGTAGTTGGAAACCTTGCCGCCCGGCAGCTGGCCGCCTTCGCCGGGTTTGGCGCCCTGGGCCATCTTGATCTGGATCTGATCAGCCGACGAAAGGTATTCGGCAGTGACACCAAAGCGGCCCGAGGCCACTTGCTTGATGCGGCTGCGCAGAGAGTCACCAGCCTGCAGGGGCAGGTCGACTTCGACGTTCTCGGCACCGATCACGCTCTTCAAGGTGTCGCCCTGCTTGATCGGGATGCCCTTGAGCTCGTTGCGGTAGCGTGCAGCGTCCTCGCCGCCTTCGCCCGTGTTGCTCTTGCCGCCGATGCGGTTCATGGCCACGGCCAGGGTGGCATGCGCTTCGGTGGAGATGGATCCGAGCGACATCGCGCCGGTGGCGAAGCGCTTGACGATTTCCTTGGCGGGTTCGACCTCGTCCACGGGGATGGCCTTGGCGGGGTCGATCTTGAACTCGAACAGGCCCCGCAGCGTCATGTGGCGCTTGCTCTGGTCGTTGATGATCTGGGCGTACTCCTTGTACGTGTTCCAGTTGTTGGCGCGCGTGGAGTGCTGCAGCTTGGCAATCGCGTCAGGGCTCCACATGTGTTCTTCGCCACGGGCGCGCCAGGCGTATTCGCCGCCTGCGTCCAGCATGGTTTCAAGCACAGGGTCATCGCCGAACGCGGCCTTGTGCATGCGGATGGCTTCTTCCGCAATCTGGAACACACCAATGCCCTCGACCCGGCTGGCCGTGCCCGTAAAGTACTTGGCGACTGTCTCGGTGTTCAGGCCAATGGCCTCAAACAGCTGCGCGCCGCAGTAGCTCATGTACGTGCTCACGCCCATCTTGGACATGATCTTGGACAGGCCCTTGCCGATGGCCTTGACGTAGTTGTAGATCGCCTTGTCGGCCGACAGATCGCCCGCCAAATCCTTGTGCATCTCGGCCAGGGTTTCCATGGCCAGATAGGGATGCACGGCTTCAGCGCCGTAGCCGCCCAGCACGGCAAAGTGGTGCACTTCGCGCGCCGTGCCGGTTTCCACCACCAAACCAGCAGTCGTGCGCAGGCCAGCGCCCACCAGGTGCTGGTGGATGGCCGACAGGGCCAGCAGCGCGGGGATGGCCACCTGCGTGGCGCTCACTGCGCGGTCGCTCACGATCAGTATGTTGGCGCCGCCCTTGATGGCGTCCACCGCTTGCGCGCACAGCGAGGCCAGCTTGGCTTCCACGCCCTCGCGGCCCCAGCTCAGCGGGTAGGTGATGTCGATGGTGACGCTCTTGAATTTGCCCTGCGTGTACTTTTCAATGTCGCGCAGCTTGGCCATGTCGGCAAAGTCGAGCACGGGCTGGCTCACCTCCAGTCGCATGGGCGGGTTCACCTGGTTGATGTCCAGCAGGTTGGGCTTGGGGCCGATGAAGCTGTTGAGCGACATCACGATGGCTTCGCGGATCGGGTCGATCGGCGGGTTGGTCACCTGGGCGAA
Source organism: Gammaproteobacteria bacterium (assembly GCA_018828125.1). Lineage (GTDB taxonomy): Bacteria > Pseudomonadota > Gammaproteobacteria > Burkholderiales > Burkholderiaceae_C > Acidovorax. The sequence continues at coordinate 50,339 of JAHJWB010000010.1, read as the reverse complement.
CAACTGCTTGAAGTAGTTGTACAGCGGCTTGTTCTTGCCCGAGAGCACAGCCAGGGGGCTGTCGTTGCCCATCGAGCCGATGCCTTCCTCGCCGTTCTTGGCCATGGGCGCCATCAAGAACTTGATGTCTTCCTGCGTGTAGCCAAACGCCTGCTGGCGGTCGAGCAACGGCAAATCGGCCGCCTGGGGCGCAGCCACTTGCGCGCCCGCGTCAATGCTGTCGAGCTTGATGCGCAGGTTTTCGATCCATTGCTTGTAGGGCTTGGTGTTGACGACGTTGGCTTTCAACTCATCGTCATCGATCATGCGGCCCTGTTCCAGGTCAATCAAGAACATCTTGCCAGGCTGCAGGCGCCACTTGCGCACGATTTTGTTCTCTGGGATCGGCAGCACGCCCGACTCGGAACCCATGATCACCAGGTCGTCGTCGGTGATGCAGTAGCGCGAAGGGCGCAGGCCGTTGCGGTCCAGCGTGGCGCCGATCTGGCGACCATCGGTGAACACGATGGAGGCAGGGCCGTCCCACGGCTCCAGCATGGCGGCGTGGTATTCATAGAAAGCGCGGCGGCGCTCGTCCATGGTGGTGTGCTGCTCCCAGGGCTCGGGGATCATCATCATCACGGCTTGGCTGATGGGGTAGCCGGCCATGGTCAGCAGTTCCAGGCAGTTGTCGAATGTGGCGGTGTCGGACTGATCGGCGAAGCTGATGGGGTAGAGCTTTTGCAGATCGGCCGCGAGCACGGGCGAGGCCATCACGCCTTCGCGCGCCTTCATCCAGTTGTAGTTGCCCTTGACGGTGTTGATTTCACCGTTGTGCGCCACATAGCGGTAGGGGTGCGCCAGCGGCCACTCAGGAAACGTGTTGGTGGAGAAGCGCTGGTGCACCAAGCCGATGGCCGAAACGCAGCGTTCATCCTGCAGGTCCAGGTAATACGTGCCAACCTGGTCGGCCAACAGCAAGCCCTTGTACACAACGGTACGGCTGGACATGCTGGGCACGTAATACTCTTTGCTGTGCTTGAGCTTCAAAGCCTGGATGTTGGCGCTGGCGGTCTTTCGGATCACATACAGCTTGCGCTCCAGGGCGTCCTGCACGATCACGTCATTGCCACGGCCAATGAAGACTTGGCGCAGGATGGGCTCCTTCTTGCGCACGGTGGGCGACATGGGCATGTCGCGGTTGACGGGCACGTCGCGCCAGCCCAGCAGCACTTGGCCTTCTGCCTTAATGGCGCGCTCCATCTCCTGCTCACAGGCCAGGCGCGAAGCGTGTTCTTTGGGCAGAAAGATCATGCCAACGCCGTACTCACCAGCGGCGGGCAATGTCACACCCGTGGAACCATCCGGCGCAGTGCCCGCCCGGGCCATCTCTTCTCGGTACAACGCATCGGGGATCTGGATCAGAATGCCTGCGCCATCGCCCATGAGCTTGTCGGCGCCCACCGCGCCGCGATGGTCGATGTTCTCCAGAATCTTGAGCGCTTGCGTCACGATGTCGTGGCGCTTGACACCCTTGATGTGGGCAACAAAGCCGAGCCCGCAGGCGTCATGCTCGTTAGTCGAAGAATACAAACCGTGTTGTTGCAGATATTCGATCTCGGCGGCCGTGGTCATGGCGCACTCCTCATGTTTTTCGCAGGGAGGGGAAGATTAGTGCATTGCAACATAGTTTGGCAAGCACATTAATTAGGGTCAGAACCACTTTTTGAGGCACCGACAGCCACCGCCAATTTTATTGGGGACACATCTGAAATGATAGCTATCAGCGCTTTATGGATAAGCGCTTGAAGCCATTTTTATTCAGATTTCTTGCCTGAAATCGGCCGCCCAGCCTGTCCTCGGGTAACGCGGCGCGTTGTGTGCTTTTGTAGCGCTTCTACAAATTCAGGCGCACCCAGCGCCCAGCCACTGAGCGCCGCGTTGGTCAATGCCGCCTGCTCCTGCGACCCAACACCCCCGTGGACGAGTGCTGCATAAGCGGCCTCTCGCGCGAAGGGCGTATTGCCCAATCCCCAATAAAGCATATGAGGCGTGAGCAACCGATCGTGGCGCAAACCGAGCCAGTGAGCGTGGCTGGACCAAGCGTAGTCCGCGGCCTGCGTCACCAGTCCCGCGCGCACCGGATTCAAGTCCAGGTAGACCATGCCCGGAAGCAAGTACTGTTCCGGGTCCAGGATGGTTGAGCGATAGCGGCCCTCCCACAGCGTACCCGTGCGCCCATGGCGCCGGTTGAAATGCTGCACATACCGCCGGCCTACGGCCTGCATCATCTGAGGCAAGCCCTCCGCTGAAGTGGGCGTCGCCAACAGGTGAAAGTGATTGCCCATCAGCACGTAGGCATGCACGGCCACCGCGTATCTCTGAGCGTTGTCGGCAAGCAGCGCCAGCATCAGCTCGTAGTCTTCGCCGTCCCCAAAGATGGGCTGGCGATTGTTGCCGCGCTGAATAACATGGTGGAGATGACCCGGCAGGGTCAGGCGCGGCAGGCGGGCCATGGATCTTCAGTCCACCAAGGGTTCGGGGTTTTGCCCTGATGTGGCGGCCAATTGGTGCGATGCCAGCGGTCCAGGGGCCAGCCCGTACCGCGCAGCCAATACCTTGTCGAGACCGAACTCTTCCAGAATGGCGCGCAGCCGCTCGGCTGCGCTACGCTTCTTTTGGCCGGTGTAGCGCGCGATGATCAGCTCGTTTTTCATGCTGTGCTCCCATCCCACCAACTCCGTCACCGTGACTTGGTAGCCATTCGCCTCAAGATACAGGCAGCGCAAGACATTGGTGACCTGGCTACCCAGCTCGCGGGTGTGCAAGGGGTGACGCCACAGCTCTGCCAACGGAGTGCGCGCTAACTGCAGCGCCTTGCCCTGGCGAAGGCAGGCTGCCATCTCGGCTTGGCAGCAGGGCACCAACACCATCGCTTGGGCCCGTTTCTGTAAACCAAACGCAATGGCATCATCCGTTGCGGTGTCGCAGGCGTGTAGCGCGGTGACTATGTCGACCTGGGCAGGCAACTCCCCGGTACCGGCAGATTCAGCGACCGACACATTGAGGAAAGACATTCGCGCAAAGCCTAACTTCTGTGCAAGGACGCGAGATTTGTCGACCAGCTCGGCCCGGGTTTCCACCCCGTAAATGTGCCCTCGTCCCAGTGCCTTGAAATACAGGTCATACAGGATGAACCCCAGGTACGACTTGCCCGCACCATGGTCGGCTAGCGCGGGACCGTGACCATTGGCAGAAAGGTCTGCCAACAAGGGCTCGATAAAGTTGAACAGGTGGTAGACCTGCTTGAGCTTGCGACGCGAGTCCTGATTCAGCTTACCGTCGCGGGTCAGGATGTGCAGCTCCTTGAGAAGCTCTACCGACTGACCAGGCCGGAGTTCTGCGAGCTCGGCGGCCCCACCCTGGGTTGCCGTCACATTCCTTTTAGGCCCGCGGTGTTGGGGGGCATGAGAAATCTTGTCTTTCATTGCGCCGCCCCTTTCGCCACAGCAACCGCAGGAGCCATCGCTCCGGCGGAACTGGCCCCCACACCGAGGCTCGTCCAACCCTCCACCCCCAATCCTTCCAGGACTTCGATATTTCGCTCGAAGATGGCTTCCGCTTCGGGGAAAACCTCCACCGCGCGGTCGATGCTCTCCTCGCGCAGCAAATGCAAGGTCGGATACGGCGCGCGGTTGGTGCAGTTGGTCACGTCATCCACATCAGTGCCAGCAAACTGAAACTGCGGATGAAAACTGGCGATCTGCACCGTACCCGCCAAGTCCATGACATCCAAGACAGCTTCTGCCTTTTCCAGAAAGTCATTGAAGTCCAGAAAGTCCTGCAGGCAATGCGGCAGCAGGATCAAGGTTGTGTCTCTGGTCCGCGCGGGCAACCCCACCAAAGCGCTTAGTTCAGCGCGCAGCAGCTCCAACACCTCTGCGGGATCCTCCGTCAAAGTCACCGCGTAGTGAATCTGCCCCTTCACATGCACACCTTTGGCAAAAGGACATAAGTTCAGCCCGATCACGGCCCGCTCCAGCCACCGGACTGTGTCGGAAACAAACAAGCCTGCGGGGTCCGAAGATCCGGCAGCGGGAACTGAGAGATGTGAGGTCATGAAACAGGCGCGCCTGGCGCTGTGGAGTGCCCGCGGATTTTACCGGGCATCACTGCTCCATCAGCCCTGGTGGCTGTGCGTACGAACGTGCATTCAGAGAGTGCGCAGCAACCAGCGCTGAAAAACCAATACCTCGATTCAATTCAACAAACGGCGCCCGGTCAGTCGTTGATGCTCTCGCGCCGCAAAGCGATCTGTCATCCCGGCAATAAAGTCTGCCACCGCACGCGCACGCAGGGGACCATCGTCCAGCGACGCCTGTTCGGCAAACGCGGCTTTCATTTCTTGGGGAGAGGTTGTGTAGGCAGCAAACAGATCTCGGACGATTTCCTGCGCATGGCCCGTTGTTTCCATCACCTGCGGATGACGGTAAAGATTCTGAAACAGAAACCGTTTGAGCGTTTGCGAGCGCTCGCGCATCGCATCGCTGAACATTACCAGTGGGGGACACTCTCTGCGGACGGCTTCCACATGGGCAGGCTTGCAATCGGCCAGCGCTTTCCGGGTGGCATCAATCACGTCATAGACCTGCGCACTGAGCATGCGCCTGATCGCTTCATACAACAGTCGGCGGTGGAGCGAAGGCTGCCCAAGCTCCGAGTGCTCCGCTTCGGCGCCAGCGCGGTAATGATCAAACAACGGCACGTCGCGCAGCTGCGCCAGCGTGATCAAGCCAGAGCGCACACCGTCGTCGATATCGTGTGCGTTGTACGCAATCTCGTCCGCGAGATTGCACAACTGAGCCTCTAGACTGGGCTGCTCCCGACGCAAGAAACGGGCAGCCACGCCACCGGGCTCTTTGTCTTCCAACTGCTGGGCATGCAGCTTGGAGCAATGCTTGAGGACCCCTTCGCGCGTTTCGAAGGTCAGGTTCAACCCGTCAAACTGCGGATACCGTTCTTCCAACTGATCCACCACCCGCAAGCTCTGCAAATTGTGCTCAAACCCCCCATACTCGGCCATGCAACCGTGCAATGCATCCTGGCCCGCATGACCAAATGGCGTGTGCCCGAGGTCGTGCGCCAGCGAAATGGCTTCCACCAAGTCCTCGTTGATCCGCAATGACCGCGCTATCGATCGTCCCAGTTGAGCAACTTCCAGTGAATGCGTCAACCGCGTTCGAAACAAGTCACCTTCGTGGTTCAGAAAGACCTGTGTCTTGTAGACCAGCCGACGAAAGGCCGTGGAGTGAACGATTCGATCTCGGTCGCGCTGGTACTCGGTACGGGTGGGCGCAGGAGCTTCGTAGAAGAGCCGACCCCGACTCACCGCCGGGTCGCAAGCATATACAGCAAGATCAGAATATATTTGATTCAAATTTTGCACTAGCGCTTACTCATAAAGCGCTTCCAGCTATAAATTCAATAGCAGATAGCCCGATGCATTACGCGCAGCAGATATCGATCACTTCACGAACCAGCGCATCTGGTGCCGTGCGTAGAACCGCTTTGCCCGGCCCATCAATGAGAACGAAACGGATCTCTCCCGCTTCCGACTTTTTGTCAACCCGCATCAATTCCAGATAGCGACTTGCATTGTCAGCTGCGTCCAGAACCGGCCCCTTTGTTGGCAAACCCACACGCTCAATCAATTGGGTAAGCCGCTGAACAAACGCCGCATCGACCATCCCGAGCCGCCGTGACAACTCGGCAGCCATCACCATCCCGGCTGCTACGCCTTCTCCATGGAGCCAGACACCGTAACCCATGCCTGCTTCGATGGCATGGCCGAAGGTGTGGCCGAAATTGAGGATGGCGCGGAGACCGGATTCTCTCTCATCCTGACTGACAACCGACGCTTTGATTTCACAACTCCTGCGAACACAGTGTGCTAACGCGACGGGGTCAAGAGACAACAATTGATCGACCGATATTTCCAACCATTCCATGAATTCCATGTCAGCGATTGGTCCGTACTTCAAAACCTCAGACAGGCCTGAACGCAACTCACGCAGCGGCAAAGTTGCCAACGTGGACAGATCACAAACAACCAGTTGCGGCTGGTGAAACGCCCCAATCATGTTTTTGCCAAGGGGATGGTTAATAGCAGTCTTCCCCCCGACCGACGAATCCACTTGGGCAAGAAGCGTTGTAGGCACCTGCACGAACTGCACGCCCCGCATGTAGGTAGCGGCGGCAAAACCGGTCATATCGCCAACCACCCCCCCCCCTAGGGCAAATAGGACCGATTTACGATCACATCCATTGGAAAGGAGGGCGTCATATATCAAATTCAGCGTCTGCGAGTCTTTGAATTCTTCGCCATTAGGCAGTGTTACCGAATAAACCGTTGGGTAAAACTGCTTTAGCCTATTTACCAGCTTCTCCAGGTACAACCCGCCAACCACCGTGTTCGTCACAATAAGGGCTGACGTGCCCAATGGCAGCTGCACTTTATCGGACCACGAGCTTTCCTCAAATGTATGTATCCAGATGTTGTAGCTTCGTTCCCCAAGATTGATAGAAACGTAGTCATCGGAATGTCTGCTTATTTGGGTCAAGTGAGAATTCGTCATATTCATAAGGCCCACCCAGAATGAATCAGCTCGTCGTCTTTTATTATTACAAAGGACAAATCGACAATTCCATTAGTAAGCAAAACGCCCCTTGGCAAGAGCCAAGGGGCGACCTGAATGACCGAAGGAAACTCTTCAGCCGTCAACAAGCACTCAACGTTACGGACAAACGCCGCCGTCAACGGCAATCGACACTTGACGAGTCACTGACAAGGTATCTCTGGTCGCGGTGACCAGAAAGTTAAAACAAGCTGCCCCTGCCGGTGGGGTTCCATTGACAACACCATTATTGCCAGCAGTCGCACTGGTCAACCATCCAGGAACGCCGCTGAATATCCAGGTAACAGGTTTTGTCGTGTCTCCTCCGCTTGCCGAGAATGCATAAGCATAAGAGCCAGTGCTGACTGCTGCAGGCAACGGGCATGCCGTACCAACGGCGGAACTACATCCATTGGCAGTAAAAACCAGGGGGCCAATAGTAGGCGTGGTAGGCGTGGTAGGCGTGGTAGGCGCTGCGGTCACAGTGATCTTCAAGTTTTTGATCGCCACTGATCCAGCACCATCCACAACACGTAACACAACTGCATAGTCCCCTGCTGCTGCGCTGGTAATACCACTAATCACACCACTTGCACTCAACGTCAACCCCGCAGGCAGGCCGCCAATGGCAGACCAAGTAAATGGCCCTACCCCCCCTTCTATCGAAAAGGCATAAGCGAACGAATTTCCGGCTGTAACGCTAATTGTGTCACTGCCTGAAATCACCAAAGGATCTCCAGATCCAATAGTATTATTCACGCTCACGGCGTGCAAAGATACAATGGGGTCTTGCACTCCATTTGAAACATCATTATCAAATCGATCGGCAACATATTCCAGAAGAATTGCTCCGGTATCCATGCCGCTTGAAAGCGAAACCTGCCCCACACCGCTAATGGTGCGGACTTGCAAGACATTGCCACTCTGGCTTCCCGACAGCAGGCGGGAACCGACATAGGCACCGAACGGGCGAATACTTACTTGCAGATTTGCACCACCGCTGGGGTTGGGAATCGGTTGGTTCGCATCATCCCTTATAAAAGCCTGGATGCCCACGTTGTCCGGCACCAAGCTAGTGTTGAGCCTGGAACCCAGTGCAAAGGGTGCCATGGTTGTCGCAATCACGTTTGCAGGCTTACCCGTTGCCGCACCAACCACAATATCAACGCTGGCGCTAGACACCAAATTGTCGCTTGGATTAGTGACCGAACAGGTTATGCGAGCCGTACCGGCTTTATTTATCGCGTGAAAGTGAAAAGATGCCCCACCAGAGTTAGACCCGAGCGTAACCGAGCGATAAGCGAGGGGATTTCCATCGTCATCCTCATGATCTTCATCACCATCCAAATAATAAAGTGCACCAGAATCGAGCCCCCCGGCAAGATTGCACGCAAAAATGTCGTCTCCACCAGGAATAGGTGCCCCACCTTCTCGGGCCTCCACATAAATAGTAGTGGTATACGAAGCGTAAGCGCCGATACCCGCCGGGGAGTTTCCAATATTAATTGGCAACTGGGTTTTTTCAGCCCTTACAGAAATACTGTAAGGCAAATTCGATGAGCCTGAACTCCCCCCCCCACCTCCGCAGGCGACCAATCCGCCTACAAGCATCAGAACAGGCAACTTAACTATTTTTAGCATTTTGTATCCTATCAACAACTATATTTCAACGAGCCGATGTACGTTCCGTTATGACTTTAGGCGTTATGAAAACAAGCATTTCTTGTTTATTTGCTTGCTTAGTTCGAGTTTTAAATAAATTACCAATGGCTGGAATATCTCCCAGTACAGGGACTTTGCTCTCTGTGGTGTCCTCGAACAACTCAAAGATTCCACCGATAACTACAGTACCCCCATTCTCAACAAGTACCTGTGTTTTAATGTGTTTGGTATTTATGGCGCGCACATTATTTAACACTTCGCCAGGACTATCCTTATTCACATCCAAATCTAAAATAATATTACCCTCTGGGGTAATTTGAGGTGTGACTTCCAATTTAAGAACGGCCTTTTTAAAGGCTATAACCGTTCCACCATTCGGAGCTGTTACAGGATATGGAAATTCTGTTCCCTGTTCAATAGATGCCTTGGTTTGATCAGCTGTTACAACGCGAGGGCTTGAAACTATTTTGCCTTTTCCATCAGCCTCCAGAGCCGAAATTTCGAGATTCAAAAATCTATTCGCTGCAGAATTAAAAATAGAGATTGCAAAACTAGCTGGATCATATCCACCCTGGGGTTGTGCCGGAAGATTAACAAAATTACCTAAGGTATTTACTGCGCCCCCCGCACTAGTAGACGAAACCGCATTGCTATAGCTGGTTCCGAAGGCAACTCGGTTTGATCCACCAATTCCGTATCCACCGTCACCGCCACGATTGGCTCGTAGATCTGTAGCGCCCAATCTGACGCCAAGAGACCTCCCAAAAGTGTCGGATGCCTCAACAATGCGTGCTTCAATCATCACCTGTCTGACCGCCACATCCAAGGTAGAAAGCAGCTGCCGAACTTCTTCCAATTTGGTGGGCGTATCCGTTACGAATAGCTGATTGGTACGTGGTTCTGCAATTGCACTACCACGCTCGGACAAGAAACGGTTAGAAGTTCCTCCGGTACTCCCCCCGCTCGAGGTAGTTAATTGAACCACCATATCCACGGCTTTGGCATAGTTCATTTGAAACGCTTGTGTGCGGAGTGGCTCTAGCTTTTGAATCGCCGCAGCAGCTTCGTAGTCCTTCTTAGTCCGATCATCGATCTCATCTTTGGGGGCGATCCAGAGCACAGTGCCGGTTTTGCGCATACCCAAACCCTTAGCATCCATAATTATTTGAAGAGCCTGATCCCAAGGAACATCTTTCAGACGCAGTGTTAATGAGCCTGTAACCGTGTCAGAAGTTACAATGTTAAAATTTGTAAAATCTGCTATAACCTGTAGTAAAGACCGAACTTCGATATTTTGGAAGTTTAGCGAAAGTTTTTCGCCACTATAGCCCGGACCTTGAGTTAACTTTGTCAAATCAACCTTCTTTTGACGAACCTCCACTACGAACTGACTATCGCTCTGGTAGGCACTGTGCTCCCACTCACCGACCGGCTCGATAAGCATGCGCACTTTTTCCCCTTGCTGTGAGGTGCTGATTACTTGGACAGGTGTGCCGAAATCGGTAACATCCAGTTTTCGACGCAAACCTTCAGGCAAAGAAGACTTTAGAAAATCAACTACCAACCCCTTACCCTGCTGCCTTATATCCACTCCGACCTGACTGGACGGGAGCGTTATGACGACACGGCCTGAACCGTCTGCACCTCTACGAAAATCTACGTCTTTTAATGCCAAAATATCAGAGACACCGCTCTCTGAAAATACTTGCGTTTGCTGCGGTGGTGCAATGGCGCTTGGAGAGACACTAGTACCCAAAGAGATCAGCAGGGATTTTCCTTGAATCTCAGCTTGATAAGAAGTAGCACTTTTCAGATTTAAAACAACCCGAGAACGATCTCCAGCTTGGACCACATTTACGGATTTCAGATTGCCTTGATTTACCTCAAATGCAGTTTTGCCACTAGCGTTCGTTGTCGCTGGAAAATCAAGAGCTATCCGAGCAGGTGACTGAATAGAGAAACCAGTCGGCAACCCTTGAGGCGGTTCGGCAAAATCGATCCGCACGACATCAACCCCATTTTGCGTACTACCGACAACCGATTGAATGGCGGATTGGGCCCACGCATCTAGAGGTGCGCATAACGCTGCCGATATGGCTAAGGCACACTGACACAGCTTATGTGAATAAATTTGGACGAATTTCATTTCTTATCCTCTTGCAGATCCAGCGTAGCAGCGCGCTCAATCCAATCACCAGTAGCGTCTTGTACTATCTCACGCAATTTGATTGAGCTCTCGTTGATTCGGGTTATTTTTCCGTAATTCTGACCGATATAATTTCCAACGCGAACTTGGTATAGAAGGTTGTCAACTTTTAGTAAAGCAGTGGGACTCCCTCTTTTGTCCAAACTACCAACCATAGCCATTGCGTCCAATGGGAAAGATTCCAAAGGCTCCTTTCGCCGCGCCATCTCAGGAGCTATCAAAGCCGCGTTTGAGGCCAATTGCGTTGAATCTCGACGTAACGCCTGCGTCAATTTCACCGAATCGAATGGCTCAATGCCTGATTCTGCAGCATATGCTTGAGGGAGAAACTGTTTGGGCTCGGTAAGGGGTGTTACCCTAGGCTTCGTGGTGGCACGCAACTCGGACATCCACTGCCGCAACTCATCGTCACCGGAGACACCGCACCCCGCCAATAGCAGCAGTCCGAAGCCCGCAATAATTATTCGATTTGAAGTCATTGCTTCTGGGCCCCTAATACTTGCTTTTGCGCCTGAATTTCCTCAGGGTCTAGGTACCTGAACGTACGCGCTGTAGCGTCCATCGTCAACGACCCAGCGTCTTTGCCTGTAGTGGGAGCGATCGAAATGTTATTCAACGTCACGATGCGCGATAGGTGCGCTATATCCGATGCGAAGGACCCCATATCGTGATACTTGCCCGTAACGCGAACAGCGATCGGCAGTTCAGCATAGTACTCGCGAAGAACAACCTGTCCTGGACGAAACAAATCGAACTGTAAACTTCGCCCGAGCCCTGCTTGGTTGATATCCGACAAAAGAGCTGCCATTTCTGCCTTACTCGGCAATTGCTTCTCCAACTGGATAACATACTGCTGTACTTGCTCCCGTTGCCGCTTAAGAGCATCCAAACTTACCGCCTTTACTAGCTTTGCTTGATAATCGGTGCGAAGCGCTTGCTCCTTTGCCACTTCAGCCTCAAGCTCTGTCTCAAACTCATTAATTTTTCCGAACCAAAGTGCAGCCGCAACACCTACAGCGATAAACAAGCAAAGCAGTATTCTTGGAGCAATTGGCCAAAGTGACGGATCTTTGGTATCAAGATTACGAAATTGCCGTACTGTATTTTCCTGCAAAGCAGCAAAATTAATGGGTGACGTTGTTTTTTTAGGCATATGCTATTTTCCCGTCACAATACCAGAACTTGCGGGATCTTTCGCTTTTTGAACTTCGCCAGTACGCATCAACCTGAATCGTAGATTAAATGTAGAAACTCTTCTTTGATCCCTAGGGGTCAGGTTAATATTGCTTGCAACAATTTCAACCAGTTCAGGCTTCGAAAGCCACGGTGTGTTATCCGTCAAATTTCGCAGCATTTCCGACACCCGTTCATTTGATTGAGCAATTCCTTTCATCTCAATAATCTGCTCGGTTTGCTTGATACTATTGACGTACGCTCCGTCAGGCACTTGCCTGACCAACTCATTGAGTAAGTGAACTGGTAAGTTTCTATCAGACTGTAAATCCTCAACAGCTTTTTGACGAGCTCTCAGCGCTGCAATTTCATCCTCAATTGTGGCAATCTCTTTGATTTGATTCTCCAGGACCGTAATTTCACTCTGGAGAAACTTATTCTTTTCTTGCTGCGTGGCAATCATCATCTGAAACCACCAGTAGATTGCTCCAGCAATCAGCAATCCAACTAAGAAGGAAGCAAACATCGTCGCTTGAAAGGACTCCTTCCGGCGTTTACGTGCTGCCTCCCGGTGCGGAAGTAAATTAATCAATATCACTGCAAAAACCTCCGCATGGCCAGGCCACAAGACGTCAGATAAGACGGGGCTTCACGAACCATTTTCTTCAGTCGAACGGAACTTCCAATTTCCATGCCGTCAAAGGGATTGACGGCGCTACAAGCAAACCCTGTTTGCTGTGTAACCGCTTCGGTCAGACCAGGCAAAGGCGCCGATCCCCCTGCAAGCATGATGTGGTCCACGCGGTTGTGCGGCGTACTGGTGAAGAAGAACTGCAATGCCCTTCCAATTTCTTGGGCCATACTGTCTACAAACGGACGCAGAACTGCAGCTTGGTAGTCTTCCGGCAGGTCACCATTTCTCTTCTTGCTTTCAGCTTCTTCGACCGAAAAACCGTACTGTCGGACAATTAGTTGGGTCAATTGAGCGCCGCCGAAGGCTTGGTCGCGGTCATACAAAACTTCTTCGTTTCGAATGACTTGCATACTCGTAGTTAAGGCCCCAACTTCAAAAAGTGCCACCATGGCATCTACGCCGTTTTTGGGTAAAGCTTCAATCAACCGACCCGCGGCGAGTCGGGACGCATGAGATTCAATGTCCACGACAACAGGCTTAAGCCCGGCAGCTTCGGCCAAACCTTGACGGTCTTGGACTTTCTCACGCCGCGAAGCTGCTATCAGGACATCGACGTCCCCTGGCGCATTCTTGCTTGGCCCAATCACACAGAAGTCCAGACTCACTTCATCCAATGAAAATGGAATGTACTGATTAGCCTCGGACTCGACCTGCACCTCGAGTTCTTGCTCGGTCATTCCACCAGGCAACGTGATCTTCTTGGTAATGACCGCAGATGGCGGCAGCGCGAGAGCGACATTTTTCGTTCTGGTGCCGCTTTTTTTCACTAGCCGACGCAAGGCGTCTGCAACCTCATCGAATTTCTCGATATTTCCGTCGGTGATCCAACCGCGCTCCAGCGGCTCGATAGCACAACGCTCGAGAACCAGACCACCGGCCTTATCACGACCCAGTTCAACCAGCTTCACGCTAGAGGAACTGATGTCGATTCCCAGCAGCGGTGCGGACTGGCGACTGAACAAAGACCCCATTGAGCTCAAGATTGGTCCCCTGTAACTTGCCAAAATGAGGCAACAAAACTTAACACTTCACATGAATGCTATCAGTAAGATAGTTCTCCGGCAAAGAATTTTCCCGCTGTAACAGCTTCGGAACGTTGCCAAAAGCAGACGGAAATTTGCCCCTATGCAACGCCACTTGGCGCGAGTGAGGCGCCTTTCGGCAAGTTCGACTGCGCGGCGAGCGGTGTATTTCAGTCGTCCTTGGGTCAGACATTTTTTATAATGCGCTGTCTTACCCTATCGGAGCGATATGCCGCGGACCTCCCCCTCGAAACCCTCCGAGAAGAATTCGGACAGCACCTCAACACGACGGCTTCCCACTTGGCTTCGCTGGGTGTTCCGGGTCTTTCTTTGGTTGACTGGGCTTGCCGCCGCAGGTGCTTTGGCACTGGTTCTGACAATCGCCGTAGCTCTTGCTGTGGCATATCCGAACCTTCCAGACATCTCTGACCTTGCAGACTACAGGCCAAAGTTGCCTCTGAGGGTCTACTCTTCAGAAGGCGCGCTCCTTGGAGAGTTTGGTGAAGAGCGACGTAACCTGACGCCGATTGGCGAGATCCCCAAAGTCATGAAGGATGCCGTTCTCGCCATTGAAGACACCCGCTTCTTTCAACATGGAGGCGTTGACTACAAAGGCGTGATGCGAGCGGGCCTTGCAAACTTGGGCAAGGTAAAAAGCCAAGGGGCGTCGACCATCACCATGCAAGTGGCGCGGAATGTTTATCTCTCATCAGAGAAAACATTTACACGCAAAATTTACGAAATCTTACTGACATTTAAATTAGAGCATTTGTTGTCAAAAGACCAAATTCTTGAGATTTACATGAACCAGATTTATCTGGGAAACCGGGCTTATGGTTTCGCTGCGGCTTCGGAGGCCTATTTTGGAAAACCGCTCAAATCCGTCTCCATCGCTGAAGCAGCCATGCTGGCGGGGTTGCCCAAGGCGCCCTCCGCTTACAACCCCATCAGCAATCCAAAACGTGCCCGCTCGCGCCAGCTTTACATCATTGAGCGCATGCAGGAGAACGGGTTCATTTCTGAACTAGAAGCGATCAATGCGAAGAAAGAAGAGTTGAAGATCCGTTCGGGTCCTGACAACACGCGAGTGCATGCAGAGTACGTGGCTGAGATGGCGCGGCAGCTCATCTTCGCTCAGTACGGCAATGAGGCCTACACCCGGGGGCTGAACGTCTACACCACGCTTAATGCCGCTGAACAAGATGCAGCCTATGGGGCGCTGCGCAAGGGCATCATGGATTACGAGCGACGCCAACAATACCGAGGCCCCGAGAAATTTGTCGCGCTCCCCACCGCGGCGCAAGAAGTCGAAGACGCCATTGACGATGCTCTCGCCAACCACCCGGACAACGGCGACGTGCTCTCCGCGGTGGTGCTGGAGGCGAATGCGCGCAAAATCGTCGCGGCACGGGCCAACGGCGACACTTTGGAGATTGTGGGCGATGGACTCAAGCCCGCCCAATCGGGACTCAGCGACAAAGCCCCCCCCAACATCAAGATTCGGCGCGGAGCGGTGATCCGTGTGGTCAAGACGTCCAAAAATACCTGGGAAATCACGCAACTCCCCGAGGTCGAGGGCGCTTTCGTTGCCCTGGATCCTCGTACCGGAGCCATCCGTGCGCTGGTGGGCGGATTTGATTTTGACAAGAACAAGTTCAATCACGTCACGCAAGCGTGGCGCCAGCCGGGCTCCAGTTTCAAGCCTTTCATCTACTCAGCGGCTCTGGAGAAAGGATTCACCCCGGCGACCATCGTGAACGACGCGCCGCTGTTTTTTGATGCAGGCGTGACGGGCGGTCAACCTTGGGAACCGAAGAACTATGACGGCAAATACGACGGTCCCATGAGCCTGCGTACCGGGCTCGCCCGATCCAAGAACATGGTTTCCATCCGCGTGCTCCAGGCCGTCGGCCCCAAGGCAGGGCAGGAATGGGTCTCGCGGTTCGGATTTGATGCAGATCGGCACCCTGCCTATTTGACGATGGCGCTGGGCGCAGGCTCCGTTACGCCGTTGCAGGTGGCAGCGGGGTATTCCGTATTTGCCAACGGCGGCTATCGCATGAATCCTTGGCTCATTACCAAGGTCACTGACCACAAAGGCCGCGTCATATCCGAGACCACGCCCCCCGTGACCAGCGAACAGCCTCGGGCCATCGATGCGCGCAATGCGTTCATCATGAACAGCTTGCTGCAAGAAGTGACGCGCTCGGGAACCGCTGCACGCGCTCAGGGCACCCTCAAACGGCCCGACTTGTACGGAAAAACGGGCACTACCAATGACTCGTGGGACGCCTGGTTTGCGGGGTACCAACCGACCATCACGGCGGTGACTTGGATTGGCTACGACACACCGCGCAACCTGGGCAACCGCGAGACGGGTGGCGGACTCAGCCTGCCCGTATGGATCAGCTTTATGCAGCAGGCCCTGAAGGGTGTACCTGTGATGGAGACCCCGGTGCCCCCTGGCGTGGTGAACGTGGGCGGCGAGTGGTTTTATGACGAATACGCGCGCAATGGAGGGGTGGGAAGCGTTGGGCTGGATGACAGATCTGCATCCTCCGCGGTAGCGCCCACAGCGCCACCGCCGGCAGAGGAGCGCAGCAGAATTCTCGATCTGTTCCGCAACTGACAGGCCGGTCCACTCCCTCATTTGCCCTCGTCCAACCAGACGTGTAACCGAGCAGTTGTCCATCCCGGTACACTGCTCGCCACAGGTCTAGGCCGTGAAGGCCAGCGGCAACCCGGACTGCAAAGCCGCATCGCGGCTGAGGCACGCAAAAAACTCCCCGGCTCCTTTGGTGTCTTGCCAGAGGCTGCCATCAAACCGGTAGTGATAACCGCCAGACTTTGCCGCCATCCAGACCTCATGCAGCGGTTTTTGCAGGTTGATCACGATCTGGCTGCGGTTGGGGAACGTCAAGGTGACCATGCCCCCGGACCGCTGGGCGTCGACGTCGGCGTCTGTGGTGTCGTTGATCAGGTCACAACTGCGCTCGACGCCCGCAAGCAGTTTTTCGGCGTGGTCCAGGAATTCGAGGTCGGTCATTACAATTTGCGCATGTTGAAAGCTCCCCAAATTCTAGTCAGGACACTTGTCCTTGCTGCCAGTGCGGCGGCCCTTGCGGGTTGCGGACAACGTGGCCCCCTGTTTCTGCCCACCGGGCCAGCGGCCACCCAACGGGCCACATTGCCGCAGACGCTCACTCCGGGCGGCAGTTCTTCCGCGGCCGAAGTCACGCCCCCCGTCCCCGCACCGGCCGCGTCGGCGCCCCGCTGACAAGCTCTGTGTGCAGACCACCGCGCGTGGTCATTCATTCTCTCTTCGCTTGATCTCCATCAAGCGTCCCACGCTGTGGCACTCGTACAGTCTGCGCTTTATTGCACCGCAGGACGGCCATGGCCATTGAACTCTACCGCGACAAAAACCACGCTTGCCTGATGTTCACCGACCTCATTGAAGAGGATGGTCAGGCGGTGCAAGCCAATCAGTTCTTGATTGTGGACGACGACACGGGTGCCATCATCGACCCGGGTGGCAACCTCGCCTTCAATGAACTGTTCATGGGAATGACCAAGCACTTCCCACCCCACAAGCTGTCGTACGTGATCGCTTCCCATGCCGACCCGGACATCATTGCGTCGCTCGACCGGTGGATGACCAGCACCAAGGCCAATCTGGTGATCTCGCGGGTGTGGGAGCGTTTTGCGCCGCACTTCACCAAGGTGGGCAAAACAGAAAACCGCGTCATTGGTGTGCCCGACAGTGGCGGCCATCTGCCGCTGGGGCGTCATGAACTGGTATTGCTGCCCGCGCATTTCATGCACTCCGAAGGCAACTTTCACTTCTATGACCCGGTGAGCCGCATTTTGTTTACCGGCGACCTCGGGGTGTCGATGACGTCGGGCGCCGAAGCGCGCGTGCCGATCACGGACTTGAAGGCACACATTCCGCGCATGGAAGGCTTTCACCGCCGCTATATGGTGTCCAACAAGATCCTGCGCATGTGGACATGCATGGCGCGGCAACTGGACATCTCAATGCTGGTGCCGCAACACGGCGCGCCCATCGTGGGAAAGGACGCCATCAACGACTTCTTTCACTGGATCGAAAACCTGATGTGCGGGATCGACCTGTTTGACGACCGCGTCTACCAGATCCCCACGGGCTTTATAGACCCCGTCACGCGCCAGATGCGCCCTGCACTGTCGCCAACAGCCCGCTGACTCAAAATATACGTCAAATTGGCCTCTAGCGCTTATCCAAAAAGCGCTCATAGCTATATATTCAATAGCTAAATGCTCAGTGGGTGCGGGTGGCGGGGCGGTGTACCACCGCAGAGGAGGCTCCTGCCCGTGCAGCACGCCGTTTGCGCAGCCCGTTCCAGACGCGCCACCCCATCAGCGCCGCAAGAATGGCGGCGTACACCGCCACTTCACCAAAGTCGTTCTTGCCCGCTCGCATCCAGAAGAAGTGAAGGATTGCCAATGCGGCAACGGCATACACCGTGCGGTGCAGCGCCTGCCAGCGCTTGGCACCCATGGCCTTGATGGCGCGGTTGAACGAGGTGGCCGCCAGCAGTGCCAGCAGCAACAGCGCCAGCGAGCCTACGAGGATGAAAGGCCGCTTGATGATGTCCCGCACGATGTCGGCCACATCAAATCCCATGTCAAACCAGGCGTAGCTGAGCAAATGCAGCACGGCGTAGAAAAACACGAACAAGCCCAGCATGCGCCGAAACCGGGCCAGTTGAGGGGTCGATGTAAGCAACCGCAGCGGCGTGACTGCTAGAACCAGGCACAGCGCGCGCAGGGTCCAGTCGCCAGTGGAACGAATCAAGGCCTCTGCAGGATTAGCCCCCAGCTGATTTGCAAACGCGGCGTAAACCAGCCACACCAAGGGCAGCAGGCACATCGCAAACACTACGGGTTTAGCGGCGGGATGGAGCAGAAGTTTTCGCATGGGCTCGAGCATCTCATCAGACTCGCCGGAGAGCGAGCACAGGAACAACCTGGCTATGGATCAATAAAACTTCTTGAGGTCCATGCCTGCGTAGAGTTGGCCCACCTGTGCCTCGTAGCCATTGAACATCAGCGTCTTGCGCTTTTTGGCAAAAAGGCCGTCTTCACCAATACGGCGTTCGGTGGCCTGGCTCCAGCGGGGGTGGTCCACCTCGGGGTTTACGTTGGAATAAAAGCCATACTCCTGCTTGGCCGCCTTGTTCCAGGCCGTGCCTGGCTCTTTTTCCACAAAGCGGATCTTGACGATGCTCTTGGCGCTTTTGAAGCCGTACTTCCACGGTACCACCAGGCGCACGGGAGCGCCGTTCTGGTTGGGCAACACCTCGCCGTACATGCCAAACGTCAGCAGGGTCAGGGGGTGCATGGCCTCATCCATGCGCAAGCCTTCCACGTAGGGCCAGTCCAGCACGCGCGAGCCCACAAACGGCATGGTGGCCTTGTCGGCCAGAGTCACGAATTCCACGTACTTCGCGTTGCCCTGGGGCTCCACGCGTTTGATGAGTTCCGCCAGCGAATAACCTACCCAGGGGATGACCATCGACCAGCCCTCGACGCAGCGAAGGCGGTAAATGCGCTCTTCCTGCGCACTCAGCTTG
This sequence comes from Gammaproteobacteria bacterium, assembly GCA_018828125.1. Classification (GTDB taxonomy): domain Bacteria; phylum Pseudomonadota; class Gammaproteobacteria; order Burkholderiales; family Burkholderiaceae_C; genus Acidovorax. The sequence goes on along the minus strand of JAHJWB010000010.1, from coordinate 31,314 downwards.
AGCAAGTCTTCAATGCCGTATTTGCCTGGTTTCTTGACAAGCCCTTCGACTTCCACCGTCCACGGAGTGGTCTTGAGCGTGTGCGCATTGCGCGCAGGGTCGGCCTTGTCGGTACCGAACTCATAGAAGTTGTTGTAGGTGCTCGCGTCCTTGTAGTCGGTGACCTTCTCCATCGACATGGCGCCAGCGACCGTGGATTTGGCGCCAGCGAGCGCAGCCAGCTTGCCCGGGCGGGTTACCTGGGCTTGCTGGGCCATGGCTTCCCGCCCTGCCCACGCCGCCATGGCAGCGCCAGCAGCGCCGCCTGCCATCAGCCGCAGCATCTGGCGGCGGTCTTCGTACACCGCGCGGGGGGTGATTTCCGAAGGGATGGGGTGATTGAAACCTGTATTGCGGTGGTGTGTCATAGGCGGCCTCCGGTCGTTCTCGGGTTAAAACAGCTGTGCGGTAGAGCAGAACAACTGTTAGTTCGTTCCCTGGACCGTTCAGGTTACACCGAAGACGCAATAGTTGTTGCCCGCCTGCCTATGCCCCGGCACCCCGTCACAGCATCACAATGTGCCGTAGCTGTGCAAGCCACTCAAGAACATGTTCACCCCCAGGAAGGCGAATGTGGTGACGGCCAGGCCCACCAGAGCCCACCACGCCGACACCGTGCCACGCAGGCCTTTCATGAGGCGCATGTGCAGCCAGGCGGCATAGTTCAGCCAGACGATCAGCGCCCAGGTTTCCTTCGGGTCCCAGCTCCAGTAACCGCCCCAGGCCTCGGCGGCCCACAGAGCACCCAGCACCGTAGCGATGGTGAAAAACGCAAAACCCACGGCGATGGACTTGTACATCACATCGTCCAAAATCTCGAAAGACGGCAGCCGCTCGGCAATGCGCTTGCGACCCAGCAGAATGCTCGCCACGATCAGCGCCGAGATGCCGAAGTACACCATCCAGTAACTGCCACCGCTTTCGGTCGCGCCCTGGCGGAACACGATGGGTTCAAAACACAGCACCACGCCCAGCAGCCACAGCGGCGCCAGCTTGTACCAGCGGGTTTCGGTGGCCTGCTGCTTGATGAGGTAGGCAAAGGCCACCATGGCAGCCAGCGCGAAGGTGCCATAGCCGATGAAGTTGGCGGGCACGTGCAGCTTCATCCACCAGCTCTTGAGGGCAGGCACCAGGGGCTGAATTTCATGCGCCTCGCGCACCACGGTGTACCAGAGCAGGAACCCGACTGCTGCGCTGACCACCAGCATCACAAAGCCGCCCAGGGCGCGCGTGTCGTACTGCTGCTCGTAGTACAGGTAGAACGCCGCGGTCATCCAGCAGAACAGCACGAACACTTCGTACAGGTTACTCACCGGGATGTGGCCAATGTCCGGGCCGATGAGGTAGCTCTCATACCAGCGCACCAGCGTGCCAATCAGCGCCATGGCCACGGCCACCCATGCGATGCGCGAGCCAATCAGGCTCATCGTGCGGCCCTCGCCGCGCGAGAACATGCCGATCCAGTAGAACGCAGTGCTCATGAAGAACAACATGCTCATCCACAGGATGGCGGACTGGCTGGATAAAAAATACTTGAGGCCGAAGACCGTGTCGGCGCGCGCCAGGCTGCCCGCGCCGTCCTGTTGATACAGCCCGATGGCCATCAACGCCACCGCCGCCACGATGAGCAGAAGCGCCCGCAGAGGCCGCCAGAACCAGCACAGCCAGATGGAGCAGGGAATGGAGCCCAGCAGAATGCCTTTTTCGTAACCATCCATGAAGCTGCCGTACCGCTGCAGCGCATACAGGCCGCCCACCAGCACGATGGCCGCAAACAGCCAGTCGAACCAATTGCGGCGCGCAAAAAAACCCTCGTTCAGGGAGATGGTGGTGGTCGTTGTCGTGGCGGTGTTCATGCTTTGCCTTCGCGGGGCGCAGCCCCGATCAGTTTCTGTGCGAGCTGGACAAACTCCTGGTCGCCGTCCATGGTCTTGCGGTTGGTCGACAAGGCCATGGTGGCGTGGGTGCGGCCGTCCTGCGGTGCCAGCCAGACCCAGATGCGACGTTCGCGCACGTAGAGCATGGCAAAAATGCCCAGGATCAACAAGGCGCAGCCCAAATAGACAATGTTTTTGCCGGGGGCTCGCGCCACCTGGAACACGCTGGCCTGCACCTGGGTGAAGTCTTTCAGTTCAAACGCCAGCGGCGCGGGGTAAATCTGGGCGTCGCTGAGCGAGAGCACCGCCTGGGTCATGAAGCCCTGGGTCTGGTCGTCCTGCGGCAGGGCGGGAAGCCCCGCGCGCTGGCGCGAGAGCTGGGCCACCTCAAACAAGGTGCCGTTCAAGATGCGCACCAGCACCTCGCCCGCGCGGGCGCGCTCAGCCTCGGGCACGTTGGCTTCCATGAAATCCGACACGGCCTGCAAACCGCCGGTGGGCTTGCCATCGACCATGCCCTGGCCCGCAAAAAGGGCCAGCGCGCGCGATGCAGATTGCTGAAGCTGGTCTGCGAGGTCGGGGCGCGACGCATCAATGGCCTGCGACACATAGCGACGCACTGCCTGCTCGCGCGCATCAGGGTTGGCCAGCAGCGTTTTCATGCGCAAAAAGCCGTCCATGCCGCCCTTGTCATCGGCCGGTACCCGCAGATAACGGAAGGGCTCGGACGGGGTTTCGCGCACACCCAGCAGGAACACTGGCACGCCATCGCCCGTGTCCACGGGCAGCATGTAGTTGTGGAACTCCCGTGCCTGGCCAGCAGCATCCCGCAGCTTGTAGCTCACGCTGGGGCCGACATTGCGCAACTCTTTCTTGGTGACCGTTTTGTTGGCGGCACCCAGGCGCGACTCGACAGATTCCCGCAGATCCACCTTGCGCACATCCACACCCGTGTTTCCGGGGCCCGCATCGGCAAAATTTTCTACGTTGATGGTGCGCAGCGCGGTGAACTCCAGCGTCAGCGTGTCGCTGCCCGCAGCCCCCCCGTTGTTGGTGAGCTGGGTGGAGTTGCCCACCACCCCTTCCACGTCAATGGGCTTTGCGCCCGCCACCATGGGCACGCCGCGAAGCTTCAGAAGCGAGCCGCCGTCGTCAAAGCTCGACTGGTAGATCTCGATGCCTTTGTAGCTGGCCGGGTGGTTCACCTCCACGCGCGCGGGGGTTTTCTCGCCGGTCGCCTTGTCGTGGATGATGATCTCGCTCGCGAACAGCTTGGGCATGCCGGTGGAGTAATGCTCGACGATGAACTTCTTGAGCTCGATGGCAAACGGCAAGTCCTGCAGCAGGACTCCGTCGGACTGGTTGAGGATGGCCGTGCTCGACTGCGTGCCTTCGGCCACTAGCAGGTTGCCCCGGAACGTAGGATTGCGCTCGGACAGGCGGTGCTCGGGCTTCACGTCGGCGATCAGACCGCCACCGGTGTAGACCGACTTGCCGCCCAGCAGCATCTGCGCCCGGACGATCAAGTCGCCGTCCAGCAAGCCGCCCACGCATACCAACACGATGGCACTGTGCGCAGCAATGTAACCGAGCTTGTTGGCCGCACCCGCCTTGGCGGCCACCATCCAGCCGGCACCCGGGCCTGCGGCGGTGTCACGTTGCTGCAGGCGCACCTTCCAGCCGCCACCGGCCAGCATCGTGCCAATGCGGCGTGCTTCGGCTTCGGCGCTTTGGGGCAGTTCGGCCTCGGCCTTGTGGTGAAAGGCTTTCAGGCTCTGCTCGCGAATGTTCTCCTTGTAGACCTTGAGGTCGACCAGGATCTTGGGCGTGTTGCGGGCAATACACAGCGAGGTGCTGAGCACCAGAAACGCCAGAATCAACAGGAACCACCAAGCGCTGTACACCGCATTGAGCTGGATCGCCGCAAACAGCTCCGCCCAGAACGGGCCGAACTGGTTGACGTAGTTGGCCGCCGGTTCGTGTTGCTTGAGCACCGTGCCGATCACCGAGGCAATGCAGATCACCGTCAGCAGCGAGATGGCGAACCGCATGGAGGACAGCAGTTCGACCCCGGCGCGCAGGGCCTGGGAGCCAGACTTCAGGCTAAGGCCTTGGGTGTTGTCGGACATGAATGAAAAGGGGCAACGGGGCGCGAAAGAAAAAGGGCGGGGCCATCTGATCGATGGACCCGCCCGTTTTGGGTTTGTTATTGGCGGTAGGTTCCGTGCGACCCGGTCAACCAGGCCACCGTTTGACAGTGATCAATCAGCGCAGGCCAGCGATGTAGTCCGCCACAGCCTTGATTTCCTTGTCGTTCAGCTTGGCAGCAACCTGGGTCATCTGCGTGCTGTTGGCACGCGAACCATCGCGGAACATGTTCAGCTGTGCCACTGTGTAGTCGGCATGCTGGCCCGACAGTCGAGGATATTGGGCAGGAATACCAGCACCGTTGGGGCTGTGGCAACCCGCGCACGCCGCAATCTGGCGGTCGGCAATGCCACCGCGGTAGATGCGCTCGCCCAGCGAGACCAGTTCTTTTTCTTTGGCAAACCCGGGCTTGGCGGCCTTGGAAGCTACCCAGTAGGCAATGTTCTTCATGTCGTCATCGCTGAGGGCCGAAGCAAAGCCCTTCATGATGGCGTTGTTGCGCTTGCCGGACTTGAATTCGTGCAGTTGCTTGACCAGATACTCTGGGTGCTGCTGCGACAGTTTGGGGTTGGCGGCAATGGCCGAGTTGCCATCTGCGCCGTGGCAGGCCGCACACACCGCGGTGTAGCTGGCCTCGCCCTTGACGAGATCCGGTTTGGCCGCCTTGGGTGGCGCCGCAGGAGTTTCCCCTGCTGCATAGGCCGAAAAAACAGGTGCTGCCAAGATGGCAGCCGTCAGCAAAGAGGCGAGCAACTTCATATCGAGGGTCTGTGTTTATGTGCGCAAAACCTCGCGATTCTACAATGATGGTTCTTTCTCTCCCAACTTCCCATGACGACATCCCCCACCGCGCCAGTTGCTGGCTCCCTTCCGCCCGCACCTGACGCCAAGATCGCCATGGGCTGGATGCATACCGCCAGGTTCCTGACGACCGCTGCGCAGTTGCATCACCTGCCGCCCATCCACGTGCCGGAGATCGCCTTTGTGGGCCGTTCCAACGCGGGCAAATCCACCTGTATCAACACGCTCACCCAGCAAAAGCAGCTGGCCTTCGCCTCCAAAAGACCAGGCCGCACGCAGCACATCAACCTTTTTTCTTTGGGCAAACATGGTGTGACCGATGCGGTGCTGGCGGATCTGCCCGGCTACGGCTACGCCAAGGTGTCGCGGTCCGACAAGGTGCGCTGGCAGCAGGTGATGGTCAATTACCTGGTCAGCCGCCCAGGGCTGACGGGCATTGTCCTGCTGTGCGACCCACGCCTTGGGTTGACGGAACTGGACGAAGCCCTGCTCGAAGTGCTGCGCCCACGGGTGGAAGAGGGCCTCAAATTCCTGATCGTGCTGACCAAGGCCGACAAGCTCACACGATCAGAGCAGGCCAAGATCCTGTCGATTACGCGACTGAATGCGGGCGGTGGAGAGGTGATGATGTTCTCGGCCCTCAAGAAACAAGGCGTGGACGAGGTGGCGCAGTTGCTGTGGCAGTGGGCGCACCCGGAGCAAGCGACTGCCGATGCAGCGTCCGCCCCGGTCAATGAGCCCCCATCGCTCGATGCGCCTGAGGATATTCAGTCAAATTAAACCCTAGCGCTTATCCATAAAGCGCTAGCAGCTATTAAATGCGTAGCGCCATGATTCAAACCGACACCGTACTCCTGCCCCACGGAACCACCCTGCACTGCCGCACCAGCGGCGCGGCAGGCCGCCCCGTGCTGCTGTTTCTGCATGGATTCCCCGAGGGCGCTTTCATCTGGGACGAGCAGCTTGCGCACTTTGCGCGCCCCGAAAACGGCGGCTACCGCTGCGTGGCACCTTACTTGCGCGGATTTGGGCCCTCCAGCAGCCCTGCGGAGGTGGAAGCCTACCGCGCCAAGCATCTGGTCCAGGACTTGGTGGCCCTCATTGCCCACGAATGCCCAGGCAGCGCGCTCGAGTGCCTGATTGCGCACGACTGGGGCGGCGCCGTGGCCTGGAACCTGGCCAACCAGCAGCCGCAGCTGATGAAGCGGCTGGCCATCATCAATTCCCCCCACCCGGGTGCCTTTGTACGAGAGCTTTCCCACAACGCCGCGCAGCAGGCAGGCAGTCAGTACATGCACTTTCTGTGCAGGCCCGACGCCGAGGCGCTGCTGGCTGAAGACGACTTTCGCCGCCTTTTTGCCTTTTTCAACGCCCCGGATGGCAGCGCACCTGCGTGGCTGACCGACAGCGTGCGCGGCCAGTACCGCGACCTGTGGCAGCAGGGCCTGACCGGCGCCTGCAACTACTACCGTGCCAGCCCCATCCGCCCGCCGCGCGAGGGCGACCCCGGAGCCCAGGCCATCAACCTGCCCGAATCCATGTTGACGGTGCTGGTGCCCACCTTGGTGGTGTGGGGCATGGACGACCCCGCATTGCTTCCTGGCTTGCTGGATGGCCTGCCAGGCTGGGTGCCGCAGCTGCAATTGCGGCAGGTGGAGCAGGCATCGCACTGGATCGTGCACGAGCACCCCGAGCGCGTTGCCCAGGAACTGCAGCACTTTCTGCAATCAAAATCATAGCTATCAGCGCTTGATAGACAAGCGCTAGCGACCGATTTGGCTCAAATTTTCAAGAATACACGGACGGCTCGTCGTCCGGACGTGTCTTGAAACGCTTGTGCACCCAGTAGTACTGCTCGGGCATGGTGTCGATGACGGCCTGCAACTCACGGTTCATGCGCACGGTGTCCGCCTCTGCATCGTCGGTGGGGTAATCGGTCCACGCCGGTGACACCTCGGCCACGTAGCCGGTGGGCGTCATGCGCGAATACACACCCACCACCTTGGCACGCCCCAGCCGCGCAAACCGCGACAGCGACGGGATGGTGGCCGCCGTCACCCCATAGAACGGCACAAACACTGAATCGTTGCGGCCATAGTCCATGTCGGGCAGCAGGTACAACAGGCCGCCCTTGCGCAAGTTGGAGATGATGGGTTTGACGCCGTCGGAGCGGTTGAGCATGCGCACATCGCCAAAGCGCTGGCGCCCGGCCATGAACCAGCCATCGACCGCCGGGTCCGGATGGGTGGCAAAGATGGACGTGAACGCACGGCCGGTGTTCAGTGGCAGCGCCAGGCCGCCTGCGTCCATGCCATAAAAGTGCGGCGCGAACAGAATGGTGGGCGTGTCGCCGTCCAGTTCGTGCACCGCACCAGCCAGGCGCACGCGCCGTTCCACCACGGCGCGCGGTGCCGCCCAGAGCCAGCTTCGGTCCAGCCAGGCCTGGCAAAACACCACAAAATTGGCGCGTGCCACGGCACGGCGGCGCGCCTCGGTCCAGTCCGGGAAACACAGTGTCAGATTGCGCAGCGCCACCTTGCGCCGCCGCACCACCAGCACATACGCCACCTGCCCCAGCACCCAGCCCATGCCACGCAACACGGGCAGTGGCAGCAGCGCCAACACGCTCATGAACCACACCCCCAGGCGGCCGGTCATGCGGACGCTCCTGGCGCGGCCGAGGCGTCCACGCGGGGTTGCTTGTAGCGGGCGTAGCCCCACAGATACTGTTCAGGGCACTGGCGGATGAGGTGTTCCATGGCCTGATTGATTTGCACCACGGCAGCGTCCAGCTGGTCCGACAGCGGTTGCACCAACGGCTCGAAATGGGTGACAAAACCACGCCCCCAGGACAGCCGCTCGCAACGCACCAGCACCACGGCAGCGCCGGTCTGCTGGGCCAGCCGCACTGCCAGCGTCATGGTGTAGGCATCGCGGCCAAAAAAAGGCGCCCAGTGGCCCTGGCCATCTGGTGGCACCTGGTCAGGCAGCAGGCCCACGGCCTCGCCCCGGCGCAGCGCCTTGATCATCTGCCGCACGCCCGCCAACGTGGTGGGCACGGCCAGCATGCCCGGGCGATTGCGGGCGGTCTCCATCACCTTGGCCAACCAGGCCTGGCGTGCCGGGCGGTACAGCACGGTGATGGGGCCGCGCTCGGCGCTCCACCGCCGCGCGGCGGCTTGGGCAGAGAGTTCAAAACACCCCTGGTGCGGCGTGAGGTAGAGAATGCCGCGCCCCGCGGCATAGGCCTGCTCCACGCAGGCTGCGCCCTCGATGCGACACGGCATCGGCGCCCCCAACCACAAGCGAGGCAACTCCGCCACCATGCGGCCCGCGTGGCCGACGGCAGCGCGCACTGCGCCAAACGAATAACCGGCCAGCGCAGAGTTGGCAAGAAAGCGACGCCGATATGTTGGCGACGCGACAAACGCCACCCACCCCATGGCCGCACCCATTGCGTGCAGCAACCACAGTGGAAACACGGAAAAGAATCGAAAGACGACTGGCATTAAAATAACGGGGTCGCTGAGTTAAATGAGCAACTTGCAGGGCGACGTTAAAAAAATCTGCTAAAGCGTTCGCCAAAGCTCCTTCGGGGTGAGGGCAACGCCCCAAATGCCGGAACACAGGAGTTTATTCAAATGGCGAACGACTTTCTCTTTACCTCGGAATCCGTCTCTGAAGGCCACCCCGACAAGGTGGCAGATCAGATCTCTGACGCGATCCTCGATGCGATCTTCAAAGAAGACCCCCGCAGCCGCGTCGCCGCTGAAACGCTGACCAACACAGGCCTCGTGGTGCTGGCGGGCGAGATCACCACCAACGCGCATGTGGACTACATCCAGGTCGCGCGCGACACCATCAAGCGCATCGGCTACGACAACACCGACTACGGCATCGACTACAAGGGCTGTGCCGTGCTGGTGGCGTACGACAAGCAGTCCAACGACATCGCCCAAGGCGTGGACCACGCGAGCGACGACCACCTGAACACCGGTGCCGGCGACCAGGGCCTGATGTTCGGCTACGCTTGCGACGAGACGCCCGAACTGATGCCCGCGCCGATCTACTACGCGCACCGCCTCGTGGAGCGCCAGGCCCAGCTGCGCAAGGACGGCCGCCTGCCCTTTTTGCGCCCCGACGCCAAGAGCCAGGTGACGATGCGCTATGTGGACGGCAAGCCCCACAGCATCGACACCGTGGTGCTCTCCACCCAGCACCATCCTGACCAGAGCGAGACGCAAACCAAGATGAAGGCCTCGTTCACCGAAGCCATCGTCGAAGAGATCATCAAGCCCGTGCTGCCCAAGGAGTGGCTGCAGGACACGCGCTACCTGATCAACCCCACCGGCCGCTTTGTCATCGGCGGCCCGCAAGGCGACTGCGGCCTGACCGGCCGCAAGATCATTGTGGACACCTATGGCGGTGCCTGCCCCCACGGCGGTGGCGCCTTCAGCGGCAAGGACCCAACCAAGGTGGACCGCTCGGCCGCCTACGCCGCACGCTACGTGGCCAAGAACATCGTGGCCGCAGGCCTGGCGCGCCAGTGCCAGATCCAGGTGGCGTATGCCATTGGCGTGGCCGAACCCATGAACATCACGGTCTACACCGAAGGCACCGGCGTGGTATCGGACGAACGCCTGGCCGCACTGGTGCGCGAGCATTTCGACCTGCGCCCCAAGGGCATCATCCAGATGCTGGACCTGCTTCGCCCCATCTATGAAAAGACCGCGGCATACGGCCATTTCGGGCGTGAAGAGCCCGAATTTTCCTGGGAAAAGACAGACAAGGCGGCTGCGCTTCGCGCTGCTGCCGGGCTGTAAACCAACGGCGCGAACGGCGCTGCAAATTACAAGGGTTCCTTGAAGGCCCACGGAAACGTCCAGAGAAGGACGGCTCCGTGGGCCTTTTTGTATGGGCATGGCACATGTTGCAACCACCACCATCGGCGCCCTCCTACGAACGGTTACCGACCTTGCCGACGGAGCAATTTGCGCTTGCTGGGTATCGTTACCTTCATCTGTACCGAACGCAGCGCACCGCTGCATCTACACCTTGCAAGGAGCGCCCCATGTTGAAGTACGCCATCATTTTTGCCCTGATCTCCCTGGTCGCCGGCGCCCTAGGCTTTACCGGCGTGGCTGCGGGTGCAGCGGGTATCGCCAAGGTGTTATTTGTGCTGTTCCTCGTTCTGGCTGTGCTGTTTGTGGTCCTGGCAGCACTCGGTGTGGGTGCGGCGCGCAAAGTGCTGAAGTAAACATTGCACCCCCCAATAAACGTCTGGCCACCAGGAACCCCCATGAGCGACAACATTTTTGAAACCCTGCGCGAGAGCCATGAAGTGCAACGCGCGCTGTACCGCCAACTCATTGAAACCAGCGGTGATACTCCCGAGCGACAAGAGCTGTTCACCCAGTTCAAGCTGGAACTGACTGCGCATGAACTTGCTGAAGAGCGGCACTTCTACATTCCGCTGATGGCACACGATGCAGGCGTCGACCTCTCGCGCCACGCGATCTCCGAGCACCACCAGATCGACGAACTGGTGGAATCGCTCGAAGAGGCCGACCCCGCCAGCCCCACATGGCTGCCCCTGGCCAAGAAGCTCGCGGAGAAGGTGGAGCATCACCTGAAGGAAGAGGAACACCGCTTCTTCCAGATGGCTGGCAAGCTGCTGACGGAAAAGCAAAAGACGGCGCTGTCCACCAGCTACCGCGCCGTTTACGAAGAGGCCAAGGCTGCCACCGCCTGAGCAGTTATCTCAGCCGCCAGCAACGCTGCAGGGGCTAGACCGCCTCCTCCGCCTGCACTACACAATTGCGGCCACGCGACTTGGCTACGTACAGTGCCGTGTCGGCCCGCTTGATGAGGGCATGGCTGTCTTCCTTGTGGTCCCAGGTGGCCACCCCAAAGCTGGCGCTGACATGGCCCACCGAGTCAAAAGGCACACTGGCAATGCGTGCGCGCACCGCCTCCGCCATGGCCATGGCAGCGTCCACCGGAGTCTCCTTGAGCAGCAGGATGAACTCCTCGCCGCCAAACCGTGCTGCGCAATCGGACGACCGCAGCAACTCGCGCACACGCAGGGCGGTGGCCTTGAGCACTACATCCCCGGAGTCGTGCCCAAAGGTGTCATTGATGCGTTTGAAGAAATCAATGTCCAGCATCACCACCGACAAGCTACTGGTCTTGATGCGCGTCTCGGCCATTTCGGCCTCCAGCCTTTCAAAGAAGCGGCGGCGGTTGACCAGGTCGGTCAAAAAGTCCTTCGTGGCCAAGTCTTCCAGCTTGCTGTTGAGCCGGGCCATGGGCTCGATCACCAGCGACGACAACGAAAGATTGAGCACCACAAACAACAGTACGAAGCTGGCGACCAGGGCGCCCATCACGTTGTAGAAAGTCTGGCGGGCTTTTTCAAGCGGGAAGTACATGGGCACCCTGACCACCTGAATGCCCACGGTTTCGTTCATGCCCCAGCCAAAACCGTTCTTGTCACCATAGATTTTGATCATGGTGGGTGGCGCCACCGCAGGCGTGCTGTGGCAGGCCATGCACTGGGCCTGCTTGATGGTGATGGGGCGGGCCACATACAGGGCCCGATGCATGCCTTCGCCCACTTCGCCGGTCACCTCTTTTTTCAGGTCCGCCTTCCCTTCCCGAAAGTCGTTGATGACGCGCTCTTCCCACTCGTTGGCGCGGTCACGCAGGTTGGTGGGGTTGAGCACCGCTTCTTTGTATTCATAGCCCGGAAAGCGGCTTTGCAAGCGGCGCAATGTTTCGGTGGCCGCGTACGCCGGCACGGTCTGCGGCAAGAACTTTTCGGCCAGGGTCACGTCCAGGTGGGGCTTGACCAGCTCCGTGGTGTAGTCGCGAATCGCCATGGCCGAGTGCATCATGATCTGCGAGTTGTGCTGCACTTCCTCGATGGCCGACTGCTGCAGGAACCGGTGCACGTAGACCCCCGCACCCACTGCAGCCAGCAGCAGCACTGCCGCCAGCACCAGATTGAATTTGAGCCGCAAAGACATGAATCTCCCTCAGAGGCCGGTACACGCAGCGTGCCGGCAAATTGTTGGTGGTGCTGCGGAAGACTTCTGTACTGAACCCATGAGGTTCACCCAAGCCCACGCATCATTCCCGCCCCACGCTGGTCCGCGCGGGAACAGCCCTCGCGAACACCGCGATCATGGAACACATCGCCCGCGTTTGTGCCAGATTTCCATGACAGGGTCCAACTTTTTTGTGCCGCGCCACGACCCGAATCGCGGCCCACTACAAGCCCCGGGCACTCAACGACAACGCGTGCCGGTAGGCACCGCGCACCCGGTACAGCTGCGCAGGCCGGTGCGCACCGCCCATCTGCAGGGCGCCGGGCACGGCCTCCAGCATGGCCAGTTCGTCTACCTTGCGGCGAAAACTCACCTTGTTGATCGGCTCACCCAACACAGCCTCGTATACCGCCTGCAACTGCGGCAGCGTGAACGGCTCGGCACACAGGTGCACGGGCAGCGACGAATACTGGCTCTTGCTGCGCACGCGCTGCAACGCGGTGTCAATGATCTGGCGATGGTCGAACGGCAGGGGCGGCAACGCGTTCACATCCACCAGGGAAATTCGGTCTTGCGCGGGCAGCAGAACATCCGGCGGCACCAGGGCGCAATACGCCACTGCAACCGACCAACCCCGCGGGTCCCGCACCGGGCCGGAAAAAGTGGCCAGTTGCTCCAGATACGGGCTCTGCAGGCCCGCCTTGTCGCGCAGAACCCGCGCTGCGCTGGCGTGCGCATCGACGTCCTCTTGGGCATGGATGTATCCGCCCGGCAAGGCCAGCGCTCCCGCAAAAGGGGCCCGGTCCCGGCGCAGCAATGCCGCTTGCAAACGACCCTGCTGCAGCGTCAACAGCACCACGTCCACGGTGCAGAGGATGGCAGGGGCGTCAGCGTCTTTCATGGGGTTGGAGCGATGGTTCAGCGCAGATTCGGACGAACAAGGCTACCACTTGATGCCGCGATCCCCAACCACTCCCGCACTCAAAGCATCAACAACTTCTCTGCAACATCAAGTTTCGATTTAGTTAGTTGCAAATTTGAATTAACATATCTACACTGCAGGCACCGCATAGGAGAACGCCATGTCCCGCAACATCCAGCTTCTGGTGATCGACCCGCAAAACGATTTTTGCGACCTGCCCACCGCCTGGCAGCCCACCGACCCCACCACCGGCACACGCACCGCGCCCCGCCTGCCCGTGGCAGGTGCCCATGCCGACATGCAGCGCCTGACCGCGTTCATTCGCACGCACGCCGCGCAGCTCGACGCGATCACGGTCACGCTGGATTCGCACCAGCGCATCGACATTGCCCACCCGGGCTTTTGGCAACAGGCCGATGGGGGTGCGGTGGGGCCGTTCACCCCCATCACTGCCGCGCAGGTGCGCGCTGGCGCGTTTGCGCCGCGAAAACCCGCCCACCTGCCCCGCACGCTGGCCTACCTGGATGCGCTGGAAGCCCGCGGGCGCTACACCCTGATGGTCTGGCCCGTGCACTGCGAGATCGGCAGCTGGGGCCATGGCGTGCATGCCGATGTGCTGGCCGCCTGTGGCGACTGGCAACTGCAGCGCCAACGCGCGGTGGCCAACGTGTTCAAAGGCACCAACCCCTGGACCGAACACTACAGTGCCATCGAGGCGGAGGTGGTGGATGCCGATGACCCCAGCACCGCGCTCAACACCCGCCTGCTCGACGCCCTCAACACCGCCGACCTTCTGCTGATTGCAGGCGAAGCCAGCAGCCACTGCGTGCGGGCCACCACCGAACATATCGTGCAGCACCTGCCCCGCCTGCAGACCCGGGCGCGGCCCGGGCACATCGTGCTGCTGACCGACTGCATGAGCCCTGTGGGTGGCTTTGAGGCAGAGCACCAGACGTTTCTGAACGCCATGCGCACACAGGGTGTGCGTCTTGAAAATAGCAGTCAAATCAGGCTCTAGCGCTTATCCATTAAGCGCAAACAGCTACAACATTGGGAGCAAATCATGAACCCTGTCATCACCAGCCTGCTCGACACCGACCTCTACAAGTTCACCATGTGGCAGGCGCTGCTGCACCGCCACCCGCAAACACAGAGCGAATACCGCTTTGTGTGCCGCAACACCCCCGCCTACCCGCTGGCCGAGCTGCTGCCCGAGGTGAACGCGGCACTCGATCACCTGTGTACGCTGCGCTTCACGTCCGACGAGCTGGCCTACGTGGGCTCTCTGCGGTACATCAAGAGCGACTTCGTCGACTTTCTGCGCATCTTCCAGTTCCAGCGGAGCTTCATCCGCGCCTGGGCGGAAGGCGACCAGCTGCACATCGTGGCGCAAGGCCCGCAGGTGCATGTGATGGGGTTTGAGATCTTTGTGCTGGCCATCGTCAACGAGCTGTACTTTCGCCGTTTTGATGCAGCCCGAGCCTTGGCCAGCGGGCGCGAACGCCTGGCCGCCAAGGTACAGAAACTGCAGGCGCTGGCCCAGCAGGCCACCTTGCGCCACCCGTTCGAGCTGTTCGACTTTGGCCTGCGCCGCCGCTACAGCGGTGCCTGGCAGCGGGAGGTGGTGCAGACCTTTGCGACAGAGGCGCCGCAGTGGTTCAAGGGCACCAGCAACGTGCTGCTGGCACGTGACTTGAACCTGGTGCCCATTGGCACCATGGCGCACGAATACCTGCAGACCTACCAGGCGCTGGGCGTGCGGCTGCGCGACTTCCAAAAGGCCGCACTCGAAGACTGGGTACAGGAATACCGCGGCGACCTGGGCATTGCGCTGACCGACACCGTGGGCATGGACGCCTTTCTGGCCGACTTTGACCTGTACTTTGCCAAGCTGTTTGACGGCCTGCGGCATGACTCGGGCGACCCGGTGGCCTGGGGCGAGAAGGCGCTGGCGCACTACGCCAAACTGCGCATCGACGCGCACACCAAGCGACTGGTGTTCTCCGACGGGCTCGACTTGGAACGCGCCCTCATGCTGTACCGCCACTTTGGCGACCGCACGCAGCTGGGCTTTGGCATTGGCACCCATCTGACCAACGACATGGGCGACCCGGCCGTCGCGCCCGAGATGCGCCCGCTCAACATCGTGATGAAGCTGGTGCGCGCCAATGGACAACCCGTGGCGAAGCTGTCGGACACGCCGGGCAAGACGCTGTGCGACGATGAAACGTATCTGGCCTACCTGCGCCAAGTCTTCAACGTTGCAAACTGAGCGGCTGGAGAAAACTCTCCTGGCATCGTTGTTCCGTCTTGCCGTACCTCCGGTACTGTCTGCGACGAAACGCCTAGCCACCTCGACCCGCTCTGCTGCACTTAACGGAAAAAAAACATGCTCCGCATCACCATCGCCCAACTCAACTTCACCGTCGGCGACATCGAGGGCAACGTCGCCCGCATGATCGACGCGGCGCAGCAGGCCGTGCGCGAATCTGCTGACCTCATCGTGTTCAGCGAGCTGGCCCTGTGCGGCTACTACCCGGGCGACATCTTGGACGAGCCCGCCTTTTTGCAGCGAGTGGACAAAGGCATTGCGGCGCTGCGGGCCGCGTCGGCCCAGTTGCCCGCGCTGCACTGGGTTGTGGGCGCCCCCACGCCCACAAGCGGGCCCGGCAAAAAGCTGCACAACAGCCTGCTGGTGCTGCAGGGCGGCGATGTGCGGCTGCAATACGCCAAGCAGCTGCTGCCCACCTACAACATCTTTGACGAGCGCCGCCACTTCGAGCCCGGACCGGACGTGGCCAAAGTGCTGCGCATCGGCAGCGCGCAGGTGGGTCTGCTGGTGTGCGAAGACGGCTGGAACGACCATGGCGGCGACTACGCCATCAACCCGTTCGAGCGCATGCGCGACGCCGCGCCGGACCTGGTGATCAGCATCAATGCCAGCCCCAGCCACATCGGCAAGCGTGAGCAGCGGCACGCCATGTTTGGCGGTTCGTCGCGTCGCCACGGGCTGCCCATCCTGTATGTGAACCAGGTGGGCGGGCACGACCAACTGGTCTACGACGGCGGATCATTTGCCGCCGAGCCCGAGGCCGGGCTGGTGTTTGAAGCCCCGCGCTTCGTCGAGGACGTGCGCACACTGCGGTTCGAGGGCGGGCACTTCTTGACAGCCGAGGGCGAACGCCCCGCCGCCGTTCCAGGGCAAGGCCTGCCCACCATGGAGTTCTACCGCCAGCAGATCATCCTGGGGCTGAGCGACTATGCGCGCCGCTGCGGCTTTGCGCAGGTGGTGGTGGGCAGCTCGGGCGGCATCGACAGCGCGCTGACGCTGGCGCTGGCCGCGCAGGCGCTGGGCCCCGGCAACGTGGTGGGCATCACCATGCCCTCGCGCTACTCCAGCAGCGGTTCGGTCGATGACTCGGTGGCGTTGTGCCAGAACCTGGGCGTGCCGCTTTTCACGCACCCCATTGCCGAGCTGGTGGCGGGGTATGCGCGGCAGTACGAGACCAGCTTTGGCAAGCCACTGCAGGGCCTGCCGCTGGAGAACCTGCAGGCGCGCATCCGCGGCACGGTGCTGATGGAATACTCCAACGACTTCGGCCACCTGCTCCTGACCACGGGCAACAAATCAGAAATTTCGGTCGGCTACTGCACGCTGTACGGCGACACCAACGGCGGCCTGGGATTGATCGGCGACCTGTACAAGACCGAGGTGTTTGCGCTGGCGCGCCATATCAACGACCAAGCCGGCCGCGAACTGATTCCGCACGCCATCATCGACAAGGAACCCTCGGCCGAACTGGCGCCCGACCAGCGCGACACCGACAGCCTGCCGCCTTACCCCGTGCTCGATGAAATCCTGAAACTGCTGATCGAAGGCGACCGCCTGTCTGCCGCCGAACACGCCGCCGCCGAGACGCTGGTGGCGCAACTGCACGAGACCGACGCCGGGGTCGCCCTGGTGCAGCGCGTGCACAAGATGGTGGCGCGCAACGAATACAAGCGCCGCCAGGCCCCGCCCATCCTGCGCCTGCGCCCCCGCGCGTTTGGCAGCGGGCGACAAATGCCGATTGCCGCAAAGTATGTGTGACGCGGCCCCTGCGGAGTTCTTCGCGGCTTCTGCGGCCTTCTGGGGGTTGCAGCGGAGCGGTCTTCGTGCGGCCCTCACGGAAAGCAGCACCGGTTGTCACTATTAAAATAGTAGCTATCAGCGCTTTATGGATAAGCGCCGAGGCGCTAAAACACTAAAAATTTGCCCGACAACAAGGGGAGACACATGTTCGACACCGCCATCTACATCGGGCGTTTTCAACCCGTGCACAGCGGGCACATCGCCCTGCTGCAGCGTGCACTCGACAGCGCGCAGCACGTCATCGTGGTGGTGGGCTCCGCCTGGCAGGCGCGGTCACCCAAGAACCCCTTCACCTGGCAGGAACGCGAAGCCATGCTGCGCGCTGCCTTGTCCGAGGCCGACCGGGCCCGTGTGCAGGTGCTGCCCATGCGCGACTATTACAACGAGGCGGTGTGGGTGCAGGCCGTGCGCGAGGGCGTGGCGCGCATGGCCCAGCCCGGTGCGCGCACGGGGCTGGTCGGCCACTTCAAGGACGCCACCAGCGGCTACCTGAGCGCCTTCCCGGGCTGGGAGCTGATCCATGTGGAGCGACAGGGGCCCATTGACGCCACGGCCATCCGCGACGCCTGGTTTGGCGCCACGCCCGACACCGTGCAACCGGCTCTCGCTCCCCTGGCCGACCAGATGCCCGCCAGCACCCTGGCCGCACTGATCGAGTTTGCGCACACGCCGCAGTACGTGGCTCTGCAGCAGGAATGGCACATGCTGCGCGGCTACCGTGAGGCCTGGGCCGCCGCGCCCTACCCGCCCGTGTTTGTGACGGTAGACGCGGTGCTGCGCTGCCAGGACCAGGTGCTGCTGATCCGCCGCGCCCACGCCCCTGGCAAGGGCCAGTTGGCCGTGCCCGGCGGTTTCATCGAACAGCGCGAAACCGTGTGGCAGTCCTGCCTGCGCGAACTGGTGGAAGAAACCCACTGCGACCTGCCCGAGGCCACCATGCGCGCCGCGCTGCAATCGGTGGCCGTGTTCGACCACCCCGACCGCAGCCAGCGCGGGCGCACGCTGACCCATGCGCATTACTTTGATCTGGAAGACGCGCCGTTTCCGGTGGTGCGCGCCGACGACGATGCAGCGCTGGTGCAGTGGACGCGGATTGACGCGCTGGCGGGGATGGAAGAGGAGTTTTTTGAAGACCACTTCCACATGCTGGACCACTTCCTGGGGTTGACCGGCTCGGTGGCGCACAACGCATAGCGCCAAGCCTCGCTATAGGCTCAAACTTTCATTTGAGCAGCCTCAACCGAGCGGATGAGACTGGCGCTGCCCAAGCCAGTGCCCCCGTGCAAGGGCCGCCCCGCCGCGCTGGGGGCGTCCTCCTCCCGCATTGCATAGCAATGCGAGAGAGGGGGAAGGCGCGAAGCGACTCAGGGGGTGCTTACTTACTCACGCCACGCGGAACTTCCCCACCGTCTGCGACAGCGTCACCGCTTGCTGACTCAGCGACTGCGCGGCGGCCAGGGCTTCTTCTACCAGCGCTGCGTTCTGCTGCGTGCTCTGGTCCATCTGCGAGATGGCCTGGTTGACCTGCGCAATACCGGCGCTCTGTTCGCCGCTGGCAGCACTGATCTCGGCCACCATGGTGGTGACGCTCTTCACGCCCGCGACCACCTCGTTCATGGTGGCACCGGCCTGCTCGACCAGTTGCGTTCCCACGCCGACCTTTGCCACGGAATCATCGATCAGGCCCTTGATCTCCTTGGCCGCTGCAGCACTGCGTTGCGCCAGGCTGCGCACTTCGCTGGCCACCACGGCAAAGCCACGGCCCTGCTCGCCTGCACGCGCCGCTTCCACCGCGGCGTTCAGCGCCAGGATGTTGGTCTGGAAGGCAATGCCATCGATCACGCTGATGATGTCCACGATCTTGCGCGACGACTGGTCGATGGAACCCATGGTGCCCACCACCTGGTGCACCACATCGCCCCCGCGCACAGCCATGTCCGAGGCCTCGCGGGCCAGTTCGTCCGCCCGCTTGGCGTTGGCGGCGTTCTGCTGCACGGTAGAGGTCAGCTGGTCCATCGACGCGGCCGTCTCCTGCAGTGCACTGGCCTGTGATTCGGTGCGGGCTGACAGGTCGCCGTTGCCCGCGGCAATCTCGGACGAAGCGGTGGTGATGGAGTCGGTGCTGTCGCGCACCTGCGTCACCAGGTGCGAAAGGTTGTCGCGCATGGCACGGATGGCGTGCAGGATGCTGGTGGTGTCGCCCGGCAGGGTTTGCACCTCCACTGCCAGGTTGCCGTCGGCAATCTGTGTGACCACATCGGCCGCGTATTGCGGCTCGCCACCCAGCTGGTGCACCAGAGTGCGCAGCATTTGCCAGGCCATGAGTGCCACGATGAGCATCAGCACGCCACCGATGGACAGCAGGATGGCCGTGTTGCGCCAGAAGGCGGTTTCGATGTCGTCCACATAGTCGCCAAAGCCGATGATCCAGTCCCAGGGCTCGAACTTGATGATGGCGTAGAGCTTGTCCACCGGCTCCTTGGCACCGGGGCGCGTGCCGGGTGCCGTGACGGTGCCCACCGTCACGCCTTGCAGCGCGGCGCGGTAGCGCACGCCAGCCTCCTTGCCGCCCTTTTCATCGACGATGCCGATGCGCTTGGGGTTGGGGTGCACGTAGTTGATGTCGTTGGTGAAGCCACGGACGAAGAAGTATTTGTCCTTGTCCACAAAACTGCCGATGGTGCGCGTGGCTTCCTTGATGGCGTCTTCGCGCGACAGGGCACCGCCTTTTTCCTTGTCGTACGCTTTCTGCGCGGCGGCATGGGCCAGCACCACGAGGTTGGACAACTGCGCGGTGCGCTCTTTCATCATCGATTGGTACAGCGTGGTCAGCGCCACGGCGGACAGCACGACGAGCCCTAGCAGCGTGGCGGCGCACAGCCACAGGATGCGGGTCTTGAGTTTCATGAAACGGCTCTCTCAGGGATGCAAGGTAAAAAAGTTACCAAACGATACACCTGAGGGTTGGCCGCCGCGAAGAAACCCCGGGGCTGTTACACGATCTGTGACTGTTTTGTGACAGTTTCGCGTCAGCCCAGCGGCCAGGGTGCGGCCATGGGGCTGCGAGGGCTGACAAATCTAGCAGTTGCTACGCCTAGCCAAAATATAGATCAAAATGACCTCTAGCGCTTATCCGTCAAGCGCCAGCAGCTATCAATAGAGGAGCATCAAGTCCCCGCGCGCTCCAGCATCGCGTGCAGCAGCACGTTGCACCCCGCCTCGATGTGCTCGGGTTTGGCGTCTTCGATCTCGTTGTGGCTGATGCCGTCCTTGCAGGGGATGAACACCATGCCCGCCGGCGCCAGGCGCGCCATGTACACGGCGTCGTGCCCGGCGCCGGAGACGGCAGGCATGTGGCTGTACCCAAGTTTCGCCGCAGCGCGGCCCACGGCGTCCACGCAGTCGGGGTGGAAGACCTGGGCGGGGTAGTTGGACACGAGCTCGATCTTGATCGGCAGGCCGGAGTCGGCGCTCAGCTTGGCGGCCACCGCGCGGATGTCCTTGTCCATGCTTTCGCACTCGGCGTCGGTCGCGTTGCGCAGGTCGATGCTGAACTTGACCTGACCCGGAATCACGTTGCGGCTGTTGGGATGCACATGCACCATGCCCACAGTGCCTCGGCCGTGCGGCGGGTGGCGGTGGGCGCAGGCCACGACTTCCTGCATGAGGTGTGTGGCGACCTGCAGGGCGTCCTTGCGCAGCGCCATGGGCGTGGGGCCGGCGTGGGCTTCCATGCCGGTCACCGTACAGTCGTACCAGCGGATGCCGAGCACGCCGCTGACCACCCCGATGGTCTTGTTGTTGTCTTCCAGCACCGGGCCTTGTTCGATGTGGGTTTCAAAGTAGGCGCCGATGGGGTGGTCGCCGGGCTCCTGGTCGCCGATGTAGCCGATGCGCTCTAGCTCGCCTTTTACCGTCTTGCCCTCGGTGTCGGTGGCGGCGTAGGCATGCTCCAGTGTGAAGGCTTTAGCGAACACACCCGAACCCATCATCACGGGCACAAAGCGGCTGCCTTCTTCGTTGGTCCAGAACGCGACTTCGATCGGCGCTTCGGTCTCGATGCCGTGGTCATTGAGCGTGCGCACCACCTCGATGCCCGCCAGCACACCGTAGTTGCCGTCGAACTTGCCGCCAGTGGGCTGGGTGTCGATGTGGCTGCCGGTCATGATGGGCGGCAGGCTGTTGTTGCGGCCTGCGCGGCGCATGAAGCCGTTGCCGATCTTGTCGATGGTGACGGTCATGCCCGCTTCGCGTGCCCAGCGGGTGACGAGGTCACGGCCTTGCTTGTCCAGGTCGGTGAGCGTGAGGCGGCACACGCCGCCCTTGGGGGTGGCGCCGATCTGCGCCAGCTCCATGAGCGATGCCCACAGGCGGTCTCCGTTGATGCGCAGGTTCTCGATGTCGGTCTTCACTTTGGTGTCCATGGTGTTCTCCGTGATGCGTTGACTCGTCAGCGAGCAACCGCCGTGGGGGCCAGGTCGTGGGCGCGCTTTTGCACCGCCTGGAAGTTGCTGCCAAACGCGGGGCGCTTGATGTAGTGGCCCTTGCCCTGCTCGGCCCGCAGATCGCCATTGGCATACACCACTCGGCCCTGGCTGATGGTGTGGCTGGGGATGCCGCGCACGGTGCGGCCTTCAAAGATGTTGAAGTCGCCCTTGCTGAACTGGGTTTTGGCAGAGAAGGTCTTGGTGCCTTCAGGGTCCCACAGCACCATATCGGCATCGGCGCCCTCGCCGATGAAACCCTTGCGCGGATAGATGTTGAACAGCTTGGCGCAGTTGGCCGAGGTGATGGCGACAAACTCGCTCGGCGTGAGGCGCCCGGTGTTCACGCCGCCGTCCCAGATGGCGGCCATGCGTTCTTCGACACCACCCGTGCCGTTGGGGATTTTGGCGAAGTTGTCTTTGCCCGCAGCCTTTTGCGCGGCACAGAAGGTGCAGTGGTCCGTCGCAGTGGTGTGCAGCTGGCCCGACTGCAGGCCGCGCCACAGTGCCTCCTGGTGGCCCTTTGGGCGAAACGGGGGGCTCATCACATGCGCGGCGGCACTCGCAAAGTCCGGGTCGCGGTACACGCTGTCGTCAATCAACAAGTGCCCGGCCAGCACCTCGCCATACACGCGCTGGCCGCGTGCGCGGGCGCGGGCAATGGCGTCGGCCGACTCCATGCAGCTCACGTGCACCACGTAGATGGGCACGCCCAGCACGTCTGCGATGGCGATGGCGCGGTTGGCGGCTTCGGCCTCGACCATGGGTGGGCGTGACAGCGGATGACCTTCGGGGCCGGTGATGCCCATCTTGGCGACCTCTTGCTGCAGCAGGTAGACCAGCTCGCCGTTCTCGGCATGCACCGTGGGCATGGCGCCCAGTTCCAGCGCGCGCTTGAAGCTGTTCACCAGGGTTTCGTCGTCGCACATGATGGCGTTCTTGTAGGCCATGAAGTGCTTGAAGCTGTTCACGCCTTCTTGCTGCACCAGGGTGCCCATGTCGGCACGCACCTGCTCGCTCCACCACGTGATGGCGACATGAAAGGAATAGTCGGCCGCCGATTTTTCGGCCCAGCCACGCCATTTGCGGTACGCGTCCAGGATGTTTTCCTGCGGGTCCGGGATGACGAAATCGATGATGCTGGTGGTTCCCCCTGCCAAGCCGGCTGCGGTGCCGGTGAAGAAGTCATCCATGGTGGTGGTGCCCATGAATGGCAGCTGCATGTGCGTGTGCGGGTCAATGCCGCCGGGCAGCACGTACTGGCCGCTGGCATCCAGCACCTCGGCCCCCGCAGGCGCGAGCGCCGCTGCACCCTCGCCCACCGCCTCGATGCGGCCGTCCACACACAGCACATCGGCTGCCTGTTCGCGGTCGGCGTTGACCACGGTTCCACCGCGGATCAAAAGGGCTTGGGTCATGGGGGGTCTCCTTGAGGGGTTCACATCAAAAAAGGCTCTGCCCGGGCCGCTGGCCAAGACAGAGCCACCAGGGTCACTTCTTCTTGGCGGTCAGGTAGTAGTAGGTGCCCGCCACTGCCAGGCTGAAGAACCAGCCAAAGTCGAACAGCGCCAGCAGCAGGCCAGGCACCGAGGCCTTGTCCACCACGCCCGACACGGCCAGATAGCCTGGCAGGCAGGGCAACACGCCCAGCGCAAAGGCAATCAGCGCCTGCACGTTCCAGCCATTGCTGTACTCATAGTCGCCGCCGCGACGGTACAGGTCATCCACCTTCAATGTGGCCTTGCGTACCAGGTAATAGTCCACCAACAAAATGCCGGCAATGGCGCCCAGCAGCGTGCCGTAGCCGCCCAGCCAGGTGAACAGGTAGCCGCCCGACGTGGCCAACAACTTCCAGGGCATGAACAACAAGCCGATGAAGGCTGCAATCAGGCCGCCGGTGCGAAAGCTGATCTTGGAAGGCGCCACTTGACTGAAGTCATACGAAGGCGACACCAGGTTGGCGGCGACGTTGGTGGTGAGGTTGGCCAGCAGAATGACCAGCAGGCCCACGCCCGCAGCCAGGCTGCCCATCTGGGTCAGCAGGCCGTCGGGGAACAACTGGGCCTTGCCATACAGGATGGCCGATGCCGAGAAACCAATGACACCCACCATGGAGAACAGCGCCATGGGAATCGGCAGTCCAATCGCCTGACCCAGGACCTGGTCTTTTTGCGATTTGGCAAACCGGGTGAAGTCGGGAATGTTGAGGGCCAGCGTGGCCCAGAAGCCCACCAGACCCGTCAGCGCGGCCCAGGTCTTGGGGCCACCTTCGACCACCTTGGCCGGCAGGTTGAAGAGCTGGCCCGCTGGCACGGCGCTGAGCAACACCGCCACCAGCACGATGGAGGCAATGATCATCAGCGGAGCGGCGATCACTTCGAGCTTGCGAATGGACTCAGGCCCCTTCCAGATGAAGTAGATGTGCACGGCCCAGAAGGCCAGGAAACACATGAACTGCGAGCTGCTGATGGTCTCGCCCTCGGCCGGACCCGCCAGGCCCATGCCCAGGATGTTCAGGAAGCCATGCAGCGCCAGCGCGCCAAAGTAGCAGTTGATGGAAAACCAGCCGCAGGCCACCAGACCCCGCAGCACCGCAGGCAGATTGGCGCCCTTGACGCCAAACGACGCACGCGCCAGCACCGGAAACGGAATGCCGTACTTGGGCCCTACACGGCCAATGAGCAGCATGGGTACCAGCACGATGCAGTTGGCCAGGAACACCAGCCACACCGCCATCTGCCAGGTGAAGCCCTGGTCGAGCATGGAGCTGGCCATGGTGTAGGTGGGCACACACACCACCATGCCTACCCACAGCGCCGCATAGTCCTTCCAGGCCCAGTGGCGCTGGGCTTGCGTGGTGGGGAGCAAATCTTCATTGGCGAGCGGGTTCATCGCTCCGCCGGGCATTTGCCCCGCCACGTGGGCGGCACTGCCGGTACTTTTTGTCATACCTGTACTCCTGTCAAAGACGTCATTGGGGTTGCACACAACCCGCTGTCTGCGGTAGCGCCCTCACGCTGGCAGATGGCGGGCAAAAGGGAAGCGAGCGATGCTATCGATCACGCAAGAACTGCACCAGATGCAGTGCAGCACGCGTTGCGAATGTGCACCAGATCGGCGGGGTGACGAGCCGATTTCATGGCTTTTTTTCACGTTGATTTGCTCGCTTCACGCTGCGGCCGACACACGTTGCGGGTTGTTGGGGTGGGTGGTCCAGTTCGCGTATTCGCCGGTGACGGTTTTGCCTGTTCGTACATCCACTTCGCCAGGTTGGAGCGCCCGCATCGTGATGCATTCGGGCACCGGGCAAATCGACACGCACAGGTTGCAACCCACACACTCTTCTTCCTTCACTTCAAAACGTCGCGCGCCGTTCACCATGTTGGTAATGGCCTGGTGCGAGGTGTCTTCACACACCACATGGCAGCGGCCGCACTGGATGCAGGCGTCCTGGTTGATGACGGCCTTTTCGATGTGGTTGAGGTTGAGGTTCTTCCAGTCCTTGACGGAGGGAACCGCCTGGCCCTTGAAGTCGTCGAGGGTGGCGTAGCCGTGCTCGTCCATGAAGTTGGACAGCCCATCGCACATGTCCTGCACTATCTTGAAGCCGTAGACCATGGCCGCCGTGCACACCTGCACCGTGCCACAGCCGAGCGCAATGTATTCGGCCGCATCGCGCCAGGTGGTGATGCCGCCAATGCCGCTGATGGGCAGGCCAGCGGTCTGCGTGTCGCGCGCAATTTCAGCGACCATGTTCAGGGCGATGGGTTTGACGGCAGGGCCGCAATAGCCGCCGTGTGAGCCCCAGCCATCGGTGCTCGGACTCATCACCATGCGGTCCAGGTCCACGCCCATCACCGAGTTGATGGTGTTGATGAGCGACACCGCATCGGCACCGCCCGCCTTGGCGGCGCGCGCGGGCTGGCGCACATCGGTGATGTTGGGCGTGAGCTTCACGATAACGGGCAGCTTGCTGTAGTGCTTGCACCAGGCCGTGACCATCTGGATGTACTCGGGCACCTGACCTACCGCGGCGCCCATGCCGCGCTCGCTCATGCCGTGCGGGCAGCCGAAGTTGAGCTCAATGCCATCGGCGCCGGTGTCTTCCACCAGAGGCAGGATGTTCTTCCAGCTTTGTTCCTCGCAAGGCACCATCAGCGAGACGATCATGGCGCGGTCGGGCCAAGCGCGTTTGACGCGCTTGATCTCTTCGAGGTTGGTCTGCAGGGGCCGGTCGGTGATCAGCTCGATGTTGTTCAGCCCGATCACGCGGCGGTCTTGCGACATGAGGGTCGAATAGCGCGGACCGTTGACGTTGACCACGGCCGGGTCTTCGCCCAGCGTCTTCCACACCACGCCGCCCCAACCTGCTTCAAAGGCACGGGTGACGTTGATCTCTTTGTCGGTGGGTGGCGCGGAGGCGAGCCAGAAAGGATTGGGGCTCTGGATGCCCAGGAAATTGCTGCGAATGTCTGCCATGGGGTGCTCCCGTGTGTTGTGCGGTGTGACTGACTGGTGGGCGCGTCAGGCAGCCTGGGCGACCGGTGCCATGAGCGCGGCGTGCATCGAAACAGCGGCGACCTTGCCGTGCTCCACCGCTTCCACCGTGAGGTCGCGCCCTCCCACCCGGCAGTCGCCACCGGCCCAGACGCGCGCCAAGCTGGTGCAACCCTCTGCGTCGGTAACGATGCGCCCACCTTCCAGCGCAATGCTGTTGCCCACGGGCTCGGCGACAAACGTCTGGCCGATGGCTTTGAGCACCATGTCCGCTTCGAGCGTGAAGGTTTCGCCGGTTTCCACCAGCTTGCCGCCGCTCAGCGCCGTGGCCGCAAATCGAACGCCGGTCACCGTGCCCCCTTCGCTCAGCACCTCCTTGGGCGCCGCCCAGTGGCGAATCTTCACGCCGTTGGTCTGCGCCCATTGCTGTTCTACGGCCGATGCAGACATTGCGTCGGCACCGCGGCGGTAGACGATGGTCACGTCCTCAGCGCCCAACTTGCGCGACTGCACGGCGGCGTCTACCGCCGTCATGCCGCCGCCGATCACGGCGACGCGGCGGCCGACTGGCAAGGTGGACAGGTCCGTGCTTTGGCGCAACTCGGCGATGAAGTCCACCGCATTGCGCAGGCCGGTCGCTGTTGGCTCAGCCACCCCCAGCGCGTTCACGCCCTGCAGGCCCAGGCCCAGGAACACCGCGTCGTACGCCCCCAGCAGGCTGTCGAGCGTGATGTCGCGGCCCAGCTGCTGGCCGGTGCGCACCTCGATGCCGCCGATGGACAACAGCCAGTCCACCTCCTTCTGCGCGAAGTCGTCCGTCGTCTTGTAGCTGGCCAGGCCGTATTCGTTCAGGCCACCGAGCTTGGGGCGCGCCTCGAACAGCACCACGTCGTGCCCGCGCACGGCCAGCCCATGGGCACAAGCCAGGCCGGCGGGGCCCGCGCCTACCACCGCCACGCGCTTTCCGGTAGCCGCAGCGCGCTGGAACAGCGGCGCACCGGGCTTGGCAAAGAAGGCGTCGGTGGCGTAGCGCTGCAACGAACCGATCTCCACCGGCTTGTCTTCATTGGTATTGCGCACACAGGCCTGCTCACACAGCACCTCCGTGGGGCACACGCGGGCGCACATGCCACCGAGCGGGTTGGCCTCCAGGATGGCGCGGGCCGCGCCACGGTTGTTGTCCTGCGCAATGCGGTGAATGAACGAAGGAATGTCGATGCCTGTGGGGCATGCCGTGGCGCACGGTGCGTCATAGCAGTAGTAGCAGCGCTCTGCCTCGATCAGCGCCTGGGGCCGGGTCAGCGGCGGATGCGCGTCGCTGAAGTTGGCGGCGTAGTCGGCCAGGTTCAGGCGTGCGGCATGAATGCCGCAGGCACGGCTTACGGGTGTGTCCATCAGGTTTCCTCCGAGGGGGTCAGGGTGGGGGTCTGGGCGCGCACAAGGCCTTTGGAGGGTGCGAGCGCATGCCGTGGAGCGCCTGTGCGCCAGAAAATGGCGCCAGCCAATGCGACGCCAGCGGCGGTGCTGGTGCCTGCAAACTTCGGAGGTTTCATCGTGGGCCTCGCTGGTGGGTGCAGGTGCCCGCGGCTATGTTTGCTGCGGTGCCCTGCGATGTGGGTCAATTTACCAACCCGTAAAAATTTACCAATTGGTAAAATCCCTACAGCAAACGCCGTGCCAGCCAGATCCGCGTAAAACGCCAGCGAATTGCCAGAATTGGGCGCTCCGCTTGTTCCACAATGGTGCAATGACCGACGCCCGCCAGTCCAAGACGGACCACCCCGCCCCCCGCCGCCCCACAAAGCAGCGTGCCACTGGCAGCAGCACCGCCCCCACCACCAGCAAGGCCGGTGGCGTTGCCCCCGATGACCCATCTCCCCGCGCGCCAACGGCGTCACGCCTGCTCAAAGAGCAAGGCATCCTGGTGGAGGCAGAAAATCACTTTGCGCAGTTTGGCTTTGAAGGGGCGTCGCTGGAGAACATTGCGGCGGCCATTGGCATCAGCCGGCACAACCTGCTGTATTACTTTCCCAACAAGGAAGCGCTGTACCAGCGGGTGCTGGACGATGTACTCACCCAATGGCTGGCCGGCATGGAGGACCTGTCGCACAGCGACGATCCGCAACAGGCACTGCGCCGTTACATACGCGCCAAGTTGCAGTACTCCCGCGTACGCCCGCAGGGTGCCAAGGTGTTCTCGAAAGAAGTGATCGCGGGCGCGCCCCGCTACGGCCAAGCCATCACCGACCGCGTGGGGCCGCTGCTCAAAACCGAAGTGCGCACCTTTGAACGCTGGGCGCGCGAGGGCCGCATCGCCAAGGTCAACTTCACCCACCTG
Organism: Gammaproteobacteria bacterium; assembly: GCA_018828125.1. Classification (GTDB taxonomy): domain Bacteria; phylum Pseudomonadota; class Gammaproteobacteria; order Burkholderiales; family Burkholderiaceae_C; genus Acidovorax. The sequence goes on along the minus strand of JAHJWB010000010.1, from coordinate 3,027 downwards.
ATGTTCATCATCTGGTCCGTCACCCAGGCCTACGCCGAACAGGAAGCCCAGTTCGCACTGCTGCTGGGCAAACCTGCACTGACGGAGCGTGACTACGACAAGGCCGAGGAACTGATCGTGCGCATGGTGTTGAGTGCACTGGCGCCAGATGCGGTGGGTTGAGGCGCCGTAAATCGGCCAAGCCCTGCTGAAAACGGACTGGCGCAGATTCTGTGAATTACTACACTAATGATAGCTATCAGCGCTTTATCAATAAGCGCTAGCGGCTGTTTTAACTCATGTTCCTCTGATTAATCCTGCCGCACTGGGCGTACGCAGCGACCCAGCCACGCGCGGCACGGTTCAGGTCTAAGCCTGCTTTTGCTGCCACAGCACATCCAGCACATGTTGGGTCGCCCGTTCAACCGGCCCGGTGCGGTGGGCGATGCCCAATGGCCGCCACAGGGCTGGGCGCAGCGGCAGCATGCGAATGCGCGGGTCGCGCGGCGCGTCGGCCGAGGCCTCCTGCGGCAGCAGCGTCGCGCCGTAGCCAGCGGCCACGAGGCTTTTGATGGCGTCGTTGTAGTTCAGCTGAATGCGGGCCTTGGGGTGCTCGCCCGCCCGTGCAAACCATTCGCTCGTCAGGCGTGACAAGCTGGTTCCGTCGTCGTTCAGGATCAAAGGCTGGCTGGCGAGCCAGTGCGGTGTGGCCCGCGCGGGCGCCTTCCATCGCGACGGCACAAAGGCCATCACCGGGTCGCGCCGCCACGGCAACACCTTGACGCCCTGCACCCGCGCGTGCTGCGCACTGTGCGCCGGTGGGGGCAATGCCACCAGGCCAATGTCCAGCGCGCCGTTGGCCAGTCGCGCCATGGTCTCCTGGGTGGTCAGCACTGCCACCTGCACATCAATGCCTGGATGGTGCTGTCCAAGTTGCTCCAGTGCCTGTGGCAGCAGGTGCGCGATGGCGCCGGTGGATGCACCCAGCCTCACACGCCCCGCCAGGCCCTGCACCTGTCGCTGCACCACCTCCAGCGTCTCGTCCGCATCGGCCAGCAAGCGCCGCGCGCGCTCAATCAGCACTTCGCCCGCCCCGGACGCGCTCACCTCACCACGTTTACGCACCAGCAATGGAGCGCCGATGTGCGCTTCCAGATCCGCGACATGCAGGCTGACGGTGGGCGCCGCGAGGTGCAGCACCCGCGCGGCCTCGGCGAAGGACCGCAGGTCGGCAATGGTGACCAAGGTACGCAGACGGTCCAGATTGAGTTCTCGCATGACGTTCAGTATTTCTGATGCTGATGTTTTTGAAATTCAACTTTTCAAAGTTTACGCGGGCACTGAAGATGGCGCCATGCGGTTTTGGCCGATCCCACTCCACGCGCCCCACACAAGGAAATCTCCATGAGCACAGCACCCCTCGTATTTATCGACGGCGACCAAGGCACTACGGGCCTGCAGATTCACGAGCGCCTGGCCGGTCGCAGCGATCTGCGCCTGCTGACCCTGCCTGAGCACGATCGCAAGAACGCCGCGCGCCGCGCCGACGCCATCAACCACTGCGACTTCGCCATCCTGTGCCTGCCCGATGCGCCAGCACGCGACGCGGTGGCGGCCATCGTCAACCCCGCTGTGCGCGTGATTGACGCCAGCTCTGCTCACCGCACCGATCCGCAGTGGGTGTATGGCTTGCCCGAAATGAGCGCAGCGCAGGCCACCCGCATTGCGCAGGCCCGGCGTGTCAGTAACCCCGGCTGCTACCCGACCGGTGCCATCGCGTTGCTCCGCCCGCTGGTGCAGGCTGCGCTGGTGTCCGCTGACTACCCCTTTGCGATCCACGCCGTGTCTGGCTATTCCGGCGGTGGCCGAGCGCGAGTGGACGCGCACGAAGGGCCAGACGCCGCAGATGCACCCGCCTTCCAGATCTACGGACTGCAACTGGAGCACAAACACACGCCCGAGATCGAACAGCATGCAGGCCTGTCACAGCGTCCTTTTTTTCTGCCGTCGTACGGCTCGTTTCGCCAGGGCATTGCGCTCACCATTGCACTGCAGCTGCGGTGTCTGCCGCCCGGCACCACCGGTGCGCAACTGCACGCTTGCTTGGCTCAGCACTATGCAGACGCAGCCCATGTTGAAGTCCTCGGCCTGGAAGATGCACAGGCCATGGAGCGCCTCGATCCTCAGGCTCTCAACGGCACCAACCAGCTCCGGTTGGGTGTCCACATCAACGAGCGCCGCGGCCAAGTGCTTCTCAGCGCCGTTTTTGACAACCTGGGCAAAGGCGCGTCCGGGGCCGCGGTGCAGAACCTGGACCTCATGCTCCTTGATGCGGCGGTCTAGATATGGACTAATCAGGGCCCAAACCGACGCGTCCAAAGTCGCACCGCACGAAAGCGCTCGTTGCTAGCGTCACCCTTCGCCGGCCAGCAATCTACGGGTTCGCGCTTGAGAATCGCCGTGCACAAAACGAAAAGGGCTCCCAACCGGGAGCCCTTTTTGTTTTGCGTCTGTCTTGCCTTGCCTTGCCTTGTCCTGCCTTGCATCAGCATCAGCATCAGCATCAGCAGCTTTGGAAACACTCCCCATGGCAGCGCCCCTCGCCAACGCGAGAGACCACCACCATGGGAAGGCCCGCAATTGCGTCAATTACATGGAGCCGATTTCGCCGTGAGGGATCTGGCCCAAACGCAGCGCTTCTGCAGCTTGTGCACGCACCGCAGCGCGGTCAGCCGTCGACGAGTACGTCACCACACGCGAACCTGCTGGCTCGATGGAGCGGGTTTGTGCCACGGTGGCGGCTTCTGCAGCCACTTCAGCACGGGTGCGGTTGGTTTCAAACTTCAGTGCGAATTGCGAGCCATCGGCTTCGTCAGCGTGGGCACCGAATGCGGTGAAAGCAGCCACAGCGGCCAGGGAGAGGAAACGTGCAGTCTTGTTCATGGTGAAACTCCTGAAAGGATCAAAAAATAGGGTGAGGTACTGAGGAATACGGTGCGGTGTGATGGGTGGATTCAAAAAGAATCAACCACGCTCACCCGAAGGGAT
>JAHJWB010000009.1 GCA_018828125.1 Gammaproteobacteria bacterium | reverse complement strand
GCAGTCTTGTTCATGGTGAAACTCCTGAAAGGATCAAAAAATAGGGTGAGGTACTGAGGAATACGGTGCGGTGTGATGGGTGGATTCAAAAAGAATCAACCACGCTCACCCGAAGGGATCTGGCCGGTGCGCACGGCTTCTGCAGCCTGGGCACGCACTGCAGCGCGGTCAGCAGTAGAGGAATACGTCGCCACACGCGAACCTGCTGGCTCGATGGAGCGGGTCTGGGCGACGGTGGCAGCTTCGGCCTGCACTTCAGCACGGGTGCGGTTGGTTTCAAACTGGGTAGCGAATTGCGAAGCATCGGCTTCGTCAGCGTGGGCGCCAAAAGAAGCGAAAGTGGCAACAGCGGCGAGGGAGAGGAAGCGGGCGGTGGTGTTCATGGTGTTAATCCTTTAAAAAGTAGACAAGCAAAACGGCTCAAAACAACTGGGGAGGAGCGAGCAAAAAAACTGTTGCTCCAACCCCGGGTTCGGTGAGTCGCCTTAGCGGGTTCGGCTCATCGATGGGTTGAACTGTAAGCCGTTGATGGTCAAAGAAAAACCACCGAGTCGCAAACTAACTGTTCCAGTTTTGGAAACAATGACGGGGGAACTTTCAAGGGTTTACCCGAGACTGACTGCAAAAATAGGAAAATTGAAACAAAGAGTAGCCAGAAATCCAGATAAACCCTTGCAGGTTTTCAGGACAATGACAAATTGAAGAAAAAGAGCCAGAACCCGTTCCAAGCTCCACTTAAATGGTGCTCAAGGGCTTCTAGACTCCGTTCAATATGCATGGGCGCTATGCCCTTGATCTGCGTCAAATCACGATCACGCCGATCTCTACGTTGTGTCAGTGGCCCGCAAGCTCAAGCTCTATAGTCCAAGGTAACTCTTTGTGTTCCCTTGCATGACAGATCTCCTTGCGTCGGCGGACGTCGACACTGCTGACGGTCCCCACTACCTTCGCGCCCTGACCGATATGGCGGACCATCGTGCGGTGGTTGCCGGTGCTGCCATTTACACCGATAACGGCATCAAGCTGGTGGAGAAGGGCGCGCGCATCGACAGTCGCTTGTACGACCGTCTGGTGCAGCACAAGCTGCGCGAGCCCATTGACCGCCACCTCTCTATCGAAAACCCGGTAGATGTGCCCGCGTTGTTGTCTGCGGCCCAGGCGCAGACTGAGCAGGAGGTGCTTGCCAGCATGCTGGCAGAAGCCTTGGGATCAGCCGCACGCTTGTTGGCGCCTCTGCGCTCCTTGCCCTTGCCGGCCTCCATGGCATGCAAACTCACGGTGATGCGCGACCAGCGGCCCCAGCTCTTTCAGCACAGCCTGCAGATGATGATGGTGGCTGTGTTTCTAGGGATCAAAAGTGGGCTGTCAGAGCGCGACTGCGGCACCTTGGCTGCCGCGGCTTTGCTGCACGACCTGGGCGTGCTGCACATGGACCCTGTCTGGGACGACCCCAACAACAAGGTGGTGGGCGCACAGCGCAAGCATCTGGTGGCCCATCCCATCTCGGCCATGTTGATGATTCGCGATACCCAGGCGTATCCACGCTCTGCCGAAGTGGCCGTGCTGGAACACCATGAGCGCATGGACGGCAGTGGTTACCCGCGTGCCCTGGCGGGTGCCGACATTAGCCCCATGGGGCGCATCTTGCTGCTGGCCGAGGTGGTGGCCGCGTTCTACGAGAAATACGACGACATGCCCGCCCAGCGCTTGTCGCTGGTATTGCGGCTCAATCACCGCAAGTTTCCGTCTGCGCTGGTGACATTCATCCTGCCCCTGCTGCAGGAAGAAGTGGCCCGCGAATCTGCCCTCATGCCTTTGGGGAACGATGCCACGCGCCAGATCGATCTGCTGGCCGAAGCCTTTGTCTACTGGGATCAACTCAAGGCTGCCCTGCCTGATGGCGGTGGTGCGAAGGCACCTGCAGACAGTGCGTTTGCGTTTGCCGATGCGCGTTTGTTGGCCTTGCAAAAAGCCTTGGTGGAAGCGGGATCACACCCCAGGCAGCAAGGCGATCTCATCGCCCAACTGCAAGGGGATGCCATGGGTTTGGCCGAGGTGGCCTTGGTGGGGCGCGAGGCTTTGTGGCAACTGCAAAGCATTCTGAACGCGAGCCACCGCCGCTGGCCCCAGTTGACCGAGCGTGCCACGCCTCTTGATGCTGCGGTGGCAGACTGGTGTGACTGGGCTGCGCGCAGGTTGTAGAGCGCGCTCACATATCGGGAGGCTATTCCAAATGATTGATCACACCGGCATCCATGTCACCCGCATTGCGCTGAGCAAGCCGTTTTACGTGTCGGTTTTGTCTGCGCTGGGCTATGTGGTGCGCCTGGACCTTGAAACGGCAGTGGGGTTTGGCGCAAAGGATCTTGCCCCGGGCGACGACCCCGCAGGCGCCTTCTGGATTGCCGAGGAGACGCCTTTTTCGCCCCGAAGCCACATCGCGTTTCGTGCGACCAGCGAGGCCCAGGTGGATGCATTTCATGCAGCGGCATTGGCCGCCGGGGCGCGGGACAACGGCGCCCCGGGTTTGCGCCCGCAATACCACCCGCACTACTACGCAGCGTTCGTGTTCGACCCGGATGGCTACAACATCGAAGCCGTTTTTCACGGCAGTGGCTTGAGCAACAGCAATTGAGCTCTGGCTGGCGGGTCAAAACCACCTGATCCCACAGTCTTCTCGGCCAAGGGTTCCTGCACGTCAAAATACTGGTTATATTTACAGTATTCGTGTTTACCAACCAGATTTCACCACCATGCCTGCGCCACGCTCCTCCCTGCGGGTTGCGTTCGATTTTTCGTCTTCCGTGCCCGGCGTCTGGCACGCGGACGTGCTGGGCGCGGGCCAGCAGCAGGTGCTGCCCACTGGTTTTGCGCAGCTGGATGCTCAACTGCCCGGAGGGGGCTGGCCGGTTGGGGCATTGAGCGAGGTCCTGCAACCCCTGGCGGGGCTGCACGAATGGCAGCTGGTGCTGCCCGCGCTGGGGCAGGCCACGGCTCGGCGTGCGGGAGCTGTGGTGGTGGTTGCGCCGCCGTGTGAACCTTTTGGCCAAGCCCTGCAAGCGCAAGGTCTGCTCCCAGAGCGGTTGTGTGTGGTGCGGGCCGACTCTGCCAAGGCGGCCCTGTGGGCGGCCGAGCAGGCGCTGCGTTGCGGCGATGTCCTGGCCGTTCTGGCCTGGTTGCCGCAGGCGCAGCCAGCTGCCTTGCGCCGGCTGCAACTGGCTGCCGCACAGCAACGGCAGTTGTTGTGGGTGTTTCGCCCGGACAGCGCTGCGCCGCAAGCGTCGCCCGCTTTGCTGCGCCTTTTGGTGCAGGGGCTGGCCATGCCAGGGGAAGCCGCCGCTCCGCCTGGCATGCAAGTGCAGATCCTCAAACGCCGTGGGCCACCTCTGGTGCAGGGCTTGGATTTGCCGGGTTGTCACCCCCGGTTGGCCCAGGTGCTGCTGGCGCAGGCAGAGCGCCGTCGTGCCGCGCAGGGCGTGGCCAGCGCCTGGGTCGCAAGCCGCAATGGGGCGTCCGCCCAGGCGCCTGGACTGCTGCGCGAGCGTCCGGCCCTGGCGGGCAGGGCAGAGGGGAGGGGCCATGCACTGGATCGCGCTGCCATTGCCCTGGTCCGCTGAATCTTCGGCCCCGCACGGGGGGGCTGTGCAGGCTGCAGCTGCGGGCTGGTGGGCGTTGCGCTTTACGCCGCGCGTGGCGCTGGTTGATGGCGATGCGGTGCTGCTGGAGGTGTCGACCACGGAACGCTTGTGGGGCGGGCGCGATGAGTTGCTGGCGCAGGTGCTGCAGGCCTGGGTGGAGGCATCTCACAAGTTTGTTGTTCCCGCAGTCATCGGGGGGGCGGCCGAAAGTGCCGAAGCAGGGCTTGCCATCCATCCACCGGTGCCTTGCACTCCACCCGTTTGGGGCTGCGGCCCTACCGCCTTGGTGGCGCAGGCGTTCTTGCGCATGGCATTGGCGGGTCGAACGCTGCCTGCACAGTGGCGGGCAGAGAACCTACCTTTGCACACGCTGACCGCCTTGCGCCCGCATGTGCCCAGCCTGGAGCGCATGGGCTGCCGCACCTGGGGCGCGTTGCGGGCGTTGCCCCGTGCCGGTGTGGCGCGGCGCCTGGGGGCTGGGGCTCTGCGGGTGCTGGACCAGGCGCTGGGCGATGCCCCCGAGGCCCATGCCTGGCTGGAGTTGCCCGAGCAGTTTGCGCTGACCGCCGAGTTGCCTGCGCTGGCAGAGTCGGCCGATGCCTTGTTGTGGAGCGCCAACCGGTGCCTGGCAGCGCTGCAAGACTGGCTCCAGGCACGCCAGCAAGGGGTGCTGGCGATGGAGCTGGTCTGGCGCCATGACCTGCGGCGCATCGACGGCGTGACCATTGCCCCCACACAGGCCCTGCCAGTGCGCACGGCCCAGGCCACGCACGACATGGCGCACCTGCGGAGGCTGTTGTCTGAAAACCTGGCGCGCACCACCCTGGCTGCACCGGCCAACCAGATCACCCTGCGGTTGCTGGAAGCGGCCCCGCTGACGCACCGCAGTGCCAGCTTGCTGCCGCCGGGGGATTGGGGTGACCCGGCGGAGGCGCAAGGCGAGGCCCTGCACCAGCTGCTGGAGCGCCTGTCGGCCCGCCTGGGCGCTGACCATGTGTTGGCCCCGGTGCTGCAGGCCGACCACCGCCCCGAACGCATGCAGCAGTGGCGCCCGGCGGCCGAGGTGCTGGGCCGCGCCCGCGCTGCCCCCGCCAGCCCAGGCACCACCGCCACCGGCACTAACACCCCAGACGCCACGCTGTGGCCCACCTGGCTGCTGCGCCCACCCCGGCGCCTGGCCGTGCAAGGCAACCGCCCTTGTCACCATGGCCTGCTGCGTTTGCTGGCGGGACCGCACCGGTTTGAGGCGGGGTGGTGGTCGACGGTAGACGACGAAGAAAACAATGGCGCCATCCACCCTGGCAACCCCGCCACGGCCTGCACAGGCTTGGCCCTGCGCGACTACTTTGTGGCGCACAACGATGTGGCGGGTTTGGTGTGGGTGTTCCGCGAACGGCTGTCGCCGCAGGCCGTGGGCCAGGCTGCGGCACCGCCCCAGCGCTGGTTTTTGCACGGCATTTTTGGGTGATGGGGCGGTGATGCCATGGCGACCACACCTTTCACCCTTCCGGACCCGTTGCCGGGTTATGCCGAGCTGCATTGCCTGTCCAACTTCAGCTTTCAGCGCGGGGCGTCGCACCCCCAAGAGCTGGTGGCGCGTGCTGCCAAGCTGGGTTACCGGGCCCTGGCGCTGACCGATGAATGCTCGGTGGCGGGCGTGGTGCGCGCCTGGGAGGCCGCCAAGGAATGTGGGCTGCACCTCATCGTGGGCAGCGAGTTTTTATGGGGTGACGACCTGCGGCTGGTGGCCCTGGCGCGTGATGCCGATGGCTGGGGCAATCTGTGCGAGTTCATCACCGCCGCCCGCGCCGCCGCGCCCAAAGGCCACTACCACGTGGGCCCTGGTAGCCCCTGGGGATTGCTGCAGGGCTGCGAGCTGCTGCTGGCCCCGATTCGTCAACGGTTTGATGCTTCTGATTTGATAGCTTTAAGCGCTTGTCTATCAAGCGCTAGAGGCCAATTTGACTCATATTTTGATGGTCAACTCTGGTTGGCGGTCGAACTGCTCCTGGCCCCGGACGACGGCCTGTGGCTGGCCACGCTGCAGCGCGTGGGGGCAGAACTGGGCTTGCCGCTGGTGGCGGCCGGTGATGTGCACATGCACGCCCGCTCGCGCAAGCCTTTGCAGGATGTGATCACCGCCGTGCAACTGGGGCGCAGCGTGGCCGACTGCGGATTTGCGCTGCAGCCCAATGCCGAGCGCCACCTGCGCCAGCGCGTGCGGCTGGCCGGCATCTACCCGCCCGAGCTGCTGGCCGCCACGCTCACGGTGGCAGGGCGCTGCACTTTCAGCCTGGATGAAATCAAGTACCAATATCCGCTGGAGACGGTGCCCGCGGGCATGACACCTGCGCAGGCGCTGTCATGGCTGGTGGAAAGCGGCGTGGCTGCCTATTACCCGCAGGGTGTGCCGCACACCATTGCAGAGCAGATCCGCAAAGAGCTGGAGCTGATTGCGCACTGCCAGTACGAGATGTACTTTTTGACCGTGCACGACATCGTGCGCTTTGCGCGCAGCGAGGGCATCCTGTGCCAGGGACGCGGGTCAGCCGCTAATTCGGTGGTGTGCTACGTGCTGGGCATCACTGCCGTGGCACCCGAAAACTCGCACCTGCTGTTCGAGCGGTTCATCAGCAAAGAGCGCAAGGAGCCGCCCGACATCGATGTGGACTTCGAGCACGACCGGCGCGAGGAAGTCATCCAGTACATCTACACCAAATACGGCCGCGACCGCGCCGCCATTGCCGCCGTGGTTACCACCTACCGCACCCGCAGCGCCTTGCGCGATGTGGGCAAGGCGCTGGGCGTTGCGCCCGTGCTGGTCGACGCGTTTGCCAAGGACCACCACTGGTTTGACGAGGAGATTGCCACCGACCGGCTGCAGGAGCTGGCCCAGACCGTGGGCGCACCGTTGCACCGCCACACCGCGCAGCTGTGGCTGGAGCTGGCGGCGGACCTGAAAGGTTTTCCGCGCCACCTGAGCCAGCATGTGGGCGGCTTTGTGCTGACGCAGGGCAAGCTCACGCGGCTGGTGCCGGTGGAGCCTGCCAGCATGCAGGACCGCTCGGTCATCCAGTGGGACAAGGACGACCTGGATGCCATGGGCCTGCTCAAGGTCGATGTGCTGGCGCTGGGCATGCTCAGTGCGCTGCGCCGGTGCCTGAACCTGCGCGCGGCCTTGCGCGGCGAGCGCTGGGGCCTCAAGGAGATCCCCCGCGAAGACCCCGCCACCTACGACATGATCTGCGCGGCCGACACGGTAGGTGTTTTCCAGATCGAAAGCCGCGCGCAGATGAGCATGCTGCCGCGCCTGCAGCCGCGGGTGTTTTATGACCTGGTGGTGGAGGTGGCCATCGTACGGCCCGGGCCCATTCAGGGCGGCATGGTGCACCCGTATTTGCAGGCGCGTGAGCGCAGGCGCAAGGGCGAGCCACTGCAACTGGAAAAGCCCGAGCTGGGACAAGCCTTGGCGCGCACCCTGGGCGTGCCGATCTTTCAGGAACAGGTGATGCAGATCGCCATGGTCGCGGCCGGGTTCTCGGCCGGCATGGCCGACGATCTGCGCCGCTCGATGGCCGCCTGGAAGCGAAAGGGCGGTGTGCACCGGTTTGAGCGCCCGTTGATCGGCGGCATGGAAGCGCGTGGTTACCGTACCGAGTTTGCCCAGGCCATCTTCCAGCAGATGCTCGGCTTTGGCGAATACGGCTTTCCGGAGAGCCATGCCCACAGTTTTGCCTTGCTGGCCTACGCCAGCAGCTGGCTCAAGTGCCACGAACCCGCGTGTTTTCTGGCCGCGCTGCTCAACTCGCTGCCCATGGGTTTTTACACCGCCTCCCAACTGGTGCAAGACGCGCGCCGCCATGGCGTGCGCGTGCTGCCCATCGACGTGACCGAGAGCGATATCGATTGCACGCTGGAAGGCCCTTCCGAACGGCTAAAACCTGCAAAGGGCCTTGCCTCGCCCCCGTTGCCGCAGCCTGCCGTGCGCCTGGGCCTGCGGCTGGTGGGCAGCCTGCACGCAGACGCTGCAGAACGCCTGGTCGCGGCCCGCGCTGCGGGCCCCGCCTTTGCCAACACCGAAGACCTGGCACTGCGCGCCCAGTTGAGCCAGCAAGATCTGCAGGCCCTGGCGGCGGCCGATGCGCTGGCCAGCTTATCGGGCCACCGCCGCCAGCAGATGTGGGAAGCCGCCGCACAACACACCGCGCCGCCCTTGCTGCGCGACGTGCCAGTGCACGAGGCGCCTTTGGCAATGCCTGCCGCGCCCGAGGGCGAAGAAATTCTGTTCGACTATGCCGCCACCGGCCTCACCCTGCGCCGCCACCCCCTGGCCCTGCTGCGCCCACGCCTTGCGCGCTGGCGTTTGCAGACCGCGTTGCAGCTTCATGCCGTGCCCCACGGCCGCAAAGTGCGGGCCTGCGGCATCGTCACCGTGCGCCAGCGCCCCGGCACGGCCAAGGGCACGATGTTTGTCACGCTGGAAGATGAAACCGGCCCCGTCAACGTGATCGTGTGGCCGGCATTGGTGGAGACCTGGCGCAATGCCTTGCTGCGCTCGCAGTTGCTGGCAGTGGAGGGAATCTGGCAGTGCAGCGTGCCCGACGGCGCGGTGCCGTCACCCTGTGCCCCTGAGCCCACGGTGGTGCGCCATCTGGTGGCCCAGCGTTTCAAAGACTTGACCCCGCTGCTGGGCCGCATGGCCCATGCGCTGCAGGGCAGCCGTGATTTTCATTGAGTGAAGGTTTGGGGGGAAGATGCTCTGGGTGCATCTGCCCCTGTGCTGTCAATCCAGCAGATAGGAGCCGGGGTCCATGAAGAACGCCTTTTTGTACCCCTGTGTGGAGTCGTCGATCTGCCACGGCACGGGCAGCAATCGCACGATGGAGTAGTGCAGGTGTGGTGGCTTGCCCTGGGCATTGCCGCTGGCGCCCAGTGTGCCAATGCGGCTACCGGAGGCCACGGGGGACAAGGCGTGGGTGTTGATTGCATCGAGGTGCGCAAAGTAGTGCAGCCGCCAGCGGGGCCCGAGCACCAGCACCACCTTGCCGCCTTTGGCAAGTTCTCCGGTGAAAAGCACGACACCGTCGGTGGTGCTGAGCACCGCGGTCCCGGTCCTGCCAAAAATATCGATGCCCTTGTGCACCCCTGAACTGCCCCAGGGTTCAAACCAGAACGATCGCGCATTCCAGTCTTTGGCGGACGCGCCTGCTACCGGAATTTTCACCCGCTCCGGCAATACAAAACCCACGGCAAGCACCGCCAGAAGACCGAGGCACAGATATCGAAAAGGCTTTTTCATGGGGGCGGTCGGCAAGTGAAACGCGGCACCCAGGTGGGCGATGAAGAATGGCTGCGGCGGCCATGATATTCATTCACACCTGCCAAGCGTGGCGATGCCCCGCGCTACTGTGGCTCTGCGCCTGTCAGCGAGGTGTGCCGGGCCGACTGGCGGCGCCCCGCGCGGGCTGGGAGTCGGCGCCCGCAGCGCCCTTGGCGCCGGATTGAACGGGCTCCTTGGCCAAATCCAGCAAAGGCTTGCAGTAGGTGTCGTCGTCAGCCGCGGGCACCGTGATGGGAATCAGCGCCAATGCGGCCGGCGCTGCCACGGCCGCCACCACCGCTGCACCTGCGCGCAGCAGCAACGGACCCGCTTCGACCCCGATGTCTGGATTGCCAAACGTGCCCTTCACATACAAGGGCGAGCGCAGCGACAAAAACTTCCATTCCAGAGACTCGGGTTTGATCCGCATATTCATCTCTTCCGTGCCCAGGTCGATGGTGCCGGTGGCTTCCACCACGGCGTCATCGGTGCTCATTTTGACCACGCGTGTGGTTGCCAGCCCCTCCACCACCGTGAAGTCAGCCACGGCGCATCGCAGGTGTACTTCCTTATCGTCACCGAACAGGCGGCCCACGATGATGCTGCCCACGTTCAACGCGGCAAGGTCCAGCAGTTGCTTGCTCAGCGTGCCGTCGCGCACATACAGGCGCATCTCGCCCGTGCCTTTGCCCAGCAGGCTGCCAATGCTGTTGCCCGTGCTGGCCAGTGCCACCGCGCCATCCATGCGGCCCAGGCTTTTCTTCATGAGTTCCACCTTGGGAAACAAGGCCGACAACTGAAGTCCCTGCACAGTGCCCCGTATTTGTGCCTTGAGCGGGGCAGTGCGCCCGTCAATGCTGACCTCCGATTCAATCTTCCCTTGCGCCACTCCAAAAGTAAGTGGCGAGAGTTTGAGTTGTGCGTTTTCCATCACCGCGTGCAGGCTCAGGTCTTCCAGCGGAAGGCTCTCGGGGCGGATGATGTGGCGGCCTTTGAACACGATGTCCATGTCCATCGCGTTCCAGCGCTCGGCGGCAAATTTGGCGTCGGGCAGCACTTTGCCGCGCTGATCACGGCCCCGGTTCGTGTTGTCGGGCTTGGTGGTGCCAATGGCGGGCCCCAGGTCGGCCAGGCGCAACTGGTTGGACGTCATGGTGCCGGTGAGCCGGGGGCGCGGTTTGCCCGACGTGTATTTGAGCGAGCCTTGCAGGTCGCTCTCGCCCACCTTGCCGCGGAAATCGGTGTATTCCCACACGGCGCGTTCAGGCTCCAGGCTGCCGGTCAGGCGTCCCCGTGTCTTGAAAGCCGGGGTGTTGGGCAGTACCAGCCCTGTCACGTCATACAAGTCCGCCATGCTGTCGCCGCGCAGCGCCACGTCAAAGTCCAACCCAGACAGTGCGCCCGGATTGGCCAGGATGCCCTCCGCTGAAAACGCCACGCTGCCTGCAGACAGTTCAATCTGAAGTGGGTAGTCCACCACCTTGTCGCGCAGGCTGATCACATGGCCTGCCTGTCCGCTGCCCTGTACCTTAGCTTTGGCGTAGCGGCCCTCCAGTTGAAAACGCAGGCCGTAGCGCCCCGCGGCAGCGCGTTCCGCGCCAGCGTTGGGGGCGGACGCGGTATCTGACGCCGAAACTGCCACCGTGGCGGACGCTGGCGATGCAACACCCGTCGCCGCTGCGGTAGCGGTCTGGTCTGCGGTGGGCTCGGTGGTTTGCACGTGCGCCTGCAAATCCAGGTCCTTCACGCCGTCGGCATAGGCCAGCAGACCTTCGGTGATCACCAGGCGGTCCACATCAAACGTCCAGCGGCCCCGGGGCGCGTCTTCATCCTTGCGCTTGAAGGTCCAGTTGTTGGTGCCATCCGCGGTGCGCGCCAAGGCAATCTCCGGGTGCTGCAGCGTCACGGTGTCTACCGCCAGGTGGCGTGCCAACAGTGGCCATAGCCGGACGCTGGCGGTAGCGCGGTCGATGCTCGCCATGGTGGGGCTGTCTGCCTGGGTGGCCGTGGTGGGTGTTCGGGGGGTGTTGCTGTTGTTGTCGTTTTTGTTGTCGCCAGGGCTACCGGGTTTGCTGGCGTCGGAGCCAACCTCTTTGTTTTCCTTTGAGGCCGCTTTGCGGCTGCCCTTTTTGTCTTGGGGGTCATCTCCCGCAAAAGGGGGGGTGAAGCCTGCAGGGTCGTCCATCACCAGCTGCTCGGCGTGGACGGTCACTCCTGGTATCCAGCGCCTCCAGCCGTCTTCAAGCGGCTGCGGCCATTGCCACGATGCCGCGAGAGGGCCCTGCACCTCAAATCGTCGCCCCGTGGCTTCGCTGACTTTGTCGTTGACCCAGGGTCGCATGCGGTCCAGCTGTGACATCGCAATGGTGGCGACCACCAGTAACCCCAGCACTAGGCCTCCCACCGCCAGCAGCGCGATCAAAAGAATCCTCCTGGCTGCAGCGCTGCGTGATGACCGGTCCTTCCAAACGGACGGGCGCGCGGGCTTCGGGGCCACGGGGGGAGTGGAGTTGGAGGGCGGGTGGGTGAGGGACTCTGGCATGGAAAACCATGCTAAGCCCGGTCATTCGGATTCGACGCCAGACAAAGGCTCGCCCGCGATGAGTAACGCGCTTGTCCTACAAAAACGGGGCGGAAACGACGCAGCGGAGCCGGAGCACCGCGCCGGTCCGTGCGGTCAGAGCACAGCGAACAGTTTTTCGCGCAACTCAGGTAGACGCTTGAGTCCGATGGCGCTGGAGGACATGGTTTCCACCCAGTGGGGGTAGACCCCGCGCAACTGCTCACTGGTGCTGCAGGCGTGGATGGACTCGATCAACGAGATGCGGTTGTGGTGGCCAAAGGTGTTGTTGACCGTGTTGGTCATGAAGTTGCGCGCCATCTCCAGCTCTTTGGCAGTGCGGCTGTCGGCGGGCGGCAGCGCGCCCAGGTCGTCACTGGCCGAGGGGGCTGCGGGTTTGGCCGCGGCGGCAGCCGGAGCCGCAGCAGGCCGGGCTGTGGCCTTGGCTTCTATGCACCCCTGAGCAAGCAGTTCTTCAAACATGGCGACCACATCGTGCCCGGCCACAAACACCTCAAGGTCTTTGCCCGAGCGTTGCCCATCCACGAGCAACAGCAGGCGCCGCACCAGGGGCGACAGGCCCAGGGCGCGCGACTGGATTTCGTGCTGGCCAGCGGCTGTTTTTGCGTAAATGGTGTGGCGGTGGTCGATGGAGGCGTCGGCCATGGGCGGTGTGGATATCTCGGCTGGGGTCATCAAGAGAAGGCAGTTGCCCGCAAAAGCGGACAAGCGGTGTAACACCAGTGTTACCAGATTGCCTTAAGGCAGCATTGGTGGTTCTACCAAGCGTTGCGGCCATGCCGGGCGTTCTGTTAGGCAGAGGTTTTAAGAGAAATAGCGCAGATTTTGAGTGTTTTTAGCCTCTAGCGCTTATCCAATAAGCGGCAGTAGCTATTGTTTTCATAGTTGCCAATGTGGTCAGCTTCTACAATCCGCACGCATGCACCATCCCCGAGTTCTTCCTGTTTTGCCCGTGCGCGATGGCGTCAGCCCGAGCTGCATCGCGCTGCCTACCCACGGGCAGGGCAGCATGCTGGACTTTCTGGCCCACCGACTGCCGGCCGTCACGCGCAGCGAATGGCTGGACCGGATGTTGGCGGGAGATGTGGTGGACGAGCGCGGCGAGGCCGTGGCGCCTGAACGGGCGTTTGAAGGCAGCTTGCGTCTGTTTTACTACCGCACCCTGCCCACCGAGCCAGTATTGCCGTTTGCTGAAACGGTGCTGTACCAGGATGATCATCTGGTGGTAGCCGACAAACCACATTTCATGCCCGTCACGCCTTCAGGCCGTTATCTGCACAACACGCTACTCGTGCGCCTCAAGCGTCAGTTGGGCCTGCCGGACTTGTCGCCTCTGCACCGCATCGACCGCGACACCGCGGGGCTGGTGCTGCTGTCGGTGCAACCGCACACGCGGGGCCCCTATCAAGCGTTGTTTCGCGACCGCCACATCACCAAACACTATGACGCCATCGCACCTTGGCGTGCTGATGTGGCGTTTCCGCGCGACCACATCAGCCGACTGGAAGAAAGCGCGCAGTTCTTTCGCATGCACGAAGTGCCCGGTGAGCCGAATAGCCACACGCACATGCAGGTGCTGGAAGTAGAAGGCGACTGGGCCCGTTACCGCCTGTCGCCTGTCACCGGCAAACGACACCAGTTGCGCGTGCACATGGCGGCGCTGGGCCTGCCGCTGCGCAACGATCCGTTCTATCCGGTGGTCAACGACGCTGCCGAGGGCGATTACTCGCGGCCACTGCAACTGTTGGCGCGGTCGCTGGCATTTGTGGACCCGCTCACGAACGAACAGCGGATGTTTGAGAGTCCACAGCGGCTTAGCATTGAAAACTAAGGGTTTTTTCCTGGTGGCGTGAGGAGGCTGCCCCAAACAGGGTGCCCCTTGCGTAGCCATGGTAGCGGTGTGGATTTTGTTTTTGCATACACATAAGGTAACTTGGTTACTTGATCCGGGCGGAGGGCCCGCAATTGCAGAAGAAAACGATATGAACCCCACCACCACACATCGCTCCGTCGCCTTCAAACTGTCGCTTGCTGCGCTGCTCAGTTTGTTGCTCGTACTGCTCATCACCATGGGCATTGTCAGCGCACTGCTTTGGCAAGACTTTGGACGGCTGTCGCGCAACGATGCCCAACAACACGCAGCCCAGTTGCGCACGTTGGTGCAGACATTTGACGAAACCGCCCAAGACCAGGCCAAGCGGGATTTCACCCTGTTCAAGGCCAATTTTCCGGGCGAATTTTCGCTCAGCGAAGTGCCTGGCGCTGACGGAAAATCCGAGGCTACGCTGGCGTTTCAAGGCGTGGGGCTGAACGGCGATTTTGAAGTGGTGGACCGGTTT
This sequence comes from Gammaproteobacteria bacterium, assembly GCA_018828125.1. Taxonomy (GTDB): domain Bacteria; phylum Pseudomonadota; class Gammaproteobacteria; order Burkholderiales; family Burkholderiaceae_C; genus Acidovorax. The sequence goes on along the minus strand of JAHJWB010000009.1, from coordinate 176,041 downwards.
TCCAAAGACAGTATGGGTGCGGTGGCCACCATCTTTGCGCGCTCTGGCGACGACTTCATGCGCGTCACCACGTCACTGAAAAAGCAGGATGGAGAGCGTGCATACAAAACCCTGCTGGATCGCAAGCACCCTGCTTATGGGTTGATGAATGAGGGCAAAACTTACATAGGACGCGCCAGCCTGTTTGGCCGCGAATACATGACGGTGTATGAGCCCATTCGCGATGGCAACCGAACCATCGGCATTCTGTTCATCGGCTCTGACATCGGCCCCATCCTGGGCAAGCTCAGCACTGTGATGGCTGGTCAAAAATTGTTTACCACAGGCGCTGTCTATGCGGTCAATACCTCCGCTGGCGCTGCGCGCGGTCGGGTCTTGGGATTGTCAGGGGCCAACGCCACACTGCAGATCGATGAAAAAGCAGACGATGCAAAGGCATGGCTTGCGTCGCTCGATGGTGTGGAGCAAACAGGAGAATTTGAGACAACTTGGTCCCCGCGTCGCACTGGCGCTGGCGATGACACCCTCCGTTATGCCGCCGTGGAGCGCTACAAGCCGTGGGGCTGGGCCATCGTGGCCGAGGCGCCGCTGTCCGAAATGATGGGTGAGGCCCGTGGCGTGCTCACTTGGCTCTGGCTGGGTGTATTGGTTGCACTGGTGTTGCTCACCGTGGTGCTAGTGGCTGCCACGCGTCGCTTGGTAGGGGCACCCGTGCAGCAACTGAGCACCGCGCTGGGCTACCTGGCTCAGGGCGATCTCACACACGCGGTCACCCTCAAGTCCCGCGACGAAATCGGTAGCCTGGCCCAGGCCATGGAAGGCTTTCGCATGCGTTTGGTCGAAAGCCTGAGCACGGTGCGCACCAGCGCCGACAGTGTTTCGTCGGCCAGCACCGAGATTGCGCAAGGCAACCAGGACCTGTCGGGCCGCACCGAAAGCCAGGCCAGTTCACTGGAAGAAACGGCGGCCAGCATGGAGCAACTGGGCGCCACCATCCGCCACAACGCCGACAGCGCCAGCCAGGCCAACCAACTGGCCGTGGGCGCCAGCCGCGTGGCCGCACAAGGGGGCGAAGTGGTGTCCAAAGTGGTCAGCACCATGCAGGACATCAACAGCAGCAGCCAGAAGATTGCCGACATCATCGGTGTGATCGATGGCATTGCGTTTCAGACCAACATCCTTGCGCTCAATGCAGCAGTCGAGGCAGCCCGAGCGGGTGAACAAGGCCGTGGGTTTGCCGTGGTGGCTGCCGAAGTGCGCAACCTGGCCCAGCGCACCGCCGCTGAAGCCAAGGCCATCAAGGAGTTGATCGGTGTCAGCAGCGCGATGGTGCAGCAGGGCAGTGTGCTGGCCGATCAGGCTGGCAGCACCATGCAGGAAGTGGTCAGCTCCATCCAGCGCGTGGCGGACATGGTCTCGGAGATCAGCGCCGCCAGCAATGAGCAGACCGCAGGCGTCGGCCAGGTGGGTGAAGCGGTGACACAACTGGACCAGACCACTCAGCAGAACGCCGCACTGGTCGAAGAAATGGCCGCCGCCGCCAGCAGCCTGCGGGTGCAGGCCCAGCAGATGGTGAGCGCCGTTGCGCAGTTCAATTTGGGCCACGCGTCTGACCAAGGCGCCGCCCCCAGTCCATCGCATGCGGTCGCGCCTCGAAAGCTGGGTCAGGCGCGGCATGGCGCGTAAGCGGGCCCGTTTGGACAATGCGCCAAGGGGGTCGGGAGCGCTCTGGGGCGTGCCTATAATGCGTGCCTGTGCGGGTGTAGTTCAATGGTAGAACGGCAGCTTCCCAAGCTTCATACGAGGGTTCGATTCCCTTCACCCGCTCCAGCTGCCTCCGGCTGACTGTCTTTCTGCTCCCCCTTCCCCTATTTGCTTCATTGGCTGATGCCGCGTATCTGGCGCAGCATGTGCCTTGCTGCCCGCCATTTTGGCGGCACGCATGTCAAGACGTTGGCTGACGTTGCTGGGAGGCTGTCTGCAGCACCATATTCGGACGACCCTGCATCGGGGTTTTCTTCGTATGAGGAAATGAATGGCTTCCAAGGATAAGGACAAGGAATCTGCATCGAAACCCGCCGCAGGCAAAAAGCCCAGCGCGGCGCGGGAAGAAAAGGATGCCAAGGCCCAGCGTGAGCTGGGTATCGTCGGACCACATGGCGACATGCGGCTGGCATCGGTGGTCATTGAGGGTTACAGCCTGGAGTTGCGTGACGGCGACGGGTTTGTGGGCGACGTGGCCAGTCGCACGGCGTTTCGCCACATGCTGGATGCGTGGCGCAAGCTCTTCACTTCCATGGCCGGCAAAGACCCGATGGGCGACAAGCCCACGCGCGAACTGAGCAAACACCGGCTCGACGCCTTGCTCGAAAAAGACGGCATTGCTGCGCAAGCCATCGAAGCCGCGTCAGAAGACTATGCGCTGCAGCTCGCGCATGTGGTTCAGCGCTTTCTCAAGCAGAAGACCTGGCGCGGCGTGGAGCGCATCATCATCGGCGGAGGCTTTCACCAAAGCGAGGTCGGGAGCGGGGCCATCGCGCGTGCTGGCAAGATCCTGAAAGCCGAGAAAGTGTCAGTTGAGCTGCGCACCCTGCGCCACCATTCCGATGAGGGCGGGTTGATTGGCTGGGTCCATCTGGCGCCGCCTGCACTATTGCAAAGCTACGACGCCATCTTGGCTGTGGACGTGGGTGGCACCAACGTGCGCTGCGGGATTGTGCAAACGCACTTGCACCGCGCCCCCGACATGTCCCTGGCCGAGGTGTTGCGCCGGGAAAAATGGGCACACGCCGACGACGAGCCCAAACGCGACGAGCTGGTGGAAGGCATTGCCTCCATGCTGGAAGATCTGATCGCGTATGCCGACAAAAAGAAGATCCGCCTGGCGCCCTACATCGGCGTGGCTTGCCCGGGCTTGATTGTGGAAGACGGCTCTCTGGCGGGTGGCACGCAGAACCTGCCGGGCAACTGGGAGAGCACCCGTTTTCACCTGCCACGCGATCTGTGCGAACGGCTGCCCCACATTGGCGACGGCCGCACCCAGGTGTGCCTGCACAACGATGCGGTGGTGCAGGGCCTGTCCGAGATGCCCTTCATGCAGGACGTGGAGCGCTGGGCGGTGCTGACGGTGGGCACGGGGCTGGGCAATGCCAGCTTCACGAACCGGCGCGACGTGCCAGGCGAGGGTTGAACGCTCAGCGCTGGTAGCAACGGCTGGCGTTCTTCACGATCTTGCAGTTGAAGAGCGTCCCGGCAGCGCCGCTGTGGCCGTGGGTGTAGTCGGCCAGCTGGTTGTCGTTATAGCGCGCGTGGTGGGGCTGGCCCCGGGGCTTGTCCAGGCTGTCGGCCCAGATCTTGATGTGGCAGGTGCCCTTGTTCTGGTCCGCGCAAAACTTGTAGGCAGCCCGCCCGATGTAGTCGGTGTCCTGTGCCTTGTTGGTCGACACCATGGCGTAGTAGGTGTTGCCGTGGTTCTCGAAGACGTCGAGCGTAAAGGTTTGCGCCTGCGCAACGTTGGTCGCCGCGGCCAGCAGCACAAGAATCAGTGCCTTCATGGGGTTGTTCCTCCTTGGTGTGACATGGCTCACTGCTGGTAGCAGCGGCTGGCCGTGGTGACAAGCTTGCAGTTGAACCGGATGCCATCGACCGCGCCGCCGTAGTTGCGCAGGTATTCGGCAAGCTTGTTCTCGTCGTACCGTGGATGGAAGGGGCTGCCCGTTGGCTTGTCCAGGCTGTCGGACCAGATCATCACGCGGCAGGTGCCCTTGTTCTGGTCCTGGCAGAACTTGTACGCCGCTTTTTCCATGTATTGGGTGTCCCGGGCCTTGTCGGTGGGCACCATGGCGTAGTGCATGTTGCCGTGGGATTCAAAGACGTCCAGCGTTTGCGCATGCGCGGCCGCCGTCGCTGCAGTCAGCAGCGCAAAGATCAAGGCTTTCATGTTGGTGGATTCCCTCTGGGTACCTGCAGCCGGTGGACGGCCTCGGAATGGGCGCCTCTGGATGGCGAAATGCAGTGCAGCCCCGGACGGGGCTGCCTGTGGTTGCCGACTGCACGGCCAGTATTTTGCATTCTTCGCCACGACCAGCGCGCCAGTGCACGCAAACTGATGCGGCCTGAGCCGGTGCTGCCATGCAAGGCTGCCCCTCTACCGGGGCAACGCCGTCTTGATGGAGATGGCGTGAAGCTCAGGGAGTCACTTCAAGATATCCCCCAGGCACAGGTACTTGATCTCCACATAGTCGTCCATGCCGTAGTGCGACCCTTCGCGGCCCAGGCCCGACTGCTTGACGCCGCCAAAGGGCACGTGCTCGGTGGCCAGAATGCCCACGTTGGCGCCCACCATGCCGTATTCCAGCGCCTCGGTCACGCGGAAGATGCGGCCCACGTCACGGCTATAGAAGTAACTGGCCAGGCCAAACTCAGTGTTGTTGGCCGCGTCGATGGCTTCCTGCTCGGTCTTGAACTTGAACACGGGCGCAAACGGGCCGAAGGTCTCTTCGCGCGCACACAGCATGTCGGCCGTGGCGTTGGCAACCACCGTGGGCTCGAAGAACTGGCCGGAGCCCAGGCTTTTGAGGCGCTGGCCACCGGCCACCACCTGGCCGCCCTTGGCCAGCGCGTCGTCTACGTGGCGCTGCACCTTGGCCAGTGCCGCTTCCTCGATCAGCGGGCCCTGGTTCACGCCGTCTTCAAAACCGTTGCCCACCTTGGCCGTTTTGACCTTGGCGGCGAACTTGGCCACGAACTCGTCGTACACGCCTTCCTGCACGTAAAAGCGGTTGGTGCACACGCAGGTCTGGCCCGCGTTGCGGTACTTGCTGGCAAAGGCACCTTCCACGGCGCTGTCGATGTCGGCGTCGTCAAATACCAGAAACGGCGCGTTGCCGCCCAGCTCCAGCGACATCTTCTTGACCGTGGGGGCCGACTGCGCCATCAGGATGCGGCCCACTTCGGTGCTGCCAGTGAAGCTGATGTGGCGCACCACGTCGCTCGCGCACAGCACCTTGCCGATGGCAATCGAGTTGTCGCTGTCGGCGGGCAGAATGTTGAACACGCCGGCCGGAATACCTGCGCGAATGGCCAACTCGGCCGCAGCCAGTGCCGTGAGCGGCGTCAGCTCGGCGGGCTTGATGACCACGGGGCAACCTGCAGCCAAGGCGGGCGCGACCTTCCGGGTGATCATGGCCAGCGGGAAGTTCCACGGCGTGATGGCGGCGCACACCCCGATGGGTTGCTTGAGCACCAGCAGGCGGCGGCTGTTGTCGAACTGGGGCAACGTCTCGCCGTTGATGCGCTTGGCCTCTTCGGCAAACCATTCCACAAAACTTGCTCCGTAGGCGACCTCGCCCTTGGCTTCGGCCAGCGGCTTGCCTTGCTCGGCGGTCATGATGCGGCCCAGGTCGTCCTGGTTGGCCATGAGCAGGTCGAACCACCTGCGCAGGATGATGCTGCGCTCTTTGGCGGTCTTGGTCTTCCAGGAGGCCCAGGCGGCATTGGCGGCGGCAATGGCGGCCTCGGCGTCTTTCGGGCCCAGGTTGGCCACATCTGCCAGCTTGAGGCCCGTGGCAGGGTCGTTCACATCAAAACGGCTGCTTCCCTGCACCCACTGACCGTTGATGAGTCCATCGGTCTTGAGCAGGGTGGGGTCGGTGAGCTGGGCGAGGGGAGAGGTCTTCATGTCCATGGGAATACTTTCCGGGAGAGTTGACGAAGGAGCGTGAGAGCAGAAAAAAGCAGCGAGGAAGGCGCGCCGCAACGCGGCTGCGGGCATCTAGCCAAAGGCTAGCATGGGCAGTGGTGCCCCATTGGTCACCAAGGCGGCACCGGTATCAGGGGCGTCGTGTAGTTGGCATGTTGGGAGGGATGCGACCTGAGCAGTCATGAGGGGTCATGAGCAGTAGTTCCGATAGCTCTAAGCAAGATTGTTGAAGCCTTTTCGGCCCCTCGCGCTTGAGGGTTAAGCGCTAGCAGCTATAAAAATAGGAGTAGTGCAGAGGTGCTGGGTCGCACCACCTCGGACACCCCCCTACCGGTCAATGATGCGCCGCGCAAACCGTTCCAGGTACTCCATCAGCTGCTCAGCGCCTGCCATGGCACGGGCTTCGTCGCCGCTGGCAATGCCCTGGGCCAATTGCATGTGGGCGCGGGCGCCTTCCGACACCTCGCCTTCGTGCTGGTAGGCATACCAAAAGCGCCGGCATTGCACGATGAGCGGCGCCACACATTTGACGGCCGAGTGGTTCTGGCTGGCGTGGTGGGTGACGAGGTCCAGTGCATGGTCGGCCAGCATGTAGTCGTCCAGATGGCCGCGCGTTGCGGCCTCCACCATGTTCTCGGCGCAGCGCAGAATGGCCTGGCGTTGCGGCGCAGTGGCGCGCCGCGCCGCGTTCGACGCAATCAGGCGCTCCAACACGCGGCGGGTCTGGATGACGTCCAGGTGGTCGGCCAGGTCAATGTTGGACACCTGCAAACCCCGGCGCGGTTGCTGCACGATGAGGCCAATCGACACCATGCGCAGCAGTGCCTCGCGCACCGGCGTGCGGCCCAGGCCTGTGCTTTCGGCAATTTCGGCCTCCACCACGGGGCTCCCTGGCTGCAGCTGCAGGGTGGAGATCATGGTCTCGATGGCGTCATAGGCCACGTCCGCCGCGCGCCGCTTGGGCGCGGGGTCTTGCTGAGGGGAGGGGCGGCGGAGTGTCATGGGGGGGTTGTTTGATTGTCAGGGCGGGGCTTGCGCAAGGCATCTTAATGGCCCCTCGCTTTTTTACATGACCTACGCCCGGCGAAACTGCGCGGCACAGGCCAGTGCGCCCGTGGAACCCGCTTTGCCGGGCCACGGGTGCGGCCCCTCTCGCACAGCGAGAAAGGGGTGAAGGGCCGAAGGCGACTCAGTGCGCGTTACGCCAAGCCAGCGCCCGCCTTGCGCAGCTCGGCAATCTGCGGCGCCTTGGGCAGCCACAGCTTGTCGAACTCCTGGACGATGCCGTCGGGGTTGAACGCCCCCGCCGTCTTGAAGGCGATGGACGTGCCTTTGAACTTCTCTATCAGGCTCGCCTCGGTGGTCACGATGTCGTTGATCTGCGCGTCGAGCGACTGGGCCACCAGCTTGCGGATGATCTCCTTGTCCTTGGTATCCAGCCCCTGCCAAATGCGGCCCGACACCAAGGGAGCAAACGGCATGAACAAGGCATTCATCTGCAGCAGCGTCTTGGCCACTTTGTCAAAACGCTGGTTCCACGAGAACTCGATGTCCGCCTCCAGTCCATCCACCTGGCCGTTGCTCATGGCGTCGAACACCTGGGGTGTGGGGATGGGTGTGGGTGCCGCGCCCAGCATCTGATAAAAGTCGCGGTACACCGGTGTGGGGTTGATGCGCAGCTTCATGCCCTTGATGTCGGTGGGCACGCTGATGTCCTTGGTGGAGAACACCGCTCGCATGCCGGTGATGCCCCAGCCCAGGCCGACAGTGCCCGTCTCACGTGGCAGCGCCTCCAGCAGCTTGGTGGCGGCCGGGTGTTTGACCAGCTTGGCCACAGCAGGGGTGGAGCGCACCAGATACGGCGCGTTGATGGACGCAATGCTGGACACGCGCGAGCCCAGCTCGGCTGCCTGAATCCAGCCCATGTCGAGGGCGCCCGACTGCAGCTGCTGCATCATCGCGGCCTCGTTGCCCAGTTGGCCCGAGTGGAAGACGGTGACGCTCAGGCGGCCATCGGTTTCCTTCTTCAGCGCCTCGCCAAACTGCAGCGCGGCGCGGTTCCACGAGTGTCCGGCGGGCGTGATCAGACCGAGGCGAAACTCTTTGGCGTCCGCTGCGCGCACCAGCGACGGAAAGCCCAGTGGAACCGCTACGGCGGCGGCAGCAGCGGCGTGGCGCTGGATGAAATGGCGGCGTGTAACTGGCAAGGACGTCATGATGATCTCCGGTTAGAAGGACTGAGGGACGGGACGGGAGGAGAGCGCGATAGGCGGCGCGAAGGCGTGCTACTTGAGCAACCCGAGCGACAGGCTGGGGAAAAGTGACAACATCACCAGCGCCACGCAGCTGATGATGAAAAACGGCAGCGTGACGATGAACATCTTTCCGGGCTTGGCGCCGGTCACCGCAGATGCCACGAAGAAGCTCAGGCCCACCGGGGGCGACATCAGCCCGAGCACGAGGTTGATGACCACCACCACGCCAAAGTGTCGCGGGTCGATGTGGTAGACCTCGGTGGCAATGGGCAGCAGGATGGGCACGGTCATGATGAGCCCGGGAATGCCGTCGATGACGGTGCCGATCACCAGCAGGATCACGTTGGCCAGCAGCAGGAAGGTGACTGGGTCGTGCGCGACGGTTTGCACCCAGGCGGCCACCATCTGCGGCACCTTGCCGTAGATCAGCAGCCACGAGAACACGGCCGCGGCCGCTACCAGAAACAACACCACGGCCGAGTAGATGGCCGAGCGCAACAGGATGCGCGGCAGCGCGTCGAGGCGGAATTCCCTGGTGACAAAGCGGCCTACCAGCACCGAGGCAACAGCGCCGACGGCAGCGGATTCGGTAGGGTTGGCCAGTCCGCTCAGGATGGAACCCACGATGATGATGGGGATCAGCAGCGTAGGGCTGGCCACAAGCGCGGTGCGCGCCCGTTGGGCCAGCGTGCGCTTTTCGCTGCGAGGGTAGTCGTAAACGAAGCCCATCAACGCAATCACGATGAAGAACAGCACCGTGAGCAGCACGCCTGGGATGATGCCAGCGATCAGCATGTCGCCCACCGCCACCTGCGCCAGCACGCTGTACACAACGAACATCACCGACGGCGGAATGATGGGCCCCAGCATGCCGCCATACACCGTGAGGCCCGCCGCGAAGGTCTTGTCGTAGCCCTGTTTTTCCATCTGCGGCACCATCACCTGCGACATGATGGCCACCTGCGCGGTGGCCGATCCGATGATGGACGACACGAGCATGTTGGCCAGAATGTTCACGTAGGCAAGGCCTCCTTTGACCGAGCCGACGAAGGCCATCGCCAGGTCCACCAGCCGCCGCGTGATGCCGCCGCTGTTCATGATCTCCCCGATCAGGATGAACAGAGGGATCGCGATGAGGCCATAGCTGTCCACCCCGCCGAACATCTGCAGGGGGTAGGACTGAAACAGCACCGGGCTGCCAATGCTGAAGATGTACACAATGCCTGCCAGGCAAAGGCACACCCCGATGGGCACACCGACCAGCAGCACGGCGAGGAAAAACAGGGTGGTGATCATGGTGGGCTCCGGCGGCAGAGAGGCGTTGCGCAAAAGAAGGGGTCAGTTCACGGCGTCTGCGTTGACTACGTCGAAACCTGCGTGCTTCACTCGGTCGGCAGCGCCAAGGTCTTCCAGCAGATTGGCCAGCGCATGCACACTGAAGGTGGCGGAGAAGATCGGCAGGATCAGCTGCAGCACCCAGGTAGGCCAGTTCAGCGTCTGGGTGCGCTCGGTGTAGAGAAAGTTGAAGCTCTCAGCCGCAAACTCCTTTGCGTCAAAGCCGTACCGCCCAATGCCCACGGGGTCCATCCACACCCAGCACATCACCAGCATGGCGAGGCCAAACAGCAATACGCCCGATGTGGCGATCAACTTGGCCACCTTGGCACCGCGAGGGCCGAACTGGTCAGTGAGCAGGCTGACGGCAAAGTCCATGCGCAGCCGCGTCATCACCGATGCGCCCACAAACGTGAGCCACACCACCGTGTACACCGCTGCTTCGTCGACCCAGTAGATCGGCATGCCGGAGTAGCGCGTGACCACGTTGAGCAGGATCAGTATCACCAGCAAGGTCATGAGGGCCGTCAGCAACAGCCTTTCGGTGTGCAGCACCCGGGTGGATAACGCCAGCACCCAGCGAACGGGTGCACGGGGTGTGGCAATTGGCGGGGTAGGCGGGTGGGGGAGCAAAGGCATGGTGGGAAATCGGGTGAAGGGCTTGCTGAGGCGGCTGCGAAGCGCTGTTTAGTTTTAATATTTAATAAATATATTTATAAGCAAGATAAATGCCCGGTAGCAACGCATTTGGCGTACCTAGCGAAACAGGTGGAACGGGTGGAACAGACGGAATAGGCGGACAGGTGTGGCGATGCACTGGCGTCAGCCGGAAGGTGGCCCTGACGCCTTCGCCGACACGGGCGCGCAAGTAGTCAGCGTGCCGATGCGTGCGGGTGTCAGCAGATGCCGGGGCGCCGAAGTTTGCCAGCCAAACAGGTGCCGGGTGGCCGCGCCACAGATGCGCCCCTGGCAGGCGCCCATGCCGCAGCGGGTGTGGAGCTTGGCGTCGATCCAGCCTTGGCGGGCGGCTAGGGCACCGTAGGGCACGTCTTCGCAGCGGCATACCAGGGTGTCGGGCGCGGCAAGTGTCTTGAGTGCATCGTTGAATGGAAACGAGGCCTGCAGCGTTTGCCCAAAAGCTTCCCAGCGCGCCAACTGCGGGCGCAGCGCTTCGGCCTGTTGCACCTGTCCGGCCGCTGCATGGCCCGCCATCGCGCCCTGAACCAGTGCGCGTTCGCTGCCGCCAAAGCCGGTGCATTCACCGGCGGCGTACACGCCGGGCACGCAGGTGCGCATTTGCGCGTCCACGGCAAGGCCCTGACCGCCACTCAAAGGGCCACCCAGCGCGCAGCCCAAAAGCTGACCCAGCTCGGTGTTGGGGACCAAACCAAATCCGCAGGCGACGCGGTCGCAGTCCAAAGTTTCTTCTGCCTGCAGACCCTTGCGCAGTCGCACTGATTGCACCTGCCCGGTGCCCTGGGCCGCCAGCACATGGGTGCTGGCGCGCAGTGATGGGTTCAGCAATGTGAGGGCCTGCGCTGCCTTGGCAGGCCACCGCACCAGTTGCGCTGCAAATCCTGCGAGGGCGCTCCACGGCGCCTGCTCGGCCACGCGCACCACCGTGGCACCCGCCTTGGTCGCGATGGCAGCGACGGCCAGCAGCAGCGGGCCCGTGCCCGCGATGACAATGCGCTGGCTGCGTACCTCAAGGCCTGCTTTGATGAGGGCTTGCAACCCACCCGCGCCGGTCACGCCGGGCAGCGTCCAGCCTGGAAAGGGCAGCAGCAACTCGCGTGCACCGGTGCACAGCACGATGCGGTGGCTGCGCTGCGTCCATCCCCGGTCGGCGTCTTCCAACAGCAGGGCGGGGGCCTTGTCTTGCGGGAGCGGGTCTCCCAAACCCACCACCCGCGTTCCGTTCAGCAGGCGGATGTTGGTGTGTTGTGCCAGGGCCTTGTGATAGTGCTGCGCAAGGTCGGGCAACACCACCGCCGGGCCGTCGCGCCAGATCTGGCCGCCTGGCTGAGGGTTGTCGTCCACGATGGTGATCGACGCACCGCTGGGCGCTGCGGCCAGTGCCGCAGCCAAACCTGCGGGGCCTGCGCCGATGATGAGGAGGTCGCAGTGGTCGTGCGCCGTGGAGGGTTGGGTCATGGGGTTGCACTCCCGGGGGCTGTGCCCACATCGGTATGGATCATCATGCCCTCGGCGCAGACCGTCTGGCACGCCAGAAGGGTGCGGCCGTCGATGCGCACTCGACATTCGTGGCACACGCCCATGCCACACAGTGGTGCACGGGATTCGCCGGTAACCGACATGCGCGTGGTGCCCGGTGCTTGCTGCGCCAGTGCGGCGGCCACACTGGTGCCTGCGCGCACCTTCAGGTGCACGCCGTTCACCAAGATCTGCACAACGGTGGAATGGGATGAGTTCATGGCGTGCTCAGCCCGCAAAACGCGCGGGCGCATACGGCGTGGGATCAATCGGTGCAGTGCCACCCGTAATCTGTGCCGCCAGCAACTGCGCGGTGGCAGGGGCTGTGGTCACCCCCAGCCCTTCATGACCCACGGCCAGCCACAGGTGCGGGAGTTCGGGGTGCGCGCCAATCAGGGGCAGGCTGTCGGGCGTGGCGGCGCGAAAGCCAGTCCACGTGCGGATGGCGTTGAGGTCGGCCAGGCCCGGCAGGTATTCGAGTGCACGTTGCAGCATGCGCGCCAGGACGGCGTTGTTGACAGCGGGGTCGGTGGTGTCGAACTCGCGCGACGACCCGATCAGCAACTGCCCGGTGGGCCGGGGTTGCACGTTGAACGCCACCGAAGTTCCATCGGTGTGGTGTGCGCTGGTGATGTAGCCGAGTTCCACCAGTTGGTGGTGCACGGTGCCTGGGTAGCGGTCGGTGATGACGAGGTGGCCCTTTTTGGGGCGCAGCGGCAGGCCGGGGCACAGCTGGGGGGCGTGGATGCCACTGGCCAGCACGATGGCGCCCGCACTGCGCTGGCTGCCATCGCGCAGGGTGACGCTGTGGCCGTCGATGTGCGTAGCTTCGGCTTGCTCAAAGATCAGATGTCCTTGTGCTGCAGCCTGATCCAGCAGCCATTGGGCTGCGCGGGGGGCATAGACCACGCTGTCGCCGTGCACCTTGAGGGCGCCTGCCATACCGGGTCGTAGCGCAGGCTCTGCGCGGGCCAGGGCGGCCGCTTCGAGCATTTCGCAGGCGATGCCGTGTGCCTGCAGCGTGGAGCGTTTGTCCTGCGCGGCCTGCAATTCGGCGTCGTTGGCGGCCAGCCAGAGCGTGCCGCAGGCGGTGAAGGCGCAGCCAGCATCCATATGGGGTGCCCAGGCGTACCAGAGGTTCAGCGATGCCTGGCTTAGCGCCAGTTCTGCCGGGTTGTCGTCCATCACCACCAAGTGGCCCATGCCCGCTGCCGTGGCTCCCCCGAGGCGCGCATCGATGAGACGCACCGACAACCCGGCCTGCGCGAGGGCGTGCGCGCAAGCCGCGCCCACGATGCCAGCGCCAATCACAAGGACATCGGTGTGTTGCATGGGGCGAAGGTGTAGCAACAGAGCCGGGTTACAGCCGGATGCCCCAGCCGAATGGGTCGCTGTCTTCGATGAGCAAGGTGGCCTCGGCACTCATGTGGGCACGGCCACGCAAGGTAGGAATGACCTTGCCATCCTCCTGCAGCGTGTAGCTGGCCTCGAACTGGCTGCCGATGATGCTGGCCTGGCGCCAGACGGCGCCCGGCGCCAGTTTGCCATCGGCTGCCAGACAGGCCACCTTGGCGCTGGTGCCGGTGCCGCAGGGCGAGCGGTCATAGGCCTTGCCGGGGCACAACACGTAGTTGCGGCTATCGGCGGGGTCCTCGGCGTTGTCGTCGTTGGCAAAGAGTTCGATGTGGTCGATTTCGCCACCGTTGTCGCCGCGGATGCCCTGGTCCTTCAGGGCCTGCTGCACGGCGCAGGTGTAGTGCATCAGCGCCTCCAGGTTGTCGCTGGCCACCCGCTGGCCATGGTCAGAGATCAAGAAGAACCAGTTACCGCCCCAGGCCACGTCGCCCAATACGCGCCCATAGCCGGGCACATTGATCGCCAACTGGTGGTGCAGGCGGTAGGCGGACACGTTGCGCACGCTGACCGAGCCGTCACCGTGCAAGGTGGTCGTGACCGTGCCCACGGGTGTTTCGATGCGGTGCTCGCCAGGCTGGATGCGGCCCATGTAGGCCAGCGACGCCACCAGGCCGATGGTGCCGTGGCCACACATGCCCAGGTAGCCGCTGTTGTTGAAGAAGATCACCCCCGCAGCATTGGCCGGGTCTTGCGGTGCGCATAGCAGTGCACCCACCACCACGTCGCTGCCGCGTGGCTCCAGCACCGTGGCGGCGCGCCAGGCATCGTGCTCGCGCGCCAGGCGCTCGCGCCGCTCGGCCATGCTGCCCGCACCCAGGTCAGGGAAGCCGCCAATGACGAGCCGAGTGGGCTCGCCGCCGGTGTGGGAATCAAGGATCTGGATGCGTTTCATGGCGTTGTTTCAGGGGCGATCGCTGGAACGGAATCAGTAGCTTGCCAAAGGTACAGGCGCAGCATTGCGGAAGGTCAGCACCGTGATGGGCGCCTGCTTGAGGTTGCCCTTGTCATCGTACGCATAGCTGCCCGCCACGCCCTGGTAGCTGGATTGGAGCATCTGCGCGCCGACTTTGGCAGGCTGCGTGGAGCTGGCTTTTTGCATCGCGTCGGCCATGAACATCACTTGGTCATAGTAGGACGCGGCATAGGCGTCGGCATCCAGCTTGAAGCGCGCCTTGTACTTGGCTTTGAAGGCCGGGCCGTTGGCCACTTTGTCGAGCATGGTGCCGCCCTGCGCGCAAATGACCGTGTCGTTCACTGCGTCGCCGCCCAGCTTGCCTACCTCCGGGCTGCACAGCGTGTCGCCGCCCAGCAGCTTGGCCGTGAGGCCCAATTGCTTCATCTGGCGCGCCATCGGGGCGGCCTGGGGCGCATAGCCACCAAAGAAGATGGCCTGGGGTTGTTTGGCCTTGAGGCTGGTGAGAATGGAGAGGAAATCTGTGGACTTGTCGGTGGTGAACTCATGGCCCACCACGGTGAGGCCCTGCTTCTTGGCCTCTTTGGTGAACTCGTCAGCCACGCCCTGGCCAAAGGCGGTACGGTCGTCGATCACGGCCACCTGTTTCACCTTGAGGACCTGCGCAGCGTAAACCGCCATGTTGGAGCCGATCTGCGTGTCGCTGGCGATGATGCGGAACAGGTTCTTGTAGCCACCTTCCGTCACCTTGGGGTTGGTGCCTACGGTGGACACCATGGCCCCGCCGTCGTTGTAGACGCGGGATGCAGGGATGGCCACGCCTGAGCAGTACGGGCCCATGACGAACTTGACGCCGCTGTCCACCAGCTTCTGGGCCACGCTCACGCCAGCGCGCGCATCGCATTGGTCGTCTTCCGACACAAGTTCGAATTTCAGCGTCTTGCCCTCGACCTCGATTTTTTTCGCGTTGAGTTCTTCGATGGCCAGGCGCACGCCGTTCTCGTTGTCCTTGCCTGCGAAGGCGTTAGGGCCGGAGAGCGGGCCGCTGTGGCCAATCTTGACAATCTGCTCCTGCGCGCTGGCCGGCAGCGCGTTGCCTGCCAGCAGCAATGCCGCGAGGGCGGCGGGCGAGAGTGTCCGAAATCCAAAAGATGCACGTGTCATGAAAAACCTCTTGTGTGCGATGGAAAGAAGGCCGGTGTCTCGTCCGGCCCGGTGGCGGAAGCGGGGAGGGGCGTGTCAGGCCACGGACTGGTATTGCGTGGGGCGGGTCTCCAGCGCTTTTTTCACCACGCCCTCGACAAAGGCGCGCTCTTCCCCCACCAGCGGCAGGCGGGGGCGGCGCATGTGTTCAGTGCCAACGCCCACCAGCACGTCGATCAGCTTGAGGTTCTGCACCAGCTTGTTGGAGACATCGAGGTGCAGCATGGGCGTCATCCACTGGTACAGCGGCAGCGCCTCGGCAAATTTGCCGGCCTTCATCAGGTCGTACAGCGCCACGGTTTCGCGTGGGAAAGCGCAGCCCACGCCAGCCAGCAGGCCGTCGCAGCCCAGGGCCAGGCCTTCATAGGCCAGGTCGTCCACGCCCAGAAAGAGTTGGTAGCGGTCGCCCAAAGCATTGCGCAGGTCGGTGATACGGCGGATGTCGCCCGTGCTTTCCTTGATGGCTGCAATCCATTCGCAGTCGGCCAGCTCCACCATGTGTTCGGGTTTCAGGTCCACGCGGTAGGCCACGGGGTTGTTGTAGACCATCAGGGGGCGCTGGGCGGCATTGGCCATGGCGCGGACATTGACCATGGCCTCGCGCGCGTCGGCCACGTAGATCACCGAAGGCATGACCATGTAGCCGGCCACACCCAGCTTGTTGCCCCCGTCGATATAGCGCAGGGCATCGCGGGTGCTGGTTTCGGACACGTTGGCCAGCACGGGTACCCGGCCATCGGCGGCGTCCAGTGCGATTTTGGCGACCTGCAGTTTCTCTTCTAGCGACAAGGTGCTGGCCTCGCCCAGCGAGCCGCAGGTGACCAAGCCGTGAATGCCGTTGCGGATCTGGAAGTCGATGTGCCGCGCCGTGCCTTCGGCGTCGATGGACTCGTCTGCGTGGAACTTGGTGGTGATGGCGGGGAAGATGCCTTGCCAGCGGGGTTGGTGGTTCACAGGGGCTCCTTGGGGCGGGTGAAGCAATTTGCTTCGGTTGAGTTGTTAATATATTAACAAGATATTTAAAGCTTGCAAGCGGTTTTCCAGAACTCCGATGAGGGCCGTCGCTGTCTGGTGTCGGTTGCAGGCAACCGTTTGGGAGCAACAGTGGGTGCAACGTCTGGAGCGCCGGGCCCATGCACTCAAGCGCTGTCGCCATCCCGCCACGGCCGCCAGGGCTGCAAACCTATAATGAAAGGTTGGTCCCCATAGGGGCAGCGACAGGCCACGCACAGGCGCGGGTCCTGCGGCCTGCCTGCTCCGTGCAACCACTCCACAACACCATGAGCACTCCCACTTTTTCTGTCGCTGACATCCGCAAGTCCTTCTTGGATTTCTTCGTCTCTAAGGGCCACACCATCGTCCCGTCGAGCCCCTTGGTGCCCGGCAACGATCCCACGCTGATGTTCACCAACTCGGGCATGGTGCAGTTCAAGGACGTGTTCCTGGGCACCGACAAGCGCCCCTATAACCGGGCCGTGTCCGTGCAGGCCTGCCTGCGTGCCGGAGGCAAGCACAACGACCTGGAAAACGTGGGCTACACCGCGCGCCACCACACTTTCTTTGAAATGCTGGGCAACTGGTCGTTTGGCGACTACTTCAAACGCGAATCGCTGCATTGGGCCTGGGAACTGCTGACCACCGTGTACAAGCTGCCGCCCGAGCGCCTGCTTGCCACCGTGTACCAGGAGGACGACGAGGCCTACGACATCTGGACCAAGGAAATCGGCCTGCCGCCCGAGCGTGTGATCCGCATCGGCGACAACAAGGGCGGCCGCTACAAGTCTGACAACTTCTGGATGATGGCCGACACCGGCCCTTGCGGCCCGTGCAGCGAAATCTTCTACGACCACGGCGACCACATCCCCGGCGGCCCCCCCGGCAGTCCCGAAGAAGACGGTGACCGCTTCATCGAGATCTGGAACAACGTGTTCATGCAATTCGACATGGACGAGAGCGGCAAGGTCACCCCGCTGCCCGCGCCGTGCGTGGACACCGGCATGGGGCTTGAGCGCCTGGCCGCCATCCTGCAGCACGTGCACAGCAACTACGAAATCGATCTGTTCGACCAGCTCATCAAGGCCGCTGGCCGCGAGACCGGCGTGGCCGACCTGAACCACAAGAGCCTGCGCGTGATCGCCGACCACATCCGCGCCACCGCGTTTTTGGTGAGCGACGGCGTCATCCCCAGCAACGAAGGCCGCGGTTACGTGCAGCGCCGCATCGTGCGCCGGGCCATTCGCCACGGCTACAAGCTGGGCAAGAAGACCCCGTTCTTCCACAAGCTGGTGGCCGACCTGGTGCGCCTGATGGGCGATGCCTACCCATCCCTGCGCGAGCAGGAGCAGCGCATCACCGAGGTGCTGAAGGTAGAAGAAGAGCGCTTCTTCGAGACGCTGGCCAACGGCATGGAAATCCTGGACGCAGCGCTGGACGGCGGTGCCAAGGTGCTGCCTGGCGATGTGGCCTTCAAGCTGCACGACACCTATGGCTTCCCGCTGGACCTGACCAACGACGTTTGCCGCGAACGTGATGTGGACGTGGACGAAGCCGGTTTCAAGACCGCCATGGAAAAGCAGAAGGCCCAGGCCCGCGCTGCTGGCAAGTTCAAGATGGACAAGGCGCTGGATTACACCGGTGACGTCAACCGCTTCACCGGCTATGAAAACCTGGCAGAGACTGCAAAAATCGTAGCTATCTATGTAGACGGGACAAGCGCTGCGGCCCTAAAACATGGTCAAACTGGTGTGGTCGTACTCGACACGACGCCCTTTTACGCCGAAAGCGGCGGCCAGGTGGGTGACGAAGGCGTCATTACCAGCGGCTCGGCCCGTTTTGCGGTGGGCGACACCCTCAAGATCAAGGCCGACGTGTTTGGCCACCATGGCACCCTGGAAGAGGGCACGCTCAATGTGGGCGACACCGTGCAGGCTGAGGTGGACACCGCCGTGCGCGCCGCCACAGTGCGCAACCACTCGGTCACGCACATCATGCACAAGGCCCTGCGCGAAGTGTTGGGCAGCCATGTGCAGCAAAAGGGCAGCCTGGTCAATGCCGACCGCACGCGCTTTGACTTCACACACAACGGCGCGGTGACGCAGGCCGAAATCCGCGAGATCGAGCGCCGGGTCAACGCCGAAATTCTGGACAACCACCCCACCCAGGCGCGTGTGATGGACATCGAATCCGCGCAGAAGACCGGCGCCATGATGCTGTTCGGCGAGAAGTACGGCGAGACCGTGCGCGTGCTCGACATCGGCACCAGCCGCGAGCTGTGCGGCGGCACGCACGTGCAGCGCACAGGCGACATCGGCCTGTTCAAGGTGGTGGGCGAGGGTGGCGTAGCCGCAGGCATTCGCCGCATCGAGGCCGTGACGGGCGCCAATGCGCTGGCCTATCTGCAGAACCTGGAAGACACCGTGAACCAGGCCGCCAGCACCCTCAAGGCGCCGGTGGCCGAGCTCAATGGCCGCATCAGCCAGGCGCTTGACAATGCCCGCGCCCTGGAAAAGGAAGTGGCTGCCTTGAAGGGCAAGCTGGCCTCCAGCCAGGGCGATGAACTGGTGAACCAGGCGGTGGACGTGAAGGGCATCAAGGTCCTGGCCGCGGCACTGCCGGGTGCCGACGCCAAAACCCTGCGCGACACCATGGACAAGCTCAAGGACAAGCTCAAGACCGCTGCCATCGTGCTGGCTGCCGTGGATGGCGACAAGGTGCAACTCGCGGCAGGTGTCACGGCCGACAGCGTGGGCAAGCTCAAGGCCGGCGAGCTGGTCAACTTTGTGGCTCAGCAGGTGGGCGGCAAGGGGGGCGGCAAGCCCGACATGGCGATGGCGGGTGGTACTGACGCGTCCAAGTTGACGGCCGCCTTGGCCTCGGTCAATGGCTGGGTGACGCAGCAACTCGGTTAAGAAAGCGGGCAGCAGTAGCCGCGGCCTTCGCTGCCGCTGCTGCTGGGTTGCCAAAAAGGGGGTGACGGCAAACCGCCTTCGCCCCTACATTCAGGCGCATGCACACAGAGCGCCAAAGCCATCCTGAGCCAGAGTCGGACCCGCGGCCCACCGCGTCGGTGCAGACAGGGGCGGATCTGCCTTGGTGGCGGCGCATCACGGTGCCGTTCGAGGTGGTCATCGCCTCGGTGGTGGTGTCGGCCATGCTGCTGCTCACCGTGCTGATGGTCTACCAGGTCAGCACCAGCGCTCAGCAGGCCATCATTGCTGCGTCGGACGAAAACGCCCAGCACATCAGCCAGCTCATCAGCGAACGGGTGCACCGCATCGTGGACCCGGCCGATGCCACCATCCGCCTGCTGGCCTTTGACCCCATTGCCTCGGCCCAGAACCTGCCAGCGCGCCTGCGGCGCTTGCCGGTGCTGGCGCGCCTGCTGGAGCAGAACACGCTGTTGTCGGCGGTTTTCATTGGCTATCCCGACGGGCAGTTTTTGTTGATGCGGCCGCTGCGCGATGCTGCTTTGCGTGCGCGTCTGGATGCCCCGCGCGATGCTGCATTTTTGGTGCAGACCATGGCCCGCGAGCGTGGCGTGAGCGGTTTGGTGGGGCGGTGGAGCTACTACGACGCACAACTGCGCCAGATCGACTCCGCCGTGCGCCCCGAGTACCGCTACGACCCGCGCGCCCGCCCCTGGTATGCCGAAGCGGCCGAAAAGAACACGCAAGTTTTGACAACGCCCTATGTGTTCTTCACCACGCAGGAAGTGGGGGTGACGCTGAGCCAGCCCAGCGAGGATGGGCGGGCGGTGATTGGCATGGATGTGGCGCTTACCGACCTTGGGCGTGAGATTGGTGGGCTGCGTATGTTGCCCCGCACCGAGATCGCCGTGGTGGACTCTGACCACCGGGTATTGGCCTACCCGGACATGTCACGTGTGCTGGTGCGGGAGGGCGAAGGCGGGGACGAGCAAGGCAGCCTGGAGCTGCGTACGCTAGCCGACCTTGGCGTGCCCAGCCTGCAGGGCATGCAGGAGCAGGGTTTGAAAGAGGGCCAGGCGCAACGGTTCATGGCGGGGGGCGAGGAATGGCTGGCCAAGGTGCTGCCGCTGGAGTCGGTGCGGTGGCGGGGACTGCACATCCTGATGGCGATCCCCACGCAGGAGCTGCTGCGCGACGTGAACGAAAATCTGCGCCGCCAGGTGTGGCTGTCGGTGGCGTTGATCGGGCTCTTGCTGCCCTTTGGTTGGCTGGCCGGGCGGCGGGTTGGGCGCAGCCTGTTTGGGCTGGCGAACCAGGCGCAGGCGCTGGCGGGGTTCGACTTTCGGCGGCCCGCCCGCCGTGTTTCCCCCATTCGCGAGGTGCGCGAACTGGGGCAGGTGATGGACCGCATGTCCGACACCATTCAGGAGTTTCTGCACATCACCCACCACATCAGCGCCGAATCGCGCCTCGACTTGATGCTGTCGAGTGTGTTGTACGAGCTGGTGCGCGCCACCAGCTGCACGGGTGGGGCGGTGTACCTGGTGGAAACCGAACGCGCGGGCTTGTTGCGCTCAGCCCGCTACTGCGAAGACCCCGAGCAACAGCCGCGGTACCCCGACCACCTGGGAATGAAGCGCGCCGCGAAAACTCAGGCTGCCGACGTGCGATAAATCCTCAGGGGTTGCGTTACACCGGCTGAAATGAAATTGCAAGACTTCGACTGAGCATGGCGCGCTGCTCGCTTTGGCACTGACAAGTAAAAAAGCAAGCCCAGCCCGGAAGGTAGCCTTTAAACGGGGCTGGCATCTCACTAAGAATTTCTCACGAGTCGCTAGGCTCCTTCAGTTGGAGGTACGGCGACATCAATTCATCCACCTTTGAAAATTGGTCAAAAAACCATCCAACGGTAGTTGCAATCTCATGGCCAAGCGCTGCAGAGTGTCCTTCGTCTGCTAGCTGACGGTTCTGTCTGTCCAGTACAAGCGTCTTGTCCCACATCGTCACGTTTAAGTAGAGGTGCACTGGCTCGTCGAATAGCCATCTAGAACTTTTGATTTCCACGGCAAACAGGGCGCGGGCCTCAGGGTCAACTACGCCGTTGCTGATAACTGAGCCAATAAATGCCTTGGACGCGTCGTAGACCTTCATGCGTCTTTCGAACAGATCCAGCCGAAGCTTAGTTCTAGCAGTCGCTGCCTGCTGTTTGGCCGTTGCTGCCTGGATCGTGCCAAATCTATAGGCTAGGTACACGGTCGCTGCTGGAAGTGCCAGCGTCTTTAACAAGTCTAAGATCCACAGCCAAGCATCTTTTGCCATCTCCAAATAAACCATTCACACTCCTCCAGGCCATCTACGGCCATGTCATCGCTAGAAAAGGCCAACCGGCTCCGCCTCGCTGTCACAACTGTAGATCACCAGCCTCCCCCCGCGCCAACAGATTTGTCCCCTGCCCACGGTGAAATCCAGCTTCAGCGCTTTGAAGCGCGTCGCGAGAACTCAAGACATGCGTCTTTGATAAGTAAGCAACTCATCTCTATCGGTCGATATGAAATTCCATCTGATAGGAGGAGAAATCCGCAGCGCCGAATGACAGTGCCCTACCATCGCCTGACAAAGGAGGGGTTATGGAAAGTTTCTGGACTGTTGTTCTTACTTCAAGCGTTACCGGCTCGTTGATGTCGCTGCTGGTTAAAGGATTGTTGGATCACTGGTCTCAAAAAGGTGATGCGAAGGCTGTAGCTCAAGAGGTAGCGCGTGCCTTTGAGAAACACGCTCGCGAGTGCTCGAATGAGGTTGATCGGACGACTCAGGCGATGTACGAGCATTACGCCGAAAACAAGGACCTGCCTGACGATCTCGGAAACACACCGGTGTATGTCAGGCCGATGGTGAATTGGCGCCTGCTTGGGCGGGCGGAAGTCGAAGAGCTTTTCGCTTTCGAGACGTTTCTTGAAAGCAAGGAGCAGGCACTGGCGGTCATTTGGGGTCGGGAGTACGTGAGCCCCGATGAATTCTTCGATCTCTTGCCCGCTGCACTTTCGCTTGAAGGAAAGCGCGCGCTGGAACTCGCAGAAAAACTGCGCAAAAGTTGGAAACTGCCTCTTGATACCGCTGCTCGCGAAAACGGCGGAGCGCGGGAGACGTTCGTCAACGAACTGGATCGGATTGCGGGCAACGATTTATGGCGAGATGTGATGAAGATGTTCAACATGAACCCGCATCAACAGGCCAACACCTAGAACAGTCCAGCTGGTTCGATCTGGCGGTTCCAGCTGTAAATGATCAGCTCGCTGCGTTCGACTCGGTTGGCGCCGCCGCCAACTGTGTAGTCCAGCTTAAGACACTCCATATCGAAGGCCTTGAAGCATTCGCGGATTTCGGGGTGATCGTTGATGGAGACGACGGCCTTGCCCTTGATCGTTTTCAGCTTGGCCGCCATCAGCTCGTACTGCTCCCAGGGAAAAGGCACCCCATAGCCTTCGGTCTGCCAGTACGGCGGGTCTAGATAGAACAGGGTGTGCGGCCGGTCATAGCGGTCGATGCAGGCCGCCCAGTCCAGGTGCTCTATATAAGTGCCCCCCGCCAGGCGCAGGTGGGCGGCGCTCAGGTTCTCTTCGATGCGCAACAGGTTGATGGCCGGGGCCGTGGTGGCCGTGCCGAAGGTTTGACCGGCAACCTTGCCGCCGAAGCTCTGCTGCTGCAGGTAAAAGAAACGGGCCGCGCGCTGTACGTCGGTGAGGGTATCCGGCCGGGTCTCCTGCAGCCACTTGAACACCTGGCGGCTGGTGAGCGCCCATTTGAACTGGCGGACGAATTCCTCCAAGTGGTGGGTGACGACCCGGTACAGATTGACCAGGTCGCCATTGACGTCGTTCAGTACCTCGACGTCGGCCGGGTGGCGGGCAAAGAAGACAGCCGCTCCACCGGCGAACACTTCCACGTAGCAACTATGGGGTGGGAACCGGCTCAGGAGCAGGTCGACGAGGCGGCGCTTGCCGCCGATCCAGGGAACGATGGGAGCCATGAGGCCCTTTCTGATCTGGCGCTCCCTGGCGCGCTGATGGGGGGCTCTCGGCCCTCAATGTGTTCATCACCCCGCAACGGGGGCATTTGATGACGAGGCGGGAGTATTCCCCCTCGCCCAATTTACGGCGGCAGTTGCCGCATCGGATTTCATTCATTGCAAGCCGGTTTCTATGGGTGAAACATCCGATAGACTCGCCGCACTCTGTACAGGGTGGCGGGCCTTGTCGGCTTGCAGGCTTGTTCTGCAGGTTGGGGCTTGGCCTAGTGTTCGTAGCACTCGACCAGGTCGCCCGTCTTTTTTGTTGGTGCTGGCCTCCCTACATCCATGCGCCAGCAGCTGCGTCCAGGTTGGCCGGGTCAAAGCGCCAGGCTTCGCCTTCTGCCACGCCCTGGGCTGCGGCCGACGCTTCGCTGCAGGTCCAGCGCTCCGACTTGTGCGGGATCACCCAGGACACGAAGCCCAGGATCAACTGCCAGTCGTACAGCTCGCCCTCATGCGCCTTGAACCACTGCGCGGCCTGGGCCGGGTTCGACGCAATGCGCCGCACGTCCCAGTGGTCTGGGTTCAGGGCGATCCGTTTGAAACGCACCCCACCCATGCGGCCAGGTCGACGTGCAGACGTCTCGGGCAATCGCTCGCCCGCCACGCTGGAGGCACACCACAGCGACCCATCACCACCGCGGGCAGCGCTGCCATCGGGCATCCACTGGTCGACGTGGTCCTCGGGTTCAAACACCACTTCGCAGTGGCTGTAGATGCTGCGCAAGCGCAGGCGGATCACCCGGTTGGCAATGCCCTGCAAACCGGGCCTGGTGACCTTGTAAGAAGCCAGCAGCATGGTCAGCCCTCCAAGCCTTTGATGTGCCGCTCGTACTCGACCGTTGGCGTGGTCAAGATGACAGCCTTCTTCTCGGGCGTCATAGGGCCGCTACCTGGCGCCCAGGGCTGGGCGGTTGGCTGGGCCGTGGCGATCAGCATGTCGATCATGGTGGCAACGCGTGGGTCGCGCAGGTCGATGTACTTGCGCACGCCGGTCAGGGTCTGCACGGCCTTGCAGGCTCCATGATCACTCGATGCGATGGCAACGGCGTCCGGCCCGAAGCGGTCATAGAACGGCCCCACATCCATCCACCAGATGCGCGGGTCTTCCACGGGTGGCTCGGTCTCGGGCGGTACTTCGTAGGCCGCATACACCCAGGCAACGCCTGTCCAATTGGCCCGCAGCGCGCCTGGTGCGTCGCTGGTGGACAGGTTCTCTGGCGCAGTCGCTGTGGTGCGCAGCCCAGGCTGCCCGCTGGTGCCCACATACCAGCCCCACAGATCAAACTCAAAGTTCATAGTAAAGCTCCGTTGCCGTGAGGTTGGTTTCCAGTGCGGGGCCTGTGTTTGACGCCGTGTTCAAGAAGAACGAATTGGTGCCAACGCGCCGGTACAGACCCGGCGCGCTGTCCGATACGTTGATGTCCGCATGGGTGCGCCATGTGATGCCATCCGTCGTGCTGACGATGAAGCCAACCCCGCCCGCCCGTGCGCTCACGTACAGGTAACCATCAATGGCCACCGCGTCCGGATTAACGCTTCCAAAAAAGCGGCCTTCAATGAATTGCCCGTAGGCGGCCCCTTGCTGCCAGGTCACCCCGTTGTCGTCGGAGTAGAGGGTGGTGAGTGAGGTGCCGTTGAGCGCCACTGCAATGAACCGTGCACCCAGCGCATAGAAAGCAACGGGGTTTGCAGGCAGCTTGAGCCGCTCTGTCGGGTAGCTGGCGCTGAGTGTGAAGTCCGCGCCATTGCCGCTGTACGCCACATCTCCACCACTGGTAAATGCCAGCCAAGCCGCCCCGTTGTGCACCACTCCTGCCCAGGTCGCTGCTACAGGGAAGTTCCTGTTCGTCAGTACGCCCGCCGCAGTGAATTGGACGAAAGCTGTCGAATTGCTGGGCGTCAACAAGTAGCCGAAGCCACCTGCCGCGCAAAGATTGGCGTTGGTGATGGGCACGCTGGCCACCGCTGTCCAACTCGCTCCGTTGTTGGTGCTTACGTTCAAAGCTTGAGAGCCACTGAAAGAGCTAATGCCGAAAAGGTTCGCGCCAACAGCCACTGCCCGGGAACTGTTCACAGAGCCGCCGCTGAACAGACGCGACGTAAAGGTCACCATATCGGGCGACGTGTACCAAGTGCTGCCGCCAGCCCAGCCAAAGTAAACACTGCCGTTGTGGCTGACCGACTCCAGAAAGACGGCCGAAGGGCTTGTTTGTGGCCTGGGCTTGTAAGGGTTGAGCTGCTTGGTGACCAGGCCCCTCACGGACCGGGCGCTGCCCGCCCAGATGAGGCGTTCGCGCAACGCGGCGCCCAGGCCAAATTTTCGGTTGAAAGAGAGCATCAGAACCACCCCCGTGTCGGAGCGCCTTTTGTAAAAGTCTTGTCGGCTGTCGAAGAGTCCAGCCGCATGTCGTCGTCATCACCATCGAACAGCGACCCATTGCGCCGCAAGATGGGCGTTGTGTCACCGCTGCGGTTCGTGATGCGCACCACCTCTTGCTGCACGGCCCCTGCAGGCATCAGGCACTCGGCCAAGGGGTGCAAGACGATGTAATGCATGCCCACCAACAGAAGGTGGGGGAGACCGGTGTCTTCGTCCAACGCAGTAGCTATGTCTTTTTGCGGCATCGAGTACACCGACCCGGTGAGTCGCCAGCTGGCCTGGTCGATAGACGGATCAATAGCGCTGGCAGTGATGCCGTCAGGGATGCGGCGATACGTGAGCAGTGACAAAGGCGACCACACAGGATCGCCTTGCTCGTAGTCCCCAGGCACCCACTTCACCGCACCCGCGATCACCGCAGCCTGCTGCGCGCTGGTGGCGGCTGCAGCGGCGGCGGTTTGGGCGGCGTTCTTGTTGCTTTCGACGGTTTCCAGTGCAATGCCCATCTCGGCCAGCAAGGTCACAAACCAAGCCACCAGGCCCGCGAGCCAAGTCCGAAAACTGGCCGTCCAGACAAGATAGGCATCCGTTTTGACGTCGAAGGCGGCCTGGGTGTCATTGCGGCGGGATGGGATCGCTGCAGCCTCCGGTGGCGCGACTGGTGGTGGTGTAAAGATCATGTCTCTTCAAGTCCTTCGATGGTCATGTTGCAATCAGAAATTCCATGGCTCACGAGCACCTGGTCAAAGCCCGTGAGTTAGCCATAGGTTGTGAGCGCGTTGTAGCCACGGGAGCCAAACCAGACGACTGGCTTTGAGCGGTGCTGACGGATTTGGTCCCGGGTGCGTTCGTATTGCGTTCCCAGAACCATGACCTGGAGCTTCATCCTGTCGCTGGTTACGCCTTCCTCGACCGTCCAGCCCCCCCACGGATCACGCTTCTTTTGCCCCCAGTCATCAAAGCCGAGGGACGGCCGCCACTGTGTGTTGCCCAACCAAACAGCGCGGCCGAGTACGGCCTCTGCGCACCGTGCTTTGCCGCCAGGGTTTTTGATTCGGATAGTTACGGTTGCCTGGGTGTAGGCAGGCAAGTCAGCGATGTGCAGCTTGGTCTCGCGCTCGATAGGGTGAAAAAAGTAGCCCCAGTGGCTGTTGCCAGACGGGCGCAGCATCAGGACATCTTGGGTATCGAGAACCTGGCCTTCGACCGGGTCTGTCATGACGACCTGCACGGTGTGCCCTTCCACGTCGATCAACACCAGGTCGGTGACAACCCGGCCGGGCGCGATCACCGCCTCGATCAGGTCATCGTTTTCTGTGACTGTTCCCAAGCTGGCATCGAACATACGCAGGCGGTTCTCAACACCGCGTGGCTGCCATTTGGTCGTATCCGCTAACGTGTGGCCCAAGTTGCCAGCGGCCAGACTCATGTAAACCATGCCCGTGACGGGGTCGATGACCTCGGCCTTTTCAGCGTAGCTGGTGACCTCTGACCAAGGCAGGAGCGTGCTCGCAGGCACGTTGATAGTCAGGTTGGCTGGAGTGACGGCCAACGGTGGCAAGAAGCCCATCCCTTGGGTGTAGCCGTCGTTGCTGCTCATGCTCATGCGGGTTCCCTTTGCTTGACGCCGACGCGGTCGCTCTTTCGGGCCAGTCCCTCTACGCTTTGCAGCAGCACAATCAATGAGCGGCCGATGTCGTAGCCTTGCTGCTGCAGTTGCTTGATTGCGGCGACCACTTCGGACTGGTCGCCACCGCCCTGCAGACCCGCGAGCAGTTGCTGGGTCTGACGGGCGTTGTGAATGCGCGATGGCCCGGTGATTTCCAGCTCTGGGCCGTCTTCGCCGACCAGGCGCAGACCACCAATGTGATTTCCGCCCCCCTCGAATCCAGGGACGCCAGCGTCACGCAGCGCAGCCCGCCAGTCGGATGCAAAGTTTCCAGACAGCACAGACAGGTCATCCTCGTTGCCCCCGGCCGCTTTGATGGCTGCCCACAGACCGGCGATGTCGCCAGTGCCGTCAAAGCCGTGATAGACAGGAGCAAGGCTGTCGAGGCGCGCCACTTTCTCTTTGTCAGTGATCGGCTGGTAGAAGACGCCCGCAGTACCACCCGACACAACCTGCTTGTACTTGCTGTTCACCGTGGGGGCGGGGCTACCGGGCCCGAACGTTGCGCCCGACGAGCCGCCACCGCCTGTGGGAGAGCCTGTTGAAGAGCCCGAACCGGTTTCTTGCTCCTTGACCAGCGCCGCATGGAACTCACGCACCGCCGTGCTGACATCCTTGGTCGCTACAACTTGGCCACGCGCAATGTCCAGTGCCTCCTTGCCATCTTTGAGCAGCAGGTCAAGGCGGTCCACCTCGGCCTCGGATTGCTCCAGCAGCAGCTCATCGATGGTGAGCTGGGCGGCACCCATATCGCCCATCACCTCCAGCTTGTTGGCCAGGATGAGCTGAGCGGCCTCGTAGTCCTTTCGGTTGCGAAAACTGTCGGTGGTGAGACCACCACGCGCGGCCGAGATCGCTTCGGCCAGCTTTCCGTCGCCCGACTCCGGCAGGTAACCGGTCTTGAGCATCGCGCCCAAGGCACTGTCGATGTAGGCATTGCCTGCCAGGACACTCATGGCGGCGGTGCTGGCGACATTGCCCCGCAGCTCACGAACGTTGTCGCGCATCAGCTCGATCAAGGCGCGGGCCGAATCGATGCGCTCAGTGCGCAGATCAATCTCCGCCTGCAGCTCTTCCTTGCGGGCATCGATACTGCGTTGCATCGCTGCGTAGGCGGCGTCGGTTTCTTCGCGGGCAGCTGCTTTTCGGGCTGCTGCCTGCTCTTCCGCGCTTGCCGTCAAACTGGCAAACGTGACGCCCAGCTCCATCAACTCGGCTGCTGTCTTGGCAGCATCGTCGCCAATACCAAGCACTGCAGCATTGGCCTTAATGAGCCCTGCGACCCCTTGTTCAATTTCTCCCGAGCTCAACCCCGAACTGACCATCGCGTTCAAGTCGGTCAAAAAGCGGTTGATCTTGGCTTCGGCCTCCGGGTTGGCCGGGCCGTCTCCCAGCAAACCAGGGTCAATGGCTCCCAACCCGTCCAGAGCAGACAAGTCGGACAGCGTTATTTTCTTGTCGCCCGCCCCCATGCCCGTGATGTTCGAAGCCAGTTCCTCCCGGGTCACGGCTTGCTGGTTGGCACGTTCCACCGTTTCGTCGACCAGCTTGCGGTACTCCTCACGACTCGTGGGCGCCTCGACGCCCATGTCTTCAAACCGCTGGTCCAGCTGCTTCTGGATGTTGGCCTTCTTTTCGTCCTCGCTATAGAAGTTCTCGTAGTAGCTGGCGGTGATGACCCCAAAGTTCTCCAAACTGCCAAATGCTTCCGCGAAATTTGCCGCTGCATCTGCACCGCGCAAACTCGCTTCGAACATCGTGTAGCCAAGGGTTTCCCAGATCTTGTTGACCGTGCTCAGGTTCGTTGCAAGCCGGGTCAACGTGTCGATGGCTTCTTCGCCGTCCTTCGCATATTCCGAAGCGACGTAGCGCATGCCGCTGGTGGTGGTAGTGATCTCCTCATAGATCCGGTTGGCGTTCTCGCCCTCACCACCCACGTTACGCTCGACGGTCTCGACCAGCGTGTCTGTGTAGCTCTCCCAAGTGCCAATGACCTGCTGCGCAAGTTCATTGTTTGCGGTCGCCAGGGCTTCTTGAATCTTTGCCGCGATCTCTTCCTGATTCAAACCGTCGAACTTGAGGCCCCTGCCACCGGTATCAGGGTGGATCAGGTCCGAGCCCAGGGTGGTGGTGAAGTTGCGCACCGCCTCGGAGCTGAGGCCCAGCACATCGGCCATGTCGCCCACATTGGTGCGCAGCGCCGAATAAGCACCTTGGATCGCGTCCGACTGAGCCTTGGTACCGGCGATCAGATCGGCATACATTTCCTTGAGGTTATTGATCTCCGTTTGCAGAATGACCGCCTGCTGGCCGCCCCCGCCTTCTGAAGCCCGCAGCTTCGCCAGGCGCGCCTCGCTTTCAGCGATCTGCTTTTCCGGGTCCATGACGCTGTACTCGGGACCGCCGAACAGTGACCCGGACTCGCGCCACAAAGCGTAGTTCGACAGCCGGTCGCCTCCCAGCGTTCCCGTCAGGCCACCACCCACCTGGCGATCCTCTTTAAAGATGCCAAAGGCATTGGCAATGGCAAGCGCAACGGCCGCAAAAATCCCGCCTGCGCCCATGGCCCCGATGCTCGAACTGCCAACGCCGCCCATGCCCAGCACACCGCTGCCACCACCCGCCATGGAGGCGGCATTGGCGGCGGCGATGGAGCTGCTGGGGCCGAGGCCGAGCGTTGTTCCCAGGGCGGCATTGCCTGCCGCCGTGCCAAAGATTGACCCGACACCCGAGCCGACCCATCCAGCCAAGCCGGTGCTGTACAGCGATGCGGCGTTGCTCCCCAGGCTGAACAGGTTGGCAATACCGCCCATGCCGCCACCGCTGACGCTGCCGCCAGCGCCGCCCGTGGCTGATGCCAGTAGGCCCGCCAAGGGACCCATGATCGGCTGCAGAATGATGCGGAACGCGGTAGCGCGCAACATGCCCAGCACGTATTCCTTGAGGCTCTTGCCGCCCTGTATGGCGGCGTTGGTCAGGCCCTGCTCGTACTGTTCGGTGGTCTTCTGGAGCTCAGTGCGCAGCTCGCGCACGTGGTCGAGCTCGGCGCGGCTGGTGGCGTTGGCGCGGGCCTGGGCTGCTGCTGCCTGGGCCTGGGCTGTTTGCTCGTCACGGTCTGCCTGGTCGAAACCCTCATTGCTCTTGATGGCTTCGAGCTGCTTTTCCAGATCGATCTGGATGCGCAGCAGCTCGATAGCCAGCGCGCGCTGAGAGGCTGTGCCTGCCACCGTGTCACGCTCGGCCTCAAGGTAGCGCGTAGCCTCGTCAATGCCTTTGGAGTACTCGATGACGGCCTGGCGGCCCGCATAGGCCGCCTTGGACCTTGCCACCTCTGCTTGGGCGATCTCGTCGGAAATCTGCTGCTGCACGGCGTATTGCGCCTGCATTACCTTGAGCTCGGCCTCGCGCGCAGCCTTGATGCTGGGTTGCTTGGCGAGCAGCTTCTCCTGTTCTTGGGTGAGCTGCTCTTGCGTCAGTTTGCCTAGCTTGAACTGCTTGTTCAGCCCCTCCCAGTCCTTGTAGAACGTGGATGACAAGCCCGCCAGCTCACCCAGTAAGCCGCGCTGGCGCTCCAGTTCACGCGTCGCGGCGCCGCTCGCGCCTTTGTCGGCGTTTTTGGCACGATAGGCAGCGATCTGCTGCTCAATTTCTACTGCAGACCTTCCCGCCGCCAGGCCTCTGTTGCGGATCGATTCCACCTCACGGGCCTCTACCGCCTGCTTCGAAAGATTGGCGACAACGACCTTGTCCCAATCTGCTACCGCTGCTGTTTGCTTGGCCTGATCAGCCGTAGCGGCAGCGTTGTCGCTGGTGAGCGTGATCTTCTTTTCCAGCAGCCGGATCTGTTCCTTCAGATCGAGAGTGGCTTGCCCTTCCTTGATGCCGAGGTTTCCGTTGCGCTCCTGTTGGCGCGAGAGGTTCTCCCGCAACTGCGCCAGGTTCTGCTCGTCGGTGGTAGCACGGCCCACATTGAGCATGGCGTCCCAGGCACCTTTGGCCGCGCCTGTAACCCCGCCCCAGGCGCGTTCGATGTAGCCCAGGTTGGCCACCATCTCGTTCTTGCGGGATTCCATGGCGGCCATGTAGGCCTGCTGTGCGGCGGCCCCGGCTTCTTCCTTGCGGCCCTGTTCGTCCAGGGACTTAATGTGCGAATACACCGCCTCTGTGAGGTAGTGGTACTGCTCATTGAGTTTGACGCTGGCCTGCAGCGGGGCCTTGCCCAACTGCTCCAGGTCGGCCACTGTGGCTTTGACGGGCACGCCGACGTACTTCTCCAGGCCCATGGCCACGGACGCGAACTGCTGGAGATTCTGGCGGGCGATGTCGCCGCTGCCCGCCATTTGGGTCAGGGCGGCGGCCGCCGCGCCCTGGGTGCCCGTGACTTGGCTGATCGCCCGGGCCATGTCCGTGAGTTGCCCCACCGATGTGCCTGCCGCGTTGCCCGACATGACGATGGAGGCGCGGTAGCCGTCTGCCTCGGCCGAGCCTTGCTTGTAGGCCAGTATGGCCACGCCTGCACCTGCGACCGCCAGCGTGAAGGGGTTGACCATGCCCACGACCGCCGAGCTCAATGCGCGCACGGCAGGCACTGTGCCGCCGAACATGTCTTTTAGCTGGCCGCCTTGCTGCAGCATGACCGTGAGGGGCGCCTGGCCGCCCTGCAGGCCCACTACGATGTCGGTGATCTGGGCAGGCACGCCGCGCATAGCGGCGGCGGTCTGCTTGGCAGATATCCCGAGGTTCTGGGTCTGCTTGTCGGCCCGCGCAAGGCCTGATGCGCCTTTGTCGCCCGCGGCGACCAGGATGTCCGCCAGGTCCTTTGCCGGTGCCTTTGCTCCTGACACACTGGCCTGCAGCCCTTTGGCCTGGCCCGCGACGCCCGCGATGCCGTTTCCGGTAGCCACGAACTGGGCCGCAACGCCCTGCAATTGCTGCGGGATGACGCTGATCGCGCCGCCGACCTGGCGGGCAGACTGTGCGGCCTTGTCCAGAGCGGCCGATGCGGTGTTGGCGCCGCTGGCGGCAGTGCCTACGGCCTGTAGTTCGCCAGCCACCGCTTGTACGGCGGAACCGGCCGTGGCCGAACCGCTGACAAGCTGGGCGTTGAATGCCTGGGCGGTTTGGCCTGCTTTGGTGAATTCGGCGGTGTACTGCGATGCGTCCGCTTGCAGCTTTACCGCGACTTTGAACTCATTGGACATGGCCGTTGACTACCCTTTTTCTTACCGCTTGTTGAGCCATTTGCGGGCCTCGTCTTCCATCACCCGAACCATCCAGAACACCTCTCGGTGCTTCGTGCGTTTGATGCCCAGCAGTCGAATGACAGACTCCATGGAGCTGTAGTCGATGCCTTCGTAATGGGCGCTGGTGAAGCCCGCAACGATTCGCCAGTTGGTCCAGCAGGCTTGCAGTACCTCCCATGCGGGCCATTCGTCGGGAGACAGCTCCCAATCACCCTGGCCCTCGGACTGCAACCGACCCTCGGTGCTGGCCTGTATGGCCCGGTCTGGGTCGGCGCCGAGCTGCGCCCACTGTTCGCGCAGTTCGGCTTCTTCCTCTTCCTCCGGTTTGTCGGAGCCTGTCTCGCTCAGGTAGTGGCGGACGGCTCCTCGGAGTTTTTTGCGACTTCGGCCGCCTGGCGGGCCTTGCGGCCGTTGTCAAAGTAGGCGGTGACCATGGAGGCCTCTAAGCCATCCCAGTCTTCAACCATCTCGGCGCGTACCTGCTCGCTGTAGACAACATTGCTGCCCTGCAAGTCTTTGAGTTCCCAGTCCAGCGCCAAGCGGTCGAGGAACTGCTTGTCGGTGATCTTCTTTTCTGCCAGTTCTGCTTCCAGCTGCTTGCGCTCGCTGGTCTTGAGGCGACGGAAACGGACCTTGAAGTCCACGTTGATGGGCTTGCCCAAGTCGCCAACCAGGATGAGCTTGGCGGCGGCCCAGAAGGCGACGGATGCGAGAACGACGGCCATGATTCAGGTGCTTTCTTGTAGTTGCTGAGTGGATTGCAGGTGATCAGTTAGTGCGCAGCGATCAGGCCGTGATGGCCCATTCGTCGTTACCAGCGCTGCTGGGGATGCAGCGGTAGGGGACGGTGATCATCTGGATGCCGTCCTGGTCGCTGAAGCTGGGCTTGCCGATTTGCGCCAGCGGCACGTTGATACCCACCGTGTTGGTGAGGGCCTGGCCGTGCTTGAGCAGCAGCGGCACCTTGGCGCTCGCGCGTGCCATTTCGATCCAGTTCTTGGTGGCGACCGACGTGTTGCGGAAGGTGACCGAACCGGTGGAAACGCGGCCGGTGATTTCGGTGGTGTCCACGTTCATCAAGTCTTGCTTGACCACCTGGTTGCCGAAGTCGAACTGGAAGCTGCTAGCTGCAGCGCTGAAGCCGTCCAGAACCAACGTGGTGTTGATCTTGTTGACCCCCAGCGGACGCTGGAACGCGGTGTAGATGACGGCGGGCATGCTGCCCACGTCTTCCACCGGCACAAATGAGCCCGTGAAGTCGAACTGCCACTTCGGGATCTGCTTGGCGTCGACCGTAGCCTTGGCGTTGCCGCGTGCGCCGCCCATTTTGTATAGCAGCTTGTCGATCACGGCATAGACCGTCACGCTCTCGATGCCGTCCGTCACCGGGGTAAAAACGGTGCCCGCATCCACGTCGGGTGCGGGGGTGTTGGTCACGCTGGCCGCACACGCACGCGTGATGGTGGACCAGCCTGGCAGATCGCCCACGGTGCCCACCCCAGCAAAGCCCACGCTGAATGCGATCTTGCGGTATTCGGTGACCAGCACTGTTTCGCTGGCGCCGAAGTACGGTTTGATGACGCCTTGGTCCACTTCATCGCCTTCGATGGGCGTGAGCGTGACGTCGCTGACTTCGATGGCGTTTGCGGCCACGGGCACTACGAGGGTGCCGACGATGGTCTCGATGGCGATCAGAACCGCCAGCTTCTTGATGAACTTGGGTGCGCTCATGGGTGTGTGCCTTTCTGGGCTTACTTGGGTTGCTTGACGCGGTTGACCAGGCGGCGCTCACCGCCGATCACTACGTAGTGGCCGCCATGGCCGTGGTTCGAGTCGGGGGGCGCTTCGGACGTGGTGGTCGGCGTGGACTGAACCACGGCGGCGGTTCCACCATCGGCGGCGGTGTTGGGCGCTTGCGCAGACGCTTCTTGGGCCGGGGTGTTGGTGGCTTTGGCATTGGCTTTGCTCACGGGTTGCTCCTGTAATACGTGGTCAACAAAAATTCATCGCTCCACCAGAGGCGGCCATCGCCCTGGAACTGCACCAGCTCACCGCCTGCAAACGTGACGGGCTCGCCGGTTTCTTCTTCGGGAACCCAGCCCACCAGCGCATGGCGCACCTGGCGGCGCTTGGCTTCCAGTTCGATCAGCACATCCATGCCCTGGCCGCTGCGAGCGGTGTCGAGCACGAACAGCACGCCGAACAACACGGTGATGAGCTGATCTACCGGGCCGGTGTGGGGCAGCTCGCGGCCCGTTTCGGTGAGGGGAATGAGGTAGAGAGAGGGCGTGGCCACGGCGCCGCGCATGGCGGCGTCCAGGCTGGACGCGCCGTCGATTTCGCGCATGCCGGTGACCTGCGCCTTGAGGCGGGTGAGAGCGTCCTGGAACCACATGGCCGGTTACCGGAAGGCCCGCAGCTCGGTGCGGGAGAACACTTGGGGCGCGGCGTCAAAGCGCACGTCCGTGCTGGGGGCATTGGCGGGTGCGGCGGGATCGTTGGCGCCCAGGCTCAGCTTGCCCGCAGCCAACTGGGCAAGCATCTTCAGCGCGTCGCGGTAGTCGCGCGCCACCGGGTCCTTGGACTCATCGGTGATGCGCTTGCCGTTGAGCAGGTAACGAGAGATGGACCGCGCCCAGGCCGTCAGCAGGTTCTTGCCGGTGGACGTGGGTGCCAAGTCCAGCGGCAGCGCATAGCCGCGCTGCGCCAGGTAGCCATCGATCATTGCCCCGGCCTCGGCCACCGCGTCTTGCACCCGCTGCAGGGCGGCGTCGGCGGATGCGAGCTGCTCGGGCGTCCAAGCCGTGCGGTCGGTACCGCGCAGCGTGGCGTCCATCAGCGCGAAGTCCACCACGGGCGTGGCATCGCTGCTGGCCGCGAGGGCAATCTCGCGGGCGCCTGGGCGTTCGGCCAGTTCGGTGGTGGTGATGTAAGGCATGGTGAGTGTGCGTTGCGCCGGGGCTCCTCCTGAAAATCCCGGTATCCAGCCCCGGCTTGCTCAGAGGTTGGCGGGTTGGGCTTGCGCCCTGTCGCGGCGGCAGGTGTCAGGTCCCGGTTCCCTCGCTTGGGTCGGCCAGCTCGGCCACCTGGTCAACAGGCACTTCCATGAGCTGGGTTACCAAAAGCGGCTCGGTGGTGAGCTGCTCGTACTGGCGGCGGTTCAGCTCGTCCAGGGGAACAAAGGTGGTGCCGTGCCATTCGCGGCCCGCGCGGCGAAACCCGTCGCGCTTGCTGATGACTTGCAGCACCTGGCGCATGCCTTCGGCGGGGGCGCCGATCTTGGCCGCTGGGGTGGTCTTGGCTGCTTTGGTAGCCTGCTGGTTTTTGTTGGCGGTTGCCATTTGGGTTGCTCCTTTGGGGGTTGGGCCGGGGGCGATCAGGCGGCGAGCCAGTGGCAGACAACAACCTTTGAAAGGTTGCGCATCACGTTGCTGGCGCCGTTGGCCAGGCGCTCGGCCTGAACCACTTCCAGCGCCTTTTGCTCCAGGTTGGGCGGCACCCACAGCTCTTTGCTGTTGATGACCAGCGGCTTGCCGTTGTCGCCCTGGATGGACTGGTGGGCGGCACGGGCGTCGGCGTAGCTGTTGACGTCCAGCGTTTCCTTACTGGCGTAGGCGAGTTGCCACAGGCCCAAGCCCGCGTTGCCCCGGCCATCGGCGCCCCAGACAAACTCATTGCGGCTGAACACGTTGTCATCCGTGAGGCTTGTCTTGGCCTGAATGGCGTAGTCCCGCCGCTTTTGGTAGATGACAGGCTTGATCACCTTGGTGTTGTCCACCAGAAACCACGCTGTGCCGCTGCCGCCCTGGAAGTTGCTCACGCTGGCCTGATTGCCGGGTGCGCCCACCGGGTGGTCGGTGTCGAAGAAGTACTGGCCGTCATAGCAAGGCGTGGTGAAGCCCGCGTTGAACAGGCTGAACACCAGCTCGTCGGGGTGCAGTGCCGCGTCCTGGCCGAGCTGCTCGATGACCGGTTTGTAGATGCCGTACTGGTCGTCCTCGATCTCGTCGCGATTCACGCTGACGGTGTTCTCGAACGTCTTGTTCTTGATGGCGTAGTCGTGCGCGACCAGGTTCTGATATTGGCGCTCGCCGATCCATTCGCGGAACTTGGTGATCTTGCCCAGCCAGCCGTACTTTTGCTCGGCGGTGGCGCTGGGCACCAGCGTGGCGAGCTGGGACCACATGGGGGCGGCGCTGGCCAGGCCGCCTGCGAAGGCCGCGCTGAACGACTGATTGAGGATGGCGAGGTTGCCGTGATTGATGATCATGATGGGTTGAAACTCCGTTGCAATGGGGATCAGCGGAAATCGACCCAGACGCCATCGGCATCCACGTCGAAAATCTTGCCCGCCACGCTGCGCGTGTTGGTGCCGTGGGTTTTGGCGACGGTCTGGTCGTCCACGATGTAGCAGTCGTTGCCCACGTCGGCGAGCGTGATGGCGTCGGCCGCTGCCGAGTTGGCGAAGCGGTGCGGGCCTTTGCGGCAGCGCACGCGCATAGCGCCTGCAGCGCCTGCGGTGTTGTCGGCGCGGTGCTCGGCAACGCCTACCGCTTTGAGCGTGGTGGACGTGGCGCCTGGCACCGCCAGGCCCGCAGCGTTCACGCACACGATGGCGCCGCCGTGGATGCGAGTGGTGGCGGCCACGGGCGGCTCTACCTGGTTGCCGTCACGGCGCCGCGTGTCGCGGTCTTGGGTCAGTGCAGTCATGGGACTTGGGTCTCCGGTGGGTGAAGGGGGTGGCGGCGATCAGGCAGCGGCGCCTGTGGCCACGGCGGTACCGGCCTTGCGGTACGCCTCGGGCGTCAGGCCCATGGCGCTGCAAACGGCCAGCTCGTCAGCGCTGAGCTGCTGGTCACCGCTGGCGGTGTTGGCGGGCGGCTTTCCGTTGGTCTGGGTGCCTGCCAGTGCCGCAATGGGCTTGGCTGCGCCCAGGTAGGCGGTGAGCGCGGCGATGTCTGACTTGCCCAGGCCGCGCGCCCAGCCTTCCAGCGCAGGCAACAGGCGGCCATCGGCCAATGCGGGCTTGATCTGCGCTTCCACGTCGGCTTCGAGCTGGCGGGCCGTGAGGGTGGCGATCTGGCCCTGCAGGGCGGTGACCGATTCAATGGGCACGAACTTGGCCGGGTCAGGTGTGCCTGGTTGGGCCGTGCGCAGAGTGGTGCACGCGGCGGTGACCGCTTCGGGCGTGGCATCGGCGGGCAGCTGCAGCGCGGTGCATGCGGCGGTGGCCACTGCGGCGCGCTCCTGCAGGGGCTTCAGCGGGCCGAGTGCCGTCAACGCGGCGGTGGCCTGTTGTTCGGTGGTGGTGTCGGGCAGGCCGAAGGCGGCCAGCAGGGCTTTGAGCAAGGGGTTCACGGATGTCTCCTGTGGGGGAAGGTTGGTGGGGAGAAATGCGGCGGTAGCGGCGGCGACGAGGGAGAGCGGCTCCATGCCGCTAATGCCGGGGTCATTGGTGAGCGCGCCCATGTGGATGGCGAGCACCTCGCCGGTGGCGGGGTCGTACTCAAACACCGGGGAGAAATAGAGGTACTCGCCTGCGCCGATGTACTCACGGGCGCGGGCGGTCAGCTCGGCCAGCGCGTACAGGCCCTGGCCCTCGACCCAGCGCAGCTCACGCATCCAACCGGCGGCGGGCGCGGGCTGACCGTTGGTTTCCTTCTTGAGGGTCTGGTGCTCGTAGTCGATGACTGGAGGCTTACCACGCGCCTTGAAACGCGCGATGACGCTTTCCGCACTGGCGGCATCGATGCGCCAGGCGCCGGGCTTGAGCTCGCGCCCGTCGTTGGGTTTGAAGGTGCCCGCGGGGGTGACCTGCAGCATCACCGTGCCACCCGCCGTCTGCGCGGTCTTGGCGGGCACGCCGAAGGTGCAGGCGGCGATGGCCAGGGCGGCGGCGCCTGCGCTGCAAACGGCTATGCGGGTGTTACGGGAGGCGGTGCGTTGATGCATGCCGCCATGGTCGGCGGCGGGGCGCGCAAAGTATTGGGAACCAGGACCCTATTTGCGGGAGGCCCAGTTCTCTCAGTTTCTCGACATTGCAACTTTGAAGCCGAGCGTCCGCCAGGACTCGACCATAAGCGCCTCGTACTGCGGGTTTCTCACAGGGGCGACTGCGGTGAAGAGCTCCGAGCCAGCCCTGCTGGCCATGACTCCCGTTAGATTGATGTTGCGCGCTGCATGAGTAGGAGCACTATCCATCGCCTTCCACCGAGAGCCGCAATAGATAAAGTCAATCACGTTGTTGGTGCCCTTGAGCTCGATTACTTGAGTAGTGGATAGCTCAGATAAAAGTAGCCCATATTCAACGAGGACCATAAGTGCTCGAAAGCTGAGTCCAAATTCACCTAAACCGTTTCGACTTGGATTCCGACCTGCGCTCATCAGCATAACGATGCGGATTTCATTCCCTTCCAGGTACCCCCCCGCCATTGAGCAGTAGATGGCGAAAAACTCCGCGACTTCTCGGTCAAGATGTGCCACCAAGCTAATCGTTCGCAGCGAAACGCTGCCCGGTTTGCGGATCTCGCTGGCGAGTATTTTTCCAAACACGGCCTGCATGTAGGCGCTGCTCATTTTTTCAGCCTCTGTTTGGAATGCGTTTAGCCAATCGTCGCTGAGTTCTTTTTGATCCTCTGAAGCGTCAGGCAGCAACCACGGTTCTATCAGCTCCCGGCAAGCTTGATCCACTACCTTTTTTACATTCCGATGATTTCTCACTATCTTGGATGCATGTTGCTGCAACGCATCTGCAGCCAAGTCGGGAGATATTTCGAGTTGGTCCGCAACTTTGGCGCCAATTGCGTCAATGACTCGAACCTGAGCGGCGGTGTGTGCGCGTGTGATTGCGGGCGATTCTTCAAGTTTGGCTGTCCACCTATCGACTCCCGCACCAATGAGCATTGAGATTGCTTCTATTGCCCTTTTTTTAATCGGCAAAGGAATTGGTGCCAGCCCGGTAGTGACAAGCGAAGCTGCTGTGGTCAGCAGATCACTGTCTTTCTGTTCGGTGGATCGGACAGGTTCGTGAGCAGGCATGTGGTATCTCCTTGGGAATACGCCCATTCTGCAGCAGCTCTTATTCGGTCTTTTTCGAATCGATCCATGCAAGCACAATGCTTCGAATCTCTCGATCATCCTCAGCGCTGATGCCCAGGAAAGGCCGCGCGGGCATGTTGACCTCGTGGGCTGGGATGGTGACTTGGCGCTCCATTGCGCCCTGGTGCTTCTTGCTCGCAAACAACACCCGCCCCGCCTCGCTGCGGTAGCGCACAGTGGCTTGGCGCGCGGGCATCTCGATGGCACCGCCAAACTGATGGATGGCACCGTACTTGGCGTTGGTGCCTACCTGGACAGAGTTGTCCGCCCCCACCTGGAAATGAATGCCGCCGCGCAAGTAGCCGCGCAGAGTGAGCACCTTGTCCTTGTGGTATTTCTTGCGTTTGGCGTAACGGGGTTTCAACGGCGCCCATGGCGTGCCGTCTGGGGCGGTCTGCGTTTTAAAGCGCGCCTCGGTGGACGACTGCAGGTATTCGCCCAACTGCGACGCCAGCTCGGCATCAGGCGGAAGTGCTTGGCGCGCAAGCATGTCGCGCACCGCCTGGTCTTCGACGATGTATGTGACGTGGGTTCCTGCCATGGCCGTGTTCTCCTACAATTGAAATCAACTCATCGGGTGAGAAGGCCGCGCCAGGCCCACCGACCCTACACCCGGAGGAGCCAGCACGTGGCGTCGTGTTGGCTCTTTTGTTTCCGGCTCAATCCACCATGCGCCGGTACAGCAGCACGCCCACACGCCACTCCTCTTCGCTCTGCGTGGCACCCTGGAACGTGGTGACGCCACTCCAGCCATCGGCGCCCAGCTCGAAAACTGCCAGCGCCGGGGCCTCTTCGCCCTCAACGGCAAACCGGGCCACATAGCGGCGGCGCACAACCGCGCGGGCTTGTGAGTGCATCCATTCGAGGCGCGCCCAGATCTCATCGGGCTCTAACAGCGTGCGGGCCAGCAGCGGCAGGTATTGCTCGCGGCCCCGTTTGGTGACCTTGAGGTTGCCCTTGGCATCCGTGAACAACTCTTGCCCCACTACCAGCCGCTCGCCGATCACGTCGCGCACGATGGCCGGTACGCCAGGCTCTGCCCCCAGGGCGCCCAGGTAGGCATCGACGTACTGCTGCGGCGGCAGGCCCGGGGGCAGCAGATCGCTGGCCGGTACTGGCAGGGGCGGCGGCAGCGGATCGAGCGGGAGGCGGTTGGGCAGGCCGGGGCCGCCAGCACTGCCAGGGATGGGGGGATCGGGGCGCTCGGGCGGGATGGCACTGCGCAGGCGGTTCGAACCCGGCGCGTATTCAAAGCCGGGGTCGATGCCTTCGGGCAGCCGCACGGTGCGCGGGCCATTGATGCTGCGCTGGCCTATGGTGCGTTCCACCAGGTTGACTGCAGGGGCCTGGTCGGGCCCGGACTTGCCCAGGCGCTGCAGGTCGCGTGGCCACAAGCCTTTGACCTTGCAGTGGCACCCCCAGCCGTTCGGGGGGAAGTGGGTTTGCCAGAAAGGGTTTTCACGCTCCAGCACCAGGCCGTCCCAGCTCACGTGCAGGGGGCGCGGGTTCTCTACCCAGTCCTGGTGGTCGTACTGCCAGTACGGCGCGGCCTGCAGCTGCTGCCAGCGCCCGGCCGCGTAGCTGGTGGCCAGGTTGGTGTCGTAGATGACGCGGCTGCGCCAATTGCGCCCGCCGTTGTAGTCCCAGCCGTGCGTAGCGACGATGCGGTCGAAGTCTTTGCGGAAATCTTCCAAGGTGCTCCCGCCCCCGATAGCCTTCTCCACGGCCTCCCGAAAGTCGGCCACGATGGCGTCGCGGTTGGCCCCGGCCACCACGAATGCCCAGTCATGCTCGCGGGTGTAAATGTCGGTCCACCCATCGGTCGGCAGGTTGAGCTTGCGGCGAAAGAATTCGGACTGTTCGGCGAAAGGGAGCGATCCGTAGGCGGCGTTCGGCATGCGATAGGGGCCAGAGGGCTTTTATAAACGTTTATGGGGCGATGACGCGGGCGTGGGCGTGCAACGGGGGCGGCTGCGACCTTGCGCGGCTTCTAGGCCCCGCTCCCGGATGCCTCTTGCATCACCTCATACCGGCCCGCCATCTCAGCCGAGCGCAGTGCCACGGCCATGGCGGCGGCGTATTGGTCCAGCGTCATGTCGGGCAGCAGTGCGTCCAGGCCATCGCGTATCTCTGCCAGTGACTGCGCCGTCATCACCAGATCGCGCACCTGGTCAAGCCAAGCGCCTACGGCGGGGGCCAGGTTGCCCGCGAGCTGCGGCTGCATTTGCTGGGGCGGCGGCAGCTCGCCGGGCGCCGCCGTGCCTGTGATGGGCACCAGGGCTGTGGTGGCTGCGGTGGCGGTGGGCAGCAGCGGCATGGGCTGCTGATTGGCAGGCATGAGCACCGGCTCGCCGTCTTGGGGCGTGGGGATGCCCAGGCGCTCATGCGCCCAGGCTACGGTGGGGCGAACGCCCATGGCCACCAGTGGCGGCAGCGCCGTGGCGAAGGTTTTGAGGTCTTCACGCTCCTGGGCGTTCAGGCGAAACAGAGGCGCACGGCGCTGCCCGCCAGGTACAAGGCCGTTGAGGGAGGCCACCGCAAACACCAGGTCGCGTGTGAGGGTGGTGTTGGCCTGGCGCACGTCGCCATCGCGCAGGTCTTTGCGGACTTCGTTGTGGACGTTGCCCAGGGCGTTGGTGCTGCTCTTGCCATCGGCCCCGCTGGTGAGCGTGCCGCCCAGGATCACCTTGGATTGGTTGCGCTCGCACCAGCTGATCATGAGTTCGAACGCTGCCGGGTCGCCCGTGGCTGCGTCCTTGAAGTCGATCAGCATGCCCTCGGGGATGATGCCCGCCGCGTTGTGGCCTACCGAGGCCAGGGCGCGCAGCAGCGTGGACTTCTCTTTTTCGCTGGCGCTAGCGGGGTATTTGCCGATGCGCAGGGGGATGCCGTAGATCTCCAAGAACTCTGCCAGGTCGCCTACGCTGTAGTTCTTGAACAGGTAGGTCCACACCAGTTGGCGGAACAGTGCCGAGCGCTCCAGGTAGCCGCTCTTGGCTTTGTGCACATGGGTGACCCAGCCGAAGGGCGTGAGGGGATCGCCCATGACGCCATCGGTCACGTTGTTGGAGCGCAGGCGCAGCTCTTGCCGGTAGCCACGGCGCAGGGTGAACCAGGACTGGGGGCGGTGGGTGATGGTCTTGGGCACCCAGTAGCCTTCCACGCGGTGCCATTCGAGTTCAAGGCATGCATAGCCCTTACCGATGGCGTCGGTGAGGTCAAACACCATGTCTTCGAAGTCGGGGATCTCGGTGAGCAGCTCGCCCACCTGTTCTGCCGCCGCCTTCTCTGCTGCGCTCGCCCCTTCGGGCGGCACCACATCCCAATCCAGCACGCAGGCGCGGCGGCGCTTGCCCATTTCGGCGGCGATGTGGCCGTCCTTTTCTTCCATGTCCTCGAACAACTCGAACTGGGCGATCAGGTCGCCCGCCTCGGCTGCGTCCAGAATCTTTGCCAAGCGTGAGGGGGTGAGGCCACGCGTGGGGTGGCTTTGCAGCTCGCGCTGCAAGTGAAGGAGCCGCGATGTTTGCGGCTCTTGGAGGTCGGGGATTGCGATGGGCTGGCCGTCTGGGCCGAGGATGCGAGAGGTTGCCATGGGGTGCTACCAGGTGGCGCGCGGCTCGACCAGGGCCAGGTAGTCGTCGCCCTGGTCATAGTCGCGGTCTGCCGTGCCGAGGTTGTCGAAGCCGCGAGGGAATGCGGGCAAGGGGGTGAAGTCGATGGCGGCGCTCAGGTTGAGCGATGCAAACCAGCCGAGCGCCAGCATCACGGCGCTGTCACCGTGGCGGAACAGCTCCGGGTCTTTCACATCGGCGCGCCGCACCTTGCTCACCATGGCGATGCCGTCCACCTCTTCGATGGCGCGCAGGTCTTGCGCCATGTTCGGGTCGGCGGGGATGTCGATCATCCCGTCAGCAAAGCCCTGCACCAGCTTGGGCATCCAGGTGCCGTACCAGGCCCGGTTGAGCTTGATCTGGTGAACGTGGCCATGGCCGAACTTGTCGGCCGTCTCTTCGGCTAGAGCCTCGCCCGAGCCCGTCGCGTCCATGGCCCCCCCGCAACGGCGCGGCAGGCGTTCGATGCAGTGCCAGGTGATTTGCCGCTGCTGGGCAAAGGGCACCTTGTGCATCTCGATGGAAAGCGGGAGGCGACGCCGCATGCCCGCCGCCAGCGCGATAGTGCCCCAGCTCGAAAAGTCTCGGTGGCGGGCGTAGTCCTGCGAAAAGACATGGCGTTCGTGCGGATCAAGCCGCTTGAGCGCTGGCTCCAAATAGCGCTCGATCCAGTCTGCCGTCCACGCTGTGCGCTCTTCTGGGCTCTCGCGCACGAAGTCGTCGTCCAGCGCCAAGCGGAGGACATTTTCTGGCGGCAGCACCATGGCCTGTTCGATCCAGACGCCGGGCAGACAGACGCCGGTGCCGTCGCGCGGGATGGCGTCCAGCTCTTCGCGCATGGCGGCTTTGCGCACGCCGTAGCCGTTGCGGATTTTGGCGTACCAGGCCTGCTTGCCCTCCACCGTGGGCGGTGTGCCCTTCATGAAGCAAACGCGCTCGTACAGG
Organism: Gammaproteobacteria bacterium; assembly: GCA_018828125.1. Lineage (GTDB taxonomy): Bacteria > Pseudomonadota > Gammaproteobacteria > Burkholderiales > Burkholderiaceae_C > Acidovorax. Next base: position 132,057 of record JAHJWB010000009.1, on the reverse strand, counting down.
CCGTTGGCTACGGCATCGTCAAAGGTGACCGTGACCACGACGGCGTCGGTGCCGTAGCGGCCGGCCTCGATATCGCGGCAGAACTGTGCGAACGGGTTGTTCTTGCCGTTGTGCGAGCTGATGACCGTGATCTGGCCGCCCCAGATCAGCAGCGCGGTGGCAGCGTCAAGCACGCCCTGAACATCCGGGTGGAACGCGGCCTCGTCGATCACCACATGGCCCTGGAGCCCGCGAATGTTGGCGGGCCTGCTGGAAAGCGCGCACACCTGAAAGCCGGAGGCGAAACGGATGCGGTAGGCGGTTATGTGCCGGGTCTTGCCGGTGTCGTCCTGGTCTTCGAACAGGAACTCTTCGACGCCAGAGATGCCCTGGCCCTGGGCCTGTGCAATGACGCGGGCGAACTTGGCGCAGTAGCCGATGGCTTCGAGGCCCTTTTCCTTGGTGTCGCCGATGTAGAAAACGTTGTCGCCCCCGGCGCTCTTGCGCGCGGCGGCCACCAGCGTCTTGTCGAGCATGGTGCCGAAGGTGATGCCCGTGCGGCGGCCCTTGGGCACGGCGATGATGGCGGCGCGGACGGCGGCCACCTCGCGCTGGTGTTTCATCAATACGCCGTCATCCAGAGGATTGAAGCCCTCGGGAATGCCGCGCACGCTGGCGGGCAGATCGTCCCATTCCAGCGTGCGCAGGGTGGTGGCCAGCGGTTGGACGGCGTGCATGTCAGGCCCCAATGCCGAGGAACTTGCGGCGCCAGAAGTCCACCTGGGTTTCGTCCATGCCCTGGGCCTTGGCGACCTCCTGCAGGTTGGCCTCTTGTTCGGCCAGCAGCTTTTTGCGCGTGGCTTCTTCCACTTTGGTCTGGAATTCCTTCAGGTTGATGCTCGACCTGGTCAGGGTGGCGATGTTCTTCGCGGCCTTGCTGAGAAGCGCGACGCGCTCGCCAGGGTCGGGCTTCTCGCCGTCTTCGCCGATCTCGTCGGCCTCTTGCAGCGCCAGGATGGCCTCGAACAGCTCGGTTTGCACCATGGCGGTGAGCGCCTCGCTGCGGGCATCCTTGTCGTCACCCGCGTGGGCCTGGATCATCTTGGCGGCTTCGGTGCTGGCGCGGATGGCTGACAGGCGGCGCTCCAGCTTCTGGCCGTAGCGACCGACAGCGGAGCGGCTGGGCAGGCTACCGGCGTTTGCTGCAACGGGAAAGCGCCCCTGCAGGTCAGCGATCAGTTCGTCCAGCGTGACACTGCCCGAGGCGAGCATGGCCTGGATGTATGCCTTGATCTCCGGGTCCAACCGGTCGATGCTGCTTTTGCGGGCCATGGCTTACCAGTACTTCGCGGGCCGGGCAATGCCTGGCTCGCAAGGGATCGTGTATTCGGCCAGGTCAACGCCTATGCGGGTCAAGTCGGCAAACCAGCGGCCGGATGGCTGCTTGTCCAGTTTGACCAGGTCGCGGTCGTGCAGGTAATCCAGCTCGCGCCGAAGTTCCAGCGGGGTGGCGTCGGGATACTCTGATTGCGCAACGCTCAGGATTGGGCCTTCAAACGCACCGATAGGGCGAGCGTTGTTCAGGGTTAGAACGATCAGCCATCGAAGGTTCTCGCGGCGGATGCGGGCAGTGTCGATGGTGGTGCTCATAGGCTCCCTCGGTCTTTCATGGATGCGCGCAGTTGCGCGTTGTCGATCTTGGTTGCCAGGCCATCGAGCTTTGCCTCGACGATGGATTGGCCGCGCACGTAGTCCTCGCGCCGCACGTAGTGCAAAGGCAGATCGGCCTGCCAGCGCAGGAATTCACGCTCCAGGTTGGTGATGCCCTGGGCCTCGGCTTCGCGGGCCTTCTGCAGCACATCAAAGCGCTCGTTGATTCGCTGCTCAAACTGCCCGGCGATAAAGCGCCCCGCGCCAAAGATGATTCCGGCAAAGCCGGATAAGAGCGTGAGGCCGAGGCCCAACAGTTGCCAAAAGTCGATCTGCAGGGTCACCGGTGGCCTACCTTCTTTTCCTGGCGCGCTTGGCACGCCACACACAACTGGACACCTGGCAGCGCATTGCGCCGGGTGTCCGGGATCTCTTCTCCACAACCACGCGCCTGGCAGAACTCGGCAGAGTCGGCAGTTGTCTTTCCGGCCAGGCCTGCGCGGCGTGCTTGGTCGCGCAGAGCATCGGCCAGCATCTGCGCCTCCCGCGCCTGGGCGCGGTCTATGTCGTCAGTCAACGGGCGTCCTCCGTATCCAGCCAGTTCAGGAGATCCGTCATGCGCCCGGCGCACAGGCCGTAAAGGTCGTACATGGACTTGAGCTCAAGGGCTACCGGGTCCACCTGCAGGCTCCGTGGGGCTGGCGGCGGCGCCGGGCAGCGCACCGCGTACTCCGCTGGCAGCGGCTTGGGCAGCGCGGGCGCGGGCTTCGTCGAGGCCGCGCATGACGCCAGCAGGAAACACGCAGCCAACGCGATCAGTGGCCGTAGTGGTGAGCGCATCGGCGATCTCCGTTGTGGTTTGGGTGTTGGCCTTTTCGAGCTGGGCCGTAGCAGCGCGCATGCCCTTGCTGGCGGCGCCGGAGCGCTTGACCAGGTCGGCATGGGCCGTGATCTGTTTGGTGATCGCATCAAGGGCTTGAGCGTCTTGGTGGCCCTTCTCCAGCGCCTTGCCTTGGTCCAACCCATAGCCGTACCCACCAATGCCTGCGGCGATGGCGACGAGCAGGCCCGCAACTGCAACGGTAGAGGCCGCGCTCATAGCCCAGGCCCCCACTGCAGGTAGCGCGGTTGCAGCACCACCAGGATGCGGTGGGGGTAGCCCAGGTTTTCCCGGCAATGCACGGCCGCACGGCGGGCTTTGCCGCATGCCGCATCGACCTGGGCAAGCGTTGGCTGCGCGGCCCCGGTAGCCGCCGCCTCTGCCTGCCAATGGCCTAGCCCGCCGTTGTAGCTGCGCAGTGCCACCCACATGCGCTCGTAGGGCGTGTAGCGAGTGGGGGTGCGGTTGTAGAGCCAGCGGTCGTAGGTGACCAGGGCTCGCATCGCCCATGCTGGGTTGTAGGGTTGCTGTGCGGCCAGTTCCGGGTGCAGGCCCGCTATCCACCGTGTGGTGCCGGGCATGAACTGGGCGAGGCCTTGAGCGCCGACGTGAGAGACCGCGCTGGGGCGCCAGGCGCTTTCTTGGTGCACCTGGGCGGCAAACACGGCGATGGGGGCATCAAGGCCCCACACCGCATGGGCCGTGCGGGTGAGTAGCGCGCGGTGCTGCTGTGCAGCTTGTGGCACTTGGGCCTGGGCGCAACTGGTGGCTACGGCCAAGGCCGCAACGCCCAGCCAGACCAGGGCAGGCACGCGGGAATGCCAACGCATCACAGCCCTGCAGCCATGCCCAGGACCACGCAGCCGACCACAATGGCGCGGCGAAGCATGGCGGCGGTGAAGACGCGGATGTAGCCTTGGACCACTGGGTAGTCCACATCACCCTCGGGCTCTTCGGTTCCGTACCGCCAGTCGTGGTGCAGGTAGCCGTCAGGCCGGGCGTAGGGGAAAAGTGCGCGGTCGAGCCAGTAGCCCAGGACGGCGGCAAGGGCCACCAGGCAGGCTTTGTAGAGGACGACAGGCAACTGGACTGGCGCAACGATGGCGATGCACACCAGCAAGATGGCGGCAACCACAAGCCAGGTGGAGGTGCGCGGCGCGCGCAACCAAGCGGGGATGATCTCTCGCATTACACGGTGACTCCGATGGGGTTGATGACTGATTGAAAGTCATCAGTTTTCCCGTCTCGGGGCCGCGTGTATTGGGAACCAGGACCTTAAATGCGTGCAGGTGGCACGGAAATCTCGCTAGCGACCAAGGCGCATTAGGAAGTCGTCGATGTGGGCGAATAGATAGGTGTTGGGGTCCGATCCTTCGTCCTTGCCTTTTAGCCACTCGACAATATTGCTAACTTTGAGCGAAAGCATTAGCTTTCCATGCTCTCGCATCGCACCCTGCACAACATTAGCTGCAGACACGGTGCAACCCTTCGGGGAGATGAGGATCGCGACTTTGCGAAGTGCCTTGGGGTAAAGATACCGTTCCGTTGAGATGATTTCCGATTGGGTAATTTCGTCCGTGTAGTTCTTGAATTCAAAGATTACATATCTGCTCTCCAGATCGCGAAGCATGAACTTCCAGACTTCAGAATTTGGCAAGACCCGGCAGATAAGATCGCGCCTATGGAGACCGTCGACTGTGCTGTGCTGCTCATGCCAGCCGAACAGATCTGACTCGAAAAGGTATTTCAATGCTTCAATGCATTTGTTCTCAAACAAGGTTGCGTCTTTCCTCCCCGGAGGAATTCTGAGAAGTTCCTCGGCAAGTGCCTTCCCTTTTCGAGCTGGCTCAGGCGGGACGCTACTTTCTAATTCCGGCGCGGCCTGATCTGCTTCCAGCACCTTTACGGGGCTCTCGGCTTGCAGGCCTAACATCGCTTCAGAAAGTGTGATCTCCAATGCGATTTCTAGTCGACTTATGAGATCGGGATGAGGAGCGGCAGCTTGAAAAAGCATCGGCCCATCCCAAACCGCTGTGCTGTCGAATGCTTGGGCGTACGCTTTAAACGCCGGTCCTAGCGGACACGACATGACCAGAAGCTTATTCTTCGCATGAGCGGTTTTCTTGGCTTTTGCCAGGGTGGCAAGCGCCCTAACAATTAGATCTGCTTTAGGTGGTGATCTGTACCTGTAGTGCTTTACCTCAACAACCGTCAAATCCTGAGGTGGTCCAAAGAGAATGTCAACTTCTGAGAAGGGACGTCCTGGATACTCCAGTACGACATTGGACCGAACGTCCGTATGTCCTGTCCTTTTGAGAAGGTCCACCACGATCTGCTCGAAGGCGATTGACTGGGGCTGCATCATTTCATTGATATCCGAGCTTTAAAGGTCTCCTCACCGCGTAACAACGCTTCACATCAAAGCGAGTTTTGGAACGGTGAGACTGGCGGGTAAGCCACTGCATGTTTGCTGGAGTATCTGGTCCACCAGCGCACAGTGGCTCAATGTGATCGACCTCGTACCCAGGGCAAGGGCCGCGCCTGGCGCTATTGATGGGACAAGGATTGGCACGTTTGAATTCAGCTACAGCTGCAGATGAGCGCGGGATGCGGGCATGCAGTTCAGGCTGCATCAGCATGAAACCAGCGACCAAGGCGATGCAAGCGCGCACAGAATTCACAGATCGGCCTTGCCCTTGCGGAGCTTGAACTCCTGGAGCTTCAACCCCCAATCGGTGGAAATGTCGGACTGAACGACCAACAGCGCCGAACTGCCGGTGAAGACAAGTTGCATCAGCGTGCTGCCCGATTTCCATGAAACGCCGGGGAAACGGGGCTCCATCAGTGGCGCCCCAAATTTCTCTGTCAAAGCTCCCTGCAGGTCTTTTCCATAGAACTCATAGAAGGATGCGTTCCACGAGCCAAGTTTGTCCTCAAAGAACAAAAACTGCGAGCTCTGGGCTTTCTTCGTTGCGAGCGTGAATCCTGGCACGCTGCACGTCCGGCGATCTTTCACCGTCTTGTCCCATGACGGGTCGCGTGCTGAGAGCGCGCACTTTGCGCTTGGATTGATTTTCTTGAATTCAGCCTCACTCATGCCGATCTTCAGGCCCTTGATTTCAAAGCCTGAGTCCGCGTGAGCCGCCCCGCCAAAAAAGGCAAGACCTGCAGCTATGTACAGGTTGAGAGTGCATTTTTTCATCCATTCCTCCAAGTTCTTGCCGCTGCGCCCGGGCTATGAGTTGATGACTTGACTCTTCGGGTCGAGCTGGCCCCTCATCCAACGTCCTCAGTGGAGTCGCCGTCGCGTGCTAACAGGTGAACCGCGCACAGACTAAGCACCCCTACGAGAACTAACACCGGGCCTGCAACCAGAGACGCGTGCGAGCCGGAGATGCAAAGCGCTGCAAGCAGCCAACAAAGAAACATTCCCGTCGCCATCAGCGGCATAAATGCGCCGTCTGCTGTCTTTCCTCGCTCTTGGTGCGCGCAACCGCAGCCGAAGCACTCACAGGGCCTCATCACCACCGTGAGCTGCTCAACTACGTGCAGGCACCCGTTCATCTCGCCGATCTGCAGCACCGCGTTGCGCATCGTTATGTTTCTTCTCTCCGCTTGATCCAGACGCGCCAAGTTCGACATCCATCCTCCTTTTGTGTTGGATGCATTGTGGCGATTTGTAACCAAATTGAATTGTCGATCTATTGCGCCAGCGTCTGCTATTTCGTCTTGTTGACAGTGCCCGCCATGTAGCCGATCTGGATGCCGCCTTTGTTGCGACTACTGACCATATGCACATCGCCCGGCGGCGCGGTTGTCTGTGCCGCACCAAGTAGCGCACCCAGGGCGGCACGGCGCACAGGCACTTCGGCTGCTCGAAAGTAGCCGACCAGCGTTTCCTCTTCCGACGAGAGTGAGTTGGAAGCAGTTCTCCCAGTGAGGATGAAGGCGACATCTGCGCCAACTGCTGCCCATGCGGCAAGCACCCTGGCGTTCGGGTAGGCCACCTCTTTTTCCCAGCTCAGCTGCGAATTCTTTGATGCGTCACCCAGCGCAGCGAATGCTGGCTGCGAGAGCCCCAGCCGCTCTCGCTCGGTTCGGATGCGCTCCCCAATACCAATTTTCTGATTCATTTGTATTGAAAGGCACAGTTTTCTGTACCATAATCCGCTTCAACAAGTTTTAAACCCTCATCACTTGCGCCAACAAGTGATCACAAAACAGGACGCACCACCATGCCCCTAAAAACTCGCCAACAGGTCCGCGAAGAGTTCGCCAGCCGTGGGCTGGCTTACTCAGACTGGGCCAAGCAGCGCGGCTATTCGCCTACCTTGGTCTGCATGATCGTCAATGACAACGAAGGCGCCCCTCAGCGCAAATGTCTGCGCGGCGAGAGCCACAACATCGCCGTGGAACTGGGCCTGAAGCAAGGCACGGTTTCGCAGCAGATCGTGCGGCCCCGCATTCAACTGGCGGCGGCATGAGCGGTATGTCCAGCGTGCATCTTACTGGCCCCTGCCTGGGCGAACGTGCCCTGCGCAGCCTCCCGTTCTCAGGCTTTCTGAACCTGGCACACCTGGGCGATACAGCTCCTGCACAGCACGCAGCTCACTCCAGCCCGGCGTCGCAGCGTCAATCGACCCCGCGATCTGGCGCAAGCCCTGCGCACTCAACGGACGCTCAGGTTCCTCCTGCGCCATCTTGCTCGCCAGCAGCCGCATATCAGAAGTCAGTGCGGAGGCCTCAATGATCCGCCCACGGTGCAATTGCGCTACCAGAACGCCGAAGGCCCTGTATAGCGCGTCGTCGCTGTCGCTGAGTTGGATGAAGTCTTTGTTGTCCATCAATGGCCTCCCGGGTGTTTGTGTATGGGCCGCACTGTACGGCCCGAAAACCCTTACAGGGCATAGCAATCCGGCGTTTTGTTTGGAGAGTGTCTCAGCGGGGTTCATCCAATGACGCGCCGCAATTGGAAGAGCCTGCAGCCCACCAGCCTGCGCAATGCGATGGAGCTGTGCAAGGAGCACGCCCGAGAACGGCTGAACAAGAGCGTGGAGCGCATTGCCGAGGACATGGGCCTTGCGGACCACTGGTCGCTTTACAAGTGGCTGCAGAACGGGCGCATGCCGCTCGTGCTTTTGCGCCCCTACGAGTTGGCGTGCGGCGTGGACTACGTGACTCGCTGGATGGCGGCAAGCAATGGTCGGATGTTGGTGCAGATCGCTACAGGCCGCAAGTTGGCGCATGCCGACATCGTGGAGTTGCACGAGCACTTTGCCAGAGCGATTCAGCTGCTCACGGGCTACTACGCCAAGCCGGGAGACCCCGCGACTGTTCTAGCCGCCCTGACCACACACATGGAACACGTGGCATGGCACCGCCAGAACGTGGCCCAGCACATCAACCCGGAATTGGATCTCTGACCATGGACTACTTTGACCAGATCGCCGCTGGCGTGCGCCCGCCGCCGCCACTTGCAATGCGGACAGAACCTGATCGCCTTAGCTCTGAAGAGCTGGAGCTGAGCTATGCCATCGCTAAGAAGTTGCCCGACATGGTGCAACGCGGTTTCACCATCGAGACCAGCTATGGCGAGCTGGTGATTGAACCCGGCCGCCACGCCGACGCTATTGCCGCCACCGTGCGTCGTTCGTTGGAAATCCAGCTCAAGGCAGCCGAGTTGGCCCGCCGTGATGCAAACCTGGATGGGGCGCTGGCATGAGCAACCCCAATCACCACCAGCCCGCCCGACGCACGCTACGCCTGCTTTGGATTTTGCAGGGCCATGCCTTTGACGGATTGCGTCTGAAACAGGTGGCTGAGGCCCTCCAAGTGGCGCCGCCCATGGCCTTTCGAGACCTGGAGCTGTTGGCCGATGAGGGCGTAGCCGAGCGCATCCCCGGCAACGAAGAGTGCTGGCGCCTGACGCCGAAGCTGATTCAGCTTGCGCGCGCACATGACGACGAGCTGCGCCGGGTGCGCCAGCGTGTTGACGACATCGACCAGCGCTACACGCGCGCCATCTGATCACAACCACAAGGAGGAATACAACATGGCAGGACGCAAACCAATGGCCCCCGCAGAGCAGCATGGGCCTGATTTTGTAGGTGCGACGCCGCCCGATATGGCGGCGCAAGAGGCCAGCGCCCGGAGTGCGCTCGCTGTCGTGGAGGTGAAGGCCGCCGCGATGGCCGAAGAACTTGGCTACCAGGGCGCCCTGACGGTGGGCACGCTTGAGGACGAGATCAGGTTTTATCAACGCCGCACCGTGGAAGCGATTCTCGAAACTGGCAAACGGCTTTTGCTTCTGAAGGAGATCACGCCGCACGGTGAGTTCACACAGCGCGTAGAGCTACTGGGTTTTTCGGATCGCACGGCGCGGCGCTTCATGCAAGCTGCGGCCAAGACGGCCAAATCGGCCAATTTGGCCGTTTTGGCTTCGCAAGTGAAGAGTTCTTCGGCCTTCCTGGAACTGGTCACCCACGACGACGATGTTCTCGAAAACCTCTCGGAGATGGACGACATCGACCGTCTGAGCGCCAGCCAACTGCGCGAGCGGCTGCGCCAGTCTGAGCAGGATGTGAAGTTTGCAGCCGAGAAGCGCGCCAAGGCGGAAGAGCGGGCCGACAAGGCAGAAAAGAAGCTGCAGGGCAAGCGCCCGGTGGTAGTGCCCCTGGATGAGCGCATTCTGCCGTTCAAGGGAGAAATCGCCGACCGGCAGGCCTTGCTTGAGAACGGCATTGCCGCTCACCATGAGGCCACCATTGCCCTGGAACAGTGGTGGACGGACGAGGTGACCCAGGCCGAGGGATATGACCCCGAGGCGCCCGCGCCGCTGCCTCGCAGTGTGGCCCTGGTGGCCCTGCATCTGCAAGGCTCCATCAACCGCCTGGCTGAGCTGGTGGGCGCGGCTCAGCATGCGTTTGAAGAGCGCTTTGGCGACGACTTGGCCGAGGCGCGGCAGTATCTGATGCAAACGCCTGAGGCCGCAGATGCAGCCGCATGAGGTGAGCACAGATATGGCCGCACTTTCTCCTGAAGCCTGCGACTATGTGCGCCAGCTTGCCCGCCGCCTTGACGACTCGGAGCATGGCAATGGAACGGCCATGGTGCGCGAGGCTGGGGAGTTCCTGGGGGTGTCGGTGCAGACCGTCTATCGCCACCTGAAGGCCGTTGCGGGCTGGTCCTCGGGGCGCAAGGCGCGGTGTGACAAAGGCAGCACCAGCGTGTCTGCCGAGTCGCTGGTGACCATGGGCGCGGCGCAGCGCGAGGCGATTCGTGCCAATGGCAAGCAAACCCTGTTCACCACCACTGCGCGCGGCATTCTGGAGCAGAACGGGCACGCCTTTGGGGTGAGTAATGGGCAACTAAACAAGCTGATGCGCGACCGTAAATTGAACGTGGCCGCGCAGCGCATTGCCACGCCTGTGCAGGCATTGCGGGCGCCGCACCCGAACCATACGCATGAGGTGGACCCTTCGCTGTGCCTGGTGTACTACCTCAAGGGCAGGCAGTACATCATTCGGGACGACGAGTTCTACAAGAACAAGCTGGACAAGCTGGCGCAGGTCAAGTTCAAGTGCTACCGCTATGTGGCCTATGACCGGGCCAGTGCGTGTGTGGTGCCTTGGTACACAGAGGCTGCAGGGGAAGACCAACACAACCTGTTCAAGTTCTTGATGTTCTCTTGGGGGCTGCAGTCTGGGCGCCCGTTTCACGGGGTGCCGTTCAATCTGTTGTGGGACAAAGGCAGCGCCAACCAGAGCACTGCGATTCGGTCAATGCTGGATGCCTTGGGTGTCAATCATGAGACGCACAAGGCAGGCAATTCACGCGCCAAAGGCGGCGCGGAGAATGGCAACAACATCGTGGAAACGCAGTTTGAGAGCCGCCTGCGCTTTCAGCCTGTAGACAACGTAGAGCAGCTAAACGCTGCAGCGGGTGCATGGGCAAATGCCTACAACGCGAACTTGATCCCCGGACAGGACACGCGCTTGCGCCGGGCAGGGTTACCAGCGCCAGTAGCGCGCTATGACCTGTGGCAGCTCATCACCGCCGAGCAGTTGCGGGTTTTGCCTGCGGTGGAAGTATGCCAAGCATTCATGCGCAGCAAGGAAGAGGAGCGGCAGGTCAAACCCGATCTGACGATCACCTTTCGGCACCCCGCTGCGGAGCGCACGATGCCCTACAGCCTGCGTGGTCTGGACGGAATCAATGTGGGCGATGTGGTGTTGGTACGCGGGCTGATCTATGGCGAGTGCGCTGTACAGGTGCAGGTGCTGAGATACGACGGCGAGCCGCTGATCTACCGCGTTGAGCCCAATGTTGAGTTTGACGCCTTCGGCCAGCGCGCTGACGGCGCGGTGATCGGCAGTGAGTACAAGCGCGCGGCCAAGACGGAGGCTGAGCACGCAGCGACGGCGATGGATGGGGCGGCCTATCCGGGCATGACTGCCGATGAAGTGCAGGCAGCGCGGCAAAAGCGCGCCACGCCATTTGGCGGGCAGATCAACGCCCATCAGTACCTGCAAGACATTGAGATGCCTGCGTATCTGCCACGCCAAGGCACGGCCATTGAAACGCCCGCCTGTGCTGAACCTGCAGGCCCCGAGTTGCTGGACCCTGTGACCGCGATGTTGCGCATCGTGGGGGCCATAGGCCGCAATCTTGCCCCGGAAGAAAACGCCTTCTTCATGAAGCGGTACGCAGACGGCGTGCCCGAGGACCAAGTGGTTGCGCTGATTGGGCAGTACCTGACACCGGCTATGGATCAACAACCCATGCGGGCCGCTGGTGGCCTGCGCGCGGTGTGAGGTGCTAGCAATGATGAATTTGCCGCAGGACCTCGCTTACGTGGACAGCAATCAGTCGCAGCTCGCCCGCCATGTCGGGATTTCGCGCGCGGCGGTCACCCAGATCGTGAAGTACCGGATATGGCCCGCAACGCGTGGCCTGAGCGAGAAGTTGCTCAAAGAGCGCATCACCGCATTTCTGACAGCAAAGGGCCTGCCCGCCGAGCGGCTGGCACGGACCTTTGACGAAGCACCTGCAGCACCGCGCGCCAACGCGGAGCTGCAGGCGATGGCGAAAGCCAATAACTCCGGCCCCCAGCCCGGCGACAACCAAGGAGAGGACCCTTTCATGCTACTACGACATCACTCGCTTTCATCTGCCGCCCGGCAGCACTTCAAGATTCTGCGCGACCCGTTCGTGAACGAGCTCAATGAAGACGCCGACGTTTTCATTACTGACGACATCCGCTACGTGCGCGCGGCCATGCGCCATACGGCGCGACACGGCGGCATGCTGGCAGTGGTGGCCGAGTCTGGCGGGGGCAAGTCCACCCTGCGCCAGGACATGATTGATTGGATCAACACCACGGGCGAACGCGTGACGGTGATTGAGCCCTATGTGATAGGCATGGAGGACAGCCACCGCAAGGGCAAGGCGCTGATGGCGGCAGACATCACCGGAGCGGTGATTCGCACCGTGTCGCCGGGCACATCGCTGCGCCAGGTGCTGCAGGACCGCGCCGCGCAGATGCACAACATTCTGAAGGCCAGCGCGCAGGTGGGGCAGCGGCATGTGCTGATCATCGAAGAAGCCCATGCCCTGGCGATCCCTACCCTCAAGCACTTGAAGAGGTTCTATGAGCTGCAGGACGGGTTCAAGAAGCTGCTGTCGATCATCCTAGTTGGTCAGACCGAGTTGGAGAAAAAGCTGAGCGAGCACAACCCGGAGGTGCGGGAGGTGGTGCAGCGCTGCGAGCTGGTGAAGCTGCCTCCACTGGACAACCATGTGGAGGGCTATCTGCGCCACAAGGTCGAGCGTGCGGGCTTGCAATTTGAGGCGATATTTGCATCGGATGCGATGGACGCGATCCGGTCCACCCTGCGCCAAGCGGTCTCGGAAACGGTGCGCGGGCAGCGCCAAGCGCGCGAGCAGTCGCTGTGCTATCCGCTGGCGATCAATAACCTCGTCACGCGGGCGATGAATGAGGCGGTGAAGATCGGCGCGCCCAAGGTGACCGCAGCCCTGATTGCGGCGGCGGTGCGAGGGAGCTGAGCATGCGCCACTACCTTGTACTCATCACCATGGATGACGGTAGCAGGGGTCGCATGCGCGGCTCTTTCCACACCGACTGGGAAGCCATCGACGCTGGCATGAGGCTGGAAGGCGTGGTTTCTGTTGTGCCTCGCAGGGAGGCTGCATGAAGCGCCGTCACCCTATGACTTGGCTAGTGGTCTGGCTCGCCGTCGCTCTCCTGGCCGCTCTGCTCGCCCTGGTGTGGGTCGTTGCCCAACGTGATGTTGCCGACACGCAGCTCAACCGCGCGCACTGGGCCGGGATGGAGCTGGGGCAGCAGATGTGCCTGGGCTTTCGCTCTGAAATGGAACGCGGCGCACGGCCCGCCGAAGCGTCGGCCCAAACGCAACGCGGGGGGCTGCTGTGATGGCCACGTTGTTTATCAACACCTGCCCGAGCTGCGGCGCGGAGGAAAGCCTGGATGCGCTGCTGCTGCGGATGATCGACGACGACACGGTGCGCCGCCTGATTGCTGATGTTTTGACCGCGTCCTTTCCCCTGGGCGGCATCGTGGTGCGCTACCTACGCCTGCACAAGCCGCTCAAGCAGCAGCTACGCATGGACAAGGTCGCCCGCCTGTTGGCCGAGCTGGTGCCGGATGTGCAGCGCAATGCCATAGAGCGCAACGGGCGCAACTGGCTGGTGTCGGTTGAGGACTGGAAAGGCGCCTTTGCTGCGGTGTTCACTGCCGTGGAGAAAGGAACCCTTGCGGTGCCGTTGACCGGTAACGGCTACCTGTACAGCGTGCTCATGCGCAAGTCCGACAGGGCCGAGGGCGAGCAAGAAGCGCAGCGCGAGCTGGAGCGCCGCGTTACACCGCAGCGCGACACGGTGCAGGTGCGCGGGCAAACCTTGCCCATCGGCGAGGCCCTGCAGGTGGTCTACGGCGGCAAAGACCCGGCACTGGCCGAGATCGACGCCCGCAGCCAGAAGGCGGCACCGATGACCTCGGACGTGCGCGCCAAGGTCGCAGAGTTGCTCGCTAAGAAGGGGCCACAGCAATGACCGAACTCCGCAAGGGCCGCCCGCCAGGCCGCCGCCAAGTGCCGCCCCGGCCTGCTGATGCAGTGCCCCCGGCCCAGTACGACCGCATGCGTGCGCCTGTCTGGACCGCAAACCCCGCCGCGCCCAGTCGGGCCGGTGCCCTCAACCACACCCGCATCGAGAGCCGTGGCTTTCGGTGCTGACAGGAATAGCCCATGAATCAATCCAACGTCCCCGATGGCTACATGCGCAACGCGCAGGGCCATCTTGTCCCCTTTGAACTGGTGAAGCCCATTGATCAGGAACGCGACCGTCTGGTGCGCGAACTGGTGGCCCTGGCGAAGGACCTCAACGCGCGCCTGGTTGCAGGCAAGTCCAAGATGTTCGGCGATGTCGCCGCCTTCGTTGAACTGAGCGCCGAGCAGTACGGCGTGAAGCGCGGCGGCGCCAAGGGCAATGTCACGCTGCCCACCTACGACGGCGCCTTCAAGCTGCAGATCGCCACGGCTGAGAACGTGACCTTCGACGAGCGCCTGCAGGCGGCCAAGACCCTGATCGACGAGTGCATCAATGAATGGGCCAAGGGGAGCCGCCCCGAGATCATGGTGCTGGTGCAGCAGGCATTCCAGACCGACAAGGAGGGCAACCTCAACGTGGGCCGCATCCTGGGGCTGCGCCGCCTTGAGATCGCCGACGCACGCTGGCAGGAGGCCATGAAGGCCATCAGCGAGTCGGTGCAGGTGATTGGCACCAAGCAGTACGTGCGGCTCTACGAGCGCGTGGGCGACTCGGACCGCTATGTCCCCATTGCTTTGGACATGGTGGCGGTATGAGACTACTTGACGTCGACAGTGTCGAAGCGCTCCACCTGTCCGTGTTTTGCGCAGGTCGCAGCTGCTCTGGTGAGCAGATCTTCAGCCTCTGCCATTGCCTCATGCCATTCATCTTTCAGCAGGTGTCGAATTTGGGAGAACCGCTCCATATCGGCCATCGTAATACTCAACAAGCTGTATGCCCTAGCGATACGAGTCGCACATTGTTCCCCCAGAGGCACCAGCGCTGCGAGGTCATCGCTCTGGATGGAGAAGTGCATCCGGCGCAGCGAGTGCACAAGAATCATCTCCCGATCAAGCAAGACTGTCGCTTCGGTGGGATGGAGCTCGAAATCCATACATGCTGCCCGGAGAGTTTGCGCATCCCGTTCGATCAAAGGCGCGAACCTGGCTGCGGTCAACTCAGCTCTGATTTTTTCTTGATTTCTTTGGTCGCGCTGAGCGGTTCTCGCAAGTTTCATGGCAAACCAGGCGGCGCAGAAGGTAGCTCCAGCCGCCGCCCAGCTCGCCCACGTAGCAGGGGCAATAGCAGCTCCAAGCCATTGCGTAAATGCTCCAAAGACATCTCCCATTCCCGCCTCCTCAGTGAATTAGTCGTTCCATTTTGACCGTACGCGGGGCAAGCGGTGGGTGCCCCGGCCGCCATCACTTGGCCGTAACTACCGCAGGGCGCGATGGCCTCTCACCATTGAGCGCCTCGGTGCTTGGTGCCGCCTCACCAGGATCACCTCAACCATTGAAAGTGAACAATGAACAAGTCTGAATTGATCGAACGCATGGCCGACCAGGCCGGTATTTCCAAGATCGCAGCGGGTGCAGCCCTGGACGCGGCAACCGAGACCATCAAGGGCACGCTGAAGAAGGGCGGCTCTGTCACTTTGGTGGGCTTTGGCTCATTTACGGTGACGAAACGCTCGGCACGCACTGGCCGCAATCCGCGCACTGGCGATCCGGTCAAGATCAAAGCCAGCAAGGCGCCTAAGTTCATGCCGGGCAAGGCGTTCAAGGAAGCGTTGAACTGATCCAGCCGGTTTTCTGGAGCCCCCGACCTGGGGGCTCTGGTGAGCCACCTGGAACACCGTTTATGACCACTGCCAAAGCCCCCGCAAACAATCGTCGCGCCACGTTGATCAAGCTGATCCATGTGGCGAAGCGAGAATTGGGCCAGAAGTCTGGTCTGGACGATCTCGCCTATCGCGACATCCTGCGCGCGATTGGAAACACCGAATCGCTCGCCGCGATGGACGTTCCAAACATGGAGCGGGTTTTGGCGCACATGAAGTCGAAGGGGTTTCAGGTGCGTCCAAAGGCGGGGGGCAGGCCGCTGGCCGTCACGCCAGATGCGCGCAAGGTCCGGGCTCTGTGGCTGTTCCTGCATGTTCTGGGCGAGGTGCGCGACCCGTCCGAGAAGGCGTTGGCGGCATATGTGAATCGCATTGCGAAGGTGGACGACCTGCGTTGGGCCGGTTCCCGGTCCATCGAGAACCTGATCGAGACGCTCAAAAAATGGGCGATGCGCCGCCTACCAGCCGCCGTGGCGGCGCTGCGCCAGGAAGTGGTGCAGCTGCACCGGGCGAGCCCGCTTTCGGCTGCGCAGATTGAGCGCGTGGAATATGCGCAGCTCTGCCTACACCGTGGCCAGGGCTTCGATTTGCATTGGTGGGCATGGGAGGCCCTCATGCAGGCTCTTGAACAGCCGGTGGCGGGCGACATCCAGGTCCTCGGGCAAGAGGCCAAGGCGTGAGCGTAACGTCACGTGCCGCCGTTCGGCGCCATGAGCTGCTGTCCGACCTGTTCGCGACGGCAGAGCGGTGGCTGCTTGAACAGGACCTCGCGCCAGAGGCGGCCAGCGTGACAGCTTCCGGCCTTGTCGATCACATAGTCAATCACTGGGGCGGCCAGGTGATCAGCATCCCCAAGGATGTGCGATACATGCTCACCATGCGTGAGCTGGAAATCTACGATCAGCACACTGGGGACAACACGGCCGAGCTGGCCCGTAAGTACCATATGTCCCTGCGTGGGATGAATAAGCTCCTCAACCGCATTCGCTCCAAGATCAAGGCCGCCCGCGAGGCCGACGCGGCACCTGGCCAACTGGACATGCTGGAGCCGCCAGAGCCACTCTGAGCAATTCCACGGGTTGCAACGCAATTACAGCGGCCCGTTTCGATCCATCCCGCCTCATCCCCCCAAATCCCGATTTATCGCGCCGTTTTGGGTTTGTCTATCTCAACTCCCTTCATGGGAATGATTCATTTCATCAACCATACGGAGGCTCAGGAAGGCGACAGCACCGACGACGACGCAGATGTGCAACCCCAGCGTGTGCTGCGCGTACAGTTGCGCACCCGCGACGGACGGCCGCTGGGTTTGCTGGTGCTGCGCTACGTGGCAGACCACCTGCAGGACGATGTTCATTTCCGGGCGTTTGTCGAAAAGCTCTCCGGCACCCTGTCTGTGGCCATCGAGACGCGCAGCCTGATCGAGGGGCAAAAGAAGCTGTTCGATGCCGTCATCCGGCTGCTGGCCGATGCCATTGATGCCAAAAGCCCTTATACCGGCGGCCACTGCGAGCGTGTGCCGCAACTGGCTGAATCGCTCATGCAGCAGCTGTGCGATGCCAAGGAGGGCCCGTTTGCACTGGTCGCCATGACAGACGCCGAGCGCTACGAGTTTCGCCTGGGTGCCTGGCTGCATGACTGCGGCAAGGTCACCAGCCCTGAGCATATCATCGACAAGGCCACCAAGCTGGAGACGCTCTACAACCGCATCCACGAGGTGCGCATGCGGTTTGAGGTGCTGTGGCGCGATGCCGAGCTGGACTACTGGAAACAGCAGGTTGCGGGGGTTGACCCGGTGCGCTTGCAGCGCGAACTGCTGCAGCGCCGCGAACACCTGCTGGACGACTTTGCCTTTGTCGCCCGCAGCAATGTGGGCGGCGAGTTCATGGGCGATGCCGATGTGCAGAGGCTGGCCACCATCGGGCGGCAAATATGGCAGCGCCACTTTGATGACCGCTTGGGCCTGTCGCAAGCCGAGATGGCGCGACTGGCCAGGGTGCCGACGCGCCCCACGCCTGCCAATGAACCGTTGCTGGCAGACCGGCCTGAGCACATCGTCCCTTGGGGCTCACGCAAGCCCCCGGTAGAGGTGGGCAACCCGGCCAATCGCTGGGGCTTTGACATGGTGCTTCCGCCTCAAGAGGCGCACCTGGGCGAGCTGCACAACCTGTCGATACGCCGCGGCACACTGACGGCAGAAGACCGGTTCAAGATCAACGACCACATTGTCCAGACCATCGTCATGCTCAGCGGTCTGCCTTTTCCGCCGCATCTGGCGCGTGTTCCGTCCATCGCCGGGTCGCACCACGAAAAGCTGGACGGCACCGGCTATCCCCGGCGTCTGAAAGCCGCAGATCTGACGCTGGCAGACCGCGTGATGACCCTGGCGGACATCTTTGAGGCGCTGACGGCCTCTGACCGCCCTTATAAGCCTCCCAAAACCTTGTCGGAGTCACTCAAGATCATGGCCCACATGGTGCGGGACCGGCACATCGATGCCGACGTGTTCCGCTTCTTCCTCGTCAGCGGGGTGTGGCGCGACTATGCAGAAAAGTTTCTGCCGATGTCACAGCAGGATGCGGTGGATGTGGAGGCAATTCTGCAGACGCTGACCTGATGGCTCAGACTGAACTGAAAAGGTCCACATGCCGCGCCGGGCTGAGTCTGCCTAAAACAGCTCGACATCGTCGTTGGCCACTTTGGCCGCCAGATGGCCACCTGCCACCAAGTCGTCGTAGAAGCAGACCTGGTTGCGGCCATGTTCCTTGGCGTAGTAAAGCGCCTGGTCGGCCTGGCCCAGGATTTCAACAGGCGCGCCCTTGGAGGTGCTCACAAATCCGAGGCTGACCGTGACCTGCCCGACCTGCGGGAAGCTGTATTCCTGCACGGCCTGGCGAAACCGGTTAAACACCTTGTGTGCTGTGGTCAGCGTGGTCGAACGCAGCAACACCACAAACTCTTCACCGCCAAAACGGAAGATGCGGTCGTGGCTGCGGAACGAAGTGCGCAGGATGTTGGCGATCAGGATGAGCACCTCGTCGCCATACAGATGCCCAAAGCGGTCGTTGACCTGTTTGAAATGGTCAATGTCCACCACCGCCAGCCACTGCAGCACGGGTTCGGATGGCGTGGCGCCATCATCGTTTGCAAACGATTCGGTGATGGCGCTGGGGCGCCCGCCGACGGCGTGCATCGTGTGGCGGGAGAACTGCTCGTCAAAGGTCTTGCGGTTGAACAGGCCGGTGAGCGCATCGCGCTCGCTGTAGTCCAGCAGGCTCTGGTAGTTCTGGTAGACCTGGAACACCCCCATCAGCACATCCAGCTTGTGCGCCGAGAACGGGCGCGACTGCGTGATCTCCAGGCAGGTATTCACCTTGTCGTGCATCCATACCGGCAGCCACAACACGTAGCGGCCCTTGCGCGGCGAGGCCAGTGCGCTGTCGGTATGGTCTTCGACGCAAACGCGCAGGGCGGGGTATTGGTCCAGGGTTTCGCGGCGCGGGTCGGCAGCAGCTTCCGAGTCGGTGGACACCAATTGTCCGTCTTCCACCCAGGTGCGGGGGCGCACGTAAGGCACTCCGGCATCGGTGAACAGCTCCAGCGCCCGCACCTCAATGATGCTGCTGAGCTTTTGCAGCGTAGACAACACCGACACCTCCAACCGCAGGTGATCGCGGTGACCCGTCATCTCCACCAAATTTTGCAGGATGGGTTTCATGGGCTGTGTTCGGGAGTCCTGTCGGGGCATGTCGTCAGGTTAGTTGCGGCGTACGAACACGACATCCCACACCCCATGCCCGAGCCGCAAGCCGCGGTTCTCGAACTTGGTCAGGGGGCGGTAGTCGGGCTGTGGTGCAAAGCCGGAGGTGGTGTTCTGGAGCAGAGGCTCGGCGCTCAGCACCTGCAGGATCTGCTCTGCGTAGGGTTGCCAGTCGGTGGCGCAGTGAAGGTAGCCGCCGGGTTTGAGTCGGGCAGCCAGCTTGGCCACCAGAGGCGACTGGATCAGGCGGCGCTTGTTGTGTTTGGTCTTGTGCCAGGGGTCTGGGAAGAAAATGTGCACCCCATCCAGGCAGCCTTCGGGCAGCATGTGGTCAATCACCTCGACGGCATCGTGCTGAAGGATGCGGATGTTGGTCAGGTCTTGCTCGCCAATGCGCTTAAGCAGCGCTCCAACTCCGGGTTCATGGACTTCGCAGCACAGAAAGTTGTCGTCGGGCCGCACCCGGGCGATGTGGGCCGTGGCCTCGCCCATGCCAAATCCGATCTCCAGCACCAGTGGCGCGCTGCGGCCGAATGCGGCATTTGCGTCCAGCGGGGCTGCGGCATAGCGCAAGACAAAGCGGGGGCCCAGGTCTTCAAACGCCTTGGCTTGGCCGGTGGTGGTGCGGCCTGCGCGGCGCACAAAGCTCTTGATGGTTTTGGGATGGGTGACGCCCGCGGGGGCTTCGCCGTGCGCGCGGGGGGCTGCAGCGGGTGCAGCGCTCAAGGGGTTGGGTGCAGTGGTCAGTTCGGTCACGATGGGCCATTGTAGTTTCGTCGCCACGCCGCCACCCATAGTGCCAATGCGTCAGAGATGCAATTGTTGTGTGGATGTGCCAATGGGGGCAGTCCCAGCACCCGTGCTGCGTCCGACAAGGCATGCAGCGGCTCGGTCAGATCAAGGGCTTGCGCACCGTTTTGTTTGGACAGCTTCTCGCCGTTGTCGCCGCATACCAGCGGCGTGTGCAGATACCGGGGCGTGGGCACACCCAAGGCTTGCTGCAGCAGGATCTGCCGCGGTGTGTTGTCGGCCAGGTCTTCTCCGCGCACCACGTCGGTGATGCCCTGGTTGGCATCGTCCACCACCACGGCCAGCTGGTAGGCCCAAAACCCATCGGCGCGGCGCAGCACAAAGTCGCCCACGGCGCTGGCAACGTCCTGCTGCTGCGGGCCCAGTCGGCGGTCATGCCACTGCAACAGGTTGATTGCTACTGAATAAATAGCTATTAGTGCTTTACTATCAAGCGCTAGAGCCCGTTTTTGCTTGAAATCTGTCACATTGAACCGCCAGGACCGCCCCGTGCGGCCCTGCAGCCCATGGCGACAGGTGCCTGGGTAGGGTAGCGCGGCATGCCGCTCTCGGGCATGGCCGAGGGCAGCCTGGGCGTCTTCGATGTCCTTGCGCGAGCAGGCGCAGGGGTAGGCGTGGCCTTGGCTCACTAGCTGATCCAGCGCCCGCTGGTACAGGGCGCCCCGGGCCGACTGCCACTGAGGGGGAGCGTCGGGCAGTAGCCCACAAGCAGCCAGTTGCTGCAGTATGAACTCCGCTGCGCCCGACACGCAGCGCGGGGTGTCCACGTCTTCAATGCGCATCAGCCACTGGCCCCCATTCGCCCGCGCATCCAGCCAGCTGGCAAGGGCTGCAACCAACGAGCCCGCATGCAGCGGGCCCGTAGGGGAGGGCGCAAACCGCCCTATATAGCGCGGCGCTGCGCCCACGCCGACCGTCATGCCACCTTGAGCGCCAGTTCCAGCCCCGACACAAACGCATCCTCCAACCGATGCCCCAGGCACCAATCGCCACAGGCGCCCAGACCCGTGCTGGCGTCCCACAGGTGGCTCTTGCCCAGGGGGTGGGTGGTTTGGGCGTAGCGCCAGCGGCGGGTGTCGGCATGCGACGGTTGTGCGCGGATGCCGGTGACCTCGGCAAAGGCCTTGATCAGCTTGGCCTGCACGCGGGCTTCGTCGTCTTCGAGGTGTTCTGCGGACCAGGCTGGGCTGGCCTGGATGGTCCAGCGTTCGATCACGCTGCGGCCGGGTTTGGAGGATTCGCGGGCCAGCCATGCGATGCGGTGGTGGGTGCTACGTGCCGCGTTCCACTGGGGCCCCAGGGTGGTCAGGCCCGGGCGCACCGCCTGGGGGTAGGCCAGCATCAACGTCCAGCAGGGCGCAATGGCGACGGCAGACAGGGCATCGGTCAACGAGGTGTCCAGCCCGGAGCTGGAGATCAGCGCCTGGGCGGGCACGGAGGGCTGGGCGAGCAGCACCGCATCAAATCCGGCGTAAACATGCTGTGTGCCGCCGGGCCCTTCGGTGCGCAACTGCCAGCCGGGGGTATTGAGCGAGTCGGGTTCGATGCGTGTGACGCGTGTGTGGGTGATGAGCTGACCCGCCTTGGCCAGTGGATCTGCCCAGGTGGTCACCAGCGACTGCATGCCGGGGCTGGCGACCCAGTGCGCTTCGCGGTGGGGCAGGCCAACTGCTGCGACCCGGCCTGCGGCATCGAGCACCTGAACGGAGTTGGCGCTCCAGCGCTTGCAGATACCGGGCACGGTGTCGATGGCGCGGGCAAACCTCGGGTCGCGCACGGTGAAATATTGGGCTCCTGCGTCAAAACTGCCAAAGGGACTGTCGATGGTGGCCGTACGGCCACCGGCCTGGGAGGATTTTTCGAAAACCGTGACGCGGTGCCCGGCCTGCACCAGCGTACGTGCGCAGGCAATGCCCGCCATGCCAGCACCGATGATGGCGAAATGGCGCTGGGCCTTGCCAGACAGTGCCTTGGGAGCCACTGGTGCGGCCGCAGGTGCCGGGGCGTTGGTGCGTCGGAGCCGTTTGGCGGGGAGGGGATCGGGTTTGCTCATGGAAGGCCTTTCGGGGACGGTCGGCTAGCGAGATGCAATACAGAACCAACAGGGACCACTCTACACGCGCGGCAGGGGGGCGGACACCTGATCAAGATCAGAAATGATGGTGGTTTTCCAGCAGAGCGCGGCGTGTGGTGGGGCTTTGCAGCTGGTTCAGCCACCATTGCAGCGCCCGGCCTGGCGCGGTAAAGCCCGGGCCGCCCCATGCGTAATGCACGCGCACGTTGCGCTCGGGCCGGGCCACACGGCGCTCGACCAGGCGGCCAGCCTCCAGATACGGGCGCACCATGGGTTCAGGCAGAAAACCGCCGCCCAGCCCGCGCAGCTGCACGCGCACCTTGGCTTGCATGGTGTCCACCGTCAGCACGTCCTGCCCGCCCAGCAGGCCCATCGTGGCGCCGCCGCGGGTGGCGGAATCGGCCACGGCCACGGCGCGGTGCTCCAGCAGGGTGGCGTCGGTGATGGGTTCGGGCACAGACGCCAGCGGGTGGTGGGGCGCGACGACATAGATGAATAAAACATCACCCAGCGTGCCCTGCTGCAGGCCCGCCACGTTGCTGCCCGCCACCGAGACACCGATGGCCAGATCGGCCCGGCCGGAGGTCAGCGCCTCCAGCGTGCCGGTCATGATCCCGTCGCGCAGCTTCAGGCGCGTGGGAGGCTGCATGGCGTAAAACGCATCCACCAGCTCCAGCATGGTGTGCGGCGAGATGATGCCGTCGATGGACAGCGTGAGCTGCGGCTCCCAGCCCGTGGCGACGCGGCGCACGCGGTTTGCCACTGCATCGATGTCCTGCAGCAGCCGGGCGCCTTCGCGCAGCAGCTCCACACCGGCCTCGGTGGGGCGGGCCTGGCGGGCGCTGCGGTCAAACAGCAGCACATCCAGCGCGTCTTCAATCTGTCGCACGCGGTAGGTGAGGGCGCTGGGCACCAGGCCCAGCTGCCGGGCGGCGGCGGCAAAGCTGCCCGCCTCGGCAATCACCTGCAGCATGGTCAGCGCATCGGGGGTGAGAACATCGCGTGCGTTTTGCATGGTGGCGCCATGTTAATTCAGATTATTTGAATAATTCCATCAATTCATCTGCCCCTGCACGGTGGCACAGAGGCCTAAAGTCGAGTCTTCAAAGGAGCAATCCACATGCTGACTGTTCGTAAATCGCAAGACCGGGGCCACGCTGATCATGGCTGGCTCAATTCCTTCCACAGCTTCTCGTTTGCGGGGTATTACGACCCGGCGCACATGGGCTTTGGCAACCTGCGGGTCATCAACGAGGACCGCATTGCGCCTGGCACGGGTTTTGGCACCCATGGCCACCGCGACATGGAAATCATCAGCTACGTGATGTCGGGCGAGCTGGCCCACAAGGACAGCATGGGCAACATCAAAGGCATCCCGCCGGGTGATGTGCAGCGCATGAGCGCAGGCACCGGCGTGCAGCACAGTGAGTTCAACCACGCTGAAGGCCAGACCACCCACTTCTTGCAGATATGGATCGAGCCCAATGTGCGGGGGATCCCCCCCAGCTACGAGCAAAAGACCTTTGCTGAGTCGGAAAAGCGCGGCGCGCTGCGCCTGGTCGCTTCGCCAGATGGCGCACAGGGCTCGGTCAAGCTCCACGCCGATGCGGCGTTGTACGCGGGCTTGCTGGATGGGGATGAGTCCGTCAAGCTAGCGCTGGACCCCGCCCGCAAGACCTATGTGCATCTGGTGCGCGGAGCGCTGTCGGTCAACGGCAATGCGCTGTCCACCGGCGATGCCGTGCTGATCGAAAAAGAAACCGCCTTGTCGTTGACCGATGGCCACGACGCCGAGGTGCTGGTGTTCGACCTGGCCGCCTGACATTTGACGTTTTTGTCCATCCGTTTTCAACCCATCTTCACCCCGGAGTAATTCACCATGTTCACATCCCTGCAAAACCCCTTGGCCCTGGCGGCACGCCTGCTGCTGGCGGCCCTGTTCCTGCCTGCGGGCATCAGCAAAATCACCGGTTTTGCGGGCACCGTGGGCTATATCAGCTCGGTGGGTCTGCCCATGCCGACCGTGGCTGCCGCGTTGGCTGTGGCCGTCGAGGTGCTGGGCGGCCTGGCGCTGATCCTTGGCTTCGGAACGCGTTTTGCGGCTCTGGCGCTGGCGTTCTTCACGCTCGTGGCCAGCTTCTTCTTTCATGCGTTCTGGGATTTGCCGGCCGACAAGCAAATGGTGCAGCAGCTCATGTTCTTCAAGAACATTGGCGTGACCGGCGGGCTGCTGGCTCTGGCGGCATTTGGCGCAGGGGGCTGGAGCGTGGACGCGCGCCAGTCGGGCCGCTGATCTGCACAGAGCGTTGTCAATGACCTGCTGGCAGCAAGATTGCTGCCGCAGGCGTTCAATCCGGTTTCCCGTCGTTCGTTCTTTGTCTCGTTTCCTCTTTTCCACAGGAGTTTTCTCATGGCACACATCGCAGTTGTTTATCACTCGGGTTACGGTCACACACAGCGCCTGGCCCAAGCCGTGGCAGAGGGCGCAGGCGCCCAATTGATTGCCATCGATGCCGATGGCAATCTGCCGGAAGGCGGCTGGGAGACCTTGGCGAGTGCCAGCGCCATCATCTTTGGGTCGCCCACCTACATGGCCGGCCCCAGCTGGCAGTTCAAGAAATTTGCGGATGCCTCGTCCAAGCCCTGGTTCAGCCAAGCCTGGAAAAACAAGCTGTTTGCAGGCTTTACCAACAGCGGCAGCATCAATGGCGACAAGCAGATCACGCTGGACTATCTGTTCCACCTGGCCATGCAGCACGGCGGCCTGTGGGTGGGCAACGGCATGATGCCGGCCAACTCCAAGGCGGCCACCCGCAACGACGTGAACTGGATGGGCTCGTTCAGCGGTGCCATGTCGCAGTCGCCGTCCGACGCCTCTGCTGCCGAGATGTTCCCGGGCGACCTGGAAACCGGCAAACAGTTTGGCCAGCGCGTGGCAGACATTGCCGCCAAGCTGGGCAGTTGAAGCTGGTAGGCTGGCGCGGTTGTTCCGCCAGCCTGTCTCGTCAGCCTGTACCGCCTGTCTGTTCACCCAGGAGCCGCCCCATGAATCACCGTGTCTGCCCCGTTGTTGCCGTTCCGACCCTTGTGGGAGTGCCGTCATGAGCGCTGCCTTGCGTCTGGCGGGTCATGCCAAAGACCTGGGCGGCGGGTTCAAGGTGCGGCGCCTGTTGCCCGCAGTGCAGCGCCAGGCCGTAGGGCCGTTCCTGTTTTTTGACCACTTCGGTCCCGTGACGGTGGAGCCCGGCGCAGGCCACGATGTGCGGCCCCATCCGCACATTGGCCTGGCCACTGTGACCTACCTGTTCTCGGGCGCCATCATGCACCGCGACAGCCTGGGCTACGTGCAGCAGATCGAGCCTGGTGCCATCAACTGGATGACTGCGGGGCGCGGCATCGTGCACTCCGAGCGCCGGCCTGAGAGCCTGGCAAACCAGTCGTTTGTGAACCACGGTATTCAGCTGTGGGCGGCCTTGCCTCTGGCCCATGAGGAGGCAGAGCCATCGTTTGTGCATACACCCACCGAGGCGATCCCCGAGGTGCAAGTGGGTGATGCCACCGTGCGCGTGCTCATTGGCGAAGCGTTTGGCCAGACATCGCCAGTGGCCACGTATTCACCCACGCTCTACCTTGACGTGCAGCTGCCCGCGGGCGCGACGCTGGAGATCCCGGCGCTGGTGCAGGAGATGGCCGTCTATGCGGTGGATGCGCCCGTGCAGCTCAATGCAGAGCTTCTGGATGCACAACTGCTGGCGGTGATGGCGGCCGGGCAGCCCATGCGCCTTGTGGCGGGCGATAGCGCTGTGCGCCTGATGGTCATTGGGGGCGATGCACTGGATGCACCGCGCCACATGTGGTGGAACTTTGTGTCCAGCCGAAAGGAGCGCATCGTGCAGGCCGCCAGCGACTGGGAGGCCCAGGCGATGGGCCAGGTGCCCGGTGAAGTGGAGTGGATACCCCTGCCGGAGCACCGGTTCAAGGGCTGACTTTGGGCATGGCTGACAGAGCCCGGATTGCGGAAATTTAAGCCAAATTGGCCTCTGGCGCTTATTGGATAAGCGCTGGTAGCTCACTTATTGATAGTATTTTCTTTGGCAGCAGGCTGTGGCTCGGTGGAGAGGTCCGCTGCCAGCACCCTGCGTTCATCGAACACAAAACAGCCGCCGTGGTAGTGCGAACCATCGGTGAGTTCAAAGTACTTCAGGATTCCGCCCTCCAGTTGGTAGACGTTGTTCAAACCTTCCTCTCGCATCAGGATGGCCGCTTTCTCGCAGCGGATGCCCCCGGTGCAGAAGCTCACCACCGTCTTGTCTTGCAGCGCGGCTTTGTGGGCGCGCAGTGCAGGAGGAAATTCGGTGAACTTGTCGATGCGCCAGTCAATGGCGTTGTCGAACGTGCCATGGTCCACCTCAAAGGCATTGCGCGTGTCCAACGTGACCACTTCGCGCCCCTCGTCGTCATGGCCTTGCGCAAGCCAGCGCTGCAGCGTGGCGGGGTCCACCGACGGAGCGCGGCCGTGTGCGGGTGCAATGGTGGGATGGTCCATGCGAATGATCTCGCGCTTGACCTTGACCAGCATCTTGCGAAACGGCACGCTGGCTGACCAGCTTTCTTTGGGTGCAAGGTCTGCAAACCGGGCATCGATTCGCAGTGCATCGACAAAACCACGCACGGCGTCCGCGGATCCTGCCAAAAAGAAGTTGATGCCTTCCTCGGCGAGAAGGATGGTGCCCTTCAGATCGGCAGCTACAGCCCGCGCGCTCAGCAGGTCGCGCAGCGCTGCAGCATCGGGCAGGGGCACAAACTTGTAGCAGGAGATATTGAGAACGGTTGGGTGACTCACGGCGTTAAAAAATGCACAAAGGCCCGCTGGCGGGCCTGTTGATCTGTCAACCTCGAGGCGCCACGGGGGTCGCCCGAAGGAGGGTCTAGGAGAATGTCACGCAGCGGGCGTCAGCAGCGTGGATTCGATCTTGTTGGCCAACTGCGCAATTGCCAGGGCTGCGGGGCAGCCGGGGGTTTGCAACAGCAGCAACTGGCGGCGCATGACGGCATCGCGCACCGATGGATCGGCCGGGATGTCGCCCATGTGAATCAGGCGCATGGGGCGGCCCGACTCCGTGGTGACAAAGCGGTCCAGCACCTGTTGCAACTGGCTGGTGATGGCGCGGCCATCGCCCGGGCGTGCGGCCTGGTTGATGACCATGCGCACATGCTGGCGTTTTTGCTGCATGGCCAGCACCTTGATCGCGGCATAGGCATCGGTCAGCGAGGTCGGCTCGGGCGTGGCCACGATCAGCACTTCAGAGGCCAGCGAGATCGAGAACAGCACCACGTCCGAAATGCCGGCGCCGGTGTCGAGCAGCACCACGTCATAGCGGGGGGTAAGGGCCTGAATGACGCTGAGAAACTGGTTGCGTACCTCGGGCGTCAGGCGCGAATACTCCACCATGCCGGAACCGGCCAGCAGCACGTCAAAGCCGCCGGGCGCCAATATGACTGCGTCTTCCAGCGAAGCTTTGCCGGTAAACACGTCGTGCAAAGTGATCTTGGGGTGCAGGTTCAGCACCACATCCAGATTAGCGAGGCCAAGGTCGGCGTCGAGCACCAGCACACGCTGGCCACGTCGTGTGAGTGCGGCTGCGAGGTTGGCAGACACAAAGGTTTTGCCCACGCCGCCCTTGCCGCTGGTGACCGCAATGATGCGGGCACCCGTGGCGCCAGGGGCCGAGGGTGTGGCGGGACCAGCAGGGGTGGCTGGCGAAGTGGGTGGGGGGGACAGCGCGTCGCTCATCATCTAACTTTCAGTAGGCGCTGCCTGTTGGACCAGGGTCCAGCGGAGGCAGGTCGCCCCAACCCGAGGGGGTGTAGAGCGGGCCAAACAACAGGCTTTTCTCTTCGGCACTGACGGTGCTGTCGGGTTGCTCCTCGAGGCTGACACGGTTGCGGCCGGCCGCCTTGGCCTGGTAAAGCTGGTGGTCGGCACGATCGGTCCACAGCAAGGTGGTGGACCGGATCCATTGCATAGCGAAGGCGCCGCCAATGCTGATTGACACATTCAACTCCACCGAGGGGGAAATCCGGATGGGCGTGTTGGCCACTGCACGCCGAATGCGCTCGGCCACCACACGGCCAAAAGCGGCCTGGCAAGCGGGTAGCACCACAGCAAACTCCTCACCGCCATAGCGCGCCAGGGTGTCCATGGGGCGAACGCAGGCCGCCAGCGTGCGCGCCACCGACTGCAGCACCACATCACCCGCCAGATGGCCGTGGGTGTCGTTCACCTTTTTGAAGTGATCGATGTCCAGCATGAGCAGCAAGGCGGCCTCGCCCGAACGGGTCACGCGATCGATTTCGCGCTCCAGCACGGCGCGAAAGTGCCTGCGGTTGGCCAAGCCAGTCAGGGGATCTTTGAGGGAAAGCTCGCACAGGCCGTCGATCAGGCTCTGCAGGTAGTGCGAAGGCACCTCGCGGTGCAATGCTGCTTCGCTGCCGCCGGCCTGGGCCACCAGTGCGTGTGCAGTATCCAGGCGGAGGTCGCGCAGATCTACAAGATGGGAGGCCGCAGAATCAGACACAAATAGAGCAAAAAAAGTTGGTTAAGTGTACCAGTGCACTTGCAAGAACAGCGCCAGCAAAGGATATAGGTTAAACCCGGGCACCCTGCGCGCTGGACCCGTCCACTACACCCGCGCGACTGGCTCGGGGAGCTGCTGCAACGCCAGCAGCGCATCGTTATCGGTGCGGTACATCGCCAGGCCCGAATGGGGTGCCAGAAGCCCGGCTTGCCGGAGCACCTGCTCCACTGGCAGTTTCAGGCCGCTCAGGTGCAAAGTGCCTCCCCTCGATTGCATGAGAGCCAGCAGCTGCGCAAAGGTTTCAACGCCTGTCACGTCGATGCGGTTAATGGGCTGGGCCAGCAGGCACAGATGCACCACGTCCGGATGATCTGCGAGGTGACTGGTCACGCGACGCTCCAGGGCGCTGGCAGACGCAAAGTCCAGTTCGGCGTCCATGCGCAATGCCAGCAGCCGGGGCGCGAGCGGCGGCAGGTGCCACAGATGGCGGTCGCGCATGCTGCCGTCGGGGTGCAGGCTGACTTCGATGATGCGAGGGTGCAGCCGCTGATACAAGAAGTGGCTCAGGTTCATCAGCAGGCCCACCAGCACGCCCCAGTACATCCGGGGTGCCGTGGCAAGCGTCAGCGCAAAGGTGACTCCGCCGATAATGGCCTCCACCCTCGACACCTTCCACAGCCGCAACAGCGTGCCGGGCTTGATGAGGCTGGTCACGGCTGTGACCACCACGGCAGCCAGCACCGATTGAGGCACGTGGTACAGCGCTGGCGTGAGCCAGAGCAACACCACCAGCACCAGACTGATCGCAAACAGGGTGGCCCAGCCACTTTTGGCGCCCGCATAAAGGTTGATGGCGGAGCGAGAGAACGATGCGCTGGTGGCAAAGCTGCCCACCAGGCCGCTGCTGATTTTGGCGAGACCTTGGCCGATCAGGTCCTGGTTCTCGTTCCATTGTTCACCTGACCGCTGGCTTTCGACCTTGGCGCTCGACGCTGTCTCCAGAAAACTCACCAGCGTGACCACCAGCACGGGCATCACGAGAGCAGAGAACCCGGACCACGGCAGCATCCCGGGCCAGTAGAGCGCAGGCAGGCCTGACGGAAGCGCGCCCACCACGGCACCACCGGCATCGGCGTAGCCCAGCGCCCAGCTCAACGCACCTGCAGCGCCCACCACAATGATGGCCGCAGGGAAGTTGGGGCGCCAGCGGCGAGCCAGCATAAGCAGCACAAGACTCCCCAGTCCGAACGCGGCTGCGGTAAGGTCAAAGAGCCCTGGGGATGGCGTCGACAGCAGCGCACCCCAATCGGATGCACGAAGCCCCGTCAATGCGCCCAATTGCGACCCCAGGATGAGCAGCGCCGCTGCCTGCGTGAAGCCGCTGAGCACGGGCGATGTGACCAAATTGAGCAGCCAGCCAAATCGCGCCAGGCCCATCACCAGCTGCAGCGCTCCGGACATCAGCGCCATCCAGGCGGCCAACGCCACCCATTGAGCACTGCCGGGCTCAGCCAGGCCGGTGAGGGACGCTCCAATCAACAGACTCGTCAGGGCCGTGGGACCCACCCCCAGTCGGGTGGACGAACTGAACAGCACGGCCACCAATGCGGGTATCAAGGAAGCATAAATGCCGGTGATCAGCGGCATGCCAGCCAGCGCGGCGTAGGCCACACCTTGCGGCACCAGCATCAGCCCAACGGTCATGCCGGCCCAGAACTCTCCCTGGATCAGGGCACGGTCGGGCCGAGGCCAGGCAAGAAACGGAAGCCAGCGAGAGAGCGAAGACAGTGACATCTCGCAATTGTCGCGCCTCACACGCCCCCCGGCTCGAATGCGGAGGCTGCCCTGTCCGCATGCGGCATATGGGAGCAATGGGCGCCGGGGTCACCGTCCTACAGCGACTTCGGCCACGTCCGACCCTGGCGGCATGCGGCGCTGCCTACAGTGAGCTCATGTTTCAACCGCAAGGAGTAACCGCAATGAACACCCCTGAAATTTCCCACCGTCCCGCCCACCGTGTCGTCAGCATCCTCGCCGTCAGTGCGCTGGCTTTGGGTTTGGCCGCCTGTGGCAAAACCGAAGATCCCACAGTGGGTCAACGGCTGGACTCTGCTGTAGAGAAAACGGAACAAGCCGCTGCTGAAGCGCGTGCCAACACCTCCAGCGCAATGCAGAGCGCTGAGACCAAGATGGAGCAGGGTGCTGCAAGCGCAGAATCTGCAACCAAAAACGCGGCCAACAGCGCCATGGAGGCCATTGATGACGCCACCATCACTGCCCGGGTCAACGCCAGCTTGGCCAAGGATCCTGACTTGAGCGCGCTTAAGATCAATGTGGATACGGTAGATGGCAAGGTGACCTTGAATGGTCCAGCTCCTACGACTGTGGCACGTGACCGCGCAGAAACCATCGCCAAGGCCGTGGAGGGCGTGACCTCTGTCAATAACCAACTGGTGGTAACCGCTAGCTAACACCTGAGTTTTTCATGACCGGGTACTACAAACGCGCCGCCCAGGGTTCGCCCTGGGCGGCGCGCTAACATGCCCGGCATGAAAGATCTCGACACTGACCTCGCCACCCGTATCGTCCACCACGACTACCTTCCGCCTGCTGGTTTTGCCGCGCCGCAACCGGGGGTTTACAAGGCATCGACCGTCATCTTTCCCAGTGTGGCCGCCATGCGCAGGCGGGATTGGAAGGACAAGAGTGGCTACACCTATGGGTTGCACGGCACACCCACCACGTTCATTCTGGAAGAGCGCTTGTGTACGCTGGAAGGCGGCCTGCAGTGCGTGCTGGTTCCCAGTGGGCTCGCGGCCATCGCCAATGTGGCGCTGGCACTGTTGAAGCCCGGCGACGAGGTGCTCATCCCCGACAACGCCTACGGGCCCAGCAAGGACTTGGCGAATGGGGAGCTCGCGCGGTTTGGCATCACCCATGTGTTGTACGACCCCCTGGACGCTGCCGATCTGGCAGCCCGCATCACACCCGCGACCAAGCTTGTGTGGCTGGAGGCCCCCGGTTCCGTCACCATGGAGTTTCCGGACCTGTGTGAGCAGGTGCGAATTTGCCGGGCGCGGGGCATTACCACAGCCCTTGACAACACTTGGGGTGCAGGGCTGGCGTTTGCGCCCTTCGACCTGACTGGGAACGGTAGCCTGGGAGTGGACATTTCGGCCCATGCCCTGACCAAATACCCCAGCGGCGGCGGTGATGTGTTGATGGGCAGCGTGATCACGCGGGATCTGGCGCTGCACATGAAGATCAAGCTCACCCACATGCGTTTGGGCTTGGGCGTCGGCGTGAACGACGCCGAGGCGGTGTTGCGCTCTTTGCCCAGCATCGGCCTGCGCTATCGCGCCCATGACGAAGCTGCACGCGCGCTGGCGTTGTGGATGCAGCAGCAGCCTGCCATTGCGCAGGTTCTGCATCCTGCACTGGCGGGTTCGCCGGGCCATGACCACTGGAAGGCCTTGTGTGGGGCTGCGCAGGGGGGGGCGGGGGCTGCAGCGGGATTATTCAGCGTGATGATTGACGCGCGCTACAACCAGGACCAAGTGGATCTGTTCTGCGACAGTTTGCGTCTGTTCAAGCTCGGCTATAGCTGGGGTGGCCCCATGAGCCTCGTTGTGCCCTACCAGCTGGCCAGCATGCGCGCCCGGCCTTCATCACACCTCAAGCCCGGCACGCTGGTGCGGTTTTCGATCGGGCTTGAGTCCGTGGAAGACCTGCGCCGGGATTTGCAGCAGGCCATGGAGCGCGCTTTCTCTCCGACTTGATGCTGGTCAAGAAACGGGGCCTGCTATGCCGCGCGCGCCTCGTTTCTGCCGTCAAAGTGGTAGTTTCCTCAGTGGCGCCCTGTCGGTGCGTGGCTTAGTGTGAGAGGTAGCTGATTGCCTGCTGCCAACCACTTCCCAACCACCGCCTGCATGTCCGACACCCCTAACCCCACACCTTTGGTGTCTGATCCGGTTGACGCTCTCCCGTCATCCATCCCGCAGAAAGAGCCGGGTGCGCCCGTCACGCTGCAACCGCTTCGGTTGGCAGACCCGTTTCGCTGGCTGGCAAAAGGCCTGTTAGACGTGCGTGCGGCGCCAGGTATTGCCGTGTTTTACGGTGTGTGCTTTTGGTGCATGGCGCTGGTACTGGGCTGGGTTTTTCGCACCAAACCCGAATATGCGATGTCGCTCGCCAGCGGTTGTTTGCTGGTGGGGCCGTTTCTGGCCATGGGTTTGTATGACACCAGCCGTAGGCGCGAGGCAGGCTTGAAGCCCCAACTGAGTGAGTCACTCACATGCTGGGACAGTCACATGGGCAGCATGGGCATGCTGGTTCTGGTGCTGGTGGTGCTGGAGCTGCTGTGGGGCCGGGCCTCACTGGTGGTGTTTGCGGTGTTCTTCAACACCGGCATGCCATCGACCACAGGCGTTCTGCAGGCAATTTTCAATCCGCAGAACTGGAGCTTTGTGGCGGTATACGCCCTGGTGGGTGGTGCGTTTGCGGCGTTGGTGTTTTCCACGTCCGTCGTATCCATTCCAATGATTCTGGACCGTGACACCGACGCATTGACCGCAGGCATCACCAGTGTGCGGGTGGTGCTTGAGAACCCCGCCGTCATGCTGCTGTGGGGCGCGCTCATCACCGGCACCGTGGCCGTTTCACTCTGGTTCTGGGGTGTGGGGCTGCTTTTGGCAGGACCCGTGCTGGGCTTTGCCAGCTGGCATGCGTACCGGGCCTCCGTCACCCCATTGCCACCCGCGGCAGCATGACCGCGTAGTGCGGTTCCAAAAGTCCATGCTGTTACAGTGAGTCTCTACTTCAGGAAGCAATTACCTTGGCAACACCCAACTACGGATACGAAAAACGCCAGCGCGAACTCGCCAAAAAGAAAAAAAAGGAAGAGAAGCTGCGCTCCAAAACAACACCGCGCAGGCCAGACGATCCGCAAGGAGAAGATCAGCCTGCGGACGGTCAACCCACCGGCGACTCAGCTGCCCCAGACCAGGCTCCAGGCGCTCCCGGCGCCTGAGTTTCAGCGCAGCATTTTTTTCAGTTCCGGCCATACATTGGCCAGCATTTGCGGATGCGCCTCGGCGCGCGGGTGAATGCGGTCAGGCTGGAACAGACGGGTCGGGTCGGGCCCGTCGGCCACGCCCTTCAGAAAGAAGGGCACCACAGCGGCCTTCTGGGCTTTTGCCACGGCGGTAAACAGGTCAGCAAACCGGTTGGCGTAGTCCGTTCCATAGTTGGGCGGCACCTGCATCCCCACCAGCAAGACCTTGGCCCCGGCCTTTTGTGCCGACTGCGTCATGGCGGTCAAGTTCTCTTCCGTGTTTTTAAGCGGCAGTCCCCGCAACGCATCATTGCCCCCCAGTTCGATCACCACATGGCTGGGCTTGTGCTGCGCCAGCAGTGCTGCGAGGCGCGATCGGCCGCCTGACGTGGTCTCGCCGCTCACACTGGCGTTGACCACTGTGGCGTTTAGCTTGTCCTGCGCCAACTGCTTTTCCAGCAGGGCCACCCAGCCAGTGCCCCGAGCCAATCCATATTCAGCACTGAGTGAATCGCCCAGCACCAGAATCACGGGTTCGCGCGCCGGTGTCGTGGTCGCTGCCTTGGCAGTTGTCTGGGCCATGGCGTGGGGCGCTGAAAGCCCCACCAGAAGCCCGATAGAGGCGCTCAGGATAAAGTGGCGCCGTTGCAGATATCGAATCAAAGTAAAGAGCCTTTCATGTCCGAATCCTCCCCCTTGCCCAAGACACCCTCTGCCACATCCATCATCGCTGTGGAGCATGTCTTCAAGTCGGTAACGGATTCCACCGGAACACTCGACATTCTGCGGGATATCGATTTCCGCCTGGCACCAAGGGAAACCGCGGCGATTGTGGGTGCCTCAGGGTCGGGTAAAAGCACCTTGCTGTCCATCATCGCGGGCCTGGACACCCCCACGCGCGGCACGGTGCGCCTTGACGGCCATGACCTCTTTGCCATCGACGAAGACGCACGCGCCGCATTGCGCGCCCAGAAGGTGGGTTTTGTGTTTCAGAGCTTTCAGCTCATGGGCAACCTCACCGCACTGGAAAACGTGATGCTGCCGCTGGAGCTGGCGGACCGACGGGATGCCCGCAAAGCCGCCGCCGACATGCTGTCGCGCGTGGGTCTTGGGCAGCGTTTGTCGCACTACCCCAAAGTGCTGTCGGGCGGTGAACAGCAGCGTGTTGCGCTGGCGCGGGCTTTTGTGGTGCAACCTGCCGTGTTGCTGGCCGACGAGCCGACCGGCAGCCTCGACTTTGCGACCGGCGAAACCATCATGAAGCTGATGTTCGACCTGAACCGCGAACAGGGCACAACGCTGGTGCTGGTAACGCATGACCGCGCCATTGCCGAGCAGTGCGAACGGCGCATCACCATCGAAGCAGGTCGGGTGGTCTGAGCGCCTGTGTGAAGCCGTGCAACGAATGCACGGCAAAATTTTGAGTGTTTTTGGCCTCTAGCGCTTATCCAATAAGCGCTGGTAGCTATGAAATTGATAGTTTTCTAAACAGGTGCTTGCCGGCAGCGGATAATCCCTCCCCATGTCCAGCCCCAAAGTTCTCTTCGGCTTTCACGCCGTGGGTGTCCGTCTGAAGACCGCACCGAAATCCGTCATCGAGATTTATTACGAAGTCACGCGGCGCGACGCCCGCATGCGCCAGTTTCTCGACCGCGCCCGCGAGGCCGGTGCCCGCTTGATCGAAGCCGACAGCGAACGCATTGCCAAGCTGGCCGGAAGCCATGGCCATCAGGGCGTGGCCGCGCGGGTCGAGGCTGTGGCGCAGATCACCTCGCTCGATGAGCTGCTGGAAAACCTTGAGGCCGCTGGCGTCGAAAACCCGCTGCTGCTGGTGCTCGACGGCGTGACCGACCCGCACAACCTGGGCGCCTGCCTGCGGGTGGCTGACGGTGCGGGCGCGCATGCGGTGATCGCCCCCAAGGACCACGCCGTGGGCATCAACGCCACCGTGGCCAAGGTGGCCAGCGGCGCGGCCGAGACCATGCCGTATTTCATGGTCACCAACCTCTCGCGCACCTTGAACGAACTCAAGGAGCGCAACATCTGGTGCATCGGCACCAGCGACGATGCGCCCAAGACCATCTACCAGGTCGACCTGAAAGGCCCCGTCGCCCTGGTGCTGGGGGCCGAGGGCGATGGCATGCGCCAGCTCACACGCAAGACTTGCGACGAGCTGGTCAGCATCCCGATGAAGGGCGCGGTTGAAAGCCTGAATGTGTCGGTCGCCAGCGGCGTGTGCCTGTACGAGGCGATGCGCCAGCGGTCCTGATGGGCTCCCCAGAAGGCCATGGACGGCACTTCATTTGACACCGTAAAGACATGGGTGCAGCAGGCGCACCACATCGCCGTGCTGACCGGCGCAGGCATCAGCGCCGAATCCGGTGTGCCCACCTTTCGCGATGCGCAGACCGGCTACTGGGCGCAGGTCAGCCCCGAGGACATGGCCACAGAAGCTGGGTTCCGTGCCCACCCGCAACGGGTGTGGGACTGGTACCAGTACCGGCGTGATCTGCTCGCGGGCGTGTTGCCCAATGCGGGGCACCAGGCCCTGGCCGTATTCCAACAGCAGCATCCCGACCGCCTGACGCTCATCACGCAGAACGTGGACGGCCTGCACCAGCGGGCCGGTAGCTCCGCCGTGTTGTGCTTGCACGGAGATATTTTTGAGGACCGCTGGCTTGAACCCCCGCGCGAATGCTGCCGCATCGACCACGCCGTACCAGGCCACCCGCCGCACTGCGCTGGCTGCTGCAACCGCGTGCGCCCCGGTGTGGTGTGGTTTGGCGAATCCTTGCCTTCGGCCAAGCTGGACGCCGCACAGTGCGCCGCCGAGCGGTGTGACGTGATGCTGGTGGTGGGCACCGCCGGTGCGGTGTACCCCGCGGCCAGACTGGCGCACGTGACCCGCGCTGCTGGGGGCAGGGTGGCGGTGCTGAACCCTTCCCCCAGCGCGCTCGATGGCGTCGCCCACAGAGTGCTGCGGGGTACCGCTGCGTCGGTCCTGCCGTCGTTGCTGGCGGATTGACGGAGGGCAGGTGGTTCCGCTTCATCTGTTGTTTGGTGGTTTCCTGTCGCAGAACTGACAGGCGGATGGGGCCTTAGCCTGTAGCCTCCGCCTCCTTTGCACTCTTCCGTCAGACCCCTACCATGAGCCGTCGTCAATTTCTCCTGCGCGCCACCCAAGTTGCTGCTGCTACGGGCCTGCCCACATGGGCCCACACCGCTGCGGCGGCTGAAGAGGCGCTGACGCCGAAATCCTTGACCCTGGGCTGCTCCATTGCGCTCACCGGCCCTCTGGGGCAGGCGGGCATCGAGCAGGTGGCAGGCATGAAGGCCGCATTTGCCGAAGTGAACCAGGCGGGCGGCGTCCATGGCCGCGAGATCCGCATGGAACCCAAGGACGACGGCTACGTGGCCGCCCGCACGCTGAAGAACGTGACCGAGATGGTGGATTCGCAGTCGATCTTTGCGCTGATCTCTCCCCTTGGCACGGCCAACACCGCGGCCATCCTCCCGCTGATCGAATCCAAAGGCATTCCCACCGTGGGGCCTGTGACGGGCGCCACCTCACTGCGCAGCGCTGAGGCCCGCCATGTGTTCTTCTTACGCCCTACATACCGTGAAGAAACCCAACGCCTGGTCAAGCAGGTAGTGGATATGGGCCTCAAGCGCATTGCCGTGGTGTACCTGGACAACCCGTTTGGCAAAGAGGTGCTCAAAGACATGGCCAAGGCGCTGGACGACATCAAGGTCGAACGCGCCGGTGAATTTGCGCTGGCGGTCGATGGCAAGAACGGCGCCGAGCTGGCCGACAAAGTGGCAGCAGAGCGCCCCGGCGCCGTGCTGCTGGCCACCACGGGTACCGCCAACACCGCGTTTGTGCAGGCGTTCCGCGCCAAGGCGCAGGGCGTTCCACTGGCGGGGATCTCGGTGACTGTGATCTCGTCCGAACTGCCCAAGCTGGCGGCCGCCACCCGCGGATTGGCGCTGGTGCAGGTGTTCCCCGACGCGAACTCTCAAAAGTCGGTGGTGGTGCGCAAGTTCCAGAGCACCATGAAGGCCACCGGAGCCAACCCCGCGTTCGTCAACAGCGGCAGCGCACTCGAAGGCTGGCTCAACGGCCAGATCATGATTGAAGGCCTCAAAAATGCGGGCAAAGACCTCACCCGCGAGCGCTTGCGTGCAGGGCTGGCTGGCATCCGCTCGTTGTCGTTTGGCGATTTCAATGTGGGTTTTGGAAACAAGGCTCCGTACATTGGCTCGGACTCCATCTATCTGGCGATCTACGCGGAGAACGGACGTCGGCTGAGCTGACGCCGCGCGTCGGAAGTTCAGCCAACGTCAAGCCCCAGGGCGAGGCTTTTCAGGCCAGCGGCTTGCCGGTCTGCAAGGCCTGGCTCACGCGGTCGTGCAGGTCCACCACGGGTTGAACGCTGATGTGCACTGCGCCGCTGCCCACCGATTCGATCCACTCGCACGCGGCAAAGTCTGCCGCACGCGCGTCGTAGTGGCGTATCCATGCTTCGCGTTCCGGTAGCCGCTCTGCGCTCACCGGCCACACCCCTGGGCTAGGGCGCAAGTGTTTGTCAATGCCCATCCGCCACGGCTTGCCTGTCAGCCGGGCCCGAAAGCAATGCTGGTTTACGCACATGCGCACGTACAAGGGGTCCGCGCCTACGGCGCTGAAGAAGGCTTGCGCCTCAGCAGTGCCTGGCTCAACCGGACTATGGGTGGCCAATAGCCGCAGGCCTGCTGGCGTGCTGTACACCCGCACGGCCCACGTGGGGTGTGCTTGCACAAAAGCGCGCAAACGCGCCATTGCTGCCAACTGCGGGCCGCCTTGGCGCGCCAGGTTCAAGCGCTGCAAAACTCTTGCCAGCAATGCGGTGCCCAAAATGACGATCAGTCCCCCTGCCAGCCAGCCCCACGATCCGAGCAACCACCGCGCGGGCAGTAGCACGGCGACCGCCAGCAGACACAACGCTGCCAGATACAGCCCGGGGGCAGGGCGGTGTCAAAGTCCACGTCGGCAAACAACACATCGGGGGTGTTCAGGCATTTGGCGCCATAGCCATTGCGGGTGATGACTGTGTCGCCGTGGCGCTCCAGCACTTCTTCGCGGATCGGAACACCCTGCGCGCCGTTGTAGGCCACCTTGCGTTCTCGGCGCTACACGGCGCTGTCAGTCTGCGCCAAGGCGAGGGCTTCGTCCGCCCGGGCTTCGGCCATGGCTTGCGCATCGGCCTCGCTGGTGTCCGACCAGCCCCGCCGGCGCACCGAGATTTGACGTTTTCCTTGGCGAATCTGTCCGCGGGCTTCAGCCCAGAACGATGGAGCGATCATCCGGGCTCCCTCAGTCGTGTTGTTGCGGGTGATTATCTGGCCGGCATAGGCGAGCGAATTTGGCCTTCGGCCATCGTGATTGCTACCGGTACACCCCTCGGCGTGAGGGGAGGGCGTTTTCTCCGGCGCTCAGATCACCGCAAATGCGCTTGCAATAAAGCCCGCAGGCGCAGCGGCCGCACGGGCTTGCGCAGTACCAGGAACTCCTGTCCCGCCTTGGGCAGCATCTGCACGTCTTCGCCTGTAATGAGCAAGCCCAGCCGCAGGTGCGGCAGGCGCGCGCGGGCCTCGTGCAGCACAGCCAGACCGTCCTGGTCGCCAGGTAGACGCCAATCGCTCAGCACGACATCGAAACCTGCACTGGCCATTGCGACACTGGCTTCTTCGCCATTGCGGACCGCGGTGGCGGATAGCCCCCATTTGGCCAGCAGCTGCAGCAGCGCGTCACGCACAGCGGCGTTGTCTTCTACAAGGAGCACCGTGCCGACCAGTCGCACGGGGTCCGCCGAAGACGCCAGAGGGTGGAGGGCCTCCAGTTCGGGTTTGGCCCGGGGGAGTTCTATGGTGAAGGCCGTGCCGCGCCCCACTGCGGATCGTAGCGACAGCGGATGCCCCAGCAGCGCGGTTACCCGCCGAACGGTGGAAAGCCCCAGACCAGAGCCCCGAGTGGGATCGCGTTCCGGATTGTTGAGCTGTACGAACTCTTCAAAGACGCTTTGGTGCGCGCTTTCTGGAATACCGATCCCGGTATCGATCACGCAGACACGCACCCCGGCCTTGCACCTGCGCACGGCCAGCAGCACGCCACCGCGTGTGGTGTATCGGATTGCGTTGGCGATCAGGTTGGACAACACACGCTCCAACAAGGTAGCGTCGCTGAGCGCCCAGGCCGATGTAGGGTGAACACGCAACTGCAGCCCTTTTTGCCTTGCACTGCCCTCGTACATCCACGCCAGTCGGGATAACAGCGGTTGCAGGGCAAACGCGCGGGGGTGGGGTGTGATCTGTCCGCTTTCCAGTCGCGACAGATCCATCACCACCTCCAGCAAACCGTCCAGAGACGTCATGCATTCATTCAGGCGCGCCAGCGTGGTGGGGTCATTGCGCCCACCTTCCAGCACACTCAGGTACAGGCCCATGGCCTGCAATGGCTGGCGCAGGTCATGGCTGGCGGCCGCAAAAAATCGCGATTTCGCCTCATTGGCGGCCTCGGCCTGGGCGCGTTTTTCGTCCAGTTCCCGCATCAGGTTTTCATTGAGCAAGCGCGTGGTCATGTCGTTGTGCAGCGTGCGCGCAAACCGCAGCCCGGCCATCACCAGCGTGACCCACAGCAGACAGGTAAACACCGCGCCAAACAATTGGTCTCCACCGCCAAATATGAACAGTTGCAGCCCCAGGCCCAGCAAGATGGGCGTGAAAGAGGCCCACATGGCAGGTGGCCAGCAGCAGAACTGCGCCATCGAACTGGCCGAGACAATGGTCGCCAGCGCGAGAATCATGAAGATCAGGGTGTTGTTCTCAGTCCCCACGATGGGGTAGCCCCACGAGGCGACAACGAAGGCTGACAAACCCGTTCGCCAGGTGAAAGCACGTAGCCATTGGCGGGTGTCAACGGTCTTGCGCTGCAACTGGCGACTGGCGCGCCTCACCACAATGAATCGCTCCACGCTGATGCAATACAACACCGCCGCTGGCACGAGCGCTGGTATCAAACCGATGTACGGAGCAGACAGCCACGCGATCAACGCCGGGCCGATCATTGCGGTGATCAACGTGGTGCGCATGCCCGCCACCAAAAGGGTGAGCGCGCGCAGCTCTAATTGCTGGCGCTGCCCTGGGTCAGTCACCTGGGCAAACATGCTGTCTGCCGTCAGCATGAGGCGCTGCGACAAAGGTGGCTTGGGTGCGGCGCCCTGCGGTGGGTTTTTAGAGCCCATCTTGTGAGGTTGTAGCGCTGGCCATCATGACGGCCTGCAGTCGGTTGGTGGCCCCCATCTTCTCGAAAATGGCATCCAGGTGATTCTTGACAGTGGCTGGCGAGATACCAAGGTTCTGCGCGATGACCTTGTTGGTGGCGCCAGTGGCAAGCAGTTGTAATACCGCAAGTTGCCGCGCAGTCAGTCCAAATTGCTGCGTTGGCGTGTCTTGAGGGATGACTGTTTCGGCTGCCTCGCAGAACACGGTTTCTCCTGCTGCAAGCAACTGCAGAGATTCGATAAGCGCATCAATCTCTAGCGCTTTTGGCAAGTAGGCCACCAAGCCTGCGTCGCGCACGCGTGCGGGAAGGTTGGCGTCATCAAGGCCTGACATCAGCCCGAAGCTCACGTTGCAATGGCGAGTTCGCAGACTGAGGGCGCAGCGCAGACCATCGGTGCCTTGCAGCCGATAGTCCAGCAAGACCAGATCGAACATCTGCGCTTCGTCCGATAACAACTGGTCGGCTTCTTCAGCGGAGGACACCGCTCTCACCCGCAAACCCGGTGCCCGGCTTTGTAGCGCCATCGTGAGCCCGTCCCGGAAAAGCGGGTGATCGTCAACCAGCAGCAGACCAAAGTCGTCAAGTGCATTCACTGCAGTAGCCCCCTCTGAATGCCGCAAAGCATAGCGCAGGGTGACTGCTTGCCCCATAGGCCGGATGACCCACCAGT
Source organism: Gammaproteobacteria bacterium (assembly GCA_018828125.1). Lineage (GTDB taxonomy): Bacteria > Pseudomonadota > Gammaproteobacteria > Burkholderiales > Burkholderiaceae_C > Acidovorax. The sequence goes on along the minus strand of JAHJWB010000009.1, from coordinate 90,315 downwards.
TAACCTTTCGCGGCGCTGATTGGAGCCCTGCTTGGCCAATGTCGGCGCATTCGTGACATATCACACGCCGATAGTCCGAACGGCCTATGGACCCTGCTCGGAGTCCGTTTGACACTTGCGCCCACTGTCAAGCGGTTGCATTGCATGCCGCCCAGGCCACCAAAAGGAGTCCCCATGCGCCAGTCCGACGCTGCACGAGTCGCCCACGTCACTCCCCCGCGCCGCTATCGAATGGTTCAGATGGCTGATATTGCCGTCCTGGTTGGTGTCGTCGCCTTCCAGTGCAATCCAGCCAAGGCTGCTGAGCAACTGGTGCTAAGTGCCACCGGCAAAGACGGAATGTTTCTGGACAAGCCATCGTGCTGGGTGACCCTGCAGGTCAACAATCCAACGAGCGACGAGGTCACGTTGTTTGCCACAGAACTGCGCGCTGCCGATTCTGTGACCGGCAAGGCGCTTGAAACCGTGAGTCTCCCGGTGGTTGGAATTGTGGGCGGCAAGCTGGCGCCGCAGTCTGTCAGCAAGCCATGGCCGCTGAATGTGCAAGAGACGCGTTGCGCCAACGTGGCGGTCCGCTTTTCCAAGCTGTCATGCGTTGTGGGTGGCCGCAAGTGTTCTTCGATTGCTGTAGCGCACAAGGGCGTGGCTTCCATGGTGGCGCCGGTCCAATGAAGGCCCTTCTGTCCGCCCACCATTTGGATCACACGACCCTGTCGGAACTTTGCCGTGCAACGGCGCTGCGCTTTTGTGCGGTTTCGGTTGCGATGCTGGTTTGCTTGTCGCAGGTTGCATGGTCCTATGAGAATCCAGAAACCATGCAGGCAACGCCCATGGGGGCAGTGCGTAAGGGCGCAACCGCAGACCCGACCGGGCTCTGGCAAGGACGATGGGAGGTCACGCGGGACCATCCGCAAATTCGTACGCGGGCCGGCGCATTGGCCCTGCAGCTTGACATTCAGCACGGTCAAAGCAGCGCCTCACCGCGTGTGCGGTGGATGGCAGATCGCGCATTGTGCGAGTCCCCTGTAGCGGCCCCCTGCGAATGGGTGGGTAGCCGTGGCGTCGCTTCTGCGGTTCGTGTGGTGAATGGGCACCTGTTGATGGTGCTGCAGGTTTCTGCTGACGATAGTGATCCCATGGTGGTCTGGCTCGAGCGTCCACAAGAAGGTCGGTCGGCCAGGGGCACGTTGATCAGTGCCCGGGGTGATTTGGCCTACACGCTGGAGGCGCAACGGCCATGACTCGATGAGGTCTTGCGATGGAGTCTGCAGCGCACAGCGGTGAGCTGAACTCGGCGCCGTTCATCCTCATATCGCTTTGTTTTTTGGATTCCATTTCAAGAGGTTTTTCCATGTCCCCATCCAAGGATCTTGCGGCGCTGGCGCTGCGTTCGCATTCTTTCAAGGCCACCATGGTTTGCGCTGCGGCTGTTGCGCTTTCGGCCTGCGGTGGCGGCAATGACCCGACAGGTATTGTCATCAGCGGCAAAGTGTCAGGTCTGAGCGCGCCAGGTCTGGTTCTCATCAACAATGGTGCCGACGAAGTCACATTGTCCGCAGGGGACACCAGCTTCGTGTTTCCTGCCCGTGTGATCGCTGGCTCTGGATATGACGTGGCAGTCAAAAATCAGCCGGGGGGATTGCTCTGCACTGTCACCCAGGGCGTTGGTAACGCGCAGTCTGATGTGACCAATGTTCAGGTGGATTGTGCTGCGCTTGCATCCGGCCCTGGTGGTGGCGGTGGCGCTGGCGGAGGCGTGGTGCCTGGTGGTGGTACGCCCACACCAGGGCCAGGGAATGGAGGTGGTGGTAGTCAGGTGGGAGGGGCCTCGGAATGCTTCAACCGGGCACTCATCACGCCCGGAACGTCCTATCAGTGGGATATGCAAGGGCAGTCGTCAGGTGCGAGCCTCGCCTGGTCCGATGTCGGGACAGTGTTTGGCGGTGCGTCATTTGAAGGAGCCTCTGGACTGGTTGAAACCCACCGCACTCTCACCATGGAGGTCAATGGAACGGCCGTCTCATCCCAGAACATCCGCGACTATCTGCAGCTCGACGAAACGGCGGGACCTGTTTTGGTCACCTACGGCATCCAGTCTGAAATGACTTTAATTGGAGGCGTTGGCACCATAGGCACTCGATCAATCTATACGCCGCCGGCCCGGCAACGCGATTTCACGTTGGGGCTTGGTGAAAGTTATGTCTATGCGAGCACGTCGGTGAACACCACCACATTTGCTGGTGTGAACACCACCGAGACAGTCACCGACAGCTACACCGTCACCTATCTGGGACAGACCCAGATCACTGTGCCTGCGGGCACGTTCACGGCCTGCCAATTCCGATCGCTGTTCCCTGAAGAGCCCCTGGATGCGTACGTGGCCAAAGGCAGTGGATTGCCGCTGGTCATTGTGGGCAGCGATGGCGAAGGGAACCGCGTGCGCTTCGAGATGCGGGCAAGCTCGCGCATCAACGGAGTGCCAGTAGTGCAATATCACAGCACGTTCTGAGCGATGACTAAATCCCTGAACTTGTCGCCCTGGCTGCCCGCTGTGCTCGCCTGCGGCCTTTGGGTGCCCTTTGCGGTGATGGCCGATTCGCTCAACCAACTTGCCTGTGCAGCCGGTGTGCACTGCGTGAGCGGTATTACATCGGAAGACGCCCAGGTCGTACTTGGCCTCACGCCTGAACAAGCGCAGTCGCAGTTCATCGACGCCAGCCAGGACTGGGACGCCACGGTTTGGCGGTGTGCAGCGGGTGGCCGTACTTGCGGCCACTTGAGTCAGATGGACGCCCAGATTTTGATTGGGCTGCCGGAGGCAGCCTACGGCCCTGCAGAGCAATTGCGTGAACGCGGGCCAGCCACGCCCAACAACCCGGCCAGCTCAATTAAATCCCCGGCGCAGACACCCCGGCCCCCCGGCACTGCGGGCAAGCTCGGCGTGGCGGTGGAGTCCCTCCCAACACCCGGACCGGGTGGGTACCGAGAAGTGCCTTTGACGGAAAGCGGCACGGCTTCAGTTGCTGGCGACATTCAGCCTCAGGATGGCGTCTGGACATTGAGCCCCGGCACGCCCCGGGCGGTAGGTTGCATGGCAGGCATTGCGCAGTCGGTGGCGCGTGGTATGCCAGCGCCACAAAGCGGGCCGGTCACCTTCGAAAAACCGTTCAATGCGCGTCAGTTGATCAAGAGCGACAAGATCACCTGGAAACGTTTGGGGGCCAACCACTATTCAGCGCAACTGGTCGCCCCCAGCACGGCCATGGCGATGGGGTACGACGTGCGCGTGGCCAGCTCCACGCAGATGCAATGGCAATCGGTGGTGACAGTGCGCATTCCCGGCCAGCCGGTGTGCACCATCACCACCCCACTTTCTTATCTGCGCCAGGGTTCCTGATCACTTCCTTTTTCATTCACTTTGCCCGAGAAAATCACCATGAAACTCTCCCCTTTGATGGCCGCTGCCGCCGTGGTTGTTGCCAGCGCGTTGAACCCCGCCTGGGCGCAAAAAACGGCCCCAGCCTCTGCAGTGCCGAGCGGTCCCGGTACCGCCATGCTGGTTCTGGACGCCTCAGGGTCGATGTGGGGCCAGATCCAGGGCCGCACCAAGATCGAAATTGCGCGTGAAGCGGTGGGCACCATGCTGCAAAGTTGGCCTCGCAACCAGCAACTTGGGCTCATGGCTTATGGGCACCGTAGCAAGGGCAACTGTGCGGATATTGAAATGCTCAAAGCCCCTGGCGCGCTCGACGCCAATGCGATGCAGCAGTCCGTGAATGCGCTGCAGCCCAAAGGCATGACACCGATCTCCGCCTCAGTGCGCATGGCGGCAGAGCAACTCAAGTTCAGCGAACGCAAGGCCACGGTCATTCTGGTGAGCGATGGCGAAGAGACCTGCCACGCAGACCCCTGCGCAGTGGGGCAAGAGCTCGAAAAGCTGGGCGTTGACTTCACGGCGCACGTGATCGGTTTTGACATCCAGAAGGGCAGCAAGGCCCATATTCAGCTGCAGTGCCTGGCCAGCTCAACCGGCGGACGCTACATCGACGCGCGTGACGCGGGCGAGCTGAACAAGGCGCTGGGCGAAGTGGCCAAGGCACCCCCCGTGGTGGCCGCCAAACCCAAGGTCATCGCCAACCTCAAGCCGCCAAAGGGCTGCCTGCTGTATGACCAGGACAACTACAAGGGCGAGACCGTGCTGCTGGGCGCCAGCGGCTACGACAACGAAATGCCGCCGGGGTGGGACAACCGGGTGCGCTCGCTCAAGTGCAGCACGCGGTCTGGCCTTTACCTCTACAACGACAACAACCGCGAAGGCGAATACATCATGACCGGCGACGGTGCAGAGATGACCAACCTTGGCGCGGTGGCCAGTTCATACATCTATTTCGGTACGTTCTCCGAGGAAGAGGACGTGCTGGAAGAGAAGAAGTGAAAGCGGGCCCTCAGGCCTCGCCCCTTTCGACACCCCCTGCGTCCGCAGGGCGGCAATCACCTTTTGGAGGATCGATGCGATGACCCCTTTTCAAAACCGCCTTTGGACGACGGCAGGCTTGGCCGTGCTGGCTGCTACGCTGACGGGCTGCGGCAAAAACGATGAAGCTCAAAGCGCGGGCGCGGCGGCCGCGCCCGCCAAGATTGCAGCAGATGTCAAGGCGGCTGCCACAAAGACATCCGCGGCAGCGCAGGGTGACTCCAACAAAACAGCAGACGGCAACACACTTCGGTTGCAGGGCACCATGCAGGTCGATGCGGGGCAGGGCGCAGTACCAATGCGTTCAATGGCAACGGTCATCGATGCCAAGCTGGGAGAAAAGACTGCAGCCAAGCTGGGCACCGCACAGGGTCAGCAGGCGTTGGACAGCGCCAATGCCAGCGCGCAGGCCAAGGTAAGCGGCTCCGACATCCAGGACCTGGCCAATTCCATGGCCGGCCGCACTATGTACACCAGCCAGGCGACCCATATCGACGTCATCAAGGCGTATGGCGTTTCGCTGGATGCCAAGTCAGACACCAAAGGCGGTCCGCGCATGCAGGTCAACCTTACATTGTCTGAGACCGACATGGCCCTCAGCGCTGCCACGGTCGAGTTCTATCCGGACGGTGGCAAATTGTTTGAAAGCTACAAAAAGAAGATATCACCCGCCGACGTCACGATTGAAAAAATCGAGCGCAAGGACGACAAGACACTGGTGTTGTCGGGCAGCTTCAAGGCGACCGATTTGCCCGCCGCGGTGCTGGCCAAAAGCCTCAAAGGCCAGACGCTGGCATCAGTCTCTGGGCGTTTTGATTTTCAGGAAGTCCCGATCCGCAGCAAGTAACGCGCTGGCGTCCGTCGTCGGTGCCGCTGCCTGTGGTGGTGGGCCGACGGTGGTTGGAAAGCGGGCATTGCGTGGCCTGCAGAGCGTTGCATGGACGCCGCTCCAGTGCCTGCGCGATTCATTCAACCCAGGAGATTTTCATGACTCGTCCCAATGACACCGCCCTCGATCCCGACCCGTCTGTGAGTGCGTCTGCAGCAGGCACCGCGCCTGCCAGCCACGCCACTGCGAAGGCCATGCTGGAGCGCGTGATGGGCATACTGCTCAAGCCGCGCGAAACTTGGCATGCGGCGGACCGCGAAAGCGGCTCCATTGGCGGCATCTACCTCAGCTACCTCGTTTTTCTGGCGGCGATACCTGCGGTGGCAGGCTTCATTGGCTACAGCCTGGTGGGCGTGGGGGCATTTGGCATCTCGGTGCGTGTACCGATCGTGCAGGGCCTGGTGGGCATGGTGGTGGGCTACGCAATGTCACTTGCCATGGTGTTTGTGATGGCCGTGGTGGCCAACGCACTGGCTCCACGGTTTGGCGGCCAGGCGCAATTGTTCAAGGCGTTTCAGCTCATCGCCTACGGCTGCACGGCGGGCTGGCTGGGCGGGGTGTTCAGCGTGCTCCCTTCGCTGGGCATGCTGGGGGTGATTACGGCGTTGTACTCGGTCTACCTCGTCTACCTTGGCGTTCCGGTGCTTATGCGTGTGCCGCAAGCCCGTGCCGTGGGCTACACCGCTGCGCTCATCGCATGTGGCGTGGTAGCTGCCCTGGTGGTGGGGCTGGTGACCTCGCTGGTTACGCCGCGTCCGGGCGGCCTGTCTGGCTTGGGCAGCACAGGTGGCCTTGGAGGCCTCGGCAGTGTGGTGGGTACAGGCGCGCTGGGCCGCGCGCCTGCACAGGGCGCTCCTGTCAGTGTCAAAGTGCCTGGGACGGACATCAGCATCGACACCGCCAAAGTCGAGGCTGCCAGCCGCCGCATGGAAGAAGCGCAGGCCAGGGGCGACACCGAGGCCGCAGGCCAGGCCATGGGCGACATGATGAGCGCCGCGCTGGGCGGCAAGGGGGGAGCGCCCTTGGCGCCTGAAACACTTCGCGCGCTGCTGCCTGAGGCGTTGGGAACCATCCCACGCACAGCAGTGGAGGCGCGCAGCGAAGCGGCGTTGGGCGTGCAGTTCACCAAGGTCAGCGCACAGTATTCCGAGGGCGAACGCCTGATAGAGGTGCGTATGCAAGACATCGGAGCAGTGCCTGCGCTGGCATTGGGAATGGCGGGCTGGTCCAGCAGCACGGTGGATCGTGAAACGCCCGAGGAGGTCGAGCGCGTCTTCCGCCGCGATGGCGTGGCCATCAAGGAGAACTACCGCAAGGACGGCACCAGCGCGAGCCTGGTCATGCTGATGCCCAATGGGGTCTTGCTGGAAGGCAGCGGCAACCTGCCCATGGCCGATCTGCAAGCTGCGCTGCAGGCCGTGCCCATGGCGCAGTTGGCTGGGCTCAAGCGCCCATCGTGAAACGGCGCACCTGGGTGTGCTCCGTCACACCCAGCCCATTGCACCCAGCACCGCCCCAGCCCCGAGCATCCACAACAAGTGCAGCTTGGTGCGCCATACCAGCACCATGGTCGTGGCCGTCAGCAGCCACAGGGGCCAGTCCTGTGTGGGGTCGCCATGTGCGCGGGCCAGTACCCAGGATGTGGCCAGCAGCAGGCCGATGACCACGGGCGCCATGCCTTGCTTGAATGCGCGCACCGCACGCCGCTCGCGGTTGCGGTGGCCCCAGCGGGTGGCCGTCCAGGTCAGCAGGCTGCTGGGCAGCATCACGCCCAGCATGCACACCGCCATGCCCAGGGCGCCCAGCAGCCAGCCCATGGCCCCGCTGCCGCCTGCGTTCAGGCCCACATTCCAGCCCAGCAGGGCCACAAACAGCACGTTGGGGCCAGGGGCGGCCTGGGCGATGGCGATGGATGCGCTGAACTGCGGGTCGGTCAGCCAGACCTGGCGCTCGACCAGATAGCGGTGCATGTCGGGCGCGGTGGCAATGGCGCCGCCCACCGCCAGCAGCGACAGCGACATGTAATACAGAAAAAGATTGAGCCAGTCGGCGACACCGAGGGCGGCCACCTGTTGCGCCGCGTCGGTCATGGCTTGATCTTTCGAAACGTAAGCACGCAGGCCGCGCCGCCCAGCACTGGCAAGATCCAGAACAGCGGCAGCCGAAGCACCGCCATGGCCACAATGGTCAGCCCCGCCAGCGCCACACACAGCGGTCGCCCCAGGGGGTGGTTCTTGATGGACACAAACAGCTTGATGCCCACCCCCGCAATCAGCCCCGCAGCCACCGCGCCCATGCCACGCAACGCGCCCGCCACGGCAGGGTGGCTGGCAAATTGGGCATACACCACGGCCAGTGTCAGCACCAGCATCAGCGGAAACGTCAGCATGCCGGCCAGTGCCGCAAACGCGCCGCGCAGACCAAAGTAGCGGTCGCCGATCATGATGCTGAGGTTGACCACGTTGGGCCCCGGCATGATCTGCGCCACTGCCCAGTCCTCGACAAACTCTTCGTTCGTCATCCAGCGCTTTTTCTCCACCAGTTCGCGCTGCACCACCGCCAGCACGCCACCAAAACCTTGCAGCGCCAGCCAGGTAAACGACCAGAACAGGTCAGCGGGGTTGCGGGGCTGGGGGCGCTCGGGCTGCTTGGACTGCTCCGTAGCCAGAGGATCGGGGGAGGGGGGCAAGGCATGGTCGGCCATATCAAAATATTGGTCAAAAAGGCCTCTAACGCTTTATGGATAAGCGCTAGCAGCTATCAATTCAGGAATTCTCGTGATCGCGCTTCGGGGGAGGTTCGACAGGCTTGTTGCAGGCCTGATCGCCCGCAGGATGTTACGCCGCACGGCCCGCAGCCGGTCGCCCCGGCAGGCGTCGTGATGCGGCATGGCACCAGTGCAGTGTTTCGCGCTATCTGGCACATAAAAAGGCGTCTTTTCGCCCCTGGCGGCGTTGCAAATCCTCGCGATACACCCGGTATCGCTCCGGTTTGCGCCTTGCCAGAGCCAAAAATCCGTCCTTATTATTTGTGCCATCAAGCGTGAAACACTGCGCTAGCGTTTGGCGTCTGCGCGGGATCGCTGCGGTGGGTATGCTGCGCGCTTTGCGCGACCGGTTTCGCTAGCTCCTGGCGCCGCCGTTTTTCACCCCCTCAAGGATCTTCATGAAACTCATTCGCTACGGCCAGCCCGGCGCCGAACGCCCCGGGTTGGTGGACGCCCAAGGCACCCTGCGCGACCTGTCCATGTTGTTGTCCGACATCGGCCCCGCCCAGCTCAACCCCCGCACCCTGGCCGCATTGGCCGCCATCGACACCAGCCGCCTGCCGGTGGTAGACGGCGCCCCCCGCCTGGGCAGCCCCGTGGGAGGTGTCGGCAAGATCGTGTGCGTGGGACTGAACTACGCCGACCACGCCCAAGAGGCCGGCATGCAAGCACCTGCCGAACCCGTGCTGTTCATGAAGGCGGTCACCGCGCTCAGCGGCCCGAACGACGATGTGCGCATACCACCCGGTGCTGTCAAAACGGATTGGGAGGTCGAGCTGGGCATCGTCATCGGCACCCGCGCCAGCCACGTGACCGAAGCCGACGCGCTGGCGCATGTGGCCGGGTATGTGCTGGCCAACGACGTGTCGGAACGCGCCTGGCAGATGGAGCGCGGCGGCCAGTGGGACAAAGGCAAAAGCTACGACACCTTCGCCCCCATCGGCCCCTGGCTGGCCACGGCCGACGAGGTGCGCGACCCGCACGCCATCGACCTGTGGCTGGAGGTGAACGGCCAGCGCGTGCAAAACGGCAGCACGCGCAACTTCATCTTTGGTGTGCCCACCGTGGTGTCGTACATCAGCCAGTTCATGACGCTGGAGCCCGGCGACCTGGTCCTGACCGGCACGCCCGCAGGCGTAGGCCTGGGCCAGAAACCCGCGCCGTGGTTTCTGAAGGCGGGCGATGTGGTGCGGTTGGGCGCAACCGGACTGGGCGAGCAGGTGCAGAGGTTCGTAGGGGGCTAAGCGGCAACCTCGTGGTGGAACCGCGAGAGGCCGATCACCCCAGTTTGCCCTTCAGCGCGTGCCCCGTGGTGCGCCAGCCCGCTTGTTCGGGGTACTTGACCTTGAAGACTTTCAGGTCGGCCTGGGTTTCGTACTTCACCTTGAAGATCCGAAAGCTGGCCTGTTTATCGTAGGCCACGAAGAACCACGCAGCGTCGCCGACGGCCTGGGTGTCGTAGGCCACTTCGTGGAAGCACAAGTCGGCCTGGCTCTCATAGGCCACTTCGCACACGCGGGCTTGGGCCTGGTTTTCGTATTTCACTTCCAAGATCTTGGCCACAGGGCTCCCTTTCTGGCGGTTGCGCGATGAGGGTGGGTGACGACCGATCTCGCTGACCGGTCGCACAAACGCTCTGAGGGTATCCAAAAACGCGGTCTGCGGGCTCGTTAGGGTGCTTGTGAATGTAATTTTTTGAGCCAAATTGGCCTCTGGCGCTTGGTAGATAAGCGCTGGTAGCTATCAATTTTCATAAATTGATGCCATGTTTGGACGCGCGGCAATGTGTTTGACGTCGCAATAGTCTTTTTTCGTGTCGCAATACTTTTATTGCGACATCAACCGATGCCTCGCGTCGTATCGGTTGCGCCCCAGCGAGTTGGATGCCTGGCGACGCGGGTGGAACGGGCCTCACCCTGGTCTACCCCATGACCACCCGGTTTCGCCCTGTTGCCTTCGCGTCGTAGAGCGCGGCATCTGCGCGCGAATAAAGGCGGCTCGCAGACTCCTTGATCTGCAGGGTGGCAACGCCAATGCTGATCGTTGCCGGGTGCGCGAGCCACTTGGCCTGGGCCACTGTGGTGCGCATGCGTTCGGCGACCTCCAGCGCGCCGTCGGCGTCGGTGTTGGGCAGGATGACCGCGAACTCCTCGCCACCCACCCGGGCCACCACATCGACCACCCGGGCGCAGCCGTTCAGCATCTGGGCGATGGCGATCAGCACCTTGTCGCCTGCGTCATGGCCGAACTGGTCGTTGATGTGCTTGAAGTGGTCCACGTCCAGCATCAGCAGGCTCAAGGGTATGTTTCTGCGCTCCACAACGGCCATCTCCAGCTGCAGGCTGTGGTCAAAGGCCCGCCGGTTGTTCAGGCCCGTCAACGCGTCGGTGGTCGCCAGTTCGCTGAGCGCTTGGTTCAATTCATCCACCCGCTTGACCTGTGCCAGCAACTGCTGATTGAGCACCTCTGCTTCGTGCAGCGCCTTGCGCAGCCGTATCTCGCGCATGGCAGAGTGGGCCAGCTCTACGAGGATTTCAATATCCCGCTTGCTCCACTGTTTGGGTTGGAAATCCACCGCACAGAAGCTGCCCAGCATTTCTCCCGCTTCTGTTTTGAGCGGAATGCCCGCATAGGCCCTGACCCCCAACGACGCCACCGCAGGCACATCGCGAAAGACCGGCAGCTGCGCGACGTCTTCCAGAATCAAGGCGTCTTCAGACACCAGGACATGGTGACAAAACGTGCGCCCATTCAGCTCGCGGGCGCTGTTCAACGCCTCGCTCATGCCAAAAGTGCTTTTGTAGAAATCCCGGTCCGCATCAACCAGCGACACAAAGGTGACCGGCGCCCCGGTGAGCTTGGCCGCCAGTCGGGTCAGCCGGTCAAAGCCCTCTTCGGAAGGTGTGTCCAGGAGACCGGTGTTGAACACCGCTGCCAAGCGCTGCGGGTCTGTCAGCACTGTCTGGATGCGTGCCTCATCGGCAGGGATCGGGGGAGGTGATTCCATGGCGCATCTTATCGAGATGTAAGAAGCCCTTCACGCCCACAAAGAGATCCGAACGCAGGCAGCGTCGGGGTTCCCAACATCCTCAGCGTTTCAGCGCCCCAGAGCAACCGCCCCGCCAAGCCTTTGGGTCACCACGGCTCGCACGGATTGCGGCGCATCCTGCAGCAGCGCAGGCCAGTCCGCCTGCGCCTGCCTGACAACCCCCCGCAGCAGCGCCAGGTGCCGCGGCACGCGCAACAGCCCGGCGGTTTTCATCAGGCCTTCCAGGTCGTCCCAGGTCAGCGCCAACAAGGTTTTGTCGATGGCCCGGTTCACGGCGTACTGGCTGTCGGGCACGCCCTCAAAAAACGCAGCCACACACACCGGGTCGTACACCGGCGCCAACTGCGGCACGCGGCCATCGGGGTAGACCAGGGCCCAGTTTTTCAGGTGTGCGTCGGTGTTGCCCATCAGGATGAAGGCCACCATGCGCGCCAGAAACTCGCGCGTGTCCTGCACAGGCTGGCGGCTCAGACGGTTGAGCACGCGCAACATGGTGGCCCAGTCGTGCAGCACACCCTTGCCATGGGTCTTGCCGTATTTTTGGCGTGGGGTGTAGCCCAGAACCTGGTTGAACTCTTCCATGTGCACGCGGGCGCCGCCGGGCAGGTGGTCAAAACGCTGCACGGCCAGAATTTCGTTGAAGGGCACGGCATCGGGCAGCTCGGCCTCGGCGCGGGTGATGACGCTTACGTCAGCGCAGTGCAGGCCCAGCGCCCGGCACAACTGGTAGCCCGTGTACTCGTTGGCCACGAGGTCGGGGTGGGCGGTGGTGGGCAGTTTCAAGATCACGCTGCCCGCCGCGCCCTGGCGGTGCACTGTGTAACGGCGGCCGTCCTGCACTGCGCTGAACTTGGTCACCACGCCGGGCAGCGATGCAGCGTCTTCCACCGGGAACTCGACAAACCCCGGCTCCAGCACATCGAGCCCCTGCGTGGTGTGCCAGTGCCGCACCACGTCCGGAATGCCGTCTTGCGCGGGCATGGGCTCCACCTCCAGCGCGCCCATCAGGTCGTGGCCTGCGGCGGCCAGCAGCTCGAACTCGTCATCGGGGCTGCAGCCACGCTCGCGCGCAAGCCGCTCGCGGTTGTGGCCCTCGGGCAGCAGGTTCTGAAAGTACACCGGCCAGCGCCCATCAGTGCGCACCAGCCGCGCATCCCGCGCCGACGCGAGGATCTGCTGCGTCGCGGCCTCGTCCGCACCCTGAAAGCTGAGTGAGAGGGTGGGGCGCTGCGGGTTGCGGATGTAGCTTTCGTCAAACGACACGCGCAGGATGTCGCCGTACTGCGAGAGGTAGCCAATGGCTTCGCGACCGCCCGCCGCCCCGTCCGCCTTCGCCGGGCGGTGCAGGTACAGGCGCAGGTAGCGGATCGAGGTGCTCATGGAGTGTTGCTACCGTTAGCGGCGCAGACCGTCCACCACGGAGGGCGGCGCATCCACACCCTCCGGCTGGCCCAGAAACTTGCCCCCCGCCTGAATGAACGCCTCCAGGCTGGGCCGCAGGCTGCTGGGCACGGCAATGATGTCCATGCCCAGCACCCGCGCCATCTCGGCCAGGGTGGAGTAGCGCGGGTCCAGGTCGCCGCCTTCGGTGCGCTGCACCGTCATGCGGCTGAGGCCCGCGCTTTCGGCAAGCTGGGCCTGGGTCATCTGGTGGGCTTTGCGGGCGGCGGCAAGGGTGGAGATGAGGTCGGTAGACATGATGATATTTATACTCTTAATACTAAAAAAGATCATAGTATTTATCTCGCTGCGAGATTTTCGTCACAGCCTAGCGGAAAGTAGTAGGTATGGCCGCGGTAAGTCAGTCCAGTCTCTGCCACTGTTCCTTGGCTTTTGATGTCTTAGACACCGGGACTGCCCGGAACGGTGGCAATGCAGCGACTGCGGCCACCGGTCTCGGATTGACGAACTGACGCTATGTGGCTCACAGCAGTCATTGCCCGACGCTGGTCCGATAGAAAAGGCATTGCAAGCGATACCTTCAGGCTTTTACCAGCAGATGCACTGGGCTGTATCAGGGCGCTGAGACCAGTTCTGGCACAACGGAGAAAAGGTCAGCGTCCAACCCATAGGCGGCCACGCCGCAGATCGGCGTCTCTGTGGCCTTGTTGATCGCTACGATCACCTTGGAGTCTTTCATGTCGGCCAAGTGCTGGATCGCACCCGAGATACCGGCCGCCACTCTTAGCTATGACGGCGTGATCTTGCCCGTCTCACACTAGTGAGATGGCGTTGCACCCGGATTCACGGGCGAACTGCAAACTATTGTCAACCGCGGGGTTTGGCCGCACCACCGCCCATCTCACCCGGCCAATCAGCGCCTGCGTCGCTATAGTGCATGGCAACCTACGAAATGGTAGGAACCGGTTTGCCCTGATACCGTATCAACCCGAGGAAATGCGCCATGAGCAGCGTTTTGAAACGAAACAATGTCAAAGTTCTGGGCGACGAAGGCCCCGTGATGATGTACGCGCACGGCTTTGGGTGCAATCAAGATATGTGGAGCTTGATTACACCTGCGTTCAGAGCTACGCACCGCCAAGTGCTGTTCGACTATGTGGGCAGCGGCGGCTCGGACCGCGCGGCGTTTGACCGGTTGCGGTATGCCGATCTTCGGGGCTACGCGCTGGATGTCCTGGAAGTGTGTGATGCCCTTGGTCTGGACGAGGGAGTGACCTTTGTGGGTCATTCGGTCAGCTGCAGCATCGGCATGCTCGCGTCCATCGAGCGGCCTTCGCTGTTTGACCGGCTGATTTTGCTGGGCCCGTCTCCATGCTTCCTGAATGACCCGCCCGGCTACGCGGGGGGCTTCGAGCGCGACGACCTGGAAGGTCTGCTGGCGCTGATGGATCAGAACTACATGGGATGGGCCAACTACTTGGCGCCGGTGGTTGCGGGGAATGCAGGAGCCGGCGACGTCGCTAGCACGCTGACAGACAGTTTTTGCTCGACGGACCCGGCAGTTGCAAAGGTGTTCGCCAGGGCCACATTCTTCGCGGACAACCGGGCTGACCTGGCCAAGGTCTCGCGGCCATCACTGCTATTGCAACACCGCAGCGACACTCTGGCGCCCCTCTCCGTCGGGGAGTATCTGCATGCCCACCTGCCGGACAGCACGCTGCAAGTGCTCGACGTTGCCGGCCATTGCGCGCACATGAGCAACCCATCCCTCGTGATCAACGCCATGCGTGACTACCTTGATCACGCTGCCGTCGCTGCTTGACGCAAAGGCAAGGCCCTTTTCATGAATCTGCTGGACCAATTGCCCTGCGCGGTGGTTGTCACGAACGAAGCGGGCCTCCTGCTCGACGTCAATGCTGCCCTTCTCGCTCTTGCGGGGGGGGAACGAGAGAATCGTATCGGGGCATTGTTTGAGGAACTGCTGCCGCCAGCCAGCCGCATTTTTCTGCAGACCCATATTTGGCCCACGTTGCTGCGGGATGGGCAGATCAGCGAGATCCATTTGCAAGTCAGCGGTTGCGACAGAGCCCGGGTGCCTGTGCTACTCAATAGTCGCCGGGGGGAATACCAGGGCGTTCCCGCCTATTTTTGGAGCCTTGTTTCCACCCACGAGCGCCACCGCTTCGAGGCTGAACTGATTGAACAGCGCAACCTGGCGGAGTCGGCGGGCTTGGCGCTCGGCGAAAGCCAGCGCTTTATTCGCGCCATCACTGACGCGATCCCAGGCATGGTGGCTTACTGGGGTAAGGATCGGCGATGCCGCTTTGCCAACCATGCCTACGCGCAATGGTTCGGCAGGCAGCCGCACGAGTTGATCGGCATGTCGCGCGAAGAGCTGCTGGGTGAACGCATCGTTGAATGGAACGAGGAATATGCCCACGCTGCGCTGGCAGGACACGAACAGAATTTCGAACGTGCAGTGACCAACTTTGATGGAAGTCGCCGGCACATCCTGGCGCACTACGTCCCCGATATCGCAGGCAGCGAGGTACTGGGCTTCTTCGTCAATGTCAGTGACGTTACGGCACTTAAGACAACGCAGTTGGCGCTGGAAGAAGCCCAGAGGCTCGGCCAAACGGGCAGTTGGAGCTGGCAAGTCGAGGGGGATGTCGTTACTTGGTCTCCCCAGATGTACTCGATGCTCGGCGGCGACCCGCAGGCGCCTGCCCCCAGTTTTGAAGAGCAATCTCGCATTTACCAGCCAGAAGACTATGCCAGGCTCGCGGAGCGGGTATCCAATGCGCTGCATACCGGCGAGGACTACACCCTGGACCTGCGGTACCGACGACCGGACGGCCACCCAGGCTGGGTGGAGGCGCGCGGCGAGGCTGTGCGCGATGCGTCAGGGAGCATCAGTGGCCTGCGCGGCACGCTTCAGGAAATCACGCAGCGGCGAGAGCAAGAACTGGCGCTAGTGGTTGCCCAAGGCCGACTGCAGGCGATGTACGAGACCACGCCCGCCATGCTGCACTCGATTGATGCCCAGGGCCGAATTCTGCATGTGAGCGATGCGTGGCTCGCTTGCCTTGGATACCGTCGGGACAACGTCATCGGCAGACTGTCTTCAGACTTCCTCACCGACGAATCCCGTAGACGCGCCAAAGAAGAAGTACTTCCGACCTTTTTCGCTAAGGGCCGATGTGATGCAGTGCCCTATCAAATGGTCACGAGCCACGGAGAGATCATCGATGTGCTGCTATCAGCCATTCTGGAGCGAGACGGTCAAGGCCTGCCTATGCGCAGCTTGGCTGTGGTCGAGGATGTGACCCTTCGCAGGCGTGCAGAACGCGAGCTCCAAAGGGAACACGAGCGCTTGCGCAACCTGATAGAGGGCACCAACGCAGGCACCTGGGAATGGAACGTCCGAACCGGCGAGGTGATCGTCAACCCCCGCTGGGCAGAGATCATCGGCTGGACCGTCGAAGAACTGGGCGAAATAACGAACCAGTACCGCGCGGACATCGCCCACCCGGACGAACTGCCCCAGACCCAGCAGTTGCTGCGCGAGCATTTTGCGGGCCGCAGCGATGCCTATGTGTCCGAGCTGCGCCTGCGCCATCGCGACGGCTCCTGGATCTGGGTCGAGGACCGGGGGCGGCTCATCACACGCACCGCCGACGGCAAGCCCGAGTGGGTGTTTGGTATTCACGTCGACATTTCCGAGAGAAAACGCCGTGACGATGCCATGCTGCGGCTCAGCGCCGAACTGGCTCAGCAGCACGAACTGATGAGGGTCACACTCCAGTCGATTGGGGACGCCGTCATCACCACCAATGCCGATGGGCTGGTCAGCTGGCTCAACCCGGTGGCCGAGCGAATGACAGGGTGGCTATCTTCGGAATCGATTGGGCGTCCCCTGCTGCAGGTTTTTCACATCATCAACGAAGAAACGCGCGAGCCTGCACCCGACCCGGTTGCCGCTTGTTTGGCTGAAGGCAAGACGGTGGGCCTGGCCCCCAAAACCTTGCTCATTGCGCGAGACGGCACTGAATACGGCATCCAGGACTCAGCGGCCCCCATTCGCAGTCCGCAGGGCGAAATGCTCGGCGTCGTCCTCGTCTTCCATGATGTCAGCGAGCAGCGCAGGCTCAGTGGCGAGATGACCTATCGCGCCACGCACGACTCGCTGACCGGCCTTGTAAACCGCGCGGAGTTCGAGTCACGATTGCTCCGAACACTGCGCCATGCGCAGGAGAACGACAGCAACCATGCGCTGCTCTATATCGATCTGGACCAATTCAAGCTGGTCAACGATGCGTGTGGTCACGCCATCGGGGACCAGTTGTTGCAGCAGGTCAGCAAGCTGCTGGGGGACTCGATCCGTACGCTCGACACCCTTGCTCGCCTGGGGGGTGACGAATTCGCCATCATCCTTGAACACTGCACCATGGAACAGGCGAGCCGAGTTGCCCAGAAGATCTGTGACCGCATGAACGATTTTCGATTCATACATGGGGAGCGACGCTTTCGGATCGGTACCAGCATTGGCCTCGTTCCGCTGGACAAGCGTTGGGCCAATGCCGCAGCCATCCAGCAGGCTGCCGATGCCTCGTGCTACGCAGCCAAGGAGGCTGGCAGGAATCGCGTCCATGCGTGGTTTGAAACCGACGTAACCATGCGCGAAAGAAACCATGAGATGCAGTGGACGACCCGGATCCAGCACGCGCTGGACCACGATTGCTTTGTGTTGTTTGCGCAGCGCATCCATTGCCTGAGGGATCAAGCGCTGGGCATTCATGCCGAAGTTCTGCTGCGCTTGAGAAACGACGATGGATCCTTGGTGCAGCCCGGAGTGTTTCTACCTGCCGCCGAGCGCTTTCATCTGGCGTCGCGCATCGACCGCTGGGTCCTACAAAACGCGGTCCGGTGGCTGCAATGCTTGGACGAGCCCGACGCTATCGACAGCCTCAGCGTCAATCTCTCGGGCCAGTCCGTGGGCGACAGGGCCTTTCACGCATGGGCGCTCGCACTGTTCGCCGCAGCAGGTGCTGCAACGTGTTCCAGGCTCTGCCTGGAGATCACCGAAACAGCCGCCGTCACAAACCTTGCAGATGCGGCAATCTTCATCGGCCATGTTCGCGCAGTCGGCGTGAAAGTCGCGCTGGACGACTTCGGTGCTGGCGCATCGTCGTTCGGGTATCTCAAAGCCCTGCCCGTTGACTACCTCAAGATTGACGGGCAGTTCATTCGAACCCTCCTGAGCAATCCACTGGACGAAGCGGCGGTTCGCTGCTTTGCCGATGTCGCCAGACTGATGGGATTGGAAACAGTGGCAGAGTTTGTAGAAAGCCCAGAAGTGCTGGAGCGCCTCAAGGAGATGGGGGTGGACTATGCGCAGGGATACCTAGAGCACCGCCCCGAGCCCATCGACCGCTTGACAGGTATTGCGACCAGGGCCGGGGCGACTGCCTTGTAAGGCTACCATCGCCTGGCCGCCACCAGCCCGTGGAAAGCGACGAGCGGTTAGCGGCCCACGCGAGGATGACCAGTGAGTGAGCGGACCGCGTTACAGGGCCAGTTGTCTCAGGATTCCTTGGCAGGGAACAGCCAAGAATCGGTCAAAAAATAATAGCTGCTAGCGCTTGCTCAATAAGCGTTAGAGGCCAAAAACACCGAATATTTAGTCGTAGTATTCACGGTGACTCGCTGGGTACAACCTGACACCTAGTTGCTGGGTAGTGCGCCGGTTGGGCGTTGCTACCTGACCTACCCAGCTACCTGGCATCCTGCGGCGCTGGAAGCACCTGCCCCCGCTCCCCACAAAACCGCAGCGCCTCATCCCCCAACCAATCCCGCACCAGCTGCATCGCCGGGCTGGGGTGTGTCGTGGTCACAAACGAATACGCCGCCCGCGACAACACGCTGCGCCCCAGCAGCGGCACCAGGCGCCCGGCCTTCACGTCCTGCAGCACCAGCGCCGCGCGGCCCATGGCAATGCCTTGGCCGGCCAGCGCAGCGCCCAGGGCCAGTTGCGACAGGTTGAACTGCTGGCCGCCTGCCCAGGGTGGCGGTGTGGCGCCTACCTGTGCAAACCAGTGTTGCCATTCTTCGTACGTGTCGGCGCCGTCCCAGGCGCTGCCGTCGTGCAGCAGCCAGTCGCCGTGCAGGTCTTGCGGCTGGGTGATGGGCGGGTGGCGGGCCAGGAACTCGGGGCTGGCCACGGGGATGAGCCACTCGTCCAGAAACACGGTGGCGTTCAGGTCGTGGTAGCCGCCTAAATCGAACCGCACGGCGGCCTCGATGCCGCCCTGCACCATGCGGGTGCGGTCCAGGGTGTGGAACTCGCCAAACACGCGCAGGCCTGTGTGCGGGTGCTGGCGAAAGAAGTCGCCCAACCGGGGGGTGAGCCAGCTCATGGCAAACGAGGGCGAACAGCTCAGGGTGGCGGTGGCCGCCTCGGGCGGCTGGCGCATCTGGGCCAGGGTGCTTTCGATGGCGTCAAAGCTCTCGCGCAGCACCACGGCCAGCCATTTGCCCTCGGGGGTGGGCACCAGGGCGCGGGGGGTGCGCAAGAACAGGGGGCGGCGCAGC
Organism: Gammaproteobacteria bacterium; assembly: GCA_018828125.1. Lineage (GTDB taxonomy): Bacteria > Pseudomonadota > Gammaproteobacteria > Burkholderiales > Burkholderiaceae_C > Acidovorax. The sequence goes on along the minus strand of JAHJWB010000009.1, from coordinate 71,144 downwards.
CAGTCTTCCAGCTGCTTGACCTGCTGGCTGACGGCGCCCTGGGTGATGCACAGCTCGGCTGCGGCCTTGGTAAAGCTGCCGTGGCGGGCGGCAGCATCAAAGCTGCGCAGCCAGGCGAGCAGGGAGGGGGAGAGGCGAAAGTCCATTATTAATACTAATGCTTTGCTCAATATAAATGGTTTGTGATGGAGGCGCGACCGGCGAAGAATGCAGCCAAGACCCCCAACGCTTTGCCCTTGTATGACGCCTGACAAACCAACGCCTGCTGTGGATGCTCTGCTCGCCAGCCGATTGAGAAATGCCCAGCCCGCCCTGTGGACCAATCCGGCTCGGCACGCGCATCCCGCCGCTGCTTTGCGGGCCTTGGAGCGCAGCATTAGTCTGGATGATACGAACGCCGCTGCCGCCCGCATGGCGCGTTTTGCAGGGCTGCTGGCGGACGTGTTTCCTGAACTGGGCGCCACCGGGGGCGTTGTGGAGTCGCCCCTGCGGCCTGCTGCCGCGCTGCGGCCCGCACTCGGATTGGTCGAAGGGCAGGGGCGTTTGTTCATCAAGGCCGACCACAGCCTGCCGGTGGCGGGTTCCATCAAGGCCCGGGGCGGCATGCACGAGGTGCTGGAGTTTGCTGAGCGGCTTGCGCTAGAGCACGGTCTGGTCGAGGCTGGTGGTGACTACCGTGCGCTGGCCACCCCGGCTGCGCGCGAGGTACTGGGCCGCTACCAAGTGGCGGTGGGCTCGACCGGCAACCTGGGGATGAGCATTGGCGTGGTGGCGTCGGCGCTGGGCTTTCAGGCGACGGTGCACATGTCGGCCGATGCCAAGGAATGGAAGAAAGACCGCCTGCGGCAGCGCGGAGTGACGGTGGTGGAACACGCGGGCGACTACGAACGCGCCGTGGCTTCAGGCCGTGCCGAGGCGGCCGGCAACCCCCTGTGCCACTTTGTGGACGACGAGCAATCCTTCTCGCTGCTGCTGGGCTATAGCGCTGCGGCGTTGCATTTACAGAACCAATTGGTGGAGCAGGGCGTGGCGGTGGATGCCGAGCACCCGCTCATCGTGTACCTGCCTTGCGGGGTAGGCGGCGCGCCAGCGGGCATCACGTTTGGCCTGCGACAGTTGCTGGGGGCCCATGTGCATTGTTTCTTTGCCGAACCTGTTCAGTCGTCTTGCTTCATGGTGCAAATGCTGGCGGATTCAACACACGGCATGGGCAACCACCCGTCGGTGTACGACTGGGGCCTGACCAACCGCACCGAGGCCGATGGCCTGGCCGTGCCGCGTGCGTCACTGCTGGCGGCCGAGCTGATGCGGCCGCTGCTGTCGGGCGTGTTCACCGTAGCCGACGACACCTTGTTTGCGCAGCTGGTGCTAGTGCTGGATGCCCTGGGCGAGCGCATCGAGCCATCGGCCGCCGCTGGCTTCAGCGGCCCGGCCATGCTGACGGGCACTACCGCCGGGCAGGCCTGGCTGGCCAACACCGGCGTGGATGCGGTGCTGCACAACGCCACGCACTTGGTGTGGACCACGGGCGGCCTGCTGGTGCCCGAAGCGCAGTACCAGGGCTTTGTGCAGCACGGGCGGGCCGTGCTGGCTGCGCAAGTCTGATTTGTCCATCCTTTGGTTTCCTCAATTTAGCAACTTTGTTCACCTTTGGAGAGCACCCCATGAACCGCAAGCAACTGCTTTTGTCGTCCGCTGTCATTTGTGCCCTGGGGGCCGCTGCTTGGGGCCCCGCCGTGGCGCAGGAGGCTGCGTTCCCCACCAAGCCGATCACGCTGGTGATTCCGTTCCCACCCGGTGGAGCCACCGATGTGCTGGGCCGCCTTATCGGCAAGAAGCTGGGCGACAAGTTGGGCCAGAGCGTGGTGATCGACAACCGTGCGGGGGCGGGCACCACCATCGGTGCGGCGTATGTGGCCAAGGCGGCGCCGGATGGCTACACGCTGCTGATGAGTTCGGGCACCACCTTCACGGTCAACCCCGCCGTGCGCGCCAAGCTGCCGTACGACCCGGTCAAGAGCTTTGAGCCCATTGGCATTGCAGGGCGCACCAGCCTGATCCTGCTGGCCAACAAGGACGTGCCGGTCAGCGACGTGAAGCAGTTTGTGGCCATGGTGAAGGCGGGGCCCGACAAGTATTCGTATGGCTCGTATGGCGCGGGCACTACGTCGCAGTTTGCGGGTGAAATGTTCTTCCACGCGGCGGGGCTGAAGATCCAGCACGTGCCCTACAAGGGCAGCTCGCCCGCCATGGTGGACCTGATGGGTGGGCAGATTCCATTCACGGTCGATACCGTGTCGGCCGCGCTGCCGCAGCTGAAAGACGGCAAGATCAAGGCGATTGCCGTGACAGCGGGCAAGCGCTCGGCCCTGCTGCCCAAGGTGCCCACGCTGGCAGAAAGTGGCTACCCCGGCGTGGAGATGGACACCTGGCTGGCCATGGTGGCGCCACGTGGCCTGCCGCCCTCCGTCAAGGCGCGGCTGGAGCAAACGCTGGCGCAGGTGGTGGCAGACCCTGAAACCCGCGACAAACTGATCGCCGTGGGGTTTGAACCGACCTATGCTTCTGCCAAGGCCGTGAGCGAGTTGATAGACAAGGAGCTGCCGCTGATGCGCGCTATTGCACAGCGGGCGGCCATCACGGCTGATTGAGCCCCCGTGTGAACAAGGAGACAAGCCCGAGATGACAAGCCATAACACCTTGGTCGAGCTGACCGCCAACGAACTGCGCCATCGCATCGGCACCCGTGAGGTATCGCCGGTGGAACTGCTCGATGCGTGCATTGAACGCATCGAGGCCGTCAACCCGCATGTGAACGCCATCACCGCCACTTGCTACGACCGCGCTCGCTCGGAGGCCAAGGCGGCCGAGCAGGCGGTGCTGTGTGGCGAACCGCTGGGCCTGCTGCACGGGCTACCACTGGGCGTGAAGGACCTGGAGGCCACTGCCGGGCTGCTGACCACCTATGGCTCGGAGATCTACCGCAGCAACATCCCGGCGGAGGACAACGTGCTGGTGGCACGCCTGCGCGCAGCGGGCGCCATCGTGGCGGGCAAGACCAACATCCCCGAAATGGGTGCTGGCGCCAACTCGCGCAACACGGTGTGGGGCGCCACGGGCAATCCGTTCAACCCGAACCTGAACGCCGGCGGGTCCTCGGGTGGATCGGCCGCTGCGCTGGCGTGCGACATGCTGCCGGTGTGCACAGGTTCGGACACGGGCGGGTCGCTGCGCATCCCTGCGTCCATTTGTGGGGTGGTGGGCTTTCGGCCATCGCCCGGCGTGGTGCCCAGCTCGCGCAAGCTACTGGGCTGGACGCCCATTTCGGTGGTCGGTCCCATGGGCCGCACGGTGGAAGAAGCTTGCCTGCAACTGGCCGCCACGGCGGGCATGTCGGCGGGCGACCCGCTGAGCTACCCGCTGGACCCGATGAGTTTTCTGCTGCCCGAAATGGTGGACTTGAGCCGCCTGCGCGTGGCCTACACCGAGGACCTCGGCGCCTGCGCTGTGGACAACAGCATCCGCGCTGTGTTCCGCCAGAAGGTGCAGGCCATGAAGCACCTGTTTGCAAGCTGCGATGCCATCGACATCGACCTGGGCGATGTACACCGCTGTTTTGACGTGCTGCGCGCGGAAGCCTTTGTGGCCAGCACGCGCGAAGCCTATGAGCGCGACCCCACCAGCCTGGGCCCCAACACCCGCGCCAACTACGAGATGGGCGCGGCGATGACGTTGCTGGACAGCGCCTGGGCGCAGGCCGAGCAGACACGCATCCTGGCGCGGTTCCAGAAGTTGTATGAGCAGTACGACGTGATCCTGGCGCCCACCACGCCCGTGTCGCCTTTTGCGTGGACGCAGCTGTTCGCCAGCCACATCAACGGCGAGCCGCAGGCCAACTACTACCGCTGGCTAGCGCTGACCTATGTGACCACGCTGACCACCCACCCGGCGCTCAGCCTGCCGTGTGGGCTGGACGATGCTGGCTTGCCCTTTGGCCTGCAGATCGTGGGGCGCTTTCGCGCCGACCGGCACACTCTGGGCGTAGGCCACGCGCTGGAGCAGGCATTCAAGGGCATCGGCGGACTGGCCCGCCCACGGCCTGACATCGCCAAGCTGATGCAAACAAATGCCGAGCCCGCGCTGACCTCCATCGTGACCGGCGCGCCGGACGCGCGGGATGCCCGCAGCCTGCCGCGCGATGACCGGGCTGCATCGACGGCCCAAGTGTCCGCAGTGTGAATCGAGACTGGAGACCAACCATGCAATCAGTGGACACCATCGTCATCGGTGCGGGCATCGCGGGTGCCTCATTGGCCTGGCAGCTAGTGCAGGAGAGCGCCGGGGTCAAGGGCGCCAGCGTGCTGCTATTGGAGCGCGAGTCGCAGCCCGGCTACCACACAACAGGCCGTTCGGCAGCCTTGTACATGGCCACCTATGGCACGCCCAATATCCAGGCGCTGACGCGGGCGAGCCGTGCTTTCTACGACGCGCCGCCACCTGAGTTTGGCTCCGACCCCATCCTCTCGCCCCGTGGTGTGGTCTATGTGGCAGGGCCTGATCAGCTCGACCTGCTGAAACAGGCCTATGCAGAGGCCCATGCCGCATCGCCTAACGTGGAATGGGTGGAAAAGGACGCGCTGCTGGCCCAATTGCCTTGCCTGAAACCCGAGGCCGTCGTTGCGGGCGTGAGCGAGCCTGAAGCCTCCGATATTGATGTGCACGCGCTTCACCAGGGTTATTTGCGTGGCCTGCGGCAACGCGGCGGGCAGGTGCTGACGAATGCGGATGTCACGGCCTTGCAGCGTGAAGACGACGTTTGGCATGTGACCTTGGCTGATGGCCGGGCGCTGCAGGCCAAAACCATCGCGAATGCCGCAGGTGCCTGGGCCGACGTGGTGGCGGGCCTGGCGGGCGTTCCTCTCGTTGGCTTGGAGCCACGCCGCCGCACCGCCTTTACCTTCGCTGTGCCCGACGGCATGGACGCCACCCACTGGCCTGCGGTGATCGGCATCGACGAAAGTTTTTATTTCAAGCCCGATGCAGGCCAGTTGCTGGGTTCACCCGCCAACGCCGACCCGACGCACCCGCACGACGTGGTGCCCGAAGAGCTGGATGTGGCCACGGGCATTTATCACATTGAAGAAATGACCACCTTCCAGATCCGCCGTCCCTCCCACACCTGGGCCGGGCTGCGCTCGTTTGTGCCTGATGGCGACATGGTGATTGGCTGGGACAACCACGTGCCGGGCTTCTTCTGGCTAGCCGGGCAGGGCGGGTATGGGATTCAGAGCGCGGCGGGTGCGTCGCTACTGGCGCGACAACTATTACTGGGCGAATCGCTGGCCGAGGAGTTGGTGCGCGAGAAGGTGGATGTGGCGGGGCTGTCGCCTGCGCGGCTGCGGTAGTTGGGGGTAAGGGGTCGGGGTAAGGCTGGCGCGCCTTGCCTGACCGCTTGCGCCAGCCTACTTTCAGGCGAATGTATTGACCTGGGTGCCCAAAGAGCCGCTGGTGGCCAGGGCGGGTTGGGGCATGGATTGCTGCATCGCATCCAGCAAGGTAGCTGCTGACGACGCCTGGATGTCGATTGCTTTTTTCAGCACCACCATGTTCAAGGCGTCTGAAGTCTTGGCGCTGGCCAGTGCTGTGGCGGTGCTGACGATACTGTTGGAGAGTGCGACGTCCATGGTGATTCCTTGGGAGCAATGATGGTTTATCGGCACCCTGGCCGCAGACTTGAGAGGGCGTTACAACTGAAGCGCCGGGCCCGAAAACCTTGCGGACTATTCCAGCGCTGCCACTCCAATGGGACGACAGGCCGCCAGATCGGACTCGCGGACCTGGGGCAGTTGGCGTGCCGCGTCGCGTAATGCAGTCCTGAGCCCTTCTTCGAGAGTGGGGTGATAGAACGGCATGCCCAACACGTCATGCACGGTCAGCTTCTGGTGGATGGCCAATGCCAACACGTGGGCGAGGTGCTCACCATCGGGCGCGCACATTTCAGCGCCCCGGATCTGGCCGGTGGCTTTGTCTGCATATACATACAAGCGCCCTTGATTGCGTTGGGCAGTGCGCGCGCGGCCCTGGTTGCCAAAGCTGACCGTACCTGTGGCGGTTTGGGCTGGGTCCATATCCGCCAAGCGCTGGCCAACGGTGGCGATGTTCGGGTCGCAAAAAACAATCCCCAGGGGCGTGCGGCGTTTGAAGCGTGTGGGTGTGTCGGCCAGCGCGTTCATGCCTGCAATATGGCCTTCGTCTGCGGCTTCGTGCAGCAACGGAGTGTGGGTGTTGGCGTCTCCGGCCAGAAACACCGGCAAATCGCCAATCTGCTGGGTCTGTGGGTCTACCGTGGGCATGCCGCGCTTGTCCAGCGGAACGCCCAGTGTCTCCAGTCCCATGTATTGGATATTGGGCACCCGGCCCATGGCCGCGACGACCTGATCCACCACCACGCGGTTGGTGCCACTGCGCACCTCAATGCCACCTGCTACTTCGCGCAGCTCTGCAGGAGCGCCGGTGTGCAGCACCATCTCTTTTTTGAGTAGCGCCGTCAGTTCGGCATTCAGCGCGGGGTCGGCCAAACCGGCCAGCGTGTCGCCCGTGGTGAAGGCCGCCACCTCCAAACCCAGCCGCGCCAGCGCTTGCGACAGCTCCACGCCGATGGGGCCCATGCCAATCACCGCGATGCGCGGGCCGAGGGTGGGCTGCTCGAACAGGGTGTCGGTGGTCAGCATGCGGTCGCCAAAGGCCAGCCATTCTTCTGGCACGCGGGGGCGTGACCCGGTGGCGATGATGATGCTTTTGGTGGTGTACGGCGTGCCGTCAATGTCCACGGTGCGGGGGCCGAGGAGGGTAGCGCGACCTGCAATGCGGGCGCTCCCCAGTTCGTCAGTTGCCTTGACGGCACCTGCCACGAAATCGTCCCGCAGGGCGCGCACGCGTTGCAGGATGGCGGGGATGTCTGCCGTCAGCTGGTCTGCGCCGCGCAGACCGAATTCGTCAAAAGCGTGGCGCCGGTGAAAAGCATTGGCCGCTTCGATCAGCGTTTTGGAAGGCATGCACCCCACACGTGCGCAGGTGGTGCCCCAGGGGCCTTCGTTCACGATGATGTACCGGTCTGTGCGCTTGCGCACCTCGCGCAGTGCGGCCAAACCGGCCGTGCCAGCGCCGATGATGATGGTGTCGAGCGGTTGGCTCATCGGGTGTCTCCTCGTATCCCACCCAGATCAGGTGAGCCGCCAGTGTGCAGGCCAAGCCTTAAAGTGCTTGTAGGCGCAGAGGCATTTGTAAGCATGACGAGTGCAGGGTATTGCGCTTTCATGCCAAAAGATTTTCTGCGTCAGTCCAGCCCACGCGCCCTTGGCCGCTGTCGTTGATGCGCTGCACAAAGACGGTTGCCAGCGTCTCGGGCAGGCGCAATTGCAGTACCACCAGCGTGCCGTGTTGCACGTTCAGCAGTTCTGCGCCCGTGGCTTCGATCTCGCGGCGCAGCAGGCCCTCCAGCGCGTAGGGCACATGGCATTGCAGCGTTTTCATGCGCTGCAGGGTTACTTTTTGGGCAGTCAGCAGGGCCTGGGCGACGGTATCGGTGTAGGCGCGCACCAGGCCACCCGCCCCCAGCTTGACGCCGCCAAAGTAACGCACCACTGTGGCCAAAACCCCCTCCAGGTCCTGATGGCGCAGCACATCGAGCATGGGCCGCCCTGCGGTTCCGCCCGGTTCGCCATCGTCCACCGCTGCCGACTGGCCACCCGCCAGCAGCGCCCAGCAGATGTGGGCGGCGCCGGGGTGCTGCTTCCACAGCGCATCGACCGTTGCCTGGGCGCTGGCGCGGTCGGCCATGGGTTGTACGCAGCCGATGAAACGGCTTTTCTTGATGATGACTTCGCTGTGCGCGGGCGCGGCCAGGGTGTGGGGCATGGGGCGACGAGTTTACGGCGGCGCCAACATGATCGATGTGTGGCGTGCGCCCTACCGTTTGTCGCAACAGGCACACCCTTAATGACAAAACCGTGTTGTTTGTGCGTTCTGTCACACCTTAAAAAGGCTTCCGTTCCTACACTGGAGGCTTGTTGCGGTGGTCTACGCTGTTGCCATCTATTTAAAAGCACTCAGGCCATCAGAAAAGGAACTGCCATGTTTGCCACACCGTTTTCCGCCCCCTTGCACGAAACCCTTGCCAGCCATGTGTTTGGCCGTTTTATGCCTCAGCGGGCCCCGGTCGCGGCCGCCTTGGCGACTCCTGCACTCGTGGTGGACACAATAGCGGAAGAAGAAGAGCCTTTTGATTTGGCTCAGCGTGTGCGGGAAGTGGGCGAGTGGTAAGGGCTGGAGCCCGTATGCGCCGCTAGGCGTCGCACCTTCATACAAAATTGGTCCTGCGGGACCATTTTTTATGGCCCGCCCATGTTGGCAGGGGGGCGCGGAAAACGTGACGCTGGCTCACCCGCGCTGGGCAGTTTTGCTGCGCAGTCCCCTGCGCTACAGCCTCAGTTCCCACGTTTCTCCCACCAATGGCTGGCCAAATCCTTCATACGGTTCGGACTTTATCAGTTTGAAACCCCGCTTTGCGTAGATACCCCGTGCAGCCGTCAGGCAGCTGTTCGTCCACAGCACCATCTTTTTGTAGCCTTTGGCACGCGCAAACGCGATGCACTCGTCCGTCAGGCGCGCGCCCAGACCCAGCCCACGCGCCTTGGGCGACAGGATTAGCATGCGCAGCTGGGCGGTGGTGGTCGATTTGCGCACCACAAACACAGCGCCCACGCGTTCGCCGTCCAGCTCGGCCACCCAGCAACGCTCCCATGCGGGCTGAAACTTGCGCAGAAATTGCGCGGCGATCTCTGCGACCAGCGCCTCAAAGCTACTGTCCCAGCCATATTCGCGCCAGTAGATCTCGCCATGTTGCTGCACCACCCAGCCGAGGTCGCCAGGCACTGGGTCGCGCAGTACGGCGATGCGGGGGGCTGCTGCGGCGGCGGAGGCCGGGTCCAGCAAGGTCTCGATGCGCTCCATGGCGGCCACCAGTTCTTGCTGGCGCGCAGCGGGCAGTGGGGCGAGCAACGCCGCGGCCTCGTCCCGGGACCGCTGCTGTAGCGGCTCGAACACCTCGCGACCAGATGTGGTGAGGGTGAGCACGCTTTGGCGCGCGTCCTTGGCATTGGCGCTGCGCGTGAGCCAACCCTCTGTTTCAAACCTGCGCAACACGCGGCTGAGGTAGCCGCCGTCCAGCCCCAGATCGCGCGCCAGTTCACTGGCCACGGGCGCCTCGCGGTGGGCCAGTTCGTACAGCACGCGCACGTCGGTGAGTGACAGATTGCTGCCCAGGTAAGGGTCCAGCACGCCCACCCGGCGGGTAAAGAAGCGGTTGAAGCGGCGCACCGCCTTCACGGCGCTGGCCGGTGGCGGCAGGATGGCGGCAGCCGTTTTGGGGGCGTTGGTGACATTGCTCATAGATGCCTTTGTCATGCAATTAATTGACTTTGGCAAGTATATGCTGGGTGGATTGTCAAGACCTCCCTCATGCAAGGGCAACCCACAAAGAGCGACAAAAACGGCCAGCGGCCGTAAAATCGCGGGTTAACCACCACAGCCGCCCCACGAGGCCCTCATCACACAGGGGCCGGCCGCGAACCCCTTTGCATGAACGCCCCCGTTGACGTCTCCTTTTTTGCGCGCGCCGCAAAGCCCTTGACCAGCTACCGTCCGTACTGGGCCAAGCGCTTTGGCACGGCCCCATTTCTGCCGATGAGCCGCGCGGAGATGGACAAGCTGGGCTGGGACAGCTGCGACATCATTCTGGTGACGGGCGATGCGTATGTGGACCACCCGAGCTTCGGTATGTCCGTGATTGGCCGCACGCTCGAGGCCCAGGGATTTCGCGTGGGCATCATCGCCCAACCTGACTGGCAAAGTGCTGATCCCTTCAAGGTACTGGGCAAACCTAACCTGTTCTGGGGCGTGACGGCGGGCAACATGGATTCGATGATCAACCGGTACACCGCCGACCGGAAGATCCGCAGCGACGACGCCTACACCCCCGGCGACATTGGCGGCAAGCGCCCTGATCGCGCCGCCATCGTCTACAGCCAACGCTGCCGCGAAGCGTACAAGGACGTGCCCATCATCCTGGGTGGCATTGAAGGCAGCTTGCGCCGCATTGCCCACTATGACTACTGGAGCGACAAGGTGCGCCGCTCCATCGTGGTGGACGCCAAGTGCGACCTGCTGCTGTACGGCAACGCCGAGCGCGCGCTGGTCGAAGTGGCCCACCGCATCGCCGCGCGTGAGCCGGTGGAGCAGATCACCGACGTGCGTGGCACGGCCTTTGTGCGCCGTCCCGACGATGAGACCGGCAAGGGCTGGTTCGAGATCGACTCCACCAGCGTGGACGAGCCAGGCCGTGTCGAGGCGCACGTCAACCCCTACATGACGACCAGCGAGCAGGCGGCATCCCAAGGCACTACCTGCAGCAAGGATGATGCTCCTGATTCTGTAGCTGGTACCGCAGGTGGGACAAGCGCTAGCGGCCAAAAAGATACAAAATCCGCCGAGCCCAACCCCGCTATTCAGCCGATGTTGTTCGTGGCCAACCCGACGCTCAAGGCCAAGCTCAAGGTGCCGCCGCGCGAGAAGAGCGTGATCCGCCTGCCCAGCTACGAGCAGGTCAAAAGTGACCCCGTGCTATACGCCCACGCCAACCGTGTGCTGCACCTGGAGACCAACCCCGGCAATGCCCGCGCGCTGGTGCAGGCGCACGGCGAAGGGGTCACCGCCCGCGACGTGTGGATCAACCCGCCGCCCATCCCGCTGACCACGGCCGAGATGGACTACGTGTTCGACCTGCATTACGCCCGTGGCCCGCACCCGAGCTATGCCGACGAAAACGGCAGCCACGACGGCGCCACCAAGATCCCCGCGTGGGAAATGATCCGCTTCTCGGTGAACATCATGCGCGGTTGCTTTGGCGGCTGCACCTTCTGCTCCATCACCGAGCACGAAGGCCGCATCATCCAGAGCCGGTCTGAGGATTCGATCATTCAGGAGATCGAGGACATCCGCGACAAGGTCAAGGGCTTTACCGGCACCATCAGCGACCTGGGCGGCCCCACCGCCAACATGTACCGCCTGGGCTGCAAGAGCCCCGAGATCGAGGCCGCCTGCCGCAAGCCGAGCTGCGTGTACCCCGGCATCTGCTCCAACCTGGGCACCAACCACGATCCGCTGATCAAGATCTACCGCCGCGGCCGTGCGCTCAAGGGCATCAAGAAGATTCTGATCGGATCAGGCCTGCGCTACGACCTTGCCGTGAAGAGCCCTGAATACGTGAAGGAGCTGGTGCAGCACCACGTGGGCGGGTACCTGAAGATCGCGCCCGAGCACACCGAGCAGGGCCCGCTCACCAAGATGATGAAGCCGGGCATCGGCAGCTATGACAAGTTCAAGCAGATGTTCGAGAAGTTCAGCGAAGAAGCGGGCAAGAAGCAGTTCCTGATACCGTACTTCATTGCCGCGCACCCGGGCACCAGCGACGAGGACATGATGAACCTCGCCATCTGGCTCAAAAAGAACGGTTTCCGCGCCGATCAGGTGCAGACCTTCTACCCAAGCCCCATGGCCACGGCCACGGCCATGTACCACAGCAACAAGAACCCGCTGCGCAAGATCACGCGCGACAGCGAGGCGGTGGACATCGTGCGCGGCGACAAGCGCCGCCGCCTGCACAAGGCCTTTCTGCGCTACCACGACCCGAACAACTGGCCGCTGCTGCGCGACGCGCTCAAGGCCATGGGCCGTGCCGACCTGATCGGCAACGGCAAGCACCACCTGATACCAACCTTCCAGCCGCTGACGGATGGGGGCTATCAGAGCGCGCGGCGCAAGAATTCCACGCCCACCGGCGCCAAGCCGGCCGTGGCACCTGAATCGCGCAGCGTGCAGCAGCCCACCAAGGGTCGCATGCTGACGCAGCACACCGGCCTGCCGCCGCGTGTGACGGGATCACGCTCCGCCCCGGCGGGTCGCCCTGCGCCCACGGATGCGGGCCGGGGCAACAAGCCCTTCAAGAAGGCGCGGTAGGCCCGCGGGCCGTGCTGCTTGATGTCTTCCCTGTAACGCCGTTACAGCGTCGGTCTCCTCCACGGCCAGCCCATGCCCCAGCAGCGTACCTTGTTGCACGCGGACGCGGTCTGGACCATAGAGCGGGTGCGCAAACATGCTGCTCCGGTGCAGTGGAGCGCGACCTATGAAGCCGCATCCGGGCGCTGGGTGGTGCCCACGGACGGCCTGCTGGAGTTCCAGCTGGCGGGCGTCGTTGTTCTGCTTGATGGATTGACCGCCCTGGGCCTGCCGCAGCGTGTGCCTTACCGGATGCGCCCTTTGCAGCCCACGGGGCAGACCAGCATCGTGGTCTGCGCGCATTGCGGTGCTGCGCAGCACCGCACAGCGTGGCTGGCCGGGCTGCAGGTGCGCACGCTCTCGCCGCGTGACATGTGGCAGTTGCGCGCGCACTGGCGCAGCCTCGGCAGTTCTCTCGCTCAACACCAAGGCAAGGTGGCAGCGACTGACGGCGCCCCCCAAACCTTGCATGCCGTGCTGGGGCCCGGTGCGCCGCACACTCCCACAGCATCGCAGCCTGCGCAGGTGCCGAGCTCTCCCCCCGCCGTGGCCCGTGCCCGGAGATTCATGGCGCAGCAAGTACATGCAGCATCTGGCGAGCGCTGGTCACTGGGCGATGCGGCAGATGTGGCCGGCTGCTCTATCTTTCACCTGGCACACCTGTTCAGCCGGCATCTGGGCCAGAGCTTGCACAGCTACCGTCAGCGCCTGCGCATGGCCTCCGCCCTGCAGCGGCTGGAGGCGGGAGAGGCAGACCTGGCGGCGCTGGCGCACGACCTGGGGTACTGCAGCCAGAGCCATCTGGGCGCAGTGTTCCGGAGGGAAGTGGGTGTCACGCTGGGGCAGGCGAGGGCAGCGCTGAAAGGCTGCTGAGCGCTTGGGCGGCTCGTCTGATGTCCAACGCCGCAGGAATTTGATAGCCCGGGGTGGCTTTGGGCAAGAGACTGTTGCCCATGACATCTTCACCGTGTTCCACCCGTCCGGCTTCTATCCATACTGGGACTGCTCATACTGACAACGCCCTGCCTGCCGTTCCAGATCAGGGCCTGACAACGCACCCGTACGCGGTCTCCGGCCCGCCGCAGACTAGGGTTGTGGATGCTATTGATGCTCCGGACAATCGGTCTTCCCTGGCATTGGGTGTGCTGGCCGCTCTTGCAGCAGCGCTCATTGGAAGCGGCTGGCAGATCGTTTCTCGCCACGGAGTAACCACGTCGCTCGGGCCGGTGGAATTGGCGGTGCTGCGCTATGCCGTGCCCGCGCTTTTGCTGGCGCCACTGTGGTGTCGGCGGAGCTGCTGGCCCCCGTCTGTCTCCGTGGCCCGGCTGGTGTTGCTGGTGCTGTGTGGCGGACTGCCTTTTGGGCTGGTGGTGCTGGCGGGGGTGCAGTGGGCGCCCGCCGCCCATATGGGTATTTTCATGGCGGGCTGCATGCCGCTGTTCGTGGCACTGGGCGGTTGGGCGTTGCTGGGCGACCGGCCGGGGCGGGGGCGCGTGTTGGGGTTTGTGCTGATGTTGGCTGGAGTGACAACGCTGGGCGTGGGGGTGTGGCACGACGGCCTCGCTGCCTGGCGGGGCGACCTGCTCTTTGTGCTGGCTGCAGTGATGTGGGCGGTGTACACGCTGGCGTTTCGCGGCTGCGGCCTGTCGCCGTGGCAGGGGGCTGCGCTGGTGAATTTGGGGTCTGCCGTGGCGCTGCTGCCCGTGGTGCTGGTGTGGGGCGCTCCGCGGCTGGTGTCCGCGCCCTGGCGGGACGTGGCTCTTCAGGCCTTCGGGCAAGGGGTGATGGCCGGTGTGCTGGGCCTGGTGGTCTATTCGGCGGCGATTGCACGGCTGGGCGCGGCCCGTGCGGCACTGTCTGCGGCGCTGGTGCCGGTATCTACTGCGCTGGGTGCGGCGTGGTTGTTGGAAGAATCGCTTGAGGGCGGGTGGGTGGCGCTGGCGCTGGTCGTACCCGGCGTGGTGCTGGCGAGCGGCGCGGTCAGCCAGCGCCTGGGGTGGCTGCGGGGTGCGTCCAAGGCACCGCAGTTGCCGCCGTGCCCAGGCACTGGTCCAGCGGGACAGGCTTTGCCACCGCGTAGCCCTGGGCGTAGTCCACGCCGATGAGCTGCAATGCGTCCACGATGGCGTGGGACTCCGCAAACTCTGCAATGGTCTGTTTGCCCATCACTTGGCCGATGCGGTGCACCATTTCAACCATGGCTCGGCTGGTTGGGTCGTTCAGCAGGTCCTTGACGAACGCTCCGTCGATCTTGAGATAGTGCACGGGCAAGTGCTTGAGGTAGGTGAACGACGACATCCCGGCGCCGAAGTCGTCCAGCGCAAACCGGCAGCCCAGGTGCTGCAGCTCTTTCATCAGGCGCACCGCGTTGGGCAGGTGCGATATGGCGCTGGTTTCGGTGATCTCGAAGCACAGCAGCGCTGGCGCCACCCCGGATTCGGTGAGCGCGGTGCGGATGAACTTGAGCAGGCTGTCATCACCCAGGCTGGCGCCCGACAGGTTGATGGCGCAGGTGTGTAGCGGCAGGGCTCCGGGGGTGCGCAAGTGCTGCGCCAGCGCCTGCAGCGTGTGCCGGATCACCCAGCGGTCGATGGACGGCATCATCCCGTAGTGCTCGGCGGCAGGAATGAAGGTGCCGGGCGCCACCAGTTGGCCCCCTTCTTCCTCGCGCAGGCGCAGCAGTACCTCCATGTGCAGGCCTTCTTCCCCAGCGCCTTGCAGCGCGCGGATGGCCTGTGCATGCAGCTGAAAGCGGTTGTGCTCCAGGGCCAGCCGCAGGCGTCTCACCCAGTCCATTTCGCCTTCCCGCCGGGTCATTTCAATATCTTCGGGCTCGTAGAGGAACACCCGGTTGCGCCCACCTTCCTTGGCGCGGTAGCAGGCCATGTCGGCCACGCGCATGGCTTCCTGGATGGAGGTGAGCGCAGGGATGAGCTGCACCATGCCGATGCTGAGGCCTGTGGTGAGCAGCTGGCCTTCCCAGGCCAGGCGCAGGTCCTGGCCAGCCTGGCGCAATTGCTCTGCAATGCGTGCAGACGGGCCGACGGGGCAGTCCTTGAGCAGGATGCCGAATTCGTCCCCGCCCAGCCGCGCCAGCGTGTCGCCTTCGCGCAGGTGGCTTTGCAGCACGCGGCAGACCTCGCGTAGCATTTCGTCACCTGCCTGGTGGCCACAGGTGTCGTTGATGAGCTTGAACTGGTCCATGTCCACATAGAGCAAAGAACCTTCGCGGCCCGGCTGGCGCGGCTGGCTGAGCAGGGCGTCGAGCCTGTGCTCGAATTCGCGGCGGTTCACGAGGCCCGTCAGAGCATCGTGGCTGGCCTGCCACGAGAGCTGTTCGACATATTTCTGCTCGCGTGTGACGTCATGTAGCGCCAGCACTGCCCCGGTTACCACACCCCGGTGCCGGATGGGCGAACCCACCAGCCGGACCGGAACGATGCTCTGGTCCGGGCGCACCAGCGTGCGATGGATGTTGCCCTTAGCGGCACCATCGTTCTGCAGCAGCGACTGCACCATGGCGTCGGCAGATAGAGGCGGCGCACTAACCTCAAAGACCAGCAACTGCGCCAGTGGTTGCCCGGTTGCCTGGGAAGCTGGGCGGGCCAGCAAGGTTTCTGCTGCAGGGTTCACGTAAGTGACCTCGCCGCGGGTGTTGGTCGTCACCACGGCGTCGCCAATGGCTGCCAGTGTGGTGCGCGCCTGCTCTCGTTCGGCCTCCAGAGCGCGTTCTGCGTTCTGGCGCTGGGCTAGCAATGTGCGGGTGTGCCACAGGGTCAGAAGGATCAAGCCGAGAGCCATGCCCATGTTGGTCCACATGAGCAGGAGCACGATGTGGCGCGAGCTTTCGCCGAGGGCCTCGCTGAAGTTCCGGGCCGCCGGGGTCACGCCTGCATTGATCTCGCCGATGGTGTTCAGCCAGCGTTGGCGGGTGGGTGCGTCCACGGTGCCAGCGGTTGTCGTCTGGTGGATTTCGTGTGCGAGTGCGCCCAGCGCAAGGATGTATTTGTCCCCTACCAGCCATTGGTCCACGGGCTTTTTCACCAGATCAAAGTGATGGAAATAGCGCAGCAGCCAGATCAGGCTATCAATGTCATCGGGGTGGTTGCCACCGCGTAGAAAGCCTTCGCGCGCCAGATCCGTCTGCACTTGGGTTGCCTCCAGGGCCAGTCGCGCTGCACGGTCGCCCAGTGGGATTTCCATGGCACGCGTGAACCCCTTGAAGGACTGGGGCGAGCCGTTGGTGGCGTACTCGCTGAGGAAATAGATGGCGTCCTTCTGTCCCTTGGTCCACAGGCTTTCGCCCGCGACAAACGCACGCACAGTAGATAGGACATGCAGGCTGGCAGTGGCACAGATAGCCAGGACCAGCACCATCGTGATGAACGGCCAGGTCAACCGCAATGTCATTGGCACAGAGCTTCGCTCGCCCGGTTGCAAAACATCCATGGATGGCTCCCTCGCTTGTGCCACGCTGCCCCGCGCCGGTGATGCCTGCTCTGGCTTCGCTTGGCGCGTGTTTATCGGTGGGTCCGCACACTGAGTCAGCGCTTTACTTACGGTGCTGTGCGTGCGCGGAAATGGCGGCTGATCGCTGGGTGCGGTGCTTTTGGCTGACTATATAGCGATCAGTTCGCCAATGCATGCAGCGTTTGGCTGTGCTGAACCGTCTTGCAACTCCGCCTACACGGTAGATGTGGATTGGCGGAGTTTGTTTGGCTCCATGTCCCCTGGGGCGCGGGCGATTGAGAGAAGCTGGGGCGGCGCAAGTCGCAGTTGACCGATGCGTGATGATGTCTCGTTGCACAACGGTCTCTAAGGCATTTACACAGCCGGCTTTGGTGTGAAGATGCCCACACACGACATGGCGCGGCTTGAGCTGCTGCTTTTACGGGGTCGGGAGTGAACAGCAGGCAGGTGGCACCTCGCGGTGGGTCATTGCGGTCGGGTTTAACCGGCAGACCTTGGGAGTAATGCCGCGGCACGGCGTTGCCGCGGATTTAAACGGGCGCAAATACGTGGCGTTCGCGCTCTGGATGGATCGACTGGACCGTCTGGCAAAGCTGCTTTAGCGATCTTCGGCGGCGCTCTCAGTGGGGTGGTCGTCTCCTTCGGCTGCGTGGGTGCCAACCACCACCGATTGCGGGCTGCCATCGACCGGCTGCGAGATGAGGTCTTCGATGATGAACGTTCGGTAGTAAAAGGCCGTGACAGCGCCCTCTCCGGTGATGGCGCCCACAAGCGTATCTGTACTATCTTTGTCCGCCATGGCGATCAGCAGGCCGTGGTGGCCTTTGCCTGCCAGGTCGGCAATGCGACGCACCATGTCGCCTTCGGCGCCGACGGATGGCAATGGTGCATCGGCCGTGCCCAGGGTGTGGACGATCTCTTGCAGGATGACTTCGGGGCTGGCGTAAGCCGTGTCGCCCTGGTGGCCCGCAGCTTGCAGCGCGGTGGCTGCCTGGCGTACGCAGTCTTCGTCGCGGAAGAGCGCGAATACATGGCCAGTGGGATAGAAAACGCCGCCCATGTTGGTCATGGAGGAATCAAGAACGAGGGGTTTCATGGGCATCTCCCGAGGTGTTTCAGACCTTTTCGATTGAAACGCCTCCGGGGCGGGAGTGGTGTAGGCCAGCGGACAATGTGCGCGTCAGCACCCTGTAGAGCACCCGAACAAAAAGACAAAATTTGAATGAAATTGGCTCCCGGCGCTTGTCCAATAAGCGCTAGCAGCTATCAATATGATAGTTATGAGTATCCGTCGGCTATCGAAGCCAGCCGGTCACCCAGGCCAGCAGGGCGCCGACGTGCAGCAAGACGGTCAGCCAATACACCGCGCGAAACTCCAGCTTGCGGGATTTGTGCCGCAGCCACTGCTGGGCAAACCATGCGCCTGGCCAGCCGCCCGCCAGTGCGAGCAGGTGCAGATGGCTTTCCTTGGTGCGCCACTGCCCGTTTTGGGCCGCGCTTTTGTCGATGGCATAGACCACAAAGGTGAGCAGGTTGATCGCCACAGCAGCGCCCACCACCCACAGCGGAAGCCGGGTCGCCCAAACGCCCCAGACCATCAGCGCTACCCAGCCCAGCATTAATAGCACCGCCATGCCTGAGGGGGCGGGTGCAGAGGGGCCGGCGGTTTCGGGGGACCTTCGGCCCCGTGGCGTCTGGCGAGGCTTGGGTTCTGAGCCGGGCCAGCGTCCCGGCCGCCGTGCCGATGGGGATGTCGAGTTAGATGCGGACCGCTGGGAGGCAGGAGGCGATGACGGCGCAGCGCCCGGGCGCGCCGCTGGCTGCACCGCCATCGCCCGGGGGCCTTTGCCGCCCACGTGGATTTCTTCATAGACCACGGCCAGACCTTCGCGCGGCGCGGCGGTGCCCTTGAAGTCCCGCACATGAAAGAACACATCGGCGGAGGTGTCCGGGCTGCGGATAAAACCGAAGGCGCGGGTGGCGTCCCAACGGATGACGGTGCCTTGTTTTTGCATGGATGAACAGATGAGCGGATGAATCGCGCTGGCTTATATGTCAGGCCAGGGTGTGGAGCGGGATGTCCTGCGCCACTGCCAGCGCGTCCAGCTGCGCCCGGGATTGCGTGTGCAGAAAGGCGGCCACGGCATCGTGGGTGGCGCGCTGGCGCAGCACCAGCGGATCGCCCGTGGCGGGCAGGCCTGCGGCGGCGCACAGGCTGGCGGCAAAGTGGGGTTCGAGTGCCGCCACGGCCACGCGGCCGTCGGCGCAGGGGTAGATGCGATAGCCGGCGTGGTTGCCGCCGACGTCGCCCTCGGGTGTGGTCAGGCCCCAGTCGCGCGGCTGTGCCAGCCAGGCGGCGGCGTCGGCCAGCGCTACTTCAAGGCACACGCCGCTGCCCGTGTGGGCGCGTTCCAGCAGAGCTTGCAGCACCGCTTCGCTGGCCATCAAGGCGCCGCCCATGTCGGCGTACAGCGTGGGGGGCATCTCGGTGCCAGTGACGAGACCTGCATCGGCCAGGTAGGTGAGGTCATGGCCGGGCTCCTCGGCACGCTCTGCCGCTGCGCCCACAATGCGGACCAGCGACAGGCGCGGGTATTTCGATTGCAGCGCCTCCCAGCCCAGGCCCAGCTTGGTGAGCGCCGAAGGGCGAAACGAGGTGATCAGCACATCGGTGCGGGCCAACTCGGCGTGCAATGTGGTCTGGCCTTCCGCGGTCTTGAGGTGGGCGTGCAGCACGCGCACGCCGTGGTGCAGCGTGGCATAGGCGGCGGGGCTGTAGATGCCCATGGGATCTGCGCTGGGATGCCCGGCCGGTGTTGGCGGTTCGAGCTTGGTGCATTCGGCGCCCAAACGCACACAACGCATCAGGGCGGCGGGGCCGGGCAGGTTGAGCGCGAGGCTCAGGACACGAACATTGCGCAGGGGCTGGGGCAGGGCGGTGATCATGGTGTGGGGGTGTCTCGGCGTTGTGGTTTTGAACGGAGGGCGCGGTGCTGGAACTTCGCTGGGTGCGCTGGCTCAGTCCCTGCGTTATACATAATTTGTTACGCTCTCCCGTCACCCATGCAACGCAGAACTTCCCTCTCCGCCTTGGCAGGCCTCGCCACTTTTCCGGGAGCTTTCATGACATCGTCTTTGAGCGCCGCCGCCACATTGCCCGCGTTGCAGGCATTGAAGCCCTCGCCCCGCATGCCGGTGCTGTTTGCGGGCCACGGCAGCCCCATGAACGCCATCGAAGACAACGCCTGGCGCCGCAGCTGGCAGGCTCTGGGAGCCGAATTGACTGCCCGTGCCGCGCAACCGCAGCTCATTTTGTGTGTGTCGGCCCACTGGCTTACACGTGGCGGCTGGCAGCTGACGGGGATGGCCAACCCCAAGACCATCCACGACTTTGGCGGTTTTCCACAGGCGCTCTTCGACCAGCAATACCCCGCGCCCGGAGCTCCGCAGGTGGCGCGCAGTCTGGCCAGCGAACTCAAGTCGCCCTCTACCGGCACGGCCCTGGGGGTGGACGAGGGGGAATGGGGACTGGACCATGGCACATGGTCCGTGCTCAAACCGATGTTCCCCAAAGCGCAGATCCCCGTGATGCAGCTGAGCATTGACTACAGCCGCGCTCCGGCCGAACACTATGCACTGGGCCAGCAACTCCAAGGCTTGCGTGAGCGGGGCGTGTTGATTGTGGGCAGCGGCAACATCGTTCACAACCTGCGGCTTACCCGCCGAGGCGCGGCGGCCAACGAAGCCTACGACTGGGCCTCCGAGTTCGACACCGTGGTGCAAGAGCAGATCAAGAAGGGGCAGTTGGGCGCCTTGCAGGACTTTCAGAAACTGGGCCCGGTGGCCAAGCAGGCGCATCCCACGCATGAGCACTATCTGCCGCTGCTGTACGCAGCCGGGGCCGTTTTGCCGAGCGAGATGCCGCGCTTTTTCAACACGGGTTACCAGTCGGCGTCGATCTCGATGCGGTCGGTGCTGTGGGGCTGACAGGGGCAGCGCTGGGTTGTGTGAAATGCTTTTATTTTGATAGCTGTGGGCGCTTATCCATCAAGCGCTAGAGGCCAAAAAGACTGAAAGAATGGCTATTTGACCGATCAGGCCGCCATGTCACCCGTCTGGATCGTCAGCCATGGCCAGCGCTCGCGGTAGCTGTCTGCCTTGGCCTGGAACAGCGGCAAGTGCGGACAGGCTGGATTTGGGCGCAACAGCCCGGCGTACAGCTCTTCAAGCCCATAGGGCGCGTACAGGGTGGGCTCCGTGGTGCTGAGATCGGACGCGGGCTGCAGACCCACGCAAGTGCTGGGTACAAGGAAACGTTCAATGCCATTGCGGGCCGATTGCAGCGGCGCATAGGGGTAGCCAAACCAGCGCTCGTACCAGAGGTGGACCCGGGCCTGGTTCTTCGCTTCCAAGGTGATGGGCAAGTCGGCGAAGAGGGCGGTGACGCGGGCTTGTACGGCCTGTTCGGCGGCTTCGGACAGGTCCGACGCATCGAAGTAGAACAGGTCGTAGTCCTTGATATTTGCAGTGGCCGCCAGACCAGAGCGCAGGTTCCACACCGTCTGGAACAGGCAACCCGCCACCAGCCAGGCGTCCGTCAGGCCCAGAAACGGCAAACGCTCCAGAAGGGCCGCGTTGTGCGGGTTCTGGAGCGCTTCGCTCACAAAGCGGCGCGCGAGCGCCGCATTCTCATCGTGCTCAGACAACCTTTGCAATAGCCTGGCAGACGTAGTCGATGTTCTTGCTGTTCAGGGCAGCGACGCACATGCGGCCGGTGTCGGTGCCGTACACGCCGAACTCATTGCGCAGGCGCACCATCTGGTTCTTTGTCAGGCCGGAGTAGCTGAACATGCCGATCTGCGTGGTGATGAAGCTCATGTCCTGCTTCACACCAGCGGCCTTGAGGCCGTCCACCAGCTTCTGGCGCATGGCCTTGATGCGCACGCGCATCTCGCCCAGTTCCTTTTCCCACATCGCGCGCAGCTCGGGGTTGTTCAGCACGGCAGCCACCACCGCGCCACCGTGAATGGGTGGGTTGGAGTAGTTGGTGCGGATGACGATCTTGAGCTGGCTCAGCACGCGCGAAGCTTCTTCCTTGTCGGCGCACAGCACCGACAGGCCGCCCACGCGTTCGCCATACAGGCTGAAGCTCTTGCTGAAGGATGTAGAGACAAAGAAGTTCAGGCCAGCGGCCACAAACTTGCCGATCACGGCGCCGTCTTCGGCGATGCCGTGGCCAAAGCCCTGGTAGGCCATGTCGAGGAAAGGCGTCAGGCCCTTGGCCTTGACGGCGGCGATGACATGGTCCCATTGCTCAGGCGTGATGTCGTAGCCGGTGGGGTTATGGCAGCAGGCGTGCAGCACGACGATGGTGCCGGGGGCTGCAGCGTTCAGGCTGGCGAGCATGCCTTCGAAGTTGACGCCACGCTTGGCAGCGTCGTAGTAGGCGTAGGTATCGACTTCAAAGCCGGCGTTGGTGAACAGCGCGCGGTGGTTTTCCCAGCTAGGGTCGGAGATCAGCACCTTGGCGTTGGGGCTGAGCTTCTTGAGGAAGTCGGCACCGATCTTCAGGCCACCCGTACCACCCACCGCTTGCACGGTCGCCACACGGCCAGAGGTGACGGGTTCGCTGTCTGCGCCAAACACCAATGCCTTCACAGCGTTGTCGTACGCCACGATGCCGTCGATGGGCAGATAGCCACGGGCCGTGGGGGTGGACATCATGGTCTTTTCGGCGGCCTGTACGCATTGCAGCAGAGGCAGCTTGCCGTTGTCGTCGAAATAAACGCCGACGCCCAGGTTGACCTTGTTGGGGTTGGTATCGGCGTTGAATTGCTCGTTGAGGCCCAGGATGGGGTCGCGGGGGGCCATTTCGACGGCGGTGAACAGAGACATGAAAATCCTTGAAAGGTTGTCAGTAGCGAAGAATCCGGGCGTGGTGTACTGTGCCGGGTTCGGCCGATTTTAACGGCCTGCCTCTACCAATCGTTGACCGCACCTATGCCGGAACTCACAGAAGTCATAACGGAAAAGCAAGACGGCGAGTTCGTCCATTTCCCCAACTCCCCCTTTGAACTGTTCCAGCCGTACCCACCGGCAGGCGACCAGCCCGAGGCCATCAACAAGCTGGTGGAGGGATTGAACGACGGAGAAACCTTTCAGACGTTGCTGGGGGT
Source organism: Gammaproteobacteria bacterium (assembly GCA_018828125.1). Taxonomy (GTDB): domain Bacteria; phylum Pseudomonadota; class Gammaproteobacteria; order Burkholderiales; family Burkholderiaceae_C; genus Acidovorax. The sequence goes on along the minus strand of JAHJWB010000009.1, from coordinate 48,384 downwards.
CACGGGCTCGGGCAAGACCTTCACCATGGCCAATGTGATTGCCCGCATGGGACGCCCGGCCATCATCTTTGCACCCAACAAGACGCTGGCCGCCCAGTTGTACAGCGAGTTCCGCGAGTTCTTCCCCAAGAACGCCGTCGAATACTTCGTCAGCTATTACGACTATTACCAGCCCGAAGCCTATGTGCCGCAGCGCGATCTTTTCATTGAAAAGGACAGCGCCATCAACGAGCACATTGAGCAGATGCGGCTGTCTTGCACCAAGAGCCTGATGGAACGCAAGGACGTGGTCATTGTGGCCACTGTGTCGGCTATTTACGGCATCGGCGAACCGGAGAGCTACCACCGCATGGTGATGACACTGCGTGTGGGTGACAAGCTGGGCCAGCGCGACGTGATCGCCCAGCTGATCCGCATGCAATACCAGCGCAACGAGGCCGATTTTTCGCGCGGCAAGTTCCGCGTGCGGGGCGACACGATCGACGTGTTCCCCGCCGAGCATTCCGAGCTGGCCATGCGCATTGAGCTGTTTGACGATGAGATTGAGAGCCTGCAGCTGTTTGACCCGCTCACGGGCCGCGTCAAACAGAAGATTCCGCGTTTCACGGTGTACCCGAGCAGCCACTATGTAACCCCGCGCGACAAGGTGCTGGCGGCGGTGGAGACCATCAAGCTGGAGCTGGCAGACCGCCTCAAGCAGTTGCTGGCCGACGGCAAGTTGGTGGAGGCGCAGCGGCTCGAGCAGCGCACGCGCTTTGACCTGGAGATGCTCAGCGAAGTAGGGCATTGCAAGGGCATCGAGAACTACACCCGCCACTTGTCGGGCGCTGCGCCCGGCGACCCGCCGAGCACGCTGACCGACTACATGCCCAAGAACGCGCTGATGTTCCTGGACGAGAGCCACCAGATGATCGGCCAGCTCAACGCCATGTACAGCGGCGACCGCTCGCGCAAGACTACGTTAGTGGAGTATGGGTTTCGGCTTCCGTCGGCTCTGGACAACCGCCCGCTGAAGTTCGAGGAGTTCGAGCAGCGTATGCGGCAGGTGATCTTCGTGTCCGCCACACCCGCTGATTACGAAAAGACGCATTCCGGCCAGGTGGTAGACCAGGTCGTTCGCCCTACCGGGCTTGTAGACCCCGAAGTCGAGGTGCGGCCAGCGACCCATCAGGTTGACGATGTGCTGCAAGAAATACGCATTCGAACGCAAAAGCGTGAACGTGTACTCATTACCACGCTGACTAAGCGCATGGCCGAGCAGTTGACCGACTATCTCACCGACAACGGCGTCAAGGTGCGTTACCTGCACAGTGACGTCGACACGGTGGAGCGCGTCGAAATCATCCGCGACCTGCGGCTGGGGGCGTTTGACGTGCTGGTGGGCATCAACCTGCTGCGTGAAGGTCTCGATATCCCTGAGGTGTCGCTGGTGGCAATTCTGGATGCGGACAAGGAAGGCTTCTTGCGCGCCGAGCGCAGCTTGATCCAGACCATTGGCCGCGCAGCGCGAAACCTGAATGGGCGCGCCATCCTGTATGCCGACCGTATTACCGAGTCCATGAAAAAAGCCATGGGCGAAACGGAACGCAGGCGAGTTAAGCAGATCGCACACAACGATGAGCACGGAATTACGCCGCGCAGCATTGTCAAGCGGGTAAGAGACCTTATTGACGGCGTTTACAGCGAGAAGGCTGGAAAAGACGTTGAGCGGTTGGAGCAGGAGGCCCTGCAGCGCGCCAAGGTGGAGGATATGTCTGAAAAAGACGTGGCCCGCGAGATCAAACGGCTCGAAAAGCTCATGCTGGAACACGCAAGGAATCTGGAGTTTGAGCAAGCCGCACGGGTGCGGGATCAGTTGACTCGGCTCAAGGACCAAGCGTTTGGTGTCCATGGCAATGATTCTGCGGCCTTGTAATGGGCGATCGGGCGATGAGTAATTACTATCGAGTCGATTTAAAACTAGTTGGTTATTTAATCCGACAGAATCGATAGGGATTTGTGCTATACTCGCACAAAATACTCAAGAAAACAGCCCAGCGATGAAGGGCTCCGTATCAGACACCTGTGCGGAGTAAGGGGCGGAGACGGTGCCTCGGCGGCCAACAGCCAGCGGAGGCGGTTTCTACAACGAACAAGCCTTAGCACAAGGAGCTTGCGATGCGTCTCACAACCAAAGGCCGTTTTGCGGTCACCGCGATGATTGATTTGGCCCTGCGCCAGAACAACGGCCCTGTTACTTTGGCGGCCATCAGTCAGCGCCAACAGATTTCTCTGTCCTACTTGGAGCAGCTCTTCGGCAAACTGCGTCGCCACGAATTGGTGGAGTCTACGCGTGGCCCCGGCGGCGGTTACACGCTGGCACGCAAGGCGGGCGATATCACCGTGGCTGACATCATTGTGTCGGTGGATGAGCCTATCGATGCTACGCAATGCGGCGGCAAGGAAAATTGTCTGGGTGAAGCGGGCCGGTGCATGACACACGAGTTGTGGGCGTCTCTCAACCAGCGCATGGTGGAGTTTCTAGATTCCGTCACCTTGCAAAAGCTGGTAGATGAGCAAATTGCCAAGGGCGTGCAGATCGAAGACAAGCCGGTTATCCGTCGCGCGATTTCTACGACGCCGGTGGTCAAACCGATCCGGGTGAATGCGCCGAACTCTGTGTTCGCGCTGGGCAATGTGTTCGCCAAGTCTTAATACCACGGGCATTTCGCTGGCCCTGGGGCCAGCGTTGCCCTGAAGAAATTCCTTAAGCCGTTTTGTTTATTCAGTTTGCCAGCCAGCAACTATCTCTGAGCCAGCCATGGACATGACCCCGCACTTTCCTATTTATCTCGACTATGGTGCCACTACGCCGGTAGATCCCCGCGTCGTGGATGCCATGATTCCTTGGTTGCGCGAACATTTTGGCAACCCTGCGTCGCGTAGCCATGCCTGGGGCTGGGAGGCGGAAGAAGCCGTTGAGAAGGCGCGTGTTCAAGTTGCCGAGTTGATCAACGCCGACCCCCGTGAGATCGTCTGGACCAGTGGTGCGACCGAGTCCATCAATCTGGCCTTGAAGGGTGCTGCGCAGTTCTACAAAGGCAAGGGCAAGCACCTCATCACGCTCAAGACAGAGCACAAGGCGGTGTTGGACACGGTGCGAGAGCTAGAGCGTCAAGGTTTTGAAGCGACTTATCTTGACGTGCAGGAAGACGGCTTGGTGAATATGGATGCCCTGAAGGCAGCCATTCGTCCCGACACGGTGCTGGTCAGCATCCTGTTCGTGAACAACGAAATTGGAGTGATTCAGGATATTCCTGCCATTGGAGCGCTCTGCCGCGAAAAGGGAATCCTGCTGCATGTGGATGCGGCCCAGGCAACGGGCCGCGTCGAAATCGACATGAATGCGCTTCCCATCGACCTGATGAGCATGACTGCGCACAAGACCTATGGTCCTAAGGGTGTGGGTGCTCTTTATGTGCGCCGCAAGCCCCGCGTGCGGCTGGAAGCGCAGATGCACGGTGGCGGCCACGAGCGCGGTATGCGTTCGGGTACGTTGCCCACGCACCAGATCGTGGGTATGGGCGAAGCCTTCCGCATCGCCAAGGAAGAAATGGTTGAGAGCAATGCCAAGGCGAAGGCGTTGCAGCAACGCCTGCTGGATGGTTTGAAGGACATCGAACAGGTCTACATCAACGGCAGTATGGAGCGCCGCGTGCCCCAGAACCTGAATATGAGTTTCAACTTCGTTGAAGGTGAATCTCTCATCATGGGGATCAAGGGCTTGGCAGTTTCGTCGGGCTCGGCCTGTACATCCGCCAGCCTGGAGCCGAGCTACGTGCTGCGCGCACTGGGCCGCAGTGACGAGCTGGCGCACAGCAGCCTGCGCATGACGATTGGTCGCTTCACGACTGAGGAAGAGATCGATTACGCCATCTCCACCATTCGCGAGAACGTGGCCCGCCTGCGCGAGCTGAGTCCGCTGTGGGAGATGTACAAAGACGGCATCGACATCAGCACCATTCAATGGGCTGCCCACTGATTCCGCACAGATTTTGGACGTATTGAAGAGGTACACATCATGGCTTACTCAGAAAAAGTGGTTGACCATTACGAAAACCCCCGCAACGTGGGTTCGTTCGACAAAGGTGATGATTCGGTGGGCACTGGCATGGTGGGTGCACCGGCTTGCGGCGACGTGATGAAGCTGCAGATCAAGGTGAACCCGGAAACCGGTGTGATCGAGGATGCGCGTTTCAAAACGTACGGCTGCGGCTCCGCTATCGCCTCGTCTTCGCTCGTGACCGAATGGGTCAAAGGCAAGACCCTGGACGAAGCAGCAGCCCTCAAGAACAGCGAGATCGCTGAAGAGCTGGCGCTGCCGCCCGTCAAAATCCACTGCTCCATCCTGGCCGAAGACGCTATCAAGGCGGCGGTGCTGGATTACAAGACCAAACACGCAGTGACTGCAAACGCTGCTGCCGTTGCCTGAGTGATATGGCCATTACGCTGACAGAAGCCGCCGCCCGGCACGTCAACCGCTACCTTTCTCGGCGGGGCAAGGGCTTGGGCGTTCGCCTGGGAGTCAAAACGACTGGCTGCTCAGGGCTTGCCTACAAGCTGGAGTATGTGGACGACAGTGCGCCCGAAGACGTCGTGTTTGAAAACCACGGGGTCAAGGTATTGATCGACCCCAAAAGTCTGGCCTACATTGACGGCACTGAGTTGGACTTTGTGCGTGAAGGTCTGAACGAAGGGTTCAAGTTCAATAACCCCAACGAGCGTGACCGCTGCGGTTGTGGAGAGAGCTTTCGCGTCTAAGCGCCAGCCGCCTTCGTGCCGACAAACCGCCATCGCGCTGCGTGCTGGCGGTTTTTTCTTGGATTTTTTGCTTTCAGCCGACTAGCGCATGAACCTGCAATCTGACGACTTCGAACTGTTTGGCCTTGCTCCCCGTTTTGAGCAGGAGCGCAGCGCCATTGATGCGCGCTGGAAAGAGTTGCAGCGCGAAGCCCATCCTGACAAGTTTGCGGCGCAAGGCGCATCCGCGCAGCGCATTGCCCTGCAATGGTCAGTGCGCATCAATGAGGCTTACCAGCGGTTGAAGGACCCGATACGGCGCGCTGCATATCTGTGCGAATTGCACGGTGCCCCCATCCGCTCGGAGAACAACACCGCCATGCCTGCAGTATTCCTTATGCAGCAGATGGAGTGGCGCGAAGCGCTGGAGGAGGCGCGTGCAGAGAGCGAACTGGATGCGCTGGATGATGCAGTTGCACAAGCCCGACGCGCTGCACTGCTGCAATGCGAACAATTGATTGACCGGCAGCAAGACTACGCTGGCGCCGCCCGTGAGGTCAGAGCCCTCATGTTCATTGCGCGTTTTGCCGACGATATTGAACGTCGCAGAGAGCAACTGGGACAATAGAGCGGTTTTGCTTTCCCCCTTGTGGGCCCGGTCGTTCTGATAGCGGGCCCTACCACGTTGAGACCCGAAATTTCATGGCGCTTCTGCAGATCTCCGAACCCGGCCAGTCCCCCGACCCGCATCAGCGACGCATTGCCGTCGGCATTGACCTGGGCACGACCCACTCTCTTGTCGCCGCCGTGCGCAACGGCGTGTCCGAATGCCTGGCAGACGCGCAGGGCAGGGTGCTGCTGCCGTCGGTGGTGCGCTACCTTGAAAAAGGTGGTCGGCAAATCGGATACGACGCTGTGGCCTCGCAAACGCAGGATGCCCGCAACACCATTGCGTCGGTCAAACGCTTCATGGGGCGCGGTCTCAAAGACGTGGCTGGAGCGGACAAGCTCCCCTATGACTTTGTTCCTGGCTCGGGCGCAGCCGCTGAAGGCATGGTGAGTCTTGCGACGGTAGATGGCAACAAGTCGCCCGTGGAAGTCAGCGCGGAAATTCTGGCGACGCTGCGTTACCGCGCCGAAGACACCTTCAACGACGATCTCTATGGCGCGGTCATCACCGTGCCCGCCTATTTTGATGATGCCCAGCGCCAGGCCACCAAGGATGCGGCCAAGCTCGCGGGCATCCACCTGTTGCGCCTGATCAACGAGCCCACGGCGGCGGCCATTGCCTACGGCCTGGACAACGCCAGTGAAGGTGTTTACGCGGTGTATGACCTGGGAGGTGGTACTTTCGATATCTCCATCCTGCGCCTCACACAGGGTGTGTTTGAAGTCATTGCGACCGGCGGTGATTCTGCATTGGGCGGCGATGACTACGATGCAGCGCTGGCGGACTGGGTGCTGCAGCAGTTGGCGTTGGAAGCGGTCACGGCCTCCGACAAGTCCGCGGTGCGCATGGCAGCGCGCGCTTGCAAGGAGGCCTTGACTGCTACTGATTCTGTAGCATTCAGCGCTTTACTGTCAAGCGCTGAGGCCCATTTTGACGTCAAACGCTCTGACTTCGAGGCGATTACAGCCGACTTGACTGCACGTTCCATGGCTTCCGTGCGCCGCGTGCTGCGCGATGCGCACCTAACACGCGATGAAGTGCATGGTGTTGTGATGGTGGGAGGCTCCACCCGCATGCCGCAGGTACAGAACGCAGTGGCTGAATTTTTTGGGAAGGAGCCTTTGACCAATCTCAACCCTGATGAAGTGGTGGCGTTGGGCGCTGCCATCCAGGCCAACCAGCTGGCAGGCAACAGCACCTCGGACGACCTGTTGCTGCTGGATGTGATTCCGCTGTCGCTGGGTATCGAAACCATGGGCGGGCTGGTGGAGCGCATTGTGGCGCGCAACGAAACCATTCCCACTGCCAAGGCGCAGGATTTCACCACGTACAAAGACGGCCAGACCGCGTTGGCGATCCATGTGGTCCAAGGCGAACGCGACTTGGTGCAGGACTGCCGCAGTCTCGCGCGTTTTGAATTGCGTGGTATCCCTCCCATGGCTGCTGGCGCAGCACGCATCCGTGTGACGTTCACCGTCGATGCCGATGGTTTGCTGAGCGTGAGCGCCCGCGAGCAGGGCAGTGGTGTAGAAGCGCGCATTGATGTGAAGCCATCCTACGGCCTGTCTGATGATGAAATTGCACGCATGCTGCAAGATGGTTTTGCCACGGCTGCGCAGGACATGAAGGCTCGCGCTGTGGTGGAGGCGCGTGTGGATGCCGACCGGATGCTGATGGCGACCCAGAGCGCGCTGGACGCAGATGGGGATGTGCTGAGTCCTCAAGAACGTGCGGACATTGATGTGCTGATGGTCGCATTGCGGCGCCAGCGCGATGCCGACGATGCCGCCATCATCGAAGCTGCCACCGACGCGTTGGCCAAAGGCACCGAGGCGTTTGCTGCACAGCGCATGAATCGTGGCATCCAGCAGGCGCTGGCCGGCAAGAACGTCCAAAACCTCTGAGCGGACCCGATCGCCCTAGCGCATAGCAATACATACCCGCAAGAAAAGAACTCTGCCCCATGCCTGTCATCAAGATACTCCCCCATCCCGAATACTGCCCCGCCGGTGTTGAAATCACTGCGCCGGCTGGCACCTCGATCTGTGAAGCCTTGCTGGACAACGACATCAACATCGAACACGCCTGCGATATGAGCTGTGCGTGTACCACCTGCCATGTGATCGTGCGCCAGGGTTTAGCCTCTCTCAACGACGCTGAGGAAGAGGAAGAAGACCTGCTGGACCGCGCCTGGGGCCTGGAGCCGCAGTCGCGCCTGTCGTGCCAAGCAATCCTGGCGCAAACCGACCTGACGGTGGAGATCCCCAAATACACGATTAACCACGCCAAGGAAAACCACTGATGTCGCGCCAGATCGTTCTCGACACCGAAACCACCGGCCTTTCGGCCGAAGGTGGAGATCGCATCATTGAACTGGGCTGCGTGGAGCTGCTCAACCGCAAGCTCACTGGCAACAACCTGCATTTGTACTTCAATCCCGGGCGCGACAGCCATGAAGACGCATTGAAGGTGCACGGCATCAGCAATGAGTTTTTGAAGGACAAACCGAAGTTTGCGGAGGTGGCCGACGAGATCCTGCAGTACTTGCAGGGGGCCGAGATCATCATCCACAACGCCGCGTTCGACGTGGGCTTCTTGAACAAGGAACTGGAGCTGATCAGGCGCCCCGCATTTCGTACCTTTGTGGAGAGCGTGACTGACACGCTGGCCATGGCAAAGGAAATGTACCCGGGCAAGCGCAACTCGCTTGACGCGTTGTGTGATCGCTTGGGTGTAGACAACTCTGGCCGCACCTTGCATGGCGCCTTGCTCGATGCCGAGCTGCTGGCTGACGTGTACATCAATCTCACGCGCGGGCAAGATCCTTTGCTGATCTCCGACGACGTGCAAGACAGTACGGGTGCCATGAAAGTGGCCGCGATTGATTTGCGCAGTTTGACCTTGCCGGTTTTGTTGGCGAGCGAACAAGAGCAAGCGGCGCATGCCGAGGTGATGGCGCAAATCGACAAAGCCAGCGGCGGTAAAACAATTTGGCGAGCGGCTCAGACCGCTTAAAAGCTGTGCCATAATCGAAGGCTGTCACAGCGACGCGGGTGATTAGCTCAGCGGTAGAGCACTGCCTTCACACGGCAGGGGTCACATGTTCGATCCATGTATCACCCACCACGTCTTTGACTGCTCACGAAAAAACGCCCTGTTCAGGGTGATTTCGTCGGGTGATTAGCTCAGCGGTAGAGCACTGCCTTCACACGGCAGGGGTCACATGTTCGATCCATGTATCACCCACCAATTTGAAACCCCTGCAGATCTCCGGTCCGCAGGGGTTTTTTAATGGATGCGCGCCGACATGCGCAATTGAGTTCCGGGGCCGGTGGGAGCCGCTAAAGTGTCGGTTCTTGACTTCCCGCAGCGGCTTGTGGGGGGCCGCATTTCCATCTGATTTCTCCCATGATCACCTTCCACAACCCCTTTCATCAGGGGCACGCCCCTGTCCACGAGTTTTTCCGAGGCGAACGTGTGCCTTGTTTTGAAAAACCTCAGCGCGTGGATTATGTGGAAGAAGCATTGCGCTTGCGCGGCCACGAAATAGTACCGCCAGATGTGGACAGCAGCCCGGTATTGGCACAGATCCACACACCGCGCTACCTGGCCTTCCTGCAGAACGCATGGCAACAATGGGTGGCGCTTGACCCAGCCAACGCTTCGTTGCAACCCTTCCCATCGGTGTGGCCGGTGCGAAGCCTGCGCAGTGACGTGGAGCCTGACAACTTCGTAGCCAAACTGGGCCTGTACTCCATGGACAACGGCACGCCCATGGCCGAGGGCACCTGGCAGGCGATCAAGGCCGGTGCGGATGCGGCCGCCAGCGCAGCGGCTCGCGTGGCCCAGGGGGCGCGTGCGGCGTTCTGCTGCACACGCCCGCCTGGCCACCATGCAGGGCCCGACTTCATGGGCGGCTACTGTTTCATCAACAACGCCGCAGTGGCAGCCCAGTGGCTGCGCAGCCAAGGCTCCACGCGTGTAGCCTTGCTTGACGTGGATTACCACCACGGCAACGGCACGCAAAGCATCTTCTACGACAGGTCCGACGTGCTGTTTGTCAGCCTCCATGGCGACCCGTGCACCGAGTACCCGTTCTACCTGGGCCATGCAGACGAAGCGGGGCAAGGGGAGGGCGCAGGCTTCAACCTCAACTTGCCGCTGCCGGCTGGCACCAGCGCTGCACAATGGTTTGCGGCACTGGAGCAGGCGCTTTGGCGAATTGCGCAGTATGACGCTGATACGCTGGTGGTGTCGCTCGGGCTCGACGCGTTCGAGGATGATCCGATCTCGAAGTTTGCGCTCAAGACGTCCGACTTCACGCGTCTGGGCGAGCGCCTGGCCAACCTGGGCCTGCCCACAGTGTTTGTGCTGGAAGGAGGCTATGCCGCTGAAGAACTGGGTACCAACGCGGTGAACGTGCTCGAAGGCTTCGAGCAACAGGTTGCGGCGGCATGACCGACAGCGTCGACTGCGTGGTGGTTGGCGCGGGTGTGGTGGGTCTGGCCGTGGCCCGTGCGCTAGCCCTGCAAGGGCGCGAGGTGATGGTGCTGGAGGCGGCCGATGCCATTGGCACTGGCACCAGCTCACGCAACAGCGAGGTCATCCACGCCGGCCTGTACTACCCCACCGGCTCGCTGAAGGCTCGGCTGTGCGTGCAAGGCAAAGAGATGCTGTATGCCTATTGCGCCGAGCGCGGTTTGCCACATCAGCGCTGCGGAAAGTTGCTGGTAGCGACAGCACCCAGCCAGTTGGGCAGACTGAAGTCCATTGAGGCGGTTGCGCTGGCCAACGGTGTGCACGACCTTATGTGGTTGAGCCGCGAGCAAGCTCTGGCGATGGAGCCCGCGCTTGAATGTGTGGGCGCATTGCATTCGCCCAGCACAGGCATTGTCGATAGCCATGCACTGATGCTTGCGTTACAGGGAGACCTGGAGCATGCAGGCGGAATTGTGGCATTAAATTCACCCCTGGCGCTTGCTGGTGTTGGGGGGGTAGCTATTGATTTGGAAGCAGAGGACGGAACCAAGCTGCGGGCCCGCACGGTCGTTAACGCTGCCGGGCTGTCTGCGCAGAGTCTGGCGGCGCGTTTTGTTGGGCTCGATCCTGTGCATGTCCCTTCTGCTCACTTTGCCAAGGGCAGCTATTTCACGCTGGCGGGCAAAGCGCCATTTAGCCGGCTGATCTACCCGGTGCCAGAAGCAGCGGGGCTGGGCGTGCACCTGACGCTCGACCTGGGCGGACAAGCCAAATTTGGGCCGGATGTGGAATGGGTGAGTTCGGCAGACGACTTGCTGGTGGACCCTGCTCGTGGCGATGCGTTTTACGCCGAGGTGCGCAAGTATTGGCCCGCACTTCAGGATGGTGCGCTGATGCCTGGGTACGCGGGCATGCGACCCAAAATCCATGGCGCTGGCGCCCCCGCTGCTGACTTTGTCATTCAGGGGCCAGCGGTTCATGGGGTTCCTGGACTGGTGAATCTGTTTGGCATTGAATCCCCGGGCTTGACAAGTGCCCTGGCCATTGCGGAGCATGTGGCTGCGCTTGTTTGATATAGGGCAAGGCACTTTCAATCAGTAACCTCTTGCGTCCCCGTCCTACGAAGGGATTTGGACCGGGTGGCTAAGATGAATTGAAGTTCCCCAAGTGGGTAAACACAATTGTTTGTTTGATTTACAGAAAGGCTTGTATGACTGCTTCTGACTCCACCACCCAGGGCGAACTGGAAAAGTTGGTATCCGATCTGCGTGGGCTATTGGCCAACAAGGATTTGGACGCGGTTCCTGAAATCAAACTTCTGCGTCAACGGCTCGACGATGGAATGCACAACGTGCGCGAGTCGGCAGTGCGTGCTGCGCAGGATGCGGCACGCCAAGCCAAAGACGCAGCTATCGCGGCTGATCGTTATGCGCATGATGAGCCATGGCGCGTCGCGGGTGCAGCGCTGGCTGTAGGTGCGTTGGTCGGTTTTCTGCTTGCGCGCCGCTGATCGACAGGGGGTCTTCCATGCGAAAACCACCACAGGGAGGAGTTGAATGAATTGGCTCTCGTTGCTGGGGTTGGAGGCCTTGGTCGCCCGTTGGCGCGCCAATGTGATTGAAGGCGCTATCGCGGCAGAAGACCGAATGGATTTGGCTCGCCTTGAATGGGGAGATCAAAAACAGCGGCTACGACAATTGCTGGTGCTCACCATCCTGGTGGCAGGGCTGACGGTTGTGGCTTTGATCATGCTGTCTTTGGCCGTGCTCGTCCATTTTTGGGATACCCCCCACCGCACTCTGGTGGCATGGGTTGTCGCAGGTGTTTGGATATTGGGCTGGGGTGCCACCCTGATGTCGTTGATATCGGTGGCACAGCGCGCTAGCAATGGCTTTGCATTGACCCGTCAAGAGCTTGCTCAGGATTGGCGCGATATCAAGGAGCGACTATGAGCCAATCGGCGAATCCATCCAGCTCGGATACCGTGAAGGCACTTGTGAGGTCAGCGACCCCCGAGCAGCAACGGGTTCTGGAGCGAATTGCCGTGCAACGCGAACGCCTTCGTGCAAGGCGCGCGGCACGCGCACAGTCTCTGGCACTGGCTGAGCGAAATCCTGGCATCAACGCCATTGACGAATCGTTTGCGCTTCGCGCTGCAGGCTTCGCGCGTGACCATCCCATTGCTGTCGCAGCGATGGCAGGCGTTGCGCTGCTGGCAGGGCCGCGCAGGCTGATTCGTTGGGGCGGTGTTTTGTTGCCCATGTTGATGCGACTTCGCCGTTGACCGAGGACGTTGGCGTTGCCCCATGAGGTACAGGGTACGGAGTGATGTCTTTTTAAAACACGGGGCCCGGTAGAAAGGGGCTCCGTTTTTCGTTGTGCAGATGCTGACTGATTTGCTCAGGCGAGGACTTTAAGGGCCTTGGCTGCTTTTGCAACGAGTGCTGGTCCCTCGTAAATGAGGCCCGTGTAAATCTGCACGACATCAGCCCCCGCGCGGATCTTGCTCACAGCGTCGTCAGCGCACATGATCCCGCCCACGCCGATGATGGGGAAACGGCTACCTAGCGCCGCACGCAGTTGTCGAATCACCTGGTTGCTGGCCTCCAGCACGGGCGCACCGCTGAGCCCGCCGGTTTCTTCGGCATGGCGCATTCCCTGTACGGCAACCCGGCTGATCGTGGTGTTGGTCGCAATGACCCCGTCCATGCCATGCCGCTGTAATGTGGCCGCTATCACCGATACCTGCGTTTCGTCGAGATCGGGTGCGATTTTCACGAATATCGGTACACGCCGCGCGTGCTGCACTGCCAGCGTTTCACGCCGCTGCGCAATGGCTCCTAACAAAGAATCCAGTGCCGCGTCGCTTTGCAGTGCGCGCAGGTTCTGGGTGTTCGGAGAACTGATGTTTACGGTAACGTAGTCTGCGTGCGAGTAGACGCCGTCAAGACAAGTCACGTAGTCGCTGGTGGCGTTCTCAATGCGAGTTGTCGCGTTCTTGCCGATGTTCAAGCCCAGCAGCATAGGGTGCTTGCGGGGCAGCGATCTGAAGCGGGCTTGCTGAACATTGTGCAAAAACGCCTCAAGCCCTTCGTTGTTGAAGCCCAGGCGATTGATCAGGGCCCGCGCCTCAGGCAGGCGGAACATGCGGGGCTTCGGGTTGCCGGGTTGTGCTTTAGGGGTGACTGTGCCGACCTCTACAAACCCAAAGCCCATGGCGCCCAGCGCATCAATGCAGCGCGCATTTTTATCCAGCCCTGCGGCCATGCCCACACGGTTGGGGAACGTCAGTCCAGCCAACTCAATGGGGTCGTCCACCGTTTCATTGCACCAGGCCCACTGCAGCGGGGTGCGTTGCCCGCGCGCCAGCATGTCCATGGTGAGTTCATGGGCGGCTTCGGCATCCATGCCAAAAAGAAAGGGTCGGGTGAGAGCGTAGGGGATGAGGGACATGGGGGGATAATTCGGTGATTACCCCTGATTTTCTCCCATGACCACCACTTCCCCCCTGACACAAGACGAACTTAAGACCCTGGTCGGCCAAGCCGCACTCCAATATGTGGTGCCAGGCGAAATTGTGGGCGTGGGCACAGGCTCCACAGTCAACAAATTCATCGATGCCCTTGCGGGCATGAAAGACCAGATCAAGGGCGCTGTTTCCAGCTCCGTGGCCAGTACGGAACGCCTGAAAGCGTTGGGCATTGAAGTCTTTGATGCCAACCAGGTGGAGTCGCTGTCCGTCTATATCGACGGTGCGGACGAAATCGATGGAACCGGCAACATGATCAAGGGCGGCGGCGCTGCGCTGACGCGCGAGAAAATCGTGGCTGCGTTGGCCCGCAGTTTTGTCTGTATCGCTGACGAGTCCAAGCTTGTCCAGGCATTGGGGCAGTTTCCATTGCCAGTGGAAGTGATCCCGATGGCTACGCACCATGTTGCCCGCCGGTTCGAGGCTTTGGGCGCAAAGGCCTCGGTGCGGTTGAAGGACGGCGCCCCGCTGGTGACTGACAATGGCCAGCACATTCTGGATGTGAGAGGCCTGTCGATCACCGATCCTCTCGGATTTGAGTCTGATGTCAACCAGTGGCCGGGTGTGGTGACCGTTGGAGTGTTTGCCCACCAGAAGGCGTCAGTGTGTTTGCTGGGCACTGCGCAAGGTGTCAAGACACTCCGGTACTGAACGATTGGTCCGTTGTCGCGCAGAAAAAAGCAAAGGGGCCTGACAGGCCCCTATTTTCTGAAGGATTGACCAAGGTACTCTGTATTTCGATACCTTGGTCGCAGGGAAATGATCGTTCTAGAAGCGAATTCCCGCAGGGTTGCTAGGAGTGGGGCCTTCGTTTACCGGTGCTGGTGGCCGTGTTCTCTGGGCTGCAGCACGCGAAGATGGCGCAGGGGCTGTCGCAGACGCTGGTTCTGCAGCTTTGATTGCTACCAGGGGGCTGGGCGCAGGGGCTCGGTAAGTTGCGGGCAGCTGAGACTGTTTGGGATAACCCGCCGCATCCAGGTACTGCGTCCATTCCGTATCGGAGAACCCCGCCAATTGCTGCCCGCCAATGGTGCCGAAGGGCAGGCTGGAATTGCCGCTCAGGCGCTGCAGTGCAGCGATGTCTTCGTTGGTGGACACCGTGCGCTCAGTAAACGGAACACCGCGCGATGTCAGCAGGTTGCGCGCACTGTTGCAGGGCGCGCAGTCGCTTCCGGTGTAGAGGGTGACGGGAAAGCGCGTGGTAACTTGCCGAAGCTCCAGCGGCAGCGTCGCATTGGCAGCGGCGGGCCCGGTATTCACCGTGCGTGTGGGCTGGGCGCTGGCATCTGCCGGGGGGCGGTCCGAAAACGTGACCTTGCCGTCGGGACCTACGATGCGATACACGCTTTGTGCCTGCGCATTGACGCTGACCAGAGCCATCAGCAACGATGCTAGTAGGGGCGCGACCAGTGGTTTTTGCATGATCAATCTCCTCACTTCACTACAGAGTGCGGTGCTGTTGTGCACCGCGCAACGCGTTGCTTCACCGCCGGTGATTTCTCAAACGCTTAATACTTCTTCGGCCATGCCCTGGTGGCGCAGTAGCGCATCCAAGCTGGGCTCACGTCCACGAAATGCCTTGAAAGATTCCATAGCGGGGCGGCTGCCTCCGGCTTCCAAGATGGCCTCGCGATAACGACGACCTGTCTCGGTGCTGGGAAGGCCGTCGCTGCCCGCCGTTTCTTCGAAAGCTGCATAGGCGTCTGCGCTTAAAACTTCCGCCCATTTATAACTGTAGTAACCCGCTGCGTATCCGCCTGCAAAAATGTGGCTGAAGGTATGGGCCGTGCGGCTGAACGCTGGAGGCGTCAGAACTGACACTTCGCTGCGCACTTGATTGAGCAACGGCATGAAGTCCTGAGCGGGATCGTGATCGGTGTGCAAAAGCATGTCGAACAGCGAGAACTCGATCTGGCGCAAGGTCTGCATGCCGCTCTGGAAGTTTTTGGCAGCGATCATCTTGTCGAACAATTCGCGGGGCAGTGGAGCCCCGGTTTCAACATGCGCAGTCATGTGCTTGAGCACATCCCACTCCCAGCAAAAGTTCTCCATGAACTGGCTGGGCAGCTCGACCGCATCCCACTCCACGCCGCTGATGCCAGACACATCCCGTTCGTTCACCTGCGTCAGCATGTGGTGCAGGCCATGGCCAAACTCGTGGAAGAGCGTGATGACATCGTCGTGTGTCAGCAGGGGCGGATTACCATCCACGCCTTCGGCGAAGTTGCAGACCAAATGGGCGACAGGGGTTTGCAGAACACCGGTGTCAGGTCGCTGCCAGCGCGCGCGCACATCGTCCATCCATGCGCCGCCACGTTTGCCTGTACGCGCAGGTTGGTCCAGGTAAAACTGGCCTACCAATTGACCCTCGCGCTCGATGCGATAGAACTCCACCGCGGGATTCCACACCGGCGCGCTGTCGCGGCGGATGGACACCTCAAACAGCGTTTCAATGATCTTGAACAGCCCAGCCAACACCTTGGGTGCAGTGAAGTATTTCTTCACCTCCTGCTCACTGAAGGCGTAACGCGCTTCCTTGAGCTTCTCGGAGATATAAGGCCAGTCCCATGCCTGTGGCTCGGCAAGGGACAGGTGCTCTGCGGCAAATTTGCGCAGATCGGCCACATCCTTCTCGGCATAAGGTTTGGCCCGCCGAGCCAGGTCTCGAAGGAAACCGATCACCTCATCCGGCGATTTCGCCATCTTGGGCACGACCGACACTTCACCAAAGTTGGCGTAACCGAGCAATTGGGCTTCTTCACGGCGCAGCGCCAAAATCTCGCCGATCAACGCTGAGTTGTCGAACTTGCGCGCATCGCCTTCCGCTTGGTCCGATGCACGGGTCACGTAGGCGCGGTACAGTTTTTCGCGCAGATCGCTGCGGGCTGCGAACTGCATCACCGGCAAATAGCACGGCATCTTGAGCGTGAGCTTGTATCCCACCTTGCCGTCGGCTTGCGCGGCCGCCCGAGCGGTCTGCTGGACATCGTCCGGCACGCCAACAAGCTCGTCTTGTGTGGCGTAGTAGGCGTAGGCATCGGTTGCATCCAGGGCGTTTTCGCTGAATTTCTGGCTCAGCTCGGCCTGGCGTTCCTGGATTTGGGCGAATCGCTCTTTGGCGGTGCCGGTCAGTTCTGCACCGCTGAGCACAAAGTTGCGCACGGCGTTCAGATGGGCCTGGCGTTGTTCCGGCGACAGTGAGGCAGGGTCGATGGCCTTGTACTTGGCATACAGGCGCTCGTCTGCGCCCAGGCGTGTCCAGAACTCCGTGACGCGGGGCAGTGCGGCGTTGTACGCGGCGCGCAATTCCGGCGTGTCCGCCACGCTGTTCAGG
Organism: Gammaproteobacteria bacterium; assembly: GCA_018828125.1. Lineage (GTDB taxonomy): Bacteria > Pseudomonadota > Gammaproteobacteria > Burkholderiales > Burkholderiaceae_C > Acidovorax. Next base: position 31,593 of record JAHJWB010000009.1, on the reverse strand, counting down.
TGGCTGACGGCGCCCCACGCAGTGCCCAGCTGTTCCGTCGCCACGTCCAGCACCTTGGCGATGGTTTCCCAATGGGCCGGAAAATCGGGCGCGGTGACGGTCTCCAGCGCCGCATTGGCGCGCTCCAGCAGAACATCCATGGCCGGAGCTACGTCGGGCGGTGTGATGCGATCGAAGTGGGGGAGGTCGGAGAAGTCGAGAAGGGCGTTGCTCATGCGAATTTAGATGGCGCCAACTGGCGCGGGTTCAAGTTGCAAAGCAGCCGACATCGACGGGATGGTCTCAATGCCCGGCGGCGCGCTCGGCGGCTTCGATGGTGTTCACCAGCAGCATGGTAATGGTCATGGGGCCAACCCCGCCGGGCACGGGGGTGATCCAGCCTGCCACTTCCTTGACACCGTCAAAATCCACATCACCGCAAAGCTTCCCATCTGCCTTGCGGTTGATGCCGACGTCGATCACGATGGCGCCGGGTTTGACCATGTCGGCCGTCAGTGTATTGGCGCGGCCCACCGCGGCAACCACGATGTCGGCTTGCCGAGTGTGGTAACCCAAGTCGGGCGTGCCGCTGTGGCTGACCGTGACGGTGGCATTGGCCTGCAGCAGCAGTAGAGCCATGGGCTTGCCCACCGTGTTGCTGCGCCCGATGACGACGGCATGTTTACCCTTGATGGATTGCCCGGTCGACTCGATCAGCTTCATGCTGCCGTAAGGCGTGCATGGGCGAAAGCCCTCAAGGCCGGCCATCAGTTCACCGGCTGACAGCACCGAGTACCCGTCCACGTCTTTGGCCGTGGCAATGGCCTCGATCACCTTGTGGGGGTCGATGTGTTTGGGCAGCGGCATCTGCACCAGAATGCCATGAACACTGGGGTCCGCGTTCAACGCGTCAATGCGCGCCAGCAGCGCGGCTTCGCTCAGATCGGCGTCGTACTTCTCAAAAACGGATCGCACGCCACTGTCTTCGCAGGCCTTGACCTTGTTGCGCACGTACACCGCAGACGCAGGGTCCTCGCCGACCAGGATCACGGCCAGACCGGGCTGGTGGCCGCGCCCCGTGAGTGCAGCGGCGCGTTGCGCGATCTCGCTGCGCAGTTGGCGGGACAGGGCGTTGCCGTCGATCAGTTGAGCGGTCATATCAGAAAATATCAGTCAAATTGGCCTCTGGCGCTTTACTGGTAAGCGCTAGCAGCTATCAAAATATGAGTTTCAAGCCTTGGGGGCGTTCTGGCCCAGGGCAATCTTCAGCAGGTCGGCCACGGTGTTGGCGTTCAGCTTTTCCATGATGTTGGCGCGGTGCGCCTCCACCGTCTTGATGCTGATGCCCAGGTCGTCGGCGATCTGCTTGTTCAGGCGGCCTGCCACGATGCGTTCAAGCACCTGGGCTTCGCGGCTGGTGAGCTTGGACAAAAGCGCGTCTCGGCTGGCAGCTTGCTGAAAGCCTGCAAACGCCTCCCGGGCGTGGTCCAGCATGCGCTCTACCAAGCCGACCAGTTCTTCTTCGTCAAACGGTTTCTGAATAAAGTCCAGAGCGCCTTTTTTCATGGTGTTCACGGCCATGGGCACGTCGCCGTGGCCGGTGATGAACACGATGGGCAGGGGGGATTTGCGCTCAATGAGGCGGTCTTGCAGCTCCAGCCCGGTCATGCCGCCCATGCGGATGTCCACAATCAGGCAGGCCACTTCGCGAGGGTCGTAGCGCGACAGAAACGTCTCAGCCGAATCAAAGCAACGCACCCGGTAGTCCTTGCCTTCCAGCAGCCACTGCAGGGAATCGCGGACTGCCTCGTCGTCATCTACAACGTAAACAGTGCCTTTTTTCGGAATCAAGCTCATGCAATTGTCCTTGGGGTTTTTTCGTTTGCTACAGAATTTGTAGTGGCATCAGCAGGCTTGGCGAGCGGCAGCCAGAAGGAGAACCTGCAGCCTGTGACCTCTGATCCATTGTAGAGGTTCTCCGCCTGCATTCGGCCCAGATGCGACTCGACGATGCTGCGGCACAGGTTCAGGCCCATGCCCATGCCTTCTTCCTTGGTCGAGAAGAACGCCTCGAACAAGCGTTCAAGGACTTCTGGCGCCAAGCCCTTGCCGGTGTCCTGCACCGAGAACTCCACGACTTCGCGGTCATCGATGTGTTTGGGCACCACGCGCAGTTCAACACTGCGGCCTGCCGCTGGGCGGTTGGCGTGCTGAATGGCCTCCGCCCCGTTTTTCATCAGGTTCACCAGCACCTGCTCAATCAGGATGGTGTCCGCCATCACGGGAGGCAGCCGTGCCGCTACGTAATGAGTCAAACGCACGTTGTGGCGGCGCAGTTCAATGTCGGCCAGCTCCACCGCTTCGTTCACCATCGAAGGCACGTCTGCCAGTGTGCGGTTGGGCTCGCTTTTCTTCACAAAGGCGCGGATGCGCTGGATGATCTGGCCTGCGCGCTGGGCTTGGTGCGCCGTTTTTTGCAGGGCCGTCAGCAGCGCTTCTTCGGTGAGTTGCCCGCTCTGGATGCGCGACACCATGCCGCTGCAATAGTTGTTGATGGCGGTGAGCGGCTGATTCAACTCATGCGCCACGCTCGACGCCATCTCCCCCATGGTGATCAGGCGGCTGACAGACTGGGCGCGTTCTGCTTGGCGTGCGGCCAGTTCTTCGGCTTGGCGGCGCGGGGTGATGTCGGTGGCAATCACCATCTGGGCCAGTCGTCCGTCCACCCAGTTCAGGTAGCGTGATCGCACTTCCAGCCATTTGCCCAGATCGGGCAAATAGATTTCGGCGTTTTCGGTGCGCGCGCTCGTGAGCGGGTCTGTGGGCAGGCCCATCAGGCCGTCTTCATCGTCCATGCCGGTATGGCTGGTGCCAGCAATCGGCACCACCCCTGCCTGCGCCACCAACTGCAGATGGCCGCCAGTCTGTGAACCAAACCACTGGCGGTAAAGCTTGTTGGCAAACAGCAGCTCTTCGCTGCCCAAGGGGGCCACTGATACCGACGCGTCCAGCGATTCCAGCACGATGGTGAAGCGTTCGTGCGAAGCTGAAAGCTGCTCGCGGATGCGGTTGGGCTCGGTGATGTCGGTCATCGACGTCATCCAGCCTGTTTGCTGCCCATGGGCATCGATCAGCGGTGACACGTACAAGCGGGCGTCAAACAGCGTGCCGCTTTTGCGCCGCACCCGCACCTGAAAACCGCCTGCAATGGTTTTGCCGCTCAGTTCATCGCGTAGTTTGGCGTGCAGGGCTTCGTGGTCCGAGTCGGGCCAATAGGGGAAGGGCGCCTTCAAACCCACCAGTTCTGCGTCGCTCCAGCCCGTCATCTGGCAGAACGCGGCATTCACATAGGTAATGCGACCTTCCATGTCCAGCGCGCGCATGCCGGTCAGGATGGAGTTTTCCATTGCACGGCGAAAGTTGGTTTCAGCCACCAAGGCTTGTTGCGCCTGCATGCGACGGCGTGTGTGGCGCCAGGTGGCAATCAGCATCCAGGCGGTCATCGCGCTCAAGGTGCCCACCAGCCAGAACAGCCCGCTGCCCACCACGCCGAGCGAGGTGCGGTAGGCCTGAGCCTTCAGCACCAAGCCATTGCCCACGGGCGACACCGGCACTTCGTATTCGTTGGCACGCGGGCTCCAAGGCAGCAACTGCGTGGCGGTATTGCGAGGCCCCAGCGGCGTGCCGGCCAGCACCTGATTCTTGCCATCCAGCAGCGTGACGGCATAACGCGCCAGCACCTCGGTCGGCGTGCCGTAGCGCAGCAGACTGTCGATGGAGTATTCACCCAGCACCACGCCGCTGAACTTGCCTTGGTTGTTCAGCGGCACCTGCAGCTGCAGCAAAGGGGCGGAATCACCCGACGTGGCGGTGGGCTGTGCGTACACCGGCTGCTGCAGGTCGCGCGCCAAGCCAAAGGTGTCGGCGGTGTCGCCGGGTTTGAGGACTTCGCCTGCAATGCGCAGCTCGCTGCTGGCCAGCGTGGGGGCTGCGTGGCTGGCGCGGATGCGGCGGCGCTCATCGATCCAGGTGATCGCTTGCAGCTCGGGATATTGGCTGATCAGCGTCTCGGCGCGGCTGACAAAGTCAGAACGTTCGAGCTCCTGGTTCGACAGGTCGCGCGCAATGCGCATGAGTTGCTCCTGCCGTTCCAGCAGACGAAGGCGTACCCGTTGTTGGGCGTATTCCACGTCACGCCGTAGGGCTTCTTGTTCCCGCTCGGCCTCCTCAGCGCGCAAATACCAGAACGCCGCCACGATGGCCGCCAGAAACATCAACACGGCAGCCAGCGGCGCCAGGGCTGCGAACCGGTCCTGCCGGGTGGGCGACAGCCCGCGCCACCACTTGCGCCACCAGCGAATAGGTGCAGCCACAACGAGGGTGCTGTGGGGCGATGCGGGGGGGAGCGAATCCATCCCTGAAGTGTAGGGGAGCGGTGTGCGCAATTTGGTGCCTGAAATCATGTGCATTTGCAGCAATTTCTTGCAATGTGAAATGAATAAGCACCATTTGAAATTAAAGAAAAATATGCGAAACTAGAGCCAACGTACTAAATTGCTGCCACACCTATAGGAGACAAAGCATGTCAGCTCAGCCCGACCCACAGGCCGGAAACGGCAACGCGCCCGCTACCGACACCGACCAGCAGGAAACCCGTGAGTGGATGGATGCGCTGACCGCAGTCATCGACAAAGAGGGTGCTGAGCGCGCCCACTTTCTGTTGGAGCAATTGCTGGAACATGCCCGACAGAACAGCGTGGACCTGCCGTTCTCGGCCAACACCGGCTACGTCAACACCATTGAGCCCGGCCAAGAGGCACGCAGCCCCGGCAACCTTGAAATCGAGCAGCGCCTGCGCGCCTACATGCGCTGGAACGCCATGGCCATGGTGGTCAAGGCCAACCGCCACCACCCGCCCGAAGGCGGCGACCTGGGCGGGCACATTGGCTCCTTTGCCTCGCTGGCCAGCATGTTTGGCGCGGGCTTCAACCATTTCTGGCATGCCGAGAGCGAAAACCACGGCGGTGATCTGCTTTACATCCAGGGCCATGTGTCCCCCGGGATCTATGCCCGCGCTTACCTAGAAGGCCGCCTGACCGAAGACCAGCTGCTCAACTTCCGCCAGGAAGTGGATGGCAAGGGCCTGTCGAGCTACCCGCACCCCAAGCTCATGCCCGAGTTCTGGCAGTTCCCCACGGTGTCGATGGGCCTGGGCCCGCTGATGGCGATTTACCAGGCGCGTTTCCTCAAGTACCTGCACGCCCGTGGCATTGCCAATACCGAAAACCGCAAGGTCTGGGTGTTCTGCGGCGACGGCGAGATGGACGAGGTCGAGTCCCTGGGCGCCATTGGCCTTGCCGCGCGTGAAAAGCTCGACAACCTGGTGTTCGTCATCAACTGCAACCTGCAGCGCCTGGACGGTCCGGTCCGTGGCAACGGCAAGATCATCCAGGAGCTCGAAGGCGAGTTCCGCGGATCTGGCTGGAACGTCATCAAGCTGATCTGGGGCAAGGGCTGGGACGCGCTGCTGGCCAAGGACCACGACGGCGCGCTGCGCAAGTTGATGATGGACACCAACGATGGCGACTACCAGGCCATGAAGGCCAACGACGGTGCCTACGTGCGCAAGAACTTCTTCGGTCGTGACCCGCGTACGCTGAAGATGGTCGAACACATGACCGACGACGAGATCTGGAACCTGCAACGCGGCGGCCACGACTCGCAAAAGGTGTACGCCGCGTTCCACGCCGCGCAAAACCACGGCGGCCAACCCTCCGTTCTGCTGATCAAGACCGTCAAGGGTTTTGGCATGGGCAAGATCGGCGAGGGCAAGAACACCGTCCACCAGACCAAGAAGCTCAGCGACGAGGACATCAAGGCCTTCCGCGACCGCTTCAACATCCCGATCCCCGACAGCCAGCTGGCCGAACTGCCGTTCTACAAGCCAGCCGATGACACGCCGGAAATGAAGTACCTGCACGAGCGCCGCAAGGCCCTCGGCGGCTATCTGCCCCACCGCCGCGTGAAGGCCGAAGAGAGCTTCACCGTGCCCGCGCTGGAGACTTTTAAGGCCATCACAGAGCCCACGCCCGAGGGCCGTGAAATCTCGACCACGCAGGCCTACGTGCGTTTTCTCACGCAGCTGCTGCGCGACCAGGCCCTGGGCCCGCGCGTGGTGCCCATCCTGGTGGACGAAGCCCGTACCTTTGGTATGGAAGGCTTGTTCCGCCAGATCGGCATCTACAACCCCGCAGGCCAGCAGTACACCCCGGTCGATAAAGACCAGGTCATGTACTACAAGGAAGACAAGGCCGGCCAGATCCTGCAGGAGGGCATCAACGAAGCCGGTGGCATGAGCAGCTGGATCGCCGCGGCCACCAGCTACAGCACCAACAACCGGATCATGATCCCGTTCTACGTGTATTACTCGATGTTCGGCTTCCAGCGCATTGGCGACCTGGCCTGGGCAGCGGGCGACATGCAGGCGCGTGGTTTCCTCTTGGGCGGCACCTCGGGCCGTACCACGCTCAATGGCGAAGGCTTGCAGCACGAAGACGGCCACAGCCACATCCTGGCCAACACCATCCCCAACTGCGTGAGCTACGACCCCACCTTCGCGCACGAAGTCGCGGTGATCATGCACGACGGCATGAAGCGCATGGTCGAGCGCCAGGAAAACGTCTTCTATTACCTGACGCTGCTGAACGAAAACTACCCCATGCCCGGCCTCCAGCCCGGCACCGAAGAGCAGATCATCAAGGGCATGTACCTGTGCAAACAGGCGCCTGCATTGGCCAAGGAAGCACCCACGGTGCAACTGCTGGGCAGCGGCACCATCCTGCGCGAATCGTTCTTTGCGCAAGAGCTGCTGGAAAAGGACTGGGGCGTGGCCGCATCGGTGTGGAGCTGCCCTAGCTTCAACGAACTGACCCGCGACGGCCAGAACGCCGAGCGCTGGAGCCTGCTGCACCCCACCGAAGACGCCAAGGTGCCATTCGTCACGCAGCAGCTGTCCGCATCGCAAGGCCCCGTGATCGCGTCCACCGACTACATGAAGGCCTATGCCGAGCAGATCCGCCCCTTCATCCCCAAGGGCCGTACCTACAAGGTGCTGGGCACCGACGGCTTTGGCCGCAGCGACTTCCGCAGCAAGCTGCGCGAGCACTTCGAGATCAACCGCCACTACATCGTGGTCGCTGCCCTCAAGGCGCTGAGCGAAGACGGCGTGCTGCCCGCCACCAAGGTGGCTGAGGCGATTGCCAAGTACAACATCCAGGCTGAAAAGATCAACCCGCTGTACGCATAACTGAACCGGAGACAAACAATGGCATTGGTCAACATTCAAGTCCCGGACATCGGGGATTTCGACGAAGTGGGCGTGATTGAACTGCTGGTCAAGGTGGGCGACACCGTGAAAGCCGAGCAGTCGCTCATCACCGTCGAGTCGGACAAGGCATCGATGGAGATCCCGTCCAGCCACGCAGGCGTGGTGAAGGAACTCAAGATCGCCATCGGCGACAAGGTCAAGCAAGGCTCGGTGATTGCCGTGGTGGAGGCCGCTGACGCGGGCGCTGCGGCTGCTCCGTCTTCGGCCCCAGCACCCGCTGCAGCTCCTGCTGCCGCGTCGGTAGCCGCACCCGCCCCAGCACCGGCTGCACCTGCGCCGGCCCCTGCAGCGGCAGGCCCGGTCGAAGTGCGTGTGCCGGACATCGGCGACTTCAAGGACGTCGCCGTCATTGAGCTGCTGGTCAAGGTCGGCGACACCATCAAGCTTGAGCAATCGCTCTTCACCGTCGAATCCGACAAGGCCTCCATGGAGATTCCTTCGCCCGCCGCTGGCGTGGTCAAGGAACTCAAGGTCAAGATCGGCGACACCGTCAACATCGGTGACCTGGTCGCCATGCTGGAAGGCAGCGCTGGCGCAGCCCCGGCACCTGCCGCTGCACCTGCACCGACGCCTTCTGCCCCGGCAGCCTCCGCAACGTCTGCAACCGCTCCAGCACCTGCTGTGGCCGCCGCTGCACCCGTCGCTGCCGCTGCGTCCATGCCCGCCCACCAGCCTGGCACGCCCACGGCGGGCCTGCCACACGCATCGCCCTCCGTGCGCAAGTTCGCCCGCGAGCTGGGTGTGCCCATCGACGAAGTCAAGGGCAGCGGCCCCAAGGGCCGCATCACCCAGGACGACGTGCAGTCCTTCACCAAGCAGGTGATGGCGGGCGCCACCCAAACCAAGGCGCAGGCCGCCAAGGCACCTGCCGCTGCGGGTGGCTCCGGCGTGGGCCTGGACCTGCTGCCCTGGCCCAAAGTCGACTTCACCAAGTTCGGCCCGGTGGAGCGCAAGGACCTCTCGCGCATCAAGAAGATCAGCGGCGCCAACCTGCACCGCAACTGGGTCGTCATCCCGCACGTCACCAACCACGACGACGCGGACATCACCGACCTGGAAGCCTTCCGCGTGCAGTTCAACAAGGAGAACGAGAAGAGCGGCGTCAAGGTCACGATGCTCGCCTTCATGATCAAGGCGGCCGTGGCTGCATTGAAGAAGTTCCCCGAGTTCAACAGCTCGCTCGACGGCGACCAGCTGGTGATGAAGAACTACTTCCACATCGGCTTTGCGGCCGACACGCCCAACGGCCTCGTGGTGCCCGTCATCCGTGACGCGGACCAGAAGGGGATCGTCCAGATCAGCCAAGAGATGGGCGACCTGGCCAAGAAGGCGCGCGACGGCAAGCTCGGCCCGGCCGACATGACCGGCGGCTGCTTTTCCATCAGCTCGCTGGGCGGCATTGGCGGGCGTTATTTCACGCCCATCATCAACGCGCCAGAAGTCGCCATCATGGGCGTGTGCAAGAGCAGCATGGAGCCCAAGTGGGACGGCAAGCAGTTCGCGCCGCGCCTCATGCTGCCCCTGTCTCTCAGCTGGGACCACCGCGTGATCGACGGCGCCAGCGCCGCACGCTTCAACGTGTACTTTGCCTCGCTGCTGGCGGACTTCCGCCGCATCGTGATGTAACGACGAAAGGGCAAGACACACCATGGCAATCATCGACATCAAGGTACCCGACATCGGCGACTTCGCCGAAGTGGCCATCATCGAAGTGCTGGTCAAACCCGGCGACACCATCAAGGCCGAGCAAAGCCTGATCACCGTGGAGTCCGACAAGGCCTCCATGGAGATCCCCTCCAGCCACGCTGGCGTAGTCAAAGAGCTGAAAGTGAAACTCGGCGACAACATCGCCGAAGGCTCTGTGGTGCTGACGCTGGAAGTGGAGGGCGCCGCAGCGGCGGCCCCCACAGCGGCACCCGCTGCCCCCGCGCCTGCACCCACTGCTGCGGCCCCCGTTTCTGATTCAAAACAGGCCCCAGCGCTTGCTCCACAATCGCTAGCAGCTATCAATCCAGTAGCATCCAGCTTTGCCGGTACCGCCGATCTGGACTGCGACGTGCTCGTGCTGGGCGGCGGCCCCGGCGGCTACAGCGCCGCGTTTCGCGCGGCTGACCTGGGCCTCAAGGTCGTCATCGTCGAACGCTACGCCACCCTGGGTGGGGTGTGCCTGAACGTGGGCTGCATTCCGTCCAAGGCACTGCTGCATGTGGCCGCCGTCATGGACGAAGTCAGCCACATGGCCGACCTGGGCGTGGACTACGGCGCCCCGGCGCTCAACGTCGACAAGCTGCGTGGCCACAAAGAAAAGGTCATCGGCAAGCTCACCGGCGGCCTCGCCGCCATGGCCAAGATGCGCAAGGTGACCACCGTGCGCGGCTACGGTGCATTCGTCGGTGCCAACCACCTCGAAGTGGAAGAAACCACCGGCACCGGCCAGGAAAAGACGGGCACCAAGAAGACCATCGCCTTCAAGAAGGCCATCATCGCTGCGGGCAGCCAGGCCGTGCGCCTGCCCTTCATGCCCAACGATCCCCGCGTGGTCGATTCCACCGGCGCGCTGGAGCTGAAAGAAGTCCCCAAGCGCATGCTCATCCTGGGCGGCGGCATCATCGGCCTCGAAATGGGCACCGTGTACAGCACGCTGGGCGCACGCCTGGATGTGGTCGAAATGATGGACGGCCTGATGCAGGGCGCCGACCGCGACCTCGTCAAGATCTGGCAGAAGATGAACGCCAAGCGCTTCGACAACATCATGTTGAAGACGAAAACCGTGGGCGCCGAGGCGACGCCTGAAGGCATCAAGGTCACCTTCGCTCCGGCGGAAGAGGGCGGCACCGCCCCCGAGCCGCAGGTGTACGACCTGGTGCTGCAGGCCGTGGGCCGCACCCCCAACGGCAAGAAGATCGCCGCCGAAAAGGCCGGCGTGGCCGTGACTGACCGTGGCTTCATCAACGTTGACATCCAGATGCGCACCAACATGCCGCACATTTTCGCCATCGGCGACATCGTGGGCCAGCCCATGCTGGCGCACAAGGCGGTGCATGAGGGGCACGTGGCGGCAGAAGTCATCGCGGGCGAGCTGCAAGGCAACAAGGAATTGGCAGCCGCCGCCTTCAACGCCCGCGTGATCCCATCGGTGGCTTACACCGACCCCGAAGTGGCGTGGGTGGGCCTCACCGAAGACCAGGCCAAGGCCCAAGGCATCAAGGTCAAGAAGGGCCTGTTCCCCTGGACCGCCTCCGGCCGCGCCATCGCCAACGGCCGCGACGAAGGCGTGACCAAGCTGCTGTTTGATGACTCACCGGAGGCCCACGGCCACGGCAAGATCCTGGGCGGTGGCATGGTCGGCACCCATGCGGGCGACATGATTGGCGAGATCGCGCTGGCCATCGAGATGGGCGCCGATGCGGTCGATATCGGCAAGACCATCCACCCGCATCCCACGCTGGGCGAGAGCATCGGCATGGCGGCGGAGATTGCGCACGGTAGTTGCACGGACGTACCGCCACAAAAGAAGTGAGCCAATAAGCCACTGAAAACGCTACGGATTCAGTAGCTGGCCGCGCAGATTCCGAAAGGGCTGCGCGGCTTTTTTTCTTCCCTTTCTTTGAAATCTCCACGCAGTCTTTGGATGCACGCTGGCAAGTGATAGCGCTGATAGCGCTGATAGCACTCAGCCCTGCAATTGCTCGCGCAAAAAATCTGCCATCACACGCACCTTGTTCGGCAGGTAGCTGCGGCTGAGGTAGACGATCCATGCGGCGGTATCAAAAGTAGTGGCTGTCGCAGCGTGGTCCGGGAAAAGGTGCACAAGATGGCCTTTTGCGACGGCATCCCTCACCAGCCAGTCCGGCAGTAGGGCAGGGCCCAGGCCGGCATGGGTGGCGGTCAATAGAGCACTGGCCGGGGCCAGGGTGAGTTCGCCCTGAATGGCGACGCGCTCCTCGTTTCCCTCGGTGTCGCGAAACAGCCAGTGCGTGCGGTAGGCGCGCAGGTTGAACAGCAGCACCTGGTGCCCGGTGAGGTCAGTGGGGCGCAAAAGTGGTGGATGCCGGGCCAGGTAATCCGGGCTGGCATACACGCCGTAGCGTGTGTCCATGAGCTTGGACACCACCACATCGCCTTCGATGGCAGGCGCCAGCCTTATGGCCAGATCCACGCGCTCAGCGACGAGGTCCACATTTGCATCGGTGAACATGCATTCGACCTTCAAATCGGGATAGCGGGCGTGAAAGGCGCCCAGCAGCGGCACCACGCACACCTGCCCAAACGTGACCGACGCGGTCAGACGCAGCACCCCCCGCGGCGCACGGCTGACCTGTGCCGCTGCGTCCCGCGCGTGCTCCAGTTCGTCCAGCAACGGTTCCAGCCGCGCCAAATAGATCTCGCCCGCTTCGGTCAGGGTCATGGAGCGGGTGCTGCGCTGAAAAAGCCGCAGACCCAATTCGCCTTCCAGGTCGGCAATCGCGCGGGACACGGACGACGGGTCCACATCCCGCTCTTTGGCCACCGCGGCAAAGCTGCCGCGCCGGGACACGGCAACGAACAGGTGCAAGTTGTCGGTATTCATTCGTGCATTATTTGCACGTTACTGGTGTTTCTACACATCTGTATCTATTCAGTGGTCATCAATAAAGTCGATTCCAGGCCAGCAACAACCGGTTGCTGGCCACGCAACGACAGCTTCGGCTGGACCTTTGAGAGAGACCGACCCATGACCACCTTTACTTCCTACACCGTTGACAACGCACCTGCAGCCTCCCAGGCCAAGCTGGCCGAGGTCGCCAAGGCCTGGGGTTTTTTGCCCAAGCTGCACGGCAACCTGGCTGAAAGCCCGCTGGCGCTCACGGCCTACGACACCCTGTTTGGCCTCGTAGCAGCGCACTCCACCCTCACGCCCATTGAGCAGCAGGTGGCCTACCAGGCCATCAACGTGCTGCACGAGTGCGAGTACTGCACTGCAGGGCACACCTACTTGTCGCGGTCCGTGAAGATGGACGAAGCCGCGATCGCGGCGCTGCGCAACGGCACGCCCATCCCGGATGCCAGGCTGCAGGCCTTGCGCGTTTTCACCGAGGCCGTCGTGCGCGAACGCGGATGGGTGGACGGCGCAGCGGTGAACAGCTTCATTGCTGCCGGTTTCAGCAAAGCGCAGGTGTTGGAAGTGGTGACGATTGCGGCCACCAAGACCATCTCTAACTACACCAACCACCTGACCAAGACGCCGAAAGAGGCCTTCATGGCCGACCCGGCCCTGGGCTGGGTGGCTCCCCGCAACCGCGCCCATGCAGCATGAGGCACGAGGTATTCGCGATGCAGACCATGCAACACATTGCTTTTCTCGGCTTGGGCGCCATGGGGGCGCGCATGGCCGCCCACCTCGTCAAGGCGGGCTATGCCGTCACCGTATGGAATCGGGACCCAGCCAAGGCCGCACCGCTGCAGCACAGTGGCGCCGCGCTGGCCGCCACTCCCCGTGAAGCAGCGCAAGGCGCAGACATCGTGATCTCCATGGTCACCGACGACACCGCCGCGCGCAACGTGTGGATGGATGCACAAACGGGCGCTGCGGCGGGGCTGCAGCCTGGGGCCGTGGCCATCGAGTGCTCCACCGTCACGCCGGGGTGGGTTCGCCAACTCGCAGACGAAGTGCTGCGCCGCGGCGCCCAGTTGCTGGATGCACCGGTGGTGGGCTCCAGGCCCCAGGCCGATGCCGCGCAGCTGATCTTCATGGTCGGCGGAGACGGCCCCACGCTGGCGCAGGTGCGGCCTGTGCTCAGCACCCTGGCGGCCAAGGTGCTGCATGTGGGCGAAGTCGGTCAGGGTGCGGTGCTCAAGCTTGCGGTCAACGCGCTGTTTGCGGAGCAGTTGCACAGCGTGGCCGAATTGCTGGGTTTTCTCACGCGCAACGGCTTCGCCGCTGACCAGGCGGCGGATTTGCTCGCAGAGTTTCCCATCGTCGCGGCCCCCATTGCTGGCGCCGCAAGAATGATGGCGGCCGGCAACACAGCCCCGTTGTTCACCATCGACCTGATCGAGAAAGACCTGCGCTACCTGCTGGAAGTGGCCCAGGCCAGCGGCGCCGAACTGCCAGGCGCCACTGCAGCGCGCACGGCTTTTCAGCGGGCGCAGCGGATGGGATTGGGAGTGTCCAACGTCACGGCCGTTGCGGCGGTACTTGGCTGAGCGGCTGGTGCCGAGGGCAGTTCGGACCAACGCGCGCAGGTGGCGCCCCGACGGTTTCGCAAGGGTGTTTCGGCATCTGTGACTTTTTGTTACTCCGGGCATCAAGCTTGCTAAGGGTTCAGCACGAATCACTCTTTTGGTGAGACCCTGCATGAAACCCAAAGCCTCCTTAGGTTCCCATTTCTTCGTCTGGGGCCTCGTCTGCGCGTCCAGCTTCGTGGTGCTGGCTGCCAGCGCCTGGAGCTTGCACAGTGATCTGCAAGCGGCTCCCGTCGCCTCCGAAGCCGCCTGGCAACGCTTGATGTGGCTTTTGCTGGTGGCGGCGGTACTGGTCGGCGTTGCCCTGATGCGTCTGCACCGGTCGGTGGCCCGGCAGCTGGGTGCCAGCCCCAACACATTGAGCGAACACATCGCCCATCTGAGCGCTGGCAAGTTGACGCCCTCCACTTTGGCGCCAACAAGCGATTCAAACAGTGCCTTGGCGGCCATCTACGGCCTGCGTGACTCGCTCGCAGAGAAGATCGGGCGGGTCCGGCAAGAGGCTGAAACGGTCGCCCGGGAATCGGTCACTTTCTCGTCCAACAATCTGGATTTGGCCTCCAACATGTCGCAGCAGACCGAGTTGCTGCACCAAAGCCGGTCGCACATCGGTAGTCTGCTCGATACCGTTCAGCAGGCGGGCAGCAAGACGGCAGATTCTCAAAAGTCGGTGCGTTTTGCATCCGACATTGCGACCCAGGGCAATGCGGTGGTCAGCAAGATGACCCACACCATGGACGCACTCAGTGAATCCTCGGGGAAGATCGAGGAGATCATTGGCGTCATCGACGGCATTGCATTCCAGACCAATATCCTGGCGCTCAATGCTGCCGTCGAGGCTGCGCGCGCGGGTGAGCAGGGCAAGGGTTTTGCGGTGGTGGCCTCAGAGGTGCGCACGCTGGCCCAGCGCTCCGCCAGCGCGGCCAAAGAAATCAAGACGCTGATCGCGGGCTCTGTGGAAAAGATTGCGCAGTCGGCCAAGCTGGCCGACCAGGTGGCGAACTCCATGGACGAGATCAACGCCAGCTCGCAGCAAGTCACCCACATGATGGAAGAGATCGCCGCCGTCACCCAGCAGCAGGAGCGCGACATTTCCCAGCTGAGCAGCTCGCTGGACCACCTGGATGCCGTGACGGGGCGCTACGCCGAGCTCCTGCACGACGCCAGCGTGCATGCGGAAACCTTGCAGACCCGCGCCGACCGGCTGCGCTACGCGGCGGCAGCGTTCCACGTGCCCGGTCTTCCTCCTGCCGATGCGCTGCCAGAACTGCCCATCGCGCGCGCCAGCGAGAAGCAAGTGGCGCGCCCCGCCGCCTCCTCCCTGCGCGTTCGGCAAGGGCCCGGCGCCTCGGCCGCGCAATTGGCGCAGCTGGCGCACAGCGTGCAGCTCATCGTTGGCACGGCCCACGAACCCCCGCTGAACTACACCGATGTCGCCAACAAGCACGATGCGAGCGGTGCGGATGTCAAAGGCTTTTCTCCCGATGTGGTGCGCGAGATTCTGGCCCGGACCGGGCACCAGGCTGAGGTCCGCATCACCTCCTGGGAGCGCAGCTATGCCGCACTGCAGACCGAGCCCAATGCCGTGCTGTTCACCATGGCGCGCACTCCCAGCCGCGAAAACCAGTTCCACTGGGTCGGCCCGTTGGTCCACAGCAATGCCGTGCTGTTTGTGAAAAGAGGAAGCGGCATCAGCGTCAAGAGCCTGTACGAGGCGCGCAAGCTGCCCAGCATCGCGGTCATCAAGGGGGACTCCAAAGAGGAGTTCCTCAAAGGCAAGGACTTTCGCAACCTGGATTACTCGCCCGACTGGGCGACCGCGTTCCGCAAGCTGCTGGAAGGCAAGGTCACCGCGTTGGTCATGACCGACATGGACCTGCCCACCACCGCCAGCGATGCGGGCCTGAACCCGGCCGACTTCGAGCCGGTCTACGAGCTCTTCGTCAATCGCCTCTACATCGGCATGTCCAAGCGCACCGATCAGGCGGTGGTGCGCAGCTGGCAGGAGGCGCTGGACGCCATGAAGCGCGACGGCAGCTTCAACCGCCTGGCACAGCAGTGGTCACAACATTGGGGCGCCCAGTGGGTGGTGCGCGACGGGGCAGTGCAGGCACAGTGACTGGCCCCGGGTTGGTCAGACGCTTTCCATCCATCGGACAAGCGCTGCGGCAGCAGCTCCGGCCGCCTTGCCACCCGGTAGCGCGGTGTGGCAAAAACTCCCTGCGCATGGCCGAGGCCGCTGCAATCCGCCCCGAACTGCTGACCCGTGTGGCCGTGATGGCTGCCTGAGCAAACTTGCTGAAGCCACTTCTGCGGAATGCAGTTCATCGGGCCCTAGCGAAAGAGCCGTACCCAAAATATCCGAGTCGTGGACATTCGGCCTTCTGCGCCTTCTGCGCCTTCTGGCCTTTTTGCGGCACTAGGCCAGTTCGCCTGCAGCTGTCCTGCCGAAATCGTCGTCCGTCCTGCAGCGATTCTCAAACCCGCCCCGTATTTTTGGTCCCTTTGGACTACAAGGCGGGCGCGCCTTGCCTGCGACGATGAATGCCTGTCCCTACCGCACACGCTGCGTGTTGGGTCCAACAACGAACGTGTTTCAGATCAGCTTCCAGCGAAGCGCGTCGTTGAAACCACTGCAAACCACCACCAAGGAGCCACCACATGCAAAAACTCACTGACCTGATGAGCCGAGACGTCAAGGTGATCAGTCCCGACACGAGCATTCGGGACGCCGCCAACGAGATGCGTGAGGGAGATTTCGGCATGCTGCCGGTCGGCGAAAACGATCGCATGATCGGAGCGATCACCGACCGCGACATTGCCATCCGCGCCATTGCCGCGGGCAAGGACGGCAGCACCAAGGTGCGCGAAGTCATGTCCGAGGGCATCTTCTGGGTGTACGAAGATCAATCGATCGACGACGCAGCCAAGATGATGAGCGAGCGCCAGGTGCGTCGTTTGCCTGTGGTGGACCGCAACAAGCGCTTGGTGGGAATCGTCGCGTTGGGAGATTTCGCTGTCGAAAGCTCAGAGATCCGCCCAGCTGCCGAGGCGTTGTCCGAGATCTCCAAGCCAAGCTGAAACCGGGGTCTCACGGTGGCAGCGAAAACGCCCGAGCCTCATGCAAGGGAGCTGCCAGCAACCTGAATTGCGCCTATCCCATGGGGGATCGACGCACATTCCCGACACCTCACCCGCATCTGAATTTCCATCGGCAAGAAATGGAAAGAGGGCACACATTCTCAGGAGACCTCATGGGCATCGCATCACTCGTCGGCAAATACGCCATGGCACCGTTTGCCAAAGCGTTACCCGCCATGGGCGACACCGAACGCGCCGCGCTCGAAGCCGGAACCGTTGGCTTTGAGGGCCAGTTGTTTTCGGGCACTCCAGACTTTGACGCGCTCATCGCCACGGGCCCCAACAAGCTCACGCTGGATGAGCAGGCTTTTATCGACAACGAAGTGCGCGCGCTGTGCGGCATGCTGGACGACTTTGCCATCGACACCGCCCGCGACCTGCCGCCCGAGGTGTGGCAGTTTCTGCGCGAAAAGCGCTTCTTCGGAATGATCATTCCCAAGGAATGGGGTGGCCTGGGCTTTGGGCACTATGCCCATGCGGCCGTGGTCACGCGCCTGGCCACCGTCAATGTGTCGGCCGCGGTGACGGCCATGGTGCCCAACTCGCTGGGCCCGGCCGAGCTGCTGCTGCACTACGGCACCGACGCGCAAAAGCAGCACTACCTGCCGCGTTTGGCCGATGGCCGCGACCTGCCTTGTTTTGGGCTGACTTCGCCGTATGCGGGATCGGACGCTGCCTCCATTCCTGACCGCGGGATTCTGACCACGCGCGAGATTGACGGCAAACAGGTGCGCGGCTTCAGCGTCACCTTCTCCAAGCGCTACATCACCCTGGCGCCCGTGGCCACGGTGGTGGGCCTGGCGTTCAACGCGCGCGACGAAAGCCGGCCCGAAGGCCAGCGCGACCTGGGCATCACCTGCGCACTGATCCCCGTGCCCACGCCGGGCATGCAGATCGGCCGCCGCCATCGGCCGATGGACAGCGCCTTCATGAACGGGCCCATCTACGGCGAAGACGTGTTCGTGCCCATGGACTGGATCATCGGCGGCGAAAAGCAGGTGGGCCAAGGCTGGCGCATGCTGATGGAGAGCCTGGCCGCGGGCCGTGCCATCTCGCTGCCCGCGCTGGGCGCTGCCACGCAGCAAAGCTCGGTGTTCATTTCCAACGGCTACGGCAAGGTTCGCGAGCAATTCGGCATGCCGATTGGCAAGTTCGACGCCATCGCCGGAATCATCGCGGGCATGGCGGTAGAGCTGTATGCCACCGACGCTGCCCGGCGCTTCACCGCCGCCGCGCTGGACAACGGCGAGCAGCCCAGCGTAGCCAGCGCCATCCTGAAGGTGCATTTGACCGAAGCGGGCCGCACCTCCATCAACCACGCCATGGACATCCTGGGCGGCAAGGGCATCATCAACGGGCCGTCCAACCTGCTGTCCGTCGCCTACCGCCACATGCCCGTGGCCATCACGGTGGAGGGCGCCAACATCCTCACCCGCTCGCTCATCATCTTTGGCCAGGGCGCGGTGCGCTGCCACCCTTATGTGATGGACGAGATGGCGGCGGTGGAGCACCAGGACGAAGAAGCGCTTGGCCGCGCATTGATGGGCCACGGCGCCCACGTGGCGCGCAACTTCTGGCGCAGCCTCTTTGGCGCACCCGTGGTGGGCAACCCGCCCGACGAGCTGCTGGGCGAAGCCCGCATGCTGGCCCGCCTGAGCGCCAAATACGCGCTGACCTGCGACCTGGCCATGGGCCTGCTGGGCGGCAAGCTCAAGCGCATGGAGCTGCTGTCGGCTCGCCTGGGCGACTGCCTGGCGCACCTCTACATGGCCAGCGCATGCATCTGGCGATATTCGGTGGAGCGCGATGCGCCCATGCTGCCCATCGCCAGGGCCGCCCTGCGCACCCAACTGGACGCGGCCGAAGAGGTGTTGCAAGACCTGTACGCCAACCTGCCCGCGCCCGGGCGGCGCTTCATCGGCAGCCTGGTGCTCAGCCGCACCGCCCATCTGGTGCCGCTGCGTGATGTGCAGATGCTGGCCCTGGCCAAGCTGTTGCGCGAGAACCCATCGGTGGTGCAGCGCCTGTGCCCCGATGTGAGCCTTCCCAAGGGCGGCGGGATGGTGGACCTGGTCCATGCGCTGGAGCTGGCCGAGCAGCTGGGCGACGAGGCCACCGCCAAGCTCAACAAGCTGGTGCGGCGCACGCGTTCTTTCGAAGAGGCCGCTGCAGACATGCCCAACCCGGCGCTGGCCTTGGCGTACCTGCGAGCGGCGGACAAGGTGATCCAGGTGGATGATTTCGCGGCGTGAAGCGTCGGCCACGACGCCCGAAAAATGTGTTGGAGTGTTTACTCCATGCTCTTCAATGCGAGCCATCCTGCAAACGCGGACGCCTTGATCTAAGAATTTTGACGCCGTGACAATTTGACAGGCGGTTTTCAACTGTTTGTTACATGAAATTTGGAGGACAAACGGATTGAAAGGGTCATCGTGAATAGGATGGCGACCTTTGTATCTGGCGGCTTATTCTTGTGCTGAAATGTTTGCAATGCCAGTGGCATAACGCTGAGGGAGATGCGTACTGCGTGATGTGCCGCGCAATGCTGCTCGAAAGCTCCCCGGTCCCCGCGTTCGCCCCTCTCGCTCCTTCATTTGCCGCCGTTAACCCGCCGGTCAATTCGCCTTCTGCCCCCATTTATTTGGCAACGGATTTCAGCCGTGCAGCAGCAACGTCTATTGACGTTCTGCAAATGCTGATTTCCAGTGTCTTGTGGGTGGCATTCATGTGGGACGTGTCCCTATCGATATGGCTGAAACTCCTGGGTGTTTTGGTTTTGTTGTGGCTGCCTGCTGTACTGGATGCAGGGTCCGGGTCGCTGGGTAGACGATGCTTGAAGATTCAGGTTGTGACGGCGAAAGGACAACGACTTGGCATCGTGATCAGCTTGTGGCGGCACTTCGTCAAATACGTGTTGAACATCGCACTGCCCGTGGTGTGGAAGCTGATTGAGCCCCGCTTGACGGGTGGGCGGTATCTTCACGATGTGTTGGCGTCTACCGTCGTGATTGAGCGTGATGCCTCTCACTCAGTGGCTGCACCCTCCACCCACGAAATGTTCCATGAGGCGCTGATTGCGCAGGCCCGAAACGACCAGGGTGCTGAACAGAAGCCCCACGGCATCAGCCGTGACGAACTCAGAAAAGCGCGGCATCAAAGCACGCCAGCATCTCGGACCTTTGATGCATTCAAGACTTTGCTGGCCTTGGTTCTCGCGGGCAGTCTGCTCTGGTTGTTCGCTCAGGCGGGTCGGTCGCTGTACGAAGAATCTCAAAACCCGGCCATGGTGGCTATCTCCGATGCCAAGCGGGCCAGCAAGCCGCTCACCAAAATGCTTGAGCAGAGCTATGAGCAACGGCAGACTCTGGAGTTGGAGTGGGCCAACCCCGCGATGGCGGCCTTGGAGGCGGAGATGGGCAAGACCTTCAACAGCATTTCTGCCGAACCTCGCGGCCCGGTGATGCTGCAGATAAGAACCGGCCCAATGGCTGGCAAACATCTCATCCTGGTACCCGAATTCAACTTGACGAAAAAAGCGATCAAAAAATGGAAGTGCGGTAGTCCCGACATTGAACGCGAACTGCTTCCGACAGGATGCAAAGCGCAACTGGACCGCTTGGTGTCCCAGAAGTAGCCGCGTCACACCCCTCCGCGCCCGAATCAACCCCCCGCATTTCTACGCTGTGAACCATTCTCTTTTCGCCACTCCCGCCACCTATCAGCAGTTTCTTGATCCGGTCGTGCTTAGCCACGCGAACCGGCGCTGGGTCATCAACTTCATGGAGTTGTTGAACGCGCGACGGTTTGAGGCTCTTCAAGCGTTAGTGCAGCCTCAATGGTTGGCGTTTGAAGGTAATACGCTGTCGGATTGGGGTCTGGAGCTTGCTTGGCCCCATCTGGACTTGCGGCGATCAGATTTGCTAGAGCCCGCAGCTGCCTGGGCGCAGGCGTACCCGCAGAGTTTTGCTGCGCAGATCTTCGCCGCGCGTCTGCAATGCTCGGTGGCCTGGGAAGCGCGGGGAACCGCCACCAGTGATCGCACCAGTGAAAAGCAGTTTGCTGTGATGCAACAGCACTTCGATGCCGCCTATCCGTACTTGCATCGCGCCCTGGGCCTTTCCTCCCGCCCTACGCTGGCTATCGCAGTGGGCTTGGCGATGACGCGTGCAGGCCAGAACGACCCATCTCACGATTACGAGGAGCTGGCCCAAGGCCATTTGCCACACAGTCCGCTGCTTTACCGATGGATGATGTGGGCGCTCCAGCCCAAGTGGGGAGGCTCAACTGAAGCCATGAGCTCGCTTTTTGAAGCGGCCAAGGGATGGGGAAAATCATGGAACGAGCACGATAGGGCTCAGGTACAAATTCGCTACGACGACGAAATGGCAGATGTTGCCGCCTGTTCCGGTGAGCCTGAGCATGCTTTGGAAATGCTTAGAAACATCGCACGCAGTGCGCCAGACCAGGGCGCTATCCATTCCCATCTGGCTAGTCGGTACAACGCCAACGATGACACGCATTTGGCGATTGATCACATGCTGCAGGCCGTAAAAATCGCGCCCGCCGCACAGCGGTTGTATCCCCTGGGCAATTACTTTCATCAGATCGGGCGCACAGAGCAGTCGCTTGCGTATTTGGAGGAATCCATGCTTTGGGGCAGCGGCGCTGCGGCTGGCGACATGATGGAATCTCTGCGCGACCAGTTCAGCCGCGCCAGCCCCGGCGACAGGCCCATGTGGGAAGCGCAAATCACCGAGGTCGCCCGGCATGGTTTGCAGCAGTACTCTTCCGACACGATGTTTGTTTTGGGCTGCATCGAGTACTTTCATCGCGACGATGCGCAGGCCAAACACAGGGCGTATGGCTGGTGGCAGCAAGCTGCTGATTGGGGCCATTCGGTGGCTATGTTCAATCTGGGTGTGTCGCACTTTGATGGCGACGATGGCTTACCTGTGAACAAGTCGCTGGGCCTTGACTTGCTCAACCAAGCTGCCGCGCAGGGGAGCTGGAAAGCCAACCGGCGGTTGGGGCACCTTTACCTGCATGGCGATGGGGTGCAGCAGGACGACGTCCGTGCAGCCTATCACCTGGAGTTTGCGGCCGAAGGAGAAGACGTTAGGGCCATGCGCGAATGGGTGTTCTGCCTGTGGTTCGGGCGAGGCACGCCGAAGGACCGTGACGCCGCAAACGCGATCCTTGATCGCCTCAAGGTGCTCGACCCTGATGAATACAAACGTGCAAGGGACGAGATTGGGTGGGGTGCCGCAATAAAAAACATTTTCCGCAATTTGCTTCCGTAGCCGCGCCAACTGCTGCGCTCTCGCTCGGCAAGCCGACCATGCGCACGCACGACGACAAACGTCTTGGGACAACGTCCCTGTTCGCAGCGCTGGATGTGGCCACTGGCAATGGATATGGGCAGCTCAGACGTCATCACCGCAGCGTGGAATTCCTGGAGTTCCTCAAAGTCATCGATGCGGAGGTGCCGGGCGAACAAGATATCGATTGATCAGGGATAGCTTCGGGGGAAGGCCTGCCCAAGGTCCAGTGCATTGCGGAGGCACCGACTGGCTGCTGACCAGGGCGACCGACCCCGAGGACCAAGCCATGCCCTCGCAGACGTTGGCCTGCCAAAACCTCACGCCATACTGAGTTCGAGGTGTTGCCTCTGTTGCTGGCGGTGTCGACACCGTCGCGAACAGACCGGCCCACACCCCCCTACACAACCTCATGAGAGACAGCCTTGCTCTTCTGGCTCTACGACCTGCCCCTGGCGCTGATGGCGATATTGATCTGCTTGCCATGCCTTGCCTTCACCTTGGGCGGATTGCTGGTGCTGCGACCGCGCGTGCGCCGCTGGCTGGGGCCGCAGCCGGGTGCGAATGAGCTGGTCAGCACCTTCCTGTCAGCCTACGGGGTGTTTTACGGCCTGATGCTCGGCCTTATCGCCGTGGCCACGTACCAGCATTTCTCTGACGTCGAAACCGCTGTGCAGCGAGAAGCTGCGGCCGTTGCCGGGCTGTACCGAGACATCTCCGCGCACCCGCAACCGGACCGCGACCACATGCAGGCAGCGCTGCGCGAGTACACGCGCTTTGTCATTGAAGACGTCTGGCCCGCCCAGCAGCGCGGCGAACTGCATCCGGGGACACCCGCCGCGTGACCGAGCTGCACGCTGCGCTGACAGCCTTCGAACCCACCTCACGCCGGGAGGAACTGCTGCATGCCGAGGCCCTGCGGGAGTTCAACCAACTCCTTGAGGCTCGCAACCTGCGGCTTGAGGTCTCCAGTGCGTTCTTGTCGCCGGTCGTGTGATGGGTGGTGGTGATAGGCGCGGCGGGGAACCTGGCGCTGCTGTGGCTCTTCTCGCTCGACAGGCTCTCGCTCCACCTTCTTTTGTCCGGTGCGCTGGCCCTGTTCGTCGGGCTGCTGCTGTTTTTCATAGCGGCGATGGACTATCCCTTCCGCGGTAAGGAAAGCATCTCAGCCGACGCCTTTTCTCTGGTGCGCGACCGGTTGATGGTTGATACGCGCTGAGCTGGGCACAACCGCTTTGAATGAGACCGCAGGAGGGGGACACCCTGCAAGGCGGGTTCATCCATAGATTTCATCCGTGATCGGCCTGTCTCTTCAATCTTTTCCCAGCAACTTGGCAAAAAGATCTGCCCCGCCCATCTGTCCACCTTTGAGCATCAGCTCCATCCCGTCACGGGCTGGGTCCGGGCTATGTGCGCGGCTGATGGTCACGCCAGGGCACAGCGTGGTCTGGTACGACAGCCCCCACAGATGCAGCGCCTGCACGGCGTGGCTGGAGGTGTCGCCCCCGGCAATTCCCACGCGCCGCAGCGGTGTGCGGTGGTCGGTCTGCGCTTGCACCACACGCGCGATCAGGTTCGCGCTTGCTTGGGCTATGTGGGCTGATGAGGTGATGGCGGTGACAGTGCCGTCCGTGGGGCCGGTATAGGCCAGCACGTTCAGCCCACGCTGCAACCCGTCGCAGATGGCGTCTTGCAGGGTCTGTGTATACGCCGGGTCGCTGACCAGGCGCTGCGCATCCACGGGGATGCGTTCGTAGTCCGTGGCTGCTTGCACCTGGGCCGCGGTCAGCGGCGACAGGCTTCCGGCCCAGGCAAAGACCGGGCCGTCTGCGCGTGCAAAGGTGGGGGTCACCGCCGGGGCGGGCCGCGCCCAGTGCGCCACCAGTGCCTGCGCCACGGCGCTGGAGCCCACTGCCAGCAGCCGCGCCTGTTGGGCTTGCTGCCACAGAAGGCGGCCCACCGTGGCCAGTTGGCTGGACTCGGTCAGGTCCATCAAGGTTGGCACCATCGCATGTGCGGGTGCTGTGGTGTCCAGCAGCGCACGCAATGCGGCGTCCAGCGCGTCGGCGCCAGCGCCGTACAGCGGGTAGTGCAGGGCGGTGATGCCGTCCAGCCCCTGCCGCGCCAGGTGCAACCGCAAGTCGGCCTCGCCCATCGGCGTGACCGGGTGCTGGCGCATGGTGGGGTGGCGGTCGATGCGGTGCACTGCGCCGCCTGTGCCTGCAGCCGCAAACAGGTTGCTGAACGCGCAGTAGCGCCCCAGGCTGGGCTGCCCGCCCACGATGGGCACCCAGCGGTGGCTGACCGTGGGGTGCAGCGCCTGGATGGCGCAGGCGACGTTGCCCACGTGTGGGGCACTGTCAAAGGTAGAGCACACCTTGTAGTGCAGCACCGGCGGCGCGATTTTTTCAAAGAAGCGGCCCACGCCCGAAAGTTCGGCGCGCATGGCTTGCGGGGGCATGGCACGGGCTGCACCTGCGATGCCAATGGCATCCAGCGGCCCGGCGGCGGCCAGGGCCGCGGCGCTGGGCACGCCCATGAACAGCATGGCCCGCAGCCCGGCCTGGGCCAGCACGGCCAGCGTGTCGGTGGCGCCGGTGAAGTCGTCGCCATACCAGCCGAACAGGGGCGTCGTCATGGGTTGCCTGCCTACTTATTTCTTCTTGCCGAAAAATTCGATGGCCCGCCGCAGCTCGGGCGCGTGCACGGCACGTTCTGCCAGCGTTTCGCCCTTTTGCACCGCGTCCCACGCCTGCTGCAGGCTGGCCACGCCTGCGGCGGCGCCGTCCGGGTGGGCCAGAATGCCGCCGCCGGACATGAACAGCAGGTCGTTGCTCTGGATGCTGCTCCACGTGGCAGGCACGGTGCCCGCCCATTGGCCGTTGGAGAAAGCGGGCAACACGCGGTCGTCCAGCCCTTCGCACAGCGGGGCCAGCGTGTCGTGGGCGGACTCGATGACTTCTTCATCAGTCTGCGAGAACTTCCCCTGCAGGCCGTGCACATGCATGTGGTCCACCCCCGCCAGGCGCCACAGCGTTTGCCAAGCGTTGAACGAAAAACCCAGCAACGGGTGGCGCGACAAGGCACCGTAGCCATTGCGGTGGCCGTGCAGCGCCAGCGGGGTGTGGCGGCGCAACGTTTGTATGGCCGAGTAGCCACACCAGTTCAGGCTGGCCATCACGCAGCTGCCGCCCTCGGCCGCCACCAGGTCGGCGTGGCGTCGCATGGCGTCGGTTTCGTCGGTGATGTTGAAGGCCACCATCACCAGCTTGCCGGTCTTGTCCTGGTGGGCGCGCACCCGGCGCATCACGACCTTGACGCGGTCGGCCAGCGGTGCGTGCACGGGGTTGGCGCACACCTCGTCGTCCTTGATGAAGTCCACCCCCGCAGCGCATAGGCGGCCCGCCAGTTCACCCGTTTCTTCGGCCGACAGACCGACGTTGGGTTTGATGATGGTGCCGATCAGCGGGCGGCCCTGCACACCGGTCAGTGCGCGCGTGCCGGTGATGCCCTGGCGGGGCAGGTCGAACTGCTCGCGGTAGGCGCGCGGCAGCTTCATGGATTCGAGCCGCAGCCCGGTCACTTCACCCAGGTCAAAAAGGTTGCCCGACACGGTGGCCGCCAGCGTCGGCAGGTTGGGGCCGATGTTGTCGCAAGGGAAGCTCACGCGCAGCCGGGCGCGTTGCCAGGTCTGCGGCGTGTCGAACATGCCGCGCCGTTGCATCCACCCGTTGGGCAAGGAAGGCGCGGGCGCTACGTCCAGCAGCTCGACCGATTCGACCGTGGCGCGGGCGCGTTCGCGCAACGCATCGGTCTCGCCCTCTACCCGGGTAAAGGTGCCACACGATTGTTCGCCCGCCAGCACCTCGGCCACGTGGGCCGGGTCCAGCGGGGTCTCGATCAGGTAGGTGGCTTCAAAGCGGTCTGGGGACATGGCGGTAATCACTGCAGTTTTGATAGCTGTTAGCGCTTATTGGATAAGCGCTAGAGGCCAATTTGACTGATTATTTGTCTATCTCAGATGGCTCTCAGTCCCTCTCCCCTTGTGGGAGAGGGCCGGGGAGAGGGGGTGCAACGGGCGCGGTGCGGGTGCAGCCCCCTCTCCCCAACCCTCTCCCGCGAGGGGAGAGGGGGTCAAACCCAAGCGCCGCTGCGGGTGCACAGGCTGACGGTCTTATCTGAGATGTATACCTAATCAGACCCAATGGACGTAAAAGTCAGACCGTCTTCAGATCTTCGACAGATCCGGGAACGGCCGCACCGGGTCGGTCTTGCCGTCCCAGGTTTCCGACTCTGCGCGGATCAAATCAAACATGCGGCCCTTGGGGCCCGCCACTTCCGACAGCTCGATCACCGTGCCCGGGTGGTACTCGGTGTCAAAGTACACGAAGCGGCCTTTTTCGCCCACCTCGCCACTCATCACCGTCTTGAAGCCTTCACCCGTCAGTCGGGCCAGGTCGGCGTCGTAGTCGCTTGTCCAGTACGCCACGTGCTGCAGCCCCGTGCGCCCGGCTTGCAGAAAGTCGCGGTACATCGACGGCACGTCGTTGCGGGTCTGGATCAGCTCAACCTGCACGTAGCCCGAGTTGGCCAGCGCCACCGAGTTGTGCGGCTCGTGCGACTCGCCCCGGTACACGTAGTTCTTGATCGGAACCTTGGGGTTGTAAAACCACGGGCCCACGCCCAGGGTCTTGCTCCAGTAGTCCATGGCGGCTTCGATGTCGTGGACGACATAGCCCAGCTGGCGGATGGCGCCGAAATGACGGCTCATAAAAATTCCTTTGGTGGTGATGCGTCAGTGCAGGGCAGGGCAGCGCTGAACGGGGGGCATGGCCCACCGCCCGTCACGCGCCGTTGCCTACGGTGCAGCGCTTACTTGGCGCCGTCGATGATTTCTTTGGGGATGGGCACGCCCGCGTACTTCAGGTGGATATCGTTCAGCTTGCCGTTGGCCAGATTGGTCTTGATCCAGCCGTTCACGGCCGCCATCAGCTCGGGCTGGTTCTTGCGCATGGCCACGCCCAGCTGGTACGACTGCAGGATGAACTTGGTCTCGAAGTCGCGCGACGGGTTCTTCTTGGCGATGGCGGCAATGATCGGCGGCGTGATGGCCACGATGTCGGCTTGGCCGGTGGCGGCAGCGGTGATGGAGGCCGATTCATCATCAAACCGCACCACCTTGGCCTGCGGCGCGCGCTCGGTCACGATCTTGTCTTGCGGGCCACCCCGCGTCACGGCCACGGTCTTGCCCGCCAGGTCGTCAATGCTGGTCAGCTTCATGCTTTTGGGCGCGCCCACAGCCGCCTGAATGGCGCCGTAGGGGATGGAGAAATCCACTGCCTTCTGCCGCTCGGGCGTGATCGACAGCGACGAGATGATCAGGTCCACCTTGTTCGACAACAGGTTGGGGATGCGCGACGAATTGGTGGTGTTCACGATCTCCAGCGTCAGGCCCAGGTCCTTGGCCAGCAGCTCGGCGGCTTCCACGTCCGAGCCCACTGGCTTCATCTTTTCGTCCACGTAGCCATAAAACGGCGCGCCAAAGTCAATGCCCACGCGCAGCTTGCCTGCGGATTTGATGTCGGCCAGCTCAGCCATGGCGGGCACGCACAGGGCGGCGGCGCCCACAGCCAGCAAGGTGCGGCGGAAGATGAGGGATGCGGTCATGGTGGTTGTCTCCTGGTGGTTTTTGAATACGGAATCGAAAAGGGACGGCCTCAAACTCAAAGCCCGTGAGAAAGAAAGTCGCGCAGCTCGGCGGTTTGCGGGTTCTTCAGCATCGCGCCCGGCCCCGTCTCCCACACCTTGCCTTCGTGCATGTAGATGATGGTGTCGGCCACCCGCGCGGCAAACTCCATTTCGTGGGTGACCAGCACCATGGTCATGCCGCCCTGGGCCAGGGCTTCGATCACGCGCAGCACCTCGCCGGTCAGTTGCGGGTCTAGCGCAGAGGTCACCTCGTCAAACAGCATCACCTGAGGCTCCATTGCCAGCGACCGGGCAATGGCCACGCGCTGCTGCTGCCCGCCCGACAGTTGCTCGGGGTAGGCCTGCGCCTTGTCCGCCAGGCCCACCTGCTGCAAGGTGCGCGCAGCAATGGCGCGCGCCTGGGCGGCGGGCATGTTCTTGACGGCCTTGGGCGCCAGGGTGATGTTCTGCTCCACCGTGAGGTGCGGGAACAGGTTGTAGCTCTGGAACACGATGCCCACGTCTTGCCGCAGCTGGCGCAGGTCGATGGCGGGGTCGTGCACCGCGTGGCCGCACACGTGGATGGTGCCGCTGTCGATGATCTCCAGCCGGTCTATGCAGCGCAGCGCCGTGCTTTTGCCCGACCCGCTCTTGCCGATGATGGCCACCACCTGGCCCTTGGGAATGGCAAACGACACGCCCTTGAGCACCTGGTTGCTGCCAAAGCTTTTGTGCACGTCTTTCAGTTCGACCACGGGCTGTTGTTGTGCAGACAAAGCAGCGTGCGCAACAGGTTGCACAGCAGCGTCTTGGGCGAGGTTCATGGTGTCTTCTCGTTTCATGCGGTGGTCACAGAGGGGGTGGCTGTGCCACGGTTTCCAAACTGCTGGCGCTGCTCCAGCTTGCGGCTCCATACCGACAGCGGGTAGCACATGGCAAAGTAAACAATGGCAATCAGCAGGTACACGGTAAAAGGCTGAAAGATGGAGTTGTTGATGAGCTGCCCGGCACGCACCAGCTCGATAAACCCCACGATGGACGCCAGCGACGTGTTCTTCACGATCTGCACCATGAAACCCACCGTGGGCGGCGTGGCAATGCGCACCGCCTGCGGCAGCACCACCAGCCGCATGCGCTGGGTGCGAGACAGGGCCAGGCATTCCGCCGCCTCCCACTGCGTGCGCGGCACCGACTCAATACAACCGCGCCATATCTCGCCCAGATAGGCGCTGACGTAAACAATCATCGCAATGCTGGCCGCCACGATGGCGGGCAGCTCCAGGCCCATGATGGAGAGGCCGAAATAGCACAAAAACAGCACCACCAGCAGCGGCGTGCCCTGGATGATCTGGATCCATGCAATGGTGGCCCAGCGCACCGCCTTGATGGGGCTGACGCGGCACAGCGCAATCACGCCCCCAGCCAGGCCGCCGCCCACAAACGCAATCAGCGACAGCCCCACCGTCCACAGCGCGCCAAACAGCAGGTACTGCAGGTGGTAGGCGTTCAGTCCACCGTCAATCATTGCGTGCTCCCCAATTTGCCCAATTTGCGTCTGCGTGTGAACACGATCTGCCCAAACACCCACAGCCCCAGGCGCATCAGCAGCGACAGCACCAAATACGCCACCGCCACCAGGATGTAAGCCTCAAACGGGCGGAAAGTCTCGGACTGCACCCGCGCCGCCACGGCGGTCAGCTCCTCTACCGAAATCTGCGAGGTGATGGACGAGGCCAGCATCAGCAGCACAAACTGGCTGGTCAGCGCCGGGTACACCTTCTCCATGGCCGGGCGAATCACCACATGCCAGTACACCTGCCTGCGCGTCAGGCCCAGGCACTCGGCCGCTTCTATCTGCCCCTTGTGGATCGAATCCATGCCCGCCCGCATGATTTCGCACGAGTACGCGGCCACGTTGATCACCAGCGACACCAGCGCTGCCGAAAACGCCGACACCTTGAAGCCCAGGCTGGCCAACCCAAAGAACACCAGAAACACCTGCACCAGCAGCGGCGTGTTGCGCAGCACCTCTACATAAGCGCCGCAGGCCTTGGCCACCCAGCGGTTGTCGCCGCGCCGCCCAATGGCCAGCAGCGTGCCGCCCACAAACCCGATCACGGTGGCCGGAAAGGACAGCAGGATGGTCATCCACGCCCCTTCCAGAAACTGGGGCCAGCTGGTCAGCACGCTGGCAAAGTCGAAGTCGTATTGCATGAAAGCTGAAGGCGAAAGGCTGAAGGCGGTCGCGATGCGTGCAGCGGCTTGGGTCAGCCCACGCAGCCAGTGCGGCGGGCCAAGGGCGTGCCTTGGGTGCCATCAATGCTTGGGGTGCTGTGGGTGGTTTGGGTGTTTTTGTGGTGGCTAATGCTGTGAACGCGGTGTGCGCAGCACCCAAAACGGGCAGAGGTATTCGGCATGTTCTTGTCTCCTGTGCAATCGGTCTTGGCCGCCGCAACCTAGGGTTTGTACTGATCGTTTTTGATGCCTTTGCGCATCCAACGTGCAGTGATACTATCCGCAGAATCCATCAAATACCAGCAACTGGAATGATGGTTTTTGATTGATTTTGCACATGTCCAAGCACCCCCGAATCCCCGACATCGCGCAGCTGTCCGGCGTCTCCACCGCCACGGTAGACCGGGTGCTGAACCGCCGCGCCGGTGTGCGCAACGCCACCGTGCAGCGCGTCATGCAGGCCGCCGCCAGCCTGGGCTATTTGCCGCAGGCCGAGGTGCAGGCAGCCCTGTCGCAGCAACAGCAGCCCCAAGCCCAGCCCCTGCGGCTGATGGTGCTGATCCCCGAGGGCAGCAACCGCTTCTTGCAAATGCTGGGCGACGTGATCGGCTACGCGCAAGACCACTGGGCCCCCTTCAACGTGCGCTGTCAGGCGGCGTACATCGAAAGCTTTAACCCCGACGCATTGGCCAAAGCGCTGCTGCACTACGGCAAGCGCTGCGACGGCATCGCCTTCATGGCGCTGGAGCACCCCGTGGTGCGCGAGGCCGTGGCCCAGCTGGCAGAGCAGGGCGTGCCCACCGTCACGCTGATCTCGGATTTGTCCAACTCGCGCCGCGTGGCCTATGTGGGCCTGGACAACCGCGCCGCAGGCCGCACCGCCGCCTATCTGATCGCCCGCTTCATGGGCCCGCTGGCCCACAGCCCCCAGAGCCGTCCTGCCCGCGTGGCAATGATCGTCGGCTCACTGCGCTACCGCGCCCACGAAGAGCGCGAGGCGGGTTTTCTGCACCTGTTTGAAGAACAGTTCCCCCTGGTGCAAGTGGTGGGCGTGCGCGAAGGCCAGGACGACGCCGAACGCAACTACCGCCAAACCCGGGCGCTGCTGGAGCAGCACGGCGATTTAGCAGGCATCTACAACATCGGCGGCGGGGCCGAAGGCATCGGCCGGGCGCTGAAAGAGGCGGGTGCAGACCGCAAGGTCGTCTTCATCGGCCACGGCCTCACGCCGGATACGCGGGCGCTGCTGATCGACGGGACGATGGATGCGGTGATCACGCAGAACCCGCAGGGGGCGGTGATGAACTGCGTGCGGATTTTTGCGAATGTGCGGGATGGGCGGGAGCCGACGAACGGGGTGGAGACGACGCGGAGTCAGGTGATATTTCGGGAGAATTTGCCGTAAGTTTGGAGCTCCGCCGCGTTGGCGGCGGACCAACAGGCGGGCGAAAGCGTGCTCTGTATGGTGACGCCGATGCTGAGCTGGCTCATTGACCGAACAAGGCTGGTTGCCGTCATCCAGTTTTCGCGGACCAACGACCGCTACCACCAATACCGGTCATCGGACTTTTCGCGAACGAATTGACCGCTGCACTGCGCGAGGCCCCACGATTGGATAGG
>JAHJWB010000023.1 GCA_018828125.1 Gammaproteobacteria bacterium | reverse complement strand
GCCGGACCAGTCGGGGGCGGTGCGGTTGCAATTCCTGTGGATGCACCTTGGGCCTTGGGGCTGCTGTCGGCGGTGTTGGGGTTCCTGGGCTGGCTCAGGCAGCGGAGTCTGGCCAGGGGGTAAATGGCGTGCGCACAAGCAGGCACTACCCATTTCAAAAACAATAGCTTTCTGCGCTTGTCCAATAAGCGCAGAAAGCAGTTTTGACCTTGAGATTGCTGGTGACGCGTGCCGGCAGGACAGCCACCGCGAGTCTTTCCATGCTTGGCGCTCATCAACGTCTGCGCAGGAGGATATGGAGGGTCCCACATCAGTGACAGGGCAGCCGCTGGCGAAACGGATGGCGGGCCCATCGGCGCTTTGGCGCCCAATGGGCGAAAATCCCGGTTTTGCTTCCTCGGGCCTTAGCGCACACCGTGCCGGATTCTTCTTCCTTGTCAGCCGCTGCCGCAATGCGGCCCCCTTCTCCCAGTACAGTCATGACCCCGCTGGAGCGCCGCTCCAGCGTCAGCCTAGCGCTGATCTTTGCGCTGCGCATGCTGGGCCTGTTCCTGGTGCTGCCTGTTTTTGCACTGGAAGCGCGCAAGTACCCCGGCGGTGACGACCCCGCGCTGGTGGGGCTGGCGATGGGTATCTATGGCCTGACGCAGGCGCTGCTGCAGCTGCCTTTGGGCATGGCCTCCGACCGTTTCGGGCGCAAGCGGGTCATCGTGCTGGGCCTGCTGGTATTTGCCGGGGGCAGTCTGCTGGCAGCACTGGCGGATTCGTTGACTGGGCTGCTGTTGGGACGCGCGCTGCAGGGCGCGGGGGCAGTGTCTGCGGCCGTGACCGCGCTACTGGCCGACCAGACGCGCGATGGCGTGCGCACCAAGGCCATGGCACTGGTGGGCGGCAGCATTGGGCTGATGTTTGCGGTGGCCTTGGTGGCGGCGCCGGTGCTGACGGCGCACATCGGGCTGGCCGGTCTGTTTGGCCTGACGTGTGCGCTGGCGCTGGTGGGCGTGGCGGTCGTGGTGTGGTGGGTGCCAGCCGAACCTGCGCTGCACAAAAATGCCCCCCGCGGCCGCTTGGCCGATGTGTGGGCCCACCCCGATTTGCTGCGCCTGAATCTGGGCGTGTTTGTGCTGCACACGGTGCAGTTGTCGATGTGGGTGGCGGTGCCTGCGTTGCTGGTGCAGGCGGGGCTGAGCAAAGACCACCACTGGCAGGTCTACTTGCCCGCTGTGGTGCTGTCGTTTGGCGCCATGGGCGGCCTGTTTGCCTTAGAGCGTGCGGGGCGTCTGCGGGCAGCACTGCTGGGGGCGATTGCGCTGATCCTGGTCGTCCAGATCGGGCTGGGCGCTCTGGCGGCCCGTGGCGTGGCGCCAAGCCTGTGGGTGCTGGGACCGCTGATGTTTGTGTTCTTTTGCGGGTTCAACGCGCTGGAGGCCAGCCAGCCCAGCCTGGTCTCGCGCATGGCGCCTGCGACCCTGCGCGGTGCGGCGCTGGGCAGCTACAACACCTTGCAGTCGCTGGGCCTGTTTGCGGGTGGGGCGCTGGGTGGCGCGCTGGTCAAATGGGCGGGCGCGCCCGGCCTGTTTGCGACCACCACAGCGCTCACGGCGCTGTGGCTGGTGCTGACCTGGCCCCTGCAGCCCACTGGGCGCGGCGGCCACTGAGCAGCCGCCCCAAGAGGTTCAACGCAGCCGCAGTTGCGGCACAATGGCGCGTTTGGCGCTCGGAAACCCCCTCGAAATCCGGCGCTTCCTCGTTACTGAAAAGGCACAACCACCATGGCATCCATCAACAAAGTCATCATCGTCGGCAATCTCGGCCGCGACCCTGAAATGCGCACGTTCCCCAGCGGCGATCAGGTGGCCAACGTGACGATTGCCACCACCGACAAGTGGAAAGACAAGCAGTCGGGCGAGATGAAGGAAGCCACCGAGTGGCACCGCGTGGTTTTTAACGGCCGCTTGGCCGAAATCGTGGGCCAATACCTGCGCAAGGGCTCGCAGGTGTATGTCGAAGGCAGCCTGCGCACCCGCAAGTGGACCGACCAGAGCGGCGTTGAAAAATACAGCACCGAAATCCGCGCGGACCAGATGCAGATGCTGGGTGGCCGCCAAGGCATGGGCGGACAAGGCGGCGGCCAGCAAGGTGGCGGCTATGACGACGGTGGTGGTTACGGCGGCGGGGGCGACCAACAAGGCGGCTACGACCAGGCGCCACGTCGCGCTGCCCCTCCACCGCGCCCTATGGCAGCCCCTGCTGCCCGCCCAGCGCCCGCGCCAGCCGCCCAGGCACCGCGTGCGGCTTCGGGGTTTGATGACATGGACGACGACATTCCGTTCTAAGTCGGTACATCGCACCGGGATGGATGGGGATGGCCCCACCATCCGCCCACAAGTCCTCCGCGTTTGCCGAGGGCTTTTTTTGGGCCCGGACCTGGCTGGCACCACCAACGTGACAGCAGCAAGACCGCGATAACGCTGAGGAGACTGCCTACAGGATTCCATCCCCGCCACTGTTGTTTGCAATCCCAAGCGATCGACGAAAACGTAGCGCCCGGTAACACCGCTACCGTCGAAGTCTCGCACATCGGCACGGCTCAAAACGCACCCTGGCGGGTGCCTTTTACACGGGGTCGTGGCAGTCGCACCCCTCCACTTTGTCCAGTGCGGCGCTCGCGCGACGAAGCCAACACTTTCTTACATCCGATACGCCAATCTCGCGGATCATCGCGGGCTTGTCGGCCCGGCGTTACGCAAAACCGGGCGGCAATT
Organism: Gammaproteobacteria bacterium; assembly: GCA_018828125.1. GTDB lineage: Bacteria > Pseudomonadota > Gammaproteobacteria > Burkholderiales > Burkholderiaceae_C > Acidovorax. Next base: position 414,766 of record JAHJWB010000023.1, on the reverse strand, counting down.
CTCGGTTCAAAAAATCAATATTCAACAAAGAGAGAGGGATAGCCATGCCAGGATTCGTTCGCAAAATTTTGATTTTCATCACCGGCTATGCGTGGCTGCTGCTACTGGCCGGACCCGGCCTGATTGCGCTGTCGGTGTACAGCGGATGGAAGGCCGACGGCGACCACGCCTACGCCGCACGCGAGAGCCTGCAGACGGTGTCGGGCACGGTCACGCAGGCGGCTGAAATCACCGTCAAGCGCAAGCGCCGCACCACCAAGAAATACTACGAAATCAGCGTGCAGCCCGAGGCCACCGGCGCTGAAGTGCGCAAACTGCGCATTGACCACAGCACGCCCCAGCAACTGGTGGGCAATCTCATAGACGAAAAGATCACCGCGCTGGTGGACTCCAGCGACCACGACGTGGTGTACGAGGTGTCTGTCGACGGCGAGGCCGTGATCCGCTATGAAACCACCCAGCAGCGCATGCAGGCCGAAGCGGCGTCGTCGGCCAAGACCTTCAGCGGTGCGGGCACATGGATTTTTGCGATCTTCCTCACGCTGATTGGCGCGGCGGGCGTGTGGTCCAACCGCAAGCTGCGTGCTGCGCACGAAGCGCACCTGGCCGCAGCCTGATTTCAGTTTTAAGAAAAGAGAGGGAGGGAGGACCGCGCGCGCCGGGCTCCTCCCCACATTCAAAAAACCAACGGAGGAAGAAGAAACCATGAATCCCAACGTATTGACCCCCTCGACGCCCGAAGGCGCACCGTTCGAGCGGCGCGACTTCATCGTCTCTACCTATAAACACCTGGGCGTGGCGATGGTCGCGTTCGTGCTGCTGTCTGCCGTGCTGATGGTGTCGGGCTTCTCGGGCACCACGGCCAAGATGCTGCTGGGCAGCGGCAACAAGTTCCTCTGGCTGGGCGTCATGGGCGCCTTCATGCTGGTGGGCTGGCTGGCGTCGCACCTGGCCGACAACTCCGACAACCCACAGACGCAGCTGATGGGCCTGGGCATTTATGTGCTGGCAGAAGGCCTCATCTTCGCGCCGATGTTCGGTATCGCGCAGATCGTGGCACCCGGCGCCATTGGGTCAGCGGCCTTCATCACACTGCTGCTGGTGGGGGCGCTGACCTGGACGGCATTCACCACCAAGACCGACTTCTCGTTCCTGGGCGGCATCCTGAAGGTGGGTGGCCTGGTGGCGCTGGGCACCATCATTGCGGGCGCCATCTTCGGCTTCAAGCTCGGGATCTGGTTCTCCGGAATCATGGTGCTGTTTGCGGGCGCCTGCGTGCTGTACGACACCTCGCGCATCATCCGCGACTACCCCGCCGACCGCCCCGCCGGCGCTGCACTGCATCTGTTTGCGTCCATCGCGCTCATGCTCTGGTATGTGCTGCGCATTCTGATCAGTCTGGCGACCAGCGACGATTGATTCGGGCGACACCCGCTAACAGAAAAGGCCGAAGCGATACCCGCTTCGGCCTTTTCTTGTGAGGGCGTAAAAAATTAAGTCAAAACAGGCTGTAGCGCTTTATCCATAAGCATCATGCGCTCACCAATTCATAGCAAATCGTAACTCCGGGCTCTCCGCTCTGGACACTACGACGACGGCGCGAGGCCGTCCACCGTGGCAATCACGCCGCCTCCCAGGCACACCTCACCGTCGTACAGCACCGCGCTCTGCCCGGGCGTCACGGCCCACTGGGCCTCGGGGAACTGCAGCGCAAAGCCCTCGGGTGCAGCCTGCAGCGAGCAGGCGGCATCTTGCTGGCGGTAGCGCGTCTTGGCGGCATAGGCACCTGGCGCGGGCGCATGACCAGCACACCAGCTCACGTCCTGCGCTACCAGGCGATGCGACTGCAGCCAGGGGTGGTCATGCCCTTGCACCACGCGCAGGGTGTTCTTGGCAATGTCCTTGCGGGCCACAAACCACGGCTCGTGCGCGCCACCGCCGCGTTGTGCACCTTTTTCCTTCACCCCGCCAATACCCAGGCCCTGGCGCTGGCCCAGCGTGTAGAAGCTGAGCCCTACATGCTGGGCCAAGGTGCGCCCCCGCTCGTCTTGAATGGGGCCGGGCGCGTGGCTGATGTAGCGGTTCAAGAACTCGCGGAACGGCCGTTCACCGATGAAACAGATGCCGGTCGAATCCTTCTTCTTGGCGTTGGGCAGTTTGATTTCTTCGGCAATGCGTCGCACCTCGGTCTTTTGCAGTTCGCCTACAGGGAACAGCGTCTTGGACAGCTGCGCCTGGTTCAGGCGGTGCAAAAAGTAGCTTTGGTCTTTGCTCGGGTCCAGCCCCTTGAGCAGCTCGAACAGGCCTGAAGCGGTGTTCTGCCGGACGCGGGCGTAGTGCCCCGTGGCGATCTTCTCGGCCCCCAGGCGCATGGCGTGGTCCAAGAAGGCCTTGAACTTGATCTCGGCGTTGCACAGCACATCGGGGTTGGGGGTGCGGCCCGCCTGGTATTCGCGCAGAAACTCGGCGAATACGCGGTCCTTGTAGTCGGCGGCAAAGTTGACGTGCTCGATCTCGATCCCGATCACGTCGGCCACCGCAGCGGCGTCCACAAAGTCGATGTTGGACGAGCAGTACTCGCTGTCGTCGTCGTCTTCCCAGTTCTTCATGAAGATGCCGACCACTTCGTGGCCTTGTTGCTTCAAAAGGTGGGCGGTGACGGCCGAATCGACCCCGCCGCTCAGCCCCACGACGACTCTTTGCTTGCTGCTCATCCTTGGATTATCGGCGCTGGGGGGAGCGCGCTACGGGCGGGGCGCGGGCGACCCTGCTGCCTGCCGGGGCGCAACTTCTGCACGCACCAGGCCATCGTTCAACAACTGCGCCAGCCATTGACTCAGCGCGGCAGCGTCGCCATCCCAACGCCCCGCTTCCAGCACCGCGGCGCAAGCGCGCTGCACCGAATCCCCAGCCTGCAGGCGTTGCACCCATGCGGCCTGCGGCCCGTCGAGCGTCTGAAAGTGCGGCTGGTACCCCTTGCGCCATACCAGCAGTGTGGCAGGCGCGGGCAGCGCCACAGCCTCGGGTACCTCGTCGTCGCTGTGGATGGCGTTCCACATGCTCACCACGTTGGTGGTCACCGTGCGCAGCAAGGCGCTGGGGTGCATCACTTCGGCGCGCGTGGTCCAGTCTGCCGATCCCTGCGCATCGTCCAGGTCGAGCACCGGCACATCCGCACCATCAAACCGGGTGCGCAGGTCCCAGTCCAGTTGCGCCAGCTCATGCAGCTCGGGGTTGCCCGGGTACTGCTGGCGCAGTGCATCCACCAGGCCTTCGCCATAACGGTTCAGGCTGCGCGTGTTGGGCGGGTGGGCCACGGCATAGTCGCGCGCATGCACGTCGAAGGTGTCCGATCCCATGTAAAGGTAGGTCTTGGCGTAGGTGTCTGCCAGGACCTCGGCCAGCCGCGCGCGGTAAGCATGGTGGTAGATGGACAGACGACCGGTGATGGGGTCGGCGGGCGTTTCGGGTGGCAACACATCTGCCAGGACGTTGTTGGCAAAGTGGCGCTGCACCGCCGCCAGCCCGATGGCGTCCGCCGTAGAGGTTAGCGTGATGGAAGTTATCGAAGCCGGTTCGGGTGGTGCCACATGCTCGGCGGCAATGCGCCGGGCAACGGTCAATTCATCCAGCAGCTCCGACAGCGGCGGAATGTGGTCGTCGCGCTCGATCATGGCTGCCACGGCACCGAAGCGCTGGCAGGCCTGGGCGTACAAGTCCCACACCGGCTGCGACACCGGGTGGTCGTGGGTGTCGATGATGTGGTCGCCGTTGTCAGAGTGCCCGGCCAGGTGAATCTGCTGCACGCGGTGCGCGGGCAGGGCGTGCAGGTAGGTCAGCGGGTCAAAGCCATGGTTCACGCTGCTCACGTAGATGTTGTTCACATCCACCAGCAGCAGGCAGTCGGCCTCTTGCGCAATGTGGGCCAGAAACTGCCATTCGCTCGCGCTGTCGTGCCGGTAGCGGATGTAGCTCGACACGTTCTCCAGCACCAGCCTGCGGCCGAGCACGTCTTGCGCGCGGCGGATTTGCGCAATCACATGCCGTGCGGAGTCATCGGTATAGGGCAGTGGGTACAGGTCGTGCAGCTGCTCAGGGCCGGGGCCCGTCCAGCACAAATGGTCGGACACCCACAGCGGCTCAATGCGGTCGGCCAGCGCTTTCACGCGCTGCAAATACGGCAGATCCACCCCCTGCGCTGCGCCAATCGACATCGCAACGCCATGCATGGCCACCGGGTAGTCGCACCGAATGGCGTCGAGCATGGCCAGCGGCTTGCCGCCGTCGATGAGGTAGTTATCGGTGATGATTTCCAGCCAGTCCAGCGGCTGTTTTCGTTCCAGGAAATCAGCGTAGTGTTGCGTGCGCAGCCCCAGGCCAAAGCCGGTGCCGCGCGTAGCGATGGGTTCGTGTGCCATGGCGAAATCAAGGTATCAAAATGCGGGCACTGGGCGTGTTCGCCGAGACTGGCACGCCCTGATGCCAGCACCGCCGCGCAAGGGCCGCCCCGCCGCGCTGGCGGTGTCCCCCTCCCGCGCAGCGAGAGAGGGGGAAGGCGCGAAGCGCCTCAGGGGGAGCTTCATCTCATCCCTTGATATCGCCGATGGTGCCCTTTTCCATCAGGCACTGTGCAGCCGTCTTGGCCTTGAAGCCATGGCCCTTGCAGGCGTTCTGGCCTTTGCAGCTGTGCTCGGCGGTGGAGCAGTCGCTGTTGCCCTTGCAGTCGTGCACGTTGTAGCAATGCACCGTGTCGTTGGCGCCGATGGCCGCACCTTTGGCGCCCTTGGGGAGGTCAGCGGCGAAGCTGGTGGATGCCAATGCCAGCAAAGCGGCAGACAGGGCGAAGGAAGCGGTGGACTTGGCTTGGGTAGACAGCATGGTGGTAACTCCGTAAAGGTGGTGGGTGAATCAAGGGGTAGATCACGCTGCACGGTGCCGCGCTCTCTGCCTTGTAATTCGCCCCCCAGGGGCTGCGGGTTACATGCCGTTCAAAATATTTTTGTGCGATGCCTCGGTGCTAATGCGCGGCGGGCTCGGTCACCGAGATATCGGTGTGCACCAGCGTCAGCGGAAACCGCTGGCCCGCCAGATAGTCCTCCAGGCAGCGCAGTAGCAGCGGGCTGCGGTGGCGCTCGGGGCAGGCGCGGATCTCGTCGGCCGTCAACCACAACGTGCGCACAATGCCAGCGTCCAGCGTGCGCCACGCGTGGTGGGTTCCCAGCGTGCCGACAAACGCAAACCGCATGTAGGTGATGTCGTCCCCTGTGCGGGTTTTGGTGAAGCGGTTGAGGTACACGCCGATCAGCGCCGTGGGCACAAAATCGTGCGCGGTTTCTTCCAGCACCTCGCGCGCGCAGGCCTGCATTGGCGACTCGCCCGGGTCCAGGTGCCCCGCGGGGTTGTTGAGCTTGAGGCCATCCGTGGTTTCTTCCTCGACCAGCAGAAAGCGGCCATCGCGCTCAATGAGCGCGGCCACGGTGACGTTGGGTTTCCAGCGGTGGGGCATGGCGCGCATTATGACGAGAGGAGGTGACCGGCGCTGCGCCTCGTTACGGCCGTTGCCTCGCGCCTACAGACTTCGCTGCATGTACACCGCACCCTCGCCATAACTGGTAAGCCGCGCACGCTGCGTCGTGTCTTCCAGCGGTTGCAGCGCATACCCCTGGCGCTCCCAGTAGGCTTGCGACCCCTGCACAGACACCAGCGCGCTGTGCCGCATCCCTTGCGCTGCAGCCTGGGCCCACAGAGGCTGCAGCAGCGCGCGCGCCAGGCCTTGCCCCGCGCAGGCGGGCATCACGGCCATGTCGTGCAGGTACAAGGTATCAGCCTGAAGTGCGTCCTCAAAGTCACCATGCAGCGGGGTGACCTTGCCTCGCACGGAGCGGTAGGCCGCCAGATACGCACAGACCACGCCCCCGCGTTCCAGAACCAGCGAGCAATTGGCCGGGCTGGCGAGGCGGCGCGCAAACACCTCGCCGCTTTCGACAAAGCCCTCGCCATAGCAGGCCAGCTGCACATCCAACAGATCAGCCAGGTCGCTCAGCGCCAGCGGGCGCACCACCACAGACATAGGGAAGAAAGAACGCTCGGTCAGTGCGGCAGCACGGGCGCCTGCACAAAGTCGTCGAGCGACAGGCCCTTTTCTTTCAGCAGCGCCTCCAGCACCGGCTGCAGGCGGCCCAGGCTTTCGTGCACGGCTTCGCGCACGGTGTCCACCACCACCTGGGTGCTGCGCTCGATCTCGATGTTCAGGCGGTCGCCCACCTGCTTGTTCTCAAACACCGTGGCGCGGCGCGTTTCGGGAATCATCCAGATCTCGAACCAGCCCTCTTGCCGGTTCACCTCGGCCACCGTCAGGCTGGCGCCGTGTATGGCGATGTAGCCCTTGGCAAAGATGTAGCGGCGAAACGCCTCGGGCACGGCCACGCGCCACACCAGGTTGTTGTCGAACTCGCGGCGCTCGATGAGCGTGCCGGTGAAGTCCACATGGCCCGACAGTGGATGGCCACCGATCTCGGCGCCGTCCTTGGCCGCGCGCTCCACATTCACGCGGTCCCCTTGGGCATACGTGCCCAGCGTGGTGATGTTCAGGCTTTGTTGCATCACGTCGAATGCGGCCTGCGTGGGCGAGAGGATCTCGGTGACCGTCAGGCACACGCCGTCCGTCGACACGCTGGCGCCAATGGCCAGGTCCTGGCAAAAGCCATCCGGGAAATCGAGCGTGAAGGTGCGCAGGCCTGCGCGGTCGTGGATGGCAGCGATGCCTGCCGTGGCTTGGACGATGCCTGTGAACATGGTGTAGTGGGGTACAAAAATCGTTCTAAACGCAGTCGCCGATTGTGCCACCCACCCTGTGGCCGTATGGGCAGCACAGGGCAATACAGCACAGCAGATTGCCTAGGGTTCAGTCTCCCGTGCTGCGCCTGAGGCGTTGCCAGACGCATGTGCAACCAGGCACCGGACAAAGTCCAGCAGCGTGGCCGATGCGTGCTCGCGGTTCCACACCACCGTGATGGGGCCGAAGCGAATGCTGGAGCCAATGGCGATCTTCTTGAACAGCCCGAGCGAGACCATGTAGTCGGCCATGGACTCCGAGCACACCCCCACGTAGTCGCCCTTGTGCAGCAGCGCCTGCATCATTGCCAACGACGCTGTCTCGGCCTTCGGCACCAGCCATGAGGCGGCTTGTTCGATCAGGAAGGCATCCATCTGGATGCGCGTCAACGTGCCACTGGGGGGCATCACCCAATTGCCGTGCAGTACATCGGCAAAACCCAAGCCCTCGGCATGCAGCCAATGCCGGCTACCGTGGCCAATGACGATCGCCACATGGTCTTCGAACAGCACCTGATGCTCCAGTCCTGGCTGGTGGGCCCGCGCGTCCAGCACACCAATGACGGCGTCCAGCGCCCGCGTTTCCAGGCCCTTCAGCAGGTTGTCGAACGGGCCGTCGTGGATGGAGATGGCGACATCGGCATGCTCCAACTGAAAAGCGCTGACTGCTTCGGGCAGGCCGCCCGCAATGCCTGCCCAGACGCTGCCAACGTTCAGGCGCGGAACGCGCCCCTCGGCCACTGCATGCATCTCGCGGCCCGTGCGTGCAATGTCGCCCAGCACGCTGATGGCCAGCCGCTTGAGCAGATGCCCCGCTGGTGTGAGCTGCACCTTGCGCCCGCGGACCATCAGCGGCGTGCCGACCACGCTTTCGAGTTCGGCCAGCCAGTGCGACATGGCCGACTGGGTCATGTGCAGGCGTGCTGCCGCCTCGGTCAGCGTGCCCGCCTCGTCCAGCACCAGAAACGACTCGAGGTGCCTGACCTTGATGCGCCGCGCCCAAGATGTGCCTTCTGATCGATCAATCATGAGTAAACCTTCATAGCTCCATTTTGCCTTTTCACTAGGCAAATGGCAGGTGCCGTCATGACAATGTCTTCATCTTTCAACCCATTCCTGATAGGTACTGCCTGTGTCCAAAGCAATCAACAACGTCTCCAAATTCCTGATGGGTGCCGCGGTCTGCGCGGTCACCGTCAGCACCGTGTTCGCGCAGACCGCCTACCCCAACCGCCCCGTGCGCCTGGTGGTTTCGCAGGCCCCAGGCGGCAGCAGCGACACCATCGCCCGCCTTTGGGCTGAGCACGCCGGGCGCGCCATCGGCGGCACCATCGTGGTCGAAAACAAGCCCGGCGCAGGCGGCATCATTGCGGCACAAAACGTTCTGGGCGCACCCGCTGACGGCTACACCCTCCTGTACGGCAGCGTGTCGCTGATGGTGCTCAACCAGTACACCTACAAGCCGCTGGCGTACAACCCCGAGAAGGACTTCACCGGCGTGGCGATGCTGACCACGGTGCCGATCGTGCTTTCAGCCAATCCTGCCACCGGCATCACCAGCCTCAAAGAGCTGACCGAAAAGGCCAAGGCGGCTCCCGGCAAGCTCAACTTTGGATCGGCGGGCCTGGGCAATTCAACGCACCTTGCGGTGGAGCTGGTCAACGAGGCGCTGGGCATTTCGATGACACACATCCCGTACAGGGGTGAAGCCGACGCCGTCATGGCCACCATCGGCGGGCAGACCGAACTGATGGGCGTGGTGTATGGCACTGGTCTGCCACACATCAAGAACAAAAAGCTCAATGCTCTGGCCGTGTTGTCCCCTCAGCGCGTACCCGATCTGCCCGACGTGCCCACCCTGAGCGAACTGGGCGTGAAGGGCTTTGACACCCTAGGCTGGAGTGCCGTTGTAGCGCGCGCAGGGACACCCGCCGACATCGTGGACAAGCTCAACAAGGCGACCGAGTCCTTCCACAAAAACCCCGAAGTGCAGGCCAAGCTCAAGACCATGGGCGTGATCCCCGTGTCCGGCCCCGCGTCTCTGGTCATGGAGACCACGTTGCGGGACGCCAAGGCCTGGGGACCCACGCTCGAGAAGTTGAACCTCAGCGCCAAATAAGCCGGGCTTCGCGTAGGCGCGTAGCCCCCTGTTTCAACCTACCAATGCCCCGTGCAGCATCAACGACACCGCGCGGGGCTCGTTCATTCAAGCGATGAAAAAAAAACAAGAAGCCATGGTGGTTTGCCCCCAGCCCGAGGCCGCCGAATCTGGCATTGACATCCTGCGCGCAGGCGGCAACGCGGTCGATGCCGCCGTGGCTACCGCCCTGGCTCAAACGGTGGTGGACCCGCTGATGTGCGGCATCGCGGGCTTTGGTACTGCCTCCGTGTTCATGCCAGGCGCCCAAGTCCACGAATACTTCGACTTTCACTCCCCCGCGCCGCTGGCAGCACGGGAAAACATGTGGGAGCACCTGCTGGAGGGCGAGACCAAGGATGGATTTGGATTCATCCTTCAAGGCCGTGTCAACGACATTGGCCCCCAGTCCATCGGCACGCCCGCCACACTCAAGGGGCTGGAAGCCATGCACCAGGCCCACGGCCGCCTGCCCTGGAAGCAAGTCGTGGAGCCCGCCATCCGCTGGGCGACTGACGGGTATTTTGTGCGCCCTGGCATGCATGCCTTCTGGATCGACGAGCCCAGCATGGGCCGTGTGGGCAACCTGGAGCGCCTGCAGTACTGCGAAGAAAGCCGCACGCTCTATTGCCGCCCCGATGGCCGCCCCCGACCCATCGGCGCCCCGCTGCGCAACGAGGGCATGGCCCGAGTGCTGCGCCAGATTGCCGATGAGGGCTCGCACCCGTTCTATCAAGGCGACCTGGCCCAGAAGATGGCGTCGCACCTGCAGTCGCTGGGCGCACTGATCACGCTGGAAGACCTGGCCCAGTACCAGGTGCAGCGCAATAAGCCGCTGGTGGGCACTTACCGCGACCGCACCATCACCACCAACCAGCCACCCGGCGGCGGTGCCATGCTGCTGGAGATGCTCAACATCCTGGAGCACTTCGATCTGGCCGGCATGGAGCACAACAGCCCCGCCTACCTGCGGCTGCTGAGCGAGGCCATGAAGAAGGCCACCATCGACAAGGACCGCTGCATCGGAGACCCCAAGTTCTTCGACGTGCCGCTGGACGAACTGCTGTCCAAGGACATGGCCCGTGATGTGGCCGATCAGATTCGCGCCGGCCACCGCTACAGTGTCGAACGGGTGAACCCCGGCGCGCCCGTGCCACGCGACACCACGCACCTGAGCGTGGTGGATGCGGACGGCAACGCTGTGTCGTTGACCCATTCGCTGGCCATGCCATCGGGCATCATCACGCCGGGCATGGGGTTCCTCTACAACGGCTGCATGGGCGTTTTCGATCCACGCCCCGGCCGCGCTGGCAGCATCCAGCCCGGCAAGAGTCGCTTCACGTCGTCATGCCCCACCATGACCTTCAAGGACGGTGCGCTGGACATCGTGCTGGGCTCGCCCGGCGGCACGCAGATCGCCATGGGTGTGCTGCATGTGCTGCTCAACGTGATCGACCATGGCATGGAGATGCAAACCGCCGTGTCTGCGCCGCGCTTCTCGTCCACCAGCAACTCCATCGACGTGTGCAACCGCATTCCGCGCACCACCACGCGCGCGCTGGAGGCCGATGGCTACACCATTGGCCGCAACCCGTACAACTACACCATTGGTTGGGTGCACGGTTTGCAGGTGCAGCCCGACGGCTTGCACGGCGGAGCCGACCCAGGGCGCGATGGGGTGGCGTACAAGCTGCGCATGGACGCAGCGCACTGAGCGCCGCGTGGCCGCGCTTTGACAGTCGCCGCACCAAGGCAGCGGTGCGACGATGCTCACTATTTAATAGCTGCTAACGCTTGATAGACAAGCGCTAGAGGCCCTTCTATTCGAATTCCTGGTGCGTCACCCGGCGGCCCGCAGCGCGGGGGCGCCGTGCCCGCCGCGTAGTCCAGCAGGCCAGGTTCAGGCTACTTGGCGCGCAGCAGTTCGCCCACTTCCAGCAGCACCAGTTCGTTGTCATCGACCTTGTTCGGGTCGCGGCTGCTGCTGAAAGGCAGGTTGTTGTCGTTGCCCACCACGATGTGCGTGGCGTCTACCACGTCCACGTTTTCAATGGTGAAGAACGGGAAGGCAAGTACACCGTTGTTCAGCGGCTTCTTCGCCAGGCGCTTCGGGTCCTGGATGTTCATCAGGTCGATGTAGCCGACTTTGCGAATCTCGCCGCCCACGTTGGCGTCGCTCATCTCGATCTTGTAGACGCGCTTGAACTTGGCCAGGTCGTGGAAGCAGTCGGTGCGTTTTTGGTCGGCGGGGCAAGCCTTGTCGGCCGTGCCTTCTCCGTTGTCGCGCTCGATGATCAAGCCTGTGGTGTTGTCGATCATGTTGAAGTCGCCGATCGCGTGGTGGTTGGCCTCCAGCACGTACTTCCAGTGGCGGCCGGTCCATTGCTCACTCTTCACATCGAACTCCAATACGCGCAGGACCTGTTTGCCGCCCATGTTTTCGTACGCCTTGGCTTCCTCGTTCCACAGCGCGCCTTCGAGCAGCGCATAAAGCTTGCTGCCGTCCTTGCTGGCGGCCATGCCTTCAAAACCCTTGGAGCGCTTGACCTCAAACGCGGTGGGCTTGGCGTCGGGGGCGCCGGGCAGCAACACGCCGGGCGCGTCGGGCGAACGCACGGTCTTGCCATCGACCTTGGTGTCGAACACGGCCAGCACCTTGCCATTCAGGTCGGCCTTGATGAGGAAGGGGCCAAACTCTTCGCCAATCCACAGCGCGCCGCCCGCCAACTGAAAACTCTCGGGATCAAAGTCGGCACCGGTCAGGTAGCGCTTGTCGGTGCTTTCGTGGGTAATGCGAAACGGCACCTTCTTGTCGGGGTCGTGCAGGAAGATGGTCTTCTGGCGGTTGAACTGCCCGCTTTTGAAGTCTACGGTGTAGTGGCTCAGGTGCAGCATGAAGTCGGGCGAATTGGCCTTGCTGCCCGCACCGTTGTCGGTCAGCAGCCAAAAGCTGCCATCGGCCATGCGCTTGATGCCCGAATGGCCTTGAACCGGCTGGCCCTGGAACGGCACCGAAACGCCAGTATTGCGGCCTGCAGACAGGCCGGGCACCGAGCCCACGGCATCCACCCGGCGTGGCGTGGTGAATTTGCCGCTGACCTGCAGGTCCTGCGGCGCGTCCTTGGGGGCATCAATGAAAGTGAGCGCGGGCAACACGGCGTGGCCCGCCAGCGTGGCCGGGTATGTCTGCTGGGCAAATGCGGAGGAAGACACTGCGCACAACAGCGCGGTACAAACGGCAAGAGAAGAAGGTCGGAACATGGTCAGTGTGGGCCAATGAGGAAACCCGCAACCATGCCGCCGTGTAGTGACGCGGCGATGAACACGAGATGACACGGCCATGACACACCCCGCCCACGTCCAGCGCAAAGTGCCGACGGTGGCACGCAGCAATGGCCAGGTGTTCTGCCAGTTGGTTCGTCAGTTGTTCCGCCAGGTGCGGTGTCAGAAAAGCGTCGGTTGGCAAACAGGGTCAGCCCGTTTTCATCGAGGCGTACCACAGCGCATCATTGGCGGCCCGCTGTTCGGGCGCATGCGGCACGTCTGGCCAAACGCTCTTTCGCTTCACATTTGATAGCTATTAGTGCTTATCCAATAAGAGCTGGAGCCACTTTTTATTCAAATTTTCTTTACTCAAAACGTCCACTTGGCACTCAGGCGCACGCTGCGAGGTTCCATGGGGTGAACGTGGCGTCCTTCGATGCCGCTGCCGCAGTCTCCGCGCGCGACCTCGCCCGCGGTGCAGGACGCGTAGAAGTATTCAATATCGTTGCCCTTTTTTCCCGCCAGATTGAACATGTCCACACCCAGCGTGAGCGCACGGTTCACCGCGTAGCGCGTACCAACATTCAGCACAGTGCTGGCGCGCGAGCGCACGCTATTGAGCGTGTCCAGCGGGCGTGGGCCCAGGTAACGCAGACGCACCGACGTGGTCCAGGGCCCTTGGGCATAGGTGGCGCCAGCGGCAAAGACGCGCTCCACGGCGTTGTCGACAAAGTTACCCTCCCCCTCGGGCGCCACCCCCTCGTACCGTGCGCGCGAAACCGCCGCATCGGCTTCCAGGCGCCAAAGCGGGCTGGCCTTCCAGCGCAGGGTGGCCTCAAGGCCACGCCGGCGGCTCGCGCGGCCGGGCTCGGTTGCACCGGCGTCACCCACATACACCAGTTCCGAATCGAGTTGTAGCTGCCACAGCGCCGCCGTGATGCTCAGATCTTGGTTGGGTTGAAAGCGCCAGCCAATCTCCGCTCCACTGCCACGTACCAGTGCTGGCACGCGGTCCGCTGGGAGTCCGCTTTGCGGGTCGGTCTGGATCGTGGCGCCGCGCACGTCGTTGCTGTGAAAGCCGCGCCCTGCGTTGAGGTACAGCTCGTGCGCGGGTGTCAGCGCAAAGGCCAGGCCAGCCTTGGGGCTGACAAGCACGTCGTCGCCGCGGCCACTGTTGGCGGCGCCGTATGTTGCCTCACGTCCCTGCACGTCATAGCGCAGCAGGTCGCCGCGCAGCCCGGCATAGCCGCGCCAGCGCTCGCTGAACACCACCACCTGCTGCGCATGCATCGACAGCAGATCTTGCGAGACCCGGTCATTGCGCACGGTTGATAGGCGGTTGCGCGCCGCGGTCTGGTACAGGCCCACCTCGCCAATGCGGTCGCCGCGCCACTGGACACCCGCGCTCAAGATGCCATCCAGCCCGGCGATCTGATTGGTCAGGCTGTGCGAGGCCTGCGCACCGAATACGCGCCGCCGGTCGGTTTGTTCAAACTGGTCGCCATCGGTGGGGTTGTTCAAAAAATACGTAAAGTCAGAGAACAGATCGAACCGGTAGTCGATGGCATAGGCGCTGATCTGTGTGTGGCCCTGCGGACCTTTGTCAAACCATTTTCCCGACAGACTCAGTCGGCGCGTGGTGCCGCCATCGGTGGGGTTGAGCGAGCCAAACCGCGGGATCTCGCCGCTTTCGATGAGCCGCTGCGGAATCTGGTCGGTGGAGTTCCAGTGGCTGCGGTAGGCCATGCCCGTGACACTGAAGCCGCGAGTGGGCGAGCCCTGCGAATAGCGCACCACCGCATTGATCTTGCGCAGACGCTCGGGCACGTCCCAAGGGCCGTCGTTGCCCTCCAGTTCGATGGCGCCCAACCAAGTCCGGTCATCCACTGTCTGCGAGCCAGCGGCCAGCAGACGGCGCAGCCCGTTGGCACCCAAAGTGACCTCGGCAAAGGGCGCGTCGAGCACGCTCATATAGTCCAGCGACGCGGTACCAGCCAGGGAAAAGTCACCGTTGTCAGCAAAATACGGCCCCTTGCGGTAGCGCACGCCGGACACCAGGTCCGGGATCAGGAAATTCAGGTCGGCATACCCCTGGCCATGGCCGTGTGAGGGCATATTGACCGGCATGCCGTCCACCGTGACAGCAAAGTCGGTGCCGTGGTCCAGGTTGAAACCGCGCAGGAAATACTGGTTGGCCTTGCCATCGCCCGAATGCTGGGTGGCCACCACACCAGGCACCGCCTCCACGATGTCCCCCGGCCGCAGCTTGGGCCGCGACTGAAACGACGCTCGCTCGGCCGCGCCCTCGCTGGCGCTGTCGGCCACTCCAATGGCGGCGTCGCGAGGGCCGCTGACCTCCACCTCTGGCAAATGGGTGGTCTGGGCCCAGGCAGCGCCGTGGGCCACCAAGAGGCACAGCACGAGCGGGCGGGGGCGCGGAACAATTCGGAGGGCAGCCTTCATGGTGTTTGTACCTGGGGGTTGAGCGGATGGTTGGCTTACCCGCTAGCGAGATGCCGAGGGGTCTGTGGGCCTGTGATGCCCCCTACCGGTACGCGCCAAAGCAGAGGTCGGATTCAGCCACCCGATCAGGCGCGGGGTACGCGGCGGCGAATGTAACAGCCCCCGCGCGAAGCCAGCATGCCATGAGCTCGGCATGGACCTTTTGCCGCGGGGCGGAATCACACCGACGCTACCCACATTCCCACCCCTACCGGCAGGCCGCCCCCCATGGACACTCTTTCTGCACTGCAATCCCTCGGACTCGAACTACCCAGCCCAGCCTACATCGCGGGTGCCATCATGTTCGGCCTGATCGGCATGGCCGCGTACTGGCACGGCAAACGGTCGCAGCAGCGGCGCACGCGGTGGTGGGGCGTGGCGCTGATGTTCTACCCCTACGCGGTCTCGCGCACCTGGATGTTGTTTGCGGTGGGGCTCGCGCTGTGTGTGGGTCTGTGGGTGGACGTGCGGCGCGGCTGATGCACGCGAGGACGTGGCCAGTGCGCGATTTCGCTCCGAGCTTGATAGCTATCAGCGCTTTATGGACAAGCGCTGAGGCCGTATTTGACTACATGTTTTTATTGATTTCAAACCAACCGCTGCAGCGCCCGTCGCCGCCACACCCCATGAAAGTACAGCGCCTGCAGCGCCAGCGCGCACAAGTAGGTGGCCGGGTAGGCCACCCAGGTGGCCACGAGGCCAAAGTGCCGCCCCAGCAGCCAGCCCAGCGGCACGATCAGGCAGGCGAGGCAACCCAGTGAAATGAGGGTGGGCACCAGCACCGTGCCGCTGGCGCGCATCACCCCCGAATACACGCTGGCCAGCCCAAAAAACACGGCGCCCCACACCGTGATGTGCAGCACGCGTCCCGCGATGTCGATCACCCGCGCATCGGCCACGAACAACCGCACCACCCAGGGCGCGGCCACAAACACCAGCACTGCCAGCCCGCCGGTGAGCAGCAGGTTCATGCGCATGCCCGTGCGCGTGACGGCCACGACCTGCTGGCCCTGGCCCGCGCCAATCGCCTGCGCGGCAAACACCGATGCGGCCATGGCCACGGCCATCGCGGGGAACAACACATACGACATGACCTGGCTGGCCGCGCCCCAGGCCGCCGTGGCCGCCGAGCCGTGCGCGTTGACCAGGCTCAGCAGGCCCAGGTCGGCCAGCGAGCCGGTGATGAAGAACAGCCCCGTGGGCACCCCCAGCCGCACCAGGGTGCGCAGCAAGGCAGCGTCCAGCCGCAGATGCGCGGCCAGTGCCCGCGTGGGGGCCAGCACATGGGCGCGGCGCCGCAGGTGCCAGGCCGTCCAGCCCAGCGATGCCAGCGTGGCCAGCAGCAGTGCCAACACCCCGCCCAGAATGCCCAGCGCGGGCAGGCCTACGGCGGGCACGCCCCGGATGAACAGCGGCGCCAGCACCACCGTGGCGGAAAGCGACACCAGCAGCGCGCGCAGCGGCGTCACCGTGTCGCCCGTGCCACGCAGCAGCGCCGCGGTCAGCATGGAGGTGAACAGCACCGGAAACAACAGCATCATTCCCCGCGCGTAGGCCACCGCCTGCGGCAACACGTCGGCAGGCGTGCCCAACGCCACCATCAGGGGCCGCGCCACCGCCACCCCGATAGCCGCCAGCACCACGCCCAGCAGCAGGCCCGCGCACAGCGTGGTGCCCGCCACCGCGTGCAGCCGCACGTGGTGGCGCGCGCCCCAGGCCTGGCCCACCAGGATGGACGCCCCGGTGCCCAGGCCAAACACAAACGCGCTGAACAGCAGGAACAGCGGCATGAACGACGCCACCGCCGCCAGCGCGCCCGCGCCCAGCAGCCGCCCCACGTAGATGTGGTTCACCGTGCCGGTGAGCGCCTGCAGGATGTTGGTGAGCACCAGTGGGCCCAGGAAGAGGAGGAAGCGGCGGTCCAGCGAGTGCGGCACGGTGGGTGGTGCTGTCGCCGGGCTGCCGTGGGGCGCTTGGTGGTCCGTCATGGCGCAGCGCCTTTTCGTGGCGAAGGTGCGGGTGCCCCGTCGATGTGAACCCAGGTGCCCACCGCCACCCGGTCAAACAGGTCGATCACATCGGCATTGGTCATGCGCACGCAGCCGTGCGAGGCGGGCACGCCCATGGGCAGCCCGTCGGGGCAGCCGTGGAGATAGATATAGCGGCGCAGTGTGTCCACCGCGCCGCCCCGGTTCACGCTGGGCTCGCAGCCGGTCAGCCACAGGATGCGGCTCAGAATCCAATCGCGCCCCGGGTGCTGCGCGGCCAGCGCGGGTGAATACACCTCGCCCGTGGCCCTGCGCCCCACAAACACGGTGCCTGGTGCGCAACCTGCGCCCACCTTGGCCTTGATGCGATGCAGCCCGCGCGGCGTGCAACCACTGCCTTGGACCTCGCCCACGCCGTTCAACGCAGTAGAGATGGCGTAGCTGCGCTCAACGGCCCCGTCCACCACCATGTCGAGCCGCTGCAGCGCCACGTCGATGTGCAGTTCTGGGGCCGCCATGTGGGTTCAGCCCGCAGCTACCAGCCCCGCGCCGTGCCCGCGCGTGAAGGCCTCTTCAAACACCGAATAGCCCGACCAGTCGCTGTGCGCAAACGCCAGCCGTGCCGTGGTGGGCGTGGGTATCCAGGCAGATCGCTCACCATTTGATAGCAGCTTGCGCTTACCAGATAAGCGCTGGAGGCCAATTTGACTTAAAAACTGCTGGGTGCCCGGCACGGGGATGGACATGGCATGGCCGTAGCGGGTGATGTCCACGCGCATGGCGCGCTGGCGCAGGTCGGGGTGCGGCACGGCCAGCGCGGCCAGGGCGGCGTCGGCCCACTGCTGCCAGGGCGTGGTGGCCAGCTGCTGACGGGCATCGGGCACATCGCCCAGTGCCTGGTAGTAGGTGAGCACGGTAGGGCCGGTGATGGCCGCGCGCGGGTCCAGCCGCTGGTGTCCGGCGTTGACGTAGCCCAGACCGCCTGCGGTGGGGTCGGCGTACAGCACGTTGTCCCACGCGGGGGCCGCGCCGGGACGGTCGGTCAGCGGGGCGTCGATGTGGATGTTGGCAACCAGCCAAGGCGCCCACTGCAGGCGCTGCGCGGCCGTGGTCAGAAACGCGGGGGGGCTGTGCACCACGCGCGCCGCCACAAACACCGGCAACGCCACGATGCAGCGCGGCGCCTGCCAGCGCTCCACACTGTCGGTGGCGTGGTTGAAGGCGTCCACCTCCACGCCGTGGCGGGTTTCGGTGATGCGCAGCACGCTGGTGGCCGTCTGCAGCTGGCCGCCTGTGCGAAGGGGTTCGGCCAGACGATGGGTGATCCAGCCATTGCCTTCGGGCCAGGTCAGCACGCTTTCGCGCGCCTCGTCCACCGCTTCGCCCGGCGCGTGAAAACCGTGGCGGCTAGCAAAGTAATGGATGCCCGCCCAGGCCGACACGCGGTCAACTCCCGCGCCGTAGTCGTCGCGGCAGCAGTAGTTGAGGTACCAGCGCAGGTGGGCATCGTCCAGCCCTTCTTGCGCCAGCCACGCAGCAAAAGTCATAGCATCCAGCGCTTGATGGGAAAGCGCTAGCGGCTGTTTTGAGCCCCAAAGATTGAGCGCAGGCATGGCAAACCGCGCCGCCTGGGTCTCTCGCTCTACCGCCCGCGCAAAACGGCGGTACTGGTCCTGCGTGGCGTCGCCCACGCCCTGTACCGGCAGCAGGCCCTCTTGCCATTCGCCATTGAAAAACAGGCGCTCCTGCGGGCTGTGGCACAGGTGGCGTTCGTCATATTGCCAGCGCCCGGCCACGCGGCGGCGCAGGCCCAGTTCTTCCAACAGGTCCTGCACCTCGCGCGCATCGTCGCCCGGCACCGGCAGGTAGTGGGCGCCCAGCGGGCAGGGGATGCCGTTGACCGCCCCCCCTCGGCTGTTGCCGCCCGGCGTGTCTTCCAGCTCCAGCAGCGCAAAGTCTTCCACACCCGCAAGCCGCAGCGACCGGGCTGCCGCCAGCCCCGCCACGCCACCGCCAGCAATGAGGACCTGCGCGCGGCGCACCACAGTCGGCTCGGGCAGGGTGCCGGTTTTGAGGAGGTCGCGCAGCTGGTGGCCCCGCGCGATGTCGATGCCCGTGAAGCCGCCCGCAAGCGCCGGGGCGGGGCGCTGGCAGCCCCCCAGCAGCAGGGTGGTCGCCAGGGCAGCGGCCCCGGTCACGAAGTGGCGGCGCTGCAGGGTTATGGGGGGCATTGTGTCCAAGGGTTCCGCAATTTTCAGCAATTGACAGGCTTCACAGGCTCAGTCGGCCCACCGGGCGCGAATATCCAGCAACTGCGGCAACAGCGGCGCAAACAGCACCACCAGGTCCGGGTCGAAATGCTGGCCGGACTGCGCCGCAATATGGTCCAGCGCATCTTGCACAGGCCAAGGCTCTTTGTAGGGGCGGCGGGTGGTGAGGGCATCAAACACATCGGCAATGGCCACGATGCGCGCCGACAACGGAATGGCGTCCCCAGCGAGACCCCGGGGGTAGCCGGTGCCGTTCCATTTCTCATGGTGCGTGAGGGCGATTTCGCGGGCCAGCTGCAACACGCCCGCCGGGTGCTCGCCAATGATCTCGGCGCCGATCTCGGGGTGGCGGCGCATGGTGACCCACTCCTCGGCGTCGAGCGGGCCGGGCTTGCGCAGCACGGCATCGGGGATGCCAATTTTGCCCACATCGTGCATGGGTGCGGCGTTGAGCAGGTCTTCGGCCCAGGCCGGGCTGCAACCCGCGGCCAACGCCAGCACCTGCGCAAAGTGGCTCATGCGGATGACATGCATGCCGGTTTCATTGTCCTTGTATTCCGCCGCGCGCCCCAGCCGCTGCACGATTTGCAGGCGCGACTCGCGCAGCTCGTCCATGCGGACCAGCGACAGATGGGTGCGCACCCGCGCGCGCACCACTGGCGGGCTGACGGGCTTGGTGATGTAGTCGACCGCACCCGCCTCAAACCCGGCGGTCTCGTCCTGGCTGTCTGTCAATGCCGTGATGAAGATCACGGGGATGGACGCCGTTGCCGCGTCCGCCTTGAGGGCGCTGCACACCGCGTAACCGTCGAGCTGGGGCATCATCACATCCAGCAAGATCAGCGCGGGCTGCTGCTCGCGCGCCACCTGCAGGGCGCGCTGGCCATCGGTGGCAAAGAGCAGCCGGTAGTCTGCCTGCAGGATATGGCGCAGCACCTGCAGGTTGGTCGGTTCGTCGTCCACCAGCAGCAACCGGGGCCGCGTATCGGGTGCGGTGTTCATGCGAGGTTCTCCGTGGGCTCGTCGATCCAATGCTGGTGCAGCAGCCTCAACTGGACCAGTGCCTGGTCAAAATCAAACGTGTCAATCGCATCCTGCAAGCGTTCCATCGCGGCGGCGGGCAGCAGCTGGGCCAGCCGATCGAGCGGCGGTTGTGCCAGCTCGGAATGGACCAGCGCCGCCTCCAGCGCCTGGGCAGCCACACGCGCCTGTGCGCGCTGTGCGGGCGATAGCGGGGCGTGGTGGCCCACACCCGGTGCGGGCGCTGTAGCCACGTCGACCTCGGTGGCCAGCGCTTGCTGCACCGCAGCCAGGGCCGCAGGCAAAGCCGCCGACAGCGATGCCGCAGCGGTGCGGTCAAGGTTGTTGGTGGCCTCTTCGATGCGCTGGGCCAGGCGTTGCAATGGCGGCAGCGCGAGGTTGCCAGCCGCCCCGCGCAAACGGTGCGCCAAAGCGCGCGCGGCCTCCAGGTTGCGCTGTGCCACCAGGGCCTGCAGCGTCGCGGCGGTGGCTTCGTGGTCCCCCAAGAACCGGGCAATGGCATCACGCAGCACCGCCCGTTGGCCCCACAGGTGCGCGCCACGCTCCCAGTCGACGGCACCCCGCTCATCGAGCGCTGGTGCCAATGGCGCAGGGCGCGACGCCAATGCCAAACCACCCCAGCCCGAGGTGGCCGGGTCGGGCTGCAACTTCAGCACCCGGGCGATTTCACGGAACAGGCGGGCGGGCTCCAGGGGCTTGCCCGCAAAGCCGTTCATGCCGGCGGCCCGTGCATTGCGCCGGTCTTGCTCCAGCACGCTGGCCGACAGGGCAATGACGGGGACCGGGTGGCGCTGCTGCGCCTGCTCGAACGCACGGATGCGCCGGGTGGCTTCCAGGCCATCGATGCCGGGCATTTGCAAGTCCATGAGCACGAGGTCAAAGCGTCCCTCGGAAAACGCGCTCACGGCCTGCTCCCCATCACTGGCCACTGTCACCTGGTGCATGCCGCGCTCCAGATGGATTTGCAGCAACTCGATGTTGGCGGGCACATCGTCCACAGCCAAAATGCGCAGCGGCGGCAGCTGCACGGAATGTACGGTGGCCGCCACGGCCTCGGTGGCGCTGCCTGCTGGCAGCGGCAAACACACCGTGAACGTGGTGCCCACGCCGAGCGTGCTGCGCACGCTGATGGTGCCGCCCATCAGCTCGACCAGCTGCCGGGAAATCGTGGTGCCGAGCCCCGTCCCACCAAACTGCCGGGTGGTGGACGCATCCGCCTGGGCAAAGGGGTCGAAGATGCGCTGTAGGTGCTGCGCCGCGATGCCGATGCCGGTGTCCTGAACATCGACCACAAGCATGCCGTCGCGATAGTCCATGCGCAGCAGCACATGCCCCTGCTGCGTGAACTTGAGCGCATTGCCCAGTAGGTTGAGCAGCACCTGCTGGAGCCGCATGGCGTCTCCCTGCAGGAAGGGCGGCACCTGCGCAGAGATCTGGCATTTCAGGTCCAGCCCCTTCTTGGCCGCGTGAATGCGCAGCGAGGCGAGGATCTGGTCGCACAACTCCTGCAACGAGAAGCTGGCAATTTCCAGCTCTACCGCCCCCTTTTCAAGCTTGGCGGTGTCCAGAATGTCGTTGAGCAGCCGCAGCATGGACCGCGCAGCATGGTGCACGGTGCCCATATGGCGTCGCTGCTGCGGCTCCAGCGAGGTGTCCAGCAGCGCTTCGGTAAAGCCGATGATGGCGTTCATCGGCGTGCGGATCTCGTGGCTCATGT
Source organism: Gammaproteobacteria bacterium (assembly GCA_018828125.1). Classification (GTDB taxonomy): domain Bacteria; phylum Pseudomonadota; class Gammaproteobacteria; order Burkholderiales; family Burkholderiaceae_C; genus Acidovorax. The sequence continues at coordinate 393,013 of JAHJWB010000023.1, read as the reverse complement.
TGGCCAGGAAGGTGCTGCGCGCTGCGGCGGCCTGCTCGGCACGGTCCTTGGCGGCGCGCAAGGCTTGCTCCATGGCTCGGCGCTCGGTCAGATCGGTGGCAAATTTCACCACCTTGAACGGCTTGCCCTGTGCATCAAAAATGGGGTTGTAGGTGGCCTGAATCCAGATGCGCCGGCCGTCTTTGCCCAGCCGAAGGTATTCGCCGCCGTCCAGGTCACCGCTGCGCAATTGCACCCAGAATTCTTCGTAGGCATCCGTCTGCACATACGCGGGTTCACAAAACATGCGGTGGTGTTTACCCACCACGTCATCGAGCTGGTAGCCCATCAGCGTCAGGAAATTGGCGTTGGCCGTGAGTACATTGCCCTGCAAATCGAACTCGATGACAGAGAGCGCGCGGTCAATGGCGCGCACGGTGCTTTCAAACTCGGCGCGATGCTCCTGAAACGGCGTCATGTCCATGATGACACCGTCGATCCACTGCACCTGGCCGTCGTCACCCAGCACAGGCCGCCCGCTTTCTGACACCCAGTGCATGCGCCCTTCGCGGTCGACCAGGCGGTACTCGACATGGTAGGGGCGGTGCTGCTCGATCGCTGCAGAGACCTCGCTCCACAGGCGAGGCACTTCGTCGGGCACTGTCAGTCGTGTGAAGTTGATGTCGCCGTCCAGAAACTCTTGCGGCATCCAGCCCGTGAGGGCGATCACGGCATCGCTGATGAAAAGCATGGTCCAGTCCGCGTCGTAGCGGCAGCGGAAGGTAACGCCGGGGATATTGCCGATCAGTGAGCGCAGGCGCTGCTCGCTGTTCTGCAGCTCAATCTCCATGGCGCGGCGCTGGCTCAGGTCGCCGATGAAACCGACGAAGACCGGGTCGCCGTCGATCTGCACACGCCCAACCGACAGCCGAATGGGCACGGTGGTGCCGTCGCGCCGTAGCGCCTGCACCTCGCGGGTGCCGCCCCCCACCACGGCGCCGCCTTGCCCGTCCAGGTATTTGCGCAGATACGCGTCGTGGCTGGACCGATCAGGCTCGGGCATGAACATGGACACATTGCGCCCTAACGCCTCGTCCTGCGGCCAACCCAGAATGCGCTCTGCCGCTGCGTTGATGGATTGCACGCGCCCCTGGGCATCGATCATCACGATGCCATCGACCGTGGTCTCGGCGAGGGCGCGCAAGCGGGATTCGCTCTGGCTGACTTTGATGAACATCTGCCGGTAGCGCAGGCCGGCATTGAGAGCCACCACCAGCAACCCGATCACAACAGCCACCCCCGCCACCGCCACAGACAATGCGCCGCCATGGGTTGCCATCAACATGTCTTGATCGTGGAGCCCATCCACGAACCGCAGCGCCGCCATGCCTGTGTAGTGCATGCCGGCGATGGCCAGGCCCATCACTGCACCAGCTGCCAGGTCCAGGCGCCGCTTGCTCCAAGGCACCACGCGCTCCAGCCCAAAGCGAACCCACAGCGCCACGATGGCCAGCAGCACAGCCACCAGCACCGATGCGGCGAAGCCCCACGGGTCATAGCGCATCACAGGGGCCCACTGCGATGCGGCCATCCCGATGTAGTGCATTGCACCGATGCCCGCGCCGACAAACACCCCACCACCGACCAGCGTGGCCCGACTGATCTCTCTGCGCATCAACAGCCCCAACGCCACCCAGGATGCGAGCACACCGGGCACCATTGATATGACGGTGGTGACGGCATCAAACTGTCCGCTTGCGCACACGGCAAACGCCAGCATGCCAATGAAGTGCATCGCCCAGATACCGCCACCCAGCGCAACGGCACCCGATCCCCGGGCCATCTGGCGGATGAATGCTGTCTCAGCATGCCGGGCAAGGCCTGCCATTTGCAGCGCCAGCACGGACGCCATCATGGCCAATAGCACTGATAGCGCCACCAGCCAGGGGTTGTGCTGCGCCCACAGCGAGGGGTAAGCATGCGCTTTAGTAATGAAAAATTGATCCAGCATGAGATTCGGCTGCGGCGATCAGGTCATGGCGATGTTGTATCCGATTGTGGATCGACACCCCAGGCTGCCGCGCCATGGCATAGCGCAGGGACAGGGTTTGCACAGCGCATGCGGCATGCGGTACACCGATAACCAGCGGGCCCGACCGCTGCGTCAGTGCGCCGCGACCTTGCCCCATTCGCGTTCGTAGGTGTGTACCAGAGCCTGATTGGACAGCCGGTTCACCTCGCCCGGCACCCGCGCCATGTCCAAAGGAAAATCAAACAGCAGGGGCAGCGTACCAGCGCCCAGGAACCGCAGGTCCGCAGGCAGTGAATCCGGCAGGCGCCACGGCCTGCGGCTTGCGATCACAAAGCCCCATTCGCCAAAGCTGGGCACGTGAGCGTGGTACGGCGCTGTATTCAGCCCCACGGACTCGATGGTTTGCACCACGGTCCAGAAGCTGTTGCGCGCCACGAGCGGGGAAGTGGTCTGCACGACGGCATAGCCGCTGGCGGCCAGGCGCCTGTCCAGCAACGCATAGAAACTGTTGGTGTAAAGCTTTCCGATGGAGAAGTTGGTGGGGTCCGGGAAGTCCACCACGATGACGTCAAACGTGTCGGTGGCCTCTTGAAGCCAGCCAAACGCATCGGTGTTGACGATGTTGACCTTGTAATTCTGCAGAGCGTGGGCATTGAGCGCGGCGAGCGTTGGGTTGTCACTGAAGATTCGGGTCATGGCCGGGTCGAGTTCCACCAGCGTGACGGATTCCACAGACGGGTATTTGAGAATTTCGCGCACGGCCATGCCATCGCCACCGCCCAGCACCGCCACGCGCTTCGGCCGGCCGTGCGCAGCCATGGCAGGGTGCACCAGGGCCTCGTGGTAGCGGTACTCGTCCGCCTGCGCAAACTGCAGGTTGCCATTGAGATACAAACGGTGCCCCGCGCGGCCCTGGGTGACCACGATGCGCTGGTAGGACGACGCGGTGCTGAACACGATGCGGTCCTGGTAAAACTTGTCTTCGGCAAAACTGGTGATGTGCTCGGCACCCGCCAGGCCGGCCAGCAACAGGCCCAGCACCATCACACAGGCTGCCAGGTGCGCCTTCAGCCGCCGCAGCTCGTGCCGGAACAGCCACACCGCCCACAGCGCCACGGCAGCGTTCATCACCCCAAACAACAGCCCCGTGCGTATGAGCCCGAGGTGCGGCACCAGCAGCAGCGGAAACGCCATCGACACCGCGAGCGCGCCCAGGTAGTCAAACGTGAGCACCTGCGAGACCAGGTCCTTGAGCACCACGTTGCGCTTGAGGATGCGCATGACCAGCGGAATCTCCAGCCCCACCAGCGTGCCCACCATGAACACCATGCCGTACAGCAGAAACCGGAACGCGCCCGGCGTGTATGCGTTGGCCAGAAACAGCGTGGCAGGCAGCGCCCCGCCGATCAGCGCCACCAGCAGTTCGATGCGCAGAAAGTGCGCGGGCAGTTGCCGCTCGAAGTAGCGCGACAGCCACGAGCCCACGCCCATGGCAAATAGATAGGTGCCGATGATGGTGCTGAACTGCAGCACCGAGTCGCCCAGCACATAGGACGCGAGCGCCCCGGCGGCCAGTTCGTACAGCAGGCCGCAGGCGGCCACGACGAAGACGCTGATGAGCAGCGCGATGTCGATGGGGCGGGCCGAGGAAGGGGCAGGAGCGCCTGTGTCCTTCATGTGGGGGCGCATGCAATGGGCGCGGCCTGGGTCAGCGGACGCCGCGCAAGGGCCGCCCCGCCGCGCTGGCGTCGTCCCCCTGCCCGTATCGCGCAGCGATGCGAGAGCGGGGGGAAGCGGCGCAGCCGCTCAGGGGGGTGTTTCAATGTATCGCCGCCGCCACAATGATGCTGATCCCCAGGCACATCGCCGCCACCACCAGGCCCAGGGCCTGGTTCTGCTTTTCGACGATCTCGCGCCACAGGTCGTAGGGCGTGATTTTGTCGACGATGACAAAACACACCCAGAAGATGACCACGCCAATCAGCGCATACAACATGGACCCGAGGAAGGCTGCGGGCCGGAGCCATTCGATTCCCATCATGAGGCGATCTCCTTGAAAACGGTTGGTGTAGGGGTTGCCAGAAGGTCGGCGGGGTGGGGCGGTCTACTTGTGGCTGCCGCCGGACGAGTACCCGCCAAACGAGCCGCCCGAACTGCGGTAGCCGCTGCCGGACGAGCCCGAACAGTTGCTCAGGATGATCAACAGGATCAGGATGACCACCGCGATCAGGATGATGGTGGCACAGCCCAGGCCCGACTTGGCTACGAAGGGGCCGGGGTCGTCGCGTTGGAGCGCGTCTGCCTTGTCTTCCAGCTTGAAGGCCTTGGCGACGGTGTCGCTGGACAGTTTGTCGCCAGCCGACCAGGTGACCTCATGGGGGCTTTGCTCCATCGACAGCAGGCCCTTGACACTGGCGAAGTCGCGGTTGGTGGTCTTTTGCCCGCGCGTGACCTGCCAGTAAAACTCTCCCAGTACATAGGTGGTTTCGGCCTCGTAAGTGTATTTGAGGTCGTATTTGGTACCCATGTAGGTGGCGGAGCGCCCGGTGGCCGCCATCTGCGGTGCGCCGGTGGTGGGGCGCACCATGCTCCAGCCTTCTTCCGAATCGACCAGGAACGCAAAGCCACGCTTCTGGTTGTAGAGCAGGTATTCGCTCCAGCCAAAGTGCTCGTCATCACCCGGCTCCACACCCATGCGGTGCTGGAAACCCACCACCTGCCAGTGCACGCCCTGCAATTGGCCCTTGCTGCCCAGCGGAATGATGGGGCGCACGGGCTCGTCCTGCTCGGCGGAGCGGAGCTCGCCGCCCACGCCACTGCTCAGGTCGATGACGCTGGCGCACGAGCCGCAGGTGATGCTTTTGGTGGTGGCCAGTTGCACCTGTACCGGCGCGCCGCAGTGGGGGCAGTTGAACTGCCGGCCTTTTTCGTCCTTGGCCGATTCGTCCTTGAGGCCTTTGAGCTCCAGGTCGTCGAGCAGCACCGACTTGCCGCGCTCGACGCTGGGAGGCGTGTGGCCATAGTCGATGCTGACCACTTCGCCCTCGGCACTGCGCAGCTCGACCATGTCGAAGGGATGGCCGAGCGGGGGCAGTTTGGGCAGCTCGCCCTGCGCCGAGATCAGCGACGCCTGGCCCGTGTAGGCCACGCTGTACGGTTTGCCGTTGATGGCCGTGGTGGTGCCGATGCGAAAGCGAGCGGCTTCAGGCATCTCACGGCCCGGGTCGATGGGCCGGGTGAACACGTACGCGCCGTTGTCCTCGCCCAGCGTGGCCAGGGTGCCGTCATTGAGGAAGGCGGCCCATTCGGTCCACACGCCCGCATCGCTTTTGTATTGCAGGCGGCCAATGAGGGTGAAGGGCACGTCCTTGCCGTCGAGCGTAATGCGCCCGCTGGCCATGAGCTGCAGCGGGCTGTGGTCGTCAAACAGCTCGGCCATTTTGCCCACACGCGTGAGCACGTCGCCGCTGCGCACCACGGTGCTTTGGCAGTAGCCGCAAACCGCGTGTGTGGACTGCGCGCTCTTGAACTCCACCGGCGCGCCGCAGCCAGGGCAGGGTGCGCGGTAAGTCCGTTGGGTAGGGTCGGTGGCCATGAAGGAGGGGTTGCTGCTTGCACCGTTCACTCAGCACGGGCAGAATTTTTGAAGCCTTTTGGCCTCTAGCGCTTATCCCTCAAGCGCAAGCAGCTATTGTTTTTATAGTGATCCGGCTCAGACCAGCTTTTTGAGCAGTTCGGCCTTCTTGGCGTCGAACTCTTCCTGGGTCAGGATGCCCTTGGACTTGAGCTCGCCCAGCTTCTCCAGCGTGGCCATCACGTCCTCGGGCTTCACGCCCAGCGGTGCGGCGGCGGCCTGCGCAGCTGCGGCGGCCGCCGGTGCCACGGGGGTCTGCAGGCCTTGCTGCAGGTTCTGCGCCAGCACCTGGCCCAGCGCCACGCCCGCGCCCAGGCCCATGGCGTCACCCGCAATGCCGCTGCCGCCACCCCCACCGCCGCCTTCGGCAAACTTGGGGATGGCCTGCGCGGTCTGGTACTGCATGAACTTGGCCATGTCGTTGCCGACCATGCCCATGCCGATCTTCTGGTCGAGGATTTTTTGCAGCTCTTCGGGCAGCGAGACGTTCTGCACCGTGAGCGACTCAATCAAGATGCCCAGCTTGGCAAAGATGGGCGCCAGCTCCTTGACCATCGCCTCCGCAAACATCACCTGGTTGGCCGCCAGGTCCAGAAACGGCAGGCCGCTGCCGGCAATGGCGTTGCTGATGTTTTGCAGCACCAGGCCACGCAGCTGGCCTTCGAGGTCGGCCACGGGGTAGGACTCGCGCGTGCCGGAGATTTCGGTGTGGAAGGCTTTCGGGTCGGCAATGCGGTACGCGTAGTTGCCAAACGCGCGCAGGCGAACCGCACCAAAGTCCTTGTCGCGGATGGTGATGGGCTGGGGCGTGCCCCACTTCTGGTCGATCTGCTGGCGCGTGCTGAAGAAGTACACATCGCTCTTGAAGGGGGACTCAAAGAGCTTGTCCCAGTTCTTCAGATAAGTGAGGACCGGCAGCGTCTGCGTGGTGAGCTTGTAGGTGCCGGGGCCGAACACGTCGGCCACCTGGCCTTCGTTGACGAAGATCGCCATCTGCGACTCGCGCACCACCAGCGTGCCGCCGTTCTGGATTTCCATGTCGCGCATGGGGAAGCGCCAGGCCAGCGTTCCATCCCCCTCTTCGGTCCACTGAATGATGTCAATGAACTGTTTCTTGATGAAGTCCATGAGGGCCATGTGTGCTCCCAAAGCAAAAGGGGGTTGAAAAGAGCGGCCATCATAGCAACGCGGGCTTTGCACGCAGCGGCTTTTTTCCCAGCCCGGATGTGAACTAGTTCACGCGCAGAACCGGTCTTTTGAGGATAAAAGGCGGCGGCGGGATGGTGGACGTCTGATAGCGGCTATCTCTGTTTTAGCCACGATCAATTGGTCAGTGCTATTGAGAATGACTACCATTTCAACACCCCTGCAAACCATGCAGGCCCTGTTGAAGACGTGAAAAGGAGTCCGCCATGTCCCGCATCCGCCGCACCGCCCGCCAGAACAAGACCATGCTGATGAAGACCGGCAGCTACTACGTCATTCACATCTGCGTGGCCGCCCTGGTGGCCTATGCCGTGACCGGCAACCTGTGGGCGTCGCTGACGCTGAGCCTGCTGGAGCCGACGGTGCAGGCGGTGGCGTTCTTCTTTCATGAAAAGGCCTGGGACCGGGCTGCCAAACGAAAGGCTGGCGATGCTGAGAATGCCGCCGCCACGCACACAGTGGTACCCGTGATGCACGGCGCATAAGTGCTTCCCATCAACAAGGAGTTCACTCCCATGTACATGATCCCTTTGCGAAGCCGCACCGCCTCCGGTCTGGCGTTTCAGCGCTGGCTGGTCCAGCGCCTGGCCGGGTTGGCTTCAGCCGGTTGAGCCAATAGCTTCCGGTTGAACGCGAGCGCCAGAAACAAAAATGCCCCGTCTAGTGGGGCATTGGTTGGGCAATCAACAAAAACAACTCGCGGCGCATCACGCCTTCACATCCAGCAGCGCGCCCATCATTTGGTCCTGCGCCTTGATGGTCTGCAGGTTGGCCTTGAAGGCATAGGTGGCAGACATCTGCTCTACGGCCTCTTGCTCCAGCGCCACGCCGCTGGCCTGGGGTTCGCGCTGTACCGTGGCGCTGACCCCAGCGCCGTCGGGGGCGGCCTGCTGCTGTACCACCTGGCGGCGGTAGTTGGGGGTGTTCATGTTGGCCACATTGTTGGCCGATGCGTCCAGCCGCAATTGGGCGGCCTGCAAGCCTGAATTGCCGATCGAAGAAATGCTCGCCATGAAGAAGATCCCCGTTGAAAGCCACAAGGGCCAAGTGTGAGCATTGTCTGCCCGCGCCGCGCCCCGGGCAACCCGGCGCCCTTCAACCATGCGCCTGCATCAGGCATTGCGCAAACGCCTGCGCCGCCCTCGTCGGCTGCGGCGACTTGCGCAGCACGCTCACAAACTGGCAGCGGTAGTGAAACTGCGCGGGCAGAACCGCCTGCATGAGCCCCTGGCGTTCGAAGCCATCGGCGTAGTGGTCGGGCAAAAACCCCAGGTAGCGGCCCGACAGGATCAGCGTGGCAATCGACTCCTGATCGAACCCCGTGGCCTTGCGCGGCAGGCGGGTGCTGTGGCTCAGTTCCATGTTGGGCGAGTGGTAGCCCAGGCCCGCAAACTGGTAGGCGCGCAATGACTCCCAGGTGAGGGCGGCATGGTTGGTGCCATACAGCGGGTGGCGCGCACCGCAGTACAGCAGCATGGTTTCGGCGAACAGGTCGGCATAGACCAGGCTTTGCGATGTGCGGTGCGCCGGGATGATGCCCACATGAAAGCTGCCGTCGATGAGCCCGCGCTCGATGGCCGGGATGGACGCCACATGCATCTGCAGGCTGACTTCGGGGGCCTGGCTGGCAAAGAGCGCAATCGCGTCGCCAATGTGTGCGGCCGGGTTGCTGGCGGTCTTGTCGAACACCGCTACCTCCAGCCGCCCGCCCATGCGGCGGTGGATGTCGTCGATGCTGCTGCGAAATGCATCCACGGCCGACAGCAAGCGCAGGGTCTCGTCGTATACGCGCTGCCCCTCAGCCGTGAGGGCAAAACCGGCCCGGCCCCGGCGGCACAGGGTGAGGCCCAGGCGGGCCTCCAGGTCTTTGATATGGCGGCTGACGGTGCTGGTGCCGATGTTCAGCTCCAGCTCGGCGGCCGACATGCCGCCGCACTCGACCACGGCCTTGAACACCTGCAACAGGCGCAGGTCCATGTCGCTGAGCTGGCCCAGCACGGCACGGTGTTTGGGGGACGGGTGGGGTGTAGGTGCTTTTACTTGCATAAAACGTCAAGTAAACATTGATATTGGAGTATTGGAGAGATTAACAGGCAGCGCAACAATGGCTCACGTCCTGCCCTCCCCCTGGGGGCTGCCTGCCTTTTGTCGCCGCCTTTGCACTGGAGAACCCCATGAGCTTCGTCAACATCGAAAAACCCGCCGCTGGTGCCGAAGGCCCCCGCATGGATGCCGAATGGCTGGACGCGCACTGGATGCCCTACACGGCCAACCGCCAGTTCAAGCAGAACCCCCGCATGATCGTGGAGGGCAGCGGCGCCTACTACACCGACGCGGACGGCCGCAAGATTTTTGATGGCCTCTCGGGCCTGTGGTGCGCGGGCCTGGGCCACGGCCGCCGCGAAATCGCAGAAGCCATCGGCAAGCAAGCGATGAAGCTGGACTACGCACCCGCCTTCCAGTTTGGCCACCCGCTCGGGTTTGAGCTGGCCAATCGAATCAAGGAGCTGACGCCTGCGGGGCTGGACTATGTATTCTTCACGGGTTCGGGCTCGGAGTCGGCCGACACCTCGCTGAAGATGGCGCGCGCCTACTGGCGCACCAAGGGCCAGGCGAGCAAGACCCGCCTGATCGGCCGCGAAAAGGGCTACCACGGCGTGAACTTTGGCGGCATTTCGGTCGGTGGCATTGTGGCCAACCGCAAGATGTTTGGTCAAGGCATCGAGGCCGACCACCTGCCCCACACCCAGCCGCCTGCGGGCTCGTTCCACAAAGGCATGCCGCCCACCGGCAAAGAGCTGGCCGACCGCTTGCTGGACGTGATTGCACTGCACGACGCCTCCAACATCGCCGCCGTGATCGTGGAGCCCTTCTCGGGCTCGGCCGGTGTGGTGATCCCGCCCGTGGGCTACCTGCAGCGCCTGCGCGAGATCTGCACGCAGAACAACATCCTCTTGATTTTTGACGAAGTGATCAGCGGCTTTGGCCGCAGCGGCGCCTGGACAGGTGCCGAAGCCTTTGGCGTGACGCCCGACATCCTGAACTTCGCCAAGCAGGTGACCAACGGCGCGCAGCCGCTGGGTGGCGTGGTGGCCAGCAAGGAGATCTACGACACCTTCATGGCGGCGGGCGGCCCCGAGTACATGCTGGAGTTTGCGCATGGCTACACCTACTCGGCCCACCCCGTGGCTTGCGCAGCGGGCATTGCGGCGCTAGACATCCTGCAAAAGGAAGACATGATCGGCCGCGTCAAAGCGCTGGCGCCGTATTTTGAAGAAGCCGTGCACAGCCTGAAGGGCGCCAAGCATGTGCTTGACATCCGCAACTTCGGCTTGGCCGCAGGTTTCACCATTGCGCCAGTGCCGGGCGAGCCCGCCAAGCGCCCCTACGAGATCGCGATGAATTGCTGGAAGAAGGGCTTTTACGTGCGCTACGGTGGCGACACGATTCAGCTGGCGCCCCCGTTCATCAGTGAGCGGGCCGAGATCGACCGCCTGATCAACGCACTGGGCGATGCATTGGCCGAAACGGCATAACTCCTATTTTTATAGCTACTAGCGCTTTATGGATAAGCGCTAGAGCCAATTTTCATTCATATTTCTGCCATGAACCACGACAAGAACGTCACCACCACCGTCGGCCACCTGATCGACGGCAAGCTCGTAGCCGACACCGAGCGCACCCAGCCAGTCTTCAACCCTGCCACCGGCCAATCGACCACCAGCGTGGCGTTGGCTAGCCAGGCCACAGTGGAGGCCGCGATTGCCTCAGCAGAAGCGGCTTTTCCCGCTTGGCGCAATACGCCGCCCCTGAAGCGCGCCCGCGTGATGAGCAAGCTGAAAGTCCTGCTTGAAGAAAACGCCGACAAAATCGCCGCCCTGATCACCGCCGAACACGGCAAGGTGCTGGCCGACGCGCACGGTGAGTTGCAGCGCGGCATCGAAAACGTGGAATACGCGAGCTATGCGCCCGAGCTGCTCAAGGGCGAGCACAGCCGCAACGTGGGGCCCAGCATCGACTCGTGGAGCGAGTTCCAGGCACTGGGCGTCACGGCGGGCATCACACCTTTCAACTTCCCGGCCATGGTGCCGCTGTGGATGTGGCCCATGGCCGTGGCCTGCGGCAACACCTTTGTGCTCAAGCCGTCGGAGCGCGATCCGAGCAGCACGCTGTTCATCGCCCAGCTGGCGCTGGAAGCGGGCCTGCCACCGGGCGTGCTTAACGTGGTCAACGGCGACAAGGTGGCCGTCGATACGCTGCTGCGCGACCCGCGCGTGAAGGCGGTCAGTTTTGTAGGCTCCACCCCGATTGCTGAATACATTTACAGCGAAGGCTGCAAGCACGGCAAGCGTGTGCAGGCCCTGGGCGGCGCCAAGAACCACGCCGTGCTGATGCCCGACGCCGATGTGGACAACGCCGTGAGCGCACTGATGGGCGCGGCGTACGGTTCGTGCGGTGAGCGCTGCATGGCCATACCGCTGCTGGTGGCCGTGGGCGACGAAGTGGGCGACGCCGTGATCGCGGGCCTGAAGACCGAGATCGCCAAGATGAAGGTCGGCCCCGGCACCGACAACAGCAACGACATGGGCCCGCTGGTGACCAAGCCCCATTTTGAAAAGGTGAAGGGCTATGTGGACCAAGGCGTGGCCGAGGGCGCCACGCTGGTGGTGGACGGCCGCGGCGTGAAGGTGGCCGGCCATGAGGAAGGCTACTTCCTGGGCGCCTGCCTGTTCGACAACGTCAAGCCCGGCATGAAGATCTACCAGGAAGAAATCTTCGGCCCCGTGCTCGGCGTGGTGCGCGTGAAGACGCTGCAGGAAGCCATGCAGCTCATCAACGACCACGAATACGGCAACGGCACCTGCATCTTCACGCGCGACGGCGAGGCCGCCCGCTACTTCACCGACCACATCCAGGTCGGCATGGTGGGCGTGAACGTGCCCCTGCCCGTGCCCGTGGCGTACCACTCGTTCGGCGGCTGGAAGCGCAGCCTGTTCGGCGACCTGCACGCCTACGGCCCTGACGCCGTGCGCTTCTATACCAAGCGCAAGACCATCACGCAGCGCTGGCCGTCGGCGGGTGTGCGCGAGGGGGCTGTGTTCAGCTTTCCGAGCAGCCGCTGAGCCTCAGTCAACGCCCAGAGGCGTCCCGCCTCGCCTTCCCTGAACGGCCCCTCACGGGCCGTTTTCTTTGGGCGACCGCGCGCGGGTCTCGCAGTAGTTGCACCACTCTGGGGACGGACCCCGGCGTAGCTACGCTGATGGTGCAGCCAGGGTTTAGCAAACACTGAAATCCGTGGCATGTCACTTGCTATGAAGGGTGGACCCTCAACCCCCCATCTGGAAGGTGACCCCATGAGCCAAGCCCTGTCGTCGTCGCAACCCCGTACCGACTCCCACCAGCGCCGCCCACGGCAAGCACCGCTGGCGCTCGCTCTGGTGACGGCCTTGTCCCTCATGGGCGGCTCGTCGGCCGCGACGGCGCAGGAGAAGGTGCTGCGCATCGCGATGACCGCGGCAGACATTCCACGCACGCTGGGCCAGCCCGACCAGGGCTTTGAAGGCAACCGCTTCACCGGCATCCCGATCTACGACTCGCTCACGCAATGGGACCTGTCCAAAGCCGACGCAGCCAGTGTGCTGATCCCAGCCCTGTCCACGTCGTGGGCGGTGGACGACAAGGACAAGACCAAGTGGGTGTTCAAGCTGCGCCCAGGCATCAAGTTCCATGACGGCTCCGCGTTCAATGCCGACGCCGTGGTGTGGAACGTGGCCAAGGTGCTGGACAAAGACGCGGTGCACTTCGACCCCAGCCAGGTGGGCGTGACGGCATCGCGCATGCCCACGCTGCGCACCGCACGCAAGATTGACGACATGACGGTTGAGCTGACTACCAGCGAGCCCGATGCGTTCTTGCCCATCAACCTGACCAACCTGTTCATGGCATCGCCCGCGCACTGGCAAAAGAAGTTTGACGCCGCCGCAGGCGCCACGCCCGCCGACAAATCCAAGGCCGCATGGACCGCATTCGCAGCGGACCCTGCAGGCTCGGGCCCGTTCAAGGTCACGCGCTTTGTGGCACGCGAGCGCCTGGAACTGGCCGCCAACAAGGCCTATTGGGACGCCAAACGCACTCCAAAAATTGACAGGGTGGTGATGCTGCCCATGCCCGAGGCCAACGCCCGCACGGCTGCGCTGCTGGGCGGCCAGGTGGACTGGATCGAGGCGCCCGCGCCTGACGCCATGCCGCAGATCACGCAGCGCGGGTTCAAGATTTACTCCAACGCCCAGCCCCATGTGTGGCCGTGGCAGCTGTCGTTTGCCGAGGGCTCGCCCTGGCTGGACAAGCGCGTGCGCCAGGCGGCCAACCTGTGCATTGACCGCGGCGGCATGAAGCAGCTGCTGGGCGGCATGATGGCTGAGCCCAAGGGCACGGTGCCGCCAGGCCACCCCTGGTGGGGCAACCCCAAGTTCGACATCAAGTACGACGTGAAAGCGGCGCAGGCGCTGATGACGCAGGCCGGCTACTCGGCGGCCAAGCCCATCAAGGTGAAGGTGCAGATTTCGGCCTCGGGGTCGGGCCAGATGCAGCCGCTGCCCATGAACGAGTTTGCGCAGCAGTCGCTCAAAGCATGTTTCTTTGACGTGCAGTTTGACGTGATCGAGTGGAACACCCTGTTCACCAACTGGCGCAAGGGCGCCAAGGACCCATCGGCCAACGGCGCCAATGCCGTCAACATCAGCTTTGCAGCCATGGATCCGTTTTTTGCCATGGTGCGTTTTGTGAGCACCAAGGCCTTCCCACCGGTGTCGAACAACTGGGGCTACTACGGCAATGCCGAGGTAGACAAGATGGTGGCCGATGCACGCACCAGCTTTGACGACAAGGCGCGCGACGCCGCGCTCGCCAAGCTGCATGCCCATGTGGTGGAAGACGCGCCGTTTGTGTGGATTGCCCACGACGTGGGCCCGCGTGCCATGTCGGCCAAGGTCAAGAACGTGGTGCAGCCACGCAGCTGGTTCATCGACATCGCCACGATGACGATGGATTGAGCAGACACGCTTTTCGTCCACTCCGCGGACCTCTCAGGACAGCCCCATGATCGCCTACCTGCTGCGCCGCTTTCTGTATGCCCTGCCCATCATGCTGGGCGTGGCGCTGGTGTGTTTCCTGCTGGTGCATCTGGCACCCGGCGACCCGCTGGTGTCCATCTTGCCGCCTGACGCTTCGGTGGAGCTGCAGGCGCAGTTGCGCGAGCTGTACGGTTTCAACCGCTCGCTGCCCGAGCAGTTTGTGATGTGGGTGTGGCGCGCGCTGCAGGGCGACCTGGGTGTGTCGATTGCCAGCAACCGCGCCGTGGCGGGCGAGGTGATGACGGCCGTGGGCAACACGCTGCGGCTGGCCGTGGTGGCCACCTTCATCGGCTTTGTGCTGGGCAGCCTGTTTGGTTTTGTGGCGGGGTACTTCCGCAACTCATGGGTGGACCGGCTGGCGTCCATGTTGTCGGTGCTGGGGGTGAGCGTGCCGCACTACTGGCTGGGCATGGTGATGGTGATCGTGTTCAGCTCGCAGCTGATGCTGCTGCCAGCCACGGGCGCCGGGCCCGGCGGCTCCAGCGACTGGGCGTGGGACTGGGAGCACCTGCAGTTTCTGGTGCTGCCCGCCATCACGATGTCGGTCATCCCCATGGGCATCATCGCGCGCACAGTGCGCGCGCTGGTGGCCGACATCCTGGACCAGGAATTCATCATGGGCCTGCGCGCCAAGGGGCTCACGCACGTGGGCGTGTTCCGGCACATGGTGAAGAATGCCGCGCCCACGGCGCTGGCGGTAATGGGTCTGCAGCTGGGCTACCTGCTGGGCGGCTCGATCCTGATCGAAACGGTGTTCTCGTGGCCGGGCACGGGCTTCTTGCTCAACTCGGCCATCTTCCAGCGCGACCTGCCTTTGCTGCAGGGGACCATCCTGGTGCTGGCCCTGTTCTTTGTGCTGCTGAACCTGCTGGTGGACGTGCTGCAGACGCTGCTGGACCCGCGCATTGCGCGCGCCTGAGGATGAAGAACAAGGCAAACCCACCATGGCCACTTTGACCGCGCCCTCCTCGTCGACGGCCATCGTTGACAGCGCGCTGCCCACACAGCCTTCACGCGGGTACTGGACGGCCGCGCTGGCGCGCTTTACCCGCGACCCCGTGGCCATGGGGGCGGCGCTGGTGGTGCTGCTGCTGATCGGCCTGGCGGTGTTTGGCCCCTGGATCGCCCCGGCAGACCCCTATGCCTCGTCCATGCTCAAGCGGCTCAAGCCGGTTGGCACGCCAGGGCTGCCGCTGGGCAGCGACGAACTGGGGCGCGACATGCTGTCGCGGCTGATCGTGGGCGCACGGCTTTCGCTGTTCATCGGCATCACGCCGGTGGTGTGCGCCTTCATGATCGGTTCGGTCATCGGCATCGTGGCGGGGTATGCCGGGGGCTTTGTCAACACCGCCATCATGCGCACGGTGGACGTGTTCTATGCATTTCCCTCGGTGCTGCTGGCTATTGCACTGTCGGGCTTACTGGGTGCGGGCATGGTCAATTCGCTGATCTCGCTGACCATTGTGTTCATCCCGCAGATCGTGCGGGTGGCAGAGAGCGTGACCACCCAGGCGCGCAACCGCGACTATGTGGAGGCTGCGCGCGCCTCGGGCGCCAACGCGTTCACCATCGTACGGGTGCATGTGCTGGGCAATGTGCTGGGGCCCATTTTTGTGTATGCCACCAGCCTGATTGCGGTGTCGATGATACTGGCGTCGGGCCTGTCGTTTCTGGGCCTGGGCGTCAAGCCACCGGAGCCCGAATGGGGCCTGATGCTGAATACCTTGCGTACCGCCATCTACGTGCAGCCCTGGGTGGCGGCGCTGCCAGGGCTGATGATTTTCATCACCTCCATCTCGTTCAACATCCTTTCGGACGGCCTGCGGTCGGCGATGGACAACAAGGGTTGAGGCTCCATCGATCATGCAAACGATCAACGATGTCGGCGGACCCGCGCAGCCCTTGCTCACCATCAACGGCTTGGTCAAACACTTTTCGCTCAAGAAGGATGCGTTCGGCCGCGGCGGTGGGGTGGTGCATGCGGTGGATGGCGTGAACTTTGAGGTGCTGAAAGGCGAAACGCTGGGTGTGGTGGGCGAGTCGGGTTGCGGCAAATCGACTACCGCGCGGCTACTGATGCAGCTCATCGCGCCCACAGCGGGCGAGATTGTGTTTGACGGGCGCACCGTGGGCAGTCGTGATTTGCCACTCAAGGAGTTTCGCCGCCAGGTGCAGATGGTGTTTCAGGACAGCTATGCATCGCTGAACCCCCGGCTGACGATTGAAGACTCCGTCGCCTTCGGGCCGCAAGTGCACGGCGTACCGCAGCGCGAGGCCATTGCGCGTGCACGCAGCCTGCTCGACCGGGTGGGACTGGCGCCCGCGCGGTTTGCCGAGCGCTACCCGCACGAGCTGTCTGGCGGGCAGCGCCAGCGGGTCAACATTGCGCGCGCCCTTGCCTTGCAGCCGCGCATGGTGATCCTGGACGAGGCCGTGTCTGCCCTCGACAAATCGGTGGAAGCGCAGGTGCTGAACCTGCTGACCGATCTGAAAGCCGAATTCGGCCTGACCTATGTGTTCATCAGCCACGACCTGAACGTGGTGCACTACATGAGCGACCGGGTGATGGTGATGTACCTGGGGCAGGTGGCAGAGATTGGGCCGTCCGATGCCCTGTTCAAACAGCCCGCGCACCCCTACACCGCAGCCCTGCTGTCGTCCATGCCGTCCATGGACCCGGACCACCGCACGCAAGAAGCGCCGCTGGCGGGCGACCCGCCCAACCCCATCAATCCGCCGTCGGGCTGCCGGTTTCATCCGCGCTGCAGCATGGCTGCGGCGGTATGCGCGCAGCGTGTGCCAGTGCGCACTGTCACCGGCCCGCACCATGTGGCCGCTTGTCTGATGCATGAACCAGGCAGTGGCCACCCACAGGCCGCTGAGCCGTTGGCGCAGGCGGCATGAAAGCGACAGCACCATGACCCAGGGCACACACCACTCTTCGCCTGCAGCCACTTACCCCATGGTGGAGTTGCGTGACCTCAGCGTGACCTTTACCGGCGGCCGCAAACCGGTGCAAGCCGTCAGCGGCGTGAGCCTGCAGGTGCAGCGCGGCGAAGTGGTTGCGCTGATCGGCGAGTCTGGGTCGGGCAAGAGCGTGACGCTGCGCACCTTGCTGCGCCTGCACCCCGAGCGGCGCACCCGCATTGCGGGCGAAGTGCGGGTGGGGGGCCAGAACCTGCTGACGCTTTCGGGGCGCGAGTTGGCGGACTACCGGGGCAAGGTGGCATCCATGATCTTTCAGGAGCCACTGCTGGCCCTGGACCCGGTCTACACCGTGGGGGCGCAGATTGTCGAATCGATCCGCCGCCACGAGAAGGTGACGGCGGCGCAGGCCCAGGAGCGGGCCCTGGCATTGTTTGAACGCGTGCGCATTCCCAGCCCCGAGCGCCGCATGCAGGCGTATCCGCACGAGATGTCGGGCGGCATGCGCCAGCGGGCCATGATTGCCCTCGCGCTGGCGTGCCACCCGCAATTGCTGCTGGCCGACGAACCCACCACCGCGCTGGATGCGACCGTGCAGATCCAGATCCTGCTGCTGCTGCGCGAACTGCAGCGCGACCTGGGCCTGTCGGTGATTTTTGTCACCCACGACATTGGCGCCGCCGTGGAAGTGGCGGACCGCATCGCGGTGATGTACGCCGGACGCATTGTGGAGGAGGGCACGGCGCGCGACCTGATCCGCCACCCGCGCCACCCGTACACCATTGCGCTGCTGAAAAGCCGCGCCCACGGCGCCATGGCGCGCGGCACGCCGCTGGAGACCATCGCCGGGGCGCCACCGGACCTGTCTGACCTGCCACCCGGCTGCGCCTTTGCGCCGCGCTGCACCCTGGCAACCCAGGCCTGCCGCGCGCAACAACCGCCTTCGGTGGAAATAGCGCCCGGCCACCGTGCACAGTGCCTGCGCACGGAGGCGGCTGCCGCTATCGCGCCCGAACTTCTTCCTGCTCTCGAATCCACTGCCCCATGACTGTGCACGACCCGGCCCACGCGTTTGTCCCTTACCCCCACGCGCCGGTGCCGCACGCCAGCACAGGCCCGCTAAGCGGCCTGAGTTTTGCGGCAAAGGACCTGTTTGATGTGGCGGGTTACCCCACCGGCGGCGGCAACCCGGTGGTGCTGGCGCTGTCGGGCATCAAGACGCGCACGGCTCCCACGGTGCAGAAGCTGCTGGATGCAGGCGCGCGTTTTGTGGGCAAGACGGTGACCGATGAGCTGGCGTTTTCGATGAACGGAAATAACGCGCACTTTGGCGCGCCTGTCAACGGCGCGGCGCCCGACCGCATCACTGGGGGCTCGTCGTCAGGCTCTGCCTCTGCGGTGTCTTCGGGCTTGTGCGACTTTGCGCTGGGCACCGACACCGGCGGATCGGTGCGAGCGCCTGCCAACCACTGCGGCTTGTACGGCCTGCGCCCCACCCACGGGCGCGTGAGCCTGCACGGCGCGCTGGACCTGGCACCGAGCCTTGATACGTGTGGATGGTTTGCGCGCGATGTGCAGACGTTTGCCCGGGTTGCCGACGTGTTGCTGGGCGATGACGCCAAACCACTGCCGCCACAGCTGCGTATGTTGTGGCCCACCGATGTGTGGACGCTACTCAACCCCTTGGTGGAGAGCGCGCTGCAGGGCGCCGCACTGCAGGTGACAGACCTGTTCGGCCCGTCACAGCCCGTCGATGCCGTGCTGGAGTCTTTCGACGCGATGTACTGGAATTTTCGGTATGTGCAAGGGCGCGAAGCCTGGATGACCGATGGACCGCTGATTGAGCGCTACGCGCCCCCTTTGGGGCCTGGCGTGGCCGAGCGTTTTGACTGGTCGCGGGCCGTGACCGACGAGCAGGTCGTCAGTGCACGCGCTTTTCGCGAGCGCTACCGGGCGCATCTCGCGGCGTTGCTGGGCCAGAACGGCGTGCTGGTCATGCCCACCATGCCCGACATCGCGCCGCTGCGCAACGCCCCGGAAAGCAGCCTGGAGGACTACCGCAACCGCGCCATTCAGATGTTGTGCATCGCGGGTCTGGCGGGGTTTCCGCAGCTCTCGATACCCCTTGCACAACGTGACGGCGCTCCGCTCGGACTGTCGCTGCTGGGCTCGGCAGGCAGCGACCGGTCACTCATAACACTGGCGGAACGCATCGCAGCAGCGCACTGAGTGGACTCGACCGCAGCACTCTACGGGCACGCCAGCCGCACCGGAGCCGCCAGCCGATGGACATCACAGTCGGTCACGGAGGCGGCTCGCTCAATTACCAAAAAGTCCCCGGAATCCACAGCCAGCAAGGCGTGGTGCCAAGTGCCCGGTGCCAGCACAACGCCTTGCCGCCCATTGGTGACAAACGCCTGGAGCGACGCAGCCGCCACTGGCGGATCGCCGGCGGGGGTCACTACGACCACAAAGCGGCGCACCCCCCATGGCACAAAGGTCTGGCTGCCCAGGCAGTGGCGTTCCATCTCCAGAATCTGCAACGGAAAGCTGCGCGCCTGCGCACGAAACAGCGCGAGCTGCGCCCGCCCGCCAAAGGCCCCCAGCTGCAAGTCATCCACCAGATCAAAACGTTCCGAGCTGCCTGCGTTGATAGCGCGGCCCGCGCCTGAGGGAGGCTGCAGCACCGTGCCAAAGGATTGGAACGCTGCTGCCGTCAGGAGTGCGGGCACCAGCCTTGCAGCGTCGTCGGAGGGAAAAGAGGTGGCGGTCATCCTGCACCCCCAGCAAGAAGCGAACCTGGCAGCCCCAACGCGGTGTACGCCTAATGGTTTTTTCCTGGATTTTCAACAGGCGATTGGTCGCATCAGGATCAAAATGGAATTGCCCATGTAAGCAGATTCGCTTACTAGGGTTTTCACGACCCGCCCCCTACAATCGCTGACCCTTACAAAGCTGACAGCCCGCGCGGAGCTACTGCAGCACGGTTTTTGCACCCATCCTGAGTTGGAGACACTGAATGCCCGAGAACACCACGGCCCAGAACAACAACAACAACAACGATTCCGACAAGCGCGCCCAGTTGCGCCGTGCCGCTCTCGAATACCACGAGTTTCCCAAGCCCGGCAAGCTGGCGATTGCCGCCACCAAGCAGATGGTCAACCAGCACGACCTCGCGCTGGCGTACTCGCCCGGCGTGGCGGCGCCCTGCGAAGAGATCGTCAAGGACCCGGCCAACGCGTTCCGCTACACCTCGCGCGGCAACCTGGTCGCTGTCATTACCAACGGCACCGCCGTGCTGGGGCTGGGCGACATTGGTGCGCTGGCGTCCAAGCCGGTGATGGAGGGCAAGGCTGTTCTGTTCAAGAAGTTCGCGGGCGTGGACGTGTTCGACATCGAGATCGACGAGAAGGACCCAGCCAAGCTGGTGGAAGTGATCGCGGCGCTGGAGCCCACCTTCGGCGCCATCAACCTCGAAGACATCAAGGCGCCCGACTGCTTCTACGTGGAGCGCGAGCTGCGTAAGCGCATGAAGATCCCGGTCTTTCACGACGACCAGCACGGCACAGCCATCACGGTGGCAGCGGCCATGGTCAATGCGCTCAAGGTAGCGGGCAAGAAGATTGAGGACGTAAAGCTGGTGACCAGTGGTGCGGGGGCGGCGGCCCTGGCATGCCTGAACCTGCTGCTCAAGGTGGGCGTGCAGCGCAAGAACGTGTTTGTGACCGACCTCGCCGGCGTGGTGTACGAAGGCCGCGAGGAGCTGATGGACGACGACAAGCGCCAGTTCATGCAGAAGACCGATGCACGCAAGCTGGTCGAGGTGATCGTCGGCGCTGACGTGTTCCTGGGCCTATCGGCCAGCAACGTGCTCAAGCCCGAGATGGTGGCCACCATGGCCGAGCGCCCGGTGATCTTTGCGCTGGCCAACCCCAACCCTGAAATCACGCCCGAACTGGCGCACAGCGTGCGCAGCGACATCATCATGGCCACGGGGCGGTCGGACTATCCGAACCAGGTCAACAACGTTCTCTGCTTCCCATACATCTTCCGCGGCGCGCTGGACTGCGGCGCCACCACCATCACCGATGAGATGGAGATCGCCGCCGTTCACGCCATCGCGGAACTGGCCCAGGCGGAGCAAAGCGAAGTGGTGGCAGCCGCCTATGTGGGCGAAAAGCTGTCGTTCGGCCCCGAGTACCTGATCCCCAAGCCGTTCGACCCGCGCCTGATGATGAAGATCGCGCCTGCCGTGGCCCAGGCGGCCATGGACAGTGGTGTGGCGCAGCGCCCCATCACCGACATGGACGCCTACCGAGACCGGCTGCAGCAGTTTGTCTACGCCTCTGGCACAACCATGAAGCCCATCTTCGACGCCGCGCGCAGTGCGGCGAAGAAGCGCGTGGCCTATGCCGAGGGTGAGGAAGAACGCGTGCTGCGCGCCGCGCAGATTGTGGTGGACGAGAAGGTGGCCCGCCCGACGCTGATCGGCCGCCCGGCCATCATCGCCCAGCGCATCGAAAAATTTGGGCTGCGCCTGAAGGAAGGCGTGGACTACGACGTGGTCAACACCGACTTTGACCACCGTTACCGCGACTTCTGGCAGACCTACCACCGCATGACCGAGCGCAAGGGCATCACGCAGCAGGTGGCCAAGATCGAGATGCGTCGGCGCCTGACCCTCATCGGTTGCATGATGCTGCACAAGGGCGAAGTGGATGGCCTGATCTGCGGCACCTGGGGCACTACGGCCAACCACCTGCTGTACATCGACCAGGTAATCGGCAAACACGCGGGTGGCGCCGACAGCACTGCACAAGACGTGCCGGTGTATGCCTGCATGAACGGGCTGATGCTGCCGGGACGCCAGGTGTTCCTGGTGGACACCCACGTCAATTACGACCCCACGCCCGAGGAACTGGCCGAGATCACCGCCCTGGCCGCCGAGGAAATGATGCGTTTTGGCATCAAGCCCAAGGCCGCGCTGCTGTCGCACTCCAACTTCGGCACCAGCAACCACCCCAGCGCCATCAAGATGCGCCAGACGCTGGAGCTGCTGCGCCAGCAGGCCCCCTGGCTCGAAGTGGACGGCGAAATGCACGGCGACGTGGCGCTGGACGGCAAGGCGCGTGCGGCCGTCATGCCCAGCAGCGAACTGACGGGCGATGCCAACCTG
The DNA here is from genome assembly GCA_018828125.1 of Gammaproteobacteria bacterium. GTDB lineage: Bacteria > Pseudomonadota > Gammaproteobacteria > Burkholderiales > Burkholderiaceae_C > Acidovorax. Next base: position 370,928 of record JAHJWB010000023.1, on the reverse strand, counting down.
CTGGTGTTCCCCAACATCGACGCGGCCAACATTGCCTACAACCTGCTCAAGACCGCGGCAGGCGGAGGGATTGCCATTGGCCCCGTGCTGCTGGGTGCTGCCAAGCCGGTTCATATCCTGACACCGAGTGCCACAGTGCGTCGTATCGTCAACATGACAGCTCTGACCGTGGCAGATGCCAACGTGTCAAGATAAGCCAGGAGTAGATAGCAAGCACTAACTTAAAACGCTTGCCATTCTCTGCAGCGTCTGCCCAATATTTGTGCAGACGCTTGCTTTTTGGGGACCGTTGAGCGACACTAGCGGCTCGAAATTTCGGGTTAACCCGTAGGTTTCTGGACGCTGGACTTATGCAAACAAGGGTGCATGAAGTGCGTTTTAGAGGACAAGCGACCTGCCTGTCCCCTAATTGCATAAGTCGTGTGAAAGGTTCGTTGATGCTGAAGGCTGTAGCCACCCGGGCGCGCAAAGCAGGGTTTTTGTGTGTTTTGGGTGTTGCGTTCGTGTTGTCCCCGGTAGCGGGGCATGCCCGGAAATCCCCGTCCACCGACGGTTCCATTACCCCCATCGCACTGGCCGAGTTGCCGCCCCAAGGGCGAGCGACTTATGCGCTGATCCGTGAGGGAGGGCCTTTTCCGTACGACAAGGACGGCACGGTTTTTGGCAATCGCGAGCGGTTGTTGCCCGCCCACCAGCGGGGTTACTACCGTGAGTACACCGTCAGAACACCAGGATCGCGCAACCGGGGAGCCCGGCGCATTGTGTGTGGAGGCAAGCCCCGGGTTCCGGACGCCTGCTACTACACCAGCGATCACTACGCCAGTTTTCGCGAGATCGTCGAGTAACGCCCGTTGCGCTGCACGCTGGCCAGAGATACGCTGGCAGCGGTCAGTGCGCCCCCTTGAATCCCCCACCCGCAGGTTGCATCCCGCAGCCTTGCGGAGAGCCAGAAGTTTGTGGACTTTATTAAGAAAGAGTAGCGGAGATGCAGACGCCACTTCGTAAAGACCTGGAAACGCCACTGCGTGGCGTGCGCACCAACATCGTGCAGTCCATTCGCGCTTTTCGCGTGCAGGATCTGCAGGATGCAGCCACCTCCATGGGTCACCATTTCTTGTACGCCAACCTGGCCCATGCGCAGTCCAAACAGGATGTGCTGGACCTGATTGCCGGGCAATTCACCTTCCCGTCGCACTTCGGCAAGAACTTTGATGCGTTGTACGACTGCATGACGGATCCCTTGCATAAATCGGGCCCGCAGCCTGGTTTCATCGTGGTGCTGGAGCAGATTCCGGCCACGGGCAAGTTCGACAAGGAAGCGCGTGAACAGCTGCTCGATATCTTCCGCGACGCCGCCGACTACTGGGGTGACCGCAAGATACCGTTCCGGTGTTTCTATTCTTTTCTGTAGCCCGTTCTGCATCCACCAGCCAAGCAGAACGGGCGAATGAGGCTAGCCCGGCAGAGGGAGTCACAGGCATCGAACTCGGCGGCGAACCCGTCGAAAAGATGCCCACCGACAAACTGGTAGACGTGTCCCCCATGGCGCTGCGCATGAGCAGCCCTTTCAACGCGAGCTACTGGCTCAACGCCGCCTGACTTCGGTGCTTCCCCCTGAGGGCTTTTGCGCCTTCCCCCCTTCTCCCGAATCGCTGCGCAATTCGGGAAGGAGGACGATGCCCTCTCTGTGGGGCGGCCCCTCGCTTGGCATCTCTCGCCTGAGCGCGTGCTAGTGGCTGGCGTTTTAAGTAAAATCAGGCTCTAGCGCTTATTCCATAAGCGCTAGCAGCTATCGATTTATGAGCACTCCAGAGCCAGAGCCACAAACTCGGCCACTGGCACTTCCTCAGCGCGGCGCTGGGTGTCGAAGTGGCCGGCAAACTGGCGCGCTTCCAGCCAGCGGCCCAGGGTGTGGCGCAGCAGCTTGCGGCGCTGGCTGAAGGCAACCTGCACCAGTTCTTCCAGCAAGGGGAGCGACACGGGTGCAGGCTGTGCGCGGGGCACCATGCGCACCACGGCACTGTCCACGCGCGGGGGTGGGTCGAAGCTTTCGGGCGGAACGAACAGCACGTTTTCCATCGCGTAGCGCCACTGCAGCATGACCGACAGGCGTCCGTAATCGCTGGTGGCGGGCTTGGCCACCATGCGGTCGATCACTTCTTTTTGCAGCATGAAATGCTGGTCTTCGATGACCTGCACGTGGTCCAGCAGATGGAACAGGATGGGCGTGGAGATGTTGTAAGGCAGGTTGCCCACCACCCGCAGACGCAGATCAGGCAACGCGGCTTTCTCGCGCATCGTCTGCGCCAGCGCGGTGAAGTCCACCCGGAGCACGTCGGACTCGATCACGTCGAGCTGCCCATGCAGCCGCAGGCGCAGCGCCAGGTCGCGGTCCAGCTCAATCACTGTGAGTCGCCCCAGGCGCTCCACCAGCGGCTGGGTCAGCGCCGCCAGCCCGGGGCCAATCTCGACCATCGGCTGGCCGGGCTGCGGATCAATCGCCTGGACGATGTCTTCGATGATGCCCTTGTCGGACAGGAAATGCTGGCCGAAGCGCTTGCGGGGGATGTGTTTCAACGCGGCGTTACCTGCTGTCGGTTCTTTGGTGGGTCATTGCGGTGGGTCGCGGTACTCGACGTACGCGCGGCCACGCAGCTCCTGCGCCCACGTGGCGTAGGCCTCGTCCAGCTTCTTCTCGCGCACGGTGCTGCGTGCCATGTCGCGCTGCTCACGCTGGGTCAGTTTGGCTTCACGGCGCTCCAGCAACTGGATCAGATGCACACCAAAACGTGACACCAGGGGTTCGCTGATATCGCCAGGCTTGAGGGCGTTCAGGGCCTGCTCAAACTCGGGGACATACCGGCCGGGGTTGGCCCAGCCCAGGTCGCCGCCCTCCTTGGCACTGCCGTCCTGCGAATGCTCGCGTGCCAGCGCGGCAAAGTCGGCCGTGCCACCCTGCACGCGGCGGCGATAGTCGGCCAGACGCGCGGCCGCTGCCGTTTCCGTCAATTGGGGCCCGGTGCGCAACAGGATGTGGCGGGCGTGGTTTTGCACCACCGTGGTGGGCACACCAGCGGTCACACGCTCCACCACCTTGAGCACGTGAAAACCCGCGGGGGAGCGCAAAGGCCCCACAAGGCTGCCCACCGGCAGTCCCTTGGTCGAGTTGACGAACAGCTCGGGATAGCGATCAGCCGGGCGCAGACCCAGCAGGCCGCCGGCGCGCTGACCCTCCTGAGCATCGGAAAACTCGCGCGCCACCGCCGCAAAATCCCCGCCAGCGCGCAGCTTGTCGGCCGCCAGCTGCGCGCGCGCCTGGCGCTCGGCCACTTGCGCAGGCGTGGCGTTCTCAGGCACCAGCACCAGCACATGGCCGAGGTTGATTTCCATGGTGGAGACGTCGTTGCCCTGCTGCTGCTCCCGCAGGTACTGGTCCACGTCGAGGTCGGTCACCTTGACGCGGGCTTCGACCTCGCGCTCACGCAGCTTTTGCTGGAGCAACTGGTTGCGCAGTTCTTCGCGAAAACGCTCTTTACTCATGCCGTCGCGGGCGAGGCGGCGGTACAACTCGTCCACCGTCATGCTGTTTTGTTGGGCAACACCTTGTTCGGCCTGTGACACCGCAAAGTCATCGACCTTGACGCCGGACTCGCGCGCCTGTTGCAGCTGCACGCGCTCCAGGATGAGGCGCTCCAGCACTTCACGCGCCAGCAAGTCCCGTGGGGGCATGGCACCGCCTTGTTGCGCCAACTGGGCTTCGGCCCGGGCCAGACGCGAGCGCACTTCGTTGTTGGTGATGGGCTCGGAATTGACCACCGCCACAATAAAGTCCGCCTGCCGCGGTGCGGTGGTAGCGGCCGCGCTGGGTGCGGGCAGGGTGATTGACGGCGTTGCAGCCGGGCGTGACAGCCCGCCGCCCGTCGCTGCACCCGAGGGCCGCAGGCCCTGCGCTGCGGCGCCCTGTGACACCACGGCGGCGGAGGTGGCGATGGCAAGAGCGATGGCACGGTGATTCATGGCTTTAGTCATAGTTGCTGAAACGGCTGGGCGTGCTGACCTGCTCGCGCAGGTACTGGTAACGCGGCACATTTTGCTTGAAGGTTTCAAGGGGGCTGGAGCCCAGGCTGAGGCGGGAGAAGCCCACGAACTCGATCTGGAACAACAAGCGGGTGTTGGACGTGGTCACACCACTTTGCAAGCGTTCCAGCACCACGCGGCCGATCCAGCAGCAGCTGTCGTACTCAAGGCCCACCACGGTGTCCACCAGCTTGCGGTCTTGCAGGCTGTAGTTCAGCCGCCCGACGCTGTACCAACGGCCTGCGCCTTGGCCCTGGCCACGGGCCTTGCCCGCGTCCTGGCCTTTGTCACCACCCCACAGGCTGTTCAGCGGCCACTGCCAGCCGATGTCGATCTGCTCGCTGGTGCCCCGTTGCAGGCGGTAGGCCGCACTAACTGTGCGGTAGTTGCCGGGGCTGTAGCGCGCACCGATGGTGGAGCGGATGGAGCGGCCCGTCTTGGGGTTGTATTGCACGGTGGAGTCAAAGCCCCACTCCGGTGTCCAGGTGATGCCCGCGCCCAGCAGCACGTCAGACAGGCGTTCATTGGCAGGTGCCACGCCCGGCAAGGTGACCTGCTGATCTGAAAACCGCAGGCGCTGCGCAATGCCGAAGCGCGCGGCTTCGGCACCCGTGTTCGGGTCCAGCAAACGGGTGGTCACGCCGAGCGTCAGCAGGTTGTTATCGGCCAGCCGGTCGTTGCCGCCGAAAGCGTTCTCGGTGTAGATGGTGGCAAAGTTGAAGTCATTGGCCGCCGTGTCGTACACAGGCAGGCGGCTCTGGTCGCGGTAGGGCGTGTAGGTGTAAAACGCCCGTGGCTCCAGCGTCTGCAAAAAGGCACGGCCGAAGTAGGCGGCATCGCGCTCAAACACCAGGCCGCTGTCCAGGCTGAAGGTCGGCAGCGTGCGGCTGGCAGACCGGTCCCCGTTGGACAGCGCGGAATCAAACTGGTACTGCGTGGTGTGCAGCTGCAAGCGCGGCGTGACGAAGCCCCCTGGCGCCAGAAACGGCCTGCTGATCTGCGCCACGGCAAAACTGCGGTTGGCGTTGGGCTGGCCCGTCAACTCGCGTGCGGCCTGGAACCGCGTGCTGTCCAGCACCACGCTGGCATCGAACCCGCCGCCGAGGTCGGTGGGCGCATAGCGCCATTGCAACTGGGGCATGCGGTCATACGGTGGCACGATGGGCGAGGTCACGTCCTGCAGTGTTTGCCACTTGAGGGTGCGCACCGACGCCGACATGTCATTGCGCGCCCAGGACAGCGTGGCATCGCCGGGCAGCAGGCGCTGGCGCAGCACCTCGGAGGCGCGGCCAAAGTCGCGCCAGTAGTTGTCGTCGCTCACGCGGTTGACGTTGATGTTCAAGCCCAGACCGCCCAGGCCGGTGTTGAAGCTGCCCTCGTGTTTGGCGGTGTAGCCCCAGCGCATGCGGTCGCGCAGCCGGTCTTCGGGCATCACATCGCCGCTGAATTCGCCCTTGTACGTGGGCTCCAGGTAGCGAAACTCGCCCCCCAGGTTGGCACCGCGTTTGGTCATCAGCGCAGCGCGCAGCGTGGCGTCGCGGTTGGGCGCGATGTTCCAGTAATAGGGCTGCATGTAGGCCAACCCGTCGCGGCTGTCGAGGCCAATGGTGGGCGGCAGCAGGCCTGACTTGCGCTTGTCCGACAAGGGAAAGGTGATGTAGGGAATGGGCAGAACGGGCACGCCCTTGAACTCCAGCACCGCATCTTCTGCAGTGCCCACTTCTTCTTCGTTGTCGATGCGGATGGTGCCCGCGCGCAGCACCCAGTCGGGCTCCCAACTGGCCTCGTTGCCGCGCTCGCAGGTGGTGTACGTGGCGTTGTGCACCACGGCCCGGTCCTTGTCAATGAAATCGACGCGCGTGGCCTCGCCGTGCGCCTGGTTGGCCAGAAACTTGTAGCGCGCGTCGCTGAAAAAGCCTTCGAACGCCTCCACCCGCAGCTCCAGCGCCGTGCCCTCATACACGTTGCCCGCCCGGTTGATGCGCACCTTGCCCTGGGCCTTGGCCAGGTCTTCGGGCACGTTGTAGTCCAGCCGGTCGGCGCGGATCACGGTGTCGCCGCGGCGCAGTTCGGCGTTGCCTTCGATGACGGCGTTCAGGTCGGTCTGACCCTCCACCCGGTCACCCGTGACAAACACCGGGAGCTGGGTGCGGACCTCTTCCGGGATTTTTTCCTGCAGCACTGGCGAGCTGCGCAGCGCCGGGGGGGCGTCCCAGCCACTGGAGGCCGGGGACTGGGCCATGGCAGCGAGGGGCAGTCCGCACCATGCCAGGGCCACGGCGTAGGCCAGCGCACTGGGCACCGGGGGGCGCAGCCGCGCAGCATCCGCCGTGGCGGGCCGGGTCCGGGGTGAGGGGGTCTGCACGGAGGGGGGCTTGCAGCGTGGCACGTGGGGCGATGGGGGCTGGGGCAGATAAAAGGACCCGCGCCGGGCGTCGCCTGTCACCAAGGAACAGCGGGCCGGGAGCGGGTTTGTAAAATCGGATTATCCATGAGCCACCCTTTCCCCCCATCCCCCTCCAGCCCGCCGTCCGGCGCGGTCGCGGCAAGCCCCCCTTCTTCGCTGGTGACCTGGCCCGACGCAGCCCGCCAGTCGGCCTTTGAAGGGTGGCTCGCGCCCCTGGTGGCGCAGCACCAATTGCTGCCCGCCACGCTGCGCCCCCGCCTCGGCCGATGCGAGCTTCCGCCGCTACCTGCGCATCGACACGGCCACGGGCGCCAGCCGCATCGTGATGGACGCCCCGCCCGACAAGGAAAACTGCAAACCCTTTGTGCAGGTGCAGGGCCTGATGGCCGCCGCCGGGCTGAACGTGCCGCAGATCCTGGCGTTTGACGAGCCCACCGGCTTCATGTTGCTGTCTGACCTGGGCCACCAGACCGTGATCGAGCGGCTGAACCCCGCAAAGCCCCAGGACGCCTACGCCTGGTACCAGCAGGCCACCGACGTGCTGCTGGACTGGCAAAAGGCCTCTCAGCCGGGCGTGCTCCCCGTGTATGACGAAGCGCTGCTGCGCCGCGAGCTGGCGCTGTTCCCGGACTGGTACCTGGCCCAACACCGCGGCGTGACGCTGGACGACCCACAGCAAGCCACACTGCAAAGCGCCTTCGACGCCATCGTGGCGCACAACCTGGCCGCACCCCAGGTCTATGTGCACCGTGACTTCATGATGAGAAACCTGATGGCCCCCACGCTCCCCGCTGCGCGTGGTTCGCTGCCCCCCGAGGGGGCGCTCGCCGCCTTGGGGCGGCCCGGCGGCGGCTCGAACCTGATGGCGCCCGTTGAAGCCGGCGCGCCCCTGGGCGTACTGGACTTCCAGGACGCGGTGTACGGCCCCATCACCTACGACATTGCCAGCCTGCTGCGCGACGCGTTCATCAGCTGGGAAGAGGAATTCGTCATCGACATTACCGTGCGTTACTGGGAAAAGGCCCGCAAGGCGGGCCTGCTGGGTGCCACCAGCGCGAGCGGCTGGGGCGATGACTTTGGCGAGTTCTACCGCAGCGTCGAATGGATGGGCCTGCAGCGGCACTTCAAGGTGGCCGGCATCTTTGCGCGGCTGACGCTGCGCGACGGCAAGCCCAAATACCTGGCCGATGCACCGCGTTTCATGCACTACATCCGCACCACCACCGACCGTTACCGGCAGCTGGGCCCGCTGCTCAAGATGCTCGACCAGATCGAGGGGACCGAGCCCGTCACGGGCTTTGCGTACGGCCGGATGTAATGGCCCGCCGCTGCACCCGTCCAGAATATTGATAAAAACAGCCTCTAGCGCTTATCCAATAAGCGCTACTAGCTATACATTGAGTAGCAAATGCCCCGTTTCCATTGCCCCACCCCCTTGACCACGGGCATCGAACTGGACCTGCCCCCGGGCGCTGCGCGGCATGTGCAGGTGCTGCGCCTGCAGCCTGGCGATCACATCACGCTGTTCCATGGCGGGCAGGGTGCTGGCGACCTGGGCGGCGAGTATGACGCCACCGTGCTGCGCATGGGCCGCAGCGACGTGCTGGTGCAGGTGGGGGCGCACCACGCCATCGACCGCGAGGCTGTGCGCGCCGTGCACTTGCTGGCGGGCATCACCGCCAACGATCGCATGGACTGGCTGATCGAAAAAGCCACCGAGCTGGGCGTGGCCAGCATCACGCCGCTGGTGGCCGAGCGCAGCGTGCTCAAGCTCAAGGGCGACCGCGCCGACAAGAAGATCGCCCATTGGCAGGCCGTGGCCGTGGCCGCGTGCGAGCAGTGCGGGCGCAATCGCGTGCCGGTGGTGAACGACGCAATTGACCTGGCCGCCTGGGTGCGCGCAAATCCAGCTTCCACGCCCGGCCCTGCATCCCCCGGGCTGGCCCAGCGTCTGCTGCTGTCATTGCGACCCGGCACTTCGCCCCTGCGCACCGCCGCGGGCACGGACGGAGGCCAGGGGCCGGTGCTGTTCCTGTCGGGCCCGGAGGGTGGCCTGAGCCATGCGGAAGAAGACCTGGCCATGCAACACGGATTTGCGCCGGTCACCTTGGGCCCGCGCGTGCTGCGCGCCGAAACCGCTCCGCTGGCGGCCTTGGCGGCGCTCACACTTTGACACCGCGTTCACAGTGACGGGGGCCTGGCGGCGGCCCGCAGGGCTGTACGCGCGCCATTACCTCACCGTAAAATGTCCGACCGGCCGGTAGCCACCCACCCGCTGGCCCCCCGCGCACCCCGCGGCCGATCGATCTGGCAGGAGTCTCTATCTTGCGCAACCCCTCCCGATGGCAGCGCCTGAAGGACATCATCTTCTCCACCGACCCCAAGCGGCGCACGCTGGTGAGCATGGCTTTGTTGGCGCTGGTGCTGATGACCAGCAGCGCTGGGGTGATGCTGTTGGTGGCGCATTCCAGCAAAGCCCTCAACACCACTGCCGTGCAGTGGTGGGCCGCCATGTCGGTGGGCGGGCTGGTGGTGATGACGGCCTTCATCCGGTCCGGGGAAACGGCCCGCCTGCGCGACCCTTCGCTCACCATTCCGCAAATGGTCTGGACCATCACCAGCGGTGCCGTGGCCTATGTGCTGGCGGGCGACGCGCGGGGCCTGATCCCTAGCGTGCTGGCGCTGATCCTGTTTTTTGGCACCTTTGCGCTCACCATGGCAGAAGTGATTGGCATTGGCACGTTTGCGCTGTTGGCCTTCGCCTGTGCCATTGGCGTCACCTCACGCTTCAGTGCCAGCCCGTTCGGGTATCTGGACACGGCGTATGCGCTGATGGTGCTCATCGTGCTGAGCGGCTGCATAGCGCTGAACCTGCGCATTCAGCGCATCCGCGTGCGCCTGCACGAGCAGCGCGTGGCGTTGGCTGAGGCACTGCAGGTCAACCGCGAACTGGCGTCCCGGGACGAGCTGACCGGGCTGATCAACCGCCGCGCCATGCAGGACCTGATGGCCTTGGAACACCGGCGCAGCGTGCGCAGCGGCCGCCCTCTGCTGCTGGCCCAGCTGGACATTGATCATTTCAAGCCCATCAACGACACCCACGGCCACGCCACCGGCGACCGCGCGCTGCAGGCGTTTGCCGGCACGGTGCGGGACTCGGTGCGCGACACCGACGTGCTGGCCCGCTGGGGCGGCGAGGAGTTTGTGCTGATGCTGTCTGACACCCAGCCCGACGACGCCCGCGAGCTGCTCGAACGCATCCGCCGTGCGGTGGCTGCGATGGCCATCCCCCACACCACGGGCACGCTGCACATGACGGTGTCGATGGGCCTGGCGCTGCACCTGCCGGGCGACACCGTCGACCACACACTGGAGCGCGCCGACCAGGCGCTGTACACCGCCAAGGCCTTGGGCCGCAATCGCGTGGTGGTGGCGCCCGCAGGTCACCGCCCTGCGGCGGTCCACAGCGGGACTAGCGCACAGGCTTGATGGCGCCGCAGTCGGCAGACAGCCACTTGCCCGCTTGCGCCATGTCGATCTGCTCGGGCTTGCCGGCGGACATGGTCTTGACCTTGAAGTTGCCCGTGTAGGCAGTGGGGCCGGCGAAGGTCATGGAGCCTTCGCCAGAGGTGGGGGGTTGGCCGTCGCCGCCCTTGCAGTTGAAAGTCAGTGCCACGGTGTTGGGGCCCGTGCGCTTGACGGTCTGGGTGCAACCCTCTTGCTGCGGGATGTTGTCCAGTTCGGCCTGCTCGGCGGTGATGCACATCTTCACCGAGTTGCCCTTGGGGCCCATGCTCACGCCCTGCTGCGCCATCATTTGCTCCATCTGCTTGCGCTGTTCGGGCGTCATGCTGGCCAGGGACTTTTGCATCTGCGCCATCGCGGCCTCCATCTGGCCGCTCTGGCTTTTCATGGACACCGTGTGCTCCCACAGGCCCGGGCGCAGCTTTTGCGGCTGGGCATGGCCCACGCCGGCTGCAGCTAGCAGCACTGCGGTGCCCGCGGTGTGAACGATGAAACGGGAAACGTGGTGCTGCATGGCGTGCCTTTGTTCCAAGTCAGTGGATAGGGGGTGGGTGGCGCACAGTATGTCCAATGCCGGCGCGCTTTGCCATGGGATGAATGGCCCATGGCGGCTTCTGTGGCGGGCTGCAGGGCATTGATTACTTCAATTTTTATAGCTACTAGCGCTTATCCAATAAGCGCTAGAGCCCATTTTTTCCTTCAAGTCTGTTGGCAGCACCGTTACCATCGCCCCATGAGCACCCACTACGAAACCCTGTCCGCTGCCGATACCTACCGCGAGGCATTCGCAGTGGAGCCCCCCGAATCGCTGGGCGAACGCCACCTGTGGCCGCGCAAACCGGGCTTCTTCATCGTCCACGCCGCCACCGCGGCGGCCATCGCGCAGCCCACCGCAGCGCCCGCAGTCGATGCCCGTGTCGATGGCGATACCGATGTCGCGGCAGATGCGGGCACATCCACCGACGCCCCAGCACCCGCGACCGCACCGAACACCGACCGCGTGCTGGTGCCGGCCCAGTGGGGCCTGGTGCCGCACTGGGTCAAGTCCGCGTCGGACGCCAAGCTGCGCGCCACCAAGCTGGTCAACGCGAAGTCCGACACCGCGTCCACCGGCACCGCGTTTCGCGACGCCTGGCTGAAGGGCCAGCGTTGCATCGTGCCCATGACCGCGTTCTATGAAGACGACCTGCGCAGCGGCAAAGCCGTGCCCACCCGCGTGGCGCGCGTGGACGGCAAGCCCATGGGCGTCGCAGGCCTGTGGGCGCGCTGGCAAGGGGCCGATGGCGAGGTCATCATCAGCTACTGTCTGCTGAACGTGAATGCCAACAACCACGCGCTGCTGCACCGCTACGGCCAGCCCGGCAGCGAGAAAAGCATGCCCGCCATCCTGAACGAAGGCGCCTACGATGCGTGGCTGACGGCCCGGCCTGAAAAGGCCAAGGAGTTCATGCGCCAGTACGCAGCCCAGTGGCTGCTGGCCAACCCGGTGGAGAAAAAGGCCGACAAGGTGCCCAAGGGCTTGCTGGGCTGAGAGCCGGTCACACTCTCACGCGCTGGCCTCACGACGCGCTGCGCAAACGCGCGCCAGCCTGGGATACGGCCCCCAGCCCTGCAGCACTGTCAAAATTGCCCCCAACGGCCGCAAAAGAGCAGCCGCTGCGGTACTTGAAAGAACTGGCCGATGGGGCGCGCCTTGCGTTGCTGCGCAGACACGAACGGCACGCGTTGCCCCGGCCCGCACTGACACGCGGCAGCAAACTCAACGGGCAGCCCCGGGCCGACAGCGCACAACCCGCCGGACGGCACTGGCGAGCTCATGAACCGGATGGATGAATGGATGACAAAACGCATTGACGCTGACACCACGGTGGGCCCCCTGTTGTGGCGCCTGTCCACCTTGCTGCTGGGTGTGGGGTTGCTGGTGGTAGGCGTGGGCCTGCTGTTTTCAGTGCTGGGGCTGCGCGCCGGGCTGGCAGAATTTTCCAGCGTCACGCTGGGGCTGGTCACGGCGGCCTATTTTCTGGGCTTTGTGGTCGGCACCTTTGTGTGCCCCATGGTGATCCGCAAGGTGGGCCACATCCGCGCGTTTGCCGCCATGGCCTCGCTGGCGTCCACCATGCCCATCTTGCACGCCTTCTGGATCGACCCATGGTTCTGGGGCCTGCTGCGCCTGGTCACGGGCGTGTGCATGGTGGGGCTGTACATCGTGATCGAGAGCTGGCTGAACGCGCTGGCGCCCAACGCACTGCGCGGTCGGCTGTTTGCGGTGTACATGGCGGTCAACTTCGTCGCCCTGGCACTGGGTCAGTGGCTGATTTTGGTGGGCGACCGGCTGGGCTTTGTTCCCTTTGCGCTGGTGTCAGTGATGTTCTCGTTTGCGCTGCTGCCCATCACCATGACCGAGGTGGACGAGCCCGCACCGGTGGACGCGCCCACTTTCAGCCTGCGCAAGCTGTACGAGGCCTCTCCCATGGGGATGGCTGGCGCGCTCACGTCGGGGCTGATGACCGGCGCCTTCTATGGCATGAGCGCGGTATTTGGCCGGTCGGTGGGGTTCTCCGATGCGGGCGTAGCCAGCTTCATGGCCGCCGCAATTTTGGGCGGCGCGGCCTTTCAGTGGCCCGTGGGCAACTATTCGGACCGCCACGACCGGCGCATCGTGCTGCTGTGGGTGTGCATTCTGGGCGCCTGCGTGACGGGGCTGTGTTTTGTGATGGCAGAGTATTCGGTTGATGCGTTGATCCCGCTCGCGCTGCTGTTGGGCGGACTGATCTTTTCGATCTACGGCCTTTCGGTGGCCCACGTCAACGACGTGATCGACTCGTCACGCCTGGTGGAGTTCACCGGGGGTCTGCTGTTGCTGCACGGCGTGGGTGCGGCCGTTGGCCCGGTGCTGGCAGGAGCGTTGATGGACGTGGCTGGAGCATCCACCCTGATGCTTTTTTATTCGGCCGTGATGGCAGCCATGGCGTTGTATGTCTTCCTGAGACTGAAGGCGGCGGCTCCGGTCGCTCCCGAGCTCAAGGCGGACTTTGTGGCGATGGGTGGCGGCTCGCAGGCCGTGCTGCAGATGGACCCGCGCGCTACCGCCGACGTCGGCAACGCAGCGCGCCCGCCAACGGATGAAGACCCCGGCACACCATGACCACCGGCCTGGCCTGAGGGCACAATGGCGCGGCAACGTAGCAGGCGTTGTTGATGCAGGCCGGACGTACTCGTGACGGCGCGACAGCAACTCCCGCCCCCAAATTCTTCTGCCCTTTCTACTGCCGCCGCAGCCCTATTGCCGTGAATAAAAACCTGTGGTTGCTAGCTTTGTGCCAAGGCCTGTTTCTCACCAACAACGTGGTCTTCATCGCCATCAACGGCCTGGTGGGACTGCAGCTGGCGCCGTTTGGCTGGATGGCCACTTTGCCGGTGATGGGCTATGTGGTGGGCGGGGCACTGTCCACGCCGCTGGTGGCGCGCACCCAGATGCGCTGGGGGCGCAAGGTGTCGTTCCAGATCGGGCTGGCCGTGGCGGTGGTGTCGGCAGCGCTGTGCGCCTGGGCCGCCTTCAGTGCCAACTTCTGGCTGCTGTGCACCGCCACCGTGGTGGCGGGCTACTACAGCGCCAACGGCGGGCTGTACCGCTTTGCGGCCGCCGAGCTGGCCGCGCCCGACTACCGCGAAAAAGCCGTGTCGCTGGTGCTGGCCGGTGGCCTGCTGGGCGCCGTGGCGGGCCCCAACCTGGCGAGCGCCACGCGCACGCTGTTCCCGGTGCCGTTTGCCGGCGCCTACGTCGCGTTGATGGGTGTGGCGCTGCTCGCCATGGTGTGCATGGCCGCCATCCGGTTCAACGCGCAGCCCGTGGTGCTGAACGCCGCCGGACAACCCGCCCGGGGCCGCCCGCTGGGCGAGCTGCTGCGCCAGCCCACCATGGTGGTCGCCATCGTGGGCGCCGCTCTGGGCTACGGCGTGATGAACCTGCTGATGGCGGCCACCCCGCTGGCCATGCAGGTGTGCGGCTTTGACTTTGACGCGTCGGCGCTGGTGCTGGAATGGCATGTGATCGGCATGTTCGCGCCCGGCTTCTTCACCGGCCACCTCATCAAACGTTTTGGCGTTTTGCCGGTGATGGGCGTGGGCGTGATGCTGAACTTCGCCTGCGTGGCCGTGGCGCTGTCCGGGATCGAGCTGCACCACTTTGGCATTGCGCTGTTTTTGCTGGGCGTAGGCTGGAATTTTCTCTTTACCGGCGGCACCGCGCTGGCCATGACGGCCTACCGCCCCGAAGAAAAAGACCGCGCGCAGGCAGCCATCAATTTCTGCGTGTACGCCACGCTGGCGCTGAGTGCGTTTTCGTCGGGCGTGCTGGTCACCACGCAAGGCTGGACGCTGCTGAACGCCGGTTCGCTGGTGCCCATTGTGGTGACGGGGTTGGCGCTGGCCTGGCTGGGTGTGCAGCGCAAGCGCGTGTCAAGCGGGGTCTGACGGCCCGGTGCCTTCTGCTGCCACGGTGGTGCGCAGCCACTGTGCGAACGCGGCCACCGCCGGGTCTTCCAGCCGCCCAGGCGCCACAAACAGACTGTAGCCGCGTGCACCGCTGTCGTGGTGCGGGTGGGCCAGCACCAGCTCGTCCGACTGCAGTTCGCGCTCCACAAAATACCGGGGCACCAGGCCGATCCCCAAGTCGGCGCGCACCGCCTCCACCAGCATCGAGAACAGATCAAAGCGGTGGCCACCCAAGGTGTGGTCTGGCGTGCGCTTGATTCCCGCACGGCCCAGCCAGTCGTCCCACGCGCCCAGGCGCGAGCTGAGCTGCAGCAACGGCACGGCGCGAAAGTCGCCACGCTCCATGGCGCGCCGGTGGCGTGACTGCGGCGCACACACGGCCACGCAGACCTCCGGCATCAGGGACGCGGGCACCACGCCGGGCCAGGCCGCGTCGTCGTACTGCACGGCCACATCAAACGGAATCTCCGCCATGTAGATCTGCGTGGGGTACACCTGCAGATGCAGGCTGCAGCCTTTGTGCTGCCCAAGGAAGGCGGGCAGCCGCGGCAGCAGCCAGCGCTCGGCAAACACCGGCACACAGCCCACCAGCAGGCGCGCGCCATCAGGCCGCTGGGCCATGGCTTCGAGCGTGTGGTTCTGCAGGCGCAGCAGGTCGCCCACCACCTGTGCGTGATAGCGGCGGCCCACGTCAGTGAGCGTGGAGCCGCGTGCGCCACGCTGCACCAGTTGCAGTCCCAGCTGGCCCTCCAGCAGGCGCAGCTGCTGGCTCACGGCGCTGTGGGTGAGGCAGAGCTCTTCGGCGGCCTTGCTCACGCCGTGGTGGCGTGCCACAGCATCAAAAACGAGCAGGGCACGGGTGCTGGGGATGTGTTTGCGCATGTAAGAAAAACTGTCGGCTGGGCAGATTAAAGCAGAGCCCGCGAGCGGGGAACGGTCCAACAATTGCATGGCACACCTCACACGCAAGCCAATGCCGCATCGCATGGGCGGTGATCTGCCAGCTGGTTCCATCCCCTCTGTTTTTTGATCTTCCTATTTTTCTCGACCATGACGCATCCTGTTCACACGCTCCGTTTTACGCCCCTTGCCCACTCCGTCGCACTGTCGGTGGCCGCACTGCTGGCCAACCCCGCCCATGCCCAGCGCGCGGTGGCCCCCACCCCCACCACGCTGCGCCCCGCAGTGGAGCAAGCCTACGCCCAGCTCATGGCCGCGCCGCAAATCCTGCAACTGCTGGACGCCGTGAAGGCCGACCATGAACGCAGCATTGGCGACCTGAAAATGCTCACAGAAATCGAAGCCCCGCCCTTCAAGGAACAACAGCGCGCCGAAGCCTTCCTCGCGCGCCTGAAGGCACTGGGGCTGAGCAGCGCCGCAATCGATGCCGAAGGCAACGTGGTGGGCGTGCGCAAGGGCACGGGCAACGGCCCCAAGCTGGTCATATCGGCCCACCTGGACACCGTGTTTCCTGCGGGCACCGACGTGAAGGTAAAGGAGCGCGACGGCAAGCTGCACG
Organism: Gammaproteobacteria bacterium; assembly: GCA_018828125.1. Lineage (GTDB taxonomy): Bacteria > Pseudomonadota > Gammaproteobacteria > Burkholderiales > Burkholderiaceae_C > Acidovorax. Next base: position 354,906 of record JAHJWB010000023.1, on the reverse strand, counting down.
CGCCCGGCATCTCCGACAACACCCGCGGCTTGGCCGTGCTGCTGTCTTGGCTCAAGGTGCTGAACGACCAGAAGATCACCACCGTGGGCGACTTGGTGTTCGTGGGCAATGTGGGCGAGGAAGAGCTGGGCAACCTGCGCGGCATGAAGCACCTGTTCAAGGAACACCTGGACATTGACGGTTTGGTGGCGCTTGAACCCGCGCCCGATGGCACGGTGCTGGTGCTGGGTACCGGCAGTCACCGCCACGAGGTGACCTTCAAGGGCCCGGGCGGCCACAGCTACGCGGCATTTGGCGAGGTGCCCAGCGCCATCCACGGCATGGGTCGCGCCATTGCCAAGATCGCCGAGATCCGCACGCCCGCCAGTCCCAAGACCACCTTCACCGTGGGCACGGTTGGCGGCGGCACGTCGGTCAACACCATCGCGCCCGATGCGCGCATGGCAGTAGACATCCGCTCCGACGAAATGGCCCCGCTGCTGGCAACTGAAAAGCAGGTGCTGGGCGCCGTGGACAGCGCCGTGACCGAAGAAAACGCGCGCTGGGGCGTGAATACCTAGAGCGCATCGACCAAACTCATCGGCGACCGGCCCGGCGGCCGCACCGCCGCGGACTCGGTCATCGTGGAGGCCGCCGTGCGCGCCAACACGGCGTTCAGCCGCAAGACCGTACTCGCAGGTGCCAGCACCGATGCGAATGTGCCCATGTCGCTGGGTATTCCTGCCATCGTGATCGGGGGCGGCGGCAAGACAGGCGGCTTCCACGCGCTGTCGGAGTGGATCGATCTGACGGACGCCTGGAAGGGCGCTCAGACCTCGTTGATCACGGTGCTGGGGCTGGTGGGCGTGCAGGGCGTAAGTGCGCCATTGCTGGAAAAGCGCCCACCCCGAGCCAAGTAAAGAGAACGCACAGGGCCACGCACGCGTGCAAAGCGCGCGGCCTCCCACGTCGCCTCGCCTATCGCCAGAGGGCCTGCAGTAGAAGAATTGACGATTGTTGACACAGCCACCACCACCAGCCTGCGTACCATGCGTGATGGCGCAGCCGCTGTGCGGCTGCTATTGATTCCTTCTGCAGGAGAACACCATGGGTTTGCTCGATTCCGTTCTGGGTGCCGTCATCAACAATGCGTCGCAAGGCGGCGGCGCGGCGGCAACCGCAGGGGGCGCCGGAGGGGGCCTGGGGGGTCTGATCAGCATGGCCGCGCAGAACCCGCAGCTGGTGCAGGCGGTGATGTCCCTCATCAGCAACGACGGCCCGGTGGGCGGGCTGCCCGGCTTGATGGCCCGGTTTCAGCAGGCAGGCCTGGGCAATGTGATCGCGTCTTGGCTGAGCGCCGGGCCCAACCAGGCGATCTCGGGCGAGCAGTTGTCCAACGTGCTGGACAGCGGCCCGCTGTCGCAGATCGCATCGCAACTGGGCGTGGGCCCCGGCGCTGCGGCGGGCCAGTTGGCGCAGGTGCTTCCGGGCCTGATTGACCAGCTCAGCCCCCGCGGCGAGGCGCCGCAGGGCGGGTTTGGTACCTCGAACGACCTGTTTGGAATGTTGGGCGGCTTGCTTAAAAAATGATAGCTACTATCGCTTATCAGATAAGCGCTAGAGCCTATTTTTAGTTGAAATCCTGGATGGCAGTGCCTACCCCGCCATCGGGCAGCGCCGCACCAGCCATTGCTGTAGCAGGTTGAATACCGGTTCGGCCAGCTCGGGGCTTTCGTTGAACAGCTCGTGGTACAGCGGCTCGAAACAATGGGACTGCACCACCGCCTTGGGCGCGGCGGCCGCAAACGCGCGGCTGCCTGCGGGGTGTACGAGCTTGTCGCTACCCGCCCACATCAGCAGGGTGGGCACGCTCCAGTGCGCGGCACGCGCCACGGTGGCCGGGCCGCCGTCCGCGATGAAGCGGGCCAGCCGGGCGCTGATGCGGTCGTGGCACAGCGGGTCGGCCAGGTAGGCAGCGACCACAGCGGGGTTGTGCGAGAGGTATTGCGCGTCCAGTCCGTTGCCCACGCGCAGGTTGGGCGCGATGCGTGGCAGCGTGGCCAGCAGCAGTTTCTGCACGGCGCCCAGGCCAGCGTCGAGCGCCGGGGAGGACAGCACCAGCGCATCCACCGGCCGCATCTTCAGTGACACAAAACGCGACGCCACCAGGCCGCCCATGCTGTGGCCCAGCAGCACCAGCGGCTGGGCTGCCGGGATGCGCGCGCGGGTGGCGTCCACCAGGTCTGCCAGGTCATCCAGTAGCCGCAGGTCCGAGGTGAGCCCGCCGCGGGGCCCGGCCGATTCGCCATGGCCGTACTGGTCGTAGCCGCGCACGGCAAACCCCCAGTCGTTCAGCCGGCGCGCGAGTGCGTCGTACCGGCCCACATGTTCGCCCAGGCCATGCACCAGCAACACGGTGCCGCGCTGGGGCTCGCCCTCAGGCAGGGGCCAATCCTGCACGGCCAGGTTTTCGCCATCGCTGGCGGTGAAGGTGGTGAGGGTCGAGGGAGCGAGGTCGTCAGAAATCATGGCAAGCGGTGCAATCAAACAGTCAGTCGCTTCATCGAGACAAACAGAGGACGAACGGGGGGGACAAACAAGGCGGGCAGTGCAAAGGCAGCGCACGCAGGCGCTGGCAACCGGAACACAGGCAGGCACGGCCCGCGCATCAGGCGAGCGAGGCCCAGAGGTCGTCCCAGTCGGTGGGCTGGAAGTTGCCCTCGCGGCGCAGCACCTGCTGGTGTTGGCGGTTGAGCACGAAATGCGTGGGACGCCGGGTGATGGCGCCAAAGCTGTCCTGGTGCGCTGCGGCGTTGCGCCATGCGATGGGGAAGCGCTGCTCATCCGGCACCGACACCTTGAGCAGGTCGATGTACTGCATGAAGTCGGCGTTTTTCTCGTCCATGTTCACGCCCAGCAGCACAAAGTCGCGCTGGCGGTTGTTGGCATAGAACTCGCGCATCAGCCGCAACTCGTTGGTGCACAGCGCGCAGCCTGCAGTGAAGAAGCTGACCAGGCACACCTTGCCCGCAAAGTCGGTCAGCATGATGGGCTTGCCCTCGCTGCTGGTGCCCGACAGCGTGTGGCGCGGGCCGGGTGCCGCAGCGGCGGGTGAGGCAGCCGGGGCTGCATTCGCGGCAGGCGCCTGCGCCTGGGCAAAAGGGTGAACCGCTGCTGCCAGGGTGGTGGCGGTGCAGACCTGCAAAAAAGCGCGTTTGTCCATCGTCGTCAGGGCCTGCTCAAAAAAGGGTGAAGGGGCGGTGGGCAAGGTTGCTGCTGCAGAGTCGATCAGCCCGCGGCGGCAGCGGGTGCCACCGCCTGCTGCGCCATGGAGGCAATCACGTGCGCCACCGAGGCGGTCAGACGCTTGGCGTAGGGCACGTGCAGAAACTCGTTGGGGCCGTGCGCGTTGCTCTTGGGGCCGAGCACGCCGCACACCATCATCTGCGCGGTGGGGAAACCTTCGCTGAGCATGTTCATGAGCGGAATGGTGCCGCCCTGGCCGATGTATCCGCAGGGCGCGCCGAAATGCGCCTGCGAGGCTTCGTTGAGGGCATTTTCGAACCACGGCGTGGTGGCGGGGGCGTTCCAGCCCGTGGCGCCGCCGCCGCTCTGGAAGGTGACTTTGGCCTGGTAGGGCGCGTTGTCTTCCAGCAGCGACTTGAGTTGCTGCACAGCATCTGCTGCATCGACCAGCGGAGGCAGGCGCAGGCTGAGCTTGAACGCGGTGTAAGGGCGCAGCACGTTGCCTGCGTCCTGCAGGGCCGGGAAGCCCTCGGCGCCGGTCACGCTCAACGTGGGCTCCCAGGTGCGCTTGAGCAGCGCCTGCAGCGGGTCGGTGGTGGTGGGCAGTGCAAAGGTGGTGGAGCCGCCGCAGTCGTAGTGCGCCCAGGGAAAGCGCTTGTACACCTCTTCGCCCAGGATGGCCGCGGTGGCGCGGGCCTGGGCCACGCGGTCGGCGGGCACTTCGCAATGAAAGCTGGCGGGCAGCAGGCGACCGGTGGCGCTGTCTTCCAGCCGGTCGAGCACCTGCCGCATGATGCGGAACGACGAGGGCACCAGGCCCGACGCGTCGCCGGAGTGGATGCCTTCCGTGAGGATTTCGACCTTGAGCGTGCCACTGGCCATGCCGCGCAGGCTGGTGGTAAGCCACAGCTGGTCGTAGTTGCCGGCGCCCGAGTCCAGGCACACCACCAATGCCACGTTGCCCATGAGGGGCTTCAGGGCGTCGATGTAGGGCAGCAGGTCGCGCGAGCCGCTTTCCTCACAGGTTTCAATCAGACCCACGATGCGCGGGTGCGGGACGTTCTGGCGCTTCAATTCCTGCACGGCGGCGATGCTGGCGTACGCGGCATAGCCGTCATCGGCACCGCCACGACCATAGAGCTTGCCGTCTTCGTATTTGGGGGTCCAGGGGCCGAGGTCGTTGCGCCAGCCGCTGAATTCGGGCTGCTTGTCGAGGTGGCCATACATCAGCACCGTGTCATTGGCGCCGGGCTGGGTGGAGTCGATCTCGAAAAACAGCACGGGGGTGCGGCCTGCGATGCGCACGATTTCCAGCTTCAGGCCTTCCACCTTCTGCGCCTCAACCCACGCTGCGGCGTTGCGCACCACGGTGTCCAGCAGGCCCAGTTCGGCCCAGTCAGCCGCGAAGGTAGGGGACTTGGCGGGGATGGCGATGTAGTCGGTGAGCTGGCGAACGATGTCGTCGTCCCACGCCTGGCTCACCCGTTCCAGGGCCAGTGCAGGTTGCAGGACTTGGGGGGGGACACGGGCGTTCATGGCGGCTCTCCTGGAAGCGGTGAAATCAAAACCTGCATTCCAACACAACACCCGCCCGGGCGCCACGAATCAATAGGAAGACGCTGGCTGGGTCTCGGGATTGGCGTCTGCCCCCGCCTGCGCGCTGGGCCGGCGCAGGCCGGTGGCCACTTCCACCCGGTTGCGCCCGTTTTCCTTGGCCTGGTACAGGGCACGGTCGGCGGCGGCAATCAGCATGTCCCAGCTGTCGCCCGACTCCAGGCGCCCGCCAAAGACGCCAATGCTCACGGTGACGGCGATCCCGCCGCCTTCCACACCGTCCACCCTGCAGCGCGACACCTCGACTGCCTTGCACAGCTCGCGGGCCAGCTGCTCGGCGCCGACGAGGCCTGTGTCGGGCAGCACCACCATGAACTCTTCGCCCCCATACCGTCCCACCAGGTCCTGCGCCCGCACGCGCTGGCGCAGCACATTGACCACGCTGCACAGCACCTGGTCGCCCACGGGGTGGCCGTATTGGTCGTTCACATGCTTGAAGTGGTCGATGTCCACCATCATCAGCGCGATGGATTCGCGGGTGCGCACCGACCGCGCCACGTCGCGGTCCAGCGCGGCAATCAGCGAGCGGCGGTTGGCCACGCCGGTGAGCGGATCTAGCGCCGCCATTACCCGATTGTTTTCATCGGCCCGGTCGCGCAACATGAAAACGAAGCCCATGGAGCTCACCAACACGACCGAGAAAGTAGCGAGGAACGTGAGCGTCTGCATGCCGCTGCTTCGCAGGATGTTGAGTTCCGTGTCGGGCAAGCCAAAGGCCAGCACCGATCGCCCAACCAGTACCAAGGCTTCCAGCGCCAAACCGGCCCCGAGCAGCCAATGCCCCCGGCCTACGGCGTCATGGCGCCGCTGCAGCACAGCGGCCAGCGCCCACAACGACTGCAGTCCGATGGTCATCCCCACCAAACCCACCCGTGCGGCGAAGTTGTCCATCAACATGGTGACACTTGCCAAAACCAGCGCCGTGGGTGCCAGCAGCAGCCACCAACGGACTGAGCGGCCATGAAATTGATTGATCGCTGCAATCATGGCCACCAGGACGCCGGACAGCAGCGCATTGCCGATCACGACAGAGAGAACGTCCGGAACTTGCCCACGCAGCATGAGCAGGACGTGTCCCAGCGCATTGACAAGCAGGGCCAACGCCCAGTGCCCCAGGCCATCGCGCCGCCGGCCCCACCCAACCACAGCCATGGAGGCCGCCATCATGAGCGAGCTGACAATGATCATTGCCAGCATGGTGGGGACGTGGGCGACCATGAATAAATAAAGGAGGGGGCGGGTGTGGAGGAGGTTTCAGCCCAGCATAAACCAATGCCCCGTTGCGGCAAACCTCTGAATGTCCACCGCCGCCAGGGTCCGCGGGGATGGCGCGGCTACTCCAGCTGCGCAGGCGCCCGGGTGTCGCTGTCCGGCGCTTGCCATGACGGCGCAGCCGACGCGGCCAACTGCAGGTGCCCGCCACTGCCGTCGCCGGGCGACAGCTTGAACACCTGCACCGCTCCGGCAAGGCGCGTGGCCTGTTCGCGCAGGCTCTGTGCGGCAGCGGCAGACTCCTCGACCAACGCAGCATTCTGTTGTGTCATCTGGTCCAGCTGATTGACGGCGGTGTTGACCTGGCCGATGCCATCCGACTGCTCGCTCGACGCCGCGGTGATCTCGCCAATGATGTCGCCCACGCGTTTGACGGACCCCACGATCTCGTCCATGGTGGTGCCCGCGTTCTGCACCAGGCGGGCGCCGGATTCGACACGCTCGACGGAGGCGCCGATGAGCGACTTGATCTCGCGCGCCGCCTCGGCACTGCGCCCCGCCAGGGACCGCACCTCGCTGGCCACCACGGCAAAGCCCCGGCCTTGTTCACCTGCGCGGGCGGCTTCCACCGCGGCGTTCAGCGCCAGAATGTTGGTCTGGAACGCGATGGAGTCGATCACGCCAATGATGTCGGCGATCTTGCGCGAGCTTTGGTTGATGTCGCCCATGGTGGTCACCACCTCGCTCACCACCTGCCCACCGCGTGCGGCCACCGCAGCGGCGGTGCTGGCCAGCTGGTTGGCCTGGCGCGCAGCGTCGGCCGACTGGCGCACGGTGGAAGTGAGGTGTTCCATGCTCTGCGCGGTCTGCGCCAGGCTGCTGGCCGTGGCCTCGGTGCGCGCCGAGAGGTCCTGGTTGCCGCTGGCAATTTCGGCGCTGGCGGTGGTGATGCTGTCCACCGCCGTGCGCACCTGCTGCAGCATCTGTGTGTAGCGCTGCCGCATGCCCTCGACCTCCTGCACCAGCGCGCCAATCTCGTCGCGCCGGGTGGTGCGGAATTCTTCGGTCAGGTCGCCATGCGCCACCAGGGTGATGGCCTGGGTCAGGTCCCGCAACGGGCGGCTCACGCCGCGGCGCAGCATGAGGAACAGCCCGATGGCCAGCAGCACCACGGCCACGGCCATCAGGCCCCACACAGCCAGGGTCACACGGCGCTGGCTGGCCATGGCCTCGCCATCCGGCACCTCGGCCACCACCCACCAGCCGCCACCGGTCTTGCGCACCAGGGCCCACGGGTCTTCGGCGCCAGCGCCCAGCACCGGTGCGGCATCACGCACAAAGCCATCGGGCGACGCGGCCAAGGCTTCAAAGAACGGGCGGGCCTCGGGGTAAGCCTCCAGCACCCGCTTGCCGCGCGCGGTGGGGTGGTACACAAACACGGCCTTGTCCAGCGATATGCCGGGGTTGATCACGTACGTGCCGCCGTGCTCGAAGAATTTGGTCTGCGCCACCTGCTTTTGCAGCATGGTGTGGAACACGCTGATGTCGTTGCCGATGAACAGCAGCGCAATCACCTTGCCCGACGCATCCTTGGCGGGCAGGTAGTGGCCCATGTACGGCTTGCCGGCCACCACGGTCACGCCGGTATAGGGCTCGCCCTTGGACACGGTGGCGTAGGCCGGGTCGCCCTTGCCCAGCGGCGTGCCCTGCTGGCGCACGCCCTGCTCGTTCTTGACCGACGTGGTCACGCGCACAAAGTCGTCGCCCTTCTTGGCGAACACCGTGGCGATGCCGCCGGTTTCGCTGGCGAACTTGTCGACCGAGCCGTAGTCTTCATTGACCAGCGCGCCATAGCTGCGCAGCTCGCCCGTGCCCTCATCGAGCTGCATGGTGGCTTCAAAGTAGCGCTGGAACCCCCGCATGGTGAGCTGCACCAGCTCGCGGTTGGTGTTGTCGGCCGCGTCCAGCGACTGGGCCACGCTTTGCACTGTGTCGCCCACGCTGGCGGTGACCTGCGCGCGTGTGCTGCGCTCGGTCAGCACCGCAATGGCCAGCCCCACCAGCACCAGCACCACGGCCACCAGCGCGATGGCGGTCAGCGTGACCTGGCGCGCGACGGAACGGTTGTTGGCAAGGGATGCGGCCATGGGGAATGTCTCCTGAGTGAATACAACAGCCGGCTGAGCCGGTCTAAGAAAGGCTCTCAAATGCGCGAGAACGCTCTTCTTCACTCTACGGCCAGAGCCTGGTTACATTTATTCACGCATTCCCTTACGCATTCGCGCGTACTGGAACGGCACGCCAAAACGCTTTAGCGAATCACCGGCGTGCCGCCAAAGCGCGATCACGCCAGGCCAGGCCCGCTGTCGTTCCCGCCGCAGGCTTGTACTCGCAGCCCACCCAGCCGGTGTACCCCAGAGCGTCGATGGTGTCGAACAGAAACGTGTAGTTCAGCTCGCCCTGGTCGGGTTCGTGGCGGCCCGGCACGCCCGCGACCTGGATGTGCGCCACGCGGCCGGTGGGCAGGTAGCGCTGGAGTTTGGTGGCCACGTCTCCCTCCACGATCTGGCAGTGGTACAGGTCCATCTGCACCTTGAGATTGGGGGCCTGCACGGCATCGAGCAGCTCGTGCGCGTGGTCCTGCCGGTTCAGAAAGTAGCGCGGCATGTCGCGCAGGTTAATGGGCTCGATCAGGATGTCGCGCCCGGCCCGCGCGGCCTCGGCAGCGGCCCACCTCAGATTGCTGGCGCACAGGTCCTTGAGCGATTCACGCTCCACACCCGGCGGCACCATGCCCGACAGCACATGAATGCGCGGGCAGCCCAGCACCTCGGCGTAACGCAGCGCCTCCTGCACCCCGGCGCGGAACTCGGCCTCGCGCCCTGGCTGCGCCGCTGTGCCGCGCGACTGCTGTTCCCACGCGCTGGCCATGCTGGCGCGGTCGGTGCCGCTCGGTGGCGCGTTGAACAACACCAGCTGCAATCCGTTGTCCGTGAGCCGCGCCGCAATGTCCTCGGGCGCAAAGGCATAGGGAAACTGAAACTCCACCGCCGCAAATCCGTCGCGCGCTGCGGCAGCAAAACGGTCCAGAAACGGCAGCTCGGTGTACAGGAGGCTCAAGTTGGCGGCAAACTGGGGCATGTCGGTGGGGGTAGAAGATGGAATCAGAGCACTGCAGCTTATCGTGCAGCATCGGGGCAGTGGCCCGCCGACGGTCAGCAGCCACAAAATAGGGGTCAGATTGGCCTCCAGCGCTTTATCAATAAGCGCTAGTAGCTATCATTTTGATAATATATCTCTTCCACCAGGACCCGCTGATGCGCATCGGAGAACTCGCCCAACGTACGGGCACCACGCCCAAGGCCATCCGGCTGTACGAATCCCGTGGCCTGCTGGGCACGGTGGCGCGCGCGGGCACCTATCGCCACTATGGCGAGGCCGACCTGGCCCGCGTGCTGCTGATCCGCCAGGCCCAGGCGCTGGGCTTTCGGCTGTCGGAGCTGGATGGCCTGCCCCATATCGACACCGCCGCGGGCTGGGAACGCATGGCCCGGCTGGTGGCCGGGCGGCGGGCCGCCGTGGCGCAGGAGCTGGCGCGCCTGTCAACGCTGGACGCGCAGCTGGCCTTGTTGGAGGCGGAACTGCACACCTGCGACACGCTGGCCGTGCCCGTGGCGCCAGAAGCCTGCGCTGCGCCCTCCGCGCTGACGGTGGCGCCCCCCGCACACAGCCCCGCACAATTTGGCGCAACCACCACGGCGAGCGCCGCGAGATTCGCCGCCCCTTAACTCGATCGCTTATCTGACCGCTTGACTCTGCCCCGTGGGGCAAGGTGACCATGGCGCCATCAACAACAAAGTGATGGAGAGCCTGTGGCAGAGCAACAAAACATTCTGGTCATCCTGGGCCACCCCGCCGCCGACAGCCTGTGCGCCGGCATGGCACGCGCGTATGCCGACGGCGCGCAACAAGCAGGGGCCAAAGTGCGGTTTCTGGACGTGGGGCAGCTGGCGTTCAACCCGCTTTTTCAAGGCTACGGCGCCGCCCAGCCCCTGGAGCCCGATTTGCTGGCCGCGCAGGCCGACATCACCTGGGCGCACCACCTGGTCTGGGTCTACCCCATCTGGTGGGGCGCCATGCCCGCGCTGCTCAAAGGTTTTATCGACCGCGTGCTGCTGCCCGGCTATGCCTTCAAGTACCGCAAGGGCTCATCGCTGTGGGACAAGCTGCTGGCAGGGCGCTCGGCCGAGCTGCTGGTGACCATGGACTCGCCGCCCTGGTACTTCCGTTGGGTGACGCGCATGCCGGGTCACCACCAGATGAAGAAGGCCATTCTGGAGTTCTGCGGTATCGCGCCTGTGCGAACGCACAGCTTCGGGCCAGTGCGCACGGCCAGCGCCGAGCAACTGGCGTTGTGGGTCCACAAAACACGGCAACTGGGACAGCGTCAAGGCGGGCGCGCAGCACCCGGCAAGCCGCGCGCGGCGCCAGTCACTTCGTCGGCGTCGTCCCCATTGCCTTGAACGCCTGCACAGCGGCGCGACCCACGGCGGGGTCATCGGTGAAGAACCCGTCGACGCCCGCGCGCAGATAGGCCGTGATCTCCGCCACGCTGTCGCCTCGCACGGTGCCATCCGTGGTCGGTGCCTTCTTCAGGCCTGCGGGCAAGAAGGCGTTTTCGGGCCGCAGCGTCCAGATGTGCACGCCTAATCCTTCAGCACGGGCGCGGGCGACGAGCGGGGTGGGCTCGCCAGGAACGCCGTCTTTGACCGGCGCTACCAACGTCTTGAAAGGGCCGATGGCGTTGGCATAGGTGGCCACCTGTTTCAGGCCTTCGGGTGTGATGAGGTCGGCATAGCTGCGCGTGTTGGCCGCGCCTTGCGCCACAAAGTCATACGGCCGACCCGAGGGCGCCACCAGTTGCACCAGGCGCACGCTGCTGAGCTTGCGGATGGCCTGCAGGTTGCTGACCTCGAACGACTGCACGAAAACGGGGGCATCCTCGTGATTCCAGCCGTTCTTGTCCAGCGCGGCGAGCAGCGGCGCCTCCAGCGGCTGGCCGATGGACCGGAAGTAGGTGGGGTGTTTGGTTTCGGGGTAGATGCCGATGGTCCGGCCCGTCTTGGCCGTCGCGGCCTTGGCCAGATCGATCACTTCCTGCAAGGTAGGCACCTCGAACTGGCCGTTGTAGGCCACATTGGCCGGGCGCTGCGCGGGGATGCGCTCGCGGGCGCGCAGGGTTTTCAGTTCGGCCAGCGTGAAGTCTTCGGCGAACCAGCCGGTGATGGATTTGCCATCGATGGTCTTGGTGGTTTTGCGGCCCGCGAATTCGGGGCGGTCCACCACGTCGGTGGTGGCTTCTTTCACCGAGCCGTCGGCGTTCAGGATGGCAATGGCGTTCTCGTGCCGGGCCACCAGCACGCCGTCCTTGGTGATCACCAGGTCGGGCTCGATGATGTCCGCGCCGTCGTCAATGGCCTGCTGGTACGCGGCCAGCGTGTGCTCGGGCCGCAGCGCCGAGGCGCCCCGGTGGGCAATGACGGTGGGAGTGGGCGGCCAGGCCTGTTGCGCGGCGACGCCAAAGGCTCCAACACCCAAAGCGGCTGAGACAAACATTTTCAGAGGGGCGAGGCGCATTGGATCTCCAGGAAAGGGGTTACCGCGCGCACGATAACTCGGTCGCGTGACACGTGCATGGGGCGTCTAGCAAACGCGCGGCCCCAGCCAGCGACCGCCGCGCAAGGGCCGCCAAGCCGCGTATGCGGCGCCTCGCTTGCGTGCGCTGGCGGTGTCCCCCTTCTCTCGAATTGCAACGCAATTCGAGAGAAGGGGGAGGCGCGAAGCGACTCAGGGGGTTGTACTCTGCCTAGCCGTGTTCGAAGTGGAAGACCGCCGTGCCCGCGCAGACGTTGGGCAGAACACGCACTTCGCGCCCGTTCTGCAGCCCGAACGAATCCAGAATGCGCAGGCTGTTCTTGGTGGCCAGCACCTCAAAGTCCTTGTATGTGCCCACGCGGATGTTGGGCGTGTCGTACCACTGATAGGGCAGGCGGCGCGTGACGGGCATGCGCCCGCGCAGGATGGACAGGCGGTTGGGCCAGTGCGCAAAGTTGGGGAAGGCCACCACGCCGGTGCGGCCCACCCGCGCGGTCTCACGCAGCATGGTTTCGGCGTTGCGCAGGTGTTGCAGCGTGTCGATCTGCAGCACCACGTCAAAGCTGTTGTCGTCAAACATCGCCAGCCCTTCGTCCAGATTGAGCTGGATCACGTTCACGCCGCGCTGCACGCAGGCGAGCACGTTGGCATCGTCAATCTCCACGCCATAACCACTGCAGCCGCGCTCGTGCTGCAGGTAGTCGAGCATGGCGCCGTTGCCACAGCCCAGGTCGAGCACGCGCGAGCCGGGGGGCACCAGGCGCGCCAGGGCTTGCATTGCCGCTTTTTCGGTCATGGCTGCAACTCCTTGGCAATGCTATCGAAGTAAGAGCGCATCACGCCCATGTAGCGGGCGTCATCGAGCAAAAAGGCATCATGCCCGTGGGGCGCGTCGATTTCGGCGTAGCTCACGCTGCGGCGGTTATCGAGCAGCGCCTTGACGATTTCGCGGCTGCGTTTGGGCGAAAAACGCCAGTCGGTGGTGAAGCTGACTAGCAGGAATTTGGCCGTGGCGCGTGCCAGGGCGCGCGTGAGGTTGTCGGAGTGCGCGCGGGCGGGGTCAAAGTAGTCCAGCGCGCGGGTGATCAGCAGGTAGGTGTTGGCGTCGAAGTAGTCGCTGAACTTGTCGCCCTGGTAGCGCAGGTAGCTCTCGATCTGGAATTCAATATCCTGTGTGCTGTATTTCAGCTCCAGGCCCTCCCGCAGCTGCCTGCCGAACTTCTCGTTCATCACGTCGTCGCTGAGGTACGTGATGTGGCCGATCATCCGGGCGATGCGCAGGCCGCGCTTGGGGATCACGCCGTGGCGGTAAAAGTGGCCGCCGTGGAAGTCCGGGTCAGTCACGATGGCGCGGCGGGCCACTTCGTTGAAGGCAATGTTCTCGGCCGTGAGGTTGGGGGCGCTGGCCACCACAACGGCGTGCCGCACGCGGTCGGGGTACTGCAGCGTCCAGCTCAGCGCCTGCATGCCGCCGAGGCTGCCGCCCAGTACGGCAGCCAGTTGCTGGATGCCCAGGCGATCCAGCAACAGGGCTTGGGCGTTGACCCAGTCTTCCACCGTGACCACGGGGAAGTCTGCGCCGTAGACGTCGCCCGTGTCTGGGTGGTTGTGCATGGGACCGGTGGAGCCGAAGCAGGAGCCCAGGTTGTTCACGCCGATCACGAAGAAGCGGTCGGTGTCCACTGGTTTACCGGGACCGATCATGTTGTCCCACCAGCCCTCACTCTTGTCCCGCCCCGCGTAAACACCTGCTACGTGGTGTGAGGCATTGAGGGCGTGGCACACGAGCACCGCATTGGAGCGGTCGGCATTGAGCGTGCCATAGGTCTCGTAGGCCAGGTCAAAGGCGCGGATGGACGCGCCGCTTTGCAGCGGCAACACCTCCGGGAAATGCAGGGTCTGGGGCGTGGCAATGAACGACATCTGAATAAAAAAACCCGGCGTCGCTAAAAACGAGGCCGGGCTGATGTGTCGGACGGGTCTTTAGCAGGATTTATAAAGCGCCCGCAAGCTGTGGCAAATCGGCGCGTTCGGCAAATATACCAAAGCAGCGCCCCGTCGCCCAGTCCGCTGGATGGACCCGATCAACCTGCCGACGAAAAAATCGCCAGCAGCCCCAAAACCAGGAAGATGATGGCAGACACCACGTGCACTGCACGGATGGGCACCTTGCGCGTGATGCGCTCACCGAGCCAGACCACTGGCGCGTTGGCCAGCATCATGCCCAGCGTGGTCCCGGCCACCACCCAGACATAGGCGTTGTATTGGGCGGCGAGCATCACGGTCGCAATCTGCGTCTTGTCACCCATCTCGGCGAGGAAGAACGCCACGACAGTGGTGCCAAACACGCCCCAACGCGGGTTGCCATCTGCTTCGCCTTCATCCAGCTTGTCGGGGATCAGCATCCATATCGCCATGGCGATGAACGAGGCGCCCAGAATCCAGCGCAGCACCTGCGGCCCCACAAACGTGGTCACCCAGGCGCCCACGGCGCCTGCGAGGCCGTGATTGACCAGCGTGGCGACCAGAATGCCCAGGACGATGGGCCAGGGTTTGCGAAAGCGTGCGGCGAGCACCAGCGCGAGCAATTGCGTCTTGTCGCCCATTTCGGCGAGCGCAACAATCGCGGTGGAGATAAAAAACGGTTCCATGTGGGGGTCCTATCCGGCCGGATGGGTGGAAAACGCATTGACTGCACCCCGACTCCGGCCATGTGGATCGGCATGCAGTCAATGGTCTCGCCCAGTTCAAGAACCGCATACGCCATAGGTTTTTAGAACCCAAGTGTGTTGACGCATGCCCCCGGTGCGTTGCACAACCGGGCGGGCTACTCCCCAAAGACCCACGCAGTTTACCTTATGGTTTGCCCGGACTTTCACCTTAAAAACCACGCAGTTTCGCTGCTGAACGGGTTCCGGCAGTGAAATAAACACCCACGGGCTTCATAAAGTGATTAATAATGACTTCGCTTTTCTGCTTGCAGGAAAGCAGTTAGCTTAGCGGTGAATGGTCAGTTTCGCGTCTTTGAAGTCGTCACAGGTTTGTTGATTGCGTCGGGCTCCATCGCGTTTTCATGTTTTTTCAGGAGTCCTTCATGGGCAACAAACTTTACGTGGGCAACCTGCCCTACTCTTTCCGCGACGAAGATCTGCAACAGACCTTCAGCCAGTACGGCTCGGTTGGCAGCGCCAAGGTCATGATGGAGCGCGACACCGGCCGCTCCAAGGGTTTCGGCTTTGTCGAAATGGGCAGCGATGCTGAAGCACAAGCCGCTATCCAAGGCGTGCATGGCACTAACTTCGGTGGCCGTGACCTCGTGGTCAACGAAGCCCGCCCAATGGAGCCACGTGCTCCCCGTAGCGGTGGCTTCGGTGGTGGTGGTGGCGGCGGCTACGGTGGTGGCGGTGGTGGCTACGGTGGTGGCGGCCGTAGCGGCGGCGGTGGCGGTGGTGGTTACGGCGGTGGCCGTAGCAGCTACTAAAAAGACCTCATCAGCAGACTTCACTGTCTGCTGACGGCAAAACAAGGAGCCTTCGAGCTCCTTTTTTCATGTCTGCGCGGCATCGTCGCCACAGCACGCATTGCCGCTTGCTTTTTGATCAAAAGTGTGGCGCATAATGGGTTGGCGGGTTTTTCCCGCCTTCCAAGTTTGCGGTGATCCGTCAGTTTCGCTGAGAGCGTCATTGAGATTAGCTGGCTGCGTTTTCGGGACTCCATCGCTTTATCCATGTGTTTTTGAGGAGTCCCTCGATGGGCAACAAACTGTACGTTGGCAACCTTCCGTACTCAGTGCGCGACAGCGATCTGGAACAGGCCTTTAGCCAATTCGGCGCCGTGACCAGCGCCAAGGTCATGATGGAGCGCGACACGGGTCGATCCAAAGGCTTTGGTTTTGTGGAAATGGGCAGCGACGCAGAGGCCCAGGCTGCCATCAACGGCATGAACGGCCAACCGCTGGGTGGACGCGGGATCGTCGTCAACGAAGCACGTCCCATGGAGCCCCGCCCACCGCGCAGTGGTGGTGGGTTTGGTGGTGGAGGGGGCGGCGGATACGGCGGCGGTGGCGGCCGCAGTGGTGGTGGTGGCGGCTATGGCGGCGGCCGTGAAGGCGGCGGTGGGGGTTACGGAGGCGGCGGCCGCGACGGTGGTGGCGGTGGTTATGGCGGCGGCGGCGGCCGCAACGAAGGTGGGTTTCGCAGTCCCTATGGCTCGGGTTCGCGCAATGGCGGAGGCGGAGGTGGTGGCCGCAATGGCGGCGGTGGTGGCTACGGTGGCGGTGGCAACAGCTACTGAGCCGAGTACCTCGCTGGTTCAGCAAGATCTGAGAAAAATGCCCCTTCTGGGGCATTTTTTATGCGCCGACGACGGGAGCGCCACCCAGGTACTGGCGGCGGGGTACTGACCTCCAGGCTACTGCACCTCCGTTTGGCGGCGCTTGCGCGGGCGACCGGCCAGAAGCTTGTCAAACAGCGCATTGGGCACCATGCGCAACAACTTGGCGACCACGCCCATCTGCCAGGGAATCACCCGGTAGCTCACCCCTGCAGTGATGGCATTGAAGGCCCTGTCAGCAAAGTCGCTGGCTTGCATCAGAAACGGCATGCCGTAGCGATTCTGTTGTGTCAGGGGGGTGTCGATATAGCCTGGAGAAATGGTGACGACGTGCACGCCAAAAGGGCGCATCTCACCGCGCAGGCTTTCGCAGTAGCTGATGACCGCCGCCTTGCTGGCGCAGTACGCACCATGCCCGGGCAGACCGCGAATGCCGGCCACGCTGCCAATCCCCACCAGCGTGCCACTGCGCCGCTGGGCCATGGCGTCCACGAAAGGCTGGAACGTGGCGGCCATGCCAATGTTGTTGGTGGCAAAGGTGCGCGCCATGACGTCAATATCGTCGCGCACTGCCGTGTCCATGCCCACGCTGATACCCGCATTGGCAATGACCACATCCGGCAGCCCCTGGCGCGCCAGACATTCCGTGCCGGCGGCCACGATGCTGTCGACCACTGCGACGTCAGCACTATAAATTTCATAGCTATCAGCGCTGATCCCGTGAGCGCTAGCCCATGTTTTTACTTCAGAAGTACGGCGGGCCACCAGCGCCAGGCGGTAACCCGCCCGGTGAAAACGCAAGGCCAGCGCCTGGCCGATGCCGCTGGACGCTCCGGTGATGAAGGCAAGGGGTAGGGTCATTCAGGCTCCGGCAAAGGGACACGAGGACTGGGCGAAAGTGCCCAGCGCAAAACGCTACTTGGATGCGCCCGGCAAAAGCACACCCCGCACCCGTCCGCGCAACTGCAGCACCTGGTCGAGGTTGTCATAGTCCATTCCATCGGCAGTGAAACGGTCTTCACCCCGGGTCAGCGTGACCGACTGGTCGGACCGCACCCGCTCTGTGTTGGTGAACGCATGCAGGAACTCGCCGCGAAACTCCAGGCGGGGTTGGGCGGGTATGCCGGCCTTGGCGGGCACAGGCTCGCGCGTGACGATGGCGTTGCCAAACAGTTGCACCTCGGTGCCGTCGGCATTGGACAACGCGCGGTTGGCCGTTGCAACCGTCAGGCGGCCCTCCGGGCTGACTGAGCGCATGTTGACCTTGTCGATCTCCAGCGTATCGGTGTCGGGGTAATGCCGTGCCACCTCGCCCTGTACTTCGCTTTCCAGTCGACCAGTGGCGTCAAAGCTCTTGACCGAGAAGGTTTTCATGAAGTAGTCGGGCTGGTGCCCCAGGGGACGCTCAATCGCGGGCAATTGCGGCATGGGCGCATTGCGCACCAGCCACCAGGTGCCCAACGCCAGCAGGCCCATCAGCATCACGGGCAGATACAGCGAAACCTGTTCCCAGCCCTGGCGGATTCTGCGCATCATGCGGTGTAGTCCGCCAACAGTGACGCATAGCGGCCCGTGGCCACCAGCAGCAAGTCGCACAGCTCCCGTGCAGCGCCGTCGCCGCCGCGGGCCTGCGTGACATAGTGGGCTGCATGGCGCACCTCGATCTGGGCATTGGCAGGGGCGCAGGCAAACGCACTGCGCTGCATGACGGGCAGATCGGGCCAGTCGTCACCCATGGCGGCGGCCTGGGACCAGGCGAGGCCCAGTGTCTCCAGAATCTCCTCGGCGGCCGGGCGCTTGTCCTCGGTGCCGAACACGGCGTGTTCCACGCCCAAGGCCTTGAGCCGCACACGCAGCGGGGCGGAGTCACGCCCGGTAATCACCGCGGGCGTGATGCCTGCCTTCTGCAGCAACTTAAGCCCGTGGCCGTCCAGCGTATTGAAGCGCTTGATCGTTTCGCCCGTTTCGCTGAAATACAGGCTGCCGTCGGTCAGCACACCATCCACATCGAAAAAAGCCACGCGCACGCCCTGGGCGCGCAGCAACAGCTCGGGTTGAAATTGCAACACGGGAAGGGTCATATGACCTTTGCCCGCATCAGGTCGCCGATGTGCACGACGCCGATCAGCACGCCGGCTGCATCGACCACCAGCACACTGGTGATAGCGTGCGCTTCCATCATTTCGGCGGCGTCTACGGCCAGCGCTTCAGGGGCGATGCGGCGCGGGCTCGCGTGCATGACCTGGCGGGCTGTGGTCGACCGCAGATCGGCCCCTGCTTCAATGCGGCGGCGCAGATCTCCGTCGGTGAAGATGCCCAGCACCTGACCGGCGGCGTCGACGATGGCTGAGGCCCCGAGCCCCTTGGCGCTCATCTCGCGCATCAGGTCGCTGAAAGATGCATCTGGCGCGACGCGCGGGATGGCGCTGCCCGTGCGCATCACGTCCCGGACATGGGTCAACAGACGTCGGCCCAGCGCACCGCCGGGGTGAGAGCGGGCAAAATCTTCCGGGCGAAACCCGCGTGCCTCCAGCAGTGCCACCGCCAGTGCATCACCCAGCGCCAACTGCGCTGTGGTGCTTGCCGTGGGTGCCAGCTGCAGGGGGCAGGCCTCACGCTCGACACTGCTGTCGAGCACGATGTCCGCGTGCTGCGCCAGGGTGGACTGTGGTCGCCCCGTCATGGCCACCAACGTGGCCCCCAGGCGCTTGATGACGGGCAGCAAGGTGGTCACCTCGTCTACCTCGCCGCTGTTGGACAGCGCCAGCACGAGGTCGATGGATTTGATCATCCCCAGATCGCCATGGCTCGCTTCTGCCGGGTGCACGAACATGGCGGGCGTACCGGTAGATGCCAAGGTTGCGGCGATCTTGCGCCCGATGTGGCCGCTTTTGCCGATGCCCATCACCACCACCCGGCCGCGCACCCCCAGGATGGCCTTCACGGCCTGCGCGAACGAATCGCCCACACGGGCTTTGAGCCCCAAAACAGCGGCGGCTTCGATGTCGAACGTCTCGCGGGCCAAGCGCAGGGCCTGTTCAGCGTCAAAAGGGGGCAGCGCGGCGGGGGCGGGAGTCATCCGGCGATTCTATCGACCGGGCAAGCGCCGCCCGGTGGTGATGTTTTTCGCCGCCGCTTGCAGCAGGGCAAAGCCCGCGGCAGAAATCACCGTGCTGTCGACGCAGGGCTCGGATAGCATCGACGCCATGTCTTCCCTTGCCCTGACTCTGCTTTATCTGCTGGCCGCAGTCCTGGGCGTGGTGGTGTGCCGCAGCCTCAAGCTGCCGCCCATGCTGGGCTATCTGGCCGCGGGCGTACTCATAGGGCCACACGCGCTGGCACTGGCGCAGAACTCAGAAGGCGTGCGGCACCTGGGCGAGTTCGGGGTCGTGTTTTTGATGTTCGCCATTGGGCTCGAATTCAGCTTGCCCAAGCTGCGCGCCATGCGCAAGCTGGTGTTTGGCCTGGGGCTGATGCAGGTGGTGCTGACCATGGCCGTGGTGACGGGTGCGGCGCTGCTGCTGTCGCGCTGGTTGGGCGGCGTGTGGGACATGGGCTGGCAGACGGCGCTGGCGCTGTCGGGCGTCATGGCCTTGAGCAGCACCGCCATCGTCGTGAAATTGATGGCGGAGCGCGCCGAGCTGGAAAGCCAGCACGGCAGGCGCGTGATGGGTATTTTGCTGTTCCAGGACCTGGCTGTGGTGCCTTTGCTGGTGCTCATCCCGGCGCTCAGCTCGTCACCCGACCAACTGCTGACCTCGTTGGGCTGGGCGCTGATCAAGGCCACGGTGCTGGTGGGCCTGCTGCTGACCGGCGGGCAGCGGATCATGCGCTGGTGGCTGACGCTGGTGGCGCGGCGCAAAAGCGATGAGCTGTTCATGCTCAACCTGCTGCTGATCACGCTGGGCCTGGCGTGGCTGACGGAACTGGCGGGACTGAGCTTGGCCCTTGGCGCCTTCATTGCCGGTGTGCTGGTGTCCGAGACGGAATACCGCCACCAGGTGGGCACGGACATCCGCCCGTTTCACGATGTGCTGCTGGGGCTGTTCTTCATCACCATCGGCATGATGCTGGACTGGCACATCCTGGTGGACCGCTGGGGCCTGGTGCTGGCACTGCTGACCGTGCCGCTGCTGGTCAAGCTGGTCATCATCCTGGTGCTGGCGCGCAGCATGGGCGCTACCACTGGCGTGGCGTTGCGCACGGGGCTGTACCTGGCGCAGGCGGGCGAATTTGGGTTTGTGCTGCTGTCGCTGACCCAAAGCAACGG
This sequence comes from Gammaproteobacteria bacterium, assembly GCA_018828125.1. Classification (GTDB taxonomy): domain Bacteria; phylum Pseudomonadota; class Gammaproteobacteria; order Burkholderiales; family Burkholderiaceae_C; genus Acidovorax. Next base: position 334,598 of record JAHJWB010000023.1, on the reverse strand, counting down.
ACTGGTGCAACCGGCACTGATGAACCCCATCTTGGCGGCCATGGTGCTGTCGATGTTGGCCACGCCGTTTCTCATCCTGTACAGCAACCGCATCGTGATGAAGCTGGTGGCCAGCGACTGGCTGCAACAGTCGCTGCAGATGACCTCCATTGCGCGCAAGTCCATCAACACCAGCAAACACGTGATCATCTGCGGCTACGGCCGCTGCGGGCAGAACCTGGCGCGCATGCTGGATCAGGAGGGCATCCCCTACATGGCACTCGACCTGGACCCGGACCGCGTGCGCCAGGCCGCAGCCGCGGGCGATTCGGTGGTGTATGGCGACGCCACGCGGCTGCAGGCGCTGATGGCCGCCGGCCTGGTGCGTGCCAGCGCCGTGGCCGTCACCTACATCGACGTGCCTGCCGCCCTGAAGGTGCTGGCCAACGCGCGGTCCCACGCGCCGCAGGTGCCGGTGGTGGTGCGCACACAGGACGACTTGTACCTGGACAAGCTACAGGCCGCAGGTGCTACCGAGGTGGTGCCCGAGGCCATCGAGGGCTCACTCATGCTGGCCAGCCACGCCCTGGCGCTGGTGGGCGTGCCCATGCGCCGCGTGCTGCGGCTGGTGCAGGACCAGCGCGACGCCCGCTATAACCTGCTGCGCGGGTACTTCCATGGCGCAGATGACGACACGGTAAACGAGCGCGACCAGGAACGCCTGTCCACCATCAACCTGCCCCCGGGCGCTACGGCCCTGGGCCAGAGCCTGGGCCAGCTTGCGCTGCCCACCCTCGGCGTGCGGGTGGTAAACCTGCGGCGTGGCAATGGCCACATGAGTGCCGCGGAGGACGATGCGCAACTGGCAGAAGGCGACACCCTGGTGCTCTCCGGTCACCCGGCCGCGTTGTCGCTGGCGGAGGACAAGCTGTTGCGAGGTTAGGCAGAGTGCATCCCCCTGAGGCACTGCGCGCCTTCCCCCTTCTCTCGAATTGCTGCGCAATTCGGGAAGGGGGACACCGCCAGCGCGGCGGGGCGGCCCTTGCGCGGCGGTCCTGGTCTTGAGCAGCGCCAGTTTTCAACAGGGCTAGAATAATGAATGAAATATGGCTCTAGCGCTTATCCAACAAGGGCTAATAGCTATATTTTAGATAGCAAATCAAGAAGCTCAGCCGGACCTGGCCGCCCGAACAGATAGCCCTGGAACTGCCGGCATCCGTTGCGCAGCAAGAATGCGCGCTGCCCTTCGGTCTCCACCCCCTCGGCCACCACGTCCAGCCCCAGGCTGCTGGCCAGCGTGATGATGGTGCAGGCAATGGTGGCGTCGTTGGGGTCGGTGAGCACGTCGCGCACAAAACTCTGGTCGATCTTGAGCTGGTCCAGTGGCAGGCGTTTGAGGTAGCTCAGCGACGAGTAGCCTGTGCCGAAGTCGTCCAGCGAAAACCCCATGCCCAGCGTGCGCAGGGCCTGCATCTTGAGGATGCTGTCCTCCACATCGTGCAACAGCAGGCTTTCGGTGAGTTCGAGCTTGAGCCGGTGCGGGTCCGCCCCGGCGTCGCGCACCACGGAGAGAACCTGCTGCACAAAGTCGGGCTGGCGAAACTCCTGCGCGCTCACGTTCACCGCCACCGTCCAGCCCGCCGTCAGAGGCACCTGCGCCCATTGCGCCAGCTGGCGACAGGCCATCGCCAGCACCTGGCGCCCGAGGGGCAAGATCAGCCCCGTCTGTTCGGCCAGCGGAATGAACTCACCGGGCGGAACCATGCCACGCAGGGGGTGGTTCCACCGCACCAGGGCCTCGGCGCCCAGCATTTGCCCTGATTCGTTGACCACCGGTTGGTAATGCAGCACAAACTCCTGGCGTTGCAGCCCTTGGCGGATATCACCCTCCAGAACCGACCGCGCTGACGCGGCGGCCTGCATTGCGGGATCAAAAAAGCACAGCGTGTTGCGCCCCTGGGCCTTGGCCTGGTACATGGCCAGGTCCGCGCGCTTGAGCAGTTCTTGCCCTGGTTGCTGCGCGTCGCGGAACAGCGCGATCCCGATGCTCGGCGTGCTGTGCATTTCGTTGCCATCTACTAAGTAGGGCTGGTTCAGCGACACCAGAACCTTTTGGGCAACGGCCTCGGCTTCGGCAGCGGCTTCTACCGCCTCTGCATGCAGGCCCAGGATCACCACCACAAACTCATCTCCACCCAGACGCGCCACGGTGTCGCTGACGCGCACGCACACCCCAAGACGGGCGCCTACTTGTACCAGCAGCCGGTCGCCCCACTCGTGCCCCATGGTGTCGTTGATGCCCTTGAAGTTGTCGAGGTCCAGAAACAGCAGCGCGCCATGGCTCCCAGCACGCGAGCAGGCCGTCACGGCGCGTTCCAGTCGGTCCATCAAAAGGCGCCGGTTGGGCAGCCCGGTGAGTTCATCGTAGAACGCCAGGCGCTGGATTTCCGCCTCGGCATTCTTGCGTTCGGTGATGTCGCGCGCCACACCGCGGTACCCAGTGAACTGCCCATCCTTATCAAAGATGGGCTCGCCGCTAATCGATACCCAGACGGGGGTTCCATCCTCGGCTTTGCGCTGCATCTCGAAATCGTGAAAGACCTGATGCGCCTCCAGCTGCGCGCGGTGTTCGCGCCACTGGCCTTCGCTGACAAAGGTGTCGGGCAGCTCCCAACGGGTCAGGCCGTAGTGCAGCTCATCGGGCACCCCGGTGGCGCGCTCCGGGTTGCCGTCGAGGCGCACGAACCGGAACTGCGCGTCCTGCTCCCAGTACCAGTCGGACGACAGGTGGGTCAGGCTGCGCCACCGCGCCTCGCTCAGACGCAGGGCCTCCAGTGTGCCGAGATAGTCAGTGACGTCGGTGAAGGTCCGCACCATGCCGCCCTGCTCAAGGGCGCTCGTTCGGACCTCCAGGAAGCGCCCCGCATGGGTACGCCGCACGTACACGTCGGGCATCCTGAGGTTGCCGCCATGCGCGGCATATTCCATCGCTACCAAGCCGCGGACGGACGGTTCGAAGAGCTGAAAATCGGTGCCAAGATCCCCCCGCTCGGTTTGGAACCGAACCATATCCTCTACTCGAGGCTTTGTGGCCAGTAGCGCTTCCGGCAAGTCCAGCAGCTCCAAATAGCGCCGGTTGTAGACACAGATGCGCCCCTCGGCGTCCACATTGGTAATCCCCTGCGTGACACTGGCCAGCGTGCCCTCCAGCGCGCGTGTTTTGTCGGCCAGCAGGGCGCTGGTGCTGGCCAGCTCTGCTTCGACCGCGCAGCGCGCCAACTCGGCGCGACGGGCCATCTCCAGTTGGCCCACGGTGTTCAGCAGCGGTTGCAAGAACTGCACATCCGCCGCCGTATAACCCTCAGGGCAATTGGCCAGGCCCACCATGGCCACCAGCTCACCCGCCGCGTGGATGGGCAGGCCCAAGTAGGTCAGGAGCGGTGGGTGGCCGCGGGGTATGCCCGCACCGCGCGCATCATGGCTGGCGTCGTTGCTGATCACCGGCTCGCCCGACAGCAGGGCCGCACCCACCAGCGACCGGGGGTTGTCAAACACCATGCCTTCCTCGGCATGTTGTGCGTACAGGGCGCGCGAAGCGTCGTCCCAACTGATGTCGGTCATGGCGTGCACACGCAGGTAGGCGTGCCCGTCGTCCGCGCGCTGCACCTGGCCCACGATGCCAAACGCACTCTGCGTGAGCGACATCAGCTCCTCCAGCAGCGCCTCAAAGGCAGCACGAGGGCCGGAGCTGGCGATGAACATGGCCTGGGCGCGGGAAATCGCCTGCAGCAAGCGGTGCTGCCGGGCGAGCATGGCCTCGGCAGCCGCGCGCGCGCGGGCGCTGGAGTGGCGCTCCAGCACCGCGTCGATTTGCGCGGGCAACGTGAGCAGATAGTCCTGCGCGTGGTCTTGCACCGTATAGTCATCGAACCCATGGCGCATGGCCTGCGCGGCGTGGGTCTCGGCACCTGCACGCACCAAGATGATGGTCGGCAAGCCGTCCAGGACCTCCAGGAGGTCGAACGCCGATCCGTCCGCGTTGCGTTGTGCGACCAACACAATATCGGGCTGACTGGAGGCCAACAGCTCCCGCGCTTGCGCCAAAGACCCCGCCACATCTACCCGCCATTCCGACCAGGGGTCTACCAAAGCATCCACCATGGCTTGGGCATAGTGGGGGTCGCTTTCGATCAACAGGACGGAGATGGGCATGGACCGATCTTTGCTCTCGGTAAGCGCGCCCCGGTTACAGGCGCACAAGGTGTGGAACCAAAGATTGATTATGGGGTGCGGGGCACGATGTGTGTCAAAAGGTCACGAAAAGGGGGGTGGCTGATTACACTCGTGCCCTTTGCGCGCACTTGGCGCACTCGCAGCGCGGCCAAACTCTCTGGCCGTGCGATGGTCCCACCTGTTGCACCGCCCCACACCCGCCATGTCCCACCAACCCATGCAACCCCTCAGCGTCAACGAATACCTGCGCCAGCACATCCGCACAGTGCCAGACTGGCCAGCGCCGGGGGTGCAGTTTCGGGACATCACGCCTTTGCTGCAGGACCCCAAGGTGTTCCGGGTGTTGATTGATGCATTTGTGCACCGCTACATGGACAAGGCGCTGCGCCCTGACGTCGTGGCGGGGCTGGATGCCCGCGGGTTCATTCTGGGCGCCGTGGTGGCCTATGAATTGAACGTTGGCTTTGTTCCCATCCGCAAAAAAGGGAAGCTCCCCTTCACGACCGTGGAGGAGACCTACGAGCTGGAGTACGGCAGCGCTACCGTTGAGCTGCACACCGACGCCGTCAAGGCGGGCGATCGGGTGTTGCTGATTGACGATCTGATTGCCACCGGCGGCACGATGATGGCGGGCAAGAAGCTGCTGGAAAAACTGGGGGCCACGGTGACCGAAGGCGCCGCAATTGTCGACCTGCCAGAGCTGGGCGGGTCAGACCGATTGCGAGAGTCTGGCCTCTCGCTCTACACGCTGGTGGACTTCGCAGGCCACTGAGAACCCGCCGCCGCTTGTCAGCGGCATGGCGGCGGCGCGGCGATCAGTGGAGCTCGCCGTACTGGGTGCTGCCCAAGTCGGGGGCGGCGCCGTCGGCGCCTGGCATTTCCGTGTCTTCGAAGCCGGTAGGCGCGGAGGGTGGCAAAAGAGGCCCTGAACGCACCGGAACGCCCGGCTTGACAACCGCTGCGGGCGCAGAAGCCGTCGCCGTGCTGGCCGCGTTGGCGAGCGCGCGTTTGAAAGCAGCCACTTCGTCTGCCTCGATCGGCTCGAAACGCGGCGCAGGCTTTTGCGCAGTAGCTGCAGCCGGGGGGGACATCGGTGCCAGCGGTGCGGGCGCCGTTACACCGGCCGGGGGACGGATGGGTGCAGTGGAGACCGGTGTGGCTGGGCGAACGGGGGCTGCGGCGGCTGAAGGCGTTGCGGGCACGACGGGCGCCGTGGCTGCTGCAACCGGCGGGCGCCGCACAGCGGCAGTGGGCGCTGCGGCCTGCAAGCTGGCTCCCAGGGGCGCAACACCTTTTTGCGGGATCCCCACCGCCACATGGTCGTTGATGCGCCAGTACACCGCGGTCACCAGAATGTCGTAGCGGGTCTTGGCGGTCTGGGCAATCAGTGCCTCGATCTCGCTCAGTCGTACCGTCTCGCCGCCGTATTCGCGCGCCAGGTCCATCATCACCAAGAACTGGCGGCCCCGCTGGTCCAGCGACAGCACCTTGAATTTGTAGCTGGCAGAAAGCACACCCGCACGCACCATCGCGTCGCGCACCACGGTGTACAGCAGTTCGCGGCGCTCCATGCGCTCGTTTTTGCGGTTGGCCGCGTGTTCGGGAGGCACGGATTGGCCCAGCGGATTGCCCGGCCGGCCGGGGGTGAGAGGCACCGTGGCGTCGGCATTCAACAAACCAGACGGCTCGGCCGCGGCACGTGGCTTGGGGGGTGCAGGTTTGCGGCTGAACCAACTGAACAGTGACATGGCTTGCTTTCTTCGGACGGCGCCAGGGAAATACTCAAAACGAGTGTACCGCGCGGCACCACCGACTCAGCCCCGTAGAAAGCCGGGTGACCCCGGGCCGCTACCGGCTGTCAGGTAGCCGCAACACGACGGCGGCGGTTGCCCAGGCGCTTGGCCAGCACGGATCCGGCTGCCATTACCAGACCGAGCGCTATGGCCGGCTGCCGGTTGGCCAACTCAGTGTAGCGAATGGCGGTCAGGCTCCACAGCTTGCAGGGCGCGCTGGCCTGCACGGTGGCGCTGCGCGTGCGGTGCGAAAAGAAGGCGCCTTCACCAATCACAGAGCCCGGGCCGACGATGGCCAGCCGCAGCCGCTCTTTTTCGTCCTGGTAGTGCACGCTGAGGCTGCCGCTCTCGACCAGATACAGGGTGCGGTCGGTAGCGCCTTGGGAAAAAAGGACTTGCCCGGAGGGGAGAACCACCGGCAGCAAATAGGAGGAGAGCACGTCCCATTGCGCTGGCGTCAAGGGATTGGTCATGCTGTCATCGGCACTGGCCTGCGCAATGGCATCGATCAGGCCGTGGAGGTCGACTTTGGTGGCTATGGGCAAGGGAACGTTCATGGTGCGCCGAAAGTACCCTTGTTACAGGTTGGACACAAGCACTGTTTACGTCCGTTTACAACATAGGGGGACCAGCGGTAGCTACTTTCCGATGCAGAAGCTGGAGAAGATCACTCCCAGCAGGTCATCCGACGAAAACTCGCCCGTGATGGTGTTGAGCGCGTTCTGCGCCAACCGCAATTCTTCGGCCAGCAGATCCAGCGCCGGGCCCTGGGCTTGCAACTGGTCCGACGCTTCCTGCAGATGCGCGGCCACGGCCTGCAGCGCCTCCACATGGCGGGCGCGGGCAATGTAGACACCTTCGGGTGCAGACTGCCAGCCCGCCACCTGCAGCAGGATGCGCCGCAAGCCCTCCAGGCCTTCGCCAGTAAGGGCCGACAGCCGCACCGCAGGGCGGGAGGCCGCGTGAGGTGACGGTGGTGTGAACGGATTCACCACTGATTCCGGCGCCGACGGCGCAACTGCGCAGTCGAGTTTGTTCCAGACATCGATGACGGGAACAGTTTTGGGCATTTTTTGGCCCAGAGCGCTTTCTATGGCTACATCAGCAGCTATGTAATCAGTAGCATCTGCCCGCGACAGGTCGTGCAGGAACAGCACGGCGTCCGCCGCAGCAATTTCGTCCCACGCGCGGGAGATGCCAATGCGCTCCACTTCATCGTCACTGTCCCGCAGCCCGGCGGTGTCGATGATGTGCAGCGGCACCCCCTCGATCTGGATGGTCTGCTGCACCTTGTCGCGCGTGGTGCCCGCAATCGGCGTGACGATGGCCAGTTCGGCGCCTGCCAGCGCATTGAGCAACGAGCTTTTACCCGCGTTGGGCTGCCCCGCAATGACGACCTTGATGCCTTCGCGCAGCAATACGCCTTGGCGGGCACGTTGCATGACCGAGCCCAAGGTTTGCTGCAAATTCGATAGCTGTCCGCGCGCGTCAGCTTTGCGCAAGAAGTCGATTTCTTCTTCAGGAAAGTCCAGCGTGGCCTCGACCAGCATGCGCAGGTGAATGAGCGCATCGCGCAGGCCGTGGATTTCGGCCGAAAACGCGCCCGTCAGCGACCGGCTGGCGCTGCGCGCCGCCGCCTCGGTGCTGGCGTCGATCAGATCGGCAATCGCCTCGGCTTGGGCCAGATCGATCTTGTCGTTGAGAAACGCGCGTTCGGTGAATTCGCCCGGTTGCGCCACACGCAGGCCCGGCAGACAGGGCCGCCCCGTGGCGAAATCGATGGCGTTGCCAGCCTCCAGACAGCGCGCCAGCAAAAGCTGCAACACCACAGGGCCGCCGTGGGCCTGCAGCTCCAGTACGTCTTCACCGGTGTATGAATGGGGCGCCGGAAAGTGCAGCGCCAGCCCTTGGTCGATGGCCTGCCCCGCAGCGTCGCAAAAAGACAGGTAAGTCGCCTCGCGCGCTCGCAACGCCCGACCACACAGCGCTTGCACCAGGGGCGCCAGGCCCTTGCCCGAGATGCGCACAATGCCAACGCCACCGCGACCGGGGGCGGTGGCGATGGCGGCGATGGGATCAGCGTGACGGGACAGCATGGCGGCGATAGTTTGGAGTAGAGCGCCAAAAACTGGCGCGGCCCAATCGCGAGACACCGCGCAAGGGCCGTCCCGCCGCGCTGGTGTCGTCCCCCTTCCCGCGCGCAGCGCGAGAGAAAGGGGGAAGCGGCGCAGCCGCTCAGGGAGTTACTTAAATTTCGGCAGATTGAACTGCGGTGGCACGCCCATGCGGGTGTTGATGAGCCACTGCTGCGCAATCGACAAGATGTTGTTCGTCAACCAGTACAGCACCAGGCCGGCAGGGAAGAAGAAGAACATCACGCTGAAAATCAGCGGCATGAACCACATCATCTTGGCCTGCATCGGGTCTGGCGGCGCGGGGTTCAGCGCTGTCTGCAGCAGCGAGCTGGCCGTCATCAGCAACGGCAGGATGAAGAACGGGTCAGGCGTGGAGAGGTCGTGGATCCAGCCGATCCAGGGCGCGTTGCGCATCTCGACGCTGGACAGCAGCACCCAGTACAGCGCAATGAAAACCGGAATCTGGATCATGATGGGGAAGCAGCCACCCATGGGGTTGACCTTTTCTTCGCGGTAGATGCGCATCATCTCTTGCTGCATCTGCTGCGGCTTGTCTTTCAGGCGCTCGCGCATCTCCATGATCTTGGGGTTGATGGCCTTCATCTTGGCCATGCTGGCGTAGGCCTTGGCATTGAGCCAGTAGAACGCGATCTTGAGCAGCAACACCAGCGCCACGATGGACCAGCCCCAGTTGTTCAGCAGCTTGTGCAGTTGGTCCAGCAGCCAGTACAGCGGCTTGGACAGGATGGTGAGCCAGCCGTAGTCCTTGACCAGTTCCAGGCCGGGGTACAGCTTTTCCATCATCGTCTCGACCTGCGGGCCTGCGAACAGGCGCGCATCGATGGTCTTGGTCGCACCGGGCTCGATGGCGCCCAGCGAAGTCAGCATGCCGACGGAGTACAGGTTGGTATCGACCTTGCGAACGAAGGGCTCGCGCTGCACGCCGTCGGCCAGCAGCCAAGCCGTGGCGAAATAGTGCTGCACCATGGCGACGTAGCCGTTGGGCGAATCTTTGGGGATGTCGACCTTGCCGCTTTCGATGTCCTTGAACTCGATCTTCTGGTACTTCTTGGCTTCGGTGAAAACCGCCGGGCCGGTGAAGGTGGAGTAGAACGACGACTCGCCAGGCGGCTTGTTGCCGTCGCGCACCAATTGCAGGTACAGCTGGGGCGACACGGCCGCACTGCCGGTGTTGACCACTTCGTGCTTGACGGCAATGTCGTACGCGCCACGCTTGATGGTCCAGGTCTTGACCAGCTTCACGCCGCCCTGGTCTGGCGACTCGAAGCGTACCGAAATCTCGTTCTGGCCGTCCTGAAGTTCACGTGGACCGGGTACGGCTGTCATCAAGGTCTTGTGGGTGGGGAAGCCTCCGCCAATCAGACCCGTCTGCGCCACGTAGACGCGCTGCACGCTCTCGTCCAGCAGCAGGAAGTTGCGGGACTTTTCCGCCATGTCGATGTGCTGGAGCAACTCGGCGTGAGTAAGTGAACCACCCTCGCTGTCAAAGACCAGGCGGTACAGATCAGTCTTGACCTCGACACGCTCACGCGCTGCGGGGGCCGCGGCAGGGGCGGGCTGGCCCGGCACCGCAGAAGCCCCTTGTATGGCAACGGTAGTCACAGGGACGCTGGACGCCGGAACACTGGCAGCACCCGCAGCGCTGGACGCTGCGCTGGCAGCGGCTGGTGCGGTGACTGCAGGCGTGGTGGGGAAAAACGTGGCCTGTTTGCCGTTGTGCAGTTGCCACTTGTCCCACAGCAGAACCATGGAAAAGCCAAAAATCACCCACAGGATGGTGCGGCGAATGTCGTTCATGAAGACTTCTTTGGTGAGTTGGATGGGGTGGTGGAAGGGGAAAACCGCGAGAAAAGCCGCATGCTGCGCGGCAATTGTTGCGGGACCGGATCATGGCCCCCGTCACACCAGGGGTGGCAGCGTACCAGCCTGCGCACCGTGAGATAGCTGCCCGCTGCAGCGCCATGCTGTTCCAGCGCTTGCAGCGAATAGACCGAGCAGGTCGGCTCGAACCGGCACGACGACCCCAGCCAGGGGCTCAAAAACAGCCGGTAGCCCTTTACCGCACCGATCAGCAGGCGCTGCACCACCTTCATGGCGCGGTCGCCTCGGCAACCGCGGGCATGGCAGGGGTCACCTGCGTCGCTGCGGGGCCTGCAACGCCAGAACGGCGCGCGGCATAGCCAAACAGCTGCAGCAGTTCGGCACGCACCGCCAGCTTGAGCTGATCGGAGGTGGCACTGACGAACTGTTTGCGGTCAAAGGCCGTACGCAAGCGCACCACGTGGGCCGCTTGCGGAAGCCGCGCCTCGAATGTGGCACCCACGGTGTAGATCTGCCGCTTGATGGTGTTGCGTGTCACGGCTCGGCGCGCCCATCGCTTGGGAACCATGGCCCCCAGCCAGACACCCTGCACGGCAAACAGGGCCTGCGGCCCTTGCGTTGATGGCAAGGAGCCGGGCCCTGTGGGAGCAGTGACAACAGCAGCACCTGTTGACTGGCTGTCAGTGGCAGCGCCACCGGCGTCCAGCACCAGACGGTGCAGCGCAAAATGCGTCGTGCGGGAGACAGTGCCTCCCGCCATGGCTGCCTGGAACTGCGGACGGGTTTTCAGCCTGTGCATGCAAGCGCCCCGTTTGGAACCTGGCGGTACAAACCGGGAACAGGCGGGGAGCAGGCCGTAAACCGTAACGGCCTTAGACGGCCAGGCGCTTGCGGCCCTTGGCGCGGCGAGCGTTGATAACGGCACGGCCACCGCGGGTCTTCATGCGGACGAGGAAACCATGGGTGCGTGCGCGGCGCGTCTTGGAGGGCTGGTAAGTACGTTTCATGATGCTATTCCTTGAGGTTCAGTTTCGGACGCTGCGCTTGAAACCCCTGCAATCCGCACAACCAAACGCTATAAAACAGCGCTTTGGCGGCAGACCTACGGGGCACAAATTTCGGCGCGCCGGGTCAAATCACCCTGAACACATTCAGGGAAACCGAAAATTATCGCAGGCTTGGCGCATGCTGGCAATGCCTTTTGGCCGGCAGGCTTATCCCACAGCGGCTTTCCCACCCCTCATCCGGTTCTGGATCTCACCCCTGATGCGCGGGTTCCGCGCTCGCTTTGAGGTGTCCGAGAGCGCTGGGGATGGCTCGGATTCCACCGCACAGCCTCTCCGCGCTCACGGCTTTCAAATTGTGGATAACTGTTTGACAAGCTACAATCCGCGGCCCAGGCCCGTTCCTCCTATCCACAAAAAGAATCCCATTGAAATGACAGAGGAATCCTCCCGCAGCCCCCTTCCTTCGCCCGGGTCTGACGCCGGTCAAGGCCTGTGGCAAGCCTGCGTAGAGCAACTGGCGCAAGACCTGCCGGAACAGCAGTTCAACACCTGGATCAAGCCGCTGATCGCCCAGGTGGCCGAAGACTTTTCCAAGGTCACCGTGTTGGTGGGCAACCGTTTCAAGCTCGACTGGATTCGGGCGCAGTATGCGGGCCGCATCGCCGCGCTGCTTGAAGGCCTGTACGGCCAACCCGTGACACTGGAGTTAGCACTCGCTCAGCGGGAATCCGTTGTGAGAACTTACGCTCGCCCGGCAGCGTCGGAACCATCCAACACCATTGCGCCGTCCGAATCGCAGTCCGGCAGCAGCGATGAAACATCCGCTGGCGCCTTTCGCAACCGGCTGAACGCCGCCCTCACGTTCGAGACGCTGGTGGAGGGTACGGCCAACCGCATGGCACGCTCGGCCGCCATGCATGTGGCGGGCATGCCCGGCCACCTGTACAACCCTTTGTTCATCTACGGCGGCGTGGGCTTGGGCAAGACCCACCTGGTGCACGCTGTGGGCAACCGCCTGCTGCAGGACAAGCCCGACGCCAAAGTTCTCTACATCCATGCCGAACAGTTTGTGTCGGATGTGGTTAAGGCGTACCAGCGGCGCACGTTCGATGAATTCAAGGAGCGCTATCACTCGCTCGACCTGCTGCTGATCGACGACGTGCAGTTCTTTGCGAACAAGGACCGAACGCAGGAAGAATTTTTCAACGCGTTCGAAGCCTTGCTGGCCAAAAAGTCGCACATCGTGATGACGTCAGACACCTATCCGAAGGGTCTGGCCAACATCCACGAGCGGCTGGTGTCGCGTTTTGATTCGGGCCTCACGGTGGCCATCGAACCGCCCGAGCTGGAAATGCGTGTGGCCATTCTGATCAACAAGGCGCGCGTCGAAGGCACCGAGATGCCCGAGGAAGTGGCGTTCTTCGTGGCAAAAAACGTGCGCTCCAACGTGCGCGAGCTCGAAGGCGCGCTGCGCAAGATCCTCGCGTACTCGCGCTTCAACCAGAAGGAAATCTCCATCCAGCTGGCCCGCGAGGCGCTGCGTGATCTGCTGTCCATCCAGAACCGGCAGATCTCTGTGGAAAACATCCAGAAAACGGTGGCCGATTACTACAAGATCAAGGTCGCCGACATGTACAGCAAGAAGCGCCCGGCCAGCATTGCCCGCCCGCGCCAGATTGCGATGTACCTGGCCAAGGAACTGACGCAAAAGAGTCTTCCCGAGATCGGAGAATTGTTCGGCGGGCGCGACCACACCACCGTTTTGCATGCGGTGCGCAAGATTTCCGGGGAGCGCCAGCAATTGACCGAACTGAACCAGCAACTGCACGTGCTGGAGCAGACGCTCAAGGGTTGAAAACGGGTGGTAAATGCCCCGAACAGAATCCGCCCTGTAAAAGGGCAAAATGACGGGTTGTGCAGCAGGGGGAGGCATCATCTGTGCCGCTGTCCACGCACCGTCCCAAAAACCACAAGAGGTTGAAGACATGATCGTCCTGAAGGCAACACAAGACAAGGTTCTCGCGGTTCTGCAGTCCGTGGCTGGCATCGTGGAGCGCCGCCACACGCTGCCCATCCTGGCCAACGTCCTGATCCGCAAGACGGGCAACGCCCTGCAGCTGACGACCAGCGACCTCGAAATCCAGATCCGCACCACAGCCGAACTGGGCGGCGACACCGGCGACTTCACCACCACCGTGGGCGCGCGCAAGCTGATCGACATCCTCAAGACCATGCCTGGCGACCAGACCGTGAGCCTGGAATCGCAGCAGTCCAAGCTGATTTTGAAGGGCGGCAAAAGCCGCTTCACACTGCAAAGCCTGCCCGCAGAAGACTTCCCGCTGGTGCAAGAGTCCGCCGCGTTCGGCCCGGTGTTTGCCGTGCCGCAAAAGACGTTGAAAGACCTTCTGGGCCAGGTGTCGTTTGCGATGGCCGTGCAGGACATCCGCTACTACCTGAACGGCATTCTGTTTGTGGCCGAGGGCAAGCAGCTCTCTCTGGTCGCCACCGACGGCCACCGCCTGGCGTTTGCCAGCGCCACGCTGGACGTCGAAGTGCCCAAGCAGGAAGTCATCCTGCCGCGCAAGACCGTGATCGAACTGCAGCGCCTGCTGTCTGATGCGGGCGGCGAGAACCAGCCCCACATCGAGATGCAGTTTGCCAACAACCAGGCCAAGTTCACCTTTGGCGGCATGGAGTTCGTCACCAAGCTGGTCGAGGGCAAGTTCCCGGATTACAACCGCGTGATTCCCAAGAACCACAAGAACAGCATCACCCTGGGCCGCGCGCCGCTGCTGGCAAGCCTGCAGCGCACGGCCATCATGACCAGCGACAAGTTCAAGGGCGTGCGCCTGAACCTGGAACCCGGCACCCTGCGCGTGGCGTCCAACAACGCCGAGCAGGAAGAGGCCGTGGACGAGCTCGACATCGACTACGGTGGCGACACCATCGAGATCGGCTTCAACGTGACCTACCTCATCGACGCTCTGGCCAACATGGGCCAGGACATGGTGAAGGTGGAGCTGTCGGACGGCAACAGCTCTGCGCTGCTGACCATCCCCGAAAACGAGAGCTTCAAGTACGTGGTGATGCCCATGCGCATTTGAGGCGGCGACCTCCCCGTCTGCTGCCCCGTTGCACTGCTTGACCGCAGCTACTACTGTATTGATAGCTGTTAGCGCTTATCAGATAAGCGCTAGAGCCCAATTTGACCATTGAACATTTTGGAAACTCCGGTTTCCACGGATCCCAAGGCCCACCATGACCGTTGACAACATTCCTTCCGAGCCCGAATCCAGCGGCGTCTCCGGCCATGTTGAGCCCACCGTCAACAAGATCGACACCAACCAGGCCGGCGCCAGCGAGGGCTATGGCGAAGGCGCCATCACCATCCTCGAAGGGCTGGAAGCCGTGCGCAAGCGGCCCGGCATGTACATCGGCGATACGAGTGACGGCACCGGTTTGCACCACCTGGTGTTCGAAGTGGTGGACAACTCCATCGACGAAGCCCTGGCCGGCCATTGCGATGACATCGTCGTGACGATTCATAGCGACAACTCCATCAGCGTGACGGACAACGGTCGCGGCATCCCCACCGGCGTGAAGATGGACGACAAGCACGAGCCCAAGCGCTCGGCGGCCGAAATTGCACTGACCGAACTGCATGCGGGCGGCAAGTTCAACCAGAACAGCTACAAGGTCTCCGGCGGCTTGCACGGCGTGGGCGTGAGCTGCGTGAACGCGCTCAGCAAGATGCTGCGCCTGACCGTGCGCCGCGAAGGCAAGGTCCATGTGCTGGAGTTCAGCAAAGGCTTTGTGCAGAACCGCATTGTCGAAACCGTGAACGGCGTCGAAGTCTCGCCCATGCAGGTGCTGGACGACACCGACAAGCGCGGCACCGAAGTGCACTTTCTGCCCGACACCGAAATCTTCAAAGAGAACAACGACTTCCACTACGAGATCCTGGCCAAGCGCCTGCGCGAACTCTCATTCCTGAACAACGGCGTACGCATTCGCCTGAAAGACGAGCGCAGCGGCAAGGAAGACGACTTCTCGGGCGCCGGTGGCGTGCGCGGCTTTGTCGAGTTCATCAACAAGGGCAAGACCGTTCTGCACCCCACGTCGTTCTACGCCGCTGGCGAGCGCCCCGCCGAGACGTATGGCGGCATCCCCGGCACGCACATTGGCGTCGAAGTGGCCATGCAGTGGAACAGCGCCTACAGCGAGCAAGTTCTCTGCTTTACCAACAACATCCCCCAGCGTGACGGCGGCACCCACCTGACCGGCCTGCGCGCCGCGATGACCCGCGTCATCAACAAGTACATCGAAGAAAACGAGTTCGCCAAGAAGGCCAAGGTCGAAGTGACCGGCGACGACATGCGCGAAGGCCTGTGCTGCGTGTTGAGCGTGAAGGTGCCCGAGCCCAAGTTCAGCAGCCAGACCAAGGACAAGCTGGTGTCGAGCGAAGTGCGCGCACCGGTCGAAGACATTGTTGGCAAGCTGCTGACCGACTACCTGCAAGAGCGCCCGGCCGACGCCAAGATCATCTGCGGCAAGATCGTGGAAGCCGCCCGTGCCCGCGAAGCCGCCCGCAAGGCCCGCGAAATGACCCGCCGCAAGGGCGTGCTCGACGGCATGGGCCTGCCCGGCAAACTGGCCGACTGCCAGGAAAAAGACCCCGCCCAGTGCGAGATCTACATCGTCGAGGGTGACTCCGCCGGCGGCTCTGCCAAGCAAGGCCGCGACCGTAAGTTCCAGGCCATCCTGCCCCTGCGCGGCAAGATCCTGAATGTGGAAAAGGCCCGCTACGAAAAGCTGCTGACCAGCAACGAAATCCTCACGCTGATCACGGCTCTCGGCACCGGCATCGGCAAGGCCGGCGGCACCACCGGCGGCGACGACTTCGACGTGGCCAAGCTGCGCTACCACCGCATCATCATCATGACCGACGCCGACGTTGACGGCGCCCACATCCGCACCCTGCTGCTCACCTTCTTCTACCGCCAGATGCCCGAACTGGTGGAGCGCGGCCACATCTACATTGCGCAGCCACCGCTGTACAAGGTGAAGGCCGGCAAGGAAGAGCTGTACCTGAAGGACGCCCCCGCGCTCGACGGCTTCTTGCTGCGCATTGCGCTGAACCACGCCAGCGTGACCACCGGCGGTGCCAACCCGCAAACCCTGACCGGCGAGACCCTGGCCGAGTTGGCACGCAAGCACCAGATCGCCGAAAGCGTGATTGCCCGCCTGGGCAACTTCATGGACGCCGAAGCCCTGCGCGCCATTGCCGACGGCGTGAGCCTGAACCTGGACACCGTGGCCGACGCCGAAGTCAGCGCCGTAGCCCTGCAAGCCAAGCTGCGCGAGCTGAACGCCACCGGCGCCCCCGCCGAAGTGGCCGGCGAATTTGACGTGCGCACCGACAAGCCCCTGCTGCGCATCAGCCGCCGCCACCACGGCAACATCAAGAGCAGCGTCATCACGCAAGACTTTGTGCACGGCGCCGACTACGCCGCCCTGGCCGAAGCCGCCGACACCTTCCGCGGCCTGCTGGGCGAGGGCGCCAAGGTGATGCGCGGCGAAGGCGAAAAAGCCAAGGAAGAAAAAGTCGGCGACTTCCGCGTGGCCATGAAGTGGCTGATCAGCGAAGCCGAACGCACCACCAGCCGCCAGCGCTACAAGGGCCTGGGCGAAATGAACCCCGAGCAGCTGTGGGAAACCACGATGGACCCCAACGTGCGCCGCCTGCTGCGCGTGCAGATCGACGATGCGATCGAGGCGGACCGCGTGTTCACGATGCTGATGGGGGATGAGGTGGAGCCGCGTCGGGACTTTATTGAGACGAATGCGCTGCGGGCTGGGAACATTGACGTTTGAGGTAATTATTTGCCCGAAAGAAAACAACGGCTTGGATAAGCCGTTGTTTTTATTAGGTTTTTAATCTCCAACGCTGTTGTTATCTTCGAGCACAGATAACAAAGTCAACTCAACACCGGCCCCATTTGGCTTGGTGTACGCCATGTTCCGCTTGGCACGGCCTGGTACGGGCATCAAAAGCCCTTGTTCCCGCCAGGCGGTCAATAGTTTCGATGCCTTGAGGGTGTCCACCAAGGCAATCCGGACGACATCGGCATTGGCAATCGATCCATGGCGATCAATCCAGTCACTGACCTCATCCCAGGCTGTGGGCCTCTTCAAATTAAAGAGTGTGACGGTCACACTTTCTACGGCTGTCTCGGTGTTCTGCTTGTACTGGGGCGGATACAACTCAGCCAGCGCCATTTCAGAGAACATCATCCGGACGCCTTCACCCGCGTCGATGTTCGGCGCGACGGGAAATTCGCGCAAGTTGCTGGCTATCAGCGGATTGCGCGCCCTGGACCCCGACCTGGCGATATTGGCCGGCGTGATATTGCCAGGCAGCAAGCCGGGACTTTCCACTTCGACACGGTCGTCAAATATGCGAACAAAGATATCGCGGTTCAGGCGATAGTCACGGTGAATGACAGCATTCACGATCGCCTCTTTCACGACCCGCGCAGGATAGGCATGAAGCGTCTTGAACCCGCTGTTGCTCAGCGTCAATCCTTGCGCAAGCTCATCCATCACCAGCCTGACCGCCGCATCGATCTGGTCAATCAACGGACCACGGATGGTCTTGGCCGGTTTGCGTAAATTGGGGGTAGCGCCGGTCGAAACCTGTTTACCGTCGTACACCATCACACGCACATCGGCACGGCTGTCAAACGCAGCCAACAGGCTCCCGGGCTCGTCCGCAAACAACAGTACGGCGGCTCGCCTTGGTTGAATCACGCCGTCAACCTCTTGCGCAAGTCCAATGCGCAAAAGCTGGTCTGCAAAGCTGCCGGACAATGGGCCGCGTGCTTCGACAAAGCGCTTCCATGCCGTGGTTTGCAGCCGATCAAGGGCCACCGCCACGGGCTCGCTGCTAGCGCTTCGTGCTCCACGCCGGTACGACAGCTCCGTGCTTTCAGCCGCACTCATGGGCCGATTACCGGCATCCATGCGCGTGAAGGTGCCACCGTTCAAGATGGAGTGCACATGGCTGCTGCGCCCCACATAGACCAGCAACAGATGGCCGGTCTGCCCTTTAGCTGCGCCGTTGTGCAAACGGCAAGACACAGCAACCATACGCACCGTGCTGATGGCGGGCGAAAACTCCGTGAGCAGCTTGCGCCGCAACTCATCCACGGCCTCGGGGTTTTCTTCCACGCCAAACAACCGGGCATCGCCTTTGAATTCCTTCAAGTCCGCTAGGCCCAGCACCAGCGTACCGCCGTCGGTGTTCGCCAAAGCGCAAACCGTTTCCAGCGCCTTGCCCACCATCTTGCCGCTGACGCGCTTGAACTCAAGATGGCGGGATTCACTCATCGTGATGAGCTGTTGCACGAGGGCTGCGCTATCGATCGCCGGAGGGAGAGTCAAGTTCATAGGGGTGCTCATCCTCAAGCAGCCACGGAATCCACCAGCGCCTCAGCCAGACGGGCCTGCACGGACTGGCGTTCGGCCAGGCGCTGGCGCAGGTTGGCGCACAGGCGGCGCAGGGCGGTGACGCGGGTGACGATGCGGGATTGTTCGGCGAGGGGAGGAAGCGGGATTGGAGCACCTGCAACAGTTGCCTGATTGACCTTTGGCATTGTTCCTTGAGTGCCTGTGGCATTGCGCTGAAAGTAGCTTCGCCCGTCGGCACAGACCAGCATGATGTGAATGAACTCCGTTTTCACACACGTGCTCAATTGAAGACGCATCATCAAATCTGGGTAGATGTAGGCGTCATCTGGTCCATCGTAAATAGCCGCTATGCCGACGTACTCAAGCGAATTTCCACGCTGAATTAGAAGGTCACCGTTTTTCAAGAAGAACTGCTGCGCCGCTTGAGACGAAAAGTCGACGTACTTGAAGCATTCCGGCTTAAAGAACCCTTGGGTGGTAGCGCTCAGTGATAGACACCGCACGTCAGTAGGAAGTTCTTGAGGCCTCGGAGACAAGCCATTCGATGGACCTCGTAAAGCCGCGTCACCGAGCCTCACCCACTCCCACCCCGCCGGCAACTCGAACGGCTTTTCCTCGTCGGTGATGGGCGGCAGGGGTTTGCCCTTTTTGATCTGGCCGGTGGCGATGAGGCGGTCTTTTTCGGCGCGTATCTTTTGCAGCAGAGCGCTGGCGGGTTCGTCGGTGGGGTCTTGAGGCACGAGCAGGCCGCGCACGGCCAGTTGCAGCAGGGTTTGCTCCAGGGCGTCGATGGCTTGGGGGCGGTCGAGCAGCAGGTCGAAGTGCTGGGCCACGCGCTGCCAGTTAGCAGCCAGCTCATCGGGCGTGTTGCTGGCGATGAGCGTGCCCAGCAGGGTGCTGACCAGTTGGGCGTGCTGCGCAGCCTCCAGCTGGCCCTTGGCCTCCAGCGCATCGCACAGGCGCATGAGGGCTTCGACGCGGGTGACGATGCGGGATTGTTCGGCGAGGGGCGGAAGCACCAGAACAAGGTTTTCTAGAACTCCCTTAGTTACATGCTGTAGGCCGACACCACCTTGCGCCTGCGCAATCAGAACATTCAATTGACTGTTTATCGAAAGCCGCAGGAACTCAGATGAAAACACACTACCAATCAGTACGCACTTAAAGATGTGTTGATTAAGTGCAGCTGCGCCGCGATTCCAAATGAACGCGCCGAATGAAGTCCCTGGCGTTCCCGACCAGCTGATGAGAAATGCTCCATCGTGAATCAGGTTTTTCTCAGAAACTGTCGAAGGATCGCAGTAATTAAAACTTGCATTCGGGTTGTTGAGGTTCTGGATTCGAACGATGGGCAAACCCGCATCGATCCACTCAGAAGGTTTAAATGCTCTTCCATTGAGCATCTCCATTGTTGAACCAAGCCGTACCCACTCCCACCCTAGCGGCAACCCAAACGGTTTTTCCTCCTCCGCAATCTCCGCCAGCGGCTTGTCCCGCTTGATCTTGCCCTCGGCAATCAACCGATCCTTCTCCGCCCGAATCTTCTGCAGCAGCACACCCGCCGGTTCATCGGCCGGGTCTTGCGGCACCAGCTTGCCTTGCACGGCCAGGGTGAGGATGAGTTCGCGCAGCTTGGTGACGCCGACGGGGGCGGTGGCCAATAAATCCAAATTTGATAGCAGCATGCGCTTATCCCTCAAGCGCTAGCGGCTGTTTTGGCTGATAAAGAATGGGCAAGGATGCCCTTCAACTCATCGCGCAGGGCCTGGGCTTCGGCTTGCAAGCGGGCGTAGTTGGCCAGCAGCACCTCGGGGTCGTGGCTGGTTTGTTCGCCGATGTGGGGGTTCTTCTGGTCGAGGTTGTAGTTGGCGGCTTTGATCTGCTCAACGCTGGCCTTCCACGCCCGTTCGTTTTCCACACGGGCGGCAAAGCCGTCGGCCTCGTTGCCCCACCAGGCTTTCTCAAGGTCGAATTCGTCGATGCGGATGGGCTTGGTCTTGTTGTAGTTCTTCACGCCCGGCGGATACGGGTGCTCGTAGTACCAGATGTGCTGGGTGGGCTGGCCCTTGGTGAAGAACAGCAGGTTGGTCTTGATGCCGGTGTAGGGCGCGAACACGCCGTTGGGCAGGCGCACGATGGTGTGCAGGTTGCAGTGCTGCAGCAGTTGTTCTTTGATGCGGGCCTTGACGCCTTCGCCAAACAAAAAGCCGTCGGGCAGCACCACGGCGGCGCGGCCGCCGGGCTTGAGCAGGTGCTGGATGAGCACGAGGAAGAGGTCGGCCGTTTCCTTGGTTCGCACGTCGGCGGGAAAAACGGCCTCGATTCCGGGCTCTTCAATGCCGCCAAAGGGCGGGTTGGTGAGGATGACGTTGACTCGGTCTGCTGCGGTGAACTGCCGGAAGTTCGCAAGCGTGTTGTCGTGCACGATCTGGCTGGGCACCTCGATTCCGTGCAGCAAAAGGTTGGTAATGCACAGCATGTGCGGCAGCTGCTTTTTCTCGAAGCCCCGAATACTGTTTTGCAGCACAGCCTGATCCGCATCGTTATTCACTTGGTTGCGCAGATGCTCGATGGCGCAGACAAGGAAGCCGCCGGTGCCGGTGGCCGGGTCCATCAGGCTTTCGCCCAGCTGGGGGTTGGTCATGTCCACCATGAACTGGGTGACGGCGCGGGGGGTGTAGAACTCGCCCGCGTTGCCGGCGCTTTGCAGGTCGCGCAATATCTTTTCGTACAGGTCGTTGAACTGGTGGCGCTCGGCCTGGCGGTTGAAGTCGATGGCGTTGAGCTTGTTGACCACCTGGCGCAGCAGGTGGCCGCTTTTCATGTAGTTGTAGGCGTCTTCAAACACGCCGCGCACCACGTAGCCACGGGGGTTGCGGGCGGGGTCGGCACTCAGGTTTTTGAGGGTGGGGAAGAGTTCCTTGTCCACAAACTCGAGCAGCGCTTCACCGGTCAGGCCCTCGGGATTGGCGGCCCAGGCGCGCCAGCGGATGTCCTGCGGAATCGGACTTTGGTAGTGGTCGCGCGTGGCTTCGAGTTCTTCTTCGAGCGCATCAAACACCTTGAGGAACAGTAGCCAGGTGAGTTGGCTGATGCGCTGGGCGTCGCCATCGACGCCGGAGTCCTGGCGCATGACGTCCTGGATGGATTTGATGACGGGAGTGAGGTTGGACATAAAACGCAAACTTTAAGCAAAAACAGGCTCTAGCGCTTATTGGATAAGCGCTAGCAGCTATCAAAAACAGAGTATTCAGGGCGCCACTGTCGGCACACTCAAGGGGCTGGGTGCGTAGCGTACAGCTCGCGCTCCAGCGCCTGGAGCGCACCGAGGTATTGCGGGCGGCCGCCAAAGCTGCGCACCAGCTCCACGGGGCTGCCCAGGTCGGTGAAGGGCTGGAGCTTGAAGATGTCGTTGCTCTCGATGGTGGCAATGCCTTCGTCGGCGTATTTGTCGAGCAGCGCCTCCAGCACCTTGCGGGCGACGGGGCCGTATTGGGTGAAGACGTTGCGCTTTTTGACGCGCTGGGCGCGCTCGCGGCGGGTGAGCGGGGGCTGGTCGTAGGCGACGTGCAGCAGCAGGTCGAAGGGGTCCAGGTCTTTGCCTACCTCAGCAGCCAGCGCGTCGATGAGCACGCCCTGGGCCTCCAGCTCGTCCAGCAGGGCGGCCTTGCGGTCGGCCTGTTGCCAGGTTTGCAGGAACTGGTCGAGCGATTCGTATTGCTTGCGCAGGTTGATGCGGGTGTAGTCGCGCAGGCTTTCGGTAACGAGCTTGCCCTGGGCGTTGAGGTACTGCACGCGCTCGCGTGCCACAGCGACGGTGACGTTGTTGCCCAGGGTGTATTTGCGGGGTTCGTCGCTGCCTGCGCCGCCCTCGCCGGGGCCAGTGGCAATGGGCCAGGCGTCGGGGTGGCCTTCGACAGGCTCAGGCTGAACGGATGGAAGCATTTCAACGGGCGGGGGCGGGGCCATGGGCTCGCCGGGCTTCGGCTCGTACACCTGCACGGGTTCGCCGTCGAAGGTGTCGTCGGCAAAGAGTTCGGTGGCGCGCTTGAAGTCGAGGATGGTGAACCAGCTTTTGCCCAGGTCTTCGCGCAGGCGCGTGCCCCGACCGATGATCTGCTTGAACAGCGTCATGGAGCGGATGGTCTGGTCGAGCACGATGAGCTTGCAGGTTTGCGCGTCCACGCCGGTGCTCATGAGGCGGGAGGTGGTGGCGATGACGGGGTAGGTCTTATCGGGGTCGATGAAGTTGTCCAACTCGCGCTTGCCTTCGGCGTTGTCGCCGGTGATCTGCACCACGTATTTGGGCTGGGTGGCGCAGATGTCTGCGTTGGCGTTGCTGATCGCCTGGCGCATGCGGGTGGCGTGCTCGATGTCTTCGCAAAACACGATGGTCTTGGCGTAGCGGTCGGTGGCCTTCAGGTATTCGGTGATTCTGCCGGCCACCACGGCGTCGCGCTGCTCCATGACGAGCGTGCGGTTCATGTCGGTGCCGGTGTAGACGCGGTCTTCAATGAGGTGGCCGAACTTGTCGCGCATGCCCTCGGTGGGGCGCCAGCCGAAGGTGTCGCGGTCCAGGTCTACCCGCACCACCTTGTAAGGCGCGAGGTAGCCGTCTTCAATACCTTGCCGCAAGCTGTAGGTGTAGAGCGGCTCGCCGAAGTAGTCGGTGTTGGAGACGTCTTCGGTCTCCTTGGGCGTGGCGGTCAGGCCGATCTGCGCGGCACTGGCGAAGTAGGTGAGGATCTCGCGCCAGGCCGAGTCGTCTGCCGCGCTGCCCCGGTGGCATTCGTCCACAACGATCAGATCGAAGAAGTCGGGGCTGAACTGCTTGTAGATGTTGCGCTCGTCGTCGGTGCCCGTTACTGCCTGGTAGAGCGAGAGGTAAATCTCGTAGCTCTTGTCCACCACCTTGGTGGCCTTGTTCACGGCAAGGTCCATGTCTTCGACCGTAATCCGACCCTGCGCATCCACGCGCTCCACCCCTTTCGCGTTGGGGCTGAGCTTGGCCATGGCGCCCTTGAAGGGGCGAAAGTCGTTGACCATGGTCTGGTCGATGAGGATGTTGCGGTCGGCCAGGAAGAGGATGCGTTTTTGCCCGCCGGGCTTGTCTGCGCGCCAGGGCGACTTCCACAGCCGGTGGATGATCTGAAACGCGGTGTAGGTCTTGCCCGTGCCAGTGGCCATGACGAGCAACACGCGGCTTTGGCCGGCTGCGATGGCCTCTACCGTGCGATTGATGGCATTGAGCTGGTAGTAGCGCGGGGTTTTGCTGGGGGAATAGTCGGCGGCGGCGATCTGCTGCACCTGCGGCGCCCAGCCCTTCCAGGCGCAGTATTTGGCCCACAGCTCGGCAGGGGATGGGAACTCGTCGAGCGTGAGGTTGCGCTCCAGCACACCATCGGCCAGCGTGGCGTCGCGGAACACAAAGCCGTCGCCATTGCTGGCAAAACAAAAGGGGACGTCCAGCAACTGCGCGTATTGAATGGCCTGGGCCATGCCCGCGCCCACGGCGTGCTTGGCGTCTTTGGCCTCGACCACGGCCAGGGGCACATTGGGCTTGTGGAACAGCACGTAGTCGGCCCGCAGGATAGATGCCTTGTCGCGGTGCGCAGCTTGCCCGCGCACCACCACGCGGCCGGGGCGCAGGGTGTATTCACGCAGGATGTGCTGCTGAATGGTCCAGCCCGCACGCAGCAGTGAAGGCGTGATGAACTGGTCGCAAATATCGGTTTCGCTGAGGTGGCTTTTGGGCGAGGCGCTCACTCGTCGGACCTTGTGATGGAGGAGTGCACAACATGTGTGCTGCAGCCCAGCAGTATGGCCCAAGTGTTACCAAGTGCAGCGCGTCGGTTACGAGGCCGACTGCCCTGACGGTGAGGTCAGCGCGAGTTTCATTCCTGCTTCGTCTGCTTCCAAATCCGATCCGCCCTTTCCCAAGCTGCTTTCGCCGCTGGCTCGGCCTCCAGCCAGCTCAGCCGGCTCGACTGCCGGTCGGTGTCCCAGCGCTGCTGCATATGGCCGCGGGCTTCTGTCCAGTCGCTGCCGCGGCCTTCGATCACGCTTTGGTAGCCTGATCGGTAGGCAGGCGCATAGTCGTCATCGTAGGTATAGCCGCTTGCGTAATACGGCTCACGCGTATGGGTGTCGCGCCAGTATGCGTCTTCATCCGTGGGATTGACGGCTTCGGCTGCGCCCTTGCCGGCCAAACCCCCAACGACAGCGCCGACAACGGCGCCTACCGCCGTGCCGACCGGACCGCCAAGGGAGCCAGCGGCAGCGCCCGTCACTGCGCCGCCTGCGGCACCGATGCCAGTGCCGATGGGATGGGCGCCGGGGGCCTGAGTGATGGGGTCGAGGTTCTGGTCGCGGGTGGGGTCTTGAGGATGGGTCATGGTGGTCTCCTGTGGGTGGTGTGGACACGTCTGAAACCGCATCGTCCTCGACGCAGCGCTACGCCGGCGTAGGCCAAGCGCCCCACGCGGCGACAGGTTTGGAGACCTGGGATGCGGGCAAGAGGCTTCTAACTCCCATCGGCCATCGAACGCCGCGGTTTGCCACCCCGGCCGGGGCGTGTAGGCATTCGCCCAGGCACAATCGCAACCCCATGCGCTCTCCCATCGCCATTGTTGACGTCGACCGCCTCGACACCTGGACCCGCTACCGCGCCGGCCTGTGCGACACCTGCGCGGCCAACTGCTGCACCATGCCGCTGGAGGTGCAGCTGCCCGACCTGGTGCGGCTGGAGCTGGTGGACCCGTTCGAGGCCGAGCATGAAGAGCTGCGGCACATTGCCAAGCGGCTGCTCAAGGCGCGGCTGATTGACCACTTCAATCACAAGAACGCGGTTTTCACGATGGCGCGGCGGGCCAGTGGCGACTGCAACTTTCTAGACCCCGCAACGCGGCGGTGCACGGTGTACGACAAGCGACCCGAAACGTGCCGCCTTCACCCGCAAAAGAAGAGCCCCAAGCCTGGGTACTGCGCCTACGGGGCGCGGGACTTGCAGCGCAAAGGTTGTTGAGCGCGCAAGGGGGGCCGAACATCACCCGGCCTGCCCTTGCCAACCAGAAAACACTGCGACGGCGCAACCCATCCGCGCACTGGCGGCCTACACCGTGTCTTTTTGAACGAAGCCTGACAGCGCCTCCGCTGGCCCCGCCACCGCACTCGCGCTCACCGCATCCACGCGCGCATGCGGCGGACCCTGGTGGGCCCAGTCAAGCAAGGACTGAACCGCATCTGCGGGGCCTCTGACCAGCGCCTCCACACTGCCGTCGCGGCGATTGCGCACCCAGCCTTGCACCGCACGCTGCTGGGCGGCCTGCACCATGGACCAGCGGTAGCCCACGCCTTGCACGTGGCCACGGATGAGGAAGTGCTGGGTGATGACGGCCTCAGGGTTGTTGTCGCTGTTGTGGTGCATGGGGGCACTGTATCGCCAACCCCAGCAAAACTGCTGCAACATGCCGGGCCTGTGAGCGCTCGACCTGCGGGGTGCGGCGCGCTAAGCTGTGGCGCAGCATCTGGAATATCCAGCCCAAGTATGTGCATCGACCGGCTACTAACGCCACGAACCCGCCAACGCATGACCTCTCACCGCAAGGCGCTGCCCACCATCCGTATCGACCGCTGCACGGGTTGCGGCTGGTGTGTGGCGGTGTGCGCGCCGCATGTGCTGTCGCTGCAGGTGCTGGGCCCCGAAGCCTGGGGACCCAAGCGCTCTGTGCTGCACGATGCCGCGGCCTGCACGGGGTGTGCCCTGTGTGCGGTGCGGTGCCCGTTTGATGCGATCCGCATGGAGCGTGTAGACGCCGCGGCCATCGGTCGTCAGTAGAAAGCTGCGGCGGCAGATAACGAAGCGGTTTTGTCCCACACCAGGGGCTCGGGGCATGTGGTGTGATCTGACGCCCGGGTTTTATCCGGCGGTTCACATCCCCACCACCCCATATGCACAAGGAGCCACGCCATGCCCGAAAAAAAAGCCAGCGTTCACTGGGAGGGTGCCGGCAAAGCCGGCCAGGGCCAGATCAGTACGGAAACCGGCGCGCTGGAGAAGTACCCCTATGGCTTTGCCAGCCGCTTTGGCGATGACCGCAAGGGCACCAACCCCGAAGAGATCCTGGGTGCCGCCCATGCTGCCTGTTTCACCATGGCGTTTTCGTTTGCGGCCGACAAGGCGGGCATTGCCACCAAGACGGTGGACACCACGGCCAGCGTGCGGTTGAGCCAGGACGGCGATGGCTTTGTGATCGACCGCATTGCGCTCACGCTCAAGGCCGAAGTGCCGGGACTGGACGACGCGGCGTTTCAAAAGCTGGCGGCCGACGCCAAGGCCAATTGCCCGCTGTCGAAGGCGCTGGCCTCGGTGCCGGAGATCACGCTGACCGCCGAGCTGGTCAAGTAACGCGGCCCAGCCGACAGCCGCGGGCTGACAAACCAACCCGCACAAATCGAATCTGCCGACGCAGTTACCACCCAGCCTCTCGCAGTGTTTCAACGCCACCGCACTGCCGCCGCCAGCGCTGCATACGCCTGCGGGTCCGCCCATGTGTGAAGGCGGTGTTGGGCACGGGGTGTGTTGACAGCTTGACCACCACCAGCTCTGCCGCTGGGTTGATGTGGATATGCTGGCCGTGCTGCGGCCCTATGTGCGGGCGGAGGATTCGCGCAACCGAAGCACCGTCGGCACGGGGCTGAGCTTGGCTATTTCGAACGAGCTGGCGCAGGCGCTCGGCGGCCGGCTGGTGCTGGGGCAGCGCAATGACGGTGCCGGACTGGGGGCGCGGGTCGAGCTGCCAGCCCCGGCCACGGACTCTGCATAGCTCTTGTGTGCCTTCTTTTGCGTCGGCCGCGCCGCAAGTTACAGCGTGAAGGGCGTTGCGATGCTCTGGGCAGCGCTGCTAAAGTGGCCGCACCGTGATCAGACAGACAGGGAACGCCGTGGAAAATCCCGCAAGCAGCAGCCCACACCAGCACATCCGCGTCGGCATCGGCGGCTGGACCTTCGAGCCCTGGCGCGACAACTTCTATCCCACGGGCTTGGCACACAGCAAAGAGCTGCAGTACGCCAGCCGCCAGCTCACCGCCATCGAGGTCAACGGCACTTACTACAGCACCTTCAAGCCGCCCACGTTTGCCAAATGGCACAGCGAGACGCCCGACGGCTTCATGTTCTCGCTCAAGGCCAACCGCTTTGCCACCAACCGCCGCGTGTTGGCGCAGGCAGGCGAATCGATCACGCGGTTTGTCGAGAGCGGCATCTCCGAACTCAAGGACAAACTCGGGCCCATCGTGTGGCAGTTCATGCCCACCAAACAGTTTGAAGCCGAAGACTTCGAGGCCTTCCTGGCGCTGCTGCCGCAGAGCGTGGACGGCCGCCGCCTGCGCCACGCGCTGGATGTGCGGCACGAAAGCTTTGCCACGCCTGCGTTCATCGATCTGGCCCGCCGCTACGGCTGCGTGCCGGTGCACACCGACTCCGAAAAATTCCCGGCCATTGCGGATGCCGAGGCCGACTTTGCCTATCTGCGGCTGATGCGCAGCCAGGCCGATGTGCCCACGGGCTACCCGCCCGATGTGATCGCGCAGTGGGCGGATGGCGTGCGCGCGTGGACCCGTGGCGAGCGACCGCGCGATGTGTTCGTGTACTTCATCAACGGCGCGAAAGAGCGGGCTCCGGCAGGGGCTATGGAGCTGATGGCGCAGCTGGGTGTGCCGGCCTGCGGCGCCTCGCCTGAGGTGGAGTTCGGGCTGTTCTGAACCTGGTCCGCGGGTGGGCCGAACGACAGCCTTGGCGGGGACGAGCCTGCCCGGGGCCCAGCGTTGTGTGTCGTTCCAGATGCAGAGCGAGGTGCCACACCCGCACCACGTCGGTGACGAGATTGCAACTGCCTACATGCATAAATACGGTCGCAGCGCTTTATCCATAAGCGCTAGCAGCTATGAATTAGATAGCGAATGCGATGTAAAAACCGGTATGACTCGCCGGACCCCCGGCCGCTTTGCCGGCGCTGCACGCAACGCCCCACACGCGCCAGCCTTGACGGCGGCCCAAGTCCGTCAGTTACACTGCGCCCTTCATGTCGTACACCTCCACCGCCTTCGCCGCTTGCGCCGCCACTGCCTTTCAAGGCATGGGCATGATGCAGCGCGCGTTGTTCACGCGGGCGATGGGTGCACGAATGATTACCACCATTACCACCGCGGCCACCTGAGCACGCGCAGGTGGCCGTTCCGGCAGCCACCTGGTGATCTCTCTCCCTTCTCCCCCGAAGTCGAATGAATGAAACCCAGCTCTGGCAGCTGGTTTTTTTGTTTGTCCGTTCGTTCGTCAGCCGGAGAAGTCCATGTACCGCGATCCCGTCCCGTCCCTAGAAGCCTCGTCATTCCAGCCCTCTGCTGCTGCGGCCATGCGCCCCCTGCGCGTGGGCATGATCGGCATTGGCACCGTGGGCGCAGGCACCTTTCGGGTGCTGGCACGCAACCAGGCGCTGATTGCCGGGCGCGCCGGAAGGGGCATCGAGATGGTGGTGGTGGCGGCCCGCAACCTGGCGCGCGCCGCCAGTGTGGTGGGCACCGATGTGGCGCTGACCAACGACCCGATGCTGGTGGCCACGCACCCCGATGTGGATGTGGTGGTGGAAGTGGCGGGTGGCACCGGCCCCGCTCGCGCATGGGTGCTGGCGGCCATCGCTGCAGGCAAACATGTGGTCACAGCCAACAAGGCACTGCTGGCCACGCATGGCAACGAGATTTTTGCCGCCGCACGGCAGCACGGCGTGGCCGTGGCGTACGAAGGCGCGGTGGCCGTCAGCATCCCCATCGTGAAGGCGCTGCGCGAGGGCCTCACGGCCAACCGCATCGAATGGGTGGCGGGCATCATCAACGGCACCACCAACTTCATCCTGAGCAAGATGGAGGGCGAAGGCCTGGGCTTTGCTCAGGCGCTGGAACAAGCGCAGGCCCTGGGTTATGCCGAGGCCGACCCGACGTTTGACATCGAAGGCGTGGACGCTGCGCACAAGATCACGCTGCTGGCGGCCAATGCGTTTGGCATGCCCGTGCGGTTCGCCGATGCGCAGGTGGAGGGCATCACGCGTCTGCAGGGCCTGGACGTGGCGTGCGCCGAGCAGCTGGGCTACCGCATCAAGCTGCTGGGCGTGGCACGGCGTCGTGATGACCAGGGTGTACAGGGTGTTGAGCTGCGCGTGCAACCCGCGCTGGTGCCCGCCACGCACCTGATGGCGCATGTGAACGGGTCGATGAACGGGATCATGGTGAAGGGCGATGCGTCGGGCATAACGATGTACTACGGCGCAGGAGCAGGATCCGAGCAAACCGCATCGGCCGTGATTGCGGACCTGGTGGATGTGGCGCGGCTGGATGGCACTTCGGCTGCACAGCAGGTGCCCCACCTGGGATTTCATGCACACGCAGTGGACCACAACCTGGCCGTGCTGCCCCGCGCCGCCGTGCTCACGCGCCACTACCTGCGCGTGCCGGTGCACAGCGCCCAGCAGATCGAAGCGGTGGGTGCCTGGCTGGCCGCACAGCATGTGCCGGTGTTGCAGGTGCAACTGGCCCACAACAAGGCACTGCCGCCCGGCAGCGGCCCCCAGGTGCTGGTGCTGACCGATGCAGTGGCCCAGGCCACGGTGGACCTTGCCGTGCACGCGCTGGCTGCCCACCCCGCCGTGGCAGGGCCGGTGGTGACGCTGCGGGTGGAGATGCTGGAGGGGTGAGCTCGGAGTTGAGGTGCCGGGGTGGCGGATTGCTTGCCCGCCCGAGCACCGTACTACGGGTCTACGCTGACGGAATATTGGTCAAAACAGGCTCTAGCGCTTATCCAATAAGCGCTAGCAGCTACTAATTTGATAGTTATTCAAGGCGCCATCACGGCACTCAACCACCCCGCACGAGCACGGCCATGTCGTGTGCCGCTGGCGTGCCTTCGGCCAGCAAGCCTTGCACGACGCCTACGCGGTCGGTGTCGCTGCGGTTCTGGCTCACCTTCCAGATACCCTCCCAGCGGTCCACCGGCATTTCAATGCCGACGATGGCGCGCAGCAGTTGGTGGATGTAGTCGGACGGGGCATCGTCGATGCGCCAGGGGTTGGCGCGGTGCGCCTCGTGGCGCTCGCTCAAGGTGTGCAGGATGGCGCGCAGCCGCACCGGGTCATCCACTGCGCAGAGCGTGCCGTGCGCGTGCACGGCGGCGTAATTCCAGGTGGGCACCTGTTTGCCGTCGATGGCTTTGGATGGGTACCACGAGGGCGACACGTAGGCCTGCGGCCCGTGGAACACCGCGACAGCCTGCTGGGGTAGCAAAGGCCACACGCCGTTGGCGCGGGCGACGTGGCCGATGAGCGTGCCGTGGGGCCCACGGTCCGGGTCCAGGTACAGCGGGATGTGGTTGGCGTGCAAGGTGCCTTCGTGGGCGATCACCAGCGTGGCCAGCGGCTGCGCGCGCACAAGGGCCTGCAGGGTGGCGGCGTCGGTCACCTGAAACTGGCGGTTGGGGTTGGCCATGTCAGCTCCCTTCCACTTCCAGCACGGGCGCGCAGTCGATCTGCGTCTTGACCGAGTTGGCCAGAAAACAGGCCTCGTGCGCCTGGTGGTGCAGTTCGGCCAGCGCGGCTTCACTCGGCGCGTGGGCTGCGTCAAACACGGTGGTGGGGCGCAGCTGCACGTGGCTGACCACCAGGCGGCCCGACGTGTCCTTAGCCATGGTGCCCACGGCCGCATCGGTGTAGCGGTTCACGCGCAGGCCGGCGCGGCAGGCGATGTCCAGAAACCACAGCATGTGGCAGCTCGAAAGCGCGGCAACATAGGCCTCCTCGGGGTCCACAGCGGCAGCGTCGGAGTAGGGCAGCGGCACCACGTGCGGCGACGACGAGGCTGCCACGGTGGCGCCGCCGTCAAAGTGCCAGATGTGCGCGCGGCTGTAGCGCTTGTCCAAAAAGTCGTCGTTGCCGCGGGTCCAGGTGAGGGTGGCGGTGTGCTCGGCCATGGGGGTTCTTTCAACACGAGCGGCGCATTGCGCGGGCCGCAGAGTTTCTAAAATGGTTCTTCAGTTTATGGCTGTCTATATACATTGAAGGGGCCAATTCGTGCCTATGGCTAGAACCAATTCCGTCAGCGCCCGCCCTTCCAGCACGCTCCGCCAGCGGGTGTACGAGCAACTGCGCAGCGCCATCGAGCAGGGCCGTTTGCGCGCAGGCACGCGCCTGCCGCCCTCTCGCGAGCATGCCAGCAGCCTGGGCGTGTCGCGCAACACCGTGCTGTGGGCCGTGCAGCGGTTGCAGGCCGAGGGGTATATCGAAGCACGGGTGGGCGACGGCACCTACGTGTCGCAAGCTGCTGCAGCGGCCACTGCAGCGCCCGCGCCGGGGCTGGTGGCGCCGCCCCGCG
Source organism: Gammaproteobacteria bacterium (assembly GCA_018828125.1). Lineage (GTDB taxonomy): Bacteria > Pseudomonadota > Gammaproteobacteria > Burkholderiales > Burkholderiaceae_C > Acidovorax. The sequence goes on along the minus strand of JAHJWB010000023.1, from coordinate 302,726 downwards.
GGCTGTCGCGGCGCGGCCAACTCATTGCCGAGACGGCCGCGCGCTGGCGCCCGCCGCATGTGGCCGCGCGCGCGTTTCGCATCGGCGCGCCTGAAGTGGCGACGTTTCCGTTTGCGCTGTGGGACCGCCTGGCCCGCCAGGCCACGCCTCGCCAGCGCAGCGCAGGCGCGCAATACCTGGACCCCGCGGGCGAGCCCGCGCTGCGCGAGGCGATCGCGCTGTGGCTGTGGGCGTCGCGCGGCATTCGCTGCGATGCAGCGCAGGTGGTGGTGTGCTCGGGCTCGCAGCAAGGCATCGACCTGATCGCACGGCTGCTGCTGGATGTGGGCGACGAGGTGCTGGTGGAAGACCCGGGCTACCCCGGCATCCGCGCCAGCCTGCTGGGCCATGGGGCCCTGGCGCGGCCGGTGGACATGGATGCGGACGGCATGCGCATCGACGACGCCGCCACCCGCTGGCCCGCAGCGCGCATGGCAGTGGTCACGCCCACGCACCAGTTTCCGACCGGTGTGGGCATGGGACTGGCCCGGCGCCAGGCGCTGTTGCAGTGGGCGCGCGCGCAGGACGCCTGGGTGGTGGAAGACGACTACGACGGCGAGTTTCAATACGGCAGCGCCGCCCAACGCGTACCGGCGCTGTGCAGCCTGCCGGGATCAGAACGCGTGTTGTACGTGGGCACCTTCAGCAAAACGCTGCACCCCGGCCTGCGCCTGGGTTTTGTGGTGGTGCCGCCCGCGCTGGTAGAGGCCTTTGCCATGGCCCGCGCCATCACCGACCGGCATGCCCCCGGCGATGCCCAGGCTGTGCTGGCGCGCTTTATTGCCGAAGGGCACCTGCTGCGCCACCTGCGGCAGATGCGCGAGCTGTACCAGGCGCGCCAGCAGGTGCTGATCAACGCCCTGGCAGATGCTACCGAGGGCGCAGTCCACCTGCTGCCGAGCGACCGCGGCATGCACCTGCTGTACGAAGCCTCACCCGGCACCGACGACGAAGGCCCCAGCCGCAAGGCATTGGACGCTGGGGTCATGCTGGCGCCGCTGTCGCGGTACACCTTGCAGTCACCGCGCAAAGGCTGGCTGCTGGGCTACGCAGGATTTGACGCCGCTGAGCTGGCCGGTGCGGCGCGCATCGTGGGGCCTTTGCTGCCGCGCTGAGCGGATTTCGGGGCCACCTGCGGTGCGAGGGGAGCGGCGCCAGGCCTCTCATCGCCGCACGGCGGGCGAGCCCTGCGGCACGGCGTGGGGCTTGTCCACCGCAGTGCGCCACCAGTGGTGGGACAGCGCCGGGGTCCGAATGTCCAGCCGCTCGCCCATGATGGGCGCCACCAACGGCACGGCCGCATCGGCAGCCAGCGTGGTGATACGCTCAAAAGGCTCCGTCCACGGGTGCAGGGCCAGGTCGAAAGTGCCGTTGTGTATGGGCATCAGGTGGCGGCCTTTCACGTCCTGATGGGCCTTGAGGCTTTCGTGCGGCTGCATGTGGATGTCGGGCCACTGCGCGTCATAGGCACCCGTCTCGATCATCGTGAGGTCGAACGGGCCATACCGCTCGCCAATGGCCTTGAAGCCGTCAAAGTACCCCGTGTCACCGCTGAAGAAGACGCGAACCTGGTCGGCCCCTTCTCCCGCCATCAGCACCCACGATGCCCACAGCGTGCGGTTGCCGTCTGACAACCCGCGTCCCGAGAAATGCTGCGCGGGCGTGGCCACCAGGCGCAGGCCCTCGATGGTAGTGCCCTGCCACCAGTCGAACTGCTGTACTTTGGCCGCAGGCACACCCCAGGCGATGAGCCGGTCGCCCACGCCCAGCGGGGCTACGAAGTGCGCCACCTTGGGCGCCAGTTGCTGAATGGCGTCGTAGTCGAGGTGGTCGTAATGGTCATGCGACAGGATAACGCCAGTGATGGCAGGCAGGTCGTCCATCGCGATGGGCGGCGCATGAAATCGCTTGGGCCCCAGAAACTGGAACGGCGATGCACGCTCGGAAAACACCGGGTCCGTCAGCCAGAACTTGCCCCCGATCTTGAGCAACATGGTGGAGTGCCCCAGGCGCCATAGGCTCAGATCAGGCGCGGCCAGCAGATCGGCCTGCGACAGCGCCTGCACGGGCAACGGCTGGCTGGGCACGGTGTCGGCCGGCTTGCCCGTAGCAAAGCGCCAGAAGATGGCAGCCGTCTTGAAAAAGCCCGGCTGCTCGCGCGGCGCGGTGTTGCGGAACTTGCCCTCTGCGTGTTGCGGCGAGTCGGTGTACGAGGCGGCCGGCAGAGCGGCACAGGAGAGGATGCTGTAGGCCATGGCGATGAGGACGGTGATGAAAACAAGAGTGCGGGTGCGGGGTTTGCGGCGAAACATGGGTGCCTTTTTTGAAAAGTGCACTGCACAGTGTAGTTCACTTTCTAAAAAAGTAAACTGCGCGGTGTAAAATTTGCGCCATGAACGTTGCTCCCAACCCGTCCCGGCTGACCGACCGCAAGCGTGACGCCATCGTGCAGGCCGCTATTGCGGAGTTCCGCGAGCATGGCTTCAACGGCACCAGCATGGACCGCGTGGCCGCTGCCGCAGAAGTATCGAAACGCACGGTGTACAACCACTTTCCCAGCAAGGAAGAGTTGTTTGAGGCCATCCTGGGGCAGCTGTGGGAGCGCAGCCAGTCGCTGGCCGATGTGCCCTACGACACGGGCCGCCCGCTGCGGGAGCAATTGCTGGAGCTGCTGGGGCAGAAGATGCAACTGCTGGGTGATGCCAGCTTCATCGACCTCTCCCGCGTGGCCATGGCCGAAATGATGCACAGCCCCGAACGTGCCCAGGCCATGGTGGCGCGCCTGTCCGAGAAGGAAGAAGGTTTGCCCCGCTGGATCCGCGCGGCCCAGGAAGGCAACGCGCTGCAGGCGGTGGACCCGCAGTACGCGGCCAACCAGTTGCACGGCATGGTCAAGTCGTTCGCCTTCTGGCCCCAACTGGCCATGGGGCGGCCCCCCTTGAGCGCCGCTCAGCAGCAACAGGTGCTGGCAGATGCGGTGGACATGTTTCTGGGCTTCTACGCCCTCGCGCCCGGCCAACCCGCGCGCAAAAAACGGCCGCAATAAGCGCACGGCACAGCCGTTGACAGCGGCATCCCTCAACCAACGTGGTGACCCACCTCTTTTCCCCCTCCCTCGCTCTTCGCCATGCCCGTATCTCCCTACCTCCAGACCCACCCGGTCATCCAAGACAGCGTTTTAATCCATGACTCCGCGCAGGTCATCGGCGACGTCACCCTGGGCGCCGACAGCTCGGTGTGGTGCAACGCGGTGCTGCGTGGCGACGTGAACCGCATCACAGTGGGCCGCTGCAGCAACGTGCAGGACCTGACCATGGGCCATGTGTCGCACCGCAACGCCAGCAAGCCAGAAGGCTCGCCTCTGGTGATCGGCGACTACGTCACCGTGGGCCACGCGGTCATCTTGCACGGCTGCCGCATCGGCAACGAATGCCTCATCGGCATGGGCTCCATCGTGATGGACGACGCCGTCATTGAAGACCGCGTGATGCTGGGCGCCGGCAGCCTCGTTTCCCCCGGCAAGGTGCTGGAAAGCGGGTACCTCTACATCGGCCGCCCGGCGGTGCGCCAGCGCGCGCTCACCGAGGCTGAGATCGCGTACCTCAAGTACTCCGCCGAGCACTATGTGCGGGTGAAGAACAACTATCTGGCGGGCACGCCTGAGGCTGCGGCACTCGCCCCGGAGCCGCCAGCGCACCAGGGATAAGGCTGCGCCGGGATAATCGGGGCTCCACGATCTCCAGCAGCGGCATCCTTTCGCCCGATTGCCCCTTGCCCACCATGTCTGCCGTCGCCTCCGTTTCGAAAACCCTGCGCGTCCTCTCCGTCATCCCCCCGATGACGCAGCTGAACACGCCATACCCGTCTACCGCCTACCTCACCGGCTTTCTGCGCTCGCGCGGCGTGGTGGCCGAGCAGGAAGATCTGGCGCTGGCGCTGGTGTTGCGCTTGCTCTCGCCCGACGGCCTGAAGGCCGTGGCTGCCCAGGTAGACGCGTTGCCCGCCCAAAAACAAAGCCCCGCCGTGCAGAGCTTTGCGGCGCAGAAAGACCGGTATCTGGCCACCATCGGCCCCGCCATTGCCTTTTTGCAGGGCCGCGACAGCACGCTGGCGCACCGCATCGCCGGCCGCAACTACCTGCCCGAGGGCCCGCGTTTTGCCACGCTGGATGTGTATGTCGATGACGAAGGTGGCGACCCGCTGGGCTGGGCCTTTGGCGCTTTGGGCCTGCACGACAAGGCCAAGCACCTGGCCACGCTGTATCTGAACGACCTGGCCGATGTGCTGCGCGATGCGGTGGACGAGCGCTTTGAGTTTGTGCGTTATGCCGAATCGCTGGCAGGTAGCCAGCCCACATTTGACCCGCTGGCTGATGCACTCGCTGCGCCGCCCACGCTGGTGGACGACATGCTGCTTGCCCTAACGCAAGAAGCCATCGCCCGCCACCAACCGGATGTGGTGCTGTTGTCGGTGCCGTTCCCGGGCTCGGTGTATGCGGCGTTTCGCATTGCCCAGGCCATCAAGGCGCGGCACCCGCACATCGCCACCGTGCTGGGCGGCGGCTTTGTGAACACCGAGCTGCGCGAGCTGGCGGACCCGCGCGTGTTCGACCATTTTGACTACGTGACGCTGGACGCGGGCGAGCGCCCGCTGCTGGCGCTGTTGGAGCACCTGCGCGGCGAGCGCGGCCGCCAGCGGCTGGTGCGCACTTTTGTGCGCGGTGAAAACGGCGCGGTGCAGTACATCAACATGATGGAAGCCGACATCGCCTTTGCCGAGGTGGGCACGCCCACGTGGGACGGCCTGCCGCTCGACCGGTACCTGTCGCTGCTCGACATGCTGAACCCCATGCACCGGCTGTGGAGCGACGGCCGCTGGAACAAGCTGACCGTGGCGCACGGTTGCTACTGGAAGAAATGCAGCTTCTGCGACGTGAGCCTGGACTACATCAGCCGCTACGAGGGTGCCAGCGCCGAGGTACTGGCCGACCGCATTGAACAGATCGTACGCGAGACGGGGCAGACAGGCTTTCATTTTGTGGACGAGGCCGCGCCGCCCAAGGCGCTCAAGGCTCTGTCCACCGAGCTGATCAAGCGCAACGCGGGCATCAGCTGGTGGGGCAATGTGCGGTTCGAAAAAACCTTCACGCCGGATCTGGCCGAGTTGATGGCCGACAGCGGCTGCATCGCGATTTCGGGCGGGCTCGAAGTCGCATCCGACCGGCTGCTCACGCTGATGAAAAAAGGCGTGTCGGTCGACCAGGTGGCGCGCGTGACGCGGGCCTTCACCGACGCGGGCATTCTGGTGCATGCGTACCTGATGTACGGCTTTCCCACCCAGACGGTGCAGGACACCGTGGACGCGCTCGAATACGTGCGCCAGCTGTTTGCCAATGGCTGCATACAGAGCGGGTTCTTCCACCGCTTTGCCTGCACGGTGCACTCACCCGTCGGCAAGAACCCCGAGGAATACGGCGTGACGCTGGCACCGCTGCCCCCTGGCGACTTTGCCAAGAACGACGTGGCCTTCATCGACCCCACGGGCGTGGACCATGACGCGCTGGGCAGCGCGCTCAAGAAGGCGATTTACAACTACATGCACGGCATCGGTCTTGAAGAAGACGTGCGCAGCTGGTTCCCATTCAAGGTGCCCAAGACCACGGTGCGGCGCGACCGCATTGAGCGGGCGCTGCGCGAGCGGGGGTGAGGGCAGGCCAGGCACGGGATCACACCTGCCCTGCCAGGGTGTGTGCAGATTCAGCTTGTCACATCCCTTGCAACGTTCGAACAAGAATCCTATTTTGGTGCACCGGTGCGTTACTAATATGCCCCGATGCCAAAAATTACACCCGAGGGTATCTTTGTCGACGGACGGATCATCGTGCGTCGCTATCTCAACCTGGAACACGGTCCTATCAGCACAGTGGTCGCAATTGTGTTGCACCAGACGGACTCGTCTACCGCCCAGCAGACGTTCAACAGCTATGCGCGAAGCCCCCATGGCGCCCACTTTCTTATCGACAAGAATGGGCAGGTTTATCAAACAGCAAGCCTCTTGATGCGTTGTCAGCACGTCGGACGGCACATACGGTCAAGATGCCTTGAGATTGACAAGCCATCCTGCGATAGCGTCGCGATGGCACGCATACAAGCAATGTCTTGGTCCAACCACGTGCGGGCGTTGGACGCACACGAACGTGCCAAGCCATATCCGCAGCGCTATCCCATCAATGGAGATTCCATCGGTATTGAAATCGTGGGTCGGAGCATCGACGACAAGAAATACGAAGCAGTGACTTCAGAACAGAACAACTCCCTGCAGTGGCTCACAGGCGAGCTCTATTCCCACTTCTCCATTTCCAGCCAAGACGTATACAGGCATCCCGAAGTTTCTTACAAGAACCCGGGCGAAGCTGCATCCGCGCTGCCGAAATGAAACAATGGTACGCAACCGCCGTCGCGCTACTTGCGGCTTTGGCAATGGTCTTTTTCACGTTCCTCTTCGAAGCACAAATATTTGTGGGGGCGACTGATTTCTATACGGCTGAACCAACCACCTGCAGAGCTTCAGACGTGGATCTTGCCGTTGATATCGACCATTTTTTTCAGGTTGCCGAAGAGGTTGAAAGTCACGTCATACACGACGAATACGACTTAGCCCCATGCTACCTAAGAGGGTCCATGATTCGCCGTCTAGAACTATGTGTATGGAAGCTTCGGCCAGGATTCATCGGCACGCTGCAATGCGGTAGCTCGTTTCGATATCTGGTGGGACCAAGCGAAGGACTCAGCCGCAAAGAGTAGTAGAGAGGTAGCGATCCAAGCAAAAGTCAATCGGCGCGCTTTTGCTTCTGATACGCCTTGTCGGCCGCTGGCCCCCGGTCGGTGTCCTGCAAGCCACGTTTTACGTCGCGGTAGGCCTGCTCTACCTGGGCGTCCGGTTCGCCGTGGGTCATGTCCACCGATTGGTCGCGCTCGTGCGGCAGGCGGGCTTCGGGCCCACTCAGGTCCTCAGGTCCGCTGCCGGGCTGCGGCGGCGGCTGCGTGGTATTCACACGGCGCTCGGTGCGGGCGGGAACGGGAGCGGAGGGGATGATCTCCTCTTCCGTGCGGGGGGCGGGGCGGGTCGTTTTCATGCGGGGCCTTGTTATGCAACGTAAAGTCCCTCCACCCTAACGCCGCCGACCGCCCTGCGCTGTAGGCCCAGTCCCTGCGCCGCTGCGGGCGTGCGGAGCCTGCTGTCACCAGAACACCCACCGTTCCAGCGCATTGAGCACGATGATTACGATCACGCCGATCAAGAAGAGGATCGCCTTGCGGCGCGCCCGTTCGCTCACGACCAACTTGTAGACCGTGTACGCCGCAAGCGTGCCCACAAAAGGTGCCGCGATGGCGGCGCCGGACAGGACGATGCCCACGAGCTTGCCCCAGCCGTCAGTCCCGCCCATCGTCCAGATGGAGCGCAAGATGATCGCACTCGGAATGGCCAAGCCCACCCACACCACCCCAGACGCCACCGCCACGCTGAAGTGGTGCGCGAGCAGGCCATAAAGCACCAAGGCACCCACCACCCCGCCCAAAAACAACAGACGCTTGAGCCAGAGCGGTAGCGAATCGCCAGAGCGGCGCGCTGGTTTGGCTTCACGGGCCTTCTTGGCCACAGAGGCCGCGGCCTGGGCGCTTTCCTTTTGCCGTTGCAGCTGCTTCTCCGTGGATTCACGGGCGCCGCGCAGAAAGTTGTCCACCGCCGGGTTGTCCACCTTCACAAGGATGCGGGCGGTGCGCGACAGGGCTTGGTCGCTCTGGGGAATCACGGTCTGCAGCGCAGCTCCCTCGCTGAACCAGTGCCCCATCTGCGCCAGCCAGCTGACGCCAGCGGGCGGCATCCCGTAGCCTCCCTCGACTGCACTGCACAGGTAATGCTGGCTGCTTTGCGGTAGCACCAGCTGGCGCGTGCTGTAGCGAGGCAGCGCGCATTGCATCAGCGGTGCCGCGGGCTGCATTCCGGGGCGGCCCAGCTGCAGCGCGAATTCCGGCAGGGGCAAGGGTTCGGCCAGCGCGTTGCGCATGCCCAGCCATAGGTACATCCCCCGGGGCCGCCCGTCCTGCGCCCGCCGCACCCACAACCCCGGCCCCTCCTGCACCAGCTCGGCCCCCAGTGCGTCCAGCTCGGGTGGGCGGGGCACCTCAGGGCCATCGCGGTCCCAGTCGGCCCGCAACTGCTGCGCGCGCAGGATGGTGGGCCACACCGCCCTGGCGCGGCGCTCCAGAAAGTAGGGGTCCAGCTCACGGCCCTGGGCGATTGCGGCTTCGATGCTGCTCGCGGGCGGCGCCGGCCGGCCTTCCAGCGCCCGCAGCCAATCGTCCGCCAACGCCAGCCGTAGATAAATCGCATCGGCACCCTGGCCCACGGCTTCGGCAGCGCACGCCCAGGCAAAACGTGCCGGGTCGGCGGGGTCCACTTGCTGCGCGAGCAAGCTTTGGCGCTGTTGGGAGTTGTCAGCCTGCGTCACGGCTGGCGAAGCTTTGGTTTGCGCCCCGGCGTCCCCGCTGGCCACCAGGCAGATCACCAGGGCCACCCAGCCCAGCCATTGCGCCAAGGCGTGGGGCCACGCCGCTGCCCCATCCAGGACACAGCCTGCAGCCTGAGCCGTTCTCCCTCGCATCACATCCCCTTAATAGGTGTCGTCGTGCGCGGATTGTCGGGCCAAGGGGTTGCCGCGAGGCCAGAATTGGGCCCAACGCACAGTCGGCGGCCAAGCCGTCTGCAGCATGCGACACTACTGTATGTCTCAACAGGTATGGGCTGGGCAAGCCCTTGAATCATTCGATGCGGTGGTGTCTGCCACCCCCGGTTTTCGCAGCCGCGCTGGCCAGCGGCTGATGGCCGAACAGGTGGCGCGCACATTCAGCAGTGCCACGCTGGGCAAGGTGGATGAAGATAGCGGCGAGGCCGCGCCCACGCGTTCCATCGCCGTCATCCAGGCGGGCACGGGCGTGGGCAAGTCGCTGGCGTACTGCGCGCCCGCCATTGCGCTGGCGCTGTCGCGCGGCACGCGGGTGTTGATCTCCACGGCCACGGTGGCGCTGCAGGAGCAGCTGGTCAACAAGGACCTGCCCGCGCTGGCGGCGCTGATGCCCCAGCCCTTCAAGTTTGCGCTGGCCAAAGGGCGCGGGCGCTATGTGTGCAAGCTCAAACTGGACCGCCTGGCGGGCACGGGCGAGGCCGAGGAAGAGGCCGACGACGACCTGTTTGCCGAGGAAGAAGCCGCCGCCCGCGCCAAGCGCCCCCGGCACGAGACCGAGGCGCGCATCCAGTTCTATTCCACGATGGCGCAAACCTTGTCAAAAGGCGCCTGGGATGGCGACCGCGACAGCCTCGATACGCCGCCCGAGCCCGAGGTGTGGAGCCCCGTGGCGGCCGAGGGTGCCTCATGCACAGGCAAGCATTGCCCGGCCTTCAGCCAGTGCACCTATTACGACAAGCGCAAGGAGCTGGTGGGTGCGCAGGTGATCGTGGCCAACCATGATTTGCTGCTGTCGTCTCTGGGCGCGCGCGTGTTGCCGGAGCTGGACAACTGCCTGCTGATCCTGGACGAAGCCCACCACCTGCCCGCCACGGCGCTGCAGCAGTTTGCGTGCAGCATGGACCTGTCGCGCATCACCTGGATCGAGCGCCTCGCCAGCCGGGGCCTGCGCATTGGTGCGCTGCTGGAGGTGGAAGAGATTGCCGACATCCCCAAGCACTCCGCCCAGCTGCGGCAGACGCTGCAGGACCTGGCGCGCATCGTGATGGACGTGTACGGCGCCCAGCTCAAGAGCCAGCCCAGCGCCTGGGGCCCGGCGCGCGTGCGCGTGCCAAGGGGCGAACTGCCAGAACAATTGATTGCACCACTGGGCCTGCTGGCAGCGAGTGCCGAGGGCTTTCTCGACGCCCTGCGCGCCATCAGCAAGGCCCTGCGCGCCGAGATGCGTGACAAGCCCGATGAGGCCAAGCGCCTGTCCACGCTGTATGCGCAGATCGGCATGCTGGCCCCGCGCCTGGAAGAGCTGCACGCCACCGCGCAACTGCTGCTGCAGGATGCGCCTGAAGGCGCGGTGCCGGCAGCCAAATGGTTCACGCTGGAGGTGGATGGCGACTTCATCGTGGTCAAGGCCCACGCCAGCCCCATCCTACCCGGCACCACGCTGCGCAACCACCTGTGGAGCGCGGTGCGCGGCGCGGTGCTGACCTCGGCCACGCTCACCAGCTGCGGGCACTTTGACTTTTTCATGCGCGAGGCAGGCCTGCACGGCGACGAGGCTGCCACCACGCTGGAAGTGGCCAGCCCCTTCAACTACGCTGCGCAGGGCACGCTGATTGCGGCCGAGACGCGCGCTGACCCCAAGAACGCCGCACAGTTCACCACCGAAATGGTCGACGCGCTGCTGCACGACATTGCCCGTGTGGAATACGGCGCGCTGGTGCTGTTCACCTCGCGCGAGCAAATGCGCCAGGCCGTGGACGCGCTGCCCACCGCCATGCGCAGCGTGGTGCTGGTGCAGAACGCGCTGCCGCGCACGCAGCTGCTCAAGCGCCACCGCGAGCGGGTAGAGAACGGCGAGCCCTCGGTCATCTTCGGCATGCAGTCGTTTGGCGAGGGGCTGGACCTGCCCGGGCGGCTGTGCGAATCGGTCTTCATCACCAAACTGCCCTTTGCCCCGCCCGACGACCCCGTGGGCGAGGCCCGCGCCGAATGGCTGCGCGCCGTGGGGCGCGACCCGTTCAGCGAGCTGGTGGTGCCCGCCACCGCCATCCGACTGGCGCAATGGGTGGGCCGCGCCATCCGCACCGAAGAAGACCAGGCGCATGTGTATTGCTACGACAAGCGCTTGACGCGCACCAGCTACGGGCAGCGGTTGCTCAAAGGCTTGCCGCCCTTTGCGCTGGAGCAACGCGCGCCCATATAGGATGGCCCCCCTCAAGTCGCCTGCGGCGCCTTCCCCACAGAGGGACCTCCACGGGGCCACTGGTGTGGGGCCACGCCAGTTCCACACGCCGTAAGCAACCCATCCCAACTGACCATTCCCTACAGACAACCCATGCCGAACACTGTGCCTGCCTGCCCTCAATGCGGCCTTGAGAACACCTACCCCGACGCCGACAACTGCGTGTGCCCCGACTGCGCCTTTGAATGGCCGCAGGTGGCGGACGCCGCCGACACGGACGCTGCGGAGGCGGGCGATGGCGTGGTGCGTGATGCCAACGGCAACCCGCTGGCCGACGGGGACGCCGTGATCCTGGTGAAAGACCTCAAGGTCAAGGGCTCGTCATCAAGCCTCAAAAAGGGCACCAAGATCAAGAGCATCCGCTTGGTGGACGGCGCCGATGGGCACAACGTGGACTGCAAAACCGACCTCGGGAGCATGCTGCTCAAGTCGGAGTTTTTGAAGAAGGCGTGACGGACGGCGTTGCCCTCGTGGTCGGCGCCCTTCCTGGAGCCGCCGCGCCGCCTGCTCACCGCGGGGCCCGACAGACATACCGCCGTGGGTTGCTCCTGCACCGTCTGCCTTGTGACCTCCTGGCGCGCCACGGAGGTTATCTTTGTCAGACATCCCCCCACGCCCATCCGGCCTGGGGGACGACGCCGGCCCACGCGTTTGAAACCTACAGTGAAGCTATCCGTCCTTTTCACTGGAGCCCCCATGCAACACAACACCGCCGCCCACGAAACCCTGTGGAAACTCATCAAGGACATCCGGTTTGGGATGCTGACCCACCGCACGTCCACCGGCATGCTGCATGCACACCCGCTCACCACGCAAAACCGCAAGCTGGATGAACAGAATGAGCTGTACTTTTTTATCTCCAAATCCGGCGAGCTGTACGAGCGTTTGCTGACCGACGGAGAGGTCAACGTGTCCTACGCCAACCCGGACGACGACAGCTATGTTTCGCTGTCGGGTCAGGCCCGATTTGTGGACGACCGGGCGCAGAAGGAAGCCCTGTGGTCCCCCATGGCCAAAGCGTGGTTCCCGGGCGGCGTGTCCGATCCCGATCTTGCGTTGCTGGTCGTACGCGTCCGCCATGCCGAGTATTGGGATGTGGACGAAAGCAAGATGGTGCAAATTTTCAAAATGGCCAAGGCCGCCATCACCGGCGAGCAACCGCGCGACCTGGGTGAGCACAAAGAGCTGACCCTGTCCTGAGAACGGGTTGATTCGTTGCCACGCTTTGCCCCAGAGCCTTGAACGGGAGGCGCGCCCCAGGGTGGGGCGCGGCAATGTTTGCGCGGACGAAGATACAAGAATATGAGAGAAATTGGCCGTTAGCGCTTCCCCAGAAAGCGCTGACAGCTACATATTTCATAGCGCACGTACTCAGCAAGTAACCAGAAAAGAGCCCCCGGGCTCTTTTTCTTTGTTCTGGCCCTTGATTTGCCGAGCTGAACATCCAACTGCCATCCATGCACCATCCATATGGATGTTTTTTTGGAGCTTCAGATGAGCAATATTGTCCCACTGGCGTCGCGGAGCAAGGTTCCGGAGTCGGAAAAGGTCACCATCAATCTCGGTTTTGTCGACCTCGGACACATCGACCTGTTGGTGTCCGAAGGCTTTTACGCCAACCGCACCGATTTCATTCGCACCGCCATCCGCAACCAGCTGACCGCGCAGAACGACGCCGTGCGCCAGGTGGTGGCCCGCAAGATGCTTGTGCTCGGGCTGCAGCGATTTGGCCGGGCTGAACTGGAGGCCGTGCAGGCAGCGGGCGAGGCGCTGGAGATCCGCGTGCTGGGCCTGGCCAGCATTGATGACGACGTACCGCCCGCTTTGGCGCAGGCGGCGATTGCGTCTGTAACGGTGCTGGGCGCGTTCCATGCCAGTGCAGAGGTCAAAGCTGCGCTGGCCGGGCGCATGCACTGAACGAGTCCCCACACGGCCCACAGCGGGCCACCGGCGTGCGCGCCCACAACCAAGGAGTCCCCATGGACTGGAACATCAACCTCAAGCACCTGATGGGAGAAGCCACCCAATTGGTGCGCCGTGGCCATCTGGCCGATGCCACGCGGACCCTTCAGCAGGCACTGGGCGGCGCGGTGGCACGCCACAGCAGCCCGCCCGCGCCCGCCACCAGCGCGCCCACCGCACTGCCTGGCGAACCCGCACCCCCTGCCGCTGCCCGCGCGCCGCTGTGGCGTCGCCCCGGCGCGCAGGCCGATGTCGAAGACGTGGTGGTGGTTGACCGGAGCAGCCACAGTGCGCCCCCACAAGCCACCCAGGACGCAAACGCCCCGCATCCGCAGGCAGAGCCGCCCGGCAGCTTCACGCGCGTGGCCTTTGCCCACGCGGGCGCACGGCACCACCCGCAGCACTACCACCTGTACGTGCCCCCGGGCGCTGCAGCCGGTACCCCCCTGCCGCTGGTGCTGATGCTGCACGGCTGCACCCAGAACCCTGAAGACTTTGCGACCGGCACCGGCATGAATGCCGCCGCCGCTCCGGCCAACGCACTGGTGCTGTACCCCGAGCAACCCCACAGCGCCAATCCGAATGGCTGCTGGAACTGGTTTCGCCCGGGCGACCAGCAGCGCGGCGGCGGCGAGCCCGCATTGCTGGTGGCCATGGTGCGTGATGTGATGGACCGCCACGCGGTGGACGCGCAACGCGTGTACGTGGCGGGCCTGTCCGCAGGCGGCGCCATGGCCGCCCTGCTGGGGCGCGAATACCCCGATGTGTTTGCTGCGGTGGGCGTGCACTCTGGCCTGCAAGCGGGCGCGGCGCACAACGTGATGGGCGCGTTGTCGGCGATGAAGAACGGGGCCAAACCCGGCGCTGCCACCCATCCCACAGGCAATGCGCCAAAGCGGCCACCGCCGCCAATCATCGTGTTTCACGGCGATGCCGACCCCACGGTGCACGCCCACAACGGCGAGCAACTGATAGAGGCCCAGCTCAGCGCCCATGCCAGCGCACCGGAAGGCGCTCGCAACACGGTGCAAAGCGTGCACCGGGGCCAGTCGCCCGGGGGCCGGGGCTACACCCGCACCGTGCATGCGCTGGCGGGCGACAATGCCCCCGCCGCCGTGGTGGCAGAACACTGGGTGCTGCATGGTGCCGGGCACGCCTGGGCGGGCGGCCATGCGGGCGGCAGCCACACCGACCAGCGGGGCGTAAGCGCCACTGCCGAGATGCTTCGCTTCTTTGGCGATCACCGCCTGGCCAAGCACTGAGAGCGTTGCGCACCCTGGGCAGATGAAAGGGAGCGCCCCCCACCCTGCAGCGTGCTGCGCCCGCTTTGCCCGGCTTTGCTAGGCTAGCGCACCTGCCACTGGGGTCCCCACCATGCTTTTTTCACGACCCGTTGTTCTGACGGTACTGGCCATGCTGGCGTTTGCGGGCAACTCCTTGTTGTGCCGCGCAGCGCTCCAGCACACCAGCATCGATGCGGCCACATTCACCAGTGTGCGGCTGGCCACCGGCGCGGCCACGCTGGCGGTGCTGGTTGCCCTGCGACGAAGCGGGCCCGCGTGGCGCGCAGGCAGCTGGCCATCGGCGGTGGCGCTGTGCGTGTATGCCGCGGGGTTCTCGCTGGCCTATGTCAGCCTGACTGCCGCCACCGGCGCGCTGCTGCTGTTCGGTGCCGTGCAGGCCACGATGATCGGCCATGGGCTGTACCAGGGCGAGCGGCTGCGCCCGCTGCCCCTGGCAGGCTTGGTGATGGCGTTCGCGGGCATGGGCGCGCTGCTGCTGCCGGGCCTGTCGGCACCGCCACTGGGAGCTGCGGCACTGATGCTGCTGGCGGGCATTGCCTGGGGCGTGTATTCGCTGCGGGGCCGCGGCGGCGGCGACCCTACCGACACCACGGCAGGCAACTTTTTGCGTGCCACCCCCCTGGCCCTGTTGGTGAGCGTTGTCACGCTGGACCAGGCCGCTTGGGACTGGCCGGGCCTGGGATATGCCGCTGCATCTGGCGCGTTGGCCTCCGGCGTGGGCTATGCGCTGTGGTACGCCGCCTTGCCCAGCCTGCGTGCAACCCAGGCCGCCACCGTACAGCTGAGCGTGCCCGTGATCGCAGCGGTGGGCGGCGTGGCCCTGCTGGGCGAGCCGCTGACGCTGCGGCTCAGCCTGGCGAGCATCGCCATCCTGGGCGGAATTGCGCTGGTGATCCGGGACCGCGCACCCCGGGCGTGAACGCTGCGCAGCCCCTGCACACGGAGCGCGCCATCCAGACCGGCGATACTGCCGCGTTGAACCGCTTGCGGTATTTCACACCCCACCCACACAGCGCACCACGCATGCCCCCCATCGCCGTCATCGACTTTGAAACCACCGGCATCTCCCCCGGCCAAGGCGCGCGCGCGACCGAGGTGGCCATCGTGCTGCTTGAACAAGGGCGGGTGGTAGACCGGTTCCAGAGCCTCATGAAAACCGGGGTGTGGATTCCGTCGTTCATCACCCAGCTCACCGGCATCACCAACGCGATGGTGGCCAACGCGCCCGATGCAGCGCAAGTCATGCAGGATGCCGCGCGCTTTGTGGGCGATGCGCCCATGGTGGCGCACAACGCATCGTTTGACAGCAAGTTCTGGCAGGCCGAGCTGGCCCTGGCCGACCTGCCCGCGCCGCAGCCTTTTGCGTGCACGGTGTTGCTGTCGCGGCGGCTGTACCCGCAAGCGCCCAGCCACAAGCTGGGCACGCTGGTGGACTTTCATGGCTTGCCGCGCACCGGCCAGGCCCACCGGGCGCTGGCCGATGCCGAAATGGCCGCCGCCCTGCTGGCCCACATGCAACACGACCTGCGCACGCTGTGGCGCGTGGCCGAACCGAGCTACGCGCTGCTGCAGACGCTGCAACGCTGCGCCAAGCCCAAGGTCGGCGCACTGCTGGCCCAGCACGCCATGGCGGCGGTGGCGGTAGCGTAAAGACGTAAAGACGCGCTGTCCCAGGGATGGGGTCGGTTACTACTGAATTAATAGCTGCTAGCGCTTTATGGATAAGCGCTAGAGGCACTTTTGACTCATATTTTCCGCAAAATCCCGGCATACTTGCGACTGGCACTGCGCGAGGAACCTGTCGAGCAGTTGCCACCACACAACGGATACGCACACCACCCCCCCGATGAAAGGTTTTGCCATGTTGTTCCTGGTTCTTGGATTGGTGCTGTTTCTGGGCGTGCACTCGGTGCGCATCGTGGCAGATGGCTGGCGCACGCAGACCCTGGCGCGCATGGGCGAGAGGCCGTGGAAGGGGTTGTATTCGCTGGTATCTGCCGTGGGCCTGGGGCTCATCGTCTGGGGCTATGGCCTGGCGCGGCAGCAGCCGGTGGTGCTGTGGGTGCCGCCCATCGGCATGCGGCACGCCGCAGCGCTGCTGACGCTGATCGCCTTTGTGCTGTTGGCCGCCACCTACGTGCCGCGCAATGCACTCAAGGCGCGGCTGCACCACCCCATGGTGCTGGGGGTGAAGGTGTGGGCGCTGGCGCATTTGTTGTCCAACGGCAATCTGGCCGATGTGCTGCTGTTTGGCAGCTTCTTGCTGTGGGCGGTGCTGAGCTTTCGCACGGCGCGCCAACGCGACCGCGCGCAGAACACGGTCTATGCACCGGGCACCGCGGCCGGCACGGGTGTGGCTGTGGTGGTGGGTTCGGTGGCCTGGGTGGGGTTTGCGTTCTGGGCCCATGCCTGGCTGATCGGTGTGGCGCCGCTGGGGCGATAGGGGCATGGTGCGGCGGTGCAGGCCCAAATCCCGGAGAATCCGCGCTTTTGGTTTTCTGTTTCAAAGAGCTTTCAGCAATGAGCGACGCGACCCCCTCCACCATCACCCCTCCACCCTTGCCCGACCACCTGTCGGTGGACCCCCGCAGCCCGCACCACGTGGCGGATGTTTTCAAGCATGACATCGGCATCCGCTTCAACGGCAAGGACCGCACCGATGTCGAGGAATACTGCGTCAGCGAAGGCTGGGTCAAAGTGCCCGCAGGCAAGACCGTGGACCGCAAGGGCCAGCCGCTGATGATCAAGCTCAAGGGCAAGGTGGAAGCGTTTTACAAGTGACAGCCCCCCGAGCGGGTGTGCCGCTCCCCCTTGCTCTCGTGCTTACCACGGGGAGGAGGGCGACACCAGCGCTCGCACAGTGCCGTGGCGGCACTTGCGCGGTGCCCCTGGCCGGGGCTGCCAAAACTGCAAGCATCTGAGAAGCCAGATTCATCCCCCCATGGACGACAACACGGCTCCCTGGTGGGTCTATTGCGACGGAAGTGCTGTGCCCAACCCCGGGCGCATGGGGCTGGGCGCGGTGCTGGTGGGGCCCGACGGCGTCACGCAGCACCACATTTCAGAAGCCACCACCTTCACCGGCTGCAACAACGAGGCCGAGCTGCGCGCACTGCTCGCGGCATTGCGGTGGCTTGGGCAGAAGGTATCCGCAACCTCCACCACCGTGCATGTCATCAGCGACAGCAGCGTGCTGGTCGCACAGCTGGGCAGCACGCATGCAGTCGTGCCGATTGCGCGGCTGGCGCCGCTGTTTGAAGAGGCGCGCGGTGCACTGCAGCAGTTTGCGCACATCGACCTGCAATGGGTGCCCCGCCATCGCAATGGTGCAGCCGATACCCTGGCGCGCGCCGCACTGGGCCTGGCGCCCAAGACGGCGGTGCCGCAGGGTCGGAAGGTCAAAAGACACAACCGGCGCTGAATGCGCGGGCGCGACGGGGCGCGCGACCCCGTGGCACCAGCAAACGCCAGCGGCACCCACTGCCCATCACGCAGGGTCCAGGCCCATGGCCGCGCGGTAGGCCGCGATTCGCGGCAACAGGCTTTGGCGGCGGGCCAGGCTGGCTGCAGGCCACAGGGCCTCGCGGTCGTAATACTCGGCCACTGCGGGCGTGCCGGGGGGCAACACCACCCAGGGCTGTTTGGACGCGGTGAAGATGTGCACATCGGGTGGCAGGAGGTGGGGCGCGTCGAGCGTGCCCACCCGCACAAACGCCACCAACGGCCCCGACCCCGCGTAGTGGCTCCACACCGCCACGTGGCAATGCGGGCAGCGCGCAATCTTCTGACCAAAGCCGCTTTCGGACGGGGTGTCCACCAACTCCACGGCTCCCAACAGCCGTGTGACACGGTCCGCCTCAACCATGGCATTCAAGGCGAAGGACGCGCCACTCTCGCGCTGGCACCAGTGACAGTGGCAGCAGTGCACAAACAGGGGCGCTGTCTCCAGGCGGTAGCGCACTTGGCGGCAGGTGCAACCGCCTTCCAGGGGATAGACAGGGTCAGGGTTGGACATAGCGAGTGACTGGGGGTGGGTGTCAGGGATGACAGGGCTTCATTCTGGCGAAAAGCTCGCTCTGGTGCACCTGTTTAGGTTGTGCGTTGCCCCGCTGCGACGCCAGCTTGCTGCGTGCGCCTTCTAAACCCCCGCACGCGCCAGCAGCAGCGCCTTTTCCTGCACGTTGCGCGTCAGGCTGGCGGCCCGTTCAAACTCGGCGCGCGCTTCGGTCTTGCGCCCCAGCTTGGCCAGCAAGTCGCCCCGCACGCTGGGTAGCCAGTGGTAGTGGCGCAGGCTGGGTTCGGCTGCCAGTTCATCGACCAACGCCAGCGCTGCCGCTGGCCCCAGTGCCATGCCCACCGCCACGGCACGGTTCAGCGCCACCACGGGGGAAGGCGCAACCTGCAGCAAGGCGTCATACAGCGCAACGATGTGGTGCCAGTCGGTGTCCTCCGCACGCCGTGCACGCGCGTGGCAGGCGGCAATCGCCCCTTGCAACGCATAGGGGCCCCAGGCATGTCCCGCGCGGGCCAGGCGCTCGGCCTGGTCCAGCGCGGCGAGCCCCCGGCGCACCAGCAGGTGGTCCCAGCGCGCGCGGTCCTGGTCCATCAGCAGCACGGGCTGGCCCTGCGCGCTGGTGCGCGCGGGCAGGCGCGAGGCCTGAATCTCCAGCAACGCGACCAGGCCTTGCACCTCGGGCTCCTCGGGCACCAGGCTGGCCAGCACGCGCACCAGTCGCTGCGCCTCGCCACACAACGCGGGCCTCATCCAGTCGTCGCCTGCGGTGGCGGAATAGCCTTCGTTGAAGATGAGGTAGATCACCTCCAGCACCGAACCCAGGCGAGGTGCACGTTCGGCAGCGCCCGGCACTTCAAACGGCACATGGGCGGCCGACAGGCTGCGCTTGGCGCGCACGATGCGCTGCGCGATGGTGGGTTCGGGTACCAGAAAGGCACGCGCGATCTCTGCGGTGGACAGGCCGCCCAGCAGCCGCAGCGTGAGGGCCACGCGCGCCTCGGTAGGCAGCACCGGGTGGCAGGCCGTGAAGATGAGGCGCAGCAGGTCGTCGCCGATGTCGTCCTGCTGCGCATCCATGAGAGTGTCGACCACGTCGGGGGCGTACTGCGCTTGCAGCGCGTCCAGGTCCAGTCCCAGCGCCTCGTTCTCGCGCTGGTGCAGTGCGCGCTGGCGCAGGTGGTCGATGGCACGGCGCTTGGCCGTGGTCATCAACCAGGCGGCCGGGTTGGCGGGCAGGCCCGTGGTGGGCCAATGCTCCAGCGCGGCCACCAGCGCGTCCTGTGCCAGCTCTTCCGCCCGGCCCACGTCGCGCGTCATGCGCGCCACGCTGGCGATGATGCGTGCAGCCTCGATGCGCCACACCGAGTCGATGCTGCGGTGCAGGGCGTCGCGGTCAGGCAGCTCAGAGGAGTTCACGCGATTCAGAAGGTGTGAATGAGTCCGGCGTACCCAAGCGGTCCGCACAGACGTGCGCCATCAAGGCGCCAAGCGCAGCCATAGCTCGGGCTATTCGGGCTAAGGCGAGTGTTTGCAACGCCGACGGCGTGCGTTTTTGCGGGACGAGCGGGCATGGCGGGTTCGTTCACACCATCTCAGCCCAGCGCTTGGCTGGCATCCACCATGTGCACGAACTCCCAGGTATGGCCGTCCAGGTCGTCAAAGGACTGCGAGTACATGAAACCCAGGTCTTGTGCCGGACGGGGCGTGGTGCCACCCGCCGCCACGGCTTTGGCAACCAGTGCATCGACCTCCTCACGGCTGTCGCACGAGAAACACAGCAGCACCTCAGACGTGGCGCGCGCGTCGGCAACGGTCTTGCTGGTGAAGGTGGCGTAAAAATCCTTGACCAACAGCATCACGAAGAGGTTCTCCCCCACCACCAGGCAGGCGCCCTGGTCGTTGGTGAACTGAGGGTTGAACTCATAACCCAGCGCCCGAAAAAACGCCTGCGAGCGGGCCATGTTCTCGATGGGCAGGTTCACGAAGATTTGCTTGTGCATGGAAAACTCCTGAAGGGGTGAAACGGTAAAGGGAAAGCCGGGGTTTGGCAAAAGACGCTCAGCCTCTCAGCCCGCTGGCTTTTGCGCCACGGCCTGCAGGTTGGCCAAGCCGTCTTCAAAGTCCTGCCCGACCATGCGGTCCATGTTGAAAACCAGGTGCGCGATCTTGGCGAGATACGGCACGGGGCCCTGCATGGCCCAGGTCACGCGTGTGGCGTCCGCGCCTTCGGGTTGCAACGTGAATTCCACCTGGTTGTGGGCTTCAAACGGGGCTACAAAGTCGAGCTTCATCGCTATGCGCGCCGGGGCTGTGGCATCCACAATTTCCATGCTGCCGGTGCCCACCTTGTCGCCCTGCCACGCATAACGTGCGCCAGGGCCTGCGGTGGTGGCGCTGTACTGGCCTTTGGCCGCGGGGTCTTTGCGTTCGTACGGGTTCCAGGTGTTGAACTGGCGCAAGTCGTGGATGAGCCCAAACACCCGATCGGGCGGGGCGGAGATGACGCGGCTGCGTTCGACGCGAAAGGTGTCGGGGCGGGTGGCGGCGAAGGCCAGGAAAAGCCCCAGCGCTGCCAGCAATACAAGCGCAATGGTCTTGATCATGGTGGTGTGTCGTGAATAGTCCAATAAAGCCGAAAGCCGCGATCAGCCGCGCATGGCTTCGAGGTCGCGGAACTGCTCCACCCCATCGATGCCCGCAAAATCTTCCATCTCGAACAACTGTCGCACTTCGATCTCGGCCTCCAGGCCGTCGCCGCGCGGGTTGGGGAAGCGGCGTGTCCATTCCAGCGCCTCATCCCGGCTGCGCACCTGGATCAGGGTGTAGCCCGCAATGAGTTCTTTGGTTTCGGCAAAAGGCCCATCGGTCACGGTGCGGCCGCTGGCGGTGTAGCGCACACGCCAGCCCTGCGAAGTGGGTTTGAGGCCACTGCCGTCCAGCAGCACGCCCGCATGGGCCAGTTCTTCGTGGTAACGGGCCATCTCGGCCATGAGGGGAGCAGTGGGCATGCAGCCTTGCTCGGATTCGGCCGTGGCTTTGACGATGATCATGAATCGCATGGGGGTTCTCCTGGTTCGGACGGGGGAAGCGCAGCGGATCTGCGGGTCTCACCCCCTACGACGAACGAGCCACCGCCATATCGACAAGCCCGGCAAAAATAACCGACCAACGCCCCGCGTGGTGTTCTTGCCATCCACTACGCGGCACGCGGTTGGACCAGCAAAAAACCACGGCAAATCCCACATGCAGCCGTTGCCGGACGCGGGCAGCGCGCAGTCGCTGACCCACCCTTTAGAACAGGTTCTCAGCCCACAGCGCCGTGATAGCAGGGCGCCACTTCGCGCACCTCGATGGTGGCCCACTCAGCGGCCGGGCAATCGCGGGCGATGGCAAGGGCCTCGTCGCGCGTGGCGCAGTCGAGGAGAAAAAAACCGCCCACCATTTCTTTGGTCTCGGCAAACGGGCCATCCACCATGCGGGCCTGCCCTTCGCGCACCTGCAGGCGCACGGCCTGGTCGGTGGAGGCCAGCGACTCGGTGGCGCGCAGCAGACCCCTGGCTTTCAATCCGTCACCAAACTGCAGCATGCGCGCATAGGCCTCTTGCCCACCCGCCAGCCCCCGCTCGGCCCGCTGGCCGTGGGGTTCCATGATGAGCAGCATGTAGGGCATGACGGGGTCTCCTGATGAAGCAAAGGGGATGGCGGCAAGACGAAAGGCGCCATCCTACCAGCCGCAGTTACTATATTTTTAATAGCTATCAGCGCTTATCCATCAAGCGCCAGAGGCACTTTTAATATAAATTCTTGCGCACTGCAGCAAGCCTGTGCTATCTTCGGCCTCCTATGCAACGCAGCATGCTCCTACCCTCCCTACCGCTAAGCCTACTAGTGCTTGGCCGGGGTCTGCCTGCGTTCGCCACCGTTGCCTGATTCGCTCAGCGCAACACCTGATCTCCCCCTGACCCCGGCCGCGAACCAGCCTTTGCACATGCAAAGGGCTGCAGGGGATGTCATTCGTTTTCTTGATTTCGATTGACCCGTGCGCCGCACTAGTTTTGCGCACTGCACACACCGTTCGTGGAGACTCTCATGATTGCCAAACCCGCCACCAAGTACCAGCCCATCGCCCCGGTCGCGTTGACCGACCGCCAGTGGCCCAACCGCCGCATCACGCACGCGCCCAGGTGGCTTTCGACCGATCTGCGCGATGGCAACCAGGCGCTGTTCGAGCCCATGAACAGCGAGCGCAAGATGAAGCTCTTTCTCGAGCTGGTGCGCATCGGTTTCAAGGAGATCGAGGTCGGTTTTCCGGCCGCTTCGCAGACCGATTTCGACTTTGTGCGCCGCCTCATCGACGAGAACCTGATCCCCGACGACGTGACCATCATGGTCATGACCCAGTCGCGTGAGGATCTGATAGCGCGCACGGTGGAAGCCGTGCAAGGCGCCCCGCGCGCCATCGTGCACCTGTACAACGCCACGGCCCCCGCATGGCGGCGCATCGTGTTCGGCATGAACGTGACCCAGGTGATGCAGCTCATCGCGCACCACGTGGGTTACCTCAAGCAGCTGACCGATGCACAGCCCGCCACGCAGTGGACCTTGCAGTACTCGCCCGAGACCTTCAGCGCCACCGAGCTTGATGTGTCGCTCAAGGCCTGCCAGACCGCCATCACGGCCTGGAATGCCGGCCCCGGGCGCGCCATCATCATCAACCTGCCCACCACGGTGGAGAACGCCACGCCCAACGTGTTCGCTGACCAGATCGAGTGGATGGACCAGCGCCTCGCCCCCCGCGAACACATCGTGCTGTCGGTGCACCCACACAATGACCGCGGCACCGGTGTGGCGGCTGCAGAGCTGGCGATGATGGCCGGCGCCGACCGCGTGGAAGGCTGCCTCTTTGGCAACGGCGAGCGTTGCGGCAATGTGGACATCGTGACGCTGGCACTCAACATGTACACGCAGGGCGTGCACCCGAATCTCGATTTTTCGGACATCACCTCGGTGGCGCGCATTGCCGAGGAATGCACCTCGCTGCCAGTGCACCCGCGCCATCCGTATGCGGGTGACCTGGTGTTCACCGCGTTCTCCGGCTCGCACCAGGACGCGATCAAAAAAGGTTTTGCCGCGCAGGACCCGAATGCGTTGTGGGAAGTGCCGTATTTGCCCATCGACCCGGCAGACCTGGGCCGCACGTACGACAGCGTGATCCGCGTGAACAGCCAGTCGGGCAAGGGCGGCATTGCCTTTTTGCTGGAGCGCGAGCACGGCGTGGTGATGCCCCGGCGCATGCAGGTGGAGTTCAGCGCCGTGGTGCAGCGCCAGACGGACGCGAGCGAAGGAGAGATGAGCGGCGAGGCGCTGTGGGATCTGTTCCAGACCACCTACCTGCGCTCTTCGGCACGGGCGGCCATCACCTGCCACCGCCACAAGCTGGATGAAGACGGCCAGGGCATCGAGCTCGACGTGACCATCGACGGCACACGCCAGACGCTGCGCGGCCAAGGCAACGGGCCCATCGCCGCCACGGTGGATGCGCTCGGCCTGCCGCTGCGCGTGGACCACTATGAAGAGCGCGCCACTGGTACGGGTGCCAACGCCCAGGCCATGGCGATTGTGGAAGCGGCCCTGGAAGGTATGACCGGCGCCACCTTTGGTGCGGGCGCCAGCCACAACATCGTGACGGCATCGGTGAACGCCATCGTGAGCGTGGCCAACCGGCTGGTGGCGCGGTGCCAGACCGTGGCTGCAACTGCCGCGGCGTAATGCACCAAGTGTTGTAAAAAAGATAGCTGCCAGCGTTGGATACACAAGCGCTGGCAGCATTTTTGACCAATATCCCCAGAGCAGGAACGGTGTAGTCGCATGCACCGTGCCCCATCCGTTACCCTTCGGCCCATGCGCGTTTTTCACAGCCTGGCTTTTACAGCCTGCACCGCCGTCCTGTTGGTGCTGAGCGGTTGCGGCACCTCACGGCCCCCAGCCCCTTCGTCGACGTATCCATCGTCGTCTGCCCCCACCCGCACCACACCGCCTCTGACGGCGGAGCAGGCGCATGACATCGCCATCCACGCGCTGGGACTGGTGGGCACGCCTTATCGCTACGGCGGCAACACCCCCGAATCGGGCTTTGACTGCAGTGGGCTGATCGGTTACGTGTACCGCAACCAGGTGGGCACCCCACCGCCGCGCACCGTGGCGCAACTGAACAACTGGGGGTACCGCATCGACGGCGCCGAGTTGCGCACCGGCGATCTGGTGGTGTTTGGCACCGGGCGCCAGCCCAACCATGCGGGCATCTATGTGGGCGAGGGGCGCTTTGTGCACGCGCCATCCACCGGCGGCACGGTGCGGCTGGACCATTTGCAGTCGCGCCACTGGGCGCGTCAGAACGCGGCGTTCCGCAGGCCTTGAATTCGGACACCCCCCTGAGGCGCTGCGCGCCTTCCCCCCGCTCTCGCACCGCTGCGCGATGCGGGCAGGGGGAAGACGCACTCGCTGCGGGGCGGCCCTTGCTCTGCGTCTCTCGCCTGGGCCGCGCCAGTAGTTGAGGACATGCACTGAATCAACCGCCGGAGAACCGTGAGCGGACCCGCGACAATCAGGTCCACCATGACCCACGCACACCGCTCCGCCAACCCCATCTCCACCCACGACACCACCCGCATTGATGACACGCGCATCAAGGCCGTGCGGCCGCTGATCACGCCTGCGCTACTGCAGGAATGGCTGCCGACGCCCGACGCTGCACAAACGCTGGTGGAAACCAGCCGCGCGGCGATTTCGCGCGTTCTGCACGGCCAGGACGACCGCTTGGTGGTGGTGGTGGGGCCTTGCTCCATCCACGACCATGGCCAGGCGATGGAATACGCGCACCAGTTGAAAGCACAGGCCGATGCGCTGCAGGCCGATCTGCTCATCGTGATGCGCGTGTATTTTGAGAAGCCGCGCACCACCGTAGGCTGGAAGGGCTACATCAACGATCCGCACCTGGATGGCAGTTTTGCCATCAACGAGGGGCTGGAGCTGGCGCGCCAGCTGCTGCTGGATGTGCTGGCCGTGGGCCTGCCGGTGGGCACAGAGTTTCTGGATCTGCTGTCTCCGCAGTTCATCAGCGATCTGGTGAGCTGGGGCGCCATTGGGGCGCGCACCACCGAAAGCCAGAGCCACCGCCAGCTGGCCAGCGGCCTGTCGTGCCCGGTGGGCTTCAAGAACGGAACCGACGGCGGCGTGAAGGTGGCCAGCGACGCCATTCAGGCTGCACAGGCGTCGCACGCCTTCATGGGCATGACCAAGATGGGCCAGGCCGCCATCTTTGAAACGCGCGGCAATCAGGACTGTCACGTGATCTTGCGCGGCGGCAAGCAGCCCAACTACCAAAAAGCCGATGTGGACGCCACCTGTGCGGTGCTGAAGGCCGCTGGCCTGCGCGAGCAGGTGATGATCGACGTGAGCCATGCCAACAGCAGCAAACAGCACCAGCGGCAAATCATGGTGGCAGACGATGTGGCCCAGCAGATTGCAGCGGGTGATGCGCGCATCACGGGCCTGATGATTGAAAGCCACCTGCAGGAAGGCCGCCAGGACATCGTGCCCGGCCAGCCGCTGCAGCCCGGCGTGTCGGTGACGGACGCCTGCATCAGCCTGGCGCAGACCGTGCCCGTGCTGGAGGGCCTGGCGGCTGCGGTGCGCGCGCGCCGCGCCCTCGCCAAATAGGCTCGGGCACTTGCCGGCGGCGCTGGGCTCAGCGCGCGCCGCCCGACGCGTCGATATTGCGTGCCGTGCCCAGCAGCGTGGCACACAGTGTTTCCTGCCCGTGGCTGTCCACGGCAAACACATCGGCTGCGCAGACCGTGAGCAGACGCCCGGCGTCCACCACACGCCCGCGGGCGCGCAGGCACTCGCCTTTGGCGGGCGCCACAATTTTCAGGGTGGCGTCCACCGTGGCGTTGACCCAACCCGGCGGCAACACGCTGCCAGCGGCCGCCACAGCAGCAAAGTCGGCAATGGCAAAAACGGCAGTGGCCTGCAGCTGACCCGGGCGAAAGCTGAAGGCGTCACTGACTGGTATTTCCACTTCGACCTGGCCCGGCTGCACGCTGACAAAACGCAGCCCCAACGTGCGGGCCATGGGCATGGCCAGAACCAGGGCCTGCAAGGCGTCGAACTGGGTGGACGGAGATGTAGAGAGAGTCATGGGCGTTGTCTCGGTGAGTGGTGGAAAGAGCGCGGCGTGCCCCCGGGCGTTGTCTGGCGGGGCGTGGCCGCACACCAAGGTCCGGCGGACGGGTTCAGAGATCGGCAGCCCCCCACACTAACAAGCCTCGTGTTGCACGACGGTTGCTTGCGCGACTCAGGTCGATTGATTTGGGGCAAACCCGCAGAGGGTGTTCCTGCAGCGCAGGGCCGTGCGGTGTAGCATTGCCTTTTTAATGTTGTGGTCCTGGTCTTTTTGCCCTACAACCGCGGTGCTGCTGCTCGGCACACACCGCTCTACTGCCCGATTCCCTTGTTGTTGTTGACGCTGCCCCAGCCCCTTGCTTGTTGCCTTGTCGTATTGGCTGGGTCAAGCCTGTGCGCGCCGCAGGGCATAACGGCCCCCACGGGCGCCTGACAACCATGCCGCCAGCGCAAGCCCCTGCAGAAGCCGCACGGCTTCATGCACTTCAGTCTTACGCGATCCTCGACACACCGGCCGAAGACGGCTTTGACCAGTTGGCCACGCTGGCAGCCCGCTTGTGCCTGTGCCCCATGGCCGTGGTCAACTTTGTTGACAGCGAACGCCAGTGGTTCAAGGCAGCGGTGGGCGTGCCGTTTCAGGAGACAGAACGGGCCATTGCGTTTTGCGCCCATGCACTGGACGGCAGCCGCGATCCCGTGGTGGTGCCCGACGCCACGCAGCACCCCGCGTTTGCCCACAACCCGATGGTGCTGGGCGATCCACACATCCGTTTTTATGCCTGTGTGCCCCTGGTTAACGCCGATGGCTTTGCGCTGGGCACCCTGGCTGTGCTGGACACCGCGCCCCACGCGATGCTGCCCGAGCAGATCGAGAGCCTGAAGATTCTGGCCGGCCAGGCCATGGCACAGCTGGAGCTGCGCCGCCAGCAGCGCCTGCTGGCGCAGCTGGTGGAAGAGCGCGACCAGATGCACACCGAGATGCTGGCGCAAAGCGAGGCCTTGCGTGTGGCCGGGCAGATTGCCCGCATCGGCGGCTGGATCGTCGAGCTGCCCAGCATGCAGCTGACCTGGTCACAAGAGATTGCCGCCACCTACGGCCTTACGCGCCGCATGAGCGGTGTCATGCAGATCCTGGATCTGTACAAGCCCCCTTACCGGCCGACCATGCAAAAGGCGTTTGAAGACTGCATACGCCAGGGCACGCCGTTTGATGTGGAGGCCGAAGTGGTCATGCCCGGAGACCGCCACTTCTGGGTGCGCACCGCCGGGCAGGCCGTGCGCAATGCCCAGGGGCATGTCATTCGCATCCAAGGCGCTTTTCAGGACATATCGGCCCAGCGGCTGGCCAACGAGGCACGGCATGTGAGTGAGGAGCGTTTTCACCTGGTGTCGCGTGCAACCGCCGATGCCGTGTGGGACTGGAACCTGCACACCGACGCCATGTGGTGGAACGAGGGCATGCAGAACCTGTTTGGTGTGCCACTGGAAGAGCTGCCGCACGACAGCACCTCGTGGACCCTGCGGCTGCACCCCGAAGACAGCGATACGGTGCTGGAAGACATCCACCGCGCCATTGAAGGCACCGACAACCACTGGTCTGCCGAATACCGGTTTCGCCGCAGCGATGGCACTTATGCCTGGGTGTTCGACCGCGGATTTCTGATCCGCGACTTTGAAGGCAAGGCCGTGCGCATGGTGGGAGGCATGGCCGACATCAGCGCACAAAAAATGGCGGACCTCGATGCGCAGCGCGACGCGTTGAACCACGCCGATCTGTTGCAGGTGCAGCAGCGCATCTCCTCGCTGGACATGCCCTTGCCCGAGGTGTTGCAGCTGGTGGCCGACACCGTGCTGCGCCAGACCAGCGCACGGGGCGCCATGGTGGAGCTGCTGCAGGCGGGGCAGTTGGTGGCACAGGCTTCGGCCGGCGACCATGTGCGTCCCGTGGGCAACATGCTGCCGGTGGGCCAGAGCATTTTGTGGCCAGCTCTGCGAGAGGGGCGCACGGTGGTGTGCAACGACACCGAGGCCGAGGGCTGGGACATGGCGTCCATGCCGCACCGCCATGGGGTGCTATCGGTGATGGCGGTGCCGCTGCGCGCAGGCGATACGGTGGTGGGTTCGCTCAAAGTCACGTCTGACAAAGTCAACGCGTTTTCGCGCCGCGACGTGGCCCACCTGGAGATCCTCACCGAGTCCCTGGGCGCCATGGTGCAGTTGCGGCATGTGGCCGGGCAGTTACATGCGTCCGAGCTGCAATACCGCATGCTGTTTGACGAGCACCCACATCCCATGTGGGTGTACGACAAGGAAACGCTGCGCCTGCAGGCCGTCAACCAGTCCATGGAAACGCACTACGGCTACACCGAGGCCGAGTTGCTGTCGATGCACATGACGGATCTGTGGCCTGCCGAAAGGCGCGAAACCATCAGGGAGCGCATCGAGGCCATTCCGATGGACCAGCGCAACAAGCCGGTCATCAGCCGCCACATCAAAAAAGACGGCACGTTCATGGACGTGGAGATCACGGCGGGCAGCATCAGCTTCAACGGGCGCCCCGCCCGCCAGGTGCTGGCCACCGACGTGACCGAGCGCTTGCGCACCGAACGCGAACTGGCGCGCATGGGCCGTGCGCAGCGCTTGCTGAGCGCGTGCAACGAAACACTGGTACGCGCCACGTCCGAGACGACCTTGCTGCAGGCCATCTGCCAGATCGCAGTCGACATTGGCGGCTACCGCATGGGCTGGGTCGGCTTTGCGCTGGACGATGAACGCAAGTCCATCCAGCCGGTGGCCCACGCGGGCCACAATGAAAATTACCTGGACAACCTGCCCCTGTCATGGTCGGCCGACGACCGCTATGGCCGGGGGCCCGCAGGCATCGCGGTGCGCACTGGCAAGCCGGTGATCGTGCAGGACATCCGCACCGAAGGCGACTTTGCCGACTGGACCGCGCGCATGCTGGAGAACGGCTTCCATGGCGTGATCTGCCTGCCACTGCGCGACCGCGACCACGACCGCACCTTTGGCCTGCTGTACCTGTACGCCCCCGACATCCTGCAGATCAGCCCCGAAGAAGCCGCGCTGCTGCAAGAGCTGTCCAACGACCTGGCCTTTGGCATCACCAGCCTGCGCGCGCACAAGTCGCAGCAGCGCCTGCAGGCCTCGGTGCTCAAGGTGGCGGCGGCGGTGTCGGCCAGCACCGGCACCGAGTTTTTTGTGCAACTGGTGCGCAACATGGCGGACGCCCTGGGCGCCCAGGGCGGTTGTGTGGTGCGGCTGTTGCCGCAGGTCAAAGGCCAGCCTCCGCGCGTGGTCACGCTGGCAGCGGTGCTGGATGGGCAGATGCTGCCCAACGACGAATACACCCTGGAGGACACCCCCAGCTTCCAGCTGATGTCGCAGCGCGAGTTTGTGGTGACGGAGCGGGTGCAGCAGATGTACCCGCAGGCGCCCATGCTGCGCCATGTGGGCGCGCAGGGCTATGTGGGCCAGCAGCTGTGCAATGGCGACGGGGAGGTGGTGGGCATCGTTTTTGTGCTGTTCCGCCAGCCGGTGGACGAGACAGGTTTCATCACCTCGACCCTGCAGATTTTTGCCGCCCGGGCGTCGGCCGAAATCGACCGGCAGCTGGCCGACGCCCGCATCCGCCACCAGGCCTCGCTGTTGGACAAGGCGCAAGACGCCATCCTGGTGCGCGACCTGGAACACCGCATCATTTTCTGGAACAAGAGCGCCGAGCGCCTGTACGGCTGGTCGCAGCTGCAGGCGCTGGGCCAGTCCATCGAAACCCTGCTGTACGACGACCCCACCCACTTTCGCCATGCCACGCAGACGGTGCTTGACCACGGCGAGTGGACGGGCGAGATCGTGCAGCGCCACCGCGACGGCAGCTCCATCGAGGTGGAGGGGCGCTGGACACTGGTGCTGGGGGACGACGGCAAGCCCCAGTCGATCCTGGCTATCAACACCGACATCCGCCAGCGCAAGGCCAGCGAGCGCGAGATCCAGCGTCTGGCGTTTTACGACGCGCTCACCGGTCTGCCCAACCGCATGTTGCTGATGGACCGCATGGGCCAGGCGCTGGCCAATGCCCAGCGGCGCCAGCTGGGCGGTGCACTGCTGTTCATCGACCTCGACAACTTCAAGACCCTGAACGACACCCTGGGCCACGACCAGGGCGACTTGCTGCTGCAACAGGTGGCGCAGCGGCTGAACACCTGTGTGCGCAGTGTCGACACCGTGGCACGGCTGGGGGGCGACGAGTTTGTGGTGATGCTGGAAGAGCTGAGCCCCAAACCCCACGAGCTGGCCCTGCACGCACGCGGCGTGGGCGAAAAAATCCTGTCCATGCTGGCCGTGCCGTATGCGCTGGCGGCCTACCAGTACCGCAGCACGCCCAGCATTGGCATTGCGCCCTTCACGGGTGAGCAGACCAGCGTGGGTGAGCTCCTCAAACAAGCCGACCTGGCCATGTACCAGGCCAAGACGGCGGGCCGCAACACGCTGCGCTTTTTTGACCCTGACATGCAGCAGGTGGTGACGGCCCGCGCGGCGCTGGAGGCCGACCTGCGCTCGGCCCTGGCGCAAGACGAGTTCCTGCTGCACTTTCAGCCCCAGATGCACCAGTCGGGCCGCTGCGTGGGGGTGGAGGCGCTGGTGCGCTGGGCCCATCCGCAGCGGGGCATGGTGTCGCCCGCGCAGTTCATTCCGCTGGCCGAGGAAACCGGGCTCATCCTGCCGCTGGGGCGCTGGGTGCTGCACAACGCGTGCAAGTTGCTGGCGAGCTGGCAGGACGAACCTGCGCTGGCGCACCTGACCATGGCGGTGAACGTGAGTTCGCGCCAGTTCCGCCACGCCAGTTTTGTGGACGACGTGGCCCGCGTGCTGGCCATCACTGGCGCGCCGTCTGGCCAGCTCAAGCTGGAGCTGACCGAAAGCCTGCTGGTGGAAGACATGGAAACCACCATCGCCACCATGACGGCCCTGCGCTCCTATGGCGTGGGGTTCTCGCTGGACGACTTTGGCACCGGTTATTCAAGCCTGAGCTACCTCAAACGCATGCCGCTCGACCAACTCAAGATCGACCAGAGCTTTGTGCGCGACCTGCTGACCGACCCCAACGACGCCGCAATTGTCGAGACCATCATCGGCCTGTCGCGCAACCTGGGCCTGGAAGTGATTGCCGAAGGGGTGGAGACGCCCGAGCAACGCGATCTGCTGGCCCGCGCAGGCTGCCAGCTCTACCAGGGCTACCTCTTCAGCCGCCCCGTATCGGTGGACGTTCTAGAGGCCTTCCTGCGCCCGTCAGCTCCCTGAGAACCTGTTCAACGCTGCCAGATCACGCCACAGGGCGTTGAAGCGCCCCGTCTGGCCACCCTCACCCGCAGCATTGACTGCGGCTTTTTTTGCCTGCACGGGCTTGTGCCGCCGTGCGTGGGGCACGCCAGGTGACCTGGCGCGGATTTGCAGGATTCGCGCCGCCACACGCACAACTTTCCGTCTGCCGTTCTTCGTTCAAGAGGGAGCGGGGAGTGCATGCGGCCGGGTAATCGCCCAGAACCTCCCCCTCCACAAGGCCCCGCGTTCAGGGCGCTGAAGTTGTCCCTCTGTCTTCTTCTTATGTTTTCTATAAATACATAGTCGTAGTAGTAGAAGGCCGGTTTTTGTGTGCACAACTGGCTTTTTGCCTTGTGAATCACACACTTGCGTGCGCCAGAACCCTGTGCACCGATCCCTTGCGCCGCTGTCTCCCCCACGGGGACAAAAACCAGTCATCGGCCTTTTCTGTGGATAACCCATGGGTTGTGCCAAAACTATCCCCAGTTTTACCCACCGGAGCGTTCGCCCCGAGGATTTTCGATAAAAAGTGCCTCCAGCGCTTATCGATAAAGCGCTGATAGCTCTCCTATCCATAGCAAATTGCGCTCCCAGGAGATGGCTTGTGCGCACTTGCTCACCCTCCAGGGTGTGCTGTGCACCGTCGCAATAACCCCCGTCTGTTGATTTCGGCGACGTGCCGGCGGCGCAATCTTGGCCCGCACACCATCCACAGGCCCGTTTCCAGCCCCCGGTTTGGGGTTCTGGTTATTCTTCTATAGCTTTATATATATAAATAGCAGTAGTAGTAGAGCAGCCCTGTTTCTGTGGACAAGCCACTTTTGTTCAATGTTGGCGCGGGTTTACGGCGCTGCAAAGGTTGTGGGGCAGGTGGCACAAAAGGCGGGGCTCGCAGACAACAACTTTGCGCATCTGGATTTTGATGTGGATAACCATCCGGTTGTGCCAGAACTGTCACCAGCGTTATCCACAGATTCCTGAATTGCGCTGAGAAACCCACGCAAAAAAGCCCGGAGTCCTGCAAAGAACTCCGGGCCTTGGATCCAGCACCGGTGATGGGGCTCGCCGCGTGGATCGCGGGTGGAGCGGGGCTGGCTTACTGGGCCGGTGCCGGTGCAGCCGGTGTGCCCTCGGCACCAGCGCGTTTGCCGTGGTGATGGCCATGCTGACCGTGGCGACCTTCACCGCCGCCGCCCTTCATGCGGTGACCGCCGCGGTGGGCCTTGGCGTCAAAGGTCTTTTGCTGCTCGGGCGTCAGGGCGGCGTAGAAGGTCTTGGTGACCTCGCCACGGCGGTCGGCCTCGGCGGCACGTTGGGCACGCAGGGCCCGCATGCGGTCAATGCGTTCAGGGGTGGTCAGCTTGTCCATGTCCTTGCGGTCCAGGCGCGCGGTGCGCTCGCCGGGTTGCATGGACGTGGTGAAGGCGGTCCAGGCGGGTTCTTGGGCCGCCGTCAAGTTGAGATCGCTTTTGAGCGCCGCCAGATGCTTGGCGCGATACTCGGCACGGTTGCCGTGGTGTTTGCCTCCGCCTTTGTGGCGGTGGTGGCGTTCACCGGCCTGGTGGCGGCCATCCTGGGCCATCGCACCCGCCATGGGGGCGCTGGGTGGGGCAGGGGGTTGCTGGGCCAGCGCGGGCAGGGCCAGGGCGGCCAGAACAGCGGTGGCGGCAAAACGGCGGTGGAAATGGAAAGCCATGGTGTGAGTCCTTTCACAGGGGGTTGAACAAACAACTCGCTGGAACGGTTGTCCCGGCGATTGAGAGTCAGTGTCCGCCCCGCATGTATCGCCCCCGTTCGTGCTCGATGAGTCTGTGTAAAGTTGTGACAAGAAGCTGTGGTGGTGCCGGGCCAATTTTTAGATAAAAATGACCTGTAGCGCTTATTGGATAAGCGCTGATAGCTATCTAAATAGTAGTGAATACGGTGCCTTGAGCTGCATCAAGTCACGGCGGCCACAGGGCCTGCGCCGGTGACCCCCGACAATGGCGTGTTCCGGGTGACTGTCTGTCTATCGCGTCCTGCAGCGCAGCCAGCCGCCCCACCACCACCAACGACCCCAACAAAAGGTTTTCCGTGTTCAAGAACATGATCGTGTACCGCATTGCCCCGCAATGGCAGGTCGAACTGACGCAAGTGGAAGAAGCCCTGGCCAAGGTGCCGTTTCTGGAATGTGGCGCCACGCAAGAAAAGTCCCTGGGCTGGGTGCCTCCGCGTGGCGACCCACACGGCCCCATGGCCGAGTCTGTGGGCGGTCAGTGGATCCTGCGCTTCATGGTCGAATCGAAAGTGCTGCCCGGCAGCGTGCTGGCCCGCCGCGTGAAGGAAAAGGCCGAACGCATCGAGCAGGAAACCGGCCGCAAGCCCGGCAAGAAGGAAAGCAAGGAGCTCAAAGACGAGGCCAAGCTGGACCTGCTGCCCATGGCCTTCACCAAGCAGGGCTCGATGTGGGTGTGGATCGACACCGCTTCGCGCCTGCTGGTGCTCGATACCGGGAGCCAGGGGCGCGCGGACGAAGTGGTGACGCTGCTGGTCGAGGCCCTGCCCGGCCTGTCGGTGTCGCTCCTGAACACGCAGACGAGCCCACAGGCGGCCATGTCGCACTGGCTCAAGGAGCAGGAGCCTCCCGTCGGCTTCACGGTCGACCGCGAGTGCGAGCTGAAAAGCGCCAGCGAAGAAAAAGCCGTGGTGCGTTATGCCCGCCATCCGCTCGACATCGAAGAAGTGCAGGCGCACATCGATGCGGGCAAGCTGCCCACCAAGCTGGCCCTGACCTGGGACGACCGGGTGTCGTTCATGCTGACAGAAGGGCTGCAGATCAAGAAGGTGTCTTTTCTGGACACCGTGTTTGAAGGCACCAAGGCGGATGACGGCGGTTTTGACACCGATGTGGCGATTGCCACGGGCGAACTCGTCAAGCTGATTCCCGACTTGATCGAAGCGCTGGGCGGCGAGGCAGAAAGTGGCGTGGCCAGCGCGGCGCAGGCCGTCGCGGGTGCTGCCAATGGCGGTGGTGGTGGTGCTTCAGCAAGCGCTTCCGGCGCCGGGCTCGATGCCACCGTGCCGGTGTCACCCAAAGGCAAGGATGTGGTGGGCCGCGCGATCACCGGGCCAGCGACTGCGCCAGTGGACACGGACCCGGAGTCGGCGCCGTTTTAAGCGGCGCTTCCACGCAGCCGTCATTTCATCGGGGTCGCGGTCCCAAATCCCGGCCATTCACCATTTCCATGCTGTCTCGCCATGTCCCACCTCCCTGAAGACTTCATGCACCTGGCCCTTGTGGAGGGCCGAAAAGCCTTGCCGGCGTGCCTTCCGAATCCGCCTGTAGGCTGTGTGCTGGTGAAGGATGGCAAGGTGATCGCCAGCGGCTTCACGCAGCCCCCCGGTCAGCACCATGCGGAGGCCATGGCGCTGTCTCAGGTGTCGGGTGACCTGTCGGGCGTCACCGCATTCGTCACGCTGGAACCCTGCTCATTTCATGGCCGAACGCCGTCGTGTGCGAAGGCATTGGTGGCGCGTGGCATTCAACGGGTGGTGGTGGCCACGCTCGACCCAGATCCGCGTAATGCGGGAGCCGGCATCGAAATTCTCAGGGCGGGCGGTGTGGCGGTTTCCGTAGGCGTTCTGGAAGATGCAGCGCGGGACGACATGGGCGCATACCTGGGCTCGTTGGCGAACCGGGGTCCCGCAAACTGAGCCGCGCGCCCGTTACCGCCGCGCGCAGACTCTGCACCGCTTTTTCCACCGCCTTTCCCACCGGAGATGACCCCGAATTTGACGGGTTGACGGGTTGACGGGGACTGCTGCCGCCATGTGCGCGTTCACACCCGCTCGAACACCGCGGCAATCCCTTGCCCGCCGCCAATGCACATCGTCACCAGCGCATAGCGCCCGCCCGTGCGGTGCAATTCGGCAATCGCCTTGGTGGTGATGATGGCGCCCGTGGCCCCCACGGGGTGCCCCAGGGAGATACCCGAGCCGTTGGGGTTGACCTTGGCCGGGTCCAGGCCCAGTTCCTGGATCACCGCGCAGGCCTGTGCGGCGAAGGCTTCGTTGGCTTCGATCACGTCCATGTCCTGCACTTTGAGGCCCGTGCGCTGCAGCACTTTTTGGGTGGCGGGCACGGGGCCAATGCCCATGTAAGCAGGCTCCACCCCCGCGTGGGCATAACCCACCAGGCGCGCCAGTGGCTTGAGACCCGAGGCTGCCACGCGCTGGCCCGAAGCGAGCACCACGGCAGCGGCACCGTCGTTGATGCCCGACGCATTGCCGGCGGTGACGCTGCCCCCGTCTTTCCTGAACGCGGGCTTCATCCCGGCCAGTACCTCGACGGTGGTATTGCCGCGCACATGCTCGTCGGTATCGAACAACACCGTGCCTTTGCGCGTGGCGATTTCCACGGGAACGATCTGCGCCTTGAAATAGCCCGCTGCAATGGCGGCAGCAGCGCGTTGCTGGCTGGCGGCGGCAAGGGTGTCCTGCATGGCGCGGCTGATGCGGTAGCGCTCGGCCACGTTTTCGGCGGTGATGCCCATGTGCATCTTTTGCCAAGGGTCGTGCAGGATGCCCAGCATGTAGTCGATGCTTTGTGCGTTGCCCATGCGCATGCCGTAGCGCGCGGCGGTGTCGAAGTAGGGGCCGCGGCTCATGCTTTCGCTGCCGCCGCCAACGGCAACGTCGCAATCGCCGTAGCCAATGGCCTGTGCGGCCGAGATGATGGCCTGCAGCCCCGATCCGCACAGGCGGTTGACGTTGAAGGCCGGGGTTTCCACCGGGCAACCCGCATCGATGGCGGCCACACGCGCCAGGTAGGCGTCGTTGGTGTCGGTGGGAATCACGTTGCCCATCACCACGTGGCCGATGGCGTCAGCAGCCAGACCGCTGCGGTCGATGGCGGCCTTGACCACCGTGGTGGCCAGCTGGGTGTTGGGTACGTCCTTCAGGCTGCCACCAAAGGTGCCGATGGCGGTGCGGGCGGTGGCGAGGACGTAGACATCGTAAAAACTCATGGCGAAGGGCTCTGCAAAATTGAAAGAAAGAAAGAAAGAAAGAAAGAAAGAAAGGAAGGAAGGAAGGACTGAGAAGACGGGGACGGCAGAAGCGGTCCGTGGCGTTCAGCGCCCCGCAAATCGCGCGAGTTGGCGCTGGTGAAACGCCTCCACCCCCGCGCGAAAGTCCTCGGTGCTTGCACAGTGCACAAATGCTTCTTTTTCGGCGGCCAGTTGTTCGGCCAGCGTGTGGTCCGTTGATGCGCGCATCAGCCGCTTCATGGCGCCATAGGCCACGGTGGGCCCGGCCGCCAGGCGCTGGGCCAGGGCGGTGGTGGCGGTCTCCAGTTCTGCCACCGGCACCACGCGGTTGACCAGCCCCAGGCGCAGCGCGTCTTCGGCGGTGAAGGCATCGCCCAGCAGCGCGATCTCCAGCGCCTTGCGCAGGCCCACGATGCGCGGCAGCGCCCACGAGGCGCCTACGTCGCAGCTGGTGCCCAGGTTGATGTAGGCCAGGTTCAGGCGCGTGCCTTCGGCCATCAGCACGTAGTCGGCCATGAGCAGCAGGCTCAGGCCCGCGCCAGCGGCCACACCATGCACCTGCGCGATGACGGGGGCATTCATCTGCGTGAGCATTTGCAGCGCGGCGTTGAGTGGGGTGAGGATGTTGATCGCGCCCTGCACCGGGTCGGCTCGCAGCGTGGCCAGGTCGCCCCCGGCCATGAAGCCTTTGCCGTTGCCACACAGCACCACGGCCCGCACACCGGGGTCGGCGGCGATGGATTGCACGGCGGCCAGGAAGGCGTTGGCCAGTGGCACGTCGATGGCGTTCAGGGCATCGGGCCGGTTGAAGCGCAGGGTGGCAATGGAGCCGTCGCGTTCCAGCAGCAGGGGGGCGGTGTTTTTCATGTCAAATTGGCCTCTGGCGCTTATTGGTAAAGCGCTGATAGCTCCTGTTTTGATAGTGGTTGGCCCTGTAGCCAGTCGCAGGGCCGTGGCTAGTGGTACAGGGCTTCGATCTCTGCCGCATACGTCTTATAGATGCTGGAGCGGCGCACTTTCATGGTGGCGGTCACTTCGCCGTCGTCGTGGTCCAGCTCTTTGGTGAGCAGGTGGAACTTGCGGATCTGCGAGACCTGCGCCAGGCGCTGGTTGCCGGTGTTGATTTCCGCATCGATGAGGCTGCGCACCTCGGGGTGCTCCACCAGCGAGCGAAAGTGGGTGAACGGAATGCGCCGCGCCTCGGCCCACTTGCCCACCGTTTCGTAGTCGATCATCACCAGCGCGCCGACAAACTTGCGGGCCTCGGCCACGATGATGCATTCCTTGATGAAGGGGCTGCCCTTCATGGTGTTCTCGATCTCGGACGGCGTGAGGTTCTTGCCGCCCGCGGTGATCATGATGTCCTTCAAGCGGTCCACGATCTTGATCTGGCCCTGTTCCTCGCGCACCACGTCGCCTGTGTGCAGCCAGCCGTCCACAATGCTCGTGGCCGTGGCCTCGGGGTTCTTGTAGTAGCCGGCAAACACCATGTCGCCCTTGATCTGGAACTCGCCAGTTCTGGCAATGCGCCATTCCACACCGCTGGTGGGTACGCCCACCGTGCCCACCACCACATCGTGGAGCCGGTGGCCGGTGACCATGCCGGTGGATTCGGTCAGGCCGTAGACCTCGACCAGCGGCACGCCCAGCACGCGGAAGAACCGCACCACGTCGGGCGGGATGGGTGCGGCGCCGGTGAGCGCCACCTGGGCCTCGCGCAGACCGATGAAGTTTTGCAGTGCACGGAACACCAGCCAGTAGCAGGCGGTGTAGGTGAACATGTCCCCGATGCTCCAACGCGCACGAGGCTTTTCGGCCAGGGGTTTGCAGGCGTTGTAAGCCTTGTGGAACAGCGTTCGGCGCAGGCCACCGGTTTCCTGAAGCTTGATGCTGATGGCGGCGTGCATCTTTTCCCAGATGCGGGGCACGCCGAGGAACATGGTGGGCGCCACTTCGCGCAGGTCTTCCTGCACGGTGCGGATGGATTCGCCAAAGTTCACCTGCGAACCCACGTACACCGGCACAAAACTTGTCAGCATCTGCTCGGCCACATGGCACAGCGGCAGGTACGACAGGTGGGTGGTGTCCCGCGACAGCTCCAGCCGGTCCACGATGCCCGGCACCACGCCCCGGATGTTGCGGTACGAAATCATCGCGCCCTTCGGTGCGCCGGTGGAGCCCGAGGTGTAGATCATCAGGCCCACATCGTCCAGCGTCTGGCGCGCCAGTGCGTCGTCGATCATGGTTTGCTGGGCCGACGCGGCCCCCAGCTTTTCGATCTCGTCAAAGGTGGCGATGAACTGCCGCACTTCGGGCGCAAAGCTGCGCAGGCCCTTGGTCTCCATGACCACGATCTTCTTCAGGCGCGGCAGATCGGGTAGCGCGGCCAGCAGCTTGTCGGTCTGCTCCTGGTCTTCGCAGACCATGATCTCAATGTCGGCATGGCCCACCACATAAGCCACCTCGTTGGTGGGGCTGGTGGGGTACACGCCCACCGTCACCGCGCCCACCAGTCCCGCGCCCATCTGGGCCAGCACCCATTCGATGCGGTTCTCCGAAATCACGCCCACGTGGCCGCCTGTGGGCAGGCCCAGCGCCTTGAGGCCCAGGCCGAAGTGGCAGGCGCGCTCGTGGTACTGCGACCAGGTAAAGGGCTTCCAGATGCCGAAGTCCTTTTGCCGGATGGCAATGCGCTGCGCATCGGTGCGCGCGCGTTCGCGCAGCATCTGGGGCAGGGTGAGGTCGGAAAGTGTGCTCATGACAACCAGCGCTTTCTGCGCTTGTAGTGCTTGATGTCCTTGAAGCTTTTCGCTTCGCCGCCACCACCCATGCCCAGGTAGAACTCGCGCACATCGGGGTCGTTGGCCAGGCGTTCGGCCGTTCCGTCGATCACGATCTTGCCGTTCTCCATGATGTAGCCCCGGTGCGCCACGGCCAGCGCCACGGTGGCGTTCTGCTCGACCAGCAGCATGCTGGTGCCACGCTCGGCGTTGATGCGCGCGATGATGGTGAAGATGTCTTCGACCAGCTTGGGAGACAAGCCCAGCGAGGGCTCGTCGAGCAGGATGAGCTGGGGCTGTGCAATCAGCGCGCGGCCAATGGCCAGCATCTGCTGCTCGCCGCCCGACAGATAACCGGCCAGGCCCTTGCGCCGCTCATGCAGGCGCGGGAAGTAGCTGTAGACCAGATCAAAGTCGGGCGTTGCGCCACTGCGCCCCGTAAGCGCATAGGTGGCGGCCACCAGGTTTTCTTCGACCGTGAGGTCTTCAAACACCCGACGGCCCTCCATCACATGGCTGAGACCGTTGCGCACCAGTTGCTGGGGTGCGAGTTGGGCGGTGGGCTGGCCGTTGAAGAGAATGCGGCCACTCTCCACCGTTCCATCTTCCAGCGCCAGCAGCCCCGACACCGCCTTGAGCGTAGTGCTCTTGCCCGCCCCGTTGCTGCCCAGCAGCGCCACGATCTGCCCACGCGGCACGGCCAGAGACAGGCCGCGCAGGGCTTGCACCACCTTGTTGTAGATGACCTCGATGTTGTTGACTTCGAGGACGTGGGCCGGGGTTGGCTGGGTCATGGCAAAGGCACGGTCAGAGTTTGATCCAGCCCGACGCGGCCACCATTTTTTGCGCCTTCATGTCAGCCCGATAGACACGGCCCACGGGAATGGAGTTGCCGCTGATGGTGATCGGCACGCCGATCAGCCCGCCCGTGTCGAAGTCCTTGATGCTATTGAGCGCGGCCTTCAAGTTCTTGCCGTTCAATTCCTTGCCCGCATCCAGCGTGCGCTTGGCCGCTTCGGTGAACAGCATGGCGGCCAGGAAACCCTGGATGTAGGCAGTGCTTTGGTACTCGGGCCGCATGGCGCGGATCTTCTCCAGCATGGGCGCCTTTTCGGTGTCGTAGTAGTAGCGGTAGGGCATCACGCCCATGAAGCCGTCGGCGGCTTCGCCCATCTTCATCACGGTGGAGCTGTCCATGGTCCAGAACGTGCCCATCCACTTGCTGGTCATGCCCTGCTGCTTGCCCTGGGTGATGAACTCGGGGATGGGCGCGAGGATGTAGCCGTGGAAGATGGTGTAGTCGGGGGCCGCGCGGCGCAGCTTGATGACCTCGGTGGACACGTCCACGCTGCCAGCGGGCGTCATGATCTTGACGGGCACCGACAGCCCCAGCTTCTTGGCTTCGGCCTCGCTTTTCTCGATAGGGTCGCGGCCGAATTCCGAATCGGAATACACGAAGGCCACCTTTGCACCAGGCTTCTCTTTGGCGATGTGCTTGAGCAGGATGCCGAACATTTCGGTGTAGTCGGGGCCCACCAGAAACTGGTTCGGGTACTTGGCAGGGTCGTTCAGCTCCGAGGCGAACGAGGCGCCCGCCATCAGCGTGGTGCCTGCACGGTCCAGTTCGGGGTTGATGGTCTTGGCGAAACCGGTGGAGTCGCCGTAGTACAGGTGGACCTTGTTCTGGCTGGTGATCTTTTTGTACGCGGCCACCGAGACATCGACCTTGTAGCCCGTGTCCTCGGGCACGTACTTGAGCTTGCGGCCCTTGATGCCACCCGCGTCGTTGACCATCTTCACGTAGTCGCCCATGCCGGCATTGATGCCGACGCCCGCGAATGCGAACACGCCCGTGAGCGGGATGGAGCCGCCGATGACGATTTCTTCGCTCGACTGCGCCAGCACCGACAAGGGGCTGGTGAGCGCGGCGGCGCCTGCCGCTCCGAGCAGCAGATGGCGGCGCTGGATGGAAGTGCGTTGTGTGTCCACGTTTGTCTCCTGTTGATTTAATTGCGGAAAGGCCAGAGATGGAAGAAACGGCGGATGCGCCGCCACACTTCGGCCAGGCCATGAGGCTCGAAGACGAGAAAACCGATGATCAGCAGTCCAAAGATGACGGTGCGCACAGGTGAGAGAAACACCGTCAGCTCGCTGCCGCCGGGCAGCAGGTCGACCACCAGCTTGAGCACCTCGGGCACCATGGTCATGAAGACCGCCCCCAGGACGCCGCCCAGGATGGAGCCCATGCCGCCGACGATGATCGCGGCCAGGAAGAAGATGGACATCTGCAGCGGAAAGCTCTCGGGCGTGACCACGCGAAAGAAATACGCCCACAGCCCGCCCGCCACGCCCGCGTAGAACGACGACAGGCCAAACGACAGCAGCTTGTAGCGCAAGAGCGGAATGCCCAGCACCTCGGCCGAGATGTCGCGGTCGCGAATCGCAATGAACGCGCGACCCACCCGCGTGCGAAACAGATTGGCCGCGCCCAGCAGCATGAGGATGGTGACGGGGACGATGAGCCAGTACAGGCGGAACGAGGTTTCCAGAGGTGTGCCAAACAGCTTGGCGGGTGGCACGCTCAGGCCCCCGGTGCCACCGGTGAACTTCCAGTTGGCAAAGATGAAGTGCGCGATGAACGATGCAGCAATGGTGGCAATCGCTAAATACAGCCCTTTCACGCGCAGCGACGGAATGCCCACGATGAGGCCACCCACCATGGCCACAAAGCCCCCCGCCAGCAGGTTCAGCAAGAACGGTGTGCCCACGCGTGTTTCCAGCACCGCCACCGTGTAGGCACCCAGGCCCATGAAGGCGGCCTGCCCCAGGCTGACCAGCCCCGTGTAGCCCGTGAGAATGTTGAGCCCCGTGGCGCTGGCCACGTTGATGCTGACTAGGCAGGCCAGGTACAGCCAGTAATCGCTGGCCATGAAGGGAAACAGCACCAGCAATGCTGC
This sequence comes from Gammaproteobacteria bacterium, assembly GCA_018828125.1. Lineage (GTDB taxonomy): Bacteria > Pseudomonadota > Gammaproteobacteria > Burkholderiales > Burkholderiaceae_C > Acidovorax. The sequence goes on along the minus strand of JAHJWB010000023.1, from coordinate 260,130 downwards.
GCCCACGGCCAGCCAGACCTTTTGCGTGCGCGAGTCGAACAGCGCCGCGTCGGCGATGTAGGTTTCCTTGAGGGTTCCGATGCGCATCAGAGTCTCTCTATCTCATGGGTGCCGAACAGGCCGTACGGGCGCACCAGCAGTACCGCGACCAGCACGATGAAGGTGGCCAGCAGCTTGTATTCGCCACCCAGGTAGGCCCCGGCCAGCGCCTCGATCAGGCCGATGAGAATGCCGCCGATGAGAGCGCCCAGCACGCTGTCGAGCCCCCCGACGATGACGACCACCAGCACCGACAGCCCGAACACGCCCATGCTGGACGAGATGCCGCCAATCGAGCCGACGATGATCCCGGAGATGGCCGCCAGCATGGCGGACGCGACCCACGCCAGTGAGAACACGCGCGGTACGTTGATGCCCACCGAATACGCGGCCGCCTGGTCGCTGGCCGTGGCGCGCAGGGCCACGCCGCCGCGCCAGAAGCGGAACACCAGCAGCACCGCGACGATGAAAACGACGGCAATCACCGCACCCCAGAACACTTTGGGTGCAAGAAAGGCGTCGCCCACCATGATGGGCTGGCTGGGCATGAAGTCGGGCAGGCGGCGCTGGTCAGCCGTCCAGATCATTTCGACCAGGCCCACGAGCACTGAAGCCAGGCCCACCGTGACCATGAAGACGGAAATCGGCGGCTCGCCCAGCAGCGGGCGGATCATGGTGCGTTCGATCACCGCACCCAGCAGCCCTGTGCCCAGCACCGCCGCTGGTATGGCTAGCCACAGCGGCAGCGCAAACGTGGCGGCAAAGGTGAAGAACAGGTAGGCGCCCACCATGAGCAGCTCGCCAATCGCAATGTTCACCACGCGCGTGGCCTTGTAGACCATCACGAACGCGAGCGCGGCCAGTGCGTAGAGCCCGCCACCCGCAACGCCCGTGAGGCTGATTTCAAACAGGTAGGCCCAATCCATCACGCGGCTCCCTGTGGGGTGGTTTGGTGGTGGGTATTTTTTGCGGCGTCGGCTCGCAGCCTGGCGCGCAGGTCGCCCACGTCGCCCGCACCCAGGTAGGCGCGGATGACCTCGGGGTTGGCCTGCACCTCGGCCGGGGTGCCCTGCGCAATGACCTGGCCGAAGTTGAGCACCACCACGTGGTCCGACAGGTCCATCACCATGCCCATGTCGTGTTCGACCATGAGCACCGTCACGCCCCATTCCTCGCGCACGTCGAGGATGAAGCGGGCCATGTCTTCGGTCTCTTCGCGATTCATGCCGGCCACCGGTTCGTCCAGCATCAGGATCTGCGGCTGCATGGCCAGGGCGCGCGCCATTTCCACGCGCTTTTGCAGGCCGTAGGGCAGGGCCGAAACGGGCGCGTGGCGGATGTGGTCGATTTCGAGGAAGTCGATGATGCGTTCCTCGATGTCGCGGCGCAGCTCGGCCTCTTCGCGGCGCGCACGGCCCAGGTAGAACAGCGCGTCGAGCACGTTGGTCTTGAGGTGCGCGTGGCGGCCCAGTTTGATGTTGTCGAGCACCGTCATGCCGCGAAACAGCGCAATGTTCTGAAAGCTGCGCCCCAGGCCCAGCTTGGCGCGCTGTGGTGCGGGCGTGCGGGTGATGTCCTGGCCCTGGAAGCGAATGGAGCCCTGAGTGGGGCGGTAAAAACCGGAGATGGTGTTGAACAGCGAGGTCTTGCCCGCACCGTTGGGCCCGATGACGGCGGTGATGGCGCCCGGCACCACATCAAATCCCACGCCGGTGAGCGCCTTGACGCCGCCAAACGCCAGGGTCACGCCATCCACCTGGAGCAGGGGCGTGGCAGCAGAGGGGCCGGAAAGGAGTGTCTCCATTGGCTTTCTAATACGGGTTATTCGGGGCTTCTCGCCAGAAATTTCTTGCAGACTGCGCAGAAATTTCCTACTTGTGCGTAAACTGTTTACTCGTGAGTAGATTCTGGAAGCCAACACCCCATTCAGCATCCGTACTTTCCCGAGGAATCGCCACCCATGCCCCCTGCAAAAGCGGCATCGTCCCGACGCAGTGCCCCACGCGCGGTGCCATCGACCCCGTCCGCCGCGCACGCGGCAGAGTCCGAGCCCGCCAGCGCTTCGCCCTGGGCCCCTGTATCGCTCCGTGAACAGCAGCGCGAAGCCAAGCGCAACGCAGTTCTACAGGCCGCGGCGCAGTTGTTCAACGAGCGCGGCTTTCACGCCACCTCGCTCGACGACATCGCCGCACGCCTGAACGTGACCAAACCCACGCTGTACTACTACGTGAAGAACAAGGACGAGATCCTGTTGCAGTGTGTGAGCAAGGGGCTGGAGATGATGCTGGAGGGCATCGACGCATCGCGCGCCGCAGGCGGCAAGGCCATTGACCAGCTGATGACCTGCATGCAGGTGTATGCGCGCATCGTCACGCAGGACTTCGGCATGTGCCTGATCCGCGTGGGCGACGAGCAACTGCCGCCCGACAGCCGCAAGGAGCTGCGGCGTCTGAAGTCCGCCATCGACCAGGAGTTTCGCCGCCTGGTGGCCGAGGGCGTGGCCGAAGGATCGCTGCAGCCGTGCGACCCCAAGATGACGGCATTTGTGATTGCAGGTGCCCTGAGCTGGATTGGCCGCTGGTACCAGCCCGGCGGCGAATACACGCCCGAGCAGGTGGCGCAGCAGTGCATTGCAACGCTGTGTGACGGGGTCTTGCGGCGGGCTGCGGACCACACGCCGCTGGGCGCGGCTCCAGCGCCTGCTCCGAAGCGCAAAGCGGCGAGCGGAAAAGCCAAGACACCGGCGCGGTCCGGTGAGGCGTGAGAGGTCGCGCTACTGAGAAATTTGAGACAAACTGGACTCTAGCGCTTGATGGATAAGCGTTAGCAGCTATTTGTTTGATAGCGTTTTGCGTTGTGGCGTGCTGCTGCCGCTGCTCGGGTCTGCGTGCCCCGCCGCCAGGTCATCCAATATCGGGCAATCCGGCCGGTCGTTGCCCTGGCAGCACGACACCAGCATTTGCAGCGTGCGCTGCATGGCCTGCATCTGGGCGATGCGTTCGCTCAGGTCGTCGATGTGCTGCTGGGCAATGCGTTTGACCTGGCTGCTGGCGCGGCTGCGGTCGTGCCACAGGCCGAGCAGTTCGGCGATTTCTTCCATCGAGAAGCCCAGGTCGCGGCTGCGGCGGATGAAGTGCAGGGCGTGCACGTCGGCCTCGGTGTACTGGCGGTAGCCGCTGTCGGTGCGCGCCACGCCGTTGATGAGGCCCAGCGATTCGTAGTGCCGCACCATGCGTGCCGAGATGCCCGCGCGCCGGGCCGCTACGCCGATGGGCACCGGCCAGTGGGTGGGCCGCTGTGCGGGTGCGTCGGCCCGGGTTGCCCGATCCATCGTCGTTTTGCTCATGGCGCGACGGCGTAGCCTTCTTCGGCGATGGCCGCTGCCAGTGCCTCGCGCGGTGCGGTGCTTTCCACGCTCACGTGCCCGGCGGCGCGGTCTATGCGGACGGTAGCGAGGGGGTCAAGCGCCTGCACGGCGCCTGTGACGGCGCGCTCGCAGTGGCCGCAGGTCATACCTTGCACGGTGAATTCGTAGGGGGAAGGGGTGGTGGATGTCTGCATGTTTTGCTCCTGTGGTGTGAAGGGGTCCCCCCTTGAGCGGGAACCAGATGGCAGATGGAAGCGTAAACCTGCACACGGTGACAGGGTCAAGTGTGCGGACATGCGGACATGCGGACATGCGGACATGCGGAAATACGGACCGAGCACTTGCGGCGTGCCGGGGCTACTTGGGCCGTGCGCGCCGCACCCCGGCGTCGGGCCGCGACAGTCGGCCCGCGCGCAGCTCACCTACCGCCACGGCGAGGGCCTGGGCCGCACCGCGGATCTCCGATTGCATGGCGGTGTCGCGGTCCAGCACCTCGTGGCTTTGCGCGTAACTTTCGTAGTACCCGATATAGCGGTCCAGACGCGCCGCCTGGCCTGCGTCGATGAAGCCCATCCAGTCAAGCCAGTCCGAAATGCCTCGGCGCGTCATCTCGATGCCCGCCACGTCACCGTGCACGGCCAGAGCGTACGTGCGGCCTTCCAGGTGTTTTGGGTAATGCCAGCCGGCCAGCTCCAGGGCCTTGGCCTCGGCTGATTTTTTGCCGTGGGTGGTGGTGGGGTCCGGATTGCCGCCGTCGGCGCAGACAAGGCGGTCGATCATGAGTTTGAGCGGGCTCGGCGCCTGGTACCAGTAAACCGGCGTGATGATCATCACGCCGTGGGCGGCGGTCCAGCGTTCGTAGATTTCGTTCATCCAGTCGCCGGTCTGGCGCTCGCCGTGGTTGGGGTAGCAACTGCACGGAAAGTGGCACAGCGGCATGGCGGTGGACACGCAGCCCTTGCAAGGGTGAATGTGCCGGGCATAGTCTGACGTGACGCGGCTGAGGTCCAGCAGGTCGACCTCGATGTGCGCTGCCTCCAGCACCTCGCGCGCCATGTGCAACATGCGCCAGCTTTTGGAGATCTCCCCCGGGCAGGTGCCGTCGTTGCGGGCCGAGCCGCAAACCAGCAGCACGCGCGAGGGCGACTCGGGGTCGGCCCACCGCACGCGGGCAGCGTCGATGCGTTCTTTGGCCTCGATCCAGTCCACCGAAAGGTCGTAGTCCGGGTCGGCATAGCCGGGGCCCGCCTTGCGGGTGCGCGGCGCCTTGCGGCCCTCGTCGTAATTGCGCCAGGCGATAGCCTCGATGCGCTCCAGCGCATCGGGAGCCTCCTGTGCGAATCGCGGGTCCTGAAAGTCCTGCAGAAAGCGTTCGCGGAAGGCGGCGCGGTCCAGCGGTGGGGGTGCTTGGCCGGTGCGTGCCGGTGGAGTTGTGGGGGGTGTGGAAGAAGCCATGGGCAAAATTCGACCACCTGGAGGCTGGCCAGACTATCGGACAAGGCGCCGTCTTGATTTTCAGCAAGGTGTTGACCCTGACACCATGGCAAGCTGTAACTTTCGGGCATGACCACTTCAATCACTACCCTCTCCCCCTCGCAGGCGCCCGGTGCGCAGCAGTTCGACCTGGGCATCGGCGGCATGACCTGTGCCAGTTGTGTGGGTCGTGTCGAGCGTGCGTTGCGCAAAGTGCCCGGGGTTCAGGAAGCTACCGTCAACCTGGCGACGGAATCGGCGCGCATCGCGTTTGCCCTGGATGCGGGCGCTGATGGCGCCGCGATGGAGGCCCAGTTGCGCCGAGCGGTGCGCAACGCGGGCTACGAGCCTCGCGCGGCAGGGCAGGAGGAGGCGTTCGAGGACGCATCGCCTTGGGCGGGGTTCATGCCCGTGGGCATTGGCTTGCTGCTGTCTGCACCGTTGGTGTTGCCGATGGTCGGTGACTTGTTTGGACAGCACTGGATGTTGCCTGCCTGGGTGCAATTTTTGCTCGCCACACCGGTGCAGTTCATTTTGGGGGCACGGTTTTACAAGGCGGGCTGGCATGCCCTGAAGGCGCTGTCGGGCAACATGGATTTGCTGGTGTCCATGGGTACCAGCGCGGGTTGGGGCCTGTCGGTGTGGCTGTGGTTGACGGCCCATGAAGGGCATGCGCCGCACCTGTACTTCGAGGCCTCCGCCGTGGTGGTCACGCTGGTGCTGCTGGGCAAGTGGCTGGAGGCGCGCGCCAAGCGCCAGACCACGGCGGCCATTCGCGCGCTGCATGCGCTGCGGCCGGACGTGGTGCACCTGCTCTCCAAGTCTGGCGAGGTGGATGTGCCGGTGGCCGAGGTATTGGTGGGCGACCAACTGGTGGTGCGGCCGGGCGAACGCATCCCGGTGGATGGCACGGTGCACGAGGGCCACACACAGGTGGATGAATCCATGCTGACCGGCGAGCCCTTGCCGGTGGCCCGCGATGTGGGCGCACCGCTCACCGGCGGCTCCATCAATGGCGATGGGCGCATCGTGATGGCGGTGACAGCGGTGGGGGCCGAGACGGTGCTGGCCCACATCATCCGGCTGGTGGAAGATGCCCAGGCGGCCAAGGCACCCATCCAGCGGCTGGTGGATCAGGTGTCGGCCGTCTTTGTGCCCGTGGTGCTGGTGGTGGCCCTGGCCACGTTGCTGGGTTGGCTGTGGATGGGTGTGGGCATGGAGGCCGCACTGATCCACGCCGTGGCCGTGATGGTGATTGCCTGCCCCTGTGCGCTGGGGCTGGCCACGCCAGCGGCCATCATGGCGGGCACGGGCGTGGCGGCCAAGAACGGCATTCTGATCAAGGACGTGCAGGCGCTGGAGCTGGCCCACAAGGTGGATGTGGTGGCCTTTGACAAGACTGGCACGCTGACGGTGGGGCAGCCGCGGCTGACGGCGTTTGAAGTGGTGCCCGGGCTGGATGAGGCGTCCGTGATGGCGGCGGTGGCCGCGGTGCAAAGCGGCAGTGAACACCCGCTGGCGCGTGCGGTGGTGGCGGCTGCGGGCGAGCGCCAGGTTCACGTGACGACCGCCCAGGATGTGCGTGCTGTGCCCGGCCGGGGCACTGAGGGCGAGGTGGCGGGCCAGGGCTATTTGGTGGGCAGCCTGCGCTGGATGCAGGAGCTGGGCGTGGACATGGGCCCGCTGGCAGATCGTGCAGACGCCTTGCAGCGCGAAGGCGCCACGGTGTCGGCGGTGGCGCAGCGTGATCCCCAAGGTTTACAACTGCAGGCGCTGATGGCCTTTGGCGACGAACCCAAGCCCGGCGCGCGCGAGGCGCTGGCGGCGCTCAAGGCGCGTGGCATTCGCACGGTGATGATCTCGGGCGACAACCGGGGCGCGGCCGAGGCCATGGCCCGGCGCCTGGGACTGGACCCGGACGCAGGCGACGTGATGGCCGAGGTGCTGCCGGGTGACAAGGCCGCCAAGGTGGTGGCGCTGCAACAGGGCGCTGACGGGCAGCGCCATCATGTTGCGATGGTGGGCGACGGCGTTAACGATGCCCCGGCGCTGGCGGCGGCAGATGTGGGCATGGCGATGGGCAACGGCACCGATGTGGCCATGCATGCGGCGGGCATCACGCTGATGCGCGGCGACCCGATGCTGGTGGCCGCGGCGCTGGACATTTCGCGGCGCACAGTGATGAAGATTCGGCAGAACCTGTTCTGGGCATTTGCGTACAACGTGGCGGGCATCCCGCTGGCGGCGCTGGGCTACCTGAGCCCGGTGGTGGCGGGCGCAGCCATGGCACTGAGTTCGGTCAGCGTGATGGCGAATGCCCTCTTACTCAAGCGGTGGCGCATGTGATAAACACGTACGACTGCGTCACGGTTGTCTGGCAAACTGCAACGTTTTGTTGCAGGTCGGCGACGTCCACAGGACCAACGGCCAGCGCGCACATACCAATATGAAGGACGACAGATCATGAATCTCTTCTCGCTCATGCGGAACTTCACCATACGTTTTCGAATGCTGGGGGCCATCGGCGTGGTTCTGGCTTTGTTGGGAATGCTGGGCGGCGCGGGCATGCTGGGCATGTTCCGCATCCATGCGATGAGCCAGGACTTCATGGACCACTCGTTTGCCGAGGTGGGCTACATGGCCGAACTGCGGGGTGACATGGGTGCCATTCGCCAGTTCGAGAAAGACATGATCATTGGCTACGAAAAGCCTGAGGCCGTGAAGGCCGCCCATGCCAAGTGGATTGCGAGCCAGGACAAGGCCAAGAAGACAGCGTCCAAGTTTCTGGAAGGCGAAGAAGACTCTGACAACCCCGTGGTACGCAACATCGTCAAGCGCCTGGACAGCTACCGCGAGCTCTTTGCGCACGTGGCGCGCCAGCTGGAAGCCAGTGGCTACGACACCGCCACCATTGCCAACCGCATGAGCGGCAAGGCAGTGGCCGAGTTCGACGAGGCCGACAAGTTGATGGCCGAGCTGGATGCCGTGTTGCGCAGCGAGGTCGAAAAATCAGTGGCTCAACAGGGACAGGTGTCGGACGAGACGAAATGGCTGTTTGTGCTGGCGGTGCTGATCACCGTGGTGGTGGTGGTGCCCACCACGCTGATGAACATGAACTCTATCTGCCGCCCGCTGGAAGACGCTCGCAAGATGGCGCAGGCGATTGCGGGGGGTGACCTGTCGCAAAACATTGTGGCCGAGGGCAAGGACGAAGTGGCCGACCTGCAGCGCGCGTTGCGCGACATGCAGCAGGGCTTGGCATCTCTGGTGGCGCAGGTGCGGGACGCCAGCGGCAACATCGCCACAGCCAGCCAGGAGATTGCCACCGGCAATCAGGACCTGTCGCAGCGCACCGAGCAGACGGCCAGCAATGCACAAGAGGCGGTGTCGTCGCTGACACAGCTCACCTCCACCGTGCAGCAAACCGCATCGTCGTCGCAGATGGCCAACCAGCTGGCAGCGTCGGCATCGCAGATGGCGACCCACGGCGGCGGGGTGGTACAGCAGGCGGTGGCCAGCATGCACGAGATCTCGACCTCCAGCCGCAAGATCGGCGACATCATTGGTTTGATCGACTCCATCGCCTTCCAGACCAACATCCTGGCGCTGAACGCGGCCGTGGAGGCCGCCCGCGCGGGTGAGCAGGGACGCGGATTTGCCGTGGTGGCCAGCGAAGTGCGCAGCCTGGCCCAGCGCTCGGCGGCGGCGGCCAGCGACATCAAGGGTCTGATCAGCAACAGCGTGACCGCCGTGGACGGCGGCGTGCGCCACGTGGAAGAAGCGGGCACGGCGATGAAGGACATCGTGAGCAGCGTGCAGCGCGTGGGCGACATCATTGGCGAGATCACGGCGGCGGCATCGGAGCAGTCGGCTGGTATTGGCCAGGTGAACAGCTCGGTGGGCGAGATTGACCGCATGACGCAGCAGAACGCCGCGCTGGTGGAAGAGTCTGCCGCTGCGGCCGAGTCGCTGCGCGAGCAGGCGGCCCGCCTGTCGCAGGTGGTGCAGCAGTTCCAGCTGGCCGAATCGATGGGCCATGGCCACCCGGCGTCTCATCCGGTGGCGGCACCGCACCACGGTGCGTCGCCAGTGTTGCCGGCAGGCCCCGACCAGGCGCGGTTGACGCGTTAACTCCACAGCAGCGGCCCTCTGATCGAGCGCTGCAATTGCCAAGGCTCTGCAAGCGTTGCTGCTTGTGGGGCTTTTTTATGGGTGCTCGCGCTGTTGTGCGGTCCACCGTTCAGCGTGACGGTGACGGGTCTGTGGCGTGCCTGAAGGTTGACCTGCGTCATGGCCTGGACTGGTACCGCATGGCACCCTTGAGGCTCGTCCAACCTGGGGAGCGTGTGCCATGCCATCGATCAGTCTGCGAACCATTCGCGAGGAGCATGCGTCACTGGCCGCCATGCTTCACTCGTTGCGCCTGATGCTGGACCAAGGGCCGGGCGACGAGCCAGCGGCCTTTTTTGATGTGATGCGGGCAATGCTGTTTTACATCGATGAGTTTCCAGAGCGGCAACACCACCCCAAGGAGTCCCGCTGGCTGTTTCCCAAGGTGGCAGAGCGCGCGCCCGAGGCCGCAGAAACCATTGCGAAGCTTGAGCGCGACCACGTGGGTGGCGAAGCGGCCGTGCGTGAACTGCAGCACCAGCTGCTGGGGTGGGAGCTGATGGGCGATGTGCGCCGCGAGGCGTTTGGCGAGTCGCTGCGGCGCTACATCCAGTTTTACCTGGACCACATGCGGCTGGAAGAAACTGTGGTGTTGCCCGCCGCGCAGAAGCACTTGTCGGCGGCTGACTGGGTGGCGCTGGATGCCGCCTTTGCCAGCAACATCAACCCTCTGGCACCCGGCAGGCCGCGGGATGCGGCGTACGACCGGTTGTTCACCCGCATCGTGATGCGGGCGCCCGGCCCGATTGGATTGGGTTCACCCCCCTGAGCGGCTTCGCCGCTTCCCCCCGCTCTCGCTACGCTGCGCTGCGCGGGCAGGGGGACGCCGCCAGCGCGGCGGGGCGGCCCTTGCGCGGCGGCCCTGGCCTGGGGTGCGCCGGTATCCACCGTTGTGTGGCGAGACTGCCGCTGGCGGCAGGGCTGTTCAGCCCGCTGCTAGGGCCGGGTAGTCCGTATACCCCTCGGCTCCGCCGCCATACAGCGTGGCTCGGTTCACTTCGTTCAGCGGCGCGTTGCGCTCCAGGCGGGTGACCAGGTCGGGGTTGGCGATGAAGGGGCGGCCAAAGGCCACGATGTCGGCACCGTTGGCCAGGGCGGTTTCGGCCAGCGCCTTGTCGTAGGCGTTGTTCACCATCCAGGCGCCGTTGCCGCCTGCGGCGCGGTACGCGGCCTTGAGGGCGGCGTAGTCGAACGGGCGGCCTTCCACTTCGCGCGGGCCGCCGGTGGCACCCTCGATGACGTGGATGTACGACAGGCCCAGGGCCCCCAACTGGCGCACCACATACTCAAACAGGGGTTGTGGGTCGGCGTCGATCACGTCGTTGGCGGGGGTGACGGGCGACAGGCGAATGCCGGTGCGGCCGCCGCCGATTTCTGCCGAGACAGCGGTCAACACCTCGACCAGCAAGCGGGCGCGGTTCTCGATGCTGCCGCCGTAGGCGTCGGTGCGGGTGTTGCTGCCGGTCTTGAGAAACTGGTCGATCAGATAGCCATTGGCGGCGTGCACTTCAACACCATCAAACCCCGCGTCGATGGCGGCACGTGCTGCGCGGCGGTAGTCTGCCACGATGCCGGGGATCTCGGCCAGCTCCAGTGCGCGGGGCATGGAGGTTTCGACGAAGGTGGGCACGCCGTCCTTGATGAGCACGGTCTTGGTCTTGGCCTGGATGGCGGACGGTGCCACAGGCGCCGCGTTGCCCGGCTGCAGGTCGGTGTGCGAGACACGGCCCACATGCCACAGCTGCACCACGATCTTGCCGCCTGCGGCGTGGACAGACGAGGTGACTTTCTTCCAGCCAGCGATCTGCTCGGGCGCGTACAGGCCGGGCACATCCGCGTAGCCCTGGCCTTGCTGGGTGATGGCGGTGGCTTCGGAGATCAGCAACCCGGCGCTGGCACGCTGCGTGTAGTACGTGGCCACGAGGTCGGTGGGCACAGCGTTGGGCGAGCGGTTGCGCGTGAGCGGCGCCATGGCAATGCGGTTGGCCAGTTGCAAGTCACCGGCTTGTACGGGGTCGGACAGAAAAGGCATGGATCAGCTTTCAGAAAACGGGTTGCACACAATCGATCAACACCCGGAGGTTAATGCTGCAACACAAAACGTGCAGCGCACATGCGTCAACAAGGGCTCTGGTTTTGTGATAACGGCGGGTGTAACAAAGGCTCTGCGGCATGGTGAGGCGTGATCCGGTGCCTTGTGTTCCGTTGTGCCGGGCGACCAGCACGTTGTTGGGGGGTGGGGCAGAATCAAAAGCTCCCATGCCTGCACACCCCCACCCCCCCCCACCTGCGTGTCCCTCCGCATCCGCGACGCCTGCCATTCCGGCTTTGTGGCTGGCGGTAGCGCTGTCGATGGGGGCCGCGATTTCGCTGGGCATCACGCGGTTTGCGTATGCCTTGCTGCTGCCTCCCATGCGCGAGGACCTGGGCTGGTCGTACACGCTGGCCGGTGCCATGAACACTGTCAATGCGCTGGGCTATCTGCTGGGTGCGCTGGCCACTCCCCTGTTGTTGCGGCGCCTGGCCCCTGGCACGGTGTTGTTGGCAGGGTCTGTGCTGGCCACGCTCTTCATGGGGCTCAGCGGTTTTTTTACCGAGGCCGCGCCGCTGCTGCTGCAGCGCTTGCTGGCCGGTGTGGCGAGTGCACTGGTGTTTGTGGCCGGTGGCCTGCTGGCCGCGCGCCTGGGGGCGCACCAGCCCCGGCGGGGCGGCTTGTTGCTGGGGCTGTACTACGGCGGCACCGGTTGGGGCATCACGCTGTCGGCCTTGCTAGTGCCTTCGGTGCTGGCTGCCGCCCCGGCACCGCACGCGTGGACCTGGGCCTGGTGGGCGCTGGGGCTGGCTTGCGCTGCGGCCACCCTGGTGTTGTGGTGGCCAGCACGCGCGTTGCGGGTGCTGGCGCCGCCCGCGCCCCCGCCCACGGCGTTCAATGCTGCCCCGCCGCCTGCGCGGGTGCGCTGGCGCGCCTTGGCGCCCGCACTGCTGGGCTACGGCCTGTTTGGGGTGGGTTACATCGGCTACATGACCTTTGTGGTGGCGCTGCTGCGCGAGCAGGGCGCCAGCGGCACCTCGGTGACGTGGTTTTATGCGCTGTTGGGGCTGGCGGTGGTGCTGTCATCGCGCATCTGGGCCGGCCTGCTGGACCGCAGCCGGGGCGGGCAGGCGCTGGCGCTGCTCAACGGGCTGCTGGGCGTGGCCACAGTGCTGCCCGCCGTCACCTCGGCGTGGCCGGTGATGATGGCGTCGGGCCTGCTCTTTGGGGGGGTGTTCCTGTCGGTGGTGGCGTCGACCACCGCGCTGGTGCGGCACAACCTGCCGCAAGTGCTGTGGGCCAGTGGCATCAGCGCGTTCACCATTGTGTTTGCCGCCGGGCAGATCGTGGGGCCCACGGTGGTGGGCTGGATCGCTGACGGCCCGGGAGGTTTGGCGCGCGGGCTGGTGTTCTCTGCCTGCGCGCTGTGGGTGGGGGCGCTGGTGGCGTGGCGGCAGCGCCCCTTATAGCCTTACTTCAACAGGCCTTCTGCCTTCATGGCTGCTTGCACTGCAGGGCGTGCGCCCACGCGTTCGCGGTAAGCCGCCAGATTCGCAAGTCCCGAGATGTCCACGTTGGTGGGTTTGGTCCAGTTGGACACGGTAAACAGGTACCCATCGGCCACGGTGAACTGGTCGCCCATCAGGTACTGCTTGTCAGCCAACTGGCTGTCCACCCACTGCAGGCGCTCCAGCAGCTTGGTGCGCGCCATGGTCTTGTATTCCTCGGGCGTGGCCGGGTTGAACAGGGGGCTGAAACCCTTGTGGATCTCGGTGCCGATGAAGGTCAGCCACTCTTGCAGTCGGTAGCGCTGCAGGCTCCCGTTCTGGGGCGCCAGCATCTTGAGCGGCACCTGGTCGGCGATGTATTGCACGATGGCCGGGCCTTCGCGCAGGCGGGTGCCGTCGTCCAGCTCCAGCATGGGCACATAGCCCAACGGGTTGATCTCGTAGTAGTCGGTGCCGTCCTGCAGCTTGTGGCTTTTGGTGCTGGCCAGCACGGGGGTGAAGGCCAAGCCAGCCTCGTGCAAAGCGATGTGGGGGGACAGGGAGCAGGCGCCGGGGGAGTAGTACAACTTCATGGGAGTCCTTCAGAAAACATGAGGAAACGCATCCTATGCGTTGCCGGGCTTCTCTGCTGACCTCCTCGTTTTGCCCACTCCCGCGAGTTGTCAGCTGTCGTAACCGGGCAGGTCGCGCTGCACCTTGCGCAGCAGCGCAGGCCAGGCAAATGCGCCGCCCAGCCCGCCTGTCTGCACGCGCATGGCCTGCGCCACGCCGCTCACGATCTGCGGGTTCACCTCTGTCAGCTCGCCACCGGCCTGTGCGTCAATCTGGATGCGGCAGGTGTTCTCGAACGTGTACATCGACAAGAAAGCATCGGCAATGGTCTTGCCCACGGTGAGCAGGCCATGGTTGCGCAGCATGAGGAAGTTGGCCTCGCCCAGGTCGGCCTGCAGGCGCGGCTTTTCCTCGTCGCGAAAGGCCACGCCTTCGTACTCGTGGTAGGCCAGCGAGCCCAGCACAAAGGTGCTTTGCTGGCTAATGGGCAGAACGCCGTTCTTTTGCGCGCTGACGGCCACGCCGGCGCGCGTGTGGGTGTGCAGCACACAGCCCGCGTCAGGCCGGGCCTCGTGCACGGCGCTGTGGATGACGAAGCCTGCAGGGTTCACGGGGAAGGGCGATTCGTGCAGCTTGTTGCACTGCATGTCCACCTTGATCAGGCTCGACGCCGTGATCTCGTCAAACATCAGGCCATACGGGTTGATGAGGAAATGGTGCTCGCCTTCGCCCGACACCGACTCGGGCAGCTTGGCGCTGATGTGAGTAAAAACCAGGTCGCTCCAGCCATACAGCGCGACGAGCCGGTAGCAGGCGGCCAGGTCGCAGCGCAGTTGCCATTCTTCGGCCGTGACGCTGCCCTGCAGCGAAGGGATGTTGAGCATGGGGTGTCTCCGATGGTGTGTGGGGGTGGGAGGCACCACTGTAGGCCGGAGCGGCGCTGGCGACTGTCAGGCAGGCTACACAGGCGGCGCTTGGTTGGGCCGCTGTTTGCAATCAAAAAAATAGCTGCTAGCGCTTACTGGATAAGCGCTAGCGGCCAATTTGACTCAAAAACTGGCTCAAGCCACCGGCGTTTCTGGAATCGGCGCACGCATGCCAGCGTTGAGCAGGTTCCAGGCGTTGATCACCGCAATCGCAAAGCCCAGGTCGCTGATCTCGGCTTCAGAGAACACCGCCTGCAGCTTGGCGTATTCCTCGTCGCTGGCGTCGCTGTGGGGCGTGGCGGTGATGATCTCGGCCCAGCGCAGTGCGGCGCGGTCGCGCTCGCTGAAGAACGGCGCCTCGCGCCAGCCCGCCACCGCGTTCAGGTGGCGCGGCTCCACGCCTTCCTTGACCAGCACATGCCAGTGCATGTCCATGCAATACGCGCAGCCGTTGATCTGCGACACGCGCAAAAACACCAGCTCGGCCAGGCGCGTGCCCAGCGGGCCTTTCTTGATGGTTTCAGACAGACTCACCAGGCCCATAAAGGCCTTGGACGAAAGCTTGTGGTACGGGAGGCGGGCAGTGTGGGTGTTGGATGACATGGCAGGGCTCCTTGAAGGGAAGTGTGGTTCGAAAGGTTGGTGATGAGCGTCGCGGACGTGTCGCGCCGCTCATGTCGATAAGACGTGCTGCCGCGGATGCCTGTGACAGTGCGGCTGAAAAAAAGGCCAGCACCGCTGCGAACGCCACCCACCCCCAACGCCAACCCAGCGCCTTCAATCCAGCGCCTTCAATCCAGCGTGGCCGGAATGCCCGCCAGCTTGTCCGGATTGCGCACCGCGTAAATCGCCACGATGCGCTCGCCATCCGTCACAAACGCCTGGGCCGAGTCGAGGCGGCCGTTGGTGTAGTACAGCAATCCGGGCTCGCCGTTGATCAGAGCGATGCGGTAGACCAGTTGCTCGCCCAGGCGGCGGTACTGCGCCCAGTACAACATGGCAATGCGAAATGCGCCGATGAGCGGCTTGGGGAACGAGGCCACCTTGCCACCGCCGTCGCCAATCAGTTGCGCGTCGTCGCTCAGCAGCGCCTCGATGGCGTTGCGGTCGCCGCTTTTGGCCGCCAGCATGAATCGCTGCAACAGCTGGTGGTGCACGGTCTGCGGCACCTCAAAACGCGTGCGCGCCTGCTGTACGCGCTCGCTGGCGCGGTGCACCATCTGGCGGCAGCTGGCCTCGGTCTTGCCCAGCTGGGCGGCGATCTCGGAGTAGTCGTAGTCAAACACCTGGCGCAGCAGAAACGCCGCGCGTTCCTCTGGCCCCAGCCGCTCCAGCACATACAAAAACGCCACCGACAGCTCGCCCGCTAGTTCGGCCGCCGACTCGGGGGTGTTGTGGTGTTGCGCGTCGTGGCCGTCGGGGTGCAGCTGCACCAGCGGCTCCGGCAGCCACCAGCCCACATAGGCCTCGCGCTCGGCCTTCAGGACGCGCAGTCGGTCAATGGACAGCCGCGTGACCACCGTCACCAGCCACGCCTCGGCCGACTGCAGCACGGTGACGTCCTGGCGGTTCCAGCGCAGCCAGGCGTCCTGCAACACATCCTCGGCATCGGCCCGCGCGCCCAGCATGCGGTAGGCAATGCCGAACAGGCGCGGGCGCAGGGTGGTGAAGGGGTCTGTGGGAGCAGATTGAGTGGTCATGGTGGCATGGGGCGGCGTGCGGCTGGATCTTAAAAAGACGTGGGCGGCCTTTGATTTGTGACAACGACCCTCATTTGCTTCTGTTTTGATAGCTACTAGCGCTTGCTGTGAAAGCGCTGCAGGCACTTATCATCCAAGTCTGGACGGATGCACTGAATGGAGGCGTTGTACCCAACCCGGAGTGCGCAGGCAACCCAGCGTGGGGGTTGGAGAGAAAGTGGGAATGTTGGGGTGGCGTTCTTGTTGGCGCTGCTCTCTTGCGTGGGGCGCCCAAAAAATTTGGCTTGCCGTGCGGCGCCACTCTGCGCAAACTTCGGCTGCGGATTTTTCATTTCCCCCACCCAGGAGACACCATGGCCCACGCTTTGAACTGGTTCGAGATTCCTGTCGCAGACTTCAGCCGCGCCAAGGGCTTCTATGAGAAAGTGCTTGGAATCACCATCGAACCGATGGCCATGGGGCCGACCCTGATGGGAATGTTGTCCTCTGACTCCTCGGCGGTCGGCGGGGCGATTGTGCAAGGCGAGGGCGGCGTGCCGTCGCAGAACGGAACAATGGTGTACCTCAACGGTGGCGATGACCTGGCCCCCATGCTCGCGCGGGTGGAGCAGGCGGGCGGGGCGGTGGTGGTGCCCAAGACGGAGATTGGCAATGACTTTGGCTTCTTTGCCCATTTTGTGGACACCGAGGGCAACAAGGTCGGTCTTCACTCGATGAAGTAGTGGGTACCCCGCCCGATGGAAAGAGTACCGGCTACGCCACCGGTTCGCCAACAATTCCCGGCTGCGTCAGCCGCTCCAGTTGCGTCAGATACACCAAGGCCTGCCCATTGCTGGTTCCGCACATTTCCACCGACGGCATCAACCCGCCGCACACCGCCGGTCGCTCGGGCTGCCCAAAAATGCGGCAGCGCGCATCGTCCCCCAGCTGAATGCACCGCACCCCCGCAGGCTTGCCCTGGGGCATGCCCGGGATGGGGGAGCTGATGGAGGGGGCGGTGCAGCAGGCGCCGCAGCCGGGGCGGCAGTTCATGGGTTTTTGCTATTGTTTATGTAGCTGCTGGCGCTTGTCAGACAAGCGCTAGAGGCCAATTTGACTCAAATTTTGGTGTTCACTTTCCAGCAGGCGCATCGCCGTGCAGGCGGCTGGATGCCCACAGCACCTGGTCGACCACGGCGCGCACGCGGTCGTGGTGGGCTTGCTGGATGAGGGCGCCGCTGTCGTCAAACGCGTTACCGGCCGAGCCCAGCGCAAACGCCTTGGGCGCCAGCCAGCATTCGGCGTTGATGAGCAAGGGGGCCAGGTGGCTTTGCGAGCGCAGGCCGCCCAGTGCCCCCGGCGACGCGCTGAGCATGCCCACCACCTTGCCGCGAAAACTCTTGCCGCCGTCCTGCCAGTCGGGGTTGCCCTTGACCGGGCTGGAGGCCCAGTCGATCGTGTTCTTGAGCAGGGCGGTGTAGCTGCCGTTGTATTCAGGCGAGCAGATGACCCAGGCGGGGTGCTGCCACAGAATTTCCTTGAGGCGGATCACGTCGGCGGGCGTGCCCTGGGCTTCGAGGTCGGCGTTGTACAGCGGGATGTCGAAATCCGACAGTTCCAGCAGCGTGACGTTGGCACCCGCGTCGCGTGCGATGGCGGCGGTGGCGTGGGCCAGTTTGCGGTTGAACGATTGCTGGCGTGTGCTGCCGGCAAAGATGAGGAGGGAGGAGTGGGTGGTGGTCTGGGGCATGGTGCCTGCGATTGAATCACAGGCGTGCGGCAGGAATCCTGCAAGCGAGGCATGCCGGGCAGGGTTTTGTGGCGGTGCGGTCGCGCAGGCAAGTGGTGCGGTGGTCGCGATCTACGTCTATCTACGTGCGGTGCCCCGCAAGCCGCCCCACCAGCGTTCCCAGCGCCGTGGCAAAACAAGCCAGGCTGAGCAACGCACGCCACAGGTTGGCGGCATTCCACTGGCCGCGCACCTGGGCCCAGTCGCCGGGCAGGGCTTGGGGGTTCCAGGCTTCTGTCGTGTGGTTGAGCGGCAGGTTGACCTGCTGGGTGAAGAACACGATGCCCAGCAGGTAGGCCACGCCCACCAGGGCCAGCAGGCGCCACCACAGCGCGCGGTGTTCACGCCAGGCCGTAGCCACTGCCAGCGCGCACCACAGCGGTGGGCCAAAGAACAGCGCGAAGAACAGTGCGTGCCGCACGTTGCGGTTGAAGGCCGACTGCACGATGGCGTAGGTGGCACCGTCCATCTGCAGCATAGCCAGGTTGATGTTGGCACTGTAAGTGCCGAGGAACCCTGCCATGAGGCCCAGCCACAACACAGCGAGGGCGTGTGGGATGAGGGAGAGCGGGGCGGGCCTTTGGCGGGCATGTTGGGCAGTGGTCATGGGCGGGCCTTTGGTGAGATGCCTGCACTCTGCCGATTGCACGCATCCCGCGCCTTATCCTTTGATAAGCCCCATCTCGCTGCGCAGGCGCGACAGCGAAACATCGGTCACGCCCAGGTACGAAGCCAGGTGTTTGAGCGCGATGCGCTCGGCCCACTGCGGGTGCTGCTCCAGCAAGCGGGTGTAGCGCTGGCGGGCGCTGAGCTGCAAGAACTCCTGCTCGCGCTGCATCTTGCCGTCGAGCAGGGCGCCGAGCACCCGGTGCTCCAGCTCAGCCCACGGTGCCCAGCCTTCGCTGGGTAACGGCGCATCTGGGTCAGCTGGAAAGGGCAGGGCCCACACCACGCTGTCTTCCAGTGGTTCCACGTGAAACATCACCGACTGCTGGCGCAATGTGGGGGTGATCGGCCAGCACAGGGCGCCGTCCAGAAAGAAGTTCTTGTTGGACTCGGCTCCGTCGCGGTCTAGGTAATACAGCCGCAGCGCGCCGCGCTCCACCCACCAAAGGTGCCGCCAGTGCTCGCCCGCCCGCAGCAGGGGCTGGCCGCGCTCCAGCAAGCGCCGCTCGGCGTGTGCCCACCAGGCCTCTATGGCCGGGGGTGGGGCACCAAGCAACTCGGTCAGAACGACGGTGAGGGGCGTAGAAACAGACACGGCCTGCGTAAAGTGGGAAAATCGCGGGTTGCCTGCTGGGGCGCCGAGCGCGTCCACCTCCAGCAGGGCCGGTGTGCGGCGCCTTTGACAGGGTGCCCGCGCGCACCGGGTGTTTTGATTATCGGGCCCGCCAGGCCCCGGAGTGTCCCCATGTTGTACCCCCAGGAATTTGATGTGATCGTTGTCGGCGGTGGCCATGCAGGCACCGAAGCCGCGCTGGCTGCTGCGCGGATGGGCAGCAAAACCCTGCTGCTGACCCACAACATCGAAACGCTGGGGCAGATGAGCTGCAACCCCAGCATTGGCGGCATTGGCAAGGGCCACTTGGTGAAAGAGGTGGATGCACTGGGCGGGGCTATGGCGCTGGCCACGGACGAAGGTGGCATCCAGTTCCGCATCCTCAACAGCTCCAAAGGCCCGGCCGTGCGTGCCACACGCGCCCAGGCCGACCGCATTCTGTACAAGGCGGCCATCCGCCGCATGATTGAAAACCAGCCCAACCTGTGGCTCTTCCAGCAAGCGGTGGACGACCTGATGGTGGAGGGCGACCGCGTGGTGGGCGCCGTCACGCAGGTGGGCGTCCAGTTCCGCAGCCGCACGGTGGTGCTGACGGCTGGGACCTTCCTGGACGGCAAGATCCATGTGGGGCTGAACAACTATGCGGCGGGGCGGGCAGGGGACCCGCCTGCGGTGTCGCTGTCGGCACGTTTGAAGGAGTTGAAGCTGCCGCAGGGGCGTCTGAAGACGGGAACACCGCCGCGGCTGGACGGGCGCAGCATCGACTTCTCCCAATGCGCGGAGCAGCCCGGCGACGGTATGCCCGGCGGCGTGAACGAGGGGTCGGTCCCGGTGCTTAGTTTCATGGGCAACACAGCGATGCATCCGCGCCAGATGCCCTGCTGGGTGACGCATACCAACGAGCGCACCCACGAGATCATCCGCAGCGGCTTTGACCGCAGCCCCATGTTCACCGGCAAGATCGAGGGCGTGGGCCCGCGCTACTGCCCCAGCGTGGAAGACAAGATCAACCGCTTTGCCGACAAGGACAGTCACCAGATCTTTCTGGAGCCCGAAGGACTGACCACGCACGAGTTCTACCCCAACGGTATCAGCACCAGCCTGCCGTTCGACATCCAGTACGAGCTGGTGCGCAGCATGAAGGGGCTGGAGAACGCCCACATCCTGCGCCCCGGCTACGCCATTGAGTACGACTACTTTGACCCGCGCTCGCTCAAGAGCAGCTTTGAAACGCGCCAGATCCAGGGCCTGTTTTTTGCGGGGCAGATCAACGGCACCACCGGTTATGAAGAGGCGGCGGCCCAGGGCCTGTTCGCTGGTATCAACGCCGCGCTGCAATGCCGGGGCGAAGACGCTTGGTTGCCCGGCCGCGACGAAGCCTACCTGGGCGTGTTGGTGGACGACCTGATCACCAAGGGTGTGACCGAGCCCTATCGCATGTTCACCAGCCGGGCCGAGTTTCGCCTGCAACTGCGCGAGGACAACGCCGACCTGCGCCTGACCGAAGCCGGGCGCCGCATGGGGCTGGTAGATGACGCGCGCTGGGACGCGTTCAGCCGCAAGCGCGATGCTGTTTCACGTGAAACAGAGCGCCTGAAGGCCACCTGGGTGAATCCGCGCAACCTGCCTGCGGCTGAGTCTGAGCGGGTGCTGGGCAAGAGCATCGAGCACGAATACAACCTGTTCGAGCTGCTGCGCCGCCCGGATGTGAACTACGCCAACCTGATGTCGATGGATGGTGGCAAGTACGCGACCCACGATGTTTCACGTGAAACGCTGGGCGAGCTAAGTGAGCCCGTGGTGGAGCAGGTGGAGATTGCGGCCAAGTATTCCGGCTACATCGACCGGCAGCGGGATGAGGTGGGGCGCGCCGCGCATTATGAAAAACTGCGCCTGCCGGCCGAGCTGGACTACATGCAGGTCACGGCCTTGAGCATCGAGGCGCGTCAGGTGCTCAGCCGCCACCGCCCCGAAACCCTGGGCCACGCCTCGCGCATCACAGGCATCACCCCGGCCGCGATCTCGTTGCTGATGGTGCACTTGAAGCGGGGTGGGTTCAAGGAGTTTGCTGCTGCTGCAGTCGCAGCAAAGTCTGAGGGGGAAGTGACGGCATGACGATGGCAATGAACAACGACACCTTGCGCCAGCAGTTGCAGGCGGGCGCAGATGCTTTGAACCTAGGCCTCGCCGATACCCAGGTCACCCAGCTGATGGAGTTTCTGGCCCTGCTGCAGAAGTGGAACAAGGTCTACAACCTGACGGCTGTGCGCGATCCGCAAGAGATGCTGACGCACCACCTGCTGGACAGCTTGGCGGCAGTGGCTCCGTTGCGTCGCCATGTTGCGGTGCTGGCGGGGGAGGGCAAGGGCTCTGTGCGCTTGCTCGATGTCGGCTCGGGCGGCGGTCTGCCCGGTGTGGTGTTTGCCGTCTGCTGCCCGGATGTGGATGTGAGCTGTGTGGACACCGTGGGCAAAAAGGCGGCGTTCATCCAGCAGGCAGCCGTAGCGCTGAAGCTGCGCAATTTGCACGGCGTTCACGCGCGAGTCGAGACGCTGACGACACCCTTTGACATCATCAGCTGCCGCGCGTTTGCCTCTCTGCCGGACTTTGTGACGTGGTCGCGGGCTGCGTTGGTGGCGCCGCACGGGGTCTGGCTGGCCATGAAGGGCAAGCACCCCGAGGATGAAATTACGGCCCTGCCCGGCGATGTGTCGGTGTTTCACGTGGAACAGCTTGCCGTTCCAGGCCTTGACGCCGAGCGCTGCATCATCTGGATGAAGCCTGCCTGATGGGAGCGCGCTGACTTTTCAGCGGTCAGTGCGAGGCCAGGGCAGGGTGGTCGCTTAAACTCGGCCTCTCAATTCAGGTGCGCAGTTCGCCGCACCCATCCAGCACACCGGGAGAGATCATGTTCGGCATCGCAGACTACGGCGCCTTTGTCGCCGCCATTGTGTTGTTCCTGCTCATTCCGGGCCCCGGCAATCTGGCGCTCATCACCTCCACCAGCAAGGGCGGCGTGCGTGGCGGTTTGGCTGCCACGATGGGTGTGATCGCGGGTGACCAGGTGTTGATGTGGGCCGCGGTGGCCGGTGTGGCGGCGCTGCTGGCCACGTACCCCACGGCGTTCAATGCAGTGCAGTGGTTGGGCGCGGCCTACTTGGCCTGGTTGGGCTTCAAGATGCTCACGGCCAAGCCCGGGGCTCAACCCATCCTCAACATCCAGCCGCGCCACTATTTCAAGCAGGCAGCGTTGATCACCTTGCTCAATCCCAAGGCCATCGTGTTCTACATGGCGTTCTTCCCGCTGTTTGTGGACCCCGCACACCATCAAGGCATGCTGACCTTTGGCGTGATGGCGGCCACGGTGGCGGTGCTGACGTTTATTTACGGGCTGGTCGCCGTGCTGCTCACGCTGGTCGTCGTGCTGCTCACCCACCACCTGGGCGAGCGCACGCGCGCCATCCCGCGCATTGGCCGCATGCTGGAAAAAGTGGCGGGCGTTTTTCTGATCGGCTTTGGCATCAAGCTCGCCATCTCCAAATAAAACAACAACGACAACAACAACACGGACTGCAACATCCACATGGCCAAAATTTTCTGCGTTGCCAACCAAAAGGGTGGCGTTGGCAAGACCACCACCACCGTCAACCTGGCTGCGGGCCTGGCCAAGATCGGCCAGCGTGTGCTGATGGTCGACCTGGACCCGCAGGGCAACGCCACCATGGGTTCGGGTGTGGACAAGCGCAGCCTCGACCTCACGGTGTACGACGTGCTGCTCGAATCCGCCTCGGTCAAAGAGGCGGCCGTGCTGTCGGAAAAGTGTGGCTACTGGGTGCTGGGCGCCAACCGCGAACTGGCGGGTGCCGAGGTCGAACTGGTGGCGCTGGACCACCGCGAAAAGCGCCTGAAGGCCGCGCTGGCCGAGGCCGATGGCGACTATGACTTTGTACTCATCGACTGCCCGCCTTCTTTAAGCATGCTCACCCTCAACGGACTGTGCAGCGCGCACGGCGTGATCGTGCCCATGCAGTGCGAATACTTCGCGCTCGAAGGCCTGACCGATCTGGTCAACACCATCAAGCAGGTGCATGCCAACCTCAACGCCGACCTGCAGATCATCGGCCTGCTGCGCGTGATGTTTGACCCACGCATCACGTTGCAGCAGCAAGTCAGCGACCAGCTCAAGGGCCACTTTGGCGAGAAGGTGTTCAACAGCGTCATCCCCCGCAATGTGCGCTTGGCCGAGGCGCCCAGCTACGGGCTGCCCGGCGTGGTGTTTGACCCGGCCGCCAAGGGCAGCCAGGCCTTTGTGGAGTTTGCGCAAGAGATGGTGGACCGTGTGCAGAACATGCCCGCTGCCGCCGCATCTATAGCCAAATTGGCCTCTAGCGCTTGATGGATAAGCGCTGATAGCTATCAATATAGTAGTAATGAAGTCTTCCAACATTCTCCTGTTGCCCGGCTGGCAGAACTCCGGTCCGGACCATTGGCAAAGCCTGTGGGAAGCCCAGCACGGCTACCACCGCGTGGAGCAGCACGACTGGATGCGCCCGCTGCGCGGCGACTGGTCGGCGCGCCTGGAAGAAACCGTGGTCGATGCCGACGGCCCCGTGGTGCTGGTGGCGCACAGCCTGGGCTGCATCCTCACCGCGTGGTGGGCCGCGCATTCGGCCAACGCGCACCGCGTGGCGGGCGCCTTGCTGGTGGCCCCGGGTGACGTGGAGCGGCCCGACATCGCCGCCATGATCCACGGCTGGGCGCCCATTGCGCGCCAGCCGCTGCCGTTCCCTGCCGTGCTGGTGGGCAGCCGCACCGATCCGTACTGCAGCTTCGAGCAGGTGCAAGCCCTGGGCCAGGCCTGGGGCGCGCGGTTTGTTGATTACGGCGAGCGCGGGCATATCAATGCTGAATCCGGCCTGGGCGATTGGGACGAAGGCCACGCCTGGCTGCTTGAACTGGCGGGTGATGTCGCATGAAGCGTGGGACCTTCTGGCGCCAGCCCGTATCGGCTGAGCCGCCTGCAGCGCCAGCGCCACCATCGCCAAAAAGGTTCGATCCCGTGTGGATCGAGGCACCGCTCACCATGCTTTCGTGGTTTCTACCGGGAGGTGCCGTGGTGGTGGGCGCGCTGGGGCAGTTCATGCTGGCTCTGGTGCTCTTGGCCATCGCGTGCGGTGTGTGGCTTCGTTTGTGGCGTGGCCGCAAGATGCACCGTGCAGCGCGCCGCACCACACTCTGAAATATCGGCGCTTCCAATCCATGTCAAAAATCAACCTGTCCTCTATTGCCCACCAACTGCCCCGCGCCTGGAACTCCCAGATCGTGGGCCGGGCTGCAGGCGCCAACGTCAAGGTGTTGCGCATGGACGATGCCGCCTACCCCGACGAGTCGCACGACTTCGACGAGGCACTGCTGGTGCTGGACGGCTGCATGCGCCTGGATCTGCAAGGGCAGGTTACCGAGGTGAACGCAGGCGAGGTGTTCATCGTGCCTGCTGGCGTGCCCCACGCGGTGGCGCCCGGCAGCCATGGCACGCTGGTCATCATCGACCGCTGAAGACTCTTTCCCTCCCCCCATTCCTTTTCGCGAGACGCATTTCATGGTCACCAAAAAACCCAAGGGCCTCGGCCGCGGCCTCGAAGCCCTGTTGGGGCCCAAGGTCGAAGAAAAAGTGGAACAAGCCCAGGCGGCTGAAGCCGGGCTGCCCAGCAGCCTGCCGCTGAGCGAACTGGTGCCCGGCGTGTACCAGCCGCGCACGCGCATGGATGAGGGCGCGCTGTACGAGCTGGCCGAGTCCATCAAGGCCCAGGGCATCATGCAACCCATTCTGGTGCGGCGCCTGACGGGCGGGGACAACGCCGGCAAGTACGAAATCATCGCGGGCGAGCGGCGGTTTCGGGCCTCACGTCTGGCGGGTCTGGCCGAGGTGCCGGTGCTGGTGCGCGATGTGCCCGACGAGTCGGCAGCCGCCATGGCGCTCATCGAAAACATCCAGCGCGAAGACCTCAACCCGCTGGAAGAAGCCCACGGGCTTCAGCGCCTGGTGAAGGAGTTTGGCCTGACGCACGAACTGGCTGCACAGGCCGTGGGCCGCTCGCGCAGTGCCGCCAGCAACCTGCTGCGCCTCTTGAACCTGGC
Source organism: Gammaproteobacteria bacterium (assembly GCA_018828125.1). Classification (GTDB taxonomy): domain Bacteria; phylum Pseudomonadota; class Gammaproteobacteria; order Burkholderiales; family Burkholderiaceae_C; genus Acidovorax. The sequence continues at coordinate 235,178 of JAHJWB010000023.1, read as the reverse complement.
CGAGCCGGTGCAGACCATGCTGATGGCGGGCGATATCGACATGGGCCATGCACGTGCGCTGCTGTCGCTGGACCGCGCCGCACAGATCACGGCGGGCAACCAGATCGCGGCCAAGAAGCTGTCGGTGCGCGAGGCCGAGGCGCTGGTCAAGAAGATTGGCGCCGAGTTCAGCCTGGTGCCGCAAAAGCCCCAGAAGGAAAAGTCGCGCGACATGAAGCGGGTGGAAGAAGAACTGTCGGACCTGCTGATGGCGGAGGTCGAAGTGCGCGTGAAAAAGCGCGTCAAGCGCCATGGACGGGTGGAGGACATGGGCGAGCTGGCGATTCAGTTCGGGTCGCTCGAAGCTTTGAACGGTCTGATCGACCGGCTGCGGGGTTGACTGTAACCCCCCTGAGTCGCCTTCAGCGCCTTCCCCCCAGGGGGACGACGCCCTCGCTGCGGGGCGGCCCTTGCTCGGCGTCTCTGGCTTGGGGCCACGCCGGTTTCACCCGCTGTGCGCAATGCAGCAACGGCGCTGTCTTTGTCTCTTGCCCGCCCAACGGATGCGTGAAATAGCGCACAGAAACGGTTTCCAGCCGTAACTTGCGCAGGCAAAATGCATCTGTGCGGGGCCTACACTGCGCTGCGTTCAACACACCCGGGTTGACCGCAAGGCCTCTTCACAGGGCGGCGAGCGCGCCGTTTTGTGGCCCACGACGGTTTGCCGGGTGATCCATGTATCTCCTGGAGCAGACCCCGATGATCCCTTTGCGCTTTCTGACCCCCGCCAGCTTGGTCGTAGGCCTGTGCCTTGCCAGCGCGGGCGCCCAGGCACAAACCCCCAAAACTCCCAAGGTGCAGCTGTGGATGGACCTGTCCACCGGCACCATGGCGGGCATGCCCGAAATGGACAGCCTGCCCGGCGGCGGTGGAATGCTGGGCGGCCTGATGGGTGGTGGCGCCACCCCGGGCATGGGCGGCGGCAACACGTCGTACGGCAACGCCCGCGCCATGTCCATCATGCCGCCGCGTGTCATCGACATTGCGCTGCACAACACGCTGCGCCCTGGTGTCGAAGCCAGCCAGGCCATTCCGCCCGGCATGCGCATGGGCGAATCCCTGCCGCTGATCCCCCCGCGTGCGCAACCCACGCAGACCGAGCCGGGCGAAGTGCCCCGTGAATTCCAGCAGCACCAGCCCAAGGGCCGCATTCTGTTGTACTGGGGCTGCGGCACCGCGGTGCGTGCAGGCCAGCCGCGTGTGGTGGACCTGGCCCGCGCCAAGCCGACCGATGACGCCCAGGCCTTTGCCGGCCGCGCGGCGTCCGACCGGGGGCCGCGCGTGGGCCCGGCCTATGCGCTGTACCCCAACGAACGCAATCAGGTGAGCCTGTCGCGTGACAGCTCGGTGGTGGGGGAACACCAGGTGCGGGGCGACGGCGTGCCCGCGTCCATGAAATTCACGCTGGACGCCGCGCAGGACCTGATGCCCGCCATCGACCTGCGCACCACCGGCAAGCCGCAAGACAGCATGGGCGCCAGCTGGCAGACCGTGCGCAATGCGCGCGCTTACTACCTGCATGCCATGTCGCAGAACGGTGACGATCTGGTGATGTGGTCCAGCGCCGAAACGCCGGACACGGGCATGGGCCTGTTTGATTACCTGTCGCCCGGCACCATCGACCGCTGGCTCAAGGAGCGCGTACTGCTGCAGCCCGAAACCACGCAGTGCAGCATCCCCCAGGGCATCTTTGCGGGCGGCGGGCGCGACGCGACTCCCATGCTGCGCATGATGGCCTACGGCGGCGAAAGCCACATCGTGCATCCACCGCGCCCGGCCGATCCCAAGGCGGCTTGGCAGCCAGAGTGGGCCGTGCGCGTGCGGGTCAAGTCGCACACCATGGCGATGCTGGGTGAGGAATCACAAGGCGGCCGCACCGGCCTGGCGTCGCAGGGTTCTGCTGGCGGTGGGTACACCAGCGGCATGTCAGGAGCCCCGACCGCAGGCGAGGCGGCCGATGCCAATGCGCCCGGCAACGTGGTGAACCCCGTCAATCTTTTGCGCGGCCTTTTCGGTCGTTGATACCCATGGCCCTGCGTTTGCCCTGGCCCCTGCCCGCATTGATGGCGTGGGCGTGCGCGTGGTTGATTTTTGTGTTGCTGCAGCGTGCGGTGCCACCGGTGGCCGCGCTGCTGGTGGCTTGCCTTTTGGGCACGGCGGCCAGCGTGCTGGGCGGCAACTGGTGGCGCCGGGGGCTGATTGCAACCGGGTTTCCGCTGTCGCTGGCGCTGCTGGGGGTGGCCAGTCTGCCCAACTGGGCATGGCTGGTGCCGTTGGCAATGCTGCTGCTGGTCTATCCACTGAATGCATGGCGCGATGCGCCGCTGTTTCCCACGCCGCGTTATGCCCTGCAAGCGCTGGCGGTGCAGGCGCCGTTGCCGTTGGGCGCGCGGGTGCTGGACGCCGGTTGTGGCGTGGGCGATGGCTTGAAAGCGCTACGCCATGCCTACCCTGCAGCCCAGCTGGACGGCGTGGAATGGAGCTGGCCCTTGCGCCTGCTGTGTGCGCTGCGTTGTCCCTGGGCCTTTGTACGGCGTGGCGACATGTGGGCGGTCGACTGGAGCAGCTACCGCATGGTGTATCTGTTTCAAAGGCCCGAGAGCATGGCGCGTGCCGCGGCCAAGGCAGAGGCTGAAATGGCCGTGGGAACCTGGTTGGTGAGCCTGGAGTTTGCGGTGCCGGGCGTGCTGCCCAGTGCACAACTGCGCGCACCGGGAGGGCGGGTGGTCTGGCTGTACCGCATGCCGCTCATGCGGGTGGAGGAATGACATGCACTGTGTTTCCACCTGTTTCGACAGCCCAGCTCGGTTACAGAAAAGATACAAGCTTTTGCTACATTGCGCCCCAGGCTACAAACCTACACAAAACAACCAAGAAATACACAGCCTGAGGGGGCTGCCATCAGCACGTGAATGCGCCGGGAGGGGGCGCACGGGTTGCCAACACTCCCTTCATCCGGGTTTCGACCACCGCAAGCAGCAGCACCCAACGCGAGGCACCGTCTTGACCGACGATGTGCCTGCAGGGGGGTGTGGCTGTCCGCGTGGGCAAAGCCAGGGGTTTCTGGTGCGCAACCGACCGATCTCCAAGGAGCATTCATGACCGCCTTTCCATCCCGTTTCCGCCCGCGCCTGCTGTGGGCGCTGGCCCTGAGCGCTGCCCTGACCGGCTGCGCCACCATGCAAAGCCACGACAAGGTGGCGGGCGACATGCAGACCGCAGGGCGCACGGGCGGCATTCCTGCCGCGCTGGCCAGCCTTGAAAGCACGGCCAAAACCGAAGACGAAAAAACCGCGCTGCTCTACAACATGGAACGGGGCGAGTTGCTGCGCATGGACCGCCGCTACCCCGACAGCACCAACGCGTTCTTGCTGGCCGACAACAAGGTCAAGGAATGGGAAGAAACCGCCAAGACCAACCCGTCCAAGCTGATGGGTACCGTGGGCGCCGCGCTGATCAGCGAGCGCCTGAAGGTCTATGAAGGCCAGGACTACGAAAAGGTATGGCTGACTACCCGCCTCGCCCTGAACCGCGTGGCCGTGGGAGACTTTGAAAACGCCCGGGTTGACATCAAGCGCACGCATGAGCGTGAAGCCATCATCGCCGAGTTTCGCGCCAAGGAAACGCTGGCGGCGGAGGAAGAAGCCAAGTCCAAGGGCGCTGCGTCTGGCGGCAAGGAGCTCAACGGCTACCCCGTCGAAACCCTCAACGACCCGGAGGTGCTGGCCCTCAAGAACGGTTACTCCAACGCACTGAGCCACTACCTGGCCGGCTTTCTGTACGAAATGCTCAATGAGCCCGGCCTGGCCGCGCCAGGCTACCGCAAGGCGATTGAACTCAAGCCTGATACGCCCGTACTGGAAGAAGGCCTGCGCGGCCTGGACACCCGCACCGGCTTCACCTGGAAGCGCCGCCAGCGCATGACCGACGTGCTGTTTGTGGTGGAAGCGGGCGACGCGCCTGCCCGCAAGCCCAAGGCCTTCACGCTGCCCGTGCCCACCGGTCGCGGCATGGTCACGGCCAGCATCTCCTACCCTGTCATCGAGCCGTCTACCGACCCACTGCTGACCACCATCTCTGCTGCAGGCACTGACCTCAAGCTCGAAAAAGTGGTGGACGTGAACGTGATGGCCCGCCGCGCGCTGAAGGACGAAATGCCTGGCATGGTGCTGCGTGGTTTCACCCGCGCCGTGGCCAAGGGCGTGCTGCAGAACGAACTGCAAAAGCGTGGAGGACTGATCGGCGGCATCATCGGCGCTGCCGCTTCGGTAGCCACGGAACAGGCGGATGACCGCCTGTGGCGCATGTTGCCCGGTCGCGTGTACGTGGCCCGGGGCTACCTGCCACCCGGCGAACACACCGTTACCGTCAACGGCCGTGCGCTGCCCCTGCCGATCAAGATCGATGGCCAATACGCGCTGGTGCCGCTGCGCCTGTATGAAAACAGCGTGTTGACCGGTGACGTGGCCATGCTGGGCCAGTTGCCGACCGTGGCCGCGGCGCCCCCACCAGCCCCCGTCGTTGTGGCGCCTGCCGCCCCGGTGCGCACCACCAACAACCGTTCGCGATCGGTGCCCCAGTCTGCCGTCAAGCCCACGGTCGCCAAGCCTGCCGCTGCAGCCAAGAACTGATTCCACCCTCTTTTGACCCTTTTCAAGGAGCCTCTCGCATGAGCACCCGTTTTTATCCTGACGGCCTGAATGCTGCCATCACCACAGTGGTGTGCGCAGCCCTGATGACCCTGGCCACCAGTGCCAGCGCCCAGTTGCACGACCCGGCCACGCCACTGGCCGTGGCCTCCAAAGTGGCTCTGCGCGGGGAAGCCAACAGCATCGCCGTGCGCGAGATGCGCATCGTGCGCAAGAACGACATCCTGGTGGTGCAAGCCGACATGGCCAACATGGGCCGCACCGACCGCACCGTGTTCTACCGCTTCAAGTGGCTGGACCAGGTGGGCAACCAGGTGGGCGACGGCGAATCGTGGAAGCAGATGAGCGTGCTCGGCCTTGGCCAGCAGACCGTCAAGAGCGTGGCACCCACCTCTGCGGCTGTCGATCTGCGCCTTGAAATGAATGTGGAACCGCGCTGAGCCAGCGCTTCGAACCAAGACTGAGTGAGGAGTTAAGAACCATGACCAAAAACACCATCCAGCGCAGCGCGCTGATCCTGGCCTTCGCCGCCAGCACCCTGGCCCTCTCGGCCTGCCAGAACCTGTCGTCCCCCACCGTGCGGTTTGACCGCCAGGTCAACTACGGCGACGCCAAGGCCGTCGAGCTGGTGACCAACGAGTTCGGCTCTACCGACTTGCAGATGATTGCCGAGAAGATGACTGGCGGGCTGCTCGAAACCGGCATCTTCCAGGGCCGCCCCACGGTGACGATCTCCACGGTCAAGAACAAAACCAGCGAATACATCGACACCACCAACGTGATGAACTCGATCCAGACCTCGCTGGTCAAGTCGGGCAAGGTGCGGTTTGTGCGCTCCATCAACGAAATGCAAGCCGGTGTGGACGAACTGCAGCGCCAGAACCAGAGCGGCCTGTACAAGCAGGGCACCACCGCCAAGGTCGGCCAGATGACGGCCGCCAAGTACAGCATGGAAGGCGAGCTGACCAGCATCGTCAAGCAGAACAACGCCACCAAGGACGTGTACTACAAGTTCACGCTCAAGCTGTTTGATGTGCAGGAAGGCACGATCGAGTGGCAGGACGAAAAAGAGATCCGCAAAACCAGCAAGAGGTAAGAACGCAACCCCCTGAGCGGCTGCGCCGCTTCCCCCTTTCTCTCGCGCTGCGCGCGGGAAGGGGGACGCCGCCAGCGCGGCGGGGCGGCCCTTGCGCGGCGGCCGCTGGCCTGGGCCGTGCCAATTTCGAAAGATGTCGGCGCTACGACCCGCATGTCTCGATAGATCGATGAATTCCCGTTAGCTCAAAAGGAGCACACCATGCAACGCAGAACCACTCTCCACACGGTCCTGGCCGTGATCGCCGCCACCGCTGTGGCCTGGGGCGCTACCGCCCACGCGCAGCAGAACGTGGCGCCCAAGATCGCTGTGACCGATCTGGCGTACGCGCAGCGCGTGTCCGAATACTTCATGGCTGGCACCTACCAGCGCAGCAGCCAGATGAGTGCCGGTGGCAGCCACAGCGGCGGTTACAGCCACGGGCCTTACAGCGGCTCGGGTTCGCATTCGGGCAGCCATTCCATGCAGGCGTCCGAGCAGGCCAGCGGCACCTATGTGGCCGGGCGCTACAGCTATATCGAACAGCGCGAGCTGGGCGGCTACACCAACGACATCAAGGGCGCGCTGCTGCAGGGCACCTACTTCCGCCTCGTGCAGGGCAAGGGTTTTGATGCGGGCAAGCCCCAGCCGTCCAAGGCCGAGCAGGTGCTCAACCAGGTGCAGGGCGGCAAGATGGCCACGCCGCAGGCGCAGCCCGAAGTCGCCAACGTGATCGCCCGCATCCGGAAGGGCGAGTTCAGCGGCGCTGACTACGTGCTGTTCGGCGTGGTCTCCAGCATTGACTTCACCGACGCGTTGTCGCCCCTGCAAGGCACCACCAGTGCCACGCGCCAGTACGGCCTGCAGCTGCTGGCGGACTTCTCGCTGATCAACACCAAGACCTACGAGATCAAGGCCGCGTTCTCCGCCCAAGGCGAAGGCAACGACACCAAGATCTTGTCGATTCGCGGCGACATCGCACCGCCCAACCGTGCCAAGGTGATGCGCGAGACTTCCCAGTCGCTGGCACAGGACGTGTACGCACAACTCGCCACGCAGCTGGGCTACACCGACGCCCACCTGGCCCGTGGCGTGCGCCCGCCCGTGGTGTACCAGCAGGGCGGTCAGCCCATGCCCGTGCCACAGCCGCAGCAGCCCGAACAGGTGCTGATCCTCAAGTGATGAGGTTCACACGCCCGTGGTCGCAGTGACGCACACCTCTGTCGCCTCGCCGCGGCACATAAAGGCCAGCCCCGCGCTGGCCTTTTTTGTGGCCGTGGCGCTTGCCGCTGCCGTGGTGCCGGTGTTGGGCGGTTGTGGCGCTCCACCAGCCGTCGCGCAGCCACCACCACCAGAGCCTTCCCTGGCCACGTCATCGACGCAGGCCATCCAAGCCTCCACGTTGCCAGCGTCGCTCACTGCGGAAGAATTCTCGCTGCGGCCACTGCCGGGTGCCGACAGCACCCTGCTGCAGGCGCTGCAGCGCAACGAGCGCACCGCGCCGCTGCGTTACCGGGTGATCGTCATCCCGGGTTCGGGCTGCGCGGGCATGGGACCGATGGCAGATCGCTACTTTGCGGGGCTGCTGCATGCCCAGGTGCTGGTGCTGCACAAGCCGGGCGTCGACGCGCAGGCCCGCACCGCGCCGGGCGACTGTGCGCGTAGCTTTGTATGGCGCGACCGGCATTCCACCTGGCTTGCGCACGCCCGCGCGGCCCTGCGCGCAGATGCGGTGCAGCGCAAGGGACAGCCGGTGATTCCAACACTGCTGGTGGGCATCTCCGAAGGGGCCGAACTGCTGCCCGCGCTCGCCCACGAGGTACCGCACGTTGCTGGCTTGGTGCTCCTGTCCGCCAGCGGTCTTGATCCCCAGAAAGCCGGTGAACTGCAGGCCCGCCGCCTGGGCGTACAGAGCGACTGGACGGCCCTCGGGCGGATCGTGCAAGGCGCCCCGCACGATAGCGTCACCGTTCAGGGCCGCAGCCTGGGTTACTGGCGCGACCTGTGGAACTGGCCACTGACGCTGCCCCTGCTGCAAAGCCCCTGGCCCATTTTGCAGGTGTGGGGCAGCGACGACGCGCTGGTGCCCGCAGTGGCCTACGAACGCTTTGCGCAACTGGCGGCGTTGCGTACCGCACCTTTCTGTTCACAGCGCATGGAGGGTGCAGACCATGGTCTGCAGCGCCGGGCGGAGGGTGTGGACGGCATTCAGCAGGTATGGGCATGGACCGAGCAATGGGCACGCAACCCGCAGACCGGTCTGTGCGCGGCGCTCCCGCCGTAGCGGAGGCCGATCAGCTTTTCGGCGCTGCCGGAGGTGGCGGCGGTGGCCGCCGGATGAGCGACACCACCAGCGTGACCACCGTAAGCGGAATCACAAAGCCCATCATCACGGCCGAGAACGTGGGCAGCGCGGCGTGGTCCTGTGCAGCCATGATGAGGTAGGTGACGTAGGCCACGTAGTAGCCCAGGAACACGCCACCCTCCCAACGCGCAATCTCGCGACCCGACAAAAAAATGGGCAGGCTGGCCAGCGCCACGGCCAGCATCACCCACATGTCAAAGGCCAGCACCGAGCTGGGCACCACCAGGCCCGCGTTGCCCGCCAGCAGGCCCGACAAGCCCAGGCAACCCAGGATATTGAAGGTGCTGCTTCCCACCGCATTGCCCACGGCAATGTCGCGCTCGCCCTTGAACGCCGCCGCCAGGGACGTGGCCACTTCCGGCATCGACGTGCCCGCCGCCACGATGGTCAGTCCGATCACCACATCGCTCACGCCCAGTGCCTTGGCAAACACCACGGATGCGGTCACCAGCCAGTTCGACCCCACCACCAACAGGCCCAGCCCCACCACGATGAGCACCAGCTGCACCCACAGGCGCGAGTCCCAGGCATCGGGCGCGGAGCGCTTCAGCTCGGTCTCGTACTCATTCGGCGCGGTGTGGGCGTCCTGTGCGGCACGGGTTTCGCGGCGCGACTGCACGATGAGAAACGCGGTGTAGGCCAGCAGCAGCCCGAAGAACAGCGCGCCATCGAGCAGCCCCAGGCGGCCGTCCAGGCTCAGCACCAGCAGCAACAGCGACGCGCCGATGAGGATCGGCACCTCTTGCCGAATGAGCTGGATGTGCACCACCAGCGGCGCAATCAGCGCGCTGATGCCCAGAATGAACAGCACGTTGAAGATGTTGCTGCCCACCACGTTGCCGATGGCCAGGTCGGTCTGTCCGTTGAGCACGGCCCCGGCAGACACTGCCATCTCGGGGGCGCTGGTGCCAAAGGCCACGATGGTCAGGCCCACCACCAGCGGCGATATGCCAAACGACAACGCCAGCTTGGATGCGCCGCGCACCAGTACATCGGCACCCACCACCAGCGCCGCCAGACCGGCAGCAAATATCAGAACATTGAGCATGTATTCACCTTGTGATCGCTGACTTCCATGGCGCAAGTGTGCCGCCAGCGCACGAAGGCGCACGTCGGAAGGGGGCTTGCGTTGCGCCGGCGATGAATTGCGGCCCGCGCGACGCCTTTTGTCCGACAGGGCAATGCGCGGCAGTCTGTCGTTCACAGCCGGGCTCGTGTTTTGACAATCGTGCGTCTGTCACTGCCATCGCCGCCGAAACGCGCCTCTTTTGATGACCACACCACGCCGCAGTAAACCGCGCACCCAAGCCGTTAGCGCACCGCCTGGCGCAGCCGCCCCGCACACCCCGGAGATCATCCAGCAAACCCTGCGAAAAGTGTTTGACCTCAAGCGCCTGCGCCCGGGCCAGAGTGACGTTGTTGAACGGGCGCTGCAGGGCCATAGCACCCTGGCAGTCATGCCCACGGGCGCTGGCAAATCGCTGTGCTACCAATTGCCCGCTGTGCTGCTGCCTGGCATGACGGTGGTGGTGTCACCGCTCGTGGCGCTGATGAAAGACCAGTGTGACACGCTGCAGGCGCTGGGCGTGGCTGCGTTCCAGGTCAACAGTGCCATAGGCACCGAGGCACTGGCCGCGTCGCGCAGCGCGATCGATGCCGGTCAGGCGCGTATCGTGCTCACCACGCCCGAGCAGATCACCGACCCCGGGCTGATCGCCGCACTGGCGCGCCACCCGGTGAGCCTGGTGGTGGTGGACGAGGCGCACTGCGTGTCGCAATGGGGCCACGACTTTCGGCCCGCGTTTTTGGAGATCGCCCCCGCCGTCCGCGCGCTCGGGGGCCCGGCCGTGCTTGCCCTCACGGCCACGGCCACGCCCGCAGTCATGGATGAGATCACGGCGCAGTTCGGCATAGCGCCAGCCAACGTCGTCAAGGCCGGCGCCTACCGTCCCAACCTGCAACTGGCGGTGGAGCAGCTGGCTCGTCCGGCCGACCGCCTGCCGCGTGCGCTGGAAATTCTGGCGGGGTGCGAGGGCACCGGCATCGTCTACACCGCCACGGTGAAAAGCGCTGAGGCGCTGTACGACAAGCTGGCCGCAGCTGGCGAGAGCGTGGGCCTGTACCACGGTCGCCTGCCTGCAGCCCGCCGCAGCCAGGCGCAGGACGATTTCATGGACGGGCGCGTGCGCGTGATGGTCGCCACCAACGCCTTCGGGCTGGGCATCGACAAGCCGGACATCCGCTTTGTACTGCACTACCAGATGCCCTCCAGCGTGGACGCTTACTACCAGGAGGCGGGCCGCGGCGGGCGCGATGGCCAGGACGCACGCTGCACCCTGCTGTACGTGCGGCAGGACCGGGCCCTGCAGCAGTTCTTCAACACCGGCCGCTACCCCACGCTGGGTGATCTGCAGGCTGTGCACACCACCTTGCTGCAGCCACCGCCCGGGGGCGGCTGGACTGCCGATGCGCTGGTCGACGCCGTGGCGCGGCCCCGCGCCAAGACGCTGGTTGCGCTCAGCCTGCTGCGCAGCCACAAAGCCGTTCAGCGGGACCGCACAGGCCGCCTGCGCATCGCGCGCACCCTGGGCGGGCCGGCGCTTGAACAATTGCTGGCTGGCTACCGCACCCGCCGAGAGCACGACAGCGCCACCCTGGAGGCCATGGTGGCCTATGCGCAAAGCGGCCGCTGCCGGTGGCATGCGGTGCTGTCTGCGCTGGGCGAAGAACCCCCGTTTGACGGCTGCGGCCGCTGTGACAACTGTGTGCGCATTGCCGCCCTGGCCCAACTTGCACCCGCCGCCGTGGCCGCGCCCGAAGAGCCGATCGAAGTACGGCCCACGCCACGCCCTGCTGCGTGCTTTGCGGGCGGCGACGCAGTGCGCGCACGCCGCTACGGTGCAGGCCAGGTGGTGGAAGCCAGCATGCACTCCGTCACCGTGGAGTTCCCCAACGGCGCGCGCCGCACCTTTTTGCCCGAATTTGTGCGCGCGGCGCGGGCCCCCCGGCCGGCAACACCTGCGCCGTGAGCGCGTCGCGCGTGCCGTTCCCGCTCAGCGCGGCCGGTACATCTTGAACAATTGCTCCGGCCCCACCGTGAAATAGTCGGCAGGCCCTCCGCCGCGCAGGATGTGGCCTGCGCCCGCGGTGTCATACACGCCGTTCTTGAGCAGCGCCTTGTCGATGTGCACGGCCACCACTTCGCCCAGCACCAGCCAGGTGTCCACCTTCGCGCCGTCCACACCGTGCAGCTGCAAGACTTGTGTGCTGCGGCATTCGAAGGTGACCGGGCTTTGCGCGACGCGCGGGGGGCGCACGCGGGTGGAGGGCAGGGGGGTGAGGCCGGTCAGCTCGAACTCGCTGACCTCGGGCGGCACTGCGGCGCAGCTTTGGTTCATCACCTCCGCCAAATCGCGCGTGGCCAGGTTCCACACGAACTCACCGGTCTCCTGCACGTTGCGCACCGTGTCCTTGAAGCCGATGCTGGAAAAGCCCACGATGGGCGGCACGTAGTTGAAGGCGTTGAAGAAACTATACGGCGCCAGGTTGGTGGCGCCTGCGGCGCTCTGCGTGGAGATCCAGCCAATGGGGCGCGGCCCCACGATGGCATTGAACGGGTCGTGCGGCAGGCCGTGGCCCAGGCGGGGTTCGTAGCTGTGGAGGTCGCGGGGGGTGGGAACAGTGGTCATGGGGCGGTTGCGTTGGGAGATGAATACACAGGATGCTTGCAAGCCTGCACCTTAGCGGGGGATGGATCTGGCTGCAGGCAACGGGGATTGAAGATCAATGCTATCAATTAAATAGCTGTTAGCGCTTGATGGATAAGCGCTAGAGGCTGATTTAATTCATAACTGCTGAGGAGTGTGGAGTTGGCGCAGGTCTTTCAGGGTTGTCACACCACTGAAGGACAAAACCGCCCCCTTTTGTCAGAACCCTGACAAAGTCCCTTTAATCGGCTCACATTCGGCAACAATGTTCGTCGTACCACCCACGTGACATGAGACAGCCCCCTTTGCCCCCCGCCGAGCTCTTGCCTTCGTCCATCGGGACGCTGGAGCGCCTGCGCAGCGCGGTGCACAAGCTGGCGCAGGCCGAACGCCTGCAGCGCGCGCTGTTCGCCATTGCCGACTTGGCCGGTGCGGACCTGAGCATGCGCGCCATGCTGGAGCAGCTGCACGCCATCGTGGGCACACTGATGTACGCGCGCAACCTCTTCATGGCGCTGCACGACCCCGAAGCCGACACGCTGGAATTCATCTACTTTGTGGACGAGGCCACCACCGACCTGCCGGTGTTGGGCGTGCCCATTCCCATGGCCGACATGCACCAGTCGCTCACCTGGCACCTGGTGCGCGGTGGGCAAACGCTGCGCGGGTCGATGGACGCCCTCGCACAGCAGATGGACGGCAAGTTGAAAGCCCTGGGCGCTTATGCACCCGACTGGCTGGGCGTGCCGCTGCGTGACGGCGCGCAGGTGCGTGGTGTGCTGGTGGTGCAAAGCTACGACCAGGGCGGGCGCTATGGCCCCGAGGACCAGGAGCTGCTGGAGTTCGTGGCCAGCCACGTGCTCACCGCCCTGCAGCGCAAGCAGGCCCGCCAGGACCTGGAGCGCGCCGTCAGTGTGGGCACTGCCGAGCTGGCCCGCACCAACCAGGCCCTGCAGGCTGAAGTGGCGCGCCGCCAGAAGGGCGAACGCCTGCAGGCGGCGCTGTACCGCATTGCCGAGCGCGCCAACGACCTGGGCCCGGTGCAAGAGTTCTACCGGGCGGTGCACCACAGCGTGGGCGAGCTGATCAACGCCCGCAATTTCTACATCGCGCTGTTGTCCGATGACGGCGCCGAACTGCATTTTCCGTACTACGTGGACGAAAACCAGGTGGGCACCAAGTCGCGTCCGGTGGGCAACGGGCTCACGGAGTACGTGCTGCGCCAAGGCCAGCCCCTGCTCACGTCGGCTGAAGAAATCAAGCGCTTGGACGCCGACGGCACCATCAGCAAAAGCGGCCCCAGCTCGCTGTCGTGGGTGGGCGTGCCGCTGGTGTGTGAAGGCCGTTCACTGGGTCTGGTGGCCGTGCAGAGCTATCAGCCCGACGTGACGTACACCGAACGCGACCGCGACCTGCTGGGCTTTGTGTCGCACCAGATCGCCAGCAGCCTGGAGCGCCGCCGCACGACGGCCTCATTGCGCATTGCCAACGCGGAACTGGAGCAGCGGGTGGCCGAGCGCACGGCCGAGCTGCAAGAGCAGATTGGCGTGCGCCGCCGCGTGGAAGCACAGCTCAAACACGAGGCGCTGCACGACGCGCTGACCGGCCTGCCCAACCGCAACTACCTGCTGGAGCGGCTGGACTGGCTGCAAACACGCCTGCACCGTCAGCCCGACCAGCGCTTTGCGGTGATGTTCATCGACGTGGACCGCTTCAAGCTCATCAACGACAGCATGGGCCACCACGCGGGCGACGCCGTGCTGCAAGAGATTGGCCGTCGCCTGACCAGCGTGCTGCGCGCGCCCGACATGGTGGCGCGTGTGGGCGGCGACGAGTTTGCCGTGCTGGTGGCCGACGCCCCCGCGGCCGACCCCGTGGTGCGCATCGCGCGCCGCATGCTGGAGGTGCTGGACGAACCCATGCTGGTCGAGGGCAAGCGCCTGTTCGCGTCGGCCAGCATCGGCATCTCGCTGTGCAACCGCGACCAGCCCCAGGCGGCCGACCTGCTGCGCAACGCCGACACCGCCATGTACCGGGCCAAGGTCAACGGCCGCCGCCGCTTTGAGCTGTATGACGAGCACCTGCACAGCGACGCGCTGCGGGTGCTGGACCTGGAAAACGCGCTGTGGGTGGCCGTCAAGGAACGACAGTTCGAACCCTACTTTCAGCCCATCGTGTCGCTGGTGGACGGCCATGTGCTGGGCTATGAGGCCCTGGCCCGCTGGCGCCACCCCACTGATGGGCTGCTGGCTCCCGGCGCCTTCGTGAAGGTGGCCGAAGACAGCGGCAGCATGGACGCCATCGACTGGCAGATCTTTGAGCAGGCCTGCAGCACCATGGCCCGCATGCACGACTTTGCTGGCTACCTGAGCGTGAACGTGGCCCCGCGCCACTTTCGCAACCCCGTGTTTTGCGAGCGCATGCTGCAGTTGCTGGCCGACGCCGGGCTGCCGCCGCAGCGCCTGTGCCTGGAGATCACCGAGGGCGCGCTCATCGAAGACCCCGAACACACCAGCGCCGTGCTGCACACCCTGCGCAGCCACGGCATGGCCCTGGCGCTGGATGACTTTGGCACCGGGTATTCGTCGCTGGGCTATTTGCACCGGCTGCCCCTGGTCACCCTCAAGATCGACCGCAGCTTTGTGGAACCGCTGGGCCCCAGCAGCCAAGCCGACGGCGACAGCCCCTTGCCCAGCCCCACGGGCACGCCCCCCAACCCCAGCGCCGCCGTGGTGCGCGCCGTATTGGCGCTGGCCGGATCGCTGGGCCTGAACGTGGTGGCAGAAGGCATCGAAACCCTCGAACAACAGCGCGTGCTGATGGCGCTGGGCTGCGCGCAGGGCCAGGGTTATCTGTTTGGCCGCCCCGCACCGCTGCAATTGGCGCGTCTCATCCCCATCGATTGAGTTGGTGCTGTTGCTGCTGCTGGCGTGGTTGCTATTAATTCGATAGCTGTAATCGCTTGATGGATATGCGCTAGAGGCTGTTTTTGCCTATAAACCAGCTGGGCGACTGCCCCATGGCGGCCTTGAACATCGCCGAGAACGCGCTCTCACTGGCATAGCCGCTGGCCGCCGCCACCTGGCCCACGGGTTCGCCGCGCGCCAGGCGGGGCAGGGCGTGGGCCAGCACCGCCTGCTTGCGCCATTGCGCAAAACCCATGCCGAACTGCGCCCTGAACAGCCGCGCCAGCGTGCGCTCGCTGGCGCCACTGTCGGCCGCCCAGTCCTGCAGCGTGGCATAGCGTCCGGGCGCATCCAGCACCGCCTGGCACACCGCGCGCAGCCGCTTGTCGCTGTGCGGGCCGGGCAGCGGCACCCCCAGCGCCAGGCTTTCGGCATGGCCGATTTCGTCCAGCACCAGGGTTGTCAAGGCGGCTTCACGCGCAGGTCCCGGGGCTGGCCCTCCCACCGGGTCCAGCGCTGACACCAGTTCGCGCAACAACGGCGTCACCGCCATCACGCGGCAGCCCGACCAGTCAGGCGGCACCACGCTGGGGTCGATGTACAGCGTGCGAAACGCCGCCGTCTCCAGCACCGCCACCGCATGCAAAGCGCCGGGCGCAATCCACACCGCGCGCGACGGCGGCACGATGTACGACGTGGGAGCGGTGGGCGCGTGCAGGTTCACCTGGATCACGCCACTGGCGCAGTACGCCAGCTGCGCCCAGGCGTGGCGATGGGGCTCGAAGTGACTGTCCACCGGCATCTCGCGCGCCCGCACGCGCACCGGGCGCGCTGCGGTGGGCGTGAAGGGGTCGGTGTCGCCCAGGGGGGACGGGTGCAGTTTGCGGGGGAGAGACATGCAGGATGAAGGAGCGGATTGGTTGGACGCCCGGAACGCGCAGCGGGGTGGTGAGGTGGGTGGGTCGGCTGGCGGTGGGCACCCCGCGCCGCCGGGGTTTTGGCGCAAATTCGCTGAAAGCTGTCGTACCGTCGCATTCCAGAAAACCGGCCGCAATACTACGATGCCGCCATGACCTCTGCAACCGCTGCCAGCCTCCCGTCGCCCACCCCTTTGCGCGCTGACGCCAGCGTGATCGGGCTGGTGGGCATTGCCCACCTGATCAGCCACTACAGCCAGCTGCTGCTGGCGCCGTTGTTTCCGTGGCTGAAGGACGAGTTCCAGGTCGGCTATACCGAGCTGGGCTTCCTCATGACCATCTTTTTTGTGGTGTCCTGCGCGGTGCAGGCGGGCTCGGGTTTTGTGGTGGACAGGTTTGGGCCGCGCCCCATCCTGTTTGCGGGGCTTGCCCTGCTGGGCCTGGCGGCGTTTGGTTTTGCGGCCAGCACCAGTTACGCCATGCTGGCCGGGTTCTCGGTGCTGGCGGGCATCGGCAACGGCGTGTTCCACCCGGTGGACTACACCCTGCTCAACCGGCGCGTGAGTGCGCCGCGCCTGGGCCATGCCTACAGCGTGCACGGCATCACCGGCAGCCTGGGGTGGGCGCTGGCGCCCGCCATGCTGGTGCCCATCGCCATCGCCACGTCGTGGCGCGTGGCACTGGTGTGTGCGGGCGTGCTGTCGTTTTCGGTGCTGCTGGTGCTGCTGTTCAGCCGCCGCCACCTGGCCTTGCCGCCCCTGCCAGCGCCCGCTGCCAAAGGCGCAACATCCGCCGCTCCCGCGCAGGGCAGCTTCGCCTTCTTGCGCATCCCGGCTGTGTGGATGTGTTTCGCGTTCTTCTTTTTCTACGCCGTGGCATTGAACGTGGTGCAGGCCTTTGCCCCTGAAGCCTCGCGCCAGCTGCACGCCGTGCCCGTGGCGCTGGCTGCCATGTGCCTCACCGTCTACATGGTGGCCAGCGCAGGCGGTATGGTGCTGGGCGGCTTTTTGGCGGCCGACCCCAGCCGCTGCGAACGCATCGTGGGCGTGGGCTTTGGCCTGGCGGCCTGCGTGGCCGTGGTGCTGGCACTGGCCCATCCGCCCGGCGCGCTGGTCCCGGTGCTGTTCGGTGTGATGGGTTTTTGCGCCGGCATTGCAGGCCCTTCGCGCGATCTGCTGGTCAAGCGCTCCACGCCGGAGGGCTCCACCGGTCGCGTCTACGGCATCGTGTATTCGGGCCTCGACATCGGCCAGGCGCTCTCGCCCCTGCTGTTTGGCGTGCTGCTGGACCAGGGCCGTTTCAGCGCCGTGCTGCTGGGGCTCGCGGTGGTGCAGGGGGTGTTGATTGCAAGCGCGTTCAATGTGCGGCGGGTGCGCAGGACGGCTGTGATCGCGTGAAGGTGCGGCTAAACACCGCGTGTGAACCCATGGAGTAAGTGTGTCGCGGACAATGCCCGACGCGTGCGCGACCGGCGCAGGCGCTTGTTCTAGGAGAACTTTTATGTCCACCATGCCCTTGTCCGGTGCCGTCGTCTTCGCCAAAGACATCCAGCGTGTAGCCGATTTCTATGAACACCTGTGCTCCCTCGTCTTGGTGCACGCGGAGCACGACCATATCGTGATGGAAGGGGGCGCGATCCAGCTGGTCATCCATGCGATTCCTGCGAGGATCGCAAAGACCATCCAGATCGCAGAGCCCCCGGTGCTGCGGGAGCAGACGCCCATCAAACTCTTCTTTGCGGTGTTAGATCTGGCTCAGGCGCGCGTGCTGGCGGCGCATTGGGGCGGCCAGATCGCGCCCGAGAGCAAGGAGTGGCAGGCACGGGGTTTCAGGGCCTGTGACGGGTATGACCCGGAGGGCAATGTGGTTCAGTTCCGGCAAGCGCTGTCCACTCTTTGAGCGAGTGGCCTGCGCCAGCAGGGCATATGCCGATGTGTTGCAATGCGCCGACGTCGCCCTGCCCCACGATTGAATCGCTCGGTGCCGGTATGTACGTTTCTCCCTCTCATCACCACTGCACATATTCCCCATGACATCACCCCTCTACAACGCCAGCATCCCCGTCTTTCGCCAGATGCTGGGGTCGCTCAAGGACATCCTCGCCAAGACCGAGGCCCATGCCACGGCGCGCAAGATCGAGCCCGACGCACTGCTGCAGGCGCGCCTGTTCCCCGACATGTTCCCCCTGGCCCGCCAGGTGCTGATCGCGTGCGACTTTGCCAAGGGCGTTTCGGCGCGGCTGGCGGGTGTGGAGGTACCGTCTTTCCCAGACGCAGAACGCCCCGGGTTTGCGGACCTGAACGCGCGCATCGACCAGATCCTGGCATTCATCGGCGGCTTGCCTGTCGAGCAGTTTGCCGACGCCGCCACGCGCCCGATCACCATCCAGCCCGGCACGCCGCGCGAAAAGCAGTTTGTGGGCGAGCACTATCTGCTGCACTACGGCCTGCCGCAGTTCTTCTTCCATGTCACCACGGCGTATGCACTGGTGCGCCACAACGGGGTGGAGCTGGGCAAGCGCGACTACATGGGCAAATACTGATCCGCTGACGACGCAGTGCGTTCGCCCCACGGGGTGCGCAAAGCGTCACAACAGCAATGGCCTGCCCCTACGAAGCGGGCGGCCGGATTGGCCAGCCGCATGCTGAGGCTAGGCGTGCGCGCTGGCGCTCGCGGCATGGTCGATTTGCACCTGTAGCGCGTCCAGAAATCCGTCCATCGTCTTCTCGCGCAGGTCCACGGATTTCGCCCCGCCGCCCGCCACCACGGTAACGTCCTCGATCCCGATAACGCCGAGGATGAGCCGAAGGTACTGCGTCGCAATGTCGCGGTCCCGGATGGGTGAGCCTTCGGTGTAGACCCCGCCCGAGGCCATCAGCAGGGTGGCCTTTTTTCCCTGCACAAGACCCCGGCCGTCGAAGCCGAGCGTTGCCCCCTTGCGCACAATGTGGTCCACCCATGCCTTGAGTGATGCGGGGACGTTGTAGTTGTAGACGGGCGTCGAAATCACCAGATGGTCGGCCGCGAGCAGCTCGGCGACCAGCGCATCCGACAGGTGCAGCTCGTCCTTCATGGGTTGCGAGTGATCTGCAGGTGGCGTGAAGTACGCCTGTAACCACGGTGCCGTGACGAAGGAGAGCCCGGTCTCGACCAGATCGCGGTGCACGATGCGGCCTCCGGGGTGGGCGGTGCGCCAGGCGGTGAGGAAGCGTTGCGTTATCTGGCGCGAGACCGATTGGGCGCCGCGCGGACTGGTCTCGACAACAAGTAGGTTCATGGAAGTTCACTTTCAAAGCAGGGTAGGTCCAACACGGCCTGCCGATGCGCGGACTGCAACAGGCTGCAGTGGCCTGTGTTGCGAACCAGCATCGAGCGCCGTCGGCTTTGCGTAATCTAGAGACCTGAGGGCTTCAGCGGAAGAGATATAAAGTTGATACTTTCCATCTCATATGGAGATGGAAATGATCGGCAGCCTTACCCTTGACCAGTTGCGCGTCCTGGTGTCCATCGTGGACGCGGGGAGTTTTTCAGCCGCAGGTCGCCAGCTCATGCGGGCTCAGTCGGCCATCAGCCAGGCTGTGGCCAATCTCGAGCGCATTCAAGGCGTTGAACTGTTTGACCGCCAGAGTCACCGGCCACAACTGACGGAAGTGGGCCGCGTGTTGGTGAACCAGGCCAGATTGGTGTTGGCCAGTGCCTCTCGATTCGAAGCCGTTGCGGCCAGTACGCGTGCGGGCGTCGAGCCAGAGTTGACGATTGCGATGGACCCCCTGGTGCCCACCGCGCCGCTGATTGGCAGCCTGCGCGCTTTGAGCGAGGCTTTCCCCGACCTTCCGGTGCATTTTTCGACGGAAGGGCTGGGCGGGGCGCTGCGGCGGCTTCGCAGTGGTTCTGCGGCCATGGGCCTGTGCCTGCTGCTTCCCGGCGTTCCCGAGGACGTCGTGGCTTATCCGCTGCTGCGCGCTCCGCTGCGCGCCGTTGTCGCGCCCGGCCACCCTCTTGCTTCGCTGGGGCGCCCGGCCACAGCGAGTGACCTCGCACCCCATGTCCAGCTGGTGCTGTCAGACCCGGTGGATCCGGGCGGTGCCAACTACGGCGTGGGCGGCACCCGTCTTTGGCGGTTCGTCGACATTGGGCGGCGGTTCGATTTTCTGTTGGCGGGTTTCGGTTGGTGCCGGATGCCCGAGCACCTGGTGGCGACGGCGATTGCGTCTGGTGCACTCACGGTGATCGAGATTGACGACGATCCGACACCGCCCGAGGGGCTCACGGTGTACGCCGCGCATCGGCGCGACCGTGCGCTGGGCATCGCGGGGCGGTGGCTGCTCGACGAGCTGCGCAGAAGCCTTATCGCTTGACCCGCAGCCACCGGTCTCAGCGCCACGCCGTAGCCCAACAGGAGGCCGAAATTGTGATCAATTTGGGCTTAAGCGCTTGATGGATAAGGACTTGTTGCTGCTAAATTCATAGCTTCAAGGCGCGCCGCCAAGTGCTTTGCGCCAGCAGGCCGCCACTGACACGATCCCTCTGCCCATCGGTCAGGCCGCACCAGCGCGGCTGCGCCGCACCCACCCCACCAGCACGCCCAGCACACGTGGGCGCCAAGATAGGGTGAACGCGATGGCAAGCGCCGCCCCGGCCAGCTCCATGAACCACACCAGCGAGGCCATGGATGCGTGGTCTACCGCCAGGCACAACCCCAGCGCCACCACCAGGCCCACGGCGCCCAACCAGCGCAGCGTGCGCACGGTGCGGCGGGGCAGGAGCTCGGTGCCGCGCACCTGCTCCCAATGCACTTCCATCGACAGGGCCAGCCAGCCCAGGCTGATCACGTTGGCGGCAAAGGCCGCCGTCAACAGCAACGCATCATGCACGGGCGGTCTCCAGTGACGCCCCGGCGCCGTCGCCCTGGGTGGGGCTGTTGTTGTCCACACCGGGCGCGCTCAGCGGGGCCTGCGCCCGGCGCTTGAGTTTTCGCGCGGCCAGTACGGCGATGGCGCAGCTCGCCAGGATGGCCAGGTCCACGCCGGCCACGGGCCAGTAGCCGTTGCCGATGGTGCGCAGCAGGTGGTCGCCGGTCGTCACCCAGTTGAGCAGCACAGCGGCCACGCCCAGCACGGCAATGGCCCAGCACTGCTCGGCCCAGGCTGGTGCCATGCGTGCGCTGGCCACCGGCGCGGTGCGCCAGATGCCGTGTGCAAAAGCCAGTGCCCAGGCGCCCCAGAAGATGGCTTGTTCCCAGTCTCCGCGTCCGGCCAGGTCGGTGGGCAGCAGGCGGTTGCCGATGAGCATGGACAGCGCCGCAATGACGATGCCGGTCACGGTGGACACCGCAAACGCGTCCACCCAGCGCGCCCCGGTCGCGCCCTGTTTGGCGTGCTGGCGCTTGCGCTTTTCGACAAAGAAGATGAAGCCGGTGGCGATGCACACGCAGCCCGAAAGGCCGCCCAGCACGTACAGCCAACGCAGCAGCCAATGGCGAAAATGCTGCAGGTGCAGGCCAGTCAGAAAGGTGTTCACGCTGGCCACCGCGGTTTGCGGCGGATCTTCGCGCAGCACCTCACCGGTGCTGCCCTTGAAGTGAATGCCGTTGCCCACCAGCGCAATGCGGTCGGTGCCTGCGCGGTAGATGCTGACGTAGGCATTGGCGTCGCCCACATGCCGCACTACCAGAAAGCCCACATCGCCCGCCATGTCCTGCGCCGCCCAGCGGCGCTGGGCTTCGGTCACCATGGTGTCTACCGAGGCCAGGGTGCCGGGCACGTTGGCGCGGTCGTGGGGCAGGCCGGTCTCCGTGGCCTCGTGTTTTTCATGCAGCTCGTGCAGGGGGTGCAGCTGCGTGTGGGTGATGGGGAAGTACGTGCCGCCAAAAATCACCAAGCCCGAGAACGCGAAGATGAAGTGAAACGGCAGCGCCACCACTCCGGTGAGGTTGTGCAGGTCCAGTGCGCTGCGCTGCGTGTGTTTTTTGGGCCGAAAGGTGAACAGCTCGCGAAAGATCTTGCGGTGCATCACCACGCCGCTGACCAGCGCCACCAGCATCATCAGGGCTGCAAAACCCACGATCCAGGTGCCCAGATCCTTCCACTTCAAGTTCAGGCTGTAGTGCAGCGGGTAGAAGAACTGGCTGCCGATCTTGAGGTGGTCGTCGGGCAACGAGGCGCCCGTGCGCGGGTCGATGGTGCGGGTGCCCCACACGGTTTCGTCGGGGTCTTTGGCGTTGGGCAGCTCATAGCCCGCAAACAGGCCCAACACCGGGTCGCGGTGGGTGGTGTAGGCGCTCCAGGTGGTGACGACCGGGAAGCTCTGTGCCATGGGGCCGTTCACGCGGCTCTTGGCCGCCTCCACATTCGCCGCATCGGGCTTCATGTCCTGGAACACCGGTTGCAGGACCTTGTCGAACGACGGCATGGGCTGCGGCTCGAACCGGGTCGACGGAATCGCCCACCGGTCAATCTCACGGTCAAACACCGACAGCGAGCCGAAGAAGAAAACCACCATCAGCACAAAGCCCAGCACCAGGCCGAACCAGGTGTGCAGCCAGGCCATGGTGAGCCGGAAGTTTTGGAACATGGAAATCTCCTTCAGAGCAGAGCGCTTTGCACCAGCCAGGCCGCGCCGGTCATCAGCGCGCCGCCGCCCGCCAGCACCAGCCACACGCGCTTAACACTTGGGGCCAGGAACGCCCACAGAAAGGCCACCAGAAAAACGATGAAACCCACGATGTAGCCCAGCGCCTCGGCATCGTGGAACTCCATGCGCGCTGCGAAAAGCAGCCCGATGGACAAGGCGATGAAGCCCCAGGTGAAGGCGTACCCGCCCAGCACCCCCGCTGCGATGCGCGAAACGATGTTCAGGCGGGAGACTGCGGTGGTGGCCATGAAGCTAAAAATGAGAACGTGATTAGGGATGAGACTGATTCGCAATTATGAACCCGACGACGAGATTCCCCTCAGGGAAGCTGGGATCAGGGCGAACGGGTTTGTCGCGTGTTCCGTGGCCACGTGCCGTCCTAGAATCAATGTTCAAGGTGCCCGCATCCTTGGTGCCGCTCGCGTGCGGTGGATGCGGGCCTCTCGCAACCACCTGTCGCGACAATAAGAATGAAACGATTGCCCACTCTTGTGGAAGGCTTGGACGAGATCCTCAACGGCGGCCTGTTCGAAGGCGGCGTGTACATCTTTGAGGGCCCGCCCGGTGTCGGCAAGACCACGCTGGCTAACCAGATCGCCTACACGCTGGCCCGGCGCGAGACCCGCACGCTGTACGTCACCATGCTGGCGGAATCCCATGCGCGCATGCTGCAGCACATGGAGCAGCAGATCTTCTTCGATCAGCAGGAAGTCAGCGCCACCGTCTTCTACGTCAGCGGCTACCGCGAACTGGAGCAAGGGGGCTTGAAGGCCGTCGTCGAGTTGCTGCGCGCGGAGCTGATGCGGCACCGAGCGTCGTTGCTCGTCATTGACGGCCTGGTGGTCAACAGTCTGGAGACGATGACCAACGACTCTGTGCGCCAGTTCGTACACGAACTGCAGAGCCTGGTCAGCGCGATGTCGTGTACTTGCCTGGTGCTCACCAGCGGCAACGGAAATGCCTTGAGTGCCGAGCAGACGATGGTGGATGGCATCTTCTCTTTTGAAGACCATGGCTTTCACTGGCGTGCAGAGCGCCGGATGCAGGTGCGCAAGTTCCGTGGCAGCCAGATCATCCGGGGGCAGCACACCTTCTGTATCTCCACGCAGGGCCTGCAGTTCTTTCCGCGGCTGGAGAGCCTGCCGCTGAACCCGGGCAATACCAGGCTCGGCACCCCGGCGATTTCCACCGGCCTGTCCGCGCTTGACGATGTCCTACAGGGGGGCGGCCTTCTGACTGGCAGTGCCACCGCAGTGATCGGGCAAACTGGAACCGGAAAGACCACACTGGCACTTGCGTTTGCGGCCCGCTCAGCGCCTGCATCCCCCGGCTTGGTCCTTTCCTGCACGGAACTGGGCAGCGACCTTCGTCGACTGGGTACGGAGCTTGGCTTCGATATTGACGGAGCGGTACGGTCCGGTGCGTTGGTAATCAAGAACCTGGGACACGAGGACGAATCGATGGATGAAATGGGCCACAAACTGCTGCGCTTGGTAGATGAGCTCAAGATCCGCCGACTGGTGGTGGATGGCGTGGCAGGACTGGCCGACACCCTGGCGTTCCCAGAACGTGGTTATCGCTTCCTCGGGCGGCTGCTGGTTGAGCTGAGGCAGCGCGGTGTCACCTCCCTTTTCACCGTGGACCCCGATGCCCTGGCGATTGCGGCGGGTACGCCGCTGGCCGACGGTGTGACAGGCTGGTTCGACAACGTGTTCGCGTTTGAACCTGAGCGCGCACGCGACAGGCCCGTTGACCAGCGCGTGCTCACCATCACCAAAGTCCGCGGCGGCGGTGTCACCCAGCCTGCGGTTGATATTTATGTTTCCTTCCCCAAGGCTGCTCAGACGCCAGCCGCGTAAAGAAAGAACGTCCCGATGCAACTCGTTCTGATCGTCGAGGACGAATATGGGAATGCCGAAATACTGCAGCTCCTGCTCGAAGCAGAAGGCTACCGCGTGGCCGTGGCCTCCAACGGCAAGCAGGCGCTGGACATACTGCGCAACGGCGAAAAACCGGCGTTGATACTGTCCGACTTCATGATGCCGATCATGAACGGTGGCGAGTTCGGAAAGGTGGTGAAGCAGGATGCGGCCCTGGAAGGCATCCCCTTTGTCTTCATGAGCGGGACGAACGAAGAGGTCGTGAGGCGGGCCTTCAAGGACTACGACGCCTTTCTGGTCAAACCCATTGAACTCGACAGCCTTTTGGGCGTGATCCAGGGCTTGCTCGGGGATGGGCCGCGCCAGCCCCCGGGCGCCGAACGGCTGGAAGAATCCACACGCCAGGTGCTGGAAGGCATGCGTGTGCCGCCCCGCGACTGAGTCACTGGCGCGTTAACCGGCGTTCGCGCGCCTGCCGGTTCCATCCGAACATGGCGGGTGCATCGCCCATGCCATGTTCAGACCACGCTGCGGTGCCTTGCGATGCAGGTGTCCAGCGTCTCCTGCCCCGGGCGTAGCCACCAGTCCAGGGCCGAAAAAATTTCCACTTCAGCATAGCCCTCGAAGCCTGCAGCCTC
The DNA here is from genome assembly GCA_018828125.1 of Gammaproteobacteria bacterium. GTDB lineage: Bacteria > Pseudomonadota > Gammaproteobacteria > Burkholderiales > Burkholderiaceae_C > Acidovorax. The sequence goes on along the minus strand of JAHJWB010000023.1, from coordinate 210,369 downwards.
CACCCACTGACGGATCTTTTTCAGCTCGATCACGGCGTCGCCCATCATGCCCCGGTCGCTGAGCAGGTCGCGTGTGGGCAGGCGCCAGTCGCACACATGGAAGGCCAGCAGGCGCTCCTTGCCCGCACGTGCGATCTGCGCTTGCAGCTTGGGGTCCCACCACACGTGGTACACGTCCAGCGCCACGCCGAGCGCACCCGTCTTCTGCGCATCGAGCGCATCGCAGATGTCCAGCGCATGCTCCAGCGTGTTGATGCAGGCGCGGTCGGCCGCCTGCATGGGGTGCAGCGGCTCGATGGCAAGCGGCATGCCCACCTGGCGCGCGTATTCGAGCGATGCGGCGATGCCGTCGAACACCTCGCTGCGCGCGCGGGTGATGTCGGTGTAGAGCGGTGTGCCGCCCAGCGCGCCGGGCAGGGCGCCCACTACCAGCACCAGGCAAGCGGCGTTCAGCGTCTTGGCTTCGTCGATGGCGCGGCGGTTGTCGTCGAGTGCGGCGCGCAGGCCGGCACCGTCCGCCGCCGGGAAAAAGCCGCCGCGGCAGTAGCCCGACAGCTCCATGCCATGGGCGCGCAACTGTCGCGCCGTGGCGTCAAGCCCGGCGGCGGCCACCTGGTCGCGCCAGGGGCTGATGGCGCGGATACCGCGCTCGGCGCACTGGTCGATGATGGTTGCGAGCGGCACCTCGGCCCCTTGCTGCTTGCGCACGGTGGCGGTGTTGATGGAGAGCCAGCGGTGGTCTTGCGAGAAGTCGCGCATGCCTGTCACTCCACCCCGTGCAGCGCCAGCAGGGTCTGCATGCGCTTCGCAGCTAGGTCGGGCCGCTCCAGCAGATCGGCTTGGTCGGCCAGCCGGAACAATTCCGCAAAGTGCACCAGCGAGCGTGTGCTTTGCTGCCCGCCCACCATGGTGAAGTGGCTCTGGTGGCCATTGAGCCAGGCCATGAAGACCACCCCCGTTTTGTAGAACCGTGTGGGCGCCGCGAAGATGTGGCGCGACAGCGGCACGGTGGGCCCGAGGATGGCGTGGAAGCGTTCGGTATCGCCCGCGGCCAGGGCGACCAGCGCAGCGCTGGCGGCCGGTGCAATCGCGTCGAAGATGCCCAGCAGCGCATCGCTCTGGCCTTGGCGTGGCGTGCCGCCTGCGCCATCGCCCGCGATGAGCTCGGCGTAGTTGAAGTCGTCGCCGGTGTACATGCGCACGCCTTGGCCGTCGGTGCCGCCCGTGGCGGGCAGCCGCCGGCGCATGGCGATTTCCTTGTCCTTGTCGAGCAGCGATATCTTGATGCCGTCCACCTTGTCCGGGTGCGCGGCGATCACGGCCAGCGCCGTGTCCATGGCCGCATCCACATCGCGCGAACCCCAGTAGCCCGCGAGCGCTGGGTCGAACATGTCGCCCAGCCAGTGCAGCACCACGGGCTGCCGGGCCTGGCTCAGGATGCGGTCGTATATGCGTTCGTAATCGGCAGGGCTTTTTGCTACACGGGCCAGCGCGCGGCTGGCCATGACGATGAGCTTGCCGCCCAGCTTTTCGATGGCCTCCATCTGCTCTTCATAGCCGCGGATCACGTCGTCCACCGACTTCACGTCGTCCAGCACCAGGTGGTCGGTGCCGCAGCCCGAGGCCACGAGCGCGTTCGGCCCGAAGTCGCGCGCTGCATCGAGCGAGCGGCGGATCAGCTCCAGCGAGGTAGGCCAGTCCAGCCCCATGCCGCGCTGCGCGGTGTCCATGGCCTCGGCCACGCCCAGGCCCAGCGACCACAGGCGCTGGCGGTAGGCAATGGTCGCGTCCCAGTCCACCGCGCACTGCAGCCACGGGTCGATGGCAGCCAGTGGGTCGGCCACCACGTGGGCGGCCGAATAGGCGATGCGGTTGAACGACGCGCCGCTGGTCGGCACAACGGTCGCGCGGCCTTGCAGGGTGTAGGGCTGGAGGCGGCCATCGGCCGTGGGCAATGAAAGGCGGAGGGCCATGGTGTGCTCGCAGAATTTGAATGAAAAGTGCTTCTAGCGCTTATTCAGTAAGCGCTAGAAGCTATCAAAATTGAACTAGTGACGCATTACGCTTGCAGGGGCGCCACGTCTACCCAACGGCGTTCCTTCCAGCTTTCCAGCGCGGCCTCGACCAGCTGCACGCCCTTGGCGCCCTCCGGCAAGGTCCAGCGGTAGGGCGCGTCTTCCACCACGTGGCGAATGAAGTGCTCCCACTGGATCTTGAAACCGTTGTCGTAGACCTGCGAGTCCGGAATCTCCTGCCACTGGTCGAAGAAGTTCATGGTCTGCTTCTCGTCCGGGTTCCACACCGGGCGCGGCGTGGCCACGCGGCTCTGCGCGCGGCAGCTGGAGAGGCCCGCTACGGCCGAGCCATCGGTGCCGTCCACGTGGAAGGTGACCAGGTCGTCGCGCCGCACGCGCGTGGCCCAGCTCATGTTCAGCTGCGCAATCACCGGTTCGCCGTTGTGGCCCGTGAGCTCGCAGGTGGCATAGGCCGCGTCGTCGGCCGTGGCCTTGTACGGTTGGCCGGCTTCGTCCCAGCGGGTGGGGATGTGCGTGGCACCGATGCACGACACCGACTTCACCTCGCCGAACAGGTTGTCCAGCACATAGCGCCAGTGGCACATCATGTCCAGGATCATGCCGCCGCCGTCTTCTTGCCGATAGTTCCAGCTGGGGCGCTGGATCGGCTGCAGGTCGCCTTCAAACACCCAGTAGCCGAACTCCAGGCGCACGCTGAGCATGCGGCCGAAGAAGCCTGCGCGGCGCAGCATGTCGAGCTTGCGCAGGCCGGGCAAAAAGAGCTTGTCCTGCACGGCGCCATGCTTGAGGCCCGAGCCCGAGGCCAGGCGCGCGATCTCCACCGCTTCGTTCAGGTTGGTGGCAATGGGCTTTTCGCAGTACACGTGTTTGCCCGCGCGGATCGCCTTGGCCAGCAGGGTGGGGCGCATCTGCGTGGTGCCGGCGTCGAAGAACACGGTGTCCTCGGGGTTGGCCAGCGCGGCATCGAGGTCGGTGCCCCAGCGCGCAATCCCGTGGGCTTTGGCCAGGGCTTCCATCTTCTCGGCGTTTCGGCCAATCAGGATGGGGTCGGGCATCACGCGGTTGCCGTTGGACAGCGCCACGCCACCTTGCGCGCGGATGGCGCAGATGGAGCGGATCAAGTGTTGGTTCATGCCCATGCGGCCGGTGACGCCGTGCATGATGATTCCGAGTCGTTGGGTGGCCATGTCAGTGGGTCCGTTGTAGGTCAGAGGTAAACAAATGGAATGGGCAAAGGCGCGGCCTGCCCGCCGCGCTGTGCGGCAGGTGGGCGGCGGGTGTGTGCGTCTGAGGGTGTCGGTATGCGCCTGTGGGCGCGCGACGTGGTGTTACTGCGCGGGCGACAGGCCCGCCGCTTTCACCAGCGCCGCGTTGCTCTTGATTTCGTCTTTGATGTAGGCATCAAACTGCTCCGGCTTGAGCGTCCAGGCGTCGGCGCCCAGCTTCAGGAAGCGCTCTTTCACCTCGGGGGTCGCCAGCGCCTTCACCACCTCGTCGTGCAATCGGTTCACGATGTCGCGCGGTGTTTTGGCCGGCACCATCATCCCGATCCAGAAGTTGAACTCCGAGCCCGGCACGCCCGCCTCGGTGGTGGTGGGCACATCGGGCAGGGCGGCGGCGCGCTTGGGCGAGCCCACGGCCAGCGCCAGCAGCTGGCCGTCCTTGATCTGGCCGATGACCGGGGCGATGGGCGAGAAGTAGTAGTCCACGCGGCCCGACAGCACCTCGGTCACGGCCTCGGCCGAGCCCTTGAAGGGGATGTTGGTGGCATCGATCTTGGCGGCCATCTTGAACTTCTCGGCGTTCAGGTGCGTGGCGCTGCCCTGGCCTGCGGATGCAAAGTTGATGGTTCCGGGCTTGGCCTTGGCCGCGGCCACCAGGTCTTGCAGCGTCTTGATGTTTTTGCTGGGCGAGATCACCAGCGCATTGGGGAGCGACGAAATAGGCGTCACGCCCGCGAAGTCGCCCAGGGTGTCGAACGGCAGCTTGGCAAAGGTCGAGGGGCTTACGGTGTGCGACGACGAATGGATCAACACCGTGTAGCCGTCCGGTGCCGCCGTGGCCACGGCCTGCTGGCCAATGGTGCCGCTGGCGCCGCCCCGGTTATCAATCACCAGAGTCTGGCCCATGCTCTGCCCCATCTTGTCGGCAATGGCGCGGGCAATGATGTCCGTGGTGCTGCCCGCCGCAAACGGCACGACCACGCGGACCGGTTTGGTGGGGTAGGTGCCCTGCGCCAGCGTGGCGAAGGGCAGTGTGGACAGAACGGCACCCGCAAGTGCGGCGCGTGCAGCGCTGCGGGCAAAACGGGCAAGGCGCGTAGTAGGCATGGATTTGTCTCCGAGGGTGGCAGGCTTGAACTTGCTCTTAATTCACTGAATGGTGAATAGAGTCTATTTTTCAGGATCAGTTGTCGCGCGTCAACGCCGTTCCGATGGTTGGAATTAGGGGGTTACCCGTGTGTGGTGTTCAGGCGGGCTTGCGGAAGGACTGTCTTGCAGTGCGAGCGCTCCCATGGAGGAGAGAGACCTCCAGCCAGGACTTGGCGTATCTCTGTTGTCTATGGTGCGTAACGCCGCTCGCGGCGCATGAAACCGGCGCGGCCAAACGCCAGCGGCCCCCGCGCAAGGCCGCCCCGCCGCGCTGCGGCGTCCCCCATTGGGGGGGAAGGCGCGAAGCGACTCAGGGGGGCTTTACTTCAACACGTAGCCCAGGATCACATCGCACATGTGCGTCAGCCGCTCATTGCGCGCCTTGGGCGACATGAGGTCGCGCGCAAAAATGGCCGACAGCGTGTGGTTGTTCGACAGGTAAAAGTACGACAGGCCTGCAATGGACACGTACAGCTGCAACGGGTCGACACCGCCCCGGAAGCTGCCCTCGCGACGGCCTCGCTCCAGGACGTCGCCAAGAGTGGCGATCAGGGGCGAATTCATCTCGCGCGCTGGTTGCGATTCCTGCAGGTGGCGCGCCTTGTGCAGATTGGCGCTGTTGAGCAGGGTGAGGAACTGGGGGTTGTCCAGGTAGTAGTTCCACGTGAACTCCACCAGGCGCCGGATGGCGGTGGCTGGCTCCAGTTCGAGCAGGTTCAGCTTGCGTTCTTCTTCGCGAATGTGCCGATAGGCCTGCTCCAGCACGGCCTGGAAGAGCTTTTCCTTGTCCTCGAAGTAGTAGTAGATCAGCCGCTTGTTCAGGCCTGCGCGCTCGGCAATGCGGTCCATGCGGGCGCCGCCCAGGCCATGCTCGGCAAACTCGTCCCGCGCGGCACTGAAGATGGCGCCTTGGGAGCGATCTGCGTCGCGCACGCGCTCTTTGGCGGGGGCTTCGGTGTCTTTGGTCATGCCCGATAGTTCACTAAATGGTTAACAAAATCCAATGGGTCTGAATGGAGAGGGCGCGGAAGGCAGATTGTGCGCGACCGTTTCGTCATTGCGAAACCCGGCATCTATCCGGGTTCTGCGGCCCCGCGTGGACGACCTCTGCCCGCCGTCGCCTGCTGTTCGCGCGCCAGCGACTGGAGCAGCGTGGTGAACGTGGCTGTGGGGCCCACGTTGTCGTCGGCGCGGTAGACAAGGGTTAACGGTACTTCCAGGCGTCCCCGGTCGGCCAACGGGCGGTACGCAATGGCATGGGGGTGCACACCCAGCATTGACGATGGCACGATCGAAATGCCGGTACCCGCTGCCACCAGATTCAGGTTGGTCAGCATCCGGGCGACCTCAGCCACGACACGCGGACGCACGCCCTGCGTGTCGCACAGCGCGAGCAAGTTGGCGTAAAGGCCGGGTGCGCCGGGGCGGCGCACCAGGATCATGGGCTCGTCTTGCAGGTCACGCATGCGAACAGGTGTGGGTTTGCCGCTGTGACGTCGAAGCGCCAAGGGGTGGTCGATGGGCATGGCCACCAGGGCGGGCTCGTGCAGCAGGGTGTCGAACACCAGCCCCGGCGGCCGCGCCACCGGCACGCGCAGCAGGCCGCAGTGCACACGCCCCTCGGCGACGGCTTCGGTGATTTCGGCGGCATTGTTCTCGCCAATTTCCAGCACCAGGCCGGGGTGACGAGCGCGACACTCGCGCAAGGCAAACGGCGTGAACGCATGCGCCGCCGCCGAGCTGGTAAAGGCAATCGCCAGGCGCCCAGTCTTGCCGTCGGCCAGCAGCTGCATGCGGCTTTTCAGTGCATCAAAGTCATGCACCAGGCGCGTAGCGTCGGCCTGCAATGTGCGCCCGGCCTCGGTCAGTGCAACGCCCTTGGCGTGCCGCTTGAATAGCGCCAGGCCGGTGGAGTTTTCCAGTGCCTTGATCTGCTGGCTCAACGGCGGTTGCGCCATGCCCAGTTGCGCTGCGGCCTGGGTCATGTGCCCGGCCTCGGCCACTGCCAAAAAGTAGCGGAGTTGGCGGATGTCCATATCAGCCGCGCACGGGGCCCAGAACCCACTGACGGATGAAATCGGGAAAAAAGCGGAACGCTTCGAGAGCAGGTGTCATATCGAAATCGTATCGAACATTCACAAAGCACCTATTTGACGTATTGAAACCCGGTTCCTACGATCCACGTCGACAACAACAACGCAATCGTCCAGGAGACAAAAACATGCTTGCACGCAAGTCCCTTGCAGCGCCGCTGCGCCTGACCTTGGCCACCACGGCCACCCTGCTGGCCGCCGCCTGTGCGCCCATCCCCCCACAACCACCCTCTGCAGCGCAGATGCAGCGCGTGTCAGAGGCAGCCCCCGCTGCCACCGCGTGCCCCAAGGATGTCGCGCCCATCGCCCGGTGCCTCTCCGGCCAGGACTCCGCGGGGGCTTACTACCTCATCGTGGTGCCCCAGGCGTGGAACGGGCATCTGGTGGTGCACGCCCATGGCGGCCCCACGCTGGGCGCCCCCAAGGCTGAGCGTGCGGTGGAGGATTTGCAGCGCTGGTCGATCATGGTGCGCGCGGGGTACGCGTGGGCGGCCAGCACTTTCCGCCAGGGCGGGGTGGAGGTGCGCGCAGCAGCGGAGGACACCGAACGTTTGCGGCAGATTTTTGTGCAGCACGTGGCCCAACCCCAGCGCACCATCCTGCATGGCCAGTCGTGGGGTGCGGGCGTGGCGGCCAAGGGGGCAGAGATGTTCCAGCGAACGGCAGACGGCAAGCGGCCGTATGACGCGGTGCTGCTCACCAGCGGCGTTCTGGCCGGGGGGTCGCGTTCGTACGACTTCCGCACCGATCTGCGCGTGGTCTACCAGTACCTGTGCAACAACCACCCCAAGCCCACAGAGGCCGCCTACCCACTCAACATCGGATTGCCCCGAGATGCAACAATGACGCAAGCCGATCTGCAGGCCCGGTTGAACGAATGCCTGGGCCTGAACAAGCCGGTGGCAGAACGCACGCCCGAACAGCAACGCAAAGTGAAGACCCTCGTGGACGTGATTCGTGTCCCCGCCAGTTCGATCCGCAGCCATATGAACTGGGCCACGTTTCACTATCGGGATGTGGTGCAGCACCGCACTGGTGGCGGCAGCCCCTTTGGCAACATGGGTGTCCAGTACAAGGGGTCACCGGACGACGCGGCGCTCAACGCCGCTGTGTTGCGCTACCGCGCAGACCCTGCTGCCGTGGCCCGGTTCGCTGAGGACACGGACCTGACAGGTCGCATTCCGGTGCCGGTGTTGACGGTCAAGGGGGTGGATGACCCGACCGCCCTGGTCGAACTCGATGCGTACTTCAAGACCACCATGGAGCGCGGTGGCAGCGCCGCCCGACTGGTGCAGACCTTCACCCAACACAACACCCACAGCTATTTGAGCGACCCCACGTACCCCACCCTCATGTCGGCACTGCTGCGCTGGGTGAATGAAGGGGTCAAGCCGACGCCGCAAGAAATCGCCAGGCAGTGTGCGGGCATGGAGACCGAGTTTGGCAAAGGCTGCGCGTTTTTGCCGGACTACGTGCCCGCGGCGCTGAACACCCGCGTGGCAGACCGCGACCGGCCCTGAGGTTTGCAGCCCGGCCTGCGCGATGCACCAATAGTTCGAAGCCCCATAAAAAAGGCCCCGACAAGCGGGGCCTGATTGGGAGCGCAAGGCCTGTTGCTTACGCAGCAACCGCCTTCAGCGCCTGGTTCAGCGTAGCGCTGGGGCGCATCACCGCGTCAAGCTTGGCCACATCGGGCAAGAAGTAGCCGCCGATATCGGCAGGCTGGCCCTGCACTGCAGCCAGCTCGGCCACGATGGTCTCCTCGTTGTCAGCGAGCTGCTTGGCCAGCGGGGCGAACAACTTGGCCAGATCGGCGTCGTCGGTCTGTGCCACCAGCTCTTGCGCCCAGTACAGCGCCAGGTAGAACTGGCTGCCGCGGTTGTCCAGCTGGCCGGTCTTGGGCGAGGGGTTCTTGTTGTTGTCCAGCAGCTGGCCGGTGGCCGCATCCAGCGTCTTGGCCAGCACCTTGGCCTTGGCGTTGCCGGTTTTGAGGCCCAGGTCTTCCAGCGACACCGCCAGTGCCAGGAACTCACCCAGCGAGTCCCAGCGCAGGTGGTTTTCTTCCACCAGCTGCTGCACGTGCTTGGGCGCAGAGCCACCCGCACCCGTTTCGTACATGCCGCCACCGGCCATCAAAGGCACGATGGACAGCATCTTGGCCGAGGTGCCCAGCTCCATGATGGGGAACAGGTCGGTCAGGTAGTCGCGCAGGATGTTGCCGGTGGCGCTGATGGTGTCCTGGCCGCGGATCACGCGCTCCAGCGTGTAGCGCATGGCGCGCACCTGGCTCATGATCTGGATATCCAGACCCGCAGTGTTGTGCTCGTGCAGGTACATCTTCACCTTGGTGATCAGCTGCGCTTCGTGCGGACGGTACGAGTCCAGCCAGAACACCACGGGCATGCCCGAGTTGCGGGCGCGGTTCACGGCCAGCTTCACCCAGTCGCGGATCGCGGCGTCCTTGACCTGGCACATGCGCCAGATGTCGCCTTCTTCCACTTCCTGGCTCAGCAGCACTTCGCCGGTGGCCAGATCGGTGATGTTGGCCACACCCGCTTCGGTGATCTCGAAGGTCTTGTCGTGCGAGCCGTACTCTTCAGCCTGCTGCGCCATCAGGCCCACGTTGGGGACCGTGCCCATGGTCTTGGGGTCGAACGCGCCGTGCCATTTGCAGAAGTTGATGATCTCCTGGTAGATGCGGGCAAAGGTCGACTCGGGCATCACGGCCTTCACGTCCTTCAGGCGGCCGTCGGCGCCCCACATCTTGCCGCCGTTGCGGATCATGGCGGGCATCGATGCGTCCACGATGATGTCGTTGGGGGAGTGGAAATTGGTAATGCCCTTGGCCGAATCCACCATGGCCAGCTCAGGGCGGCCTTCGTGGCAGGCGTGCAGGTCTTTCAGGACTTCTTCGCGTTGGGCAGTGGGCAGCGTGGCGACCTTTTCGTACAGGTTGGCCATGCCGTTGTTCACGTTCACGCCCAGCTCTTCAAACAGCTTGCCGTGCTTGGCAAACGCGTCCTTGTAGAAGATCTTCACACAGTGGCCGAACACGATGGGGTGCGAGACCTTCATCATCGTGGCCTTGACGTGCAGCGAGAACATCACGCCCGTCTTGCGCGCGTCTTCGATTTCCTTCTCGTAGAACTCCACGAGCGCCTTCTTGCTCATGAACATGCTGTCGATGATTTCGCGGTCCAGCAGCGACACCTTGGCCTTGAGCACCGTGGTCTTACCGCTCTTGGTGATCAGCTCCATCTTCACGTCACGGGCGCGGTCCAGCGTCATGGACTTTTCGCCGTGGTAGAAGTCGCCAGCGTGCATGTGCGACACGTGCGAGCGCGATGCCTGGCTCCACTCGGCCATGCTGTGCGGGTTCTTGCGCGCGTATTCCTTGACGGCCTTGGGCGCGCGGCGGTCCGAGTTGCCTTCGCGCAGGACGGGGTTCACGGCCGAGCCGATGCAGCGGGCATACCGGGCGCGGATCGCTTTTTCTTCTTCGGTTTTTGGATCTTCCGGGTAGTCAGGGATGGCATAGCCCTTGCCCTGCAGTTCCTTGATGCAGGCCTGCAACTGACCCACCGACGCGCTGATGTTGGGCAGCTTGATGATGTTGGCATCGGCCTGCAGCGTCTTCTTGCCCAGTTCGGCCAGGGTGTTGGGCACCTTCTGCTCGGCGGTCAGCGATTCGGGGAACTCACCCAGCACACGGGCCGCCACCGAGATGTCGCTCTCGGTCACATTGATGCCCGCGGGTGCAGCAAACGTGCGGATGATGGGAAGAAAAGAAGCCGTGGCCAGGCGAGGTGCCTCGTCGGTCAGGGTGTAGATGATGGTCGGTTGCTGGGTCGTCATGGCTTGTCTCACGAAACAAATATGTAAATGCCCCCGGCCGTGCCAAGGAGACACAGCGGGGCCAAACGCGGATGCTCTCTGATTCTCCCCGCTTGGCAAAGTCCCTGCGCACCGTTTTCGCAATCGAATCCCACGATGCGAAATTTGTTCATCTTCATCACCATTTTTTTCGCATTCGCGGGGGCACCAAGGCTCCCACGCCGTCAAAAATGCCGCCGTTGCCGTGCGAAACCTTCACCACTCAGGTGCACCAAGAACGGCCGTTGGCCAGCGTCGCGCAGGCTGACATCACCGTAGACCCGCTGGCGAAAATAGCGCCCGGACCTGACCCGCCACCACCGGAAATCGGTGCGTGTCCGGCGGCAGGGGCTGGGTCGAACCGCCCGTGAAAGCCCCGAACGACGGCAGCACCAACAGCCCCGCATGCCATGCAAAGCAAGGGGCCCTGAGCGTGTCTCGCGCAAGGCCCCGCAGCGTGACAGTGGGGTGCCAATGCCCCGCCAGCACCGTGCTGCCGGGAACCGTTTGCGGGTGGTGGCACGCCAGCAGTTCGGCGCCCAACATCGGCTGCCATGGCTCGTCGACCAAGGCGATGTTCAGCAAGGCAGGGGGGTCACCTGCATGCAGATCATGGTTGCCGCGCACCAGTGTCATTGCCACACCGGCATGGCCCTGGCGCCAGGGCGCCAGCTGTTGCCACAGGGCAGGGGCGGCACCGCTGCGCGCATGCAGAAAATCACCCAGGAACACCAGATGGTCGGCTCCCGTCAGGGCCAGCACTTCATCAAGTCGCACCAGGTTGTCTGTCGTGGTGCCGTGCGGCACAGGCTGGCCTGCGCGGCGGAAGGTGGCGGCCTTGCCAAAGTGCACATCGGCCACAAAGGCCATGCGTGCGGCGGGCCACCATACGGCGCGTTGGGGCAGTAGCCACAAGGTGGTGTCGCCGGGCAGGGTGATGGCGTGGGCGCCCGAGGACGGAGCGATGGTCGGGTGGGCGAAAGAAGGGTCTGCGGTCACGGGCAAGATCGGTCGTCGTTGTGTTCAGAATCCGTGGCGGCGTCTGGGTCGGCGGGGTGTGTCTCCGGCGTTGCCGCTTCGTGTGCGCCGTGCTGATGCCGCACCACCGTCGGGCACGTCCCAGGCCATGTCGGCCGGGCTGACCGGATTGTCGGCGAGATGGGTGCCGGTGGTCTCGTCGGCCGCTTTCTCTAGCGCCTGCACCATGCGCGCCAGCCGGTCGGCCAGAGTTTCGGTGCTCAGGCGCTCGCGAAAGCGCTCCACCATCAGCGGCAGGGCAAACGGGGTGGGGCGCTCCAGCGCGTGGACGGACAGGGTTTGCGCCTGCATGCCGCGCAGCGTGCGCGCAAGGCGATCCATGTCCAGCTCGTTCGCCAGCAGTTCGGCGCGGGCTTGCGCCAGCAGCAGGTTGTCGGGGTCGTACTGGGCGAACACGTCGTAGTACAGCGAGGACGAGGCCTGCAGCTGGCGGCTGCTGCGCTGTTCGCCCGGGTGGCTCTGGAAGATGAGGCCTGCGATGCGCGCGATCTCGCGAAACCGCCGGCGCGCCATCTCGGTGGCGTTGAGGCTGGCCAGCACTTCGTCTTCCAGGCCGCTGCCGAGGGTGGTGGGCGTGCCTTCGCCGATGAGGCGCGGCAGCAGCGCTGCCCAGTCCACCGGCTTGGCCGAGAGCAGCTCCAGCCCATAGTCGTTGACCGCGATCGAGAAGGTGTTGGGCACCTGTTGCGACGCGCGCCACGCCAGCAACCCGGCCAAGCCCATGTGCACCAGCCGTCCCGCCAGCGGGTACAGATACAGGTGCCAGCCCTCGCGGGTGTGCAGGGTCTCGGCCACCAGGCGGCTGGGGGTGGGCAGGGCCGACCAGGCATCCTGCAGCGCCAGCAGCGGCTGGGCGCAGCGCATTTCGGGGGTGGAGAACACGCCGCGCTCGGCCTGCTCCAGCATCTCCAGCATGGCATCGGCCAGCGTGTTCGACAGCGGCATGCGCCCGCCGTTCCAGCGCGGCAGCGCGGCGCTGCCTTTGGGGGCGATGCGCACATAGGCCGTCATCTGCTGCGTGCGCACCAGCTCCAGCAGGCGGCCAGCGAACATGAAAATGTCGCCCTTGCGCAGGCGCGCGATGAAGCTTTCTTCCACCGACCCCAGGCGTCCGCCGCTGACAAACTGCACCTGCATGCTGGCATCGCTCACGATGGTGCCGATGTTGCTGCGGTGGCGGCGCGCCAACCGGGCATCGGGCACCCGCCAGATGCCCGCTTCGTCGGGCACCACGCGGTGAAAGTCCGGGTACGTGGCCAGCGATGCGCCGCCCTGGCGCACGAACTGCAGCGCCCACTGCCAGTCGTTGTCGGCCAGCGTGGCGTAGGCCGGTGCACGGCGCACCTCGGCCAGCAGCGCACCGGGCTCAAAGCCGCCCCCCAGTGCGATGGTGACCAGGTGCTGCACCAGCACATCGAGCGGCGCGCGCGGTGAGTGCCGGTCTTCGATGCGGCCCTGCGCCAGCGCGTGGCGTGCGGCCGCGGCCTCCACCAGCTCCAGGCTGTGCGTGGGTACCAGCGTGATGCTGGACGTACGCCCCGGCGCGTGGCCCGAGCGGCCCGCACGTTGCACGAGCCGCGCTACGCCCTTGGCGGAGCCAATTTGCAGCACTTGCTCCACCGGCAAGAAATCCACGCCCAGGTCCAGGCTGGACGTGCACACCACGGCCTTGAGCGCGCCGGATTTCAGCCCGCTTTCCACCCAGGCCCGCACGTCCTGGCTCAGTGATCCGTGGTGCAGCGCAATGGTGCCCGCCCAGTCGGGCCGCGCCTCCAGCAGCGCCTGGTACCAGCGCTCCGCCTGCGAGCGGGTGTTCGTAAAGACGAGCGTCGAAGCACACGCTTCAATCGACTGCACCACCTGCGGCAGCAGCGCCAAGCCCATGTGGCCGGCCCAGGCGAAGCGGTCCACTTTGGACGGCAGCATCACGTCCACCTGCAGCGTCTTGTCGATGCGGCCCTGCACCAGCACAGCGGGCGGTGCCGCGGGGCTGCCTTGCGCGGGGCGGGGCAGCAGCGTGTCCAGCGCCTCCTGCAGGTTGCCCAGCGTGGCCGACATGCCCCACACCTGCAGCCCCGGGTTCCAGCCCGACAGGCGCGCCAGCGCCAGCTGCGCCTGCACGCCGCGCTTGTTGCCGACCAGTTCGTGCCACTCGTCCACCACCACCAAGCGCACATGGCGCAGGCGCTCGTGGGCATCGGCCCGGGCCAGTAGTAGCGAAACGCTCTCGGGCGTGGTCACCAGCAACGTGGGCAGGCGGCGGTCCTGTGCAGCGCGCTCGCCGCTGGCCGTGTCGCCGGTGCGCAGGCCACTGGTCCAGTCTGGCGCCAGGTCGGGCAAGGGGGCGACCAGCGCACGCAGCGTGTCGGCCGCCAGGGCGCGCATGGGGGTGATCCACAGCACCGTGAGCGGCGGCGCTGCCGCGCGGCGTGTACGCAAGGCCGTGCGCGCACTGGCCTGTGCAGTGGGTGCCACAGGCTCGCCTGCCAGCGCCAGGTGCTGCAGCGCGCCCAGCCACACGGCGTAGGTCTTGCCTGCGCCGGTGGTGGCATGCAACAGGCCCGATCGGCCTTCGCCCATGGCGCGCCACACGTCTTGTTGAAAGCCGAAGGGCTGCCAGCCGCGCGCGGCCATCCAGCCTGCAGCGGCACTGGCGGCCGCCGCCACCCCTTTGGCCAATGACTTGCGTGGGCGGCGCGCCGTGCTCATGCGGCGGTGTCCTGCCCTGGCAGCAGCGCCATCAGCGTCTGCAAGGTATCGGCCTCGGCCACCGTCTTGTCCTGGCGCCAGCGAAGCATGCGTGGAAAGCGCACCGCGATGCCGCTCTTGTGGCGCGGGCTTTTGCCGATGCCCTCGAAGCCGAGCTCGAAGACCATGGTTGCATCCACGCTGCGCACGGGGCCGAAGCTCTCGCGCGTGGTCTTGCGGATGATGGCGTCCACCTGTCCTATCTCCACATCCGTCAGTCCCGAATAGGCCTTGGCAAAGGGAACGAGTTGCCGGTCCGGATCATCCTGTGGCCCAGTCCAGACGGCAAAGGTGTAGTCGGTGTACAGGCTGGCACGACGGCCGTGGCCGCGCTGGGCGTAGATGAGCACGGCGTCCACGCTCATGGGTTCGATCTTCCACTTCCACCACACGCCCACGTCCTTGGTGCGGCCCACGCCGTAGTGCGCCTGGCGGTGCTTGAGCATGAAGCCCTCGGTGCCCATGCCACGCGCGGCCTCGCGCTGGTGCGCGAGATCACCCCAGTCATTGCCATGCAGCAGCGCGCTCAGCCGCAGGGTGTGCTGCGGTGGGGGGGCGATGGCTGTGGCCGGGTCAGCTTGCAGCGTGGCCTCCAGCAGAGCGCGGCGTGCCTCTTGGGGCTGCTGGCGCAGGTCCTGCCCCGCATGTTCCAGCAGGTCGTAGGCCACCAGCACCACGGGCAGCTCGCGCAGCAGCTTGGGGGTCAGCGTCTTGCGACCGAGGCGCTTTTGCAGGTCGGCAAAGGGGCGGGGCTGGGGCTCATCGGGTAGCCACACCAGGATCTCGCCATCGACCACCGTGCCATCGGGCAGCTGCGCCATCGCGGCCTCGGCCAGTTCGGGGAAGCGGTCGGTCACCAGCTCCTCCCCGCGCGACCACACCCACACCGCGCCCCCACGCCGCACGATCTGTGCGCGGATGCCATCCCACTTCCATTCCACCAGCCAGTCACCTGGCGTGCCCAGCAGTGCGGGCATCTCGGCCACGGGCTGGTTGAACGGGTGGGCCAGGAAGAACGGGTAGGGCTGGCCTGCATCGGCAGCATCCTGCGTACTGGCATCGTCGTCCACCGGCGCGATCAGCGCCTGGTAGTCGCTGGCCTGAGGCTGCCGGCCGATCTGCGTGTAGCCCATCAACCGGTGCGCGATGCGCTTGGGGTCCAGCGCGCTCACCGTGGCCAGCGCCTGCGTCACCTGCAGGCGCGACACCCCCACGCGGAAGTTGCCGGTGATGAGCTTGAAGTACACAAAGCGCTGCTCCGGCGCCAGCATGTGCCACTGCGTTCGCAGGCGTGCATCGGCCTCATCGGGCGGCAGCGCGCGCAGGGGCAGCAGCTGGGCCATCCATTCGGCCAGTGTCAGCTCGGTGGGCTCTGCCGGCGGGGGCAGCAGCAGGGCCAGCGTTTCGGCCAGATCGCCCACGGCCTGGTAGCTTTCTTCAAACAGCCATTCGGGCAGCCCCGCCGCCTCTTGCGCCAGCGCCTTCAGGCGCTTGGTAGGCACCATCTGGCGCGGCTTGCCGCCTGCCAGGAAGTAGGTGGCCCAGGCCGCGTCGGCGGGTGGTGCCACGCGCAGGTAGGCCACCAGCGCCGCCAACTTGGCCGACTGTGCGGTGGTGGCATCCAGCGCCTGGAAGAGGGCGGCAAAGGCCTTCATGGCGCAGCCCCGGGCACCAATGCATGGCCCTGCGCTTCAGGCGCAGCCGCTGCATCGTCCTCGTTGTCATCGGCGCCGTATTCTGTGGTGAACACCTGGGCATCCAGACCTTGTTCGCACAGCCAGCGCACCATCACCTCGGTGCTGCCGTGGGTGACGATGACGCGTTCGGCCCCCGTGGCGCCAATGGCTTTTTGCAGGCTGGGCCAGTCGGCGTGGTCGCTCATCACGAAGCCCCGGTCCACGCCCCGGCGGCGGCGCGCGCCGCGCACCAGCATCCAGCCGCTGGCAAACGCATCTGAATGGTCGCCAAAACGCTTGAGCCAGGGTGTGCCCGCCGCCGATGGGGGCGCCAGCACCAGCGAACGCTTGAGGTCTGCCTTGGCAAGGCCCGGGTCCGTCACGCGCTGGGTGGCGGGCAGCGCCACGCCCGCGTCGCGGTACACGGCGTTGAGCGGCTCCACCGCACCATGCACCACGATGGGCCCGATGCTCGCGTCCACGCCGTGCAGCAGCCGCTGCGCCTTGCCAAACGCGTAGGCATACAGCACGCTGGCCTTACCAGCCGCTGCGTTGGCCGCCCACCAAGCGTTGATGTCGGCAAACAATGCAGGCTGCGCAGGCCAGCGGTAGATGGGCAGGCCGAAGGTCGATTCGGTGATGAAGGTGTGGCAGCGCACGGGCTCGAACGGCGGGCAGGTGCCGTCGTCTTCCAGCTTGTAGTCGCCCGAGGCCACCCACACTTGGCCGGCGTGTTCAATGCGCACCTGGGCCGAGCCCAGCACATGGCCTGCAGGGTGTAGCGACACGCGCACGCCGTGGTGGTCAATGGTGTCGCCATAGGCCAGCGTCTGCAGGTCGATATCGGCGCCCAGCCGATTGCGCAGCGTGCCCTCGCTGTCCTGGTGCGCCAGGTAGTGCGCGGAGCCCATGCGCGCATGGTCTGAATGCGCATGCGTGATCACAGCCCGGCTCACCGGCCGCCAGGGGTCGATGTAGAAATCACCCGGTGGGCAGTACAGGCCTTCGGGGCGGTGAACGATCAGGTCGCTGTCGGGCATGGGCACAAAGGCATCGTAGGTGGCAAGCCAAAGCCGGGGAGCGGGCTGGGATTTGCAGAACTGGAGTTTGTCACTAAAATTTGAATAGAAATGGCCTCTAGCGCTTATCCTTAAAGCGCTAGCAGCTATGAAATTGTGAGTAATGGGCCCCTTCAGCCATGGCTGCTGGCGGCACCTTGCCTCGCCCCATCATCGTGCGAGCACCGTCCCCGTCTGCAGGCCAACACCGCTTTTGTATGCACACCGAAATCGCCCTTCCTGCGGACGCCCCCGCCGTCGCTTCCGTCTTGCGCGAGGCGGCGCAGTGGCTGGTAGACCGAAACATCCCGCTCTGGGCCGTGGCGGGTTTTACCGATGAAAGCGTGCTGCAGGATGTGGAAGGCGGCCTGTATGTGGCCGCTAACGCGGGCGGCGCAGTGGTGGGCGTGGTGCGCTTTCAGCGCGAAGACCCGGACTTTTGGCCGGATGCAGAGCCGGGCAGTTCGGCGTTTTTGCACAAGCTGGCGGTGCGGCGTGCGTGGGCGGGGCAGGGCGTGTCTGCCGCGCTGCTGGCGTTCGCGTGCGAGCACGCCCGAGGCCTGGGCCTGCGCTATCTGCGGCTGGACTGCGTGGCCGACCGGCAACGGCTGCGCTCGCTATACGAGGGATTTGGCTTTGCCCTGCACGACTGTGTGTGGAAGGGCCGTAGAGAGTTTGCGCGGTACCAAATCGAGCTTCAGCGGTCGCTGTAGCTGTCCGATCTGGTGGCCAAAACCGTCAACAGGAGCCCATTCATGCGCCGTGTTTGCGTCTTCCGCTGGTTCTCCCTTTCACCGCTGCTGGCCGCTGCCATGGCTGCGCCGCTGGCATTCGCCCAAGTGTCTGACAAACCGGCTCCCCGCACCAACGCCTTCAACGATCCGTTTGTCCCGGTCACCTCCGCCGTCGCGCAGTGCCCGGTGCCGGAAGGCCCCCTCTACACCGAGTCCGAAGTGCGAGAGCTGGCGCATGTGCGCTCGCAGCACGGCGGCAGCTGCCACCGCGTGGGACGATGCCGCCTGCCCAACTCGTACCTGTACGACGCCGAGATCATCCCGCGCGTGCAGCGCTACCTGCAGCTCGACGGCCGGTTCGACGACACCAGTGTGTGGGTGCTGGGCGAGCGGCGGCTGGTCACCTTGATGGGTTGCGTGCAGTCGCAGGCGCAGTCCGAGGCATTGGAGAAGGCCGTGTGGCTGGTGGACGATGTGATGGGGGTGATCAACCTGCTGCAGGTGGGCACCGACCCAGCGACGGCGCGCTATCGGCTGCGGTGACGGCCACGGGTGAGGTCGCGGTGTGCTGCCGCGCTGGCCGGGCGGCATGGGCATGGAGGCGGGCGCCCCTCGGGTTGATCGTGCGTTTGCTCCGCCGCTGGCGCCATCAATCGAAATGGGTGATAAAAAAACGCACCGGGCCCTGCACGCTATCGTCTGGATCCACCTGTGTGCTGACCACGATCAGATCGTCCTGCGTCGAAAGGTATTCCTGCTCGCGCGTGACAGGAAATGCGGTGCGTTGATGGGTGCCTGATGGATGAAAACCAAGGCCCCGCAGCTGGCCGTCCATGGCATCCCAGGCCTGTGCGGCCAGGTGGTGGGCCGCGTCAAAACCCAGCTGGGATTGCGGCGCCTTGTTGCCGTCACCCACGGACCCGCGGTACTCGCGGGCTTGCGCACCGTGCGGCAGCTCCAGGCGGCGGATGACGGAAGAAATCCCCACGTAGTAGGCCGGTGAGCCCGGTTGCACCCCGTAGTCCTCTGCCGCAAACAGAGACGCCAGGGTGACCAGAAAGACACCCACCCCAGCGGCAGTCAGCCCGGCCAGCAGCAGTAGGGCATAGCGATAAAGAAAACGAGGCATAAAGGGACTGGAAAAGCCGGGTGCGATGGTGGCCGATTGTGGCTGCACGGGTGTGGCATACAAGTTGCACAACCGGGGTTTCCATGTCCCGCCCGCAAGCCATGTGTTGCACATTGCTTGCTTTCCCCGCTTGAAGGAGTCCTTTGTGCCGTTGTCATCGCCTTTGACCCGTTCCAGCCCATTCGCGCCCGCCCTGTCGGCCCTGGCGGTCGCCGTGACGGCCTGCGTGCTGCCGTCCTCCGCTTGGGCCAAGCCCTTCAAATGGTCCGGCTCCAGCGACATCCAGACCATGGACATCCATTCGCAGAACAGCGCCCTGGGCAATGGCATCCATGCTGCGGTGTATGAATCGCTGGTCATGTTCAACAGCCGCACGCTCAAGGTGGAGCCGCTGCTGGCCACGTCCTGGCAGCAGGTCACGCCCACGCAGATGCGCATCAAGCTGCGCCAGGGGGTGAACTTCAGCGACGGCTCGCCCATGACGGCCGATGACGTGGTCTATTCGCTGCAGCGTGCGATGAGCAAGACATCGACGTATTCCATTTACACCCAGGGCATGGACCGCGTCGCCAAGGTGGATGGCGAAACCGTCGACATCTTCTTGAAGAACCCCAACCCCGTGCTGCTCAACCAGTTGACCGAGCTGCGCGTGATGAGCAAGGCCTGGGCCGAGAAGAACAACGCGGTGGAGCCCAAGGACATCAAGGCCAAGGACGAGACGTTTTCGCACCGCAACGCCATGGGCACGGGGCCCTTCGTGCTCAAGGAATGGGTGCCCGACCAGAAGATCGTGTTCGCCACCAACCCCAACTGGTGGAACGCGGGCAAGGCCGAGGGCAACGTCACTGAGATCACCTACCTGCCCATCAAGTCCGAGGCCACCCGCATTGCCGCGCTGCTTTCGGGCGAGGTCGACATGGTGCGTGACACCAGCCTGCAGGACTTGGCGCGCCTCAAATCCAACCCCAACCTCAAGGTGCTGGAGATGGTGGAGAACCGCACCGTGTACCTGGCCATGGACCAGTTCCGTGACGAGTTGGTGGGCAGCAACATCAAGGGCAAGAACCCGCTCAAGGACCTGCGTGTGCGCAAGGCGTTGTACCAGGCCATCGACGGCGCCACGCTGCAGCGCGTGACCATGCGCGGCATGTCCAAGCCCACGGGCGCCATCGTGTCGCCGCTGGTCAACGGCTGGACCGACACCGTTGACAAGCGCCTGCCCTATGACCCGGCCGCCGCCAAGGACCTGCTGGCGCAAGCAGGCTACGCCGATGGCTTCGAGGTGGACTTTGCCTGCAGCAACAACGCCATCGTGCAGGACGAGCAGCTGTGCCAGGCCATCACCGCCATGTGGTCGCGCATCGGCGTGCGCGCCAAGCTGCGCACCCAGCCCGCCGTCAGCTACTACCCCATGGCGCAGCGCCACGAGGCTAGCATTGCCATGCTGAGCTGGGGCGTGCCCACGTTCGATGCGCTGTACACGCTGCAGTCGCTCACCCGCACCAAGACCACGGGCGGTGACGGCAACTACAACCTGGGCCGCTACAGCAACGAACGCATGGACTACATCGTGGACCGCGTGAAGACCGAGACCGACCTGCCGGTGCGCAACCGGCTTCTGACCGAAGGCCTGCAACTGCAGAACGACACGGTGGCCAATATCCCACTGCACAACCAGATGCTGGCCTGGGCCATGAAGAAGAACGTGGACCTGGTGCAGCGGCCGGACAACCGCATCGACTGGCGGCTGATCAAGGTGAACTGAGGTGCGGTACACGGCGTTTGCTTATCAGTGCGGGCCACGCCGCCGCCCTCCCGGTCTGGCACGGGGGCGGGGGTGTGCAGGGGCGGGTTGGCACACGGCAATGCTTCGGTGCAGGGCGAACCATTGCACGCCGTCGCGCGCCTATCGTGAAAGCCTTTGCAACCCACGCCAAGGCCAAGCGCCAAGAACCCGCCATGATCACCTGCTTCATTCGTTACGAAATCGACCCCTTCCAGCGCGAGCTGTTCGCCGAATACGCCCGCCGCTGGGGGCAGATCATCCCCCGCTGCGGCGGCCACCTGCTGGGCTACTTTCTGCCGCATGAGGGCAGCAACTACGAAGCCTGGGGGCTGATTGGCTTTGACTCGCTGGCCGCCTACGAGGCCTACCGCGCCCGCCTGCGCACCGACCCCGAAGGCCGCGCCAACTTTGCCTGGGCGCAGGCGCAGCGCTTCATCCTGCGCGAGGAGCGCACCTTCACGCAGGGCGTGGAAGGCACGCTGGGCTTGCCCGCCCACACCACCACTGCACCCCACACCTGAGCCGCCGCATGATGGCCGTGATCTTTGAGGTATTGCCTGCGGCCGACCAGAAAGACGCCTACCTTGCCGCAGCCGCCGCCCTGCGACCTGTGCTGGAGCAGATGGATGGCTTTATCTCCATCGAGCGATTTCAAAGCCTGAGCGACCCGCACAAGCTCCTGTCCCTGTCGTTCTGGCGCGACGAAGACGCCGTGGCCCGCTGGCGCCAGCAGGAGTCACACCGCAGCACGCAGGCGGCGGGGCGCGACCATGTGTTTGCCGACTACCGCCTGCGCGTGGCGGCAGTGGTGCGGGACTACGGAATGCATGACCGCGCGCAGGCGCCTGCGGATTCGCGGGCGGTGCACGATGAATGAATTGATGAGTGAATGACTGACAGGCCGAAGGATCGGCCCGCCTGCCTCAGCCCGGCATGACGCCGGTGCGCAGCGCATGCGCCCATTCCGGACGGCCCCGCTGCTCTGCAAGCAACGCCATGGATTCGTGCGGGTAGGGCACGCAGAAGAACTCCGCCTGCCACCCGTGCGCAGTCCGCTCCACGATGGCATAGCGTGCGTCGGGCGATCCGTTCTCTACTTGGTGAACCACCGGGTGGTCGTCGCTATAGGCCTGCAAACCCACGCTGCCGGGGTTGACGAGCAGCATGGGGCGTTCGCCCGCGCGCATGGTCACCTGGCGCGGCACGTGCGTGTGGCCGCAGGCGATGAGGGAGGCGGTGTGTCCGTCCAGGCGCCCTGCAATCTCCGCCAGATTGGCCGCGCGCATGGCGGTGCCGTCCAGTGTTTCCAGCAGGTATTCGTGGTCGCTGCGTGGTGATCCGTGGCACAGCAGCACGTCGTCGTCGAGGCGTGTGGAGTGGCTCAGCGTGCGCATCCAGGCGAGTTCGGCCTCGCCCAGTTGCGAATGCGCATACACGTCCGAAGGGCCGCCATGGCCGGGACGCAGTTGCAGCACCTGCCGCTCATGGTTGCCCGCCAGCGACAGCCAGTCCGACGCCATCAGCCACTGCGCCGTCTCGCGCGGCAGCAGCGGGCCCGAGAGGTTGTCGCCCAGGTTGACCACCTGGTCGGCGCCCCGGCGGCGGATGTCGGTAGCCACGGCCTCCAGCGCTGCGAGGTTGCCGTGGATGTCGGAGACGAGGGCGATGCGCATATGTGAACGGTTGTGGCCGTGGGTTGGTGGTGAGGATGTTTTGTGGAGCTATGTAGACAGATCAATGGCTCTGAACTTATCGGAGACTCGTCATCCATATGTCATGCCTGCCACGTCAGCCGTCAGCACGGCACCACCTCCACCCCCGACGAAACCGAGTTCAGCAACTCGCATGTCACTCGGCCTCGATTGAAAATCACATCACACAAGAACGCATACAGCAGCGCGAGGTAGGCCACAAATCCCCAGCCGAGGTAGTTGCTGAACAGCAGCGTATGCAGCCAGTTCTGCTGAAAAAGGTACAGGGCGCTGCTCACGACCGTAGCGCCGATGAGCACGACAGCAGCGGGCACCAGGTGCACGCCGGCAGTGCGCCGCACCAGCACCGCCACCCCCAGCAGGATGAACGCCAGGGCATTGCTGCCCGTAAAAATGCGGAACTCGCGCGTGAGCTGCTGCGCGGTGTCCATGTACTGCGTGCGGATGAGCGCCGTGATGCGTTCCTGCAATTGCAGCAGGCTCGCTGCGCGTGTTTCCAGGCCACTGCGGACTGCGCCTTCCAGTTTCTTGCGGCATTCGCAGTCCAGGTCCGCCATCTCGTGCATGACGCGTCCAATGCGCTCGGGCAACTGGCTGGCCAGCATCTGACGGATGCGATGGAGTTCCTGCTCTTGCGCCTGCAAGATGGCCCCCGCGCGGGACGACAGAACGCCAGCGTCCAGCGCATCGATCTTTTCGCGCATCTTGGTTTCAATCTGGTGGCGAATGATGTCCTTGGCCACGCGTTCCACAAAACCTGGGTTCACCAGCGACAGCAACAAGGCGCCGCCGAACACCACCGTGCCGATGCCGCTCAGGCACAGCAGAAAGAAACGCAAGGCTTTCATGGAGCGAAAATTTTGATAGAAAATGGCTCTAGCGCTTTATGGTAAAGCGCTAGTAGCTATGAAAAACGTAGTGGATGCTGCGATTCGGCTTTGACGGCAGCGGTTGTATTGCCCTTCGGCACGTGGCGCTCGGCCCAAGCCCGGATACACATCTTCGCCGCGGATGCAAGCCGTGGAGGGGGTATGAAAAAAGCACCGCAAGCGGCGCTCTTTCAATAAAACTGCGGTGCTTTCACAGCGCAAAAATCTTCCCTGGGTTCAGGATGTTCTTCGGGTCCAACGCGCGCTTGATGGCCCGCATCATGTCCACCGCGCCTGCACCGGTTTCGTCTAACAAAAAGCCCATCTTGTGCAGCCCCACCCCGTGCTCGCCGGTGCAGGTGCCGCCCATGCTCAGTGCGCGGGCCACCAGCTTGTGGTTGAGGTCTTCGGCGGTCACGCGCTCTTCGGGGATATTGGGGTCTAGCAGGTAGCCGAAGTGGAAGTTGCCGTCGCCCACATGGCCGACGAGGAAATAAGGGATGCCGCTTTCCTCGGCCTCTTGCACCGAGTCGAGCAGGCAGTCGGCCAGACGGCTGATGGGCACGCAGGTGTCGGTGCTGATGGCGCGGCAGCCGGGGCGGCTTTGCACGGCGGCAAAGTAAGCGTTGTGCCGGGCGGTCCACAGGCGGGTGCGTTCTTCGGGGGTGCTGGCCCATTCAAATGCGTTGCCGCCAAACTCGCTGGCGATGTCCTGCACCGTCTCGGCCTGCTCCTTCACGCTCGACGGCGACCCGTGGAACTCCATCAGCAGCATGGGTTCTTCACGCAGGGTGAGCTTGCTGTGGGCGTTGACCATGCGCACCGTGTGGTGGTCGATCAGCTCCACGCGCGCAATCGGCACCCCCAGCTGGATGGTCTGGATGGTGGTGCGTACCGCCGCTTCGATGCTGGGAAACGAGCAGATGGCGGCAGACACCGCCTCGGGCAGTGGGTACAGGCGCACGGTGATCTCGGTCATGATGCCCAGGGTGCCTTCGCTGCCCACCATCAGGCGCGTGAGGTCGTAGCCGGCGCTGCTCTTTTTGGCGCGGGTGCCCGTGTGGATGACCTCGCCGCTGGCGGTCACCACCTCCAGCGCCAGCACGTTTTCGCGCATGGTGCCGTAGCGAACGGCGTTGGTGCCGCTGGCGCGCGTGGCGGCCATTCCACCAATGCTGGCGTCGGCACCGGGGTCGATGGGGAAGAACAGGCCGGTGTCCTTGATGGCGTCATTCAACGCCTTGCGTGTGATGCCGGGCTGCACGGTCACCGTCAGGTCCTCGGCGTTCACGATCAGCACCTGGTTCATGCGGCTGACATCAATGCTGATGCCGCCCTGCACGGCCAGCAGGTGGCCTTCGAGCGATGAGCCCGCGCCATAGGGAATTACCGGCACTTCGTACTGGCTGGCCAGCTTGACGGCATCGGCCACGTCCTGGGTGTTCTGGGCAAACACCACGGCTGAGGGCGGTGGCGCCTGGAAGGACCCTTCGTCCCGGCCATGCTGCTCGCGCACGGCCTGGGCCAGAGAGCACTGCGCGGCAAAGCGGGCTTGCAGCGCGTCGATGAGGGCCTGCGGCACATCGCGCAGGTTGATTTCGGGCAGAAGGTGGGCGGCGGCGGTGGGGGCGTTCATGGTCTGGGTCTCCTGAATAGTGGTGTGCAGGGGGGCGAGCTACGGCCTCAGAAATGGCTGGATTTGCAGCAGGGGCGGCGCATACACTGGTCTGACACTTTACTTCACAGAGGGACATCCTATGGCTACATCCAGTGTGGGTACTTGCCTGTCGGGCGCCTGGAGCCAGTTCAGCAAAAACGTCGTGACCCATGTCGTCACCACCTTCCTGGTTGCGGTGGTGGTGGGCATTAGTGGTGGCCTGTTGGTGGGTCCGATGCTGGTGGGCTACATGCGGATGCTCGCCAGGGAGCACAACGGGGAGGCGGTACAGATTGGCGACGTGTTCCGCGGGTTTGATGACTTTGTACCGGCGTTTGTGGCTGGGCTCATCAGCACGCTGGTGCTGACGCTGGGGTTCTTTCTGTGCGTGATCCCTGGTCTGCTGATTCTTGCGTTGCCCACGGTGGCTCTGTATCTGGTGGCGCAGGGCGAAAAGGACGGCGTTGCCGCGTTCAATCAGGCGTGGGGCATCGTCACCAAGAATCTCGGCCCAGCCTTTGTGTGCGCCTTTGTGCTCGGTATCGTGGGCAGCCTGGGGTCGCTGCTGTGCGGCATTGGCGTGTTGCTGACCGCGCCGTTGTCGATGATCGGCTCGTACTACATGGCGCGCCAGCTGGTCGGCGATGAACCCGTCCGCATCGAGCTGCCCTGACATGGCAAACCGCAGTTGGGTGTCGCTGGGCAGGCCCCAGCGCTTGCAGCGCGTGGGGGTGGGGCTGTTGCTTTCGTGCGCCATGGCCGCCACGCCGTGGTGGCTTTCCAGCCAGCTGAGCGTGGGCTGCGCGTTTCGCGCAGTCACCGGCTTGCCGTGCCCCCTGTGCGGTGGTACGCATGCGTGCGCGGCCTTTGTGCAGGGCGATTGGGCCGCAGCTTGGGCGGCCAACCCGGGTGCCGTGGGCGTGTTGGTGTTGATGGTTGTGGTGACTGCCCAATGGGGTGCAGAAGGCCTGGCCGGCTGGCGCCGGGTGTGTCCCTGGCCCTGGGAAGGACGCGTGGCGCTGGGGGCGGTGATGGCCGGGCTGGTGGTGTCTTGGGTGGTGACGCTGGCAGCGTGGATCTGACCCCCGGGCGCACCTAGCCTGGTGCGCGGTGCTCGCCGCCGGTGCATGGCCGCCTTCCCGTACGCGCCGCCACGCAGGCTTGATGCGCCACAGTGGTGCATCCAACTTGTATACCAGTTGGCACGGAACCTGCAATCGGTGTGTGGCAATGACCACCGCCACCGAGATCAGCAACCGCATCATCGAAGCCGTGATGGCGCAAAAACTCGCCCCCGGCTCCCGCCTGGGCGAGCAGCAGCTGGCCATGCTGTTCGACTGCAGCCGCACCATCGTGCGCGAGGCGCTCACGCGGCTGTCCACGCGCGGCATCGTCACCGTCAGCGCGCGGCGCGGCTGGTATGTGATCGAACCGTCGGAAGATGAAGCGCGGGAGGCCTTCGAGGCACGCCGCGTGATCGAGCTGGGCTTGCTGCACCAGCTCAAGACCGTGGACAAGGCCGCCGTGCGCCAGCTCAAAAGCCACCTGCAGCGCGAAAAGGCTGCGCTGGCAGGCAGCGACATCGGTGCCCGCAGTTTTCTGCTGGGCGACTTCCATGTGTGCCTGGCCGAGTGCCTGGGCAACACGCTCCTGGCCGACACGTTGCGCGACTTCACGGCGCGCACCACGCTGATTGCCATGCTGTACCAGTCCTCGCACGACGCCGCGCAGTCCTGTGCCGACCATGTGTGCATCGTCGAGGCGCTGGAGGCGGGCGACATTGCCCGCGCCGAGGTACTCATGTCCGAACACATCGGCACGGTGCAGTCGGCCCTGCGCCTGCAGGCCAGCAGCGACCCGCTGGCCGAGTTGCGCGATGCGCTGGCGCCGGTGCGCAAAAGCCCTGCGCCGACAGAGCGCGCAGCCACAGCGCCTCCGCGCAAATCCAGTAACGCGCAGAGCGGCGCGGCAGCGGCTGCCGACAAGGCTTCGCTAAAGCCACGCGCACCACGACTTCCCCGTCATTCAATTTCCACCCCGCCCGCGTCACCCGACGACACATCCACCTACTTAGGAGCCTTGCTATGACCTCCCCTCACACCTCTGTCTCCAATGCATCCACCCGCCGACTGACGCTGGGCGTGCTGGCCGCCGCAGGCCTGTCGGCCGCCTTGATGGCACCCGCCGCGCACGCGCAGAACGCGCTGGACAACATCATGAAGGCCAAGGAGATAAAGATCGCCATCCCGACCGACTATCCGCCCTATGGCTTTGTCGGTACTGACCTCAAGCCGCAGGGCCTGGACGTGGAGATGGCCCAGTACATCGGCACCAAGCTGGGCGTGAAGGTCGAGCTGATTCCCGTGACCAGCGCCAACCGCATCCCGTACCTGCAAACGCAAAAGGCGGACCTCGTCATCTCCACGCTGGGCAAGAACCCCGAGCGCGAGAAGGTGATCGACTTCACCGCCGCCTATGCGCCGTTCTTTCAGGCGGTTTTTGCCAGCAAGAGCCTGTCCATCAAGAGTTTTGCCGATCTGACCGGCAAGTCGGTGGCCGTGACGCGTGGCGCGATGGAAGACCAGGAACTGGCCAAGGTCGCGCCCGCCGGCGTGGACGTCAAACGTTTTGAAGACCATGCGGCCAGCATCTCGGCATTTGTATCGGGACAGACGCAGGCGATTGCGACCAGCGCATCGACGGCGGGCACCATCATGGTCAAGAACCCGAACCTGGCCACCGAATACAAGCTGCTGCTCAAAGACAGCCCTAACTTCATCGGCGTGGCCAAGGGCGAGGACAAGCTGCGCCTCAAGGTGAACGAGATCATTGCCGAAGCGCGCAAGTCGGGCGACATCGACAAGATGTCGAGCAAGTGGCTGGGCCGCCCCGCGGGCGACCTGCCCCTGTGATGGCGAAGGCTTCCACACGCTGAATGAATGGGCCCGCGACGCGACAAGCGCTGCGGGGAAATCGCGCCATGTTGATTGCTCTCGATTTTTCTGCCGTGTTGTCCTCGTGGCCGCTGCTGGTGCGCGGCGTGCTGTGGACCATCGGGCTCACAGTGGTAGGCACAGTGCTGGGCTTGCTGCTGGGCACGCTGTGCGCCTGGGCGCGCGCTCGCAATCTGGGGCCGCGCGCGCTCCCGCTGCGCTGGCTGGTGGCCAGCTATGTGGAGCTGGTGCGCAACACGCCCTTCATCGTGCAGCTGTTCTTTCTGTTTTTCGGCCTGCCAGCGCTCGGGGTCAAGTTGTCGCCTGAACTGGCGTCGGTGCTGGCGATGGTGATCAACCTGGGTGCGTATTCGGCCGAGATCATCCGCGCGGGCATCGAGGCCACGCCGCGTGGTCAGATCGAAGCTGCCGAAAGCCTCGCGCTGACCCCCGGCCAGACCTTTCGCCGCGTGGTGCTGCCGCCAGCGCTCATGAAGGTGTGGCCTGCCATGGTGAGCCAGATCATCATCGTCATGCTGGGCTCGGCCGTGTGCGGGCAGATCTCCACGCCTGAGTTGAGCTACGCGGCCAACCTGATCTCCAGCAACACCTTCCGCGCGTTTGAGGCGTTCATCCTTGCCACGCTGGTGTACCTGGCGCTGTCGATGCTCACCCGCCGCCTGCTCATGTGGGTGGGAGCCCGATTCTTGGTGGGAAGGTAAATCGCCATGGTTGATTTTTCACTCTGGGACATCCTGCGCAATCTGCTGCTCGCTGCGCGCTGGACCATATCGCTGTCCCTCATCGCCTTCATCGGCGGCGGCCTCGTGGGTCTGTTGCTGCTGGTGCTGCGGCTGTCCAAACTCCGGGGCATGGACCGCGCCGTGGGTGCCTATGTGCAGATGTTTCAGGGCACGCCGCTGCTGATGCAGTTGTTTTTGGCGTACTTTGGCATCGCACTGTTCGGCATCAAGACCTCGCCGTGGACGGCGGCTGCCTTTGCGCTCACGCTCTATACCAGCGCCTACCTCACCGAGATCTGGCGCGGCTGTGTGGCCTCCATTCCCAAGGGCCAGTGGGAGGCCGCGCAAAGCTTGGCGCTGAGTTTTGGCGAGCAGCTGCGCCACGTGGTGCTGCCCCAGGCGCTGCGCATCGGGGTGCCGCCCACGGTGGGTTTTCTCGTGCAGGTGATCAAGGGCACGGCGCTGGCGTCGGTGATCGGGTTCGTCGAGCTGACCAAGGCGGGCAGCATGATCTCTAACGCCACCTACCAGCCGTTTCTCGTCTACGCCTGCGTCGCGTTGCTGTACTTTGTCTTGTGCTTCCCGGTGAGCCTGGTGGCGCAGTCCCTTGAAAGGAAACTCCATGGCAACCGCCACTGAAACCGACATCACCGTGAGCCCACCTGCGGCAGATGCCACGCCGTTGGGTCGGACCATTGTCGATATCACCGCGCTGCGCAAGTCCTATGGTTCCAACGAGGTACTCAAGGGCATTGACCTCAAAGTGCAAAAGGGTGAGGTGATCGCCATCATCGGCAAAAGCGGTTCTGGCAAGAGCACGTTGCTGCGCTGTGTGAACGGACTGGAAGTTTTTCAGGAGGGTGCGCTCAGTGTCAACGGCAAGAAGCTGCTGCACGAAAGCGCCACCGCCATGCGCGAACTGCGCCAGCAGGTGGGCATGATTTTTCAGAGCTTCAATCTGTTTCCCCATCTTAGCGTGGGCCGCAACATCATGTTGGCGCCCACGTTGGTCAAGGCGCGTGACGCCGCCACCGCTGCAGCGCAAGCACGCAAGCTGCTCGATCGTGTGGGCCTGGCTGAAAAGTTTGACGCCATGCCCGACCAGCTGTCTGGCGGCCAGCAACAGCGCGTAGCCATTGCACGCGCACTGGCGATGGAGCCGCAGGTGTTGCTGTGCGACGAGATCACATCCGCGCTGGACCCGGAACTGGTAGGTGAAGTGCTGCGCGTGGTGGAATCGCTGGCGCTGGAGGGCATGACGCTGATGATGGTCACGCACGAGATGGCGTTTGCCCGCAAAGTCAGCGACCGCGTGATCTTCATGCACCAGGGCCGGGTGCACGAACAGGGAGCCCCCGGCGACTTGTTTGGCAACCCGCAGACGCCGGAGCTGCAGCAATTTTTGTCGTCGCTCCACGACTGACGTCCCAGAACACGTGAGAAAGCCCACCCACGCCCTGGAGTTCCAGCGCGGGCAGGCTTTCGGGCCCGAAGGTCTTTCAATGATCAAAGGCTGTGAAGAACCTCGGCACGGGGTTGCCGAGGTGCCGCTGTGCGTCAGTTATGAATCAGGAGTTGGCGCCTTTCTCGAACTCCTCACGCGAGAGCATGCCGTTCTGATCAGTGTCAAGTTCCTTCATGCGTTGACCGATGGCTGGGAGTTTGGCGGCTTCCTTGGCGTTCAATTGGCCGTCCTTGTTGGTGTCTGCGCGGTCAAACGCAGCGGAGGAAGCCATATTCGATTTGTTGGACCCCGGACCCGGCGAAAACTTCGACTCCGTCTGCGGCACAGATTTTTCCGCAGGGCCAAACTGCGGCGAAGGCAAGGAGGTTTGGCCCTGTGCCTGAAGGGCGCCCGCGCCACCCAAAGAAATGGCTGCGAAGAGCATCACGCTGCGCGTGTCGAACCGGGTACGTCGTTGCTGTGCTTTCATGGAAGCTAAGCTCCTTCGAAGTTGAACAGGCTTGCATTGCACCGCAGCATTGCCACCAAGGCCAGCACTCTTGCCTGCTGTTGCCTCAGCCTACATTTCACATCGCCGTGTAACCCGAAGCGCGCGGTTTGCTGTGGTTTTGGAGGCCTTGTAGCCGAGGTGGGCGTGCTAAAGGCAGATAAAAGCCGACCAGCGAGGGCCCAGGTCCTGACGGCACGCCCTGCACGCCGGATGACCGGCAGGCCAGTGCAAGTCCTACAGGCAAGGGATGCTCATTCCAAAACAATGAACTCAAGCAATTCGCTTATTTCATTTTTCGACCGAAGGAGACCTCCATGCAAAAGCAAACCATCTTCGCCGCATTGGCCACCCTGGCCTGCTCCGCCGCTTTGGCGCAGGCACCTGCAAATGTCACAACCCGTCCTCCCGCTGAAGTGAGTCCAGCTGCCGCTGGCGGTGCAGCAGCGGCCAATGCCCAGAACAAGGTGGATACGCGTACCAGCCAGAGCAGCACCGCCCCCGCGAACCCGGTGGCCGGAATGGGCCGTGCAGCCCCCGTCGCCGAGATCAATCCCAGCGCAGCAGGCGGAGCTGCTGCAGCCACCGCGCAGACGCGTGTGGATGCACGACTGATGGATAGCAACGGTGACGGCATGGTGTCTCGCAAGGAATGGGACGCCTACCACATGAAAACATGGAACAACATGAAACCCACCAATACAGGCGTGTCTACAGCTGACATTGACAAGCTCAATCGCACACCGATGACACACTGATCGTAGTGCCTGTCTGACGGCCTTTGCGCCGTCATCAACGCCTTTGGCCCAGCCCCATCGACCTGGAGCTCGGACCACCAAACACCCCTAGACTTGCGTCTAGGGGTGTTTGTCTTTGTGGAGCACGTCTCTGCGTGCCGTGGTAGTTGGTAGATACCTAGTGCGGTGTGGCAAATTCGCGCGATACGCCCGCTATCGCTCCGGTTTACGTCCTTGCCAGAGCCAAAAATTCACCCCTTTAAATGGGCCATAGAGCATGAAACACTGCACTAGCCAGCGCGTCGTTGGCTCTGGATCTGCTGAGGCGATCCAAGACCGGCTGCGCCGTTGGGGATCTGGCGCAAAATTCGCGCAACCCTGATCGTCGGTTCTCAGTCGACGGACTTACTTTCTACTGTATCGAGGTACCGCCATGGGCAACCGACTCACGCAAATCGCAACCCGCACGGGCGACACCGGCACCACTGGGCTTGGCAATAACCAGCGTGTTTCCAAGAACAGCCTTCGCATTCACGCTATGGGCGATGTGGACGAACTCAACTCGCACATCGGACTGCTTCTGTGTGAGCGCGTGCCCGATGAGGTGCGCAACTTGCTCGTGCAAGTGCAGCATCAGTTGTTCAACTTGGGCGGGGAGCTGTCGATTCCCGGCTATGAACTTCTCAAGGCAGAGGCGGTGCTGGAACTGGACGAGGCGCTGGCTCACCATAATGCGGCGCTACCTCGCCTGCAGGAATTCATTTTGCCAGCAGGCACCCGCGCAGCATCGCAAGCCCACGTGTGTCGCACGGTGGCGCGGCGGGCCGAACGGGTGGTGGTTGCACTGGGCAACGAAGAGGCGCTCAACGACGCCCCGCGCCAATACCTCAACCGCCTGTCTGACCTGATGTTTGTGCTCGCTCGCGTGCTCAACCGGGCGGATGGCGGCGACGATGTCTACTGGAAAAGCGAGCGTCTGGCATGTGGCGATGCACCGGATTGATGGTGAGGAGGGGTCCTCGTTTTTGCTGCGATTTCAGTAGCAAAAAAGTTTTGTAAATAGAGCGATGCAGGCCGTTATGTTTTCAAACTTCAGGCCATCCCCAACATGCGGGCCAGATTGTTGTCACTGCGCTCTTGCTGCAACGTGATGCTGTGTTCTAGCGCCAGCAGGTGCGCTTCCATCTCCCGCGCTGCGCCGTCGGCGTCCCCCTGGGCGATGAGGTCCACCACGCGCGCATGCTCCTCGTGCTCGCACGAGGCTTTGCCGGGCGGCTCGTACAGCGCCACGATCAGCGAGCAGCGTGAGACCAGCTCCATCAGGTAGCGCTGCAGCACCGGGTTGCGCGCCAGCTCGGCCAGGCGCAGGTGGAACGCGCTGGCCAGCCGTGCCCAGGCAGGCTGGGTAAAGCGGTGCATGGCGTGGTGCTCCTCCTCCAATTGCCGACGCAGCGAGGCAATGTCTTCGCGTGTGGTGTGGCGCGTGGCCAGGCGAACGATGGCACTTTCGAGCGCGCGGCGTGCCTCGAACACCTGGCGTGTCTCCTCGGGCGTGGGTTCGGCCACGATGGCGCCTCGGTTGGGGCGCAGGTCCACGATGTGGTCGTGTGCCAGTGCCTGCAGCACCTTGCGCACAGTGGCGCGGCGCACGTCGAACAGCTCGCACAAAGAGGCCTCTGGCAGCTTGGTGCCGGGCGTCAGGCGCTGGGTCATCACGCTCTCGTACACGGTGTTGTAGATGCGTGTTTCCACATCGTCCCCCGTGCGCAGGCCCGGTAGCCCCGGCAGCTTGTTTTCCTGCAAGGGCGCGGCTGACACGCGTCGGGCAGGCGTCGGCGCAGCAGGACGCGTGGCGTTGGTTCGCGTTTTAGGGGCTGGGGAAGCGCGAAGGGTTTTCTGGGTGGCCATGGAGTTCGCCCGGTACGTCGTCGTTGCAC
Source organism: Gammaproteobacteria bacterium (assembly GCA_018828125.1). Classification (GTDB taxonomy): domain Bacteria; phylum Pseudomonadota; class Gammaproteobacteria; order Burkholderiales; family Burkholderiaceae_C; genus Acidovorax. Next base: position 177,286 of record JAHJWB010000023.1, on the reverse strand, counting down.
CGTCCGGCGGATGTGGTTTGCCCTGATTGTCGCGCCTTCAGCGGGGGGCAACCTGCGGATGTAGCGCGCGCCAGAGCTCTATCGCCAGGCGTACCAGGGCCACATCGCTGCCCGCGGGCCCGATCAGCGATACGCCTGCTGGCAAGCCGCTGGCTGTCAGCAGTGGCAGGCTCACCTGCGGTAGTCCAGCCAGACCAGCGATGCAGCAGATGCGCAACGTTCTGACGCGGACGGCGTCGATCTCCGGCCCTGCCGCGCTGCGCAGCGGCGCCACGCTGGCTGCCGACGGCAGCACCAGCACGTTGTCAGCGCCGACGATCGCACGCACTCTGGCGCGGGCGAGCAGCCCCTCTGTACGGGCCGCTTGGGCCATGTCGTCGCTCACCTGCGCGGCCGCCTGCCAGCGGCTGGCAATCGCGTCTTCGAAGCCCGGCGTGTTCTGCGTGATCCAGTTGCCATGTGCCTGCCAGGCCTCATGCGCGCCCCAGGCCACATAGTGTCGACGCCAATCTTCCAGCGTAACGCCCTGGGCTGCCACCGTCGTCGTGACGCCGTTGCCCACAAGAGGACGCAACGCCTGCAGGGCCGACGGTAACAACGCTGCCACTTCGGCGTCGGCTTGGTCCGCTGCATCTTGCAGCAGCAGTGCGCGGGTGGGCTTGAAGTCGGTGGCAGGCAACAGGGCCCGGGTTACCTGTTCGAACGTGGCGGGATCGTGGGCAAACCACGTAGCGGTGTCGAAGCTCGGGTGCAGCGGCACCAGACCCTCACGCGGCACCAGGCCGTGCGTGGTGCGCAGGCCCCACACACCGCAGTAGCTGGCGGGCACGCGGGTGGAGCCACCCGTGTCGGTGCCCAGCGAAAAGTCCACCAGCCGCGCTGCCACGGCCGCGACCGAGCCGCTGGACGAGCCGCCCGGGATGCGATCGGGCGCAGCGCTGTTGACCGGCATGCCGTAGTGCAGGTTGTGGCCGTGGATGCTGTAGGCCAGCTCGTCGGTGACGACCTTGCCGCACAGTGTGGCGCCAGCGCCCAGCACTTGCTGCACCAGTGCGCTGTGGCGCGTGGGGGCCGGGTGGCTGGCCAGCCAGGCAGGATTTCCTGCGCCCGTGGGGTGGCCTGCCACGTCGAAAACGTCTTTGGCAGCAAAGTGCAGGCCTGCCAGGGGGCCGCCGGGCGTCCCTTCCATCACGAAGTGGCCGTGGGGTACCCAGGCATGGACGGTGTCGGTGAAGGGCAGGCCGGGGGAAGCAATGGGGTGGTGCATGGGGCGGGTGGTGCTCAGGCAGAAGGGAGGAGGGCATCTACGTGCTCGCAGATGGCGCCGGGGGTGGTGAACCAGATGGCGCCAGCGTCTCGTGCACGGGCCAAATGCTCCAGCGCGCGGCGCAGGTGGCGCAGGCGGTAAGGCTGGCCCACCAGGTAGGGGTGCAGGGCGATGCCCATCACCAGCGGCTGAGTGGCTGATTGCCGCAGCATTTCGTCGAAATTGTCGACAATCATCTGCGCAAAATCCTTGCCGTCGAGCTGGCGCGCAATGATCATCGGGATGTCGTTGAGCTCCTGCGGGTAGGGGATGGACCACAGCCGCTGGCCGCTGCGCGTGCGCATCGGCACGGGCTGGTCGTCGTGCGCCCAGTTCAGGGTGTAACGGTAACCTGCCTCGGCCAGCAGGTCGGGCGTGGTGGGGCTCTCCGAGATCCAGGGCGAGAGCCAGCCTGCGGGTGCGCTGCCGCTGGCCTGGGCGATGCGCTCGCGGCAAGCGGCGAGCAGGGCGGCCTCCTCGGCTTCGGCAAAGTCGCCCTGGCGCTCGGAATTGGTGTGGCCGTGGCCGATCAGCTCGTCGCCGCGTGCCGCACAGGCCGCAAGCAGCTCGGGGCAGTGCTCATACAGCGCGGTGTTCAAAATGCAGCCGGTCGGCATGGCCAGCTCGTCGAACAGCTCCAGGCAGCGCCAGGCCCCCACGCGGTTTCCGTATTCGCGCCAGCTGTAGTTGAGCACATCGGGCTCGGGTGAAGCCGGGCCAATGCGCGCGCCAAGCCCTCCACCAAACGCGAAATGCTCCAGGTTGAAGCCCAGGTAGACCGCCAGGCGCGCTCCGTCCGGCCAGGTGTAGTCAGGGCGGTGGGTGATGGGCGTGTAGCCGAAGCGCCCATGGGAGGGCAGGGGGCCGTCGCCGTAGACGCTGGTGATCATGCGCCAGCACCTTCGGTGGGCGACCAGGGCGCGGCCAGGCCGGCGCGCACCAGCAGCCACTCGGCGCTGTCGTTCCACACGTCCATCTGCACGATCAGGCCGCGCCGCAGCACATAGCGGTCGACATAGCGGTTGCCCTCGAAAGGCGTGCCGTCAGGCCAGGTGCCGTAGAGCGTGCCGGTGTTGTAGACCACGGCCTCCTCGTGCGTGGCGCCAGCCACCACATCGGTGCTCTCGAACTTCTTTTTCACCCAGGCGTAGCGCGTGGCGTTAAAGGCGCTGCAGTCTGCGGGCCGCTGCATGGGCCGCCCGCCCGTGAAGCGGATCGTCATCTCCGTCGACACAAATCGGCTCGCAGCCGCGGGGTCCGGAATCATCACGAGACGCAGGAATTCTTCGACGATTGCGCCTGCATCCTGGCCGCTGGGTTCTGTTGGAGTGGGTGGTGTGTGTTGCTGCAAGTTGGTGCTCCTGATTGCACCGCCGAGGTGCGAAATGCGGCGAAGGTGCTGTGTATTGGGGCAGAACGCGATGGACTGCCGTGCTTGGATGTTGTCAGCAAAGCGTGTGCCAGATTGTCAACAATTACATATCAAGTATGTTGTTAATAAATAATCATTTGTGTTGACACTGGCACGGCGCTTGCTGGCAGGGCTGTCGTGGCGGGCTCCCCGCCCATTGATCGTTTATCCCCCGTCCCACCCGCAACCGCTGGAGATTCGCCATGCCTTTCACCACCCGCCGCCGCTTCGCCGTCGCTACGCTCGCCACCGCCGCCTGGGCTGCCCTGGGCGCCCTGCCTGCCCATGCGGCTGACCCCATCAAGATCGGGCTGGTCACGGCCCTCTCGGGCCAGTCGGCCCTGGCGGGCGAGGCGATCACGCGCGGCCTCACCGTGGCCATCGACGAGATCAACGCCAAGGGCGGTCTGCTGGGCGGCCGCAAGCTCGAGCTGGTGCGCCGCGACGACGAGGCCAACCCCGCAAAGGGCGTGACGGCCGCGCGCGAACTGATCTACAAGGAAAAGGTGGCCGTGCTCTTCGGCGGGCTGGACACACCGGTCTCCATTGCCATCGTGCAGCTGGCCAACCAAGAGAAAGTCCCTTTCATGGGTCCCTGGGCGGCGGGTACTCCCGTCACCAAGAATGGCGGCAAGCCCAATTTCGCGTTCCGGGTGTCGGCAGTAGACGAGATCGTGGACAGGGGCATGCTGGCCTATGCGCAAAAGACCTTCGGTGCCAAGAACCCTGGAATGATCCTCATCAACAACCCCTGGGGAGAATCCAACGAAAAGGGCCTGACCGCAGCGCTCACTGCCAAGGGCATGAAGGCCGCGGGCATCGAGAAGTTCGGCGACAGCGACGTGGATGTGGTGCCCCAGCTCACGCGCCTGAAGGCCGCAGGCGCCGACGCGTTGTTCCTGGTCGGCAATGTGGGCCCCTCGGCCCAGGTGGTCAAGTCGCTCGACCGCATGGGCTGGCAGGTGCCCATCGTCTCGCACTGGGGCCCTGCGGGTGGCCGCTTCACCGAACTGGCCGGCCCCAACGCCAAGAACGTGCACTTCGTGCAGACCTACAGCTTCTTTGGCAAGCAAGGCCCGGTGGGCGAGAAGGTGCTGGCGGCCCTCAAGGCGAAGTACCCCGAGATCAAGGGCCCTGACAACATCACCCCCGCCGTGGGCGTGGCCAACGCCTACGACGCCATGCAGCTGGCGGCCCTGGCCATCACCCAGGCCGGCAGCACCGAAGGCGATGCCGTGCGCCAGGGCTTCTACAAGATCGGCAAGTACGACGGCCTGATCAAGAGCTATGACAAGCCCTTCAGCGAAGCCAACCACGACGCGTTGAGCGAGAACGACTATGTCTGGGCGCAGTTCATAGGCAACCGCATCCTGCCCGTGGGCCTCGAAAAGTAAGCGCGGCCAATAAAGGTCTTCTGGCGTCGTTGCTGTGTCCTGTCGTACCAACCGTACTGCCTGCGACACAGCGCCTAGCCAGAACCGCTTCGCTGAGCCTTCTTGACCGCTTCAAGCCGTCTTCAAAGACGGTTTGCCGTCATTCCTTTACCGCATTTGATCGATCACCACGATGCTTTTTCTCTCCGCCCTGATCAGCGGCATTGGCCTGGGCAGCATGTACGGGCTGATGGCGCTGGGCTTTCACGTCACCTTCGTCGTCTCCGGCACGGTGAACTTCGCCCAGGGCAGCTCCATGATGTTGGGCGCGGTGCTTACCTACGGCTTTGCCATGGTGCTGGGCTGGCCCATGTCGCTGGCGGTATTGCTGGCGCTGCTGCTGTGCGCGCTCTATGGCTTGGCCGTGGAGTTCTTCGCCGTGCGGCCGTTCGCGCGCCGCAACTCGGACGCCTGGCTCATGGCCACCGTGGCGTTGGGCATCGTGGTCGACAACCTGGCCATGTTCACCTTCGGCAAGGAGCCGCGCAGCCTGCCCTCGCCACTGGCCCAGGCACCCTTGACGCTGGGTGGGCTGGGGCTGGGCGTGTACCCGCTGCAATTGATCATCCCGGCCATCGGTCTGGTGCTGGCGGCAGTGCTGCACTTCGTGGCGCGGCGCACGCGCTGGGGCACGGCCATGCTGGCCGTGGTGCAGAACCGCGATGCCGCGCGTCTCATGGGCATCCCCATCGGGCGTGTGGTGTCGGCCGCGTTTGCGCTGTCGGCCGTGTTCGCCGGCGTGGCCGGTGTGCTCATCGCGCCACTCGTGAACGTGCAGTCCGACATGGGCACGCTGTTCGGCCTCAAGGCCTTTGCCGTGGCCATCCTGGGCGGCATCGGCAGTGCCTGGGGGGTCATGGCCGCGGGCCTGCTGTTCGGCGTGGCCGAGGCGCTGATCACCTCCACGCTGGGCTCGGGCTACACGCAGATCCTCACTTTTTCGCTCGTCATCGTGGCGCTGGCCGTGCGGCCTAACGGGCTCTTCGGGCGTGCCCTGGTGCGCAAGGTATGAAGACGACGATTTTCTCCCCCATGCAGTACGCATCCCCCTCCTTCCCTTCCCGCACGCGCGGGCTGGCCATGCCCACCCTGCTCGTGCTCACGGCGCTGGGCGTGGCCGCGGGCCTGGCGCTGGCCACGCAGGTCAATGGCTACTACGTCTTCGTGCTGGCCAACGTGGCGCTGTTGGCGCTGGTGGGCATCGGCCTGAACGTGCTGCTCGGCCTGTCGGGCCAGGTGTCCTTCGGGCACGTGGGCTTCTACGCCATCGGCGCCTATGCCGTGGCCATTCTCACCACCAAGGCCGGCTGGAGCTTCTGGGCCGCCTGGCCGGTCGCTGCCGTGCTGGCCGGCGCCATGGGCGCGCTCCTCGCCTTGCCGGCACTGCGCGTCAAGGGACCGTACCTGGCCATGGTGACGATTGCCTTCGGCCTGATCGTGGAGCACAGCGCGGTGGAGATGCGCGACCTCACCGGCGGGCAGAACGGCATCATGGGCATTGCCGCGCCGGCACTGGGCATCGATGCGCTGCGCGGCGAGCGCGCCATTGCCGTGCTGGCCCTCGTGGCCGTGGCGGTGGCGCTGCTGGCCTATGTGCGGCTGTCGCGTGGCGCCTGGGGCGCCGCGCTGCGCGCGGTGCGTGACTCCGAGACGGCGGCCGAGTCCATCGGCCTGAACCCGCTGGTGGTCAAGACCGTGGCGTTTGCCGTGTCGGCACTGCTCGCGGGACTGGCGGGCGGGCTCTACGCGCCGCTCTCGGGCTTTGTCACGCCGCACAGCTTTTCCTTCTTGCAGTCCATCCTGTTCGTGCTGGTGGTGATGATCGGCGGGGCCGGCAGCATTGCCGGGCCGCTGCTGGGTGCGGTCATCGTGGGCCTGCTGCCCGAGCTGCTCTCCAGCTTGGAGGAATATCGGCTGCTCTTCTTCGGTGCGCTGCTGCTGGTGGTGCTGTGGGTGGCGCCCCAGGGACTGGTGGGGCTGCTGGCGCGTCTGCGCCGTAACACGCCCGCCAGTCTGGATGCGGGCGCCACATCGGGTGGCACCTTGCCCGCCTTGAAACCCGAGGGTAGCCGTGCGCTGAGCGCACAGGGCCTGTCCATGGTGTTCGGTGGCGTGCGCGCGGTGAGTGAGCTGTCGTTCGCCGTGCGGCCCGGCGCAGTCACCAGCCTCATTGGGCCCAACGGCGCGGGCAAGAGCACCGTTCTCAACATGCTAAGCGGCTTCTACACCCCCACCAGCGGCGGCGCGCTGCTGGGCGAGGACCTGCTGCAGGGCCGGGGCGCCTGGCGCATCGCGCGGGCCGGCGTGGCGCGCAGCTACCAGACCTCGCAGCTCTTCGGCTCGCTGAGCGTGCTCGACAACGTCGCCCTGGCGCTGGCGCGTGGCAGCCTGGGCCCGTTGCTGGGCGATGGCCGAGTGTGCTCGCAAGGCGCGCGGGACGAGGCGCGCGCCCTGCTCGCCTGGTGTGGCTACAGAGGCCCCGTGCAGGTGCCGGCTGCCGACCTGGCGCACGTGGACCGGCGCCTGGTGGAGATCGCCCGCGCTCTGGCCTTGCGTCCCGAGGTGCTGCTGCTCGACGAACCGGCCGCGGGCCTGTCCACCGAGGACAAGGACCAACTCTCCGCGCTGCTGCGCCGCATTGCCGACCAGGGCGTGGGCGTGCTGCTGGTGGAGCACGACATGGCGCTCGTCATGGGCCTGTCGGACCATGTGGTGGTGATGGAGTCGGGCCGCCACCTGGCCGAGGGCACGCCGGCTGCAGTGCAGGCCCACCCCGCCGTGCGCAAGGCGTACCTGGGCGATGGCGCAGGCGGTGCGGTGGCCGTGCACGCCGCCTCGGCACGCACCCTGGTGGCCGAAACGCCCGAGGTGCTGGGCGTGGGACACCTCACCACCGGCTATGGTGCCGAGCCTGTGCTGCACAGCGTGGACCTGCGCGTGCGCCAGGGCGAAATGGTGGCCCTGCTGGGTGCCAATGGCGCGGGCAAGTCCACGATGATGCGCACCCTGGCGGGGCTGCACCGGCCACTGTCGGGAGGCATCCACATGGACGGCGTGGAGCTCGGCCCGCTGCGTGCCGAGCAGATCGTGGCGCGCGGCCTGGTGCTGGTGCCCGAGGGGCGCCAAGTGTTCCCCGAGCTCTCGGTGCTCGACAACATCCGCCTGGGCGCCTTTCTCCACCCCGAAGGCCGCGAGGCCCGGGTGGAAGAGATGCTGCAGCGCTTTCCGCGCCTGCGCGAGCGCCTGCACCAGCGCGCTGGCCTGCTGTCGGGCGGCGAGCAGCAGATGCTGGCCATCGCCCGCGCGCTCATGAGCCGCCCGCGCGTGCTGCTGCTCGACGAGCCCTCGCTGGGCCTGGCCCCCAAGGTCATCGAGGAGCTGTTTGCCTCGCTCGCGCGCCTGCGCGACGAATCCATGACCCTGGTGCTGGTGGACCAGATGGCGGCGCTGGCCCTGTCGCTGGCCGACCGGGCCTATGTGCTTGAAGGCGGCCGCGTGGTGGCGCAGGGAACGGCGGCGGAAATCGCGGCCAATGATGCCCTGACCCGGGCCTATCTGGGCGGTGGGCATTGAGATGAAGCACCCCCTGAGTCGCTTCGTGCCTTCCCCCTCTCTCGACTCGCTGCGCGAGTCGGGAGGGGGACGCCCCCGGTGCACGCAAGCGAAGCGCCGCCGACGCGGCGGGGCGGCCCTTGCACGGGGGCACTGTCTTGGGTTGCGCCAGTGTCAGAAGTTGCGGGGGGCCTGCAGCGCTTTGGATAACTGACATGAACGGACACAACTCCACCATCAACCTGCCCGATGTCCTCGCCGAGGTCACGGCCGCCTTTGCGAGCTACGAGCATGCCCTGGTCCACAACGAAGTGGAGGTGCTCGATGCGCTGTTCTTCCACAGCCCACACACCGTGCGCTATGGCGCCACGGAGTGCCTCTATGGCATCGACGCGATCCGCGCCTTCCGCAGCGGCCGCTCGGCGGCAGGCCTGGCGCGGGCGCTGTGCGCTACCTGCATCACCACCTACGGGCGCGACTTCGCCACCGCCAGCGCCGAATTCACGCGCGAAGGCAGTGACCGTACGGGCCGCCAGCAGCAGACCTGGGTGCGCATGCCCGGCCAGGGTTGGTGCGTGGTCGCAGCCCATGTATCGTTGATGGATTGACCGACAAACGACTGACCGACCGATACCCAGGAGACTTCTCGATGTTGCACAGCCTGCAAAGCCGCGGTGGCATGGTCACCGCCCCCCACCACCTGGCTGCCCAGGCGGGTGCCGCTGTACTGCGCGAGGGCGGCAACGCCGTCGAGGCCATGGTGGCCACAGCCGCTGCCATTGCCGTGGTCTACCCGCACATGAACAGCCTGGGGGGCGATGGTTTCTGGCTGATCCACAGGCCCGGCACCGCAGCGCCGGTGGCGGTGCGCGCTTGCGGCGGCGCGGCCCGCGCGGCCGACGCGGCCTTCTACCGGGTTCATGGCGATGCCGCCATCCCCACGCGCGGTCCGCGCGCAGCGCTCACCGTGGCGGGTGCGGTCGGTGGTTGGGCCGAGGCGCTGGAGGTGTCACGTGGTTGGGGTGGCAAGCCGCTCCCCCTGGCCCGTCTGCTGGAGGACGCGATCCGCCATGCGCGAGACGGCATGCCCATCACCACCTCCCAGATGGAGCTGACCCGCTCCAAGTGGGCCGAACTGGAGCACGTTCCCGGCTTTGCGGCCGCCTTCGCACCCGAAGGGCAGCCGTGCCGTGGCGACACCCTGCGCCAGCCGCGCATCGCAGCCACCTTGCAGCGTCTGGCCGATGCCGGGCTGCACGACTTCTACCGTGGCGACCTGGCGCGCAGCATGGCCCGCGACCTGCAGGCGCTGGGCAGCCCGCTGGCGCTGTCCGACCTGGAAGGCTGGCGTGCGGCACAGGTCGAACCGCTGGCGGTGCAGCTGTCGGCCGGGCGAGTCTTCAACCAGCCGCCGCCCACGCAGGGCGTGTCCTCGCTGGCCATTCTGGGCCTGTTCGACCGCTTGGGCGTGGGCCAAGCCGAGGGCTTTGACCACGTACATGGTCTGGTCGAATCCACCAAACGCGCATTCGCCTGGCGCAACAAGCACGTGGGCGATCCTGCGTACATGCGCGCCGATTCGGCAGCCTTTCTGCAGGCCACATCGCTCGATGCCGAGGCCGCGCGCATCGACAAGGCCCACGCCGCGCCTTGGCCCGAACCCACGGAGCCGGGCGACACGGTGTGGATGGGGGCCGCCGACGCACAGGGCAACGTGGTCAGCTACATCCAGAGCATCTACTGGGAGTTCGGCAGCGGCATTGTGTTGCCCGAAACGGGCCTGCACTGGCAGAACCGCGGCGCCTCGTTCACGCTGGGCGCCGGGCCGAACCAGCTCGCGCCCGGGCGCCTGCCGTTCCACACCCTCAACCCGGCGCTGGCGCACCTGAAAGACGGGCGCGTGCTGGCCTACGGCACCATGGGCGGCGAGGGCCAGCCGCAGACCCAGGCGGCGGTGTTCACGCGCCATGTGCTCTTTGGCCAGGACATGCAGGCCGCAGTGACCGCACCACGCTGGCTGCTCGGTCGCACCTGGGGCGAAAACTCGACCAACCTCAAGGTCGAATCGCGGGTGGCTCCGGCTCTGGTGGAGCAGCTGCGGGCCGCTGGCCACGACGTGCAGGTGGTGGGTGCGTTCGAAGACATGATGGGCCACGCGGGGGCGGTGGCCGTTCACCCCGATGGCCGCATTGAAGGCGCGACCGACCCCCGAGCCGACGGTATCTGTGCCGGGGTCTAGAGCGGCGGGGTAGCCTCCGAATTCCGCCTGGGCAGGCGGCGCGGTTTCAGCGGGGTGCCAGGATGGCCATGGTGAGACGGGAGACACACGTCAGCTCGCCGGCCTCGTTGTGCAAGTCGATGTGCCACACGTGCGTGGTGCGCCCGATGTGCACGGGCTTGGCCGTCCCGGTGACCCAGCCGCTGGTGGCTGAGCGCAGGTGGTTGGCGTTAATGTCCAGACCCACAGCGCGGTAGCCTTCGGGCAGGGTGTAGAAGGCGCCGGTGGAGCCCAGCGATTCGGCCAGCACCACGCTGACGCCGCCGTGCAGCAGACCGAAGGGCTGGATGGTGCGGTGGTCCACCGGCACCCGTGCGCGCAGAAAGTCGTCGCCCACCTCGACAAACTCAATGCCCAGGTGCTCTACGGCGGTGTTGTGGTTGGCGGCCTTCAGCAGGGCCAGGTCGATGGGTTTTTTCCAGATGGGCATGGTGTTCACGGGGCAGGGCCAAGTCAGTGCAAGCCGCTGATTGTGCCAATGCCCGTGCGCCAGCCCGACAGGCCTTGTCAGCCCACAAACTTTCCGTTGGCTCCCATCACCCCCAGGTCCAGAAAACGCGAGCCCACATACGGCGCACCGCTGGCGTAGTCGATGGACAGGCCACCCAGGTCATTGCTGCGGATGCCCGCAAGGGCTGTGCGCAGCTTGGCGCGGGTCAGGTCTCGGCCTGCGCGTTCCAGGCCTTCGATGAGCACGCGGGCGTTCACGTAACCTTCAAAGCTGCGTGCCGAGAACTCCTGAAAGCCCAGCGCGCGCATGGCTTTTTGATAGTCGCGCACCACGGCCACGCTGGTGCGCGACGCGTCCGGCAGCACCATGGACAGTGCAATGCCGGAGGCCTTGCCCCCCAGTTGGCGCAAGTTGTCGCCCGACAGCGCCACGCTGGTGGCGGCCAGCGGCGTGCTGGGTGAGACTTTCTTGAACTCGTTGACCAGTGCGGCGGTGACGTCGCCCGCCGTGCCCAGCAGGACGGCAGTGGCTTTAGCCGCCACAGCCTTGCCCACCACATCTGCCACCTGGGCGCCCTGCGCGTCCAGCTTGAAAGCCTTGGGCGCAGGCTGCTTGGCGGCGGCCATGGCCTTGTTCACATCGGCCAGAAACTCGCGGCCAAAGGCGGTGTCCTGGTACACGATGGCCAGGTCGGTCATGCCCATGGACACCAGCTTCTGCGTCAGGCGCTGGGCTTCGTCGGCGTAGCTGGCGCGCACGTGGAACACCGAGCGGTACTCGGCCTTGCGCAGCGATGTGGCGCCGCTTTGCGGGGCCACGTACGGGATCTGCGCTTCGTCCACCAGCGGCAGGATGCGCTGGTTGTTGGCCGTGCCCATGCACGAGATCAGCGACACCACATTGCCGTCCGCAATCAACTTGCGCACGTTGTCTTCTGAGCGGGCGGCGTCATATCCATCGTCCATGGCCAGCAGCTTGATCTCGCGGCCATGGATGCCCTTGGCGTTGGCCTGGGCAAATCCTGCGTCCAGCCCCTGCTTGAGTTCCTTGCCCAGGCTCGCCAGCGCACCGCTGGTGCCCAGCGAGCAGCCAACGGTCACGGCCTTGGCGTCCATCGGGTCTTGCACACCCACGGCGCGGGACGAGGTGGCCAACAGCAGGCCGGTGCTGGCGGCCACAAGGGATTGGGTGAACTGGCGACGTTGCATGGCAAAACTCACAGACAAAAAGCAACCAGCCCCGGGTCGGGGCTGGTGGGGGTGGACAGACGGGAGGTCGGCGGACCTAGGGAAAACCCTGATTTTATCCGCCCAGGCTGGCAATTGGCTGTCAATAGCGTCCCGATGGCGGCTCTCCCGCGTGGCGGGTCCGTACTGCGCGCCTTCAGTCCGTTCGGGATGGGCCCGGGGGCAGGCGCATGTTGCCCGTCTCCACATACCTTTGGTGCCACGACAGTGCCTCGCCGAGCAGGTGCGGCGTGTGCTGGCCCACAGCACCGCGTTTCGCCCGGGCCACATAGTCATGCAGGGCGGGCCGGAAGTCCGGGTGTGCACACTGGTCAATGATGATCTCGGCGCGCTGCGTGGGCGAGTGGCCGCGCAGGTCGGCCAGCCCTTGTTCCGTGACGAGGATCTGCACATCGTGCTCGGTGTGGTCTACGTGCGAGGCCATGGGCACGATGCACGAGATGGAGCCGTTCTTGGCCAGCGACGGCGTCATGAAGATCGACAGGTAGGCATTGCGCGCAAAGTCGCCCGATCCGCCGATGCCGTTCATGATGGCCGAGCCCATGATGTGCGTGCTGTTCACGTTGCCGTAGATGTCGGCCTCGATCATGCCGTTCATCGCGATCAGGCCCATGCGGCGGATCAGCTCAGGGTGGTTGCTGATCTCCTGCGGGCGCAGCACGATGCGCTGCTTGTAATAGTCGATGCGGTCGTTGAACTCCTGCATGGCCGCCGGGCTCAGCGACAGCGCCGTGGCCGAGGCGCTGGCGAGCTTGCCCGAGCGCAGCATGTCCAGCATGCCGTCCTGCAGCACCTCGGTATAGGCCGTGAGGTTCTCGAACGGGCCGTTGTTCAGCCCCGCCAGCACCGCGTTGGCGATGTTGCCCACGCCGGACTGCAGCGGCAGCAGGTCTTTGGGCAGACGGCCTTTTTCCACCTCGTGCTGCAAGAACTCGATGATGTGGCCCGCGATGCGGTTCGAGACGTCGTCCGGCGCGGCGTACACGCTGTTGCGATCAGGCTGGTCGGTCATCACCACCGCCATCACCTTGGCCGGGTCGCAACGCAGATACGGCTCGCCAATGCGCTCATCCGGCCGTGTCATCGGAATCGGCTTGCGGTGCGGCGGCACATCGGTGCCGTAATAGATGTCGTGCATGCCCTCCAGCCCCGGGTTGTGCCACGCATTCACTTCCAGAATGACCTTGTCGGCCTGGTCCAGCCAGGTCTTGTTGTTGCCCACCGAGGACGAGGGGATCAGCCGCCCGTCGGGCAGCACACCGGCCACCTCGACCACCGCCACATCCAGCTTGCCCAGAAAGCCAAACCACACAAACTGTGCGACATGCGACAGATGAATGTCCACGTACTGCATCTGCCCCGCATTGATCTGGCGGCGCACCGTGGGGTCGGACTGGTAGGGCAGGCGCATCTCGATGCCGTCCACCTGGGCCAGCGCGCCATCCAGCTCCGGCGCCGTGGAGGCGCCCGTCCACAGGCCGATCTTGAAGCCCTTGCCCTGCGCGTTCAGATGCTCGATGCGGCGGGCCAGTGCGCCGGGCACCGCCTTGGGGTAGCCCGCGCCCGTAAACCCGCTCATGCCCACATGGGCCCCGGCAGGGATCAACGCCGCCGCCTCATCGGCCGACATGGTGCGGGAGAGAAAGTCTGGGTACAGCAACCGATCAGCCAAAGACATGTGTGTGCGCTCCGTGGGGGATGTGGCAAAGCCGTGGATCGTACCAAGCAGTGGCGCGCAAATACGGGTTTACCCTGATGTTTGCCTGGCGCATGCGCACAGAACGCGCATCGCATGCCGGTGCGATGGACCACCGGTTAGCATCGGCGCCAGTGGCAATTGCGCGGCATGGCTGGCGCATTCTGCGCCCCCCTTACCAAGTTGATCCGTCCATGAACACTGCACCGTCCTGCCCCTCGTGCCGCCAGCCCATGCAGGTTCACCGGTTTACCAGCAACCAGGACGAGCCGTTGGAACTGGACATCTGCTTTGCCTGCCAGGGCCTGTGGTTTGACCGGCACGAGAACCTCAAGCTCTCGCCCACCTCGGTGGTGGAGCTGTTCCGCTTGCTGCACGAACACCGCACCGACCAGCACCAGCCCCTGGCCGACCCCATGGCCTGCCCGCGCTGCAACACCACCCTGTCCAAAGGCTTTGACGTGGTGCGCAGCGGCCGCTACATGATCTACCGCTGCGGGCGCCAGCACGGCCGGTTCAGCGCGTTCTCGTCGTTCATGGTCGAAAAAGGCTTTGTGCGCCATATGACGCGCCCCGAGATCGACGACCTGGCCAAACGCGTGGGCGCCATCTACTGCACCAGCTGCGGCGCACCGGTCGACATCCGCAAAGACCACGCCTGCCCCTATTGCCGTGCCGCTTTTTCCCTTATCGACCCGCAGGCCGTGGCCCGCGCCCTGGAGGGCTACGCACAGGCCAGCTTTCGGGCGCCCGTGGGCACGCCGTCGGCCCCGTCGGTCGACATTGGCGACGCGCTGGTGGCGCTGGAGCGCGACCGCACGCGCGCAGAGCGCGAGCGGCAGAAGAATGCGTTCGGCCACACCGCCAGCGCTGCGGATGCCGGTTTCACAGGGGACCTGCTGACAGCGGGTGTCGAGATGGTCTGGGCGTTGATCAAGACCCGAAGCCACTGAGGCCGCGCTTGCGCTGCTAAGCACTGCTGCGCCATACATGATTGCCGGGCGCGGACATTGCCCCGCGGGCAGGGTGATGCGTCCACAATGGGGCAGGCCTGTGCCCTGGGCCTGCCCGCATCCCACCCACCGTGGCGCCTCCTCGCCACCCGAGGAGAGCCCCATGCCGCAGCCGCCTCCCCCCAGCCGCCGACGCCTTGCCAACCCGCAGTCGGCGCACGCCACCCCTGCACAAAGCGGGCACGGCGACACCGACCAGCCCTGCCTGCTGGAGCGCGCCCAACTGCACGCAGTGCCCAGCACCTTGCTCATCCCCCTGGCCGCCCGCGCGCATGGCGGGCGCTACTTTGCATGGCTGGCCTGCCAGGACGCCGTCGCCACCCAGCTGCTTGACGAACTGGGGGCGGACGTCAATGCGTATCTGGACGACCTGCCCACCGTGCTCAACGTGCTGTGGCGCACGCGGGCGATCAAGCAGGTGGGGCAGGCTTTTTTTGCAGAGCATCCGCAGGCGCTGGGCGTCAACCTGGGTTGCGGGCTCACGCACCATTTCCAGTGGCTCGACACGGGCGCCAACCAGTGGCTGGATGCAGACCTGCCCGAGGTGATGGCGCTGCGCGAGCAACTCTTGCCGCTGCGCTGCCCGCGTGCGCGGCACGTGCAGGTGGACCTGACCCAAACCGGCTGGTGGAAGCGGCTGGCGTTGCCCAGGAAGGGCCCGGATGCGCAGCCGGTTTTGCTGATCTGCGAAGGCGTTCTGATGTACCTGCAGCCCGAACAGGTGCACGCCGTGCTGGCCGAGTTTGCGCAGAACGCAACCCCGGGTTCGCGCATGGTGCTGGATGTGCTCACCCGCCAGGCCGTCGGCCGTGCGGCCATCCATGCCAGCGTGGGGCCCACGGGGGCAGAGTTTTGCTGGGGCGTGGGCCGCATGGCCGAGCTGGAGCAGATGCACCCGCGGCTGAAGCTGCTGCGCGAGCAGAGCGTGTCCGAATGCTATGGCTGGACGGGCATTGCGCTGGACATTCTGTGGCGGCCCTGGCTGGGCGCGCCACTGTATGGCATGGCGACCCTTGGTGTGGAGGCTGCTTCCCCCTGATCCGCTTCGCGCCTTTGCCCTGAGGACATGCCACGGGTGGCCCGAAGCCAGTTCCACGGTGGCGTTGGCGCTCCAGTTGCTGAGTGCTGCTACCGGGGCGCCAGTGCGCGCACCCAGCGCGGTGGCTGGCCCGTGAGCTGCCCCACGATGGCCGCCTGCAGCGGCGGCAGGCGCCGCGCGCCCTGCAGCACCCACTGCCGCATCAGGCGTGGCACCGGGCGCGGGTCGGTGTACAGCCGCACGATGGCGTTGGTACCCTGGTAGAGGGGCCAGGCATGGCCGTGGTGGGCGCGGGCGTATGGGGCCAGAGACTCTTCACGGCCAATGTCCTGGCCTTGCTGGCGTGCTGCGACCAGCGCCGCCGTCAGCCGGTCCACCCCCGCCAAACCCAGGTTGTAGCCATGTGCGGTGACCGGGTGCATGCCCACGGCCGCATCGCCTAACAGTGCGCAGCGGTGGCCTGCAAAACGGTGTGCGTAGGTGGCGACCAGCGGGTAGGCATGGCGTTCGCCCTGCAGCGCCATGGGCCCCAGGCGGGCGTTGAACTGGGCCTGCACCTGCGCCGCAAAGGACTCGGAGCTCAAGGCCATCAGTGTGGCGGCGTCGTCAGCGCTGGCGGTGACCACCACCGAGCACAGCGGGTACCCGCCCTGTGCAGCATTGGAAGCGTCCGGCAGTGGCAAAACGGCCAGCGTGCGTTCGTAGCCAAAACATTCGTGCGCCACGCCACCATGGGGCAGGGCATGGCGCATGCGGCACACGATGATGGTGCGGCCAAAGTCGGTCATCTGCGCGCCTATGCCCAGCTGGCGCCGCGTGGCCGAAAAGCGGCTGTCCGCCGCCACCAGCAGCGGGGCGAACAGGCGCTTCGTGGTGGCCGGGGCGGTACCGTCGGATGCCGTTGTGCAGTCCACCTCCGCCTGTGCGCCCACCGACACCCGGGTGACCTGTGCACCGGCAAGGATGCGCACCCCCGCCATGCGTGCCGCCACCGCGTAGGCGCTGCGGCGCAAGGCATGGTTGGGCACGATGAAACCCAGCGCATGGTCAGTTGGGCCACGGTGGTGGCGGGGTGCGCTGAGCTGCAGGGCGCTGTGGTGGCCCAGTGGGCCGTCGTGCACCTGCGCTTCGTCAATCGTGCCCACTTCATCGTCCGCCAACTGCGCCCAGGTGCCAAGCCGCTGCAGCGTGGCCCGGCTGGGATGGGTGAGCGCGATTTCGCGTCCGTCGGGCGCGGGGTGGGCCAGGGCGCTTTCAGGTTGCTGCTCCACCACCGTCGCGGTAAAGCCCGCCTGCGCCAGGGAGATGGCCAGCGACAGGCCCGCCGGGCCTGCGCCGACGATGAGAACGTCGCTGTATGGGGTCATGGCAAAGCGCAAAAGGGTTGCGCGCCATTGTGGGCGGGGGCAGGCACGCGGCCTTTGCCCTGCATCAATACCGGGGCGTGTTGTACGAGTTTGCTATAAATTAAATAGCTGTTAGCGCTTTATGGATAAGCGCTAGAGGCCAAAAACACCCTAAATTTTTGACCTGCTACCCGGGCCTAGGCAAAAACCTCTCAGGCCTTGGCCGTTTTGCGGGGGCTCCTGCCCGCCGCCTTCTTGCGCGCCGGGCTGGTCTTTTTGCCGCGCAGGTGCACACCCCAGGTCACGACCAGCCACAGGTACGCCAGCGGAACCGCGTACGCCGCCACAGACGCCAGCGAACCCGGCGCCGCGGCAATGGAGCGCGGGTTGGCCATGGTCTTGAGCAATTGCAGCGTGCCCGCGCCTAACGCCGGATTGGCCTGCGCGCTGCCCGACCGCGCCATGCGCGCGGCCATGAAGACGAAAAACTCCATCAGCAGCGCACCCACCACAAAACACGCCAGCAACGCCATCAGGTGCGCCAGGGCCCGACGGTCGCCCTTGGCCAGAAAGTGCAGGGCCGACACCAGCGCCAGCGCGGGCAACAGCCAGACCAGTGCGGGCCAGGCGGAGATGAGCATTTGCATGGGCGAGGGTGGGTTCGGGTGGACGGGATGGGTGGGGGCGACGCGCGGCGCGGGTCTGTCCCACAGGTTGGCTGCGGATCATAGACGCAGCCGCGGGCCGTTCGGCGCTGCCCCCGGGTTGTCCAACGCCCCGGTTTCGGCGACGATGCGCCGCTCACGCAGGCCCTGCCTTTCCCATTGACCCAAGGATCGCGCCCATGAAAGCCAAAGAACGAGACACATTGCTGGACGTACTGAAAACCCGCTTCACCCAACACCCCCAGCGGCACAAGGGGCTGGACTGGGCCCAGGTTGCAGCCCGGCTGGATGGCAACGCCGCCGCCCTCAAGGCGCTTGCCCTGATGGAGGCGTCGGGTGGGGAGCCCGATGTGATCGGCCATGACGAAGCCCGGGACGAATACCTGTTTTGCGACTGCGCAGCCGAGAGTCCCGCCGAGCGCAGAAGCCTGTGTTACGACCGCGAGGCCCTGAACGCGCGCAAGGAGAACAAGCCGCAGGGCAGCGCGGCGCAAATGGCTGCCGAGATGGGCATTGCGCTGCTGGATGAGGCGCAGTACCACGCGCTGCAGGCGCTGGGCGAGTTCGACTTGAAAACGTCCAGCTGGCTGGCCACGCCGCCCGAAGTGCGCGCACTGGGCGGCGCACTGTTTGGCGACCGCCGCTATGGCCGCGTGTTCGTCTATCACAACGGTGTGCAGTCTTACTACGCGGCGCGGGGCTTTCGCGGATTGCTGCGGGTGTGAGAGAGAAAGAGAGCACGGAGCGCGCAAGCTATCTTTTATGTAGCTACTGGCGCTTATGCAACAAGCGCTAGAGGCCAAAAACAGTTAAAACTGCAGCGTGCCGCCCAGCCGCTTGCAGGGCTGCATGCAGGGCGCCTTTGAGGTTGCTGAGCTGGTGGGTGCGCATCGACGCTGCCGCCTGTGCAACGCCAGCGGCTGATGCATGTGCTGAACCACCTGCTACCGGCTCCACCATCTCCCGCATGCGCCGCCGCGGTCAGCGCGTGGACGCGCACTGCGCATGCGAACCGGCAACGCATGACCAAAGGACAGCTGCATTTTTTGGCCCATTGGTTTTGGATAAAAAGCCAAAGTGACGCCCACGCAGCGTGAAACATGTAACGCCAAGTGAATTGCTCGGATGCGCCACGACGCCGTTGATGTGTTGCGTGCCTGACGCCACGGCCTGTTTCAAGCCCGTCGCCAGGATACGAACGGTTGCAACCACGGCGACAGTGCGGGGCGGTGCGCCATAGGTGCGTGAAACAATCGCGCGCCATTTGAAACAAGCCGCGTCGGGGCTTGCAAATTCGTTACAGCGCTTGCCCGCCGACCCTGTTGATGCCGCGTGCTGCATCGACTTCATATTCATCCAAGAGAGGGAAACCATTCCATGAAACAACTGACTTCCATCGCCATGGCGTGCGCGCTCGCACTCACCGGCTGTGCCACCACCGAAGGGGGTTCGGCCAGCGGCCTGTCCTCGGTTTCTTCGGCCATCGGTTCGACCAACGCCGGTGGTTCGGGTGCCAGCAAATCCGAAAACAAGTTGGGGGCTGCCTTGGACGTGTTCAAAGCCGCCACCGTGTCGGATGAAGAACTCAAGTCGGTAGCGCTGCAGTACCGCGCCTATGGCGATCGCACGGAAAAACTCGCCCCGGCCAACAACAAATACTCCAAGCGCCTGGCCCGCCTGACAGCCAAGCACGTCAACGAAGACGGCATGAAGCTCAACTTCAAGGTCTACCTGAGCAAGGACGTGAACGCCAACGCCACGGCCGATGGTTCCATCCGTGTCTATGCGGGCCTGATGGACATGATGAACGACCAGGAGCTGCTGGGTGTCATTGGTCACGAAATCGGCCACGTCAAGCACGCCCACACCATGGGCGCCATGCGCACCGCGTACCTGGCATCGGCTGGCCGCAAGGCTGCGGCGGCCTCGGGTGGCGCTGGGGCCAGGCTGGCCGATTCTGATCTGGGCGAGCTGGGCGAGAAGCTGCTCAACAGCCAGTTCTCGCAAAGCCAAGAGACCGAGTCGGACGACTACGGCCTGGCTTTCATGAAAAAGCACAAATACAACGTGAAGGCGATGGAAGGCGCCTTCCGCAAACTCGCCTCATTGGGTGGCAAACAGACCGGCATGGACCAGATGCTGTCGTCACACCCCGACCCGGGCGCCCGTGCCGACCGCATGCGTGACAACGCAGCAGGCAAGAAGTAATGCTATTGTTAGGATAGCTGCTGACGCTTTCTGAATAAGGGCTAGAGGCCAAAATCATCAAAATTGGCCTCCAGCTGCGGCGTGCAAGATGCCGCGCGCGGCGCCCTTATGGTTGTTGGCCCGGTGTGGTGCGCGCCGGTGCTGCAGCCTCTGCGACGCCAGCGGCTGGCGCAGATGCGGAACCTGCACCTGCACTCCCCACCGGCCCCACCATCTCGCGCATGCGCCGCCTGAGGGCGCGGTCTCGGCGGTCGTCGGCCTCCCAGTCGGCCTTCACGCCGCGCCACAACGACAGCGCCATCAACAAAATGACGGCCGTGAACGGCAGCGCAAACACGATGGTGGCCGTCTGCACCGCCTTGACGCCGCCCGCCAGCAGCAGGCTGATGGCAATGCCGGACACCAAAACGCCCCAGACGATCTTGACGCGGGCCGACGGGTTCTCCTGGCCGCCTGTGCTCATCATGCCCAGCACCAGCGTGGCCGAGTCGCCCGATGTGACGAAGAACACCAGCACCAGCAGCGTGGCCACAAACGACATCACCGCGCCCCAGGGCAGCGCATTGAACAGGGCAAACAGCGCGGTCGACACATCGGCCTTGACGGCTTCGGCCAGCGGCACGCCCTGCATGATCTCCATGTGGAGCGCGGTGCCGCCAAACACCGAGAACCAGACAAACGCCGCCAGCGTGGGCGCCAGCACGGTGCCCAGGATGAATTCACGGATGGTGCGCCCGCGCGAAACGCGTGCGATGAACAGGCCCACAAAGGGCGACCAGCTCACCCACCAGGCCCAGTAAAACACCGTCCAGCCGCCCACCCAGCCGCTGTCGCGAAAGGGCGTCATGCGCAGGCTCATGCGCACAAATTCGGTGAGATAGCTGCCCAACGTGTTGGTAAACGTGTCGATGATGGCCACCGTTGGGCCCAGCACAAACACGGCCAGCGCCAGCGCCGCCGCCATCAGCAAATTAATGCTGGACAGCCACTTGATGCCCCGGGACACGCCCGTTATCGCCGACGCCAGAAACAGCACCGTGGTCACCACAATGATGCCCACCTGCGACGCAGGTCCCACGGGCAACCCAAATGCGGCATGAAGCCCGCTGTTGATCTGCAGTGCGCCCATGCCCAGCGATGCCGCCACGCCAAACGCGGTGGCAATCACTGCCAGGATGTTGACCAGCGGGCCGATGCGCTGCAGCGGTGCCCAGGGCAGCGCCATCACTGCGGTGCTGACCAGTGCCGAGCCGCCCTTGCGGAACTGAAAGAACGCAATCGACAGCGCCACGATGCTGTAAACCGCCCAGGGGTGCAGCCCCCAGTGGAAGAAGCTGTAGCGCATCGCGGCGTTGGCCGCCTCGGGGGTGTTGGCGGCAATGCCGGGCGGCGGCGCGCCGTAGTGCGATATCGGCTCGGCCACGCCCCAGAACACCAGGCCGATGCCCATGCCTGCCGCGAACAGCATGGCAAACCAGGCGCCGATGGAGAACTCCGGCTCATCATCCTCCTGGCCCAGCTTCAGATCGCCGTAGCGGCTGAAGGCCAGGATGAGCGCCATCACCACCAGGCCCAGTACCACCCACAGGTAGAACCAGCCAAAGTTGCGCGTGATGGCGGCAAGCGCCGTGTCAAACACGGTACCCAGAGTGCTGGGGGCAATCACGCCCCAGAGCACGATGGCGAGGATCAGCCCCGCCGATATGAGAAGTTCCATAGGATCACCTTTCTGGACGATCAAAAAAGGGATGCGCAGGCCGTATTCACTGCGCCCAGGGTGCCCATGAGGCACCAAAAGGCGCTTGAATACAAGCCGTCGCGCCTTTTCAGCCAAGGCGAAAAGGCGGCAAAAACGGGGGCTTGGTAGCAGCAGGGGTGGTGGTACCGCAGCGTCCCGCCTGCACATCACAGGGAGGTGGGCCGCGCACTGCAAATCGCCGCGCGTGCGCTGGAATGACAGCGTCGCGAAGCGGGGCATCCCAAAAAGGGGCGTGGCCCCAGCCGATGCGCGCACAGGGGCGCGGCAAGGCAAGGAGAGGCATCTGCACAGCGCCCTTTTCAGGATGACAGTCGGCGCAAAAGGGCAGCGCGCAGATGGGGTAAGGCTGCAAGTGTATGTAACGATTGCGTAAAGCTGCGAGTAATACCGCAGTCAAGAGAAGGGATGCTATGCATGCTGTCAATTCGGAGACGGGGGGCCATGGTCAGTCAGCGGGCGCGCTGGTACGCTGCGTCGCCATGGAGACAACACCGTACAAAACCCCGCCCTTCGTCCCGCAAATCCGCCTGTATCAGGACTGGCTGCGCAACGAGCGCAACCTCACGTTTGACAGCTACGACGCCCTGTGGCGCTGGTCCACCACCGACCTCGACGCCTTCTGGCAAAGCGTGTGGGACTATTTCAAGCTCCAATCGCCTACGCCCCACACCGCCGTTCTGGGTAAGAACACCATGCCTGGCGCGCAGTGGTTCCCTGGCGCTCAGGTCAACTACGCGCGCCAGGCGCTGCGGCATGTGGATGCCGCGCACGCCGCAGGCCTGCCCGCCATCATCAGCCGCAACGAAAAAGGCCAGCACCGAGAGCTGAGCTGGCCCGAGCTGCGCCGCCAGGTCGCGTCGCTGGCACTGCACCTCAAGGCCCAGGGCATCCAGCCCGGCGACCGCGTGGCCGCCTACCTGCCCAACGTGCCCGAGGCCATGATCGCCTTCCTGGCCACGGTGAGCATCGGCGGCGTGTGGAGCATCTGCGCGCCCGACATGGGAACGCATGCGGTGCTCGACCGCTTTCGCCAGATCGAGCCCAAGGTGCTCATCAGCGTGGACGGCGTGACCTACGGCGGGCGTGACCACGACCGCACCGGCGTGCTGGCCGAGCTGCGCGAGGCCCTGCCCAGCGTGCAGCACGTGGTGTTGCTGGGCAACCTAGATGCTTCTGTTTCGATAGCTGGTTGTGCAAGCTGGAAAAGCGCTACCGCCCGAAATGATGCAGAAACTGCAGCGTTTGAGCCGATGTGGCTACCGTTCGACCACCCGCTGTGGATCGTCTACTCCAGCGGTACCACGGGGTTACCGAAGCCCATCGTGCACGGCCACGGCGGCACGGTGCTGGTGGCGCTGCAGCTCAAGGTGCTGCACAACGACATCGGCTGCAGCTACACGCCCAACAGCTTTGGCGAGCGCTACCACTGGTACAGCTCCACCGGCTGGGTGATGTGGAACGCGCAGCTCAGCGGCCTGCTCTCGGGCACCACCTGCGTGATTTACGACGGCAACCCTGGCGGCAGCAAAGACCACCCCGACTGGGGCGTGCTGTGGCGCTTTGCGGCCGAGACGGGCGTGACCTTCTTCGGCGCGGGTGCGGCGTTTTTTGCCAACTGCATGAAGGCGGGCATCACGCTGGCCGACTATGGCGACCTCACGCGCATCCGCGCGCTGGGCACCACCGGCTCGCCGCTGTCGCCCGAGGTGCAGCAATGGGGCACGACGCAGTTTGAAGCGCTGGGTACCCAAGATATCTGGTGGAACAACATCTCGGGCGGCACCGATTTTTGCGGCGCCTTCATCGGCGGCCACCGCGAAATGCCCCAGGTGCCCGGCGAGATGCAGTGCCGCATGTTGGGCGCGGCGGTGGAGTCCTGGAACGCTGAAGGTCTGCCGGTGATGAACGAGGTGGGCGAACTGGTTTGCGCGCAGCCGATTCCATCCATGCCTTTGTATCTGTGGGGCGACAAGGACGGATCACGTTACCTGTCGAGCTACTTCGACATGTACCCGTCCGGCCACGGCCGCCAGCCCGGCGGTGGTGACGGCCCCG
This sequence comes from Gammaproteobacteria bacterium, assembly GCA_018828125.1. GTDB lineage: Bacteria > Pseudomonadota > Gammaproteobacteria > Burkholderiales > Burkholderiaceae_C > Acidovorax. The sequence continues at coordinate 153,827 of JAHJWB010000023.1, read as the reverse complement.
CGAACATGGGCGCCGTGTGGCGCCATGGCGACTGGCTCAAGATCGGCGTCAACGGCGGCTGCATCATTTATGGCCGCAGCGACGCCACCATCAACCGCCACGGCCTGCGCATGGGCACGAGCGAAATCTACAGCGCGGTCGAATCCCTGCCCGAAGTGCTCGACAGCCTCGTGGTCGACCTGGAGTACCTGGGCCGCGAAAGCTACATGCCGCTGTTTGTGGTGCTGCGCCCCGGTTGCGTGCTGGACGACGCCCTGCGCGCCCGCATCAACGGCGCGGTGCGAACGGCACTGAGCCCGCGTTTTGTGCCCGACGACATCTTTGTGGTGGCCGAGGTGCCGCGTACTCTGTCTGGCAAGAAGCAGGAGTTGCCCATCAAGAAACTGCTGCTGGGCCAGCCTATCGAGAAAGTGGTCAACAAGGATGCGATGGCCAACCCGGGGTGCCTGGACTGGTACGTGGCGTTTGCGGCCAGCCGCCAGGGCGCATAGGTGAACGGGGCCCGCCCGGCTGCATGCATCAATGGACGGACTATTCGGGCATGAATCCGTTGAAGCGTTGCAGCACGGTGTTGGCGCGGCCATTTACCTTGGCGGAGTAGAGCGCTCGGTCTGCGGTTTGGAGCAAAGCGTCTGCGCACGCTCCGGGGGTGCTGTGCGATAAATCGCGCAGGTCCTGAGGTGACGCAGCCCAGTTGGCTGACTCGTTGTCAAAGCAGCCAATACCGATGGAGACAGTGAGAAATCCCGTGTCCGAAGCCACGTGGGGGATCTTCAACTGGCTCATGTTTGCCATCAAGGCGGACGCCACCGTCATTGCACCGGCGCCATCCGTGTCGGGAAGGATCAGCGCAAACTCTTCACCTCCGTACCGCGCAGGAAGGTCCGCGGGGCGATTTGTGGAGGCGCGCATGGCGCGAGCCACGCTAACCAGTGCTTTGTCGCCTTCGCCGTGACCGTAGTAGTCGTTGAAGCGCTTGAAATGGTCCACGTCCAGCATCAGCACGCAAAGTGGCTTGAGGCTGCGCTGGGTGCGCTTGCACTCGACCATCAGCGATTCATCCAGCGTGCGGCGGTTGGCAATCCCCGTGAGTGCGTCGATGGAGGAAAGTTTGCGAAGGCGGTCTGTCGCCAACTTCAGACGCAACTGCGTCCTGACCCGCGCGGCCACAATGGCCGGCCGAAAGGGTTTTCCGATGAAATCGGCGGCCCCGCTGGCCAGACCCTTTTCTTCCATGTCTTCGCCATTGAGGCTGGTGATGAAAATGGTGGGCACATGCTCAAGCGTTGGCTGGGAGCGAATCACGCGCAAAACCTCAAAGCCCGACATGCCGGGCATGTCGGCGTCGAGCAGGATCACGTTCAGGCCTGGCCGGTTCGGATATGTCTGTGATGCCCAGGTCGTAGTGAAGCTCGGCCATATTGAAGTCGGCCAGCACCTCGCTCAGGGACAGCGGCGCATAGCTCCAGCCGATAGCACTGGTTTCGCGCGCTTCAATCGTGTCAGGCGTTGCACCGCCCCGATAAATAGGCAGCAGAAACAGCAAGGAGCGCTGGGGGTCGCCCGAGGCTTGCACCAGGGTGATAGGCCCGGTGATGGTGGCCTTCCCGGTTTGCATGGCAGAGATAGCTGCTTGCCGGCGGTTGGTCTCGGAGCCGATATCCAGCCCCACTGCGGCGAGATTGCGGTCGACGGGCTCTATGTACTCGATGACGAAGCGCTCGCCCTGGTGTTCCGTAAACGTCTTGATGGCGAAATCGGGTCTGTTGTGGGCGCGTTCGTCGCGCAGATAGCTCTCGGTTTGCGACCTCGGGACTCTTCGGATGAAGCCAAATCCACGCGCGCCTCGGAACTCGGCGTCCACGTCTCTGGTCTGGCTGTACCGCTTGAACAGGTCGTAGTTGATGCCGTTTTCCCCGGCGGTCAGTACTGGGCCTCGGGCGCCACGCAGCCCATATTCGTACAGGCGCATCCTGCTCGAAAGGCGATCCACCACGTCGAGCGCGTGTGTTTCAAATGCCGCTTGCGCGGTGCGGGCGTTGGTCTGCGCGTGCCACCAAGTCAAAAATGCACTGGCCGTCACGCCAATGAGCAGAGTGCCTGCTGCCCAGGCAATGGCGGGCGTTACCAGTTTGGTCAAGCGCATGGGTGGGGCGGTTTGGCCGTCGATGCGGATGCCAATCGACGGAATGTTCGTTGGAGGGGTGCAAGCACAATAGCTGAAGACGTGGAGATGCCGCAATACCGAAGACCCCTGCGCGCAGATTCATGCTCTGCACACAATTGCCAACGCTTTCCGTGCGAAATGCTATTAAAAACAGAGCAATTGGCGCATGCAGGGTAAGCGGTAGGGGCTGTTTTTCCTTGGTCCTCCGGGCGCATGTGCCACGGGGGCGGTGTGTGCGTGTCGCCCCAGCCTACGCAGCGGCACCGCGTGGTCAAGGCGCAAAGGCAGATGCGGCATCGTCCTACCCGGGCGGGCTCATGCCGTGGTCACAGTTGCCTGTGTGCCTGCACAAAAGGCCGCCACGCCGATGTTGGCGTACAGGTGCCGCCGCAGCACAACCATAATGGACATTGTTGGCAGTCACTGTGCGCCCACGGCGCCCTCCCTCTATGAATACTCCCCAGCCCCCCAAGCGTTTTTCGATGATCCGTGAGTTCCACCTGGCCGACTGGTTCACGTTGGGCAATGCCGTCTGCGGTGTCGGTGCTCTGTTTTCAGTCATGTCGTACCTGGAGACGAACGACGTGCTCCATGTGTACTTCGCCAGCGCCCTGGTGCTGGCGGCCCTGATTTTTGATGTGCTGGACGGCCGGATTGCCCGCTGGCGCCAGAAGAGTTCGGCCATGGGCCGCGAGCTGGACTCGCTGGCCGACGTGATCTCGTTCGGTGTGGCGCCCGCCATCATTGCCTACGGTTGTGGCATGCAGGGGTTGTATGACCGCGTGGTGCTGGCCTACTTTGTGGCCTGCGGCGTATCGCGTCTGGCGCGCTACAACGTCACCGCCGAAACGCTGTCGGGCGACGACGGGAAGGTCAAATACTTTGAAGGCACGCCCATCCCCACGTCCATCGTGCTGGTCGCCCTGATGGCGCTGGCAGGCTATATGGGGGCCGTGCGCGAAAACCTGTGGTTTGGCCAAGTGGTGCTGGGCGGCTTCACGCTGCATCCGCTGGTGCTGGTGTTTGCGGTGTCCGGGTCGTTGATGATCAGCCGGATTCGCATTCCGAAGTTCTGATTTCCGGGTTCAACCGCGGGTTTTGGTCTGCCGCCTTAGTAGCCGCGCTGCGCAGGGGCGGCTTCCCCTGTTTGGTTCTCTTCTTCTCTGATCGCCATGTCCGTGCAAAAAATAGCTGCTTTTTCTGATGGCGCGGTGGGTGGCAACCCCGCAGGTGTCTGGATTGGTGAGGCCCTGCCGCCGCCCGCCGAGATGCAACGCATCGCGGCCGACGTCGGTTTTTCGGAAACGGCGTTTGCCGCGCCGCTCGGCAGCGGCTGGAGCGTGCGCTATTTTTCGCCGGAGTCCGAGGTGCCGTTTTGTGGGCACGCCACCATCGCCTTGGGTGCCGCGCTGGCCCAGCGCGAGGGCGATGGGGTGTTTGCCTTGTCGCTGGCGCAGGCCCAGATCACGGTGGAGGGGCGCCACGATGGCGACCTGGTGCAAGCGGCGTTGCAGTCGCCGCCCACGCGCAGCGCGCCGCTGCCGCAGGGGTTGCTGGACCGCCTTCTCACGCTGTTTGGCATCGCCCCAGCCGACCTCGACCCACGCATTCCGCCGGCGCTCATCCACGGCGGCGCTGACCACGCCGTGCTGGTCTTGCGCAGCCGTGCGGTGCTGGCGGCCATGCACTACGCGCTGGACGCGGGTCGCACGCTGATGCTGGAGGCCGGGCTGGTCACGGTTGTGCTGGTCGTGGTGGAGTCAGACCAGCGGCTGCACACGCGCAATGCGTTTGCCTCGGGCGGCGTTTTGGAAGACCCGGCCACGGGCGCTGCGACGGCCGCCCTCGCAGGCTATCTGCGCGACCTGGGCTGGCCCCATGGCGGCGCCATCGACGTGGTGCAGGGGGAGGACATGGGCATGCGCTCGCGCCTGCGGGCCGAGATCGGGGCGGTGCCCGGCAGCTCCATCCGCGTGTCGGGTACGGCGCGGTGGATGCGCAGCGATGAATAGATAAATGTGAATACTATGAAAATAGTAGCTACTAGCGCTTACTGAATAAGCGCTGGAGCCTGTTTTGACTCATATTTTGAGTCATGCGCTGCGTCAGGCTGCCGCCGCAGGCCGCCGGTTCACCAGCACGATGCCCGCCGCCACCAGCACCAGCGCAGCCACCAGCCCGGGGGTGATGGGCTCGCCCAGCCACCAAGCGCCGAACAGCAGCGCAAACACGGGCGTCAAAAACACAAACACAGAGATCTTGGTGGCCGGGTAGTGCGCCAGCATCCACATCCAGGCCAGGTAACTCACAAACGCCCCTACCAATGCCTGCACCAGCAGTGACCCCCAGGCAAACGCGCTGAGCTGCAGCGTCCAGGTTTCCCCCAGCGCCACCGACAACCAGGGCAGCGCAAGGGCGCTCACGCCCACCTGGTACAGCAGTTGTTTGGCTGGCGCCACGCGCGCCAGCGGAGTGGTGCGAATGACTACGGTGGTCAGCGCCCACATCAGGCCCGCCGCCAGCCCCAGCAGGTCGCCCAGCCAGGCCTGGGGCAGCGCGGCGTTGGCAGGGCCCAGCAGCCCGTCGCCCAGCGCCAACCCTACGCCCACAAACGCAGCCGCCAGGCCCAGCCACTGCCAGCCCTTGAGCCCCTCGCCCGGGATAAAGCGCGGCAGCAGCACCGCCACCCAGAACGGCGCGGCATACAAAAACACCGTGAGCCGCGACGCGGTGGTGTATTGCAGCCCGAGGTAGATGCAGGCAAATTCGCCCGCAAACAGCACGCCCGCCAGCAGTCCCGCACGCAAGGCGCCTGCTGGCTCGGCCGCACTGGACAGCCGCACCCCACGCCACAGGCACCAGGCCGCTACCGCGACGGTGGCGATGGCAAACCGAACAAACGCCTGAAACGCGGGCGCCACCTCGGTCACCGTGGCCTTGACCAGCACTTGCTGAAAGCCCCAGAACATGCAGCAGGCCAGCAGCAAGGTGATGGCAAGGGAGTCGATATGGGTTTTGCGGGAGGACAGGGACATCGGGTGATTATCGAAGGCTCGCATCGTGACACTGGTCGCCTGTGTGCCGCGCCGCTGACCTTGGCGCACGGTGCATCCCGAGACGATTCAGCGCTGGTCCTACACGCTCTGTGAAGTTGGCAGCACGCCGTGGGTAGGGAGTGGTGATTAAGGTCGCAGCAGGGGTCCGCCCGTCGCGTCTGTCTCGGCTGTCACGCGTTTCCCGTTTACCCGGCCCCCCAAGGAGCACAGATGAAAAACCCGCCACAGTCCCCGAAGCGTGTTGATGCATGGCGCACAGGCTTGTGGCCGGGCGCGGGGGTGCTGGCGGTGGTGGTGGTGCTGGGCCTGGGGTTTGGGGCGGTGTGGTCTCCTGCGCAGCCCCCGATGTCCGCTCCCGAGGCGCAGCGGCAGGTCGGTCAGGCCGCGACTTCCCCGGGCGGCTCGCCGGCAGCGTCGCCCGTGCAGCAGCCGCCGCCCGTGCCGCGCCAGGCGCAGTTCGGGGAGGAACCCGCTTCTAGAGATGCCCGCCAGACCGCCAACTGGGCCTTGTATTCCGGCGACAACCAGAGCCGTGGCGTGGTGGTGGTCGACAAGAAGGATGCAAAGGTCTTCGTGTTTGACCGCGACGGCGCGCTCCAGGGCGCAGCACCCGCGTTGATGGGGTCGGCCATCGGTGACCACAGCGTTCCCGGCGTGGGCGACAAACCGGTGGCGCAGGTGCTGCCCGAAGAGCGCACCACACCGGCAGGTCGCTTTATTGCGGAAGTCGGCTTGAACGCCAATGGCGAGGATGTTGTGTGGGTGCACTACGAAGCGGCGGTGTCCATGCACCGTGTACGGGCCAACGTCAAATCCGAGCGTCGGCTGGAGCGACTGGCCTCCAGCACCGCTGCGGACAACCGCATCTCCTTCGGTTGCATCAACCTTCCCGTCACGTTCTACGAAAAGGTGTTGAGCCCCTTGGTGCGTGGAACGGGCGCCGTGGTGTATGTGCTGCCCGAGACACAACCAGCCGCCGCACTTTTTGGCGCCTATGACGTGCCGAGCATGGTCAAGCCTGCGCGCTGATGCACGGCGTGGGCAGGCATGTTGCGCGGGTGTTTTCGGTGTGCGATGGCAAACCTCGCGCCGTGCAGGCCCGTCCCTGTCCCACACGTGCTGCGGTCTCGGGCTGACGTGGCGCCCGCCGCAAACCACTAGTCTGGATACAGCTGGCGACGTTGCTGGCGAGTTCCACATTCACCACACACCAAGGAGTCTCCACATGACTGCATCGAACACACTGAAGACATTGCTTGCGGGCCTGGCCACCGTCGCCGTTGTTGGCACCGCCGTAGCACAGGGCACACCACCCACCACCGCCAGCCCAAACGCCGCCACGGGTGCTGGCCAGCAAAGCACGCAAGGCACGCCGATGGGCACCACAGGCGTTGGCGGAGGGGGCGCAGCCGCGCCAGCTGCACGGGCACCTGCCACTGCGGCTCCCGTAACCACAGACACGACGATGTCGGGCACAGGCGGTGCAACGACCCGCCCCATGCGCGCTGACCGCAACTAGGCCTGGACGCTGGCGATAGCAAGAATGCCGGGTACGCCCGGCTTCTTTTTTGATGACGCGGGCTTTGGGATGCAGGCGCCGCCGCTGATTTGCGCATGCTGGCGGTGTTGGCAAGTTCCTGAAGGGGCGGTGAACAAGCGCTTACGTGGCCCCACGGTACACTTTGCGCCTTCTGAAACAGGTTCCCGCGCTCCTTTCCAAGCCCCTTATCCATGGCCCTTACTACGTCGGCCCAGGCCCGTACCAGCTTTGACCTCAAAAGCGCATCGCTGCCCGTGGTGGCGGTGGTGCTCAAAACCACCGATGCTGCGCTTTTTGCAGCCGACCTGGCCGACCGCGTGGCCGACGCACCGGGCTTTTTTGACAACGACCCGGTGCTGCTTGATCTTGCCCCCGTGCGCGATGCCGAAGAACCCATCGACTTTGCCGCCATCGTGGCCCTGCTGCGCAGCCACAGCACCCTGCCCGTGGCGGTGCGCGGTGGCAGCGCTGCACAAATGGAAGCCGCCCGCGCTGCAGGCTTGGCCGCAGCCCCCGACGCGCCCCCCGCCCGAGCGGAAGCACCCCCTGCTCCCGCCGAGGTGCGCGAGGTGGTCCGCGAAGTCGAGGTGGAAGTGGTGCGCGAAGTGCCTGTGGCCGGCCCCGGCACCATGGTCATCGACAAGCCGCTGCGCTCGGGCCAACAGGTATATGCGCGCGGCGGTGACCTGGTGGTGATGGCCGTGGTCAGTTTTGGCGCCGAGGTCATCGCCGATGGGAACATCCATGTGTATGCCCCGCTGCGCGGCCGTGCCATTGCCGGCGCGCGTGGCAACACCGAAGCCCGTATTTTTTCCACCTGCATGGAGCCGCAACTGGTGTCCATTGCAGGCATTTACCGCACCACCGAAACCGCGCTGCCCGAAGAAGTGGCAGGCAAGCCGGCCCAAGTGCGGCTGGAGGGCGAAAAGCTCATCATCGAGCCGCTGCGCAATCCTGTTCGTATCAACCCCAGAGAGAATTGATTAAACCCATGGCCAAAATCGTCGTCGTGACCTCGGGCAAGGGTGGTGTGGGCAAGACCACCACCAGCGCCAGCTTTGCCACCGGCCTCGCCTTGCGCGGCCACAAAACTGCCGTGATCGACTTTGATGTCGGACTGCGCAATCTGGACCTCATCATGGGCTGCGAACGCCGCGTGGTGTATGACCTCATCAACGTGATTCAGGGCGAGGCCAACCTGAACCAGGCCCTCATCAAGGACAAGCAGTGCGACAACCTTTTCGTGCTGGCCGCCAGCCAGACGCGTGACAAGGACGCGCTCACGCAAGACGGCGTGGAGAAGGTCCTCAAAGACCTGGCCGCGATGGACTTTGAGTACATCGTCTGCGACTCGCCCGCCGGCATCGAGAGCGGTGCGCTCATGGCCATGCACTTTGCCGACGAGGCCTTGCTGGTGACGAACCCCGAGGTGTCCAGCGTGCGCGACTCCGACCGCATTCTGGGCATGCTGGGAAGCAAGACCAAACGCGCCATCGAAGGCGGCGAGCCTATCAAGGAGCACCTGCTCATCACGCGCTACAACCCCAGCCGCGTGGAAGACGGCCAGATGCTGAGCCTGGAAGACATTCAGGACATCCTGCGCATCAAGCTGATCGGTGTGATCCCGGAGTCCGAAGTGGTGCTGCAGTCGTCCAACCAGGGCACGCCTGCCATCCACGCCAAGGACACCGATGTGTCCGAGGCCTACAAGGACGTGATCGACCGCTTCCTCGGCGCCACCGACAAACCCCTGCGTTTCATCGAAGCGGAAAAACCCGGCTTCTTCAAGCGCTTGTTCGGGAGCAAATAACCCATGGCATCTTTCCTCTCCTTCCTGCTCGGCGAAAAGAAGAAAACCGCCAGTGTTGCCAAAGAGCGCCTGCAAATCATCCTGGCGCACGAGCGCAATGGTCGCAATGCGTCCGAGCCCGACTACCTGCCCGCGCTGCAGCGTGAGCTGGTGGCGGTGATCTCCAAGTACGTCAAGATCAACCCCGAAGACCTCAAGGTGCACCTGGAACGCCAGGACAACCTGGAAGTGCTGGAGGTCAAGATCGAGCTTCCCGACACGGTGCGCTGAGGCAACACCTCATATCCCCGGCCAAAAGCCCCACCTCGCCCTGGCGGTGTGGGGCTTTTTTGACTCCCACGGGGTCCGGAACAGCGCGCGATCGATCATCCATCACCGCACCTGCAGGTGCCATGGCGCCAGTTGGTTCAGCGGGCTAGCGCAAACGGTAGCCCGCAGCCCAGCGAATGCTGCGTGGGCTTACCAGCCCCAGAGCAGGCGCTTGGCGATCCAGCCCTTGGGGCCGCCGTCTTGCTGCACTTTTACCCAGTCCGTGCGCCGCTCCAGCGTGCGCAGCACCTCGCCGTGCTCTGCCCGCCCCACTACACGGCTGCGGGTACCGGGCGCGCTGCGAATGTTGGCGACGCGGCTTTTGACAATGTGGTGGGGTGTTTTGTTGACCAGCGGCCGGTAGACCCAGCCGGTATCGTTCTCAAAGTCTCGCACCTTCAGCCATTGGCCCTTGCGACCCGTCACCTGCAGCGGAAACCCCCGGCTCAGCGACCATTGCGTGGGGTGCTGGGTGCCTGCGCCTGAGCGCATGTTGATTTCAGGTTTGGCGACGCTCACCATCTCCCTGGCGTGGACTCCACTGACGCTGGCGACAAGGGCGATGGCACACAAGGGACCTAAAAGGCGTTGGGTCAAGGGCATGGGGCTCCATTTCTAAAACAACATTGACAGCGGGTACCGCGCTGTCCGGGCGACGCTGCGGCCACCCCGCATTTTTTCAGCCCTGAGATTCTTGTCAAAGTGTGCGCCTTGTCGCACCGCGCTGCATGGTTTTATGCCAATGGGCATTCCGCGGTTCACCGCGGTGTGTGAAGTCTGCAAAATCTCCACTGCAGGTCCAAGACAGCGCGCATTCAAGTGTCTCCAGTGCTTGAAGAAATGGGCGCGGCGGTTTGCAGCCGACCCAGCTGATGGGCTAGTTCGATCGCTGATCGCACGCCCAGCTTGGAGAAAATATTGGCACGATGGAACTCCACGGTGCGCTGCGTAATACCCAGATGGTCTGCGATGGTCTTGTTGTAGTGGCCGCACAGCAGCTCATCCAGCACCTCCCGCTCGCGCTGGCTGAGCCCTGCCAGCGCTTCACGCAAGGCGATATCGCGCTCGCTGGCCAGCTTCTGTGCCGTGGTGGCGGCCAGCGCCTGTTCCACGCGATCCACCAGCATGTTGTCCTGAAACGGTTTCTCCAGAAAGTCCCATGCGCCACTCTTGACGGCCGCCACCGCCATGCCTACATCTCCATGGCCTGTCAGAAAAAGCACTGGCCAGGGGCAACCCATCTGTACGAGACGCTCGAAAGTGCTCAGCCCCGACAGCGGCTCCATCCGGATGTCCATGAGCACCACAGCCGTACCCCATGCACGCTGACGTTGTGTGGCCTCCTCCAAAAAGAGCGGTCCGCTCTCCCAGGTGGCCGCGTGGTAGCCGCGCGAATCGAAAAGCCATGCGAGACCCTCGCGGATGTCGCGGTCATCATCCACGATGTGTATCGAAACTGAGTGCATGTGTCACTTGTCCTAAGGGGTATGAACACCAGCAAGCGCATCGGATAGTCCACTGGCCAAGGGTAGCAAGACGGTGAAGCGGGCACCTCCGAGAAGGGAGTCGCGGCTGACCTCGATGCGCCCATGATGCGCCTCCACAATGGAGCGGCAAATCGCCAGACCCATGCCCATGCCGTCATCCTTGGTGCTGAAAAACGCGCTGAAGATCTGCTCGCGGTCTTTCTCCGGTACGCCTGGCCCATTGTCGGCAACCGAGATCGCAGCCATCGACTGCGCAGCGTCTGCAGCTACGCCAATGCGGATGTGCCGCTCACCGCTCTCCGAGTGACGGGCCCATGCGCTGGCGTTGGCCACGAGGTTGGTGATCACATGCTCCAGCAGCAGTTCGTCGGCCTCCACCCAGACCGCGACGTCTTGTGGATCGGGGAGCCGGATGGAGTCACGTCCCGTGCGCCTTGGCTCCTGCGTGGTCACGCAGCGGCGCACGAATTCCACCATATTGATGGGTTCGCGTGCCAGTTCACGCTGGCGTGCAAACGCATTCACGCGTTGAATGACACCGCCAGCCTTGTCAGAAAGCCCCGCCATTCGGTCCACCACCCGTTCTATCTCTTCAGGGCTGATGTTCTGGCGTCGCAGACGGTTGAGCAGTCCGTGAGCAAAGCTGCTCAATGCGCCCAGCGGCTGATTGAGCTCGTGCGCCAGGGTGGATGCCACCTCGCCCATTGCCACCAGGCGGCCGGATGATTCAAGTCGCTCCTGCTGTGCCGCGGCCATACGCAGTGCGGCCTTTCGTTCGCTGATGTCCAGCACCGAGCTCATCCATCCCACATGCTCTCCAGTGGCTGTGACCAGTGGCGCTTCATGGATAAGCACGTCGACACGCCGGCCGCTGCTGTGCTGGAACTGCACTTCGATACCGTCGCTGTGCGTGCCTTGCGCGATGATGTCCTTGTGCACGGTACCCAATGCGATGGCGTGGTCCTCAGGCCAGTAGGGAAGCGGTGCCTTGCGACCCAGCAGTTCTGCGGCGCTGTAACCTACCATGCGGCAGAACGCCTCGTTGACATACAGAATGCGTCCGTCGCTGGCCCAAGCGCGCAGTCCGATCGTGACCGAGTTCTCCATGGCGGTGCGCAACGCAATCTGGGCCTGAAGCAGGGCCTGCACTTGCTGACGCTTGCCAATGTCACGGCGCAGCGCCAGCAAGCTGATCAGCATGCCGGACAGAAAAAGCAGGGCTACCAGCAGAAAGATTCTGGGCACCATGGCAGGTCGCGTATCTAGTGTGGCCACTTCAATGAAAAGGTCGGTGCCAGGCAGCCCCATGGGCGCGAGATATGCCTGCAGCAGCCCTGCGTCGTCTTGGTCGGGCGCCGCCACAGTGCTGTCGTTCAACAGTTGAACGGAATGGTTCTGGCGGAACCAGACTGGCACCAGGCCCTGTACACACTTATCCATCGCCAGGGCCGCCACATAGGTTCCGGCAAATGCACCCCTCTCGAAGAAAGGCACTGCCAGCCACACCACATCGGTCACACTACCGTCGGCCCGGCGCATCGGTCCCCCATAGGCGGACCTGCGCAACCCGGTGGCGATATCAAGCATGCTGGACAAGGCCTCTGCATTGGCAGGGTGGGTGCGGAAGTCCTTGCGCCACAGCGTCTCCGGGGCATCTTCGGTGGGGGTCGTGCGCGGGTCTTGCCAGCCATGCCACAACACTGCGCCAGGCTCGTTCCACAGCAGTCCGCCCTGGGCGAGTTGCCCTGCGAAGACCGGTGGCACACGGTGTCCCTTGGCGCTGATCAAGGTGTTGCGTGCGAGCACCAGCATGTCTTCCTCCAGCCGGTTGAAGTGAAAGCGCACGCTCTGTTCCAGCCATTGGCCGTCTGCAATGCGCCGACGGGCCTCCTCTTCGTCCTCGAACGCATTCAGGTAAAGGACCAGGCTCACGACCGATGCCAACACCAGCACCAAAAGCCCCAGCATCCACCAAAGAGCCCGGCGGTTGCGCGGGACATCACTGCCCGCGCTTTGCCTCAGCAGTGCGAAGTCCAGGGGGGGTGAACGGGGGGAGGGTCGCATGGGAGTGCGCGGCGCGGTTTGCGCCCGTAGCATAGCGGCCATGCCAACCCGTATCTCAGCCAATGCCCCCCAACGCCGCCACATCTTGCGGCGCCTGGGTGCCGCCGCCTGCGTGGCTGCAGTGCCAAGAATCAACTGCGCGCAGGCCGCGATGATCATCCGCCTGTCGCATGTCGTTGCCGAGGACACTCCCAAGGGGTTGGCGGCACGGCGCTTTCAAGCGCTGGTGCAAAGCCGGTCGGGTGGGCGTCTGGAAGTGGTGGTGTTCGCCGGTGCGCGCCTGTACGGCGACCATGACGAAATGCAGGCCCTGCAGCTGGGCGCCGTGGAAATACTGGCGCCCTCGCTCTCCAAATTCGGGCGCATCGGGTTTCCGGAATTCGAGTTGTTCGACCTTCCCTATCTGTTCTCGGACGCCGCCAGTGTGCGGCGCATTACCCAAGGGCCTTTGGGGCAGCGCTTGCTCCAACGCCTTCAGCGCCAGCAGTTGGTGGGTCTCGGGTACCTGGACAACGGGTTCAAGCACATGAGCGGAAACCATCCGCTTTTGCAGCCTGAGCACTTTGTGGGCATGCGCATGCGGGTACAGGCGTCCACGGTGATTGCGGCGCAGATGCGCGCGTTGGGGGCCCGTCCGGTAACACTGGCTTTCAGCGAAACGCGCCGCGCGCTGGCCTTGGGTGTGGTGGATGGGACTGAAAACCCGGTTTCCAATTTCTGGACGCAGCGTATGCATGAAGTGCAGTCAGACCTGAGTCTCAGCCAGCATGGATACCTGGGCTATGCGCTGGTGGCCAATCAGCGCTTCTGGCTTGGCTTGCCACAGGACGATAGAGATCTGCTGCGCGATGCACTGGGTGAAGCCATGGTGTTCGGGAACCAGATTTCCGATACACAGAATGACAAGGCGCTGGCTGCACTGCGTGACTCAGCATCGACCCGCATCCACGTGCCTGATGCGGCGCAGGTGGCGCGTATGCGCCGGACGGTGCAGCCGGTTTATGACGGGTTGGCGAAACGAATCGGGGAGGGATGGTTGCGGGATGCCCGCAATGCGGCGCAGGCGGGTTGAGTGCTTGACGGGCCTTCATGCGGGCATCGGCAAGCTGGCTTAAGCAGCCATCCTTGCCGGGCGTCCCTCCCATCTTTGTGGGGCAAAGCCCTAGGGTAAGTCCTAGGTGTCTGCCTGTTGAACGCCACAGTTCCGGTATCGGGCTCGCTTTTGTATCGTCAAAGCAGTCCTTTTCGGAGGCCGTCAACTCAGGAGACATCCATGAAATTTTCTTTGAAGCTGGTGGTTGCCAGCACTTTGCTTGCAGTTGGTCTTGGCGCGCAAGCCGCACCCATCATCATCAAATACAGCCACGTTGTGGCGGACGTCACGCCCAAGGGCAAGGCGGCGCTCAAGTTCAAGGAACTGGCAGAAAAGAACCTGGCAGGCAAGGTCGAGGTGCAGGTGTTCCCGAACAGCCAGCTGTTTGGGGATGGCAAGGAGATGGAAGCGCTGCTGCTGGGTGACGTGCAGATCATTGCGCCTTCGCTGGCCAAGTTCGGCAAGTACACCCCCAAGCTGCAGATTTTTGACCTGCCTTTCCTTTTCGACGACATCCAGGCTGTGGACCGTTTTCAGGCCAGCCCCGAAGGGCAGAGCCTGCTCACATCCATGTCCAAGAAGGGCATCATGGGCTTTGGTTATCTGCACAACGGCATGAAGCAGTTGTCGGCCAATACCAAGCTGCTCACGCCTGCCGATGCCAAGGGTCTGAAGTTCCGCATCCAGGCGTCTGATGTGCTGGAAGCCCAGTTCAAGGCAGTGGGCGGAAATCCGCAAAAGATTTCCTTCTCCGAGGTCTACCAGGCTTTGCAGACTGGTGTGGTCGATGGCACGGAGAACCCCTGGTCCAACACCTACAGCAAGAAATTCCACGAGGTGCAGAAGTACGTGGTTGAAAGCGACCATGGAGTACTCGACTACATGGTCATCACCAACGCCAAGTGGTGGGCTGGTTTGCCACCCGATGTGCAAAAGGGCCTGAAGGCAGCCATGGATGAATCCATTGCGTACGGCAACAAGGCGGCCTTCCAGGAGGCGCTGGCGTTCCGCGACAAGGTAATCGCCGACAAAAAAGCAGAAGTGGTGCCTTTGTCCAAGGAGCAAAAGGCGGCTTGGCGCACGGCCATGAAGCCGGTTTGGCAAAAGTTCGAGGGTGAGATCGGCAAGAACCTGATTGATGCAGCCCAACGCGCCAATCAGTAAACCGGCGCAATGCGAGCCCATGGCCCCGGTAATGCCGGGGCTTTTTTTGGAGCAAATTCGATGAAATTTATCAACCGCCTGGAAGAGTGGATCATCTCCCTCATGCTGCTGGCAATGACCAGCCTGACATTCCTGCAGGTCGTGATGCGCTATGTTTTTAATAGCGGATTCACGTGGGCGCTGGAGCTGACCACTGTGTTTTTCGCCATCATGATCTTTGTGGGCGTCTCGTACGGCGTGCGGGTGGGTTCGCACATCGGCGTTGACGCACTTGTCAAGCTGCTCGGACCAGGCAAGCGCAAGGCTGTCGGCATTGTCGCGGTGCTGTTGAGCTTGGCGTATGTCGGTCTGGTACTTACCGGATCGATGGAATACGTGCTCAAGATGAAGCAGGTGGGCATCGAGCTTGAAGACATGCCTATTGAGCGTTGGCAGGTTCTTGCGGTGATGCCGCTGGGCATGGCCCTGACGGGATTCCGCTTTTTTCAGATTCTGTATGACCTGATCACCGGGCGAGCCGACTCGCTGCGCCTGGCAGACGAGGCTGCCGAGGCCATGAGCCTGAAGGCCAAGGAGGAGACACAATGAATACGCTCGTACTGTTTGCGGGACTCTTTTTCTGTATGGCGATCGGCATGCCGATCGCCATCAGCCTGGGTCTTTCCAGCTTGGTCACCATCGTTTTCTTCTCGCAGGATTCGCTGGCGAGCATGACTATCAAGATGTTTGAGACCAGCGAGCACTACACGCTGATGTCCATCCCCTTCTTTGTGTTGGCGGGTGTGCTCATGTCCACCGGCGGAGTGGCCAAACGCATGGTGAACTTTGCCATTGCCGCGGTGGGACATTTGCGCGGGGGATTGGCGATTGCTTCGGTACTGGCGTGCATGCTGTTTGCGGCAGTGTCAGGATCCAGTCCCGCCACGGTGGTGGCCATCGGCTCCATCGTGATCGCGGGCATGGTGAAAAACGGATACCCGATGGAATTTGGCGCTGGCGTTATCTGTAACGCAGGCACGCTGGGGATCCTGATTCCGCCGTCCATCGTGATGGTGGTGTACGCCGCGGTGACCGAGGTTTCGGTGGGCCGCATGTTCCTGGCGGGCGTGGTGCCAGGCCTGGTGCTGGGCGGCATGCTGATGGCGGCGGTCTGGTGGCGGGCCGGCAAGCTCAAGACCACCCCGCCGCCGCGGGCCAGCATGCGTGAGGTATTGCGCACGCTGCGTGAATCCATGTGGGGCCTGGCCTTGCTGGGCATCATCATGGGAGGCATCTACGGCGGTGTGTTCACGCCCACCGAGGCGGCAGCTGTATCTGCGGTGTATGCCTTGGGCGTGGCCGTGTTCATCTACCGTGACCTGAAAATCAAAGACCTGCCCCATGTATTTCTGGAGGCTGGCCGCACCACCGTCATGCTGATGTTCATCGTCGCCAATGCGCTGCTGTTTGCCCATGTGCTGACCACTGAACGCATTCCGCAGACCATTGCCGAACACATTGTCGGAATGGGCATGGCGCCCTGGATGTTCCTCATGGTGGTGAACGTGATTCTGCTGATCGCGGGCAACTTCATGGAACCCACCGGCATCATTCTTATCCTGGCGCCGATCTTCTTTCCGATCGCCACGCAACTGGGCATTGATCCGATCCATCTGGGCATCATCATGGTCGTGAACATGGAGATCGGCATGGTCACTCCGCCAGTGGGGCTGAATCTGTTTGTGACCAGCGGCGTGACAGGCATGAGTTTGGTGCAAGTAGCGCGTGCTGCGTTGCCGTGGCTGATGGTGCTGCTCACCTTCTTGGTGATCGTTACCTATGTGCCCGAGATCAGCCTCGCGCTGCCAAACATGGTGATGGGCAAATAGCACACTGGGCGTCGCAAGCGGCTGTCGCTTCCAGGGCCTGTTGCTGCTACGCCGAGGACGGGCGTAGCGGCGGCGTGAGGCGGGCTACAGCGGATGTTCCGTGTAAAAGCGGCCACCGTGGTAGAGCAGCGGTGGCACGCCCGTGCGATGGCTGCAGCGCTCGACCTCGCCTACAAAGATCACGTGATCGCCTTCTTCGTAGCGGCTGCGGTTGAAGCATTCAAAAGTCGCGGCACAACCGGCCAGCACAGGCGCGTCGCTGATGCCGGGACTGTGTTCCACACCATTCCAGCGGTCCACCCCCCGTGCGGCAAAACGCTCGGCCAGTGCTTTCTGGTCAGC
Source organism: Gammaproteobacteria bacterium (assembly GCA_018828125.1). Taxonomy (GTDB): domain Bacteria; phylum Pseudomonadota; class Gammaproteobacteria; order Burkholderiales; family Burkholderiaceae_C; genus Acidovorax. Next base: position 136,927 of record JAHJWB010000023.1, on the reverse strand, counting down.
GGCCAGCACGTTGATGGCGTAGTGAGACCCGTTGGAGAACACCGGCATCGAGGCGGCTACACGCGCCAGGCTCCACAGCACCAGCGGGGGGGCGAGTGACACCGAGTTGAAGGAGTTGGCTGTGAGTCCGATCAGTTCGCCGTGCGCATCGCGTGCCGTGACGATGGTCACGCCCGTGGCAAACATGCCCAGCGCATCGCGAAACTCGCGGGTGGAGAAGCTGGGGGGGCGGGCAAGGGCAGGGCGGGGCAGGGGACGGTTCACAAAAAGCAGGGCGGGGCCGCCATCAGCAGGGGATGGAACTATTATGGAGCGCTGCCCGCGGCTGCGCTGTTGCGGGGTTTACATCTGTTTGTCACCGCATGGCCCTTCTTCCCACCTTCACCACCCTGGGCTCCGGCCCGACCGTGCTGATGCTGCATGACGCAGACGGCGATCACCTCACGTTTGCGCCTCAGGTCGAGACTCTGGCCAGCGCTGGCTACCGCGCCGTAGCGTGGGACATGCCGGGATATGGCTACAGCGCGCCGATTGAGCCCTACACCTTCAAAACCCTTGCCGAAAGCTGCCTCACACTGATCGACGCGTTGCAGGGTGGACCGGTCACCCTGGTGGGGCACGGCATGGGTGCCATGGTGGCGCTGGAGGTGGCGGTGCGCCAACCGTCGGCTGCAGGGCGGTTGGTGCTCTGTGCAGGCGGTCCCGCACTGGATGCGCAGGCCACCGAAGACTGGGTGTCGCCCCGCCTGCAGGCGCTGGATGCGGTACTGGCGGCCGGTGGCAGCATGGAGGCGCTGGCACAAACGCTGGTGCCGCAATTCATCGGCACAGGCGCGCTGCCAGAGGGCGTGCTGCTGGCAAACCATGCGTTGTCCAAGGTGTACGCGGGCAGTTACCGGCGCGCGCTAGAGGCGATGCCTACATTTTCCCGCGGGGCTGAAGCGCTGGTGCGCCTGCATGTGCCCACCTTGCTGGTGGGGGGTGAAGACGACCGCTGCACGCCCACGATTGCTCTGCAGGCGCTGGCCCAGGTGCTGCCGGATGCCCGGCATGTGAGCCTGCCCCATGTCGGCCATTGGCCGCAGCTCGAAGACCCCGAAGGCTTTGACGGTGCGCTGCTGGACTTTTTGGCCACCCGGCGGGTACTGCATTGACTGAGGTCCCTATCCCGTCGGCCCAGGGGCCGGCACCGTTGCGCCGCAGCGCTCGTCTTGGGGTCTCGGGTCGAGTGGCGCCCGCTTTTGCCGTAGCCGTGCTGGCGGGTTTGGCCGCGGTCGGTGTGTGGATCGCACCGACGGGTGGTGATCTGGAGCGCGGCGTGACGGCGCAACGTATGCGCACGGGGGAGGCCACGCCACCTCCCTCAGATGCATCGCTGGCGAGTTCGGAGCCCATTTCCCCGGCGACGACTGTTCCCCAGGCGGTGGAGGAGGCTTTCGGCCCCGGGGCGTGTGAGTTGTTGCTGCACCGCATGCCGACGGTGTCACCCACGCAGTGCAATGCGGCGCGTCTGGCGCCCAGCGGTGCCAGTTCGGTAAAGGGCACGCCGTTGTTCTGGCGCGATGTGCCACCTGCCATGGTCCACCAGGATGAGACCGAAGATCCGCTGCGGGTGATGGTGGTGGGAGCCATCCACGGGGATGAGTTAACGGCGGCCTCGCTCGCGCTGCGCTGGATCGCGCTGGCCGAACAGGCGGGACGGCCCGTGCATTGGCGGTTTATTCCGGTGCTCAACCCCGATGGCCTGCTGGCCAAGCCTGCTACCCGGGTCAACGCCAGCGGGGTTGATCTGAACCGCAATTTCCCTACGCCTGGCTGGGCGCAGGACGCCCCCCGCTACTGGGAAAAGCGCACCCGTCGCGATCCGCGGCGCTGGCCGGGGCCTGCGCCGCTGTCAGAGCCGGAGTCCGCATTTTTGCACACACAGATGGCGAAGTTTCAGCCGCAGCTCATCGTCAGCATCCATGCGCCTTACGGGGTGCTGGACTTCGACGGTCCGCTGGCACCGCCCGCCCGGTTGGGGCGTCTGTGGCTCGACCAGGTCGGTATCTTCCCGGGGTCGCTGGGGCACTACGGGGGGGTGCACCGGGGCATGCCGGTGGTGACCATAGAGTTGCCGCATGCGCTGGACATGCCGCAGGAGGCGGAAATTCAGTCCATGTGGCAAGACCTGCTGCGCTGGATGGGCGAGCACTGGCCACAGGTAGACCTAGGTCCATCGTCCGCGCGTTAAGGCTTGGGAGTGGCCGTTGGGCTCTGGGCGTCCGTGAAATGGGCGGCCGCGGCCGCCACCGCCTGTGCGTCGGCCTGCACCGCGCCGGGTGGCCCGCCCTTGCCCCACACCGCGCCGCCCCAGCGCATGTTCAGGAACTGGGCGCACAGTACGACGGAGTCGATCATTGGCTGCGCCTTGGCGCGGTCGCCGCTGGTGGTGATGAGCGACAGCGTTTTGCCGCCCATGGGTTCTTTGAAGGCCAGGCCTGGAACGCGCATCCAGGCGCTCCAGTGGTCCAGATAGGTCTTGAGCGGGGAGGGAATACTGAACCAGTAAACGGGCGCCACAAACACGATGTGGTCAGCCGCCAGTGTGGCATTCAGCAAGGTTTCCAAGTCGCCCTCAGGCGGCGCATAGGTGCCCGCGGTGTGGCGCTGGTCCACAAAGGGTGGCAGATCCATGCGCGCCAGATGCAGCCAGGTTTGTGGGGTCTCGGTCGGCAGGGTGGCCGCTGCCTGGCGTGCCAGCCACTCGGTGTTGCCGACCTGGCCTGGCTCGCGGGTGGAGGTGGTGAGAAAGAGGATGTGGGGTGCGGCGGGCGTGGTCATGGCGCGATGGTAGCGGTGCGCCGCAGACCCGTGTCGGGTGCTAGGTATGCGAGGCACAGCTCCACCAGCGCCTGCTCAAATTCGGGGCTGTCCAGCAGTGGAGACTGTTCGAGTGACGCCGCGCGCACTGCACCCATGAAGGCGCGAGTGAGCACGAACAGCTGGGCGGGCGTGGGGACGGGCAGATGGTGGTCCTCGGCCATGCGCTGCAGGTGCAAGGCCAGCCGTTCGCTGCTGCCGCGCACGGATACAAGCATGGACGCGCGGTAGTCGAGCTGCCAGGACAGGCGCGCCAACGTACGCCCTGCCGTCGGCCCTGCGCCAAAGGCCTGGAGATAGTGACGGGCATAGCGGCGCACCTGCAGCTCGGGTGTCCAGCCTTCGGCCCGGGCCTGAGCTAAAAGCGCATCCAGCTCCAGCATCACCCGGTCGCAGTGCTGGTCGAGCATTGCCGCGAGGATCGACTCCTTGCTGGGGAAGTATTGATAAAGCGATCCCACCGACACCCCCGCTGTCTCGGCGATGCGGTTGGTGGTAAGGCCTGCTTCGCCCTCTGCCGACACGATGCGCGCGACGGCCTCGAAGATGGCCTCCACGGTGAAGTGGGAGCGCTCTTGCCTGGGCGTTCGACGAGGGGCGGGGGGAGCAGCTGGCATGGGCAAAACGTGAGCGTAAGGCGAGTAGGCAGCAAGGGCGCCGGTGATTATCCTGCCGCCATCATTCCCAGGAGACCCCGTCGTGCCCGAAGAAATCCACCCCCATGCACTGAAAGCTTCCGTGGGCGTTGGTGGTCCACCGGCACTGCGCCAGCGCGTGGCGTTGCGAGCCCTGCACCGTGGCAGCGCCATGGTGCTGGCGCTGTTCGTGGTGGTCCACTTGCTGGGGCATCTGGCAGGCTTGGCGGGGGCGGCGGCGCATCAGGCGGTGCTGGAGGCCTTGCGTTGGGTCTACCGGCAACCGGTGGTGGAGGCGCTGCTGCTGAGCTGCGTGCTCTTTCAGGCCGGCAGTGGCCTCGTGCTGCTGTGGCGTGGACGGGGTCGGCGCCGGGGTACGGTGGCTCGGTTGCAGGCGCTGTCGGGCGGCTATCTGGCGCTGTTTCTCGCGATTCACACGGGCGCTGTCTTCCAAGCTCGTGCGCAGGGGCTGGACACCAACCTCCCCTTTGCGGCGGCTGGCATGCAGGTGCAGCCCTGGCCGTGGTTCTTTGTTCCGTACTACTTTCTCGCGGTCTGGGCGTTCTGGACCCACGTGGGCTGTGCGCTGTACTGGAATCTGCCGCCCACGGTGCGCACCAAGGCACTGGTGCTGGCTCTGTGCTTGGGCGTGCTGTGGGGAGCCTGCCTGGTCGCGTTGCTGGCGGGCGGCTTCCATGCGATGGAGATCCCGGCCCCCTACCTCGCACCCTTGGCCGCGCTCGCGGGCCGGGGATGAAAAGGGAGGGACAGCGTCAGGCCACCTTGGCCATCATTTGCCGGGTACCGTTTTCTGCACCGCAAAAGCCGAAGTCCATGGCGGGCACCGTGCCGCTGATGAGTTCTGCCAGTGCCTTGCCGGATCCCGCACCGTGCGTCCAGCCCAGCGTGCCGTGGCCTGCGTTCACCCACAGCTTGCCCACGCGGGTCTGGCCGATGAAAGGAATGTTGGTGGGCGTGGCCGGGCGCAGGCCCGTCCAGTACTGAGGGTCGCCGCCTTCCTCGGGCGTGCGGGTGTCGCACACGCCTGGCAGGATTTCTTCAATGCGGCGTGACAGCATGTGGCAGCGGGCCTTCGCCACGGCGTTGTCGAGCGACAGGTCGTAGCCACCCAGCTCGATGGTGCCTGCCACGCGCAGCACGTTGCCCAGGCGGCTCATCGCGATCTTGCGCCCATCGTCGATGGTGGAGACCTGAGGCGCGGCCTCGGGCCGGAGTAATGGAAAAGTGGCGCTGTAACCCTTGCCGGGGTAAATCGGCAAGTCCACACCCACGCTGCGCAACAGCGGCGCACTGTAAGAGCCGCATGCCACAACGATGGCGTCACCTTTCAAAATGAAGTCTTTTCGGCCTCCAGCGCTTGACTGGCGTGCCATTACAGCTACTGAATCAATAGCGTTTCCGATTTTGTTCAGACGCAGCACGTCGTGGCCATAGAGGAACTGCGCGCCACGTGCCGCGCAGCGGCGGGCCAGTTCCTGGGTGAAGACGCGGGCGTCGCCACTCTCATCGGTACTGGTGTAGGTCCCGCCGGTGATGTGGTCGCCATAGGCCTTGAAGGCCGGTTCGATCTTGAGCAACTCGTCCCGGCTGACCAGGCGGCGCTGGACACCATGTTTGCGCATCAGTTCCACCGCGTGGCCCGCGGCGTCGAACGATTTTTGGTCGGTATAAAAGTGGGCGATGCCACGCTCGAGGCGGTTGTACTCAATGCCGGTGGTGGAGACGAGGTCCTTCAGGGCGGCGTGGCTGTAGGCACCCAGCGCCACGATCTGCTGCACATTGCGCTCAAAGGCCGCGTCGTTGCATTGCGCGAGGAACTGCAGGCCCCAGCGCCACTGCTGCCATCCTTCACCAAAAGGCATCTGTGGCCTAAACAGCAAAGGCGCTTCCTTGTCGAACATCCATTTGAGTGCTTTGAGGGGCGCTTCGCGGTTGGCCCAGGGCTCGCAGTAACTCACCGAGATTTGCGCCGCGTTGGCAAAACTGGTTTCGAGCGCCGCATCCGGCTGGCGGTCGACCACGATGACCTCGTGACCGCGCTCCATCAGGTGCCACGCCGTGCTGATGCCGATGATGCCTGCGCCCAAAACAATGGTTTTCATGGCGCGGAGTGTGCGCGACATTGCGCGCAACTAAAAGCAAAATTAAACTTACTCCAAAAACATCAGCGCATCTAATAAAGCGCGTTTCGGAGACACCCTTTTGTTCGAGCGAAAGACCATGAGCACCTACGATCCTGCCGCCCTGGAATGCCTAGCCGCCATCGTGGAAGAAGGCGGATTCGAGCGCGCCGCCCAGCGCCTCAACGTCACCCAGTCCGCCGTCTCGCAGCGCCTGCGCGCGCTGGAGGCTCAGGTGGGCTCCGTGCTCATCGTGCGCAGTCGCCCGCTGCGGCCCACATCGGCCGGGCAGTTGTTGCTCAAGCACACCAAACAACTGCGCCTTCTGCGTGCCGACCTGGAGCGCGACCTGCACGAACTGGCACCCAGCGCACCGGGCAGCACGCGCGAGGATGAGCGCATTTCCATCGCCATCAACGCTGACAGCATTGCCACCTGGGCCATGGGGGCGCTGCATGACCTGGTGCGCCAGCGCCTGCCGCTGGAGATCATTGCCGACGATCAGGATTTCACGCAAGAGTGGTTGCGCTCGGGCCAGGTGCTGGGGTGCGTGACCACCCTGAAACAGGCGCTGCGCGGCTGCAAGATGGTGCCATTGGGGGCCATGCACTATGTGGCGGTGGCTTCCGCGGAGTTTGCGCAAAAGCACTTGCCGCAGGGGCTTACCCCGCACAACTTTCGGGAAGTGTCGTTTCTGTCGTTCAACCGCAAGGACGACATGGCAGCGGAATTCGTCGCGCGCGCGTTCGGGTTGAAGCGTGTTGCGCTCAACCATCTGTTCGTGCCCGGTACCGAGGCGCAAATGCGCGCGGTGGCCGCAGGCTGGGCAGTGGGTGTGGTGCCCGAGCTAATGGCGCGCACCGCGATTGCGGATGGGAGCATGGTGGACTTGGCGCCGGGCCGGACGTTGCCGATTCAGCTGTACTGGCACTGTTGGAACCTGGAGTCCGAACTGCTGGATGCGCTGTCGGCAGCGCTGACGGGGGCGGCAGCGGTTTCATTGGTGGCGTGACACAGCTCGATCGGACGATGGATTGCTGCCAGCGCGATTCCTGCAGACCAAAACGTGAACGACGTAGTTGTATTGCAACTTAGGCATTTATTTTTTTACTGCAATGTATAAAATGAATGCCATGCAAACGCCGCAACCCAAAGTCTCGTTCAAAGAACAGATGCACCAGGCCCGCGAGGACGCCATCCTCCAGTCCGCCTGCCGCCTGCTGGGCGAAAAAGCCTTCGACGCCATGACCATGGATGACGTTGCCAATGCCGTGGGCATTGCCAAGGCCAGCCTGTACAAACATTTCTGTAGCAAGGAAGAGCTGTGCAGCGCAGCCATGGTGCAGATTCTGGGGCGCGTTCAGACCTATCTGGCCAGTCTGCCTGCAGAAATGCCCCCTGTGGAGAAGCTGCATGCGCTGGTGCGATGGTCGCTGGAGCGGCTGTTGACCAACGAGATGCCGCTGCTGCCCAGCCGCAACTCCACCCTGCGCGCCGTGCTGATGGCCAATAAAGACTACCTCAATGGTTTGGTGGCAGTCAGTGACCAGATTGGCGAATGGATCACGCAAGCCCAGGCGCAGGGCGTGATCTGCCCCACTTTGCCGCCGCTGGTGGTGCTTTACACCTTGTATGCCCGGGCTTGTGACCCTGTGGTGAGCTTTCTGAAAGAAGGCGGCCAGTATTCGGACGCGGAAATTGTCGACTTGGTCGTGCGCACTTGTTTTGATGGCCTGGCCGCACGTTGATGGCCGCTGCTTGAAGCCGGAGGTCAGCAAGAAAAATGCCCGGCATGCCGGGCTTTTTAACGATCCCATAGGCGCGGCTACTTCGGCAGGATCACCTTGTCCACGACGTGGATCACGCCATTGCTGGTAAACACATCTGCGGCCACGATGTTGCTGGTGCGCTGGTTTTGATCGGTGATGACCAGGCTGGAGCTGACCGAGAAGGTCTGCCCCTGCACGGTTGAAATCGCCGTGTTGACAGGCACTTCTGCCTTCAGCACCCGTGCCGGAACCACGTGGTAGGTCAGCACCGAGGTCAGCAGCGCCGTGTTGGCCAGCAGTGCTTCCTTGGTTACACCCAGTTCTGTCAGCAACGCAGCAAAGGCGGCGTTGGTGGGCGCAAACACCGTGAACGGCCCTGCGCCCTGTAAGGTGCTCACCAGTCCCGCAGCCACCACAGCTTCTACCAAGATGCTGAAATCTGGCAGCGCCATGGCCGTGGCGACAATGTCTTTGTCTGCAGGCAGCAACACACGGTCGACCAGATGCACAACGCCATTGCTGGCCTGGATGTCGGTGGCCGTGATGGTGGTCACACGGTTGCGCCCATCGGTGATCTTGAGACCATTGGCAGACTCGATCTTGAAAAATCCACCCGCCACCGGCGTGATCGCCTTGCCCAGAGGTACCTCATTGCGCAGAACCTTGCTACCCAGCACGTGGTACGTCAGCACTGCCGTCAGCAGGGGTTTGTTGGCCAGCAATGCATCTTTGGAGACGCCCAATTCGCCCAGCAACGCCGTGAACGCCGCGTTGGTGGGGGCGAACACGGTGAGCATGCCGGTGCTCAAGGTGGGCGCGAGGCCTGCTGCGACCACGGCTTCCACCAGGATGCTCAGGTCAGGATTGTTCTGCGCCAGCTCGACGATGTTCCGTTCGGGATCATCGTCGCTGCCCCCGCAGGCTTGCAGCAGGGTGGTGCTGGCGCCCAGCGCTGCGGCCAGCAAAACGGTTCGGCGGTTGAAGGCGGTGTTCATGGTGGCGTCTCCTCGCGAATGAATGAAATGTTCGGTGGTGGGTGAGGTGGGTCGACCTGTGCGGTGAGTGCCTTAGCCTTACTTCGGCATCATCACCGTGTCGATGGCGTGGATCACGCCGTTGCTGGCGGCCACATCTGTGGCGATCACCTTGGACTGGTCCACCATCACCCCCATGTTGGTGGACACGGTGATTTCCTGGCCCTGCACGGTCTTGACCTTGCCCGCTTTCACGTCCTTCGCCATCACCTTGCCGGGAACCACGTGGTAGGTCAGCACCTTGGTCAGCGCTGCCTTGTCGGCCAGCAGTCCATCCAACGTGGCCTTGGGAATTTTTGCGAAGGCTTCGTCAGTGGGCGCAAACACCGTGAATGGGCCAGGACCTTTGAGGGTGTCCACCAATCCTGCGGCCTGAACAGCGGCCACCAGGGTTTTGAAGTTGCCCGCTTTGACCGCGGTATCAACGATGTCTTGTGCCATGGCGCTGAATGTGGCGCCAGCCGTCAGGGCCAATGCAATCAAGGTTTTCTTCATGGGTCGTTCCTCTTGGGTTAGATGGAAGTGACACGCCAAGATGGGCGCAGGCGAAATATATAACTGTTTGGTATCAATGTAAACCAATGAGTTATGCAAAAACTAGTTAGTTTTTCTCAGGCGTAAAAAAACCCTGCGCAGTGGCAGGGCTGTGGGGCGGGCTGGATTGATCAGCGCACGATCAACACTGGCACCTTGCTGTGTGCAAGCACTTGGGTGGTCACGGACCCCATGACGAGTGTGGCCAAGGCGCCATGCCCGTGCGAGCCCATCACCAGCAGGTCGTATTTGCCGGTGTCGGCCACCTTGGCAATGTTTTCGCCCACGGTGCCTACTTTGACGCTGCGCTTGGCCTGCACGGCATGACGAGCCAAAAATTTGCACACAGGCGCGAGGATCTTCTCTGCCTCATCGGCGTGGTAGCTGTCCACCACCTCTTTGCCCAGTGCCGCACGGGCACGGGCAGGCAGCGGGGCTTGCACGGTGAGCACGGTGTAATCGTGGGCGTCACCCAAAAGTTCAGAATGGGTTGCCAGATAAGCCAGCATTTTCTTGGTGTAGGCGCTGCCATCGACAGCAAGCAGGATCTTCATGGTGTTCTCCGAAAAAGGATGACTCAGACTACTTTGCGCCGGTCTGTGTTGTCTTGACCTGGGTCATGTTTTTCTCCTGCGCGCTGCGGGGCATGGAAACTCCCGCGTGGTCATCATACGGTGATGCAGCACTGCGGCTGGAACGTGGCCTGCTCGCCCTTACGGGCATATCCCAGTGGGTTGGCTACCACGCGGCATGCCCATGGTGTGCCGTTGTCATGTTGCCCTTGCACCGTGTAGTCACTGGGCGCGTGCAGGTGACCGTGGAGCCAGAGCTTCACGTGGGGCAATAGGCTATCGAGGGCGTTGCAAAACCCTGCCGTGCCAGGCACAAGCCCATAGCGTGGATCGGCGCTGCGCAGGCTGGGCGCGAAATGGGTCACCACCACCGTGTCGCCAGCAAACGGCTTGACCAGCGCGTTGGCCAACCAGTCCTGGCAGATCAGGCCCTGTTCGCGCATGGGTTCCGCTAGAAAGGGCTCTGCATGGCGGGTGCCGTCGGTCTTGCGCAGGTAGTAGTTAGCGGCCCGAAACGCCTTGTCTCTCAGCTTCAACCGTCGACTCAGATCGGTCACTCCCTCGTGGTCTGCGAGCGCATCAAAGTCGGTCCAAAGGGTGGTCCCCACAAATCGGATGCCTTGCAGTTCCAGGGCCTCGCGCTCCAGCCACGCAATCCCCAGGCGGTCGCAGGTAGCACGTAGGCGTTCGTGCGCCGCGTCGAAATCCTGGGCGTCGTATTCATGATTACCGGGCACGAACACTACAGGAGTGGGCCACGCCGCGTACTGCGGAAGCGGCGAAAACCGCGTCAAGCCGAAGTCGTCGTCATCGAGCTGCGAACCCTCCTGGTACGAGCCTATGTCACCGGCCAGCACCAAGACATCGGCTTTTGGGGCGGGTTCGGGCACGAAGTGCGGGTGTGCCTCTAGATGAAGGTCGGAGAGCAGTTGAATTTTCATGGACCGCGCAGTCTACGGCGTGTGGCGATGGCGCCTTCCGGCCACTTTGCAATTCTTTCGCGTTGCGAAAATTCGCGCTTCGTCACGGGAACGTTTTGCGTGCGGAGCGTGAGAGCGCACCCAGCAGCCAGGTCATCGCCGTTTGCTGTGGGCCGCGCCTGCGCCACAAGGCGTCCACATGCACAGCGGGCACGTCCAAGGGCAGGGTGCGTTGCACCAATGCATCCTCGATACCCGTGACCGGCACAAAATGCCTGGGTAACACGGTCAACAGGTCCGAACCACACACCACGCGCCCGGCGGTGAAGAACTGGTTGACGGTGAGCACTACCCGGCGCTCTCGGCCGAGCGATGCCAGCGCCTCGTCGATGAACCCGAACGGTCGTCCGGAAAAACTCACCAGCATATGGCGTGCTTCGCAATAGGCGTCCAGAGTCAAGGGCACAGCGGCCAGGGGGTGACCCTGCCGCATGACGCACACATATTCGCCGTCATAAAGCCGTCGGCTCTCGTACGCCACCACACCACCCGACTGCGCCCGCGCAGTGAGATCTGCCAGCGCCGCCGGAAAGTAGCCCACGGCCATGTCTGCCGCTTCTTCCTCCAGCAGGCGGCGCGGGTCGCGCGTGGTCAGGGGCAACACCCGCACGGAAATGCCTGGCGCCTCGCGCTCAATGATTTCGACCAGAGCAGGTATCAAGGTCGCGGCTGTCGCGTCTGCCATGGCGAGTACGAACGTGGACTCTGCCGTCGCGGGTTCAAAGCGCCCCGGGGCCAGGGATTCCTGCAGTTGGGTGAGCGCCTCTCGAACGGGGGGCCAAAGTGCCAGAGCGCGGGGCGTTGGCTCCACGCCCTGGCCGCTGCGGACCACAAGTTCGTCACCCACAACCTCGCGCAACCGCCGCATGGCATTGCTCACCGCGGGTTGGGTGATGGACAGCTTGTGCGCCGCCCGCGTCAGGCTGCGCTCTGCCATTACCTCGTCAAAAACACGGAGGAGGTTCAGGTCCAGGGATCGGAAGTTCAAAGGGCCCATGGGGTATTCATCATCCTTGTGAATATTAATGATTCAACATATAAATTTGAATGAATAAGGGGTAAACCCTAGTATTGCGCCATCGCCCCGGCAATTTCGCCACAAGCGTTTGAAAGGGAACCCCTCATGACCGCCTTTGCACACGTTGACTATCCCACCGAACACCCTGGCGTGGAACGCGCTGAAAACGTGGTGGCGGCCTTCCGGCGGGCTGTGGCTCGTTCTGATGGAGCGCGCGGCGCAGGGTCGCTCTTGTTGGCAGCCGGTGTGGCCGGACTGCTGGTCGTGGCCAATCGGGTGGTGGACACCTGGGTCGACGGGCACTTGGTAGCCGCCTGGATGGTGTTGTGGGTGATCGCCTTTGCTGGGATCGCAATTTTCAGTGCCCCTGCGCGAAGCGCGGGTGTGGCACTGCGTGCCGCCGGTGCACGCTGGGCTGAAAGCCGCCGTTTGGCCATGGAGGACGAGAAGACGTGGCAATTGGCCGTGAAGGATTTGCGTGTGATGGCCGACATCTCGCATGCCTTGGACCGCCGCGCTGTGGACGACATCCGCAAGTACCGTTAAGGCACAAGCCCGGATGAGCCGGGTCGCATCGCAACAAAGGCTGTGGCAGTGAATGTCACGGCCTTTTTGTTTGCACGGGCTGAAAAGCGAACCCGAATGTCGCCAAAGCAAACATCACCAAAATGAATGGTTGAGATTCAAAATATAAACTTGAATGTATCAAGGGTTAACCCTAATATCACCCCATCGCCCGGCATTTTCGCCACAAGCGTTAGACAAGGGAATCACCATGACCAGCTTTGCACACGTAGACCACTCCACCGAACATGCCGGCGTTGTACGCGCCGAAAACGCAGCCGCTGCTTTGAAGAGCGTTGCCGCCAACTTTGACGGCGCCCGCGGCGCTGCCTCGCTTGTGCTGGCGGCAGTGGTCTCCGCGCTGTTGGTGGTAGCCAACCAAATGATTGACACGTGGAGCGAAGGCCACCTGCTGGCTGCCTGGATGGTGCTGTGGCTGGTAGCGTTCGCCGCCTTGGCTTTGTTGACGGCCCCCGCACGCCGTGCCGGTGTTGTGTTGCTATCGGCGGCCCAAAACTGGGCGCAAAACCGCCGCAATGCGGCGCAGGACGAGCGCACTTGGCAAGTCGCGCTGAAGGATCCGCGGATCATGGCCGAACTGAACCATGCCATGGGCATTGCCACCGTGAACGATCTCCGCGGCTACCGTTAAGAGGCCTGCAGGGCTGGTGCGCAGTCAGTCTGCGCAGAATGAAGAGACAAAAAGCCGTGGTTATGCCACGGCTTTTTTGCTGAGGGTGGGACGGCGAAAATCAGGGTCGGCAACGATCTGGACAAATATGCGCCCCAGCCCATGACCGCAAAAAAACGCCCCACATTGCGCGGGGCGTTTCTCAATCGCTTACGGGACGAGGGTTGTTCAGGCGCTCAGCCGCTTTTCCAACTGCGCCTTGGTATCCAGCAACTCTTTGGGCAAATGGTGCGCCAACTGGTCAAAGTGAGCGTCGTGGAGCTTGAACTCCTCCGTCCAGGCGGCTTTGTCAATGCTGGTCACGGCCTGGAACTGTTCAGGAGTGAAGTCGAGCCCGGTCCAGTTGATTTCTGCATATTGCGGCGCCACACCAAACATGGTTTCCTGGCCCTGGGCCTGACCTTCGATGCGGTCAATCAGCCACTTGAGCACCCGCATGTTGTCGCCATAGCCCGGCCAGACAAACTTGCCAGCCTCATCTTTCCGGAACCAGTTCACGCAGAACACCTTGGGCAACGCCTTGCCTGTCGCGGCAATCTTGCCTTCCATATTCAGCCAGTGCTGGAAGTAGTCGCTCATGTTGTATCCGCAGAACGGCAGCATGGCGAACGGGTCGCGGCGCACCACGCCCTGGGCGCCAAAGGCGGCGGCTGTGGTTTCGCTGCCCATGGTTGCCGCCATGTACACGCCCTCCGTCCAGGTGCGGGCTTCGGTGACCAGCGGCACCGTGGTGGAGCGGCGGCCGCCAAAAATGAACGCATCAATCGCCACACCGTTCGCATCGTCCCATTGTGGGTCGAGCGCCGGGTTGTTGAGTGCGGCCACGGTGAAGCGCGAATTGGGATGGGCGGCTTTGGCGCCAGTTTCCTTGGCGATCTGGGGCGTCCAGTCCTTGCCTTGCCAGTCAATCAGGTGGTCGGGCAGCTTGCCGGTGTCTTTTTCCATGCCTTCCCACCACACGTCGCCGTCGTCCGTCAGGGCCACATTGGTGAAGATCACGTCCTTGTTCAGAGACAACATGCAGTTGGGGTTGGTGTGCATGTTGGTACCGGGCGCCACGCCAAAGTAGCCCGCCTCGGGGTTGATCGCCACCATCTTGCCGTCGGCATTGGGCTTGATCCAGGCAATGTCGTCGCCAATCGTGGTGACTTTCCAGCCCGCAAAACCGGCTTCGGGCGGCACCAGCATCGAGAAATTGGTCTTGCCACAGGCGCTGGGGAAGGCCGCCGCCACGTGGTACTTCTTGCCCTGCGGATTGGTCACGCCCAGGATGAGCATGTGTTCGGCGAGCCAGCCCTGGTCACGGCCCATCGTCGATGCAATACGCAGCGCCAGGCACTTCTTGCCCAGCAGAGCGTTGCCGCCGTAGCCCGAGCCGTAGGACCAGATCTCGCGCGTTTCGGGGTAGTGGACGATGTACTTGACCTTGGGGTTGCAGGGCCAGCTGGTCGTGTCCTTGTCGCCTTCGGCCAGGGGTGCGCCCACAGTGTGCATGCATGGCACAAAGTCGCCTTCCACGCCCAGCACGTCGTACACAGCCTTGCCCATGCGGGTCATCAGGCGCTGATTCACGGCCACGTAGGCGCTGTCGGTCAGCTCCACGCCGATGTGGGCGATGTGGCTGCCCAACGGGCCCATGCTGAAGGGCACCACATACATGGTGCGGCCCTTCATGCAGCCGTCAAACAAGGGCTGCAGCGTGGCGCGCATCTCTGCGGGCGCCATCCAGTTGTTGGTGGGGCCTGCATCTTCCTTGGCGGCAGAGCAGATGTAAGTGCGGTCTTCCACGCGGGCCACGTCCGAAGGGTCGGACCAAGCCAGGTAACTACCGGGGCGTTTGGCAGGATTGAGCTTCTTGAAGGTTCCTGCGTCGACGAGCTGCTGGCAAAGCCGGTCGTACTCTTCCTTGGAGCCATCGCACCAATAAAGGTTGTCGGGCTTGCACAGAGCCACCATATCCGCCACCCAGGCCAGCAGCCGGGCGTTTTTGACATACGAGGGGGCATGGAGATTCAGGCCCTGCATTGTGGGTGCGTTCATCGGGAGCTTCCTAAGTTGAAAATCAGTTTTTTCAAAGGAAGCGGACCCGGCGGATCGCGGCAAGGCCTGGCGCAATATGCGGATGCTGAGCGCTGCCTTTGAAAAAACGGCTTTCGTGCTCAGTCGGCGGGCGGGAGCGTGTGTCAGCCCCACGGGTGGAGGCTAGTTCCACGGATTCCGCGGGTCGGCTGGAATGTCAATTTTATGAATCTGCCGCCCGATTGTCTGTCAGACTGCGGTAAAAATCATGCAAAAAAAGCATGACTTTATGCCTTCCAAAGGCATTCGAAATGGCGCATTTGGGAGTCAAACTGACTCTGGGGTCGCCTTCCACCGTTCATATCCTGCCTTGCGCAGAGCGCAGGCGGGGCACGTGCCGCAACCGTAGCCCCAGGCGTGCAACGTGTCGCGCACACCGTGGTAGCAGGTGTGTGAGTCCTTCACGATGACATCGACCAGCGCCTGCCCTCCCAGCGCGCGGGCCAACTCCCAGGTCTCCGCCTTGCCCAGCCACATCAGCGGCGTGTCGAAGGTAAAGCGTTGCCCCATGCCCAGCGACACGGCCACCTGCAAGGCCTTGAGGGTGTCGTCGCGGCAGTCCGGGTAGCCCGAAAAGTCGGTTTCGCACATGCCGCCGACCAGCGTGTACAGGCCGCGACGGTAGCCCACGGCAGCTGCCAAGTTAAAGAACAAAAGGTTGCGCCCCGGCACGAAGGTGTTGGGCAGCCCTGCCGCGGTCATCTGGATCTCCGTTTCGCTGGTCAGTGCGGTATCGCTGATGTGGCCCAGCACCGCCAGGTCGATCATGTGGTCTTCCCCCAGCTTCGTGGCCCAGTGTGGAAATTGCGCGCGAAGGGATGACAAGACGGTCTGGCGGGCCTGCAGCTCGACATGGTGGCGCTGGCCGTAGTCAAAACCAATGGTCTCCACATGGGCGAAATGCTCCAGCGCCCAAGCCAGGCATGTGGTGGAGTCTTGCCCGCCAGAAAAAAGAACAAGGGCGTGTCCGGGTCTCATGGAGTTCTCCTGAAAAAGGGGGCGAGACAAAAAAAAACCCCGCACTGCGGGGTTGTGACGATGATCGAAGCGATCAGGCCATGTAGACGGCAATAAAGGCCAGCAGAAAAATCATGACGCCACCGACCACGGGCAGAACCACGGGCATCAGGGGCACCACGTTTTCCACGGCGTCGACTGGGTGTGTTTCGGGGGTATGCGATGTGTTGTGATCGGACATGGGGTGGGCTCCAGATGCTTAAAACTTGCGCAATTCTAGCCGCCGCCGCGGGTGCAGCGCCAAAACCCCTGCGCAGGCTCAGATCAGGTCCGCTTCCATGCCCGCAGAGCGCAGTTGCGTCAGCACGTCATCGACATGGCTCTTGCCGCGCGTTTGCAGCACCAATTCGATCTCAACATTCTGGGCGGCCAACATGGTGAAGGCGCGTTGGTGGTGCACCTCCTCAATGTTGGCCCCGGCATCGGCCACGGTGGCCGTGATGCGCGCCAGCACGCCAGGTACATCGCGCGCGCTGACCTTGATGCGCGCCAATCGTCCCGAACGCACCATGCCTCGTTCGATGATGGCCGCCAATAGCAAGGGGTCTATGTTGCCGCCGCACAGCACCAAGCCCACGCGTTTGCCTTTGAAGCGGTCGGGGTAGCGCACCAGTGCAGCCAGCCCTGCGGCGCCGGCACCTTCGACCAGGGTTTTCTCGATTTCGAGCAGCATCAGCACCGCCTGCTCAATGTCGCCCTCGTCCACCAGTACCAGGTCGTCCACCAGACGCTTGACGATCTCCTGCGTGATCTTGCCCGGCGTGCCGACGGCAATGCCCTCGGCGATGGTCGATGTGCCTTGCGGGTGGTGGGTGCCCTTCACTGCATTCACCATGGCGGGAAAGCGCGCGGTTTGCACCCCGACGATCTCAATGCCAGGTTTGACGGCCTTGGCGGCGGTGGCCACGCCCGAGATCAACCCGCCTCCGCCCACCGCAATGATCAGCGTGTCCAAGTCTGGCACCGCCTGCAGCATCTCCAGCCCCAGGGTGCCCTGCCCCGCGGCGACACCTTCATCGTCATAGGGGTGAACAAAGGTCAGCCCTTGGGCGTCGGCCAGCGCATAGGCATGGGCGCGGGCTTCTTCCAGCGTGTCGCCATGCAGCACCACCTCGGCCCCAAAGCCGCGAGTGCGCTCCACCTTCACGCCAGGGGTGAAGCGCGGCATCACGATGACTGCCCGCAAGCCCAGGCGCTGCGCGTGGTAGGCAACGCCCTGCGCGTGGTTGCCCGCACTCATGGCCACCACTCCCCGCGCGCGCTCCTCGTCGGACAGCAGCGTGAGCCGGTTGCAGGCGCCGCGCTCCTTGAAGGAGGCTGTGAACTGCAGATTCTCAAACTTGAGGTAAACCTGCGCGCCCACAATCTGCGAGAGCGTCTTGGATTCCACACAGGGGGTGTCTAGCACATGGCCTTGCAGGCGGACGGCGGCGTCGCGGATGTCTTGGAGGGTGAGCATGGCGCGATTGTGGCGCAGCGCCAGCAGACATGGTCTGCACGTGTTGGCATGTAGCACGGTGGCTCTGCGCCCGGCCTCGCGCCCCCTGTGAAGACAAAAATTCAGATGAAAATGAGCTCTAGCTCTTATCTATCAATCGTTGATAGCTATCAAATTCATACTTCTGCTGGGTGCGGCCCATAACTTCGTACGCACCTATTCGCCCTGACATCACAGCGTGTTACGAACGCCTGAACTGCGCCGTAGTACGGTGACAGGCTTTGGAGGTTGCAATCGCTGTTTTGCTGGCCCCCTACGGGGGCGCTTTTATCAATTGCCTCGCCGCCTGTCCAACCGGATTTTCGGCCCAGCGCTGGGCCCAGTTTTTGGTGTGGGGCGCTTCGCTGGGGACTGCCGCGGCCCTCGTCTTGGGCGCAATCCCAGCGCGCGCTCACGACAGCTTGCCGGTGCAGCCCGTATGGGCCGAACTACTGCAGGCTGAGCTGAGTTTGGTGGCCGGTCGGCATACTGCTGGCCTCGGCGTGTATGTACGCGATCTGGAGACCGGCGTGGCGGTCTCGCACCATGGCAATGAGCGCTGGTACTTGGCGTCAACCGTGAAGGTGCCGGTCGCACTGGCGGTGCTGCAGGCTGTGGAGCGCGGCGATTTCACGCTCGACACGCAACTGCGCGTGCGCGCCGCCGACTACGTGGATGGCGCGGGTCACACCAACTCAAAGTCGGTGGGCGCTTCGCTCAGCGTGCGGTATCTCCTGGAGCAAATGATCATTCACAGCGACAACACCGCCAGCGACATGCTGATTGGCCTGGTGGGTATCCGGGCCGTGAACGCGCTCGTAGAGCAACTGGTGCCGCAAGGGATCGAGCGCATTACCACGTTGGCCGATGTGCGGCGACATGCGTATGGGTATCTCACGCCAGAAGCCGCGCACCTGACGGGGAATGATTTCCTCGCGCTCAAGAAGCAGCCTAACGATGCGGAACGGCTCCAGACCCTCGCCCGGCTCCTGCATGTGCCGGCCGCTTCGTTCCAGCGCGCCAGCGTGGCAGAGGCGTTCGAGGCTTACTACGACAGCGGCCTCAACTCGGGCCGCCTGGATGCGTACGCGAACCTGCTGCACCAGGTAGTGGATGGACAGGTATTGAACGCGGCCCACACCCGCTACCTGCTGCGGGTAATGGAGCGGGTGCAGACCGGAGCCCGGCGGATCAAGGCGGGCCTCCCCGCTACCGCGCGTTTTGCCCACAAAACAGGCACCCAGCGCGCGCGCACTTGCGACGCAGGCCTCATCAGCGTGCCGCGCCTGGGGGGGCTCGACCGGCGGGTGGTGGTGGTGGCCTGCACCCGCGGTGAACTGCTCACTGCCCGTTCGGACCGTGCCCTCCAGGACGTGGGCGCGGCCATTTGCAAGTCTGGTCTGTTGACCGATGGAAGACCCCATGACCCCTTGTGCCTACCTGCCGCGCACCCTGTGTCTCGCGCTGGCGCTCACAACCGCTAGCCTGGCGGTGCATGGCGCCGACTGGACCGACGCGTTGCGCCAGCACATCGAACGCATCGACAAAGCCACGCCCGGCCAATTGGGCGTGTACATCAAGCGCCTGGACAATGGCGAAACCCTGAACTACCAAGCCGACCGACCCTGGTACCTGGGCTCGTCGGCCAAGTTGCCCATTGCCATCGCAGTTCTGCAAGAGTCCGAGGCGGGAAAGCTCAAGCTTTCACAACAAGTCACGCTCCAGGACACCGACAAGATCGACGGGTCCGGCAACGTGGTGTGGCAAAAGAGCGGGACGTCGTACGGTGTGGAAGCGCTGCTCAAACGCATGTTGATGGAAAGCGATAACACCGCCGCCAACATGCTGGTGCGCACCATCGGCGAAGACGCACTCAATCACCGCGCCCGCTTCTATCTGGGCCCGCAGGGGTTCAACCGCATCACCACCTTCACGCAAGTGCGCCAGGACGTGTATGGCGCACTGCACCCCGACGCACGCAAGCTGCCCAACATGGACCTGGTGCGACTTGCCGCCGTGCCCATGGGCCCCAAGCGGGTGGATGCGCTGGTGCGCACGCTGCAGGTCGACAAAAGCGCACTGCGGGTGAAGACCATGGAAGAGGCCTACGCACGCTATTACGCCACGCAGGTCAACAGCGCGCCGCTGTCGGCCTATGGCGGCATGCTGGAGCGTTTGGTCACCGGCCAACTGGTGTCGCCCCCAAACCTCCAGCGTTTGTTCACCGACCTCAAATACGAAACCTATGACGCCTACCGGCTGGAGGCGGGCCTGCCGCGCACCGTGCGCTTTATTCACAAAACGGGCACGCAGCTCGGCCGTGCCTGCCACATGGGGGTGATCAATCCGCAAGACGGTGGCCGCGCGGCTGTCATCGTGGCCACCTGCGCAGAAGACCTGGACGAGCACCGCGACGCGGGTCGCGCGTTCGAGCAGATCGGGCGTGCCATTACCCAGACCTTGCTGAGCGACGCAGCCAAGAAGTAGGACGTGAAGGCTTGAACGGGCTGCTTGTCTGCAGCACCGCTTCACCGCTTTATCGGCTAACCGCCCGACCCCTGCACACACACGCGCAACACCTCGGCGCCATACGCTTCCAGTTTTTTCGCCCCCATCCCGCTGATGCCTTGCAGATCGTCCAGCGTGCCTGGCGCGCGCTCGGCAATGGCCGCCAGCGTGGCATCGTGAAAGATCACATACGCAGGCAGGTTGTGCTCGCGCGCCACCTCGGCGCGCCAGGCCTTGAGATTGATGAACCGCACCTGCGCGTCCGGCCCCAGGTTGGCAGCCGCGGCGGGGGGCGCGCTGCCAGTGCCCTTGCGTGTACGCGTGCGTTTGGCGGGTGCAGACGACACCGACTCGCGCAACTGCACCGGAACATCGCCCTTGAGCACGGCGCGTGAACCTTCGGTCAGGCACAGCGTGTCAAAGCTGTGGCCGCTGTCCAGCATCACCTTCTGCAGCCCTAGGGCGCCGGTGGCGATCAGCTGGCGCAGTACCCCGCGCAATTGCGGCTCCGACAGGTCCGCACCGATGCCAAAAGTGGAAATCTTTTCGTGTCCAAACTGCGCCACCTTCTCGGTCTTCTTGCCGCGCAGGATGTCCATGATGTGCCCGGTGCCAAAGCTGATGCCGCTGGCCTGGTTCACGCGGTAGATGGTGGACAGCAGCTTGCGCGCCGCATCGGTGGCATCCCACACCGCAGGCGGGTTCAGGCAGTTGTCGCAATTGCCGCAGGGTGTGGATTGCTCGCCAAAGTAGGCCAGCAGCCGCACACGGCGGCAGTCGGTGGCTTCGGCCAGCGCCAGCAGCGCATCGAGTTTGCCGCGCAACGCCGCTTTGAACTCTTCGCCCGCCGGGCTCTCGTCGATCATGCGGCGCTGGTTGACCACGTCGTTCAGGCCATAGGCCATCCAGGCATCGGCATTCAACCCGTCGCGGCCGGCGCGGCCGGTCTCCTGGTAGTAGCCCTCGATGTTCTTGGGCATGTCCACATGGGCCACAAAACGCACGTCAGGTTTGTCGATGCCCATGCCAAACGCAATGGTGGCCACCATCACGATGCCTTCTTCGCGCAGAAAGCGGTCCTGGTTCTTCTGGCGCACCTTGATGTCCAGGCCCGCGTGGTAAGGCAGCGCATTCAGGCCTGCGTCGCTCAGCGTGGCCGCCAGCTCTTCCACCCGTTTTCGCGACTGGCAATACACCACGCCCGCCTCGCCCGGGTGTTCGCGCTCGATGAAGCGCAGCAGTTGGGTGGTGACATCCTTCTTCTCTTCAATGCGGTAGCGGATGTTGGGCCGGTCAAAGCTGCTGATGAACAGCCGCGCGTCTTCCAGCTGTAGTCGCTCGATGATGTCGGCGCGTGTGAGGTCGTCCGCCGTGGCCGTGAGCGCAATGCGCGGCACGCCCGCATAACGTTCATGCAACACCGTGAGCGCGCGGTACTCTGGGCGGAAGTCGTGTCCCCACTGGCTGACGCAGTGCGCCTCGTCGATGGCAAACAGCGACAGGTGTCCGCCTTGGTACAGGCTGTCGAGCAGGCCCAGAAAACGCGGCGTATTCAGCCGCTCGGGCGCCGCATACAGCAGCGTGATGTCGCCCGTCTGCAGACGCAGCTCCACATCTTGCGTTTCATCGTAGCTCAGCGTGGAATTCAGAAACGCCGCGCTCACCCCCGCCTCGTGCAGCGCCCCCACTTGATCGTGCATCAGCGCAATCAGCGGCGAAATCACGATGGTCACCCCGCGCCCCTGCTGCTGGCGCACGATGGCGGGCACCTGGTAGCACAGCGACTTGCCGCCACCGGTGGGCATGAGCACCAGCGCATCGCCGCCCGCAATCACGTGCTCGACGATGCCCTGCTGCGGGCCGCGAAACTGCTCGTAGCCAAAAACGTCGTGCAGAACGGTGTGGGCGGGGGACGAAGCGGGGCAGGGACGAGAAGACAAACGGATGCTCTGAATTTGATAGCTTAAAACGCTTTTATAAAAAGCGCTAGATGCCAATTCGCCCCAAATTTTTCCGTGTCGGGGCGCATTGGCGAGAGGGCTTATTGTGCGCTGGTGCCAGAGCCTTGCTAATGCACTCGCTTTGCGCGAGAGCAGTGTTTGGGGAGGCTGAGAAGCCGCAGTCCTTACAGAGAGGTCGCGGTCTCGATATTTCTTGATTTGGCAGGCACTGCAAGCAGATTTAGGTGCTTCACAGCAGGGCTGACGTTCTCTTCCAGGATTTGCAATTCCGAGCGAACGTTGTAAGTTTGGAGTTGCCGATAAGCATAAGGATGCTTGGTGTCCCATGTTTGCGCTGCAGGTGACGGCGAGAGACTTTGGCGCCCAGCCTCGGCCCACACAGGGCCGAGGCATGAAACTCAGGATTACTTCGCGAGTGCCGTGGACTGGCGCAACGCAACCATCAGTTTCGCCAAAGCGTCGTCGCTTGCCCTGACCGCGGCCAAAGAGAAATTAGTTTTGAACTCTGAGAATTCTGCTTGACCGCGTCCTTCTACTCGCAGCGTATCCAATGTCTTGCCTTGAATGTCTTTGATTTGGCAAGTGAGCGTTACCGTGAAAGAAGTGGGTGGCCAGGTAAACGGACTTTCTGACGAAGAATCGGTGGTGATCTCAGGGGTAATCAGCAGATTGATCCCGCTGGCACCTACCTCCGCTGCGTCTGCTGGGTTGTTGATCTTTGCTACATCGCGAAACACTACCCCAAGGGCTTTGTAGAGACCAGGTTCAAGATCCCGATACGGGAAATACCGCACCTTGTCGCCTCCGCCTCCGGGTGTTGTGACTTCGACCGCTTTCGCGGCCGCCGAAATGTGGTAGCCCACTTTCTTGTCCAACACGGGGTTGCCGGCGACAGGCTGAACTACTGCCAAATTTGGCGCCATGGAAATTGGATGCGCACAGCCTCCCAGAAGAAGCGCAAAAGCAATGCTGGACGTAAGAATAAGAATGCGTCGGAACATGGAAGCCTCTTAGCGCTTTTTGACGGCGGTGATGAAATCGGGATCGGCAAAAAGACTCCCCAGCAGGTCTTGAACCATCAAGGGATAGTTGTTCGCGGCTTGCGGAATAGCGACCGCCCCAGCGAAAGCACCCTCCCACTGACGGGTGATTTTCTTGGTCTTGTCGTAACGCACTTCCGATCCGTACTTCACGACAAACTGCGCTTCCAACTGTCCGTCGTTGGTTTGGATACCTCCCGCATTGATGTTGTTGTGCAAAAGAGTGCCTGAAACCTCGATGGGGGAGGCGGGCGAATGCAACTTGGCCATTTCGAGTTCCGCTCGCAAAGCGGCTGCCAGGTAGTCGCCGAAATTTTTGCCTACGGGCGACACCATGGAAGATGCGCGCAGCGCGATGGCATCCGGGTTTTGCATTCCCGGCTTGGGACTAAACGTCCCCACCTTGACTCCTGCTGAGTCCGTCTTCTTCAGCCGTTCTACGTTGTCTACCGACGGTGCGTAATTCGGTGCAGGGCCGGCGCAGCCGACCAGAAATACACAAGTCAATGCGGCGAGTGGCAGTGCAAGAAAAATAGAGCGTTTTGATGTCATGAAAAAGACTCCCTCCCATTAAAAATTCGTTTTTTTAGGCGCGCGTTACGCTGCGGCGCGGGGCATCATATCGGACAAAGTTACAAAAACTGACACGTCTCGGAAGGTGTTTGGGCACTTTCTACAATAGCGCCCTATGCAAGCCCTCCACTACACCCGCGCCTCTCAGCTCCCTGACATCCTCAGCGAACGCATCGTCATCCTTGACGGTGCCATGGGCACCATGATCCAGCGCTTCAAGCTGGGCGAGGCGCAGTACCGGGGCGAGGGCTACACGGGACCTGGCGCGGTGGGTGACCGGTTCAAGGACTTTCCGCGCGATGTGAAGGGCAACAACGAGCTGCTGAGCATCACGCGCCCCGACGTGATCCGCGACATCCACGAGCGCTATCTGGCCGCTGGTGCCGACCTGATCGAAACCAACACCTTCGGCGCGACCACGGTGGCGCAGGAGGACTACAAGATGGCCGAGCTGGCGCGTGAGATGAACCTCAAGTCGGCCCAGCTCGCCCGCGCCGCCTGCGACAAGTATTCGACCCCCGACAAACCCCGTTTTGTGGCCGGCGCCCTCGGCCCCACACCCAAGACGGCCAGCATCAGCCCCGACGTCAACGACCCCGGCGCGCGCAATGTCGATTTCGAGCAGCTGCGCGCGGCATATTACGAGCAGGTTGAGGCGCTGGTCGAAGGCGGCGCCGACGTGTTGTTGGTCGAAACCATTTTCGACACCCTCAACGCCAAGGCCGCGCTGTTTGCCATCGACGAGTTTTTTGAGAACAGCGGCGAACGCCTTCCGCTCATCATCAGCGGCACCGTTACTGACGCCTCGGGCCGCATCCTCTCAGGCCAGACCGTCACTGCCTTCTGGCACAGCGTGCGCCACTCGCGCCCGCTGGCCATTGGCCTCAACTGCGCGCTGGGCGCGACTCTGATGCGGCCCTACATCCAGGAGCTGAACCGCGTGGCCGAGGACACGTTCATCAGCTGCTACCCCAATGCCGGCCTGCCCAACCCCATGAGCGACACCGGTTTTGACGAAACGCCCGAGATCACCAGCCGCCTGGTGCACGAATTCGCGGCCGAGGGGCTGGTCAACATTCTGGGCGGCTGCTGCGGCACCACACCCGACCACATTGGCGCCATTGCCAAAGCGGTCGAAAACGTGCCCACCCGCAAGATGTTCTACCCCGCCGAAGCCTGAAATATTGGTCAAATTGGCCTCTAGCGCTTATCCAATAAGCGCTAGCAGCTATAAAAACAGTAGTCGATGCCGTACTGGCGCAGTGCGGCAGCCCATTGCAGGGCGGTGGCCAGTGCGGCAACCTTGCAGTTCTCACCCACCGCGCCGTTCCTTTTTCGCCCCTGGCTTGCCCATCCCCATGCACGACACCGCCACCTCGCCCACCGAATTCACCGTTGAGGGCGACGACGCAACCGCCGCTGACAAAGCCGCCGCCCATGCAGCTCTCAAGCTCGAAAAGCGCCTGGTGCGCCAGGTCGCCCAAGCCATCACCGACTTTGGCCTGATCGAAGACGGCGACAAGGTCATGGTGTGTGTATCCGGTGGCAAAGACAGCTACGCCATGCTCGACGTGCTGAGCATGCTGCAGCAGCGCAACGGCAACCGGTTCGAGTTGGTCGCCGTCAACCTGGACCAAAAGCAGCCCGGCTTTCCGGCCCATGTGCTGCCTGAATACCTGACGAAGGTGGGCGTGCCCTTCCACATCGAAACGCAGGACACGTACAGCGTCGTCAAAGAGCACATCCCCGAAGGCAAGACCATGTGCAGCCTGTGCAGCCGCCTGCGCCGGGGCATTCTGTACCGCGTGGCCGACGAGCTGGGCTGCACAAAAATCGCGCTGGGCCACCACCGCGACGACATGCTGCAGACCTTCTTCCTGAACATGTTCTTCGGCGGCAAGCTCAAGGGCATGCCGCCCAAAGTGCAAAGCGACCGGGGCGACCACCTCATCATCCGCCCGCTGGCCTACGTGGCCGAGGACGACCTGACCCGCTGGGCCGAGCACCGCCAGTTCCCCATCATCCCCTGCACCCTGTGCGGAAGCCAGGAGAACTTGCAGCGCAAACAGATTGGCCAGATGCTGCGCGACTGGCAGCAGCTGTACCCCGGCCGCATCGAGAACATGGCCGTGGCCCTGCGCAACTTGGTGCCGTCGCACTTCATGGACCCGCGCCAGTTTGACTTCAAGGGCATGGTGCCCAATGGCGTGCAGGACGCCGACGGCGACAAGGCGTTTGACCCGCCAGAATTTCCTGCGCAGGCTGTGGGCACCCTCGCGGGCCTGTCGGTGATGCCGCGCTAACGGCGCGCGCCACCCCAAGGCCGACAAGGTCTACCTCATCGCAGAGGCCGGCCGCCCTGGGCAGATGATGCCCATCATGGAGGCCGAGCACGGCACGTACATCATGAACAGCAAGGATTTGCGCGCGGTGGAGCACGTGGCGCGCCTCGCGCAGATCGGCGTCGATTCGCTCAAGATCGAAGGCCGCACCAAGAGCCTGTACTACGTGGCCCGCACCGCCCAGGTCTACCGCCGCGCCATCGACGACGCCGTGGCCGGCCGCCCGTTCAACCCCGAGCTGCTGATCGAATTGGAAGGCCTGTCCAACCGCGGCTACACCGGCGGCCTGCTGGAGCGCCGCCCGAGCAACGACTACCAAAACTACATCAACGGGCACTCGGCCACGCAGCGCAGCCAGTATGTGGGTGAGGTTCTGGGTGCTGAGGGGCAGGCCGATGTGGGTCTGTTAGGCGACTGGGGGCAGGTGGAAACTAAGAACCACTTTGCCGTGGGTGATCTGAGCGTGCAGGTGGCGCAGGGGAATCCGGTGCGGGTGTGGATTCCGCTGGCTGGGCGGTATAGCGGGGCTTTGTTGGCGCGGGTGGTGGAGGGGCAGGCTGCGGCGGGGAACGCTGAGCCTGCGTTGGTTGTGTAAGCGCAGCCTGTGGTGATGGCGCGTCTTCTTGTAGCTGAACGATGCCGATTGGCGCTTTGCATCTCATAGTAAATAAGTTGCGCTTTGCAGGCGTTGACCAACACAGTACTAGGCAGCGCTCCAGTTTGGATTGTCACTGGGCTTAAAACTTCCGAATAGATTTCCGTACGGAGTGCCATCAAAGGCCAGGACGTTTGGATTTCCTTCGCTGTTGGTCACGACGGCATGCAGCGTTTTAGCGTAGCTTCTTTGAGGAACGCCCAACCCCAAAAGCCCTCGCAGTTCGGCTACTCGTTCCGATGGCCAATCCTCCTCGTTGCGAGGGTCGCTGCGTAGCAATTCCTCAGCTTGCGTCATGCAGTCAAAGTCTCCGCCATGTGAGAAATGAAGAATGCCTTGCCAGTACGGGCACCCTGAAACTAGATCCAGAAAAGCGACGAAGTTGTTCGCAATCACCCCCGCAGAGCCTTCGGACGATATGAACAAAACGTGCCCGGCGGGCAGCAAAACATAGCGACCACCAGCTCCTTCTCCACCAAAAGAATCGAAGGCGGCTATTTCATTTATTGCGTACCAATCCTCCACGATGTGATCACCAATTTCCACATCGAAATATCCAAGTAGTTCGCACAACTTATGGCTGTCGCGAATGTCTTTGATGGATAGCATCAATTTATTCCTATACGTGTTCAAAGAATGGCGGTGAGGCAAGGTCGGCGTGACGGCGGGCATTGTGTGCGAGGCCAGCGCGGCACAGGCGTGTCGGCTCATCAGCTCTGGGCTGCTCGTGGGCAATCAAGATAGATATACAGCGACCGCGATCATTGCGGATTCGATCTCCTACTTCACTTGTCTCGTGCACTCATAGTGCTCATGCCCGCGAGGAAAGCACATGCTCAATAAACGCACGACAAGGATGCGAGCCATTTGCAAACATCTCCGCTTTGACCAACACCCCCAGCGGGCCCACCCCCTGCGGCTTCCACGATAAAACGGCCAGATCCTTGCGCCGCACCAACGGCCGCACAAGACTCGCTGGCACGCAGACCAGCATGTCACTTTCCGCCAGCATGGCGTAGATGATTTCCGTCGAGCGGCTCGACACTCGGCACAGCTCCGGCACGCCTCCCAGCTCGTCAAAAAGACTGTCCACCTGTTGGGGTCCCAGGCCCGTGAGCGGCGGGGCCAGCCAGCGTTGTGACAGCAGTTCAGCGCCCGTGACAGCGGCCTGTTGAGCCAACGGGTGCTCCGGGCGGCAGGCGATGACGAATTCATCTGGCAGCGCGGCATGAAACTCGAACCCCTGCGGTAGCGCCGTCGGCTCGCGGCAGATCGCCAGGTCCAACGAGCCTTCCTGGATGCTCTCCAGCAGGTTGTCGATGGTGACTTCGTGCACATCGATGGCGGCGCTCGGGTGCAGGGCGCAGTAGGCCGGAATGGCGGTCGTCAGCAACCCGTTGATGCCCGCTGCGATGCTGCCGATGCGGATCAGCGCGGATGCGGCCCCTTGCTGCATCAGCGCCGCGTTGCTAGCAGCCGCTTGCAGGGGCACCAGCGAAGCGCGCAGCAGCGGCAGAACCGCCTCACCCAGGCGTGTCAGGCGCATGCCCTTGGAGTGCCTTTCAAAAAGCGGGCCGCCCAGGGAGCTTTCCAGTTCCGCCAATGCATGGGTCGCTGCAGGCTGGCTCAAGCCAATGGCAGAGGCCGCGCGGTGCAGGCTTTGCAGGTCGGCAATCGCAATCGCCAACTGCAGGTGCTTGAGGCGCACGCGCCCCAGGATGCGATTGAACAGGACGGAGGGCGTCAGGTCTGGCATGGGGTATTCAAAAACTGAATCATGTTGAAAAAGAAGCATTGGCCCTATGTTGCCCGCTGTGCAACCATCGCATGCCTTCGGGTGGACGCAAGCCTGCCATCGGGTCATTCAACTAACGAATCTTATTCCCGCACGTGCGCGAGCCAGTGCGCAGGAACCCAGGAGACAAAACTCATGCCGTCATTGCAGCGCCCCACCTTGGGCGAAATCACTTCGCGCCCGTCCCGTTTCCTCATCGCCCCGGTGATGGCGGCCATCTTCGCCATGGGCCAGGCCAACGCCGCCGATACCCTCGACACCGCGTGCAAGACCACGGCCGAGTGCCAGGCGCAGGTCGCCAAGATCCAGGGGGTTGTCAAAGGGGACGCCACCAGCGCGCTGTCGAAGTCGCAAGACACGTTCTACTGGTTCGGTCGCATCAACATGGCATCGACGGTGGTGAATGCCGAGCAGGGCATCATCCCCAAGGCCCAGGCGGGCCGCATTGCGCGCGGTGTTGAGCTGTCGATCACCCAGGCCACCACGCCCGGTGGCAAGCGCCCCACCGATGTGCTGCAGGTCGAGAAAATCATCACGGATTCCGTGGGCCCGGAAGCAACGCTGATCCACACCGGGCGCAGCCGCCAGGACATCCACTCCACCTTGAACGCCGCGCAGTTGCGCCTGGAGATGCTGGACTTTGCCGATGCGCTGGACCAGGTGCGCGCACGGCTCATCAACACGGCGCAGGCACACACCGCCACCTATGTGCCCGCTTACACCAACGGCGTGCAGGCCATGCCCATCAGCTACGGGCACTACCTGATGGCCTGGGCCGATTCGTTCGCTCGCGACTCGGCGCGCATTCGCGAGGCCTACGCCCGCATCAACCTCAGCCCCATGGGCACGGCGGTGCTGTCCAACTCCAGCTGGAGCATCAACCGCGAGCGCCTGGCGCAGTTGCTGGGGTTCGACGGTCTCATCGTGAACTCGCTGGATGCGGGGCAGATCAGCACCTACGACATTCCCATCGAGGCCACGTCCATCGCCAGCTCCACCGCTATCCGCGTGGGCGCCTTCATGCAGGATGTGCACACCCAGTACCACCAGACGCGGCCCTGGTTGCTGCTGGCCAGCGGCAAGACCTACACCAGCAGCGCGATGCCCCAGAAGGCCAACCCCGGCATCATCCAGAACACGCGGGCCAAGGCCAGCGACGTGGTGGCCTCAGCCCAGGCGTCACTGTGGCGGGCGCATAACGTCACGCCCGGCATGATCGACTACAAGAACACCTGGAGCCCGGCCAGCGCGAAGACGTTTGTGCAGGGCGTCGAGATGCTGCAGCAGTTTGCCGACGTGCTGGACTCGCTGCGCATCGACCCCGCACGCGCGTTGGACGAACTCGAATCCGAATGGACCACCTCGATGGAATTGGCCGAGGCGCTGCAACGCAGCCACGGCGTGCCGTTCCGGGTCGGTCACCACTTTGCCTCGGATGTGGTGGTGTATGCCAAGGCGCGCAACATTCGCCCCAAGGATTTTCCGTACGCAGAAGCCGTGCGCATCTACCGGGAAGCAGGCAAGAAATACGACCTGAAAGACTCGCGCCTGCCGCTGGGTGAAAAAGAGTTCCGCCTCGCTTTGTCTCCGGCAGAAATGGTAGCCACCCGCACCGGAACGGGCGGGCCCCAGCCGCAGGAGGTCACGCGCATGGCAGCCGCTGCCAAGGATGCCCTGGCAAAAGACCGTGCTTGGTCGGGTGAAGCACGGCAGCGCCTGCTGACCGCTGAGGCTGCCTTGAATGCGGCGTTTGAGGGTGTGAAGTCGCTGCCTTGAGTCGGACGGGGCGGCGGGGATCCGCGCTCTAGATAGACCTCGAGATAGCCCGCTCGCCCTGTGCTCGCCGAAGGGCCGTTCGCAAAAGGCGCCCTAGCGTCGACGTGCTCAGCCCGAACGGGTTGGGGTTGATCTTTAGCCTGTAAATATCCATGAAAATGATCATTGGCGCTTATTGATATTGGCTTTAATGCTATGTATGTTGTGGCTGGTTGCTGCTGCTGAATCAGCCGTGCACGTGGCCGCCCGTGAGTGCACGGGGCGCACTGGGATATGTCGGTTTGCTGTGCACAGGCCTGCGCTGTTCATACCGCGTGAATCGCTACAAAATCGGGCACTTCACCCAATGCCCGGCATGTCCCTCCCCATCGACCCCACCCGCAGCGCACTCCCGCCCGTCGCCCAGTTCCTGGCCGAGGCGGCATCGCAGCGGCAATCGGCGTTGTTGGGGCTCGACAAACAAAAGCCTATCCCCGCGCCTGCGCCACTGCCAATTGCCGACCCCAGCGCGCCGCCGCCCTCGGTCCACTCACCCAGCCCACCCGGCGGGCCGCTGCCCACGCCGGCCGATGAGGCCAGCATCTCACCCCAGGCGCGCGAGCAACTGGCGGCGGGCTTTGATCCGCGCCGGGGCGGCGTGGCCGATGGTCGCTTGCCGGGCGCGCGGGGCGATGGCGCGTTGCGCGGGGCACCGCCGGCGGCGCCCAACAGCACAGGTGCATCGGCGGCGACGGCTGTGACGGCTGCCGGTGGGGCGGCATGGCCCACATCCGGGCTTAGCGCGCCGCTGTTGCGTTTGGTCAGCGCACTGGTGGCGCAGGTCACGGCCCAGGCGGGGGTGCCGCAGCGCGTGCTGGCCGCGCAGCCGTGGCCCATCGGCATGGCCCAGGCTTTGGAGAGTGGCGCGCTGGACGCCGACCAGTCGCCGCTGCAGACATGGCTGGTGCGCCAGGGTGTGGTGTTGACGCCCGAGGGACAGCGCGGCGTGGCGATGACCTTGCGCGCGCCGGTGCCCTGGCTGGCTGGCCAGGCGCCGCCAGCGGCTGGCGCATTGGTGGCGCAGTCCGGTGCAGCGGGCGCATTGCAGGTGCCTTTTTCTGGGGGCGTGCAGCCGCTGCAGTCGGGCGTGATGGCCTTGGTGCTGCAGGGCATGGATGCTGCCGCGCCCCTCACCAGCGCGCTGCTGGTGTTGGACATGCAACCGCAGCTCGCCGCCACCGTATATGGCCGCGACATGCTGCAGGCGCGGACCGATCCGTGGACGCAGATGGCCATTTTGCAAAACAGCGGCCAGGTGCCACGGGACGAGCGGCGCGGTGATGCGTCCGCGCTGTGCGAGACGGCTGGGTGCCCCTATGTCGCGCGCGCCGCCTGTGTCCAGCCTTTCTGCCTGGCAATGCGCGACCCGCAGGCTCCCCCGCCGGTGGCGCCCGTGGGGCCTTTGGTATCCCCGGGCCCAATGTAGTCCGCGCTCCCGCTCCCCCTGGGGGTGTGCAGCGTATGCACATCGGCGGGGACAAAGAAAGATCACACCTGCAGCGGACGCATGACGCGCTGGCCTTCGAAGCACAAGCACGGCACCACTACTTTGAAGCGATGCTGCGTGCGCACTGTGGGCACGAGTGGCGGTCCGCTGAGTGCAGGCAAGGCCACATGCCGCGAGTCCCGTACCACACATGTTGGTGGGCGCGGCGTATTCGGCGGAACTGACCCGTGACTGACAGCCGGGTGGATCTGCGCACCGCCTTCCCCGATAATTGCGCGATCCGACTGCCATCTGCGCAGGCGGTTTCTTTGTCAGGAGGTGCGGCGAACACGCTGCATTCTGCCGCCTGACAGTCTGTCGTTTGCGGCCACCGTTCAGCACGGCCCGCGCAATTCCTTCGTCACCCCACGTGGCGTTTCTCGCCACCGGTCGCGGCATGAGCTGCGCCGGTGTATTGCCGTCACCCCTTACCTCAGGAGTCCCTTCAGGATGCGTTGCACCCCTTGCTTGCCAGTTGCTTGTCTTTTCCTCGCCGTCGCCATGCCCGCCGTCGCCCAGTCCAACGTTACCGTCAGCGGTTATCTCGATGCGGGGGTGTACAGGGACTTTGACAAGACCACCAAGCTGGGATCGATTCAGCGCAGCAATCTGGCGTTTGCGGGCAATGAAGACTTGGGTGGCGGCCTGCACGCGACCTTCCGCCTGAGCACGCGTTTTGAACTGGACACAGGCGCGAACGAAGGTGCAGGCCAAAAGCCGTTCTGGCATGACGAGTCCACCGTGGGTCTGCGGGGCGGCTGGGGGCATGTGCGCCTGGGCCGGGCGCTGACCGCGATGTGGGCGCAGGAATGGCAGTTTGACCCATGGTCCAACTTCAACCGGGTGGCGTCCCCGGCCTGGCACATGGCCCACTACCTGACGCCCACCGACCGCGTGAGTAACAACGGGTCGCCCGAGTATGGTCGTCTGTCCAACGGCGTGTTTTACGACTCACCGAAGGTGGCCGGATTCTCTCTGCACCTGAGCGCATCGCCGGAGCGCACAGAGGCCCCGGGGCGCCAGGGCCACGCCCGTTCCGCGTCGCTGAACTATGACAAGGGTGCTGTGGCCGCCGTGTTGGCGCACGAGCGCAATGGCAGCGGCGACAGCGACATGTACATGGGCGGTAAGGTCCGCATGGGCGCCGCAGCAGTCATGCTGGCTTACGACCACAGCAAGTCCGGCGACACGCCCGACCGATCGCGCATGGTGTCGGTGGGGGCCACGTATGTCGTGGGGGTGGTGACGCTCAAGACCAGTTACGCACGCCAGCGGCTGAACGTGGAAACCAACCATATGGTGTCTGCGGGCGCGGAGTACTCCTTGTCTAAGCGCACCATGCTTTACGCCAGTTTGGGCCACCAGCGCTATGACAACCAGGCGTCCCGCACGGCGTTCGGTGTCGGCATGGCGCATTCGTTCTGACGCCACAGGCGCCTGCGTTGCACCGCGGGCGTCCGTCTGGATGACCCTGCGGGCGACGCCTTCATCGCACAAGCGTGTGTTGTGCCCTCCTGGGCTCTGGTGCGGCGTTTTCCGCTCGACCCCTTCCGTGATGCCACCAGCGGATCAACGATCTGAAGTGGGCGCAAAAAAGCCCCGAAGCCCCGTGCGGCCCGGGGCGTTCGCCCGTCTATTGTTCGCTTGTTTTAGCGATCTTCCTTTGCCTGGCGGCGGGGCTTCATGGATACAGGCCGCGCATTTCGCGCGCATGCAGGATGCGTTGGCAGGCCACGATAAAGGTGGCGGTGCGCAGGCTCACCTTGTGCTCTTGCGCCACGTGCCAGATGCCGGCGAAGGCCTCTTGCATGATGCGCACCAGGCGGGCGTTGATCTCGTCTTCGCTCCAGAAGAAGCTCGAAAAATCCTGCACCCATTCGAAGTAGCTCACCGTCACGCCGCCCGCGTTGGCGATCACGTCGGGCAGCACCAGCACGCCCTTGTCGTGCAAGATGTCGTCGGCCTCGGTAGTGGTGGGGCCGTTGGCGCCTTCGATCACCAGCTTCGCCTTGATCTGGCCTGCGTTGTCCTTGGTGATCTGGCCTTCCAGCGCGGCGGGGATCAGGATCTCGCAGTCCACGCCCCAGAACTCCTCGGCCTTCATCACATCGGCACCGGCAAGGCCGCCCACGCCGCCACGGGTTTTCACGTGCGCCAGCAGCGCGGGCACGTCCACGCCCTTGCTGTTGAAGATGGTGCCGGTGTGGTCCTGCACGGCCACTACCTTGGCGCCCGCTTCGGCAAACAGCTTGGCCGCAATGCCGCCCACGTTGCCAAAGCCCTGCACTGCGACGCGGGCGCCTTCGAGCGCCAGGCCGGTCAGCTTGGCGGCTTCCACGCCCACGGTGAACACGCCACGGCCGGTGGCTTCCACGCGGCCCAGCGAGCCGCCCAGGTCCACGGGCTTGCCGGTGACCACGCCGGTGGCGGTGGCGCCAGTGTTCATCGAATACGTGTCCATCATCCAGGCCATGATCTGGCCGTTGGTGTTCACGTCGGGTGCAGGAATATCTTTGGAGGGGCCGATCAGCAGGCCGATTTCACTGGTGTAGCGGCGCGTGAGGCGCTCCAGCTCACCCAGCGACAGCTTCTTGGGGTCCACGCGGATGCCGCCTTTGGCGCCGCCGTAAGGCACGTTCACCGCCGCGTTCTTCACTGACATCCAAGCCGACAGCGCCATCACTTCGGACAGCGTGACGTCCTGGTGAAAACGCACGCCGCCCTTGCCGGGCCCACGGCTCAGGTTGTGCTGCACGCGGTAGCCTTCGTAGTGGGCGATGGTGCCGTTGTCCAGCTCGATCGGCACGTCCACGATCAGGATGCGCTTGGGGCGCTTGAGCGTTTCCACCCAGCGCGCCAGGTTGCCCAGGTAAGGGGTGACGCGGTCGACCTGCTGCAGGTAGTTGCCCCAGGGGCCGAGGTGGTCGGCTTGCAGGTAGGAGGGCAGGCTGTGGACGGCGCCTGTCGCGGTGGTGCCAGCGGCGCCGGTGGATGAAGACATGGTGAGTTCCTTGTGGGATCAGTTCAAGCCGCGAAGCTTATGCCTGCCGCTTCCCGCTGTCTAAGGCCGGTGTGTTTGCGGGTTATGCGTTTGATGCATAACGACTGGAAATCACCGCCCAGTGCCGCACTGCAGCAAAAGCATGGCTAATGCGGGCGCTGAAAATGCACGCTGCTGTGCACGGGGCTGGCGCTGCCCGGCTGCTCACTCCACCGTGAAATGTTCCAGCGCTGAATCGCCCGTGGGGTAACGCAAATCCAGGTTCTGCAGCACCTCACGCAGCACGGTGGCAATCATCAGATTGCGATGGGTTTTGGAGTTGGCAGGCACGACGGTCCACGGCGCCCAGGGGGTGTGGGTGGCGTTCAGCAGCGTGTCGTACGCGCGCCGGTACTCGGCCCACTGCTTGCGCACCTCGATGTCGCCCATGCTGAACTTCCAGTGCTTGGCCGGGTCGTCCAGCCGCTCCTGCAGCCGCTCGCGCTGCTCGTCAAAACCGATGTGCAACAGAAACTTGAGCACGATGGTGCCCGTCTCGCTGAGCATGCGTTCAAAGTCGTTGATGTGCGCCAGCCGCTGCTGGTGCTGCGCGGGCGTGATCCAGCCGTTGACCACGGGCACCAGCACGTCTTCATAGTGGCTGCGGTTGAACACGGTGATGTCGCCTGCCTGCGGCACCTGCTGGTGAATGCGCCAGAGGTAATCGTGCGCACGCTCGGTTTCAGTGGGGGCCTTCCAGCCCACGGCGTGCACGCCCAGGGCGCTCATGCGGCCAAAAACGCCGCGGATGGTGCCGTCCTTGCCCGAGGTGTCGGTGCCCTGCAGCACCACCAGCAGCTTGTAGCGGCGGTCGGCGTAGAACAGGTTCTGCAGCGCGTCCAGCTCCACGGCCAGCGCTTCTACCGCGGCTTTGTCCTCGGTCTTGTTGCCTGCGGCAAAAGGCTTGTCGCCAGGGTCCAGCGATTCCAGAGAAAACGCTTTGCCTGCAGTGTCTTGGCCGGGCACGCGCGGGGTGCCGGGCTGCAAGCGCGCCCAGCGTTGCGCAGTGTTCTTGTCGCGGGCAGAAAAGATGGTGGCAGGTGAGGCGGTGTCTGGCACAGGGGCTCCTTGGAGTGGTGGGCGGTGCGGCATCCAGCGGCAGCGCACGCAGTGTGTCAGCGTACACCGTGCGCCATGCGGTAGGCCAGTGGCGTTTGCCCCGTGGCCTGCCGAAACGCGCGGTGCAGGCCCGCCTCGCTTGCAAAACCCAGGTCTTGTGCAATGCGCTTGAGCGGCAGCGGCGTGTCGCACAGCGCCTCGCTGGCCTGGCGCAGCTTGATGCGGCGCATCCAGTGCGCTGCTGACAGCCCGGTATGGGCGTGCACGCGCCGCGCCAGTGTGCGGGGAGACACGCCCAGCGCCTGCGCCAGCGCGTCGAGCCGCAGTGCGGTGGCCGGGCTGCGCTGGACCCACAGCAGCGCACGACGCAGGTCGGGGTCGGTCAATGTCATCAGGTCGTGCCCCGCAAACGCGGGGTGCGCGGTGCGGGGGCGGGGAAGCATCAGCAGTGCCTGCAGGTCGGCCAAGGCGTCGGGCGCCAGGCGCGCGGCCAGTGCATGCAGCATCAGCGGCAGGTAGCCGTTGGCGCCGGCTGCCGTGGTGGCGGTGCTGCCGGCGACCAGCGGCTCGTCAAAGCGCCAGTCCACGTTGGCAAATTGTTGCTGCAGGGCCGAGCGCAACCACCATGTGGCGGTAGCGGGCTGCGCGCGCAGCCGCCCGCTGGCGGCGGCCAGCACCACACCCGCGCAATAGCTCCACATCTGCACGCGCCGGGGCAGGGCCCGCAGCGCTTGCACGGTGGGGGCCAGTTGCTGCAGCGGTGCCTCCAGGCCATCGGGTGACGACAGCCACAGGCCGGGGATCAGCACGGCGTCTACCTCTGCCTGGGCCAGCGGCACGGCGGGTGTCAGCGCAGGGCCCTGCCAGGTGGGCACGGGCTGCAGGTCTGCCCCCACCCAGCACGTGTGGATGACGGGCTCCTGCGCGCGCAGGTTGGCGGCACGCGCCATGTCCGCCGCCGCAAACAGGCCCGCGGGCATGCAGCCCGGGTACAGCAGCAGGGCCAGCCGCAAAGGCGGGCTGGGGTGGGGTGGCGTTGGGCGAGGGGGCATGTGCGGCAGGCGTTGGCGGATGCTGCAAATGTGGCAGCAAATGGCAAGAAATTGTCTGAATGCGCCATTTTCAGGCGGGGGCGATTTTTCAACAATCGACTTCCATCACCCCATCTTTCCCCCCAGTCCACAACCGAGGGGCCTGCACCGCACCGGAGCCCACCATGCACATCACCCACTTGCGCAACGCCACCCTCCTTCTAGAGTTTGAATCCCAGGGCCGCCCCATAGGGCTGCTGGTCGACCCCATGCTGGCCCCGCGTGGCACCTTGCCCGCGCTGCGCTACCTGGGCAGCGGGCGCCAGCGCAACCCCATCGTGGATTTGCCGCCGAACGCCGACGAGGTGCTGGCGCGGGTGACGCACGCGCTTATCACCCACTGCCAGCGCGGCCACTTCGACCACCTGGACCGCACCGGCAAGCGCTTTTTGCGCGACCGGCAGATCCCTGTGTTCTGCATGCCGCGCGATGCCGGCTACCTTGCCCAGCGGGGGCTGAACGTGGCGCCGCTTGCAGGTCCGTCGCGACAGCCGTTTGCGCTGGGCGGCCACATCACCCCCATTGCCTGTGTGCACGGCCATGGCTGGGTGGGCCGCCTCATGGAACACGGCCATGGTTACCTGATCGATATCCCGGGCGAGCCCCGCGTGTACCTGGCGGGCGACACCGTGCTGACCCCCACGGTGCGCGATGGCCTGGCGCGGCTGCAGCCTGATGTGTCCGTGTTACCTGCCGGGGGCGCCCGGTTTGACCTGGGCGCCGAGATCCTGATGGACGCCGCCGACATGGCGGAGGCCGCCCAACTGACCCACGGCGCCCTGGTGGTGAACCACCTGGAGGCGCTGGACCACTGCCCCACCACGCGCGCATCGGTGCGGGCGCTGGCGCAGCAGGGCGGCTGGGCACATCGCCTGTGGGTGCCGGAGGACGGCGAACGCAGGACGTACCTGCGCGGGGCGATGGATAGAAATGCTCCTCTAACAATAGCTGCTAGCGCTTGATGGATAAGCGCTAGGGGCCAATTTGACTCATATTCTTGGTTCAGCTGGCCTTTGCATCCGGCGTGTTGCGGGGTGCCGCGCTGTCGCGCATCAGCGATACAAAACGCGCGGCCCCCAGGCCCAGGGGCCGTTCCTTGGACCACACCACATCCACCCACAGCGCAGTGCCATTGCTCAGGTTTTCAAACGGCATCTCCACCAGCCGCCCGGCCTCGATACGCGGCTGCACCAGTGCGCGCGGCTGCCAACCCCAGCCCAGGCCCGCCTCGATCAGGCCCAGCGCGGCCAGGTGGTTGTCGGTGCGCCAGTGGTGGCGGGCAAATACAAAACGGGGGTCGGTCTGCGCCAGGTCGCGGCTGGCCACCACGATCTGGCGTGTGGTGGTCAGGTGCTCTTCGCGCAGCATGGCGCGCTCGGGGGGCTCACCGCGGGCCAGGGCCGACGCACGCGCGTCCTGCAATACCGCATGGTCGGGCGCCATCACGGCCACCAGGGTTTCCGTACCCACCTCTTGAAACCCCTCGCGCCCGTCGATGCTGGGCCGCTCGAACACCAGAGCCAGCTGCGCGCGGCCGCTGTGCAGCAGCGCCAGCGCATCCACCTGCGGGGCAGTCAGCACCTCCACCTGCAGCAGCGGGTAGTCGTGCGCCAATGCCGCCAACGGCCCGGTCCAGCGCGCGGCCAGCAGTTCGGGGGCGATGGCCAGCGTCAGCCGTTCTTCCAGCCCCTGGGTCAGTGCCAGCGCCTGGGCGTTGAGCTGCTGCAGCTGCCCGGCGAGCAACCGGGCCTGCGGTTCCAGCGCGCGTGCGGCGGCGGTGGGGCGGGGCTCGCGGCCAGTGCGGTCAAACAGCTGCACGTCCAGCTCCGCCTCCAGATGGGCAATGGTCATGCTGACGGCAGACGGCACCCGCGACAGCGATCGCGCGGCGGCCGAAAACGAGCCGTGGTCCAGCGCGGCCAGGAACACCTGCACGCTGTCAGAAGAGAAGGCCATGGCGGTGCCGATCTATCAAAATAGCTGAAATAAGCTGACTTTATATATCAGCTACACGCACATAAAGTCGTGCCCATGGACAAGCAACCTTCTCTTTTCAGCCTCCAGGGCGTCAAGCGCCGCGTGATCTATGTGAGCTTGTACGAGCTGATCGCCATCGCCGCTGCCACTGCCGGGCTGGCGCTGCTGTCGGGCCAGGGCGCGGGCCATTCCAGCGTCGTGGCCGTGGCCGCCTCGGTGATCGCCGTGGTCTGGAACATCGTCTTCAATTGGGCTTTTGAGCGCTGGGAGTCGCGCCAGCCCGTGCGAGGCCGCAGCGTGGCGCGCCGGGTGGCGCATGCGATTGGTTTTGAAGGCGGTCTGGTCTTCACGCTGGTACCGCTGTTTGCCTGGTGGTTTGGCATCACCCTGTGGCACGCGTTCGTGATGGACCTCGGGCTGATCGTGTTTTTCCTTTGCTACACCTTTGTCTTCAACTGGGTGTTTGACCACCTGTTTGGACTGCCCGCGTCGGCCATGGCGCCGGTGCCTGCTTGATGTGGCGGGATGCTGCTATTGTTTGTATAGCTATTGGCGCTTGATAGATAAGCGCTAGAGGCTAGTTTGAACAAAATTTCAGACTCAAGCCTGCAATAGCTGCCCGGCGATGGCCGCCGCCGCAGTGCGTGTTTCCACCCCCAGCTTCTCAAAAATGTGTTCCAGGTGCTTGTTCACTGTGCGCGGGCTCATGCCCAGGATGTCGGCAATGTCGCGGTTGGTCTTGCCTTTGCTGATCCAGGACAGCACCTCGGTCTCGCGCGGCGTCAGCGCCACCTGCTGCAGGTGCAGCGGCGCGGTGGCCTCGGGGGTGGTGCGGCTGAGCAGCAGCATCGACTCCGCCAAGCCGCTCGCGCCCAGGTGGCGGGCCAGCAACTGGCGGCCGTCGGCCAGTGCCAGGGTCTGATCGCCAGTGGCTTGCGCGCGCACCAGCCAGGCAGCGGCGGCATCTGCGGGGGCGGGGTCGGCGGCAAAGGCGGCTTCCAGCCAGCGCAATGCCTGAGGTGAGCGCCAGGCCACGCGGCCTTGGCCGTCCAGCACCACCACGCCTAGCCCGGCCACGTCCACCGCCTCTCGTGCGAGGCGCGTGGCCTGGGCATTGCGCACATGCGTGGCCAATCGCGCCAGCACCTCAGGGATGCGCAGGGGCTTCACCACATAGTCCACCCCGCCGCTGGCAAAGCCCCGCAGGATCTGTTCGGTGTCAGACAGCCCGGTCATGAACACCACCGGCACGTGCGACCAGGGCGGTGTGGCCTTGAGTTTTCGGCACAGCGCAAAGCCGTCCATCCCGGGCATCACAGCGTCCAGCAGCACGCCGTCGGGCACGGTCAGGTCAAAGCGCTGCAGGGCCTCTTCGGCATCGCGCGCGGCCAGCACGGCGTAGCCCTCGGCGGCCAGCGCATCGCACAACATGCGCAGGGTGTCGAGCGCGTCGTCCACCACCAGGATCACACGCTGGCTGGTCGGTTGCCCGGTGTCGGGTTCGTCGTTCATAGGGTTCCCTCTTCGAGCTCGCGCAGATGGTGGGTCAGGGCTTCAAAGTCGAAGCGGTCCGCGCTGGCCTGCAGCAGCGCCAGCGTGGCGGCGTGGCGGGGCAGGTCGCTGCGTGCGCGCCGCAGCCGCTCGCGCAACGCGGCGGCCTGGCCAGACCGGGCCAGGCGGGTCAAGTCTTCGCGCAGTTCCTCGGGCAACGTGGCCAGCGTGTCGTTGGGGTTGCCGTGGCCCGCGGCGGGCTCGGGGTTCGGCGCAAGCGGCGTGTTGTCGCGCACCCATTCGAGCTGCAGCGCGTGCTCCAGTGCCTGCAGCAGTTCGGATTCGATCACCGGCTTGCCGACAAAAGCCTGGCACTGCTGCGCCGCCAATCGTGAGGCCTCGTGCTCGAACAGGTTGGCTGACACGAACACGATGGGCAGCTCGGACGCGGGCCGCAACTCGCGCAGCAGCGCGGCGGTCTGCCAGCCGTCCAGGTCGTCCATGGTGATGTCGAGCAGCACCAGGTCAGGCGGTGTCTGGCGCACGATCTCCAGGCATTCGCGCCCGCTGGCAGCCTCGCGCACATCAAAGCCCAGCGGCACCAGCAAGCCCGCCAGCAACTGCCGCTGCAGGGGCTGGTCGTCCACCACCAGCAGCGTGCGCCGGGGCGCGAGGTAGCCAATCGCAGGGCGCAGCGTGGCGCGGCTGGGGGCGGTCCAGGCCGGATCGACCGCAATGCTGGGCAGGTACAGCCGCACAGTAAAGGTGCTGCCCTGGCCGGGCGTGCTGGTGAGCGTGAGCTGCCCCCCCATCAGCTCGGTCAGCAGGTGGGTGATGGTCAGGCCCAGGCCTGTGCCCGCCTCGCTCGCCCGGCGCCCGGCGCTGCCGCGCTCAAACGGCACAAAAATGCGCTCCAGGTCTTGCGGCTCGATGCCGATGCCGGTGTCGATCACCTCGATGCGCGAGACATGCTGGCGAAAGTCCATGCGCAGCCGCACCTCGCCGCGCTCGGTAAAGCGTACGGCGTTGGACAGCAGGTTGATCAGAATCTGCCGCAGCCGCTTGGCGTCCGCGCGTATCCAGCCGGGCATGGTGCCCAGAGTCTCCACCACAAAGTGCAGGCCCTTGGCCTCGGCCTGCGGGCGCAGCATGGCTTCGATGTTCTCGATCAGCTCGGGCAGCGGTAGCGGGGCCATGTCCAACCGCAGGCGCCCGGCCTCGATGCGCGCCAGCTCCAGCGACCCGTCAATCAGTGCATGCATGTGCATGCCGCTGTGCTGCATGGTCGATAGGGTCTCGCGCATCCAGCCTTCGGTGTGCGGGTTCTTGAGCAGGATCTGCGTGTAGCCCAGGATGCTGTTGAGCGGAGACCGTAGCTCGTGCGTCATGCCCGCCACATAGCGTGTCTTGGCCTGGTTGGCCGATTCGGCCTGGTCTTTGGCGGCCTGCAGCTCGGCATCGGTGCGCTTGTGGGCTTCGATTTCCTGCAGCAGCAACTGCGTCTGCCGCTCGGATTCATCTTGCGCCATGCGCCGGCTGTCGGTGCTCAGCACCACCCACCACGCGCACACAGCGGCCAACAGCGCCAGCAGCGCAAATATCTTGAGGAAGGGCATTTGCAGCATGGGCCCTGCTGCGGCGGGTCGCAGGCTTTCCTGCACATACACCACCCCCACCAGAAACGCCATCACCGCACACAGCGACGCCATCACCATCAAATACTGTCCCAGGCGAAAGTTCACCTTGATGGCCCAGCGCTGTGGAAGCAGGGCCATTACCACGCTGCGCAACTGGTCGGCCGCGCGCGAGCCGGTCTTGCAGCGGTCGTGGCAGCGCGATTCGAGCGAGCAGCACAGCGAACAGATCGGCGCGGCATAGGCCGGGCAGCGCGCCATGTCTTCGGACTCGAACTGGTTCTCGCACACGGCGCAGCGCACGATCTCGCCCGGGCGCCACTCGTTGCCCGGTGCGCGCGCCAGGTAATAGCGGCCCTGTGTCAGCCAGGCCAGCAGCGGCGCCAGCGCCATCGACAGCACCAGCGCGATGAAGGGCGAAAACGCGGCCGCCTCTTCGCCCAGCAGCCCTGCATAGGCGCCGCAGGCCACCGTGGCCGCCAGCACCATGGCGCCCAGGCCCACGGGGTTGAAGTCATACAGGTGCGCGCGCCGAAACTCGATGCCCCTGGGGCTAAGGCCGAGCGGCTTGTTGATGACGAGGTCGGCCACCAGCGCGCCCACCCAGGCAATGGCCACGTTGCTGTACACGGCCAACACTTTTTCCAGCGCGCCGAACACACCGAGGGTCATCAGCAAGGTGGCAATCAGCACGTTGAACACCAGCCACACCACGCGCCCCGGGTGGCTGCGCGTGACACGCGCAAAGAAGTTGGACCACGCCAGCGAGCCCGCGTAGGCGTTGGTGAGGTTGATCTTGATCTGCGACACCACCACAAACACCACCGTCACGGCCACGGCCAGCCCCGGCAGGCCCAGCGCCTGCATGACCTGGTGAAAGCCCGCGAGGAACATTTGCGTGGGCTCGGCCGCACGTTGCACGCCGACTTCAAACTGCAGCGCAGCAAATGCCAGAAAGGCGCCGCCTGCCATCTTGAGCATGCCCATCACGATCCAGCCGGGCCCGGACACCAGCACCGCGCCCCACCAGCGCAGGCGGTTGAAGCGTGTGCGCTCGGGCAGAAAGCGCAAAAAATCGACCTGCTCGCCAATCTGCACCACCAGCGAAAAGATCACCGCAGCCGCTGCACCAAACATGAGCGGGTCAAACTGGTTGCTGCCGCTCTTGAGGCCCGATAGCCCCGCAAAGTCGCGGTACAGCTGCGGCTGGGCCAGCGCAATCCACACAAAGGGCAACAGCAGCAGGAACAGCCACAGCGGCTGCGTCCACGCCTGCAGGCGCGAGATCAGCGTGATGCCGCGCATGGCCAGCGGCAGGATCACCAGCGACGATGCGATGTAGCACCACTCCAGCGGCCAGTCCACCACCATCTGCAGCGCCAACGCCATGATGGCCGCCTCCAGCGCAAAGAAGATGAACGTGAACACGGCGTAGATCAGCGACGTGATGGTGGAGCCCAGGTACCCAAAACCTGCGCCCCGCGTGAGCAGGTCCATGTCCAGCCCATAGCGCGCGGCGTAATAGGCGATGGGCAGGCCGGTCAGAAAGATCAGCAAGCCCACGGTGAGGATGGCCCACATCGCATTGCTGAAGCCGTAGTTCAGCGCAATTGCGCCACCAATGGCCTCCAGCGCCAGGAATGACAGCGAACCAAACGCCGTGTTGGCCACGCGGAATTCGCTCCAGCGCCGAAAGCTCTTGGGCGTGTAGCGCAGCGCGTAGTCCTCCATGGTTTCG
This sequence comes from Gammaproteobacteria bacterium, assembly GCA_018828125.1. Lineage (GTDB taxonomy): Bacteria > Pseudomonadota > Gammaproteobacteria > Burkholderiales > Burkholderiaceae_C > Acidovorax. The sequence goes on along the minus strand of JAHJWB010000023.1, from coordinate 93,349 downwards.
TCGGCCACCCATGCGTTGTATTCGCGCCGGAAACGAAAAATGGTTTGTGGTGCGGTCTGCGCATCGGGTGTGAGCGGTGGAGCCATGCCCTCACCCAAGCAAGAAGCGTTCTAGGCATGCCCCGGTTTGGGGCATGCGCAGGGTGCGTACGCAGGCCTACGTTAATTGACGTATGGGCGCGAACAAGGGTTGTCCCTAACCTTCATTCCACAGCGCAACCACGCTTTGGTCCGTCCCCTCATTCCACCCCGATCCTGCAAGGAGCGTCTTCATGAGCCACCCGTCCGATCCCCGCTTTAGTGACTCCGTTCAGGCCGAACCCGGCCGTCGTCGCATCCTGCAGGCGCTGGGTGCCGCGTCGGTCGCAGGCCTGCCTGCCTGGTCTTTTGGCCAGCCCACCGCGCAGGTCAACACCACCAAGTTGGCCATCACCGACACCGAAGTCACCGTGGGCCAATTGCACTCCGCCACGGGCACCATGGCGATTTCCGAAACCGGCTCCATCCAGGCCGAGCAGCTGGCCATTGACCAGATCAACGCCATGGGCGGCGTGCTGGGCCGCAAGATCAAGGTCATCAAGGAAGACGGCGCCTCCGACTGGCCCACGTTCGCCGAAAAGTCCAAAAAGCTGCTCATCAACGACCGCTGCGCCGCCGTGTTTGGCTGCTGGACCAGCGCCTCGCGCAAGGCCGTGCTGCCCGTGTTCGAGAAGGAAAACGGCCTGCTGTACTACCCCACCTTTTACGAAGGCCTGGAGCAATCCAAGAACGTGATCTACACCGGCCAGGAAGCCACGCAGCAGATCTTGTACAGCCTGGAATGGGCCAAAACCGAGAAGAAGGCCAAGAGCTTCTTCCTCATTGGCTCTGACTACATCTGGCCCCGCACCTCGATGAAGATTGCGCGCAAGCACATCGAGAATTTTCAGAAGGGCAAAGTGGTGGGCGAGGAGTATTACCCGCTGGGCAGCACCAACTTCGGCTCGCTGATGAACAAGATCAAGGTGCAAAAGCCCGACTGCCTGTTTGTGGCGGTGGTGGGCGGTTCCAACGTGGCGTTCTACAAGGCGCTCAAGGCCGCGGGCATCACGGGCGACAAGCAGCTGCTGGTCACGCTGTCGGTCACCGAAGACGAGATGACCGGTGTGGGCGGCGAGAACTTCAACGGGTTCTATTCGTCGATGAAGTACTTCCAGTCGCTCGACAACGAGAACAACAAGAAGTTTGTGGCCGCCTTCAAGGCCAAGTACGGCAAGGACGCCGTGATTGGCGACGTGACCCAAGCCGGCTACCTGGGCCCGTGGCTGTGGAAGGCCGCGGTCGAAAAGGCCAAGAGCTTTGATGTGGACAAGGTGGTGGCCGCATCGCCCGGCATTGAGTTGACTACCGCGCCAGAAGGGTATGTGAAGGTGGATGCCAACCACCACCTGTGGAGCAAGTCGCGCATCGCCATGGGCATGCCGGATGCCTCGTTCAAGGTGGTGTCCGAGTCGCCTGCGCTGATCAAGCCGGATCCGTTTCCCAAAGGTTATCAGTAAGCACCCCCTGAGCGGCTGCGCCGCTTCACCCCTCTCTCGCTGCGCGGGAGGGGGACGACACCCTCGGGGCGGGGCTGCCCTGCCTCGGTGTCCCACGCAAAGGCACGCCCCATGCCACCGCCGTCCATCTTCAATCGCCGCGCCACGCAGGAGCTGCCATGACCTTTTCCGAAATGATGAACATCGGCCTGATGCAGGGCTTTGCGGGCCTGAGTCTGTTTGCCGTGCTGCTGCTCATGGGGCTGGGCCTGGCCATCATCTTTGGGCAGATGGGCGTGATCAACATGGCACATGGCGAGTTCATGACCATCGGTGCTTACACCATCTACCTGGGCTCCACGCTGGCGGCCAGCCATGCGCCAGAGATGATTCCGTACTACTTTCCGCTGGCCATCGTGGCGGCGTTTGGTTTTGCGTTTGTGGCGGGCTGGCTGGTGGAGTGGGGACTGATCCGCCATCTGTACAAACGCCCTTTGGACACCTTGCTTGCCACCTGGGGCATCAGTCTGGCATTGCAGCAATCGTTTCGCACCTTCATCGGCCCCAAAGAAGTCAGCCCCACCTTGCCCGACTGGTTGCTGGGCTCTTGGGCGCCTGCCGAGGGGCTCGACATCCCCATCAACGGATTGTTCGTGCTGGCACTCACCGCAGTCGTCACGGGCGGGGTGCTCCTGGCGCTGCACAGAAGCCGCTGGGGGCTGCGCGTGCGCGCCACGGTGAGCAACCGCGTGATGGCCAATGCGATTGGCATTGACACCCAAAAAACCGACCGTCTCACGTTTGCGATTGGGTGCGGCATTGCGGGTGTGGCGGGTGCGGCTTTCACCACCATCGGCTCCACCGGCCCCACGTCGGGCTCGCTCTACATCGTCGATGCGTTTTTGGTGGTGACCTTTGGCGGCGCCGCCAGCCTGCTGGGCACCGTGGTCTCGGCCTTTGGCATTGCGCAAACGCAGTCCATCACCGAGTTCTTCCTGGCGGGCTCCATGGCCAAGATGATCACGCTGTCGCTGATCGTGTTGATTTTGATGGTGCGGCCGCAGGGCTTGTTTGCCTCCAAGGTACGCCGATGAGGGCATGCATGAACCTACTGCGCGAACCGATCTCGCGCCTGTGGTCCTCGCCGTACGGGTGTACGGCTCCGGTCCTCAACGCGACCTCGGTCCGCTCGCTACGGTTCCTGCATGCCCTCATACCTCTCAAAAACGGAGTCTCGTCATGAACGCCCTCAAAGCCTGGATCCTGCGCTACCAACTTGCCAGCCTGGTGCTGCTCACCGTGCTGCTGGCCGTGGTGCTGCCGCTGGCGCTCGACATCTTTCGCCTGAACCTTGTGGGCAAATACCTGACCTACGCTTTTGTGGCCGTGGGCCTGGTGATGGTGTGGGGCTACGGCGGTGTGCTGAGCCTGGGGCAGGGCGTCTTCTTTGGCCTGGGCGGGTATGCCATGGCGATGTTCCTCAAGCTCGAAGCGTCCGACCCCATCAGCACCAAGATCCAATCCACTCCTGGCATCCCGGATTTCATGGATTGGAACCAGATCACCGAGCTGCCCACGTTCTGGGTCCCGTTCAAGAGCCTGCCGTTTGCGCTGGCCGCGGTGATCGTGGTGCCCACGCTGCTGGCCTGGCTCATCAGCTTTGCCATGTTCAAGCGCCGGGTGGGCGGTGTGTACTTTGCCATCATCACGCAGGCTGTCGCGCTGATTCTCACCGTGCTCATCATCGGCCAGCAGGGCTACACCGGTGGAGTGAACGGCATGACCGACCTCAAGACCCTGTGGGGCTGGGACACGCGCACCGATAGCGCCAAGTACATCCTGTATTACGTGTGCGTGGCCCTGCTCATTGGCTCCATCATCCTGTGCCGCTGGATACAGACGGGCAAGGTGGGCACGCTGCTGCTGGCCATGCGCGACAAGGAAGACCGCGTGCGTTTCTCAGGCTACGACGTGGCCAATTTCAAGGTCTTCACCTTCTGTCTGGCGGCGGCGCTGTCGGGCATTGGCGGCGCCATGTTCTCGTTGCAGGTGGGCTTCATGTCGCCCAGCTTTGTGGGCATCGTGCCATCCATCGAGATGGTGATCTACGCCGCCGTGGGCGGGCGCATGAGCCTGGTGGGTGCGGTGTATGGCACCTTGCTGGTGAACGCGGGCAAGACCTATTTCTCCGAGACCTTCCCGGAAATGTGGCTGTTTCTGATGGCGGGCCTGTTCATTGGCGTGACCATGGCCTTCCCGCTGGGTCTTGCAGGCCTGTGGGAAAGCCATGTGGTGCCTTGGTGGAAGGGGCGCCGCGAAGCCTTGCGGCAGGCCTCCGTGCAGGGCAGGCAACCCGCGATACGGCCAGCTGCAGAAAGCAGTGGTGCGATGCACGCAGCCTCGCCAGCGGCTGCCCCCGTGGTGCCAGACAGCGTGAGCCGTCAGGGCGTTTGAACCCCCTGGAGCACACCCCATGAGCAACACCGACTTCGCCCTGGCAGTAGAAGACTTGACCGTATCGTTTGACGGTTTCAAGGCCATCGACAACCTGACGCTGTACATCGACAAGAACGAGCTGCGCGTGATCATCGGCCCCAACGGCGCGGGGAAGACCACGCTGCTGGATCTGATCTGCGGCAAGACGCGCGCCACGGGCGGCAGCATCAAGTTCAAGAACGAGGAACTTACCCGCATGGCCGAGCACAAGCGCGTGCGCTTAGGGATAGGCCGCAAGTTCCAGACGCCCTCAATTTACGAAAACCTCACGGTCTTCCAGAACATGGAGGTGTCCTACCCCGCGGGCCGCTCGGTGCTGGGCGCGCTGGCCTTCAAGTGCACGGACGAGGTCAAGGCCCGCGTGCAGGTGGTGGCTGAAGACATCGGCTTGGGCGACAAGCTCGACACCGAGGCGGGCCTGCTCAGCCACGGGCAAAAGCAGTGGCTTGAGATTGGCATGTTGCTGATGCAAGAGCCCGAGCTGCTGATGCTCGACGAGCCCATCGCCGGCATGAGCGCCCGCGAGCGCGAACTGACGGCCGAGCTGCTGCAGCGCATCTGCAAGAACCGCGCGGTGATCGTGATCGAACACGACATGGAGTTCGTCAAGCGCATTGCGCACAAGGTCACCGTCATGCACCAGGGAAAGATCCTGGCCGAAGGCCCCATGGACAAGGTGCAGGCGGACCCCAAGGTCATCGACGTGTACCTGGGTCATTGACCTCCCCACCCGCCCACCGAACCCCACACAGGAGCGCAGCATGCTGGAAGTCAAGGATCTGTTTGTGGCCTATGGCCAGAGCGAGGCGCTGCACGGCATCTCGTTTGAAGGCCGAGAGAACGAAACCGTGGCCATCATGGGCCGCAACGGCATGGGCAAGACCACGCTGTTCAAGAGCCTCATGGGTGTGATGCCGACGAAAAGTGGCCAGATCACCGTGGCGGGCCAGGATGTGACGAAGGATGAGAGCTTTCGCCGCGTGGCCAAGGGCATCGCCTATGTTCCACAGGGCCGCATGATCTTTCCGACCCTCACGGTGGAAGAGAACATCCAGACTGGTCTGGAGAACTCCAAAACGCGGCAAATCCCTGAAGACGTCTATGCCCTGTTCCCCGTGCTGTGGGACATGCGGCGCCGCAAGGGCGGCAACCTGTCAGGCGGACAGCAACAGCAACTGGCCATTGCCCGTGCGCTTGTCACCGACCCCAAGGTGCTGCTGCTCGATGAGCCCACGGAGGGCATCCAGCCTTCCATCATCAAAGACATCGCCAAGGCGCTCAACGAGATCCGCAAGCTGCGCCAAATCACCATCGTGGTGAGCGAACAGGTGCTGTCATTTGCCATGGACGTGGCCGACCGACTGTTCGTCATCGAGGGCGGCCGTCTGGTGCACGAGACCGCCCGGGCCGATACCGACCAGCAGCGCATCAAAGCCTATCTGTCGGTATGAAACACCCCCTGAGTCGCCTTCGGCGCCTTCCCCCTCAAGGGGGACGACGCCCTCGCTGCGGGGCGGCCCTTGCTTGGCGTCCCTGGCCTCGGCCGTGGCGGTCTCGGCGGCAATGCGCCATGTAAGGCCGGGATTTTTTCTCGCTTTTTCCTTCTTCCACCCAACCCCTCCAAGGAGCACGCCATGGCTGAAACCCTGATCAAGGTCGATCTGAGCAAGTCGCCCACCGAGAACGAAAACATCCACAACCGCTGGCACCCAGACATTCCCATGGCCTGCTGGGTCAACCCTGGAGATGAGTTCGTGCTGGAGACGTTTGACTGGACGGGCGGCTTCATCCAAAACAACGACAGCGCCGATGATGTGCGCGATATCGACCTGACCACGGTGCACTACCTCAGCGGCCCCGTGGGCGTGAAGGGCGCCGAGCCCGGCGACCTGCTGGTGGTGGACTTGCTGGACATTGGTGCCAAGCAGGACAGCCTGTGGGGTTTCAACGGCTTCTTCAGCAAGAAGAATGGTGGCGGATTTCTGACCGAGCATTTCCCCCAAGCGCAAAAGTCCATTTGGGACTTTCATGGCATGTTCACCAGCTCGCGCCATGTGCCGGGCGTGAAATACGCCGGGCTCATCCACCCCGGCCTGATCGGCTGCCTGCCCGACCGCAAGATGCTGGAGCAGTGGAATGCGCGCGAGCAGGCGCTGATCGACACGGCACCCACGGCTGGGCTGGCCAACCCGCCCTCCGCAGGCACGGCCCACATGGGCAAGCTCACGGGCGAAGCCAAGGCCAAGGCGGCGGCCGAGGGTGCGCGCACGGTGCCACCGCGCGAGCATGGCGGCAACTGCGACATCAAGGATTTGTCACGCGGCGCCAAGGTGTTCTTCCCGGTGTATGTCGATGGCGCGGGGCTGTCGGTGGGCGACCTGCATTTCAGCCAGGGCGACGGCGAGATCACCTTTTGCGGCGCCATCGAGATGGCAGGCTGGGTGCACATGAAGGTCACGCTCATCAAGGGCGGCATGGCCAAGTACGGCATCAAGAACCCCATCTTCAAGCCCAGCCCCATCACGCCCACCTACAACGACTACCTGATCTTTGAAGGCATCAGCGTGGACGAAAGCGGCAAGCAGTACTACCTGGACGTGAACGTGGCCTACCGCCAGGCGTGCCTGAATGCGATCGAGTACCTCAAGAAGTTTGGCTACTCCGGCGCGCAGGCGTACTCCATCCTGGGCACGGCGCCCGTGCAGGGTCACATCAGCGGCGTGGTGGACGTGCCCAACGCCTGCGCTACGCTGTGGCTGCCCACGCAGATCTTTGACTTTGACATCAACCCGAGTGCGGCGGGGCCGATCAAGCACCTGGATGGATCGGTGGCCATGCCGCTGTCGCCCGACCTGGCCTGACCTTGTTCCTTTTGCACGGAGCTGCCATGCCTACTTATGACTATGCCTGCGACCAATGCGGCGGCTTTGATGCGTTTCGCCTGCTGGCAGACCGCAATGAACCCGCAGCGTGCCCGGACTGCGGCGCGCCATCTCCCCGCGTGTTTGCTACGGCGCCCCGACTGGCGCTGATGAGTGCCTCGGCCCGCAGCGCCATAGCGACCAACGAGCGCGCGCGGCACGAACCGCAGCGCTCGGGCGACTACGCCCGCCTCAAGCACCCGGCGGGCTGCGGCTGCTGCTCGTCATCGCAAAGCCGCAAGGCCACGGTGACGGCGCCCAGCGGCGCCAAGGCGTTTCCGAGCAAACGGCCCTGGATGATTTCTCACTGATACGGATGCGTCACCATGATTCACGGCGATATTTCAAGCAGCAAGGACACCGTCGGCGTGGCTGTGGTCAACTACAAGATGCCGCGGCTGCACACCAAGGCCGAGGTGCTGGACAACGCGCGCAAGATCGCGGACATGCTGGTGGGCATGAAGACGGGTTTACCGGGCATGGATCTGGTGATTTTTCCGGAGTACAGCACCCACGGCATCATGTACGAAGCCCAGGAGATGATGGACACGGCGGCCACCGCACCGGGTGAAGAGACCGAAATCTTCGCCGCCGCCTGCCGCAAGGCCAAGGTGTGGGGTGTGTTCTCGCTCACCGGCGAGCGCCATGAAGAGCATCCGCGCAAGGTGCCCTACAACACCCTGATCTTGATGAGCGACCAGGGCGAGATCGTGCAGAAGTACCGCAAGATCATGCCCTGGACGCCCATCGAAGGCTGGTATCCCGGGGACACCACCTACGTCAGCGAAGGCCCCAAGGGCCTCAAGATCAGCCTCATCATCTGCGACGATGGCAACTACCCCGAGATCTGGCGCGACTGCGCGATGAAGGGTGCCGAGTTGATCGTGCGTTGCCAGGGCTACATGTACCCCGCCAAGGAGCAGCAGATTCTGATGAGCAAGGCCATGGCTTTTGCCAACAACACCTACGTTGCGGTGGCCAACGCGGCGGGGTTTGACGGCGTGTACAGCTACTTTGGACACAGCGCGCTCATCGGGTTTGATGGCCGCACCCTGGGCGAGTGCGGCGAAGAAGAGTACGGCGTGCAATACGCGGCGTTGTCCACCAGCCTGATCCGCGACTTTCGCAAGAACGGACAGTCCGAGAACCACCTCTTCAAGCTGTTGCACCGCGGCTATACCGGCATGATCAACTCGGGCGATGGGAACCAGGGCGTTGCCGCCTGCCCGTATGACTTCTATACCCGTTGGGTGAATGACCCTGAAGGCGCACGCGCGGCGGTAGAGGCCATCACGCGGCCGATGGTGGGCACTGAGGAATGCCCCATCGAAGGGATTCCGAACCCCGACACTGCACCTGGCCACTGAGATACGCTTTTAAACCGCCGGGTGGCCGCACGGCTGCGAGTTCCCAGTGCCAGGCGGTTGCAGGAATCCTCAAACAGTGTCAACCGATGGTGGCAGTCACCGCTGCCCGTCACCGGCCCCTGATAATCGGCCGACATGCGTAGGCCATTTTTTTCTTCAGGGTGCTTGTGGTTTTGTGGACTGCTGTGTGCCGTGCTGGCAGGTTGCGCAGGCCACACCCCCGCGCCGCGCGGAGAGGTCCAGGGCGCGCCGACCACGGCCGCCGAACTGGCCCAGTCAGACGCCAACCGCATGGCCACGCTCGCCATGCAGGACAACCTGGAGAGCCTGTACCGGTTGATGGACAAGCTTTACCGCCGCAACCCGGCCGAATGGCGCAAGAGTGGCACGGCGAGCCGCGAACAGGCCATCGAGCAAATGCGTGCCGCCATTGCGCAGCGCCAGTCCTGGGCGCCGCTGCAAGGGCGGCGTGACATCGCCGCCATGGGCCTGGCGCTGGCGCCGGAGTTTGCGGGCGACCGCGTGGCGGCGTTCATCCATGCCACGGCCGACATGATCATCACGGCGCACGGGGGCAAGACGGAGTTCTTTTTGCTCGATGGCGTGGATGCTCAGCACCTGTACAACGCCGCGCGCAACGTGGAGACCGCCGTGTGGCTGCTGGCCCAGCGCCGCAATGCCCAGGGCCAGCCGCTGCTGCTGGCCGACGAAATGGGGCCCCAGGGCCGCAATCTGAGCTTTGAGCGCGAGTTCGGCAAGATCATTGCGCGGCTGGATCTGCTGGCCAACTTCACCACCGAAAGATACCGGCGTGCAGCCATCAGCTACGTGCACGGTATTGTGGGCGGCAGCTTCCTGCAGTTTCTGCCGGTGCGCTGACGTCCATGGAGGGCAGTTTGCAGGCGCGGGGCCGGTAAAATGCCGGATTAGCCCAAGGAGCGTTGCAGCGGCCTGATCACAGGATCGGCCGTCAGGCTTGGGCAGTGCGCGAAAACGCGTGCACCCTTCCGCAACGACGCTCACCTGTTTTTCTGCCGTTCCTGCACAGGTGAGTAAGCCCTATGTCCGCTATTGAGTCGTCCCCCATGAAGCTGTCCGGCCTGGAGCCGGTGTTGATCGGCGAGGGCACGCTGTTCGTCAACATTGGCGAGCGCACTAACGTCACCGGTTCCAAGGCGTTCGCGCGCATGATCCTGAACGGCCAGTACGAAGAGGCCCTGGCCGTGGCGCGCCAGCAGGTGGAAAACGGCGCGCAGATCATTGACATCAACATGGACGAGGCCATGCTCGACAGCAAGGCCGCCATGGTGCGCTTTCTGCAGCTCATTGCCTCCGAGCCCGACATCGCGCGCGTGCCCATCATGGTCGACAGCTCCAAGTGGGACGTGATCGAGGCGGGCCTGCGCTGCGTGCAGGGCAAGGGCATCGTCAACTCGATCAGCATGAAGGAGGGCGTGGACAAGTTCAAGCACGAGGCCCGCCTGGTGCGCCGCTACGGCGCTGCTGCCGTGGTGATGGCGTTTGATGAAAAAGGCCAGGCCGACACCTACGAACGCAAGATCGAGATCTGCGAACGCGCCTACCGCGTGCTGGTCGATGAAGTGGGCTTCCCGCCCGAAGACATCATCTTCGACCCCAACATCTTCGCCGTGGCCACCGGCATCGAAGAGCACAACAACTACGCGGTCGACTTCATCGAGGCCACGCGCTGGATCAAGCAGAACCTGCCGGGTGCCAAGGTGTCGGGCGGTGTGTCCAACGTGTCGTTCAGCTTTCGCGGCAACGACCCGGTGCGCGAGGCCATCCACACGGTGTTCCTGTACCACGCCATTCAGGCGGGCATGGACATGGGCATCGTCAACGCGGGCATGGTGGGCGTGTACGACGACCTGGAGCCCGTGCTGCGCGAACGCGTGGAAGACGTGGTGCTCAACCGCCGCCCTGACGCGGGCGAGCGCCTGGTCGAGATCGCCGAAACCGCCAAGAGCGGCGCCAAGGACGAGAGCAAGCGGCTGGAGTGGCGCGGTACCCCCGAGAACCCCAGAACTGTAAGCGAGCGCCTCTCCCACGCGCTGGTGCACGGCATCACCGACTTCATCACCGAAGACACCGAAGAGGCCTACCAGGAGATTCTGGCCAAGGGCGGCCGCCCGCTGCACGTCATCGAAGGCCCCTTGATGGACGGCATGAACGTGGTGGGCGACCTGTTTGGCGCGGGCAAGATGTTCCTGCCGCAGGTGGTGAAAAGCGCACGCGTGATGAAGTCCGCCGTGGCCCACCTGATTCCCTACATCGAGGAAGAAAAGCGACAGGACGAACTGGCCGGGCGCGACGTGCGCAGCAAGGGCAAGATCATCATCGCCACCGTGAAGGGCGACGTGCACGACATCGGCAAGAACATCGTCACGGTGGTCTTGCAGTGCAATAACTTCGAGGTAGTGAACATGGGCGTGATGGTGCCCTGTCATGAGATTTTGGCGCGTGCCAAGGTCGAGGGGGCCGACATCGTGGGTCTGTCGGGCCTCATCACCCCCAGCCTGGAAGAAATGCAGTACGTGGCGGGCGAGATGCAAAAGGACGAGCATTTCCGCATCAAGAAAATTCCGCTGCTGATTGGCGGTGCCACCTGCAGCCGCGTGCACACCGCCGTCAAGATTGCACCGCATTACGAAGGCCCCGTGGTCTATGTGCCCGACGCTTCGCGCAGCGTGAGCGTGGCGCAAAGCCTGCTGGGCGACGGTGTGGACGCCTATGTGCAAGAACTCAACGCCGACTACGACAAGGTGCGTACTCAGCATGCCAACAAAAAGGCCACGCCCCTGTGGTCGTTGGCCAAGATCCGCGCCAACAAGACACCCATCGACTGGGCCGCTTTCAAGCCCACGGCGCCGCGCGCCCTGGGCCGCCGCGTGTTCAAGAACTTCGACCTGGCCGAGCTGGCCAAATACATCGACTGGGGCCCGTTCTTCCAGACCTGGGACCTGGCCGGCCCGTACCCCGCCATCCTGACGGACGAGGTGGTGGGCGTGGAAGCCACGCGCGTGTTTGCCGATGCGCAGGCCATGCTCAAAAAGATCATCGAAGGCCGCTGGCTCACTGCCAGCGGCGTGATGGGCCTGTACCCGGCCAACAGCGTGAACGATGACGACATCGAGTTTTACACCGACGAAACGCGCACCGAAGTTGCCATGACCTGGTACGGCATGCGCCAGCAGGCCGAAAAACACGTGATCGACGGCGTGACCCGCCCCAGCCGCTGTTTGGCCGACTTCATCGCACCCAAGGAAAGCGGCATTGCCGACTACGCCGGCATGTTCGCTGTGACGGCGGGCCTGGGGATAGAGAAGAAGGAAAAGGCGTTCATCGACGCGTTTGACGACTACTCGTCCATCATGTTCAAGAGCCTGGCCGACCGCCTGGCCGAAGCCTTTGCCGAGTGCCTGCACCAGCGCGTGCGCACCGACCTGTGGGGCTACGCCGCAGGCGAGCAGCTGAGCAGCGACGAACTGATCGCCGAAAAATACCGAGGCATCCGCCCAGCACCCGGTTACCCCGCCTGCCCCGACCACAGCGCCAAGAGCGACCTGTTCGACGTGCTGCAGTGTGGCGAGGTCGGCATGACCCTGACGGAGAGCCTGGCCATGATGCCCGCCGCCAGCGTGAGCGGCTTCTACATCGGCCACCCCGATGCGGTGTACTTCAACGTCGGCAAGATTGGTGAAGACCAGTTGCACGACATGGCGCAGCGCCGCGGGATGGATGAGGCGGTGTTGGCAAGGCTGCTGGCGCCCAATCTTTGATACTACTGAATTTATAGCTGCTAGCGCATACTGGATAAGCGCTAGAGCCGTATTTATCTCATATTTTTGTCAATCCGGCCCCTGTCTTGCGATGAGGCTGCGGCGGCCAGCGTTTTTTCTGCGGAAACCGGGCGCTCGCAGGGCTTACAGAAACTGCGCGCGCACCCCTACCATCAGCCGCCTGCCCGCTGCGGGCTCAAAGAAGCGGCCGTTGCCATCGTTCACGATGAGCGTGCCCGCGTAGCGCCGGTTGAACAGGTTGTCCAGCCGCGCCCACAGCTGCCAACGGGTGCTGCCCTGCGCCGAGTCGCCTAGCTGATACCCCGCATTCAGGCCCGCCACAGCGTAGCCGGGCGCGGACGCCGTGTTGGTGTCGTTGGCAAACACCGCGCCTGCCAGGTTCAGCGTGCCGCCCACCTGCCAGCGTGGGGTGGGGGCGTAGTCGACGGCCAGTTGCGCCATGTGCCGCGCCGTGCCCGGCAGCCGGTTGCCCGCTGCGATGGCGGCACCGCCCGCGCCCGTATAGGGGTTGCCAAAATAGGCGTCGAGGTAGGTGTAGCTGGCACGCGGCGTCCAGGGGCCCATCTCGGCCCGCCACGCCAGCTCCAGGCCGCGCCGGCGAACGTTGTCCACGTTCTGGAACACCGACCGGCCGTTGACAGTTTCCACCGGCACGATCTCGCCGCGGCTGCGTGTGTCAAACCAGGCCACGTCCAGTTGCTGGTGTTCGCCCTTCCATTTGGCGCCCACCTCCCACTGCCGACTGCGCGCGGCAGATAGACCAAAGTTCGGCCCGGTGTTGCCGACGCTGTAGGCCATTTCGGAGAGCGTGGGCGTTTCAAATCCACGGCCGATGTTGGCGTACAGGTTGAGCGTGTCTGTCGCGCTCCACACCAGCCCCGCCACCGGGCTGGTGTGGCGCCAAGTGCGCGCGCCACTGTCGTCGGGGTTGGCGGGGGTGATGAAGTGGTCGTCCACCTTCACGCGCACCTGGCTGGCCCGGAACCCCGCCACGGCGCGCCAGCGCGGTGAAATCCAGGCGTCGAGTTGTGCGTACAGATCGGTGTTGGTGGCGCGGTCGTTTTCGTTGCGCCGCGGGTCCCCGCTCTCGCCGGACTGGTTCACAAACCCCCGGCGGTGTTCGGACATGCGGTTGGCATCCAGGCCCACGGTCCAGGTCAGGGGCAGGCCCGATTCCATCCGCAGGGCCCGTGTCCAGGCCATGCCCACACCGTGATAGCCACGGTCCAGGTCGACTACGCCTCCGGCGCTGTTGGCCGCCGCGCCGCTGAAGGACAGGTGCTGCGTCAGCTGGCGTGAGCCGCCATAGGCGCGCAGTTGCAGGCTGTCGACACTGTTGAGCTGGTGCTCCAGCACCACCCCCAGCTGGTTTTGCCCCACCGACTTGCGGGTGTCAAACGCAGTGGCCACGGCAGCGGCCTGGCGCGGGTCGCTCTGGAACTGGGCCAGGTTCAGGCCCAGCGGGTCCTGTGCCAGCGGCTGGTCGTACAAGTTGAGCAGCGCGGTGATGCGGGTGCGGCCATCGGGGCGTGCCACCAGTTTGCCGTTGAAGTGCGTGCGTCGCGCCGCACTGCGCGCGCGCCAGCCGTCGGTCTCGAAGTGCGACAGGTCCACCAGCCCACCTAGGCGCTGATCGCCAAAGTCGAGCGACGCATCTACCAGACGCTGGCCGTAGGAACCCACGGCCACGCCTGCCTGTGCCGCACCGCCAGGCCGGGGGTCGCGCGTGGTGACCTGCACCACGCCCCCCGCTGCGTTGCCGTACAACTGCGCCAGCGGGCCACGCAGCACATCGACCTGGGCGGCCGAAGGCAGGTGCGCGGTGGCCGCCTGGCCCTGGCCGTCCGGCATGGTGGCCGGAATGCCGTCCACCAGCACACGCACCCCCCGCACCCCAAACGTGGACCGCGCGCCAAACCCGCGTACGGCAATCTGCAGGTCTTGTGCGTAGTTGCCGCGGTCTTGCGCCACCACTCCGGCCTGCCCGGCCAGAATTTCAGACAAGTGGACAAGCGGCGTGGTGGCCGCAAGTCCGTCCACCGCCACGCTGGTGTGGCTGGCGGCGCTGTCAAAGCGGCGCTGGGCCTCGGCGCTGTCGATCACTTCGACCGTGGACAGGGTGGGCGGTGTGGAAGGGGTTGAAAGTGAGGGAGCGGGCACCACGGCTGCTTCGCGCGCGGCCGGGTCAGGGGCGGCCGGGTCGTTCGGTGCGGGGGCCTGTGCATGTGCAGCGGCACAGGCCCAACCGGCGAGTAGCGGCACGAGCCCTTGCCAACCACGCGGCCGGGACGGTGCAGGCGTTAGAAAAAACGCGGCATGGTGCTGCAGGGGCGGTAGCGGTGGAAAAACACGTTGTGCACAAGGCTGCGGGAGGGGAAAAGAGGGGGCGGGTGGCGCGGTCATTCGGCGCGGCCCACGCGCCAGATGGCATTGCCCACATCGTCCGCCACCAGCAGCGCGCCCTTACCATCCAGGGTGACGCCCACGGGTCGGCCAAAGGCCTTGCCTTCGGCGTTCAGAAATCCGCGCAAAAACTCCACCGGTGGGCCAGACGGCTTGCCGTCCGCAAAGGGCACAAACACCACGTTGTAGCCCGCCAGGTCCTTGCGGTTCCAGGAGCCGTGTTGACCGATGAAGGCGCCACTGGCAAACGCCGCAGGCATGCGCGCATCAGAGAAGGTCAACCCGAGCGGTGCCACATGTGCACCCAGGCCGTAGTCCGGTGCAATCGCCTTGGCCACCCTGTCCGGGTTGGCCGGTTTGACGCGCGTATCCACGTTCTGGCCAAAGTAGCTCCACGGCCAGCCATAAAAAGCGCCGTCCTTCACCGAGGTCAGATAGTCGGGCACCAGGTCGTTGCCAAGCTCGTCGCGCTCGTTCACCACTGTCCACAGCGCCTTGCTTTGCGGCTCCCAGCCCAAGCCGTTGGGGTTGCGCAAGCCGGTGGCAAACAGTCGCTTGTTGCCGCTGGCCAGGTCGACTTCCCAGATGGCGGCGCGGCCTTGTTCAGATTCCATGCCGTTGTCACCGATATTGCTGTTGGACCCCACGGTCGCGTACAGCTTGCTGCCATCGGCACTGGCAAGGATATTTTTGGTCCAGTGGTGGTTGGCCCCGGCAGGCAGGTCGGTGACCTTGGTGACCGCCGAGGTATTGGAGGTCTGACCCGTTTCATACGTCACTTTGACGATGGCATTGGCATTGGCGATGTACAACTGGTTGCCCACCAGTGCCATGCCAAACGGCGACACGAGGTCTTTCATGAAAACGGACCGGGTTTCGGCCACGCCGTCGCCATCGGCGTCGCGCAGCAGCGTGATGCGGTTGGCGCTGGGCACACCTGCCCCGGCGCGTTTTTGCACCAGGCCCATTGCCTTGCCGCGCAGGCCTTCGGCATGCACGTTTTTGGCGCCCGGTTCGGGTTCGGGCTTGTTGCTCTCGGCCACCAGCACGTCGCCGTTGGGCAGGGTGTAAACCCAGCGCGGGTGGTCCAGGCCCGTTGCAAACGCCGTGACACGAAAGCCCGCCACGGCTTGCGGCATCGTCCCCTGCGGCCAGCCCTCGGCGGGCGCAATGTTGACGGTGGGGAGCAGAAGGTTTTCGTCAGGCGGCGGCAACTGCGGGTTGGCGCCCACGCCGAGGGAGGGTTGTGCAGACACCCCTAGGGTGGAGCCTGCGATCAGTGCCGCGAACAGCGGCCCCCAGGGGCGAAAAGAGTGGGGTGCGGGGTGGCTGTGCGTGTTCATGCGCCCAGTATCGGACGGCCATTTCTCTCGGGTTTGTAGGTCAAGACCGCAAATCCGGGCGCAGCATGGCGGCGCGGCGCTGCCTGCGCGGCGGATGTCTGCCTTGCGCGCAATGCCTGAAACCATTTGCGCTGAGCAGGTCGAAGGCCGCACGAGGCTGCGGCCAGCGCAGCCCGAACGATGATTCCCGTTCAAAGCATGCCAACTGAGCCGTCGGCTGCATCACGGCATCAAGGCAGCTTCGCGATCACCTTGATCTCGAAATCAAAACCGGCCAGCCAGTTGACGCCCAGCGCTGTCCAGTTGGGGTACGGCGCTTGCGGAAAAAATGCGTCCTTCACGGCCAGCACGGTCTCGAACTGCTTCTCGGGGTCGGTGCTGAACGTGGTGACGTCCACGATGTCGTCCAGCCCACACCCTGCCGCCAGCAAAGTGGCTTGGAGGTTGTCAAACGCCCGCCGCACCTGCACTTCGAAATCGGGTTCGGGCGAGCCGTCGTCGCGGCTGCCGACCTGGCCCGAGACAAACAGGAAGCCGTTGGCTCGGACCGCTGGCGAATAGCGGTGGCGTTCATAGAGGGCCTGGCGGCCGGGGGGAAACACAACGTCGCGTTGGGACATGAAAAGCAATCCTTCATCGTGGGCCTGAAGCGGCCCGGGGTTGGTGATGGGTCAAATTTAGGGCGCTCTGGGTGGCAGATAAACAGGCAAGTCTGTCCACCACTGTTCGTAAAATCCAAACAATCGGGGCATCGCGCCGCGCAGCTTTGCCGCAGCCAGGCGACTGGCAACCGCCCTCCAGGAGCAACCCCATGGACCGTTTTGACGCTATGCAGGCCTTTGCCCGCGTGGTGGAATCTGGCAGCTTCACCAAAGCCGCCCACACCTTGCACATGAGCCGCACCACCGTCACCCAGCTGGTGCAGCAGCTGGAGGCCCGACTGCGCGTGAAGCTGCTGCACCGCACCACGCGCACCGTCAAGGTCACGGCGGACGGTGCGGCGTATTACGAGCGGGTGGTGCGCCTGCTCGCCGACATGGACGATGCCGAAACCAGCCTCTCCAGCGCATCGGCCACGCCCCGAGGCCACCTGCGGGTGGACGTGCCCAGCCCGCTGGCCCGCCTCATCCTCATCCCCGCGCTGCCGGCGTTCCACGCGCAGTACCCCGACATCCAGCTCGACTTGGGCGTGAGCGACCGCGTGGTCGACATGGTGGGTGACAACGTGGACTGCGTGGTGCGCGGTGGCACCCTGACCAACCCGGCCCTCATCGCCCGCCACGTGGGCGACCTCGCCCTGCACGTGTATGCCGCCCCCAGCTACCTGCAGCGCGCCGGCATGCCCGAGCACCCCCAGGTGCTGGAGGGCGGCCACCACCATTACACCGTCGGGTTCCTATGGGCGCGCACCGGCAAACCGTTGCCGTTTTCGATGCGTCGCGGCGCAGAGCAGGTGCAGGCCCAGGGCCGCTACGTGTGCGCTGTGGACGACGGCAACGCCTACCTGGCCGCCGGTTTGGCGGGCATGGGCGTGTTGTGGCTGCCCGAATACATGGCGGGCCCCCACGTCGCCAGCGGCGAACTGGTGCCGCTGTTTGAAGACTGGACGATGGACCCCATGCCCCTGTACGTGGCCTACCCGCCCCAACGGCATGTGAGCGCCAAGCTGCGGGTGTTTATGGATTGGGTGGTGGGGCTGATGGCGGTACATGCGCCGGTGGCTGGGCATTGATGTGTGCTACTGAATATATAGCTACTAGCGATTGTTGGATAAGCGCTAGAGGCCGTTTTGCTTGCAATTTGGCTCGCATTGAAGCCACAGGCCGTGCCCCCCAGCCGACGCATCAGAGGCAATCTGCCGCAGTGGCGCCCGTCCTGCGCTGAAGCCCTTGGCCATGTGCCAAAGCCAGACTGGCGCGGTGCGCGGGCTGGCGCCCACGCCGTGCGCGCCATGGCGCGCGTGCAAAAATGGACCGCTGGGGAAAATGGGCAGCCAACGATTTCCAGGTTCAGCAGGCCCCTGGCCCAGTGATTGCTATTCCTTTTGCGTTCGTCCTTCTTCCTTTCTTCCTTCCCCGCCCGGTCTCGTGCCGCCTCATCTCGACCCATCCCACACGCTCATTGGCCCATGCACCAACAGCCTGACTTTCTCGACAACCTGAATCAAGAGTTCAAGAACGGCAGGCGCTGGCTGGAGCGCAGTGTGGTGCTGGCCTACGCAGCGGCTGCCGGGCTGTGTGTGGTGGTGTTCACGCTCATGGCCGAGGGCGCATTTGGCCTGTTTGAGCGCGTCTTTCACTGGCAGGGCGGCTGGGCGGTGCTGGTGTGGACGCCTGCCATCACGGCGGGTGCCGTGTGGGCCACGCGTCGCTGGGCGCCGGGGGCGGCAGGCTCGGGCATTCCGCAGGTGATGGTGGCGCTGGAGCCTGGGCTCGACAGCACCCACCGCGGGCGGTTCGTGTCGCTGTGGCTGTCGTTTTCCAAGATGGTGTTGGCCAGCGCCGGGTTTCTGGCCGGTCTGTCGATAGGGCGTGAAGGGCCATCAGTGCAGGTGGCCGCAGGGGTCATGCACCACGCGCGGCGCTGGTTCGGGCCGCATTCGGGCATCACCAGCCACGGTTTGCTGGTGGCGGGGGGCGCGGCGGGCATTGCGGCGGCATTCAACGCGCCGCTGGCCGGGGTGATCTTTGCGTTTGAGGAGCTGTCGCGCAAGCTGGAGTCCCGCTCCAGCGGCCTGCTGATCGCTGGCATCGTGCTGGCGGGGCTGATAGGCGTCTCCGCGTTTGGCAACCTGAGCTACTTTGGCCGCATCCAGGTGCCTAGCCTGTCGTGGGATGCGGTGTTGCCCGGCCTGTGCGTGACGCTGGCGTGTGGCGGGCTGGGCGGGCTTTTTGCCAAGCTGATGGCCGCCTCGCTCACGGCGGCGCCGGAGCGACTGAACTTTCTGCGGGCGCGGTTCCCGGTGCGGTTCGCGGCGGTGGGTGCGCTGGTGGTGGCCGTGATCGGGCTGGTCACCGGCGGGGCCACGTTTGGCGCCGGGTCTGAGGCGGTCAAGCACATGCTGGAGGGCCAGGCCGATGTGCCTGCGTTTTACGTCACCCTTAAATTTGTGGCCACCTGGCTGTCCGCATGGGTGGGCATTCCGGGCGGAATTTTCGCGCCGTCGCTTTCGATTGGCGCGGGCGTGGGCCACAACGTGGCCATGCTGATGGGCAGCGACATTGCGCCTGCCCTCATCGCCATGGGCATGGCCGCTTTCCTGGCAGCCGTCACGCAGGCACCCATGACGGCTTTCATCATCGTGATGGAGATGGTGGACGGCCACGCCATGGTGTTGAGCCTGATGGCATCTGCCATGCTGGCCAGCCTGGTGTCCCGCATGTTGGCACGGCCCCTGTATGAAACGCTGGCCCTGTACATGCTGAGCACTCTGCCGCCAGCGGCGCCCCAATCTCCCGCGGAACCCCCGGGCACAACCCCCGCAGAGGCCATGCCTGAGGGACCGGCGGTGGAGGTGGGCGCTCAGGGAAATCCTTCTGCGTCCAACGTACCACCCCCTGCCAGCCCTTAGATTTGAAATTTGGGTTTGCCCTGAAAGACGGCAAAAACATCGCGGAAAGCATTTGCTAAAAGTTGCCCAATTCGCTATCAAATATATAGCTTATGACGCTTTATGGATAAGCGCTAGAGGCCAATTTGAGCTAAACATATTGAGACTTGCCGCCTGAAAAGCCGTACGGCCGAACGCCATTCACCCCCGCCAAGCAGCCTCAATCGCCGCAACATCAATCTTGCGCATCTCCATCATGGCGTCGAAGGCGCGCTTGGCCGCTGCGCGGTCTGGGTCGTGGATGGCCTGCGTCAGCACCCGTGGCGTGATCTGCCAAGACAGCCCCCACCGGTCCTTGCACCAGCCGCATGCGCTTTCCTGGCCGCCATTGTTGATGATGGCATTCCACAGCCGGTCCGTCTCGGCCTGGTCGTCGGTGGCTACTTGAAACGAGAACGCTTCGCTGTGCGTGAATGTCGGGCCCCCGTTCAGCCCTAAGCACGGAATGCCCATCACGGTGAACTCCACGGTCAGGACATCGCCTTGTTTTCCATCGGGGTAGTCTCCCGGCGCGTGCATGACGCGGCCCACGGCGCTGTCGGGAAAGGTGGCGGCGTAAAACGTGGCTGCTTCCAAGGCCGTGCCATTGAACCAGAGGCAGACGGTGTTTTTGTTGGGCATCGTAAAAGTCTCCGATTTGCAGCGCAAAGAGGTTAGGGCCACCCGGGCCACCCACCGCGCCCATCACGCCTGTCGCGGCCTAGTTGGCGCGCCGGGTATGCACGCCCCATTGGAATCCGTTATGGGTGATCCGCTGTCGCGGTTCGCACAGGTGCGGTATTGGCGGAATTGGCGGAGTTGCGTTCGGCCTGTTTCTGGCCCCGGTACTTTTTCCACAGGTAACCGGCTACCGCCATCAAGATCATTTTGCGCATAAGAAAGGTCCTTTCAAAGTTTGGACGTCGAGGTTCGCGCAATCGTCTGGCGCTTCGTGTAGGAGTAAAGGTCGAGCCGATGTGCGCGTCTTTGCCTGGAACCTCCAACCGAACTCAGTTCCTTTTGGCAGCCTTCACTAGCCCCCGCACATTCATGACTGCCAGACACACTTGCAAAGCGATCACGGCGTTGGCTCCTGCCGGTAGTCCCCAGCACACCCAAAGCACGTTGCTCGCCAGGAACACCCAGAAACCCCATTTTCGGCGGCGCTCGTTCTCAGAGCCCACCAGCCAGGCTGCAATCACCGACGCCGCAAAGGCGGGCCACTGGATGAGGTCAACCCAATGGCTCATGGGGCTTTCCGCTGCGGGCCTTGCCGTCCGACAGGTGGGGGCTCACGTCGGCTGCAACCGACCCATTACTGACCGTGCGGCTGCTCAGGCGCTCTTCAATGCAGCAATGGGGATGTGGGAGCGAATAAAGAGTGTGTGTCATGGCGAATCCGTGGCGGTTGAAAAACTCTAGCGACATCCGCGCAGACCGCGAAGCAGTCAAGATTCACGTGATCCGGTAAGACATCGACCCGCGTGTGATGCGGACAGCCAAGCGGGTGGCCGCGCCACAGTGCCGGAGACCGCACGAGAGGGCAATGTCAATGGTCGAGTTCCTACAGGGCTTGCCAGACGATTCAGGCCCAATCGATCTTTTCAGGCACAACCGGAGATCGCGCCATGGATTCAATCAACCAGAACCAGCCCGAAGACACGCACAAGCACCTGAGCGGCACGGACGCCACCGAGCGAATCCGCGAAATGGCCGAAGATGCCCAATCCTGTTTCTTTTGCACCAACGCGCCCCACAGCGAAACGCGCGGCACGCGTCCCATGGGGGTGGAGAAGGTGGACGAGGCGGGCCATTTGTGGTTTTTGAGCGCATCCGATAGCCACAAGAACCGCGAGATTGAGGCGGACCCCCAGGTGCGGATCTTTATGCAGGGCTCCAAGCATTCGGGCTTTCTGGTGCTGGATGGCACCGCAAGCATCCACCGCGACCGGGCGCTGATCGATGAGCTGTGGGACCCCATCATGAAAACCTGGTTCACCGAAGGCAAGGACGACCCGCGCGTGACGGTGATCGAAGTTGCACCGGTTTCGGGCTACTACTGGGACACCAAGCATGGCAGCCTGGTGGCCGCCACCAAGATGGTGATTGGCGCTGCGATCGGCAAAACGCTGGACGACTCGGTGGAAGGACGTCTTCACCCATGATGCAGGGCTTGCGTCGCCTGGGCCGCGTCATCACCGATCTTCCGGTGGTGGGCGTTCTCGTATTGGCGGTCCGCAACTATGTTTTGCACCAGAGTGCTAACCAAGCCGGTAGCCTGGCGTTTTCGGCGGTGTTGGCGATGTTCCCGCTGCTGCTGCTCTTGTCCGCCGCCGCGGCGTACATCGGCCAGCCGGGGGACGCGGCCGCGTTGGCCGAGCGGGTGCTCGGCTATGCGCCGCGACTGGTGCGCGAGGCAATGCAACCGGTGGTGCAGCAAGTGCTGGCCCAGCGCAACCAGGCATTGGTCACGGTGGGGCTGGCCGTCACGCTGTGGACCGGGTCCTCCGGCATGCAAGCGGTGCGTTCGGCGCTCAATCGCTCCTACGGCATTGACAGGGGTTTGCCGTTCTGGAAGGCCCGCATCAAGTCCACGTTGTTCACCGTGGTGGTCGGCTCGGGGCTTTTGGTGATCTTCAGTTCCGTGATCGTCATGCCCCGCATCTGGCATTTTGTAGTGACCAATGTGGCAGCGGACGGTGCAGATGTGATCTGGCTCTACGACGGTGTGCGCTACGGGGTCGCCTACCTCACGCTGGTGGCGCTCTACGCGCTGCTGTACGGTTGGCTGCCCGATATTCCACAGCGCGTCAGCACGGTACTTCCTGGCGCTCTGGTCGGCGCCGCTCTCTGGGTGGGGGCTGCGGCAACGCTGTCGTACACGCTGCGCACAGCGGGCAAGCTGGCTCTGATCTATGGAAGTTTTGCGGGTGTGGTCGCCACCCTCGTGTTTCTGTACATCAGCGCGAGCACGCTGATCTATGGCGCGGAGATCAATGCGGTGCTGCGCGAGAAAGCGAAATCCTGATCGGGCGTCGCTGCCGCCGCTCCGCCTTCAGTCTTGCAGGGGCGAGGCCGCGGCGGGTGCCCCCTCCGCCCCCGCCGCCATCTCCAGCTGCATCATGATCATGTTCACCAGTGTGCTCACCGACGGCCGCCCGGTTTCGATCACGAAGTGCGCGGTTTCGCGGTACAGGACGTCGCGCACTGCATACAGTTCGCGCAGCTTGTCCATGGGGTTGCCGCCTTGCAGCAGCGGACGGGTCTTGTCGTGTTTCACGCGCCGGTAGATTTCTTCAGGCGATGCGCGCAGGTACAGCACGTTGCCAAACTGCCGCAGTACCTCGCGATTTTCTGAACGCAGCACGGCGCCGCCACCGGTGGACAGGACCATGCCCCCGGGCTCCTTCGAAACGTCCGCCAGCACCTGGGCTTCCAGGTCCCGAAAGCTGGCTTCGCCTTCGGCCTCGAAATAGCTGCGAATGCTGGTGCCGATGGTTTGCTCCAGCCGGTGGTCCAGGTCAATGAACGGCACTCCGGCCCGGTGGGCCAGCTGGCGGCCGATGGTGGATTTGCCCGAGCCGGGCATGCCGACCAGTGCGCAGCGAATCTGCATAGAGATAAAAAAGAGATCTGGTTGACGGTCCTGCGAGTGGGGCGGTGCGCCTGCTGCATGCCGTGACTGGACGCCGAGTGTAAGCCGCAGGGGCACGGGTGGGCACCCTTGGCGCAGGGCGTAACTAACAGCCGTTGCAGCCGTTGCAGCCGTTGCAGCCGTTGCAGCTGGCGCAGCCGTTGCAGCTGGCGCAGTCCAAGCGAGGGCGTCGTCCCCCTGCCCGCGCGCAGGGCCAGAGCGGGGGAAGCGGCGAAGCCGCTCAGGGCGGTTTCCTAGTTCAAAGCGCCGCGTACACCAGCGCCGGGTACAGCTCGCACACATAACGCAACTGCCCGGGCGCCTGGGTGAGCAAGATGGCGAACAGGTCTTGCGCCGGGTCCACAAAGAAGAACGTGCCACCCAGCCCGCTCCAGCTGTAGGTGCCTGCCGATGCGGGGCTGGTGGCCAGGCCTGCGGCTTTGCGCACGGCCACTCCCAGGCCAAAGCCGTAGCCGGTGGGCAGAATGTCGCCCGCTGCGGTGATGCTGCCCATGTGGTCGGCGGTCATGAAGTCCACCGTGGCACGGCTGACCAGGCGCACGGGTCCGCCGATACCGGGGGCTGTGCCACGCCCCAGCATGAGTTGCAAAAACCGCGCGTAGTCGCTGGCGGTGGACACCAGCCCGCCGCCAGCGGACTCGAACACCGGAGGCGCTGACACATCAATCAGCGCCACGTCGGCGCCGGTCTGCGGGTCGCGTGCAAAGGGCTCGGCTAGGCGGTGCTGGCTGTGCGGCGGGATGGAGAAGCCGGTGTCGCGCATGTCCAGCGGGCCAAACACGCGGCGCTGCAGGATTGCGCCCAGTGGTTCGCCCTCCACCACCTCCAGCACGGCGCCCAATACGTCGGTGGCGCGGCTGTATTCCCAGCGGCTGCCAGGCTGGTGCACCAGGGGCAGCGGGCCCAGCGCGGTGGCCAGCTCGGCATTTTTGTGGCGGCGTGAGCCGATGCGCGCGGCGCGGTAGGCGTCGGGCACGGTGCCCGCTTCCCACGCGTAGCTCAGACCTGCGGTGTGGCGCAGCAGGTCGTGCACGGTGGCTTCGCGTTGGGCGGGCACGGTCTGGCCGGTGGCTTCGTCGAACACCCGCTGGCCTGCAAAGGCGGGCAGGTAGTGCGACACGGGGTGTGACAGCAGCAGGCGGCCTTCTTCCATCAGCATCAGCGCCACCAGCGAGGCAATGGGCTTGGTCATCGAATAGATGCGAAACACCGTGTCGCGCGTCATGGCGGGCCCGGGTTGGCCGTTGGCCCCAGGGTGTTGCTCACCTACGGCCTCGTGCAGCACGGTGTGGCCCTGGTGGTGCACCAGCGCCACCGCGCCAGGCAGCAGGCCCTGGGCTACGTGGGTTTGCAGAACGGTGCGCAGGCGAGCAAGTGGGGGCGTAGGCATGGGGCTCCAGGGGTGGCGAGTTGGCGGGGGCGGCATTTCATTCTGCAGCGCAGAAACGGGTAAAGGCATGCAGGTGTTTCAGTCTGTGTCTGCCAACGGCTGTGCAAAGTCGCACACATGACTTGCACGCCAGCCAAACGCTGGGTGATTACCCTGAAATGTTCTGCACAGCGGAATTGAAGGTTGGGGTTGTGGGGCTTCGTTACTAAGCTGAAGACGCCTTGAATGTGATGGCAACACGCTCCCAGCCGCAGAGCTGGGGCAAGCGGTTCACACCAGCACACGGGGCATGCTGGGCCACTGCAGGTGAAGTGGCCTGTCTGCAAACCTACCAGGAGCAAGACGATGGAGACACGCCCCCGCGGGGACGCCCCAATCACCCGGCCACAGGCCCTGTTAAAGCCAGCGCCGCGCGTTGGCAGCGCACGGCGTACCGGGAGGGGCGGCTGATGGAATTGTTTCTGCAGCAAGTGCTCAACGGGCTCACGCTCGGCGGCATCTATAGCCTGGTGGCTTTGGGCCTGACCCTGGTGTACGGCATCCTGCACGTGCCCAACTTTGCACACGGTGCGTTCTACATGGCGGGGGCCTTTGTGTCATGGCACCTCATGGCCGCCTGGGGCTTTAACTACTGGGTAGCCATGGCGGGTTCTGCCGCTGCAGTTGCCCTGATCGGGGTGCTGTCGGAGCGGCTGGTGTTCCATCCGCTGCGCAAGGCCTCGGGCCTGCACCCCATGATTGCAGCCATTGGGGTGCTGCTGTTCCTGGAGGCCGGGGCGCAAGCGATCTGGGGCGCGGATTTTCATCGCATGCAAACCCCGTACAACGGCATCATTGACCTGGCCGGTGTGACGGCGCCGGTGCAGCGCCTGTTGATCATTGCGGCGGCGTTTGTGCTGATGGTGGTGCTGCACTTGTTCCTGACCAAAACCGTGATGGGCTCCACCATCATCGCCATGGCGCAGAACCGCGATGGCGCATCGCTGGTGGGCATTGACGCCAACCGTGTGGCCATGCTGACCTTTGCCATATCGGGCATTTTGGCGGCCATTGCAGCCACGCTGTATGCACCCATCAACCTGGTGTACCCGGCCATGGGGCATCTGGTGATCACCAAGGCGTTCGTGATCATCATTCTGGGCGGCATGGGCAGCGTGCCAGGGGCCATCATCGGCGGGCTGATCATCGGCTTTGCCGAAAGTTTTGGCGCGTTCTACATCTCCACCGATTACAAGGACATCATCGCCTTTGTGCTGCTGGTGGCGATTTTGTCGGTGCGCCCGCAGGGCCTGTTCACCAAGGGAGCGCACTGACATGGCATACCTTGAAGGCAAGTGGGGCTGGACTCTGTTGTTTGCTGCGGGGCTGACGTTTCCGCTGATGGCGGGCAACGACTACCACCTTACGGTGATGGGCACGGCCTATATCTTTGCCATTGCCACCATCGGCCTGAACCTCATCACCGGCTACACGGGGCAGTTCAACCTGGCGCACAGCGGCTTCATGGCCGTGGGGGCCTACACGGTGGGCATCCTCACGGTAGACCACCAGGTGCCGTTCTGGGTGGCGTTTGCGCTGTCGGGAGTGGTGACCACAGTGCTGGGGTTCTTCATCGGCATTTTGTCGCTGCGGCTCAAGGGGCACTACTTTTCGATCTTCACGCTGTGCGTGGGCTACATCATGTTTTTGGTGATCGAGAAGTGGGAAAGCCTCACCCATGGCACGGTGGGCATCATCGGCATCCCGGCGCCGTCGCCGATTGGCGGCATCACGTTTGATACGCCGCTGGCGCTGTATTACCTGGCGTTCTTCTGGCTGGTGGTGGGCATGTGGGCCATGCGCCGCATCGTCAACTCGCTGCTGGGCCGCACGTTCATGGCCATTCGCAACAGCGACGAGCTGGCGGAGTCCCTGGGCATCAACCTCATGCGCAACAAGGTGCTGGCATTCATGCTGTCGGTGTTCTACGCCGGCCTGGCAGGAGGTTTGTACGCAGGGTATGTGCGCTTCATCGGCCCCGGCGTGGCGGGGGTGGAGCACACCTTCGACATGACCATGTACATGCTCATTGGTGGCCTGGGCACCTTGCTGGGGCCCCTGCTGGGGGCGCTGGCCATGCCGTGGCTCACGCAGTACCTGCAGTTCCTGCAGGAATACCGCTTCCTGGTGTTTGGTCCCATCCTGGTGTTGCTGGTGATTTTTGTGCCCCACGGCATTGTGGGCACTTACCTCGGCTGGCGTGCGCGCCGGGCTGCACAGCGCACGGCACCGCAGCGGCCCGAGCAGGCGGCTGGACGGCCGCAGACAGGAACGCCGACCGCCACGACTGCCGCAGCCACCGCCACTGCAACAGGAGGTGACCGTGCTTAAGATCGAACACCTCACCAAACGTTTTGGGGGCCTGGCAGCGGTCAATGACGTCAGCACTACCATCGAGGCGGGCAAGATCAACGCCATCATCGGCCCCAACGGTGCGGGCAAGACCACGTTCTTCAACCTCATCAGCGGCACGCACCGGCCCACGTCGGGCACGGTGACGCTGGACGGGCGCGATGTGACGTCGCTGCGCACCGACCAGGTGGCCCGCCTGGGCGTGGCGCGCACCTTTCAGACCACGGCGCTGTTCGACATGGCCACGGTGCTGGACAACCTTATCGTGGGCCACCGGCTGCGCACGCAGTCGGGCCTGCTTGATGTGCTGCGCAACTCCAGCCGCCTGCGCGAGGAGGAACGCGTCTGCCGCGAGAAGGCGCGCGAGGCGCTCAACTTTGTGGGGCTTTCGCACCTGGAGAACCGCATTGCAGGCGACATCTCGCAAGAAGAGCGCAAGCGCGTGGCCTTTGCGCTGGCGCTGTCCACCGGGCCGCGCCTGGTACTGCTGGACGAACCCGCAGGGGGCGTGAACCCTGACGAAACCCAGGGCCTGGCCAACCTCATCCGCAAGATGGTGGCCAACGGCCTGACGGTGTGCCTCATTGAACACAAGATGAACATGATCATGAGCCTGGCCGACCGGATTCTGGTGCTGAACTATGGCGAAAAGATTGCCGAAGGCACCCCCGCCGAGATCCGCGCCAACCCGGCCGTGATCGACGCCTACCTGGGGAGCGAACATGCTCCAGCTTGACAACCTCTCGCTCAAATACGGCAGCTTTCAGGCGCTCAACGGCGTCAGCCTGCACGCCAAACAAGGCGAACTGGTGGTGCTGCTGGGGGCCAACGGCGCGGGCAAAAGCTCCATTTTTCTCACCATCAGTGGCATCCACCGCGCAGCGGGCGGCAGCGTGCGCTACGGCGACAAGGAGCTGGTGGGCATGAAGCCCTCGCAGATCGTGGCCAACGGGGTGGTGCAGTGCCCCGAGGGGCGCAAGCTGTTCCCGGGCATGTCGGTGCAGAAGAACCTGATGCTGGGCGCCTACGTGCACCGCGGCGACACCGCGGGCAGCAAGAAAGTGCTCGACGAGGTGTTTGCCTTGTTCCCCATCCTGGCCGAGAAGAAGGACGACCCCGCAGGCTCACTCAGTGGCGGACAGCAGCAAATGGTGGCCATTGGCCGCGCCATGATGGGCCGCCCCAAGGTGCTGCTGCTGGACGAGCCCTCGCTGGGCCTGGCGCCGCTCGTGATCAAGCAGACGTTCGAGGTCATCCAGCGCATCAACCAGGCGGGCACCACGGTGCTTCTGGCCGAGCAGAACGCGTTTGCCGCGCTCAAGATTGCCCACCGTGCGTACGTGATCGAAAGCGGTCGCATCGTGATGGAAGGCGACCCTGAAAGCCTGATGAACAACGACGAAGTGCGCCGAGCGTACATCGGCGCATGAGCACTCTGACAACCCTGAGACTTTCCGCAGACCAACCCCAAGGAGACAGACAGCATGATCACGAAACGCAAGACCCTTCTTCGACTCGGTGCCAGCGCCTTTGCCGTGGCAGCGCTGCTGGGCGCCAGCCCGGCATTCTCCCAGCAGGTCGTCAAGATCGGCTACTCGGGCCCCTTGAGCGGCGGTGCCGCGCTGTACGGCAAGAACGTGCTCAGCGGCATGGAAATGGCCGTGGCGGAAATCAACGCCAAGGGCCTGGAAGTGGGCGGCCAGAAGGTCAAGCTCGAAATCGTGGCGCTGGACGACAAGTACAACCCGTCCGAGACCGCCATCAACACTCAGCGCCTGGTGCAAGAGCACAAGGCCCCAGTCGTGCTGGTGCCGCATTCGGGCGGCAGCTTTGCGGTGATGGCCACCAACGAGGCGCAAAAGGTGCTGCTGCTGTCGTACACCAGCGTGCCGCAGATCACCGAGCGCAACAACAAGCTCACGCTGCGCATCCCGCCCGAGTTCACGTCGTACATCAAGCCATTCGTGAACCATTCGATGACCAAGTACGGCAAGAACATGGCCATTGCCAACGCCGACCATGACTACGCCAAGGCTTGGACCGCTGCGTTCAAGCCAGCCTGGGAAGCCGCGGGCGGCAAAGTGGTGGCCGAGAACCCCATGTCCTACAACCGGGCTACCGACTTCTACAGCGGCGTGAGCCGCGTGCTGGCCTCCAAGCCCGATGTGCTGTTTGTGGGCGGCGCATCCGAGCCCACCGGCCTTGTGATCAAGCAGGCGCGTGAGCTGGGTTTCAAGGGCGGTTTTGTGATCATCGACCAAGCCAAGATGGATGAGATCGGCAAGATCACCGGTGGCTACGGCCCGCTGGAAGGCTCCATCGGCGTGCTGCCCGTGGTGGAAGACAGCTCACCTGTGACCAAGGCGTTTGTGGAGCGCTTTCGCAAAGCCAACCCCGGCCGAGACCCCAGCTCGGAGGTATCTCTGAACTACACCGCCGTGCACGCCACCGCCATGGCCATGAAGCTGGCAGGCAGCACCACCGACGCCGCTGCCATTCGTGCGCAGCTGGACAAAGCCTTCAAGTCGCTGCCCAGCGAGCACAACCCGCACGAGATGAACGGCGTTGACGAGCGCGGTGGCTCCACCGCCAACACACGCGTGGCGATTGTGGAGGGAGGCAAGGTGAAGGAAATCAAGCTGGCGGATCTGGCCAAGTAAGGCGGGGCAGGGCTGCGAGCCCCGTGGCCCTTGCGCAAAACACCAAGCCCGCAGGGACATCCGGCGGGCTTTTTTGTTTGCTCGTCTTCTCGGGGCCCCCAGGGCAGGTTCGGCCGCAGGCACAACCCGGCGCGTGCAGGCGGCGCGGTGGTGTCCAGTTGCGCTGCGCTAAGAGGACTTACTGGGTGGCAGCGTCTCGGGTTCTGAAATAATGGTGTTTTTGGCCTCTAGCGCTTATCCAATAAGCGGTAATAGCTATCAATTCAGAAGCAAAAGATGGCTTGCAGATCCAGCCTGCCCTGCCGCTCAGGCGGTCACTCCACTGTGACCTTTGCGTCGCGGATCACCTTGCCCCATTTTGCGATTTCACTGGTGGTGAAGCTCTCGAACTCCGCGGGGCGAGCTGCCCCAGCGCGCAGTGACGTCGGCGGATTGGCTTGGCGG
The DNA here is from genome assembly GCA_018828125.1 of Gammaproteobacteria bacterium. Taxonomy (GTDB): domain Bacteria; phylum Pseudomonadota; class Gammaproteobacteria; order Burkholderiales; family Burkholderiaceae_C; genus Acidovorax. The sequence continues at coordinate 63,353 of JAHJWB010000023.1, read as the reverse complement.
GCACAGTTCTGTGCCCAAGTGGAAGGTGCAGCAACGGCCGCCCCGACGGTCACAAGCCCGGCCGAGAAGCGGCGGCGGTTAATGGATGAGGCTGATGATGCTGCAGCGTGCTGGGCCGGCGCCGCTGCGGACAAGGAGGGAGGAAGAGGCTGTCATGGCTGTCGGTCTCCTGGGGGTTATTTGCTCAGGCTGCGGGGCCGGTGTAGCTGTCGCGCAGCTGCCGTTTGAGCACCTTGCCAATGGCGCTGCGGGGCAGTTCATCCGCCCATTGCAGGTCTGCCAGGCGCTGTGTTTTGCCTACCTGCGCGTTGTGCCATGCCATCAGGTCGCGGGCCAGCACCGATGCGCCTGACCGCGCCACCACAAAAGCCACCGGGGTCTCGCCCCATTGCGCGGAGGGCACACCGACCACCGCCGCCTCGGCCACGGCGGGGTGCTGGCGCAGCAGCGCCTCCAGGTCGCTGGGGTAGATATTGAAGCCGCCCGAGATGACGAGGTCCTTCTTGCGGTCCATGAGAGTGAGAAACCCGTCGGCATCAAAGCGCCCGACATCGCCGGTGCGGATGAAGCGTTTGCCGTCCGGGGCGTACCACTCGGCCTCGCGGGTTTTGTCGGGCTGACCGTGGTAGCCGGTCATCATGCTGCCCGAGTGGCCGACCACCTCGCCGGTGTGCCCGGCGGGCACTTCCACGCCTGCGTCATCAATCAAGCGAATGTCGTGGCCATCGGCCGGGCGGCCCACGGTGTGGAGTTTGTCCGGGAATGCATGGGCCTCCAGGATGCACGTGCCGCCGCCCTCGGTCATGCCATAGAACTCGATCAACTGGCCCGGCCACCGCGCCACTACATCGGCCTTGAGAGCGCCGGAAAACGGCGCGCTCGTGCAGAACTTGGCTTTATAGGCCGAGAGGTCAAACGCGCCAAACGATGGCAGCGCCATGATCCGCTGGTACTGCACCGGCACCAGCATGGTGTGCGTGGCGCGGTGGGCCTGCGCCAGCGCGAGGTACTGCGCAGCATCGAACTTGCCCATCAGCACCACGGTGCCGCCCCAACCCAGCGTGGGGAAAAACACCACCAGCGTGGTGTTGGAATACAGCGGCGTTGCCAGCAGTGTGACGGTGCCCGGCCCATACCCGTAGCGGGCGCCACGCACCACGTGCAGAAAGCGCATGCCGTGCGACTGCACGATCCCCTTCGGGGTGCCTGTGGTGCCTGATGAATAAATGATGTTGAACGGCGCTTCGGGTGGCACATCCACAGGCGCTGGCTTGCTGCCCGGCGCAGGCAGCCAGTCCCGCAATGGCACACCGGGCGCATCTGGCGTGAGCGCAATGCACGGCTCCATGCGGTCCGCTGGCAGCACATCGGTGGCGGTGCCGTCGACGACCAGCCAGCGCGCCTGCGCGTCGCGCAGCATCGAGGCGAGGCTGGCGGCTGTGCTGCTGACGGCTACGGGTGCCACCACCACGCCTGCGCGCAGGGCCCCCAGGAACATCGCCGCCTGCAAGGGCGAGTTGGCGCCGCACAGGGCAATGCAATCGCCGGGCTGCAGGCCGTCGCGTTGCAGGCCGCTGGCGATGCGGTCCATCAGCGCGTCGAGCTCGCCGTAGGTGATGACCTCATCGCCCTGTACCAGGGCGGGCTGGTCCGGACGGACCCGCGCGTGTTCGCGCACCTGGTCCGCGATGGTGCGATAGGGTGGATCTACGGGAACTGCGATTGCAGCGGGGACGATGGGAGTAATCATGCCGGTGGCTGGGTGGGAGATCGTGCGAAAGGGTTCAGCCCGTGGCCGCCTGTTTTTTTTCCTGCTCCTGCAGCTCGCGCCATTGCACCTTGCCCGTGCCTGACTTGGGCAGGCTGTCCACCAGCTGCACGATGCGCGGGCTTTTGTAGGCGGCCATGTGGTTGTGGCTCCAGTCGATGATGGCCTGCTCGGTGATCTGGCCCTTGAAGGTTTCGCGTAGCACGACCAGGGCCTTCACGGTCTCGCCCCGTCGCTCGTCGTGGGTGGCAATCACACACACCTCCTGAATGGCGGGGTGGGCATACATCATGGCTTCAACCTCGGCGGGCCACACCTTGTAGCCTGAGGCGTTGATCATGCGTTTGAGGCGGTCCACCATGAAGAAGTAGCCGTCTTCGTCCACCTGCGCCAGGTCGCCGGTGCGCAGAAAGCGTTTGCCATCCAGGGTGATGAAGCTGTCGGCCGAGGCCTGTGGGTTGTTCCAATAGCCCAACATCACCTGCGGGCCATGCACCACGATCTCGCCGATCTCGCCGGGGGGCAGTTCGGCAAAGCTGGCCGGGTCCACCACGCGTGCGTCCACGTCAAACACCGGAATGCCCAGGCACTGCGGCTTGGGCCGGTGTGGTGGGTTGATGTGGGTGGCGGCCATGGTCTCGGACATGCCATAGCCTTCCACATAGTCGAGCCCCGTCAGCTCCTTCAGGCGCTGGGCCACCGCCTTGGGCATGGCCGCGCCTCCGCCGCGGATGGCCTGCAGGCTGGAAATGTCGTATTCGGCAATGCGCGGGTTGGCCAGGAAGTCCACCACCATGGTCGATATCGCTTGCCAGATGCTGATGCGATAGCGCTGCATGAGTTGCGCCGTGGCGTCGCGGTCCCAGCGCGGCAGCACCACGACGGTGGCGCCCACAAACAGCGGCCCGTTCATGCTGCCCGACATGCCGGTGACGTGGAACAGCGGCAGCACGGCCAGATAGGTCGCGTCTTGCGTGCGCGAGAACCACTGCGCCCCGCCCACCAGCGTGCTCATGGCGCTGCGGTGCGTGTGCATGCAGCCCTTGGGATGGCCGGTGGTGCCCGATGTGTAGGGCATCACGCACAGGTCATCGGGCCCGGCCGTCAGCGGGCCTGGCATGTGCTGCTGCGCGAGCATGTCGCTCCACAGCGTGACGCCCGGCGCATCGATGGCTTGACGCGGCGCGCTCACAAAGGCGGGCACAGGCAAGTCAGTGGGCACCTGCAGGTAGTCGCTGTAGGCCGCCACGATGAGGTGCTTCAAGCCTCCACCGCCATCGGCCAGGCTCACCAGCGGCTGTGCCTGCGCATGCAGGTCTTGCGGCACAAATGCAACCGTGGCGCCGCTGTCCTGCACATAGTGGCGCAGCTCTTCGGTCATGTTCATCGGGTTCACCGGCACCACCACCGCGTTGGCCCGCAGGATGCCGTAGAACGACAGAATCCATTGCGGGCTGTTCTGCATGTACAGCAGCACCCGGTCGCCCGCCTTCACGCCACACACCTGCTGCAGAAAACCCGCAATGTGCTCGGCCTGCTGCTGGAACTGGCGGAACGTCACAAGCGTGTCGTAGAACACCAGAAACGGCTTGTCCGGAAACCGCGCGGCTGACACCTCGGCGTTGTGAAACAGGTTGGTTTGCGGCAGCGTGAGGTGGCGCGACAGGCCGGGGGGCCAATGGGCGAGGTGGCGGTCAGACATGGGGGAGGGAGAGACTTTCTAGGGGATTCGGATCGGGCGCTTTGCTGCAAAACAGGCCCAACGGTACCGCGAGGATTGCCAGCAGGGGCCGCCCCGCAGCCAAGGCCGTCGTCCCCCTTGGGGGGAGGGCGCGCAGCGCCTCAGGGGGGTCAAATCAAGCTGGCACCACCATCCACCACGATGGCATGGCCGGTGATGTGGCGGGACGCATCGGAGGCCAGAAACACCACGGCGCCCTTCAAGTCCTCTTCGCCGCCAATACGGCGCAGGGGTGTGCGTTCAATCATTGCAGGACCCAATTTTTCAATCAGCCCACTGGCCATCTTGCTGGGGAAAAACCCGGGGCAGATCGCGTTGACGCGGATGCCATAGTGACCCCATTCGGACGCCAGCGTGCGCGCAAAGTGGATGGCCGCGGCTTTGGAGGTGTTGTAGGCGATGGTGTTCATGCCGGGCGGCGTTCCCTTGATACCCGCTACCGATGCTGTGACGATGATGTTGCCCTTGCCCTTCGGGATCATGCAGCGCTTGCCGACTTCGCGTGACAGAAAAAACGGCGCATTCACGTTCAGGTCCATCACCTTGTGCCAGGCGGCATCAGGGTGGTCTTCGGCCTTGGCGCCCCAGGTGGCGCCAGCGTTGTTCACAAGGATGTCGATGGTGCCAAAACGTGTCAGCACCTGGTCGACCAGGCCAGGGATTTCAGCGGTCTTTTGCAGGTCGTTCACCACCGTCAGCACCTCGTAGCCCAAGCCTTCCAGGTGCTTCTTGGCTTCGGCCAGTTCGTCTGCCTTGCGCGCTGTGATGGCGAGCTTGGCGCCCATCTCGCCCAGGGCCTCGGCCATCTGCAGGCCCAGCCCGCGCGATCCGCCGGTGACCAATGCCACCTGGCCGGTGAGATCGAAGAGTTGTTTGACGCTCATGTGTGTTTGTCTCCAGGGTAGGCGGGTCGATGTGCAACGCACTTGCATGCTAGCGAGGCTGTGCCGTAGAGGCTGTCACTTTGGACACTCCCGGGTGAGTCCACGCAGCAACGCGGAGGATCAGCGATACAGCGCTGTTTCGATGCGCGCCACGATTTCAATGAGGCGCGGGCGTACCTCGGTCAGCAGTGCATCTTGTGTCACGTTGAAAGAGGGTCCTCCACAGTTGATGACCATGCGCGGCAGGCCCCCACCGGGCTGAAAGCTGCGGGCAATGGCGTTCACGTTTTTCTGCCAGTCGCCAAACGAGGTGGTGACCCCCAGATTGCGGTAGTCCAGCAGGGCCTGGTCAATGCCCGCCTGCACCTGCGGCCATGCTGCCTCGTCGCGTGCCTGCAGGTGCGCCAGGGAAGCGCTGCGCTCGCGTACTGGCGCCGCCGCCAGCCATGCCCGTCCCATGGCAGAAGTGGCCAGGGATATGCGTGAACCCACGTCCAGGCTGAGGGTGTGCAGGGCCTGGCTGCGGCAGTTTTCCACATAGATCATCGACAACCGGTCGCGTGTCCCCATCGACACCTCGGCGCGCGCAAAGTCTGCCAGCTCCTGCATCAACGGGCGGGCCACCTGGCGCACGTCCAGGCGCACCAGCATGGCGCTGCCGAGCGACAAAGTGGCCGTCCCCAGCCGGTACTTGCCGCTTTCTTCCACATGGATTAGGTAGCCCAGCCGCGTCAGCGTGGCGGTGAGGCGCGACACGGTGGACTTTGGCAGTTGGCAGCGCTGTGCGATCTCCTGGTTGCCCAGCAGTTTGTCGCCCGCACGGAAACACGCCAGTACATCGAGGCCACGCGCAAGCGCAGTCACAAAGTGCCGGTCCGCACCCGCTGGCGGTGCGGCTGCGCGCTGGGGTGATGCACGGTGGGGCGATGGCATGCGCGCATTATGTCGACGCCCTCCCGGCGGGGTTGTCGCCCCGGGCGCATGGGTGTGGGGGCATTGGCAAAGGGGTTCGCGGATGTGGGATGCCGCCTACTTCCTGAAGGGCCTTAGGAGGGTGGGCAGATCCGCAGAACGCCGATAGGCTTGCGTGATGACCGCCGCCGATTACCACCAGTCTCCCCAGAAGCCCTCCGCCGTTCAGCGCCTCGTGCAGTCCCTTGCGCCTTTCTGGCGACCCGTCATGCCGTTTGTACGAGCGGCGCAGATGTGGCTGGACGCAGAAGGCCTGCGCATGAGCGCAGCCATGTCCTTTTACGGCATGTTGAGCCTGGCGCCACTGTTGATCCTGCTGGTGGGCGTGCTGGGCTGGTGGATGGATCGCAGCTACCTGGAGTCCAGTCTGATCAGCCAGGTACAAGCGGTGATGGGCCAGCAAGTGGCGGACGTGATCCGCCAGGCTTTGCAGAGTGCCCAGGAACCCTCTGAGGGGCGGTTGGCATCCATCATTGGTTTTGTGGTGCTGCTTTCGGGGGCGACTGGAGTGTTTGTGGAACTGCAGTCGGCGTTTGGGCAACTGTGGCGCGGTCAGGGCACTGCCCCTCAAGGCGCGGCGTGGTGGCGATTGGCCTCACTGCGGCTGCGCGGACTGGCGTACGTGTTGGCGCTCGGATTTCTGTTGTTGGTGTCGCTGGCGATGTCCACGGTGATCAATTTGGTGGGGGCCTGGGCGGGCGCCCATTTTGCGTTTGCGCCCCTGGCGCCCATCATGCAGATCGTCAACGAGGCCGTGGCGTTTGGGTTTGCTGTGGCGCTTTTCGTGGGGCTCATGCGCATTGGCGTGGGCGCCAAACCGCCTATGCGTTGCATCGTTGCGGGTGCCGTGGTGGGCGCCACCTTGTTTACCGTGGGCAAACAGTTGCTGGCGTGGTATTTGTCCACAGCCGCAGTGGTGTCCGCCTACGGCGCTGCGGGCTCGTTGGTGGTTTTGTTGATGTGGATTTTCTTCTCGTCAGCGGTGTTGCTGTTTTCGGCCAGCTGCGCTCGGGCGTTTCAGGAGGAGCGAGAACGCATGATGAAGGAGCGGCTACCGCGGGACGGGTGACTCAAAATCACCAGTGACGCAGGCTATACAACCACCGGGATCTCGTTGGCAGGCGGCGTGTTGCGGCTGCGTCCGCAACGTACTAAGCCGTCAATCATGACCATCCCAATGCCGGGGATGTCCCCCAACTGAACGCTCTCCAGAAGCGTAGCGCCTGCAGTGTGCTGCGCCCTATCCATGAACACAAAGTCGGCGGCACGGCCCACCTCGATCAGGCCGCAGTTGAGATTGCGAATGCGCGCAGTGTTGCCAGTGGCAAAGCAGAACACCAGTTCAGCGGGGATGTCGGCAAAGCTGGAGATCAGCGCAATCATGCGCAGCATGCCCAGGGGCTGCACGCCCGAGCCAGCAGGCCCATCGGTGCCCAGAATCACGCGATGGGGGCATTTCAACTCGATGGCAGCGCGTGCCGCCTGAATGGCGATTTTCTCGTTGCCGTTGTGCACCAGTTCGATGGCGCGGGATGATTTCTCGCACAGCTCGCACACATGCTTCCAGGGCAGAGAGGTGTGGCCGCCGTTGATGTGGCCAATCACATCGGCGTCGGCCTCCAGAACCACATCTTTGTCGATCAGACCGGAGCCGGGAATGGACGGCCCCCCCGTGTGGATTGTGCTCTGGATGCCATGCTTGCGCGCCCATTCCACCATTTGCTTGGCTTCGTAACCGGCCTTGACCGAACCCAGCCCCACTTCACCCAGAAGCGTGACACCTGCATCGGCCAGGTCCTTGAAGTCCTGTTCGACCATGCCTTTTTCGATGACCGGGGCGCCCGCAATAACCTTCACGCCGCCGGGGCGGAAGTTGTCGAACGAACGTTGCGCCGTGATGGCCAGCGCCTTCAATCCCACGATGTCCTTTGGCCGGCCGGGCAGATGCACCTCGCCTGCCGAGACCATGGTGGTGACGCCCCCGTTCATGGTGGAATCGATCCAGCCAATCTGGTTCTGGCGCGGCGTCCAGTCGCCAAAAACGGGGTGCACGTGGCTGTCAATCAGGCCGGGCGCCACGCAGGTCTGCCGGGCGTCGATGGTGGTGCGCGCATGCTCGGTGTCGCAGTCCTTCTCGCGGCCCACGGCCACGATCAGCCCATCGTTCACCACAATGGTGTCGGCGTCGAGGATGGGGTGATCCAAATCGCCCGACAGCAGCAAACCGATGTTTTTGATAACGACTTTGCCGGAAGTGGCCTGGGTGGAAATTTCTGCCATGGGGGTACCAGTCGATTGGAAGAAGGGGGCGCACTGCGCTGCGGGCGCGTTGCGATTCGTGTAGGGAATACTACATAAGAGGGCCCGGTCGTGCAATAAGTTCGTGCAACAAACAAGGGCGCTGCAGAGCGTGGGCGCACAACGTTCAGGGTCGTGCGCAGCAGGGGCGGCAGAACGCCGCAACCTGCACAGCAATGAGACGTCGCGGGGAAGAGAAGCCAGGGTGACAAGGCGTACTGGGCTGCATCCCATACAGTAAGACAGCCCTTGCCCTTCTAGCGGCCATCACACAGCGCCAATGCCTTAAGGCGCGGTCTCTGCCTTCACGGTGCGCAGTACCACGTCGATCATGAAGTCATCCCAATGCGCCACAGCTTCCGGCAGATCGATGTCTTCTCCCAGAAACGCGGAGAGTGTGTAGCGGTTGGACTGGTAAAAATAACCCATCGACGCAATCAGCAAATACAGGTCGCGCGCGCGCATGTCGGGGCGGAAAACGCCCTGCGCAACTCCGCTGGTCAGCACCTGCTCAATCACTGACACTGCGGGGGACGAGTATTCGCGTGCCCGCAGCGACTTGGAGATATGTTTGCCTTTGTGCAGGTTTTCTGTGTTGAGCAGCGTAACGAACTCGGGGTGCTTGCGGTAGTACTGACTGACGAACCGCACGACCGCTTTCAACGACTCGATGGGTTCGCCCAGCCGGATATCGAGGGTCGCTTCGGAGTCGTTCATGCGCCGGTAGATCTCCTCCAGCACCTCAATGAAGAGACCTTCCTTGCTGCCGAAGTAGTAGTAGATCATCCGGTCGAAGGACTTGGCCGCCTTCGAAATCTTCTCCACGCTGCCGCCTTCGTAGCCATAGCGCGCGAACACCTTGGTCGCCGCTTTCAAGATGTTGTCGCGTGTGGTCTGCGCCGCCTGTTCGCGCACCCCCGTTTTGCGGGCAGTAGAGGAGCGGGTGGCTGCAGTGCGGCTTTTGGTGGGGGTGGCAGACATGGCGGATCCAGTCGGTTGGAGCGGGCCTTTCAGAACACGTCTTCAAGGCCAGCCGGGGTCACTGCTCTGCAAAGGCGCGTTCAATCACAAAGTCACCGGGCTTGGTGGTGTTGCCTTCCTTGAAGCCGCGTTCTTCCATCATGTGCTTGAGGTCGCGCAGCATCTCGGGGCTGCCACAGATCATCACACGGTCTTCGACCGGATTGAGTGCTGGCAAACCCAAATCTTTCGCCATCTGACCGTTTTCGATGACGGTCGTGACGCGGCCCTGGTGTTTGAATGCTTCGCGCGTCACCGTGGGGTAGTACTTGAGTTGTTTGCTCACGGTCTCGCCCAGGAACTCGTGCTGGGGCAGCTCCTGCGTGATGTAGTCGTGGTAGGCCAGCTCCTTCACTTCGCGGACCCCATGCACCAAAATGACTTCCTCAAACTTTTCGTAAGTCTCGGGGTCACGGATCAGGCTGAGAAACGGGGCGACGCCAGTGCCAGTGGACAACATGTACAGGCGCTTGGCGGGCAGCAGGTAGTCGATCAGCAAAGTGCCCGTGGGCTTCTTGCCGACCACGATGGTGTCACCCACCTTGATGTGCTGCAGGCGTGAGGTCAGCGGGCCGTCGGGCACCTTGATGGAGAGGAACTCCAGGTGTTCTTCATAGTTGGGACTCACGATGCTGTAAGCGCGCAGCAGCGGTTTGCCATTTTCACCGCGCAGGCCAATCATCGTGAAATGACCGTTGGAAAAGCGCAGAGCGGTGTCGCGCGTGGTGGTGAAAGAAAACAGGCGGTCGGTCCAGTGGTGGACGGTCAGGACGCGTTCTTCTAGAAAGGCGCTCATGGTTTTTTAGTCGGCAAAGTTGAAAAAACGGGTGAAAAGCTGGCTGAAAGTCCGGTGTGTAACGCCCCTAGGGACTCAAATTCAGGCCGGAAAGCTTGTGGCTCACAACCCTCCATTGTTCCGCATCTGGGAGCGGAGGCTTTCTTTTGGTGATTGTGGGCAGGCCCGGAGCCAGCTTTTTATTGAATTCGAGGAAGGATTCGAACTCGGCGGGAAGGTCTGTGTCCGCATATATGGCATTCGCCGGGCACTCCGGAATACACACCGCGCAATCGATGCACTCATCCGGATCGATGACCAGGTACTCCGGCCCCTCCTTGAAGCAATCCACCGGGCATACATCGACGCAGTCGGTGTATTTGCACCGAATGCATGCGTCTGTGACAACGTGCGTCATTTTGGGGCTCCTTGTGCACCGTTTCAGGGTGCGCGAAAACACTATTGCAGACCAAGAATGATTGCGCTACATTGACGTGAAATGTAGTGATTGCAACATGTACGTTAAGTGAATGCTACACAAAATGCAATGAGCGTACAAGCGTTTGAAACGATGCAATGGATGGGCCTCCACGATGACTGAACACACCAAGACCGATGGACTTCCGGGCATGGACATGCCCGAGTTGCCGCAGGTCCTTGAACGGGCGCGACCACGCAACGAGCGCATGAACGCCGCCAAGGTGGAGTGCAATGCCTGCCCCGTGCTGTGTCAGATATCTGAAGGTCGCGCGGGTGCGTGTGACCGCTATGCCAATCAGGCAGGCGTGTTGGTGCGGGTAGACCCTGTCGTGCTGTTGCGCAAGACGCTGGAGGCCGGAGAACAAACGCTGGTGCCCTTCGCAGGCCGGGCAACCTCCAGCGACGGTGTCGAGGCGGTTGAGCCTCCCACATGGTCCGGGGACCTGTTGCTCACCGAGGAGGTCTTTGTCACCGGCGTGGGTTCGTCCACCACCTATCCTGACTACAAACCCGCGCCGTTCATCGTCGGCTCCAAGGTGGATGGCGTGGACATGGTGACCGTGGTCACTGAGGGCATCTTCAGCTATTGCAGCTTCAAGGTGAAAATTGACACGGACCGATTCCTCGGGTCCGAGCAGGCCAATGTGCGCTGCAAGGGCGAGGTGGTGGGCCATGTAACTACAGCCGAATACGGCTCGCAAATGCTGTCGTTGGGTGGGGTGCACCACCTGACCGGGGGTACAAAAAAAGAAGGCCGCATCACTGCCGAGATGATGCAACTGCTGGGCAACAAGCAGGCAGTGGAGTTCACCATCGACGGTGGTTCGCAATTGATCATTCAAGCGGGCCGTGCGCCCATCGTCAACGGTGTCGCAGAGAAGCGTATGCGCGTGGGCTGCGGATCGGCGGCCATCGGCATCTTTGCGCGCCAGTTCTTCGGCCACGCCGATGAGGTGGTGGTGGTGGATGACCACATCACGGGCGTGCTGACCGAGCACCAGGCCGGCCGGTGCCTGGACATGAAGCCTTCGGGCATCCAGATGCACGGACGAAAATCCACACCGGGGCGCTACTTTCAGGTGGCCAACCCTGGCACCGGATGGGGCGGCACCGACATCGCGGACCCCCTTGCCATCATTGAAGGCTGGGATGCAGACGTGGCGTGGCCCGGTTTGCGCTTGCTTATGACCTCGACGACCGGGGAGCACGCCAGCTGGTATGTGCTGGATGAGCAACTGGCACCGGTAGAGGCGCAGATGCCTGATGAGATCCGCCGGATCGTGGACCGCATCGGCGAGAACTGCGAGCCCTCATTGGCATCGGTTCTCTTCCTGGGCGGAGCAGGCGGCAGCTTGCGCGCGGGCGTCACTGAAAACCCGGTGCTGCTGACCCGCTCGATCAAAAACGCGCTGGTCAACGTGACCTGTGGCGGCGCGCCAGCCTATGTGTGGCCCGGCGGCGGCATCACCGTCATGGCCGATGTGCTGCGCATGCCCGACAACAGTTTCGGTACCGTGCCCACCCCCGCCATCGTTGCGCCCATCGAATTCAGCATGCGCAGCGCTGACTATGAGGCTTTGGGTGGCCACATGGAGCAGATACGCAGCCTCCAAGACGTCCTGACAAACGGCGCGTGGCACAACGAAGGCGCGCCGCAGGCGCGCAGCTGGTTGACGCTGCCCTCGGTCAACCCATGGCCCCTGGGCCGCCCGCCGCTGCTGGGTTGAAGAAATGCACAGCATGCACGCCTGCCGCAACTGGCTGCCTGACAACCGTTGGCATTTTCAGCACGGCCCGATTGATCTGATCATCCACGCCGATGGAAACGGGGGCGCTGTAGCCGATGCTCATGAACGCGCCTGGAGTCGGTTCACCCGCGTGCTGCAAGAACTGGTCGGCGAACTGCCTGCTCTGCGCGCTCCGGTGGGCGACACCTGCCCCGTTCACGGCGTGGTCGCACAGCGCATGTGGGCCGCCTGCACGCCCTATCGGTCGGGCTTCATCACCTCGATGGCGGCGGTTGCGGGGGCCGTAGCCCAAGAGATTCTGAACTGCTATGCACGAGACGGTATTGACCGAGCGTGGGTAAACAATGGGGGCGACATCGCGCTGCACTTGGCGCCTGGCCAGTCTGCGTCGGTCGGTGTGGTGTCCGACATCTCGAAGCTCGGCCTGCAGCAACTGCGCAACGGCTTGGTGATGGACGGCAAACTTCACATCACCAGCACCATGCCGGTGCGCGGGGTGGCCACCAGTGGGTGGCGGGGGCGCAGCCAATCGATGGGGATTGCGGACAGTGTCACGGTGTTGGCCCACACTGCGGCCCAGGCAGACGCTGCGGCGACCATCGTGGCGAATGCCGTGAACGTGCAGGACGCCCGCATATCGCGCATGCCCGCCTGGCTGGTGCGGGACGACAGCGACCTGGGAGGGCTGCACGTCACGGTCGATGTACCCGCGCTGCCGTTGGCACAGGTACAAACGGCTCTGCAGCGTGGCTTGCTCAAGGCGCAAGAATTGAAGGCTGGTGGACTGCTGTGGTTTGCGTTGCTGGCCTGCCAAGGGCAATATGCGGCGACATCGGACCTCGCAGCCCTGGAGCAGGGCGCACCCAGCGAAAAGAATATCGCAGAAGTTGAAGTTGGTTCAGTATTTGCTTAATGAATTGCACAGGTCTTCAAATGATTCAGATACGACGCGTTTTCACCCATCTTGAGGAAATCAGGCACGAATTTGGGCCGGTGGCCGAAATGCCGCTGCTGCGTGGCGCCATCGGGGCAGTGTTGACCAACCCCTACGCAGGACGCTACGAAGCCGACATCCTTCCGATGATGGAGGCGCTGCAGGACGTGGGCCTCGATATGGCACAACGCCTGCTCAAAGCCATGGGGGTACCCGCGGAGCGCATCGAAACCTACGGCAAGGGCGCCATCGTGGGCGCGAGCGGAGAACTGGAACACGGAGCGCTCTGGCACGTGCCCGGCGGCTATGCGATGCGCGAGCTGCTGGGCTGGAAGGGCGACCGCAACGCCTACGCCAAAGGCCAGGCCGAAGAGAAAACAGGGCAGCCTGCCAACGCTCTGTCCATCGTGCCGTCCACCAAGAAAGTGGGGGGACCAGGCGCAGCGTTAGACGTACCCCTCACGCACATCAATGCAAGCTATGTGCGCAGCCATTTCGACGCCATGGAGGTGCGCGTGCCGGGTGCCCCCGCGGCAGACGAGATCGTGTTTATTCTGGCCATGAGCACCGGCTCCCGCATTCACGCCCGCGTGGGTGGACTCAAGGCGGCAGACATCAGCCAGTGGAACGGTCTGCGTTAGCCCGACACAAGCGCAATCACCATAGCCAAAGTACAAGATCCAAGGAGCCCAAATGCCTGCCAAGATTCGCAAAATCATCGTCCAGACCGACGAAGTCCGCGTAGAGATGGGGCGCGACGTGCAGCCGCCAGTGCGCAAGGCGCTGGCCATGGCCGTGATCGAGAACCCGTTCGCTGGCCGTTATGTAGACAACCTCGATGAGCTCATCGCCATCGGCGAAGAACTGGGCGGCCTGCTCGGTGCCCGCTGCGTTCAGGCCCTGGGCATTGCACCGGGGGACGCGCACAGCTACGGCAAGGCCGCCATTGTGGGCGAAGCCGGAGAGCTGGAGCATGCCGCAGCCATCTTGCACCCCAAACTCGGCGCACCGCTGCGCGTGGCGGTCGAAAAAGGCGCGGCACTGGTTCCGTCCAGCAAAAAGATGGGCAGCCTCGGCACCGCCATCGACGTGCCGTTGGGGCACAAGGATGCCGCCTACGTGCGCAGCCATTTCGACGCCATGGAAGCCCGGGTGGCCGATGCCCCTCGGGCCAACGAAATCGTGGTGGCCGTTGTCGTGACTGACAGCGGGCGGCCGTTGCCACGTGTCGGCGGCCTGACGACCGCCGAAATCCAGGGTGTGGACGGCCTGCGATGACCGAGTGCTGATACGCCCCACTGCCTTCCGTTCTGAAGACTGATTCTCTCCCCAACCCCCATCAATCAGGAGTCTCCCCATGACGATGCGACGAAACCTCATGCGTGCCACGGCCGCCGCTGCTTTGGCCTTCACCCTGGCACCTGCAATGGCGCAGGATGTCATCAAGATTGGTGAGATCAACAGCTACAAGGCGCAGCCCGCCTTCCTGGAGCCCTACAAGAAAGGCATGGAGCTGGCCGTTGACGAAATTAACGCATCGGGCGGCGTGTTGGGCAAGAAGATTCAACTCGTCATCCGCGACGACAACGCAAACCCCGGCGACGCCGTGCGCGCTGCCGAAGAACTGGTGTCGCGCGAAAAGGTCGACGTGCTCACCGGATCGTTCCTGTCGCACATTGGCTTGGCACTGACAGACTTTGCCAAACAGAAGAAGTTTTTCTTCCTGGCTGGCGAACCGCTGACCGACAAGATCGTGTGGCAGAACGGCAACCGCTACACCTACCGCCTGCGCCCCTCCACCTACATGCAAGTGTCGATGATGGTGCCCGAGGCAGCCGCCCTCAAGAAAAAGCGCTGGGCGCTGGTGTACCCCAATTACGAATATGGCCAGTCGGCTGTCGCCACCTTCAAGCAGTTGCTCAAGGCGGCGCAGCCGGATGTCGAGTTTGTGGCCGAGCAGGCGCCGCCACTGGGCAAGGTGGACTCCGGCAGCGTGGTGCAAGCCCTGGCTGACGCCAAGCCCGATGCGATCTTCAACGTGCTCTTCGGTGCTGACCTGTCCAAGTTTGTGCGCGAAGGCAACACGCGCGGCCTGTTCAAGGACCGTGAAGTGGTCAGCCTGCTGACGGGCGAGCCCGAATACATGGACCCGCTCAAGGACGAAGCACCCAACGGCTGGATCGTCACTGGCTATCCTTGGTACGGCATCCAGACGCCCGAGCACAAGGCCTTCCAAACTGCCTACCAGGCGAAGTTCAACGACTATCCGCGCCTGGGCTCAGTGGTGGGCTACAGCGCCATCAAGTCGCTGGCTGAAGGCATGAAGAAGGCGGGCTCCACGGATACCGAGAAGCTGATCACGGCCTTCAAGGGATTGCAGGTTCCCACGCCGTTTGGTCGCATCACTTACCGCCCTGAAGACAACCAGTCCACCATGGGTGGCTATGTGGGGCGCACCAAGAACGAGGGCGGCAAGGGCGTGATGGTTGACTACCGCTACATCGACGGTGCCAAGGTCCAGCCGTCGAACGACGAAGTCAAGAAGATGCGTCCTGCTGAATAAGCAGCAACCCCACTGAGACGATTCGCGTCTTCCCCCCTTTTCTCGCGCCGCGCGCGGGAAGGGGACGCAGCCCTTGCTGCGGGGCGGCCCTTGCGCGGCCGCCCTGGTTTGGGTGCGCCAGTTTCATAGCCAGTAAGCGGTGCGTAACTAGCACCGTGGAGACCAGAGATGGGTTTTTCGAGTTTTATCGTTCAGCTGCTCAACGGACTGGCGGGGGCTTCCTCGCTGTTCCTTGTGGGCGCGGGGCTCTCGCTGATCTTCGGCGTCACGCGCATCGTCAACTTTGCGCATGGCTCGTTTTTTATGGTGGGCATCTACATTGCCTACTCGCTGGTGGCCAAGCTGGGCACCGGCCTGGGTTTCTGGCCTGCATTGCTCCTTGCCGCTGTGGCCGTGGGGGCGCTGGGTGCGCTGGTGGAAGTAGTGCTGCTGCGCCGCATCTACAAGGCACCCGAACTGTTCCAGCTGCTCGCCACGTTTGCACTGGTGCTGGTCATCAAGGACGCCGCACTGTGGTTCTGGGGGCCTGAAGAGCTGCTCGGCCCGCGTGCGCCAGGGCTGTCGGGTTCCGTCGACATCCTGGGGCGGCAGTTCCCTTCGTATGACCTTTTCCTGATCGTGGTGGGGCCGGTCGTGCTGGGCCTGCTGTGGCTCCTGCTCACCCGCACACGCTGGGGCACATTGGTGCGCGCCGCTACACAAGACCGCGAGATGGTCAGCGCCCTGGGCGTTAACCAAGCCTGGTTGTTCACGGCCGTTTTTGCCCTGGGGGCCTTGCTCGCAGGCCTGGGTGGCGCGCTGCAGCTACCGCGCGAACCGGCCACGCTGGAGATGGACCTCAACACCATCGGGGCTGCGTTTGTGGTGGTGGTGGTCGGAGGCATGGGCTCCATCCCGGGCGCCTATGTGGCGGCACTGCTGATCGCCGAGATCAAGGCCATCTGCATCTGGCTGGGTGTTGTCGAAATTTTCGGTGTCAGCATTTCGTTCTCCAAGCTCACGCTGGTGGTGGAGTTTCTGGTCATGGCCGTGGTGCTGGTGTGGCGCCCCTGGGGCCTCATGGGCAAACCGCAGAGCGTGAGCCGCAACACCGGCCTGCCCGAGGCGCCCCTGCGCGAACCTGAGCGGTGGTTCAAGGTCGGCGGGGCAGCGCTGGTAGCGGTTCTGGTGCTGCTGCCGCTCGTGACCACAGACTCGCCCTACCTCACGGTTCTAATGATCGATCTGCTGATTGCCGCCTTGTTTGCCGCCAGCCTGCACTTCATCATGGGCCCCGCAGGCATGCATTCGTTTGGCCACGCGGCTTACTTTGGGCTGGGGGCTTACGCGGCAGCGCTGCTGGTGCGCTCCGCGGGCATGCCCATGGAACTCGCCCTGGTCCTGGCGCCGCTCGCAGCGGCTGCGGGGGCACTGCTCTACGGCTGGTTCTGTGTGCGCCTGTCGGGTGTTTACCTCGCGATGCTGACGCTGGCGTTTGCGCAGATCACTTGGGCCATCGTTTACCAGTGGGATGGCTTTACCGGCGGCAGCAACGGCCTCACAGGTGTGTGGCCGGCAGAGTGGCTTTCGGACAAACGCAACTACTACTACCTCACGCTGGCCCTCGTGGTGGGCGGTGTGTTGTTGTTGCGCCATGTGCTTTTCTCGCCGTTCGGATATGCATTGCGGGCGGGGCGCGACTCAGTGCTGCGTGCCGATGCGATCGGCATCGATGTGAAACGCATGCAATGGACCGCGTTTGTGATTGCAGGTTTGTTTGCGGGGCTGGGCGGTGCGTTGTTCGCATTCTCCAAGGGCAGCATTTCACCGGAGACGTTGCATGTGGGACGCTCGGTCGATGGCCTGGTGATGGTGCTGCTGGGCGGCATCCAGACCCTGGCGGGCCCCGTGGTGGGCGCTGTCACGTTCACTTGGCTGCACGACACGGTGGCGCGAAACACCGACTATTGGCGTGCCATGCTGGGCGCCATCATTCTGATTCTCGTGCTGTTGTTCCCGCAGGGTATTGCGGGTGCCATCAAGCAACTTTTCGACAACAAGCGCGAAGCGAAGGAGGGCAAGGCATGAGCCTCCTCAAAGTCACAGGTCTGGGAAAATCCTTTGGCGGCGTCAAGGCCGTCGACGGCATTCACTTCGAGTTGGCTGCGGGCGAGCTGCTGGCATTGATCGGCCCCAACGGCGCTGGCAAGTCCACCACGTTCAACATGGTCAACGGCCAGCTTCCGGCAGATGTGGGCTCGATACAGCTCAACGGCCAGGAGCTGGTGGGCCGCAAGCCGCGCGACATCTGGCGCATGGGCGTGGGCCGCACTTTTCAGATCGCCGAAACCTTTGCCTCGCTCACCGTGGTGGAGAACGTGCAGATGGCGCTGATCTCCAACGACAGCCGGCTGTTCTCGATGTGGCGCAAGGCCGCTGATCACAAACGCGACGAAGCCCTGGCGCTGCTGGACCAGGTGGGCATGAAGTCGCAGGCCGACCGCCCCTGCAGCGTGCTGGCCTATGGCGACGTCAAGCGGGTGGAACTTGCCATCGCCATGGCCAACAGTCCCAAGCTGCTGCTGATGGACGAACCTACCGCTGGCATGGCGCCCAAGGAGCGCAACGAACTGATGGCGTTGACCAAGCAGCTCGTGGTGGACCGCAACATGGCCGTGTTGTTCACCGAGCACAGCATGGACGTGGTGTTTGCGTACGCCGACCGCATGATCGTGCTGGCGCGCGGGCGCCTCATCGCGGAGGGCAAGCCGCTGGAATTGCGCGACCACCCCAAGGTGCAAGAGGTGTACTTTGGCACCGGCAAGACGTTTGAAAAGAAGAAAGCCGCAGCCACTGCGGAGGCGGCATGACCATGACGACCCACGAACCCAAAGAATTGTTGTTAGAGGCCAAGGGCCTGCAGGCCTGGTACGGTGCCGCGCAGATCCTGTACGACGTGGACCTGGAAGTTCGCCGGGGCGAAGTCGTGGCGCTCATGGGCCGCAACGGCGCGGGCAAGTCCACCACGCTCAAGACGCTGATGGGCATGCTGACCAAGCGCAAGGGCGCGATCCAGTTCATGGGCAAAGACCTGTCCAAAACCGACCCGCATGACGCTGCCCGGCTGGGCCTGGGCTTCGTGCCAGAAGACCGCCGCGTATTCACCGACCTAACGGTGATGGAAAACCTGGAAGTGGGCCGGCAGCCGGCCCGTGCCTGGCCCGATGGCACGGCGGCACCGCTATGGACCCCTGAGCGTCTGTTCAAGCTGTTTCCCAACCTGGGCGAGATGCCCCAGCGCCCCGGTGGCCGCATGAGCGGCGGCGAGCAGCAGATGCTGACCGTGGCGCGCACGCTCATGGGCAACCCGTATCTCGTGCTGCTCGATGAACCCTCTGAAGGCGTGGCGCCCGTTATCGTGGAGCAGATGGCGCACATGATCCTGGAGCTGAAAGAGCAGGGCGTCAGCATTCTGCTGTCCGAGCAGAACATGCACTTCGCCGAGCTCGTGTCCGACCGCGCCTATGTGCTCGAAAAGGGCCAGATCCGCTACCAGGCCAGCATGGAAGAGCTGGCCGCCAACGAAGAGGTGCGCCGCGCCTACCTCAGCGTGTGAAGAAGATTTTCCCCGGTCCTGACCCTACCGGGTCGTGGCCGATGTGTCAGTGCGTTCCCAACCGGAGTGTTCATCATGCCAACTGCGCAACGTCGTCGCTTTCTTCTTCAATCGGCCGCGCTTACCGTGGCCGGAGCCAGCTTCCCCGCCAGCTGGGCGGCAAGCAAGATCAAACCCGGTGAGCGTGCGGCGCTCATCGTGGTGGATGTGCAGAACTGTTTTGTTCCCGGCGGCACGCTGCCCGTGGCCAAGGGGGATGAGGTCGTGCCGGTCATCAACCGCATTGCCACGGCATTTGAGAACGTGGTGGTCACGCAGGACTGGCACACCCAGGGCCACGCATCCTTTGCCAGCGCGCATGCCGGTAAGAAGCCGTTTGAAACCACCAAGCTGAGCTACGGCCAGCAAGTGCTGTGGCCCGACCACTGCGTGCAAGGCACCGACGACGCCGCGCTGCACAAAGACCTCAAGCTGCCCACGGCCCAAGTGATCCTGCGCAAGGGATTTCACCAGCATGTAGACAGCTATTCGGCGTTTGAGGAGGCCGACCGCAAGACGTCGACGGGCCTGGCGGGTTACCTCAAGCAGCGTGGCATCAAGACCGTTTTTGTCACTGGCCTGGCCACCGACTTCTGCGTGGCCTGGACGGCGCTGGACGCCAAACGCCTGGGCTTCGAAACCTATGTGGTCGAAGATGCCACCCGCGCCATCGACCTCAACGGATCGCTCGATGCGGCCTGGAAAAACATGAAGGCCAAAGGCGTCAAACGCATCCAGTCCAGCGACATCGATGTCGCCTGATGGCGCACTGCCCCGGTGCTTCGGCGCCGGGGTTTGACGGATTCACAACACCCCGCAGAAATGGTTGCGCAGTCGCTCCGCTTGCAGGGAAACTTGCACCTTTGATGTAAGGAGCGTTTCATGAAATGTCGTGGGATGAAGGAGGGTCGAATCGACCGCCGTGCGGTGCTAACGGCCCTGGCCGCCGCTGCTCTGGGGGCTGCCGGCCCGGCCGCTGCCGAGACCGGGGTGACCGACACCCGCATCAAGGTCGGTCAGTCAGCGGTGTTCACCGGGCCTGCCAAGGATTTTGGTGTGGACTACAAGGCAGGCATCTCGCTCTACTTCGGCAAGGTCAACAAGACCGGGGGCGTGCAGGGGCGCACGCTCGAACTCGTCTCCCACGACGACGCCTACGACCCCAAGAAAACGGCCGAGAACACGACCAAGCTGATTGATGAGGACAAGGTCTTTGCCCTCATCGGCTATGTCGCCACGGGCAATCTGATTGCCGCCATGCCCATTGCCGAGAAGGCGGGGGTGCCCATGTTTGCGCCGCTGGTGGGCACCACCTCGTTTCGCACCACCCAAAACCGCTACCTGTTCCATGTGCGTGCCAGCTACGAAACCGAGCTGCGCAAGATCGTGGGCCATCTGGCCACGCTGGGCATCCACAACATTGCGGTGGTCTACCAGAACAGCGCGTTCGGTACATCCAACCTCGAAACCTGCCTGCAGATTGCGCAGGACCTGAAGGTCAAGGTGGTTGAGTCCGTGCCTCTGGAGATCGCCGCCACCGACGCCAAAGCCCAGGTGGCCACCCTCACCAAAGCGCAGCCAGGGGCTGTGGTGATGATCATGGCGGGCAAGATGGTCGAGGTCTTTCTGCGCGACTACCGTGCGGGCGGCGGCGCTTCGCCGCTGTACACCATCTCGGTCGGCATCACCGATGCGCCCGGCTCCGCGCAGCGCTTGAACGGCGGCATCGAAGGGCTGGTCACCGCCAGCATCGTGCCCTCGCCGCAGGCCAGCCGCCTGCCCATCGTGGCCGATTACCGAAAGGACCGCACCGAAGCGGGCGAGAAGATCGACAGCTACACCATGCTGGAGGGTTACATCGCCGCACGCGTGTTTGTCGAGGGGCTCAAGCGCGTGGGCCGCAACCTCACGCGCGAAGGCTTCATCAAGGCCATGGAAGACATGGGCACCACCAAGATCGGTGATTTCCCGCTGCAATACGGGCCAAACAACCACAATGGCTCCAACTTCGTGGACCTGGAGATGTACACGCGCACCGGCCGCCTGATGCGGTGACACGGCCCATGGGCCTGGCGGTGGCGCCTTTCTGCACAGGGGCGGTGAGGCATCCACAGCCAAGTTGGGTGATGCGCAGTGCCCTGCCCTGAATATTTGAAGAATCGAGTCGAATCGAATCGAAGTGAGTCGATACGAGAAGACAAGAGAAGCGAAGACAAGAAAACAAAAGAACCCACGAGACATGTTCACCGCGACCGCCACTGCCACCGTCAACGGCCAGCCTTGTGCGCTGCCACTGGGCCACCCTCCCAGCGCCACGCTGCTGCACGTGCTGCGCAATGACCTGGCGCTCAACGGCCCCAAATACGGCTGTGGCCTGGGCCAATGCGGCGCGTGCACGGTGCTGGTAGACGGCGTGGCGGCACGCGCCTGCGTGATTCCCGCGCAGGGTGTGGCAGGGCGCGACATCACCACGCTCGAAGGGTTGCCCGCCCGCCATGGCACCGGTGACGGTGCCAGCTTGCACCCGGTACAGCAGGCCTTCATCGACGAGCAGGCTGCCCAATGCGGCTACTGCCTCAATGGCATGGTGATGATGGCCGTGGCCCTGCTGGAGCGAAACCCCAACCCCGATGAGGCCGCCGTGCGCCGCGAGCTGTCGGGCAACCTGTGCCGCTGCGGCACCCATGTCGAAATCATCCGCGCCGTGCTGCGCGCAGCAGCGCTGATGCGCGAGGCCCAGGCATGAGCGCCCCACCTGACAACGCCGCGCCCCTGCGCGCCCACAGCCCGCTCACCCGCGCCGACTTCCATGCCGCCCGAGGCGTGCTGCTGTTGGTGCGCAACCCACCGCCTGCGCCGCCGCCCGTCAAGGGCCAGCCCGCGCTGGTGGCGGGCAACCCGGCCGAGGGCGTGGAGATACTGATCGCCGTGTGGGACGACGGCAGCGTGACCGCGCTCAACGGCCATGTGGACCTGGGCACCGGCATCCGCACCGCACTCGCGCAGATCGTGGCCGAAGAACTGGACGTGCCACTGGCGCAGGTGAACATGGTGCTGGGCGACACCACGCGCGCGCCCAACCAGGGCGCCACCATTGCCAGTGCATCCATCCAGATCCACGCCAAGCCCCTGCGCACCGCTGCCGCGCAGGCCCGCCACTGGCTGGTGGCGCAGGCCGCAGAGCGGCTGTGCGTGCCGGTGGATCAATTGCAGGTGCGTGCCGGCGTGGTGAAGGTCACCGCAGACCCGTCGCGCCAGGTGGCCTACGGCGCGCTGCTGGCGGGCGCGCACACATCGCTGGAGCTAGCCGATGCCACACCCACCAAGGCGGCGGCCGATTACACCGTGGTCGGCCAGTCCGTGCCACGCGTGGACATTCCCGCCAAGGTCAGCGGCGAGCTGGTGTTTGTGCACGACATGCGCGTGCCCGGCATGCTGCACGGCCGCGTGGTGCGCCCGCCGTATGCGGGGGCCGACCATGGCGACTTCATCGGCAACACGCTCGAATCGGTGGACCAGCAGTCCATCGCCCACATCCCAGGCATCCGCGCCGTGGTGGTGATCCGCGACTTTGTGGGCATCGTCGCCGAGCGCGAGGAACAGGCCGAGCAGGCCCTGCGCGATCTGAACGTGCTCTGGAAGGACTGGCCCGGCTTCCCGCGCCAGGACAGCGCCGAGGCGCTGGAACAAGCCATCCGCGCCAACCCCGCCACGCAGCGCCGCCTGGTGGACGAGGGCGATGTGGAGGGCGCCCTGGCCGCACTGTCTGCCGACGGCCAGCCCATGCCACGCACCTATGTGTGGCCCTACCAGATGCACGGCTCCATCGGCCCATCGTGCGCGGTGGCCGAATGGCGCAGTGATGACAGCACCGGCCGCCCGCGCATGACGGTGTGGGCGGGCACACAAAACCCCCATGTGCTGCGCGCCGATCTGGCCCGCCTGATGGGCCTGCCCGATGTGGACATCGACCTCATCCGCATGGAGGCAGCCGGTTGCTACGGCCGCAACGGCGCCGACGATGTGGCGGCCGATGCCGCGCTGCTCTCGCGCGCTGTCGGCGCCCCGGTGCGCGTGCAGCTCACGCGCGAGCAGGAGCATTTGTGGGAGCCGAAAGGCACGGCCCAGCTCATGCAGGTGCGCGGCGGGCTCAAGGCCGATGGCACCGTGGCGGCGTACGACTTCGAAACGTCCTACCCCTCCAACGGCGCGCCCACGCTGGCCCTGCTGCTCACCCGCACCATCGAGCCCGTGGCCCAGGCCTACGAGATGGGCGACCGCACGGCGCGTCCGCCCTACCAGTACGACAACCTGCGCGTGGCCGTCAACGACATGCCGCCCATCGTGCGTGCATCGTGGCTGCGCGGCGTGTCAGCCCTGCCCAACTCGTTTGCGCACGAGTCGTATGTGGACGAGCTGGCCACGGCGGCGGGTGTGGACCCGGTGCAATTTCGCCTGCAGCTGCTGAACGACCCGCGCGCCGCCGAGCTGGTGCAGGCCACGGCCGAGAAGGCGGGCTGGATTCGGCGCACCGGCCCGCAGCAGCGCCCGCTGGAGGGTGACTGGGTGCAAGGCCAGGGCTTTGCCTACGCCCGCTACATCCACAGCAAATGGCCCGGCTTTGGCGCCGCCTGGGCCGCCTGGGTGGCCAATGTCGAGGTCAACAAAAAGACCGGCGAGGTGCACGTGCGCCGCGTGGTCGTGGGGCACGACGCGGGCCTGATGGTGAACCCTGCCGGAGTGGAGCAGCAGGTGCACGGCAACGTGCTGCAGACCACCAGCCGCGCGCTCAAGGAGCAGGTGACGTTCGAGCCCGTCAAGCAGTCCGTGGATAACCGCGAATGGGGCAGCTACCCCATCCTGAGCTTTCGCGAGGTGCCCGTCATCGAGGTCATGCACATGCCCCGGCAGGACGAGGTGCCGTTGGGATCGGGCGAGTCGTCTTCTGTGCCGGGTACAGCAGCGATTGCCAATGCGATCTTTGATGCGACGGGTGTGCGCTTTCGTGCGCCGCCGTTCACGCCCGAGGTGGTGCGCGCCGGGCTCAACCCCTTGCCCGGCGGCGCAGGCGAGGCGGCTGCAGGCAGCACCGCACCCACCGAGCAGGCCGAGGTTTTGCCCACGCTGGAGCTGCCCGCACCCACCGTGCCCGCAAGCGCCACATGGCCCGCAAAACGCAGCCCCTGGGCGCGCGCCCTGGCCCTGGCCGCTGGTGGCATCGCCATGGGCGCCGCGCTGCTGGGCTGGCGCCCCTCCATCGCGCCCGTGGTGCAGACGGCGGGTGCCTCGGTCTACAACGCCGCCACCATCGAACGCGGCCGCCTGCTGGCCGCTGCGGGCGACTGCGCGGTGTGCCACACCGCCCCCGGCGGCACGCCCAACACGGGCGGCCGCGCCATGGAAACGCCCTTTGGCAAGGTCTACACCACCAACCTCACGCCTGATGCTGAGACCGGCATCGGCCTGTGGTCCTTCAGCGCCTTCCAGCGCGCCATGCGCGAGGGCATCTCGCGCGACGGCAAACACCTGTACCCCGCGTTCCCCTACACGTCGTTCGCCAAGATGAGCGACGACGACCTGACCGCGCTGTACGCCTACCTGATGGCGCAGCCCGCCGTGCGGGCCGAGGTACCCAAGACCGAGTTGACCTTCCCGTTCAGCGTGCGCCCCCTCATGGCGGGCTGGAACGCGCTGTTCCACGACGCAACGCCATTCAAGCCGGACCCGTCACGCCCCCCCGAATGGAACCGGGGCGCCTACCTGGTGCAGGGCGTGGGCCACTGCGGCGCCTGCCACACGCCGCGCAATGCGCTGGGGGCCGAGTTGGGTAGCGCTGCGTTTCTGTCGGGCGCCATGATTGATGGCTGGGAGGCGCCTGCGCTCACCGGCCTGTCGAAGGCGCCCGTGCCCTGGACGGCCGATGCGCTGTATGGCTATCTGCGCCACGGCCACAGCCCGCAGCACGGTAGCGCCTCCGGCCCGATGGCCCCCGTGGTGCGCGAGCTGGCGCACCTGCCTGACGACGACATCCGCGCCATGGCGGGCTACCTGGCATCGTTCACCGCCACCGAAACCGTCACTCAGGCCGCCACGCAGCCTGCCGCCCATCCCACGTCGGATGCGCAGCAGCGCGCCCAGACCGCCGTGGCCCAGGCCGCCGCACTGGCGCCACAGCTCGGCCAGGCCCAGCGCCTGTTTGATGGCGCCTGCGCCGCCTGCCACCACGACGGCGACGGCCCGAAGCTGCTGGGCGTGAACGTGCCCCTGGCGCTCAACAGCAACCTGCACAGCGACCGGCCCGACAACCTGCTGCAGGTCATCGTGCACGGCATCCGCGAGCCCGCCGCGCGGGACATCGGCTTCATGCCCGGCTTTGGCCACGCGCTCAGCGACGCGCAGATCACCGAGCTGGCGGGCTACATGCGCCAGCGCTACGCGCCGGGCCGCCCCGCGTGGGCCAACGTGCCCGAGGCCCTGGCCCGCGTGCGGGCGGGCCCTGCACATCCCTGAGCATCAATCTTTGAAGTGTTTTAGGCCGCTAGCGCTTGTTAGACAATCGCTGGCAGCTATCAAAACAGTAGTTTTCGGGTGCGGTGGGCGTGCCCAGCACCGCGCCTGCGCGTGGTCGCCAGCCGTTGGCGCCGCGTGAACAGCGCTGCCAATTACCCTCACATCGCCGCATTGCCGCTGCCGCCACGCAGGCACAGTGGCAGCGGGCTTGGTCCATGGGGGAGCAGGCCCGGGCGTTGCGGGGCCTTTGGTGGTGTCCGCGTGCCTTGGTCCGCCACCACCGCGTGGCTGCTCTTGTTCTGTCACCCTGCAAGGAGAACACCATGACCCCGAGTGAAACCGAAATCCATCGCATCGTGCTGCGCCTGCTGCGTGAGGGCTATTCCGCGCTGACCTCGGCCCAGCGCAAAGTCGTCGACTCGCTCATGGCGGTGTGTTGATCCACTGACGGCCCCACCCCCTCGCCCTTTGTGGGACAGGGCCGGGGAGAGGGGGGAACGGGTCGGGCGCGGGTGCAGGCCCCCTCTCCCCAACCCTCTCCCGCGAGGGGAGAGGGAGCCAATCCCCGCGCAACTGACAGTGAACAGTCTGATGTCCTTATGTGAGAGAGCGACCTGATCAGATGCTTCTAGGCCGCTAGCGCTTGGTGGTTAGGCGCTTGTAGCTATTACAAACATAGCATCAGGGCATCTGACCTGTCTGCACAGAACTTGCCGGGCCAGTGTCCAATACACCCGCGCCCGTCCACCATTTTGTCGCGCGCGTTCACCTACCATGCACACCACCCACGCACTGCACGCGCTACACCCTGCTCCTGCCAAGCCCGGCACGCTCACGGACGAAGACCTCTCCCGCATCATCGAAATGGCCTGGGAAGACCGCACACCGTTCGAGTCCATAGCGCTGCAATTCGGCCTGAGCGAGGGCGATGTCATCACCCTCATGCGCCGCCAGCTCAAGCCCGGCTCGTATCGTATGTGGCGCCAGCGGGTCACGGGGCGTGCCACCAAACACTTGGCTTTGCGCTCGCCTGCAGTCAACCGGGCTTTTTGCCCCACGCAATACAAACACCGCTAATTCACCGGGAGGTTGGCCACAGCGTGCGATAGCTCACACCAACTGCACCCACTGCCACAGCGCAAAGCCGCCCAGCAGCAGCGCCGACACCTGGTTGATGCGCTGGCGCCATGCGGCCGTAAAGCGCCGCCGCTGGTGTGCGATGACGCCTGTCAGCAGCAGCCACCAGGCGGTCGAACCCGCCAGTACGCCAGCCACCATCCACAGCGGCGACAGCTGGCTGCTCGGCTGCCCGCCGCCGAGCGACCCGAACACCGCGATGAACGAAATGATGGTGGCGGGGTTGGCCAGCGTCAGTGCAAACGTGCCCGCGGCCAAGCCCAGCAGCCCCCTGGCGTCGCGCGCGGGGGCTGCTGTGCTGGCCACGGGGGCGCGCCAGGTGCGCCAAGCCAGTACCAGCAGCAAGGCGCCGCCGCCCAGCGCCAGCGGTGTTTTGGCGCTGGCCAGCAGGTCGATAAGCCAGCGCACGCTGTACGCACCGATGGCGCCATACACCGCATCAGCCGCCGCCGCACCCAGGCCAGTTGCCAGCCCCGCTGCCAAACCCCGCTCCAGCGTGCGCTGCATGGTCAGCAGGCCGATGGGCCCCACGGGGGCTGCGATGAGAACGCCGATGGCGGCGGATTGAAGAAACAGAGTGAGCGATGCAAAGTCCATGCACCCATGCTAGAACCGCGCTTGCCGATAGAGAATGCTAAAAATTAGGCGTTCTCCGGTTTTGCTTTCGCATTTTTCTGCATATCTACCGAAAGGCCGTTCATGGACGTTGACGACAAGGCTTGGCGGCTGCTTAGTGCTTTGCAGGCCGATGGGCGCGCCTCTCTCAAAGACCTGGCGCAGACGGTGGGGCTGTCGGTGCCCGCCACGCTGGAGCGCTTGCGCCGCCTGCAAGAGGCGGGCGTGGTGCGCGGCGTCCATGCCGACATCGACCCCGCCAAGGTCGGCTACGGTGTGCGGGCCGTGGTGGGCATCAACGTGCCACAGCCCGGCAAGACCGCGCTGATCGACAAGTTGCGCAAATCGGCCCGGGTGCTGGAATGCCACCACGTCAGCGGCAACGATTCGTACGTGCTGCAGGTGGTCGCCCGCGACCTGCCAGACCTGGAACAGTTTCTGGGCGATATCAACGGCTACGGCGAGACCCGCACATCCATCGTGTTCTCCACACCCATCCCACTGCGCGGCCTGGTCCGGCCAGAATCCGTTTGATGCGGGACGGCGCCAGGGCCCGGCAACAGTCGCCCTGCCCGGGCCATCAGCACCTCAAAACGTCACCTTGACCGATGGCGCGCTGCGCTGGGCCTCGCCGCGGAACACGGCCTCAATGTTGTTGCCATCCGGGTCCAACACAAACGCGGCGTAGTAGCCAGGGTGGTAGGGGCGTTCGCCCGGCGGGCCGTTGTCGGTGCCACCGTGGGCCAGCGCAGCTTTGTAAAAGGCATGCACCATGGCCCGTTCTTTCGCCTGAAAGGCCAGGTGCGTGCGCCCCGTCAGGTGGCCTTGCGCGGCCAGGCTGTCGGCGGACGACACAAACAGCTCGTCCGCCCAGAAGTAGCCCTCGTCCGCGCCGCCCATCGGCACCTGCAAGGCGCCCAGCACGGCGGTGTAGAACGCCTGGCTGGCCGCCAAGTCGCGCACGACCAACTGAATGTGGTCAATCAGCCGACCCCGGTGCAGTTCTTGTGTTTCCATGTGGTTGTCCTTTCGTTCTTCAAGAAAGTGCGTGAAGACCCACGCGGTTGCCATCCAGGTCATGGATGTGCGCAAAAAACCCCATACCCGGCGGCAGGGCCTGGCGGGGCAGCGCCACCTTGCCGCCGTGCGCCACCACGCGCTCCAGCGCAGCGTCAAGCGAGGGCGATGCATCCAGGTACACCAGTGTGCCGCTGCCTGATACCCGCTGCGCCGTGGGTCCCATCATCAACGCACCACCCACACCGTCTGCCGCTTGGTCGTATGTAAACACGGCGCCTTCGCTAGGGCCCATCATTTCGCGCTGCAAGAGGCGGCCCAGCACGGCTTCGTAAAAAGCCTGTGCGCGGTCGAGTTGCGTGGTGGGGATTTCAAACCAGGTGATGGCGTTTTTCATTCAAGGCTCCTTGTGTGTGAAGAAAGAAGCCTTGATGGTGAGCGGGGGCTGCTGACAGCGGAGTGTCAGCAGGCTGGCACGTGGATCGCGGCGCAGTGGCGGGGGACTCGAAGCTGCCATTTGCATCCAAACCGCGCATTACGGCCACACACGGCCCCAATGACAAAGCCGCTTTCGGGCAGCTGCCTTGCACAGCGACATCCATCTGCTACGGCAAATTTAAGCAGAACTGATGCTTACGCCAAGATATCAAGCTCGATAGCATCACACCAAGCTTTCAGCCCCTTTGCCCAGTGCTGTCAATGCGTAGTTCGACGATAGCTCGTACACGATGAATCTCACGACGCGGCGGAGGCCGTGCACTTCACACTCGATAGTGCCAATCAACAGCCAGGAGAATCTCAAAAGTGGATTGGGTCCCGATAGTCTTCATCACCTTCAAGGTGCTCGTGTTCGGCACGGGCATGTTCTTCGCCGTTAAGTGGCATTACGACCAAGAGAAGAAGGCGAAGAACGAAGTCAGCAGATCGCAAATGCCAACTGAACGCGCGCCGGGCGCATCGGAGTAAGCGCTAATTGCTGGCAAGGTCTTGGCTGCATCAGCCCAACTAAATGCAAACACCTCAATTCCGGAGTTCAGCCTTGTCTAGCCCATGATTTTGCGGAACGTCAGCGCTGCGGACCGGCTGATTGAGGCTGACTGCAGCCGGTCAGGTTTTGCAGCCCGATGGCAGTCGCCGCCGAAACCTGCTATTCGCCATCCTGCGACCGACCGCTGCACATTCGGCAGCGGCCACTCATCAGTGTTGGGCTATTGCCTGCCTGCCTGCCTGCGTTGCCCTGCCAATGTCAGATGTTGTCATCGCCCAGACCTGACCCCGAGTGAGTAGGTCAAAAAGAGGTCGGTTTAACAAGCCGGAAGCCGTCCAACTCCAGTTTGAATGTGTCCGGATATGGGGGAGACGTCACAACTTCGAACTGGAAGTTGATAATTGTCAACAGAAGCGGGTGAAGTCCAGTGCATTAATACGCGCGCTCCCCCTTTCCATTCTTAAGCAACGGGGGCCAGCTGTTGACCTGCAGCATTCGAACCTTTTCGACCTATCTCAATGAGGTCGATCGACTTCTCGAGGAAATGCCCCCGCTTTCTGCTCTGGATGGGTGCGTGAGGCGGCTGGCTAAGGTGCTGGGCTTTGATTCGGCCTGGTATGGGTTCCTGGGCTGGGAGACTTCAAGCGCGGGCAACGGCGTGCCGTCAAACTCAAGCATTACCGGCCCAGTGATGCATGGCACGGCTTCGCTGAACCTGCCGGGTGACTTCTATCAAACATGGCAGGCGATGAGCCACGAAGATCTGTTACTTGATCAGATTCGCAAGGCCCCGAGACGGGTTGCCACGTACCTGCGGAGTCAATCCGTGCAGACGGACGGGATGTTGGCGATGGTGGATCGGTATGGCATCGGGTCCATCGCCACAGCCACCCAGATACGAACGGATCATCAAGGCTCATTGTTCTTGGCCTGTTTGCGCCATGGAGGATCGTCAGTGCGCCGCTGGCACAGTGGTGAACGCGATTTTCTGTACGCATCGGTTGAGGTGTTGGACCGACAAATCCGCCAACGGGCAGACGTGACTGCCGCGACGATCGGTGAGGGTGTTGAGCTGCTGGTATCCGCTGCCGGGCACTGCGTCTTTGGCGGTGCCGGGTTGCTTGCCTTGGGAATGGATGCTGAGGGCCCCGTTCGCGATAAGTTGCAGGCAGCCATGCGAACGGCACTGAAGCACACCGGTCGACTAGTGGCTGATGATTTGGGACTGGTCATCACCGCGAAGCCGGCCAAAGTCGACGACGGCGCTGGACTTCGGAGAGTGCACGTCAGACCCCTGTCACCGGTCAGTCGGTTAAGCCCGCGCGAAGCGGAAGTGGCAGCACTCTTGACCCAAGGCCTCAGCCATAAACACGTCGCGCGCCATCTGGGTATTTCCCCGGCTACGGTGCGCAATCAGACGAGCCAAATCTACGACAAGCTGCGCGTCCACAACCGAGCGACGCTGGCCTCCGTCCTTGTTTCGTCCAGCCCTGACCGATCTTCGCCACCATAGGTCATTTGCATCATTCAAAAGATTGACGCTTTGCTGCAAGCTCTCTTTGCCCTGAAGTGACAGGACATAAATAAGGAGCTTGAGACATGGACTTGAAGGACTACAGCGCACATGACGCCACTGGATTGGCCGATTTGGTCAGAGCCGGAGAAGTGAGCGGAGCAGAACTCACCGACTGTGCCAACCGCGCAATCGATTCGGTAAACGGTTCAATCAACGCCGTTGTCCGCAGGCTGGACCCTCCAGTGATGGGCGACAGCGAGGGCGCTTTTGCTGGCGTGCCATTTTTGGTCAAGGACCTGGTTCTGGCGGTAGGCGGCGTGCCGCAAATGATGGGCACCCGCATGCTGGCCAAGGGCGAGTTCATTCCTCCGGCAGACAGTGAACTGTTCACGCGCTTTCGCAAGGCGGGCCTCAACACCATCGGGATCACAGCAACGCCCGAGTTCGGCTTCAACGCCACCACCGAGTCGGTTCTTCACGGGCCCACCCGCAACCCCTACAACCTCAATCGCTCTTCTGGCGGCTCTTCAGGGGGTTCAGCGGCCGCTGTAGCGGCCGGCATTGTGCCCGTGGCGCATGCCAACGATGGCGGAGGTTCCATACGGATTCCAGCGGCCTCTTGCGGCCTGATCGGATTGAAACCATCTCGGGGACGAACGCCTCTTGGCCCCTACCACGGGATGCCACTGCTCGGTATGGCCTGCGAATTCGCCGTGACCCGAACGGTACGCGATTGCGCGGCATTGCTCGATGCTGTCGCAGGCGCCGACATCGGCGCGACCCAAGGCATCGCCTTGCCAACCCAGTCCTACGTGCGCGCGATTGCTTCCGACACCCGGCCACTGAAAGTAGCGTTGGTGCGGCGGTGGCCCAAGGCGCCGGCGGTGGAGCGGCAAATCGACGAGGCGCTGCAGCGCACCGCCCGCTTGTTGGAGGCCCAGGGGCATGTGATTGAGGAAACGGCGCCTGTCTATGACGTTGATGCTTTCATGCGCGCGAATTTTTCGGCGTGGATGTCTTTCCTTGCGGTGGGGGTCAATGGGTTGAAAGCCGCTACGGGCCGTGAACCTGGGCCAGATGTGCTTGAGGCAGTGACGCTGGCCTGCGCGCAGGCGGGCAACGCATTGACGGCGATGGACATCGAGGACGTGTTTGCCGTGATGAACGCCATGTCCCGAAGTCTCGGCGTATTTCTCACGCGCTACGACATGATCTTGATGCCCGCCTTGAAACGCTCGCCACTGCCCCTTGGGTACCTGGATCAAAACGATGCGAGTCTCGACGCTCATGGCTGGTACGACCGGCTCTTCGATGCGATTCCTTTCACAGCGCAGTTCAACATGACCGGACTGCCAGCGCTTACCTTGCCAGCAGGCATGCATGACGAGATGCCCGTTCCCATTCAAATGGTGGCGGGAATGGGGCGTGAAGATGTTCTGCTTCAGGTCGCTCGTGACCTTGAACGATTGCAGCCTTGGCGAGCGTTCAGGCCCAAAGTGTTCGCTCAATAAGAGTGGCTTCCTCAAACCTGCCCAACTCAAGCCTTTGACGTTCCCGGGGAAACCTCAAACCAAGTTAATCCACCGGGGGTCAGATGTTGGTGTCCGTTCTCGGTCTTCGCACTGGCATTTTTGAATGTGGCGAGCCCTGAGGAAATCAATATGCGCTACCCATAAGGTTCCTGTGCGGACGCTAGGACAGGTGTAGACCTGCCACAAGCAATTCTCAAATTTAGTCTTCGTAGTAAGGCCACGAATGTTTCTGATCGCCGAAACCAGTGTGTGTGTTGACTGTTCTATTGAGCACGCGTTTTCCGTTGTGAGCAATATGGAGCGTTTTGGAGAGTGGTTCCCTGAGGTGATATCGATCAGCTCGATGAACGACTTGAATCATGGCGAAGTCAACAAAACCTATGTTGAACTCGTTTCCGTGCCGCTGCAGGGAAAGCGTTCAATTGAAATAGTGGTGAAAGAATCGGTGCCTTGCAGCCGCTTCGTAACCGAGGGCAGGCTTTTTCCACTTCTTCCAAGAATGGAGATCGAACTGGTCACGCAGGCAGAGAGTAAGACGAACATTAAGTGGCGAATGCTGAGTCGGTCCAAAAGCAGGATTGTCAAGTTGTTACTTCTGCCAGTGGCAAAAATGATCATGCAAAAGCGCGCTGATTCAGGAGTCTTCGCATTGAAGTCACTTCTGGAAAGTGGGCTTCGCCCGGTTCCATAGACATATTTCAACTTCCGTTTCGGAGTTGTTCGAATTCCATCGGTGTTGGCGCCGATGCAGAGGTAAGCCACTTTTGACTCATGTGCCGACGACCCCGTGAGCCACGCGAGTGGCTCTATCCCCACACGCCTGTTGGGTGCGGGGGCGGAAAAAGTGGCGCAGTCGAAGGTCGGCGCGGGGGCTCACGCCGGTCTCGGCGGCAGCAAGCCTGACCGTCGGCATCAGTCTGGTCCAGCCCAAGGCGACCAATCAGCCCTCGCGGAAGGCGGTTGCCTCAACCCGATGTCGGCCCCGACTTGGTGGACGTCGCGGGCTTCACCAGCCGCGTGATCTCACCACCGCATGCGCTGAAGTTGCGGGCGTATTCCTCGGGGTTGTCGAACAGCACCTGGGCTTGCATCAGGCGGTCGAGTTCCTGTTTTGCGTAGAGCAGGATGCCCGCGCTGCTGCCGCCCGAGGCCCAGGGATAGTCCAGATCGCGGAACTGGCGCGCGATGTCGCGGTGAATGCGCACATGCGTCTGCTCGTGTCTCATCACGTGCGCATAGGCACAACTGCCCGGCGGGATCTCGCTGGCCACGCGCAGCACCGGTTTGATGTAATCCAGCCGCACGACGACGCCCTGGCAACTGGTCTGCGGCATCACCGCCAGCTTGGTCTCGACAACGACGTGGCCGAGTTGCGTACCGCTGCGGCCGGCGCCTGCGCCGATCTTCGTCAGTTCGGCGGCCGGTTTGGCGTTGTCCACTTCCGGGTCGGCGAACCAAGCTGCACTGAAACGCACCGCCTTGTCGCAGGGAGGCAGGTTGGCGGACTGCGCCTGGAAGCAGGCGCTGGCCAGCAGCAGAGCGAGGAGGCTTTTCATCGTAACCTTTTGGTTATCGGCAAGACGCGCTCTTCCTGAAGCGGTGGCAGCAAGGCCGCTCGCCTGACAGGGACGGACGAGCATGCCCGGCGCCGGCTGGTCGCCGGTTGGCGTTTTTTAGCCTCCGATTGCATTGTCTGAAATCGTATTCGACTCGATTTGGCATCGTCGCAATGACTCGCATCCCGCCCAGCTTTGGTTTAGAGGACCCATCGGAGAGTGCTCGGCATCGTTGTGAACAGATACCCTGAAGCTCGCGGATGTAGGAGCCGCGCTGTCGCCCAAACGCGATACCGACGCTGTAAACCGGATGGCAAATGGAGCGAAGCCTAAGGCGCTTGAATCATCATGCGAACTCAGGGCCTGTTGCTGCCAGTGGATGCAAACATTCAGCGAATGCTTTTCTCAAACCTCCAGCGGCAGCTCTCGCCCGATAGTGCGCCTTAGATGGCACGGTTTGGATGATCGCAATCGCTGCACAGTTGGCAACGAATCGGCGCGATTCGCTTCAAGATTATGTTAGCCCGGGCCGCGACGTCTGGAAACTGCAGCGCCTGCAGCGACTGCAGCGCCGGACGAGTCAGGGCTTCTATTCACTCAATTGTCCAAACAAAACGCCGGCAACAGCTGGGCTTCAAACTTTCAATACCCAGTCACTTGCAGCGAGAACTGCTCGCACTCTTCACATCCCCCGTCCAGCTGTAGCGGGCCACTTTCGGAAAAACACAGCGGCCTAGTGCCGTTGGCAGATCAGCTCGCTGGCCGCTCGGTGTTGAACGCATTAGCACCTGCTCCGCATGCCTTGGCCTGCCATTTATCCCGCATCTGTCACAGCGCCCTCACGTCACCCGTCTTGGTTGCAGGAGGTCGATATCGCCCTCCGCCCAACATTCAACGTAAAGGAACTGCTGTATGAATCGTGCTGTTTGGTTCAACGTATCGCCCGAGGGTGCCAAGGCCGTAGGCGCGCTGCACCACTTCGTCACCCACGCCACCGGCCTGCCAAGCTTGCTGACGCACTTGGTCTTTCTACGCGTGTCGCAGATCAACGGGTGCGCGCACTGCATCGACCTCCACACGCGTGACCTGCTGGCCGAAGGCATGTCGGTGGAGAAGGTGGTGCTTGTGCCCGTGTGGCATGAGGCGGCGTATCTGTTCTCCGAGCAGGAGCGCGCCGCGCTAGCGTGGGCCGAGGAGGTGACCCGCGTGAGCGAGACCCATGCCTCCGGTGAGGCCTATGCGGCGGCATTGGCCGTGTTTGGCGAGAAGGATCTGGTGGATCTGACTCTTACGATTGCCACCATGAATGCCATCAATCGCATGGGCATCAGCTTTCGCATGAAGCCTCGCGCCAAGGCGTAAAAGAAAGGGGAAACCCGGCCTGCGCCGGGCTTCCCCTTTTCAATCCCCGATCACTTGCAGCTGAAACTGCTCGCACTCTCCACATCCCCCGTCCCGTTGTAGCGCGCTACCTTGGGATACGCGCACAGCGGCCGCGTGCGATTGGCAGACCAGCTGGCGGGTACGTCGGCGTTCACTCCGCCCGCGTTGCCTGCGCCGCGCGCGGTGGCCAGCACGCTATCAGGGGCCTCGCCCTTTTCCACCCAGTTCACCAGCGGGGTCAGCATGTCGAACTGGTCGGTGGCGGGGCCGCCGGAGCAGTGGTTCATGCCGGGCACGCGGTAGAAGCGGGCGAAGTTGCTGGCGTCGCCGTTGTTGGCCGCGCGCACGCTCTCATACCAGGCCGTGGTGTCGTCGCTGGAGAAGATCGGGTCGCTGGTGCCGTGGTAGACCATCATCTTGGCGCCACGGCCCTTGATGGCTGACAGGTTGCTGGGGTTGGGGGGCGTCATCAGCGACATGCCGCTTTCCGTGTACACCGCGTTGGTCGCGTTCACGCGGGCCACCATGGTGTCCACGTTGCCGGTCAACGCAAACACGGGGCCGTTGAAGGTGGCGGCGTCCTCTGGTGGCGCAGACCAGATCAGGGCCACGCCGCCCGAGTCGAGCACCAGCGGTGCGGTGAACTCCCAAAAGCCATACCCGCCGCCTGCCAGCCCCGCGTCGTACGGAAAGCTTGTGTAGATCTTGCTGCCCGTGCTGGTGGTGGGGCCGCTGAAGATCTTGGCAATGCCGGTTTTCTGGTCGGCAGACAGGCAGCTGCCGTCACGTGCGCCGCTGCAGGTGGGCACGTCGCGATCCAGGTTGAAGGCGGCCTGGCAGGCGCCGGTGTCTTGCACCAGCCCGTCGGCGGCGCCGTCCAGCGCGTCGCACTTGGCCAGAACGGCCTTCGAGACCAGCGCGCGCTCGGCCGTGGTGAATCCCGTGGACAGGTCGCCCGGCGTGCTGGCCAGCGACGCGTAGATCTTGCCGCTGGCAATGCTGGCAATGGCCGCCTTGGGCAGGTTGAAGCCGGGGTTGCCCACCAGGTAGCCGTCGTACTGGTCCGCAAAACGCGAAGCCGCCACCATGGTGTGCCGTCCGCCGTTGGAGCAGCCGCCAAAGTAAGAGCGGTCGGGTGCCTTGCCGTAGGCGGTCTGGATGGCGCTCTTGGCCATGGGCGTGAGCTTGGCCACGGCTTGGTAGCCGTAGTCCAGGCGCGCTTGCGGATCGACGCCAAAGGTCGGGCCCATGGAGCCTTCGTGGCCTGCGTCCGAGCTGATGACGGCAAACCCCATGTTGAGGGCGTTGTTCAGCCCGCCGCCGCCGTTGACGGCACCGGTGGCGGTCACCACGCTGCCGTCGATGCCGCCGTTACCTTGGTAGAAGAACCGGCCGTTCCACGCCATGGGCAGGCGCATCTCAAACCCGATGGCGTAGCTCTTGCCGTCGACCGAACTCACGCGCTGGAACATCTTGCCGGTGACTTGGCAGTGTTCGCGCACGGGCGCGCCCGCCACGGTCAATGTGCCCGCAGCGATGGTGTTGGCCGCAGTGATGGTGGTGTTGGCAAAGTTGATGCGGCTTGCCAGCGCGCTGCACGATTGCAGTGTGCCGGGCGTGGCCGCTGCCAGCTGGGGCAGCGCGGGTTCAGACGACCCGCCGCAGCCGACCAGCAGCGCAATCGGCAGGGCCGATAGCGCGGTCAGGGCATAGGGGTTGCTGCGCGTTCTCGCTTTTCTTTTGAAGTTCACGGTGTTGTCTCCTGTTTTTCTGAGGCGCAAGGAATCCCGCAGCGTGGCCTCAACACGCTGTAGGAGAGAGATCGAAGAGGGTCTGTTTGCTATTAACTAGATAGCTATCAGCGCTTTTCCATCAAGCGCTAGTGGCTGTTTTGGCTTGATTTCCAGCGCCTGCACGATGCGCTGGCGCACGATGGTGGTGCGCAGGTCGAACTCGGGCAGCACCCACTGGGCAAAGGCTTTGGCGGGCTGGTCCCAGCGCTCGAAGGCCGAGGTCGGCGCGCTGGCGGGGTCGCGCGGGTTGGCGGCGCTGATCTGGCCCCAGGCCCACTCCAGCAGCACCAGCGCCACGGCGCGCAGGTAGTCGTCGGCCACCCAGTAGGGCAGCTCGGGGTCGGTCTGCGCGGCAATCGCCAGGGTCTGCGTGATCTCGACCAGCGTGTGGCGGCGCGCGCGGGCCGCAGCGCCGGGGGCCTTGCCAGGCAGCGACGCCAGCAGCGCCGCCAGCCCCTGGCCGCCATCGGCCAGCACCTTGCGCACCAGCAGGTCAATCGCCTGAATCTCGTTGGTGCCCTCATAGATCATGGCCACGCGCGCATCGCGCACGATCTGCTCAATGCCCCATTCGCGCACATAGCCGTGGCCGCCAAACACCTGCAGGCAGGCGCTGGCGCCGTGAAAGCCTTCGGTTGTGAGGGCGGCCTTGAGCACCGGCGTGACCAGCGCACACCAGCGCTGCGCGGCGGCGCGCTCGCCCGCGTTGGCGCTGTGTTTGGCGATGTCCAGTTGCAGGGCGGTGTGGTACGCCAGCACGCGCCCGCCGTCAATCCAGGCGCGCTGGGTTTGCAGCGTGCGGCGGATGGCAGGGTGGTCTTGAATGAGGCTGGTGTCGGTGGCGCCGGGCGCGCGCATCTGGCGGCGCTCGGCCGCGTAGGCGCTCGCTTTTTGCCATGCGGCCTCCAGCAGGCCAATGCCTTGCAGGCCCACGTGCAGGCGGGCGGCGTTCATCATCACGAACATGGCGTTGAGGCCCTTGTTCGGCTCGCCCACCAGCCAGCCGGTGGCGTCGTCAAAGCGCATCACGCAGGTGGGGCTGCCGTGCAGGCCCATCTTTTCTTCAATGCGTTCGCACACCACGGCATTGCGGCTGCCGTCGGGCAATACCTTAGGCACCAGGAACAGCGACAGGCCCTTAGGCCCCGCCGGTGCATCGGGCAAGCGCGCCAGCACCAGGTGCACGATGTTGTCCGTCAGATCGTGCTCGCCGCCCGAGATAAAAATCTTGCTGCCGTTCACCCGCGCGCTGCCGTCTGGCTGCGGCACGCCGCGTGTGCGCACCAGGCCCAGGTCGCTGCCCGCGTGGGCTTCGGTGAGGCACATGGTGGCCAGCCATTCGCCGGTGGCGATCTTCGGCAGGTATTGCGCCTTGAGCTCGTCGCTGGCGTGGTGCTTGATGCATTCGTACGCGCCATGCAGCAGGCCGGGCGCCATGGTCCAGCCGTGGTTGGCACCGGCCAGCCATTCAAACAGCACACATTCCAGCACCGCAGGCAGCCCTTGGCCGCCATCGTCGGGCGCGCACGACAGCAACGGCCAGCCCGCCTGCCAGAAGGCCTGGTACGCATCACGAAACCCGGCGG
This sequence comes from Gammaproteobacteria bacterium, assembly GCA_018828125.1. GTDB lineage: Bacteria > Pseudomonadota > Gammaproteobacteria > Burkholderiales > Burkholderiaceae_C > Acidovorax. The sequence continues at coordinate 24,903 of JAHJWB010000023.1, read as the reverse complement.
GCGTGTGCACCTGGCCCGCGTCAAACCGGCAGCCCTCTTCGTCGCCACTGCGCTGCAACGGGGCGATGGCGCTGTCCACAAACTTGGCGGCTTCGTCCAGCACCTGCGCGGCCAGCTCGGCATCGGTGTCGGCAAACGGCGCCAGCGCCTGCCACTGTGCGGGGGCCTGCAGCACGTTCGTCAGCAGGTGCTGAATGTCGGCGAGGGCCTGGCGTGCTTGCATTATTTGCTCACTATTTGGTAGCTACTGGCGCTTTGTGGATAAGCGCTAGAGCCTGTTTTCAGTCAAATTCCGCTCGACAAAACGTGCTGGCCGTCTGTGCCCCGGTTTCGACAGGCTCATCCCGAAAGGGCTGTTTGAACCTGCGACAAGCGGACCGCACAAAGCGGGCAGTGCCGACAAAACTGGCGCGGCCCAGGCCAGTGCCACCGTGGAACTGGCTTTGCCAGGCCACGGGTGGCGTCCCCCCTCAGGGGGGAAGGCGCGCAGCGACGCAGGGGGGAGTCAAGACTCTGAGGTGAACCCAATCTGCTTGACCAGCGGCCCCCAGCGCTCGAACTCGGCCTTTTGGTCGGCCAGCATTTCTTGCGGCGTGCTGCCATGCGCCACCAGGCCGACGATGCCCAGTGCATCGACAACGGTCTTGTCCTTGAGCGCGGCGGTGATGGCTGCATTGGCGCTGGCCAGCGTGGCGGGCGCGATCTTGGCCGGGGCATAGAAGCCGAACCATTCCTCGGACGTCACATCCGGGAAGCCCAGTTCGGTGAAGGTCGGAACATCGGGCAGATACGGCGAGCGCTTCTTGCCCGACGTGGCCAGCACGCGCACGCGGCCGGTTTTCATGTACTGCAGGTAGTCGCCGCTGGGGTTCACGGCGGCAGAGATCTGGCCGCCCACCAGGTCGGTGATGCTGGGCACCGTGCCGCGGTACGGCACATGTTTGAGGTCCACCCCTGCGCGAATGCCCAGCAGGGCGCCCAGCAGGTGCGGCATGGAGCCAGCGCCGGGCGAGCCGTACATGGCCTTGTCCGGGTTCGCCTTGGCCCAGGCCAGGAAGTCCTTGAGCGTCTTCACTTCTGCGGGCACGGCAGGCCCTACCGCCAGACCGTGGTGCATGATCGCGCCGATGGAAACGGGCGTCACGTCCTCAGGCTTGTAGCTGAGCTTGGGATAGATGTGCGGGTACACCGACAGGGCCGACACGGGGGCCAGCGTCAGCACCGAGCCATCGGCGGGCGAGTTCTTCAGCGTCTCCACCGCGATGCGGCCGCCCGCGCCGGGCTTGTTCTCAACGAACCCAGGGTTCTTGCTGTAAGCGCTGCCGCCCAGCTTTTCGGCCACGCGGCGAGCCACGCTGTCGCCCGCGCTACCGGCCGGGAAGCCATACATGATCTTCACCTGGTCCAGCGCCTGCGCGAAAGCGGTCAGCGGGTAAAGCGCCCCGAGTGCGGCGGCAGAGCCGAGGGTTTGTACAAAGTGGCGGCGTGTCGTCATGGTTGTCTCCTGGTGGTTTTGTGGTGTGCGATGACGGGGGGAAATGAGGGGAGGGGCCTAGCGCGGTGCCATGCGCAGAGCGCCGTCCAGACGGATCACCTCGCCATTGAGGTGCCCGTTGGTCACGATGTGGCAGGCCAGCTCGGCAAACTCCTCGGGCTTGCCCAGGCGCGGCGGGAACGGGATGCTGGCCGCCAGCGACTGCTGCACGGCTTCGGGCAGCTCTTTCATCAGCGGGGTGGCAAACAGGCCGGGTGCCACGGTGCACACGCGGATGGCGTGCTGCGCCAGGTCGCGCGCCATGGGCAGCGTCATGCCCGCCAGGCCCGCCTTAGAGGCGCTGTAGGCCTGCTGGCCCACCTGGCCGTCGAAGGCAGCGACCGAGGCGGTGAACATCATCACGCCGCGCTCGCCGTTGTCCAGTACGGGTAGCTTGGCGCACGCTGCAGCGAAAAGGCGGCTCACGTTGTAGCTGCCGATCAAGTTGATGTTGATCACGCGCACAAAGTCTTCCAGCGGCGCGGCGCTGCCGTCGCGCTGCACCACGCGCTTGGCGCTGCCAATGCCCGCCACGTTCATCAGAATGCGCGCGGGGCCGTGGGCAGTCGCGGCCTGGTCGATGGCGGCGGTCACGCTGGCGGCATCGGTGATGTCGCAGGCGCAGGCCACGGCCCGGCCCGCGCCGAATTCGGTGTTGATGGCGGTCGCCACTTTTTCAGCCAGGTCGGCATTGCGGTCGAGCACCGCCACCTTGGCGCCCAGTCGGGCCAGTTCGCGCGCGGTGGCCTCGCCGAGGCCCGATGCACCACCGGTGACGAGGGCGGCTTGTCCTTGAATCTGCATGGTGTGTGTCCTTGGGTGCTGGGTGTCAAACGCCGGGCTGGAGGATGTGGGGGGCTGTGCCGTCGTGCAGGGCCGTCACCAGCGCATCGCGGTGCTTGAGCACGGCGCGTTGGTTGACGGAGCCCTTGTCAGTGATCTCGCCCTTGTCGATGGACGGAGGTTCGGCCATCAGCAGCGCACGCGCCACGCGGCTGGCGCTGCCGGTGGAATCGCGCGCCAACTGGTCCAGCACGGCCTCGATGCGCTGGCGCACGGCGGGGTGGACCACGACGTCGGCCAGGGGCGCGTCGGGGCCCAGGCCCGCAGCCTCCGCCACGGCGCGGCAGGCGGGCGATGGGAACAGCAGTGCGCCCACTTCTTTCATGTTCAGGCCGGTCAGCACCGCGTCCTGGATGTACGGCGCGCCCGCCACGATGATCTTGGCGCGCATCGGGCCCACGCTGACAAAGGTGCCGGTGGACAGTTTGAAGTCTTCGGCAATGCGGCCATCAAACGCCAGGCCCCGGTGGATGTTGTTCTCGTCGATCCACTTCACCGCATCGCCGGTGCACAGATAGCCTTCGTCGTCAAACGCGTCGCGCGTGGCGGCGTCCGAGCGCCAGTAGCCGGGCGTCACGTTCGGGCCGCGGTAGCGCACCTCGGTCTTGCCGTCCACATCCACCAGCTTGAGCACCATGCCCGGCACCGGGGCGCCGATGTGGCCCGAGCGCACGTCGGGGCTGTTGACGAACATGGCCGACGGTGCGGACTCGGTCATGCCCAGGCCGGTGGCCATCACGATGCGCTCGCCAATGGCGGCTTCTTGCGTGGCGTGCAGGCTGTCCCAGATCGGTTGGGCCAGGCCCGCGCCGGAGTAGAAGAACATGCGCACCCGCGACAGCAGCTTGTCGCGCAGCGCGGCGTCGGTCTTCATGGCCTCGGCAATCATTTCAAAGCCGGTGGGCACGTTGAAATACACCGTGGGCGCAATCTCGCGCAGGTTGCGCAGCGTCTCGCCAATCAGCGCCGCCGTGGGCTTGCCGTCGTCGATGTACAGCGTGCCGCCATGCTGCAAGGTCAGGCCAACGTTGTGGTTGCTGCCAAAGGTGTGGTTCCACGGCAGCCAGTCGACCAGCACGGGCGCGGCTTCGGCCAGCACGGGCAGCGACAGCGTGATCTGCTGCAGGTTGGCGCACCACATGCGCTGGGTGTTGATGACCGGCTTGGGCATCTTGGTGGAGCCGCTGGTGAACAGAAACTTCACGATGGTGCCGGGGCCGGTGGCGTGCATGGCGGCGTCCACGGCGGGCGTCGCTGCGGTGGCCTTCAGGCTTTCGAACGTGCCGGTGGTGCGGCCATCGATGGCGCCCTGGGCCAGGATCACTTCCACATCGGCGGCCACGGTCGCGTTGATGGCGCGGCCGTAACGCGCGCCGTCGGCCGCAAACACCAGGCCGGGGGTCAGGGTGTCGATGACGTGGCGCAGCTTGTCGTAGTCCTGGCTCACGGTGGCGTAGGCCGGCGACACGGGGCAGTAGGGGACGCCTGCGTACATGCAGCCCAGCGCCAGCAGCGCGTGTTCCAGCGTGTTTTCACTGAGCACCACCACCGGGCGCTCGGCGCTCAGGCCCCGGTCCAGCAGCGCCTGGCCAATGGAGCGCGCGGCACCCAGCGCCTGCGCGTAGGTCACGTGCTGCCAGTCGCCGGTTTTGCCGCCACCGAGCTGCTCGCGGCGCGCCACAAAGGTGTGGTCGGGCGTGGCCTCGGCCCAGTGCACCAGGTAGTCGGTCACGCGGCGGGCAAACGCGCCCAGCGGCAGGTCGGCCTGCAGGTAGCGCACGCCCGGTGCGCCTTCGCGCAGGCTGACGCGGGTCACGCCAAAGCTGACAGGGCGGTAGCGGGGCAGGGGGGTCGCAGGGGGCGTGTGGGGCAGTGCGCTCATGGGGAGTCCAGGGTGAGGCGGTGTCAGGGGGCGGGGCGAGGGGGCCGCAGGTCAGTCCTGCTTGCGGACCTTCGCTGCTCGGCCTTCGAGGAAGTCGGCGAGGCGGGACTTGGCTTCCGGCGCGCTTTGCGCAATCGCGGCCATCATGGCTTCGGTGAAGAAGCCTTGGTCGGCGGGCTGCTCGGCAATGCGGGGCAGCGCGTGCATCAGCGCGTAGTTGGTCAGCGGGGCGTTTTGCGCCACGCGCACGGCCAGCTCGACGGCCTTCTCGAACGCCTTGCCTTCGGGCACCAGGTATTGCGCAAAGCCGACCTTCTCGCCGTCATGCGCGTTGTAGACGCGGCCGGTCAGCATCATGTCGGTCATGCGCGCCGCGCCGATCAGCTTGGGGATGCGCACCGCACCGCCGCCGCCCACAAAGATGCCGCGCGAGCCCTCGGGCAGCGCGTAGAAGGTGGATTCGTCGGCCACGCGGATGTGGCAGGCGCTGGCCAGCTCCAGCCCGCCACCCACCACCGCGCCGTGCAGCGCGGCAATCACGGGCACGGGGCCGTACTGCACGCGCTCCAGCGCGGCATGCCACATGCGCGAGTGGTGCAGGCCCTGGCCGGCGTCGCGTTCCTTCAGCTCCGACAGATCCAGTCCGGCGCAAAAGTGAGGGCCTTCGCCGTCAATCACCGCAGCACGCACGGTGCCGGGCATTTTTTCGAACAGGTCGCGCAGGGCCAGGATGAGGCCGTCGTTCAAGGCGTTGCGCTTGGCGCCGCGGGTCAGGCGGATCACGGCTACTTCCTGCTGGTCGCCGGTGAGTTCGAAATGGATGTCTGGATGGGTCATAGAGGCTTTCGTGTTGGTTGAATTGTGGTTATAGTTCATAACCAATTCAAGCAAGCGAAGCCCGTTTTTTATTGGTGTTTACCCTTGATCTGCGTCACGCCCCGTGGCGCATGCTGGCGGCATGGACCCACCAAACAGGGCACTAACCAGGAGACACGCATGGACCACGAGAACCTGATTGCGATCGACATCCACACCCACGCCGAAGTGAGCTGCTGGAACCCGTTCGACAACTACGGCGAGGAATACGACCGCGCCGCCGACAAGTACTTCAAGAACGGCCGCCGCCCCACCATTGCCGAAACGGTGGCGTACTACCGCGAGCAGAAGATTGGCCTGGTGATGTTCACCGTGGACGCTGAGTCCAAGATGGGCCGTCGCCGCATCCCCAACGAAGAGATCGCCGAGGCGGCCAAGGCCAACAGCGACATGATGACGGCGTTCGCCAGCATCGACCCGCACAAGGGCAAGATGGGCGCACGCGAGGCCCGCCGCCTGATCGAGGAGTTCGGCATCAAGGGCTTCAAGTTCCACCCCACAGTGCAGGCCTACCATCCGTACGACAAGATGGCCTGGCCCATCTACGAGGTGATTGCCGAATACGGCATGCCCGCCATCTTCCACACGGGCCACAGCGGCATTGGCAGCGGCATGCGCTGCGGCGGCGGGCTGCGGCTGGAATACTCCAACCCTATGCACCTGGATGACGTGGCGATTGACTTCCCCGACATGCAGATCGTGATGGCGCACCCCAGCTTCCCATGGCAGGACGAGGCCCTCTCCGTAGCGACGCACAAGCCCAACGTCTGGATCGACCTGTCGGGCTGGAGTCCCAAGTATTTTCCGAAGCAGCTGGTGCAGTACTCGAACACGCTGCTCAAGGACCGCATCCTGTTCGGCAGCGACTACCCGCTGATCACGCCCGAGCGCTGGATGAAGGATTTCCAGGAAGCGGGCTTCAAGCCCGAGGTGATGCCCGGCATCCTGAAGGGCAACGCGGTGCGTCTCTTGGGGCTGGACAAACCCAAGAACGCTGCAGCGCCTGCCACGGCACCGGCGCCCATGCCGCAAACCCCCGCCTGATCCGTCAGTCGTAGACCTTCTGCAGCAGGCGAATCAGCGTCTTGCGCTCGGTGGGTGTCAGGCGCGCCGTGGCGTCCTGCTCCAGTTGGGCGGCGGTCGCTTCGGCCTGCACCGTCAGGTCAGCGCCTTCGGGCGTGAGGTGCACGCCCATCGCACGCCCGTCGCTCGGGTGCGGGCGGCGCTCGATGAGCCCGCGCCGCTCCAGCGCGGCAATCAGCCCCACCATGTTGGGCGGCAGCACATTGAGCGTGGCGCACAGCTGGCGCGAGGTGATGCCGGGGTTGTGCGCCACCAGTGACAGCACCGAAAAGTCCACCACCTTCAGGTCATACACCGCCATGCGTTCCATGAACACTTCGATGATGGACAGCGACGCGCGGCGCGTGTTGTAGCCCACCAGCGTGCGCAAAAAGCAGGTGTCCACCGACTCGGCGGTGACCGGTGGCAGAGTTTCGACAGGGGCCGCGGACGGCGCGATTTTTGTGCGGGTGCGTACGCTGGACATGGGGCGATTGTGCCGGGGCGCGGTGCAGATCCCGCTGCCGACAGGGCTGCCGCTGGGGCTGCTGCAGTCAAGTAAAGGCATGAATATGAGCCAAATTGGCCGCTAGCGCTTATCCATCAAGCGCTAATAGCTATCAATTTGATATCGGCGTTGCCAACGGGTCAGATCGGGCTGCGTAATACCCTGCGGTATTGCACGGCCTCGGCCACATGGCTGACCTGTGTGGTGGGCGCCCCCGCCAGGTCGGCAATGGTGCGCGCCACCTTCAGCGCCCGGTGCGTGCTGCGCGCCGACCAGCCCAGGCGCGCGGCGGCGGTGTGGAGGAACTTGGCCGCCGCGTCGTCCAGCAGCAGGTGGGTGTCGATCTCTTGCCCCTGCAGTGCCTGGTTGGTTTTGCCTTGCCGCGCCAGCGCCAGGGCGCGGGCGCGCACCACGCGGTCGCGGATGGCTTCGGTTGTTTCGCCAGGGGCCGCCTGCACCAGCTGGTCGGCGGGCAGAGCGGGCACTTCCACGTGCAGGTCGATGCGGTCCAACAGCGGCCCGCTGAGCTTGGACTGGTAACGGTTCACCTGGTCGGGCGTGCAGCGGCAGGTGCGCTGCGTGGAGCCCAGGTAGCCACACAGGCAGGGGTTCATCGCCGCAATCATCTGAAACCGCGCGGGGAAGTCCGCCCGCTGCGCCGCCCGGGAGATGGTGATGTGGCCCGTCTCCAGCGGCTCGCGCAGCGCCTCCAAAGCGGCGCGCGGAAACTCGGGCATTTCGTCCAAAAACAAAATTCCGTTGTGGGCCAGCGATATCTCGCCGGGCCGTGGGGGGGAGCCGCCACCCACCAATGCCACCGCGCTGGCGGTGTGATGTGGCGCTGCGGTTGGCCTTTGCCCCCAGCGGTCGGTGCGAAAGCGCCCGGCCAGGCTGGCAATGGCGGCGCTCTCCAGCGCCTCGTCTACCGTCATGGCGGGCAGCAAGCCGGCAAACCGCAGCGCCAGCATCGATTTGCCAGAGCCCGGTGGCCCGGCCATCAACACGCTGTGGCCACCCGCGGCCGCAATCTCCAGCGCACGTTTGGCGGTGGACTGACCTTTCACATCGGCCATGTCCGGCCCCGCTGTGCAGGTGGCCATGGGGGTGGCCTGCAGGCGCGTCCAGCCGTCGTTGGCGACATCGGCGTCGCCTGCGGCCACGCTGCCCGGCGGCAAAAACGCGCGCACCACGTCCAGCAGGTGGCGGGCTCGCACCACCTGCGCGGCGGGCACAAGGGCGGCTTCTTCGGCGCTGCCCGGGGGCAGCACCAGCTGCGCGGTGATCTGCTGCGTCTTCAGCGCCAGGCTGGTGGCGAGCGCGCCGCGCACAGGGCGCAGCTCGCCCGACAGCGACAGCTCGCCCGCAAACTCGTAGCCCGCCAGGCGGCTGGCATCGACCTGCCCGCTGGCGGCGAGGATGCCCAGCGCAATGGGCAAATCGAAACGGCCCGAGTCTTTTGGCAAGTCGGCAGGTGCGAGGTTGACCGTAATGCGTTTGTTGTGCGGAAACTCCAGCCCCGCGTTCTGCAGTGCCGAGCGCACCCGCTCACGCGCTTCCTTCACTTCGACCTCTGCCAGCCCGACCAGCGTGAAGCTGGGCAATCCATTGGCCAGATGCACTTCGACGGTGACGGAGGGCGCCTGCAGCCCCAGAAGGGCGCGGCTTTGCACCAAAGCAAGACTCATGAAGCGGTTTCTCCCCAGATGGGTGCGTTTTATGGATTTTTAGTGCCAGTCACCCGTGTTGTGCACCAGCAAGGTGCATCGTGAACTGCGCGCACACCGCCACTGTACTGGGGATCGGTGTAACGCAACGCAACGGTGGAACGCGTGTGCACCCGGGCGTGGCACGGTCCGTGCTTAAAGCGCTCGTCCCTACTTTGTCCAACCGGAGGAAACATGACCCGCGCCATCATCAAGACCCTGGGCGTTGCCCTTGTCGCAGCCCTTCCCATGCTGGCCAGTGCCCAGCTCACTGGCAACGTCAGCCTGACCACGAACTACAAGTTCCGCGGCCAGGACCAAGATGCCTCCAAGGCCAAGGCACTCAAGCCCGCTCTGCAAGGCGGCTTTGACTACACCTTCGGCGAATCCGGCTGGTACGTCGGCAACTGGAACTCCAGCGTGGACTGGCTGGCCAACAACTCGCTCGAATCCGACCTGTACGGCGGCTACAAATTCAAGGCAGGCGACGTGGATCTGGACGTCGGTGCGCTGACCTACATCTATCCCGGCAACGCCAACGGCAACACCACCGAAGCCTACGCTGGCGCTACCTTCGGCCCCTTCTCGGCCAAGTATTCGCACACCCTGTCCAAGGACTACTTCGGGTTTGCTGGCGCCAAGGCGGGTTCGGGCCTGAAGGGCCGTAACACGGGTTACCTGGGCTTCGCGTTTGCACAAGAAGTCGCTCCCAGCATCACCGTCAAGGCCACGGTGGGCTTCACCCGCTTTGCCAGCGACATCAAGGACCTGGGCGTACCGAACTACATGGACTACAGCGTAGGCGGCGCCTATGACTTCGGCGGTGGCCTGTCGCTCGGCGCGGCTGTGGTGGGCGCCAACAAGAAGGCCTTCTTCGGCCACGTCAACAAGTCGCGCGTGATCGTCACGCTCACCAAAACCCTGTAAGTCTCAATGGGCGCCGGTGGCGCCCATCCTGGAGGATCCAAAAATGAAAATGGTGACAGCCATCATCAAGCCCTTCAAGCTGGACGAGGTGCGTGAGGCACTCTCCGACATCGGCGTGCAAGGCATCACAGTGACCGAGGTCAAAGGCTTCGGGCGCCAAAAGGGCCACACCGAGTTGTACCGCGGCGCTGAGTACGTGGTCGACTTTCTGCCCAAGGTGAAGATCGAAGCCGCAGTCTCTGACGACCTCGTAGACCGCGTGATCGAATCCATCGAAACCGCAGCCCGTACCGGCAAGATCGGCGACGGCAAGATTTTCGTGACCCACCTGGAGCAGGTGGTGCGCATCCGCACCGGCGAAACCGGCAAGGAAGCCCTGTAAGGGCTGGCCGCATAAGACACAAGAGAAACGCCATGAAAAAATTGCTTGCTTCCTTCATTCTCGGGCTGAGTCTGCTGTCCGTTGGCTCGGCTGTACTGGCACAGGCCCCCGCTACCCCTGAGGCCGCAGTGGCGGCCCCGGCAGCGGCCGAAGCGCCTGCCGCTGCGCCCGTTGCCGCTCCTGCTGCCGCAGAAGCCGCACCCGCTGAGGCCCCTGCGGCCGCTGCCCCCAAAGTCGACTCCGGCGACACCGCCTGGATGCTGACCTCCACCATGCTCGTGATCCTGATGACCATCCCCGGTCTGGCACTGTTCTACGGCGGCCTGGGCCGCAGCAAGAACATGCTGTCGGTGCTGATGCAGGTCTTCGTGGTCTTCTCGCTGGTTTCGCTGCTGTGGGCCGTCTACGGCTACAGCCTGGCGTTCTCGGGCGAAGGCAAGTTCTTTGGCGGGTTCGACAAGATCTTCTTGAAGGGCGTGAACCAGGAAACCTTTGGCGCGCTGGCCACCATTCCAGAATACGTGTTCATCGCGTTCCAGGGCACGTTTGCCGCCATCACTGTGGCGCTGATCGTCGGCTCGTTTGCAGAACGCATCAAGTTCGCTGCCGTGCTGGTGTTCTCGGTGTTGTGGTTCACCTTCAGCTACGTGCCCATGGCCCACATCGTGTGGGGTGGGGGTCTGCTGGCAGCTGACGGCGCGCTGGACTTTGCAGGCGGCACCGTGGTGCACATCAACGCCGGTATTGCTGGCCTGGTAGGTGCCTACATGGTGGGCAAGCGCATTGGCTACGGCAAGGAAGCGCTCACGCCTCACAGCCTGACACTGACCATGGTGGGTGCCTCGCTGCTGTGGGTGGGCTGGTTTGGTTTCAACGCCGGTTCCGCCGGTGCGGCCAACGCCAACGCTGGCCTGGCGTTCATCAACACCATCCTGGCTACGGCTGCTGCCACGCTGGCCTGGATTGCTGGTGAAGCGCTGCACAAGGGCAAGGGCTCCATGCTGGGTGCCGCCTCCGGTGCGGTCGCTGGTCTGGTGGCTGTGACGCCTGCTGCCGGTTTCGTGGGCCCCATGGGTTCCATCGTGATCGGCCTGATCTCGGGCTTCATCTGCCTGTGGGGTGTGAGCGGCTTGAAGCGCATGCTGAACGTGGACGACGCGTTTGACGTGTTCGGCGTGCACGGCGTGGGCGGTATCGTCGGCGCCATCCTGACCGGTGTGTTTGCGGCACAAAGCCTGGGCGGCACGGGTGGCCTGGCCCCCGACACCTTCGCCATGGGCGCTCAAGTGTGGATCCAGGTCAAGAGCGTGCTGTTCACCATCGTGTGGTCTGGCGTGGTGGCGTTCATTGCGTACAAGATCGCCGATCTGCTGGTGGGCCTGCGTGTCTCGGAAGAAGCCGAACGCGAAGGTCTGGACATCACTTCGCACGGCGAAACAGCGTACAACCGCTGATCCTCGGCCTTGCGCCCAACGCGCTACGGTGTCTGGTGGCACCGTAGCGTTGCAAAAAGAACAAGCGAGTTACTCCTCCTGGTTATTGAGCCCGCCGTTAAAAACGGCGGGCTTTTTTTGGTCCGGGCGAGTGCTCGCTTTTGTGCGTTGGCGGCTCGCCAAGGCACCATCCATTGGTCCTTCCCCACCATTTCCCCACCGCTCGCTCGTCCGGTGCCAGCCCTCCGCCGGGTCATTTGCACGCGTGCTGTTCAAAAAATTCACGCGGTTTGCCCGTCTTGCTGCACACCGCTGCCGCTAGGATGCGTGGATGGAATCTTCCCTCGCCCACATCGCGGACCGCGTGCGCGCTGCCGCTGCTGACCAGACCCCTTTGCGCATTCGTGGCGGTGGCACCAAGGACTTTTTTGGCCTGGCGCTGCACGGCGAAGTGCTGGACACCCGGGTGTTGCGCGGCATCGTGAGCTACGAGCCCAGCGAACTGGTGGTGACCGTGAAAGCTGGCACGCCGCTGGCTGAGCTGGAGGCCGCCTTGGCCGACCAAGGCCAGTGCCTGCCTTTTGAGCCCCCCCATTTCGCCAAAACCCCTGCAGACGGCGCCACCGTCGGTGGCATGGTCGCTGCGGGCCTGTCGGGCCCGGCGCGTGCCAGTATGGGCGCTGTGCGGGACTACATGCTAGGCGTCACGCTGCTGAACGGCCGGGCCGAGCTGTTGACTTTTGGCGGTCAGGTGATGAAGAACGTGGCGGGGTACGACGTGGCGCGCCTGATGGCGGGCGCTTGGGGCACGCTGGGGCTGATCACCGAGGTGAGCCTCAAGGTCTTGCCCGTGGCGCCCGGCGAGGCCACGCTGCGCTTTGAATGCAACCAGGCCGATGCGCTGCGCAAGCTGCACGCCTGGGGCGGCCAGCCCCTGCCTTTGAGTGCCAGTTGCTGGGTGCAAGACGGCGAGGCCGGGTCTGGCACGCTGTATGTGCGCCTGCGTGGCGCCGTGGCTGCCGTAGAGGCCGCCTGCCGCCGCATGGGAGGCACCCGCCTGGACAACGCCACCGTCGCTCCGGACTGGGCGGCCTGCCGCGAGCAGACGCTGCCGTGGTTTGCAGCCCGCGCCGAGCGCCCCGACCATGCGCTGTGGCGCCTGTCGGTGCCCGCCACCGCGCCCGTGCTGACCTTGCCCGCTGGAGCGCAACCGCTGGTGGAGTGGCACGGCGCATTGCGCTGGGTGTTGGCGCCCGAGGCTGCGGGCAATGCCTTGCGCACCGCTGCCGATGCAGTGGGGGGTAATGCTTCTGTTTTTGTAGCTGCTAGCGCAGGAGGAACAAGCGCTAAAGGCCAATTTGACCTTAAATCCCGTGCGCTGGAGCAGATCCACACCCGGCTTAAGCACAGCTTTGACCCGGCAGGCATTTTCAACCCCGGCCGCATGGCCCCGGGCTGGTGACGGCTGCCGCGCTCCGCCGGGCTCTTCTTTTCATGCTTCACATGCGACGCCTGCGCCACCTCACCGGACACCACCGCACGGTGGCCAGCAACCGCGTGCTGGGTCTGCTGCTGGCGTTCAACGCGGGCGCCGTCAACGCGGGCGGCTTTCTGGTGGTGCACCTGTACACGTCCCACATGACCGGGTTTGTCTCCATGCTGGCCGACAACCTGGTGCTGGGTAACATGGCGCTGGTACTGGGTGCCGTGGGCGCGCTGCTGGCCTTTGTCTGCGGTGCCGCCACCACTGCCGTGCTGGTGAACTGGGCACGCCAGCGCAAGTTGAACAGCAGCTATGCGCTGCCGTTGCTGGTGGTGGCAGCGCTCATGCTGGTGTTTGGGCTGGTGGGTGCCATCACGCTTGACTGGCGCACGCCGTTTGCGGTGCCCACCACCGTGCTGCTGCTGGCGTTCATCATGGGGCTGCAGAACGCCACCGTGACCAAGATGTCCTCGTCCACCATTCGCACCACCCACATGACCGGCGTGGTGACGGACCTCGGCATCGAACTGGGCAAGCTGCTGTACTGGAACCGCACCGGCACAGCGCCCGAGTCGCAAGTGCGCGCCAACCATGCGCGGTTGCGGCTGTTCGCGGGGTTGTTGGCGATGTTCCTGGTGGGCGGCATTGCGGGCGCGGCGGGCTTCAAGCACGTGGGTTTTGTATTTGTGGTGCCGCTGGCGCTGGTGTTGCTGGCCCTGTCGCTGCCGCCCCTGTGGGCCGACCGCGCCCGGCTGCGGCACCCATTGCGCAAGGCGCCTGCACTGGCCAAGCCCATCGAGCCGCCGGCTGCGCGCTGACATCATCCGTTCAAAATTTTGGTTCCCCGTCCAGGCTGCACCCATGCAAACCCAACTCTCCCCCGAATACGCCGCACGTGCCGATGGCCTGGCCGCCGAAGCCATCCTGCGCAAATGTGTGCACTGCGGCTTTTGCACCGCCACCTGCCCCACCTACCAGCTGCTGGGCGACGAGCTGGACGGTCCGCGGGGCCGCATCTACCTCATCAAGCAAGTGCTGGAAGGCGAGACCCCCACGCGCAAGACCCAGATGCACCTGGACCGTTGCCTCACCTGCCGCAACTGCGAAACCACCTGCCCCAGCGGCGTGCAGTATGGCCATCTGGTCGACATTGGCCGCAAGCTCGTGGATGAAAAAGTGCCCCGCCCGCTGGGTGAAAAAGCCCTGCGCTGGGCGCTGAAAGAAGGCTTGCCGTCGCCGTTGTTTGCGCCCGCCATGAAGGCTGGGCAAATGGTGCGTGGCCTGCTGCCCGCCGCCCTCAAAGCCAAGGTGCCCGCAGCGCAAGACCCAGGCGCCTGGCCCACCCGCAGCCATGCGCGCAAGGTGCTCATGCTGGCCGGGTGTGTGCAACCGGCCATGATGCCCAACATCAACACGGCCACCGCCCGCGTGCTCGACGCGGTGGGCATCCAGGCCGTGATCGCGTCCAAAGCGGGGTGCTGCGGCGCCGTCAAGTTCCACCTCAACGACCAGGACGGTGGCAAGGCCGAGATGCGCGCCAACATCGACGCCTGGTGGCCGCTGGTGGAGCAAGGGGGCGTGGAGGCCATCGTGATGAACGCCTCGGGTTGTGGCGTCACCGTCAAAGAGTACGGCCACATCCTGCAGGACGACGCGCAGTACGCGGCCAAGGCAGAACGCATCAGTGCCCTCACGCGCGACCTGTCAGAGCTGCTGCCCGCCCTGCTGCCCGAACTGGCGCAAAAACTGCGCGGCCGCGTGCAGCCCGCCGACGTGCTCTATGCCTACCACCCGCCCTGCACGCTGCAGCACGGCCAGAAATTGCGCGGCGGGGTAGAGGCGCACCTGACGCAGCTCGGCTTCAAACTGCGCGTGGCGCGCAACGAGTCGCACCTGTGCTGCGGCTCTGCCGGCACGTATTCGGTGTTGAACCCCGACCTGTCGTACCAACTGCGCGACCGCAAGTTGGGCGCCCTGGGCGAAGCCTTTGGCGAGCAACCTCCGGACGCCATCCTGTCGGCCAACATCGGCTGCATCACCCACTTGCAAAGCGGCACGGCCATGCCCGTGCGGCATTGGGTGGAGGTGCTGGACGAGGCGCTGCGCACAAGCTGACAGGTGCGCGGCCGGTTGGCCTCGCGTGGTAGTTACGATGTACCTCCCATGGATATTTCGGGAGGCAAAGCGCCATGCGATTCGAGGGAACACTCACCCAGTGGAATGACGACCGCGGCTTTGGCTTCATCACCCCACTGCCGACGGGCCAGGAGATCTTTGTCCACATTTCGGCGTTTGCCCGCGATGGCCAGCGACCTCTGCTGAATGAAGCGTTGAGCTTTGAGATCACGTTGAACAAAGACGGAAAGAAGCAGGCTTGCGCAGTCTGCAGCCTAATTTCAACCGCGGCTTCTTCACCGGCTCCGCGCGAGCGGCGCGCAGAGGCTGCCTTGTCCCGCGAATCCAACGCACTGCCCACACGCGCCGTGGTGATCGTTCTGGTCTGCGCATTGTTGGCAGCGGCCTACTGGCACTACGACCGGCGCAACCAGCGCGCAAAGGCAATGCAGATGGAAGCTGCGGCGCAGGCCTTGGAGGTGCCTGCGCGTCCACCCTCAGCAGCCCTGCCCCAACCGCTGGGCTCATCACCTTATCGCTGCGATGGCCGTCAGCACTGCTCGCAAATGACTTCGTGTTCCGAAGCTCAGTTCTTTCTGCAGAACTGCCTCGGCACCAAGATGGATGGCGATGGTGATGGGGTTCCCTGTGAGGAGCAGTGGTGCACCAGCCCACTGGCAAAGTAAGCGCGGCAGAGGGCTGTTCGCAGGCTTGCGGTCTAACACTGGCATGATTGAGGGTTTTGTTGCCCTCCATTCGCACAGCCATGACCGATTCCGCGTCCGCCCCCGAACCATCGAACGCAGCCCCCGCCGCACAGGCCGAAGCGGTTTCCGCAGTGGCTGCAGCGTTTGTACGCGCTGGGGTCCCTCGGCAGCGCGATGACAGCCCGCGCCGCAGCGGTTCTGACCGTCGCCGTACTCCGCGCAGCAAACCACGAGCCCCTGGCGTTGCGCCAGATGCGGCCCAAGGCGCTGCCACCGGGACCGACTCAGCCTCCCGCGCCCCGCAGCGCACACATCCAATGCTGGAGCAATTGGCGGCGCTGTATCCAGTGCTGTTTGGCGCGGTGTTCCGCCCGCTCAAGCGCGGCATTTTTCAAGACCTGCTGGCTGCCCACCCGGATGTTTTTGAGCGCGACGCGCTCAAGGTGGCGCTGGGCATTCACACCCGCTCCACCCGCTATCTGCAAAGCGTGGCTGCCGGGGACAAGCGCCACGACCTGCAAGGCCAGCCCGTGGAAGACATGGCCCCCGAGCATGTGCACCATGCGCTGCTGGAGGTGTACCGTCGCCGCAAAGCGCGTGGCACGGATGACCTGCTGCCCAAGTTGCGCAATCGCATGATTGTCGCGTTCGAAGCCTCGGGCCTGACCCGTGAGGCCTATACCGAACTGGTGCAGGGCCGCGACGAGACTGCCAACGCCATCCTGGAAGAAGCCTTTGCCGAATGGTCGGCCCGCAACGCCAAGGACGAGGCGCTGCTGCGCGCTTTTGAAGCCAGCGGCCAGACGCTGGAGGCTTTTGCTGACATGTACGGCATGGTGGCGCGCACCGTGGGCCAGCAGCTTGAACGCGCGCGCCGTCGGCAGGCAGAAGAGGCATTGGCGCAGGCCAACGCGTCTGGGGCCTCAAAGCCAGCGGATGCGGCCACGGCTGGGGCGAGCGAAGGCGTGGCGGAGCCAGTCGCCGACGTGTCGGCACCGGCGGAAGCTCCAGCGCCGCAGTAGAAGTAACTCCGCGGTGCGAAAAGGCGTGTGCCTGTTTGCACCTGCATTACGGGCGTTATGGGCGTTATGGGCGCTGCGCCCCTAGAGCGATCAGGCGCTTTGGATGTTTCGCCGCATCAAAAGATTGCCCCCGGCGCAGGCTACTGACACCAGGTTGTCAGTAGCCCGGCAGCAGCATCCCTCTCTCACCGAATCCCTGGTGTTTCACCGATTGAGAGAACCATGCCAACGCCCCCTGTAGCCCTTCACATTCCCGCTTTCCACATTTCCGGTGTCTCCGTGCGCACCAGCAATCGCGACGAGATGGACCCCGCCACGGCTCGCCTTGGCGGGCTGTGGGACGCCTTCTTCAGCCAGAGCTGGGAGCGCAAACTGCCCAGCGCAGGCCATGAGCGCCGCATCTTTGGCGTCTACAGCGCCTATGAATCGAACGAGCAGGGTGCGTTTGATGTGACCGCTGGCGTGACTGTTCCGGCGGGCAGCGATGACGGGGCAGCCCGCGCGCCAGACGCCCCGCGCGTCGTGTCCGTGCTAGCGGGCGACTACCTCGTCTTCAACGGCCAGGGCGCCATGCCGCAGATGGTGATCGACACGTGGGGCGAGATCTGGCGCTACTTTGCCGCCAACCCCCAGGTCCAGCGCCGTTTTGCGACCGACTTTGAAGCCTACGATGGCCCCGACCAAGTCGCCATCCACATTGGTATCGTTGCCTGACGTGTTGTGTGTGTTGCCTGCGTGGCGTGCTCGGTGGGTGTAGTGAACATCGTCCAACGCATCTGCGCTGCCCACCCTGCACCATCAAGATCACCAGCAGTATCAATTTGATAGCTGCTAGCGCTTATTCAATAAGCGTTAGAGGCCAAAAACACTTAAAAAACTGAATTGCCCATGCGCCGCGCTGACCGCCTGTTCCAGATCGTGCAGCTCATCCGCGGGCGGCGTCTGTCTACCGCCGCCTTTCTGGCCGAGCGGCTGGAGGTGTCCGCCCGCACCATCTACCGCGACGTGGCCGACCTGCAGCACCAGGGCGTGCCCATTGAAGGCGAAGCGGGTGTGGGCTACCGCCTGGGCGCAGGCTTTGAGCTACCGCCGCTGATGTTGACCCAGGGAGAAGCCAATGCGCTGGTGGCCGCCGCCCGGCTGGCCCAGGCCTGGCTGGACGCTGGCTTGGCGCGCGAAGTAGAAGGCGCGCTGGGCAAGATCCTCTCCGTGTTGCCCCCCGCCGCGCGTGCCGCCGCAGAGGCGCAAGCGCTTTACGCGCCTTCGGTGGGCCTGGACGCCCGCGCCCAAGCCACCCTGCAAACCCTGCGCGAAGCCGTCCACACCCGCCACGTGGTGCACATCGACTACGCCGACGTCCACGGCCGCCCCACCGTGCGCCGTCTGCGTCCTCTGGGCTGTTTTTACTGGGGCAAAGTCTGGACACTGTCTGCCTGGTGCGAACTGCGGGGCGACTTTCGGGGCTTTCGCATCGACCGCATCGTCAGCGTGGCCGTGCTGGACGAACGCTTCCAGCACGAAGAAGGCAAGACGCTGGCGGATTTGCTGCGCAAGGTGGAGGCGGAGATGGCGGAATGTGAGCCGGTGTCTGGCGCCGGTGTGAAGGCCCCGACCGCCGCACCCTGACTCGGCTACCCAGATCGGCTCACTGGCACTGCGCAGCCCTTGGGCGCAGAAGCTTGAACTCGCGGACCGCCGCTGCGCCGGTCCGTTTTTCCTCATTACCTGAATATTCAGAACTATTCTGGCAATGTTGCAATTTCTATCGAAACATCGATATTAGTAACTCAAGTTACTTTTTGCGGTAATTTCGTTGGGTTAATGGTGCTGATTGTCAACAGAAAATGCCGGGCTGCCCGCTATCATGCGCAGCAATTTGCACAAACCGGCCAGACAGTCAGCAGCACATGAAACGTCGCGTCACCATTCAAACGCCCATGGGCGAACAGCTTCAATTCAGGCAGCTTCAAGGCACTGAAGAAATTAGCCAGCTATTTACCCTGGATGTGGACCTGCTCAGCGAGAGCAAAAGCGTGGACCCCAAGGCGCTGCTGGGCAAAAACGCCACGATCATCGTAGAGACGGAAGGCGGTGGCACGCGCTACATCGACGGCATCGTCACCCGGTTTGGCATGCAGGGGCAGGACCACCGCATGTACTCGTACCGTGCGCGGCTGAGCCCCTGGTTGTGGCTGGCCACCCGCAAAAGCGATTTCAAGATATTCCAGAACAAAACCGTCCCAGAGATTATTGAAGAGGTTCTGGGTAAATATGGTTACCCACTGGATAAGAAACTCAGCCGCAGTTATCGCACCTGGGATTATTGCGTTCAATATAACGAAACAGACTGCCAATTTGTATCCCGCCTCATGGAGCATGAGGGTATTTATTATTACCACCAGCACTCAGCGGGCCAGCACATCCTGACCTTGGCAGACGACATCGTAGGGTCGCACAGCCCCTTGCCCGGCGCGGCGTCCATCCCGTTCTACCCGCCCGAAAAAGCCGCCATCTCCGACCGAGAATGTGTCTCGGCTTGGGAGCTGGCCGAAGAAATCAAGTCCGGCCGCCATTTCAACGACGATTACGACTTCAAAAAGCCCAAGGCCGATTTGTCGAACATGCGCACCACGCCACCCGGCCATGCGCACGACAGCCACGAGATATACGAATGGCCAGGGGGCTATACCGAATATGGCGACGGCGAGGCTTATGTGCGGGTGCGGTTGCAGGAAAACCTCACCAAACAAAGTGTGGTGCAGGGCAAATCCAACTGCCGCGCACTGAGCCCCGGCTACACCTTCAGCCTCGAAAACTACCCGCGCGGCGACCAGAACCAGCAGTACCTCATCACCTCGGTGCAGTACCACTTTCAGGAGAACCCCGAGGTCAGCAGCGTCGCCAAACCCACGCCCAAGACCACTCAGGACGAGGTCGGCTCCATCCAGCGCTTTGTGCTCAAGGCCCAGCCCACCAGCTTGCCCTTTACGCCAGCGCGCATTACCCCCAAACCCCGCAGCCAAGGCCCACAGACGGCGGTGGTGGTGGGCCCGCCTGGTGAAGAAATCTGGACCGACAAGTTTGGCCGCGTCAAAGTGCAGTTCCACTGGGACCGCATCGGCGCCATGGATGAAAACTCCAGCTGCTGGATCCGCGTGTCCCACCCCTGGGCGGGCGCCAAGTACGGCGGCATCTTCACGCCCCGCATCGGCCAGGAAGTCATCGTCGACTTTCTCAACGGCGACCCCGACTACCCCATCATCACCGGCCGGGTCTACAACGCCGACCAGATGCCGCCGTGGGAACTGCCCAAGCACAAGACCCAGTCCGGCTTTCAGACCAACTGGAGCAAGGGCGGCGGCGGCAAGCACATGCTGCGGTTTGAGGACCAAAAGGGCATCGAGCACATCGAGCTGTCCACCGACCATGGCAATACGCACTTGCACATGGGCTACCTGATGAACCAGAGCACCGAGGCCAAGCGCAGCTATGGCTTTGAGCTGCGCACCAACGAGTGGGGGGCGATTCGGGCGGACAAGGGGTTGTTGATTACGACCTATACGCAGGACTTCAAGCAGAAGATTGCGCATGAGAACCCGGATGGGTTTGACGGCCTGGGCGAAGGCTTGGCGAACACGGCCGCATTGATGGAAGAGGCTGGAGAGGCTGTGTCCGCCATGAACAGCGCCATTGAAGCCATCAACGGCCTCAAAACTTCGCACATGATGGAACTGAGTTCCGGAATTGCCGCGATGACAGGAGGCAAGGCCGCGATGGCCACGTTGTCCAAAGCTGCAGCGGCCATTGCCGCGCTTGCGGGCGGTGGAGGTGGTGGCGGGGCGGAAACATCCATGCCCACCAACACCGACCCGGCCATGCCGCAGTCGCAGGCACTGCGCGAACTTTCCAAGGACATCAGCAAGCCTGTGGTGTCCATCGTCAGCCCCGAGGGGCATTCGATGATCAGCCCCAAGCCGATCGTGCTGAGTTCGGGGCAGAGCGCGTCGATGCACGCCAAGCAACACATCACGCTTTCCAGCGGCGCACAGCTCACGCAGCTTGCCAAAGGCGGCATGCTGACGCATGTGTCGGAAGGTGGTCAGCGCAACACCGTGGCCAGCGGTGACGTTGCCTCAGAAGCCCAGACCGGCAACATGAACCTCACCGCGCAGCAGAACATCACGCTCGCGTCCAAGCAGGACACCGCCACCGTCGTTGGGCATCAGAACGTCAACATCCAGGCCACCAAGGACTCGGTGCTGGTGAAGGCCGCCAAACATATTCGTTTGCAAGCGGGCGAAAGCATCACCTTGACGATTGGCGAAGGCGAGGGCGTCGCGTCACTCAAGCTCACCGACAAGGGGGAGGTGGTCATCAAGGGCAAGAACGGGCTGATCAAGCTGAGTGAGTTGCTGGATGTGCACGGGGCTCCGATACAGCTCAACTGTCCATAGCGTGCTGCGCTTCGCAATCTGAACTCAACCTGAAACTGAATCGGAAATTCGATGCACTACCAAATCAACGAGGGATCGTTCAAGGTCCCCGATGGCATGCAAGACAACAGCATCAACATGCTGCTCGCGGACCAGAGCGGGCTGGGATTTAACGTGGTAGTGACCCGGTCGCGGCTTGAGTCTGGGGAAACGTTCGAGCAATTGGTGGACCGGCAGTTGCAGATGCTTGGCCAGCAGTTCAGCAAGACGGAGATCAGTGACCGACGGGGGCAGAAGGACCCATCGTCTGGCGAATTGAGGGCTGTTGAATATGCAGTGCAGTTCAAACAGGATGGCGCCATGGTCTATCAGCGCCAGATCGGCTACCTACTGGGAGACACCGGCAAGGTCGTCGTGATGACGGCGGCCGCTCAGGCGCCTCTCTCGGATACCCAACTGGCCCAGTGGCGCGCCATCCATTCCAGTTTCAAGCCCCATTAAAAAGTAGCGCATTCGTGCTGCATTGAGCCATGTTCTACATGGCAAGGGTTCTTGCCTCGGCTGCCCCACTGCCAACTCCGATTCAACCGCTTTAGCGCACCACTCACTTCATGAGCTCTTATCCCGCCGCTGCACGCATTGACGACCCGATTGCGCACACGAGCGCCAATGCCCGCATGCTGCTGCAAATGGGGGGGGCGATCGGCGGCGGCATCGTGGGTGGTTTTGTGGGTGGCGCCATTGGGGGCGCAGTCGCTGCAGGGTTGACTGCCATCACGGGCGGCTTTGCCGCGCCTGCTGCGCCGGTCATCGTGGCTGCGGCAACGCTTGCGGGCACGCACTACGGCATGCAGGCAGGCGAAGCATTGGGCACGGCGCTAGCGGATTCGCTGTTTCCACCGGAGATCACCGGCAAGATCATCACAGGCTCCGAGAACGTCAAGATCAACGGCAAGAAGGCGGCGCGTGCCACCGACCAAATGCCGCTGGACAGCGTGCTGTGCAGCAAACATTACAGCCGCCCGACCAACTTCATTGCGCAGGGAGCCGCAGAGCGTCCCGAGCAAACCCTCATCAACCATGCGCTAGCCGCCAGAAAGGATGACAAGGTCGAATGTGGGGCCTACATCCACGAAGGTTCGCCAAACGTTTTTATCGGCGGCCCGCCCGCGACCGTTCGGAAGTTCGACCCTGAAGGCAGCGCGTTTCTGCGTGCAGCGCTATGGGCGTACGGCACCTATAAGAGCATCAAAAGTCTCAAGTGTCTGACGAGACTCCTTAAGAACCCTCGGGCCGTGCTGCAGAACGTCAAATGCCTGGTGCAGTTGGGCCAGGCCGGGATGACCCTCAATGCCATTTCCGACATAGTGGCGAACCCAGTGCATACCGCCACGGGGGCCAAGCTACTCGCCGGGGACGAAGATCTTGATTTCGTGCTGGCGGGTCGCTTACCCATTGTGTTTCAGCGGGTCTATAACAGCCTTGACGTGCGTTCGCACACGCACCTTGGTACTGGCTGGAGCAGCCCCTTCACCGCCGAGTTGCACCTTGGGGTTGATGCGCAAGGACTGCCTACTGTTACTTACTATGGGGATGACGGCCGCGACATTGAATTTCCCGCACCTCAACCGGGAGAGAGTCACTACAGCGTCGCTGAAGGCATCGCAGTTCTGTGCAGCGAAGGTGGCGACTACGTCGTTGTCTTGCCAGACGGGCTGCATCAGTGGTTCGGGAAGCCCGTCGACGCTGTCACGGTGGGGCATGGAGGATCAAATGCTCTGCTGTTGCGCCGTATCGAAGACCGCAACGGCAACTTCCAGGCTTTGCGCTACGACGGACTTCACCGACTGACTCATGTAGCCGATAGCACGGGCCGATTGATCGCCTTCGACTACGCCGCCGACGGGAACCGGGTATCTCAGATTCGGTTGGTGATCGGAGCCAATACCGCAACGCCGGAAGCACCAGAGGTACTGGCGCGATATCGCTATGACAGCGAAGGACAGTTGGTCGAAGTGATTGGGCGGGACGGACAGGTGCGGCGCCTTTTTGCGTATGCGCAAGGGCTCATGTCCCAGCACAGGCTTCCATCGGGCTTGACGTGCCACTACCGGTGGCAAGCTTTTCCGCAAGGTGTAGGAAAGAGGCCGGGACCCCATGCGCGTGTAACAGAGCACTGGACAGACGATGGGGAGCACTACGACTTTCAATACGATGTAGCTGCAGGGACGACCACCGTGGTGGAACGCATGGGCTCCGGCGAAGGTGCCCCGAGTCGTACACGCATCTGGGCATGGAATAGTGATTACGAAATCACGACCTTCACAGATGCTTTGGGGAACAAGCACACCCAGACCTGGAGCGATACAAGGCAGCTGCTGAGCCATACCGACCCTCTCGGCCAAACCACTACTTACGCGTATGACGAGGCAGGTAACCAGGTCCAGGCAACAGACGCGCTGGGCCGTATCGAGAGCAGTCAATGGAGCCCCGCTCCCGCCAACCTGCTTCTTGCCACCAGCGACGCAGCGGGCGCCAGTTGGCGCTATCACTACGACAACGATGGCAACCTGACGAGCGAAATCGACCCTCTGGGAAATACCACCGGGTATGCCAACGATGAGCATGGGTTGCCAGTTGTCATCACAGATGCCCATGGTGGACGCAAGCAGCTCACCTGGGACGTACGCGGCTTGCTCAGCAGCTACACAGACTGCAGCGGCAAAACCACTCGATATGTCTACGACAGTCGAGGCTATCTCTGCCAAGAGATTGACGCTGTGGGTCAAGCAACCGCCTTTGAACACGACGCCTACGGGCGTTTGCTTCAAATCACCTTGGCAGATGGCAGCAAGCACGGCTACCGGTACGACGGGGCAGGCCAATGCGTGCTGGCCGTCGACGCGCTGGGCCACAGCACCAGCTACAGCTACAACCTGCGTGGCCAACTCACCGGGCGCAGCAAAACAGTAGGCAGCCTGAGTAGCAACATCCAGCTGGGCTACGACGCTGCAAGGCGCCTCGCCGCGCTCGTCAACGAAAACCGCCAAGCCTACCAATTCACATACGACGCAGCCGACCGGCTGGTGATGGAGACCCGCATCGACGGCACCCGCCAGGTGCTGCACCACGACGCGGCAGGCCAGGTCATCGGCGTCACCGAACACCCCATGCCCATGGGCCAGGGCGATGCAGTGCCCGGTCATGCAGACGTACAGCCTATCCACACCCAACTGGTACGCGATGCGGCAGGCCAGCTCATCCAGAAGAATATCTATATACCGGGCGCCGGAACCGGCACAGCCGAGGCCCAGCCACCAGTGCTTCAGACTCAGCTGGAATACCGCTATACCCCTGCAGGCGATCTGCAACAGGCCCAGCAGATCAGTCCTCAGGGCGAAGTGCAGTCCCACCACACTTGGCAATACGACAAACTGGGCCAGGTGCTGCAAGAATCCGCGGAGCACGCCGTGCAGGGACAGCTGCACAGCAGCACCCTTCACTACCAGTACGACGCCCTGGGAAACCGCATTGCCACCCAGTTGCCCGATGGCCGCACCCTCAACCACCTGTACTACGGCAGCGGCCACCTGCACCAGATCAACCTGGACGGCGCCGTGCTTGCCGACATCGAACGCGATGACCTGCACCGCGAAGTGCTGCGCACCCAGGGCCGTTTGGCAAGCCGATTCGCCTACGACCCGGTAGGCCGCAAAGCCGCCACCTGGGTTCGTCCCGCCATGTTGCGCGTGGGCCACGGCATCGGTAACGACCGGCATGCCAGCGCCGGTTGGAGCCCTCACAGCGCCGACTGGAGCCAACGCCTGCAGCGCCACAACCCCGAAGATACCCTGCTCAAGCGCTACGGCTACGACAAGAACGGCGAGCTCACCAGCACCGAACACAGCCAGCAAGGCCAGACGAGCCACCGCTACGACCAAGCCGGGCGCATTACGCACACCACCCAGACAGGGCAAGCCAGCCAGCCAGGGC
>JAHJWB010000022.1 GCA_018828125.1 Gammaproteobacteria bacterium | reverse complement strand
TCTAGCACAGTTTTTAAAGCACTGTCAAACTTTTCGTTTTTTCTTTTCGACTCAGTCATCGACTTGCGATCACCACCTCTACTCAGCGAAGCCTCGAATTATATACCGGTTTTTACACCGCCTACAACTCAAAACCAAACTTTCTTCAACCCCTCCAGCACCCCAGGCCAAAACCCAAAACACCAGAAGACCTACCCACATCACCCTGCAATCTGCAGAACCGCGTCAGTAGCGAAGCCCTCGACTATAGCACTACTTTGGAGGGGTAGAAGGGGAAACCCGAGGAAAACTTCAACTAAAGACGTGCCGCCACCATGGCGGCCTCTAGCGCATCAATGAACAGATGGGCCACGTCGCATCCAGTCTGATCGAAGATCTCCTGGAAACAGGTCGGGCTGGTAACGTTGATCTCGGTGACGCAGTCGCCGATTACATCCACGCCCGCCAACAATAGACCGCGCTCCTGCAGCACCGGGCCAAGGGCATTGCCAATTTCCCAGTCGCGTGTGGACAGCGGACGCGCAACACCCTTGCCCCCGGCAGCCAAGTTTCCGCGTACTTCACTGCCCTGCGGAATGCGTGCAAGACAGAACGGGACCGGCTTGCCTCCGATGATCAGCACGCGCTTGTCACCCTCCACGATCTCAGGCAGAAATTTCTGCACCATCACACTTTGGGCACCATTGCGGTTCAAGGTTTCGGTGATGCTGCCCAAATTGAGGCCATCCGGCCCCACGCGAAAGATTCCCATGCCTCCCATGCCGTCCAGGGGCTTGAGGATGATGTCCTGATGCTCGCCATGGAAACGCTTGATATCCTCCGCATCACGGGTGACCAAGGTGGGGCCAATGAACTGGGGAAACTCCATGATCGCCAACTTTTCCGGATGGTCCCGCAAAGCCCTTGGCTTGTTGAACACTTTCGCGCCATCGCGCTCGGCCTGTTCGAGCAGGTGCGTGGCATAGAAATACTCGCTATCAAAAGGCGGGTCCTTGCGCATCAGTACCGCATCGAAATCGGCCAGCGCAGCACGGCGCTCCGGACGCGCGTCATACCATTCGGTGGCATCCCCTGTGAGCGTGATGTCCTGCACTCGGGAGGTCACCTTGCTGCCGCGCTGCCAGGAGATGTCCTGGGGTTCACAAACGGCCAAGGTGTGGCCCCGTCGCTGGGCTTCGCGCATCATGGCGAAGGTGGTGTCCTTGTAGATCTTGAAGCTTTGCAGTGGGTCAGCGATGAAGAGCAGTTTCATGGTGTCAGACGATCAATAGATTTGAATGCACTTCCCAGGAGGGGACGCATGGATACGCACATATATATAAGAGGGAGACAAGGGGAAAGGTCTGAACCGCCTCCGCGGCATATGCCCCCAGGCAGGCTGCTACTCAGACGCCCTTAGCGCGCGAACGTCTGTACTGTTGCACAAATAGCGCAAAGCTGCCCGCGACCACTCCCCAAAAGGCCGATCCCACCCCGGCAATGACCACGCCACTGAGTGTGACAAGGAAGGTGAGGAGCGCCGCCTCGCGGTGCGACTCCTCCCGCATCGCGGCGGCAAGACCATTACCGATGGTTCCAAGCAGCGCAAGCCCCGCGATTGCCACAACCAACTCATTCGGAAACGCGGTCAACAGCCCGGTAATCACTGCGCCAAAAAGCCCTATTGCCACATACAGAGCACCGCACGACACCGCTGCCGCATAGCGCCGGCTGCGATCTGCATGCGCCTCAGGGCCCATGCACATGGCAGCGGTGATGGCGCTGAAGTTCAGGGCAAACGCACCAAAAGGCGCCAACACCAAGGTGGCCAGACCTGTCAGGGTCAGAAGCTGGGACACCGGCAGGTCGTATCCCGACGCGCGAATCACCGCCACACCCGGCAAGTTCTGCGAGGCCATGGTGACCACAAACAGCGGAATGGCCAAGCTGACCGTCGCCGCCACGCTGAACACGGGCACAGTCAAAACCGGGATCGCCAACTCCAGTTGCACCGCGGACCAAGTCATTTGACCCTGCGACGCCACATACGACACCGCCACGGCCAGGGTGATGACCACTGCATACCGCGCCACCCACCGGCGCGACACCAGATAGACCCCCAGCATCAGCAGCACCAGCGGCAATGCCGTCTGGGCCGCCGTAAACGCCTGCAAACCAAACCGCGCCAGCACTCCAGCAAGCAAGGCGGCCGCAATTTCCATCGGGATGCGGTTCATCACCCGCTCAAACCATCCCGTTGCCCCCACCAGCGTGATGAGGGCTGCGCTGACCATGAACGCCCCCACGGCATCGCCCATGCCGAAACCGCCTGCAGCACCCGCCGTGGCCAACACCGCTGCGCCCGGTGTGGACCAGGCGATCATCACGGGCTTGCGTAGGACGAGGGACGGCACCAGAGAACACAAGCCCATGCCCAGCCCCAGCGCCCACATCCAGGACGTGATCTGCACAGGCGTGGCGCCAAACGCCTGGGCTGCCTGAAAAACAATGGCGACCGAACTTGTGAAGCCTACCAACACCGCGACAAAGCCCGCAGTGGCAGCTGACAGGCTCAGGTCTTTGAAAAATTGCATGGGCAGGATTCTGGCACCGCGCTGCGGATTGCGCCCCGCCTTGGTGCAGAACCTGGCCTCACGGCTACCAGAACTTCAAGTTTGATAGCTATTAGCGCTTGATGGATAAGCGCTAGAGGCCAAAAAGACCAAAAAATCTAGATTTCGATCTTCGAACCGAGCTCCACCACTGCGTTGTTGGGCAGGTGCAGAAAGTCAGCGGCACCACTGGCGTTGTGGTGCATCTGGGCAAACAGCTTCTCCCGCCAAGGGGCCATGCCGCCGCCCATGGTCGGAATCACCGTGTCTCGCGACAGGAAGTAGCTGGTGGTCATGGCCTCCAGCTCGCAACCGCGTCCGCGCAGCAACTCCAGGGCGCGGGGCACGTCCGGGTCGTTCTTGAAACCGTAATGAAGCACCACCTGCCAGCAGTCATGGCCCAAGGGCTCCACTTGCAGGCGCTTGTCCAGCCCAATCCAGGGCGTCTCGTGGTTGTGCACGGTGACGAACAGGTTTTGCTCGTGCAGTACCTTGTTGTGCTTGAGGTTGTGCAGCAACGCATTGGGCACTGCCCCCGTCTCGGCGGTGAGGAACACTGCCGTGCCCGACACGCGTGTGGGCGGACTGATGAATACAGATTCCAGAAAATCCTTGAGATCAATGGCATCTGCGCGCAATTTATCGTTCAGCAGACGACGCCCTTCTTTCCAGGTCATCATCATGGCAAAGACCATGCCGCCGATCATGAGCGGGAACCAGCCCCCCTTGAACAGCTTGAGCAGATTGGACGCAAAGAACGCCAGATCCACCACAAAGAAGCAGCCGGTGGCCGCTATGCACAGCGCTAGTGGATAGCCCCAGCCGTAGCGGATCACGAAGAACGTGAGTGTGGTGGTGATCAGCATGTCCAGCGTGACGGCGATGCCGTAGGCTGCGGCAAGGTTGCTGGAGGAGCGGAACATCACGACCGCCAGCACGATGGCAAAAAACAGCCCCCAGTTGACCAGCGGGATGTAGATCTGCCCGGTGTCCCGCACGCTGGTGTGCTGGATGTTCAGGCGTGGCAGGTAACCCAGCTGAATCACCTGCTTGGTCACGCTGAACGCGCCCGTGATCAGCGCCTGCGATGCGATCACGGTGGCCATGGTGGCCATGATGACCAGCGGGATCAATGCCCAGTCGGGGGCCATCAGGTAGAAGGGGTTCTTGACCGCTTCAGGCTCTGCCAGCAGCAACGCGCCTTGTCCAAAATAATTGAGCGTCAGCGCGGGCATGGCCACCGCAAACCACGCCAGGCGAATGGGGCGTTTGCCAAAGTGGCCCAGGTCCGCATACAGCGCCTCGGCGCCCGTCACACACAGCACCACCGCGCCCAGGATGATGAAGGTCGTGCCCGGGTAATTCCACAGAAATCCCAGCGCATGGTGTGGACTGATGGCCCACAGGATTTCCGGGTGCCCCACGATGTGCGAAATGCCCAGCGCCGCAATGGTGCAGAACCACACCAGGGTGATCGGACCGAAAAACTTGCCAATGCCACCGGTGCCACGCTTTTGCACCACAAACAGGCAAAACAGGACCACCAATGTGAGAGGAATGACATATTGGGTGAAGTGTGGCGAAACCACCTCCAGCCCTTCCACCGCCGAAAGCACCGAGATGGCGGGGGTGATCACGCCATCGCCATAAAAAAGCGCCGTGCCGAACATGCCCACTGCCAGCAACGCACTGCGCAACTGGGGTTTGTCTTTGACCGCCTGCGAAGCCAGGGCCAGCATGGCCACCAGTCCCCCTTCGCCGTTGTTGTCAGCACGCAGCACCAGCACCACGTACTTGAGCGAGACGATGACCGTCAGCGTCCAGAAGAAGATCGAGAGGATGCCGTAGATGTTGTCCGGGGTGAAGGGCACGTGGCCCGACCCGAAGACTTCTTTGACCGCATACAGCACGCTGGTGCCGATATCGCCATACACAACACCGATGGCGCCCAGCGTGAGCGCTGCGAGCGATGACTTGGAGCTTTGCACTGACAGGCCCCGGGCACAGGGCCAGACGGGGTTCCGTTACTTTTGGGAACGCTATTGTGCGCCTGTGGTCTCGTGATCGCCTGGGGTGATGCACCTATGTTGCACTGCAACAACTGGGCTCTTGGCAAGCCAGGGCAGACGTGGCAAGGCACCGCTTGCCACCTGCGACGGACTCTTTCAGTCGTACACCTCGGCGTCCGGATTGGTCGCCTCCAGCTCGTAGCTGGCCGCCAGCATGGCAAGGCGCGCCACCACGCCGTACATGTAAAAACGGTTCGGGGCACTGACGCCGGGGCGTACGCCGGGTTGGGGCATGTGGGTGCTGTGCTCAAACGCCAGCGGCACAAAACTCGCGCCGGGCGCATTGAGGTTTTCGTCCACACCGCGCTCGGCGTGCATGCGATAAAACCCGCCCACCACGTAGCGGTCCATCATGTAGACCACAGGCTCGGCCACCGCGTCGTTCACGCGCTCCTGCGTCAACACGCCTTCCTGGATGATCAGGTCGCTGACCGGCTGGCCGTCCTTGATCACGCCCATCTTGTTCTTGGTCTTGCGGTTGACGGCGTCCAGTTCCTTCGCATCGCGCACGGTCATGATGCCCATGCCGTATGTGCCGTTGTTGGCCTTGACGATGACAAACGGCTTCTCGTTGATGCCGTACTCCTTGTACTTGCGCCGCACCTTGGTCAGCAGCGCATCCACGGTGGTCTGCAACTGGTCCATCCCCAAGTCTTCGGCAAAGTCCACTCCGTCGCACTGGCTGTACATCGGGTTGATCAACCAGGGGTCGATTCCCAGCATCTTGCCAAAACGCTTGGCCACTTCTTCGTAGTTCTTGAAGTGCGTGCTCTTCCTGCGCACGCTCCAGCCGGCATGCAGCGGCGGCAACAGGTACTGCTCGTGGATGTCTTCCAGAATGCCCGGGGCGCCCGCCGTGAGGTCGTTGTTCAGCAGGATGGTGCAGGGGTCAAAGTCCTTGAGCCCCAGGCGCCGCTTGGTGCGCACTACAGGTTCCAGCGTCACGGTGTCACCGTTGGGCAGCTCGATGAGTGTGGGTTTCTTGATCTCGGGGCTGACCGAGCCCACGCGCACATTCAGACCCGCCATGTTGAAGATGCGCTGCAGCTGCACCACGTTGGACAGGTAGAACGTATTGCGGGTGTGGTTCTCCGGGATGATCAGCAGGTTGCGCGCCTCGGGGCAAATCTTCTCGATGGCGGCCATGGCGGCCTGCACGGCCAGGGGCAACATTTCCTTGGTCAGGTTGTTCCAGCCGCCCGGGAACAGGTTGGTGTCGACCGGCGCCAGTTTGAACCCTGCGTTGCGGATGTCGACCGAGGTATAGAACGGCGGCGTGTGCTCCATCCATTCCAGCCGGAACCAGCGTTCGATGGCGGGCATCGAGTCGAGAATGCGCTGTTCGAGTTCGTTGATCGGCCCGGTCAGGGCCGTGATGAGATGCGGAACCATGGGAAGCCCTCGGGAAGCAATTGCGACGAATTGTAGAGAGATGGGGCGACGCGCCAGTTTCGCAAGGCGCGCTCATCGCCAGCCGCGTCAGCGGCGCCAGAAAGCAGGGGTGAGCAGCGCCATGAAACTCAGGATCTCCAGCCGCCCCAGCAGCATGGCCAGTGTGCACACCCACACCTGAAAATCCGTCAGCACCGCGTAGTTGGACGCGGGCCCCACGCTGCCCAGGCCCGGCCCCATGCAGTTGACGCTGGCAATGATGGCCGAAAACGCCGTCACCGGGTCCAGGTCGGTGAGCAGCAGCAGCATGCTCAGGCCGATGATGGTCGCGCCATACACCAGCATGAAGGCCAGCACCGAAAAGATCACGCGGTTGTCCACCACCGCATCGCCCAGGCGCACCGGCTGCACAGCGCGGGGGTGTACCAGCCGGTTCATCTCGCGCCGCGCCTGCTTGAGCAAAATCAGCATGCGCACCATCTTGATACCGCAGCCGGTAGAGCCCGCGCTGGTCGCCACACCCGACAGCAGCAGCATGAACACCGGCGCAAACACCGGCCAGCCCAGGTAGTCCACAGTGGCGTAACCGGTGGTCGTGGCAATGGACACCAGGTTGAA
The DNA here is from genome assembly GCA_018828125.1 of Gammaproteobacteria bacterium. GTDB lineage: Bacteria > Pseudomonadota > Gammaproteobacteria > Burkholderiales > Burkholderiaceae_C > Acidovorax. The sequence goes on along the minus strand of JAHJWB010000022.1, from coordinate 287,189 downwards.
CATGCCATAGCGCAGGGCGTCCAGCGGCTCATACACACCTTTCACCCACAACAACCCCGCCACCAGCAGCCCACCCCCGATCAAGGTGAACAAGGTGGCGCGCAGCTCGGGGTCACGCCAGAAGCCTTGCCAGTGGCCTTTGCGGATGGCCACGAAGTACAGCGCAAAATTGCAGCTGGCCACCAGCATGAAACCGACCGCCACGCCTTCCAGCAAAGGCGACTGGTAAAAGCCAAAACTGGTGTCATGCGGCGACATGCCGCCCAGGCTCACGGTCGAGAACATGTACATCACAGCGTTCACTGGGTCCATGCCTCCCGCCCAGTACGCCCCGGCACACGACAGCGAAAACACCGCGTACACCCCCCACAGCCCCTTGGCGGTTTCGGTCATGCGCGGCGTGAGCTTGGCGTCCTTGACCGGCCCCGCGGCCTCGGCCCTGAAGAGCTGGCTGCCGCCCACGCCCAGCAGCGGCAGCACGGCTACGGCCAGAATCAGGATGCCCATGCCGCCCACCCACTGCAAGAAGGTGCGCCATAGGTTCATCGACACGGGCAGCGAATCGAGCCCGGCCAACACGGTCGACCCGGTGGTCGTCAACCCCGAGACGGCCTCAAAGTACGCATGGGTGAACGACATCGGCCGCGATATCTCGTGGGCCACCAGCATTAGCGGCAGCGCTGCAAACAAGGGCAGCAGCACCCACACCAGCGTGACCAGCATGACACCATGGCGTGGCTGCAGCTCGCGGCGAAACAGGCGCAGCTTCCACCACAGGCCGCAGCCAAAGGCCATGGTCGCTGCCATCGCCACGGGGTACACATGCCAAACCCCGTCGTCCATGAACCACGACACCGACAGCGGCAGCCCCATGGTCAGTGCAAAGATCATGATCAGGATGCCGAGCACCCGCAACACGGGAAACATGTCCACCATGGCGTCGTTCTCGCAGGCTCTTAGAAAAAGGTGGCGCTGACGCGGAAGAGTTTTTCCACGTCGCGCACCAGCCGCTTGTGCGGCAGGAAGAACACCACGTGGTCGTTGCTCTCGATGACCGTGGAACTGCGCGGAATGATCACCTCAGGCTCGCGCAAGTCGTCAGCCGACACCTCCGGCGACTCGGGCAAGCCGCGCACGATGAGGCCCATGTGCACGTCCCGCGGCAGCGACAGCTCGCTCACCTTGCGGCCCACCACGCGGGAGGTCTTGCGGTCGCCGCGCACCACGATCTCCAGCGCCTCGGCCACACCGCGGCGCAGGCTGTGCACGGCCTGCACGTCGCCCTGGCGCACATAGGCCAGCAGCTCGCCCAGCATGGCCTGCGCGGGCGACAGCGCGATGTCGATCTGCGTGCCGTGCATCAAGTCGGCATAACTGCGCCGGTTGATGAGCGCCAGCACGCGGCGTGCACCCATGCGCTTGGCGAGCAGGCAGGACATGATGTTGTCCTCATCGTCGTCAGTCAGCGACAGAAAGAAGTCGATCTCTTCGATGCTCTCGCCGCCCAGCAAGCCCTCGTCGGTGGTGTCGCCCTGCAGCACCAGCACGTCCGAAGGAAGCTCTGAAGCCAGTGTGATGCAACGGTCCGCGTCGGCTTCGATGATCTTGATGTGGAACCGCCCTGCCACTTTGCTGAGCTGGCGCGCCAGCCGCAGGCCCACCCGCCCTCCGCCCGCAATCATGATGCGGCGCACGGGCTTGACCGGCTGGGCATCGCGCCGGTGCAGCGCCGTCAGCACGTTGGCGATGTGCCCGCTGGCCGCCAGCACAAACACCTCGTCACCCGGCTCGATGCGGGTGTGGCCGTCGCAGGCCACAAAACGGTCGGGTTCGTCCTGAAAGCGGCGGTAGATGGCCACCAGGCGCATGGCCACATCGGGCGAGCTTTCGCGCAGCTCGCAGATGGTGTGGCTGACCATGGGCGCTCCGGCCCGCGCGCGCACCGACACCAGGCAGGCGCGCCCGCCCGCAAACTCGCGCACCTGCATGGCCTCGGGGTAGTCGATGAGCTTGCCGATGTAGCGTGTGAGCGATTCTTCGGGGCAGATGATGCGGTCGACGCCAAAACCCTCGGCGCCGGTCAGCCGCTCATCCAGCGTGAATCCAGTGGACCGCACCCGCGCGATGCGCTTGGGGATGTTGAACATCAGCTGCGCAATCTTGCAGCAGACCAGATTGGTTTCGTCCTGCGCGGCGCAGGCGATCAGCAGATCGGTATCCTGCGCCCCCGCCTCGGCCAGCACGGAGGGCTCGATGCCACTGCCCACCACCCCTCGCAGGTCAAACCGCGACTCCAGGTCGCGCAGGCGGGCGGCGTCGGTGTCGATGACGGTAATGTCATTGCGTTCGGACACCAGACTGTCCGCCACGCTCTGGCCCACACGGCCCGCTCCGAGGATGATTATTTTCATGACTGAGAACCTACTCAATGCCTTTTTGAAGATCGCATTGGAGCGCAATCGGGATGAGTCGATGCTTCGGATGCGCCGCATGGGCTCATGCCCATGCAAGCAGACGGGGCGTCCAATCGCCCGATTTCACTCCAACCCTTCGGGCAAGTACCTTGCCGGGCGGTCTGCGGCGTTGCGGCGCTTGTGGATAGCCGGGCTATCCACTGCACACCGCGCCTAGCATCCCATCCCGGCAAGGCACTTGTGCGACTGCAAAAAGACATTGAGCAGGTTCTTTCGGCCTCTAGCGCTTTATCTATAAGCGCTACAAGCTATCAAATTAGGAGTTTTTCAAACCCGGATCTCGCCTTCGCCCAGCACCACGTACTTGAGCGAGGTGAGGCCTTCCAGCCCCACCGGCCCGCGCGCATGGAACTTGTCGGTGCTGATGCCGATTTCGGCGCCCAGCCCGTACTCGAACCCGTCGGCAAACCGCGTGCTCGCATTCACCATCACGCTGGCCGAATCCACCTCGCGCAAGAACTGCTGGGCGTGCACGTGGTGGGTGGTCAGGATGGCGTCGGTGTGGTGGCTCGAATACTGGTTGATATGGGCAATGGCCTCGTCCACACCCGCCACGACTTTCACGCTGATGATGGGCGCCAGGTACTCCTCGCTCCAGTCCTGTTCGGTGGCAGCCACGAGTTGGGCGCCCGGCACCGACTGCAGAATGGCCAGCGACTCGGGGCAGCCGCGCATCTCCACGCCCTTGGCGGCATACACGGCGCCGATCTTGGGCAAAAATTCCGCAGCCACACCGCGCGCCACCAGCAGGCCTTCGCTCGCGTTGCAAGGGCTGTATTTATTGGTCTTGGCGTTGTCGGCCACCTTCACCGCCATGGCCATGTCGCAAGGGTCGTCCACATAGGTGTGGCAGTTGCCGTCCAAGTGCTTGATGACGGGCACCTTGGCGTCGCGGCTGATGCGCTCGATCAGGCCCTTGCCGCCCCGCGGGATGATCACGTCCACAAACTGCGGCATGGCAATCAGCTGGCCGACGGCCTCGCGGTCGGTGGTCTGCACCAGCTGCACCGCGTCTTGCGGCAATCCGGCATCGGCCAGCGCCTGCTGCACCAGCTTGGCCAGCGCCTTGTTCGAGTCAATGGCCTCCGAACCGCCGCGCAGGATGCAGGCGTTGCCGCTCTTGATACTCAGGCTCGCCGCCTCGATGGTCACGTTCGGGCGGCTTTCATAAATCATGCCGAACACGCCAATCGGCACGCGCATCTGGCCTACGCGGATGCCGCTGGGCTGCTGCTTCATGCCCAGGATCTCGCCAATGATGTCGGGCATGGCGGCCAGCTGCTCGCAACCTTCGGCACAGGTCTGCAGCACCTTGGGGCTAAGCTTCAGGCGGTCCACCATGGGCTCGGCCAGCCCGGCGGCGCGGGCGCGTTCCAGATCGCGGGCGTTGTCCACCTGCAGCGCATCGACGTTTTCGCGCAGCAGCCGTGCCAGGGCCTTGAGTGCTTTGTTTTTGATAGCTGCTGGCGCTTTGGCCATCAGCGCGGAGGCCGTTTTTGCCTGGAAACCGAGGGTGTGGGTGTATTCAGCCACGTTGAGCGCGTTCATGCGGCGATTTTGCCGCAGATGCCCTGGCAGGTCATCCTCAAGCCCGGTTACCCTTGCAGCCCCGGCTTTCTCCCACTCCGCTGCCATGACCCGATCCCACCTCGTCACCCCCGTGCAGGAGGCGCTGACCGCCTTCACCCAGGGCTCCGTCTCTGCATCAGCCCTCAGCCACACCGCCCGCAACCAGGCCGACCTGCTCGCCGCCCTGCCACCGCGTTATACCGAGGTGCTGCACGGCCTGCTGGACCGGCTTGAATCCAGCGCATTGTTCTCGGAAGAAAGCTGCTCATTCAGCCAGAAAGACTTGGTGGACAGCCTGCAGATGTGGGTGGACAAGGCGCGGGGTGTGCTGGAGCAGGGATGAGCCCCACCGCCTTGTTCGGCCAGACACTATTAATTCGATAGCTGTCAGCGCTTGATGAATAAGCGCCAGAGGCCAAAAACACTCAAATTTTTGTGCCCAGCCGTTACCGAGCCGCCTGCGTCAGCCTGCACACCTGAAACGCCAGTCGATGCAGTGCCTCCCAGCCATTGGTGGGCCAGTCGGGCACTTTCAGCCCTTTGACGATGCCGTCCACCGTGTGGGCGGATTGCAGCAGCCGCGCCAGCGCGGCGTCGCTGGCCTTGGGCAGGATGCGCTCGTACAGCTTTTCCTTGGCACCCCAGACGCGGTTCTCGCGCAATGCCATCGGCAACGGACGGCCGGCGTTCATGGCATCCTTCACGCGCTTCAAGCCGCGGATGTCTTCGGCCAGCGCCCAGTGCACCAGCACCTCGGCCTCGCCTTCGGCCTGCAGGCCATCCAGCATGCGCTGCACGCGCGCGGTGTGCCCGGCCAGCACCGATTCGGACAGCTTGAACACGTCGTAGCGCGCCACGTTGAGCACAGCGGCTTCGACCTGGGCTTGCGTCAACTCCCCCGACGGGTGTAGCAGCGCAAGCTTCTGGATCTCCTGGTGCGCGGCCAGCAGGTTGCCTTCCACGCGGTCGGCAAAAAACTGCAGCGTGCGCTGGCCTTCCTCGCCCGACACCACACGCTGGCCTTGCGCGGCCAGGCGCTGGGCAATCCACTGCGGCAGCATGCCGCGCTCGATGGGGTCGATCTGGATCGACGTGCCACTGGATTCAAGCGCTGCAAACCAGGCGCCGCTGCGCGTGGCTTTATCGAGGCGCGGCAGCATGACGAGGGTCAGCGTGCTGTCGTTGCCCTGCGCAGACGCCGCCACCTGCTGCAGCGCCACGCTGCCATCCTTGCCGGGCTTGCCCGACGGAATGCGGATCTCGACTATCTGCTTGTCGGCAAACAGGCTCAAACTGCCACCTGCCGCCAGCACCGCGCTCCAGTCAAAGTGGGCACCGGCGACGGTGTAGGAACTGCGTTCGGTGTAGCCCTGCGCACGCGCGGTGGCGCGGATGGTGTCTGCGGCCTCTTGCTGCAGCAAGGGCTCGTCGCCATGCAACACGTAAAGCGGCGACAGGCCCCGTTGAAGATGCGAAGAGAGTTGGGCCAAGGCGACTTGCATGCGGCAAAGTTTATCGCCTTGGCGCTGGCGAGCACCTGTTCACCGGGGGCGTCTTTGAACTACGCGATCCCGTGGTTTCGTGCAAAACGCCAAATCTATCGAGCAAATTGCGCGTTTTGCCCCCAAAACTGCACAGCTTTCTCCCTTTTCTTTGGCTGCGGTCCGCCAGACAATTTTGCCCATACCGCCACGGAAGCGGGCGCCGCGCACCCATGCCGGGCCTCGCATTCCCAACATACGGAGACAAAAACCATGGTCAACTATCTGGGCGTGAACAGCATGCGCCAACTGGTCAAGCAAGTGGGCCTGGCCGCTTTTCTTCAGCAACTGGTGGATGCCATCGGGCACGACTACCGACGCTGGGAGCGCTTTGACAAATCAGCGCGCCACGCCATCCACTCGCCCGGCGGCGTGATCGAGCTGATGCCCACCAGCGACGGGGATATGTACTGCTTCAAATACGTGAACGGCCACCCCAAAAACACCGCAGAGGGCCTGCTGACGGTGACCGCCTTTGGGGTACTGGCCGATGTCGGCACGGGCTACCCGTTGCTGGTGTCTGAACTGACCCTGACCACCGCGCTGCGCACTGCCGCGATGTCGGTGCTGGCGGCACGCCACATGGCGCGCACAGAAGGCCCGGGCAGCCACACGATGGCGCTGATCGGCAACGGCGCACAAAGCGATTTCCAGGCGCTGGCCTTCTACCACTTGCTGGGTGTGCGCGAACTGCGCCTGTTTGACACCGACCCCGCCGCCACCGCCAAACTGGTCCGCAATCTGCAGCACCTGTCGCTGCCTGGGCTGCAGGTGGTGACCTGCGCCTCCACCGCCGACGCCGTGCGCGGCAGCGGCATTGTGACCACGGTGACGGCCGACAAACGCAACGCCACCATCCTGACACCCGAGATGATCGAGCCCGGCATGCACCTCAACGCCGTGGGCGGCGACTGCCCCGGCAAGACCGAGCTGCACCCCGACATCCTGCGCAGACCCGATGCTCGCGTCGTCGTGGAGTTCGAGCCGCAGTCGCGCATTGAAGGCGAGATCCAGCAGATGCCCGCAGACTTTGCCGTGACCGAGTTCACCCAGGTGTTGCGTGGCGAGGCCCCCGGACGCACCCGCGATGCAGAGGTGACAGTGTTTGACTCGGTGGGTTTTGCGCTGGAAGATTTCTCGGCGCTGCGCACCCTGCACGCGTTGCTGCACACCCGCCCCCACCTGGCCACCCCCATCGATCTGATCCCGCAGATGGACAATCCGAAAGACCTGTTGGGTGTTGCGCTGCAAGGCGCGCCCGCCCCGACACACCCCGCAGACACCGCTACCCGGCACCGCCCTACCCCTGCACTCCAAGAGGCCCCGACACCATGAACCCCACTGCTGCCCTGCGCACTGCACAGCCCACCAGCCTGATTGGCGCTCCCACCGACATCGGCGCAGGCGCGCGCGGCGCATCGATGGGCCCCGAGGCGTTGCGGGTCGCGGGGCTGCAGGCCGCGCTGGAGAGCCACGGCCTGCAGGTGTTTGACCGGGGCAACCTGAGCGGCCCGGCCAACCCATGGCAACCGCCGGTGGAGGGCTACCGCCACCTGGCCGATGTGGTCGACTGGAACCAGCGGGTGTTTGACGCGGTGTATGCCGAACTGCAACTGGGCCACCTGCCCATCCTGCTCGGGGGCGACCACTGCCTGGGCTTGGGCAGCATCAGCGCCGTAGCGCGCCACTGCGCCGAGGCTGGCAAGAAGCTGCGCGTGTTGTGGCTGGATGCGCACACCGACTTCAACACCAGCGACCTCACGCCCAGTGGCAATGTGCACGGCATGCCCGTGGCGTGCCTGTGTGGCTTTGGGCCCGAGGCGCTGACGGGGCTGGCGCGCATGCCCGGCGGCGGCTCCGCGCTGCACACCGACCAGATCCGCCAGATCGGCATTCGCAGCGTGGACGAGGGCGAAAAACGCTTTGTGCACGAGCAGGGCCTGGAGGTCTTTGACATGCGCTACATCGACGAGGTGGGCATGCGCCAGACCATGCAGCAGGCGCTGGAGGGCGTGGATGCCAACACCCATCTGCACGTGAGCTTTGACGTAGATTTTCTGGACCCCGCCATCGCCCCCGGCGTGGGCACCACCGTGCCCGGTGGCCCCACCTACCGCGAAGCGCAGCTGTGCATGGAGATGATTGCCGACAGCGGCCGCCTGGCGTCGCTGGACATCATGGAGCTGAACCCCGCGCTGGATGTACGCAACAGCACCGCGGTGCTGGCGGTGGACCTGGTGGAGTCGCTGTTTGGCAAAAGCACGCTGATGCGTATCCGCTCCACGTAAGGGCGCCGCGCGCAGCAGTGCAGCCGGGCGGAGGTGCAGCCGAGACAGGCCTGCACAGCGCTAAACTGCAAAATTCATAGCTATCAGCGCTTATCCAATAAGCGCTAGAGCCATATTTCACCAATATATTCGCTTCGAAGGTGGCAGCAGGCGACGGAGGCAGGCAGCCAGCCAAGCCCTCGCCCCGCTGCGCACGCCCCCCCGCCGACCAACTCAACCGCGCGGCTTGTATGCCGTCACGTCGATCTCGACCTTGGCGTCGATCATCAGGCGCGACTCGACCGTGGAGCGGGCCGGGCGGTGGTCGCCAAAACACTCCATGTACACCCGGTTGAAGCTGCCGAAGTCGCGCGCATCGGCCAGCCACACGCTGACCTTGGCTACATCCGCCAGGGTGCAGTCGGCCAGGGCCAGGGCCTGCGTCAGGCGCAAGAACACCTGGCGGGTTTGTGCCTCAATGCCACCCACGATGACCTGGCCCTGGTCATCGGTGGGCACCTGGCCCGAGACAAAAACAAAATCGCCCGCACGGGTCGCAGGCGACAGCGGACGGGCCTGACGGTCCGACGCAAGCGGCGATTGACCGAGGGTTTCTACTGGCATGGGAAGCACTCCTTTAAGTAAGAATATTACACAACAGCACGCAAAAATGCGCATATGCAGGGCAATTCTGGCATCAAACGTGCTTGTTTGTGTAAACTTATTACTTCGAGGTGTGCCATGCAAACTTCTGGAACCAATGTGGTGCAGCAACGGCTGCGAATGCGCGAACGGGCGGAACAGGCGGGGCGGCGCAACGCTCTGGGCGCCATGGCGCTCGCAGCGGGCGTTACCCTGGCCACACTGGCGGGCGGCGCCAGCTGGGCCCAAACCGCTCCTGCCGCCGCCAACACCAAGGGTGGCGCGGCCAACCTCGCCATGGTGGGCGAACCCCAGGGGCTGGACCCCATGGTGAGCACCGCCGACCTGGTGGGCACCATCATGCAGCACGTGTACGAGCCCCTGTACACCTTCGACGCCAACTGGGCCATCGCCCCCATGCTGGCCGAGAGCCTGCCCGAGGTGTCCAAGGACGGGCTGACCTACACCATCGCCCTGCGCAAGGGCGTGAAGTTCCACAACGGGCGCGAGATGACGGCCGACGATGTGGTGGCCTCACTGCAACGCTGGATGGAGCTGAGCCCCCGTGGCAAGGCCGTGGGCAAGGAAGTGGCCTCGCTCACCGCCAAGAACCCGCTGGCCGTGGAGCTGAAGCTGAAGACCCCATACGCCCCACTGCTCGCGCAGCTGGCCTTGCCCAGCGGCATGGCCGCCATCATGGCCAAAGAGAGCATTGCGCCGCAGCTCAAGGAATTCATCGGCACCGGCCCTTACCAGTTCAAGGAACGCCGCCCCGACCAGTTCACCGTGCTGGTGCGTTTTGACGGCTACACCAGCCGCAAGGAAGCCGCCAGCGGCTATGCCGGCAAGCGCGAGGCGCTGCTGGACGAGCTGCGCTTTGTGCCAGTGCCCAGCGCCAACACGCGCGTCGAAGGCGCGCTCTCGGGCCAGTTCCAGTACGCCGACCTGCTGCCCGTGGAGGCCATTGGCCGCGTCGAAAAAGGCGCCCCCGCCGTGGTGCCCATCGTGACCCAGAACTTTGGCTTTCCGTACATCGTGTTCAACACCAAAGAAGGCGTGCTGGCCTCGCAGCCCCTGCGCCGCGCGGTGCAAACCGCCGTGGGCACAGGCGAGCTGCTGGCCGCAGGCTTTGGCGATAACCGCTTCTTTGTGGTGGAGCCCAACTTCTTCCCCAAGGGCACGCCGTACTACTCGGACGCCGGCAGCAAGCTCTACAACGAGCGCAACCCGCAAGCCGCCAAGGACCAGGCAGCCAAGGCCAGCTACAGCGGCCAACCCGTGCGCATCATGGCCAGCCGCCAGTACGAGTTCCACTACAACATGGCGCTGGTGATGTCCGAGCAGCTCAAGAAGGCCGGCTTCAAGACCGACCTCCAGGTGGTGGACTGGGCCACGCTGGTGCAGCGCCGCAACGACCCCAAGCTGTGGGACGTGTACTTCACCCACTCGGGCCTGTTCCCCGAGCCCATGCTCTCGCCACCACAGCTGGGCGACGGTGCGCCCGGTTGGTGGGACTCGCCCGCCAAGAAGGCCACCCTGGCCGCCTTCAACCAGGAGACCGACCCGGCCAAGCGCGGCGCGCTCTGGGGCAAGGTCCAGCAGGTGGTGTACGACGAGGTGCCGTTCATCGAAGTGGGCAAGTTCAACGGCCTGTCAGCCCGCTCGGCCAAGCTCTCTGGGTACACGCCCGCCATCTGGCCGTTCTTCTGGAACACAGGTTTGAAGAATTGACTCCCCCCGATGCGCCTGCGGCGCCTCCCCCTCAAGGGGGCGCCACCCGTGGCCCGGCAAAGCCGGTTCCACGGTGGCACTTGCCTGGGGCAGGGGCGGCACTGCGCACGATGGGGCTTAGGGACTCTTCAAAGAGACAAACATGCGATTTCTATTGAAGCGCCTGGGCGGCGCCGTGGTGGTGCTGGCCCTGGTGGCGGTGCTGGTGTTCTGCCTCACGCGGCTGGCCTCGGGGGACCCGGTGGCACTGCTGCTGGGTGACCAGGCCACCGCCGCCGACATTGCCCAGGCCCGCGCGCAGTATGGGCTGGACAAGCCCCTGCCCGTGCAGTTTGGGCTGTGGGTGGGCGAGTTGCTGCAGGGCAACCTGGGGCAGTCGCTGTTTCTGCAGCGCCCCGTGGCACAAGCGCTGCTGGAGCGGGCGGAGCCCACGCTGTTCCTCGCACTGTTTGCCGTGGGCATCGCCGCGCTGGTGGGCATTCCCAGCGGCATGGCCGCCGCCGTGTGGCGCGGCAGTGCCACCGACCAGGCCGTGAGCGGCGTGGCCATGCTGGGCGCCAGTGTGCCCAGCTTCTGGCTGGGGCTCATCCTGATCCAGCTGTTCGCCGTCAAGCTCGGGTGGTTTCCGGCGTCCGGCTACGGCAACCCCGACGCCACGCTGGGTGAGCGGCTTTCGCACCTGATGCTGCCTGCGCTGGTGCTGGGCCTGCTCAACTCAGCGCTCATCATCCGCTTCACGCGCGCCTCCATGCTCGACATCCTGGGCGAAGACTACGTGCGCACGGCCCGCGCCAAAGGCCTGCCCGAGGGCACCATCATGGTCAAGCATGTGCTGCGCAACGCGCTGGTGCCCATCGTCACCGTGCTGGGGCTGACCCTGGCGCTGATGATTGGCGGCACCGTGGTGACCGAGACCGTTTTCAACCTGCCCGGCGTGGGCAACCTGGTGGTGCGCGCCGTGCTGCGGCGCGACTACCCCGTGATCCAGGGCACGCTCTTGGTGATTGCCGCCATCTACGTCTTCATCAACCTGGCCATCGACTTTCTGTACACGCTGGTGGACCCCCGTATCCGCCTGGAAGCCTCATGAACCCGAGCCCTTCTTTCTGGCACCGCCTGCGGGCCGTGCTGCGCCGCCTGTTCGCCCGCAAGGTGGTGCTGGCCGCAGCCAGCGTGATTGCCCTGGTGGCGAGCATCGCTGTCGTCTTCCCCTGGGTGTCCGACGCGGACCCCAATGCACTGTCCATCAGCGAGCGCCTGCGCGCGCCTTCGGCCACCCACTGGGCAGGCACCGACGAGCTGGGCCGCGACGTGATGCTGCGCATCGTGCACGGCGCGCGCTACTCGCTGCTCATCGGCCTGGTCACCGCCGCGGGTGCAGTGTTGCTGGGCACGCTGCTGGGCATGTTTGCAGGGTTCTTCCGCAAGCTCGACGCACCGCTGATGCGCGTGGTGGACGCCATGATGTCCTTCCCCGACATCCTGCTGGGCATTGCGCTGGTGTCCATCCTGGGCGTGTCGCTGTGGAACGTGATGCTGGCGCTGGTCATCGTCTACACCCCGCGCGTGGCGCGGGTGGTGCGCGCCACCACGCTGGTGCTGCGCGAGCTGCTGTTCGTGGACGCGGCGCGCGCCCTGGGCGTGCGCACACACCTCATCCTGTGGCGCCACATCCTGCCCAACCTGATGTCGCCCATCCTGGTGCAGGTGACCTTCATCTTTGCCTACGCCATCCTGGCCGAGGCGGGCCTGTCGTTTCTGGGCGTGGGCGTGCCGCCTGACATTCCCACCTGGGGCACCATGATTGCGGGCAGCCTGGACTACGCGGACAAGGCGTTCTGGACCATTTTTGCGCCCGGCATCGCCATCGTGCTCACCGCGCTGTCGCTGCAGATGCTGGGCGACGGCGTGCGCGACCTGCTCGACCCCAAACTGAAGAAGGCCGTATGACCTCCGAAACCGTTCCTCAGGCGCCGCGCCTTGCGGTCAGCGGCCTGTCCACCTCGTTCGCCACCGACGCGGGCCGCATCCAGAGCGTGGCCGACGTGTCGTTTGCCATCCACCCCGGCGAAACGCTGGCGCTGGTGGGCGAATCGGGCTCGGGCAAGTCGGTCACCAGCCTCACGCTGATGGGGCTGCACGCGCGCACCTCGCAGGCCCAGGTGACGGGCCAGGCCTGGTTCGTGCAGCGCGATGGCCGCAAGGTAGACCTGCTGGCCCTGCCCGAGGCCGAGAAGCGCGCCCTGCGTGGCAACGAGCTGGCCATGGTGTTTCAGGAGCCCATGACCAGCCTGAACCCGGTGCTGACGGTGGGCGAGCAGATTGCCGAATCGGCCCGCCTGCACCTGAAGATGGACCGCCGCATGGCACACGCCCACGCGCGCCGCATGCTGGAACTGGTGGAGATACCCGCTGCTGCGCAGCGTGTGAACGAATACCCGCACCAGCTCTCCGGCGGCATGCGCCAGCGCGTGATGATTGCGCTGGCCATGGCCTGCAACCCCACGCTGCTGATTGCGGATGAGCCCACCACCGCATTGGACGTGACCATCCAGGCGCAGATATTGGCGTTGATGGGGCGCCTGCAAAAAGAGACCGGCATGAGCATGTTGTTCGTCACGCACAACCTGGGCGTGGTGGCGCAATACGCCGACGCGGTGGCCGTGATGTACGCCGGGCGCATTGTTGAATCGGCCCGCGTGCACGACCTGTTTGCGCGGCCCGAACACCCCTATACCCGCGGCCTGCTGGCCTGCCTGCCCGGTGTGGCGCGGCGGCAGGAAGGCAACACCGGCACAGCGGGCGCAGGCCGGCGCAAGCTGGTGGCGATTGCCGGGCAGGTGTCGAGCCCGCTGGCCCCACCGCCTGGCTGCGCCTTTGCACCCCGCTGCGCACGCAAGCAAACCGACTGCGACAGCGCCATGCCTCCGCTGGAGTCCACCAGCGCACGCCGCATGGTGCGCTGCATCCACCGTGAGGTGACCGCATGAGCGCCGTACGGCAATTGCTGGTGGACAACGCCGTGCCCGCGTTAACGACACCCTTGTTGGAAGTTGCGAACTTGCGCAAATACTTTGGGGGCGGTGCTCACCCCGTGCGCGCGGTGGACGATGTGAGCTTCACCATTCGCCAGGGCGAAACCCTCGGCCTTGTCGGCGAGTCCGGCTCGGGCAAAAGCACCATTGGCCGGTTGCTGACGCGGCTGGTGGACCCCACGGGCGGCCAGATGCGCTACCACGGCGCTGGAGCTTCACAAGATCTGGCCGCGTTGTCGCAGTCGCAGTACCGCCCGCTGCGCTCCAAGATTCAGATCATCTTTCAGGACCCCTACGCCAGCCTCAACCCGCGCATGCGCATCCGCGACGTACTGGCCGAAGCGCTGGACACGCATGGCCTGGCCAAAGGCCGCGCGCGCACACCCCGCATCCACGAGCTGCTGGAGCAGGTGGGCCTGCGCCCCGAACATGCAGAGCGTTTTCCGCACGAGTTCTCGGGCGGCCAGCGCCAGCGCATCGGCATTGCGCGCGCACTGGCGGTGGAGCCGCAGTTCATCGTGGCCGACGAGCCCCTGTCGGCGCTGGATGTCTCCATCCAGGCGCAGGTGGTGAACCTGCTGGGCGAGCTGAAAGAGCAGTTGGGCCTCACGCTGCTGTTCATCTCGCACGACCTCGACGTGGTGGAGTACCTGTGCGACCGCGTGGTGGTGCTGTACCTGGGGCGCGTGATGGAGATCGCGCCCACAGAGGCGCTGTACGCGCAGCCCCAGCACCCGTACACCCGCGCCCTGCTGGCGGCGGCGCCCATTCCAGACCCTGCGCAGCGGCGTAGCATTCCGCTGCTGCAAGGCGACCTGCCGAGCCCTGCCCACCCGCCCTCGGGCTGCGTGTTCCGCACCCGCTGCCCTTTGGCCGAAGAGCGCTGCGCCAGCGCCGACCTCACACTGCGCGAGGTCGGCCCCGGCCACCTGCACGCCTGCTGGAAAACAGCGCTTACACCTTTTTCCTTGTCTACGCCATGACCGACACTTTTCTTCTGGATCACCGCTGCAAAAGCTATCCGCTGACGGCGGCCCCGTGCCGCCCCGCGGACCTGGGCCGCAGGGGCTGGAACGTGCTGGCCGACGACCTGGCCTATCCGCTCGCGGTGATCAGGACCAGCGCCCTGGCACACAACCTGGCCTGGATGCAGGACTTTGCGAATCGCAAGGGCGTGGCACTGGCGCCGCATGGCAAGACCACCATGTCGCCCGAGCTGTTTGGGCAGCAGTTGCAGGCCGGCGCGTGGGGGCTGACCTTTGCCACCGTGTACCAGGTGGCGGTGGGGGTAGAGGCGGGCGCGCGCCGCATCATCATTGCCAACCAGGTGGTGTCCGACGCCGACCTGGACGGCCTTCAGGCGCTGCTGCAGCGCCACACCGATCTGCGGGTGTGGTTCCTGGTCGACTCCCTCGCGCAGCTGCGCTGCATCGAAGACTGGGCAACCCGGCGGGGCGCCACGCAGCGTTTTGACACGCTGCTGGAGATGGGCATCCCCGGCCAGCGCACCGGTTGCCGCACGCTTGAAGAAGCCGTAGCGCTGGCGCAGGCCATGGCGCAGTCGCCCGCCGTGCAGCTGGGCGGCATCGAATGCTACGAAGGTGGCGTGGCCCGCTGCGACAGCGAACACGACGCCCGCGAAGTGACTGCGCTGGTGCGGCGCGTGACCGAAGTCGCCCGCCATTGCGACGCACAGGGGCTGTTTGCGGACCCCGACGTTCTGCTCACCGCCGGCGGCTCGGCCGTGTTCGACCTGGTGGTACCACTGCTGCGCACGCAAGGGCTGTCCAGGCCGGTGCTGGGCGTGCTGCGCTCGGGCTGCTACATAACGCACGACCACGGCAACTACCAGCGTTTTTTGGCGCTTGTGGAGCAACGCGAGGGGCTGGACGCCTCGCTGCGCCCGGCGCTGGAAGTGTGGACGGCGGTGCAGTCGGTGCCCGAACCCGGGCTGGCCTTGCTCAGCGGAGGGCGGCGCGATCTTTCGTACGACCTGGAAATGCCCATCCCCGTGCGCTGGGCCCGCCGCGGCGAGCGCACGGCCAGCGCGTCCCCCGCAGGCTGGCGGGTGAGCGCGCTGAACGACCAGCACGCCTACCTGCGCTACGACGACGCCGTCAACACCGCCCCGGCCGTGGGCGACCGTGTGGCCCTGGGCATCTCTCACCCCTGCACTACTTTTGACAAATGGCGCTGGCTGCCGCTCGTGGACGACCACGAGGCCGTCACTGGCGCCATCAGCACCCGTTTTTGAACCGCGTATGTCCAAACCTTCTTCCCTCAGCCTGCTGCAACAACTGCGCGAACGCCAGACCGATCTGCCCGACGCGCAGCGCAGCGTGGTGCGCGTGGTGCTGGACGACCCGCGTGCCGCTGTCGTCGCCACCGTGGAACAACTGGCCCAGCAGGCGGGTGTTTCCATGCCCACCATCGTGCGCACCTGCCGCAGTTTTGGGCACGATTCAGTGCGTGACTTCATGGTCGCCCTGGCACAGGACCTGGCGGTGTCGGGCTCGCACCTGCACCGCAGCGTGCTGGCCGACGACAGCGCACACGACGTGGCCAGCAAGATCATTCATGCGGCGGTGTCGTCGCTGACCGAGCTGGGCCGCGCCATTGATGCCGACGTGGTCGACCAGGTGGCCGAGCGGCTGGCCCATGCGCGGCGCATCGACTGCTATTCGGTGGGCGCGGCCTCGACCTTCATGGCCAGCGAGCTGCAAAGCCGCTTGTTCCGCCTGGGCTGCACCGCCAACGCCATCTTTGACGCGCACCAGCAACTCGTATCGGCCAGCACGCTGGGGCCGGACGGCGTGGCCTTCGTCATCTCGCACGTGGGGCGCATGCCCTATGCGCTGGAGGCCGCGCGTTTCGCCCGTTCGCAAGGCGCCACGGTGGTGGCCCTCACACAGCCGGGCACACCCCTGGCCGAGGTGGCCGACCTGGTGCTGGCCGTGTCGGTGCCGCAAGACGCCGTCATGCGCGTGGGGACCGAGGCGTATCTCGCCCACCTGGTGGTGATCGAAATCCTGATGGTCCGCCTGGCCCAGAAGCTGGGCCCCGTTGCCACGCGCGACCTGCAGCAGTTCAAGCAGCTGCTGCACAAACACGGGTTTGACAGTGCCGAATATGTGGGCGCTACGCCCGCGTCGCCTTCCGCATCAGAACCCGCACCCGCACCAGCACCCTCGGCAGACGAATGACATGGCGCACGCAACCCTGCTGAAAAACGGCCTCATTGTGGACGGCACGCTGCAGCCCGGCTGGGTGGGCGACCTGCTGATGGAGGGCGACCGCATTGTCGCCCTGGCCGCGCCGGGCCAGATCGATCCCGCCACGTTGGCCCGGCTGAGGGCGGAAGGGGCGTTGACCGAGTCGGACTGCACCGGCCATGTCATCGCGCCCGGCTTCATCGACGTGCACACCCACGACGACGCCGCCGTACTGGACGCCCCCACCATGCTGCCCAAGCTGTCGCAGGGCATCACCACCGTCATCGTGGGCAACTGCGGCATTTCGCTGGCGCCGGTGGTCACCGACAGCCCGCTCGCCCCCCTTTCACTGCTGGGGCGCCTGCAGTTTCGCCACGCCAGCATGGCCGACTATGCCTGCGCCGTGGACGCCGCCCAGCCCGCCGTGAACGTAGCCGCACTGATGGGCCACACGGCCCTGCGCATGCGGCACCTGGCCGACCTGCGCCAGACGGCCACCGCCGACGAGCGCGCCGCCATGGCCGCTGACATGGAAGAGGCCATGGCCGCCGGGGCGCTGGGGCTGTCGTCGGGCATCTTCTACAGCGAGGCGTATGCGGCCGATGTCGAGGAACTGGTGGCCGTGGCATCGGTAGCGGCGCGCCACGGCGGCGTGTATGCCACGCACATCCGTGACGAGCTGGCGGGCATCCTGCCAGCGCTGCAGGAGGCCGCTCTCACCGCGCGCCAGTCGCGCCTGCCACTGGTCATCTCGCACCACAAATGCGCGGGCCCCGCCAACTGGGGCCGCACGCGCGAGACGCTGCCGCTGATCGACCAACTGGCGCAGGGCCAGGAGATTGCAATGGACGTGTACCCCTACACCGCAGGCTCCACCGTGCTGCGCGAAGACCTGGTGGACGGCATCATCGACATCCTCATCACCGGCAGCCAGCCCCACCCCGAGATGGCCGGGCGCTACCTGGCCGACATTGCGCGCGAGTGGGGTGTGCCCCAACAAGAGGCTGCCGTGCGTCTCAAGCCCGGCGGGGCCTGCTACTTCCAGATGCGCGAGGACGATGTGGAGCGCGTGATTGCCCACCCGCTGTCCATGATCGGATCGGACGGTTTGCCCCACGACGAGCGCCCGCACCCGCGCCTGTGGGGCGCGTTTCCGCGCGTGCTGGCCTGCTACTGGCGCGACAAGGGGCTGCTGCAGCTGGAAGAGGCGGTGCACAAGATGACCGGCCTGTCGGCCCAGCGGTTTCGGCTGGGGGGGCGCGGCGTGCTGCGGGCTGGCCAATGCGCCGACGTGGTGGTGTTCGACCCCGCCCGGGTCAGAGACGCTGCGACCTTTGAACGCCCCCAGCAATTGAGCGAAGGCATCGAGCAAGTCTGGGTGAATGGCGTTCTGAGCTACACCGCGGCGCAGCGCGCCACAGGGGTGCGGGCCGGGCGCTTTGTGCGACGACGCAGCAACGAAGAACTATCAAAAACATAGCTGTCAGCGCTTTCTGGATAAGCGCTACAGCCTGTTTTTATATATATTTCGATTGATCAGCTCGCCGCGCGCGTCAGCGATAGCCGGCGCATCAGCTGCTGCACCAGGTCGGTCTGCATGTTGCGAAACAGCAGCGCCTCTTCAGCCTCTTTGGCCAGGGCAATGGTTTCGTTGTAGCTGATGTCGCGCTGCTGCAGCAGCTCGGTTTGCGGGATCCACTCCACCCCGGCAGGCGTGCGCAGGCGGAACTTGATGCGCAACCGCAGCTGCAGTTCACGCACCTGACCCGACGCGTTTTGGCCCACGACCACGCGCTCTTGCTGCTCCTGCAGCAGGTCCAGGATGACCTCTGCCGTGGGCAGTGATGCGGGGTCGCGCAGCACCTGGAGCGGACTGCCCGAGCCCTGCAACGTGCGCTGCAATTCGCGCGCCAGCGGCGAGCCCGTGGGCGCTGCAATGTAAAGGGATTTGAATGCGAACTCGGGTACGCCCCGCAGCCGAAAGCCGCAGGCCGAGAGCAAAGCCACAGGTGCCAGCGCAAGAAGGGTGCGTTTGTTCATCACGGTTACACCACGATGTTCACAAGGCGGCCGGGCACCACGATGACGCGCTTAGGGTGAGCGCCTGCAGCCTGCGCGGTGAAGGCTTCGCTGGCCAGCGCCACACGCTCGATCTCGGCCTTGTCGGCCTGCGCGGGCACCAGGATGGAGCCGCGCAGCTTGCCGTTGACCTGCAGCATGAGTTCGATCTCGTCCTGCACCAGCGCATTGGCGTCCACCTGGGGCCAGGGCGCATCCAGCAGGTCGCTCAGCTGGGCCGAATACCCAAGGCCGCTCCACAGGCAGTGCGCCACGTGCGGCGTGGCGGGGTACAGGCAGCGCAGCAAGATGCCAAAACCTTCGATCAGTGCCACCTGGGCACCGGCGGAGTCGGTGGCCTTGAAGTCTTCCAGCGCGTTGATCATCTTCATCGCGCCCGAGACCACGGTGTTGTACTGCATGCGCTGGTAGTCGTAGTCCACCTGCTTGAGCACGGTGTGGATCTCCAGCCGCAGGGCCTTGGCTTCCTTGCTGAATTCCACGTCTTTCAGGCTGCTGGCGCTTGCCACGCTTGCGCTGGCAGCTCCCATATCCATAGCAGACAGCTTGACACCAAAGTTCCACACGCGCCGCAGGAAGCGGTAGCTGCCTTCCACCGCCGCGTCGTTCCACTCCAGCGTGGCCTCAGGCGGGGCAGTGAACATGGTGTACAGGCGGGCGGTGTCGGCGCCGTATTTGGCGATCAGATCCTGTGGATCGACCCCGTTGCGCTCGGACTTGCCCATCTTGCCGACACCGCCGTATTCCAGTTCCAGACCCTTTGGAAACTCCCCTTCGGCCTCGGTCAGCTTGCCGCCCACAATGCGTCCCTGCGCATCCAGCACCTGGGTGACGGCTTCTGGCGGGAAGTAGTTTTTTCCGCCCTTCTCATCGCGGCAGAAGTAGATCTGGTTGAGCACCATGCCCTGCGTCAGCAGCTTGGTGAAGGGCTCATCCACCGTCACCAGTCCCATGTCGCGCATGACCTTGGTCCAGAAGCGCGCGTACAAAAGGTGCAGGATGGCGTGCTCTACACCGCCGATGTATTGGTCCATGCCGCTGCCACCTGTGGCGGCCTGCTGGTCGCGCATCCAGTACGCCGTGCCGTCGGCCACCATGGCATCGCTGTTCTTCGGGTCGCAATAGCGCATGAAGTACCACGAGCTGTCCACGAACGTGTCCATGGTGTCGGTCTCGCGGCGCGCGGCCTTGCCACACACGGGGCAGACCACACCGGCGTGAAAGCCTTCGTGCTTGTGCAACGGGTTGCCCGAGCCATCAGGCACGCAGTCGGTGGGCAAGACCACCGGCAGGTCCTTTTCGGGCACTGGCACGGCGCCGTGTTCATCACAATGGATGATGGGGATGGGAGTGCCCCAGTAGCGCTGGCGGCTCACGCCCCAGTCGCGCAGGCGCCAGGTGGTTTTGGTCTCGCCCAGGCCCTTGGCCTGCAGCGCGTGTGCCACTGCAGCCACTGCCTCTTTGAAGGTCAGACCGCTGAAGCTGTCGGAATTGATGGTGACGCCACGCTGCTTGTCGCCATACCAGTCGTTCCACTGGTGGTAGTCGAAGTGTTCGCCGTCCACCAGCACGACCTGCTTGATCTCGATGCCGTACTTGAGCGCGAATGCGAAGTCGCGCTCGTCGTGCGCAGGCACGCCCATGACGGCGCCGTCGCCATAGCCCATCAGCACATAGTTGCCCACCCAGACCTCGACCTTTTCATCGGTCAGCGGGTGCGTGACGAACAGGCCCGTGGGCATGCCCTTCTTCTCTTGGGTGGCCAGCTCGGCCTCGGTGGTGCCGCCGCTCTTGCATTCTTCAATGAAGGTCTGGAGTTTGGGGTTGGTCTTGGCGGCGTGCGCAGCCAGCGGGTGCTCGGGCGCCACGGCGCAAAACGTCACGCCCATGATGGTGTCGGCGCGCGTGGTGAACACATACATCTTGCCGTCGCCGATCAGCGCGCCATCGTCGCCTGCAATGTCGTGGGTGAAGGCAAAGCGCACGCCTTCGCTCTTGCCGATCCAGTTTTCCTGCATCAGCTTCACGCGCTCGGGCCAGCCGGGCAACTTGTCGCCGGTCACGAAGTCCAGCAGCTCTTCGGCGTAGTCGGTGATCTTGAGGTAGTAGCCAGGGATCTCGCGTTTTTCGACCGTGGCGCCGGTGCGCCATCCCTTGCCGTCAATCACCTGTTCGTTGGCCAGCACGGTCTGGTCCACCGGGTCCCAGTTCACGACCTGGGTCTTGCGGTAGGCAATGCCCTTTTCCAGCATCTTCAAGAACAGCCACTGGTTCCACTTGTAATAAGTGGGGTCACAGGTGGCGACTTCGCGGCTCCAGTCGATGGCCAGGCCCATGGCCTGCATCTGCTTTTTCATGTACGCGATGTTTTCGTACGTCCACTTGGCGGGGGGCACGCCATTCTTGAGCGCCGCGTTTTCGGCGGGCAGGCCGAAGGCGTCCCAGCCCATGGGCATCAAGACGTTGTGGCCGTTCATGCGCAGGTAGCGCGTGAGCATGTCGTTGATGGTGTAGTTGCGCACATGGCCCATGTGCAGCTTGCCGCTGGGGTACGGCAGCATCGAGCAGGCGTAGAACTTCTTCTTGTTGTCGTCTTCCGTCACGCGGTAGGCGTCGGTGGCGGTCCAGTGGTCGTGCGCGGCGCGCTCGACGTCTTGGGGAGAGTATTTGTCTTGCATGAGGGCTCGGGGGTGAGAGAAGTGGGCAGCCGCGGGGCCGCGCTGGGGCGATTTTAGGCTGTCAGGCCTGCGAATCGGCCTGCCATCAGGCCAAGCGCCTGACCTGAAGCGTCAAACAGACGCTTCAGGGCGCCTTGGACGGCGCCGAAGGAGCGCCGGGCGCCTGGGGTTCGGCCACAAAACCAATGCGCTGCAGGCCGGCCAGGTGGGCAGCGCCCATGACTTCGACCACCCGCCCGTACGGCACAGCGGCGTCAGCACGCAACTGCACCTCGGTGTCTGGCCGCTCTGCGCCGATGCGGCGCAAACGCTCGGCCAGGGCAGGCTGGGACAACGGTTGATCGTCAAGAAAGGCCTGGCCGGTCGCATCGACCACCAGCGTGATGAACTGCGGCGCCGCGCCGGGTGTGGCGCCCTCGGAGCGTGGGAGGTCAAGCCGGATGGAACTGGCCATCAACGGCGCCGTGAGGATGAAGATCACCACCAGCACCAACATCACGTCCACCAGCGGCGTCATGTTGATGTCGCTCATGGGCTGCGGACCCGTGGTGCGTTCCAGTCTTCCGAAACTCATGCCCCCCCGCTCCCCGCTGCGCGTGGTTCGCTGCCCCCCAAGGGGGCTGACCCGCCTTGGGGCGGCCCGGCGGCGGGTCGGCTCACACTGCTCTGACTTTCTGTGGTGCCAGCCAAACTTTGGGCGGACGCCGTGTCGATGAGCAGCTCTCGCACATCGCGCGCAAACCCTTCGAGGTCGGCCTCGATGCGGCCAATCAGCCGACCGAACACGTTGTACGCCAGCACGGCAGGAATGGCGACTGCCAGCCCGGCTGCCGTCATGACCAGCGCCTCGCCCACAGGGCCGGAGACGCGGTCGATGGTGATCTGCCCCGCGCCCGCCATGGCGGTGAGCGCATGGTAGATGCCCCACACGGTGCCCAGCAGCCCCACAAACGGCGCCGTGGAACCCACGGTGGCCAACAGCACTTGGCCAAACTGCAAACGGCCGAGTACCTGGTGCAAGGCGTCGCGCAGCACGCGGGTGAGTTGCTGAGACAGGCTGCCGGACGCAGCGAGGGTGGGCTGGGCAGCCGCGCCATGTGCTGCTATGGAATTTGCAGCAGCCACCAAAGGCAGGACAAGCGCATGACGGTCAAAAGACTTCAAACGCTGCTCTGCAAGGCCCAGCGACGGCGCCTGCCAGAACGCTGCCGTGCAGCGCGCCACGTCCACACCGGCACGGTGCATGAGGCGCAGCTTCCACACAATGACCACCCAGCTGGCCACCGACATGGCCAGCAGGATCAGGGCTGTGCCCTGTGTGACGGCGTCGCCCTGGCGCCACCAGTGGAGAGCGTCCATCAATACCTCGCTATTTGGCGCATCGCCCGCAACTGGAGTGCACGAAGCCAGTGCCACCGTGGAACTGGCTTCGCCAGGCCACGGGTGGCGTCCCCCCGCAGGGGGAAGATGCGAAACATCTCAGGGGGTTTCTCATTGCAGGCCCAGCACGTCGAACATGTCGAACATGCCCGTCTTGTGCGCGGCCAGGAACCGCACTGCCCGCAGGCTGCCCTGCGCATAGGTGGAGCGGCTGGAGGACTTGTGCGTGATCTCGATGCGCTCGCCGATGCCCGCAAACAGCACGGTGTGGTCGCCCACGATGTCGCCACCGCGGATGGTGGCAAAGCCGATGCTGGACGGGTCGCGCTCGCCGGTCACGCCTTCGCGGGCGTACACGGCACATTCCTTGAGGTCACGGCCCATGGCGTCGGCAATCACTTCGCCCATCTTGAGAGCAGTGCCCGAGGGCGCGTCCACCTTGTGGCGGTGGTGGGCTTCGATGATCTCGATGTCGTAGCCCGTAGCCATTGCCTTGGCCGCCATCTGCAGCAGCTTGAGCGTGACGTTGACGCCCACGCTCATGTTGGGCGCCATGACGATGGCCGTGCGCTGGGCAAACGACGCGATCTCGGCCTTTTGCGCATCGCTGAAGCCGGTGGTGCCGATCACCGCCTTCACGCCAAGCTGGCTGCACACCGCAAGGTGCGCCAACGTGCCTTCGGGGCGCGTGAAGTCGATGAGCACATCGGCGTTCTTGAGGCCGGTGGCGATGTCTGCCGTAATGGCCACGCCGCTCGCATGGCCCAGGAAGGCGGTGGCGTCCGAGCCAATCGCCGGGCTGGCGGCGATATCGAGCGCCCCTGCCAACACGCAATCGTCGCTGGCCCGCAGGGCCTCGATGAGCATGCGCCCCATGCGACCCGAAGCACCCGCAACGGCCACACGGCAGGGAGTAGCAGCGGTCGCTGCGGGCAAAGATGTCCCGGTCATGAGAGTCCTGTACGTTGAAAGGGCGGCGGGTCGGCCAGAACCGTGCGCCGCCGTGCCGCTCAGCTCAGCTCAGCGCGCTGGCGCTTCGAGCGGCGGGTAACTGATGGAAGCGGGTTCCAGCGGCGCTGCCGTCGGAGCCGTGGGTGGGCGTGGCGAAGCGGGGTACTTGGCGAGTTGCTCTGGTGTCGCCTCCAGCACCGGCACCTTGCCCTTGTTGCCCCGGGAGCCGAGGGTGGCCACAAACTCGGTCTCGGTCGGCATCTCGTCGCCTTCCGACCGCTGCAGCACTTCGCCCGTGAAGTACACCGTCAATTTGCGGGTCTGGAGGTCTTCGCCGGGACGTTTGAGTGTGAACACGTATTCCCAGCGGTCTGCATGAAACAGGCTGGTCACCAGGGGGGTGCCCAGGATTTCACGCACCTGCTGGCGAGTCATACCGGGCTGCAGGGCTTCCACCTGCTCGCGCGACACAAAATTGCCTTGCACCACATCCACCTTGTAGGGCGTGACCAGGTTGGCAATGCGGTTACTGGCGCCATCGAAGCTGCTGCAACCAGCCAAGGCAACCAAGCTGGCACCGATCGACAGGACCAGGCCCAAACGGGCGCTGCAACGGGCTTTGACGTGCATGGATAAAAAGG
Organism: Gammaproteobacteria bacterium; assembly: GCA_018828125.1. Lineage (GTDB taxonomy): Bacteria > Pseudomonadota > Gammaproteobacteria > Burkholderiales > Burkholderiaceae_C > Acidovorax. Next base: position 262,989 of record JAHJWB010000022.1, on the reverse strand, counting down.
CTGAGGATATGATCGCCCCATTGTAGCGGCTGACCTTGCGACACCAAGGAGGAGGCCCGTACCCGAAAGAGCATGCCATGACCAATATCGACGAACTCAAAAGCACGGGACTCAAGGCCACGCTACCCCGCCTCAAAATTCTGGAAATCTTTCAGAAGGGTGCTCAGCGCCACATGACGGCCGAAGATGTGTTTCGCGTGCTGTTGGAAGAGCGCTCGGATATCGGTCTGGCCACGGTGTACCGGGTGCTCACGCAGTTCGAGCAGGCAGGCATCCTGATCCGCAGCAACTTTGAGAGCGGCAAAGCGGTTTACGAGTTGAACGAAGGCCAGCACCACGATCACTTCATCTGCACGTCGTGTGGCAAGGTCGAAGAGTTTTACGACCCTGAGATCGAAAAGCGCCAGCAGATCGTGGCCAAGGCGAAGGGCTGGGTGGTGCAAGACCACACCATGGCCCTGTACGGCCAATGCGCAAGTTGCGCAAGTAAATAAAGCTCCCCCCTGAGGCGCTTCGCGCCATCCCCCTGAGGGGGACACACCCGGTGGCCCGGCGAAGCCGGTTCCACGGGTGCACTGGTTTTGGGGCGCGCCAGTTTTGGCGAAATTGGGTGAAAACAGGCGCTAGCGCTTATAAAACCAGCGCAGACAGCTATCAAATACGCAGCAGATCAGCCGCCCGTGTCGTGCTCCATGGCGCGGCGGTGCCGCTCCACAAATTCCTGGTACGTATCGATTCCGCGCAGTTGCAAGATGGTGTTGCGCACCGCGGCCTCGACCAACACGGCGATATTGCGGCCGGCCACCACCTGGATCACCACCTTGAGGACGGGCACACCGAGCACATCCTGCGTGAGCGGCTCATAGGGCAGGCGCTCGTAGTCGCGCTCCAGAGTCTCCTTGCGCACGAGGTGCACGATGAGCTTGAGCCGCATCTTGCGGCGCACTGCCGTCTCTCCAAAGATGGCGCGGATGTCCAGCAGGCCAATGCCGCGCACCTCCAGCAGGTTTTGCAGCAGCTCGGGGCATTTGCCCTCGATGGTGGTCTGATTGATGCGAAACAGGTCCACGGCATCGTCGGCCACCAGCCCGTTGCCGCGCGAGATCAGCTCCAGGCCCAGCTCGCTTTTGCCTAGGCCTGACTCTCCCGTGATCATCACGCCGAGCCCCAGGATGTCCATGAACACGCCGTGCATGGTGGTGCGGTCGGCAAAATGCTTGGACAGGTAGGCCCGCAGTACGTCGATGACAAACGCCGACGACTCATGGGTGGAGAACATCGGGATCTGAGCCCGCTCGCACATCGACACCAGCGCGTCTGGCGCGACTTGGCTGTCCGCCAACACCAGCACAGGCGGCTCCAGCGTCACGATACGGGCGATGCGCCGCTTGCAATCGTCCGCGGAGGCGCTGCTCAGGTACGCAATTTCGCGTTCGCCCAGAATTTGGACGCGGTAGGGATGGATGTAATTGAGGTAGCCGACCAAATCCGCACCGGAGCGTGCGGAACGCACTGCCACCTCGTCAAATCGCCGCTCAGAGGCCCCGAGGCCCGCCACCCATTCCCATTTCAGAAGGCCGCGAAACTCTTCAAAGAGGACATCGGCGCTGACAACGTTGGGCTTCACGGCGGTGGCTGACGACGAATGCGAAGCGGGGAAAGGACTACGCCGTTTGCGTTGACTGCCAGCTGGCAATCATGCCGTGCAACACAGCGGCATCAGTGCATGCCTTGAGGTTTTCACGCAATACAGAGTCACTCAGCAACTCGGCAATTTCGGAAAGGATTTCGAGGTGTTTTTGGGTTGCCGCCTCGGGCACCAGCAAAAAGATCAGCAGGCCCACGGGCAGTTCGTCGGGTGCATCAAACCCGATGGGGTTGAGCAGCTGAAACACGGCGGCCATGGGGGCCTTGAGGCCCTTGATGCGACCATGCGGAATGGCCACACCATGACCCAGACCTGTGGAACCAAGGCGCTCACGTGCAAAGAGGCTGTCCGTGATGAGCGCGCGCGAGAGGCCGTGCTGGCTCTCGAAAAGCAGACCCGCCTCTTCAAAAGCACGCTTCTTACTGGTGGCGTCCAGGCTCACTAGCACTTGAGCGGGAGGCAGGATGGAGGCAAGTCGGTTCATGGTCAAGGGTAACAATTATGCACATGTTGGCGAAAACCCTGAGCGCGGCGCACTGGGCAACAAAAAAAAACCGCCCGAGTGGGCGGCTGCTGTGCCTGGCTCAGGGATGGCGCATCAGGCGTGCATTTCGCGCTTGGCAGCTTCGTGGTGGTGGTCCTGGATGCGATCCTTGTGACGCACCACCTGACGGTCCATTTTGTCGACCAGTTCATCCACAGCGGCATACAGGTCAGCGTGGGAGCTTTCGGCGAACAGGTCGCTGCCCTTGACGTGGATGTTGCATTCCGCTCGTTGCCTCTTCTCCTTTTCCTTTTGCTTCTCTACTGTCAGCAGCACTTTGACATCGACAACCTGGTCAAAGTGGCGCGTGATCCGGTCCAGCTTGCCAGTGACGTAGTTGCGCAAGGCAGGGGTAACTTCGAGGTGGTGACCGCTGATCGTCAAGTTCATAAATAAGTCTCCTGTGGCTCTTGGTGGAAGAAACGCCGTCCTGGATCAAAGGGGCGGCGTGGCGAACTTGGATGCATCCGTCGACGTGAGTTCACTATGCCCCTGCCCCCACCGAAAAGCAATCCCATACCGACCCAGTCCGCTGGGTTATGCCGGGGAAGGTGCCAAGCCACCCAAATGCGCGCACAATGCCTGAGTTGCCGCACAGGGCCCCGCGGCACCGGAAGGTCCCGCCTTACGCCCGCAAGCAGACCGTTACTTAGAGGATGCCGTGGCGCCATGCAGTTGCAACCGGCCCACCACGACTATCGAGAGCAGGCTGGCCGTAATACCCACCACCGCTGACATCCAATAGTTCTGCACCAGCCCCTGGGCATCGCGGCTGATCAGCATTCCGCCCACCAGGGACGCCACGCCCATGGCGGCCGACTGCACCGAAGCGTTGAGCGTCATGAACGTGCCGCGCAGCGGTGCGTGCGCCGCCGAGGCGACGATGGCCATACCCGGAATCATCCGCCCACTCACAAAAGCAAACATCAGCGTGGACACCACCAGCACGCCCCACAGCGGCATCCCCTGCACCAGCGTGATGGCCAGCAGACAAGGCGCAGCCGCCAGCGCCAGCCAGCGAAACGTGGGCACCTTGCCGCGCCGGTCTGTCAACCGGCCGAACAGGCGGGCAGTGAACAGGGTGGCAACGCCTCCGCACAAGTAGGCCAGCGGGATCTGGTCAGCCCGGACACCTGCATTGGTCTGCATGTAGATGGTGATGTAGGGAATCACCGTAAAACCCGTGAACATGAGCAACGCGGTGAACAGAAAAGCCCAGCGGTGGTTGGGGTCTGCCAGTACCTGCCCGATGCCGCCCAGCGCGGTTCGGCCATGGGCAGCGTGGAGGTGCGCGGTCATCACCGGCATGGTGCGCGCGGCCAGAATGGCCAGCACCCCCACCATGATGGCAATCGCAATAAAAGGCATGTTCCACCCGCCATGCTCCGCCAGGATGAGGCCCAGCGGCACGCCGGCAACGGTGGACACCGAAAACGATGTCATCACGATGCCCATGGCACGACCGCGCCGCTCGAACGGCACCACATCGGCCACGATCGTTTGCGACAAAGCTGACAACACGCCGCCAAACGCCCCCGCAAGAACCCGGGCCACCATCAGCGCCCCGTATGTCGGCGCGATTCCGCACGCCAATGTGGCCAGGCCAAACAGGACATACAACACCAGCAAAAGACGTTTGCGTCCAAAACGGTCGATGTAGGTAGACGCAAGCAAGCCCGACACCCCTGCCGACAGCGTGTATGCCGAGACCAGCAGGCCAAACTGCGCATCGCTGATGGAGAACAACTGCGTGAATCGAGGCCCGAGCGGCATCATGATCATGAAGTCGAGGATGTGCGTGAACTGAATGCCTGCCAGCGTGAGCAGCAGCCACAGTTCGCGGCGCGGGGTAAGAGCGGGATTGGAGGGCAAGGGGAAGCGCCAGAGGCGGCCATATCGAATGCGGGGCCACACAGTGTGCCGCAATGCGAGCGAGCGCGCAGGGCGCCACACCGCAGGGCTCGTATTGCGTTCCGGCGTCCCTGCTTCCCCACAGGCTCTACCGGCGACCCCACCGGGGGCACGGGCTACCAGCCCGGCGCGTAAAATCCACCGGTTGCGCGGGACGTCCGTTCCCGCAACGTCGCCCCACGTTTTCCGGCCTGCCTGCAGCGGGTACTGACCGCCCATACCGACACCATGACCCAGCCCAGCCCCATCGCCCTGCATACCTCTGCCTTGAACTCGTTGCCCTTGCTGGCACGCGGCAAGGTGCGCGACAACTACGCCGTAGGCGATGACCGCATCCTCATGGTCGCCAGCGACCGTCTATCAGCATTCGACGTGATCATGGGCGAGCCGATTCCCGGCAAAGGCGAGCTGCTGACGCAGATGGCGCTGTTCTGGTTCGACAAACTCGGCCACATCTGCCCCAACCACTTGACGGGCGACGCACCGGAAAGCGTGGTCAGCCCCGAGGAAGCCCCCCAGATCCGCGGCCGGTCGATGCTGGTGCAGCGCCTCAAACCCATTCCGGTGGAGGCCGTGGTGCGCGGCTACCTGGCCGGCAGCGGCTGGAAGGAATACCAGGAGTCGCGTTCGGTGTGCGGTGTGCCGCTGCCGGATGGCCTGACCAACGCCGCGCAGCTGCCCGAACCCATCTACACCCCGGCCGCCAAAGCCGCGGCGGGCGAGCATGACGAGAACATCACCTTCGAGCAGACTGTGGCCATCGTCGGCCCCGAGCTGGCCGCAAAGATCCGCGACCTGAGCATTGCCATTTACAAGGCGGCTGCCGAGATTGCGCTGACCAAGGGCATGATCATTGCCGACACCAAGTTCGAGTTCGGCCTTGCGCCCGATGGCACGCTGGTGCTGATGGACGAGGTGCTCACGCCCGACAGCTCGCGCTACTGGCCCGTGGAAGGCTACGAAGCCGCCTTGGCAGCGGGCCAAAACCCGCCCAGCTACGACAAGCAGTTTGTGCGCGACTGGCTGGAACAGGCCCAGGTCAACGGCAAGCCCTGGGACAAGACTCCGCCCTCACCCCGCCTGCCCCAGGCTGTAATTGAAAAAACCGCGGCTAAATACCGCGAGGCGCTGGAGCGGCTGACGTCGCAGTAAGCCATTCTTTTCAGCCACGAAGCGCGCGGGGCTCTCGCACGCGCGTCGGCTGAACAGCGGCATCACTGCAACGGGGTTTCCGTGGCCTCAAAGCGCAAAACAGGCTTGCCGTCGCCGTCCCGCAACTGCAAGTGCAAACCCTGCTGTCGAAAACTTTCGACCAGGGCCAAGGTGCTGAAGAACCGCTCTTCCACGCCGCTTGACTCCAGGCACAGTGCGATGTTGGACACCACCCGCCCAAAGCGCAACCGCCCACCCTGCACAGCGTAGTCCACCAAGAACCGGTTGCACCCGCCAGACCCGGTGGCCCGTGGCTCGTCGGTTTGCAGCACCAGGTGTGGGCCGACCGCACCTTCGGCAGGCCGCGGCACGGGCTCGCCGTCGATCTCGGTGAGCCGCCAGTGCGTCAAGGCCAGCGGCACACCGGCCTCGACCCGGGCCTGCTGGGGCAACAACCGCAGCAGCTGGAGGCTCACGCGGCGGTAGGCGGCATCGTGCGGAACAGGGTTGCGCATGTCCGTGGTCCACAACACCCGCCCTTCCAGCGACACCGTGGCCCGCACTTCGTACCGGCCCTTGGGGACAAAACGCACTGAAGGGTAGGGAATGTGGATCGCAAACGGAGGCTGCCCTGCGGGCTCGAGCCTTTGGCGACCCAGCACCACGGGCGGAATGTCGGCGTTGGTCACATCGAGCAACGTGGCTTCGAACACCGCCTCGGGCGGCAGGATGACACGTTCACGGGTCAACGCGACGCCGGTCACCACGGCATCGGACTCCGGCGGCCGGGTGGCGCACCCTGCCACCCACAGGCACAGCAGCCCTGCGGCCACATACCGGGCCATTGTGCGACGGACCCTCACTGCAGTACGCATGGCGCCCATGACCGGCACACCCATTCACCGGAGCTTTTTTTCACAGCCTGTGCGATGAAAACTCCCGGGGTATCCAGCAGCTCAGCTCAGCACCACGCTCGACAGGCGCCGGCGGTAGGTGGCTACCACCGGGTCGTCGGGCGGGATCTGGCCGTCGGCCACCTTCACTTTGGGCGGCTCGATGATTTCAAGAATGGACACATAGGTCTTGCGCGCCAGCTCTTCACCCCACGCCTTGTCGCGCATGAGAATTTCCAGCAGCTCGTCCATGGCCTCTGTCCAGCGCTGGCCCGCCATGAGCCAACGGGCGCGGGCGTAGCGGGTGTCAAAGTCACGCTTGTTGGCGGCAATTTTTGAGTCAAAATCGGCCTCAGCACTTTCGCCATAAGCGCTAGTAGCTACGAAATCAAGAGCATCCATCCACGCCTTCAGGGCGCCCAGTTTGCGCGAGACGGCTGCCTTGGCGATCACCGGGGCAAACGCCACCTTGGCATCGTCATCCCGGCGCAGCTGCAGCAGGAGCTTGACGTAGTCGAACCGCACGTCGTCATTGGACGGGTCGGTCACCACGGCATGCTGCAGCTTTTCAAGCGCGGTGCCGGTGTCGCCTTCAGCCAGGGCCTCCTGGGCCTCTTCTTCCTCGGCTTCGGCTACCACTTCGTCAGCGGTGGGCACGTGTTTGTCGAGGAACTCTCGCACCTGGCCTTCGGGCAGCGCGCCCATGAAGCCGTCCACAGGCTGGCCATTCATGAGCAACACACAGGTGGGAATGCTGCGGATGCCGAACATGCCCGCCAGCTGCTGCTCCTGGTCCGAATCGATCTTGACCAGCTTGAAACGGCCGTCGTAGGCGGTTTCCAGCTTTTCCAGGACCGGGCCCAGCGACTTGCACGGACCACACCAGGGCGCCCAGAAGTCCACCAGTACGGGGACATTCATTGAGGCGGCAACCACCTCGGTTTCAAAGTTCTCTACGGTGACATCAATCATGGTGGTGGGCCCGGGGCCGATGGTGCTTGTTCGCGCTATTTTGGCCCATCGAAATGTCCGGGTGCCGAGAAGGGGGGCGCAAAAAGTAAAATCGCGGGTTCTACCTACAGCGGTGCAGGCGGGTTAAACCGAGATTGTTCATTAGGACGCAGGTGGTTGGCGAGGCGAGTTGCGAGGCAGTTTGGTCACTGGTGAGGAGCCGATAGCCCCGCTATCGGTGACGAGGCAGGGGCCAAAATGGCCGCAAATCGACCGCCAGACACTGCGTAGGCACGAAGTGCCGCCTGATAAACAATCTCGGTTCGACCCGTCACCTGACACCCCAACACCATGAAACCCATCCAGATCGGCGTGGTCATGGGTTCCAGCAGCGACTGGGACACCATGCAGCATGCAGTGCAAATTCTTGAGCAGTTCGGCATCGCCCATGAGGCCCGCGTGGTGTCGGCCCACCGCATGCCCGATGACATGTTTGCCTACGCCGAGGCCGCTGTTGGCCGAAGCCTCAAAGCCATCATTGCCGGGGCTGGAGGCGCCGCCCACCTGCCGGGCATGATTGCCGCCAAGACCACCGTGCCCGTGCTGGGCGTGCCCGTGGCCAGCCGCCACCTGCAGGGTGTGGATTCGCTGCACTCCATCGTGCAAATGCCCAAGGGCATCCCCGTGGCCACATTTGCCATAGGCACGGCGGGCGCTGCCAACGCCGCGCTGTTTGCCGTGGCGCTGCTCGCCAACGAAAGCCCCGAACTGCGCCAGCGGCTCGAAGCTTTCCGCGCCGAGCAGACCGAGGTGGCGCGCAACATGACTTTGCCGCCCACATGAAAAAGACCCCCACGCTCCACCGCTGCGCGGGTCGCTGCCCCCCGAGGGGGCCGCTTTTTCATCTTGGGGCGGCCCGGCGATGAAAAAAACCACCCATCAACCCCTTCTGCCCGGCAGCACGCTGGGCGTGCTCGGCGGCGGCCAACTGGGCCGCATGTTTGTGCACCAGGCGCAGGCCATGGGTTACTTCACCGCCGTGCTCGACGCCGACCCGACCAGCCCGGCCGGGCTGGTGAGCCACCACCACATCCAGACAGGGTACGAAGACCCCCAAGGCCTGGCCGAGCTGGCCCGCCTGTCGGATGCGGTGACCACCGAGTTCGAGAACGTGCCGGCCGCGGCGCTGGCCGCCTTGGCCGCACAACGCCCCGTGTCGCCCGCCGCCAGCGCTGTGTCCGTGGCCCAGGACCGCGCGCGGGAAAAGGCCCATTTTGTGGCCTGCGGCGTGCCCTGCGCGCCCTATGCGGTGATCGAAACCGCCGAGCAGTTGGCAGCCGTGTCCGCGGACCTCTTGCCCGGCATCCTGAAAACTACCCGCATGGGTTACGACGGCAAAGGCCAGGTGCGCGTGAAGACCGCTGCCGAGCTGGCCACTGCCTGGGATTCAGTGGGCAACGTACCCTGCGTGCTGGAGAAGATGCTGCCGCTGGCGCTGGAATGTTCGGTGATCGTCGCGCGGGGCGCGGACGGCGCCACCGTGCACCTGCCCGTGCAGCGCAACCTGCACCGCGACGGCATTCTGGCCGTGACAGAGGTTTTTGAACAAAATCTGCCCCTAGCGCTTATCCAGCAAGCGGTAGCAGCTGCCATTTCGATAGCAAACGGTTTGCAGTACGTGGGCGTGTTGTGCGTGGAATTTTTTGTGCTGCAGGACGGCAGCCTGGTGGTTAACGAGATCGCACCGCGCCCGCACAACAGCGGCCACTACAGCCAGAACGCCTGCGACGTGTCGCAGTTCGAGCTGCAGGTGCGCACCATGGCGGGTCTGCCGCTGACGCAGCCGCGCCAGCACAGCCCGGCCGTCATGCTCAACCTGCTGGGCGATTTGTGGTTTGCACAGGGCGATGCCGAGCAAACGCCCCCATGGGCCGAGGTGCTGGCCCTGCCCGGTACACACCTGCACCTGTATGGCAAGCGCGAAGCCAAGCGGGGCCGCAAGATGGGCCACCTCAACATCACCGCCGCCACCGCCGAAGCCGCACGCGCCACTGCGCTGCAGTCCGCTGCGCTGCTGGGCATTGCACCGTTCTGAAGACTGCGTTCAACCCATGATTCTTGACGGTACCCTGCCCGAATCCATTGCCACCGCAGCGCGGGCGGTGCGCAGTGGCGCGCTGCTGGGCCTGCCCACCGAAACGGTGTACGGCCTGGCCGCCGACGCCAGCAGCGATGCCGCCGTGGCGCAGATCTTTGCCGCCAAGGGCCGCCCCAGTGACCACCCGCTGATCGTGCACGTAGCCAATGCCGACGGCATTGCACACTTTGCCAGCGAGGTGCCCGAATTTGCGAAAAAGCTGGTCGGTGCCTTCTGGCCCGGGCCGCTCACGCTTATCCTGCCGCGCCTTCCCGGCGTCGCCGCTGCCGCCACGGGCGGCCAAAACAGCGTGGGACTGCGCTGCCCCGCGCACCCCGTGGCCCATGCCTTGTTGTTGGCCTGTGCGGCGCCCGGCGAGGGCGAGGCCCAGGGCGGCCCGCCCGTGTGGGGGGTGGCCGCCCCCAGCGCCAACCGCTTTGGCCGTGTGAGCCCCACCACCGCCCAGCATGTGCAGGACGAGCTGGGCGCGGACCTGCTGGTGCTGGACGGCGGCCCCTGCGCCGTGGGCATTGAATCGACGATTGTGGATTGCACCCGTGGCGTGCCCGTGCTCCTGCGGCCCGGCGCCATCACGCGCGAGCAGATTCGGGCGGTCTGCGGCACGGCACCTTTGTCCCCGCAAGACCTGCCCGCGCTGACACCCCGCGCCTCGGGCACGCTCGAAGCCCACTACGCCCCTAATGCCAAAGTCCGGATGATGGACGCCAAGGCCCTGCAAACTGGCTTGGACCTGCTGGGGGCCGAAGCCGCCCACATCGCGGTGTACTCCCGTGCCGTGCTGCGCACCAAGTCCTCGAAGCTGGTGATGCGCCGCATGCCCGACGACGCCGCTGCCACCGCACAGCAGCTGTTTGCCGTGTTGCGCGGTTTTGACGATGGTGGCGCGAAACTGATCTGGATCGAAACGCCCCCCACCACTCCCGAATGGGAAGGCGTGCGCGACCGGTTGCAACGGGCATCCGCCGCATGAAGAGGTGCCCCCTGAGCGACTTCGCCGTGGCATTGGTTGCGTGGGGGTGTGCGGGGCTGCGCCAGCTTCATCGCCCGCAGGCGAGACAATTCGCCCAGGAACCGCTGGCACCTGCGCTGCTTTACATGCGTTGACTTTGCGTCGTTAAACTACCCACCACTTTTCTGGAGAAATACATGGCAGCAAATTGGATGCGCCGCACCGTACTGGTCGCCGCATGTGCGTCGGCCGCGTTGCTTGCGGCCTGTGGTTCAAGCACCACCGAATCGGCCATCACCCCCGAACGCTTCATCGCGTTTGGCGATGCCAACAGCGATGTGGGCCAAAAGGGCTCGCTCTACACCGTCAACGATGGCAGCGTGAACAACTGGACGCTGCAGGTGGCGGCCAACTATGGCAAGACCCTGACACCGTCCGCAACGGGCGGCAAGAGCTATGCGGTCGGCAATGCGCGCGTGGCCGCAAAGCCCGATGCGGCAGGCAACGCCAGCACCCCCACCATCACCGAGCAGATCGACACCTTTCTGGCCAGCGGCAGCTTTGGCGCCAATGATGTGGTGATCTTGAGTGGCGGCATCAGCGACGTGATCGCCGGCATGGCCGCCGTCAACGCCGGCACCCAGACGGAAGCCGCCATGGTCGCCGCTGCCCGCAAGGCGGGCGAAGACATGGCCGTGCAGGTGCGACGCCTCGTGACAGCCGGCGCCAAGTACGTGGTGGTGGCCGGCACATACAACCTGAGCAAGACGCCCTGGGCCAAGACCATTGGCCGCGAAACCCTGCTGGCAGACGCCAGCAGCCGCTTCAACGATGGCCTGCTCGTGGGCATTGTGGACCTGGGCGCCAACGTGCTGTATGTGGACCTGGCCTACTACGTGAACCTGTACGCCGACGTACCCGCCAATTACGGCTTCAACAACGCTACCACCGCCGTGTGCACCTCGGTGGACGCCAGCAACGGCATCGGCATTGGTGCAGGCCAGGTCAATTCGGCGCTGTGCAACACGTCGACCCTGCTGTCGGGCGCCAATCAGGCCTCGTATGTGTTCGCCGATTCGGTCTACCTCACGCCTTCTGCGCAGCGCCAGTTTGGCACCTATGCCCATGACCGCCTGAAGGCGCGCTGGTAAATCAGCAGCCTTGGTGTGACAGCGCTCCAGGAGCGCACCGCCACGACACACCCCGCGCAAAAAAATGCGCAAAGAAAAAGCCGACCTCAGGGTCGGCTTTTTGCTGTGTGCTGCCCTGCGTTTGCCCTGCGAGGGCAACGCAGGGCAGACGCCGCTTTGCTTACTTGACCGTTTCAAACACCGCGCGGGCCTGTGCGTGGCAGAACGGTGGCTCGTAGGTGCCGTGGTAGCTGCCGTAATAGGCTGCGAACTCGGGTGATGCCGGATCGGTGGGCGCCTTGCCTCCCACGCCGAAGGTGGCCTGGATGGCGGGATCCACGTCCACCGACGTCACGTTGGTGAGTCCCCGGCTGTCAAAGTCGGCCTTCATCACCACCTGGTGGATGGCCGGTGGCACCGTGGGGTCGCCTGCGCCGCCGCACAGCAGCACCCGCGCCTTGGGGCTCCAGCCCAGCAGGTCATTCTTTTTGGCCGCCAGGTACAAGGGGTGGGTGGTGCTGGTCTGCGAACCCGTGATGAAGTCGGGCTGGAACACCGCATCACGCGCCTGGTTGGGTGTGCCGCCGGGCAGTGTGCCCGTGGTCACCAGCGTGGTGTAGTTCAGCGTGGGGTTGGGCAGCAGGTTCTCGATATAGCCGGAATACGGCGTCTTGAACACCGTCTTCACATCGCTGTAGACATCGCCGTACACCTTCTGCCACGCAGTTACCAGGTAGGGCACGAAGAACTGGACCCCGGCGATCGCGTTCGGAATGCGCAGCGAACCCGACAGGTTGTAGGGGCCCGCAAGGTGGGCGCCCGCGACCACGTTGAATTCAGTGCCGTAGTCGCGTTCAGCCGCGCGATGCGCCGCCATCGACGAATGTCCACCCTGGGAATACCCGGTGAACATCACCTTGCCCGACAGATTGGCACCCACGGTGCCCGCCGCGTTGCGGGCTGCGCGCACCGAGTCGATGACCGACGTGGCTTCCGAGTCGGCATGCAAGTAGGGGTGGTAGCTGTAGCCCGACTTGGCAAAACCCAGGTAGTCGGTGGCCACCACGGCATACCCTTGCGCGGCATACATGGCGGCCAGCAGAAAGGTTTCGCTGTCTTGCGGGTTGGCCAGGGTGCGCGGCTTTTGCACGTCAGTGCCCTTGGCATAGGCCACCAGGGCGGCGGCAGTGGTGCAACTGCCAGCGGGCACCAGCATGACACCGGACGCGTTGGTGCTTTCGCCGCTCTTGGCACCTGCGGTGGCGTAGTTCAGCGCCACGACTTTCACATCGCATTTGGCCTTGCCGCTGATGGCCTGCAGGCCACTGGCAGCGGTGCCAGCGTCGATCTGGGCCGCGGTCAAGGTGGTCAGCGTGGCGGGCGGGTCAATCAGCGCCCCGCGCGCGGGGTCGTCAGAGCCGCCGCAGGCGACAAGCAGGACCGCAGCGGTGGCAACACAGGTAAGGCGGAAATACGTCATGGATGGAACCCTCGGGCAGTGAAGAACGACGCATCGTGCGCGCACCTGCACTGCAGCATCCATTGGGGATAACGCGGGCGACACCGCGCATCAGACGCCTAGGTGACAGTTGCAAGCCCAGCCCCACCCTAACGGGAGCGGCGCGCTCCATACACCAGCTTCATCCCCAAGATGGCGCTGGCCAACATCAAGGTGATGGCGTTGGCTGCCACGATGGGCCACGCCGCCAGCGCCAGCCCGTACACCAACCACAGGGCAATGCCCAGGGTGAACACGCTGTACATGCCCAGCGAGATGCCACTCACGTCCCGCGTGCGGAAGGTGTGCAGCGCCTGGGGCACAAAGCTGCAGGTGGTGAGGGCAGCGGCCAGGTAGCCAATGAGTTCAGAGGATTGCATGGAAGGACGGGCCAAGCGCCTGTTCAAAGTGCAGCGCTGCCACAGCAGCGCGCCGGGAATTATTCACTGGTCTTTACTGGTCGCGGGCGGCCCAGTCGGTGAGGGCGTCCAAAACAGGGCGGGCGCCTCCCGCGTTGGCATGGTTGACCACGGCCACCAGCACATACCGCCGCCCGCTCGCCGCGTGTACATAGCCCGCCACCGCCATCACATCGCGCAGACTGCCTGTTTTGAGGTGGGCAGTGCCCGCACGGCTCTGGCTGCGGCGCAGGGTGCCGTCCACCCCTGAAATGGGCAGCGAGGCCACCAGCTCCGGCATCACCGGAGATGCCCAGGCCACCTGCAGCATGCGGGCCAGCGCCTGTGCCGTGATGCGCGCGTCGCGGCTCAGCCCTGCGCCGTTGTCGGCCAGGGGCAGCTCTGCATCACCCATGCGGGCTGTCCACCACTGGCGCAGCGCCTCTCGCGCGCCGTCGAATGTGGCGACGCCGTTCTTTTGCAGCGCCAGGGTCAGAAACACATGCTGCGCCATGACGTTGTTGCTGTATTTGTTCACGTCGCGCACCACCTCAGCCAGCGCCGGGGACGTGACCACAAATGCGGGCTTGAGCCCGGAAGGCACCTTGCCCTCCCGCACCGTGCCCGTGAGCTTGCCGCCCAACTCGCGCCACATGCCCTCCACCGCCCGCGCCGCAAAACCGCGCGGATCGGCCGCAGCCACAGGCCACGCCCGCTCGCCACAGGCTGCGGTGTACACCCCTTGAAAGCTGACCTTCAGCGGATCGACCAGCTCTGCCCGCAAGGCCCCGCGCCAGTCCCCACATTCGGTACCTGCCGCCGCCAGCGCCACGGTGGCCTGGCGCTGCACGCCCGCCAACGGCGGGTCGTACTGGATGCGTGCCACGCCTGCCGACACATCGGGCACAAACGTCATTACCGAGGACTTGTAATTCAGCAGCAAAGCATCGGGTGCGGCGTTGTACGGTCGCAGGGGCTCGCCGTCAAAACGGGCCGGATCGTGGTCGGTCACGTCAAAGGCCGTGCGGTCGAGCACGATGTCGCCCACGATGACCTGAATGCCCTGGCCTTGCAGGCGCCGCATCAGCAGCCACAGGCGTTCCATGACCAGCTTGGGATCGCCCTGCCCCTGGATATACACATTACCCCGCAGGCTTCCGTCCTGCACCGTGCCTTGCAGGTAGACAGGCGTGTTCCACACATAGGCGGGGCCCAGTTGCTCCAGTGCAGCGTAAGTGGTCACCAGCTTCATCACCGACGCGGGGTTGACAGCCACGTGGGCACGGTGCGAAAGGCGTGGGGTAGTCCGCCCCGTGCCCTGGGCGTCGACCACGAGCACGCTGAGCGCTTCGCGCGGCAGCCGGGCACGGGCCAAGGCGGACTCGACCTCGGGCGGCAAGGCGGGCGGTGCTGCCACCGCGGGCTGGGCATGGGAGCCCTGCCAAGCTGCGCTGGTTGCGAGCAGCGCAACGCCGCTCAGCCATGTGAACACCTGGTGGCAGAACGTGTTGAATCTCGTCGTCTTCATGCTGGGAGTCTAGACCAGCGCCGCCATCGCGCGGTGTGGCGCACGCGCCACCGCGGCACCATGAAGGTGTATGGAGCGATCACCACATGACGCCTCGTACTTACACTATGCAACAACCCGACCGCCAGACTGGGGGCGCACGGGTGACAACCGTTGCGACATCTGTCTTTTCAACCATAAATCTCCACACAACAGGGCGTCCATGAGTCTGCTTTCTAATATGTCCGTTGCCAAGCGCCTGGCGCTTGGATTTGCACTGGTGCTGTTGCTCTCCATGGGCGTGATCGGTGTGAGCATTTCGCGCTTGAACGCCCTGGCGGCCGCAACCGAAGAGATGGTGCAGAACCCCATCAAGACCGAGCGACTGGTCAGCGATTGGGCCCGCAATCTGCGCGCGGGTATCACGCGCACGGCAGCGGTCGCACGCAGCAGCGACCCGTCCCTGGCAGACTTTTTTGCCGAAGACAGCAAGGCATCTTCCAAAAGCTCGGGAGAACTGCAAAAGTCTGTCGAAGCACTGATGTACCTGGAGTCGGAGAAGAAAATCTTCCAGGAGATCGGTGCCCTGCGCTCTCTGTACCTGAAGAATCGCGACACGATCTTTGCCCTGAAAAAAGAAGGCAAGGTGGACGAGGCCAACAGCCTGCTCGAAAAGCAGTTCATGCCCGATGCCAACAACTACGCGGCCAAGATGGACGAACTGCTGCGTGCACAACGCACTCAGGTGGATGAACTGGGGCGTGCCATTCAGGCCAATCGGCAGTCCAGCAGCCAACTGCTGATGGTTCTGGGCGTGCTCAGCGTTTTCGTGGGCGGGCTGTTTTCATGGCTTCTGGCGAACTCGGTCACCAAGCCGCTGGCGCAGGCCTCAGACCTTGCCAAACGGGTGGCAGCGGGCGACCTCACCGCCAAGGTCCCTGCGCATGGCAAGGACGAGGTGGGTGAGCTGATGTCGTCGCTGGAACTCATGCAGACCAGCCTCTCGGCTGTGGTGAACAACGTTCGTCGGGGCTCAGAGTCTGTCTCCAACGCAAGCGCCGAAATCGCCCAAGGCAACAGCGATCTAAGCGCCCGCACCGAACACCAGGCGAGCGCACTGGAGCAAACGGCCGCGAGCATGGAAGAACTTAATTCAACGGTCCGAAACAATGCCGACAACGCGCGCCAGGCAAACCAGCTTGCGTTGACGGCGTCGAACGTTGCGGTACAAGGCGGCGCGGTGGTGGGCGAAGTGGTTGAGACCATGAAAGGCATCAACGATGCCAGCCGCAAGATCAGCGACATCATCAGCGTCATTGACGGCATCGCGTTTCAAACCAACATTCTTGCACTGAACGCGGCCGTGGAAGCGGCCCGTGCGGGGGAACAAGGCCGGGGATTTGCCGTTGTCGCCTCCGAGGTGCGCAGCCTGGCCGGTCGCAGCGCCGAGGCGGCCAAAGAGATCAAGAACCTCATCAGTGCCAGCGTGGAGCGTGTGGAGCACGGCACGGCCCTGGTGGACAAGGCCGGAAGCACCATGACCGAGGTGGTAAGCAGCATTCGGCGGGTGACGGACATCATGGGAGAGATCAGCGCGGCAAGCCACGAACAGAGTGCAGGTGTTGCGCAGGTGGGCGAGGCCGTGACATCCATGGACCAGGCCACCCAACAAAATGCGGCACTTGTCGAGCAAATGGCGGCAGCGGCCAGCAGCCTCCGAAACCAGGCGCATGACCTGGTGCAGGTGGTGGCCGTTTTCAAGCTGACATCCGACCAGACCCTGGGGGCGGGCGCCTATGCGGCGTCTCCAGCCCCGCGCAAACAGTCGCCCGCACCTGCTGCTGCGCCCAAAGCGGATTCCCAGCGTCCGGCCCCCATGGCCAAGGTGCCGCTTTCTCCCCCCGCCAAGGCGGCGCGCCAGGTACTGGCGGCAGCACCCAAGACCCCAAGTCGCCCGTCCAAACCCGGAAATGACGAGGATTGGGAGTCCTTCTGACTCTTTGACCACCGGCACGCAGAGGGCTGTGAGTGGCGGCCATGGATTCCGGGGTGCCCATAGGGGCGGCCAGTGGGCCGACAAGCCGGGCCCCGCCGGCACCCGATAATCCCCCGATGCGTTTTTCTCCTCGCGCCATCGGCCTACTGGCGGCTGTTGTCACCGTCATCATCTGGACGGGCTTCATCGTCATTGCACGCGCCTCTGCCCAGCGCACGCTCACCCCGTTCGATATTGCGTTGATGCGCATCATCGGCGCGAGCCTGGTGCTGCTGCCCTGGGGGTGGTGGATGGTGCGGAGGCGCAAGGCGTCTCAAGACGCCCTGGCGGCGCCCTCCAGCCTGCTGGGCATATCTCCGCTTCCATTGCGCACTACTGCACTGCTGGGCACTTTTGGCGGACTGCTTTACGCACTGCTGGCGTATTCGGGGTTCTTTCACGCGCCAGCCACACATGCGGCCGTGCTGATGCCGGGCAGCCTGCCGCTGTGGACCGCCCTGCTCGCTGCCGTGCTGCTGCGCGACCACATTACCCCGCTGCGCGCCGCCGGGCTGGCGCTGATCGTGGCCGGTGACTTGCTGGTGGGTGGACGCAGCCTGTTGGCGGCTTTTTCGGGCGGCGATGTGTGGAAGGGCGATGTGCTGTTCATGCTGGCCGCCTCATGCTGGGCCACTTACAGCGTGCTGGCGCGGCGGCACGCGGTCGATGCGGTGCAGGCCACCATCGCAATCACCGCCTTCGCCTGCATGGTGTACGTGCCCGCGTACGCACTGCTGGTGGCACTGGGCGCGGTCACCAGCCACCTGTCCATTGCTCCATGGAGCGAGATCGCCTTTCAGATGGTGTTCCAAGGCGGAGGATCGGTGGTGATCTCAGGCATCAGCTTTACACGCATGATCCAGCACTTCGGCCCCGTGCGCTCAACCATGATCACCGCGCTGGTTCCGGGGCTGTCGGCCATCGGGGCCGTGGTTTTTCTGAACGAGCCGATGTACTGGAACCTTGTCGCCGGGCTGCTGCTGGTCACCACCGGTATTTTGCTGGGCGTGCTGGGCAAGAGCCAGGGTGCGGTGCCTGCCGTTACGCCCCCGCACCAATCTCCCTCCGCCCCATGAATCTGCTCGCCTTCGACACCAGTACCGACACCCTTTCCATCGCCGTACGACACGGCGAAGTCCTGGTGCAGCACACCGGCCCGGGCGGGGCCCAGGCGTCGGCCACCCTGATCCCTGAATTGCGCCATCTGGTGGCAGAGGCCGGGCTGACCTTCGACACGCTGGACGCTATTGTTTTCGGGCGTGGCCCGGGTTCCTTCACGGGCCTGCGCACGGCCTGTGCGGTGGCGCAGGGGCTGGCCTTTGGGGCGCGCGGGGGCCAAGGCGTACCCGTGCTGCCCGTGGACACCCTGCTGGCCGTGGCTGAAGAAGCCCGCCTGCAACATGGCTGCACCCAGGTGGTGGCCGTGCTGGACGCGCGCATGGGCGAGGTCTATCACGCGCGCTGCGAGTGGCTGGGTGGCGACAACGGCTGGCGGACCGATGCCGACTTTGGCCTGGGCGCGCCCGAAACCGTGTCGCTCCCCGCCGGGTGGACCGTGGCGGGCAATGCAAGGGCGCCGTATGGTGACCGTCTGGCCCCCAATGCTCTCCATGTCATGGCCCTGCCCACCGCCACGGCCCTGCTGCGCCTGGCACCCGCCCTGCTGGCCGCAGGCGGCGGCTTGCCCGCCAGCGATGCGCTGCCCCGCTATATCCGCGATAAAGTGGCGCAAACCACGGCCGAACGCGCCGCCCTGCGCGCCAACCCGACTGCAGTCCAACCCTGAGAAGGCATGAGCGCTTTACCCACATCGTCTGACGGCGACACACTGAATTCACGGCCTGAACTGCGTCTGGAGGCCCGCTTTGAAGCGTTGACCCTCGCGCAGCTCGACGCCGTGCTGGCGGTGGAGCTACGCGCCTACACCCACCCCTGGACACGCGGCAACTTCACCGATGCGCTGGCGTCGGGCTACCAGGCCCAGGTGCTGATGGCGGGCGACCACCTGCTGGGCTACTTTGTGGCCATGATGGGCGTGGATGAAGTGCACCTGCTCAACATCACCGTCACGCCCGAGTTTCAACGCCAGGGCTGGGCGCGGGTGCTGCTGGATGCGCTGGCCCTGTGGTCACGCGGGCGAGGCGCACAATGGCTGTGGCTGGAGGTGCGCGCCAGCAATCTGCGCGCCCAGCACATCTACCAGGTCCATGGCTTTCGCCGCGTGGGCGAGCGCAAGCGCTATTACCCCGCAGACCAGGGACAGCGCGAAGATGCCGTTGTCATGAGCTTGCCGCTTTGATACCCGCCAAGATGCACCCCACCGCGACGGCCCGCACCCCCACCGCCCACCGCCCACCGCCCACCTGTATGAGCCTCCACCTCGATGCGCGCCAACGCGCCATGTTGCAAGAAATGGGCGTCACTATGTGGGGCCCGCCCGAAACCGTGGCCGCCGCGCCGCTGGCCCCCAACCAACCCGCCGCAAACCCGCCGCGGTCGTCAATGCCTGTCGCGCCCCCCGTGTCGGCGCCCCGCCCCGACGCTCCGGTGGCCACAGGCAGCGCGGCTACCACAGCGCCAGTTCGCACGAACCGCACACCTCAGACCACTGCTGCCACCCCTGTCTCCGTCTCTGCCTCCGCCTCTGCGGCCCCTGCGCTCAAATTGCACCCCACCCAGGCGCTCTACCCCGGGGCCGATCCGGCCCAAACCCCGACCGAACTGGGCGCCGGTTGGCTCATCGTGACCGAAAGCCTCACCCCCGCCGACCCCCTGGGTGGCGATGCCGGGCGCCTGCTGGACAACATGCTGCGCGCCATGCAGTTGCACCGCCACCCGCGGGTGTTTCTGGCGGCGCTGGAACGTACTGCCGCGCCCGGCACCGAAGCCCAGGGCGCCGACATTGCGGCCACATTGGCAGACACCGTCGCCACCCTGCGGCCCGCCATGGTGCTGGTGCTGGGCCATGTGGCCGCCCGCGCAGCGCTGGGCCGCACCGAGCCCCTGGGCCGTCTGCGCGCCGGGCCCCACCAGTTGGCCGGTTGCCCGGCCGTGGTCACTTACGACCCGGCTTTTTTGTTGCGATCCCAAGACAACAAGGCTGCCGCCTGGGCGGACTTGTGCCGTGCGCTGGCCATTGTGCGCAGTGCGCCTTCCGCCAGTGGTGCAGCCTGAGAAGAGTACAGGCACCAAGCGGTGCGCCCTGTGCCACCGCCTTGCCACCCCGCAGTGCCATAATCCGCCGCTCGCTTACTTTTACGGAGATAGCTCCTTGGAAACCTACCCCAGTTGGTAGCTTTCAGCTCCCTGGCCTGCTTGGCTGGTGTGGGGTTGAAAGCACCCCATGCCCCCACCGCAGACGACGCCACATAACAAGGGAGTGAGCCCATGCTCAACATCTTCACGCTCGCCAACGGCCGGCTGTTTCAGGAAGAAATCGAATCCCTGGAAGAGCTGACCCGCTTCCAGCCCATCTGGGTCGACCTGGAGGCCCCCACCCTCGAAGAAAAGCGCTGGATCAAGCAGCACTACGGCCTGTCCATCCCCGAGGATGCGATGGACGAGGACATCGAGGAATCCGCCCGCTTCTACGAAGAAGACAACGGCGAACTGCACATCCGCAGCGACTTCTTGATTGATGACGACGAAGACCCCCGCTCGGTGCGCGTGGCCTTCATCCTGAACCAGCACAACGCCAACCTCAAAAGCCGGGGCGTGCTGTTTTCCATCCACGACGAAGACGTGCCCGTGTTTCGTCTGCTGCGCATGCGCGCACGCCGCGCGCCGGGGCTGATCGAAGACGCCAAGGAAGTGCTGCTCAAGCTGTTCGACGCAGACGCCGAATACTCTGCCGACACGCTGGAAAACATCTACGACGAGCTCGAAGCCGTGAGCAAGCAGGTGCTGGCGGGCGACGTGACCGACACCCGCGCCGGTGAAGTGCTGGCCGCCATCGCCCGCCAGGAAGACTTGAACGGCCGCATTCGCCGCAACGTGATGGACACGCGCCGCGCGGTGAGCTTCATGATGCGTAGCAAGATGCTCAACTCCGACCAGTTCGAAGAAGCCCGCCAGATCCTGCGCGACATCGAGTCGCTGGACAACCACACGGCGTTTCTGTTCGACAAGATCAACTTCTTGATGGACGCCACGGTCGGTTTCATCAACATCAACCAGAACAAGATCATCAAGATCTTCTCGGTGGCCAGCGTGGCGCTGCTGCCCCCCACGCTGATCGCGAGCGTGTACGGGATGAACTTCAAGTTCATGCCCGAGTTGGACTGGGCCTATGGCTACCCCTATGTGGTGGCGCTGATGGTGGCCAGTGCGCTGGGGCCTATGTGGTATTTCCGCAAACGGGGCTGGTTGAAGTAGCCCCCCTGTGGCGCTACGCGCCTTCCCCCCCCCGAGGGGGGACGCCTCCGGTGGACCGGCAAAGCCGGATCCACGGTGGCGCTGGTATTTGGGGCGCGCCGGATTCACGGCGCGGGGGAGGGACTGGCGGGCGGCGCTATTGCAGGTCCCCTTGAATCACTTGCGCACTGCCCACTACCCGTTACCCATGCCACCGCCCGTTCGGCCAATAAGCGGTAGCAGCTATCAATTTCATAGTTTCTGCAGAAATGCCAGCACCATGTGCTCGGCGTAGCGGCTGGCGACGGTCGTGACGAAAAGGGGGAAGTCCACGTGGGCGGTGTCGTCGGCGCGGTCGGAGATGGTGCGCGCGGCGGCGAAGGGGATGCCGTAGTCGTGGCATACCTGGGCCACGGCGGCGCCTTCCATTTCTACGGCCAGCACGTGGTGGCCGGCCCCCTCCAGCGCAGAGCGCATGCGCTGCACTTCTTCGGCGGCGCAGACAAAGCGATCGCCACTGGCCACCAAGCCATGGTGCGCGCGGTGCGGCGGAGTTTGTGAAGTGAAGAGTGCCTGCGGTTTCAAGCCAAATTGGCTGCCAGCGCTTGATACGCAAGCACCAGCAGCTTCCAAAAGCAGAGCAGATAGCCCCACATCACAGGCCATCCGGCTGCGCGCGTAGCCCGGCACCTCCCAGCGCGGGAACAGCGGCGAGGCATCCATGTCGTGCTGGATGTAATCCTGCGCCACCACCACGTCGCCTACGTTCACCCCGTCACCCACGCCGCCTGCCACGCCGGTGAAGATGATGCGCGCCACGCCAAAGCGCTCGATGAGCGCTGTGGCCGTGGTGGCAGCGGCCACCTTGCCGATGCCCGAAAGCGCCAGAACGACGCGCCGACCGTGCAGATCGCCCAACCAAAAGGCGCGGCCGGCGTGCATCAGTCGCTGGGAGTGGGCCAAATGCGCCACGAGTGAGCTTTGCTCTTCGGGCAAGGCGCTGAGGATGGCAGTGGTCATGGGCTTCAGGGTATCGGCGAAAGCAAAAACAAAGGCGGCCGAAGCCGCCTGAGGGGTAGAGCCAACGGGGCGCGCAGCCCCTTTGGCACTACTTCTTGTCGCGCAGCTCGCGACGCAGGATCTTGCCCACGGGGGTCTTGGGCAGCTCGGTGCGGAACTCGATCACCTTGGGCTGCTTGTAGCCCGTGAGATTGGCCTTGCAATATTCCTTGACCTGCGCTTCGGTCAGTGCCGGATCCTTCTTCACGATCACGAGCTTGACGGCTTCGCCCGTCTTTTCGTCAGGCACACCCACCACTGCGCATTCCAGCACGCCGGGGCAGTTGGCCACCACTTCTTCCACCTCGTTGGGGTACACGTTGAAGCCGCTGACCAGCACCATGTCCTTCTTGCGGTCCACGATCTTGAAGTAGCCGCGCTCGTCCATGACGCCGATGTCGCCAGACTTGAAGTAGCCGTCGTCGGTCATGACCTTGGCGGTTTCGTCGGGTCGCTGCCAGTAGCCTGCCATCACCTGCGGGCCCTTGATGGCGATCTCGCCAGGCTGACCGATGGTGGTCACATCGTTGCCCTCATCGTCGAGCAGCTTCATCCAGGTGCCAGGAATCGGCACGCCAATGGTGCCGGTGAATTCAGTGCTGGTAGTGGGGTTGCAGCTGGCCGAGGGGCTGGTCTCTGACAGGCCATAACCTTCGCAGATGGGGCAGCCGGTCTTCTCCAGCCACAGCTTGGCCACGGCGCCCTGCACGGCCATTCCCCCGCCCACCGAGACCTTGAGGTTCTTCCAGTTGACGGTGTTGAAGTCGGGGTGGTTGGCAAGGCCGTTGAACAGCGTGTTCACAGCGGGAAAACTGTGGAACGTGTGCTTGGACAGTTCCTTCAGTACCGCGGGCAAGTCACGCGGGTTGGGGATCAAGATGGTTTTGCCGCCGGTGCGCATGCTCAGCATCATGTTCACGGTGAACGCGAAGATGTGATACAGCGGCAGCGCGCAGATACTGGTCTGCTGCTCGCCCGCCGGCACCTGCTTCATGACGGGGTTGTTCCAGGCCTCGGACTGCAGAACGTTGGCAATCACGTTGCGGTGCAGCAGCACGGCGCCTTTGCTCACGCCGGTGGTGCCGCCCGTGTACTGCAGCAGGGCAATGTCGTCGGGCCTGATGTCGGGCTTTTTGAGCGTGCCGCGCGTGCCCTGGGCCACGGCGTCGTTGAAGCGCACGGCACCGGGCAAGTCGAACGTGGGTACCATCTTCTTGACGTTGCGCACCACGTAGTTGACCAGCACGCCCTTGAGCAGGCCCAGCTGGTCACCCATGGCGGCCAGCACCACGTGTTTGACGGGCGTGTTGGCAATGCAGCTTTGCAGCGTGGCTGCAAAGTTCTCGATGATGACGATGGCCTTGGCGCCCGAGTCCTTGAGCTGGTGTTCCAGCTCGCGCGGCGTGTACAGAGGGTTCACGTTGACCACCACAAAACCTGCGCGCAGGATGGCGGCCACGGTGACGGGGTACTGCGGCACGTTGGGCATCATGATGGCCACGCGGTCGCCCTTGACCAGTCCCAGACCCTGCAGGTAGGCCGCAAATGCACTGGAGAGCGAGTCGGTCTGGCGATAGGTGACCTCTTTGCCCATGAAGCTGTACGCCACACGGTCTGCGTACTTGGTAAAGGCCTCGTCCATCAAGGCGACAAGGGATGGGTACTGCGAGGTGTCGATGTCGGCAGGGACACCTTGGGGGTAGGCAGCCAGCCATGGGCGGTCGGTCATTTGCGTCGTCTCCTAGTCAGTTTTTTTTGATGCCATGAAAACCGCGCTGTCACCTTCAGCACGGTCGTGCTTTTTTCGCAGGGAAATTATGCCTGTCAGCTCTTGAGGGTGGTCAGCACTTCGTCGAGCATTTTCTTGGCATCGCCGAACAGCATGCGGTTGTTGTCCTTGTAAAACAAAGGGTTGTCCACCCCCGCATAGCCAGACGCCATGGAACGCTTCATCACGATGGAGGTTTTGGCCTTCCACACTTCCAGCACGGGCATGCCCGCAATGGGGCTGGTGGGGTCGTCCAGCGCGCTGGGGTTCACGATGTCGTTGGCACCAATGACCATGGCCACGTCGGTGTCCGGGAAGTCGTCGTTGATCTCGTCCATTTCCATCACGATGTCATACGGCACCTTGGCCTCGGCCAGCAGCACGTTCATGTGGCCGGGCATGCGGCCCGCCACCGGGTGGATGCCAAAACGCACGGTAATGCCCTTGGCGCGCAGGGTCTGGGTGATTTCATTCACCGTGTGCTGCGCCTGTGCCACGGCCATTCCGTAGCCGGGCACGATGATCACGCTCTTGGCATCGCGCAGCAGTTCGGCCGTCTCGGCGGCGCTCACAGGCACCGCCTCGCCCTGGGGCTCTGCCGCTTCGCCCTTCTTGGCCGGCGTGCCCGCGCCTGAGCCAAAGCCCCCAGCGATCACGCTGAGGAAATTGCGGTTCATGGCGTTGCACATGATGTAGCTCAGGATGGCGCCAGAGGACCCCACCAGCGCCCCGGTGACGATGAGCAGGTCATTGCTGAGCATGAAGCCCGTGGCGGCCGCCGCCCAGCCCGAGTAGCTGTTGAGCATGGACACCACCACCGGCATGTCGGCCCCACCAATCGCCATCACCATGTGGACTCCGAACAGCAGCGCAATCGCTGTCATCACCATCAAGGGCACCATGCCCTGCTCCACCGTTTCGGCGCGCAGAAATTCGCGCCCGAACCAGATCACGACCAGCAGCGCTGCCAGGTTGAGCCAGTGGCGGCCGGGCAGCAGCAGCGGCTTGCCGCCGATCTTGCCGTTGAGCTTGCCGAAGGCGATCAGCGAGCCGCTGAACGTGACGGCACCGATCAGGATGCCGACATAAATCTCCACTTCATGGATGATTTTTTCTGCGCCCTGCAGCTGGATGGAGGTATCGACATAGCTGGCAAAACCCACCAGGCAGGCCGCCAGGCCCACCAAGCTGTGCATCAGCGCGACCAGCTCGGGCATCTGCGTCATCTTGACGACCTTGGCCGCATACAGGCCGATACCGCCGCCGATCACCAGCGCGCCGACGATCCAGGCAACCCCAGCAGGACTCACGCGCGGGCCGAACACTGTCGCCAGCACGGCCAGCGCCATGCCGACCATGCCGAACAGGTTACCCCGGCGGGAGGTTTCAGGATTGGAAAGCCCACCCAGGCTCAGGATGAACAAAATGGCCGCGCCCAGGTAGGCGACGGTAGCGAGACTTTGGGACATGTTCTGTGCTCCTCGTTTTCTTGTTGTTATGGAGTTACTTGCGGAACATGGCCAGCATGCGGCGCGTGACCGCAAAGCCGCCGAACATGTTGACTGCCGTGAGCACCAGGGCAGCGAACGCCAACCACAGGATGAGCCCGTCGGGGCGCCCGTTTACACCTGCATCTGGGGGCGCAATTTGCACCAGCGCACCGATGGCAATGATGCTGGAGATCGCGTTGGTCACGCTCATCAACGGCGTGTGCAACGCTGGCGTGACGTTCCAAACCACCATGTAGCCGATGAAGCAGGCGAGCACAAACACCGTGAAATGCCCCAGGAAAGCCACAGGCGCATAGGCACCAATGGCCCAGAACAGCACGGCCAGCACGGCGAACGTGATGGTCAGCGTTTTGGCGGACATGGGGGCACCTGGGCCATGGCTGGATTTTTTGGGAGCCACCGGCGCAGCCGCTGCCTTGGGCGCAGGCGCTGGGGCCTGCTTGAGCGGTGGAGCAGGCCAGGTGATGGCACCGTCCTTGACCACGGTGAGGCCGCGGATGGCGTCGTCCTCCATGTTGACCACAGCTACGCCGTCCTTGGCCTTGCACAGCTCTTCCGTCAGGCGCAGAAGGTTGGTGGCGTACAGGGTGGACGACTGCTTGGCTAGGCGCGAGGCCAGGTCGGTGTAGCCCACAATGGTCACCCCATGGCGCACCACGGCCTCGCCGGGTACGGTCAGCTCGCAGTTGCCGCCCTGCTCGGCCGCCATGTCGACGATCACGCTGCCGGGCTTCATGCTCTGCACCATCTCGGCCGTGATGAGCTTGGGCGCAGGCTTGCCGGGGATCAGCGCGGTGGTGATGATGATGTCCACGTCCTTGGCCTGCTCCGCGTACATCTTGCGCTGCGCGGCCTGGAAACCTTCGCTCATGACCTTGGCGTAGCCGCCGCCGCCCGAGCCTTCTTCTTCGTAGTCCACCTTGACGAATTCTCCGCCCAGCGACTTGACCTGGTCGGCCACTTCGGCACGCGTATCGTTGGCGCGCACGATGGCGCCCAGGTTGGCGGCTGTGCCAATGGCGGCAAGGCCCGCCACGCCAGCGCCAGCAATAAACACCTTGGCAGGCGGCACCTTGCCCGCTGCCGTGATCTGGCCATTGAAGAAGCGACCAAAGGCGTTGGCGGCCTCAATGACCGCCCGGTATCCGCTGACGCCGGCGGTGGACGTGAGTGCGTCCATTTTTTGAGCGCGCGAGAGTGTGCGCGGCAGGCAATCAATGGCCAGCACCGTGGCCGACTTGGCGGCAAGCTGCTGCATCAGTTCCGGGTTCTGCGCGGGCCAGATGAAGTCGATGAGCGTGGTGCCGTCACGCATCAAAGCGACCTCATCGGTGCTGGGCGGGCGCACCTTGAAGACGATGTCCGATGCCGACCACAGCGCAGCTGCATCCGGCAGCACTTGCGCCCCTGCTGCGCGATAGGCGTCATCGCTAAAGTTGGCAGCTTCGCCCGCCCCCGATTCGATTGCTACGCTGAAACCCAGCTTGATGAGCTTTTCCACCACGTCTGGAACGGTGGCAACGCGCTTTTCAAGCGGAAAGGTCTCCCGTGGCACGCCAATGCGCTGCGGGGGGTGGCTGGTCTGCATGAGAGGTCTCCTCTAGTGTCGTGATTGTTTTCCGCCATGCCGCCTGGGAGAACGCAGGCGCTAAGGGGTAGAAACGGGCGCTGGGAATGGGAACGGTGGAATGGCCAGAAAACCGTCCACCATGCCAACGCTCAGGCGCGCGGCCTGGGCCAGGTTCTCACCCCAGGTCTGAGCAGGGCGGCCAGCGGTCAGGAATTCTTCGTTGTTCTGGGTCTTGGGACGCAGCAGGCGGTGGTCCGCCAGACCATCGAGTTGGACGAGCGCACCACCTTCAGTGGCATAGCGGTAGCTGAAATAGGAATACGGCTGCTTGAGTGTGATCTGCCGGCCATCCAGCCACGTCACCATTTCGGGATGGTTCTTGTCGAGCCACTGGGCGGTGCTGGCCCATCGCTTGAAACGCAGGCAGTCCGCGCGCACCGGACTGCTGGCGGCAGCGTCGTCGACGATCACGTCCTTTTGCTGCGGGCAATAGCCCGACCACAACACAGAGCGGGGTATATCGCCGCTGCGGTTGGTCTGCACACGCAGCACGGCCAGCCACTCACCTTGCGCGCCACGCAGCCCTACGGCACGGGTCTGCAATGGCACCGTGGTGCCGGGGCCGGGTAATAACGGCAAGGCGACATCGGTAGCGCCTAGGTCTTGCCAGGCACCCGCTGGCAACACCAGCCGAGAGCGACCCACGGGGTATTCCGCCTTGGGGGGCACGGTCATAGGAGCGCACGCCACAAGCGTCACGGCACAGGGCAGCGAAAACAGGAACCGAAACTTGGGAATCGTCAAAGTCATGAGGGGATAGGCCTTTGCACAGCTCGGCCAGCGCAAACTGACCGCGAGCTTACATGAAGATTTTCTTATGGCTGTCGCCTTTGTCTGATGTAGAGGGAGCTCTCCAGCCAGCACAGGCAGCATGCCAACAAAAAAGCCCGGCGATGGATATCGGCCGGGCTCGGGACTTGCACCAGGGAACCGCGTCCCGCAAGAAAGCCGCTCAGTTCACCACTTGGGCCAACTCGCCGCGCGCGTACTTGGTGGCCACCACCTGCAGGCTTTCGCCCTTGATCTTGGCGCCCTGGCCTTCGCAGCCAAACTCCAGGTAGCGCTGCTTGCAGACCTGCTTGGCCGCTTCGCGTGCGGGCTTGAGCCACTCGCGCGCGTCGAACTTGTCAGGGTTCTCGGCCAGGAACTTGCGCACCGCGCCGGTCATGGCCAGGCGGATATCGGTGTCGATGTTGATCTTGCGCACGCCGTACTTGATGGCTTCCTGGATCTCTTCCACGGGCACGCCGTAGGTCTCCTTCATCTTGCCGCCGTACTGGTTGATGATGGCCAGCAGCTCTGCAGGCACCGACGACGAGCCGTGCATCACCAGATGGGTGTTGGGAATGCGCTTGTGGATTTCCTTCACACGGCTGATGGCCAGGATGTCGCCCGTGGGCTTGCGGCTGAATTTGTAGGCGCCATGGCTGGTGCCAATGGCAATGGCCAGCGCATCCAGCTGCGTGGCCTTGACGAAGACCGCCGCCTCCTCAGGGTCGGTCAACATCTGGCTGTGGTCGAGCTTGCCTTCAGCGCCGATGCCGTCTTCTTCACCGGCCTCGCCGGTTTCCAGGTTGCCCAGGCAGCCCAATTCGCCCTCGACCGTGACGCCCACCTTGTGCGCCATGTCGACCACCTTGCGGGTCACGTCCATGTTGTACTCAAACGATGCGGGGGTCTTGCCGTCTTCCATCAGCGAGCCATCCATCATCACCGAGCCAAACCCAAGATCGATGGCACCCTGGCAGATCGTTGGCGACGAACCATGGTCCTGGTGCATCACCAGCGGGATGTGCGGAAAGGTTTCCACCGCCGCCTGGATCAGGTGCTTGATGAAATGCTCGCCCGCATATTTGCGCGCACCGGCGCTGGCCTGCAGGATGACGGGAGCACCGACTTCGTCTGCAGCGGCCATCACGGCCTGCACCTGTTCCAGGTTGTTGACGTTGAAAGCGGGAATGCCATAGCTGTTGGCGGCGGCATGGTCGAGCAGTTCGCGCATCGAAACGAGGGGCATGGTCGTGGTGTCCGTTCTGGGTTGAGGGGGAGGCGCCGTACGCCTGGCAATGCGGTGGTAACCGCTTGGTAACCGGCAATTTTAACCGGGGTGGGCAATGGGGTGTCTGGGCAAAACCAAGCGGTAGCAGGTGGTAAAGGGGGGCCGCGCCGGAGCAGGCCCAAAGTGGCCACCATGGATGTCTGCCACCCGCCGCACAATTTCATGGCCCAGGTGCAAGCTGTCCTCCTTGCGCGCAGCAGCGACGCCCGCAGCGCCCATGGTGCTGCGACCACCATCGTCACACACCTGCAACCAGACATCGCCCGCGTCCGACTCTTCACCCGCCTGTACCGAGATATGGGTGCCGTCCGGCGTGTGCTTAAGAGCGTTCTCCACCAGATTGCGAACTGCGATATCCAGCAGCACCGCGTGGCCGGGCAAGGTGAGCACAGGCGGAGCCAACAGTGCGATGTCGTCGCCCCGCTGCCATGCCGCCTGCGCATAGTCGGCACATACCGCTCGCGCCAGCGCGCTCAGGTCCACCGGTGCCGTGGCTTCGTGCAGCTCGGCGCGGCTCGCCCGTGCCAACGCCAGCAACTGGTTGAGCACATGGCCGGCGCGCAATGCATCCTGGCCGATGCGGGCCACGGCTTCTGCTCGCGCCTGGGGGGCAAGATCGCCGGCCAGCGCGCTGGCTTGTAGCGCAATGGACGACAGCGGCGTGCGCAGCTCGTGGGCGACTTCGTTGGCGAGGCGGCGCTCCCGCACCATGGCCGCCTGCTGGCGGTCCAGCAGCGTGTTGATGGACGCGACCACCGACTCGAATTCGTTCCAGGCGTGGCGCGACGCCAAGCGCTGCGCGCTTGCGGGATCAAGGGCGGCCACATCCGCCGACAAGGCGTACAGCGGCCTCAGCCCTCTCCACAGTGCGAGCCCCAGCGCAAGCGACACCACGGGCAACAACCACAGGCCTGGCTCGATCATCTGTTCCGCGATGTCCTGGGCGAGTTCGTCGCGCTCGCGCAGTTCCAGCAAAACCATGACCTTGCGCGACCGTGCCGCATCCCACTGCGCAAAGCTCCGCCACACGGCTGCTGGGTTGCCCAGGGTGAGATTGGCAAAGCCCTCTGCCTCCGTGAACGGTGGAGCTGGCGATGTGCCGCTGTGTGTGAGAAGGCGGCCTTGCCTATCCCACTGCACCACGCTGATCGACTGCTGGTAGTCATGCGACTTGAGCCAGGGCGTGGGCACGCGCTGCGTGACCTGCGCACCCTCCATGGCATCGGTAGCGCGCAGATTGAGCAACAAGGCAGTCACGCTGGCCAGGTGGCCGTCGGTCAGCTCGTCGGCCTCGTGCACACCCGTCTGGTAACCCATCACCACAAAGCTGCCCCATACCACCGCCAAAGCGCCCAACGACCACAGCAGAAGCTGCCGGGTCAGCGACGGCCGGCTTTTTCGCGATTCGCGTTCCGGGCCATTCGGCGCACTCATGGCGCTACCCCTTGCGGCATGAAATAGCCAACGCCACGCATGGTTTGAATACAGGCACTGCCCAGCTTGCGGCGCAGGTGATGAATGTGGACCTCCACCGCATTACTTTCGATGGCGGAGTCCCAGCTGTACAACCGCTCTTCAATCTGAAGGCGCGACAGCACCCGCCCGCGGGCCTCTAGCAGCACCAGCAGCACGGAAAACTCCCTGGGCGACATCTCCACGACCTTGCCGCCTTGCCGCACGGTGCGCGCGGCGGGGTCAACTTCGATGTCGCCATGGCGGATCGTTGGTGAAGTACGCCCCGCTGCGCGGCGCAGCAGCGCGCGCAGGCGGGCGTCAAGTTCATCGACATCGAAGGGTTTGGACAGGTAGTCGTCCGCTCCCAGGTCAAGCCCAGCGATGCGCTGATGCACCTGATCGCGCGCGGTCACGATAAGAACGGGAGTTGATGGGTCAGGCAGTAACGTCGACTGGGCGCCCGTTGCAGGAGGACTCAGCCGCAACCGGCGAAGCAGCTCACTGCCATCGCCATCGGCCAGGCCGAGATCCAGCAACACGGCATCAAACCGTTCGGCGCGAAGCGCGCCCCAGGCTGAGGCCACACCATCACACACATCCACCGCATAGCCACGCTGCTGGAGATTGGTGCGCAGGCCGCTGGCTATGCCAGCATCGTCTTCGACCACAAGTATTCGCATCCGGCCATTGTCGCCGGGCTGCGGCGCAGCGCGTTCTGCTTTAAGACGGCGTTAAGTGCGGCCCTGCACCATCGCAACATGCAGCCTTTGCCAGCCCCCCTCACTCATCTCGACAGTCCCCGGTCTCTTCTGTACTGCACGCTGGTCGCCCTTATCTGTGTTGTGGCCTGGGATGCAGGCGGACTGGACTTGGCATTTGCACATGCCTTTGGCACTGCGCACGGGTTCCCGATGCGGGACCAGTGGTTTTTTGTGCAGGTGTTGCACGAAGGCGCACGCCGCCTGGGATGGTTGCTGGTGATGCTGCTGGCCCTCGGTGTCTGGTGGCCGCGCGGCGTTCTCCGTCGCATAGACGCCAGCGAGCGCTTGCAAATGGTGGTGAGCGCACTGATCGCATTGGCCATGGTGAGCATCACCAAGAACCTTAGCAATACAAGCTGCCCGTGGGATCTGGCGGAGTTCGGAGGCGTGGCACGGTATGCGTCGCACTGGGCACTGGGCATGGTGGATGGGGGTGGCGGCCGGTGTTTCCCCGCGGGTCACGCTTCAGCGGGCTTTGCCTTTGTGGGAGGGTACTTTGCACTGCGCCGCCATCAACCGCGCGCCGCACTCTGGTGGCTAGCCGGATCGCTGGCAGCGGGGTTGATACTGGGCGGCGCTCAGCAAGTTCGCGGGGCGCACTTCATGAGCCACACGCTGTGGACAGGTTGGATCTGCTGGACCACAGGCTGGCTTTGCGACCTGGCAGCATCGGCGCTGCGCCCACACTTGCCCGCCTTTGCCAGCACGAAGCCGCCTGAGGAATCGGACCATGCAGCCGCTTGAACTGGCATTGTTTGAAGCAATCAACGCGGGGCCATCGACAGCACCGCTGGTGATCGCTGGCGCACGATGGATTTCCCTGCAACTACCGCTGGCCATGGGCGGCGTGCTGCTGGCGGGCTTGCTGCTAGGCTCCGCCTCACAACGCCGGACGCTGCTGCGGGCGGCAGCCTCCATGGCTTTGGCGTGGATGGCTGTGCAGGCGCTGCGCCAATGGGTCCCGGCCCCACGACCGGCGCAGCTGGGGGTGGGCCTTCAATGGGTTGAGCACGCGGCGCGGTCCGGATTCCCGAGCATGCATACCGCAGGGGCCTTTGCGCTTGCCGCTGCACTGGCAATGGGGCGCATGCGACCGCTGGCATGGCTGGGATGGGTGGTGGCCATCGCAATGGCCTGGAGCCGGATCAGCCTGGGGGTGCATTTTCCGTCCGACGTTGCGGCTGGCGCGCTGACAGGGGTCGCTTCAGCGTTGAGCCTGTATGCCATTACCTCGGCAGTGCAGCGCCGGAAGATGCGTAGCCACGCTCCAACCATTCCGGCCCGCCAGCCGACCGGTTAGCTAGCTAGCCACGCAGATTTTGAGCATGTTGGTACCGCCAGGTGCACCCATGGGTTCGCCGCAGGTGATGGCATAGACATCGCCCTTTTGCACGATGTTGCGGCTCTTGAGGTGGCCCTCGGCTTGCTCCAGAGCCGTATCGCGATCAGCGCTGGTGTCCATGAGCAGCGGGCGCACATTGCGGTACATGGCCATCTTGCGTTGCGTGGCCACCTTGGGTGTCAGTGCATAGATGGGGATGTGGATCCGATGACGGCTCATCCACAGGGCCGTGGCGCCGCTGTCGGTCATCGCCACGATGGCTTTGGCGCCCAGATGGTGCGCGGTGAACAGCGCGCCCATGGCGATGGACTGGTCGATGCGCCCAAAGGTCTGCCCGGTGAAGTCGGCGTCCAGATGCGGATCTTCAGCGGCTTCTGCCGCGGCGCAGATCGTGGCCATTTCTTCCACCGTTTCGAGTGGATAACGCCCGGCTGCCGTCTCCGCGCTCAACATCACAGCGTCGGTGCCGTCCAACACTGCGTTGGCCACATCACTCACCTCGGCGCGTGTTGGCACGGGGTTGGTGATCATGCTTTCCATCATCTGGGTGGCGGTGATGACCACCTTGTCCAGGTCGCGCGCCATGCGAATCATCTTCTTTTGTAGCGCAGGCACTGCGGCGTTGCCCACCTCGACCGCCAGATCGCCCCGCGCGACCATGATGCCGTCGCTCACACGCAGGATGGCTTCGAGGTGGGGGATGGCCTCGGCGCGCTCGATCTTCGCAATGAGGCCCGGCTTGTGGCGGTACTCGGAGGCGGCCACATTGCACAACTGGCGCGCCATTTCCATATCGGTTGCGTTCTTCGGAAAGCTCACCGCCACGTAGTCGGCCTGAAAGCTCATGGCCGTGCGGATGTCTTCCATGTCCTTGGCCGTCAGGGCCGGTGCTGTCAGCCCGCCGCCCTTCTTGTTGATGCCTTTGTTGTTGGACAGTTCTCCACCGATCTTCACGGTGGTGTGCACCTCTTCGCCCCGCACAGCGTCCACTGTCAGCACGATCAGGCCATCGTTGAGCAACAGCAGGTCGCCCGCCTTCACGTCGCGCGGCAGCTCTTTGTAGTCCAGGCCTACGCCTTCGATATCGCCCGGCTCGGTACGCGATGCATCCAGCACAAACTTCGCGCCGGATTCAAGCTGCACCTTGCCGTCAGCGAACTTGCCAACGCGGATCTTCGGGCCCTGCAGGTCGGCCATGATGGCCACCTCACGCCCTGCACGCTGGGCTACGGCACGCACCGTGGCAGCGCGGTCGATATGGTCTTGCGCCTTGCCGTGGCTGAAATTCAGCCGCACTACATTGACGCCGGCACGGATCATGGCCTCCAGCAGCGCCGGGTCGCTCGATGCGGGGCCCAGGGTGGCAACAATCTTGGTGGCGCGGCGGGTAGGCATGGATTTGTCTCTTTCTGTTGTGCGGAGGGCAGGTGTAATCGAATTTCAATTCTCACACGAAGCGGTTACATACCAGTTACCCCTGGACGGGGGCCACGGAAACCTCTGCGGTGAGAAGCACAGCCAAAGCGGAAACCACGGCATGTTGCCGACAGTTGATCCGCATGGTGCTTCGGAGTAAGCCCGCGCGCGCCTTTGATCGCCACCGGGGGCAGTAGCAAGTCCACGGCAAATCGGCGTTGTGGCGCTGCGCTCCACGATGCCTCTCGCGGATGGCTCACCGTAAGCTCAGTGGTAGTACGCGCACTCAGGCGCGCATCAGCGCTTCGATCTCATCGGCCTTCACCGGCACACCCCGCGTGATCAGCTCACAGCCCGTTTCGGTGACGATGGCGTCGTCCTCAATGCGGATGCCGATGTTGTGGAACTGCTCGGGCACACCGTCTGCGGGGCGCACATAAAGACCGGGCTCGATGGTAAGCACCATGCCCGGTCGCAGCACGCGGCTGGGGCGGTTGGTGATAGTCTCGCCCGACAACGGGTCTTTGCGCTCGCTCACCTGGCCCACCTCGCCAGGCTCCACATAGCTGCCGCAGTCGTGGACATCCATGCCCAGCCAATGGCCCGTGCGGTGCATATAGAACTGGAAGTAGACACGTTTGTCGATCACATCCTGTGCTGTGCCCACCTTGTTCTTGTCGAGGAGGCCCAGGTCCAGCATGCCCTGCGCCAACACGGCCACGGTGGCGTCGTGCGGGTCGTTAAAGCGCGCCCCCGCCTTTGTCGCAGCCACCGCCGCGTCCTGGCTGGCCAACACCAGCTCGTACAGCGCACGCTGCGGGCCGGTGAAGATGCCGTTGGCAGGGAAGGTGCGCGTAATGTCGCTCGCGTAGCCATCCAGCTCGCAGCCCGCGTCAATCAGCACCATTTCGCCATCGCGCACCGGCGCAGCGTCGGCGCGGTAATGAAGCACGCAGGCATTGGCGCCTGCCGCCACGATGGAGCTGTAGGCCGGGTACTGCGAGCCTGCTTCACGAAACGCGTGCAACAACTCGGCATCGAGGTGGTATTCACGCACATCCTCACCCGCCCGCAGCATGCGTGCCGAGCGCTGCATGGCGCGGATGTGGGCTTGCGCGCTGATGGCGCTGGCGCGCCGCATGACGTCCTGCTCGTGCGCATCCTTCACCAGCCGCATTTCATCGAGCGGCGTGCACAAATCGTTCTGCGCTGCAGGGCACAGCGCCCCGTAGCGCACGCGGCCGCGCACCGCGTTGAGCCAGCCTTCCAGCCGCGCTGCCAGGCCGTTGTGGATGGCAAAGGGGTACCACACACAGCTGCGGTTTTCGAGCAGGCGAGGCAACTGGGTGTCCAGCTCGGTGATGGAGTGGGCAGCGTCCACCGCCAGCGCGGCAGGCGCGGCGGCTGGGCCCAGACGGTAGCCGTCCCAGATCTCACGCTCCAGATCCTTGGGCTGGCAAAACAGCGTGCTGCGACCATCGTGCGCCAGGACCAGGCAGGCGCCGGGCTCGGTGAAACCTGTCAGGTAGTAAAAGTAGCTGTCATGGCGAAACAAGAAATCGCTGTCGCGGTTGCGCGGGTGCTCCAGCGCTGTGGGAATGATGGCGATGCCGCCTTCACCGAGCATCGAGGCAAGGCGGGCGCGGCGCTGGGCGTAGAGGGATGTCTGTGGGCTCATGCGCGCATTTTGGGCCCATCTGGCCGCGAGTCGCCCCTGCGTACCCGAATCTCCTTCCGGATCTCCCTGCATTTTTCAGCCCGCTGCGACCGGCGAACCTGCCCTAGACTGCCAACACGACCAGCGCCCGCATCTTTTGCAGGGAGTGGCCGACCCATGGCAGACTGCAGACCACGCCTAGGCCGCACGGCCTGCCTCACAGCTCAAAGAGGTGTCTGGAGCGGGCGCCTTCATTTTGCCTGTCAGAACCATGCCTGTTTTGCTCTCTACCTTGCTGAATTTCTTCTTGGCTGTTTTGGTGCCCATGCTCGGGCTGGTGCTAGCAGGCGGGCTGCTGATCTACGGCGTGTATGTTCGCTGCATTGATATTCCGCAGAAGTGGTTGCTCACCCCGCGTGTTCTGAAAGCCCTGATTGCCACGGCCGTGTTGTGCAACGTCTGGACGGGCGTTCGGATGTATCTCTCGCACAGCACGCAGCAGGCCCGGCAGGATGGCGCCGCCGTGCGCGCAAGCCGCGAACGGTTTGTGCTGCCCCAGGACTATCAGTACGGCGAGCTGACGATCCCGGCGGGCAGCCTCATCAACCGCGTGGACCCATTTGACAAGGGAGAGCCCAATCGCCCCCTCGCATTGCACGGGCTGGAGGCCGTGCGGTTTGCGCAGCCTGTAGAAGTGGCCGGGGTATGGGCCAGGGCGCTGCAAATCGTGCCAATGCGGGTGGAGCTGGCGCAGGACCAGCGCCTGGGCCCCCTGCACCGTTACGACAATGCCACGCAGACCTGGGTGCCCAACACCGTCATCTCGGGCCTTGCCTGCAAGGCGGGCCAGATTGCCTTGTTCCAGGTGCCGCCCATCGCCTATGACGTGCAAGCCGAAGTGGGCAAGCCCGCGCCTGACGGACCCGATGCGCGTTTCATGCCCAGCCAGTGGTTGTTCCGCGGATGCGAAAACGGGCCCGCCATTGCCCTGCAACCGGCCCACAGCCCCACCGGTGCGCCAGCGGGCGCAGCCACCGCGCAGTAGCTACTGGCGCAGCAGCACGAGACTCACACGCTCGCTCAGCGGTTGAGTTCTGCCAGCCGTTCGGGAGTGCCCACATCCGTCCACCGACCGGTGTAGACCGATGCCGATACCTTGCCTGCATCCATGGCCCGGCGCAGCAGCGGGGCCAGCGGCGCCGGAACTCCATGGGGGTTGCCCGCCGGAATATCACACCAGGGCAACGCAAACAACTCAGCCCGCAACAGGGCGATAGTGCTGTATGTATAGCGCAGCGCAGGGTCATCGGCAGGCAGGTTCAACGCCATGCCGCTGGCCGACAATCCAAAGTCGCCCCGCGGGTTGTGTGCGGGGTTGGGCACCAGCCACAGGTGGGCGAGATGGCCGCTGGATTCAAAGGCTTGGACGGCGGCGCTGTCGAACACGAAGTCGGGCGCAAACACATCGCCCGCCGCCAGCCAGAACACCGAACCCAGCGCAGGCAAAGCGCGCGCAATGCCCCCCGCCGTTTCCAGCGCGCCACCAAAGTCCACGCCCTCGTGCGAGTATGAAATTGATAGCTTCTTGCGCTTACCCATCAAGCGCTGGATGCCAAAAACACCTGAAAAATGGTCACTGATCTGCCCACCCAGCCATGCGGTGTTGATGACCACCTGCGCAACGCCTGCTTCCTGCAGCGCCTGCAGATGCCATTGCAACAGTGGTTGGCCCTGAACCTGCAACAACGGTTTGGGGGTGGTATCTGTGAGCGGTCGCATGCGCTCACCGCGTCCGGCGGCCAGCAGCATGGCAGGCGCTTGTACGCACGGACGACTTTCTTCAGCGCTCATGCCACCCCTCTTGCACAGCGCCCCGCTGCAGCACATTGCGCTCTACCGTTGCGGGCTCGAACAAGGCCAGCAAGGCATCCATCAAAGCGCGCGCTTTGTGCGAGTGGTCCGCGCCGAAATTGCACACATAAACATCCAGCGTCACCGCGCCTTGCTCAGGCCAGGTGTGCACACACAGGTGCGATTCTGCTAGCAAAACCGTAGCTGTTACCCCTCCAGGGCCGTGCACTGTGGCCGGAAACTCATGAAACAACTGCCCCACAGCCTGAAGTCCGGCGGAGCGGACAGCGTCGGCACACGCCGCGCCCAATGCGGTCGCATCCAGCAGCCAGACGGGGGCGCAGCGGCAACCATGGAGATCAGCGGTGAGATGCAGTCCTTGCATGGCCCGCACTGTAGTGCATCGCCCCATGCCGCATGCTGAACCGAGGCCAATTCGGCCGGGTAAAAGCCGCCCCGGTAAAATGCCGGGTTTCCCCGATTCTTCCAACCTGAACCCTCCCCCCATGGCCAACACCCAGCAATCCCCACAGATGGCAAATGCAATTCGCGCATTGGCCATGGACGCCGTTCAACAAGCCAACTCCGGCCACCCCGGCGCCCCCATGGGCATGGCCGACATGGCCGTGGGCCTGTGGGCCCGCCACCTCAAACACAACCCGGCCAACCCCCAGTGGTTTGACCGCGACCGTTTTGTGCTGAGCAACGGCCATGGCTCGATGCTGCTGTACGCGTTGCTGCACCTCACCGGTTATGACCTGCCGATTGGGGAACTCAAGAACTTCCGCCAGCTGCACAGCAAGACCGCCGGCCACCCTGAAGTGGGCGTGACCCCGGGCGTGGAAACCACCACCGGACCGCTGGGCCAGGGCATCACCAATGCGGTGGGTTTTGCACTGGCTGAAAAGCTGCTGGCGAGCGAATTCAACCGCGACGGCCATGCCGTGGTGGACCACTACACCTACGCCTTCTTGGGCGACGGCTGCCTGATGGAAGGTATCAGCCAGGAAGCCATCTCGCTGGCCGGCGCCTGGAAGCTCAACAAGCTGATCGCCCTGTACGA
This sequence comes from Gammaproteobacteria bacterium, assembly GCA_018828125.1. Lineage (GTDB taxonomy): Bacteria > Pseudomonadota > Gammaproteobacteria > Burkholderiales > Burkholderiaceae_C > Acidovorax. The sequence continues at coordinate 224,290 of JAHJWB010000022.1, read as the reverse complement.
CGACAACGGCATCAGCATCGACGGCCAGGTCGCTCCCTGGTTCGCGGACAACACCCCACTGCGCTTTGTGGCCAGTGGCTGGAACGTGATCGGCCCCATCGACGGCCATGACGCCGACAAAGTCGACGCCGCCATTGAAGAAGCGAAGAAACAGACCGAGCGCCCCACCGTCATCGTGTGCAAGACCCACATTGGCAAGGGCAGCCCCAACCGCGCCAACACCGCCAAGGCGCACGGCGAACCGCTGGGCGCCGAAGAGATCACGCTGACCCGCGAAGCCCTGGGCTGGGCCAGCGAGCCTTTCGTGATCCCTGAAGACGTGTACGCAGACTGGAACGCCAAGGCCAATGGGGAGGCTTTCGAGTCGGTGTGGAACGAACGCTTTGCGGCCTACCGCCAAGCCTACCCTGAGCTGGCAGCCGAACTCACGCGCCGCATGGAAGGCAACCTGCCTGCCAACTTCGCGCAGGTGGCGGTGGACACCGTGGTCGCCGCGCACACCAAGGGCGAGACCGTGGCCAGCCGCAAGGCCAGCCAGCTGGCCCTGGAAGCCTTCACTGCCGCCCTGCCTGAAATGCTGGGCGGCAGCGCCGACCTGACCGGCTCCAACCTCACCAACACCAAGAGCACGCCCAACCTGCGTTTCGACATGCAGGGCAACGTCGTCAAGACCGAAGTGGCAGAAGGCCAGAAAATCGGTGGCCGCCACATCAACTACGGCGTCCGCGAATTCGGCATGGCCGCCATCATGAACGGCATTGCGCTGCACGGCGGTTTCATCCCCTACGGCGGCACGTTCCTGACCTTCAGTGACTACAGCCGCAACGCCATCCGCATGGCCGCACTGATGAAGCAGCGCGTGATCCACGTGTTCACGCACGACTCTATCGGCCTGGGCGAAGACGGCCCCACCCACCAGTCCATCGAACACGCGGCCAGCCTGCGCCTGATTCCCAACCTGGACGTGTGGCGCCCCGGTGACACGTCCGAAACCGCCGTGGCCTGGAGCGTGGCGCTGTCCAACCGCGACAAGCCCACCGCGCTGCTGCTGAGCCGCCAGAACCTGCCGTACGCGCCCAAGCGCGACCTGGGCGACATCTCGCGCGGCGCGTATGTGCTGTCTGAACCAGCAGACGTGGGCATCAAGAAGAAGGCCGTGGCCGTGATCATCGCCACCGGCTCTGAGGTGCAACTGGCGCTCAAGGCCCAGCGCCTGCTGGCCGACAAGAAAATCGCCGTGCGCGTGGTCTCCATGCCCAGCACCACAACGTTCGACCGCGAAGACGCCAAGTACAAGAGCAGTGTGTTGCCCGCGGGCATCCCCCGTGTGGCAGTGGAAATGGGCGTGACGGACGGCTGGTGGAAATACGGCTGCGCCGCCGTGGTCGGCATCGACACCTATGGCGAATCTGCCCCAGCGCCCGTGCTGTTCAAGCACTTCGGGTTTACCGAAGAGAACGTGGCGGCCACGGTGCAGGCTGCGCTGCGCCGCTGACCCCGCGGTCTCCAGTCATCTTCGGAAGCTACGCTCATGTGGATACTCACCGATGCCGCCGATTGGTTTGACCGCCAACGCGGCGAAAGCGACCAAATTCTGGACCGCTGGGTGGAGGAATCCCAGTATTCCGTCGGATCCATGGTCGGCGCGTCGGCGACCAAGGCACTCATGACCTTTGGCGGTGGCTTTGTGGATCTACTTCGCCTGGGGGACGGGCTGAAACAAGGCACGATCGGCGGCGTGGGAACCGATGCGCTGCGGTTTGCAGCCGTCTTTCCTGTCGGAAAAGCGGTAAGTTTGCTCAGAACGGCCAAGGGAGTTACTGCTGCCCGGTTTGTGGCTGACACCGGGGGGGCCAACTGTTTCTGGGTGGCATCTGCCAAGGCCCTGCGCCAACTACATCACACGACCAATGGTCGATTGCTTGTGGGGGTCGAGGACTTGGCCACAGTACTTGGAATGCCAATGAATGCCCTATGGACCATTCCAAATCTTGCAACAGGCATTGGATTTCTCCAGCGACTCGGCGCAAAGATTGGCGCGGTTACGAAGGTAGGTACGGTCCGAGAAATCGAGCGATTGCTACCTCGCGATGGCAGCGTTCTGATGCTAGCGGTTCGGGTGGAACAAGCGGGCAAAGTTGTTGCGGGCCACGCAATCTATGCGTTCCGAAATGCGTTGGGACAAGTGCGCTATATGGATCGCACTGTGGGCGGGACTTTCAGCGGTGCATACCAAGGCACTTACAAGAGCATTAGCGAAATTGCTCCGATGTATGGAGCTTCGGCACTTGTTCCCTACGAGGCGGCGCTCATTCACAACCTCTATGTGAAGTCCGTTTTGCACGAAGCCCCTCGACTCTTCATTCCCTTGTTGGGGTTTATTGCGGAAGAGCGCGCCCGATGAAGCCAGCCCGTTGCAGCGTTTGCGGAATGCTCGCCAGGGACGAGCCAGGCCCTCAGAAAGGTGAATGGCTGACGTTTGCAGACTACGAACCGGCGGACGCCGCCGCGTTGTCACATCCGCAAGGTCTTGAATATTTCTGTGCCTCCCATCTCTCCGAAGCGCTCGAACTCAAGCACCTGACAGCAGAGAACGCGATTACTCAAATGCGGGCGAAGATCCAGACAAAAAAAGACGCAACGCCCAGCCACACCAATGCCTATCCTGCGTCCGGATTGAAACGGCTCATCAATTGGCTCCGGTCATGACCAAGCATCGCTTTTAACAAATTGCCCTAGAACCGGATTTATTTCAACTTGGAGAAAAGTATGACGATCAAGATTGGTATCAACGGCTTCGGCCGCATCGGCCGCAATGTGCTGCGCTCGGCCATCCAGAACTTCAGCGACATCGAAGTCGTGGGCATCAACGACCTGCTGGAGCCTGAATATCTGGCGTACATGCTGCAATACGACTCGGTGCACGGGCGCTTCAAGGGCGAAGTTTCGGTGGAAGGCAATACGCTGGTCGTCAACGGCAAGAAGATCCGCCTGACACAAGAGCGCGACCCGGCCAACCTGAAGTGGAACGAAGTCGGCGCCGACGTGGTGATCGAGTCCACGGGCCTGTTCCTGGACAAGGTCACGGCCCAGAAACACCTAGACGCAGGCGCCAAGAAGGTCATCCTGTCGGCCCCGTCCAAGGACGACACGCCCATGTTCGTGTACGGCGTGAACCACACCAGCTACAAGGGCGAGGCGATTGTGTCCAACGCTTCGTGCACCACCAACTGTCTGGCCCCTGTGGCCAAGGTGCTGCACGACAAGTGGGGCATCAAGCGCGGCCTGATGACCACCGTCCACGCAGCCACTGCCACGCAAAAGACCGTGGACGGCCCTTCGAACAAGGACTGGCGCGGCGGCCGTGGCATTCTGGAAAACATCATTCCTTCCAGCACTGGCGCTGCCAAGGCGGTGGGCGTGGTGATCCCTGCGCTGAACAAGAAGCTGACCGGCATGTCGTTCCGCGTGCCCACCTCCGATGTGTCGGTGGTGGACCTGACGGTGGAGCTGGAAAAGGCCGCCACCTACGACGAAATCAAGGCTGAGATGAAGGCCCAGTCTGAGGGCGCTTTGAAAGGCGTGCTAGGCTACACAGAAGACAAGGTCGTGGCCACCGACTTCCGCGGTGACACCCGCACTTCGATATTTGATGCCGACGCCGGTATCGCGCTGGATGGCACGTTCGTAAAAATCGTCAGCTGGTACGACAACGAATGGGGCTATTCGAACAAGTGCTTGGAGATGGTCCGCGTCGTTTCGAAGTGATGAAACTCTGGATGAGACCAGGGACGGATCCACGATAGTGATGATAAAGATGAAGAAGAAGTTGAAGAAGCGCTAAGACTGCAACTACCCGTTCAGGCCGACTACCCCACAAGGGCAGTCGGCCTTTTTTTCGTCCCTGCGTTTCGGCGCCAAATCGCACCCCCTACGGGACGGACCGACCGTTTCCTACACAAAGCATGTCCAAGCGCGCCTAGCATGGTGGCGACTAGCGTGGTCGTTTGTACCACTCGCAAGACGACTGCTCGGCTGCTTCAGGCGCTGCGATTCGTGCTGCCACCTCCACGTACACAGGCAGCGCAGTACCACGTCCATTTTTCCGACCGGTCCTTGGGCCAACAGCACACCGCTATTCGCAAAACAGGAGACCTTCAGTGAAAGAACACGTTCAACATTCACTAGCCACGCGCGTGCTGGGTTGGGTCATCGGCGTGGTGGGCCTTGCCACTGCAGCGGCGGGGCTCTGGCTGGCGGTGTTGGGTGGCTCTTGGTATTACGTTGCAGGCGGGGTGGCCTGGCTGGCGACAGGGTGGCTGCTGGCGCGTCGCAGTGCTTGGGCGCTGGGCGTGTTTGGTGGCTATGTGCTGTTCAGCCTCGTCTGGGCGCTTTGGGAGGCCGGACTGGATTGGTGGCCACTGGCGGCGCGGCTGGACCTTCCGTTTCTGGTGGGCCTGTTGCTACTCACTCCATGGGTGCGACGCGGGCTTGGCCCCCTATCGCCTCGCGACCGCGCGAACCCGAACACTGACAATGCAATACAGGCCCACCAGCGCCCTGCCATGACGCTGGGCCATGGCGCAAGCCGAGTGCTTCTCACGTCGTTGGCCTTGTTTTGTGTGGTGGCGGTGGCCTCCTGGTTTCATGATCCCCACCGCGTCAGCGGCCAGCTTCCAGCGGCGTCTGCCACCGTAGCCACAGCCCAGCAAGACGCTATTCCGCACGGCGAGTGGCATGCCTATGGACGTACTGATGCGGGGCAACGCTACTCGCCACTCGACCAGATTGACCCTGCCAACGTGGCGAAGCTTCAAGTGGCGTGGGAGCATCGCACCGGCGACATGCGCGGCCAGCCAGGAGACCCTGAAGAAACCACCTTCCAGGTCACGCCCCTCAAGATCGACAACCGCTTGTTTCTCTGCACTCCGCATCAGTCCGTGATAGCACTGGACGCGACCACCGGCGCCGCGTTGTGGCGGTATGACCCGCAGATTCAAGGCGAATTGGCACTGCAGCACCTGACCTGCCGCGGGTTGTCCTACCGGCCCGCCACCACCACTACAGCGGCGCCAGCAGGCAATGCAAATGCGCATCCCGCGGTTGCGAATGCGGTGCCGACCCAACCCGCTACCGCAGCCCTTGAGCTCGCGTCTTCAATCCTCACTACCCCTCGCACCCCTTCAGCGGGTCAGCCTATTGCCGCCCGGTCTGCTCCGGCCGCTCGCGGCGACTGTGATGCCAAGCTTTACATGCCCACGGCCGATGGCCGTGTGCTGGCGCTGGACCCGGAGACAGGAGCCGTCTGCACCAACTTTGGCAACGGCACGGGCCAGATCGACCTGTGGGCCAACATGCCCAACGTGAAGCCTGGCTCGTACTACTCCACATCGCCGGTGGTGGTGGCGAAGGACCTGCTGATCGTGGGGGGGACGGTGCTGGACAACGTGTCCACACAAGAAGCGTCCGGCGTAATCCGAGCGTTCGATGCCACGACGGGTGCACTGGTGTGGAACTGGGATGCGGGCAACCCCGAGAACACCGCGCCCCTGCCCGTAGGCGAGCGCTACACACCCAATTCGCCCAATAGCTGGTCTATCTCCAGTGTGGACGCGGCACTGGGCATGGTCTACGTGCCGCTGGGCAACCAGCCGCCAGACCAGTGGGGTGGCAACCGCAGCGAAGCCGCCGAAAAATACTCGTCTTCGGTGGTCGCCCTGGACCTTGCCACCGGAAAGGTCCGTTGGGTGTTCCAGACCGTGCGCCATGACCTGTGGGACTACGATGTCCCCTCTCAACCCAGCCTGATCGACCTCACCGTGAACGGTCAGACCATACCCGCGCTGGTGCAACCCACCAAACAAGGTGAGCTATTTGTTCTGGACCGCCGTACCGGCCAGCCGGTTCTGCCGGTGACGGAAGTCCCGGCCCCGCAGGGCGCTGCTGAAGGGGACTACACCGCACTCACCCAGCCGCAGTCCGCCCTGTCCTTCGCCCCGCCCGCGCTCACCGAAAAAGACATGTGGGGTGCCACGATGTTCGACCAGCTGGCGTGCCGCATCGCCTTCAACCGGCTGCGTTACGAGGGCCGCTTCACCCCTCCATCAGAAGAAGGTAGCCTCATCTACCCGGGCAATTTTGGCGTCTTCAACTGGGGCAGCGTGTCGGTGGACCCGCAACGGCAGACGGTGTTTGCCACGCCAACCTACCTTGCGTTTACCTCGCAACTGGTGCGCCGCAAAGACAATGTCACGCACTATGTGCAAGGCAAGGACGGCCCCAAGGGAAGCCTGCCAGCGCTCAACGAAAACGTTGGCGCGCCTTTCGCCGTCAAGATGGGGCCTTTTATCTCGCCCCTGGGCCTGCCCTGTCAGGAACCTCCGTGGGGATACGTTGCCGCGGCAGACCTGACCACCGGCAAAGTGGCCTGGATGCATCGCAACGGCACCGTGCGCGACAGCTCTCCCCTGCCCCTGCCGTTTCGCATGGGAGTGCCCAACCTGGGAGGGCCCATCATGACGGCCGGCGGGGTGGCGTTTCTGTCGGGCACGCTGGACAACTATGTGCGCGCATACGACGTGCGCAGCGGCAGTGAGATCTGGCGCAGTCGACTGCCTGCAGGCGGCCAGGCCACGCCGATGACCTATCTAGGCGCCGACGGACGCCAATACCTGCTGGTGGTGGCGGGGGGCCACGGCTCGCTGGGCACCAAGGCGGGCGACCATGTCATTGCCTACGCATTGCCCAAATCGGACTGACCCGGGCGGATGCTCTGGCAGCGTGGGGGCTGCGCCGCTCAGGTTCGCAAAGGCTCCCCGCCGGTAGCGTTACCAGACGTCGACGCGGATGCCACCACTGGCAGTGGTCGCGCGGGAGGGGCTGGAGGCGCCTCGGGAACGGTGGCGATGTGCAAGGTGCGTGTGGGGAACGCAAAACCGACATTCATCGCGGCAAACTCCCGCATCAGCCCCAGGTTGATGATTTGCTGCAGGTCCATGTAGACACCGAACGCCGGGTCCTTGACGATGTACACCACTTCAAAGTCGAGCGAGCTGTCCCCAAACGCCTTGAAATGCGCCCGGTCGAAACGGGCTGTGGGCTGGGCTTCAATGAGCTTTCTCACCACGCCCGGAATGGCTTCTACCGTGTCTGCAGGCGTGTCGTAGGTAACGCCAAATCCAAACACGATGCGGCGCTCCTGCATCGGGCGGTAGTTGTTGATGGTCTGCTTGAGCAAGTCGGTGTTGGACATCACCACCTCTTCACCCTGCAGGCTGCGAATGCGGGTGGTCTTGAGCCCGATCATCTGCACGGTGCCCGCCACACCGCCTACCACCACAAAGTCGCCCACTTCAAAGGGCTTGTCTACCGCAATCGCCAGCGATGCAAACAGGTCGCCCAAAATGTTCTGCATGGCCAGCGCCACGGCAATTCCGCCCACACCCAGGCTGGCCACGAAAGCAGTGATGTTGACACCCAGGTTGGACAGCACGGCCAGGAAAATGACGCTCCACAGCAGCGTGCGCAGCCCCCACGACATCAAGGTGGCAGATGCGCTCACCTGTGTCATGCCGGTGGAGCTGTGGCGGGCAAGATAGCGCTGCACGCCGATGCCGATGGCCCGCATGCCCCACAAACCCATTTGCAAGGCCACCGCCACAAACCAGAGCTGCCCCACCCGGTTTTCCCAGCGGCCCGGCAGTTCCAGAAAACTCGCTCCGACCAGCAAGGCGACCAGGAACATCAGCAAGCGGCTGGTTCCCTCCAGCACCTGCACCACGGTCATTGCTGCAGCACTTTCTGACTGTGTGGCCCACACCTTGGCGCGTCCGGTGACCAGATGCAGCGCAGCAAGAATGACCGCATAGGTAGTCACCATGGCCGTCAGCGCCACCAGCAAGCTCCACAGTGGCACGCCGGCAAAGGTGGTCTCCTGGACCCAGATCAGAAAGGTGGATGGCTGCATGCGAAAACGCTCCTCTTCGTTGTGTGATGTTGTAGTGATAGATGATGGAAATAGGCCCGTCTTGCAGTCGACGCCTCACTAGGCAGCGCCCGGCAATCGAGCCATGCGCACGTGCGCTGGCGGTGCAAGCACAGTGCAGAGCGGCATCGCCCCGCAACAGGACCCCATACAAACGCAAAGCAACGTGACAGCTGCTTGGCCCTTTGATCGAGACCCATAGGCGATGAGAGTTCCCGCCGATTGCGGTTAGTTATGCAAAACGGGGAGTTCTTCAAACTTTTGACAAATGCAAATCTTCGTAAGACATGCCCCACAGCCATACAGAGGCAGGGCCTACGCCTGCGCGCATCGTGCAGCCCAACAATTGAGCGACACCAGAACACGCTCTGGTACCCGCCCGATTTCTCGGCGCGGCTCATATCACAACCCCAGAGGAGTCCACAACACCATGCATTCATCCGCATTGATCCGAACCACCGCAGCGGTCCTCGCACTGGGCGCATTGGCCGCCTGTTCCTCCACCCCGGCCCCCACAGAGCAAATGGCCGTCACGCGTACCACCGTGAACCGCGTAGCCGCAGCGCCTGCGGTTGCCACCAACGCACCGGTTGAGCTGCAACAAGCACGCGAAAAACTGATCCAGGCCGAAAAAGCCCTGACTGCGGAAGACTACGTAGCGGCACGCCGTCTGGCCGCCGAGGCCGAAGTGGATGCCCGCGTGGCTGAAACACGTGCCGACGCCGCTCGCAATGCCGCCAATCTGGCGCAGGTACAGGACGGCATCCGTGCGCTGCAGGACGAAATCAACCGCCGATCACCCCGCTAACGCGCCAGGTATCAACACCGGCCTCGCGCTCGGGCCACTCCCCCGGATGGAGACCTGCAAGCGCGCGGCTGATCGCACACATTTCAAGGAACACCCACCATGCATCCCATTTTTCAACGCACCACAGCCCTTTGCACCAGCCTGATCGCCGTCGGCCTGCTGGCCGCATGCGCCAGCACGACACCATCGCCTGCACTGGAAGAAGCGCGCACCGCCGTCAGCACTGCTGCTGGAGATCCGGCCGTCAACCAGTACGCGCAGCTTGAACTGAAGCAAGCTACCGATGCACTGGCCCAGGCCGACCGCGTGTGGGCGGACGACCGCGACACGTCTGAAACCAACCACTTGGCGTATCTGGCCCGCCAGCGCGCCGAGATTGCCACCAACACTGCCCGTTCACGCCAGCTGGATGCCAACATCAAGCAAGCGGGCAGCGAAGCCGACCGCATTCGCCTGCAGGCCCGCACGCAAGAAGCCGATGCCGCCCGCATGCGCGCCGACGCACAAGCCCGCAATGCCCAGCTGGCCCAGCAACAGGCCATGAGCGCCGAACAACGCGCGGCCCAGCAGCAAGCACAAGCCACCGCCGCCATGGCCCAGGCCAACGCTGCACAAGACCGAGTACGTCTGCTGGAAGCCCAGCTGCGCGACATGGAAGCACAGCAAACCGAACGCGGCCTGCTGGTCACGCTGGGCGATGTGCTGTTTGCATTCAACAAGGCAAAGCTATCCGCCCAGGCCGGTCCGCGCCTGGACAAGTTGGCTAACTTCCTCAAACAGTTCCCGGACCGCAAAATGCTGATTGAGGGTTACACCGACAGCGTGGGTGGTGACAGCTACAACCAGGAGCTCTCAGACCGCCGCGCCCAGGCCGTGCGTGACGCGCTGGTACAGCGCGGCGTGGACACCAGCCGCATCACCGCTCGCGGCTATGGCAAGGCCCACCCCGTGGCCGACAACGCATCGCCCGAAGGCCGTGCAATGAACCGCCGTGTCGAAATCGTGATCGCCGACGAAAAGGGCAATCTGCGCGGTCGGTAAAGCACCCCTGGGCGCAGCCTTTGGGCGTTGCTGGCCTTGATTGCCCCGCAGCTGCCTGCCAAAGCCCAGCCAGGCTTTGACGCCTGAGGATGGTGTCTCGAAGACCGCGCCGCTCACGCCGCGCGGTCTTCGAACGTTTCGGTATCGACTTCGCTGGCGCTCTGTGCGGTGTAGCGGGCGCCAACCACGGTGCGCTCGTTGATCAGCACATCCAACCGCGTCAGGATGGCTGCATCCAGCGACACGTTCATGGCACCCAGGTCATCGTGCAGGTGTTTCACGCTCGTCGTGCCGGGGATGGGGATGATGTGCTCGGCCTTGTGCAGCAGCCATGCCAGCGCCAACTGCGCGAGCGAGCAGCCCACATCGCGCGCGATGGCCTGGTAGCCGTCGAGCAGCTTTAAATTGGCCGCATATGCCTCGGGTGCAAAACGCGGCATGGCGCGGCGGATGTCCTTGGCGTCCAGCGTGCTCACATCGCGCAAGTCCCCACACAAGAAGCCCCGAGCCACAGGGCTGAAGGCCACAAAGGCCGTGCCCAGCTCGCGGCAGGCGTCCAGCACCGCGATCTCGGGATTGCGTGTCCACAGCGAATATTCGGTCTGCACCGCAGCAATGGGGTGCACCGCATGCGCCTTGCGCAATGTGCCAGCCGACACCTCCGATAGACCGATGCTGCGGATCTTGCCCGCACGCACCAGGTCGGCCAGCGCGCCCACGCTGTCTTCAATGGGCACCTTCTTGTCCCAGCGGTGCAGGTAGTACAGGTCAATCACATCGGTCTGCAGGCGGCGCAGGCTGTCTTCGCAAGTCTGGCGCAACGTGGCGGGGCGGCCATCAATCACACGCACCAGCTTGCCGTCACCGTTCACGTCCACGCCCTGCAAACCACATTTGCTGGCCAGGGTAAAGCGGCTGCGGTGCGGCTTCATCACACGGCCGACCAGCGTTTCATTGGCGCCAAAGCCGTACAGCGTGGCTGTGTCGAACAGCGTCACGCCCGCGTCCAGCGCGGCCAGCAGCACGCGCTCGCCCTGCTCGGCCGACACGGGCGCGCCATAGGCATGCGAGAGGTTCATGCAGCCCAGCCCGATGGCCGAGATGGAGAAAGGTCCAAGGTTTCTTTGTTGCATGGCACGAGCTTACGGCATGCACGCCAACCTGCCGTGTAGCTAGGACTTGAATGCGGAATTCAAGACTTTGCGACAGGGGTGCGCTTGGCCCACAGCTCAACGCGCTTGCCAGCTGCGCAAGCAGCGATCAGCTCAGCCAAACGCGCCTCGCGGGTCGCATCGCGTTTGGCAGACGTCACCCAGTGCAGCATGCTCTTGCGGTAGCTGGGTGGCGTCGATTCCTGAAAGAACCGCCACGCATTTTGGTTGCGTTGAAACGCGCGCAGCATGGGACCCGGCAGCTCGGCCGCATCCGCCTGTTCGTGGGAATACACGGCAGACTTGTGCGCCTGGCGATGGCCAAATGCCGCCAGCCCCGCAGGCGTCATGCGGCCCGCCGCCTGCAACTGCGCTACCTTGGCGATGTTGACGGCGCTCCAGATGGAGGACGGCTTGCGCGGCGTGAATCGGATGGAATAGTTGTGCTCATCAATGCGCCGCCGCACACCATCGATCCAGCCAAAGCACAGGGCTTCGTCTACCGATTCCGACCATGTCATGCAAGGCTGTCCGAAGGCTACCTTGTGGAAACCCACCATCAGTTCAGTCGCGCTCTCGGCGTGCGCCTGCAGCCACTGGCGGAACGCTGCAGGCGTGGCGAAGAATGTGGGAGGAGTCATGCCACAACATTGTGAACAACATCCGTAGCCATGCACACCCGGGTCTCAAGACGCTCGCGGGCTCTCAACGTTTCAGTTCGTGCAGAGGAACCCTGGAGCCAGCGGGTGCACACAGCCCGGTGATCCCGTGTGGTGAAGCTCTAGGTAATCTTGAAAACGGTCAGCGTCTTCTTGGCGCCCGACTTCTCCTGGAAGGCTGCCCACTGCTTGATGCCTTTGACCAGCACCTGCGTGCTGACATCCCGCACGGCCTTTTTCGCCTGCTGTTTGGCGGTGAGCCACTCCTGGATGTGCGCAAAGTAAGCGCCCTCTTGCCCCGTGGGGATCAGCATGTCGAGGCCTGCCAATTTGCCTGCGGCAGTCACTGTGATTTCGGTCGCGGGCATAGAGGGTGTTTGGAGTGGGGCTGGGGCGTGGCACCTGGCCAGCACGGGCAGGGGGATGCAGGGCGCGTGGCAAGTGGCCGCGAGAGCGCATTTTATGTCCCACGGGACTGAGGCTGATTGCCAAAAGGTGCAGCGGTCCGCGAAGGCCACAACAACAGTCTGGTGGTACCAGTCGCCACTGCGTCTCGAATGGCATCAAAAAACGCCAGCCCCTCCGGACGTTGCGTGGACAATCCTGGCATGTCCGGCGCACCTACTACCCCCCACACATCTTCTCCCCGCCCCATGCTGATTGCCGGCGGCGGCATCGGTGGCATGGCCACGGCCCTCACCCTGCACCAGATCGGCGTGCCCTGTATCGTCTTTGAATCGGTGCCAGAGCTGCAGCCGCTGGGCGTGGGCATCAACCTGCAGCCCAACGCCGTGCGGGAGCTGCACGACTTGGGGTTTGGCAACGAGGTGCTGGACACCATTGGCCTGCAAGCGCGCGAATGGGCGCTGGTGGGTCGCAACGGGAACGAGGTGTATGCTGAGCCGCGCGGGCTGGAGGCGGGCTACCACTGGCCGCAGTATTCGGTGCACCGGGGGCAACTGCAGATGATGCTCTACCACGCCGTCAAAGCCCGTTTGGGCGACGATGCCGTGCAGTTGGGCCAGCGTGTGGTGGGCTACCGGCAGGACGCTGAGGGCGTGACTGCACTCGTCGAAACGCGCGACGGCACGCAACGCGAAGTGGCGGGCTCGCTGCTGATTGCTGCCGATGGCTTGCACTCGGCCGTGCGGGCGCAGATGCACCCCACGCAGCCGCCCATTCAGTGGGGCGGCGCCATCATGTGGCGGGGCACCACGCCGGGGGTGCCGGTGCGGTCGGGCGCTTCGTTCGTGGGTGTGGGGTCACAGCGGCACCGTGTGGTGTTCTACCCCATCACGCCACCCGACCCGGTCACAGGCCTGGCCACCATCAACTGGATCGCCGAGATCACGGTGGACAACCAGGGCGGCTGGCAGCAGGGCGACTGGAACCGGCGCGTGGCGCTGGAGGAGTTCAGCCACCACTTCGATGGCTGGAACTACAGCTGGCTCGATGTACCCGCCATGTTGCGCGGCGCCACGGACATTTTTGAGTACCCCATGATCGACCGCGACCCCGTGCCCACCTGGGTGGACGGCCGCGTGGCGCTGCTGGGCGATGCGGCGCACGTGATGTACCCCGTGGGCTCCAACGGGGCCAGCCAGGCCATTGTGGATGCGCGCGTGCTGGGGGCACAGCTCATTGCGCATGGTGTGGGGCCGCAGGCGCTGCGCGCCTACGACGACAAGCTGTGCAAGGACATCTCGGCGCTGGTGCTGCGCAACCGGGGCTCTGGCCCGTTTGGCCTGCTGGCGCTGGTGGACGAGCGCTGCGGCGGTGTGTTCGACCACATCGACGACGTGCTGCCACGCGAGGAGCGCGAGGGCTTCATGGCCCGCTACAAGGCGGCGGCGGGCTTTGCCATTGAGACACTGAACGCCGCGCCGCCCACCATTGCGCCAGGGCAGCGCATAACGGCTGGTTGAGCTGCACGGCAGCCCGAGTCATCGGGCACACGGCGTAGTTCCGGAGGGCTTACGAATCCCACCAATATCAAATTGATAGCTACCAGCGCTTATTGGATAAGCGCTAGCGGCCAATTCTTCCTGCATTCAGGCAGCGTTCAGCTGCTGCTCCAACTGATGCAGCACCTGGTAGCACGCCAACACCCGGCCCACGCTGGCGTTGGGTTCGCGGCCTTCCTGGATGGCGGCGAAGAACTCGCGGTCTTGCAACTCGATGCCGTTCATCGACACGTCCACCTGGCTCACGTCGATCTTCTCGTCCTTGCCGTTAAACAGGTCGTCATAGCGCGCGAGGTACGTGGCGGTGTCGCCGATGTAGCGGAAGTACGTGCCCAGCGGGCCGTCGTTGTTGAAGCTCAACGACAACGTGCAGATGGCGCCGTTGGCGGCCTTGAGCTGGATGCTCATATCCATCGCAATGCCCAGCGTGGGGTGGATGGGGCCCTGAATGGCGTTGGCCTGCACGATCGGGCTGTTGGCCTGGTAGGCAAATAGGTCCACGGTGTGGGCGGCGTGGTGCCACAGCAGGTGGTCCGTCCAGCTGCGCGCCTGGCCCAGCGCGTTGGTGTTGGTGCGGCGAAAGAAGTACGTTTGCACATCCATCTGCTGGATGTTGAACTCGCCCGCCTGGATCTTGTGGTGCACGTACTGGTGGCTGGGGTTGAAGCGGCGCGTGTGGCCGCACATCGCCACCAAGCCGGTCTGCTTTTGCATGGCTACGACGTCTTCGGCTCCCTTCAAGCTGTCGGCCAGCGGGATCTCCACTTGCACATGCTTGCCCGCTTTCAGGCAGGCGATGGTCTGCTCGGCGTGCATTTGCGTGGGGGTGCACAGGATGACGGCGTCCACCTCTTTGATGGCAAGGGCATCGGCCAGGTCAGTGGTGACGTGCTTTATGCCGTACTTGTCAGCCACTTCCTGGGTCTTGGCCAGGTCGCGGCTGATGAGGGAGATGACTTCAACGCCGTCGATGTTTTGGATGCCGTCCAGGTGCTTGATGCCGAAGGCGCCAGCGCCTGCGAGTGCGACTTTGATGGTCATGGTGAGTGTTCCTTAACTTATTGGTTTTCCAGGATCAGGTGCCCCACCGCCGTGTTGCTGGCGGGCACGTGGAAGAAGCGGTGCGCCACATGGGGAGCGGGGCCGGTGCCCGCCACGTCGGCCATGGCACCCCGGGCAATCAGCCACATCACCAGCTCAATGCCTTCGCTGCCCGCTTCGCGCACGTATTCGATGTGCGGCACCTTGGCCAGCTCGGCGGGCTCGGCAATCAGGCGGTCGAGGAACTTGTTGTCCCATTCCTTGTTGATGAGGCCTGCGCGCGGGCCTTGCAGCTGGTGGCTCATTCCGCCCGTGCCCCAGATTTGCACCTTCAGCGGCGTGTCATACGACTCGATGGCGCGGCGGATGGCCTTGCCCAGTGCGAAGCAGCGCGCACCCGACGGCACGGGGTACTGCACCACGTTGACGGCAAACGGGATGACCTTGACGGGCCATGCATCGGGCGAGCCGAACAGCAGGTTCATGGGCACGGTCAGGCCGTGGTCCACCTTGAGGTCGTTGACGATGGTGAGGTCAAAGTCCTGCTGGATGACCGACTGCGCGATGTGCGAGGCCAGGTCGGGGTGGCCGATGACCTTGGGCACGGGGCGCGGGCCATAGCCTTCGTCGGCGGGCTCAAACTCTGCGGCCGTGCCGATGGCAAAGGTCGGGATCATGCCCAGATCAAAACTGGTGGCGTGGTCGTTGTAGACCAAAAAGACCACGTCGGGCTGGTTGTCGCGCATCCATTGTTTGGACGGCTCGTAGCCCGCAAACAGCGGCTGCCAATACGGCTCGCCGGTCTTGCCCAGATCAATGGCGGCGCCGATGGCAGGCACGTGCGAGGTGTAGACCGATGCGGTGATGCGCGCATGCTCCAGGGAGCCTGCCGCATTGCCAGCGGCAGTCTGCTGCGTGGCGTGGTCATCCATGATCTGTGCGGCCAGCGCTTGCTGATGCGTCAGCTCCCATTGCTTCCAGGCGTCTGACTGGGACGCAGGGCCCTGGGCATTGCCGCCTTCACCCGTCACGCGGTTGCCCTCGGCGCTGCGGCCACCGGCAATCATCATGTCGCGGTAGGCGTGCTCGCTCATGCCCGTCATGCTGCCCGCCATCTGCTGGAACGACAGCCCGTCCGTCGCGCCCAGCTTGGCCAGAAAGTAGATGTTGCCGCCCGTGCGCATGGCCCAGTTCAGGTCGCGCGCGCGCACGGCCGCGCGCTGCTCATCTGTCATGGGCCATTCGGCCAGGTAGGCGTCTTCGTCGGCCTTGAAACGGGTGCGGTTTTCGGCCGTCATCAGGCTCATGCAGAACTGGTTGAGCCAGTAGCCCTTGCGGCTTTGCTCCGCGTCGAAGATGGTCGTGCCGGGCACGTCCAGATAGGGTTTGTCGAGCGCCATGGTTACTTCACCTCCACTTCTTCGGGCCAATACAGGCGCATTGGGTTGTCCACCAGCAGCTTTTGCTGCAGCTCGGCGGTGGGCGCAATGTGCGGTATGAAATCGACCAGCAATCCGTCATCGGGCATGTGGTCCTTGAGGTTGGGGTGCGGCCAGTCGGTGCCCCACAGCACGCGGTCGGGGAACTCTGCCACCACCTTGCGCGCAAACGGCACCACGTCGGCATAGGCGTTCTGCTCGCCACTCAAAGCCTTGGGGCCGGTGACGGACAGGCGCTCGGGGCAGCTGACCTTGCTCCACACATTGGGGTGCTCGCGCATGAATTTGAGGAACAGCGCGAACTCTTCGCTGTCCACGCCCTTGCTCACATCGGGGCGGCCCATGTGGTCCACCACCACGGTGGTGGGCAGGGCGGTGAAGAAGTCCCACAGCTCGGGCAGATCCACCGCCTCGAAGTAGATGACCACGTGCCAGCCGAGCTGGTGGATGCGCGCGGCGATCTCCATCAGCTCGTCCTTGGGCGTGAAGTCCACCAGGCGCTTGACGAAGTTGAAGCGCACGCCGCGCACACCGGCGTCGTGCATGGCCTGCAGTTCTTCGTAAGTGACCGAGCGCTTGACGGTGGCCACGCCACGCGCCTTGCCGCCGGAGTGCACCAGCGCATCGACCATGGCGCGGTTGTCCGCCCCGTGGCAGGTGGCCTGCACCACCACATTGCGCGCAAAGCCCAGGTGGTCGCGCAGCGCGTACAGCTGCTGCTTGCTGGCATCGCACGGCGTGTACTTGCGCTCGGGCGCGTAGGGGAACTCGGCCCCAGGGCCGAACACGTGGCAGTGGGCATCCACGGCACCTGCGGGCACTGTGAAGCGTGGCTTGCTGGGGCCGGTGTACCAGTCCAGCCAACCGGGGGTTTTTGTGAATTCAGACATAGGCAACCAGTTGCTATATTAAAAATAGCTACTAGCGCTTATGGAATAAGCGCTAGAGGCCAAAAAGGCTAAAACTTTTCGATCAATCGATGTACTTGAGACCCGCCTTCTCCAGGCCGGGGCGCATGTTGTACATGTCCAGGCCCAGCACGCCGCTGGCCAGCTTGGCCCGCTTTTCGCCTTCAAAGCTCTCGCGCTTTTGCGCGGCGGCCAGCGTCTCGGCCGCGCGGGCGGCGGGCACACACACCACGCCATCGTCGTCGGCCACGATCACGTCGCCCGGCGTGACCAGCGCACCGGCGCACACCACGGGGATATTGACCGAGCCCAACGTGGCCTTGATGGTGCCCTTGCTGCTGATCGCGCGGCTCCACACCGGGAAGTTCATTTCCTGCAGCGTCTTCACGTCGCGCACACCGGCATCGATGATGAGGGCGCGCGCACCACGGGCCTGGAAGCTGGTGGCCAGCAGGTCGCCAAAGTAGCCGTCGGTGCACTCCGAGGTGACAGCCGCCACCACGATGTCGCCGGGCTGAATCTGCTCCGCCGCCACATGCATCATCCAGTTGTCGCCAGGCTGCAGCAGCACGGTAACGGCCGTGCCGCTGACCTGCTGGCCGCTGTAGATGGGGCGCACGTAGGGCTTGAGCAGGCCCACGCGGCCCATAGCCTCGTGCACGGTGGCCGAGCCGAGGGCCGCCAGGCCGTCGGCAGCTGCGCGGTCGGCGCGGGTAATGTTGCGGTAGACAACGCCTAGTTCAAACATGTCAGAGCCCCTTTGCCTTCAGGCGTGAATCGAGTCGGGAGAACACGCGGCGCGTGTTGGCTTCGTAGATCTGGTGCTTGTCTTCGGCACTCAGGATGGTGGAGGCCTCGATGTAGCGCTTGGTGTCGTCGTAATAGTTGCCGGTGGTGGGGTCAATGCCCCGCACCGCGCCGATCATTTCGCTGGCAAACAGCACGTTCTTCACCGGGATCACGGTGTTCAGCAGATCGATGCCAGGCTGGTGGTACACGCAGGTGTCGAAGTACACGTTGTTCATCAGGTGCTCATCGAGCAGCGGCTTCTTCATCTCTTGCGCCAGCCCACGGAAGCGGCCCCAGTGGTAAGGCACCGCGCCGCCGCCGTGCGGGATCAAGAACTTGAGCGTGGGGAAGTCCTTGAACAGGTCACCCTGGATGAGCTGCATGAAGGCAGTTGTGTCGGCATTCAGGTAGTGCGCGCCGGTGGTGTGAAAACACGCGTTGCAGCTGGTGCTCACGTGGATCATGGCGGGCAGGTCGTACTCCACCATCTTTTCGTAGATGGGGTACCAGTGCTTGTCGGTAAGGGGCGGGCTCGTCCAGTGGCCGCCCGAGGGGTCGGGATTCAGGTTGATGCCCACGGCGCCGTATTCCTTCACGCACTTTTCCAGCTCGGGGATGCAGGTGGCCGGGTCCACACCGGGGCTTTGCGGCAGCATGGCCACTGGCACGAAGTGGTCGGGGAACAAGGTGGAGACGCGGTAGCAGAGTTCGTTGCAGATGGCGGCCCAGGTGCTGGACACGTGGAAGTCGCCGATATGGTGGGCCATGAAGCTGGCGCGCGGGCTGAACAGCGTGATGTCGCTGCCGCGCTCTTTCATCAGCTTGAGCTGGTTAGTCTCGATGGACTCGCGCAGCTCGTCGTCGCTGATGTGCAGGTCCGCCACTTTGGGCATGGCTGCGGGGTCTTTGATGCCGGCGATCTGCGCATTGCGCCAGTTCTCCAGCGCCTTCGGGGCCGTGGTGTAGTGGCCGTGGCAATCGATGATGAGGCTCATGTGAGGGGTGCTCCTGGGATGTCTTGTGGTGATCGGTCAGGCAGGGGTCATGCCTTGTTTTTGCTTCGCGTCAGCGGCTGCGGGAGACGCCAGGTGGGCCAACAGCGCGCGCGCTGCGTCCACCTGCTGTGACTGCGCGCCGACGCCTGCTGAAAACGTGGTGGTGATCTGGATGGCCGGTGGCAGCGGGCCCACGATCTGGATGCCCTGCACATGCAGCAGCTCGCTCAGTTGCTGAAAGCCCAACGCCACCTCGCCCTTGGCCACCAGCGAGCCCACAGGCACGCCGGGCGGCGCCTGCACCATGCGCGAGGCGATCTTCTCGGCAATGCCCCAGCGCTCAAACAACTGGGCAATGGCCACCCCGCTGGGGCCGGTGGACAGGCTGATGCTGGGCGCGGCCAGCACCGCGTTGCGCACCGCGTCTTCGGTACTGATGTCGGGCAGCGGCGCGCCCACGGGCACGGCTACGGCCACGCCCGAGTGCACCCAGTCCACCTTGCTGCCGGGCAGCAGGTGGCCGGCCGCCATGAGCTTGTCGATGGCGTCGGACGCGAGGATGACGACGTCAAACACCTCACCCGCTGCCACGCGCTTGGCCGCATCCACGCCACCCACCGACTCGATGGCGGCCTGCAGGCCTGTCTGCTGCGCGAAACCGGCCACCAGGTCAGCCAGCACCTGGCGCGTGGCCATCGATGAGATGCCACGAAGGGGAGCGGTTGTCATGGTGTGCTTGTCTCCAGCAGGGCTCTGCGCGGCCCGTCGTTGCTTATGGTCGATTCCATCCCACTGATTGTGGTCAGCAGCGGGCCAAACCAGAAGGCGGCACCCGCACTACCAGATATATCATTCCGTGATCGTCGACTTGGAGCTATTGCAAATAGCAGAGAACATTCCCATGGACCTCAAGCAGATCGAATACTTTGTGCGCGTGGCCGAACTGGGTAGCTTTACCCGGGCTTCGGTGGTGCTGGACATTGCCCAGCCCGCCCTGAGCCGCCAGGTGCGCCTGCTGGAGGTGGAGTTGCGCCAGAACCTGCTGGTGCGCAACGGCCGGGGCGCCACGCCGACCGAGGCAGGCAAGCTGCTGCTGGAGCACGGCCGCGGCATCCTGCACCAGGTGGAACGCGCCCGCGAAGAGCTGGGCCGGGTGCGTGGCGGCTTGGCTGGCCGTGTGGCCATTGGGTTGCCGCCAAGCATTGCCAAGGTGCTGACGGTGCCGCTGACCCGCGCTTTCCGGGTCAAGCTGCCCGACGCGGCACTGGCCATCAGCGAAGGGCTGTCGGTGGCCATGCGCGAGTCGCTGACCACCGGCCTGCTGGACATTGCGTTGCTGTACAACACCGCCCCTGCGCCGGGCATCGAGATCACGGCGTTGCTGGAGGAAGACCTGTTTCTGGTGCAGCGTCGTCCTGCAGGCCAGACGGACGCCGAAGCCGATGCGCTGGCGCGCGAGCCCCTGTCGCTGGACGAGCTGACGCGGTTTCCGCTGGTGATCCCCACCCGTCCCAACTCGATCCGCATGCTGGTCGAGTCGGAACTAGCCGTTCGCGGCAAGCGCCCGCAGATCAGCCTGGAGATCGACGGCGTGGCCGCCATCCTGGACCTGGTGGCCGATGGCGCGGGGTGCGCGGTGCTGCCGATGAACGCGGTCACCACGTCGGGCAAGCCCGAGGTGTTCAGCACCCGGCCTTTGCAAGGTGTCAGCAGCGGCGAGGATGACGGCAGCACCCGGTTGCGCAGCAAGCTCTTTCTGGCGGTGAGTTCGCAGCGCCCGGCGACGCTCACGCAGCAGGCCATGGCGGAGCTGATCCGCACCACGCTGCAGGCGTTGTACTAGCGGGCTGTGGTACGCCTGGCTGACGACAGCCGAGCCCCCGCCGCATCCGCCGTGTCACTGCCTGGGAATGCCTGCGCGCTCAATCACCGTGCGCCAGCGTTCGATGTCGGCCTTGAGCAAGGCTGCAGCCTGCTGGGATGTTGACGCGCGCGGCTCCACATTGAGTGTGCGCAGTTGCTGTTGCACGGTGGGTATCGCCAGCACGGCCACCAACTCGCGCTGCAGCCGGTCGACCACCGGGCGCGGCGTGTGTGCGGGCACGGCCAGCGCATTCCACGACGACGCCACAAAGCCCTGAACACCCGATTCCACCGCCGTGGGCACATCGGGCAAAACGGCAGAACGCTGCTCGCCCGTCACCGCCAGTACCCGCAGCGCCCCGGCGCGCACCTGCGGCAACGCAGGGCCCAGGGTCTCGACGCCCGCATCGACCTGGCGCCCCCGCAGCGCCGTGATGAGGGCCGGCGTGCCGTTGAACGGCACCACCTGCGCGTCGATGGCCGCACTGCTTTTGAACAGCTCCGCCGCGAGGTGCTGCGTGCTGCCCATGTTGATGCTGCCGATATTGAGCTGGCCTGGATGGGCACGCGCATGCGCGAGCAGTTGGGCCAGCGTGCGGTGAGGCGAATCGGCAGGCACCAGCACGGCGATGTCGAAAGTGCCGAGCGTGCTGATGGGCGTGAAATCGGCCAGGGTGTCGTACGGCAGCGTTTTGAAAAGACCTGCCGTCACCGCCGTGCCATTGGACATGAGGAACAGCGTGTGCCCGTCTGGCTCGGCACGCGCCACGGTATCTGCGGCCACCACGCCTCCGGCGCCAGGTCGGTTGTCGATGACCACTGGCTGGCCCAGACGCCCGGCCAGACCCGTGGCCACTGCCCGCGCCGTGAGGTCGCCCACGCCACCCGCAGCAAAGGGCACGACGATGCGCAGCGCCTTGGCGGGGAACGCGGCGGGCTGCGCGTGCAATCCTGGCAGTAGCGCCCCGGTCAAGCCAGCCGCAGCAATGCGCAAGGTGCTGCGGCGGCGCATGTCAAAAGCGGAGGACGAAGATCACGATGCTGGGGAACGCCACCAGGATCGCGGTGCGGATGAAATCGCTGGCGACAAACGGCAGGATGGCGCGGTAGGTGGCGGTGATGGGCACATCCTTGGCCATGCTGTTGATCACGAACAGGTTCATTCCCACGGGCGGCGTGATGAGGCCGACCTCGACCACGATGAGCACCAGGATGCCGAACCAGATCGCAAACTCTTCGGGCGAAAGCCCAAAGTCCAGCGCCGTGACGATGGGGAAAAACACGGGCACGGTCAGCAGGATCATGGACAACGAGTCCATGAAGCAGCCCAGCACCACGTAGATCACCAGGATGGAGATGAGCACCACCATCGGGCTCAGGCCCGACCCGACGACCATCTGCGCGGCCTCCTGCGGCAATTGCGAAAGCGCCAGGAAGGTGTTGTAGACGCCCGCACCCAGCACGATCATGAAGATCATGCCGGTCGCCACCGCGGTGCCCATCACGGCGCCCACCAGTGACTTGCGGTTCAACCCGCCCGACATCCAGGCGGCCACGCCCGTGCCAAAAGCGCCTACGGCAGCACCTTCGGTGGGCGTGAAAAACCCCAGGTAAATACCACCGACCACCGCCACAAAAATCAGCATGACGGGCCAGACCTTGGCTGTGGCCTTCCAGCGCTCGGCCATGGGCATCGGGGGCTTGGAGCCCATCTCCTTGGGACGCAGCCGGGCGTAGAGCGCGATCACGATGACGTAGCCAATCGCGGCCATGAGGCCCGGCACAAAGGCGGCCAGGAAGAGCTTGGCGATGTTCTGCTCGGTCAGGATGGCGTAGATCACCAGCACCACCGAAGGTGGAATCAGAATGCCGAGTGTGCCGCCCGCTGCCAGCGTGGCCGTTGAGATGCCGCCTGCGTAACCGGCCTTTTTCAACTCGGGCAGCGCCACCTGGCCCATGGTGGCCGCTGTGGCCAGCGACGAGCCGCAGATGGCGCCAAAGCCCGCACACGCGCCTACGGCCGCCATGGCCACACCGCCTTTGCGATGGCCGATCCACGCCTCGGCGGCCTTGAACAGCGCCTGGGACAGCCCCCCGAGCGCCGCAAACTGCCCCATCAGCAAAAACAGCGGGATGACCGACAGCGAGTAGCTGGAAAACGTGCTGTACGTGACCTGCTTGAGCTGGTTCAGCACCGGCGCTGTGGTGCCGTACACCAGCCAGGCGCCCACCAAGCCGCAGACCAGCATGGCCAGGCCAATGGGAATGCGGACAAAAATCAGAAACAGCAGGATCGGGAACGACCAGGCCGCCAGTTCAACGCCGCTCATCAGTGCACCCCCGCTTCAGTCGTCCAGCCCGCAGGCTCCTTGCCCATGCCAAACAAGGTTGCAGTGCGCGCCAGATACGCCAGGCACCCAATGACGGCGCCCACGCAGCAGGCGGCATAGGCCCACCAAAGTGGCATCTGCAGGATGAAGGTGGTCTCCGCGTATTGTTTCTTTTCCAACATGCCTTCCACCAGCTTCCAGGTCATCAGCAGCCAGACGGCCAGCATGAGCAGGTCGCTGACCACCACCACGGCGCGCTGGGCCCACGTGGGAAGGTGCGTGTACAGCAGGTCCACGGTGGCATGACCGCCTTTGAGATATGTCCAGGGCAGGAAGAACAGCACTGCCACGGCGGTCCCCATCTCCACCAGCTCAAAGTCGCCAGGCACCGGGCCCAGGCCAAGGCCAATCAACGCCCGGCCCGAGATGCTGGCCACGATCATGACGGTGAGCGCGACCAGCACGATGCCGCCCACGATGGCCGACCAGCGCGCCAGGCGGTAGATGAATGCAATCATGCGAAATTCTTCCTGCAGGGAGCCAAGGTGAGGGACATTTTCAGTCAATCCCTGCACCATCGGCGCAATAAAAAGCCGCCCCTGAAACCATGTTCACAAGGACGGCCGGGGGCCCCAACGGACCGATTTACTTGCTGTGTTTGGCGATCAGCGCGCGGGCTTCAGCCGCCAGCTTGGCACCGTCAATGCCCTTGGCTTTGACTTCATTGATCCAGTCGGTCTCGACCGTGGCGGCAGTACGGCGCCAGCGTTGTGTCTCGACCACGTCCAGCGCCACGATGTTGTTCTTGGCGCGCTCGGCAATGGCGCGGCCGACCTTGTCACCCTCGTCCATGACGCGGCCAAACATGGCGGCGGTTTCCACACCGGAGTTCTTGTCGATCACGGCCTTGAGGTCGGCGGGCAGCTTGTCGTAACTGGCCTTGTTCATCGAGAACGCAAAGGTCTGCGTATACAGGCCCTCGTTGCCGGCAAAGGTGGTGTGGTTCTTCACCAGTTCGGTCACCTTCAGCGACGGCGTGACTTCCCACGGGATGGTGGTGCCATCGATCACGCCTTTGGACAAGGCCTCGGTCACGGCGGGCACGGGCATGCCGACGGGGGTGGCGCCCAGCTTGGTCAACATGTTGTTGATGATGCGCGAGCCGCCGCGCACTTTCATGCCGCGCAGGCTTTCGAGACCCGTCACCGGCGTCTTGGTGTGGAACAGGCCTGGGCCGTGGGTGTGCACGGCGATCAGCTTGACGTCCTTGAACTCGTCGGCCGCGAACTTCTCGACGTATTCGTGAATGGCGCGGGACGAGGCTTCGGCACTGCCACTCATAAAGGGCAGCTCAAACACTTCGGTTTTGGGGAAGCGGCCCGGTGTGTAGCCCAGCACGGTCCACGTGAAGTCCACCACGCCGTCTTTGGCCTGGTCAAACAGCTGCGGGGGTGCACCGCCCAGTTGCATGGCGTGGAACAGTTGCACCTTGATCTTGCCGCCGGATTCGGCTTCGACCTTCTGGGCCCAAGGCACCAGCGCCTTGGCGGGAATGGTGGCCTGTGGCGGCAGCATCTGGTGCAGTCGCAGCGTCACGGTCTGGGCCGTGGCGGTGGTGGCCAGGGTGGCCAGTGCCACCGCCCCCATCACCGTCATGGCGGTGCGTCGCTTGAGGAAGGTCATTTTTTGTCTCCGATCTATCTGTATGGATCCGTGCCGCGGTTCGCGGGGTGCCTGCGGGCACGGCTTGCGGGAATCGTCAGCCCCCACACTGTGCATGGGGTGGCGCCCACATGCCAGTTCTATGACGGACTTTCAGCTATGCCGTAATGTTATGAAACCGGTGAAACCCTCAGACACGCTGCCGATTCTGCGCCTTCGGCCCCGTCAGCTGCGCCGAATGAGCGTGAGTGCCGGCATATCGGCATGCACGTGTTCTCCCGCGTGGCCCGACAACGCCGCGCCCAGATTGCGCTGCGCCAGACGCGAGTGTTCGCGCATGAGGGCTTCGGCACGCGCGCCCTCGTGGTGTTCGATGGCCTCCAACACCTGGTGGTGCTGGTCTTGCGCCACCACCAGCATGTCGCGCGCCTGGGAGGAATGGGTCTGCACCAGCACAAAGGCCGAGGGCGATGCAAACGGCAGGCCTTTGACCCGCTCCAGCTCGCGCACGACCACTTCGCTGCCCACCATGCGGCCCAGCAGCACATGGAACCGTGCGTTCAGTTCCACATAACGCGAAAAACCCTCGTCATCCAGCGCAGGCGGCGCCAGTGTCGCGTCGATCTCCGCAAGGCATACACGCGCTTCGGACAGCACAGCAGCGTCCACACCGCGCTCTGCCGCCAGCCGGGCCGCCAGGCCCTCCAGCGTGCCACGCAGTGCAATGGCATCGGCCACATCGGTCTCTGAAAACGTGCGGACGGCATAACCGCCACCCGCCAGGCGCTGCAGCAAACCTTCTTGTTCCAGCCGCATGAGCGCAGCGCGTATCGGCGTGCGCGACACGCCCAGCTTCTCAACGATGACCAACTCGGCGATGCGCGCACCGCCTGCCAGCTCGCCCGCCAGGATCATTTCGCGCAAGCGCAATTGCGCCTTGACCGACTGCGAGGCGCCACCATCGGCCGGGTCAGGGGCGGCAAAGTCCGGCAGAGAGGCTTCAGGACGGTTCATGGGTAAGGACATGGGTTCAAAAAGAGAACTTCGAAGGGCTGGTCCAATGCAATGTATACAAGAAGGCATCCGAATCCTAAGCCGACCCCAAATTAACGCATACAAAACAACTATTTACGCGATATGCCAGCTTGCAATATCTGGTTTGTTTTGATTTTATGTATACATTGACCTGCGTTTTTCGCACAATCCACACAGAACAGAATGTCAGCAGGCAGGGTTTGACCGCCTGCAACGCCCCCATCCCACCCCACGGAGAGAGACATGTATCCCAAGAACACCTGGTATGTAGCCTGCACGCCCGACGAGATCGCCGACAAGCCGCTGGGGCGCATGGTGTGCGGCGAGAAAATGGTTTTCTACCGCCCTGCCCCCGACCAGGTGGCAGCGCTGGAGGATTTTTGCCCCCACCGGGGCGCCCCGCTGTCGCTGGGCACCGTGTGTGAAGGGCATCTGCAGTGCGGCTACCACGGTCTGCGCGTGGAGTGCACCGGCAAGGCGGTGTCGATGCCGGGCCAGCGGGTGCAGGGTTTTCCCAAAACGCGCAGCTTTCCCGTGGTGGAGCGCTACGGCTTCATCTGGGTGTGGCCGGGCGATCCCGCGCAGGCGGACCCTGCCACCATCCACCACCTTCCCTGGGCCGAGAACCCCGAGTGGGCCTACGGCGGCGGGCTGTACCACATTGCCTGCGACTACCGCCTGATGATCGACAACCTGATGGACCTGACGCACGAGACCTATGTGCACTCCACCAGCATCGGCCAAAAAGAGATCGACGAGGTGCCGTGCAAGACCCGCGTAGAGGGCGACGAGGTCATCACCAGCCGCTTTATGGAAAACATCGAAGCCCCCCCGTTCTGGCAAATGGCACTGCGCATGAACGGCCTGCCCGACGACCAGTTGGTGGACCGCTGGCAGATCTGCCACTTCACGCCGCCCAGCCATGTGCTGATCGAAGTGGGCGTGGCGCTGGCGGGCCATGGCGGCTATGACGCGCCAGCCGACAAGAAGGCGTCCAGCATCGTGGTGGACTTCATCACGCCGGAGACCGAAACGTCGATCCACTACTTCTGGGGCATGGCGCGCCACTTCAAGCCGCAGGACCCGTCGCTGACCGCGCAGATCCGCGAAGGCCAGGGCAAGATTTTTGCCGAAGACCAGGACATGCTGGAGATGCAGCAACAAAACCTGCTGCGCTACCCCGACCGCAAGCTGCTCATGCTCAACATCGACGCGGGCGGCGTGCAGTCGCGCAAAGTGCTCGACCGCGTCCTGGCGGCAGAGCGTGCCCCGGCGCCGCCACAAGGGGTGGCTGCATGACCGCGCAAGAAACCCTCAACGTCCGCGTTGTCAAAAAGCAGGCCGAGGCCGAAGGCATCGCCAGCTTTGAGCTGGCGCGTGTGGATGGCGCCGCGCTGCCACCCTTCAGCGCAGGTTCGCACATCGATGTGCACCTGCCCGGAGGCAAGAATGGTGGTCTGGTGCGCCAATATTCGCTGTGCAACGCCTCACACGAATCCCACCGCTACCGCATCGCCGTGCTGCGCGACCCCGCCTCGCGCGGAGGCTCCGTGGACATGCACGACAACGTGCACGAAGGGGATGTGATCACCATCAGCACGCCCCGCAACCACTTCGCATTGCACCCGGCACGGCACAGCGTGCTGCTGGCGGGCGGCATTGGCGTGACACCGTTGCTGTGCATGGCCGACCGGCTGGCGCGCACGGGGGCCGACTTTGAAATGCACTACTGCACCCGCTCGGCCGAGCGCACGGCGTTTGCCAGTGAGATTGCAGCATCGCCCATGGCGCCGCGCGTGCATTTTCATTTCGACGCAGGTACCCCCGACCAAAAGCTGGATCTGGCCGTCGTGCTGGCAAACCCCGGCCCGGACAAGCGCCTGTATGTGTGTGGCCCGGCAGGCTACATCGACCATGTGGTGAGCACTGCCAAGGCCATGGGCTGGGCGCACGACCATATTCATCTTGAATACTTTGGTGCGCCCGCGCAGGACACCTCGGGCGACCAGGGGTTTGACGTGCGCATTGCCAGCACCGGCAAGGTCTACGCCATTGCACCCGATGTGTCGGTGGTGGAGGCCCTGCGCAAGGAAGGCATCGACATCCTCACTTCGTGCGAGCAAGGTGTGTGTGGCACCTGCCTCACGCGCGTGCTGGAGGGCGACGTGGACCACCGCGACATGTACCTGACCGACGAAGAAAAGGCGGCCAACGAGCAGTTCATGCCCTGCTGCTCGCGCGCCCGCGGCAAGCTGCTCGTCCTGGATCTCTAAAAAAGAAGCCTTGCAGCCACCACAGCCGCAAGGCCTTTTCGCTTAGCACACCAACCGCTACGAAATCAATAGCTGCTAGCGCTTATCCATCAAGCGCCAGAGGCCAATTTCCCTATAAATTCACTCCCCCTCAGCCGCAGCTGCGGCCGTGCGGATCGTGTCGCGGCCATGGCGGTCTTTGACGCGGCCCAGGTCGGTATCAAGCGCGCGGCTCAGCTTGTCGGAAGCACCGATAAAAGCGTTGGCCATCTTGTCGGCTTCGTCGGTCACGGTGATGGGCTGGCGACCCGTGACGCGGGCTTCGATGCGGCAGCGTTTGTCGTTGGCGCCCGACTTGCCTGCATCCAGATCCGACAGAAACACCTCCAACCGCGTGATGTGATCCTGAAAGCGCGACAGGCGGCTTTTGGATTCGTCCGTGATCCATTGCGCCAGCGACTCGCCGCCGTGGATGTGGTCGTCAGTGTTGACTTGTACTTGCATGGAGGTGCTCCTTGATAAGGGTTCCGAGAGGGGCCACCGCACGCCAACAAGGCAGAGGGCGGCAGTCCCGCGAACCCCCATGGTCGCACCTTTGGCAAATCCACCGGTAAGAACCTGTTAGTGGCCGGGTCTTGCCATGGCCACGCGCAGGCTCCACGCCGATGTGCTGGGCGCTGGCAAAAACCCCGTGGGTGTCAGTGGCCCAAAAACGCCTGGTCAGAGCTTGTCGAGAGATACCGCGGGCGACCAGTCGGCGCCCTCAGGAAGCATGCGCGCGGCCGCCACGCGCTCTTGCAATCGCTGTGCCGCTGCATCGCCCGGGAGCAGGCGCAGCACCTGCGCCAGATGCCGCTCGGCACCGTCCCAGTCGCGCGCATGGAACGCGTCCAGCGCAGCCTGGCTGGCATCGCGCACCGCCGCGTCTTCGCAAGGTGTGAAGACCCGCACCGGCTCGGTCTTGCCTTTGACCACCACGTCGTCCAGAGCCCGCAATGCCAGGGTCGGCGGCAGTTGGGCCGCCGTGGCAGCCGACAGCAGGATGCCCGTACCAAACGCCTTGTTGGCGCCCTCCAGCCGGGCGGCCAGGTTCACCGCGTCGCCAATGGCGGTATACGAGAAACGCTGCTCCGATCCCACATTGCCCACCACCACCCGCCCCGTGTGCAGACCGATGCGCATGTGGATGGGCGGCAGGCCGCGCGCTTGCAGGTCGGCCACCAGCGGCTGCATGGCCTGCTGCATGGCGATGGCGGCGCGCACCGCGTGTTCGGCATGCTGCGCGTCATCCAGCGGCGCGCCCCAAAAGGCCATCACCGCATCGCCGATGAACTTGTCCACCGTGCCGCCGGTGGCATGCACGATGGGCGTCATCGCGTTGAAGTAGCCCGTGAGGACTTCGACCGTCTGTTCGGCACTGAGCTGTTCGGACAAGGTGGTGAAGTTGGCCAGGTCGGTGAACATGAGCGTGACCTCGCGTGCCTCGCCGCCAAGCCGCATCAGGTCGGGCTGCGCCACCAGGCGCGCCACCACCGCAGGCGGCACATACTGCGCAAACATCGAACGCGTCTGGCGAGCACGCTGGCGCACGGCGGCGTAGGCCACCAGCGCGGTGGCGGCATACAGCGACACCGCCGCAATCGCCGGCAGCAGCGGTGGCCACCAGACCCGAAGACCCGCAAACAGCCACCACGACCCCGCCCCCATCGCCACCACCAACACGCCCGTGAGCCCCGCCACAGCCGCCGGGTGCCCTCGGCGGCTGGCCCACAGCAGCACAGGCAGCAGCAGCGCGGTGAGCGCCAGCGTCCAGCCGTCCGACACACTGCGCAGCCCGCCTCCGGTGAGGTAGTTGTCCACCAGCGTGGCCTGCAGTTCCACGCCCGGAAACAGGCGCTCGCCCCCTGCCGTACCAAAGGGCGAATTGAACAGATCGGCCTGCGAGCGGGTGAGTTCGGTGGCAGTGCGCGCGGAGCGCCCCACCAGCACGATCTTGCCTTTGAAGAATCCCGCGGGCAGCAGGCCCGGCTCCAGCGCCTGGTAGTACGAGCGCGTGTCGAACGTGCCGCGGGGCCCGCGGTAACCGATCCAGTCGAAATGACGCAGCACCGGCGCCTGACCACGCGCCTCGGCCGCGCGTTGCGCCAGCCGCAAGGCAAAATTTTCGGGTGCCACCGGAGTGCGGCGCACGACAAAATCGTCGTCCGGCTCCACCCCGGCATCGCCAGCGTCGGCGCCCGCATCCAGAAACCGCTGCAGCGGCAGAACGTCCAGCCATAGCGCGGCATTGGCGCTGTCGATCTTCTCGCGGGTCGAGGCCAGCACCACGGGACCTGTGTCAGCAATGGCACGCGCCAGCGCGGCGTCCTCGGCGTCTGAGGACGGGTCGGCAAACACCACATCCAGCCCCACCGCCACTGCGCCGTCCTCCTTCAGGCGCCGCAGCAACTGTGCATGCAGGCTGCGCGGGAACGGCCATGGCTGTTGCAGCTCTTGAAACGTGGGCTCGTCAATGGCCAGGATCACCACCGGCAGTGTGGTGCGATAGGGAGCAGCCAGCGCCGTCAACACGTCGAAGGTCTTGAACTCCAGCGCATGCCAGGGCCGGGTGAGCGTGGCAGAACCCACCAGCAGCAGTGCCAGCGCACACGCCACCAGTGACACCAGTGACACCAGTTGTTGACGCCGTGCCAACGGGCGCGGCGCCTTAGAACCGGTACCGCGCATCCAGAACATAGCGGGTCTTCTG
Organism: Gammaproteobacteria bacterium; assembly: GCA_018828125.1. Taxonomy (GTDB): domain Bacteria; phylum Pseudomonadota; class Gammaproteobacteria; order Burkholderiales; family Burkholderiaceae_C; genus Acidovorax. The sequence continues at coordinate 193,620 of JAHJWB010000022.1, read as the reverse complement.
GCGGTCTGACTTGGGGCCGAACAGGTTCAGTGCGGCCACGCCCAGCACCCAATGTTTGTCCTGCGATTCCCAGAAACCCATCAGGTCCAGGCTCCAGCCCGGTGGGCGACGGGTCAGGTTCTCCTTGTCTTCGAAGCGCTCGGAACGGTACACCGCGCGGCCGCTCAGGTACACCCGCTGCGCACTGGCCCAGGTGGCCCCCAGCACCGCGGTGTGGCGCGGAATGTAGGGAATCATGCGGCCCGTGATGGCGGGGTCGCCGTCACTACCCGCGTACTGGCTGGTGCTGTGCTGGTACAGGTATTTGGCGTAGCCGGACCAACGGCGTGTGAACATGTGGTTGACACCCGCGGCCAGCGTTTGCAGCGTGCCGGCTTCGTAGCTGGGCGTGTCTTCCAGCACGTCAGTGGTCGACAGGTTGACCAGTTGCGCATTGCGCATCTCCTCCAGAAACGGCAGGCTGGGCGTGCGCAGGTCCACCCTCAGTGTGCCGGGGTTGCGCACGCGCAGGTGGTCCACCCGCACGCTCATGAAGGTGCGCGCGCCAAGCTCCATGCCCAGCTGGGCTACCGTGCGTTTGTGGCGACCGCCCGCCTCCACCAGACGGTCTTCGACCGGGATGCCAGCCGTTTCCACATCGGCAAGGGTCGAGACACTCGGCGGCCGCAACCAGTCCTGGTAGGCCAGCCGCAGCGTGGTGCCGGGTGCGGGCTTGATGACAAGCCCCACCCGCGGCGTTGCCACCCGTTCGGTGTCGGCACGTGCTGCCTCCGTAATGTCGGCGTAGTCCAGCTGCTCCAGCTCCACATAGTTGATACCGTTCACGCGGTGGCGAATCTGTTGCAGGCCCAGGGCTCCGTCCATCAGTACGGCAGGGTTCCATTGGTGCGACCCTGCCAGCGTGAGCGCTGTGTACCGCCGGTCGATCTTGTTGGCGCCTCCGTAAAGATACCGAAGGCCTCCAATGGAGCCGTCCGGCAGGTCGGTCAGTAATGCTCCGTCCGCCACTGTTTCGCTGAGCTGCGTTTCTTTCACGTGCTCCAGCGTGGCCGACAGGCGCGTGCCTGGTTGCGGGTCCACGCTGTGCCGCAGCTGGATGTCCGAAAACCGCTTGCGCGGCTGCGATGCCATTCCCAGGATGCCGACAAAGGGGGGCGCCTCAAACACAGCGGGGTAACTGAGCGCCAGCGTGTTCTCCACGCTGCGCCCCATCTTGAACCACGTCTGTTCTGCGGGGCCCCATCGGTACGATGCGCCCACGACACCCTGACTCAGGGTGTTGCTCAGTTCGGTCTGAAATTTGTTGGTCCCGCGCAGGTCCATGTCGAACTGGTTGGCATAGGCAAACAGGTTCAGCCGCTCGGTGGGCTGCATCCCCATGCCCAGCGTCAACGCATGGCCACGCACCTTGCCCCCGCCTGACTCGTCATACACCGCCGGGGCATTGACCACGCCGATGTCGATAGGAAACCGGTTGGCGGACAGGTGTTGCGCCTTGACGAACCAAGACACCGGCACGCGGCTGTTGTCCATGCCGTTCAGGGTGACCGACGGCGAGCCGAGCTGGTAGAGCTCCCGGTCCAGCGTGACGCCCACCGCGCCATGGCTGCCGGGGCGCTGCAGCAGCGACGAATACCGCTGGCTGGCGCCAAACGACATGGGATCGGTCAGAAAGCCCCGAAACAGCGCCGAGTTCTTGTTGAACTCTCCCTGATAGCGATCCGCCAGAAACAGGTGGCTGCCACCCCAATACGGATAAAAGCTTTGCTGCGCCAGCTCCAGCGCCCAGTCCTCCATGCCAAAAAAGGCAAGCGACGCGCCCAGGTTGGCGCTGCCCTTTTGGTCGTTGGCGACCTGATTGAGCGACTTGAGGTAGGGCATGCGCTGCACGGCGGCGCGGGCGGCCTCCACGGCCTCGCCGGGCTCGAATAGATCGGTGTGGATCTGCGCCAGCAGCATGTGGGGCACGGGGTCCTTGTCGTCCAGCGCGATAGCCTGGCGCAGCGTGGCCAGCGCGTCCTGGTGGCGGCCCAGCTGGTAGTAGGCGACCGCGGTCCAGGTCTTGGCGCGGGCGTAGCGGGGCTCCATCACACCGGCCCGCAAGAAGGCATCCAGCGCTGCCTGCGGGTGGCCTTGCTTGAGGTGCAGCAGCCCCTGCCCGGTCAACGCCACATAGTCTGCGGGGTTGTCCCCCAACGCTGTAGCAAACGCATGGCCTGCCTCGGTGAACTGGTTCACGAAGGTTTCGAGCGTGCCCAGCTCGCCATAGGCGCCAGGGGCATGCGGCGCCAACGCCAGCGCGCGTTGCAGGCTCTCACGCGCGGGTCCCGTGTCTTCGCGCTCGGTGTGCGCGCTGCCAAGGCCCTGCCAGCCACGCGCGTCGTCGGTGGCTAGCTGAGTGGCCTGGGTGTAGGCCGCCAAGGTGCCAGGGGCATCGCCCTGGCGCCGGGCCAGCTCGGCACGCACGAGCGCGAGGTCGATGTGCGCGGTGCCCTGGGCCTGCGCCAGCGTGACCGTGGCTTCGTCCACACGGTCTGTCAGCATCTGCACGCGCGCCAGCTGCGCCAGGATGGCCGGGTGCCGGGGCCAGCGGGCAAGTGCATCGCGCAGGGTGCTCACGGCTGCCGCGCCCTCACCGTCCATGAGCTGCAGGTCTGACTGCATCAGCCACACCGCCAGCGGCGCGTGGGGGGCTGCGGAGGCGGTTGCGTTTGCACTCAGCTGGGCGGCCAGTTGCTCGCGCGCCAAGCGCAAGTCGCCCGCCTGCAGCGATATCGCCGATTCCAACGCAGCGGCCCAAGCAGGCGGCACCGTGCCGCGCGCCTGCGCCAGCGCAGCGCGGGCTGCGGCAACGTCCCGCGCCGCCAGGGCCCGGAGCACGGGTGCCAGCACTGGCGGCACCGGCTCGGCCGCCAGATGCGGTACCGGGTCGGCGCCCAGCGCATTGACCCACTGGATACGATCCCGCGGCTGGCTCAGCACCAGCTTGACCGGGGCCTTGCCCACCTCGGCCAACGCCGCCTCGTTGGCGCTGACCGACACCAGCCCTTGCGCATTGGAAAACTCCACCGTGCCCGACAGCACGGTCAACACCGAACGGCCGTCGTCTTCCACGCTCATGTGCCAATCGGTGCCACGAATCGCCGCGGTGGCTGCCGGGGTTTCGAGGTTCAGCCGGCTGCCATCGGCGCGGCGCGTCTGGGTCCACGCCCGTCCCGCGCTGAGCAGCAAGGTGGTGACGGGCTGGGCCGGTGTGGCCACGCCGTTGACCTGCAGCACGGTGTTCTGGTGCAGGCGCAGCTGCGTGTCGTCGGCGAACAGCAGCGCCATCTTGGCCGCCTCGCGTGTGCGCACAAAGTCTCCGGCGACCAGAGCCTGCGCTGGGCGCGCAGGTTGCCATGCAGTGGCGTTGGCGGTGCGTTGGTCGCCCGCGCCTTGCAGGCTGATGATTTCAGCCGCAGCGCCGGCGGGCACGGCGGACTGAGCACACAGCGGCCAGGCCAGCGCTATGGCCACGGCCATGGTGCTCGCGCTGGGCACGCGGATTTTCTTGTGGGGCATGTCTTGAAGCTTTCGCGGAAGGCAAACACGTCGCACCCGGTGCCCCTCCCTGGCACCCGGCGAGCAGAAATTATGGCGAGGCGCCTGGCTCAACACGCGAGGCGGCGCCCGCTCAGCCATCACATTTCATGAAGAAAGCCACGTTTTGTTGCGTCGCGTAACACCGCTCGTCACGTCTGGGCGCTGCACGGCCCTTTCCTACACGCGGGATAAGGGTCCGGTGCTACAAAGAGAGACCCCCTTGCATTGCAACTCAGGCGCATTCAACGCGCCGCTGGAGCCACCCTCTCATGCCCGCAGCCCCCCGTCTCAAGATCGGTTTGTCCGCCTGTTTTCAACACGCCGACCCCGCCCGCCCCCTGTTCACCGGCAAAACCCTGCAATACGTGGAGCAGTCCATTGCGCACTGGATCATGTCGGCGGGTGCGATGGTGGTGATGGTCCCTTGCCCCACGGGGGAAACGGCGCGCGGCGACGTGACGCTGGCGCACTACGCCGAGTGGCTGGATGGCGTGGTCATGCACGGTGGCGCCGATGTGTGGCCCGGCAACTATGGTGAAGAGCCGCTGCGCGACGAATGGGTGGGCGACCGGGTGCGCGACCTGTACGACCTGGCTGTGGTCAAGGCATTTGCCGAAGTGGGCAAGCCCATCTTTGGCGTGTGCCGGGGGCTGCAGCTGATCAATGTGGCTTTCGGCGGCGCGCTGTACCAGGACATCGAGACCCAGCACCCCGGCGCACAACAGCACCGCAATGCCAGCACCTACGACCAGCATTTCCACGACATCCAGATCGTTCCCGAATCGCACCTGGCCAAGCTGTACCCCGACACGCCACGCGCGCGCGTCAACAGCATCCACCACCAGGGCATCAAGCGCGTGGCGCCAGACTTTGTGGTCGAGGCGCTGAGCGAGCCCGATGGCGTGCCCGAAGCCATCCGCCTGCAGCCAGCGCCAGGGCGCGGTTACATCGCCGCCACGCAGTGGCACCCCGAGTTCCACAAGGCCGGGTCCGACACGCTGGACGACACCGCGATCCTCGAAGACTTTCTGACCGCCTGCGAGCTGGCTAAAGCCCACCCACGGCCTCCGGTGCGCCACCCGGCCTCTCCGCTGCGCGAGCGCGCCTCGCGGCTGCTGCGCCGGGCACTGGCACGTCAGCCCTGAGCTATTTGACGCGGGGCGAGGCAACACCTCAAATTTAGGTGTTTTAGGCCGCTAGCGCTTGCCCATCAAGCGCCAATAGCTATCAATTTTGCAAATTACCAGCGGATTGATTTAACCCCAAGAGGCTGTCGGCCTCTCAAAATACTGTAAATTCATCCAGTGAATTTACAGTCCAAGCTCGCCATCCTCGCCGACGCTGCCAAGTACGACGCCTCGTGTGCATCGAGCGGTGCAGCGCCGCGCGACTCGGTGGGGGGGCGGGGCATGGGCTCCACCGAGGGCATGGGCATTTGCCACAGCTATGCGCCGGACGGGCGCTGCATCTCGTTGCTCAAGATCTTGCTCACCAACTTCTGCCAGTACGACTGCCTGTACTGCGTGAACCGCGTGACCAGCAACGTGCCGCGCGCGCGGTTCACGGTCGATGAGGTGGTGCAACTCACGCTCGACTTTTATCGGCGCAACTGCATCGAGGGGTTGTTCCTGTCCAGCGGCATCATCCAGAGCCCCGACTACACCATGGAGCAGGTGGTGGAGGTGGCCCGCGTGCTGCGCGAGGAGCACGACTTTCGCGGCTACATCCACCTGAAGACGATTCCCGACGCGTCGCCCGAGCTGATGGAGCGCGCGGGCCGCTATGCCGACCGGTTGTCGATCAACATCGAGCTGCCCACGGTCGAGGGCCTGGCCGCGTTGGCGCCGGAGAAGAACAGTGCGGCCATCGACCGGTCGATGGCGCGCATGGCGGTGCACATTGGCGAGTCGCGTGCGGCGCGCAAGGCGCAGGCGGCCCAGGCCATCGTGTCGATGCCGCAGTCCCGCAACACCCGCCGCGCGAGCGTGCCGCACTTTGCGCCGGGCGGGCAGAGCACGCAGATGATCGTGGGGGCCGATGCGACGAATGACAGCACCATCCTGGCCACCAGCGCGCGGCTGTACGGCACACACCGGCTGCGGCGCGTGTACTACTCGGCGTTCAGCCCCATCCCCGACGCGGCGCGCGCGCTGCCCCTCATTGCGCCGCCCACGGTGCGCGAGCATCGGCTGTACCAGGCCGACTGGCTGATGCGCTTTTACGGCTTCGCGCACGACGAGATCGTGCCGCGCCACCCATCCAATCAAGGCAGCCCGGCCGGCATGCTGGCGCTGGACATGGACCCCAAGCTCGCCTGGGCCATTGCGCACCGCGAGCGTTTCCCCGTCAACCTGAACACCGCCCCGCGCGAGCTGCTGCTGCGCGTGCCCGGCTTTGGCGTGCAGACGGTCGACCGCCTGCTGGCCGCGCGCCGCGTGCGCCGCCTGCGGCATGCGGACCTGGCGCGGCTGCATGTGCCGCTCAAAAAAGTGCTGCCCTTCGTGGAGGCGGCCGACTACCGCCCCGGCCGCACGCTGGATGCGGCGGACCTGGCAGACCAGCTGGTGCCGCCGCCCGTACAGCGCAGCTTGTTTTGAGGGGTAATACCCGCATGCAGCGCCACACCATCACGCTCGACCACCCCACCGACTGGCCCGGCTTTCGCCACGCTGCGCGCGCGTTGGTGCAAGCCCGTGTCACCCCGCAGGCCGTGGACTGGCGCTGCCAGGCCGATGCCGCAGAGGACCTGTTCGCCATCGAGCCGACCACCAGCCACGCGCTCCCCAGCCCGGCATCCCATGCGCCGCAGCTGCGCGTGTCGCCCGACTTTGTGCGCCTGTGCGAACAGCTCATCCTGCACCGCGACCCCGCCCGCTTTGCGCTGATGTACCGGCTGCTGTGGCGCATGGCACAGGGCGGCGACGACGCCGAAGCCGTGCGCCACGACCCGCTGGATGCCGACCGCATGCTGGCCCACCACATGGCCCGCGCGGTGGCGCGCGACAAACACAAGATGCACGCATTCGTGCGTTTTCGGCCCGTGGTGCACCCCGACGGGGAGACGGTGCACATGGCCTGGTTCGAGCCCGACCACTTCATCACTGAGGCCAACGCAGGCTTTTTCATTCGGCGCTTCACGCAAATGCAGTGGGCCATCCTCACGCCCGACGCGTGCATCCGGTGGGATGGCCAGGCCCTGCACACCAGCCCCGGCGCGCAGCGCAGCGATGCACCGCCGCCCGATGCGGGCGAGGCGCTATGGCTCACCTACTACCGCCACATCTTCAACCCTGCGCGGCTCAAGCTGAACATGATGAAAAAGGAAATGCCCACGCGCTACTGGCACAACCTGCCCGAGGCGGCACTCATCACCGAGCTGTCGCAGACGGCGCACGAACGCAGCGCCCACATGGTGCAGGCCGACGCCACCATTCCGCGCCGTCGCATCAGTCCGGCAGCGCAGCCCCCTCGGCACGACGCAGCGCGCTGAACTGCGGCGCGGCCACCGGCGGCGTCCACCGCCACGGCAAGACACCCGGCCGCCACAGGCCGCGCAGCACCGTGAGCTGCAGCACCCGCTGCGCCCCAGGCCAGGGCGCCCGCGACGCGTCGTCCCACAGCAACTCGGCCCGCGCCGCCAAATGCAGCAGGCCACCGCCCTCGTAGTCCACCACCAGCAGGCCCGCCAGCGGGTGTTGCGCCAGGTTGCCCAGCGTGTTGAAGAACTGGTTGCCGGGGTAATCGGGCAGCCGCAGCACGAAGCCCTGCGCCGTGGGCTCGGCGTGCACAAAGCCCGGCTCGCCGCCGCGGTGCGAAACGTCCACGCCTTCGCTCTGCGCCGCCCCCGGCTGCGCCGCCGAGGCGCTGGCGATGAACAGCGTATCGGCCTGCTGAATGCGGGCCAGTGCCCCGGCATCCAGTGCCGGGCCCAGCGCCTGCACCGGCCCGGGCGGCGTGACCGCAGCGCGCAGGCCTGGCTGGCGTGCCTGGATGTACTTGGGGCAGTTGCCAAAACTTTGCACCACGGCAATCGACAAGCCTGCGTCACTGAAGGCGGCCACCTCGCCATTCATGCGGTTGCGGCGGCGGGTGTGGGGCTCCAGCCCCAGCACGCCCACCGGGGCGCCGAGCGACAACCGGCTCAGCACGGGGTCGGCAGCGTTGGGCGCGGTGGTGATGTCCATCTGTTGCGCATCGGGCGTGTACACAAACCCGGGCGGGCCGGCCAGCATGGTCGCCCAGGGCTGTCCCTCGTCGTCCAGCGCGCCCAACAGCAGGGTGGGCAGTTTCTCGAACAGCTCACGGTGCTGGTCGGGCATGTGGTCACGCATCACCAGCGGGCCGATGGCGGCCATGCGATCGCGCAGGCCCACACGCTGCTGCAGGGCTTGCTCCCCCGTGTGGAAGGCCTCGGTGGTTGTGTTGGCGGTGGTCATGCGGCCACCGGGGTGGGTGGGGCCAGCGTGTCGGTCAGCGGCACATAGCCGGGCAGCGCCTGCAAGCGGGCCACCCAGCCGGAAATGCGCGGGTACGCCGCCAGCGGCAGACCGGCGATGTGTGCCTGCGAGGTGTAGCTGACCATGGCGATGTCGGCCAGGCTGGGCTGCTCGCCGCCCAGCAGCCACACGCGGCCCTGCAGTTCGCTCTCCATATAGTCGAGCAGGCGCTTGCCGGTGGCCAGAGCGCCCTCGCGGTCGGTGACGGCACGCCCCGCCAACGTGGCGTAACGCGGGTTGGCCACACCAGGCACCAGCAGGCCCGCGGCCAGGCTGAACCAGCGCTGCAATTGCGCCTGGCCCAGCGCGTCCTGCGGCACCCAGGCGCTGCCCGGGGCGTAGCGCTGCACCAAGTAGACGAGGATGCCGTTGCTGTCGCTAATGGCCGTGCCCGCGTCCACCAGCACCGGCACCTGTCCCAACGGGTTCAGCGCCAGGTGCTGTGGGCTGCGGTGTTCACCGCGCTGCAGATCCACATTGATCAACTGGTGCGGCAGGCCCAGCAGGGACAGCATCAGCTCCACCCGATGGCAATGGCCCGACACGGGCATGCGGTAGAGCAGGAGGGGGGTGGTGGGGGCCATGGTGAACGTCCTTTTGCAGGTCTGAGGGAGGAAGACTCGACCTTATCTATTGCACGGCGCGACGTTAATAGCCATAGTGCAGCTTTCAAAATTGCGCCAAGCGAAATAATGGACCATCTGGAGACCCTTCGATGCTTCGTCGCCGCGGCCGACGCAGGCGGCTTTGCGGTGGCGGCGCGGCGCCTTGGCTGCTCGGCAGCGGCCGTCACCCGCGCCATTGCGGCGCTGGAGGCGCGTCTGGGCGTGCTGCTGTTCCAGCGCAGCACGCGCCTGGTGCGGCTGACCGAGGCGGGCGAGCGGTTTCTGGCCGACTGCCGCCCCATCCTCAACGACCTGCAAGAAGCCGAGCAAGCAGCCAGCGGCGCGCAGGCCGAGGCGCAGGGGCTGCTGTCCATTACCGCGCCGCAGATGTTCGGCATCCAGCATGTGGCGCCCATCGTGCAGAGCTTTTTGCACGTCCAGCCGCGTGTTCAGGTGCGCACGCTGTTCGTCAACCGGCTGGTGCATTTGCTGGACGAAGGCATGGACGTGGCCATCCGCATCGCCCACCTGCCCGACTCGGGCCTCACTGCGGTGCAGGTGGGCGCGCTGCGTCACCTTGTGGTGGCATCACCCGCCTACGTAGCTCAACACGGCGAGCCTCGGCACCCCGATGAGCTGGCCGCGCACCACGCCATCGGCTTCTCATTCGATGCGCGGGCCGTGGCGCCTTGGAAGTTCAAGGACGGCGCCACGGGCCAGCCGCAGTTTGCGTGGATCAGCAACAGCAACGAGGTGGACATCGCCGCTGCCGAAGCAGGCCTGGGACTGACGCGCTGCCTGGCCTACCAGGCCGCCGCCAGCCTGCGTGCCGGGCGGCTGCGCATTGTGCTGGCCGATCACGAACTGCCGCCGGTGCCCGTGCACATCGTCTACCCAGCGGGGCGGCGAGCACCTGCCAAGGTGCGTGCTTTTGTGGAATTTGCGCGCGAGCAGCTGGCGGCAGAGCCCGTGCTGCGCGGGCGCGGGTTGGTGCGCGGCGGCGGGCGTTGATCGCAGAATTTTGAGTTTTTTAGGCCTCTAGCGCTTATCCAGCAAGCGCCAACAGCTATGAATTTTGCACAACTTGCAGCGGGCAAGAATGCCGCATCTGGGATACTTGCACCCCGGTGAATAGACGCCGACAGGAAACGAGACAGCACCATGAGCATCTTCGACCGGATTCTGGCCAGTGTGCGCAAGCCAACGGACCGGGCCGACGCCGCCCCCGCCCAGCCGCTGGCGCCCGTGGAGCGGCGCCAGCGCCGACGCGTCAACGCGCGCAAGGGCACCACTGTGCTGATCATTGATGACTCGCCCACCGTGGTGGCCGTGCTGCGCAAGGCGCTGCGCTCAGCGGGCTATGACACCCGCGAGGCCCTGGACGCCGAACAGGGCCTCGCCCTGATCGCCCAAGACCCGCCTGAACTGATCTTTCTGGACATCATCCTGCCGGGCATGAACGGGTTCAACGCCTTGCGCGCCATCCGCAAGTTGCCCGCTTCGCAGAACATCCCGGTGATCATGATCAGCGGCAACGAACACGCCACCGAGCAGTTCTATGCCAACCGCATCGGCGCGGATGACTTCATGAAGAAGCCGTTTTCACGCCACGAGATTTTTGCGCGCATCGAGGCATTGCTCGACACCCAATTCATTCCTCGGCGCAAAGCGGGCGACACAGGGGCTCCATCGACGTCGGCGATGGCTCCGCTGTAGCGAGCACCCCGCCGCGCTGATCCCGCGCCTCCATCCGCCAAGGGCACACCCGCTGCGCAAGCGCAGCGTGGGCTCAGTGCTGGTGCCCGTGCGCCCCATGCACATGCCGGTGCGCAATTTCTTCCGCGCTGGCCGCACGCACTTCGGTGACCTTGCAGCTGAACTTCAGTGCCTGGCCGGCCAGCGGGTGGTTGCCGTCCAGGTGCACCTCAGGGCCCTTGATCTTGACCACGTTGAACACGGCGGGCTGCCCGTCTGCGCCCACGCCCTGCAGTTGACCGCCCACCTTGACGCCCGGGGGGAACTCGGCTTTGGGGATGGTGCGCACCAGGCTTTCGTCGCGGGCGCCAAAGGCGTCTTCCACAGCCAGGTCCAGCGCGGTGCTGAAGCCGACAGCCTGGCCTTCGAGGGCGGCTTCGACCTTGGGGAAGATGTTTTCATAGCCACCGTGCAGGTACGACAAGCTGCCCGCGTCGAGCGGCTTGCCCTGCGGCGTGGTGACCTTGTAGGTGATGGTGACGGCGGAGTCTTTGGTGATGTGGGCCATGGGGTGCTAGCGCTTTCGGTTTGAGGAACAGCGCGGAGGTGTGACGGGTGGATTCACCCCACCAGCGCGCGCAGTCAAAAACGAAGGATTGTCCACGAGGCGCCCGGCCGTTGCCGGGCCAGGCTTATCCTGCAGTCGGCGCCTCGCCAGGGCGTTCCTCGTCCACCTGCCCCGGATAGCGCGCAAAACGCCGCGCCTCGCTGCCATGCACCGGATCTTGTTCCGGCCAGGGCCAGCCGCCGAACTGGGTGCGGCGGTAGTCGTTCATGGCCTGCATGATTTCAGCCTGCGTGTTCATCACGAATGGCCCGTACTGGGCCACAGGCTCGGCAATGGGCTGGCCTTGCAGCACCAGGCATTCCACAGGCGTGGGGCCGGTGTTGATCAGTGGCCAGTCTTGCCCCGCCACCAGTTCCAGCGCAGCATGCTGGACCACGTCCTGTGGCCCCACCCGCAGGCTGTCGCCCACAAAGAAGTACAGCATGCGGCGCGTGGCCTTGCCTTGCGCCGCGGGCAGCGTCCACTCCGCGCCAGGGTCCATGCGCAGGGTCCAGATGGCCACGTCGGCTTCGGCTTGCGAGGCCCAGGACTCGGGCGGCGGTGCCAGCGGCGCGGGCGCCCCGGGCAGCGCACCGGCGACGACAGTAACGGTGGTGGCGCGGCCGGCGGCGTCGTTGTGCACTAGGCGCGGAATGCGCTCGTCCCACAACATGGTGAAGTGGGGCTCCACCATCTTGTTGCGCGCGGGCAGGTTCAGCCAGATCTGGAACAGCTCCAGCGGGTTGGGCTCGGTGGCGTCGAGCAGCGGAAACATCTCGGAATGCACGATGCCCTTGCCCGCCGTGACCCACTGCACATCACCCCCGCCAAAGCGCGCAGCAGCGCCCAGCGAGTCGGAATGGTCAATGAGGCCCTTGCGCACCAGCGTCACGGTTTCAAAACCCCGGTGCGGGTGGCCGGGAAAGCCGGGCACGGTGTCGCCGTGGTACATGCTCCAGCCGTCCTTGCGGCTGAAGTCGCTGCCGATCTGGCGGTCGTCCAGCGGCACGGCGGGCGCAAACGCGCCATTGCCTGCGGGGTAGGCGTCGTCATGGTGGGCGCAGAAAAGAAACGGGTCCATCGTGGGCCACTGCGGGCCGAGCGCCTGGGCGCGCACGATGGGCACCACCGGGGTTGTGGAGGATGGGGACGAAGACATACAGGCTCCTCAAAATTGGCACCGCCCCGAATGGGCGGCAGATCACTGGAATATGGCGCCAATGGTGCCTGAGCGGAAGAGCGGTGAATGGAACAGTGCGGTGCGGGAGGCGGGACAGTGGCGAAGCCTCCCACACTTCCTCCGACCCGAAATATTTCAGTCAAATCGAGGGTTAGCGCTTAACTATAAAGCGCCGAAAGCTAGTATTTTTATAGCGAACCCTCACGGAAGGTCGCGGCGCGTATGCATGCCGTTGGCGATGAGGATCGGCGTGGGAGACGGCCGCCCGCTTCTCGCCGACATGGAACAGGGCGGCGAGCGCAGGTACGCAAGCATGCACACACGCGCGCGCTCAGCGCGGCGTGGCAAACACCTGGGTCCAATATATGAGGGCGTCGCTGTTGCGATCGATGGCATACGCCGCGCCCATTTCCGAAAAATCTTTCCCCATCAGATTGGCACAGTGCGGCGGGCTGGACAGCCAGGCAGCCACCACCTGTTGTGCCGAGCCTTGCCCAGCCGCGATGTTTTCTCCCACCTGCCGCCATGCGTAGTCTTGTTCCTCCACCCTGTCGCTCGCCTGGCCACCGTTTTTCGAGCGGTGGCTGAAGTAGTTCTGCCGGGCCATGTCGCGGCTGTGCGCAAGGGACGCAGCGCCCAACCGGGGTGCCCAGGCGACCGGTTTCACCGCTTTGAAAACCTTTGTGCCACACGGGCGGTCTTTGGCTCGCGCCTCGTTGGTCAACTTCAGGATCTCCCGGCCTTCTTCAGGCCAGTCCTTCAAGGCTGCAGACAGCACCGGCCGCGCAAGCACCACACGCCACGATGTGCCGGTGTGCGACACGCCAATGTCCACATATTGCGGATTCATCAGCGGCTCACAGTAATGCTTCTTGAGCATGTTCATTGCGGACTGGGGATCGCTGAAACCGGAGACCTGAAGCACCTGCACCGCGGCTGGCGTGTAATCGCGGGCGCGCAACGCCGCCTTCAGATCCCCAGCGCCAGCAATTTCCAGATTGCTGAGACCCTTGTGGGGAGCCAGCGGGCCCGCCGATTGCAGGCGACGCTTGCCGCAATTGCGGTTCTCGTTCCGGTAGTCGTTGACCAGTGCGACCAGTGCGACCAGTTCATCCGCGGGTGCAGCCAAGGCCGGAGCCATCAGGCCTGGAGCAAGGAAAACAAGCACCGCGCTCTGGAGCAGCGAGCGAAAAGAACACGCTTCCAACGCAACAGGGTCTCTGTCGGCGCGCAAGTGCCATGGCATCCATTGCTCCTTTCGCAAGCCAGAAGTGCAGAGCAGGGGGCGTCCATCGCGGCTTCGCGGCGTTCACGCCCCAGCATTCGTGGTGGGATGACGAGATTCTCGCGCTGATCGCGGGCTCTGGACATCAGTCACCGCGCCCGCGACCTGCAGCATGTCACTGTATTGCCGGGCTGTCTTGGCAAGTGGCCCCGCCCGTCCGCCCACCCGTCCGCTGTCACTTGCGCCGGTAGGTCGCTTGCATCATTTGCGACCAGCTCCCGTCCGGCTGCAGCGCGAACGATGTCAGTGTGCGTTCGTTCGCGCTCACCAGGGTGATCACGTCGCGGTAGCGCGCGGTCTTGCCGTCGTCCTTGAAGCTGGGGCCTTCGGTCTCGAGCGTCAGCACTTTCTGGTCGGCGTCCAGCGTGCCTTCGTACACGAACATGTGGGTCATCATCGACCCCACCCAGGTGCCGCGGAACACGTTCTTCTCGGGGTCGTAGCCCAGTGTCATCAGCATGCGGGCCTCCCCGCCACCTGGCATGGTGCCCGTGCCTTCACACAGCACCCACAGATTGCCCAGGGCGCGCACGTGCTCGGAGCCGGTGGAGTGCTCTTGCGCGGGCTGGCCGGATTCGCCCGGTGGGGCGTCGCAGTTAGCGTCGCTGGTCCAGTCGCCCATCAGCTGCTGCAGCCAGCGGTGCATAGCGTGGGGTTCGGGATTCATCATGTCAGTCTCCTTGGTTGGCAAGTCAATGGCTCAATGGCTTTTTGCCGACTCAATCACGGTCGGGGGCACCGAGCGGAAAGTAGTGGCGGTAGGGTCGGCCGCCCTCCACCGCCCGCGCGAACGATGGCCGCGCGAGCAGCCGTGCGCGGTAGGCGCGCAGCTGCGGATAGGTGGCGGCAATGGGGTGCGTCCAGTCGGCATAGAACAGCGCGGGCGCGGCTGCGCAGTCGGCCATCGTGAAGCCGTCACCCGCAGCCCAGGTGCGGCGGGCCCATTCGCCTTCCAGCCATGCATAGGCCTTCTCCAGCTTGTCTGCGGCCCAGGCCAGGCCCTCAGCGCGCTTGGTAGGGTCGCCCGTCAACGCGGCATTCACCGCGTGCTGCATGGATGCCATCACGTGCAGGTCAAAGAAGCGGTCCATGAACCGCACCTCCAACGCTGCTGCCGGGTCCAGCGGTATCAACCGCACCGGCCCCGGGTGGGCGATCTGCAGGTGCTCGATCACGATGCTGCTCTCCACCACCGTGCGATCACCATCCACCAGAGCCGGAAACTTGGCAAGAGGCCAGCGGCGCAACCATTCGGGCCCATGGTCGCCCGGCGCAGCGGGGTCGAGGTTGCGCAGTTCAAAGAGCGTCCCGTTTTCATACAGCGCCGTCAACACCTTCTGGGTGTAGGACGAAAAGGGGTGGCCGTAGAGGGCAAGCATGGGCTTCATTCCGGCGCCACCACCATCCATGGCACGCCAAAGCGGTCGGCCACCATGCCAAAAGCCTGCGAGAAGAAGGTCTTGGCCAGCGGCATCTGCACTTGGCCGCCGTCGGCCAGCGCATTGAACAGGCGCTTGGCCTCGGCCTCGTCTGCCGGGCTCAGTGCCAGCGATATGCCCTGAAAAATGGCCTTGCCCGACCCCATGCCATCGGACGCCATGAGCGTCGTCTGGCCCACGGTGAACTCGGCATGCATGACCATCTCGGGCGTGGGGCCCGGGCCGCTGCCTTCGCCACAGCCAGGTGCGCCAGCGGGCTCGGGGTTGTCCTTGTAGCGCATGAGGGTGCCGACTTTGGCGCCCAAGGCGCTGCGGTAGAAATCCAGGGCCTCTTCGCAGCGGCCTTCAAACATCAGGTAGGACTCGACTTTCATGGAGGTCTCCTTGCAGACCAGGCTTTTCACAGAACGAATGCCTGGTGTGGGTCACAAAAAAGAAAGTGCCCACCTCATTGTGAACACCGTCCACAAACAATAGCAAAGATAATGGACAGTGTCCACATCCAAGTCCGCCATGCCCTTAAGCAATCGCAACGCCCGCGCTTCCAGCGCGGTCCGAACAACCAGCACTGCCCCCACCCCGCGCGCTACCTACCGCCATGGCGACCTGCGCCGCGCGCTGCTGGACGCGGGCATTGAGCTGGCGCGCCAGGGCGGGCCCGACGCCGTGGTGCTGCGCGAGGCCACACGCCGCGCGGGCGTGGCGCCCAACGCGGCCTACCGCCACTTTGCCAACCGCGACGACTTGCTGGACGCCGTGCGCGCCGCCGCCGTGGCCGCTGCCGCGCACTTCATGGAGGCCGAACTGGCCCAGGTGCCCACCACCGGCACCCCCACCGAGCAGGCCCACGCCAAGGTGCGTGCCGTGGGCGCGGGCTACATGCGGTTTGCGCACGCCGATACGGGCCTTTTCCGCACCGCGTTCGGGGGCCGCTTCACAGTGCAGGCCCATCCCGACCCAGCCATGGGCGGCGCCACGGGCCTCAACCCCTTTCAGCACCTGAGCGCCGCGCTGGATGACCTGGTCACCGCTGGCGCCCTGCCACCCGAACGCCGCCCCGGCGCGGAGTACCTGGCATGGTCCACCGTGCACGGCATGGCGCTGCTCAGCATTGACGGGCCGCTGCGCGGCACGCCGCAGCCCCTGCTGGACGGGCTGGGGCAGCGGTTGCTGGACATGGTGGCGCGGGGGTTGTAACGAGTGGCGGGGCAGCTTGGTGGCGATCCTGGCGCCCGGATCGTGCGGCCCTTCGCTGGCGTGCCCAGTCGCTGCGTGAGGCAGCCATGGTTTCGCGCCGCTGATTTTTGGTGCGGGATCTTGATAGCGCCCGGCCTTCACACCACAACAGTTTTCGGCCAAAACCTTTGCTGATTTTTGCGAATGCGCCAAGCAAACAAACAAGTCAGTACGCAGGCACGCCCCCGGTATTCCATACATCGCCGAATACCGCCCGGCGATATGTAACAGCGCTGGAAGCCCCTTACCTAGACTCAGCTGTCGAAGTTGGCCTACAGCACTCCTGCGCCATGTAACCGACAATTCACATTTTGGAACATGAAGTAACAAATGGCCTAACCGGTTGTTTTGTGTCCAATCAGATTGAAAACAGATTGTTAATTCTTTTTGGTGAATCGCCAGTACCCTTTCCGTTGTTTGGCGGTCACCTCCCTACATGAACTTCCACCGTAAAACCGTCACCCAGAAACTGACAATCGCATTTTCCGTGCTCATCGCCATATTGATCGGGGTCTCCATCCTGTCTCTGCGCAGCCTCAGCGTCGCGCAGGATGAGTTCCAGAACCTTGTCAACAACGAGTTTCACCGCGGCAACTTGGCGCGCGACGTGCAAGAGGCCGCCAATGCACGCGCCATTGCCGCACGCAACCTGATCCTGCTTGCCAGCCCGGACGACATCCAGGCCGAAACCATCGCCGTCAAGGCCGCGCACGAGCGTGTTCAGGAGCGCATGGCCCTGCTCAAGCGCGCGCTGGCAGACTCCAAAGTGGCCCAGGCTGCAGAGCGGGACCTGTTTCAGAAGCTCGATTCCATCGAAGGCCGCTACGGCCCCGTGGCGCTCGACATCGTGGCGCTGGCACTGGCCGGCAAAAAGGACGACGCCACCACCAAGATGAATGCCGAATGCCAGCCTTTGCTCAAGCAGCTGATCGGGACCACGGCGCAGTACACGCAGTTCATCACCACATCGGGCGAGCAGGAGATCCGCAGCGCCGCCGACAGATACCAAACCAAGCGCCTCACGCTCATCGCCTCGGCCATTGCGGCGATCCTGGCGGCCATCGGTCTGGCCACGTTGATCAACCGCAGCCTGATGCGGTCGCTGGGCGCCGACCCGGTACAGCTCAGTGCCGCCGCACGGCGCGTGGCGTCGGGTGACCTGGGTCCCGTGCCCGGCAGTACCGCCGCACCTGCCAACAGCGTGCTGGCATCGTTGGGCGAGATGCAGACGGCCCTGGCCGACATCGTGGGCCGCGTGCGTTTGTCCGCCACCGCAATCGAATCGGGTTCGCACGAGATCGCCACCGGCAACACCGATTTGTCGCACCGCACCGAGCAGCAAGCTCGCAGCCTGCAGCAAAGCGCGGCGTCGATGGAAGAGATGACGGCCACGGTGCAGCAAAACTCGGACACCGCGCAGCAGGCCAGCCAGCTCGCATCCGCTGCCCGTGCGGCAGCAGAACATGGCGGCACGGTGGTGTCCCAGGTGGTCACCACCATGAACGACATCACCACCAGTTCGCGCCGCATTGGCGACATCATCAGCGTGATCGACGGCATCGCCTTCCAGACCAACATCCTGGCGCTTAACGCTGCGGTGGAAGCCGCCCGCGCCGGTGAACAAGGGCGTGGTTTTGCGGTGGTGGCGGGCGAAGTGCGCACGCTGGCCCAGCGCAGCGCGCAGGCGGCCAAAGAGATCAAGTCGCTCATCGAAGCCAGCGTGCACAAGGTGGAGACCGGCTCCACGCTGGTGAATACAGCAGGCTCGGCCATGACCGAGATCGTGGGCGAGGTCAAACGTGTGGCCGACCTGATTGGCGAGATCAGCGCCGCCACGCGCGAGCAAAGCACCGGCATCGGCCACATCGGCAGCGCCGTGGCGCAACTGGACCAGTCCACGCAGCAGAATGCCGCACTGGTCGAACAGATGGCGTCTGCTGCCAGCACGCTCAATCAGCAGGCCCATGGGCTGGTGGAGTCGGTGGCTGTGTTCCGGGTGGGCAACGGCGCGGGCGCACGCCGGCATTCGGGCGGCGCGCTGCTGGGCGCGTGAGGGAAGGGCAAAGAGGGAAGAGCGAGTCGCCTTGTGGCGCCTAGAATTTCAAGTGTGTTAGGGCTCTACCGCTTATCCATCAAGCGCTGATAGCTATTGAATCAATAGTGATTTGGCAACCCTAGTTGTCACGGCGCAGGCACGCCATACAGGCGCGCAGTGGCCCGCACCCGCTCCACCAGCGCGCGGCGCAACGCCACAGGCCGCAGCACCTCCACCTGCGGTGACAGCCGCATCACCTGCCCGCACGCATGCTCCACCGATTCGATGGGAATGGTCACGGCCACGCGCCCGTCCTTGCGGCGGGGTGGCGGGGCGGCAGCCACCGCGCGGGCCACGGCGCTGCTGAGCGCGCGCAGACCCTTGAGCCCGGCCGGTGTGGCCAGCAGCGCCGCTTCGCCGGTGTAAATCCCTGATTCAAATCGTCGGATGGACTGCGCCCAATAGCCCGCCAAGTCAAACTGCGCCGGGCGGCGCACAGTGGCGGCCAGCGCTGTGGCCGCAAGGATGTTGGACACGCGGTAGGTGCGTGGCCCCGCATCTGCAGAATGCGCTGCGCCCGCAGGCACCGCCACGAGGTACCAGACCCCGGCCTTCAGCACCAGGCCCAACGGGCTCGCCATTCGCTCCACGGTGTCGGACCAGCTTTCATAGCGCATGGTGATCTGCTGGCCCGCCCACACGGCTGCCGCCACGGTGGCGAGGTGGGGGGTGGGTTCGCTCTCGCGGTACCAGTCGACCGGGTCCAGGTGCAGCCGGGCGCTCACGCGCTGCGCGTCCTCGCGCCAGGACGCGGGCAGCGAGGCCAGCAGCTTCAGGCGCGCGCCCTCCACATCGCCGCCCAGGCCCAGGTCGTGTGCGGGGCCGGGCAGGCCGCTCAAGAACACGGCCTGCGCTTCGGACGGCGTGAGCCCCGTGAGCGTGGTCTTCCAGCCTGGCAACAGCGCAAAGCCGCCGTTGCGCCCGCGCTCGGCGTAGATGGGCACCCCGGCGGCGCTGAGCTGGTCCACGTCGCGGTACAGCGTGCGCACCGAGATCTCCAGCGCGTCGGCCAACGCGGTGGCGCTCATGCGGCCCTGGGTTTCGAGCAGCATCTGAAGCGAAAGCAAACGGCTGGCGCGCATGGCTGAAAGCGTGGGGGTGAGTGAAACGAAGCGAAGCGGAAGGAGCGAAAGGACCGTGGAGAGGCACTGACTGGCCGAAAGATAACGCAAATACCTGCCATGGTTTGGCAGGTATAGCGGCGCAGACTGCAGGCCTGAACTCGTTTGTTGATCCCCTTCCTCTTCCCTCACAAGGATTCGCATGCCGCCTACCGCCACCACCGCCACCCCCCACCCCGGCCCCTTCATCGAACTGCGCCAGTACACCTTGCACCCCCGGCAGCGCGACGTGCTCATTGACCTGTTCGACCGCGAGTTTGTCGAAACCCAAGAGGCCCACGGCATGCGCGTGCTGGGCCAGTTCCGCGACCTGGACCGGCCCGACCTGTTCGTTTGGCTGCGCAGCTTTGCCGACATGGAATCGCGCCGCCGCGCGCTCGAAGGCTTCTACGGCGGCCCCGTGTGGGCAGCGCACCGCACTGCCGCCAACGCCACCATGATCGACTCGGACAACGTGTTGCTGCTGCGCCCCGCCTGGCCCGGCGCAGCATCCACACTACCGCACCATGCCAGACCCGCGCCGAGCACCACGGGCAGCACGGCAGGCGTGCTGGATGCCACGGTGTTCTATCTGCACGAACCCGCCACTCCCGCGCTGCTGGACTTTTTCCGCCACCGCATGGCGCCCACGCTGCAGCGCGGTGGCGCACGCGCCCTGGGCTGGTATTGCAGCGAGCCCAGCGCGAACACTTTTCCTCGCCTGCCTGTGCGCGAGGGCGAACACGTTCTGCTCGGGCTGGCATTGTTTGGCGACGAGGGGGCGCTGCAATCGTTCGCTGACAGCGGTGCCTGGGCACGGGACGTGGCCCCCGGGCTCGCGCCCTGGCTGGCCCGCACCCCTGAGGCACACCGGCTTCAACCCACAGCCCGCTCCGCACTGCACGCATGACAGCACACCGAAACCAATGAAAGAACCCCCCATGGCCGCCCCCCGCTTCATCACCCTTCCATCGCCCGCCGCAGACCCGAGCCCCGCCCGCGACTTCGACTTTCTCATGGGCCCCTGGCGCATCCGCAACACGCGCCTCGTGCAGCGGCTGACGGGCTGCAATGACTGGGAAGTGTTTGATGCCACCGGCACTGCACTCCCGTTGCCTGGCGGCATCGGCAACTGCGACGACTTCACGCCATTGGGCTGGAAAACCGGGTTTGTAGGTATGGCGCTGCGAGTATTCAGCCCTGCGACAGAGCGCTGGAGCATCTACTGGCTCGACAACGCCACCGGTGGGCTGGATGCGGCCGGCGAGCTGATGCCGCCAGTGGTAGGCGGGTTTCGCAACGGTGTCGGCATCTTTGAAGGGCATGACACGTTCGAAGGTCGCCCGGTGCATGTTCGCTTCGAGTGGTCACAAATGCACACGGGTGCACCGCGCTGGCAGCAGGCATTTTCTGATGACGGCGGCGTCACGTGGGAGGTGAACTGGGTAATGGAATTCAGCCGCCCGGTGTAAAGCGCGACGCCCTTTTACGTACGCCTACAACCAACGCTTGCTTCGTAAGGTTGGTTGCCGTCTCCGGCGCAATGAAGGCCTGCACTTGACGTCGCCAGCAATCACCTTCAACGGCAAACCGCGTGACGCGGGATGATGGCATTTGCGCGGCATCCACGCGCCAACGCCGACACGGCCCTATGTTTAACCATGCATATGGGCGGCCCACAAATCGCTTGCTGCCGTGCGCTGGGCATGCCTGGTGGCGCCATTTTTCACTCGACCAAGGGATACGAATTGATGCACACTGAATTGCGCACTGTTGCGCCGAGCGCTCGTAGGGATCCTATGCCCTTGCAAGAAAGCACCGCATATGTCCATCTCTCACAACGATCCATTGCCATGCATCTTGATAGTGGATGACGATCTGATTTGCGTGCAATCCCTCCACCTGGCCGTCAAAGGCCTGGGCCGGGTTGCATTCACCAGTGTGGCATCCGAAGTGGTCGCCCTGGCACAGAGGCACCGTCCCAGCGTTGTTCTGCTGGACATCTCAATGCCTGAACGCGACGGCTACGAACTGTGCGCCGATCTGAAGGCGCTGCCGGAAACGCGGGATTCCGCGATCATTTTCATCACCAGCAACAGCGATCTCGATCACGAATTGCGCGCCTTTGCGGTAGGGGCTGCTGACTTCGTCTCCAAGCCATTCAACCTGGAATTGGTGAAAGCTCGGGTGCAGGTACAGCTGCTGTTGCGACAGGAGCAACAACGCCTGCACAAATCGCAGCGGGATCTGGCGCATGTGCTGCAAAACGTGCCAGGGCACATCACGTTCTGGGACGCAAATCTCCACTGCCAGCTGTGCAGCGATCGGCAAGGCCTCTGGTTCGGAACCTCCTACACCCCGGGTGGTTCGCCTGACGCAGTGTTCGGCGCCGCCATTGCCTCGGCTCTCTGCCCGTTGCTGGCGGATGTGCTGGCGCAGGAGCCCTCCAATCCGCATAGCGACGCTCTCACGCTGGAATTCGTGCATCAGCCGCAGCACGGCGAGCCTTGCCACTTGCACGCCTTTGCTGCATTTCGACCCGACGCCCAAGACAACCCAGGCGCCTTGCTGTTGCTGACCGATGTCTCTGCCGTCAAGCGCGTGGAGTCGGCGCTTGCGCAAGAGCGCGAACGCGCAGCCGTCACACTCAACTCCATCGGTGACAGCGTGATCGCCACGGATCCCCGGGGACTCATTACGTACATGAACCCCGTGGCACAAACGACAACGGGGTGGCAGTTGAAAGACGCTCTGGGGCGCACCATCGAAACCGTCATGCCATTGCGAAACTGCGATGACGGGGTTCCCATGCAGAACCCGATCCGAATTGCACTGCAGCAGGAGCGCAAGGTGGGAATGGCGCTAAACACCCAGCTCATCACACGCAGCGGTCACCCACTGCTTGTGGAAGACTCTGCCGCCCCTATCCACGATGCGCAGGGAAGAATTGCAGGGGCCGTGATTGTTTTCCACGACTCCAGCGAAATGCGGGCCATGGCGATCAAGATGACGCACCTGGCCCAGCACGACCAGCTGACGGACCTGCCCAATCGCCTGTTGCTGGCCGACCGCATCACGCAGTCCATGCGCTCCGCGGGCGCCAAGCAGATGTCCGTGGCCCTGATGGTGCTGGACCTGGATCATTTCAAGTTCATCAACGACTCGTACGGCCTGCAGGTAGGTGACCAGATCATCCGGACGGTTGCCAACCGGCTGACGGCCTCGTTCCCAAGCAATGCCACGGTCAGCAGGCATGGTGGCGATGAATTCATGGTGCTGCTGCCCGATGTGCACTCGCCCGAGCAAGTGCGCATTGCGGGCCAAAATGCCAGGGCAGCTGTGCATGCAGCCATCGCGGTCGACGGCGTGGAGTTCCATGTCGAATCCAGCGTGGGAATCAGCGTCTACCCCGACGATGCACTCACTCGCGAAGACCTGTTTCGACATGCCGATTCCGCGCTATACCGCGCCAAAACGGACGGCCGCAATCAGCTGAGCTTCTACTCGGCGTCGATCGAGGAGACGCTCACACAACGCAGTCGCATCGACAGGCTGCTTCGCAGTGCCCTCGAATCCGGTGCCATCGAGGTGCACTACCAGCCGCAGGTCAACCTCAACCACAAGACCATCGACACTGCGGAGGCGCTGGTGCGCATCCGCGACGAAGCGGGCCAGCTGATCCCTCCGTCCGAGTTCATTCCGTATGCCGAAGAAACGGGGCTCATCATTCCACTGAGCCGGGAGGTGCTCACCCATGCATGCCGACAAATCAAAGTGTGGCGTGCGGCGGGTTACCAATTGAGCGTCGCCGTCAACATTTCCATGGCGCAGTTTGCGCAAGCGAACTTCTTTGACGTGCTCTGCGAGCAATGCAAAGCCCACGGTGTCGCCCCCGAAAGCATAGAACTTGAAATCACCGAAGGCATGTTGACGCGTGACCCGGAAAACCTCCGCCACCTTCTGACAAAACTGCGAAGCTATGGATTCAAGGTGGCGCTGGACGACTTCGGCACCGGTTATTCAAGCCTTGCGTACCTCAGCCACTTGCCCATCGATGTGCTGAAGATCGACAAATCATTTGTCTCCCAAATGGTCACGTCGCCGGAGAGTGCCTCCATCGCAACCACGATCGTGCAGCTTGGCAAAACATTGCACATGGAACTGGTGGCCGAAGGCGTCGAAACCCAGGAGCAGGCGGCCATGCTGCAGGGTTTTGGGTGTGAAACGATGCAGGGCTACTTGTACTGCAAACCTGCACCGGGTGACGAGATCACCGCCTGGCTTCAACAATTGCAGGCGGGCGCCCTGCCTACACCCGCTGGTAGCGGCGATGCCTCCCCACTGAGAACACCGGCCTGGCATCCTCCGCCGGACCACGCCTCGAAGTAGACGGTGGCAGGCAGTCTTGCCGCTGCACGGCGAACCGTTCCGCAAACAGTCAGCGCCAGAAGTTAGATAAAAATACCCTCTAGCGCTTATTCCATAAGCGCGAACAGCTATCAAATTTGCACTTTCACCAACCGTGCATCAGGAAGGTATTGCAGTGGTTACCCGCTCGTGCATCGGAAAGTCGGTGGATTGTGCCAGGGTGCGCCACTGCGCGGTCTCGCGCGCCACAAACGCGTGTTTGTCGGCCAGCGTCTGCAGCGTGTCGCTGCCCAGCGGTAGCCGCAGCGGCGGCGCAGGGCTGTTGACCAACTGCACGATGGCGCTCGCCAGGCGCACCGGGTCGCCGGGCTGATTCTGATGGATTCGGCGCGCAGCCTCGCGCACAAGGCCTACGCTGGCGTCGTAGTCGACCAGCGGGGATGACTCGACCAAAGACGCATCACCGAGAAACTCGGTGCGGAAGTAGCCGGGCTCCACCACCGTGGCGTGAATCTTCAGGGGCGCCAGCTCGGCATGCAACGCCTCGGTGATCCCTTCGACAGCGAACTTGGTAGCGCAATACAGGCCAAAGCCCGCGCTTGACTGCACGCCGCCCAGCGACGAAATGTTGATGACATGCCCGATGCGGCGCT
Source organism: Gammaproteobacteria bacterium (assembly GCA_018828125.1). Lineage (GTDB taxonomy): Bacteria > Pseudomonadota > Gammaproteobacteria > Burkholderiales > Burkholderiaceae_C > Acidovorax. Next base: position 169,279 of record JAHJWB010000022.1, on the reverse strand, counting down.
CCCGCATGGCGGGCAACACGGCCCGCGTCACGTTGAGCAGACCGAAGACGTTGGTCTCGAACAGGCGCCGGGTCTCGTCAGAGGTGGACTCTTCCACCGCACCCAGCAGGCCATAGCCCGCGTTGTTGACCAGCACATCGATGCGGCCAAACCGCGCCAGCGCCAACTGAACGGCGTGGCGGGCCGCGTTTTCATCAGTGACGTCCAGGGCGACGGGCAACAGCGCGTCCTGTGCCCCCAGCCGCTCCTTGACTGCCGCGGGGCTGCGCGCTGCGGCCACCACGGCGTCGCCGTGGGCCAGGGCAGCCTCGGCCAAGAGGGCGCCAATGCCACGCGACGCCCCGGTGATGAACCAGACGCGCGGATGAGAAGAGGCTGCCGTGGATGGAATGCGTGAGGAAGAAGTAGGAGCAGGAGAAAAATCAGTCATGGTGAAGAACCTTTGTCAGAGTGAATGGAGCAGGGGCGCAAACCGTGTGCGGCGCCCCCTTAGGAGGCGGGCAAGGCGGTGCGCGGGTTTGCACTTTAGGCGGCGCATTGCCAATTCACTAGCCCATAATCCCTGGCTTCATTCACAAGGATTTCTTGTCAATAAGTACCATGGCCATCAACGAACTACGCGCCATTTCCACCTTCGTCAAAGCCGCCGAACTAGGCAGCCTGCGCCAGGCTGCCGCGGCGCAAGGCATCACGCCCCAGGCGGCAAGCCAGGCGCTGGTCCAGCTGGAGTCACACCTGGGCGTGCGGCTTTTTCACCGCACCACGCGCAGCCTGGGGCTCACAGAGGAGGGCCGCCAGTTCCTGGCCTCAGCCCAACCGGGGCTGGCCACATTGCAGCAGGCGGTGGAAGAGGCCCGGCGCGGACGCGAAGAAATGGCGGGTCCGTTGCGCATCGTTGCGCCGCGGTCCATCTTGCTGGACGTCATCTGGCCGGTGCTGACCGAATTCTGCCGCCGCCACCCCGATGTAGAGCCCGATGTGCAGCTGGACGACCGCATCGGCAACTGGGTAGAAGACCGCGTGGACGTGGGGTTTCGCTCCGGCAACCCGCCCGAAGGCAGCGTGGTTGCGAGGCGGCTGCTGACCCTGCAGCTCATCGTATGCGCGGCGCCGTCATACATCGCCCAACACGGCGAACCAACCACCATTGAAGAACTGGCACAGCACCGCTGCACCGGTTTTCGCCATCCTGCCACCGGCAAGCCCATGCCATGGGAGTTTCAGGTGGGCGATGACATCGTCTCGCGCAACATTACCGCCGCTTTTTGCACCAACGACATCGAGGTGGAGGCCCGTGCCGTGCTGGGCGGCCACGCCATTGGACAACTGGTGGGCGTAACAGCCGCCCCGCTGGTGCGCAGCGGTCAATTGGTGCCCCTGCTGACAGCGCATGTAGCCGAACACCTGGGCCTTTTTGTGTACTACGGCAGCCGCACGGCGTTGCCCGCACGTGTGCGCGCCTTCATCGATCTGGCGGTGGAGATGGTGGCCGGCAACCCGGCGTTTGGCCTGACCGCGCAGGAGCTGACGGCGCCCGCAGCCAAGCCTAGACGGCGCAAGCAGGCTGCGGCCTGAACACTCCCGTGGGGGTCTGGGGACGGCGCGATTGATAGCAATTGCGCAAACAGTCCGTTCTGCAGAACGGTATTTATCGTTTCTGCCGCGCGCCCTACAGTCGGTTCACCGTCCGAGAAGCCGGACCTCACTGACTGATCCTCCGCCCATGACCACCTTCTCCGCCACGGTCCAGACGCGCATCAAGGCCCCCCCGGCGCTGGCGTTCCAGCACATTGCGCCCATGGACCCGCGCGCCCTGTTCACCGGCTACGGCCCCTTGCCCGCAGTGACCGGCACGCTCGACCAGACGGGGGCGTGGGACACGCCGGGACAGACGCGCACAGTGGCCTTGTCGGACGGCAGCAGCGCACAGGAAGGGCTCAAGCACTACCACCCCGCGCAATATTTCAGCTACACCGTGGGCAGCTTCACCGGCGGCGCGCTGCACTGGCTGGCCACGGGCGCCGATGGGGCGTGGTGGTTTGATCCACAGGCGGGCGGCACACAGACCACCGTGCACTGGCGCCATGCCTTTCACGCCCGCTCGAAGTGGGCTGCTCCGGTGCTGTGGCTGTTGGCCAGCGTGCTGTGGCGCGGCTACATGCGCAAGGCGCTGCGGCTGGCCAAGATGCAGATCGAGAGCCCGGCGCGTGCGGCTGCGGGCTCGGCACTGTCGGCCTGATGGAGCAATGACAGCGCAGCGGTTCTGACTATGCGCTGCACTATAAGCGGTTACGAAAGGACGATGCGCCTCGCAACAAGACGCAGCGAGGGTGCCCGAAGCGCTGAACTCGCCGGTCTCACTTGATTTTGGCTTCGAAAAAGGGCTTACCCGCTATTGCTGACACGCTGACGGTAAACGTCTTCAGCGGCTCCAAGGGCATGGACTGCCCCTTCCTCAGCGCAGGACGCGGGCTGTCAGGGTTCAGCGCGGGCAGGATGCAGCCAGTGCGCACCGCTTGCTCCACTTCGAGGCTCAGAACCCGGCGCTTTCCCATGCGACTGCCAGACAGGAACAACATATCGCCTTTCAGCTCGGCCCGCTGATCCATCAGGGGCATAGCCTGCAGCTGATCAAATCCGACCCGCACAGAGTTGGCTCCGTCCAGTCGATACTGCACCACCTTTACGACGGGCGGTTTGCCCGGGGCTTCTTCCACCACGTCACCCAAATAAAAGTAGCGCACCGACTCTGCAGGCAAGGCGGGTAGCGGGTAGCTTTCTGACCACGTGTTGTGGTCCTTACCGAACAGCGGACGCAGGGTCGTCGGAGGAGTGTCATCTACAGAAACCGCAAACACCGGGGCGCGGGCGTTGGACAGCGTCTGACCATGGAAGTCGAACTCCACCATGGTGCCCAGCGTGCTCGCCTTGCGCGTGAAAACCGGGAACAGGGTCTGGTCGTGCCGCACTTGCTGCAAACGAACTCCGGTTCCCTCTGATTTCCAGCGCCCTGCAATCACCATGTCCAGCGCCCCTCCCGAGAGCGCAAAGCAGAAGGTGTTGTCGTCCAACAGCGCCAGCTGTGAAACGGTATCCACCGACCCGCCGCGGTAATCGCCCACGTAGCTAACTTCTGCTGGCGTGGCAGCGTGGGGGGTAACGCTGGCCGTCAAGGCGAACAACGCCGTCGCGGTGGAGCAGGCGTTGCGCAAGGTGCGAAAGTAGTGGTTCACAGAAGTGGTCCCAAGTGGAAGGCTGGACCACTATATCGACTACATCATCTCGGCCTGGTGACGCGGAGTGGCGGACGGCCTTGCCAGCGCGTTGTTTCTCCAGAATTTGCTCTTGGCTTGGCGCCCTGCGACCCGGAGCGCCGGTGCGAGCCCTCGACGCTACACCCGCGGGGCAATCATCCGTTCGCCCCGGCCCAGAGGGTCCAGCAAAACATCGCATTGCGGCGCGGACTGCAAGTCGGGGCGGTCCACACCGCCCAGGTCTTCGAGTGCCGTGAACTGCCCGTCCAGAAACAAAAAAGTGGTTGTGGCTGCAATGTGCTGCAGCGCAGCTTCGGGCCCTTCAAATCCAGCACCGGTGGACTTGTCGCCATCGAGCAAGTACGTCCACATGCCATCGTCCTGCTGCGCCAGACGACCCAGGTCAATGAGCTTCTGTTTGATGTTGCTCGCGTACACACGCCCCCGCAGTGCGTACAGCACAAACGGCACGCCGGAGCCGCTGTGACCTGTGGGTGCAGGGGGTGATGTGACACCGTAACCAGGCGAAGAAGGGGTGGCAGTGGCAGACATGAAAACGACTCCTTGAAAATCCTGACAGTTTCTCCACCCGCTCAATGGGGCGCTAAAGAGCTAGAGCACCAGAGCGCGCAACGCGGATTTGCCATCGCGTGGCACACAGTGCCGCGCACGAGAATGATGGGATTGGGGTCCGACGCATTAATGCACGTTTGGGCGGCAACACGATCGACCCTGCCCCCGTTGTAAAACGTTGCCGCAAGCCTCGGTGTAGGACGATGTCCGCACCGCCCTGCACGTGCAGTCGTTACAGCAGCAGCGCAAGCATCAACGCTACGGCCCCACAAGCGACAACAGACGCTGCCACCATCAACGCGCCGTCGCGCACCATGAGCGCCAGGCCAAAAAGCGCAATGGCGCCCATCGGCGCCGAGCTGGCAAACGGAAACAGCTCCAACGGCGGGACCAGCAGTGCCAGCGCCACGCAGGCTGCCGCCGCTATGCGAATCCACGTGCCCACAGTCAGCGCGTGGAGGCGCCCGTGGAACCACCGGTCCAGCCGGTTAGCGACCGGCCGCACCACGGCCACCACCCGTTGCAACTGCCGCGCTCCCAAGGCTCGGCGGGCGACAAAATCCGGGACCCACAACCGCTTGCACCCCCACAGCATCTGCAGCGCAAAGAGCACCACCACGGCCGCCAGCACTGTCGGCACTCCCGGCACGCCGCCCATGGGCGAAAGCTCGATCATGGCCGGGACGATGAGGAACGGGCCGTAGCTGCGCGTGCCGATCACGTCCACCATGTCACCCACCGCCACACGCTCACCGCCCTCGGCGAGCACCTCAAATCGGTCGAGGATGTCGCCCAGCGACTCGGGGCGTGATACGGACGAAACGGGGAGGGCAGACATGGAGCAACAGCAAGGCTGCCAAACGGGTTTGAAAGATGCCGCGCCGCGCCAACAGCGCAGCGGCACGGCGGCCAAAGGTGATGGCCCAAGCGTGCACTGCGTTGCATCTATCCCATGGCAGACACCAGCCTGCGCCCCTGTGGGAGGCGGGCTGACACGCCACCACCATCCGCCCGCGCCGGCTGACGGCTGCAGGCAGGCGGCTTGCGGGTGTTGTCTAATTCTGCATTTCAGGCCGCAAACCCGCCATCGATCAGCAAACTCGCACCGGTCACCATCCCCGACTCCGGCCCCGCCAGGTAGGCCACCATGCCCGCGATCTCGTCGGGGTGCGCGTGGCGGGCCACCGCCATCAATCCGTGCATCGCGCTGGCCATGGGGCCGTCGGCGGGATTCATGTCGGTGTTGACCGGGCCAGGCTGCACGTTGTTCACGGTGATGCCACGCGGCCCCAGGTCGCGGGCGAGGCCTTTGGTCAGGCCCACGATGGCGGCTTTGCTCATGCCGTACACGCTGAAGCCTGCCCATGGCACGCGGTCGGAATTGGTGCTGCCGATGGTAATGACGCGGCCATAGGCGCCGCCCTGGCCCATGTGCCGCACGGCGGCCTGCGTGGCCACGAACACCGCGCGCACGTTCACGTTGAGCGTGTGGTCAAAGTCGGCCAGTGCGAAGCTGTCGATCTCGCCTGCGATGGCCACGCCTGCGTTGTTGACGAGGATGTCGAGGCGGCCCAGCGTGCGCGCAGCGCCGTCGATGGCCTGTGTGAGGGCGTCGGCATCAGCACTGTCGGCGCGCAGCGCCACGGCCTTGCCACCGCCCGCTTCAATGGCCGCCACCAGCGCCTGAGCGGGGGCTTCGGAGCTGCTGTAGGTAAACGCGACGGCCGCACCGTCGTGCGCCAGGCGCTGGACGATGGCTGCGCCGATGCCGCGTGCGCCGCCGGTGACAAAGGCGACCTTGCCCGACAGCACGCGTGAAGCGTGGGTGGGCAAGGTGGTGGGAGCGGGTGTGCCAGGCACAGAAGACATGGTATTTCTCCAAATATCAGGGGGTAAAAAAGGTTCTGCAAAGAACCCGAAGCACCTGCAGTGTCAGAAATCTATTGCCTTGCCGGTAGCCATGAATAAGCTGGATCTATTTCAACCAGCAGTTGAAAATGCAGTCCATGCAACCGCTCAGCCATCTCGAATCGTTTGTCAAATCTGCAGAGTCCGGCAGCTTCTCGGCTGCTGCGCGGCTCATGGGCCTCACACCCGCCGCCGTGAGCAAAAACGTGGCGCGGCTGGAGGCCGGGCTGGGCGTACGTCTGTTTCAGCGCAGCACACGGCGCCTCACGCTGACCGAGGGCGGGCAGCGTTTGCTGGCGCAGATCAGCACCCCGCTGAGCGCGCTGGCCGATGCGGTCGACCACGCGGCCGAGGCCGAGCAGCAACCTGCGGGCACGCTCAAGGTCAGCATGGGCCAGGCCTTTGGCCGCGCGTACCTGGTGCCGCTGCTCACCGAGTTTCTGCAGCGCTACCCCGCCATCCAGCCCGATTGGCGGTTTGAGAACCGCCAGGTCGATCTGATCGGCGAGGGTTTTGACGCAGGCATTGGCGGCGGCCTGAACCTGAACCCGGACATGGTGGCGCGCACGCTGGGGCCGATCCACCTCGTGGTAGTGGCAGCCCCGGCACTGCTGCAGGGCCGCAGGGCGCCGCGCCATCCGTCTGATCTGGCGCAATGGGACGGCATTGCGCGGCGCACCATCCGCACCGGGCGCGTTGCGGTGACCACGCTGCGCAACAAGGCGGGCGACGCTGCGGCCGCAGAGTTGCGCCCACGCATCGTGTTTGACGACCCCGAGGCCATGTGCCAGGCCGCGATGATGGGCCTGGGCGTGACGGTGCTGCCCATGCCGTTCGCCCAGCCCTGGCTGGCGCGGGGCGACCTGGTGCGCGTGTTGCCAGGCTGGTGGGCGGATGCTGGGCCCACGTCGCTGTATTACCCCAGCAAAAAGCTGCTGCCCGCGCGCACCCGGGTGTTTGTGGACTTTGTGGTGGAGCAGTTCAGCGCGCGGGGGTTTGCGCAGCGTGTGCGCGGGGATTGATCATTCGCATCGGTGCGTGATCACCAAAAGCGTTGAGAGCGGCTGGCAATAATTGACGCTCGTTCGCCGTCTTGTTTTTCTTCTCCTCACTGTTCACACCATGCCCCAACACATTGGCATCGTGGGCTGCTCTGCCGAAGGGGCAGCCCTTTGCTACCGCACCATTTGCACCGAAGGCCCCGCGCTGCTGGGCCGCCCGCACGCACACCCTGAGGTGTCGATGCATACACCACCCCTGGCCGACTACGTGGACTGCCTGGACCGGGGCGACCTGCAGGGCGTGGCCGACCTCATGCTGGCGTCGGCCCACAAGCTGGCGCGTGCGGGGGCGGACTTTCTGATCTGCCCCGACAACACCATCCACCAGGCGTTGGACCGGGTGCTGCCGCATTCGCCGCTTCCCTGGCTGCACATTGCCGAGGTGGTGGCCACTGAAGCCGCCGCGCGGGGCTATCGTCGCCTGGCGCTGACCGGCACACGCTGGCTGGTGGACAGCAGCGTGTACCCGGACAAGCTGAGCGCCCTGGGGTTGTCGTACGTGCGCCCTACAAAGGGCGAGCGCACCGAGATCAACCGGATCATCATGGACGAGCTGGTGCCCGACGTGATCCGGGCTGAGGCCGTGGTCACCTTTCAGCAGATCATTGGCCGCATGCAGCAGGACGATGGCTGCGATGCGGTGGTGCTGGGTTGCACCGAGATCCCGCTCATCCTCAGCGACGCCAACTCGCCACTACCTACGCTGGACTCCACCCGACTGCTGGCGCGCGCGGCGCTGCGCAGGGCAGTGGCTGGCGGCACCTGAACGCTGGGTGCTCGGTGTTCAATGGTGAGCGTAGCGCGAGGGCAAAGTGGTGCGCTTTTTCCTCTGACTGGCGCCGATCACCGTGCGTGCGCAAGGCCCTGCATACGGGCGGGCTAATTCCTGACCCCACGTTGCCCGCCCGGTCAACCGGCCTATGGTGCGGCCGATGCATTCATGGGTGGCCATCGGGGCTTCGCTGCTGAGCTGCGTTCTGCGCCGACCTTTGGCAAACGCCGAGGTCAGCGCCTCTACACTGCACCACCATCCTTCCCATATCACGGGAGTCCTGTATGCGGATTCGCTGTTTCACACGCTGCACCACGATCATCAGCCTCGGCCTGTGGGCCTGCCTGTCCGTTGGCATCGGGTATGCCCTGCCAGCCCAGTCCACCGAAGCCGCCCCAATGCCGTGGCGCGAGGCATCGACACCTGCCGAGCAGGCACTGGATGCCGCAGCCTTCCGAGGCCCAGACGCCGCACTGTCTAGCCAGTTCACCGACGTGCAAAGCGCCGTGGTGGTGCTGCAGGGGCGGGTGGTCTACCAGTTCTACCGCGATGGCGATGCCCAGGCGTTGCGCGATATGCAGTCCGCAACGAAAAGCGCGCTGTCAGCCCTGCTGGGCACGGCCATCGCGCAGGGCCGCATCGCCAATGTGGACCAGCGCGTGGTGGACCTCATGCCGGAGTGGGCACCGCTCAACAGCGACCCGCGCGCCGCCACCATCACGTTGCGGCATCTGCTGACGCTGACGGCGGGGTTTTCGCTGGACAGCAGGCCGCGCACCACCGCCGGCACAGCGGCGCCGCTGCCGGTGCGCGAGGCCTGGGCCCGGCCGCTGGCCGCAGACCCGGGCCAGGCATTTGGCTACGACAACTCCGTGACGCCGCTGCTGGTGGCCATGCTGGAAAAAGCCACCGGGATGCCCCTGGCCGCCTACGCGCGCCAGCAACTCGTTGGCCCCCTGGGTTTTGCCGAGCCTCGCTACCAGGGCAGCATCGCGCACTTGCGCACCCTGGACATGGCAAAGCTCGGCCAGTTGTACCTGCAACGCGGCCAATGGGACGGCAAGCCGCTGGTGCCCGGGGCATTTGCGGCTGCCTCGGTGCAGGTGCAGACCGCAGGCGGCCCGCCGGTGGGCCTGCCGTATGGTTACCTGTGGTGGGTGGTGCCCGGCAAGGCGCCGCGCCCCACCTTCTTTGCCAGCGGGTTTGGCGGGCAGTTCATCTGGGTGCATCCGCCGCTGGATCTGGTGGTGGCCACCACGTCCACCGTGTCAGTTGAAAGCGGCCAGCGCGGCCAAGCACTGCAATGGATTCGCAACCACCTGTTTGCAGCGGCCCAGCGTCGGGTGGCGAGTGGTAACTGATAGCCGGTAGGCGCTGCTTCGGCCTCACTGCGAAATTTCAAGCCTTTTTGGCCTCCAACGCTTATTCATCAAGCGCTGGTAGCTATGATTTTTGAATATCCGTGATTACCCAAGATCAAGGCTGCTTTTTGTTCACAAACGCCACCGTCAGCCCCTGGGCTGTCACGGTGATCGGGCCGGGCTGCAGCCCCATACCGTCGAACAGGGCTGTGTCCTGTGGGCGCAGCTGGTGCAAGGTGACTTCGCGCAGCGACTGCTCGGCCAGCACGGGGCCATAGACATTGAGAAGGTCGTTGACTGCGGGTTTGAGGGTGGGGAAGTCCAGCCGCCCGAGCTTGATCTGGTGGGCGCGCAAGCTGCGATCGCTGGCTTCGTAGCGCAGCGCAAACTCCACGTCGAACGCACCGGCATGGCTGCGCCGCAAGGCAGCGCCCGCCGCATCCACCACCATCGCCGCGCCCAGTCGGTTGACTTCGGGCAACAGGCGCAAACGGGGCGCCTGCAAGGTCAGCTCGAACAGGCCTTGCAAGGGCACACTGCGCGGAAACTTGGTGGCCACCATCTCTTGCAGCTGCGACAGCGGCACGGTGTAGCTCGGCTGGGCCTGCGCCCCACGCCCTGACAGCAACATCACCGCTGCGCCACCCAGCGCCAGGCCCAAGGGGGCCGTGGACAGAAATCGTCTGCGATGCAGCATCGGGTTCACTCCTTGAAGGGGTATGGGACACCCACCGGGTGAAAAGGTGCCACACCCATTGCGTGTTCTGCTGGCAGGCGTCCAAAAAATTCAAAAACTATCTATTCATCGATGTCGTCAAGTGCTTGAATTTAATGAGTATTTTCCATGATTTATCTATTCATATAATCATTCATGCTCAGCACCCACGAACTCACCCCCAAAGCCCTGCAGGCCCTTCGCCGCCAGGGGGGGGTGCTGACCAGCGCCGAGCTGCAAGAGCTGCTGGGCGTCAGCCAGCCCACGGTGTCGCGGGCGCTGGCGCCGCTGATTCATGCGGGCCAGGTGCAAAAGGTAGGCGCGGCGCGGTCGCAGCGCTATGTGCTGCCGCGCAATGTGCCGGGCGTGGGCAGCGAGGTGCGGCTGATGCGCATCGACACCCGCGGTCGCCCCTCACCCTTTGCGCGCATGGTGCCGCTGGAGGGCGGAGCGTTCTGGGTGGACGAGGCCGACGGCGTGAGCGCGCGGCACGATGGCCTGCCCTGGTTTCTGGACGATATGCGGCCGCAGGGCTTCATGGGCCGCACGTTTGCCCACGCCCATCCCGAATTGCAACTGGGCCATGACCCGGGCCACTGGAGCGACGACGACGTGCTGCGCGCCATGACGCTGTATGGCGACGACCTGCCGGGCAACCTGGTCATGGGGGAGGCCGCGTTCCAGCGTTTTCACACGCTGCCTACGCGCGCATCGCGGGTGGCCTCGGCGGCGGACTATCCGCAGCTGGCCGAGCAGGCGATGCGCGGCACCCATCCTGGCTCGTCGGCAGGGGGTGAGCAGCCCAAGTTCTGCACCATCACCGCCGGGCGGCACGTCATCGTGAAGTTCTCGCCTGCGGGTGATGCCCCGGCCGACCAGCGCATGCGTGATCTGCTGGTGTGCGAACACCTGGCGCTGCACACACTGGCACAGGCCGGGCTGCCCGCAGCACCCACGCAGCTGTTCATGGGCGCGGGGCGGGTGTTCCTGGAGTCGGAACGGTTTGACCGAACCCCTTTGTCCGGCGACGCCCCGCTGGGCGGGCGATTGGGCATGGTGTCGCTGCAGGTCTACAACGCCGAATACGTGGGCGAGATCGACAACTGGGCTGCCACCGCCAACCGCATGGCGGCGCGCAACCTGCTCACCCAGTCTGATGCCCGCACACTGCGGCTGCTGGAGGCGTACGGCCAGCTCATCGCCAATACCGACCGGCACTACGGCAACATCTCGCTGGTGCTGGAAGACGATGACTGGGCGCTGTCGCCCACCTACGACATGCTGCCCATGCTGTATGCGCCCGTGGGCGGCGAACTGGTGCCACGCGACTTTGCCAGCCGCCCACAACAACCCACCGCTGCCACGCTGGGCGAGTGGGAGGAGGCGCGGGACCTGGCGCTGGCTTTCTGGCAGGCTGCTGCGGGGGACAAAAGGGTATCGGCGGACTTCCGGTCCATTGCGGCCGAGAATGCGCGCCATGTGGGCGGCTGAACAACCCGCGACTCAACGACAGTGCGGCGTCACTCCCTCGCCCTCGCGGGAGAGGTTTGGGGAGAGGGGGCGAACCAGCGCCGCGCCCGCAAACACCCTTCTCCCCCCGCCCTCTCCCACAAGGGGAGAGGGAGCCCCCGACGCTGTGCAGCGTGCGGAGGCTGTTGCCCAAGAAGGCGATGAATGAGCCTTCCAAGTTTCAGATCAAAACACCCTCTAGCGCTTATTCAGCAAGCGCTAGCAGCTATTATTTTTGATCCTCAGCGCCCCACCACCGACCAGCCGGCCTTCTGGTTGTTCTTGTCGTTTTCATACTCCCACCCGGTGCCGCAGCGGTCGCACACATAGCGGGTGATGGTGACGGTGCCGTCGTCGCGTTCTTCCTTGCGGTTGCCGCGCTGCACCAGTTCGGCGTGGCCCGGCGCCTTGCGCCAGTTGCGCTGGATGCCCTGGCAGGGTTCGCACAGCGCCATGGGTTTGAGATCGTTCTGTCGGGCCAGTTCTTTGGTCATGTGCGGGCAGCCATCGGGGGCTGTGGTGTGGGTGGGTTTGCGTGCAGCGGGGCGGCTACTGTAAGGCACTGGGCGCTCGGCCGTGCGATGCGGCCGCCTTTTTTCGAGCCAAATTGGCCTCCAGCGCTTGCTGTATAAGCGCTACCAGCTATCAAATCAGGACCACCCCTCAGCCCGCCAACAGAGCCTTGGCCATGCGTGCATTGCGCAGCACCACCCCTGCCCGTTCGACCTGCTGGCGCTCCTGCACCACAAACCCACTCGCCACAAAAAACCGCTCCGCGGCCAGGCTGACGTCGGCCTGCAGATGGGCGATGCCGCGCAGCTCCGCCTGCGCGTGGATGTGCGCCATGAGCGCGCGGCCCACGCCCTGGCCCGCGAACGCAGGTGCCACAAAGAACATGTCGATGTAGCCGGTGGCCTGCAGATCTGCAAACCCGGCGATGGCGCCATCGCCCTCTGCCTGCGCCACGAAGGGCTGGTTGGCGCACAGGCGTGCGGCCCACTGCGCCGCATCGTGCTGCAAGGGCGCCCAGGCCGCTCGTTGAACGCGCGTGTAGTGCGTGCTGGCCAAGCCGTGCACGGACGCGTGGAACACGCCACGCAACGCGGCTTCATCGCCGGCGCGGAAGTTGCGGATGTGGATGGCAGGCATGGGAGTGACGCGGGTGGTGCATAAAAGAGCGCGCGATTGTGCCGCAGCCTGACGGCCTGCAAACACAATAGCCTGATGGGTTGCACGCTGCTGAAGAGCACGTCTCACCACGGCGTAGGCCGCAGAGCACAAAGCAATGCGCTGCCCGGCATTCCGCAGCGGCCCCGCGCCCACTAGCATCCATCGCATGTCCCGCCCACACTCGCCCTCGCCCTCGCCCTCGCCCACCCCCATGCCGTCATCCCCTGCTTCGCTGGTCAGGGCGGCCGTTGACTTTGAGGCGCCCGCGCAGGAGGTGGCAAGGCGCCTGATTGGCGTGACGCTGCTGGTGGATGGCGTGGGCGGCACCATCGTGGAAACGGAGGCCTACGACCAGTCGGACCCTGCGTCGCACACATTCGGCGGCCCCACGGCACGCAATGCCGCCATGTTTGGCCCGCCAGGCTGTGCCTATGTGTACCGCTCATACGGGCTGCACTGGTGCATCAACACGGTGTGCCGCGAGGCGGGGCATGGCGCGGGCGTGCTGCTGCGCGCGCTGGAGCCCACCCACGGCATCGCCACTATGCAGGCGCGGCGGGGCCTGCGCGACCTGCGGCTGCTGTGCGCTGGGCCGGGGCGGCTGGCGCAAGCGCTGGGCATTGATGCAAGCTTCAACGCACGGCCGCTGCACCTGCCACCCTTCGCGCTGCTGGAGCCGGATGCACCCCTGCCAACTGTCGATGTGGTGGCCGGGCCGCGCATCGGAATCTCAAAGGCCGTGGACGTGCCCTGGCGCTTCGGCCTGCGCGGGTCGCGCTACCTCAGCCGCGCGTTGGTGGACACGGCCCGCACAGGCGCCCGTTCTTTCAACGTTCGACCATAAAAGCCGCCTCAGCCTGCCGCCATGCGCAACCTGCGCGCGGCGTCTTCATCGCGTGCGTCGTCGATCTCGCGCAGCACGGCCTGCATGTCCACATCCACATGCTCGGGGGCGTAGCGGCCGGTCAGCGGCGTTTCGTTGCTCAGCAGACCGCTCTGGTACAGGCTCCAGATCTCGGGGCCGTATTGCGTGCGGCGAAGCTCTGGCGCGTACTGCCCGAAGAACTCGCGCAGGTTGGCCACGTCGCGCAGCAACATGCGCTGGGCGTGGTTGTTGCCCGCAGCGTCCACGGCCTGGGGCAGGTCGATGATGACGGGGCCATCGTGGCCTGCTTGCCCATCCACCCCCGGCAGGTGCGCCAGCAGGATGTTGAACTCTGACAAGTCGCCGTGCACCACGCCCGCACACAGCATGCGCACCACCTCGGCCACCAGCGTGGCGTGGTGGGTGCGCGCGTCTTCGGGCGTAAAGCTCACATCGTTCAGGCGCGGGGCGGCGTCGCCATGGGTGTCGGTCACCAGCTCCATCAGCAGCACACCGTCGTGAAAGTTGTAGGGCTGGGGCACGCGCACACCTGCTGCGGCCAGGCGGTACAGCGCATCGACCTCAGCGCTTTGCCAGGCGGCTTCCTGCTCTTGCCGGCCAAACTTGCTGCCCTTGGCCATGGCGCGGGCCGAACGCGAGTTCTTGACCTTGCGGTTTTCGGTGTAATCCACGGCTTGGCGAAAGCTGCGGTTGTTGGCCTCTTTGTAGATCTTGGCGCACAGCGTGTGGTCGCCGTTGCGCACCACAAAGACCATGGCTTCCTTGCCACTCATGAGCTGCCGGACGACGGTATCGATCAGGCCTTCCTCGATGAGGGACTGCAGGCGGGGGGGTGCTTTCATCGGTGCATTTTGCCCGTGTGGCGCAACCCTCGCGCCGCGATGGCAAACGCGCCTGTTGGGTTTAGCCCGCGCTGCGCAGACCCTGCAGCCGTTGGTGCACTGCATCGCTGCCGTCCACCGGCAGCTGGTGCTTGGCCTGCAGGTAGTGGTCGGTGAACACATCCAGGTAGGCTTCCAGCGTTTGCGCGGCGTGCTGTTCGCCTGCCAGCTCCAGGCACAGGGCGCCGACCTCGGAGGTGCAAAAGTGGTCGGTGCGGTTGGACCGGCGCAGGTGGTAGCGCGACAACTGCTCGGGCGCCAGGCTGAGCACGGGCAAGTGGTTGAGGTACGGGCTCTTGCGGAACATCTTGCGCGCCTCCGGCCAGGTGGCGTCGAGCAGCACGAACAACGGCCGCTTGCCCGTGGCCTGCGCATCGGCTACCTGCGTGACCACGCGCGCGGGCTCCACAAACTCCCCCGGAAACACCACATACGGCTGCCACTGCGGGTCGGCCAGCAGCGAGAGCAGGTCAGGGTGCACCTCGGTGCGGGCCCAGCCAAACGCATAGGTGTCGGCCACCACGTCGGCAATCAGCCAGCCGGTGTTGCTGGGCTTGAGGGGCTCGATGTCGGCCATCAACAGGCACATACCTGCACGCGTGGGCAGCATGGGGCGCAGCGCGCAGAGGCAGTGGCTGGGCACCAGACGGCAGCCCGCGCAGCGTTCACCCTTGATGCCACCACGCGCCAGAAAGGGCTTGGCGCTGCGGGCGAGGCGTTCGGTGCGCAAAAGCGAAACGGAGTGGGGAGGCATGACGGGAAGCGGAAGGGCGTGGGACGTGGGACGTGTGGGGGGATAGTAACGATCAGACACGCAATTGTGACCACCTGAAACCGGGAGTAAAACCACAGGGCCCCGCTCCTACAATCGCGCCCACTTCAAGGAGGGAGCGACATGAGCGAGAACGACAACGCGGGCACCAATACCAACGCAAACACAAAAACCGGTATCCGAAAACACTTCAACGAGGAGGGCAGCCAGTCCAAACCGGTTGTTCTGATGGCCATGTTGTTCATCGTGGCACTGGGGCTGACATGCTTGTACCTGGTGTTTCAGGGGCCAGACAAGAAGGCCGTATTTTTCTTTCTGCGCCACGCGGTGTTCTTTTATCCCATCATGGTGCTCGGTATGTTCGTCTGCGCGCGCATCACGTTGCTGGGCGTCAAGCGCCTCAAGACGATGTAGCGCGATGGGCGGTACGGACGTTCAACCGCCCGCCTGCTCCAGCGCAAACAGCGGCAACTCGGCTTGGCGGCTGAGCCACACGCCGCCGCCCAGCTCAATGGCGCCTTCGCGCAGGCCGCGCCGGTAGAGCTCGGCCCGGTGGCGGAACACGCGGCTGTCGGTGATCTCTTCGTCGATGATGTCGCGCTCGAAATCCTCGCGCGACACGGCTTCGACATACAGGGCGCCCTTGCAGAGGCGGCCCAGGTTGAGCAGTGCGGCCTTCAGCTCCGGCGGGCTCAGGTAGGGCAGCACGCCCTGGCAGATGACCAGGTCATACGGCGCATCGGCCGCATAGTCCACCACAGAGCCCTGCTGCCACCCGTATCGCTCGCACAGGTAGGGGCTGAACTCGACCCCCTGGTAGCTGGCCTGCGGAAAATGCTGCGCCACGATGTCCTTCCACAGCCCGATGCCGCAGCCCACGTCCAGCACGCGCAGCACCGGCACGCGCAGGTATTTGAGGTAGCTGCACACAAAGGTGCCCAGGCGCTCCATGTGCGCCGGGTCCACCACGCTGGTCTTCTTGTCGAAGTAAAAGCGCTGGTAGTACGCCTCGTCAAAGATCACTGCACTTGCTGATTTCACGCACCACATCCTTTTGCTTGACCGGGGCGTGCCATCCGCAGCCCCCCCCTCGCTGTCGGAGCGCATGCCCCGCAGGCGCCCGAGTATGACCCAGCGCCGACCGCTCAGGCGCCACCGCCGGACGTGTCCGCGGCGAGAAAGGCCTCGGGGTCTGGCAGTGCGGTGACCGGCACCAGCATGTCGCCCGGGCGCAGCTGCTCGGTAAACCCTTCGAGGGGCCCCATGGACCTGCGGTCGCGCGCCGCGACGGGGTCGGACAGCATGTAGGCCGCACTCAGCTGGGCCAGAGCCATGAGCGCGTCGCGGTGCGTGCGCTCGTGGGCGTGCGAGGCGTCCGCGCCAAAGCCGATAAGGGCGGTGCGGATGTCGTTGCCCGCCTCCACCGCGGCGGCCGAATCCGACCGGTAGAACTTGAACACGTCCCGGCGGTGGGCAATGCCATGCAGGTTGGCCAAGCCCACGAGCTTGTGGGTGAGGTGGTAGTCGAACGGGCCCGACATGTCCTGAAAACAGATGGTGGCGGCATGCTCGTCGGTGTTCTGGCCCGGCGCGGCAATCGCGATGTCCAGGCTCACCATCTCGGCGATGTCGCCGTGCAGGGCGGCCGATGAGCCCGACCCCACCTCTTCGGTGATGGTGAAGAGCGGATGCGCATCGACCGGTAGCGACAACCCGCTGTCCACCAGCGCCTTGCACGCGGCCAGCAGGGCCGCCACCGCAGCCTTGTCGTCCAGGTAGCGGGACGTCATGTACCCGTTGGGCAGGATCTCCAGCTGCGGGTCAAACGCAATCCAGTCGCCCACATGGATGCCCGCGTCCTGCAGGTCTTGTGCGTTGCGCGACTCCACGTCCACCCGCACCTCGACGTGCGCCCAGTCCGAAGGTTGCGTGTCCACCTCCGCACCGAACGCATGGCCCGAGGTCTTGAGCGGCAAGCACGTTCCGCGCAGCTGGCCGGTGTCCGTGAACACTGTGAGGCGCCCGCCCTCGGCAAACCGGGACGACCAGTGCCCGATGGGCACCACGCCCAGGCGGCCGTTGGGTTTGATCTCGCGCACCATGGCCCCCAAGGTGTCCAGGTGGGCGACAACGGCGCGCGCGGGCCGGGCCTCGCGGCCACGCAACGTGGCGCGAATGGCACCACGGCGCGTTATCTCGTACGGAATGCCAACCTCATCCAGCCGCCCCGCCACATAGCGCACCACGCCATCGGTGAGACCCACCGGGCTGGGGATGGCCATCAGATGCAGCAGCGTTTCTTCGAGAAACGCCGGGTCGATCGGCGGCAGCGCCGCCACCGGGTGGTTCGGGTCCTGCACGGCGGGAATCTTCTGGCCCAGGGGGGCGTTCAGGCTGAGGTCAATGGTCATGTGGCGTCTCCAGGCGGGTGCGGGGAAACAGCAGGTCGATGAACCGCTGCACGGTGGGTTGGGGCTCGTGGTTGGCCAGGCCTGGGCGCTCGTTCGCTTCGATGATCACGTAGTCCGGGCCATCCACGGCGGGCACCAGAAAATCCAACCCGGTGACGGGTATGTCCAGCACGCGGCTGGCGTGTTCCGCCGCCGAGCGCAGCGCCGGGTGCAGCTGTGCGGTCACATCGTGGATGGTGCCGCCGGTGTGCAGGTTGGCGGTCTTGCGCACGGCCAGCACCTGGTCTCCGGGCAGCACATCGCCGAGGGCGAAACCCTGCGATGCGATGCAGCGCCGGGTCTCCGCATCGACCGGAATGCGCGACTCACCGCCTGTGGCCGCCGCGCGCCTGCGGCTCTGTTTTTCGATCAGGCTGGCGATGGTGGAATGGCCGTCGCCCACCACCTGCGCGGGTCGCCTGATGGCGGCTGCCACCACCTGGTGGTTGATCACCACAATGCGCAGGTCCTGCCCTTCGCAGAACTGCTCCAGCAGCACGCGGGCGTCGTGCTGGTGGGCGGCCTCGATGGCCGCCTCCATCTCGTCGGCCGAGGTGATGTTGACGCTGATGCCCTTGCCTTGCTCTCCATCCACCGGCTTGACGACGATGGCCCCGTGCGCCCGCAGGAAGGCCGTGTTGTGCTCGGTGTCGCCCGCCAGGGTCTGCTGCGGCACCCGCAGGCCAGCACGGTCCAGCAGGCGCACGGTCACATGCTTGTCAGCGCAGCGGCTCATCGCCACGGCGCTGGTCAGCTCGGTCAACGACTCCCGGCACGTCACGCTGCGCCCGCCGTGGCTGAGCTTGAAGTAGCCGTTGGGCGCATCGATCACATCCACCAGAATGCCGCGCCGCTGGGCCTCGTCCAGGATGATGCGGGCATAGGGGTTGAGGCCTTCTTCGTCGCTGTGCAGCGGGCCGGTGAACAGCGGCTGGTTGATGGCGTTGCGGTGCTTGACGGCAAACACCTGGATGTTCTGAAACCCGAGCTTGGTGTACAGCGCGATGGCGGACTGGTTGTCATGCATCACGGACAGGTCCATGTAGGCGCGCCCCCGCGCCTGAAAATACTCGGCCAGATACCGCGTCAGAGCTTCGCCAATGCCCGGATGCGGGGCCTGTGGCGCCACCGCCAGCGCCCACAGGCTGGCGCCCGGGTTGGCATCGCCAAAGGCCTCGGCATGGTCGAGCCCCATGGCAACGCCCAGCACCTCGCCGCTGACCCGGTCCTCGGCCAGCACGTAGACGGTCTTGCGGTCGGCGCGCAGGCCCCACACGCGCTTTGGGTCCACGGGCACCATGCGGCGGCTGCGGTAGATGGCATTGACCGCCGCCAGGTCCGACCGCGTGCGCAGCCGACGCACGGTGAATCCGCGCCGCACGGCCCGCGCGGGCTGGTAGCTGTTGAGCGTGAGGCGGAAAGCCTCGGACGGGTCCACAAACAGCTGCTGCGGCGCCTGCGCCACCACCACGTGGGGCTTGTCGAGATAGAAGGCGATGTCCCTGTCGCCCGGGTGCTCCTGCAGCAGCTGCGCGGCGATGTCGGCGGGGTCGGCAAAGGTGTGCCCGGCAATCAGGCGACCCCAGCCGCAGTCCACCACCAGATTGGCGGATGCGGCAGGCCTTGCAGGTGTGCGCGCGCCTTCGGCCTGGGGAATGGGGTTGCGGTCCAGGCGCATGGCGCGTTGGGCGTGCTTGCGGCTCATGGCAGCGTCCTCCCTCATGCGGGCACGTGGGTTTGCAGCCATTGCTCCAGCAGGCCCAGTTGCCAAAGCTTGGAGCCCCGCAGGGGCGTGATGTGGCCACCCGGGTCGGCCAGCAGCTGGTCCACGTAGTCCTGTCGAAACAGGCCGCGCTCGCGGGCGGCGCGACCACACAATGCGTCGCGCACGTTGGCCAGCACATCGCCCTGCAGGTACTTGAGGCCCGGCACCGGGAAGTAGCCCTTGGGCCGGTCGATCACGGCGTCCGGAATCACCTGGCGTGCAGCCTCTTTCAGGATGCCCTTGCCACCCCCCGCCAGCTTGTGGCGCGCCGGGATGCGCGCGGCCAGTTCCACCAGCTCGTGGTCCAGGAAGGGAACGCGGGCCTCCAGGCCAAAGGCCATCGTCATGTTGTCCACCCGCTTCACGGGGTCGTCCACCAGCATCACCGTGGTGTCCATGCGCAAGGCCTTTTCCACCGGATCTGGCGCGCCCGGCGCCGCAAACTGCGCGTCCACGAAGGCAGCCGATGCGTCCGTAGTGAGGTAGCGGTCCTGCACCGTGCGGCGGTACTCGGCGTGGTCGCGGTCGCGAAAGGCGGCCAGGTAGTCTGGCACCGGCTGGGCGCTGTCCTGCAGCTTGGGGTACCAGTGGTAGCCGCCAAACACCTCGTCGGCGCCCTGGCCGCTTTGCACCACCTTGCTATGGCGCGAGACAGCCTCGGACAACAGATAGAACCCGATGCAGTCGTGGCTGACCATGGGCTCGCTCATGGCCCGGATCGCCTCGGGCAGGCGGCGCAGCAATTGCGCCTCGGGCACAAAGATGCGTTCGTGCACCGTGCCAAAGCGCTGCGCGACGATGTCGGCGTACTCGAACTCGTTGCCCTTTTCTCCGCCCACGTCCTCAAAGCCCACGTTGTAGGTGCGCAGCCCCTGCACACCCGCCTCCACCATCAGGCCCACGATCAGGCTCGAATCCACCCCGCCAGACAGCAGCGCGCCCACCGGCACATCGCCGACCAGCCTGCGCCGCACCGCCAGGCGCAGGCTGTCCAGCAGGATCTCTTTCCAGTCGTCAAAGGAGCGGCTTTCTGCCTCGGCGCTGCGCGCATAGTCGAGCAACCAGTACGTGGATTCCGAGCGCTGGCCGTCCGGAGCGATGTGCATGAGCGTGCCCGGCGCCAGCTTGCGCACGCCGTTGAGCAGCGTGTAGGGCGCTGGCACCACCGCATGAAACGACAGGTAGTGGTGCAGACCCACCGGGTCGATGGAGGTGTCAATACCGCCGCCCGCCAGCAGGGCGGGCAGGGTGGACGCAAACCGCAGCCCTCCCGGCACCTCGGCGTAGTACAGCGGCTTGATGCCCAGACGGTCACGCCCCAGCAGCACACGGCCTGAATCGCGCGACCACAAGGCGAACGCGAACATGCCGTTGAGCCGCTCGACAAAGCTGGCGCCCCAGGCGTGGTAGGCCTTCAGAAGCACCTCGGTATCGCCCTGCGAATAGAACACGTAGCCCATGGCTTGCAGCTCGCGCCGCAGGTCTGCGTGGTTGTAGATGGCGCCGTTGAACACCACGCCCAGGCCCAGTTGGGGGTCCACCATGGGCTGCTGGGCAGCGTCTGACAGGTCCATGATCTTCAGGCGCCGGTGGCCGAAACCCCGCCCCGACGTCACGGCCATGCCAAAGCTGTCCGGCCCCCGGTCGCTTTGTTGTTGCGTCATCCGCTCCAAAGCGGCAATATCTACCGCGACGCCGTCAAAACGAATTTCTCCCGCCAGACCACACATGGGCGATTTCCTCCAGTGAATGCCGCATCACCATGCAGGTAATGCTCCAGACGTGAAATGACATGCCCGATGAAAATCAGGCAAAACAAACGACTGGCGGGGAAGCGGCAGGTGCACAACCGCGGGAGCAGATGACTGGCAAGGGCCAGTCATACAGGGCAAGACGCCCTGCAAAACCTCAAAACCGAGCGCGTGATACGCTGCGGCCGTTTTAAGCTCGTGGCAGCAAAATAGTGCACACAGGGGTTAAAAGAAGCAGCGATTGTAACGTGACGCTAATCTCGCGTCAACCCTGGGAAAATTGGAAGCGTCCCGATTGAATATTAGTTTCAATATTGAATGGGGTATTTCTTAAATGAAGAAAAGTCCTGCGTTCATTATCTCGAACCGTAAAATAAATAACCCGATAGGGCTGGCATCGGGGCCTTCGCCATCTCGGCCCAGACCGTCCGAGGCGCCGTTTCGGCAGTCTGGTGCACAGCGCATTTGCCGCTGGGTGGCATGGATTCACTGATCTCTGCCGCCGCCCGCGCCCTTGCCGCAGGCGATGCCCTGGCCGCCTTGCAGCGCGTGGCGTTGCGCGACGACCCGCCCGCATTGGCGTTGCGCGGCATCGCCATGGCCCAGCTCGGAGAACACCCGCGCGCCCGCGATCTGCTGCGCCGTGCAGCGCGTGGTTTTGGTGCACATGAGGCCGTGGCCCGCGCCCGCTGTGTGGTGGCTGAGGCCGAGGTGGCTCTGGCCATGCGCGACCTGGGCGGCACGTCACAAACGCTGCTGACCGCTGCTGCCACGCTGCAAGCGCACGGCGACAGTGCCAACGCCTTGCAGGGACACCTGGTGGCCACACGCACGCTGATCCTGCTGGGCAGGCTGAACGACGCATCGGCTGCGCTGGCCAACGTTCCGACCCTCGACGCAAACACGCGACTGCCTCCGTCGCTGGTGGCGGTGGCCGAACTTGCTGCTGCAGAAATCGCGTTGCGCTCGCTGCGCATTGGCGCCGCACACACCGCCTTGCAGCGCGCGGAGCAGGCCGCTCATCAATCGGGTGTGCCTGCGTTGCAGGCCGAGGTGGCACACGCCCACGCGCTGCTGCAACAGCCCGCAGCCCGCCACCTGGCCCAAGGCGCCGAACACATGCTGCGTCTGGACGACGTGGCCGCGCTGCTCGCTTCATCAACGCTGGTGGTAGACGCCTGCCGCCACGGTTTGCGCGCGGGCGATGGCCAATGGCTGCCGCTGGCGCGCCGCCCTGTGCTGTTTGCGCTGGCGCGCGCGCTGGCCACCGCCTGGCCCGGCGACGTGGACCGTGAAGCACTGATCGCCAAGGTGTTCCGCACGCGCCACCCCGACGAAACCCACCGGGCCCGCCTGCGCGTGGAGATGGGCCGCCTGCGCAAGCTCATTGCGCCGCTGGCCGGGGTGGACGCCACCGCACGCGGCTTCGCCCTGCGGCCCCACGATGGGCGCGATGTGGCCGTGCTGGCGCCGCCGCTGGACGGCGAGCAGGGCGCTCTCGTGGCGTTGCTGGCCGACGGTGCGGCATGGTCGACATCGGCCCTGGCGCTGGCCATGGGCGACAGCAGCCAGCGCACCGTGCAGCGCGCGCTGGCAGAACTCGAATCCGCTGGCCGCGTGCGCGCCATCGGCCAGG
The DNA here is from genome assembly GCA_018828125.1 of Gammaproteobacteria bacterium. GTDB lineage: Bacteria > Pseudomonadota > Gammaproteobacteria > Burkholderiales > Burkholderiaceae_C > Acidovorax. Next base: position 146,815 of record JAHJWB010000022.1, on the reverse strand, counting down.
CGCGGGCACGCCGCTGGCTGGCCGCGCCGCTGGTGGGATTCACGACGATCTTGTTACTCCCTGCTGCGCAGCCGTTTGCCTAAAGTGGCCTCACCGCCCTCGCACCGTTTGCAAAGGGCACCCAACCAGGAGCCATCGCCATGACCATCGCTACCCTCACCACCACCCAGGACACCGCGTGCAGCAGCCAACTCGGCGCCACGCCACCATCGCTCAAGCACATGCCCATTGCAGCGCGCCAGCCCGCCGAGGTGGTACGCGAATACGGCCCGTTTGGCGCCGCCAGCACCGTTCACGGCGTCACACACGACGGCCAGCGCGTGTGGGCTGCCACGGGGGAACAGCTCGTCGGGTTCGATGCGGCAAGCGGCGCCACCACCCACACGCTCGACGTGGTGTGCGACGCGGGCACAGCCTTTGACGGCACGCACCTGTACCAGATCGCCGAATCGCGCATCGACAAGATCGACCCCGCCACCGGCAAGGTGCTGGCCACCATTCCCGCACCGGGCGGTGGCAACGATTCGGGTCTGACCTGGGCCGAAGGCAGCCTGTGGGTGGGCCAGTACCGCGACCGCAAGATCCACCAGATCGACCCGGCCACGGGCGCCATCCGCCGCACCATTGAGTCCAACCGTTTTGTGACCGGCGTGACCTGGGTGGAAGGCGAGCTGTGGCACGGCACCTGGGAGGGCGAGGAAAGCACCCTGCGCCACATCGACCCTGCCAGCGGGGCAGTGCTGAAGCAGCTGGACATGCCAGCGGGCGTTGGCGTCAGCGGGCTGGAGTCCGATGGCGCGGGCCTGTTCTATGCAGGTGGCGGCAGCAGTGGCAAGGTGCGCGCCGTGCGCCGGCCGCAAGCCTCGCGCGCCTGAGGCCTGGGCGGCCGTTCGCCACACTGCCGCCCTCCGCTTTACTCCAAGCGCCTTCACCACCCTCGCCACTCACCAGCCGGGCGCGAGCCGCCCGTCGGTGTGATGTCTCAGGCCTTTGGGGGGCGGTGCAGCGCGCAGATCTTGTTGCCGTCCGGGTCGCGCAGATAGGCCAGGTACAGGTTGCCCGTGGGGCCTTCGCGGTAGCCCGGTGGGTCTTCGCAGGTGGTGCCGCCGTTGGCTATGCCCGCGGCATGAAACGCATCGGCCTGCTCGGGCGACTGCATCACAAAGCCGATGGTGCCGCCATTGCCGAAAGTGGCGGGCTCGCCGTTGATGGGGGTGCTGATGCAGAAGGTGCCGGTGGGGCCGCGGTAGAAATAGCGGTTCTTGTTGGCCACACCGGGCGGCACGCCAAGGGTGCCGAGCAGCGCGTCGTAAAACTTCTTCGACACTTCCAGGTCGTTCACACCGACCATCACATGACTGAACATATCGCTTGTCTCCGTTGTGCCCCGGTGGGGCGTGTTGTGGGCTGGGCGATGTTACTGGCAGGTCGATACCCGGTGCTGGCCGTCAACCTGCATGTGGGTCGCAGCCCTTGTTTTGATTCCTATTTTTGATTCAAAACTGCCTCTAGCGCTTATCCATAAAGCGCCAAATGCTATCGTTTTCATAGTCCAAAGCGGCATGCACAGTGCGGACGGACAAGCGCTCCAAGGTGCTCTGCCGGGACCTCGCCGTGCTCGGCCACGCGTCTTGCGAAGCGCGCCGTCTCTGCATTTCGCGCCGGTGACGCACCCTTTGGCGCCCCCTCTTTACATAGATAATATGCATACATAGTGAACCGGAGCGCCGCCAAAAAAGGCGGCCGCTCAGGCCACCGACATGTGGGCCCGCGCGCTTCGGCGCAGTGTTCAACGGCTCCTTGCCGCAGGCCCTTTCCCGTTTCGCTTTCTGTGTTTTTCTCCCTTGGTTGACAAAAGGAATCTCGAATGAATGTAGGTATCCGAAAGACCGTGCTCGCCCTGGCGGGTGGTGTGGCGGTGTCGATGGGCACGGTGGGCCTGGCCCACGCGCAGTCGCTCACCATTGCGTTGGCTGCAGAGCCCACAGCGGCCGATCCGCACTATCACAAGATGACGGCCAACGACGCTTTTTCGGCCCACGTCTATGACTCGCTGGTGGCGCGCAACGCCAAGATGGAGCTGGTGCCTTCGCTGGCGACGTCCTGGAAGAACGTGGACGACCTGACCTGGGAGTTCAAGCTGCGTCCTGGCGTCAAGTTCTCCAACGGCCAGCCCTTCACCTCCAAGGACGTGCTGTTCACCATCTGCCGCACGCTGAACAACGAGACCAACGTGTCGGAGTCGTACACCGACACCACCAAGCGCATCGCGGACGTGAAGACGCCAGACGACCTGACCGTCATCATCAAGACCATTGCCCCGCTGCCGCTGCTGCCCGCTGAAATGGCGCGTTCGCTGCCCATCCTGTGGAGCGGCATCGCCAAGACCGACAAGATCGCCTTCACGCCCAACAAGGGCAACTGCGGCGTGACGGGCTACCCCACCGTGACGGACTTCAACACCGGCAAGACGGCCATCGGCACCGGCCCTTTCCTGATGAAGTCCTACGTCAAGGGCACCGGCATCCAGCTGGAGCGCAACGAAGCCTATTGGGGCGAGAAGCCGCACTGGAAGACCGTGAAGATGGTGCCCGTGCCCAGCGCCGGCCCGCGCCTGACCGGCCTGCTGTCGGGTGACTACGACGTGATCGAAAACCCCGCCGCGCGCGACCTGACGCGCGTGAAAGACAGTGCCAAGTTCGACTTCGTGGCCACGCCGTCGACCCGCCTGGTGTTCCTGCAGCCCGACATTGGCCGCAACCCCAGCCCGTTCGTGAAGGCCGCTGACGGCAAGAACCCGCTGCAGGACGTGCGCGTGCGCAAGGCTATGAACATGGCCATCGACCGCAAGGCCATCGTGCAGCGCATCATGGACGGCATGGCCACGCCCGCCTACCAGTACATGCCCGACGGCATGTTCGGCGCGCTGCCCCAGGCCCCCGAGATCAAGTTCGACCCCGAAGGCGCCAAGAAGCTGCTGGCCGAAGCCGGTTACCCCAACGGCTTTGAGCTGACTCTGTCGTCCACCAACGACCGCTATGTGAACGACGCGCAGGTGGCCCAGGCCGTGGCGCAATACTTCACGCGCGTCGGCATCAAGACCAGCGTGGACGCCATGACCGCGTCCATCTACTTCCCCAAACGCGCCAAGCGTGAGTTCAGCCTGCCCATGGGCGGCTGGCCTGCGGAAACGGGTGAAGCCTCGGCACTGTTCCAGCTGTGGGTGGCATCGCTGGATGCACCGAAGGGCCAAGGCACCAGCAACTACGGCGCCAACTACAACCCCGAGTTCGACAAGCTGTACCTGCCCGCCGCCGACATGGTGGACCCCTTCAAGCGCAAGGCGGGCCTGGAAGCCGCTACCAAGTTCGCGCTGGACAACGTTGCGCTGATCCCGCTGCACTTTGAAAGCAGCATCTGGGCCTTCAAGAAGGGCCTGAGCTACGAAGGCCGCCGCGACCAGTACACACTGGCCACCTCGGTCAAGTCCAAGTAAGCCACCGCCTGCAGCCATGGATACGGGGTGCGCGTTGCGCACTCCGTATTTTTGTTTTCCACGCCGCCCGGCGCCGGTCCCCATCCCTTACGCAAAGAGGCGCCTGAGTGCTCATCTTCATCCTGCGAAGGCTCATGCAGAGCCTTTTTGTCTTGCTGGCGGTGTCGCTGGTGGTGTTCTTCGCGGTGTATGCCGTGGGCGACCCCATCGAGCTGCTGGTCAACGCCGAAGCCAGCGAGGCCGACCGGCTCGCGATGATCAAACGCCTGGGCCTGGACCTGCCCATCTGGCAGCAGTACACGAGCTTTCTGTTTCGTGCGCTGCAGGGCGACCTGGGCACCTCGTTCGTGCACGGCATTCCGGCCATCGAGCTGATCGTGCAGCGCATACCCGCCACGCTGGAGCTGGTGCTGGTGGCCATCACGCTGACCATCGTCACCGGCATTCCGCTGGGGCTGATTGCGGGCCTCAAGAACGACAAGCCCACCGGGCGCGGGCTGATGGCAGGTTCGGTGCTGGGCTTTTCGCTGCCCAACTTCTGGCAGGGCATGGTGCTGATCCTGTGTTTTGCCGTGTGGCTGCAATGGTTGCCTGCGGCGGGGCGTGGAGACACGGTGGCCGTGTTCGGCGTGCCACTGTCGCTGTTGACGGCGGATGGCTGGTCGCACGTGATGCTGCCCGCCGTGAACCTGGCGCTGGCCAACATTGCGCTGGTGCTGCGGCTCACCGCCACAGGCGTGGTGGACGCCAAAACGCAGGAATACGTGAAGTTCGCCCGCGCCAAGGGTTTGAAGCCCCGGCGCATTCTCACGCGGCACATCCTGCGCAACATTTTGATCCCGGTGGTCACCGTGATTGGCATGGAGTTCGGTTCGCTGATCGCCTACTCCACCATCACCGAAACCGTGTTTGCCTGGCCCGGCATGGGCAAGCTGCTCATCGACAGCATCTACCAGCTCGACCGCCCCGTGGTGGTGGCCTATGTGATGCTGGTGACCTTCATCTTCGTGATGATCAACATGCTGGTGGACATGCTGTATGCGGCGCTCGACCCGCGCGTGCAGTTGCAGGAATCCGAATAAATGCGGGCACAGCCAACCATGCACACCCCTGAATCTCCCCCCACACCCGCAACGTCTGCAGCACCTCCAACGCCTGCGACATCCGCCACCCCGCTGACGGACACGCCGCGCCGTCGCGCCATCCTCCAGCAGCTGCGCAGCCGCCCGTCCGTCAAGGGCTCGGTGATTGCGCTCGTCGTGCTGCTGCTGGTGGTCATGCTGGCGCCGTTCCTCGCGCCGCAAAACCCGTACGACCTGGCCGCGCTCGACCTCATGGATGGCCGCCTGACGCCGGGCTCCCAAAGCATGGACGGCCTCACCTACTGGCTGGGCACCGACAGCCAGGGCCGCGACATGCTCAGCGCCATCCTGTACGGCCTGCGCATCAGCCTGGCCGTGGGCCTGGCCGCCGTGGCGCTGGCCACTGTGATCGGCAGCCTCATCGGCCTGGTCGCGGCGTATGTTGGCGGCTTTGTCGACACCGTGCTGATGCGCATCGTGGACTTCATCCTCGGCTTTCCGACCATCCTGGTGGCGCTGGTGCTGCTGGCCATGCTGGGCCGTGGGGTGGACAAGGTGGTGATCGCCATTGTGATGGTGCAGTGGGCGCACTACGCGCGAATCATGCGCAGCCGCGCGCTGCAGGAGCGGCGCAAGGAATACATCGAGGCCGCGCAGAACCTGGGCTTTCCGGCCTGGCGCATCATGCTGCGCCACCTGCTGCCCAACTGCCTGGGCCCGGTGATGGTGTTCGCCACCATCCAGATCGCCAACGCCATCGTGCTCGAAGCCACGCTGTCCTTTCTGGGCGTGGGCGTGCCCATTACCGAGCCATCTCTCGGCCTGCTGATTGCCAACGGCTTTCAGTACCTGCTGTCGGGCGACTACTGGATCAGCATGTTCCCCGGGCTGGCGCTGCTGTTCCTGATCCTGACGATCAACGTGATCGCCGACCGCCTGCGTGCCGCGCTGGACCCAAGGGGCTGATGATGACGACAACAACCACTCCTTTGCTGGAAGTGCGGGGCCTGCACACCGTTTTTCACACCGAAGAAGGGGCCTGGCCCGCCGTGAGCGGTGTGGACCTGTCCATCCAGCCCGGCGAGATCGTGGGGCTGGTGGGCGAATCCGGCTCGGGCAAATCGGTCACCGGCTTTTCCATCTTCGGCCTGATCGATCCGCCCGGAGAAGTGGTCGCGGGCGAGGTGCTGTTCAAGGGACAGAACCTGCGCAGCCTGAACGAAGAGCAGATGCGCCAGCTGCGGGGCGACCGCATCGCGATGATCTTCCAGGACCCGCTGATGACGCTGAACCCGGTGCTGCGCATCGAGGAGCAGATGCTGGAAGCGATCCAGACGCACCATCCCGAGGTCTCGCACACGGCCGCGCTCCAGCGCTGCGTGGAGGCGCTGGAGATGGTGGGCATTCCGGCCCCGGCATCGCGCCTGCGCAACTACCCGCACGAATTTTCGGGCGGCATGCGCCAGCGCGTGGCCATTGCCATTGCCATGCTCAACCAGCCCGAGCTGATCATCTGCGACGAGCCCACCACCGCGCTGGATGTGACCATCCAGGGCCAGATCCTGTACCGCATGCAGGAGATCTGCCGCACCCACGGCACGGCGCTGGTCTGGATCACCCACGACCTGGGCGTGATCGCTGAGCTGGCCGACCAGGTGGCCGTGATGTATGCGGGCAAGATCGTCGAATCAGGCCCGGTGGCGCAAGTGCTGGACGCCCCGGCGCACCCCTACACGCGCGGCCTGCTCGACTCGCTGCCCGGCGCCATCCAGCCCGGCGAGCGCCTGCGCCAGATCAGCGGCATGGCGCCCATGCTGAGCAACCGCCCCGCCGGTTGCGCCTTTGTACCGCGCTGCAGCCGCGCCTTGCCGCAATGCGCCACCAGCGAGCCCGACCGCACCGTGGCCGGTGGCCGCACCTACCGCTGCTTTGCCCCCCTTGTTGCCCTGGACCCTGCCGCATGAGTACGACCCTGCCTCCCGTCATTGAGCTGCGCGACGTGCACAAGCGCTTCACCAAAAAACAGGACCTGATCGGGCGTGCGCTGGAGCTGGCGGGCAAGAAGCCCGTGCCGCGCACCGTGCACGCCGTCAACGGCGTGAGCCTGTCGATTGCACCCGGCGAGGTGCTGGGCCTGGTGGGCGAATCAGGCTGCGGCAAGTCCACGCTGGGCCGCGTGGTGGCGGGCCTGCACCACCAGACCGAAGGCGAGCTGCTGTACCAGGGCGCCCGCGTGGCGGGCCTGAACCGCGCGGACAAGCTGGCTTACACCCTGGGCGTGCAGATGGTGTTCCAGGACCCGCAGGCCTCGCTCAACCCGCGCCAGCGCCTGCACCAGATCCTAGGCGAAGCGCTGCACGTGCACAAGCTGGCGCCCGCAGGCAAGATCCCGGGCCGCATCGACCAGGCGCTGAGCGAGGTGGGCCTGGCCGCCGAGTACCGCAACCGGCTGCCGCACCAGCTCTCGGGCGGGCAGCGCCAGCGCGTGGGCATTGCCCGGGCGCTGATGGTGTCGCCCAAGTTTCTGGTGTGCGATGAGCCCGTGGCAGCGCTCGATGTGTCCATCCAGGCGCAGGTGATCAACCTGTTCATGGACCTGCGCGCACAGCATGGCCTGACCTACCTGTTCATCAGCCATGACCTGGGCGTGGTGCGCCACATCTCCGACCGCGTGGCCATCATGTACCTGGGCAAGATCGTGGAGATCTCGACCACCGCCGAGATCTTTGCGCGCGCCAACCACCCGTACACGCAGGCGCTGATCGCCGAGGTGCCCAACCTGGAGCGTCGCAAGCGCGTGTTTGTGCCGATCCAGGGCGAAATCCCCTCGCCGCTCAACCCGCCAACCGGCTGTACCTTTCACCCGCGCTGCCCCCACGCCATGCCGCGCTGCCGCGAAGAAGTGCCTGCGCTGGAAGCCATTGCGCCCGGCCACTGGTCGGCCTGCCACCTGAACCACGCGACCGCCTGAACCCGCCTGACCTCCCCTGACATGCCCCAAGAACAACGCCTTCCAACCCTGCGTGACGCCGTGCTGCGCGTGGGCCGCCACGCGGTCGAATACGGCAACGGCACCGCGCCTGATGCACGCACCATCACCCTCAACACCTACCGGCCCCCACACGCCACCGCCCACAGCCCCATTGTGCTGGTGCAACACGGCGTGATGCGCAACGGCGACGACTACCGCGACTTCTGGATGCCTGCGGCGGATGAGCATGGCCTGGTCATCATCGCGCCCACGTTCTCCAACGAACAATGGCCCAATGTGGTGAGCTACAACAACGGCCACCTGCTGGCCACCACTGACCGCGCCGCGCTGGCTGACACCGCCCCCACCACCGCGCCCGCGACCTGGTCGTACACCGTGGTCACACGGCTGGTGGACGACCTGAAAGCTGCGGGCGTGCTGGCGGACCAACCGCTCTATCTGTTCGGCCATTCCGCAGGCGGGCAGTTTGTGCACCGCCTGCTGAGCGTGCTCACCCCCAACGTGTTCACCCAGGTCGCGGCGGGCAACCCGGGCTGGTACACGCTGCCGCTGCTCGACCTGCCCTTCCCCGAAGGCCTGGCGGGCACCCCGGCCGACGCGGAGACCTTGGCCCGCCTGTTTGCCACCCCGCTGACCATCCTGGCCGGCGACCGGGACACCGAGACCAACGACCCACACCTGCCGTCCGAGCCCGCGGCGCTGCGCCAGGGCCCGCACCGCTTTGCGCGCGCGCTGAATTACTTTGCCACGGCCCAGGCAGAGGCGGCGCGCAGAGGCCTGCCGTTTGCCTGGCAGCTGCACACCGTGGCGGGCATCGGCCACGACGGCGAAGCCATGTCGGCTGTGTGCGCCCACCTGTGGTTCCGCCACCGCCTGCCCGACGCAGCGCAACTGGCCGCATTGGCAGGCAGACACACGGCCTGACCACACCGCCATTGAGACGCCCATCGCGACACCCCTTCATTTCAGCCGGACCTCCCATGACCTCACCCACCACCCAATCCCTTGTTGACGGCATCACCGCGTGGATGCAATGCGAATCCCCCACCAGCAGCCCCGAAGGCCTGGCGCGCATGGTCTCGATCATGGAGCGCTATGCACAGGACGCAGGCCTGCAGGCCACGGTGACGCCGCTGGGCGCCACCGTGGGCCCGCTGCTGCACATTACCAACCGCGCGGCGGGCGATGCGCGGCCAGGCCTCTTGATCCTGGGCCATTCGGACACCGTGCACCCCATCGGCACGCTGCAAGCCAACCCCTGCCGCATCGAAGGCGACCGCTTCTACGGCCCTGGCGGCTACGACATGAAGGCCGGCATCTACCTGGCCCTCACCGCGCTGCGCGACCTGGCCGCAGCGGGCGCTACCGCGCTGCCGGTGGACTTTGTCGTGGTGCCCGATGAGGAAACCGGCAGCCACGCCTCGCGCGCGCGCATCGAGGCGTTTGCACGCAACGCGCGCTACACGCTGGTGTGCGAACCCGCCCGCGCCAACGGCGGCAAGTGCGTGACGGCGCGCAAGGGCACCGGCATGCTGCGCCTGGGCGTGAAGGGCCGTGCCGCGCACGCTGGCGTGCAGCATGAAAAGGGCCGCAGCGCCATCCGCGAAATGGCGCACCAGATCCTGGCGCTGGAGGCCATGACCGACTACGCGCGCGGCGTGACTGTGAGCGTGGGCACCATCGAAGGCGGCACCGCCACCAACACCGTGCCCGACCGCTGCCGCTGCGTGGTGGACTTCCGCCTGCCCGACCTGAGCGCGGCCGACGAGCTGGTGGACAAGATGCAGGCGCTGCGCCCTGTCGGTGCCGACATGGAACTGGAAATTGACGTGGAGGTGAACCGCCCGCCCATGGTCAAGAGCGAAGCCGTCGAAGCCCTGCTGGCGCGCGCGCAAGATTCGGCCCGCCACGCGGGCTTCACGCTCGAAGACGCCCCCATGACGGGCGGCGGCAGCGACGCCAACTTCACCTCGGCCCTGGGCGTGCCCACCCTGGACGGCCTGGGCGCTGACGGCGACGGTGCGCACACACTGCACGAACACATCCTGGTGTCCACGCTCGAAGCCCGGCTGAACTTCTGGCGCCATTTGCTGGCGCACCTGGCGTAATCGCGAACGAACATGGCGTAGGCTTGGGGCAACCGTCACTGCCCCCCGCAACGCCACCATGCCCACCACCGCCCCCGAGCACTTCACCCCCGTCCCGCTCAACAAGGCCTATCGCCTGCTCAACCACGGCCCCACCGTGCTGGTGTCGGCAGCACACGCTGGCCAGCACAACGTGATGGCAGCCGCCTGGGCCTGTGCGCTGGACTTTTCTCCGCCCAAGGTGACGGTGGTGATCGACAAGGCGACCCGCACGCGCGAGCTGGTGGAGGGCAGCGGCACCTTTGCGCTGCAACTGCCCACGCTGGCCATGGCCGCGATGACCGTCGCCATCGGCACCGACAGCGCCAAGACCCACCCGGACAAACTGCAGCAACACGGTGTGGAGCTGTTCTACGCACCAAGCCACCCCACTGCACCACTGGTGCAGGGCTGCGCCGCATGGCTGGTGTGCCGCGTCATCCCCGAGCCCCACAACCAGCAGACCTACGACCTGTTCATTGGCGAAGTGGTGGCCGCGTGGGCGGACGAGCGCGTGTTCCGCAACGGGCACTGGGAGTTCGACACCGCGCCCGACGAACTGCGCACGCTGCACTATGTGGCGGGCGGCCAGTTTTATGCCACCGGGGCGTCGGTAAACGTGGCGTGAGCCCCGACAAGCCGCCGCGACTTACCGACATCACCCATTTCACCTGCAGCAACCGCTAGACCGGCGAAGGCGGCGAAGGCAGAACGGGCCGGCCGTTAGGTATACGGGGCCTTCAGCTGTTCACCCCCAGCTTGACCAACAAGGACTCCGCGCGGTAGTTCGGCTCCGCAACGCCATCCAGCAAAAACACCGTGGATTTGGCATGCTGTGCGCGCAGCGGAATCAGCGCGGCATAGGCGGGCGAGTCGTACCACGCACGCGCCTGTTCCATGGACGGGAAGCGGATGATGATGCAGTCTCCATCGAACACGCCTTCCCTGACCTCCGCCCGGGTGCCATGCACCAGGAAGGCCCCCTCAAACGGCTCCAGGCTCGCGTCGATGCGCTGCAGGTAGGTGACGATATCGGGGCCAAATTGCAGATCGCTCAGCAAACCAACGGCATAGGCAGACATGGCGGAGTTCCTTTCGGTCTCTATTGGTACTGTGTTGCGCAACGTGTGGTTGCGGACTCTGTGGGAGAAGAATCGCCCCCGCCAGATGCCAAAGAAAGCAGCATGGGCACCAGCGCAGCTTGCGCCCTTCATGCCGCTTTCACCTGGGCATCCGGCGCCCATGGAATGAACTGTAGAAAACAAGCGTCAGCGCGGCAATTACCTAGGAGGTCAAGGTTCTAGGTTCTGGCGGTCGCACGCCTTATTGCGCGGGCCGACGGCCTGGGCAGGCCATCAGACGGATCTTTAAGCCAAATTTGCCTCTAGCGCTGGTGCAATAAGCGCTAGCAGCTGGAAAGCACCTCACTGCAGCGCTTGCAGAAACTCCGCATCCTGCCAATACCGCTCAAAGTCCTTGTCGGCCATGAACTGGGACGGGGGCTTGCCCAGGCGGCGGGCGGCGGTTGCGCTTTGCAGCAGGCGGGGCTTGTCGCCGTGCACGGCGTAGTAGCAGGCCAGGTTGTACATCAGGGTGCCGTTGGTCTGCAGCAGTGGGTCGAACGTGGGGCCGATCAGCGTGGCGATCACGGTGTCGGTCAGGTCGCGTTGCTGCGGGGCGTGGATGGCAAAGGCCAGCGTCTGGCTGGCGATGACGCCCTGGTTGTAAGCCATGCTGGGGTCGCGGGTGGTGTGGCTGCCGATGTGCGGGTGCACCTGCGCCAAATAGTGTCGCACCAGCGCGGCAGACGACGCAAAGTCACCTGCGCGGTTGTAGTGGTTCAGCAGCTCGGCATAGGCCGCCGTGACGTGCGGCGCCAGGGCGCTGGCCGCGGCGGGTGTGTCTTGCGCCATGGCCTGGGCCTGCTGCAAAAACGGGGGCAGGCCAGTGCGGGCGTTCTGCGTGGCTGACGCGACTGCGGCTTGCATCTGCTGGCGCTGTGGCTGGGTGGACGGGGCCGGGGGCGCGGTGGTGGTGGATGGCGCAGCGCGGGCGACGCGCTCCACCGGCTGTACCACGTAGGTCAGGCGCGCCTGGAGCAGCGGCAGTTGGCGGCTGCCGCGGCGCAGCAGCACCTGGCCCTGTTCCAGCGGAGCTTTCAGGTCGGGCACGCGCAGCACCAGCTCCCAGTCCTGTGGATCTGAGGCCGCTGCCTCTTTGCGGCCGCGGTTTGCGCGGGCGCGCGTGGCGTCGGCCAGCTTCATCGGGTCTGCGCCCGCAGCCAGCAGACGGCGCATTACCTCCTGCGTTTCAGCGCTGGCCAGCTCCACGCGCAGCACCGTGTAGTCGTGCTCTTGTGATGGCAAGCCCCACGCCACCGTCAGCGCCGCGGGCAACTGGTGCAGTGCAGGCCACAAAGCGTCCACCGGCACGGGCGGGGGTCCGTCCACCACGTGTGGGCTGGGTGGCGGGCTCCGCAGCCACACATGCGCGGCGGGTAGCGTGGTCACGGCCTGCGCACTGCTCGCCTGCGGTTGCGCGGCGGCAAATTCCACCTTGCCCGTTACCGCCGCATAGCGCGTGACCGGCCCTTCAAACACCGGCCGCCACGGTGGCACCGTGCGCTGGGCAGCGGGCACATCTGCCGCACTACGCGGGCGCACCACATACAAGCCAATGTCCTTTTCATAGTGCCGCAGCAGCTCGGCCTCGCCTTTGTGGTGCAGGTAACCGCGCGGGTGCACGCTGAACCACGGGCTTGCACCCGGCAACGTTTCGGAGGGCTCCCACCAGCGCATGTTGTGCATGAAACGGTATTCGCCATCCTCGTACGGCACAAACGCCTTGAACTGCACCACCTCGGCGCCCACGCGCAGCCGGGTGTGCGCGTCGCCAAACCAGTAGCGCCCCGGCAGCGAGCCCGGCATGCCCATGGCCTTGAGCACCATACCCGCCGTGGCCCCCACCAGCTGCCCGCCCAGGCCCTCTTCCAGGTGGTACCAGCGCCGGTCAAATTTCACCACGTCCACACGCGGCTCTGGGTTGCCAAAGCCGGCGAAGCTGTCGGGGTCCACCTCGGTCCACGCGCGGGGGGCGGGCGGCAGCCCTTCAAAACACGTGCTCAGCCACCGCACCGACCGGGACGAATGTATGCTGCGGTGGCAATGGGTGTCCACCTGTTCGCGGTGGAGCGTCAGGTCCATCTTGTGGGCCTGACCGTTGGCCCACACGTAGGCCCAGGCGGCGGTGTCGGTCTTGCCAAACTCCACCACATCGGCCCGCTGCAAAGCGGCCACCACGTCAGCGTGCGACAGCGCATTGCCGTCCACCGCAGCGCCGTAGGCCTTGCGCTGCGCGCTGCCGGTGAACACCCAGTCCACAAAATGATCGGGCTCAAACATCACGCCCGACATGAACAATGTGCCGTCCACCCGCAAGGTGTCGCGCAGCACGCCCTGGTCGCTGAACTTCCACAAATACCTGCCCGCCGCCACCACCACCTGCCGGTTGCGCGGCACCACAAACATGCCGTCCACCGAGCCGTGCAGCACCTTGCGCACTTCCAGCGTGGCTGAACCCGCAGTGTTGTCAGACAGGCGCGGGAAGGCGTCGGGGGCGGGTGCGCTAGCCAGCGCGGTGGGCGTCAAGGTCATCGTCGTCAGGAGCAGGGCGAGCGCGGAGAGCATGTTGAGCAAGGTGGCGGGCAGGGCCCTGGCCTCCCTGGCATCATTCCTCATCCGAAATCCCCATCTGCTTGAGCTCTGCAAACTTCGCCGCCATCGTCGGGTTGCCGCGGGTCAGCTTCTTGATCGTGAGGTCTTCGGCCTTGTCATTGGCCAGGCGCAAGTTGTTGGCCGACTTGTGCAGCGCCTCCTTGGTCTTCTCCAGGTCCTTGATGGCCTCGTCAATGCGCTTCACGGCCTCCTCGAACCCGTCCGACGCCAGCCGCCAGTTGCGCCCAAACGCGCCCTTGAACTCGTCCAGTTGCGATTCGAACTTGGTGATGTCCAGGTTCTGCGCTTTGACCAGCGCCAGCTCCGACTTGTACTGCAGCGACTTCATGGCGGCGTTGCGCAGCAGCGTGATGATGGGGATGAAGAACTGCGGCCGCACCACATACATCTTGGGGTAGCGATAGAACATGTCCACGATGCCGGTGTTGTACAGCTCGCTCTCGGGCTCCAGCAGCGACACCAACACCGCGTATTCGCAGCCCTTTTCGGTACGGTCCTTGTCCAGCTCTTTCAAGAAGTCTTCGTTGCGCTTTTTGGTGGCCGTCTCGTCGCTTTCGTTCTTCATCTCGAACATGATCGAGACGATCTCGTTGCCCGCATCGTCCACGTCACGAAAGATGTAGTCGCCCTTGCTGCCGCTGCGCGCATCGTTGTCCTTCTCGAAATACGCGCGCGGAAACGCCGTGGCGCGGATGCGGTTGAACTCCGTCTCGCAGTGCTGCTCCAGCGTCTCGCCCACCATCTTGGTCGACAGGCGCGCCTTCATGTCCCTGAGGCGCGCAATCTCGCCGTCGCGGTCACGCAGCTGCAGGGCGAACTGCTCCTTGATGGCAGCTTCTTCCAGCTGCTTTTTCACCACCACCAGGTTCAGGTCGTTCTTGAGGTCATCGCGCTCCCGGGCCACCACCGTGACCGCCTCAGACACCGCCAACCTGCGCACCACCTCGCCCGCCTCCAGCTGCGATTTCAGCTGCTGAATCTCTGCGTCCTTTCTGGCGGCCACGCCCTGTAGCTCTTGCGCCAGCCGGGCTTCTGCCAGCTGAGCTGCTGTTTGCTGCGCTTGCCGCACACGTTCCAGCTCGTTCGCCATGGCATCGCGCTGCTTTTCCACCGCGCTCAGGGCCTGCGCCACGGCCAAGTCGCGCTCCACCGCGCCCGCACCCAGCTGGGCCTTCAAGGCCTGAATCTCAGAGTCTTTGGCGGCCGCAGACTTCTGCAGCTCATTGGCAACCTGGGCCTGGGCTAAAGCGACCGCATTGCGCTTGTCCTGCTCGGCCAACTCCAGCCGCTCGTGCAACTGCGCGGAGAAATCCGCATCGCGCACCTGCTTGAGGATGTCGGCGTACCCGGTTTCGTCCACCTTGAAGGCTTTGTTGCAATGGGGGCAGATGATGTCGTGCATGGCGGCTACCGTGTGTCGTGTTTCGTTGGGTGAGGAGCATAGCGGGCAGTTTGGCCAAGCTGCAGGCCGAGCGGTTTCATAACAACCAGCCTGCCTCTACACCCCCGTCGAGTAAATTGCACCGCATGCCCCAAGCCCCCACCTTCCCCAAATCCGCCGCCGCCCCGGCATCCCTCATCGACTCGCGCCAAGCCGCCTGGCGGCTGCTGATCACCCTGGGCCTGGTCGTGCTGGGCAACAGCAGCATGTACGTCGTGTCGGTGGTGCTGCCTGCTGTGCAGGCCGAGTTCGGCGTGGGCCGGGCGGATGCCTCCCTGCCCTACACGCTGATGATGGTATGCCTGGGGATTGGCGGGCTGTGGACGGGGCGGCTGGCGGACAAGCATGGACTGATGCCGGTGCTGTGTGTGGGGGCGGTGGGGGTGTGCGGCGGGTTTGTGTGGGCGGGGCTGTCGGGCAACATTTGGATGTTCGGGCTGGCCCATGGGTTGATGGGGCTGATTGGTGCGTCGGCCACGTTTGCGCCGTTGCTGGCTGACACGGCGCTGTGGTGGAACAAGCGGCGCGGCATTGCGGTGGCGATTTGTGCCAGTGGCAACTACATCGCCGGTGCGCTGTGGCCGCCCATCGTGCAGCACGGCGTGGAGACGATTGGCTGGCGCCCGACCTATGTGCTGATGGGGCTGGTGTGTGGCGCGGGCATGCTGCTGTTGGCGATGCGCATGCGCCAGCGGCCGCCGTTGGTGGTGTTGGCGCCGGTGGGTGGAGCGGCAGCGGGTGCGGGTGTTGATGCTGGAGCTGTGGGTGCTGCAGCCCCGGCGGTGGTAGACCGCAGCCGCCCGTTTGGCCTGCGCCCTGCGCATGCACAGGTGCTGCTGTGTGTGGCGGGCGTGGCGTGTTGCGTGGCCATGGCGATGCCGCAGGTGCACATCGTGGCGTATTGCACCGACCTGGGTTTTGGCGCGGCGCGCGGGGCCGAGATGCTGTCGCTGATGCTGGCCTGCGGCATTGTCAGCCGCCTGGTGTCGGGCGTGGTGTGCGACCGCATTGGCGGCATTCGCACGCTGCTGTGGGGGTCGGCGCTTCAGGGCGTGGCGCTGGTGCTGTTTCTGCCGTTTGACGGGCTGGTGCCGCTGTATGTGATTTCTGCCATGTTTGGGCTGTTTCAGGGCGGCATCGTGCCCGCCTACGCGATCATCGTGCGCGAGTATTTCCCCCCGCAAGAGGCGGGCGCCCGGGTGGGCGCGGTGATCATGGCCACACTGGTGGGCATGGCGCTGGGCGGCTGGATGTCGGGCTGGGTGTTTGACGTGACGGGCAGCTACCAGGCGGCGTTTATCAACGGCATGGGGTGGAATTTGCTGAACCTGTCGATCACGGGGTGGTTGTACTGGCGGGTGCGGGGGCAGGGGGCGGTGGCGGGGAGGGTGCAGCCCAGCGCGGGGTAATCGCGCAGGCTGCTGACTTGCCGTCAACGTACGCCCGCACTTGTAAATTATTTTAGCCAAATTGGCCTCTAGCGCTTTACCAGTAAACGCTAGAAGCTATGAATTGATGAGCATCGTCCGCCTTGGCTTTGCAGGCCGCGCGGCGTCAAACCTTCGCCTGCCCGGTCAGTGCCCGCACGTCCGCAATGAGTTGTGCGGCCAGTGCAACCATCTCGGCAATGGTGGGCTCTTCGACCTCCAGGTAGCCTTCGTATTCAGCGAGGTTGCGCTTTTGGTGGGCCGCGTCTAGCACCCGCCAGCGCGCGGGCGGCCAGTTCACGGTGTGGGCCAGGCACTGGAATACGGTGAACCGGTTTTCGCTGCGGTAGCCGTGCCAGCGCAGTGCGGCCAGCGCGGCGGCGTGGGCCGCGTTGTAGGCGCTGGTGAAGCGGCCTTCTTGCGATACGTGGGCGAGCTGCGCATCGGCCCAGCGGGTTTGGGCCATGATGAGCATGCGCTGCACTTCTGCGTCGTTGCGGGGCTCGGCCTTGAGCTGGCCGATGCGCACCAGGTTATCCAGCGCGGTCGTCGAGGCCATCCAAGTCTCCGATCAATGCCAGTGTGGGGCGTAACAGCACGCGGTTGACGAACGAGTCGGGCTCGGCCCGGCGCTTGAGAAATTCTTGTAGCGAATACATGGTGGGGTTGATCTTGCGGCCCCACTGTTGCTCCAAGGGCTCCAGTTGCTCCAGCACTTCGCCCAAGGTAATGCCATTGCCGACCAGCATCACGTCCACGTCACTTTTTGCAGTGTCAGTGTGCGCGGCCACCGAGCCGAACACGCAGGCAGCCAGCAACCGCGGGCAGAGGGGGGTCAAGGCGTCGCTCAGCGCGGGCACAAGCCCGAGGGTTTTGTGCGTGAGAGAGACCAGCTCATCAAAAATGGGGCTATCGGCGTTGGCCTTGAAGCTGCGCAGGTTGCCCACGCGGTCTGACACCAGCAACCCGGCCTCGGTCAACCGGTTGAGCTCGCTTTGTACCGACGCGCTGCCCAACCCTGTCAGGCGGCGCAGCTCGCTGAGGTGAAAACTGCGCGTGGGTTGGCCAAACAGCCAGGCAAAGAGCCGGGCCTGGCGCTCAGTGAGAAAGGCGGAGGCGACAGACATTGCCAAATTTTAGCATGATCGCGCCAAATATTGGCTTGATTCGGAAAGCCTGCCGACAGTGGAAGGGTATGGGGTTCCAGCCCTCCGCACCGAAATGCGTTCGCACTCCGTTGAACTGCGTTCGCCAACTGCTACCCGCCTTCTTACCTTACCGCTTTTGAATCAAGATCAGGTTTTGACCTGCTGGCCAATCAGCGACAGCTACGTTCAAACCGGTGCTCCGACACATGTCAGCGCCGCACTGTGGTCTGGCAAGCCCACCGCTTGACGGTTGGCGGCGATGTGTCCATGTCGTGTTCCGCCGTACAACCGGTGATGTTCTTGTCGAGGGGTCTGGTGGCTATTGCAGAAGTCCCCGAATACTCACAAGCGACCCAATACTGCTCTGTAGATGGCGAGAAAGTCCATTGAGAGCTCAGCGTCTTTCCACGACGTTGCTGCCGGTGCGGCGCTTGTTGCACGAGCAGTTCCGGAGGACCTTCGTAAAACGCTATATTGAAAAGGGGGTGGCTGTCATTGCTGCTGCGCACCTGCCAGCCCGGTGCCACCTTGTCCGAAGGCGTTTGCTGCACTTGTAGGGAGCGCGGGCAGACGCTTTCGGAAGGGGCAAGCGCCGCAACGGGAGGCTGTTGCGCCCAGGCAGAAGAAGCCGCTCCAAGCGCGATGAGGATGACTGCGAGGGGTTTTTTACAAGGCATGAGGATTACTCCACCACTGAAAAGGCGTCACCATTGCCGCTGGGATCAACGAAGTTACTGTTCTTGTCCTTGCCTTTGAAAACCAAGACGCGCTTACGGATTTTTCCGCTGCCGGTCCATTGGTCCACCACGGTTATCCCAGACGCATCCTGAGAGACATACAGCGCCGCATGATTGCCGGTGGGTTTGTTCGGGTACTTGCCATTGACGAACGTGGCGATGGCTGTGCCCTTGGTGAGCAGCATATTGCCCCTGACCACAGCTCCATCTCGCCACAACGATGTGGCTGGCGCACGGGCATGCTTTTTGACAAGCTCTACGCACTGTTGGGTCCCGACAGGAAGCCCGCCGACGAGCGACTCGGGGTCCTCAAAAATATAGGGCATGCATGACTTTCACAAAGGAGGGTTAGGCGCGCCCCGCACTAGGTACGGGGTGGGGCAATAGCTCAAGCTGGGGGAGTCTAGAAGCCAAAAAACGCGCCAAAACGTGAAAGGTGCAACCAGTTGCGCGTCACCAGGACGCGCCTTCTACCTCTGCAAATACCGCCCTCCCAGCTCTTTCTGCGCGGCGGCATCTACCCGCAGCACATCCACCAGATACGCCTGCACGCCGCCAAAGTCGTTGTCCACCATGTGCAGCGCGGCGTCCAGAAACTCTTCTTGCACGCGCCACAGCACGGCCAGCACTTCTTCGGGCGCGTGGCTGCCCATGCCTTCGGGGCGACGGTAGAGGCTGTTGGTGAGCAGATAGTCGTGCATGACGACGTCGCGCGGCACGCCCAGCGTCAGCAGGATGAGGGCGGCGGCAAAGCCGGTGCGGTCTTTGCCTGCGGTGCAGTGAAAAACGGTGGGTGCGTCGCTGGCCAGCAGCAGGCGGAACAGCTCGGCAAAACGCGGGGCGTTGTCGTGCACAAAGCCGCGGTAGGTGTCTTGCATCAGCCCCACCGCGTCTTGCGCGGTGAGCTGGCGGCCGGTGCGTTGCAGCTCCAGCGCGCGCTGCACCACGGTGGGCTCGATGTGCAGCGGGTGGTACGCAATGCCAGGCAGCGCGTAGGCATACGCAGCACTTTCGGCCTTGCCCCGAAAGTCCACCGCGCGCGACACGCCCAGGTCAGCCAGCAGTGCCTGGTCTTGCGGGGTCAAGCCTGCCAGGTGGTCAGACCGGAAGATGCGCCGCCATTTGACCTGCTGCCCGCCATGGCCGATGTAGCCGCCCAGGTCGCGAAAGTTGGTGGCGCCCATCATGGGCAGGGATCGGGTGGGGGCTTGCAGCGACATGGTGGAACGAGGGGCGTGTTGGGTTGGGGGACCGACAGGATAGTCGGGGTGTGTGGCAAGCGTCTGTCGCGCGGGTGGCTGGTGGAGGGGATGGGTTGAGGGCCGACTGCATTGGCAATGCGCCGGTGCGCCGTATGCCCAGACAGCTGCGCAAGCGCATGGCCCACGTGCAAAATTGCGGCATGTCCCACCAGCGCTTTGTGCCTGCCCCGCCCGACCTGCAGCCCTGGCTGGAGGCAGCCGTGGTGGTGGACTGCCCTGCAGAGTTGGCGCAGTCGCAGTTTCCAGCGATGGTGTCGAGCATGCTGGTGGTGCGGCTGGCGGGGCAGGTGCTGTGCCAAGGGGCGCCGGTGCCCAAGGCGGCGTGGATGAGCGCCAGCACCTGCGCCACGGTGTATGCACACCAGGGCCGCGTGCACGCCGTGGGGCTGGTGCTGCGGCCCGAGGCGGCGGCGGCGCTGTTTGCCAGCGCACGCGGCGTAGTGAATGCGATGCGCCCCATGGCCGAATTGGCAGGCGCCCCGTGGGCCGCGGTAGAGCGCGACGTGCTCGCCGCCCCGGACGAAGACGCCCGGCTGGATGTGTTGTGCCAGTTCATACGCGCCACCGTTGCACCGCCGTCTGACTGCGAGGGTCGGCGTTTGCAAGCACTGGCACTGCTGAGCGCAGCTGGCAGTGCCGATGAAGGCACGGGCCCGCCCATGGGCCTGAGCGCGCGGCAGTTTGAACGGCGGTTTGTGGCGCACTGGGGCATGGCACCCAAGCAGTACCAGGTGATTGCGCGGCTCAACAGCACGCTGTGGCACGCATTTGCCGATGTGCCCGGCACGCAGGGGGCCGAACTGGCGGTGGACCAGGGTTACTACGACCAGTCACACATGGGGCGCGATGTGCGCAGGCTGGCGGGCCAGCCGCTGCAGGCCCTGGTGCACGACACGCGTGCCCCGCTCAGCGCGCATTGGCCTTTGCAGATAGGCGCGCAGACGCAGCCAAAGCCGCTGCAAAGGCCATCTCAGCCATCGCGGGAACCTCAGCCAGCAGCCCCAGCGCGCAGGCGGTAAGCCAGATACAGCGGCATCACAAACGCCAGGCCAATGCCAAAGCAGGCGGCGATGCAAGCCCAGCGCCACGCGCCCAGGCCGCGGTCAGCCGCCACCCAGAATGAAAACGCGACGGCGGCCAGGTACACGTCCACCGTGATGCCGGTGGTCAAGGGGTTGGCAAAGGCATCGGGCCAGAAGACGTCGGGCATCACGCTGCCACCGGCCAAAAAGTACACCGCATTGAAGTACCAGGGCACGGCCAGCCCCACAAAGGCCAGCAGCAGGAAGACGGTGCGCAGGTGCTTTTGCATCGGTTCGATCAGCCCCCTGTGAGGAGCTGTTGTGTAGTGAATCAATGCTGCGATTGGACGCGGGGAGCGCCACTGCCGGATAGGAAAAAACCGACATGCGGCCCTGTGCGCAGATAGGCCCTGCCACCGTGGCGGCGCCGCCGGTGGCACGACCAACGGCCGGGTTTACTTGCCCTGCACGTACGCGTTGCGCGTGGTCACCGCGAGGTCAGGGTAGTTGGCAAACATGCCGTCCATGCCCATGTCCAGGTAGCGGCGGAACTCTGCGGCGGCCACGGTGGCGTCCGCCTGCGCAAAGGTCCAGCCGTGCACCTTCAGGCCTGCGGCGTGGGCCTGGTCGATGAAGGCCTTGGTGACGGGGTAGGTGGTGTTGTTGATGAGCACGCCCACGCCTTCGTTGAACGCGGCCACGTCCTTGAGCGTCAGCATTTGCACGCCGGTAGCGCCCGTCACGCCCATGCGCGGGGTGCCGTCAGCCGCCGTGGTGGCCACGCCCAGCAGCACCAGGGGCATCTTGTTGTTCTGTGCGATCTGCTTGGCGCGCAGGCTGCGCAGGGTGGCGTCGCTGAACGACTGGATGAAGAGCTTGCTGCTGGCGTTGTAGCCGTTGGCGTTCAGCGTTTTCAGGATGCCGTCTTCCATCACCGGGTCGGCCTGTTTGGCCTCGGGGTAGATGCCCACTTCGCGGCCCACGACGCTGCTTTGCTTTTTGGCAAAGTCCACCACTTCCTGAAAGGTGGGCACGCCAAACGGGTTGGTGGCGCTGGGGGTAAAGCCGGGGTAGCTGGTCTTGCCGGTGCTGGTGGGGATGACGGTGAGGGTTTTGATTTCGGCTAGGGTGAAGTCAGACACCTTGTAACTGCCGTTGCGCTGTGCAAACAACGAAGCCACGTTCGTGGTGCGGGTCAGCGTGTCATC
This sequence comes from Gammaproteobacteria bacterium, assembly GCA_018828125.1. Lineage (GTDB taxonomy): Bacteria > Pseudomonadota > Gammaproteobacteria > Burkholderiales > Burkholderiaceae_C > Acidovorax. Next base: position 125,140 of record JAHJWB010000022.1, on the reverse strand, counting down.
GTGGATGGCCACCAGCGCGCCGTCCTTGGTGATCTGCAGGTCGGGCTCGATGAAGTCGGCACCCATGCGGATGGCCAGCTCGTAGCCCCCCAGCGTGTGCTCGGGCAGGTATCCGCTGGCGCCGCGGTGGGCAATGACCTGGGGCTGCGCAGGTACGTCGTTGTCGCTGCCGCCGCAGCCGGCAACGAAGAGGGCAGAGAGGCAGACTGCGGCGAGGGAGAAAGCTTTCATGGCGAACAGATCCAGTGTTTGGAAAAGAGGCCGACTCTAGGGGCGCTCCATGGCAGCGGCATGACATGTGTGCGCCGGGTGACGCGGGAGGGACAGAGGGAAAAGGCGCTGCGGACAGCCTGGCAACAGGTCTGCAGACCAATAGAGCGTGCGAAATGAGCGCGGCCCGCTACTGCGGCAGCGACGTCACGGCGCCGTCCACCGGTAGCTCCTGGCTGCCTTTGGGGCAGGGTTGGTCGGTGTAGCTGGTGCGGCCGTCCCGCACACATTTGCGCGGCTGCGGGGCCACGGGTTGAGACGCGGCGCCCTGCGCGGACCGAGCTTGTGTGGGCTGGCCGGGGGGCTTCTTGCCTGGCGGCAGCGTGTCGGCACCGGGGCGGGTGACCTTCTTCAAGACCTGCTCAGACCACGGCCCGGCGTGGGGCACCCACTGGTCCCGCGTCCACCACGCAGCGGCAGCCGCGGCCACCAAGGCCACCGCGATGGCGGTGAGGACAGTGCGTTCGGTGCGGCTGCGCATGGGTGGTCCCTTGGGTGATGTGAATGGAGCTGTCCCGCGCAATACGGGCCATAGGCTGTTGAGCTTAAGGGAACGCAGCGGCCCTGCCCACCACCCACATTACTGTTTCACTGTTTCACTGTTTTGCGCTGTTCGCGGCGGGGCGACCGTAGCTGGCCGTCAGCGTGGCCTTGCCCAGGCTGTTGGCGTTGATCATGTAGCCCGCCAGCGCAGCGGTGGCGTCGGCGGGCAGGTCCAGGCGAGGCACTTTGAGGGCATGCACGGTGAAGATGTAGCGGTGTGGTGCGTCGCCCTCGGGCGGGCAGGCGCCACCCCACGCGGCCACACCGTAGTCGATGCGTACATGGCTGGCGCCTGCGGGCAGCTTGGCATTGCCCGCAGCACCCGCGTCGGGCGCCAGCGCCGTGGTGCTGGCAGGGACGTTGACCACCGACCAGTGCCACCAGCCCGATCCCGTCGGTGCATCGGGGTCGTAGGCCGTGACGGCAAAGCTTTGGGTGCCTGCGGGCGCGCCGGTCCAGCGCAGGGCGGGCGACTGGTTGTCACCAGCGCAGCCAAAGCCGTTGAATTCAAAGCGCTGGGGCAGCGTGGCACCTGGAGCAAAGTCGGGGCTGGTGAGGGTGAAGGCCTGGGCGTGGGCAGCGGATGGGGTGAGTGCGCTGGCGGCCAGTGCAAGGCCCAGCAGGGCGGCAGCGAGAGGTGTGCGGGGGTGGCGCGGGAAAGGGTGTGGCATCTGGATGGCTCCTTGCGATAGCGGTGTGAAACAAGGCCTTGATGGTGCTGCGTGCGGCGCGAAGGCGCTGGCCCGGCGGTGTCAATGGCTGTGCGCGGCGCGTCAAACGGAATCTGCTGGCGTAGCCATTGCGCCGCTCTGCATCCAATCCAATCCAATCGCACTGAAGTTACGAAGCCTTGCGCGGCGCTTCGACAGGCTCAGCGAGAACCGGCTGGGTGTGAAGGGCGGTGTGAGCGGCTCGCCGTGCTGAATGCAGACCGCATTCACCACTGCAAGTACAACTACAACTGCACCCGCGCCGCCGCGTCAGGGCCGCAGTTGCGACGGAGGGAAACCAAAGCGTTCGCGAAACGCCGCGCTGAAACGGCTGTGCGATTCATAGCCGCAGCGGCCCGCAATCTCGGACACCTGCAGCGTGGAGCTTTGCAGCAGCACCAGCGCAGTCTCCAGCCGCACGTCGCGCAGGCACTGGCTCACGGTTTCGCCTTCGTGTGCCAGGCGGCGCTGCAGCGTGCTGGGGCTGGTGGCAAAGGCGGCGGCGATGCGGTCTACCGTCCAGTCGGCCTGGGGGCTGGGGCCGATGAGGCGGCGCACGCGTTCGGCCCAGCCCAACTCGCCCGGTGGCGCAAACACGATGCCCGCCTCGGCCAGCATCAGCAGCACTTCGAGCGCGCGGTGCTCGCGCAGTGCCTGCGAGCTGGTGTCGCTCTCCAGCGCGGCCAGTGCGCGCACAAAGCTGTCTTCAAACGCCGCGTCGGCCGCAAGCCCCGCGCAGCCCTGCACCGACGGCACGGCAGCAAACTGGCCGAACTGGCGGTGGAACTGCTCCACAAGCTCCGGCGCAAAACACAAGAGCCGCGCCACATAGCGGCCTTGCGGCGCCGGGTCGTTCACCACCTCCCACTGCGCGCCGCGCGGCAGCACAAACACGCGCCCGCTGGGGTAGCGGTGCCCACCCCCGGGCGTCACCAGGTGCTTGGTGCCCGACACCACCCAGCCCACCGAATCCATGCGCACCGTGACGGTGTGGATGCGGTGGTGGACGGTGGTGGCAATCTGCAAGGACAGTGCGGGTTCGCCCATGCTTGTTCTCCCTACGGACCCTGGTTGGCTGAGCCCTTCGGCGGGCCCTCACCCATTTGCCTCTGAAAAATATCAACAATCACGCTGCGCTTGTCGAGGGGCTCAACCTGGCCGGAGCGGAAGGATGGAACGCAAATCCGTATCGGGTGGTCAGGTTTGTCGAAGCCCTGCGCTCCCCGCCTGAAGACGGGCTGCTGCGCACGGGTTCCACACTTGCGGCAGCGGCGGCGTCAGCGCGTGCGCTCCCGCGTCACGCCCACATCGATGTCGCCAAACACAGTGACGCCGCTGGAACCCTGTTGTGGGCTGGCGGGGTCGCTGGAGCGCGCGGAGCCCGATGTGCTGCTGCAACCAGCCAGCGCACCGACGACGGCCGCCGCCACCAGCACGGTGCGCCAGACGCCCCACGCTGGCGATGCGGTGGATTTGGAGTGTGTTTGCGTCATCCTTCACCTCCGAGGTGGTTGCCCAGGATGCCCGCCAGCTCGAACATGCCTGCCGAGTCTTTGCCGAACACGGCGCGCAGCTTGTCGTCCGCGACGATGGTGCGCTTGTCCTTGGGGTCTTGCAGGTTGTGGGCTTTGATGTATTCCCACATCTTCTTGACCGCCTCGGGCCGTGCCACCGGCTCGGCGCCAATCACAGCGGCCAGGGCGGCACTGGGGGCCTTGCCCGCAGCGGCCTTGCGCGGTGCCTTGGCGGCGGTGGTCTTGGTGGCCGGGGCCTTCTTGGCTGCGGCAGGTTTAGCAGCTTTTTTGGCTGCAGCGCTTGTCTTTCCTGCCTTGGAAGCTATGGCTTTTGCAGCAACGCCAGGGCGGGGCGGGAACTTGGATGGTGCGAACTCAAAGTTGACCTTGCCCGCCTCCTTGTCCCATGCCAGGTGGGCCTTGAACGCACGGCGCGTGCGCATGCTCACAAACTTGTCGAGCAGGTCGGTCTTGCCGGTGTCCAGCAGCTTGGTCATCTGCTCGCGCTCCACAGGCTGTTGCAGGATGATCTTGCCGCTCTTGAAGGTGCAGCTGGGTGTGGGCTGCGCAGCGGTGGGCACGGCCTTGCTGCACACGTAGTTGCTGCCGTGCTCGTGCACTTCCGATCCGCAGATGGGGCAGGCACCCAGCGACGCGTCTTCAAACTCGACGATCTCGCCAGATTCTTCGCCCTTCTTGTCATCGCCAAAGTCGAATTCGAGCTTGTAGTTGTGCGCCTCGTCGTCGTACTTGATGACGATCTCGGACGTGAAAGGCCAGCCGGCCTTGGAGCGAAAGCCCTCCAGCGGGCCGATCTTCTTGTCGCGCAACAAGGCATTGGCCTCGGCGGTTTCAAACGTGCGGCCTGCGGGTGACTTGCCGAAGCTGAAGCCGCAGGGCTCCTCGCCGGCTTGGCCGGCGGCTCCTGATCCAGCCGGTTTGCCCACGCAGGCAAAGCGGCGGTAGTTTTCCTTCACCACACCGCCGCAGTTGGGGCACGGCGATTCGAGCGTGGCGTAGTCGCCAGGGATGGTGTCGCGGTCGTATTCCTTGGCCTTCTTGACCATGCGCTCGGTCATGGCGGCGATCTGCTGCATGAAGGCCTCGCGGCTGAGCAGGCCCTTTTCCATCTGCGAGAGCTTGAACTCCCACTCGCCGGTCAGGTCGGCGCGGCAGAGTTCTTCCACCTCCAGCCCGCGCAGCAGCGTCATGAGCTGGAAGGCCTTGGCCGTGGGGATGATCTCGCGGCCTTCGCGCAGCATGTACTTTTCAGTCAGCAACCCTTCGATGATGGCCGCGCGCGTGGCTGGCGTGCCCAGGCCTTTTTCCTGCATGGCTTCGCGCAGCTCGTCGTCGTCGATCTGCTTGCCCGCGCTTTCCATGGCGCCGAGCAGTGTGGCTTCGGAGTAGCGGGCGGGCGGCTTGGTCTTGAGGCCCTTGGGATCGACCTGCAGGGTGTTGACCATTTCGCCGGGTTTCACCGGCACCAGGTTCTGGCCTTTGTCGCCATCCTTGCCACCTTCGACTTCCTCAGCCGCTTCTTTGCCGTAGATGGCCAGCCAGCCGGGCTTGACCAGCACCTTGCCTTCGGTCTTGAAGCTGTGGGGCGCCACGGTGCTGATGCGCGTGGTCACCGTGTATTCAGCGCTGGGGAAGAACACGGCCATGAAGCGGCGCACGACCAGGTCGTACAGCTTCTGCTCGGCTTCAGAAAGGCCGCTCGGTGCCTGCAACGTAGGGATGATGGCAAAGTGATCGCTGACCTTGCTGTTATCAAAGATACGCTTGGACGGGCGCACATAGTTGTTGTTCAGCGCGGTGAGCGCGTGCGGCGCCAGGTGGCGCATGCCGCTGTCGGCCAGCATTTCAAACGTCTGCTTGGCCACGGGCAAATAGTCCTCGGGCAGCGCGCGTGAATCGGTACGCGGGTAGGTCAGGGCCTTGTGGCGCTCGTACAGGCTTTGCGCCAGGGCCAGCGTGGTCTTGGCAGAAAAACCGAACTTGCCGTTGGCCTCGCGCTGCAGGCTGGTCAGGTCGAACAGCAAGGGGGAGGCTTGCGTGGTGGGCTTGCTCTCTTCGGTGACGGTGGCCTGCTTGCCGCGCACGGCGTTGGCTATTGACTGTGCCTCGGCGGCAGACCAGACGCGGTCGGCACGCATTTCCACGTCCTCGCCCTTCTTCCACTTGGGGTCGAACCACTTGGCGGGGTATTCACCGGCCTGCGCGCCAAAGGTGGCGTGGATTTCCCAATAGTCGCGGCTGATGAACTTGCGGATCTTTTCCTCGCGCTCCACCACCAGCGACAGCGTGGGCGTCTGCACCCGGCCCACGGTGGTCAAGAAGAACCCGCCATCGCGCGAATTGAACGCCGTCATGGCGCGGGTGCCATTGATGCCCACCAGCCAGTCGGCCTCGGAGCGGCTGCGCGCGGCGTGGGCCAGGCCTGCCATTTGTTGCTCGGAGCGCAGGGCGTCAAAGCCGTCGCGGATGGCCTGGGGTGTCATGGACTGCAGCCACAGGCGCTTGACGGGTTTGCCCAGGGGTTTGCTGCCACCCGCGTATTGCTCGATCAAGCGGAAGATCAGTTCGCCCTCGCGGCCCGCGTCACAGGCGTTGATGAGTTGCGTCACGTCCTTGCGCTTGGCCTGCTTGACCACGGCGTTCAGGCGCGTCTTGGTCTTGTCCACGGGCTTCAAGTCAAAGTACGGCGGGATGACGGGCAGGTGGGCAAAGCTCCACTTGCCGCGCTTCACGTCAAATTCTTCGGGTGCCTGGATCTCTACCAGGTGGCCTACGGCGCTGGTGACGACGTAGCGGTCGTTCTCAAAGTGGTCGTCGTGTTTGTCAAACTTGCCGGCCACGGGGGTCAGGGCGCGCACGATGTCTTGTGCGACGGAGGGTTTTTCTGCAATTACCAGGGTCTTGGTCATTTTGGGGCTCTCGCCAGTCATTCTGGTTGCCCGGGTTCCGGGCGCTTCTACAATTCGGCTCTTACGCGCACGTACACGCATACACGCGCACGCACACATGTGTGTGCACTATCAAGTTAACAGAGTTTTTGCCATGCCCCGCTTAGCATCGCCCGCCGCCCCCGCCCTTGCACCGGGCCGCCGCATCCAGACCCGGCGCTCGGGTGTTCATGGCAAGGGCGTGTTTGCCGTGCAGGATATTGCGGAAGGCGAAGTCCTTGTGGAGTACACGGGTGAAGTGATCGGCTGGCAGGAAGCACAGGACCGGCACCCGCACGACCCCCTGCAACCCAACCACACGTTTTACTTTCATGTGGATGAAGACCACGTGATCGACGCAAAGTTCGGCGGCAACTCGTCGCGCTGGATCAATCACAGCTGCAACCCCAACTGCTACGCCGACGAACGCGACAACCGCATCTTCATCACCGCGCTGCGCAACATTTTGGCGGGCGAAGAGCTGAACTACGACTACGGCCTGATCATTGAAGAGCGGTACACCCCGAAGCTCAAGGCCGAATACCCCTGCTGGTGTGGCAGCAAGAACTGCCGGGGCACGTTACTGGCGCCCAAGCGCGGCTGGGCACCGCCGGTGCCCCTGCCACCGTCCAAGCCCGCCACCAAGGCGCGCAAGGCACCCAAGGCTGCGCCCAAGCCTGCCAAGTCCCCGAAGAAGAAGAAAACCGCTGCAAGAGGTCGCCCCCAGTGACCACAGCCCCTATCCGCTGGCCCGCAGAGGCCGTCTGGGAGGCCGTGTCACCCCTGTTACCGGGTTTTACCGTGGAGGTGCTGCCCACCATCGACTCGACCAATACCGAGCTGATGCGCCGTGCACGCACCGGGCAATGTGAGCCCACGTTGCTGGTGGCCGAACAGCAGACCGCCGGGCGCGGGCGGCTGGGCCGGGTGTGGCAAAGCGATGTGGGCGCGTCGTTGATGATGTCGCTGGGCTTGCCGTTGGCGCCGGTCGATTGGTCGGGCCTGTCGCTGGCCGTAGGCGTGAGCGTGGCCGAAAGCCTGCAGCCCGTGCTGCCGCCCCTGGGCGCGGGCCAACCGGCGCGTGTGGGGCTGAAGTGGCCCAACGACCTCTGGCTGGGCGGCACCCCGGGCGACCGCAAGCTGGGTGGCATCCTGGTGGAGACGGCCAGTTTTGTGCAGCCCCAAGGGGCACCCACCACCGATGTCACGGGCAGGGCGACACCCGGCACGGCCAGCACCGCACGGTACGTGGTGGTGGGCATTGGCATCAATGTGCTGCCGCGCAGTGCCGAGGGCATGAGCATGCCGCCCGGTAGCCTGCAAGACGTGGAACCCGGCTTGGACGCGCCCACGGCCCTATTGCGCATCGTGCCGCCGCTGGTGGCCATGCTGCAGTCGTTTGCGGGCTATGGTTTTGGCCCCATGCAGCCCCGGTTTGCCACGCGCGACGTGTTGCAGGGCCGCGCCGTGACGCTGAGCGACGGCCACACCGGCACCGCGCACGGCGTGGGAGAAGACGGCGCACTGCTGGTGCACACTGCTGGCGGAATGCAGGCCATCACCAGCTCCGAAATCAGCGTACGGCCCGCGACGATGCCTGCGGTGTGATGGCGCTTCCGTTCTTGTTGATCTTGATGTTCTTGAAAGGCCGTGCTCCATGCTGCGACTCGTTGTGATCGTGCTGCTGCTGGCCAACGCGGGCTACTTTGCGTGGTCGCAAGGCCATCTGCGCCAGTGGGGCTATGGGCCACAAGAGCAGGCCGAGCCCCAGCGCATGAACCAGCAGATTCGCCCCGAGACGCTGCAGATCCTGCGCGTGAATCCCGGCAAGGTGTCGGCTGCGCCCGCAGCCACCCCTTCACCGCCTGCCGCCACCACGACCACCGCAGATGCGTCAACGCCAGCCCCTGCCGAAGCCGCCGAGTGCCTGCAAGCCGGTGTGTTTGACGAGCGCCAGGCCGACGCATTGCGCACTGCCGCCGCAGGCCTGCCCCAGGGCAGCTGGGTGCTGGAGCCCACACCGGTGCCCGGGCGCTGGATGGTGTACATGGGCCGTTTTGACGACATGGACACGCTGGACAAAAAACGGGCCGAGCTGCGCGCCCGCAACGTGCCTTTTGACCGCGCAGGGGGCACCTGGGAATACGGCCTATCGCTGGGCCGTTTTGCATCCGACGAAGCCGCCAAACGCGAACTGCAGAACCTGAGCAACAAGGGCGTGCGCACGGCCCGTGTGATTCAGGAGCGTCCCGAATCCCCTGGCTTCACGCTGCGCCTGCCTGCCGTGACCGACGCGCTGCGCCCGCAGCTCGACGCCCTGCGCCCCGCCATGGCGGGCAAGACGCTGCGCACCTGCGGCTGATCCCCATCGCGCCCTCCCGCGCGCTCAGTCGAGCGTGATGCGCGCAAACCGGCTGACACGCCGCATCTTGTCGACCTCCTTGCAGATCTGCGCACCGAACTCGTCCGGCAGACTGCCCGAGCCAAACAGACCCTGCTCTGCCAGCAGCGCCTGGACCGATGGTGTCTGCAGCACCTGCGCCACGGCGTCGCGCCACTGCCGCGCCATGGCAGACGGCATTCCCGCCGGGGCGACGAGGCCAAACCACGAGGGGTCGTTGCTGGAGAAAAGGCTCAGCTCTGCATACGTCGGCACAGCAGGAAGCACGTCCAGCCGCTCTCGCCACGACACGGCCAATGCACGCAACCGCCCCGCCTGGATGTGCGGCAGCGAAGACGCCACCTGGTCAAAATACACAGGCACCTTGCCAGCGATGACATCGGCCAGCGCAGCGGCTGCGCCCCGGTAGGGCACGTGGGTCATGAAGGTGTTGGTGGTGCTTTTCAGCAGCTCACCCCACATGTGCCCGATGGTGCCGTTGCCCGGCGACGCAAACGACACCTTGCCGGGCTGCGCTTTGACATGGCGGATGAACTGCGCGAAATCCTTGGTGGGCAAGTCCGGGTGTACCACCAGAACACCGGGCGCCTTGACGATCTCGGTGATGGGCGTGAAGTCGTCGATGGCGCGGTACGGAAGGTTGCGATACACCGCCGGGTTCACGCCGTGGGTGGACAGTGTCGCAACCCCCAATGTCCGGCCATCGGGTGCAGCGGCCGCCACCTCGACCATGCAGGTGGCGCCCCCGGCCCCGGGCCGGTTCTCTAACGTCACCGGTACTTGCAAGCGCTGCGAAAGCGGTCCGGCAATGGCGCGCGCCGTGATGTCGGTGGCGCCTCCGGCTGCGAACGGAACCAGCAGACGCACAGGCCGGGAGTCTGCAGCCAGCGACCGCCCCGTCTGCGCCCAGGCGCTGTGGCTGAGCCAAGCCGGAGCGATGCCGGTCAACAGGGTGCGTCGTTTCATAGCGGGCCTCGTGATGGTGGTGAGGCCATTCTGGGCAGTTAGCGCCGCGGTGGATAACGACGTTTTGAACTCAGCCCAGTCCTGGTCGGAATACATGCTGGGCGGGTCAGCGCTTCATGGGTGGATTGCCCGTGTTTCGCCCTGGCGCAGCAGCCAGACGCGGTCCTGCGGAACATTGCGCTGCGCCAGCGCCGCCGCCAGGTCGCGCGGCGGGTGGTCAAACGCTTCTTGCGTGAGCATGAATGTGCCCCAGTGCACGCCCATAGCCTGCTTGGCCTCGACGTCCAGCATCAGCTGCACGGCATCGTCTGGATTGACATGCATGGGCTTCATGAAGTCGCGCGGCAAGTAGGCGCCGATGGGCAGCGCCAGGAAGTCCACTGCGCCAATGCGGTGGCGAATGGCCTTGAAGTCGCCGCTGTAGCCGGTGTCGCCAGGGAACAGAAAGCGCCACGGTGCAGCCGATTCAGGCCGCGTCCACTCCAGCAAGAATCCACCCCATAGCGATGCGTTGGTGTCGCCCAGACTGCGGCGGCTCCAGTGCTGCGACGGCGTGAAGTGCACGCGCACGCCGGGGGCAAGTTCGGTGTGTTCCCACCAGTCCATTTCGCTCACGGGGCCCATGCCCCGTTTTTCGAACCATTTGCCCAGCCCTTGCGGCACCACCAGCCGGGGTGACTGGCCTGCCGCGTGCAGGCGGCGCAGCGTGGCGGAGCACAGGTGGTCGTAATGGTTGTGCGAGATCAGCACCACGTCGATGGGCGGCAACTGCTCGGGCGTGAGGGGCGCTGGCACGCGGCGCGGCGCGCCGAAGCGACCCAGCGGGCCTGCGTAGTCCGCCAGCGTGGGGTCGATCAGCACATTCAACCCCGCCACCTGCATCAGCATGGAGACATGGCCCAGCCACGTCACCACAGGCGCCTGCTGGCGCTGCGCCAGTCGGGCCAGGTCGGCGGGCTGGTGCCACTGCTGCGCAAACGCGGCATACCCGCCTGCAGGTTCAGACAAGGGCTTGAAGTCGCCCCGCAGCGATCGCCACACCATTTCGTACCAGGGGAAGTTGCCGATGACCACCTCCGGGTGCGTGTTGGCAAACCGGCGGCGGGTGCCGGAGGATTCCGGCGGTGAGGGGGATGGAGGTGATGGCGGTGGCGAGCCAGGCAGTGAGGACATGGGCGGTGCAGCTTTGAACGGGTTCTTCGGCGGGTTTTGGTGTTTTGCATGATGCCGCAGCCTCGGGCGCCGGGCAGTGCCAAGGGGCAAAAAGCGAAGTCAGCTACCCGCCATGCCGTCGCGTGCCGTAAACCGCACCGTAAAACACGCGCCCGGTGGGTGGTGGCCGGGGCGGGCGTCTTCGAGCGTGACCTCGGCATCGTGTTTGCCTGCAATCTCCAGCACGATGGGCAGGCCCAGGCCCGAGCCATCGGCCTCGCTGCCGAGCGCCCGGTAAAACGGCTGAAAGACGAGCTCGCGCTCGGGCTCGGGCACACCGGGGCCCGAGTCTTCGACCTGCAGCAGCAGCACATGGCCAAAGGTGTCGGCCAGCACGCGGGCCGTGACCACGCCGGGTTTTTCGGGGGTTGAGGGTGTGTAGTTGATGGCGTTGTCCACCAGGTTGCGCACCAGCTCCTTGAGCAAGGTGGGGTTGCCATCCACCAGCACGCCGGGCGATCCAGGCTCTGCGCCGTCGTAGCCCAGGTCGATCTGTTTCTCCAGCGCGCGGGGCACCGAGTCGCGCACCACCTCGATCACCAGGCGCGCCAGGTCACACGGCTGGCGGGCAATGCCCACGCCGCTGCCTTCGGCGCGCGCCAGCGCCAACAACTGGTTGACGGTGTGCGTGGCGCGGATGCTGGAGCGGCCGATCTGCTGCAATGACCGCTTGAGTTCTTCGGTGCTGGTGCCCTCGCGCTGGGCCAGGTCGGCCTGCATGCGCAGGCCCGCCAGCGGGGTCTTGAGCTGGTGCGCGGCGTCGGCCAGAAAGCGCTTTTGCGTGGCCAGCGAATCGTTCAGGCGCGTGAGCAGATCGTTAACGGACGACACCAGCGGCGCCACTTCGAGCGGCACGGTGCGGTCGTCCAGTGGCGAGAGGTCGTCGGGGTTACGCGCCCGGATGCGCTGCTCCAGCTGATTCAGCGGCTGGATGCCGCGTGCCAGCGCCAGCCACACCAGCAGCACGGCCAGTGGCAAGATGACGAACTGCGGCAGCATCACGCCCTTGATGATTTCGGTGGCCAGCACACTGCGCTTTTCGCGCGTCTCGGCCACCTGCACCAGCGCCACGGGCGTGTCCTCCAGCGGCAGCCGAACCCAGATGTAGGCAACACGAATATCGATGCCGCGCATTTCGCCATCGCGCAGGCGCACCTCGCCGGACGTGGGTACCTCGTCGGCCGGGGGGTCGGGCAACTCGCGTTCGCCCGACAGGAACTCGCCGCCGGGGCCCACCACCTGGTAGTACACGATGTCGGAGTCGTCAGCCCGCAGGATCTCGCTGGCGGGCTGGGGCAGGTTGAACTGGACCTTGTTGTCCACCACGGTGACCAGCTGGGCCAGCGCATGGGCGTTGTATTCAAGCGCCCGGTCAAACGGTTTGTTGGCCAGCCCCTGCGCCACCAGCCAGGTCAGCGCCAGGCTCACGGGCCACAGCAGCAGCAGCGGCGTGAGCATCCAGTCGAGGATCTCGCCGAAGAGGGAGCGCTGCTCTCGCTGGAAGATCTTCAAAACGTGTGCCGGAGTGAGATTTGAATGAAATTAGCCTCTAGCGCTTATCCATCAAGCGCCATTAGCTATCATTTTTGATCATCCTGGAATTTTCTCCAGGCAATATCCCAGACCGCGTACCGTGGCGATGCGGATGGGGCCACCTTCGATTTTTTTGCGCAGGCGGTGGATGTAGACCTCGATGGCGTTGTTGCTCACCTCTTCGCCCCACTCGCACAGGCGCTCCACCAATTGCTCCTTGCTCACCAGCCGTCCGGCACGCTGCAGCAGCACTTCCAGCAGGCCCAGTTCACGCGCCGACAGCTCGATCATCTTGCCGTCGATGGTGGCGACGCGGCCCGCCTGGTCGTACACCAGCGGGCCGTGCTTGATGGCGCTGCTGGTGCCGCCCATGCCCCTGCGCGTGAGCGCACGCACCCGGGCTTCCAGTTCTTGCAGGCTGAAGGGTTTGGCCATGTAGTCGTCGGCGCCGAAGTCCAGGCCTTTCACACGCTCTTCCACGCTGTCGGCCGCGGTGAGGATGAGCACCGGCAGCGCAGAGCCCCGGCTGCGCAGTTTTTTGAGCACCTCCAGCCCGTGCATGCGGGGCAGGCCCAGGTCCAGGATGAGCAGGTCGAACTCGTTGTTGGTCAGCAGGGCTGCATCGGCCTCGCTGCCGCTGGCGACGTGGTCCACCACGGCCCCCGAGGCGCGCAATGTGCGCAGCAGGCCATCGGCCAGCACCTGGTCGTCTTCGGCAATGAGGATGCGCATGGGGGTGTCTCCTGGTGGTTGGCAACGGTCTAGGAGCCTGTCGGACTTGGAAATCGTCGGCTGCAAATTGACCGCAGCGGTCCATTTTTCACCGTCTTTTTGCCCCATAGCTTGGCTATGCGGCTGCAAATCCGGCAAAAACTGTCCTCGCTGGGGCCAATTTTCGCTTTTCGACGCTCCAAGTCCGACAGGCTCGCCGCGCCTGTGCCGCGATTTTAGGCCGCGGCTTGGCTGCCGCTCAGGATGCCCCGCCCCGCGTCGATCAGCTCTGGCACCCGCTGCGCCAGTGCATCGATCACGATGCGCTGGCGCGTGGGCATGGACCGCGACTGCGGCCACAGCGCATGCAAGGGGTAGCCAAAGGGCACGGCCTCTTCAAACACCGGTTCCAGCGCACCGCTGGCCACCGCGGGTGCCGCCAGCCAGATGGGCAGGCGCACCAGGCCCATGCCTTCAGTGGCTGCCTGCGCCAGCACTTCAAGGCTGTTGGCGGTGAAGCGCGGGGTGACATCTAGCTCGAACGGGCGGCCCTGGGGGCCGTTGAAGAGCCAGGGTTTGGCCCACCCATCGCTGCCGTACACCACAAACGCATGCTGGTCGCGGGTGGCGGCCAGATCGGCGGTATCAGCCGGGCGCGCATGGGTGGCAAGGTATGCCGGAGCGGCGTACACGCCCATCCACTGGTGGCCCAGCAGCCGCGCGGCAAACTGGGTGCTGTCGGGCAACGGGCCACTGCGGATGGCCAGGTCCAGCCCTTCGTCGATGAGGTGCGAGGGCCGGTCGCTGAAGTGCGCCTCGACCACCAGGCGCGGGTGCTCGCCCGCCAGCGCCAGCAGCACGGGCCCCACGCAGCGCCGGCCCAGCAGCTCAGGGCAGGTCAAGCGCAGCCGGCCCACCACCTCCTCGCGCCCGGCCTGCACGGCGGCCTCGGCCGCGTCTAGCTCGTCCAGCGCCCGGCGGCAGCGCTCGTAGTAGCGCTGGCCTTCGTCCGTGAGCGCCTGCGAGCGCGTGGTGCGGTGAAACAACCGCGCGCCCAGCCGCGATTCCAGCCGCGCCACACCCTTGCCCACGGCAGACCGCGTGAGGTGCAACCGCGTGGCAGCCCGGGCAAAGCTGCCGGATTCGACGGCGGCGACAAAGATATCAAGGCCCTGAAGGCGGTCGCTCATGGCGGTGTCTTTCGTGTTGCGGGCCAGTCACGCGGCGCGCGGATGCACCATTGAGGACAAGTGCGCGCCAATCAAACGAAAATTATCCGCCACACGCGCACTCATGTCACCAATAGCATCGGTTCTGTTTTATTTATCTCTGCGGAGCACACAGACCATGACCTCTCTTCCCTCGACCTTGATGCGCTGGCAACTGGCCGATTTTGGTGTCCAACACTTGGCGTACGTGGAAGCCCCCATGCCCAGTCCCACAGGCCGTGAGGTGCTGGTGAGGGTGGACGCAGTCTCACTGAACTACCGCGACCAGTTGGTGATTGACAACCAGTACGGCATGGGCGCCGCGCCCCCCTTCACGCCGGGCTCTGACATGGCAGGCCAGGTGGTGGCGACAGGCCCCGGCGTGACCCGCTGGAAACACGGCGAGGCCGTCATCAGCACCTTCACGGCCGGGTGGCTGGACGGCCAGGCCCCTGCCGGCGCAATGCCCCTGGGGGTGCCCGGACCGGGCATGCTGGCCACCCATGTGCTGCTGCACGAAGACTGGCTGGTGGCGGCGCCGGCCACGCTGGATGCCGCCGCAGCCAGCACCTTGCCTTGCGCCGGGCTCACGGCCTGGATGGCGCTGGTCGAAAACGGCGGGCTGCGCGCGGGCCAGACGGTGCTGGTGCATGGCACGGGCGGTGTCGCGCTGTTTGGCGTGCAGATTGCACGCCTCCACGGCGCACAGGTGTATGTGACTAGCGGCAGCCCTGAGAAAACTCCCGCAGTGCTGGCGTTGGGTGCCGCGCAGGTGTTGCCGCGCTCGGGCCCGTGGCCCGCCGAGCTGCTCACCCTGACGGACGGCCGGGGAGTGGACCATGTGCTGGAGACGGCTGGCGGCGCCACGCTGGGCCAGTCGCTGCAGGCGCTGGCGCAGGGCGGCCATGTGGCCTACATCGGCGTGATGGAAGGCGCGGGCTTTTCTGGCTCAGGGTTCGATCTGATCACCAAACGGGCGCGTGTGCAGGGGGTGAGCGTGGGGCACCGGCGTGCCCTGCAGGATCTGGTGCGGGCCGCAGACGCGGGCGGGCTGCAGCCCGTGGTGGCGGCGCGGTACCCGGCGGCCCAGTTGCACGAAGCGCTGGCGCACCTGGCCCACGGGCCGCTGGGCAAGGTGGTGGTGACGTTCGCGGCGTAACCCACACACCACGGCGCGACCGCGCAGGCCGCCGGGTCTGCAGCGGGTCCGCTTCGGTGGCTAACGCGGGTCGACTGCCAGCAGCTTGTGCACCAGCGCCTGCAAGTCAGCCTGCAGGCGCGCCATGCCGTCGGGGTGCTGCGCCAGAGACTTCTCGTCCATGTAGAGCTTGCGGTTGATCTCCAGCTGAATGCTGTGGCGGTGCTCTGCGGGGTTGCTGTAGCGGCGCACCAGCTCCACGCCTTTGTAGGGGTGGTTGTGCTCCACACTGTAGCCGCAGCCGCGCAGGTGTTCGCACACCAGGGCCGACAGCGCGGGGCTGGCGGTGCTGCCGTCGCGGTCGCCCACCACAAAGTCGGCGTGCACCAGGCCCGGAAAATCCGTGGCGTGGCTGGCGGCCACGGCGGGCATCGAGTGGCAGTTGATGTGGATGCTGTAGCCGTGGCGCGCGTGCGCGGCGTCAATGGCGTGCTGCACAGCCGCGTGGTACGGGCGCCAGCAACGGTCGATGCGGGCGCGCACTTCGGCCACGGTGAGCTGGCGGTTGTAGATGGGCTCGCCTTCGTCGGTGAACTTCCAGATCAGGCCCTTGCCCAGGCGCACCTTGCTGAGCACCTGCGGGTCGGTGGAGATGGGGTCGGTCCATTCGCCGTCGAGCAAGGTGATGTCCAGCTCGGTGGTGTCGCGGTTGGCGTCGAGGTAGATGCGCGGGAAGTGCGCCTCGACCCAGGCCACGCCGAGCGCGGGCGCAAAGGCATATATCTTTTCGACATGCGTGTCTTCGGCACGGCGCAGCGTGGGCAGGTCGCAGGCGGAGCCGAAGTCGTCGGGGTAGCGGGTGCCGCTGTGCGGGGAGTCGAGCACCAGCGGGGTCGTGCCGGGCACGGTGGTCACCATGGAAGCGGCCGGGCTGCTGGACAGACCGGGCGAACCGGTGACGCCGGGCTGGGCTTGCATAAATCGGTGGTGGATCAGTTTCAAGGCTGCATGCATAGGCAGAGTGTGCGCAAAGGAGGGCGGCTGGCCTAGCCGCCCAGACCGGGATGTGACTATGGTTATCCCTGAAAACAGGGCCGCGATAGTCCTCACATCCCGGCTGTGGCCGGTCCGGGCACAGGCCCGGGGACGCGTCAGGTCAGTCCAGCACCACCTTGGCATAGGCGGCTACGCGCTTCATCTTGTCGATCTCGCTGGCGATCTGGGCCGTGAACTCCTTGGGCGTCGTGCCCGAGGGGTACAGGCCCTGGCCCGCCAGCCGCTCGCGCACGGCGGTTTCCTTGAGCGCCTGGGACACGGCCTGCTGGATGCGCTCTACTGCGGCAGGCGGAGTGGCTGCGGGTGCCACCAAGCCGAACCACGATGGTTCATTGGCCTGCTTGTAGCCCAGTTCGCCGTAGGTGGGCACATCGGGCAACACGTCCAGGCGCTGGGGCCACGACACGGCCAGTGCCTTGAGCTTGCCGGACTTGACGTGTGGCAGCGACGAGGCCACCTGGTCAAAGTACACCGCCACCTGGCCGGCCAGCACGTCGTTGATGGCCGGGCCTGCACCACGGTAGGGGATGTGCACCATGGAGGTGCCCGTGGCGCTCTTGAACAGCTCGCCCCACATGTGGCCGATGGTGCCGTTGCCAGGCGTCGCGTACGACACCTTGCCGGGGTTGGCCTTGAGGTACTTCACCAGATCGGCAAAGTCCTTGACGGGCAGCGTGGCGGGGTTGACCACGATGACGCCCGGCGCCTTCACGATCTCGGTCACGCCGACGAAATCCTTGGTGGGGTTGTAGGGCAGCTTGGTGTACACGGCAGGGTTCACACCGTGGGTGGACAAGGTGGCCACGCCAATGGTGAGGCCGTCTGGCGTGGCGCGGGCCACTTCGGCCATACCGATGGAACCACCCGCGCCGCCGCGGTTTTCCAGCACCACGGGTTGCTTGAGGATGCGGGCCAGCGACTCTTGCAGGCTGCGGGCCGTGATGTCCGTGGCGCCCCCGGGCGGGAAGGGAACGATGATGCGAAGAGGTTTGCCCTCTTGCGCCAAAGACATTCCAGGAACGAAAGATACGGCAGCCAAAGCGGAAAGGACGTGACGGCGTTGCATGGGCATTTCTCCTATGAAGTGCATTGAGGTTAATGGAATCAACGCCCTCTACCAAGCAATGGATATGCCTGATAACATTCCGATATGGAATGATTTGAGAACTTACTATGTCCTCTCTGCGACGCCTTTCACCGCCTCTGCACTTGTTACGTGCGTTCTCCACCGTTACGCGGTTTGGCGGCATCTCGCGTGCGGCAGAGGCGCTGCACCTGACCCAGAGCGCAGTCAGCAAGCAGATCAAGGAACTGGAAACCTGGGTGGGCGTGCCGCTGTTCGAACGTAGCCGCAAACGCCTGGCGCTGACCCCGGCGGGCGAGCGCTATGAAAAAGCCGTGCGCGGCGTGCTGGCGCAGCTGGAGGCCGCGACGCTGGAGCTGATCACCAGCGATGACGGCGGTGGCGCGCTGCACCTGTCCAGCCTGCCCACGTTTGCGGCCAAGTGGCTCATTCCCCGGTTGCCGCAGTTTCAGCAGCAGCACCCGCAGATCACGCTGCACTTTGTGCCGTATGTGCACAGCTACGACTTCACTCGACCCGAGCTGGACTGCGCGATTTTGTTCGGGGACGGCCATTGGCCCGGCGCCCACGCTCACCACATCACAGGCAACGATGTGGCGCTGATCGCGCCGCGCGCCAGGGTGGCCGACTGGGCGATTCACACCCCGCGCGACGTGGCCCAACAAACCCTGCTGCGCCATGTGACGGTGCCCGAGGCCTGGCTGCGCTGGAGCGAAACCCATGCCGTGGAGGGTGCCATCGACCCGTTGGCGGGCCCGCAGTTTGACCAGTTCCAGACCATGATCCGCGCCGTGCAGGCGGGCATGGGCTTGGCGCTGGTACCGCGCTGTCTGGTGCAGGACGAAATCACGGCGGGGCTGGTGCGCGAGCCTTTGGCAGATGTGTACCTGCGAGGCGGCTACCAAAGCGACATGGGCTACTGGTTCTGCTACCCCGAAGGCCGCACGCAGCTGCACGCACTGCAGTGTTTTCTGCAGTGGCTGCTGGCCTGTGCCGCGCCAGCGGGTGTCATTGACGCGGCAGCCCTGCTTCAACCACCGGCCGCACCGGCGTAGGCTTCCAGCCCAATGGCTACCACCGTGGCCACGTCCTGCCCCACCTCGTCGCGAAACTCGGCTTCGGCCTGTGCCACCGCGTCCTGAAAAGCCTGCAGCCAGGCCAGCCCCGTCGGCGTAAAACACACCCGCCGCGCGCGCGCATCCAGCGGGTCTGCGGTGCGCGTCACCAAACCCCAGGCCTCGCACTGGTCTACAAGGTTGGCCATGGCCTGTTTGGTCATGCCCGCGCGCTGGGCCAGGTCGGTGAGCCGGTCGCCTTGCAGTGCCAAGTGGCGGGTGATGTGCACATGCGCCGCCGTGACCTGGTCGCGTGCCGCCAGGTTGGACAGCGCCAGCGGCACCTCGACATTGCGTGCCATGAGCTGCAGCACCCGGGCGTCAAAACGCCGCATGGCGTGGCCGAACAGGCGGCCCAGATGGGTTTGGCGCCAGCCGTCCTCGACAGGGAACGAAAAGGGGATTTCGGGCATATATCGATTGTCAGGCAAACTGACTAAATTCTCCTTGAAAGGGTTGCAACAGCTCGCATAGACTACTGTTCAAGCATCCAGCCTGTGATTAACCGCAGAGCGATGCAAGCATCCAACCTGTTGTTTTTCAAGGAGTTTTCTCATGGACGTCGCAGTCAAAGGCACCAACCCCGCATTGCCAGTGAACACCGAAAAGGCCAAGGCTCTGGCCGCTGCGCTGGCTCAGATCGAGAAGCAATTCGGCAAGGGCACGATCATGCGCCTGGGTGAAGGAGAGGTGATCGAAGACATCCAGGTCGTCTCCACCGGCTCGCTGGGCCTCGACATCGCCCTGGGCGTGGGCGGCCTGCCCCGTGGCCGTGTGGTCGAAATCTACGGCCCGGAATCGTCGGGCAAGACCACGCTGACCCTGCAGGTGATTGCCGAAATGCAAAAGCAGGGCGGCACCTGCGCGTTTGTCGACGCAGAACATGCGCTCGACGTGCAATACGCCCAGAAGCTGGGCGTGCAACTGTCCGACCTGCTGATCAGCCAGCCTGACACCGGTGAGCAGGCGCTCGAAATCGTGGACAGCCTGGTGCGCTCAGGTGCCGTGGACCTGATCGTGATCGACTCGGTCGCCGCACTGACCCCCAAGGCCGAAATCGAAGGCGAAATGGGCGACAGCCTGCCGGGTCTGCAAGCCCGCCTGATGAGCCAGGCGCTGCGCAAGCTGACCTCCACCATCAAGAAGACCAACTGCATGGTCATCTTCATCAACCAGATCCGCATGAAGATTGGCGTGATGTTCGGTTCGCCCGAAACGACGACCGGCGGCAATGCGCTGAAGTTCTACGCCTCGGTGCGCCTGGACATCCGTCGCACCGGCACCATCAAGAAGGGCGATGAAGCCATCGGCAACGAAACCAAGGTGAAGGTGGTGAAGAACAAGGTGAGCCCGCCTTTCAAGACGGCCGAGTTCGACATCCTGTTTGGCGAGGGCATCAGCCGCGAAGGCGAAATCATCGACATGGGCGTGAACGCCAAGATCGTGGAAAAGGCCGGAGCCTGGTATGCCTACAACGGCGAAAAAATCGGCCAGGGCCGTGACAATGCCCGCGAATTTCTGCGCGAGAACGCCGATCTGGCCCACGAGATTGAAAACAAGGTGCGCGAAAGCCTGGGTATTGCCCTGCTGCCGCCCCTGGCGGAAGCACCCCCAGCAGCCAAGCCCACCAAGGGCGAGAAGGCTGACAAAGCGGACAAGGAAGACAAGTAAGCCACCGACATAAGCCACCCCTGAAAAAATGAATGAAAATGGCCTCTAGCGCTTATCTGGCAAGCGCTTACAGCTATCGATTTCATAGTTTCAGGTGTTGGGTTGACCATGGGATTTAGCACTCCTTCGCTCAAAGGCCGTGCGCTGCGCCTGCTCAGCCAGCGCGAGCATTCGCGGGCCGAGCTGACGAAAAAACTGACCCCGCATGTGCAAGACGGCGAAGACCTGGGGGCCGTGCTCGATGAGCTGGAGGCCAAGGACTTCATCAATGAGTCGCGGGTGCTGGAGTCGGTGGTGCACCGGCGCGCCAGCCGCCTGGGGGGCGCGCGCATCCGGCAAGAGCTGCAGTCCAAAGGCTTGCCTGCCGAAGCCGTGCAGCAGGCCGTGGACCAGCTCAAACACAGCGAACTGGACCGCGCCCGCGGCGTATGGGCGCGTAAGTTTGCACAGCCCCCTCAAACCCCGCAAGAGAACGCCAGGCAAACCCGCTTTTTGCTCACACGCGGTTTCTCGGGCGACGTGGTGCGGCGCGTGCTGCGCGGCACAGTGGACGAAGACGGTTGCGAGAGCATCTGACAACAACGACTGGCCTTGCTCTCGCAACCAGGTTTCAAGCCTTTTTGTGCCCTAGCGCTTATCCATCAAGCGCTAGCAGCTATCAAATATGCAGTAAACAGCCGCAACGGGTTACTGCAAAACCAATTCGACACGCCGGTTCTTCGCCCGTCCAGCGTCGCTGCCGTTGGACGCCACGGGCGCCAGACTGGCAACGCCGTTAGCGGTCAGGCGGTCGCGGGCAATGCCGTAATCCTTTGCCAGGGCGGCGGCCACCGCATCGGCGCGGCGGCGGCTCAAGTCGAGGTTGGCGGGCAGGTTGCCCACGTTGTCGGTGTGCCCCACCACATGCAGCTTCAGACCCGTTTGCTGCTTGAGCAAGCCACCAATCTGGTCAAGGGAGGCCTTGCTTTCAGCCTTGATGTCAGCCTTGCCGGTGTCAAAAAGAATGCCGTAGATGGCCACCTTGCCGTTGGCGTCGAGCCCCTTGGCGATCTCGCTGGAGGACAAGGTTTCCATCTGCTGCTCCCGCGCTTTGGGTTCCACGCGCACCACAGCAATGGTGGCGCGCTTCTGGAACTCTTTTTCGTCGCAGTAGACCGAGGTGATGTCAGGGTTCCAGGTGAGCACTGCCAGGGTGGCGCCGCTGGCCTTGTTGTCGAGCAATGCATAACGCAGGTCACTGGCGGTGCCGCCCGCTGCGCAGGCCGCAGGGCTGTTGTCGCCCACCTTGCCCGCCCATCCCGCAGGCAGCAGCGATCGCGGCAAGCTGTAGGTAAAGATGTTGGAGCCTCCGCACGCGTCGCCCGCGCATTCATAAGCAGTCTCGAATCCCGCGGCTTTCAGCTCTTGCTGGTAACCCCGCAGTACCTCCAGCGACGACCGACCAGCGGGTGCCACGTATTGCAACGCCATACGCTGGCCAGCGCGGTCCAGGTTGCGCGGTGCCACGAGCTTGTCATTTTGGCCAGCCACCTTGGCCGCAGGAAACCGCACTTCGTCATAGGCAGCATCGTCCCGGTACAAGAGCACGGCACCTGTGTAGCGCTTGAAGCCAGCCGGGTCGGTCAGCCCCTTGATGTCCTGCGTTGGGACACGGGTCTGGGCCCACG
Organism: Gammaproteobacteria bacterium; assembly: GCA_018828125.1. Lineage (GTDB taxonomy): Bacteria > Pseudomonadota > Gammaproteobacteria > Burkholderiales > Burkholderiaceae_C > Acidovorax. Next base: position 103,393 of record JAHJWB010000022.1, on the reverse strand, counting down.
CGGGGCCGGTCAATACGGCCAGCAGCGCTGCTGCAGCCACCACCCACCCGGGAAACGCCCTGTGCTTCTTCATGCCACGCCTTTCGGTGCCGGGCGGAGGCCCGGGCTGGCACGATTATGAGCGCCTGGGCCCGCCACCCACCGCCACGCAGACCGGGCTTCCGCAGCGGGGCGTACAGAAAATCACAGACCCAGCATGAGCTTGAGGTTTTGCACCGCGGCGCCGCTGGCGCCCTTGCCCAGGTTATCGAGGCGTGCCACCAGCACCGCGTGGCGGTAGGTTTCGTTGGCGAACACGCGCAACTCCAGCTTATTGGTGTTGTTGAGCGCCAGGGCGTCGAGCTTGCCATCGGCGGTGGCGGGCAGCACGTTCACCCATTGCTCGGCGGTGTTGCTCTTGGCGTAATGCGCAGCCAGTGCATCGTGCAGATCACTGGCCTTGGGAGCGCCGGGCAGGGTGTCCAGGTGCAGGGGCAGTTGCACCAGCATGCCTTGCTCGAAGTTGCCCACCGAGGGCACGAAGATAGGCCGGCGGGTGATGCCGGTGTAGTGCATGATTTCCGGCAGGTGCTTGTGCGCCAGGCCCAGGGCGTAAAGCTCAAACAGGGGCGCTTCGCCCTTCTGGTAGGACTCGATCATGGTGCGTCCACCGCCCGAGTAGCCGCTGACCGACGGCAGTGCCAGCGGGAAATCCGCCGGGATCAGACCCGCATCGACCAAGGGCCGCAACAGCGCAATCGCGCCCGTGGCATAGCAGCCGGGGTTGGCCACTCGGGTGGCTGCCGCCACGGCTTCGGGCTGGCCTGCAGCCAGTTCGGGAAAGCCAAACACCCAGCCTGGCGCGGTGCGGTGAGCGGTGCTGGCGTCAATGATCTTGATCTTGCGGCCTGTGGCCTGCTCGATCCCGTCCACCATCGCGACGGTGTCGCGCGCAGCGTCGTCATGCAGGCACAGAACCACCAGATCCACCCCTGCGATCAGGTCGCGTTTGGCCTCGGGGTCCTTGCGCAGCTCGGGCGCAATGCTGACCAGTTCGACTTGCGGCATGGCTTGCAGGCGCTCGCGAATCTGCAGGCCTGTAGTACCGGCTTCGCCATCAATAAAGACTTTGGACATAGAAGTGCTCCTGCAAATGGTCGGCAGCGTCTGCCTCAAAAAATCGAAAAGGGGGACCGGCGGCGCGGCCAGCGGCGTAAGCTACGCACAAGGATGGTGCATTGCAGCATGATACAGTCGACGGTTGCCATGTCCCAAGCCCGCGGCCAGACAACTGTTCATGGTAAACGGGTAACTACCACCCTTCCCTGAGAGAGACCTCATGAAGATTCACGAATACCAAGGCAAGGAAATCTTGCGCAATTTTGGTGTGCCCGTTCCGCGTGGCATTCCCGCATTCACGGTGCAAGAAGCCGTCGAAGCAGCTCAAAAGCTCGGCGGCCCTGTGTGGGTCGTGAAGGCCCAGATCCACGCCGGTGGCCGTGGCAAGGGCGGCGGCGTCAAGGTTGCTAAGACCATTGAAGACGTCAAGCGCATTTCGGGCGAAATCCTGGGCATGCAGCTCAAGACGCACCAGACCGGCCCCGAAGGTCAGAAGGTTCGCCGCCTGTACATCGAAGACGGTGCCGACATCAAGAACGAACTGTATGTATCGCTGGTCACCGACCGCGCCACGCAGAAGGTCGCCCTGATCGCTTCGAGCGAAGGCGGCATGGACATCGAGGAAGTGGCCCACTCCACCCCCGAAAAGATCATCACCGAGATGATCGACCCACTGACCGGCATCACCGCCGAGCAAAGCAAGAAGGTAGCCGCAGCCATTGGCCTGACCGGCGCTTCCATCGACCAAGCCGTAGACATCTTCGCCAAGATCTACAAGTGCTACATGGAAACCGACGCGTCGCTGGTGGAAATCAACCCATTGAACTGCGACTCCAAGGGCGACCTGATGGCGCTGGACGCCAAGTTCAACTTTGATCCCAACGCGCTGTTCCGCCACCCAGAAATCGTGGCCTTCCGCGATCTGGACGAAGAAGATCCCGCCGAAGTGGAAGCCTCCAAGTTCGACCTCGCCTACATCAGCCTTGATGGCAACATCGGCTGCCTGGTGAACGGTGCGGGCCTGGCCATGGCCACCATGGACACCATCAAATTGTTTGGCGGCGAGCCTGCCAACTTCCTGGACGTTGGCGGCGGTGCCACGGCCGAGAAGGTGACCGAAGCCTTCAAGATCATGCTTGGCAACAAGAACGTCAAGGGCATTCTGGTCAACATCTTCGGCGGCATCATGAAGTGCGACACCATCGCCACCGGCGTGATCACCGCCTGCAAGGCTGTGAATCTGTCCGTGCCGCTGGTGGTGCGCATGAAGGGCACCAACGAAGAGCTGGGCAAGAAGCTGCTGGCCGAGTCTGGCCTGCCCATCATCGCCGCAGACACCATGGCCGAAGCTGCGACCAAGATCGTTGCTGCCGTCAAGTAAGCCCGGAGAACACACATGTCGATCTACATCAACAAAGACACCAAGGTCATCACCCAGGGCATCACGGGCAAGACGGGCCAGTTCCACACTGAGAAGTGCCAGGAATACGCAAACGGCAAGAACGCCTTCGTGGCGGGCGTCAACCCCAAGAAGGCCGGCGAGTCGATCTTCAACATCCCGATCTACGCCTCTGTCAAGGAAGCCGCATCGCAAACCGGCGCTACCGTGTCGGTGATCTACGTGCCGCCTGCAGGCGCCGCTGCTGCCATCTGGGAAGCGGTCGAAGCCGATCTGGACATGGCGATCTGCATCACCGAAGGTATCCCAGTGCGCGACATGCTGGAAGTGCGCAACAAGATGAAGGCCAAGGAAGCCGCCGGTGGCAAGAAGACCCTGCTGCTGGGCCCCAACTGCCCCGGCATCATCACGCCCGATGAAATCAAGATTGGGATCATGCCCGGCCATATCCACCGCAAGGGACGCATTGGCGTGGTGAGCCGCTCCGGCACGCTGACGTACGAAGCCGTGGCCATGCTGACCGAAGTGGGTCTGGGCCAGTCGACTGCCGTGGGCATTGGTGGCGACCCCATCAACGGCCTGAAGCACATCGACGTGATGCGCGCCTTCAATGACGATCCCGATACCGACGCCGTCATCATGATTGGCGAAATCGGCGGACCGGACGAAGCCGAAGCCGCCCTCTGGTGCAAGGCCAACATGAAGAAGCCTATCGTGGGTTTCATCGCTGGCGTGACTGCCCCTCCAGGCAAGCGCATGGGCCACGCCGGTGCGCTGATCTCCGGCGGTGCCGACACGGCCGATGCGAAGCTGGCCATCATGGAAGAGTCGGGTTTCATCATCACCCGCAACCCTTCGGAATTGGGCAAATTGCTCAAGGCGCAGCTGAAGTAATCCTGCAAGTCCAGCGCCGTTCGTAAGCACAATTACGGACGCGTCGGGCGTTTTGGCCCGATAGACTGGCGACTCCCATAAAAAGAGAAGCGCTCGGAACCCTGGTTCCGGGCGCTTCTTGCATTCATAACAGTGGAGTTCAGTATGCAGTTTTTGCAAAATGCCGATTTCTGGATCGGCCTGATGAAGATCGTCTGGATCAACATCATTCTTTCAGGCGACAACGCCGTGGTCATTGCCCTGGCTGCACGATCGCTTCCCCCCCACCAACAAAAGAAAGCCGTCTTCTGGGGCTCCGGCGCTGCCGTGGTGCTTCGGATTCTGCTGACCGTCGTGGCGGCAAAGCTGCTGGAGCTGTCGTTTTTGCAGATCGTCGGCGGTTGCCTGCTTTTGTGGATCGGGTTCCAGTTGCTCAGCGACGACGATGCGGACGAAGGGGAATCCAAGACCTACAGCACCCTGATGGCCGCGGTCCAGACCATCCTGATCGCTGACCTGGTGATGAGTTTGGACAATGTGATCGCTGTCGCCGCTGCGGCTCAGGGCAACACGACCCTGCTGATCCTCGGCCTGGCCATCAGCATTCCGCTGGTGATTTTTGGCAGCACGCTTATGATCAAGCTGATGGAACGCTTCCCTTTCATTGTGGTGTTGGGCGCGGCACTGATTGGGTGGGTAGGCGGCGAAACCATCGCCAGTGACGCCATCCTGCACGACTATGCCTTGGCGCATCCCGCGTTGCACTATGTGGCCGCGGCTTTGGGCGCAACGCTGGTGGTGGGCATCGGAAAGTTCTGGCCGTCCAAAGCGCGGCGCGAATCCGCCGCGTGAGATCGGGAACGGTCCCGAGTCCATGGACTGGGTCGATGTGACAAAAATGGCATAGCCGGCGCCAAGAAGGTAATCCCAGCGACAAGAACGACTTGAAGGGCGCGCATTTGGGCCTGAACGATGCGTTCCCATCTTCAAAATTAGACCGCCAGGTTGGGCGCAGATATTGCTTAAACAGCAGTTCAATACCTGAGTGGAATAACAGCAAGTGGGACGAAGAACCTCGGCGCGGCGGCTTGATATTTGGCGTACCGAGGGCTTTTGGAATGCCACCGCGGCTGTTGCCGTTGTGGTGCTATGCGCTGTTGCCGGGGTGGCTGATCGTCTGGACCTCCGACTTTACGACGCTGCCACCCGCATTTCAACGCCGGCGCCGCTTGCGGAAATCGCCATCATCGGCATGGACGACGCCAGCGTGGCTGCGCTGGGCCCTTTGCCCTGGCCGCGAGATGTGCATGCACGGCTGATCGACAGACTGGCGGCGGCAGGCGCCAAAACCATCGTCTACACCCCCTCGTTCTCGGCCCCTCAGTCTGAATCCGCGCTTCACCAGATCCGCAAAATCAAGGCAACATTGGCCAGTGCGGGCGACGGATCCCCATTGGCGGCCGAACTCAGCCGGGTGGCCATGGAGGCCGAAAGTGCGCTGGACATAGATGCCCTGCTGGCATCCAGCATTCAGAAGGCGGGCAATGTGTTTTTGGCCTCCAGCTACGCCACATCGGGCAGGCCTACGGCGCTTCCTGCCTATGCACGCCGCGGCACTCTGCCAGACCCCGGTGCCTTTGCGACACCTGTCCAGTCGGCCCAACACCCTATTGCAGCGCTGGGCTCTGTGGCTTTGGGCGTAGGACATCTGCATGCTGTAGCCGATCTGGACGGCGCAGTACGCCAAGTACCCCTTCTGCTACGGTACGACGAGGCCGGCATTCCGTCTCTTGCCCTGCTTGCTGCGCGGCACAGCTTGCACCTCAGCGCGGACGACCTGCGTATCCAGGCATCGCCACCTGCATTGCGCCTCGGCGGCCTGGAGATTGCGACCGACGCCGCGGCAATGATGCGAACCCGCTTGTATGAATCCACCGAAGGGACATCGCCTTTTGCCACTGCGTCGTTTGTTGCTGTGCTTGAAGGTAAAACCGGGGCATCCGTGTTCAAGGACAAGGTTGTGCTGGTGGGGGAAACAGGCATTACCGCCGCAGGGCCCTCAACGCAGTCTGGCGGGCATTTTGTAGCTCCCGTTGAATTGCTTGCCCATACAGTGTCCAACATGCGGCAGGGGCTCACCGTCAAAGAGGCGCCCTCGATCACGTGGTGGGCCGCGACGCTGACTGGGTTGCTGTTTGCCGCCATGGTGGTGCCGCGTTTGCCGTTGATGGTTGGGCTGGGTGCAAGTCTTGCACTGGTGCTGGTGGCGGTGGGTGTGGAATGGAGCCTGCTCCGTTATGCAGGAACATGGCTGCCGGGAATGTTGCTGGTTGCCATCGGCCTGTTAGCCGGAGCGGCAGCGATGGCAGTAAGCCGTAGCCTGGGCCATTCATCCAACTCAAACCAGTCTGCAGAAACAGCTGAAGCCGACCGCATGATGGGCCTCGCACTGCATGGTCAAGGCCAGTTGGATATGGCTTTTGACCGGCTGCGCAAAGTCCCACCCAGTGATGCCTTGATGGACAACCTGTACCACTTGGCACAGGACTTCGAGCGCCAACGCAACTTTGCGAAGGCCAAGGCCGCCTATGAACACATCCTGCGCCACAACCGGCAGTACAAAGACGCCCGAGCCCGCTATAAGCGTGCCCGCGCAAAACTTCAAAAAGACTCCGAGGGCCCATCCAGCACTCCACCAACCCTGTCTCCAGAAGGCAACCGACCACGCCTACCGGGTGATGCGGCAGGGGGTATACCCATGCTGGGGCGCTACCAGATCGAGAAAGAGCTGGGCAAAGGCGCCATGGGCGTGGTTTATGGCGGGCGCGACCCCAAAATTGGCCGGGTGGTCGCCATCAAGACCCTCGCGTTAGGGCAAGAGTTCGAGGGCGATGCACTCATCGACGCTCGCGCGCGCTTTTTCCGCGAGGCCGAAACTGCGGGCCGTCTGCAGCATCCCCACATCGTGACCATTTTTGATGCAGGCGAGGAACACGATCTGGCCTATATCGCCATGGAGTTCCTCAAAGGCACCGACCTCACACAGGTCTGCCACAAAGAACACTTGCTTCCCGTCGCCACTGTGCTCTCCATCACCGCCCGCGTGGCCGATGCCCTGGATTACGCGCATGCGCACAATGTGGTGCATCGTGATATCAAACCCGCCAACATCATGTTCGATCGCGCATCGGACGCCGTCAAAGTCACAGACTTTGGTATTGCGCGCATCACGGACTCCAGCAAGACCCGCACAGGCCTGGTGCTAGGCACACCTAGCTTCATGTCCCCCGAGCAACTTGCCGGGAAGAAAGTGGATGGACGGTCGGACCTGTACTCGCTGGGTGTCACGCTGTTTCAGTTGCTCACCGGGACACTGCCCTTGCGCGGCGAGTCCATGACCGAGTTGATGCACAAGATTGCCTCCGTAGACGCCCCCGATGTGCGCCAGTTGCGCCCAGATGTATCGCCTGCGGTGGCCAAGGTTGTGGCAGCAGCGCTGAAGAAGCGCCCCGAAGCCCGCTACCAGACCGGCCGCCAGTTTGCGGCAGACCTGAGGGCAGCCGCGGCGGAGCCCGCGGGAGTGCTGGCTGCCGCCGAAGCAGTCGTCTATGATGCGGACCGCGATGCAACAGGGCATAAGATGGCGGATTTTCAGGAAACCGTGATGGAGCCACCCGCTGTGCGGGGTGCGGCATCCCCGCCATCTTCAGGCGCCCGATGACGCTCGCCGCAACATCCATGACCTACGAATTTTTCGCACGGACCGACAAGGGTCGCGTGCGCACGAACAACGAAGACGCGGTAGCTGTGGACCGCGACGCCCAGGTGGCCATCCTGGCCGATGGCATGGGGGGCTACAACGCAGGCGAAGTAGCCAGTGGCATGGCCACCACCTTTATACGTACAGAGATGGGTCGCTGGTTGGCCCAGGCAGGCACCACGCCACAATCCACCGACGTACGACGTGCACTGGAAATTTGCGTGGAAAACGCAAACCACGCCATTTTGGGCGCGTCGCTGTCCAACCCGCAGTACGCGGGCATGGGAACCACCCTGGTGGTGGGCGTATTCCATGGCAGCCGGCTGATCCTGGGACATATAGGCGACTCCCGCTGCTACCGCTTGCGGGATGGCGCCATCCAACAGATCACTCGCGATCACTCTTGGCTGCAGGAACAGGTCGATGCTGGCCTGCTTACTTCGCAGCAGGCAGCGCTTTCATCCAACCGCAACCTCGTCACCCGAGCCCTGGGCGTGGAGCCCAACGTCATGATGGAAGTCAACGAGTTCCAGGTGGCGCCCAACGACCTGTTTCTGATGTGCTCCGACGGCCTTACCGACATGGTGACGGACGCGGATCTGGCAGAGATGGTCCGTGCGCCGCTTGCATTGGAGGAAAAAGCCACACTGCTCATCGACACCGCCAATGCGAACGGTGGTCGTGATAACGTCAGTGTGCTGCTGGTGCAGGCCGCCGCTGGAGGCAAGAAGCGCGGCCTTATGTCCCGTTTGCTAGGTGCCGCTTGAGCGGACCGAACTACAACAATTCATCACATCAGGAGTGGATCATGCCCAGAATGATCGTTTCAATCGACGGGGTCGTCATCAAGGAAGTGCAGTTGACCAAGGAGAGGACCACCCTTGGTCGGCGGCCTTACAACGACATTGTGATTGACAACCTCGCCGTGAGCGGCGAACACGCCGTGATCCACATGGCTGGCCACGAGGTGGAGATCGAAGACCTGGGCAGCACCAATGGCACCTACGTCAACGCAAAAGCCGTCAAGCGCCAAGAACTGCGCAATGGTGACACGGTTGAGGTCGGCAAGTACAAGATTCGCTTCTTCCATGAAGCGGAAGGCCAGAACTTCGAAAAGACCATGATCTTCAAGCCTGGAATGGTTCCGCCAATCGGATCCGCATCCCGGCCAGCGTCGTTGGCGCCAACACCCGCTCCTGCGCCCATTTCGGCGGTGATACGCGTCATGTCGGGCGCCGCCGCCGGGCGCGAGGTGTCACTGCAAAAGGTCGTCACTACCATCGGTAAACCGGGCGTAGCCGTGGCTTCCATCACCAAACGCCACCATGGATTTGTGCTGGCGCATGTGGAAGGCCCCGATATGCCCATGTTGAACGGTGCGGCCATCGGCGCATCGCCTGTGCCCTTGAAGCACGGTGATATGCTGGAACTCGCCGGAACCGAAATGCAGTTCGAGCAGAGCTGACACGCGTCAGGAAAAGCAGGTCTTTCAGCCAGTCTTGACGCCGGATTGGCCCCAGGAATCTGAACCATGCGGCAACAGCTCTCGCACCTGTTTCGCCACCGGTGGCGCCGTATTGGCATTACGCTGCTGCCCCTGTTGTTCGCCTTGCTGCATGTATCGAACGTGCTGCACCTTCAGGTGCTGGAGCGCTTGGACAACATCATTTACGACACCCGGCTGCGCGCCACGATGCCGCGCACGCTCGACGAGCGCATCGTCATCATCGACATTGATGAAAAAAGCCTTGGTCGGATTGGTCAATGGCCCTGGGGCCGCGACAAGATGGCAGCTCTTTCGCAGGAGTTGTTCGAGCGTCAGCAAGTGGCGGCCGTTGGCTTCGATGTGATCTTTGCCGAAGCGGATGGCAGCTCGGGCTTGAGTAACCTGCAGCGCCTGGCCGCGGGGCCTTTCAAAAGCCAATCAGGTTTCTCAGACCTGCTGGCAAAACTCGCTCCCACCCTAAACTACGACGGCCTTTTCGCTCAGTCACTCACCGGGCGCACCGCTGTGCTGGGCTTCTACCTCACCAGTGACCGCGATGGCCGCACCCGAGGCACCTTGCCCAGCCCGGCCCTCAACGCCGATCAACTGCGCGGCCTCCCGCTGCGTGCAACATCGTGGAACGGGTACGGCGCCAATATCGAAGTCTTGGCGCAGGCCGCTCCAGTCGCCGGGTTCTTCAACTCCATCACCGACGAAGACGGTGTTGTGCGGTCCTTGCCTTTATTGGCGGAGCACGGGGGTCAGTATTATGAATCGTTGGCTCTGGCTATGTACCGCACGGTCATGGGCATGCCAGAAGTTGCTCCAGGTTATGCCAATCGCAATGCACAAGGTGACTACGACACACTGCAAAGCATCATCCTGCGCCAAGATGGCCGATCGCTGGCCATCCCTGTAGACGACCAGCTCGCCACCCTCATACCGTTTCGCGGACCGGGTGATGTCCTGGGTGGGTCGTTTCAGTACATCTCAGCGTCAGATGCACTTGAGGGGGTACTCCCGGAGGCCAGTTTGCGCGACAAGGTGGTGCTCGTCGGCTCCACTGCCCCCGGGTTGCTCGATTTGCGTGTGACCCCCGTAGGCAGAACATACCCAGGCGTTGAAACACACGCCAACGTTCTATCGGCATTGCTCGACGGCAAAAACATCGTGCGGCCCGGCTACGCCATCGGGTTTGACGCTTTGCAGCTGCTATGCGCAGGTATCCTGCTCGCCATTACTCTTCCCTTGCTGGCTGCGGGGCCAGCGGTGGCACTGAGCAGCAGTGTGGTGGTGGTGCTGACTGGTATGAACCTGTGGCTCTACATATCGCATGGCCTCGCACTACCGCTGGCGACCGCTGTGCTGATGTCAGTGCTCGCTTTCGCGCTCAATATGGTCTACGGCTACTTCGTAGAAAGCAAGTCAAAACGCGAACTGGCCGCACTCTTTGGAACATACGTTCCGCCAGAGCTGGTGGACGAAATGGTCAAGGAGCCGGAGAACTACAGTATGGAGGCCGCTAGCCGAGAGCTGACGGTCATGTTCTGCGACATGCGAGGATTCACCGCCATGTCCGAACAAATGGAGCCCTTGCAACTGCAGGCCCTGCTTAATGACGTGTTCAGCAAACTCACCCACGTCATCCGCAGACACAGGGGAACGATTGATAAGTACATGGGGGACTGCGTCATGGCTTTCTGGGGTGCGCCGGTCACTACCCCCGACCATGCACAATTGGCCGTGGCCGCCGCCATCGATATGGCAAACGCTATTGCAGAAATCAACGAAGGCCACCGTCAACGCGGCTTGCCTGAGATTGGCGTCGGGATCGGCCTGAATACGGGAACCATGTGTGTTGGTGACATGGGCTCGGACATACGCCGCAGCTACACGGTCATTGGCGATGCGGTCAACCTCGGCTCTCGCCTAGAGGGACTGTCCAAACATTACGGCAAGTCAATTGTCGTGAGCGAGAGCACCAAACTGCAAGCACCGCAGTTTGCCTGGCAACAACTCGATCTCGTGCGTGTGAAGGGCAAGGCCGAAGCGGTAGCTATTTTCTGGCCCCAGTCAAAGTTGGAGGCTGTGAGCCCTGCTGAAGAACGCGAACTTGAAGAATGGGGGCAATTCCTCACAGCCTACTGGGCACAAGAGTGGGCACAATGCGATGGTTGCCTCTCCCGTCTCAACAATGTTCGTCAAGGCAGCACACTCTATGACCTATATGCCTCGCGTGTAGCTCTGTTACGCCAACAGGGATTCACCCCTGACTGGGACGGCGCCACCAATTTCGACAGCAAGTAATTTAGCCGTCTATACCAGAACAGAAGGCAATACATGAAGGTACGCGTGCTCGGATGCTCAGGCGCCATCGCCAAGGACTGTCGCACGACTTCGTTCTTGATCGGTGACAGCATCCTGATTGATGCAGGCACCGGCGTGGGGGACCTGACGCTGGAAGAGATGAGCAAGGTTGACCATGTGTTTTTGACGCATTCGCATTTGGATCACATTGCGGCGTTGCCGCTGATGCTGGATGCGGTGTCTTCCTTACGTAACACGCCTGTTCAGGTCTACGCTCTACTGGGCACTATCGCCGCGCTGCAGACCCATGTGTTCAATGATGTCATATGGCCCGACTTTAGCGCCATCCCGTCAACTGCGGAGCCCTTCATGCAGTACCACGCCATCCAGACGGGGCAGCAGATTGATGCGGGTGGCATTCTGATCGAGGCCCTTCCGGCGTTGCATACCGTTCCCGCAGTGGGGTATGCGGTGCGCGGCGCCGACGGCTGGTTGGCGTTCAGTGGGGACACCGGACGCAACCCCGCGTTCTGGGCTCGCGTTAACACGCTGCCCATTGCCCTCCTCATTATCGAGACCGCCTTCAGCAACCGCGAAGTCGAGCTAGCTAACCGTAGCTTGCATCTGTCGCCTTTCACTTTGGCAGAAGAGCTGGCCAACATACTCCCAGGCCAGCGTTACCCAATCTATATCACCCACACCAAACCTTCGGAGACTGAACTCATCATGAAAGAGATTCGACAGTTTGAAGCGCACATGCCCGAAGGGTTTACGGCACCGCTCGACATTCGTTGGCTGAAAGCGGGCCAAGAGTTTGTGATGTAGCCGCGGACTGACCAACGAGCACTGCTGCGACTACTTTGTGCTGCCGTTGCATGCCGATGGTCCACGATGCAATCCGATTTGGTCCCGCACACGGTCCGGCTCCTGCGGTATCGCAGGCATGCAAGGCAAACCTGACAATCTTGATCGATCAAAAATGTCACCCTTCACAACAATGAACACATGTCGTTACGGAATTTCCGGTTTTTCAGCCGTATTGAGAGCAAAAGGGCAGGCCATGGTGTGTGGCACGAAAGCTGCGTAACACCCACAACCTGATATGTTCTTCAGGTTTCAATTGCAATTGACCCCCAAGGAGTTTTTATGAAGCGTTTTATGCAAAAGGGTTTTACCCTGATCGAACTGATGATCGTGGTAGCCATCATTGGTATTCTGGCGGCCATCGCGCTGCCGGCTTATCAGGACTACACCGTGCGTACCCGTGTGACCGAAGGCCTGAACTTGGCCCAAGGCGCGAAGAACATGATCGCCACTGACGGCACCAGCACCAACGAACTGGCTAACGTCGTCTTGACTTGGAATGCCCAGAATGCAAATACCGGCGCCAACTCCAAGTTTGTTGACAGCGTGCAGATTGCCGCTGGCGGCCCGATTACGGTGACATACAACGCTGCCTCCACCGGGGTTGCTGCGGCAAAGAATACGCTGGTAATCTCGCCTTATGTGCGCACGGCGGCCAAGGGCACGTCCGTTACCCTGGCTGCAGCTTTGACGGCTGGCACCAGCGGCGCGCTTGACTGGGCCTGCTCCTCCGTAACGGGGGTCTCCGCAACCAAGGCCGGCATGGCTGGTGCGAAGGCCGGTACGCTGGAAGCGAAGTACGCGCCTGCCACTTGCCGTTAAAATCGACTGGCCTTTGGGCCTGTAAATGAAAAGAGTGCCTCGGCACTCTTTTTTTTGGAGAAAAAATGAATCGAGTATGGAATTCAACGCGATGGCAATTCGCGGTTCGCATTGCTGCCTGGCACGCGCTTCTCAGTTTGATGATCGCTGTATTGGCAGCACTCTGGATTTTCAAGGGTTGGTATGCAGCACCGTTCGGCGAGATGCTTGGTGTAAGTACCCTTGTCGCCGTACTGATTGCTGTAGATGTAGTGTGCGGGCCATTGTTGAATTTTTATCTCAGCAACCCGACCAAAACACGCCGGGCGTTGCTGGTGGATTGGATCGCTGTAGGCGTCATCCAACTTGGCGCATTGGTTTATGGTATGCATGCGCTTTGGGAGGCGCGGCCCGTCATGGTGATTTTTGAGAACGACCGTCTCGTGGTCGTCACGGCTGTTGAAATTAATGAAGCCGAATTTTCCAGAGCACTTCCTGAATTCCAGACACTACCATCGACAGGCATTCAACTGGCCGCAGTACGGCAACCAAAGGATGCCGACGAACGGTTGCAAAGTCTTGAATTTTCATTGCAAGGCGTAGAGCCCAGCGCAAGGCCTTCTTGGTGGATACCATATTCTCAGGCGGAGAATGCAATTCGATATCGCGCCAAACCACTACTCGAACTTGCAGCACGCGGCACCTTGACGGCAGAAGTGTTGGCGCGAAAATTGGACGGAATCAATATTAACAAGAGCGATTTACTTTATTTGCCAATAACCAGCAAAATGACCAAGGATTGGGTTGCAATTCTTGATTCCAAAACCCTTCAACCCATCGAATATGTCGCAATCGATGGATTTTGAGCTGCGCATTTATTTATCGAAAATTCCGATCCTTGAAGCGTCAATCAACTGCCATGGCTTTCAAAAACAGGCGCTGCTGAAGATATGCTCCTTTAGATGCCACATTACTTCCCAAGACATTTTCTGTTGAAATTACATCTTCCCACTTTTCATCGCGAGCCAGTGAGACAAGGATATTGGACAAGGCCACTGGCGCAAAGTACTTTCGCAGCGCTGAATTTTCAGGCGTTTTTTCAAGCCACTCCCTGCTTACATGTTCCACGGCTGGGTAATCTCGGCGAGCCATAACGTCCAACATTTTAAAGGTGCGTTTAAAATCATCTGGCATGATCTCGCATTGATGCCATTTTGGTTCAATCCAAACACCCTTCAGTAATTCCCCTGGCAGATAGCTGATCGTCATTTCTGCGACATCCAGAAGGCGTTCTGCCAAAATTTCGGTTTGCGCAGGGGACCAGATTTTCCCACAGGCGGGTACTGCTGCTCGAAGCAATATGGTCGGCTCGTACACCTTTGGCAACAGCCCCCTCACCGGATCATCCGTCAGCTCACCACGCAGATCGGCCGCCAACGCACGGGCGCGCCGTGTAAATATTTCAGGTAAAAAATGATTGATTTCCGTCGGCTGAACTGCTGCTGGCAATGGTGCTCTGATTTTGAGCGCCTCTAAAAACAGGAGCGGCTGGATCGGCAATTGCACCAATTCCGCAGCTTCAATAACTTTATATCTTGTTTTTGGCGCATTCAAGCCTAGTATCGGAAAATAATCGGAATTTGCTGGTCGGGTGGAGTGTGTGCGCGCAAACGCCCGCAGCAATCTACCGTCGCTTACCTTCCGGAAATTAAGCTGCTCAGCGGTGCCAATTCCCAATCGAGCCAGCTCGGCCTTCAGTGGGCCTGCCATCAAGCGGTCTACTTCCAACTTCGGAAGCGGGCCTTTAGGACTGGCCACGATCAATAGATCGGAGTAATTGCTAAGCCAGGCCGAATAATCGTCAAACGCCGGAGACATGGCATTCAATATAGACCCCACGAGCGACTCATCAATTTCATAAAGCTGAATCCATTGAACAAAGAGTCCATTCTCATTCAATTGCGTAGGGACAAACTTGTAAAACTCTTTAGAAAAAAGAGCACCAATGCCGCTGATCCAGGGATTAGAGGGCTCGGATACGATAATGTCGTATTTGGTTTTTTGACCTGCAAAATAGGATTTTGCATCGTCGATCACAATGCGCGACCGCGGATCTGTATACGCTCGCTTCACGCGATCCCCAAACGCTTGAGCGCCTACAACCATTGCCTCTTCAATTTCGATAGTATCGACACGCTCCACCCTTGAATCGCCCAGCAGCGTATGGGTCGTCAGGCCCGAGCCGAAGCCAATGACGCCTATGCGTTTTGGATCGGCGTGCATCGCGAGAGGTAGCGCGGCCGCCAATGTCATTGTGGGTTCATCAACAATAGGCTCAACACCATCCTTCATGGCGATGGATGCATCAATTTTTCCGTTGGTGGCAATTTGAACGCCCCCCTCCGGCGATACGACCACCGACACACTGGAAGTTTTCCCGTCCTGGTAGTAGAGGATTCGATCATCAGCCATAAGGCTCGTGCGACCATGGCGAAACACGCCAGAGGCCATGGTCATGGGGTCGAAAGGCACGCGCACGGCGAGAACGAGCGCCGTGGCGGCCAAGCCGCCAGCCACCGCAAAGCGAAGCATGGATCGTTTGTCCTCGGCCTGGGCCCGCAGCAGGAACAGGCCAATGCCAATATCCACGATGGCTGCAACGCACAAGGCGAGCTTGAGGCCTAGGACAGGAATCAACAGGTGGATGGCGGCAAATACGCCCAAGATAGCGCCCAGGGTGTTCCATGCATACACCCGGCCAATGGCGCGCTCGCCTTGCCCAGCGCGCAGCAGCGCCACAGTGAACAGTGGCAGGGTGGTGCCCGCAAAGAATGCCGCGGGCAACATGATCGCGATGGCGATGGTTGCGGTGCCCAGATTGAACAGGGCGTAGCCACCGTCGGATTTGGCCAGTGCCTGCATCAGCCAGCCCACCCAAGTAAAGGCATTGGCATAGACAAAGAGAGACGCCAGTGCCGCGATGCCCATAAAAACTTGCATCCAACCCACCAGCCGCAGGGGTGAATCTGTCTTGTCGGCGTGTTTGCGGACCCACAATCCGCCCAGTGCAATGCCGGCGATGAAAGAGGCAAGCATCAACTCGAACGCGTGCATGGTGCTGCCGACGGCCATGCTGAGCATGCGAATCCAGATGATTTCATACGCGAAGGACGCCGCGCCGGACAAGGCGGTGCCGAACAACACGAAGCGCAGCAGAGGGTTTGTGCGCAGGGATTGCCCAGGAGCGTCGGCCTCTGTGACGGGTTTGGCGGGGGCGGGTTCAGGCTCCCGTGCCAGCCACCAGGCCAGTGCAGCAACAACAAAGTTCAAAATCCCGGCAGTGACCATGGCACCGGGCAGGCCGACCCAGGGCAGCAGCACGAAGACGGCTGCCAGCGCCCCAATAGCCGCGCCAATACTGTTGGTGAAATACAGGCCGCCCAGAAGGTTGCCTGCGCTGCCGGGGTAGCGCCGGATTAAACCGCCGCTCATGAGCGGGAAGGTCATACCGAGAAGAATGGTTTGCGGAAGGATCAGCAGCGCTGCAATGCTCCAGCGGGCAATGTCCACCGCCAGTGGTGAGCCCAGCGCCGGAATCAGGGTGTCGTAGCTGAAACCGGCCACGCCCGTGAAGACCCAGTGGAACAGCAAACCAAGGACGCCAATGATTGCCTCAATGACGGCATAACTCTGGATCAAATTGCGCCAGTGTTGCCCCGCCTGAGCAATCCACGCGGCGCCCGCCGCCATTCCGCCCATGAAGATCGCCAGCACCAGGGCCTGTGCATATGCGGCGTGGCCAAGAAAGAGCCCCAGATAGTGTGACCAAATTGACTGATATATCAGCCCAGCAAAACCGGAGATGACAAAAATTGCGAGCAAGCCAAGGCGCGAGCTTTTGAAAGGAGATGTCATTGATTAAAAGTTCTGGAATTGCGTGGATGGGCAGGATGAATTGAGACCAAGCAAAAATGATGCTCATGCGGCTGTTGTGATAGCCATGACCACGGGCTACGTAAAGTTTATGGCAGTCTAGATGGCTGCCCTGGGGATTATTATTACGTGATCCCTTCCGCTTTCCCCCCCCGCTTTTCCACTACTCGCACTCCATGGACCACCATCCCCCGGTCCACCGCCTTGCACATGTCGTAAATGGTCAGCAAGGCCACCTGCACCGCAGTCAGCGCCTCCATCTCCACTCCCGTCGGCCCCACGGTTTCTACCGTTGTAGAGCAAAATATACCTGTAACGCCGGGCTGGCGTGCGCTAGCTGATTCAAACTCAATCGCAACCCGCGTCAACGCCAGCGGATGGCACAGCGGAATCAATTCACTCGTCTTCTTCGCAGCCATGATCCCCGCGATGCGCGCAATGCCCAGCACGTCGCCCTTCTTGGCAGTTCCGGATTCAATCAGCGCCAAGGTGGCCGGCAACATTTCGATCCGGCCGCTGGCGACCGCAATGCGGTGGGTGGCGGGCTTGGCGCCTACGTCCACCATGTGGGCTTGGCCTTGGGCGTCGAAGTGGGTGAGGGGGGAGGTGGGCGTGGACATGGTGGTCAATGGGGCGAAACGTTTCGAAAGCGAAGGCATCATACGGCGTTAGCACGGGCCGCCGCGGTGGCGCGGCCCTTGGGGTGGACAAAGGATCTTCGTGCCGAATTTCAAGCCAAATTGGGCTCTAGCGCTTACTGGTAAAGCGCTGGTAGCTATAGTTATTGCATCAAGCAACGCTTTATGTATCCCAGAGGCCGTTGCCCAGGCCGGTTTGCCCACGTTGGGCGACAGCAGCGACCTGACCACCAGCGCCGAACGCCGCCTGGGTGATCGCATCATCCGCGAGCTGTACCGAGACCCCGACTACATCGACGACCCCATCCTTTCTGAGTACGTGCAAAGCCTCTGGCTACCGTTGATGGCCGCTGCGCGGACCCGGGGGGAGTTGTCGCCTGAACTGGACGAACGGTTTGCGTGGAAGATCCTGCTGGGCAGAGACCGCACGGTGAACGCTTTTGCGTTGCCAGGCGGCTATCTGGGTGTTCACTTAGGCCTGATCGGGGTCGTGACGACCCGGGACGAACTGGCGTCCGTTCTCGCACACGAGCTCAGCCACGTGACGCAACGCCACATTTCGCGCCTGATCACCCAGCAGAGCAAGCAAACACCGCTGTTGCTGGGCGCAATGATTCTGGGGGCCTTGGCTGCCAGCAAAAACCCAGGTGCAACGCAGGCGCTAGTGGTGGGCGGGCAGGCGCTGGCAATGCAGAACCAACTGAATTTCTCGCGTGACATGGAGCGCGAGGCAGACCGGATTGGCTATGGGTTAATGGCGCCCGCAGGTTTTGCGCCCCAGGGTTTTGTCAGCATGTTTGACAAGCTGCAGCAAGCCAACCGCTTGAACGACAACGGTTCATGGCCTTACCTGCGCAGCCATCCTTTGACCACCGAGCGCATGGCGGACATGCAGTCCCGCGTGCCCCCCAGTTCCACCACCACCAAATCGACCCTCCCCGAAACGACTCTGGAACACGCGATGGTTGCTGCCAGAGCGCGCGTGCTGTCGAACCCAGGGGTCGACGCGCTGCGCCAGTGGATTGCTGAGCCCCAAAGCACGGGCTTTGCCAGCCAGCCTGTGGCCCGGCGCGCCGCTGTGCTGTATGCGGCAGCGCTGAGCAGCAACCAGTTGCGGGATGCTTCGGGGGCTCGGACTACCGCCAAACAACTCGATGACCTGGCACGCCAAGACCCCGCGGCCCACCGATTGGTGCGCCTGCTGCACGCAGAAATTGAACTGGCAGCTGGCAATGCAGACGCCGCGCTGAGCGCCCTCCCCAGCGGTCCCACCACCACCCGCAGGCCAGAACTGGCATTGCGCACACAAGCCCTGCTCCGCACGGAGCGGGCCGGTGAAGGCACCGGGGGGTTGCAAACCTGGGTGGCCACGCACCCCCGAGATGCCGCTGCCTGGCAATGGCTGGCGACGGCCTGGCAAGCGCAAAACCAGCCGCTGCGCGCGATACGTGCGGAGGCGGAGGCCCACGCGGCGCGGTACGACTATGCCGCGGCGGTAGACCGATTCAAGGCGGGCCAGGACATGGCGCGCCGTGGGGGCGCAGCTGCCGACCACATTGAGGCATCCATCATCGACACGCGGCTGCGTGCCGTGGAGCTACTTCTTCGAGAACAGACCGCCGAGCGCTGATTCAATCAGCACACCCAGCACGGTGTAAATCAGCGAGCCCACCAACGC
Organism: Gammaproteobacteria bacterium; assembly: GCA_018828125.1. GTDB lineage: Bacteria > Pseudomonadota > Gammaproteobacteria > Burkholderiales > Burkholderiaceae_C > Acidovorax. Next base: position 84,556 of record JAHJWB010000022.1, on the reverse strand, counting down.
CGCGATAAAACCGCTGACCTGGAACCCGCTCAACACTGTGGCAGCAGCCCAGAACATCAGGGCATTGATCACAAACAGGAACAGACCCAGGGTGACGATAGTGACGGGAAGCGTCAGCAGCACCAACACCGGCCGCAGCACCACGTTGAACAGGCCAATGACAAAAGCCGCAATCAACGCCGAAGTGAAACTCTGCACTTCGACGCCGCTGTAGACATAGGCCACAAACAGCAGCGCTGCGGCGCTGAGCAACCATTTGATAAGAATTTTCATGGCGGGAGAATAGCACTGGCGCTGAGCCTGGACCATGACAGCCACGGCTGGCGCGGCCCTTGAAGTTGCTCTTTGGCGCTGTCTTGAACCGCTACCTGCGGACTACTCAACCGCCAACATCCACAGCGCGCCACAGCCGGTCAACAAGCTGCCCAGCGTGCCGGGCAATGAGGACCACCGAGGCTTGGCCATGGCAGGTTCTTGGGGGGCATCCATCTTGGGGCGGCGCGCGTCCAGCACCTGCGCAGCGGCCGCTTCTTCGGCCTGCAATTGGTCGGTCAACTCCGCCAAGGGCCCTTTCGCCACCAAGGTGGTGACGCGGGCACCGGACAGGGGCAGCATCGGGACGATCTGGGCAAACAGCTTGTCGGCCCACTTGGCACGCCAGTTCTCACGGGCGCTGTGGCTCACCCATTTGCTGATGCGGTGCGTCATGCGCGGCGCGCACGCCACCAAAACCCAGCGCGTATTGGCCGCGGCCTCGCGGGCCAGCAACGGGGCGAGTATCTGCTGCGCATAGGCTGCGTCGTCCACATACACGATGACTCTGTCCATACCACCTCCAGATGAGGGGCCAGCAACAAAGGGGGCAACATGCCCCCTTTGTATCAGCCCGTTCGTCAGCCAGTTCGCCAGTTGTTGGCGATTTCAGGTTCTCGATCAGCCTTGCGCAGGAGCCGCAGCGGCGCGGCGCGCCAGGATGGCCTTGCCAATCACAAACACCAGCAGCGCACCTGCCACGCTGGCACCGTAGCGGATCACGTCGGTCTGCGCAATCTTGAACATCCACTGCCACTTGTCAGGGTTGGCAAAGACCGGGTCGGTCACCAGCATGCCGCCAGCAATCCAGCCCAGCAGCATGCCGCCCAGGATGATGATGAACGGGAACCGGTCCATGAGCTTGATGACCAGCTGGCTACCCCACACGATGATCGGGATCGAGATCAACAGGCCCAGCACTACCAGCAGCATCTGGTGGTCACCAGCGTTCTGCGCGGCGCCCGCAATGGCGATCACGTTGTCCACGCTCATCACCAGGTCGGCCACGATGATGGTCTTGATGGCGGCAAAGAGCTTGTCGCTGGTCTGCACGTCGCCGTGGCCTTCTTCGTCCGGCGCCAACAGCTTCACACCGATCCACACCAGCAAAATAGCGCCGACAAACTTGAGGAAGGGCAATGCCAGCAACGTCATCGCAAAAGCGATCAGGATCACGCGCAGGATGATGGCACCGGCCGTGCCCCAGATGATGCCCTTAGTACGCTGGGCAGGAGGCAATTTGCGGCAGGCCAAGGCAATGACCACCGCGTTGTCGCCACCCAGCAAGATGTCGATGATGATGATCTGGCCGAGTGCGAGCCAGAATGCGGGCGATGCCAAAAAGTCCATATATTCCTCAGTATCAATACGCAAAAGGACGGATTGGCTGTCACTGTAGCGCCGAGTCCGTCCCAGGGATAGGGTTTTGCAGTGGGCAGATCAAGAGCGTGCCGCAGGGGGCAGAGACAAGCGAAGGGACGGCCTTGATCAGCCCACAAAGGGCCCATCAAAGGTCTTGCTCGGCCCAGCGCCGCTGTGTGCGCTGAGCCCGGACCGCCGGAAGCTGTGCTTCGTATTGACGACAGTGCCGATGCCGTGCCCCCCAGCTACCATGGCTTGCATGGAAAAGAAGCACGTCGGGAGCTACTCCCCTTCGAAGCAGCGATTGGAACATTGCCAGCGCGGGCGCGCAAGTGCGGTGCGATTGTGGATAGTGCGTATGCCACCTTGCAATTGATCTTTGGCGGGGAGTCCATGGGGTGCAGGACAGGATCACATCTGCCATTGCCCACACACACTGCGCCGACAACCACAACGCCGCTGGCGTGCACCTGACTGGCAGCTATGATCCAGCCCCTTTGCGCAATCCCGTCCCATGGCCGCCATCCACATCACCGACATCGAAGCTGCCATTAACCACTGGCGCAGCCGCGCTCCGTCGCCCGATGGCGTCACCCTCGCGCCCGAGTTGCGCGCGCTCGCCGAGGTCTATGCGCTGATGGTGTATTGGCACGAGGAAGAGGCGGACGAAGGCAGCTTTCCGTCAGCGGCCATGGCCGCATGGCGCATCTGGTACGACTCCACCCCCGATACGCCGTGTATTGCCATTTGCTCCACCAGCCAGGGCGATGATCTGTGCAAGGGGTGTGGCCGCACCTTTGACGAAGTCCAGTTCTGGCCGGGCATGTCTCCCGCCGAAAAGCGCACCGTGTGGCGCCGTATCACGCTGGAGCATTCCGCCTGGCGCTTCAACCGCTATGCGGAACGCGCTGCTGAGGGCCCCTCTGCCGAACGGGCTTCGGATGCGCCCTCTCCCTAGAGGCTGCAGCGGTGCACCCGGAGGCAAGAAGGCAAGGCGGCAAGGCAGATGCTTGCCATGCCCCAGGGTTGAAGACCTGTACGTGCGACGCTCAAGCCGCTAAGGTGAGGCCATGCTGCGCCTGACCCAAGCCCCCAACATTGCGATTGCCACCCTGTGGGCAGACTTGTTGTGTGAGGCGGGCATGACGGCCTCGGTGCAGCGCCAGTACCTGGGGGCCGCCGCCGGGCACCTGCCGCCGGACCAATGCCTGCCTGAGATCTGGCTGGACCATGACGAACACGCCACCCGCGCCAGGGCCCTGCTGCAAAACCTGCAAGACCTCCCACAGCGCCACTGGGTATGCCGGTGCGGCGAGACGGTGGAAGGCGGGTTTGAGCAGTGTTGGCAATGTGGCACGCTCATGCCTCGGGACTGAAGCAAATACTACTAAATTGATAGCTGGCAGCGCTCATCCATCAAGCGCTAGCGGCCAATTTGGCTGGAATTTTTTGCTTTACTTCCAGCGCACAGGCTCTACATGCACGCTGCCCTGCGTGCTGCTCAGCGTGATGGCGCCTTCTTGCACCGTGGCTTGCAGCTGCATGCTGCGCTCCGCCAGTTGCGCCAGCGCCTGGGACGCCTCGGTCGGGATGCGCCACACCTGCAGCTTCTCCAGCCGCGACAGCTTGGTCTCAATGCCCTTCCACCAGATCTCGGCCGCGTGGTTGAAGCAATAGACGAGCACGGAATCGGACTTGCTGCAGGCTTTGGTCAGCGGTTTGTCTTCGGGCTGGCCCACCTCGATCCACACGCGTCGGCGGCCGGTGTAGTCAGTCAGTGACGCATCCGGATCATCCGGGTCCGACAGGCCCGCGCCAAACGCCAGCGTGGCGTCGCCGTTGCACAGGTCGTTGAGCTGGTGCGCCTGAATGGCCAGCGCGGTCAGCCGGATCATCATGCGTTCGTCGGTCTCGCTCGGGTGGCGGGCCAGCGTCAGCGCGTGGTCGGCGTAGTAGCCGTGGTCAATGTCGGCGATGGCAAGGTTCGCCTTGAAGATGGTGGATTTGATGGCCATGCAGCCTCACTACTAAATAGATAGCTGCTAGCGCTTATTCAATAAGCGCTAGAGGCCAAAAAGGCTATAAATCTGTGGACTAGACGCGCCGTGCCAGTTCGGCGGCTTTGCCCACGTAACTGCCGGGCGTCATGGCCAGCAGGCGGTCTTTTTCGGACTGGGGAATTTCCAGCGAATGAATCAAGCCATGCAGCGCCTCGGCCGTCACGGTTTTACCGCGCGTCACTTCCTTCAGTTTCTCGTACGCGCCCTGCACGCCAAAGCGGCGCATCACCGTCTGGATGGGCTCGGCCAGCACTTCCCACGACGCGTCCAGGTCGTCGGCCAGCGCTTCTTCGTTCAGCTCCAGCTTGTTCAGCCCCGCCAGCAGCGAGGCATAGGCCAGCGCCGCGTAGCCCAGCGCCACGCCCATGTTGCGCAGCACGGTGCTGTCGGTCAGGTCGCGCTGCCAGCGGCTGATTGGCAGCTTTTCGGACAGGTGTTTGAGCAGCGCGTTGGCCAGGCCCAGGTTGCCTTCGGCATTCTCAAAATCAATCGGGTTGACCTTGTGCGGCATGGTGCTCGAACCAATTTCGCCGGCCTTCAGGCGCTGCTTGAAGTAGCCCAGACTCACATAGCCCCAGATGTCCCGCGACAAGTCGATGAGGATGGTGTTGGCACGCGCCACGGCATCAAACAGCTCGGCCATGTAGTCGTGCGGCTCGATCTGGATCGAGTAGGGCTGGAAGGTCAGGCCCAGCCCCAGCGGCTCAGGCGTTTCGATGACCTTCTTGCTGAAGGCTTCCCAGTCAAAATCGGGCCAGGCGGACAGGTGGGCGTTGTAGTTGCCCACGGCGCCGTTCATCTTGCCCATGATCTTGACGGCGGCGATGCGTTCGCAGGCCGTCTGCAGACGCATGACCACGTTGGCCATCTCTTTGCCCACGGTGGTGGGGCTGGCGGTCTGGCCGTGGGTGCGGCTGAGCATGGGCACATCGGCGTAGGCGTGCGCCATTTCGCGCAGTTTGAGCACGATACGGTCGAGACCCGGCAGCACCACCTGGTCGCGGCCTGAGCGCAGCTGCAAGGCGTGGCTGGTGTTGTTGATGTCTTCGCTGGTGCAGGCAAAGTGCACGAACTCCGAGGCTTTTTCCAGCTCGGGGCGCGCTTCGAACTTGCTCTTGATCCAGTACTCCACGGCCTTCACGTCGTGGTTTGTTGTTTTTTCGATCTCTTTGATCGCCGCCGAGTCGGTCTCGGAAAAGTTCTTGATCAGACCCAGCAGATACGCGCGGGCGCCGGTGGTCAGCGGCTTGAACTCGGCAAAACCAGCGTCGGACAGCGCGATGAACCACGCCACTTCTACCTGCACACGGCGGTGCATGTAGCCGTGCTCGCTCATGATCGGGCGCAGTGCGGCAAGTTTGCTGGCGTAACGGCCGTCAAGCGGCGACAGGGCGGTAATGGTGGACAGGCTCATGGCGCGCCATTGTAGGCGTGGCGTGTAGGCGCCGCCTCTGCGTCAGCTTCGGGTGGGCAGCTCCCGATAGAATCAAAGTCAATTGTTCAGCTACCTCGCGCACTGGAAGACAAACCATGAAATTGATCGGAGCCTCAGCCAGCCCTTACGTCCGCAAGGTGCGGATCGTGATGGCCGAAAAAAAGCTCGACTACCAGTTCGTACAGGAGAACGTCTGGGCAGACGACACCGCCATTGCCACCTCCAACCCACTGGGCAAGGTGCCTTGCCTGGTGATGGAAGGTGGTGAAGCCGTCTTCGACTCGCGTGTGATTGTGGAGTACCTGGACACGCTGTCGCCAGTGGGCAAGCTGATCCCGAGCCAAGGCCGTGAACGCGCTGAAGTGAAGACCTGGGAGGCCCTGGCCGATGGTGTGATGGACGCTGCAATTTTGGCCCGGCTGGAGGCCACCTGGGCCCACCGCAAAGACAGCGAACGCAGCCAGGCCTGGATCGACCGCCAGCTCATCAAGGTGAACGACGGCCTCAAGTCCATGAGCCAGGGCCTGGGCGACAAGCCTTTTTGCAGCGGCATTCACCTGAGCCTTTCCGACATCGCCGTGGGCTGCGCGCTGGGCTGGTTGGAGTTTCGTTTTCCGGAGATCGCCTGGCGCAACGAGTATCCCAACCTGGGCAAGCTGCTCGACAAACTGGCGCTGCGCGCCAGTTTTGCTGACACCAAACCGTACTGACCTGTACCCTGCGGGTTGCTAGCGGCCAGTGCTGCCGCAAAGTCCGGTGCTGATGCCTCCTTGACCTGCCGTATGCTACGGAGCTTATGAACGAAATGGTTCAAAACCCTTCGAAAGCAGCCAGTGTGCGCGCAACGCGGCAGCGCGCAGCCCGCGATGCGGCGGCCACACCCGGCGCCGACCGCGTCCGGGTGAACGACCCCGACCGCACCATGGCCAACATCCTGCAGGTGGCCACGGCTGAGTTTGCAGACAAGGGGCTGGCGGGCGCGCGCATTGACGAGATAGCGGCGCTGACCAGCACCAGCAAGCGGATGATCTACTACTACTTCGGTAGCAAGGAAGGTCTGTATGTAGCGGTGTTGGAGGACGCCTACCGCCGCATCCGGCGCATTGAATCCGAACTGCACCTGGAAGACCTGCCTCCGGAGCAGGCCTTGCGTACGCTGGTGGGTTTTACAGTGGACTACCAGCTTGCCAACCCTGATTTCATTCGCTTGGTCATGAATGAAAACATGCACCGGGGCGAGTTCATCAGCCAGTCCACCACCATCCAGGAACTCAACATCCCCGTCATCCATGCGGTTCGCGACGTGTATGAGCGTGGCGTGGCCTCCGGCGTGTTTCGCCCTGACGTGGACCCGGTGGATCTGCACATGTCGATCTCGGCACTGTGTTTTTTCAACGTGGCCAACCGCCACACCTTTGGCGCCATCTTCAAGCGCTCGCTCGACACCCCCGCCGCCACTGCGCAGCGTCGGGAATCCATCATCGAGATGATCGTCCGCTTCCTGAAGTGACGTTCTCCTGAGGCGCTTCGCGCCTTCCCGGAAAAAGAAGCGAGCCGATTGCGCAACACCCGCCACAGCGCAAGACCGCGCCGCGCCGCATTTCGATCCGATTTTTTCGCCGTCTACACGACAAGGGTTTGCCCCTAGTTTAAATACTAACCAGTTCGTACAAAATTCTTTTCCAGGCACTCACAACGAATGGAGACACCATGTTTGCACTGGCCGACCGCATGCTGCGGGGATACACCCGCGTGCTTGATGCATTGGGCGGCCTGTTCCTGGCCGCGATGGTGGTGCTGGTGTTTGGCAATGTTGTGCTGCGCTACGTGTTCAACACGGGCATCACCATCTCTGAAGAGCTGTCGCGTTGGCTGTTTGTGTGGCTGACCTTCATGGGTGCAGTGGTGGCGCTGCGCGAACATGGCCACCTGGGCACCGACATCGTGGTGGCACGCCTGCCCGCCCGGGGCAAGAAGGCCTGCCTTGTGGTAGCGCAGCTGGCCATGTTGTATGTGTCGTGGTTGCTACTGCGTGGCAGCTGGGCGCAGATGCTGATCAATTGGGAGACCGAGGCGCCGGTGACGGGCGCATCAGTGGGCATTTTTTACGCGAGCGGTGTGCTGATGGGCGCATCAGCCCTGGCCATCTTGCTGCGCGACCTCCTCCACACGTTGCTCCATGCAGCGGACGCACAGGACCTGGTCATGGCTGCTGGTAGCGAAGAACCCATAGCGCCGACCTCTGCGGCCGACAAGCGCCACTGAATCCACGCAATCACACGGCGCAACGATGACCATCACCATTTTTCTCGGGTCCCTGCTGCTCGCCATGGCGATTGGCATCCCGATCGCGTTTGCACTCTTGATCAGCGGCGTGGCGCTGATGTGGCACCTGGATCTGTTTGACGCGCAAATCCTCGCGCAGAACGTGATCAACGGGGCTGACAGCTTTCCGCTGCTGGCCGTGCCGTTCTTTATGCTCGCAGGCGAAATCATGAACGTGGGCGGGTTGTCGCGCCGCATCGTCAAGCTCGCTCTGGCCGTGGTCGGGCATGTGCCCGGCGGGCTGGGTTACGTGGCCATCATGGCAGCAGTCATTCTGGCCGCCGTGTCGGGCTCGGCGGTGGCCGATGCTGCTGCGCTGGCCTCGTTGCTGTTGCCGATGATGGTGGCCGCAGGCCACAACAAGGCCCGGTCGGCGGGGTTGATTGCCTCGGCCGGCATCATCGCGCCGGTCATTCCACCGTCCATCGGGTTCGTGATTTTTGGGGTCGCGGGCAATGTGTCGATCAGCAAGTTGTTTCTGGCAGGCATCGTGCCCGGACTGCTGCTGGGTGTGGCGCTGGCGGGCACCTGGTGGTGGCTGGTGCGCAAGGAGCAGGTCGCTCCGCCCGCCAAGGCCTCGCGCGCAGAGGTTCTGATAGCTCTCAAGGAGTCTGTGTGGGCTTTGGGCCTGCCGGTCATCATTCTGGTCGGACTGCGCATGGGGGTGTTCACCCCCACCGAAGCAGCGGTCGTGGCAGCCGTGTACGCGCTGTGTGTGGCCATGTTGGTGTACCGCGAACTGACTCTGCGCCAACTGGCTGAGATTTTTCAGTCCGCAGCGCGCACCAGCGCGATCGTGATGTTCCTGGTGGCCGCTGCCATGGTGTCGGCGTGGCTGATCACCGTGGCGGACATGCCAAGCAAGGTGATCGACATGCTCCAGCCGTTCATGGGTAACCAGACCGTGCTGCTGTTGGCCATCATGGTGCTGGTGATGGTGGTGGGCACCGCCATGGACATGACACCCACCATTCTCATCATGACGCCGGTGCTCATGCCGGTCGTCAAGGCCGCTGGCATTGACCCGGTCTACTTCGGGGTGCTGTTCATCATGGTCAACGCCATAGGCCTTATCACCCCGCCGGTAGGCACCGTGCTGAACGTGGTGGCCGGTGTCGGCCGGGTGTCCATGGGCGAGGTCACGCGAGGCGTCTTGCCCTTTGTGGCCGCGCAGTTTGCCATCGTATTGCTGCTGGTGATTATTCCATCCCTCGTCACGGTGCCGCTGCGCTGGCTTGCCGGCTGAGCACGCCATGCGCCCCGCCCCGATACCCACCCCTGATTTGTATTTACCTCGCCAAAAACCCAAGGAGACATGTCCATGAAGCTGTTCAAAACCCTGCTCGCCACAGCCCTGATTGCCGCATCGCTGCTACCTGCCGCGCATGCGCAGGAGCGCACCATCAAGTTCGCATTCCAGAACCAGAAGGAACACCCCCAAGCCCAAGGCGCGCAGAAATTTGCCGACCTCGTGGCGGCTAAGACCAATGGACGCATTGCCGTCAAGCTTTTCCCGGGCGGTACGCTGGGGGGTGACTTGCAGACGGTGTCTGCACTGCAAGGTGGCACGGTGGAAATGACGGTGCTTAATGCCGGCATCCTGTCGGCACAGGCCAAGGAATTCGGCATCTACGACTTCCCGTTTCTGTTTGCTTCGCCACAAGAAGCCGATGCCGTGACCGATGGCCCGTTCGGCAAGAAATTGCTCGACAAGCTGCAGGCCAAGAATCTGGTGGGTCTGGGCTACTGGGAGCTGGGGTTTCGCAACCTCACCAACAGCAAGAAGCCCATCACCAAGGCCGAAGACATTGCGGGCCTCAAGATCCGCGTGATCCAGTCGCCCATCTACATTGACATGTTCAATGCGCTGGGCGCCAACGCTGTGCCCATGCCGTTCCCCGAGCTGTACACCGCCATGGAGCAAAAAGCGGTGGACGGTCAGGAGAATCCGTTCTCGACCATTCTGTCGTCCAAGTTCGCCGAGGTGCAAAAGCACCTGACGATCACGCGCCACATGTACAACCCGCAAGCCGTCATCCTGAGCAAGAAGTTCTGGGACAGTCTGAACCCGGCCGACCAAAAGGCCGTGACCGAAGCCATGGCCGAGGCCACAACCTTCCAGCGCAGCGTATCGCGCTCGCAGGCCGACGTGGCGCTGGAAGAGCTGAAAAAGGCCGGCATGCAGGTCACTGAATTCTCTCCCGCAGAGGTCGACAAGCTGCGCGCCAAGGTCAAGCCCGTCGTGGAAAAACACAGCGACAAGGTCGGCGCCGAGACAGTGCAAGAGGTCTACGCCACGCTGGCCAAACTGCGCGGCGGCAAGTGATCTGAACGCAGCCAACCGTGCGCTGGCTTGCGGCAATACCGCGTTGTCAGCGCCCGCCGAATTTCATTTTTTTCCATGAGCATCCCGCTCCTTGATCTTCCGATCACTCCCACCACCGAGCCCATCATGTCTTCCACGAGCCCCCGCAAGGTGCTGATCGGGCTGATCGGTGCCGGCATCCAGAAGTCGCTGTCGCCCGCGCTGCACGAAGAGGAAGCACGCCACCATGGCATGCGCCTGCACTACCAGCTGATTGACCTGGACCACTCGGCCTCTACGGTCGAACAGCTGCCCACGCTGCTGTCGGCCGCACGCATCATGGGCTATGCCGGGTGCAACGTAACTTACCCGTGCAAACAGGCGGTGATCCCCCATCTGGACCGCCTGTCTGAAGAAGCGCAGGCAATGGGCGCCGTCAACACCGTGGTGGTCGAAGATGGCCAGCTGGTGGGGCACAACACCGATGGATCGGGTTGGGCCTGGGGCTTTACCCGCGCGCTGCCAGGCGCCGACTTGGGCCACGCAGTGCTGCTGGGCGCGGGCGGTGCGGGGGCGGCCATCGCGCACGCGGTGCTGCGGCTGGGTGCAAAGCACCTGAGCATCGTGGATGCCCAACCTGAACGGGCCGCACAACTGGCCGCTGATGTGAACGCGCTCTATGGCCCCCGGTCAGAGGCCGCCGAGATCCGCTCGGCCATGGCGCAGGCCACCGGCCTGATCCACGCCACGCCCACCGGCATGGACAAGCTGCCCGGGCTGCCGCTTGATGTGGCCTTGCTGCGACCTGACATGTGGGTGTCCGAGGTGGTGTATTTCCCGCTCGACACCGCACTGGTGCAGGCCGCGCGAACCCTGGGCTGCAAGGTGTCGGACGGCGGCGGCATGGCTGTGGGCCAGGCCTTGGGCGCGTTCGAGCTTTTCACCGGCGAGGCCCCTGACGCAACCCGCATGGACGCGCATTTCCGCCGTCTGGTCAGCGCCCGCTGAATCCCACTACCTGCCGCAAATCACAAGGAGTCGAACCCATGAGCACCCCCATGATGGCCACCCGCGAAGCGCTGGGCGATCTGCCCAACCCCCTGGGTCTGCAAGGGGTGGAGTTCATTGAATACGCCACCAGTCGACCGCAGGCGCTGGGCCAGGCGCTGGAGCGCATGGGCTTTCAGCCCGTGGCACGCCACCGCTCGCGCGAAGTGCTGCTGTACCGACAGGGCGACATGAACATCATTGTGAACGCCCATCAGGACAACGAACGCACCGGTATCCACGCCCCCCCGGCGCTGACGGAAGCCCCGGTGCTGACCGCCATCGCGTTTCGGGTGGGCAATGCCGCCGCCGCCTACCGCCGTGTGCTGGAACTGGGCGCCTGGGCCGTACACACCGAGGTCGAAGTGATGGAGTTGAACATCCCTGCCATTCACGGCGTGGGATCCAGCCGCATCTATTTTGTGGACCGGTTCAAGGAATTCTCGATCTACGACGTGGACTTTGTGTCGATCCCAGTCGTGGCGTCTCCACCGGTCGTGCTGACGGGTTTGCATCTCTTCGGCGTGGTGCAGTACATCGGCCTGGGCCGCGCGCAGGACTGGATTCATTTCTACGCAGAGCTGTTTGGTTTTGCGGAGCTTTCGCCCGAGCAGTCGTTTGGCGTGCTCACCCATGGCCGCATTCTGGCCAGCCCTTGCGGCACGCTGCACTGGCAGCTGATTGAGCCCCTCGTGGATGCCATTGACGCCGACCCCGAGGAACTGCTGCAGCGCGTGGCCTTTGGCACGCCCGATGTGCTGGCCACGGTGAACGCACTGCGTGCGCGGGGCGTGGACTTTGTCGAGTCCCCCACGGGCGTGCACACCGGCACCCGCGGTGCCCTCACGCGCGCCGATGTGGGCTCGCCCAGTTTCGAGTTGGTGCTGGACGCACGCTAAGCCGGGAGATCACCCATGCGCACATCCACCATGCAACGCAACGTTGCCGACTTCGGCATGGACACCATCAGCCTGGCCGGTCCGCTTGAAGCCAAGCTCGCCGCCGTCAAGGCCGCCGGCTTTGGCCAGATCATGCTGGCCGCCCGCGACCTCGTGGGCCATCCGCAAGGTATCGAAGCGGCCGTGCACGCCGTGCGCAGCAGTGGCCTGCGCGTGACGGGGTTCCAGGTGCTGCGCGACTTTGAAGGGCTGTCGGGCCACCTGCACAGCTACAAGGTGGACATCGCCAAGCAGATGATTTTGATGGCGCGCGACCTGGGCGCACCCGTGCTGCTGGCCTGCAGTTCGACCTCATCGCACGCCACGGCCGATGCCGAGGCCATTGCCCGCGACCTGCGCAAACTGGCCCTGCTGGCGCTGCCCCACGGCATCCGCGTGGCGTTTGAAGGGCTTTCATGGGGCAGGCACATCAACGAGGTACACCAGGCTTGGGCAGCGGTCGAACATGCCGATTGCCCCAACCTCGGCCTGGCCGTCGATTCGTACCACCAGTTCGCTACCAGCACACCGCTGGCGGCCCTCGCGGATGTGGACCCCGACAAGATCTATCTGGTGCAGCTCTCGGACTTCATGTGGCAGGAGACCCGCACAGTTCAGGAGCGCATCGACACCGCACGCCACTTTCGCGTGTTCCCGGGCGAAGGCGTTCACAGCCAGGCGCTGGCCGCGCTGGTGCGCACGCTCGACGGAATGGGCTACCAGGGCGACTACAGCTTTGAAGTCTTCAACGACGACTACCAGCAGCTCCCGCTGCCTTATGTGGCGCAGCGAGCCTGGAACAGCGCGCTGTGGCTGGCCGAGGGGGTGCTGCAACGCGCAGTGCCCTTGCCAGGGCATTCGCGCATCCGGGCAGTGGGGTGAACAGGCCCTAGCTATTGGCGCGCTTCTTGAGCCAACGCATCAGCGCCCCCACCACGGGCAGTTTCTCGTACAGTTCCTCCGCCGCATCCCAGTAGTCGCGGTGCAGCGTGACCAGGCCGCGGTCGTCCAGCACCAGGTGGGAGGCACCCCGCACCGTCTGCGTCACGCCCTTTTCAAAGCGCTTGAAAGCGAACACGAAGTCCCAGGTCAGGAAACATTGCTGCCCCTGCACCACCCGCCCGGTGACCACAAAACGCGGCTGCTCCAGCGACTCGAACATGTGGGCAAAAATAGCCTGGATGGCGGGCACGCCCAACACCTCGTTGAACGGGTCCTTGAAACGCGCCTGCGGCGCATAGAGCTGGCCGATGGTGGCCACATCGGTCGGGGAGAGATTTTCAAAGAACGCGATGACGCGCGTGACGGCCTCTTCGGTGGCGGGCGCGGTGTAGGGAGGCAGCATAGGAGTCAAAGGCCTGTGAACTTGCGAACCGCCGGAAAGTACCACCGATACGGCAGCAGCCGCAGCAGCTTCATCACCCGCGTGAAGCGCTTGGGAAAGTGGATGTCGAAGTGGCCCCGCTCCCAACCTTGCACGATGGCCGCGGCAGCAGCCTCGGGGGAAATCAGCGCGGGCATCGTGAAATCATTGCCGGCCGTGAGCGGCGTGGCCACAAAGCCGGGGTTGATCACGCTCACGCCCATGCCCACGTCATGCAGGTCCAGGTACAACGCCTCAGCCAGGTTGATAAGCGCGGCCTTGGTGGGCCCGTAGGCCAGGCTTTTGGGCAGCCCCCTGAAACCCGCAACGCTGCTGATGACGCTCACGTGCCCAGGGCGCCCGGCCTGCGCCGTCTCCAGCATGCCGGGCAAAACCGCGGCCAGCACATGCAGCACACCGTTGTAGTTCACCTGCTCGTGGCGCAAGACCACCGCGAGGTCGAAATCGGTGGCACGCATGTCGCGGTAGTAGCCTGCGCAATAGCACACCATATCGAGCGGACCGCCCGCAAGCACCTGCGCGGCGGCTGCTTGCACCTGAGCCGGCTCCGCCGTGTCGATCGGCAACGCCATGCTGCCGGGATGCTGGGCCACAAAGGCCTCCAGCGCATCGCCGCTGCGCGCCGACACGATGACCTGCGCGCCGCGCGCATGCAGCGCCGCCGCCGTAGCCCGGCCGATGCCGCTGCTGGCCCCGATGAGCCAGGCCCGGCGGCCGCGCCAGTCGCGCAGGGGAGGGTTGAGGCTCATGGTGCGCGTTTGGTAAAGGACAAGGTGATCTCGCCCAGACGGAATCCGAACTTGCTCATGGTGGCGCGGTTGAGCATCACACGGTCGTCGATGAGGTACATCCAGTCGTCCAGATCGACGTTGTAGACCTTGCCATCCACCGGCAGGGCCAGCGTGTAGTTCCAGCGAAAGGCGTTGCCGCGTGTCTGCCCGTTGGCGGTGCCCACCACGTCGTCGGCGACGCCCGTGTAGCGACCATCGGCGTGCTTGGTCAGGCGCCAGATGCGGCGCTGCGTGGTGCCGTCTGAATAGGTGAAGGCTTCGTCCAGAACCCCTTCGTTGCCCTTCCATTCGCAGACCATGACGACGGTGAAGCGTTTGACGATCTGACCGCTGCGGTCCTGGAAGATGCCGTATGCGTCGATCGTGCCGGTGAAATACTGGGCGAGGTCCAGCACCGGCTTTTCGCCGGCATAGCCATCGATGTTCTGGCTGGCGCAGCCAGACAGCACCACGGGCGCCGCCACAGCGGCCGAGAGGAGGAGACGTCGTTGCATCATCGTGAGTGCCTTGGGTTCGGAAGTCGCGTTCAGGAAATCGGCGCCGCTGGCGGCCGCCGCAGGATGAGGCCATACAGCGCAGCCGCCGCCAGCAGTTTGAGCACACAGGGCAGCACCGCGTAGGCCAGCCCCAGGGTTTGCAGACCGTCTTCGCTGCGGGTGCCGGGGGTGTAGCCCACCCAGCCCAGCAGGGGCAGTGCCAGGCCTGCGGCCAGCGCCAGGTTGAGCTTGGTCGCGAAGTTCCACCAGCCAAAGTACGCGCCCTCGTGCTGGCCGCTGTCGCCCTCGGTGGCCACCACGCCAGCGAGCAGTGCACTGGGCAAGGCCAGGTCTGTACCCAGGGCCACGCCAGAGAGTGCGCAGACGATGAGAAACGGCACCACATCACCGGCCCCCAGGAACGCGGTCCAGACAAACACGGCAATCGCCAGCAGCATGCCGACCAGCCAGGTGCGCGCCAGGCCCCACCGCGCCACAGCGCGCAGCCATAGCGGGATGGACAGTGCCGCGCAGACGAAGTACGCCGCAAGGAACATCGGCTCTTGCGCGGGCGGGGCCTGCAGCCGGTCTTGAATGAAGAACAGCACCAGAGTGGCCGGGATGGCACTGGCAATGCCGTTCAGCATGAACACGACCAGCAGGCGGCGGAATGCTGCGCGCCCCCAGGGCCGCCACAGGCTGGCGCGCTGCGGTGGGCGATAAACCCCCGCGATGGCACCCGCGTGGGCTGCAGGGCGCGGAGCTCGCGTCCACGCCCACCAGCCCATCAACAAGGTGATGGCAAACACACTGAGCATGACCGGCAGCCCCAGCAGGGCCGGCAACACCGACGCCAGCACCACCCCGACCAGCGCAGCACCTTCACGCCAGGCCACGATGCGGCCGCGCTGCAGCTCGTCGCCGCCCAGGCGCGCGCCCCACGACTGGTGTGCAATGCTGAGCTGGCTGTACGCGGTGTAGGTGATGAGCAAGGCCACCAGCGCCCACACAATCAACGCATCGGGGCCGCGCACCGCCGGAAAAAACAGGCTGGTCAGCCCCATCGCCAGCACCGTGGCCGACACCGCACCCACGCCGAGCACCGCGCGCACCGAGCGAGCAAACAGGTGGTCCGACAATCGGCCCAGCAGCGGGTCCGAAATGGCGTCAAACAGCCGGGCCGCCAGCAGCACTGCGCCCAGCGTGGCCAGCGGCATGCCGAACTCCCGCGCGTAGTGGTTGGGCAGCAGCACGTACAGCGGCAACGCCACAAACGCCAAGGGCAGGCCCAGCAGCCCATAGGCCAGCCCGCCGCCGGCACGGATGGGCGGGGCAAAGGTCATGGCTGGCCCGCAGTGCCGAGGGCGGCAATCAGCTCGGCACGCAGACCTGGTTCCGAGGTCTGCGGCGACAGCCAGATGCCAAAGAACAGGCGCGCAAACTCGGCGTCGGGCACCTCGCCCACGACACGGCCGCCCATTTGAAACACTGCGCCAGCGCCCGGCTGGTACACGCCCAGCAACCGGTCTCCGGGTTTCACATCCGGCAGTACCTGCTGCAACAACTGCTGCCACCGCGTGGCTTGCTGCGCACTGAAGCTGCCCACGCGCCGCATCTCTTCAATTGATCGCTTGGCAATGGCCTCGGCCGTGAAGTTGCGTTGGTAGGTCAACTCCAGCGCCAGCGGATGGGCGCTGTAGTTCTCTGCATCAAACCCCGGCTGCACCCACAAGCGCGCGCGGTAAATATCAAATCCCAAAAACCGCAACGTACCCTGCCCCGCCATGCGCGCGCCAGCCAGGGGCGTGGTGGCAGGCCCGCCAGCGGCCAAAGCGGGCGGGTTGGGCTGCACAGCCTGCGCGACCGCAAAATTTGAATGAAAAACGGCTGTAGCGCTTATCAGTAAAGCGGTAATAGCTATATTTTTCATAGTAATGATCTTTCCGCCGTCAGTCTTTGACCAGCGTGTACTGCACCAGGTCGATGTTGCTCATCGCAAACGCTGCTTCGCAATACGCCAGGTAGAACTCCCAGATGTGCATGAAGCGCTGGTCGAAGCCCAGTTGAAGGATCTGTGCGCGCTGCGCCAGAAAACGCTCGCGCCAGCGTTTGAGGGTCTCCGCATAGTCCTGGCCGAAGGCGAACTCGTCCACCACGCGCAGGCCTGCGGCCTCGGCCTCGCGGCGAAACTCGCGCGGGCAGGGCAGGCAGCCACCCGGGAAGATGTACTGCTGGATGAAATCAGTGGAGCTGATATAGCGGTCAAACAGGCTGTCGTCGATGACGATGCTCTGGATGCAGGCCTTGCCGCCCGGTTTGAGCAGGCGGTTGACCGACTGGAAATAGGTGGGCCAATACTCGCGGCCCACGGCTTCCACCATCTCGATGGAGCAGATCGCATCGTACGGGCCGTCGTGGATATCGCGGTAATCCTGCAGCCGCAGATCCGCCTTGCCCTCCACCCCCCGGGTCGCCATGCGTTTTTGCGCAAACGCAAGTTGCTCGGTGGACAAGGTCACGCCCGTCAGCGATGCGTCGAACTCGGTGGTCGCCATTTCGGCCAACGCGCCCCAGCCGCAGCCGATCTCCAGCACGCGGTCCCCGGCCTGCACGCCCGCCATGCGCAGCGCGCGGCGCACCTTGGCGTGCTGGGCCGCGCGCATGTCGCCACCCGCGTCGCCCTCGAACCAGGCGGACGAATAGTTCATCGTGTCGTCCAGCCAGAGTTCGTAGAACGCGTTGCCCAGGTCGTAGTGGGCATGGATGTTTTTCTGACTGTTGGCGCGCGTGTTGCGGTTGAGCAGGTGCTTGATGCGGTACAGCAACCGCCCGGCCCAGGTGCCGTAGATCACGCCTTCGACCTGCTGGCGGTTGGCGACAAAGAGCTTGAGCAGGTCGGTGAGGTGTGGCGTGGTCCAGTCGCCCGCGATGTAGCTCTCGGCAAAACCGATGTCACCCGAGCGGAGCGCGGCGCTGCACACGTTCCAGTTCTTGAGCGTGATGGCGGCTGACGGCCCGTTGCCGTGCCCGAAGTGCTGCAATGTGCCGTCGGGCAACTGCACGGTGAGGTGGCCGTGCTGCAACCGTTGCAGGAGCTTGAGCGCCGTGCGCGCTGCGGCAGGTGTGTCCGCAGGCAACGCCTGCGCAGATCGTGGGGCGGAGCGGGGGGCGGTGGTGGAGTTCATGGCGGCGGTCTCGCGGGGCTGGATCGACATGGAGATCAACGGGTCACGATGGAGGCGGGGGCCTCGGGCTTTCGATGGAAACGCACGCGCTTGAGCCACAGCTGCAGCGCGTGCCAGTGGATGCGGGCCATGATGGCCAGCGTCATGGCGGGGTAGCCCCACAGCGCCTGGCGCAAGGTGCGGGCGTTGGCGGGCTGCAGCGTGCCACTCACGCTGGTCTGGATGAGCGGACCGCTGGTGTCGTCGTAGTCAATGCGCGCCACGGTACGACCTGCGTCTTGCGTATGGACCTCCGTGCGCATAAAGCGGAAGCGGTAACCCCCGTTCACCTCGCAAAACGGCGACACATGGAACACCTTGCGCGCCTGTTGTTCCACGCCGTACTGCGGGGCATCCAATAGATAGCAGTGGCGCTCGCCAAAGGTGTTGTTCACCTCGACCACGATGGCGCGCAGGCTCTGATCCGAGCGGTGGCAGTACCAGAAGCTCACAGGCTTGAAGGTGTAGCCCAGCACCCGGGGATAGCAGTGCAGCCAGACTTCGCCCGTCGCGTCGTCAATGCCTTCTGCGCGCAGCAGGGCATCCAGCCACGCCAGCGCCCCGCCCTGCGCGGCGCTGCGGCCGTCGCCGTGGTCCACATCATGAAAACTGATGGCGCCAGGACGGTTCACCGCCAGCGCGCTCGGCGCATTAGACAAACTGCGCATCGGCAGCATCAGGAAAAACGTGCGGTACGCAAACGCATGCTTTTTGGGTCGCAACCGTGTGTGGCGCACCTCGCCAAAACCGATGAGGGGCACCTGAGGCGCGGCGGAGTGGCTCACGCGGCCTCCGCCAAAGGGGCAGGCATGGCGGCCAGCAATTGCTCTGCCACAGCCAGGCCCGATTTGAGGCCGTCTTCATGAAAGCCGTAGCCCGTCCACGCACCGCAAAACCAGGTGTGCTCACGCCCCTGAATCTTGCCAAGCTGCTGCTGCGCGCGAATCGCCGCCATGTCAAACACCGGGTGGGCGTATTCGTAGCTGCCAATGACGTGTTCGGGCGCGATATCGCGCACAGGGTTGAGGGACACCACCACGGGCTGGGCAAACGGCACCGGCTGCAGTTGGTTGATGAGGTAGTGCAGGCACACGCGGGCGGACTCGCGGCTGCGCTGCTGGGCGCGCTCGTAGTTCCACGCGGCCCAGGCGGCGCGGCGCTCGGGCAGCACCGAGGTGTCGGTGTGCAACACGGCGCGGTTGGCCTGGTAGCGGATAGACCCCAACACCGCCCGCTCTTGCGTGGTGGGCTGGGCCAGCAGCGCGAGCGACTGGTCGGAATGTGTGGCCAGCACCACTTGGTCGAAGTGCTCGACCAGGCCATCGGTCACCACGCGCACCCCAGCTGCGTCACGCTCAATACGGCGCACGGGCGTGGACAAGCGCTTGTCCGCAATGCCCGACACGATCTTGTCGACGTAATGGCGCGCGCCACCCGCCACCGTCCACCACTGGGGGCGGTTGCTGACCTGGATCAAACCGTGGTTGTGGCAGAACCGGATCATGGTGGCCACAGGGAACTTCAGCATCTGGTCGGTGGGGCAACTCCAGATGCAGCCCAGCATGGGCAAAAAGTACCAGTCGCGAAAGGCATCGCCAAAGCGGTGCTCGCGTAAAAAGTCGCCCAAAGGTTGCATCAGGGCCGCGTCGGCCTTGGCTTCTGCAATGCGGGTGCACAGCTTGTTAAAGCGCAGCAGATCGCGCAGCATGCCCAGAAAGCGGGGGTTGAGCAGGTTCGATCGCTGAGCGAACACAGTGTTCAGGCTGGTGCCGCTCCACTCCAGTGCACGACCGCCACCTGAGCCACCCAGGGCGCCTGGCACGTGCACCGAAAACGACATGTCCGATTGGGCCGTCTCCACGCCCAATTCCGCCAGCAGCCGAATCAGGTTCGGATAGGTGCGCTCGTTGAACACCAGAAAGCCGGTGTCCACGCCGTGGGTGACAGGGGTGCCCGACGCATCCGGCAACGTGACATCGACCGTGTGGGTGTGCCCCCCAAAGTAGTCACCCGATTCATAGAGCGTGAGGTCCGCCTGACCGCGCAACTGGTGCGCAACGGACAAGCCTGAAATGCCGGAGCCAATGATGGCGATTTTCATGACCGGCTCCCTCTGGCCGGCGCACGGAATAAAAAGGTTGCGAAGCGTCCCGAAACGAATAAGAGAGGGAGGGAGGAGAAGCGCTCCAGGAGGTCAGTCGGAACCCGGGGGCCCGAAAGGCTTCGCAACGTTAAAACTGTACGGCGCGCAATCGTGTTGCGCAAGGAATAGAGTGAGGCCTGCGCCGCGAAGTTCCAGAGCGGGCGGTGGTTTTTTTTAAAGAAACGTAAAGAAAACATCACGATCACCGCGGCGCCGACGCTGCCAGTTGCTGCTCAATCGCCCGCACCAGTCCCTTGTTGTCCGGGCCCGTCAGGCTGGAATAGTGGTCCACCAGTTTGCCGTCACGGCCGAGCAGGTATTTGTGGAAGTTCCAGCGGGGTGCGGTGCCCGACAACTCGGTGAGTTGGCGAAAGAGCGGCGAGGCATCGGCCCCTTTCACGCTGCTCTTGGCAAACATCGGGAACTTCACGCCAAACGTGTTTTCGCAAAACTCTGCAATCTCCTGGTTGCTGCCCGACTCCTGGGAAAAGTCGTTGGAGGGAAAACCCAACACCACCAACCCCTTGTCCTTATAGCGGGCATACAGTTCCTCCAGCCCCTTGTACTGGCCGGTAAACCCGCAAAAACTGGCCGTGTTGACCACCAGCACCACCTTGCCGCTGTATTGGCACAGCGACTGCGGCTTTTCGTCCTGTAACCGGGGCACGGTGTGCTGGAGCGTGGCGGGGCATTTCACCGGTGCGTCGGCGGCCTGGGCGGCGGGGGTCGTCAGCATTGCGGTGGCGCCGAGGCTGATGGCCGATAGGAGTCGTGAAAGGGTATTCATAAGAGTTGCAGCGCTTGGTTACGCCCAATTTAACCATTTCATCATTTTTTGTCCACATGAGTTTTTATTTGTACTGAACGGTATACGCGGTTCGGGGCGATTTGGATTCAATTTCCTGACACGGGGGTGGGGTGTTACGCGCCGCCTCATGGGCGCGGCTGCGCACGGGCGCGCCAAATCCGCGCGGAACCGCCTGGGGTGCCGTCAGTGAGGAGCGATTTACGTCACTCGCCGCGCCGATCTGGCGGGCGAACGAATGGGCAGAGCGCCTGTGCGCCTGCGCTCAGACCAGGCTGAGCAGTCGGTCGAGCGGGAGCGTGACCCGCACGTCCTTGAAAACCACCACGCCGGTGACCTTCCATGGCGGCATGCCCGATTCGCGTGGAATCGGCTCGCCGGTGGGCATGCCGTCGCGGTTGGTGACCACCGCCACCCGCGGGGTGGTGGCTGTAGCGCCGCGGCGGATCACCACACCCACCTCCTGGCTGGCCAGTCGCACGAACGCGCCTGGGGGGTACACGCCCAAGGTTTTCACCAGCGCGGCCCCCATCTCGTCCACCTTGTGGTCTTCGTCGTAGTAACTCGCCTGCATGGCTGCCGTGACGGGCATGGGCGAACGGGCTACGCGGGGCGCGAGGCGGGCGCCAAATATGTCAGCGCGCTGCACCAGCCGGGCCATCTGCTGGGCTTCCGACTTCTTGTCCAGCGGACCGGGGTTGCGGTGGTGGTGGCAGCGCACGGCCTCCAGCCACAACGGGTCGGCCACCCCCAGCTGGCGCAGCAGCGCCTCCGAGCGGGCAGCGTGGTCTTCCACTGCCGCAATCTGGGCCGCGGTCAGGGGTTGGGTTTGCTGGGCGAGCTGGTCTTGCAGCTCGGTCATCGCGATGTTCATGCTCAGCCCGGCGTGCCCCACCTGCTGGACGCGCGCCTCGGGCCAGCGCAGCATTTCGCGCGCGACCACCATGCACACACAGCTCACCAGCATGGAATGCGTGGCACTGTACATCCGCGTTTCCTGGGCCGAGAGGTAGATGAGCGCGAGCAGCGTGGCGTCGGGCGTCTGCTCACAAAGGCGGTTCAGCTCATCGTGCAGCGCCTGAAACCGTCCGCCAAAGTCGCTGGCCGAAGGGGCCCGCAGAATTTGTGTGGCGCGCAGTTGCAGCTCGGGCCAATCGGGCAGTGTCTTGCCACCCCGGCCGCGCGCACCTGCTTCTTCGGCAGCCGTCATCTTCATCGACGCAATTTCGCCCAGATTGGTGTCGGCGATCAACATGCGCTGGAGCTGCGCCAGGTAAGCCCGGTGGCTGCCACCCGACTCGTCGGTGTCCACACACAGCTCGCGGCCCCGCGCCACCAGGGTGGCCAGCTCCTCCCGCGTGCGGATGACATAACCCTTTTGGGCCAACAGCGCGCCGTCGGCACCCCGCAGCACAAACGGCAGGGGGTGGCCGACCTGGATGGATTCGATGTTGAGGCTGACGAGGTTCATAGTTCTCGCGCCATTATCCAACGCGCATCACCCTTCCAAAGCCGGGGCAACCCAGGGGATTGCCCCGCTTTTTGGAAGAAGTTGGGGTGCATGTGCGCCACCTCAACGTCGCCACAACCCGCTGCGACCTCACGGCAAGGGTTGCGGCGGCACCGGGACGGAGGGAGGCACCGCGGCGGGAGGTTCGCCATGGTGCGCACCGCGCAAGCGGCGCAGCAACCGACCTACACCGGCTCCCACATCGTCCACCCCCGTGAACACGGCCGGAATCACCAGCAGGCTCAGTAGTGTCGACGTGATCAGCCCGCCAATCACCGCCACCGCCATCGGGGAGCGGAAGCTCGCATCCGCCGCGCCGAAGCCGATCGCGATGGGCAACATCCCCGCGCCCATGGCCAGCGTGGTCATGATGATGGGCCGCGCACGCTTGTGGCAGGCGTCGATCAGCGCCTCGAAACGCGTCAGGCCATGCTCCCGCCGCGCGAGGATGGCGTACTCCACCAGCAAGATGGAGTTCTTGGTGGCAATGCCCATGAGCATGATCAAGCCGATGAGCGAGGGCATCGAGAAGCTCTTTTGCGCAATCAACAGGCCCACAAACGCCCCGCCCAACGACAGCGGCAGCGCCGCCAGGATGGTCATCGGGTGCAGGAAGTCCTTGAACAGCAGCACCAGCACGATATAGATGCACAGCACGCCGGTCAGCATGGCCAGGCCAAAGCTGGCAAACAGCTCGCCCATCATTTCGGCATCGCCAATGGTGATCTGGCGCACACCGGGCGGCAGCTTCTGGATGGACGGCAGCGCTTCGACGGCCTTGGTCACATCGCCCAGCGGCTGGCCCGACAGCTCGATCTCGAAATTCACGTTGCGTGCACGGTCGTACCGGTCCACCACGGCCGGACCGCCGCTGAACTCCAGCGTGGCGACCTGCCCCAGCATCACGGGGCCCTTGCTGCCCGGCACCGACAGGCGCTCCAGCAGTGACAGGTCCTGGCGGGCGTCATCCTGCAGCTTGACCACGATGGGCACCTGCCGCGACGCCAGGTTGAGCTTGGGCAGCGACACGTCGTAGTCACCCACGGTGGCGATGCGCAGCGTCTCGGCAATGGCGCTGCTGGTCACGCCCAGGTCGGCGGCGCGCGCAAAGTCGGGGCGCACCGCGATCTCGGATCGCACCAGGCTGGCGGTGGACGAGATGCTGCCCAGGCCGGGAATGGTGCGCAGATCTTTCTCCACCGCCAAGGCGGCCGTGCTCAGCGCCTGCGGGTCGTCGCCTGTGAGCACCAGCACGTACTTCTCGCCCGATCCGCCCAACCCGACCTTGCTGCGCACGCCCGGCAGCGTTTCCAGCGCGGCGCGGATCTGGTTCTCAATGCCCTGCTTGCGCGGCCGGTCACCGCGCTCGGCCAGCAGGATGGTGAGCGTGGCCTTGCGCGTCTCGGCATTGCCCATGCCTGCAAACGGGTCCCCGCCGGCCGTACCGCCGCCGATGGTGGTGTACACACTGTGCACATGGTCCACCTTGGCAATGCGCTGGCGCGCGTCTTCGGCCGCCGCGCGCGTCTGGCTCAGGGTGGCGCCGGGCGGCAGCTCCAGGTACACCTGGGTCTGCGAGTTGTCGTCGGGCGGGATGAAGCCCGTGGGCAGCAGCGGGATCAGCGCCAGCGAGCCGATGAAGAACGCACCCGTGGCAATGAAGGTAATCCAGCGGTGCTTGATGCACCAGGCCGCCCAGCGCAGATACACCGTCATCCAGCGCGGGTCCTTGTGCTCGTCCACGATGGGTTTGAGGATGTAGGCCGCCATCATGGGCGTCAGCACACGGGCCACCACCAGACTGGCAAACACCGCGAGCGACGCCGTCCAGCCGAACTGCTTGAAGAACTTGCCCGCAATGCCGCTCATGAACGCCGTGGGCAAAAACACCGCAATCAGGGTGAATGTGGTGGCCACCACGGCCAGGCCAATTTCATCCGCTGCCTCCATGGCCGCCTGGTACGGCGACTTGCCCATGCGCAGGTGGCGCACGATGTTCTCCACCTCCACGATGGCGTCGTCCACCAGAATGCCCACCACCAGCGACATGGCCAGCAGCGTGATCACGTTGATCGAGAAACCCAGCAAGTGCATGCCGATGAACGCGGGAATGATGGACAGCGGCAGTGCCACCGCCGACACAAACGTGGCGCGCCAGTCGCGCAAGAACAGCCACACCACCAGCACGGCCAGCAGCGCGCCCTCATACAACAGGTGCATGGAGCCGTCATATTCCTCCTGCACCGGCTGCACAAAGTTGAAGGCCTCGGTGACCTCCAGGTCTGGATGTTGCTCGCGCAGCTCCTTCAGCGCCGCTTGCACGGCGGCGCCCACTTCGACCTCGCTCGCGCCCTTGCTGCGCGCCACCTCGAAGCCCACCACCGGCTTGCCATTGAGCAACGCCATGGCCCGTGGTTCGGCCACCGTGTCTGTCACGGTGGCCACCTGATCCAGCCGCACGTGGCGGCCGTCGGACAAGGCCAGGGTCAGGCCCGCCAGCTCTTGCGCCGACTGCACCGTGGCCAGCGTGCGCACGGGTTGTTCGCTGCCGCCCAGGTCGGTGCGGCCGCCCGCGCTTTCCGTCTGCACCAGGCGCAGCTGGCGCGACACATCGGCCGCAGTGGCCGACAGCGCCTGCAGCTTGACGGGGTCGAGCGCCACATGCACCTGGCGGTCCACACCCCCCACGCGGGTGACGGCGCCCACGCCGCGCACCGACAGCAGCTTCTTGGCGACGGCGTCGTCCACAAACCAGGACAGCGCTTCGTCGTCCATGCGGCTGGATGCAATGGTGAACGCCAGCACCGGCTGTGCGGCCAGATCCATCTTGGTCACGATGGGGTCGCGCACGTCGCCGGGCAGATCGCCGCGCACGCGGGCCACGGCCGAGCGCACGTCATCGAGCGCCTCCTGCGTGGGCTTTTCCAGGCGGAATTCGGCGGTGATGGTGGCGCCGCCGTCCTGCACCTTGGTGTAGATGTGTTTGAGGTCCTGCAGCGTGGCGATGCTGTTTTCGATCTTGCGCGCCACATCGTTTTCGAGCTGCGCGGGCGACGCGCCGGGCAGCGCCACGGTCACCGAAATCGTGGGCAGATCAATGTCCGGAAAGTTCTGCACCTTCATGGCGTTGAACGACAGCAGGCCGCCAAACGTCAGCAGCACAAACAGCATCAACGCCGGAATGGGGTTCTTGATCGACCAGGTGGATACATTCATGAAGAACGCTCCTCAATTAATAGCTACCAGCGCTTTATTGACAAGCGCTAGAGCCACTTTTTGCTTGAAATCTGGTGCCATGGACGTGCTGGCAGGTGCTGCCGGGGCCTCTGGCGTGGTGGGGGCCACCACGCGCACCAGGTCCCCGTCGTTCAGAAAACCCGCACCGCGCACCGCCACCGGGGCGTTGGCGTCCAGGCCCGACAGCACTTCGACCCGGTCGGCCACGCGGCGCCCGGTTTGCACCTTGCGCATCTGCACGCGTTGCTCGGCACCCACCACAAACACGTACGAGAAGCCGTCGCGCACCACCAGCGCTTCCTGCGGCACCGTGAGCGCGTCGCTGGTGCCCAATGCAAACTCGCCGCGCGCAAACATGCCAGCCCGAAAGTCTGTGTTCAGCGGCAAGTCAACGTACACCAGGGCATTGCGCGTCTGCGGGTCCACCGTCGGCGCAACCATGCGCACCGTACCCTCCACCATCGCACCGCTGGCGGCAGTGACGCTGACCTTGGCTCCGGGCTGGATACGGCGCAGTTCGGTCGACGTCACTTCTGCACGCCATTCCAGACGGCCCTTGCGCACCATGCGAAACAGCTCGGTGCCCGCGCCCACCACTGCGCCCACGGTGGCAGTGCGGGCCGAGATCACGCCGCTGTCGGGCGCCACCACCTGCGTGTACTTGAGGCGCAGCTGCTGCGCATTGAGCGTGGCCTGGGCCGCCTGCACACGGGCCTGGGCCGTCTTTTCTGCCGTAGTGAACTGCTGAATCTGCTGCTGGCTGAGCGCACCCGTGGCCTGCAGCGAACGGGCACGGTCGGCGTTGGCCGCCGCTTCAGCCGCGTTCGCTTGCGCTTCGAGCAGGCTGGCGCGCACCTGGGCGACATCGGCCTGCACAGTGTCGGCCGAGAACGTGGCCAGCACCTGCCCGGCCTTGACCACATCACCCACATTCACGCGCACATCGGTCAGGCGCAGGCCGTTGCTTTCGGCACCAATGATGGCTTCTTGCCAGGCGGCCACGTTGCCGTTGGCGGCCAGACGCAGGGGTACGGCGGTGCGCTGGGGTTGTGCGGTGGTCACCGTGAGCGCAGGGCGGGGCTGGTTCGCCTTGGGCTCATCGGCTGCGCGCGAGGCACCGGAGTACACCAGCGCACCTGCGGTGGCCAAAACACACACAGCCACCAGAGCGAGAGCCGTGCGGGACAGTTTGAAATGGGGCATCAGATTGGGCATCGGTCAGGTCCATTCATCCAATAAACAGGTTCAAAGAGAAATGAGGAGAAGTGGCTCGGCTGGCGACACGTCAGCGCGCCGTGGCGCCCGCGTTCTGTGCTAGGGCTTCGCTGCGGTCGGCGCTCCACCCGCCACCGGCGGCGCGGTACAAAGCCACCCAGGCCGCCTGGCGTTCGTGCTGCAGCGCTATGAGGGCGTTCTCGGCAGCCAGCGAGGTGCGCCGCGCGTCTTCCAGCTCCACCAGGCTGGCCAGCCCACCCCGCCAACGGGCCTCGGTGGCGTCGAACGACACCCGGTAACCCTCGGCCGCAGTGCGTGCGCTGGCATTGCGCTCGGCAGTGCTCTGCAGGCGCACCAGCGCCTGCTCGACCTCGCTCACCGCTTGCCGAACACGCGCACGGTACAACGCGGCGGCTTCTTCATAACGCGCCTGGGCCGCATCCACCTCCGCTGCGCGGCGGCCACCGTCAAACAGCGGAACACTGAGCGCCAGCGGGCCAATCGTCCACGTGCTCAGGTCCGTGGTCACCCCTGCGGTGCGCACCCATCCGGCACCCACCGATCCGCTGAGCGACAGGCGCGGATAACGCTGGGCCTGCGCGCTGCCCACCTCGGCACTGGCGGCGGCAACCTCTCGCTCGGCGTTGTACACATCAGGCCGCTGGGCCAGCACCTGTGCGGGCAAGGCGGCAATGGCAAACAACGCATCCGGCGCAGGGCGACCCGGTGCAGCGGCAAGGCGCGCACGCAGCGCGGGCTCCTCCCAGCCGGTCAACGCCACCAAGGTTTTCAGCTCCACATCACACTGCATGCGCTGCTGCGAAGCACGCGCAGCCGCCTCTGCAGCACTGGCGCGCGCCAGGGCGGCGGTAGCCGGTGCGGTAAAACCCGCCCGCTCACTCAAGGCCGACAGGCGCGAGGTTTCGCCGCGTGACTGGGCGTCGCGCTCTGCCACGTTGAGCTGCTCCAGGCAGGTGCGCAGGCTGCTGGTCTGCAACGCCACCTCGGCAGCCACACTCACACGGGCTTCGTGCCACAGGGCCTGTGCGCCCGCCAGCCGCTGGTCGGCAGCGGTTTTGGTGGCCGCGTTGCCACCAAACAGGTCGATCTCCCAACTGGCCTGCAGCCCGGCCTGGGCCGTGGTGGCAATGCCCGCCACTTGTTCGTTGAACCCCCGGCTGGCACTGGCCTGCCCGTCCAGCGCCGGGCCCAGCGCAGCGCGGCTGCTGATCTGGGTGGCGCGGGCCTGCGCAATGCGTGACCGAGCCTGGGCCACCCCCGGGCTGATCGTCTGCGCGGCATCGATCAGTTCGACAAGCAGCGGATCGTCCATCTGCGCCCACCACTGCGACAGCCCCGCCACCGAGCCCTGGTGCGGCAGCGGCGCCTGCCATCCTGCGGGAGCGGGCGCCGACACGGTGGCGGGCGGCGATGCCGTAGCGCAAGCCCCGAGAGCCAGGGGCACACATGCCGCCAAGAGGAGTCGGTGCGACAGCTTCATGGATTGGTTTCCTTGTTCGATGTTCTGGGTGTGGAGCGCTTGGCAGGTGGAGGGGCCGCTTGGCGGCGCGCCATCTCGCCCTGCACCATGCTCAGCGCATAGCCGGTGAGCCGTGCGGCCCACGCATCGACCGCACCCGCGCCCGCCAGCTGCGGCGCTACGGCGATCAGCGGGTCGCGCTGCGTCCACATTTGCATGACCAAGCCCGCCAGCGAGAACGCCAGCCGGTGCATGTCGTCGTCCGCCTGCGGCACCCCCATGTGGCGGCATAGCAGCTGCACCAGAGCCTGGTGCGGCGCGCGGCATTCGCGTTCGATCAGTTCAGGCCACACATGGGTGGGGT
Organism: Gammaproteobacteria bacterium; assembly: GCA_018828125.1. GTDB lineage: Bacteria > Pseudomonadota > Gammaproteobacteria > Burkholderiales > Burkholderiaceae_C > Acidovorax. The sequence goes on along the minus strand of JAHJWB010000022.1, from coordinate 56,143 downwards.
CGAGCAGCTCCCGCACATGCAGGCGCAGCGACTGGGTCACCAGGCCCTCGTGTTTGAGCGGCTCCAGAAAGCCGGCAAAGTAGCAGCCCAGCGCCTGGGCCAGGTTCAGCGAGGGGTCGGAAAAGACCGGTATCAGGTCGCTGCCGCTGCCAAAGGGCTCATAGAACGTGGCGGTGTACAGGCCCGCCTTGTCGCCAAAGTGGTAGGCGATGGCTGCCACGTTCGTGCCTGCTGCTTCGGCAATGGCGCGCACGGATGCCTGCGCGAAACCGCGCTCTGAAAACAACTGCAGCGCCGCCGCGAGCAAGCGGGCACGCGTGTCCTCGCCGTCGCTGCGGGCAACGCGCTGTGCTGCGGGAATGTGGGAAGGGCCCGAACTCATGGCCCCGGATTAAACCACTCAAATTCAAACAGTTGTTTGAAGTAATAAAAATTTCACAAAAAATTTCATTTGGTGAATTGGCGCTCTTACCAAAGGGCACACCACCGCGACGAGCGCTAGGAAGGCCCCGGCTCGCTCCCAAACGCGGCCTTCCACAGCGCCAGCACGGCATCGCGTTCGGCCTGCAGCGCAGGGGGCGTGACCTGGGTGGGCGCCTCGTCCAGGCGCGCCAAATGCTGTACGCGCCGCAATTCTCGGTACGCATCGGCTGCAGCCACGCCGACACCCGCAGGCAGCAGACCCACTTGCTCGGCGCGCCGCAGCAGTGTGATGTTGCCCCTGTTTTCGCGCAACTCCGGGTGCGCGGCCGAGTGCGACAACACCAAGTACTGCAGCGCAAATTCGGCATCCACCATGCCGCCTGGGCTGTGTTTGACGTCGAATTGCCCGGCGCGCACGGGGTGGGCGCTGCGCACCCGTTCGCGCATGGTGGTGATCTCGTCGCGCAGTGCTGCGGTGTCCCGCTCGGACGTGATGACGGCTTCGCGCACGGCGTCAAAACGCGCGCGCAGGGCGTCACTGCCCAGCACAAATCTGGCGCGTGTCATGGCCTGGTGTTCCCAGGTCCAGGCAGTGTTGCTGCCCCGGCGCTCCTGGTAATTCGCATAGGCCTCAAAGCGCGTCACCAGCAAACCCGAATTGCCGTTGGGCCGCAGCGCAGTGTCGATTTCGTACAGATCGCCTTCGCCGGTCTTCACGGTGAGCCAGTTGATGAGCTTGCGCACAAATGCGGCGTAGACCTCGGGAGCGCGCTCGTCGTCGTCGTCGAACACAAAAACAATGTCGAGGTCGCTGCCGTATCCCAGTTCTTTGCCACCCAGCTTGCCGTAACCAATGATGCCGAACTGCGGGCTTTCGCGATGGCGGGTCTTGAGGCGGCTCCAGCACCACTGCGCGGTGACCCGCAGCACACTGTCGGCCAGTGCCGAGAGATCGTCGGCCACCTGTTCCACGGTGATGCGGCGCTCGACGTCCCGCGCCAGGGTGCGGAAGGTTTCGGCGTGCTGCGCACGGCGCAGCAGGTTGAGAAGGGTTTCGTCGTCGTCTTCGCCGGTGGACTGCAGCGATGTCAGGCGCAGAGCCAGTTCGCGTTCGAAGTCTGCGACCACAAACCGCTCGGTCAGCAACGCGTCGCCCACCAGTTCGTCGATCACGCCAGGGTGTTGCAACAGGTAGCGCGCGGGCCACTTGGCAGCGCCCAGCAAGTGCAGCAGTTGTTCGTGCACCGACGGCCGCTCCAGCAGCAGCGCCAGGTAGCTCTCGCGCCGCAGCAGCGGCTCCAGCCAGTTGACCAGGCGCAGCGCAGCCTCTGGGGTCACACGGCCTTCATTGAGCCACTGCGCCGTGCGTTGCACCAGTCGAAAAAGACGTGCGCGCGCTTCGTCGCGCAAGCCTTCTACGCGTGGGTGGTTGCGCCACTCGGCGACGCGCTCCCGGAAGCCGGGGGGCAATTGCTCCAGCAGCCCTTCCAGCTCGGGCGGTGGTGGCGCCGCTGCGCGGGGGCCGCCACACCCGCCGCCGTTGCACTGCTTTTTACCCGCGCCGCCCAGCAGCGTGTCAAACTCTTGCGCCACCAGCTCGCGGTGGGCATCCAGCTCGTGCAAAAAGACACAGCAGTTGCTGTAGCCCAGCGTATGGGCAATCCACGCCAGATCGTCGTCGCGTGTGGGCAGCACGTGGGTTTGCTGGTCATCCAGGTACTGGATGCGGTGCTCCACCCTGCGCAAAAAGACATAGGCGCGCGCCAGGGCGTCCGCGGTTTCCTGCGGCATCAGACCGGCCTGCGCCAGGCGCTGAAGAGCATCCAGCGTGGGGCGACGGCGCAGCTCGGGGAATTGCCCGCCACGCACCACCTGCAACAACTGCACGGTGAACTCAATCTCACGAATCCCCCCGCGCGACAGTTTCACATCGTTCGCGCGTTCGGGATGACCGGCGCTGCGCTTGGCGGCGTGGTCGCGGATCTGGCGGTGCAGGATCCGCAGCGCATCAAACACGCTGTAGTCCAGATAGCGCCGAAACACAAAAGGCAGCACCACGCCTCGCAATGCCTGTACTTCAGGGCTGGCAATGCAGTCGCGCGGGGCCACCACGCGGCTTTTGAGCCACGCAAAACGCTCCCATTCCCGGCCCTGCACCTGAAGGTATTCTTCCAGTGCCGACAGTGACACCGATGATGGCCCCGAGTTGCCGTTGGGCCGCAGGGCCAGGTCCACCCGGAACACAAACCCGTGTTCCGTGGTGTCGCCCACCAGGCTATAGATGGATTTGACGGCGCGCGCAAAGTATTCGTGGTTGGAGATGCGCCCCCGGCCATCGGCCGTTCCGGCGGTTTCGCCATCGTGTTCGTACACGTAGATCAGGTCGATGTCGCTGGAGACATTGAGCTCGCGCGCTCCCAGCTTGCCCATGCCGATGACCCACAACTGGACCGGCTGGCCCTCGGGCCCGCATGGAGCTCCATGGCGCTCGTCCAGCTCTTGCCGAGCCTGGACGCAGGCGCGGTCCAGCGCCAGTTCGGCCAGCTCGGTGACCGCCGTGGTGATGTCGGCCAAAGGCGCCTGGGCTTCGCAATCGAGCTGGATGAGCCGTTCCATGACCAGCTGGCGCAGCACCCGCAAAGCCGTGCCAATGTCACAGCCCCGCGCACGCAGCAGGCCATAGGCTTGCTCCATCGTGGCACGCACGGGCGTGCCAGCAGGCAGCAAGGACAGGTCGCTCTCGTAGCGCCGGTGCAGGCGCTGATAGAAGCGCGAATGCCCGGCCCCCGGCACAAAGGCTGCCTCGGGGTTGCAATGGGGTTCAGATCCGGGTGTCTGCATGGCGACCGCATTTCAATGCGTACATATGAACACCGGTTTGTAGTGAACCCGGGCTAAGCCTGCGGGTCATAATTCCTGCCACATTCAATCTCACCATGATCGATCCCATCCCACACCCCACACGCCTGCTGAAAATAGTGGCAGGTCTTGCGCGGTGGTCGCTGGGTTTGCTGCTGGCTTTCTGGCTGCTGCTGACCATCGCGTGGGGGGCCCTTCATGGCTGGATTGTGCCGCGAATCGGTGATTTTCGCCCACAGATCGAAGCGCATGCCGCACGGGCTCTAGGGGTTCCCGTCAAGATCGGTGCGATCTCGGCGCACACCGAAGGCCTGATCCCATCCATTGAGCTGTCGGACGTGGCGCTCCTGGATACCTTGGGGCGGTCTGCTCTGCGGCTGCCCCGGGTGGTGGTGGCGCTGTCACCGCGTTCGCTGCTCAACGCAGGCTTCGAGCAGTTGTACATCGAAGGCCCCGAACTCGACATGCGCCGCGCGCCGGATGGCAGTATCTATATCGCGGGCCTCACCTTCGCCGAAACCCAAGGCGACAACAATGCCGCTGCCGACTGGCTGTTTTCGCAAGGCGAGGTGTTCATCAAAGGCGGCACGGTGCGCTGGACCGATGAACAGCGCGGCGCGCCCGAACTGGCACTGGAAAAAGTGGACCTGGTCTTGCGCAACGGTAATTGGCACCATCACATGCGCCTGGACGCCACCCCTCCCGAGGCATGGGGCGACCGCTTTAGCGTGGTGGGACTTTTCCGCGCGCCGTTGCTGCGCGCACGGGACGGCAACTGGAAACACTGGAGCGGCCAGTTGTTTGCAGACTTTGCGCGGGTCGATGTCTCACGGCTGCGCCACCATGCCGACGTGGGCATTGAGGTCGCCCAGGGCAGAGGGGCATTGCGTGCCTGGGCCGATGTGCAGCGCGGCCAGGTGGTGGGTGGCACGGCCGACCTGGCGCTGGCGGACGTCAACACCACGCTCTCTTCAGAACTGCAACCCTTGGTACTGCCCAGTGTCCAGGGGCGGCTGGGGGGCCGCCGTTTGAATGGTGGATTCGAATTTTCGACCCAGGCGCTTCAGTTCCAGACGGACGATGGCTTGGTCTGGCCAGGAGGCAATGTCCGCTTGGTCCACACGACGGCGTCTGGCAAAACCCCCGAGCAGGGTGAGCTGCGCGCCGACCGGTTGGACCTGGCCGCGCTGGCGCAAATCGCCAGCCGCTTGCCGCTGGGCACGACCGCACACAACGCCGTGCACACCTACGCGCCCAAGGGGCTGGTGGACGACATCCAGGCCACCTGGAAAGGCCCCCTCGACCGCCTGCAGCAATACCAGGTGCGGGGGCGCATTCAAGGCCTCGCGCTGGCAGGCGACACGCCCCTGGCAACCGGCGCGGCCCCCACCCACCTGGGCCTGCGGGGTGCCACGGTGGACATCGACATGAACCAGTCCGGGGGCAAGGCGGCATTGACCATGGCTTCGGGCGCGTTGGTACTGCCGGGGGTGTTTGAAGACCCCATCCTTCCACTGGACCGCCTCAGCGCCGATGTGCGCTGGCAATTCGACGGAGACCGTATTGCCGTGCAGGCCAGCGACGTGCAGTTTGCCAATGCCGACGCACAGGGCGAGGCGCGGGCAACCTGGCACACCAGCGATGCGAGCAAGGCCTCCCACCGTTCACGCTTTCCGGGGGTTCTGGACCTCAGCGGTGTACTCAACCGCGCGGACGGCACCCGGGTGCACCGCTATTTGCCGCTGTCGATTCCGGCCGACGCGCGCCACTATGTGCGCGATGCCGTGGTGGCCGGCAGCGCCAGCAGTGTGCAGTTCCGCGTCAAAGGCGATTTGCACGACTTGCCATTCAATGACCCCAAAACAGGCGAGTTCCGGATTGCCGCGCGGGTGAAAGACGTGACCTACGCCTATGTCCCGCCGCGGCTGCAGCCGGCCAACGCGCTGCCCTGGCCCGCATTGACGGAGCTGGGGGGGGAACTGATCTTCGAGCGGTCCTCGATGCAGGTACGGGGTGCCAGCGGCAGCTTTGCGGGCCAACAGGGGCTGCGGTTGTCGAAGGTGGAGGCCAAAATCCCCGACCTGTCCCACACCGTGGTGGGGGTGAGCGCCGATGCGCGCGGGCCGCTGGGTGAGCTTCTGGCCCTCATGACCACGTCTCCCCTGGGAGGCATGACAGGCAATGCGCTTGCCCAAGCCACTGGTACTGGCAACGCCGATTTTCAGTTGCGCCTGAGCCTGCCCATCAGCGAACTCGACAAATCCAAAGTGCAGGGCAGCGCGACGCTGGCGGGCAACGAGCTGCGCATCACCCCAGACACTCCGGCGCTGAGCCGGGTGCGCGGCGCCGTTCAGTTCAGTGAAACAGGCTTCTCGCTGAACAACATGCAAGCCCAGGCGCTGGGAGGCAGCGTGCGCCTGGAGGGTGGCATGCGCGCGCTCGCCGCCAACGCACCGGCCACCGAATCGGCGGTGCAGTTGCGCGCCCAAGGCACCGCCACGGCCGAAGGGCTGCAGCAAACTCCGCAACTGGGCATGCTGGCGCAGCTGGCCCGCCGGGCCACCGGCAGCACGCCGTACACGATGGCTCTGGCGTTTCGCCGCGGTGTGCCAGAACTTCAGGTATCGACCAGCCTGCAAGGCATGGCACTGGAGCTGCCTGCACCATTGGGCAAGACCACCGACAGCAGCCTGCCGATGCGCTTTGAAAGCCAGGTCACGCGTGAGTCTCTGGTGGGTCTGGCCAGCAGTGCGGGCAGCAACGGGGCCGCTGGAGGCCCGCCGCTGAACGACCAGATCACGCTGGACCTCGGCGCACTCGGGTCAGCTACCTATGTGCGCGATGTCAGCGGTGTCCGGGCGCGGGTGCTCCGCGGGGCCATTGGAGTGGGTCTGACTCCCGGTGAATCCGCACCGATGCCTCCGCAGGGCGTGGCCGCCAACATCAACCAGTCCAAGATTGATGTGGACGCCTGGGAAGACGTGTTGTCCCAGGCCGCGGGGCCAGCGGCGGCGGCGCGCACTGCGGCCGACTCGGCAGCTCCGCCCGGGCAAAGTGTGGCGCAAGACTACATGCCCACGACCCTGGCCGTGCGTGCGCGCGAACTCACACTGCAGGGCCGTACCCTGCGCAACGTGGTGGCTGGCGCCCTGCGCGAGGGCACCATCTGGCGGGCCAACCTGGACGCGACCGAACTCAATGGCTATCTCGAATACCGCCAGCCCGGCTCTGCCGATCACGCCAATGGCCGGGTGTTTGCGCGCCTGTCGCGCGTGAACATGCCGCAAAACGAAGTGACCCAGGTCGAAGCCCTGCTGGACGAACAGCCCGGCACCCTGCCCGCGCTGGACATCGTGGTGGAGGACTTCGAGCTGCGGGGCAAGCGCCTGGGCAGGGTGGAGATAGAGGCGCAGAACCGCGGCAGCGAGGGCGTGCAGCGCGAGTGGCGACTCACCAAATTCAACATCCTCGCACCTGAAGCCGACTTTACCGCCAGCGGTAACTGGGCAGTGCTCAACGCGGCCGGGACGGGCCCGCGGGCCCCTGAACGGCGGACGGTGCTCAACTTCAAACTCGAAATACGCGACTCCGGCGACCTGCTCGCCCGCATGGGCATGGCCAATGTGGTCAGGCGAGGCAAGGGTCGCATGGAGGGCCAGGTGGCCTGGATCGGCGCGCCCTTCAGCCCCGACTACCGCAGCATGACCGGGCAGATCAATCTGAACATCGAATCAGGCCAGTTCCTCAAGGCTGACCCTGGGCTCGCCAAGCTGTTGGGGGTGTTGAGCCTGCAGTCGCTACCGCGGCGCCTGGCACTGGATTTCCGCGACGTTTTCAGTGAGGGGTTTGCGTTTGACTTTGTGCGCGGCGACGTGCGCATCGAGCAGGGCGTGGCCACCACCAACAACCTGCAGATGAAGGGCGTGAACGCAGCGGTACTGATGGAGGGCAGCGCCAGCATTGACAACGAAACACAAAACCTGCGCGTGGTGGTGGTGCCAGAGATCAATGCGCTCACCGCATCGCTGGTGGCGACGGCTATCAACCCGGTCATTGGCCTGGGAAGCTTCCTGGCCCAGGTGTTCCTGCGCGGTCCATTGATCGAAGCCGCCACGCAAGAGTTTCGCATCGATGGCACCTGGACCGACCCCCGCATCGTGCGCATTGCCCGCCGCGGCCGCGATGCAGCGGCCCCACCAGCGCCAGGCTCCACCACCGACACTGCCCCCCGCAGCAATCCACCCAAAACGGGAGAACCCTTATGAAAGTCGCCGCGATCCAGATGGTGTCGGGCACGCAACTGGAGGCCAACTTGCGTGCCGCTCGTGCGCTGCTGGAGCAGGCTGCCCGCCAGGGCGCCGAGCTGGCGGTGCTGCCCGAGTACTTCTGCACCATGGGCCACAAGGACACCGACAAGCTGGCGCTCCGCGAGGCCCACGGTGAGGGCGTGATTCAGCAGTTTCTGGCCACTGCGGCACGTACGTTGCAGATGTGGGTGGTGGGCGGCACCCTGCCGCTTCAGACCACCTCGGAGGACCGTGTGCACAACACCACCCTGGTGTTCAACCCGGCAGGCGAGTGTGTGGCGCGCTACGACAAGATTCACCTCTTTCAGTTTGACAACGGCCGCGAGCAGTACTACGAAAGCCGTGTCATCGAAGCAGGCGGCACGCCCGTGCAGTTTGATCTGCAGGCACGCGACGGTCACAGCTGGCGCGTCGGCCTTTCTGTGTGCTACGACCTCCGGTTTCCAGAGTTGTACCGCGCACATGCACGTGCAGGCGCAGACCTGATGCTGGTGCCCAGCGCTTTCACCCACACCACGGGCCAGGCCCACTGGGAAGTGCTGCTGCGTGCCCGAGCGATCGAAAACCTGGCTTATGTGCTCGCACCCGCGCAGGGCGGAGTCCACGAAAACGGCCGTCACACCTGGGGCCAGAGCATGTTGGTGGACCCGTGGGGCACTGTGCTAGGCCAGCAAGCAGAGGGCGAGGGTGTCGTGGTAAGCGTGCTCGACGCCGAGCGCCTGCGTGCAGTGCGCCAGCAGCTGCCCGCCCTGACCCACCGCGTGTTGTGACCGCCTCACGGTTCACGGTATTGCTGCGCTGGCGGCGGGCGTGGCGCCGATGGTCGCTGTGGACGGCGCTGGTGCTGCTGGTGGTTTCCATGCTGGCCACCATGGTGTGGCTCGCCGGGCGCTACGAGGCCAGCCAGGTGCAGACGCGGCTGGAGCGCGACACGGCCGATGCGGTGTCGGACATTCGCGTGGCACTCAACCGCAACCTCCAAAGCCTGCAGGCGCTGCACGCAGGCGACCCGGGCCAGCTGGCCTGGGATATCGAAGCCTCCGAGCTGTTGCGCAAGAACCGCGAACTGGTGCGCATCGAATGGCGTGAACCCAACATGCGCCTGCGCACCCACGCGCAGTCCCCTTACCGCCCTGTAGCGTGGGATGCGCGCCTGCGCGAAAGCAATCAGTCGGACTCGGCCATCGCCTGCGCCAACGCCCGCCGGTTAAGCAGCCCTTCTTATTCCAGCAGCTACTTCCAGCCCCATGGCGATGGCCTGGGCTCCGAGATGATGGAGTTGTGCCTGCCACTGACCGCAGGCGGGCGCAACACCGGCTTTCTGGTGGTGACGTACTCACTGCAGGACGTGCTCATCAATCTGGTGGCGCACAACCTCACGCGCAGCCAGGAGGCCTCGTTCACCGAACCCGATGGCACACGGCTGGCGGTGCTGGGCGCCGCGCGCCGCGGCTCGCGCATGTTCACGGCGCAACATCTGCTCGACCTGCCCGGCAGCACGCTGGTGCTGCGCATGGACACCTGGCATGCAGCGCCCAGCGTGTTCCCCAACGTGCTGACCGCCCTGGTCACGACGATGTCGATTGCGCTGGTCACCGTGATGGCGGTGCTGGTGCGCGACAACCGCCGCCGCTTGCGCGCGGAACGCGACCTGGCCGACGCGCTGGCGTTTCGCAAAGCCATGGAGGACTCGCTGGTCACCGGCCTGCGCGCCCGCGACCTCGAAGGTCGCATCACCTACGTGAACCCCGCGTTTTGCGCCATGGTGGGCTTTGGTGCCCAAGAGCTGCTGGGCCAGAGCGTCTCGGCGCCGTACTGGCCCCCCGAGCTGGTGGACGAATACCGCCAGCGGCAACAGATCCGCCTGGCAGGCCAGCATGTGCCGCCGCGTGAGGGTTTCGAATCGGTGTTCATGCGCAAGGATGGCACCCGGTTTCCGGTGCTGATCATCGAGGCACCGCTGATCAACGCACAGGGCCAGCACACGGGGTGGATGAGCGCGTTTCTGGACATCAGCGAGCAACGGCGGGTGGAGGAGCTGTCGCGCGCGTCGCAAGAGCGGCTGCAGGCCACGGCCCGTCTCGCCACCGTGGGGGAGATGGCGTCCTTGCTCAGCCACGAACTCAACCAGCCCCTGGCCGCCATCTCCAGTTATGCCACCGGGTCCATCAACTTGCTGCAACCCTCGGCACCCGATGCCGCACCCGATGCCGAGCAACTGCAGGACGTCCGCATGGCCATGCAGCAAATCGCCCGCCAGGCCGAGCGGGCGGGCAAGGTGATCAAAAGCGTGCACGACTTTGTGCGCCGCCGGGACCAGGCACGCGAAGCCGTGCATGCGCAGCAGTTGCTGGACGCCATCTTGCCGCTGGTGATTCTGCAGGCCCGCAAACTGGGGGTGCGCGTGCACACCACGGTGGAGCCCGGTCTGCCCCCTACGCTGTGCGACCGCACCATGGTCGAGCAGGTGTTGCTGAACCTGGCGCGCAACGCCATGCAGGCCATGGACGACCCCGCCATCCCCACCCGCGTGCTGGACATCCGCGTGCGCCGCACCGCCTCCAGCCCACACAGCGGCTGGGTGGAATTTGCGGTGACCGACATCGGCACCGGCATTGCCCCCGAAGTGGCTGAAAAGCTGTTCACCCCGTTTTTCACCACCCGCCCTGAAGGCATGGGCCTGGGCCTGAGCATGTGCCGCACCGTGATCGAGCAGCACGGTGGTTTTCTCGGATTTGCGCCCCATGAGCCCCGTGGTACGGTATTCACCTTCACGTTGCCGCTCATTCAACCTTCCTCTTCGTCCCAAGCCTGATGGAACCCATCACCAACGCCACTGTGTACATCGTGGACGACGACGCCAGCGTGCGCGAAGCCTTGGCATGGCTGTTGCGCTCGCGCAGGCTGCCCAGCGAATCGTTTGACAGCGCCGAAGCGTTTGACGCCATGCTCACCAGCCGCCCCGCGCAGCGCCAGCCCTGCTGTCTTCTGCTGGACGTGCGCATGCCGGGCATGAGCGGGCTCGCCTTGTTTGATTTGTTGGCTGTGCGCGGCGACTTGGCGACGATGCCGGTGATTTTTCTGACCGGCCACGCCGACGTGCCCACGGCGGTTGACACCGTCAAGCGCGGGGCCTTTGATTTTTGCGAAAAGCCGTTTTCCGACAACGCGCTGGTGGACCGCATCGAACAGGCGCTGGCACAGTCTGCCGAACGCTTGGCAGAAGTGCGCGAGCGCAGCGACATGCAGGTGCGCCTGCGCGATCTGACCGACCGGGAACGCGATGTGATGGACCTGGTGGTGGCAGGTCTGCCCAACAAGCTGATTGCCGATCAGCTGGACATCAGCGTGCGCACGGTTGAAGTGCACCGCTCGCGCGTGTTCGACAAGATGCAGGTCAAGTCGGCCGTGGAACTGGCCAACCTGCTGCGCAGCGGGCATTGATCGACGAAGGGCCCGCTGCCGCGCGTGCGAGCGTGCGGCAACAGGCGCCTTCAATTGCAGCCCGGTTAGCCGCGGGGGCGTTCGCCCACAAAAATCTCTACACGGCGGTTGCGTGCGCGGCCATCGGCGGTGTCGTTCGTGGCAATGGGATAACGTTCGCCCATGCCGTCGATGGCGATACGGCGACCGTCCACACCCCGCGATGCCAAGTAGCTGCGCGTGCTGGCGGCGCGGTCCATCGACAAGGGGTTGTTGATGGCGTCGCTGCCCGTGGCGTCGGTGTGGCCCACGATGCGCACGTCTGCGTACGGGTTGTTGCGCAGGCTGGCGGCAAACTGGTCAAGCACTGGTGCAAAGTTGGGCTGAATGTCCGAGCGGCCGACGGCAAAAGAAATGTCGCTGGGGATATTGAGCATGAGTTGGTTGTCGGCCGTTTGCGACACGGCGATGCCCGTGCCCTGGGTGGCCTGCTCCATCTCGCGCTTTTGGCGCTCCATGTTCTGCGACCAGATGTAGGTGCCCAGGGCGCCCACGCCCGCACCGACAACAGCGCCGGTACCGGCGCTGCCACCCGTGGCGGAGCCAATGACGGCCCCGGCCAAGGCACCAACGCCTGCGCCGGTGGCGGTGCGGCGCTGGGTGTCGTCCATGCTGGCGCAGCCAGTGGCCAGGACGATGACGGCAGAGGCACCGAGAAGAATGTGTTTGCGCATGTGTTTGCTCCTTGAAGATGAAGAGCCGGGCGTGGAAGGCGTTTGCTCGCCCGGGGCGGGCTGCCTCATCACTCAGGCGTGAAGCCCAGCTGAATCGCCATCGTCAGGTCAGGCGCCCTGGCGCGCCATCGGTGTGCCCACCCAATGTCTGTAGGACTGCGCCGTCGCCAGCCCGGATGGCCAAGCAAGGAAAGGCGAAGCCCGCGGGTCAGGGCGCCGGTGGCGGCGGTGGTTCGTCGTCGCGGGGCGGTGCCTTCAGCTCGCCGCCCTTGCGGCCGGAGAACATGGTCCACCACACAATGGCCACCAGCAGCGCCAGCGCCAGCAGCGCTTCAAGCAAAATCAGCCCCATGAAATTGACACTCCTGCGCATTGTTTGGACGGCGCTGATTGTAGGAACGCTGGCCGCCTGCTCTACGCCTCCGGCGCCAAGCCCCTCCCGCCCCGCGGCCATCCCCTTGCCTCCCCCCACTGGGACGGTGATGCTGCCCGGCGACACCGGCCCGCTGCCACCGCCCCTGTCGCAGCCCAAAAGCCGCTGGATTGCCGTGCGTTGGGGGGACTTGCCAGGTTTTACCAACGACGCCTTGCACGAGGCCTGGAACGCCTGGATCAAAAGCTGCGAACGACCCGCCCCGCCTTTCACCGCGCTGTGCGGCGAGGTCCGCCAGCTGAGCATTGCCACCGCCGATGAGCAACGTGCCTGGCTCATGGCCCGGCTGCAGCCCTACCGCATCGAGGCCCCTGACGGCAATGCCGAGGGCCTGCTGACGGCGTACTACGAGCCCATGGTCGACGCCGCCCGGCAACCCGGTAACGGTTTTACCGTGCCGGTGTACCGCCCCCCCGCCACACTGGGCAGCCGCAAGCCCTGGTACACGCGCCAGCAGATCGAAACCCTGCCCGAAGCCCAGGCCGCCCTGCAAGGCCGCGCCATTGCCTGGCTGCGCGACCCGGTGGAATCGATGGTGCTGCACATCCAGGGTTCAGGCCGGTTGCGCATCACCGAGGCCGATGGCTCCGTGTCAAGCGTGCGGGTGGCGTACGCTGGCACCAACGACCAGCCTTACCAAAGCGTGGGCCGCTGGCTGCTGGACCAGGGCGCGACGCGCGACGCCACCTGGCCCGGCATCCGCGCCTGGCTGAACGCCAACCCGCACCGCACCAATGAGCTGCTGTGGAGCAACCCCCGCTACGTGTTTTTCCGCGAAGAGCCGTTGAGCGGGCTGGACGCCGAGTTCGGCCCCAAAGGCGCCCAGGGCGTGCCGCTCACGCCCGGCCGCTCGATTGCGGTTGACCGACAGAGCATTCCGTATGGCACCCCGGTGTGGCTGGCCTCCACCGGGCCGCAGGTGCAATTGAGCCGGCTGGTGCTGGCGCAAGACACGGGCAGCGCCATTCTGGGCGCCGTGCGGGCCGACTTCTTTACCGGCTGGGGACAAGAGGCGGGCGATATCGCAGGCCGTCTGAAACAAGGCCTGCGCTTGTGGGCCCTGTGGCCAAAATAGGCATCAAATCAGTCTCTAGCGCTTGATGGATAAGCGCTAGCAGCTATCAAAACAGGACTCTTCATGCGTGTCACCGTGGCCCAATTGCGCACCGTGCTGCTGGCACAGGCCATCGAGCAGATAGACACGGACCGCACGCTGGTCAGCCAGACCGAAATCGACGAGGCCACGCGCACGGCCGTGGGGGCGGCCCGGCAGCGCGGCGTGCCCCGCGTGGGCGCGGGCGACGTGGTGCTGACACGGGCCGAAACCATCGCCCAGCGCGCCAGCGGGCGGGACCCTACCGTGGCCGCGCTGCTGCAGCCCAGCCCGCGCCTGCGTTGGCTGGCCATGGGCTTGCCGTGGGTCGCCCTGCTGCTGGGGCTGGTGCTGGACCGCATTGCCAACGCGCACCGCGTGGATCTGCTGTCGCCGCCGCTGCTGACCGTGTTGGCCTGGAACCTGGTGGTGTACGCACTTCTGGCATGGCGCGCCTTGCGGCGGCCACACGGGCGCGGTCCCAGCGCCATGCTGCGGACGTTGGCGCCATGGGCACGTCCTGCGCACAGCGGGCGTGGGGGGCGGCGCGGCCTGGCAGCGCGCATCGCAGCAGACTTTCACACCCGCTGGCTGGCACACGCGGCGGCACAACTCCAGCACCAGGCTGCGCGCGTGCTGCACCTGTGCGCCGCCGCCTGGGCTGCGGGCATTGCGTTGTCGCTGCTGCTGCGCGGGCTGGTGGTGCGCTACCAGTTCGGGTGGGAAAGCACCTTTCTGGACGCTGGGCAGGTGCACGCCATCGTCTCGGCGCTGTTCTGGCCGCTCACCACGGTGTTCGGACTGGCGCCCTTTTCGCTGCAAGAAATCACGGCCACGCAGAACTTTGCCGGCGAAGGCGCGGCGGGCGGCCGCTGGGTGTGGATGTATGGGGGCCTGCTGGCACTCGCCGTGGTGCTGCCCCGCCTGGCGCTGGCCGCCTGGGCGTGGGCGCGCGAGGCGCAGTGGGCACGCCAATGCCACATCGACCCCGACGCCCCGCAGGATGCCGCGTTTGAAGCACTGCGCCGCAGCCTGCCGGGCGACCTGGTGATCGGCCTACAAGGGCTCGAGCCTGCACAAGCGCAGGTGCTGCACGCCATGGCCGCCGAAGGAACCCCGCAGGGAGACCGTTTGCGGTTCGCCGACCCTGCCGACACGGCCGCCAGCAGCCAGCCGGTGGACGCCGTGCTGATCTGGAGCGACACCGCGCCCGCCCACCCCCTGCCAACGGCCTGGGCAGCCGCGCCCCAGCGGGCGCTGCGCTGGGAAGACTGCGGCGAAAGCTGGGTGCTGGAGCCCGCGTTGTTTGACCAGCTGGCGGCCGCCCTGCCCCAAAGCCACCACGTGCTCGCCCGGCTGCGAGCCGCCAGCGAGGCCCGCAACGAACAGCGTTTTGACGCATCGCTGGTGGCCCTGGCGCAACACCTGCGCGCCTGCACAGCACTGGGCACCGCCGACCCCGTCGACCCCGCGGCTGACTACGCACACCATGTGCAGACGCTGGATGCCGCGCTGCGCGCGCTGCATGGCAACCTGCCCGCGCACCCCCAAGCCACGACCGCGGCACCGAATCGTTTGCCCGCCCTGCGCCGCACCGACAACACAACGCTTGCCGTGGGCACATCGGCCGGTGCGGCTGCGGGTGCCGCCGCGGGCGCCAAGGCGGGTGCGCTGATCGACATTGGCACGGGCGGACTGACGCTGGGAGCGGGCACCGCCCTGGGCGCCCTGCTGGGCGGCACCACGGCCTGGGTGGTGCGCGCGTTTCAAAAGAAGGACGCAGAGCAGGATGTGCTGCGGCACGCCGCCGAAGCCGCATGCACGCGTTACCTGGTCATTGCCCACCAGGCCCGCGTGCGCGCGCAGGACGCCGACGCCCTGGCCCACCGCTGGCATGCCGAGGTCACGGGCACCGTGGCCGCCCATGGGGCCGAACTGACCGCTGCGCTCAAGGCGCCTCAAGCGAAACAAACGACACCGGCAACGCAGACGGCGCAGGTGCCCGCCGATGCATTGCTGCCACTGCTGCGCACTGTATTGCGGGGCATCCTGAAGCGCAGCTTCGCCCCTGCGCGATCTGAAAATATGAGTCAAAAAAGTCTCTAGCGCTTATCAGTAAAGCGCTAGTAGCTATCTTTTTTGACTACTAGCGCTCTACCGTAAGGCGCGTGACCACTGGCGGCGCGTCCCCGGTGTGGAACGCCAGCTTGCGTTCGCGCAGCGCAACGTCATGAGCGGTGACGCGGTCGAACCGGCGCAGGTGCTCGGTCCAGGATTCGTCCTCGATCTGCTCCACATACCGCGTGGGGTCGCCGATGTCGTGTTGCAGCTGCCACGACAGCGCGCCCTGACGCAGGCGGCTGCGGCGGCTTTCCTGCATCAGTAAGCGAAATTCGGTCGCCCGCGCCGGGTCGATGAAATATTCAATCGTCACCACCACATGCCCGGGCTCGGGGGGGCTGTCGGCCACGGGCGCCGTGAACGCGCGCGAGGGGCTCAGGTCTTCTTCCATGCTGCGGTCCAACACCAGCCGCTGCACCAGCGCCATGGCCAACACCCCGGTCACGGCCGCCAGCCCCAGGCTGACATGCACATCCGTCACCGTGGCCACCTGGCCCCAGACGGCAGCGCCCAGCGCGGTGGATCCCATGATCGCCATCTGGTAGATGGACATGCCGCGTGCGCGCACCCAGTTGGGCAGGGCCAGCTGGGCCGACACGCTGAGCGAGTTGGCCGTGGTGATCCAGGCCATGCCGCCCACAAACATCGCAGGCACCGCGACATACACATTGGGGGCCACCGCCATCACGGCCGTGGCTACGGCCTGCAGGATCGTGCCGCGTATCACCAACACGTCGCGCGCCATGGCCTGGCGCAGCCGCGGCAAGAACATAGCCGCCGTGATGGCGCCTGCGCCCATGGACGCCAGCAGCAAGGTGAACGTGCCAGCGCCGCCGCCCTCCAGCCCCTTGGCCAGCAACGGCAACAAGGCCAGCAATGCGGTGGCGTGCAAGAAGAAGATGGAGATGCGCCACAACACCGCCCGCATGCGCGGCGACTGGCGCACAAACTGCAAGCCCACGCGCATGGCGCTGGGCAGCCGCTCGCGGCCCAGCGGGCTGGGCACATGGATGCGTTTCCAACGCATGATGACCAGGCCCGAGAGGATGGACAGCACGGCGTTGAGCACAAACACCCAGGCGCTGCCTGCGCTGGCAATGATGGCGCCCGCCAGCAGCGGGCCGATGATGCGCGAGGCGTTCATGGCCACGCCGTTGAGCGCCAAGGCCGCTGGCAGCTGCGCGCGGCTGACCAGTTCCGGGACGATGGCGGCAAACACCGGCCAGCGCATGGCCAGGCCGATGCCGTTGGCAAACGTGAGCGCCAGCAACAGCGGCGCCGTCATGCCACCGGCCAGGATGGCCACGCACAACACCAGCGCCACGGCGGCCACCCAGAACTGCGTGGCGATGAAATAGCGGCGCCGGTCCAGGATGTCGGCCAGCGCACCGCTGGGCAGCCCCAGCAAGAACACCGGTAGCGTGGAGGCCGTCTGCACCAGCGCGACCAACACCGGCGAGGTGGTGAGCGTGGTCATCAGCCAGGCGGCGGCCACGTCGTTCATCCACATGCAGGTGTTGGCCGCCACCCAGGTGAGCCAGAGCATGCGAAACACCGGCACCGACAGGGGTGCAAAGGGCGAGAGGGAGGCGGACGCAGCGTTGGCCAGGGGCGGGGCGGTGTGCTCCACGTGCGCGGCCACAGACGCTTCGGCGTCCTGGGCCAGGGCCACCCGGTCGGCGGCGGCTTCGGCAAGAGGATGTGGCCCCGCAGGATCAGGGCCCGGATTCACTTCAGGGGAAGAGGGAGGCGCAATGCTGCGCGTGCTTTCGTGGGACGGCAAAGGTGGCATGTCCTCGCATTTTGCGACGGTTGGAGCGGCCATGGTGCGAGCACGCCGAATAGCCACGTGCTCGCTGTGCCCCACACCCATCGCGACCAGGCACTGAAACCCAAGACTTCCGCCCCGGGCTTCCAACCGCCAACCCGCCGCTGAGCACGCTGCCCCGAGGTCCGCTGGGGGGCGTCACACCCCATCCTGCGGCGATGCCGACGCCTTGCCCGCGTGTTGCGTTTGCCGCAGCAGCAGCCAGGCCATGAGCGCCAGCGCGCCAACGCCCGCCAGCAGCACCCCCCACAACACCCAGCTGCGCATGGACAGCCCGTCGCTGGAAACGGCCGGGACCACCAGCGCGCCGTCCGACGCCGCTTTGCCGCCGGTGATATCGGCCCGGGCCACATCCGCCAGCGCCACCGGCAGAGTGTTTTCCTGCAGGGGCTGGTAGCCCGGCACCAGGCTTGCCAGGGGCAGAAAGGCGCTCGCTGCCGCAGCGGAGCCCGGCAGTCCGGCCGCCAAGGTAAAAGGCCCTTGCCCGCTGGCCAAAAATACCAGCTGTGCGGGCTCGAACTGCAGCGCCATCTCGGGCGCGCCGGCAAAGCCAGGCGACTTGGGGTCGGCTTCGATCTTGACCTCGCGCAACGAAGCGCCACCCAGCGTGATCGGCCCGTTGCTCTGCTCCTTGCCCCCGGTGACCATCTTGTAGACGACGGCACTCGCCAGCGGCGACCAGGGCTGTTCGCGGTGGTTGCGGCCCAGCACACGCACAGGAATCAGCACATTGCTGCCCTGCGGGGTGATCTTGATGGCCGCTACCGGCGTGGCAAACGGCAACGCAAACACCAGTTCGCGCGGGTTGGTCAGGGCCGGCGGAGCCATGCTGGCGCTGATGCGCTCGCGAGCGCCCGTACCGCGCGACGTCACCAGCGTGGCACCGCGCAGCGTGACGGCGGCGTCGCCCCAGGTCACGCGCAGGTAGTGGTCCTTGAGGTCGGCCCGGTGCAGGTCCATCTGCTCGTTACCCAGCTGGCCTGGTGCGGCAGGGGCTGCCGTGGCGTCGGCACGGTAGAGCACCGTCTCGGCCAGCGGCCGCCATTGCTTCAGGTCCTTGCTGGCCTGCACCTGGAAGGTCACCGGCTTGCCGGCGGGCCAGTCAGCGTCCAGCGACATGCGGGCAACGGGCTGCTGGACGCTGCGCACGTCGAGCAGCGCGCCCTGGACGGTTGGTGTGGCAGCGGGCGCTATGACGTTGGACGTGCCAGTGGTGTCGATCTGCACCACGCGTTGGCCCTGGCGCTCTTCGATGCGCAGCGACAGCCCCTCCAGCCCCGCCGCCCCCGCGGTGGCAGAACCCAGGATGGGATAGGCGGGCAAGGTCACGGATTCCTCGGTCGCGCTGGCGGCGGCGACACCCGCCAGTGCCATCGGTACGGGCTGGCCTGCACTATTGAAGAGGCGCACATCTGCATAGCTTGGGCTTTGCAGGCGCACCAGCACTTCGGCAGGCAGCATCACCCGCTGCAGCGGCGCATCGGCCGCCAGTGCAACCGGGATGCGTATGGCATAGGCCGCAGGGCTGTTGGCATCGGCTGCTGCCCCAGCCGCCCCGGCAGCAAGGAACAGGGCGGCTGCGGCCATCACCGCAGGCAGGTTCAGTGGCACAGGCTTCATGGGGTGGGTATCTCCTGATCGGCCGGGGCAGGTGGAGGCGGCGGCACCGGTGTGGGTTTCGCCTGGGGCGACGCTTTGGGCGGCAACGGCGCGAAGTAGCCCACCACCAGCATCAACACGCCCACGGCGATGAAGGCGATGATGCGCTCGGCGCCACCGGCGTTGGACAAATCGATCAGCAGCAGCTTGACCACCACGACGCCCAACAGTCCCGCGCCCACCAGCCACAGCGGCCGCTGCGCGCGGCGGTGCGCCAGCACCATCATGCTGAGCGCCAGCAGCGTCCACAGGATGGCGTAGCCGGTCTGCACCACGAAGCTGTTGAACAGCGCAGAAGCGTCCCAGCGCACGCCGAAGAAGTGGTGGGCCACGCGCAGCCACACGGTGTTGATCACGATGAACGCCAGCACGGCCAATGCCACCAGGGCATGGCGGCCTGTGACCCAGCCCGAGCGGGCGGGCGGCGGCAGTGCCGACACCACCACGCGCCGCCAGAACACCAGGCCACCCAGCGCCAGCGCCAGCGTGAGGTCGGTCGGGTTGAGCAGCGGGATGTAGGGCAGCGGCGCGGTGTGGCCCGACGAATGCACGGCCGCCAGCAGCGCCCCCCAGAACACCAGCGCCACAAGGGGCAGTGCCGCCAGCCAGTAGTACGCCTCTGCATGCGGGTTGAGCGGCCAGGGCAGCGCCGCGCGTGCAGCGGGTCGGTTGCCACGGCCCGCCCACAACGCCAGCAGCATCAACACCGCAATGGCGCTGACCAGCAGAACCACACCGGCCCACGACGTGCGCCACAGCTCTGCCTTGCCGATACCGGACCACAGGCAGTCGGCCAACAGAAAGGTCACCAGCCAAGCCGTGGCGGCATGGAGCCAGCCGAACGGCGAGGCACCCGACCCGGTGTTGCCGCCGGTATCCGCCGCCACGTACCAGCGGTCCGTCTCCCGCAGCATCCACACATGCAGCGCCAGAACGACGGGCCACACGGCCCAGGCGGGCGTGGCGAGCACGCGGTAGCCGTCGCCCACCTGCGCCACAAAACCCAGCGCGAGCACGGCGATGGTGCCGCGTGCGGGCCAGGTGGCCACGGCCCAGCGGGTGCGAAGGCCCAGCAACATCGACAGCGCGGCGCTGAGCACCACGGCCAGCATCACCAACAGCCCGGCAACGCGGTCTGTGAACACGGGCACCGGCCATTGGCCCGCTTCTGCGGCGGGCACGCTGCGCGTGATCTCCAGCAGCCAGGCCAGGCACCAGAAGGCAAAGCCGTACAGGTAAGCAGGGCTGGATAACTGCGCCTCCACCCTGGCATAGCCCTGGGCCCAAGCCGAGCCGCTGTGCGGCAGCGGCTTGCGCAGCCACCAGGCCAGCAGCAACGCTGGCAGTGCGATCAGCAGCGCCCCCAGGAAGGCCGGGTTGACCAGCGGCAAGGACGACACCTGGGTGAGGCTGCCCAGAAAAGCCAGCATGGCCACGCCCTGCAACAAGAGCCCGAAGGCGCGCGGCATCCAGCGCGCCTGGCGCATGCCGACCCAGAAGGCGCCTGCGCCTTCCAGTGCCCACACCGCAGACGTCCACTGAGCGTCCAGCGCGAGCGGAACCGCCAGCGTGGCAAAGCCCACGCCGATGGCGATGAAGCATTCAATCAGCAAACGGTAGCTGTCCTGCGCGCGGCGCACCAGCACCGTCGCCATCGTCAGGTACAGCGCGGCAAAAGCCAGCGCCGAGAAGGCGGCGCCCAGTTCGAACGGCTGCACCAGCCCGGCCTGCAGGCCAAAACCGATCAACGGCGTGCCAAAGACCAGCATGCTGTCGACCGCGTTTCCCAGTTTGGTCGGCGTGTTGCGCGCGTAGAGGATGGCGGTGAAGAGGTAGATCAGTACAAAGCCCGCCAGGAAGGGCTGCGTGCTGGCGTATTGCTCGGGGACATATCGGAGCACGCCCCAGGCCGAGGCCACGCCGAAGGTTGCGATGAAACCCACCACGTTGAGCACCCGCCACGAACGCTTGTGGGCAATGAAGAGGATCGCCAGGTTGAGCAGCGTGTAATAGCTGAACAGGCCCACATGGCTGCCCTGGCCTGTGGACAGCAAGATGGGCGCCGCGAACCCGCCTGCAAATGCAGCGACTGCAAGCGAGCGCGAGTCCTGCAGCAGCGCCAGCGCGCAGCTGGCGGCACAGACTGCGATCATCAGACCGAAGGCCAGCATGGGCGGCAGAAGTCCGTACAACCGGAACGCCGCAAACACCGTGAGGTACATGATCGCCACGCCGCCGCCCTGCAGGGCCAGCGCAAAACCGGGCTTGTCGGCACGCTTGCGAAAACCCACCACCAGCAGCGCAATCGCCACCCCGGCGATGGCGGCGAGGCGCAACTCCACCGGGAACAACCCTGCAGAGGCCGCGTAGCGGGCCAGGAATGACAGGCCAATGAACAGAATCACCAGCCCGACACGCACGATGGTGTTGCCGCCAAGGAACCAGTTTTTCGCGGCCAGCACCGCCTGTTCGATGGCGTTGGGCTGGGAGGGCTTGCTCGGCGCAGCCGCGCGTGGTGGCACCGGGGCCGAGGCGGGAACGCGTGGCTGGCTTTGCGCCACGGGGGAATCCGCCCAGAATGCGTCGTCCGATGCCAATGTGTTTTCGCCGCGCATGACAGGGGTCGCCTGTGGAACCGGCGCGGTTGCTTGGACCACGGGGGGGGCCGCACGGGCCCGCTCGTCGCCGACGGGGGCCGCCTGTCCGGCCTCCAGCACAGGCTTGGCAACGCCCTTGGCGGCATGCGCCTGCAGCTCGGTTCGGATGGCAGAGCGGACCGACCAGCGCAGCGACAGGCCCGCAAAAAAGCCCAGGATGCCGCCCAAAAAGGGGCCGAAATCGCCGTAGCCGCCCCACCACGCGCCCAACACAGCGCCCCAAAAAATCCCCCAGATGATCATGCTGCCCGCTCCCTCTTTGGGGCTCCCTTCGACCGGCAAGGTGCCATCGCTCGAAAAGAGCCATCGTTATTGGTAGGCCAACCCACACTGGCCCTCCATCGCACTGCCACAAGGCGCGTCAGGCTGGGTGCGCGCGCACGGCGGCAGAGCCGTGATGGTTTTGCAGGCTTATACAGCACCCCCTGCGCTTGAGCCACGCTCGAACGCCTTGTTACGTGGCGTGGCTCCTGGCGGTACAGGGGCACTGTCCGCAGAGCCACATTCCGTGCAAATTACAAGCCAAATAGGGTTCTAGCGCTTATCCAATAAGCGCTTACAGCTATCACCAAGATAGCAATCATCATTTCACCCGCGTCAAGTGCGTGAGCGGCAGCGCGCCGCTGGCCTTGACCTCGCCCAGCGAAAAGCTGGTGTGCATGTCTTTCACATTGGGCAGGTTCAGCAGCACGTCGCGTGCGAACTGGGAAAAGCTGTCCAGATCCCGTGCCACGACCTGCAGCTCGAAGGTGCCGGTGCCGCTGATGTAGTGGCAGGACACCACCTCGGGAATCTGGCGGATCGCCTCCTCCATGGCGCGGGTCAGGTTGCCGGTGCTGCGGTCGGCGTCGAGCCGTACAAAGGCCAGCACTCCAAGCCCGATCTTGTGCCGGTCGATCTCCGCGCGATAGCCCTTGATGAAGCCGTGCTCCTCCAGCGCGCGCACCCGGCGCCAGCAGGGCGCGGCCGACAGACCCACCCGCTGCGCCAGTTCGGCGTTGGTCAAACGGGCATCCAATTGCAGCTCGTTGAGGATGGCAATGTCGAATTTGTCGAGAGTGTTCACAAAGAGGCCATATTGGGAAAGATCCTTTCTCAGAATAGCCCAAATGCGGCACAGAACGCAAAGACATATCCGCTGCGCAGACATACACTTCTCTGCAGACTAGAGCCGCAGCCCTAAACGGGCGGCGATGCGCTGCCCCACCGAGCCCACAAGGCACGGATCCCAAAAAAGCCATTGGAGACATAGCCATATGAACGCCCCCCTGCCCGAGCACATCCGCAAGGCCCTGGAAACCGTCACGCTGGACGACAAATATTCTTTAGACAGTGGCAGGGCGTTCATGAGCGGGGTGCAAGCCCTGGTCCGCCTGCCCATGCTGCAGCGCCAACGCGATGCCATGCAGGGGCTGAATACGGCGGGCTTCATCAGCGGCTATCGCGGCTCCCCGCTCGGCACCTACGACCAGTCACTGTGGGCAGCCAAGAAGCATCTGGCGGCCAACAACATCGTCTTTCAGCCCGGGGTAAATGAAGAACTGGGCGCCACCGCCGTATGGGGCACCCAGCAACTGGACCTGTACCCCCAAAGCAAGAAGTTCGACGGCGTGTTTGGCATCTGGTACGGCAAAGGCCCGGGCGTGGACCGCTGCTCGGACGTGTTCAAGCACGCCAACATGGCGGGTACCGCCAAGCACGGCGGCGTGATCGCCATCGCGGGCGACGACCACATCAGCAAGAGCAGCACGGCTGCACACCAAAGCGACCACATCTTCAAGGCCTGCGGCACGCCGGTGTTCTTCCCGAGCAGCGTGCAGGAAATTTTGGACATGGGCCTGCACGCGTTTGCCATGAGCCGCTTTTCGGGCGTGTGGTCGGGCATGAAAACCATCCAGGAGGTGGTGGAGTCGTCCGGCAGCATCAGCGTGGACCCCGATCGGGTGAAGATCGTGATGCCCGAGGACGTCTTGATGCCGCCTGGCGGCCTGCACATCCGCTGGCCCGACGCGCCGCTGGAGCAGGAAGCGCGCCTGATGGACTACAAGTGGTATGCCGCGCTGGCGTACATCCGCGCCAACAAGCTCAACTACAACGTCATTGAAGGCCCGAATGACCGCTTCGGCATCATCGCCAGCGGCAAGGCCTACAACGACACCCGCCAAGCTCTGGTGGACCTCGGCCTCGATGACGCCACCTGCCGCCAACTGGGCATCCGCGTGCACAAAGTCAACGTGGTTTGGCCGCTGGAAGCGACCATCACGCGCGACTTTGCCCAGGGCCTGCAAGAGATTCTGGTCGTCGAGGAAAAGCGCCAGGTCATCGAATACCAACTCAAGGAAGAGCTGTACAACTGGCGCTCGGACGTGCGCCCCCACGTGCTGGGCAAGTTCGACGAGCCTGAGGGCGACGCCACGGGCGGCGAATGGTCCATGCCCAACCCGAGCCAGAACTGGCTGCTGCGCGCCAAGGCCGACCTGACGCCCGCCATCATCGCCAAGGCGATTGCCAAGCGCCTGAAGAAGTTGGGCGTATCGAGCGACATCATTGCGCGCATGGATGCGCGCATCGCCATCGTCGAGGCCAGTGAGCGCGCCATGACGGAGCTGAAAGTGGACACGGGCGAGCGCGCCCCGTGGTTTTGCAGCGGCTGTCCGCACAACACCAGCACCCGCGTGCCCGAGGGCTCGCGCGCCGTGGCCGGCATTGGCTGCCACTACATGGCCAACTGGATGCCCGACCGCAACACCAGCACGTTTACCCAAATGGGTGGCGAGGGCGTGACCTGGGTGGGCCAGGCACCGTTCACCACCGATCAGCACGTGTTTGCCAACCTGGGCGACGGCACGTACTTTCACAGCGGCCTGCTGGCAATCCGCCAGAGCATTGCGGCGGGCACCAGCATCACCTACAAGGTGCTCTACAACGACGCCGTGGCCATGACCGGTGGCCAGCAGGTGGGCGAGCGGCCCGAGGGCCATTCGGTGCTGCAGATCATGCACAGCCTCAAGGCCGAGGGCGTGGTCAAGCTGATCATCGTGACGGACGAGCCCGACAAGTACGACGGCGTGCCGCTGGCCGACGGCGTCACCGTGCACCACCGTGATGAGCTGGACACCCTGCAGCGCCAGTTCCGCGAGATCAAGGGCTGCACGGTCATCATCTACGACCAGACCTGCGCCACCGAAAAGCGCCGCCGCCGCAAGCGCGGCACGCTGGCCACACCCGACAAGACGGTGGTCATCAACGACCTGGTGTGCGAAGGTTGCGGTGACTGCTCGACCAAGTCCAACTGCCTCTCGGTCGAGCCGGTGGAGACGGAGTTCGGCCGTAAGCGCCGCATCAACCAGAGCACCTGCAACAAGGATTACTCCTGCGTCAACGGCTTCTGCCCGAGCTTTGTGACGGTGGAGGGCGGCAAGCTGAAAAAGCCCAAGAAGGAAAAGAAGGGCGACCTGTCGGCACTGCCACCGTTGCCTGAGCCGGTACTGCCGGTGGCCGAGACGGCCTGGGGCATTGTGGTCGGCGGCGTGGGCGGCACGGGCGTGATCACCATCGGCTCGCTGTTGGGCATGGCGGCGCATCTGGACGGCAAGGGCGTCATCACCCAGGACGCCGGTGGCCTGGCCCAAAAGGGCGGAGCCACCTGGAGCCACATCCAGATCGCCAACCGTCCCGACGCCATCTACACCACCAAGGTCGATACCGCCAAGGCCGACCTAGTGATTGGTTGCGATTCCATCGTGGCTGCGCACAAGTACACGCTGGCCGTGATGCAGCCGGGCCGCACCTTTGTGGCGCTGAACACGCACGGCACACCCACGGCGGCCTTTGTGACCAACCCGGACTGGCAGTTCCCGGGTGCCAACTGCGACAGCGCGATCATCGCGGCCGTGGGCGCGGGCGGCGTCGGCGCCTTTGATGCCGAGCAAGTGGCTACCCAGTTGCTGGGCGACAGCATCTATACCAACCCTCTCATGTTGGGCTACTCCTGGCAGAAAGGCCGAGTGCCACTGACGTTCGCCTCGCTGATGCGCGCCATGGAGCTGAACGGCGTGCAGGTGGACAACAACAAGGCCGCCTTCGAATGGGGCCGTCGCTGCGCGCACGATCTGGCGTCGGTGCAAGCGCTGTTTGCCGCGGCCCAGGTGATCCAGTTCGTCAAGAAGCCGTCATTGGTCGAAATGGTGAGCAAGCGCGTGGAGTTCCTCACCGGCTACCAGAACGCCGCCTACGCCGCTGAATACCAGGCGTATGTCGACAAAGTGAAGGCTGCAGAAGACAAGCTGGGCACCGGCACCAAGCTGTCGGAAGCTGTTGCACGCTACCTGTTCAAACTGATGGCGTACAAGGACGAGTACGAAGTGGCTCGTCTGCACACCGACAAGGCCTTCACGGACAAGATCGCCAACATGTTCGAGGGTGACTACAAGCTGGTGCACCACCTGGCACCGCCCCTGACGGCCAAGAAGAACGACAAGGGTGAACTGGTGAAGCAGCCGTTTGGCCCCTGGATGCGCAGCGCCTTCGGTGTGCTGGCCAAGATGAAAGGCCTGCGCGGCACGGCGCTGGATGTGTTCGGCAAAACCGAAGAACGGCGCATGGAGCGCGCGCTGATTGTGGAATACCGCGCCTGCATCGACGAACTGCTGGCCACGCTGAATGCCGACAACCTGGCCCTGGCGGTGGAGATTGCGCGCATTCCCGAAGAAATCCGGGGCTACGGCCACGTGAAAGAGCGCCATCTGCACTTGGCCCGTCCCAAGTGGGATGGCCTTATGGCCCAGTGGCGCGGTGGGCAAGTCCCAGGCCAACGGAAGGCGGCCTGACGGGTGGGCGAGCCAAGCGCCCGCCCCGCGACGCACCATTTACTATTAAAAAGATAGCTGCCAGCGCTTTATGGATAAGCGTTAGCGGCCATTTTTACACAAAGCTCTTCACCCCGCCGCCATGGCGCCTTGTGGGCAGGCAAACACCCGCCACCCCCTTGGGTCATCCCCAGGCGGCAATTGGCAGGGGGCCGCATACAATGCCCTGTTCTGCCCCGACGGCCGCTACAGCGCCCACCCGTGGCGGGTTTCGTGAATTTTGACCATCCGTTTGTGGAGTCCAGTCCGTGTTTATTTCTTCTGCTTTTGCCCAAACCGCACCCGCTGCCGCCGCTGAAGGCGGCAACATGATGTCCTCGCTCACGGGCATGCTGCCGTTGGTGCTGATGTTTGTGGTGCTGTACTTCGTCATGATCCGCCCCCAGATGAAGCGCCAGAAAGAACACCGCGCCATGATCGACGCCATCGCCAAGGGCGACGAAGTGGCTACCGCTGGCGGCATCGTCGGGAAGGTCACGCGCCTGTCCGAGGGCTTTTTGCACCTTGAAATCGCCAGCAATGTCGAAGTACAGATCCAGCGCAGCGCTGTGGTCCAGGTGCTGCCCAAGGGCTCGGTCAAATAAAAGTTAGCCCGCGGGGCTTATTCAATGAAACTGTGAAAGGGCGGCAGGCTTGCGAGCAGGCCGCCCTTTGAAGCTTTCCGAGAGGTTAGAGCGCGATCATGAACCGATATCCGGTGTGGAAATACGCGATCCTGGTGATCGTGCTGCTGGTGGGGATTTTGTACACCCTGCCCAATTTTTTTGGCGAGGCGCCTGCCGTTCAGGTCTCGTCAGCCAAGGCCACCGTCAAGGTGGACGCTGCGGTGCAACAAAGGGTGGAGGACGCGCTCAAGGCTGCAGGCGTGACAGCCGATTTTGTGGCGCTGGAAGGCACATCGGTGCGCGCGCGTTTTGACACGCCCGACACCCAACTGAAGGCCAAGGACGCCATTCAGAAGGCGCTGATCCCCGATGAGACTGATCCTTCGTTTGTGGTTGCGTTAAACCTGATCTCGCGTTCACCCTTGTGGCTGAAGGCCCTGCACGCCAACCCCATGTACCTGGGCCTGGACTTGCGCGGCGGCGTGCATTTCATGCTGCAGGTGGACATGCAGGCAGCCCTCACCAAAAAGGCCGAGTCCTACGCGGGCGACCTGCGCACCACGCTGCGCGACAAGAACATTCGCCATGGCGGCATCAGCCGCGACGGCCAGACGGTGGAAATCAAGCTGCGTGACGAAGCCACACTGACCGCCGCTCGCAACCTCATCACCGACCAGTTTGCAGATCTGCAAAGCACCAGTGCGCCCGAGGGCAGCGAGTTCAAGTTGCGCGTCACCATCAAGCCCGAGGCCACGCGCCAGGTGCAGGAACAGGCGCTCAAACAAAACATCGTGACGCTGCACAACCGGATCAACGAGCTGGGCGTGGCCGAGCCCGTGATTCAGCAGCAGGGTCTGGACCGCATCGTGGTGCAACTGCCCGGGGTGCAGGACACCGCCCAGGCCAAGCGCATTCTGGGCCGCACCGCCACGCTGGAAGTGCGCCTGGTAGACGAGGGCACCGAAGCCCGCGCGGCCGAGACCGGCCGTGGACCGGTGCCTTTTGGCTCGGAACGCTACGTGGACCGCAACAGCCAGTCGGTGATTGTGAAAAAGCAGGTCATCCTGACGGGCGAGAACCTGACCGATGCACAGCCGGGTTTTGATGGCCAGACGCAGGAACCGACAGTCAACTTGACGCTGGACGCGAAGGGCTCGCGCATCTTCCGCGACGTCACGCGCGAAAACGTGGGCAAGCGCATGGCCATCGTGTTGTTCGAAAAGGGCAAGGGCGAAGTGGTGACAGCGCCCGTGATCCGCACCGAAATCGGCGGCGGCCGTGTGCAGATCTCCGGCAGCATGACCACGGCGGAAGCCAACGACACCGCGCTGTTGCTGCGTGCGGGCTCGCTGGCCGCGCCGATGGAAATCATCGAAGAATTCACCATCGGCCCCAGCCTGGGCGCCGACAACATCGAACGTGGTGTGAACAGCGTGGTGTGGGGCCTGATCGCGATTGCGATCTTCATGTGCGCCTACTACATGCTGTTCGGCATGTTCTCCAGCATCGCCTTAGCGGTGAACGTTTTGCTTCTGGTGGCGGTGCTGTCGATGCTGCAGGCCACGCTCACGCTGCCGGGTATCGCCGCGATGGCGCTGGCCATCGGCGTGGCGATTGACTCGAACGTGCTGATCAATGAGCGCATCCGCGAGGAACTGCGCTCGGGTGTTGCACCGCAAGCCGCCATTCACACGGGCTACGAGCGCGCGTGGGCCACCATTTTTGACTCGAACGTGACCACGCTGATCGCTGGTCTGGCCCTGCTGGCCTTTGGCTCGGGCCCTGTGCGCGGGTTTGCCGTGGTTCATTGCATTGGCATTCTGACCAGCATGTTCTCGGCCGTGTTCTTCTCGCGCGGCCTGGTGAACCTGTGGTACGGGCGCCAGAAGAAGCTCAAGAGCGTGTCGATCGGTACCGTCTGGAAGCCTGAGGCTGGTACTGCCGTGGCCAAAACAAACTAAAGGACAGCGGCCATGGAATTTTTCCGCATCAAAAAAGACATCCCGTTCATGAAGCACGCGTTGATCTTCAACGCGATCTCTTTCATTACCTTCGCTCTCGCAGTTTTCTTCTTGATCACGCGTGGCCTCCACCTATCGGTGGAGTTCACCGGGGGCACGGTCATGGAAGTGGCCTATAGCCAACCCGCCGAACTGGCCAAGGTGCGCGAGACCGTCTCGGGCCTGGGTTACTCGGACGTGCAGGTTCAGAACTTTGGCACCGCTCGCGATGTGATGATCCGCCTGCCGGCGCAAAAGGGCGTCTCGTCCGCGCAACAGAGCGAACAGGTGCTGGGCGCGCTCAAGGCTGCGGACCCGGCCGTCACGCTGCGCCGCACCGAGTTTGTCGGCCCGCAAGTGGGCGAGGAGCTGGTTCAAGGGGGCCTCATGGCGCTGGCCATGGTGGTCGTGGGCATCGTGATCTACCTTGCCATGCGCTTCGAGTGGAAGTTCGGGGTGGCGGCGATCATTGCCAACCTGCACGACGTGGTGATCATCCTGGGCTTTTTTGCGTTCTTCCAGTGGGAGTTTTCGCTGTCCGTGCTGGCGGCGGTGCTGGCGGTGCTGGGCTACTCGGTGAATGAATCGGTCGTGATCTTTGACCGGATCCGCGAAGCCTTCCGCAAATACCGCAAGATGAACACGGCCGAAGTCATCGACCACGCCATCACCAGCACCATGAGCCGCACCATCATCACCCACGCCTCGACCGAGGCAATGGTGTTGTCGATGCTGCTGTTTGGCGGGCCCAGCCTGCATTACTTTGCGCTGGCGCTCACCATTGGTATCTTGTTCGGCATCTATTCCTCGGTGTTCGTGGCCGCCGCCATTGCCATGTGGCTGGGGGTCAAGCGAGAGGATCTTGTCAAGCCCGCCAAGAAGGACGGGGATCCGAATGATCCTCATGCCGGGGCAACCGTCTGAACCGCTAATATCTACCCATGCAGCCCACGCCCTCTTCCCTTCCGCAGCGCCGACTGGCCCGCCAGGCGCGCCAGCGGTTCGTGGAGGGGCTCTGCGCAGGATTGGGCGATCTGGACAAAACCGTATTGGATTTTGTCACCACGCTGATGACCCAGACGGGCACAGCGCGCGAGATGCAGTCACGGCGTGATGCATGGATGACCTACCAGCAGCACAACGCAGCCTGGATAGACCGTGCAGGCAAGGCCTGGCGTGAAGCCCTTGCCCCCCATGTCAGCACCACCCGCGGCAGCCATGTCCCCGCGGGGGCGGGGGGTAGCCAGTTTGAGTTGCAGAGCGACGACGTGGTCGAAAACAAGATCGTGGCCTCCCGCATGGCACTGACGGTGAGCGAGCAGGTCAGCAACCAGTTCGACACCCTGCGCCAACGCACGCAGTCGCTGGAGGGCCAGGACCTCGACAACAGTGACATCCTGCGGCCGGACACGGTGTGCCTGTTGCTGGTCGAGCAGTGGGTGGAGGCCGGTCTTCCCCGCGGTGACCTGCTGACGGTGGTGGACCCGCTGCAGCGCGAATTGGCCAATCTGCTGCAAAAGCAGTACCAGGCCGTCAATGTGTTTTATGTTGAGCAAGGCGTTACGCCGCAGACGGATTTGAAGTCACGTGTGCGGCGCACATCAGGCGGCTCGGTGACGGGGGGATCGGGCCACAGTGGCGAATCGGGTGCCGGTGGCCTGGCCTCGCAGGCGCTGGCCCAGACGCGCGAAGCCATGGCCGCAGCGCGCGGTGGCATGGTGCCGCAACAACAGGCTCCGCGGGGAGGCGGCGCGCATCCGCAGCAGCACCGCGGCCAACCACCCGGTGGCTATCCGCAACGGGGGATGCAGACGGCGTTTGCCACGGGGATGACGCCGCTGTCGCGGGCGCGCCAACGGGCCCAAGGGGTGATGGGGCAACTGCGCCGATTGCTCACCCAGCCCGCCACCGGCTTTGACATGGTGAACGCCCCCCCCGCCTCCGCCGCGTTGGCCCATGCGCTCACGGCGCACCGGGTGCACGCAGACACTTACTACAGTGGTGTCGCCACCCTGATGGAGGACTACAGCCCTGCGGCGGTGGTGCAGTTGGTAGGCAGCGTACGCGAGCGATCTACCGAACTCAAGAAGAAGGCCAACACCGCGGGTGAAAAAGCCATCATTGAAGTTGTGGCGTTGATGTTCCAGAGCATCCTGGCCGAAGACCGGATTCCACCGGCCGTGCGCGTGTGGTTCGCGCGCCTGCAGGTGCCCGTGCTGCGCGTTGCCCTGGCAGAGCCAGAATTCTTCAGCAACCTGGACCACCCGGCCCGCAAACTGATCGACCGCATGGGTGCCTGCGTAATGGGCTTTAACGCCACCACCATTAACGGCAGTGCGCTGGAAGCTGAAATTCGCCGTGTGGTGCAGGTCATCGAGCAATACCCCGAGACAGGGCGCCGCGTCTTTCAGCTGGTGTATGACGAATTCGAGAAATTTCTGTCCAAGTTCCTGACCGAAAAGCAGGCCACTTCGCGCCTGGTGAGTGTGGCCCAGCAGGTCGAACAAAGAGAGACGCTGGCCATCCAGTACACCATTGAGCTGCGCACCATGCTGCGCGATATGCCGGTGCGCGACGAGATCCGCGAGTTTCTTTTCAAGACTTGGGCCGAAGTATTGGCCTTGTCCGCTGTGCGTGACGGGCCGCAGCATGCGGACACCATCTCGCTCAAACGCACCGCAGCAGATTTGGTGTGGGCCGCCAGCGCCAAGCCCAACCGCAGCGATCGCGCGCAGGTGATTCAGAACCTGCCCGGGCTGCTGCAGCGCCTGCGCCAGGGGCTCGCGTTGATGAACGTCACCGGCGAAGCCCAGGACGTGCAGATCAAGACGCTGACAGATACGCTGGCCGATGCGTTCTTGTCCAAGACAGCATCGATCCCGCAGGCTCACATTGACGCTATGGCCAAACGTCTGGCCAACCTCGAAGACTTCATCAGCGACGCTACGCTGGGCGACATGCCACTCAATGCCGACAACATTGAAATGATGCTGGGCATTGATGCCTCGTCCATCCATGTGGTGGCCGACAACGGGGCCCCTGTGGATGACGCAATGGTGGTCTGGGCCCAGGAGCTGCAGCCTGGCACCTGGTACACACTGGACCACAACGGCGCGTCCGCCCAGGTTCAGTACGCTTGGCAAAGCCAGCGCAAGCAGTTGCATCTGTTTGCCGCGGTCGACGGCAGCAGTTATCTCATTCAGTTGCGCCGTCTGGCGGCCTACCTGCAGGCGGGCCTCCTGGTGGCCCAGGATGAAGAAGGCCTGACACTGCGCGCCACGCGCGACGCACTGGCCAAGCTGGACGCCAACCCTGAGCGCTTGCTGGATTGATCCGGCGGGCCCTGCGCCCTTTCAAGCAGTCTGAGACGGTCGATTTACAAGCACGGCACTTGCCTTTAGCAGTCTCGATGCGCGTGCCCCAGTGAAGTGGGGAACACCACCGAACGCTCAGGCGCTTCCCATCCTCTGGAAGAGGCCGCCTGGCAGCCGTGCTACACGGCCGTCCAACTCCAGCTCCAATAGCGCGACCTGCAGCGATGCCGCGTCCATGCCCGTGCGCGCAACCAGCGCATCCACGCTCATCGGATCAAAGCCCAGGGCTTCCAGCAGCGGGCCCTCAGGTTCCTCAGCCTCAGCAGCCATGTCCGCAGAAGCTGCGCCTCCACTCTGCCCCAAGCCGGGGATAGCAGGTATGCGCAGTTCTTCGAGCACATCTTGAGCCGATTCGACCAACTTGGCGCCCTGGCGTATCAGGGCGTGACAGCCGCGCGACTGCGGTGCTTGGATAGAGCCGGGGATTGCGAACACCTCTCGCCCTTGTTCCACCGCCATGCGCGCGGTGATCAGTGAGCCGGAGGCGAGGGCGGCCTCTACCACCAGCGTCCCCTGGGAAAGCCCCGAAATGATCCGGTTGCGTTTGGGGAAGTTTGCCGGGAGTGGCGGCGTCCCCAACGGGTACTCACTGACCAACAGCCCATTCGCTGCGATGCGGTGGGCGAGATCCAGGTTTTTGCGCGGATACACCCTGTCCAGACCCGTGCCTACGACCGCAATCGTGGCAGCCGCATCGGAGGAGCCAGATACCGCCACATCCAGCGCGCCCTCGTGCGCAGCGGCATCGACGCCCAAGGCCAGCCCCGACACAATCGTGAGCCCTGCACTGTGCAAGGCCCGCGCAAATAACCTGGCGTTCTCCGCACCCTGAGCCGTGGGATTGCGACTGCCCACAACGGCAAGACAACGTTCACGCGGGAATGGTTGGTGAACTAGCAGACGCGCTGGTCCCATCAGATATAACAACAGCGGCGGGTCTTCGGTATCCAGCAACGCCTGTGGATAACGGCTGTCGCCCAAGCTGATCACAGCGCGCGCGGGCCCTACAGGATCTGCAGAGGCCAACCATGTCACCGTGGTCTCCAGCAAGTCAGGCAGTGTGGGAGGCACCTGACACAGTGCGCGCGCCTGTGCGGACGTCACACATTGCCGCAGGGCCGCTTCAGGCTGCTCAAAGACAGCTTGCGGAAGCCCGAACGCCGAGAGCAGTCGCCGGGCGGCGCCATTGCCCACGCCAGACGAAAGGGTGAGCCGAAGCCACCCTCCGAGTTCTTCACGTTCCATGAAACTGCTAAATCAGCCTTAGAGGCAGGCGAGAACTCAACGGAGTCCACACCAACATCTGCGCAGCCAATTTATTCTGGGTTGACCAAACGGTCGCCTACACGCACACCGTTGCGGACATCCAGAATCAACACGTACGAGACACGGTCAAACGTCCGGAACACCATGGCCATGCCATTGGCTTCAGCGGGCAGCTTGATCATTTCTTTGGAATCGCTTGTTGTGTCCTTGATTCGCTCACCCTTGGACAGAATGCTCAGGACGTGACCCGGCTCCAATCCATCGCGGGCGCCCAGGTTGATGGAGACCACTTGGTTCTGTGCTGCATAGGCAACCGCAGACTCGCCGTAGATGGAAACCACGCGGGCGTCCACTTTGCGCTGCGGAGCCTGCGGTGTGTAGCTCACATACCCGCGACCGGGTTCGGCCAACAAGCGGTCGCCGGCACGTATTTCCTCTTTCGTGCCGGAGATATCCACCGTCGCAGGCACTTTGTCCAAAGTGAAGCCGCCTTTGCCGTCCGGCACATCTTCCGTGGTTTCACCGCGAACAAGCTCAGCCTTGCCAAGGTACTGGGCTTCGTAACCCAAAATTTCACCGCTCACCGGGTCCTTCAATGGCACGGCGTTGCGGTACACGCGGTAATACCGCTGCTCGCCAGGCGCAACGCGCAAAGGCGCTGAATCGATACCGCGAGCATAGGCGCGATCACCGTGCGCCATCAGCACGCGCTCCTCAGTGGTCGCCACGATCCGCGGAGCACGCTCCAGCACCGATGCATCCACGACAACAGGCTCCACCAGAAATGGCTCAATCAGGTGCGGTTTGAGGGTTGGCAGCGCTGTGCCCATCAGGCTGTCGCTGCGGGTGCGGGGCGAAACACGGACCGTTTCGGCTTGACCGGAGGGGCTGGTGCGCAGCCGCGCGTAGCCATCTGCTTTGTCGAGATAGAGCGTTTGCCCGGGAAAAATCAGATGGGGATTGGGAATGGCCTTGAGGTTCATCCCCCACAGCTCTGGCCAGCGGTAGGGCCGCAAGAGGTACATCCCCGAAATGCCCCACAACGTATCGCCGCGCTTGACGGTGTAGCTGTCCGGGGCGTTGGGCGCGAGTTCCGACAAGGGAATCCCGCGCTCTGACACCTGCTGGGCCGTGGCGCGCTGGCCACCGGAGATCGGAAAATTTTGCGCCTGAGCGGGAGCCACGAGCATAGCGCCAGCAATGATGGTGAGCGCGCCCAGGGCGGTCCGCTGCACGCTGGTGAATGCCGTCATGTTGTTCCTTTTTTCATGCATTGTGAAACGCCCCCTCACTGGCGCCACGACGCTCGCGGCATGCGAGCGACCGGGCAAATACGTTACAAACCATCTGAGATTCTCTGCTCAAGCCCTTGATTCGGCAACGATTATTGGCTTTGTGGGCTGCAGCAGCGCCCAAAAGTGGCGAAAATAGCGACATCTCTTACCTGTATCCATGGCAATCCTTCCCATTCTCTGCTACCCGGACGCCCGGCTTCACAAGGTGGCGCAACCCATTCAGGCGGTGGATGACCGCATCCGGACGCTCGCGTCCGACATGCTCGCCACCATGTATGACGCCCA
The DNA here is from genome assembly GCA_018828125.1 of Gammaproteobacteria bacterium. Classification (GTDB taxonomy): domain Bacteria; phylum Pseudomonadota; class Gammaproteobacteria; order Burkholderiales; family Burkholderiaceae_C; genus Acidovorax. The sequence goes on along the minus strand of JAHJWB010000022.1, from coordinate 20,913 downwards.
CGGCATTGGGCTTGCCGCCACGCAAGTGGATGTGCATGAGCGGCTGGTGGTCATCGATGTGTCTGAAGAGCGCAACGAACCCCTGGTGCTGATCAACCCTGAAATTGTCTGGACCAGTGCCGAAAAGCACTTGAACGACGAAGGCTGCCTGTCGGTGCCGGGCATTTACGACGGCGTGGAGCGTTTTGATGCCGTGCATGTCCGCGCACTGGACGACAAAGGCACATCGCGTGTCATTGAGGCCGATGGCTTGCTGGCCGTTTGTATCCAGCATGAAATGGACCACTTGATGGGCAAGGTGTTCGTGGAATACCTGTCGCCCCTCAAACGCAACCGCATCAAGACCAAGATGATCAAGCAGCAGCGGGAGTCCCGCGAGTGAACGCTGCCGCGCTCTGCTCCCTATGGGGTGGCAGAGTGCTGGCGCGCCTGGCCTTTGTGACGCTGGTGCTACACCTTGCAGGCTGTGCGTTGCCCGACAGGGAAGCCCCCGGCACACCCCGGGCTGAGGTCATTGCCAGATTGGGTCCGCCCACCGCTATCTATGCGCTTCCGTCCGGGCAGCGGTTGTTGTATTCCGAGCTTCCGGCCGGTTTTGCCGCTTACAACCTCGATTTCGATGCAGCTGGCCGACTGGTGCGCAACGAACAGGTGCTGACCCAGACGCGGTTTGAGACGATTCCAGTCGGCGTATGGACCTTGGGCGACATCCAGCGCACGTTTGGCCCCCCATTGCGGGTAGAGCGCGTGGCCCGTTTTGATGGGGACATCTGGACCTACCGCTTCCGCCAGAACTCCGACCCGCGCCTGGCCCATGTGCACATGGATCGCCAAGGCGTCGTCCGCACAGTGATGTTCACCGACGAACTGCCCCTCTTCGATAACGCGCGCGATTGAGCGCGTACCCACTGACATTGGTTCCCATGAGAGTCATCTTTGCCGGCACGCCCGAGTTTGCCCGCGTTGCGCTGCAGCGTTTGCTGGACGCGGGTTTCACCCTTCCGCTGGTCCTCACCCAGCCCGACCGCCCAGCGGGCCGCGGCATGAAGCTGCAGGCGTCGCCTGTCAAACAATGCGCGCTAGACCACGGGATCGCGGTGGCGCAACCCCGCAGCCTGCGGCTAGACGGCAAATACCCGGACGATGCGGCCGCTGCACGCGAAGCCCTTTTGGCCGCGCAGGCGGACGTGATGGTGGTAGCGGCCTACGGCCTCATCCTGCCGCAGTGGGTGCTGGACCTTCCACCCCATGGGTGCCTGAACATCCACGCCAGTCTGCTGCCCCGGTGGCGTGGCGCCGCGCCCATTCACCGGGCCATTGAGGCTGGCGACGCCGAAACAGGGGTCACCATCATGCAGATGGATGCGGGTCTGGACACAGGCGCCATGCTGTTGATGGAACGCATCGCCATTGCCCCGGTCGACACCACCGCCTTGCTCCATGACCGCCTCGCCACCCTGGGTGGGCGCTTGATTGTCGAAGCCTTGGAGCTGCTGGCCTGCGGGGGGCTTAATCCCACGCCGCAGCCAGCCGAAGGCGTCACTTACGCCCACAAGATCGAAAAAGCCGAAAGCGCCATTGACTGGTCCTTGCCTGCCGCCACGATCAGCCAACGCATTCGCGCGTTTGACCCGTTTCCGGGTGCGAGCACGGAAGTTGGCAGCGAAACCATCAAGATCTGGTCTTGTGAAATTGATAGCAAACAATCCTTTACAGATAAGCGCTACGGCCATATTTTGTCCATGAATGAAACGGGCATCACGGTGGCTTGCGGGGACGGGACCCTGCGGCTGACGACCTTGCAGCGCGCGGGTGGCAAGCGATTGCCAGCGGCAGATTTCCTCCGGGGGTTCGACCTGGCACCGGGAACCGTGCTGGGCCCCGCCCCGTCGACCACGGCAGTACCAACGTCGCCATGAGCCGCACCGCGGTCATCCGCCACACGCTACGCCAACCCTCGTTCCGGCTTGCCGCTGTGGACATGGCGGGCACGTCACTGGGCATTGCCGCCTGGGGCCTCGTCACTGGCGTGGCCATGGTCAAAAGTGGCATGCCGGTGGGCATGGCCGTGTTCATGTCGTTGATGGTGTACGCGGGCAGCGCGCAACTGGCTGTCATCCCGCTCCTGTCGGTGGGCGCGCCTTTGTGGGTCATCTGGCTCACAGCCGCGTGCGTCAATCTGCGGTTTGTGATTTTCAGCAGCATGTGGCGCAGCTACTTTGCGCACCTGCCGCTGCGCCAGCGCCTGGCCATCGGGTATTTCAGCGGAGATGTGATCTATGTGGCCTTCATGAAGCGGTTCCCCGAGCCCCGCCCGGAGCCTGAGCAGATCCCGTACTTCTGGGGCGCTGCCAGCTCCAACTGGCTGGCATGGCAAGTGCCGTCGATTGCCGGCATTCTGCTGGCCAATGCTGTACCACTGTCCTGGGGTCTGGGCTTTGCGGGTGTGCTCGCACTGCTGGGGGTGCTGCTGTCGCTGTTGTTTGACCGGGCCACCTGGCTCGCCACGGGGGTGGCAGCCACCGCTGCGATTGCGGCCTTTGCGCTGCCCCTGAAGCTCAACATCCTCGTTGCGCTGGCTGCCGCTGTCGCCGCTGGATTGTTGATGGAAGCAGTCGACCGCCGCCGCCACAAACCCGAGCTGCTGCTGGTGCCCGCCAACAGCGTGATGCCCCCCGAAGAACGCGAACATGTCGCAGCGGGCGATGTGGTCCCCCTGCGCGAGGAACGCCATCCATGAGCGCCGTGCCGGGCCGCCCCAAACAAGCTCGCACCGCAGTGCGCAGCACGGAGGTTTCCAGATGACCTGGTCCTGGATCGGCCCTTTTCTGGCCATCGTGGGCCTGGCGGTCATCACCATCGTCTCGCGCTCGTTCTTCATGATCCCCGAGCGAGAGCTGCCGCTGCCCGACTGGCTCAAGCGCGGGCTCAAATACGCGCCCCTGGCGGCGCTCACCGCCGTCATCGCCCCCGAAATCCTCATGACTCAGGGCGAGTTCATCGACACCTTCATGGACGCACGCCTGCCCGCCGTGCTCTGCGCCAGCGCCTATTACTTCTGGCGCCGCGGCATTCTGGGCACCATCGTGGTGGGCATGGCGGTGTATTTGCCGCTGCACATTGGCTGGGGCTGGTAGAGAAGCCTACCTGAGCCCCTGCGCGGCTTCCCCCAAGGGGGACGACGCCAGTGGCCTGGCAGAGCCACTTCCACTGCGTCCGCTGGCGTGGTGCGCGCCGGGAGCACAGGCTCGCTCACTAAAATGACAGCCCTCAAGCCCCATCCACTTCAGACCTCCCGACATGAACATCCTCCGCTTTTCCGACCTGTGTGCCCAGGGCAAGGCCCACGGCCAGCGCGTCTTCATCCGTGCCGACCTCAACGTTCCGCAAGACGACGCTGGCCGCATCACTGAAGACACCCGCATCCGCGCGTCCATTCCCTGCATCCGCATGGCGCTGGACGCTGGCGCAGCGGTCATGGTGACCAGCCACCTGGGTCGGCCCACCGAAGGCGAGTTCAAACCTGAAGACTCCCTGGCCCCCGTCGCGGCACGTTTGGCAGAGCTGCTGGGCAGCGAGGTGCCGCTGGTGTCGGACTGGGTGGACGGTGTCACCGTGGCCCCCGGACAGGTTGTGCTGCTGGAAAACTGCCGCCTGAACGTGGGAGAAAAGAAGAACAAGGAAGATTTGGCGCGCAAGCTGGCTGCGCTGTGCGACATCTTTGTGAACGATGCCTTTGGTACCGCACACCGCGCTGAAGGCACCACCTACGGCATCGCCCAGTTCGCGCCCATCGCCTGCGCAGGGCCCCTGCTGTCGGCAGAAATCGACGCACTCACCAAGGCCCTCGCACAGCCCCAGCGCCCGCTGGCGGCCATCGTGGCGGGCTCCAAGGTGTCGACCAAGCTCACCATTTTGAAGAGCCTGGCCGACAAGGTGGACCAGCTCATCGTCGGCGGCGGCATCGCCAACACCTTCATGCTGGCCGCGGGCCTGCCCATTGGCAAAAGCCTGGCCGAACCCGACCTGCTGGAAGAAGCCCGTGCGGTGATGGCCGCCATGAAGGCGCGTGGTGCCGAGGTGCCGATCCCCACCGACGTGGTCACCGCCAAGACCTTTGCCGCAGACGCCCCCGCTACCGTCAAGGCCGCTGCCGATGTGGCCGCGGACGACCTGATCCTCGACATCGGCCCTGAGACCGCCAAACGCCTGGCAACACAGCTCAAGTCCGCCGGAACCATTGTCTGGAACGGCCCGGTCGGTGTGTTCGAATTTGCCGCCTTTGAAAACGGCACGCGCGAAATCGCCCAGGCCATTGCCGAATCACCGGCCTTCAGCATTGCAGGTGGCGGCGACACCCTGGCGGCCATTGCCAAATATGGAATTGAGAAACAGGTGGGCTACATCTCGACCGGCGGCGGCGCATTTCTGGAAGTGCTGGAAGGCAAAACGCTGCCAGCGTTTGAGATTCTGGAAAAACGCGCAGCAGCGTCTGCCTGACGCCCACGGGGGCCGCGCCCCGGCGCCCCTAAAATCACGCCCCATGACCTTCACCGACATGCTGCGCGACGCCACGGCGCAGAACAACTCTCTGCTGTGCGTGGGCCTGGACCCGGAACCCACGCGGTTTCCGGCGGGGATGCAAGGCGATCCGCGCAAGATCTATGACTTTTGCGCGGCCATTGTGGACGCCACGGCCGATCTGGTCTGCGCGTTCAAGCCCCAGATCGCCTACTTTGCCGCGCACAGCGCCGAGGACCAGCTCGAACGCCTGATGCAGCACATGCGTGCCAACGCACCGCACGTGCCGGTCATTCTCGACGCCAAGCGCGGAGACATTGGCTCCACCGCCGAGCAATACGCCAAGGAGGCGTTCGAGCGCTACGGCGCCGATGCGGTCACGCTGTCGCCCTTCATGGGTTTTGACTCCATCGAGCCCTACTTGGCGTACCACGGCAAGGGCGCGTTTTTGCTGTGCCGCACCTCCAACCCGGGCGGCGACGATCTGCAGACGCAGCGCCTGGCCAGCGTTGAGGGCCAGCCGCTGATGTACGAACACGTAGCGCGCCTGGCGCAAGGGCCGTGGAACAAGAACGGCCAACTGGGCCTGGTGGTGGGCGCCACCTACCCGCAAGAAATCGAGCGCGTGCGCACCATTGCCCCCACGCTGCCGCTTTTGATACCCGGCGTGGGCGCCCAGGGCGGCGATGCCGCAGCCACCGTGCGCGCTGGGCTGCGCGATGGCGGGCCGATCATCGTGAACTCCTCGCGGTCCATCCTGTACGCCTCCAAGGGCGACGACTTTGCGGCCGCGGCACGCACCGAAGCCCAGCGTACCCGCGCGGTGCTCGAAGCCGCGCGCGCCCGCTGACGCAACAGCAGGTCTGACACGCAAAGCCTTCGCGCTGCCGCTGCACCCGGTCACTCCCCATGCAGCTCAAATGGCTCGAAGACTTCATCGTGCTGGCGCAGGAGCGCAGCTACACGCGTGCTGCTGAACTGCGGCATGTCACGCACCCCGCTTTCGGCCGCCGCATCCGCGCGCTGGAGGCCTGGGCGGGCACGCCGCTGGTCGAACGTGGCGGTGGGCCCGTCACGCTGACCCCCGCCGGACAGAGCTTTCTGGAAACCGCCGGCCACATGGCGCGCAGCCTCGCGCAGTCGCACGAGGAGTTGCAAAGCCTGGCCGGTCGGCAGGCACGCACCGTAACACTGGCCACTGGCCGCACCCTGGCGCGCACCGTGGTGGCCGACTGGCTGGTGCGGCTGCAACCGATTTTGCAAGGCGCCGAGCTGTGCATCCGCACCCGCGCGCTGGCCGACACGGTGGCAATGCTGGAGCGGAGCGAGGCCGACTTCTCCTTGGTCTACCACCACCCGGCGCTGGCGATACGGCTGGACGCGCGCCAGTTCATGCACCTGACGGTGGCATCAGACCGGCTGGTGCCGGTGTCGCGCGCCACCGCGCAGGGCCAGGCGCTGCACCGCTTCGGGCCGGATGCAACGCTGATCCCCTACCTGGCCTATGCGCCGCAGCTGGCGCTCGGTCGGCTGGTAGAAGACCACCTGGCGCAAAACCCCCACGCGCCCCGGTTGCAGCGGGTGGTCGAATGCGACTCGGCTGACGCCCACTACGAATACGTGCAAAAAGGCCTGGGCGTGGCCTGGCTGCCGTGGTCGATGGTGCACGCCGACTGCAAGGCCAAGCGGCTGGCCGTAGCGGGCGATGCGCGCATGGAAGTGCGTTTTGACGTGCGCCTGTACCGCCCCAAGCGGCGCCTGGGACCGCTGGCAGAGGCATTGTGGAAAGCGTTGTCACAGCGCTGAGCCTCCGGGTTTTCCTCAGGGAGGCGGACAGTATTGGCAAGTATTGGTGCCGTTTCAGCACCAACGAGGGGTGTGGGCCTTCCCACAATCAGGCCGTACCACGCGTCACCCACCAAGGAACCCACCATGCCCAATCCCTCCTCCCTGCGCCGCACCGCCCTGTTGTGCGGCCTGGCCCTGATGGCTGCAGCACCTGCCTTCGCGCAAGAAGCCTACCCCTCCAAGCCCATCACCATCGTGGTGGGCTATCCACCCGGCGGCAGCACTGACCTGACCGGCCGCAGCGTGGCTTTGGAGCTGAGTGCCAAGCTGGGCGTGCCCGTCGTCATTGAAAACATTGGCGGTGCAGGCGGCGCCATCGGTGCCCAAAAGGTGGCCAGCGCAGCACCAGACGGCTACACCTTTCTGGTGGGCGCCAGCAATGAGCTGGCCATCGTCAACTTGGTGAACAAGAAGATCAAATACGGCCCGAAGGACTTCACCGCCATCGGCCTGGTGGCCTCTCAGCCGCTGGTGCTGGTGGCATCGACCACCGCGGGCGTCAAGAACCTGGCCGACTTCACGCAAAAAGTGTCCAAGAACCCGGGCAAGTTCAGCTATGGCAGCTCGGGCGTGGGCACGTCGCTGCACCTGGCCGGTGAGATGGTCAAGGAACAAGGCAAGCTGTTCATGACCCACATCCCTTACCGGGGTGTGGCGCCGCTCACCAACGACCTCATGGGCAACAACCTGGAATACGGCGTGTTCGTGCTCTCCAGCGGCCTGCCGCACATCAAGAGCGGCAAGGTCATTGCCCTCGGGACCACCGAAGCCAAGCGCTCGGCCACCACGCCCGACATCCCCGCGCTGGCCGAAACACCGCAGTACAAGAACGTGGACATCGGCGTGTGGTTTGCGCTGATGGGCCCGGCCAACCTGCCCAAGCCGGTGTTCGACAAGGTGAAGAAGGCACTGAACGACACGCTGCAATCGCCCGACTTCAAAAAGAAGATGGAAGCCAGCGGCTCCACGGTGGCTGCGCCCAACTTCAACATCGACCAGTTCCTGGCCACCGAGGTGGCCAAGTACAAGAAGATTGTCGAATTCGCCAAGATCGAAGAATGAGCATCGCCGCACTCCACGACACCGCCGTGCAACCCTTGGTTTTCGAGCTGCCCGCGCCAGACATTTCTGCCTGGCGCGCGGGCAACACCGGCACGCCAGGCGTGTGGCACTTTGACTCGGGCCTGCCTGGTCGCCACGTGATGGTCAGCGCACTGGTGCATGGCAACGAGTTGTGCGGCGCCTGGGCGCTCAAGGGTTTGCTGGAGGCAGGTGTGCGCCCCGAGCGTGGCACGCTCACGCTGGCGTTCTGCAACCTGGATGCGTTTGATCGTTTTGACCCGCAGAACCACGACGCCTCGCGCTTCACCGACGAAGACCTCAACCGGCAATGGCTGGACGCACGCATCGAGGCGGCCGACACCAACGAGCGCCGCCGCGCCGCCGCGCTGCGCCCCTTTGTGGCGCAGGCGGACTGGCTGCTCGACATCCATTCGATGCACGAGCCCTCCGCGCCGCTGTTGCTCACCGGCATGCAGCCGCGCAACCTTGAACTCGCGCGCGCCATGCGCTCGCCCGAGCACATCGTGGTAGACGCGGGCCACAAGGACGGCGTGCGCATGCGCGACTACGGGCGCTTTGGGCTGACGGACGAAACCGGCGGCGACACGCGATCACTGCTGGTCGAGTGCGGCTTTCATGGCGACCCAGCCAGCCGTGCGGTGGCGCAAGACCAGTGCGTGCGCTTCATCGAGCAGTCCGGCGCCCTCAGCGCGGCCGCCCTGGCGCAGCAGTTGCCCGGCTGGCGCCAGCCCGACGCGCCCCGCCAGTGGGCGCTAGAGGTGACCGGCCCCGTGGTGGCCACCAGTAGCGCCTTCCGCTTCGTGGCACCGTACACGGGACTGGAGATGTTCGAGAAGGCCGGCACCGTCATCGGCGACAACGATGGCGTGCCCGTGACCACACCGTATGACCACTGTGTGCTGGTGATGCCCTCGGTGCGGCAGGCACGCGCAGGCGTGACGGTGGTGCGTTTTGCGACCCGCACGGCACTGTGAAACCCACTACTGCGCAGGCAGCCCAGGGGGCTGGCCTGCTCCTTTTGCGTACGACTATGCTACTGAATTAATAGCTAAAAGCGCTTATTCATCAAGCGCCAGAGGCCAATTTGGGTTGTAACTTTGGCCCCAATACCACACAGGCCAGCGCCGCCACCACCAGCGCGATCCCGGCCCACTGCCAGGGCGCCACACCCTCGTCCAGCAACAGCCAGCCTGCCGTCAGCCCCACCACGGGCACGGCCAGACTGAACGGCGCCACGCGGTTGGCGGGGTAGCGCTGCAGCAGATTGGTCCACAGCGCATAACCGACGATGGTGGCCGCCCAGCCCAGGTAGGCCACAGCCGCCCACGACAGCAGCGGCACATCGGCCAGCGTTTGCCATTGCAGCCAGCGGGCGGCGTCCGGGTCGAACACGGCGGACAGGGCCACAAACGGCAGCACCGGCACCAGGCTGGCCCAGATCACGAAAGCCAGGGGGTCAAACCCCGGGCTTTGCTGCTGCGCCAGCCGCGACACGATGTTGGACGCCGCCCACATCGCAGCGCCGCACAGGGTCAGCAGCAAGCCGGCCAGCGTAGTGGCTGCCGCCACACCCACGCCGGAGCCCGGGCCCACGTAGTTCATCGCAAAACACACCAGCCCCAGCGCGGCCAGCACCATGCCCCAACGCAAGGGCGGCCCGGGCCGTTCGCGCAGCAGCGCAAAGCCAAACAGCGCGGTGAAGAACACCTGCGTCTGCAGCAGCACGCTGGCCAGCCCGGCCGTCATGCCCACCTTGAGGCCGATGAACAAAAAGCCAAACTGCCCCACGCCCTGGAACAGCCCGAACAGCACCACCCAGCGCCAGTGCATGTGCGGCGGCCGCACCAGCAGCACCAGTGGCAGCGCTGCACACAGATAGCGCGCGGCGCCCAGCTGAAACGGGCTGAAGCTGCGCAGCCCCCACTTCATGGCCACAAAGTTCACGCCCCACAGGATGACCACGACCAATGCGGCCAGCAGGTCGCGCGCGCGCAGAGGGCCGCCCGCCAGCCCCGTTCCTTGCCCGGACATCGGCGCCGTCACTGCGCAGCGCGCGCAACGTCGATGTGCGCCTGGGCACGCTGCGCCAGCGCGATATCACCGGGGGTTTGGGGGCTCCACTTGTCGACGGCGCGGGGGGCGTCGTCCATGTCTACCGCCGTGTACACGGCCACGCAGTGCACCACGTCCTGCAACGGCGCGCCGTGAATGCCACCGCTGCGCACCTCCACGGCCAAGCTCATGCTGGCTTCGTCGGTGCGGGTAAGCCGCGCATGCACCTCCACCAGATCACCTGGACGAATGGGGCGCACAAAGTCGGCGCCGCCCACAAACTCGGTGATGCACGGCCCCTCGGCCCACGCGCTGGCGCAGGCGTATCCGGCGTCGTCCACCCATCGCAAGACCGTGCCCCCCGGGACACGGCCAGCTTGCAGCAGGCTGCTTTCAGACGCCAGAAAGCGCAGGGTGATTGAGTGCATGCGGGGTGCTCCAGAAACGGGGGAGGCTCATTATTCTCCAGCGCAGCGTTTGTCGCAGCGGGGGGCTTGGGGGGCCAGGGAATGGGTGCCGCGCAGGGTCGCAGACTTGACGGCGTGATCGACTTCATTGCCTTCCAAACCAACGCCCTGGGCTTGAACGCCGCGGAATAGCCGCGCGCGTGCGAGCAGGGCCTGGGCTATGGCGTGGTGGCCACCGAGGTGCGCAACCTCGCCAAGCGCAGCGCCGAGGCTGTGCACGAGATCAAGACGTTGATCAGCGCGAGCGCGGAAAGCGTGGCACAGGGCAGCGCCCTGGTCGATCTAGCGGGCACCACCATGCGCGAGGTGGTCGCCTCCATTCGCCGTGTGACCGAAATCGTGGGCGAGATCAGCGCCGCCAGCCATGAACAGTCGCTGGGCGTGGCCCAGGTGGGCGAGGCCGTGACGCTGATGGACCAGGTCACCCAGCAGAACGCAGCCCTGGTCGAGGAAATGGCCGCAGCCGCCAGCAGCCTGCCGAACCAGGCCGACGACCTCGTGCAGGTGGTGTCGGTGTTCCAGCTGGGTGGTGAAGCAGCGTCGCGCGGCAACGCCCTGGGTTTTAACCGCCCTTCACTACAACTTCGATAGCTGCTAGCGCTTTACGGATAAGCGCCAGAGGCTTTTTTGATCATATTTTTGGCTATCCAACAGGCGGTGAGGGCACAACGCCGCGGGCGCTGTCCGCCTTCGACTCGGCCAGCTCCGCCAACCCTTTCGCCGTGAACACCCGCGAGCGCGTGTGGAACGCCTTGCCCTCCGGCCCTTCCAGCGAAAAGGTGCCGCCCGTGCCCTCGATCACATCGAGGATGAGCTGCGTGTGTTTCCAGGTCTCGTACTGCGCCAGCCCGATGTAGAACGGGCAGCCACCGATGTCGCCCAGGTACACATCACCCGCGCCCATGGTGATCTCGCCGGGCAGAAAACAATTGGCTGCGCTGTTGTCGCAGCAGCCGCCCGACTGGTGGAACATCAGATCGGGCCCGTGTTTGGTTTGGAGGAAAGCCACCAGCTCCAGTGCGGCGGGGGTGGCGATGACTTTGTCGACCATGGGTGTCTCCAGCATGCAATGCAAAAGAAGCAAAAGCGGCGCGTTGGAACAACGCGCCGCCAGCAGCGTGTCCAGCGGTTCACAAACCGTTCCTGGCCAGGGAGCCTCTGAACGAATCGAGCGGAAAGTGAGCGCTGCGGATCGGGATGGGCTGCAAGGCGCCAAGCACAGCAATAGCCACAGCTATTGCGAGCATTGGTAACGCCGCTGACCGCCCGAGTCCGCAGATGCACATGGCGCGGTGATTCGTGCAGAGGCTTCCGTGCTCCGTCGCAGACCGTAGCAACGGTACGGCAAGACGGAGCAACGACGCCAGGGACGGTTTTTGGACCGCCCCCCCATCAGAAGAAGCCGAGCTTGTTTTCTGAGTAACTCACCAACAGGTTCTTGGTCTGCTGGTAGTGGTCCAGCATCATCTTGTGCGTCTCACGCCCAATGCCCGACTCCTTGTAGCCGCCAAACGCTGCGTGCGCCGGGTAAGCGTGGTAGCAGTTGGTCCACACACGCCCGGCCTTGATGGCGCGGCCCATGCGGTAGGCCACGTTGCCGTTGCGGCTCCACACGCCCGCGCCCAGGCCGTACAGCGTGTCGTTGGCAATGGCCAGAGCCTCGGCTTCGTCCTTGAACGTGGTCACGGCCAGCACGGGGCCGAAGATTTCTTCCTGGAAGATGCGCATCTTGTTGTGGCCCTTGAACAGCGTGGGCTGCACGTAGTAGCCGCCTTCCAGGTCGCCACCCAGGTGCGCCTGCCCCCCCCGGCCAGCACTTCGGCGCCTTCCTGCTTGCCCAGGTCGAGGTAGCTCAGGATCTTGGTGAGCTGCTCTTTCGATGCCTGCGCGCCCATCATGCTGTCGGTGTCCAGCGGGTTCATGTGCTGGATGGCGGCCACGCGCTTGAGCACACGTTCCATGAACTGGTCATAGATCGATTCCTGAATCAGCGCACGCGACGGGCAGGTGCAGACCTCGCCCTGGTTGAATGCGAACAGCACCAGGCCTTCGACGGCTTTGTCGAGGAAGGCATCGTCCTTGTCCATGATGTCGGCGAAGAACACATTGGGGCTCTTTCCACCCAGCTCCAGCGTGGCGGGGATCAGGTTGTTGGCAGCGGCCTGCGCAATCACGCGGCCCGTGCTGGTCGATCCTGTGAAGGCAATTTTTGCGATCCGTTTGCTGGTGGCCAACGGCATGCCCGCCTCGCGCCCATAGCCGTTGACGATGTTCAGCACGCCGGGCGGCAGCAGGTCGGCAATCAGCTCGGCCAGGATGAGGATGGAAATCGGCGTGGACTCTGCGGGCTTGAGCACCACGCAGTTGCCCGCACCAATCGCGGGGGCCAGCTTCCATGCGGCCATGAGGATGGGGAAGTTCCACGGAATGATCTGGCCCACCACGCCCAGCGGTTCCTGGATGTGGTACGCCACGGTGTTCTCGTCGATGTTGCTCAAGGCGCCTTCCTGCGCCCGCACGCAGCCCGCAAAGTAGCGAAAGTGGTCCACCGTGAGCGGAATGTCGGCGTTGAGCGTCTCGCGGATCGCCTTGCCGTTGTCTACGGTTTCGGCGTAGGCCAGCAGCTCCAGGTTCTGCTCGATGCGGTCGGCAATCTTCAGCAGGATGTTGCCGCGCGTGGCGGCGTCGGTCTTGCCCCAGGCGTCGGCGGCAGCGTGTGCGGCATCCAGCGCCAGCTCGATGTCTTCGGCCGTGGAACGGGCGGCCTGCGTATAGACCTTGCCGTTGACGGGCGAGATCACATCAAAGTACTGGCCCTTGACCGGCGGCACGAATTTGCCGCCGATGAAGTTGTTGTACTGGGGCTTGTAGGCGATCTTGGCGCCAGCGGCGCCGGGGGCTGCGTATACGGTCATTGCGTTGTCTCCTGCGGTTGTTGTGTGCATCGGGCGGGCCCTGCGGACCTGTCCGATGCCCAACCTCTACTCAAGACCCATGCCAGCACGCTGCGGCGCGGGAGCCGTTGATTTCATTGCGGTTTTTCGCAGTCCCGCCTTGGCGAGAGGGCTGCGGACAACACCGGGCTGTGCCAGCACGGCACACCTGTCACGAAATGGAACAGTTGGTACTCGTCTTGCGCCCGCGCCCTTGCCCCGGGCAACCCAGGCCGCCATACTGGCTTCACAACCACACAAGCAGGGCACCATGACCCTGCACGGAGACAAAGCGTGCGCCCCAACACTTCCCCCGTCGCGCTGCGACAGGCCCGCCAGCACCTGCTGGACTCTGGCCAGTGCCCCAGCGGCCTGGTGGACGAGCGCCTGGCGCGTTCCTGGTCGCGCAGCCTGGCGGCGGGCCTGGTGCCCACCGGGCGCCCCCAGGCCATCGACCACCCCAGCAGTGGCACGCTGCGGCAGGTGCTGGCCAGCAACCCCGAGCTGCTCGCGCATTCGCGGCCGGTGATGGAATACCTGTTTGAGCAGGTGCGCCACAGCCAGAGCGTGGTGGTGCTGGCCGACCGGCGCGGCATGCTCATGCACACCCTGGGCGACCCGCACTTTGTGGACAAAGCCGAGCGCGTGGCGCTGACCAGCGGCGCGTCGTGGCACGAGGCCCACCGGGGCACCAACGCGATCGGCACGGCGCTGGCCGAGGCCTGCGCGGTGGAGGTGCATGGCGGCGAGCATTTTCTGGAGCGCAACAGCTTTCTCACCTGCGCGGCCTCGCCCATCCTGTCGGCCACCGGCGAGCTGCTGGGCATCCTCGACATCTCGGGCGACTACCGCAACGGCCACGCCCACACGCTGGGCCTGGTCAGCACCGCTGCCCGCATGATTGAAAACCGCCTGCTGGCGGCCACCTGCAAGCGCAACATCCGCGTGCACCTGCACAGCGCGCCCGAGGGCATTGGCAGCGTGGCCGAGGGCATCGTGGCGGTGTCGGCTGACGGCTGGATCGTGGGCGCCAACCGCGCGGCACTGGCGCAGCTGGGGCTGCACGCGGGCGATGTGGGCGCCACTTTGCTGGAGCGGGTGCTGAACGTGCGGATGGATGACCTGCTCTCGCACCACAAGCGCCGCCCCCAGCAGCCGCAGGCGTTGCGCACACTGCAAGGTGCATTGCTGTTTGCCCAGGTGCAGATGGACTCCGCCTGGGTTACCACCCCCACGCGGCCCGCTGCTGTCGCCGCCGCAGTGCCCCAGCAAGATGCACTGGCCCAGCTGGACACCGGCGACGCGCGCTGGCGCAGCGCAGCCGACAAGGCGCGCCGCGTGGTGGGCAAGCCGATAGCGGTGCTGGTGCAGGGCGAGTCGGGCGTGGGCAAGGAGGTGTTTGCGCGCGCGCTGCACGCCAGCGGCCCGCGCCGCGACGCCCCGTTTGTGGCCATCAACTGCGCGGCCATCCCCGAGCACCTGATCGAATCCGAACTCTTCGGCCATGTGGCCGGTGCCTTCACCGGCGCGCGCAAGGAAGGCCACCTGGGCCGCCTGCGCGAGGCCCATGGCGGCACGCTGTTTCTCGACGAAATCGGCGACATGCCCTTGGCCTTGCAAACCCGCCTGCTGCGCGTGCTGCAGGAGCGCAGCGTGACACCGGTGGGCTCCAGCAAGGCTGTGCCGGTGGACTTTGCACTGGTCTGCGCCACGCACAACCAGCTTTTGCAGGCGGCGGAGCAGGGGCGTTTTCGGCAAGACCTGTACTACCGCATCAACGGTCTCACAGTGCAGTTGCCTGCGCTGCGCGAGCGCAGCGACTTCGTAGCGCTGCTGCAGCGCCTGCTGGCCGACCTGGCCACGGAGCAGGGCTTGGGGTTTGACGTGTGGGTGGCGCCTGACCTGCTGGCCCGCCTGGCAGCCTACCCCTGGCCCGGCAACCTGCGCCAGCTGGCCAACGTACTGCGCACCGCCAGCGCCATGCTGGCCGAGGGCGAAGACACGCTGGGCTGGGAGCACATGCCGGATGACCTGGTGCAGGCGCTCACAGCGGCGCCCGCATCGCCCCGCGGCGAAGCCGCAGCAGGCACTGCCGCGGAGGGCCTGCCTGCCACTCTCAGCCTGCAGCAACTGTCCCAAGCCGCCATCGACCAGGCGCTGCAGGCCGCCCGCGGCAACATGTCAGCCGCCGCGCGGCAACTGGGCATCAGCCGGCAAACGCTGTACCGCCAGCTAGCGGACAAGAAGATCTCTCTGGCATCCTTGTGAGGCAACCCAGCCCCCCCTGCGTTCACGTCGGACAGCAAGGGGGTGGAAAAGAATCAGATGGAAGCATTCCTAATTTGATAGCTGTCAGCGCTTGTCAATCAAGCGCTAGAGGCCCATTTGACTTAAAATTCATGCCACAACCCAGCCGGATCCTTGCCACCCTTGCCACCACGTTGGCTCTGCTGACAACCCCGATGGCGCTGGCCCAGGCACCTGCGCCCGTTCTGCCGTCTGAAAGCGCCCCAGGCCCCGCGGCAACCGCCGCATCCGTGGCGCGGCTGAGCGACGTGCCCTACGGCACCGACCGGCGCCAGCGCATGGACATCTACCACCTGCCCAGTGCGGCAGCCTCTGCATCGCCCCACCCACCGGGCAATGCGGCGCCCGTCATCTTCATGGTGCACGGAGGCGCGTGGACCATGGGCGACAAGGCCCTGGGGCGTGTGGTGCAAGAGAAGGTCGCCCGCTGGGTGCCCCGCGGGTTTGTGGTCGTGTCGATGAACTACCGGCTGCTGCCCACGGTGGACGTCTTGCAGCAGGCCCGCGATGTGGCCACAGCACTGGCCAACGCCCAGCAGAACGCGGCGCAGTGGGGGGCCGACGCATCGCGCTTCATCCTCATGGGCCATTCGGCGGGCGCGCACTTGGTGGCGCTGGTCAACGCAGCACCCGCGTTCGCGCAACAAGCCGGGGCGCGTGCCTGGCTGGGCACCGTGGCCCTGGACAGCGCCGCCCTGGACGTGCCCGCCGTCATGGCGGCCCCACACCCTGCGTTTTACGACGCGGTGTTCGGCTTCGATCCGGCCTTCTGGCGTGCCGCCTCGCCCTACCACGCACTGCAGGGCCGCAGCACACCTCCGGCGCCCTTTCTGTTGGTCTGCTCCACCCGGCGCACGGATGGCAGTTGCAGACAGGCCGACGCCATGGCGCAACGCGCGCAGGGGCAAGGCGGCCGTGCCCAGGTGTTGCCCCAGCCGCTGACCCACGGCGCCATCAACGCCCAACTCGGCCTGGAGAGCGCCTACACCCGGTCGGTGGAGGCTTTCATGGCATCACTGGACGCAGAGGTAGCGCGGTGTCTGCCTTGATCGGCAGGGCTTGGTTGCTATGTTTTAAATAGCCATCAGCGCTTACAGGATAAGCGCTAGAGCCTGTTTTAGGTCGGTTTTTTGCCCAGGTACGGCGCCAGATACCGCCCCGTGTGGCTGGCCGGGTTGGCCGCCAGCTCCTCGGGTGTGCCCACGCCCACCACAGTGCCACCGCCCGCACCGCCCTCGGGGCCCATGTCGATGAGCCAGTCGGCGGTTTTGATCACGTCGAGGTTGTGTTCGATGATGACGATGGTGTTGCCCGCGTCGCGCAGCTGGTGCAGCACCTTCAGCAGCAGGTCAATGTCGGCAAAGTGCAGGCCGGTGGTGGGCTCGTCCAGGATGTAGAGCGTGCGGCCAGTGTCGCGCTTGCTCAGCTCCTGCGCCAGCTTCACGCGCTGCGCCTCGCCGCCCGACAGCGTGGTGGCCGCCTGGCCGAGGCGGATGTACGACAGGCCCACATCGAGCAGCGTCTGCAGCTTGCGGGATATGGTGGGCACGTCCTTGAAGAAGGCCGCAGCGTCCTCCACCGTCAGCTCCAGGATCTGCGCGATGTTCTTGCCCTTCCACAGCACTTCCAGCGTCTCACGGTTGTAGCGCTGGCCGTGGCAGATGTCGCAGGGCACGTACACGTCGGGCAAGAAGTGCATCTCCACCTTCACCACGCCGTCGCCCTGGCAGGCCTCGCAGCGACCACCGGCGACATTGAAGCTGAAACGCCCGGGGCCGTAGCCACGTTCCTTGGCGGTGTTCACCTCGGCCATCAGCTCGCGGATGGGCGTGAACAGGCCGGTGTAGGTGGCGGGGTTGCTGCGCGGCGTGCGGCCGATGGGGCTCTGGTCGACGTTGATGACCTTGTCGAAGTATTCGATGCCGACGATCTCGTCGTGCTCGGCCGGCTCTTCGTGGGCGCGGTACAGCTGGCGGGCCACGGCGGCGTACAGCGTGTCGTTGACCAACGTGCTCTTGCCCGATCCCGACACGCCCGTCACGCAGGTGAGCAGCCCCACGGGGAAGTCCACTGTGACGCCCTTCAGGTTGTTGCCCGTGGCGCCCGCCACGCGCAGCGCCTGCAGGGCGCCCTGGCGCGCGTGGTGCTCGGCCATGCGTTCGGCGCGGCGTTTGCTGGCTTCTGTTTGCGGAAAGCGCGATTTGGCCTTGGCCTCCACCACGGGCGCCGCCTGCTCCAGCACCGGCAGCCACGGCGTGCGGCGCTTGGGCACGGCGATCGAGCGCACGCCCGACAGGTACTGGCCCGTGAGCGACTGCGTATTGCCACGCACTTCGTCATACGTGCCCTGCGCCATCACGCGCCCACCGTGCACACCCGCGCCCGGGCCCATGTCGATCACATGGTCGGCAGCGCGCATCATGTCTTCGTCGTGCTCGACCACGATCACGCTGTTGCCGATGTCGCGCAGGTGTTTGAGCGTGGCGATCAGGCGGTCGTTGTCGCGCTGGTGCAGGCCGATGCTGGGCTCGTCCAGCACGTACATCACACCCGTCAGGCCCGAGCCGATTTGTGACGCGAGGCGGATGCGCTGCGCCTCGCCACCACTGAGCGTTTCGGCGCTGCGGTCCAGGCTCAGATAACTCAGGCCCACATCGTTCAAGAACTGCAGGCGCGTGGCGATCTCGCGCACCACCTTGTCGGCAATTTCGGCCTTGGCGCCGGTCAGCTTCAGGTCGTTGAACCAGGTGTGGGCGGTGTTCAGTGTGGCGTGGCTGACCTCAAAGATCGCGCGGGCCTGCTCGCCCTCGCCCAGGCGCACGTGGCGGGCTTCGCGACGCAGGCGCGTGCCGTGGCATTCAGGGCAGGGTTGCGTGCTGCGAAAGCGCGCCAGATCCTCGCGCACCACCACCGAATCGGTCTCGCGGTAGCGCCGCGACATGTTGGGGATGATGCCCTCGAACGGGTGCTTCTTGGCATACACCTTGCCCTTGGAGGCACCGCTGTCCATGATGTAGCTGAAGGCGATTTCTTCATCGCCCGAGCCGTGCAGGATGGCGTGCTGCACCGGCGCAGGCAGCGATTCGAACGGCGCCTCGATGTTGAACGCGTAGTGTTTTGCCAGGCTCTCCAGCATCGCAAAGTAGTAGCCGTTGCGCCGGTCCCAGCCCTTGATGGCGCCGCTGGCCAGGCTCAGCGTGGGGAAGGCCACCACACGCGCCGGGTCGAACACATCGCGCTGGCCAATGCCGTCACACGCGGGGCACGCGCCCATGGGCGAGTTGAACGAGAACAGGCGCGGCTCCAGCTCGGGCAGCGAATAGCTGCACACGGGGCAGGCGAACTTGCTGCTGAACAGGTGCTCTTGCCCCGTGTCCATCTCCAGCGCCAGCACGCGGCCATTGCCCTCGTGTCCGCCCACGCGCAGCACGGCCTCGATGCTCTCGGCCAGGCGCTGCTGCAGGTCGGCCCGCACCTTGATGCGGTCGATCACCACGTCGATGTTGTGCTTCTCCGTTTTCTTGAGCGCGGGCAGGTTCTCGTGCTCGTAGATCTGGCCATCCACCCGAAAGCGGATGTAGCCCAGCGCCTGCATCTGCGCAAACAGCTCGGTGAACTCCCCCTTCTTCTCACGCGCCACGGGCGCCAGCAGCATGAGCTTGGTGTCCTCGGGCAGGGCCAGCACGGCGTCCACCATCTGGCTCACGGTCTGCGCGGCCAGCGGCAGGTTGTGGTCGGGGCAATAGGGGGTGCCCGCGCGGGCATACAGCAGGCGCAGGTAGTCGTGGATCTCGGTCACCGTGCCCACGGTGGAGCGCGGGTTGTGGCTGGTGGCCTTCTGCTCGATGGAAATCGCAGGCGACAGGCCTTCGATCAGATCCACATCGGGTTTATCAAGCCGGCCCAGAAACTGCCGCGCATAGGCCGACAGGCTCTCCACATAGCGCCGCTGGCCCTCCGCATACAACGTGTCGAACGCCAGGCTCGATTTGCCCGAGCCCGACAGCCCCGTGATCACCACGAGCTGGTTGCGCGGAATGTCCAGGTCGATGTTCTTGAGGTTGTGCGTGCGCGCGCCGCGGATGCTGATGCGCTGCTCGCGCAGGGCATTGGCGAGGTAACGGCCCGCATCAGGCGGGACGGCGGGCTCGGGGTGCAGGGCGGAAGGGGGGTTCACGGTGGGCGCGGCGTTATGCAGGGAAACCGACCATGATAGGCCAGCACCGGCCCGGGGCTGGCAGCAGCCTTTGCGCGCTGCGCGGGCCACTGCAAGCGCCGGGTGCAGCAGCACCCTGAGCCCGTTTGCCGCCGCAGGGTTCCACCATGACTCAGTGACACTTACCGCCACGCCAGATTCGAGACCGGGAATGGAGCGAAGTTACGCATCATATGTTGTCGGTCCTTGCATTAAACTCGTTTCCGTCAAAGCTGTGCGTTGCGTTGCGTGGCAGATAAAGTCCAGGACAAATGTGGGATATTTTTTACGTACGAACGAATATCCAGTCACGTGTGAAATACACGCCAAACCGAAACCCAACCGAACTTAAGGAGCATCGTGCGGTCCGTCCACTCCAGTCATTTTTGCTGCGCTGACAAGCCGACTTCAGTCGCTTATCTCTTGCGTTGGTGGATCGTCATTTTGGGACTCGCATGCGCAGTGATGACCTCAACGGCGAACGCAGCCCCTTTTGTAGATGACATGAACAACTCCGGAGGGAATGCCACCAGCTTCAGTCGCTCGCTCGCCGGGATTTCGTTTACCTATACGTTCACCACGAATGGCGACAACGGCGATTTAGCCCTTGAAACCCAATTCGGTGTTGGAAATTCGGCTTCCATGAGCTTTTTGTCTTCAACATTCAATGCAGCTACAACGGAACGCGTGGTTGTTACTCGCACAGACTTGGCGCCATTCACCTTCACAAGCGTTTATATTGACAATACAAATAGTGAAAGCGTAACTGTTGGCGGTTATCTCGGAGGTGTCCTTGTCGGTTCGACCCAGACATTTGGCACCGGCAACACCACCATGAATTTCGGCGGAATTCAAGTCGATGAAGTGCGGTTCACTTCCGTCGATTTCTTCGGATTGGCAATTGATAACTTCACGGGCAATACCACACCACCAGATAACAGCCCGCCAACCGTAACGTCCGTCACATCCAGCGCGGCCAACAGCACCTATAAAGTTGGCGATGTGATCAGCGTGCAAGTCAACTTCGACGAGACAGTCATAGTTACGGGCACGCCCCAACTCACCCTGGAAACCGGGACAACTGATCGTGTGGTGAATTACTCCAGCGGCGGCGCAACCAACTCGCTTTACTTCAGCTACACAATTCAAACTGGGGACATCTCTCCAGATTTGGATTATGTTGCAACCAACGCCTTGGCCCTCAATGGCGGCACGATACGCGACGGGGCGCTGAACAATGCGACGTTAACGCTTCCTGCGCCCGGTGCTGTCGGCTCGCTGGGCAGCAACAAGGCCCTGGTGGTGGATGGGGTGGTTCCGTCGGTTACCAGCACTGCACCTGCCGGAGGTGCCGTTTCCACCGATACGACCGTTGATTTCACAGTGAATTTCAGTGAGCCGGTCGTCAACATTTCCGTAGATGACTTCGCCCTGGGAAGCACCGGCAGTGCCGCAGGCACGATTTCCAGCGTTTCCGCCGCCTCTGGTAGCAGCATGACCGTCACCG
>JAHJWB010000021.1 GCA_018828125.1 Gammaproteobacteria bacterium | reverse complement strand
CTGGGCATGAGCCAGACGTCGCTCAATACGTCTATCCAACGCCTGTCTTCCGGTCTGCGCATTAACAGCGCCAAGGATGACGCCGCTGGCTTGGCCATCTCGGAACGCTTCACCAGCCAAATCCGAGGCCTGAACCAAGCCGCACGCAATGCGAATGACGGGATTTCGCTTGCGCAAGTGACCGAAGGTGCGATGAAGGCGGCGGGCGACATCCTGCAACGTGTACGTGAACTGGCGGTGCAGTCGGCCAATGCGTCCAACAGCCCTAGCGATCGCCAGGCACTAAACCAGGAAGTGGGTCAACTGGTGGCAGAGCTGGACCGCATCTCCCAAACCACCGAGTTCAACGGCGCAAAACTGTTGAACGGTACGTTTGGTACCCAGCAGTTCCAAGTCGGCGCCAATGCAAACCAGACCATCGTAGCAGCCACCGCCAACCTGCGGACCAGTGTGTACGGCAATAACCAGAATACCTCGGCCAACGGCGCAGGCAGTGGCGCCAACGCAGGCACCTGGGGTGCGAATGGCGTAACTGGGGGAACGCTGGCGGTGAACGGCGCTCTGGGTTCACAAAACATCACCATCGTCGCTAATGACACCGCCAAGGCCATGGCTGACAAGATCAACTTGCAGACGGCAAATACAGGCGTCACAGGAACAGCGCGCACCGAAGTGGACCTGTCCTTTGAATCCATCGGTTCTTACACTTTTGAACTGCGCTCGGAAAACACACCCACAGCCCCTGCAGTCGGGCAGTCCATTTCATTCAACATTTCGGCACTCAACACGTCGGATGGATTGTCAAATGCGATTTCCGCGATTAACGAACAGTCCGCCAAGACCGGGGTCACAGCTTCGTTGAACCCCAGCAGCACAGGCATTGTGCTTTCCAACGCCACCGGACAGGATATTGGGATTTACAAAGGAGCCGCCTCCGGCGCGAATGCGGGCGCAGTGAGTATTCAGAAGCTGCAAGCAGATGGGACCGCTATTGGTGCGGCCGACACCCTGGCTGCAGCATCTGGCGCCGATAGCTCGACGATTAGCGGTTATGTGGTGCTCGATTCCGAGAAATCCTTCTCGACCAACGCCACCACAACTAACGCGTTTAACACCGCGCTTCCCGCCGACAGTGCGTCTGATTTGCAAGAAGTGGCTAATCTGGATGTAACCACCTTTAAAAAGGCGACAGAAGCCCTGAAAACGGTGGACTCCGCACTGTCATTCATCAACGGCGAGCGCGCCAAGTTGGGTGCTTTGCAAGCGCGGTTTGAGACGGCCATCTCCTCGCTGAACATCACTTCAGAGAACCTGTCTGCGTCGCGCAGCCGGATTCTTGACGCAGACTTTGCTGCTGAAACAGCCAATCTGTCACGCGCGCAGATCCTGCAACAGGCAGGCACCGCGATGGTTGCGCAAGCCAATCAGATTCCTCAAGGCGTGCTCGCGCTGCTGCAATAAGCGATTGGCATCCTGCGGATGCCGCCACCCATTCCACCCATTTGGCACAGACGCCAATGGCTAAACTGCCCGCTAGACAATTCGCAAAGGATTCACAGTGCACGGCAGAAACCCTGGCAGAAACAAAGCTCCGGCAGACGGTCGGCTTCAAGCCGCCCTAGAGGCCAAGGATTGGAATTTGCTGCTGCGCCTGTGCAAGCAGATCCTGCGCAAAAACTCTCGTGACCTGCATGCCACGAGGCTGCTCGGTTATGCGCTCGACTGCCTGGGCAAGGTCGACGAGTCGATCGAGGTGTATCGCCGCGGGGCATCCCTGTGGCCTAACGATGCCGAGCTTCTCATCAACTACGGCAACATTCTGCTTAATCACGTGCGCAACGTGCAGGCCCTCCCCATTCTGGAAAAAGTCTGCGAGCTGAGACCTGACAAAGCCATTTGCTGGCTAAAACTGTCTCAATGCTGCTATTTGATCACCCAGCATGAAAAAGGCTTCCGCGCTGCGGAAAAGGCCGCAGCCCTGGCCACCGATATCTCCGAAAAGTCGGCCGCTCTGACCCAAAAATCCATTCACCGCCGCGAAATGGGGCAAGTCAAGGAAGCCGTTCAAGACTGCCTGGAAGCCATCGCGCTCACGCCTCTGGAGGCGTCGAACCATACGAACCGGCTCTTGTTCATGTTGGCGGACCCTGACGCCGATGCGACCAGCCTTTCGAGAGCAGCACGTGACTACGCAAAGGTTTTCGAACCTCCACTCAAACCGTCGTGGCCCGATTTCGAGGAACACCGACGTGACCCGTGGCGAAAGCTGCGCATAGGGTTCTTGTCGCCTGACTTCCGGGTACATTCGGTCATGTATTTCGTCGAAGGCTTGCTAGCGCAATTGGACCGGCGGCAATTCGAAGTATTCGCTTTCTATCTCTTTCCACGCGACGATCAGGTGACAGCTCGGGTTCAGCACCATGCCGACCACTTCATTCGCCTTGCCGGCCTGAGCGCAGAACAACAGGCACAGTCCATTCGCGCTCAGAACATCGACATTCTGGTAGATCTGGCGGGACACACAGGCTACAACGGACTTTTGACCCTCGCCCATAAGGCGGCGCCGGTGCAGGTCTCGTGGCTAGGGTTCCCAGCTACCACTGGGCTGGACGCTGTGGACTACAAGTTCACCGACGAGGTCACCGACCCGCCCGACGCCCAAGCAGAGTACACCGAGCAGCTCTACCGTCTGCCCACCTTGTTTGCCTGCTACCGCCCCATGAGCCGTCACCCGCTGTGGCGCTACCAGCCTCGCTACCAAGTGCGCCCCACGCCAGCAATGGAGAATGGTTTTATTACTTTCGGCTCTTGCAACAACCTGGGAAAACTTACCGACGGGGTGCTAGCCCTATGGGGTCAAATATTGCAGGCGGTGCCGGGATCGCGCCTACTCATCGAAGGCAAGAACCTCGACCGACCTGATTTCGCCACTGCCTATCGGCAACGCTGCCAAGGTCTCGGTCTGGACCCCGAACGGCTGGATCTGGTGGCCTTGGATGGCGACAACCAATATGTGACCTATCACCGCATCGATATTGCGCTCGATCCGTTCCCACTGACTGGCGGTACTACCACCTGCGACGTGCTCTGGATGGGGGTGCCTATTGTTTCGATGGTGGGCCACAGTTTCAAAAGCCGAATGGGCGTCGGCCTGCTGACCTATCTGGGGCGCACCGAATGGCTGGCTGAGAGCCACGACGACTATGTGCGCATAGCACGTGAGCTAGCCGCCGACGTGCCGGCACTGAATGCCCTGCGCCTTGGGCTGCGTCAGGAGGTGGAGAGTTCCGCAATCATGCGCGAGGACCTTTTCAACCACCACTTTGGCGAGGGTCTGCGAGTGATGTGGCTGCAATGGCTCGCTGGGGCGCTGCACCCGGACGACCCAACGTCCCAGATGCAGGCCATCCAAGACTGGTTACCTCAACTACCGGACGAATGGACCCAACCGCCCACCCCGGGTGTAGGCCTCAAGCCCGGTCAGCGTATTGGCCTGTCAGAGGCCCACCAACGCCTGCAAGACTTGGTGGAAAGAGCCAAAACCTCTGGCACCCCCGCAAATTTGGAACCGTCAGGTTCACAGATTATGGGTCGCCAGTGGATTGCGGTGACGGAGCTCGCCGAGGTCATCCTGAACGCCGTACCGCGCGACGCTGTTGCGCTAGCCTGCCTGGCTGAAGTGGAATACGCGCACGGCCACACTGACTTCGCGGTGACTTATCTGCGTTACGCTACCGAGTCACTGGGCCGCTGAGGTCACCCCTTCTGCACAGCCTGGTTGGGTTCATTCCAATACCGCGTAACTTATGTGCGGCTCATAAGTGAACCGCTGAATACGCAGACGTGGCAACCCCAGAGCCTCCATAACAGCCCGCGTCTCACCCGGCCATGTGCGGTTGTTCAGCTCATCAAAGATGATGACCGCACCTTTCGGCATGCGGGGTACGAAGTGCTCAATGCACACCTTCGTGGGCTCGTACAAATCAAGGTCCAAGTGCAATAGCGACACCACCGTTTGTGGCTCACGTTCAAGATAGGCGGGAACCGTCAATGCCACATCACCGGACACCAGCTCCACTTTTTGTATGTGGCCAATGAAACGGTTGGAGTCGAACAACGCCACGGTCTCGCGCAGGTCCTCCAGGCTGTCGGCCTTGTATCCGCCTGCGCGGCGCTCTGCCGTCTGGATCACGGCGTGCTCATCCTCAGGCGACACCGACTCAAAACCGGTGAAAGTGTCGAAACCCACAATACGGCGTTGAAGATTCACCGGCTCCAAGATCGCACTCAGTTGTGCAAACGTCATGAGCCCGCCGCCCCAGTTCACGCCGCACTCCATCACATCCCCCTGCACATTCAGCGCCAGCTTGAAAATTTCGCTCAGACACAAAAAGCGGGCCATCGACTGGCGTGGCACGTAACAGGCAAAGTTTTCAAGCTTCTCCACATGGCTGCCGCGCGCATTGGAAAAAAGCGCTTGCAGCGCGCCGCGGTAGCCCACCTCGCCCGAGGTGCTGCGGCCGGACTGACGATAGCGCGAGGGGTCCTGCTCGATCTTCGGTGTTGTGGTCATTCGGTAACTACTCCTTACTGTGGCC
Source organism: Gammaproteobacteria bacterium (assembly GCA_018828125.1). Taxonomy (GTDB): domain Bacteria; phylum Pseudomonadota; class Gammaproteobacteria; order Burkholderiales; family Burkholderiaceae_C; genus Acidovorax. Next base: position 172,880 of record JAHJWB010000021.1, on the reverse strand, counting down.
GGGGTGTCAGCTGCTCTTGTGCCCGGCGAATGGCGCTGTCGTGGCCGGGGTAGTCCACGTAAAAAATGTTGGTTTTGTCCCCAGTGGGGAAGCGTTGGCGCCTGTGTTCGGCGTCTGCCAGATCGGTGATGCGCAGCTGGGCCGTCCAGCGGATCTGGTCGCTCAGGTTCGGTGTACTGCGGTGCAGCAGCATCTGTTTGAATACAACGAGGTCTCCACGCCTAGCTTCAATGGTCACAGGCTCTTCAGTCACCTCCTCAGCCAAACAGAGATCGCGCTGCAGCATGGGTACGTAGGGCGCTATCACCTTGTCGCTGATGCGCTTGAACGGCGCGAGCCCTTGTCGGTGACTGCCCGCAATCACTTGAATAGTGCCGTGGTACAGGTCAACATCCTGCAACGGCACCCACACCGTGAGCGCATTCACCGAGCCGAGCAAATACACAGAATCCTGATGCCAGGCAAAAAGGTGCCGAGCGTCGTACGGCTTATCCAGACGCATATTGCAGCACCCCATCAGCGACGGATGCTGCAGACCAAGTTCGGAGCTCATGCCCCGAATCGCCTGGCTGCCTGACATGCACGAAAGTGCGGGCAAGTATTTAAGACGGTCGTACAAAAGAGACTGCTGATCGGCAGACATTTCATAGCGAGAGCGATCTACCGAACTGAACGCTGGGCCCACCACGAGTCGGCCCAGCTCGTCGAGCTGGGCCTGCAGCGCTTCCAGCTCGCCGTCGGGCCAGAAGTCCCGCAGCACTACATAGCCGTTGTCTTCAAAAAACTGCAGATTGTCCATGCTCTGCCTCCTTTAACTGCCCGATACCCGGCGTCAGCACGCGCGCCGCCGCAGAAACCCGTGCGGCGCCACAGTCACCTGCAGCCGCTGCTCCATATCGGCGTCAACCTCGAATTCTTCATGCCCGGCCAGCCACTGGTGCACGGCAGTCTTGGGGTTGTTGCCCACGTCCCAGGGGCGGTCGGCAAAGAACTTCGGCGGCATGTCTTCCACAAAGGTGTCGAACACCACGCAGTAGCTGCCGGGCGTGACCAGCGGCGCATATGCATCCAGCTCATCCACCACATGGTCGTGCGTGTGCATGGAATCCAGGCACACCAAAACACGCTGGTAGCCCTTCGCAAAGTCGCGCACCTGCTGCACTACATCGGGCGCCACGGCAGAGCCCTGGATCATTGCGATGCGGCTGGTCATGGGGTGGGCTTCGATGGCGGCGCGGTTATGGGCGCGGATGTCGATGTCCACCCCCAGCACCTTGCGGCTTGATGTGCGAGGGTCCAGCGTGGTTCCCGCCTCGATGGCGTCGCTCATGTCGAGCAGTGCCAACAGCGAGGCGCTGAGCACCAGTGAGCCGCCATGCGCGATGCCCGTTTCGATGATGAGGTCGGGCCGCACGCGCCACACCAGCTCTTGCATGGCCACCATGTCCTGCGGGTACTGGATGATGGGCCGGCCCATCCAGTCGAAGTTGTAGACGTACTGCCGCTGCATCGAGGCCTGCAGCCAGTCGCGCGACAGCGTTTGGAACGCGGTGTCCTGGGCATAGCTGGCCAGGCGGGTGCGGCGTTCCTGGGCGAATTGGTCAACGGGGTTCATGGCGGGGTTACTCCAACGGGGTCGTTCGATGGCAGAAATTGCAAGAGATCATCAGCCAGCACGGCACGGGGTGTCACACCCCATTCACCTTGCAGGCGCTGCACGTTGATAGGCGGAAACTGCTGCAGCGGTGCCTGCGCGGCAACCTCCACGGTGCAGCCCGTGCGTGCCTGCAGCCAGGCCAGCCACTGGGCGTGAATCGTCTGGCGGCCGCTGGCCACGTTGTAGGTGGCAGCGCGGCCCGTGAGAGCGATACGCGGCAGCCAGTCCAGCAGGTCGTCCACATGCACGTAGTCCTTGGCGGACTGCGGATCGGAGCGCAGCACCACCCGGCCCTGCCAGGCCTGGTGCAGCAGGTCTGCCACCAGGTTGCTCGATGCCGCGTCCAAACCCGGCCCCACCACGTTCGACAGGCGCGCCACACGCACCCCGGCGCGGCCACTGGCGTGGCACAGCGATTCGCCGGTGAGCTTGGTGAGGTTGTACAGGTACGAAGGGTCGCCCGGCAGCACCGCCAGGGGCGCGTCTTCGTGGGTATCAGCCGCCCCCATGTAAACACGGGTGGACGACAGGTACAGCAGCGAGTCGAACTGCGCGCGCCGCAGCACCTCGGCCAGCAGGCCCACATGGGCGTCCACGGTGTCGAACGGGCGCGTGCGGAAGTCGGCAGTGAGCCCCACGCAATAGATCACATGGCCCAGTGGGCGGGTGAGCACCTCGGCATCGCCGCGCGCAGGCGCCCACACGGTGTGGCCCTGGGCCTCCAGGTGCGCTGCCAGGCGGCTGCCGATGTAGCCCGAGGCGCCCAGCACGGTAAACGTCGAAGGGGGCAGGCCCGTCACCGGCGCTCCCCTACGGCCGCCAGCGGCTGGCCCGCATACACGGTGTACGCCAGCAACTCACCGCGCACGATCGAGCCCGCGCCCACCACGCAGCCGCGCCGCAGCACGGCGCCGTCCAGCAGCACGCAGTTGGCGCCGATCCACACGTCGTCCTCAATCACGATGCCGCCCTTGCTGGGCAGAAAACCCTGCTCGCGGATCAGGCGGCTGCGGTCTGCATAGGCATGGTTCACTGGCGCGAACGTGCAATTGGCGGCAATCGCCACATAGTTACCGATATGGATACCGTTGCCGGTGTAGAGCACGCAGCCCGCGTTGATGACCACATGCTCGCCCACCACCAGGTCGCCGGTGCCACCTGCGGGCTTGACCTTGACGAAGCTGTCGATCACCGAATGCGCGCCCACCACGATGCGCGTGCCGCGCACCGAGTCTTCAATGTCGGCCAGGGGCGAAACCTTAGCGGTGGGGTGCAGTTCGATCACCTAAAACACCTCCAGGCGCGGCACGGCCACCACCATCTGCGCACCCCAGCTGCGCGTGTAGTCGAGCTGTTCGGCCACTTCGCTGCGCAGGTTCCAGGGCAGGATGAGGATGCGCTGCGGCTTGTGGGCGCGCAAGTGCGCCTCGCTCACCACCGGGATGTGGCTGCCGGGCAGGTACTGGCCTTGTTTGGCGGGGTTCTTGTCCACCACATAGGGCAGCAGGTCGGGCCGCACGCCCGCAAAGTTGAGCAGGGTGTTGCCCTTGGCCGCCGCGCCGTATGCGCCCACACTCACTCCGTCGGCCTGGCATTGCAATAAAAAGGTGAGCAGCTCGCGCTTGACCCGTATGGCCCGGGCCTGGAAGTCGCTGTAAAAACTGGCGCCCAGCATGCCCGCCGCCGCCTCAGTGACCAGCAGTTGCTGCACGCGGGTGGCGCCCTCGTCGCTGGCCTGCGGGTGGCCCACGGCATCGGCGCGGGCGGCAAACACGCGCAGGCTGCCGCCATGCGTCGGAAGCTCCTGCACGTCGATCACCACCAGGCCATTGGCCGCAAAGATGCGTTGTACGGCCGTGAGCGACAGATAGGAGTAGTGCTCGTGGTACGCCGTGTCGAACTGGCAACCCTCCACCATGCGCAGCAGGTGCGGAAACTCGAAGGTGGCCACGCCATGGAGCTTGAGCAGCCGCGTGAAGCCGCCCACAAAATCGTTGATGTCGGGCACATGGGCCAGCACATTGTTGGCGGCGATCAGGTCAGCCTGGCGGCCCGCCCGGGCCAGCTCGTCGGCCAGGGCCACGCCAAAGAAGCGCTCCACCACCTCAATGCTCTTGGCGCGGGCGGCCGCTGCCGTGCTGGCGGTGGGCTCCACGCCGTAGCAGGGGATGCCAGCCGCCTGCACGTACTGCAGCAGGTAGCCGTCGTTCGATGCGACTTCGACCACGCGGCTGGCGGCGGTGAGGCCCAGGCGTTCGCGCATCGCTTCGACATAGGCCTTGGCATGGGCCAGCCACGACGATGAGAACGAGCTGAAATACGCGTAGTCGTCGGTGAACAGCGCCTCGCGCCCTGCGTGGTCTTCGGTCTGCACCAGCCAGCAGGTTTCGCAGACCAAGAGGCGCAGCGGAAACCAGGTTTCGGGCGCGCGCAGGGCGGCTTCGCTCAAGTAGGCGTTGGACGGGGGCGCGCCGCCCAGGTCCAGGAACGGCAGTTGCAGCGGGCTGCCGCAGTGTCGGCACTTCACAGGCGCACTCCTTCGAATTCTTCGATCATCTCGGGCTGGCCTGCGTCGCGGGGCGACATTTGCCCCACCGGCAGCGGCCAGGCAACAGCCAGGCGCGGGTCCAGCGGGTGCAGCCCCGCTTCGGCGGCGGGGGCATAGGCCGAAGAGTGGCAATACAGCAACTCGGCATGGTCGCTCAGCGCCTGGAAGCCGTGGGCAAAACCGGGGGGGATGAGCAACGCATGGCCGTTGTCGGCCGACAGGTGCTCGGCATGCCACTGCAAAAACGTGGGCGAGCCCTGGCGCAGGTCCACGGCCACGTCCCAGATCTCGCCGTGGACGCAGCTCACGAGCTTCATTTCGGCATGTGGCGGCTTTTGGTAGTGCATGCCGCGCACCGTGCCCTTCAATGCGGTGTAGCTCTGGTTGATCTGGGCGATGGCGCCCGTCCAGCCCGCGCCCGCCAGCTCATCGGCGCAAAACAGGCGCGCAAAAAAGCCGCGCTCGTCCACCAGCGGCTGGCGTTGCACACAAAAAAGCCCAGCCAGCGGCAACGGCGCCAGGGCGAGGCGGCTCATGGGCGGGCCTCCCAGGCGTCGATATCGGCCAGGCACAGTGCGCGGGCGTCGGCGCCGCCATGTTGCTGGCGGTACCAGTTCATGGTGCGGGCCACGGCGGTGTTCAACGACCAGTGCGGCGCCACGCCCAGCACCTGGCGGGCGTGCGCGGTTTCCAGCGCTAGCCAGCCGGCCTCGTGCGGGCCTTCACTCTCGTTTTCATAGCTTATAGCGCTTGATGGATAAGCACCAGAGGCCAATTCGACCACATTTTTGACTGTGGCGGCCTCGTGCGGCAGCGGGCCAAAGTTGTAGGCCCCGGCCAGCGCGGGCATCTCCCACAGGCAGTGTGCCAGGCGCAGGTAGGCGGCCAGCGGCTCCAGCACATGCTGCCAGGGACGCGTGGCCTGGGGGCGGCGGATGTGCAAGGTTGCGCCCTTTTCCCAAGCGCGCACGGCGTCGGGCAGCAAACGGTCTTGCGCCCAGTCGCCGCCGCCAATCACGTTGCCCGCGCGGGCGGTGGCCACGGCCACGCCCTGCGCTGCCAGGGAGGAATCGCGGTAGCTGGCGGTGACCAGCTCAGCGGCGGCCTTGCTGGCGCTGTAGGGGTCGTGCCCGCCCAGGGGGTCGTCTTCTCGGTAGGGGTAGGCCCATTCGCGGTTGCGGTAGACCTTGTCGGTGGTGACCACCACGGCCACGCGCACACCAGCCAGGCCGCGCAGAGCATCGAGCAGATGTGCCGTGCCCATGATGTTGGTGGCAAAGGTATCGAGTGGCGCCGCGTAGCCAGGCCGCACCAGCGCCTGCGCGGCCAGGTGCAGCACCACTTCGGGCCGGGCGGCGCGCACGCGCATGGCCACAGCCTGGGCGCTGCGGATGTCGCAGAAATGGCTGTCGATGCCGTCAGCAACGTCGGAGAGGGTGAACAGATTGGGCTCGCTGGCGGGTGGCAGTGCCACACCAGTGACCTGCGCGCCCAGCCGCTGCAGCCACAGGGCCAGCCAAGCGCCCTTGAACCCGGTGTGGCCGGTGAGCAACACGCGCTTGCCGCGCCAAAAGTCGGGATCAGGGCGCATCGTGGGTTACCAGCATTTCCAGGGCGCGTTGCCCGCTTGCCACAGATCTTCAAGCAGGTTCTTCTCGCGCAGCGTGTCCATGGGCTGCCAAAAACCCGTGTGCTCAAAGGCGCGCAGCTGGCCACTGCTGGCCAGGCGGGCCATGGGCTCCAGCTCCCAGCTGGTCGCGTCGCCTTCGATATGGCCTATCACCTCGGGCTGCAGCACAAAAAAGCCGCCGTTGATCCAGCCGCCGTCACCACGCGGTTTTTCCTCAAACCCGGCCACCGTGTCGCCGTCACGCACCAGCGCTCCGTAGCGGCCCGGGGGCTGCACGGCTGTCACCGTGGCTTGTCGACCATGGGCGCGGTGGAAGGCAAACTGAGCCGTCATGTCGAGGTCGGCCACGCCGTCGCCATAGGTAAAACAGAAGGGCTGGCCTGGCTCCAGGTATTCCTGCACCCGGCGCAGGCGCCCGCCGGTCATGGTGCTTTCGCCGGTGTCCACCAGCGTCACGCGCCAGGGCTCGGCGTGGCGGTGGTGCACTTCCATGCGGTTGTTGGCCATGTCAAAAGTGACGTCCGACATGTGCAGGAAGTAGTTGGCGAAGTATTCCTTGATGACGTAGCCCCGGTAGCCCAGACAGATGATGAAGTCGTTGACGCCGTGGGCGGCATACATCTTCATGATGTGCCAAAGGATGGGCCGCCCACCGATCTCGATCATGGGCTTGGGACGCAGGTGCGACTCTTCCGAGATGCGGGTTCCCAGCCCCCCCGCGAGCAGTACGGCTTTCATGCCCGCAGCATAGTGCAGCGCCTGCACCGCCAAAAGCACCTGTCACTGCGTAAACATGGGCCAAATGTAAGGATTGAGTGCGTGAAGAGAGTGGGTAGCAGCGCCCCCGAACCATCAAACCGCTATCGATTGAGAAGCAGTTCACGCTTACCAATAAAGCGCCAGAGCCTCTTTTTATAGAAGCTTTGTGCGCGTGACGGTCTAGTGCCTGTTCAGCAAGTTGCAGCGGTGTGGGCAAAACGAATACGCCCCCATTGCGCACTGTGTGCAAACGAAGCAGCAGCATCCCACATGCAAATGGGTTTCAGCTACTGTGCGCCATTGAAACCTGATTTGCCAGAGAAGCCCCGTATTGCCACCTCTCTTGGGGCATTTCACGCTCATCAATCCGATACATTTGCAGTAACCTTCGGTAAACCGCGCTGACCGCGGACTCGCCCGTCCCGTTCTTTTTAGCCTCGGCAGCCGCCCAACCCGTCAAAAGCATGTTCGTCATCATTGGTTACATCGTCTGCTTCGGATGCATCTTCGGCGTGTATGTTTTTCACGGCGGAAACATCAAGGTGATCCTGACGGCATTGCCGTTCGAAATCATCACCATCATGGGTGGCGCGCTGGGCGCGTTTGTTGTCAACAACCAGCCCAAAGTGCTCAAAGCCACCATGGCCGCCTTGCCCATGGCGCTTAAGGGCTCTAAATACACCAAAGCACGCTACTTGGAGCTGATGGCGATGCTCTATGACATCCTGCAAAAAGCCCGCAAAGAGGGGCTGATGGCGATTGAAAAGGATGTGGAGTCGCCCGGGGAATCTGAAATTTTCAAAAAATACCCCACGGTCGGCAGCGACCACCATGTGATTGAGTTCATGACCGACTACCTGCGGATGATGGTGTCGGGCAATCTCAATTCGCATGAGATTGAAGCGCTGATGGACAGCGAAATCGACACGCACCACCAGGAGGCCCACGCCCCCATCGCCGCGTTGCAGCGGTTGGCCGGCGCCCTGCCCGCGTTCGGAATCATTGCGGCCGTGCTAGGCGTGGTCAACACCATGGGCTCAGTGGGCCAGCCGCCGTCAGTGCTGGGCGGCATGATCGGCTCTGCACTGGTCGGCACGTTCCTGGGTATTTTGTTGGCCTACGGCGTAGTGGAGCCGCTCGGAGGCCTGGTCGAGCAAAAGACGGAAGATGCGGCCAAAGAGCTGTTGTGCATCAAGTCCACGCTGTTGGCCAGCATGCAAGGCTACAACCCTGCAACTGCAATCGAGTTTGGCCGCAAGGTACTTTTCTCAGGCGACCGACCCAGCTTTTCAGAGCTTGAGGGGCATGTAAAGGGCAAGAAGTAAGAAGCGCGCGCCGCGACAGAACGCAACGCCATGGCAGAAAAGAAGCTCCAACCCATCATCATCAAGCGCATCAAGAAGGGCGGCCATGCGGTGCATGGCGGTGCCTGGAAGATTGCGTACGCCGACTTCGTGACGGCGATGATGGCGTTCTTTTTGCTGATGTGGCTTCTGGGCTCCACTGCGAAGGGCGAGTTGCAAGGCATTGCGGCTCATTTCTCCTCCCCTCTTAAAGTGGCGATGACCGGCGGCGACGGGGCGGGCAATAGCTCCAGCGTGATTCCCGGCGGCGGCAATGACCTGTCCAAAGTGCACGGCCAGGTGCGGCGCTCCGATTCCGAAGAAGCCAAGCAGCGACGCATGAGCATCGATGCGGCCAAGGCCGAACGCGCCAAGCAGGATCTGGACCGCATCAAGGCACTGGAAGCCAAGATCGATGCACTGATCACCGAAAACCCGCGCCTGAACGAATACAAATCGCAGATTCGCATCGACGTCACACCCGACGGCCTGCAGATCCAGATCGTGGACGACCAGAACCGCCCGATGTTTGACAGCGGTAGTGCGTTGGTAAAACCCTACATGCGAGACATATTGCGCGAGATCGGTGCGGCGCTGGGCGGGGTAGAAAACCGCATCAGCCTGGCAGGACACACCGATGCCGTGCCGTACGGCAACAGCGACCGGGGCTACAGCAATTGGGAGCTGTCGGCCGACCGCGCCAACGCTTCGCGGCGAGAACTGGTCACTGCCGGCATGCCAGACGCTAAACTGGGGCGTGTTGTGGGTTTGGCCGCCAGCGACCTGCTGGAGCCAGAAACCCCCCGCTCCCCTGCCAATCGACGCATCACCATCACGGTGTTGACCCGAGAGGCCGAAGAACGACTCATGGGCAAAGGGATTCCCGAAATCACTTCAACAGAGCTGCTGAATGAAAAGCGGGAAAATCCCCCCCCGAGCAGGTAACAGTTACGACTTGTCACCAACCCTGCCACCCATGACAATACTTACAGCTATTTCCGACCGAAAGGGTCCCACGTGACCACAGCCCTTCGTTTTTTGATCGTTGACGACTTCTCCACCATGCGACGTATCGTGCGCAACCTGCTCAAAGAGAGCGGTTTCGCCGATGCCGATGAGGCTGAAGATGGCGTGGCCGCATTGAACAAGCTGCGCAGCAGCAAATTCGACTTTGTGGTGACTGACATCAACATGCCCAACATGAACGGCTTTCAGCTGCTGGCTGAAATCAAGAAGGACGACAAGCTCAAACACTTGCCCGTTCTGATGGTGACCGCCGAAGCCCGCAAGGAAGACATTGTGGCTGCCGCCCAGGGTGGCGCCGCGGGGTACATCGTCAAACCCTTCACCAAAGCCACTTTGGAAGAAAAAGTGACCTTGATCCTCAAGAAGATGGGGTTATGACACCATGGACGACACACCGGACCACAGCCAGCCGCCTGCCGATGTCCACCACAAGATCGGCCAGCTGACCCGCCAGCTTCACGACTCGCTGAACGAACTGGGGTATGCCGACAAACTGCGCGGCTCGATGGGCGAGTTGCCTGATGCGCAAAGCCGCCTGTCGTACATCGCCCGCCTCACCGGAGAAGCGGCCGAGAAGGTGCTCAACCGCGTGGAGCAGGCCAAGGCGCAGCACGACTTCATCGCAGCTGAGACGCGCCGTGTGGTGACGTCGCTCGTCAAAGACCCGGTGGCTGCGGTGGCCAAGGGGGAAATCATGAATTTCCTCACCGATGTCGAACGCGTGACAAAAGAAGCCGACACCCATCTGACCGAAATCATGATGGCGCAGGACTTTCACGACCTGACGGGCCAGGTGATTGCTCGCGTGGTGAACCTTGCTGCCACCATCGAGGACCAGTTGGTGCAGCTGTTGATCCAGACGGCCCCGCCGAACGTGCAGGTGCCCGTGGTCGAAGCCCAACGCGGCCATCTCCAAGGCCCGGTGGTGGACCCCGAGAACACGGCCGATGTGGTTACCGACCAATCACAGGTCGACGATCTTCTGGCCAGCCTCGGATTCTGATAGCTCCTGATTTTGTATAAAAATTACCTCTAGCGCTTATGCCGCAAGCGCTAGTAGCTATCATTTTTGACAAACCCTCCTAGCCCTGTGCTTCTTCAGCTGGTTGCGACTACAACGTTGCCAGCACCAGGGCCGACAAGGATAAGAGGGGGCTGCAGCCCCTTTATCCAGCTTTAGATTTCCAGGTCGCTCACGACAATGGCATGACACCAGCCGTCATGCCATCATGGAATCCAGCCAAGAAAAAAGCCTCCCCGCGTCAGAGCGCAAGCTGCAAAAAACACGCGCGGACGGTCAAGGCGCTCGCTCGCGGGATCTGTCGCATCTGGCCATTCTGGGCGCCGGTGCTGCCTGCTTGCTGCTGCTGGCCCCGGAGCTGATAAACCGCATGCAGCTGGCAATGAGCCAGCAACTGGCCTTCAACTCTGCCACGGTCATGTCGCCCGGCCACATGATCACCCGGCTGCAAGACATGGTCGTGATTGGTGTGATCGCCAGCGCGGTGTTTGCCCTGCTGACCGGAGGCGCCGCCTTGGTGAGCGCCATTGGCGCGGGCGGCTGGATCTTCAGCGCCAAACCCATCACACCGCAGTTCAACCGGCTCAATCCGATTTCCGGGTTTGTGAATCTTTTCTCCAAACAACAGATGGCCAACGTGGCCAAGATGGTCCTGCTGTCGGCCATCCTCACGTTCGTGGCGTGGAACTATTTGGGCAACAGCATCGAGCAGGTGGCAATGCTGGTGTTGCAGCCCTCTCCGCTTGCCATCCGCCATGTGGCCGATTGGCTGACGTCCGGCATGAGTCTGCTGCTGCTGGTGGTGTTCATGGCCGCACTGATTGACGTGCCACTGCAGGCGTACTTCTTTAAAGCGCGGCTGAAGATGTCGCACGAGGAAGTGAAGCAAGAGCACAAGGAATCGGACGGCAACCCGCACACCAAAGGCCGCATCCGCCAACGCCAACGCGAGGTGGCGGACCGGGCCAGCGTGTCAGCCGTGCCCAAGTCCGATTTTGTGGTGATGAACCCTACGCACTATGCCGTGGCACTGAAATACGACGAGAAGACGATGAGCGCACCGCAAGTTGTCTCGCGCGGCACGGACCTGACCGCCATTCGCATCCGCGATCTTGCCAAGGAACATGGCGTGCCCGTGCTGCAGTCGCCCATGCTGGCGCGCGCACTGTATGCCCACGCCGAGCTTGACCAGGCCATCCCTGCCACGCTGTACACCGCCGTGGCGCAGGTGCTGGCGTATGTGTACCGGCTGAAGGCAGCGCTGCGCGGCGAAGGCCGCATGCCCGACAGCCTGGTTGACCCCTACGTTCCTCCGGAACTCGATCCGCTCAATGGCACCACGTTGCAAGGCGCCCCAGCATGAACAACTCCATAACGTCTCTCCGGCAATGGGCGGGCAACCACTCGGGTGCCGCTCAGGGCATGTCGGCGCCGCTGCTGGTGGTGGCCATCCTGGCGCTGATGGTGCTGCCCATCCCGCCCTGGCTGCTGGATGCGTTTTTTACCCTGAACATCGCGGTCGCGCTGATGGTGATGATGGTGGCGGCATACATGCTGCGCCCCCTGGATTTCGCGGCGTTCCCTGCCGTTTTGCTGCTGACCACGCTCATGCGCCTGTCGCTCAACGTGGCCTCGACCCGGGTCGTGCTGCTGGAAGGCCACACCGGCCCCGGAGCGGCCGGTGCGGTGATCGAGGCCTTCGGGCACTTCCTGATCGGCGGCAACTTTGCGGTGGGCCTGATTGTTTTCGCGATTCTGGTGGTGATCAACTTCGTGGTGATCACCAAGGGCGCAGAGCGCATCGCGGAAGTGTCCGCGCGCTTCGCGCTGGATGCGATGCCCGGCAAGCAGATGGCGGTGGACGCCGACCTGAACGCCGGGATGATCGATGAAAAGGAAGCCAAACGCCGACGCGCAGAAGTCGCGGAAGAAGCGAACTTCTTCGGCTCCATGGATGGCGCGTCCAAGTTTGTGCGCGGCGATGCCATCGCAGGCATCCTGATCCTGTTGATCAACATCATCGGTGGCTTTGCCATCGGTGTTTTGCAGCACGACTTGTCGGCCAAGCAGGCGGCCGACAGCTACATCCTGCTGGCCATTGGTGATGCACTGGTGGCGCAGATCCCCGGCTTGCTGATTTCAGTCGCTGCCGCCATGGTGATCTCGCGCGTGGGCAAGGACCACGACATGGGCCGCCAGATCGTGCAGCAGTTGTTCATGTCGCCCCGCGTGCTCGGCGTGACCGCAGGCATTCTGCTGCTGCTGGGCATGATCCCGGGCATGCCTCACCTGGTGTTCCTGACGATGGGTGCCCTGCTGGGCTATGCCGCCTGGATGCTGTACGAACGTCAGAAGGTGCCGCCTGAAGTTGAAGCGCCCCCTGCGCCGGCTACCGATGGCGAAGCTACCTGGGACGACCTCCAGCCTGTGGACCTGCTCGGCCTGGAACTGGGCTACCGCCTGATCAGCCTGGTGGACAAGAGCCGCCAGGGCGATCTGCTCACGCGCATCAAGGGTGTGCGCCGCAAGTTTGCGCAAGAAGTGGGCTTTCTGCCCCCTGCCGTGCATGTGCGCGACAACCTCGAATTGAAGCCCAGCGGCTACCGCATCACCCTGCGCGGCGTGGTGGTGGGCGAAGGCGAAGCCTTCCCCGGCATGTTCCTGGCCATCAACCCCGGCGGCATCACCACGCCGCTGATTGGCACCCCCACCACCGACCCCGCGTTTGGATTGCCAGCACACTGGATCGACGATCGGCAGAAGGAAGCCGCACAAATGGCAGGTTTTACGGTCGTTGATTCCGAAACCGTGATGGCCACCCATTTGTCACACTTGATGCAAGTGCAAGCCGCCAAGCTTCTGAGTCGCACAGAGACCCAGCAACTGGTGGAACACGTGGCCAAGCTGGCCCCCAAGCTCATCGAAGAAGTGGTTCCCAAAATGGTCTCCATCGCAACGTTCCAGAAAGTCCTCCAGCTCCTGCTGGAAGAGTCTGTGCACATCCGCGATATCCGCACCATCATCGAAACGCTGGCCGAACACGCTGGTGGCGTCTCCGACCCGGTGGAACTCGCCCGCCGCGTGCGCATCGCGCTGTCGCCCGCCATCGTCCAGCAAATCTACGGCCCCACCCGCGAACTCAACGTCATCGCCATCGAGCCCGGTCTGGAGCGCCTTTTGGTGCAAGCCCTGGGCAATGCAGCGGGCCCGGCGCTCGACCCCGGCGTGGCAGACATCCTCACGCAGAAGGCGGCCGAAGTGGCCCTCAAGCAGGAAGAAATGGGCCTGCCCGCCTGCCTGCTCGTTCCCGACCAGATCCGCAATTCCATCTCTCGCCTGGTGCGCCGCGTGGCGCCCCGCCTGCAGGTGCTTGCGCACAGTGAAATCCCAGAGACCCACACCATCCGCATTGGGCCGATCCTTAAAGGTGCATCAGCATGAACATCAAACGCTTTAACGCTCCCACATCCCGGGAGGCTTTGGCCAAAGCGCGTATGGCCTTTGGCGACGGCACGCTGATTTTGTCCAACCGCCCCACGGCCAATGGCGTCGAGGTGGTGGCCACGGCAGAAGACACTCTGTCGGCCCTGGACGGGAGCAATGGGTCTTCGGCCTCCTCCAGCCACCCGCCGTTGCTGGCGCCCACGCAAGCGCGCGGAATCCCATCGCGTGAAAGCCAGGCCAAGGTGATGGCGCCGCTGGTTCGCAACCCCATCGAAGAAGACACGGAACAGCTGGCCATGAGCACGCTGTCGTTTCAGGACTACGTGCGCGAACGCATGCTGCGTCGCCGCCACGAGGCACTCAACGGCCCTGCCGAGCCGCAAACCCTGTCGGAACGCAGCCGCGACCAGGAGCCGGAGCGCGAGCGCATGCCAGCCCCCGCGGTGGTTCGCCACAACCCGCTGCGCACCATCCCCGTGGACCTGCCTCCCGAACCGCCCCGTCGCCGCCAGGAAGCCTCGACCAGTCATTTGGCCCAGGCGAGCAACCAGCAAAGCGTGATGAGCGAGCTGCATGCGATGAAGGATCTGATCGAAGACCGCTTCAACACCCTGGCCTGGCTGGGGCAGGCGCGCCAGAACCCGATTCAGTCCAACCTCATGCTGAAAATGATCCGCGCCGGATATTCGCCCGCTTTGGCCCGTGCCGTGTTGGAGCGCATGCCCGAAGAGCTCTCGGCCGGCGAATCCGTGCGCTGGTTGATGGAAGTGCTGGAACGCAATCTCAAGACGGACCTGGCCGACCCACCCCTGTACGAACAAGGTGGCATCTTTGCGATGGTGGGCTCCACAGGTGTGGGAAAAACCACCACCACTGCCAAGCTGGCCGCCATGTGCGCCCGCGTGCATGGGCCCGGCAGTGTGGGCCTGATCACGCTGGACACGTACCGCGTAGGTGCGCACGAGCAACTGCGCACCTACGGCCGCATGCTGGGCATCGTGGCCCACCTTGCGCATGACCGCGCCGCCTTGCAAGACCTGTTGGGCCTGCTCAGCGGCAAGAAGATGGTGTTGATCGACACCACGGGCGTCGCCCCCCGCGACCCCCGCAAGCGCGACATGCTGGATGTGCTGGACCTGCCCAACGTCAACCGCCTGCTGGTGCTGAACGCCGGTTGCCACGGCGATACGCTGGACGACGTGCTCACCGCATTCAAGACCGCTGGTTCGCAGCAAGCCATCCTCTCCAAGGTCGACGAGGCCGTGAAGCTGGGCCCTGCCATTGACGCCCTGATTCGCCACCAGATGGTGCTACGCGGCGTGACCAACGGCCAGCGGGTTCCCGAAGACTGGGAACGTGCCGATGCGCACAAGCTTATCTCCACGTCGATGCGGGCTCCGGCCAAGTCGGCTTTTGACCCCAAGGCCGTGGACTTGAACTTCTTCTTCTCGCATTCGCCCGACACCATGAATGAACGGGGGTTGGTCGATGCTTGATATCGGATTTCATCAAGGCGCGGGGCTGCACAGCTTCACCCCTCAAGCTGAATTGCGCGTGCTGGCCGTTGCCAGCCAAGGCAACGCCGCCACGGGGCTCGAAACGCTTTGGCAGATCTGCGCCAGTTTGCAGCGACTGGGCTACCCGGTGGTGGTGCTGGACGGCACCGCGCTGGAAACCGAAGACAGCCCGGGTTTGCTGCATTTGCTGCAACAAGCGTCCTGGAACGATGGGGCCACCATGAACATGGGCGCCACGGCATCGTCGCTGGCGGTGATTCCGGCCGCCAAGGGCCTCGCGCATATCAGCCGCGAGACGCGCAGCACCCACGCCTCGCCGCTGCAGGGGCTTTTGCCCTACTTCAGAACCTACGGGCTGATGGTGCTGCATGCGCCCGCGGCCACCCTCGGGCCGTTGTTGACACACACCGCCACTACGCCGCTGGTGGTGATGGGGCAAGGATCCGCCGGGGTCATCACCAGCTACAAGAGCCTCAAGCAGATCGCGGTGCACACCGGCCTGCCTTGCATGGTGGCGGCGTTGCTGCATGGCAATACCGCGGCGGAACGGCGCAAAACCCAGTCGGCCTTGCAGACGCTGCAAGGGTGTGCTGAACGCCACCTGGGCGGCCCCGTGCGCACCACCACCATTGCCACCCAGAACCCCCAGGACCTTCAGCGCCTAGCCTTGCAACTGCTGGAGAATGCGGGCACCATCAGTGGAACGCTGAATGCGCTCTCATCCGGCCATCTGGCCAACGTGCCTGCGCAGTTTGCCTGGAGCCATTGACGTTCTACCCGTGCCCAACACGCTCTCTATGTACACCGCCAAAGGCCAGCTTGATCGTGACGCGATGATCCGCCAGCACGTCCCGCTGGTTCGACGGATCGCGCACCACATGATCGCCAAGCTGCCTCCCAATGTGGAATTGGACGATTTGATCCAGGTCGGCATGATGGGTTTGGCAGAGGCGCTTTCCCGCTACGAGGTGGCGCAAGGCGTGCAGTTTGAGACCTTTGCCACCCAACGCATCCGGGGCGCCATGCTGGACGAACTGCGGGAAGGCGACTGGATGTCGCGCAGCTCGCGCAAAAGCCAGAAAGACATCGAACACGCTGTGCAACGCATAGAGCAAAAGCTGGGCCGTAGCCCGCTTGAATCGGAAATCGCCACCGAGATGGGCATGCCCCTGTCCGAATACCAATCCCTGCTGGGCAAGGTGCGCGGAACGCAACTGGTGTACCTGGAGGACATGACCCGCGGAAACGAGGACGATGACGGCTTTTTGGATCGCCATGTGGGCGATGCCGATGCCGACCCGCTGGAATTGCTGCGCGACCAGCGGCTCAAGGTGTCCCTGGTCAACGCCATCAAGACACTGCCGGAGCGCGAACAGCACATCATGGGCATGTACTACGAGCACGACATGAATCTCAAGGAGATTGCGGCTGTGCTGGGCGTTACCGAATCACGGGTGTGCCAGCTGCACAGCCAGTCCATTGCCCGCCTGCGCGCGAAGATGCGCGCGCATTAAGCCCCCGCTGATTCGCTTCGCGCCTTCGCCTTAAGGAGGACGCCACCGGTGGCCTGGCGGAGCCAGTTCCACGGTGGCACTGGTCTTGTTCGCGCCGCTGTCATGGGCTGTGTGCCGACTACCAGCCAACTTGCTATACAAAAAAGAGCTGCTTGCGCTTGAATTCATTGGACTTCAAATAGAAAACTATTTGAAAGCCTTTGCAATCAAGCGCAAGCAGCTCTTATTTTTGAAGCAACCCTTGGCAAATGGAGCCGAGTCTCCGCAGCGTACTACCCAGCCGATTTATAAATGCGTGCTGCAGTCCCACCGGCACGGGCGCCGTAGGTGGTGGCGTCCGAAGGCGGCAGCACGGCAGCCACCTGGCGGTCGGTGAGGGCGGCAACCCGCGCCAGATTGTCGCGTTGCATGTCGACGCTGGCACCTACCGCCTGCAGGCGTTTGGCCAGATCGGGGGGGAGCGCGTTGATATGGGTGCGCCGCATGACTTCGGCAAGCTCAGCAGCCGCCTGACGCAGGGCCGTGCTGCGCAACTCCAGTACAGGGGGATCGGTGGCCAACAAAGCGGCCGAAACAGCCTCCACTTCCGTCTCCACGTTCGCCAAGGCTGCTTCCAGGGACAACATGGGGCTTCAGTTCAGGATCGGATGGAGTGCGGGCTAACCGCGGGAGCGCGCCAGGATTTCCTGGGCGTTGGACAGCATTTTGTCGGCGATGGCCTCGGCATCGACAGAAAACGTGCCTTTTTCGATGGCGGTGCGGACGGCTTTCACCTTGCCGGCATCAAAGTCGGCAGTCGTCCGCGACGTTTGATCCAGGGCTCGCGCTGCACTGGAAACCGTGACAGGCACACCGGCGGTTGACGCTGCCACTGCGTCTTTGACGGCTCCTTCAGCGGGGCTGGCTGGGCTTTTGGCTGGCTTTGCCAACCCCGTTTGCGCCAGTGCAGCCGGGAGTTCCGGTTTTTGACCTATCTTCATCGCTCTCTCCACCACCCCGTTTGATGTGGGGCACAGTAGCAATGTTTTCGACCCATCTGCCGCAGACTTTAGCGATTTATCGGGGTGGCGTCATCAAAGAGCCACCTCAACTGTTCCATCTGCACTCACAATGCCACCCACAATTCGCCCATTGGACATGCGGATGCGCACAGAATCTCCCGCGCCGCCCGCAGACATCGCCTGCCCGGCGGACGTGACCGCGTAGCCGGGACCCTGAGCCATGACCTTGACCTGGGCACCTGCCCGAAAGAGGTGGGGGGCTCGCACCATGTTCTGGCGCAGCGCCTGCCCCACCATGAGCTGGCGGGATGCCACCAGGCCGACCCACAGATCTGGATTGGCCATTACGGGGGTGTTGTCGGCTGCCCAGTCCACTTCGGCCTCGGTGGCGTCATTGGCAGTCAGGACGGCCCCCGGCGCCACATTGTTGGTCAGCACCCAGGCGGGGCCATAGGCTTTTACGGTGACGGGCAAAAAGACGTTCCAGGCGGTGGCTCCTTGAACGCAACGCAGCCCCAGCCGGGTGCGTCCCCACAGGCGGGCGCCGACAGGCAGGTAAGGTTCGACCTTGGCGCAGGGCGCAAGCCGCAGACGCGAATCCAGCGCCCCCACGCTCACCTCCATGCGCAGCGGCATTCCAGCTGTCTGGTTGCGCGATACCGCGTCGTCCAGCCATTGCTGCGTAAGCGGAGCCAGATCGACCGCCGGGTCGGCAGCAGCCTGTGCCAGGGACTGCCCGGAAAAACCGGCCATACCAATCAACGCCAGCGACAAGGCGGCGCCGTGCAGCGCTTTCCGCGCCGGTGCAAAAGAGAAAACGGGGATCGAGCGCATGGTGGGCCTCCTTCATGTCCTGGGTGCCCCGACTTCAGGGCCTTGGCGCTCTGCCGGGAAGGCAGCGGCCATTTCACCCCAGAAACTATAGGCAGTTGCCCACCCCGCAAAACCCGAAACTGCGCGCCCATTTCCGCGTTCTTTGCGCTTTAGAAAAATACGCCGGTTTCCATAATCAAGCCACGCCGGAAAACCATGGAAACCCTGGGCCCGGCGCCTTTGCAACTCACGGTGTGAGGCACACATGCTTGAAAAGATGACCAACCGGCTGGATTTCCACGGCACCGCGCTTGTCCTGCGTGCCGAGCGCCAGCGCGCCATCGCCAGCAACATTGCCAACGCTGACACGCCCGGCTACGTAGCCCGCGACTTCAAGTTCAGCGACGCCCTGAGCGAGGCCACGTCCACCAAGAGCGCGGGGGCAGACGCAACCTCCAAGTCGGGTGTCACCCGCAACGTGTTGGCAGGCGTCGTGGGCACTGCAAGTGCCACCGACCCGCGCCATATCCCTGTTCCGATCACCCGCACCAGCGCCGACGCACTGAGCGCCCGTGGCGCTCTGGGCTACACCGTGCAGACCCAGCCCGCACTCGACAACAACTCGGTGGACCTGGACCGCGAACGCGCCAACTTTGTGGACAACTCGGTGCGCTATGAGGCGACGCTGCGGTTTATCAACGGCAGCGCCAAAACCATGCTCAGCGCCATTCAGGGCCAGTAGACCCAAGCCCACCGGTAGCAGAAAGCGAGATTCACCATGTCCATGTTCTCCATCTTCAGTGTGTCAGGCAGCGCCATCAGTGCGCAGTCACAGCGCCTCAACGTGGTGGCAAGCAATCTGGCCAACGTCGATGCCGTGGCCGGGCCCGATGGCCAGGCGTACAAGGCGCGGCAACTGGTATTCACGACCGAGCAAATGGGCGCCGACACGTCGGCGGGGGTGCGCGTCAGTGGCGTTACCGAAAGCAATGTGCCCGGTCGCCGCGTGCACGACCCGGCGCACCCATCGGCGGATGCCGAGGGCTACGTCAACCATTCCAACGTGAACGCGGTGGAGGAGATGGTCAACATGATCTCGGCCTCCCGCTCGTACCAGAACAACGTCGAGGTCATGAACACGGCCAAGACACTGCTCCTCAAGACCCTGCAGATGGGCCAGTAAGCAACCCCGAAGGCACCACCATGATCAACAGCGTGACCAACACTTCGCCCACAGCCGACACGGCGGGCACCAAAGCGGCAGCGGCCAACGACAACGAGGGCGCGCAGGACCGCTTCCTGAAATTGCTGGTGGCCCAGCTGAACAACCAGGACCCGATGAACCCGCTGGACAACGCGCAGATGACTTCGCAAATTGCGCAGATCAACACCGTGACCGGCATTCAGCAGCTCAACTTCACCATGCTCGGCATTGCCGAGCAATTCAGCTCGATGCAGACGCTGCAGGGCTCCACCATGATCGACCGCACCGTCGTGCTCGAAGGCGACAAGCTGGCCGTCGCGGAAGGCGTGGGCAAGGGCATGTTCGATCTGAAGTCCACCGCCAAGGACGTGAAGGTGGAAATCCTGACCCCCGGCGGCCAGCTTGTGGGCACCGTCAACCTGGATGCCAAGGAAGCAGGCCGCCACGAGTTCGAGTGGGATGCCAGCAAATACACCGGCAGCGCCAGCGACCTCAAATTCAAGGTGACGGCTCTCGACAGCAAGGGCGTGGCGGTGGAGTCCACCCCGCTGATCCAGTCCAAGGTCGTCGGCACAGGGGCCAGCGATGGCCAGCTGACCCTGAACCTTGCCAATGGCGCCACCGTCACCTACGACAAGGTCCGTTCCGTTCTTTGATGCCCCGCTGATTCCGCCCGCGCACCCACGATTCGATCCCAAGGAGAAACACCATGAGCTTCCAGCAAGGCCTCTCGGGCCTGAACGCATCCAGCAAAAACCTGGACGTGATCGGCCACAACATTGCCAACTCCAACACCGTTGGTTTCAAGGCCTCGCGCGCAGAGTTCGCCGAAATGGTGGCATCGGCCATTGGGTCGTCCGGCGGCACCAATGCGGGCATCGGTGTCGAAGTGGCGGACGTGTCGCAACAGTTCACCCAGGGTAACCTGAGCATCACCGGCAACAGCCTGGATGTGGCCATCAACGGCAACGGTTTCTTCACCTTGCAGCTGCCCGACGGGACTGCGGCCTACACGCGCGCCGGCAACTTCAAGCTGGACAAGGTCGGCAACATGATCACCAATGACAGCGCCAAGGTGATGGGCTACCCCGTGGACCCTGCCACAGGTCTGCGCACCGGCACCGATCCGATTCCGATGGTGTTCCCCACCGCAGAGCCCATTCCCGCCAAACAGACCACCACCATCACGGCGGCCTTCAACCTGGATGCGCGGGCCACGGACGCCGCAGGCGACCCCGCCGCCACGCCCCCTGTGCCTGCCACGCCGCGCGCCACCTATGGCACGTCGATCAACGTGTATGACAGCCAGGGCGTTGCAAAACCCGTGAGCCTGTACTTCCAGAAAACCGCCACCGACAACACCTGGGACGTGTACGACCAGTTGGACGACCCCACCGCCGTGCCCCCAGTGGTGGCCACGCCGATCGGGCAAATCGAGTTTGACAACAACGGCGCCATCATCGGCCCAGTGGCTGCACCGCCCGCCACTGGTTTCTCCCTGCCGCTGACCATCAACCCCACGCCGCCCAATCCCAACAACCTGCCCACCTACAACGTGGAGGTCAGCCTGGACAAGGTGACGCAGTTCGGCACCAAGTTCGCCGTGTCCAACCTGAGCCAGGACGGCTACACCGCGGGCGAGCTCTCCGGCATCAACATCGAGAACAACGGGATGATCATGACCCGTTATTCCAACGGGGTGACGCGCGCCGAAGGCCAGATCGCCCTGTCCAGCTTTCGCAACACGCAGGGTCTCGCCTCTGTGGGCGGCAACAACTGGGTGGCCACGTTTGAATCGGGGCAACCCGTGGTGGGCACAGCCACCGACGGCAACTTTGGCTCGCTGCGCTCGGGTGCTCTCGAAGACTCCAACGTCGACCTCACTGCCGAGCTGGTCAACATGATGACCGCGCAGCGCTCCTACCAGGCCAACGCACAGACCATCAAGACGCAAGACCAGGTGATGTCCACCCTGGTGAACTTGAGATGAAACACCCCCTGAGTCGCTTCGCGCCTTCCCCCTCTCTCTGCGCGCTGCGCGCTACGGGAGGGAGACGCAGCCAGCGCGGCGGGGCGGCCCTTGCGCGGCAGCCCGCGCCTGGGGCGCGCCAGTTGCGTGCGCTGCGCACGACATGCGACGCAGCAGGTTACTGAAAGGAAAACAGCACCATGGACCGCATCATCTACACCTCCATGACGGGCGCAAATGCGGCCGCCCACCGGCAGGCCGTGCTGTCCAACAACCTGGCCAATGTGTCCACCAACGGCTTCCGTGCGGAGATGTCCACCTTCCGGTCGGTGCCGCTGCAAGGCGACGGCGCCAAGACGCGCGTGTTTGCGCTGGAGGCCACGTCCGGCCACGTGAACACGTCGGGGCCGGTGCAGCGCACAGGGCGCAACCTGGATGCCATGGCCATGGGCAGCGCCTGGTTTGCAGTGCAGGGCCTGGACGGCACCGAGGCCTATACGCGCGCCGGCATTTTTGAAGTCTCGGCCCAGGGCCAGTTGCTCACGCCCACCGGTTTGCCGGTGTTGTCGGATGGTGGTGCCCCCATCGACGTGCCGCCGGGTGCCGAAGTCAGCCTGGGTTCGGACGGCACCGTCACCGCCAAGGCGGCAGGCCAGCCCGCGCAGGCCATCGGCCGCCTGAAGCTGGCCACGCCCACACCGGAAGACCCACTCAAGCGCGGCGATGACGGCCTGTTTCGCACGGTGTCAGGCGACCCCATTGCCAACGACGCCAATGCCCGCATGCTCGCTGGCGCCATCGAAGGCTCCAACGTGAACCCAGTGGAATGCATGGTGGGCATGATCGCCGCCTCGCGCCAGTTCGAGCAGCAGATCAAGCTGCTGCAGACCGCCGAAACCAACGACAAGACCGCCAGCCAGTTGCTGAGCATGAACGGCTGATGCCGCGCCACCGCAGCGCCCGCAGCCCCCTCCCCAAGGAAGCACCATGATCAACTCCCTCTGGATCGCCAAGACCGGCATGTCTGCCCAGCAGACCCAGCTCGACGTCATCTCGCACAACCTGGCCAACGTCTCCACCACCGGTTACAAGCGCAACAACGCGGTGTTCGAAGACCTGATTTACCAGAACCTGCGCCAGGTGGGCGCCAACAACGACGAACAGAACCAGTTGCCCACCGGCCTGCACCTGGGCCTGGGCGTGCGCACCGTGGCCACCAGCCGCAACTTTATGCAGGGCAGCCTGCAGGAGTCCAAAAACAGCCTGGACGTGGCCATCAACGGGAACGGCTTTTTTGAGCTGACCATGCCCGACGGCACGATTGGCTACACCCGCGACGGCTCGTTCCAGGTGGACTCGCAAGGCCGGCTGGTCAACTCCAGCGGCCTGCCCGTGGCCAACGGCATCACAGTGCCCCCCAACGCCACCAGTATCAGCATCAGCACCGAAGGTGCGGTGTCGGCCATCGTGCCGGGCAACACACAACCCCAGCCGCTGGGCAACATTGCCATGTCCAGCTTCATCAACAGCGCAGGCCTGGAGCCCATCGGCCAGAACCTGTTCAAGGAATCGGCCGCGTCCGGCCAGCCCCAGCAGGGCACGCCGGGCACCAATGGCCTGGGCATCGTGCGCCAGGGTTTTCTGGAGTCGTCCAACGTGAACGTGGTGGAAGAGCTGGTGACGATGATTCAGACCCAGCGTGCCTACGAAATGAACTCCAAGGCCATTCAGACTTCGGACCAGATGCTGGCCAAGCTGGCACAGCTGTGATCCCTACCAAAGGACGCACCCCATGACCAAATCCCCACTCCTTCTCGTGGCTCCCGCCATCGCTCGCCGTCTGCGCTCGGGGTTTGCGGCTGTAGCTGCCACCGTGCTGTGCGCAGGCTGCGCCAGCCTGTCCCCGCCACCGCCTGTGGACATTCTGCCCACCACCCCGCCGCCGCTGGCCGCGGCCAGCCGCACGCCACCGCCGATCACCGGCGGGTTGTTCCACACCGCCAGCTACCGGCCCGGGTTCGAAGACCGCCGTGCACGCCTGGTGGGCGACAGCGTGACGATCCAGATCGTCGAAAACGTGACCGCCAGCCAGAAGTCGTCGTCCACCGTGGACCGCAACTCCGAAATCTCGGCAGGCATCACGGCCCTGCCGTTCGCCAAGCAGACCTTCACCGACAAGCTGGGAGTGGGCGCCAATTCGGGCAACACCTTTGCGGGTAAGGGCGGCACCGAAAGCGCCAACACCTTCCAGGGGTCCATCACTGCGACTGTCATCGATGTACTGCCCAACGGGCATCTGATCGTCGCAGGCGAGAAACAGATCGGCGTGAACCAGAACGTGGATGTGCTGCGTTTCTCGGGCACCATTGACCCCCGCGCCTTGCAGCCGGGCAGCATCATCAATTCCACCCAGGTGGCGAACGTCCGAGTCGAGTCGCGCGGGCGCGGCGCGCAGAACGAGGCGCAGGTGATGGGCTGGGCGGGCCGCTTCTTCAACTCGATCACGCCGTTCTAGGCTCCCCCTGAGGGGACGCCACCTGCGGCCCGGCAAAGCCGGTTCCGCGGTGGCGCTGGTGTTGGAGCGCGCCAGTTTCGGACGCTCTCGACCAAACCACCGTCTTGTCAAAAATAATAGCTGCTAACGCTTACCCAGTAAGCGCTAGTGCCATTTTTATCTCATATTCCGGACTTTCAATGCGCCTAAAAGCAGGCGCCGCACTTGCGGTTTCTCCGCGCAAACCGAGTGCCCCAATAGGCCGGTGAACCCGCTTCTTTTTGGGTTTTAGTTCTGGCCATGGCCTTCCACAATGGATGCCATGAAAGTCTTGTCCCATTCCCTCTTGCAACGCTCGGTGCGTGCGCTGTGGCTGCTGTTGGCCGTGGTGACCAGCATCGCGGCTGCCCCCGCACACGCCTTGCGCATCAAGGAAATCGCGGCGGTTCAAGGCGTGCGCACCAACCAGTTGACCGGTTATGGCCTGGTCGTGGGGCTGGACGGCACCGGCGACCAGACCACACAAATGCCCTACACCACGCAGGCCATGAGCAACTACCTGCAGCAGATGGGCATCAGCCTGCCGCCCAGCGCGGCCGGGCAATTGCAGCTCAAGAACGTGGCGGCCGTGATCGTCACGGCCCAACTGCCCGCGTTTGCACAACCGGGCCAGATGATCGATGTGAACGTGTCGTCCATGGGCAATGCCAAGTCGCTCAAGGGAGGCACGCTGATCGCAACCCCGATGCGGGGTGCCGATGGCGAAATTTACGCGCTGGCGCAGGGCAATATGGTGGTCGGGGGGGCGGGTGCCGCTTCGGGCGGCAGCAAGGTGCAGATCAACCATCTCAGCGCTGGCCGCATTCCACAAGGCGCCCAGGTAGAACGTTCGGTCCCGACCCCGCTCAATGAAGGTGACTCCATCACCCTGGGGCTGAACTCCTCGGATTTCCAGACGGCTCGACGCGTCGCGCAAGCCATCAATGGCAAGCTGGGTAACGGGCTGGCCACCGCGCTCGACGGCCGGACGGTGCAGGTGCGCGCGCCGCTGGACCCTGGGGCGCGCGTCGGCTTTATCGCCGATTTGGAAGAGCTGCCACTGGAATCCTCCGCGCCCTCTGCCAAGGTGGTGATCAATGCACGCACCGGCTCGGTGGTGTTGAACCAGGCCGTGACGCTGGGGCCCTGCGCCATCGCCCACGGCAACCTGTCCATCACCATCCGCTCGACCCCGGTCATCAGCCAACCCAACCCGCTCTCGCAGGGGCAGACCGTGGTCACCCAGCAAAGCGATATCACCATCAACCAGGAACCGGGCAACATCATTCAGATGCCGCCGTCGCCGTTGCTGGCCGATGTGGTGCGCGCACTGAACACGCTGGGCGCTACGCCGGGTGACCTGCTGTCGATCCTGCAGGCCATCAAGGCGGCAGGTGCGCTCAATGCTGAGCTGGAAGTGATTTGATGAAGCACCCCCTGCGTCGCTTCGCGCCTTCCCCCTCTCCTGCGGGAGGGGAACGCACCCAGTGGCCTGGCAATGCCAGTTCCACGGGTGCACTGGCCTGGGCCGCGCCAGATTCACGGCCTGTGGGTCTCCCAACGCAAGAGGTTTGACCATGTCCCTCTCCCTGCCCTCGTCGTCTACCACCAGCAGCACCACTAATGCGCTGGCGGTGGACATCCGCTCGCTCAATGCCCTGAAGTACGAGGCGGGCACGGCCAGCAGCGCCCAGGTCACCCGCGAGGCGGCCAAGCAGTTTGAATCGCTGTTCATGCGCGAGCTGATCAAAAGCATGCGCGAGGCCACCATGAAGTCCGGGCTGATGGACAGTGGCCAGGCCGACCTGGGCCAGGACCTGCTCGACCAGCAGTTGTCGGTCAGCATGTCGGGCATGCAGGGCGGTTTGTCTGAAGCCATTGCACGCCAGCTGTCGCGCCAGATGGGCGGCGCACAGGACGCAGAGTTTGCAGTGCCCTCCACGCTGAGCCTGCAAAAGTTTGCCCCTCGCGCGGCCACGCCCGACAGCGCAACCGATGCAGCGCCTGATACCACCGCGCCCGTGCCCAAAGGCCGCGACGGTTTTGTGCAGCACCTCTCCGGCACCGCAGAGCGCGTGTCCAAGGAAAGCGGAATTCCCGCAACCTTCATGCTGGGCCAAGCCGGGCACGAAACCGGCTGGGGCAAGAGCGAGATCCGCAACAAGGACGGCTCCACCTCGTACAACCTGTTCGGCATCAAGGCCACCAAGGGATGGACCGGCAAAGTGGCTGAAATCACCACCACCGAATACATCAACGGAAAAGCCCAGAAGGTGACGGCCAAGTTCCGCGCCTACGACTCGTACGAAGACTCCTTCCGCGACTACGCCCGCCTGATCAAAGACAGCCCACGCTACGAGAAGGCCGAATCCGTCGCCCAGTCTGGCTCGGCCATGGCCTATGCCTCTGCGCTGCAAAAGGCTGGCTACGCCACCGATCCCGAATACGCGAAGAAGCTCAGCGGCGCCATCAACAGCGTGCTGCGCACTCAGCGCGCCCAAGCGTGATGGACAAGAAGAACCGAGGTAAGCCATGAGCCTGCTCAGCGTCGGCGCCCGCGCCCTTCTGGCCAATCAGGTGGCCTTGCAGACTGCGGGGCACAACATTGCCAACGTCAACACCCCAGGCTATTCGCGCCAGACGGTGGTGCTGCAAACCGTGCAGGGCCAGTTCACGGGCGGCGGCTACATCGGCCAGGGCGTGGATGTGCAAACCATTTTGCGCAACCAGAGCGAACTCCTCACGCGCCAGGCGGCCACAGCGGGTTCCGTGCAGTCCGCCGACATCGTGCGAGCCGAGCGCCTGCGGCAGCTGCAGGAAGTTTTCAGCGGCGGCACCGCTGGCCTGGGCGCGGCCATCAACGACATGATGAACGCGTTCTCGGACGTGGTGAGCTCGCCCACCGACATCACCGCCCGTACCGTGGTGCTGACACGCATGGATGAAACTGCGGCACGCATGCGATCGGCAGCAGACCGCCTCAACGAAATCCAGTACACGGTCACAGAGCAGCTGCAAAGCAGCGCAACGGCCATCAACAGCTTGGCGACGCAGATTGCGGGAGTCAATGAACAGATCGCGCGCGCCAAGGGCAACGGCCAAACCCCGAACGACCTGCTGGACCAACGCGACCAGCTAATCCGCGATATCAACCAGTACGTACAGACCACGCAGATCCCGGCCGATGACGGCACGGTGGGCCTGTTTGTGGCGGGCAGTCAGCCCTTGGTGCTAGGCACCACCGCCACCCAGCTGTCGGTGGGCGACGCCACCGCGTTCCCTGGCAGCGGTCAGCTCAAGCTGTTCTTCAACCGGCCGGGTGCCACCCCCATCGAACTGGACGAGAACGTGTTGGGCGGCGGCACAGTATCGGGACTGCTGCGCTTCAACAACACCGATCTGGCCGAAGGGCGCAACCTGCTGGGCCGCATGGCCATGGCCATCGGCATGACGATGAACGACCAGCAGAACCTGGGGCTGACGCTGGACGGTGCACTGGGCAAAGACCTGTTCTCGGTGCCCACCAGCATGCCGGGTTACACCAATGGTGCGGGCGTGGGGGCCGTCGCTTTTTCCAACCCCACCCAGTTTGCAGCGTCCGACTATGAAATCCGGTTCACAACCGGTACCGCAGGCCAGGTCGTGCGCCTGTCCGACGGGCAGGCAACCGCGTTCACCGACGCGGCCAACCTGGCCACCCTGAACATCGACGGGCTGACCTTCAACCTGACCACACCCGGCGTGCCCGGCGAGCGGATGCTGTTCAAGCCGTTCAGCACGGCGGCAGCCAACATGCAGGCGCTGGTGTATTCACCACGCGATCTGGCGGCGGCGAATCCGATCAACGCAGCCATGGGCACGTCCAACGGCGGCACGATGCAACTGTCGGGCCTGAAGGCCACGGGGCTTCCCAACCCGCCCGGACTGGTGTTGCCCCCCAACGCCAACCCCGCCGCATTGCCCCCCATCCTGGGCGGCATCCAACTGCAGTTCACGGCTGGCCCGCCCACCACCTACGACGTGCTGGACCGTGGCACAGCGCCACCCACCACGATTGCGGCCGCACAACCTTACACGCCGGGTGCTCCGATTTCCATCAACGGCTGGGAAATCAAGCTGCAGGGCAGCCCCAATACCGGCGACACCGTGGTCATCGGCAACGCTTCAGACCCGCAGTACGGCGACATCTTTACGCGCAACTCTGGCAACGCCAGCGCGCTGATGGGCTTGCGCGATGTGAAGATGTTCGACGAGTCCACCCTCAGTGACGGCTACGCGGGCGCCATGGCCCAGGTGGGCACACGCACCCAAAGCTCGCTGTTTGCCGCAGAGCTCTCGACCACCATTGCGGCGAATCTGGAGCGTGACCGCACCGCCATTTCCGGCGTGAATCTGGACGAAGAAGCCGCCAAACTGATCCAATACCAGCAGGCCTACCAGGCATCGGCCAAAATGATCCAGATCGCGCAGAGCATTTTTGACTCGCTCATCCAGGGCATTGGCCGCTGACCGCCGCACAGGAGATTGACATGAGCAACAACTTCTATCGCCTTGGCACGGCCAACATGTACGACAACGCCCTGCGCAACCTGGGCTCGCGGCAAACCAGCCTGTCCAACCTGCAGGAGAACCTGACGTCCGGCAAGCGTGTGGTGCGCGCCAGCGATGACCCCGTATCGGCCGCGCAGGCCGAGCGGTCCATCAACCGCCTGGCCCGCATCCAGACAGAACAACGTGCGCTGGAGACCCAGCGCAACGCCATTGCCCAGGCCGAATCTGCGCTGGGTGATGCCATCGGACTGGTACAGAATTTTCGGGAGCTGACCGTCAGTGCGGGCAGCGCCACCCTCACACCCAATGACCGCGTCACCATTGCCAACCAGTTGCAGGGCCTGCGCGAGCAGATTCTGGAAGTGGCCAACCGCAAGGACACGAATGGAATTCCGCTGCTGGGTGCGCTGGGCAGCGCATTGGCGCCTTTTCTGGGCCCCCTGACCAGCACGCCGGACTACAGCTTTGCCGGTCTGCCTGGGCAGACGGCCAGCACCGGGGTGACCATTCCAGGCACGCTGGACGGGGACTCCGCATTCATGTTCGATCCACAGCGTGACGGGGTCTACTACGCGGCAGTCAGCGCGATCCCGAACGACCGGCAGCTCACGACCACCGCGGTCACGCCAGTAGACAAAAGCCTGGTCACAGGCGACAACTACACCATCACCTTCAGCGCCGTGGGCCCTGGCGCCACGGTGGGCACCAGCACGGCGACCTACACGTTGACGAACACCACCACCGGCGCTGTATCAGCCCCGGTCACGGTGCCCGACTACCCCTCGGACAAGCCGGTCACCATTGCGGTGGCCGACATTCCCGGCCTCAGCTTCAACATCACCGGCAACCCGGCCAATGGCGACACCATCACCATGCAGCCAACCCCCAGCATGTTCAGCACGCTGGACAGCGCCATCCGTGACATCCGCAGTGCGCCCAACAGCAATGCCGCCATCCAGGCGGTCGGTCAGGCGCTGGGCAACATGGATATAGGACTGGAACGCCTGCACAACATGCGGGGATATGCCGGCGAGCTGCTCAACCGTGCAGACCGCATCACGGGCGACCAGGAAAAGCGCTCCGTGCAGTTGGAAGGAGACCGTTCCCGTGCCGAGGATCTCGATATGATCCAGGGCATTTCGGACTTTCAGAACCAGCAGGTGGGTTACGAGGCCGCCCTCAAGTCCTACGCCATGGTCCAGAAGTTGTCCCTGTTCAATTTCATTGGTTAGAACCTGTTTGCAGGGTGGAAGAGACATCCCCCGGGAGCAGGCCCCCGTTACATTGCCTGAGAGCACATGGTCCAATCCGTTCTTGGCAGCCTCATTCTGGGCTACCGCCCCCTGTGGAACCGCGCCCGCAAGCTGGCCGCCATCCAGCTCTACGCCCACAACGAAGCATCGGCCGTGGTCGATGGCTCGCACCTGCTGCGCACGCTTCAGGAGCTTTGGTCCGCCAGCTCCCCGCCCCTGCTGATTTCGTCCCAGACGCGGCAGTTTCTGTGCGACCTGCTCGAACACGCGCCGCGTGGCGCGCCGTGGATCGAGGTGCGTGGCGACTGGTTGTCTGATTCGGCCATCTACTCGCGCGTCAAGGCGGCGCACCAGCGGGGCCTCAAGCTGGTGTGGCGTGGCGACATCGGCAAGCTGCCCGAGGCCGACATTGCGCGGTGCTTCGACAACAGCCTCCTGACCTTGCGCCCCGAAGACGCGGTGGCTGCCTTGAAGGCCGCACCCGCCCGTGCAGGCGCACCGGCGCAACCTGCGCGTGCCACAAGCCCGGTGCTGGCGGGGCAGATGTATGAAGGCATTGCCAGCCGCGCGCTGATGGAGCATTGCCTCGACCA
This sequence comes from Gammaproteobacteria bacterium, assembly GCA_018828125.1. Classification (GTDB taxonomy): domain Bacteria; phylum Pseudomonadota; class Gammaproteobacteria; order Burkholderiales; family Burkholderiaceae_C; genus Acidovorax. The sequence continues at coordinate 142,504 of JAHJWB010000021.1, read as the reverse complement.
GAGCAACGCGCTGGCACTGGCCGGATGGCCGACGGAAGACGTGCTGTACAGCATGCGCCACACCCCCCAGCAACCATCGCATGCGGTCATCTTCAAGTTGATGAAAGCCATCGACGCCGAACAATCGCTGGAGACCTTTGAAGCCATCATGGGCGAAGACCCACTGCTGGCGTACCGCTTCATGGTCTACACCAACTCGGCAGCGCTGGGCCTGCGCACGGGCATCGACTCGCTGCGCAGGGGGCTGGTGATGATGGGCTATGGCTCCATCAAACGCTGGTTGTCTGACCAGTTGCCCCACGCCAGCACCGACCCCAATTTGCAGCCGGTGCGCGAGTCCATCGTGATGCGCGCCAACCTCACCGCCCACCTGCTGGATGCGGGGGTTGAAAACGACCTGCGGCGGGAGATCTATCTGTGTGGCCTGGTGTCGCAACTCGATGATCTGTTGGGTGAACCGCTGGGCACCATCCTGCGCCGCCTGCCCCTGTCAGAGCGCATATACGACGCCACGGTGCTGGGCACCGGCCCCTATGCGAGTGGCCTGCAAATGGCCTGTGCGCTGGAAACCGATGACGCCAGCGCCATCCGCCAGTTGTGCGAGACGCACGAGATGGATCTGGAAGAGGTCAACCGAGCCCTGCTGCGCGTGCTGGCCGATCTTGAGGTCGAGCGGAAATAATATAGGTTTTATAGGCGTCTAACGCTTATCTTGCAAGTGCTTATTGCTATATTTTCAATAGCAAACAAACGCTTGCCTTGCTTGTTCAGCGCCCTTGCTCGGCCCTGACCCGCTGGAAGACACGCCAGAAGGTGGCGTCCTGCGTGGTCGCAAAGTTGATGCGCATGAGGGTGCTGGGCTTGCGCTCTGCATGGAACAGCGCCCCCGGCGCCAGCAGGTAGCCCTCGTCGAGCATGCGCTGTGACAGCGCGTCGGTGTCCACCCCGGTATCCACCCACCCGAACAGGCCCACAGGCTCGGCCGCAAACGTGCAGCCCGCCCCCAGCGCCAGCTTGACGCTGCGCGCGCGCGCCGCATCCAGCCGGGTGCGGATGCGCTCGGAATGGCGGCGCAGCTGCCCTTGCTCAATGCACAGGGCCAGCGCTTTCTCCAGCAAGGCGGGCGTGGTCAGCGTGGCGAGCAGCTTGGTGTCCAGCAGTTGTTCTGTCAGCGCCGCTGGTGCAGCAAGAAAACCAATGCGCCAGTTGGGTGCGAGGATCTTGGCAAAGCCGCTGACATAGATGGTGCGCTGCAGGCCATCGAGCGCCGTGAGCCGTGTGGCGTGCTCGGGCGCGATGTGGCTGTAGGTGTCGTCTTCGACCACGTGGAAGTTGTGCTGGTTGGCCAGCTGCAGGATGCGGTGTGCGCTGCCCGGCGTGAGGCAATAGCCGGTGGGGTTGTGGAACACGCTCACGCTCACGTACAGCTTGGGCTGGTGCACCTCGCAGTATTTCGCCATCACCTCCAGGTCGGGGCCATCTGCGCGGCGCGGCACGGGCAGGATGTGCATGCCCAGCGCAGACAGCCGCGCGAACTCCACGGCCCAGCCGGGCTCCTCCACCATCACCGGGTCTCCCGGGCGCAGCAGGGTGCGGCTCACGATGTCCAGCGCGTGCGTGGCCCCCACGGTGGTGATGATGTTCTCGGGCGCCGCATGCACGTTCAGCGTGGCCAGCTTTTTGGACAGCACCCGGCGCAGTCCCGTGTCGCCCAGGGGTTCGCCGTACTGCAGCGAAAAATCCTGCAAGGCGCGCGTGTGGGTTACCTTGCGAACCGCAGCAGGCATGAAGGTGGACTCCAGCCATTCGGGCGGGAACACGCCCATGCCCGGTTGGGGCTTGTCGCTGATCTTGTGGAACATGCCCCGGATCAGTGCCGTGGCGTTGACCGGGGGCGCACCACGCCCCGCGCCCCGGGTCGCAAACCAGTGCGCGGTGCTCCAGTTGCCCACCGGGCGGTCGTCCGCATCTGCGGCGGCGCCGTCCGGCATGCGCTCTGCGGTCAACGCGGGCGCCATCTCCCGCACAAAAAAGCCCCGGTTCTTGCGCGCTTCCACCAAGCCCTGGGCCAGCAATTGGTCATACGCAGCCACCACCGTGGACGGGCTCACGCCATGCTGCTGTGCGCACTGCCGAACCGAGGGCAAGCGGGCTCCGGGCGCGAAGAGTCGGTTGCGAATGCGCTCGCCAAAGCGGGCTGACAACTGCTCCGTGAGCGATTGCGTGGACGTTTTCATCAACATGGCAGGTGTTCAGAACGGGTGTACGTTCTTGGGCGGTGTGTATTGGCAAAAGAAGCAATACAGATCACAAACTGCGCTGCTGAACTGTATTGGTTGTGTATTGGCATCGAAGATTACATTGAAGCCTCAAACCTGACAAGCAGCCCACCCCCAAAGCCCCCCATGAGCGCACCCGAACTGACTGCACTGCTGCTTTTCTGCACCGCGATGAGTTTTTCACCGGGGCCCAACACTACCTTGTCCACCGCGCTGGCCGCCAACCTGGGGCTCAAGCGAGCCCTGAAGTTCTGCCTGGCTGTGCCTGCCGGCTGGACGCTGTTGATGCTGGCCAGCGGCCTGGGCATGGGGGCGTTGATCACGGGGGTCCCGGCCCTGCGCTGGGCCGTCACGCTGCTGGGCGTGGCCTACATGTTCTGGCTGGCCTGGAAACTCAGCCGTGCGGGCCAGCTGACCGAAGTCAGCAGTGATCGGCTGAACGTGACCTTCTGGCAAGGTGTCGGCCTGCAGTTCGTGAACATCAAGGCATGGATGCTGGCGCTCACGCTCAGCGCAGGCTGGGTGGTCAACGCGGCCGGGCAGCCCGCAGCCAACCCCGGAGAGCGTCTGGCCATCATCTGCGGGGTGATGATGCTGTTTGCCTTCACCAGCAATTTTGTGTATGCCTTGGTCGGCTCGCTGCTGCGGCAGTGGCTGGCCCAGGGCGCGCGCCTGCTGTGGTTCAACCGCCTGCTGGCCCTGGTGCTGGTGGTGACCGCGTTGTGGATGCTGACGATATGAAGCCCGAAGAAATCAAGGGCCTGTGGCTAGGCCTGCTGGGCGTCACCATCTTCGCATTGACGCTGCCCATGACCCGCCTGGCGGTGGGCACGCCCGAGGCGCCGCAGATGTCGGGCGTGTTCATTGCTCTGGGGCGCGCGGTGGTGGCGGCGGTGTTGTCGGCCTTGTTCCTGCTGGCGACGCGGGCGCCCTGGCCCCGGCGGGCTGATTGGTGGCCCCTGGCGATCACGGCGGGTGGCGTGGTGTTTGGTTTCCCGCTGTTCACCTCCGTGGCGATGCGCTACGTCGAGGCGGTGCACGCCAGCGTGATCGTGGGCGTGCTGCCCCTGGCGACCGCGGCGGTGGGAGCGCTGCTGCACCGACAGCGCCCCTCGACAGGCTTCTGGGTCTGCGCCGCCATCGGCAGCGGCTTGGTCGTGGGGTTTGCGCTGCTGCGGTCCGGCAGCGCAGGCGTGGCGCTGCACCCGGCCGATGCCTTGCTGCTGGCCGCCATGGGATGCGCCGCGGTGGGCTACGGTTACGGCGCCCGGTTATCGCAGCGCATGCGCGCTGAGCATGTGATCTGCTGGGCCCTTGTCATCGCCTTGCCCATCACCCTGCCCGCTACATTCATTACCCGTCCCCAGGGTGCGCTGCAGGCTTCGGCATGGTGGGGGTTTGCCTATGTGGCGGTGTTTTCAATGTGGCTGGGCTTTTTTGCCTGGTACCGGGGCCTGGCGCTGGGCGGCACGGTGCGCGTGAGCCAGGTGCAACTGGTACAGCCGTTTTTGGGCATGCTGTTTGCCGTGCCGCTGCTGGGCGAGCGACTCGACGCGGTCACCGTGGGTTTTGCGCTGGCCGTGATCGCCACCGTGTTCATCGGCAAGAAGATGCCCGTTCGTGCCACAGAAAGCCACCCATGAAAATGCAGCACATTCCGTTTGCCACCACCGACTGGGCCACTATCCCACGTGAAGAAAAAACCGCAGAAGCAGGCCAGGCATTCTGGCGCACGCAGCATTTTGGCGATGTGCGCGTGCGCATGGTGGAGTACACGCCCGGCTATGTGTCAGACCACTGGTGCACCAAGGGCCATGTACTGCTGTGCCTGAGCGGTGAGCTTCACACCGAGCTGGCGGACGGCCGACAGTACACCCTGACCCCTGGCATGAGCTATCAGGTGGCGGACAATGCAGAACCCCATCGGTCCACATCGCCACAGGGCGCCACCCTGTTCATCGTGGATTGAATTGCAAAACCCTTTTGCGACACCCCCATTTTTTGACGACGACTTTGCAACCGTAGCGGCCTAGGCGGCCGACCGCAGGAGACGAGAGTGAAACTGAACGACCTTCCACCCACCAGCACCTGGACCCTGGCGCGCCGCGCCGAGCGCATGAACCCTTCCGTCATCCGCGAAATCCTGAAGGTCACCGAGAAGCCCGGCATCATCAGCCTGGCGGGCGGCCTGCCCTCGCCCAAGACCTTCCCGGTGTCGGCTTTTGCCGAAGCCTCGGCCGCCGTTCTGGCCAACGACGGCCCCGCTGCCCTGCAGTACGCCGCCAGCGAAGGCTATGCCCCGCTGCGCCAGGCGATTGCCGACTTCCTGCCCTGGGAGGTGGACGCGGACCAGGTGCTCATCACCACCGGATCGCAGCAGGCGCTGGATCTGATCGCCAAAGTGTTGATCGACGAAAACAGCCGCGTGCTGGTCGAAACCCCCACCTACCTGGGCGCGCTGCAGGCCTTCACGCCCATGGAGCCTGCGGTGGTGTCCGTGGCCAGCGATGAGGAAGGCGTTCTGATCGACGACCTCAAGGCCAAGGTGGGCACGGGTGCCGACAAGGCGCGCTTTCTGTACGTGCTGCCCAACTTTCAGAACCCCACGGGCCGCACCATGAGCGAAAGCCGCCGCGCTGCCCTGGTGCAGGCCGCCGCCGAGCTGAACCTGCCGCTGGTCGAAGACAACCCCTACGGCGACCTGTGGTTTGACAACCCGCCCCCTGCCCCGTTGACCGCCCGCAACCCCGACGGCTGCATCTACATGGGTTCGTTCTCCAAGGTGCTGGCCCCCGGCCTGCGCCTGGGGTTTGTGGTGGCCCCCAAGGCGGTGTACCCCAAGCTGCTGCAAGCCAAGCAGGCGGCCGACCTGCACACGCCCGGCTACAACCAGCGCCTGGTGGCCGAGGTCATGAAGGGCAACTTCCTGGATCGCCATGTGCCCACCATCCGCGCGCTGTACAAGTCGCAGTGCGAGGCCATGCTGACCGCGCTCGACAAGGAAATGCAGGGCCTCTCTGTGCAATGGAACCGGCCCGATGGCGGCATGTTCCTGTGGGTGCGCCTGCCCGAAGGCATGAGCGCTGTCGAGCTGCTGCCCAAGGCCGTGGAACGCAACGTGGCCTTTGTGCCCGGCGCGGCGTTCTATGCCGACAACGCCGACCCGCGCACGCTGCGCCTGTCGTTTGTTACCTCCACGGCAGAGCAGATCGCCACGGGCATTGCTGCACTGGCAGAGGCGATCAGAGATGGCACCTCCTGAGGCGCTGCGTGCCTTCACCCCTCTCTCGCTGCGCGGGAGGGGGACGCACCCGGTGGCCTGGCGAAGCCAGTTCCACGGGTGAACTGGCGTGAGCACCCGCCCGCCGCAAGCGTCACCGATCGAATAACCATTGTGAGAGTGGATTCAACATGCTGAGACTGTGGGGGCGCCTGTCGTCCATCAATGTGCGCAAGGTGGTGTGGACCACGCAGGAGCTTGGCATCACGGTGCAGCGCACCGATGCGGGCGGGCAGTTCGGGCTTGTGCGTGAAGCCGACTATCTGCAGCGCAATCCCAACGGCCTGGTGCCGCTGATGGAAGACGACGAGACCAGCACTGTGTTGTGGGAATCGAACCCCATCGTGCGGTACCTGTGCGCGCGGTATTCGCCGGGCGAGCTGTACCCGGAAGCGCTGCGCGAGCGTTTTGTGGCCGAGCAGTGGATGGACTGGCAGCAGACCACCCTCAACCCGGCCGGGCGCGATGCCTTTGTGCAGTGGATACGCACCCCGGCCGCCCAGCGGGACGACCGACTGATATCGGCATCAGTGGCCGCCACCGAGCCTCTGATGGACCTGCTGGATGCGCATCTGGCGCGCCAGCCGTTCATGGCGGGTGAACGTTTCACCATGGCGGACATCCCTGTGGCCTGCGAGATCCACCGCTGGTGGGGCCTGCCGCAAGAACGTGTGGCGCACCCGCACCTGGAGCGGTGGTACAACACGGTCAGCACCCGCCCCGGCGCGCGGGGCGTGCTAGACCAGCCACTCGCCTGACCCGGAGTCCGCCATGCACCAGCGTCCCTTCAAGCAAATCGATGTGTTCAGCGACCGCCCGGGCTACGGCAACCCCGTGGCCGTGGTGCTGGACGCAGAAGGCTTGAGCGACAGCGACATGCGCCGCTTTGCGGCGTGGACCAACCTGTCGGAGACCACGTTCCTCGTGCCCGCCACCGAAGCCGGGCGCGCTGCAGGCGCTGACTACCGCCTGCGCATCTTCAGCCCCAATGGCGAACTGCCCTTTGCCGGCCACCCTACGCTGGGCACGTGCCACGCATGGCTGCAAGTGGGCAACACGCCCCGCCAGAACGGCATGGTGATCCAGGAATGCGCGCTGGGTCTGGTGCGCATCGCCCAGGCGGACGGCACCCTGGCTTTTGCCGCACCGCCCCTCAAGCGCAGCGCGCCCAGCCCCGCGCTGGTGCCACTCATCGCCAGCGCCCTGGGCCTGCGCCCGCAGCAGATCCTGGGTGCGCAGTTGCTGGACAACGGCCCCGTGTGGCTGGGCCTGCTGCTCGACAGCGCCGACACGGTGCTGGGCCTGCACCCCGACCACGCGCGACTCAAAGATTTGGGCCAGGACGTGGGGGTGATCCATGTCAGCCCCACCGCCAGCAACATGGCCCAGCCCGGGGTGGTGGTGCGCGCCTTCGCCGCCCCCATGGGTAACCCCGAAGACCCGGTGACGGGCACCCTCAACGCCAGCCTGGCCGAGTGGCTGATCGCCGATGGCCTGGCTCCGCGCAGCTACCTGGTGGCCCAGGGTGAATGCCTGGGCCGCGCGGGCCGCGTGCACATCCGCCAGGACGATGACCACCAGATCTGGGTCGGGGGACGGGCCGTGACCTGCATCGAAGGCACGGTGCTGCTATGAACCGAATTGCCTCCGTACCGCGCCCCAGCGGCTGAATTCCGCCCGTGCGGCTCTGGATGGGGCCGACCAAATCAATACCCATAGCACCGTGAAAAACTCCCGGTAAGCCCCCGGCGTGTCTCCACCATCACGTCACGACTCTGCATCACCTTTTTTCTACCAAGGACTCCCATGCAACAGCGCCCCTTCAAACAAGTCGATGTGTTCACCGCCGAGGCCTACCGTGGCAACCCACTGGCCGTGGTGCTGGACGGCACAGGCCTGTCCACCGAAGCCATGCAGGCCTTCACGAACTGGACCAACCTGTCCGAAGCCACCTTCCTGCTGCCGCCCACCCCCGAAGGCCGCGCCGCAGGCGCCGACTACCGCGTGCGCATTTTCTGCCCCGGGCGTGAGCTGCCCTTTGCTGGCCACCCCACGCTGGGCAGCTGCCACGCCTGGCTGCAGGCCGGGGGCCAACCCCAAGTGGCCGGCACGGTGGTGCAGGAATGTGGCGTGGGCCTGGTCACGCTGCGGCGCGATGGCGACCGGCTCGCGTTTGCCGCGCCACCGCTCATCAAAAGCGGCCCGCTGGCAGAAGACGATGTTGCCCTCATTGCTCGCGGCCTGGGCGTGGCGCGCAACGATATCCTGCACCACGCCTGGTGCGACAACGGCCCCAACTGGCGCGGCGTGATGCTGCGCAATGCCGAGCAGGTGCTGGAGCTCAAGCCGGACGCGAGCATCCTGGGCCAGCTCGATGTGGGCGTGGTCGGACCGCGCGGAAAGGTCGGCGTCGTCGGCAGCACCGACGCCGAGGGCATCGCCTTTGAAGTGCGCGCCTTCTTCCCCGGCAACAACGGCCTGGCCGAAGACCCCGTCACCGGCAGCCTGAACGCCGCACTGGCCCAATGGCTCATCGGCGCAGGCCTGGCGCCCACGCAATACGTCGCCAGCCAGGGCACTTGCCTGGGCCGCGCGGGGCGGGTGTTTGTGCAACAGGATGGCGACACGATCTGGGTGGGCGGTAGTTCGGTCACCTGCGTGTCGGGCGAGGTGCTGCTGTGAAGGCGCCCTGCATCGACCATTTGGTGGTGCTCGCATCCGACCTGCCGACCGGCATGGCCTGGTGCGAACGCACGCTGGGCATCATCACCACGGCGGGTGGCGAACACCCGCTGATGGGCACGCACAACCGCATTTTCAATGTCTCCAGCCCCGCCCACCCTCGCGCGTACCTGGAGATCATTGCTATTAACTCAATAGCTACTCCCGCAATACCAGCAAGCGCGAGACGCTGGTTTGACATGGATGATGCCAGCCTGCAGCAACAGGTGGCGCAACACGGGCCGCAGCTCATCCACTGGGTGGCCTCCGTGCCCGATGTGGCCGAGCGGTGCACCGCACTGGCCGCACTCGATATCGAGCGCGGCGCCATCATCACCGCCAGCCGCCCCACCCCAAACGGCTTGCTGCAATGGCAGATCACCGTGCGCGAAGACGGCCTGCGCCTGATGGACGGCTGCGTGCCCACGCTCATCCAGTGGGGCGCAGTGCACCCCTGCGACAGCCTGCCCGCCAGCGGTGTGCAACTGCAAAAGCTATCGCTGCAGCACCCGCAGGCCGCCACGCTGCAGGCGGCGTGCGAGGCCATCGGTGTGGCGGCATCCGTCGCCATCACACCCGGCACCCCATCCAGCAACACGCCCCGGCTTCTGGCACAGCTCAGCACGCCACGGGGCCCTGTCACCCTCTCGTCGTTCACCCCCCAGGAGTAAACCGCCATGCTTTTCTCGGTACAAGAACTGCTGCTGTTCGGGCTCGCCGCCCTCGTGCTCGTGCTCACGCCCGGCCCCAACATGGTGTATTGCGTCTCGCGCAGCCTCACCCAGGGACCCCGTGCAGGATTGGTCTCGCTGGCGGGAGTCCTCATGGGTTTCTTGGTGCACCTGCTGGCGGCAGCACTGGGCCTGACGGCGCTGCTGGCCGCCGTGCCCCTGGCGTTTGACGCGATCCGCTACGCGGGCGCCGCGTATCTGCTGTGGATGGCGTGGCAGGCCGTCAAGCCGGGTGGCAACGCGCCGTTTGAAGCACGCGATCTGCCCCATGACCGGCCGCGCACGTTGTTTCTGATGGGCTTCATGACCAACCTCTTAAACCCCAAGGTGGCCATGTTCTATCTGTCATTCTTTCCGCAGTTTTTGCACCCCGAGCGCGGCCAGTTGCTGCTGCAAAGCCTGACGCTGGGCGGCGTGCAGATCGCCACCAGCGCCATCGTCAATGCACTGCTCATCCTGTGCGCCGCCCGCGTGGCGGTGTTCCTCAACCGCAACGCCGCCTGGATGCGCGCGCAGCGCTACTTCATGGGCACCGTGCTCGGCCTGCTCGCCCTCAAACTCCTCACTGAAAAGAAAGCCGCCGCATGAACGCCCGCCTCAGCATTGCATCCCTCCTGCCCAACCTGGCAGACATCGAGTCCGCCGCCGAGGTCGTGTACCGCGACTTTGCGGCCACGCCACAGTACCGCTGGGGGCTGCTCAGTGAGCGCCTGGGCACGGACTGCTGGCTCAAGCACGAGAACCACACGCCCGTGGGCGCGTTCAAGATCAGGGGTGGCCTGACCTACTTCGATCAGCTCGCGCAGCGTGGCGCCCTGCCCACGGAAGTCATCAGCGCCACACGCGGCAACCATGGCCAGAGCATGGGCTGGGCCGCGCGCCGCCACGGCGTGGCCTGCACCATCGTCGTGCCACGCGGCAACTCGGTCGAGAAAAACGCCGCCATGCGCGCGCTGGGCGTCACGCTCATCGAGCACGGCGACGACTTTCAGGAGGCGCGCGAACACGCCATGCACCTGGCCAAGGAACGCGGCGCGCACATGGTGCCCAGCTTCCACCCCGACCTGCTGCGCGGCGTGAGCACTTATTGGTGGGAGTTTTTGCGCGCCGTGCCGCAGCTCGACGTGGTGTATGTGCCCATCGGCCAGGGCTCGGGCGCGTGCTCGGCAATCGCCGCCAAGCTGGCGCTGCAACACCCCGTGCGCGTGGTGGGCGTGGTCAGCAGCCACGCCACCACCTATGCCGATTCGCTGGCCGCTGGCCATGTGGTGGAAGCACCGGTGACCACCCAGCTCGCCGACGGCATGGCTTGCCGCGTGGCCGACCCCGAGGCGCTGGCCGTGATGGCAGCGCACATCGACCACATCGTGAAGGTGAGTGACGCCGAAGTGGCCGCCGCCATGCGGGCCCTGTTCACTGACACGCACAACGTGGCCGAAGGCGCAGGTGCGGCGGCATTGGCAGCGGCGCTGCAGGAACGTAATCAGTTGCAAGGACTCCACGTGGGACTCGCGTTGACGGGGGGCAACGTGGATGCGCCGATGTTCGGCGGGGTCCTGGCGGGTTGAAGCCCTTGCAGCCTCCACCTAAAAAGCTACATATTTGATAGCATCGGTCGCTTTTGCGACAAGCGCGGGCGGCGGATTCTGCTCACAATCCGCCGCATGGGAACCCTCTACCTCGTGCGCCACGGCCAGGCCTCGTTTGGCGCAGATGACTATGACGTGCTCAGCCCGCGGGGCCGCGAGCAGGCAGTACGCCTGGGCGAATACTGGCGGGCGCGGGGCATGGCCTTCGACGCCGTCATCGCAGGCACACTGCGCCGCCACACGCAAACGCTGGACGGCATTGCAGAGGGCCTGCAGACCACGCCCGAGGTGCTGCGGTTGCCCGGCCTCAACGAATACGACAGCCACGCACTCATCGCTGCCATCCACCCTCAGCCCCTGGGCCCCGCCGACACGCCAGAGCGCTACCGCGCGCACTTCCGCATCCTGTGCGACGCGCTGGCGCAGTGGATGGCAGGTGTCATCAGCCCCCAGGGCATGCCCAGCTGGAACGAGTTTTCAGCTGGCGTGCGCAGCGCACTGGACCATGTGCGCCATCACCACGCAGGCCAGAACGTGTTGCTGGTGAGCAGCGGCGGCCCCATCTCCACGGCCGTGGGCGAGGTGCTGGGCACGGCGCCCGAGGTGACGATTGCGCTGAACATGCGCATCCGCAACAGCGCGGTGACGGAGTTCTCCATCTCGCCCAAGCGGCTGATGTTGCAGACGTTCAACACGCTGCCGCACCTGAACGAGCTGGAGCATGCGCAGTGGGTCACACACGCCTGAGCACCGATATTTGGGTCTTTCAGACCGCTTGCGCTAGTGAATCATGCGCAAGCAGCTATCAATAAAATAGCAATTCGAATCAACCCAGGTCGGGCCCGCTCGCCAGGGTAGACAGCGGCAGCACCTGCAACTCCTGCAGCAGCGCCACCAGTTGCTGCGCTGCAGCGTCCACCACCGCCCGCCCCTTGTAGGCTGTGGCTGCAGCCGCGTCACCCACGGCGCCTGCCGGGTGGTAGTCCTGCATCTGCCAGCCCAGCTTGGCAGATTTGCCGTTGCCCAGGATGGCGTAGCGCTCAGCGCGGTCCTGCGAGGTGGAATGAAAGTTCTGCGCGTGCTGCATCCGCACCGTGGCGGGCGCCAGGTGCAGCATCATCGATGTCTCGATCTCGCCCGCGTGGATGCCAAAGCGGTGCTCCTCGCCGCTGAACTGGCCCGCCACCGCCTCGGGCAGCGGCAGGCTGAACCAGCTGGCGCTGTAGACGATCAGGTCGCAGTGCGTGCGCAGCTCGCGCGCCACGATGTCCATCACGCTGACCTGGCCACCGTGGCCGTTGAACAGCAGCAGCTTCTTGACGCCTGCTCGGGCCACACACTCGCCAATCTCGGTCCACAGCGCGATCACCGTGGCGGGCGACAGCGTGAGCGTGCCGGGGAAGCGGATGTGCTCCGGGCTCAGGCCCACGTTTTGTGGAGGCAAGAACAGCACGGGCAAGTCGGCGGGCAGCTGCGGCAGCGCGGCATCGATCACACCCTGCAGCAGCGTGGCATCCACCGACAGGGGCAGGTGCGGGCCATGCTGCTCGACAGCCGCCACGGGCAGCACGGCCACTACCTCTTCAGCCCGCCCGCTGGCCTTTAGCGCCGCAAAATCACGGGTGGACAAGTCGGCCCAGAAGCGGGAGGGCAAGGGAGTCAAAGCGGCAGAAGTCATGCGTGCATGGTACCGGCGCTGTTGGCGTCTGGGAAACGGCCAACAGCGCCGCTAACATGCCACCATGACCCAAGACCTCTTCCGCCAAGACGCTTACCTGCGCGAATGCAGCGCCCACATCACCGCCGTCACCGCTGTCGGCATCGTGCTGGACCAGACCGTGTTCTACCCCCTGGGCGGCGGCCAGGCCGGTGACAGCGGGGTGCTGGTGCTGGCAGACGGCACACAGATCACCATTGCCGACACCCGCAAGGGCAAGGACGCCGATGGCAACCCAACCAGCGACATCGTCCACATCCCCGCCCCCGGGCAGGAAGACCGCGTGGCGCAGCTCACGCCCGGTACGGCCGTCACCGCCCGCATCGACTGGGAGCGCCGCCACCGCATGATGCGCCTGCACACCACCAGCCACCTGCTGTGCCACGTGGTGCCGCAACTGGTCAACGGCTGCTCCATCACGCCCGACTACGCGCGCCTGGACTTTGCGATGACCGACCCGCTGGACAAGGAGCACTTGACGGCCGCCATCGCCACCTTGGTGGCCGCCGCCCACCCGCTCACCGTAGCCTCCATCAGTGACGAAGAGCTGGACGCCAACCCCGCCCTCGTCAAAAGCATGAGCGTGCAACCCCCACGCGGCACCGGGCGCATCCGCACCATCCGCATCGGCGGCGAAGCCGACGCCCCCTTGATCGACCTGCAGCCGTGCGGCGGCACACATGTGGCCAACACCTCAGAGATCGGCGCCATCGTGGTGACGAAGATTGAGAAAAAAAGCGCCACCACCCGCAGGGTGGTGCTGGGCTTCGCTCAGTGAGCGAAGCGCCCTGCCCCTGAAGACAGCCGCCTGACCAACCATCAACAATCTTGAGCCTTCGCGGCCCTGGGTTGCATTGGCTTACGCGGGCGCGCCGACAACGGGGACAATAGCGCCCGCGCGCAGCACCCGCCCGGTTTTCGGGCGGTGATGACGGGTTCATCCGAGGGCTGCCGCGCCTACCTTGTGCCCGCTTTCATGCCGCTCACCCTGCGCTCCGCTTCCCTTGCCTCTGTTCGCCAGCACCGCTGGTTCCGCCCTGCGATGCGCGTGCTGGCGGGCGTCGTCATGGTGTGGCTGGTCACCTGGTTGGCCGTTCCGCCGCTGGCCAAGGGGCCGCTGCAGCGTCTGGCCTCCGAGCAACTGGGCCGCGCGGTCACCATCGGCGCCATCGACTTCCGGCCCTGGAGCCTGGAGTTTGCGCTGCGCGACGTGGCAGTGGCAGGCGCAGAGGGAGCCCCCCCGCAGCTGACGATCGGGCGCATCTACGCCGACGGCGAACTGCAGAGCCTGCTGCGCTGGGCGCCGGTGGTGGATGCCTTCCGCATCGAAAACCCCGCACTGCGCATCACCCACCTGGGCGGCGGCCACTACGACGTGGACGACATCCTGGAGAAGGTCACAGCCCCCACGGGCCAGAGCGACAGGGGGCCTGCCCGACTGGCGTTGTACAACCTGACGCTCCAGGGCGGCAGCGTCGATTTTGTGGACCCCTCCGTGGGCAACACCCACGAGGTGCGCGCACTGGCGTTCACCGTGCCCTTCATCAGCACCCTGCCATCGCAGCGCGAAGTGAAGGTCGAGCCCCGCCTCGCGTTCACGCTGGATGGAAGTCGGTTTGACTCGTCCGCCCAGGGCACCCCGTTTGCGCAAACCGGCAAGGCAGACGCGCAAATTCGCCTGGATGGTCTGGACCTGGCGCCTTACCTTGCGTATTTGCCCGCCAACCTGCCTGCCAAGGTGCAGGGCGCCACGCTGGATGTGGACGTGAAGCTGGCTTTTGAGCAGCACCCGCGCATGGCCGTGAAGCTGACGGGCAGCGTGACCGCCAGCAACGTGCGGATCACCGACCGCCAGGGCGCCGACCTGCTGAGCTACGAGCGCCTGAAGATCGACATGGCCGATGTGCGCCCGCTGGAACAGGTGGTGCGCTTGCAGCATGTGGAGCTGACCGCGCCCGTGCTGACCGCCCAGCGCGATGCAGCCGGGCGCATCAACCTAGCCCAGCTGGTGGCCCACACGGCACCGGCATCCACGGTGTCAGCGGCCAACCCCGCTTCCACCGCCTCTGCGGCGCCTAGTGCAGAACCAGCGGCACCAGCTGCTGCGGCCAGCGCTGCGTCCACACCGGCCGCATCCCCCTCCTCGACGGCCGCGTCCGCACCAACCCAGCCAACCCCACCTACGGCACCCCCCACCGCCACCCAGCGCAAGCCTGCCGCCGCAGCGCCCGCCTGGGTGGTGGAGATAGCCAGCGCCGCCTTGCGGGGCGGCATGTTGCGCTGGGCGGACCAGACCACACGCCCCGCCGCCACACTGCAGGCCACAGACTTCACGCTGGATGTGGCAGATGTCGCCCTGCCGTTCGCGCAAGAGGCCGCACGGCCCGTCACCTTCAAGGGTGGGATGCAGCTGCAAGGCAGCACGCTGAGCTTTGCGGGCGAAGCCACCGACCGCAAGGCACAGGCCCAGGCCACTCTGAACGCGCTGGCCCTGCAACTGGCGGCGCCGTACCTGGCCCAGGTGCTGGAGCCCACGGTGGCGGGCCAGCTGACGGGCGACATCGGACTGCAGTGGGCAGCCCCCACCCCAGAGGCAGCACGCGCAGGCGCCACGGGCGTGACCCTCACGGCCGGCCCGCTGGCGCTGGAGCAACTGGCCGTCAAGCAGGGCAAGACCACGCTGGCCGGCCTTGGCAAGCTGGAACTGGCGGGCGCCACCGTGGCGCTGGACACACGCACCGCCACGCTGGAACGCCTGTCGCTCAGCCAGCCGCAACTGTCAGTGGAGCGCGGTGCCGATGGGCGATGGATGTTCGAACGCTGGATCAAGGCCCCTGCGGCGACCTTGGCGCCCTCGGCACTTCAACAAGCCGAGGTTCCCACTCCCGCCGCCGCTGCCGAAGCCAAGCCCGCTGCGGCCAGCGCCGCGCCCTGGAAGCTGCGCGTGGCCGACTTCTCGCTGCAGGGCGGCGCTGTCTCTCTGGCCGACAACGCCCAGCCGCGCCCGGTGGCGCTGGAGTTGAGCGCGCTCGGCATCACTGCCCGCAACCTGGCCAGCGACGGCAGCAAGCCCGAGGCCTTCCAGCTCACGGCGCGTGCTGCCGCTCCTGCCAAAGGCAACAACAAGGCGACGCCCGGCAAGATCGACTACCAGGGCACGCTGGCCCTGCAGCCTTGGGCCACCGAGGGCAAACTCGACGCCACGCGCCTGCCGCTGCACACGCTGGACGGATATCTGGCCAGCCAGCTGGCCGTGGAGCTGCTGCACGCCGACGTGGGCTACCGGGGGCAGGTGGCGGTGTCGCAGACGGACCAAGGCGTCAGCTTGCGCATGGCGGGCGACGCCATCGTCGAAGAACTCCAGGCCAACAGCACCGCTGCGTCCACCCCCAAGACCGAAGCCCAGGTGGGCGAGGAACTGCTGGCCTGGAAGAGCCTGAGCCTGCGCGGCCTGGCCGTGGCCACCGCGCCCGGCACCGCGCCGCGTGTGGAGATCAAGGAAACCAGCCTGGTGGACTTCTTTGCGCGCATCACGGTGAACGAGGCCGGCCGCATCAACCTGAGCGACATCGCCAAGACGCCCGCCGAAGCGCAGGCGGCCAATGCGGCCAGCCCGAATGCGAACACCGCCCCCAACACCCGCGCTGCGGCGGCTTCCGCCCCCGCAGCCACAGCAGCCCCTGCCGCCGTGGCGCAGGCCAACCCGCTGGCGCCCGTGGTGGTGTTTGGCCCAGTGAGCCTGGTCAACGGCAAGGTGTTGTTCTCGGACTTTTTCATCAAGCCCAACTACTCGGCCGACCTCTCGGAGCTGACTGGCAAGCTCAGCGCGTTCTCGTCCGAAGCCCCCGGCGGCGAGCCCGTGCTGGCCGACCTGGAGCTGCGCGGTCGCGCCGAGGGCTCGGCGTCGCTCGAAGTCACCGGCAAACTCAACCCGCTGGCCAAACCGCTGGCCCTCGACATCGTGGGCAAGGTGCGCGACCTGGAGCTGCCCCCGCTCACGCCCTATGCCGTCAAGTACGCCGGGCATGGCATCGAACGCGGCAAGCTCAGCGTGGACGTGAACTACAAAGTGCTGCCCAATGGCCAGCTCACGGCCAGCAACCGGCTGGTGCTCAACCAGCTCACCTTTGGCGAGCCGGTGGAAGGCGCCCCCAACAGCCTGCCCGTGAAGCTGGCCGTGGCCCTGCTGGCAGACCGCCAGGGCGTGATCGACCTGGACCTGCCGATCAGTGGCTCGCTGAACGACCCGCAGTTCCGCCTGGGCCCGGTGATCGGGCGGATCATCGTCAACCTGATTGGCAAGGCGCTGACTTCGCCGTTCAGCCTGCTGGCCAGTGCCTTTGGCGGTGGCGAGGAGATGAACCAGGTGCCCTTTGCCCCCGGCAGCGCCACGCTCACACCCGAGGCGCAGCAGAGCCTGGACAAGATCGCCAAGGCCCTGGTCGATCGCCCCGCGCTCAAGATCACCGTGACCGGCATGGCCAGCCTGCAGGCCGAACGTGAAGGCCTGCAGCGCGAAGGCTTGCAGCAGCGGTTGCTGGCCGAAAAGCGCCGTACCAACCCGGCAGACACCAGCCCCGTGTCGGCGGCCGAATACCCCGCTCTGCTCAAGGAGGTGTATGGCCGCGCCGAGATCCCTAAGCCGCGTAACCTCGTCGGCTTGGCCAAAGAGCTGACGGTGCCCGAGATGGAAGCCCTGCTGCTGGCCAACCAGGCGGCCACCGATGCCATGGCCACCGAGCTGGCCACGCAGCGCGGCCAGGCGATCCGCACCTATCTGGTGGCGCAGAAGCTGCCCGTGGAGCGGCTTTTTGTGGCGGCGCCTAAAGCGGGCAAGCAGGCCGAAAAGTGGACACCGCGTGCGGATTTGAGCCTGGGTACACAGTAGCCCCCCTGAGTCGCTTCGCGCCTTCCCCCAAAGGGGAACGCAATCCCTGGACCGGCAAAGCCGGATCCACAGATGCACTCGCACATACCACGCCAGTCTTTAAGGGCTGGGTGCCGCCAAGCACAATCGCATATTCACTGGAATGGAAAGTCGGCCGCCGGAACCAACCGCGCCGCCGGCGCTCCCACACTGCAACCATGCCCTACCGCCTGCTCCACCGCCTTGCAGTTACTCTGCTTTTGATAGCTGCCAGCGCTTGCTGGACAAGCGCTAGCGCCCAATTTAGCTCTAAAACCACCGGCCAGGGCACCAGCGTGGTGACCACGCCCTACGTGCGCGCCGAGCTGCTGGCCCATGCGCCCCAGGGCGTGGCGCCCGGCCAGCCCCTTTGGTTAGGCCTGCAAATCACCCACCAGCCCGAGTGGCACACCTACTGGAAGAACCCCGGCGACTCCGGCCTGCCCACCGACCTGGCCTGGACGCTGCCTGCCGGGCTGGACGCGGGCGAGGTCGCCTGGCCGCTTCCCAAGAAGATCCCCATCGGCACGCTGGCGAACTATGGCTATGAAGGCACGGTGCTGCTGCCCGTGCCCGTGACGGTGGCCAGCACCTTCGCCCCCGGCCCGCTGGCCCAGGACGCGACGATCAAACTGCACGCCTCGTGGCTGGTGTGCCGCAAGGAGTGCATCCCTGAAGAGGGCGAGTTCACGCTGCAGTTGCCCATCCAGAGCACCACCGCACTGAGCGGCGCAGCCTTTGAAGCCGCCGCCAAGGCCCACCCCCGCCCCGTCATGGCCGGTACCAACGGCATCGTGCCCGATAGTCAAGCGAGCCAGGCGCAGATTGCGGACGGCAATCTGCTGAATGTCAGCGTGCAGGGCCTGCCCGTGGCGCTGCGCGGCAAGACGCTGGACCTGTTCCCCGAAACCGCCGAGGTCATCGACAACGCCGCGCAGTGGAAGCAAGCCTGGAACGGCAGCGTGTGGACCGCACAGATTCCCCTGTCGGCCCAGCGCAGCGCCAGCCCCAGCCTGATGCCCGTGGTGCTGGCCGAGCAGGCGGCCGCAGGTCATGCCACCGGCCCTGACACGCGCACCGGCTACCGCGCCGAGCTGAAGGTGCTGGGCACCTGGCCGCAGGGCGCGTCGGTGGCTGCGGTATCGCCCGCTCTGGAGGCTGCACTAAAGGCCAATGCGGCACAGGCAGGTGGCGCGGCAACATCGACCACAGGCTCTGGCGCCTCGTCCCTCACCCTCACCGCCGCGCTGCTGGGCGCCTTGCTCGGCGGGCTCATCCTCAACCTCATGCCCTGCGTGTTTCCGGTGCTGGCGATCAAGGTGGTGGGCTTTACCCAGCATGCGCAAGACCGCCGCGCCCACCGGCTCAGTGGCATCGCCTACACCGTCGGCGTGGTGCTGTCATTCATGCTGCTTGGCGCACTCATGCTGGGCCTGCGTGCCGCTGGCGAGGCGATTGGTTGGGGCTTTCAATTGCAGTCACCCGCCGTGGTGGCGTCGCTGGCGGCGCTGTTCACGCTGATCGCGCTCAACCTGGCGGGCGTGTTCGAGTTCGGGCACTTCCTGCCGTCCTCGGTGGCCAGCCTGCAAGCGCGCCACCCGGTGGCCGACAGCTTCTTGACGGGCGTACTGGCCGTGGCCGTGGCATCGCCTTGCACCGCGCCGTTCATGGGCGCGTCGCTGGGCCTCACCGCCACGCTGCCCGCGCCGCAAGCGCTGGCCGTGTTTGCAGCCCTGGGCCTGGGCTTGGCGCTGCCGTTTCTGGCCGCCAGCTTCATCCCCGCCGTGGCACGCACACTGCCCCGCCCCGGCGCGTGGATGGACACGTTCCGCAAGCTCATGGCGTTTCCCATGTTTGCCACCGTGGTCTGGCTGGTGTGGGTGCTGGGCCAGCAAAGCGGCATCGACGGCGCAGGTGCGCTGCTGATCCTGCTGGTCGGTCTGGGCCTGGTGGTGTGGGCGCTGTCGCTGGCAGGGCGTGCGCGGGTGTGGATGGCGACGGTTTCGGTGGCGACGATGGCGCTGCTGGCATGGGCCTTTGTGCCGCACATCACCAACGTACCCACCACGCAAGGCGCCACGCAGGCGTCCTCTGCCAACGGCTGGCAGCCCTGGACGCCCGGAACGGCCGAGCAGATAGTGGCCTGGGGCCGCCCGGTGTTTGTGGACTTCACCGCCGCCTGGTGCGTGACCTGCCAGTACAACAAGAAGACCACGCTGGCCGACGCCAACGTGATCGCCGACCTGCAATCGAAAAACGTCGCCCTGCTGCGCGCCGACTGGACGCGGCGCGACCCCGCCATCACCGCCGCCCTGGCTGCGCTGGGCCGCAGCGGCGTGCCCGTGTATGTGTTCTACCGCCCCGGCAAGCCGCCGGTGGTGCTGACCGAAGTGCTGAGCGTGGATGAGGTGCGCGCCACCATTGCCCAGTTGTAGATAGACAGAGCTTTCGCCCGCGTTCTTTTTTCAACCACCGACCCTTCAGGAGAGCTTGCCATGAAGATGCTTCGCCGTACGTTGATTGCCACCGCCGCCCTGGTTGCCCTGGGCGCCCAGGCTGCAGCCACCGTGGGCCAACCTGCCCCGGACTTCACGCTCAAGGACGCCACGGGCAAAACTGTGCGGCTGTCCGACTACCGGGGCAAACACGTGGTGCTGGAATGGACGAACCCCGGTTGCCCCTTTGTGCGCAAGCACTACGACAGCGGCAATATGCCCGCCACGCAAAAAGACGCCACCGGCAAAGGTGTGGTGTGGCTCGCCATCAACTCCACCGAAAAAGCCAGCAGCGACTACCTGGAGCCCGCCAAGCTGATGGCCTGGAAGACCGAACGCAGGGCCGCCCCCACTGCCGTACTGATGGACGAGGAAGGCACCGTGGGCAAGAGCTACGGCGCACGCACCACGCCCCACATGTACATCGTCAACCCGCAGGGCCAACTGGTGTACGCGGGCGGTATCGACAGCATCCCCTCGGCCCGCCCGGCCGATATCGAGAAGGCCACCAACTATGTGAAGGTGGGGCTCACCGAAGCGCTGGCTGGCAAGCCGATCTCGGCAGCGACGACGCAGCCGTATGGGTGCAGTATCAAGTACAAGTCCTGAGCCAGCGATCAAACCGTCGGCCACCGTGCGCGACGGGCCTTCGGCTCGTCAGCAAGCGCATCTAAGATGCGGGCATGCAATGCCAACAATGTGGGTGCCCGCTCGCCAATGCCAACGCCATCTGCGCGGCCTGCGACCTGGAGCTGTCCACCTCTAGCCATCTGTATGTTGGCGCTCATCCAGTCAAAGGCCGCTACCGTTGCCCCGCATGTAGCGGATCCTTCGAGAGCTGGACCACCACCGTCTCTCCGAGCAACGCCAGCTGGTACACCCCCCAACTGCACGTTCCAGCCTGCCCCCTGTGCACAAATGCCTTGCGATGGGAGCGCGACCGAGAACCCGCGCAGCTCCCTTTAGGACTTCAAGGCGTCGCCATGGGCATGTTGTCGGCGCTCTGGTTCACCACTCCCACTCCGCTACTACACGAAATTAGGGAACACATCGGCAATTGGTTTGTCGTCCTGATCCCACCGCTTCTGTCCGCGATGTTCTTCGTCGCTGTTCGCCCATCTATGCGGGGCACGGGGCAAGGCGTAGGTCACTTTGTATTGGGGCAGCACCAACCAAGCGGGAAGTTCCTTTTTTGGGCCCTTATGACCGGCGCAGCCATCCTGATAAGCGTCAGGGCAGCCCCACAGACAGCCGAGCTGCCCCTGTGGTGTGCCTGGATCGGGCTGGGCGCTGCAGGCTGTCTGGCCGCCGTTCTGTGGCGGCGCTCGGCACAGCGGCGCAAGCGCTCGCACACGCCTGACCCAGCGGCCCCGTCCCCCACCCACCTTTCGTAGCCTATCGCCCCCATGCTCCACACCCCCGACACCATCAGCACCCTGCGTGACCTGCTCACGCACTGCCGCACCATCGCGGTGGTCGGCCTGTCGCCGCAGTGGCACCGCCCCAGCTACTTCGCGGCCAAGTACATGCAGGCGCATGGTTATCGCATCGTGCCGGTCAACCCGCTGGTCGCACGAGAAGGCGGGCAGATCCTCGGCGAAACCGCCTACGCCAGCGTGACCGAGGCGGCCGCCGCGCTGGCAGCGCAGGGGCAGAAGATCGACATGGTGGACTGCTTTCGCAAAAGCGAGGACATACCACCGCTGGCGGACGAAGCGATTTCCAACGGTGCAAAGTGCCTGTGGCTGCAACTGGGTGTGTTCAACGAGGCGGCCGGGCATCGGGCCGAAGCAGCCGGGCTGCAAGTCATCCAGAACCGCTGCGTGAAGATCGAACACGCGCGGCTGTTTGGCGGGCTGGGCTGGATGGGTGTGAACACCAAGGTCATCAGCGCCAAGCGCCTGCGACAGCTGCCTTACTAGCAAATTAATAGCTACTAGCGCTTATGAAATAAGCGCTAGAGGCCAATTTGGCTTAAATCTTCAACCCATACCACCGCGCAGCGTCTGCGCCACTGCCATGACCGAGCCCCTCTCGAACAGCACCCCCGCAGCCAGCGGCGCCGACCGCGACTTCGGATTTGGCACCCGTGCCATCCATGCCGGTGCCCAGCCCGACCCCGTGACCGGCGCACGCGCCACGCCCATCCACCAGACGACCAGCTTCGTGTTCGACAACGCCGAACACGCGAGCAGCCTGTTCAACCTGCAGACCTTTGGCAATGTCTACAGCCGCATCAGCAACCCCACGGTGGCGGTGTTCGAAGAGCGCATCGCCAGCCTCGAAAACGGTCGTGCCGCGCTGGCCTGCGCCAGTGGCATGGCCGCGCAGATGGCGGCGCTGCTGGCCATTTTGAAAACCGGCGACCACATCGTGGCGGCGAGCACGCTGTATGGCGGCACGGTGGGGCAGCTGGGCGTGGGCTTTAGCCGCTTAGGGATAGAGACCACCTTTGTGGACCCGGCCGACCCAGAAAACTTTGCGCGCGCCATGCGCCCCAACACCCGCGCCGTGTATGGCGAGACCATCGGCAACCCGCTGGTCAACGTGCTCGACATCGCAGCCGTGGCCGAGGTGGCGCATGCGCACGGTGTGCCGCTCATCATCGACAACACGGTGGCCAGCCCCTACCTGTGCAACCCGCTGGCCCTGGGCGCGGACATCGTGGTGCACAGCGCCACCAAATACATCGGCGGCCACGGCACCACCATGGGCGGCATGGTGGTGGAAGGCGGCAAGTTCCCCTGGGACAACGGCAAGTTCCCCGAGATGGTGGAGCCCAGCCGCGCCTACCACGGCGTGAAGTTCTATGAGACGTTTGGCGACTTTGGCTACACCATGAAAGCGCGCATGGAGGTCAACCGCACCTTTGGCGGCGTGCTCTCGCCCATGAACGCGTGGCAGCTGCTGCAGGGCGCCGAAACCCTGCACCTGCGCATGCGCGAGCACTGCCGCAATGCGCTGGCCGTGGCGAAGTTTCTGCAAAGCCACCCGCAGGTGGCATGGGTCAACTACCCCGGTCTGCCGGATTCGCCGTACTACGACCTGGCGCAAAAGCAGTTCCGCGCGGTGGACGGCGCTCCGGGTGCCTCGGGCATCCTCACGTTTGGCGTGAAGGGGGGCGCTGCGGCGGGTGAGAAGTTCATCGACGCCTGCGAGTTTTTGAGCCACCTGGCCAACATCGGCGACGCCAAGACGCTGGTGATCCACCCCGCATCGACCACGCACCGCCAGCTGAGCGAAGAAGAACTGGCCCGGGCCGGCGTGAGCGCGGACATGGTTCGGCTGTCGGTGGGTATTGAGGATCTGGACGACATCTTGTGGGATGTGGACCAGGCACTGGGGCGCGCAGCGGGCTGATCGCCCAACTGATTACACGGGGGCGACTGGCGCCCCCAGGCGCTGCGACAAGCTCCGCGCCGCCTCGCGCAGGTGCTGCGCCGCCGGGCTCGCAGGCCCGGTCTGCAGCGTCGCACTGGGGCCGATCACGGCGATGCACAGCACCAGCTGCCCAAACCCGTCAAACACCGGCGTGGCCAGCGCGCTGATGCCGGGCAGGAGCTGGTCGGTCACCGCGCTGATCTGGTGCTGGCGCACAGCCTCCAGTTCGGCCGCAAATGCGGGCTCGTCCAGCGCGCCCGCAAACCCCTCAGCCGCCAAGGCAGCAGCAGCGCGCTCGCGCGGGCCAAAAGCCGCAAACACCTTGCCGGTGGCCGTGTGCCGCACCGAGGCCGTGGTGCCATGGCGCATGGCCACATACACAGCGGTGGGGCCTTCTTCGACGCGGATGATGACAGGGCCGATGTCGCCCCAGACCGAGGCCGACACGGTGTAGCCGATGCGCTGGGCCAGCGCAGGCAGCTCGGCAATGGCCAGGCGCACCGGGTCCACCTGCTGCAGGCTGATCAGGCCCAGTTGCATGGCCAGGGGGCCCAGGCCGTAGTGGCCGCTCACGGCGTCCTGCTCCACCAGACCCAGCTTGCCAAAGCTCACCAGATAGGGATGGGCCTTGGCAGCCGTCATGTCGGCCGCGCGGGCCAGGTCCTTGAGGGCCATGCGGCGGCCGGTGCGCGCCAGCACCTTCAGCAGCTGGCCGCCCACCTCCACGCTCTGGATGCCGCGCGGGCTGCGGGGCGTGTCTTCGTCGTCGGCGGGGGGCAGGTCGGGGGTCGTCGTGGGCATGGGGCGATTGTCCACGCAGCGCAGCATCTACACGCCCTTCGGGTTTACACCTAAACAAATGCGTTAGACATGAACGAATTTCTTGCCTAACATCAGCACATTCCGTTTAGATAAACGCATTCACCATTAACAAATCACCACCATGAGCACCGTCAAAACCTTTGCCTCCGCCGCCGACCTCGAAGTGAAGAAGGTCAGCTTCGACAAGCTCTCCGACCACGCCTATGCCTACACGGCCGAGGGCGACCCCAACACCGGCATCATCATTGGCGACGACGCGGTGATGGTCATCGACACCCAAGCCACTCCCGTGATGGCGCAGGACGTGATCCGCCGCATCCGCGAGGTGACGGACAAGCCCATCAAGTACGTGCTGCTCTCGCACTACCACGCGGTGCGCGTGCTGGGCGCGAGCGCCTACGGCGCCGAGCACATCATTGCCAGCGAAGACACGCGCGACCTGATCGTGGAGCGCGGCCAGTTCGACAAGGACAGCGAGATTGGCCGCTTTCCGCGTCTGTTCCAGAACGTGGAAAGCGTGCCCGATGGGCTGACCTGGCCCACGATGACCTTCAACAAGAAGATGACCCTGTGGCTGGGCAAGCTGGAGGTGCAGATCCTGCAGCTGGGCCGGGGCCACACCAAGGGCGACACGGTGGCCTGGCTGCCGCAGGAAAAAATTCTGTTCAGCGGCGACCTGGTGGAGTTCGACGCCACGCCGTATGCGGGCGATGCGTACTTCAAGGACTGGCCGCAGACGCTGGACAACCTGGCTGCCCTGAAGCCCGAGAAGCTGGTGCCCGGCCGTGGTGCTGCACTCCAGACGCCCGAGCAGGTGCAGGCGGGGCTGGCAGGCACACGCGCCTTCATCAGCGACTTGTACGAGAGCGTGAAGGCCAGCGCTGCGAAAGGCGAAGACCTGCGCAAGGTCTACGAAGCCACATTCGCCAAGCTGCAACCCAAGTACGGCCACTGGGTGATCTTCAACCACTGCATGCCGTTTGACGTAACCCGCGCCTACGACGAGGCCACGCAGTACCCTGACCCGCGCATCTGGACCGCCGAGCGTGACATCCAAATGTGGAAGGCTTTGGAAGGTTGAATAGGGAACATCCCCCTGAGGCGCTGCGCGCCTTCCCCCTTCTCTCGAACCGCTGCGCGATTCGGGAAGGGGGACGCAGCCCTCGCTGCGGGGCGGCCCTTGCTCGGCTGCACGCCGCTTAGGACGCGCCAGTTGCAAAGGTCTGTCCTCAAACAGGCAACTGTCAAACACACGTATAGAGGTCGTAGAACCCATGAACCCCAGAGACATCCCCCCAGAGGCCTTCCACGCCAGTGGCGCCGAGGTGCAGGCCCTGGACTTCGGCTACGTGCGCTCGCCCGACCAGGACTGCGCCACGCCCGCGCAGCACCCCATCGTGATCGTGGGTGCGGGCCCTGTGGGCCTGTCGCTCGCCATCGACCTGGCCCAGCGCGGGCAGCGGGTGGTGGTGCTGGACAACGACCACAAGCTCTCCATCGGCTCGCGCGCCATTTGCTTTGCCAAGCGCACGCTCGAAATCTGGGACCGCCTGGGCGTAGGCCAGCGCATGGTGGACAAGGGTGTGTCGTGGAACGTGGGCAAGGTGTTCCTCAAGGACGAGCAGCTGTACGAGTTCAACCTGCTGCCCGAAGCGGGCCACGAGCGCCCGGCCTTCATCAACCTGCAGCAGTACTACGCCGAGGCCTACCTGGTGGAGCGTGCGCTGCAGCTGCCGGGCATCGACATCCGCTGGCACAACAAGGTGACGGCGGTGGCCGCGCGAGACGATGGTGCGTTGCTCAGCGTCGACACACCCGACGGCCCTTATCAGATCGATGCGCAGTGGGTGACGGCCTGCGATGGGTCGCGCTCGCCCATGCGCCAGATGATGGGGCTGGAGAGCAAGGGCCGCATTTTTCAGGACCGTTTTCTGATTGCCGATGTGAAGCTGCAAGGCGCCACGGAGTTTCCGACAGAACGCTGGTTCTGGTTCGACCCGCCTTTCCATCCGGGCCAAAGCGTGCTGCTGCACCGCCAGCCCGACAACGTGTGGCGCATCGACTTCCAGCTGGGCTGGGATGCCGACCCCGAGGAAGAGAAAAAGCCCGAAAACATCATCCCGCGCGTGAAGGCGTTGCTGGGTGCAGATGCGCAATTTGAGCTGGACTGGGCCAGCGTCTACACCTTTGCCTGCCTGCGCATGGACCGCTTTGAGCACGGCCGCGTGGTGTTTGCGGGTGACAGCGCGCACGGTGTGTCGCCCTTTGGCGCACGCGGCGCCAACAGCGGTGTGCAGGATGCAGAGAACCTGGCGTGGAAGCTGGACTGGGTGCTCAAGGGCCGCGCCAGCGCTGCCCTGCTGGCGACCTATGGCCCCGAGCGCGAATACGCGGCCGATGAGAACCTGTGCAACTCCACGCGCGCCACCGACTTCATCACGCCCAAGAGTGAGATCAGCCGCCTGTTCCGCGATGCCTCGCTGCACCTGGCGCGCGAGCATGTCTTTGCGCGGCGCATCGTCAACAGCGGGCGCCTGTCGGTGCCAGCCACGCTGCACCAGTCGCCACTGAACACGCCGGACACGGACAGCTTTGTGGGCACCCAGGTGCCCGGTGCGGTGCTGCTCGATGCGCCGTTGACGAAACAAGGCCAGCCGACCTGGCTGCTGCGCGAACTGGGGGTGGAGTTCACGCTGCTGGTGTTTGGCCCTGCGCCCACCTGGGCTGGCGCACTGCCCCATGTGCAGGTGCTGCAGATCGGGCTGGACGTGATCGACGCCCAGGCGCTGGCGACGCAGCGGCTTGACGCGCTGCCGGGCACGGCGTACCTGGTGCGGCCGGACCAGCATGTGTGTGCGCGCTGGCGCACACCCACCGAACAGGCCATGCGTGCGGCCCTGGCCCGTGCCAAAGCAACCGCCCCGTGAGCGGCCTCAGACAAGGAACCCAACATGCTGAACACCCAGCCCCACCTGCAGGCCTGCGACGATTTTTATGAAGCACTGATCACGGCGCACCAAGGCCTGACCACGCCCGAGAGCCACGCCATGAACGCGCGCCTGGTGCTGCTGCTGGCCAACCACATCGGCGACCAGACGACGCTGCTGCATGCACTGCAACTGGCGCGGGGCAACCCGCAGCACAGCACCGCACGCGCGGCGGCGGTGGAACACCAGGCCATCACCCCCGTGGTGCCGAGCCACGCAACGGCCTGAGCCCCAGCGCGCGCGGGACCGCCCTGTTTTCTATTCCAGCCGCAAGGGCCCCAGCACCGCGCAGACGGTGCAAGGCCCCTCTTTGCCTTTATTCGACCTTCACTACAACCACCGGAGACAACCCACCATGTTGCGCAAACACTTTCTCGCCACCCTTGCCGGTCTGGCGCTCGCCACCACCCTTCCCCTGGCCCACGCGCAGGACACCAAACCGCTCGAATGGGTGGTGGGCTATGCCGCTGGCGGCGGCTCGGACATCGTGGCGCGCACGATTGCAGAGTCGA
Source organism: Gammaproteobacteria bacterium (assembly GCA_018828125.1). Lineage (GTDB taxonomy): Bacteria > Pseudomonadota > Gammaproteobacteria > Burkholderiales > Burkholderiaceae_C > Acidovorax. Next base: position 115,084 of record JAHJWB010000021.1, on the reverse strand, counting down.
TGTCGGCCACGCTGGGCCGCCCCATCATCATCACCAACAAGCCCGGCGCGGGCACCAACATTGCCGCCGAATACAGCGCGCGCAACAAAGACTTTGGCAATCTGATTTTCTCGGCCGACTTCGCCACACTGGCAGCCAACCCGTTTTTGTTCAGCAAGCTCAGCTACAACGCCGAAAAAGACTTTCAGCCTGTGGGCCTGCTGGTGCGGTTCCCCATGTTTTTGGTGGTGTCCAACAACGTGCCTGCCAAGAACCTCAAGGAGTTCATGGCCTGGGCCAAGGGGATGCCCGATGGCGTGAATTGGGCATCGGCCGGTCCGGGCAGCCCGCACCACCTGGTGGGCGAGCTGTTTCGCGAGCAGAGCGGGCTCAAGCTGACCCACGTGCCTTACCGGGGCGCGGCCCCCGCCATTCAGGACGTGATCGGCGGCCAGGTGCCCGCGATGTGGATCGACAGTGCCACGGTCTACCCGTTCCTCAATGGTGGCAAGGTCAAGGCCATTGGCGTGGCCAGCCCGCAGCGCGTGGCCACCATGCCCGATGTAGCCACCATTTCAGAACAAGGCCTGCAGGGTTTTGAAGGGTTTGCATGGCAGGGGCTGGTAGCCCCCACCGGCACCTCGGCGGACGCCGTGGCGAACTTCAGCAAAGCGCTGCAGACCGCCCTGGCCGACACCCGCACCAAGGCCCGCCTGCAGGCCCTGGGAGTGGAGCCCCTGCCCGGCACACCCGCACAGATGGGCAGCTTTGCGCGCGCCGAACGCGAAAAGTGGGGCCGTGTGATCACCAAGGTGGGCGTAAAACTCGATTGACCCCCTGTGTCGCCTTCGGCGCTTTTCCCCTGAAGGAGGACGCCACCCGCGGCCTGGCGGAGCCAGTTCCACGGTGGCACTGGTATGGGAACGCGCCCTTTTTCAGGCGGCTGCTGAGCGGCAGCGCGCGAGCCGCCGCTTGCGCTGCAGCGCTGGTGCCAGCCACAGCAGTTGCACCGTGGCATAGCCCAGCACGGCCATCACGAGCCCCAGCGTGGGCAGGCCCACCAACAGCGGCGTGCCCAGGGCCTGAACCCATGCGGCCAGCGCCTGCATCGACAAATCACCCCCTGGGGCTACGCTGGCCCAGGAGGGCAATATTTGCTCCCCCGGCATCACCAGCGCCCCGAGGTAGAAGGCCATCACATACAGCGGCACGGTGGTGAGCGGGTTGGTATAGAACGTGGCCACCCCGCCCGCCACGATGTTGCCGCGCAGCCAGGCGCACACCAGCAGCGTGCCCGGAATCTGCAACGGGCCGGGGATCAAGCCGCAGAACATGCCCGCCGCCACCCCGCGTGCCAGCGGCTGGCGCTGAAAGCGGAACAAGGCGCGCTGCTCCAACCAAGGCAGGAACTGCGCCAGCCAGCTGCGCGCCAGAACCATGCGCGCCTTGGGCTCCAGCCCCCGCAACCAGCGGCGCAGGGAACACAGGGTCTGGCCCATCACCACGGCGTTCAGTCCTTGCGCGGCAAAGCTGGAACACCGTGGGCGCTTTCGCCCGAGTTCCTCAGCGACAGCACGATGGAGCCTGCAATCAATGTCGCCGTCACCAGCAGCGCATAGCCGATCGGGATCTTCACGAGGTCGATGAGCAGCATCTTGCCGCCGATGAACACCAGCACCAGGGCCAAGCCGTAAGCCAGCAAATGGAAGCGGTTGGCCAGGTCAGCCAGCAGGAAGTACAGCGCACGCAGGCCCAGGATGGCGAAGATGTTGGCTGTCAGCACGATGAACGGGTCGTTCGTGATGGCAAAGATGGCCGGGATGCTGTCCACCGCAAAGATGATGTCGGTGGTTCCGATGAGCACCAGCACTACAAACAGCGGGGTGTAGTGCTTCACGCCATTGATCATGGTGGAGAGCTTTTCACCATCGAACTGGTCGGTGATGCGGATGCGCTTCTTCAGGAACTTGAGCACCGGGTTGGTTGCGATGTCGGGCTCTTTGCCCGCAGCGAACCACATCTTGGCGCCCGTGATGACCAGGAACGCGCCGAACACGTACAGCAGCCAGTGGAAGGTGGCCAGCAACCAGGCACCCGCCAGGATCAGCAGGGTGCGCAGCACAATCGCGCCGATGATGCCGATGATGAGCGCGCGCTTTTGGTACTGCGGTGGCACGGCGAAGTAGCTGAACAGCATCAGGAAGACAAAGATGTTGTCGATGGACAGGCTCTTTTCCACCAGATAGCCGGTGATGAACTGCATCGATACGGTGTTGGCCACCTCCCGGCCCTGACTGCCGTCCAGGTACCACCACAGGATGGCCACAAACACGAAAGCCAGCGAAAACCACAGCAGGCTCCAGCGCACGGCCTCCTTCATCGTTACCTTGTGCGCGCCCTGGCGCTCCATCACCAGCAGGTCGACGCCGATCGCGACGACCACAAAGACGGCTAAACCCGCCCACATCCACCAGGTACCTATGGTTTCCATGACTCTTCACTCCGAGGGGAAATTTGGTTGGCGCGGCGCAGACTGCGCGGCGTTGACCCGGCGGACTGTAGGGTGAGCAGCGTTTCTTAAAAACCTGTGGTTTCGGTAGCATTGGTTCGGTTTTTACGAACCAATTCCATTTTTCGCTTAAAGTTGCCGATGAGCCAGAGCTTCAACTACCGCCATCTTTTCTACTTCTGGGTGGTGGCCAAGGAGGGTGGCATCGCCCGCGCCGCCGAGCGGCTTGACATGGCCGTGCAGACCATCAGCGCCCAGGTGCGCGAGCTGGAAAAGTCGTTGGGCGTGAGCCTGTTGCGCAGCGAGGGCCGCAACCTGGTGCTGACCGACGCTGGCGTGGCCGCACTGCACGAGGCCGACCACATCTTTGCGCTGGGCGAGCTGCTGCCGGTGCGCGTGCGTGAGGCCGCCACGGGTCAGACGCTGCGGCTGAACCTGGGCATCTCCGACGGCATTGCCAAGCTGGCCGTGCACCGGCTGCTGACCCCTGTGCTGGACGAACCCCACCTGCGCCTGCTGTGCCACGAGGGCGAGTTCCAGCCCCTCTTGGGCGAGCTGGCGCTGCACAAGCTCGATGCCGTGCTGGCCGACCGTGCCGCGCCCCCCAACCCTGCGCTGCGCACCACCAGCCAGCTGCTGGGCACCAGCGCGATTGCCTGGTACGCCCCGCCGCTGTGGGCCGAGGCGGCGGCCAACAACTTCCCGCACAGCCTGGCCGTGGTGCCGGTGTTGCTGCCCACCGACCACGCCGCCATGCGCGCGCGCATCGACCAATGGCTGGAGCGCGAGCGCATCCGCCCGCGCATCGCCGGTGAGTTTGAAGACAGCGCTTTGCTCAGCACCTTTGCCGCCACCGGCATGGGCGTAATGCCCGCGCCGGTGTCGCTGGGCGAGCACCTGGCGCAGACGCACGGGCTGGTGCAGGTGGGCACCACGCCCGACGTGCAGGAGCAGTTCCACCTGATCTACAGCGCGCGCAAGGTGATGCACCCCCTGCTCACACGGCTGCTGGCATTGGGCGAGAGCGGAACGCTACTCAATTGATAGCTATCAGCGCTTTACCAACAAGCGCCAGGAGCCAAAAATACTGAAAATTCAGCGTTGAGGCATGTCTTTGGTGGAATACCCCAGGCTGACCGTTGCGTCGTCCGGGATGGCAGGCATGGATGCGTTCCACGCCTCCCATGCCGCGCGCATTGCATGCAGCCGCGCAGGCTCCACGGGAGCATGGTTGGAGCGCTCGCGTTCGTCCTGCGACAGGTCGAACAAATAGTCGTTGCCGTCCACCCGCAGATACTTCCACACGCCCTGGCGCATGGCGCGCTGGCCGCGGTGGTTCATGCGCCAGAACAAGGGGGGTTCGTCGATCACGTTGGCATCGTGCAGCAGTGGCATCAGTGAGCGGCCGTCCAGCGGGTAGTCGGCATGCGAGGCAACACCGGCAGCGTCGAGCATCGTGGCCGACCAGTCCATGGTCATGCAGGTCTGGGCGCTTTCGCTGCCGGGTGCGATCACGGCAGGCCAGTGGGCAATCCACGGCACGCGGATGCCGCCTTCGGTCAGGTCCATCTTGCCGCCGACCAGCGGCCAGTTGTCCGAGAAACGTTCGCCGCCGTTGTCGCTGGTGAACACCACCAGCGTGTTGTGCGCCAGGCCCTGCTCTTCCAGCAGCGCCATGATGCGGCCGATGCCTTCGTCCATGTGGTGGATCATGCGGCGGTAGGTCTCGATATTGCCGCCGTGCAGGTGGAACAGGTTGGTCTTCACCTCCTGCGCCAGCGCTTCGTCGTCGCGTGTCTCCCACGGCCAGTGCGGGGCGGTGTAGTGCAGGCTCAAAAAGAACGGGCTGCCGGCCTGCGCGCCCGGCGCCATGCGCTGCACAAAGTCGAGCGCATGGTCCGTGATCAGGTCCGTGAGGTAGCCGTCCTGCTGCTTTTCCTGCTCGCCCAGATACAGGTCATGCACGCCGTTGGAACTGCAATGGGTGAAATAGTCCACACCACCCGACATGGGGCCAAAGAACTCGTCGTAGCCTGACTGCAGCGGCCCGAACGCGGGCGGGTAGCCCAGGTGCCACTTGCCCATCAGGGCCGTGCGGTAGCCTGCACCGCGCAGCAGCGACGGCAGCGTGGGGTGCTCGGGCGGCAGGCCCAGCGTGGTGCTGCCCCGGCTTTTGTTGTTGATGGGTTCTTCAGCCGCACCGCGCAGGCGATACTGGTAGCGCGCGGTCATCAGCGCAAAGCGCGTGGGCGAGCAAACGGGCGAGTTGGCATAGCCCTGCGTGAGCTTGAGGCCATGTGCAGCCAACTGATCCAGCACGGGCGACACCGCGCCAAAGGCGGCGTCGCGCCCGCCGTAGCAACCGAGGTCGGCGTAGCCGAGGTCGTCGGCGACGATGAAGATGATGTTCGGGCGGGGGGGCATGGTCATCTCATAAATCCACTGTCACTAGCAAATCCTGCAGCCTGCGCAACGGACACGGCCAAGGCGAGGGGCGGTAAGCAAGGGTCGCCCCGCAGCAAGGCCGCCGTCCCCCTCCGGGGGAAGCGGCAATGCCGCTCAGGGGCGCTTCCTGTCAAGGCTTGAAACCTGAGCGCTGCACCACCGGCGCCCACTGGGCGCGGTAGGCCTTGAGCATGGCTTCGGTCTGCCCCATGGTCGCCGCCACCGGTTCCATCTTGGCGGCCTCGAACTTGCGCTGCGTGTCCGGGTCTTTCATCACATCGTGGATCAGGCCGGCCAGCCGTTCGGCCTGGGCCTTGGGCATGCTCATGGGTGCAAAGAAGGTGTTCCAGCCCGTAGCGGCCAGGTCCAGGCCACCTTCCTTGAAGGTGGGAATCTTCGGGTCCAGCGCACTGCGCTTGGCGCCCGAGACGGCCAGGATCCGGATCTTGCCGGCCTCGTGCTGCGGCAGCAGGGTGTCGAAGGTGTCAAACGCCACCGGCACCTGCCCGCCCAACAGGTCGTTGAGCAAGGGGGCCGACCCACGGTAGCCCACCACCTCGGCGCGGACTTTGGCAGCGTCGCCCACCATGAGGCCAAAGAAGTGCGGCAGGCTGCCGGTGGCGGGCACGCCAAAGTTGGCCTTGTCGGGGTTGGCTTTGAGCCACGCCATCAGGTGCGGCAGTTCCTTCACGGGCACAGCGCTGGCCACGGCCACGCCAAACTCGTAGCTGTTGACGTGACTCACAGGGCGGAAGTCGCGCTCGGGGTCATAGCCGGCATCGGGGAAGACGAGGGGCGCCACCAGCATCACGGCCGGGTTGGCCAACAGCAAGGTGGGCTGGTTGGCGGGCGCTGCCTTGACGGCCTGGGCGGACAGGCGTCCACCCGCACCGGTCTTGTTCTCGACGATGACTGGCGTGCCCAGCTTGCCGCCCAGCTTGTCGGCCACGATGCGGGCCACACGGTCGGTGGCGCCGCCCGGCGCATAGCCCACCACGATGCGCAGCGGGGCATCCTGCGCCTGCGCGACGGAAGCGGCCAGGGTGAGCGCTGTGGCCAGAACGGAGGCAAGGGGTTTCCACATGGTCGATGAGTCTCCAGGGGCAATGACGGGGCCTGCGCCACCGCGCAGGTTGATGGCCGCACTGTATTGGCCACACAATCAATTGATCTAATCAACTGTTGCCCGGAAATACCCTGATGACCGCGCCCACCCCGGCACCGCCCGCCCCCGCCGAACCCGGCCAGCGCCTGACCCATCCGGCAGCGGTCAACGACCTGCTGATGTACCGCCTGAACCGCCTGCTGGCCGTGGCGGGCAGCCTGGTGGTGCGACTGTGCGAAGGGGGTTACGGCATCACGCGGCGCGAGTGGGGGCTGCTGATGATGCTGGCGCAGCACCCGGGCATGCCCCCGGCAGAGTTGGCGCAGCGCCTCGGGCTGGACCGTTCGCGCACGTCACGCGCCATCACGTCGCTGCTGGCCAAGAAGCTGCTGACCCGCGATGCGATGCCGGGCGACCGGCGCCAGGCAGTGCTGTCGCTCACTGCGGCAGGCCAGGCGCTGCATGACAGCCTGTTCCCGCAGGTGAAGGCGCTCAACCTGGAGCTGCTGGCGGGCCTGGACGCCGGTGCGGTGCAGGCGCTGGACCATGCGCTGGCCGACATGCAGACGCGCGCCGAGGCACTGGTGGCAAGCCGCACCGATGTGCCGCGCACTTACCGGCTGCGCGGCGGGCGCCACACCCACTGAGAGGTCGCAGCAAACGCTGCGGCTGCGAACCATGGCACTTGCACGGGACGACACGGCAGGTGCACGACACGCCAATCTGCTGTGGTCTGCAAGGGACAACCGTTCCCCTGTGCCCCAAAACGGGGATATGGGAATATCCTCAGGCCACCGGGCATGCCAGCACCTTTGGCACACCTAGCACGCTTGGCACTACTCCCTCTTCCTCTCACCCAGTCCACTCGCCCCGCTCCCTGCCCTTCATGTCGTCGCACTCAACCTCTTTGTGGAGTCCTCTGCGCCAACCCGCATTCCGGGGCCTGTGGATTTGTGGCGGCATCTTTTTTGTGGGCAGCGGCATGCAGAGCATGGCGGCGGCCTGGCTGATGGTGGAGCTGACGGGCTCGTCGTTCCTGGCGGCACTGGTGCAGACCGCCGTGTTCATGCCGATGTTCTTGCTCGCACTGCCCGCCGGTGTGCTGGCCGACACCACCGACCGGCGCCGCCTGGTGTCGGGCGCGCTGATGGCGCAGGTGTGTGCGTGCACCATGCTCACGCTGCTGGTGCTGGGCGGCTGGGGCGGGCCGGCGTCGGTGCTGTTTTTGGTGTTCATCTGCGGCTGCTGCACGGCCATGCTGACGCCCGCGTGGAATTCTTCGGTCATCGACCCGGTGCCGCGCGACGAGTGGCCCCAGGCCATCACCGCCGTCAGCATTGCCTACAACGCTGCGCGGGCGGTGGGACCCACGCTGGCCGGGCTGGTGTTTGCACAGCTGGGCGCGGGCTGGGTGTTTGCCGTCACGGTGGCCACCACGCTGGTGATGTGGGAGTCCATACGCCGCTGGCCGCCCCGGGCACACCCCCCGTCCAAATTGCCCGCCGAGCGCCTGTGGGGCGGCACGCTCAGTGGCCTGCGCTTTGCCTGGCACTCGCGCATGATCCTGGCGCAGCTGGTGCGGGTGATGGCGTTCAGCGCGGCCGGTTCTGCCCTGTGGGCACTGCTGCCCGTGATCGCGCAGCGCCTGGGCACGGGGGCACCGGGTTTTGGCCTGCTGATGGGTTGCCTGGGCACGGGCGCCGTGTGTGTGGGCCTGTTTCTGGGTCGGCTGAGGGCCCGGTTCGGGATGGAGGTCATCGTGGGTGTGGGCGGCGTGGTGTTTGCCGCTGCCATGCTGGCGGCCGCCCTCACCCAGATCGCCTGGCTGGTCTATGTGTCCATGCTGTTTGCGGGCGCGGCCTGGATGTCGGCCATGTCCACCTTCAACACCGCCACGCAGGCCAGCGCCCCGCAGTGGGTGCGCTCGCGCGCGGTGGCCATGCACATGGTGGCCGCGCTGGGGGCGTTCGCCATGGGTTCGGCCATCTGGGGCGCCGCGTCGGACATCGTGGGCCTGGCGCCCACGCTGTGCGTGGCCGCGGCACTGATGACCGCTGGCCTGCTGCTGGCGCGCCCCATGCCGCTGCGCATGGGCGCGCTGCACGAGGTGACGCAGGCCACGCCCTGGGACGAACTCTTCATCGAGGCCGAGCCCCTGCCCGAAGCCGGCCCGGTGGCCGTCGAGGTGAGCTACCGCATCGCGCCCGGCGCCGATGCCGCGTTTCTGGACACCATCAGCCGCATGAAAGCCCCCCGCCGCCGCGATGGCGCCACCTTCTGGCGCGTGTACAAGGACCTGGGCGACCCCTCGCGCTATGTAGAGCGCTTCATCGTCACGTCCTGGGCCGACTACCTGCACCAACGCGCCCGCGCCACCATGGCCGACCAGGCGCTGGAGACCGAGGTGCGCACATTTCTGGCGCCGGGCGAGGTGGCGCGCATGTCTCACTACATTGCAGAGCGCTGACCTCGCACACCTCCGCCCATTCGACGCGGGCAGGAACGGAGTCCAACAGAAAATTGATCAAAATCAGGAGCTACTAGCGCTTATCGAACAAGCGCTAACGCCCAATTTATATGGTCATAAATCGCTATCAAAAAAGTAGCGATCAGCCTCTAACCTGCCGCCATCCGCCCGAAGGCGCTTCAGACCGCCTGCGACAATCGGGGGCATGAGCAACACCTTCGCCCCCCTGCAAAACGACACTTTCCTGCGCGCGTGCCGCCGCCAGGCCACCGACTACACGCCCCTGTGGCTCATGCGCCAGGCGGGACGCTACCTGCCGGAGTACAAGGCCACGCGCGCCCAGGCGGGCAGCTTCATGGGCTTGGCCACCAACGTGAACTACGCCACCGAAGTGACCCTGCAGCCGCTCGAACGCTTCCCACTCGACGCCGCCATCCTGTTCAGCGACATCCTCACGGTGCCCGACGCCATGGGCCTGGGCCTGACCTTCGCCGAGGGCGAGGGCCCGCGCTTTGCCAAAGTGGTGCGCGACGAGGCCGCCGTGAACGAACTGGCCGTGCCCGACATGGACAAGCTGCGCTATGTATTTAACGCCGTCACCAGCATCCGCAAGGCGCTGAACGGGCGTGTTCCGTTGATCGGCTTCTCGGGCAGCCCCTGGACGCTGGCCTGCTACATGGTCGAAGGCAAGGGCAGTGATGACTACCGCCTGGTCAAGAGCCTGATGTACAGCCGCCCTGACTTGATGCACCGCATCCTGTCCATCAACGCCGACAGCGTGGCCGCTTACCTGAACGCCCAGATCGACGCGGGTGCCCAGGCCGTGATGATTTTTGACAGCTGGGGCGGCGTGCTGGCCGATGGCGCCTTCCAGGAGTTCAGCCTCGCCTACACCACCCGCGTGCTCGCGCAGCTCAAGCGCACAGGCGTCGACGGCACCGATGTGCCCCGCATCGTGTTCACCAAGGGCGGTGCGCTGTGGCTGGAAGACATGAAACCGCTGGACTGCGACGTGCTGGGCCTGGACTGGACGGCCAACTTGGCCAAGGCACGTGCACTGGTGGGGGGAGCCGTGGGGGGGCCCGGCAAAGCGCTGCAGGGCAATATCGACCCCAACGTGCTGTTTGCGCCACCCGCGCAGATCGAGCAGCAGGTGCGTAAAGTGCTCGACAGCTTTGGCACACCCCACATCGACCGCAGCACCACCGGGCCCACGCACATCTTCAACCTGGGCCACGGCATCAGCCAGTTCACCCCGCCAGAGCATGTGTCCGCACTGGTAGAGGCCGTGCACAGCCATTCGCGCGCGCAGCGGCGGGTTTAAACGTCAAGTGCATGCACCGCTTGTGGACTTATGCACAAAACTGGAGCGCTCACCGGGCCGACGCCCGGCGGCGCACTAGTTTTTTATAAAACCAGTGCAACAAGCTAAGTCGTTGAATTTAAAAGCATTTAATCCCCTGCTTTTTTGACAGGCAATCCACCGAAAGCACGGTTTTTCAAGGGCTTGCAACACAAACCCACGAGATATCAACAAAGTTATCCACAGAAATTCTGGATTGTTTGCAAAACCCCAGTCAAATCAAGCACTTGCGGCCTGAATCGGAGAAATCGGTGAACATGGGCTTGCTCGGCTAGCACAATTTTGGGGCTTTCCAGCCCCTTGACGAAATGTGGATGTCCGACTTATGCACACAAACCGTGATGCAGCGCAACATGAATGACTCTCAGGCGCATAGCACAAAAAAGACGGTCAAATTTCTTCAGATGATTGATTCATAAGGATTTTTTCGGTGTGCCAATTTTGTGGGCAATCTGTTCACCCCCAGGTTTCATGCGGCTTGGACGGTGATTGCGCGAGGATGTCAACAAAGTTATCCACAGAAATTCGGGATTACTCACACGACCAATTCAAATCAAGCACTTAGCGGCCAAACCTCTACGCAACATCCACAACACCCTCCAAACGCCTCTCTGCTTTCATAGCCCGTGCCTATCCATCCCGCCATTGTCCAAGTCGCACTGCATACCCCGTCGCACAGCGGCGTGGGCGACCTGCTGAGCTACGCCAGTGAGCGCCCGCTTGCGCCCGGCACGCTGGTGCGCGTGCCACTGGGCACGCGCGAAGTGCTGGGCGTGGTGTGGGACAGCGACGAGGCCACGGGCGAGTTGCCAGATGGCGCGACCCTGCGCGCCATTGCCGGGGTGCTGGAAGGCGTGGCCCCGCTGGATGTGCCCTGGCGCCGCCTGGTGGCGTTTGCCGCGCGGTACTACCAGCGTGCACTGGGCGAGGTGGCGCTGGCCGCCCTGCCCCCACAACTGCGCGATCTGCGTCCAGAACAGCTGGCGCGCCGCCTGCGGCGACCGGTGGCTGCGGCGGGCGAATCACAAAACGCTATTCTAAATATAGCGCTCACCCCAGAACAGGAAAGCGCTAGGGCCCGAATTTCCTCTGAGAACGGCCCCTTCCTGCTGTTTGGCAGCACCGGCAGCGGCAAGACCGAGGTGTACCTGCGCTGCGTGCAGGAGGTGCTGGAGGCCGACCCGGCCAGCGACTTTCCGACCCAGGCGCTGGTCATGGTGCCCGAGATCAACCTCACGCCCCAGCTCGAAGAACGTTTCGTCAGCCGCTTCGCCCCGCGGTTCGGCCCCGGCGCCGTGGTGTCACTGCACAGTGGCATGACCAACCCGCAGCGCCTCAAAAGCTGGCTGGCCGCCCACAGCGGCACGGCGCGCATCGTGCTGGGCACCCGCATGGCGGTGTTTGCCAGCCTGCCGGGGCTGAAACTCATCGTGGTCGATGAAGAACACGACCCCAGCTACAAACAACAGGAAGGCGCCCGCTACTCAGCGCGCGACCTGGCCATATGGCGCGGGCGCGAGCAAGGCGCCAAGGTGCTGCTGGGCTCGGCCACACCGTCGCTGGAGAGCTGGTACGCCAGCCGCCCGCCCACGCCCGAGTACCCCGAAGGCGGGCGCTACGTGCGCCTGCACATGCCCAGCCGCATCGGCGCAGGCGCCCTGGCCCGCGTGCGGCGCGTGGACATGAACCAGCAGCCCCGGCGCACCGTGTTCAGCGCACCGCTGCTGCAGGCCATCACCGAGCGCGTGGCGCGCGGCGAGCAGAGCATGATTTTGCTCAACCGCCGGGGCTACGCGCCCGTGCTGCACTGCGTGGACTGCGGCTGGAAAAGCGACTGCCCGCACTGCAGCGCGCACCAGGTCTTTCACAAGACCGACCGAACCCTGCGCTGCCACCACTGCGGCTACACCGTGCGCGTGCCGTTTCATTGCCCCACCTGTGGCAGCCCCGACATCCACCCCATGGGCCGAGGCACCGAGCAGCTCGAGGAGCAACTCTCTGCCCTGCTGTCCGAAGTGCTGCGGCCCGACCGCACACCCGCGCGCATCGCCCGCATCGACGCCGACACCACCAAAGCCAAAGGTGCGCTGGAGGCGCAGTTGGCGCAGGTGCATTCCGGCGAGGTGGATGTGCTGGTGGGCACGCAGATGATTGCCAAGGGCCATGACTTTCGGCGCATCACGCTGGTGGCCGCAGTGCAGCCCGATGGCGCGCTATTCAGCAGCGACTTTCGGGCAGCCGAGCGCCTTTTTGCGCTGCTGATGCAAGCCGCCGGGCGCGCCGGGCGCGATGCCGCCTACATGGCCGCACAAGCGGTGCACGGCACGCAGCCCGAGATGTGGGTGCAGAGTTTTCACCCCAAACACGCGGTGTTTGAAGCGCTGCGCACGCATGACTACGAGGCCTTTGCCGCCCAACAACTGAAGGAACGCGAAGAGGCCGCCATGCCGCCGTTTGCCTACCAGGCGCTGGTGCGGTCAGACGCGCGCACCCAGGACGTGGCGCAAGGTTTCTTGACCGCCGCCACCGCCGCCGCCCACGCTGCAGGGTTGCCGGGGCTGGAGGTGGTCACCTTGTACCCGCCCGTGCCACTGACCATTCAGCGCGTGGCCAACGTCGAGCGGGCCCAGATGTTGATGGAAAGCTCCAGCCGCGCTGCGCTGCAGCGCTTTCTGGCGGCGTGGCAGCCCGTGCTGCAAACCACGCGCAGCCAGCCAGAGCACAAGGGGCTGATTCGGTGGCTGGTGGATGTGGACCCGTTGGCGATCTGAAGATCCGTCTCGAAAGATGGGGAAGGCTCCGCCGACGCGGTCGCCCAAAAACCAACGGGGACTGCGCTCATCACGCAGCCCCCGTTGGCTATGGCAGACGCTGAGTCAGCGCGTCATTCCGTTACAGCGCTCCGTCGCCCAGCACAATGCCTTCACGGCGTGGGTCCACCCCGCCCTCCAGCTTGGTCTGGCCGTTGCGTTGCACCCGCATGATGGTGGACACACCGCTCGACTGCGCTCCGTTGTTGACCGTATGGCCCTTGGCCTTCAGACCGGAGATCAGCCCCGTCAGGTCCAGTGAGGTGTTGGCGCCGTCAACGCTGGTCGTGGCACTGTTGCTTGCACCAAAATTCACCATCGACGTGGCCTGCTGGGCATCCAGGCCCCAATCGAGGGCACCCACCACCGTCTTGAGCACGTACTGGATGATGGTGCCGCCGCCTGGCGAGCCGGTGGCCATCACGAAGTCGCCGGGCTCTGTGCCGCGGAACACCAGCGTGGGGGCCATGGTGCTGCGGGGACGCTTGCCGGGGGCCACGCGGTTGGCAATGGGCACACCCGCTGCGTCGGCAGGCGCTGCCGAGAAGTCGGTGAGCTGGTTGGTCAGCAGAAAGCCGCCCACCATGTGGTAGGACCCCATGCTCGACTCGACGGTGGATGTCATGGACACCACATTGCCATAGGCGTCCACGATGGAGAAGTGCGTGGTGCCCTTTTCAATCGTCTTGTCCACGCCCAGGGGCACATCGCCCAGGTTACCGGCAGCGACCACGCCCAGCGAATTGCCGTCGGGCTGGATCATTGCCGCGCGGCTCTTGAGGTAGGTCTTGTCCAGCATGGTGGACACGCCCTTGCCCGGCAGCGGGATGAAGTCGGTGTCGGCCACGTACTTGTCGCGGTCGGCGTACGCCAGGCGTTCGGCCTCGGACACCAGGTGCACGCCCATCACGCTGGGTACGCCGCCTTCGTTGGTGGGGTTGGTCGGACCGTACTTCGACAGGTCAAAGTTCTCCAGAATGCCCAGCGACTGCGCAATGGCAATGCCGCCCGACGACGGCGGCGACATGGTGCAGATGTAATAGCTGGCGCGGTAGGTGGTGCACACCGGCTCGCGCTTTTTGGCCTGGTAGTTCTTGAGGTCGTTCACCGTCATCAGGCTGGGCGTGATGGGCGTCTTGGCCGCATCGTCACCCACCGATTGCGCTGCCTTGGCCACGATGGCTTCGGCCATGGCACCTGAATACATGGCATCGGCGCCGCCGCTAGCCAGTGCGCGCAGCGACTGTGCATACGGCAGGTTGGTGGTCATGCTGCCGCTGGCCTTGGGGGTGCCGTCGGCGTTGAAGTACGCCGCCACGGCGTTGGCGTCCAGCGCCAGGCTGCTGGCGCTGCCGCTGATGGCCGCTCCCATGCGCGTGGGGATCTTGTAGCCGTTGGTGGCCAGCTGCACACCTTCGTTGAACAGTTGGTTCCAGGCCAGCTTGCCGTGCTCTTTGTGGGCCAGGTCCAGCATGCGCATGACGCCCGGCACCCCAATGGAGCGGCCGCTGCGGCGCGCGTTGGGCACGGGGGCGGTGGACGATGCATCGCCCTGGTCCTGGCGTACCAGGTAATAGCCCGTGGCAGCCGCGGGAGCTGTTTCGCGACCGTCGTAGGCCACCACTTTCTTGGTGCCGGCGTCGTAATACATCATGAAGGCGCTGCCGGCGATGGTGCTGGACTGCGGCTCCACCAGGCCCAGCACGGCCTGCACCGCCACGGCGGCGTCCACGGCTGTACCACCGGCCTTGAGCACATCACACCCGGCCTTGGTGGCCAGCGGCGTGTTGGCCACCACCATGTATTTGCTCGACTGCTTGGCCTTGTAGCCCAGGCGGTAGCCCGAGGCAGCCTCCGGCGCCGCGGGGTCGCCCGCCACGCCCGAGCCCACCACCACGGCGGAACCGGAGCTGGAAACCACCGAGCAGCTTTGCGCGCTGTTGTCCACGGCCAGATCGGAATCCGATCCGCTGCCGCAACCATAGAGCGCCACCGACAGGGCCACGGGGGTCAACACCCAGAGCCAGGTTTTCTTTTGCATTCAAAACTCCTTGTTTTCAATTGTGTGCAGCCATGGGCCACGCGATATCGTCCGCGCAAAAACCATGCCGAAGCACCCGTTTTGCCATGCCGATTTCGCACAGCAGCCGTCGCTCAAAGGCAATGGCACACCATGGCACCTGAGCAACCGCAACGCCCATACTGCGCCTGTGCTCAACAAAAAACAATATAAATGTGCTGCTAGCGCTTGTCCATAAAGCGCCATCAGCTATCAAAATAGGAGTTTATGAGGAAGCCCCCCATGCGCGAGGCTTGCCTACACTCAGACCCACGCCCCTTCAGGAGACCCCGATGACCCCCGATGCATTTGCCGCCGCGCTGGAACAGGAAGGTTTCGAGCCCGCCGTCACCATCACGCGCGAAGGCGGCGGCATGCTGGCCGACCACACCCACCCGTTCGAAGCCAAGGCGCTGGTGCTGGCGGGCGATATCCGCATCGTCACCGCCACATCAGAGCGCGTGTACCAGCAGGGTGAGGTGTTCCACCTGCAGGCGATGGAACCGCACTCGGAGTTTTACGGAATGTTTGGCGTGAGCTACCTGGTGGGGCGCAAGACGCCTGCCTGAGGATTGCGCCTCAACTTCGCGCATTCTGTGCGTATCGTCCTGCGCTACCCGCGGTACATGCAGGCGAATTTATTCTGATAAATGAGGTTATTCACAGTGGTATCGGCGAATCTGCGCCCCGCACGCCCGGGCAAGGGCTGCGCCAGTGCGACGAACACGGAACAAAGCCTGCATCCTTAAAAACCAGACACCATGTACACAGAATCGAACAAATTCGAAGAACTCCCCCCCATGTGGGCCACCATCACTGTCGCCGTGGCAACGCTGATAACCAACTGGATCTGGGGGTCCGTGTTCTCCCAGGTCAGTGGAATGGAAGCGTTCCTCTTGATGTTTGTTTGCCTTCTTGGGTGGCCCCTGACGCTGGCGATCATCATGCTGATCCTGACCTTTGTCCTCAAACTCTGCGAAGGCTATGCCTGGTTGCGCATGGCCATCGTGTTGTGTGTGATTGGTCCAGGCATCGCCGTGTATGGCGTGCCTCTGTGGAGCCTGATCGTCTGCGCGATCATGACCATCGGTGTCGGTTTCAAGATATTCAGGGCTGCGCAAGACGACGCAGATCTGGAGAACTTGTAAATGGCTGTCAGAGAAGCTCCGCCCCCCGGTTTGCTCGACAGTTTTTCGGCCCCGCTGTGGGAAAGATTGGGCCTTTCAGTACAACGGACCGAGTGGATCGTCAAAGGCCAGCACCGAGGCTATGACTGGATGGCCATCGAAACTCATCACGAAACCACGAACTTCCTTGACAACCATGGGAGCAGCACCACCTTCTTCGTGATGCGGCTGCCTCGAAAATCCAGGGACTGGTATCTGCCGCCCAGCCGAATCACGTCCTCCCGACAGGTGTGCGTGGACGAAGAATGCGTTTACGTCGCAGAGCTAGGCCAACAACCCCGCGTGCGCGAGTGGCGCTATTGGCTCGACACTACCGCCGATGTGGCCGATGAAGTAGTGCGCACGAAGCGCACACGCACTGCACAACCGCGTGCGCATCTGAGCGCCTCCAAAAAAGCTGCTAGCGAAACCGAGCGCAGTTGGAACCCACACGACACAAATTGGGTTTTTCTCTGGTGCTCTGTGATGTTGCCGCTGACTGGGCTCCTGCTTGTGTTGCTTACGTTCACCTACACCGACTGGCTGAGCACTGGCAACGTCACCGATTGCGACTCGGTGGGGTACACATTTTCGGCGATTCAAGGCTGGAGAATGTGGGCGCTATTGGCGATCCTGGTCACCCCCTTGGTCTGGATGTGCAATATGGTCCACACCATGTTCACGCGCATCTACAAGCCGGGTTTTGCGCTACAGATCAATCTGGAAGGTGCCGTTTTGGTGGGCGGCACGTATGTATTGGCGCATGCCCTTGACGCTTTAGAAGCATCCGTGGGCACCGTGTGCTGACCCACGCAACCCACAATGGCCCTTGACGCCATGGGCCATCTGGCAATCAGGCAGCAACAAACTGGCCGTGCAGGCCCAGCGGCAGGCCGTAGGGCAGCGTGACACTGGCGACCGGCCCGGCGTTCACCGCCTGCGCGTCGAACACCGACAGCTTGGTGCTCTCCGTCGGCCAGTGGTAGGCGGTGCCCAGCACCCAGCCACGGCCCTCCGTGGCGGTGGGGCTGGCAGGCACATAGACATGCTCCTCGGCGATCCAGCCCGGGCCGTACCGATGGCGCTGCGGTGTTTTGTCCCCTTGTAGGGTCAACACCGTGTCAAAGCCCTGAACGTGCGCATCCATGCCCGGGCTGCGCGCCAGCAGGGTGGTAAAGCGCGTGGGCAGACCGTTGCGTGCTGGGTGAATGCGCGGGAACTCCACATGGGCCAGCCCCGGGGTTTCCAGCCGCGCTTGGCCTGTGGATGGGGTGAGCGTGATGTGCGCCCACCGGGTGGCGGCCGCAGCGGGAGTGCTGCGTGCGCCATCCACCGTCAGGTGGCGCAGCGCGCTCAGGATGTCAGGCTGCGCCACAAACCGCACCTGCACCGTGCCGCCCTCCTCCCAGGCATTGGCCAGGTGGAACAAGCCGGTAGCGGGCAGCTCGAAGCGCTGGACCTTGAAGTCTGCCTTGTCGACCAGCAACACCACCAGCGGCGCCTTGTCCTCCCAGCGGTAGTTCGGCAGCGGGCTGCCCGCGCCGGGGTGTCCGTTGAACAGCAGCGGCATGAGCAGGAACACCAGGTGCCGTTCGGTGATGGCGAAGTCGTGCACCATGTCGGCCTGCACAGCGTCCAGCACATGCTGGCGGCGCAGCTGGCCGGTCGGCGCAATGTCGTACACCAGCAGCTTGCCGGAGCCAGGCATGTAGCCAAAATTCCACACCGAGCCATCCGGTGCCACACGCGGGTGGGCCGAAAACGGCGCGCCCCGCGTCTCGGGCGACCAGGCCTTGAACCCCTGGGCCTGCAGCGTGACGGGGTCTACCGCCAGGGCAGAACCTGCCTCCCACAGCGCAAAAAGCTCTTTGCGCGCGGGCAGGGCCAGCAGGTTGATGTTGGCGGGGTTGACGTCGTCGGGCCCGCTGAGCGGCGGCGAACCGGGCAACGTGGTGGCAAAACCCGAGTACAGCAGCCGCCCAGCGGCCTCTTCGGCCGTGAGCTTGGGGGTGGCCAGCAGGGCACCGCGGTGGGAGATGCGGGGCGGTGTTTGCGTTGACGCCCGGCCGCCCTCAAAACGAAACGCCTGCAGCATGCCGTCGCCATCAAACCAGTGGTTCATGCCCACGCCGCCCAGTTCGCGCCGGGCGGGGCCGATGCGGTACAGCGTGCCCTGCAGCGCCGCTGGCCAGCGCCCCCGAACCGGCAGCGGGCCGCTGGCCAGCGGCGCCTTCAAGGGACCGTTGTAGGGGGCGTAGCTGCTGCGCCAGGCGTGGGGCGCGTCGGCGCTGTGGCCCAGGGTGGGCAGCAGGCTGGCGCCCAGGGCAGCCAGAACGGCGCGGCGCGGTGGATGGGGGTAGGTCATCGCGGGCTCCTTGCGGGCTTACTTGAGTTCGACTGGCTGCATGACAGGCTCTGCGCCCACGCGAAACGCGGCGTCGGCAAACAGCGGCGGGCCAACGGGGCTGCGCGCGTTGCGGCTGAAGCCGTACAGCTCGGTGGGCAGGCCAAAAAGGTTGGCGTCCAGCTTCATGTTGGCGTTCTCGTCCAGAAACACCGAAACGGCATAGTCGCCTTCGGGCAGGCCCGCAAACTGCACCACGGCTTTGCCGTCGCTGGGCTGGGCCGATGCCACCTGCAGCGGCTTGCCACGCGGAAAGCCCTCGCTTTTGTCAAACAGGGCCGCCAGCACGGCGCCTTGCTTGTTGGCGGGCAAGGACACTTCAATGCTCAGGTCTGCGGCATGGGCGGCCAGGGCAGCCATCGCGGCCAGGCCAAGGATCAGGTTTTTCATGAAAGGGCTTTCAGTGGGTGGTCGACGAGCTGGGTCACGCCCAGATCGACACGCACTGTGCCCAGCCCGCCATGGAACGGCGAGGCGATTGCGACGAAATGCAGAAAACACGGCGCGAGGTGCCCACCACGCGCGCGAGGCACGCCGGTGCAGCAACGGCGTCAAGGCGCCACTGGGGGCGCGCCAGGGGTCAGGTCAATAAAGCCACCGCCGCCGAAAAGCTCACAAACGCCAGCGCTGTGGACACCAGAATGATGCGCGCCACGCGCCCGTTGTTGGCACCAAACTTTTCGGCCAGCAGCGACACATTGCTGGCGCTGGGCAGCGCAGCCAGCAGCACCAGCACTGTCAGCGAAAACGGCGTGAGCGGCACGCCCAATGCCATGGCGGCTGTGCCCACCGCCCACACCAAGAGCGGGTGCACCAGCAGCTTGGCCAGCGCCACGGGCACATAGTCGCGCGCGGGCACCTGCTCGTGCTGGTTCATTTGCGAGCGGGCCAGCACGGCGCCGATGGTGAAAAGCGCCACGGGCGATGCCGCATCGGCCAGCATGGCCACGGTTTTGTCGACCGGGCCGGGCAGCTGAAACTGCATTGCAGAAGCCAGTGCGCCCAGTGCAATGGACCACGGCGTGAGGTTGGTGGCCATGCCCTACCGATAGGAGATTCAACCGCATGAGCCAAAATGTTGGCTGAGGAGCTTGTCGATCGAATAGTCGACTGAGAACAGATCCCGCCCGGTCAGACTTGGCGAGTAGATTGGCACCAAAACAATGACATCGTTGTGCATCAGGCATCCACATGCTTGGTCGCCGACACCACGCCAACGACCCATCTGTCCAGCCGATCACCGTGAGCAGCCTGCTTTTAGCCCACCGTAAAAAGCATGCACAAGGGGCGCCGTGATCAACGATACCCACGCCGGTCAAGGGCAAAGCGCCGAATAGCCGGGCCAAGGCGCGTGTTCTTCGACACGGTGGCGACGGCCTGCTGGACCACACGGCCGACCCTCCGTGGGAATGGGCTCCGTAAACATTGACGTGCCGCGGCGTCGAGCCCGGGCAGCTCAGGCGATGGATTTGACCGAC
Organism: Gammaproteobacteria bacterium; assembly: GCA_018828125.1. Lineage (GTDB taxonomy): Bacteria > Pseudomonadota > Gammaproteobacteria > Burkholderiales > Burkholderiaceae_C > Acidovorax. Next base: position 95,299 of record JAHJWB010000021.1, on the reverse strand, counting down.
CAGATGCTGTGAGACGGGCCGAAAAGCACGCGCTGTCTGGTCGCAAGGGCCAGCCAGGCGAAGCACATGCCGCCGACCAAGCCAACAGCATCGACACTCAAACTCGCCGCACTGCCGTGAGCCCACAGGCCCAGATCAGGCAGCAGCCAGCCCAGCAGGCTGCTGGCAGGAATGGCCAGCGTGAAAGCGGCTGCCAAGCACAGCAAGTCAACGGCTGCGCGCGCGGCCCCACGCCTGAAGGACCAGGCCAGCGCAGCGAAGAACATGCCGTAATAGACCCACTGATGCCCAGCAGCCATATTCTCTACGTGAGCATGCAGCCACTTTGCAGAAACGATGCTGAGAGAGATGCCGCAAACGCTGCCCAGGCAAACACCCACGCAAGCATTGGCCATAAGTTGCACATGGCGTCGCTGCAAAGGTGGCGCATCGCTGTCTGAAGCGCCTCGCAGTCGCTTGACGCAGCGCGATTCCACCCACAGCAGGTTACCGCTGTAGAACAGCCAGGCGCCGGCCAGACCCAGCAAGAAATACATCCATTGCACTGCGATACCGCCGAATGCACCCATGTGAAGCGCAAACAGGCTGTGAATGATCAAGGCCGGCCCGTCCTGCCTGCCGGGCATCCGGTCACTGCTGGTGATCTTTCCGCTGTAGGGGTCAAGACTCACAAAGCCGCCACGAGGTCGCGGCATGATGCCCGCTGCGTCTTTGCCCCACACTCGGACTTCAGCGCTGGCTTCCGCGACCCTTCGGTATTGCATGAAGGCGGGCTCGAAGGCGGGAGAAAATGCCTTCACCTTGTCCACCAACGCCACAGGCGACAACATCTCCGCAGGGTCACGTCTGACCGCGGCTTTGGCCGCAGCGCGCTCACGTTGGCCGTCGGCCGGTTTGGCCCCTGCGTGTATGGTTTTGTCCTGCAACGCATAAATGGGATCGTGGTACGCGAACACGACGGCCGTCACTGCAATGACGATGTGAAAGGGCAGACTCAACACGCCCACTACGTTGTGCGTGTCGAGCCACATTCGCTTCAGATTCTTGCCAATCCGCAGAGCGAACAGATCTTTGGCCAGCGAGGGCAGCAGGATCACCAGGCCCGAGATTAATGCCAAGGCGTAGAGCGTGGCGAACACGCCCATGACCCAACGGTTCGTGTCGTTGTCGACGGGCAGGCCGACGACCCTGTGGAGGTGGTCGATGAAGGACGCCAGACGGTTGCCCTGGAACGCCTCCACCTGCGCCTTGCCCTGCAGGTCAAGGCTGGCGACATGAGTGATCGGAGCGGAGGCATTGTCCTCACCATCACCCGGGCCACGGACTCGCCAGGCCATCCGTGCCGGGATGTGCTCGGCATCCTCCAAATAGACCAAGAAGCCTTTCTCCGCCGACGGGCTGCTGGCCAAGGTCTTGGTGATCAGGTCCTGGGTGTCGGCCAGCGGGATGAGAGGCCTTTCCTGGATTGGCGGGGCGGCCCATCGATTCAGCGGTTCCTTGAAGATGTTCAGTGCCCCCGCATAGAACGCGATGAACAAGGCCATCCCGCTGACGATGCCGACCCAGGTGTGCACCGATTTGTAGATGCGGACGTACTCGGTTTTCATGCTCAATTCAAATGCTCATGTGAGTCGCAGCAGATAGGAGACTGCCGTCAGCAAGGCAGCCCAGCCTCCCAGCCACAGCCAAGCCCGTAGTCCGCTTGAGAAGAAGTAGACGGTGCCCAGCACACCCAGCCAGGTCGGGGGCACCATCCAGTTTGCCAACTGACGGCGCGCGCTGAAGGGCAAGTCGCCGTTCAGTTGGGCGAACAGACTGCTGAGGACCAGGGCCAGAACACCGCCCAGCAAGAAGCCGGCTAGGGTCTTTGAGAGCCAGTCACGTTGAATGGGCTGTGGTTTTTTTTCGCTCATTTCATCTTTTTTTTCTTCAGCAGACCCGGAAGTGCGCCGCTGCATGCCAGTGCCACGCAGGACACCATCAGCGCGGTGTAGAGCATCAGGGTGGCTGTCAGCGGCTGTCGGCTGTGGGCAAGACAAAGCCAGGCGGCCACGCACATGCCAAGGCCGCCGGCCCGCGCCGGTAACGGAGGCACGGGCACCTCGTGCCAGCGCTGGTTGGGTGACGCGAGGTAGGTGACCAGGCAAGCAGCAAAAGCCAGCGCCAGTCCGATCAAGGTGCTCGTTTCCATGTAGTGTTGCCGGCGGTGGCGCCCTTCGTGGTCTTTGGGAAAATCAGAAGTCTGCGGTGACTGAAGCTGAAACCACCCGACCCTGACCCAGGTTGGCAATGGGCCGGGTGTCGCGGAACGAGCCCGAGTAGTAGTGCTTGTCCGAAGCGTTCGACACCCCCAGCTTGGCGACCACCTTCTTGCCGGCCACCCGCATGGCATAGCGCACCCCCAGGTCGAGCAAAGCCCAGCTAGGAATAGACAGGGTGTTGGTGTCGTTCAGGTACTGGCTGCTAGTGGCGGTGACCTGGGCCGTGAGGGTGAGACCAGGCACCCATGGGGTGTCCCATTCGGCACCCAGGTTTCCTTGCCAGCGGGGCACGCCCACGGCGTCCTTCCCGTCGGTCAGCCCGCCTTGGGTTTTGGTCTGCACGCCCTGGGTATACGCCACGCCGCCCAACAGCCGGACGTTGTTGCTCACCTCGCCAAAGGTGCTCCACTCCAGTCCACGCACGCGCTTCTCGCCGTTGAGGGATGCGATCAGGTTGGGCGCAGTGCCGGTGGCGAGCAACTGGGGTTGGGCCAGCTGGTACAGGGCCGCGGTGTGGGCGAAGCGGCCCAGATTCCACTTGACCCCGAGTTCGTACTGTTTTGTCTTGTAGGGCTCGAAGGTGTAGTCCTGTGCGTAGCCAGCAATTCGGGTCACCGACTCGCCTTGGCTCAAAGCCTCAACATAGTTGGCGTACAGCGACAGTCCCTCCCCCCAGGGCTTGAGCACCACGCCCACAGCCGGCGCCCATGAGTTTTTGTCGTAATCGGCGGTAACGGCGCCGGCCGTGCTGAAACTGGTGGTCTGGATGCGCTGGTGGCGCATGGCCAGCGTCAGCCGCAACTGGTCGTTCCAGGCGGACAGCGTGTCGGCCAGCGTTACGCCAGTCCATTGTCTTTCTGCCGTCTTCGGCGCGAAGGTCGGAACGGCCGGCATGGCGACGTAGGTCGGGTTGTAGATGTTCGTACTGGCGATTCTGTTTGTGGCGCTGGCCGACCCAGTCTCGTTGGCCAGGGTAGAGGCTTGCAGAACAACCTCATGCTGCACCGACCCGGTGGCCAAGTGCCCGCGCAGGCCCACTTCGGCGGTCTTATTGTTCTGGTATCCCAGCGTGCCGTACGTCAGGGAACTGGTGCTGGTGCCAGCGGCGTTGATGCTATTCACGATGGAACCGCCCGTGTAGCCCGAGTTTTTGGACTTCGCAGTGCCGGCTGCGGCAAAGGCGGAGAGATTTGGATTGAAGTCGTACTCGACACGAGCAATCGCAGCCTGGGAATCCAGCACGCCTTGAGCGCTGGGGAACTGATTGATGCTGGGGTCTGGGGCCGCCGGGACCGTGTTGGTGGTGGCAAACCAGTACATCGCGCCGACGCCGCCCGTGACCGCTTCTTTGCTGTTGTACACGTCGAGCGACGCCTTTAGGGCCTTGTTGCGGTAGTCCAGCGCGGCGGACACGAATTCGCGCCGTTCATCCTGGCCTTGCAGGGTTGTTTCGCCATCGGCGAAACGACCATTGATGCGCAGGCCAAACGCGTTGTCTTCACCAAAACGGCGGCCAATGTCCACGTTGGTGCCAAGCTGGCTGGCGCTTTGCGCGTCAACGGTCACACGGGTCAGCGCTTCGTCGCCAGCGCGCTTGGGCACCATGTTGATGACCGCGCCCACTCCACCACTAGGGGCCATGCCAGTGAACAGCACGCTGGGGCCTTTGAGCAGTTCCACGCGTTCGAACATCTCGATGGTGCTGTTGCTGTTCCCGCTCATGCCAAACAGGCCATCAATGGCAAAGTCGCCACGGCTGACCGTGAATCCGCGGACTTTGAAGTTCTCGTACTGGTGCCCGGTGGTGACTGTGTTACGCACCGATGGGTCGCTGGTCAACACATCGGCCACTGTGCGTGCTTGCCGGTTTTCCATCAGTTCGGCGGTGTAGCTGGTCACGCTAAAGGGGATGTCCATTACATTCTTATTGCCCAGGACGCCCATGCGGGCGCCTGTGGCGACTTGGCTGCCGGCATAGGCCTTGGGCAGGTCGCCAGGGCGTTCGGTCGTGGCGACGACGCGCACCGTTGGCAAAACATTGGGAGCGACTGCTCCCGCTGGCAGTTTTCGCACGATCACAGAAGTGCCATCCATTGCGGCTGCAAGTCCGTGGTCAGCAAGCAGCCGATCCAGTGCCTGCAGCGCCGTCAACTGCCCCGCCACCGCAGGCGCCTGCTTCCCCGCTACCAGCGCCGCCGGAAACGTCATCTGCAGGTTTGCCTGCCGCGCCAGCTCGTTCAGCGCCTGCCCCAGTGGCTGCGCCGGGATGTTGATGGCGATGGGTGTGGCGGCCGCACCGGCCCTGCTGCTTTGGGCATGAGCCTGCGGCACGTGGCCGACTGCCAACGCCATGGCCGTCGCGGCGGCCATGGCCAGGGTGGCAGGGGTGAAGCGCTGGTACAGCGGCATGGGTCGCATGGTTGAAAATTCCTCGGTTGGTAACTGATTTGCCGGGCCGGAGCACTCCGCACCAGCCCGTCCTACCGAAGAAGACGCAACACCCCTGCGCTATCCTCATGTTGCAAATGAGAATTTTTCAGAAAGTTTCTGCAACCCCGCTCATCTCACTGCGCCACAACTTCCGTGACCTCGCCCCGGCGCACCAGGCGCACGGGTAACACCCGCGGCAGGGTTTCGGCAAACCGCTGCCACTGATTGATGCTGTAGCTGCCGCCCACTGGTAGAGCGGCCACAGTGGGGTCGCTCACCACCAGGCCGGTGCGGCCGTAGCGATCAAACTCGGCAATGGCCTGGGCCAAGGGGATCTGGTTGAAGCTGAGTCGCCCGTCGCGCCAGGGGGCAATGGCGTTGGCGGCCATCGTGGCCACCGGGCCGATGTGGCCACGGGCGTCAGCGCCCAGGGTCTGACCGGCGCTCAGCTCCACGGGGTGATCTGCCGGGGCTTCAGAGTAGAAGGCCAGGTCTTGCACCGGAGCGGAGCCGTCGGTGCTTTCGGGCGGGGAGCGCCACCTCTCCACACGCACCCGACCTTCTTCCACGGCCACCACGGTCTGGCCTGCGTCCTGCCCGGTGCCGGTGTGCCGCACCGAGAAGCGGGTGCCGACGACCGTGATGCGCAGGGCACCTGCGTACACGTGAAAGGGGCGCTGCGGGTCTCTGTGTACGGCGAACATGGCCTGCCCACTCTGCAGGTGCACCTCGCGCCGGTCGCGATACAGGCGTATCTGGGTCTGGGTGGCGGTGTCCAGTTGCAGGGTGCTGCCGGATGCCGCAGCCTGATCGGCGGCGTCGGGCAGGATGACCTTGAGCTGCTGGCCGCGTTCGGTGGCGTAAGCCTGTTCGAACACGAGTTGGCGCTGCCAATGGCTCCAGCCCATCCAGCCGCCGCCCACCATGGCAAAGGCGATGGCGGCGGCTGCGGCCTGGGGCGCCAACGGGCGCAGCAGACCTGGCAGGCCGTGCAGTCCAGACAGGGCTGTGCCCAAGCCGGCGGTGAATGGCCGCAGTTTGGGCAAGGGTGGGCGTGCAGGTGGTGCAGTGCAGGGTGGAGCGGCCTGTGCGGCAGCGTCTTGCTCCGTCAGCCTGGCGCGCATCTGGGCCCGGTCGTCATCAGGCAACTCCTGCAGCTCGCCAAAGGTGGCGTCCATGTCTTCGAGGGCTTGGGCGTGGCGGGGGTCGGCGTCCAGCCAAGCACGGTGCTGGGCTTCGCCCTCGACGCTGAGTCCGCTGCGCTTGCGCGTCGCCCAGGTGGCTGCCGCAATGTCCAGCGGGTCCTGCTCCTGGACGAAGGCCTCGAACTCGCGTTCTTCGGCGTCGGGCTCAGTCCGATGGCTTGCGTCGACGTGAGCGGCCCGATCCTTGCGCGTGGCCTGGGCGTGTTCAGGGCGAGAATCGATCGGGGTTGGAGGCATGGCAGTGTTGCAAATCGCTTTCTCTTGTCAATGGAGACGCAGGGAAGGGGCGAAACCTCACCCCTGGTTGGCGCTCAGCGGCTGAACGCTGCAGACGCACTGGGCTACCTCGGCGTCTCCCGCCGCACGTCGAGCTTGCCCGGATCCCGCCCGCCTTGGCCGCGCAGGCGGCGCTCGCACAGCTTGCATGCCACCATGGCGCGCACGATGTGCTTTTCCACCATGCTGACGGAGATGCCCATGTGCTGGGCAATCCGGGCGTGGCTGCAATCATCGAAAACGTGCAGCACGAAGGCTTCACGGCAGCGGGCGGGCAGGGCCTCGATGGTCGCCACGTACGCGCGGATCACTTGTTGCGAGGCCAGCCGCTCTTCGGGCTGCAGGTGCTGCGGCGCGGGAAGGTGCTGGTCTTCGGGCCAGGCATCCAAGTCATCGTGGCGGCGCACTTCGTTGCGCCGGTGCTGGTCGATAACGAGATTGCGGGCGGTGCGGTAGAGGAACGCGCGCATGTCCAGCACGGCCTGGCCGGAGGATTCGGCGGTGAGCACGCGCACGAAGCTTTCCTGCGCCAGGTCGGCCGCGGTGTCGCGGTCATTGACCTGACGCGCAAGGAAGTTCAGCAGTTCTCGGTGATAGCGCTCCAGCACGTGCAGACCCTAGGAAGAACGAAGGGGCGCCTGGGCCCGTGCGTGGCGACTGGCGGCGGCTGGTCTGCGGGGCTAGGCGGAATGAGAATTAATATCATTATTACACGGAACGAGATGATCAAACGCACCTGACAGGCTGGCGGGGTCCATTTTTCGCGGGGGCTGCGTGCAGCGGAAGGGCGGCCTGCTGATGCAAGTGGGGGCGTGATCGAATTGGCACGGTCTAGGCTGTAGATAAAACTGCTTCTCGCTAATACTGGCGCGGGTTTGCGCGGGACTCTTTGGTTTTTTGGCTTCGCCGCAGGCTTTGGCGAAAAATGAGCGGCCCATGGTGATGGAGCCGCATTCCGAGTTTTATGGGATGTTTGGCGTGAGCTACTTTGTGGGGCACAAGACGCCACCGGACACGGCAAACGACGTCACGTGAGCAAAGCCACCGCCGCCGAAAAGCTCACAAACGCCAGCGCTGTGGACACCAGAATGATGCGCGCCACGCGCCCGTTGTTTGCGCCGAACTTCTCGGCCAGCAGCGACACGTTGCTGGCGCTGGGCAGCGCCGACAGCAGCACCAGCACCGTCAGCGCAAACGGCGTGAGCGGCACGCCCAGCGCCATCGCGGCCGTGCCCACAGCCCACACCAAGAGCGGGTGCACCAAGAGCTTGGCCAGCGCCACCGGAACGTAGTCGCGTGCGGGCACCTGCTCGTGCTGGTTCATTTGTGACCGGGCCAGCACCGCGCCGATGGTGAACAGTGCCACGGGCGATGCCGCATCGGCCAGCATGGCTACGGTTTTGTCGACCGGGCCGGGCAGCTGAAACTGCATTGCAGAAGCCAGTGCGCCCAGTGCAATGGACCACGGCATGGGGTTGGTGGCCATGCCCTTGAAGGCATTGCGCAGCGCCACGCCCACGCCGTGGGTGCCCGCGCCATCGAGCCGCGACAGCGCAATGCACAGCGAGCTGGTGATGACCATGTCCACCACGATGGTGACGATGGCCGGGCCCGCACTCTGCGCGCCCAGCAGCGCCACCAGCAGCGGCACGCCCATGAAGCCGGTGTTGGGGAAGGCCGCCACGAGCGCGCCAAAGGCAGCATCGTTCCAGCCAATGTGCCCCCGGCGTGTGAGCGCCACCGTGCCACCCACCATGATCAGCGCGCACACCCCGTACACCCCCGCCACCGCCGGGTCCAGCAGTTGTCCGATGGGCGTGCTGGCACCAAACCGGTACAGCATGCACGGCAGCGCAAAGTACAGAACGAACGCGTTGAGCCCCGGGATGGCGGGCTGGGGCAATACGCCGCGCCGGGCGGCCAGATAGCCGCAAAGCACCAGGGCAAAGAAGGGGAGGGTGATGAGAAGGACGGAGAGCACGGGCGCTATTGTCTGTGCTGCGCCCGGCAAGCCGTTGCACCGCCCGCAGGCATGGTCAGCGCAAAGTCAGGCGGGGGCCATCGCACAGGGCGATTGCGCGGCAAGGCTCTTCAACGACGTTAGCTGGTTGGAGGCAATCCTTGGTCACTGCTTGCGCTGAATGATCAGGTTGCGCTTGGCGTCTTCGGGGTAGGCAAAGGTGATGCCACCGTTCTTGACTGCGCCAATGACCAGCATGTTGCGGGTGATGGCGTCCTTGTCTTCCACGCTGAAAGGCTTCTCGTAGGTGGACACCACGCCGTAATAGGTTTTCATCTTGCCCTCCAGCGACTCCTTGATGGCCTTGCCAGACAGGTTGCCGTCGCGAATGCCCAGCAGCGAATACATCAGCAGATAGGTGGCGTCGTAGGCGTTGGCGGCGGCCATGGGCACCGCCACCTTGCGCTGGTATTTGCGGGTGTAGCTCGACAGGAAGGACGCGCGCCGCTCGTTGCTGGGCTCGGCAATGAAGGTCTGCACCATCAGCGCGCCCTCGGCCGCGTCCTTGGCGCCGTCGATGAAGTTGGGGAACGACAGGGGCCACGCGCCTACCTGCGGCACCTTCCAGCCCAGGGCTTTCTTGCCGTTGGCAATGACTGCGTTCTCGGGGCCCACGGTGTAGCTGTAGACCACCGTGGCGCCTGCATTGCGGGCAGCCGTCAGCTCGGCCGTGAGGTCTTTGACACCCAGCGCAAACCGCGCCACATGCACCGGCTTGAGGTTCTTGGCAGCCAGTGCGGCCACCACGTCGTTGTAGCCGCCTTCGCCATAGCCGGTGGTGTCGGCAAAGATGGCGACCTTGTCCCAACCACGCTTGAGGATGTCGTCGACCATGAACGGGGCCTGAAGCGCATCGCGGGCCTGCACGCGAAAGATGTAGCTGTCCGGTGCGGGGTATTTGGCGGTGACGGCCGTGCCGGATGCACACGGCACGATGAGCGGGGTCTTGGCGTCCTGAAAGAGGTCGATGGCCTTCATCGCCACGCCCGTGTTGCAAAACCCGATGGCCGCGACCACCTTCTCCTTGAGCAGGTCCTGGCTGACCTTGCGCCCCTCGTCGGGGTTGGCGGTGTCGTCCTTGACGACGAGCTCCAGCGGTCTGCCCAGGTAACCGCCCACCGCATTGATCTCGTCCACGGCCAGCTTGATGCCGTTGAGCATGGGCACACCAAAATCTGCCGAAGGCCCGGTGAACGGGCCCACCACACCGATGCGCACGGGTGTGCTGGCGCCCGCCTGGGCCTGCACCAGCACAGGCGCGATGGCAACCCACGCCAACACGCCCCCTGCCAACACCCGCTGCAGATACCGCAGATACTGCAGAGGCCGAGGGCGGATGGCAGGGCTTGCAGCCAGTGCGGGGGTAGAAAACGCAGCAAAGGAGATCATGGGATGTGCCTCAAAGCGCAGCCCGCGGGTGGGGGCGTGCGTCCATGCTGGAGTATCAAAGTGTGACAACTGCCCTCACCACGGGGGTTTCCCGCAGCACCGTGGTAGGTGGGACGGTTTGACGCTGTTTTGGCGCTTTCATGTCAGCGCAATGTCAGGCGACACCGCGCCCGCCAGACGGCGCCGGTATCATTGCGCGCTTCGGAGGCTGGTTCCAGCCCTTCCTCGCACTCCCCCCTTCTTTCGCGCGTTCTCCACCCATGTCTGCCGGTCTCAACCTCGCTCAGCTCCACGCTGTCCACTACACCGATGGTGCCTGCCTGGTACTGGCAGGTGCGGGCTCGGGCAAGACGCGGGTGATCACCATGAAGATCGCCCACATGATCGAAAAGGGCATGGACCCCAAGCGCATTGCGGCCATCACCTTTACCAACAAGGCGGCCTCCGAAATGCGCGAGCGCGCCAAGGGCCTGATTGGCCGCCGCGCCAAGGATGTGCTGGTGTGCACGTTTCACGCGCTAGGCGTGCGCATGGTGCGCGAGGACGGCGCGGTGCTGGGACTCAAGCCCCAGTTCAGCATCATGGACGCCGATGACGTCACCGGCATCCTGAAGGAAGCCGCGGGTGGCACCACCGACATGGCCACCGCGCGGCAGTGGCAGTGGGTGATCAGCAAGTGGAAGAACATGGGACTGACCTCCGAGCAGGCCCTGGCCCAAGCCGCGGATGACAGCGAGCGCAGCATTGCCGTTCTGATGGCGCGCTACGAAGAGCGCCTGTCGGCCTACCAGAGCGTGGACTTTGACGACCTGATCAGCATGCCGCTGCGCCTGCTGCGCGACTTCCCGGAGGTGCGCGCCAAATGGCAAGCCCTACTGGGCCACGTGCTGGTGGACGAGTACCAGGACACCAATGCCACGCAGTACGAACTGCTCAAACTGCTGGTGGGCGAACGCGGGCACTTCACCGCCGTGGGGGACGATGACCAGTCGATCTACGGTTGGCGCGGCGCCACGCTCGACAACCTGAAAAAGCTGCCCATCGACTTTCCGGCGCTCAAGGTCATCAAGCTGGAGCAAAACTACCGCTCCACCAGCGCCATCCTGCGCGCTGCAAACAACGTGATCGGGCCCAACCCCAAACTGTTCCCCAAGACGCTGTTCAGCGAACTGGGCGAGGGCGAGCCCGTGCGCGTGGTGGATGCCGACAGCGAAGAACACGAGGCCGACCGTGCCGTCGCCCGCATCCAGAGCCTGCGCGCGGCCAGCAACCCGCCGCCGGACTGGAAGAGCTTTGCCATCCTGTACCGGGCCAACCACCAGGCCAAGCCGTTCGAGAAGGCGCTGCGCAAGGCGAACATCCCGTACAAGGTTTCAGGCGGCACCAGCTTTTTTGACCGCGCCGAAATCAAGGACCTGTGCGCCTGGTTTCGCCTGTGGATCAACAACGACGACGACCCAGCGTTTTTGCGCGCCATCACCACGCCCAAGCGCGGCATCGGCCACACCACGCTGGCGTCGCTGGGCGCGTTTGCCACGCAGCACAAGCAAAGCATGTTCGGTGCGCTGTTCAACGGCATGCTGCCCGCCGCCGTGCCCAAACGCGCCATGGACGGGCTGCATGAGTTTGGCCGCTACATCAACTACCTGGAATACAGCGCCCGCCGCACGCATGGCGCCGAAGAGGCCCGCACCTTTTTGAACGAATGGCTCAAGGAGATCGGTTACGAGCAGCACCTGTACGACGGCGAGGACAGCGAGAAGGTGGCCGCCGCCCGGTGGAGCAACGTGATGGAGTTCTGCGACTGGATGGCCCAGCGCGCGGGCGGGCAGATCGACGACAGCTCGGGCTCTGTGGTGGCCGCCGAAACCAAAAGCCTGCTGGAGGTGTCGCAGACCATTGCGCTGCTGTCCACCATCAGCGAGCGTGAAAAAGACCAGGACATGGTCACGCTGTCCACCCTGCATGCCAGCAAGGGGCTGGAATGGCCGCATGTGATTCTGGTGGGCGTGACCGAAGGCATGCTGCCCTTCAAGCTGGACGACGACGAGGGGCGCCAGCAGAAGGTGAGCGACGACACCCTGCAGCGCCTGCAGGAAGAGCGCCGCCTGATGTATGTGGGTATCACCCGCGCGCAACGCACGCTGGCCGTGAGCTGGACCAAAAAACGCAAGAAGGGCCGCGAAATGGTGGCCGCGCAGCCCAGCCGCTTCATCGCCGAAATGGGCCTCGATAAAACCACCGCCCGTGAAGACCCGCGCGAAAAGCTCAAGGCGTTGCGCGCCGAATTCGCCGCCAAGGCGCAGGCGAACAATGTGGCCAACGCTGCCGCCACCAACGCCGCGCCCACGGCCTGAACTGCGCCGGTGCCACCCTTTTCTTTGTGACGGAAGACAGCAAGCCCATGGCGCGAATCCTCCAACGGTGCGCAGTACCGAGCCGCCTCAGGGCCACACTGCCCGCCACCATCGCTTTATTTTTGATAGCTATCAGCGCTTATCCTACAAGCGCCAGGGGCCAAAATGACCCAAAATCCGCCTCGGCCTGCCCTGCGGCGGCCGACATGGACCACCAGCACCTGCAAGGCCGCTGGGCCGCCGAACTGCAAAGCGCCCCGGCAGATACGCCGCCAACGCTGGACCGCACCGCAGTGTTGCAATTGGGCCCACACCCGGAACTGGCACAAAGCGTGCGTGGTACCGTGCAACGCGGCGGCACTACGGCGCAGGTCAGCGGTGATGTCGACGCAGGCGAGCTGACTTTAGAAGAATCGATCAACGGCACCAACATCAGCGCCACCTGGATAGGCCAGGTCGTGGCTGGCAGTTGCGGCAAGGAAATACGCGGAACATGGAACAACGCCACACCCACCCCCTCGGCGCCTTCGGCTCCAGCCACCCCACCACCAACCGTCACTTTTGTGATGCGCAAGCAAGCGGGCTGGCAGTAACCCCCATGAACTCCATGCCCCCCCGCAACCGGCGCCTGCACCAGACGGCCGCCCTGGTGCTGGCTGCGCTGGCCCCCGCAGGTGCTGCGCTGGCACAGGGCACCCCGGCAACGGGGTCAGGCGGAGGTGCCGACAGCGCGCTGCGCCGCTGCACCGCGTTGTCCAACGACAACCAGGCCCGCCTTGCCTGCTTTGACCAGTGGGCCGCCCAGCAGGCCTGGCAAGCGCCCGCCGCATCGGCCGAAGCTGCAGCCACGGTGCAACCCCCAGTGGACACCACGTTGCCCGCCACGCGCGTCATCGACGTGGCCCGCACCGAAGGCTGCCGCGACCCGCAGTACAGCGACCTGTCGCGTTTCTGGGAGCTGGAATCGGGCAGCGACTGCGGCACCTTCAGTTTTCGCGGCTACCGCCCCATCACCGTGTCGGTGGTGGCATCAAGCAGCGTGAACCGCCAGCCCACGTCCGGTTTCGAAAACGGTTCGGCCACTGAATCCACGCCGTACCGCCGTACCGAAAACCGCATCCAGCTTTCGGTGCGCACCAAGGTGGCCCAGGGGCTGCTCACACAGGGGCACCCTACGCTCAAGGATTCGGTGTGGTTCGGCTACACACAGCAGTCGTACTGGCAGCTGTTCACGCCCGAAATCTCGCGCCCCTTCCGCACCACCGACCATGAACCCGAAGTCATGTACGTCTACCCCACCACGGCCGAACTGCCGTTTGGCTGGAAGTGGCGCTACAGCGGCATCGGGCTGGTGCACCAATCCAACGGCCAGAGCGATCCCCTGTCGCGCAGCTGGAACCGCGTATACCTGATGACGGGCCTGGAGCTGGGCAACAGCTGGAGCGTGAACGCACGCCTGTGGCGCCGCATTCCCGAAAGCGCGGACAGCGATAACAACCCGGGCATCAGCGACTACGTGGGCCGTGGCGAGTTGTCTGCCCTGTGGAACTACGACAAGAACAACACGGTGGGCGCAACCCTGCGCAGCTCCTTGTCCAGCTCGGGCCGCGGGTCGATTCGTGTGGAGTGGATGCAAGCCCTTGGGACGGGCATTTTCGGTGGCAAGACCAACTTGCGCTTGCACACCTCGCTGTTTAACGGCTACGGCGACAGCATGATCGACTACAACCGCAAGCGCACGGTGTTCAGCGTTGGCCTGAGCCTGGTGGATTTTTAGAGTTCATCCCCCTGAGGCGCTTACGCGCCCTCCCCCTTCTCTCGAATTGCTGCGCAATTCGGGAAGAGGGACGACCCCCTCGCTGCGGGGCGGCCCTTGCTTGGTGTCCCTCGCACTGGGCCGCGCCAGTTTTTCAGCCCGTGGACGATGCAATCGCGGCGCAAAGCCCGGCCACCGGCGGCTACGAATTCACTCACAAATCGTTACGACATCGTCCTCAAGTTTTGCGACGCGGTGCCGATGCGCCGCCACAATGGCACGCGCACCCAGACGCCATGGCCCGCAGCGTGCCACGCTTTTGATAAGAGCGGTTTTCCCGCCGTTTACCCTGCCATTGCCCCTGTGTGCACCCCTCCAAAATGTGAGCAGAGAGGAACACCATGGACATGCAATACCAACTCAAGGCAGGCAGCTATTACCTGTACGACATGCGCGACACGCCCAGCGCGGTCACGGGAGAACGCAGGTTCAAGCTCAAGACCGACACCGTCGCCATTGCGTTTGATGCGCACACCGGCGAGGTGCACCAGCATGGCAGTCCCACCCGCATACAGTCCTGGGCCAACAACACCCGCCGCCGCCTGCGCGCGGCCGGGGCGCAAGAGATGGCCAACGACATCGTGGTGGTGTCGGGGCCTCTGCCGGTGGATGAACTCAACAAATGCCTGTGGGTCAATGGCTACGTGCGCCGGATGTTCTCGCGCCTGGCCACACTGCCCCATGGCAAACTGCAGCGGCCAGCGGCCGAGCCGTTTCGCAAGGCCGCCTGATTCAAAACAGCCTGAGTCGCAGGTAGAAGGTAAGAAGGTCAGGCGCCTTTTTGACTATCGCAAGGGTCGCACGCAGCGGCCCTTGTTGTTTCGATTGTCTGATCGGGTGATCAGGCCTCAGCGTCTTCTTCAACGTCGCCGTCTACAGACTCCAGCACCTCGGCATGTTTGACTATGGTGACCGGCACCGGGCTGGCATGCGCCACCTCTTGCGACACCGAGCCGAGCAACGCGCTGGTGATGGCGCCCTGGCCTTTGGCGCCGATGATGACCATGTCGCAGCCCGAGCGCTCGATCATGTCCACCAGCGTGTGTGCCACATCCCCCACCCCCACATCGGTTTCGTACGGAACACCCGCTGCATCCAGCAGTGCACGCGCTGACGCCATCAGGTGATCGCCCGCCTCCAGGCTGGCCGCGGCGATCAGGTCGGGATCGCGGGTGGTAACCAGCTCGTACAGGGTGGCGGGCTCCTGCACATTGGCCAGCACCATGGATGCCTGAAGTCCCTGGCGAACCAATGCGAGCGCGTGGTGAACGCCATCCAGCGCGAGTTCGGAGCCGTCTACGGCGATGAGGATCTTGAGCATGTTGTTCTCCTTGCAAGTCGGTGAGTTCAGTGTAGCGACCACGTGCGCGGAAACCCGCACATAGCCTTGAGCCAGGTCAGGGTAGTCGGTCTGGGACAATGCGCCCCATCATGCTGCAGTTCGACCTCCTCAAAACCGACCCCACCAGCCACGCACGCCGTGGCACCCTCACGCTCAACCATGGCGTGGTGCAAACCCCCATCTTCATGCCCGTGGGCACCTATGGCACTGTCAAGGGCGTCATGCCGCGCAGCCTGCACGACATGGGCGCGCAGATCATCCTGGGCAACACCTTTCACCTGTGGATGCGCCCAGGCCTCGACGTGATGCAGAGCTTTGGCGGCCTGCACGGCTTTGAAAAATGGGACAAGCCCATCCTCACCGACTCCGGCGGTTTTCAGGTGTGGAGCCTGGGCGCCATGCGCAAGATCACCGAAGACGGCGTGACCTTTGCCAGCCCCGTCAACGGCGACAAGCTCTTCATGTCGCCCGAGGTGAGCATGCAGATCCAGACCACGCTCAATTCCGACATCGTCATGCAGCTGGACGAGTGCACGCCGTACGAAACCAAGGGGCACCTGACCACCGAAGCCGAGGCGCGCAAGTCCATGGAGATGAGCCGCCGCTGGGCCGTGCGGTCCAAGGCCGAGTTCGAACGCCTTCAGAACCCCAACGCCCTGTTCGGCATCGTCCAGGGCGGCATGTTTGAAAACCTGCGCCAGGAATCGCTGGACGCGCTGGTGGAGATGGACTTCCCTGGCTACGCCATTGGCGGCGTGAGCGTGGGCGAGCCCAAGGACGAGATGCTGAGCATCATGGCGCACACGCCCCACCGCCTGCCCGCCCACAAGCCGCGCTACCTGATGGGCGTGGGCACGCCTGAAGATCTGGTGCAGGGCGTGGCCGACGGCGTGGACATGTTCGACTGCGTGATGCCTACCCGCAATGCGCGCAACGGCACCCTGTTCACGCGTTTTGGCGACCTCAAGATTCGCAACGCCCGCCACAAGACCGACCACCAGCCGCTCGACACCAGCTGCACCTGCTACGCCTGCGCAGGCACCGCGGGCGTATCGTGGGACGACGGCGGGCGCGACGGCTTCAGCCGCGCCTACCTGCACCACCTGGACCGCTGTGGCGAAATGCTGGGCCCCATGCTGACGACCGTGCACAACCTGCACTACTACCTGAACCTCATGCGCGAGGTGCGCGAGTCGCTGGACGCAGGCGCGTTTGCCCAGTTCCGCGCGCGCTTCAAGACCGAGCGGGCGCGAGGCGTGTAGCCGCGCGCTGCTCGTTTACTACCAATTCGATAGCTACTACCGCTTTATACATAAGCGCTAGAGCCAAAAATCATCAAAAAGTCGATACACCACTGGTTGCGTTGGCCGCTGCGGGTCTTGGCGGGCGCGGGCAGTGGGCTGCTCGCCTTGCTCATCCTGTTCGAGGAATGGGGCTGGGTGCCGCTGCAGCGGGTGCTGGCGCATATCGGCCGCTGGCCGGGGCTGCGGTGGGTCGAGGGCTGGGTGCGCACCCTACCCCCCTGGGGCGCCGTAGCCATTTTTGTGCTGCCTACCACCTTTTTGCTACCCGTCAAACTGCTGGCGCTTTGGGCCATGGGGAACGGTCATGTGGCGCTGGGCATGGTGGTGATCGTGCTGGCCAAAGTGATCGGCACAGCCGTGGTCGCGCGGCTGTATTCACTGACGCAGCCCACCTTGATGCAACTGCGCTGGTTCGCCTGGACCCACGCGCACTGGATGCGCCTGAAAGCCGCCGTGCTGGCTCGCGCCCGCGCCTCGTGGGCATGGCGAGTGGCCAGGGTCGTCAAACGACAGTGCCAGCGGTGGTGGCGGCTGCGTTAAGCCACCCACGGCACTGCGCGCACTCCTGACTGCTGCGGGGCGACCAGCCATCACCCGTCAGCGGTCTTTTGCCCCGCTCCGCACCACTGTCAACCCTGCTTCAGTGGGGATGGCCCCCACCCTGATCGACCTTAGAGTGCGTGGCACCTAGCCCGCGCTTGCCCCCGCAGCGTTGAGTGGCGTTTTCAATCTTGAGCGGGCCGGAAAGCGCACCCCGCTGCCGCGCCCGGAGCCCCCATGCATTGTCCTCTTTCCACCCACCCCGAACCAGCTTTGACGCAGGGCCGCGCCGGGGCAGATTCCAGGGCATATTCCGTGGCAGTTGCACGTTGGGCCCTGCGGCTGTCGTCTGCATGGGCGGTGAGTGCCTTGTTGATGGCCTGTGGCGGTGGCGGCGATTCGGCAACGCCACCACCCCCGCCACCGCCTACTCCTGACATGCAGCATCCGGTGGGCGGCACCGTGGCGGGGCTCAACGGCACACTCGTCTTGGCCAACAGCACGGGCGGGGAGCTGACCATCACGGCCAGCGGCAGCTACTCCACCCAAATTTCCCAGGGCGCGGCATACAACATCACCGTGCGCACCCAGCCCACGGGGCAAACCTGCGGGGTGGAGAACGGCTCCGGTGTGGTGGCGGGCCCGGTCACCAACATTCTGGTGACCTGCACCACGAACACCTACGCCGTCGGCGGAACCGTCTCAGGCCTGGTGGGTGCCGTCGCCCTGCAGCTCAACGGTGCCACCGATGCAACGGTGATCGCCAATGGCGTTTTCCGGTTTGGGGAGCCGGTAGCTCACGGCGGGACTTATGCCGTGACCGTGCAGACACAGCCCGTAGACCAGATCTGCGTGGTGGAGGCGGGAACAGGCGTTGCGGTGGCTCCGGTGACCCAAGTGCAGGTGCTTTGCCGCACCTTGCCCGCGCCCCCTCCGCCACCGCCTCCGCCACCCCCCATTGCGCCCACGCCGACTGGCCTGGGCATTGCCTATGGAACAAAAGCACTGAATTTCTCCTGGGTCGCCGCGGCAGGCGCCAGCAGCTACACCGTGTCGGAGGACCCCGATGGCGCGGGCCCACTAGCGGCCGCATCCATCGGTTCTACCGCCACCACCAGCCTGTCTTATGCAGTGCCAACCTTGCTGCACCACCGGCTGAACGCCACCTACACCGTGCAAGCTTGCAATGTGAGTGGGTGCAGCGCCCCATCCGCCTCCGTCACAGCAGACATGGTGCAAGCCATTGGCTACTTCAAAGCCTCCACCAGCACCGTCGAAGGCCGCTTCGGCAACCGTGTCGCCCTTTCTCGCAACGGCACCACCCTGGCCGTGGGCGCCTACGGAGAGGGTGGCAACACCGGCGCGGTGTACGTCTTTACCAAAAGCGGCGCCACCTGGTCGCAACAAGCTCGCATTGCGGCGCCCGACGGGGAGGCCAACGACTACTTTGGCAATGCACTGGCCTTGTCTGCCGATGGCAACACGCTGGCCATTGGTGCGGACGGGGAAAGTGGCGATCAGACGGGCACATTCGCAACGATGCCACCCAGCAACAACCTGGCGAACAGCTCGGGGGCTGTCTATGTGTATTCCCGCACGGGCGCCGCGTGGTCGCAGCAGGCGTTCATCAAGGCGTTCAACGCGGATGCCAGCGATCTGTTCGGCTCGTTCGTTGCGCTCTCGGACGATGGCAACACGTTGGCCGTTGCCGCCTACAACGAGGATGGCGATCTGACCGGCACCCACGGCAACGCGGCGTATGCGGCGTCGGGTGCGGCCTACGTTTTTACCCGCACCGGCACCCTCTGGGCGCAACAGAGCTACCTCAAGGCCGCCAACGCGGGGGCGGGCGATTTTTTCGGGATTTACCTCAGCCTGTCCGGCTCGGGCGACACCCTGGCCGTCGGCGCGTTCTTTGAAGGCAGCGCCTCTGCCGCCACACCTGCGGACGACACCGTCACCAATTCGGGCGCCACCTACGTCTTCCAGCGCAATGCAGGCACCTGGCTGCAGCAAGCGTATCTGAAGGCCCCCCAACCTCTTGCACAAGACCGTTTCGGCGTGTCGGTTCAGCTGTCGGGTGACGGCAATACGCTGGCCGTTGGCATGGACGGCGACAGCAGCAACCACACGGGCACTTACACAGTGCCACCCGCCAGCAACACCCTGGCGGTGAACTCGGGAGCGGTGTTCGTGTTCACCCGCGCGGGCGGGGCCTGGTCAGCGCAGGCCTACATGAAAGCCTCCAACACCCGCTCGCCGCATCGTTTTGGAAACAACCTGGCCATGTCCAGTGACGGCAATACCCTAGTCGTGCCCTCGTACCGGGACGACAGCAACGCCAGCGGCTTCAACGGAGATCAGGCCAACGCCAGTGCAATCGACGCGGGTGCCGTGCTGGTGTTTCGCCGCAGCGCCAGCACCTGGGCCCAGCAGGCCTATTTGAAGGCGCCCAACACCGGAAGCGGCGACCGGTTCGGTGGCCGCGTTGCGCTGTCGGGCGACGGGCATACCCTGGCCGTCGGGGCGGCCACCGAAGACGGCGGATCGAATGGCATTGGCGGCAATCCTGTGGACGAGAGCAGAACCAACGCAGGCGCCGTGTACCTGTACTGAGGCGGTGGCGACCCGGCGTTGGCCGTGAACAGGCATGGGGGCCTGCTCGCTGACCGCCTTTGCGGACGGCCCAGCAAAGCCGGCACGCGCCGCGGCCAGCGGATGGCACCGCACAGCGCCAGATGTCCGATGGACTGCTGCAAAATCAGCGCCCATGTCGCCCGTCGCCCCGCCCGCATCCCTGACCGAAGCCCTGGAGCTGGCCTTTAACCTGGCCCCGGTGGGCATGTGCGTGACGCGCGAGCGGGCCATCGAGATCTGCAACGACGCTTTCGCGCAAATGTTTGGCTACACGCAGGCCGAACTGCTGGGGCAACCCCTGGCGCCGCTGTATCCCTCGCTGGACGAATTTGCCCACACAGGCAAGCTGGGGCTTCCCGCCATGCAGGACACCGGGGGCTACAGCGACGAACGCATCATGCGCAGGCGTGATGGCACGCTGTTCTGGTGCCATGTGGTGGGCCGTGCGCTGGACCGCGCCGACCCGTTTGCGCGCGCGGTGTGGATGTTTGAAGACATCTCCCACCGCCGCCCGGTGAGCACGCCGCTGACGGTGCGCGAGCGCGAGGTGGCGCAGCACATCGTGACAGGTGCCACCAGCAAACAGATTGCACGCCACCTGGACATCAGCCACCGCACGGTAGAAGCCCACCGCGGCAGGCTGATGCGCAAGCTGGGGGCCACCAGCACCGGCGAACTGGTCGCCATGCTGCTGGGCAATCACTGATCCCCCTAGCTCCCCACCCCCAGGCACCTCGGGTGATGGCCGCACGCAACACGCGGCCCCGCAATTGTCAATAAATGTTTTTTTGTGTTGAGCCTACTCGCGCGTAACCCACTGCGCCCGATGACAATCGCCAGCAGCCCCGCTGCCACTTCGTCCCCCACCATGATGACCCTCTCCTTTGCGCGCCCCCGGTCGCTTCCACGGTCATGGCTCTGGCTGGGTCTGGGTTTGCTGGTCTTCGCTGCCTGCCTGGTGGGCATCTTTGCGCGGCCCATCGGCTTTCTGTCTGCCTTTTGGCCCGCTAACGCTTTGTTGCTGGGGATTTTGGTGCGTTACCCCGCTCTGGCGCGCCCGGCCGCCTGGGCGGCGGCGGCGGTGGGCTATATGGCCGCTGACCTGATCACCGGCAGTTCCTGGGGGATGTCGCTGTGGCTCAACGGCGCGAATCTGCTGAGCGTCACCGTGGGCTGGCTGATGCTGCGCCGCCTGAGCGAACCCGTGCTGCGCCTGCGCCGCACCGTGTCCGCCATGTACTTGCTGCTGGCGGCGCTGGCAGCCAGCGCTGCGGGTGCACTGGCGGGCAGCGGCGCGGCCCCGGTGTACTTCAACTCCCCTTGGACGGACTTGCTGTCCTTGTGGTTCAGCACGGAGTTGATGAACTACATGCTCATCGTGCCCGTGGTGCTGGCGGCCCCGCGCGATGACGACCCGCCCTCGGCCGTGCAGGGGGCCCCTCTGTTCTGGCGGGTGGCCCCCGTGGGCTCACTGCTGCTGGCCGAAGGGATTCGGGGACTTGTGGGCGGGCCGGGCGTGCTGGCTTTTGCCGTGCCCGGCTTGCTGTGGTGCGCGTTGAGTTACAGCACCTTCGTGGCCAGCCTGCTTTCGCTGGTGGTGTGCCTGTGGACCATGGCGGGTGTGGCCATGGGCGTGCTCAATTTCACTCCGGCACACGCGGGCGATGTGTTTTCGCTGCGGGTGGGCGTCACGCTGCTGGCGCTGGGACCGCTGGCCGTGGCGTGTGCCAGCGCGGCCCGCGCCGAAACCCTGCGCCGCCTGGACCACGCCGTGCGCCACGACGACCTGACGGGCGTGCTGGCGCGCCGCGCGTTCATGCGCCAGGGCCAGCGCCTGCTGACCCGCTATGGGCGCGAAACGGCTGGTGTGGCGGTGCTGATGCTGGACATTGACAATTTCAAACACGTCAACGACCAACATGGACACAGCGCAGGAGACCAGCTGCTGATCGGCATCACCCAGGCAATGACCACCACCCTGCGGGCGCAGGACGCGCTGGGCCGCATGGGCGGAGAAGAGTTTGCGGTGGTCTTGCCCGAGGTGTCCCACTCAGAGGCGCAGGCCATCGCCGAACGCCTTCGCAGCGCCGTGGCGCAGCACCCGTTTGACGTGTCGCCCGACGGCAAGACACTGAAAGCCACCGTGAGCATTGGCCTGGTGCACAGCGCATCGATGAGCGGCGAAGCCGACATCGACACCCTGCTGATGGCCGCCGACGCCGCGCTGTACCGCGCCAAGACCGAAGGGCGCAATCGGGTGGCCCCGGCCTGAAAAGCGGGCCACAACACCGGCTGCCCAACGCCCCTACAGATACTGCTTCCACAGCATATTGGTCATCCGCCCCTGCGGGTCCCACACGGCTTTGGCCGCCCGGAACCGGTCGGCCTGCGGATAGGCGGCGGCAAACTGCGCAGGGGTGGCGTGGCGCTGGTAGGGCAGGTAGTAGGTGCCGCCGTGTGACAAGGCGAGGTCGATCAATGCGCGGGTCCACCGCCCTACCGCCGCCTGCGCCTCGGGGCTGGTGCCTTGTTTGTAGTACAGCACCCACGAAAACACCTCTTCGCGCGCCCAGGCCATCACGGCATCGGGGTCTGGAGGCGCGTGGCGCACGGAGATGTTGAGCACCTGCGCCCCATGCTGCTGCAGGACGCGCGCCAGGCCGCGTGTGAACGCTGCAAACTGGGCCACCGGCGCAAAGTATTCCTGCAGCACATACGTGGATTGCGCACGGCTGGCGGGCTCCAGCGACGCCGCATCCAGGCTGGCTTCGCGGTTGCGCCACACCACGGGCTGGCCGCGCAGCAACGCCGGGCGCACCACCTTGTGCTGCAGCTGGTGGCCGCCGGGCAGTTCGGTCATGGCCCAGATCACGGTTTTGTCCAGACCATACCCCTGGCCGCGCGGCACCAGCCGCTCTGGCACCGTCACAGGCTTGTCGGTGCTGGACCAGGTCACCGCGGTGGCCCGGTCAAAAAGCGGCGGCAGCAAGTCGGCGTTGTGCATCACGGCCTGCGGGTTGCGGCGCACCTTGGCGGCAAAAAAGCCCGGATAGTCGTCCAGCGCTGCATGCACGACAGACCGCTCCATGGGGGTGTTGGCATCCAGATCCAGCTCGACCTCGGTGACCACGCCCAGGCCACCATAACCGCCCAAGGCCGCGCGGAAAAGATCAGGGTGCTGCTGGCGACAGGCCTCCCGCACTTCGCCGCTGGCCAGCACGATCTGCAGTGCCCGTACCGACGCGCCGATAGGCCCATGCCCCACGTACCGGCCATGCACGTTCACCGACACCGACCCGCCGACCGTGAAGTTCGCGTAACTCTGCATGGTGCGAACCGCGAGGTCGTGCGGGTCCAGATGGTCTTGCAGGTCACGCCAGCACATGCCGGCCTGCACGCGCACGGTGCGGGCTTTGGCGTCCAGCCAGACCAGCGCATTCATTGCGCGCATGTCGATGTGCAAGCCGCCTTCCACCCCGATCTGGCCGCCCATGCTGTAGCGCGCACCGCCGATGGCCACCGGGCCCGGCCAATGCTGAAGCGCCTGTACTACGTCTTGCACGCTGGCAGGGGCCACGACCTTGGCCACCCGCACGGGATAAAGGCGGGTGACGTTCTCCACCAGCAAACCGCTGGCGCTGTGGGCGGGCCGCTGCCCCGCGGCTCCAGCCCCCACCAGCCCGGCAGCGGCCATGGCCCCCAACAGGTCACGGCGACGCAGGCCGTGCGCAGGCGCGTTGTGCGGCACGTTTCAGTTGTCCCGCGCCAATCGCACCCCGGCACTGGTGCCACAGGCATGGCAGAACCTGGCAAACGCGCTCTTGCGCGTGCTGCACTGGCCGCAGTGGTCAAACAGGCCAATGCCGCAATGGGGGCAGAAGTCGATCTTCTCGTTCTTCAGGTCCACCGGGCGCTCGCAGCCGGGGCATACGCTTTTGGCCAGACGCGCCAGGGCCACGTCGTAGTTCAGCTCTTTGCGGCGCTCCTGGTCGGGCAGCGCCTCGGCGAGCTTCTGGCGCTCCAGGTAGCGGTTGAGCGCCAGGATCGCGTAGCGCCCCACGATGGCGGTGATGGCGATGCCCACCACATAGCGTACATAGCCGCCGTAGCTGGGCAGGTACGGGACCAGCTCCACGAAGAAGGCGAACAACGCGAAGAAGATGAAGCCCCACACAAACGGCCAGTAGGTGCCCTTGCGTTTTTTGACAAACAGCCAGCCTGCAATGGCCAAAAGCGGCAGCGTCAGGGCCAGACGGTACAGAAACACGCGCAGTTCGACCTTGCGTTGCTCGATGCGCATCAGCTCGTAGCCGCCCGCTTCCAGATCGTGCAAGCGGTCGGTGGCGGCGGCGGCGGCCTGGCGCGCATCCAGTGCGGCCTGCTGCTGCTGCTCGACCGCCTGCTGGGTCTTGCGCTCATTGATGCGCAGCGCGTCCAGCGCCTGGGTCCGCGAGAGCACTTCCGGGTCCTGGTCGGTGCGCTGGGTGACGCTACGGGCTGCCAGCCAGCTGTTGAAGCTGTCGCTTGCGGTGCGGCTTTCGCTTTGCGCCTTGCTGCGCTGCAGCTGGGCTTGCTCCAGCGCCGTCTGCGCCTCCTGCTCGGCATCGCGCGCGTCGCGCACCTGCTGGCGCAGGGTTTGCGCCGCCGCCTTGTCCAGAAAGTCATCCACCCGCAATGGGGTTTCGACCTTGGGCAGGTCTCCCACCAGCGTCCCGCCCAGGCCGATGAGGAAACTGGCAAACACCAGCGCCACCAGCCACAGGCCACGCCGGAACCATTTTTCAGACAACCGCAGGGATTTGCTCATGGCCTTCTCCTCTCCGAATGAACGATTCATAAAACCATGGCCACCGCTTCAAAAGCGGCAACCAAAGCAAATTGCTTCTCTTTTAATAGCTATAAGCGCTTATCAAATAAGCGCCAGAGCCCATTTTTATTCAATTTTTCATCGCGAGCGTCACAGGCACCGCCGCCAACTGCGCACGCTGCAACCAGGTCAGTACCGAGTCCACCGTGACCGTCTCGATGCGGTCTGAAAACCGCTTCTCGCCGGGGTGGTCATCAAACGCAATGTTGGCCGACCCCACGCGCCCGCCCATGCGCGTGAGCGGGCCGAGCTTGAGCGTGGTGGGCGTGTAGCCCTTGAACTGCAACCATGCCTGCGCCTGGTCGCGGGTCTGCACTGTCGTGGGCTCCATGGCAACGGCCAGGGTTTCCAGCGCCCACTGGTTGGACTGCTGGTATTTGCGGCCCCACACGTAGCTGACCATGCTGTACGCGGGTTGCTGCAGCGTGCGGGTGCGGGCGGTGTCCTGCAGCACGGCCAGCAGGTGCTGCTGCACCTCAGGCGTGGGCACGGCGTACACCGCCTCGTAGCGCCACAGGTCATCCAGAAAGAACTCGCCCAGCCCCTGGCGGTAGAGGTGGCCGACCGCCGTGCCGCACTCGTTGAGCTTGTGCGCCACGCGCCACGGTCCCTCGGGGGTTTTGTAGGCCCAGCCAAAGTGCGAATAGCGCAGGCCGTATTTGCTCAGGTCCTGCCCTGCACGCCCCAGCGCCACCACCCGGGTGCCGGAGCGCGTGTGTTCTGCGTCCAGGGCGGCGGCGGTCTGCTCGGCCAGTTTCATGCCGCGCTCCACCACTTGGGGCGTGGTCTTGCGCGCCTCGCACGAGCGGCCGGCCTGGGCCTGTGTTGCGGTGAACAGTGCCGCGCCCGCCACCAGGGCAATGCCCCAGCCCAGCGGCGTTGGCACCCGGCGGGGGGCGGGCCGCGATGTGGGCGCAAGGGGGACAGGGATCATTGATGAAAACTCCATGGTGCGGGCCCTCACAGGCGTTCGTTGTGCAGCAATGCACGGCCAATGGCGTTGGGAATGAACGCAATCGCCTCGCCCGCCACCGACAACACGACGCCGGTCCCGATCACGCTGCACGCCACCACCGTGCCCACGCCGTGGGCCGACGCCGCTACGCCGCGGCCCGCCACTTCAACACTGACCTGCGCCCCATCGGACGCACGCTCCAGCAAATACACGGTGCCGGTGGCAGAGGCCTCCACCGTCTTGACCGTGAGCACCGCACCCGCGGTCGACAGTGCTGCAGGCAAGGCCACCACAGCGCCTGCGGCAGTAGAGGCCACCGAGGCCGTGCCGACGACGGATGCCACGGGCAGCATGGACAGCGCAGCCGATGCCTCGCTCTGGGCACGCGCGGGCAACACGGCCACCGCACAGAGCAGGCCAGCGGCCAGCAACCAACGGGCCAGGGCGGCGTTCAGGGATCGGTTATTTGCAAGGGACTTGGACATGATGGGATTCCTCGTTCATTTTTGGCGCTGCGGCACGGCAGGTGCCGCAGCGCTTGCTTGTTTCAGACCAACCCGGGAGCATCGCCCAGGCTGAGGGTTGCGCTGCAGTGATTTCAATTCGCGTTGTTACCAGACGTTGCAGACTGTGCGGCAGCGGCCTCGCGGCGACCTTGCAGGCGGGCTTCGGCCAGATCGGCCTCATGGCGGTCGCGCAGCATCTTGGCCAGGGTGAACGCGGTGGTGATCAGGTACAACCAGCTCACGCCCAGAAACGCCTTGTAGGTGATATTGATGTCCATGCCCAGCAGGCCCCACCCCGTCAGCCCCATGGCCACGGCGAATCCACCCCACACCACCAGCTTCCACATTGGCGTGTCGCCACCGCCGCGGCGCGTGGCGCTTTCGTTGTCCCGCACAAACTTGGCCAGCACAAACGCAGCCGAAAGACAGAACACATAACCCATCACCATGAACGCCTGCTCCAGCTGCTGACCTGGCAACCAAGCCAGCCCCACGGCGCACAAAAACACGGCGATACCGAACGAAACCCACACCTGCAACTGCCAGGCACGGGTGTCACGCTGAACGATGAGGGAAGCGGTAGAGGACATACAAAGGAGGTGGGCCACACAGGCCCGTGGTTGAACACGGAGCGAATAGTGGCCGGGCACAACCCATGCGTCTGGCTCCGTGTACCGCAGTGGCGTGCCACTGGCTATAGGGTATCGTTTTTCGATACTTTTATGGACTTTAAAGCCTCGAGTTGATTTGAGGCGCTCAGAACATGGGCGACAGACGGCGGCACGCTTGTCTCTCACAATCGCCGCCACGACCCTGGCCTTGCCACCCACAACACCCATCGCGCTTGCACGGAGACACCCCCATGACCGCCACCAAACCCTTCGATCTCATCGTCCACGGTGCCACCGGCTTTACGGGCCGCCTGGTGGTCGAGTACCTGCTGAAGCGCTACCCCACCGGCAGCGGACTGCGCTGGGCCATGGGCGGGCGCAATGCCGAAAAGCTGGCCGCGGTGCGCGACGAAGTGGGCGCCCCCGCCGACACCCCGCTGGTCGTGACTGACACCAGCAACCCCGCCAGCCTGCAAACGCTGATGGACCAGACCCGTCTGGTGCTGACCACCGTGGGCCCCTACCAGCTCTATGGCAACGAACTGGTGGCCGCCTGCGCCAAGGCCGGGGTGGACTATGTGGACCTGTGCGGCGAACCCGCCTGGATGCGCCACATGATCGACGCCCACGAAGCCACGGCCAAGGCCAGTGGCGCGCGCATCGTGTTCTCGTGCGGGTTTGACTCCATCCCGTTTGACCTGGGCGTGTACCTGCTGCAAAAGGAAATGAAAACCCGATTCGGCCATCCCGCCAGCCGCGTGCGCGGCCGGGTGCGCAAGATGAAAGGCACCTTCTCGGGCGGCACCGCCGCCAGCCTGAAGGCCACCATGGCCGCCTCCGCCGCCAATCCGGCCGTGCTGGACCTGCTGAAGAACCCCTTCTCGCTCACGCCCGGCTTTGAAGGCCCGCGCCAGCCGTGGGGCAACAAACCCATGGTGGACGAGGCGCTGGGTGAGGGTATGTGGGTCGCCCCCTTCGTGATGGCAGCCATCAACACCCGAAACGTGCACCGCTCCAACTTCTTGCTGCAGCACGCCTACGGCACCGACTTTGTGTACGACGAAATGCTCATCACCGGCCCCGGCGAGAAAGGCGAAGCCATTGCCAACGCGGTGGCGGGCGACAAGTCATTGGGTTCGGACAAGGGCCCCAAGCCCGGCGAAGGCCCCTCGCGCGAAGAGCGCGAGAACGGGTTTTACGACGTGCTGTTCTTGGGCACCGACGCTGAAGGCAACACCCTGCGCGTGGGCGTGAAGGGTGACCGCGACCCGGGCTACGGGTCCACCTCCAAGATGATTGCAGAAGCGGCCGTGTGCCTGCTGCAGGATGCCACCGCAACGCCCGGCGGCATCTGGACCACGGCACCCGCGATGGGTGACCCGCTGATCGCGCGGTTGCAGGCGAATGCGGGGTTGAGTTTTGAGGTCGAAACGCAGGCCTGAAACCTTGCATCAAAAACAGTAGCTGCTCGCGCTCTATTTACGCCGCTTTCAGATACAAATCTATTGAGAAGTCATACGAATCAGCGCTATCAGCTCCTGTTTTCATAGCTATTAAACCCAGCCGCTACACCGCCAGCGGCAGCTCCGTCGTCGACAGCACATTGCGAAGCACCATGAACGACCGCACCTGCCGCACGCCCGGCAGGTAGAGCAATTGCTCGGCATGCAGGCGGTTGAAGCTGTCGTTGTCGCGCGTGCGCACCAGCATGAAGTAATCGAACTCGCCGGTGACCACGTGACATTCCATGCAGCCGGACACCTTGGCTGCGGCCTTTTCAAACTCGGCAAATGACTCGGGCGTGGAGCGGTCCAGCACCACGCCAATCATCACCAGCATGCCCGCCCCCACAGCCTTGGGGTTGAGCAGCGCCACCACCCCATCAATCAACCCCAGGCGTTTGAGGCGTTCGACCCGGCGCAGGCAGGCGGGCGGGCTCAGATGCACCTTCTCGGCCAGCGCGACGTTGGATAGCGAAGCGTCGCGTTGCAGCTGCCGCAGGATGGCTTTGTCGGTACGGTCCAGCTCGGCAGAGACATCGGCCTGTGGTGCATTCTTGGAGCGAACTTTTGTTGCGCACATTGCTTCTTTCAAGAAATTTTGATCGCCTGCATTCTGATTCAGAAAACAAAATGTCTGAAATCAGCGAGAAATTCGCAACCACTTGACACGCGTGTTTTTCTACGATGAAGGAACTGCAAGCCCCCAGCCTTGCACCCGCCCTGTTCCCTTCCATCGACCGGAAAACCGCCATGAACCTGCAGAAATTCCCCCGCCACCCGCTCACCTTCGGGCCCTCGCCCATCACGGCGCTGCCGCGTCTGTCAGCCCACCTCGGCGGCAAGGTGCACCTGTATGCCAAACGCGAGGACTGCAACTCAGGCCTGGCCTTTGGCGGCAACAAGACGCGCAAGCTGGAATACCTCATCCCCGAGGCCATTGCCGGCGGCTACGACACACTGGTGTCCATCGGCGGCATCCAGTCCAACCAGACGCGCCAAGTGGCTGCCGTGGCCGCGCATCTGGGCATGAAGTGCGTGCTGGTGCAAGAGAGCTGGGTGAACTACTCCGACGCCGTGTACGACCGCGTGGGCAACATCGAGATGAGCCGCATCATGGGCGCCGATGTGCGGCTGGATGCAGCCGGTTTTGACATCGGCATCCGCCCCAGCTGGGAGCAGGCCATGGAAGACGTAAGAAAGGCCGGTGGCAAGCCTTTCCCCATCCCGGCGGGTTGCTCCGAGCACCCGTACGGCGGGCTGGGCTTCGTCGGCTTTGCTGAAGAGGTGCGCCAGCAAGAGGCGGAGCTGGGGTTCCAGTTTGACTACATCGTCGTATGTTCAGTTACCGGTAGCACGCAGGCCGGCATGGTGGTGGGCTTTGCCGCTGATGGCCGCGCCCGCAAGGTGATCGGGATCGACGCCTCGGCCAAGCCGGACAAGACCCATGCGCAGATCCTGCGCATCGCGCAGAACACCGCCAAGCTCGTAGAACTGGGCCAGGAGATCACGGCTGAGGACGTGGTGCTGGACACGCGTTACGGCGGCCCCGAGTACGGTCTGCCCAACGAGGGCACGCTGGAAGCCATCCGCCTGTGCGCACGCCAGGAAGGGATGCTGACCGACCCGGTGTATGAAGGCAAGTCCATGCACGGCATGATCGACATGGTGCGCAAAGGCGAATTCCCCGAAGGCTCTCGCGTGTTGTATGCGCACCTGGGAGGGGTGCCGGCGTTGAACGCCTACAGCTTTCTTTTTCGCAACGGCTGACCAGCACGTTACCGACACCGAGTGCGCACGCTGGGCGCAGTTGGCCACGCTGGCAGCCATCTGACGCCCTGCCTTCCACACACCGCAGCCAAGCTCCGGTGTATCAGTTGGATCAACGGCTGTCGCGTTTGCCCTGGGCACGGCGCACGGCAGAGCCCTGGTGCGCGTGAATCGCGATCTGGCCAGGCGCCTGCTTGAGCGGGTTGCCCCGCAACGCGGCAGGAACCATGTCAATGGGCGCATGGGCCAGTGGTGCATGCGCTTTTCCGTTGGCCGTGGGCGCCTTGTCCGACGGCGCCTTGGACGAGCGGGTGGCGTGCTGGTTCAGTACGGCCGCCAGCAGCGGTTCAGGACGGGCGGGGCTGGCGGCCTGCGTCTCCGTAGCGACTGGGCCCACCGGCGTTTTGCCCGCGTCGGTCTTGCTACCTGCGGACTTTGTGGTGTGACCCGATGCGGCACTGGCCACCGCGGTGGTAGACGATGGCGCTTTGGTTGCCGTCTTGCTGGCGCTCTTGCGCGCGGTGGGGGTAGCAGACTTTTTTGCCGCTTGCTTCACGGGTGTTTTAGCAGCCGCGGATTTTTTGGCGGCGGGCTTTGGAGCCCTTCGCTGGGGACTGGCTGCGCTCCTGCTTTGACTTTCGCGTTCTTCGCGCGCCTCCAGTTGGGCGACACGGGCTTCAAAGCGCCCCAACACCTCTTGCAGGATGTCGGCCTTGCGCTGTGTCCGCTCATTGTCGGCGCCCACGGGCGACCGCCCCTTGGTGGACGATGCGCCGCGCACGGCCACTGTCTGGCGGCGAAAGAGGTCACGGTATTTGTCGCGCAAGGTGCGCGCCCGGGTAACCTTGCCGCGCAGCCGCGCAAGCGTCAGTGCCTTGATGGGGTCCGCGCGGCTCTGGTCAAAAAGCTCCAGTTCGGCCGCGGTCAGCAGGGTTCGAGCCTGGGTGATGGAGTAAGCCATGGTCTGTCTCCTTTGCAATGCGTTGGCAAAGAAGTCACCGTAGACCACACCCTACCCCGCCAATGTGGGACGGGGGGCCGTCGTCCGGTCATACGGCGGCGCCGCGTCCCACAACCCTGCGCACCCCGGAAGTCGTTCTTTTCAGCGGGCCAGCAAGGTCTGCACGCGTTCGCGCAGCATGGTCGGCTGCACATCACGGGGACCCACAGCGAGGCCTACGTTCAGCCCCACCCGGCTGAAGAAACCCCGGCGGAAGGGCCGCACCATGGCGCCACCCTGCTCGATACGGCTGAAATACGAGCCCCACAGGTTGGTCAACGCCATGGGGATTACCGGGGCCTCGATGCCCTCTTCGCGCGCGCGCTCGATGATCTTCATGATGCCGCCTTTGAACTCCTGCAACTGCCCGTCCTTGGTGATGCCGCCTTCAGGAAAGATCGCCAGCAAGTCACCCTCGCGCAGCACCTGCGCTGCTCGATCAAAAGCGGCTTCGTAGGTCTTGGGGTCTTCCTTGTAGGGAGCAATCGGGATGGCCTTTGCCAGGCGGAACAGCCAACCCAGCAATGGGACACGAAAAATTCGGTGATCCATCACAAAATAGATGGGTCGGGGGCTGGCAGCCATGAGCAGCACGGCATCGATAAAACTCACATGGTTGCACGCCAGGATGGCAGCCCCCTGCGCTGGCAGGTTTTCGTCGCCCTGCACCTTGAAACGGTAAACAAACCGCGATGACATCCAGGCCACGAAGCGCAGGAGGTATTCGGGCACTAGCATGAAGATGTAGCACGCCACCACCGCATTGGCCAGGCCGGTGAAGAGGAATATCTGCGGTACCGTGAAGCCCGCACCCAGCAGGGAGCCAGCGATGAGGGAGCTGGCAATCATGAACAGCGCGTTCAGGATATTGTTGGCCGCAATGATGCGCGCGCGGTGTGTGGGCTGGCTGCGCATCTGGATCAGCGCATACATGGGAACGCTGTACAGGCCAGCAAACAGGCTGAGCAGTCCCAGGTCCAACATCACGCGCCAGTGCGCGCTTTGCGCAATGAACGCTGAGACGCCCATCATCTCAGCAGGGGGCAAGCTGCGCGCGGCAAAGTACAGATCGATGGAGAAGACGCTCATCCCGATGGCGCCGAGTGGCACCAGGCCGATCTCGACATGGCGGCGCGACAGCACCTCGCACAGCAGCGACCCAATGCCGATGCCGACCGAGAACACAACCAACAGCAGCGAAGCCACCTGCTCATTGCCGTGCAGCACATCCTTGGCCAGGCTCGGAAACTGAGAAAGGAAAACAGCGCCGAAGAACCACATCCAGCTGATGCCCAGCAGCGAGCGGAACACCACGATGTTCTGGTGCGCCAGTTTCAGGTTGCGCCATGTTTCGCTGAAGGGGTTCCAGTTGATCCTGAGGCCCGGGTCGGTCGAAGGCACTGTGGGGATGTACTCGGCAGCGAGGCGCCCGACGATGGACATCCCCACGCACGCGAACCCCACGTGGTGCGCGCCAATCTCTGGCACCGCGATGATCAGCCCGCCCGCCACATTGCCCAGCAAAATCGCGACGAAGGTTCCCATTTCGACCATGCCATTGCCACCGGTCAGCTCACGCTCGTTCAGCACCTGCGGCATGTAGGCGAATTTGACGGGGCCGAACAGCGTGGACTGCACCCCCGTCAGAAAAATGCACGCCAGCAGCACCGGTACGTTGGCGCTGAAGAATCCCCAGGCCGCCAAGACCATGATGCCGATCTCAAGTCGCTTGAGAAACACGATCAGGCGCTTCTTGTCGTACTTGTCCGCCAGCTGCCCGCTGGTAGCCGAAAACAGCACGAATGGCAGGATGAACAGCGCCCCGATCACCAACCCTGCCATGGCCGGTGGCAGCCACGACACACTGAGCTGGTAGGTCACCATCACGGTGAATGCAAACTTGAACAGGTTGTCATTGGCCGCACCGGAAAACTGCGTCCAGAAAAAAGGCGCAAACCGCCGCTGTCGCAAGAGGGCAAACTGGTTGGGTTCCTCGTGCGCGGGGGGCGCACTGGTTGAGGGGGTTTCCGGCTGCATGCGTTCTCCTCGTTTCTGATGGTGGGCTGAGTTGTGTTGGTGTTGGCGTGTTGTGGCGCTTCAGTGCATCAGACGCTCGCCCGATGCGCGCCGCGTCCAGAGTGGTCGCCATTCTGCACGGCTGCAGTGACCTGCAAGTTGTCAGCGGCTCTGCCGACTTGCAATGCCCTCAGGGAGGACAGCACCGGCCAAGCCGCCAATGAGGCCAGCAGATGCTTGATGGTGTGGCCAGATACCCATCCGTATGTGGCCTCGAAGACAGCATGGTCCGCCGCCTCGAACAATTTCGCTAAGGCATACAAGCCGATGACTGCGCCAAGATGAATCGACAAGGCCTTCGCACGCGGGTGCAGCGCGGCCAACGCCAGCACGACGAGCGCACCCCCCAGTTGCACCACGGCCCAGGGCAACACATTTCCGCTGCGCTCCCAAGTCAATACAGCCAGCAAACCTAACGCCAGTACCACCACGGCCGTGGCACAGCCCGCCCGCTGACTGACACGGCTGCTCGCTGCGAGCCCCAGGAGACCGGCAAACGGCAGCACCATGCCCAATCGATCCCATATCAGAGTTGCATCGCGTGGCTGACAGTGATAGCCCATGGAGCCGACGGCCGCGCACAACAAACCGCCACAAAACAACACGACCAAGGCATGCGTGGTTGCTTCCAACCTGTGCGGCGGCGCACCGTGCAGCAAAACCAGCCCCCATGTTCCAGCCAGAACGAAAGGCACGTTGCTCAACACATCGAACAGATTGGGTATTCCACCCCAAGCTCGCTGGTCGGCAAAGCCGTGTTGGTGGACGCTGTCGGACACAACCGGCCCCCACAGCGCGAACGCCAGCAAGGCCGCAGCCCCCATCAGCAGTCCTGCTTCAAGGCGCGTAAGGGGCAGTTGGCGGCCGCGTCGAGGAAATTTGAAACGATTCATGGTGTAGGTGTGCGACAAATGAGTGGATCAGTGCCGCGCAGTGTGGCCAACACCTCTCCAATCTTCCGCAAGAAAGTCGCTCCAGCGGCTGCTCACTCCACCCAAAGTATCAATAATCGATACCTTCTTTGCGCATCTCCATCGGCCGCGAACCGCTTGGCTGTCGCACTTTCACGAAAGCACCTACTTATGCACATGGCCACCGTTCTACTGATGATTCTTGGTGCCGGGCTTTCCAGCCAATGGCTTGCCGCACAGATTCGACTTCCAGCCATCGTTGTGCTCATTGCGTCGGGACTGCTGATGGGCCCTGTTACCGGCCTGTTGCACATCAGCATGCCCCAGGCAGAACTGACCGAACTGATCGGACTTGGCGTAGCCATCATCCTGTTCGAAGGCGGCATGGACCTCAAGGCCCAGGAATTTCGCCGCGTCGGGCATGGCATAGGGCGCCTGACACTGCTGGCACCGCCGGTGGCATGGCTGCTGGGTGGCCTTTCTGCGCACTACGTCGCAGGTCTTAGCTGGCCCGTATCGTGGGTATTGGGCGCCATTCTGGTTGTCACTGGCCCGACCGTCATCCTGCCTCTGCTGCGCCAAGCACGACTCAACAAAGATTCAGCCTCACTGCTCAAATGGGAAGGCATCGTGAACGACCCCATCGGCGTCCTCCTGGCGGTGCTGACGTTCCAATATTTCACGTTGGCCAACAGCGGTTGGGAACAAATCGCCCTGGGCATGGGCGGCGCCATTGCAGCGGCAGCCATATTCGGCGGGCTGGGTGGATGGGCCACCGGGTGGATGTATCGGCGTGGCTCCATTCCAGTGCATTTGAAAGCGCCCATGCTGATGGTATTGGTGCTGGTTTGCTACTGGGCCAGCAATCGAATCCAGAACGAAGCCGGCTTGCTGAGCGTGACCGTCATGGGCCTGGTGATTGGCAACATGAAGCTCGTCGAGCGAGAGTCGCTGCGCCACTTCAAGGAGAACCTCACGGTGGTTCTGTTGTCCGTGTTGTTCATCGTAATCCCGTCGCAACTGGAGTTTGCCCAGTTAGGCCAGCTTGACTGGCGAGTCGCTTTGTTCGTTGTCGTGGTGCTGCTGGTCGTGCGCCCCGTGGCCATCGGCTTGGCAACGCTGGGCTCTCCAATGCGCAAGGAAGACAAGTTACTTCTGGCGTGGATTGCACCGCGCGGAATAGTGGCGGCAGCCTCAGCGGGTATCTTCGGACCCGCTTTGGTTGAAGCCGGCTACCCCGACGCAGCACGCCTGCTGCCCATCGTGTTCGTGATCATCATCGTCACGGTGCTCGCCCACGGACTGACACTGGGACGCATGGCCCGAAAAATGGGACTGGCGGCGCAGGCCGAAAACGGCCTTCTCATCGTGGGAGCGTCCAACTGGTCACTGACCCTCGCGCAAGCGATTCGGAAACTCGGCATCGATGTTGTGGTGGCAGACGGGTCCTACCAACGGCTCAAACCCATGCGCATGGACGGTATCGAGGTTTTCTATGGGGAGATCCTATCGGACCACGCGCACCACGCACTCGATACCGAACGTCTGAGCCATTTGCTTTGCGCCACCGACAACGACTACTACAACGCCTTGGCGTGCAAGGCGCAGGGTCATGAATTCGGCCACCACCGCACATTTCAGCTGGCCACCCATCTGGAAGCCGGTGGGGGCAACAAGCGCCTTCCGTTGCAACAACGCGGGTACAGCGCGTTCAGCCCATCTGCCACTTTTGAAAAACTTGATCACTGGCTGCAAGAAGGCTGGACGATGCAAACCAGCAAACTGTCAGACACCTTCGACTACCGGCAGTTGCAAACGCGCCTTGGAACGCCGGGTGAAGACTGGCAACTCATTGGCGGGGTGTCGCCAAGGGGCAGTTTCTGGCTAGCCACCAGCGAGCAGGCGTTCCGCCCGGAGTCTGGCTGGGTCATGCTCTACTTTGCGCCAGCTGTAGCACGCCCGCCACGTGCTGCATCTGCGGTCGATTCCGAAACGGCAGATCAGCCGGAAACGATTGCAAGGAATGGGAGCAACGGTCATGGATGAAGCCAATGGAGCCAAACCAACCACTGCCGACCTGGAGCGCTTCCTCGCATCGTTTCACCGCGCACTACAGATGCAGCGCAAGGCTGTCTTGAACATGGTTTTCCGCATCCAATGCGCCCCCGACGAGATGAGCCTGTTTCCAGGCGCAAACCAGATGAGCGCGCTTGATGTGCGCACGTGGCTGAGCATCCCAAAGGACAGCGTCATCCTCCAAAGCAAGCACTACAAACGCCTGCTGGAGACCCAGGACCACCTCAACAGGACGGCACAACCTCTGGCTGCAAATACGTCTGGCGCAACGCCTCGACGCACCGACCTCGCCGCGTTCTTGCAGCAGACACAACTGTTATGGCAGCAGGCTGATCGCCTGATTTCGAGCGTCGCGTCGTCGATGACCGACGTGGACGAGCTCACCGGCCTGCTCAATCGTCGCGCCATGGAGCGCGATCTGGGCGATGCCATTGACAATCTGAAAACATCCGAACAAGGTACAGCCGTCGGAATGGTGGATGCCGACCATTTCAAACGCGTCAATGATGAACTGGGTCACACCTTTGGCGACTTGGTGCTGGAAACACTGGCCACGCGTTTCGAGGAGTCCTTGCGGAACCAGGATCGGGTCTATCGGTATGGCGGAGAAGAGTTTCTTGTCCTGATGCCCGAAACCACGGCGCCCGAAGCCCAGGCCATCATGGACCGGTTGCGCCAGGAGGCTTTTGCCCAAGACATCAGTGACGGCGTAAACAGCATCCGCATTTCGGTGTCGGCAGGCGTGACTCAGCTGACGGCATCCGACGATATGGCGGCCGTTCTGCAACGCGCCGATCAGGCGCTGTACAAGGCCAAGGATTCAGGTCGCAATTGCGTGGTGGTGGCATGAGCACGACCGCCGACCTCGTTCTAGCTCTCAAGAAAGAGCTTAAAAGCGCGCAGATGACGTACGCCGACCTGGCCCAGGCGCTGGGCATGGCGGAGTCCAGCGTGAAACGCATGCTGGCCAAGGGCGATATGCCGCTTTCGCGCATCGATGCCATATGCCGCGCACTGGCGCTGGACTTTGCCGACCTGGCGCGGCGCGTGGCCGACGAACAGCCCTTGTTGAAGGAACTGACTCAGGAGCAGGAAAAGGCCGTGGTGGGCGACAAAAAGCTGCTGCTGATGGCGATTTGTGTGCTGAGCCAGTGGACGCTGGAGCAGGTCACCGCCAACTACCGTCTCACGGAGGCCGAAGGCATCAAATACCTCGCGCAGCTTGACCGCATCGGCATCATCGAACTGCGGCCACTGAACCGCTATCGCCTGAAGCTGGCCAAGACCTTCCGCTGGCGCCCACATGGCCCGGTGATGAACTACTTTCGCGACCACGCGCTGCTCGACTATTTTTCGGGCGGCTTCGACGGCCCCGGTGAAGGCGTGCTGCTGGTGCATGGCGCCATCAGCCGCAGCCTGGCGCCTGCGTTCATGGAGCGCATGCAGCGCGTGGCGCAAGACTTTGCACAACAACATCTGGCCGACCAAAAGCTGGCAGACCGCGAACGCGAGGGCTACACGCTGCTGCTGGCCATGCGCAGCTGGGAGTTCGAGGCCTTCACGACCATGAGAAGACCGCCCCCCTGACCGGATGCGGGGTTTCGTTAGAAAGCGGCGCACCTGGCAGAGCGGTGAAGCGGCGTTGACGGGTGCACGGGCCTGTGGAGTGCTTGATTGGGCGGCAGATGCGCAAGGCGAGTAGCCCTGCCGTGATTGCTATTAGTTTGATAGCTACATGCGCTTTATCAACAAGCGCCACAGGCCAAAAACATCGAAATATCCCCCTATCCGACTTCCCCCACCGCCTCCAAAAAGTAAAAGAAACTTGACATCACCAATAGGTCTGCGTGAGAATTTTGTCAAACAAACTTTACTTTTGAGGATGACGTGTCATGAATGAACTTCCTTCGCCTCTGGAACAGATCAGCTACCTGGCCAAGGTGCTTGCCGGGTTGCTGGTGGTCATCTTGCTGGGTCTCGCCAGCCTGGAGTTGGCGCACCTGCCGGGCGCCACGGGCAAACGGGCGGCATGGGTGCTGGCTGGCGTGTGCGCACTTCTGGCGTGGCTGGGCTACCGCCGTTACAGGCGGCTGGATGAGCTACAGCGCCAGATGCATGGTCGGGCGTGCCAGTGGGCGGTGGGTCTTGTGCTAGCCAGTCTTCTGGTAGTGTCTGCGATGCAGGCTCTGGGCTTGGCGCCGTCGGTGCATCCCCTGGCCGTGGCGGCGGGGCTGATTGGCGCATGGGGCCTAGGCCTGTGCATCACGCACCACAAGGTGCACTGAGCATGGCGCGCGTTGTCGTGACCGGCGCGGCCGGATACCTCGCATCATGGGTCGTCAAGCTGTTGCTCGAACAAGGCCACACTGTGCACGGCACCGTGCGCAGCCTGAAGGACAGCCGAAAACTGGCGCACCTGCAACGCCTGTCCGAGGTACACCCTGGTCAGCTTGCACTTTTCGAGGCAGACCTGCTGAGCGCGCAAGGCTTCGAGGCCGCAATGCAGGACTGCAGCGTCGTGCTGCACACCGCGTCGCCCTACAAGCTGGGACCCTCGGCCGACCCGGAGCGCGAATTGATCGCCCCGGCCATGAATGGCACGCGCCATGTTCTCGAGGCCGTCAACCACACGGCCAGCGTGCAGCGCGTGGTCATCACCAGCAGCATCGTGGCGATGTATGGAGACAGTGATGAACTCCAGTCGCGGCCCAGACAGGTGCTGAACGAGACCGACGTGAACACCACATCCACCGTGCAGAGCAATCCCTATGCGCTGTCCAAGACCCGTGCCGAAGCGCTGGCCTGGGATATGCAGGCACAGCAGAAGCGCTGGTCGCTCGTCAGCGTGCACCCGGGCGCCATCTTCGGACCCTCGCTGTCGCAACGCGACGATGCCACCAGTGTGCAGCTGCTGCGCCAGTTCCTGGACGGTTCGTTCAGCCAGGGCGTGCCCAGGCTGTGGCTTGGCACGGTGGATGTGCGCGACGTGGCGCAAGCCCATGTCCGCGCCGCGCTGCAGCCCACCGCCTCGGGTCGCTACATCGTCGTCGGCGAAACCCTGCGCCTGCTGGAGATTGCACAGCGGTTGCGCCAAAGCCACCCAGCCCTCGGCGCCAAACTGCCCACGAAAGAGGTGCCCAAGTGGCTTATGTGGCTCATTGCCCCTATGGCCGGCATGACACGAAGCTATGTGCAGCACAACGTGGGGCGCCCGCTGCAGTTCAACACGGCACGCAGCCAGGCCGAACTGGCAGTGACCTACCGCCCCGCTGCGGTCACGCTCAGCGAGCATGTGCTGCAGCTTGTGGCGGACGGCCTAGCTCCTGCCTGAGGCCCAAAGCATGCGCAACCACGTACGCCTTCTGAGGCAAGACCGCGGAATGACCCAGCAAGCGCTGGCCGATGCCCTGGCCGTGAGCCGGCAAACCGTGCATTCGATCGAATCCGGCAAGTACGACCCCAGCCTGCCCTTGGCCTTCAAGATCGCCAAGGTGTTGCAACGCTCTATCGAACAGGTCTTCGAGCCGGAAGACTGATGTTTTGTGCGGTTTACCCGTGCGGCGCGTTGCTTTGTTGGTGACACGTGGCGGAGACTATTGACGCTTCAATGTAAATTTACTATTCTTTAAATAACAAATTTTCTTTATTTAAAGATAGTCAAATGAAAACCACCCGCCAACAGCAAGATGCCACGCGCCGCCAGATCGTGGCCAGCGCGGTGGACCTCATGACCCGCCAGGGCTTTGATGGCACGACGATGAAGGACATCGCCCGTGCTGCCGGCATTGGCGATGCGACGATCTACAAATACTTCCCGACCAAAGACCGCATCGTGCTGGGCTACCTGGACGATGTGGCCCACCAGGCGCTGGCCGACACACTGCAGACGCCCGGTTTCACCGGCTACCAGCTACAAGAAAAGCTGCAGCGCCTGACCGACGCGGTGCTGGAGCGCCTGCTGGCCGACCGCGAATTTGTGGCCCAGGTGCGCAGCCTGGCCCGGCGCTCGCCGCTGTCGATGCTGGCCGAGCCCCTGGCAGCGCGGCAAAGCCTGCGCGATGCGGTCAGCAGTTTTCTGGAGGCAGCAGAGGCCAGTGGCGAGATCGAGCCCTGCGACTTCAAGGGCATGGCGGGTAGCCTGTACACCGACTACCTAGCAGGGGTAGTCACGTATTGGCTGGCCGACACGTCAGACGAGTTTGCCGACACCACGCAACTGGTGGACCTTTCGCTCGGCGTGCTGGTGCAGGCGCTGCGCGGCGGGCTGGTCAACCGCGTGCTGCAACTGGGCGGATTTGTGCTGCGCAGCCAGATGGCCCGCATGGTGCAGAACAGCAGCGGCCTGATGGGCATGCTGCAGTTGGCCAAACAGGCGATGGCCAGCGCACCAGCCGGCCCTGCCCCCGCCTACGCGGCAGCGGCTGAACCATCCCACTCGCCGGAGCCTTCCAAACCGCCGCGCGGGTCACGTGCGCCACGTCCGCCACACCAACCGCGCGCCGCCAGCCCTGCGGCCGCATCTACTGCAAAGCCCGCCACCGCGCCGCGCAAGAAGAAGTCCGTATGAACACCGACAACGCCGTGCGCGAAACCCAGGTGCCCGCAGGCACCGCCATCCATGCCACCTTGCCGGGCGCGCATTTTTCCGATGCCTACACAGTGGCCGACCCGCGCCCCGCCAGCAGCGCACTGCAGACCTGGCTGGATGTGGTGGCCCGCACACCACGCTGGACGCAGCATCTGCTGGCGGTACGCAACAAGCTGGTGCGACTGGTAGGGCTCAAGGGCGTGGGGCAGTTGCAAGACGTGCATCCGCTTGCCAGTGGTGCATCCCCACGCGACGCCCGCAGCTACCGCGTCGGAGATCGCGTGGGCATCTTCCAAATCCGGCATTTGAGCGACACGGAAGTGGTGATGGGCCAAGACGATAAACACCTGGATGTGCAGGTGTCGCTGACCAAACACGCGCACGCCGACAGCTCCGCCACGGTGGTTCTCAGCACCGTCGTGCACATCCACAACACGCTGGGCCATGCCTACATGGCCGTCATCACGCCGTTTCACCGCCGTATCGTGCAAGTCATGTTGCAGCAGCTGACCCTTTCAAACCATGGCACGCGCTGAAGCGCCGCGCACAGGCCGCCTGGCGCGCGGCACCATCACTGGATTGGCAGCGGCCCGCATCGGCATGGCCCAGCTGGGACATCGCGTGCGCGCGCCGTCTGCCCAGGCGCAGGCCGACCACGAAGCCGCTCTAGGCCGCATTCTGTTTGGTGCGTTGGGGCAGTTGCGAGGCTCGGCGCTCAAGGTGTCGCAGCTGCTCAGTATGCACCCGGGCCTGCTGCCGGATGGCGTGCGGCAAGAGCTGGCGCGCGCCCACCACCAGGCGCCACCGCTCAACCGTGCACTGGTGGGCCGCGTGTTCCGACAGGCGTTTGGGCAAGAGCCTGAGGCGTTGTTCGACCACTTCGAACCCACGGCCTTCGCCGCCGCCAGCTTGGGCCAGGTGCACCGTGCACAGCTGGCGGGCCACGGCACGGTGGCCGTCAAGGTGCAGTACCCCGGCATTGCCACCACCATTGCCAGCGACATGCAGCTGATGCGCGCCGCGCTGCGCGCGCTGGCCCACACCGACATGCCCCTGCCCGCCCATACTGTGGTGGACAGCGTGATGACCGAGATCGAAGCTACGCTGCTGCGCGAGGTGGACTACCTGCAGGAAGCCGAGCAGCTGCAGTGGTTTGCCCAGCACGCGGCCATGCCCGGGGTGGTGATGGCACTGCCCATTGCGTCGCACACACGGGCCCAGGTGCTGACGCAGCAGTTTCTGCCAGGCCAGCACCTGCAGGCCTGGCTTAACACGCAGCAGCCAACGCAGGCGCATCGCGACCAGGCCGGGCAACACCTGTGGGACTGGTTCATGCATTGCATCTTTGTGCTGGGCCGGGTGCACGCCGACCCACACCCGGGCAACTTTCTGTTTGCGCCCGATGGCACGGTCGGCGTTCTCGACTTCGGTTGCACACGCGACCTGTCGAGTCGCTTTCTCGGACATGTGGCGCAAGCGTGGGCCGCACTGCTGCTGCCCGCCACAGATCCACAGCGCGACACGGCGGTGCTGCGCGCCTACCAAGGCCTGGGACTGGTGCGTGCAGACCTGTCGCAACAAACCTACAGCACCGAACTCGCCCCCGCGCTGGCCGACATGCAGGCTTGGCAGGTAGAACCGTTGACCCAGCCAGTATTCGACTTCAGCGCCAAAACGCCACCACCGATCACCGCCGCCCGGCATCAGCGCGTGCTGGGGCAACACCTGTCGCAAGTGCCGGGCGAGATGCCCGCGTTCGAGCGCATGTGGATGGGCCTCATGCACCTGCTGTCTGAGCTGGGCGCGCGGGTGCGCACGCACAACTGCCCCGCCCTACTTCATGTCACCACTCACCGGAACCCCTGAGCATGGCCACCCCAACACCCCCTTTCGCCCACCGCATGAACACGCCGCTTCGGCAGACCTGGAAGGGGCTGTGGCTGCTGGGCGTGGCGGTGGTGCACACGGTGTTTGCCGTCGTCGTGTTCCAGCCCCAGATGCGGGAGATCGTGGAGCGCGGCGTGTTCGACAGCGTGGGCACCGACCCCATGCGGGGCGCGGTCAGCTGGTTCGTGTTGTTTGGGGGGCTGTTCGCCTTGCTGGGCTGGGCCGTCATGCTCGTCGAACGCCAAGCGGCCCTGGCGCCCGTGCCATTGCGCGCGCTGGGTGCCGGGTTGCTGGCGCTCGCCTTGCTGGGCATTGTGCTCATGCCCGCCTCAGGTTTCTGGCTGGTGTTGCCGCCCGCGCTGGCGTTATGCCTGCAGCCACGGCAGCAATAACACCTGCTGCGTCTGCAGAACCTGGCCATGAACACTGCGTTGGTGCTGGCAGCTGCTGGTCTTGCGATCGTCGGTGCGGTGCACTCGGTGATGGGCGAAATCCTGGTGTTTCGCACCCTGCGCACCAGGGGCGTGGTGCCCACCGGCGGGTACCCAGTGCTGCGCGAGCACCAGGTGCGCATTCTGTGGGGCACCTGGCATCTCGTCACCCTGCTCGGCTGGGCGCTGAGCGCGCTGCTGTGGCGCTTGGCCAGCGTGCCGGTCGAGACTGACCTTGTGGCCTGGATGGCCGACCTGGCTGGGGCGGCCACGCTGGCCAGCGGGCTGCTGGTGTTCTACGCCACGGACGGCAGGCATCCGGCCTGGGTGGCCCTGCTGGTGATCGCCACCCTGGTGTGGTGGCGCTGAAACCACACGATGGCGGCGCACCGGCGGTCCCTCCGCAAGACCCCATAGCCCAACCTGTGTGCGAAAAATCACGCTTTGGCGGGTGGTGGCAGGGCCCGAAACACAACTTCACAAGACTTCGCAATTCCACTACGCCGGCTTGACGCAAGGCCCGCACCATCAAGTCTCCCGGTTCCGCAAGGAATCCTTTTTGAGGAGATCACCATGGCTCGCAATGCACTCGCTGCTGTTTCCATCGCCCTGCTCTCGCTGGGCGCCGCTACGGTGGCGCAGGCGCAGACCAGCGCCACTGTTGTCATCCAGGCCGGCTCGCCACACCACTACCAGCATCCCGCGCCGATCCGCGCGCAGTACCACGCACCGCCTCCACCCCGCCACGAAGCCACGCCCCGCCATCGCCGGGGCATGGTGTGGGTGCCCGGCCACTGGGAATGGCGTGGCCACCGCCACGTATGGATGCAAGGCCACTGGGTAAAAGCCCGCCACGGCTACCACTACCGCCAGCCCCGCTGGGTGGAACACGGCGGCCGCTGGAACATGCAGCCCGGTGGCTGGGACCGGGATGGCGACGGTGTACCCAACCGCCACGACCGCCGCCCCAACGACCCTTATCGCCGTTGACCTGCACGCCGGGTTTCAGCCTGCCGGACTACAGCGCGCGCTGCGCCTTACCGACAGACGGGGGCCGGCGCTCCCAACGACGATGTGCCTTCAAGCCCAACAACAGCAACCACAACGCTTGACCAGCCCCACCCGGGATCCGCTTCGGCAGACGGGTTGCAAAAATCAAGGAGTTCCACCATGACCGCTTCGCATTCCATGTTTCGCGCTTCTCTCACCGCCGCAGGCTTGGCA
Organism: Gammaproteobacteria bacterium; assembly: GCA_018828125.1. Taxonomy (GTDB): domain Bacteria; phylum Pseudomonadota; class Gammaproteobacteria; order Burkholderiales; family Burkholderiaceae_C; genus Acidovorax. Next base: position 51,321 of record JAHJWB010000021.1, on the reverse strand, counting down.
CTTGCCACGCTGATGGGCACCACGGCCCCGGCGCAGGCTCAGCCACACGCCACTGTGATCGTGCAGTCCGGCACGCCGGGCTATGTCATTCCCGCTCCACCTCCGCCGCGGCGTGAGGCCGTGCCCCGCGCTCGCCGGGGCCAGGTCTGGGTGCCTGGCTACTGGGACTGGCGCGGTCGCCGCCATGTGTGGGTGGCAGGCCACTGGGAAAAAGCCCGCGCTGGCTACCGCTATCGCAACCCGCAATGGGAACAGCGCGATGGCCGCTGGGAGATGAACCGCGGTGGCTGGGACCGGGACGGTGATGGGATTTCCAACCGAAACGACCGCGACCGTGACGGCGACGGCGTGCGAAACCGCTATGACAGCCACCCCGACAACCCTCGCCGCAATTGATGGCGCTGGAAATGAGCCGGTAGTGGAGGCTCAGCCCAGTTGAACCTCGGCCCGGCCGAGACCCGAAAGCTCGGCCACCACCACGGTGCCTGGTGCCACCATCACGGTGCCGGTGCAAGAGCCTGTGGTCACCCATTGCCCCGCGCGCAACCCTCCCAGGCTGCGCGCGCCTTCGTTGGCGAGCCAAGCCAACAGCCGCACTGGATCGCCTGCGGGGTTGCTCCAACGGGGGTGGTGCACGGCCACCGACCCATTCACCGACAGACTGACTGCCTGCGACAAGGAGTCAATGCCAGCTACATCGGTAGCGCCAGAACCTACGATCAGCGCGCCATGGCAGGCCTGGTCGGCCAAACGGCTCCATTCGCCCTGCTGGGCCCAGGCCGCAAAGCGTGTGTCGCACACCTCGATGGCGGCACGCACGGAGACCACGGAGGCCAGCACCTCCTGCGCGCTGTAAGGCGTTGACCGCGCAGGCAGGTCGGCGCCCAGTTCGTACACCAGTTCTGCCTCCACGCCCATCACGGCAAAACCGGCGGAGGGCAAATGCACCGCCAAACCGGCTTGCGCCACCCACACCGAGTCGCGGGTCAGCGCCGCACGCGCGGGCAGCGCCTGGGGCGATGAGGCCCCCACCTTCCAGCCCACTATCGCGCCCCGCTCGCGCACCACGATGTCCTGCACCGCATACGCCTCGGATGCATTGCCGGGGCGCAGCGCCGCAGGCAGATCCAGCGGCCGGGGCATGCGGCCCTGGCGCGCCATGGTCAGCACGGCGGCGCAGGCCTGGGGGTCAAAAGCGGTGTCGGGCATGGGTAGATCCTGGGGTCGTGAAACGTCGGCGGATTATGGCCATCGAGACCAACAGGGCGATCGCCAACATCAGCAACGATTGCCACGCATTAGCGCGCAGATACTGGTTTTCGCACCATGGCGCCCCCTAGAATCGGCCTGGCAGGAGAGCCAGCGGCACCGCCCGCTGCACCGAAGGCGCAAACTCCCATACACGCTCAGGTCCCGTACTGCACCATTCATCAAAGCCGTCTGGAGAGCCGCCGCGGGCACACCGCAGCGCACCGAAGGAGCAAACCGCACGCCATGTGGGCTGCGCGGTGAATCTCTCAGGTACCAAGGACAGGGGGAGCGGCAGCTTGGCGGACGTGCGCCAGCTGCCTGCTATTGATTCAATAGCTATCAGCACACATCCACTAAGCGCCAGAGCCCAGAAAGGCTTTGAAAATCATGCATGTGATCGTATTGGGTGCCGGCTTGCTCGGCGTGACTTCGGCTTATTTCCTGCAACAGTTGGGCCACGAGGTGACGGTCATCGACCGGCAAGGCGCCCCCGGCGCGGAGACCAGCTTTGCCAACGGCGGCCAGATCTCGGTAAGCCACGCCGAACCCTGGGCCAACCCCAGCGCGCCGCTCAAGGTGCTGCAGTGGCTGGGCAAAGAAGATGCCCCTCTGTTGTTCCGCCTGCGCGCCGACATGCGCCAGTGGGTGTGGGGCCTGCAGTTCTTGCGCAATTGCACTCCGGCGCGCACGCGCCACAACATCGAGCAGATCGTGCGCCTGGGCACCTACAGCCGCGACACGCTGCAGCAACTGCGCGTGGCCACCGGCATCCAGTACGACCAGCGCACGCAGGGCATCCTGCACTTCTATACCAACCAAAAGGAATTCGACGGCGCGCTGGCCCCAGCCGAACAAATGCGCGCGCTGGGCTGTGAGCGCCAGGTCATCAGCGCCGACGAAGCGGTGCGCATCGAGCCCGCGCTGGCCCACATGCGCCCGCAACTGGCAGGCGCCACCTTCACGGCCGAGGATGAATCGGGTGACGCCAACCAGTTCACGCGCGAACTCGCCACGCTGTGTAAGACGGCGGGCGTGCAGTTCCGCATGGGCCACCACATCACCGCGCTGCGCGATGTGGGTGGCCGCATCGATCATGTGGAAGTGACCAACGCCGAAGGCCGCTTCGAGCGCGTGCGCGGCGATGCGTTTGTGTTGGCCATGGGCTCGTTCAGCCCGCTGCTGGCGCAGCCGCTGGGCATCCACCTGCCGATTTACCCGGCCAAGGGCTATTCGGTGACCATGCCGGTCAAGGACGCCAGCAAGGCGTACGAGGTAAGCCTGACGGACGACGAGTTCAAGCTCGTGTTCTCGCGCTACACCAGCGAGCGGGGCGGTGATCGGCTGCGCATCGCCGGCACGGCAGAGCTGAACGGCTACAACCGCGACCTGAACCAGGTGCGCTGCGACGCCATCGTGCGCCGGGTAGAGCAGCTCTTTCCCGGCGCGGGCGACGCCAGCCAGGCGCAGTTCTGGACCGGCCTGCGCCCTGCCACCCCCAGCAACGTGCCGCTCATCGGCAAGTCCAAAGTGGGCAACCTGTTCCTCAACACCGGCCACGGCACGTTGGGCTGGACGCACGCCTGCGGCTCGGGCAAGTCCCTGGCGCGCATCGTGAGTGGGCTGGCGCCCGAAGTGGACTTTGATTTTGCCGGGCTGGCGCGCGTTGACACCCCTGTGCGGCTGAGCGCACAGGCCGCACGCTAAGGCAGGATCCACTCATATTTGATAGCTGCTAGCGCTTATCCATCAAGCGCTAGCGCCCAAAAACACTTGTTTTTTTGGCTGCGACGCAGCGGAAATCATGGGCGGGGGAGTTGGCCGCCGGGCGCGCCAACCCGGCGTGGGGACGCGTGGTGGAATTCAGCAATCACACCACGCTTTTCGGCGTGAAAACCAGGCCGCGTGCCACAGGTTCTTACAATGTCCGCTGATCAACACCCAAGGGCGCGCAAGGCGCCCTTTGTATGGAAATAGCAATACTCTTCGCCCTCATCCTGCTCAACGGCCTGTTTGCCATGTCGGAGATCGCTCTGGTCACCGCTCGCAAAGCCCGGTTACAGAAGCTAGTGGATGAGGGCGATAGCGGTGCCGCCGCTGCCGTGAAGCTGGGCGAAGACCCGACGCGTTTTCTCTCCACCATCCAGATCGGCATCACGTCGATTGGCGTCCTGAACGGTATCGTGGGTGAGGCCGCATTGGCCGGCCCTCTGGCACTGTGGCTGGAAGCACTGGGCGTGCCCATGCCGTTTGGCAGCTATGCGGCCACCGGGCTGGTGGTGGTGCTGATCACGTACTTCTCCATTGTGGTGGGCGAACTGGTGCCCAAGCGCATTGGCCAGTCGTACCCCGAGACCTTTGCGCGCCTGGTGGCACGGCCCATCAACTTTCTGGCCGTTGCCACCAAGCCCTTTGTGCTGCTGCTGTCCACCTCTACCCGCACCTTGCTGCGCCTGATGGGCGTGAAGGAAACCAGCGGCAGCCCGGTGACGGAAGAAGAGATCCACGCGATGCTGGTGGAGGGCACCACCGCCGGTGTGATCGAGTCGCACGAGCACACCATGGTGCGCAATGTGTTCCGGCTGGACGACCGCCAGATCGGGTCGCTGATGGTGCCGCGCGGCGATGTGGTGTGCCTGGATGTGGATGCGCCTTTTGAAGAGAACCTGCAATGCATCGAAGAGTCGGACCACGCGCGCTTCCCCGTGATACGCGGCGGCATGGACAACATCCTGGGCGTGATCAACGCACGCCAGTGGCTGTCGCGCACGCTGCGGGACAAGGCGCATGGCGGGCTGGCCGATCAGCCGCTGCAGACGGCGCTGTATGTGCCTGAGACCATCACGGGCATGGAGTTGCTGGACAACTTTCGCCTGTCGGACGTGCACATGGCGTTTGTGATTGATGAGTACGGCGAGGTGCAGGGCATCGTCACGCTGCAGGACCTGATCGAAGCCATTACTGGCGAGTTCCAGCCGCGCGACCCCGAAACCTCCTGGGCGCTGCAGCGCGAAGACGGCAGCTGGCTGCTGGACGGCCACATCCCCGTGCCCGAGCTGAAGGACCGCCTGAACCTGGATGCGGTGCCGGAAGAAGACCGTGGCCGCTACCACACGCTCAGCGGCATGATCATGCTGCTGACCGGCCGCCTGCCCAAAGTGACGGACGCCGTGCAGTGGGAAGACTGGAAGCTGGAAGTGGTGGACATGGATGGCAAGACCATCGACAAGATCCTGGCCACGCGACTGACGCCCGAAGAAAAAGCCGAGTCCGACGACAACGGAGCAGGCTGACCGGACGGACCTGCGGGGTCAGGACGGCGAGGGCTCGCTGTCCACAAACACGGTCAGCACCCCGGTGTAGCCATAGAGATGGTGGTGCGCGATTTCGCCGCCCGCAAAAAACCCCGCCAGCGGTACATCACCCAACGCATGGCGCACGATTTGCAGCTCGGCACTGGGGCCGCCAAAATGCGGGCCGCCGCGGCCAGAGCAACTCACGTAAATGGCCCCACAGATGCGTCGCTCCGTCTGCGGCGCGGCACCGGTGGCTGAGGCGCCGCTGGCAACGGCACTGTCGGCACCCGTATTCGAAGACGACATCAGCGACGCGGGCTCCAGCGCTTCGGGAGAGAGTTCTTCGCGAATTTCGGCGCAGATGCGCATGAGGTCAGCCCGCGCCGCAGCCACATTGCGCTGGCAAAACGCCAGGTGCATTCCGGCCTCGACCTGGTCGGCCAAGGCCACGCCGCGGCGGCTGCCGTCCAGCCCCACGATGTGGCGCACCCGGGTGTCTGTGCCAAAGTGACCCGTGCGGCGTTGGCCCTGGGGCTGCTCGCCCGCGCTGACCAGCCCGGCCAGCGTAGCGCGCACCTTGCGCAGCGCGGGCTGCGGGTCGCCGTCGAGCGAGACTTCCAGCGTGTCCAGCAGTACATCCAGCGCCGATTCCCCATCGAGCTGCAGCACCACGTTTTCATGCGCCTCGGTGATGGTGCGCAAGGCGCCCACGGGCTGGCAGCCCTGTGTCACGCGGGACACCAGCGACACCCCTGCACCGAACGCCACACCCGACAAACCGCCGTCAAACACACCACTGGCGCCCCCCTGGCCCGCCATGTTGCCGTCACCACCCACGGCAAACTGCACGTTGGCCGAGCGGCTGGCGCTGAGGCCGCCAAACAGGTAGCCGGTGTCGGTGCGCGCTGCCATCTCGGCCAGCAACTCGGTCAGCTCGGGCGTGCGGCCGTCGGCATGCACCAAAGCCGTGTGGGCCACAAAGCCCGTGCCAGGGTGGTTTGCATGGGTGGGAAGCGGCGCCACCCCCGAAAACACGCGGTATTGGTCGGCCGACACGTCGAGCAGCATGACCGACAACGCGGGCTCGTCAAAGTATTCGGCGTTATTGGCCGACACGCCCACGCCCACCGTGCCGCTCCAGTCGGTCACCTCGGGCAGCTCGGCACTGAGGTAGTCGAGCAGGCCTTGCGCCTCGTTGGCGTAGTGGTCGGTGATGTAAAGCAACCCCAGCGAGGGGGCCGACGCGTAGTCGGGCAAGGCCATCTGGGCGCGCAATTGCGCCAGCACCAAAGCGGCGGCCATGCGCCACTGGGGGTGTGTGGCGTGGCCAGTGGGGAAGAGTTTCATGGCAAAGTCTCTCGCAGACGGGGCGGTACAGCAGGAGCGCTGCGCGGCCACCCGTCCGCCGGGTCAGCGCGCCGCTTTGCGCGGGGCGCTTCGGTTGGGGGATTTTTTGGCCGCTGCCTTGCTGGCAGGTTTGGCTGCCGTTTTGGCTGCGACCTTTTTGGCCGGGGCCTTCTTGGCGACGGTTGCGGGCTTTTTGGCGGCGCTGGCAGCCCGTTTGCCGCCTTGCATGGTCTGCATGCCTTTGGCCGCAAACTGCGTGGCCATGCCGGTGGCCGTTTTGAGGGCCTCCTTGGCAAGGCCTGTGGCCATGTTCTTGGTGGTGTCGATGGCGGTCTGTTTGGCCGCGTCCTTCATGGCGTTGGTCGCAATCTGCTGGAACTGGCTGGTAAGAGCGCCCCACCACTGCATGGGGTCGACCACCGTGGGCTCGGCCGCACCGCTGGCTTTGCCGCCCTTGGATTTGGCTTTGGCCTTGGCGGGCGCCGCGGTGTCCTCGTCGGCGGGTTCCGTGTCGTCTTCGTGTTCTTCGGGTTCGGCCTCTGCAGCATTGGCGCGCCCCGTCACGCGGGCCGCGGCGCTGGTCATGGCATCGGCGGCACCGGTCATGGTGCTCGCCGCCTTTTGCACCCCGCCCATCACGGTGTCGGCCGTTTTGAGCTTGAAGGCATTGGCCACATCGCCCATGCTGAAGTTCATCCCCTTGAGCGTGGCGAGCGTCATCTTCTGCACTTCCAGCGCCTGGATCGTGGCAGCCAGCGCGCGGGAGTTTTGCTCCAGCCAGAACTGCACGGCCTTCAGTTCGTCAATGCGTTTTTCCAGCTCTTCGACGCTGATGGTGGGGGCCACCCAGTTGCTCAGGTTGGGCAACTGCGGAATGCTGCTGGATGCCCCCTTGGCCAGGCTCTGCAAAAAGTCAAAACCGGGAACAAGTTTGCCGAAACCGAAATTCGTTGTGTCGCTCATGGCCGCTCCGCAAGAGGTCTGTGGTGGAGGCACAGCTTACTCCAATGCGTAGCGCCCGCGAAGGCGCTGGCGCGGAGGGAACCTCAGTGTTTGTGCCCATCCATCATGCTGCCCGCAGTGGCACCGCCGGGGGGCGTGGTGCCCACGGGCACGTTCAGCTGGAGCTTGCTTTCTGCGCCTTTGGCGTCCTGGAACACCAGGGTGATGGGCACCGAGCTGTCCTTGGCCAGAGGCGCCTTCAGGTCCAGCAGCATGACGTGGTAGCCGCCGGGCTTGAGCTCTACCGTCTTGCCCGCGGGCAGTTCCAGCGCGGGCACGGCGCGCATCTTCATGACGTCGCCTTCCATCTTCATCTCGTGCACTTCGGTCACTCCCGCAGCCGGCGACTCGGCGCGCACCAGGCGGGCACCGTCCTTGGAAGTGAGGCGCATGAAAGCGCCCGTGCCCTTTTGGCCCTGCACGCTGGCGCGCGCCCAGGCCCCTTCGACCTTGACGGCGGCGGTCTGTGCCCACGCAGGGACGCTGGCCAATGCAGCGGCCAGGGTTGAAACCAGCGCGGTGGTGTGAAGCAGTTTTTTCATGGTGGATGTCTTTCAGTTTCAGGAGAAGGAAGAAACAACAGGTGTGTGGGCCTGACTGTCAGTGATGGTGGGCTCCGGCGCCTGCGCCGGGCAGGATTTCCAACATGGCCGCAGGGGACTTCAAGTCCGAAAGCTTCTGGCCGGGCTGGGGCACGTTGGTCCAATGATTCTGGCCTTCGGCACAAGACTGGCGCACGGGCCAGTACACCGGCCCGGCTTTCTCGGGCGTGGTGGCGACGAGCACAAACTCGTCGTAGTGGGCATTGGGCAGCATGTCCTCCGGCGTCTTGGCTGTCCAGGTGACGCGCACCACGTCTTCGGTGATGCTGCGGCCGTGGCTGGTGTACGGCTGGGCCAGCTTTTCGCGCTGTACCTCCAGCGTCCAGCCCGGCTTGGGCATGGGCCGAGCGCTGCGCATGCCGGCCGGAATGTCCACCGCAATCTGCCGCGTCGGCGAGGCACCGCAGCCGTGGCCGACCTTGAACGTGGCCTTGTAGCTGGCCCCCGCCGGGGCCACCTGGTATTCCAGCACCACGTGGGCCGACGCAGTCCCAAAAATGGTCGTAGCGCTTATCAGGCAAGCGCAAGCAGCTATATTTTTCATAGTATTCGTTTTCATACCTTAACCTTTTCGTTTCAACGATTCATGTCCTTCAAAACTGGCGCGACCCAGGCCGGCGTTACCCCGGAACCGGCTTTTGCCGGGCCGCTGGAGGCGTCCCCCTGGGGGGATGCGGCGCAGCCGCTCAGGGGGGTTACAAGTCCACCTTCAGCTCCGCCATGTAAGTGCGCTGCGGGTAGGGGTGGAAGTTCCAGAACTGGTAGTTGTTCAGGTTGTCGATGCCCACGGCAGCGCTGACCTGCTTGGTGATCTGGTAACGCACTCGCACATCGGTGGTGAAGTAGCGGCTGGCGCCCTGGTAGGCAAAGCCGTTGACGTCGCTGTTGTCGAGCGTGCTGAACTGCCTGCCGCTGTAGCGCGCACCCAGGGTGTACGACCACTTGTCGTCGGGCCGGTAGGTGGCCACGGCGGTGGCGCGCCACTCGGGGATGCGCGGCTGCCACTTGCCCACGCTGGCGGGGAACTTGTCGTTCTTCGTGATCTTGGAATCCGTCCAGGTCAGGCTGCTGCCCAGCTCCAGCCCGCGCATGAAGACGTTGGCGGCCTGGTACGACAGCTCAATGCCCCTGGTACGGATGGCGTCCACGTTCTGCACGTTGGTCACGTTGGGCGTGACGAGCACATTGGTCTGTGAGTACAGAGCGTCCTTCGTGCGTTCAAAAAACGCGGTCAGGCGCAGCAGCCCGTTGCCCATGTCCCGCTCGGCGGTCAGCTCGGTGGTCCAGCTCTTTTCGGGCCGCAAGTTGGGGTCGTTGTTGATGAGCGTGCCACTGCCGCTGATGCCGCCCTGGTACAGCTCGGCCACGGTGGGCATGCGGACGGCGCGGCCGGTCGATGCCTTGAGCACCCATAAATCATTGGCTTGGTAGGCCAACGCGGCCTTGGGCGAGAAGTAGGTTTCGTTGCGCTCGACGTGGTTCACCGTAGTGGTGGCATTGCTGGTCTGTCCATTGCTCGCGCTCCAGCGCTCGGCGCGGACGCCCAGCACGGCCTTCCACCGAGGCGCGATCTTCCAGGTGTCTTGCGCCCACAGGCCCAGAAGTTGGGTGTCGCCGTTAAAGGCCTGGTTGCGGGCGCCTGCAGCGCCGTTGATCCAGTTCGTAGTGGCTTTCTCGATGGTGCGCAGCTGGTAGCTGTCGCGCTGCAGGCCAAAGTCCACGATGTGTGCGCCCTGCACGCCCTCGGGTCGCCAAGTGCCCTTGGCAGCCAGCGTGTTCCAGCCCGTGCCCTTGCTGTTGACGATGCGCCCGACCCCGCCGCTCAGCGCGGCAGGCAGTGCGACGGTGGCTGCACGCAGGGTGTCGGTCTGGTAGTCATACAGGCTGGCGGCGACCTCCCAGTCGAACACACCCTTGGTATTGCTCTTGACCGAGAGCCCGTGCATGAAGTGCGTGAGGTCTTCGTTGGAGACGTTGAAGTCGGTGGGCGCCAGCGTGTACGAGCGGCCGTTGATGTTGACCGTGCCGCCGTACACCGCATTGCCGTTCGCATCGCGCAGGTAGCTGGTGGGGCGCCCTTCGGATTCGTTGTGCCACCAGCCCAGGGTGTAGGCCGCCCGCACGGTGGGCGAGAAGTCGTAGGCGATCTTGGCCTTGATGTGGTCTTGCTGCGTGTGGTACTGCGTGGCTGTGCCCAGCAGGTACCAGGGTTGATTGCTGCGGTTGTTGTCCAACACCGCGCCCGTGACCGGCGTGCCTGCATTGCCGACCGTCCCGGCCGACACCAAGCGCGTGGGGAAGGTAAGCGGCTGGCCTTCGCTGTCGGTCTTGTTGAAGTTGAGGAACCAAGACCAATCACCATTCTTGTTGCCCACCGAGGCGCTGACCTGCTTGCCCGCGTAGGTGGCGTTGGTGCCGTACAGGTCGAACGGCTGGTGCTGGGTGCTGACCTTGCCGTGTGCCTCGAACTTCGTCGGCATGCGCGTGACGTAGTCCACCACCGCGCCCACCGAGTTGCCAGCGTAGGCGGCGGAGAACGGGCCGTAGAGTACGTCCACGCGCTCGATCTCCTCGGGCGTGACCAGCATCCAGCGCGGCGCGTTGGTGGGGCCGTTGCCCAGGTAGTTGCTCAGCAAGATGCCATCGGCAAACACCATGGACCGCGCCGGGTTGCCCGTGCCCGAGGCGCGGGTGGACAGCACGGCGTGGTTGTAGTCACCGATGTAGCGCTTGCGCACAAGCAGGCTGGGCAGGTACTTGAGCGCGTCTTCACTGTCGGTGGCGTTGATCGAATGCTCGATCTGCTCGCGCGTCACGCCCTCGATGGTGGTGGGGATCTGTGTGGGCAGCGAGGTAGGCTGGCCGCCAGTGATGGTGACCACGCCAAGCTCCTTGACGGAGGCATTGGTGCTGCCGGCGCTGCCGGTGCTGTCAGCGGTCTGGGCCCATGCGGACACGGGCCCGGTGAACGTGAAGGTAAGGGCGAGGGGAAAGGCGCGGGCCACGGCCAGCGCCATGCGGCTTTTGCGCATGGGAACTCCTGAATTTCAAGCCAAATAGGCCGCCAGCGCTTATTTATCAAGCGCAAGCAGCTATCAATCGAATAGCAAAATCAGGAGGAGGCTGGAGGCCCGCGCGGCGGCAGCGGCGCAGCGGTGCGCGCAGCAATGTGCGCGGCAGGAATGGGGCGCAGGGCGTGCGCCAGGGGGTGAACCACAGGCAGCATGGCCTGCGATGTGGGGGGCGGAGCACCTACGTGCGCGCACAGCGGGCAATCCAGCGTGTGGCTGGACATCTCCTTGGCGCCGTCGTCGGTCTTCACCAGGATCTTGATCGCACCGGAGCCGGAGCAGATCAGCTCCATGCCCTGCGGGTTGACCAGCGGCGAAGCCACCGCGACGCCCATCGACACCACAAACCACGCCAGCACAAGGCGGGCGAGCCGGCGAAGGCTGCGAATGGTTTGCAGGGGAGACAGCGACATGAGGCCGCCATTGTAGGTGCGCCCCCGATGCGCCCGGAGCCCGGGGTCATCTGTGCGACGGACCCACCCCGTGCTGCGGCCTACGATGTGCCCCGGTCCACAACTTACAACGGAGACATACCATGCTGACACTCTGCGGCTTTTCGGCCAGCAACTACTACAACAAGGTCAAGCTCGCGCTGCTTGAAAAGGGCGTGCCCTTCACCGAAGAACTGGCCTGGGTGGGCGAAACCGATCGCAGCGCCAGTCCACTGGGCAAGGTGCCCTATCTGCGCACACCCCAGGGCACGCTGTGTGAGTCGGCCGTGATCGCCGACTACATCGAAACCGCGTACCCCCAACCCGCCTTGCTGCCGTCCGACCCGCTGGCCGCCGCCAAGGTGCGCGAGCTGATCACGTTTTTGGAATTGCACCTGGAGCTGGTGGCACGCAATCTGTACCCTCAGGCTTTCTTTGGCGGCACCGTGAGCGAAACCGCCCGCGAAAAGGTCGGCGCGCAGCTGGAGAAAAATATCGCCGCCTTTGGCCAGTTGGCGAAGTTCGGCCCCTATCTGGCGGGCGACACCTTCACGATGGCTGACTGCGCGGCCATCGTGCATCTGCCCCTGGTCAGCTCTGCGACCAAGGTCATCTATGGCCGCGACTACCTGGTCGACCTGCCCGTGCGCGACTACCTCACCCGCATGGCCGAACGCCCGCACGTGCAGCGCGTCAACGCCGACCGCAAGACCAACACAGCCGAAATGCTGGCGCGCCCGCCCAAGCGCTAAGGTCAGCGCTTCACGCGCGACAGCGACCCTGACCACTGCCGCGCAGAGCCGCCGCGCCGGCTTACCCACGGTCCGTTGACCCTGGTCAACCTGTGGCCCCGCGCACACGCGCACCATGCAGATATCCGCCCCATACAGGAGATATCGCATGGACAAAACCCAGGCCACCTCGTATCGCCACCAGCTGCTGGCGCAACAGTCGACGCTGCTGGCCCAGTTGGCCGCGCAACGCGGTGGCGTCATCGGCCGGGCTGAGGCCGCTGCCAACCACTTTGGTCAGCCGGAAGACCCGCGCACCCAACTTGCCGCCGAACGCGCGCTGGAGTTCGCATTGGATGACCGCGAAACTGCCCACCTCGCCGCTGTGGATGCGGCCTTGGCGCGTATCGAGGCGGGCACCTATGGGGAGTGCACTGCCTGCGGCACAGACATCACCGCCGCACGCCTGCATGCCATGCCCGAGGCAGCCCGCTGCGTGCACTGCCAGGAAAAAGCAGAACAGCACATGCAGCAGCAACGCGTACAGCCGGCGTGACCCCTCGTCTCCATTCACCTTCTTTTTCTTTGTACTTTGACGAAAGCCGTTCCCATGAGCACATTTCACGCCGTTGTCTGGATGGACCACTCCGAAGCCCATGTGCTGATGTTTGACCGCGCACATGTCGAGGCGCAACGCATCCCCTCGCGCAGCCACCACAAGCACCAAGGCAAATCCTCGGATTTGAATCGTTATTTTGAAGACATCGCACAGGCTTTACAGAACACCCGCGAGGTGCTGCTGACCGGGCCAGGGCTGGCGCGGACGCAGTTTCGCGATTGGTGCGCCCAACACTGTGCTGCGGTCGCAGAAGTCGTGGTCGATTCAGTCGCGGCCGACCACCCCACCGACGCCCAACTGGTGGCCATGGCGCGCCAGTATTTCAAGAAGTTCGACAACATGACCGCGGATCCTGCGACCGCCGCCTGAACCGTCGGGGGCGAATCGCCGGCTGCTATATGCTTTGCGAGATGCGCAGCCTCTTTCACCTCGCTTTTCACGTCACCGACCTGGATGCAGCCCGCCGCTTTTACGGTGGCGTCCTGGGTTGCCAGGAAGGCCGAAGCACCGACACCTGGGTGGACTTCGATTTTTTTGGCCACCAGATCTCCTTGCACCTGGGCGCGCCCTTCGCCAGTGCCCGCACCGGACATGTCGGGGATCACATGGTGCCCATGCCCCATTTCGGTGCCATTCTGGAGTTGCCAGACTGGCATGCACTGGCGGCGCGCCTGCAAGCCGCAGGCACCGCCTTCGTGCTGGCGCCGCAAGTCCGTTTCGAAGGTCAGCCCGGAGAACAATGGACGATGTTTTTTCATGACCCCAGCGGCAACCCGATAGAAATCAAGGGCTTTCGCTCACTGGATCAGGTCTACGCCGCCTGAATGTGCCGGGGCCTGATTGCCGCCTCAGCGAAGAGGGCGATCCGTGCGTGACAGACGCCCGTAGACCGGCGACCGCACGCGGAGAACGCTTGGTTCGCACGTGCACGTTGCCAGGCTGCAACAGCGCCTCCCAAGCAGCGCCATCGCGCCGCACTTACCGCAGCGCGCGGGTGCGGCCTATCTCCGCTGCAGCAGCGGAATGCTACCGAGCGCAAACACCGAGTTGGGCACACCGACCCGGGCCATCAACGGCCGTGGCTTGGGCGTGAGCTTCGGCTTTGCAGCCGCGGGAGCCCCCACGTCATCGGGAACCACGCCTTTGGCAAGCTGCTGGGCCACCAAGTCTTGCAAGGTCACCGACTGCAAATACTCCATGACCCGCGAGTTGAACGTTGACCACAGCTCTCCGGTCATCGACTTCACTTGCGCAGCTTGGGTCACGCCCATGTTTTGCAGGTCGTCAGCTTTCAGATTTTCAACCGCCAGGATGATTTCGGCGACCGACACCTGGTCTGCCCGCCGCGCCAGCGTGTAGCCACCACCGGGCCCACGCGTGCTGTCGACCAACCCAGCGCGGCGCAAGGCGCTGAAGAGTTGCTCCAGGTAAGAGAGCGATGTGCCCTGGCGGGCGCTGATGGTGGACAAGGCCACTGGCCGCATCTTCTGACGCAGTGCAAGGTCTGTCATCGCCGACACCGCGAGTTGTCCTCTGGTAGTGATACGCATCGTTGCTACTCCTTGTGAAGGTTGGCAGCTGCCGCCGTGACAAACATCGCCACGGATTGGTGCCAATCGTTCAATGTAGGTTTTTTAATACTTCGCGTATATTCGTTTTATCAAAGTTTATTAATCGATTTTTTCGAAGTATTGAGGCTGATGTGAACTTCAAACACTTGCGCTATTTCTGGACGGTTGCCAAAGCGGGTGGCGTGATGCGCGCGAGTGAACAACTCCACACCACACCACAAACCCTGTCAGGACAGATCAAACAATTGGAATCTTGGCTGGGTCATGACCTCTTTCGTAAACGGGGTCGAGGACTGGAGCTGACCAGTGAAGGCCGCGTGGCCTTGGGCTACGCCGAACAAATTTTTGCGCTGGGCAACGATCTGGAGAACTCCATTCGCCTTTCGCGGGGCCAGGAAAAGCCCTTGGAGTTCCGTGTCGGCGTCGCGGACTCGATTGCCAAGTCCGTCGCTTACCACCTGCTGGAACCTGCGCTGGGGATGCCGCAGCAGGTGCACATGACCTGCCACGAAGGAAAATTCCCAGAACTGATCGCTCAATTGAGCTTGCACAAGCTCGACCTGGTGCTCGCCGACGAGCCAGTATCGAAAAAGATCGGGGTGAAGGCATTTAATCACCCGCTTGGCACCAGCGGAATGAGCTTTTTGTGCGCTTCCGCGCTCAGGCGTCATCTACAGGGCAGCTTCCCGGAATGCTTGCATGGTGCACCCGTGCTCATCCAAGGCCCGATGTCGTCGGTACGCCAACAACTTGACCACTGGTTTAACAAACACCAGCTTCAACCACGCATCGTTGGCGAGTTTGACGACAGTGCCTTGATGAACGCTTTCGGCCGTGAAGGTCGCGGAATCTTCACATCTCCCACGGTGCTGGATGAAGAAACCACCGCGCAGTTTGGCGTGGAGGTGATCGGTCGGTCCACCGAACTTGTGGAGGAATTTTTTGCAATTTCTGTAGAACGCCGGATCACACATCCTTGTGTCGTAGCCATCACCAAGGCAGCAAAGGCAGACCTTTTTGCGCGCTAACAGAACCTGCAACTCGCCCCGCAAGGGTGCGAGCCAGACGCCATGCTTCTCGAGCCTTTTAGGCGGAGGCGGAAGCTCCTAGCCATTGCCGTCCATGGCGCAGCAACTGCATAAAAAAAGACCGGGTCACTGTGGCGCTCCGAGAATGCGCGAGTTGCAATTTCCGCGGATCCTGAAAAAATAGTGAGCACAAAAACAAAAACGCCCACTGTTGAGTGGGCGTTTTGCTTAGCAAGTAATGCTATTTTTTGGTTGCGCGAGGAGGATTTGAACCTCCGACCTTTGGGTTATGAGCCCAACGAGCTACCAGACTGCTCCATCGCGCGGTAAGAGATAAATTATACCCTATTATTCAGCTGCTGCCGAATTATTTTCGGTTTCTGCGGCGCGGTCCACCAATTCGACTAACGCCATGGGCGCGTTGTCACCCACGCGAAAGCCCATTTTCAGGATACGGGTGTAGCCGCCGGGACGTGCATTGAAACGCGGACCGAGTTCGTTAAACAACTTGGTCACCATGTCACGGTCGCGCAGACGGTTGAATGCGAGGCGGCGATTGGCGACGGTGTCTACCTTGGCCAAGGTGATCATGGGCTCAACCACGCGACGCAGTTCCTTTGCCTTTGGCACGGTGGTCTTGATGACTTCGTGCTGCAACAACGAGTTCATCATGTTTTGCAGCATCGCAAGGCGGTGCGAGCTGGTGCGATTGAGTTTGCGGAGTCCGTGTCCGTGGCGCATGGTGCTTTTTCCTACTATGTAATTAAATCAGGCAGCCGTATCAGGTACTGCCCGAGGCACTGCTCCCCTGAAAAGGGAGCTTCTTCATTCCCTAAAAGGGAACCGAAAATTATAACTTAACGCTTGTCCAAGCCAGCAGGTGGCCAGTTTTCAAGTTTCATCCCCAAGGTGAGCCCGCGCGAAGCAAGCACTTCCTTGATCTCGTTGAGCGACTTACGACCCAAGTTAGGCGTCTTCAGCAACTCGTTCTCGGTGCGCTGGATCAGATCACCGATGTAGTAGATGTTTTCGGCCTTCAGGCAGTTGGCAGAACGAACGGTCAGTTCCAGTTCGTCGACAGGACGCAACAGGATTGGATCGAACGTCGCGTTGCCACGTGGACCTGCAGGTGCATCAAACGCAGCCAGCTCGCCGCCCTCCAGCTGAGCAAACACGGCCAGCTGTTCCACCAGAATCTTGGCGGATGCGCGGACTGCGTCCTCGGCAGTAATGGCGCCGTTGGTCTCGATCTCAACCACCAGCTTGTCCAGGTCGGTGCGCTGCTCAACACGAGCGCTTTCGACGGTGTAGCTCACGCGCTTCACTGGCGAAAATGACGCATCCAGAACAATGCGTCCAATCGACTTGGTCGATTCGTCCGCATATCGGCGCATATTGCCGGGAACATAGCCACGGCCCTTTTCAACCTTGATTTGCATGTCAAGCTTGCCACCTGCAGACAAGTTTGCAATTACATGGTCAGGGTTGACGATTTCTACATCGTGAGGCGTTTGGATATCACGCGCAGTGACTACTCCTTCGCCGTCTTTACGCAGGCTCAGCGTCACTTCATCACGGTTGTGCAGCTTGAAGACCACGCCCTTGAGATTCAGCAGGATGTTGACAACATCCTCCTGGACACCATCAATGGACGAGTACTCATGCAGAACGCCTGCAATGGTGACTTCCGTCGCTGCATAACCCACCATGGACGAGAGCAGGACACGCCGAATGGCGTTACCCAACGTGTGGCCGTAACCACGCTCGAACGGCTCCAGTGCGACCTTGGCACGATTATGGCCAAGCTGCTCGACATTGATCGCCTTGGGTTTCAGCAAATTGGTTTGCATTCAGACTTCCTCTCAATACCCCCAGCTCGTTACACCGGTAAGGCTGGTGAAGCGCCTAAACCGCGATGCCTCGCGGTTTAGGGACGGTTTTCTCGAAATACGTACCGAGCGATTAGCGCGAATACAGCTCAACGATCAGAGATTCGTTGATGTCGGCGCCAAACTCATCACGGTCTGGCACCTTCTTAAAGATGCCCTCAGCTTTTTCCGCATTGACGTCCACCCACGCAGGCATGCCGACTTGGGCTGCCAGCTGCAAGGCTTCAACAATGCGATTTTGCTTCTTGGACTTTTCGCGGACAGCCACAACGTCACCCGCCTTCACGAGGTACGAAGCAATGTTCACAGACTTGCCGTTCACAGTGATTGCCTTGTGGGACACCAGTTGACGTGCTTCGGCGCGTGTCGAACCAAACCCCATGCGGTACACGACATTGTCGAGGCGGGACTCCAGCAAGAACAGCAGATTGGCGCCAGTGTTGCCCTTCTTGCCGTCAGCGGCTTCAAAGTAGCGGCGGAATTGCTTTTCCAGCACGCCGTACATGCGCTTGACCTTTTGCTTTTCACGCAGTTGCAGACCGTAGTCAGAAGTGCGGGCACCTGAGGTGCGGCCATGTTGACCAGGCTTGGAGTCGAACTTGGACTTGTCAGCGATGGAGCGACGAGCGCTCTTGAGGAAAAGGTCCGTGCCTTCACGGCGGGAGAGTTTGGCCTTGGGGCCGAGGTAACGTGCCACTTGAGCTTCCTTTGTGTCATCTACCGCAAACAATTGCGGGAGCCGCCTGAGGCGCTTGCGCGTTCACAGGCGGCGGTGGGCTTAGAGAGAGATTAGATACGGCGACGCTTTTGAGGGCGGCAACCGTTGTGCGGCACCGGTGTCACATCGGCGATAGACGTGATACGGATACCCAGTGCGCCCAATGCGCGCACCGACGACTCACGACCTGGGCCGGGACCTTTGATTTCGACGTCAAGGTTTTTGATGCCCTGATCGATGGCAGCACGGCCAGCCACTTCGGACGCAACCTGAGCGGCGAACGGAGTGGACTTGCGTGAGCCCTTGAAACCTTGGCCGCCAGACGACGCCCACGACAGAGCGTTGCCCTGGCGATCGGTGATCGTGATGATGGTGTTGTTGAACGAAGCGTGCACGTGAGCAATACCGTCCGAAACGTTCTTCCGGACCTTCTTGCGAACGCGCTGAGCAGCGTTATTGGAAGGAGACTTAGCCATGATGATCTTTCAATCTTTATTTTTTCAGTGCAGCTGCACCCTTGCGCGGACCCTTGCGAGTGCGTGCATTGGTACGGGTGCGCTGACCACGCATTGGCAGACCGCGGCGATGGCGGAACCCACGGTAGCAGCCGATGTCCATCAATCGCTTGATGTTCATCGTGGTTTCGCGGCGCAGATCACCTTCAATGGTGAACTGCTCGATTTGCTCGCGAATTTTTTCGAGATCGCCGTCAGTCAGATCTTTGATCTTCTTGCTATATGCGATACCAGTCGCGTCGCAAATCTTGCGAGCGCGGGTGCGACCAATGCCAAAAATGGCGGTCAAACCGATTTCCGCGTGCTTGTGCGGCGGAATGTTAATGCCAGCGATACGTGCCATATGCGTCCTCTAATACTTTCCAATCAACCTTGGCGCTGCTTGTGACGCAGATCCGTGCAGATCACGCGCACCACACCCTTGCGGCGGATGATCTTGCAGTTGCGGCAGATTTTTTTGACCGAAGCCGAAACTCTCATTGCATTCTCCTAAAACTTTTCCATCCGTCCCGGCTGCTTTGCACGGAACACAATTTGTGCCCGCGAAAACTCGTGGGGCGCCAACTAAACCGATAGCCAGATCTTCAGAGAGAGCTCGGCAGCCGGAGCACACCGCGTTCTCTTTCACTCATCAACCGCCCGGACTGCCTTTGAAATTGGCCTTCTTGAGCAACGACTCGTACTGTTGCGACATCATGTAGTTTTGAACCTGCGACATGAAGTCCATGGTGACCACCACAATGATCAGTAGCGATGTTCCACCAAAGTAAAACGGAACGTTGTACTTCAAGATCAGGAATTCTGGTAACAAGCACACAAAAGTGATGTACACAGCGCCTGCCAATGTCAGGCGAACCAAAATCTTGTCGATATAACGCGCCGTCTGCTCACCTGGGCGAATCCCCGGAATGAACGCTCCGCTCTTCTTCAGGTTATCTGCTGTTTCACGGCTGTTAAAAACCAGCGCTGTGTAAAAAAAGCAGAAGAAGATGATCGCGGCAGCGTAGAACATGACATAGATGGGCTGACCAGGAGTCAACGCACCGGATATATCTTTCAGCCAACGCATCGACTCCCCAGCGCTGAACCAATTCACCACCGTTGCTGGTAGCAGGATGATCGACGATGCGAAGATCGGAGGAATCACGCCAGCCATGTTCAACTTCAGTGGCAAGTGCGACGACTGTCCGCCGTAGACCTTGTTGCCCACCTGTCGCCGAGCGTAGTTCACCAGAATCTTTCGCTGACCACGCTCCACAAACACCACGAAGTAGGTCACCGCCGCAACCACCAACACGATGAAAATGGCGGCCAGGATGCTCATCGCACCTGTGCGAACCAATTCGAGAAGCCCACCAATCGAACTCGGCAAACCAGCTGCAATACCAGCAAAGATCAGGATGGAAATACCGTTCCCCAATCCACGCTCAGTGATCTGCTCGCCCAACCACATCAGGAACATGGTTCCAGCTGTCAGGCTGACTACAGCAGTCATCCGAAATCCAAAACCTGGCGTCAGAACCAATCCTGCAGAGCTCTCAAGCGCTACGGCAATACCCAGCGACTGGAACAGAGCCAAACCCAAAGTCCCATAACGTGTGTATTGCGTGATCTTCCTGCGACCGGATTCGCCTTCCTTCTTCAACTGTTCGAACGTGGGAACCACGTATGTCATCAGCTGCATGATGATCGATGCCGAGATGTACGGCATGATTCCCAGAGCAAACACCGTGAAACGCGAAAGCGCACCACCCGAAAACATGTTGAACAGATTCAGGATGCCGCCTTGCTGGCCACTGAACAACTGCTGAAGTTGGGCTGGATCGATACCAGGCACAGGGATGTGAGCCCCGATGCGATACACGACCAGCGCAAGCAACAGAAAAACCAGTCGACGGCGCAGATCGCCAAACTTACCAGTCTTTGCAATTTGAGCCGCGCTAGTAGCCACAGATGTCTTCCTTCAAAGCCACATTCAGGCGACGCTGCCGCCGGCTGCTTCGATGGCTGCCTTGGCACCCGCCGTAGCGCCCACACCACTCAGCTTGACAGCCTTCGTGAGGGTACCGCTCTTGATGACCTTGACGACCTTGGCCAGCTCGCCTACAAGACCTGCCTGCTTGAGAGCCAACACGTCAACTTCACCCAGGCCCAATTGGTCCAGTGCCGTCAGCGTGACTTCTGCATTGAACTTGAGCAAGTGCGACTTGAAGCCGCGCTTTGGCAAGCGACGTTGCAGAGGCATTTGACCGCCTTCGAAGCCAACTTTGTGGTAACCGCCAGAGCGGGACTTCTGACCCTTATGACCACGGCCAGCGGTCTTGCCCAGACCGGAGCCGATGCCACGGCCTACGCGGCGCTTGGCATGCTTGGCGCCATCTGCAGGCTTGATGCTATTGAGTTCCATGATCTATCTCTCAGAGGACTTTGACCAGATAGCTGATCTTGTTAATCATGCCGCGCACTTCGGGAGAGTCCTGCAGTTCGCTCACGCTGTTGAGCTTGCGCAGACCCAGGCCACGAACAGTGGCGCGGTGCGATTCTTTGGTGCCAATCGGGCTGCGCACCAGTTGAATCTTGACAGTTTGTTGGGTAGTCATATTCAGCTTTCAATCAAGCGAAGATGTCTTCAACCGCTTTGCCGCGCTTTGCAGCAACTTGCGAAGGGGTTGTAGACTTCACCAGCGCGTCGAATGTGGCACGAACCATGTTGTAGGGGTTCGACGAACCGTGGCTCTTCGCCACAATGTCGGTAATACCTACAACTTCGAAAACAGCGCGCATTGGGCCGCCAGCGATGATGCCGGTACCCTTCGGGGCTGGATGAAGTTCCACAGACGCTGCACCGTGATGACCCTTCACCGAATGGTGAATGGTGCCGCTCTTGAGCGAAACCTTCATCAGATTGCGACGGCATTCTTCCATCGCTTTTTGCACAGCAGCAGGCACTTCCTTAGACTTGCCCTTACCCATGCCCACGCGGCCGTCACCGTCGCCAACCACCGTCAGTGCGGCAAAACCGAGAATACGGCCACCCTTCACGACTTTGGTCACGCGGTTCACCGCGATCATTTTTTCGCGCAGACCGTCGTCCTGGCCTTCGCTCTGCACTTTGGGTTGAAATTTAGCCATTTTGTATTCCGCTCCGCTTAGAACTGCAGGCCGGCTTCACGGGCTGCGTCGGCCAGAGCCTTGACGCGACCGTGGTAGGCAAAGCCTGCGCGATCAAATGCAACCTTCTCGACACCTGCAGCCTTCGCTTTTTCAGCGATGCGCTTGCCGATGATCTGGGCTGCAGCGGCGTTGCCACCTTTGCCCGAGCCACCGAGCGACTTGCGCACGTCGACTTCTGCCGTCGATGCACTGGCCAGCACCTTGCTGCCGTCGCCAGAAATCACGCTGGCGTAGATATGGAGGTTCGTACGGTTCACGGTGAGACGCGCCACACCTTGCTGTGCAATGCGGATGCGAGTCTGGCGCGAACGACGAAGACGCTGCTCTTTCTTGGTCAACATGTTGCAGCTCCTTATTTCTTCTTGGTCTCTTTGATCGTGATCTTCTCGTCCGCGTAGCGGATACCCTTACCCTTGTAGGGCTCGGGTGGACGAACAGCACGAATCTCAGCAGCGATTTGACCGACGCGTTGACGATCAGCACCCTTGATCACCACTTCTGTGGGGGTAGGAGTTGCAACCGTAATACCAGCGGGCATTTCGATATTGACCGGATGCGAATAGCCTACAGCCAGGTTCAGCTTGGCACCGGAGGCAGCGGCCTTGTAGCCCACACCAACGAGACTGAGCTTCTTCTCAAACCCTTTGCTAACACCAACCACCATGTTGTTAACCAACTGGCGAATGGTGCCGCTCATGGCGTTTGCTTCGCGGGATTCATTGGCAGGCTCAAAGCTGAGCTTGCCATCGTTGCTCGACACCTTCACCAACGCGTTCTGCGTCAGGAACAGGGTGCCACCAGAACCCTTGACAGAGATCTGGTCACTTTTCACGGACACATCCACACCTGCGGGGATGGTCACGGGCATTTTTCCTACTCGGGACATTTCAGTTTCTCCTCAATGCCGCGGGTTAGGCCACGTAGCAGAGCACTTCGCCACCGACACCGGTAGCGCGCGCCTTGCGATCCGTCATCACGCCCTTGGGCGTTGTGACAATAGCCACACCCAGACCGTTCATGACTTGTGGGATGGAATCATGACCCTTGTAAACACGCAGTCCAGGGCGGCTGACGCGCTCGATGCGCTCAATCACGGGACGTCCTGCGTAGTACTTCAGGGCAATTTCGAGTTCCGACTTGCCAGCTTCGGTTTTCACCTGGAAGCCGTCGATATAACCTTCGTCCTTCAGCACTTGGGCGATGGCAATCTTCACTTTGGAAGAAGGCACCAGAACCGTGGCCTTGGCGACCATCTGTGCATTACGGATGCGGGTCAGCAAGTCAGCGATGGGATCACTCATGCTCATGTTGTATCTCTCCTGCCTGCTTACCAGCTGGCCTTGGTGACACCGGGGATGTCGCCTGCAAAAGCCAGTTCGCGGATCTTGGCGCGAGCCAGACCGAATTGACGGAAGGTGCCACGTGGACGGCCGGTGATTTCGCAACGGTTGCGCTGGCGCGTGGGGTTTGCATTGCGTGGGAGCTTTTGCAGGCCCAAACGGGCTGCATCACGCTCTTCGTCGCTGCGCTTGGCATCGCCAGCAATTGCCTTCAGTTCCGCATACTTGGTTGCGTACTTGGCCGCCAGTTTTTCGCGCTTCAGTTCGCGCTGGATCAAAGCTACTTTAGCCATGCTTCGCCTCAGTTCTTGAACGGGAAACGGAAGCCAGCGAGAAGCGCCTTGGCTTCTTCGTCGGTCTGGGCCGTCGTGGTGATGCTGATATTGAGACCGCGCAGAGCGTCAACCTTGTCGTACTCAATTTCAGGGAAAATGATCTGCTCTTTAACGCCGACGTTGTAGTTACCACGGCCGTCGAAAGCGCGACCAGAGATACCACGGAAGTCACGGACGCGAGGCAAAGCCACTGTCACAAAACGGTCCAGGAACTCATACATCTGCACGCCGCGCAGCGTGACCATGCAACCAATCGCCTGGCCTTCGCGGATCTTGAAACCAGCGATAGCCTTCTTGGCCTTGGTCACCACAGGCTTCTGACCAGCAATCTTGGTCAGGTCAGCCACAGCGTTGTCCATCACCTTCTTGTCCGAGACTGCCTCGCTCACGCCCATATTCAGGGTGATCTTGGTCAGACGAGGAACCTGCATGGGCGAGGTATAGCCAAACTGCTTGATCAGTTCGGGAGCGATCTTGTCGCGGTAAATTTCTTGGAGTCGTGCCATGTTTGCCCCTTAGGCCGCCTTGATTTCAGCGCCGCTGGACTTGAACACGCGAACGCGCGAACCGTCAGCTTGCACCTTGATGCCCACGCGATCAGCCTTGCCCGTAGCGGCATTGAAGATGGCCACGTTGGACTGATGAATTGGCATGGACTTTTCAACGATGCCGCCAGTCGTACCCTTCATGGGGTTTGGCTTGGCATGCTTCTTGACCAGATTGATGCCATCGATGACCACATACGAGTCATCCTTGCGCAGCGACACCGTGCCGCGCTTGCCCTTGTCACGGCCGGTCAGCACGATGACTTCGTCGCCCTTGCGAATCTTGTTCATGGCGCGTCCTTAGAGAACTTCAGGAGCCAGCGACACGATCTTCATGAACTTCTCGGTACGCAGTTCACGCGTCACGGGTCCAAAGATGCGGGTGCCGATAGGCTCCAACTTTGCATTCAGCAACACTGCTGCGTTGCCGTCGAATTTGACGAGCGAGCCGTCACCGCGGCGGATACCCTTTGCGGTGCGAACCACCACTGCACTGTAAACCTCGCCTTTTTTGACGCGGCCACGTGGAGCGGCTTCTTTGATGCTCACTTTGATGATGTCGCCAACGCTTGCATAACGACGCTTCGAGCCACCCAGCACCTTGATGCAAAGGACGGACTTGGCGCCGGTATTGTCGGCAACCTCTAACCGAGATTCTGTCTGGATCATTTCAATATTCCCAACTTGCACCAGAAGACCACGGCCCCAGAGAACTTCTCAAGGGCTGCAGATCAGCCAGTCAGTCTTGGGCCCGTCGTCCGCACCGCAAACCATTTGCAGCACTTCCCGCTGGGCAGAAACTTCACGTAGGAAACGCGAAGCCCTCGATTATTGCCAAAAGCTTTTGGGAAGTCAAGCACTCCATCACGCGGGCACGTGCAAATACTGTTGCGCCAACGCCAGAAAGGCGTCCAGGTGCGGGTCCGCTCCCAGCTCTTCGCGTAAAACCTCTGCAACGGCGGGCGCCAAGGCAATCGCTTGGCGGGCATCCAGGAACAACATACGGGAACGGCGCGCCAACACATCCTCCACTGTGCAGGCATATTCATAGCGGGCAGCGAACCTCACCATGGCAACGGTGAGCCCCCCACCCAAATCGGTCTGCGCCCCGGGGATGCCCAGCACCGCAGCGGCATCGCTACCGTAGGAGTGGAGGCCCTGCGCATCGCTGATCCGGTGCGTTACCGCTTCTTTCGGGGTGCCCACCAAGGGCAGACGGTTCGTGGCACCTGCTGGTTTTTCCGGAAGCAAACCGGTGCTGAAGCATTTTTGCAACACATCCTCTGCCATCGCACGGTACGTGGTCCATTTCCCACCCGTAACGGTCACCAAGCCACTGCGGCTAGCCAGCACGGTGTGCTCCCGACTGAGGCTCTTGGTGTTGTCGCCGTCGTCATCCTGCGGTTTCACCAGGGGGCGCAAGCCGACCCAGATGCTGCGGATATCTGCGACCTTGGGCGCGCGGGTGAGGTAGCGCGCCGACTCTTCCAGAATGAATTTGACTTCTTCACTGAATGGCTGCGGCTCCCGCACGATGTCCTGCCGCGGGCTGTCGGTGGTGCCCAGGATAAGTTTTCCGAGCCATGGCACGGCAAACAGAACACGTCCATCGGCCGTTTTGGGCACCATCAGCGCATGGTCAGAGGGCAGAAATTCGCGGTCCACCACGATGTGGACGCCTTGGCTCGGCGCCACGATGGGTTTGACGGGACGTCCGATGGCCTCACCATCCATCTGGCGCAAGGTGTCCACCCAAACACCCGTGGCATTGACCACCGTGCGGGCGCGCACTGTGAACTGCTGGCCGCTATCTGTGTCTTCACACACAAAACCTGCAACTTTTCCGCCCTCGTGCACGAGCGCCTTGGCGGGGCAGTAGTTCATCACCAAGGCTCCCAGGCTGGCGGCCGTGCGCGCCAACGCCAAGGCTAGGCGCGCATCGTCAAACTGGCCGTCCCAGTATTTGACGCCCCCCTTGAGGCCATCCGCACGGGCCGTTGGCAGGCACGCCAGCGTGCGCGCCCGGCCCAGGAATTCAGTAGCACCCAGCCCGGCTTTGCCCGCCAGGGCGTCGTACATCTTGAGCCCGATGCCGTAGAACGGTGTCTCCCAGAACCGGTACGACGGCATGACAAACGGCAGCGGTTGCGCCAAATGGGGCGCGTTGTTCAGCAAGGTGGTGCGCTCGTGCAGCGCTTCCCGCACCAGTGCGATGTTGCCTTGGGCCAAATAACGCACACCGCCATGCACCAGCTTCGTGGCGCGCGACGAGGTACCTTTGGCAAAGTCGTGCGAATCCACCAGAACCACACTGAAACCCCGCGCGGCCGCATCCACTGCCACCCCCAGGCCGGTCGCACCACCGCCAATCACGGCAAGGTCATATTGGTGAGGTTGGGCAAGGCGGGCCAAAAGGTCGGCACGCCGGGTAGGGAGGGGAGCAGAGGCTGTGGTCATGGGAGGGATTGTCCATGGGCGGGGCAGCAATTTAAGGGTTTACCCTGTAATTGTTGACATTTCCGGAATGAGATCCGCCCGCGCCCCCCAGGGGCCGAGGACGAACTGGAGCGAAAAAGGCAGCCAGAGACCTTATGGGTCCGGGCTGCCGAAAGAACTGTCACAACGCAACAGTCAGAGAGACATCAACGTGCCTTGCCGTCCTTCCAGGCTTGCAGCAGCTTGTCGTAGGCAATGGTTTCGCCCTTGGGCTTTTCGTTGGCCAGCTTGGCCCAGGGGGCCTGCTTGTCAGACAGCCATTTCTTGGGGTCTTCCTTCTTGTTGAGCTTGGGGGCGCAGTGGGCCATGCCGGCGCGCTCCAGACGGGCCATGACCTGGTCCATTTCATCGGCCAGCGTGTCCATGGCGCCCTGGGGCGTCTTTTCACCCGTCACAGCCTGGGCCACGTTCTTCCACCACAACTGGGCCAGCTTGGGGTAATCGGGCACGTTGGTGCCGGTGGGCGACCAGGCGACGCGGGCAGGGCTGCGGTAGAACTCGACCAAACCACCGAGCTTGGGCGCTGCATCGGTCATGGCCTTGGACTGGATGTCGGACTCACGGATTGGGGTCAGACCCACCAGCGTCTTCTTCAAGGAAGTAGTCTTGGCGGTCACGAACTGCGCGTAGAGCCAGGCGGCCGCCGTCTTGTTGGCATCATGGTCCTTGAAGAAGGTCCAGCTGCCCACGTCCTGGTAGCCGTTCTGCATGCCCTGCTTCCAGTACGGGCCGTTGGGGCCGGGGGCCATGCGCCACTTGGGGGTGCCGTCGGCATTCACCACCGGCAGACCGGGCTTGGTCATGTCGGCCGTGAAGGCGGTGTACCAGAAGATCTGCTGCGCGATCTGGCCCTGGGCCGGCACAGGGCCCGCTTCGCCGAAGGTCATGCCAGTGGCTTCCTTGGGCGCGTACTTCTTCATCCAGTCCACATACTTGGTGAGCGCGTAGACGGCAGCGGGCGAATTGGTGGCGCCACCGCGCGACACGGATGCGCCCACGGGCGTGCACTTGTCGTCGGCCACGCGAATGCCCCACTCGTCAATCGGCAGGCCGTTGGGCGCGCCGATGTCGGCCGTGCCGGCCATCGACAGCCAGGCATCGGTGAAGCGCCAGCCCAGCGATGGATCCTTCTTGCCGTAATCCATGTGGCCATAAATGGCCTTGCCGTCGATGGTCTTCACGTCGTTGGTGAAGAACTCGGCGATGTCTTCATAGGCAGACCAGTTCAGCGGCACGCCCAGGTCGTAGCCGTATTTGGCCTTGAACTTGTCCTTGATGTCCTTGCGGTCGAACAGGTCGGCGCGGAACCAGTACAGGTTGGCGAACTGCTGATCGGGCAACTGGTAGAGCTTGCCATCGGGCGCCGTGGTGAACTTGGTGCCGATGTAGTCCTTGACGTCGATACCGGGGTTGGTCCATTCCTTGCCCGCAGCGCCCATGTAGTCGGTCAGGTTCAGAATCTTGCCGTAGCGGTAGTGCGTGCCGATCAGGTCCGAGTCCGAGATCCAGCCGTCATAAATCGACTTGCCCGACTGCATGGAGGTCTGCAGCTTCTCGACCACGTCGCCTTCCTGGATCAGGTCGTGCTTGACCTTGATGCCCGTGATTTCCTCGAACGCCTTGGCCAGTGTCTTCGATTCGTACTCGTGCGTGGTGATGGTTTCCGACACCACCGAAATCTCCTTGACACCCTTGCCCTGGAGTTTCTTGGCTGCATCGATGAACCACTTCATCTCGGCCATCTGCTGGTCTTTGCTCAGCGTGGATGGCTGGAACTCACTGTCGATCCACTTCTTGGCCTCGGCCTCGCCCGCCCATGCGGCCTGCCCCAAAGCCAGGGTTGCGGCGGCGAATGCGATCGCCGTGAACTGCATCTTCATTGTTGTCTCCTCAGATGGAACCCCCGTGGTGGATGAACACCGGCCCTGGGGGAAATCGGACCGGCGCTTGTCATCATCAAAAACAATAGCTGCAAGCGCTTGCTGCTGCTACGTTTTAAATAAATTTCAATTTGAAAGCCTTATCTATCAAACGCTAGCAGCTATCTTTTTGGTACTTGCATCCTGTCAACCCTTGCGCATCACCAGGGCCAGCACCGCCATCGACAGCACAAAGCTGATCCAGATCGATGGGTCAGCGTCCAGACTGAACCACTGGGCCAGCTTGCCGCTGATACCGACAAAAATAAGGTTCACATAGGCCGCAGACAGCAGCCCGATGAACAGGCGGTCGCCCCGCGTGGTCGCAAGCGGCAAAAAACCTTTGCGCATCACGGTGGGCGATTTGATCTCCCACACCGTCATGCCAACCAGAATCAGCACGATGCAGATAAAAAACACTGCCACGGGCAGCGTCCAGGCCATCCAATCAAACATTTCGCAGCCTCCTCAAACCCGACCCATCGCAAAGCCTTTTGCGATGTAGTGGCGAACAAACCAGATCACGATGGCGCCAGGGACGATGGTCAGGACCCCAGCCGCAGCCAGCGTCGCCCAGTCCATGCCGGACGCGCTCACCGTGCGCGTCATCGTGGCCACGATGGGTTTGGCGTTCACACTGGTCAGCGTGCGGGCCAGCAACAACTCCACCCAGCTGAACATGAAGCAGAAGAAGGCCGCCACGCCCACGCCCGCTTTGATGAGGGGCAGAAAAATCTTGATGAAAAAGCGTGGAAAGCTGTAGCCATCGATGTAAGCGGTTTCGTCGATTTCGCGCGGGATACCGCTCATGAAACCTTCCAGAATCCACACCGCCAGCGGCACGTTGAACAACAGGTGCGCCAGCGCCACGGCAATGTGCGTGTCCATCAGCCCCACCGTGGTGTACAGCTGGAAGAACGGCAACAGAAACACGGCAGGCGGCGTCATGCGGTTGGTCAGCAACCAGAAGAAAACATGCTTGTCGCCCAGAAACTGGTACCGGCTGAACGCGTACGCTGCGGGCAGCGCCACCGTGAGCGAGATCACCGTGTTGATGGCCACGTAGATCAGGCTGTTGATGTAGCCCGAATACCAGGACTCGTCGGTGAAGATGGTCTTGTAGTTGTCCCACGTGAAGTTCTGCGGGAAGAACGAGAACGTCGACAGGATCTCCGCATTGGTCTTGAAGCTCATGTTGACCATCCAGTAGATGGGCAACACGGCAAAGATCAGATAAGCGACGAGGAAAATCGACCGTTTGTGAAAGCGCTTTTCATTCATGGCCGGCCCCTTCGTTGCTGGCAGTGCCCACGCGCTGCATCCAGTTGTAGAGGATGAAACACAGCAGCAGGATGATGAAGAAATAGATCAGCGAGAACGCCGCGGCAGGCCCCAGGTCGAACTGGCCCACGGCCTTGGTCGTGAGGTACTGGCTGAGGAAGGTGGTGGCGTTGCCCGGCCCACCGCCCGTCAGCACAAACGGCTCTGTGTAGATCATGAAACTGTCCATGAAGCGCAACAGCACGGCGATCATCAGCACGCCGCGCATCTTGGGCAGCTGGATGTAGCGGAACACCGCAAATTTGCTGGCGCCGTCAATGCGGGCCGCCTGGTAGTACGCGTCCGGGATGGAACGCAGCCCGGCAAACGCCAGCAGCGCGACCAGCGGCGTCCAGTGCCACACATCCATCAGCAGTACGGTCAACCACGCCTGGGTGGCGTTACCGGTGTAACTGTATTCGATACCCGCCTCCTGCAGCAGGCGGCCCATCAAGCCAATGTCGGCGCGGCCATAGATCTGCCAGATGGTGCCCACCACGTTCCAGGGGATCAGCAGGGACAGCGCCACCACCACCAGCACGGCGGAAGACTTCCACCCCTGCGCAGGCATCGACAACGCAAGCAGGATTCCCAGCGGAATCTCCACCGCCAACACGGCCAGCGAGAACGTGATCTGGCGCCACAACGCGGCGTGCAGCTCTTCGTCGCGCATCACGGCGGCAAACCATTCGGTGCCGACAAACACGCGGCGTTCGGGCGAGATGATGTCTTGCACCGAATAATTGACCACCGTCATCAGCGGCACGATGGCCGAAAAGGCGACGCAGATGATGACCGGCAGGATCAGGAACCACGCCTTCTGGTTCACCGGTTTTGTTGTTGTGCTCATGGCAAGAGCTCCTCGTTTTGATAGAAGCAGGTGTGCTCACCGAGTACCTGCAACCAGACGGAATCCCCTGCGGAAGGAAGCCGTGTTTCAGGGCTGAAGCGCGCCTTGAGCGTGTGTTCTCCCACCTTGGCCGTCAGCATCAGGTAGGTGCCGATGTCCTGCACCTGCGACACCGTGCAGGGCAGAGCGCCCGCTTGGTCTGGCTGGGCCAGCGCCAGGTATTCGGGCCGTATGCCCACCTGCAGCGCCCCGTCGGGCAAGCCCCGCTGCGCCGGGAGCGCCATGCGATGCCCGGCCACCGACAGCGCGACGCCATCCCGCTGCGCGGGCAAGAAATTCATGCCCGGAGAGCCGATGAAGTGACCCACAAACACGTGCGCGGGACGCTCGAACAGCGCGTCAGCAGAGCCCACTTGAACCGCGCGGCCACGCGTCATCACCACCACTTGGTCGGCAAAAGTCAGCGCCTCCACCTGGTCGTGCGTCACGTAGATCAACGTGAGCTTGAGCTCGTGGTGAATCTGCTTGAGCTTGCGGCGCAGCTGCCACTTCAGGTGCGGGTCGATCACGGTGAGCGGCTCGTCGAACAGCACCGCCGCCACGTCCGAACGCACCAAGCCACGGCCCAGCGATATCTTCTGTTTCTGGTCGGCCGACAGCCCCGCGGCGCGCAGGTTCAGCTGGTGGCTCATCTCCAGCATCTCGGCAATCACACCCACACGCTGTTTGATCTGGTCTTCGGGCACCTTGCGGTTCTTCAGCGGGAACGCCAGGTTCTCGGCCACCGTCATGGTGTCGTAGATAACGGGGAACTGGAACACCTGCGCAATGTTGCGCTCTTGCGGGCTGGCGCGCGTCACGTCGCGGCCGTCAAACAGCACCTTGCCGTGGGATGGCACCAGCAGGCCCGACATGATGTTGAGCATGGTGGTTTTGCCACAGCCCGAGGGGCCGAGCAGCGCGTAGGCGCCGCCGTCCTCGAACTCCATCTTCAGGGGCAGCAGCGCGTAGTCGCTGTCTTGCTGCGGATTCGACTTGTACGAATGCGCGAGATCCAAGCTAATGCGCGCCATCTCAACGCCCTCCTTGTGTGGCGAGTTGTCGCGCAGGCGCCCACACCAATGCACCGTCGGAGCCAAACACATACGCATGCGCCGGGTCCAGGTGCAGCGTGATAGCGGTGCCCAGTTCAAAGTAATGCACCCCGGTGAGCTGCGCCACCAGTTCACCCCAGGGGGTGGTGGCATGCACGAAGGTGTCGGAGCCCGAAATCTCGGCCAGCTCCACAGTGCCACTCACGCTCACATCGCCGGCGCGCGCATGCACCCGGAGCGCACTGGCACGCACGCCCACGGTGAGCGCGCCCGCGACGGACGCACCTGGAGGCAACGGAATGGCCAATGGCACGCCACCTTGCAGCTGCACACCTTGCGCTGCAGCGGAGGCAGCAATCAGGTTCATCGGCGGGTCGCTGAAGGCCCGCGCCACGCGCAGTGAGTTGGGCGCATGGAACACCTCGGCCGTGGGGCCGTATTGCAGCAATTGACCTTCGTCGAGCACGGCGGTGTAGCCCCCCAGGAGCAAGGCCTCGCCCGGCTCCGTTGTTGCGTACACCACGGTGGACTGCCCTGCGGCGAACAGCTGGGTCAGCTCTTCGCGCAATTCCTCGCGCAGCTTGTAGTCCAGGTTCACCAAGGGTTCGTCCAGCAGCATCAGCGGCGCGCCCTTGGCCAGGGCACGCGCCAGCGCCACGCGCTGCTGCTGGCCGCCCGACAGCTCGGCTGGGTAGCGGTCCAGAAACATGTCGATGTGCAGGCGGCTGGCAATCTCGCGCACCCGGGTGTCGATGTTCTTTTCGCCGCGCAGCTTCAGGGGCGACGCAATGTTGGCCGCCACCTTCATGGAGGGGTAGTTGATGAACTGCTGGTACACCATGGCCACGTTACGTTCGCGCACGGGCATGCCGGTCACATCCACACCATCCACTTTGACCGTGCCCGCAGTGGGCGTATCCAGCCCCGCCATGATGCGCATCAGGCTGGTCTTGCCCGCCTGGGTGGCGCCCAGCAGCACCGTGACGGCGCCGCTGTGCAGCGCCAGGCTCATGTCATGGAGCCAGGTCTCAGGCCCGACCTTTTTGCTGATGCTGTCTAGTGCCAGCTGCATCACGCTTGCCTTTCTTTGTCGCCCCCCCGGGCTGTGTGTAACCTTTTTGCCGCTGTGTCCCGAGGTGCATTCCACGGTGCTCACAGCTAAGCCCTCTCGCTTTCGATTGCGTTCATTTTTGTTCTTTTTTGATCGTATTGAATCAACGTTTACCCTTAACAAGTTCCTTTTTGTTCGAATTAAAGTATCTACACCCTTTAGCCGACCACAGCCAATTAATACGCGTGAATACGAATCCCCGACAACTGCTGCTTCTCGAAGAAGTCCGCGCGCGCAAATCCGCCACGGTCGAACAACTGGCCGAAACGCTGGGCGTGACCCTGCAGACCGTGCGGCGCGATGTGCAACGGCTGGCAGAATCCGGCCTGCTCACGCGGTTTCACGGCGGAGTGCGCGTGCCCAGCTCCACCGTAGAAAACCTGGCCCACACCCAGCGCGAATCGCTCCATGCCGAAGGCAAGGCGCGCATTGCACGCGCCGTGGCACAGCAGGTGCCCAACGACTGCTCCCTGATCCTGAACATCGGCACCACCACCGAAGCCATCGCCAAGGCGCTGCTGCACCACCGCGGTCTGCGTGTGATCACCAACAACCTCAATGTGGCCGCCATCCTGAGCGGCAACCCCGAGTGCGAAGTGATCGTGGCCGGTGGCGTAGTGCGCGCGCGGGACCGCGGCATCGTGGGCGAGGCAGCGGTGGATTTCATCCGCCAGTTCAAGGTGGACATCGCCCTCATCGGCATTTCGGGCATCGAGCCCGATGGCTCGCTGCGCGACTTTGACTACCGCGAAGTGAAGGTGGCCCAGACCATCATTGCGCAGGCACGCGAGGTCTGGCTCGCTGCCGACCAGAGCAAGTTCAACCGCCCGGCGATGGTGCAGCTGGCGACACTGCAGCAAATCGACCGCCTGTTCACCGACGCCCCGCCGCCGGAACCTTTTCCAGCATTGCTTCAGGACGCGGAAGTCATCTGCACGGTGGCGGCATAGGATGGGAAGCCCCTCTGAAGCGCTGCGCGCTTTCCCCCGCGGGGAGGCGCCACCCCTGGCCCGACGAAGCCGATTCCACGGTGGCACTGGTATGTGTGCGCCAGCCCAAGTCCAAGCGCATAACGCATAACGCATCGAACACCTGATACCTTTCGTACCATGACCTACCTGCTCGCACTCGACCAAGGCACTTCCAGCTCCCGCAGCATCGTCTTTGACGAGCAGGGCCACATCGTGGCGCAGGCGCAGCTCGAGTTGCCCCAGATCTATCCCCAGCCAGGCTGGGTGGAACATGACCCGCTGGAAATCTGGCGCACCCAGCTGGCGACGGCACGCGAGGCGCTGGCCAAGGCGGGCATCGCCGCCAGCGCCGTGCGCGCCGTGGGCATCACCAACCAGCGCGAAACCACCGTGCTGTGGAACCGCAAAACCGGCCAGCCCGTGCACCACGCCATCGTGTGGCAAGACCGGCGCGCCGAGCCCGCCTGCGCCCAGCTGCGCGAACAAGGCCACGCCGACAGCATCCAGGCAAAGACGGGGCTGCTCATCGACGCGTATTTCTCGGGCACCAAACTGCAATGGCTGCTCGACCAAGTGCCGGGCGCGCGCGACGCGGCCGAGCGCGGTGAACTGGCCTTTGGCACCGTGGACAGCTGGCTGATGTGGCAGCTCACCCACGGCCAAGTGCATGTGACGGACGTGAGCAACGCTTCGCGCACCATGCTGTTCAACGTGCACACCAACCAGTGGGACGATGAGCTACTGGCGCTGCTGCGCATCCCCATATCGCTGATGCCCGAGGTGCAGCCTTCAAGCTCGCACTTTTGCGACATCGCCCCGGACCTGCTGGGCCACAGCATCCGCGTGGGCGGCGTGGCAGGCGACCAGCAGAGCGCCCTCTTCGGCCAGGCGTGCTTTACGGCGGGCATGGCCAAGAACACCTATGGCACGGGCTGCTTCATGCTCATGCACACTGGCAGCAAGTTCCAGACATCACAGAACGGCCTGCTCACCACCAGCGCGGCGCAGACCGGAAATCACCCCGAGTTCGCCATGGAGGGCAGCGTCTTCGTGGGCGGCGCCGTGGTGCAGTGGTTGCGCGACGGTCTGCGCGCCATCTCCACCAGCAGCGAGGTCGAATCGCTGGCGCAAAGCGTGCCCGACTCGGGCGGGGTGATGATGGTGCCGGCCTTCACCGGTCTGGGCGCGCCGTACTGGAAGCCCGATTCACGCGGCACCATCACCGGCCTGACGCGCGGCACCACGCTGGGCCACATTGCGCGCGCGGCGCTGGAGAGCATTGCCTACCAGAGCGCCGCCCTGCTGCTGGCCATGAGCCGCGATGCCGTGGCCGCTGGTGGCGCACCGGTAAGCGAGCTGCGCGTGGATGGGGGCGCCTGCATCAATGATTTGCTGATGCAGTTCCAGGCCGACCTGCTGGGCATCCCGGTGGTGCGCCCCGCGGTGATCGAAACCACGGCTCTGGGCGCAGCCTACCTCGCAGGGCTTTCGAGCGGCGTGTACCGCAGCACGGACGAGCTGTCGCAGCTGTGGCGGGTGGACCGGCGTTTTGTTCCCACGCTGAGCAGCGCCCGCGCGCAGGAGCTGATGGCGAACTGGGAACATGCGGTGCGCCAGACCACAGCAGAATAAATCCACCGCGCGCGGGACTGCAGCGGCGGCGCTACCATCGTGGCCCCTGTTGTCGCCACCTTGCACGTCCCATGAGCCAAACCGCCACATCCGCCTCCCCCGACCTCCCCACCATCGCCTTCATCGGCGGCGGCAACATGGCCAGCGCCATCATTGGCGGGCTGATCCGCCAGGGCCATCCGGTCAGCCAGATCGAGGTGGTCGAGCCCTGGGCTGACGCGCGGGAGGCCCTGCGCAAGAACTACGGCATCGAAGCCCAGCCCGAAGCGGGCCCCGCACTGCAGCGCGCCCGCATTGTGGTCTGGGCCGTCAAGCCCCAAACCTTCAAGGTCGCCGCCGGTGAGGCCAAGGCCCACACCGCAGAGGCCCTGCATCTGAGCGTGGCTGCGGGCATCCGCTCTGACAGCATCGCCCAGTGGCTGGGCACTGAACGCATCGTGCGCACCATGCCCAACACGCCCGCACTGGTGGGCAAGGGCATGAGCGCGTTGTACGCCCGCCCGGCCGTCACCCCAGCCGAGCGCCAAAGCGTAGAAGCCATCATGGCCTCCACCGGCGAGTTCCTGTGGGTGGAGACTGAAAAGCAACTGGACGCGGTGACCGCCCTGTCGGGCTCGGGCCCCGCCTATGTCTTTTACTTTCTGGAGGCCATGACCCGCGCGGGCACCGGCATGGGCTTGACCGAACAGCAGGCCCACCAGCTGGCGGTGGGCACGTTTGTGGGAGCGTCCGAGCTGGCGCGCCGGTCTGACGAAGCGCCTGCAGTGCTGCGCCAGCGGGTCACATCCAAAGGAGGCACGACCTACGCGGCGCTGCAGTCGATGGAGGCAGCCGGCATGGCCGCCAGCTTTGAGGCCGCCATGCGCGCGGCCGAGCACCGCGCCCACGAACTGGGCGATGAGTTCGGCGGCTGACGCTCAGTTTTTGAGTGTTTTTGGCCTCTAGCGCTTATCCAGTAAGCGCTAGCAGCTATCAATTGATGAGTATTTGCCGCAACAGGTAGCTGCCCGCAATGCCCGCAAACACGGTGGCGCCCAGCCAGTGGTTGACGCGGAATGCCTTGAAGCAGCCCTCGCGGGTGCGCGTGCGGATCAGCGTGAAGTGCCACACCGCCTGAGCCAGCGCTGCGGAAAGCGCTATATAAAAAATAGCGCCTAGCGCATAGGGAGCAAGCACCAGCGCCCAAATACCCAAAAACAGCAGGTAGAACGCCACAATGCCTGCCACATCAAAACGGCCGAGCGTGATGGCCGAGGTCTTGATGCCGATCCTGAGGTCGTCGTCCCGGTCCACCATGGCGTATTCGGTGTCGTAGGCCAGCACCCAGCACAGGTTGCCCAGCCACATCCACCACGCCACGGCCGGCACACTGCCCTGCACGGCCGCAAAGGCAATCACGATGCCAAAGTTGAAGGCGATGCCCAGCACTGCCTGCGGCATCGAAATGATGCGCTTGGTAAATGGGTAAGCAATGGCCACCAGCACCGCAGGCACCGACCAGGCGATGGCTGCCGTATTGGTGGTAAGCACCAGCCCAAACGCCAGCAGCGCCAGCACCGCGCCCAGGCCCAATGCCTCTTTCACGCTCACAGCACCGGTGGTCACCGGGCGCTGCGCGGTGCGTTTGACGTGTTTGTCAAAGTCGCGGTCGGCGACGTCGTTCACGCAACAGCCCGCGCTGCGCATCAAGAACGTGCCCAGCACAAACACCGCCAGCAGGTGCCACCCCGGGAACCCTTCGGCCGCTATCCACAGTGCTGAGAGCGTGGGCCACAGGCACACCAGCCAGCCCGCAGGCCGGTCCCAGCGGATGAGGTCAAGGTACAGGGCAAAACGACTGCGGAGGGGCACGGACGACATAGGAGCAAAAGGCAAACAACGGAACGGACACCCCGCCAAGTGCAGAGTTTCATGCGTGATAGCGTGAAGCTCGGCCAAGACGCAGGCGCACCGAATGTAGCAGCCGAAGGCGCTGCGCCGCCTGCGGCAAGCCGATGAAACGCGGTTCTCACCTACTGCCACGGCGCCGAGAAACCCAGTAAAGTCTCCCGTTCTCCAACCTACGGACCTGCCCCGCATGCCCCGATCTTCGAGCCCACAGGCCTCCACCACGCGCTTTGCCATCCCCCGCACGCTTCTGGCCGGCTTTGTGGTGGCGGCCCTTGCCACCCTGGTCATTGCAATGGTCAACTTCCGCTCGGCCGAGCTGCGCACCGAGGCTGTGGAGGCCATGGACCGAACGACCCTGTCCATGCGTCAGTTGAACCTGTTTTATTCAGCGATCAAGGATGCGGAGACCGGCCAGCGGGGCTACCTGCTGACCGGTGATCCCACCTACTTGCAGCCATACCAGATAGCTGTAACTGCGCTTCGAGACAGTATGGACGCGCTCAAGGCCAGTTTGGCGGACGACTCAGCTCAATATAAGTTGGTGACGCAGCTGGACGGGCTGTCGCAGCAAAAGCTGCGCGAACTCAACGAGACCATTGAGCTTTACAAGTCGGGTGATGGCGTGGGAGCCATGGCGCTGGTGCGAACGAATGCGGGTAAAGAGTTGATGGACCGCATCCGCGATCTAACCGAGGGCCTGCGCAACCAGCAAAACCAGCAGCTCGACGACCGCCGCCAGCAGTGGGCAGACGCCGCCACCAACTCCAACCTTTACTCGGGACTGGGTTCGCTGGTCTTGCTGACGCTGATCTGCATCTCAGCCGCCCTGACAGCGCGCGAATACCGGGTCAAGGCGCTGCAATCGTGGGTGTCGGCAGGGCTGAGCGGCCTGAGCCAACGCATTCAAGGCGACCACCCCCTCGAAGACATTGGCAAGCTGGCCCTTGAATATCTGGCCACCTACCTGAAAGCGCAGGTAGGCGCGGGGTATGTCGTCGACAGCAACGGGGAATTCTTGCTGTTTGGCGGGTATGCGTTGCCGCGCGAACGCCTGACAGACAAGCTGCTCAGCGATGAAGGCCTGGTAGGCCAGGCCGCTCGCTCACGCCAGCTGCTGCATGTGCGCGATGTGCCATCCGCCTATTTGCCCGTCTCGTCCAGCACGGGCCAAGCCAGCCCTGCCGAACTGCTGGTGGCGCCCGCGGTGGAACATGGCAACGTGTTTGCTGTCATTGAACTGGGGTTTTACCGACCGGTGAGTGAGGCCGAGCGTACCCTGCTGGAGCGGGCATCCGAGATGCTGGCAGTGGCGATTCGCTCAGGCATTGACCGCAGTCGCCTGCAGGCACTGCTGGAGGAAACCCAGCGCCAGTCCGAAGAGCTTCAAACGCAGCAGGAAGAGCTGCGCGTCAACAACGAAGAGCTGGAGCAGCAAAGCCGCATCCTGCAAGAGTCGCAGGCACAAATGGAAGTGCAGCAGACCGAGCTGGAGCAAACCAATGCCCACCTCGAAGAACAGACCCAGCAACTGGAATACCAGCGCGAACAGTTGCTGCGCGCCCAGAGCGCCATGACCGACAAGGCCCGCGAACTGGAACAGGCCAGCCAATACAAAAGCGAGTTTCTGGCCAACATGAGCCACGAGCTGCGCACACCACTGAACTCCACGCTCATCCTGGCGAAGCTGCTGGCGGACAACAAGCCCCGCAATCTGAGCAGCGACCAGGTCAAATACGCGCAGACCATCTACGCAGCGGGCAATGACCTGCTGGCGCTCATCAACGACATTCTGGACTTGTCCAAGATCGAATCCGGTCAGGCCACCGTGGAGGTGGAGACCGTGAACATTGCCCGTGCGCTGCAGGGGCTGCTCGACCCTCTGCGCCCGCTGGCGCAGGAAAAGGGCCTGACGCTCACTGCCACCGTGGCACCCGACGTGGCGGCCTCGATGGAGACCGACGCCCTGCGCCTGGGTCAGGTGCTGAAAAACCTGCTGTCCAACGCGCTCAAGTTCACCGAAAAAGGCTCGGTGGAGCTGCACGTGTCGCGCAACCCTGGCGACACACTCTCGTTCGCCGTCAAGGACACGGGCATCGGCATCCCTGCGCACCAGCAGGAGCTGATCTTTGAAGCCTTCCGCCAGGCCGACGGCAGCACCCATCGCAAATACGGCGGCACGGGTCTGGGTCTATCAATATCGCGCGACCTCGCGCAATTGCTTGGCGGGACCATTGCGGTGCAGAGCACCCCGGGCGAAGGCAGCGTTTTCACGCTGGTGCTGCCCTTGCGACTGGCCACCCCGCAGCCCGCCGAGCCACAGTCCGCATCGACACACACCATGGCGCCAGCGCAATCCCTGCCGCCGCCGAATGCGGCGTTGCCTTCCAGCCCCCAGCCGATGGATGGCGGTGCTGACGCGGCAGCCTCTGCCATTGAGGCTGTAGCGCAGTCCATGCAGTCTGCGCCGCGCCGCGCGGGCCCGCGCAGCATTCTGGTGATCGAGGACGACACGCGATTTGCACATATCCTGTGCGACCTGGCCCGCGAGATGGACTTTGAGTGCCATCTGGCGCACAACGCCGCCGATGGCCTGGCGTTTGCAGCGCACAGCCTGCCCAGCGCCATCGTGCTGGACGTGAACTTGCCGGACTTTTCAGGTCTGGGCGTGCTCGACCAGCTCAAGCGCAACCCCGCCACGCGCCACATCCCCGTGCACGTGGTGTCGGTGGCAGATTATTCGCAAGAGGCCATGGGCCGCGGCGCCATCGGGTATGCCCTCAAGCCCGTCAAGCGCGACGAGCTGGTACAGGCGCTGCAACTGCTGGAGGCCAAGTTCACCCAGAGCTTGCACCGCGTGCTGGTGGTGGAAGACGATGAGCGCCAGCGCGAAAGCGTGCGCCACCTGCTCAGCAGTGAGGAGGTGGAAATTGTGGGCGCAGGCACTGCCACCGAAGCCCTGGAACACCTGCGCAGCTCCACGTTCGACTGCATGGTGATGGACCTGAATTTGCCCGATCTGAGCGGCTACGAACTGCTGCAACAGATGACGGACCAGGATGGTGTGTCTTTCCCGCCGGTCATCGTATACACCGGGCGCGCGCTGTCGCGCGATGAAGAACAGCAGTTACGGCGCTTTTCCAAATCGATCATCATCAAGGACGCCCGTTCGCCCGAGCGTTTGCTGGACGAGGTCACGCTGTTTTTGCACCAGGTGGAGTCCGAACTTTCGGCCGAGCACCGCCAGATGCTGCAGGTAGCCCGCAACCGAGAATCGGCGCTGGAAGGCCGCACGGTGCTGGTGGTGGAGGACGATGTACGCAATGTTTTTGCGCTCTCCAGCATTCTGGAGCCCACGGGCATCCGCATCGAAATCGCGCGCAATGGCCGTGAGGCCCTGGACATGCTGGCGCGTGCAGGCAACGCCAACAGCCCGGTCATAGACTTGGTGCTGATGGACATCATGATGCCGGAGATGGATGGCTACACCGCCATGCGCGAGATTCGCAACCGCCCTGAATGGCGCCGCCTGCCGATCATCGCCCTTACGGCCAAGGCCATGAAGGACGACCAGGAAAAATGCCTGGCCGCCGGTGCCAACGACTACATCGCCAAACCGCTGGATGTGGAAAAGCTCCTGTCGCTGGTGCGGGTGTGGATGCCCAAATAGCCAGGCCAAGCCTCCCTGACCAGCACTCCCAGACGTCCCATGCCGCACCAGAAGAAAGCGCGAACCGCGGACATTGAACAGCGCCTGCTGATCGACGCGATTTTTCACCGCTACCACTACGACTTCAGGGGCTATGCGCAGGCATCGCTCAAGCGGCGGCTGAGCACGGCACTGCTGCACTTTGGGTGCAAGACCATTTCACAGCTGCAAGACCGCGTGCTGCACGATCCTGCGGTATTTCCCTCACTGCTCGAGTACCTCACAGTACAGGTCAGCGACATGTTCCGCGATCCCAGCTACTTCCAGTCGCTGCGCAACGAAGTGGTGCCACTGCTGCGCACTTACCCCTCGCTGAAGATCTGGGTGGCGGGCTGCAGCGCCGGGGAAGAGGTGTATTCGCTTGCCATCTTGTTGCAGGAAGAAGGCTTGCTGGACCGTTCGCTGATCTACGCCACCGACATCAACCCGCACGCGCTGCGCGCGGCCGAAACAGGCGTTTTCGACATGGCGCGGGTAGCCGCGTTCACCGAGAACCATGCGCGGTCAGGTGCGCGCAGTTCGCTGTCCAACTACTACACCGCCCGGTACGGGCGGGTGGTGTTCGACAAGTCGCTGCGCGAGCACATGGTGTTCTCGGACCACAGCCTGGCCACTGACAGTGTGTTTTCCGAGATGCATTTGGTGTCGTGCCGCAACGTGCTGATCTACTTCGAACGCGACTTGCAAAGCCGCGCCCTCGGGCTGTTTCGCGACGCGCTGTGCCACCGTGGTTTTCTCGGACTGGGCTCCAAAGAGTCGCTGCGGTTTTCTGCCCATGCCGAGGCGTTTGACGACTTTGTGCTGGAAGACCGTATCTACCGCAAAAAGGCGGGCCTGTGACCGAGGAACGCCATCCATCCGATCCGCCTGCGCGGCGCGCAGGCTATGACGCCATTGTGGTTGGCGGATCGTCCGGCGCCATCGACGCCCTGGTCCGCATGCTGCCCGCTCTGCCCACAACCTTGCATGCCGCCATGCTGGTCGTGATGCACCTGCCCCGCGATCGGCGCAGCCTGCTGGCAGACATCTTTCGCCAACGCTGCGCGCTGCCCCTGCAGGAGGCCCAGGACAAAGACGCCATTGCGCCCGGCACGGTGTACTTTGCGCCGCCGGATTACCACCTGCTGGTGGATGCAGGGCCTTGTCTCGCGTTGTCGGTGGATGCGCCGGTGCACTACTCGCGCCCTTCGATCGACGTGTTGTTCGAGTCTGCCGCCGACGAATACGGCGAGCGTCTGGTGGGAATCTTGCTTTCAGGCGCGAATGAAGACGGGGCGCGTGGCCTGCAGGCCATCGGTGCGGCGGGCGGACTGGTGGTCGTACAAGACCCCGCCACCGCTCCCATGCCTGCCATGCCCCAGGCCGCACTGGCACGCGCTGCCGCTCATCACGTTCTCACTCCCCCTGGCATTGCCGACCTGCTGGCCGACCTTCACCACAAAGGTCTGCTT
Source organism: Gammaproteobacteria bacterium (assembly GCA_018828125.1). Taxonomy (GTDB): domain Bacteria; phylum Pseudomonadota; class Gammaproteobacteria; order Burkholderiales; family Burkholderiaceae_C; genus Acidovorax. The sequence goes on along the minus strand of JAHJWB010000021.1, from coordinate 9,419 downwards.
TAATGCTTGCCCATTCTCTCCAAACGCCACCACCTTTCTTGCCCCCGACACCCATGCCCCACGCCGACCGCATCAAATGTCTGCTTGTCGATGATGTTCCAGAAAACCTCATCGCATTGGAGGCGCTGCTGCAACGCGATGGCGTCGACATCTTGAAGGCCCAGTCGGGGCCTGAGGCTCTGGAGCTTTTGCTGACCCACACCGATGTGGCGCTGGCACTGCTTGACGTGCAGATGCCAGAGATGAACGGTTTCGAGCTGGCCGAGTTGATCCGGGGCAGCGAACGTACGCGGCACATCCCGCTGATTTTCATCACGGCGGGTTCGCGCGAACAGAACTGGCAGTTCCGGGGTTACGAGAGTGGTGCGGTGGACTTTCTGTACAAGCCTATCGATCCGCACATGCTGACCAACAAGGCCAACGTGTTCTTCGAGTTGCAGCGCCGCAAACAAGCGCTGGCCCACGAACTGCACGAGCGCACGGCTGCGTTGCGGGTCAACGAGATGTTCATGGCCGTACTGAGCCACGACCTGCGCACGCCGCTCATGTCGATCACTGCGGCAGCCACCCTGCTCAAGCGCCAGCCGGATGATGCCGACAAGGTCGGTGCCATGGCAGAGCGCATGCTCAGCAGCGGTCAGCGCATGGGCCGAATGATCGAAGACCTGCTAGACGTCACCCGCATCCGCCATGCGGGTGGTCTGCCGCTGCAATGGGGCCCTTCCGACATGCAGGCTCTGGTGCAACGCACTCTGGATGAAGTGCAGACCAGTTTCCCAGACCGCGTGATCGAGACGACGCTACAGGGCAACCTGCGTGGCGTGTGGGACGCCGAGCGCCTGTGCCAAGTGGTAGCCAACCTCGTGGGCAACGCCGTTCACCATGGCGGCCCCGACGAGCCAGTGCGCGTTGCAGTGGACGGCACCCTGGCGGACACCGTCAGCGTCACCGTGGCCAACGGCGGCACGATCGCACCTGAGCTGATTGCAAACCTGTTTGATCCGTTTCACGGCCGCGAAAGAGAACCCGGGCGCCACCAAGGCCTGGGTTTGGGGCTGTTTATTGCGCACCAGATCGTGCGCGGCCATGGTGGGCGTATTGAGGTGTTTTCACGCAATGGAATCACACGATTCATTGTGGAATTGCCGCGGGTGTCAGCCACTACCGACCCACGGGAAACTGGCTGAGCCGATTGAGCCGACTACACAGCCAAGGGGGCTGGACTCAGAGAAAGGCTTAGGCCGCTGACCGAGCAACTGCTTCGCGGATGGAGCCGAGCAGTTGGTCCAGCTCATCCAGCTCAAACGGCTTGAGCAGGGTGCGCACATTGGGCCCCCAAGAAGTGGGGTAGCTGCCCAGCTCGTACCCCGAACACAGCACCACCCAGCGCTTGGGGTCTTCAGCCAATAACTTGCGGGCGAGGTCCGTGCCGGAGATCCCTGGCAGGCTGACGTCGGACACCAGCAGATCGAAGGTCTGCTGGGCATCCAGCTCCAAGGCTTCTTCAGCCGTGGCGCACGATGTGACCGTCTGCCCCTCGCCTTCCATGAGCATGCCAATGGTTTCGCGCAGTTCCGGGTTGTCTTCCACGTACAGGATTCGCATACATCACCGATAAATCTTGCTGTCCATGCTGCACGAAGCTTCTCTTTTCAAAAGCTCCACATCACCTGATGGCCGCGGCAGCACGCCAAAGCTCGGATCATCCTGACAACTATTGCAACCCTATGTAGGACAACGCGCATTTTCATGCGCGTTGTCTTGGTTACTTCACTCTTCGAGCAACGAACGCAGCATCCACGCCGTCTGTTCGTGCACTGTCAGGCGCTGGGTGAGCAGGTCAGCCGTGGGTTCGTCGCTGGCCTTGTCAGCCAGTGGGAACAAGCTGCGTGCGGTGCGGGCCACGGCCTCGTGGCCTTCGACCAGCACTCGGACCATGTCCAGCGCCTTGGGCGGTTTGGCGGGCGCATCCGGCACCGTGGCCAGCTTGCCGAACTCGGCGTACGAACCCGGCGCCACATGGCCCAGGGAACGGATGCGCTCGGCAATCGGGTCCACGGCGTTCCACAATTCGGTGTACTGCACCATGAACATGGCATGCAGCGTATTGAACATGGGGCCCGTCACGTTCCAATGGAAGTTGTGCGTGGTGAGGTACAGCGTGTAGGTGTCGGCCAGCAGGCGCGACAGGCCCTGGGCGATGGCCGCGCGGTCTTTTTCGCTGATGCCGATGTTGATGGTGGGGGCGGTGGTCTTGGAGGCCTTGGCCATGTCAGTGCTCCTGAAGTGAGGGGACAAAAGAGGGGTTCAGAAAGCCGCTGCCGAAAGCCAGACTTTGCGGCAGCGCATGAAACCACTTTAGCGCAAGGCTATGACGCCGCGCGTGACCTGCATCAGAGCCGCACCGCAGCGGCAGGGCATGGGAACACAGGGTGGGCGGTCAAGACAACCGGGTGACGCCCGGCAACTCGCAGGCATACACCGCATTGCGCAGCGCCGCAATCGCTTCGTAACGGGTAAAGCTGCGGCGCCAGGCCAGAACCACCCGGCGCGTGGGCGGCGCCCCGCCGTCTTCTTCGCGGATGGGCAGGTAGCGGATGTAGGTTTCGTCGCTCTTGCGGCGGCGCGACACGGTCAGCAGCGCCTCGCGCGGCACCGACAGGCGCGGCACCAGTGTGACGCCCATGCCCGCGGCCACCATGTGTTTGATGGTCTCCAGCGACGAGCCTTCAAACGACTTGCGAATGCCTTCTGCATTGCTGGCAAAACGCGCAAACTCCGGGCAGACCTCCAGCACATGGTCGCGAAAACAGTGGCCTGCGCCCAGCAACAGCATGGTTTCGCTCTTGAGTTCCGCCGCCGTCACCGACTTTTGCCCCGCCAGCGGATGCGTGCTGGGCACCGCTGCCATAAAGGGCTCGTCATACAGCGGCGCCATCGCCAGGCCCGTGTCCGGGAAAGGTTCGGCCAGGATGGCGCAATCGATTTCGCCGGTGCGCAGCATCTCCAGCAGCTTGACGGTGAAGTTCTCTTGCAACATGAGCGGCATCTGCGGTGTGCGGCCGATGGCCTGGCGCACCAACTCGGGCAGCAGATAGGGCCCGATGGTGTAGATGACCCCCAGCGTGAGCGGCCCAGCCAGCGGGTCTTTGCCGCGCTTGGCGATTTCCTTGATGGCCGCTGCCTGCTCCAGCACGCTCTGCGCCTGGCGCACGATGTCTTCGCCCAGCGGCGTCACTGTGACCTCGCCCGCGCTGCGCTCAAAAAGCTTGACGTCCAGCTCTTCTTCGAGCTTCTTGATGGCCACCGAGAGCGTGGGCTGCGAGACGTAACACGCATCGGCCGCGTGACCGAAGTGCTTCTCCCTGGCCACGGCGACGATGTACTTGAGTTCGGTGAGGGTCATGGTGTGTTCCAGCAAGCCACGTCAGTGGTTAACTCCAAGGTCGGTTCCGCGATCCATTGCGCTGCGCGCCGGCCCCCTGCCCTCGCAACAGGCACACGGGCAGTGCCGGGGACGGCCAGCGAGGGCCGCCCCGCAGCAAAGGCCGTCGTCCCCCTGAGGGGGAAGGCGCGAAGCGACTCAGGGGGTGTTCCATTTCAGGCTTTCAGGTAATCGGATTTTCCACCCAACCAGCGCGCAATGTGTTTCGCAGCTAAATCGGGGTGGCGGTCCAGCATCACGGGCGCCAGTTCGCGCGCCCATTCCAGCAGGTGCGTGTCGGTAGCAAGGTCTGCAAAGCGCAGCAACGCATCGCCCGACTGGCGGGCACCCAGAAACTCGCCAGGCCCGCGGATTTCCAGGTCGCGGCGGGCAATCTCGAATCCGTCGTTGGTCTCTGCCATGGCGCGCAGGCGCTCCTTGGCAGTCTCGCCCACACGCCCGCTGTCGTTGGTGGCATACAGCAGCACGCAGGCCGACGCCGCCGCGCCCCGCCCTACCCGGCCGCGCAACTGGTGCAGCTGGGATAGACCAAAGCGCTCGGCATGCTCGATGACCATGAGCGAGGCATTGGGCACATCCACTCCCACTTCGATCACCGTGGTGCTGACCAGCACGCCCATCTGACCGCTGGTGAAGAGCGCCATCACTGCTTTTTTCTCAGCGTTGGGCATGCGGGAATGCAGCAGGCCGACCATGACGCCGGGCAAGGCCTCGCTCAGGTCAGCATGGGTGGCGGTGGCGTTACTGAGATCCAGCGCCTCGCTCTCTTCGATCAGCGGGCACACCCAGTACACCTGCCGCCCAGACTCCACCTGCGCACCGATGCGCGCGATCACCTCGTCCTTGCGGCTGTCGGCAATGAGTTTGGTGACGATGGGCGTGCGGCCCGGGGGCAGCTCGTCGATCACTGAGACATCCAAGTCCGCGTAGTAGCTCATTGCCAAGGTGCGCGGGATGGGCGTGGCGCTCATCATCAGCATGTGCGGTTCCATGCCGTGCGCAGCAAGTTTCTGCCGCAGCGCCAACCGCTGCGCCACGCCAAAACGGTGCTGCTCGTCGATGATGGCCAGGGCTAGGTTCTTGAACTGCACCTGCTCCTGAATAACAGCGTGGGTGCCCACCACCAGTGCAGCTTCTCCACTGGCTACCAGCGCCAGCATGGCGGTTCGGTCCTTTTTCTTTTGCCCGCCCACCAGCCAAGCCACCTTGCGGCCGCGCGCGGCCAGCAGGGGTTCGAGCCAGCCGATCATCTTGGCGAAATGCTGTTCGGCCAGAATTTCGGTGGGCGCCATCAGCGCGCACTGCCAGCCCGCGTCCATGGCCAGGCACGCGGCCAGGGCCGACACCACGGTCTTGCCCGACCCCACGTCGCCCTGCAGCAGCCGGTGCATGGGCACCTTGCGGGCCAAGTCAGCAGCAATCTCCTCGCCCACGCGGCGCTGCGCTGCCGTGAGGCTGAACGGCAGCACGGCCAGCAACTGCTCGTGCAGCGGCAAGGCGCCGTCGGCGGCTTTTTGTGCGCGCAGCACGGGCGCACGCAGCATGTCACGCGCGCGGCGGGACTGCTGCTGCGACAACTGCTGGGCCAGCAGTTCCTCGGCCTTCAGGCGCTGCCAGGCAGGGTGGCTGTGGTCCTCGAACGTGGACAGCGCCACATCCGGCGTGGGGTGGTGCAAAAAAGTGAGCGCCTCGCGCAGGCTGAATAAGCGCTGGAGGCCATTTTGGCTATAAATCTGCGTCACCGGTGGTTCGGCACTAGGTGGCAGGGTGTCCGACAAATCCACCCGCGTCAGCGCGCCGACCACGGCGCGGCGCAGATACGGCTGGGGCAAACCGGCGGTGGTGGGGTAGACCGGTGTCAGCGCCGCCGGCAGTTCGCCGCCCGCCACACGAAACGCCGGGTGCATCATCTGCCGCCCCCAAAACCCGCCCTTGATCTCGCCCCGGATGCGCAGGCGCGCACCCACGGCCAGGGTTTTCTGGTGCGAGGGGTAGAAGCTGAAGAAGCGCAGTTCACAAGACCCGGTGCCGTCCTCCACCTGCACCAGCAGCTGACGGCGCGGGCGCAACTGGATCTCGCTCGCAGTCACCGTGGCTTCGATCTGCACCATCTGCCCGTCGCGGGCATTGGCCAGCGGGGTGATGCGGGTTTCGTCCTCGTAGCGCAGGGGCAGGTGCAGGGCCAGGTCAATGTCGCGCCGAAGCCCGAGTTTTTGCAGCGCTTTCTGCGCCACCGATGCTGCGCCTTTGACCGCCGTGGGCGCAGCCGTCTTGGCGGGCGAGGGAGCAACAGGCTGGGCAGCGCGGGGCATGGGGAGTGCAAAAGCGGGGAAACCACGGGGTGATAGCAGAACAAAAAGGCTACCATGGTTACCATTGCTAACGAGTCACTGCCATTCACCTTCCGTCAATTGACGTGAGGGGCTTGAACGGCTCCATCGGAACGCGTTTTTCTGGGTCCAAGGTCACCATCATGCTCAAGCGCATTCAAATCCAGCACCTCACCTTGGGCATGTATCTGCACGAGTTCTGTGGCTCTTGGATGGACCACCCCTTCTGGCGCGCCAAGTTCGTGCTGAAGGACCCCAAGGACTTGGAACGAATCCGTTCTACGGCAGTCACTGAATGCTGGATCGACACCTCCAAAGGGCTTGATGTAGCGGCGGGTACGGCGTCGCTGTCCCGCGAAGAGGTCGACGCACGGATCGAGACCGATTTCGGCCTTCTGGAAGACTTGCCCCCCCTCAAAGTCAGCCTGCCGCCCCCGCCCCCACCGCCCGTGCGCGACCGCTCGCCCGCGACCATGAGCAGCGAACTCAAAATGGCGGCAGCCGTGTGTGTGCGCTCCAAAAAAGCGGTGGTGTCAATGTTCAGCGAGGCCCGCATGGGCCGCGCTGTGGACTCCGCCAGCGCACAAAGCCTGGTGGAAGAAATCTCCGACTCAGTGACCCGCAACCCCGGCGCCTTGATCAGCCTGGCACGCCTGAAGACCGCCGACGACTACACCTACATGCACTCGGTGGCCGTGTGCGCGCTGATGGTTGCACTGGCCAAACAGCTCAAGCTCAATGACGACCAAACCCGTCTGGCAGGCATGGCGGGCTTGCTGCATGACCTGGGCAAGGCGGCCATTCCAATGTCGGTGCTCAACAAGCCCGGCAAGCTGACCGACAAAGAGTTTGATGTGGTGCGCAGCCACCCGGTAGAGGGCTATCACATGCTCAAAGAGGGCGGCAACGTCCCAGACGCGGTGCTGGACGCCTGCCTGCACCACCATGAAAAGATGGACGGGTCCGGCTACCCCGACAAGCTCAAGGGCGAGAACATCAGTGTGATCGCGCGCATGACGGCGATTTGCGACGTGTACGACGCCGTTACCTCCGACCGCCCGTACAAGAGCGGCTGGGACCCGTCCGAGTCCCTGCGCCGCATGGCGGAATGGACCAATGACCACTTTGACTTGCGCATGTTCCAGGCATTCGTCAAAAGCATCGGCATCTACCCCGTGGGTTCGCTGGTGCGGTTGACCTCGGGCCGCATTGGCGTGGTGATGGAGCAAGCGCCGGCAGCCCTGACCATGCCCACGGTCAAGGTGTTTTTCTCGACCAAATCCGACCTGCGGATTCCGCCCGAGCTGGTGAACCTGGCCATACCGGGGTGCACCGAGAAGATCGTGGCGCGCGAAGACCCGGAGAAATGGCGCTTTCCTGACCTGAACGAGCTGTGGTCTGGGTTTGCCGAGAAGGCTTGGTAGTTCCCGCGGCGCCCGCCCGATAGAATGAGAATAATTCTCGATTAAAATTGAGAATTATTCTCATCACTATGCATTCGCCATTTCACTATTGGCACATGCATACCCATTCGCATGACCGTTTCTCCCGCCGCCGTACTGGCCTTGGCACTGGCCAGTGTGGTGTCTGTGTTCGCCACTACCCGCGCAGACAGCCGCATCACGGGCCCGCTGGGCTGGACCCTCACCCTGCTGCTCACCATTGCGGGGGGACTGCTACTGGGGAACTCCCTGGGTGGGCCGGAGGCCGTGGCGGTGGCCACCATCATTCCGATGGGGGCCATCCCCGCATTCGCCACGCTGCTGGGCTGGCACCGCCGCCGTGGAGGCGCCGATGGCCGCCGCTGAATCCAGTGGCGCCCGCCGCGCCACCCCGCCCTGGGACCTGCTGCACCACGGCCTGGTGGGCGCGCTGCTGGGCTTTCCGATGGCGATCTGGCTCAGCGGCGCGCTGGTGTACTACCCGGCCGACGCGGCGCACAACAGCGCCACCTACCAGGTCGCGATGTGGGTGGTGCCCGCGCTGTGGGCCACCGTGATCGGCCTGGCGTTCCTCGCGCCCAGCAAGCGAGCCTGCTGGGCCGTGCTGCTGGCGGCCAACGTGCTGGCCTATGGGCTGCTGCGGGCGGTGCAGCCATGAAGGCCACCACGCTGCGCAACTACCTGTCGGTGCACACCTGGACAGGCATCCTGTCCGGCATGCTGCTGTTCATCGCGTTCTACGCCGGGGCGCTGGCGATGTTCGTGCCCGAAATCACACACTGGACGCGCGCCGCGCCCACGCGCGCAGGCGCCAGCCAGGACGCCGACGCGCTGGCCGCCGCCTTCTTCACGGCCCACCCCAAGGTGGAACGCGCCACGCTGGTGCTCCCCTCCGAGAGCAACGCCGCGCCCTACATGCGCTGGGGCAAGCGCGGCGAGACGCCCTACCAGGTGGAGCTGACCGAGCAGGGCACGCTGCGCGCCCTGCCCGCCGCCACGGGTGAGGCCGGGCGCTTTGCCGACTACCTGCACCGCAAGGGCGGGCTACCCGTGCCGCTGGAGGTGTCGGAGCCCATCATCGGCATCCTCTCCATGCTGTACGCGCTGGCGCTGATCTCCGGCGTGGTGGTGCTGCTGCCCTCGCTGGTCAAGGACCTGTTCGTGGTGCGCTTCGGGCGCAACGTCAAGCGCCTGTGGCTGGACCTGCACAACCTGCTGGGCGTGACCAGCCTGCCGTTCCATGTGGTGATGGCGCTGTCGGCCGCCGTGTTCTGCCTGCACGACTGGATCTATGACGCCCAGGGCGCCATGATCTACCCGCAGGGCGTGCGCGGCGTGGAAGCCCGCGCGCAGCCCCAGCGCCCGCCCGTGACGCTGGACCGCGCCACATGGCGCACGCCCTCGCAGCTCGCGGCCGATGGAGGCCGCGCCGCGCCAGGCTTCACGGCCACGTCGCTCGACTACCGGGGCCTGGGCACGCCCCGGGCCAGCGTATTCATGGCAGGCACGGACGACACGCGCTTCAAGCGCCGACCGCGCGAGGGTTTCGCCATGCTCGACCCCGCCACCGGCGCGGTGCTGCAGGACGGCATGCTCCCCGGCCAGGGCTCGGGCCTGGCGCGCTCGGTGGTCACCTTCTTCTCGCTGCACTTCGGCAGCTACGGCGGCGAGCCGGTGCGCGTGCTCTATGCGGTGCTGGGCGTGATGGGCGCGCTGTTGTTCTATACCGGCAACCTGCTGTGGATCGAGAGCCGCAGCAAGCGCCTGCGCGGCCATGCGCCGGGCCTAGAGCAGCCGCACCACGTGCGCTGGATCGCGGCGCTGAACCTGGGCGTAAGCCTGGGCTGCGTGGCGGGCCTGTCGGTCGCGCTGGTTGCCGCGCGCTGGCTCAGCGGCACGGCACTGGACCCGGAATGGGTGCTGCACGGAAGCTACTACGCCGCCTTCGTGGCCTGCGTGGCCTATGCCTTTGCGCGCGGCGCGCGGGGCGCCGCCGTCGGCCTGCTGGCCTTCGCGGCGGTGGCCACGGCCTTGATTCCGCTGACCAGCGCGGCCGCGCCGCTGCTGGCCCAGCTCGGCCCCTGGGCCGAAGCGATCGACAAGCCCTATGTGCGCGGCCTGGGCTTTGTCGATGGCCTCTCCGCCGCCGGCGCGGCCCTGCTGGCCTGGATGGCCTGGCGCACGCGGCGCCGCACGCGCGGG
>JAHJWB010000020.1 GCA_018828125.1 Gammaproteobacteria bacterium | reverse complement strand
GGTTCGATGTAATTGCCGCACCGTTTCAATCATCCCGTTTTCACCCCCCGTTTTTTGAACCTAGCAGGAGTTTCACCATGAACAAGACCGCACGTTTCCTCTCCCTCGCCGCTGTTGCCGCTTTCGCTTCTTTCGGTGCCTCTGCTGACGAAGCAGACGCTTCGCAGTTCGCCACCAAGTTTGAAACCAGCCGCACCCGCGCTGAAGTGATGGCGGAAGCCTCCACAGTGCCACAGACCAGCGGAGCCATCCCTTCGGGTTCTCGCGCTCTGGTGTACTCGTCTACGGCCGACCGCAATGCGGTGAACGCCCAGGCAGTGGACGCCCTGCGCACCGGCAAGATTTCTTCGGGCGAAATCGGCTCGTTGTAAGCCGATAGGCCTGCGCTGCGGCGCGGGCACGAAGTTGCAAATGCACAAAAGGCCGAGGCACCGTGAGGGGCCTCGGCCTTTTGCTTGAGCGCACCAAACGCAGACGGAAGGGACGCATTGAGCGCCCCGCGTCTGCCTTTGCTAAATCCGTCCGCGGCTTACTTCCCTGCGCGCGCCTGCGCCACAGCGCCCTGCACGTCCTTCCACAGCGCTTCGCCCACGTTGGCCGAGATGCTGGCGTTCACGGCACCCAGCTTTTCGCGCATGCGATTGGCTTCGGTGGGCGACAGTTCGTTGATCTGCATGCCCTTGGCCTTCAGGTCTGCCAGCGCCTTGTTGGCTTCTTCGCGGGTGTCCTGGCGTTCAAAGTCGCGGCTTTTCTTGGCGGCGTCCAGCAGTACCTTTTGTTCGTCTTTCGACAGGCCGTCCCAGTACTTCTTGCTGACCAGAACAATCCAGGGGCTGTAGACGTGGTTCGTTACCGTGAGGTACTTTTGCACTTCATAGAACTTGCTCGACAGGATGGTGTTGTAGGGGTTCTCCTGGCCGTCGACCGTCTTGGTTTCCAGCGCAGTGAACAACTCCGAAAATGGCAGCGGCACTGCATTGGCGCCCAGGGTCTTGAAGCTGTCGAGGAACACGTTGTTCTGCATCACGCGCAGCTTGATGCCTTCCATGTCCTCCAGCTTGGTGACGGCGCGCTTGTTGTTGGTCAGGTTGCGAAACCCGTTCTCCCAATACACGAGGCCCACCAGGCCTTTTTCCTGCAGCTTGTCCATCACCTTCTGGCCCACAGGGCCGTCCAGCACCACGTCGGCTTCCTTGGCGTTGTTGAACAGGAACGGGGTGTCCCAGATCGCCATTTCCTTGGTGATGCCCACCAGGGTGGCGGTGGATCCCACCATCATTTCTTGCGCACCACCGATCAGCGCCTGCTGCATCTGCACGTCGGAGCCCAGCGCTGCCGCGCCAATGGCGCGAATCTTCATCTTGCCGCCTGAGGCTTTTTCGACCTCTTCAGCAAACAGCTTGGTGGCGCGACCCTGGTTGGACACTTCGTTCAGGCCGTAACCAAAACGGATGAGGCGCGGCTTGATATCTTGCGCGGCCGCCTGGAACGAGCAGGTGATGGCAGCCACGGAGAGGGCGGCCAACAGGGTACGACGGAAAGTTTTCATGGGTTGTCTCCTTGAGGGAAAAGGCAGGGTGAAAAAAGCGACAGAGAAGGTTGGGTAAAGGCGTGCGTCAGAGCGTGCTTCAGAACATCAGCTGGAGCGGCCACAGCACGATGGCGGGGAACACAATGAGCAGGGCCAGCATGGTCATGTAGATCAGCAAGAACGGCATGACCCCGCGAATGACGGGCTCCATGCGCAGCCGCCCAATGCCGGCCACCACATTCAGCACCGTGCCCACCGGGGGCGTGAGCAAACCCAGGCAGCCCACAAAAATGAACACGAAGCCGAAGTACACCGGGTCGATGCCCGCCTTGACGGCCAAAGGCGCCAGCACCGGTGCCAGGATGAGGATGGTGGGCGTGAGGTCCATCACCATGCCCACCGCCAGCAAGAAGGTGCACACCACGGCCATGAACAGAATGGGGCTTTGCAACAGCGGGCCCATGCTTCGCGCGAGCTGGTTGGGCAGGTCGGCCAGCGTCACCATATAAGACGCTGCCGTGGCCGCGCCGCACAGGAACATGACCACGCCCGTTGTCTTGGCGGCTGCTACAAACACCTTGTAGACGCCCGCCAAACTGAGTTCGCGGTACACCAGCGTGGCCACCAGCAGCGCATACATGGCCGCCACCACGGCTGCCTCGGTGGGGGTGAACACCCCCATGCGCAGGCCGCCGATGATGATGACGGGCATCATCAGCGCCCAGGCACTGCTCACCAGTGCGCGGCGCCGCTCGGGCCAGGTGGTCTTTTCGGCCACCGACAGATTCTTGTCCTTGGCCACCCAGCGCCACACCATCACCAGCGCCACGGCCATCATGATGCCGGGCACGATGCCCGCCAGAAACAGCTTGCTGATGGAGGTGTTGGTGGTCACGCCGTAGATCACCATGGGCATGGACGGCGGCACGATGGGCGCGATGATGCCGCCCGCCGCAATCAGTCCGGCGCTCGATCCATCGGGGTAGTTCTGGCGGCGCATCATGGGCAGCAGCAAGGTGGCCAGTGCGGCGGTGTCGGCAATGGCCGAGCCGCTCATGGACGCCAGCATCAGCGACGCCGCAATTGCCACATAACCCAACCCACCAGGGATGTGGCCCACAAAGGTGCGCGCCAGGTCGATGATGCGGCGGCTCAGCCCACCGGCGTTCATCAGCTCCCCGGCCAGGATAAAGAACGGCACCGCCAGCAGCGGAAAGCTGTCGAAGCCAGCCTGCATGTTTTGCGCCAGCAACTGCGCATCAAAAAAATCCAGGTGCACCATCAGCGCCAGCGCGGTCAGCATCAGCGCAAACGCAATCGGCACCCCCACCGTCATGGTGGCGAACAGGACCAGTAAAAACAGGGCAATCGTCATGGCGGCTTCAAACTTCGGTGGCCTGTTCGGCGGGGTGCGGGGTGTGGTGCGGGTCGGCTGGTGGTGTGGTGCCGCACAGGTCTTGCCAGGCCTGCAACAGCAGGATGACGGCCATGCAAACGCCCATCAGCAAGATGCCGCCTGCGCCCAGGGCCAGCGGGTAGTTCATGACGGGGCTGCGGCTGTCCATGCCCACCACCACCTGCTGCCATGCGCCCACCATCAGGTAGTACAGCGCCACCGCCATCAGGCCGCGTGACAGCCAGCGGAACAAGGCCGCGGGTGCGCCCTTGAGCCGCGCGGTGACCAAGTCAAACCCCAGGTGCTGGCCTTCGCCAAACGCTAGCGTCGCCGCCAGGCACACGAGCCATACAAACAACAGGCGCGAAAGTTCTTCGGATACCACCCACCCGGTGCCCCACAAGTAGCGCTGCACCACGTTGCCGAACACGGCAATCACCATGCCCAACAGGCTCAGCGCCATGAGCGCCTCGACCAAGTGCTTTAAAAATTTGGGAATCGCCATGCCTTAGACCTCCAGGCTGGGGTTGGATGTGGGCGCCGAAGCTGCAGCAACCGCGTCAACAGTAGGTAAGCCGTTCAGCCACTGCTGCACCTGCCCGCCCAGTTCGGCCAGCGGGCGGGTGGCGTCTACTCGCAGCACGCCAGCTTCATGGCTGGGGTCTTCCAGCGTTTCAAACTGGCTGGCCACCAGGCTGACCGGAAACAAATGGCCAGGGCGGGCCGCGACGCGTTCGCGCGCTTGGTCTTGCGTCAGGCTCAAGAACACAAAGCGCAAACTTGGCACTGCGGCACGCAGGCGGTCACGGTAGCGCTGTCTTAGCGCTGAACAGGTCAAAACGACCCCGGCGGGGTGGGCCTGCAACTGCGCGGCCAGCATGTCCAGCCAGGTCTGGCGGTCGTCGTCGCTCAAGGCGATGCCGCTGCGCATCTTGCTGACATTGGCGCTGGAGTGGAAATCGTCGCCCTCCAGCAAGGGCAGCCCCAGGTGCGCGGCGCACACCTGCCCCAGGCTGGACTTGCCGCAGCCGGCGACACCCATGACCACCAAAAACACCGTTGAGGGCACAGAACTCATACTGGTAGCGCTATCCAAAGAAATCCAAAAAAACATCCAGGTCGGATGTCTGTGAAAAAGAACCGGGATCGTATCGAACCTGCATCAGCACTTGCAAATGCAGCTTGTCGACCGTTTCGGACAGCGCTATCCTAGCCATTTACGCGCCTCTAACATTGAGGGAAAACCCTTGCCTACCCCTTCCCATCCCGCCAGACCTGACTCCAAACGCCGCTCCAGCGGCCGCACCACGTTGACCGACGTGGCCAAGGCGGCAGGGGTCAGCCCCATCACCGCATCCCGCGCGCTGCGGGGTGAGCGGGGCGTGGCGCAAGAGCTGGTGCAGCGGGTCAAAGACGCCGCCGCGCAACTGGGCTACGTGCCCGACCCCGCCGCCCGCGCCCTGGCATCGCAGCGCAGCGTGCAGGTACCTGTGCTGGTGCCGCTGTTGTCCAACGCGCTGTTTGTGGACGTGCTCGAATCCGTGCACCGCACCCTTTTTCCGCATGGTTACCAGGCGCTGATCGGTGTGACGCATTACGACCCGCAAGAAGAAGAACAACTGCTGCGCACCTACCTGGCGCACCGCCCCGCAGGTCTGCTGGTGACGGGCTTTGATCGCACCGAGGCATCACGCCAGATGATTGCCGCCAGCGGCGTGCCGTGCGTGCACCTGATGGAAATGACGCCTGCGCCGGGGGTCTACTGCGTGGGCTTTTCACAGCAGGATGCAGGCCATAGCATGACGGCCCACCTGCTGGCACGCGGATACAAGAACGTGGCCTTTGTGGCCGCCCAACTGGACCCCCGCACCATGCAGCGCGCCGAAGGCTACCGCCGCTGCCTGCGCGAGGCGGGGCTGTACGACCCGCGGCTGGAGCTGCTCAGCCCCCAACCCTCTTCCATCCGTCTGGGCGCAGAGCTGCTGGAAGAAGTGCTGCGCACCCGGCCCGGCGTGGATGCCGTGTTTTTCTGCAACGACGATCTGGCCCAGGGTGGCCTGCTGGCCGCACATCGCCTGGGCCTGGCAGTGCCCGGCCGCGTGGCTATTGCAGGGTTCAACGACCTGGCAGGAAGCGAGCAGATGCTGCCGCCGCTAACCACCGTGCGCACCCCGCGATCCGCCATCGGCGAGGCCAGTGCGCAGATGCTGCTGGCGCTGATGCGGGGAGAAGTGCCGGAGAAGAATTCGGTGAATCTGGGGTTTGAGCTGACGGTGCGGGGGAGCACGTGAGCCACACCGGGCAGACCAGCGACTCCGCAGCAGGCATCTGAACGAACACGCGAAAGGATTGTTTGAGTGTTTTCAGGCTCTAGCGGTTGATGGATAAGCGCTGGCAACTAGTGTTTTTTTTGCAAAGCCTTAAAGCAGTGCTGGTGCTTCACCACCGCAAGAAGGGTAAGCGTAGGTGCAGACGCCAAGCCGGTGCATGATCCATTCGCCCCGCGCGTCTTTCAACATCGCGTTCCAGGTTGCGAAACTGGACACGCGCCGAATGAACGTCTCCCAGTCGTCGTCCGAGGTTTTCTCCAAAAACACAACCTGCTCAGGAACAAACGCGCTGGCACGCAGCAGCGCACCGAAATCCGGGAACATGGTGTGCTTGGCAACAAAACCGGGCGTGAGCAGTTCGTCCACTGGAATGAAAACGGCCCGGCTGGCGGGTCTTTGTGGATCAACGAGGGGCAACCGGTAGTTCAGGGGCAATACGTTCGCTTGGGCGCGTTGCATGGGGGTCTCCAACTCTTTTGTCACTGGCGTATGCAAATACAACGCTGCAGACATCGTGACCGCGAGAACGCACGGCATCTGTGCGCTGTCGCACCGACCCGATACGTTGCCCCACCACTTCCAAACTATCAAAACAATAGCTACTAGCGCTTAATCCATAAGCGGTAGCAGCCAAAAACACCCAAACTCTGGTCGCGTCAGGCGCGCGCCAACGCCCTTTCCGACGACGCTTTCATCTCCTTGCGCAACTGCACGGCGTCCCGCGCTTGATTGGGTGCCGAGGCATCGATGCGGAACACCTGCACTGTCTCCGTCATCGTCTTCGCCTGCCCATTGAGCTGCATCGCAGAGGCAGCGTTTTCTTCCACCAGCGCGGCGTTCTGCTGGGTGATGGTGTCCAGTTGCGCCACGGCCGAGTTGACTTGCGAGATGCCGCTGAGCTGCTCGTTGGAAGCGCTGTGGATTTCGCCGATGAGCGTGTTCACGCGGCGCACCAGCTCCAGCGATTCGGTCATGGTCTTTTGCGCAGCGTCGGTCTTTTGGTGGCCTTCGCTGACCTTGGTGGCCGAGTCGTCGATGAGTTGGCGGATCTCTTTGGCGGCCGAAAGGGTGCGGTGCGACAGGCTGCGCACTTCGGTTGCCACCACGGCAAAACCGCGGCCCTGTTCACCGGCCCGCGCGGCTTCGACCGCGGCGTTCAACGCGAGGATGTTGGTCTGGAACGCGATGGAGTCGATCAGCTGCGTAATCTCGCTGATGCGGCCGGATGCGGTCTGGATCTGCTTCATGGTGCTGGCCACGCCATCCACCGCTTCGCTGCTGCGCTCGGCCACCTGGGTGGCCTGTGTGGCAAGCACCGTGGCCTGGCGGGCCGATTCGGCCGTTTGTTTGACGGTGCCGGTGATCTCTTCCATCGATGCCGCCGTCTGCTGCAGGTTGCTGGCCTGTGCTTCGGTGCGGGACGACAGGTCCTGGTTGCCTTGTGCGATCTCGCGGGTGGAGACCTGCATGTTTTCACTCTCTTGGCGCGCATCGCGCACGATGGACAGCAGGTTCACATTGAGCTGGCCCAGCGCCTTTTGCAGATGGCCTACGGTGTCGCTGCGCGAAGCAGAAATCTTTTGCGTCAGGTCGCCCGCCGCCATGCGGTTGGCCCAGCGCAGCATTTGCGCAAGCGGCGCCACAGTCACCTGGTGCAGGTACACCGCCATGCCCAGCGCCAGTAGCACGACACCAAGCCACGCAGCGCCCGAGCCCAGTGTCAACGTGTGGCCGCCCACCAGGGCGGCGCACCACGAGGCCACCACCAGCACCAGTGTGCATGCCATCATCTTGCCCATGGCCCCCAGGCGCAGCACGCCAGACAGCTTGCCCCACAGGTTGTTTTTGATGAGCACACCGGCCCGCAGGGCATGCACCAGTTGGCCGGCCTGCTTCTCGGCCTGCATTTGTTTGTAGAGCTGGTCGGCCGCCTGGATCTGCTCGCGCGTGGCTTCGGTGCGCACCGACATGTAGCCGGTGGGCTGGTCGCCCTGCATCAGCGGTGTGACGTTGGCCATGACCCAGTAGAACGTGCCGTCCTTGCGACGGTTCTTGACGGGGGCGGACCAGGGGGTGCCGTTCGAGATGGTGTGCCACATGTCGCGGTATGCCTCTTCGGGCATGTCGGGGTGGCGCACGATGTTGTGGGGCTGGCCCAGAAGCTCTTCTTTTTCGTACCCGCTGACCTCGATGAACATCGGGTTGCAGTAGAGGATGCGGCCCTTGAGATCGGTGGTAGACACCAGGGTCTGGCCCTTGGGAAACGCATATTCTTGCGTGCTGACCGGCAGATTGACGCGCATGTAAATCCCCTCTTGATGGATGCCTCGTCACTCCAGAACCGGGTAACACGGCAGTGGAAAAACCAATTGCATCCTATGACGTAAATTCTTGTTTTGAAACAATTAAGTGGTGCCTCGGCGCGCAAACACCAAACTGGTGCACCACCCCAACCGAGTGCACCGAACGGTGGTGCGTTGCACCAAATTGGAAGTGGCGTCGCATCATATTGTCAAATTTGATAGCTACTTACGCTTTCTGCACAAGTGCTGGCGGTACTTTCGACTCAAATCAAGCATCTCCCAAACTTGGCACAGCCATTGCTTGTTATGCACCACGGCCAACGCTGGCCGTGTGTCAGCCCGGTGCAACGGCGGATTGGGCGAACAGGACGTTGGCGTCTTCATGGAGTGCGATGCGGCTGCAAAGCCTGCGCGGTCCGTGCAGGCGCTTTTTTGTTTTCTGGCGGGGCGAAGAACCAGTTTTGTGCTGGTTACGCAAGCCCTTTGCACTCCATCTGTCCATGCTCCATTTCAGAGAATTCCTCAAGTCCGGCCATGCGCCCACGCTGTGGTCGTCGTTTCTGTATTTCGGCTTTTCGTGTGCGATCTGGGTGATCAATGGCGCGATGGCGCCGTTCATTCAGGAGAGTTTCCGGCTCACGCCGACGCAGATGGGGATGATGCTGTCCATCCCCATTTTTGCGGGCGCGCTGATGCGGTTTCCGCTGGGCATCCTGGCGCAGTACATCGGGCGCAAGAACGCCACGCTGGTCGAGATGGCGGGCATTTTTGCCGCCATGGCCTACGGCTTTCTATTTGTGCAGACCTATCACGAGCTGCTCGCGCTGGGCGTGCTCCTGGGGGTGGCAGGGGCCAGCTTTGGCGTGGCGCTGTCGCTGGGCTCGGGCTCGTTTCCACCGCGCTACAAGGGCCTGGCCATGGGCATTGTGGGCGCGGGCAACGTGGGCACGGCAGTGGCGGCGCTGCTGGCGCCCATGCTGGCGCAGAAGTTTGGCTGGCAGGCCGTGTATGGGTTTGCAGCGGTCAGTGTGGCCGTGCCTGCCATCGTGATGGCCGTGTTTGCCAAAGAGCCGCCCGACCTCTCGCCCCACGCCACGTTTCGCGAACATGTTGCCTGCCTGTTTGAAAAAGACGGCTGGGCTTTCAGCCTGATCTACGCAGTGACGTTTGGCGGCTTTATTGGCCTGACTACCTTCATGCCGAGCTACTTTTACGACCAGTTCGGCGTGAGCAAGGTACAAGCCGGGCAGCTGACAATGCTGGCGGCCTTTCTGGGCGCGGCGCTGCGTGTGTTTGGCGGCTGGCTGTCTGACCACTGGGGCGGCGTGAACACGCTGACCGGCGTGCTGGCCATCACCACCGTCAGCCTGGTGCTGTGTGGCATGGCCGAAAGCTCTTTGCCCGTCACCATGCTGTTGTTCCTGGTGTGTTTTGCGGCACTGGGTGCGGGCAACGGGGCGCTGTTCCAGTTGGTGCCCCTGCGCTGGCCGCTGTCGACCGCGGTGGCGGGCTCGATGATTGGCGAGATTGGCGCGCTGGGCGGCGGGCTGATCCCCAACGCTATGGGCGTGTCGCGCCAGTTCAGCGGCACGTACCTGTGGGGGTTTGTGGCCATCGCCGCGTGCGCGGCGGCCATGCTGGTGCTGCTGCGGGTGATGCAGATTCGGTGGACGCGGACCTGGGCCGAGAGTGGCGGAAGAGCGCGGACTTGAAGGGGTCAACCCACTGCGTCCGAGCCCTGAGATAGCGTGCTGAAACTCCCTCTCCCCTCGCGGGAGAGGGTTGGGGAGAGGGGGCGATCAGGCGCTGCGCGCGCAAGGCCCTTTCTCCCCCGCCTTCACCCACGAGGGGGAAGGGAGCCAATCCGGCGCTGCGCTAGCCTGCAAGGCTCGCCCCTGAACTCAACGAGCACCACTCAAGTAAAAAATATGGATCAAATATGGCTCTAGCGCTTATCCATAAAGCACTAGCAGCTATTACTTTAGAAGCAACCGCATCACCCCGCACTACAGCGGCAAAAACACCAGCCAGTACACCAGCAGCAGATTCACCAGCACGCTGACCACCAGCGCGATCTTCCACACCGCCGTGGCGTCGCGTTGCATCAGCGGTTGCGGGCCGGGGGCGGATAAGGGGCGGGATGCGCCGCGCTCCAGCGCCAGCAGCAGTTCCTCGGCGGTTTCAAAACGGTGGGTGAGGTTGCGGGCCACGGCCTTCAGGGCAATCTGGTCGAGCCAGATGGGTACGCTGGGGTTGTGGCGGCTGGGGGCCACGGGGTCGCGGTGGTAGCGGCCCAGCTGGTACTGCACCACGTCGCCATACGGCAGGCGCCCTTTGGCCAGCAGCTGGTACAGCGTGACACCCAGCGCAAACAGGTCGCTGCCTGCGTCGGGCAACTGGCCGGCCGGGTCCCCGCTCTTTTCGTAGCCCGGCCATTGCTCGGGGTTCATGCAGCTGGGCGTGCCCGCGTGCAGTCGGCGCGTGGCCTCGGGCTCGCGGCCGGACAAGGCTACGCCCAGGTCCAGCACGCGCAGCACGCCGTCGTCGCCCAGGTGCAGGTTGTCGGGTTTGATGTCGCGGTGCACCACCCCTTGGCGGTGTAGCCAGCCCAGCACCTGCGCGGCCTGCATGACCACCGCCACTGTCTGGGCCACTGTCAGCGGCTCGCCGCGGCGCATGCGCTGGCCCAGCGTTTCGCCTGAATGCCAGTCGTACAGCAGATAGAACGCGCTGGCATGGGCGTTTTCGGCGGGATTTTCGGCGGTTTGGTCCTCGGCAGGCCATGTGTTCAGCCGCGCCAGGTGCACCGCCGCGTGGCCCGACTGCATGCGGCGCGCCACCCAGGCCTCGTGCGCCAGCGTGGCACGCTCCTCTGAGTCGTGCGCGCGGGCAGGCACCAGGGTCTTGAGCGCGTACAGCCGCTGCGTGGGCGGGTGGCGCATCTGGTAAATGCGGTGAATGCCGTTGTCGGCCACCACGGCGGTCACCACCAGGCCATCCACCGGGTCGCCCACTTTGAGCAGCGGCAGCACCGGCAGGTCGTGCGCGCGGCGGGACTCGTCCTGCAGCGTGGCCTCCAGCGCCCCTTGCACCCGCACCACCAGGGCGGTGATGTTGTCGTTGCTGCCGCGGCGCAGTGCGGCCTGGGTGAGCGCTTCGCTCAGCGCCTGTGCGTGCACCGTGTCCTGCCGCAACAGTTGCCGCAGCTCGCGCTCGGGCAGGCTGCCGTGTACGCCGTCAGACAGCAGCACAAACAGGTCGCCACTTTGCAGCTCGCCTTGGCTGTAGTCCACCACCACATGGTCGTCCAGCCCCATGGCGCGGGTGAGCTGGTGGGCAAAGTCCCGCTGGTGCATCACATGGTCGGCCGTCAGCAGTTGCAGCCGGCCGCCCCGCAGCAGATAGGCGCGTGTGTCGCCCACATGGGCCAGCGTGTACGACTGCCCCCGCAGCACCAGGGCCGTGATGGTGGTCAGCCCCACTGCAGGCTGGCGGCGGCGGTTCATGGACGCCAGCCACCCGTTGTGGGCGCTCAAGATGCGGTCCAGCCCCACCGTGGTGTCCCAAGTCTCGGGGGTGCCAAAGTAGTCGTTGACCAGCGTGTTCACCGTGGTCTGCGCAGCCTCGCGGCCGTTGCCCCCGGCACTGACTCCGTCGGCAATGGCCGCAATGGCCCCGCGCTCGCGGTCGCGCCCCTGGCCCTCCACCAGCGCAGCAAAGTCTTCGTTCACGTCTTTGCGCCCCGCCAGCGAGGTCTGGCCGAAGTCCAGTTCAAAACTCATGCACCAACTGCACGCAGGTTTCGTGCCCAAGGTGGTGCATGCAGCGCACCCGTTGCGCCGATGTGGACCCTGCCTGTACGGTGCCGGTCCGCACGCAGACGCCATGCGCGCTTCAAGCGGCGCCTATCGCCCCACATCAGTGCAAACCATCTGGCACGGCCATTGCTTGAAGCATCGCAACGACCCGGCAGGGTCACGCAGTTCCCCCGTGCAATGGCGCACTGAAGAATTGCCAGGACGAAGGCGTCCCCACATGCGGTTTCGAGTTCAGATCGAAGCTGCATCGTGTGGACGCCTTTTTTGTTTTTCGAGTTGCCCAGGCGATGAACCGACGGAGTCAGTCACGATGAAAAAGCTCAAGCTTGTGATGGTGGGAAACGGCATGGCCGGTGTGCGCACGCTGGAAGAGCTGCTCAAGATTGCCCCCGATCTGTATGACATCACGGTGTTCGGGGCCGAGCCGCACCCCAACTACAACCGCATTTTGCTGTCGCCCGTGCTGGCAGGCGAGCAGACCATCGACGAGATCATTCTGAACGACTGGTCCTGGTACGCCGACCACCACATCACGCTGCACACCGGCTTCACCGTGTCCGACGTGGACCGCGTGCGCCGCGTGGTCAGTGCCACCGGCAGCGCGGGCGATGTGATCACGGCCGAATACGACCGCCTGATCCTTGCCACGGGCTCCAACCCCTTCATCCTCCCCATCCCTGGCAAGGATCTGAAAGGTGTGCTGGCCTACCGCGACATCGCCGACACGCAGGCCATGATCGATGCCGCCGCCACGTACAAACACGCCGTGGTCATCGGCGGTGGCCTGCTGGGCCTTGAGGCCGCCAACGGCCTCATGAAACGTGGCATGCAGGTCACCGTGGTGCATGTGGGCGACTGGCTGATGGAGCGCCAGCTGGACGACGTGGCAGGCAAGATGCTGCAAAAGTCGCTGGCTGAACGCGGCATGCAGTTCTTGATGGGTGCGCAGACGCAGGCGCTGGTGGGCAATACGGACGGCCGCGTGGCAGCCATCCGATTCAAAGACGGCACCCAGGTGCCCGCCGACCTGGTGGTGATGGCGGTGGGCATCCGCCCCAACACGGTCCTGGCCGAAAAGATGCGCCTGCACGTGAACCGCGGCATTGTGGTGAGCGACACGCTGCAAACCACCACCGACGCACGCATCTACGCCGTGGGCGAATGCGCCGCACACCGGGGCATTGCGTATGGGCTGGTGGCCCCGCTGTTCGAACAGGGCAAGGTGCTGGCCAACCACCTGGCGGAGTTCGGCATTGGTCGCTATCTGGGCTCGCTCACGTCGACCAAGCTCAAGGTGACGGGCATCGACCTGTTCTCGGCCGGGGACTTTCAAGGAGGAGACGACACCGAGGAGATCGTGATGAGCGACCCCTTCGGCGGCGTATACAAAAAGCTCGTCATCAAAGACGACAAGCTGGTGGGCGCGTGCCTGTATGGCGACACCGTGGATGGCAGCTGGTACTTCAAGCTGCTGCGCGATGGCCGCAGCGTGAGCGACCTGCGCGACAAGCTCATGTTTGGCGAGTCGCACCTGGGCGACGTGGGCCACCAGGGCCAGAGCAAGGCATCTGCCATGGCCGACACCGACGAGGTATGCGGCTGCAACGGCGTGACCAAAGGCGCCATCTGCAAGGCCATCAAGGACAAGGGTTTGTTCACGCTGGAAGAGGTCAAGAAGCACACCAAGGCCAGCGCATCGTGCGGCTCGTGCACGGGCCTGGTGGAGCAGATCCTGATGTTCACCGCCGGCGGCGACTACAGCGCCACACCCAAGACGAAAGCCATGTGCGGCTGCACCGACCACGGCCACCAGGCGGTGCGTGAGTCAATCCGCGCCAACAAGCTTTTGACCATTGCCGACGTCTTCCAGTTCATGGGATGGAAGACCCCCAACGGCTGCGCCAGCTGCCGCCCCGCCGTCAACTATTACCTCATCAGCACCTGGCCCAAGGAGGCCAAGGACGACCCGCAAAGCCGTTTCATCAACGAGCGCAGCCACGCCAATATCCAGAAGGACGGCACGTACAGCGTCATCCCCCGCATGTGGGGCGGGGAGACCACGGCCGACGAGCTGCGCCGCATTGCCGATGCCGTGGACAAGTACAACATCCCCACCGTCAAGGTCACCGGCGGCCAGCGCATTGATCTGCTGGGCGTGAAGAAGGAAGACCTGGTCAACGTGTGGAAGGACATCGGCATGCCCAGCGGCCACGCCTACGCCAAGGCCCTGCGCACCGTGAAGACCTGCGTGGGCAGCGAGTGGTGCCGCATGGGCACACAAGACAGCACCCAGATGGGCAAGGACCTGGAACGCGCGATGTGGCGCATGTATGCCCCGCACAAGGTCAAATTTGCCGTGAGCGGTTGCCCGCGCAACTGCGCCGAGGCGGGTATCAAGGACGTGGGCATCATCGGCGTGGACAGCGGCTGGGAGATGTACGTGGCGGGCAACGGCGGCATCAAGACCGAGGTGGCGCACTTCTTTACCAAGCTGAAAACCGCCGAAGAAGTGCTGGAGTACACCGGCGCCTTCTGCGAGCTGTACCGCCAGGAAGGCTGGTACCTGGAGCGCACCGTGCACTACGTGAACCGCGTGGGCCTCGACTATGTGAAAAAACGCATCCTGGAAGACCACGCCGGCCGCAAGGCGCTGTGGGAACAGCTGCAGTTTGCGCTGGACGGCGAGCCTGACCCCTGGTTCGACTTTGACAAGGCCGCCGTGGATACGCGCCAGTTCGAGCCGGTCAGCGCATGAGCGCCGGGCGCACTTCACTTGTTTCGTTGTGACCATGCCCTCTGATCGCCTTCACTTCCCCGGAGCCCCCACATCCATGCACCGCAGAACTTTTCTTGTGAACGCTGCAGGCGGCGCCGTCACTGCAAGCGCCCTGCTCTCGCCCTGGCACGCTGCGCATGCCCAGGTGACCGACCTGAACGACGCCATCAACAAAGCCGGGCGCCAGCGCATGCTGAGCCAACGTGTGGGCAAAGCCTGGCTAGCCCTGGCCCACAAGGCCGACAGCCCTGCCGCTCGACAGGTGCTGCAGCAGTCGATGGCGCTGTTTGACCGCCAGCTGGTGGAGCTGAAGGCCTATGCGCCGTCGCCCACCATTCGCGACACCTACACGCGGCTGGAAGCCGCTTGGAGCGAGCACAAGACGACGCTGGTCGGCGCCGCCCCATCACGCGACGGCGCCAGCGCCTTGCTAGCCGCCGACGCCAAGGTACTGGCGCTGGCCCAACAGGGCACCGTGCAGTACGAGGCCGCGTCGGGCAAACCCGTGGGCCACCTGGTGAACGTGGCAGGCCGACAGCGCATGCTGAGCCAGCGCATGGCCAAGTTCTGCCTGTCGGCGCTGCTGCCGGTGGACGCGCCCACCGCTACCGCCGAAATCGCCAAATCCCGTACCGAGTTCGTTGCCGCCAATGCTGTGCTGCGCGACGCCCCCCAGGCCACCGACCGCATCCGGCAAGAGTTGCAGCTGGCGGAAGGCCAATGGGTATTTTTTGACGCTGCCTTGCAGCGCCTGCAACCCGGCGGTGCCAACGCGGCGCGCCAGGTGTCTGAAGTGTTTGTGGCCAGCGAGAACCTGCTGTCCAGCATGGACCGTGTGACCGGCCTGTACGCCGCCATGGCCGGCTGAGAGGCCAAGAGGCTGAGCGCGTTCGCCCCCGCTAGAAAAATACCAGGAACTGCCATGACCAAGAGCCCCACCGCCACCACTACGACCACACAGCCCCCCGCACCCACCGCCGCCGTATGGAAGCAGGTCTGCCGCGTGGACGACATCCCCGTGCTGGGATCGCGCCGCGTGTCCCGACCCCAGGGGCTGGATGTGGCGGTGTTTCGCAACGACGCGGGCGGTGTTTTTGCGCTGCTGGACCGGTGTCCGCACAAGGGCGGTCCGTTGTCGCAAGGCATTGTGTTTGGCACGCATGTGGCCTGCCCTTTGCACAACTGGACGATTGGGTTGTGCGATGGGCAGGCGGCGGCGCCGGATGAGGGGTGCACGCCGAAGTTTGCAGTGAAGGTGGAGGATGGGGCGGTGTATCTGGATGCGGGCGAACTCGCGACGGTGGCGACGGATTTGACGCGGCCTGTGGCGGGACCTGCTCGTAGAACTGCTGGGGTCTGAGGTGTCTGGTCTTGCGCTTCTTTTTGATTCCTCGCCCGTGCAAAGGGCAGAGGCCGGGGTGTGCGCCCGGCGGCGCAGTAACTTTCTCTTGCTTCGCCAAAAGAAAGTCACCAAAGAGAAGGCGACCCTACACGCTGCGTCCCCTCACGCCCTTGCGGGCGTGCAGGGAAACCTGCGGTGCTCGCGTCCAGCGGGGTCTCGCTCGAACTCGCTTCGTTTCACTGCGCTCAGACAATCGCGAGCCCTGATCCGCTGGCCGCTGCGCTCCTCGGCGCATCCTGAGGGGAACCCACGGGAGCCGGACACCCACACGGGCCATTGCTTCGCTACGCTGCGCTCGGCCCCGAACGCGCAGGCGCAAGCGCCTCGCGCTGCGCAACCAGGGCCGAGCGAAGCAAAGGCCCGCGTAGCTGTTCGGCTATTTGGTTGCTGGCTGTTCGGCTGTCCAAACCCCTGCTGGCTGCGCCTGCGTCGGGGCGGTTGCGGGGTGAGCATGCGCGCCAGTGCGCGCATGCCTCGTGATCTGACTCGCCGCAGTTGTCTGAACGGAGCTGCACCGCAGCGCAGTGAGTTCTGCGGCGCACCCCGCAACCGCCACGACGCAGGTCGCCCCGTAGCGAAGCGAAGGGGTCGCAGACTGGGGGTCGCCTTTTCTTTGGTGACTTTCTTTTGGCGACCCAAAAGAAAGTTACTCGCATGCCGGGCGACTCCCGGCCTCCGCCCCCAACAAAGGCACACACCACGATCAGCGCAAGGCTTCGACAAGCTCAGCCCGAACGGATTGGGTTGCGCCCAGCATTCGACAACCCCAGTCCGACAGGTTGGCACGAAAAACACTACCAAAATAATAGCTACTAGCGCTTAATGGATAAGCGATAGAGCCCAAAAACACTTAAAACCACGCCCCATGCAAGAAACCAAATCCACCTGCCCCTACTGCGGCGTAGGCTGCGGCGTGATCATCGAATCCGAAGGCGCACAAATCACCGGCGTGCGCGGCGACCCCACCCACCCCGCCAACTTCGGCCGCCTGTGCACCAAGGGCTCCACCCTGCACCTCACCGCCACCCACCCCGTCACCCTGCAAACCCGCCTGCTGCACCCGCTGCACCGCGCGCAGCGCAGCGAGAAAGCCGCACTGCCCATGCCCTGGGACGCAGCGCTGACCCTGGCCACCGACCAGTTCGCGCGGGTCATCCGCGAACACGGCCCCGATGCCGTGGGCTTCTACGTCAGCGGCCAGTTGCTCACCGAGGACTACTACGTCTTCAACAAACTGGCCAAGGGCCTGATCGGCACCAACAACATCGACACCAACTCCCGCCTGTGCATGAGCAGCGCCGTGGCGGGCTACAAGCAAACGCTGGGCGCCGATGCACCGCCCGCCTGCTACGACGACGTGAACCACGCGCAGTGCCTGTTCATCGTGGGCAGCAACGCGGCCTGGGCGCACCCCATTCTGTTCCGCCGCATCGAAGACGCACGCGCGGCCAACCCGGGAATGAAGGTCATCGTGGCCGACCCGCGCCGCACCGACACTGCGGGTTTGGCGGACCTGTTTTTGCCCATCCAGCCTGGTAGCGATGTGATGCTGTTCAACGGCATGCTGCACCTCATGCTGTGGGAAGGCTGGATGGACGCCGAGTACATCGCCGCGCACACCACCGGCTTTGACGAACTCAAGGCCCTGGTGCGTGACTACACGCCGGAACGCGTGGCGCAGACCTGCGGCATCAGCGTGGCCGACCTGACCACGGCGGCCAAGTGGTTTGCCACGTCGAAAGCGACCCTGAGCCTGTACTGCCAGGGCCTGAACCAAAGCAGCAGCGGCACGGCCAAGAACGCCGCGCTCATCAACCTGCACCTGGCGACGGCGCAGATCGGCAAGCCCGGCGCAGGCCCCTTCAGCTTGACCGGGCAGCCCAACGCCATGGGCGGGCGCGAAGTGGGTGGCCTGGCCAACCTGCTCAGTGCCCACCGCGACCTGGCCAACCCCCAGCACCGCGCCGAAGTGGCTGCGCTGTGGGGTGTGGCTGATGTGCCATCCAAGCCCGGCAAAACGGCGGTGGAGATGTTCCAGGCCGCCGCCGATGGCGAGATCAAGGCCCTGTGGATTGCCTGCACGAACCCCGCGCAAAGCATGCCCGATCAGGCCACCGTGCGCCGCGCCCTGGAGCGCGCGGAGTTTGTGGTGGTGCAGGAAGCCTTTGCCACCGCCGCCACGTGCGCGTACGCTCACCTGTTGCTGCCCGCCACCACCTGGGGCGAAAAAACCGGCACCGTGACCAACAGCGAGCGCCGCATCTCGCGCGTGCGCACCGCCGTTCCCGCCCCTGGTTTGGCGCGGCACGACTGGGCCATTGCGGTGCAGTTTGCGCACCAGCTGGAGGCACGGCTGCGCCCGGGACTGCCCACCTTGTTCCCCTACTCCACCGAGCGGGCCGACCAGGGTGCCGAGGCCGTGTGGAAAGAGCACCGCGAAAGCACGCGCGGGCGTGATCTGGACATCACCGGCCTGTCGTGGGAGCTGCTTGAATCGCATGGCCCGCAGCAATGGCCGTGTCCGTCGGACCCGGCGAGCGGTAGCCATGTGGACGGCGACGCGACCGCGCTGCCAGGCGGACCTCGCGCCATCGGCAAGGCGCGTCTGTACGAAGACGGTATCTATCCCACCGCCGATGGCCGCGCCCGTTTTGCGGCACACGCCTGGCAACCCACAGCCGAACAACGCGAGTCGCGCTACCCCTTCAGCCTGACCACCGGCCGCCTGCGCGACCAATGGCACGGCATGACCCGCACCGGCACCCTGGGCCGCTTGTTTGGCCATGTGGCAGAGCCCTGTGTGCAGATGCACCCGCAGGACATGGAACGCCGCAAACTGGCGAATGGCGACCTGGTGCACGTGACCAGCAAGCGCGGCTCCATCGTGGTGCCCGTGCAAGCCGATGCCACGCTGGGCCTGTCGCAAGCCTTCATGGCCATGCACTGGGGCAGCGAATTTCTGAGCGGGGTGTCGTCCACCGGCGAACGGCTGGCGGGCGTGAATGCGCTGACCACCTCCGCGTTTTGCCCCACGTCCAAACAGCCGGAGCTGAAACACGCGGCGGTAAAAGTGCTGAAGGCTGAGCTGCCCTGGACGCTGCTGGCCATGGCCTGGTTGCCAAACGAAGGCGCGGACGGCGCTCTGGCCACACGCGAAGCGCTGTCGGCACTGATGGCCGAGTTTCCGTTTGCCAGCTGCGTGCCGTTCAGCAACAACACGCCCCTGGATGAACCGGGCCGCGAACGCACCGGCGTGCTGCTGCGCGCAGCCGCGCACGAGGCGCCTGCCGACGCGGTCATCGAACGCATCGAGGGGTTGATGGGCCTGGCCGCCGCCGACACGCTGCGCTATGCCGACAAAAAACGCGGCCAGCGCCGCGCCGCGCGGCTGGTGCGCCGCCCCCCCTCCGAGGGGGGCGCCACCACACTCGAAGGTGTGGTGCTGGCGGGGGACACCAGCGCAGAAGGCTGGCTCAAGACCTTGCTGCAAGAAGAATTGCCCGCCCAAACTTATGGCCGCCTGCTGCTGGTGCCCGGCGCCAAGGCGCCCGTGGCCGTGCAATCGCGCGGCAAGTCGGTGTGCACCTGCTTCAACGTGACGGACGCGGCCATTACCGCCGAGCTGACGCATTGCCACGGCACCGACAACGACCGCCTGGCGCAACTGCAGGGCAAGCTGCGCTGCGGCACCAACTGCGGCTCATGCCTGCCCGAGCTGAAACGCATGGTGCGCGCCACAGGGCCGCTGGCTGCAGCCACTGCTGCTGCCCACGTCACCATATAACCAGAAGTTGGCTTGCTTGCGCGAAAATAGCGCTCCGCCCGCAAAACACCCACAAGGACTTGTGCAACAGGGCTTCAGCTAGGCATTTCGGCGCAGACAGTACGCCTGTACGGCAAGCCGAAATAACGATGCTGAAGCCCTGTTTCACAAGTCCCGCCACCAAACCAAAAGACCATGGGCATTAGCCAGTACATCAAGGAAATTGGGCGCGGCGCGCGCGGCGCCAAGCCCCTCACCCGCGAGCAGGCCACCGACCTGTTCGGCCAGGTGCTGGATGGCGCCGTGAGCGACCTGGAGATCGGCGCCTTCTGCCTGGCGATGCGCATCAAGGGCGAGACGGCGGAGGAGATGTGCGGGTTTCTGGACGCCACCCACCAGCGCCTGGCCAAAGTGCCCGCGTGCGACGCCCCCCTGATCGTGCTGCCCAGCTACAACGGCGCGCGCAAGCTGCCGGTGCTCACCCCGCTGTTAGCGCTGCTGCTGGCACGCGAGGGGCTGCCGGTGCTGCTGCACGGCATGCGCACCGAAGCGCGGCGCGTTTTGGCATCAGATGTGCTTCTAGCGCTTGATGTACCTGGTCTGATAGCTCCTGAAAAAATAGCAAACGGCATCGTGCGCCACATCCAGACCCAGCACCTGCACGCAGGCCTGGCGCGCCTGCTGGCCGTGCGCGAGGTGGTGGGCTTGCGCAACCCGGGGCACAGCGTAGTCAAACTGATGAACCCGTGCGCGGGGCCTGCGGTGGTGGTCACGGCTTACACACACCCCGAATATTTCGAGATGCTGCAGACCACGTTTCACACGCTGGGCATGAGCGCCCTGCTCTCACGCGGGCTGGAGGGCGAGGTGGCCACCGACCCGCGCCGCACCCCCCGTTACGACGGCTTCGTACACGGCGTACACGCGGTGCTCGAATCGCAACAACCTGGCACCGCCAGCGAAGTGCCCGGCCTGCCCGCAGAGATCGACGTAGCCACCACAGCCCACTACACACGCCGAGTCCTCGCGGGCGAGTTGCCGATTCCGCCCGCCATTGAGCGACAGGTGGAACACATCTTGCGACTTGCGGATCAAACAGTTTCGGAGACATCCCCATGAGCCGCCCCACACCCCCCATCGACACGCCGCGCCCGCACCTGGGCACGGGCGGCAGCTGCACACTGGTGGGCGCAGGCCCGGGCGACCCGGAGCTGCTCACCCTCAAGGCGCTCAAGGCCATCCAGGCCGCCACCGTGCTGCTGGTGGATGACCTGGTGAGCGACGCTATCGTGGCGCACGCATCGCCCACAGCCCGCATCGTCTATGTGGGCAAACGCGGCGGCTGCAAAAGCACGCCGCAAGCCTTCATCGAAAAGCTGATGCTGATGGCCGTGAACGAAGGCGAAACCGTGGTGCGCCTGAAGGGCGGCGACCCCTTCATCTTTGGGCGCGGTGGTGAAGAGGTGGAACACCTGCGCGCAGCGGGGGTGCCCGTCACCGTGATCAACGGCATCACGGCGGGGCTGGCAGGCCTGACCTCGCTGGGCGCACCGCTCACGCACCGCGAGCATGCCCACGGCGTGGTCTTTGTCACCGGCCATGCCAAACCCGGCGATGCAGGTACCGACTGGCGCCAACTGGCCGCCACGGCCCGCGACGCCAAGCTCACGCTGGTGATCTACATGGGTGTGAGCGGCGCGGCCACCATCGAGCAAGAGCTGCTCACCGGCCTGCCTGCTGACACGCCCGTGGCCATCATCCAGCACGCCAGCCTGCCTCAGCAGCGCCACGCGGTTACCACGCTGGGCGCACTGCACGCCACCATCGCCCGCGAGGGTTTGGCCAGCCCGTCGGTGATTGTGGTGGGGGACGTGGTGCGTGGCATCGCCCTGGCATCTCACGACGGGGTGGCACAGCCGATGGTGCGCCGCGCGGGCTGAGCGGAGAGTCCTTCTGGTAGCGGCCGTCGTTGCGACTGCGCCATCACCCTGACCCTGACCCCCAAGCCACCGGATAACAGCCACGGCGGTTCAGGTCGAGCGTCGAGCGCGCGGAAGGCTGAACGCGCTTGCGTGCCGTCGTCCGTGCGCGTCGTTCCCCGTGCGTGCGTTGCCCCTCGTGCAGCTACACCGCAGCACCGGTTTGGTTCATGCGCCACACACGCCACTGGCCCAGGTATTGCTTGTTGATCTGTATCTGGATGCAACCAGAACAAGGAACACCATGGCAGCCTTTTCACTCTCTCCCCGCACCGGCATGCCCTTTTCTTCGACGCCCGCTCTGGTGCTCAAGCCGGGGTCTTCTGGCGGGCGTGACAGCGAGATGTCGCTCGTCAACCTGGCAGCACGCCAGCGCATGTTGTCGCAACGCATGGTGCTGCAGACGGTGCTGGCCGCACGCGGCAGCGACCTGCACATGAAGGCCGCGCGCGGCTCGCTGGCGCTGTTCACCGACAGCCAGGCCAAGTTGGTAGACACCGCCCGCCATCTCGACACAACCAGCGGCGACATCATCCGCAAGACCTACCACGGCCCTGCTGGCGTGGGCGCCACCATCGACGCTTTTGCGCAGCAGGTGGGCACAGCGTTGGACCTGGCAGAGCGCCAAAGCCCGCGGGTTGAAGACGCATTGGCGCGGCTGGTGGAGTCCACCGACAGCGCGCTCGAAGCGCTCAACACAGCGACTACCGCGTTCGATCAGGTCAGCAAGGCCAAATCTGAAACGCTGATGAAAGAGCTGGCGGGCATCGTGGCGTCCATCCAGACCGTGGCGCGCGAGGCCAAGGTGGTGAGCTTTAACGCGCAAGTGATGGCCGCGCGCGCGGGGCAGCATGGCCGCGAATTTGCGGTGGTGGCCAACGTGCTCTCGGGCATCACCAACGAGATCGATGGCCTGTCGCTGCAAGCGGTGTCGCTCGCGGGGCGCAGCCGGAGCGCAGCGTAACGCGCTGCGCCGCACTGGCAGTGGTGCTGTTACGGTGTGGCGGTTTCGCGCACCTGCTGAAAGCGTTCCGCCAGCTCTTTGCGCAGCGACTTGCGCAGCAGCGCGGCGTCCCAGCGGCGGCGCTCGTCGGGAGTGGAAGGCGACAGGGGCGGCACCTGCACAGGCTTGCGCGCCTCATCCACGGCTACCATCGTGAAGAAGCAGCTGTTCACATGCCGCACCACCTGCGAGCGGATGTCTTCGGCCACCACCTTGATGCCGACCTCCATCGACGAGCTGCCGGTGTAATTGACGCTGGCCAGAAACGTCACCAGCTCGCCCACATGAATGGGCTGCAGAAACATCACCTGGTCCACGCTGAGCGTGACGACGTAGCAGGCCGAATAGCGGCTGGCACACGAGTAGGCCACCTGGTCCAGCAGCTTCAAAATGGCTCCGCCGTGCACATTGCCCGAGAAGTTGGCCATGTCGGGGGACATCAGCACGGTCATGCTGAGTTGGTGGGAAGGGATGTTCATGCCACGATTTTATGGGCCCGGCGCGGCTGCGCCGATGACCGTGCGTCCCGCTACACTCGCGCCACACAGGCCTACACAAGCTCAGTCAGGCCACCAAGATCAATTGCGTTAAAGCACGCAGGCAGCAGATGCCGGAGGGAAACATGCTCGAAATCGACAAGCTCAATGAGTTCACCGAAAGCCACGGCGCATTGCGGCGCGGGCGGGGGCTGGTGTCGGGTGTGATTGCGCTCACACTGGCCGTCCTGTGTTTTCTGGGTGTGCTGGCGTTTCACTTCCCTGAATACCTGACCACGCCGCAGCTGCGCAAGAGCTACGACGTGGCCGTGATCCGCAACATCATGTTGGGTGCGATGGCCGTTGCCGGTGGCATTTCGCTGGTCAACATTCTGTTCAACCGGTCCCGCTGGTTGTCGACCTTTGCCTTTGCCATGGTCGCGCTGACCGCCATTCTGGGCGGCCACAAGGTCGAGGTAAACCCCAACTTCCCGGATGACACGCTGTACATCGGCCTTGACTGGTTCATCCTTGACCTGCTGGGCAGCTCGCTGATTTTTATCTTCATTGAAAAGCTGTGGGCGCTGCGCAAGGACCAGCCGATCTTTCGCGAAGAATGGCAAACCGACTTTCACCACTTCATCGTGAACCACATGGTGGTCGGCTTTGTATTGCTGGCCACCAACCTGCTGGTGCACAAGTTCTTTGGCTGGGCCGCCAACGACGGCATCCGCGGCTGGGTGCAGGGCCTGAACTTCTGGGTGGCACTGTTCCTCATCGTGCTGGTGGCAGACCTGGTCCAGTATTGGACGCACCGCGCGTACCACGAAGTTCCGCTGCTGTGGCGCCTGCACGCCGTGCACCACAGCGTCAAGAGCATGGACTGGATGGCGGGCTCGCGCCAGCACATCCTGGAGCTGATCATCACCCGCACGCTGGTGCTGGCGCCCATCTATGTGCTGGGTTTCAGCAAGGAAGTGATCGACGCCTACATCGTCATCGTGGGCTTCCAGGCGGTGTTCAACCACGCCAACGTCAGCGTGCGCCTGGGCCCGCTGCGCTACGTGCTGGTCACGCCCAACTTTCACCACTGGCACCACAGCCAGGACAACGAAGCGCTGGACAAGAACTACGCCGCGCACTTCGCGTTTCTGGACTACCTGTTCGGCACCGCGGTCAAAAGCACCAAGCTCTGGCCTGAAAAATACGGCGTGCTGGGCGACTACGTGCCCAACGGGTTCGTGAAGCAGTTCAAGTTTCCGTTTACCTGGAAGGGGTAGTCGCCTGCATCAGATCGATTCCGTCGTCGTTCGGAGAGTTCAAAGGCCGCATCAAAGTTTGGAGAGCTCGCCTTCGAGCGCCTTCAGCTGCTCGCGCAACTCCTGAGTGCGGGCGTCGCACGCGGCTTTGTCTTTGGCCGCAGCGGCCGAACGCTCTTGCGCAAATTGGGAGCCCGATCCCAGGCTGCGCCGAAGCGGGCCCGACTGGGCCACACCCTCTTGCTGCCCCGCCGCGCATTCGCGCTGATTGCGCTCAACGGCCGCTCGAGCCTGGGGCACGCCCTGGCTCTGCAGATAGTTCTTGCGCTGCCAAGTCGGGCCGAACGCGCCTTCCTGTGCCGCGGACGGACTGGGTGGTGCGGGGGCTGCTCCCTGCATAGCGGGTTGCACTTCGATCTTCTCGCCCTGGCCCGTGCACGACGCGTCCTGAAACGACACCTTGCCCTTTTCGTCGATGCATTTGTGGATGGCCCACGCCGGGGCGACGAAGGCAAGCAACAAGCTACAGACGGCATAGCGGATCGGATTCATGGGGCGGTCCTTGGCAAATGGATGGCACATGCTACCGCGCCCTGCGACACCGGAGCAGCCTGCGCCCAAGCCACCCGCTGCACATGCGCAGGGTTGCCCGACTGACAACACCACAGTCTGACCGCCCCCCGGAGGCGGGAAAACCCGCGTCTCGCGAGCGACCGCGTTCGCGGGGAAACCCCGTGGCTGCCAACACGGCAAGCTTCCTACCATGGGCCCCATCCGCCGACCTTGGAGCCCCCATGCCTGTTGTGCAGCCCCCCGATTCCCGCATTGCCTGCGCTGCAAGTGCAGCCCACGACCTCTCGGGCGCGCGCCGCCGGGCCGTGCTGTGTTGGGCTGCGGCGGCCCTGCCAGCACTGGCGCCCTGGTCAGCCGCGGCACAGGCGCAGCCTTCTCGTGCAGACGGCAAGGGCGACATTCTGATCGGCAGATCCACCGCGATGTCGGGCGGCATGGCGCCTTTCCTGCAGCCCATTCACGAAGGCCAGGATGCCGCCATTGAAGACGCCAACGCCAAAGGCGGCATCGGCGGCCGCAAGATTCGGCTGGTGACGATGGACGACGGTTTCGACCCGCGCCGCACGCTGGAGAACGCGAAGCAGCTGAGCGAAAAAGACGGCGTGGTGGCCTTGTTTGGTGTGTCGGGCACCTCGCAGGTGATCGGGTTGCTGCCCTACCTCACGCAGGCCAAGCTGCCGCTGATCTCGGTCTACACCGGAAGCCCGGCGGTGCGGGCGCAGCAGCATCCTTACCTGTTCACCACGCGCGCCAGCTATGCCGATGAGCTGGTCAAGATCGTGCGAAATCTGGTGGCGGTGCAGACATCGCGCATTGCCGTGGCTTACGAGAACAACGACTTCGGCAAGCTGCTGTTGCCGCTGGTCGAAAAAACCATTGTGGCCGAAGGCGGGACGCTGGCGGGATCACACGCGCTTGCTCCGACCGGGCAGGACGCAGGGGACGCCGCCAAGGCGCTGGCCGCGCTTAAACCACAAGCCGTGCTTCTGGTCGCCGCAGGGCCGCCCGTGGTGACCTATGTGCGCGCCAACCGCGCGCATTTGGGGGTGCCGGTTTACGCGCTGTCGCTGGCTGCGGGTTCGGCCGTGCTCAAGGCGCTGGGTGAAGACGCACGCGGACTGGCCGTTGCGCGCACAGGCCCATCGCCCACCCGCCCCACGATTGCGCTCACGCGGGACTTCCAGGCGTCGATGAAGCGGCACAACAAGCCGGTGGACTATGACCGCTACACCGGCTACATGGATGGACGTGTGCTGGTCGAAGGCCTGCGTGCCGCCGGCCCGGGCGTAACCCGTGCCGGCCTGGTGTCTGCCATGCAGGGGCTGGGCAGCCTGGACCTGGGCGGCTATACCTACCAGTTCAGCGCACAAAACCACCATGGCTCCAACTTTGTGGACATCGTGGTGGTAGGCCCGGGTGGTGTGTACCGGCAATGACCGTTGATCCGTTGATCCGTTGATGCGTTGATGCGTTGATTCGTTGATTCGTTGATTCGTTGATCCGTTGATCCGTTGATCCGTTGATGCGTTGATGCGTTGATTCGTTGATCCGTTGATCAGGCCCCGTGAACGCAGCGGCGACAATGGCGGCCCCGCCACCGCCCCTATCGCCCTACCGTGCCCCACGCTTCCAATTCTTACGACGCCGTCGTCATCGGCGCCGGTGCCGCCGGCCTTTTCTGTGCCGCGCAGGCGGGCCAGCGGGGCCTGAAGGTCTTGCTCATCGACCATGCCGAGAAGGTGGCAGAAAAGATCCGCATCTCGGGTGGCGGGCGCTGCAACTTCACCAACCGCGATCTGGACCCGGCCGCGCCGCACAAGCACTTTGTAGGGCAGAACCCGCAGTTCTGCCGCTCGGCCCTGGCGCGCTACACCCCGGCGGACTTCATTGCACTGGTGCAAAAGCACGGCATCGCATTTCACGAAAAGCACAAGGGCCAGTTGTTTGCCGACCGATCCGCCGAGGACATCATTGCCATGCTGCTGGCCGAGTGCGCTGCGGGCCAGGTGACTCACTGGCAGCCTTGTGGCATCAAAAATATAGTATTTTTGGCCTCTAGCGCTCATCCATCAAGCGGTAACAGCTATCAAATTGATACTGATCGTGGGCCGGTGGTGGCACGGTCGCTGGTCATTGCCACGGGTGGGTTGTCCATCCCCAAGATCGGCGCGACGGATTTTGGCTACCGACTTGCGCAGCAGTTCAACATCCCGCTGATCGAGCGCCGCCCGGGGCTGGTGCCGATGACGTTTGATGGCGCGGGCTGGGCGCCGTATGCGCAGCTGTCGGGCCTGGCCTTGCCCGTGCAGATCAGCACCGGTGCCAAGAAAACCCGCATGTCGTTTGACGAAGACTTGCTGTTCACCCACCGCGGCCTGTCAGGCCCGGCGGTGCTGCAGATCTCCAGCTACTGGCAAGAGGGCACGCCGCTCGCGATCAATCTTGCGCCCAAGGTCGATTTGCCTGTAGCGCTGGCGCAGGGCAAGGCGCGCTCGCGCAAGCTGATCGCCAACGAACTGGCCACACTGGTGCCCAGCCGCCTGGCCGATGCCTGGGCCCAACGCGAGGCCGACTGGCAGCGCCCCATCAACGAAGCGTCCGACAAGGCCCTGGCGCGACTGGCCGAACAGCTAGCGCGCTGGGAGCTGACGCCCACGGGCACCGAGGGCTACAAAAAGGCGGAGGTCACGCTGGGCGGCGTGGACACCAAGGTGCTGTCGCAGCAGACCATGGAGTGCAAGGCGCAGCCGGGGCTGTATTTCATCGGCGAAGTGGTCGATGTGACGGGCTGGCTGGGTGGGTACAACTTTCAGTGGGCCTGGGCCAGCGCCTTTGCGTGCGCGCAGGCGTTGGCAGCGACGCCCCCCTGAGGCCCAGGCCCAACGGGTCTTCCTCCCGCTTGACCTCTACGCTGCCGCAACCTCCCGCGCTGCCAATCCGCGGTGTTGGCGCGCCCAGGTTTCCAGCTGCTCCACCGGCAGCGGGCGGCTGAAGTAATAGCCCTGCAGCTCTTCACAGTCCAGCACGCCCAGCACCTGTGCGGTGGCCAAGTCCTCAACGCCTTCGGCCACGATCTTCAGACCCAGCGTGTGGC
The DNA here is from genome assembly GCA_018828125.1 of Gammaproteobacteria bacterium. Lineage (GTDB taxonomy): Bacteria > Pseudomonadota > Gammaproteobacteria > Burkholderiales > Burkholderiaceae_C > Acidovorax. Next base: position 22,081 of record JAHJWB010000020.1, on the reverse strand, counting down.
CCAGCGCAATGATGGCGCGGGTGATGGCCATGTCGGCGGGATTGCTCAGCATGTCGTGCACAAACGATTTGTCGACTTTGAGGCGGTCAATGTCGAAACGCTTGAGATACGCCAGGCTGGAATAGCCGGTGCCGAAGTCGTCGATGGACAACTGCACGCCGAGCGACTTGAGGGCGGCCAGTTGCTGTTCGGCCGCGTGGGCGTTGTCCATCAGCTGTGACTCGGTGATCTCCAGCTCCAGCCGGTGCGGGGGCATGCCGGTGCGGGCCAGCAGGGCCTCAATGTCGGGCACCAGCAGCGGGTCGGCCATTTGCGCGGCCGACAGGTTGACCGAGATCGACACATCGGCCAGCGGATGTGCCGCCGTGCCGCGGGTGGCGTCGGTCGCCACGGGCTGCCAGCGCACCCATTGTTCGCACGCCTGCTGCAGCACCCAGCTGCCAATCGCGCGGATCATGCCGGTCTCTTCGGCAATCGGGATGAACTCGCTGGGCGGGATATGACCCAGCGTGGGGTTGCTCCAGCGCAGCAGCGCCTCTACCCCCAGCAGGCGCGCGCCCTTGGCGGCCAGGCGCGGCTGGTAGTGCAAGGTGAACTCGTTGCGTTCCAGCGCGCGACGCAGTTGCTGCTCCATCGACTGGCGGGCCAGCGCGCGCTGATCGGTTTCCATTGAATAGAACAGCGCCATGTCGCGCCCGGTGGTCTTGGCCTCGTACATCGCCGCGTCGGCACGGCGCATCAGCTCGTCAATGTCGCTACCGTCGTCGGGGTACACCGCAATGCCCACGCTGCAGGACACATTCAGTTCATGGCCCTCCACCGGGTGGCTTTGCCGGATGAGCGGGATCAGGCGCCGCTCCACCAGCTGCTGCACGTCTTCGCGCCCAGCCACGTCGCGCATTACCACCACAAACTCGTCGCCGCCCAGGCGGCTCACCGTATCGCGGCTGCGCACGGCCTGGGTCAGGCGCCCGGCCACCGAGCGCAACAGGCCATCGCCAATGTGGTGACCCAGCGTGTCGTTGATGGCCTTGAAGCGGTCCAGGTCGATGAACAACACCGCCACCTTTTCGCCCGTGATGGGGGCCTGCGCCAACGCCATCTGCAAGCGCTGCACGCACAGCGAGCGGTTGGGCAGCTTAGTCAGCACATCGTGGTGCGCCAGGAACTGGATGCGCTCTTCATTGAGCTTGCGGTCGGTGATGTCGATGGCGATGCCGATGTGGTTGGCCACCGGGCCGCCCTTGCTCTCGCGCACGGCCGACACCATGAGCCAGGCTGGATACGTCTCGCCCGAACGGCGGCGAAACCGCACCTCGCCCTGCCACGATTCCTTTTCGAGCATGGTGCGGTTGATTTGGGCCGACAGTGGCTCGCCTCCGGCCTCTTCCAGCAAAAAGCCCAGGTCTTCGCCGATGACTTCATAGAAGTCGTAGTGCGTGCTGCGGCAAAACGCCTTGTTCACGCTGATGATCTGCTGCTCGGCGTTCATGATGATGATGCCCTCGGACGAGGCTTCAAACACCTTGGCCCACAGCTCCAGCCGTTGCTCCATCACCTTGAGCACATTGATGGGCGTGAACGCGGTCAGCACTGCGTCGCGCCCCTGAAAAATCAGGCGGCGCGCCGACAACACCGCCCAGGAGGGCTCCGGGCTGCCCTTCCAGCGCACCTCAAATTCGTCCACCGAGCCTTGGTCAGCCAGCCGCTGAAAGAACCGCGCGCGGACACCCGGCTCCAGCCCCGCGGCCCAGGGGTCGGTCGTGCAACCGTTCAGCCAATGCGCGGCTGGGGCGTTGGAATGCAGCACCTCGTGTTCAGGAACCGAAGTGACCACCATCGGGATCGGGAACGCTTCCACCAGCTCTCGCTGCGCCTCGGATGCACGGGCGCTGGCAGCCAGTTCCTGCTGCAGCAAGCGGTCGCGGTCGAGTTGCGAGAGCATCTCGTTGAACGCTGTGACCAGGCGTCCGATTTCGTCGCGGCTGTTCCACTGGGCGCGCAATGTGTGGTCGCCGCTCTTGCGCACCTCGTCGGCCACGCGGGCCAGTTGCTGCAGCGGCTTGGCGATCTGGCGCGCGACCAAGGTCACCAGCGAAAGAATGCAGCCCAGCAGCACCAGCGCCGTGCCCAGGTGCAGCCACATGCGCGCAAACAGGCTGTCCACCCGCTGGTGCAGCAGGCGCTCCAGGTCCATGATGCCCACGGTCCACGCATCACGCAGCGCGCCCAGCACTTGCGACTGCTGCTCACCGACCTGCGCCATCGTCAGGCGCGATTCGCCTGCGGCAATGCCTTGGAGCAACGACTGAAAGCTCTGGAGCGATGCCTTCAGCGCCTCACGCTGGCGGGCCAGCGCCGCACGCATTTCGGGCGACCCTGCGATGAAGGCCTGGTTGTAGTCCGACTCAATGCCCAGCATCACGGCGTCCAGTCGGCCTACCAGCGTCAGCAGCTCGGACGACCACTGCGGCCCTCGCCCGCTCGGAGCCGCGTTCAGAAAGATCACCGTGTCGTGCACGGCCTGCAACAGCTCAGGAAACCGCAACACCACCAGCGACATCACGTAATAGCTGTCCAGGTCCGGGTCGAGGATGAGGTTGGACTGGTTGCCCACGGTGGTGAGCAGCTCGCGCCCCTCGCGCAGCAACTGGCTGCGCTGGCGGGTGAGCGACAAGGCATCCGTGGCCTTGGGCGCACTGACGGGCAACTGCTCCAGCGCGTTGCTGAAACGTTGACCCACGTCCGCCGTACGCAATTGCTCGTCATGTGCGGCACGCACCCCGGCCAGTCGGGTCAGCACTTCGGCCACCTGCGGAGGCTGCTGGGAAGGGTCCAAAAACTGCCCCATCAACCCATCGCGCACCACCGCTGCGTAGGTGGTGCCCACGATTTCCTTGCGGGTGAAATCAATGGCCAGGTACTTTTCGTGGATCAGGATGCTGGACACATAGATCACGGCCGTCAGGTCCAGCAGATAGATAAGCATGAGCTTGCGGCCCACACTGAGGCGGCCCAGCCAACCCGATACGCGGTGCATGAATGCCATGGTGTCTGCGGCAAGACGGCCCGGGCTGATGACCTGGGATACCCGCCGATGAATGAGAATGAGTGTTACAACGCGAAGCAATTTCCACGCCATTACGGTTTTGTGCGATATGCAAGCAAGCAGTCGCGCGATTGGGGCCTCTCACAGGCCCTTGACGTGCGCTTTTCAAGCGTGGAAGCACCAAAGGCGTTCTGAATGTCCGCGTGGGGAACCCCTCTTGCACGCGCAACGTGCGCGGAAGCTGGCATCAAAATGCAGCACAGCTGGCGCTCTTTCAGCTATAATCTCCGGCTTTGCTGGCAATGCCCCGTCGGCCAAATACTAGTTACAGACGGGGAAACCGCTACGCATGGTCTTGAGGCCCGATCTCCCCAAGCCCCTCTGCGAGCAACATCTTGGAAAACCATTAGCTAATGACTACGATCCGCGTAAAAGAAAACGAACCCTTTGACGTTGCACTGCGCCGCTTCAAGCGCACCATTGAAAAGCTCGGCCTGCTGACCGACCTGCGCGCCCGTGAGTTCTACGAGAAGCCCACCGCCGAGCGCAAGCGCAAGAAGGCAGCCGCCGTGAAGCGCCACTACAAGCGCGTTCGCAGCATGCAACTGCCCAAGAAGATGTACTGATCTTCGGATTCCGAGCCTCTCGCTTGGATCCCAAAACCCGCGCTAGGGACGCCAAGCGCGGGTTTTTGTTTTTTGGGTCTGCCAAAAGGCGCTCGGGCGTCGTTGCAGCGCCTTGCCGCAGCAAGACTACTGTCTGCGGCGCTGACGCCTAGCCAGAAAGCCTTTTGGCAAACCCTGTTCCCCTGCACTACCTGACCAAAGGAAGCCGCCATGAGCCTCAAAGCACAGATCACCGAAGACATGAAAACCGCCATGCGCGCCAAGGACAGCGAACGCCTGGGCACCATCCGCCTGCTGCAGGCCGCGATGAAGCAAAAGGAAGTGGACGAGCGCATTGAACTGGACGACGTGGCAGTGGTGGCCATCGTGGACAAGCTCATCAAGCAGCGCAAGGACTCGATCACCGCTTTTGAAGCCGCAGGCCGGCAGGACCTGGCCGACAAGGAAAAAACCGAGATGGCCGTGCTGCAGGCTTACCTGCCCGAGCGCATGTCGGCCGAAGAAACGCTGGCCGCCGTGAAAGCCATCGTCGCTGAACTCGGCGCTGCAGGGCCAGGCGACATGGGCAAGGTCATGGGCGTAGTCAAGACCCGCTTGGCAGGCAAGGCCGATATGGGCCAGGTGTCGGCTGTGGTGAAGGCGGCATTGGCGAATTGAGCCACGTGCACCAGCCCCGTTGATCAAGGCGATTCAACGGGCCAGGCATCAAAAAATATAGCTGGTAGCGCTTGCATATAAAGAGATTCAGATAGAAAAGTATCTGAAACCCTTTTAAATCAAGCGGTGCCAGCTTCTTTTTTATAGCATCTACCGCTTTACTCTTTCAGCTAGTCCACTGCTACCCGCCGCCAGTGCTCCCCGCACACATATGCAAGCCTTTTCCCGCCTCGCTACCGTTCTTGGCTCAGCCGCCCTGGCGGCCTGTGGCAGCACACCGCCTGGCCTCACACAGGCCACTCCAGCGGCCTCCGTGCCCGCCGCTGCGGCATCACCTGTGCCCGTCAAGGTCGGTATTGCGCTGGGTGGTGGCGCGGCCAAAGGCTTTGCCCATATTGGCGTCATCAAGATGCTGGAAGCCAACGGTTTTGCGCCGACAGTGGTAGCCGGCACCAGCGCCGGCAGCGTGGTGGGCGCGATGTATGCCAGCGGCATGAATGCGTTTGAGCTGCAGGAAAAGGCCGTGGCCCTGGATGAGGCCAAGATCCGCGATTTGCAGTTCTCGTCGGGCGGGCTGGTGCTGGGGCAGAAGCTGGAGGACTACGTCAATGAACAAGTGCGCCGCAAGCCCCTGGAGCAATTGTCCAAGCCCTTTGTAGCTGTTGCGACACGGCTGGAGGATGGCGAGCGCACGGTGTTTGCACGCGGCAATACCGGCCAGGCGGTGCGAGCGTCCAGCAGTGTCCCGGGAGTGTTTCAGCCCGTCACCATCGGCAAATTCCACTTTGTGGACGGCGGCATTGTGAGCCCCGTGCCGGTGGACGCCGCGCGGCAGCTGGGCGCCGATGTGGTGGTGGCGGTCGATATCTCCAACAAGGCCCGCGGCCAGTCGCCGGGCAACCTGCTGGGCGCGCTGAACCAGTCCATTGCCATCATGGGCCAGAAACTGGGCGAGGCGGAGCTGGCACGGGCCGACATCATCATCCGCCCCAAGGTGCTGGACATTGGCGCGACCGATTTCAGCCAGCGCGCCGCAGCGATTCTGGAAGGCGAAAAAGCCGCACTGGCCGCCATGCCGCAGATCCGGGAACGTGTGGCGCAATTGCTAGCAGAGCGCGAAGCCGCCACCCGCACGGCACAGCAAAAAGCGGCAGAGGCGCAACGTCAGGCGTGCATGGACAACCGGTCGCACATGCAAAGGCTGGCGGGGTTGGCTGGGCTGAACGTATCGTGCGCAGACCATTGAGCCGGTAAGCCGATGAGCCGCGGACGAGGGACGGGGGACGGCCAGCCCGCCGGGGTTGACGCAGGGCCTCAACCAAGCGGTAGATTCACTGCGATGCCTGGCACAGCCCTCGCGTGAAGGCTGGAACGCCAGCATCCAGTTAGCGCATTAGCCCTTGCGCCTCGCCGTTGTTCGGCGCGAGCGCCACGCTCAGACCGCTACGCACCAGACGCGGCGGGTCCTGGAACAAGCGAAATTGCCCTCCCCCAACATGATCCAGCCAGGTATCGGCTCGCGTGCGGTCCTCACCTTTGAGCGAACAATACACATCTCGCGCACGCTGCATCATCCACAGGCTGTACGGTCGGACAATGCGCTCGCCCTGCACGCCTTCCAGCTCAAACCCGTGCATGCCGATTGCGCGCGGAACACTTTCGCCAGGGTGATCCTGCAGCCATTGCGTCAATCGCATCGCACTGTCTGCGAGCACCGGCATCTGCTCGCGCATCTGCCTTCGCAGGATCGGCTCCAGCGTCGCGGGGATGGTGTCGGCTTCAAAATCGTTGGCATGCCCTCCTGAGACAGTCGGTGGGCTCTGCAGCCGCTCGATCCACCGCACCACGTGGGGGGCCAAGCGTCGCATGATGTCGCCGCTCGCTGGATCGCGGTACTGATGCGCGTAAAGCGGTCCATAGAGCCCAAAGTCCGCCATCGACGGCCGACGCCCCAGCGCATAGGGCAGCGCCTGAAAATGCGCGTCCAGCTCCGCCAGCAAGGCCTCGTATGACTTTTCCACCGCTGCTCGCATCTGCGGTGTGCCTGCGCCCAGCCGCACCGCAGCTTGGGCAAAAGGGCCAGCCCGCTGCATGCCGACGGCGATCTGCTCCTCGGGCGACGCCGTCGGCGCGTTGGTTTCGCCGAATGCACGCTGGGCCCACTCGCGGTTGTGGTGCCAGCGGTAGTGCATGGCCGGAATTACCAGCCATTCATCGCCATACAACTCCAGCAATGCCACCGCCAGCCGCTGCAGCGCACCCCGCGGCGCGAGTGCTGGTGTGGGGTGACGCAGCTCCAGGGCGGCGATGATGTCCGTGGTGTCTTGCAACGTTTCGCCTGCGTCGGTTACGACGATGGGAATCACGGGAAACCCGGCGCGCGGCAGTATCACCTCGCGAAAGGTGTCAGCAGTTGCCAGCACTTCGTGATAGGGCAGCCCCTTCCAGTCCAGGTACGCGCGCACCTTGCCTGTGAAATAGCTGATCGGAGCGCCGTAGAGGGTGTACTGGGCCATGGGTTAATTCGGCGTGAAACCTGCCGCGGATGACAATGAGCCGCCCATGCTGCCGCAGGTGCTAGACAAAAGCAGTCCCATGCGTATCTACCCTCCGAACGATAGTGATCAACGCTACGAAATATATAGCTTATGGCGCTTTCCTGACAACGCTAACGCCTATTTTCATCAAATATTCCAGCGGTCTACTGCCCTGTTTGAACGCCGGTTTTTCAGCACCTCAACAAGCGCGTCGTTCTGGCCACAACCAGCATGGCGTCGTGAGATGGCGCTCTGCCACCCGCAGCCTCCGTACGGCAACGCGCGCGACATGCACCTCTGACCGTGCGCTCTACACCAAGCCGTCCCCAAACACCTCCAGCGCCTGGCCGTGCAGCGCACGCAGCATGTCGATGGCATTGACCGCCTCGCCCATCGCCAAGGCTCCACTGCGCTGAAGGGCCGGGTTCATCAGGCGTTGCGCGGCTTCAATGACAACCGGCGCCGTCACAGCGTAGATGTCCTGCCCCCGCACGCCAGCGACACGCGTCAAACCGTTTTGCACCAGTCGCACCACGATTTCAAAGCGCTGGGCGGACCGGCCGTTGTCGTCAACTGCCATGGGCGGTGGCGTGCTTGCGTCTCTGATATCTGCAAGCGCTGATTGGTTGATCAATGAACGGATGTTGCGCGCCGGGAGGTGGTGCGCCAACGTAATCATCTCGCTGAACGGCAGTTCCACCATGCTGTAGGTGCCCAAGGGCGATGCAAACGTCCAGTCGGGAACCTCCGGCGAAGGTGCCAAAGGCACCAGCCGTCCGCCCTGCACCACAAGGCGCTGCGCCTTGTTGCGCTCGCCTGTCAGGCGGGTTCCCGCAGTGGGCCACCAGCGGTCCAGCCCCATGGCGACGGTAATCTCGTCAATGGGCCCTGGCGCCGCCAGTGCGGTGGCCAGCAAGTCAGCCAGGCCACCATAGAACCCCGCCGCGGGGATCACCACGCGACCTGCGGCCAATGCGGGAGCGTGCAGTTCGGCGAAGCTGGCGATGGCGCTGGGTTGCTCTGCCGTGACATCGATGTAATGGCAGCCCGCACGCAACGCCGCCTGGGCCACCGGGGGCGCGCTGTCCAGAAAGGGCCCTACGCAATTGACGACCAGCCCGCAGCCCCTGAAGGCCTGCTCCAGTGCGCGGGCGTCGCCGAAATCCGCCACACGGCGCACAACCGCAGGAGAAAACAGCGCCTCAAGCCGCCCGGCGCTGCGCCCGACTGCCACCACGTTCATGCCACGCAACAAGGCTTGTTGCACCACAAATTGCCCGGTATGACCGGTAGCACCGTAAACCGCAATGGATGGAAGAAGAGAAGACATCACATAACCTTTTGATGAAACAAAACAGACCTGTCTGTTCTTTAAATATTACAGACAGGTCTGTAGCATGTCAACATGGCAAAAATCCTGCAGCCCTCTTCGTTGGGAAATCCCAGCTCCAAGCGCCCCCCAAAGTCGACCCGAGCCCGCACTGTTGACCGCGGTACAGAGACCGCTCTTGACGTACGGGAGCGCATTCTCGACACGGCCTCCACCCTCTTCTACCAACGCGGCGTGCGTGCGGTGGGTGTGGATCTGGTAGTCGCAGAAGCCGCGGTAGCCAAGACCAGCCTGTACCGCTACTTCCCCACCAAAGACGATCTCATCGTGGCGTTTCTGGAGCGTGAAGACGTGGAGTTCTGGGGCCTGTGGGATGCGGTGGCGGCACGGCATGCCGACGACCCTATTGGCGAGTTGCAGGCCCACATGCAGTGGATTGGCGAGCGGCTGGCGCGATCAAACTACCGAGGTTGTCCGCAAATCAACGTGGCGGCCGAATTTGCCGAGCAGGACCATCCGGCACGCCAGGTCGCGCAGCAGCACATGGTGACCTTGCGCAGCCGCCTGCAAGATATCGCTCTGCGGCTTGGCGTGCCCGGGCCAGAGCAGTTGGCCGCCCAATTGGCGGTGCTCATCAACGGAGCCTTTGTCAGTTCGGGCCTGCTCAATGGGGAGGAAGCCACACCCGTGCTGCAAAACGCGGTGCGGGCCCTGCTCGCAGGTGCGGGGGCCAACAGCGGCTAATCATCCAACGCATCGTGCCACCAAAAGTCAAAAGGCCCTCGCGGTGAACGAGGGCCTTTTTTACTGGATCAAAGGGGTTTGGCAGCAGGTTGGCGTCAGCTCCCGGCGACCTTCATGCGGTTCACCAGAATCGACCCCACGGTCTTGGCACCGTAGTTGTAGGCATCAGCCCCCACTGCCTCGATGCCCTTGAGCATGTCTTTCAGGTTGCCCGCGATGGTGATCTCATGCACCGGGTAGGCAATGCGGCCGTTTTCGACCCAGAAGCCACTCGCACCACGCGAGTAGTCGCCCGTCACGTAATTCACGCCCTGGCCCATCAGCTCCACCACAAACAGACCGGTGCCCAGCTTTTGCAGCATGGCCTCCAGGTTGTCGCTGCTCTGCGTGAGGCGCGAGGTCATCGTCAGGTTGTGCGAACCACCGGCGTTGCCCGTGGTCTTCATGCCCAGCTTGCGCGCCGAGTAGCTGCCCAGAAAGTACCCCTGCACGCGCCCGCCTTGCACCACCTTGCGTGGCGCTACACGAACGCCTTCATCGTCAAACGGTGAGCTGCCCTTGCCACGCAGGATGAACGGGTCTTCCAGGATGTCGATGTGTTTGGGGAAGACCGTCTTGCCCAGCGAATCCAGCAAGAAGCTGCTTTTGCGATAGAGCGAGCCGCCACTGACCGCCTGTACAAAGCCGCCCAGCAGGCCTGCAGCCAGGGTGGACTCGAACAACACCGGGCACTGGGTGGTGGGGATCTTGCGGCTGCCCAGGCGGCTCAGGGCGCGCTGCGCGGCGTAGCGACCGACCGCCTCGGGCGAGGCCAGCTCGTCGGCGTTGCGCATCGAGCTGTACCAGGCATCGCGCTGCATCTCGGCGTTACGGCCCGGCAGCGATGCGATGGGTGCAACGGAGAAGCTGTGGCGCGAGCTGGCGTACCCGCCGCGAAAGCCGCGCGTGTGCGCGCTGAAAAAATGGCTCTGCTGGGCCGACACGCCCGCACCTTCGCTGTTGGTGATGCGGCGGTGGGTTTTGAGGGCGGCGGCTTCGCACTCCATGGCGATGCGGGCGGCGGCCTCGCTGTCAATGGCCCAGGGGTGAAACAGGTCCAGATCGCGGTGGGTGTCGGACGGCGCAATGTCGTCGGCATCCGGCAGGCCCGCCATAGGGTCTTCCGCCGTAAAACGCGCGATGTCGTACGCAGCCTGGACCGTTTGTTCGATGGCCTTGGTGGAAAAATCGGAGGTGCTGGCATTGCCACGGCGTTTGCCGAGGTAGACCGTCACGCCCAGTGACTTGTCGCGGTTGCGTTCCACGTTCTCCAGTTCGCCTTTGCGCACGCTGACCGACAGGCCGCAGCCCTCGGACGCCTCAGCGCCCGCATCGGTGGCGCCCAGTTTTTTGGCGTGGGCCAGGGCCCGGTCCACCAGCTCTTCAAAGAACGGGCGGCTGTAGCTGAAGCCGTCGGCAGGGGTACGGGAGGTGGCAGGTGCAGACGATGCGACCGGGGCGCTTGCGGCGCGCGCAGCGCGGTTGGAGGGTTTATTCATAGCGGCAGCTATGATACTTGCCGCTGTGGCGCACCCGCCGTCACCCCTCCCTTTGCCCCCACCCCATGTCACGCAAACCCAAAAAAGGCTACTTTGTGCGAGGCCAGTTTGTTGCCGAAGGCAGCGAACTGGACATTCAGCTCAAGGCCGAACTCAAAGGCACGCCCGATGCCAGCCGCACCGATCTCAAACGCGAAAGCGACGAACTGCAGGACTTGGGCAAAGAGCTTTTGAATCTGCGCGCCGACCTGGCCGAATCTTTGGGCCTGCCCGACAAGCTGGTGGACGCGCTGGCCGAAGCCAAGCGCATCACCAACTTTGAAGGCAAGCGCCGCCAGATGCAGTACGTGGGCAAGATCATGCGCAAGCTCGACCCTGAGCTGGTGCAGGCCGCACGCCTGGCGCTGGAAGAGCAGCACAAAGGCTCTGCGTCGGAAAAGCTGCAACTGCACCTGGCAGAACAATGGCGTGACCGCCTGATCGCCGACGACGATGCTCTGGCGCCCTGGATGGCCGAGCACCCCGACACCGATACCCAGCAGCTGCGCGCGCTGATCCGCCAGGCCCGCAAGGATGCGCAGCCTGCCGGCAAAGAGGCCAACGTTCAGGTTTCTCAAGGTTTGGCACCCCGCAAGGGCCGCGCCTACCGCGAACTGTTCCAGCTGGTGCGCGAGCACCTGGGCGGCACGGGCACGGACGACGCTGAGGGTGGGGGCGGCAACGATGAGTGAGCCCACCCGCAGCCATGAGCCGGTGAAGATCGGCATCGTCTCCATCAGCGACCGCGCCAGCACTGGCGTCTACGAAGACAAGGGCTTGCCCGCGCTGCAGGACTGGCTCACCCGAGCACTGCACAACCCCATCACATTTGAATCGCGCCTGATCCCCGATGAGAAGGACGGCATCAGCGCCGCATTGATCGAACTGGTGGATGCCGGTTGCAGCCTTGTGCTGACCACTGGCGGCACCGGCCCCGCCCTGCGCGACGTGACGCCCGAGGCCACGCTGGCCGTAGCGCACAAGGAGATGCCGGGCTTTGGCGAACAGATGCGCCAGATCAGCCTGAAGTTTGTGCCCACCGCCATCCTGTCGCGCCAGGTAGCCGTGGTGCGCGACCAGAGCTTGATCATCAACCTGCCAGGCCAGCCGAAAGCAATTGCCGAAACGCTGGAAGGCTTGAAAGATGCTGAAGGCAAGCAGATAGTGCCCGGCATCTTTGCCGCAGTGCCTTACTGCATAGACCTGATTGGCGGGCCGTATCTGGAAACGCAGGACGAGGTCTGCAAAGCGTTCAGGCCGAAGAGCGCGGTGCGCGCGACCCGCACAGCCTGACCCTTCCGAATTTCAAGCCAAAAATAGCTGCCAGCGCTTACTCCATAAGGGCTAGCAGCTATATTTAATATAGCGTCGATCCGATAACCTGGATTCGGGTTATTTGCCCACCAGCTCGTTGAGCTTTCCCGCCTCGAACTGCTCTTTGAGCGCTGCATCACACGGCACGCAATCCTTGGTCTGGGGGTTGGCTGACAGCTTTTCGATGGCCTGCCACAAGAGCGCGATCTGGTGCTCCTGCGACGAGGCGTTGTCGATCAGCCCCCGCATGGCTTGCGAGAGCGGATCGTCCTCCTGCGTGATGCCATAGGCAGTGAACTTGCGCGCCTGTTGGGGTTCAGTCACGTCTGCGCTTTCGCCCGCTTTCGACGGGATGATGCGCGCCGGAATGCCCACCGCCGTGGCGCCTGGGGGCACTGGCTTGATAACCACGGCGTTGCTGCCGATTTTGGCGCCATCGCCCACTTCAAAACCGCCCAGCACCTTGGCGCCCGCGCTGACCACCACGTCCTTGCCCAGCGTGGGATGGCGTTTGGCACCCTTGTACAGCGAGGTGCCCCCCAGCGTAACGCCCTGATAGATGGTGCAGCCGTCGCCGATCTCGGCCGTCTCGCCCACCACCACGCCCATGGCGTGGTCGAAGAACACGCGCTCGCCGATCTTGGCGCCGGGGTGGATCTCGATGCCCGTGAACCACCGCGCAAAGTGCGAGATGAAACGGCCTGGCCACTTGAGGCCGTGGTGCCAGCACCAGTAGGCGGGCCGGTGCAGCCAGATCGCGTGCAGGCCCGGATAACAGGTGATCACCTCCCACGTGCTGCGCGCGGCAGGATCACGGTCGAGGATGCACTGGATATCGGAGCGCAGGCGGGCAAACATCGTTGTTATGGTTATTTGTAAATGGGTTGCCAGTCTATCGTTTCGCCTCAGCCGTCTCGATCATGGCTTTGGCGACACCTCGCAAGATGTGGATTTCCTCAGGGCTCAACTGCGCGCGGTTGAAAAGTTGGTTAAGGCGGGGCATGAGTTTCTTGGGCGCGGCAGGATCCAGAAACCCGATGGTGGTGAGTGCCTGCTCCCAGTGGCCCAGCATGCCCGCCACCTGGGCGGCATCGGCCAGGGCGCGCTGCGGCGTGGCATCCAGCACCGGGAACCCGCCCAGCGCCATGCGCCATTCGTAGGCGATGACCTGGATGGCAGCGCCCAGGTTGAGCGAGCCGAAGCCAGGATTGGTGGGAATGGACAGGGCCACATGGCAGCGGTAGACGTCTTCGTTGGTCATGCCAAAGCGCTCGGAGCCAAACAAAAAGGCCACCCCCGTCTGGCTGCCTGGCGCGCGCGCCGGGGATGCCGCCTCTTCAGAGTTTTGAGTATTTTTGGCTTCTAGCGCTTGTCCATCAAGCGCTGATAGCTCTTTTTTTAATAGCATTTCGAAATGTGCACGCGGCGCTGCGGTGGGCGGGCCGAAGTCGCGCGGGGTCATGGCTGTGGCGCACAGGTGGCTGATCCCGTCCAGCGCTTCATCGAGCGTGGCAACGATCCGGGCGTTGTCCAGCACATCCAGGGCACCACTGGCGCGCTGGATGGTTTCCTCACGCCGCAGGACGTTGGGCCAGCGGGGGGCCACCAGCACCAGGTCATCAAAGCCCATGGTTTTCATGGCGCGGGCGGCGGCGCCGACATTGCCAGCGTGGCTGGTATTGATCAGGACAAAACGGGTCTTCATGGGCAAGGGCAGGACGCGGACAAAAGGGCGGGCGGTTAGGTGAAAAGGGACAGTGCGGGTAAAATCCCGCCCTCATTGTCGCCGCCCGCATCGCCGGGCCGGATCGCACCGCTCCTGATTCGCAGGCTGCCCATGCCACCGTTGCATGCGGGCCTCCTGCTCACCACCACAATTTATGTCGTCCAATCTGCACCCCATGCTTAACGTGGCCATCAAGGCCGCACGCGCCGCCGGCGCCATCATCAACCGCGCGGCCCTTGACGTGGAATCGGTGCGGATCTCGCAAAAGCAGATCAACGACTTTGTGACCGAAGTGGACCACGCGTCCGAAAAGATCATCATCGAGACGCTGCTGACAGCCTACCCCGGCCACGGCATCCTGGCCGAAGAGTCGGGCACCGAATACGGCGCCAAGGATTCGGAGTTCGTCTGGATCATTGACCCACTGGACGGCACGACCAACTTCATCCACGGCTTCCCCGTGTACTGCGTGAGCATCGCCCTGGCCGTCAAGGGCAAGGTCGAGCAAGCCGTGATCTATGACCCTTCGCGCAACGACCTGTTCACCGCCACCAAGGGCCGTGGCGCCTACCTGAACGAGCGCCGCATTCGCGTGAGCAAGCGCACCCAGCTCAAGGACTGCCTGATCTCCACAGGCTTCCCGTTCCGTCCGGGCGACAACTTCAAAAGCTACCTGAACATGATGGCCGACGTGATGCAGCGCACCGCCGGCCTGCGCCGCCCCGGCGCTGCCGCGCTGGATCTGGCCTATGTGGCGGCAGGCTTTACCGACGGTTTCTTTGAAACCGGCCTCTCGATCTGGGACGTGGCCGCGGGCTCGCTGCTGGTGACCGAGGCCGGGGGCCTTGTGGGCAATTTCACGGGCGAGGCCGACTTTCTGGAGCAGCGCGAATGCCTGGCAGGCAACCCGCGCATCTACGGCCAGCTGGTGCCCATCCTGGGCAAATACAGCAAGTTTGCAAGCGCTGGCGACAAGGCGGCTGTGCGCCAGGCGGCTGCGGCAGCCGACACTCCGGAAACCGCCGAGGCCGAAACCGCGGCTGCATCGGATATGGACTTGGACGCCCCTGCCACAACCCCACAGGCCGACACGCCCAGGGGCCAAGACGCACCCTGATGCATGAACACCGCCGCTCCGGGCGGTGTTCAGGTCGGATCCGGGTACTTCTGGGCAATGCTGCGAAAGTCTTCCGCAATGTCCACAAAAGCATCGACCATGTCCGGGTCGAAATGAGTGCCTTTTCCGCGCACGATGGTGCTGCAGGCCTGGTCGTGCGAGAAGGCGGGCTTGTAGACGCGCTTGCTGATGAGCGCGTCGTAGACATCCGCCACCGCCATGAGGCGCGCTGACATGGGAATATCGTCGCCTGCCAGTCCCACCGGGTAACCCGAGCCATCCCACTTCTCCTGGTGGCTGTAGGCGATCTCCTTGGAAACGCTCAAAAACGCCACACGCATACCTAAACGGCGCTCGGCATCTTCGATGGCATTCCGACCCAACGTGGTGTGGGTCTTCATGACCTCGAATTCCTCCACCGTGAGTTTGCCGGGCTTGAGCAAGATGCTGTCCGGGATTCCGATCTTGCCAATGTCGTGCAGCGGCGCCGACTTGTAGAGCAACTCGATCATGCGGTCGTTGAGCAGATGCTCAAACCGAGGGTGGTGTCGCAGCCGCTCGGCCAGCGTTTTGACGTACAGCTGGGTGCGGCGAATGTGGTTGCCGGTTTCGTTGTCGCGCGTCTCGGCCAGGGAGGTCATGGCCATGATCGTCACGTCCTGGATCGCCTGCACCTCCAGCGTACGCATGGCAACTTCACGCTCCAGGTAGGCACTTTTGTCGCGCAAAAAGTCCGCCGTCGCTTTGAGCGCCAGGTGGGTATTGACGCGCGCCAGCAAGATGGGTGGGCTGATGGGCTTGGTGATGTAGTCGACCGCGCCCAAGGCCAGACCCATGCGTTCATCGTCGGGGTCGGACCGGGCGGTGAGGAAAATTACCGGGATGTCGCGCGTGGCCGCAGCGGTCTTCAGGCGGCGGCAAACTTCGTAGCCGTCTATCTCCGGCATCATGATGTCGAGCAGGATCAGGTCCGGCGGCGTGCCGGATTGCGCGATTTTCAGCGCCTTTTCGCCATGGTTGGCCACCTTCACCAGAAAATGTTCGCGCAGCAAACTACCCATGAGCGTGAGGTTGTCCGGCGTGTCGTCCACCACCAGCACGGTGGCAATCGGCTTATCAACGAGAGCTGCCTGATTGGAGGCAAAGGGCGCGTTGTCCATGGCGTGTCCTGCGTAATGCTTGTGGCGTATGGCGTATGGCGTATGGCGCCGTTCAGGGGGTGTGAACGGCAGGGTGCTGGGGACCTGACACGGCGGCCATGGCCTCCAATGCCTGCTCAAAATCAAAGTTCAGGGTATGCATCTCCACTACTTTGAAGGCATCTCCCAACAGGGCCTTCAGCACACTGGCATTGTGTTGGAAAAATTCGGTGGCTGCAGGATCGTCCTGCGACAGCAGATGGCGCAGGCGCTCGGCGGTGTCTGCCGTTTGAGTCGACACCGCAACGTCGGCAGGCATTGCCACCAATGCCGCATCCGCCTGGGGCATCCACGCCTGCAAGCCGCCCAGCACGGGCAGTAACGCCGTCCTCAGTTCAACCAGTAATTCCGCCTGGGTGCTGGCGCTTTGCTGGGAGCGCAGGGCGCTCTCCAGCGCCTGGGCACGGTCGGACACCGCTTGCGCACCAATGTTGGCGGCCACTGAACGCAGCGTATGGGCCAAACGCTCGGCCAGAACGGCATCGCCCATGGCCAAGGCCTCCTGCAAGTCGGTCAACACTTGCGATTGGCCTTCGCTGAAACGGCGCAGCATTTCTACATACAGGCCGCGTTTGCCCAACGCGCGCTGCAGGCCAAGCGCGGTGTCGAGCCCCACCACGTTCGGCAGGGACACCACCGTGGTCGCCCTATCCGGCCCGGGCGGCGCTGTGATCGCACGCATGGCCCCCACTGGCGGCGCGCCGGTGGGCGGCGCACCCAGGCCCGCGCGGGGGCGTATCCAGCGGCCCAGCGCTGCCCACAAAGCAGCGGGTTCAATGGGTTTCGCCACATGGTCGTTCATGCCTGCAGCGAAACACCGCTGGCGGTCGGACTCCATGGCGTTGGCGGTCATGGCGATGATGGGCAGGTGGGCGTGGCGTGGGTCAGCACGCAACTGTCGGGTGGCGGTCTCGCCATCCATGATGGGCATCTGCATGTCCATCAGCACCACGTCGTAGTGTTTGCGCTCGATGCGGTCGATGGCAATGCGCCCGTTTTCGGCCACGTCCACGGCAAAACCGGCGTCTTGCAGCAGTTCTACCGCCACCATCTGGTTGAGCTCGTTGTCCTCCACCAGCAAAACATAGGCCCCCCGGATCTCCAGCGGCAACTCGTCGGCCGCAGGCGCTGGCGTCACCAGCCTGCGACCACTGTGGGTGGAGTGCTCCAACGGCTGCATCAACGTGTCAAACAACAGCGATGCATTGACGGGTTTGATGAGCACGGTCTCGATCCCTTGCGCGCGGGCGGCCCGCATCACGTCTTCGCGGCCGTAGGCGGTGACCATCAGCATCTGCGGCACCTGCGTCATGCCCAGGCTGCGGATGTGGCCCGCCAGTTCAATCCCGTCCATACCGGGCATGTGCCAGTCCAGCAGCAGCAAGCCAAAAAGGCGCTGCTCCACCATGGACTCGCGCAAGCGATCCAACGCCTCGAGACCGGAATACGCTTGTTCCACCTCAAAACCCATGGCTTGCAACATGTCCGACAACACGGTTGCTGCGGTGTGGTTGTCGTCCACCACCAGCACGCGGCTGCCGCGCAGATCGGGCGGCGGCAACAAGACCCGCGCCGGGGCGCCACGCTCCAGCGGCAACGACACCCAGAAGGTGGACCCTTTGCCAAAAGTGCTGTCCACCCCCACTTCACCGCCCATGAGTTCGGCCAGGCTTTTGCAAATAGCCAGGCCCAGACCTGTGCCGCCGTAGCGGCGCGTGGTGGAGGTGTCGGCTTGCTGAAAGCTCTGGAATAGGCGGCCCATCTGCTCCGGGGTCAATCCAATGCCGGTGTCGCGCACTTCAAACCGCAGCATGACGCGGTTGCCCGCTGCCTCCAGCAGACGCACGGCAAGGCTGATCTCACCCGACTCGGTGAACTTGATGGCGTTGTTGGCAAAGTTGATGAGGATCTGGCCCAGGCGCAAAGAATCGCCCAACAGGTTGGGCGGTACGTCGGCCGCCACATCGCACACCAGTTCCAGGCCCTTGGCGCCTGCCTTGTAGCCCACCACGTCGGAGACGCTTTCCAGCATGCGGTCGATCACAAACGGCTGCTTTTCGACCGTGAGCTTGCCCGCCTCGATCTTGGAAAAATCCAGGATGTCGTTGATCACGCCCAGCAGATGCTGGCCGGCCTGCTGGATCTTGCTCACGTAGTCATGCTGACGCGGGGAGAGGCCGGACTTGAGCGCTAGGTGCGACATGCCGATGATCGCGTTCATGGGCGTGCGGATCTCGTGGCTCATGTTGGCCAGGAAATTGGATTTGAGCGCGGTGGACTCCTCCGCCAGTTCCTTGGCGCGGCGCAGGTCTTGTTCCGCGCGCTGGCGGTCGGTGATGTCTACAAAGGTGCCAATGGCGCCCGCGGGCGACCCATCGGGCCGCGAAAAACCATGCAACCAGAACAGCGTGTGGTGGATCAGGCCATCCGCATAGGGCATGTCCACCTCTTTGTGAACCGATTGCGCGCCGTGCAATGCCTCAGTCGAATCCGCATCAAAACGGGTGCGCTCGCTCTCGGGCAAAAAGTCGAGGTCCATCACCGTTTTGCCAATGAGCGTCTCGCGCCGCACCCCAAAGGCATGCTCATAGGCGCGGTTGAAGCCGATGTAGCGCCCATCCGCTCCTTTGTAGAACAGTGGCACCGGGATGGCGTCGATCAGTGCTTGCTGGAAATCCAGCTGCTCGGCCACGCGGGCCTCCAGCATCTTCTGGTCGTGGATGTCCACGTTGACACCGACCACACGCACGGGGCGGCCGGTGTCATCGCGGAAGATGCGCGCAGCAGACAGGAACCAGCGCACCTCGCCGTCCGGCCGCACTATCCGCCACGAATCGCGCAGGTCAACAGCGCCACTGGCCAGGCATTGCGCGAAGTGCGCGGTGGCGCGGTCGCGGTCATCCGGGTGCAGGCGCTCCATCCAGTCGCGCTTGCTGCGCACCTGCCCGTTCGGCGGCAAGCCCAGCATGGAAACCAGTTTTTCGCTCCACAGCACCTGGTCGGTCACCAGGTCAATGTCGAACACGCCGATCTTGCCGGCCTCCTGCGCCAGCTCCAGGCGGTCTTTGGCCTGCTGCATGGCCACTTCGGCCCGGCGCTGTTCGCTCACATCTTCGATGACCCAGATGGACGCAGTACTGAATCCTTCGATCTTCAGGCTACGGCCTGCCAGGCGCGCTTCAAAGTTGCTGCCGTCCAGGCGGTACAGGGTCGCAGTCTCCCGCAGGGCCTGGCCTGCCGCTAACCCCGGAGCCACACGGGCTGCAAACTGGTCCGAGTTGCCAGTGCCGCCAAACAGCGCGGACACACCCAGCCCCAGCAGTTGCGACGCCGTGTCGCCCATGAGTTCCACGAAAGCCGGGTTGAACTGGCGAAACTGCCCCTCACACACCAAAACGATGGGCGGTGCATTGTCGAAAATGGCGGTCTGCTGCTCCAGCAACTCGTTGAGCAGCCGCTCGCGGCGTTCCAGCTCTTTTTGTGCCTGGATGCGTTCGGACACGTCCTCGTGCAGACCGACAATGGCGATGCGATTGCCACGCGCATCAAACACCGGCGACAGGGTGGCTTCGTCGTGGTAAGTGCTGCCATCCTTGCGGCGGTTCACAAAAGTCCCCTGCCACGACTGGGCGGACAACAACGTGGACCACATCACCTGGTAGGTCTGCGCCGGTGTCTGTCCACTGGCGACCAGCGACGGTTTCTTGCCCCGCACTTCGTCCAGCGCATAGCCAGTGTTGCGTTCGTATTGCGGATTCACCCACTCGATGCGGCCATCTCCATCGGTGATCACTACGGAGACCGGACTGCTCTCCAGTGCAGCGCCCAGTACCCCAAAACGCTCCAGCGCCGAGGCCACCCGTGCGCGGCTGCGCAGCAAGGCCAGCATCAGCAGCCCCATCAGCCCCAGCAAGACAAACGCGACTCCCCCCACCTGCATCCGCTGCGTGGAGGACATGAGCGCGCTGATGTCGTCCAGCACCACCAGTTGCCAATTTCCACCGGGGTCGTTCCAGTCGATGCTGCGGCGATCCACCGCGTAGTTCACTCCGTTGAGCATGACGCTGTCCGCATCGGGCGCAAACGGCAATGCGGAGGCCACGCCGTTTTCAAAGTGATTGCCAAACTGCCGCGATGCCCGAATGGCGTCGATGCGCGCCTGCGTGAGTGGTGGCGCCACGGCAAACAGCCAGTCAGGCCGGGTGGATGAAAACGCCACGCCCTGGGGCGACAGCAGCACCGTGGTCAGGCCCGAGCGTTTGAGCAACCCGTCGAAGGACTCAACCCCCACCTTGAACATCACCACGCCAATGATGACACTTGATGGGGTATCGCTTTCATAGAGCGGTGCGGCGTAGTACAGGCCGCGTTCCTGGGTGTTGCTGCCGATGGCGGCATACACACTGTTGGCACCGTTGATGGCCTGTTGAAAGTACGGCCGGAAGGCAAGGTTGATGCCGGTGGACCGCTCGCCCGCCGTCTCGTGTGCCACCACCGTGCCATCGGCTGACATCACATACACGCCGTTGACCTGAAATCGGCCGCGTGCCACCGCCAGACGGGCCAAGGCTTCGGTGTCGTCCGGGGCCAGATGGCCTTTGGCCATGTCCTTGAGCAAGGGCTCGCTCAACCCCAGCAACGAAACTGCCCCCAACATGCCTCCGCCCATGGTCTGGCTGAGCAGTGCATCGGCTGTCTGCAGCAACAAGCGCGAACGTTCAACGGCCCGCTCAGACCCGCGCCAATGCGCTGCTGCCTGCACGACCAGCCAAGCGCCCAACAGCGCCACTGCGCATACCAGTAAGAGACCGCGCACCCCCGGTGCCTTGCGGTCCAGCACCTTGTCAACAAACATGCCCACCCCTTCGCCCACGCGCTTCATGGCGCGCCCTCGGCAGTTGCCGAGCGGGGTTTCAGGCTGACCTTGTCACCCTGCTGGATGCAGATAGGCATCGATGTCCTCCACCGGCCCGGGCCGCCCAAACAAATACCCCTGAAACGCCTCACACCCATGCAGCCTGAGGAAACCCAGCTGCCCCGTCGTCTCCACCCCCTCGGCCACCACCTGCAGGTCCAGGCTGGTCGCCAGCGCCAGGATGGTGCGCACGATCGCCGCGTCGTTGGGGTCTGTCAGCACGTCCCGCACGAAGCTCTGGTCGATCTTGACCTGGTCGAGCGGCAGGCGTTTGAGGTAGCTCAAGGAGGAGTAGCCGGTGCCAAAGTCATCCAGCGCAAACCCTACGCCTTCGCTTTTGAGTTGCACCATGCGGGCGATGGTGTCTTCGATGTCTCCCAGCAGCAGGCTTTCGGTGAGTTCCAGTTTGAGTTTTTTGGGGTCTGCGTTGTGTTGCTGCAGGGTGTGCAGGACTTCGGCCACAAAGCCGGCTTGCCTGAATTGCCGGGCGCTGACGTTGACGGCGATGGTCAGGTGGGCGGTGGTTTTGTGCTGGCTCCAGCGCTGCAGTTGTTCGCAGGCGGTTTTGAGCACGTATTGGCCCAGTGGGAGGATGAGGCCGGTCTGCTCTGCCAGGGGGATGAAGTCGCCGGGGCTGATCATGCCGCGCTGGGGGTGGCGCCAGCGCACCAGGGCTTCGGCGCCCATGAGGGTGGCGTGGTGGTCGACGACGGGCTGGTAGTGCACGAGCAGTTCGCCCCGGGCGAGGCCTTGGCGCAGGTCGGCTTCCAGGTTGGAGCGGGCGTTCACCGCTGCTTGCATGTCGGGGTCAAAGAAGCGTTGGGTGTTGCGTCCTGCGGCTTTGGCCTGGTACATGGCCAGATCTGCGCGCTTGAGGAGTTCGTCGACCGTGAGGCGGGTGTCTCCAAAGAGGGTGATGCCGATGCTGGGGGTGCTGTAGTGTTGGCCGCCGTCGAGCTCAAAGGGCTGGTTCAGGCTGGCCAAGAGTTTCTCGGCGACGATTTCTGCCTGGGTGGCGGCCTCGGTGAGGTCGGCGCTGAGGTTGTCGAGCATGACGACGAATTCATCCCCCCCAAAGCGGGCGACGGTGTCGGCTTCACGCACGCAGCTGACCAGGCGGGCGGCGACCTGGGCCAGCAGCTGGTCGCCCATGTCGTGGCCCAGGGTGTCGTTGAGGTCTTTGAAGTTATCGAGGTCGATGAACAGCAGGGCGCCCTGGTTCTTGCTGCGCTGGCAGGCGGCGATGGAGCGTTGCAGGCGATCGAGCAGCAGGCGGCGGTTGGGCAGGCC
>JAHJWB010000008.1 GCA_018828125.1 Gammaproteobacteria bacterium | reverse complement strand
TTTTTTGATCCTTTCAGGAGTTTCACCATGAACAAGACTGCACGTTTCCTCTCCCTGGCCGCTGTGGCTGCTTTCACCGCATTCGGTGCCCACGCTGACGAAGCCGATAGCTCGCAATTTGCACTGAAGTTTGAAACCAACCGCACCCGTGCTGAAGTGGCTGCTGAAGCCGCTACCGTGGCACAAACCCGCTCCATCGAGCCAGCAGGTTCGCGTGTGGTGACGTACTCGTCGACGGCTGACCGCGCTGCAGTGCGTGCGCAGGCTGCTGAAGCCCTGCGCATGGGCCAGATCCCTTCGGGCGAATTCAGCGCCATGTAATTTCCAGGGGCCGCATGCAAACGCACGGGGCCCGTTGTGAAGTGCAAATGCAAAAGGCTGTGGCTCCTCACGGAGCCCCAGCCTTTTTTTGTTGCGCCGAAGATCGGTCGACTGAGCGGTTTACTTGATCAGCGTGACGCCTGTCTTGGACTGAAGGGCCTCGAAACTGACTCCGGGGGCCAGTTCCACCACCTTGAGGCCTTGAGGCGTCACGTCCATGACGGCCAAGTCCGTGATGATGCGATCCACCACGGCCACACCGGTCAGGGGCAGCGTGCATTGAGGCAGGATTTTCATGTCTTCGGTGCCGTCCTTCTTGCGAGCCACATGCTCCATGAGCACGATCACGCGCTTGACGCCTGCCACCAAGTCCATCGCACCGCCCATGCCCTTGACCATCTTGCCGGGGATCATCCAGTTGGCCAGGTCACCCTTTTCGCTGACCTGCATGGCGCCCAGGATGGACAGGTTGATCTTGCCGCCGCGGATCATGGCAAACGATTGATCGCTCCCGAAAATGGATGAGCCCTTGATCGTGGTCACCGTCTGCTTGCCCGCGTTGATCAGGTCAGCGTCCACCTTGTCTTCGGTAGGGAAAGGCCCAATGCCCAGCATGCCGTTTTCGGACTGCAGCCACACTTCCTTGTCGCCCGTGAAGTTGGCCACCAGCGTGGGGATGCCGATGCCCAGGTTCACATAAAAACCGTCTTCGAGTTCTTGCGCCGCACGTGCGGCCATCTGGTCTTGGGTCCAGGGCATCTCAGGCTCCTTCTTTCTTGCTGACGGGCACGGTAGGAATCACAGGCGTTTCGCTGGCAGCAGCGGCCTGGGCAATCACGGCCTGGGCCTCGGCCTTGGCGGCTGCAACGTCCACGGGGGCGGCCGTCACGGTGCGCTTTTCGATGCGCTTTTCAGGGTTGGCGTTGAGCACGATGCGGTGCACATAGATGCCAGGCAGGTGGATGTCGTCCGGAGCGAGTTCTCCTACTTCCACAATGCGCTCCACCTCCACAATGCAAACCTTGCCAGCGGTGGCCGCTGCAGGGTTGAAATTGCGCGCGGTGAGGTTGAACCGCAGGTTGCCGGATTTGTCGGCCACGTCGGCCTTGACCAGCGACACCTCGGGCACCAAAGAGTGCTCCATCACATAGGTTTCGCCGTCAAACTCGCGCAGTTCCTTGCCCTCGGCAACGATGGTGCCCACACCGGTCTTGGTGAAGAACGCCGGGATGCCTGCGCCGCCTGCACGCAGCTTCTCGGCCAGCGTTCCCTGGGGGGTGAACTCCAGCTCCAGTTCACCGGCCAGGTACTGGCGCTCGAACTCTTTGTTCTCGCCTACATACGACGAAATCATTTTCTTGATCTGACGGGTTTCAAGCAGCTTGCCCAGGCCAAAGCCATCCACCCCTGCATTGTTGGAGATCACGGTGAGGTCCTTGACGCCGGTGTCGCGCAGCGCATCGATCAGCGCTTCTGGAATGCCACACAAACCGAAGCCACCCACGGCCATGAGCTGGCCGTCTGCAACCACGCCCTTGAGGGCCTCGGCTGCGGAGGGGAATAACTTGTTCACCACGATCTCCTTGTGAATTTGGATGCGCTACGATACTACGTATCCGAATAAGTAGTTTTCCGTAAAGACTTGCACTATGGACGTTGATTACCGACTTGCTTTTGACATGGCCCCCGTGGGCCTGGTGTTGTCACGCAACCGCGCCATGGTCGATTGCAACCGCCATGTCTGCGAGATGTTCGGCGCCTCGCGCGAGGTGCTCATCGGCCAGTCGTTCCAGATACTTTATCCCAGCGCTGATGAGTACGAACGCCTGGGTGCGCACATGGAACCCATCCTGAACGCCAAAGGGCATTACGCCGACAACCGCATCATGAAGCGCGCCAACGGCGAGGTGTTTTGGTGCCATGTGTCGGGCCGGGCCCTCAACCGCGAATCGCCGCACCAATCGGGCATCTGGAGCTTTGAAGACCTGAGTGCTCAGCGCCCCGTAAAAGCCGAATTGACGGGCCGCGAACGCGAAGTAGCTGCGCGGTTGCTGGAGGGCCTGACCTCCAAGGAGATCGGCCGCACGCTGGAGATCAGCCATCGCACGGTGGAGATTTACCGGGCACGCCTCATGCGCAAGTACAACGCCTCCACGGCAGCTGATCTGGTGCACAAATTGCTCGCTGGTTGAGCCCTACTTCGGCCCGTCGATCACGTCTGCAGCTGTGCGAAAGGCCTCCACCGCCGTTGGCAGGCCGCAGTAGATGCTGGCGTGCAGCAGCACTTCCTGAATCTCTGCCGCCGTGGCGCCATTGTTAAGCGCACCGCGGACATGGCCCTTCAGTTCATGCTGCTTTCCGAGTGCGGTGAGAAAAGCTACGGTGATCAAGCTGCGCGTCTTCATGTCGAGCCCCGGGCGCTGCCACACATCGCCCCAGGCATTGCGGGTGATGAACTCCTGAATCGGCTGGGTGAACTGCGTGGCGTTGCCAAAGGCATTGGCCACAAAGTCTTCGCCCATGACCTGCTTGCGCGTGGCCAGGCCTTTGTCGAAGTCTTTGGTGGACGGGGATTGTTGTGTCATGCGGGCTCTCCGGTTCGGTTGGGGCAGCCATGGTAGCCGCCCAGCGCATGCACAAAGCAGAACGCCACCGGCCATGCCTGCAACAGGTAAAGTCGGTGGCGTTGTCAGATTGCTCAGGCGTTCGGGATGGGACCCGAGAGGTCAAAACGGTCCAGGCTCATCACCTTGGTCCAAGCCTTGACAAAGTCCTGCACAAACACCGACTGCGCATCGCTACTGCCATACACCTCGGCCAGGGCACGCAATACAGAGTTGGAGCCAAACACCAGGTCAGCCACAGTGCCAGACCACTTGGGCGTGCCGCTCTTGCGGTCCACGCCTTCCAGCACGCCGGCGGATGCTGCGGACTTCTGCCACTTGACGCGCATGTCGAGCAGATTCACAAAGAAGTCATTGCTCAGCGTTCCAGGCCGCTGCGTGAACGTGCCATGGGCCGTCCCGCCCACGTTGGCACCGAGCACACGAAGCCCCCCCACCAGCACGGTCATCTCGGGCGCCGTCAGCGTGAGCTGGTTGGCGCGGTCGATCAGCAGTTCGGCCACAGCACCTTCCAGCCCGGGGCGCACGTAGTTGCGGAAACCATCCGCCACAGGCTCCATGACTTCGAACGATGGCACGTCTGTCTGCTCCTGAGTGGCATCCATGCGTCCCGGTGCAAAAGGCACGCTCACCGTCTGGCCCGCCTTGCTGGCGGCGGCTTCCACCGCCGCACCACCCGCCAGCACGATGAGATCGGCCATCGAGATTTTCTTGCCGCCCGTCTGCGCGGCGTTGAACGCCTGCTGAATGCCTTCCAGTGTGCCGAGCACCTTGGCCAGTTGGGCAGGCTGGTTCACTTCCCAATCCTTCTGCGGTTCCAGGCGGATGCGCGCACCGTTGGCACCACCGCGCTTGTCGCCGCCGCGGTAGGTGGACGCCGAAGCCCAGGCCGTCGATACCAGCTCCGAGATCGACAGGCCCGACGCCAACACCTTGGCCTTGAGCGCTTCGACATCCTGCTCGCTCACCAACGCATGGTCCACCGCAGGGATCGGGTCTTGCCAGATCAGCACTTCAGCGGGCACTTCAGGGCCCAGGTAGCGTGCGCGAGGCCCCATGTCGCGGTGTGTGAGCTTGAACCAGGCGCGTGCAAACGCATCGGCAAACTGATCGGGATTTGCCAGAAAGCGGCGGGAGATCTTTTCGTACGCCGGATCAAACCGCAGCGACAGGTCGGTCGTCAGCATGGTGGGCAGCACTTTCTTTGACGGATCGTGTGCATGCGGAATCTTGGCCTCCGCGTTCTTGGCGGTCCACTGATGCGCGCCAGCCGGGCTCCTGGTCAGCTCCCATTCATACCCGAACAGGTTTTCAAAAAAGTTGTTGCTCCACTTCGTGGGCGTGGTGGTCCAGGTGACTTCCAGACCACTGGTGATGGCGTCGCCGCCAAAGCCGCTGCCGTGCTTGCTGATCCAACCCAGGCCCTGGTCTTCAATACCGCCTGCTTCGGGCTCGCTGCCCACCAGCGCGGCATCCCCTGCTCCGTGCGTTTTGCCAAAGGTGTGGCCGCCCGCGATGAGCGCGACCGTTTCCTCGTCATCCATGGCCATGCGCGCAAAGGTGTCGCGGATGTCGCGTGCGGCTGCAATGGGGTCGGGGTTGCCGTTGGGGCCTTCGGGGTTCACGTAGATCAGGCCCATCTGCACGGCGGCCAGCGGGTTGGCCAGGTCGCGCTCGCCGCTGTAGCGCTTGTCGCCGCCCAGCCAGGCGCTTTCGGCGCCCCAGTACACGTTTTCATCGGGTTCCCAGACATCAGGGCGGCCACCGGCAAAACCAAAAGTCTTGAACCCCATCGACTCCAACGCCACGTTGCCGGTCAGGATCATCAGGTCAGCCCACGAGATTTTGCGGCCGTATTTCTGCTTGATCGGCCAGAGC
Organism: Gammaproteobacteria bacterium; assembly: GCA_018828125.1. GTDB lineage: Bacteria > Pseudomonadota > Gammaproteobacteria > Burkholderiales > Burkholderiaceae_C > Acidovorax. Next base: position 96,861 of record JAHJWB010000008.1, on the reverse strand, counting down.
AAGCGGCGCGCCTTGTCGAGGTTGGCGTTGTCAGGCCAGCTGTTCAACGGTGCAAAACGCTGCTGGCCCGCACCCGCACCACCACGCCCGTCAGCCAGACGGTAGGTACCCGCGCTGTGCCATGCCATGCGAATGAAAAGAGGGCCATAGTGACCAAAGTCGGCGGGCCACCAGTCCTGCGAGTCGGTCATCAGCGCATGCAGGTCGGCCTTAACGGCTGCCAAGTCCAGACTCTTGAACTCTTCGGCGTAGTTAAAGCCATCGCCCATCGGGTCGACCAGCGGAGAGCTTTGGTTCAGCGGGCGCAGGTTGAGCTGGTTGGGCCACCATTCGGCGTTGCCGCGGCCTTTGGGCGCGGCCGCCTTGGTGTGGTCAAAGGGGCACTTGGCTTCGGTGGTCATGGGGTCATCTCCTGTTTGGATGGATCGACGAAAACCGTCTTAACAGGGCCGATGGTAGGTGGCAAGCCAGCGCGGGTAAATTGAATCGCTTGAATCCTTCTGATAGCCAATATCAATTACCCATGCCAACCGCCAAAGTGTTCATGCCAATCAGCGTGGCCGAACCAAAGGCAGAGGCAGAACCAGCCCCGCCAGGTCCATGCGCGCGCGCAAGATATGCCCGTGGGTGGAGTCCGTCACATACAACGTGGCACCGCGCTCCCCGCCAAAGGCCAGGTTGGTTGTGGACGCCCCTTCAGGCCCGCGCAGCACCAGCGCGGGTTCGGCGCGGTGGTTGAGCACCCACACAAAACCGAGACCGGGGTTGGCCACCAGAACGCGGCCGCTCACGTCCACCGCCAGCCCATCCGGCCCACTGGGGCCGTAGGAGGTGAAAAACTGCCCCACCTTGGCGACGCTGCCGTCTGGCAGCAACGGCACACGCCACACGCAGTTGCCACGCGTGGCGGCCAGATACAGCACCCGACCGTCGGGCGACAAGGCCACCCCGTTGGGGCTGGGCACATTGTTGAGCAATTGGTCGAGCTGGCCGTTGGGCCGCAGGCGGTACAGGCGCCCACTCGGGTCGTGCAGGCCGCTCTGGCCCTGGTCGGTGAAGTACAAGTTGCCTTCGGTGTCGAAGATCAGGTCGTTCACGCCCTTGAAACGCTCGCTGTTACGGCGTTCGAGGTACGGCGTCACAGCGCCGCTGGCAATATCCAGCTGCATCAACCCGTTTTTGTAGTCGGTGATCAGCAGCGTCTCGGCATCCATGAACTTCATGCCATTGGGCTCGCCGTCGTACTCGGCCACCAGGCTCCAGGCGCCCTGCGGGTCGATACGGAAGATGCGCCCCCAGGGAATATCGGTCACATACAGGTTGCCCGCACCGTCGAACACCGGGCCTTCAAGAAACGAATCGGTGATGGTGCCGCCCCGGTTGGCATCTGCCCAGGCGCTGCGCCTGTGGCGGCGGAAGGTGTCGGGCATGGAGGTAAAAAACTCCAGCGCACGGACCTCGGGGGATTGCAGCAAAAACATGGAAGAGTCTTTCGTGTTCAGGACATGGCATCAAAACCATACAGCCGTGCCGGGTTATGCACCAGGATCTGGTCCATCACGGCATCGGTGCCAGCCCAGGCGTGCAGCAAGTCGACCAGATCGGCATCGTTCACGCTCCCCGGCGTCTCGGTGGTGTGCGGCCAGTCGCTGCCCCACACCAGCCGATCAGGCGCCCATTGCACCAGGGCGCGGCCCAGTGCCAGCGTGTCGGCATAACTCGGCCCATGCACCGTGGAACGCATGTAAGCGCCCGAGAGCTTGACCCAGGTGTTGCCACGCTTGAGCAACCGGCACAGCACGCCAAAGGCGTCGGCCGATGGGCCCTCGGCAGGATCAATGCGCCCCATGTGGTCGATAACGAGCGGTACGGGCAGTGCGCGCAGCACGGGTTCGAGTGCCACGATCTGCTCCGGGTGCGCGAACACCTGGAGATGCCAGCCTCCGCAATCCGCATGGCGCGCCACTTTGCCCGCCAGCGTGGTCAGCATCTGCGCGGTGGTTGCGCCCCACGATTGGGGCGAGAGAAAGTTCACCCGCAGCCCGCGCACACGGCGGGCGGCCAGGTGGGCCAGCGTTTCATCGCTCACGCCGTGGTCCACCACCGCTACACCCCGGGCGCTGTCGCCCAACTGGTGCAGTGCATCCAATGTGCAGGCGTTCTGCGTGCCGTAAGTGGATGGCGTCACCACCACCACGCGCGACGTGCCCAGGCGGTGCTGCAGCCGCCGGTAGGCGACCACGGGCGCGTCGGGCGGCGTGCGCTGCCAGTGGGGCGACGGCGCAAAACGTGCATCAAAGATGTGCATGTGGCTGTCGCACGCCAGCGGCGGCAGCACGCGCAACGGCTGGTTCCACCCCGCCGAATGCGGCACGGGCATCGTCAGCTCAGGCACTGGCACGGCTCAGTCCAACTTGATATTGCCCTTGCGCACCACTTCGCCCCACTTGGCGTCTTCCTTCTTCAGAAAGGTGGCGAACTCGGCTGGCGTGGAGCCCACAGGCTGTGCGCCCATGTCAGCCAGGCGCTGCTTCACCTCGTCTTCCTTCAGCACCTCCTGCAAGGCCTGCTGTAACTGCGTGACTACGGGCGCGGGCGTGCCGGTGGGCAAGAAAACACCGTTCCACTCCAAGGCCTCATAGCCTGCAATTGCGCCCTCGGCCACGGTGGGCACGTCCGGCAGGCGCTTGGAGCGTTCGGACGCCGACACGGCCAGCGCGCGCAGCTTGCCGCCCGACACATGCGGGTACGTGGCGGCCACGGTGCCAAACATGAAGTCCACCTGCCCGCCCATCACATCGGTAATGGCGGGGCCGCCGCTCTTGTAGGGCACATGCACCATGTCCAGGCCCAGTTGCTGGCGAAACAGTTCTGCCGCCAGGCGCTGCACTGTGCCGCTACCGCCCGACGCAAAATTGATCTTGCCAGGCTGTGCCTTGGCGTGGGCAATGAGGTCGTTCACATTCTTGAACGGCGAATCAGCCTTCACGATCAGCACATTGGGCGCCAGCATCACCAGCGACAACGGCTGCAGGGCATTGCTGGCGTAGGGCATCTTGGCGAACAGGTGCGGGTTGATGGAATGCGGCGTGGCGTCGTACAGCATGGTGTAGCCGTCGGCCGGCGCCTTGGCCACAAAACTCGCGCCAATGGTGCCGCTGGCACCGGCCTTGTTGTCCACGAAGACGCTGGTGCCCAGCTTGACACCCAGGCGCGTGGCCACCACACGGGCCACGGCATCGGCCGCACCGCCGGGGGCATAGGGCACCACCAGGGTGATGGGCCGCTCGGGAAAGGCAGCGTGCGCCAAACCAGAGGCCAGGGCGCAAACGGCGAACATGGGCTTCAGAAAACGGAACATGAATGTCTCCTCGAACAATTGAAATTTTGCAAACCGGGCCGTGGCAGCCCGGCAGGACAGTCGGCTGGCAGGTCAATCTGCCTTGAGGTCCAGGTCGCGCGCAATCTGGGTGTACGTGACGACCTCGCGACTCACCTGGCTGGCAAAGGCGCTGCCGCAGGTGGTATCGGCGTCCAGCCCCAGGCCGCGCAGCTTGTCAGCGGCGGCAGGGCTTTTGGCGAAGTCGGTTGCCACGCGTTCCAGTTGCTGGGCGATGGCGTCGTCCAGGCCTGCAGGGGCCAGCAGGCCATACCAGGCATCGGCCGAATAATTGCCGCCACCCGCCTCGGCAAACGTGGCCACATCGGGCAGCAGCGAAGACCGCTTGGGCGACGCCACGGCCAGCGCGGTGAGCTTGCCGCTCTTGATCTGCGACAGCACCGAGCCCAGCGTGGCAAACGAGCTGTCGAGTTGGCCTCCCACCAGGTCCGTCACCACGGGCGCGGCGCCTTTGTAAGGCACGTGGTTCAGCTTCAGGGCGTTGGCGCGGGCAAACACCTCGGTGGCAAAGTGGCCTGAGCTGCCCACGCCCGCTGTTCCAGCAGACAGCCGCCCTGGCTCCTTGCGCGCACTGGCCATGTAGTCGCCCAGCGACTTCACCGGCAGGGCCGGCCCCACCACCAGCACCGTGGGGCTGGTGGCCACGGTGCACAGCGGCTTGAACGACTTCACCGCATCGAACTTCACCCGCCCGCTGTAAAGCCCGGGGATCATGGTGTGGTTGGTGGCGCCAAACAGCAGGGTGTAGCCATCGGCCGGCGCGCTGGCCACGGCCTGGGCGGCCAGGATGGTGTTGGCACCGGGCTTGTTGTCCACCACAAAGGGCTGGCCGAGCACACGGCTGGCATGGTCGGCAAACGCGCGCGCCACCACGTCGGTGGGGCCGCCTGCGGCAAAGCCCACCACCAGCTTCACGGGCTTTTGCGGGTACGCAGTTTGCGCCCCTGCAGCACCAGAAGCTATCAAAGCGATAGCTATCAGCGCTTGATGGAAAAGCGCTGGAGCCCTATTTGATCTAAAAATTGTTGTCATGTCTCTTGTCTCCTGTCTCTTATCTTTTGATGGGCCGGGGGTGCTGTCCGGCCATGTGGTGGTGTTGATTGCCTGAGTGGCGCGCCGCGGCTCAGGCCACGGCCACCTCGCCGGGCGTGCGCGCCAGCACTGCCAGCAGATTGCGGGCCGCCCCAACGCCCATGTTCACGTAAGCGTCGCTCGTCACGCCACCAATGTGTGGACTCAGGATGAAATGCTTCTCGCCGTGGAAGGGGTGGCCCGCCACCATGGGCTCCACCGCAAAGCTGTCCAGCCCGGCGGACATCACCTGGCCCGACCGCACAGCCTGCAGCAACGCTGTCTCATCGATGAGCCCGCCGCGCGCAGTGTTCACCACGATCACGCCGCGCTTGCACTGCGCCAGTGTGGTGGCATTCAGCATGCTCCGGTTCTCGTCGGTCAGCGGGCAGTGCAGCGAAATCGCATCGGACTCGCGCCAGAGGGTTTCCAGGCTGACGCTCTGCACGTAGTCCGGCAGATTTCTGGCAAACGGGTCGAAGCCAATCACGCGCATGCCGATCGCATCGGCCATCTTGGCAAAACGCAGCCCGATGGCGCCCAGGCCCACCAGGCCCACGGTGCGGCCACCGAGCTCCAGGCTCTTGTGCGTGGCCTTGTCCCAGTGGCCCGCGTGCATGCGCGCATCCAGCGCCACCACCGACTTGGCGCAGGCCAGCAGCAGCGCCAGCGCTTGCTCGGCCACGGCGGCAGCATTGGCGCCTGCGGCAGCCACCACCTCGATGCCACGCGCTTGGGCGGCCACCTTGTCGATGGTGTCGGTGCCGCTGCCGTGCTTGGAGATGACCCTGAGCGCGGGCGCCGCGTCCATCACCGCCGCGCCCACTTTGCCGTAGCGCACGATGATGGCCACGGGGTTGTGTACGCGGCACAGGGCGACCAGGTCGTCTTCGGTGGGCGTCTTGCCTGCATAGACAACTTCGTAACCCGCGAGCAGGTCCAGGGCTGGTTGCGCCAGGTCGGCGCCAGTGACGATGATCGTGTTCACAGCGACTCCCCCTCTTTGAGCACGCCAGCAGCGCGCAATGCGGCGGGCAGCCATTTCGATGCCGTGTCGCCCCGCGCAATGGCCTCGATGCGGGCCGCCTCGTCGGCCACCTTCTTGTCGGCCAGTGCCAGCATGGCGGGGGCTTTCTCGCGCTCGATGACCACCACACCATCGGCGTCGCCCACCACCAGGTCACCCGCGCTCACCACCGCGTCACCGGCGCTGATGGGGTGGTTGATGCGGCCAGGCACATACTTGGTGGGGCCTGCCGGGTTGAAACCCGCGCTGAATATGGGGAAGTCCAGCTCCAGCAGTTCCAGCTTGTCGCGGATGGCGGCGTCCACGATCACACCGGCCAGGCCGCGCTTCTTGCAGGCGCTGAGCATCAGCGTGCCCATCAATGCGGCGGTCTGGTCGCCCTTGCCGTCGATGACCAGCACATCGCCCGGCTGGGCCAGCGCGATGGCGGCGTGGATCATGAGGTTGTCGCCGGGGCGCACCTCCACGGTAAACGCGGGCCCCGCCACCTTCATGCTGTGGTGCACAGGGGCCACGCGGCTGTGCAGGGTGCCGCGGCGCCCGGCCACGTCGGCCAGGATGGCGGCCTGGAAGGTGGCAGCTTTGCTGACGACCTCGGCGCTCACGCGTTCGATGTCACGGATGATTTCGGGGAGTTGGCTCATGGTGGAGTTCGTTGGGTAAGAAAAAAGAATGGAGTGGAAAGGCTGGCGCCACAGCTGCAGGGATTCAGTGCCGGGTGCACCGCGCCCATCAGTCGGCCTTGATATTTCCGTCCTTGATGACCTTGGCCCACTTGGCGGAGTCGGCCTTTTGCAGGTCGCCCAGCTGCTGGGGCGTGCCGCCCACCAGCGTCACGCCCAGCTTGTCGGCCAGGGCGACCACGGCGGGGTCTTTCAGGGCGTTGTTGATCTCCTGGTTCAGGCGCTGCACCACGGGCGCAGGTGTCTTGGCGGGCGCAAAAACGGCCTGCCATTGCTCGACCACAAAGTCCTTCATTCCCATCTCGCCCATCGTGGGCACGGCGGGCAGCGACTTGAGGCGCAGGGCCGACGTGACGGCCAGCGCGCGCAGCTTGCCCGCCTGCACATGGGGCAGCGCAGCCGCGGCCGGAGCAAACATGAACTGCACCTGCTCGGCCAGCGTGTCCTGCAGCGCAGGCGTGTCCCCCTTGTAGGGCACGTGGATGAAGCGCGCCCCGGTTTGCTGCTGCAGCAGTTCGCCCTGCATTTGCAAGATGGTGCCGTTGCCGCCCGAGGCAAACGCGAGCTTGCCCGGCTGCGCCTTGGCAGCGGCCAGCAGATCGCCCACGGTCTTGAACGGCTGGTTGGGCCCCACCACCAGAATGTGCGGAATGGTGCCGATGGTGATCACAGGTTCGAACGCAGTGATGTGGTCGTACGGCAGTTTGGCCATGAGGTGGGGCGCAATGGCCTGCGGGCCAATCGAGGTGCCCAGCAGCGTCAAGCCGTCTGGCTGCGCCTTGGCCACGAAGGCAGCGCCAATGGTGCCGGTGGCGCCCGCCTTGTTGTCCACGATCACGTTGGTCGACAGCATCGGGCCCAGGCGCTGCGCAATGTTGCGGCCCAGCACATCGGTGCTGCCGCCTGCGGGGTACGGCACCACCCAGGTGATGAGCTTGCCGCCGGGCCACTCGGTCTGAGCGCATACAGGGGCGGCCAACACGGCGGCCCCCAGGGCCAGCAGGCTGCGACGGGCGATGCGTGGAAGAAGACGGGAGGTGGTGGTCATGATGGTGATCTCCAAAAATTCAAAAAGGGGGCTGTCACATCCGGCTGCCAAAGCCGTACAGCGCTTGCGGGTTGTCCACCAGCACCTGGCGCAGCAGCGCGGGGCCGCCCGCGGCGTCGGTCCAGTCGATGAGGCGGTCTACCTGGCGCGCGTCGTCCGGCAGGGGCTGCACACCGGCAGATGCGGTGGCGTGGGGCCAGTCGCTGCCCCACAGCACACGCCCGGGCGCACAGCGCAGGTAGCTGGCGGCCAGCCCGTCGAGCAGCGGGTCTTCCACCGAATGCACGCTGCTCACGATGTAGCCGCCCGACAGCTTTACCCACGCGCGCCCGCTCTGCAGCAGCGCAAGCAGCACCGCGTGTGCGGGATGGCGCCCGGCCTGCGCGGGCGCGATGCGCCCGAAGTGGTCAAACACCAGGGGCACCGGCAATTGGCGCAGCACGGCCCCCTGCTCTGCCAGCAGTTCAGGCGGCATCAGCAATTGCAGGTGCCAGCCCAGGGGCAAAATGCGATGAGCCAGCGGCACGATGGAATCCACCGAACCCGACACGCCCAGCGACAGGTTCAGCCGCACGCCACGCACACCGGCGGCATGCAGGTGCTGCAGCTCGGCATCGCCTTCCGTCCCATCCACCACCGCCACGCCGCGCGCCTCAATGCGCATGGCGCCCAGCGCGGTCAGCCCGTCAAGCAGGCAGCGGTTGTCGCTGCCGTAGGTCGACGGCGTGACCAGCACAACCCGTGCGGTGCCAATGCGCCGCTGCAGCGCTGCGTAGTCCTGTGCCGAGGCATCGGGCGGCAGCAACCTGGCAAGCGGCGCTGCGGGAAAACGCTGGTCGTACACATGCACGTGGCAGTCGCAGGCACCCGCTGGCAATGCGGCGCGGGGCGCACCCATACCGGCCGAAAAAGGAACCGGCGTAGCAATGCTTTCGCTGGACATGGCGAGGGCCTGCAAAGAGGAGTGGAGGGGGCAGCCGGGAGGGCGGCAGCTCTCAGGGATTCAGGGGCTCAGTCCAGGCTGGCGCCCGAGTCCTTCACGATCTTGGCCCAGCGTGGCACTTCGGTGCGCAGCAGCTGGCCGAACTGTTCGGCCGTTCCACCCAGAACATCGCCGCCTTCAGAACGCAGCTTTTCTGCGACCTCCGGGTGCTGCAAGGCCTGGTTGATGGCCTTGTTCAGCTGCGCGACGATGGGTGCAGGCGTGCCCGCAGGCGCAAGGATGCCAAACCAGGTCACCGCCTCGAAACCCTTGTAGCCGGACTCGGCCAGCGTGGGGGTGTCGGGCAACTGGCTGCTGCGCTGGGCCGAGGTAATGGCCAGCACGCGCAGCTTGCCGTTGCGCACCTGCCCCAAGAGCGTAGGCACGGACGACATGTACAGATCAATCTGCCCGCCCACCACATCGGTCATGGCCTGCGCGGCGCCCTTGTACGGAATGTGGCGCAGCTTGATGCCCGCTGCGTTCTGCACCAGCTCGCCCGACAGGTGCGCCACAGTGCCGTTGCCCGAATAGCCCAGTGTGATGTGGTCAGGCTTGCCCTTGGCGGCCGCCAATAAATCGGCAAAGGTCTTGTACGGTGAACTGGTGCGCACGGCCATCACGATGGGCGAGGACGAAACCAGCGCCACAGGCGCCAGGTCCTTGAGCGGGTCGTATGGCAGCTTGGCGTACAGCGAGGGGTTGATGGCCAGGTTGCTGGTCTGCCCCATCACCAGCGTGTACCCATCAGCGGGCGCCTTGCTGGCGGCATCCACACCCAGGTTGCCACCCGCGCCGGGGCGGTTGTCCACCACCAGCGTCCACTGGTTCTGGTCGGCAATCTTCTGCGCCACGGTGCGCGCAATCATGTCGGTGCCGCCGCCGGGCGGAAACGGCACGATAAGGCGGATGGATTTGGATGGGTAGGCCGCCTGGGCCGCCACCAGGGTGGGGGCGGCAAGGGCAGCCGCGCCCAGCAGCGCTGCGCACAGCCGCGCGCCCAGGGCGCAGGAAAGCGATGGAACTGGCATGGTTTGTCTCCGTGATGTTGTTGGTCGTTCAGCGCCGCAACCTGTGCAGTCCACACAGTGGCAGTACGCAGGCGCAACTTTAGGCAGTCGTTTCAACCCATACAATGCCGTTTCGAACAATGAAACGCAATCCGCCATGAGCAACACACGCCCTCCGGTGAAAGCGCCCCGCCCATCCCCCGTCTCCAAAGTCGCGCCCCAGCCATCCCCTGAAGGCGACGCGGACTCGCCAACGGCCGGTGGCGTGATTGCCGTGACCCGCGCGCTGCAGGTGCTGGAGGCATTTACGCTGGGCGAATCCAGCCTGCCATTGGCCGAGCTGAGCCGCCGCTGCGGCCTGCACAAGACCACGGTGCTGCGCCTGGCGCGAACGCTGGCGCAGTCGGGCTTCATGGTGCAGCGCGAAGACGGCGACTGGCGCCTGGGCCCGGCTGCTGGCTGGCTGGGGGCGCGCTACCAGGCTGGTTTTGACGTGCAGAACGTGCTGGAACCCGCGCTGCGCCAACTGACCCACGCCACGGGCGAAAGCGCGGCCTTTTACGTGCGCGAGGGCAATGTGCGCACCTGCCTCGTGCGTGTGGAGGGCCCGCAGGCGCTGCGCCACCACGCACGCATGGGCGAAGGCCTGCCGCTGGACAAGGGCTCGCCAGGCCGCGTGATCCTGGCGTTTTCGGGTGAGCCGGGCAAGGCCTACGAAGAGATCCGCAAGAAGGGCTACCACTGGTCCATCGGCGAGCGCGAACAGGGCGTGGCCACGGTGTCCGCACCGGTGTTTGGCATGCACTGGCGGCTGATGGGCTCGGTGTGCATCTCCGGCCCGGCATCGCGCCTGCCCGCTGAAAAACTCGAAGCACTGGCGCACACCGTGATCGCCGCCGCCACCCAGCTGTCGTATGCCCTGGCAGGCAACACCGCCGCGCCAGCGCAAAGCCCGGTGCGGGCCACGCAATGGCATCCGTGAACAAGAGCAGAGAACAAAACTCAGCGAGGCGGTTCTGGCTAGGCGCTGCGTCGCAGGCAGTACGAGTAGTACGAGTAGTACGAGTAGTACGAGTAGTACGACAAGACGCTGCAACAACAACGCCAGAAAAGTTTTGTTATCTGCTCCAAGGCTCCCCTGAGCCGCCTGGCGGCGTTCTCCCCCTGAGGGGGACGCACCCGATGGACCGGCGAAGCCGGCTCCACGGGTGCACTGGCATAGGCCGCGCCAGTTTCATGCGTAGAGTGCATCGCTGATACTGGCAGCCACTACACAACACAGCCAAGGAGATCCCCCGTGAGCCGCTACCCCTTCCCCGACCTGAACACCCTGCCTGAAGATATCCGCGCACGCATCGTGGAAGTGCAGGAGAAAGCAGGCTTCATCCCCAACGTGTTCCTGGCGTTCGCACGCCGCCCGGCCGAATGGCGCGCATTCTTTGCGTACCACGACGCACTCATGTTGAAAGAAGAAGGCAGCCTGACCAAGGGCGAGCGCGAGATGATCGTGACCGCCACCAGTGCGGCCAACCAGTGCCTGTATTGCGTGGTGGCGCACGGCGCCATCCTGCGCATCTACGAGAAAAAACCGTTTGTGGCCGACCAGGTCGCAGTGAATCACCGCAAGGCCGACATCACCCCGCGACAGCGCGCCATGCTCGACTTTGCGATGAAGGTCTGTCAGCGCAGCCACGAGGTCGAGGATGCAGACTTTGTGGCCCTGCACGCCCATGGTTTTGACGACGAGGACATCTGGGACATCGCGGCCATCACCGCGTTCTTTGGCCTGTCCAACCGCATGGCCAGCTTTGCGGGCATGCAGCCCAACCCCGAGTTCTATCTGATGGGACGGGTGCCCAAGCAGAAGTAAGCGCTTTGCCGCATTTACTACTGATTTGATAGCTACCAGCGCTTATTCAATAAGCGCTGGAGCCCTATTTACTTCAAATTTTCAGTCGCCGGTGACCAGTGCCCGCATCCAGTCGGGCAAAGGCGCCGCCTTCTGCTGCGGGAAGTCCACCCAGATGGTGGTCGCGCCACCCGCTGCGCAGATGACGCCCGGCTCGTCCACCCGCTCCATGGTGCCCCAGGTCTCGAACGTAGTGCGGACCGGGTCGCTGACGTAGAGCTTGAGCAGCACATCGGACGGGTATTCCAGCTGCTTGTAGAAGTTGCAGAACGCATTGACGATGACCGGCCCCTGCCCGCGCGGGTCGGGGTTGCAGCCCACCGACACCATCCAATCGATGCGCGCTGTTTCAAGGTAGCGGAAATACACCGTGTTGTTGACGTGGCCCATGGCATCCATGTCGCCCCAGCGCACCGGGAAGCGCATTTCGAACACCAGCTTCTTGACCTCGGGGATTTCAATCTTCATGGCTGTTGTACGCCCGTGAGATCAAACCGCGAAGCCATCATCGGCCGCAATGACTGCGCCATTGATGAAGTGGCTCTGGTCGCTGGCCAGCATCACCAGCAGCGCGTCCAGGTCCTGCGGGTTGCCCACGCGCTTACGGGGCAGCATGCCGATGAGCTTCTTGCCCTGCTCGGTCTGCCAGTGGTCGTGGTTGATCTCGGTGTCGATGTAGCCAGGACAGATCGCATTCACGTTGATGCCGAACTTGCCCCATTCCATGGCCATCGCCTTGGTCATCTGCACCACGGCGGCCTTGCTCATGCAATAGGCGCCGATCTGCGGCAACACCTTGAGGCCCGCCATCGATGCGATGTTGATGATCCGCCCGCCCGTGAAACTGCCCGGTGCCGCGCCGTGCGAGCGGGCCAGCATGCGCTTGCCCACCTCCTGCGCCACAAAGAACGCACCCTTGACGTTGGTGTCAAAGATGAAATCGTAATCCTCGGGCGTCACGTCCTGGATGCGCTGCGTGGTACTCACGCCCGAGTTGTTGACCAGGATGTCGATGGAGCCCATCTCAGTCTCTGCGTGCGCCACGGCGGATTTGATGGAGTCGTGGTCGGTCACGTCGAGTTCGATCACATGGGCATCACCGCCCTCGCCTTCAATGCGCGCACGCAGCTCCTTGAGCTTTTCGACCCGACGACTGGCCAGCACCACACCAGCCCCCGCGCGGGCCAGCGTGCGGGCAAACTGTGCGCCCAGGCCACTGGAGGCACCGGTGATGAAAGCCACGCGGCCAGACAAATCGATGCTGTATGTCATTTAGAGTCTCCCTACTGGATCAAAATAGAACGGTCGTTCGATTGTCTCGCTTACGTGAATACAATCAGTCCCCTGTCTGACACGGCGTTGCGCCTGCACTGGTCAAAATAACCATTATCAAACCCCAACGAGAAGCCCATGACAAACGAAGAAATCATCGCCCAGTATGGCCCCCGCGAATCGATGGAATACGACGTGGTGGTCGTGGGCGGCGGCCCCGGCGGCTTGGCCACTGCGATCCGCCTGAAGCAACTTGCGGCAGACAAGGGCCAGGATGTCTCGGTCGTGGTGCTGGAAAAAGGCTCCGAGCCTGGCGCGCACATCCTGTCGGGCGCCATCATGGACCCGAAGGCGCTCTCCGAGCTGATCCCCGACTGGAAAAAGCGCGGTGCCCCGCTGAACCAGCCGGTGACCGACGATGCCTACATCTTCCTGTCTGAAAAATCGGGCTTTCGTGTGCCCAACATGTTCTTGCCACCGTTTGCGCAGAACCATGGCAACTACATCATCAGCCTGGGCAACCTGACCAAGTGGCTGGCCGAGCAGGCCGAGGCCCTGGGCGTGGAGATTTTCCCCGGCTTCACGGCTGCTGAAGTGCTCTACAACGACGATGGTTCCGTCAAGGGCGTGGCCACCGGCAATCTGGGCATCGGCAAAGACGGCGAGCCCACCGAGAACTTCCAGCTGGGCATGGAACTGCTGGGCAAATACACCGTGTTCGCAGAAGGCGCGCGTGGCCACCTGGGCAAGCAGCTGATTGCCCGCTACAAGCTTGACCAGGACCGCGATCCCCAAAGCTTTGGCATTGGCGTGAAGGAGCTGTGGGAGATCGACCCCGCCAAACACCAGCCCGGCTTTGTCATGCACACCGCCGGATGGCCGATGGAAAACGACACCTACGGCGGCGCGTTCCTCTACCACCTCGAAGACAACAAGGTCGCCGTCGGTTTTGTGACCGGCCTGGGCTATCAGAACCCCTATCTCAGCCCGTTTGAAGAATTTCAGCGCTGGAAGACGCACCCGAACGTCCGCTACTACTTCGAAAACGACAAGGGCGAAGTCACCGCCAAGCGCCTGTCGTACGGCGCACGCGCCATCAACGCCAGCGGCATCAACGCACTGCCCAAGACCATCTTCCCGGGCGGCGCTCTGGTGGGCTGCAATGCTGGTTACTTGAACGTAGGCCGCATCAAGGGCAGCCACGCCGCCATCAAGACCGGCATGCTGGCCGCAGAAGCCGCGTACGACGCCATTGTGGCGGGCCGCCAGCACGACGAACTGACCGCCTACCCCAAGGCGTTTGAAGCGAGCTGGCTCTACACCGAGCTGAACAAGGACCGCAACTTCAAGAACTGGTTCAAGTACGGCCTGACCACGGCCACGCTGATGAACGGTTTTGAGCAGTTCGTGCTGCGCGGCCACATCCCATGGACACTGCACCGCGACAAGCCCGACCATGCGTACCTCAAGCCCGCGGCCGAATGCAAGCCCATCGTCTACCCCAAGCCCGATGGCAAGCTGACGTTTGACCGCCTCTCCAGCGTGTTCATCAGCAACACCAACCACGAAGAGAACCAGCCGTCGCACCTGACGCTCAAGGACCCGAGCGTGCCGGTCAACATCAACCTGGCCAAATACGCGGGGCCCGAGGCGCGTTACTGCCCCGCCGGCGTGTACGAGTTCGTGCCCGATACCACCAAGGGTGGCGATGCCCAGCGCCTGCAGATCAACGCGCAGAACTGCGTGCACTGCAAGACGTGTGACATCAAGGACCCGACGCAGAACATCGTTTGGGTGACGCCTGAAGGCGGCGGTGGGCCCAACTACGCAGGAATGTAATAGCTCCTGAAATCATAGCGAATTGCGCTTGATGGGCCTGCGCTGCAGGCCTTTTTTATTAATATCCTTCGATCTCAGGCCATCTGGCGCCAAAGGGAAAGTGCCTACCCGCTGCGCATTCGAAGGCGCGGCCTCGGGCCCGCGGCCACCGCGAAGGCGCTCCCCTGCGGCGCAATCGGGGCTTCGCCCGCGTGCACCAGTAGCGTCCTACCGCCCGCAGGGCATAGCGAAGCGCGAGCGAGGAAAGGCAGGAAGCGCCTGAAGAGCGTCATCCAATTTTTACGAGTTGGAACTGGCCCATGGCCCCGGCCAACCGGTTTGCCTGGTCTTGCAGGCTCTGCGCGGCTGCAGCGCCCTCTTCCACCAGCGCGGCATTCTGCTGCGTCATGTGGTCCAGCTGGTCCACTGCCTGGCTCACCTGGCCGATCTGTGTACTTTGCTCACTGCTGGCGTCATTGATCTCCGCCATCAGCGTGGTGACCTGCTTCACGCTGTGCACGATGTCCCCCATGGTGGAGCCTGCGGTGACGACCAGCTTGGCGCCGTCACTCACCTTTTCGACACTGGTGGAGATGAGTGCCTTGATCTCCCGCGCGGCTTGGGCGCTGCGGCCTGCCAGACCGCGCACCTCGCTTGCCACCACGGCGAAACCTCGCCCCTGTTCGCCAGCCCGTGCGGCCTCCACCGCAGCGTTCAGCGCCAGAATATTGGTCTGAAACGCAATGCCATCAATGATGCCCACGATGTCTGCAATCTTCTTGCTGCTGGCGTTGATCTCCTCCATCGTTTTCACCACCTGGCTGACCACCTCGCCGCCTCGGCTGGCCACCTGCGTGGCGCTGAGCGCCAGCGCGTTGGCCTGGCGCGTGCTGTCGGCATTGGCAGACACCATTTGGGCCAGATGCGCGATGCTGGCAGCCGTCTGCTGCAGGTTGCTGGCGGCGTGTTCGGTGCGGGCGCTCAGGTCGGTGTTGCCGGCCGCCACCTCCGAGCTGGCCGTGTAGATGGACTCGCCGGAATCGCGCACCTCGGTCACAACATAGTGCAGCGATTCCACCATGCGATTGAGCGCCATCAGCAACTGCCCGATCTCGTCCGTGCGCCGGGTTTCCATGCGCACTGTCAGGTCGCCGCGCGCCACCTGTGCTGCAGCGTCCGACGCCTGGCGCAACGGCAACACGATGGACCGGCGAAGCAACCAGCCAAACAAGGCCGACAGCGCCACCACCACCAGCACGGCAATGGCGCTGATCCACTGGGCGCGCGAGGCATCGGCGATCATGCCGTCGGCCGCAGTCAGCGACGATTGCTCGGATGCGGCGAGTAACTGGTCAATGGTCTGGAGGTACCGGGTCAGCGCTGCCGAATGGTCCTGCAGCTCTTTCTGGCTGATAACCTTGGCCTCCAGGGCGTTTTGCATCAACGCATCGCGTAGTACCGCGTATTGCTGGCGCTGCGCCTGCGCCTCCTTCCACAACGGCGCTGTGGCCTCGGCGGTGGATGCGGTGGCGAGCGATTCTTCGATGCGCTTGCGCATCGTGTCCTCGGCAGCCAGTTGGGCGCGCATTTCCGACAGCAAGGGGAAGACATCGGTGGAAATGGCCGCGCGCAGTGCGATCTGGCCGATGGTGACCGATTGGGTCTTCCAGTCGCGCACTGTGCGTTCGATCGGCAATTGCTCGCGGGCCAACGTGGTGGCCTGGCGGCTGGTGGCCTGGCCCGTCATCCAGGTGGTTGTGCCCAGCAAGGCAACTGCAAGACCCAGCAATCCAAAGCTGGCCGCCAGCTTTTGCCCCACGCTGAGGTTGCGCCCTCGCTCCGAGGCACTTTGCGATGGCCTACCGGACGCGGACACGTCGAGGTCAGCAGTGGACCGGGCGGCCGTGGCGTTGTGGGCCACGGCGCTGGTGGGTACGCCGGCGGTAGCTGGCAGATAGTTCATGAGCATTTCTCCCTGGTTGATCGACTCGCCGCGCAGTTGGCGCGCGGGTGAGGAATGCGGTGGGGAATGCAAGCGCTGTGCCATCACCAGGCACAGCGCTCGCCCCTCAAACAAAACAAGGCTCCTAGGCCGCACATTCCTCGCCGTATCCACCACCGCCCGGGGTCAATATTTCGAATACGTCGCCCGGCTCCATCAACGCTGCACCGATGTGGCCCAGTTCTTCCACCTGCCCATTGGCGCGCAGCACCCTGTTGGCCCCTGCCAGGCCCGGCTTGCCGCCCGCCATTCCAAAGGCGGGGTTCACGCGTCCGTTGGACAGAATGCTGGCCGTCATTGCCTCCAGAAACCGCACACGGCGTTTGCCACCGTTGCCACCCGCCCACCGGCCGGTGCCACCCGATCCGCTCTGGATCTCGTAGCTCTCCAGCACGACCGGGAAACGAAACTCCAGCACTTCAGGGTCGGTCAGGCGCGAGTTGGTCATGTGGGTTTGAACCACGCTGGTGCCGTCAAAGCCGCGCACAGCCTGGCCTGCCGCATCGAGCACCGCGCCCGCGCCGCTGCCCCCGGCGATGGTTTCGTAGTACTGGTACTGCGCGTTGCCGAAGGTGAAGTTGTTCATGGTGGGCTGGCTGCCTGCCATCACCCCCAAGGCGCCAAACAGCGCGTTGGTGATGCAGGTGGAGGTCTCCACGTTGCCTGCCACCACCGAGGCCGGTGGGTTGGGGTTGAGCATCGAACCCTGCGGAATGATCACCTGCAGCGGTTTCAGGCAGCCCGCATTCAGCGGAATGTCATCGTCCACCAGGGTGCGGAACACATACAGCACCGCCGCCATGCATACCGCGCGCGGCGCATTGAAGTTGTTGGTCTGCTGCGCGCTGGTGCCCGCAAAGTCGATCACTGCACTGCGCTCGGCCACATTGACCTTGACCGACACACTGATCTGCGCGCCGTTGTCCAGCGGCAGGGTGAACTGCCCGTCCTTGAGCTGCGTGATGACACGGCGCACCGACTCTTCTGCGTTGTCCTGCACATGGCGCATGTAAGCCTGCACCACATCCAGCCCGAATTGCTCCACCATCTTGGACAGCTCCTGCACGCCCTTCTCGTTGGCCGCGACCTGGGCTCGCAGGTCCGCCAGGTTTTGCTGCGGGTTGCGGCTGGGGTATGGCGTGGTGCCGCCGCCGGTGGCGAGCAGCGTGCGCACTTCTTCCTCCAGCAAGATGCCCCGGTCCACCAGCTTCACGTTGTTGATCTGCACCCCTTCTTCGTCAATGCGGGTGGAGAAAGGTGGCATCGAACCCGGCGTGGTGCCGCCAATGTCGGCATGGTGGCCACGGCTGCCCACATAGAACGTGGGCTCTGTGCCCTCGGCCACGTACACGGGCGTGATCACCGTGACATCGGGCAGGTGGGTGCCGCCGTGGTAGGGGTCGTTCAGCATGTACACATCACCCCGGTGCATCTTGCCCGCGTTCTCCCGGATCACGGTCTTGATGCTTTCGCCCATGCTGCCCAGGTGCACAGGCATGTGCGGTGCATTGGCAATGAGGTTGCCGGTGGCATCGAACAGTGCGCAACTGAAGTCCAGCCGTTCCTTGATGTTGACCGAATACGCCGTGTTCTGCAGCTGCAGTCCCATCTGCTCGGCAATGTTCATGAACAGGTTGTTGAACACCTCAAGAAGCACCGGGTCGACGGTGGTACCCGCGGCGTACTGCAGCTTGCGCGCGGTGATGCGGTCGAGCACCAGGTGGTCCAGGTCGGTCAGGCGGGCCGACCAGCCAGGCTCCACCACGGTGGTGGTGTTTTTCTCGGCAATGATGGCAGGGCCAGCGATGACGTCGCCGGGGCGCAGGTCCTCCCGCACCACCAGGCTGGCATCGCGCCACCGGCCGTCCGAGTACATCTGCACGATCTCGCGCAGCGGCGCCTTGCGTGGCGGGTGCACTGCCAGGCGTGGCTCGGCTGGCGCGTCCCCCGCAATCACGGCCTCTACCGACACCGCCTCCACCACCAGACCCTTGCCCGCCATCAAAAAGGCAAAGCGTTGGCGGTAAGCCGTCTCAAAGCCCGACTGGATCGCGGCCATGTCGCCAAAAGGCACCACCAGGGCCGAATCGGTGCCTTCGTAGCGCACATGCACATTGTGGCGCACCTGCACCGGGTTGGCACTGACCTGCTGGCGTTCCAGCTCCGCCTGCGCGGCAGAGCCCAAGACATCCAGGCGCTCGGCGATCAGGGGCAGCGACTCCTTGGCCAGTGGCATCTCCACCGCTTGTTCGCGGATCACCGTCTGGTCCGCCAGGCCCATGCCGTAGGCGCTGAGAACCCCCGCCAATGGGTGCACAAACACGCGCGACATGCCCAGCGCATCAGCCACCAGGCAGGCGTGTTGCCCACCCGCGCCACCAAAACACTGCAGCGTGTAGCGCGTCACGTCATAGCCACGCGCCACACTGATCTTCTTGATGGCATTGGCCATCTGCTGCACAGCGATCTGAATGAAGCCTTCGGCCACCTCTTCGGGCTTGCGATGGGTCTGGGCGGCCAATGCTTCAAAGCGCACACGCACAGCATCGGCGTCCAGCGATTCGTTGGCCGCAGGGCCAAACACGCTGGGGAAATAGCGCGGTTGCACCTTGCCGACCATCACGTTCGCATCGGTGACGGCCAGGGGGCCACCGCGACGGTAGCTCACCGGGCCGGGGTTGGCGCCGGCGCTCTCGGGGCCCACGCGAAAGCGTGCGCCGTCATAGTTGAGCACCGATCCACCACCTGCGGCCACGGTGTGGATGCTCATCATGGGAGCACGCATGCGCACACCGGCCACGTGGGTTTCAAACTCGCGTTCGAACGCACCGGCGTAGTGGCTCACATCGGTGCTGGTGCCCCCCATGTCAAAGCCGATGACCTTCGCATGCCCAGCCAACCCTGCCGTGCGCGCCATGCCCACGATCCCGCCTGCGGGGCCCGACAGGATGGCGTCTTTTCCTTGAAAGGTGCCCGCATTGGTCAGGCCACCAGAGGACTGCATGAAGAACAGCTTGACGCCCGGCATCTCGCTGGCCACCTGCTCCACATAGCGGCGCAGGATGGGTGACAGGTACGCATCGACCACCGTGGTGTCGCCCCTGCTGACGAACTTCATCATGGGACTTGTTTCGTGCGAGGTGCTGATCTGCGTAAAACCTACCTGCTGTGCAATGCGTTGGGCCGCCTGTTCGTGCTGCGCATATCGGTAACCGTGCATGAACACGATGGCCACACTGCGCAGGCCGCGCCCGTAGGCTGCCAGCAGGTCGCCACGCAGGGTGGCTTCGTCCAGGTTTTGCAGCACATCGCCATGGGCGCCCATGCGCTCGCGGGCCTCGATCACTTCGGTGTACAGCAGCTCGGGCAGCTGGATATGGCGGTCGAACAGGCGTGGGCGGTTCTGGTACGCGATGCGCAGCGCGTCGCGAAAGCCGCGCGTGGTGACGAGCAGCGTGGGCTCGCCCTTGCGCTCCAGGAGCGCGTTGGTGGCCACGGTGGTGCCCATCTTCACGCACTCGACCAGCTCGGGTGTCACGGGTTCGCCGGGCTTTAAACCCAGGAGGTGGCGGATACCAGCCACGGCCGCGTCCTTGTACTGCTCGGGGTTCTCAGACAACAGCTTGTGGGTGGTCAGCGATCCATCGGGCCGCTTGCCGACGATGTCGGTGAATGTGCCTCCCCGGTCGATCCAGAACTGCCAGCGGGTGCCAAGGGGGTTGGGTGTGGTTTGCATGGTATTTCGCCTTGTCAGATGAAAGCGTCGGTTAACGTTGAAAGTAGTAGGGGATGAAAATCTTGTTGGCCTCGTTGCCAACGGACTGCACCCATTCACGGGAAAATCTTTCGCCCAGGCGCTTGAGCTCGGCGTCGAGCTCGGCGGGCGCGCGCTCCACCTTGATGCCCTTGCGCTGCAACTCGCCCACGGATTCATCGGCGATGGTCTCGCTCATGGCCCAACCACGCGCTTCGGCGCTTTGCGCGGCTTGGGTCACGGCGGCGCGCACGGGTGGTGGCAGCGCATCAAAGGCCTGCTGGTTCACAAAGACGATGTTCTTAGGGAACCACGCATTGATGCCGTAGTACTGCTTGATCTGGCCCCAGACCTGGTTTTCGACGCCGGTCAATGCCGACGTGATCATCGAATCGAGCTTGCCGGCCGACAGCGCGGTGTTGACCTCGACCATCGGCACATCCACCGGGGCGGCGCCCAGCATTTCGGCAATGCGCACGGTGGCCGGGTTGTAGGTGCGCATGCGCGTGCCCTTGAAGTCCGCCGCCGAGCGCACGGGCGCAATCGAAAACAGGCCCTGCGGAGGCCAGGGCACCGCATAGAGCGCCTTGAGGCCCTTGCGCGCGAAGTGCCCGTCAATCAGCGGGCGCTGCAGCTCCCACATACGGCGAGCATCGGCATACGTGCGCACCACAAATGGCACCGCATCAGCACCCGCAATCGGCATGTCGCGCACCAGGCTGGTCATGATGGTCTCGCCCGCCTGGGCCTTGCCGTCCTGCACCGCCTGGGGGATGTCGCCCAACTTGAACAGTGCGTTGTTGGGATGCACCTCGATGCGCAGGGCCCCTGCCGAAGCACGCTCCACGTCCTGCGCAAACTGCACCACATTGCGCGTGTGAAAAGACTCCGCGCGGTAGCCAGTGGCCAGCTTCCACTGGGTCTGGGCGTGCAGCAACGGGGCCACGGCAAGCGCGGCCAACAACACAACGGTTTTCATGGAGACTCCTGTGCGGGTCGGGAAGGAACGTGCGATGCGAATCAACCCTGCATCTGGCGCGGCAGCCAGAGCACGATGTCGGGTGCAAAGTAGGTCAGCATGACGGCCGCCATCATCAAAAAGAACAGCGGCAGCGCCGTGCGTGCAATCCAGGTCACCTCGCGCCGGGTCAGGCCCTGCAGCACGAAGAGGTTGAACCCCACCGGCGGCGTGATCTGCGCCATCTCCACCACCAGCACGATGAAGATGCCAAACCACACCAGATCAAATCCTGCCGCCTCCACCGTGGGCAGGAGCACGGCAATGGTCAACACCACCATCGAGATGCCGTCCAGGAAACAGCCCAGCACGATGAAGAAAACGATGAGCAGCAGCATCAGCGCAAAGGGCGACAGGTGCAGCGCGCCGATGAACTCGGCCAGGTGGCGCGGCAGCCCGATGAAGCCCATGGCCAGCGTGAGAAACGCGGCGCCCGCCAGGATGAGGCCGATCATGCAATACACGCGGCAGGCGGCCACCAGCCCCTCCTTGAAGCGCCCCCAGTTCAGCGAGCCTTCAAGCTTGGCCAGTAGCAGCGATCCCGCCACGCCCACGGCAGCCGCTTCGGTGGCGGTGGCAATGCCGCTGTAGATACCGCCCAGCACCAGCACAATCAACGACACCACCGGAATCAGGTGGCGCGAGGCGTGCACCTTTTGCCAGAACGTCATGGCTGCGTCGGCTGCGGGCACCTTGTCCTTGTTAAACAAGGCCCACACCATGATGTAGCCCATGAAAAGCACGGCCAGCACCAGGCCCGGAATCACCCCCGCCAGGAACAGCTTGGCGATCGACACATTGGCCGCCACGCCGTAGACGATCATGATGATCGAGGGCGGGATCAACAGGCCCAGGGTGCTGGCACCGGCCAGGGTACCGACAGAGATGTCGTCCGGGTAGCCTCGCTTTTTCAGCTCTGGCAAGGTGATCTTGCCAATGGTGGCGCAGGTGGCGGCCGACGAACCGGAGATGGCCGCGAAGATGGTGCAGCCCACCACGTTGGTGTGCAGCAGACGGCCGGGCAGCCTGTCGAGCCAGGGCGCAAGGCCCTTGAACATGTCGTCCGAAAGCTTGCTGCGAAACAAGATCTCGCCCATCCACAGAAACAGCGGCAGCGCGGTCAGCGTCCAGGCCGAACTGGCACCCCAGATGGTGAGCATCATGCTGTCGCCTACCGGGCGGTTGGTAAAAAGCTCCATGCCCACCAGGGCCACGCCCAGCAAGGAAAGGCCGATCCAGAGGCCTGAGCCCAGCACCGCAAACAGCAGCGCGATGAGCCCGATGGCAATGATGAAGTCCATGGTGTGGTTCTTCCGTGAGGATTGTTTATTCGGAACGGCTGCCTTCGCCCGCAGCGGCGATGAACACCCCACCGCGAGCGCGCACCACCAGTGCATGGGCAAACGACAGTGCAAAGCCGATGCAGCCCATCGCCATGCTCAATTGCGGAATCCACAATGGCGAGGCATCTGCAGCGGGAGAGATGTCGTGCGTGATGTAGGAGATCCACACTGCCCGCACGGCATACCAGGCGATGTAGACCGTGAGCACCAGTGCAAAAGCCAGGCACACCCATTCAAAGGCGCTGCGCACCCGGGCAGGCAGGCGGTCCAGCACCAGCGTGACGCGGATGTGGTCGCCGTTTTGCAAGGTGGCGGGCAAGGCGAAGAACAGCGCTGCAGCGATGGCGTAGCCCGCGTAGGCGTCCAGCCCGTCAATGCTGAAATGGGCGATCTCGCGGGACAGCACCCCGAGAATGACGGCGCCAAACGCCGCCACCATCGAAACGCCCGAGAGCACCATCAGCAACTTGTAGAAATTTCGGACGAAGTTGTCCATCGCGTGCTCCTGTGCCGCTCAAAAAGTCGGAAGGTTGAATTGGTGGGCAACGCGCTGAACCGCGTTGCCCAGCCCCTGCTGGGGCGTGAGAGAAAGAAGGGGAATGGCCGCGCGTTGCTGCTACTTCTTGCGGTAGGCGTCAATCACGGCTTGGCCTTCTGCCCCCGCCGACTTGATCCAGTCGGCCGTCATGGTGTCCCCAATCGATGCCAGCTCCTTCTTGATGCTGTCGCTGGGTTCAGCCACTGTCATGCCCTTGGCAGAAAGTTCCTTGATGAACTCCTTGTCCAGCTTCTCGCTGGTGGCCCAGCCACGCTCTTCGGCCGCGGCTGCCGCCTTCAGCACCGCGTCTTGCAGGGGCTTCTCCAGCGCATCAAACGCCTTCTGGTTGACCACGGTGGCATTGCGCGGCAGCCAGGCGCTGACGGGGTAGAAATACTTCACCTGTTCGTACAGCTTGGACTCCACGCCGCTGGCGCTGGAGGTCAGAAAGTTCTGCACGGTGTTGGTGGCCAGTGCCTGACCCAGTTCGGACAGTTGAATGGTCACCGGCTGCGCCTTGAGCAATTGCGCAATGCGAGTGGTGGCCGGGTTGTAGGCCCGCATCTTGGTACCCGAGAAATCTGCGGGGGTGCTGACGGGCTTGAGCGAATACAGCGACTGGCCGGGCCATGGAACGGTGAACAGCACCTTTACGCCCTGCGATGCCAGCAGCTTTTCTTGCAACGGCTTGGCGGCCATGTACAGGCGTTTCGAGTCTGCGTAGCTGGTGGCCAGGAACGGGATGGAGTCCACACCAAACAGCGGGTTCTCGTTGGACGCGCCGGAAAGAATGAACTCGGCCGACGGCACCTGGCCGGTTTGCACGGCGCGTTTGATTTCATTCGCCTTGTACAGCGAACCACCAGGGTGAAGCGTGATCTTGAGCTTGCCGCCGGTGAGCTGGTCCACCTCGTTGGCAAACTGCTGCACGTTTTGCGTCTGGAAGCTGTTGGCACCGTAGCCGGTGGGCAAGTCCCATTTCACCTGGGCATGGGCGGCGCACACGCTGAGCGCAGCGGTCATACAAAGGGCGAGTTTCTTCATGGTGAGGCTCCTGATAAATGCCGCTTTTTAGAAGCTGGCGAGTTGGTGGTTGAGAAGATCGGTGACCAGCATGCAGCCCGGTGCGTGGGTGATGCAGAACGCCGGTTGGGCGTTCAAGATGGCGGACTGTGGCGTCACACCACAGGCCCAGAAGACCGGGATTTCGTCCGGCAGCAACACCACGGCGTCGCCGTAGTCCGGGGTGTTGATGTCGGCAATGCCGATGAGAGCCGGGTCGCCGATGTGAACCGGCGCGCCGTGCACGTTGGGGAAACGCGAAGTCACCTGCACTGCGCGGATCACGTCGGCCGCGGGCATGGGCCGCATGGACACCACCATGGCACCACCGAAGGGTCCAGCGGGTTCGGTGGCCATGTTGGTGCGGTACATGGCCACGTTCTTGCCTTCGTTGATGTGGCGCAGGCTGATGCCCGCCTCTTGCAGCGCAGACTCGAACGAGAACGAGCAGCCCAGCACAAAGGTCACCAGGTCAGCGCGCCACAGGTCGCTGATGTCGCCCACCTCCTGCGTCAGCTCGCCATGGCGCCAGACGCGGTATTGGGGCACATCGCTGCGGATGTCGATGCCCTCACCCAGCGACGGCAACGCTGTCTGCCCAGGCTCACTGACGGCCAGCACAGGGCAAGGCTTGGGGTTGCGCTGGCAAAAGCACAGAAAATCTCCGGCCAGCACCTCGGGCAAGATCACCAGGTTGCCCTGAACCCGTCCGTGTGCCAGACCGCTGGTGTGCGATGCCCAGTTGCCTTGCCGTATCACGCTGCGCACATGTGCGGGGTTGTCGATACCGCCGGAGCCAAACACTGCGAGCGCTTTGTCCTGAATTGAATCCACCGTGTTTCCTTGCATTGAGACATGTCAATTGCATGACGTTGGACGGATTGTGTTGGGGTGCCACTGCGCTGGCAAATTCAAAAAATTTCTCTTAGGTCATCGATTTTTTCGATGCACTTCATTGGGGCAAAAGCAAACCAAGTTGGTGCCTAGGGTTAACCCAGGGCTTCTTTCAGGGTTAACCCTGGGCCTTGAAAGGCGTGCCCGAACAGGCGCAATGGCAAAGAACTGCGCGTGGCAATCGCATGCACGGTGCTCACCGTCCTGACGTGCAGGCTGGCAGCACAAACGCTGCGCGCGCCGCCAATGGAGAGCGGGCTTGGCCCTCTCGATCAGGTGCGAGGCTTGCGTGGCTGGCGAGCTTTGGGCTCTGGCGGTTGTTGCGCTTCGATGAAGCTGAGCGCCGAACGTACGACCGCTTCCATCGCGGGTGAAGACGGGTCTTCACGGTAGCTCACATGGATGGGCAAAGGCCGCAGCGCAATGTCGCAGGTCAACGCACGCAGATCCGGGAAGGCCAGCATCCGTTGCACGGCCAGACGCGGCAGCGTGGCCACGCCAAAACCGCCCTGCACCAGTTGCACCATGGCGGAGATCGAGGAAATGGTGTGCACACAGCGCGGCTCCACTTGCGCCTGCCGCAACGTGTCCAGAAGGTACACGTGCGGCTGGGAGCCACGCTGAAAGGTCAGGATGTCGGTACCGGCAAAGTCCTCGGACACATAGCGCCGCTTGCGGTGGATCTTGCTGTTGCCCACGAACACCATCTCCATGGGTGCCAGCGCCTGGCTTCGAATGCCTTCTGCCGACGCAGGCAACGCCGCAAACACAGCATCCAGCGTGCCACGACGGATCTGGTCCAGCAGCACCGGCGTGGATTCGACCGTGAGCTCCAGCTCCAGCAACGGGTTGTCTTTGCGCAGCTGCTCCACCCACGGAATCAGCCACGAATGCAACACCGATTCGATGGCACCCAGACGGATGGATACCTCCAGCGGCCCTCCCGATCCCATCTCGGTCTTGAGCTGCCGCTGCAACTCCAGCATGCGTTTGGCGTAGGTGAGAAAACGTGTGCCTGCCACCGTCAGCTTGAAGTGCTTGTCACGCCGATCCAGCAGCAGCACGCCCAGTTCCTCTTCCAGCGCTGCGACTCGGCTGGACATTGCGGACTGGGTCAGAAAAAGCTTCTCCGCCGCGCGTGTGACGCTCTTAAGGGAGGCAACCCAGTAAAAGGCCTCGACAAAACGCAGGTTCATGGTGTTTCTAAGCCCTGGTGAACGGGTTGTTGCGGACCGCGGCAGTGCACCGTAGCGGTGCATCGAGGATCGTCCCAAGCGAAAAGCGGCGCCATTCTGCAGGCAATCTGCGTGCCGCAACGCCCTGGCACATCCACAAAAAAATTCTGGATGGCGTGAGTATGTCGGCGCACCGGGTCAACATCACCAATGCGCCCGCGTCAAATTGCTACCAATTTAATAGCTATCAGCGCCTAACCGACAAGCGCCAGCGCCCATTTTTATTCAAATTTACCCTGCAAACAATGGCAAATCGGCCTTTTTGAGCGTGCGCAGCACAAAGCTCGAACGACTGTGGCGGATGCCCTTGATCCTGTAGAGCTTCTCGCGCAGCAGGCGTTCGTAGTCCCGCGTGTCTTTGACGACGATGCGCAGCAGGTAGTCATAGTCGCCAGACACCAGATGCGCCTCGATCACCTCGGGAATGCTCGCCAGCGTTTCGCCAAACTTCTCCAGCGTGTTGTCGGAGTGGCTGTCGAGCGTGACCTGCACCAGCACGGTGTCGGCCAGATCCAGCGACTGCGGGTTGATGCGCACGGTGTAGCCCTGTATGACACCCGCCTCTTCCATCTTCTTGATGCGGCCCCAGCAGGGCGATGCGCTGAGGCCCACGGCTTGGCCAATCTCTTGCAGGCTGGCGCGGGCGTTGCCCTGGAGTACAGCGAGAATTTTTCTATCAAGTCGATCCATTGGCTGGATTATTCACCAATCAATCTACAAACAGAAAATTATTCTGCATATGAAACAAATGGAAGAGATTTCAGCAAATTCATCTCTGCCCCGGCGCGCATACTTATCACATCAAGGCGTTCTTACCGGATCGCACAAACTGACAAGGCCCCGGCTGGTTACCGCCAGCACGGGGCCCTTGGCATGTGAGCGCTCCCACAAAGCCGCTCACCTCACGGCACAAGCGCTGCCAGAGCATGACAAGAAGCTGACGGACCGCCTTTAATAAGCACGCTTACCAGCACAAACCCCGATGCCCCATCCAGAGGGGCGCCGCCATAATTTGCGCGAGGCTGGCACCCCTGTGCCACCCCCCTCCCCCAAAGCGCGCGCCCCGAGGCGGCCGCTACAACATCCCAACAGGAGACAGCATGCAACTGACCAAACTCGTCGTCGGCCTGAGCCTTGCGCTCGGCTTTGTGGCCACCGCTGCCGCGCAGACCACCATGCGCATCAGCATCTCGACGGCCCAGAATTCCCACCAGGGGATTGCCATCGACACGTTTGCCAAGGAAGTCGAAAAGCGCACGGCCGGCCGCTACAAGGTGCAGACCTTCTACAACGGCGCCCTGGGCGGCGAGCGCGAGTCGATTGAAGCCGTGCAGTTGGGCACGCAGGAGCTGGCCTTCAGCTCCACCGGTCCTGTGCCCAACTTTGTGCCCGAAGCGCGCATCTTTGACGTGCCCTTCCTGTTCCGCGACAAGGCCCATGCGCGTGCGGTGCTGGATGGCCCCATCGGCCAGGAGATGCTGACCAAGTTCGACAGCAAGGGCTTCAAGGCCCTGGCCTGGGCCGAGAACGGCTTTCGCCACATGACGAACAGCAAGCGCTCGGTGAACACGCCTGAAGACCTCAAGGGCCTGAAGATGCGCACCATGGAAAACCCCGTGCACATCGCCGCTTACAAGGGCTTTGGCATCATCACCACGCCCATGGCCTTCCCTGAAGTGTTCACAGCCCTGCAGCAAGGTACCGTGGACGGCCAGGAGAACCCACTGCCCGTGATCATCTCGGCCAAGTTCGACCAAGTGCAAAAACACCTGACGCTGACCGGCCACGTGTATTCGCCCGCCATCTTCGTGATGAACAAGGCCTCGTTCGACAAGCTCTCGGCTGCCGACAAGCAAGCCTTCATCGACGCCGCGAAGGAAGGCACCAAGGCCAACCGCGCCCGCGTGGACGAAGACGATGCCAAGGGTGTGGCCGACCTTCGCGCCAAGGGCATGACGGTGGTGGACAACCCGGACAAGTCCAAGTTTGTAGCGGCGCTCGCGCCGGTGAATGCCGAATTTGAAAAGCAGTTTGGCAAGGCCACGCTGGACAAGATCCGCGACGTCAAGTAACTCGCCGCGCATCGCGCTACTACATTTTTAGTAGCACATAACGCCCGTAGAATAAGCGCTACGGGCGTTTTTTATCTTTAAACTGATTCTTGTGACTGAATCAACCGAACCCACGGCGTTGTCCGTCCCATGAAAAAAGCTTTTCTGATGTTTGAACGCGGGGCCACGTTTGCAGCGTTGCTCGGCGCGTGCGCCATGCTGGTCATTGCCGCATCGCTGGGCATGTTCCAGATCGTGACCCGTTTTGTGCTGGAGCAGCCTGCCGAATGGACTGAAGTGCTGATCCGCTTCAGCCTGATCTGGATGGTGTTTCTCGCCATCCCCAGCGCTTTCCGGCAGGGCGCGATGGTGAGCGTGGATGTGCTGTACCGCTGGAGCCCACCGCGCGTGCGCAGGGTGCTCGACTACATCGTGGCACTGGCTGCGCTGGCGCTCATCGGCGTGATCATCTGGTTCGGTTGGGACTACGCCCAGCGCGGCGGTGTGCAGTCGATGGCGGGGCTGGAATCCATCTCCATGTTCTGGGCCTACGTGGCCATGCCCGTCGGTGGCGTGTTCAGCGCTATTGGCATCATCGGCAACCTCATCGACCCCCAACGCCTTGAGCTGGAGACTGCGCAATGACGCCCGTGATGATTACCACCATGGTGCTGTGTTTTGCACTCACCGTGTCCGTGGCTGTTTCCATCGGCCTGGCCTCTATCCTGGGCATCCAGGTGGCCAATGCCAACATGCTGATCTCGGTGAAGGAGATGTTTGGCTCCATCAACAAGTTTCCGCTGGCCGCCATCCCGTTCTTCATCCTGGCGGGCAACCTCATGGAGACAGGAGGCATCTCGCGCCGTCTGGTGGAGTTTGCCAAGAGCATCGTGGGCGGCGTACAGGGCGGCCTGCCCATGACCTGTGTGCTGACCTGCATGATCTTTGCAGCGGTGTCGGGCTCGTCGGTGGCCACTACGTTTGCGATTGGTGCCATCCTGATTCCCGCGCTCATCAAGCACGGCTACCCCACCAGCTACGCCGCATCGCTACAGGCCACCAGTGCCGAATTGGGCGTGGTGATTCCGCCGTCCATCCCGCTCATCCTCTATGGCGTGAGCGCGGAGGTGTCGATTGGCGAGCTGTTCATCGCGGGCTTCGGCCCGGGCGTGTTGATCGCCGGTGCGCTCATGCTGTTTGTGTGGGCCTATTGCAAGTGGAAGGGTTGGGGCAAGAACGATGGCGATGGCCGCATGCCGTTGGGCAAGGCCACGCTGCAGGCGGGGTGGGCACTGCTGATGCCGGTAATCATCCTGGGCGGCATCTATGGCGGCGTATTCACGCCGACTGAGGCGTCTGCGGTGGCCGTGTTCTATGCGCTCATCATTGGCGTGGTGATCTACCGCGAGATCCGCATCAAGGACCTGTTTGGCATCCTGCGCAAATCCGCCATCTCGTCGGCAGTGATCATGTTCATCATTGCCAACGCGGGGCTGTTTGCGTTCCTCATTACCCGTGCGGGCGTGCCCGATGCGATTGGCCGCTGGCTCGAATCCGTGCTGCAGTCGCCCACCCTCTTCCTGCTGGGCGTGAACGCTGCGCTTTTTTTCATCGGCATGTTCATCGAGACCAGCGCGGCCATCATCGTGCTGGCCCCCATCCTGGCGCCGGTGGCCATGCACTTTGGAGTGGACCCGGTGCACTTCGGGCTCATCATGGTGGTGAACCTGGCCATGGGCATGATCACGCCGCCGTTTGGCGTGAACCTGTTTGCGGCCTGCACGGTGGCACGCATATCGCTGGACCGCATCGTGGGACACCTGATCCCGTTTGTGCTGGTCATCATGGCGTGCCTGATGATCGTGACCTATGTGCCGCAGTTGTCGCTGGGTTTGCGCGATCTGGTCTATGCAAAGTAGCGAGTGCAGGGTTTGACGCTTCCTGGCACACAAGAAAACGTCTTTTCGGCCCTGGCCGCGTTGCAACTCCTCGCGATACCCCCGGTATCGCTGTGGTTTGCGCCTTGCCAGTGCCAAAAATCCATTTTTCTTGTTTGTGCCATCGGGCGTCAAACCCTGCACTAGAATCGCCCCGGTCAGGAGAGAGTGCGGACCCCTCGGGGAAACACACCGCCGAAGGCGCAGGCAACAGCCGAACGCTCAGGCAAAAGGACTGACAACCGCCCGCAGTGATGTGGGCGTTCCCTTGCTGGAGAGAGATGGCCCACCGCATCACGCGTCGAGGCCATCCACCGAAGGAGCAAACCGCACGGCCAGCCAGGGCGCTGCGGCGAATCTCTCAGGTAAAGCGGACAGCAGGGCAAATCCCGTGATCATTCTTGTGGATGGTCGCGGCCCCCATTTGCCCGGAGTCCGCCATGTCGTCAGCCACCCACGCCCCCCTGATCACCACGCCCCTGAACGCCCTGCATGTCGAGCTGGGCGCTCGCATGGTGCCGTTTGCCGGCTATTCCATGCCCGTGCAATACCCCACTGGCCTGATGGCCGAACACCAGCACACGCGCAATGCAGCGGGCTTGTTTGATGTCTCGCACATGGGCCAGCTCAAGCTGGTTGGCCCCGATGCCGCAGCGGCGTTTGAAACGCTGATGCCGATGGATGTGATTGACCTACCCGTGGGCAAACAACGCTATGGTCTGCTGCTGACCGACGAAGGCACGGTCATTGATGACCTGATGTTTTTCAACCAAGGCGTGGTGGATGGCGAGCCCACGCTTTTCGTGATCGTGAACGGTGCCTGCAAGGTGGGCGATATTGCGCATATCCAAGCGCGCATCGGCCAGCGCTGCAATGTGATCCCCATGCCCGACTATGCGCTGCTGGCGCTCCAGGGCCCGCAGGCCGTCACAGCACTTGCGCGTCTGGCGCCCGGCGTGGAAAAGCTGGTTTTCATGACGGGCGGCGATTTTTCCATGGCGGGCTGCGACTGTTTTGTGACCCGCAGCGGCTACACGGGCGAAGACGGTTTCGAAATCTCGGTGCCCGCCGCGCAGGCCGACACCCTGGCCCGCGCCCTGCTGGCCCAGCCCGAGGTCAAACCCATCGGCCTGGGCGCCCGCAACTCACTGCGGCTCGAAGCGGGCCTGTGCCTATACGGCAACGACATCGACACCACCACCACGCCGCCTGAAGCCGCACTGAACTGGGCCATCCAGAAGGTACGCCGCACCGGTGGCGCCCGCTCAGGGGGATTCCCCGGGGCCGACAAGGTGCTCGCGCAGATCGACAACCCCGCCGGCCTGCAGCGCAAGCGTGTAGGTCTGGTCGCATTGGAACGTGTGCCCGTGCGCGAACACACCGAGCTGCAAAGCACCGACGGCCAGAAGATTGGCGAAGTGACCAGCGGCCTCTTGGGCCCTACGGTGAACGAGCCTGTGGCCATGGGCTATGTGACGCCCGCGTTTGCAGCGGTTGGCACACGGGTGAACGCCATCGTGCGCGGCAAGGCCGTGCCCATGGAAGTGCGCGCCATGCCCTTCACCCCCGCGCGCTACTACCGCGGCTGACGTGCGATAAGGGCGCCAGCCCGGCTACAGTCCGCACTGGCATCGGCACTTTGTTTATTTGTTAATTACCCCTCTTCTTTTCTGGAGCCCCCATGACCGTCAAGTTTTCCAAAGATCACGAATGGATCGACATCTCCGACCACGAAGCCGCCACCGTGGGCATCACGGTGCATGCCCAGGACGCGCTGGGCGATGTGGTGTTTGTGGACCTACCCGAAGTCGGCAAGACCTTCACCCAGGGTGATGTCGCTGGCGTGGTGGAGTCCGTCAAGGCTGCCGCCGACGTGTACATGCCCGTCACCGGCGAAATCGTCGAAGTGAACGAAGCGCTGCGCGCCGACCCTTCGCTGGCCAACACCGACCCGCTGGGCGCTGGCTGGTTTTTCAAGGTCCACGTGACCGACATGATGCAGTTTGATGCGCTGATGGACGAACCTGCGTATGCAGAGTTCGCCAAGAACGCCTGATAACAGCATCTATTGCTCCCCGCGGCCCGGCGCCCTGCCGGGCCAATGTGCCTCCTTGTTGTCCCACGCCGCCGCCGATGACCACTCTCGCCCCCCTGCCCACGCTCGCAGCGCTTGAAAACGCCACCGAGTTCCTGCCCCGCCACATCGGCATCGATGCAGCGGATGAAGCCCACATGCTCTCGGTGATTGGCGAGGCCTCGCGCCGCGCCCTCATCGATTCCATTGTGCCGCGCTCCATCGCGCGCAGCAGCGCCATGGATCTGCTTCTGCCGATCACGGAGGCGGCGGCCCTGGCCGAGCTCAAGGCGATGGCCTCCAAGAACCAGGTCTTGAAGAGCTTCATTGGCCAGGGCTACTACGGCACGCACACGCCGGGCGTCATCCTGCGCAACATCCTGGAGAACCCCGCCTGGTACACGGCCTACACGCCGTACCAGGCCGAGATCTCGCAGGGCCGCATGGAGGCGCTGGTCAACTTCCAGACCATGGTGTGCGACCTGACCGGCATGCCGATTGCCAATGCGTCCATGCTCGACGAAGCCACCGCTGCCGCCGAGGCGATGACACTGGCCAAGCGCTCGGTCAAGTCCAAAAGCAATGTGTTTGTGGTGGCAGGGGACGCGCACCCGCAGACCATCGAAGTGATTCAGACCCGCGCCAAGCCCTTGGGCATCGAGGTGGTTCTGGCCAATTCCGCTGCCGAATGGGATGCGGCACTGAACGGCGAGTACTTTGCTGTGCTGGCCCAATACCCCGCCACCAGCGGCCGCATTGACGACCTGCGCGCCGACGTGGAAAAGGCGCATTCGAAGCAGGCCGCCTTCATCGCAGCGGCGGACCTGCTGGCCCTCACGCTGATCACCCCGCCCGGCGAGTTCGGCGCCGACATCGTGGTGGGCACCACGCAGCGCTTCGGCATGCCCATGGGCGCGGGTGGCCCGCACGCCGCGTACATGGCCTGTCGTGACGAATTCAAACGCAGCCTGCCCGGCCGTCTGGTGGGCGTGAGCGTGGATGCCCACGGCAAGCCCGCCTACCGCCTGGCGTTGCAAACGCGTGAACAACACATCCGCCGCGAAAAGGCGACGTCAAACATCTGTACCGCGCAGGTGTTGCCTGCGGTGATCGCCGGCATGTACGCCGTTTACCACGGGCCGGATGGCCTGCTGCGCATCGCCCAGCGCGTGGCCAGCTACACAGCCATCCTGGCCAAAGGCCTGGAGCAACTGGGCGCGCCGGTACGTCCGCAGGCCTGCTTTGATACGTTGTCGCTCAAAACCGATGGCGCTACCAAATCAATAGCTGCTCGCGCAATACAGATGGGCGCTAACCTGCGAATTTACTTCGAAAACTACCTGTGCATCTCGCTGGACGAGACCACCACCCGCGCCGACATCGAGCTGCTGTGGAAGGTCTTCGCCAAGGATGGCCAGACGCTGCCCACATTTGATGCGTTCGAGAAGGGTGTGGAACCGCTCATCCCCACCGAACTGCGCCGCACCAGCAGCTACCTCACACACCCGGTATTCAACACCCACCACTCCGAAACCGGCATGCTGCGCTACATCCGCCAGCTGTCCGACAAGGACCTGGCACTGGACCGCAGCATGATCCCACTGGGCAGCTGCACCATGAAGCTCAACGCCACGAGCGAGATGATCCCCATTACCTGGCCCGAATTCGCCAACGTGCACCCGTTTGCACCCGCCGACCAGTTGCAGGGCTACAAGGAGCTGGACGAGCAGCTGCGCGCCTGGCTGTGCCAGGCCACGGGCTACGCAGGCATCAGCCTGCAGCCCAACGCGGGCAGCCAAGGCGAATACGCAGGCCTGCTGGCCATCAAGGCCTACCACGAGGCCCAGGGCCACGGCCACCGCAACATCTGCCTCATCCCCAGCAGCGCGCACGGCACCAACCCCGCCAGCGCCCAGATGGTGGGCATGCAGGTGGTGGTGACCAAGTGCGATGACAACGGCAACGTAGACATGGCCGACCTGCAAGCCAAATGCGAGCAGCACAGCGCCCACTTGGCCGCCATCATGATCACGTACCCCAGCACGCACGGCGTGTTCGAGACCCAGGTGAAGGAGCTGTGCGCCCTGGTACACAGCCACGGCGGCCGTGTGTATGTGGATGGCGCCAACATGAATGCCCTGGTGGGTGTGGCCGCCCCCGGCGAATTCGGCGGCGACGTGAGCCACCTGAACCTGCACAAGACCTTCTGCATCCCGCACGGCGGTGGCGGCCCGGGCGTCGGCCCGGTGTGCGTGGTCGAAGACCTGGTGCCCTACCTGCCCGGCCATGCCACCGGTGGCGTGAAGGGTGGCGTCGGAGCCGTGTCGGCCGCGCCGCTGGGCAATGCCGCCGTGCTGCCCATCAGCTGGATGTACTGCCGCATGATGGGCGCCGAAGGCCTGCAGGCCGCGACAGAGACGGCCATCCTTTCGGCCAACTACATCAGCGCGCGCCTCAAGGACCACTACCCCACGCTGTACGCCAGCGCCAACGGCCACGTGGCCCACGAGTGCATCCTGGATTTGCGCCAGCTCAAGGACACCAGCGGCGTGATGGCCGAAGACGTGGCCAAGCGTCTGATCGACTACGGCTTCCACGCGCCCACGCTGAGCTTCCCCGTGCCCAACACGCTGATGGTGGAGCCCACCGAAAGCGAGACCCTGTTCGAGATCGACCGCTTCATCGACGCGATGATTGCCATCCGCGAAGAGATCCGGCAGATCGAGTCCGGTGCCTGGCCGCAGGACAACAACCCGCTCAAGAATGCACCGCACACGGCAGAAAGCCTGCTGGGCAGCGAATGGGCCCGCCCCTACGCCCGCGAGGCCGCCGCCTACCCCGTGGCCGCGCTGCGCAGCAGCAAGTACTGGTCGCCTGTGGGGCGGGTGGACAACGTTTGGGGCGACCGCAACCTGTCGTGCAGTTGCATCCCCGTGTCGGATTACGCCTGAAGCACGGTGAACGTCTCCACCAGCGTTTGTACCGTCTGCCAGCCCCCCGCGCTGGAAGCGCTGGTTCAGTCTGAACCCGCTCTGGCCTCTCTGTGGCAGGCGCTGCCTGTGCACCAGTTCGACGCAGGCACCTTGCTGCAGCAGGCGGGCGAGAGCAGCACGCGCTGCTGGCAGGTGCGCAGCGGTCTGGTGCGTCTGTTCTACCTTAACGACCAGGGCACAGAGCGCAACCGTTCATTCCACGGCACCGGCAACTGGGTGGCGGGCAGTCTGCCACCGCAGGCCTTGCTCAGCCCCTACGCGATCGAGGCCCTTTTGCCGGTGCAGGCCGTAGAGCTGCCTTATGCCACGCTTGAGCATTGGCTGCGCACCTTTCCCCACATTGGCGCACCGCTGCAAGAAGCCCTGGGCTATGTCTTTCAGCAGCACGCCCAACGAGAGGCCGAGTTGCTCAGCCACCCGCCCGAGGTGCGCTACCAGACCTTTCTGGCCACGCATGGCGACCTGGCTCCGCATCTGCCGCAGCACCATGTGGCCAGCTATCTGGGCATCTCGCCGGTATCGCTCTCGCGCATCCGCTCACGGCTTGGCATGATCGAAACAGCAAACGTTCGTTGAACTGCCTCATGGCTCCAGCGGCCACGCGCTGACCGTGCGCGCGCGCCCTGGCATCACCACCAAGGGCAGACTTTTGCGGTCCATCACAGCGTGGCTGGGCACCAGCCCGTTCAGATGCAGCAAATGCGCCGTTACGGCATACACCTCGTCGTCGGTGAGGCTCTTGGGGGCATGCAGGGGCATGCCCCGGCGCACGTAGTCGAACAGCGTGGTGGCATAGGGCCACATCGCGCCCACTGACAGAACCTGCAGCGGGTATTTGCGCACGCGCAAGGGACGCAGCGGGTCGCTCCAGCCAATGAAACCATCCGTGCCCACCAGCCGCGCGGCGGGCCCTTCGATGCCTTGCGCGCCATGGCACGACGCGCAGTGCATGGCATACAGCCGCGCACCCTGCTCCACACTGCCCCGGCCGGGTGGCAGGTTGCTGCCGTCGGGGAAGACGGTGATGGCATAGCGCTCAATGTCGGCGGTTGACAACGGCTGCCCCAGGCCAATGACCATGGAGCTTGGGGGAGTTTGCGCCTCGCTGGCACCACCGACGGCCAGCAGCACCGCTGCCATCAACACGACGACACCCAACTGCACGGTGGCGCGCGCGGCCAGCAGCACAGGGCAACACATGTCTTCACGCATAAACGTTCTCCACGCGGCCGTCTGCCTGCACGCGCCAGGCCTGCACCGCGTTGTAATGGTTGAACGAATGCATGGCGTAGCGGCGCTTCCACTCGCTGCGCAGCGGCTGCGCGCGGCCGTGTTCGTCGGTGGCGCGGCTCATCAGGTCGGCTTTGCGGCCGTTCCAATTCCATGGCAGCGTGAAGCGCGTGAAGGCCCGGTCCAGCACGGGCCCGTGCAACTGTGCCGGAGCCCACGTGAGACCGCCGTCCACCGATACATCCACGCGCGCAATGCGCCCACGGCCCGACCAGGCCAGCCCGGAGATTTCATAGAACCCGTGGGGATCCGGCAAACGTTGCTGCCCCGAGGGGTGCGTGATCACCGATTTCACCTCCATGTGAAAGGCAAAGCGCTCGATGCGCCCATCGGCCAGCACCTGCGTGTACAGGCCCGACTCGTCCTTGGTGTACGCAGGGGTGTCGGTCACCTCCAGCCGGTGTAGCCATTTCACATTGACGTTGCCCTCCCAGCCGGGCATGAACAGGCGCATGGGGTAGCCCTGCGACGGCCGCAGCCGCTCGCCGTTCTGGTACAGCGCCACCATACCATGCTCCAGCAAGGCCTTCAGCGGCAAACTGCGGCTGTGTGAACCGCCATCGGCGCCTTCGGCCACCACCCATTGGGCGCGGTCCTTGAGCCCTGCCTCATCCAGCAGATAGGCCAGCGGCACGCCCGTCCACTCCGAACACGACACCTCGCCCGCTATCTCACCCAGTGTCTGGTCCAGCGCCGTGGGCGACAGCGCATTGGCCGCAGAGTCGCCCGCGCATTCCAGAAAATGCACGCGGCTGACCATGGGGTAGCGCAACAGCCGGTCCAGATCAAAACGCAGCGGTTTGTGCACCAATCCATGCACATTCAGCGTATGGCGCTCCGGCGCAATGTCAGGCACACCGTTGTGGTGCAGGGCAAAGTGCAGACCACTGGGCGTGAT
Source organism: Gammaproteobacteria bacterium (assembly GCA_018828125.1). Taxonomy (GTDB): domain Bacteria; phylum Pseudomonadota; class Gammaproteobacteria; order Burkholderiales; family Burkholderiaceae_C; genus Acidovorax. The sequence goes on along the minus strand of JAHJWB010000008.1, from coordinate 59,552 downwards.
GATGCCGCGCTGGTGCTGCAGCGGAGTCCTCCAGACGGGAAAGCCGGCGGTCATCGACACCGTGCGCTCCAAGTGCCGCTCTGGCAGCGCCGGCAGGCCATAAGGCAGGTCCGCACCGCCCGGGCGCGCCATGGCTTCGGGCAGGCGGGCTGCCAGCGACGTCGATCCTTGCGTTGCAACGGCACTCGCGCTTGCCGCAGCCAAGGCGCTCAAAAATGTTCTTCGGGGCCATTGGCTGGGACCGTGGTGTGGATGCATCCGTTTTCTCCGCAGGTGTGCACGCGGCGCCGATTGGCCGCAGCGGCAGTGTTGCGGCAAGCACACTTCAGCGCATTAACGCTTGTTAACGCGTCCCCGGCGGGTTGGGGCAACAACCCCCTTAAACTAGCGCGCCGCAGCACAGCCCCCTCTGCCGCGAGCCAGTCGAGTCACACTATTTCTTCTTCAAGGACACCCCGTGCGCATTCCCTTCACTCTTGTGCTGGCTAGCCTGCTGGCAGCCCCTTTTGCCTCCCTACACGCCCAAGCGGCGAGCCCCGTCACGACCGCCAGTGGCCTGGTGTACGAATCGCTCAAGGACGGCACCGGCGATTCGCCCAAGGCGACCGACACGGTCAAGGTGCACTACAAAGGCATGTTCCTGGACGGCAAGGAATTCGACAGCTCCTACAAGCGTGGCGAACCCACCTCGTTCCCGCTCAACCGCGTGATTCCTTGCTGGACCGAAGGCGTGCAGCGCATGAAGCCGGGCGGCAAGGCCAAGCTGACCTGCCCACCCGCGATCGCCTACGGCGCAGCCGGCGCGGGCGGCGTGATTCCGCCCAACGCCACGCTGAATTTTGAGATTGAGTTGATCTCGGTAGGTCGCTAACCAGCCCAACGCCCGCCATCATGCTGCTCAAGGTCGGAGATCTGGCGCGGCGCACCGCCCTTACGGTGCGCACGCTGCACCATTACGACGAGATCGGCCTGCTCAAGCCTTCGGGCCGCTCCGAGGCGGGCTACCGTCTGTATAGCCAGGCCGATGTCCAGCGGCTGCACGGCATTCAGACCATGCGCCAGATGGGCCTTGCGCTCGCCGACATTGACGCACTTCTGGCGGGCACCGGTCTGGCACCTGAGCGCATCATCGCGCAGCAAATCCGATCGCTGGACCAGCAGATCATGCAGGCCACGGAACTGCGCGGACGCCTGACCATGCTGCGCGATGGGCTGATGGCAGGCGCTGAGCCAGACATGGGCAATTGGCTGGAAGCCCTGGCGCTGATGACGACTTATGGCAAGTATTTCAGTTCCGCCGAACTCAAGAACATCTTTCAAAGCTGGCACCTGATCGAGGCCGATTGGCTGATCGTCAAGGACCTGGTGCGCGGGGCCATGGACCGTCAGTTGGCGCCCGACACACCCGAGGTGCAAGCATTGGCCTACCGGTGGATGGCGCTCATGCTGCACTGGATGAAGGGCGACATGGACCTGCTGGAGCGCTGGGGCCATATGTTCCGTACCGAGCCCAGCACCCAGGGGCGCAACCACGCACCTCCGGGCGAAATGATCGAGTACATCGAAACCGCCATCAAGCAGCGCATGGCGCTGCTCGAAAAATACCTGACCCGTGACGACCTGCGCATGCTGGGCCATGTGCCCCATACCGACTGGGCTGCGGTAGAGGCTGATGTACAGCAGCTCCTGGCCTGCGACATCCCCCCGCACCACCCCGACGCGGTGGCCGCCGCCCTGCGCTGGAACACGTTGTTCGACACACTGACCTGCCACAACACCGCACTGCGACAAAAACTGCTCATGGCATCGGCCAGCGAGCCCTTGTTGCAGGCTGGCTCTCCCTTGAGTGCACCCGTTCGCGCCTACCTTGACATGGCGCTGGCACAGGCAATGCCCACGACACCCGCGATGTCCGGCACTCACGCTGCCCCGGCGCCCAAACCCGCTCGTTCTCGCCGCTGATCGCAACATACAAAAAAATCGCAGAAGTGCGTTGCAAAACTCTTGACCCTCACGCAGCGTGAGGGCCGACAGTCGGTCGTCATGAATGGAACGAAACATGACTGCTGACACATCTCCTCCCCTCCAAAAACCGCTGGACCGAGGTACCACCTCGCCAGACGATCCGCGCGCCGCGCTGCTCAAGGACTCCAATTTCCGCTGGATGACGGGAGGCTCTTTCCTGTCCATGCTGGGCGACCAGTTCACGCTCATTGCACTGCCCTGGCTGGTGCTTCAAATGACGGGAGACACCTTGGTGCTGGGCACCGTGCTGGCGCTCATCAGTATTCCGCGCGCGGTGTTCATCCTGGTGGGGGGCGCCCTGGTGGACCGCCACTCGCCCAAGCAGGTGCTGATGGTGACCAAGTACATCAACCTCGTACTGCTCGCGGCGCTTGCAGGGCTGGTGCTGGCAGGCACGCTGACGCTGTGGATGGTGTATGCCCTGTCGCTGGGCATTGGGCTGGCTACGGCGTTCAGCATCCCCGCAGGCACGGCCATGATGCCGCACGTGGTGGCGCGCCCGCAGCTGCAGGCAGCCAACGGCATCAGCCTGGGCTTGCGTCAGCTGACCATGTTCCTCGGGCCTTTGCTGGCTGGTCTGCTGATTGCGCTGTTTGGTGCGGGCGTATCCGGCCATGCGAGCGGCGGCAACACGGGTGCACCTGCGCACGCCAACGCCACGGGCATCGGTTTGGCCTTTGCCCTGGATGCCTTGAGTTTTGCCTTGTCGGCCTGGACCTTGACCAAAGTGCGGACCCACGCCAGCGCGCATCCTGCTGCGGCCGCACCACAGGCGGTACTGGCATCGGTGGCGCAGGGCCTAGCGCACTTCTGGCGCGACAACGAACTGCGCACCTGCTTCTTGTATTGGAGTGCCATCGCACTGTTCATCATGGGCCCCGTCCACATCGCCATCCCCGTGCTGGCGAGCAGCACCCCGCAACTGGGCGCTGCCGCGTTCGGCACCATGCTCGGGGCGCACGGTGCGGGAACGCTGCTGGGCATGGTGGTGTCGGGCATGGTGCCCCGGCTGCGCTTTGGCAGCCTGGGCCTGACCATCCTGGTGTTCGACGCCATCATCGGCACGCTGTTCATGCCACTGGGCCTCATCACCGCGGTGTGGCAAGGCGCTGCGCTGATGCTGGTCATAGGTCTCTTGGGCGGTTTCATGCAAGTGAGCGTTTTCACCTGGATTCAGCAACGGGTTCCGCCCGCCTTGCTGGGCCGCGCGATGAGCCTGTTCATGTTCATCTTCATGGGCCTGGCACCCATCTCTGCGGCCGTCACGGGCTGGGTGATGAAAAGCATCACGCTGACCCCGTTGTTTGCGGCCAGCGGTGGGACGCTGGTAGTGCTGGTGGCCCTGGCCTGGGTCCTGACACCCATGCGGCGCGTGACGGATGCAACGCCTGCCACACGCTGAGACTCTGCATGCAAAAAAAAGGCCGGGTTGTGACCCGGCCTTTTTGTGCATGAACGCAGCGCCCTCAGACTTCGGTCACGAACTGCTCGCGTGAGCGGCGTACCTTCTTCAGGTTCACCAGCCAGTCGCCTTCATCCGCCCGGTAGCCCAGCGGCATGATGGCGACGCTGCGCAGACCCTTGGCACGCAAGCCCAGAATTTCATCCAAGGCGGCCGGGTCAAAGCCTTCCATGGGGGTGGAGTCGACTTCTTCAAACGCAGCAGCGATCAGCGCAGCGCTCATGCCGATGTAGGCCTGGCGGGCTGCGTGCTGAAAGTTCACTTCCGCGTCGCGCTGGGGGTACATGCCCAGCAACATCTGGCGGTAGTTTTCCCAGCCTTCGTTCTTGAAGCCGCGTTGTTCGTTGGTCAGGTCAAACATCATGTTGATGCGGTCGGCCGTGTAGTTGTCCCACGCGGCAAACACCAGCAGGTGGGAGCCGTCCGTGATCTGGGCCTGGTTCCATGCGATGGGCTGAATCTTGGCGCGCACAGCGGGGTCAGTCACCACGAAAATCTCAAACGGCTGCAGCCCGCTGGACGTGGGCGCCAGGCGAGCGGCTTCGAGAATGCGTTCTACCTTGTCTTGCGGAACTGGCTTAGCGGGGTTGAGCTTTTTGGCGGCGTAGCGCCATTGCAGTTGGTTGAGCAGCGGTTGTGCGGCAACGGTGTGGGTGGCAGTGGTCATAAAAGAATCCTGTGATCGGAGAAAGCTCGAGCGCACGACGGTGCGGCTGGTATGAACTTTAGGCCGACCCTCACCCGCCGGTAAGGCCCCGCAAGGAAAAGGATTGTTCGCAATACGTCAACAATCCGCCCGCAATACGGCCGAAACCGCTTCAAAAGCGGCGCGTCGTTTTGACGCGCGCGCACACGCCTGCCGCCAGAAAGCCAGCACCGACAGCCTGCCCGGCCTGCGGGCGTACACTCATCGCCGTGTGCCCGGGCAGCCCTCACAGCGCGGGTGCAGAGCGTGCCCACTTCTGAGAGATTGAGCGTTTTTTGCCCATGCCCGCCTTGCACTCCAAACTCTCAGCCTCTGAGTGCCCACGCCATTGACCCGACCTTCCATGAGCGAACCCGATCTGTCTTTTCTGGAACCGGCTGGACGGCAGCCCGCCCAGTCGGCGCCTGCGCGCGCGGCCACCGCTCCCACTTCCTCCGCGGCATCTTCCGCCAGCGCGACCGGCACATCGGCGGACAGCCTGGTCGCAGAACTGCGCGCGTACCAGGCCGAACTGGAGAGCCAGAACAAGGTCCTGCGCTACAGCCAGACCGTGGCTGAAAGCGCATCCGAACGGTTCGAAACCCTGTTTGCCAGCGTGCCCCTGGCCTTGATGGTGGTGGATGAGCACGACATGGTGGTGCAGGCCAACTCCATGGCGCACCGCTCGTTCCAGCCCAGCGAACGCGACCGCCCGCTTACGGCCCTGATGCCTTTTGTACGCCGCCAAGACGCCAAGCGCGTGCGCGAGGCCTTTGCGCTGGCACAGGACCTGGGCCGCAGCGAAGTGAAAGAGGTGGTGTTTGCGATCAGCGCCGACACGCACATCACGGGCGATCTGCACATTGCGCACATCGAGGCGCCCCAGACCAGCGGCCCGCCCTTGCCCCAGTTCCTGTGCGCGGTGATTGACCAGGGCCCACTGCTGGCCGAGCGCCAGGCGTTGCAGCAAAGCGCCGTCACGCTGCAGCAGCGCAACGAGCAGATCCGCGCCAGCGAAAAGCGGCTGGAGGCCATCATCAACTCGGCGCTGGACGCCATCCTATGCGTCGACCAGTACCAGCGGATCACCGTGTTCAACCCCACGGCAGCGGCGCTCTTTCAGTGCAGCGCCAGCGATGCCATGGGCAGCCCGCTCGACCGTTTTTTGCCCGATGCTGCACAGGCCCTGGCGTTTGCCCAGCTCACCACCCAGGCCCTGCTGGGCGAAATGACGGCGCTGACCGCCAGCGGCAAAGAGCTGGCGGTAGAAGTGAGCGTGTCATTCGAGCGCCATGCGGATGGCGAGACCACCACCGTGTTTGCCCGCGACCTGACCGGCCGCAAAAAGGCCGAGGCGCACCGCAGTGAGCTGGAAGCGCAACTGCGCGAGTCGCACAAGATGCAGGCCGTGGGGACCATGGCAGGCGGCATTGCGCACGACTTCAACAACATCCTGGGTGCCATCCTTGGCAATGTCGAGCTGGCCAAGGCCGACTGCGCTGGCCAGGCACCGGGGTCGACCGTGCTGGAGAGCCTGCTGGAGATCGACAAGGCCGGCCGCCGCGCGCGCGACCTTGTTCGGCAGATCCTCACCTTCAGCCGCAACGAACCGCCCCAGCGCTCGGCCGTGTCACTGGCCGAAGTGGCGCACGACACCGAGCGCCTGCTGCGCGTCACCCTGCCGCCTGCCATCGAACTGCACATGCAGTTGCAAGTGGGCCTGCCTCCCGTGCTGGCAGACGCCACGCAGGTCGAACAGGCCCTGCTCAACCTGTGCACCAACGCCGTTCACGCCATCCAGAGCCAAGGCGCCGAGCGCGGCAGCATCCATGTCGAGGCCGCCACTGTGCAGCCTGACCACCGGCTGAGCGAACGGCTGGGTCTGGCGCCTGTCGACTACGTAGCCCTGACCGTGCGCGACAGCGGCCCAGGCATGGACGCCGCCACGCTGGAGCGCATTTTTGAACCCTTCTTCACCACCAAACCCGTGGGCCAGGGCACCGGCCTTGGCCTGGCGGTGGTGCATGGTGTGATGCGCACGCACGAAGGCGGGGTGGACGTGCAAAGCACGCCCGGCCACGGCAGCAAGTTCACGCTGTATTTTCCGGTGGTGACGGGGCGCGCCGACCCCGCGGCCACACCCCCTGCGCCCAGCGCCGCCAGCCCCGTGGCGGCCACCCCCACCATGGCAGGGCCTTCTGACTGCGACCCACCGCCGCGCAAGCCCCACGTGATGTATGTGGACGATGACCAGGCGCTGGTGTTTCTGGTGCAGCGCCTGCTGCGTCGGCGCGGGTATGAGGTGAGTGGATACACCGATCCGCACGAGGCCCAGGCTGCGCTGAACGCCGCCCCGCATTGCTACGACCTGCTGGTGACCGACTACAACATGCCCGGCTTCTGCGGTGTGGACCTGGTGCGAGAGGCCCGTCTGATCCGCCCAGACCTGCCCGTAGCCCTCGCCTCGGGCTACGTCACGGCAGAGATCGAACAAGCCGCCCTGGCCGAAGGCGCGCAGGCGTTGATCCACAAACCCAACGACGTGGAAGAACTCTGCGCGACCGTGCAGCGGCTGATCGCAGGCCATGACCCTGCCTGAGCCGTTGGCGGGCAGCGTGCAGGCGGTGTATGAAGATGCCGACCTGTTGGTGCTGCAAAAACCCCCGGGCCTGCTGTGTGTACCGGGGCGCGGGCCTGACAAACAGGATTGCCTGAGCGCCCGTGCGCAGCGCCGCTGGCCGGGTGCGCTGATCGTGCACCGGCTGGACCAGGCCACGTCGGGGCTGGTGCTGATGGCGCGCCACATCGACGCGCAACGCCGCCTGAGCCACGCTTTTGCCGAACGCCAGGTGCACAAGCGCTACCAGGCCGTGGTGCAGGGACTGATGGGCGCAACGGGTGAAGACAACGCCTGGAACGAGATCGACCTGCCCATCGCCGCGGACTGGGAGCGTCGCCCGCTTCGCATCATCAACGCCGCCGCAGGCAAACCCAGCCTCACCCGCTGGCGCGCGCTGAGCCATGACCCCGGGGCGCAGACCGCACGCGTCGAACTACAGCCCATCACCGGCCGCACCCACCAGCTGCGCGTGCACCTGGCTGCGGTGGGCCACGCCATCCTGGGCGATGCGCTGTATGCCGACGCCACCACACACGCCCAGTCGCCGCGCCTGTTGCTGCACGCCTGCCACCTGGACTTCACGCACCCGGCGACGGGTGAGCGGATCACCCTCCACTCAGCGCCAGATTTTTAGTCGAATTGGCCTCTAGCGCTTATCCCATAAGCGCGAGCAGCTATTACCCTGATAGCAATCAGCCGGGCGACTTATCGCCACCCGGCGATGCGACCGGGTCCACAGGCGGTGACATCGCCCACTGCACGGCCAAGATGCTGCCCAGCACCACCAGCATGCCCACCAATGCCACGCCGCTCATGGCTTGCCCCAGCAAGACCCAACCCAGCAGCACCGCCGTGACGGGGCTGAGCAGTGCCAGCGACGACACCGCCACCGAAGGCAAGCGCGCGATGCCCCTGAACCACAAGGCATAGGCCAGCAATGCACCCACCCCGCTCAAATACACATACCCGCCAATGTGGGTGACGGTGAGCGCGGGCAGCGGCGGGTCTGCCGCCCAGGCCACGGGCGCCAGCATCACCCCCCCCGCCAACAACTGCCACCCGGCAAACGCCAGCACCGGCAAGTCAGACTGCCAGCGCCGCGACCAGAACGTGCCAGCCGCCATGCACACCGTGCCCACCAGCGCAGCGGCCACACCCACCATGTCCCACCGCGCACCCGGCGACAGCAACAGCGCCGCCATGCCCGCCACCCCCAAGGCGCCCGCCCCCAGCGCCATGCCCGGCGGGCGCCGATGGTCGAGCGCCCAGACCAGCCCCATCACCACCAGCGGCCCAATCGCGCCGACCACCGCCGCCACGCCACCCGGCAGGCGGTAAGCCGCCACAAACAGCAGCGCCTGAAAAACCCCAATGTTCAGTGCCGACAGCACCATCAGCCGCCGCCAGCCCACCCAGTCACCCCACACGGGCCAGCGGCGGCACCACAGCACCAGCAGAAGCCCGGCAGGCAGCGTGCGCAGCAATGCGGCGGTGAACGGGCGGTCCGGCGGCAGCAGTTCGGTGGTCACGATGTAGGTGGAGCCCCAGATGACGGGGCCGAAGGCCGTGATGAATGCATCCAGCCAGGGGGAGGAACGTTGAGAAGGCATTTTTATCTTCAATTCAAGACAAATAACTCTACCATACAATCTTGAAATCAAGATAAATAAAGCACCAAGAACCCATGGCCACCGAACGTAAGCCCGATGCCGTAGACGCGATCCTGGCCCAATGGCACCGCGAACGCCCCGATCTGGATGTGAGCCCCATGGGCACCATTGGCCGCATCAAGCGCTGTGCCGCTCTGCTGCAGCGGCGACTGGATGAGACCTTTGCCGCGTTTAACCTGAGCGGCTGGGAGTTTGACGTGCTGGCCACCCTGCGGCGCAGTGGCGCACCGTACTGCCTGGCGCCCACCACGCTGTTTTCCACGCTCATGGTCACGTCGGGCACGATGACGCACCGCATGGGCAAGCTGGAAGCGCAAGGCTGGATCACCCGCCTGCCCAACCCCGAGGACGCGCGCAGCTCTCTGGTTCAGCTCACGCCCGAAGGCTTGGCGTTGATCGACCGCGCGGTAGACGCCCACGTGGCCAACGAACACCACATCCTGGCGCCGTTGAAGGCGGCGGACCTGGCCGCGCTGGAAGCCCGCCTGGCCCTGCTGCTGGCGGCGCTGGAGTCACCCACAGGTCAATAGCAATGCGCGGCAATGCGCGACCCGGCGTACTGCGCAGTAACATGGCGGGATGCCTCAAAACCACCTCTACATCCTCACCGGCGCATCGCGCGGCATGGGCCTGGCCATGGCCCAGCAACTTCTGCGCAGCGGCAACACGCTGATCTGCATTGCCCGCAGCGCCAACGCCGACCTGACGACCGAAGCCAAAGCCGCTGGCGTCACCATCGAACAATGGCAGCACGACCTCTCGCAAGGCGAGCAGGCTGCGCACAAGCTGCAGGCCTGGCTGGCCGCCCAGGGCCCGCAGGCGTTTGCCAGCGCCACGTTGATCAACAACGCGGGCATGATCCCGCGCATTGCGCCGCTCTCACACAGTGACGCCGACGACCTGGCCCAAGCACTGCGTGTGGGACTGGAAGCACCCATGCAGCTGACCGCCGCCTTCCTGGGCGCCACGGACAGCTGGACGGTGCCACGCAAGGTGCTCAACATTTCTTCGGGCCTGGGCCGCCGCGCCATGGCGTCGCAAGCGGCGTACTGCGCGGCCAAGGCGGGCATGGACCATTTCACGCGCTGCGTGGCACTGGATGAAGCGCTCAAGCCCCACGGCGCCAAGGTCTGCTCTTTGGCACCGGGCGTGATCGACACCGACATGCAGGTGCAGCTGCGCGGCGCTGACCCCACAGCGTTCCCCGACCGTGAGAATTTCGCCAACCTCAAGACGGGCGGCCAGCTCACATCGCCGACCGACGCCGCTACCCGCGTGCTGGGGTGGCTGGAACGCGCGGACTTTGGCACCAATCCAGTGGCCGACGTTCGGGATGTATGACCCCCCTGAGCCGCTTCACGTCTTCCCCCGAAGGGGGACGCCACCCGTGGCCCGGCAAAGCCGGTTCCACGGTGGCGCTGGCGTGGTGCGCCCTCCGTCCAAAGGCTATTGGCGAAACCAAGCCAAGCCAAAGGACGATTGCTTGTTTACTCACAAATTTATAGCTTCTAACGCTTACTGGATAAGCGCTAGCGGCCAATTTGACCTGAAATTCATCTGAAAGGACCTCCCCATGACCCGTGAAGTCGTAGTCGTCAGCGCAGTGCGCACCGCCATTGGCACCTTTGGCGGCAGCCTGAAGGACGTACCGCCCACCGAACTGGGCGCGCTGGTGGTGCGCGAATCGCTTGCACGCGCCAACGTGGAAGGCAAGGACGTGGGCCATGTGGTGTTCGGCCATGTGGTCAACACCGAGCCCAAGGACATGTACCTGTCGCGCGTGGCGGCCATCAACGGCGGTTGCGGCGAAGGCACGCCCGCCTACAACGTCAACCGCCTGTGTGGCTCGGGCCTGCAGGCCATCGTCAACGCCAGCCAGTCCATCCTGCTGGGCGACACCGACGTGGCGATTGGCGCCGGTGCCGAGAACATGAGCCGGGTGCCCTTTGCCAGCCTGAACATGCGCTGGGGCGCCCGCATGGGTGACACCAAGATGGTGGACATGATGATCGGCGCGCTGCACGACCCCTTCCACAATATCCACATGGGCGTGACGGCCGAGAACATCGCCGCCAAGTGGGGCATCAGCCGCGAAGACCAGGACAAGCTGGCCGTTGAAAGCCACAACCGCGCAGAGCGTGCGACGCAGGCGGGCGTGTTCAAGGACCAGATCGTGCCCGTCACCCTGAAGAGCAAGAAGGGTGACGTGCAGTACGCCACCGACGAGCACTTTCGCCCCGGTGCAACCATGGAAGACCTGGCCAAGCTCAAGCCCGTGTTCATCAAGGAAAACGGCACGGTGACCGCAGGCAATGCATCGGGCATCAACGACGCCGCCGCTGCCGTGGTGCTGATGGAAGCCGGCGCCGCCAAGGCCCGGGGCGCCAAGCCCCTGGCCCGCCTGGTGGCCTACGCCCACGCAGGTGTAGACCCCAAGTACATGGGCATTGGCCCCGTGCCTGCCACGCAGCTGGCGCTGAAAAAAGCGGGCCTCACCGTCAACGACCTGGACGTGATCGAAGCCAACGAAGCCTTTGCTGCGCAGGCCTGCGCGGTGACCAAGGACCTGGGCCTGGACCCCGCCAAGGTCAACCCCAACGGCTCGGGCATTTCGCTGGGTCACCCCATTGGCGCCACCGGTGCTCTCATCACCGTCAAGGCAATACACGAGTTGCAACGCATTCAGGGCCGCTACGCGCTGGTGACGATGTGCATCGGCGGCGGCCAGGGCATTGCGGCGATTTTTGAACGCATCTAGGGACTGGCACGGCACCGGCGGCCATCGCCAGTGACGATGCTGCCACCCCGTATGGGCAAGGCAAGCGCTGGGGAGGATCGGCGATCATCCCCGCGTGCAGGCATCAAGACCAGCCAAGCCGGATGCGCGCAGCGCGTCCGCACCATTCCATGAAACCGACGGAGACAAACTCACCATGATTCGCACCCTGCTTTCATTGACCGCGCTCGCTTTTGCCGTGGGCACCACGGCCCACGCCCAAGCGCCTGCCCCGGCTGCGGCCTACCCCAGCAAACCGATCCGCCTGATCGTGCCCTTCCCGCCCGGCGGCGGCACTGACATCCTGTCGCGCTTGGTCGCCACCAAACTCACCGAAAGCGCCAAGTGGACAGTGGTGGCCGACAACAAGGCAGGCGCTGGCGGCACCATCGGCATTGGCGAAGCCGTCAAGGCAGCACCGACAGGTTACGACCTGGTCATGGGCCAGAAAGACAACCTGGTGATCGGCCCCTGGCTGTACAAGAACCTGCCCTGGGACCCCACCAAAGACCTGACCGCCGTCGCGCACGTGGCGTGGACGCCCGTGGTCATCGCCACCAGCGTGAACTCCAAGTACAAGACGCTGGCCGATGTGGTGGCTGCCGCCAAGGCCGCCCCCGGCACCATCACTTACGGCTCGCCCGGCAACGGCACCTCCATCCACCTGGCGGGCGACCTTTTCGAGAAAGCCGCTGGCGTCAAGCTGAGCCACATCCCCTACAAGGGATCGAACCCGGCGCTGATGGATGCCCTTGCAGGCAACGTGGACCTGCTGGTGTCGTCGCTGCCTTCGGCCATGGGCCAGATCAAGTCGGGCAAGCTGCGCCCGCTGGCCGTGACGTCGGCCAAGCGCAGCTCGTCGCTACCGGACGTGCCCACCGTGGGCGAGTCAGGCTACAAGGACTTTGACGTGAGCACCTGGTATGGCGTGTTTGCCCCGGCTGGTACGCCCGCCCCCGTGGTGACCGCCATCAACAACGAAGTCAACAAGCTGCTGGCCACGCCCGACATGAAGGCCGCCATCCAGGCCCAGGGCGCCGAGCCACAGGCCCTTTCTCCTGCCCAGTTCGGCGCACTGCTGAACAAGGAATACGTGCAGTGGAAGGGCATTGTGGAAGCGTCCGGCGCCAAGATCGAGTAAGGTGCCTGGTGTGGTGTTGCGCGCTTGACGGCACTTTAAAACCAATGGATTTTTGGTCAGGACAAGGCGCAAACCACAGCGATACCTAGGTATCGCGCGGATTTGCAACGCAGCCATGGCCGAAAAGACGTGGTTTTAAGTGCTGTATAGCGCGCAGCACCACACTACATGCGCGGTCAGCGCCTCTGACCGCCATGGCCGGCACCCCGTGCGGGCCATTGTCCAGGAGCCTTCGCCGTGCCACATACCCCCCACAAATCTGCGCGCCGCCCTGGTGCGCCTGCGCCCGCAACTGGTGCGGCCACCGCAGCCAAGCCCCCCTCTAACTTCGCATCCAAGATGCTAGTGCTGGCGGGCGTGTTCATGCTGGGGGCCTTGCTGTACGCGGGCGCCACATCGGGCGCCAAACCCGCTGTGGCACTGCCCGCACCGGCGGTAGACATAGTGGCCGTGAGCCCTCCGGCCACGTCCACCGTGGTGTTTGCAGGCGGTTGTTTCTGGGGTGTGCAAGCCGTTTTTCAGCACACCCGCGGTGTGCTGAACGCGGTGTCGGGATATGCAGGCGGCACGCCGGAGACCGCGACGTATCCGCATGTCAGCTCGGGCAAAACGGGCCATGCCGAGGCGGTGGCCATCACCTACGACCCCCAGGTCGTGACCTACGGGCAGTTGCTGCAGATCTTCTTTTCGGTGGCGCACGACCCCACCGAAATCGACCGCCAGGGGCCCGACTACGGGCCGCAGTACCGCTCTGCCATTTTTTACGCCCACCCCGACGAGCAGCGGGTTGCACAGCAGTACATCGCCCAGCTGGATGCAACCCAGTTGCTGCCACGCAAGATCGCCACCACCCTGGCGCCGCTCACCCAGTTTTATCCGGCGGAAGAAGAGCACCAGGACTACGCCACGCGCAATCCGCACTCCATCTACATCGCCACCTACGACCGCCCCAAGATCACGCAACTTCAAACGCTGATGCCAGACCGGTTTCGCGAGGCACCCGTGCTGGTAGCAGATCAAGCCAGGCAGTAGGCAGCTCGCCCGGGCCCTTGCCCTGTTTGATTTTTCTGTGCAGGCTCAACGCAAAACGGCTCCACAAGGAAGCCGTTTTGCTTGGGGTCATCAAGCGTTGTATCAGTCGCGCACCACCAGCACCGGGATGTGCACCACGCCCAGCACCCGCTGCGTCACACTGCCCAGCACCAGCCGCTCCAGACCCCGACGGCCATGCGATCCCATCACAATCAGGTCGGCGCCCGTGCTCTCCAGCGCCCGCAAGATGCCGTCGTGCACCGCATGGCCCTCGCCCACCAGCGCATTGACTTCAACCCCGGCTTCTGCCATGGCCTTTTTGGTCGCGTCCAGTGCCGTGTTGGCCTCGGACGTGGCCGCACTGATGTACTGCGCCTGACCGTAGGCAAAGTCCGCACCCACGCCGGTAAACGGATACGGGTCGATCACATAGACCGCCGTCACGGCACTGCCAAAGGTCTTGGCCAAGGCTGCTGCCTTGGACACCGCGAGCATCGAGGTCTTGGAGCCGTCGACGGGAACCAGAATGTGTTTGAACATGGTGCATCTCCTTGGGTTGAGGGAAGAACCGGGCTTGTGGCGCGGTCTCTGGACCAGAGTGTGAACGCCCACCATACCCGCCATCTTGATCCGTATCAAATCCGGCGCACTCACCCAACACCCAACGCGGACTTGCCTTGACAGGTGTCCGCCCCCGCCGCGGTCCAAGCCCCAAACGCCCTTCGGTTGCTTGCGCTACGCCTGCGCTTTCACGGCCCCTTGGGTACCATGCCCACCACATCTGCGCCCTGAAAATTACCGCGCCGGCACGTCACCACCAGCGTGTCGCGGTAGCCGCCGTCGGTCAGGGGCTGGATGGGGGTGGACTCGTGGATCATGCGCGCATCGTCCAGCAGCAGCAGGGACCAGGGCTGGGTCAGCGTAAAACGCTGGCCGCTGGGGCCGTTGGCTTCAAACACGCGGGTTTCGCCGCCCTTCACTCCCTCACGCCCCACCAGAAACACCGCTACCAGATCCACACCATCGCGGTGCGCGCCCTCGGGGGTGGGTCGGCCGATGCCGTCGGTGGTGTCAATGCGGAACTGGTGCGCCTCGACAAACCACGGCAACTGCCCGTCGGCAGCAGCCGTGTCGCCTACCGTCAATGCGTTGTGCGCAACACCGGCGAGCGCAACCAGCAAATGCTGCCACACCGGTTGGGCGGTGGTGGTGGACTCCATGGGGGCAAACCAGCGCTCCATGCCGCCGTGCAGGGCGTTGTATTCCACCGGTTGCCAGTGCGCACGGTGGGGCACCTGCTGCACTTGGCGGCCCTGCACCACAAAACAGGCGTGACGGCGGCGGCGGTAGCGGCCGCCGTCCTTCAAGAAATCGTCCGGTGGCAGGCTTGCCCAGTCGCTGTTCAGAGCCGTCAGCTCCGTCAGGTCACAGCCAATCCACTGCGCCACGCCGTCGGGCGACAACACGGCATAACCGGCCTGGCGCAACTGGTGCGCAACAGCATTGGGGGCGGTGAACGGGGGAGAAAAAGTGACTTGGGCCATAGAGCCCTGAGCTTAACCGCAGGCGTCATCGCTGCGGTTGCGATGGCGCAATGCAGTAGTCCATTCAGCATAAGGCTGAGGACTGCTGGGATCAGTTGCGATGACCAGGGCCACGGCCATCGCCGCGACCGTCACCCCGGCCATCATGGCGGCTGTCGTGGCGGCCGCGGTCGTGGTCGCGGTTGTGTTTGCCGCCATGGCGGTGGTCGTTGTCCCAGCGGCGGTCATCGCGGCCGTGGGGGCCACGGTGTGGAGGGCCACGGCGTGGTGGTGGCTCTTGCACAAAATACACGGGTTGGGCACATGCGTTGTAGCGCGAGCAATGTTTGCCCCAGTTCTTGGCGTGGCCCGGGGGCACATACAGATAGATGGGCGAGCGTGGAACGACCACAGCGGGGCGCTGGATGATGACGGGCTCTGCATAGATGACCGGGGGGGGTGGCATCGCATTGCCGATGTTGATGCGACCGTAGACGCCCGGTGCCAGCTCGCCGCCCACAGTGGCATTGACGTAGCCCTGCGCCTGGGCGCCGCTGGTGGCCAGCAATGCCAACGCCGTGACAGCGCCCGACAGCAAAAGGCGGATGGTGGAAGTGGTGGTGTTTTTCATAAAAAGCTCCTGGAGAAATGCCACGGCGACTGCACAGAGACATGCACCGCCCATGGACAGGGCTTCGTTTGTAACAAGCCCAGCGCCAGCGTATGCCTGCCGCCACATGAAAGATGTAAGCAAATGGCGAAGGAACCGGGTGTACTGCACCGGGTCAACCCTATAAAAATACAAGCCAAATTGGCCTCTAGCGCTTATCCAATAAGCGCTAGTAGCTATCAAAAACAGAGTTGACTCTTGGCGACGGTAATTGGGGGATCAAGTTGCCGCCGCAGCCGCCGCTGCCTCGGCAGCCAACCGCAGTGCACTCGCGGGCCCCGGGCGCCCGAACAGATAGCCCTGCCAGGTGTGGCAGCCCAGACTGGCCAGCATGTCGCGCTGGGCCTCGGTTTCTACGCCCTCGGCGATCACGCCCAGGTCCAGGCTCTGTGCCAGCGTGACGATGGTGCGGGCGATGGTGGCGTCGTTGGCGTCGGTCAGCAGGTCGCGCACAAACCCCTGATCGATCTTGAGCTGGTCCAGCGGCAGGCGTTTAAGGTAACTCAAGGACGAGTACCCCGTGCCAAAGTCATCCAGCGAGAAGCCCAGGCCCAGCGCGCGCAGGGTGGTCATGCGCTCGATGGTGTCTTCCACATCGTCCAGCAGCAGGGTTTCGGTCAGTTCCAGCTTCAGCAAGCGGGGGTTGGCGCCGGTCTCATCCAGCACGCCCAGCACCTCGTCCACAAAATGGCTGTGGCGGAACTGCCGGGCGCTGACGTTCACGGCCAGCGTCCAGTGCGCGGTCAGCGGGTCTTGCGACCAGTCCATCAGTTGCTGGCAGGCGGTGCGCAGAATCCAGGTGCCCAACGGCACGATGAGGCCCGACGCCTCGGCCACCGGTATGAACTCGGCGGGCGACACCAGACCGCGCTGGGGATGCTGCCAGCGCACCAAGGCCTCGGCGCCCACGATGCCATGGTGCTGGCTGATCTGCGCCTGGTAGTACAGCAGAAACTGCCCGTCGCGCAGGGCTTCACGCAGGCCGGACTCCATGGCGGTGCGCGCGGTGACCGCCGCTTGTGTGCGCGGGTCAAAAAAGCGCAGCGTGTTGCGCCCCGCCCCTTTGGCCTGGTACATGGCCAGATCGCCCCGCTTGAGGAGTTCGTCCACCGACCCCAGCGCATCGGCATACAGGGCCACCCCAATGCTGCACGAACTGTGGTGCGCATGGCCGTCCAGCAGGTAACTTTGGCTCAAGGCCTGCAGCACGGTGCGACCCACGCTTTCGGCCTGCGCGGCCGCCTCGTGGGGAGCGGGGCTGAGGCCTTCCAGCAGCAGCACAAATTCATCACCCCCCAGGCGCGCAACCGTGTCGCCCGTGCGCACGCATCCCCCCAGCCGGGCTGCCACCTGCCGCAACAACTGGTCGCCAATCTCATGGCCCTGGGTGTCGTTCAGGTCTTTGAAATTGTCCATGTCCACAAACAGCAGCGCGCCCCCTGTCCCCGATCGCACCGAGGTCGCCAGGCTGTGCTGCAACCGGTCCGTCATCAGGCGACGGTTGGGCAGACCGGTGAGCGGGTCGTAGAACGCCAGCACGCGGATTTCTTCTTCGGCGGCCTTGCGGCTGGAGATGTCGGTTTGGGTGCCCACGTAATGGGTGATGTCGCCGTCTGCAGACCGCACCGTGGTAATGGTGATCCACGCGGGATACTCCTGGCCGTCTTTGCGGCGGTTCCACACCTCGCCCTGCCACGCGCCCTGGGTGCGCAGCGTGCTTTGCAAGGCGGAATAAAACTGCGCGTCGTGCCGGTCAGAGTGCAGGTGTTTGGGCGTCAGGCCCACCAGCTCGTCCACGCTGTAGCCTGTCAAGCGCGCGAAGGCTTGGTTGGCCTTCAGGATGCGCTGGTCGGGCCCGGTCACGATCATCCCCTCGAACGACTCGAACACGGTGGCCGCAATCTGCAGCGACTCTTCGGAACGGCGCCGCTCGGTGATGTCGGTAGAGATGCCGCACAGCGCGTGAATGCGTCCGTCCGCGTGCCGCAAGGGGATCTTGACCGAGAGATACGTGCGCGTTTCGCCTTTGCCCTGCTGGGTGTTCGTCTCTTCGGCTTCCAGGGTCTCGCCGCCCTCGATCACGCGCTTGTCATTGGCACGCAGCCGCGCAGTGGTTGCCGAATCAAAAAACGCCGAGTCCTCCAACCCCACCACGTCCTGACCCGAGCAGCCAAACAGCTGAACGGTTTGCTGGTTGGCGTACTGGTAGCGGTAGTCCTTGCCCTTGATGTAGATGAACGCGCCCACGCTGTCCAAAATGGTGGCCAGCTTCTGCTCGCTGGCTTGCAGGTGGCGCGTGCGTTCTTGCACCTGGCGGCGCAGCAACAGCACCATCAAACCTGCCAGCAGACTGAAAACGGCCAGCGCTCCAAGGCCCCACCACAGCACCACGGGCATCTTGTCGGCGGGCTCTTGCGCCCCCCAACGGCGCAGCACGCGGGTATACGACGGGTCTGCTCCGCTGCGCCAGTCCTGCACCGACCGGTCAATGGCCGCCAGCACGTCTGCGTTGCGCCCCGTGCCCGTGGCAAAGAACAGCACGGCAGGTTGAAACACGATGCCCGAATCGGCCACGCCATAGCGATCCGAATGAAAGTTGCCAAACAGGTGGTTGGAGATCACCGCGTCGGCCTCGCCCCGCTGCACCAGTGCAAACGCATCCATCAAGCTCGATGCATCCACCATGCTGGTCTGGATGCCAAAGCTGTCCAGCATGTTGACAAAGGCTGCGCGCTGTACCGAGCCTCGCAGCACCGCCACCCGCTTGCCTTGCAGATCAAACAGTGAATGGATTGCGCTGCTGGGCGCACGGTAGATCTGCGACCAGCTGTGCAGCACCGGCAGCGTGTGAAAGTCGTAGAGACCCTCGCGCTCTGGAGTGCGCGCCACGTCCGGCATCAGGTCCAGCTCGCCCGCACGCAAGGCATCCAGGCACGCTTGCCAGGTGCAGGGCACGTATTTGAGCGTCCACTTCTCGCGCGCTGCCACCAGTTGCAGCAGGTCTACAAAGATGCCCGAAGCCTGCCCATTGGCGTTGACAAATATCTTGGGCTCATTTGAGTAAACCCCTACCCGCAGCTCCCGGGGCGCGGCCATCGCAGTGGCGCAGGCGCAGACATACAGCAGCAGCAGCAGGGGCAGCGACATTGCTCTGTGCAGCCAGCCCAAGCGCCAAAGAACCAACCGGTACACGCCTGGATTCACATCAGGACCCCACAGGTGACGGAAGACCCATGTTAACGACAGGTTGCAAGAATATCCAAAGGGAATCTGTCCCTATGGGGGTTGTCCCGCAGCCGATGAACGAAAAAAAATGCGGTCAACTGCGGCATCCGCATTGAGGGTGCAGCCAGCAGGCAAACGCCGTTTCGAGTTGGAAAGCCTTGGAGTAGCATCTGCCCACCACCCGCTTCGCCCAGGAGACAGTGATGCCCCATGAACGCCGCCATTTCGTCCGTGTGAGTTTTGACGCACCGGCCCTGCTGACCACTGCCACCGACGCGTTCAGTGTGCATGTGCTGGATCTGTCGCTGAAAGGCGCGCTCATCACAGCCCCGGCCCAGGCAGTCCTTCAGACGGGCATGCTGTGCCAGATCACCATTCCCCTCGCAGACACAGGCAACCACATCGCCATGTCGACCGAAGTGGCCCATGTCGAAGGCCTGCACACCGGTCTGCTGTGCCGCGGCATCGACCTGGACAGCGTGACGCACCTGCGCCGGCTGATCGAGCTGCAACTGGGCGACCCGGCCTTGCTGGAACGGGATCTGGGCGAGCTGACGATGGCCACATCGCACTGACGCTACAGCAAACAGGGCTGCCGATGCAGCCCTTGTTTCTTTGGCGACGGGCGACAGATTTGAATGGCCAATTCGGGCTAGGTTGCCTCCGCCTCCTGCAGCGCCCGCCACATCACCTTGCCGCTGCCGCTCTTGGGCAGGGCCGTCACAAACTGCACGATGCGTGGCGCCTTGTACACGGCCATGTTCTCGCGGCACCAGTCGATGATCTGCTGCTCGGTGGTGTCCTGGTGCGTTGCACGTAGCACCACCACGGCTTTCACCGACTCGCCGCGGTAGCTGTCTTTGGTGGCAATGATGCAGGCCTCTTGAATGGCGGGGTGGCGGAACATCAGAGCCTCGACTTCGGCAGGCCAGACCTTGAAACCACTGGCATTGATCATGCGCTTCAGGCGGTCCGTCAGGAAGAAGTAGCCATCTTCGTCCATGCGCCCCAAATCACCCGAGCGGAAAAACCGCTTGCCCTCGAATTCAATAAACGCCGCCGCCGTGGCGTCAGGGCGCTTCCAGTAGCCGTCAAACACCTCGGGGCCGTGAATGATGATTTCGCCCTGCTCGCCCAGCGGCATCTCCTGCAAGGTGTCGGGGTCGACCACACGGGCATCGGTGCTCATGAAAGGGATGCCCAGGCATTGCTGCTTGGGGTGGTCCGGTGGGTTGGAGTGCGACGGGGCTGCTGTCTCGGTCAGGCCATAGCCTTCGGAATAGCGCAGGCCATATTGCTCCAGCAGACGCTGGGCCACCGCCTGCGGCATGGCCGCCCCGCCCCCGCCGATGTAGACCAGGCTGGACAGGTCATAGCTCGCAAAGTTCGGGCTGCCCAGCAGGTCGATGACCATGGTGGGAATGTTCGTCCACGTGGTGACCTGGTAACGCGAAATAAGGCGGCCCGCCAGGTCGCGGTCCCATCGGGGCATGATCACGAGCGTGGCGCCGCTATAGATGGCCGTGTGCATCACGCTCACCATGCCGGTGATGTGGAACATGGGCACCACCGCCAGCGTCACGTTGTCGGCCGACCCATTGCCCCACAGGCAGCCCGACACCGCGTTGTGCATGATGCTTTTGTGCAAATGCATGCAGCCCTTGGGCAAGCCGGTGGTGCCACTGGTGTAGGGCAACAAGGCCAGATCGTCCGGTCCCACCACCAGCGCGGGCGGCATGTCAGAACACGCCACCGCATCCGTCCAGGCGTAGGTGCGCCCGCCCTCCAGCGCTGGCAAGGGGTGGCGCGTGCCCAGCCATTCCATCCAGTTCTCGGGCGGGGCATCGGCGCCGGTCACAGTAGGGTCAAATGCGTCGGTGAACTGCGTCACCACCAGATGCGCCAGGCGCTCGGCCAGCGGCAGCGCGTTGCTGGCCTTGGCCATCTCAGGCGCCAGATCAGCCGTCGTGAAAGCCACCTTCGTATCGGGGTCGGTGATGTAGTGCTTGAGCTCTTCCGCCCGGTTCATCGGGTTGACCGGCACCACCACGGCATTGGCCCGCAGGATGGCGAAATGCGCCATCACTAGTTGCGGGCAGTTCTGCATGCACAGCACCACGCGGTCCCCGCGCTGGACCCCCAACTGCACCAGCCGTGCGGCCAACCGCTCTGCGCCTTCGGCCAACGCCTGGTAAGTCACCGAACGGCCAAAAAATACCAGCGCTGCTTTGTCTGGATAACGCCGGGCGTTGGTGACCAGGTTGTCCCACAGCGATGTGGCGGGCAAGGTGATGGAGTGAGGCAGCCGACGGGGCCAGAACTTGTGATGAGGGCGCATGGGTGATTCCTTTGCCTGCCAGCCTAGAGCCCGAAAGGCGCGCCTGCATTGGGGATGCCACTGATGTTGGGTCGCGCAGGTGACGCGGTAGGGCTCGGACGCGCGCCCTCCGGCAGCGGCACCACCACCGGAGACCTTCGCGCCGCGCCGGGCGTTGACCCCACCGCGCGGCGGTAAGCACGGCTGAAGGCGGCATCGGACTGATAGCCCACACGGGCCGCCACGTCGGCAATGCCTTGGCCCTGCTGCAGCCACGCCTGGGCCAGATGCATGCGCCACTGCGTGAGGTATTCGAGCACCGGCATACCCACGCGTTCGGTAAAACGCTGCGCGAAAGCCGAGCGGGACATGGCGGCGGCCTCCGCCAGCAGCGCCACCGTCCATCCCCGGGCCGGGTCCTGGTGCATCCGTGCCATCGCGCGGCCCAGACGCGGGTCTTTCAGCGCGCCCAACCAACCCGTCTGCGCTGAGTCGTCGTGCTGCACCCAGTGCCGGATCGCCTGGATCACCACGATGTCTGCCAGCCGAGTGATCACGGCCTCGCCCCCAGCCCGCATTTGCCTCGCCTCGTCGGCCATCAACTGCAGCAGCCCTGGCAACCAGGCCCCCGGCTGAAAAGCGCCCGATGCCATGCAAATGACCGGTGGCAATACCGACACCAGGTGGCGCGCAGCCGGGTGGTCAAACTGCACAGCCCCGCAGACGATGCGTGTGCCCTCTCCTCCCCCACCGCTGCGCAGGATCTCGTAATAGTCGCTCACACATTCGCGGGGCAGATCAAACAGGTTGGGCGCGGCCACACCGGGCGCGCTGCGCAACGCATGGCCTTGGCCGTGGGGTACCAGCGCGAAGTCACCGGGCAGCAGCCATCGGCCGCCGCCGTCGTCGCCCTCGCTGCTGGCATCCAGCCAGCAGCGCCCCTCCGTCACGAGATGGAACATCAGGCACTCCGGCATGGGCGGCAGGTGTGCGCCCCACGGGGCAGTCAGCTCGGAATGGCAATAGAAAACGCTGCGCATGCGCAGGTAATGCAGCGCTTCGCCCAACGGGTCGGCAGCACCCGATGGCATGGCGGGGGGAGGTGTCACGGGGGGGCTCCGGGTGGTCTGAAGGCTGGATGCGTATGGCATTACTGTGCTGCAGTTGCCGCCATTTGCCCGCAAGCCTGGACGATCAATCATAAAAACACCTCAATCTAGCATTTTCAACATACCCAAACGCCAGCACAGTGGGCTTCTGTTCAAACTCTTCAGACTGGAGCAATGCATGAAAGTACTTGTTATAGGAGCCACTGGCGGATCGGGCCTGGCTGTCACGCGCACGCTGCTGGCACGCGGCTGTGAAGTCACCGCCTTCGCGCGGCAACCCCACGCCTTGCGGGGCCTGCCAGGCAAGTTGCAACTGGTAGCAGGCGACGCCACCTGCAGTGCCGACGTGGACCGCGCAGTGCAAGGTCACGATGCCGTGGTGGTGGCCCTGGGTATCCGTGAAAACGCTTTGCGCGTGCGGTTGCTCGGTAGCGCCGGCACCGCGATGGACGTACGGTCGCAAGGCACGCAACATGTACTCGACGCAATGCGCCGCCATGGCGTGCGTCGCCTTGTGGTGCAAAGCAGCTACGGCGTGGGCACCACGCGGGACAAACTGCCCTGGCTGTACCGGCTGGTGTTTGCACTGTTGCTCAAGCCCCAGATCGCCGACACCGAGCGGCAGGAAGCCATCGTGCGCGCCAGCGGGCTGGATTGGGTGATTGCCCAGCCCGTGAACCTGACGGATGACGCCACTACCACGCCAGCCCATGCCTCGCCATCAGGCGAAGTGGAGGGCATGAAGGTCTCACGCCGCCAGGTGGGCGACTTTCTGGCGGACGCGGCGCTGAACCGGGAGCATCAACAGGCGTGTGTAGCGCTGTCGGCGCGGCCTCAGAAGGCCCCGGCCCCCCAAGGTGCATTGCGCTGAGCTTCTACACCCCGCTGTGCACCAGAGCGACTCGACTACCATCCCTGCGAGCCGCTTTCGCGTTTTTTACACAACCACGCCACGACGACATGCTGACTGCCACGTACTACGCGCTGATGCTTCTGCTAGGGTATTTTTGGTACCGATACGGGAAAAAGCTGCTGGACCAGGGCCTGCGCGACGAGAACGACGAATTCACCAAACCGCCGTTGGGACCTGTGGGTTTCTTGCTCGTCGCCGGCGTGACGTGCTACCTCGCGTTTGAAGCCCTGCGAGCCTTGGTGCTCGGGAAGATCCCCTGCGTTGGAAAGGGCTGCAAGAGCCAGATCTACACGTTGGCTGAGCATCCCGGCCAGTACTGGGCCAATCTTTTTTTTGTGGTGTGGCTCGTGGTCGCTCTGGGCTATGCGATGTATGTGACGATCAAGATCTGGAACAGGGGCTGAGACACCCGCTACGCACCGGGGCCCGCGCCTAGGCTTTTCTCGATCCGATAGAGCGTGACGAGGCCCCCACGCGACGCGCGCATCGGCGCCGATACTGAGTTGGCCAGGATGGGGATGAGCGGCAGGCAGCAGGCTTTGCGCAATTGCAGTGCATTCGCGTTCGTTCCGGGCACGGCCGCTTGCGCACTGAGGCACTCATCGTCAGCTGTTGACCTGCGCCCACAGCTTGTCCAGCCGCTTCACGCTCACCGGCTGGGGCGTACGCAGCTCTTGCGCGAAGAAGCTCACGCGCAACTCTTCCAGCAACCAGCGCAGCTCCTGCATCCGAGCGTCCACCGCGCCCTTGCGTTCGGCCACCAGGCGCCAGTAGCGTTGCTCTTGCGGGCGCAGTTCGGCCAGTTTGGCGGCGTCGCGTGCGGGGTCGGCGCGGTACTTGTCCAGGCGCAGGGTGATGGCCTTGAGGTAGCGGGCGTAGTGCGCCAGCTGCGTCCACGGCGCCACGGCGATGAAGTTCTTGGGCATGAGGCGAGCCAGTTGCTGCTGGGCGTCTTGCGTGGCCTCGGGCGCGCTTTTGGAGTCCTTGATCTTGCGGGCGGCCACGGCGTATTCGAGCAGGATGGTGCTGGCCAGGCGCGCCACTTCGTTGGCGATCAGTGTGAGGCGGCCTCTGCCCTCTTCCATGCGGCGCTTGAACGCGAACTCGTCGGTGGGCAGCGGGTCGAGCAAAAACGCGCGGTCCAGCGCCACGTCGATGATCTGGGCGCGCAGTTCTTCCTGGGTGCCGCCGCCGGTGCCGTCTGCGTTGCGGCCCACCTGCATGTAGGCCACGGCCATTTTTTGCAGGTCTGGGATGTTCTTTTCCAGGTACTTGAGCGCGTCCTTGATCTGCAGCGCAAACAGGCGACGCAGGCCTGCGCGGTGCTTGGCGGCGGCCACCTCGGGCTCGTCAAAGACTTCGATGGTCACGGCGTCGCCGCCGTCGATGAGCGCTGGGAAGCCAATCAGCGTCTGCCCGGCCTTTTTGATCTCCATCAGCTCCGGCAGCTCGCCAAACGTCCAGGATGTGTAGCGCTGGCCTGCGGGTGCCGAGGGTGTGGTGCTGGCAGGCGCCGCAGGCTTGGCAGGTTGCGTGCCGCCTTTTACTCCTGATTTAATAGCTAGTGGCGCTTTACCATCAAGCGCTACAGGCACTTTTTGCTCTAAATTTTCAGCCGACGCATTGGTACCGGTCAACTTGAGCCCCGCCAGCGCCTGGAATGCTCCGCGCGCCTTGGCCCCCCATTCGGCTTTGAGCGCACCCAGATTGCGGCCATGGCCCAGTTGGCGACCATGCTCATCGACCACACGGAAGTTCATGAACAGATGCGGGCTGAGCATGTCGAGCTTGAAGTCAGCGCGCTTCACATCCAGCGATGTTTCGTCGCGCACCTGCTTGAGCAGCACGTCGGTCAGGCTGCCCATGCCAAAACGCTCGGGTGTGCCCAGCAACGCGGCCAAGCGGGTGGCGTTTTCGGGCAGGGGCACAAAGCGGCTGCGCGGGCGCTGGTGCAGGCTTTTGAGCAGCGCCTGGATCTTGTCCTTGAGCATGCCAGGCACCAGCCATTCGCAGCGCTCGTCGTTCACCTGGTTCAGCACGAACAGCGGAATGGTGACGGTGATGCCGTCGCGCGGGTCGCCGGGCTCGTGCAGGTAGCTGGCGGCGCAGTCCACGCCGCCCAGGCGCACGGTTTTGGGAAACGCGTTGGTGGTAATGCCCGCGGCTTCGTGGCGCATCAACTCGTCGCGCGTGAGCTTGAGCAGCTCTGGCTGCTTTTTAGACTCCTCGCGGTACCACGCTTCAAAGCTGTGGCCGCTGCACACCTCGGGCGGCAGTTGCTGGTCGTAGAAGGCGTAAATCAGCTCGTCGTCCACCAGCACGTCCTGGCGGCGCGACTTGTGTTCAAGCTCTTCGACCTTGGCGATCAGCTTCTGGTTGGCGGCCAGAAACGGCAGCTTGGTCTCCCAGTTGCCGCCCACCAGAGCCTCACGGATGAAGATTTCGCGCGCGGCGTGCGGGTCGATCTTGCCGAAGTTGATGCGGCGGTTGCTGTAGACCACGATGCCGTAGAGCGTGGCGCGCTCCAGCGCCACCACTTCGGCAGACTTCTTCTCCCAGTGTGGGTCGAGCAGCTGCTTGCGCAGCAAATGGCCGCCCATCTGCTCCAGCCACTGCGGTTCGATGGCGGCAATGCCCCGGCCAAAGAGGCGCGTGGTTTCGACCAGTTCCGACGCAATGATCCAGCGGCCGGGCTTCTTGCTCAGGTGCGCGCCGGGGTGCTTGTAAAACTTGATGCCCCGTGCGCCCAGGTACCAGTCTTCCTCGTCGTTTTTAAAGCCCACATTGCCCAGCAGGCCCGCCAGCATCGACAGGTGCAGTTGCTCGTAGCTGGCAGGCTGGGTGTTGATCTGCCACTTGTGCTCAGTCACCACCGTGAGCAGCTGGGTGTGGATGTCGCGCCATTCCCGCAGGCGGCGGATGCTGATGAAGTTCTGGCGCAGCAACTGCTCGTATTGGCGGTTGCTGAGCTTGTGGGTGGCGGCGGGCGCGATGGCCGCGGGTGCCACAGCGGTTGGCGTGGCCGCAAGGGCACTGGCGCCACTGCTGCGCTGGGCCACGGGCAGAAAGGCCTGCGAAGGCGCCTTCTTCGCCGCCAAGGCCTTTTGGACGCGGGCCGATGGCAGGCTGGGCGCGCCGCCGCGTGCCTCGTTGATCCACTTCCACAGTTTCAGATAACCGCTGAACTCGCTTTTGTCGTCGTCAAACTTGGCATGCGCCTGGTCGGCCTGCTGCTGCGCCTCCATGGGCCGGTCGCGCACGTCCTGCACGCTGAGCGCACTGGCAATGATGAGCACTTCGTCCAGCGCCTTGCGGTCGCGCGCTTCCAGAATCATGCGTCCCACGCGCGGGTCCAGCGGCAGGCGCGACAGCGCTACGCCCATGGGGGTCAGCTCGTTGGCGTCGTCCACAGCGCCCAGTTCGCTCAGCAGCTGGTAGCCGTCGGCAATGGCCCGGCCCGAAGGGGCCTCGATAAACGGAAACTGCGTGACATCGCCCAGATGCAGCGACTTCATGCGCAGGATGACGCCCGCCAGCGAGCTGCGCAAAATTTCGGGGTCGGTAAAACGGGGGCGACCGTTAAAGCCAGGCTCGTCATACAGCCGGATGCAGATGCCGTTGGCCACGCGCCCGCAGCGCCCGGCGCGCTGGTTGGCCGCCGCCTGGCTGATGGGCTCCACCAGCAGCTGCTCGACCTTGCTTCTAAAACTGTAGCGCTTGACGCGTGCTGTGCCTGCGTCAATGACGTAACGGACGCCCGGCACGGTGAGCGAGGTCTCGGCCACGTTGGTGGCCAGAACGATGCGGCGGCCCGTGTGGCCGTCAAAGATACGGTCCTGTTCGGCCTGTGACAGGCGGGCAAACAGTGGCAGCACCTCGGCGTTGCGCATCACGGGTTGGTGCGCCAGGTGCTTGCGCAGGTGGTCGGCGGCCTCGCGGATCTCGCGCTCGCCGGGCAAAAAGACGAGGATGTCGCCCGCCGCATTGCCCTGCCAGAGTTCGTCCACGCCATCGGCAATGGCCTCGTTCAGGCCGTAGTCGCGGCTGTCTTCAAACGGGCGGTAGCGCTGCTCGACCGGGAAGGTGCGGCCCGACACCATGATGACCGGCGCCGGGCCCTTGGCGCTTTCGAAATGCTTGGCAAACCGGTCCGCATCAATGGTGGCCGAGGTGACGATGACCTTCAGGTCCGGCCTGCGCGGAAGAATCTGGCGGATGTAGCCGAGCAGAAAGTCGATGTTCAGGCTGCGTTCGTGCGCCTCGTCAATGATGATCGTGTCGTAGTTCTTGAGCAGTGGGTCGGTCTGCGTCTCGGCCAGCAAGATGCCATCGGTCATGAGCTTGACGGAGGCATCGCGCGAAAGGCGGTCTTGAAAACGCACCTTGAAGCCCACCACATCACCGAGCGGCGTGTTCAGTTCTTCGGCAATGCGCTTGGCCACGCTGCTGGCGGCAATACGGCGCGGCTGGGTGTGGCCGATGAGCTGGCCTTTGGTGCCAGGCTTGGCGTTGCACTTGCCCCGGCCCAGCGCCAGTGCAATTTTGGGCAACTGCGTGGTTTTGCCGGAGCCTGTTTCGCCGCACACGATGATGACCTGGTGCTTGCGGATCGCCTCCATGATCTCTTCGCGTTTGCCCGACACGGGCAGCGATTCGGGGAACGTGATGCGCAGCGGCGCGGGGATCGCGGGTGGTGAGGCGGGTGTCGGTGTGGGAGCGCTGGAAAGCTCAGGCAAACGCGAATCAGAAGAAGACATAGGCCCGCATTATCCGTTTAGCGGCCCCGCTGTCCGCGGGCTGCATCTGTGCCTTTAGCGCGACATTTCAATGCGTTTTCCGCGCTTTTGTTTGCCAAAGCCGTCGTGCATCGCCAAAATCGCGCCCATTCTTCGGAATCCGTCACCCACACACAGCGCCACCCTTGGCGCACGGCCCGAACGAACCCCTGGAGGTCCCCCGACATGTCTGCCTTTTACACCGCACCCGTCTGACCACAGTCCACCGCCCCGGCTGGACTGTGTACACACAGTTCAGCCATGGCGAAAGCACCAGCGCACCTTTTCACGCGCTCCGCAATCCCTGGCTCTATTGCCGGGGTTTTTTGTTTGTGGAGTACGTGCACACCATGAGTGCCAAAAAATTGTCTCGGGCCTACGCCCAGGGTGAGCTTAAAAAGCTGCGTCGCATGAAAGCGCCCCTGGTCTTGCAGCTCGAAGCCTCGGGCCCGCCCCGAAACCCTGTGGCCGCCGCGCTGGCCCAACGCAGCCTGTCGAGTGCGGCAGGCAAGCACATCCGAACCCGTGGGGCCCAGCGCCGCGCGGACAACGTCGCCTTGCGCAAGGCGATCCAGAACCCTTTTTCGAACGATTGACATGAATCCATTCAACAACCCATTGCCGCCCCACCCGCGGCATCCCACCCCACACCCGGCCCCGGCACTGGCGCCGACTGGAGTGCCACCGCTGGTAACCAGCCCCTTCCCAGGGCACCCCGCACCCGTGCGGGCCCACGCGGCCGGGCCCGCCACGGCCCTGGCCAGCAGTGCCGAGCTGGCCCAACGCCAGCAAGCATTGACCGACGCCGCACAGCAACTGAAAGCCGAGCTGTTTGGCATCGACGACGTGATCGACCGCGTGATCGATGCCATCCGCGCCTGGTACGTATTGCCCCAACTCATCACACGGCCGGTCATCGTGTGCCTGTGGGGACTGACGGGCACGGGCAAGACTCAGCTCACGCGGCGCCTGGCCCAGTTGCTGGGCTACTACGACCGTTTTGTCGAAGTGCAGATGGACGGCTTCAGCCACGGGGCCAGCTACCGCAGCTCGTCCATCTCGGGCATGCTGGGCGACTCGGGCATCCATGAGGGCGCGCCGGGCATCCTGGTGCTGGACGAGTTCCAGCGCTTTCGCACGGTAGACACCAAGGGTGCCGACGTGAAGGTAGAGCGCTACCAGGATGTGTGGACGCTACTGTCTGACGGGCGCTTGCCACCAGCGCTCAGCGCGCTGTCCAACATTGAACGCAAACTGGCCGACGCGCACTACGAGGCAGAACGCGCCGACGACAACGAGGACGACCGCGCAGGCAAGAAGCCGTACCGCTTTCAGCTAGATGCATGGGATGCACAAGAACTCAAGCGCATGCTCAAGCTGCAAGAGCCGCTCTCGGCCATCATGCAGTGGCCGCCCACCAAAGTACAGGCCTTGTTTGCCAGCTTTCAGCAGTCAAGCCATGCGTGGGAGACCGACTACAGCAAGCTGCTGGTGTTTGTCTGCGGCAACCTCGACGAGATGTACCACGAGACCGCGCAGCGTGTGGAAGACTGCGACACCGATGCCGACATCTTTCACCGCCTCACGCGCAAGCTCTCGCTGATCGACGTGAAGAAGGCGCTGGGCGAGCGCTTCAAGCCCGAGCAGATTGCGCGGCTGGGCAACGAACATGTGGTCTACCCGTCATTCAGCAAGGCGACGTACGAGCATCTCATCCGCAACCTGTGCGCACGCTATGTAGACGACATTGCCGTGCAATGCGGCGTGCGGTTTGCCATAGGGCAGGATGTGATGGACGAGCTGTATGCCAACGCGGTGTTCCCGGCCCAGGGCACACGGCCGCTTTTCTCGTCGGTGCACGCCATCTTGAGTGCCAACCTGGTCAACGCCGCGCTCTGGGTGCTGGAGCAGCAATTGCCGCTGGCGCAGCACTTTGACATCGCCCTGGCTGCCGACAAGCGCCATTTGCTGGTGCGCGGCACCAGCGCCCAAGGGGACGAGCAGCACGCATTGTTTGCGGTCACGCTGGAACTCAACCGAATCAAGCAACGCGCCAACGCCGATTTTCGCGCTCTGCTGGCGGTGCATGAGGCCGGGCACGGCTTGTTGTACTGCCTGTTGTTCGGGCAGGCCCCGCAGGAGGTGAAGATCAACATCGCGTCGTTCGAGGGAGGGTACAACAGCTTTGCAGGGCTGAAGGTCACCACACGCCAGAACGCGCTGGACATGATGTGCGTGGGCCTGGCCGGGCGGGTGGCTGAAGAGCTGGTGTTTGGCGAAATGGCCTGCACCACTGGTGCCGAACAGGATTACAAGCAGGTCACGGCCGAGGCCGCACGGTTTACCCGGCACCACGGCTTCGGCAATCGGATCAGCCGCACAGATGTGACGGTGGAATTGGACAACCACCTCAACACCGACGTAGAGCCCAGCAACGATGCCATCGAAGCCCTGCTACAGGCACAGTACCAACGCGCTCAGGACCTTCTAAGCCAGCATCAGGATGCGCTGACGCGGCTGGTGCAAGCACTGATGGACCACGGCATGATCGCCCAGCCCGAAATGCAGGCACTGATGGCGCAAAGCGGCATTGCCATTGCGGTGGCATCCCCGTCGGGGCCTGACGAAACCCTGATCCTGGAACCCTTTGCCGCCCGTCTGGCAGCGTTTCAGCAACAAACCCTGCTGTCGCTGCCCGCATGACACGCACGCAACTGTTCTGCATGCTTATGATGCGCGACCTGACGGCCTCAAAAAGCCGTGTTTCGCCGCTCGTGTTCCCTTTGCCCCGAGGCCCGTACCACCGCCATGTCCGCTGTCTTCAACTTCACCTTCGTCCCCTGGTTCCGCTCCGTGGCGCCGTACATCCACAAGTTCCGCAACCAGACCTTTGTGATCGGACTGACGGGTGAAGCCATTGCGGCGGGCAAGCTGCACAACATTGCGCAGGACTTGGCGCTCATCCAGGCCATGGGTGTGCGCATCGTGCTGGTGCATGGCTTTCGACCACAGGTGAACGAGCAACTGGCGGCCAAAGGGCATGCGGCCAAGTATTCGCATGGCATCCGCATTACCGACTCGGTGGCGCTGGACTGCGCGCAAGAGGCTGCGGGTCAGCTGCGTTATGAGATCGAGGCCGCCTTCAGCCAGGGCCTGCCCAACACGCCCATGGCGGGTGCCACGGTGCGCGTGATCTCGGGCAACTTCCTCACGGCGCGGCCCGTGGGCATCGTGGACGGGGTGGACTTTCAGCACTCGGGCCTGGTGCGCAAGGTGGACGTAGCGGGCATCCAGCGCACGCTGGACATGGGGGCGCTGGTGCTGCTGTCGCCGTTTGGCTTTTCGCCCACCGGCGAGGCCTTCAACCTGAGCATGGAAGAAGTGGCGACCAGCGTGGCGATCGAGATGCGGGCCGACAAACTGATCTTCTTGAGCGAGGTGCAAGGCATCCGCATGTTGCCCGGCGAGCCAGAGAGCGAAGAAAACCCCATAGACACCGAGTTGCCGCTGGCAGCCGCCCAAGCGCTGCTGGCCACGCTGCCCACCGCACAAACCCCCACGGACACAGGCTTTTACCTGCAGCACTGCGTGAAGGCCTGCAAGGCGGGTGTGGAACGCAGCCATATCCTGCCGTTTGCAGTAGATGGGTCGCTGCTGCTGGAGGTGTATGTGCACGATGGCATCGGCACCATGGTGATCGATGAAAAACTCGAAGAGCTGCGCGAAGCCACCATTGACGATGTGGGCGGCATCTTGCAGCTGATCGAGCCCTTCGAGAACGACGGAACGCTGGTCAAGCGCGACCGCACCGAGATCGAGCGCGACATTGCCGCCTACACCATCATCGAACACGACGGCGTGATCTTTGGCTGCGCGGCGCTCTATCCCTATCCCGAGTCCAAAACGGCCGAGATGGCGGCCGTGACCGTGTCGCCGCAAAGCCAGGGCACGGGCGATGGCGAAAAGCTGCTCAAGCGCATCGAGCAGCGCGCCCGCGCCGCCGGGCTGGACAGCATCTTTGTGCTGACCACGCGCACCATGCACTGGTTCATCAAACGCGGTTTTCAGCCCGTGGACCCGGACTGGCTGCCCGATGCGCGCAAGCGCAAGTACAACTGGGACCGGCGCAGCCAGGTGTTGGTCAAGAAGCTCTGAACGTTTCGCGCGCAGCGGCCATGGCACGCGCAACTTGCGCAATCGCCGCGTCGCGCTGCTCGGGCTTGGCGGTGGACCGCGTGAGATAGCAGGTCACCAGCACCGGCGCACCACCGCCTGTAGGCCACATCACCGCCACATCGTTGGCCGTGCCGCTGTCTCCGGCCGTACCGGTCTTGTCCCCCACCTTCCAGCCCGGTACGCCGGCGCGCAGGCGCTTGTCGCCGGTGCTGGTTTCTACCAGCCAGCGCTGCAGCCAAGCGCGCGACGCGGGGCTGAGTGCATCGCCCAGCACCAGCTTCTGCAGGGTTTGCAGCATCGCCAGCGGCGTGGTGGTGTCGCGCGGGTCACCCACCTTGGCTTCGTTCAGCGTGGGCTCGGTGCGGTCCAGTCGCGTAGTGGCGTCGCCCAGGGTGCGGACAAATGCAGTGAACCCCGCTGGCCCGCCGTGGCGCGCCAGCAGCACGTTGGCGGCGGTGTTGTCGCTCAGGCTCACCGTCGCAGAGCAGAGTTCGGCCACCGTCAACCCGCCGCCATCACCTGCGCGCGGGCCGCTCACCGGTGAGTAGTCCACAACGGCATCGCGGCCATACAGCACGCGCGCGTCCAGCCGCTCTTTGCCCTGGTCCACCAGCGCCAGCATCCAGCCCGCCAGCACCGCCTTGAAGGTGCTGGCCATGGCAAACCGCTCGTCCTGCCGCCAACCCAGCGCCAAGCCCGAACCCGTGTCCAACAGGGCCACGCCCAGGCGGCCCTGGGCAGTGCGCTCGATTTCGGCCAGCGTGTCGTTCCAATTTCGGGCGGTAATGTCAGGACTTTTGGCATTGCCAATAGCGGCGCAACCCCATAGAGGCGCTGCCGCACCTGCCATCAGGCCCAAGGAAAACTGTCGTCTTTGCATAGCGTTCTTCACAAGTAAATGGACAAGCCGCGGACGATACGCAGAAGAACCACTTTGCACCAACGGCAATAATTGCGGAAAGCCCCAAGAAAAACTGATGGATCTTCATGCACCTGCCCCTGAATGCCCTGCGCGCCTTTGAGGTATCGGCCCGCCACCTGAACCTGACCCGCGCCGCCACCGAGCTGCATGTGACCCAGACAGCGGTAAGCCAGCACATCCGCAACCTGGAAGAGCGTTTGGGCAAACCGCTGTTTCGCCGCCTGCCGCGCGGGCTGGCCCTGACGGACGAGGGACAGGCGCTGCTGCCGGTGGTGACGGAATCTTTCAGCAACCTGGCGCGGGCGCTGGAAAAGCTGGGCGACACCCGCCCGCGTGAGGTGCTGACCGTGGGCGCCGTGGGCACCTTTGCCGTAGGCTGGCTGCTGCCCCGGCTGCGCGACTTTCAGCAGGCCTGCCCGTTTGTGGATCTGCGCCTGCTCACGCACAACAACCGGGTGGACATGGCGGGCGAAGGGCTGGACTACGCCATCCGCTTTGGCGATGGCGCCTGGCACAGCACGCACGCCGAACGCATCATGGACGCGCCGATGTCCGTGATGTGCACCCCGGCGCTCGCCCATGGCCTGCGCACCGCCGCCGACCTGGCACGCCAGCCGCTGTTGCGGAGCTACCGCACAGACGAGTGGTCGGCCTGGTTCGACGCTGCGGGTGCGACCTGCCCCGTCGTGCGGGGCGCGGTGTTTGACTCGTCCCTGACGCTGGCGGAAGCCGCCGCCCAGGGCGCGGGGATGGCGTTGCTCCCGGTGAACATGTTCGAGCGAGAGTTGCAGCAAGGGCGGCTGGTGCGACCCTTTGCGCAGGCGCTGCACCGGGGGGCTTACTGGCTCACGCGCTTGCAGTCACGCCCGTCCACGAGCGCCATGGCAGCCTTCAGTACGTGGCTCATGGCGGAGGCTCAGATTGGCATAGCAAAAATCTAAGAAAAACAGCCTCTAGCGCTTAAAGATAAAGCGCGAGTAGCTATAAATTCAGAAGCATTTCAGGTACGTAACGTCACACAGCAGCAGGACGCTGTCGGGGCACCACGGCCACCATCAACGCTGCGGTCAACACAACACCAACGCACCGCTCAGGATGCAAAGGCAGCCGCTGAAGCCGCCCGTGGCTGATGTCCCTGCAGGCTCCGCCGAGGCCGCGAACACACATTTTTAGAGCCAAAACAGCCTCTAGCGCTTATCCTTCCTGCGCAAGCAGCTATCTTTTTTGATTACTAAGATCCTATTGCAGGCCAATACTCGGACCTCGCCTCGGCGGACAAATCCGGTCGGCCGCTAGCCCCGCTGTCCAGACGAGTGCCGCCACCACAGGGTCACCACCGGCACACTGCCGCCCAAGCGCTACACAAATCCCAGCGCCGCAATTTCCACCGCATCAACCTGCCCAGCGTCCAGAAACTCCTGTCCGTACCGCAGGTACACACCTTCGCGCACAAACACTTCGAACAGCTCCGGATCAATGTGGCCGTTGTCGCGCATCTTGCACATGATGGCCAGCGCTTGCGACAGAGTCATGCCGCTTTTGTACGGCCGGTCTGCGGCCGTCAGGGCTTCAAAAATGTCGGCAATGCCCATCATGCGGGCCTGCAGCGACATCTGGTCGCGCGTGAGGCCACGCGGGTAGCCTTTACCGTCCATGCGCTCGTGGTGGCCGCCCGCGTATTCGGGCACGTTCTTCAAGTGGCGCGGCCAGGGCAACGTCTCCAGCATCTTGATGGTGGCGACGATGTGGTAGTTGATGGTGTCGCGCTCGGCCTGGTTCAGGGTGCCGGATCGGATGGTGAGGTTCTCCACTTCCTCAGCGCTTAAAAAGCTCGTTTGCACACCCTGCGGGTTGCGCCAGTGGCGCATGGCGGCGATGTCACGCACGCGCTGCTGGTCTTCGGCCCGCATGGCCTCGGTGCCCGTGTTGCAACGGCGCAGAAACTCGCGGTCTTCTTCCAGCGCATGGATCTCGTGCTGTAGCGCCTGCAGCTCCTGCCCTTCTGCGCGCGCATCCACCACCGGGCGCAAGGCCAGTTGGCGGCGCAGCGCGGCCAGTTCTGCATCGCGTTTCAAGACTTCAAATCGCGTGTCCACCAGCCCGATGCGGTCGTACAGGGTTTGCAGCTTGGTGGCTTTGTCCACCACGTGCACGGGCGTGGTGATCTTGCCGCAGTCATGCAGCAGCCCCGCCATCTTGAGTTCGTACCGGTCGCGGTCACTCATCTTGAAGCCCGCCAGCGGACCTTGATCGGTACCGTCCACCGCTTCGGCCAGCATCATGGTGAGGGCGGGCACGCGTTGGCAGTGGCCGCCGGTGTAGGGCGACTTTTCGTCAATGGCAAGATTGATCAGATTCACAAATGACTCGAAGAGCCTTTCGAGCTGCGTGATGAGCAAGCGGTTGGTCAACGCAATGGCCGCCTGCGAAGCCAGCGACTCGGCCAGGCCCTGGTCGGCCTCAGAGAACGTGGTGACTTCGCCGGTCTCCCAGTGGCGCGCATTGATCAGCTGCAGCACACCGATCAGTTCGTGGTCGTGGTTCTTCATCGGCACCGTGAGGAACGACTTCGACCGGTACCCCGTGCGCACATCGAAAGCACGGGTACCCGAAAAATCAAAGCCCTCAGCGCTGTACGCATCGGCAATGTTTACCGTGCGGTCGTGGATGGCGGCATGCGCTGCCACCAATGAATCGTTGGGGCTGCCATCGGCGTTGCGCAGCGGCAGGTGCGGAAAGTCAATGGGCTTGCCTGTGGTGCCACCGAGGCGAATGTCCAGCGAGTCGGTGCGCAAGATCTCGAATTTGAGCGCGGCTTCATCCTCGGTCACGCTGTACAGCGTGCCACCATCGGCCCCTGTGATGGCCTTGGCCGCTTCGAGAATGTTCTCCAGCAAGCGGTCTATGTCGCGCTCTCTGGACAGCGCAGCGCCAATGCCATTGAGCTGCTCCAGCCGACGAAACAGGTTGACAGTGGATTCCTGGGCCATAAAACACCTTGGGTGCGCGTTGGGGACTCCCGCATCGTAACGAAAAGTGACCGCTATCATCAGCCTTCTTTTCTGCTCTTTTATTCATTTCGTGGACTCGGTCACACCCCGTTATCTCACCGTTGCGCTTTACCAGTTTGTGGAGCTGCCTGACTGTGCTGCGCTGCGCGAGCCCCTTCAGGCCCTGTGCGATGAGCGCGGCGTGCGCGGCATGCTGCTGCTGGCGCCCGAAGGCATCAACGGCACCATTGCAGGCGCGCCCGCTGACGTGCACGCCGTGCTGGCCTGGTTGCGCAACGACGCCCGCTTTGCCAACCTGCAGCACAAAGAGGCGCCCACTGAGCACCTGCCGTTCTACCGCATGCGCGTGCGCCTCAAGCGCGAGATCGTGACGATGGGCGTGCCGGGCCTGAACCCGGCGCGCAATGCAGGCACCTACGTCAAGCCCCAGGACTGGAACGCGCTCATCGACGACCCCGCCGTGGTGGTGGTGGACACGCGCAATGACTATGAGGTGGGCATCGGCACGTTTGAGCGCGCTGTCAACCCGCACACCAAGAGCTTTGCGGAGTTTCCGGCCTGGGTCGAACGCGAGAAGCAGCCCGGCGGCGTGCTGGCGGGCAAGCCCCGCGTGGCCATGTTCTGCACCGGCGGCATCCGCTGCGAAAAGTCCACCGCTTTGCTCAAATCGCACGGGTTTGACGAGGTGTTCCACCTGGAAGGCGGCATCCTCAAGTACCTGGAGACCGTGCCCGAGGAAGCCAGCCGTTGGCAGGGCGACTGCTTTGTGTTTGACGAGCGCGTGTCCGTGGGCCACGGCCTGGCGCCTGGCCATCACCAGCTGTGCCGGTCGTGCCGCATGCCGCTCGGTGAGGCGGAACGGGCATCACCCCACTTCGTACGCGGCGTGAGCTGCCCCTACTGCCACGGCACCCGCTCGGCAGAGCAGGAACGCGCCCTGGCCGAGCGCCAGCGCCAGATGGACCTGGCCGAGCAGCGCGGGCAACCGCACCTGGGTGCACGGCAACCGGGAGCCCTCCTTCGCAGCATCACCCGCGAAGAAATCGCGGATGGGGACGATTCCGCGTGAGCGCTGCCCTTCCCGTTCTGTATTCCTTTCGCCGTTGCCCGTATGCCATGCGCGCCCGACTGGCGCTGGCAGTGAGTGGTCAGGTGTGCGAGTTGCGCGAAGTTGTGCTGCGCAACAAGCCCCAGGGCTTGCTGCAGTCATCGCCCAAAGCCACCGTGCCCGTGCTGGTGCTGTCCGACGGACGGGTGCTGGAACAGAGCCTCGACATCATGCGTTGGGCACTGGCGCAGCACGACCCTGCGCGCTGGTTGGAGCCCAGTGAAGGCACCGAAGCCGACATGCTGGCGCTGATTGCCGACTGCGACGGTCACTTCAAGCAGGCGCTCGACCGCTGCAAATACCCAAGCCGCTATCCAGATGCCGACGCTCCCGCAGCGCGAAAACAGGCCGTGGAGTGGCTGCAAAGTCTGGATCTGCGGCTCGCCCAGCACCCCTTCCTGTTCGGCGACCACGTTGCGCTGGCGGACATGGCGATTGCGCCCTTCGTGCGGCAGTTTGCAGGCATTGATTCCACTTGGTGGGATGCCCAGCCCTGGCCACACCTGCAGGCCTGGCTGGCGCAGTGGCAGGCAAGCAGTCTGTTTGAAAGCGTGATGCACAAATTGCCCGCCTGGGTGGATGGCACCGAAGGGGTTTCGTTTCCGGTCCGCGAGGACGCCACAGGCTGATGCCATCGACAAAGCCGCGCTTGAGATCGGTGCTGGGGGCACCATGTGTTTCAGATACCTCTGAGCGAGGCCCCTCAATTTTCGCTGCAGCGCGACCTGCTTGGGTTTTGCGCTGCCATCACGGCACAAGCTTCGCTACGGCAGAGCCAGATCCAAGAACCCCTGAGTGAACCGACCAAGATGAAGATCATCGACGAAATGCTGAACCTCGACCTGCTCACCCACGAGCAGCACCTGCAAATCAGTGCATGGATTGCGCGCTCCTCCTCGCCCGAAGAAATACTGCAAATGCCCCCTCAACTTTGGCAAGCTGTGGAGCGCGCCAGCCAGACCATGGGCATTGATGAAGACTTGCTCCGTCCGCCGTCATTGGATGCGGGAGATGTCGTGTTGAATTGATCAAAACCTGGCCGACCATGAAAAAGGCGCTCCGGGGAGCGCCTCATCAGCGGGGTCGATGCAGCACCAGCATCAGGCCATCGAATACCCAGACCCGCTCGTGCGCCCGCCCTTGAGGCCACGCACCAACAGCACCAGCAGCACCACGGCAAACCCCACAAAGCAGAGGAACGACCAGTTGGCTATGGAGCCGCCCAGAAAGGTCCAGTCAATCGCAGCGCAGTCGCCCGATCCGCGGAAGATCATGGGGATGGCGCGGCTGATGGGGTAGTTTTCGATCATTCCGTAGAAATCACGGCCGCACGTCGCGATCTCGGGCGGGTACCACTGCAGCCAGCTCTGGCGGGCCGCCACAAAGGCCCCAAAACCAGACGCCAGCAAGGCCAGCGCCGCCATCGTCATCCACCAGCCTTTTTGGCTTCTAGCGCTTGCCAGTCCTGTAAAGATTGCTACACCAATGAGAGCATAGCGTTGCACGATGCACATCGGGCAAGGCTCCAGGCCCACCACGTGCTGCAAATACATGCCAAACGCCAGCATCGCCACACAAGCCACGCTGATCAGCGCCAGCACACGGCGCGGAGCCGCATTCAACCAATTCATTTTTATTCCCTCATCCAATAGCCATTGCCCGGGGCGCTGCACGCTAAAAACCGGCGCGCCCTAAGCCAGTGCACCCGTGGATCTGGCTCCGCCAGTCCACCGGGTGCGTCCCCCTCAGGGGGAAGGCGCGAAGCGGCTCAGGGGGAGTCAAATACCAGCGGCGTGGTCCAGAAAAACCCGGGCGCGGCGCGGTGTCACCACCAGCGTTTCGCCCTCTTTGAAACCCATCTCCTTGAACTGCTGCGCAGGGATCTGCGCTTCGATCAAGTGTTCAGGGGACGCATTGTCCGCTGGTTTGTGGTCGTCAGAGGGAATAAGTTCCAGCCGCGCAATCGGCCCCACGACGATGGCCCGGCTCAGTTGCGCAACGATGCCGCGGGGGCGGCCTTCGGCATCCAGCCCGGCGCCTGGTGAATAGCGTTGCACATCCAGGTCGTGCGGGCGCACATAGGCAAACGCCTTGGTGTCCTGCGTGTCTGCGTGCTCGGGCGAGTCGATCTGCATGCCATCCAGGTGCACCAGCCCCTCATGTGCGCGGCCGTGGAACAGGTTCACGTCGCCCAAAAAGCCGTAGACAAACGGGCTGGCGGGCTGGTCCCACACCTGTTGGGGCGAGCCACTTTGCTCGATGCGGCCCTGGTTGATCACCACAACGCGGTCGGCCACCTCCAGCGCTTCTTCCTGGTCGTGGGTCACAAAGATGCTGGTCACATGCAACTCGTCGTGCAGGCGGCGCAGCCAGCGGCGCAATTCCTTGCGCACCTTGGCGTCCAGCGCGCCGAAAGGCTCGTCGAGCAGCAGCACCTTGGGCTCCACCGCCAGTGCGCGGGCCAGCGCAATGCGCTGGCGCTGGCCGCCGGACAACTGCGACGGGAACCGCTCGGCCAGCCAGTCGAGCTGCACCAGCTTGAGCAGGTCTGTGACCTTTTTCTTGATCTGCGCCTCGCTTGGCCGCTCCTTGCGGGGCTTCACGCGCAGTCCGAAGGCCACGTTCTCAAACACGGTCATGTGGCGGAACAGCGCGTAATGCTGGAACACAAAACCCACGTTGCGCTCGCGCACATGCACGTCGGTGGTGTCTTCGCCGCTGAAGTGGATGGTGCCGACGTCGGCCGTCTCCAGCCCCGCGATGATGCGCAGCAACGTGGTCTTGCCACAGCCCGAAGGGCCAAGCAGCGCGATGAGTTCGCCGGACGCAATGTCCAGGCTGACGTCGCGCAGCGCATGGAAGTCGCCAAACTGCTTGCTGACGTTGCGGATTTCAATGCTCATGTTCTTCTTCCTTCAAACGCCTGCGGGCGCAGGGCGCTCAGGGGGCAATTCAGCAGCAGCCTTCAGGGCCTGTTCGTTGCGGTGCTCTGCGATGGTCTTGATGACCAGGGTGACCAGGGCCAACAGGGCCAGCAGCGATGCGGCAGCGAAGGCCGCCACAGACTGGTACTCGTTGTAGAGAATTTCGACGTGCAGCGGAATGGTGTTGGTCTGCCCACGGATGTGGCCCGACACCACCGACACCGCGCCGAACTCGCCCATGGCCCGTGCGTTGCACAGGATCACGCCGTACAGCAGGCCCCACTTGATGTTGGGCAAGGTCACGTACCAGAAGGTCTGCCAGCCGGTAGCGCCGAGCACGATGGCCGCCTGCTCCTCGTCATTGCCCTGCGCCTGCATCAGCGGGATCAGCTCGCGTGCGATGAACGGAAAGGTCACAAACACGGTGGCCAGTACGATGCCCGGCACGGCGAAGATGATCTTGATGTCGTGCGCCTGCAGCCAAGGGCCAAACCAGCCCTGCGCGCCAAACATCAGCACATAGACCAGACCCGCCACCACGGGCGACACCGAAAACGGCAGGTCCACCAGCGTGGTCAAAAACGCCTTGCCCCGAAACTCGTACTTGGCAATGCACCACGCCGCCGCCACGCCAAACACCAGGTTCAGCGGCACAGCGATCAACGCGGTGGTCAGCGTGAGCTTGATGGCCGACCACGCATCAGGCTCGCGCAGGCCCTCGAGATAGGCGCCAAAACCTTTGCGCAATGCTTCGGCAAACACCGCGGCGAGCGGCAGCACCAGAAACAGCAGCATGAAGGCCAGCGCAATTCCGATCAGGGTGTAGCGCACCCACGTTGACTCGGTCGTGCCCGCCTGCGTGCGGCGCACGGTTCTTGTGGCCGCGCCGCTCATGCGGGTGCTCCCGCGTGGCGCCGTTGCCAGGCCTGCAGCGCGTTGATGATGAGCAGCAGAACGAACGAGATGAGCAGCATCACGGTGGCCACCGCAGTGGCGCCGGCGTAGTCGTACTGCTCCAGCTTGCCGATGATGATGAGCGGCGTGATTTCAGACACCATGGGAACGTTGCCCGCGATAAAAATGACCGAACCGTATTCGCCCACCGCTCGCGCAAATGCCATGGCAAAACCGGTCAGCAGCGCGGGTGTGAT
Source organism: Gammaproteobacteria bacterium (assembly GCA_018828125.1). Classification (GTDB taxonomy): domain Bacteria; phylum Pseudomonadota; class Gammaproteobacteria; order Burkholderiales; family Burkholderiaceae_C; genus Acidovorax. Next base: position 18,317 of record JAHJWB010000008.1, on the reverse strand, counting down.
GGACGGAAGAATGACCTTGGTGAACGTCTGCAAGCGCGTGGCGCCCAGGCAGGTGGCGGCTTCTTCCAGCTCTTTCTCGGCGTCTTCCAGCACCGGTTGCACGGTGCGCACCACAAATGGCAGGCCGATGAAGATGAGCGCAATGACGATACCGGCAGGTTTGAACGCCAGCTGGATGCCCATGGGCTCCAGGATCTGTCCGATCCACCCGTTACCTGCCAGCAACGCGGTCAGCGAAATACCCGCCACGGCGGTGGGCAGGGCAAACGGCAGGTCCACCAGGGCGTCGACGATCTTCTTGCCTGGAAACTTGTAGCGCACCAGCACCCAGGCAATCAACAGGCCGAAGACCAGATTGACCATCGCCGCGATGAACGAGGCGCCAAACGTGAGCTTGTACGACGCCACGACCCGCGGCGAGCTGACCGCTGCCCAGAACTCGTCCCAGGTCAGCGTGAAGGTCTTGAAGATCAGGGCTGACAGCGGGATCAGCACAATGATGCTGAGATAGAAAAGCGTGTAGCCCAGCGTGATGCCAAAGCCCGGCAGCACCCGCTTAGGCGCACGCCGACCGGCCTGGGCAGAGGCCAACAAGGCCCCCTGCCCGGCCGCAGAGGTCGCAGCGGTCATGGCTTATTTGGCGCTGTAAATCTTGTCGAACTGGCCGCCGTCATTGAAGTGCACCTTCTGCGCTTCGGTCAGCGAACCAAAATACTTGGACACGGTGAACTGCTTGAGGGGCTTGAAGGTAGCGGCATGTTTTTTGAGCACGGCTTCTGAACGGGGGCGAATGGCGTGCTTGGCGGCAATCTCTTGCGCCTCATCGGAGTACAGGTAGTCCAGATACGCCTTGGCCAGCGCGCCCGAATTCTTCTTGGCCACCGTGCGTTCGACGATGGCTACAGGGTTCTCGGCCACCACGCTCACCGATGGATAAATGGAATCGACCTTGCCCGCGCCAAACTCGCGGTCGATGGACACCACTTCGGATTCAAACGTGATCAGCACATCGCCAATGTTGCGCTGCAGGAAGGTGGCTGTGGCATCACGCCCGCCCTTGGCCAGCACCGGCACGTTCTTGTACAGCTTGGCCACAAACTCGGCGGCCTGCTCTTCGGTGCCGCCCTTTTCGCGCACGGCGCCCCAGGCGGCCAGATAGGCATAGCGACCATTACCGCCCGTCTTCGGGTTCACCACGATCACCTGCACGCCGGGCTTGATGAGGTCGTCCCAGTCCTTGATGCCCTTGGGGTTGCCGTTGCGAACCAGGAACAGCATGGTGGATGTGGTGGGCGATGCGTCGTGCGGAAACTTCTTGGTCCAGTCTTTGGCCACCAGACCGCTGTCGGCCAGGAACTGCACATCGGTGGTGGTGTTCATGGTGACCACATCGGCATCCAGCCCGTCACGCACAGCACGCGCCTGGGCGCTGGAGCCCGCGTGCGACTGGTCAATCTTCACATCTTGACCTGTGGTCTTCTTGTAGTGCGCGGCGAACGCTGTGTTGTAGTCCTTGTAGAACTCGCGCGCCACGTCGTACGACACATTGAGCAGCGTGGTTTGCGCTGCAGCCAAACCACTGGAGGCCAGGGCCAGCGTGGCCAGAAGGGTCTTGAGTTTCAAAGAAGTTGTCATGTGCGTCGCCTGAGGAAAAGCTGGAGATGGTGGATTGTGCGGAGTGCCACTTAAAACTCAAAAGAATATATTCTTGTTAATTAATCGAATTTTGGAATATAGAAACCTGCAGTCACCTACTCCCCGCAGAGGCGGGGCATCCACCGTGTGAGCCAAAAAATATAAGAAAAAATGGCCTCTAGCGCTTACCCAATAAGCGCAAACAGCTATTAATTCAGGAGTAAAAAACGCTATGCCGCCGATGGGGATGTGTGCGCGGCACCACCCAAATGTGCATCGCGCTGCGCCTCATCGCCTTCCAGCGACTGCAACAACGCCCAGCCCAGCGGCCATTCCCCATGGCCCGAGTCAATGTTGATGTGCCCCGCGTTCTGCATGCGCACAAACTCGCTGCCCCAGGCCCGTGCGTAGGCACCTGCGAGGCGGATGGGGCAAAAGGGGTCGTTGCTGCTGGCCACCACGATGCTGCGGTAGGGCAACGCGGCATAGGGCACCGGGGCAAAGTCGCTCAGGATGGCGCGGCGCTCCGGGTCGGCGGGGGCCACCAGCAAGGCGCCACAAATACGTTCAGCGGCCTTGGCGCTGATGTGGGTCGTGGCAATGCAGCCCAGGCTGTGCGCCACGATGACCACCGGGTGGGGTGCCCAGAGCACTGTTTTCTCCAGCTGCCCTACCCACGCCGAGCGAGTGGGCGTGATCCAGTCGTCCTGCACCACGCGAGATGCCTGCGGAAGACGCTCGATCCACAGGCTTTGCCAGTGGCCAGGGCCAGAGTCGCGCCAGCCGGGGACGATGATGATGGAAGTGGTGGTCACAGACGGGCATTCTGCGAGCCCGCCTTTAAAACCCAAACGACTTAATTTTTGTAATTTAATCGCCAAAGAGTCTAAGCAGCGACTCCATGTAGGCTCTACGGAAATCATGCGGACCGCTCAAAGCCGCTTGCAAACCCTCCATCCGATGCCTCAATCATTTTCTGCGTCCGTAAGCAACTGCTCCAGCCGCTTCGGGTAATGGTTCAAAAAATCGCGCGTCACCGCGAAATGTTCGGTGTCCTCAAACGCCACCTCCGAAAGTCCGGTGCCGTCAAACAGCATGATCTTGGCGTGGGGGTAAGACAACAAGATGGGCGAATGGGTGGCGATGATGAACTGTGATTTATCCTCCACCAGCCGGTGGATCGCCGCCAGGGCTGCAAGCTGGCGATTGGGCGACAGCGCTGCCTCTGGCTCGTCCAGCAGGTACAGACCCTTGCCGCGAAATCGGTTGTTCAACAGCGCCATGAACACCTCGCCGTGCGAAAGGCCGTGCAGCGAGGTCGCGCCGTAACCCGTCGGGTCGCCGATTTCATCAATGAAGGTGGCGACATTGAAGAAGCTCTCGGCCCTGAGAAAATAACCGTCGCGCGGTTTGCGAAAACTGCGGGCCAAGCGCAGGTTCTCATGCAAGTTCGACACCGATTCGGCGCCGCCCACCTTGAAGTCGCGCGTGCCGCCTTGTGGGCTGTAATCCAGCGCCACTGCGATGGCCTCCAGCAATGTGGATTTGCCTGTCCCGTTCTCTCCGACCAAAAACGTCACATCGGCATGAAACTCCAGCAGACCCAGCTCTTTGACGGCGGGGATGTTGTAGGGATAGGCGTCGTAATCCACCTGTGCATCCGGCCGGATGCAGGCGCTCTGAAGATAGGGTTTGGCGGCAAGCATGCGCGCCATGCTAACGGCCCGCACGGGCCCTACCTATACAGGACAGGGAGGGACCTGGCGAGGTCTTCAAAAAATATTTCAGATCGTTGGGCGCCACTTAACCCCATTTCCCTGCCCCGTTCGTTTCACTCAGCTCCCACAACACTTTGATGGAGCTGCCATGAAACCCCGTTCACTCCCCCTCCCCACCCTGACCGCAGTCTCGACACTGGCCGCGCTGCTGACCCTCTCCAGCTTGCCAGCCCAGGCCGTTGGCCGTCTGGCCGATGTCACCATCGTGGACCGCGACACCGGTGCCACGCTGCCGGTGCACTACGCCAAGGGTGAATACTGGGTGGCGGGACGCCCCGGCGCGCGGTATGCAGTGACGGTGCACAACCGCAGCGGGGGGCGCGTGCTGGCCGTGCCTTCGGTCGATGGCGTTAACGTGCTCAGCGGCGAGACTGCCGCCTGGGACCAGCGCGGCTATGTGTTTTCGCCCTACGAGCGTTACCAGATTACCGGCTGGCGCAAGAGCAGCAGCGAGGTTGCAGCCTTTGAGTTCTCCAGCATTGCCAACTCCTACGCCAACCGCACCGGCCGTCCGGCCCACGTGGGCGTGATTGGCGTGGCACTGTTTCGCGAACAACCACCAGTGCCGTCGCCATCGGTCACACCCGAGCCCCACCGCGAGCGCCGCGACGGCAGCAACAGCCCGGGAGGCCTGCGCGAGGACCTGGGGCGCTCGCTGCCTTCCGCTCCCGCTGCGGCAGCCCCGCCATCAGAGGCCGAGTCCTCTGCGCGATCACAGTCCGCCGACAGCGTGGCCAAGGCGGCACCCACGCCGTCGGCCAGACTGGGCACCGCGCACGGCCAGCGCGAGACGTCTGTTGTCTCGCACACCACCTTTACGCGCCTGCAGGACCAGCCCAATGAAATCATCAGCATCCGCTACGACAGCCGCGAAAACCTGATCGCCAGCGGCGTGATCCGTGAGCCCATTGCGCGGCCGCACCGGCCCCGCGCGTTTCCGCAGTCGGACAGCGTTTCGTATGTACCCGATCCGAGGTAAGCCTTGGCAGCGTTAGAGATGGGTCACATGGGTGAATGAGGGCCTCGCATAATGCGCGGGTGCGCAACACCCCCTCCTCCGAAGACGCCGACGAGACGCTGATGCTGCGTTATGCGGGAGGCGATCTGGGCGCGTTTGACACGCTGTACGGTCGGCACGAACTGGCGGTATGGCGGTTTGTGTTTCGCAGCGTGAAGGTGCAAGCGGTGGCTGACGACTTGCTGCAGGACGTCTGGTTTGCCGTAGCGCGCAATGCCCACAGTTATGAGGTCAAGGCGAAATTCCGCACCTGGCTTTTCACCCTGGCGCACCATCGGTTGGTGGACCACGTGCGCACCGCCAAAAACCACTCCAGCCTGGACGCGAGTGACGACGACGAGCGCAGCCTCGCAGACACGCTGGCCGCCGACTCGGGGTTTGGACCCGTGCGGCAGTTGCAGTCACGCGAGCAAGCCGCCGCCCTGATTGCTGCCGTGGAGCAACTGCCCCTGGAGCAACGCGAAGCGTTTTTGCTGCAGGCCGAAGGTGACCTGAGCGTGCACGAGATTGCCGAGGCCACCGGCGTCCATTTTGAAACCGCCAAGAGCCGCCTGCGCTATGCGCGCGCCAGCCTTCGGCAACATCTCAAGGAATTTGCACCATGAGCGCGCCAGACGACGAACTGGTCCGGCGATACCGCGAAGCCAGCGCACAGGAAGATGCCCGCCCGGGCGCGCATGTGCGCGATGCAGTGCGGGCGCATGCACAGATGATGGCGGCACCCGCTGCCACGGCTCCCTCTCCCAGTGCTAACGACTCCAGCCGAGCCGCCGCCAACCAATCGCGCTGGAAGCTATCGGCACTGGCCACCGTGGCCTTGGTGGGCCTGACGGGTTTGTTGATCCTGCAGTTCGAGCGCGGAACGCCCGAAGAAAGAGACATCGCCTTCGGGCAGCGACGGGCGCAAGCCCCAGCTGCAGTGCCGGTACCGAAACCCCCAGCGACACCCGCTAAGCCCGAAGGATCACAGGGCTCCGCCCACGACTTGGCCAGGCAGCCACCCAGTCCCACCGCACCAAAACCTGCGGCAGCGCCTACAGCGCCTATCGCGCCTACCGGACAGTCCAGCCGACTTGCCAAAACAGTGCCGCCTGCCGCGCCTACCGCGCCCGCAGCGGCAGCACCTGCGCCTGCTGAGGCTGAATCACTGTCGCAGCCGGGTGCAGCCGATGCACCATCCGGCTTTCCCGCATCGCCGCCCCTTGCGGAGGATCGGGCCACCCCGCCCCGGTCACCGCCAGCACCCGCGCCCGCACCGTCTGCGGCGATGCGCCCCCGCGTCGAAATGCGCGAGCGATCCGCCCAGGACGAATCCCCAGCGCCACGCTCGCTGGCCCGCAGCCTGCCCGGCGGCAACGCGGCAAACCGCGACACAGGGGCCGCGGCCTCGCCGCAGGCCCACAAGGCGCTCAACCCGTCGCTGCTGCCGCGTGCACTGCGCGACGCCGCCCGCAAAGGCAACACCGGCGAGGTGGAAAACCTCATCGCCCAGGGCGCGCCAGTGGATGCGCGCGACACCGCAGGCAGGACTGCCCTCATGTTGGCGGCCCTCAACGGCCATGCCGCGGCCGTGCAAAAGCTGCTGGCGCTGGGCGCCCAGACTTCGCTGGTAGATGGAGACGGGCTGACCGCTGCACAGCACGCCCGGCGGTGGGGCTATAGCGCCATTGCCGGCCTGATCGACGCGGCGCGTTAGGGCGCGCGGAGAAGGCACTGCGCTTGAGGGGCGCTTTGCGGTGCGGGCCTCAGAGCAGCACGGCCTCAAAAGCCGGGTGCAGTTCATCGATCCAGTGGTTGAGCTCGTCTTCCGACACATCCAGGTATTGCATGCACGCCTCCCCATGCTCCTGCCATTCGCGTGTAGGGGTCAGGTTATCGTGGTGGTTGACCAGGTACTCGGCCAGAAGGCCCAGCGCCACGAGATGCCGCACGGTGGGGTTGAACCGCTCATCTTCCAGGCACGCAAAGTCGTGGTGCAGCCAGATGGCCTGCGCGACATCGCCCGGCAGGTGCCATGTGCGCGCCACGATGGCCCCCATGACCGCGTGATCGGTGCGGTGGCTGGCGTTTTCGGTCTGGGTAAAGGTGCGGTCCTTGCGCGCCAGGGCTTCGGTCACCGTGCCTGCGTAGCCGCGCACGGCCTTTACCAGCACCGGCATGCCAACATGGCAGAACAGCCCAAAGCTGTACCCCAGGCCCGGGTCCAGGCTGTAAAGCTGGCGACCGATGTGCTCGCATGCAATGGCGCGGCGCTGCGAGCTTTCCCAGAAATGCTCCAGCAGCGGAGACCGCACCATGAGCGCGTTGCGCGTGATGAAGGCCGCCAGCAGCTCCACGGATGGCTGCAGCCCCAGCACCGTCAGCGCCATGCCCACGGTCTGCACAGGCTGGGCCAACCCGTACAAGGGACTGTTGGCCAGCCGGATCAGCGCCGCAGCCATGGCGACATCGGACGAAGCGAGCTGGTCCAACGCCACCGAATCCAGCTCGGGCTCGGCCATGATGGCCTGTAGGCGCAGCAGCGACTCGGGACACGGCGGGATCACGATGGCGCGCACGGACGGGTGTACGCGGGCTTGGCGAATGTGCTGGTCAATGGGATGGGAGGTGCTCACTGCGCGATCAGCCAATGGAAGGGGGGCAAGTTTCGGCGGCGCAACGGAGGCCCGGCAGTCCCGTTCATCGCCCTCCCCAAGGTTGCAATTGGTTGCATTGTGGGGCCAAAACGGGAAGGAACGTCCCCTGACCAACGGTGCCACGCGGTCTTTGGCCGAAGCCTTGCCGCGGCAGCGGTTCCAGTGCAGAAACCCGGGCCGGAAGATCGGAAACTCAGATGTTCGCGCCGTCCAGGCCCTGTAGCGGAAGCCGGGTGCTCAGGCTACTTCGCCCCGGCATGGCCTCGCCCAGATAGTCCAGAAACCGCCGTACCGCAGGTGACAGGCCCCGACGCGACGGGAACACCGCGTGCACGATGGCCGGTGCCGGCGCCCAGTCGGGCAACACGCGCACCAGCTTGCGCTCGCGCATCTCGTCTTGGCACATGTAATCGGGCATCCAGCACACCCCTGTGCCGGCTACGGCGGCGTATTTGAGGGTCAGCAAGTCGTCGGCAACATACCGTGGAGCGTGTTGCACGGTCTGCTGCACCCCGCCGGGGCCGATGAGGTTCCAGGTCGATCGACCATCAGGGGCGGACATCGAGATGCTGTCGAGCTTGGCGAGATCCTCCAGCGTCTTGGGCGTGCCTTGCCGCATCAGCAACTCGGGGCTGGCCACCAGAATCTGGGTGGTGTGGTCCAGCCGTTTGACCACCATGCTCCCGCTGTCGTCCACCGACGGCCGCACGCGCAAGGCCACGTCGATGCCCTCCTCCACCAGGTTCACCGCGCGGTTGCTCACGAGCATTTCGATGCGCACCTCGGGGTAGTTGGCCAGAAACCGGGGCATCAGTTCGGCTACGACCGTTTGGGCCAGAGTGACGGGGCAGCTTACGCGCACGGTACCGCGGGGGGTGGTTTGCACTTGGGCCACGGTGTCGGCCGCGGCCTGGGCCGACTCGCGCATGGCCTGGCAGTGGCGTAAATAAGCCTCGCCCACTTCGGTCAACGACAGCTTGCGGGTGGTGCGCTGCAGCAGACGCACGCCCAACTGGGTTTCCAAGTCGGAGACGCGCCGGGACAGGCGGGATTTGGGAATGCCGAGCGCCCGGCCTGCAGCGGCAAAGCCCCCGCGCTCTACCACTTCGGCGAAATACAGCATGTCGTTGAGGTCTTGCATCTGATCGTCCTATGGGTAGAACAATCTATCGCAAGTTCCGTACCTTATCAACGATTCGATTGATCTCCACAATTGATTCCATGGCCACACGGTGTGGCTACCGCCCACACAGCGACATCGCTACATCGGCCTTTCTGGAGATTTTTCATGCAACTGCTTCACATCGATTCCGCCATCACTGGCGAACAATCCGTATCCCGCCAACTGACCGCCCGCACCGTGGCCGCATGGCAAGCCAGCCACCCCGGCACCACTGTGCAGTACCTGGACCTGGCCGCACAAGCCCCGTCGCACCTGTCGGCCGAATCGCTGGGCTTTCGCACCGGCCAGGCTGCAGCCACGGATGCCGAACGCCGCGAAAACGCGCTGTCTGAAGCGCTGGTGAGCCAGTTTCTGGCCGCCGACGTGGTAGTGATCGGAGCCCCCCTGTACAACTTCACAATCCCCAGCCAGTTGAAAGCCTGGATCGACCGCATTGCCCAGACCGGCCGCACCTTCAAGTACACCGACAAGGGCCCCGTGGGTCTGGCTGCGGGCAAGACGGTGATCGTCGCGTCCAGCCGCGGCGGTATGTATTCGACCAGCGAAGGCGGTCAGGCCATGGAACACCAGGAGAGCTACCTGAAGGTGGTGCTGGGTTTCTTTGGCATTACCGATGTGCGTTTTGTGCGCGCCGAAGGTGTCGGCATGGGCCCGGACGCCAAGGCCGCCGCCCTCGCCTCGGCAGAGCTTGCGATCAGCATCCACACCAGCTTCGCCGCCAACCAGGCGAGCGTGTCGCAGGCAGCTTGAGCGCCCAAGTCAGAGCGCCATCGCTCTGAAACTCCCCCACCCGGCCTCGTGCCGGGTTCCAGCTTTGGGCGACCAAACTTCAAGCCAAAATGGCCGCTAGCGCTTATTCATTAAGCGCCAGCAGCTATCATTTTGATAAATTCGGATGACTCCCAAGGGCTTCTGGCTCATGCATCGTCTGGCTGCACTTGCCGCTGCAGCCACTGGCTTGCCAGCCCGTCCGGCGCAATCGCGGGCGCAAACAGCCAGCCCTGAAATCGCTGGCAGCCCATCTTGACCAGCAGCTGAAATTGCGCCTCGGTCTCGACCCCTTCGGCCACCACTTGCAAGCCCAGCGTGCGGGCCAGCGCGTTGACGGTGGCGCAGATCTCGCGGTCGTTCACGTCGTGCACGATGTCACGCACAAACACCTTGTCGATCTTGAGCTCACCCACCGGCAGCCTGCGCAGCTTGATGAGCGATGAATGTCCGGTGCCAAAGTCGTCGATGGACAGGCCAAAGCCCGCATTTTTCAGATCCAGCGCAATGCCATAAAGCGACTCGTCGAGCAATTGCGACTCGGTGATCTCCAGGACCAGACCTGCGGGCGGCACCCCCGCGCGCTCGGTCACCTGCAGCAGCGCCTGCGCAAAGCCCGGCTCGCGCAGCTGAATGGTGGACACGTTGACCGACACCACTGGCACCTGCCAGCCCTCGGCCCGCCACTGCGCCTGTTGCTGGCACGCGGTCTCGAACACCCACAGGCCAATCGGCACGATGAGCCCACTTTCTTCGGCCAGCGGGATGAACTCGTCCGGAGGCACGGCCTTGCCATCCACCGACCAGCGCAGCAGCGCCTCGGCGCCTACGGTCTGGCGCAGGTGATCGAGCTGCGGCTGGTAGACCAGGGTGAACTCACCCCCCTGCAGCGCGTTGTGCAAACGGCGGCGCAGCTCCAGCCGGTCCCGGGTGATCCGCGTGAACTCTTCAATATAGAACCGGTACGAGCCCCGGCCCGCGCTTTTGGTGGCGTGCAGCGCCGAGTGCGCGTGGCGCACCAACTCCAGGCTGCTGTCGGCGTCGTCCGGATACAGGCTGATGCCAATGCTGGCGCCCATGTACTGCGCGCCCACCTCCGACAGCTCCCACGGCTGGGCCAGCCCCTCTACCAGCGACGTGGCCAGCTGCGCCAATTGCGTGCGCGACGCCTGACGCAGCAGCATCACGGTGAACTGGTCATTGGCCAGGCGCGACACCATGCCCTGCCCGGCCAGCAAGGTGTTGATGCGCGCGGCGGCCTCGCTCAGCAGCGCGTCGCCCACTCGGTGGCCGTAGGTTTCGTTCACGCTCTTGAAATGGTCCAGGTCGATGAGCAGCAAGGCCACGCAATGGTCGGGCGACTGCGCCTGGCGCGATGCCTCGGCCACGGCGCGCTCCAGTGCGTCTTCAAAATAACGACGGTTGGGCAAATGCGTGAGTGCATCAAAATGCGCCAGCTGATACAGCTGCCCTTCGTTGCGCAGCACCGCCGCCTCGGCCGCGCGCAGGCGGTGCAGCAGTCCCACCACAATGACCTGGCGCATTGCCGCCAGCAGCAGCACCAGCAGGCAGCACACAAAGATCAGCACCTGCAAGCCCGCGCGGCCATCACCGGCGGTGAACAGCAGCGCCAACGTGGTGGCCGCCAGCGTCATCGACACCAGTGGCACATAGTTCATCACCTGGTCACACCGGCTGCGGTAGGCGGCGTCGCCAGACACCTCAAAGCGCAACCAACGCGCGCCCCAGCCCAATGCCAGCGCCGCCAGGCTGAACGTGGCGTTGAGCCAGCTGCCCGGCAGCGCGGTGTTGTTGATGACCAGCAGGTTCCAGTGCATCCAGCTCAGCCCATAGCCAAACATGCCCAGCAGCACCAACAGGTGCGACCGCGTGATGCGCACACCCACCGTAGGAATCGCCAGCGCCGTCACACCCGCCGCCGTTAAAAAACCCGCCGGGTACAACACCAGCAACGCCCCCACGGCCAGCGACTGCACCTCGCCCGACGGCAGGTAGATGACCAGCGTGAAGGCCACCAGCGCCAGCACGGCACCGCCAAAGTCGAGCGCCGCAGGATAGGTGCGGTCGCGCGACAACCGGGCAAAGGCCGCGCGAATCACGGTCAACGCCCACAGCGGGCCCGCGGCCAGAAACAGCAGATCAGCGGGTGCAGGGAAAGGGTTCCAGTCCAGCGCCACCTGCAGGTTCCACACCATCTGCCCCAGCGCTATCAGCAAAGCGCCGGTGAACAAGCCGGTGTGCAGGGAGCGCTCGGCGGGCGGCACTTGCGCGCGGCCTCGCCACGCCAGAAACGCCGCCAGGCTGATGCCCAACGTCCAGGAGGCGTTGTCCAGAAACAGCTGCACGCGGGTGTCCTGCACCCAGGGCGAAACCGCGTAGAACAGTGCGCAGGCAAAAATGCAAACGGCAGTGAATAGGCGTTCTGCGAAGGGCATGTTGCGAGGGATCGCCGGCGGGGAGTTGTTACCGGACGTTACCCCTCATTGTGGGTGCAAGCGCGGTTTGGCGAATCACCAACCATTCGCGTGGGTTACTACTGCCAACACCGGGGTCCGTGCACGCACAAGACATCGGCAAGCGCCTGAGCAGTTGCTACCAAAAATATAGCATCTAGCGCTTTCTGTATAAGCGCTAGATGCCAATTTGACTGCAATATCGACCTGTCTTGAATCGACCGTTCACCCGGAGCCCATCAAAAAGGGCTTACCGCGGTGAGCACCTGGACTTCGAAAGGCCCAGCCCGAACGGATGCGGGTAACGGACGGAGATCCGAGACGATCAGAAGCCCGGCAGCACCGAACCCTTGAATTCGGTCTGGATGAACTTGCGCACTTCCTCAGAGTGGTAGGCCTTCACCAGCTTGGCGACCCAAGGCTTGTCCTTGTCGGCTTCGCGCACGGCGATCAGGTTGACATAGGGGCTCTTGGCGTTTTCTTGCGCGATCGCATCCTTGCCGGGGTTCAGGCCCGCCGACAGCGCAAAGTTGGTGTTGATGGCCGAGGCGTCCAGATCGTCCAGCGAGCGGGGCAACTGGGCGGCGTCCAGCTCCACAAACTTGATCCTCTTGGGATTACCCACCACGTCCAGCGGCGTGGCCTTCAGGCCGGCACCGTCGCGCAGCTTGATCAGGCCCTTGTCCTGCAGCACCAGCAGCACGCGGCCGCCGTTGGTGGGGTCGTTGGGAATGCCGAACTTGGCGCCTTCCTTCAGATCTTCCAGCTTCTTGACCTTCTTGGAATACAGGCCAATAGGGAAATTGACGGTGTAGCCCACCGACACCAGCTTGTAGCCGCGGTCTTTGACCTGGGCATCCAGATACGGCTTGTGCTGGTAGCTGTTGGCGTCCAGGTCACCGGCCGACAGCGCCGCGTTGGGTTGCACATAGTCGCTGAACTCGACGATCTGGATCTTGAGGCCGTCTTTTTCGGCGACCTTTTTCACCTGCTCAAAGATCTGCGCGTGGGGGCCGCCTGTCACGCCGACCTTGATGGGCTTGTCCTGCGCCGCGGCACCGGTCGAAATGCTTGCAGCGAGGGCCAGGGCCAGAGTGGTTTGCAGCAGATTGCGCTTGTTCACGGAAAAACCTTTCGTTGGAAGATGGCTCGCATCCTAGGGTTTTCCCGATAAAACTCAAACGAATAAGTTGTCATTTTCTTAGACGACTTACCGTATGAAGCCGTGCGTGCGGCGCATGCCGGGCTGGGCCGGTCAAGCCTTTCAGGGCCGCAGCGCGACGTTGTTGAGCTTGTCCAGGCGCTCAGGCCAGGTTTCCTCGACCATGGCGCCTTGCAGCAGGATGCGCGTCCACGCAATCCACGCGTCCCATTGCACGCGTTTGTCCCAGGCGTTGCCCCACGCGCTGAACAGGTGCAGCGCGCTGGATGCCGCTGCCTTGGCGTCGTCTCTGCGCCCGGACGACAGGTACAGCTGGGCCAGCACCATCTGGGGCTCGGCCACCCAGGGGTTGTGGCGGATCGCACTCTCCAGTACGCCGGTGGCCACGTCCATGTCCACCAGCGGCTGGTCTTGCTGAATGACAGACCAGTACAGCGAGGTGGCCGCGGCCTCGTTGGCGGCAGACAGGTGCTGGCTGCAGTCGGCAAACACGGGCGGAAGCGGCAGCTGGTCTTTCAGCCCCGGGTGCTGCAGTGCTTTGCCCAGCGCGCTGATCTGGTGCAGCATGCGCCCGCTGGGCCGCATGGGGCCGGGCCAGAGCGATGCCGCCCAGTGCGCCGACTGCGAGCGGGGTTGCACATGCGGAAAGCGCGAAAAAATATCGTCCTGCCAGCTGAACCACTGCTCGATGGTGTCGGCCATGCTGACGATGATGAAGGCTGCTACTTCATACGGCGTGAGTACGTGGCGCTGGCCCTCTTTGTTGTCCAGCACCATGCTGCCGTCGGCCTCCAGTGCGTGGGCCAGCACCTTTTGCACAAACTGCGTGCGCGACTGCGTGCAGAACAGAAACACCAGGTGCTCGGCCGATTCGCCGGCAAGCTCGCGCACACGGGCCCGCTCTTTGGCGGGGTCAAACTTCACCAAGTCGACAAACGCGTTGCCATACACGCTGTGCAGCAGGCCCAGCAGGCGCACATCGCGCGGCTGCTGCCACAGGGTGAGCGACCGGGCCACGCCCACCAGGTGGTGCCGAAAAGTGCCGACCTTGTGCCAGTCTTGCCCCACGTTGCGGGCCAGCACGGTGGGCAGCACAGGGGCCAGGTCGGCGTCCCGGGCCAGCCACTCTTCGTCCAGCATTGGCAAGGCACGGGCCAGCAGTTCGGTGTCCAGGGGGTGAAGGGGCAAGCTCATGAAGGGTGTCTCCGTCGTTCGGTGGGTCGTTCAATCTATAAAACCGCGTGGTGCAAGTATCGCGGCTGGACGCAAGGTCCACTGCTTCACGCCGGTTCTTGAATGCCAAAATATGAGTCAAAATGGCCTCTAGCGCTTATCTATCAAGCGCTGGTAGCTATCAATTTTGCATATACACCTTTTATCCATTCAACCAGCCATGACCGTCCTGCCCCCTGCCTCACAGGCCCATCCGGTCGCGCCCGGATGACCCGCCTCGCGCTGGAGCGCCACCAGGTCTGGATATACCTGCTGGCCATCGCGCTGGGTTTGGGGGTGGGCAGCCTGTGGCCCACCGCAGCCCCTGCGCTGGAGGCCTTGCTGTGGCCAACGCTGGTGCTGCTGCTGTTTGCCACCTTCATGCAGGTGCCCTTGCTGCAGTGGGGCCAGGCACTGCGTGATCGGCGCTTTGCAGCGGCGGTTGTCATCGGCAACTTTTTGGTCTTGCCCCTGCTGGCCTGGACGCTGGTGGGGTGGCTGGGCCTGCTGGGCGCAGCGCCCGCGGTGCGTCTGGGCGTATTGCTGGTGCTGCTGGTGCCCTGCACCGACTGGTTCATCACCTTTAGCCAGCTGGGCGGCGGCGATGTGCCGCAGGCCATGGCCGTGACGCCGCTCAACCTGGTGCTGCAACTGGTGCTGCTGCCGGTGTACCTCTCGCTGATGGCAGACACCGGAACGCTGAGCACCTGGCCCCCTGCAGTGCTGGTGCCCGCCCTGTTGGTGGTGGTGGTGCCGCTGGCGGCTGCCGCCGCAGCCCAGCGCATGTTGCGCCGCCTCCCCGGCGCAGACCGCATCCAGAACACCCTGGCCTGGGGCCCTGTGCCGCTGCTGGCCCTGGTGGTTGGCATGGTTGCCGCTGCGCAGGTGGGCACCGTGTGGCAGGGGCTGCAGGTGCTGCCGCTGGTGGTGCCCGTGTTTGGGGTGTTTCTGGTGGCGGCGGCGCTGGTGGCCAAGGCACTGGCACGCTGGCTGGCGCTGCCCACCGCCCAAGGCCGCACGCTGGCTTTCAGCCTGGGCACACGCAATTCGTTTGTGGTGCTGCCCCTTGCGCTGGCCCTGCCCGCAGGGTGGGAGGCTACCGCTGTGGTCGTCGTGGTGCAGTCGCTGGTAGAGCTGCTGGGCATGGCGGCGTACCTGTGGTGGGTGCCGCGCAAGCTGTTTGCAGGGGCGGCAGACGCCGACTGAGCGGCTGCTGGGAGACCCCTTGCCAAGCGGACGTCATGAAACGGACACACAAGGCAACGATAATTCAACAATTATCGAAATATCAAACGTTTCAGTGCTGTCCGTTGTTGGATTCACTGTTCGATCCGCAAGATTCTGGGCGCACCCCACTGGAGACACACCCATGACCGACACCGAAGCCGTACAAGCCCTTGCCGCGCTGGCACAGGAGTCTCGCCTGCGCGCTTTCCGCCTATTGGTGGTGGCGGGGCCGCAGGGAGCCACACCCAGCCAGATGGCAGAAGCGCTGGCCATCTCACCCACCTCCTTGTCGTTTCACCTCAAAGAGCTGACCCACGCCGGGCTGATCACGCAAGAGCGCGACGGCCGCAACCTGATCTACCGCACGCACATCGATGCGATGAACAACTTGCTGGGGTTTCTGACCGCCAACTGCTGCCAAGGCGAGCTGTGCCTGGACGACACCGCCACATCGGTGCAATGCACCCATTGCTGATTCGCTGATTTGCTGACCTGCCCACGACCCACTGCAAGAAAGACCCACATGTCTGATCGCGCCTTCAACGTCCTCTTCATCTGCACCGCCAACTCGGCGCGCAGCATCATGGCCGAGGCCATCCTCAATCACCTGGGCGCCGGGCGCTACCGAGCGTACAGCGCGGGCAGCCAGCCCTCTGGCCGCGTCAACCCTCTGGCCCTGGAGCAACTACCGCGCAACGGCCTTGCCATTGACAGCCTGCGCAGCAAGAACTGGGACGAGTTTGCGGCGCCCGGGGCCCCCGCGATGGACTTCGTGCTCACCGTCTGCGACAACGCTGCGGGCGAGGTCTGCCCGTTCTGGCCTGGCCAGCCCATATCGGCGCACTGGGGGGTGCCCGACCCCGCAGCCGTGCAGGGCACGGACGCAGAGAAGCAGCACGCTTTTGGTGAAGCGTTCATCGCATTGCACCGCCGCATCACGCTCTTTTTGAGCTTGCCCTTGGGCAAACTCGACATCCTGTCGCTGCAAAACGAACTGCGCCGCATCGGCACTGAACAAGCCTGACGCCATGGGACTGTTTGAACGTTTTCTCAGCCTATGGGTGGCCCTGGGCATCCTCGCCGGGGTTGGCCTGGGCCTGGCGGTACCGGGTTTGTTCCAGGCGGTTGCCGCGCTGGAGCTTGCGCACGTCAACCTCGTGGTGGCCGTTTTCATCTGGGTGATGATCTACCCCATGATGATCCAGATCGACTGGAGCGCCATCAAAGGGGTGGGCCAAAAGCCCCAGGGCCTCATGCTGACCCTGGTGGTGAACTGGCTCATCAAACCCTTCACCATGGCAGCGCTGGGCGTGCTGTTTTTCCAGTACCTGTTTGCGCCCTGGGTAGACCCGCAATCGGCCAGCGAGTACATCGCAGGCATGATCTTGCTGGGCGTGGCGCCCTGCACTGCCATGGTGTTTGTGTGGAGCCAACTCGTCAAAGGCGACGCCAACTACACGCTGGTGCAGGTGTCGGTCAACGACATCATCATGGTGTTTGCGTTTGCGCCCCTCGCCGCATTTTTGCTGGGTGTGACCAACGTCACCGTGCCATGGCAAACCCTGGTGCTCTCCACCGTCTTGTACGTGGTGCTGCCGCTGGCCGCCGGCATAGTGACCCGCCATCTGCTGCAACAAAAATCCGCGCACGCGGTGGCCGACTTCGTTGCCCGCCTCAAGCCCTGGTCCGTGGTCGGGCTCATCGCCACCGTGGTGCTGCTGTTCGGTTTTCAGGCGGGCATCATCGTCAACAAACCGCTCGTGATCCTGCTGATCGCCATCCCGCTCATCCTGCAGACCTACGGCATCTTCTTCATCACCTGGGCCGGTGCCCGGTGGCTCAAGCTGCCGCACAACGTGGCCGGACCCGCGTGCCTGATCGGCACCTCCAACTTCTTCGAGCTGGCTGTGGCGGTCGCGATATCGCTGTTTGGCCTGCACTCGGGCGCGGCACTGGCCACGGTGGTGGGTGTGCTGGTGGAGGTGCCAGTGATGCTGTCGCTTGTGGCCATCGTCAATGCGTGGCGGCCGCGGGAATGAATCTGCAACGCCTGGGCGGGAAACGCCTTCATCCAGTTTAATGGAATAAATATCTATTAAAATGGAAGAATGGACATCAACACCCGCATTGCCACCCGCCTGCGCGATCTGCGCGACGCCCGCGGCTATTCCCTCGACACCCTGGCGGAACGCAGTGGTGTCAGCCGCTCCAACATCTCACTCATTGAGCGCGGCCAGAGCAGCCCGACCGCCGTGGTGCTCGACAAGCTGGCCATCGGCCTTGGCGTGGCACTGGCCTCGTTCTTCGACGACGCCAGCGCAGCCGCGCAACCGCCCTCCCCGTTGATCCGTATGGCCGATCAGCCCGTGTGGCAAGACCCTGCATCTGGCTACGTGCGCAGGCAACTGTCGCCCCCGGCCCGCTCCGCATTGCAACTGGTGGATGTGGTGTTCCCCCCCGGCCAGCGCATGGCGCTGGAAACGGCCGTGAACGACGCTCACATCCACCAGCAGGTCTGGATGATCGAAGGCAGGATGGAAATCACCGTGGGCGACACGCCTTGGCACCTGGACGAGGGCGACTGCCTGGCGATGCAACTGAACCAGCCCATCGTGTTCCACAACCCCACCCGCAAGACTGCCCGCTACCTCGTCGCACTGGCCACGCTCGCGCCACAGGGTTTTGCACCTCGCACGGCTTCGCACTCCGCCCCAACCCCTCACACATAACCCAGCAAAACACGGAGCGCCTCATGACCTCA
The DNA here is from genome assembly GCA_018828125.1 of Gammaproteobacteria bacterium. Taxonomy (GTDB): domain Bacteria; phylum Pseudomonadota; class Gammaproteobacteria; order Burkholderiales; family Burkholderiaceae_C; genus Acidovorax. Next base: position 463 of record JAHJWB010000008.1, on the reverse strand, counting down.
GCGCTGACCTCTTCTCCGCTCCTTCACACCAACAGTTCCAACTGGCACCGAGCGCGCTGCGAGAGTGGATCAGCGATATGGACTGCACCAGCAAGACCATCAGGAACACGTTGATTCCGCTGCGCAGCCTGTTCGAGGATGCGCTGAATGACGAGCTGATCGACTTCAACCCCTTTGACCGGATCGACTTGGCCAAGCTCATTCGCCAAACGGCCAAGGCCAGCGACTACGTGGTGCAGCCGTTCACCGCAGAAGAACGGGCCGCCATCCTGGCCGCCTGCCGTCCCGACGAGTGGGCCACCGTGCAGTTCTGGTTTTGTACCGGGCTGCGGCCGGGTGAACTACAGGCGCTGGAGTGGCGGCATGTGGACTGGGAACGGCGCACGGTACGCATCGAGCTGAACCAAGTAGCTGGAGTCGTGAAGGCCCCAAAAACTGCTGCAGGGATTCGCGACGTTGAACT
>JAHJWB010000007.1 GCA_018828125.1 Gammaproteobacteria bacterium | reverse complement strand
GGCAGACAGCACGGTGGCAATGGCCGCCGTCAGCGTCGTCTTGCCATGGTCCACGTGGCCGATCGTGCCCACGTTGACGTGGGGCTTGGTCCGTTCGAATTTACCTTTTGCCATTTTTCCGACTCCGAAAAAAATCTATATCAATTCAACAAGATCTCGGCGCAACCAGAATCGGACGCACCCAAAAGTGGTGCCCATGGCGGGAATCGGACCCGCGACCTCTCCCTTACCAAGGGAGTGCTCTACCACTGAGCCACATGGGCAACTTGGCGCCACTTTCGCAACACCAAAATTTCAAACTCAACAAACCAGCACCGAGAAGCAATGGAGCGGGAGACGGGAATCGAACCCGCGTCATTAGCTTGGAAGGCTAGGGTTCTACCATTGAACTACTCCCGCATCGGCCAAAAACCTCTGCGAATCCAACCTTACAACCAAGCAAGGCCAGACATCACTTCAACACTACTTACTCACTGGTGGAGGGGACTGGATTCGAACCAGTGTAGGCGTAAGCCAACAGATTTACAGTCTGCCCCCTTTAGCCACTCGGGCACCCCTCCGGAGAATTTCGAATTATAGCACTATTTTTCACCCACCAAGACGGGCATCTACTCGAACGAACACAACAACATACAAAGACACCTTGCTCGATGCAAGTTTGGTGCGGCTGGCGGGGATCGAACCCACGACCCTTGGCTTCGGAGGCCAATACTCTATCCACTGAGCTACAGCCGCGCTCGTACATCGACACAGCCTTTGATTATCGCATGCAAGGCGCACTCCACAACTTGACTCGACTAGCGCCCTCGCGATAAGTCATCTTTCGTACGAATCAGCCCCTCACAAACCTCCACCCGACGCCAACTCAGACGGCACAGAAAGCCCCAGACCCAACAGATAGGCATCGGTACTGACGCGGCCAACGCGAACCAAGTCAAACGCGCCGTCGTTCAGTATCCAGTTCTGCATCAACCCATTGAACAACGCGTGCAGGCCAATTGCGGCCTCCATCGCTGTCATCGGCAACGCCACTTTCTGCATCTGCGCAGCGATCTCGAAGTCACGGGCCAGTTGGCAGGTAAACGCCTCGGAGGCGGCAAGGTGTCGCTCGCGCACACCCGCCAGTTCCGTCACGTATTCCACCTTGTAGATGGCAATCTCGAATACTCGACGCGTGTCCTCGTCTGACGCCACGGTTCGCAAAACCAGCGCCATCACAGCCCGCAGGCGCTGCACTGGGTCCGGACAAGTGCTGCACTCGATTTCGCTGTAACCCTGCTCCAGCGGCAGCGTCCTCCGCTCCATCATTGCATTGAACAAGTCCACCTTGTCCTTGAAGTGCCAGTAAATGGCACCACGGGTTGCGCCCGCCGCTTGCGCAATGTCACTCAATGACGCCCGCGACACGCCCTTCTCCAGAAACACTCTTTCCGCGGCATCGATAAGGCCGCTACGCGTGGCAATTGCATCTTCTTTGGTTTTACGTGCCATGGTGTCTCCTCGCTCCTGTCAATCCAGACTCTTTGGCATCACCCGCCAAAGCTTCAGTAGACAATTATACATTCATGTTTGTATGTATAATCGCGCACTTATTTGCTCAGGCTCTGGCCTTTCGTTGCTTGTGCACAGCAACCCAATCCCCTACAACCCCTTTCCTTGACGCCTATCAAAAGGACTCCACATGCCAAAACAGCGTGACGCACTAGTCGCTCCACCAGTCCGTGCCTCATCCGCCCAAAGCGTGCTCACCCTGGCGGCACTTGGCGCGGCAGCTTTACTACTGACTGCTTGCGGAAAACCTGACGGACAGGCCGCTGGTGGTGCGCCGAAAATGCCTCCCGTCGAGGTCGGAGTGGTCACAGCGACACCCGGCGACGTCGGTCTCATCACAGAACTGCCAGGCCGCGTGGAAGCATCCCGCGTAGCCGAAGTACGGGCTCGTGCAGCAGGCATCCTCCAACAACGCCTGTTCAAGGAAGGTAGCGACGTCAAAGCGGGTCAGCCTCTCTTTCGCATCGATCCCGCGCCTTACGCTGCAGCCGCCGAAAGCGCGCGCGCAAGCCTCGCCAAAGCACAGGCGAACCTCTCGCAGGCTAGCGCGCAGGTAGAGCGTTACCGACCTCTGGTAAGCGCCAACGCCATCAGCAAGCAGGATTTCGTGAACGCAGAAGCGGCTGAAAAGCAGGCGCAGGCCGATGTTGCGGCCGCTAAAGCCGCTGTGCGCACTGCCGACATCAACCTTGGCTATGCCAGCGTGACGTCGCCCATCTCAGGCCGCATCGGTCGAGCGCTGGTGACTGAGGGCGCCCTGGTCGGACAGGGAGAAGCAACTGCTCTCGCCGTGGTGCAGCAGATTGATCCGGTGTACGTCAATTTCACCCAATCAGCCAGCGACGTGTTTCAACTGCGGCGGGCCATGGAAAGCGGCCAATTCAAACGCGCAGGCAGCGGCGAAGCAGCCAGCGTCAAGCTGGTGATGGGCGACGGGACGGAATACGCAATGCCCGGCAAGCTGTTGTTCACCGATCTGTCCGTTGATTCCACTACAGGCCAAGTCATGCTGCGCGCGGAAGTACCCAACCCCAAGGGAGAACTCTTGCCTGGCCTGTATCTCCGCGTGCGCATTGAACAGGCTCAAGCCAGCAATGCCATCAGCTTGCCCCAACAAGCGGTCACTCGGACACAACAGGGCGATACCGTCAGCGTTGTGGGCGACGATGGCAAGGTGTCCCAGCGCCCCATCAAAATCAGCGCTGCGCAGAACAACCGCTGGGTCGTGCTCGACGGACTGAAAGCGGGAGAAAAAGTCATGGTGGATGGCTTTCAAAAGCTGCAAATGCTGCCGCCCGGCACGCCGGTGAAACCGGTGCCGTGGCAGGCGCCGGGCGCCGTAACTGCGCCAGCATCCGCTGCAGTTGCACCCGCAAAAGCTCCTGCCGCACCGGCATCCAAGCCATAAGGGGCGCTCCAGCATGGCCAAGTTCTTTATTGATCGCCCCATTTTTGCGTGGGTGATAGCGCTCTTCATCATGGTGATGGGAGGCGTCGCAATCACACAATTACCGATAGCGCAGTACCCGCCCGTGGCGCCCCCCGCCATCGTGATCAACGCCGCCTATCCTGGCGCTTCCGCGCAGACACTCGAAGACAGCGTGCTCTCCGTCATTGAGCGGGAGATGAACGGATCGCCCGGCCTGATCTATATGGAGTCGGTCGCACAGGCAGATGGCTCCGGCAGCATCACGCTGAGCTTCCAGCCGGGCACCAATGCGGACCTGGCACAAGTCGACGTACAAAACCGCCTCTCGCGCGCGTCGCCCCGGTTGCCGTCCGCTGTGACGCAGCAGGGCGTGCGTGTTGACAAGTCGCGCTCCAACTTCTTGCTGTTTACGATGCTTTCGTCGACCAATCCGAAGATGGACACCGTGGCGCTGGGGGACTACGCATCGCGCAACATCGTTCCGGAGTTGCAACGGGTCAGTGGTATCGGCCAGGCCCAGCTGTTCGGCACCGAGCGCGCCATGCGCATCTGGATCGACCCAGCCAAGATGGTCAGTTTCAACCTGTCGGCGGCGGAGATCACGGCGGCCATCCGTGCGCAGAACGCGCAAGTGGCCAGCGGCACGATTGGCGACCTGCCGAACGTGGCCGGCCAGGGTATTGCCGCCACCGTGGTGGTCAACGGTCAGCTGTCCAGTGTCGAGCAATTTGGCAATGTGGTGTTACGAGCCAACACCAATGGCTCCACCGTGCGCCTGAAGGACGTGGCACGCATCGAGCTGGGCGGCCAAGCCTACTCCACATCGGCCCGCTTGAACGGCAAACCTGCTGTGGGTATCGGCGTGCAGTTGTCGCCTAGCGGCAATGCCCTCGAAGCTGCCAAGGCCGTGCGTACCAAGATGGACGAGATGTCTCGCTACTTCCCCGAAGGCACGGAGTGGAGCATTCCATACGACAGCTCGCGTTTTGTCGACATCTCCATCACCCAGGTCGCGATTACGCTTCTGGAGGCCGTGGGCTTGGTGTTTCTGGTGATGTTCCTGTTCTTGCAGAACTGGCGCTACACCATCATTCCGACCATCGTGGTGCCCATCGCACTGCTTGGCACATTCGCCACCTTGCTGGCGCTGGGCTTTTCGATCAACGTGCTGACCATGTTCGGCATGGTGCTGGTAATCGGTATCGTGGTGGACGATGCCATCGTTGTCGTAGAGAACGTCGAGCGCATCATGAGCGAAGAGGGTCTGCCGCCGCTGGAGGCCACCCGCAAGGCCATGCGCCAGATCTCAGGTGCCATCATCGGTGTGACGGTGGTGCTGATATCAGTGTTTGTGCCATTGGCGTTCTTCGCTGGCTCCACCGGCAACATCTACCGCCAGTTCTCCGCGGTGATGGTGGCGTCCATTGGTTTCTCGGCCTTTATGGCGTTGTCGCTGACCCCTGCCCTCTGCGCTACCTTGCTCAAACCGGTAGAAGCCGGCCACCACCATGAAAAGCGTGGTTTCTTTGGATGGTTCAACCGCAGTTTCTCGCGCACTGCCAAAGGATACGAGGGTGTGGTTTCACGCATGCTCAAGCGCGCTGCGCGCTACCTCATCATCTATGCCGCCATCATCGGTGCCGTCGTCGTGGTTTACATGCGCCTACCGACCTCGTTCCTGCCAGGCGAAGACCAGGGCAACATCATCGTCAACGTGCAATTGCCGCCCGGCGCGACGCAGGAGCGCACGCTCGCCGTGATGGAGCAGGTCGAAGAGTTCATCCTCAAACAACCTGAAGTGCAGAGCATGGTGGGTGTGTTGGGGTTTAGCTTCTCCGGCCAGGGGCAGAATGCTGCGCTGGCGTTCGTGACCCTCAAAGACTGGAAGGAACGCCACGGACCCGGCCAGTCGGCCGCTGACCTTGCCAACCGCGCTTTCGGCGGCCTCTCGGGCATACGGGATGCCTTCATCTTTCCGTTGAGCCCCCCTCCCATTCCCGAACTGGGCAATGCCAGCGGGTTCACGTTCCGCCTGCAGGACCGCAGCGGTGCCGGACACCAGGCGCTCGTCAACGCCCGCAATCAGTTGCTGGGCATGGCCTCGCAAAGCAAGGTGCTAGCCCAGGTGCGCCCGGATGGCCTGGAAGACGCGCCTCAGCTACGGATCGACATTGACCGCGACAAAGCCAACGCCTTGGGTGTCTCGTTCGATTCGATCAACTCATCACTGTCGTCAGCCTTGGGTTCGTCTTATGTGAACGACTTCCCGAATCAAGGTCGCCTGCAACGTGTCGTGGTGCAAGCCGATGCGCCAGCACGCATGCAGCCGGACGATCTGCTCAAGATCAATGCCAATAACAGCCAGGGCAAACCGGTGCCGCTGTCGGCATTTGCGACGACCCAATGGGTGAATGGCGCGCAGCAGACCGTGCGTTACAACGGCTACCCGGCCATGCGAATCTCGGGCTCGCCTGCGCCTGGCATGAGCACAGGCGCAGCAATGGCAGAGATGGAAAAACTCGCAGCTCAACTGCCAGCGGGCTTCGGCTACGAATGGACGGGTCAGTCGCGAGAAGAAAAGCTTGCAGGATCGCAATCGCTCATCCTGTACAGCTTTGCCATCCTGGCGGTGTTCCTGTGCCTGGCCGCGCTGTATGAGAGCTGGTCGATCCCGCTCGCGGTGATCCTAGTCGTGCCGTTGGGCGTACTGGGGGTGCTGCTTGCCACCCTGCTCCGTGGCTACGCGAACGACGTGTACTTTCAGGTGGGGCTGATCACCATCATCGGTTTGTCCGCAAAGAACGCCATTTTGATCATTGAGTTTGCGAAAGACCTGCAAGCACAGGGCAAGGGCGTGATCGAGTCAGCGCTGACCGCCGCGCATCTGCGCTTTCGCCCAATCGTCATGACGTCCATGGCATTCGGCCTGGGCGTGGTGCCGCTGGCCATCGCTTCGGGCGCGGGCTCGGCCAGCCAGCGCGCCATTGGCACGGGCGTGCTGGGCGGCATGATCACCGGCACCGCTTTGGCCGTGTTCTTTGTGCCCGTGTTCTTCGTGGTGGTGCGCAGCCTGTTCAAAGGCAGCGCTCGCCAGCAGGAAATGAACCGCCGCCATGCCGAAGAAGCAGGAGTTGGAACCCATGATTAAACGAAGTACTTCCCTCGCCTTGGCGGCCGCGGCGCTGCTCGCAGGCTGCTCGTTCATCCCGACGTATGAGCGCCCCGCAGCACCCGTCCCTGCCACGTACACCGCAAACGCTACCCAAGCATCGGCCCCCACCGTGCCATGGCAAGACTACTTTGCCGAGCCCCGGTTGCGGAAGCTGATCGAGACTGCGCTGGCCAACAACCGCGACTTGCGCGTGGCGGTGCTCAATATCGAGCAGGCGCGCGCCACCTTCCAGGTGCGTCGAGCCGACATGTACCCCAGCGTGGGCCTCGCAGCCAATGCCAGCCGCGCACCAGCTGCCGACACGGGCAACCTGACCAACTCGTTCAGCGTCGGGCTCGCGGTGTCCGCGTGGGAGATCGACTTCTTCGGCCGCATTGCAAGCCTCAAGGAGCAAGCCCTGGCCCAATACCTGGCCACCGAAGAAGGCCGGAACGCCGCGCAGGTGAGTCTGGTGGCGGCAGTGGCCAATGGCTGGCTGAACCTGCTGGCAGACGAAGAACTGCTCGACCTGTCGCGCCGAACACTTGCCTCACGGGAGGAATCGGTCCAACTGACCCAGCTGCGCCTGGATGCAGGGGTGGCCTCCGCCCTGGACTTCCGCCAGGCCCAGTCATTGACGCAGGCCGCGCGGGCCACTCTGGCGCAGCAACAGCGCCAGCGCGCACTCGATAAAAACGCCTTGGCCTTGCTTCTGGGGCAAGCGCTGCCTGACGATGTACGCGCCAGCCTTGCAGGGAGCAAGCTGGCCGATGCACCGCCCATGGCGCTGCTGCCAGCTGGGTTGCCGTCTGAACTGCTGACCCGCCGCCCCGACATCCGTCAGGCTGAGCAGCAACTGGTGGGCGCCAACGCCAACATCGGCGCCGCGCGGGCTGCTTTCTTCCCCCGCATCTCGCTCACCAGCCAGGCAGGCACGGCCAGTGGCGAACTGTCCGGCCTGTTCAAGAGTGGGTCCTGGGGCTTCTCAATTGCACCGTCGCTGCTGCTGCCGATTTTTGACGCCGGCCGCAACCAGGCCAACCTCGACAGCGCGCAGGCAGGCCGGGGAATTGCCATTGCCCAGTACGAAAAGGCCATTCAGACTGCGTTCCGCGAGGTGTCCGACGCGCTAGCAGGCCAGGCCACGTTGGGCGAACAGGCACAGGCACAGCAGTTACAGGTAGAAGCCGAGGCGGCGCGTTTGCAGTTGGCCGATCTGCGCTATCGCAACGGTGTATCCAGCTACCTTGATCTGCTGGACGCTCAGCGCTCGCTGTTTGCCACCCAGCAAGCCGTGGTGCAGGTACGGCTGGCGCAATTGCAAAACCAGGTGTCGCTGTACAAAGCCCTGGGGGGCGGCGCGCCCGAGGCTACGGCGGGCAAACCGTCTTGACGCCAAGCGAACACCCCGGACGCGTCAATTGATGCGGCTGTGGGTGCCTCGCCATCCATTCGTATCGCCTTGCGCCTGACCATGGAGTCAAGGTGCGGCCAGTCTTCGCAAAGCGACCCAGGCTCGGCAGATATAATTTAGGGTTGATTTCATCAAAGCCCCCGATACACCTGAGGACGTCATGAGCGACAACCACCACGAAGAAGCCCATACCGGACCGATCAAGAATCCCAAACAATTGTTGTACGCAGTCCTTGCGTCGTTTGTGATTCCGATCTTCGCCATCATTGGCTTGGTCCTGTATGTCACGTCGGCCGACAAGCCCGCTCCCGGCAACGCCAACCCCGAGAAGGCACTTGCAGAGCGGATTCAGAAGGTCGGCATGGTGGAAATCCGCGACGCCAACCGCCCCCTCGCCACTGGCGAAGCCGTATACAAAGGCCAGTGCGCCGCTTGCCATGCGGCTGGCGCGGCCGGGGCTCCCAAGTTTGCGGATGCGGACGCTTGGTCGGCACGCATCAAGACGGGTTTTGAAGCATTGGTGGCATCGGCCCTGAAGGGCAAGGGTGCCATGGCGCCCCAAGGTGGTGGCGACTTCAATGACACCGAGATCGCTCGCGCCGTGGCTCACATGGCCAACGCGGCGGGTGCCAAGTTTGCCGAACCGACCGCTCCCGCACCAGCTGGTGCAGCGGCTGCCGATGCAGCCCCTGCAGCGTCTACCCCTGCCGCAGAACCTGTGGCGGCAGCTGCGCCAGCGGCCGAAGCAGCCACCGCAGCAGCACCGGCAGCAGCCCCCGCCGCGCCGGCGGCCACAGCATCCGCCAACGGCGAAGCACTGTACAAGCAGACTTGCCAGGTGTGCCATGCCGCTGGCGTGGCAGGCGCCCCCAAGCTGGGTGACAAGGCTGCCTGGTCCCCCCGCCTGACGGCAGGCATGGACGCGCTGTATGCCAGCGTTGCCAAGGGCAAGGGCGCAATGCCTCCCCGCGGTGGTGCTGCCCAAGCCTCGGACGCAGATCTGCGCGCCGCGGTGGACTACATGACAGCGTCGGTCAAATAAGTGATCGACCCGGAGCCACGCAGCCCCTGCGTGAGTCTCCCCGAAAAGCCGGTAGCGGCGCGTCAGCGGCCCGCGACCGGCTTTTTCTATGTGCGGGTTGAACGCGGCAAAGAGGCAGGTCCATCGTCATCAAACACCTGCCCTGCCGACTGAAAAAGAACCGAGCTACAGCGTCGGGGGCAATGGCAATGGCGATAGGCTTTTGGGTCGGCCACTCGCCTCCCAGCGCGCCTGGGGGCTCCGAATGAAGCCGTACTGTGTGGGCACGTCTTCGGCCTGAACATCGCGCGGGCTCCAGCGTCCAGCGTCCACCGCCTCGGACACTATCAGCACGTCGAGCGTGTGCACCAGGCCCACGCCCATTTCTGACGTCAGGTACACCCGACCTTCTGCGTCCATCAGGCAGTCTTGCACCACCATACGGCGCCCCGTGTGGGACACCACAGCAAAGTCGGACTGGATGCGCCAGATAAAGGGCGTGGCTTCCAGCTCTACATACACCCGCTGTGGTCCGTTCTGAAAGAACCACTGGCCTTGCGCATCCGATTCGTAATTGCGGGTGATGAATTCAAGGAGCTTTTCATGCTCCAACAGCGAGCCTTTGGCTTGCGGAAAGGGCCCTTGCGCTTGCGCAGCGTCATCGCGCAGATACCAGCGGCCCCGCGCATCCAGACCTAGCCAGCCATAGCAATCCGGTACGTTGGGCCATTTGGCCAGGGCCTGTTTAACGATGTCATCCATGGCGCGATTGTGACGCTCGCAGCACTGCTTCAGTGTCAGCCTGCGCCGCAAGCCAGTCGCCCACGATGTCGGGCATGGCGCGCACATGGCCGGGAAGCCGCCCCTTGGCAAAACCCACGTGGCCGCCATGCGCGGGCTGCCACAGCGTGACACACGGACCCACCTCGTTCACCCCCGGCAGGCTGCTGGCGGGCACAAAGGGGTCGTTGCGCGCATTGACGACCAGAGCCGGAATGCGAATGTCGCGCAACAGCGGTTTGGCGGATGCGCGCAGCCAATAGTCCTCGGTATTTTTGTAGCCGTGCAGCGGCGCGGTGAACACGTTGTCAAACGCGTACAGGTCGCGGGCTGCGAGCAGTGCTTCCTTGTCGAACAGCCCCGGGTGCTGGGCGAGTTTCTGCAGGGCCTTGGGCACCAGGCTGCGCATGAACATGCGGGTGTAGATCTGGCGGTTGAACCCGCGGCCGATGGCGTGGCCGCCTGCCGCCAGATCCACCGGCGAGCAGACGGCGGCCACTGCGTCTGCGCTGCGCGCGGCGTCAGTGCCCACTTCGGCAGCCCAGCGCAGCAGCGCGTTGCCGCCCAGCGACACCCCCGCCGCCATCAACGGCCCAGCGTGTGACGCCCGAAACCGCTGCAGCATCCAGCCGATCTCGGTGTGGTCGCCCGAATGGTAGGCGCGGGGCGCACGGTTGATTTCGCCGCTGCAGCCTCGAAAATGCGGCAACGCACAGGCCCAGCCACGCTCGCGCGCAAGGTCGGCAAAGGCTTCGCTGTAATGGCTGCGCGACGACCCTTCCAGGCCATGGAACACCACCAGCAGGGGCCGGGATGCCCCGGCGGGCGCGCCGTCCTGCAAAAAATCCACGTCGACAAAATCACCGTCCGGTGTGTCCCAGCGCTCGCGCCGGTACTCGGGCCTCGCGCCGAAACCCCGGCGTGAATACAGGGCCGGCCAAATGGTCTGAAGCTGGCCACCGGGCAACCAGCGAGGCGCTACATATTTCATAGCTGTTAGCGCTTATGGATAAAGCGCCAGATGGCAAAAAGACTTAAAACCGAGACCACCAATGGTCCCCGGAACGCGCACCACCATGAGCGCCAGAAAACGTCCCCATCGCCATCAGTGCAGCACGGGCCGCTGCGAATCCATGACCTGGGCATCGGGCGCCGTGCCAGCGCTGGCGTGGTGGGCCACCATGCGCCAGCCTTCCGGAGTCTTGTGATAGACGTTGGTGGCCAGCACCACCGCCTGGTGCAGCCCATCGGGCAGCATGACTTCAACCTGCTCGGCCACGCTGTGGACGGCGCTGGTCAGGGCCACCACCCGGTGCACATGCACGGGTCGCGCACGCACGGTGCCGTTGGCAAACATGCCCTCGAACGCAGCGCGGATGGCGCCTGCGCCCAGCAAGCGGGGACCACCAGGGTGCACGCACACGATGTCGTCCTCTTCGGCCCAGCACGACATCAGCAGCTCGATGTCGCCTCGCTGCAAGGCTTCGTAAAAGGCAGACTCGGTCTCGTCTGGGGATCCACCGAGCGTGGCGGCTCTTGATTGGGCGCGGGGCATGCTGAAGGGGGTGGTGAGATTCGAAAAACGGTACAGAGCCCGCTATTGTGCGGGCATCGCCTAAGAACCTGCTCAACGTCCGTTGAGAGTCACACGAGTGCCTTGCCGGGAAGGGAGGCCAGGCGCGCTGCGCAATGGATAGCCCGGCTGTCCACAAGTGCCGCACCGCACGGGACTTGCTGCAGAATCCGCGGACCTGCCGGTTTCTGGCACATTCGGCTCCATCTCCTTCTCCATGGCGGACACCCCTCTATGACCCACCGTTTTCTTGCCCTCCTCGCCCTCGTGGTCGCCGCATTCACGTTGAGCGGCTGTGGCTACAACGACTTCCAGCGGCTGGACGAACAATCCAAAGCCGCGTGGAGCGAGGTGCTCAACCAGTACCAGCGGCGGGCTGACCTGGTGCCCAACATCGTGGCCACCGTCAAGGGCGAAGCCAATTTCGAGCAAGAGACGTTGACCCGCGTGATCGAGGCTCGCGCCAAGGCCACCTCCATCACCGTCACGCCCGAGACGCTGAACAACCCCGAGGCGTTCACCAAATTCCAGCAAGCGCAGGGCGAACTGTCGGGCGCGCTGTCGCGGCTGATGGCGGTGTCCGAGCGCTACCCCACCCTGCAGGCCAACCAGGGCTTTCGGGACCTGCGCGTGACGCTGGAGGGCACCGAGAACCGCATCACCGTGGCCCGCAATCGATACATCCAGACCGTGCAGGACTACAACGTGCTGGCGCGCAGCTTCCCTACCAACCTGACCGCGATGGCGTTTAGCTACGACCCCAAACCCAGCTTCACCGTGGCCAACGAGGCGCAGATCGCCGTACCGCCCACCGTGGACTTCTCGGCCTCGCAGCCCAAGCAGTAAGCCCGGCAGCAACCCTCCTCACCAAAATATTGATCAAATATGCCCCTAGCGCTTATCTATAAAGCGCTGATAGCTATATTTTTTATAGCTTTCGCAAACCCCTGGGCACATGCCAGCAACGGGCTTCTGTCCGTGCCCGCCCTCACGGGCCATGTCATGGACCAGACGGGCACCCTGAACGCCACTGACATCAGCGCGCTGGAAGCGCAGTTGGTGGCGCTGGAGCGATCCAAAGGCTCGCAGGTGGTGGTGCTGATGGTGCCCACCACAGCGCCCGAAGACATTGCCGCCTATGCCAACCGCGTCGGCAACCAATGGAAGATTGGCCGCCGAGACGTGGGCGACGGCGTGCTGCTGGTGGTGGCCAAAAACGACCGCAAGATGCGCATCGAAGTCGCCAAAGCGCTGGAAGGCGCCATCCCCGACATTGCGGCCGCTCGCATCATCGATGGCGAGATGAAACCGCGCTTTCGTCAAAACGACTATGCGGGAGGGCTGAATGCGGCGGTCACCCAGCTCAGCGCCCGCATTGCGGGCGAAGCGCTGCCTGCGCCCGACGATGAGTCTTCTCGTTCTGCACAGGATGACAGCGGGTTTGACTGGACCGATCTGGCCATTTTTGTGTTCTTTGGCGTGATGGTGGGCGGCCCGCTGGCGCGCAGCATGTTCGGCAATGCGCTGGGCGGTGTCCTGATGGGCGGAGGGGTCGGCGCCGTGGCTTTCTGGGTCACGTCCAGCCTGATGGTGTCCACCGGCGCCGGGCTGCTGGCCCTGCTGTACACCTGGATCTTCAGCGGCCGCAGCGGGCCGGTCATCCATGGCGGCGGGGGTGGCAGCAGCAGCGGGGGGAGTTGGGGCGGGGGCAGCAGCAGCGGCAGCGGCAGCGGCAGCGACAGTGGCGGGTTCAGCTCGGGCGGCGGCGGCGATTTTGGTGGCGGTGGCGCCTCGGGAGACTGGTAAACATGGCAACACACCTCCCCCACGACGCAGCCCACCCCGCACCCAGCATGTGGCAGCGCCTGACGCGCCTGGTACGACATCGCCTGGCCGAAGACGCGCTGCGGCGGGCGTTCCCCGCCGATCTGATCGACCGCCTCACCAGGCGTGTGGCAGCGAGCGAGCGCCGCCATACCGGCCAGATCCGCATCTGCGTGGAAGGCGGGTTGCCCCTGTCTTACCTGTGGCGCGGCGCCAGCGCGCGGGACCGGGCGGTGACCCTGTTTGGCAAACAGCGTGTGTGGGACACAGAAGCCAACAACGGCGTGCTGATTTATCTGCTGGAGGCAGACCATGCCATCGAAATCGTGGCCGACCGGGGCCTTGCGCGCCATGTGGCGCCCGACACCTGGCAGGCCCTGGTGGCGCAGATGGGCGAGGCTTTTCGCGCCGGACGCCATGAGGAAGGGCTGACCCAGGCGCTATCGGAAGTGTCAGCCCTGCTGGTACAGCATTTCCCGTCAGGGACCGGCCCTGACGCCAGCGAGGCCCGCCACAACGAGTTGCCCGACCACCCGGTGATTGGGCGGACGTGAAGCGGCCAACCGGCACATAGGACGCTGGCCACAGCCGCTGTTACGCTTGTACACTTTGCTACAGACCGCTGACTTGGGGTGAGGGAGCCACCCAGGTGCGGGTTACCGAGATTTCGTTCACTGCGCCGTCCCGGCGGTAGACAAAACGCTCCGCCAACTTCTTGACGAAATGCACACCCAAACCACCGATATGCCTGTCTTCGAGCGCGGCCTCGACATCGGCAGCCACCAACGCGGTGGGATCAAAAGGCGGCCCCTCGTCGCGCAGCACAGCGCTCAGGGTGGCAGGGGCATCAAAGGTGATGTGCACCGACACCGGCCCGCCCTTGCCGGCATATCCGTGGGTGGCCACATTGGTCAGCAGTTCGTCGAGCATCAGGCCAAAAGAGGATGCCAGTGGCATCGGCACCTCATGCCCCTGCGCCCAGTCTTCCAGGCGTTCAAAGAAAGCCGGAAGCTCCGAAACGGTACCGGACAGGGTGCATTGCAATGGGGCCGGATGGTTCATAGGCAGCATGCGCTGGAAGGGGCCATGGACACTGAGGCACACCTCCCAAGCTGGGCAGGCCTGCGCAATCGTCGGCGCATTGTGGCATGAGCCGAAGCGCAATTTCATCGGGCGAGACAGCCGTGCAGCCCAGCGCGGTGACGCCTGCAGCGCCGCCGACAACGCGCGCTCCCAGCGTGGCCGCGCTGTGGGAAGTGGCGGGACTCTGGCTGCTCATCGTGCTCGCGGGCGTGCTGTTGATTGCCTTTCTGCTGCTCAATATCCGCACCCACGAAGAGCAAAACATTCAGCGTGCGCGGCTCGCCCTCACGCTGTCGGCACTGCAAGAATCCATCGAAGGCGACTTGGCCCTGGGACTGGACCTGCCTGACCACCGGGCCATACAACCCAAGCTGGAACGGGCCCTGTCGGGCGACCGGCAGCTGTACGCCATTGACGTGGTGGATAGAACCGGTGTCGCACTCTTCAGTACCGATCGGGGCGCCATTGGGGAGCCGCTGCACCCGCGCGCTGCGATGGCGGCAGACGCGGGCACCCGCAACGACCGCCCCTGGACCGCACTGATCGGAACCGAGGCTGTCACCGGGCTGCCGCTGCACAACGCGTTTGGCGAGGTGGTGGGGCACATCAGCACCAGCTACGCCGCCCCGGCGCCCGCGCTGCAATGGACCGATGGAAAATCCCTGCGGGACAAACTGCTCAACCCCCTGCTGTTGGCCACGTGCGTGCTGCTGGTCGCCGTGGTGCTGCTGGGCGGCGTGGCAGCGCGCTGGGCGCTGGTCCCCCAAACCCGACGCCTTGCGGACGAGCGGTCTGGCACGCTGGCCAAAGCGCTGGCCCAAACGGCGGCCGTGCGCCTGCGGATGGACCACTGCCTGGCGCGCCTGGACGAAAGCGAGCGCCAGGAATGACGCCCACCCCACCCACACACCATGCCGACCGCTCCGCCCGCGCATCCCGGCCGTGGCGCTCCAGTTCGGCCATCCGGCTCGGCAGCATCGCGTTGCTGCTGCTGGTGCTGGCCGCAGCGGTTCTGGCAGGCCTCACCCATGACCAACTGCGGGACATGCGCCAGGACAGCGAACGCACCCGCGCCCAGTTGATGGCCGAATCACTCAGCCAGCGCATATCCCACGCGGTGGACATCGGTATCCCGTTCGAGGCGCTGGTGGGCGTGGACGCTTTGTTCAACCAGCGGCTGGGCGCGCACCCCGACATTCAGTCCATTGCGCTCGTGCAAAGCAACGGGGAGGTGTTCAAGTCGGTGGCGCGCGAGCAGCCGGGACACGCCGCTGCCGGCACCGCCGCCGACGCGCCGATTGTGGTGCGGGGCATCACATTGGGCGCGGTCCGCCTCACCTTGCGGGAGACCGGTGCGGGCGCCTTTGCGCGCAGTGCAGCGGCCTTGTTGATTCCGACCGTGCTGCTGTTGGCAACCCTCGCGTTTTTAGCGGCACGATTTTCCGAAGCCCATGGCCCGCAGCTGCGCAACCACGCGGTGCGGCTGGCTACACGTGCCATTGCAGGCGGGCGCTACGACCGGTCGGTGGTTGTCCCCAACCGGCGGGGGTTTGATCTGCGCGCGCAGCAGTTGAGCCATGCCGTGCGGGGGGTGCATGAAACGCTGGTCCGCGTGCGCCGACTCATCGCCTCCCTGCGGCAGACCGAGCCCCAGGCCCACCGCCGTGAATACCTGGACCGGCTGCTGTCCGATGCAGAAGGTTCGAATCGTTTTGCGGAACACGGGTTGGTGCAGATTCGGGTTGTGGCGGCAGAGGCTCAAACCTTCTGGGCCAGTTTGCTGATGGCGCTGAGCGCTGCGGCGCTGCCCGGGATGCTGTTGTCACAGACAACGTCCCCCATGACGCAAAGCCCCGCGTTGCAAGCGACGGTGACATGCTGCCTGTGGCTCGCCTCGGCCGCCGTGGCAGGGTGGCTGACCCAACAACGCCGATGGCATGCGCTATCGGTCCTGTTCGCGGCCTGCGTGGGCCTGGGTGCATTGGCCCTTGGGCTGGCCACGGGCGTTTTAGCCCCCCTCAGTGACCGCACCCTGTGGGTGGGCACGGCCCTGGGATGCGGGGCGATGGCCGGAGCTGTGCTGGTGGCCTGCACCGCGGTGGAGCAGGCCGCCCATCGCCAGGGACAGGCGCACGCCATGCCACGCTGGCATGCCGCGTCGCTGGGTGCCTGGCTGGGCGCCGCCATCTGGCTCGGGCCTGCGCTGGGCGCCGTGGCTTCGACTGCACTGGGTCCGCTGTATGGAGTGCTGGCACTCACCCTTCCCATTCTCTGTGCGGGCTTTCTGTTGCTGCGATGGAACGAACCCCGCAGCCCCTGGCGCAACCGCATTCGCGACCATGCGGCCTCTCTGGCCACCACAGCGGCTACTCACGGCGGCGGCAACACCCGTCCGAATGGAGGCGCGGGTGCAGGCGTCACGCTGGCGGCCGGGCTGCTGGCAGCCCAGGGGCTGGTGGTTTCCACGGCTGGCGCGCAACTGCTGGGCAACACGGTGTTGGCGTGCGCGCTGGGCCTGGGCGTGATTGCGGGGCTGCTGGTGCCCCACCGGGGCCGACGCGCCGGGGATAACCGGGACACCAGTCTGCTCGCCGTGGCCGCCGCCCTGAACGCTCTGACGCTGGTGGTCCCGGCGACCTTCGTGGGACACGCGCCCATGTTGGCAGTGGCGGGGTTGCTGACAGCCTACCTTCTGGGCCGTGCGGTCACCACGACGCAGCGTCTGCTGCACCTGTCACCCACGGCCTGGCTGGTGGGCGGCACGGTGGGCGCGGTCGGGTCGATGGCCATTGCGGCCGGGAGCCTGGCCACGGGAAGCATCGGGCTGGCGGCCTCGCTGGCATTGGCATGGAGCGCCTGGCGCACGCGCCGAATGGCGCTGACCCTGCCCGCACGAAAGGACCACGATGCAGCTTAGGCGTCGCATCATGCTCATCCTGTTGCTGGCCATGGCTCTGTTGGTGACCGCGCTCGGCACCATGGGATGGCTGGGGGAGCAGCGCTGGGCCCAGCGTTACAACGAAGCCCTGCTTCAAGGCCAACGCATTGCCTGGGACAAGCTGCAGAACGAAAACCTGGACCGCCAGGACGCACTGGCGCGCCGCTTGCTGGAAGACCCCGCCTTCCACAATCTGCAAGCTCCTGGCGCAGCCCAGCGCATCGACAGGTTGCTTGCCAACGCCATGCGCCAGGCACCCGGACTTCGCATCGACATCCTGGGGCCGGGCGGCGCCTTGGTGTCGACCACCGAACCCGCCTTTGACCCCCAGCCGCTTGCAGAGTACGGCTGGGTCAAAGCCGCGATGGAAGGCGCAGCAGGGGTAGTCCGCGGACTCAGCCAGGTGGCGCCCCGGGAATATGCGTGGGTGGTAGTGCACGGTTTTGAAGGTGGCGCGCTGGCCATTGGGCAAGATGTCTCGCGGCGCCTGCCGGAGCTTGCCAGCTACCTGGGCGGTGAGATTTTTCTGGTCAACATGCGCGGCAAGGAGACGCTGGGCACACAACCCGGTTCGTTGGCCGCCACCGGCGCCGTGGTGCCTGTGCGCTCGCCGCAAACGTTGATTCTGGCGGTGGATGCCCGCAGCGGCGCCAGCGACAACCGCACCGATGGCGCGCTGCAACTGATCAGTCAGCCAGTGGTGAACCCGGACAAGCGCGTGGTGGGCGCGCTGGTGTGGATGCAGGACGTAAGCGCGCAGCACCGGTCGGACCGTTTCTTCAATCTCGCCGCCGCAGGCGGAGCACTGCTGTTTGCGGCACTGATTGTGATGGGCCTCGCGGCATACATGCAGCACGCCATGGAGCCGTTGACCCGGTCTGTCGGGGTGTTGAAAGCGCTGGCGAGCGGTGCCACCGACGCCTCCCTCGACGATGGTGAAGAGGAAGCAGAAGACGAATCGGGGGCCATCGCCCGTGGGGTGGTGGCCATCCGGTCGGAATTGTTGAACCTGGAAACCCTGCGGCAAGAGCGCATCCGCACGCGGCACCAACAAGAGCGCCTGATCCGCGATCAGCTGCGGTCGCTGGCAGAAAGTCTCGACCCCACTTCACGCGACGAAATTCTGGCCGCGTTGGGCACACGCACCGAGGCGCCGGTGGCGCCGCTTGCCGAAGCCCTGCCCCAAAGCTCCACCAACCAGCTGGCCGAGCTGGCCGGTATTCTGGGACGTATGTCGGGTCTGGTCAGCACCCAGCAAAGCCGGTTGCTGAAGCTGCTGCGCGAGTTGCAGGCAGCCGTGCAAACCCAAGCCATGCTGGCCAGCCTGCAGCAAGAACTGGAAATTGCGCGGCAGATGCAGCTGTCGATCCTGCCGCGGTCCGCCCCGGATGTGGGCGAGGTGGATATCGCCGCCACCATGATTCCCGCCAAAGAGGTGGGTGGCGACTTTTACGACTATTTCCCCATCGACGACGAACATCTGGCGGTGGTGGTGGCCGATGTGTCCGGCAAGGGCGTGCCTGCAGCGTTTTTCATGGCGATCTCGCGCACGCTGCTCAAGAGCAATGCGCTGTTCCTGCGCGTGCCCGGCCCGACCATTGCGGCACTGAACGACCAGCTGTGTGCCGAAAACGACCAGATGATGTTCGTGACGGTGTTTTACGGGGTGCTGCATTTGCGCAGCGGTCGGCTCACCTACGTCAACGCGGGGCACAACCCGCCGGTGTGGCTGCGGGAGGGCAAAGCCAGCTACCTTGAACGCGGCTCCAACATGGCACTGGCGGTGATGGAAGGGCAGGAGTACGTCGAGGGCGAAATCGTGCTGTCGCCCGGCGAAACGCTGCTGCTTTACACCGACGGTGTGACCGAAGCCAATAATGCCGAAGGCACATTGTTTGGCGAGACCGCCCTGCTGGACGCGATGGAAGCCGTAGGCGCAGACCCGGTCCACAAGGGCCATGCCGGGGGAGTCCCGCAGCGGGTGGTACAAGCAGTGCGCACGTTTGAAGCGGGCGCCGCACAGGCCGACGACATCACGGTCGTGGCCATTACCTACCAGGGGGTGCGGTCATGATGCAGGTGCCGAACATACCGCAACCGCACGCCCGAGGCATCGCGCACTTCGCCTATGCAGGCGTAGTCGGCCGCAGCGGCCTCGCGCAGGGCCACAAAGTCGTCGCTGGGCAACAGAATTTCATCGGCCATGTCGAAGTGCAAACCGTGGTCAAGGTCGATCATGGCGACATGCCGCTGCAGCCCGTCGATGGCGCCGGTCCACGCGATGTGCAGCCCTTGCCGGAGCAGGTTGTGGCGGCTGGAGTGGTTGTGCAAGGACACCATGGCCAGACACAGCGGCCGCCCGCGTGCATGGGCCAAGGCCAGCCGGGCCGCCAGCAGCGCGCGTTGCAGACCACGCCCGCGCCAGGTCGGCGTGACCATGCAGCTGGACAGGTGTGTGACCTTGGCGTGCTGTACAGCGGGCAAACCAATCAGGGCACCCAGGTTTTGCGCCGCTGCATCGCAACTGGGAAACCCCACCATGGCATAGGCCACCAAGTCACCGTGGGCAAACACCCCAATGGTTTCACCGCCAGGGTCGGTATGGGCGTCGAAAAAGGCCTGCTCGTCGTCTTCCCGAACGTAAAAATCGGGGTGCGGCAGTTCGGCGATTACCCCATCGCGCAGGGCGGACCATGCACCGTAGTCGCCGGGCACCAGCGGGCGCACGCGCAACTCAGGATGCTGCTCGAACACCGCATGGTGCGGCAGAAACAGGGGGGAACGGTGAATCGACGACAGCAAACCAAAGACTCCGACAACGGGCCCGTGAGTGTGCCCCACGATACGGAAGTTGCAAAGAAATACAAAACCGCGATTCTGCAGGGTTGCCGCAGCGCCCATGCGGAGTGGCCAGAGGGACCTTGCCATGAGTGATACCACCAGCACCGCCAACGCCACGTCACCTATGGACCTTGCCGCCCTGCAGCCCAGGCTGCGCCGCGAGTCGCTGGTGTTTGCGGTCATCTTTTCTCTGGCGCTGTTTGGCCTGTCGCTGGTGCTGATTGCATGGCGAACCGAGCAGTTACTGACCCAGCTGTCTCAAGACCGCGTAGTGCGCCTCATGCAGCAAGTGGCGGACGAAGCGGAACGGGGGATGCAGTTTGGTGTGGCCGTAGCCGATCAGACTTCGCTGGTCGAGCGCTTGCAGCGTTTGCAATCAGAAGACAAGGCGGTGCGCGCCGTGTTTGTGGAGACTGACCGCGGTGAGTCCATTGCCAGCGCGGGCGACGCGGCATTGCGCAGCGGCATCGATACGCGCTGGAATGCGCCGCTTTTGGTCAATGGCCCCGACCACCCGCCCAGCGTGCGCACCACTGCACGAGCGGTGTTTGTGGGCACCGCCATGTTCGACTCTACCGGCGCACCTGCAGCGACGCTGTGGGCGGCCGTAGACCCCGGCGATGTGCGCACACAGGCCCACGATGCGGCTCTCAGCATGGTGGTGAAGGCCCTACCCTTGATCGGCTTCACTCTCTTTTTGACCTGGTGGGCGCTGTTGCGCTGGAGCACACGCGTCATGGACTCGGTGCAACCAGCGCGCAGCGGCATGGGCTCCGCCGGATACGGCAAAGCTCTGTGGTTTGCTCTGTTGCTGGCGGTGGTGGCAGCGCCGTCCAGCATGGTGTGGATCGCCCGCGAAGCAGCGCGCCCGTTTGTGACGTTGCAGATCCAGAGCAACGCTGACGCCGTGGGACGGACGCTGGCGGGCCAGGTCGCCCGCGCAGTTGCCGCCGGGGTGCCGTGGAACGGCTTGAGCGGCGTTGATGAGCTTTTCAGGAAACAACTGGCCGAGGCGCCCGAGCTGAGCTATCTGGCTTTGCGCCAAGGCGACGCGCCGGCCACACATTCGACCTGGGGTGCCGACGCAACGCCCGCACAACGCAGCACCGGTGCCAGTCCGAACGGCAATGAAAGTGACGATATCTCGCGCCGGGCCGTCGACGTCGCGGGCGATGGCGGCAGCGTCGTGGTGGGCTACCCTGCCGACTACGTCAACCGCCAACTCGCCGGCATCTTGCTGGATCTGGTGTTGGCACTGGTGATTGCTGCTGTGCTGGTGCGCGAACTCTCGCGGGGCCTATGGCGCAAATCGCTGCTGCACCCGCTTGCGGCTTACGCACAAGCACGTGGCTGGCAACACGTGCAGCGCCGCTGGCAGCGGCGCCATGTAGTGGCCCAGGATGCCGCCGCCGCACACGACCGGGATGCGGCCGAATGCCGCGCGCAACTGCTGGAGGCCATCGGCCGCACCCAGGGGTCGTCGCAAGGCACCACCGCGGTCCCCGCCGCAGTAGCGTCGCAACTGACACTGCTGCGCCTGACGGTATTTCTGGTGGCGCTGTCCGAAGAGCTGTTGCGCCCTTTCTTCACGGTGTTCGCGAGCGAAGTGCGCCCTTTCGACATGATGCTGTCGCCCACCATGATGGCGGGCCTGCCCGTGGCGGCCTTCATGACCACCCTGGCGTTGGCCCAGCCCGCGGGCCCCGCACTTGCCAAGCGCTTTGACCTGCGCTGGAGTCTTGTGTTTTCGGCCTTGGTCGGCATGTTCGCGCTGGCCGCAACGTCGTGGGCCAAAGATGCCTGGACGCTGATGGCACTGCGCGCCGCTGGCGGTGCCGCGTATGGCCTGGCCCTGATCCTGGTGCAAACCGCCATCGTGCGCATCACCCCGCCGCAACAGCGCGCGCGGGGTTTGGCAGAGGTCGCAGCGGCCATTGTGGCCGCAGGCATCGTGGGCCCTCCGTTTGGCGGAATGATCGCGGCACGCGCGGGTGACGTGGCGGGCTTTGTGACCTGCGCGTTGTGTATGGCCGCCGCGCTGGTGGTGGCCATGCGCCTGTCGCTGGACCGAGCGACCCCGGGCGGGCAGGCCGGGCATCGAGGGCTGGCCACCACGGGTGGCTGGCGTGGCTACCTAGCAGTGCTGCGTGAGCCCCGCGCCATCACCGTCATTCTGGGGTCCGCCCTGCCAGGGCGGCTGGTGGCCGTCACCGTGCTGGCCGTGGTGGTGCCGCTGTACATGAACGAATTGCAGCAACCGCCCGCGGTGGCAGGCCGGGTATTGCTGTTGTACTTTCTGTGCTTTGCCTCTACCGCTACGCTGGTCGCGCATTGGTCCGATCTGTTGGGGCAGCGCAAGCCGTTCATCGTGTTCGGAGGCGTGCTGAGTGTGCTGGCCTGTTTGTCCCTGCCGCTGCTGGGCGGCGTGTGGGGCATGGCGGCTTGCTGTGCACTGCTGGGCTTTGGGCAGGCGCTTCAGTCGTCACCGCAGATTGCGCTGACCACCGAGGTTTTTGAACACCGGCCCGATCACAAGGCATCCGCCACACCCGAGCAGGCACTGGCCGCCTTCCGCCTGATTGAGCGGGGCGGCAGCATCGTGGCTCCGTTTGTCACGGCAGTTGCGGTCACCGCGTTTGGCTACGCAGGCGCTGTGGTTGCCGTGGGGGGACTGCTCACCGTGGCCACGTTGGGCCTGTTGGCTGGCCTGCGCGTGCCACGCGCCGACGCGCCCGCCTAGGGCCTCTATTTCGGGACCAGGAGAATTTCATGTCCATCATTTCAAACGTCCTCAGAACCTCGACCGCCGTGGTGGTATTGGCCTGCTGCGCGGCACATGCGCAGCAACCAACGCCGGCCAGTTCCGCCACCACCGCCAGCAGCGGTGCAGCGGCGGCCGTTGCAGCCGCCACGGCGCGCTACACCATCGCCATGGTTCTGCCACGGGACGAGCAAAACATCGAAGCGGGCTTTACCAGCTATCTGCAGCGGCAGGACATCCCGGTGCGGTACGTCAACATCCGGTTTTCGGGCAAGGCAGACGACATTGCCGACATGCGCAGCCGGGTGCGCGCTGCCAACCCAGACCTGATCTATGTCTGGGGCACCCCCACCACCCTGGCGCTGGCAGGCAAACACGACCAACCCGCAGGAACCTCCATTCGCGACATTCCGATCGTGTTCACGGAAGTGACGGACCCGGTCGGCGCCGGCTTGATTCCGACCCTGGAGCAACCCGCGCGCAATGTCACGGGCGTGAGCCACGTAGCACCACTGCCGGTGCAACTCAATGCCATCCGTGCCTACCGGCCCTTCACCAAGCTGGGTTTTTTGCACAACCCCGCCGAACCCAACTCTGCGCTGATTCGTGACCGGCTGAAAGAGTTGGCGAAAGCACAGAACTTTGAGGTGGTGGAGGCCAGCCTTCCGCTGCTGCCCGGCGGCGCACCCGACCCGGGCCAGATTGCCGCGCAAATCCAAGGCATCGCCCAACAAGGGGCCGACCTCTTGTATGTGGGACCGATCACCTTTTTGGCTTACACCCACCGCGACGCCGTCACCACAGCCGCCCTCGACAACAAACTGCCCACCTTTTGCGCTACCGAAAGCATTGTTCGGCAGTCCGGCTGCATGTTCGGCCTGTTTTCGAATGGCGCCAACATTGGGCGCTATGCCGCGTCGATGGCGCGCCAGATCCTGGTGGAAAAAAAGCGCACGCAGGACATCCCCGCGTCCACACTGCAACGTTTCTCGCTGCTCATCAACATGCGCACGGTACACGCGCTCGGGCTCTACCCGCCTATGCTGTTGCTCAACGTTGCGGAAGTCATCAACGTGGAGGCGCAAGCCGCCAAGTAGCCGCGCTGGTCTTGGGCTCCCGCGTATCCACCGCAGCGCCCCTGCAAGGGCGCTGCCGAGCGTCGGGACTTCTACAATGCGCCGTTGGCGTTTTACTCCCCCTCCCTCATTTCCCATCACAAGGATTGCATCCATGAATCTCGAACAGGAGCAGCGCAGCGACATCCTCATCTTGCGACCCTGTGGCCGCCTGGACAGCAGCAGTTCGCCCGAGCTGGAACGCGTGGTCACCGAGCAATTGGAGGCGGGCGTGCAACGCCTGGTGTTTGACCTGTCCTCGCTGGACTACATCAGTTCCGCCGGGTTGCGCGTGATTCTGCTGGCAGGCAAAAAATTGCGCGCCAGCAAAGGCAAGCTGGTGCTGGTGGGCCTCCAAACCATGGTTCGCGAGGTTTTCGACATGAGCGGATTTCTCAGCCTGTTTGCCATCACGGCCACCTTGGACGAAGGCGTCGCCAAGGTCTAGGCCTGCGAGGGGTTGGCCTTGAGAGGCTCCACCTCTGATCTGAGTGAGGCCTCCAAACCAGCTGTGCGGCCTATTGGTCTCATCACTCCCGGCCCTCTTGTTTGGCTCACTATTTAGATGTTTTGGCCTCTATCGCTTGCTGGATAAGCGCTAAAGGCTATATATTTTATAGCAGTCTTGTCGCTCATCGGTGCTTCGTGGGTGCTGCTTCGGCCCGACCGACCGGCGGCTCCTCGCACGAGTTCTCGCTGGTTCCAGCGTGCGGATAGAACTTTCGCGCCGAGCCGACCGAGCGCGCCCCCTGAACTCCCCGTGCCCCTCGGGCACCACTGGCGCACCCTTTTCGCGGCTCCTACGCTTCCAGTAGTGGGCCAAATTTGCGCCCGCCAACGACGCATTGCAGCGCTTTGCCATGGTCTCCCCGTAGCTCACATGCGCGGAACGCCCTCTGCGTCCGTTGATTGTTTCCAGAACTGGAACAGTCAGTTTGCGACGAGGTAGTTTTTCTCTGAACACCCCCGGCGTACAGTTCAACCCATCGATGAGCCGAACCCGCAAGGCGACTCACCGAACCCGGGTTGCAGCAGTTTTCCAT
>JAHJWB010000019.1 GCA_018828125.1 Gammaproteobacteria bacterium | reverse complement strand
GTGGACTAGCTCGCCGCAGTTGTCTGAACGGAGTGCAAAGCAGCGCAGTGAGTTCTGCGGCGCACCCTGCCCGCGAGCACCGCAGGTTGCCCCAGCGCGCAGCGCTGGGGACGCAGACAGCGGGGTCGCCTTTTCTTTGGTGACTTTCTTTTTGGCGACGCAAAAGAAAGTTACTCGCATGCCGGGCGACTCCCGGCCTCCGCACTCTGCAAAAGCACGCACCAAGACCAGCGCAAGGCTTTGACAGGCCCAGCCCTAACGGGCGGAGGAGAACTCAGGGACTATAAAAACAATAGCTATTACCGCTTGATGGATAAGCGCTAGAGCCGATTTTTATTAAAAAATCAAGCCGCCACCCCATCCCGCTCATCCGCCGCAAACTCCGGCAACCCCCGCAGCCGCTCATAGATCGGCGCAAAGTCCGCGGCGGTCATGTCGAACAACTGCTCAAAGCTGTCGATCACAAAGTACGTCTGCTGGTACGTATCAATCTTGTAGCGCGTGCGCATGGTGCGCTCCAGCGCCAGCGGAATGCGCTGCGGCTCCGGGCTCTGCACCGAATACGCCAACTCGCCCGACGAACTCAAAATCCCCGCGCCATACGCCCGCAACTGCCCCGCTTCGCGGATCAGCCCGAACTCGATCGTGTACCAGTACAAACGCGAGAGCATCTCGCACGACCCCAGCCCCTGCGCCTTCAGCCCGCCCTGGCCGTAGCGCTGCACATAGTCCGCAAACACCGGGTTGAACAGCAGCGGCACATGGCCGAACAGGTCGTGAAAAATGTCGGGCTCGACGATGTACTCAAACTCCTCGGGCTTGCGGATCCAGTCCGTCACTGGGAACTTGCGGTTGGCCAGCAGGGTGAAAAATGGCACCTCGGGGATCAGCCCGGGCACGCCCACCAGCTCCCAGCCGGTGGCCTTGTGCAGGCGCTCGTTCACCTCTTCAAACCGTGGTATGCGGTCGCTGGCGCCCAGGGACGGCAGGGCATCAATGAATGCCTGGCTCGCCAGGCCCGGCAACATGGCGCGCTGGCGCTCGTACAGGCGGCGGTAGGTGTCGTGGTCGGCGGCGGTGTAGCTCGCGTAGTCTTGCGGGCAGGTGTAGTCTGCGCTCGCACGCGAGTAGTCGCCACGCGGTGGGCGGGTGGATTGGCCATAGACGACGGGGGCTTGTCCCATTTTTTGCTCCTTTGCCGCCATGACCCTGCGCGCCGAGAAAGTGGCGCGCACCTGCCCGACGGCTGTTAATCGATCTTGATTTTTGCGGCCCGGATCAGAAACTCGTATTTGCTGTTTTCCGAGCGCACAAACTGCGCAAACCCGTCCAGCGTCAGCTCTTCGGGCGTGATCCCCATCTTCTTGAACTTCGCCATGCCGGCAGGTGAATGCATGGCGTTCGAAAATGCCGTGGCGTAGCGGCGCGCGTCTGCTTCGGGCAGCGACGCAGGCGCAAACAGGCCGAACCAGGTCGACACGTTGAAGCCTTGCACGCTGTCATTGATGCTCGGCACCTTTGGCAATGCCTCATTGCTGCTCAGCGTGGTCACGCCCAGCGCCAGCAGCTTGCCCGACTGAATCTGCGGCAGCGCCGAGGCCAGGTTGTCAAACACCAGCAGCACCTGGCCGGACTCCAGCGCCGCCAGCGCGGGCTTGGAGCCCTGGAATGGCGTATGACCCATCTTGGTGTTGGTGAGCGACTTGAACATCTCGGCCGAGATGTGGCCGATGCTGCCGTTGCCGCCCGAGCCGTACTTGGCCTGGTCCGGGTTTTTCTTGAGGTACTGCACCAGGTCGGGCGTGGTCTTGATGCCAAGCGTGGCCGCCTGTTGCGCGTTCACCACCAGCACATTGGGCGTGCGGGCCACGAGGGCGATGGGCTTGAAGTCCTTGAGCGGGTTGTATGGAAAGTTCTTGTACAGCCAGGGGTTGACCGCATGCGTGGCCACCGCGCCCATCAGCACCATATTGCTGGTCTTGGGGGCCTTGGCCACCAGGTCTGCCCCGGTGCCGCCGCCCGCGCCAGGCTTGTTTTCTACCGTGATGGTGCCCAGACCGGTGGAGCCTTCGGCGACGACGCGTGCAGAAATGTCCAGCGGGCCACCCGCGGGGTAAGGCACCACGATGGTGAGGGGGGCGGAGGGATTCTGCGCCAGGGTGGCGGTGGCCACGCTGGCGAGGGCAACGCTGAACAAAATGCGACGGAGCGACATCGGGATCCTTTTGAGTTCCAGGGAGCGCGCAGTATAGGCATCCGCTCAGGGTTAACCCTCTGGGTTACCTGACCCGTCTCAGGCGTTCAGCACCCCCCGTTTGATCTGGTCGCGCTCCAGCGACTCGAACAGTGCCTTGAAGTTGCCTTCGCCAAAGCCGTCGCGGTAGTCGCCTTCGCGCTGGATGAATTCAAAGAACACCGGGCCCAGCATGGGGGTCGAGAAGATCTGCAGCAGCAGGCGGGGCGTGCCGTCAGCGGTGGTGCCGTCCAGCAGGATGCCGCGCGATTGCAGTTCGCGCACGGGCTGGCCGTGGCCGGGCAGGCGGGTGTCCAGCATTTCGTAATAGACGTCATTGGGCGCGGTGGCCAGCGACACACCAGCCATGCCCAGCTTGTCGACCACGTCCTGCAGGTTGTCGCAGATCAGCGCGATGTGCTGGATGCCTTCGCCGTTGAACTGCATCAAGAATTCTTCGATCTGGCCGCCGCCCTGCTTGGACTCTTCGTTCAGCGGGATGCGGATCTTGCCGTCAGGCGCGGTCATGGCCTTGGAGGTCAGGCCGGTGTATTCGCCCTGGATGTCGAAGTAGCGGATTTCGCGGAAGTTGAACAGCTTCTCGTAGAAGTTAGCCCAAAAACCCATACGGCCGCGGTACACGTTGTGCGTGAGGTGGTCGATGAGGTTCAGACCGTGGCCCACGGGGCGGCGGTCCACGCCTTCGATGAATTCGAAGTCGATGTCGTAGATGGACTTGCCGTCTTCAAAGCGGTCGATCAGATACAGCGGCGCGCCGCCAATGCCTTTGATCGCGGGCAGGCGCAGTTCCATGGGGCCGGTGGGGATCTCGATGGGCTGGGCGCCCAGGTCCAATGCACGCTGGTAGGCCTTGTGCGCGTCTTTCACGCGGAACGCCATGCCACAGGCCGAAGGGCCGTGTTCGGCGCCAAAGTACGCCGCTTGGCTGTGGGGTTCGCGGTTCAGGATGAAGTTGATGCCGTTCTGGCGGTACAGCACCACGTCCTTGGAGCGGTGCTTGGCGACCAGCGTAAAGCCCAGCTTTTCAAAGACGGCCTCCAGCACGCCGGGCGTGGGCGAGGTGAATTCGATGAACTCAAACCCCATCAGGCCCATGGGGTTCTCCCAGGCATCCAGTTGGGCGGTGTTTGTTTGCGGCAGGGCAGCGTTCATGGGGTGTCTCCGGCTTTCGTTGATCAATGTCATGCACTGTAGGCGCGCAGTGCCTCATTTTTCTGGCGAAATCAACAGGCTTTATCGCCCCGTTTGCAGGAATATTGCGAATGATCAAATATCTGCGCAATACACCCGCTTGAGGGCTGGATGGGTGCCCCGGGTTTTTTCGCGATGGGCGGGTTCAGGACCCGGGGGCGGGGGGGGGCAACTGGCGCAGGGCCAGGGCTGCGTCGATGCGCTGTTGCTCTTCTGCCGAAAAAAGCTGTTGGCGCAGTTGCTGCAGCGCAGCGCCGTCGCCTTGCTGGGTGCGGGCCTGGCTGTATTGGTCAAGCCGCTGTTGCCAGTGTTGTTCTTCCCGGTCGAGCTGGGCCATGGCATGGGCGGCCGCTTCGCCATATTGGGTGCTGCGCGCAGCGTGGCGGGTGCGTTCGTCGGTGTTCTGGGCGTTGAACGCGGCGGTTTGGGCGGCTGCAGCCATGTGTTCGGTGGCGGACAGGCGCTCGGTGCGGCGTGCTTCGGGCAGTTCGCCGTCGGCGTCGCGCAGGGCCTGGGCGCGTTGTTCGGGGGGCAACTGGGTGTTGCGGGCGATCTCCAGGCGCGCCAGGGTGTAGCGGTCCAGGTCCGCCTCGCGGGCAAACAAGGCCTCGTATTCGTCGCCGTCAAAAAACTGCTGGCGCACCTTGTGGCGTGCCTCCAGGGATTCGCGCAACGCGCCAGGGTCTGTCAGATCCTGGGGGGTGCGCAACTGACCCAGCGCCACGCGGTAGTCCACGTACCGCCCGGCCAATGCCAAGGCCCGGGTGGCCAGCGCCGCCGGGAAGTGTTTGCCCACCAGCCCGGCCAGACGCTGCTTGAGCTCGGTGGGGTCGGCTGTGTCATCGGCTCGGGCCTCCATCAACAGGGCCTCCAGCGAGTCGCGCAGACCCTGGACCAGCAGCGGGTCGGCGCTGTGTTCGGGGCTGGCGGCACGACGGGCCGCAAAGAAGCTGCTGTCCATCGGCCGCGCAGAGGCGCGCAGGCCCGGGGAGGCGGGGGGCGACGTGGCCGACACCGGTGCTTGGCCCGACGATGCCCCTCCCACTGATAAGGAGTGCGGCTCCGCCAGCCACCAGACCACGGCGGTTGTGGCAGTGACAAGAGCGACTCCTGCGAAAACGCGGGAGTGTTTCACGGATTACAGGCCCAACAGCTTGAGGCGGTTGGCGTGCTGGCGGTACAGCGTGACCGGGTCGGTCGAGAACCAGTCGCGCAGGCCCAGCAGCTGGTTTACTTCGTCCAGATGGTTCTGGCGATAGTCACCCAGGTGTTTGCCCAATCGGGACGAGCATGCAGACACCAGGCCATCGTTGGCCTCGCCAAAAGTCAGGCTCATCACGCTGAGCAGGCCGTCACTGGCATCCAGCACGTTGGTCAGGGGTTTTGTTCCCGTCCACGAGTAGTAGCGCACGCCGTTGACCAGCTCGGCCCCGTTGCCGCAGCCACTGGGCAGTGCTTGCGGAAAGCGGCGGTTGAAGTTGGCCAGCCCGGCCGTGGTGAGCGAATCCAGCGCCGCCGTTGGCATCTGCGGCAAGCCCGATCCCCCGGACGTGAGGTTGATCAGGCTGACAAGTGCCTTGGCGGCCGCATTGGCCACGGCTTCGGACACCGACCCGGCGGGCGCCACGCCCCGCAGGATGTCGGCCACTCGCGACCCCTTGTTCACGCCGCCAATGGAGGTGACCGACGCCACCAGCTGCGGCGCAACACCTGCCACATACCGTGTGGTGGGCCCGCCGTGGGAATGGCCGACGAGGTTGACCTTGGCCGCGCCGGTGATGGCCAGAATGGTCTTCACCTGCGCCAGCAACTGCTCGCCGCGCACCTCGGTGCTGTTGGCGGCCGACACCTGCGCTACGTAGACCTTCGCGCCTCCCTGGCGCAGCGCATCCGGAATGCCATAGAAGTAGTCGACCCCGAGGGCAGAGTCAAAGCCAAAAAGGCCGTGCACCAGCACGATGGGATAGCGCGTCTGGGTGTAGCCGTTTTGCGCGTGAGCGCTGGCCCCTGCGAGCAAAAGCCCGGCCGTGGCCGCCAGCGCGAGTCGCCGCAGCAAGCGGCTGAAAAATCCGGTCATGTGTTGTCTCCATGGAATTGATTTTTTTATGCACACAAAAAAGAACGATCGTTCTATTTTGTGAGATCAATTTTTGTATTGCGCCCGCCGAGTCACTATCGGGACATACCCGCGCCCGCGCCAAGGGCTGCTAAAAGTGCGCCGGTTTTCGTAGAATCCTGCGCCATGAGTGGTTTCAACGCACTAGACAAGCTGGATCGGGCCATCCTGCGCCGTCTGCAGGAAAACGGCCGCGAAACCTATGACGTCATCGGTGAGCAGGTGGGCCTGTCCCCCAGCGCGGTGTTGCGCCGCGTCAAGCGCCTGGAAGACAGCGGCGTCATCAACCGGTATGTCGCCTTGGTGCCACCCGAGGCTGTGGGCCTGGGTTTGACGGCATATCTGAACGTGCGGCTCGAAAAACACACCGAAAGCCACAAACGCAACCCCATGGACCTGTTCCGCGCAAGCGTGCAGACCTGGCCCGAAGTGGTGGAATGCGCAGCCCTGACCGGCGAGATGGACTATCTGCTGCGCGTGGTGGTGGCCGACATGGCGCACTACAGCCGGTTCATCATGGACACATTGCTCAAGCACCCCAGCGTGCAGGACTGCAAGACAAGTTTTGTGCTTGACCGGGTGAAGGCCACGACAGCGGTACCTGTGTGACAGCCCGGGTCGCGCGAGCGGTTGCCGCGCGGGTCGGATCAATATACGCTGCTCGGTCATCGGGAGGTCGCCATGGCTTCAAGAGAGGGTGTTGCGTCTCCGAGGCGACCTGCTGGCTTGTGTCCCGGTGCGCATTCACTGCAAAAAACATAGCTGCTTGCGCTTGATAGATAAGCGCTAGAGGCCAATTTGAATCATATTTTGACTGGACTCTCTTATTTTGTTGCAATGCAGCAAATTGGACTGGAAATGATCAGGGAAAACCCTTATATTTGCAGGCATGATCGCAACCAAAGACTGGCTGAAGGCTTCCTGGTACATCAGCAAAGCCATGCTGCGCCCCGCGGCGGGTCGCCCGTCTGTTGAGAGCCGCAATACCAACTCCCACCCTGTGATGGTCCCCATTCGCGCCCTTGGCCCCTCCTACCGCGAACGCATCACGCAGCACTTGCTGCAGCTGGAGCCTGCGGACCGGTACCTGCGCTTTGGCTATGCGGCCAACGACGAGCAGATTCGCCGCTATGCGGAGCAGCTTGATTTCAACCGCGACGAGATTTTTGGCATCTACAACCGCCGCCTTGAACTCATCGCGATGGCCCATCTGGCCTTTTCTGAGCATCCTGAACACAAACATTGCGCCGAGTTCGGCGTGTCCGTTCTCAAGCAGGCCCGTGGCCGCGGATTTGGCGCGCGCCTGTTCGAGCGCGCCGTGATGCACGCTCGCAATGAGGGCGTGAACATGGTCTTCATCCATGCGCTGTCTGAAAACACCGCCATGCTCAAAATCGCGCGCGGCGCGGGTGCCACCGTGCGCCGCGACGGATCAGAGTCCGAGGCTTACCTGCAGATTGCACCCGCCAGCCTGGACACCCGAATGGCCGAGATGGTGGAACAGCAGTTTGCCGAAGTCGACTACCAGATCAAGAAGCAAGCCAAGCAGTTCTGGGATTTTCTGGCCGGTGTCCAGGAAGTGCGCAGTGGCGTGCAGCACGCCCGCCACCAGTCTGCCGAATAAGGCCATCGAACAGGCGTTCATGCCGCTGGGGCGCTGCAATGGCCTGGCGTCATGACAATCCGCTATCCTAGGGGCCTGATTCACTACCGCACGTCCCAGACAGTGTCTGACCCGCACCCCGCGCACCCCGGGCGTCCGCCCGAAAGGGAAGACAAGCGCACCTTCCTGCAGAAAGTGGCCGAGTTCATCAACCCTGGGCCCGACTCCACGGAAGAACTCATCAACGCCTTGGCTGAGGCCGAAGACAACCAGGTCATCGGCGCTGAATCGCGCGTGATGCTGGAGCGTGTGATTCGCATGGCCGACATGACGGCCAGTGACGTGATGGTGGCTGCCCCCCGCATGGACATGGTCAACATCGAGGCACCCTACGAAGAGCTGCTGTACTTGGTGATCAACACCGCGCACTCGCGTTTTCCGGTGTACCAGGGCGAGCGCGAGAACATCATTGGCATTCTCATGGCCAAAGACCTGCTGAAGCTGCAGCGGGCGCCAGAGCTGAACATCCGCGCCCTGCTGCGCCCGGCGGTGTTTGTGCCGGAGAGCAAGGGCTTGAACGACCTGCTGCGCGAGTTTCGCGGCAACCGCAACCACCTGGCCATCGTGATCGACGAGTTTGGCCGGGTGGCCGGGCTCATCACGATCGAAGATGTGCTGGAACAGATCGTGGGCGAGATCGAAGACGAGTTCGACATCCCTGAAGACGAAGGCGACATCTTTGGGCTGGCCGACCGTACGTATCGGGTCAGCGGCGACACACCCATTGAGCGGGTTGCCGAGGCGTTTGACGCCTCCATCCTGGGCAGCGACCCAGGTGAGCACTTTGACACCATTGGCGGTCTGATTGCCCACGAGATGGGCCATGTGCCCAAGCGCGGCGAACACATCCAGTTGGGCGGCCTGCATTTTGTGGTGCTGCACACCAAGGGCGGCGCCGTGCGCTGGTTCAAGGTGTCGCGGGTCGAAGACGCCAGCGCCGCAGAGTGATGGCGCAATCCCGAACCCTGGCAGGGCCGCGGCTTGCCCTACAGGTGCCGCTGGCCGTGGCCGCCGGTCTGGCGCAGGCCGCGTCGCTGGCCTGGCCGTGGACTGGACAACCCCTGTGGTGGCTGCAGCTGGTATCGATGGCGGTGCTGGCATGGCTGGTGCGGCCGCGTGCGGACGAGGCCGTGGGATGGCGGCGCGGCGCGCTGGTCGGTGGCGTGTTTGCCACGGCGTGGCTGGCGGGCACATTCTGGTGGTTGTTCATCTCCATGCACAACTACGGCGGCTTGCCCGCGCCGCTGGCGGTGGCTGCGGTGTTGGGGCTTGCCGCCTTTTTAGGCAGCTACTACGCCTTCGTATTGGGTTTGTTTTGCCATCTAGCGCCTGGCCATAAAGGATTAAGTGCTCTGCTTTTCGGAGCGATCTGGTTGCTGGCCGAGCTGGCGCGTGGCACCTTGTGGACAGGGTTTCCGTGGGGCGCGGGCGGCTATGCACATGTGGATGGTCCGCTGTCGGTGCTCGCCCGCAGCGTGGGGGTGTATGGCGTGGGCGCCGTGGCGGCCATCTTGGGCATGGGCGCCGCGCAGCTGCGAAGTGCCGATCAGCGCAGTTGGCGCACCTGGGCACTTGTGCTGGCGGGCTGTGCGGTGCTGGTGATGGCCTCGCTGCAGCGCATGTGTGCGGTCGATCTGTGCCACACGCCGTCACAGCGCCCGGCACCCGCGCTGACGTTGGAACTGTTGCAAGGGAATATCCCGCAGGACGAAAAATTTCAGGCTGGCAGCGGCGTGCCGGTGGCCCTCCAGTGGTACGCCCAGGCCCTTCGGGATGCCAAGGCTGATTTGGTCGTCGCGCCCGAGACGGCGATTCCACTGCTGCCCCAGCAATTGATGCCGGGTTATCTGGAAGGCATCGAGACCCGTTACACCGAAGGCGCCCAGGCCGCAATGCTGGGCATTCCGCTGGGTGACGACGCGGTGGGCTACACCAATTCGGTACTGGGCATGGCCCCGGGGGGCAACGGACGGTACCGCTACGATAAGCACCACCTGGTGCCCTTTGGCGAGTTCATCCCTCCATTTTTCAAATGGTTCACGGCCATGATGGACATTCCGCTGGGCGACTTCAATCGCGGCGCCGTCGGGCAGACCTCGTTTGCCTGGGCGGGGCAGCGCATTGCACCCAACATCTGCTACGAGGATCTTTTTGGCGAAGAACTGGGCGCGCGGTTTGTGGACCCGGCCCAGGCGCCCACCGTGTTTGTCAACTTCAGCAACATTGGCTGGTTTGGCAACACCATTGCCATTGACCAGCATCTGCACATCAGCCGCATGCGCGCGCTGGAGTTCGAGCGGCCCATGGTGCGCGCCACCAACACCGGCGCCACGGCCATCATTGATCACCGGGGGGTGGTCACGCACCAGCTGGAGCGCCATACCCGTGGCGTGCTCAAGGGCGAGGTGCAGGGCCGGGGGCTGGATGCACACAACGGCTGGGCGATCACTCCGTACGCGTTTTGGGTATCGCGCTGGGGCCTTTTGCCACTGTGGGCGCTGGCAGGATTGACGCTGTTGGTAGCCCTTTTGGTCAAGGTCACTCACAGGGGCGGCATGGCTCGCTACCCTTGAGCAGGTCAGACGACTCTCGGCCCGAGCGGGCGGCTTGGGCGCACATTGTTTAGAGTTGACTCCCTATGCCTTGATAATGGAGCCCCGCAACCGGGGCTTGGGTTGCGTACAACGATGATTTGAGGCGGGCCACCCGCTGTTCTGGAGCACGACTGAAAATGGCAGATTCCTTTTCCTACGAACAACTGATTGCCTCGGGCGAAGGCCGGCTGTTCGGCGCCGACAGCGGGCGCTTGCCGCTGCCGCCCATGCTGATGTTCGACCGCATCACGCACATCGACAGCGATGGTGGCGCGCATGGGCTGGGAAAGATCCGCGCTGAACTCGACGTGCGCCCCGACCTCTGGTTTTTTGACTGCCACTTCCAGGGCGACCCGGTCATGCCGGGCTGCCTGGGGCTGGATGCCATGT
The DNA here is from genome assembly GCA_018828125.1 of Gammaproteobacteria bacterium. GTDB lineage: Bacteria > Pseudomonadota > Gammaproteobacteria > Burkholderiales > Burkholderiaceae_C > Acidovorax. The sequence goes on along the minus strand of JAHJWB010000019.1, from coordinate 296,373 downwards.
GGCAACTCATCGGTTTTTACCTGACCTGGCTGCGTTTGCCGGGCAAGGGTCGCGCCTTGGGCGCGGGCGAGGTCAAGTTCACGGGCGAAGTCGGCCCTAACGTCAAGCTGGTGACCTATGAGATTGACATCAAGCGCGTGATCAAGCGCAAGCTGGTCATGGCCATTGGCGACGCCCGTCTGCTGGCCGACGGCCAGGAGATCTACGTGGCCAATGACCTGCGCGTCGGTCTGTTCAAGCGCGAAGAGGTCGCCGCACCTGCCGGAGCCGAACAAGGAGCAGCAGCATGAAACGCGTGGTGATCACCGGCACGGGCATTGTTTCGTGCATTGGCAACGACATGGCCACTGTGTCGCAGTCTCTGCGAGAAAGCCGCTCCGGCATCCGGTCCATGCCCCAGTTTGCCGAACTGGGCATGCGCAGCCAGGTGGCAGGCGTGCCGCAGATCAATCTTGAAGAGCTGATCGACCGCAAACAACTGCGCTTCATGGGCGATGCGGCGGCCTACGCCCACATCTCGCTGGCCAACGCGATTGCCGAAGCGGGCCTGACCCCCGAACAGGTGTCGCACCCGCGCACCGGGCTCATCATGGGTTCGGGCGGCGGTTCCCCCGCCAACCAGATCGAAGCGGCCGACATCCTGCGGAGCAAGGGCATTCGCCGCGTGGGGCCCTACCAGGTCACGCGCTGCATGAGCTCCACCGTGTCTGCCTGCCTGTCGACCAACTTTGGCATCAAGGGCATCAACTACTCCATCACCTCGGCGTGCAGCACCTCGGCGCATTGCATCGGCGCGGCCGCCCAGCAAATCGCCTGGGGCATGCAGGACGTGATGTTTGCGGGCGGCGGCGAAGAAGTCACCTGGGGCATGGGCCTGCTTTTTGACGCCATGGGCGCCATGTCTAGCGCTTACAACGCCACGCCTGAGAAGGCATCGCGCGCCTACGACGCCAACCGCGATGGCTTTGTGCTGTCGGGCGGTGGCGGTGCCGTGGTGCTGGAAAGCCTGGAGCACGCGCATGCGCGGGGCGCCACCATCCTGGGTGAAGTGATCGGTTTTGGCGCCACATCCGATGGCGCCGACATGGTGGCGCCTTCAGGCGATGGGGCCATTGCCTGCATGCGCCAAGCCATCTCCACGGTGAGCGAGCCCATTGACTACATCAACACCCACGGCACCTCCACGCCCGTTGGCGACGTGCCCGAGTTGCGCGCCATCCGCGAAGTGTTCGGCGACGCCATTCCCCGGTTCTCGTCCACCAAGTCGCTCACCGGCCACTCGCTGGGAGCCACCGGTGTGCAAGAAGCGATCTATTGCCTGCTGATGCTGCGCGAGGGCTTTATCGCCGGTTCTGCCCACATCGAGACGCTGGAGCCCGCTGCCGAGGGCATGCCCCTGGTCCGTGAGACGGTGGATGCGCCCATCCGCACCGCGCTGTCCAACAGCTTCGGTTTTGGTGGCACCAATGCCAGTCTGGTGCTTCGACGCTGGGGTGATTGACCGGACTTGATGCCCAATCAAAGCCCCGACCAAGGCCCGCCCGTCATGCGACGCGCGGGCCTTTTTGCATCGGCATCCTCGGTGGGGTGGTGCGTGTGGCCGTTCAGCGCACTGGCACCGCCCGTTTGGCGGTAGGCGACAAGGTGTCGTGCAGCAGCCCCGGCAACATGGCTAGCATGCGGGTGGCCTGCAGGCCTGGCGGTGAAGACCTTGCGTGGTAGCTGTACAGCGAGATGGGCGGCAGCTCGTGCAACTCCAGCGCCACCATCGTGGCCGGGTCCAGGTGGGTGGCCGTCAGGAAATCGATGACCGTCCAGCCCATGCCCAGCCGCACCAGCTCCAGCGCCAGCTGCGATGTCTGGACCTGCATGCCGGGCCCTGCGGGCGTGCCCAGGCGCTGGGCAATCTCGTCAATGGACTGGCGCATGGGATCGTCACCCACGAGTCGCACCACCGGCACCTGCGCCAGCCGCGCGCTGCGTGATGTGGCGCGGGGCTGGCGCATCCACACCGACTGCGCCACCGCCAGGTACAGGCGCCCGCTCACCAGCAGGTCGCTGCCAATTTGCGGGTGCGGGTGTTTGTAAAACCCTAGGCAGAAGTCCACGCTGCGCGTGAGCAAAGCCTGTGTCATCTGGTCCTGGTGAATGGTGCGTACCTCCACGCCCACCTGAGGGTAGCGCAGCGCATGTTGCTGCAGCAAGTGCGGCAAAAACTCGTGGCTCACGGCCGGAATGGCGGCGAGGCGCACATCGCCCGTGTCTGCCGTGGCCAGGTTGCGGGCGGTGCGGCGCAATGCATCGAGCTGGCGGTGGATGCCGGTGGACTCTGCTGCCAGCACCTGCGCCTCGGGCGTGGGCGTCAGCCCTGCGGGAGTGCGCATGAACAGGCGGTAGCCCAATTGCAGCTCGGTGTGCGCAATGGCCTTGCTCACAGCGGACGGGGTAATGCACAGCAGGCGCCCCGCAGCGCTCATGTTGCCGGTCTGGAGCACCGCTTGGAAGACTTCCAGCTGTCGCAGATTCATCGCCCGCTCCTTGAAAATTTGGTGTGAGTGAGTTTCACAGGGACCAGGTGATTATTCCGCAAGGCTGTGTGCTGATCTCTCATAGGATGCCGCACCGCCGACAACACGACGGGACGCAGGGCAATTACACAAACCAGCGGAAGCTTGCCCTTGCGAATTTCAGAACACAGTTCAGGAGACCCCTTTCATGCGCATTTTCCCACCCGCTCACCGCTGGCTCGCCGGCCTGCTGCTGTCCGCTGCCTCGGCCGTCGCCATGGCCCAGGCCGTCAAGCCCCACGTGGTGGTGCTGGCCACCGGTGGCACCATTGCCGGGGCTGGCGCTTCGGCCGCCAACAGCGCCACCTATGCCGCGGCCAAGGTGCCGGTCGACAAGCTGCTGGCAGGACTGCCGGAGTTGGCCAGCGTGGCCAAGGTATCCGGCGAGCAGGTGTTCCAGATTGCGTCGGAGAGCTTCACCAACGACCACCTGTTCAAGCTGGGTCAGCGTGTGTCGGCCCTCGCCAAGCAGGCCGACGTGGACGGCATCGTGATCACCCACGGCACCGACACCCTGGAAGAAACCGCCTACTTCCTGAACCTAGTGGTTCGCACAGCCAAGCCCATCGTAGTCGTGGGCTCCATGCGCCCCGGCACCGCCCTGTCTGCCGACGGCGCGCTGAACCTGTATGACGCGGTCAGTGTGGCCGCCAGCAAGGACGCGGCAGGCAAGGGCGTTTTGGTGACGATGAATGACGAGATTCAGAGCGGCCGCGATGTGAGTAAGACCATCAACATCAAGACCGAGGCCTTCAAGAGCCAGTGGGGCCCGCTGGGCATGGTGGTGGAAGGCAAGAACTACTGGTTCCGCGCCCCGGTCAAGCGCCATACCACCCAGTCCGAGTTCAACATCGACGACATCCAGGCCCTGCCAGCGGTGGACATCGTCTACGGCTACAGCAACATGAACACCACGGGCATCGAAGCCTACGGCAAGGCTGGCGTCAAGGCACTGATTCACGCAGGTACCGGCAATGGCTCGGTGGCGGCGCAGGCTGTGGAATCGCTCAAGACTCTGCGCGCCAGCGGCGTGCAGATTGTCCGCTCGGCCCGCGTGCCCGACGGTTTTGTGCTGCGCAATGCCGAGCAGCCCGACGACAAATACGACTGGGTGGTCGCCCATGACCTGCGCCCCCAAAAGGCGCGCATCCTGGCCATGGTGGCCCTTACCAAGACCAACGACAGCAAAGAGCTACAACGCATTTTCTGGGAGTACTGAGAAGCACCCCCTGAGGCGCTGCGCGCCTTCCCCCTGAAGGGGGACGCCCCCAGCGCGGCGGGGCGGCCCTTGCGCGGGGTCACTGGCCTAGGCAGCGCCTCGTGGTGGCGCTGTGGGCCAGTGTGATGGATAGTGATTTGATTTGGCGCACAACAGGTGCGCCGACAGGCTGCCCGCAAAGGTGGTCACTGGTACGCACCGGCTTATAGCTTGCGTGACTGGTTGGGAAGGCTGGGGCTCCAAAAGGGCTCCGGCCTTTTTTCATGGGGCGGCCCAATGGCAGCGATTTGATGGAAGCCGGCCGCAGCGCCGTAAAATCACCGGTTTGCGCGCGCGATGCCCGTCCTTGTTGCCTTGGGGCGGCGGGCGTTGGGTTTGGCTCACGCACCGCGTTTTCTTCTTTTCCCCCTTACTTGCCCGGCCCTGGCTTTCCAGTGCCACAGCCAAATACGCCATGTTGACATTCCAGCAAATCATTTTGAAGCTGCAGTCCTACTGGGACGCGCAGGGTTGCGCCCTTTTGCAACCCTATGACATGGAAGTGGGCGCTGGCACCTCGCACACCGCCACCTTCCTGCGCGCCATTGGCCCCGAGCCGTGGAAGGCCGCCTACGTGCAGCCCAGCCGCCGCCCCAAGGACGGCCGCTACGGCGAGAACCCCAACCGTCTGCAGCACTACTACCAGTACCAGGTGGTCTTGAAGCCCGCGCCGGCCAATATCCTGGAGCTGTACCTGGGCAGCCTCGAAGCGCTGGGCTTTGACCTTAAGAAGAATGACATCCGCTTCGTCGAGGACGACTGGGAGAACCCCACGCTCGGCGCCTGGGGCCTGGGCTGGGAGGTCTGGCTCAACGGCATGGAAGTCACGCAGTTCACCTACTTCCAGCAAGTGGGCGGCATTGATTGCAAGCCCGCCACGGGCGAAATCACCTACGGCCTGGAGCGCCTGGCGATGTATCTGCAGGGCGTGGACAACGTCTACAACCTCAAGTGGACCGACACCCTGAGCTACGGCGACGTGTACAAACAAAACGAGGTGGAGCAATCCACCTACAACTTCGAGCACTCTGACGCCGATTTTTTGTTCACCGCCTTCAACGCGCACGAAAAGCAGGCCAAGTACCTGATGGAGCAGCAGTTGGCCTTGCCCGCGTACGAGCAGGTGCTCAAAGGCGCGCACAGCTTCAACCTGCTGGACGCGCGCGGCGCTATCAGCGTGACCGAGCGCGCCGCGTACATCGGCCGCATCCGCAACCTGGCCCGCGCCGTGGCGCAAAGCTATTACGAAAGCCGTGAACGCCTGGGCTTCCCCATGGCACCGCGCGAGTGGGTGGAACAGATGACGAAGAAGGCAGCCTGAGCGCGCGGAAAGAATAAGAACATGACGACCCAAAACCTCCTCGTTGAACTGTTTGTCGAAGAACTGCCGCCCAAGGCGCTGCAAAAGCTGGGCGATGCCTTTGCCACCGTGCTGGGCGACCAACTCAAGGCCCAGGGCCTGGCGACGGCGGCGTCCGTTGTCACGCCCTTTGCCTCGCCCCGCCGCCTGGCTGCGCACGTGGCGGCCGTGGCCGACAAGGCGGCCGACAAGGCCGTGCAACAAAAGCTGATGCCCGTGACCGTGGGCCTGGATGCCAGCGGCAATGCCTCCCCTGCGCTGCTCAAAAAGCTGCAGGCGCTGGGCGCCGATGTGTCCAACCCCGCTGCCGCTGTCGCCGCCTTGAAACGTGCCCAGGACGGCAAGGCCGAAGCCCTGTTCTATGACAGCGTGGTGCCGGGCGCGACGTTGCTGGAAGGCCTGCAAAAAGCCTTGCTCGAAGCACTGGCCAAGCTGCCGATCCCCAAGGTGATGAGCTACCAGCTAGAGACCGACTGCGAGCTGCCTGGCTGGACCAGCGTGAACTTTGTGCGCCCCGCGCACGGCCTGGTGGCGCTGCATGGCAGCACCGTGGTGCCCGTCAAGGCACTGGGCCTGACGGCCGGCAACAGCACCACCGGCCACCGTTTTGAAGCTGCCGTGTCGCCCGTGGTACTGGCCGATGCCGACAGCTACGCCGCCACCCTGAAAAAGGATGGCGCCGTGATTGCCAGCTTTGCCGAGCGCAAGGCCGAGATCGCCCGCCAGCTCGCCGCAGCGGCTGACCAGGTGGGCAATGGCGCGCGCCCCATCGAAGACGAAGCGCTACTCGACGAAGTGACCGCCCTGGTCGAGCGTCCCAACGTGGTGACCTGCTCGTTCGAAACAGAATTCCTGGATGTCCCGCAGGAGTGCCTCATCCTCACGATGAAGGCCAACCAGAAGTACTTCCCGCTGCTCGACGCCGCAGGCAAGCTCACCAACAAGTTCCTGGTGGTCAGCAACATCAGCCCCGAAGACACGAGTTTTGTGACCGGCGGCAACGAGCGCGTGGTGCGCCCGCGTCTGGCCGACGCCAAGTTCTTCTTCGACCAGGACCGCAAGAAGACGCTGGCCTCACGCGTCGAAGGTCTCGGCAAAGTGGTCTATCACAACAAGCTGGGCACGCAGGGCGAACGTGTGGAGCGCGTGCGCGCCATTGTCAAAGCCATTGCCACGCAGCTGGGCGACGCTGCTTTGGTCGCGGACGCCGACAAAGCCGCACAACTGGCCAAGACCGACCTCGTCACCGACATGGTGGGCGAGTTCCCCGAGCTGCAGGGCATCATGGGCGGCTACTACGCCCTGAACGACGGCCTGGGCGAGACGGTGGCCCACGCCATTGAAGATCACTACAAGCCGCGCTTTGCGGGTGATGCGCTGCCGCGCAACACCGCTGGCGTCGTGGTGGCCCTGGCCGACAAGCTCGAAACTCTGGTGGGCATGTTCGGCATCGGCAACTTGCCCACGGGTGACCGCGATCCGTTTGCGCTGCGCCGCCACGCGCTGGGCGTGATCCGCATGCTGGTCGAGAGGGATCTGCCGCTGGAGATGAATGCGCTTCTGGCTGGTGCAGTGCCTGCCTTTGGCGACAAGATCACCGATGCTTCAGCGGCCTTGGCGGACTTCATCTACGACCGCCTCGCCGGCAGCCTGCGTGAGCAAGGCTACAGCGCCCAGGAAGTCGATGCCGTGCTGGCCCTGCGTCCGCAGCGCCTGGCACTGGTCGAAAAACAACTGGCCGCAGTGCGTGCCTTCGCCGCCTTGCCGGAAAGCCCCGCGCTTGCAGCCGCCAACAAGCGCGTGGGCAACATCCTCAAGAAGGCTGAAGTCGAAGGACCGGTGGATGCGCACGTGAACCCCGATTTGCTGCAAGAAAAGGCCGAGCAGGACCTCTACGCCGCCCTGCAACGCTTCGTGCCCGAGGCCAATGCCCAGTTCGACGCAGGCGACTACACCGCGTCGCTGCAAACCTTGGCCGTGCTGCGCGCGCCGGTGGACGCCTTCTTTGACGATGTCATGGTCAATGCCGAACAGCTGGATGTGAGGATGAATCGCCTGGGCTTGCTCAAAATGCTGCACAACGCGATGAACCGCGTGGCCGACCTCTCGCGTCTGGCGGTTTGACCGGTTTTTGCAAGCTGATAGGCTGACGGTTCTCACAAGGCGCACCACCCCATGAAACTCGTCATCCTCGACCGCGACGGCACCCTCAACCCGCTGGGGGACGACTACATCACCTCGGCCGACGAATGGACGGCGGTGCCCGGCGCGCTGGAGGCGGTGGCCCGGCTCAACCATGCGGGCTGGCATGTGGTGGTGGCCACCAACCAGCCGGGGCTGGGGCGGGGGCTGTTCGATGTGATGGCGCTCAACGCCATTCACACCAAGATGCACCGGCAGGTGGCCGCCGTGGGCGGGCGCATAGACGCGGTGTTTTATTGCCCCCACGCCGCCGACGAGGACTGCAGCTGCCGCAAGCCGTCGCCCGGCTTGCTGGAGCAGATTCGCGACCGCTACGGTGTGGAACGCCAAGACGTGCAAGTGGTGGGCAGCTGTGCCGTGCATCTGCATGCCGGTGCAGCGCTGGGTGCGCAACTGCACCTGGTGTGTACTGGGCAGTCCGCGCCGCTGCAGCCGGGGAGCGACCTGCCCGCCGGGTTGCCGCCGGGCACCCAGGTGCATGCCAGCCTGGGTGATTTTGTGGACCAGTTGCTGCCCGTCGTGCTGGCCTCGGCCACACCCGTTCCAGGCCAGGCGTCGGTGTCGGCGCCCACGCCCACAACCGGCACCGTCATTGTTTAATGCTTCGCATTGCTATTTAAATGATAGCTGTTGGCGCTTGGTAAATAAGCGCTAGCGGCCAAAAACACTATAAAAATGGCTTTTATCCGCTCCCTCATTCACTTTCTCTGGATGGGCATCACCGTGGTGCCTTACACGCTGGCCATCATGCTGGGCTCGCTGTTCGGCATGCGGGGTCGCCCGCTGTACCGCATCGCGCGGGCGTGGCTGTCGCTGTGCATCAGCAGTGCCCGGGTGCTTCTGGGCGTGCGTGCGAACGTCATGGGCATGGAGAACCTGCCGCAGGGCGAGAACGCAGGGGCCGTGCTGCTGGTCAAGCACCAGTCCACGTACGAGACCTTTTTGATGCCCGCGATCATGCCGCACCCCCTGGCCTACGTGTTCAAGAAGGAACTGCTGCACGTGCCGTTTTTTGGGTGGTCCATCGGGCGGCTGGACATGATCCACATCGACCGTGACCAACGCACGCAGGCTTTCCACAAAGTGGTGCAGCAGGGCAAGGACCTACTGGCCAAAGGCGTCTGGATCATCATGTTTCCCGAAGGCACGCGCATCGAGCGCGGTCAAAAGGGCACCTACAAGACCGGCGGCACGCGCCTGGCGATCGACACCGGGGCGCCCGTGATACCCATTGCCGTCACATCGGCCAAGGTCTGGCCGCGCAAGGCGTTCATCAAGCGCCCGGGCGTGGTGGATGTGTCCATCGGCAAGCCCATCTCCAGCGTGGGCCGCAAGCCCGATGAGTTGATGCGCGAGGTGGAAGCCTGGATCGAAGCCGAGATGCGCCGCCTGGACCCGGACGCGTACCCCGCTGTGGTGATCCCGGCCTCTCGCAACACCGAAGCGCCCCACGGAAACTAAATACCGTGATGCAGCGGCTTGTGCAATTGGCGCTGGACCTTTTCGATCCGGCGCCCTCACCGGCGGCGGCACCTGCTGCATTGCCGGGGGGGCATGCTGCAGAATTCAAGCCAAAAACGCCTCCAGCGCTTGATGATCAAGCGCTGGTAGCTCCTAAAACAGTAGTATTCAATCGACCGCTGTCACCCCCTGCGCCTGCGGTTCCATTGCCATCGCTGCTGTCCCCGGCAGAGTTTCGCCACCCACAGGCCAGCCGCGAAGTGCTGCTGGGCGACGCCGTAGTGGCCTATGCCCTGCAACGCGCGCGGCGCCGCACCATTGGATTCACGGTGGGAGCCGACGGGCTGGCAGTGCGGGCGCCCAGCTGGGTCACACTGGGCGCGGTGGACGCAGCGCTGCGCGAAAAATCGGACTGGATCCTGCGCAAGCTGACCGAAGCGCGCGACCGTCAGCAGCGCATGGAAGGCGGCCGCATCGTCTGGGCCAATGGCGCCGTGTTGCCCTACCTGGGCGAACCTTTGAGCGTGGTGCTGGACCCGAGCCACGGGTTTGCGGGCAAGGGCGGTGCGCTGGCGGTTGCGCAGCCAGAGGGCGCCATCACAGCGAAAGCCCTGCACATCGGCCTGCCGCACAGCGCCAATCCTGTTCAGATCCGCGACGCCGTGCAGGCCTGGTTGATGCGCGATGCGCGCCGCCACTTCACGGCCCGGCTCGACCACTTTGCCCCGCTGCTGGGCGTGCAGTGGGCCAGCCTGCGCCTGTCCAGCGCCAACACCCGCTGGGGCAGCGCAAAAGCCGACGGCTCCATCCGCCTGAACTGGCGCCTGCTGCACTATCGTCCGGCCATCATCGACTACGTGGTGGCGCACGAACTGGCCCACCTGCGCGTGATGGACCACAGCCCGCGCTTTTGGGACACGGTGGCCACGGTGGTGCCCGACTACGCGCAACTGCGCAGCCGCCTGCGTGACGAACCGGCCCCTTTGTGGGATTGAAAGGACTCTGACGATGACCCAACCAACGATTCCCCCCGCCGAAGGCTATGCAGGCGACGTCGCGCCTCAGCAGGCCTGGCAATGGGTGCAGGCCGGCCAGGCTGTGCTGGTAGATGTGCGCAGCGACGCTGAACGCGAGTGGGTAGGCCAGGTGCCGGGCGCTGTGCCCGTGGCCTGGAAGCAGTGGCCGGGCATGGCCCTGAACGCCGAGTTCGATGCGCAGATGCGCGCAGCAGTGCCTGATGGCGCCCGGGCCCTTTTGCTGTGCCGCAGTGGCGTGCGCTCCATTGCCGCCGCGCGCCGCGCCACCGAGCTGGGCATCACCGCGTACAACATCCTCGAAGGTTTTGAAGGCGACGCCGATGCGGCCGGCCAGCGCGGCAAGAAGGGTGGCTGGCGGTTTCACGGCCTGCCGTGGAAGCAGGGCTGAGGACTGAGGACAACCCCCTGGGCGGCTGTGCCGCTTCCCCCTTCTCGAATCGCTGCGCGATTCGAGAAGGGGGACGATGCCCTCGCTGCGGGGCGGCCCTTGCTTGGCATCCCTAGTTCAAGCCGTGCCCATTCCTGGGTTTGGTCGCTATAAAAAAAATAACTTCCAGCGCTTGGTGCACAAGCGTTGGAAGCTAGTTACGACCTGAAGGCCGAAGCTTATTTCGCAAGCGCCGGAATGCGCAGCTTCTGGCCGGGGTAGATCTTGTCGGGGTGGGTCAGCATGGGCTTGTTGGCCTCAAAGATCGCCGGGTACTTGTTGGCGTCGCCGTAGAACTTCTTGGCGATGGCACTCAGCGTATCGCCGCGCACCACGTCGTGGTACTGGGCGTCGGGTTCGGGGTTTGTCACATCCATCTGGTTGTCGACGCTGGTGACGCTGGCCACATTGCCGCAGCACAGGGTCACCTTTTCTTTGGCGGCCTGGGTGGGGGCCGTGCCCTTTACGGTGACTTTGCCTGCCGTGCCGTCAAACACCACCTGCACGTTGCTCGCGCCCAGGTTTTGTGCCGTGATGTAGGTCTCGATGGCCTTGGCTGCCTTGGCGTTGAGTTCGTCTTGCGTGGGGGCTGCGGCCGTAGCTGCCTGTGCCTCTTTGCCACCGAACAACTTCTCGCCGGCTTCCTTGATAAAACTGAAAAGACCCATGTCATACCTCCTGATGTTGCAGAAACAAGGAAGACCACTGTAGCGGCAAAGCCCTGCGCTCACGTGTCGGACAGACGCGCGAAACGATTCTTCACAATGTTGGGACGTGCGCCTGCCGTGAAGTCCTGCATGTCACCGCCGATTCAGTCCATTGCACAAAACTCGGGATAATCCGCCGCATGACTTTCATGGCCATCGACGTGGGGAACACCCGTCTCAAATGGGCGTTGTACGACGCTCCCCGCCCCGGGGCTGCGCTCATCGCGCATGGCGCCGAGTTTCTGGACCACGTCGACCGGCTTGCCGAAGGCAGTTGGGCCACCCTGCCTCATCCCACGCGCATGCTCGGCTGTGTGGTGGCGGGCGACGCCGTCAAGCGCAGGGTGCAAGAGCAGATGGAGCTCTGGGACGTATCGCCCTCGTGGGTCGTGTCATCTGCGCAGGAAGCAGGCCTTGCCAATGGCTACGACCACCCGTCGCGCCTGGGCTCGGACCGTTGGGTGGCCATGATCGGCGCGCGCCACCATGTGCTGGCCCAAGGCCCAGCGCGGCCTCTCGTGGTGGTGATGGTGGGCACGGCGGTCACGGTGGAGTGCATTGATGCCGAGGGTCGTTTCATGGGCGGGCTCATCCTGCCGGGCCACGGCATCATGCTGCGTGCCCTCGAATCTGGCACTGCAGGCCTGCACGTACCCACGGGCGAGGTGCGCATGTTCCCCACCAATACCAGCGACGCGCTGACCAGTGGTGGCACCTACGCGATTGCGGGCGCTGTGGAGCGCATGGTGCAGCACGTCATCCAGCACTGCGGCGAGGAGCCCGCGTGCCTGATGACCGGCGGCGCGGGCTGGAAGATGGCGCCAAGCATGACGCGGCCGTTTGAGCTGGTGGACAACCTGATTTTTGACGGCCTGCTGGAGATTGCATCGCGTCGGTTTGCCGAGACGCCAGCCGCTGCTGCTGTGTAGGCACAAACAGGAGGCAGGCTGGGCTGCCGCGGCCCAAGGGCGCGCTATTCCTCTTCGAGCTCGGCGCGTGCCATTTCTACATCGAGCCGCTCCATGGCATCTGCGGGTTCGCTGGCGGCGGCTTTTTCATAAAGAACGGTGGCTTCCTGCATCTTCTTGTCGCCTTCCAGCATCACAAGGGCATTGGCATATTCGATCATGCCGATGGCCGAGCCCGGGTTGAGCTTGAGGGCTTCCTGGAAAAGCTTGAGGCCGGTGTCCTTCTTGGCGCCGTAGGTCATTCCGCCAATCAGCGAGCCCACCTTGTCGATCACTTCGGCATGGAATGCGCCCAGGGCAATGCGGGCATCCGCGTGTTTGGGTGACAGTGCAATCGACTTTTCGAGCGACTCTTTCACTTTGCCGCCCAGTCCTTGGGCCAAGGCTTTGGCCACGCTGATGCCCTGGCTGTAGCGACCTAATGCATAGGCGTGCCAGTACCAGGCATTGGCGTTGTCGGGTTCACTTGCGGCCTGAGCCTCCGCACGTTCTGCCACTTGGGTAAAGAGATCCAGCCTTGTCTTCTCTTTCTGCTCCAGATAGTTTGCATAGATGGAGGTGGCCTTGTTCGCCACCGTGATGCCCGCACCACCCGCGGCGAGGCCCGCGGCGGCGGCCTTCTCGAAATCGCCGTTGTGAAACAGCGCCCAAGCTTCCAGCACCGCAGTGTCCTTGGGGCAGGGCTCTGCATCGCCGCTGTGCAGCCGCGCCCAATGCTTCTTGATGCTGGCCGCGTCAAACGCGTAGTCGCCTGCGTGGGGGAAGGGGGTCCATTTGGCCATGGTGTTTGTCTCCTGAAGTTCTTGTTGGCTTTGTGTTTGCCGAGGCCAGCGTAGGCGTGTCGGTGGTTTATTTGGTGATGGGCTTATAGGCGCCCACCAGTTGCAGCAGGTGGGCACGCTGACCACTTTCGAGGTAGGGCATCAGCAGGTTGAGCACGTGGTGGGCACCGCGCAACAAGGCCGCCTGGGCGCTTTCTGGCTCCAGTGCCCGGCGCGGGTCGCGCACATATTCAAAGCTGAGCCAGTAGGTCAGCACCACCACCATGCTGGTGGCGATGGCCTCCAACTCACGCGAGTCGATGTGCAAGGTGTCTGCGCGGCCCATGCCATCAAGCATGGTGCGCACGGCGCGGGTCTTGTTCTTGAGGATGGCCTGGAAGTGCGTCTCCAGCCGCCGGTTCTTGGAGAGCAGATCGTTGAGGTCGCGGTACAGAAAGCGGTATTGCCAGATCAGCTCGAACAGCGTGTGCATGAAGAACCACGCGTCCTCTACATTGCGCACGCCATCGGCGGCGGCCAGAAGCTCGGTGAGCGAGGTTTCATAGCGATCAAACAGTGCATTGATCAGCTCGTCTTTGGCCGGATAGTGGTAGTAGAGGTTGCCGGGACTGATGCGCAGCTCGGCCGAAATCAGGGTGGTCGAGACGTTGGGTTCGCCGAACCGGTTGAACAGGTCTAACGTCACTTCCAGGATGCGTTCTGCGGTGCGGCGTGGCGCTTTCTTCACCATGAGTGCGGACCCTTCGCGTCGTTGTGTGTCGTTGTTTCGATGTCTCTGGTGGCTACTCTAACTCACGCAGAAATGCTGCAGTGCGACATGAGACGGGGCGCGGTCTCCCCGCGATTCGCACCAGATCATCCCGTGTTGCGCTGCTTGCATGGCCGCATACATCACGGCTTGTATAGCAGCTTCAAGGCTTCCGCAAAACAAAAAAGGCCGACACGCTGTGAGCGTGTCGGCCTTTGGGCATGGTGCCGTGTTGTGGGGCAGGGCCCGAACGGCTACCAGTGCGCGCTCAACTGGCCGAAGGAGCGTTGGTGCCTGCGGCCGCTGCACGGGTAGCAGCCTTCTTGGCTGCAGCCTTTTTGGCAGGTGCTGCCTTCACAGCAGGTTTGGCCGTCGCCTTGCGAGGGGTGGCCGCTTTGGCTGGCGACTTTTTTGCCGGGGCTTTGGCAGCAGGCTTGGCTGCAGCTTTGGCCGGGGTGGCCTTGCCCTTGGACAAAGCATCAACGCGCGCGCTCAATGCTTCCAGGTCGCGCGCAGAAGGAACGCCCAGTTTGGACAAGGCCTTGGCCACGCGGTCTTCAAAAATGTTTTCCAGTTTGTCCCACTGGCCCTGCGCCTTCGAGCCAATGTCGGTGGCCATGTTGGTCACGCGGCTGGTGGCTTCAGAGATCTTCTCCTCGGCAACTGCCTGGGTTTTGCGTTGGATGGTCAGGCCTTCCTTGACCAGGGACTCAAACACCTTGCCGCCTTCTTCCTGGGCCTTGGAAAATGCACCCAGGCCCGCCAGCCAGATTTGCTGCGCGGAGTCTTTGACGGTACTGGACAGTTGGGCGTTGCTCTTCTTCTTGTCGGCGCTGAGTTTCTGCAGTTTTTTGACCATGGGGCCTCCGGTATGCGGGTTGGGTGGGTTTGCCAGGGCGGTCCGCCTCTGACGCATGGCCGCACTTTACGCCGCGATGCGCCGCGGGTGTAGGCGCGCGCTCCTAAAACCGTAGAGCGTGGCACCTAGCCAGTAGCAGGCACGGGCCTTAAGCTGCGCGGGTTTGTGCTGAATCGGTGCGACGATGCCTTGCGCAAGAATGAAGAAATCTCAGAGGAGTTTTCCATGCAGTATTTCGTGACGGGAGCAACAGGGTTCATTGGCAAGCGGCTGGTCAAGAAGCTGCTGGAGCGCAAGGGGGCCACCGTGCACTTCCTCATCCGCAAGGAAAGTGCGGACAAGGTGGCCGATCTTCGTAGCTTCTGGGGTGTGAGTGCCACCCGTGCCGTGCCGGTGTTCGGCGACCTCACGGCAAAGAAACTCGGCGTTGCAGGTGAAGACGTCAAAAAGCTCAAAGGCCAAATCGACCATTTCTTTCATTTGGCTGCGGTGTATGACCTCGGCGCTGATGAAGAAACCCAGGTGGCCGTGAACATTGAGGGCACGCGCAACACGGTGGACCTGGCCAAAGCCATGGATGCCGGGCATTTCCACCATGTCTCCTCGATCGCCGCGGCCGGACTGTACGAAGGCGTGTTCCGCGAGGACATGTTCGAGGAGGCTGAGGGCCTGGATCACCCCTACTTCCAGACCAAGCACGAGAGCGAGAAAATCGTGCGCCAAGACTGCAAGGTGCCTTGGACGGTGTACCGCCCCGCCATGGTGGTGGGCGACAGCACCACCGGAGAGATGGACAAGATCGATGGCCCTTATTACTTCTTCAAGCTGATCCAGCGCCTGCGCCAGCTATTGCCGCCGTGGATGCCCACCGTAGGCCTGGAAGGTGGGCGTGTGAACATCGTGCCGGTGGACTTCGTCGTAAACGCGCTCAACGTCATCAGCCACCGGCAATTTATTGCCAAGAAGTGCTTCCATCTGGTGGACCCGGTGGGTTACCGCGTGGGCGATGTGCTGGATATTTTCAGCCGCGCGGCGCATGCGCCGCGCATGAATCTGTTCATCAATGCCGCACTGCTAGGCTTCATCCCGAAGGGCGTGAAGAAAAGCCTGATGGCCATGGCGCCCGTGCGCCGGGTGCGCAACGCTGTGATGAAGGATCTGGGCTTGCCCGAGGACATGCTGGCGTTTGTGAACTACCCCACGCGCTTTGACTGCCGCGAGACCATGGCGGCGCTCAAGGGATCGGGCGTGGCCTGCCCCAACCTCAAGGACTATGCGTGGCGCCTGTGGGACTATTGGGAGCGCAACTTGGACCCGGAGCTGTTTATCGACCGCAGTCTCAAGGGCACGGTCGGCGGCAAGGTGGTGCTGGTTACGGGCGGCTCGTCGGGTATCGGCCTGGCCGCAGCGCACAAATTTGCCGAGGCGGGCGCCACCACCGTCATTTGCGGGCGCGACCAAGCCAAGCTCGACGAGGCATGCGCCGAGGCCCGGGCCAAGGGCTACGAATTCATCGCCTACGCTGCCGACATTGCAGACATGACCGATTGCGACCGCTTCGTGCAGTTGCTCATCGACAACCACGGCGGGGTGGACTTTTTGATTAACAATGCGGGCCGCTCTATCCGCCGCGCCATTGAGTCGAGCTACGACCGCTTTCACGACTATGAGCGCACCATGCAGCTCAATTACTTCGGATGCCTGCGCGTGACCATGGGCTTTTTGCCTGGCATGGTGGCCAAGCGCAAGGGGCATGTGGTCAATATCAGCTCCATCGGCGTGCTGACCAATGCGCCGCGCTTTTCAGCGTATGTGGCCAGCAAGGCGGCGCTGGACGCCTGGACACGCTGCGCATCGAGCGAGTTTGCAGATCAGGGTATTACCTTCAGCACCATCAACATGCCGCTGGTGCGCACGCCCATGATCGCGCCCACCAAGATCTACAACAACGTGCCGACTCTGGCGCCAGAGGAGGCGGCCGACATGATTGCGCAGGCCTGTATCTTCAAGCCCGTTCGCATTGCCACGCGGCTGGGCATTACCGGGCAGGTGCTGCATGCGCTGGTGCCACGTGTGGCGCAGATTGCCATGAACACCAGTTTTCGCATGTTTCCGGATTCCACCGCTGCCAAGGGCAGCAAGGGCAGCAAGCCGCAGTTGTCGGCTGAGGCGGTTGCGCTACAGCAGATGATGCGCGGCATTCATTTCTGACCCTGCTGCGAACTTGTCTGCTGTTGAACTCTTACGGCGCCGTCGGCGGGCCGGGTGGGATAATCACAGGTTTTGCCGCAAGGCATTTCAAAACGGCCTACCCATGATTCTAGTTACCGGCGGCGCAGGTTTCATCGGCGCCAACTTTGTCCTTGACTGGCTTGCTGCATGCAGCGAGCCCGTCGTCAACCTCGACAAACTCACGTATGCGGGCAACGTCCGCAACCTGGACAGCCTGCAAGGCGATGCGCGCCATATCTTTGTGCAGGGCGATATTGGCGACACTGCGCTGATGGCCCGCTTGTTGGCCGAGCACCGTCCGCGTGCGGTGGTCAACTTTGCAGCTGAGTCGCACGTAGACCGGTCCATCCATGGGCCGGAAGACTTTATTCAGACCAACATCGTCGGGTCGTTCCGTCTGCTGGAGGCCGTGCGTGCTTACTGGAGTGCATTGCCGCAAGATGAGTGTGAGGCGTTCCGCTTCCTGCACGTCTCTACCGACGAGGTGTATGGGTCACTGGCGCCTACGGATCCCGCTTTTGTCGAGACTCGTAGCTTTGAACCCAACAGCCCCTACAGCGCCAGCAAGGCCGCCAGCGACCACCTGGTGCGGGCCTGGCACCACACCTACGGCCTGCCGGTGCTTACCACCAACTGCAGCAACAACTACGGCCCGTATCACTTCCCTGAAAAGCTGATCCCGCTGATGATCGTCAACGCCCTCGCGGGCAAGAACCTGCCCGTGTACGGCGATGGCATGCAGGTGCGCGACTGGCTGTACGTCAAGGACCACTGCAGCGCCATCCGCCGCGTGCTGGATGCGGGCCAGCCCGGCCAGACCTACAACGTCGGAGGCTGGAACGAAAAACCCAACATCGAGATCGTGAACATGGTGTGCAGCCTGCTCGACGAACTGCGCTCCCGCGCCGACGGCCAGAGCTACAGCACCCAGATCACCTACGTGAAGGACCGCCCCGGCCACGACCGCCGCTACGCCATCGATGCGCGCAAGATCGAACGTGACCTAGGCTGGAAGCCAGCGGAAACCTTCGATACCGGCATTCGCAAGACGGTGCAGTGGTACCTCGAAAACGCCGACTGGGTCGCCAGCGTGCAGACCGGCTCTTACCGCGACTGGGTTCAGACCCAGTACGCACAGCAGCCTGCGGCCGTTGCGGGCGCCAGCGCATGAACATACTGCTGTTCGGAAAAAACGGTCAGGTTGGATGGGAGCTGCAGCGCAGCCTGTCTGTGCTGGGTACCGTCACGGCGTTGGACTTCGACAGCGCCGATCACTGCGGGGACTTTGCCAACCCGGCTGGCGTGGCCGACACGGTGCGCGCCCTGCGCCCTGATGTCATCGTGAACGCCGCAGCCCACACGGCCGTGGACAAGGCCGAAAGCGAACCCGAGTTTGCCCGCACCCTCAATGCCACCGCCCCCGGCGCCATCGCGCAAGAAGCGGCCCGGCTGGGCGCATGGCTGGTGCACTACAGCACCGACTACGTGTTCGACGGCAGTGGTGAGCGCCCGTGGGTGGAAACTGACACGCCTGCGCCATTGAATGTTTATGGGCGCACCAAGCTCGAAGGCGAACAGCTCATTCAGCAGTCCGGCGCCCGACATCTGATTTTGCGCACCAGTTGGGTGTATGCGGCGCGCGGCGGCAACTTCGCGAAGACCATGCTGCGCCTGGCACAAGAGCGCGAGCGCCTCACGGTCATCGACGACCAATGGGGCGCTCCCACGGGCGCCGACCTGCTGGCCGATGTCACGGCTCACGCCCTGCGCCACCTGCAGCGGCAGCCCCAGGATGCGGGTCTGTATCACTGCGTGGCCGCTGGTGAAACCAATTGGCATTTATATGCAAAAGAGGTGCTGGCGCTTGCTGTACAAGCGCAACCAGCTATCAAATTGAAAGCGAATGAGGTAGCGCCTGTGCCAACCTCTTCGTTTCCTACACCCGCTGCGCGCCCGCACAACTCGCGCCTGGATACCACCCACCTGCAAAACACCTTCGGGCTGCGCCTTCCTTACTGGCAAGCGGGCGTTGCGCGCATGCTGGCCGAATCCCTTTGAATGGCATCCTGACATGACCCAACGCAAAGGCATCATCCTCGCCGGCGGCTCCGGCACCCGCCTGCATCCGGCAACGCTCGCCATCAGCAAGCAACTGCTGCCGGTCTATGACAAGCCGATGATCTATTACCCGCTCAGCACGCTGATGTTGGCGGGCATCCGCGAGATACTCATCATCAGCACCCCGCAGGACACGCCGCGCTTTGAGCAGCTGCTGGGTGACGGCAGCCAGTGGGGCATCCGCCTGGAATACGCCGTCCAGCCCAGCCCCGACGGTCTCGCACAGGCGTTCCTCATCGGTGAAAAGTTTCTGGGCGATTCCCCCAGTGCGCTGGTATTGGGCGACAACATTTTCTATGGCCACGACTTCCATGAACTGTTGGGCAGCGCCATGGCCCGCACCGAAGGCGCCAGCGTATTCGCCTACCACGTGCAAGACCCCGAACGCTATGGCGTGGCGGAGTTTGATGCACAAGGCAAGGTGTTGTCGCTGGAGGAGAAGCCGCAATCGCCCAAATCCAGCTACGCGGTGACCGGGCTGTACTTCTACGACAACCAGGTGGTGGACCTGGCCCGAAGTCTCAAGCCTTCGGCGCGGGGGGAGTACGAGATCACGGATCTCAATCGCCTGTATCTCGATAAGGCACAGCTCAATGTGGAAATCATGGGACGCGGCTATGCGTGGCTGGACACCGGTACGCATGAAAGCTTGTTGGAAGCGGGGCAGTTCATCGCCACGCTGGAGCACCGCCAAGGCCTCAAGATTGCATGTCCCGAGGAGATTGCTTGGCGCTACCAATGGATTGACAGCGAACAGCTGGAGCGTTTAGCACATCCATTGATCAAAGGCGGCTATGGTCAGTACCTACTTCGGGTGCTCAAAGAGAAAATTTATTGATTCCGGTATGAAAGCAACTCCTCTCGCTATCCCTGAAGTCCAGCTAATTGAACCCAAAGTGTTTGGAGACTCGCGTGGTTATTTTTACGAAAGCTTCAATCAGGGTGCTTTCAATGAAGCCACCGGTACGCGCCATCAATTCGTTCAAGATAATCACAGCCGCAGCACTAAAGGCGTTTTGCGAGGCTTGCACTACCAAATTCAGCAACCCCAGGGAAAGCTGGTGCGCGTTGTGCGTGGTGTTGTGTTGGATGTGGCTGTAGATTTGCGCAGAAGTTCGCCAACCTTCGGCAAATGGGTAAGTGAGGAGCTCAGTGAAGACAATCACCGCCAACTATGGGTGCCTCCGGGCTTCGGCCATGGTTTTGTCGTACTCAGTGATGTTGCCGAGTTTCTGTACAAAACCACTGACTACTATGCGCCCGCCCACGAACGCTGTGTTGCTTGGAATGATCCGGCACTTGCCATCGATTGGAAACTACAGCAGCCACCTACGCTTTCAGCTAAGGATGCGCAGGGCGCCTTATTGCTGGACGCCGAACTATTTCCCTGAGTTTGGGCTTAGTACCCTGCCTTGCGTCAGCGATATTTTTTAGGTTCTGCCAAGTGAATTTGCATCGCTTTGTACAGGTGATCAGATCCAAATTTCGAGTTGTTTGGATCAAAGGAAAAGATATTGTGGCCTCGGTCCACTATTTGGTTGTTCCAGTAGGGCTCCACAAAAAACGACAAAAAACTTGCGCCTCGGCGCGCGTGAAGGTCAAGTGCCCGGCTCAATTCTTTGCCGCTCATGCCTTTGAGTGGATGGAATTCAGTGACTCCGTAGTTTCTATGAGCGGTGGACGAGTACCACTTGGCAAATGAGGTTCCGTAAGACGCGTCACCGTACAGACTGACGCCGAGCTGAATGTTCTGAGTGTCTAGCACTTTCAGCGAAGATCTGATCGCGAATTTGTTTTCGTCCCAGCTGGGGTTGGCAAATGGAATGATCTGGTGTGTGTAATGCGGCGTGGTGGACAAGCAGGATTGGCTCACTAGGTTGTCAAAGAAGCGCAGATAGTCCACCACCTGCTTGGCCCTGAAAGAGTGCCAAAAAGGCACTAGAGGGTTGTAGTAGTAGGACGCTTGGCCTCTTGGTTGATCAATATGTGCCTGGACGGACTCGCTAAATGGCGAATGCTGCGGAAGCGGCTGTTGGGGCACCAATAGCGGCGTTTTCTGGTGCTTGTCCATAACCGATATTTCTCGCGCGCCCAGTGCAGACAGCTGACCGGGAGAGGATTCCAGAAAAACATCAATGCGGTGCAAGCCAGGTTGCAGGCGCCGGAAATCCAGATCCAGTCGCCAGCCAGTGTTGGCGGAACCAAATTCCGGTTTTGCCAGCAAGACATCTTGTCGGCCCTTATCGGCAAGTGTTTTTTGGACGAAGGTGCCGTTCAGATAGACATGCACCCATGCAGGTGCGCTGCCCTTATGCGAGTCGACAAATGCCCAGCCCGAAACGGGCAATGTTCCGTGCGCGAACGAATCAATATGTTCTGTGTAGCGCTGCAGGGGCTCTGAACGAATATCACGGGAAGGGGGTTGAACATCGTCAAACGACCTGTAGTCACTGGCGAGCACTCGGTTCAAATGCTCTATGCGGCGGAATTCTCCTTTGAGGAAATCTCGGAAGCCTTTCACGGACGTGGGGCTGTAGTCGGTGGTTCGATAAGGAAGGTCAAATCCCATGCCTGCTTCAAAATCAGGAAACAGATGATGAAGTTCACCCAGCAAGCTGACGCCCTTGATCTTTACCAGATCATGATCTGGAAGTCGACACAACTCCGTCAGCAATGCCTGTACTGCTTGCGTGCGTCGCGCGGTGATGTTTGTTTGCGTGTCGGCAAATGTCCAATTATTGATTGCAGAATCGTAGTAACGGCTCTGCGGCATGGGGCCATCGCGCGTTTGAGCCAAATTGCTGGGGTCTTTCGCAAGCTCGATTTCCAGAGGTGCGTCGGTCGAAAAATGGGTAGAGAACAGATAGAGGATGACTGGTCGGTTGGTATCTCGTATGGTTCGCACGATCCGCTGGACCCGTTCTGCGTCTATCACCCAATCCCTACCTTCTCGGCGAAATAGTTGCAGTAGCGGAGCGGGCAAGGTGTAACCCAATAACGCCGCTGATTGCCGTGCTGCCACCGGCTGCAGGGTCGTCAGGGTCGACTCCACTAACTGGGCCGCAGATCCTTCAGGACCTGTGCAGGAATGCGTCAACGAGTCTGCTCTAGCGTCTCCCGAGCGTGTGGATTGTGTTGGAAGTAATATGCAAGGATCGACCACGGAAACCATCGGGGCCAGCAGCATTCCGTCCGGGGTGCGAAATTGCGCTGGGGTATGTGTCGCCAACAATTTCGCGCCCCACCAGCCTGCTATCAATACTGCGCCCCCTGCAACCAGGGCTGCTAAGGTGGTTGCTCGGCGCGGCAAAAATGTACTCATCGTCGTAAGGAACTCAGCGGTGGCGAATCTTGCGACTGTAAAGGACTGACGCGTGAAACTGGCGGTGCCGCAGCAGAAATCAGCAGGCGGCAACAAGTTGGGCTCTACCAACTGCTCACGTCTGCACCTCATATCCCCCGGCTACACTCTCGACCATTCTGTTTGAGCCATCGAAGGCGCGTGAGGGTAGTTCACTCGACCACTTATCGCGCGGCAATCTGAGCATCCATGACCATCAACACACTTTCGTCCGTAGCTGAGGCGCTGGGTACGGATGCCAACGCGCGAACACGCATTGGCGATCTGCTTGTACAGGCCGGAAAATTGAGCGCTCGCGATCTTGAGCGTGCCGTGTCTGCGCAACAGGAGATGGGCGGAATGCTGGGGCGCGTGCTGGTAAGGCTGGGGTTAGTCTCAGAAGCGGATGTAGTGGGTGCTCTATCGGCGCAGTTGGGCATATCCATTGTTACGGCAGATGCCTTTCCTGATCTCATGCCGGATGTCAAAGGGCTGCTTCCGGAGTTTCTTCAAGCCAATGCTGTTTATCCACTGCGCTTTGAAGACGGTCGACTCCATGTCGCAATGGCTGTCCCCCAGGATGCTTTTGTCACCAAGGCATTGCGTTTGGCAACGGGTTATGAAGTACAACCGCACTTAGCGCTAGAGTCGGACATTGAGAAGGCTCTTATAGAGCCCGTTGAAGAAGCTACAAATGATGAGAATGACGGCTTTGGTGATGGATCCGACAGCGGGGATTTTGTTGAGCATCTGAAGGATCTCGCGAGCGAAGCGCCCGTCATTCGGCTCGTAAACACCATCATCGGGCGGGTCACCGATCTGCGTGCTTCCGATATCCACCTGGAACCGTTCGATGACGGGCTTCATGTGCGTTATCGGGTTGACGGTGTCATTCACGCTGGTGAGGTGGTTCCGCCACGCCTCAGTGCTGCAGTTAACTCACGCGTCAAGCTGTTGGCACATTTGGATATTGCCGAGAGGCGGTTGCCGCAGGATGGTCGCATTAAAACGCGTGTCAAGGGTCGGGAGCTGGATTTGCGTGTTTCCACCGTCCCCACGGTGCATGGTGAAAGCGTGGTCATGCGTGTGCTGGATCGTGCGAGTGTGCGTCTGAATCTGGAGAAGATGGGCTTTGCGCAAGACACATTGGCGCGCTTCAACATTCTTTTGGCCAAACCACACGGCATTCTTCTAGTCACCGGGCCAACGGGTTCGGGTAAAACTACCACGCTATACGCTGCGCTGTCCAAAATCGATGCTGAGGCGAACAAGATTATCACCGTTGAAGATCCAGTCGAATACCAACTCGAAGGCATAAATCAGATTCAGGTGCATCCTCAAATTAACCTGACGTTTGCGAATGCACTGCGTTCTATTCTGCGGCAGGACCCCGACATCATCATGATTGGGGAAATGCGGGATGGCGAGACCGCCCAAATTGCCGTTCAGTCGGCACTCACCGGTCATTTGGTGCTGTCTACGCTTCACACCAATACAGCAGCAGGCGCTGTGGTCCGCATGCAGGACATGGGAGTGGAAAGCTATTTGATCACCTCGTCCGTGAACGGCGTGCTCGCGCAACGCCTCGTGCGCACTTTGTGCAGCAACTGCAAAGAGCCTTACGACCCTGGTTCTGATGTTCTGGAGCGTACGGGCCTGCATCGCTTTACTGCGCCAGGACAACAAATTTACCGTGCGCATGGTTGTGAACAATGCCGCCAGACGGGGTATCGAGGTCGCACAGGAATCCACGAGCTCTTGACACTTGACGAGCCTATGCGTAGAGCAATCATCGATGGCCGTGATGCCAATGCGCTGAACGCGCTAGCAGCGCACGGTGGAATGGTGAGCCTTTACGAAGACGGCCTGCGCAAGGTTGCGGCGGGGGTTACGACGCTGGATGAGCTTGCTCGCGTGACACAGGATCAAACCGATGCCTGATTATGTTTGGCGCGCAGCATCTGCTAACGGGAAGGTTGCCGAGGGCCGCACCACTGCGGGCAGCGAAGCGGCTGTATTGAAGCAATTGCGTGAACAAGGGCTCACGCCACTTGGAATCAGTGAGGGTGCTTTCAGTGCCGCGACCCGGACGCCCGCTGCGGCCAGTTCTTCCGGGGCATTAATTGCACAGCCTAAGCTGCGGGCTGTTAAAGGGCCTGTGAAGACGGCAGATGTTCTGGCGCTGACTTCTGAACTGTCAATCATGTTGAGGGCCGGCCTAGCGCTCGACAATGCCCTGCGCGTGCTTATCGACATGAGCTACAAACCTACCGTGGCTAAGTTATTGCAAGGCGTGCTTGAGGCTGTCAAGGGCGGAACACCTTTGAGCCGTGCATTGGGCGCTCACCGCGAATTATTCGGCGATTTTTATATCAACATGATTCGCTCGGGAGAGGCAAGCGGGCAGATGTCGGCCGTTCTGGAGCGACTCGTGGAGCACATGGAACGCCAGCGCGCCTTGCGAGAAAGCGTGGTGTCCGCAACCATATACCCAGCCATTCTTCTCGGTGTCGCTGTGTTGTCATTGGTTGTCATGCTGGGCTTTGTCGTTCCTCAATTCGAGAAACTGTTCACAGATATGGGAGATGCGCTGCCTTTGCCCACGCAGTGGGTGATGGCGTTAGGCCATGCTTTCAAAAGCTACGGGCTTGTGATTGCCGTCGCTTCATTTGGGGTGGGGTCGGTTCTGTTGCGCTGGCTACGTTCTCCTGGCGGGCGACGATGGTGGCAGGCGCGTTTGCTGAAGGCGCCTTTGATTGGACGGTTGGCGCTAAAGTATCAGCTAACGCTGTTTTCCCGCTCTTTGGGAACTCTGCTTGGTAACGGTGTTCCTATGCTGACTGCGATTCACATTGCAACGGAGACGGTCGGGAATGTCGTTTTGCAACAGGCACTCGTGAAGGTCGCGCCTATTGTCAAAGA
The DNA here is from genome assembly GCA_018828125.1 of Gammaproteobacteria bacterium. Classification (GTDB taxonomy): domain Bacteria; phylum Pseudomonadota; class Gammaproteobacteria; order Burkholderiales; family Burkholderiaceae_C; genus Acidovorax. The sequence goes on along the minus strand of JAHJWB010000019.1, from coordinate 271,385 downwards.
GGGGGGCAAAGTCGTTCAAGCCATCAGTGCTACCGGAATCTTCGAGCCCCTTGCGATTAATTTGATCCGTGTAGGGGAAGAGACGGGTCGCATTGGTCCAATGATGTTGGAACTGTCCAATATATTGAATCGCGAAGTCGAAATCGGCATCAAGCGACTGCTCACTTTGGTTGAGCCGGTGCTTATTTTGGTTTTGGGTATTTTGATCGCCGCGATCATCGTGTCCATCCTGCTGGGCATTCTGTCTGTGAATGACTTGGCCGTATAATTTTTTGTTCTGGAGGTAAGTCGATGTCCCAACAACCTGCTCGGTCAGGCGCCAATCCGCGTAAGCCAGGCAACACACGCAATAAGAGCCTTCTGAAGGGTTTCACGCTGATTGAGTTGCTGGTTGTTTTGGCTATTCTCACCATGCTGGCTGGTCTTGTAGGTCCAAAGGTTCTTGGTTCTCTCGGCGGCGCCAAGTCGAAGACTGCCGCTGTTCAGATTTCGGATTTGGATAAATCGCTTGAATTGTTCAAATTGGATGTGGGACGTTACCCCAGCACCGAAGAGGGGTTGAACGCTCTGGTCGCTAAACCTCCGGCGGCGAATGGCTGGAATGGGCCTTATCTGAAGGGGGGGTTGCCCAGCGACCCATGGGGCAATGCCTATCGGTATAACAACGTACCCCCAGGAGTCGAAATAATTTCCCTGGGTTCGGATAACGCTGCTGGAGGTGAGGGTGAAGCGGCTGACGTGCGCAACACCAAATAATTCTTCGCGTCCAGTGCAGCGCTTGCGTGCACTGGCCTGGGGTTTACCAAATCTATGCAATGGCAGTGGAATACGCTCGGCGCCGCGTGAGCGGCTTCACCCTGATTGAGCTATTGGTTGTCTTTGCAATCATGGCGCTGGTTGTCGGTTTGGTTCCCGTTGCAATGGATCGTATGCGGGATGGCGCTCAATACAGAGATGCCGTGCGCAAGGTCTTGAATCAGTTAAGAGCTGCGCGAGAACAGGCCGTTGCTTCGGGTCGTGACACCAGTTTTGTGATGGACTTGGCGCAGCGCCAATATGGTCTTCAGTCCAGTGCTTTGAGCACACTGCCTGAGTCATTGCAGATGAAGGCAGTGGTTGCCGAGCTGGAGGGGGGACAACCCTCCGAGCTATTGACCATCCGATTTTTGCCATCGGGTGGATCATCCGGAGGCAGTGTTGAAATACTCAGATCCGCGGGAAACGGGGTGCGACTGAGGGTTGATTGGTTGTCCGGGCGGGTTACACAAGAGGCGCTGCTTCCATGAGCACGAAAATCCGTGGTGGAAGGCGTGCGTCTTTGAGCGCTCGCTCTGTCGCAGTGAGAGCGGCTTCGGGTTTTACGCTATTGGAGCTTTTGGTCGCCTTTTCCATCATGGCGCTCGCACTCGGAATGTTTTATCGCGCTCTGGGTGGCAGCGTCAGGTCCGTCGATCAGGTTCAGCGGCACCAAGGGGCGGTCATTCTTGCCCAGTCACTTCTCAATCTGAGAGATTCTGTCCCTGTAGGGGGGTGGAACGAGGAGGGGGACAGCGCCGGGTATCACTGGCGAGTTCAATCCCAGCCCTACAGCACTGATGTTCAAGGTCCTAGAGTTCCGCCGTTATACGAAGTGTCCGTTGCAATCCATTGGGGCGAAAGTGGTGGGGAAACGCGCACGTTTGAGTTGACGACGCTCAGGCCTGAGCGCAATCCGCCGCTGGGGCTTCGTCCGTGATGCAAAATTTTTGCGGATTGTCGGCATCTCAAATGGTCTCAAGCTCTTTGAATGCACCGAGGCTTCGATCCTTGGGTTTTACTTTGCTGGAATTGTTGGTGGTCATGTCGCTCATGTCGCTGCTGGTGCTAGCGATGGCCTCCGCCCTGCAAACAACGTCGCAAACGAGCGAGCGTGTAGATGAAGCGCTTGTGCGCACCGATGATCTGCGAATTGTCTCTGGATTCCTCCAATCCACGCTGAGTCGTATATCCCTGCAGAGGCGACCGCCTCCATTGAGGGAGGGCGCAAACCAGTATTTTTTTGAGGGCGAGGAATCACAAGTGATGTGGCTCGGCGTCATGCCTGCGGGGTACGCAACCGGTGGGCGCACCCTTATGCGGCTCAAGCAGGCGACGGATGAGCAAGGGGAGCCTGCCTTATTGCTGCAGTATTTGCCGTGGAATGGTGTCACTACTGAGCCAGACTGGTCCCAAGCAACTACCCACGTTTTGCTCAGCGGAGTGAGCGAACTGCAGATAAGGTACCAAGATGCCCGCCCAGAGCCGTCGGTCTGGGCATCGCGTTGGAATTTGCCTGATCAGGTGCCTCAACGTATACGGCTTATTTTGCACACTGCCCGTGGCCCATTGCCGGACTTCATCATTGCGATGCGCCCTCTCGCCGCCAGCGACCCTCGTGCGCGTGGTGCGGTGTTTGGGGGGGATATACGATGAGGAGCATTCCTGTAACTACTGTGCAAGTCCGGCAGGCTTCGCGTGGGCGGCCGAACTTTATGCGCCCATCGAGTCGATCAGGTGGCATTCGAGGAATGGCTTTGATTGCCGTGCTCTGGCTGGTGGCTGCATTGAGCATCATGGTCGCAAGTCTTTCCACTAGCATTCGTCAGGAAGCTCGAACCTTGTCCGGCAAACGAGATATGGTTGCGGCCCAGGCGGTGGGAGATGCGGTGGTGCAACTGGTGCTGCAAAAAGTCCGTGCGGCAGAACGCGTTCCCGATCAGTGGAGTCAGCTGAACGTAGCTTACTCAGGCCAGACGGTGGTGGCGCAAATTACTCCTCTCACCGGCCTTATTGATCTGAATCAGGCGGATCTTCCACTGCTGTCACGCCTGTTGACCGTCGCTGGAGAGTTGGCGCCTGAGCATGCGGCGGCCCTTGCACAAACCATTATTGATACTCGGCAACAACGTGATAGCAGGGGTAGTGTGATGCGTTTTGAGGCGGAGGAAGACCTGCTGAAAGTGCCCGGTGTGACCTATGACCTGTATGCTAGACTGGTTTCTCTTGTGACGCTGGAGGGGCGTGGTTCCAGCAGGGTAAACGCGAAAGCGGCCCCTCCGCCCGTACTATTGGTGCTGGCCAATGGCGATGTCCGCACAGCTGAAATGATCCATGCCAAGCGACTGAGCGGGGATGTTGGAATTGATATGTCTGGATTGGACACTTCTCTCACAGACAATTCATCTTCAAATCGCCTCAAGATAACTGCCGTGGTGCCTGTCGATGCAGGCAAATCTGTTCATGTGTCTCGCAGCGTCGATGTCATGGCGCCTGCCCCTGACGGCACGCCGTGGTCCACCTACCGCACATCCTCCAGCATACAGCTCACGACCCCTGTGAACTGAATATTGACACTTACATGCCTGCTTTTTCTTCCGAGGCCCGTTTCCTTGGGGTTGACCTGAGCGCTCTGGTGCGAGATACCCGCAAGGCTTGGGCGCAAGCTCAAAATTGGCCTCTTTTCTCTTGGTTAACGCCATCATTGCCTGTTCATGTGCTGCACGCCGATGGCAGTCAGTCCTATCGTTATGGTGATCGTTCATTTCAGACGGTGCCGGTTCGCATTGGTGCGCGTAAGCGAGGTGGGTTCGTATCGTTAGAGCTGCCTGCAGATATGGTGCTGTGCCGTACAGTGCGACTACCCGCCGCGATGAGCAGCGCTGATATTGACAATGCTCTTGCATTGCAAGCGCGCACTTTTAGCCCCTTCTCTGTGGAAGATCTGATTTGGGCTGGGGAACGCTTGCCCGAAGATCCGGCGGGAGGGCCACGCTTCGCGCTTGTCCTCGCGTCGCGCGGCCAGGTTGAGCAATACATAAATGGCTGGCGCCAAAAGCATCCCACCGTTTTGAGCATTCCGGAAGTCTGGGTAGCCATCGCACCGCAACGGTATGTTTCTTTGCCAGGTTGGGGTTTGGATCGTCGTCAGCAAGTAATACGGCGCATGCGCATGTTGGGGTATGCCCTCGTTTTAAGTGCGCTTGCATTGCTGGTTGTAGTTGCCTTGACTCCTACGCTGAAATTGCGAATGCAAGCCTTGCAGGCTGCCGCTGCTTACGAAGAGGCAGTACGCCGCACTGCCCCTGTGGTTCGTGATCGGGAACACTTGGTGCAGGCATCCGTCAAATTGAACGCCTTGTCGGAAGTGTTGGGCGAGCGAATTGACCCTTTACGCGTTATCGACACCCTCACGCAAGTTTTGCCAGATGATGCAGCTATTCAAGCCTTGAATCTGACGGGGGCCAAGGTGTCCCTGAGCGGACTCACCACCGACACTGCCTCTCTCATGCAAAAGCTGGGTGAGCAACCGGGCTTTCGTGACGTGAAGGCTCCAGTTGCAGCGACTCGTCTCAGCAACTCCGCCAAAGAAAGCTTCAGCATTGAATTCATGGTGGATTTCAAGGTCTTCGGCGTCTCGGGTCAAGACCGCAACCCAACCGCACAAGCGGCCGCGGCTGAATCTGTAGCTGCTTTGGCCTCGGCATCTGCCGCACCCGCCCTGCCTGCTGCATCCGCGTCGGGGGCTCGTCGATGAAGCCTTTTCGTCTTTCTAAGGATGCCGTTCTCGTTGTTTTTTCCATGCTGCTGGCAATGGTGCCTTTAGCGTTTGGTGGGGCCTATGTTTACAACAAGCATCAGTGGGCCAAAGACTTGATGTCTCAGCTGGAGCCTCGTTTCGCGCGTCTGATGGGGCTGGAGCGGCAAAAGGCCGAACTCGACCAAGCGCGCCAGCGTGTTCTGCAAGCGCAGACGAAATATGTTTACCCGGCCAGCATGGACGTGAGTCAGGCGGGCAATGCTGCTCAGCAGCATGTGCGTGAGATTTTTGCTGCAGCGGGGCTGCAAATCAGCAGCAGTCAGGTGTTGCCACCTAAAGATGAAAAAGGCTATGACCGTATTGCGCTCAAAGTGCAGGCGGATGGCGAACTGCTTGCGCTCCAGGGCGTGCTGACTGTTCTGGGTAGTCAGACGCCGGTCATCATCATCGACGCGCTCCAAATTCAGCTGATAGGGGGTCTTACCACGGGTAACCCGAAAGCACCCCTGCGACTGACGACGCAGTTTTCACTGAGCGTGCTGAAAGACCGAACATGAAAATTCGTGCTTTAGGCGTGCTGTCTGTTTTGAATCTGGCGCTGTTGTTTGGGCTTGCTCTGATGTGGGTCCAGCCTGACGGAACGCCGCGTGATGTTCGCTGGCAAGAACCAGCGCCGCTGCCTGCTGACCTCAGCAGTCTGGTAACTCCGTTGATGCCAGATAAAGCGGTTGACGCCAGTCGCTTTTTGGCCATGCTCGAGCGGCCCTTGTTCTCCTTGACGCGCAGGCCACCGCCACCCCCCCCACCAGAGCAGCCACCGCCACCGCCAGACCACCTCAGCGGCGCGCGTTTGACGGGCATCGTGACAGGGAATGGCGTGGGATACGCGATTGTGCTGATCAACGGTAAACAGCGTCGCGTTCAGCAGAACCAAAGCGTTGAGGGATGGACCCTGAAAAGTTTCGCTGATCGGCAGGTCATCTTTGTGCGCGGCGATCAGTCGCAAGCACTGACTATGCAGCGTGCAGATGTGAGCAAGTTCAGTGGCGTTGCCCCGCCGCCGCCAACGCCCTCGGCTATCCCGCGGCAGGATGATGGCCGCAACACAGTCAACAGAAACACTGATACGGGATCTGCAGCGGTTCCAGCGCCAGCGCCGGCTCCACGCCCGGCACCCCCGCGCTTCGGGCCCTGACAGGCAAGATCCCCCAGTCAATGCAGAACTAATCGTAGGCTTTTCAAAAAATGAATTTCTCTCGCTTCGGCTACTCTTTGCTCGCTTGGACTGCTTTGCAGGGTCTAAGCGCCGCTTCATGGGCGCAGGTCGGTCCCGATGGCGCAACATCCCCTGCTGTGAAGGCGTCTGGAACCTTGTCCGGCTCTCCCGGCGCAGCGGCTGCTGTTGCTGCGCCAGTACCGGCAAGCGACGCGAACTCGCAGGATGCTGTGAACAAGCCACGCATCATCCAGGGCAACGATCAGGTCATTGCGCCTGCTCGGCCCGTGGTCGTGCCTTCGGGGGCGCCGTTGACCTTCAGCTTTGAAGATGCTCCTGTGGCTGATGTGGTGCGCACCGTCCTTGGCGACATTATGGGCGTGCCCTATGTGTTGCACCCTCCTATTGCGGGCACAGTGACTTTGGCGAGCCGCACAGCCATCCCACCAGACCAAGCAGTGTTTTTGCTCGAAAGCGCGCTTCAGGCCAACGGATTGGCGTTGGCTCGCGATGCCCGTGGCACCTACCACGTGGGCCGCGCCGACATGCTGCGCAATATTGGTTCTGACGTACGGCAGGCCAGCCCGCGTGGGCCTTTGGCGCCTGGCTACGGCGCAATCGTTATTCCACTCAAATACATTGGTGCCGGAGAAATGGCCTCCATTCTTCGGCCCATGGTGTCGCAGGACGCCATTGTCCGTGTAGACACCGTGCGCAATCTGTTGGTGATGAACGGAACCCGCACCCAGGCAGAAGGCTGGCTGGAATTGGTGAACACCTTCGACGTTGACTTGCTCAAAGGCATGTCCGTGGGGGTATTCCCGCTTAAACACTCCACGGTCAAGGAGATCGAGGCTGCTCTCAGGCTGGTCAGCGGTGGTGGGGCTGCTCCGGCAGTGGGGGCAGCTACAACGACACAGGGCGCTGCAGCGAGTGCTGCGAGCCGGGCGCAAGCTGGCGGTGCTACAACTCAGGCGGCGTTGGGAGAGGCGAACCCGTTGTTCGGGGCACTGCGCATCATGCCCATCGAGCGCATCAACAGCATTTTGGTGGTTACTCCACGGGCCGCCTACCTGGAAGAGGCGCGGCGATGGATCGAGCGCCTTGATCAGCCCAGTGACAACGGGGGCGAGCCTCAGCTTCACATCTACCAAGTGCAAAACGTCAACGCGCGCCATTTGGCGAGCGTGCTTGGCGGTATCTTTGGTGGGCAAGGGGCAGCAGCGGGGGGTACAGCCAACAGCGGTGTGGCTCCGGGCCTGTCCACGACGACCGGAAACTCTTTCGGGCAGTCCGGCATTGGTGGCGGTGGCTTAGGCACTAGCAGTGCCTTCTCTGGCTCTGGCGGTGTGGCGGGGAGCGCGTTTGGTAACAGGACCGGGACGCAGAGTATGGGCCTGAACAACCAAAGCAATCGCGGCAACCAGACTGGCGGTGCACAACAAGCCGCAAGCGCCACCAGTATCGGTAGTATCCGCATCATGGCGGACGAGTTGAACAACTCGGTATTGGTGTGGGGGACTCGGTCGGAGTACACCAAAATAGAATCGGCTCTCAAGCGGCTGGATCTGCCTTTGACGCAGGTTCTTATCGAGGCCAGCATTGTTGAGGTCACTCTTACGGATGACCTGAAGTATGGACTCCAATGGGCATTCAGTGACGGGCGCTCCAATGGCTACACGGGACAGGGGCGTATCAGTGGGCTCGGCGACGGTGCGCTTGGAACAATTGCTCAAGGCTTCACTTATTCGTTAAGCAACTCGGCCGGTACGCTCAAGGCGGTCCTCAACGCATTGGCAACCAAATCGCTTGTGAAGATGATTTCTAACCCGTCCCTTATGGTGTTGGACAACCATTCGGCCAATATCGCTGTAGGGAATCAGACGCCGGTACGGACCAGTACGACCGCATTCGTTGACAACGCTAACGTGACTACCAGCACTATTCAGTACAAGGACACGGGGGTGAATCTGTCCGTAACCCCATCGGTGAACGCTGGCAACATTGTCGCCATGCAGATCGATCAGTCGGTGACTGACGTGGGCGAGGTCGATGACGCAAGCGGCCAAAGGGCCTTTCTGCAGCGACAAATCAGCAGCAAGGTGGCTGTAAGGTCCGGCGAATCGATTGTTCTGGGCGGACTCATCAAAGACAACACAACCACCGGCAAGACCGGCGTTCCCCTGCTGCAGGACATTCCACTTGTAGGAAATCTGTTTGGGACCAACACAACCAACGGGAACCGAACGGAGTTGCTCGTCATCATTACCCCGCGTGTTGTGCGCTCGGACGTTGACATTCGGGAGGTGAGTGAAGATCTGCGAGACCGCCTCAAGGGCCTCAAAGTAATTCAAGTACAGCCGGATGTGCCCACAAAGGGCAACCCAGCTACACCGATCGGTGCACCCGTGCCGACCCAGTGAATTTGCATCGCAACGCCGACTTGCCTTTGTATGAGAGCGCATCGCTCAATCTAAGTGTTTTTAGCAGGAGTTTTTACTTATGACGATTTTTCAATGGGGTGCCGCCGCCGTCGCGTTTTCGGCTCTGGCGGGATGCGCCACAATGGGCAATCAAACGCCCGAGCAACAAGTAGAAGCGCGCGCCGCCACTTACTGGAAAGCACGCGCCTCTGCAGATGCCAAGACAGCATATTCCCTGCTGGCGCCCGCCTATCGCAACCTGAACAGTGAACAAGCTTTCATTCGGCAGCACGGAGCAGGCGCTAACGTTAAAGAGGCGGGAGTTGCCAAGGTTAGCTGCGAGTCGCAAGAGCGTTGCACCGCCAGCATCAGCTTGACTGCCAAGCCCTTGGTGCCTGGCTTGAACTTGCCTTTGGTTACCGCGTACCTGGACGACACTTGGGTGTTGGAGGAGGGGCAGTGGTGGCGGTTTCAGGCGCCCTGATCTGAGTACTTGGCCGAATAGCAACACTTTGGTGGACGGAGTTTTGTTTTCCTCTGCTGGAGGCCGAGTTTGGGTATATTCAAGGTTCGCGATTGCTTTCGGCGCGGCGTCAAACACTGGCAGACAGGGTTTTGTTGTGTTGGAGCAACTGATTGAGCGAAGGACTGGGCCCTGGGTAGCTTTTTAAAAAGGCTGTGCTAGGATCCCCATGCGTAATCAATCGTGGTAGTTGCGCTTATTTTTTTAACTGGAGTTAAAGCATGAAAAAGAATGTATTGGCACTGAGCATTGCTGCCATGGTTGGTAGCTTTGCCGGTGTGGCCCAGGCAGACGTGTTCGCGCCTGCTAATGCTGCTACGGGCGCTGTGCTCGGCACGAACGTGGCTGCTGAGCCAGGCGTTGTTGGCAACGTGGCTGCATCCGCAACTGTGTTGGAAGTGAATTCCAACAACGTGGGTCACATGCTGGTGGTTCCTTACTACACGGCTCAAAACGGCAACATGTCCGTGATTCACCTGAGCAACACCGACCGTGCCAACGGTAAGGCTGTGAAGATCCGCTTCCGCGGCGCTGCTAACTCGGACGACGTCAAGGATTTCCAGATTTTCATGTCGCCTGGTGACGTGTGGACTGGTGCAGTTCTGCAAGGTGCTGATGGCGCCGCTACGCTGTACTCCAACGACAAGACTTGCACGGTTCCAGCAATTCCTGCTACCGGCACTGCTTTCGCTACGGCACGTCTGAACACGACTGCTAACGTGAACGGTACCCGTGAAGGCTACGTTGAAATCTTCAACATGGCTGACATTCCTTCCGTCAAGCTGTACACCGCTACGACTCCCGCTGGTGGCGTTGTTGGTGGTGCCGCAGGCACTGCCAACTCCATCCTGTACACGGCTACCAAGCACGTTGCTGGCGTGGCTCCTTGCTCGGTCGCAGGTTCCGCTTCGCGTTCGCTGCTGGACGAAATCGCTCTGACTAGCTACACCACCGGTGTCCACGCTTCTTCCGTCGGTTTCGGTGGTGCTACCACTGGCCTGTCGGCTGACTGGTACATCCTGAACCTGGCTCAAACCACTGCCTTCTCTGGCGCTGCAACCGCTATCGAAGCGCGCGTGGCTGCTGGTGGCGCTGGTGGCGCTGCCAACTATGTGCACTTCCCACAAACGGATGCTGGCTCTGCAGCGTTCTTCGGTGGCACCAACAAGGGTGCTGACACCTACACGGCCGATCCTCTGCTGCGCGTGAACGTTCACGACCAAGCCAAGGCTGCTGTTGTTGGTCCAGTCGTGACGCCTCTGTTCATCGACCTGCCTGACATGTCGACGCCTTACCTGCCAGGTTCCGCTCCTGCTGGTGCTGCTGGCGATGCCAACCTGCCTAAGGTGCAAGCTGTTGCTCTGACTGCCGCTCTGTCGCGCACGTCGGTGTCCAACCAGTACGCTCTGGATGCAGGCATCTCGGCTCAGACCGACTGGGTGTTCTCCATGCCTACCCGTCGTTACAGCGTTGCTGCTAACTACAAGGCTGCGACCACTGGCGCCAACAACTACCGTCTGTACTCCGACCTGAGCGTTGTTGCTACTGCTCCTGGTACGCCTGCCCTGACGGGTCTGGCTGACGAGTGGTTCCACCCCGCCAACACGTCGGTGGACGCACGTGGCAACATCTGCGTGAACGCAGACGGCATCCGCTTCTTCGACCGTGAAGAAACCACCACTGGCAACGCGCCAATCTTCTCGCCAGCAGTGGCCGGTCAATTGGCTTTCTGCGGCGAAACCAGCGTGTTGTCGCTGTCGACTGGCAAGGTTCTGAGCTCCAGCTCTGACCTGACTGCTACGACCACGACGTCGCCTTACACCAACGGCTGGACACTGGTCACCACGACCAACGCCTTCGTGGGTGTTGCTAACACCAACACCTTCACCGGTGGTCTGCCAATCCTGGGCGACGCCTTCATCAAGATGAAGAACGACTCCGCAGGCCAAGGCTTCGCTTCGACGTTCGGTCTGACCTGGGGTCACCGTTACGGCCGTTAATTCGGCGGTTGAACTTTTCGCAGCAATGCGAAACCAAAAAAAGGCGGGGCAACCCGCCTTTTTTTTTGCGTGGCGCCGACTGCTTTGCAATCACAGGTGCCCTCACATTTCATATTCATCCATGCATACCACCAAAATTTCCCAAAATATTTTGAACAGCGGGCCTCAAGAAGTCGGCGCATATCACCTATGGAAGCAGCACTTGGCAGCGGTGTTGTTGGCGCCCTGCCTCGTGGTGGCTGCACATGCTGCCGACCCCGTACTCGCCAAGGGTTCGGTACAAGGCGCTGGCGAAGTCCAGGTGACTGCGGCAGATGTGACCGCGGACGTGCAGCGTATTCCGCCGGATGTGCGTCCTCAGGTACTCACGCAGTCCCGCACCATGAACCAGTTGGTGACCAACCTGTACACCCGGCGCGCGTTGGCTCAACGCGCGGAAAGCCAAGGCTTGGCGAAGTCACCTGAGGTGGCTGCCGCCTTGGCGCTGGCACGCGACAAGGTGCTTTCAGATGCGCTATTGGTACAAGTAGATAAATCCAATACGCCATCGGACGCTCAGGCGCTGGCAATGGCCCGTACCATGTACCAGGCGCAGCCCGCAGATTTTGAGCAACCTGAACAGGTGCAGATTCGTCACATTCTCATTCCGGTCAAGGATGCTGCGGCCGACCAAGCTGCAAAAGCACAAGCGACCGATTTGTTGGCTCAGATTCGTGCCGGTGGTGATTTCGCGGCATTGGCTCAAAAGCACTCTGCAGACCCGGGCAGCGCGTCCAAGGGGGGAGACCTCGGCTTCTTTGGCCGGGGTGGCATGGTGCCCGAGTTTGAAACAGCAGCGTTTGCCATGCAGCAACCTGGAGCGGTCAGCGAACTGGTGAAAACCCAGTATGGTTATCACATCCTGCAGCTCGTGGCACGCAAGCCCAAGGGAACCAAGCCCTTTGATGAGGTGAAGGATGCACTGATCGCCAAAGTGAAGCAGTCGTCACAGCAAAAAGGACGCAACGATTTGGCCAAATCGTTGGAAGACACTGTCAAGCTGGATGAGCCCGCAGTCAAGGCCACGGTTGATAAGTTGGTGGGCCCCGCCAAGCCCTGAGTTTGTGATGTAAGTTGATTGCCATGCGTCGACACTGCTTATGGCGTGTTGGCGCTGGTTTGCGTACGGGATGCTGACATGCACAAAAACGTGGTACGTTACCCGGTTTTGTCTTTGATAAGGTCGGCTCATCAAAAGGTGGGCCCACAACAATAAACATGCTGCATGCGTTTCGCAACGAACTGCGCTCCGTCTGGAGTGCGCGTTCTTTGGTTTGGGTGCTGACCCGCCGTGAGGTCGCCGCCCGCCATGCAGGCACGGCCGCCGGAATCGTGTGGCCCTACCTGCAGCCGCTGCTCACCGTAGCGGCTTACTATCTTGTGTTTGACGTTGTGTTCGCCATGCGTTTGGGCGATGGCGCCCCGACGCATGCGGTGGGCACTTTTTTGGTGGTGGGCGCATTGCCCTGGATGGCCTTTTGTGATGGCCTTTCACGCGGCATGAACAGCCTGCTGGAAGCGGGCGGGTTACTGCATAAAAACCCACTGCCTCCCGTACTTTTTGTCGTGCGCTCGGTACTTGCCAGCGCGGTCGTGTTTGCGCCGCTGCTGCTCGTGCTGGCGCTGGCCTACACACCCCTGCACCGGTTCGCACTGCCGGTATTGGCGTTCCCTTTGCTGCTGCTGCTGCAGTGGGTGGTTTGCATGTTGCTGGCCTACGTGCTGGCCATATTGGCAGCGGCGCTGCGCGATACGGTGCAAATGGTGGGATTTTTGCTTTCAGTCGGGATCTACTTGTCTCCCGTGCTGTTTCCCATGACGCTGTTTCCCGAGCAATGGCGGTGGGTGTTGTGGCTCAACCCGATTACTGCGCCCGTACAAGGCTATCAGCAGGTCTTGCTGTTGGGCGCTTGGCCCCCGCTGAGTGTGTGGTGGGTGTTGCTGGCTTGGGCGGGTTTTCTCGTGTTGGCGCTCAATGTGCTGATTGAGCGAAGCCGCGACCAACTGGTGGACTGGCTATGACCGCGACGCTCCCATCAACCGGATCAGAGGGTGCAGCACGCCATACCGTGTTGAGCGTGCAAAGCGTTTCCAAAGAATACAAACTTTACCCGTCCCCGCGAACGCGGCTGAAGGCGTTGTTGACAGGGCGGGCCTCCCACCAAAGCCACTGGGCCTTGCGGGGCGTGTCGTTCGAGTTGCAGCGCGGCGAATGTATTGGCGTGATTGGCGACAACGGGGCGGGCAAAAGCACACTGCTCAAGCTGTTGGCGGGCACTTTGCAGCCCAGCCAGGGGCGGATTGACCGCGTCGGGCGTGTCACCGCCATTCTGGAACTGGGGGCGGGGTTCCATCCTGACTTCAGCGGGCGAGACAACCTTTTCTTTGCAGGCAGCCTGATCGGCATCGATCGCGAAGAAATGCTGCGGCTGGAGCCAGAAATCATCGACTTCTGCGAGTTGGGTGAGGCGTTGGACCGCCCGGTGAAAACCTATTCGTCGGGTATGACGGTGCGCCTGGCGTTTGCGCTGGTCACTGCCGTGCAGCCCGATGTGCTGATCATTGATGAAGCGCTGGCGGTGGGAGACCAGAACTTTCAGAAAAAGTGCGTGGAGCGCATCACGGCGTTTCGCAACAATGGCTGCACCATTCTGTTTTGCTCTCACAGCCCGTACCACATTCGGCACCTTTGCGATCGCGCTGTGTGGCTCAAGGGCGGGCAGGTTGAGCAATTTGGAGGTACCGAGGCCGTGCTTGCGGCCTATGACGTGCACACCCGGCTGCGGGACGCGACTGCCGCACAGGAGTCCGCGCAGACTCCACTTCCCCAAGGCGCTTCACCAGCGGAAACGGCTGAAGACACAGCTCTAGCTCGCGCCAAGGCGCAAGAGGGTGGTAGTGCATGCCTGCTGGCCGTGGACGTTGCCCATCTGGGCGAAGTGCACGATGGGCAACCGGCCGTTTTGCACAGCCAGGACTTGGTGGTCACCATCACGGCCCGTGGCCGAGGAAGCGAGCGTCCCAATATCGGCTTCATGATTGAGCAATCCAAAGGGGTCGGCATCACGTCGCTGGCGACCCACGAGGAGGGTGCAGCCCCGGTGCAGTTGCCCGATGGCACATGGCGCTCAGTTCTCAGCTTTCCCGACTTACCCTTGCATAGCGGAGACTATGTGATCAGCGCTTTCCTGTTCGACGAGACAGGCCTTGCGGTGTACGACGAGTGGTTTCAGTTTCTGCACTTTCGCTTCATTTTCCCCAAGCCTCTGCCAGGCTTGGTTCGCTTGCCGCACCACTGGAGCTGAGCGTTATTGCGCGCCTTGCTCATGCGAATGCAGGCGCGCCGACTAAACAATCCCCATTCATAGCCATATGACAACGTCTTCCACTGAAACCACCTTGGGCCAGCGCCTGCTGGCAGAGGGATTGGCCCTGCTTTCTCAGGGCGACCGCACTAGTGCAGCTCAGGTGCTGGCTCGAGCGAGAGATGAGCGCGACACCCTTCTGGCAGCCCATGCGCTTATCGAAACCAATGACCTAGTCGGGTCGTATTCAAACGTCATGGGGCTCGATTGCACGATCTCCGCCCAAGACGATATTTTTGGATTTTTTGCAGGCCACCATTCCAGTAAAAATCCCTTGCGGGACTATCTTGCTGATGGATGGCGAACACTCTCCGAGCTAATGCTGCTGTTGGAGGCTGTAGATCAGCCATTGCTCAAGACGCCGCGCGTGCTTGAGTTTGCGAGCGGGCATGGCCGCTTTACGCGGCACTTGGTGAAGGCGCTAGGTGCCCAGCGGGTGGTGGTTTCAGATGTGGTGCAAAGTGCAGTGGCGTTTTCGCGCGCCACATTCGGGGTAGAGGGGTTTTCTTCTGCCAGCGTGCCTGAGAAAGTGGAATGGCCCGCCAGGTACGAGGTGGTTTTTGTTCTTTCACTCTTCAGCCATCTGCCGCGCGCTACCTGGTCGCGCTGGCTCACGGTGTTGTATGACGCCGTGGCGCCTGGCGGTCTGCTGGTTTTGAGCACGCACGGCATCAAGGCGGCCAACTTTGACAATGTGACGCTGGATGATGAAGGCTATTTTTTTGCCGCATCGAGCGAATCCACAGCTATCGATGAGCAAGAGTACGGAACCACGTTTACTTCCGAGGCTTTTGTACTTGCGCGCATTGCTGAAACCGTGGGCGCCGACAAACTTGTGCACAAGGCGCCTGTGCACTTTTGGAATCATCAGGACGCTTATGTGCTGCGCAAGCCCTGAGGGCGTACGGACTGTCGTGGCGATGGAGTGGGCATGTGTCCATAAGGCGGGATCGCAATGAACTGGATGCTCAAGCTGCAGGAGCGTGTTTCAGGGTTGGCGCCTTGGGACGCGAAGATGATCACCGACGAATGGTTTCGCGCGCATTTCGACTATGCGGCAGATGTGGTGCACCACTGGATCGGGGGCGTGCTGGACGTACGCAAGGCCACCTTCCTGAACTTTGGTTGCGGCGACGGCATTACGGACCTGTCGCTCGTGCTTCGTTATGGGGCGACGGCGATTCACGGCGTTGATATTCGCAGGGAGTACGCAAAGCTTCCGCGCATTGCACGCGAGCAGTTGGGGATGTCGCGCATTCCATCCGCTTTGACGTTTGAAACCATCAAACCCAGCTCGTCTTTGGCGGGCAGGCGCCCGCTGGTGGACGGCATCATGAGCTGGTCTACATTTGAGCACGTGCAGCGCGACCAGTTGGCGCCCATTCTGGCGGACCTGCATGCCTGCCTCAAACCGGGCGGGTACTTCTTCATCCAGATCGAACCTCTGTTCTATTCGCCCTACGGTTCGCACTTGCGCCGCTATGACGAAATGCCGTGGCATCACTTGCTGGCGACAGAAGATGAGCTGTGGAAGATCATCCACGAGCATGCGGGTCCTATCGACGCATCGGAAGTCGATTTCGGATTTGCCGACTTTGGACCGGACGGCTACAAACGGTTTGTGTTCAAGGAGTATCAGGCATTGAATCGACTGACCGCGGACGAACTGGTGGGATTCGCGCTTGGGGCGGGCTTTCGGGTGGAGCGGCAAGAGAGGCGAAATGTGGAGATGGATGTGCCCACAACGTTGTTGGAGCGTTACCCACGTGAATGGCTGGTCAATAACGAGATTTTTCTGTTGCTGCGCAAGGACTGAGCCCGATGGGTGCCCCGCCGCTTGGTAAGCGTGACGACAACGCGTTCAATGCCCTGCGCATTTCGGCTGCGTTTGCGGTGATTTTCAGTCACCACTTTCACATCACTGGTACGAAGCCGCCTGCATGGCTGCATTCCGACATGGTCGGCGGCGTGGCAGTCATGACGTTTTTTACCATCAGCGGCTATCTGGTAACGCTGAGTTGGCTGAGTGACCCGCGCGTCATCGCGTTTGCGGGCAAGCGTCTTTTGCGGCTGTGGCCCGGCATGCTGGTGGCTGTGCTGGCAGACATCTTTTTGTTTGGTGCCGTGTTCACCACGTTGCCACTGCGAGAGTTCTGGACCCATCCGGCGACGCTGGAGCATTGGCTCAATTTGCTGCTGGTCGAGGCGTATGTGAACCTTCCAGGGGTGTTTCCCGTCAATCCGTTGGTTGGGCTGATGAACGGGCCGTTGTGGACCATTCCGATGGAGCTGATGTGTTATGCCGCCTTGGCAGCGCTGGGCGTGCTGGGAGTGTTTCGCTGGCGTGCCTTGGCGTGCATGGCTGCGCTGGGATATCTGGCGTTTTTCCTGGCCATGCGCAACGCTGACCTCACTGGCACGATGTACCACTGGTTCGAATATCCGGCGTACTTCGCCTACGGCAGCTTGATTGCCCTCTTTCGCGATGCATTCTTGAAATATGGACGGGGTGTTTTGCTGGTGCTGACTCCCATCGCAGCGGCGCTTTTTTTTGGAGCCAAACTGGAACATTCAGCAGGATTGCTGCTGCTGCCGCCATTGCTGATCTACCTGGGAACGCGCACGGCACCTGTGTTCACTCGGCTGCATGGTGCGGGCGACCCCTCGTACGGCATCTACATCCTGGGTTGCCCCATTCAGCAGGTGGTTCAGGCGTCCTGCCCTCAGTGGCCCTTTTTAGGCAGCTTGTTGTTGGCCGTGGTGTTGGCAGCAGCGGCGGGCTATGCGTCGTGGCACGTTGTGGAGAGCCCCATGCTGCGCCTCAAGCGCTTGCTGGGCGGGCCCCAGCGATCGGCGCCGACCGTGCCAAGCCAATAAGTAACTGAGGAGCGGTTAGTGCGGCGATTGCTATCGTATGTGTAGCATAAAGTCTATATTGCACCTAGGCTAAGAGTCAAAAATATTCAAAATGTCTACGGAAAATCGTTTTAGAGGTGTTTCGATGCTTCCGCTGGCATCCCGGTTGCGCACTGCAGCACCAATCCAAGGGGGATGGCATGGGGGACATTGACCGGGGCAATCGATTCAACCTGCTGCGCCTCATTGCCGCGCTGGCAGTCTTTGTGGCCCATGGGGATTTCCTGTATCGGCTGCATCTTCCGGTGCCCTTGCCTGGACACAGCCTGGGCTCGCTAGCGGTCTATGTGTTCTTCTTTATCAGCGGCTATCTGGTGTGCCAAAGCTGGTCCCGTGAGCCGGATTGGCTTGCGTTCTGGTCCAAGCGGGTGTTACGGGTATTCCCGGGACTGGTGGTTGCGGTGGCGTTTTCGGTGTTTGTCATTGGCTGGGCAGTCACGACACTGCCGTCTGCTGCCTACTGGCTGTCTCCTGCCCCATGGACCAATTTCATCAATAACGCAGCAGGCCTGGCCACGGTACAGACGCTTCCGGGTGTGTTTGAGTCCAATCCGTTCGCACGCGCAGTCAATGGATCGCTCTGGACGATCCGTTACGAGCTGGCGATGTACCTGTGTCTTGCGATTTTTGCGTGGGGATCGCGCGGGCGCCGCATCGTGTATCCGATAGCGGCGGTCACTCTTGCCATTGTGTGGGAGGTCGCGCGCGCCGGGCTCTGGGATGCGCGGATAGAGCAGACTGGAGGACTTCTGGCAGACGCCTTTCGATGGAGGGATTTCTGCGGCTTTGGTGTCCCTTTCTTCATGGGGAGCGCCGTGGCCGCCTACCGGGTGCGGCCGCGCCATTGGATGGCAGGCGCGGCGTTGGCGGCGGGGGTGGTGGCGTATTACGCCGCGTCAGCCCTTCTGATACAGGTTGGGGTATGGGTACTGATTGCCTGCGGGACTTTTTTTGCGGCGCATGTAGGCAATCCAGCACCCCCACGAGCTGGGCGGGTGTCAGTCGACATTTCGTACGGCGTCTATATCTATGCGTTTCCTGTTCAGCAGGCAGTTACGTCGCTGTGTTTGCGCGAGGGCTGGTCCTTGGCGACGTGCATGTTTTTGTCGCTGGTACCGGTGTTGCTGTTGGCGGCCCTGTCCTGGCATGGGGTGGAGCAGCCCGCCATTCGCGCTGGTCGTCGGTGGCTGGCTACCGTTCGGCGGCGACCCGGCCTGCTAACCAACTCTTGAATTTTTCAAACCGCTGGGGGCGGCGTGGCCGTCATCGGCGGCCAGTGCCGTCAAGCCCGAAGCCAGTTCTTCACCTTGGTTTGCCAGCGTTGCGGAATACGCTGTGCAACGCCCCGCAACAGTGGGTGTGAACGCAGCCGCACAACGCTGTTGAGCAGCATGGAGCGTGCACCAGTGGGCGATGCGGTGGGTGCGCGGTGGGCTAGCAGAAACTCCAGGGGCAACGCGATGCGGTGCTGCGTGGCCGAGCTTGTCACACCGCTTAGGTACCTGTCTCGGTAGTGCCAGGGTGTGCCTACTGCCTTTGTCGTTTGCACTGCATGCGCAATGGAGTCGGGCAAAGTCACCGGTGCTGGGGGCTGCCCGCTCGCAAAGTTTAGTTCTCGCATCTGTGCAAAGGTATCGAGCCATTGCGCTGGTGACTGGTCCCAGCACTCCACCCAGCTCCACTCCCTGTGGGCCAAACGTTCGGCGAACGCCCCAATGTCCGGCGCCACCACGGGTAGCCCCGCTTCCAGGCAGGCGCTGAGGGTGTAGCTGTAAGTCTCCGGCCATTGGGCAGGAAACCATGCAACGTCAGGCTGCAGCCATTCGAGCAAGCGAGGCAGATCTTTGTCGTCATAGGCGCCATGCACGGTAAGGTGCGCGCGGGGCTGTGTCTGCAAATGGCGGTAGCCATACCCCAGCAAATGAAACTCGACGGGCGTGTTGCGACGGGCGGCTTCAATGGCAACGGCTTCTAGCAAGTCTGCACCCTTGATAGCGCTGAGGGCGCCGAGCACCAACACTTTGAGGGCCGCACCTTCAGGGCGGGCGTGGGGATTGGGCGTCGGCAGCGCTGCATCGCTGGCCAAGTCAGTGTGGAGGACCACGCGGAGTGTGGCGCCAGGGGCAAATCCGCTGATGCGCTGCGCTGTGTCGTGACTGGGGGCGAAGACTTGGCGCGCTGCTGTCAAGAAGTGCACATTGCGATGCCGCCATTGGCTGACTGTGCCGCTGTGCGGTGCCGTGCTGTCCGGCGTGCAGCATGCACATTGACCCGGGGCGGTCTCGCCCGCGTAGCGGTTGTCCAGGCCGGTCAGCGATATGTGGGTGCAGTAGCTGTAGTAGTCGTGCGCGGTGAAGTCGTACGCGACGCCCAACTGATGCGGCAGGTCCAGAATGCTTACGTCATGGCCGAGCAGGTGGTGGTAGTGAATGTGGGCGACACCCAGCTTGCGCAGGGCTTCCAGAAGTTCTGCCGACTGGGTCTCAAGGCTGAACTGCAGGCGGAACCCCTCAGTATCGTTGGCTGACTGGAGTAGCACGGAGCGGCCAGGCGCTGGCGTGAGCGTGAGAAACTGCGCCTGGCTTTGCAGGTGCTTGGCGAGTTCTCGCACGTGCCGCACTGTCCCGCCGGCGCGGTCGTGCAGCACGGCGAGCACCGTTTGAATACCAGCATGGTCCTGGGCTTTGCGCATGCGTGCAACGTCCAGGGCCATACGGAACGGCTCGGCAGGATCATTCTGTACGAAGGCCAGGATGTCGCGCTCATAGCCGGGATGCATGCGTCTCAGCGTTTCCATGGCGGCGCGCTCGCGGGGACTTTTGCTATCGCCAAAACTGACGCCGCCCGTGTGCAAAACGAAGGTGTCGAGCAGGTGCAGATTGCGCCAGCCGGATGCCGCTGCGCGCTGGCAGAAGTCGTTCTCTTCTCCGTAGCCCTTGCCAAAGTTCTCGGTGTCGAACAGGCCCACCACTGCCAGGCAGTCGCGCCGGATGTACATGCAAAAGCCCACGCCGGTGGGTACGTCCACCACCGCGCCGGGGTTGGTCTGCGCGCACAGCGCGTCCAGGCGCGCCGTGTCGTAACCCTCGGGCAACTCGTTGTCCTTGCAAAAACGGGGGTAGCTGCAGATGGTGGCGTTGTTGGAAAAGGGGGTGACGGAGGCTACCTTTTGGTCGCTGTAAGCAGCGTTGCGAATGCGGTCCAGCCAGTCGTTGGCTACCTCCGTGTCGCTGTTGAGCAGCAATACGTCGTTGCTGTTGCTCAGTGCCATGCCGCGATTGACCGTGCCGACAAAGCCCAGGTTTTCCGGGTTCTCCAGCAGGGTGATGCGGCTGTCGTGCTGGGCGCGCTCGCGTAACCACTCGGTCACTTCTGGCTCCGGGCTGGCGTCGTTGATCACTATCAGCCGCCAGGGCGTTTGGCAGATACTGGCCAAGGCTGAGTTGATGCACAACTGGGTGTCTGCCAACCCACGATAGACCGGCACGATGACATCGACGGGGTGGGGCGACGGGGTCATGGCAATCGCTGCAGGCTTGGCTTGCGACGCAGCAGCAAGAGCGCGGCCAAGCAGCCGGTCCACACGCATTTTGGCGTGAACCAGGGGACGGGTGGCTCGGAACACGGTGGAGTTCTCTATGGTTTTGAGGTGCGAAGCCAAGGCGGTGTAGTCCTTTTGCAGGCGGGTGGCCTCCTGGTGCCACATGGAGCGTTGTTGCGCCAGCGCCTTGTTGCTTTCTTCCAGCACGCTGTTACGGGCGCCAAATGTGGAAAGTGTTTGCTGCGTCTGGCTCAGTTGTTCTTGCAAGTGCGCCTGGGTTTCACGGCCACTGCGCTCCAGCTGATCAATGCGGTCCCCTAAAGGGCGCACGGTGCCTGCCAGCGCCAGGTAATCCGCCGACATCGGCCAGCCCAGCTCGACATCCAGCGTTGTGGGTGTGCGGTCGTCTTCTGTGAAGGCCTTTGCGGGGATGGGAAGCTCCAGCCAAGGGTCTGTGCCCGCAAGGAGCAACAGGTTGGCGCCGGACGCGGGGGGCATAGGGGCTTGCCACGCAATCTGGCTATGAGGCGCAGCCGCGAGCAACGAGCGCGTGGTCGCGTCCGCCTGCCACCGCCATAAAGGTTGCTGCGCCTGGTCCCGCAGGGTGAGGCTGTAGAGGTGCAGGAAGCCCGGCCGATCCGCTGGGTCCAGGCGGAGTTGGGTGAGTGGCTCCTGTGACGCAGGAAGCTTGAACTGCACCAATTGCCGCTCGTCCCCAATGACGCCCGTGGCTGTGAGCTTTTCATCCTCGGCATAGCGCCCGTTGCGCCCCAGATAAAGCTGCGCGGTAAAACGTGCGTGCGATTCTTCTGCGCTGGCGGGCAGGTGCGCCGCAGTCGGCACATGCGCCACCGGGCGCGCCACACAGATGAACTGATAAGTGAGCGCATCGGGGGCGCTGAGCAGGTGACGTGCAACGGTGGGCGGAAGGCTGTCAAAGGCGACCTGGAACTCGGATTCCGGCAGCTCGCGGGTGATGGTGTCTACGGCGTCCAGCTCCCAGCGTTGCTCAGCCATGAACCGAACCAGTGAGCGGCGGGTGAAGAAGCGCAGGTGGGTGCGGTCCAGCAGGCCTTCTTCCCTGTAGCGGAATTCACCTTCCAGCAATTCGGCCAGCAGGCCGGAGTAGGCGGCGTTGGGTACCGAAATCAGCAGTTTGCCCTCGGGCGCCAGCAGTTCGCGGCACACCTGCAAAACCGCCTCGGGGCGCCGTAGGTGTTCCAGCACATCGGCACACACTATGTAGTCGTAGCGCTGGGCGGAGAACATGCTGCGCAGGTCGGCGGTTTCCAGGTCGGCCACCTTGACCGTGCGGTAGTGCGGCTGTGCATGGTCGGCTTCTGCCTGGCTGAGGGTGACGCCGTCAGAGGTGCAGTCCCGGGTTTCCTTCAGAAACTGGCCCAGCGCGCCACTTCCGCAGCCCAGGTCCAGAACGGTGGCGCCTTTGTGAACCAGGCTTGCCAGGACCGATAGCGATGTGCGCTCTCCCTGTGCAATGGAGCGCAAATACACATGCAGATCGTCAATTGAATTCGTCATCCGGCGATTATGACGGCGTGAATCTGGGGTCGGGAGCGGCCGCCCAGAGGACAATAGCAGCCGATGCCCGACATTTTCCCCTCCCTTCGTCCTCGTTTGGTGGTCTCCATCGTCAGCCATGCGCATGGCGAACTGGTACAGGGTTTGCTGCTGCAGTTGGCCCAGTGGTCGGCACATTCCGTAACGCGGGTCGTGCTCGTCCAAAACGTGGTCGAACCGGTACCGCAGCCCCCTTTAAGCGGCTGGCCATTCAAATTCGACGTGGTCGTCAATGAGGTACCGCGTGGGTTTGGGGCCAACCACAACAGAGCGCTGGGCGGCGCTGCAGAAGACTTCCTATGCGTGCTCAACCCTGATGTAAAGCTGCTTGCGCAAGACGACCCTTTTGACGACCTGATTGCCGCCTGCGCGGTGCAGACCGCGGGATGTGCCTACCCCACGCAGATAGATGAACAGGGGCACATTGAGGACAGCGAGAGAGAGGTGCCCACGCCGCTTTCGCTGATTCGGCGCAGGCTTTTAGGGCGACGAGAAACGCGCGTCGATTGGGTGAATGCAGCCTGTCTAGTGGTGCCCACCTCTGTGTGGCGCGACCTGGGCGGGTTCGACGAGCGCTACTTCATGTATTGCGAAGATGTGGACTTTTGTTTGCGACTGAGGTTGCGTGGCCTGCTGCTGGTCAAGGCGCCCGCGCGCATTGTTCACGCGGGCCAGCGTGCCAGCGGGCGGAGTGTGAGGCATTTTGCGTGGCACGTGCGCAGCCTTGTTCGGCTATGGCTTTCTCCGGTGTACGGGCGCGCGCAACAGTTGCTAACCTCGTCGTCAGCCAGCGCGGGTACCATCGGCACCCCATGATCTGGTTGTCTGTGGTTGGTTTTTTGGTGGCGGCGCTGGCTGCAGGCCTCATCGTGCGATGGGGGCGGGAGCATGCCGCGGTCTACAGCGAAGCCATGCCGCAGCGGTTTCATCTGGGCGATATTCCGCGGTTGGGGGGCGCTTCCTTGCTGCTGGGAATGTGCGTCAGTTGGGGGCTGGGTGTTCTCCAGTCCGCGCTGTGGGGGGATCCTGGCTCTTTGCGGCTTGGGGTCTGGGTGGGAAGCTGGCTAGTGGCCCTGTTGCCCGCAGCGCTGGGCGGCATTGCGGAAGACATGACCCAGCGCCTGTCCGTTCGGTATAGGCTGATACTCACCAGCGCATCTGGCGTTTTGGCCGTATGGCTTCTGGATCTGACCCTTCCCCGCATGGGATGGCCTTGGCTGGATGCGGTGCTTACGGCTGCTCCATGGTTCGGCATCGCCATCGTTGTTCTTGCTGTCGCAGGCCTCCCGCACGCCTTCAACATCATCGACGGCTATAACGGCCTTGCCGGTATGGTGGCGTTGATTGTCTGTCTGGCTTTGGCCCATGTGGCCCTGCAGGTGGGGGACCGTGCCTTGGCCGCTTTGCTGGTGTCCACCGCGGCAGCCACTGCGGGGTTTCTGGTGTGGAACTACCCGCGGGGTATGCTTTTTGCCGGGGATGGGGGGGCGTACGTTTGGGGTGTGGTGATTGCCTTGGCCAGCATTTCCCTGGTACAGCGCAACTCTGATGTCTCCCCGTGGTTTCCGATGCTGCTGTTGATTTACCCAGTGTGGGAGACCATTTTTTCGATCTATCGAAAGGCGGTGCGGGGTGTGTCGCCCGGCGTGGCAGATGCGCTGCATTTTCACCAACTGATCTATCGGCGCATTGTGCGGGGTGTGTTCCATGACGACGAGTCCCGCCGTGTGCTGATGCGCAACAACCGCACATCCCCGTATTTGTGGGGGTTCACTCTGCTTACCGTCGTGCCGGCGGTGTTGTTTTGGAGCAATACGCCGCTGCTGATGGCGTTTTGCGCGTTGTTTGTGATCAGCTACGTGATGGCCTACTTCGCCATCGTGCGCTTTAAAGTCCCTCAGTGGTTGCGCCGCTGAAGGCATAGCGCCTTGCGCTTGCGAAGTTTGGTGTGGGAGTGCCGCTTGAATGCGGCACAATTTGCGCCTCACAGTTTTCACCGGATGGCCCGCCTCCATGACCGACCTTCTTTCGATTGCCCCGCGCGACAAGGCTGAAATCCTGGCCCAGGCGCTGCCTTACATCCGCAAGTTCCATGGCAAGACCATGGTCATCAAGTACGGCGGCAACGCTATGACCGACCCTGCCTTACAGGCCGATTTTGCCGAAGATGTGGTGTTGCTCAAGCTGGTCGGTATGAACCCTGTGGTGGTTCACGGCGGCGGCCCGCAGATTGAAACAGCCCTGAACCGCCTTGGCAAAAAGGGCGAGTTCATCCAGGGCATGCGCGTGACCGATGCTGAGACCATGGAAGTGGTCGAGTGGGTGCTGGCCGGCGAGGTGCAGCAGGACATCGTGGGCCTCATCAACCAGGCAGGCGGCAAGGCAGTGGGCCTGACAGGGCGTGACGGCGGCATGATCCGCGCGCAGAAGCTCAAGCTGGTGGACACCAAGGACCCAAGCATCGAGCACGATGTGGGTCAAGTGGGCGATATCGTGACCATCGACCCAAGCGTCGTCAAGGCGCTGCAGGACGATGCCTTCATCCCCGTGATCAGCCCCATTGGCTTCGGCGAGAACAACGAGAGCTACAACATCAATGCTGACGTGGTCGCCAGCAAGCTCGCCACAGTGCTGCAGGCCGAGAAACTGATGTTGTTGACCAACACCCCGGGCGTGCTGGACAAGGCGGGCAACCTGCTCACCGACCTGACGGCTCGTGAAATCGATGCGCTGTTTGCTGACGGCACCATTTCCGGCGGCATGTTGCCCAAGATCGCAGGGGCGCTGGACGCCGCCAAAGCCGGTGTGCATGCAGTGCACATCATCGACGGACGGGTGCCGCATGCCATGTTGCTGGAAATCCTGACTGATCAGGCTTACGGCACCATGATCCGGTCGCACTGAACCGTTTTTCAGTACTGCCATGCGCCTGCTATTGGTCGAAGACGACGTCATGGTGGCCAGCGGCATCAAGCTCGGGCTTACCGATGCGGGCTATGCGGTGGACTGGGTGGGCAGCGGTGAGCGCGCGGAAGAGGTGCTGCGTACCGAATCGTTTGACGCCGCCATCATTGACATCGGCCTGCCGGCGATGGATGGCCTGGAGCTGACGCGACGCCTGCGCCGGCCCGACATGGCGAGCCCTTCGATGCCCGTGCTCATCCTCACCGCGCGTGATGCCCTGCATGACCGTGTGCAGGGGCTGGACCTGGGGGCGGACGACTACATGGTCAAGCCGTTTGAGCTTCCCGAACTGCTGGCGCGCCTGCGCGCCTTGCTTCGCCGCTCGCAGGCGGCCACCACGGCGGTGCTCAGTTTTGGTCCGCTGGAGCTGGATACCGCGGGGCGCCGCGCCAGCATTCGCATAGGTGATTCGGAGCAGGTCATCGAGCTGGGTCCTCGCGAATGGACGGTGCTCGAATATTTGCTCATCAACGCGCCCAAGCCCGCCAGCAAAGACAAGTTGCTGCAGGCGTTGACTGGCTGGGACAAAGAAATCACGCCCAACGCGGTCGAGGTCTACGTATCTCGGCTGCGCGGCAAGCTGGAGCCTCACGGGGTGGCGCTGCGGTCCATTCGCGGCTTCGGTTACCGGCTGGAACTTCAGGCGCCCTGATCCGGCTCATTCTTCCTGCCTCACTGATTGATTGCCCGCCATGACGCAGCCCCGGCCCGTTCCCTCCCAGCGGCCCGGGCTGCGCGCCATGACATCGGATCTGCGCAACCGGCTGCTGTTCATGCTGGTGTTGCCCCTGTTTGCGTTGGCGTTGGTGGGAGTGTGGCTGGACTACCGCTCGGCCGACGAGGCTGCCAGTCGGCACGACCAGCGGTTGCTGCGGCTGCTGCCGGCGCTGGCAGATTCGGTGCTGGCCCCGCCGATCCGCGATAACGAACCCCCTCTGTTGCTTCTGGCGCCGCCGGTCGAAGAGTTCTTGCGTCAGAACGCAGGATTTGCAGGCTTCAGCGTGCGCGATGTCGCAGGCAATCTGCTGCTGGGCGATGCCTGGGTACACAGCGCGGTGCCCACTACGCAGGCGCCGGAATTTCATAGCGTGGAGTTTGGTGGGGTGACCTATCGGGTGGCTGTGCTGCGCGGTCGCACCGGGGCGGGCGAGCTGGTGGTGGCGCTGGCCGATGGGTCTGACCCGCGCCAGCAGTGGGCCCAGCAACTTTTTTTGCGCGTGCTGCTGCCCAACCTGGTGCTGGTGGCGGCCGCGGCGCTGGCCATTCACTGGGCAGTGCGCCGGGCATTCAAGCCCCTGGTGGACCTGGCCGAAGCGGTGGAGCACCGCTCCCCGCGCGACCTAAGTCCCATCGATGAAGCTTCCTCCCCCACCGAGGTACGCCCCCTGGTGCATTCACTCAACCGGCTGTTTGCATTGGTCAACGCGCAGGCGGAAGGGCAGCGCCGCTTTGTGGCTGATGCAGCCCACCAGCTGCGCACCCCGTTGGCGGGCCTTCAGGCCCAGGTAGAAGCTTGGGCCATGATGGCCAAGGCGGCAGCGCCTCCACGCGTTGCGTTACCAGATTTTGATAGAAAACAGGTTCTAGCGCATGATGGTAAAGCGCAAGGTGCTATTGTTTTGGGAGTGGATCAGATCGAGAAGTTGCGCAACGCTACGCGCCGTACTTCGCAACTAGCGCACCAGCTGCTGGCGCTGTCGCGCGCCGATGCGCGCAGCCTGGACGCGCAGCCCCCGCAGCGGGTGGACCTCAAGGACCTGTGCGAAACGCTGCTGGAGAACTTTCTGGACCCCGCCACCGGCAAAGGCCTGGACCTGGGGCTGGATGTGCAACCCGTTCACGTGACCGGCCACGGCTGGCTGCTCCGTGAGCTGCTGTCAAATCTGGTGGACAACGCCATCAAGTACACGCCGCCCGGAGGCATGGTCACCATCCGCTGTGGCATGCGCCAGGGCCGCGCAGGTCCACCGCGGGTGTACGTAGAGGTTGAAGATGATGGCCCCGGTGTGCCCGAGGCTGAGCGCGTTCGCGTCACGCAGCGGTTTTACCGCGTGCCGGGCACGGTCGGTGAGGGCACGGGTCTGGGCTTGGCGATTGCGGACGAAATCGCTCGCGTGCACCGGGCGTCTCTTACGCTGGGCACCGGCCACCAAGGGCATGGCTTGCTCGTGACCGTGGTGTTCCGTTTGTAGGCTGCGCCAAGCGTTGGGTTTTGTTTGGGATGGGCACGCCGTCGCATGGCCGCGGTGGCGTGGGATAGACGCCACATACCGTGTGCGAGAATCATTTCCACACATGATTTACGCCCTGCCGCAGACTGGTTTCCGCCCACCCGGCGCGTGACCGAGGCACAGGGTGCCACCGGCCCCAAGGCCCCACCAGAGCCCCCTGTCCTGCATGTCCGAACTCTCGCCCCTTCCTGAACCCGCCAGCACTTCCGATACCGCGGATACCCCTGCGGCGCGCAAGCGGCCCAAGCCCGGCGAGCGGCGGGTGCAGATCCTGCAGGCATTGGCTTCGATGCTGGAGCAGCCGGGGGCCGAACGCATCACCACGGCTGCGCTTGCTGCGCGTCTTTCAGTCAGCGAGGCCGCGCTGTACCGCCACTTCGCCAGCAAGGCGCAAATGTTTGAAGGCCTGATCGACTTCATCGAGCAGGCTGTGTTCACCCTGGTGCAGCAAATCACCGGGCGCGACGTGCCGGACCCGGCCCAGGCCGCCGACGTGGGCGCCCGCCAGGCTGCTCGCATCGTGGCCTTGTTGCTGCAGTTTGGCGAACGCAACCCCGGCATGGTGCGTGTGATGGTGGGCGACGCGCTGGTGTTTGAGCACGACCGGCTGCAGCAGCGCATGAACCAGTTCTTTGAGCGCATCGAGTCCACCCTGCGCCAGTGCCTGCGCTCCACCACCGTGGGGTCGGACACCCCGACAGTGGATGCCCAGGTCGCCGCCAGCGTGCTGACCGCGTTTGCGGTGGGGCGTCTGCAGCGGTATGCCAGATCCGGTTTCAAGCGCATGCCCACAGAACATCTGGATGCCAGCCTGGCGCTGATGCTGTAACGCCGACGAGCCAACGACAGAGGCGCAGACGATCGGTCTGCGCCTCGGTGGCGCAGCCGCAACAGAGGTTTTTGGCGGACCTCCCTATTTTTTGGTGGGGTTTTGGCCCGGCTGCGAATTTGCTGCAGAATAGAACGAACGTTCGTTTTTATTTGCACCATGCCCGCCACCACCGAAACCCGCCAGGTCACCCGCATTCCGCGCGCTCGCAGTGGCACGGGCCGCGCCTTGCAAAAAGGCCAGCAGACCAAGGCGGCCATTGTGGAAGCGGCACTGGGGCTGGCCACGCACATCGGGCTGGAGGGGCTGTCGATTGGTGCGCTGGCCGACGTCACTGGCATGAGCAAGTCGGGCGTGTTTGCCCACTTCGGCTCGCGCGAAGAGTTGCAGATTTCCGTCATCCGCGAGTACCACACCCGTTTCGAGCAGGAAGTGTTCTACCCGGCCATGTCCGCTGCGCGCGGGTTGGCCCGCCTGCATGCGCTGTACGACAACTGGATGAAGCGGACCTCCATCGAGATCGACTCGGGCTGTATCTACATCAGTGGAGCCGTGGAGTTCGATGACCGCACCGGCCCAGTGCGCGATGCGCTGGCTAGTTCGGTCATGACCTGGCACAGCGCCATGCGCCGCGCCATCGAGCAGTGCAAGGAGTTGGGCGAGTTGCAGGCAAATGTGGACGCCGAGCAGATGCTGTTTGAGATCCACGGCCTCATTCTGGCGCTGCACTACGAAGCCCGCTTTCTGCAAAACCCCGGCTCGCTGGACCGCGCCATCCGGGGGTTTCACAACATTCTGGCGCGCTACAGCGCGCCTACCGCGGCGTCTCTGGCGTCCCCAGCGTCCCCCAAGGTCGTCTCGGCTCCGCGTCGCAAAGTTTCCAACCAAACCACCACATCCAAGGAGTAAACCCATGCCTACCTATACGCCGCCCCTGCGCGACATGCAATTCGTCATGCACGAAGTGCTCAAGGTCAGTGATGAATTCAAGGCAATGCCACCCCATGCCGAGGTGGATGTGGACACCATCAACGCCGTGATCGAAGAGGCTGGCAAATTTGCGGCCGAGGTGACCTTTCCGCTCAACATCAGCGGCGACACCGAAGGCTGCGTGCTGGACAAGGCCACCCATGAAGTGAAGCCGCCTTCTGGCTTCAAGGACGCCTACGCCAAGTACGTGGAAGGCGGCTGGGCGGCGCTCTCCTGCGACCCTGCATACGGTGGCCAGGGCCTGCCGTTTGTGCTGAACCAGTGCCTGTACGAAATGATGAACTCGGCCAACCAGGCCTGGACCATGTACCCCGGCCTGTCGCACGGCGCATACGAAGCTCTGCACGCCCACGGCACCGAAGAGCAAAAGGCCTTGTACCTGCCCAAGCTGACCAGCGGCGAGTGGACTGGCACCATGTGCCTGACCGAACCCCACTGCGGCACCGACCTGGGCCTCTTGCGCACCAAGGCCGAGCCCCAGGCCGACGGCACCTACAAGCTCACCGGCAACAAGATCTTCATCAGCGCGGGCGAACACGACATGACCGCCAATATCGTGCACCTGGTGCTGGCCCGCCTGCCCGATGCGCCCAAGGGCAGCAAGGGCATCAGCCTGTTTGTCGTGCCCAAGTTCAACGTCAAGGCCGACGGCTCGCTGGGCGAGCGCAACCCGATCTTCTGCACGGGCCTGGAGCACAAGATGGGCATCCACGGCAACGCGACGGCGCAGATCGCCATCGACGGTGCCATCGGCACCATGGTGGGCCAGCCTAACAAAGGCCTGGCTGCCATGTTCGTGATGATGAACGCCGCCCGCCTGGGTGTGGGCAACCAGTCGCTGGGCCTGACCGAAGTGGCCTACCAAAACGCCCTGGCCTACGCCAAGGACCGCATCCAGATGCGCAGCCTCTCGGGCGTGAAGGCCAAGGATAAGGATGCCGACCCCATCATCGTGCACCCCGATGTGCGCAAGATGCTGCTCACCGCGAAGGCGTACGCCGAAGGCGGCCGCGCGTTGCAGATCTTCTGCACGCTGCTGCTCGACAAGGTGCACAGCCACCCCGAGGAGAAAGTGCGCAAGGACTCCGAAGAACTTGTGGCCCTGCTCACCCCCATCGTGAAGGCCTTCATCACCGACAACGGCCACATCAGCACCAACGCGTGCATGCAGGTTTTCGGCGGCCACGGCTTCATCAAGGAATGGGGCATGGAGCAGTACGTGCGCGACAACCGCATCAACATGATCTATGAAGGCACCAACACCATCCAGTCACTGGACCTGCTGGGCCGCAAGGTGCTGGGCAACCAGGGCGCCACGCTCAAGAAGCTGGGCAAGCTGATTGGCCAGCTGGTGGAAGAAGAGGGCGTGAACGAGAAGATGGCCGAGTTCATCAATCCGGTCGCCATGCTGGGCGACCAGATGACCAAGTTCACCACCGAGATCGGCTTCAAGGGCATGCAGAACCCAGACGAAGTGGGCGCTGCCGCCGTGGACTACCTGCGCGTGGCGGGCCACCTGGTGTTCGGTTACCTGTTTGCCCGCATGGCCCAGGTCGCGCTGCGCGAAATTGCTGCCGGCAACTCCGACCCGTTCTACGGTGCCAAGCTGCAGACGGCACGCTTCTACTTTGCCAAGCTGTTCCCCGAAACTGCCACGCTGATGCGCACGGCCCGTGCGGGCAGCAAGGTGCTGATGGACACCGATCTGGCCCTGGCCTGATCGGCGCCGGATGCGGATTTCAAGCCTTTTTGCCAGGGAGCGCAGATGTTCAAAGCGGTAGCAGCTATTGTTTTGGTAGCGGGCGCGCTGCCGGCCTGGGCGCAGATGACGCCCGAAGGCCTGTGGCGCAACATCGATGACAAGTCCGGCGAGGCCAAGGCCGAGATCCGCATTCGCGACATTGGCGGCGGCGTGCTGCACGGAGCGCTGGAAAAGCGCCTGTCCAAGGACGCCAAGCCCGACAATGTCTGCGACGAGTGCTCGGACGACCGTAAGGGCAAGCCCATCCTCGGGCTGGAGATCATCCGCGGCGCCAAAAAGGCCGACGGCAAAGAAGTGTGGGAAGGCGGCAAGATTCTCGACCCCGAGAACGGCCGCAGCTACACCCTGCGCATGACCCCCGTCGAGGGCGGCAAGAAGCTTGAAGTGCGCGGCTCCATCGGCCCGTTTGGCCGCACGCAAACCTGGATCCGCATCCAGTAAACCCCATTCCCGTGGCCTTGCGCACCCCCTGCGGTGTTGCGCAACGCCCCAACCAGGAACCCAACCCATGTCCCGATTCCAAGTGAAAAAAGTCGCCGTGCTCGGCGCAGGCGTGATGGGCGCGCAGATCGCTGCGCACCTCGTCAACGTGAAGGTGCCCGTGGTGCTGTTCGACCTGCCTGCCAAGGAAGGCCCGAAGAACGGCATCGTCACCAAGGCCGTTGAGGGCCTGAAGAAGCTCAAGCCCTCGCCCCTGGGCGTGGCCGACGATGCTGCGCTGATCCAGCAGGCCAACTACGAAGAGCACATGCACCTGCTCAAGGAATGCGACCTCGTGATCGAGGCCATCGCCGAGCGCATGGACTGGAAGCTCGACCTGTACACCAAGATCGCGCCCCATGTGGCGAAGCACGCCATCCTGGCGTCCAACACCTCGGGCTTGTCGATCACCAAATTGAGCGAAGTGCTGCCCGACAGTATCAAGCCCCGTTTCTGCGGTATCCACTTCTTCAACCCTTCGCGCTACATGACGCTGGTGGAGCTGATCAACACCCCCACCACCCAACCCGAAGTGCTGGACCAGCTCGAAGCCTTTGTGACCAACGGACTGGGCAAGGGCGTGGTGCGCGCGCACGACACGCCCAACTTCGTGGCCAACCGCGTCGGCATCGCCGGCATGCTGGCCACCATGAAGGAAGTCGAGAACTTCGGCCTGACCTACGACGTGGTGGACGACCTCACTGGCAAGAAGCTGGGCCGCGCATCGAGCGGCACCTTCCGCACTGCCGACGTGGTGGGCCTGGACACCATGGCCCACGTCATCAAAACGCTGCAGGACAACCTGAGCATCGAGACCGATCCCTTCTACGAAAGCTTTGGCACGCCTGCTGTGCTGAAAAAGCTGCTGGAGCTGGGCAACCTGGGCCAGAAAACCAAGGCAGGCTTCTTCAAGAAGGTCGGCCGCGACGTGATGCGCTTCGAGCTCGAAAGCGAAGAGTACGTGCCAGCAGGCCAGAAGGCCGATGAGGTGTACTCGCGCATGCTCAAGAAGCCCGCTGCCGAGCGCCTGCGCCTGCTGCGCAACGCCGAAGGCGCGCCCGGCCAGTTCCTCTGGGCCATTCTGCGCAACAGCTTCCACTACGCCGCCGTGCACCTGGGCACCATTGCCGACAACGCGCGCGACGTGGACCAGGCCATGCGCTGGGGCTTTGGCATGAAACAAGGCCCCTTCGAGTTGTGGCAAGAAGCAGGCTGGCTGGAAGTGGCGAAGATGATTCAGGAAGACATCGACGCTGGCAAAGCCCTGTGCAAGGCACCGCTGCCCGAGTGGGTCTTCAAGGGCCCCGTGGCCGACGCCGGTGGCGTGCACACCGCGCAAGGTTCGTGGAGTGCATCGCAGAACAAGTTCGTGCCCCGCCGCCAGCTGCCCGTGTACGAGCGCCAGATCTTCCCCGAGGCCCTGCTGGGCGAAACCAGCCTGCCCAACTGGCGCACCGCTGGCACCACCATTGCCGAGTCCAAGGCGCTGCGCACCTGGACGCTCGACGGCCAGGTATTGATTGCCAGCATCAAGAACAAGATGCACGCCATCAGCCCCGAAGTGATGGAAGCGTTGATGGAAGCGCTGGAACTGGCCGAGGCCGAGTACCAAGGCATGGTGATCTGGTCTGGCGACGCGCCTTTCAGTGTGGGTGCCGACCTGGAAGCCACCATGCCAGCGTTCATGGTCGGCGGCGCCGATGCGGTCGAGAGCATCGAGCAAGAACTGCAGAACCTGATGATGCGCATCCGTTACGCGCAGGTGCCTGTCGTCGCGGCCATCCACGGCATGGCGCTGGGCGGTGGTTGCGAGCTGGCCGTGTATTCGGCCAAGCGTGTGGCCCACATGGAAAGCTACATCGGCCTGGTGGAAGTGGGCGTGGGCCTGGTGCCCGGCGCTGGCGGCCTGACCTACATTGCCCGCCGCGCGGCCGAGAACATGGCCGCATCCACTGGCAAAGACATCCTGCCCTTCCTGACCGAAGGCTTCACCGCCGCCGCCATGGCCAAGGTGGGCACCAGCGCGCTGGAGTCGCGCAAACTGGGCTTCCTGTTGGATAGCGACATCATCGTGCCCCACAAGGACGAGCTACTGTTCGTGGCCGTCAACGAAGCCAAGTCCATGGCTGCCAGCGGCTGGCGTGCTCCGCACAAGCGCCTGTTCCCCGTGGCGGGCCGCAGCGGTCTGGCCACCATCAAGGCCCAGCTGGTCAACATGCGCGACGGCGGCTTCATCAGCGCTTATGACTTCAAGATCGGCGCCATGATCGCCGAGGTGGTCTGTGGTGGCGATGTGGATGCGGGTTCGATGGTGAGCGAGGAATACCTGCTCACGCTGGAGCGCAAGGTGTTCTGCCACCTGATCGCTCAGCCCAAGACGCACGAGCGCATTCTCGGAATGCTCTCCACGGGCAAGCCTGTCCGCAACTGACCGGCATCACCATGACGAGCCAAGCCCCCAACAAACTCCAGCGCTCGCTGATGCGCCTGGACGAGGCCCCCGCCTTCATGCGCGGCTTCGTGCAGAACATTATCCTGCGCCGGGCCGTGCCCTTTACCGGCACGGCCGGGGTGAAGTTCGTGTCGCTCACGCCCGAGCGGGTCGAGGTGCATCTGGCCAAGGAGCACCGCGTGCAGAACCACATCGGTGGCGTGCACGCGTCGGCCATGAACCTGCTGGCCGAAACAGCCACGGGCATGGTCGTGGGCATGAACGTGCGCGACGACTGCCTGCCTTTGGCCAAAGAGTTCAGCATGGCGTTCAAGAAGCGCGCTACAGGCGGCCTCAAGGCCGTGGCCACGCTCACCGCCGAGCAGCGCGCTGCTATGCAGACCAGCGACAAGGGCGAGGTGCAGGTGAAAGTCACCGTGACCGACGAGGCCGGTGTAGAGCCGGTCGAATGTGTATTTACGTGGGCCTGGGTTCCTTCCAGCCGCCCCCCCAAGAATTGAAGGAGTACCAACACCATGGCTCAAAAACAAGTCCAGGACGCCTACATCGTCGCCGCCACGCGCACGCCCATCGGGCGCTCGGGCCGCGGCTATTTCAAGAACACCCGGCCTGATGACCTGCTGGTTGCTGCGATCAAGAGTGCCATGCTGCAGGTCCCCACGCTGGACCCCAAGGCGATTGAAGACGCCATCATTGGCTGCTCGTTCCCCGAAGGCGAACAGGGCATGAACATGGCGCGCATCGCCGTGGGCCTGGCGTTCAACCACCCTGTGGGCGGCGTCACCGTGAACCGCTTTTGCGCATCGGGCATTACCGCGCTGCAGATGGCCGCTGACCGCATCCGCGTAGGCGAGGCCGACGTGCTGATCGCCGGTGGCGCCGAGTCCATGAGCCTCGTGCCCATGGGCGGCAACAAGCCTTCGTTCAACCCCGAGGTGTTCGTGCGCGACGAAGATGTGGGCATCGCCTATGGCATGGGGCTGACGGCCGAGAAAGTCGCCCAGCAGTGGAAGGTGAGTCGCGAAGCTCAGGACGCTTTCGCCCTCGAATCGCACCTGCGTGCCATCAAGGCGCAAAAAGCTGGCGAGTTCACCGACGAAATAACGCCCATCGAAATCGTAGAGCGCTCGCCCAATCTCGCCACTGGCGAAGTGGTGGAAAAGCGCCGCACCGTGAGCCTAGACGAAGGCCCGCGCCCCGACACGTCCCTGGAAGGCCTGGCCAAGCTCAAGCCTGTGTTTGCGGCGCGTGGCAGTGTCACGGCGGGCAACAGCTCGCAGACCAGTGATGGCGCAGGCGCCCTCATCGTGGCCAGCGAAAAGGCGGTGAAGCAGTTTGGCCTGACGCCCCTGGCGCGTTTTGTGAGCTATGCCGCGCGTGGCGTGCCGCCGGAGATCATGGGCATTGGGCCCATCGAGGCGATCCCTGCGGCCTTGCGTTATGCGGGGCTGAAGAGCGACGACATTGGCTGGTACGAGCTGAACGAGGCGTTTGCGGCGCAGTCGCTGGCGGTGATCAATACGCTGGGCCTGAACCCTGCGAATGTGAATCCGATGGGGGGTGCGATTGCGCTGGGGCACCCGTTGGGGGCGACCGGGGCGATCCGTGCGGCCACGGTGGTGCACGCGCTGCGCAGGCACAAGCTGAAGTACGGCATGGTCACCATGTGCGTAGGGACAGGACAAGGCGCCGCCGGCATCATCGAGGCGTTGTAGGGGGTTGGCTACTGCGCGGGTCATCTGCGTCGTTGGGCGGTGCTCGGAATCCTCACGTACTTCAAGTACGTTCCGGTTCCTGTGCTCCGTCCGCCTAGCAGCTGAGCCCGCTCGCTACGCCCTGGAGGGCGGGGTGTGAAAGCAAGGGAACCGGGCAGGAGGATTCTGATGTCTCATCCCGACCCGACCCGACCCGACCCGACCCGACCCCGCCCCCGCCCGTTCGGGCTGAGCTTGTCGAAGCCTGGGCACCGGACCCCCACCCGTTCGGGCCGAGCCTGTCGAAGCCAGGGCCCAGCTCAGCGATAGTTTCTTTTCTTCAAGCCGGCGCAGATCGGTCTCGAAACAAGGAGACAGACATGATCAACAAGCAAACCTTGCAGGTCCACCACGGTGCCGTGTCGCTGGCACTGCGCGTCTATGAACCCGAGGGCGCACCGCCGCGCGCCAGCGTCGTGATCGGTGGGGCGATGGGGGTGCGGCAGTCGTTCTACGAAGGCTTTGCGCTGTGGTTGTCGCAGCAGGGGTTTCGGGTCACCACGTTCGACTACCGGGGGCATGGCGATTCGCTGCAGGGCGCCATGCGCGATGTGAAGGCGGACCTGTTTGATTGGGCGCAGGACTACGAGGCGGTGATCTCCGCCGCCAAGGCCGCGCTGCCCGCGCAGCCGTTGTACCTGCTGGGCCACAGCCTGGGCGCGCAGCTGCCGGGGCTGCTCCAGAAGCCCGAGCAGGTGGCGGGCCTGCTCAGCGTGGCTGCGGGCAGCGGCTACTGGCGCGACAACGCGCCGCAGCTCAAGCGCATCGTTCCGTATTTCTGGTGGGTGCTGGTGCCGTTGGCCACGCGGCTGTGCGGGTACTTTCCGGGGCGCACGCTCAAGAAGGTGGGCGACCTGCCTGCGGGCGTGATCCTGCAGTGGCGGCGCTGGTGTCTGGACCCGGCGTACAGCGTGGGCGCCGAGGGGCCTGCGGTGGCGCAGAGCTATGGTGCGGTGCGGTTCCCGGTGCTGGCGCTGTCCATGTCCGACGACGAGCTGATGACCTTGCGCGGCACGCACAACCTCGTCAACCTGTACGCCAACACCGAGCGGCGGGTGGAGAGCATCACGCCCGCCGACTTGAAGGTGCGGCGCATTGGGCACTTCGGCTTCTTTCGCGAGCAGTTCCGCCAGAGCCTGTGGCCGCGTGCGGCAGCGGCGCTGGCCGCCCTGGGCGGTGGTGTGCCGCATGCCGAAGTCTCCTGTACGACGGCCTGAGCGGTTGTTTCGCGGCACACTCGCACCATGACTTCCTCCGCTTCAAGTTCCTCTTCTTCGCCTTCGTCTTCGTCCTCCGCTGCTCACCCGCTGGACGAAGCGTTGCAGCTGACGGCCTCGTCCTCTGCGGCGGGCCAGTATGAAGGGCAGACCCACACCGGCTACTGGAACATGGTGGGCCCGTTCGGCGGCATCACCGCCGCCACGCTGCTGCAGGCCATCTTGCAGCATCCCGACCGGCTGGGCGATCCGCTGTCGCTCACCGTCAACTACGCAGGCGCGCTGACGGCTGGGGCGTTTACCGTGCAGGCCACCCCGGTGCGCACCAACCGCTCGACCCAGCACTGGACGCTGTCGATTTTGCAAGCAGACGCCGAGGGTGCCCCGGTGGTTACCACCACCGCCACGGCCGTCACGGCGGTGCGCCGCGAGACCTGGAGCGTGGGCGACGTACCCATGCCCCAGGTGCCGCCCCCCGCGGAGCAAAAAGCCATCGTGGCTCCATCGGGCGCTGTGGAGTGGCTTAACCGCTACGAGATGCGCCCCATCGCTGGCTTCATCCCACGCACCTGGGACGGCAGTGGCGACCACAGCCTGACACAGCTGTGGATGCGCGACACACCACCCCGGCCGCTCGACTTTGTGGCGCTGACTGCATTGGCGGATGTGTTCTTTCCCCGCGTGTGGCTGCGCCGTGCGCGCCAGGTGCCTGCGGGCACGGTGTCCATCACCGTGTACTTCCATGCCACGGCGGAGCAACTGCAGGCTACGGGCACGGGCTTCCTGCTGGGCCAGGCGCGCGGGCAGGAGTTTCGCAACGGTTTCTTCGACCAGACCGTGCAGTTGTGGAACGAGGCTGGCACGATGCTCGCCACCAGCCACCAGATCGTTTATTACAAGGAATAGGAAGGCAGCCTGCTGCTCGGCGTCGTTCAATATTCTTTGAGACCTCCATTTATCAGACCCCAAAACCTTCCCCACCACCACCACCACCATGACCGAAGCCACTACCCAAGACATCCTCGTTCACTCCGAAGCGGGCGTGACCACCATCACCTTCAACCGTGTGGACAAGAAGAACTCCATCACGCGCGATATGTATGCCGCCATGGCGGATGCGCTCGACGCAGCCAAGGCCGACGCTGCCGTGCGTGTGGTGGTGTTCCAGGGCGACGTGGCCATCTTCAGCGCGGGCAATGACATTGGTGACTTCTTGGAGCAGCCGCCTGCGACGCAGGAATCGCCCGTATTCCGGTTTCTGCGTGGCATCGCTACCTTCCCCAAGCCGGTGATCGCCTCGGTGTGTGGCCCGGCCGTGGGCATCGGCACCACCATGTTGTTCCATTGCGATCTGGTCTACGCGGGCGACAACGCGGCGTTCTCGATGCCGTTCGTGAATCTGGGTTTGTGCCCCGAGGCGGCGTCGAGCCTGCTCGTGCCGCAGATGCTGGGGTATCACCGTGCTGCGGAAGCGCTGCTGTT
Source organism: Gammaproteobacteria bacterium (assembly GCA_018828125.1). GTDB lineage: Bacteria > Pseudomonadota > Gammaproteobacteria > Burkholderiales > Burkholderiaceae_C > Acidovorax. The sequence continues at coordinate 233,068 of JAHJWB010000019.1, read as the reverse complement.
GGGCGAGCCCTTCATGGCCGAGGCCGCGCTGGAAGTGGGGCTGGTCAACCGCGTGGTGCCGCCGACCGAGTGCAATGGCGTCGCACAGGCGCAGGCCAAGAAGCTGGCGGCCAAGCCGTTGTCGTCGCTCATCGAAACCAAGCGGTTGATGAAGGGCGGGCAGACGGCGAAGGTCCTTGAGGTGATGGCGGAAGAGGGTGAGAGCTTTGGTCGCATGTTGCGCGAGCCTGCGGCGCGGGAGGCGTTCTCGGCTTTTATGGAGAAGAGAAAGCCTGATTTCAGCGCGGTTTGATTCGCTAGTTCTGAGGTATTTTGGGCTGTTGGCGCTTGTGTAAAAAGCGCTGGCAGCTATTGTTTTTATAGCGCGTTCGCGCCCCACCCGTTCGGGTTGGCCTACCGAAGCTTGTTTTGGCGGTGGCTACTGCATGCCCGTGTGAAGTGCGGGAGCCGGGAGTCGCCCGGCGAGCGAGTAACTTTCTTTTGCTTCGCCAAAAGAAAGTCACCAAAGAAAAGGCGACCCCCAGTCTGCGGCCCCTTCGCGGTGCGAAGGGGCAAACCTGCGTCGGGGCGGTTGCAGGGTGCGCCGTGGAACTTACTGCGCTGCGTTGCAGCTTCGTTCAGACATCCACGGCGAGTCAGAGCACGAAGCACGCGCGCTGCGACGCGCGTGCCACCCCCCAACCGCCCCGCCGCAGGCGCAGCCAGCAGGGGTGGGACAGCCGAACATCCAAACAACCGAACAGCCGGACATCCATTCGGGCCATTGCTGCGCTCGGCCGCGCCTGCGCGGCGCAAAGCGCTTGCGCCCGCGATGTTGGGCCGAGCGCAGCGATGGCCCGTGTGGATGTTCTGCCCCCCTTGCCCCTCTGGATGCGCCGAGGAGCGCAGGGTTTGGCGGATCAGGGCTCGCGTGTGTCTGAGCGACGCGCAGCGGCGCGAGTTGAGCGAGACCCCGCCAAACCTGAGCACCGCAGGTTGCCCCGTAGCGTCAGCGCAGGGGACGCAGACAGTGGGGTCGCCTTTCTTTTGGGTACTTTTCTTTGGCGAAGCAAAGAAAAGTACCTCGCACGCCGGGCGACTCCCGGCTCCCGCACTCCACACGGGCATGCCATCCGCTTCCAAATAGATTGCAAATCAAGCGATAGATAACAGCGCTTCAAATCAAATAACACCCGATGGCAATCATGATGAGGCAAGCCATCTATTTTTACAAAGCACTTGCTTGCTAAAAATAAACAGTTTTGCTATCGTGCCTGCATGGAATCACCCGTGCCGCGCACCCGCGCCATCGCCCCCACTCTCAAGAAGCCCCCGGCCCGCCCCCGCAGCAAGGCCGTAGCGCCCCTCAACGCCAACTCGGCAACCACAACACAATCCCCCACCGAAGAAACCACCCGCCGCCCCCGCGGCCGCCCCCGCAAAACCGCCGAAGAACTCGACGACGGAAACCGCCGCCGCAAGCTCATGGACGGCGCGGCCAAGCTCTTCCGCACCCAGGGCTTTGCCGCCACCAGCACGCGCGACATTGCTGCGGCCGCAGGCATGCACAGCGGCTCGCCCTTCTACCACTTCGAAAGCAAAAGCGCGCTGCTCTACGCCGTGATGAGCGAGGGCATGACCATGGCCACGCAAAGCCAGCAGCAGGCACTCGATGCACTGCCCGCCACAGCCACAGCACACGAGCAGTTGCACACGCTCATCCGTCACCACTTCGAGATCCTGCTCGGGCCGCGCAGCAGCTTCATCCCGGTGATGCTGTACGAATGGCGCTCGCTCACGCCCGCGCAGCGCAAGGGCATTGCCCGCATCAAGGACAGCTACGAGGCCACCTGGATGCCCGTGCTCGAAGCGCTGGCACAGCAGGGTGCGCTGCAGGCCGAGCCCGGTGTGGCTCGGCTATTCATCTTTGGCGCGCTCAACTGGGCGGTGCAATGGTTCTCGCCCAAGAAGGGCAAGTCGCTTGACGCGCTCACCGACGAGGCGCTGGCCTTGTTCATCCGTTCATAACAAACCACCCCACCAAGGCGGAACCACCATGGCCCCCACAGCGCGCAACGCCTACCAGTCAGTGTTTGCTCCGGGCCTGTTCCAGGGGCAGGTGGTGGTGGTCACCGGCGGCGGCTCGGGCATAGGCCGGTGCACGGCGCACGAGCTGGCGCACCTGGGCGCGCATGTGGTGCTGGTGGGGCGCAAGCCAGAAAAGCTGCTGGCCGTCGCCGAAGAGATCACCGCCGACGGTGGCCGCGTGTCGTGCCAAGTGTGCGACATCCGATCTGAAGAAGGCGTGGTGGCGCTGGTGCAGCAGATCGTCGCTGCGCAGGGCCGCATCGATGCGCTGGTCAACAACGCGGGCGGGCAGTTCATGGCGCCGCTCGAATCCATCAGCGCCAAGGGCTGGGAGGCGGTGTTGCACACCAACCTCACAGGCGGCTTTTTGATGGCGCGAGAGTGCTACCGGCAGTGGATGGCATCGCATGGCGGCTCCATCGTCAACATCGTGGCCGACATGTGGGGCTCCATGCCGGGCATGGGGCACAGCGGGGCTGCGCGCGCGGGTATGGTCAGCTTCACCGAAACCGCTGCGCTGGAATGGGCGCACAGCGGCGTGCGCGTGAATGCTGTTGCGCCGGGCTCCATCGCGTCCAGCGGCATGGACAACTACCCGCCCGAGGCGGCCGACATGCTGCGTGCCATGCCGCGCACAGTGCCACTGGGCCGCTTTGGAAACGAGGCCGAGGTGTCGGCGGCCATCACCTTTTTGCTCAGCCCGGCAGCCAGCTTCATCAGCGGCACCACGTTGCGGGTGGACGGTGCACGGCCCCAGGTGCGCATGGGCTGGCCGCAGCGCCCGCCGGGTGCCACCGCCGCAGCACACCCGGCCGTGCGGCCATTTGACGGCTTTCACCGCGCGCAGATGCCGCAGGTGTTTGCACCTTCCCACACCCCCAAGACCGAGGCCGCATGACCGCCGTCTTCACCTCCCGATTCAACCCAGGCAGCCCCGAGGCCACGCAGCGCCGCGCAGCGCTGCAGGCCCGCCTGAACGCCCTGCGCGCGCTGGAAGAACGTGCCGCCGCCGCCTCGGCCCGGTCGCTCCCTCAGTTTGAAAAGCGCGGCCAGCTGTTGCCGCGCCAGCGTGTGGCCCTGCTGCTGGATGCCGGTGCGCCCTGGCTGCCGCTGTGCACGCTGGCGGGCTACCTGCAGGACGTGAAAGACCCCAAGAAGTCCGTTCCCGGTGGCGGCATGGTCGCGGGCATCGGCTTCGTCAGTGGCGTGCGCTGCATGGTGGTGGCCAGCGACTCGGGCATCGAAGCGGGGGCGATCCAGCCCATGGGCCTGGAAAAGATCTTGCGCGTGCAAGAGATCGCGCTGCAAAACCGCTTGCCGTTTATACACCTGGTGGAGAGCGCAGGCGCCAACCTCATGCGCTACCGCGTCGAAGGTTTTGTGCATGGCGGCATGCTGTTCCGCAACCTCGCGCGGCTGTCGGCGGCGGGCATTCCGGTGATCACTGTGCAGCACGGCTCAGGCACTGCAGGCGGTGCTTACATGCCCGGCCTGTCGGACGTGGTCATCATGGTGCAAGGCCGCTCGCGCGCCTTTCTGGCCGGGCCGCCGCTGCTCATGGCTGCGACGGGCGAGATTGCGACGGAAGAAGAACTGGGCGGTGCCGAGATGCACACCGCCGTCTCAGGCCTGGGCGAATACCTGGCCCAGGACGACCGCGAGGCCATCGGCCTGGCACGCGATGTGGTCGCGCAGCTGGGGTGGAATATGCCCCGACGACCCAGCGCGCCTGCACCTCTCTTGCCGGCAGACGACCTGTTGTCCCTGATGTCTGCCGACCTGCGCCAGCCCGTGGACATGCGCGAGGTGATGGCGCGGCTGGTGGACGGCTCGGAACTGCTCGAATTCAAGGCCCGCTACGGCATGGCCACTGTCTGCGCCCAGGGCCACATCCAGGGCCATGCCGTGGGCTTCATCAGCAACAACGGCCCCATCGATGTGGCGGGCGCCAACAAAGCCACGCACTTCATCCAGTGGATGTGCCAGCTGGGCCACCCCATCATCTACCTGCAGAACACCACGGGCTACATGGTGGGCAAGGACAGCGAGCAGGGCGGCATGATCAAGCACGGCAGCAAGATGATCCAGGCTGTGACCAACGCCACCGTGCCGCAAATCACCATCCAGTGCGGCGCCAGCTTTGGCGCGGGCAACTACGGCATGTGCGGGCGGGGCTATGCGCCGCGCTTCCTGTTCAGTTGGCCCGGTGCCAAGACGGCAGTGATGGGCGGCGAGCAGGCCGCGCGCACCATGCAGATCGTGACCGAGGCGGCGCTGGCGCGCAAAGGCATCACCCCAGACCCCGTCGAGTCGCAGGCCCAGTTCGACAAGATCGTCGCCATGTTCGAGGCCCAGGCCGATGCGTTCTACACCAGCGGCCTGCTGCTGGACGACGGCGTGATCGACCCGCGCGACACGCGCACCGTGCTGGCGTTTTGCCTGGACACCTGCGCCGAGGCCCAGGCCCGCACGCTGCGGCCCTTGAGCTTTGGCGTGGCGCGGATGTAGGCGCTCCGCACGCAATCTCTACGATGGCCGAGCCTCTCAAATACCTGCTGAACGACACCGTGCCCCCGCGCATCGCGGCCATGGTGCGGCGCGCGTGGCGGTCCTTCGATACCCAGGCCTTCTTGCGCCAGATTGAGCCCGGCTACGAATCGCTGGAGTTGATGGCACGCGGCCAGCGCATTGCGCAGGCCTTGCAGGCACACCTGCCGCAAGACGTGCCGCGTGCATTGCGTGTGTTGGTCGATTCGATGGACCCACCCATGGGCCTCAATGCGGCGGGTGAGCCCGATGCCGGTGACCGCCCCTACAGCGCCTTTTTGTACCTGCCGCACAGCATGTACATCGGCGCGCAGGGGCTCGCGCATTTTGAGGCGGCCATGGTCGCGCAGCATGCGCTCACACAGCGCTTTACGGCGGAGTTCTGCATCCGCCCCTATCTGCTGCACCATCAGGGCGACACGCTCGCGCGGCTGCGTGACTGGGCGCAGGACGACAACGCCCATGTGCGCCGTCTGGTGAGCGAAGGCACGCGGCCCCGCTTGCCCTGGGCGCCGCGTTTGCCTGCATTCCAGGCCAACCCGCAGCTGGCCCTGCCGTTGCTCGATGCGCTCAAGGACGACCCCTCGTCATACGTGCGCCGCTCGGTGGCCAACCACCTGGGCGACACCGCCAAGGACCACCCCGACCTCGCCGTGGACACCGCCCGCACCTGGCTGCAAGGCGCACCCGCCCCGCGCGAAGCCCTGGTGCGGCACGGCCTGCGTTTTCTCATCAAACGCGGCGACGCTGGCGCGCTCGATGCCCTGGGCGTGGGCCATGCCGTAGCGCTGGATGTGCGGGCCGCCCGCGTGGTGCCTGCCCGTGCCCGCATTGGCGACAAGGTGCGCATCGAGGCCGAGCTGCACAACCCCACGCCCCAACCCCAGCGCGTGCTCGCCGACCTGAAGGTGCACTACGTCAAGGCCCATGGTGGCGCGGCGCCCAAGGTGTTCAAGCTTCAGACGCTGGACATCGCCCCCGGCGCCACCGTGGCCGTGGGCAAGACGCTGTCGCTGCAGCAGATGACCACACGCACCCACTACCCCGGTGCGCACCAGGTGGAGCTGGTGCTCAACGGGCGGCCCCAGCCGCTGGGGCAGTTTCAGCTTTCTTGATCGAGGTTTGCAGGCAGACAAACATACAAACGCAACAGCAGGAGACAAGCACCATGCAGTTCACGCACGAGCACCGGGAGATCCAGAAGACCCTCAAGCGTTTCATCGACGAAGAGATCAACCCCCACGTGGATGAGTGGGAAGCAGCCGAGATCTTCCCCGCGCATGAGGTCTTCAAGAAGATGGGCAACCTGGGCCTGCTGGGCCTGTGCAAGCCCGAGGAATATGGCGGCGCAGGGCTGGACTACTCCTACAGCCTGGCCATGGCCGAGGCGCTGGGCCACATCCACTGCGGCGGCGTGCCCATGGCCATTGGCGTGCAGACCGACATGTGCACTCCGGCTCTGTCGCGCTATGGCAGCGAAGAACTCAAGCGCCAGTTTCTGGCCCCGGCCATCGCGGGCGACATGGTGGGCTGCATCGGTGTGAGCGAGCCTGCGGCGGGCAGCGATGTGTCGGGCATCAAGAGCGTGGCCCGCAAGGATGGTGACGACTACGTGATCACCGGTCAGAAGATGTGGATCACCAACAGCCTGCAGGCCGACTGGATGTGCATGCTGGTCAACACGGGCGAAGGCCCCGTGCACAAGAACAAAAGCCTGGTGATGGTGCCCATGCGCGATGGCCCTAACGGCAAGCTCACCAAGGGCATCGAGGTGGCGCAAAAGATCCGCAAGATCGGCATGCACAGCAGCGACACCGGGCTGATCTATTTTGACGAGGTGCGCGTGCCGCAGCGCTACCGCATCGGCGCCGAAGGCCAGGGCTTTATCTACCAGATGCAGCAGTTCCAGGAAGAGCGCCTGTGGTGCGCAGCCAGCACGCTCGAATCGCTGAACCACTGCATCCAGTGGACCATCGACTACGCGCAAGAGCGCAAGCTGTTTGGCAGCACGCTGGCCGACCAGCAGTGGGTGAAGTTCAAGCTGGCCGAGCTCAAGACCGAGGTCGAAGCCCTGCGCGCACTCACCTACCGCGCCTGCGACCTGTATGTGAACGGGCAGGACGTGCTGGAGCTGGCCAGCATGGCCAAGCTCAAGGCCGGCCGCCTCAACCGCGAGGTGCCCGACACCTGCCTGCAGTTCTGGGGCGGCATGGGTTTCACGCTGGAGAACAAGGTCTCGCGCATGTACCGCGACGGGCGGCTTGCGTCAATTGGTGGTGGGGCAGATGAAGTGATGCTGGGCATCCTCGCCAAGCTCATGGGCATCGCCAAGAGATGAGCAACACCCCCCTGAGCGACTTCGTCGCTTCCCCCCGCTCTCGCATTGCTGCGCAATGCGGGCAGGGGGACGCAGCCCTCGCTGCGGGGCGGCCCTTGCTCGGCTGCCCTGGCACTGGGCCGCGCCAGTTTCGTATGTCGTGCGTAGCGCGCAGCACGGTGGAGACCTGACATGCCTTTACAGATAACCCGCGCGCCGCTGGCCAGCGGCAGCGTGGAAACCTGGACGCTCAATGACCCCGCCAGCCGCAATGCGCTGTCAGAAGCCATGGTGGACGCCCTGCTGGCCGCGTGCGAGCGCGCTGCGGCCGATGCCGACCTGCGTGGCGTAGTGCTGCGGGGTGCCGGTGGGCACTTCTGCGCGGGTGGCAGCCTGGGCGGCTTTGCCAAGACCATTGGCCAGCCCCTGGCCGCCGGCGAAGCCGACTCGCTGGTGCCACTGAACCGCCGCTTTGGCGCGCTGCTGCAGGCCTTTTGCGCGCTGCCGCAGTGGCTCGTCGTGGCGGTGGAGGGCGCGGCCATGGGGGGCGGCTTTGGTCTGGTGTGCTGCGCTGATCGGGTGTTGGCCCATACCAGTGCGCAGTTTGCTACACCCGAGGTCACGTTGGGTATCGTGCCTGCGCAGATTGCGCCGTTTGTGGTGCGGCGCCTTGGCCCTGCGGCCGCGCGGCGGTGTTTGTTGACAGGCGTGCGTTGGGATGCCGCGACGGCTCAACGTGCGGGGCTGGTGGATGAGGTGGTCGCTGGCGACATGGAGGCTGCTGTGCAAGCTGCCATCGCACGCCACGCCGCCGCCGCACCCCAAGCTGTAGCCGCCACCAAACGTTTGTTGCTGGCCCAAGCCGAAACGCCGTTGCCCGCGCTGCTGGACGAAGCGGCAATGGCTTTTTCGCAGGCGCTGCGTGGCCCCGAGGCTCCGCAAGGGCTGGCAGCGTTTGCTGCGCGCAAGGCGCCGCCGTGGAGTGCGAACTCATGAAGAAAATCCTCATAGCCAATCGGGCTGTTCATGCCGCAGGCATGGCGAAGCAGATTGCCCGTGCACGCGCAGCGTGCTGGCGGGCGATGGAGCCGCGAGGGCACAGTCTATGAAAAAGATCCTCATCGCCAATCGCGGCGAGATCGCCCGCCGCATCATCCACACCGCCCACCGCATGGGCGTCGACACGGTCGCTGTCTACTCCGACCCCGATGCCAACGCTCAACATGTGCGCGAAGCCACCCAGGCCGTCGCTTTGGGCGGCACGGCCAGCGCCGACACCTACCTTCGCACTGACAAGCTGCTGGCCGCAGCTCGCGCCACGGGCGCTGATGCGGTGCACCCCGGCTACGGCTTTCTCAGCGAAAACGCTGACTTTGCCCAGGCGGTTGTCGATGCAGGCCTGACGTGGATCGGCCCGTCGCCCGTCGCCATCCGATCACTGGGCAGCAAGGCGGGCGCCAAGGTACTGGCCGCTGCACACGGCGTGCCCTGCCTGCCCGGCTATGCGGGCGACGATCAGAGCGATGCGCGTTTTGCCACCGAGGCTGCACGCATCGGCACGCCCCTCATGGTCAAGGCCGTGGCGGGTGGCGGAGGGCGTGGCATGCGCCTGGTCACCGACCTGGCGCAGTTGCCCGCCGCAATGGCCAGCGCACGGTCGGAGGCGCTGGCGGGTTTTGGCTGTGGCGACCTGTTGATCGAACGTGCACTGCTGCAGCCGCGCCATGTGGAGGTGCAAGTCTTTGCCGACGCTCGCGGCGCCTGCATCCACCTGGGCGAGCGCGATTGTTCGGTGCAGCGCCGCCACCAGAAGATCATTGAAGAGGCACCCAGCCCTGCGGTGGACGCCGCGCTGCGCGAGCGCATGGGAGCCTGCGCCGTGGCGCTGGCACAGGCTGCTGGCTATGTGGGGGCGGGCACGGTGGAGTTCTTGCTCGACGGCAGTGACTTCTACCTGATGGAGATGAACACCCGCCTGCAAGTGGAGCACCCGGTGACCGAAGCGCTCACGGGCCTGGACTTGGTGGAATGCCAAATCCGCGTGTCCCGGGGTGAGCCGCTGCCGCTCACGCAAGACAAGGTGCAACTGCAAGGCCACGCCATCGAGGTGCGCCTGTGCGCCGAAGACGCGCACTTCCGCCCCCACACGGGCCGCGTGCTGCAGTTCAGCGCACCACCGGCCGCCGCCTTTGAGCGGGCTGCGCCGGGCGCGCTGCGCTTTGACCATGCGCTGGAGGAGGGCGCCGAGGTCACCCCCCACTACGACGCCATGCTGGGCAAGCTCATCGTGCATGCGCCGACGCGGGCCGAGGCTATCGACGCCCTGGTGCGTGCGCTGCACAGCACCCGCGTGCTGGGCCTGCCCACCAACCGCGCGTTTCTGGCGGCGTGCCTGCAGCACCCGGTGTTCGCCAATGGGCAGGCGCTGGTGCCGTTCCTGGCGGAGCACGCTCCTGGTCTGCAGGATTTGCTATTAAATGAAGAGCTATCGGCGCTTATTCCTCCTGCGCTAGAGGCCATTTTTGCTTCAAGTCCGGCGTTGGATCTACCTTGTTCCATGGCCCGGCCTTTGCGCCTGCGTCACCAGGGCGAGGTGTACCCCGTCGCCGCGCGTGAGCTGGGCGGTGGGCGGCTGCAGGTAGAGCAGGCTGGGGCTGAGCCCACCAGCCTCACGCTGCAACTGCCCCAGCGCGGCGTGCACTACGTGGCGGTGGGGCCGTTGCGCTGGCACTGGCAGATCGGCGGCGTGGACGGCTGGGTCGAAGACGCATCGTGGGAGCCCGCCACACGCGCCGGTGCAGCTGGCGGCGCCACTGAGCTGCGCGCCCCCTTCAACGGCAAGGTGGTCGCGCTGCCTGTGGCCGCAGGTCAGGCGCTGGCGGCGGGCGATACGGTGGTGGTCATCGAATCCATGAAGCTCGAACACAGCCTGGCCAGCCCCGCAGTGGTCACGGTTGCCGAGCTGCTGGTGGCGCCCGGCCAGCAGGTGTCGCCCGGCCAGGTGCTGGCCCGCTTTGCCCCCGCCACGCAAGGAGCGCCCGCATGACCGCCACATCCGCTGAGATTTCTGTGAGCGACGAAGACCGCACCGCCCTCACCGACACCGTCACCCGCTTTGCCCGCACCGAGATTGCCCCGCATGTGGATGCGTGGGACGCTGCCGGTGAATTCCCTCGCAGCCTTTACCGCCGCGCAGCCGACCTGGGCCTGCTGGGCCTGGGCTACCCCGAACAGTACGGGGGCACACCCGCCAGCTACCAGCTGCGCCTGCCGCTGTGGCGCGCGCTCAGCCGCCACGGCGCCAGCGGCGGTGTGCTGGCCAGCCTGCTGTCGCACAATATCGGCCTGCCGCCCGTGTTGGCGCATGGCAGCGATGCTGTGCGGGCCGAGGTCATCCCGCCCGTGTTGGCGGGCGAGCAGATCGCCGCGCTGGCGATTACCGAGCCCGGTGGCGGGTCGGACGTGGCCCAGCTCAGGACCACTGCACGGCGCGAGGGCGATGACTACATCGTCAACGGCGAAAAGGTGTTCATCACCTCCGGCATGCGCGCGGACTGGATCACCGTGGCTGTGAGGACCGGGGATGCCGGAAGCAAGGGCAGCGCGGGCATCTCCATGCTGCTCGTCCCCGGCCACAGCGCAGGCCTGTCGCGCAGCAAGCTCGACAAGATGGGCTGGCTCTGCTCCGACACCGCCCACCTGCGTTTTGACAACGTGCGCGTGCCCGCGCGCTACCTGCTGGGTGAAGAGGGCGCGGGCTTTCGCATCATCATGTCCAACTTCAACAGCGAGCGCTTTGGCCTGGCCGCATCGGCCCTGGGCTTTGCCGAGGCCTGCTACGACGAAGCCCTGGCCTGGGCGCGCCAGCGCAAGACCTTTGGCGCCGCGCTGGTGGAGCACCAGGTCATCCGCCACAAGCTGGTGGACATGCAGATGCGCATCCAGTCCACCGCCGCGTGGTGCGAATCCGTGGCCGCGCAGGCCGACGCGGGCCGCACCGGTCCCGAGTGGGTAGCGCAGGTGTGCCTGCTCAAGAACCACGCCACCCAAACCATGCAGTTCTGTGCCGACCAGGCCGTGCAGATCCTGGGCGGCATGGGCTTCATGCGCGGCACCGTCAGCGAGCGTATCTACCGCGAGGTCAAGGTCATGATGATCGGCGGCGGTGCGGAAGAAATCATGAAAGACCTGGCTGCCAAACAGCTCGGCATTTGAAGGAGACAGGCCCCATGCACAGCACCGACCACGGCAACAAAGCCATCATCACCTGCGCCATCACCGGCGTGCTGACGGACCCCGGCCAGCACCATGTGCCCGTCACGCCCGAGCAGTTGGCAAAAGAAGCCCGCCGCGCCTACGACGCAGGTGCCGCCGTGGTGCACGTGCATTTTCGCAACCAGGAGCCCGGCAAAGGCCACCTGCCCAGTTGGGACCCACAGGTGGCGCGCGACTGCGTGCAAGCCATGCGCGAGGCCTGCCCCTGTTTGATCATCAACCAGACCACCGGTGTGGTCGGCCCCAATTACCAAGGCCCGCTGGATTGCCTGCGTGCCACCCGCCCAGAGATGGCCGCGTGCAACGCCGGCTCGCTCAACTACCTGAAGGTGCGCAGCAACGGCACCTGGGCCTGGCCGCCCATGCTGTTCGACAACCAGCCCGCCAAGGTCAAGGACTTCATCGACGTGATGCTGGAGACCGGTACGCTGCCCGAGTTTGAATGCTTTGACGTGGGCATCGTGCGCTGCGTAGAGATGTATGTGCAGACCGGCATGTACACCGAGCGCCTGCCCGAATACAACTTTGTGATGGGCGTCGAGTCCGGCATGCCTGCGGACCCGGACCTGCTGCCCATCTTGCTCAAGCTGAAAATCAAGGATGCCCCCTGGCAAGCCACCGTCATCGGCCGCAGCGAGATCTGGCCCGTGCACCAGCGCGTGGCCGAGCTGGGCGGGCATTTGCGTACGGGGCTGGAGGACACGTTCTATCTGCCGGATGGGACCAAGGCGGATTCGAACGGGCCGTTGATCGAGAAGCTGGCGGAGTACGCGCGCAATGCGGGGCGGGAGGTGGCTTCGCCGCAGGAGGCTCGGGGGATGTTGGGGTTGAAACCGTTGGAGGCTGCGGCTGCGCTTTGATGAGCGTGGATATCTCGGGGTTTTGAGTGTTTTTTGCCTCTAGCGCTTGGTGGATAAACGCTAGCAGCTACATATTTAGTAGCTATTTGGCTTGCAGCCCGGTAGGTCGGGTTAGCCCGCAAGGGCATAGCCCGGCACTTCCATGTCACCCGGCGACGGTGTCGGGTTTCGCTGCGCTAACCGGACCTACAGGAGTTTTGGCTTCTCTGCATCCTTGCAAATTGATCGAATGGCGATCAATTTGCAAGGATGCAATGGTGACTCTGGCGCCGTGGTTGGGTTAGTTAGTCCCTAGCGAATTAGGGCACTGAGTTCATCTTTATATGCAACTATCGGAGTGTAAAGTCTGTGAAACGCGCGCCCGATAGCCCCAGAGAATAGGTGCAGTATCGGATTTTTTGTACCGCCTTGGAGAATGTGCGTTAGAGCAATTCCTGGATAAGGGTCGATATATATAATTTTCTTTATCCCCAATTGATATGCCTTCTTTGCACAGAGTTCGCAGGGGCTCGCCGTCGTGAACAGCGTTCCTCCCGCAATTGAAGCAAGGCCGTACTTCGAGATTTGTAAAAATGCATTCTCTTCGGCGTGCAATGATCGGGTGTGAACCTGATTTTTTTCACCCTTAAATGAGTTGAACTCAGACTTAAAGCAAAAGGCATTGTTTTGACCTTTTGTTGGAATGCTTGAAAAGCGCACGGTACTGGTGGCAAAGTGACCTAAATAGTCTGAATCCGTTTTTTCAAATTCGCTGTAAGCCTCGGAGTCTTTACCGGCTAGCAGATCATCTCTATTGCGAAGATTGCAAGGAACTTGACCATGTGGGGCATCATTCCATCCGACTGATCGGACGGAGTAATTTTCATCCGTTACTACCGCCCCAACTTGGCGAGATATACATCCTGAGTTAAGTTTTGCGGTATATGCCATCTGCATACATCGCTCGATTGCGCTTGGAGTTACGATGCCAGGCCGCCTTATCAATGAAGTGAACCGAATTAGCTGATTGGCTAAGTCTTGGTACTCGTTGACTTTGGATGTGACGTCAGGGTTGCTGATATATAGATCGGACCGTTGTAGGCAAGCTTGTATGTCTTGCACTGAGTAAAAATCAGGTTCGTCTAAATCGTGTGGTGTGTACTCAATCTTATCAATTGATGCTATATCGTCTTCTGAGTATTTCAAGCGACGAAGGCGCCCAATTCTGTCCTTTTCAGGTGCGGATATTGCCACCAAGAAAAATGAAGAATATCTATCTTGGAAAAATATAGCTTCTAGAGGGCTTCGCAAGGCATCAATAACTATAAAAGTTTTAGAGCCTGATACCTTCTGGACTTTGTGAATCTGTTCGATGATCTGAAATATCCGTTCTGCTAATGTAAAAAATCTTCCTTCGACCAAGGTTTGATCGTAGGCGTTACCTGAGAGGCGTATATTTCTGCCAATGGTCTGATAAAGTCGAACGAAGCCGCTTTCGCCTAGCAGTTCTCTTATTTCCTCGCATCTTTGCGGTAATATTTTTGTATAGTAATCTATTAGGCTTGCGTCTGATGGATTGCCTTTTATTTGGGTGTATTGATTCTTTAGTTCGTTCAGCAAATTTGTGAAATTTGCTATGATTTCCTTTTCATTGACCAAGTTGCCAATAATATCTTTGACTTTGCTGGTGTCGAGGTCGAGCAAGAAGGTGGTGATTAATGAGCGAACTTGTAGTAGCAGAAAAGGGTGCCAGGCTGCTTCAAAGTGTCGAAATAAAATTCGCTCTTTGCGTTGATCATTTGATTGCGGGTTGTCGCCATTAAATAAGCTATGTTTTATGCTTTCTCGTGGTGACTGAAGAATTCGAGCTGCAGTGCTACAGCCGCTCCCTGTTCTTCCCGTAAGTCCCAAAACGATAAAGTCGTCCTCATCGCCATATATTTTCGAAACTGCTGATTTGAGATAATTGGTGTTTGGAGAGGGACCGAATAAAACTTGCATGGATGCATCTTTATTTAATCAAAGGGTGGCAAGATCTTAAGACGTCTAGTTGGCTTTGTCCAAGTTTTATGGCGTCTGCTCTCTCCTCTAGATCAGCATCAACTCTGTGAAAGGCCGGCAATCAATAAATAGGTCGGTATTTGGCAATTTTTTCGAAAGTGTCTTGATCTATCGAGAAGCCTTGACCGCGCGTCGCAGCCAACTCATCTGCGCGAAGCCGAAACTCTTCCATCCCCGTTCCATAAATGAACTGCATCGCCCCCCCCGTCCACGCCGGAAACCCAATCCCAAAGATCGACCCGATGTTCGCGTCATGCACGCTGGTCAGCACACCCTCGGCCAGGCAACGCGCCGTCTCGATGGCCTGGCGGTAGAGCAGCCGGTCCTGAATCTCCTGCACGCTCCACTCCACGCCGGGCTTTTCGAACAGAGGTTTCAGCTCTGGCCACAGGTGCTTCTTGGCGCCTGCGGGGTAGTCATAAAAACCGCCGCCACCGGCGCGGCCGGGGCGCTTCAGTTCCTTGACCATGCGCTCCACCAGCAGCTCGCCGGGTGTGGCGGTGTAGGGTTTGCCTTCGGCCGCGTAGTCGGCACGGGTCTGCTCCAGCACGTGCACGCTTAACGTCAGCGCGGTTTCGTCCAGCACGGCCAGCGGGCCCACGGGCAGGCCGGCCTGCATGGCGGCGTTTTCAATGGCGGCGGCGGGGATGCCTTCGCCCAGCATGGCGGCGCCTTCCATCACAAAGGTGCCGAAGGTGCGGCTGGTGTAGAAGCCGCGGGAGTCATTGACCACGATGGGCACCTTGCCCAGGGCCTGCACGTAGTCGAACGCGCGGGCCACGGTTTCGTCGTCGGTGGCCTTGCCGCGGATGATCTCCACCAGCTTCATCTTGTCCACGGGGCTGAAGAAGTGGATGCCGACAAACTTCTCGGGCTTGCTGCTGGCCGTGGCCAGGCCGCTGATGGGCAGGGTGGAGGTGTTGCTGGCAAAGAAGCCGCCTGGCGCCAGTTGCGGCTCGGCCTCTTGCGTGACTTTGGCTTTCAGGTCGCGGCTTTCGAACACGGCCTCGATGATGAGGTCGCAGCCCGCCAGGTCGGCCGCGCTGGCGGTGGGCGTGATGCGCGCCAGCAGCGCCTGCTGCGCCTCGGCCGTCATGCGGCCCTTGTCCACGCGGGCCTGCGTGAGGCGGGCAGAGTAGGCCTTGCCGGCCTCGGCCTTCTCCGCACTCACGTCCTTGAGCATGGTGGCAATGCCCCGGTTGGCCTGGGCCCAGGCGATGCCAGCGCCCATCATGCCGGCGCCCAGGACGCCGACCTTTTGCGGCTTGTAGCGAGGGGCCGAGCCTGGGCGCGACTTGCCGCTCTTGATCGCGTTCATGTCGAAGAAGAACGTGTTGATCATGTTGCGCGCCACGGGGCCGGTCATCAGGCGGGCGAGGTAGCGGCTTTCGATGCGCAGGGCGGTGTCAAAGTCCACCATCGCGCCCTCGACCATGGCCGCGAGCGCGGCCTCGGGCGCGGGGTAGCGGCCGCGCGTGGTCTTCTTGAGCATGGCGGGCGCGACGGTGAGGGCGCCTGCAATCTTGGGGTTGGCGGGCGTGCCGCCGGGCATCTTGTAGTTCTTGTCGTCCCACGGCTGCACGGCGTGCGGGTGGGTGGCGATGTGGGCCAGTGCGGCGGGTAGCAGTTGCTCGCGCGCAGTGACCAGCTCGTGCACCAGTTGCAGCTCCAGCGCTTCGGCGGGGTTGAAGAGCTTGCCTTCCAGGATGTAGGGCTGCGCGCCCATCAGGCCCAGCAGGCGCGTCATCTTGGTCACGCCGGTGGCGCCGGGCATCAAGCCCAGCGTGACCTCGGGCAGGCCGAACTGGATCTTGGGGTCGGCCACGGCGATGCGGTAGTGGGCGACCAGGGCCACCTCCCAGCCGCCGCCCAGCGCCGCGCCGTTGAGGCAGGCCACCACGGGGATGCCCAGCGTTTCGAGCGTGCGGAAGTGCTTCTTCATGCGCTCGATTTCGCCGAACGCGCTGGGCGCATCGGCGGGTGTGAGGCGCATGGTGGCCTTGAGGTCGGCGCCCGCAAAGAAGCTGGTCTTGGCCGATGCAAGCACGATGCCCTTGAGGGCAGCGCCCAGGCGTTCGCGGTCGCCCAGCACCTGGGCCGTGACCTCGCCCAGCTCTTGCTGCCACTGGCGGCACATGGTGTTGACGGGGGAATTGGTTTCGTCAAACGTGATGACGGCGACTTCGCCGTCGGTGCCCTGGGCGGGGATGAGTTCGTAGCGGATGGTTTGCATGCTGATGTCTCCGAATCTGTAATACGGCATAGCGCAGCTGTGGGGCGCGGCCTTAGATGAAGCGTGGCCGAGGCCAGCGGACGCCGTGGAACTGGCTTTGCCAGGCCAGTGGCGTCGTCCCCCTTCCCATCGCGCAGCGATGAGAGAAGGGGGAAGCGGCGCAGCCGCTTAGGGGGTTGTTCCTCATATGCGTTCAACGATGGTGGCGATGCCCATGCCGCCGCCAACGCACAGCGTGGCCAGGCCATAGCGCTGGCCCCGGCGGTGCAGCTCGTCAATCAGGGTGCCGAGGATCATGGCGCCCGTGGCGCCCAGCGGGTGGCCCATGGCAATGGCGCCGCCGTTCACGTTGACCTTGTCGTGGGGCACGCCCAGCTCGCGCATGAAGCGCATGGGCACGGCAGCAAAGGCCTCGTTCACTTCAAACAGATCGATCTGGTCGATGGTCATGCCCGCACGGGCCAGCGCCTTTTTGGCGGCGGGCACGGGGCCGGTGAGCATGATGGTGGGGTCGGCGCCGCTGAGCGCCGTGGCCACAATGCGTGCGCGCGGCGTGAGGCCATGGGCCTTGGCGGCGGCCTCGTTGCCGATGAGCACGGCGGCAGCGCCATCCACAATGCCCGACGAGTTGCCCGCGTGGTGCACGTGGTGGATGCGCTCCACCTGCGGGTAGCGTTGCAGCGCCACGGCGTCAAAGCCCATGCCGCCCAGTTGCTCGAACGAGGGCTTGAGCGCGCCCAGGCCTTCCAGCGTGGTCTTGGGTTTGATGAACTCGTCTTCCGCCAGGATGGTCTGGCCGATGAAGTCGCGCACGGGTACGACGGAGTTCTTGAAGTAGCCCGCCGCGCGCGCAGCGGTGGCGCGGCGCTGCGATTCGAGGGCGAAGGCGTCCACATCGGCGCGGGTGTAGCCGTCCAGCGTGGCGATCAGGTCGGCGCCGATGCCCTGGGGCACGAACAGCGTGGCGGAGTTGGTGGCGGGGTCTTGCGCCCAGGCGCCGCCGTCGGAGCCGATGGGCACGCGGCTCATGCTCTCCACGCCACCGGCCACCACCAGGTCCTCCCAGCCGCTGCGCACTTTTTGCGCGGCCAGGTTCACGGCTTCGAGGCCCGAGGCGCAGAAGCGGTTGACCTGTACACCTGCGCAGCGAAAGTCCCACCCGGCCTTGAGGGCGGCCACCTTCGGCAGCACCGAGCCCTGCTCGCCCACGGGCGAGACGATGCCTATGACCACGTCATCCACCGCCGCCGTGTCAAAGCGGTGGCGCGTTTGCAGCTCGGTCAGCAGGCCCACCAGCAGGTCGATGGGCTTGACCTCGTGCAGGGTGCCGTCCTTCTTGCCCTTGCCGCGCGGGGTGCGCAGCGCGTCGAATACATAGGCTTCGGTCATAAATGGTCTCCGGTGGTCTTTAAACTGGAAGGGGTCTGGGTGATGGGGGCCAATGCCCACTTGCCCGGTTGCCTCACACCACAACAGCGCTCTCTCTGACGCGGGTGCAGTGGCTTTTGCACTATCTTTCTGCGGTTGCTATTTAAATTTCTGTCTATGAAACGAAATACACCCCCTGCTTTGCAACGCGTGGCCCGCAGCGCCATCGAATACGACGACACGCGCGAAGGGTTTGCGCTGGAGCACCATGTGGTGTTGGCCGCGTCCAGTGCGCTGGCCGTGTCGGCCTTCATGGCGCCCAGCCGTGGCTCGGCAGCCATTCGCGGCATTGGCGCAGGCTTGCTTCTGATGCGCGCGCTGAGCGGCAGCCAGGGTGTGCGCTCATGGCTCAACGTCACCGACCGTCGCCCAGGCGCGCCGCTCAGCCCTGAGGAAGCGCGCGCCGCCTGGTATCTGTAACGGCTTTCGGCGTCCAGCGCGGCGTCGTTCGGGGCGCTGTTCATAGCGCTATTTGCCCAGGCCCATGGCCCGCGCAATCACCTCTTTCATGATCTCGTTGGTGCCACCGTAGATGCGCTGAACGCGTGCGTCGGCGTAGGCGCGGGTGATGGGGTATTCCCACATATAGCCGTAGCCGCCAAACAGCTGCACGCACTCGTCCATCACCTTGCATTGCAGGTCGGTCGTCCAGTACTTGGCCATGCTGGCGCTTTCGGTATCGAGCTGGTCTTTCACAATCAGTTCGCAGCACTTGTCGACAAACACGCGGGCCACTTGCACCTGGGTCTGCAGCTCGGCCAAGGTGTGGCGGGTGTTCTGGAAAGCCGCCACGCTCTGCCCGAAAACCTTGCGCTGCTTGACGTAGTCCACCGTCCAGTCAATGGCCGCCTGGGCGGCAGCCACGGCGGTGATGGCGATCTGCAGGCGTTCCCACGGCAACTGCTCCATCAAGCAGATAAAGCCGCGCCCCTCCATGGCAGGGCCGCCCAGCAGGTTGGCAGCGGGCACCTTTACATCGGTGAAGAACAGCTCGGAAGTGTCTTGCGCCTTCATGCCCATCTTCTTGAGGCGCTGGCCCTTTTCAAAGCCCGGCATGCCGCGCTCCACCAGAAAAAGGCTGGTGCCTTTGGCCCCGGCAGTCGGGTCGGTCTTGGCGACCACGATCACCAGGTCGGCATGCCAGCCGTTGGTGATGAAGGTCTTGCTGCCGTTCAGTACATAGTGCGACCCGTCTGCGCTCTTGATGGCGGTGGTCTTGATGCCCTGCAAGTCGCTGCCGGCGGCGGGCTCGCTCATGGCGATGGCGCCCACCATGGCGCCGCTGGCCATCTGGGGCAGGTAGCGGCGTTTTTGCTCCTCGGTGCCGTAGTGCAGGATGTACGGCGCCACGATTTCGCTGTGCAGCCCAAAGCCGATGCCGGTGGTGCCCGCGCGCGCCAGCTCTTCCATCTGCGCCACCGAATACAGCTTGTCGGCCCCGGCGCCGCCGTATTCCTCGGGCAGGCTCATGCACAGAAAGCCGTTGGCGCCCGCCTGGCTCCACACCTCGCGCGCCACGTAGCCCTGGTCTTCCCAGTCGGCGTGGTGAGGCGTCACTTCCTTCTCGATGAAGCGGCGAAAGCTGTCGGCAAAGGCCTGGTGGTCGGGCTGGAAGAGGGTGCGTTCGATCATGGGCTTTGTCTCTTTCTATTTATACAAAGTTACTGCTTGGTTAAATTCTGCCACTGCCGAGCCAAAAACGCACTCACAAAACGAAAAGGCCGCCCGAAGGCGGCCTGCTGGCAAAAAATCAGGGCGGGTGGCTACTTCACGTAGTCAGACACCACTTTCCACTTGCCATCGGTGATCTGCGACAGGCGAGAAAGATCGCTACCGAGGCGCTTTTGGGGGCCGAAGGTGCCCTCGGCGCTGCCGAACATGTCGGGCGGGATCACCATGGTGTCCATGGCCTTGATGAAGCTGTCGGTGCTCAGGTTAGGCCCCGCCTTCTGGGCTGCCTTGATGAATGCATCGACCGCGTTGTAACCGTAGACCGAGAAGACGGTGGGGTCCTCATTGAACTTGGTCTTGTACTTGTTGGCCCAGAAGCGGATGGGCTGGCTGGCTTCATCCAGATAGGGGTGCTGCACCGTCATGGTGGCGTACAGGCCGTCCATGGGCTTGCCGCCCAGTTTGTGGATCAGGTCGGTATAGGCCGCACTTGACCCAAGGAAGGTGGGACTGAACCCGGTCTTGCGCGACTCGCCAATGGTGCCAATGGTCTCGCGGATGATGGTGCCGAGCACCACAAAGTCGCAATCCGCTGCTTTCATCTTTGCCACCTGCGACGAGAAATCCGTCGCACCGCGCTTGTACGAGGTCTTTTCGGTGAACTCCATGCCCATGGACTTGAGCGCCGCTTCTCCGCCGCGCATCACCTCCAGACCAAACTCATCGTCCTGATAAATGGTGCAGATCTTCTTGGCACCCTTTTCCTTGATGAGCTTGGGGGCGGCCAGGCGAATCTGGTCGTAATAGGTGGCGGCAAACGAATACTTGAGCTTGTGGAAAGGCTCGTACATTTCCCGCGCAGCTGTCACGGGGAAGAAGTTGATCACGTTCTTGCTGAACTGCACCGGCATGGCGGCCAGATTTTGCGCGGTGCCGATGTGCGCAATCATCATGAAGATCTTGTCCTGGTTGACCAGCTTTTGCGCGGCCAGCACGGCCTTTTTGGGGTCGTAGCCCGAGTCTTCCACCTTGAGGTCGAGCTTGCGGCCGTTGATGCCGCCCTGCTCGTTGGCCTCGTCCACGCGCAGCATCATGCCCAGCCGCACCTGTTTTCCAAAACCAGCCAGGGGCCCCGACAAATCCTGAATGGACCCCAGCGTGATGGTGTCTTTGCTCACGCCCTGGCTGGGCTGCGCGTGCGCAGAGGCCCCGGCCATGGCCACGATGGCCAGCGCGGCAATGTGATGAAGTTTCATGGCACGTCTCCTTTGGTTGGATCGAACTCGGTTGCCCGTTATAGAACGATGCCCGGGGTGGGGCACCAGCACTTTCCCTATCTCGGCCATGCTCTTGGGCTGATGGAGCACCCGGCTTCCGCAGGCTCACTCCAGACGTTGGTCGGGAGTGTTCAAGACAACCCCATCCGATCGACCTGCCCTTACCGGTACATGGCGTCTATCTGGGTTGCATACTTCTGCTGCACCAGCTTGCGCTTGAGCTTCATCGTGGGTGTCAGCTCCTCGTCCTCGGCCGTGAGTTGTGTGTCCAGCAGGAAGAACTTCTTGATCTGCTCCACCCGCGCAAACTTGGCATTGACGCGGTCGATCTCGGCCTGGATCAGTTCCTGCACCTCGCGGGTGCGGGTCAGGCTGGCGTAGTTGCTGAATGGAACATCGTTGTCCTGCGCGTACTTTTCCACGTTCTCCTGGTCGATCATGATGATCACCGTAAGGTAGGGAAGTTTGTCGCCAATGACCACCGCATCGGTGACGTACGGGCTGAACTTGAGTTCGTTCTCCAACTCGCTGGGCGTGATGTTCTTGCCGCCCGCCGTGATGATGATGTCCTTCATGCGGTCGGTGATGCGCAGGTAGCCGTCGGCGTCGATCAGGCCCACGTCACCGGTGTGCAGCCAGCCGTCAGGGTCAATCGTTTCGGCCGTCTTTTCCGGCAGGTTCAGGTAGCCCTTGAAGACGTTGGGGCCGCGCACCAGGATCTCGCCGGTCGCCGAGTCCACGCGTACTTCGTTGTAGGCCGCCGCCGGACCGATGGAGCCGGGCTTGATGCGGCTGGCGGGCACGCCGGTGGCGGCGCCGCAGGTCTCGGTCATGCCCCACACCTCCAGCATGGGAACGCCCAGCGCCAGGTACCACTTCACCAGTTCGGGTGAGATGGGCGCCGCGCCGGTGACGAGAAAGCGCGCACGGTGGATGCCGATGAGCTTGCGCACGTTGTTAAGCGCCAACCAGCGCGCCAACTGGAACTGCAGCTTGAGCCCGCCGCCCACGGGCTGGCCCGCCAGCACCTGATCGGCAATGCGTGTACCTACGCCGATGGACCACGCATAGGCTGCCTGCTGCATGCGCGTGGATTCCTTGAGCGCAATCATCACGCCGGAGTAGAACTTCTCCCACACACGCGGCACGGCGGTGAACACTGTGGGCGCGATTTCGCGCACGTTCTCGGGCACGGTATCGGGGTTCTCGACAAAGTTGAGTTTGGCCCCGGTGTAAAGCGAAAAGTATTCACCGCCCATGCGCTCGGCAATGTGGCACAGCGGCAGAAAACACATGGTCTCGTCGTCTTCGCAGCGCGAGATCAGTGTGTTGTAGCCGCGCACGGTGTAGGTGAGCGCAGCATGGGTGTGCATGGCGCCCTTGGGCTTGCCGGTGGTGCCCGAGGTGTAGACGAGAATGGCCACATCGTCTGGGCCGCAGCCTTGCACGCGCTGCGTGATCGCATCGGGGTGTTGCTGGTTAAACGTGCGGCCCAGCTCGCGCAGGGCCTGCAGGCTCAGCACATGCGGGTCATCCAGGCCTCGCAGACCTTCCATGTCAAACACCACAATCTTGCGCAGCAGTGGAAGGTTGTCCCGCACCTCCAGGGCCTTGTCCAGCTGCTCATCATCTTCCACAAACAGCACCGTAGTGCGCGAGTCTTCGCTCAGGTAGTGCACTTGCGCCGCCGCATCGGTGGGGTAGATGCCGTTGGACACACCGCCGCAGCTCAGCACCGCCAGGTCGGCCAACACCCATTCGATGTTGGTGTTCGACAAGACAGACGCGCAATCGCCCGGCGCAAAGCCCAGCGACATCAGACCTCCCGCAATCTCGCGCACCGCCTCGGCAGTCTGGTCCCAGGTCCAGCTCTTCCAGATGCCCAGCTCTTTCTGGCGCATCCATACGCGCGGTCCGCGCTCGGCCACGGCGTTCCAGAACATGGCGGGGATGGTGTCGCCCGCCAGCACGTCGGTGCCCGCGGGCTGAATGTGAGAGAGATCCCAGAGATTCGACATGTCAGTAGTCCGCTTTGCTCTGCTTTGGTGGCTGCGCATAAAACTGGCGAGGCCAATGCCAGCGCCCCCGCGCAAGGGCCGCCCCGCCGCGCTGGGGGTGTCTCCCTCCCGCATTGCGTAGCAATGCGGGAGAGGGAGAAGGCGCGAAGCGACACAGGGGGTGCTTCAATGTCACCGCCATGTTTTCTTCTTCTTCCACCGCCGCTCCCCCCGCACGCCTTCGTCCTTCATGCCCAGGTAGAACTCCTTGATGTCGTCCTTCTCGCGCAGTCGCTCGCAGCTGTCTTCCATCACGATGCGGCCGTTCTCTAGCACGTAGCCGTAGTCCGATGCATTGAGCGCCATGTTGGCGTTCTGTTCCACCAGCAAGATGGTGGTGCCGCGCTCGCGGTTGATGCGGACCACGATCTCGAAGATTTCCTTGGTGAGCTTGGGCGAGAGGCCCAGGCTGGGCTCGTCGAGCAAGATGAGCTGCGGGTTGGCCATGAGCGCACGCGAGATCGCCAGCATCTGTTGCTGCCCACCGGAGAGCAAGCCAGCATCTTGCGCGGCGCGCTCCTTCAGGATGGGAAAGTAGCCGTACACCGTCTCCATGTCGCGCGCCACGGCGTCCGCGTCGCTGCGGGTGTAGGCGCCCATCAGCAGGTTGTCGCGCACCGACAGCAGTGCGAACACTTCGCGCCCCTCGGGGACATGCATGAGGCCTCGGCGCACGATGGCCGCTGGGTCGTTGGCGGTGATGTCGGCACCCTGGAATTCGATGGAGCCCTTGCGCGGGTCGATGATGCCGCTGATGGTCTTGAGGATGGTGGTCTTGCCTGCCCCGTTGCTGCCCAGCACGGCCGCAATCTCGCCGCGCCGCACCTGCAGGCTGACGCCGCGGATCGCCTTGATGGGGCCGTAGGCGCTCTCCACGTTCTGCAGGCGCAGCAGAGGCTGGTCGGCAGGATCAGCCTGAGTGGCGACAAGCACGGCGCTCATGGTCGGGCTCCGAAGGCGCTGCCGGGTGGGCGGCGCAGGTTGCTCACATCGTCAATGGTGCCCAGGTATGCCTCGATCACGCCGGGGTGCGCCTGCACCTCGCGTGGTGTCCCCATGGCCACCACTTCGCCTTGGTTCATGGCCAGCACGCGGTCGGACACTTTGGACACCAGCGACATGTCGTGCTCCACCATCAACACGGTGATCCCCAGCTCGTGCTGGATGTCCTGGATCCAGAAGGCCATGTCGTCGGTTTCCTCCATGTTGAGGCCCGACGAGGGTTCGTCCAGCAGCAGCAGCTGTGGCTCGGTGCACAGCGCGCGGGCCAGCTCCACCACCTTGCGTACGCCGTAGGGCAGGCCGGCCACCATGGTGTCGCGGTAGTGCTGCAGGTCGAGAAAGTCGATGACCTGCTCGGCCTTCTCGCGCGCTTGAACTTCGCCTTCGCGCACCTTGCGCGTGAAGAACATCTCGGCCCACAGGCTGCTGTGCTGCCGGGTGTGGCGGCCGATCAGCAGGTTGTGCAGCACGCTGGCGTGCTCGAACAGCTCGATGTTCTGGAAGGTGCGCGCAATGCCCAGGCCCGCCACCTTGTGCGGAGGCTGGTCGGTCAGCGGCAGCATGGCGCCGCCGGGGGCCGCGTAGGCAATGGTGCCAGTGGTGGGCGTGTAGATGCGGCTGATGAGGTTGAACACCGTGGTCTTGCCCGCTCCGTTGGGGCCGATGAGGGTGAACACCTCGCCACGGCGCACCTCAAAGCTCACGTTGTTGACCGCCAGCACGCCACCAAAGCGCACGCTGAGATTCTGAGCGCTGAGCAGCACATCGTTGTTCATGGTGGGCGTCGCGCTCATTTCAGCCTATCGGACTTTTGGAAAGACTTCTGTCGCTTGAACAGGCCTTTGCGGTAGAACGGAAACATCTGCAGCCAGGTGCGCACCTTGAGCCAGCGGCCATACAGGCCCATGGGCTCGAACAGCACAAAGGCGATCAGTACGGCGCCGTACACCACGGCTTGCAACCCTGGGGCCTGGCCTATGGCCGCGGGCAGCCAGTCCTTGCTGAGTGATATGAGCTGCGGCATCGAGATCAGGAATATCGCTCCCAGAAACGCGCCATGTACCGACCCCAGACCGCCGATCACGATCATGAGCAGCAGGTCGATGGATTGCAGGATGTTGAACTGGTCGGGCGAAATGAACTGCAGCTTGTGCGCATACAGTGCGCCCCCTACGCCCGCCAGCGCCGCCGACAGCGAGAACGACAGCGTCTTGTAACGCGCCAGATGGATGCCCATGCTCTGGGCGGAAATTTCTGAATCGCGGATGGCCACAAATGCCCGTCCCGTGGGCGAGCGCAGCAGGTTCAGGATGCCCAGCGTGCTGACCACCGCGATCACCAGGCACAGAAAGTAGAACGACTCGGTGGACTCGAACGAGTAGCCAAAAATCTGCGGAGGCACGAGGTGCTTGCCCGAGTTGCCTCCGGTGACCGACTCCCAACGGGCAAACACCTCCTCGACGATGAAGCCGAACGACAGCGTTGCCATGCCCAGGTAAATGCCTTTTACGCGCAGCGCGGGCAGGCCCACCACCACGCCCACCGCCGCCGAGAGCCCCGCAGCGCAGGCCAGTGACAGCGCAAACGGCCAACCCATGCCAGTCAGCACCGCTTGCGTGTAGGCACCCACCCCCAGAAACGCAGCATGGCCCAGCGAAAACTGGCCCGTAAACCCGGCCAGCAGCATCAGCCCCAGGCCGACGATGCCGTAGATGAGCACAAAGGTCAGTTGCGCCAGCCAATATTCGGGCGCCAGCCAGGGGGCCGCCACCAGGGTCAGGCACAGCAGGCTGTACCAGAAGACATGCCCGCCATGTTTGGCCAGGCGAAGGTCTTGCGCGTACGAAGTCTTGAAAAGAAAGCGCATGGGTCAGACTTTCTTTCTCAATTTCTCGCCAAACAGACCGTTGGGTTTGACCATCAACATGATCAGCACCACGATGTACGCGGCCGTGTCCTTGAAACCATCGGGCAGGTAAAAGCCCGAGAGTGATTCCACAATGCCGATGACGAGTCCGCCCACAATAGCCCCGGGCAGGCTACCGAAGCCACCCACCACCGCCGCCGGAAATGCCTTGAGCCCGATCAGCCCCATGTTGGCGTGCACAAAAGTGATGGGTGCCAGCAGCAGCCCGGCCACCGCAGCCACGCCGGCCGCCAGGCCCCAGGCCAGCCCGTTGAGGCGCTGCACCGGAATCCCCATGTAGTAGGCCGCCAGCTGGTTCTGGGATGACGCCTGCATGGCAATGCCGAGCTTGCTGTAGCGGAACATGGTAAACAACAGCACACACAGCACGCCGGTGGCGCCAATCACCACCAGCTGCTCGGCGCTGAGCACCAACTCGCCCAGGCGCAGCGACATGTCCTTGTACGGAACGGGCAGCGTGTGGGTGTCGGTGCCGATGTTGGGGATCATCGTGACCAGCCCGCGCAGCACGTACCCGATGCCGATGGTGAGCATGACGATGGAGAAGGCTGGCTGGCCGAGGATAGGGCGGATGACCGCGCGTTCCAGCACGGTGCCAAACAGGCCCATCGCCAAGATGCTGGCCAGCACCGCCACCCAGAAGGGGAAGCCCAGCACCGTCATGAGTGCCAGGCCGCCGAAGGCACCGAGCATCATGAGCTCGCCCTGGGCGAAGCTGACCGTTTCGGTGGCCTTGTAGATGAGCACGAAGCCGAGCGCAATCAGGCCGTAGATGCACCCTTGGGAGATACCGCTGATCAACAGTTGCACAAATTGCACCGATGCTCCCCCAAATGATTTTTACAAAGCGATTGCTTTGCATAAATGATGGTGCCCGCGCCCGGCGCTTATCGCACTCGGGGCTAACCCTGAGGGGCCTGTCGCGGGGAGGCTGCGCATATTGACGCAGGGTGGTGCAAGGCGCAATAAGGGTTGTGTCCGATGCCGCCGGTTTGGGGGCGTGGTGGCTTACTTGATCCATAGGGGACAGGTCGATTGAAAGTGTCGCACTGGGGACACCTTGCAGCTTCGCGCTGGCGATGGCATTGGCGGGTGTCCCAGCGGCCTGTGACGGCTGGCGCTGCGCTGCCCACAACGCAGGGCGGGGGCAGGTCACCCTGGCAAACCTCTGTGCTAAGCGATTGTTTGTGTACCGCCTGCAGCCCACTACCCAGAGGTGCAGAGGTCATTTTTAGGTCAAAATGGCCTCTAGCGCTTATCCATAAAGCGCTAGCAGCTACAAAATCAGGAGTGTTCTGGTTTGTGCAGCCTGCATGTAACCATTGGCACCGCCCCCGAGGAGACCCATGAGTAAATCCGCCGCCCCAGCCGTGCACGAGTTTGAACCCGCTTTCATCGCCGGGCTCAAGTCCATATTTGAAGAGAAGATTGTGTTCAACCAGGTGCTGGGGTTGAAGGTGACAGCGCTGCGCCCCGATGGCGTGACGGGCCGCATCGACATGAAGCCCGAGCTGGTGGGCCATTTCGCCTACAACCGGGTGCACGGTGGTGTCATCAGTGCGGGGCTGGACGCCATGGGCGGGCTTGCCGTGATGGCTGCCATCGGTGCCAAACACATGGACGAAGCGCCGGAGCAGCGCCTGCACCGCTTTGCCAAGCTGGGCACCATCGACCTGCGCATCGACTACCTGCGCCCCGGCATTGGCAGCCATTTTGAACTGCGCGCCCAGGTACTGCGTCTTGGCTCGCGCGTGGCCACCACGCGCATGGAGTTTCTGGGGCCGGACGGCGAAATCATGTCCGCAGGAGCCGCTGCGTACATCGTGTCGTAACAGGCCCCTAGAAGGTTCGCACCCTGTAGGAGGGCGCTGGCGCGCATTTGCGAATGTGTGCCGCTGCAAGCCTTGCAAGCGCATGCTACGAGAGAACCGTTTGGTTACCGTTCTTGCGTAACGAAGGCATCTTTCACTGGCCCCAAAACCTACGATGACTCTCTTTTCAAGGAGATCTGATGGCCGTGCAAAACCCCTTCTTTGGCAAACGTGAACCCGAATCGTTTCAACCTCGCCACAGCGCCACTTCATCCACAGGGCTCAACAGCACGTCGGCCAGCAATGCAGCCGCTGCAGCCCAGGTCGCCACGGCTACCGCCACCAGTCCGGCGGTACCCCCATCCTCTGCCAGCGACTCGTCCGGCAGCAAACTTACGGTCGGCCCCAACATCAAGCTCAAGGGCGTAGAGATCACCGATTGCGACACCCTGGTGGTGGAAGGCACGGTTGAAGCCACGATGGATTCGCGCGTGATCCACATCTCGGAACGCGGTGCCTTCAAAGGTTCTGCCGAGATCGACATTGCCGAGATCCACGGCGAGTTCAACGGCACCCTCACCGTGCGCCAGAAGCTGGTGATCTACAGCACCGGCAAGGTCAACGGAAAGATCCGGTACGGCAAGTTGGTGGTGGAAGAGGGCGGCCAGCTCGCCGGCGAGATCAATGCCGGCATTGGTGGTGCGGCGTCGTCCTCGCAGTCTTCCGGGGCAGCCCGGTCGGCGGCTCCCATCACAGCGCGTTCCGAACCCGCCGCCATGGCTGCCTGAGGGGCGGCCAACACTGGCGTAGACGCGAAACGCCTGCTGCATGAAAACCCGGCTGGTCTGCACGGTCTGGCCGGGCCTGTTGGCAGCGTCCGTTTTGCGGAAGAGGGGCTGTAGGCAGTTGGGCCGGCACTCTCATCGCTGTGGGGTGGTGCGTCAGGGCGATGTTCTTGGTAGGCTGCATGGTTGTCGTGCATTGCCCTGCCATCACCATGTTGCGCTGCCACCCTGAGTTTTCTTTTTCACTGTCTGTTCTTTCTTGTGTTCGCCGCGCTCTGACGGTGGTGGGCATCTGAGCGGCGCTGGTGCCTGCTTGTGCATCGGCGCAGCCGCGCGATGCACTGGAGAAAGTCCGCACACTTCGTTCCATGCCCGCGCCGTCGGCTGCCATGCGTTCATCCAGCAACGCGCCATCGCAGCGGATTCCGTTCGCAGACGCACATGTGCACCTCAACGACTCGGGCATGCAAGTGGCACTGATGCAGCGCTGGGGGGCTAGCCATGCGGTGGTCTTCTGGGGCGGCCGCAGCTCCAATGATTCCGTGGCCGAGGCCGCGCGCAACCACCCGGGTGTGCTGATTCCGTTTGCATCCATTTCGCCCGAGCGCACGGCGTACCGGCCTCAGTGGGAGGGTGACAGCGCCTCGCTGCTGGCGCAACTCGATGGCTTGTTGGCCACGGGGCTCTTCAAAGGCATTGGCGAGATATCGGCTGTCCACTTCCCGTCGGGTGGCTTCCCGGAAACGGATTTCGGCGTACTCGGCCCAACCATGACCGGCATCATGGACCTTGCGCGCAAGCACAAGGTGCCGGTGATGGTGCATGTGGAATCCACACGCATGGCCGACCTGGAGCAACTGTTGAAGCGCTATGCCGACGTGCCTGTGATCTGGGCGCACGGTGGTTACACACCACTCTTCCTGGCGCGGCGCATGCTGGAGCGCCATCCCAACCTGTATTACGAGCTGAGTGCCCGCACGTGGCCCAGCCACCCGCGTTCGCCGGACTACACCATCCTGCTCGACGGTGAGCGCGTCTGGCCCGAATGGCTGCAGATCATCGAAGCCATGCCTGGGCGTTTTCTGGTGGGGACGGATGTCAGCCAGCGGTCTGCCGCCAGCGACGATATGAAGTACGCCAGCGTGCATAACCTGCTGGCGCAGCTCAACCCTGGCGTGCGTGAGCAGGTAGCCCGCGGCACCTTGCTGGGCTTGGTGGGCCTTACGGCCAGCGGCGCAGTGCTGCAGCCGAGTGCGCCAATGCCAACGCCGACTCAGTGACGCTCTGAGCGCGCATTCGCGTTATCAGGCAGCGGTGCGGCGGGGCACAGGCCGTGGCCGGCCTTGTTCGTCTATGGCCACGTAGGTCAGGCGCGCCTCGGTCACTTTCACGTACTGCCCCTGCGCCGAAAAACGCTCCGCATACACCTCCACCTCGACGGTGACGGAGGTGTTGCCCACGCGCGTGATGGCCGAGAAGAACGACAGGATGTCGCCCACGCGCACGGGCTGTTTGAAGATGAATTCATTGACCGCCACCGTGGCCATGCGGCCCTGGATGTAGCGCGCGGGCAGTACGGACCCGGCCAGGTCGACCTGCGCCATCACCCAGCCACCGAAGATGTCGCCGTTGCCGTTGGTGTCTGCCGGCATGGGGATGACCTTGAGCACCAGTTCCTTGTCGGTGGGTAATGCGGCGGGGGGCGGGCTGAAAATCGCAGACATGGGCACAATCTCGGTTTGGGGCTGAGCCAATCCTCCAGGAACCATGGGTTTTGCGCGGGGCTCGGGCCCTGCAAAACCACCTTGGCAACAGCCGGGTCGGTAATAACAACAACACCTGGAATTGTCCCCCATGCGCCACCTTGGCGAAACCGCCCCCCCGAGCCCCGGCAACCCCGCGCCCGCAAAGTCCGATTGGGCGACTCTGAGCCGGCTGCTGCCTTACCTGTGGCAGTACAAGTGGCGCGTGATCGCCGCGATTGTGTTCATGGTGGGCGCCAAGCTGGCCAATGTCAGCGTGCCCCTGCTGCTCAAGACGCTGGTGGACGCGATGAACTTCAAGCCCGGCGACCCGGCCACGCTGCTGGTGGTCCCGATTGGTTTGCTACTGGCGTATGGCGCGTTGCGCCTGTCCACCTCGCTGTTCACCGAACTGCGCGAGCTGGTGTTTGCCAAGGCCACGCAGGGGGCCGCGCGCTCGATTGCGCTGCAGACGTTTCAGCACCTGCACGCTTTAAGCCTGCGGTTTCATCTGGAGCGCCAAACCGGTGGCATGACGCGCGACATCGAGCGCGGCGTGCGCGGGATCGAGTCGTTGATCTCGTTCACGCTCTTCAACATCGGTGCCACGCTGATCGAGGTGGCGTTGGTGCTGTCGGTGCTGGCTGTCAAGTTCGACGCCTGGTTTGCCTGGATCACGCTGGCGGCGCTGGCGTTCTACATCACCTTCACGGTGCTGGTGACCGAGTGGCGCACCCAGTTTCGCCGCGAGGCCAACGAGTTTGATTCGGCGGCGCACACCAAGGCCGTTGACTCGCTGCTCAACTACGAAACCGTCAAATACTTCAACAACGAAGGTTTTGAGGCAGCGCGGTACGACGAAAGCCTGGAGCGCCTGCGCCGCGCGCGCCTCAAAAGCCAGACCACGCTGTCCGTGCTCAACACGGGGCAGCAGCTCATCATTGCCGTGGGGCTGGTGGCCGTGCTGTGGCGTGCCACGCAGGGCGTGGTCGACGGCCGCATGACGCTGGGCGATCTGGTCATGGTCAACGCCTTCATGATCCAGCTGTACATACCGCTCAACTTCCTGGGCGTGATCTACCGCGAGATTAAACAGAGCCTGACCGATCTGGACAAGATGTTCACGCTGATGGACAAGGAGCGCGAGGTGGCCGATGCCCCCGGAGCGGTGCCGCTGGCGGGGCTGGACCAACCCACGGTGCGGTTTGAGGACGTGCACTTTGCCTACGAAACCCGCAAGGGCAACGACCTGAGCACGGGCCGGCCCATTCTGCAGGGCATCAGCTTCGAGATCCCTGCGGGCAAGACGGTGGCCGTGGTCGGACCATCGGGCTCCGGCAAGTCGACCCTGGCACGGCTGCTGTTCCGGTTTTATGACATTCAACAAGGGCGCATCACGATTGCAGGACAAGAGATCCGCAGCGTGACGCAAGCCAGTGTGCGTCAGGCGATTGGCATCGTGCCGCAAGACACCGTGCTGTTCAACGACACCGTGGCCTACAACATTGCCTACGGCCGCACTGGTGCCAGCCAGGCCGAGGTGGAGGCGGCAGCCCAGTCTGCGCGCATCCACGACTTCATTGCCAGCACTCCCAAGGGCTACGCCACCATGGTGGGCGAGCGCGGGCTCAAGCTGTCGGGTGGCGAAAAGCAGCGCGTGGCGATTGCCCGCACCTTGCTCAAGAACCCGCCCATCCTGATCTTTGACGAAGCCACGTCGGCGCTGGACTCCGCCAACGAGCGCGCCATTCAGGCCGAGCTGAAAAGCGCCGCGCAGAACAAGACCACGTTGCTCATTGCGCACCGCCTGTCGACGGTGGTGGACGCCCATGAAATTCTGGTCATGGATTCCGGTCGCATCATCGAGCGTGGCACACATGCCCAACTGCTGGCCCAGAGCGGCCGGTACGCCAGCATGTGGGCGTTGCAGCAAAGTGATGGAGGGTGAGCGAACCAGCGTTTGCCTCGCGCCTCGGTGTGGTCATCAGAGGGGCTGCCCTTGCGGATCATCTCCGTAACGGCACCGCGCTGGTCTCTTCTTCAGTTTTCTTATTTCTCCCTGATCTGTCCATCCCCATGAAGCCAGTTCTCCTCGCCCTCATGTTTCTGTCTGATGACCACTGCGCCCAGTTGTCGCAATCGTTCGACCTGATTTACGCGCCCGATGCCGCCCAAGCCGCAGCGGCCATT
Organism: Gammaproteobacteria bacterium; assembly: GCA_018828125.1. GTDB lineage: Bacteria > Pseudomonadota > Gammaproteobacteria > Burkholderiales > Burkholderiaceae_C > Acidovorax. The sequence continues at coordinate 200,839 of JAHJWB010000019.1, read as the reverse complement.
GCCACGTACGGCCCGCGCATCACGTGCGTGCTGACCATTGGTTCCACCGGGCTGAGCGCCGCGCAGATCGACGCGCTGCCCCAGTTGGCGCTCATCTGCGCGCTCGGCGCCGGGTACGAGAACATCGCCGTGCAGCACGCCAAGGCGCGCGGCATTGTGGTGGCGAACGGGGCGGGCACCAACGATGACTGCGTGGCGGACCACGCCTGGGGTCTGCTGATTGCCGCGGTGCGTGGCATCCCCAAGCTTGACCAGCTCACCCGCGATGGCGTATGGCGCACGGCCCTGCCGCTGCCGCCCAATGTGTCGCACAGGCGCCTCGGCATCATCGGCCTGGGCACCATCGGCAAAAAGATCGCGCAGCGCGCCCTGGGCTTTGAGATGGAGGTGGGCTACCACAATCGCAGCGCCCGCACAGACGTGCCGCACCGCTACTTTGCAGACGTGACCGCGCTGGCCGAGTGGGCAGACTTTCTGGTCGTGGCCACACCGGGCGGCGCTGGCACGCATCACATGGTCAAAGCGGCGGTGCTCAACGCCCTGGGCCCGCGCGGCTACGTGGTCAACATCGCGCGAGGCAGCGTGATCGATACCCAGGCATTGGCCCAGGCCCTGAAGGACGGCCGCGTCGCCGGTGCGGGCCTGGATGTGTACGAAAGTGAGCCTGCGCCACCCGCCGAGCTGCTGGACCTGGACTCCGTGGTGCTGACCCCGCACGTGGCAGGCTGGTCGCCCGAAGCGGTCCAGGCATCGGTGGACCGGTTTGTAGAGAACGCACGCCGGCACTTTGCGGGCGAGGCGCCGGTGTCGCCGGTGTGAAACTGAATAAAAACAGCCGCTAGCGCTTGATGGATAAGCGCTAGTAGCTATAAGAATAGCGGTGATGGAGGGACCGTCATGGATTTGAAAGCCCTGCAAGCGCGCCTGCGCGACTTTGCTGCCGCGCGCGATTGGCAACCTTTCCACTCGCCCAAGAATCTGGCGATGGCACTGATGGTGGAATCGGCGGAATTGCTGGAGCTTTTCCAGTGGCTGACCACAGAGCAATCGAACACTCTCACGCGGGATGCCGCAGACAAGGAGCGGGTGGGCGATGAGATCGCTGACGTGCTGCTGTACCTGCTGCAACTGGCGGATCGCACGGGCGTAGATGTAGAAGAAGCCGTGGAGCAGAAACTGCGCAAGAACGCAGAAAAACACCCGGCCAAGCACCCCGAGAAACCAGCGCCCGGACCGAAGGGACATCTGCTCATCGACTGGGAAAATGTGCAGCCGCGCGGGGAAGAGCTGCGCGCTCTGGTGCCCGAAGGGACGGATGTCTGGATTTTTCATGGCCCCCAGCAGAAAGTGGAAGCATCGAGCCACCGCCTAGCGTATGGCGCCAGCAAGGTCGCTTTGGTTCCCCGACCGGGTCTCAACAAGAAGAATGCTCTGGACTTTCAACTGAGTTACTACATAGGCTACATCTCGGCCCGGCAGCCGCACGAGCGGTTCGTTGTGGTGTCGAATGACACCGGCTACGACCCCATGCTGGAGCATGCTTGTGGATTGGGGTTCGACGCGCGGCGGGTCTCATTTCGCAGACAGTCGCCGCCAGTCGTTGCGACCTCTGTGAAGCGTAAAGTCAAGGCTGCGGTAGCTAAGCCGACGCTTGCCCTCAAACCTGTCTACTCGCCTGTGCAGCTAATTGCCCCGTCTGCTGCGCAAATTGCATGGCGCGCGATTGTGCAGTTGCGCGCTATGTCTACTGCAGGGAGAGGGAGGCCCGCCGACTTGGAGGCTTTCATGGAGTCTCTGATTAACGAGCCGGTGATGGATAAGCCGGGCCTGGCTTGCCGTGCGAGTCAACTGTTGCGAGATCGCCCCTTGGGGCTGGGGCGGGCAGCGGTTGACACGCCTCGTTCGACCGCTGCGCTGGTACGTGCTATCCAATCTCCAGCCGCCCCAACGCCTGTAGCGCAACCATTGCCAACAGTTGTGGTCGAGGTGCCTGCCAAGGCGAAGACAGAGGCAAGTGCCAAAGCCACGCGTCAGGACGTGCAGCGACTGGCTCAGTTCCTGGATGGGCTGGCTCCCGCCAAGCGCCCGGCACAAAAAGAAGAACTTCTGGTTCTGCTTCAGTACCACTTGGGAGAGACCAGCGGGCAAGCGCCCCGCGTCACTCAAGTACTGGCGCAACTCCAAGCGCAGAAGCGGGTGGCGATCAAGAGAAATGTGGTGAGTTTTCCTCCTTCGCCTGCAGCGGCGCCAGTTCCCGCAAAGAAGACCGCCGCGAAGAAAGCAGCAACACCCGCAGTACCTAAAGCTATACCAAAGCCCACGGCGGCCCAGGTGGCCAAAGCCGTGCTCGGCAGCTTGGGAAAGATGCCCAAGAACAAGCCCACGCGCCGAGCGGGTCTGCTCAAGTTCATCGAGACGCATGCCACCAAGGCCGCCGATCCGAAGTCCATAGCGCAGCAGGTGTGCGCCTTGTTGGAGGCCCGCAGGGACGTGGTTGTGTCGCCCGATGGCAAGGGCGTCACCTATCCTAAGTTCTAAGTAAAAAGAGCTGCTAGCGCTTATTTAGTAAGCGCTAGCAGCTCACTTTTTTGAAGTAATCGTTACTTGCGCGCTGCAATCGCCTTCTCGGCCGATGTCACCAGATCCGCGCCGATCTGGCTCTTCCACTTGTCGTACACGGGGCGCGTGGCCTTCACAAAGGCCGCGCGTTCGGCGGGGCTCAACTGGGTCACGGTCACGCCCAAAGCGCCAATGTCCTTGAGCAGGGGCTTGTCGGCTTCGATCACGCCTTTGCGGGCAATGGCGATTTCTTCTTTGCCGGCATCAATGGCGGCCTGCTTCACGATCTCGCGGTCAGCTGGCGTCCAGGATGCCCAGATGTCCTTGTTGACCACAAAAATCAGCGGGTCGTTCACGTAGCCCCACAGCGTGATGTGCTTTTGCGCCACGCTGTGCAGCTTGGCGGCGGTGAAGATGGACAACGGGTTTTCCTGGCCGTCCACGGCGCCGCTGGCAAACGCGGGTTGTGCGTCGGCCCAGCTCATCTGCGTGGGGTTGGCGCCCAGCGCGGTGAAGGTATCGAGGAACAGCGGCGATCCCACCACACGAATCTTCAGGCCCTTGAGGTCTTCAGGGCTCTTGATCGCCTTCTTGGAGTTGGAGATTTCGCGGTAGCCGTTTTCGCCCCATGCCAGCGGCACCACGCCCGCCTTGTCCAGCGTGGCGAAGATGCTCTTGCCCACGTCGCCCTGCGTCACCGCGTCCACGGCAGCATAGTCGGGGAACAGGAAAGGCAGCGAGAACAGGTTGAGCTGCTTGACCTGGGGCGACCAGTTGATGGTGGAGCCCACGGCCATGTCGATCACGCCCTGGCGCAGCGCGCTGAATTCGCGCGTCTGATCGCCCTGGATCAGCGACACGCCGGGGTACAGCTTGATGTTGATGCGGCCGTTGGTGCGCTCGCGCACCTTGTTGGCCCACAGCTCGCCGCCCTTGCCCCAGGGGAACGCGGTGCCCAGTACGAGGGACATGCGGTATTCGCTCTTATAGGCGGTTTGTGCCAGCGCAGCGGGAGCGGTGAAGGCCAGGGCGGCGGCCGCGGCCACAGCAGAAGTCAAAAAGGTACGCAGTTTCATGGTTTCAGTCTCCTTTATAGAAATGGGTGCCAGGTTTGGCGGCTAACTCAGCAGAAAAAATCGGGCGTCTGCGCGGGTTATTTGTTAGGGTGGTCAGTAGCCCAGGCGTTGGGGCAGCCACAGCGCCAGTGGGGGCCAGATGACCACGGCCAGCATGACCATGCACATGGCCACCAGAAACCAGCCCACCCAACGCGAGGTTTGCTCGATGCGCACCCCTGCAATGCGGCTGGACACCATCAGGTTCACGGCCATGGGCGGAGTGAATTGGCCCAATGCCACGTTCAGCGTCAGCAGCACGCCAAACCACACAGGGTCCCACTGGTAGTGCTGCATGATGGGTGCCATCAGCGGCACAAAAATCAGGAAGATGGAGATCCCATCCAGGAACATGCCGGTGATGATGAGCAGCAGTATCAGCAAAGCCAGCACGCCGTATTCACCCAGGCCCGAGCCCACGATGGCGCGGGTGATGGGGTCGATCACCCCCAGGGTGGACAGCGAAAACGCAAAAATCCCCGCCAGCGACACCACCAGCAAGATCACGGCCGAAAGCTCGCCAGATTCACGCAGGATGGGGAACAGATCGCGTACGCTGATCGTGCGGTGCACGACCATGCCCACAAACAGGCCGTAGAACACGGCCACCACGGCTGCTTCGGTGGGGGTGAACCAGCCGGCGCGCATGCCGCCCAAAATGAGCACAGGCGCTGCGAGGCCCCACGAGGCTTCGCGCAGGCTCTTCCAGAACGCGGGGCGGGGCTGGTGCATTTCGTGGGTACCCATGCCATGGCGGCGGGACAGCCAGACTGCGGGCACGATCAGCGCCAGACCCGCCAGAATGCCCGGGATCATGCCGGCCGCAAACAACGCAGGCACCGAGGCGCCGGGCACCAGCACCGAATACACAATGAACGCCACCGATGGCGGAATCAAAATGTCGATGGACGCCGCCGCGCCCACTACCGCGGCGGAAAACGGTGCCGGGTAACCTGCACGCGACATCGCCACGATCATCACGCCGCCCACAGCGGCTGCGGTTGCAGGGCCGGAGCCTGAAATGCCGCCCAGAAACATCGCCACGGCCACCACCACCAGCGGCAGCATGCCGGGGCCACGCCCCACGATGGATACGGCGAGATTGACCAGCCGCAGCGCTACGCCCGACCGGTCGAAGATTGAGCCCACCAGCACAAACATCGGAATCGCCAGCAGCGGGTATTTGCCCAGGCCCGCGAAGAAGTTCTGCGGCACCGCCAGCAGGCCAAACCACTGCGAATCGGCATTGGCCACCGCAATGGCCGCAGCGCCCGCCAAGCCCAGCGCTGCGCCAATGGGAACGCCCGCCAGCATCAACGCCACAAACGCGACAAACAACAGCGCGGCGGTCATGGCGCCGAGGCTCCGCCGGTGGCGTCGTCGGCAAATGTTTTGCGTCCGCTGCGCACAAAGTGCCCCAGAGCGCGCAAGGTGATCAGTGCGGAGAAAACCGGCAACCAGATGGAATACCACCACTGCGGCACACCGATGCCGGGGGAGGTTTCGCCGAAACGGATGTCGTCCCACACCACCCGCGCGCTGAGCACGGCAATCAGCGCAAACAGCAGCGCCACCATCAAGCCGCCCAGTTGGGCCAGCACCCGCCGGCGCCGGGCTGAACCGCTTTCGGTAAAGAACTCGATGCGGATGTGGCGGTCGCGTGCCACGGCGGCGGACCCACCTACAAGGGCCAGAACGATCATCAGAAACACCGAGATTTCTTCCGTCCAGGCAAACGACGAGTTGGTGAAATAACGCACCAGCACATTGACAAACGTGATGAGGGCCAATGCCGCCATCACCAGCACCGTGAGCCAGTCTTCAAGGCGCAGTGCGCGGGGTTCGGCTGGGGCCGGTGGCACCGACGGCGCTGCGTTGGCTGCGGGCCGGGTGGGAGGGGTGGAGGGCATGGAGTCGTCGAGCGGTCAGGAGATCAAACACAGCAGCGGATGCGTTGTCGCTCTGCCCGGCGGTGTTGTGCACCAAGGGCGGGGACGCGCTGCGCCAAGGGTGTTCGCAGCGCCGTGCATTATGCGGCCTGCTCGTATGTGTGCACATCATTGGTGCGTTGCTCTGCTTCTGCATCTACACGCATGCATGCGTGCGCGCAGATGGGCCTGAGCCGCTTTTGGCGCCCCCCGCTCTGCAGCAAGCTCGCACCAGCGGACTTTACGAGCGGCACGGATAATGCGCCGATGGAAACCAAGTGGCTCGAAGATTTCGTCAGTCTTGCAGAAACGCGCAGCTTCAGCCGCTCGGCCCAGCTGCGACATGTGACGCAACCCGCCTTTTCGCGGCGCATTCAAGCGTTGGAGGCGTGGGCGGGCACCGATCTGGTGGACCGCAGCTCGTACCCCACACGCCTCACGCCCGCGGGCAAAACGCTGTACGACCAGGCGCTGGAGGTGTTGCAGGCGCTGCAAAACACACGGGCCATGTTGCGAGCGCACACCAGCGCCGGCAAGGACATGATCGAGTTTGCGGTGCCGCACACCCTGGCGTTCACATTTTTCCCGGCCTGGGTGTCCAGTCTGCACGACAAGTTTGGGCCCTTCAAAAGCCGCCTCATCGCACTGAATGTGCACGACGCGGTGATGCGTTTGGTTGAAGGTGGCTGCGACCTGTTGATTGCGTACCACCACCCTTCACAACCCTTCCAGCTCGATGCGGATCGGTATGAAATGGTGAGCCTGGGCCAGGAAGTGCTCTCTCCCTACAGCAAGGCCGACGCCGATGGCCAGCCCTTGCACCGACTGCCTGGCCGGACAGGCCAGCCGCTGCCGTACCTGGGCTATGCGCCGGGTGCGTACCTGGGGCGGGTGACCGAACTCATCCTCAAAGAAGCGGGCACCCCCATCCATCTGGAGCGCGTCTACGAAACCGACATGGCCGAAGGCCTCAAGGCCATGGCGCTGGAGGGGCACGGCGTGGCCTTTCTGCCGCACAGCGCCGTGAAGAAGGAGCTGCGCTCGCGTCGCCTGGTCAGCGCGGCGCCGTCGGATGTGGACGCCCTGCAAATGACGATGGACGTGCGCGCTTACCGCGAGAAACCGACCGGCAAGGAAGCGCCCAAGGGCACGGCCCAGGCACTGTGGACCTACCTGCAAACGCAGGCGGGGTCATGCTAAGGGTAAATACGGATATGAACACTTTGCATAGTTGCGCGCCCAAACGGCATTGGAATTTCACGGTAACGACACGTACAGTCTGCGCCATCGACGGGTTGGTTGACGCAGCGTGTGCCTAGGCAGGCCCCACGGTGGCACGAAGATTGCAAATCCGATCCATTCATTCACCGAAAGACCGCATGAAAGTTCAGCATTGGGGATTTGCCTGGGGCCTGGTGGCTCTGTGCTGCACCTGCGCGGCGTCGGCCCAGGGTGTGTTGGAACGCATCAGCGCCGGTGGCAAGCTGGTCATCGCGCACCGTGAGTCGTCGGTGCCCTTTTCGTACATTGATTCCGCATCTGGCAAGCCCGTGGGTTATGCGTTGGACCTTTGCCTGCAGTTGGCAGAGGTGGTGCGCAAGAAGACCGGTAAGAAAGACATGGGCATTGAGTTCATGGCCGTGACGTCCGCCAACCGCATCACCATGATCGAGCAAGGCAAGGCGGACATGGAGTGTGGCTCCACCACCAACAACGCCGAGCGCCGCCAGAAGGTGGCGTTCACCATCCCCCACTTCATTACCGGCGCACGCCTGCTGGTCAAATCAGCCAGCCCCATCGACAGGGTTGAGGACCTCAACGGCAAAAAGCTGGTGTCCACCAAGGGCACGACTCCCCTGAAGGCCGCTGAGCAGGCAAACCGCGAGCGGCTGATGGGCATCACCATCCTGGAAGCCCCCGACCACGCCAAGGCGGTCGAAATGGTGGAAAAGGGCGAAGCGGACGCGTTTGTGATGGACGACGTCCTGCTCTATGGCCTGGCGGCAGGTCGGCCCAATCCGAAGGCGCTCAAGGTGGTGGGGCGATTCATGACCACCGAGCCCCTGGCGATCATGCTGCCCAAGAACGACCCCGACTTCAAGAAGCTGATCGATGACGAAATGCGCCGCCTGATTACCAGTCGCGATATTTACGCTATTTACGACAAGTGGTTTAACAAACCCATTCCACCGACCAACACGGTGCTGAACCTGCCGGTCAGCTATCTGTTGCGCGACTTCTGGAAATACCCTACCGATCAGGTTCCGTTCTGACTAACAATCCTGGTTGCGGTCCCCTTTTTTGGAGTGTTCGGCCAGCCGGCCCGTTCGGCATGGGTGGATCTCTAAAATAACTCCCCTCATTTTTCGTTTGTTTACACACAAGGAGATACCTATGAAGAAGCATTTGCTCGCGGTTGCTGTAACCGCCCTGGCTGCAGGCAGCGCTTTCGCTCAAGCCACCGACACCCTGGCCAAGATCAAGGCCTCGGGCAGCGTGACGCTGGGTGTGCGTGAGTCCTCCGGCCTTTCCTACACGCTGGGCAACGGCAAGTTTGTGGGTTTTCACACCGAAATGGGTGAAATCGTTCTGGCCGACATCCAAAAGCAACTGGGCCTGCCCAAGCTGGATGTGAAGTACCAGCCCGTCACATCGCAAAACCGCATTCCTCTGGTGACCAATGGCACCGTGGATCTGGAGTGTGGCTCCACCACCAACAACGCCACCCGCCAGAAGGACGTGGCATTTGCCGTCACCACCTACGTGGAAGAAGTCCGCACCGTGGTGAAGGCCAACTCGGGCATCACCTCGATCAAGGACCTGAACGGCAAGACCATCGCCACTACCACCGGCACCACGTCGGTGCAAACCCTGCGCAAGCACGAGCGCGCTGGCGGCGTTGACTTCAAGGAAGTCTTCGGCAAGGACCACGCTGACAGCTTCCTGATGCTGGAAACGGGCCGTGCGGATGCGTTCGTGATGGACGGCTCCATCCTGGCAGCCAACATTTCCAAGTCCAAGAACCCTGCCGATTACAAGATCGTGGGCGAAGTGCTGTCGGTGGAACCTATCGCCTGCATGCTGCGCAAGGACGACCCTGCCTTCAAGAAGGCTGTGGACGACAGCATCAAGCGCCAGATCGCGGACGGTTCGCTGGCCAAGCTGTATGACAAGTGGTTCATGCAACCCGTGCCACCGACCAACACCAAGATCGGCCTGCCCATGTCTGAAGCCACCAAGGCTGCTTGGGCATCGCCAAACGACAAGCCCATGGAAGACTACGCAAAGAAGTAATGTTCTGAGCGCCTGTGCCCCTTCGGCCCAAACGGTTTGAAGGGGCATTTTTGTTGGGTAGGCAAAGGGTTGCGCCCAACGCAATATCAAAAATTAAAGGGGTGCTCCTATGAGCTGGGATTGGCAGGTGTTCTGCCAGGACACCATGGACAGGGAAGTCGTGCAAAGCTGCTTTGGCAAAGGCGGCGATATCACCTACCTGGACTGGATGCTGTCGGCCTGGGGCTGGACGGTGTCCGTTTCGCTGCTGGCCCTTGTGCTGGCGCTTGTATTGGGTTCTCTCATTGGCACGCTGCGCACTTTGCAGGACCGGCCGATGATCGTGCGCCTGGGCAATGCCTGGGTCGAGCTGTTTCGCAATATTCCGCTACTGGTGCAGATTTTCTTGTGGTACCACGTGCTGCCCAGCCTGTTCCCAGTTCTGCGCGGGGTGCCGGGTTTTGCGCTCGTGGTGCTGGCGCTGGGCTTTTTCACCTCGGCGCGTATCGCTGAGCAGGTGCGCTCGGGCATTCAGGCGTTGCCGCGTGGGCAGCGTTATGCCGGCATGGCCGTGGGCTTCACGACGTTCCAGACCTACCGCTATGTCCTGTTGCCCATGGCGTTTCGCATCATCATTCCGCCGCTGACCAGTGAGACGATGAACATCTTCAAGAACTCGTCCGTGGCATTTGCCGTGTCGGTGGCCGAACTCACGATGTTTGCCATGCAGGCGCAGGAAGAAACCTCGCGCGGCATTGAGGTCTATCTGGCCGTCACCGCGCTGTATGTCATCTCGGCGTTTGCCATCAATCGCATCATGGCGTTCATTGAAAAACGTGCGCGCATCCCTGGGATGGTCGTGACGGGCGCAGCGGGCGGAGGACATTGATATGAATATCGATTTCTCCTTTTACAACTGGGACCTGATCTCCAACTTCGTGCTCAAGGGGCTGTATTTCAGCCTGTTGCTCACGTTGATTGCCACTATCGGTGGCGTGATCTTTGGCACCGTGCTGGCGCTCATGCGCCTGTCGGGCAAGAAGTGGCTTGAAGTGCCCGCCACCATCTATGTCAACGGCATGCGCAGCATTCCGCTGGTGATGGTGATCTTGTGGTTCTTCCTGCTGGTGCCTGCCATCATCGGCCGCCCCATAGGCGCCGAAATGTCTGCCATCGTCACCTTCATCGCGTTTGAAGCGGCGTATTTCAGCGAAATCATGCGTGCCGGTATCCAGTCCATTCCGCGTGGGCAGGTGCATGCGGGCCAGGCGCTGGGCATGACCTACGGCCAGAACATGAAACTCGTGGTGCTGCCCCAGGCGTTCCGCAACATGCTGCCGGTGCTGCTCACGCAGACCATCATCCTGTTCCAGGACACCTCGCTGGTCTACGCCATCGGCGCCTACGACATGCTCAAGGGCTTTGAAGTGGCGGGTAAGAACTTTGGTCGCCCCATTGAGGCGTATCTGGCTGCTGCCGTGCTGTATTTTGTGATGTGCTATGCGCTGTCCTGGATGGTCAAGCGCCTGCACCAGAAGATCGCAATCATTCGCTGAAGCGGCAAAAGAGATTGGATTGAGGAAAAAGAAATGATCGAACTCAAAAACGTTTCCAAGTGGTATGGGCCCGTGCAGGTGCTCAACGAATGCACGGCCACCATCCAAAAGGGTGAAGTGGTGGTGGTGTGCGGCCCTTCAGGCTCGGGCAAGTCCACGCTGATCAAGACCATCAACGCGCTCGAACCCTTTCAGAAGGGGGAGATCACGGTGGACGGCATCAAGCTGCACGACCCCAAGACCGACCTCCCCAAACTGCGCAGCCGCGTGGGCATGGTGTTTCAGCACTTTGAGCTGTTCCCACACCTGTCGGTGACGGAGAACCTGACCATCGCGCAGATCAAGGTGCTGGGCCGCAGTGCAGACGACGCCAAGAAGCGCGGTCTCAAGATGCTGGAGCGCGTGGGCCTGACTCTGCACAAGGACAAGTTCCCTGGTCAACTCTCGGGCGGCCAACAGCAGCGCGTAGCCATTGCGCGCGCCTTGTCGATGGACCCCATCGTCATGCTGTTCGACGAGCCCACGTCGGCACTCGACCCCGAAATGGTCGGCGAAGTGCTGGACGTGATGGTGGGCCTGGCCAACGAAGGCATGACCATGATGTGCGTGACCCACGAAATGGGCTTTGCCCGCAAGGTGAGCAACCGCGTGATCTTCATGGACGTGGGCGGCAAGATCCTGGAAGACTGCTCCAAGGACGACTTCTTTAATCACCCTGAGGATCGCCAGGCCCGCACCAAGGATTTTCTCAACAAGATCCTGGCGCACTGAGCCCAGTGTGGTGGGCTGTTGCGCCACCTCGCAAAACAAGCAAAAGAGCGCCCGCGGGGCGCTCTTTTTTTGCGCGTTCTCCCTGTCGTTGAGCCTGCGCAGCATCAGTCTTGGGATGGTCGAATGGGTATGAACCATGTCTGCCATGGCGTCGATGGATTGGGTTTTTGAGTGTTTTTGGCCTCTAGCGCTTATCTGATAAGCGCTAGCAGCTATCAAAATAGTAGTCTTCATGCCGATGGGACAATGTGGCCCATGACAGCCGCATCCCACACCCCCCCGTCCGCCGAGGCCCTCAGCCTCACCATTACCCGCCCCGACGACTGGCACCTGCACGTGCGCGACGGCGAGGCGCTGCACACCGTGGTGCCGCACACGGCCGCCCAGTTCGGCCGCGCGATCATCATGCCCAACCTGCGCCCACCCGTGACCACGGCTGAGCAGGCGATGGCGTACAAAGAGCGGATCCTGGCGGCGGTACCCGTGGGTATGCAGTTCGAACCGCTGATGACGCTGTACCTCACCGACAACCTTCCGCCTGAAGAAATCGTGCGTGCACGCGCGGCCGGTGTGGTCGCCGCCAAGCTCTACCCGGCGGGCGCCACCACCAACAGCGATGCGGGCGTGACCGACCTGCGCAAGACCTACAAAACCCTCGAAGCCATGCAGAAGGCGGGCATGCTGCTGCTGGTGCACGGCGAAGTGACCAGCAGCGACATCGACCTGTTCGACCGCGAGGCCGTGTTCATCGAGCAGCAATTGATCCCGCTGCGCCGCGACTTTCCCGAGCTCAAGATCGTCTTTGAACACATCACCACCAAGGACGCAGCCGACTACGTGCAGGCGGCCGACCGCTTCACCGCAGCCACCATTACCGCGCACCACCTGCTGTACAACCGCAACGCGATCTTCATCGGGGGCGTGCGTCCGCATTACTACTGCCTGCCCGTGCTCAAGCGCGAGACACACCGCGTGGCCCTGGTGCAGGCCGCCACCAGCGGCAGCAACAAGTTCTTTCTGGGCACCGACAGCGCACCGCACCCCGCTCACCTCAAAGAACATGCCAGCGGTTGCGCCGGCTGCTACACCGCCCACGCCGCCATCGAGATGTATGCCGAGGCCTTCGACAACGTGGGCGCGCTCGACCAGCTTGAAGGTTTTGCCAGCTTCCACGGCCCGGATTTCTACAACCTGCCGCGCAACACGGGCACCATCACGCTGCGCCGCGAATCGTGGACGCCTCCCGAGAGTTTTGCGTTTGGCGAAGCCAACCTGAAACCGTTGCGTGCGGGCGAAGCGCTGCCGTGGCGACTGGTGTAAGTCCTTCTTCGCTCGCCTCCCTTCAGTGGGATGCCGCGTGGCTGCAACCGTGGTGCAGCATGGGGGAGCCGGTGGCCAGGCAGGTGCTGTGCGGCAGTGCCGTGCACCAAGCGCTGCAAAACGCTGCGGCCTCTCCCGGGATGAGCCCTGCTCCGGTGCGTTTTGTGCCCCAGGCGGCGCTTTTGTTAGGCACCGCCTACGAGCAGTTCATCTTTGACACCCGCACCGTCCCCACCCGCGACAACCTGCACGATTTTTTCAACGGCCTCGTCTGGCTGCAGTTTCCAGAGACCAAGCGCCGCCTCAATCAGTTGCAGGCGCAGGCCATTGCCGCCGACGGCGTACAAGCCGTGCGCGGACCGTTGCGGGATGCATTGACGGTGTTCGACGAAAACGGGGCCGTACTACACGCGCCCCCCGAGCTATGGGCGGCGTTGCGCGCGCGAGACTGGCAGCGGTTGTTTGTGGACCTGCGCCCGCTGTGGCAGCTGGCCCGTCTGGTGGTGGTGGGGCATGCGCTGCTTGAAAAGCTGGTTTCACCCCGAAAACCCATGGTTGCGCACGTATATCAAGCGCATTTTGCTATAAATAAAATAGCAGACCTGGACGTTTGGCTTGCCCACGACATGGAACCGCAACGTTGGGCTGGCAAGCCGTTTGTGCCGCTGCCCGTACTGGGCGTGCCCGGTTGGTGGCCTGCCAACGAAGACCCGGCGTTTTATGCCGATCCAGAGGTGTTCCGTGTGCCGCGTGGCGCGCAGTTGGTGGCGACGTCCTAATTCCCGCCAAGGCCTGTGTGATAAGGCCCTGGCGCAGATTTACACCTACCATAGCGCGATAAATCGCGGCCAGAAGTGGTGGCGGGCTTGCAGAGTTGCTGTGGCTTGAAGCGCAGCCCCCGGCCCCCATCTGAACCTCCAATCACCTTGTTGTTTTGTCCCACGGAGAACTCATGAAACGGATTCTGTTATTTGTAATGACCAACCTTGCCGTTGTGCTGGTGTTGGGCGTGGTGGCGAGCCTGCTGGGCGTCAACCGCTATCTCACGGCCAATGGGCTCAACCTCACTGCGTTGCTCGGCTTCTCGCTGATCATGGGCTTTGGCGGCGCGATCATCTCGCTGCTGATCAGCAAACCCATGGCCAAGTGGAGCGCCAAGGTGCAGATCATCGACGGCACGGGTTCGGCCGACGAGCGCTGGATTGTGGACACCGTGCGCGGCTTTGCCGACAAGGCGGGCATCGGCATGCCCGAAGTCGGCATCTTCCCTGGCGATCCGAACGCGTTTGCCACGGGGGCTTTCAAGAACAACGCGCTGGTCGCGGTGTCCACCGGCCTGCTGCAGGGCATGACGCGTGAGGAGGTTGAGGCTGTCATCGGCCACGAGGTGGCCCATATCGCCAACGGCGACATGGTCACCATGACGCTGATCCAAGGCGTTATGAACACCTTTGTGGTGTTCCTGTCGCGCGTCATCGGCTACGCGGTCGACAGCTTTCTGCGCAAGAACGACGAGAACAGCTCCGGCCCTGGCATTGGTTACTACGTCACCACCATCGTGCTCGACATCGTGCTCGGCTTTGTCGCCGCCATGATCGTGGCCTGGTTCAGCCGCCAGCGCGAGTTTCGCGCCGACGCGGGTGCCGCGCAGCTCATGGGCCGTCGCCAGCCCATGATCAATGCACTGGCCCGCCTGGGTGGCGCCCACCCTGCCGAACTGCCGAAGAGCATGGCCGCCATGGGCATTGCCGGTGGCATTGGCAAGCTGTTCAGCACCCACCCACCCATTGAAGAGCGCATTGCTGCGCTGCAGAACGCTCAACAGCAGTCGTAAGAGCTGACGGGCTGACTGGGCCGACGTTGCCCCTTACATGGCCGCCGCAGGACTTGTGCCCTGCGGCGGTTTTCTTTTATGGCGGGTTGTGACCGGAGTTGCAACCTGCAAAGACAGTTCTCTGGCGCACCTTGTAGAGCTTATCTGGGGCTGAGTACAGCCCCAGGCGGTAGGAACTGCGGTCGCACTGTTTCGTTCCCCCGGCCGTATGCGCCTGGGGTCTTCGCCGGCGCTCGGGTCTGTGTTGGCGTTCAGGTCTGTGCCTGGGCTTGCCGACCCTCGATCTGCGCCAGGATGCTCGGGTCTTTGATTTTGTCGTCCGCGCTGAGCAGCAGCAGCTTGGACAACACCTCGCTGGTGCGCTGGTCGTCATCCACGAAGGGCAGGGCGACGGATTTCTGCGAAGCCTTGTCGGCCGGCACGATGCACAGGTAACCGGCTGGCATCACGTGAATCACCGCAGTGCCCAGGTGCAGGCGGTAGCTTGCGCGCTTGCCCTGAATGATGGCGTGGTGTCCTTCGATGCGGACGTTCTTCAAACCCAGGCTGGGAAGCAGGGCACTCACCAGCGCCACCCGGGCTTGCTGCACTTCGGCCGAGTGCTCATCCGTGTCGGCGGCGCCTGCGGTGATCACCAGGTCAAGGTCGCGCATGGCCTCGGAGAAGCCCAGCGCCGGAGCCTCCTGCAGCGCCATGCGTTCACCCTTGCGACTGAACGCGATCTCGCCCAGCACGGTGGCCTCTTCCTCGGTCAGGAAGTGGTGGACATCGGGCAAAGACAGCTCGACAGCGATGTCGGGCGTCAGGCGCTTGCGGGCCGTGCAATCGCCTTCGCTGCCATCGACCCGCCACCCCCGGGCTGACAGGATCGCGCCCAGCACCGAGGTCTTGACGCGGCGCCCCTCGAAGCGGCGCGACAGGTCATGCGCCTCGCGCTCGGCGGGCGTGAGCACATAGCATTCGCGAAACGCCTGCTTGAACGGCTGCACCAGCGACGACTGCACTGCATGCCGCTGGCAAGCGATCAAGCGGCCCGTCGCCAGCATCGAATGGACGTGGGCGATGGTCAGGGGATGCTCCACCGGCAGGGGCGCACCGGCCAGGCCGCCCTCTGCGTCCAGCAGGCACAGTTGCGTCAGGCTGTCATCCAACAGGCCCAGCCCGCCGTCCGGCGTTTGCAGGTACAGCGCGGTCAGCAGATGCCGTGCCATGGGCAGGTGGGCGAGTTCTTTCAGTTGCTCCGGTGCCAGCGGACGGCCACTGACCATCAGGTTTTCCAGGGCGGTGCGGTAGCGCTTGCTCTGGTCCTTGAGCAGGTCGAGCTGCGCCAGTAGCGGGGCCAGGCCAGGGTCTTTCTTCAGCGCAGGCGGCAGGCTCTTCAAGGCCTTGCCAGCTTTGACCACTTTCAGCTGCGGCTGGAACCGAACCAAGCTCAGCTCCACGTCATAGTCGCCCTGTTGCCAGGTCCAATCCTGGGCGGTGTAGGCGCTGGCGTCGAGCGACCACTCCATTTCGGTCACGTCCGCAAAACCCGCGTTGTGCGCCAGTTGCACCAGCGCGGCGGCGGCGGCGTCACGCACATTGGCCGTGCGCTCGGAGCCGTACATCTTGGATGCCTGCTTGCCGGCGCCTTTGAAAAAGGCAAACCGCTCGCGCAAGTCTGCATCATCCCGAATCGGCACCATGCCCCACACCCGAATGTGTTCCTGGGACAGCTTGCCCAGCATGCCGGCCAGTTTTTTGTCTTCCACACCTTGCACCGCGTCGATGCGATGCACGGTGACTTTGAGGTGCTTGTACTTCTTGTGCCATGCCAGCAGCAACTCGCCCGGCTTGCCTGCCCGCTGGAGGTGCTCTTTCAACAGCGCCACATCGAAGTACGCATTGGCATCGGCCCGCTCACACTCGCGCATGAAGCGGTACAGCGGCGCGGCGCTGCCCCAGCCCAGGGCCTCCAGCACTTCGTCGGCCTGGGCGCGGCAGTGGCGCAGCAACTGCAGCAAAACCTCCGGGGTGAACTGCCGCAGCTCGGCCACCAGCTCGGCGGACTCCGCCGCATTCAGTGGCCGCACATTGCAAATCAGTTTCAAGGCCCGCGCAGCAGGGCGATCGGCATCGGTCTGCACCAAACCGAGGATGGGCGGCGGCGAAGACATCGGCGCCAACAGGCGAGCGCCTGCCACCACGAACCGGATGCCACTCAGGCTGCGCTCGGTGTTGTGTTCGTATTCCACACTCCAGTGGTCTGCGAGCCGCCCCAGCGCACTGATGGCTTCGGCCAGGGGTTTGGTGCAGAGGGCGTACACCCAGTCCAGCGCTTCGGGTTGGAAGTCTTTCAAGATGTCCTCCTCCTGTCGCACGCAAGCGCTTACCACCCGTGCACCGCGCGGCCACTCCACCTCGAACAGGCGTTGGACCCATGCAGAGTCCAGCGTCCCGAAGCGCGCGTAAGCCTGCGCCAGATCATCCGCATAGTCGGTCAGCACGAAAAATTCGGAGGTGCGCATGCGGCCCTCGCATTCGCCGTCTTCCACTTGCGGCGGTGGCTGGAACTGCTCGTCCACCCAGGTGTCGCATGAGCGCTCCATCAACTCCAACAATGCATCCAACTGGGCGCGAGAGGACTTCATTTCGCAGATCAGTCGGCCCAGTGTGTCGGGGGCAGGCTCCAGAAAGGGATGGAAGCTGCGGGTCAAGGCTTTCTTGAGTTCCGCGAGCCGGTAGTCCCTGTACGGCTCTGCAATCTGGCCGCAAATCCGCTCGCGCTCTGCGTCCAGCCAGCGCGGTGCAGCGCATTCGGTGGGGTCTGCGGGATGGCGCAATTGGTGGCCCAAGCGCTGCAAGGCCAGATCGCCGGTGTAACCCCGCCCCCACTTTTTGATGGCCTCCGTCAGCAGATCGCTCACATCGCGCGCGAAGCTCCACACACTGTCTGCGCGGGCGCGCATGTTGGGGATGCTTTCATGCAGCACCGGGAACATGAAAAAGTCTGCGAGGTGCTGCTCGGCCTCTTCCCCGAATTCCTGCTGCATTGCAGCGCAGAACGGTGAATCCTCAACGCCTTTGCGAATGGCGCGCTCATCGTCATCCAGGCGACGGCCTGCGTCCTTGGCCGCTTGCACGTAGCCTAACAACCAGGTTTCGAAACGTTGAACTCTGGCGTGCTGCGTTGCGCTCGCCTTCCACTGCTCACTCTCACCCATGGGTTCCTTTCATCCGCCAACCAGCGGACGCAATCTCAAGAAAACGGCATGCGAGCTGTCCGTCAAATGCAGCTCGGAATGCGACCGGTACAGCGTGCCATCGACCACCATCTGAAACTCCCCCGCCTCGAACGCGGCAAGGGCCCGTTGGATTTCGGCATGTTCCACCACCGCCAGCTCGGGCGCGCTGGCAGGCTCTGGTGGCCGGGGCAGGGCCACGCGCCCCTGTGCCAGACCCTCATCAATCAGGGCCTGTGTCAGGGTGGGCGTGGGGGGCACGGCCTGTGCCATTGAGTGCGCACTGGCGCGCGCTATGCGCTGCAAGGCCAGGTGGGCCCGCACGCTGAGGGCAATCAGTTCACGGGTCGAGATCGACGGGCTCTCCATCTGAAACGCCACCTGGCCTTGGTGCAGGCCGGGGCTTTGGCGTTCAGCGATCTCACAGTTCAATAGCAAGTGGGGCATGGTGGTGGGCTCCGGCTGTAGGTGCGCAGTCGTGCCCAAATTCTAGAAGTGGGGAGCGGCGCATGGGTGGACAACTTGTCAACCGCTGGATGCCAAAGGGGGCCCGACAACGGCGCTTGTGTCGGTGCCGGCTGGGATTGATCACCGGACTTCCACCCGCCAGCGCCTGCGCGGCGCGCGCAAGGCGTGGCGCTTGCGGTACTCCCCCGGTGCCATGCCGGTGTAGCGCACAAAGATGCGGCGGAATGCAGCCGGGTCGGCATAGCCGCAGGCCACCGCAATGCTGGGCACGCTCTCCAGCGTCACCTCCAGCAGCAACTTGGCGCGTGCGCAGCGCAGGCTGTGCAGGTGGTCCAGCGGCGACTGCGACAGCTCCTGCTGAAAGTGCCGCAGCAAGGTGCGCGGGCTCACCGCCGCTGCCTCGGCCAGCCGGGCCAGCGAGTACGGCTCGTCCAGATGGGTCTCCATCCAGGCCATGGCGCGGGCCAGGGTGCTGTCGCGCGTGGCGGGGATATGTTGCTGCGCGTTGGCCTGCAGCGCGGCGCGGCCGCGGTCGTGGTCGGGCCGCAGCACGCTGGCGCAGGTTTGGGCCAGCGCATCGCCCAGCGCATGGCGCACCAGGGCAATCGCCATCTCCCCCAGGCTGTGGGGCAGCGCGCAGCTGAGCCAGGGGCCGTCATCGGTCAGGTCGTGGCCGGCGTCCAGCCCCACCGCGGGAAAGTCCCGCTCAAACCCGGCCAGGTAGAACCACGGCAGGCAGCCGCGGCGGCCCTGCAGGCGTCCGCTCTGCGCCGCCAGCCAGGCACCGTTGCCGACGGTAAGCACCTTGTGCCCGGCATCCAGCGCAATGCCGATCTGGCGCGAGAGGGCGCGGTTGCGCGCTGCCAGATCACGGATGGCCGGGATGTCGGCCGCGTGGAACGAGGGGATGAACCAGGCCTGTGCGGGGCCGTCGGACGGTGCCACTGCGGGCAGCATGTAGGCCGCCAGCGGGCCCGGCTGGTGCGGCAGGGGCTTGCCTTGGGCATCCAGCAGTCGCCAGGCGAGACGGGGCGAGCCCGCACCGCCCCGCAAGCCCGCCAGAAGGTTGGCGCCGCGCAAGAGGTCGATGAACTGCAGTGCGTTGCCCACCGCCGATTCGGGCAGCAGTGGGATGTCGATGCGAAAAACAGGTGCCGTCGCAGGTGTGACAGAAGAACGGGGCATGGCGATATTGGCTCTGTGGATGGCCATTTTCGCTGGCCTGCGGCCAGGGGGGGACCCTTAACATGAACTTGCGCATTTTTTACTGCGCTCCTTTTTGTTTTCACTTCTTGCACGGATCAGCCTCATGCACACACCCCTTTCTGCCATTTCGCTGGCCACCGGCCTCCTTTTCAGCGGGCTGACGTTTGCACCGCTCGCCCAGGCCCAGGCACTGGACGCCGCAGGCCTGCAAGCCATTGATACTGCGGTCAACGGCGTGGCCGCCAAAATGGTCAACTGGCGCCGCGACATCCACGCCCATCCTGAGCTGTCGGGCCAGGAAGTGCGTACCGCCAAGCTGGTGGCCGACCACCTCAAAAAGCTGGGCATGGACGTACAAACGAATGTGGGGGGCACGGGTGTGGTTGGCACGCTCAAGGGCGGCCTGCCGGGCAAGGTCGTGGCCTTGCGTGCTGACATGGACGCCTTGCCCGTGCCCGAAAACACCGGCCTGCCCTTTGCCAGCAAGGCCAAGGCCAACTACCTGGGCAAGGAAGTCCCGGTGATGCACGCCTGCGGCCACGACGCGCACACCGCCATGCTGATGGGCGCCGCCGAGGCCTTGGCCAGCATGAAGGCGCAGTTGCCTGGCACCATCAAATTCGTCTTCCAACCCGCCGAGGAAGGTGCGCCGGTGGAACCCGACGCCAATGGCAAGGTGCCCAGCTTTGGCGCCAAAGCCATGGTGGAAGAGGGTGCCTTGAAGGATGTGCAGGCCATCTACGGCCTGCACATCACGGCCAACCTGCCGTCCGGCGTGGTGGGCTATCGCAGCGGCCCGCTGATGGCCGGCTCGGACAATATCCGCATCGAGGTGGAAGGGCGCGGCGGCCATGGCTCGTCACCTTGGAACGCGGTGGACCCCATCGTGGCGGCCAGCCAGGTGGTGCTGGGCCTGCAAACGGTGGTCAGCCGCCAGCTCAACATCAGCCAGGAACCTGCGGTCATCACCATCGGCCAGATCCAGGGCGGCACGCGCTACAACATCATCCCCGACAGCGTGGAGATGCTGGGCACACTGCGCACGTTCGACGAGGGCATGCGCCAGGAGGCGCTCAAGCGCATCACCACCACGGCCGAGTCGATTGCCGCCTCCAGCGGTGCCAAGGCGAAGGTGCGGTTTGGGCCCGTGGCCTACCCGGTCACCACCAACCCCGCTGAACTGACAGCAGCGTCCCTGCCCGCTCTCAAGCTGGCCACCGCCGGCAAGGCGATGATCATTCCCAAGGTGAGCGGCTCGGAAGATTTCTCCGAGTTCCAGAAAGTGGCGCCCGGTTTCTTCTTCTTCCTGGGCGCCCCGCCCAAGGGCAAGGACTTCAAGACGGCGCCGTCCAACCACTCGCCGCTGTTTGACATCGACGAGGAGCAGTTGCCCGTGGGCGCTCGTACGCTGGCGGCACTGGCGGTGGACTTCTTGCAACGCAAGTAAACGAGCGCGCCAACAGAAAGGCCGGCATTCGGAGGAATGCCGGCCTGCGGAGTTAGTGTCTTAAGTGGTTACGTGGCAACGGCCTGACTGTCGCCGTCACCAACGTGGGGCCATCTACTTGCTATTGCTGGCGTAGTGGGTCGTGAACTCCTTGCGGGTGACTTGCCCGTTGCCGTCCTTGTCCAACTGGCTCCACTGACGTTGCACCTGGGAGTTTGCTTTGGTTTCGGATTTGGATAGCGTTCCATTTTCATCGGTGTCCAGCTGACCGAAAAGCGCGCTGGGCGATGACGTTCCTGTGGCATCGGTGGCGTTTCGATCCTGTGGGACAACGGGGAAGACGGTGACGAAATAGCGATCCATGTCAGCCTTCCATGCAGGGTCGTTCAACCGCGCAAAGTCCTGGACCGTCAAGGATTTCATTTGCTGCAAGCGAGCCTTGTCGATATCGAGAACCACTTCGTCTCGGTCCCCCGTCAGGTTGAACGAGCGCAAGGGGAAGGCGTACAGCTTCTCCGGGGAGGTCCAGCCAGGGTCAAACGCCAGCACGGCGTAGTGCACCTTCTGGTCCTGCAGGTTGATGACCAGGTCCTTGATGTCGCCAATGTCCTTGCCGTTGCGACCGTTCACATCCTTGCCAATCAGATCGCTTGCCCGGTGCGCGCGCGCGCCGTCGGTGGGCTTGGCAATACCCCAGTTTTTGTCGAGGTTGTCCATGTCCAGTGGCGTTCGCTTGTCCCAGGACGCCTGATCAATCCGGGCATTCTCCAGTCTTTCAGGGCTCATCTTGTAGACCAGAGTCTTGCGGTCGGGCGCAAGGTCCAGCTCTTTGGCGGGCACTGCAAAAAGACGCTCGCCCTTGAAGATGCCAGGGTCGAATTCAAGCACCGCGTAGCGCACGTCACCGGTGTTCATGTTCACGATCACATCCTTGATTTCACCCAGGTCTTTTCGCTCCGGGCTATTCACATTCATTCCGATCATCTCGCTTGCACGCACCGCGCGATATGCCGCATTTTCGGACCGGATCTGGGAACTGCTCATGGATGTCGGGGCCGCACCTGTTTGTGACTGGTTGGGGTTGGAACCTGCGGCGTTGGCAGACACGGCCACGCCCACAACGGCAGGAATCAAGGCAAGCTTTAGAAGCTTGGAAACTGAGGAATTGCGCATAGCGTTCTCCTGAAAGAAGTTGGAAATGGCTCCTAGAGATTTCTCCTAAAGAGTTGATCTTTCATTTTTACGCCGTCACGTTTCATGTCCGTCAGTTCGGCCCGGGCCGAGCTGTAGGAGGTATAGCGCGCCAGTAGGACACCTCCTGCAAACGCGACGATGGGCGTGCAGGGGGTTGGAAGGCCAGCCAGCTGTAAGCAGCGCTGCTGGCGGTTTCGCCTGTGGCGGCAGCGGTTGCGAGTGGAACGCGTGGCGCCGCATCAGTCTCTGCGGCTCGGCGAAGCGAAGATCAGTCCGCAGGCGCCAGCAGGTTTCGGGCCACGGCCTCTCCCACCTTGATGCCGTCGACCCCTGCGGACAAGATGCCACCCGCGTAGCTGGCGCCTTCACCGGCGGGGTACAGACCAGCGGTGTTCAGGCTTTGCAAAGTCTCGTTGCGCCCGATCTTGAGCGGTGACGAGGTGCGTGTCTCCACCCCCGTCAGCACAGCGTCGTGCATGTCAAAGCCTTTGATCTTGCGACCAAAAACCGGTAGCGCCTCCCGCAGCGCTTCGATGGCGTAGCCGGGCAGGGCGGCGTGCAGATCGCCCAGGGCCACGCCGGGTTTGTACGACGGCTCCACGCTGCCCAGATCCTTCGACGGTTTGCCTGCAATGAAATCGCCCACGAGCTGGCCTGGCGCGCTGTAGTCGCGCCCGCCCAGCACATAGGCGTTGGATTCCAGTTGGCGCTGCATCACCAGGCCGGCAAGGGGGTGAAAACTGCCGGCGCTCTGTGCTGCCACGCTGTAGGTGTCGCCCAGGTGCGTTTCAAAGGCGGCGGGGTCGGTGGGGTAGTCGCGCGGATCGATGCCCACGACCATGCCCGCATTTGCGTTGCGTTCGTTGCGCGAATATTGGCTCATGCCGTTGGTCACGACGCGGCCCGGTTCGCTGGTAGCTGCTACCACGGTGCCGCCAGGGCACATGCAGAAGCTATAGACCGCGCGGCCGTTCGTGGCGTGGTGCACCAGCTTGTAGTCGGCCGCGCCCAGCAGTGGGTGGCCCGCGTGACGGCCCCAGCGGGCGCGGTCGATCACGCCCTGCGGGTGCTCGATGCGAAAGCCGATGGAAAACGGTTTGGCCTCCATGGCCACGCCACGCTCGTACAGCATGGCAAAGGTGTCGCGCGAACTGTGGCCCAGCGCCATCACGACGTGGTCGGCGCGCAGCTCAGTCGTTTCGCCCGTGGCCTGGTTCAGCACCTTGAGGCCGCGCAGGTGGCGAGCTTCACTGGTGCCTTCGATGATCACGTCCGTCACGCGCTGCTCAAAGCGGATCTCGCCACCCAGCGCAATGATCTGCTCGCGCAGGTTCTCCACCACCTTCACCAGCTTGAAGGTGCCGATGTGCGGGTGGGCGACGTAGAGGATTTCTTCGGGCGCGCCGGCCTTGACGAACTCGTTCATCACCTTGCGGCCCAGGTGACGTGGGTCCTTGATCTGGCTGTAGAGCTTGCCGTCGCTGAAGGTGCCTGCGCCGCCTTCGCCGAACTGCACGTTGCTTTCGGCATGCAGCTCGCGCTTGCGCCACAGGCCCCAGGTGTCCTTGGTGCGCTCGCGCACGGGTTTGCCGCGTTCCAGCACGATGGGTTTGAACCCCATCTGCGCCAGCACCAGCGCCGCAAAAATGCCGCAGGGGCCAAAGCCCACCACCACGGGGCGCAGGGGCAGGTCTGCCGGGGCCTGGCCTACAGGGCGCCAGGCCATGTCGGGCGTGGGCTGGATGTGGGGGCTGCCTGCAAAAATCGCCAGCAGCTCTGATTCGCGAGCGGGCTGGGCCAACGTGACATCCACGATGTACACCGCCAGCAAGTCGGCCTTTCGTGCGTCAAAGCTGCGTTTGAAGACTTGAAGTTGGGTGATGTCGGCCTCAGCCACGCCCAAAAGGGTGGCAGCAGCAGCGCGCAGAGGCGCCTCGGGGGCTTCGGCGACCGTGAAGGGCAACCTGATTTCGGAGAGTCGGATCATGTTCTTGCGGGCCCGTGTCGATCGGGCGAGTTGCAATGGCGTGGGGCCGTGATGATACGGGGTGTGCCCTGCAGATGGAATCCTGGCCGGGCGTGCTGCCAGGAGCGGTATGTCTCAAATACTATCAAATAGATAGCTTCCAGCGCTTTATGGATAAGCGCTAGAGCCATATTTGACTCATATTTTTTGTTCTTCGGTGCTCCCAGCGTCTAGGGCCAAGTCCACACCCGAGTCTGCCTGCTGGCGCCAGCGCAGCTCCGCCACGCCGAACGCCACGGCCGCCAGCACCAGGGGCCCGAAGTAATACAACGCGCGGTAGGCCAGCAGCGCGGCGAGCACTTCTTCCTGCCCGAGCGCCTGGGTGGCCAGCAGCGCCACGCCCACGGCCTCCAGCACGCCAAGGCCAGCGGGCACGCGCAGTACCAGCCCGGCCACGGCGCCCAGCAGCACCGTGGCCAGTGCGGCGGGGTAGCTCACCTGGCCTTGCAGCGCCGTCCACAGTGCGGCGCCCATCAGCATCCAGTTGGTAGCCGACACGGCCACCTGCCAAAGCGCCACGGGCCAGCGCGGCAGCGGAAACGCGTGGCCGCGCAGCGTGAGCGCGCGGCCACCGCGCAGCGCACACAACGCCACATACGCCACCGGCAGGCAGCCCAACACGGTGCCGCCCAGGCGCCATTGCCAGGAGGTCACCGCCCACCCAGCCACTGCAGGCGGCTGCCACAGCCACGCCAGTACGCCCGCCAGCAGCAGGTAACCCACCCAGTTCGTCAAGATGCTGGTGCCCACCACCTGACCGATAGTGCCGGGGTCCACCCCGCGTCGCGCATACAGCCGGTAGCGCACGCCCACGCCGCCAATCAGCGAACCCAGGTTGAGGGTGAACGGGTAACTGGTCATGGCAATGCCCAGCGTGGCGGCACGGGTCAACCGGTGGCCGCTGCAATGGCGCCCCACCCAGTCAAAGCTGCCGTAGGTGAAATGGCTCAGCAGCGCCAGCCCCCCCGCCATTGCCAGGGCTGTGGCGGGCAAGTCGCGCAAGGCCTGTAACACGGCGGGCCAGTCCACCGTGCGGGCCTGCTGAAAAATAAGCCATGCCACCACCGCAAAAAACGCCGCAGCGAACCCGCGCGTCGCCCACGGCCACCAGGGCTGCTGTGGCCAGCCACGCCAGCCTTGGCGAACGCCCGTGTCCTCAGTGTCCGAAGGCAAGGTGTGAGCGGGGGTGCTGCTGCCCATCATGGCGGTGCTCGCGGTGGCAGGCCGCAGCGTCAGGCTGCAGCGCCCCCGGCAGATCCATCCGTAGCGGCGTCCGAAGGGACAGGCTTGGCCAAGGTGATGGTTGGCTGGTGCTTGGGCAGCCAGCCAGCCCAGGCCGGAAACCACCGCATCAAGTGAAACACCGCGTAGCTGCGCAGCAGGCGCAACCCGTTCCACCGGCTGGGCGCCACCGCTTCAATCTGCTTGCAGCTGTTGTCCATCAGATGCGACAAACGGCTGTGCAACTGGGCGTTGAAGGCGCGGTCCTGGATGATCACGTTGGCCTCCAGGTTCAGCGAGAGGCTCAGCGGGTCGAGGTTGCTGGAGCCCACGGTAGACCAGTTGTCGTCCACCAGCGCCACCTTGCCGTGCAGCGGGCGGTCGCAGTATTCGTACACCCGCACACCCGCGCGCTGCAGATGGTCGTACAGCAGGCTGGCCGCTGTTTTCACGATCGGCATGTCGGGCTGGCCCTGCAAGATCAGCCGCACATCCACCCCGCGTTTGGCGGCACGCCGCATCTCGCGGATGAATCGGTAGCCCGGGAAGAAGTAGGCATTGGCAATCACCACCCGGCTGCGCGCGGCGCGCAGGGCCACGCGGTAGTGGCGTTCGATGTCGCTGGTGTGCTGCTGGTTGTCGCGCGTCACAAACATGGCGTGGGCCGTGCCCGCGTGGGGACGCCCGGTGACGCCTGCGGCCCGGTGGCGTTTGTGTTCGGCGCGGTCCAGCACCGCCTCCCGTGTGAAGTGGTGCATCTGCGCCACGATGGGCCCGCGCACCTGCACGGCATAGTCCTGCTTGGCCTCGGGCCCAAAGTCCGCGACATGGTCTGCGGAATAGTTGATGCCGCCAATAAAACCCAGCTCGCCGTCCACCACCACAATCTTGCGGTGCATGCGGCGCAGCATGTTCAACCGCTGCCCCATGAAGCTGCGGCCGGGGTCAAAAATCCTGAACTGGACACCCGCTTCGACCAGACTGCCGACGAACTGGTCCGAAAGGTCGGGCGACCCGAAGCCGTCGACCAGCACGTGCACTTCGACACCGCGCTGTGCCGCCTGCAACAAAGCGGCGTGCAGTTCTTTGCCGATCTTGTCGTCAAACAAGATGAAGGTTTCCAGCATCACTTCCCGCCGCGCCTGGGCAATGGCGCTGAAGACGCGCGGAAAAAACTCCTCACCGTTTTCGAGCAGCTCAAAGTGGTTGCCCGGCACCCACCGGGACGAACGGGGCGCACGAAATGGACGCTTCATAACAAGATCTCCGCAGCCAAAGGCGCGTGGTCCGACAGCTTGTCCCACGGCTTTTTGGGCAGTGTCAGCGGCGAATGAACGGACGCGTTGCGCACATAAATGCGGTCCAGCGCCAGCAGCGGCATGGAGGCTGGAAAGGTGCGCACTGCGCGGCCAAAGGCCTGCACAAACACTTCGTGCAACCCCACTTCGCGGCGCAGCACGTCGTGGGCGCGATGGCGCCAGTCGTTGAAGTCACCCGCCAGCACCACGGGCTCGTTGGCGGGAAAGGTGCGCACCAATTCGCACACGCGTTTGAGTTGTTGCTGCCGATGTGACTCCTGCAATCCCAGGTGCACGCAGATGGCATGTACCGGCAAATGGTGACCGGGCGGCTGCAACACGCAGTGCAGCATGCCGCGCCGTTCGGGCCCGCTGATGGAGATGTCGTGGTTCTCGTATCGCGTGATGGGAAACTTGGACAACAGGGCATTGCCGTGGTCGCCGTTGTCATACACCGCATTGCGGCCATACGCGTGTTGCGACCAGATGGTGTCCGCCAGAAATTCGTAGTGCGGCACCTGCGGAAAATTGGCCAGGCGGCTGGCATGCCGGTGGTGCGTTCCCTGCACCTCTTGCAAGAACACCAGGTCTGCCGCCACTTCACGCACGGCGTCACGCAACTCATGCAGCATGAAACGCCGGTTGAAAGTGGTGAAGCCCTTGTGCACGTTGACGGTGAGAACCTTGAACGCGATGGGCTGGGGGTCGGTAGCGGCGGTGGTGGCCATGGGCAGTCGAACAATCTTTGGAGTGGTGCCCCGGCAAAGCCGCCGAAAGTGCGCGAAGGGCGGGCCGAGGGATGCCTCCATTGTTTGGGCGCTGGTCCATTGCCGCTGTAGGACGGCTGGCCGTGGTTTTGTGTGCGGCGGACGAAAAAATGGGGCCTGATGGCCCCATTTCATTCATTCACTCAGGTGCCGCGGCGGCAAGTTCCTGCGGCGCTGGCTTTATGCGGGCAGGAAGCCTTCCACCGACAGATAGCGCTCTCCGGTGTCGTAGTTGAAGCCCAGCACTTTGGAGCCTGCAGGCAGTTCGGGCAGCTTTTGCGCAATCGCAGCCAGCGTGGCGCCGGAGGAAATGCCCACCAGAATCCCCTCTTCGCGCGCGCAGCGGCGTGCATACTCGCGGGCTGGTTCCGCATCGACCTGGATCACGCCGTCAAGCAGGCTGGTGTCGAGGTTCTTGGGAACAAAGCCCGCGCCAATGCCCTGGATCGGGTGGGGAGCGGGGGCCCCGCCCGAGATGACGGGTGATGCCGAGGGCTCCACCGCGAACACTTTGAGGTTGGGGAACTTGGCCTTCAGCACCTGCGCCACACCCGTGATGTGGCCGCCCGTGCCCACGCCGGTGATCAGCACATCGATGCCATCAGGGAAGTCCGCCAGGATCTCCTGCGCGGTAGTACGCACGTGCACGTCGATATTCGCGGGGTTTTCAAACTGCTGCGGAACCCACGAGCCCGGCGTCTGCGCCTGCAACTCCTGCGCGCGGGCAATGGCACCCTTCATGCCCTTCTCCCGTGGCGTCAGGTCAAACTGCGCGCCATAGGCCAGCATCAGGCGGCGGCGCTCAATGCTCATGCTGTCGGGCATGACCAGAATCAGCTTGTAGCCCTTGACGGCAGCCACCAGTGCCAGTCCGATGCCGGTGTTGCCGCTGGTGGGTTCGATGATGGTGCCGCCGGGCTTGAGGGCGCCCGACTTTTCGGCGTCTTCGACCATGGACAGTGCAATGCGGTCCTTGATAGAGCCGCCGGGGTTGCTGCGCTCGGACTTCACCCACACGTTGGCCGCTGGGCCAAACAGGCGGTTGATGCGCACGTGCGGCGTGTTGCCGATGGTTTGCAGAATGTTGTCAACTTTCATGGCGTCTCCTGTGAAGTGTGGGGTGGATTCATGGGAAAGGATGTGACGCGCATTCTGAACCAGTTGTTCTACTGCCTTGGTGATATGGATATAGCCAAGGTATCGGCCCACGCCACCGCCCACCTTTTCAGGGCATGGGCTTTATTTCTACCCGCATCGCACCTTCCGCCGGCGTGATCTGTACCTTCACGGGCAGGCCCAACGCAATCGTCTGCGCATTGGTGGCCGTGTGCTGCGTCACCTCGGTGCAGGTGTAGCTGGCGGCTTGCCCACTGCGCCACACCGCCAGGGCCAGCGGCAGCATCCACTGGTCGGCCAGGTGCGGGCCTAAAGCGCCCGAGCTGCGCTGGTAGTCGCGCACCTCGTCCACCAGCCGCTTGGCCACTTGTTCGGCCGACAGGCTGCGCTCGCCCAGCTGGCAGAACACCTCGGTGATGTGTGCATATTCCAGCGTGGCGATCAACGCATTGCCCGGTCCTTCGTTCTGACGCGTTGCGGGCTGGCGCAGCTGGCCCGCCTCAAAGGTCCAGCCCATGCGCTGGCCCAGCGCCTCGAGTTCTCGCGTGGCGATGTTGCGCGCCAGCCCGGGTACCAGTGCCTCGGCCCAACCGTTCATCAGCGGTCCGCGCTCCAGAACATCCACAGGTGCCAACGACTGTGCGGACGGTGTGATGTGCGCCACCAGCTCACCGCCCCCAGCGGGAAAGAACCCGCGCCGCTGCAGTTGCAGATCCAGTCCCACACCGAGGCGCCGCACCAGCGGCGCAAACGCCCGCTCCAGAAAATCGAATGGTGGCGCCATCGGGTTGTGTGTGCCGCCCGACAGTTCGACCTTGCTCGGGCCATCGGCCAGCATCAACGCGGGCAGCACCGTCTGCAGCACCAGCAGGCAACTGCCTGCGGTGGCGATCTGAAAACGGTAGTCGCCTGCGCGCATGGCGCCAGGCGTGAACTGCAGCGTTTGCGAGCCCAGCTCCGCGCCCTCGGCCTCCCCGCCGCACACGGCTACGGCCGCCTGCACGCAGGCCAGGTGCTGGCGCATCAGCCCCGGCTTGGGCCGCCCGGCGCGGATGCGGGTGATTTGCAGCGGTCGGCCGGTGACCATCGCCAGCGCCAGGCCCGTGCGCAGGATTTGCCCGCCGCCTTCGCCGGTGGAGCCGTCGAGGTTTAGTGAGTGCATCTTCATTCAATATCTTTTGTTTTCATCAAGGCTGGTTTGACACCGATCACGTTGGGTCGGTACATCCTTGCGAGCCTCATGCGTAGCAAGTAAGTAGATAGCTAACGCGCCTGAGAGATTGACTGCCAGTTCTGCATGCCTCGCAGCAGGTCGAACGCCTACTTTCCCCTTTCCATGGGCATCGCCCAAGCGATTTCGAAGCGCTGCTAGGCCCTCAACGATTGCCGTGCAACCTCCCAATATTTGTTTGAAAACTTGTTCGGTGTGTTGGGACGGAGCTATTCGCAACTCCTCTGCTGTGAGTCGATACAGCTTGTTCATGTCGGGGTTGTCGTCATGTGCAACGTTGCAGTCATCAAGAATTTGCTTGCACACCGACTCAAGAAGTGTCCGAGCTACAGTAATTGCACCCTCTGGATCTGCTGCCCTCCGATCAAGGGCTTTTGACCATACGGCTTGGGCATACGCCGAGTTCATTTTTTTCACAGCCCCAGAGACCAATGAATCAGCGGGATGGTTCTGGTCAGATTCAATCAAGTCCAAAAGGGGGCGAAACTCACTCCATATGTACTCTCTTCGCTCGGCATACGTGGCGTACTTGCCTTTTACAAATTGCCAAAACTGAGGCAGGCTTCGGCAGGTTCTCACGAAGCCTGGAACCAGGGAGTCAAATCGCTTCTCCGACAAAACGACCTGTCGTAGCCTCACATAGTCGGCGTCGTTTTCGTCGTTGCCGGTTGCTCGTGAAACCATCAGGTTCTGGAGCGTTTCTACCTGCTCTTTGTAGACGTTCATGTTTGGTCACCCCTTCACACACACCACCTGCTTGAGCGTGTAAACCACCTCCACCAGATCCTGCTGCGCTGCCATCACCGCGTCGATGTCCTTGTAAGCCATCGGAATCTCGTCGATTACGTCCGCGTCCTTTCGGCATTCCACGCCTTGGGTTGCCTTGATCTGATCTTCGACCGTGAACAGCTTCTTGGCCTTGGTGCGGCTCATGGTGCGTCCTGCGCCGTGGCTGCAGCTGTTGAAGCTCTCAGGGTTGCCTTTTCCGCGCACGATGAAGCTCTTGGCCCCCATGCTCCCCGGGATGATCCCCAGCTTGCCTTGCTCGGCACTCACCGCGCCCTTGCGGGTCACGAACACGTCCTGCCCGAAGTGCGTTTCGCGCTGCACGTAGTTGTGGTGGCAGTTCACCGCCTCAATGTGCGTCTCGAATGGCTTGGTTATCACCTTGCGTAGCGCGGCAATCACACGTCCCATCATCACTTCGCGGTTGGCGGCGGCAAACTTTTGCGCCCACCCCACGGCCTTCACGTAGTCGCCAAAGTACTGCGCGCCTTCTTCAAAGTACGCCAGGTCCTTGTCCGGCAGGTTGCGCTGGTTCATCTCGGCGTCCTTCTTGGCCAGCTCGATGAAGTGGGTGCCGATGGCGTTCCCCACCCCTCGCGAACCGGAGTGCAGCATCACCCACACGCTCTGGTGTTCGTCCAGGCAGATCTCGATGAAGTGGTTCCCCGTTCCGAGCGTTCCCAGGTGCTTGTAGTTGTTCGTGTTCTTGATGCGCGGGTGCGCTTCGCAAATCTCGTCGAACTCATCCACCAGCGCGGCCCAGGCGCGGTCGGTCTCGGCGGGCGGCGTATCCCAGCTTCCCTTGTCGCGGCCGAAACGCTTGGGGGTCATCCCCACGGGCACGGCGCGTTCAATGGCGGCGCGCACGCCAGACAGGTTGTCCGGCAGGTCGCTCGCCGTGAGCGTGGTCTTGCACGCCATCATTCCGCACCCCAGGTCCACCCCCACCGCAGCGGGGATGATGGCCTTGAGGGTGGGCACCACCGAGCCGATGGTCGCGCCGATTCCCAGGTGCACATCGGGCATCACCGCCACGTGTTTGAACACGATGGGCAGGCGCGCAATGTTGCGCAGCTGGTTTCGGGCTTCTTCTTCCACGGGCACGCCGTTGGTCCACATCTTTACGGGCACACCGTTCGGCACTTCGTATTGTTCGTAGTTGTTGTTGTTCATGTTGTTCTTTCGTCTTCGTCGTTCACTGCACCATCCCGCGAGCAGCGGCTTGGGCATAGGTTTTCAGTTCGTCATCATTCTTCACGTTGCGGATGAAGGCGTCCATGTGCGCCTGCAGTTCCTTGGGCCGATTCAGGCGCTCGCCCTCGTGGCCGATCCCGTGCAAGGCCGATACCTGCGCTTCGCGCCAGGGCATTGCCAGCATTTCGCGGAACACCTGCCACATGGCGTCTTGCCACTGCGGAATGTGCTTGGCGTTCCAGAACGTAGGCCACACGTCAAACCACATGTAGCTCACGAAGTAGAGGCGGTCGCTGCAGCTGCCGATCTTGCGGTGCACGGTATCCAGACGCGGCCCAATGCAATCGCTCCACAGTGTGGGCAATGCCCGCATCATCCGCATGGCATCGGCTAAAGGCACGTACGGGTCGTTCACCATGTGCGGGATGTCTCCGGCGTTGTTGCTCATCACATGGTTCAGCCCCATTCCTACTTGGTCGTCGTTGTAAGGTGCCAGATCAACCCCGGCATTGGCAAACAGCACGGTCTGGATATGGGTCCATTGCAAGGGCGTTGCTTCAAACTCGGGCTCGTACAGATGCCAATACCACTCTTGTCCGCTTTTCTCGTGTACCGGGCGGTCAAACAGGAAGCGCAATGCCTCGCTGTAAACCGCCCGGTCCAGGCCAACGGACTCGCAACTCGGTGCCTTGGGTTCCCGGCTCAACCGCCTTTCGCGTGCTGTCAGTTTCTTCGTCTTCATCACAATTGCTCTTCATTCATTGGCGCTCAGCGCATCTTCACCAGCCCATTGAGCACCTGGTCCAGGCCGCCAAACACCGAGATCTTGTCGATCCGTTCAGCCACACGCTCCAGCGTCTCCAGCTCCTTCATGCGCAGGGCAACGGGGTTGTCCTCCATTACCTTCGCCGTGTTGAGCAGCGAGCGCGTCGCAGCGGTTTCTTCGCGGCGGCGGATCACATTCGCCTCGGCCTGCTTCTGGGCCTGCACTACCTGGGTCAAGATGGTTTTCATGTCGCCCGGCAGCACGATGTCCTTCACGCCCACGCTTTCCAGCTGCATGCCGTAGGGCGATAGCTTGGTCGCCATGTGTGCGGTCACCACCTCGTCGATCACCGTTTTGTTCTCCAGCAGCTCATCAAGCGTGCGGGTGCCCACGGCGGCGCGCAGCGCAAACTGCAGCTCGCGATACAGGTGGTCGGCAGGCTTTTGCAACTGGGAAAAGGCGCGCAACACATCGGTGTAGCGGAAGGTGGCGCACAGGTTCAGGCGCAGGCTTACCTTGTCGCGGGTCATGATGTCCTGGCCTGATACCTCCACGGCTTGCAGGCGCAGGTCCACCAGTTCCACGGCCACGGTGCGGCCGTACTTCCAGAAGGCGTAGTTGCCAGCGGTCAGCAGGCGCTCCACCTTGCCGTCCACCGTCAACAGCGCGCACTGGCCCTCGGGCACCTGCACCTGCAACACACCGGCCAATCCGGTCACGCTGCGCTGGCGCAGCTGGGTTTGCGTCAATCGCGCCACCAGTGCGGCGGGCAGTTCAGCGCCTGCTTGCAAGTCCACCACTTGCACGCACACATCCACTAGGCCTTTCCAATAAAGACGGCGGGTGCCAGGGGGCAGGATCTCGACCAGCACGCCGTTTTCGCTGCACAGGCCCACTTCGGTTTCCGACAAGTTCACTTGCACAAACTCTGCTACCACCACGGCGGGCTCCTGCGCCATCAGGTACTCGGCCAGGCCGTGGGTGAAGGCAGGTTGTTCGAGGGCGAAGGTTTCCACGCGCAGATCGTCGGTGCCTGCAAACAGCCAGTAGGTGCCGTTGCGCAGCACGCGGTCAAAGCTGCCATTGCGCAGCAGCAGGGCGCGTTCGTTTTTCTTCACGGTGGCGCGTTGGAACATCTTCATCAGCATCTCTTTTTCCTCTTTCTTCTTCGTTGTCGTCACTCGTCACATATCGGGTTGCCGTTACAGCGATGGCGGGGGGCCAGGGGGCACAGCCTGGGCCGAGCAGTGCGCCGTGGTGGCTGCCCCATCCCCAGCGGGAAGGGCGGCAGCACGGCTGGCTGCGGGCGCAGGCTGTGCCGGGTGCTGGCACAAACCGCCACCGGCTGACGGGGTGAATCCCTTGCAATTGCGGCGCAACCTCGGGGCCTCTCCCCGCGTTCGGCGGGTGGTCTTTCGACCGGTACTTCCAATCAAGGTCTTGCGACCGTGGGCAGGAATCGAACCTGCGACAACCGCCTTGCGGCGGGGCTCTACCAGACTGAGCTACCAGTGGTGGCACGCCTGGAGTCGAACCAGACAGTTCCTTTCGGAGTGGTCACCACGACCGTGCCGTTACCCAGCGTTTGCGATGTGCGGCATGCAGGACATCGACAGAGCCCGAAGGCCCCGGATGCCCGGCACCGGTGGGGCGAACATTTGTCCTAACCCCGACCTGTGAGCGGTCACCGCTTGCGCTGGATGCTTCTTCTAGTGCCAGATGCGTGCCAGCTTGCAATGCAAACCGTTAAATGCTCGCAAGTTGTTGATTTGTATGGAGATATTTCCTATTGGGTGAAGTTGGTTGGGTGCTTGGATATCAAGATGACTAGAATGAAGGCTAGTTAAATAGATAAAAAAATGCGAAAAGACAAGGTAGTCATCGGCTTCCTGGGCACCCAGCTGGACTCAGGCAAGGGCGCCGGCCGGTGGGAGAAATGGCGCCCCACCGTGTCCCTGGTGCAGCACGAGGACGTGGTGATCGAGCGGCTGGAGCTGATCTTCACCCCGCCGCACCGCGAGCTCGCCCACCAGGTGCGTGCGGACATGGCCACCGCCTCGCCCGAGACCACGGTGAACCTGGTGCCGCTGCCCATCGCCGACCCGTGGGACTTTGGCGAGGTCTATGCCCAGCTGTACGACTGGACGCAGGCCTACCGCTTTGACACCGAGCGCGAGGAATACTGGACGCACATCACCACGGGCACGCATGTCGCGCAGATCTGCCTGTTTTTGCTGGTGGAGTCGCGCCGCATTCCGGGTGTGCTGGTGCAAACCTCGCCGCCCAAGCGCCAGCGCATTGGCGACCCCGGCAGCTACACGCTGATCGACCTGGACCTGTCGCGCTACGACGTGATTGCGCAGCGCTTTGGCGCCGAGCAGCAGAACGCGGTGCAGTTCCTCAAAAGTGGCATCGCTACGCGCAATGCCCGCTTCAATGCACTGATCGACGAGGTGGAGCGAGTGGCAGTGCGCTCGCGCGCGCCCATTCTGTTCACCGGGCCCACGGGTGCGGGCAAGTCGCATCTGGCGCGGCGCATGTTTGAGCTGAAGAAGGCGCGCCACCAGGTGGAGGGCGAATTTGTGGAAGTGAACTGCGCCACGCTGCACGGCGACGGCGCGGCGTCCACCCTGTTCGGCCACAAGAAAGGCTCGTTCACCGGCGCGGCGGCCGACCGCGCGGGCCTGCTGCGTACGGCGCACAAGGGCGTTTTGTTCCTCGACGAGATCGGCGAGCTGGGCCCGGACGAGCAGGCCATGCTGCTCAAGGCCGTGGAAGAAAAGCGCTTCTACCCCTTGGGCAGCGACCGCGAGGTGGAGAGCGACTTTCAACTGGTGGCCGGCACCAACCGCGACCTGCGCACCGAGGTGGCGGCAGGGCGCTTTCGCGAGGATTTGTTCGCGCGCATCAACCTCTGGAGCTATGTGCTGCCCGGCCTGGCGCAGCGGCCCGAGGACATCGAGCCCAACGTGGATCACCTGCTACAGCGCGCGGGCGAAGAGCTGGGGCGCAGCGTGCGCTTTTCCAACGAGGCGCGCGCCGCCTACCTGCGCTACGCCCAGTCGCCCGAAGCGCTCTGGACGGGCAACTTCCGTGACCTGTCGGCCAGCGTGACGCGCCTGGCTACGTTGGCCGACAGCGGCCGCATTGGCCTGCCCTTGGTCGAGGCCGAAATCGCCCGCCTGCGCTGGCTGTGGCAGCCCGCCAGCGATGCGCGCAACGGTCTGGCGTCCACGCCCGGCGCGTTGGGCCGTGACGATCTTGCTGGCCTGCTGGGTGAAGAAACCGTGGAATCTCTAGACCTGTTCGACCAACTGCAACTGGCGGCTGTTCTGCATGTGTGCCGCCAGGCCCGCACCCTGTCTGACGCAGGGCGCCAGCTGTTCCAGGCCTCGCGCGCGCAGCGCACTGTGGTCAACGATGCAGACCGGCTGCGCAAGTATCTGGCGCGCTTTGGACTGGATTGGGATAGGGCATCAGGCGCTGGGCGATAATCCACCCCGTGAAGCGCGCCAGACCGCCGCTGGTGCAATCTGGGAAACCAGGCACTGGAGGAACGTCCGGACTGCACAGGACAGCGTAGCAGCTAACGGCTGCCCACCGTGAGGTGAGGATCAGAGCAACAGAGACGAGTCCCGGGGGAGTGCCGCAAGGCAAACCACCGGGGGTGAAACGGGCAATCTCTACGCGCAGCAATACCAAGTAGGCCAACGTTGATGTGGTTCCGCAGAGTTGGCGGGTAGGTAGCACCGAGCCGTGGTGGCGACACCCGGCCCAGATTAATGGCGGTCACACTGCGGGTAACCGTGGTGCACAGAATCCGGCTTATCGGCGCGCTTCACAATTTTCATTCAGCCGTTGATGACGGCACTCCGCAGCGCTAGGTACTTTTGAGCTATGGCTGATCAAGCACTGAAGCGATCGAC
Source organism: Gammaproteobacteria bacterium (assembly GCA_018828125.1). GTDB lineage: Bacteria > Pseudomonadota > Gammaproteobacteria > Burkholderiales > Burkholderiaceae_C > Acidovorax. Next base: position 164,616 of record JAHJWB010000019.1, on the reverse strand, counting down.
CTGTGCCTTGCCGCGTTTCACCGCAAACTGGAGGATGGCCGAGGCTACGTCTTCTCCCGCAGCATGCCGAACGGTCACGGTGCAATGTGCCTGCTGGCAGTGGCCTTCAATCACGTTGGAACCGTCGTATGGATACGCCATGCGCATGGCCAACAGTTCTTTGACAGTTGTCGAGCCCCGCCGTCCGTAGATTTCATGGCACAGCGAGGTGCGAGGGATCGGGTCGTTGGCGGCAGCCAGTAGAGCAGTCAGCGCCCTTCGGGTCTCGACGGGACCGATGGCGTCTGCGGCGTGCACCTGTGGGGCGAACAACGCCGTAACCAGTGCTGCGGTGATGGCTATCGAAGCACAGCGCGTCGGCGCAGACGATTTCATGCCGTCGTCGCCGCTGTACTCACACTTCTCACGGTTTCGCGCATTGCGGCGCATGCCCCTGTTCAAGCTCCGTCGCGCGCTTGACGGTGTCTGGGTGACTGCTGAGGAGCGACCACACCGCATGCTCCGGCTCGTCGGCGCTTGGCGTGCGCTTGCGTGGGCTCTGCTTTGGCGCACTGGCGCCCGCTTGGCGAGTCGGTGCGTCAGTGGCTGCTTCCTTCTTGTCTTTCGCTTCCTGCTCCTCGCGCTCATCCCGCTCTTCTTCGTCGCGCGCAATGGCCAGCAGCAGCTTGCCCATGGGCGCCGTGGGAAGCGCGGTATGGCGCATGAGGGCGATGGCGTAGCAGTCGGCCTCGCGTTCGTGGCTGCGGCTGTAGGCCAGGCCGGTCAACACCGACGCGCCGGTGGACACGATGCCCGACACGTCGCCCAGCGCCAATCCCATGCCCATGTTCAGCACGCCTTGCTCGACCACCATGCGGGTGGTGTGGCGGTACACCACGTGGCCGATTTCGTGGGCGAGTACGCCGACCAGGGCGTTGTCGTCCAGGCCCTTCTCAGCAGCGGCTTTGACGATGCCGTCGGTCATCACCACCTTGCCGCCTGGTAGCGCAAAGGCGTTGGCGCCCATGCCCGAGCGGAACTCCAGGGTGAGGGGGGGCTTGTAGTTGGGATAGCGGTGCAGGGTGCTGGGCGTTTGCTGCACCAGGGCGTCGAAGCGGGCCTTCAGCTGGGCCTGGCGTTCCGGCGGGAGCTTGCTGGGCTTGAGCGTGCCTTCGTCCATCTGCTTCAGCACGTTTTCGGCCACACTGGTCTCCCAGGCCAGGGGCACAAACCGTGTGATCTGCGTTGCGGCCCACGGGGTGCCGTAGCGGTAGAACAGGGTGAGGCCGACGACCGCAGCCACGGCCACTCCCAGCAATACAGGCCAGCGGGTTTGCATGCGTTGGGCAATGCCGGGACGGTCGCCTGCGGCGGCCAGGGCGGCGCGCCATTCGGCGACGGCGTCAATTTCGAGGCTGCCGTGATCGCGCAGGTCCACCACCACACGCACCTGCGGCCGCCGCTCGTTCCAGGCCTCGGGCCAGCCCACGTCTTTAAAGCCAAACTCGGTGGGTGCGGCACCGGGCTGTGAGAGCGGATGAAGCACCAGTGAGGGGCCTTTCGGTGTGGGCCGCAGGGTCACCATCACCGGCTGGGGCTTGCTGCTCAGGCCGTCAAACCAGCGCCCCGAGACGAGCTTGCCTGTGGGGGTGTCTGCCGCAGCGCTGGGGTGGCTCATCACCCGATCAGGTCCAGGCCTGCCGCATCAGCCAGCGCATCACCCAGCCCACCCTGCTGCTGGCGCACCATGGCGCCTGCCACTTGCTCCACACCGCCCTTGACGTGCAGGGTGACCGATTCCAGCTTCATCCGGTATTCGCTGACCCGCGCAAAGGGGCGGTAGAGCCCCAGCGTGATCAGCGTGAGGAACATGTTCTTGATGCGCAGCCACACATAGCTGCCGCTGCGCAAATGGCACTTGAAGCGGGCCACGTGGCTCACGCCGATGTTGTCCCACATCAGTTGGAACATGCGCGCTTCGCGGTATGCGCGGGCAGGTGCAGAGGCCAGGAACAGCAGGAAGAACCCGCCCACGATGGCGCCCACGATCAACACAATGATCCACAGCCCGAGCCGGTTGCCCAGCCCCGCGACCAGCGCCACTGAACCCCCTGCCAACAAGGTGCCGATGAGCGACAGGGCCACCACACACAGGATGAACACCAGCACGGTGGCCAGCCAGATCTTGACGAAATCCATGTACACCGGTTTCCAGCGTCCGCGCTCGGCGCCCACCTGGGCCTTCAGCACGAGCAGGCTTTTGAAGTTGTATTCAAGGCGAATGAAACACAGCACCGTGAGCACCAGCCCCAGCACGATCAAGGCGCCCATGGCGGGCGTGAACGTGGGCAGCTTGCGTTTGGTCTCTTCTTCGGCTTCCTGCAACGCTCCCGCCAGTTCCGGCGACAGCATCTGCAGGCCATAAAACACACCAAACCACACCAGCGCCAGTGCAAACACGGGCCAGCTGGCGATGTAGACCTCTTTCCAGCTGGCCGTGAACTGAAGCCGCAGGCCGCGCCACCGCGTGGCCCCCAGGCGAAAGCGCATGGCGCTGCCCCAGATGAACGGTGCCAGCACGGCGCCCGCCAGCAGGAAGACCCCGACGGCGGTGTCCTGCCCGGTGTTGGCGGCGATGTTGTAGGCCAGGGTGATCAGCATCAGCAGCACAAACCCCATCACCATCTTGCGCTGCTGCGCGGTGAATTCGAGGGGGCTGCCAGCCACCATCGTGTGGCTGTAGAAATATTGGGCGGTGCGGCGGCGTGCCCAGGGGGTGTAGATGCCCAGCGTGATGATGCTGAGCAAGACATTGACGATCCACACCCGAAAGTATTCGCCGCCGCTGCCCGTGAATTCGAGCGGGTAGGCGTCGATGTTCTGTGGCATGAATGTGGACATCGGCCCCGCCGCGCTGTCGCGGCCTGATGGAACTTGGCTCATGAACTCCCTCCTTGTTTGTCGCGCAGTGTAGCAGCGGATCAGGGAGAATATTTTTAAGCCAAATTGGCCTCTAGCTCTTTACCAATAAGCGCCAACAGCTATGCTTTTAATAGCTATCGTTTTGGCCTGGATTCTGATGGTCCCGCCCTTAACAACGGGCGCGGCGCATGCCAGTGCCACCGTGGAACTGGCTCCGCCAGGCCACGGGTGGCGTCCCCCACTGGGGGAAGGCGCGAAGCGACTCAGGGGGAGTCAGAACCTTTCCCAAGGCTGCAAATACCGCCACTGCCCCTCGGGCACCTTGGCCAGCGGCACGCGGCCAATGCGGATGCGCTTGATGGCCACAACCGACAAGCCGACGGCGTCGCACATGGCAGGTATCTGTCCGGGGCGGATGCCCTTGAGTGCAAAGCGCAGCTTGGTCTCGCTTTGCCAACTGACCTTGATGGGCGGCAGCGGGCGGCCGTTGAACGTCAGGCCGTGGCACAGGCGTTGCAGGCCATGGTTGGCGATGTCGCCCTTGACTTCGACGATGCACTCCTGCTCCAGCGACTCGATGTCTTCGGCCAGCTTGCGCGCGATGCGTTTGTCTTGTGTGTAGACCACCAGGCCACTGGCCTCGGTGGGCAGTGGCGTGAAGCATTCGAGCTGCTTGAAGTGGCGCTGCAGCACCCGAATGCCCGAGGCGTCCTCGGCCAGGTGGGATGCAACCTCCAGCAGTGAAGTGGCTGGCGTGGCGCCCTGGCTGCGGCTGGCGTGCGCAGTGCCGCCTGCGGCCGGCTGACCCAGCCCGGCTTCAAAACCGGCGGGCTTGTGCAGCAGCAGCGTCACGGGTGTCAGCTCCAGGAGGCTCGCGTCCTTGGCAACCGTCACGGTCTGGTCGGGGCGCACTCGGGCGCCTGGGGCTTCCACCACCTGGCCGTCCACGCTCACAAACCCGCCTTCCACAAATTGCTCGGCCGTGCTGCGCGAGCAGTTCAGTTGTTCGGCCACGCGTTTGACCAGGCGGATGTGTGTGGGGTCGGGGTTCTTTTCGGTCATAGGGTGAGGAAGGAAGGCATTTGCCGTGTGGAAATCGAAGGGGCAAATGCGTGATTGTCGGCGTGCTCTCCAAAACAGGCGCTGGCTTCACACCAGTGTCACCGTGGAACCGGCTTCGCCGGGCCGCTGGTGGCGTCCCCCTGAGGGGGAAGGCGCGCAGCGCCTCAGGGGGCATCACTCAGGGGGCATCACTCAGGGGGCATCAATCATTCCCGGGCTGCTGGGACCGGATGCGCTCCACATGCGCCAGCAGAGAACGCTGGGCCACTGGCCACATGCGCGGTGGCACATCGTCATACGCGCGCTGCACCCAATCATCCATGCTGCCCTGCGGCAGCGCCTGCATGGCCGCCAGCACCTTGGCTTCGCGGGCCAGGCGGTGGGCCTTGAGGCGGGCAATCGCGCCGCGAGCGTTGCCCAGCACATAGCCGTGTGCTGGCAGGATGAACTCCACGCTGTGTTCGGCGCATGCGGCGTCCAGCCGGTCCAGCGAATCCAGGTAGTCGGCCATGTTGCCGTCCGGCGGGTCCACCACCGTGGTGCTGCCATTCAGGATGTGGTCGCCACTGAAGAGCAGTGCGTCTTCCACCAGCAGCAGGCACAGGTGGTTGGCGGCATGACCAGGGGTGTGAATCACCTGTAAGGTATGGGTGATTTTGCCCTCTGGCGCTTGTCCAACAAGCGTTAATAGCTCATTATTTTGTAGCGACCGATCCGGCGTGAACTCGCTGGCTGCGCGCGCGGTGGCAGCGGACGGCAGGCCCAGGATGGGCGGCTGGGCCTTGCCGGCTTGCACACACATGGCTTGCAGTGGTGCGGCGCCCGGAGAGTGGTCCGGGTGCGAATGGGTGCACACGATCATGCGGATATCGCCGCCTGCAGCACGCCAGAGCTTGTCCAGGTGCTCAGTGTCGGCCGGGCCGGGGTCGATGGCGATGAAGCCGGTGGCCAGGTCGCCCACCAGATAGCTGTTGGTGCCAGGGCCGGTCATCACGCCGGGGTTGGGCGCGGTCAGGCGCATCACGTTGCGCAGCAGGGGCACGGGGCGTTCGGTCTGCCAGTCCAGCGCGTGCACGATCTGCCCGTCGGGGCACACCAGGGCCAGTTCGCCAAACGGCATTTCGTCTTCCATGTAGCGCGCTTCCTTGCCTGCCAGCGTGCCCGCGCGGGGGCAGCTCACCCACAAGGGCTGCTCGTGCGCCACGGCGTCCAGCACGGCCTGGGTGCTGGCGAACTTCGCCAGCCGCTGCAGCGTGCGGATGGTGGGGAAGATCATGAAGAACTGCCCCGCCTCGTGCCGCGCCAACGCGTCGGCAGGGCGCACCCAAACGGGCTCGAACTGCTCGGACTCGTCGGCCACGGGTTCCTGGTCTTCGGGCATGCGGGCCACGAGGAAGGGCACCTCGAAACGGCGCGCCAGGTCGCGGTCGGCCGTCCAGTGGGCCAGCAGGTACACACCGTCGGCCGCCAGGCGCAGGCCGCGTGCGGCGCACTGCGCTGCAAAGGGCTGGTGGCGGTCGATGGCGGCGATGTCCTGGGCATCGGCCATCAACCCCGTGCGCGGGCCGTCTGCATGGCGGGCCAGCAGCACGCCCAGTTCTTCAAAACTCTCGCGGATGGCGGCGATGGCCTGGGTCAGGTGCAAGTCGTTTTGTGTGGGGCGGCGGTCCGCGGCGGCATGGGTGTCGGGTGCCGCGTCCAGTGCGTCGATGCCGCCACCGGGGAACACGTAGGCGCCAGGGGCAAAACTCGCGTTGGGCGAGCGCCGCGTCATCAGCACTTCCAGCGCTCCATCGGCCTCGGCATCACGCAGCAGCAGCACGGTGGCGGCAAGGCGGGTGGCAACGGGTTCGCGGTGGGGGTGGAGTTGTTGGCTGGTGCGGGGCATCGGGCCATTATCCAGCGTTGCCCCTTTGCTTGTCTGCACAGGCTTGCATGGCCAAAACGAGCCATCACCTCCGACGGATGCTGCGCAGCGACTCTTCAGCCCATGCCGAGCACATCGTGCAGTGCTGTGTGCAGGCGGGGTTTGCACCCCAGGTGGCGCAGACCACGGTGGAGCTGGCGGCCGTGCTGAGCCTGGTGGCTGCGGGGCTCGGTGTGGCGCTGGTTCCGTCGTCGATGGGCGTGCTGTTCGGACAACGCTGCTGCTCAAAACGCTTGGTGCCAAGGCACCGCGTGCCGATGTGCATGCGGTGCAACGGCGGGGCGATGCCCTGGGCGTGGTGCCGGCTTTTGTGCGCGTGGTTGCAGGCTGAAATCAATCCCAGGCCGGAGCCAGACCGTCCGGGTTCACCAAGCGTTCCCCTCGTTCCAGCGTCGCAATCTGCGCCATGTCGGTGTCGGTCAGTTGCCGTTGCTGCGCCTTCAGATTGCCCGCCAGGTTCTCGCGTCGGGTGGACGATGGGATCACCGCATAGCCGAGCTGCATCGCCCAGGCCAGCGCCACCTGGGCTGTGGTGGCGCCGTGCGCATGGGCAATCGATGTAATCACCGGGTCGTTCAGCACCTTGCCATAGGCCAGTGTCATGTACGACGTCACGTGGATGCCCTGGCTTCTGGTGAAGTCGGCCACCGTGCGGTTTTGCAAGTAGGGGTGGAGCTCGACCTGGAGGGTGGCCACGGCGCTGGCGCCCACGGCGGCAATGGCCTCCTTCATCAACGCCACGGTGAAGTTGGACACGCCGATGTGGCGTGCCAGGCCCTGCGCCTTGGCGTCGGCCAGCGCGCCCATGAACTCGGCCACGGGCACGGCGCCGCCGGGCGAGGGCCAGTGGATCAGTGCCAGGTCCACGTGGTGTGTGCGCAGCTTGCGCAGGCTTTCCTTGAGACTGGGGATGAGCTTGTCCGCTGCCAGGTGCTCGGTCCAGACCTTGGTGGTGAGAAACAGCTCGTTGCGTGGCACGCCGCTCTCGCCAATGGCCTGGCCGATTTCAGCCTCGTTGCCGTAGATCTGCGCGGTGTCGATGGTGCGGTAGCCCAGGTCGAGCGCGTTGCGCACCGAGTCGATGACGACTTGGTCCTTGAGGCGGAAAGTGCCCAGGCCGAAGGCGGGGATGGAAGAGGAATGCATGAGGGAAGACTCCGTGTAGATGTGAAAAAAAATGGGTGATCAGTGGCCAACGGGGACCGGGCCGTTGGAGTGCACGGGGATGCCGGCTCGGCGGTCCAGCACGCCGCTGTAGTGCGTCAGGGCCAGTGAGACCAGCACCACCACGGCGCCGATCCAGGGCGTGTGCATCAGGCCCAGGTGCGTCACGATCAGGCCGCCGGCCCAGGCGGCACCGGCAATACCCAGGTTGAACGCGGCGATGTTCAGGCCCGAGGCCACGTCCACCGCCTGGGGCGTGAAGCGCTCGGCCTGCTTGACCACGTACACCTGCAGCCCCGGCACGTTGCCGAAGGCCACGGCGCCCCAGAGCAGTACGGTCACCAGCGCCAGCCAGGGGTGCGGTGCGGTGAACTGCAGCAGCAGCAACACGGCGGCCAGCAGCGCGAACACGATGCGCAGCGCGGGGATGGGCCCCAGCCGGTCGGCCAGCCGGCCGCCCCAGATGTTGCCGACGGCGACCGACACGCCGTAGACCAGCATCACCCAGCCCACCGCCCCGGCGCTGAAGCCCGACACATCGGTCAGGATGGGCGCAAGAAAGGTGAAGGGAATGAAGCTGCCGCCGTAGCCGATGGCCGTCTTGGCATACACCAGCAGCAGGCGCGGCTCGGCCAGCACCTTGGCCTGCTGCAGCAGCGAGGCCGGTGGGGTGTGGGCGATGTGGCGCGGCACGAAGAGTGCGCTGCCGATGAAGGCGACCACGCCCAGGGCCGAGACGGCCAGGAAGGTCTCGCGCCAGCCGAAGTGCTGGCCGATAAAAGTACCCAGCGGCACCCCGGTGACCAGCGCCACGGTGAGCCCTGTGAACATGATGGCAATGGCATTGGCGGCCTTCTCGCGCGGCACCAGGCCCGTGGCGATGGTCGAGCCGATGGAGAAGAAGACCCCATGCGCCAGCCCCGTGAGGATGCGCGCGGCCACCAGCGATTCATAGCTCGGTGCCTGCCAGGCCAGCAGGTTGCCGGCGGTGAACAAGGCCATCAGCGACAGCAGCAGCGCCTTGCGCGGTAGCTTACCCGTGAGGGCCGTGAGTACGGGCGCGCCGATGGCGACGCCCAGGGCATACAGGCTGACCAGCAGGCCCGCCGAGGGGATGCTGATGGACAGATCGGCCGCCACGGTGGGCAGCAGGCCAACGATCACGAACTCGGTCGTGCCGATGGCAAAAGCGCTGAGCGTCAGCGCGAGCAAGGCAATGGGCATGGAAACACTCCTGTGGGGATGCAGGGAAGTGTCGGGTTTGCAGCCTTGCAGAAAAAGAGGGTTCTACGCCATAGATAGTTGATTTGAAATCAACAATCAGTGAGGATCGCTTGATGAAAACCACCTTGGAAGAACTGCAGGCCTTTGTGGCCGTGGTCGATGGCGGATCCATCACGGCGGCGGCCGACCAACTGGGCCAGACGGTCTCGGGCATCAGCCGGGCGTTGGGGCGCCTTGAAAAGAAACTGGAAACCACGCTGCTGCGCCGCACCACGCGCCGCACCGAGCTGACCGAGGAGGGACAGGCCTTTTTGCTGCGCACGCGCGCCATCCTGGCTTCCATCGACGATGCCGAAGAGCACATGGCCGCGCGCCGCCAGCAGCCCGCCGGCCGGCTGCGGGTGAACGCGGCCACGCCCTTCATGCTGCATGCGGTGGTGCCGCTGGTGCCCGCGTTCCGTGCCGCCTACCCTCAGATCACGCTGGAGCTGGACACGGACGAGCTCAACATCGACCTGCTGGAGCGCCGCACCGACGTGGCCATCCGCATCGGCCCCCTGCGCGACTCCACCCTGCATGCGCGGCCGCTGTGCACCAGCCGCATTCGCGTGCTGGCCAGCCCGGCCTACTTGGCCGCAGAGGGCAAACCCCGCGCCGTACAAGACCTGGCGGGCCACACGCTGCTGGGCTTCACACAGCCCGAGTCACTCAACCGCTGGCCGCTGCGCGGCATCCACGGCGATGAATGGGCGGTGCAGCCCCACATCACCGCGTCGAGCGGCGAAACCCTGCGCCAGCTGGCGTTGCAGGGCGTGGGCATCGTGTGTCTGTCGGACTTCATGACCACCGAGGACCGCGTGCGCGGTGACCTGGTGCAGCTGCTGGTCAAGGACACGGTGGACGTGCGCCAGCCCATCAACGCGGTGTACTACCGCAACACGCAACTGGCTGCGCGCATTGCGTGTTTTCTGGACTTTTTGCAGGCGCGCCTGGGCTGATGACCCAACCTAGGCGTGCGCAGACAAATCACCCGCGGGCCGGGATGTTCAGGCCCTTGACCACGGCAGGCCGGGCCACGAACACGTCGAGCACGCGCTTGAGTTCCGTGAACTGGTCGAACTCCACCAGCTCACCCGCGCCATAAAAGCCGATCAGGTTGCGCACCCACGGCAGGATGGCGATATCGGCGATGGTGTACTGGTCGCCCATCACCCACAGGCGGCCCGCCAGGCGCTGGTTCAGCACTGCGAGCAGGCGTTTTGACTCGGCCACGTAGCGGTCGCGAGGGCGCTTGTCTTCATAGTCCTTGCCCGCAAATTTGTGGAAGAACCCGAGCTGACCAAACATCGGGCCCAGGCCGCCCATCTGCCACATCACCCACTGGATGCTTTCGTAGCGCGCAGTGGCATCCTGCGGGATCAGCTGGCCGGTTTTCTCGGCCAGGTACAGCAGGATGGCGCCGGATTCGAACAGCGCCAGCGGCTGGCCGCCCGGGCCGTTCGGGTCGAGGATGGCGGGGATCTTGTTGTTGGGGTTGAGCGACAGGAACTCGGGCGAGGTCTGGTCGTTGGTCTCAAAGCTCACCAGGTGCGGCTCATACGGCAAGCCCAGTTCCTCCAGCGCAATCGACACCTTCACGCCGTTGGGCGTGGGCAGCGAATACAGCTGGAGGCGCTCCGGGTGCTGGGCGGGCCATTTGTGGGTGATGACAAAAGCGGAAAGATCGGGCATGGAGAAGTCCTTGGCGGGTGGCGACCACAGGGGCGGCCAAAGGGTGCAAGCCTAGTCTTGTGGTGAAACCGGCGCAGTCCGAGGTTATTCAGGCACCACCGACGATAATCCGCCGGATGCAGATTCGCTTCACCAAAATGCAGGGCGCGGGCAACGATTTCGTGGTGCTCGACGAAACCCAGGGCCGCCTGGGGCTCAGCGCCGCGCAATACCGGTTTCTGGCCGACCGCCACTTCGGCGTGGGGGCGGACCAGATCCTCACCGTCCGACCTTCTCCCGCCGAAGGCATCGACTTTGAATACGTGATCCACAACGCCGACGGCGGCGAGGTGGAGCAGTGTGGCAACGGCGCCCGCTGCTTTGCGCGCTTTGTGCACGACAAGGGCCTGTCTGGTAAAGACACCCTCCGCGTATTGACCAAAGGCGGCGTGATCGCCCCCCGACTCACGCCCGATGGCCGTGTCACCGTGGACATGGGTCGCCCGCAGTTCGAGCCCGCCCAGGTTCCGTTTGATGCCACGGGCCTGAGCGCTGTGGATCAAGGTTTAGGGCAAAAATGGCCTCTAGCGCTTGATGGTAAAGCGCTGGTAGCTACTGTTTTGGTAGCGGTTGTCTCCATGGGCAATCCGCATGCCGTGCAGCTGGTGGGCAACGTGGACACCGCACCGGTGCTGGAGACCGGCCCTCTGATTGAAAACCACGTGCGCTTTCCGCAACGTGTGAACGCAGGCTTTTTGCAGATCGTGGACCGCACCCACGTGCGCCTGCGCGTGTTCGAGCGTGGCGTGGGTGAAACCCTGGCCTGCGGCACAGGCGCCTGCGCTGCGGTGGCGGCTGGCATCCGCCTGGGCCTGCTCGACAACGAGGTGCATGTGGACACGCGCGGCGGTCGCCTCACCATCGCCTGGAGCGGCCAGGAGGCTGATTCCGTTTTCATGACCGGCCCCGCCACCACGGTGTTCGAAGGCCAGATCGACATTCCAGACACCACTTTATGACCTCTCAAATCCCCCCGATCACCGAAGACGACATCGCCCAGTTCCTGACCAACACACCGGGCTTCTTCGAGCGCCATGCCGAGGTGCTGGCCAGCGTGCAGATCACCAGCCCTCACGGCGCGCGCGCCGTGAGCCTGCAGGAGCGGCAGGCGGAAATGCTGCGCGAAAAGATCAAGGGCCTGGAGCAGCGCATCATGGAAATGGTGCGCAACAGCACCGAAAACGCCGCCATTGCCCACAAGGTGCACCAATGGACCGGTAGTCTGTTGCAGGTGCGCGATCCGTTTGACCTGCCTCAGGCGGTGGTGGATGGCGTGCGCACCTTGTTCGACGTGCCCCAGGCAGCGGTGCGCGTGTGGGAAGTGGCCGCGCCGTACATCGACGCCGACTTCACTCAGGGCGCCAGCGAAGATGCGCGGGCGTTTGCCTCGTCGCTGACCATGCCGTTCTGCGGCCCCAACCTGGGGTTCGAGCCCGCCGCCTGGCTGGCCAACGAGGCGGGCGAGCCCGCCCAGTCGCTGGCTCTGCTACCGCTGCGCGCAGGCGCTATCGACAGCGCCACGCCCGCCTTTGGCCTGCTGGTGCTGGGCAGCCACGACCCACAGCGCTTTGACGCCACGATGGGTACCGAGTTTCTTTCGCGCATGGCAGAACTTGCCAGCGCCGCGCTGCTGCGGCTGAAATAGCCCGCAAGCCAGCACCCGCACACACGTTCGCGCACACGGCGGCGGCTCGGCCACGGCAAATGTCTGAAGCGCCCACACCGCCCACCCCAATCGACCCGCACGTCCTGCGCTACCTGGACCATGTGCGAGTTGAAAAGCGCCTGGCGGCGCGCACGCTCACGCTCTACACGCTGGATCTGGAAAAACTGGCGCAGTTTGCAGCCGGCGTGAACGTGCCGCTGCTGCAACTGCAGACCGCGCACATCCGCCGTTTTGTGGCGCAGATGCACAGCGGCGGGCGCAGCGGGCGCGGCATTGCGCTCATCCTGTCGGGCTGGCGCGGTTTTTTCATCTGGGCCGGGCGGCAGGGATTGATCCCGCACAACCCGGTGCAGGACGTGCGGGCCCCCAAGGCACCCAAACCCCTGCCCAAGGCGCTGGGGGTGGACGACGCCGTGCGCCTGGCCGAATTCGACAACGCCGGCGCCGATCCGTGGCTGGAGGCGCGAGACGCCGCCATGGTCGAGCTGCTGTACGGGTGCGGACTGCGGGTGGGTGAACTCGCGGGGCTGGACGCCATCCCCAATGCCGACACGCAGCGGCTGGGGCGAGGTTGGGTCGATCTGCAGGCGGGTGAGGCCCATGTGTTTGGCAAAGGCAGCAAGCGCCGCAGCGTGCCCGTGGGCAGCGCGGCCACCGTAGCGCTGCAGGCCTGGCTGGCACTGCGGGCGACGCCGTTTGGCGGCGAAGGCTCGGCGCGGCTCGATGTAGCGTTGTTCGTGGGCCAGCGCGGCAAGCGGCTCACGGCCCAGTCGATCTGGCTGCGCCTGCGCCAGCGCAGCCAGCAGGCCGGGCTGACCACGCCGGTGCACCCCCATATGCTGCGCCACTCGTTTGCCAGCCATCTGTTGCAAAGTAGCGGCGACCTGCGCGCGGTGCAAGAGCTGTTGGGCCACGCCAACATCACCACCACGCAGGTCTATACACGGCTTGACTTTCAGCACCTGGCCAAGGTTTACGACGCTGCGCACCCGCGGGCAAGGAAAAAGTAGTCTTCCTTAACCGCTGATCCGCGCTCCCAACCTGACACATGCCCAGTGGGCCGGTGGGGCGTTTGGATCGTTCTGACGAAAGTCTTCTGGGCTGACCTCAGTTAAATTAGGGGCGCAGCTGTCGGCACGGGTGGCGCCTATGGCAATTTGAATGTGGAGACCGTTGCTACCAATGCGCTGGCCTGCTGGTTAAGGCTTGCCGCCGCCGCCGCCATTTCTTCCACCAGTGCGGCATTCTGTTGTGTGGCTTGGTCCATCTGCGTGACAGCTTCATTGATCTGGTCCACCCCCTGGCTCTGTTCGCTGCTGGCGCCGCTGATCTCTCCCATGATCTCGGTAACCCTTCGGATGGAATCCACCACCTCGCTCATTGTCTGACCCGCCCTGTCGACCAGAGCTGTACCCGCTTCCACACGTTCGACACTGTTTCCAATCAAAATCTTGATCTCCCGTGCAGCCTCGGCGGATCGACCAGCAAGGTTGCGAACTTCGCTGGCTACCACCGCGAAGCCTCGGCCTTGTTCCCCGGCGCGGGCGGCTTCCACTGCAGCGTTCAACGCCAAGATGTTGGTCTGGAACGCGATCCCGTCGATTACGCCAATGATGTCAGCGATTTTGCTGCTGCTGTGGTTGATGTCTTTCATGGTGCGAACCACATCGGCCACCACTTCACCGCCCTGCACTGCAATGGTGGAGGCGTTCTTCGAAAGCTGATTGGCGTGGCTTGAGTTATCGGCATTCTGGCGCACTGTCGAATTGAGCTCTTCCATCGATGCAGCGGTTTCTTCGAGTGCGCTGGCTTGGCCTTCAGTTCGCGCAGAGAGATCGTTGTTTCCCTGGGCGATTTCTGCTGATGCGGCAGACACGCTCGTAGCGCTTTCATGAACCGCGCGCACTAACGTCACCAGTGATGTCTGCATGCCGTTCAGACCATGCAGCAGCTGGGACATCTCATTGCTGCCCTGTACTTGGATGTTTTGGGTCAGGTCCCCGCCAGCGATCGCGTCAGAAAGCGCTAGTGCGCTGCGTAGTGGCATGGTGATCGACCGGATCACAAAAATGCCCACACCGAGAGCTAGCAAACTGCTGGCTGCTATAGACAGTGCAATCGCAAATACCGTCTTTTGATATCTCGACTCCGAATTGTCGTACTCAGCTTTTGCGATATTCAACTGCACCTCCACGAGCGCCCCTAATACTTCTTGGAGCGGGTCTAGCGCTGGATACATCTCGTTGGCGGCGAAGGTTGCCAGTTGCGGCATGTTCGCCGACTTCAGCAGCTTCTCGAATTCGACAACGGATGTCTCGGCGCGTGTTTGACGTTGTTTAAACTGCTCCACCAGCCGGACCTCCTCTGGGACCAGTTCGGTGGCTAAATATGCGCTCCAGTTGCTCTGAATGGCAGCCCTTGCTTGGGCAATCGCCTGTAGCCCTTGTTGTGCCGTCAGTGCGCCATCGCGAACCTTGTGTGCGGTATCCACTACGTTGATGGCATAGGCGTCTGACACCTGCTTGATCTGTTTGAGCGGAACCACCCGATCCTGGTAGACCGTATTGAGACTGGTATTGGCGCGTTGCATACCGGCAATGCCGGCAACGCCGAGCGCCGCGCCAACAATGCACAAAATGGCCAGTAGCAGGGCCAGGCGGGTCGAGATTTTTAGATCGCTGAAGTTCATGGCGAGGGTGGTGGTTGCGGGGTGGACATCCGGCGGTTCAATGCGCAGCGGTGGGGGTATCAGTTGTCAGTACTGGACCCAAGAATTTTTCGATGTCCAGCAGGATCAGCATGCGCCGGCCGACCGAGCCAATCGCCAGCAGATGTTCTGGGTCAAAGTCGCCGCGCAGTGCAGGGACAGGGCGCAGCTGCTCGCGCTCCAGCGTGAGCACGTCGGACACCCCGTCCACTACCACCCCGATCACCCGGTGGCCGATGTTGAGCACGATGACCACCGTGAGGTGGTCGTACTGCACGGTGGCAAGCCCCAGCTTCAGGCGCAGGTCGATGATGGGAACGATCACACCGCGCAGGTTCACCACGCCTTTGAGGTCGGCGGGCGCATTGGCAATGGTGGTGGGCTTTTCGTACGAGCGAATTTCTTGCACCCGCAGGATGTCCACGCCGTACTCCTCGTTACCGATCTTGAACGCCAGAAACTCACGGATATCGGTCAACACCGCAGCGTGACTTCCCGGGGAAGAGCCCAGAAGGGAGGAGGGCGTAGCTAGCTGACTTTGGGTCGTCGTCATCGAATTGTCCTTTGATAAAAATGATAATTTAGAGAATTCTATTGCTATAAAATCATATTTGTCAAATTAATCGACTTTAGTCATGTGCATTGCAGTCGTTTTTGATCCCCGACGTCCACCAAGCGCAGACGAGCCCGCACAATCCGAGGGATGAAAACCCTCCGCCTCCGCCCCGGCAAAGAGCGCTCCCTCTTGCGCCGCCATCCCTGGATCTTTGAGTCGGCCATTGCAAAAGGCGGCGGCGACAGCGGCGAGACCGTGCGTGTGGAGTCGCACGAGGGCCAGTTCCTGGCTTGGGCCGCCTTCAGCCCCAGCTCGCGCATCCGGGCGCGGGTGTGGAGCTTTGACGAGGCGCAGCGGATTGACGCTCCTTTTTTTATAGCTGCTTGCGCTCGTTCCATCATCGCCAGAGCCCGTTTTGATGTGCAAAGTGACGGTATTCGGCTGGTGCATGGCGAATCCGATGGCTTGCCCGGTCTCATCGTGGACCGCTATGGCGACACACTGGTGGCGCAGTTCACCAGCGCGGGCACCGAGCGCTGGAAGGACGTGATCGCCGACGCCCTGCTGCGCGAGACGGGCCTCGCCAAGCTGTATGAACGATCAGATGCCAGCGTGCGCGCGCTGGAAGGCCTGGAGCCCGCTACGGGCTGGCTGCGTGGCGGCGCTCCCGCACAGGCGGGCGATGCCCCGCCACCGCTGGAGCTGTCCATTCACGAACACCAATGGCGCCTGACGCTCAACATTGCCGAGGGCCACAAAACAGGGTTCTATCTGGACCAGCGCGACAGCCGCAAGCGTTTTGCCGACTACGCGCAGCGCCTGGGTTTCAAGCACGTGCTTAACTGCTTTTGCTACACCGGCGGTTTCAGCGTGGCCGCGCTGGCGGGCATGCGGGCAGCGGGTGCCGCGGCCGATGGGCATGTGACGTCCATCGACTCGTCCGGCCCCGCGCTGGAACGCGCCCGGGCCCACGTGGCGCTCAATGGCTTCGACGTAAACCGCGCGAGCTTCCTGGACGCGGATGTGAACGCGTCGCTGCGCCAGTTCTTGAAGGAAGGTCAGCGCTTTGACGCCATCGTGCTCGACCCGCCCAAGTTTGCCCCCACCGCCGCACACGCCGAGCGGGCCGCGCGCGCCTACAAGGACATCAACCGGCTGGCACTGCAGTTGCTGATCCCTGGAGGGGTGCTGTTCACCTTCTCGTGTTCGGGTGGCATCAGCGCTGACCTGTTCCACAAAATCGTGGCCTCGGCGGGCGCGGATGCGGGCGTGGACGGCTACATCCTGGAGCGCTTGGGCGGCGCGCCCGACCACCCGATGACCCTGGAGTTCCCGGAAGGGGAATACTTGAAGGGGTTGGTGGTAATGCGCAAGGGGTAACCGAGCGGCCCCCTGCAGGGGCTTGACAGCCTCGGTACACTAAAAATGCACCCCTCCGTGGGGCACTGCGCTTTGCGGGCCGCGCCTGCAGCGTATGTATTGACCCGATTGAAAGATAGATTTATGGCATTGATCCCCGTCACCATCCTTACCGGCTTTCTGGGCTCTGGCAAAACCACGCTGCTCAAGCGCCTGCTGAGCGAGGCCCACGGCCAGAAGATCGCCGTGATCGAGAACGAGTTCGGCGAAGAAAACATCGATAACGACATCCTGGTGACCGAGTCCAAAGAGCAGATCGTGCAGATGAGCAACGGCTGCATCTGCTGCACCATCCGCGAAGACCTGCGCGAGACGTTGCAACTGCTGGCCGCCAAGAAGCGCAAGGGCCTGCTGGACTTTGAGCGCATCGTGATCGAAACCACCGGCGTGGCCGACCCAGGTCCAGTGGCGCAGACATTCTTTATGGACGAAGAGATCGCTGAAACCTACCTGATCGACTCGATCATCACGCTGGTGGATGCTAAGCACGCGCCGCAGCAGCTCAATGACCGCCAGGAGGCGCGCCGCCAGGTGGGTTTTGCGGACCAGATCTTCCTGTCCAAGACGGATCTGGTTTCCAAGGAGGAAACCGACGCCCTGATCCATCGCCTGAAGCACATGAACCCGCGCGCCCCGATGAAAGCTGTGCATTTCGGCGAGGTGCCGCTCAAGGAGGTGCTGGACCTGCGGGGCTTCAACCTCAATGCCAAGCTCGACATCGACCCGGACTTCCTCAAGGAAGAAGAGGCGCACGATCATGCGCACCACGATCACGTGCATGGCGAGCACTGCGACCACCCATCGCACCAACACGAGCATGGGCATGGGCATGGGCATGGGCACCATCATCACCATGACGATGATGTGAAGAGTTTCGTCTACCGCTCTGACCGGCCGTTCGATCCGGCCAAGCTGGAGGACTTTCTGGGCGCCATCGTGAATATTTACGGCCCGCGCATGCTGCGCTACAAAGGGGTGCTTCATATGAAAGGCACCGAGCGCAAGGTGATCTTCCAGGGCGTGCACCAGCTGATGGGCAGCGATCTGGGCCCCCAGTGGGCCGAGGGCGAGGTCCGCACCAGTAAGATGGTCTTCATTGGTATCGACCTGCCCAAGGACATCTTCCTGCAGGGCCTGGAACAGAGCCTTGTCTGACGGGCTGGCGCCCCTGGAGGGCGCAGGTCACCTGATGGGTTTGTGTTGTATCCGCAACATCTCCGTTTGCGTCAGCCCAGGTCGATACAATCGCGCCCCGGTAAAACCCCGGAAGGCTTGCCACCCGCCCTTGGCTGCGAAAGCTGCTGGGGCCCGCCCGTATTGCGAGGAGACCAGGAAGTGAAAGCCGACACCAGCAAACCCAAGGGAGCCACCAAGGCCACCCCTGCCGCGGCGAAAAGCGCCGCCGCCCCAGCGGCACCCAAAGCTGCTGCGAAGGCCACTGCCAAGGCTGCTGCGGCACCCAAGGCGACTGCAACCCCAGCCGTGGCACCCGCTGCGGCCCCTGTCCTGCAAGCAGGCTCACAGGTACCCGTGCGCACAACCCGGCCTTCTTCCCGATTGGCCCAATTGACCGTACCATCCATGGCACAGGCAGTGGCCTCGACCGCTGCCAAAGCCAGTTATCTACACACCATGCCCACGACTGTGCAAGCGCATCCGACTTTTACGGCTGCGAAAAAAGACCCCAAGCTGGCGAACAACTGGAAAACCAAGTCCGCCGCAGAGTTGACCGACGCTGAAGTCATGGCCATGCCTGATAGCGAGTACATGAACGACAAGCAAATGGCGTTCTTTCGCCTCAAGCTCGTTCAACTCAAGCAAGAAATCCACAACAGCGCTGGCGAAACCACCGAGCATCTGCGTGAAGACACCGTCGTGGTGCCTGACCCGGCCGACCGTGCCACCATCGAAGAAGAACACGCGCTGGAGCTGCGCACCCGCGACCGCGAGCGCAAGCTGCTCAAGAAGATCGAGCAATCCATTGGCCGCATCGACTCGGGTGACTACGGGTATTGCGACGAAACCGGCGAGCCCATTGGTGTGGGCCGCCTGATTGCCCGCCCCACCGCGACGCTGTCGCTGGAAGCCCAGCAGCGCCGCGAACTCAAGCAGAAGATGTTCGGTGATTGATCTGGCCACCTGGCCCGTTCGCACTGTGCACCCCCTGTACCCTGAGCCATGAGCAAGGAAGAAACCACCCCTGGAGGCCTGCTGTCGAAGGTGGTTCGGTTCGTGAAGAACCCGACGGTGAACTGGACCGAGCTGGATTCGATCCAGGATGACCGGGAAAGCCAGTACAGCAAGCAGATGCTCAAGGAGATGATCGAGCGCAAGCGCCGCAACGACTTCGTGCGGCGCCGCGAATTCGATCAGCTGCGCAAACTGCGCCAGCGTGAGGTGTTGCAGGGTCAGCGCGTCGAAGACGCTGCAGGTCGGCCGTCTTTCTTTCAGAGCAGCATGGCCTCGCCTGATGAGCGTGCCGTCACGCTCAAGAAGATCGACGAGATCGAAGCGCAGATGTCGCAGCAGTGGTGGAAGAGCAAACAAGGCGCTGATGCCCCCACCCAGCCGGGCGTGATGCCTGAGTCGAGCACCGAAGAAGGCAGCGAGTCGGCCCACGCTCGCGCTTACGCGCCCACAGCGCCCGGCAGCCTGCCCGCGCCGCTGGAGAACAAAGCTGCTGTCCAGCCCCTGTTTGCAGACGACAGCATGGCCATTGGCCGTTTTGGCGGCGCCGATGCGCAAATGAACGCCACCGGCCCGGATGAAGCATCCTTCAGCCCTGCGGTGACGGCGACACAACCCGCGCCCGCATTCGAACCGGAGGAATTCGTGCACGAACCTGATCTAGAAGAAGCCGCCATCCGGTTTGCCAATGGTGACCACGCAGGGGCAGAGTCCGGACTGCTGGACGTGTTGGCACATCATCAGCAGGATGCGCCTGAGCAGCAGCTCGAAATCTGGATGACGCTGTTCGATCTGTACCGCGCTACCGGACAACACGACCGGTTTGACACCCTCGCCATTGACTTTGCGGCCCAGTACAGCCGGTCTGCGCCGCTGTGGTTCTCCATGCCCGAGCAACTGGGTATGGCGGCTGAGGTGGAGCCTGCTGCCGGTGCTGCGGCCGTGGTGCGCAAGGATTTCAGTTGGAACGCCCCGCCCACATTGGCGGTGTCGTCGGTGGCTGCGCTGCAGGCATCGCTGGCCCGCTCGGCCTCCCCGTGGACTTTGTCCTGGGCGCGACTCACTGGCATCGACGAAGCAGCCGTGCCCCTGATGGCCGATCAGTTCACCCTGTGGGCTGACCGCGACGGACAGCTGATCTTCTCGGGGGTTGAAAAGCTCAATGCCCTGCTGGATGCCAAAGCTCAGTCTGGAGATCGGTCGACCAGCCCCGAATGGTGGCGGCTGCGCATGGCGGCGCTGCGCCTCATGGGCAAAGCGGACGAGTTTGAGATGGTGGCTCTGGACTACTGCGTGACCTACGAGGTCTCGCCTCCGTCCTGGGTGTCTCCGCGCTGCGGATATTCGGACAACGAAGGCGCCACATCGGGCGCCGCCCCGCTGGCCGCCGACAGCGACTTTGGACCGTCAGACCTGGGCGAGACATCCATGCCAGCGTCGTTGGACACAGGACCCGCCGCTCAGCTCAGTGGTCACATTGATGGGGACGCAACCCCTTTGCTGGAGCCGTTTCAGGCGTTCCTGCGCCCCGGTGTGCCACTCACCATTGCGTGCGACAAGCTCATTCGCGTGGACTTTGCCGCTGCAGGGTCAGTGCTCAACTGGGCGGCCGAGCAGCAAGGCCAGGGCCATGTCATCCAGTTCCAGAACCTGCAGCGACTGGTGGCGATTTTCTTCAACGTGATCGGCATCAACGAACACGCTTGGGTGGTTCCGCGCAAGAACTAAGCCCTGGCATTGGGCGTGTAGGCACGTTAGGGATCGAGCGATCAAGCGAGATCGTTGCGCTGCGGCAGCTGAACCTGAAGGCGCCACTTGGGAATGCGCTTGCAAAACGAGGTGCAACCCTCATCTGCCGCAGCTATGGATTCATCACAAGACAACCATCCGGTGTTTCACGGCACCACCATCCTGAGCGTACGCCGCCAGACTCCCCAGGGCGTGCAGGTGGCCATTGGCGGGGACGGGCAGGTCACGCTGGGCAACATCGTCGTCAAGGGCACCGCGCGCAAGGTGCGAAAGCTGCACCACGGCAAGGTGCTAGCGGGTTTTGCGGGCGCCACGGCTGACGCATTCACGCTGTTTGAGCGCTTTGAGGCCAAGCTCGACAAACATCAGGGCCACCTCGTGCGGGCGGCCATTGAGCTGACCAAGGACTGGCGCACCGACCGTGTGCTGCGCCGCCTCGAGGCCATGCTGGCCGTGGCGGATCTCGAAGCCTCACTCATCATCACCGGCAACGGCGACGTGCTGGAGCCCGAACAGGGCATCGTGGCGATTGGATCCGGCGGTGCATATGCGCATTCGGCCGCCAAGGCACTGCTCAACCACACCGACCTTTCTGCACAAGACGTCGTCAAGAAGTCGCTGGAGATTGCGGGTGAGTTGTGCATCTACACCAACATGAACCACACCATCGAGACGCTGTAAGTCGGTGTTCGCAGGGCGGATTTACCGCTTCTGATATGGTTTTGATACGTTTTTGATAGCTGGTAGCGCTTGATGGATAAGCGCTAGAGCCCAATTTGACTGGAATTTTTGCCATGTCGTCCATGACCCCCCAGGAAATCGTCTCCGAACTGGACCACCACATCGTGGGCCAGGCCAGCGCCAAGCGCGCCGTGGCCATTGCGCTGCGCAACCGCTGGCGCCGCCAGCAGGTCGAAGGCAGCCTGCGCCAGGAAATCACGCCCAAAAACATCCTCATGATCGGCCCCACGGGCGTGGGCAAGACCGAGATCGCGCGCCGCCTGGCCAAGCTAGCCGACGCGCCTTTCATCAAGGTCGAAGCCACCAAGTTCACCGAGGTGGGCTATGTGGGCAAGGATGTGGACTCCATCATCCGCGACCTGGCGGAAATGGCCGTCAAGCAGACACGGGAGTCTGAAATGAAGAAGGTGCGCACCCGCGCCGAAGACGCGGCGGAGGAGCGCATTCTGGATGTGCTGGTGCCGACGGCCCGCGCTGCAACGGGCACCACAGAGCCCGTGGCTGACAACACGGCGCGGCAGGTGTTTCGCAAGAAGCTGCGCGAAGGTCTGTTGAACGACAAGGAGATTGAGATCGACGTGGCCGAAGGGCGCCCTCAACTCGAAATCATGGGCCCGCAAGGCATGGAAGAAATGGCCGAGCAACTGCGTGGCATGTTCAGCCAGATGGGTCAGGACAAGCGTCACACCCGCAAGCTCAAGATCGCCGAGGCGCTGAAGCTCATCACCGACGAAGAGGCGGGCAAGCTGGTCAACGAGGAAGAAATCAAGGCCCGCGCCGTGGCCAACGCTGAGCAGAACGGAATTGTCTTCATCGACGAGATCGACAAGGTGGCTGCCCGCCAGGAGTCCAGCGGTGCCGATGTCTCACGCCAAGGGGTACAGCGCGACTTGCTGCCGTTGGTGGAGGGGACCACGGTGACCACCAAGTACGGGCTGATCAAGACGGACCACATCCTGTTCATTGCGTCCGGCGCTTTCCACCTGTCCAAGCCCAGCGACCTGATTCCTGAACTGCAGGGGCGTTTCCCCATCCGTGTGGAACTGGAGTCCCTGTCGGTAAAGGACTTTGAGGCCATCCTCACGCAGACCCACGCATCCCTCGTCAAGCAGTACCAAGCCTTACTGGCGACCGAAGGCGTAACGCTGGAGTTTGTGCCCGAAGGCATCACGCGCCTGGCGCGCATTGCTTTTGAGGTGAACGAACGCACCGAAAACATCGGTGCACGCCGTTTGTCGACGGTGATGGAGCGGCTACTGGACGAAGTCAGTTATACGGCCACGCGCCTCTCTGGCCAGACGGTCACCATAGATGCAGCGTACGTGGACAGCCGCCTGCAGACCCTGAGCCAGGACGAAGATTTGTCGCGCTACATCCTGTGACCACTCGGTTTGGCCTTGAGAGGTCACTTTCATAGGCTCCCGTAAGTGCTTATTTTTCAACGACTTTTAGTTTTTGGGCGGCTGCAGAGTCGCGCCTAAGTCGTTGATTTCATTACAAAAGTTTGGTGTGCACCCCCTTGCTCGGCGTGCTTTTCCTGCTACAGTGCAAAAAAGTGCAATTAAGTGGTGAAAAGTGCCTCCAGGCCCCTTGCACGGGCTGATGAGGATTCAACCGAGTTGGGAATCTGTCTGTGTTTCAAGGTGCCTCGTCGCTGAGTCTCGATGCGAAGGGTCGGCTGTCTGTGCCGACCCGGCATCGTGACGTCCTGGCGGCCACCGCAGCGGGTCAGCTCACCATCACCAAACACCCGCACGGCTGCCTCATGGTCTTTCCCCGCCCCGAGTGGGAAAAGTTTCGGGAGCGCATTGCCCAGTTGCCCATGTCCGCCCAGTGGTGGAAGCGCATCTTCCTTGGCAATGCCATGGATGTAGATATGGATGCCACCGGCCGTGTGCTGGTTTCGCCCGAGCTGCGTGAAGCAGCCGGTATCTCCAAAGACACCATGCTCCTGGGCATGGGCAATCATTTCGAACTCTGGGACAAGGCAACCTACGACGCGCAGGAAGCCCAGGCCATGCAGGGTGAGATGCCGGATGTCTTCAAGGACTTTTCCTTTTGAGCGCGCCTGTGACCTCCACTCCTTTGCAACACACCACCGTCCTCCTGAATGAGGCGGTGGATGGCCTCCTGGGTGGCGCGGGACCTGAGCCCGCTGGCACCTGGGTGGACGCGACCTTCGGGCGCGGGGGGCACTCTCGCCTGATCCTGCTCAGGTTAGGGCCACAGGGGCGCCTTGTGGCCTTTGACAAGGACCTGGAAGCCATCGCCGAAGCAACGCGCATCACCGATGCGCGTTTTTCCATTCGGCACGAAGGATTTCGCCACCTGGCCGATCTGCCCGCGGGCAGTGCCGCGGGTGTGCTGATGGACCTGGGTGTCAGCTCTCCCCAGATCGACAGCCCCGAGCGGGGTTTCAGTTTCCGTTTTGACGGTCCGCTGGACATGCGCATGGACACCACGCGCGGCGAAAGCGTGGCTGATTGGTTGGCGACGGCCGAGGTCGGTCAGATTGCGGAGGTGATACGTGACTACGGTGAAGAACGGTTTGCTGGCCCCATTGCAAAGGCGATTGTTGCGCGGCGCGAAGAGCGGGGTCCTCTTGCAACCACCGCAGAACTGGCCGATCTCGTGGCTGGCGCGGTCAAAACCCGCGAAGCGGGCCAGAACCCTGCAACGCGCACATTTCAAGCTCTTCGGATTTTCATCAACGCCGAGCTTGAAGAGCTGCAACAGGCGCTAGAGGCCAGCCTCACGGTGCTGCAGCCAGGTGGACGACTGGTGGTCATCAGCTTTCACTCGCTGGAAGACCGCATCGTCAAGCAATTCATCGCCAAACACTCCAAGGAGGTCTACGACCGCCGCGCGCCTTTTGCAGCCCCCCAGGCCATGAAGCTTGTGGCCCTGGACCGCATCAAGCCCAGCGCCGCCGAAGTGGCGGCCAACCCCCGCTCTCGCAGCGCCATCATGCGCGTTGCTGAACGGACCGGAGTTTCCCTGTGAGCGCGGTGTTTTGTCGCCGGGCCGCCCCAAGGCAAAACGCGGCCCCTTCGGGGGGCAGCGCAGTACACGCAGTGACAAGCGTGGGGGCAATGTTGTGTCGCCGGGCCGCCCCAAGGCAAAACGCGGTCCCCTCGGGGGGGCGTGACGACACGTCTGTGCGGAGCGTGGGGGCTCGATGACGCGTCTCAACCTCGTCCTGCTGCTGGCGGTGCTGGCCAGCGCGATCTATCTGGTGCACACCCAGTATGAATCGCGCCGCCTGTTCACCGAGCTGGACCGCGCGACGGTCGAAGCGCGCCGCCTTGAAACAGAGCACCAGCGTCTGCAGGTGGAAAAGCGTGCACAGGCCACGCCGCTGCGGGTGGAAAAAATCGCGCGCGCCCAGCTCAACATGCGCACCGCCACGCCGGCCATCACGCAGTATGTTTCCGACCCGCAAGGTGTGGCAGCCGCATCGGCTTCCACCACGCACGCTCCTGCCCGTCTGGAAGGGGTGCAGCCATGAGCCGCAGTGTGCTCTATACCTCCAGCCCCTTGCTGGCCAGCAAGACGCCGGTGTGGCGCAGCAAGTTCATCGTGGCGGCGATTGCGCTGGGTTTTGTGGTTTTGGGTGCGCGGGCGGCCTACGTGCAGGTGATTGGCAACGCCTTCTTTCAACGCCAGGGTGAAGTGCGTTTTGCGCGCACGCTGGAGTTGCCCGCGAACCGCGGAAAAATTCTGGATCGCAACGGGCTCATCCTGGCATCCAGCGTGCCGGCGGCCAGTATCTGGGCCATTCCAGAAGACGTAGACCAGGACAAGCCGGAAGTTCGCGCCAAGCTCAAGCAACTGGCCAAGCTGCTCGACATGTCGCAGGCCGATCTGCAAAAGAAGCTCGCAGACGAGGACAAGACATTTGTCTGGATCAAGCGTCAGCTTGATTGGGATGTGGGGCAGCAGATTGCCAAGCTCGACATCAAGGGCATCTACCAGCGCAAGGAATACAAGCGCCAGTACCCCGAAGGCGAGGCGGCGGCCCATGTCGTGGGCTTTACCAATGTCGAAGACCACGGCCAGGAAGGGATGGAGCTGGCCTTCAACGACCAGCTGGCCGGCAAAGCCGGATCGCGCCGCGTGATCAAAGACCGGCTGGGCCGTGTGGTGGAGGGAGTAGGCGACACCGTGCCGCCTGTCGACGGCAAGGACATGCAACTGTCCATCGACAGCAAGGTGCAGTTTTTTGCGTACCAAAAGCTGCGTGACCAGGTGATGGCCCACAAGGCCAAGGCCGGCAGTGTGGTCGTGCTGGACGCCCACACGGGCGAACTGCTGGCGTTGGCGAACTACCCGAGTTTTGTGCCCGACAAGCGCCGGAACCTGACGGGCGAGCAGTTGCGCAACCGCGCGCTCACCGACGTGTTCGAACCCGGCTCCACCATGAAACCGTTCACCATCGGATTGGCGCTTGAATCCGGTCGTGTGCGCCCCGATACGATTGTGGACACCACACCCGGGCGCATCAACATCACGGGTTCGACCATTTCCGATACGCACAACTACGGCGTGCTGACGGTCGAAGGGGTCATCCAGAAATCCAGCAACGTGGGCACCACCAAGCTCGCCATGCAGATGCCTGCGCGCGAGATGTGGGAAACGTTTTCGGCAGCGGGCTTCGGGCAGAAGCCGCAGATCGGATTCCCCGGTGCCATCAGCGGCCGCCTGCGGCCCTACAAGACGTGGCGCCCGGTGGAGCAGGCCACCATGTCGTATGGCTACGGTCTGTCGGCCAGCCTGTTCCAGATGGCGCGCTCGTACACCGTTTTTGCCAACGGCGGACGGGTCATTCCGGCCACCATGCTCAAAAGCGACGACATTGCCGTGGGCGTGCCCGTGTTCTCCGAACGCACAGCCGATCAGGTGCGCAAGATGCTGCAGATGGCCGCCGGCCCGGGCGGTACGGGGCAGAAGGCGCAGACATTGGGCTATTCGGTCGGCGGCAAGTCGGGCACCGCGCGCAAACAGGTGGGCAAGACCTACGCGTCGGGCAAGTACCGTGCGTGGTTCACCGGCATGGCGCCCATCGACAAGCCCCGCATCATCGTGGCGGTGATGATCGACGAGCCCAGCGCGGGCGCGATCTACGGTGGCGCTGTGGCGGCCCCCGTGTTCAGTGAGGTGGTGCAGCAGACGCTGCGCATGATGGGCGTGCAGCCGGACATGGCGGTCAAGCCGCAGATCGTGGCCGACGCGGTGGAGGAGTCGCTGTGACGATGGCGCTGCCCTTGCTGGAGACGGTGCACGACGCCGTTGCCTGGTTGCGCGAAAAAGTGACCGGCACGCTGCAGACCGACAGCCGCCAAGTGCGGCCCGGTGACGGCTTCATTGCCTGGCCCGGCGCAGCTACCGATGGCCGCGCGCACATAGGCGATGCCTTGAATCGCGGTGCGGTGGCCTGCCTGGTCGAGCATGAAGGCGCCGAAGACTTTGCGCTCCACGGCATGCCCGTAGCAGCGCTGCGTGGTTTGAAGGCCGCCACCGGTCTCATCGCGGCCGATTGGTTCGACCAGCCTTCCCAGCGCCTGGATGTAGTGGCTGTAACGGGCACCAATGGCAAAACCAGCACCAGCTGGTGGCTGGCACAAGCACTCAATGTGCTATCAAAAAATGAGCTTATTGCAAAAGGTGGATGTGCGCTGATCGGCACTTTGGGTATTGGTATTCCGCCAGCGCTCACTTCGACGGGGATGACCACCCCCGACCCGGTGCGTCTGCAATATGCCTTCCTGCAGTTCGCAGACCAAGGCCGCTCCGCCTGCGCCATTGAGGCCTCGTCCATCGGACTGGCCGAGCACCGCCTGGAGGGCACGCGCATCCGCGTCGCGTTGTTCACCAATTTCACGCAGGACCACCTGGACTACCACCCCAGCATGACGGCCTATTGGCAGGCCAAGAGCGCGCTCTTCGACTGGCCTGGCTTGCAGGCTGCAGTGGTCAACGTGGACGATCCGCGTGGTGCAGAACTGCATGCGGCACTGACCGACCGGCTGCTGGACCTGTGGAGCATTTCCATCACCGGCCCCGCCCGTCTCGCCGCGCGCGACATCGGCATGGGTGACGGCGGGCTGCGCTTTACCGTGGCAGAGGGCGTGCACACCCATGTGCTGCAGACGCGTGTGATTGGGCAATATAACGTCTCCAATCTGTTGGGCGTACTGGCAGCGCTGCGCGCGCTGAGTGTGCCGTTGGAGCACGCGCTCTACGCCTGTGCCCAACTCTCGCCAGTGCCGGGCCGCATGGAGCAAATCCACAGCCCGGGACAGCCCCTGGTGGCGGTGGACTACGCCCACACCCCCGATGCGCTGGAGAAAGCGCTGCAAGCCTTGCGCCCCTTGGCGGACCAGCGCGGAGGGCAGCTTTGGTGTGTGTTTGGCTGTGGTGGCAACCGCGATGCCAGCAAACGCCCGCTGATGGGCGCCGTGGCGCAGCAGCAGGCCGATCGCGTGGTGGTGACCAGCGATAACCCTCGCAGTGAGGACCCTGCCGCCATCCTGCACCAGATCCTGCAAGGAACCATTGCCAGCAGCGTGGTCCGCGCAGAACCCGACCGCGCTGCCGCCATTGCGCAGGCCGTTGCCGAGGCCGCGCCGGAAGACGTGGTGCTCATCGCGGGCAAAGGCCACGAAAACACCCAGGAATCAGCGGGTGTACGTATGCCGTTTTCCGACATGGCCCACGCCCAAAATGCGCTGCAAGCCCGAGGAGCCAGCCCATGGGCCTGACCACAGTTGCGCCGACCGCGATGATGACTTTGCAGCAGGCGCTCGCATTGCTGCAGCCGCATGTGCCTGCCGCCCGCCTGGTGGGCGACCCCGCCACGCCGCTGGCCCGTGTCCATACTGACACCCGCACGCTGCAGGCGGGCGACCTTTTTGTGGCGCTCAAGGGCGAGCGTTTTGATGCCAACGCGTTCCTGTCGGACGCGCGCGCTGGCGGCGCGGCCGCCGCCTTGGCCCATGGCGGCCTGGAAGCGGCAGGACTGCCGGGCATTGAAGTGCCCAACAGCCTCGCCGCGTTGGGCGCGCTGGCCGCCGGGTGGCGTGCGCAATGCAGCCTTCCGTTGATTGGCGTGACCGGCAGCAATGGCAAGACCACCGTGACGCAGATGATTGCGTCCATCCTGCGCGCCTGGAAGGGCGATGCCGCTTTTGCGACGCAGGGCAACTTCAACAACGACATTGGCGTGCCCTTGATGCTGCTGCGCCTGCGCAGCGCGCACGAGGCCGCCGTGATCGAGATGGGCATGAACCATCCCGGGGAAATTGCCACGCTGGCAACGATGACGCAGCCGACCGTGGCGCTCGTCAACAACGCACAGCGAGAACACCTGGAGTTCATGCACACGGTAGAAGCCGTTGCACGCGAGAACGGTTCGGTCTTTGCGAGCCTGCCCTTGGATGGCACAGCTGTTTTCCCGGCTGCAGACGAGTACACCGGGTTGTGGCGCGTGCTGGCTGCCGGCCGCAAGTGCCTCACCTTTGGAGCCGGTGGTGATGTGGATTGCACGCAAGCGCAGTGGCAGCAAGGCGCCTGGGCGGTGAGCATTGCAACGCCCCAAGGCTCGGTGGACGCCGTCTTGCACATTGCGGGCCGCCACAACGTGGCCAATGCGCTTGCCGCTGCCGCCTGTGCCCAGGCTGCGGGCGCCCCGTTGACCGCCATTGCAGACGGTCTGACACGCTTCACCCCGGTCAAAGGCCGCTCCCGCGCCTTCAGCGTGAACCTGTCCGGTCGGCAGATCACAGTGGTGGACGACACCTACAACGCCAACCCCGACTCCATGCGCGCTGCCATCGACGTGCTGGCCGAGCTTCCTGCACCGCAGTTGCTGGTGCTTGGCGACATGGGAGAGGTGGGCGATCAGGGGCCCCAGTTCCACGCCGAGGCCGGGGCGCATGCACGCAACGCTGGCATCCCCCAGATGTTTGCACTGGGCGCGCAGTCGGTGCACGCGACATCCGCCTACGGTGGTGCCCAGCATTTCCACGACATGGGCGCGCTGTTGTCAGCAGTGCGCGAAGCCGTGCCTGCCGTGGGCAGCGTGCTGGTCAAGGGATCGAGATTCATGAAGATGGAACAGGTGGTGGAGGCCATTGCCGCCCTGGCTACCGCCGATGTGCAGCCGCAAGAACAACAACAAAAACGGTCCAATGGGATACAGGAGGGACACCATGGCGCAACGCATTGAGATCGCGCGCGCGGTCACGTCACGGGCCCGTCGAACGGGGGAATCCATATGCTGCTGATGGTGTCGCAATGGCTGCAGGGCCTGTCGCCCGAGTTCGGCTTCTTTCGCGTGTTCCAGTACCTCACGTTCCGTGCGGTGATGGCGGCCATGACGGCGCTGCTGATTGGTCTGATCGCCGGGCCCAAGGTGATCCGTGTGCTCACCTCGCTCAAGATCGGCCAGCCCATCCGCGGCTACGCCATGCAGACGCACCTGTCCAAGAGCGGCACGCCCACCATGGGCGGCGTGCTCATCCTCCTGTCGATTGCGATCTCGACCCTGCTGTGGTTTGACCTGTCCAATCGCTTTGTGTGGATCGTGCTTATCGTCACACTCGGTTTTGGCGCCATCGGATGGGTGGACGACTGGCGCAAGGTGGTCAACAAGGACCCCGAGGGCATGCGCTCGCGCGAAAAGTATTTCTGGCAGTCGGTCATCGGGCTGATCGCCGCGCTGTACCTGGTGTTCAGCATCTCTGAAAGCTCCAACGCCAAGGTGTGGGAGCTTTTCGTCGGCTGGGTGCAGTCGGGCTTCTCGCTTGACCTGCCGCCCAAGGCCGGCCTGCAGCTGCCGTTCTTTAAGGAAGTGAGCTACCCGCTGGGCGTGCTGGGCTTTGTCATCCTGACCTACCTGGTCATCGTGGGCTCCAGCAATGCAGTGAACCTGACCGATGGCTTGGACGGCCTGGCCATCATGCCCGTGGTGATGGTGGGCTCGGCCCTGGGAGTGTTTGCGTACGTCACGGGCAGCGCCGTGTACTCCAAGTACCTGTTTTTCCCGCACATCCCCGGCTCGGGCGAACTGCTGATCTTCTGCGCCGCCATGGCGGGCGCGGGGCTGGCGTTCCTGTGGTTCAACGCACATCCGGCGCAGGTGTTCATGGGCGATGTGGGTGCGCTGGCTTTGGGCGCCGCCCTGGGCACGATTGCCATCATCGTCCGGCAAGAAATTGTGCTGGCCATCATGGGCGGCATCTTCGTGGTCGAAGCACTGTCGGTGATGCTTCAGGTGACCTGGTTCAAGTACACCAAGCGCCGGTACGGCGAAGGTCGCCGCCTGCTGAAGATGGCGCCGCTGCACCACCATTTCGAGAAAAGCGGCTGGAAGGAAACGCAGGTCGTCGTGCGCTTCTGGATCATCACCATGCTGTTGTGCCTGGTGGGCCTGTCTACCCTGAAACTGCGATGAATCCCAGCGATCCCCCCATCCCCAGCACACCTCCCGCCGAGCCCCATGAGGCAGGCGCGAGCGTGGGTGCGTCGGAGTTGCACGGCGTGCAGGCGCACAGCCAGCCAGAGGATCGTGCTGCAGAGACGCCGCCAGCTGTGGTGCAGGCGCAGGGCAGCAGTGTTGCCGATCCGGATGCGGAGAAAGGCTTGGACAGCGCGCCAGTCGAGCCAATGGCCGAGCCTGCTGCCCCAACACCAACACCAACACCAACACCAACACCAACACCAACACCAACACCAACACCAACACCGGGCAGGTCCGTCCCTGCCTGGGACCCCGAGCAAGCCCCGGCCGTTTCGGCCGCCAAGGCCGCCGCCGATTTTGTCGCGCAGATTTTTGCCGAAGTGGCTGCGCCGGAAGTGGCCCCCGCCGAGGTGGAGCAGGTTGACGAAAACGCTGCCGATACTGCGCAGACCCCTGCAGAACCTGAAAGCGCGCCCGCCGAAATCGTGCCGCCCTTGCAGGACAAGAATGTTCTCATCCTGGGCCTGGGCGCATCCGGCCTTGCCATGGCGCGCTGGTGTGCGCGGTGGGGTGCACAGGTCACCGTGGCCGATACCCGCGCCGCGCCGCCGCAACTGGCCGCACTGCAACACGAATTGCCGCAGGTGCGATTTGTGGCAGGTGCGCTGGATGCGCGCCTGGTGGACGACCAGAACCTGCACGCGGTGTACCGCTCGCCGGGTCTGAGTCCTGATGCGATAGCTCCTGTTTTGGTAGCTGCTAGCGCTTATGGGATAAGCGCTGGAGGCGAATTAAGCTTGTATTCCATGGCGCTGGACATGCTGCACGCATCGCAGGGCTATGCGCCAGCAGTGTTGGCCATCACGGGCACCAATGGCAAGACCACGGTCACCTCGCTCACTGGCCAACTGGTGGAACGCTCCGGTCGCCGCGTCGCGGTGGCCGGCAACATTGGGCCCACCCTGCTTGACACACTGACCACCCACATCGACGCGGGCACGCTGCCCGATGTGTGGGTGCTGGAGCTTTCCAGCTTCCAGCTGGACGATGTCGCGGGCTTTGAGCCCACGGCGGCCACGGTGCTGAACATCACCCAGGACCATCTGGACTGGCATGGCGACATGAACGCCTATGCCGCTGCCAAGGCGCGCGTCTTTGGGCAGACCGGGCTGATGATTTTGAATCGCGAAGACCCGGCCGTGATGGAGATGCTTCCGCCACCCGTCAAGGTGAAGCTGCAAAAGCCTCAGGTGCGCACGCACCTCACGTTTGGCAGCGACATGCCCCGGCGGCCAGGTGACTTCGGCATCGAAGTGGTCAGTGGCATGCCCTGGCTTGTGCGCGCCATGGAGGCCGACGAAACCCGCAAGCGCGGTCGCAACGAGGCGGAGGAAGAACTGCACATCCAGCGCCTCATCCCGGCAGACGCGCTGCGCATCCGCGGCCGCCACAACGCCGTGAACGCGCTGGCTGCGCTGGCGCTGGCGTCCGCAGCGGGCTGCCCACTGGCCCCCATGCTGTACGGCCTGCGCGAATACCGGGGTGAGCCGCACCGCGTGGAGCCCGTGGCCATCGTCAACGGCGTCGAATATTTTGATGACAGCAAGGGCACCAACGTGGGCGCCACGGTGGCCGCTCTCACGGGGCTGGGCGCCGAGCGCCGCGTGGTCGTCATCCTGGGCGGCGAGGGCAAGGGGCAAGACTTCACGCCGCTGGCCGCGCCCGTGTCCCGTTACGCGCGCGCGGTGTTGTTGATGGGGCGCGACGCGCCGCTGATCCAAGCCGCGCTGCAAGACACCGGTGTCACGTTGCTGGACGCCGAGACATTGCCACTGGCCGTGCAGATGGCCACCGAGCACGCGCGCTCCGGCGACGCCGTGTTGATGTCTCCCGCCTGTGCCAGTTTTGACATGTTCAAAGACTACGAGCACCGCGCGCAGGTGTTCTGCGAGGCCGTGCGCACGCTGGCGGAAGACGCTGGTCAGTCGGTACAGGGGTTGTCATGAGCAATAGCAATGCCACAGCGACCACCCTCTTGCAGCGCCTGACCGGCTGGTTTGGCGGGCTGCCCGGCAAGGCTGTGGACGTGTTGCCCGTGCGCGTGGGGGGCATTGAATACCGCCGCTCGTCGGCCACCCCGGCCAGCGTGCTCGGGTTTGACCAGGCCCTGTTGTGGGTGGTGGTGGCGCTGCTCGCCTGGGGGCTGATCATGGTGTATTCGGCATCGATTGCCATGCCGGACAACCCACGGTTTGCCAACTATGCGTCCACGCATTTCCTGGCCCGCCACGCCATGTATCTGGTGATCGGTTTTGTGGCGGCGCTGCTTGCGTTCCAGATACCCATGGCGTTGTGGGAGCGCGCGGCGCCGTGGTTGTTTGTGGCGGCCTTGTTGCTGCTGATTGCGGTGTTGATTCCCGGCGTGGGCAAGGTCGTCAACGGTGCGCGGCGCTGGTTGTCCATCGGGCCCATCGGCTTTCAGCCGTCAGAGGTGGCCAAGTTTGCGGTGCTGATCTACGCCGCCGACTACATGGTGCGCAAGATGGAAGTGAAAGAACGGTTCTTTCGCGCCGTGCTGCCAATGGGCGCTGCCGTGGCCATTGTGGGCGTGCTGCTGCTGGCGGAGCCCGACATGGGCGCCTTCATGGTGGTGGCCGTGATCGCCATGGGCATCTTGTTCTTGGGCGGCGTCAACGCCCGCATGTTCTTCCTGATTGCAGGCATTCTGGTGTCAGCCTTCGCGCTGATGATTGCCAGCTCGCCCTGGCGCCGCGAACGCGTGTTTGCCTACCTCGATCCGTTCAGCGAAGAGCACGCGCTGGGCAAGGGCTACCAGCTTTCGCACTCGCTCATCGCCATCGGGCGCGGCGAGATTTTTGGTGTGGGACTGGGTGGCAGCGTCGAAAAGCTGCACTGGTTGCCCGAGGCGCACACCGATTTTCTGCTCGCCGTGATCGGCGAAGAATTTGGTCTGGTGGGCGTGCTCACGCTCATCGTGCTGTTTCTGTGGATGACGCGCCGCATCATGCACATCGGCCGCCAGGCCATCGCACTTGATCGCGTGTTCTCGGGCCTTGTGGCGCAAGGCGTGGCGATTTGGATCGGCTTTCAGGCCTTCATCAACATGGGCGTGAACCTGGGCGCGCTGCCGACCAAGGGGCTCACGCTGCCGTTGATGAGCTTTGGGGGGTCGGCGATCTTGATGAATTTGGTGGCATTGGCAGTGGTTTTGCGTGTTGACTATGAAAACAAACTGCTCATGCGCGGAGGCCGCGTATGAGAAGTTTGTTTCACCAAAACAAGCTGTGCATTGCGCAAGAAATGCCAGGCACGCAGTGCCTGATACGCGGAGGCCGCGTATGAGAAGTTTGTTTCACCAAAACAAGCTGTGCATCGCGCAAGCAATGCCAGGCACGCAGTGCCTGATGCGCGGAGGCCGCGTATGAGAAGTTTGTTTCACCAAAACAAGCTGTGCATTGCGCAAGCAATGCCAGGCACGCAGTGCCTGATGTGCGGAGGCCGCGTATGAGCGCGCAAAAGACGGCCCTCATCATGGCTGGCGGCACCGGTGGCCACATCTTCCCCGGCCTGGCTGTGGCTGAGGAGTTGCGGGTGCACGGCTGGCGCGTGCACTGGCTGGGCGCCCCCGGCAGCATGGAGTCGCGCATCGTGCCCACGCACGGCTTCACGCTCGAACTGATCGACTTCTCGGGCGTGCGTGGCAAAGGCCTTGTCACGCTGGCCCTGCTGCCGCTGCGTCTGCTGCGTGCCTTCTGGCAAGCCCTGCAGGTAGTGCGTCGCGTCAAGCCCGATGTGGTGGTGGGCCTGGGCGGCTACATCACCTTTCCGGGCGGCATGATGGGTGTGCTGGCAGGCAAGCCGCTGGTGCTGCACGAGCAGAACTCGGTGGCAGGCATGGCCAACAAGGTGCTGGCGGGTGTTGCCGATCGGGTGTTCACCGCCTTCCCCAACGTCTTCCCAAAGGGCCAGTGGGTGGGCAACCCGCTGCGCACCGCCTTCACGCAGCAACCCGGCCCGGCCGAGCGCTTTGCGGGCCGTACGGGCCCGCTGCGCCTGCTGGTGGTGGGCGGCAGCCTGGGGGCGCGTGCACTCAACGAGATCGTGCCGCAGGCTGTGGCGATGATGCCTGGGGACCAACGCCCCGTGGTCCTGCACCAAAGCGGCGCCACCCAGATCGACGCCTTGCGGGCCAACTACGCCGCTGCTGGTGTGCAGGCAGAGTGCACGCCCTTTATCGACGACACCGCCAGCGCCTTTGCTGCGGCCGACGTCATTGTTTGCCGAGCAGGCGCAAGCACCGTGACCGAAATCGCTGCCGTGGGCGCGGCTGCCATCTTCGTGCCGTTCCCCTCCGCGGTCGACGACCACCAGACCACCAACGCGCAGTTCCTGGTGAACGCAGGCGGCGGCTGGCTGGTGCAGCAACGCGACCTGACGCCGGAGGGGCTGTCTCAGATGCTATTGAATATGGAGCGCTCAGCCCTTGTGGGTGTAGCGCTCAAGGCCAAGAACATGCAAAAAATCAACGCCACCCGCGAAGTGGTGACTGCCTGCGAGGAGTTGGCTGGATCATGAAACACGCTATTCGCCACATCCATTTCGTCGGCTTGGGCGGCGCTGGCATGAGCGGCATCGCCGAAGTGCTTTTCAACCTGGGCTATCGCATCTCGGGCTCAGACCTGGCCGACAGCGCCACGCTGCGCCGCCTGCAGGGTTTGGGTATCAAGACCTGCCTGGGCCACGCGGCGGCGCACATCGACGGTGCCGATGCGGTGGTCACGTCCACAGCCGTGACGCCGGACAACCCCGAGGTGCTGGCCGCGCGCGCGAAGAAGATCCCGGTCGTGCCCCGCGCGCTGATGCTGGCCGAGCTGATGCGCCTGAAACAAGGCATTGCCATTGCGGGCACCCACGGCAAGACGACGACCACCAGCCTCGTGACCTGCGTGCTGGCCGAGGCGGGGCTGGACCCCACCTTTGTCATCGGCGGGCGCCTGAACAGCGCAGGCGCCAACGCCAAGCTGGGCAGCGGCGACTACATCGTGGTCGAGGCCGACGAATCCGATGCATCGTTCTTGAACCTCCTACCGGTGATGGCGGTGGTGACCAACATCGACGCCGACCACATGGAAACCTATGGGCACGACTTTGGGCGGCTCAAAGGTGCGTTTGTCGACTTTCTGCACCGCATGCCGTTTTACGGCACCGCGGTGTTGTGCGTGGACAGCCCTGCGGTGCGCGACATCCTGCAAAGCGTGACCTGCCCGATCACCAGCTACGGTTTTTCTGAAGACGCCCAGGTACGCGCCATCGACGTGAAGGCCGAGGCTGGGCAAATGCGCTTTACCGTGCAGCGGCGCAACGGCGTCACGCTGCCCGACATGGAGATCGTGCTCAACCTGGCGGGCGAGCACAACGTGCTCAACGCGCTGTCGGCGATTGCCGTGGCGGTCGAACTGAACATCCCCGATGACGCCGTGCAGCGCGCGCTGGCCAGCTTCAAGGGCGTGGGCCGCCGCTTTCAGCGCTATGGCGAACTGCCCGTCAAGGCCGGGAACGGCGGTGGCCAGTTCACCGTGATCGACGACTACGGCCACCACCCGGTGGAAATGGCCGCCACGCTGGCCGCGGCGCGCGGGGCGTTCCCAGGCCGCCGCCTGGTGTTGGCCTTTCAGCCGCACCGCTACAGCCGCACACGCGATTGTTTTGAAGACTTCGTGAAAGTCATCGGCAATGCCGACGCGGTGCTGCTGACCGAGGTGTACGCAGCCGGTGAAGCCCCCGTGGTGGCGGCCGATGGCCGCTCACTCGCACGTGCCCTGCGCGTGGCGGGCCGTGTGGAGCCGGTGTTTGTCGACAACGTGGCCGACTTGCCGCAAGCCATTGCAGACAACGCGCGGGATGGCGATGTGGTCATGTGCATGGGGGCCGGATCGATTGGCGCTGTACCTGGCAAGGTCGTTGAACTGCTACAAGATAGTGAGCTAACAGCGCTTGAGGGGAGCGCGCTATGACCCATTTTGATCCAAATATTGATGTGAAGAAGCTCGGCAAGGTGGCCGTGCTCATGGGCGGGGCATCTGCCGAGCGCGAGGTGTCGCTGATGTCGGGCAGCGGTGTGCTGCAGGCCCTGCGCTCGCGCGGCGTGGATGCGCATGCGTTTGACCCCGCGCAAAGCGACCTGGGCGACCTCAAGCGGGATGGTTATGCACGCTGCTTCATTGCGTTGCATGGTCGCCACGGCGAAGACGGCACGGTGCAGGGCGCGCTGGAGCTGCTGGGCATTCCGTACACCGGCCCGGGAGTGATGCCGTCCAGCATTGCCATGGACAAGATCATGACCAAGCGCATCTGGCGCTTTGAGGGGCTGCCCACGCCCGACTGGCGGCTGGTGTCGAGTGTCGATGAAACCGTGCAAGCCCTGCAAGCCCTGGGCGCACCGATGATCGTCAAGCCGTCGCGCGAGGGTTCCACCATCGGCCTGACCAAAGTGACTTCGCCCGAGCAGTGCGCCGAAGCCTACGCCCTGGCCTCGCGCTACGACCCTGAAGTGCTGTGCGAGCAGTTCATTGAAGGCGACGAAACCACCTGCCCGGTGCTGGGCGAGGGCGCTGGTGCCCACGCGCTGCCGGTGATCCGCATCGTGGCGCCTGAAGGTAACTACGACTACCAGAACAAGTACTTCACCGATGTGACGCAGTACCACTGCCCGAGCGGTCTTCCCGATGCCGAAGAGCGCGAGATCCAGCGCCTGGTGGTGGCGGCGTTTCGTGCGCTGGGGTGCCGCGGCTGGGGCCGCGCGGACATCATGATCCGCGCCAGCGACCGCCAGCCGTTTTTGCTGGAGATCAATACATCGCCCGGCATGACGGGCCATTCACTCGTGCCCATGTCGGCCCGCGCTGCCGGCATCAGCTACGAAGACCTGTGCCTGGGGCTGCTGGCCAGCGCCGCACTGGATACGTCGCCCGGAACCCTGGGGGCCTGATGACCCACAGCCTGCCCGCTCCCCTGGACGTCAAGCTCATGAACCTGACCGCGTCGGTCTTGCTCATGGGCTGCGCCTTGGGCGTGCTGGCAGCCGGCACGTGGTGGCTGCTGCGCTACCCGGGTTTTGCCATTGCCCGCATCGTGGTGCAGGGCGAGTTGGTGCACAACAACGCCGTGACCTTGCGGGCCAATGTGGCGCCGCATCTGGCGGGCAACTTTTTTACCGTGGACTTGCGCCGGGCCCGTGATGCATTCGAGCAAGTGCCTTGGGTGCGCAGGGCGCAGGTGCAGCGGGTGTACCCCGCCAGCCTGCGTGTCGAGCTGCAAGAGCATGAAGCCGTGGCGTTCTGGGGGCCCGAGTCTGGCTCGACCATGGTCAACAGCCAGGGTGAAGTGTTTGAGGCCAATGTGGGCGATGTGGAGCAGGACGGCTTGCCACGCCTGGTCGGCCCCCGCGGAAGTTCTGCGGAGGCGCTGCAGATGCACGGTTTGCTCAAGCCCGTGTTTCGACCACTGGGGCTGGAGGTGGAAGAGCTGGAACTGACGGGCCGCGGAGGATGGCGCGCCAAGCTGGACAGCGATGCCGTGATTGAGTTGGGCGGAGGCACCCCCCAGGAGGTGGTGCTGCGCACGCAGCGCTTTACCCGCACGCTGACGCAAGTGGCGGCGCAGTACGGGCGCCGTGTGGATGCGCTGGAGTCTGCCGACCTGCGCCACGTGGGGGGCTACGCGCTGCGCATGCGCGGCGTGACGACCGTGATACCCGATGTGGCCGGAGCTGTCGCTGGCGCCACGGGCGGCGTGCGCAGGAGGTGATGCGATGCAAACAAGTGACAAGCACAGCGTGGGGCAAGCAGGCAGGCGAGCGATGCTGCAAGGGGCCGACCAACAGGTCGAAAGGTGGACCGAGGGACAGGTCGGGCAGCGGGGCAGAACACAAAAGGGCAGAGGCTGATATGGCAAGAGAATACAAAGACGTTGTGGTGGGGCTGGACATCGGAACGGCCAAGGTCATGGCTGTGGTGGCCGAGGTGCTGCCCAATGGCGAGCTCAAGCTGGCCGGCCTGGGCGTGGCCCCGAGCAATGGCTTGAAGCGCGGCGTGGTGGTCAACATCGACGCTACGG
Organism: Gammaproteobacteria bacterium; assembly: GCA_018828125.1. Classification (GTDB taxonomy): domain Bacteria; phylum Pseudomonadota; class Gammaproteobacteria; order Burkholderiales; family Burkholderiaceae_C; genus Acidovorax. The sequence goes on along the minus strand of JAHJWB010000019.1, from coordinate 125,947 downwards.
TGCAGAGCATTCAGCAGGCCCTCAAAGAGGCAGAGCTGATGGCCGACTGCAAGATCCAGCGCGTGTACACCGGCATCACCGGCAGCCACATCCGCGGGCTCAATTCGAGCGGCATGGTGGCCGTGAAGGACAAGGAAGTCACGTCCGCCGATGTGGCGCGCGTGGTCGAGACCGCCAAGGCCATCAACATCAGCAGTGACCAGCGCCTGCTGTTGGTAGAACCCCAGGAATTCGTGATCGATGGGCAGGACGTGAAAGAGCCCATCGGCATGAGCGGCATCCGGCTGGAGGCCAAGATCCACATCGTGACCGGCGCGCAGAGCGCGGCCGAAAACATCATCAAATGCGTGCGACGCTGTGGCCTGGAAGTGGAGCAGCTCATGCTGAACCCGCTGGCCAGCAGCCAGGCCGTGCTGACCGACGACGAACGCGAACTGGGCGTGGTGGTGGTGGACATCGGCGCGGGCACGACCGACGTGGCCATCTTTACCGGTGGCGCAATCCGCCACACGGCGGTGATCCCCATCGCGGGCGACCTCATCACCAGCGACATCGCCATGGCGCTGCGCACGCCCACCAAGGACGCCGAAGACATCAAGGTCGAAAGCGGCTACGCCAAACAACTGCTGGCCGACCCCGATGCCCAGGTGGAAGTGCCGGGCCTGGGCGACCGCCCGCCGCGCATGTTGAGCAAGCAGGCCCTGGCCGGTGTGATCGAGCCGCGCGTGGAAGAGATTTTTTCGCTGGTCCAGCAGGTGGTGCGCGAGTCGGGCTACGAAGAAGTGTTGTCGTCGGGCATCGTACTCACGGGCGGAAGTTCGGTCATGCCTGGAATGATCGAGCTCGGTGAAGACATCTTCTTGAAGCCCGTGCGCCGGGGCATTCCCAAGTATTCCAGCGCGTTGTCTGACATGGTGGCCCAGCCCCGTGCTGCTACTGTCATGGGTTTGCTGGAAGAGGCACGGTTGGCCCGTTTGCGGGGCTTCAAGGTCGCACAGAAAAGCGGCTCCATGAAGACCGCCTTTGGCCGCTTTAAAGACTTCATCGTGGGGAACTTCTGACCATGAAATATCCCCTTTGGCTGGCGCGCGGAAGTCCACACCGAAGACCGCGTGAGCGATGGCGATGCACAGGACCGCCGCGCTGTCGAACGATTGAATTCCCGATTTTTCCCATTTGGCAATTGCATACGAATTTAGAACCAGGAGCTCCAACATGACCATCGAAATGATCGAAGCCGAAGAATTCAACCAGGGCACCCAGATCAAGGTGATCGGTGTGGGCGGCGGTGGCAGCAATGCCGTCGAGCACATGATTGCCCGCAGCGTGCAGGGTGTGGAGTTTGTCTGCGCCAACACCGACGCGCAGGCATTGACCCGCAGCTCCGCCCACCGCCACATCCAGCTGGGTGGCAGCGGCCTGGGCGCCGGCAGCAAGCCTGACAAGGGCCGCGAGGCCGCCGAAGCCGCAGTGGACGATATCCGCCTGGCCATCGACGGCGCGCACATGCTGTTCATCACCGCCGGCATGGGTGGCGGCACGGGCACGGGTGCTGCGCCCGTGATTGCCCGCGTGGCCAAGGAAATGGGCATCCTCACCGTGGGCGTGGTCACCAAGCCCTTCGACTGGGAAGGTGGCCGCCGCATGACCAACGCCGACAACGGCTTGGCCGAGCTGGAAGCCAACGTGGACTCACTGATCGTGGTGCTCAACGAAAAACTGCTGGAAGTGCTGGGCGATGACATCACCCAGGACGAAGCCTTTGCACACGCCAACGATGTGCTCAAGAACGCAGTGGGCGGCATTGCCGAAATCATCAACGAATATGGCCACGTCAACGTCGACTTTGAAGACGTGCGCACCGTGATGGGCGAGCCCGGCAAGGCCATGATGGGCACCGCCACGGCTGCAGGCCCTGACCGTGCCCGCATCGCCGCTGAACAGGCCGTGGCCTGCCCGCTGCTGGAAGGCATCGATCTGTCGGGCGCCAAGGGCGTGCTGGTGCTGGTCACTGCCGCCAAGGGCAGCCTCAAGCTGTCCGAGTCGCGTCTGGCAATGAGCACCATCAACGCCTACGCCTCGCCTGATGCGCATGTGATTTATGGCGCCGCTTACGACGACACCCTGGGCGACGAGATCCGCGTGACGGTGGTTGCAACGGGCCTTTCGCGTCCCAACGCGCGTCGCCAGCCCATCTCGGTGGTGCAAGGTGGCCTTCGCACTGGCACCGACAACATGGCCTACCAGATGCCTGTCGTGGGCGCGGGTACTCTGGGTGCTGCTGTGGGCATGCAAGGGGGCCACGCGGGTGGCCACGCGCAGGCCGACTACGGCAGCATGTCGGTTCCCAGCGTGTGGCGCACCAACCGCACCCAAGCAGCGGCCCGCGTGGATGCCCTGTCGTCAGGCGGCATGGATGACCTGGAGATCCCAGCCTTCCTGCGCAAGCAGGCAGACTGAGGTTTGCTATTAAAAAATGAGCTAATTGCGCCTGATTCTATTGACTTGCAGATGCAAAGACATCTGAAATCTAATGAGGTAGAGCGCAAATAGCTATTAATTTGATAGTCTTTCGGAGTCTCTGTGCTCCATGAAAAAGCCCCGGTCGCAAGACCGGGGCTTTTTCTATTCTGGCGCGCCGTCTTCGGTTCAGAAGTCCTCCCAGTCCCCTGCATCGTCTTTAGCGGGTTTGCTGGTGCTGGCCTTGGGGGGGAGCGCAGTTGGGGCCTTGCTCGCGGCAGGCTTGCTGCGCAGGGCGGCAGGTGCTGCGGCCGTTCGGGCCTTGGTCAGGCCCACCGCTGGGCGTGGCGCGGGGGCGCGGGCGGGTGACGGTGCCGGGGCGGTGCGGGGCGCGCTGGCCGTACTGCCGTTGACCCGGAACAATGCCACCACCTGGGTGAGCTTCATGGCCTGTTCGCGCAGGCTGTCGGCCGCGGCGGTGGATTGCTCGACCAGGGCGGAGTTTTGCTGCGTCATCTGATCGAGCTGGTTCATGGCCGTGTTGACCTGGGCAATGCCCTGGCTCTGCTCGGACGTGGCCGAGCGGATTTCGCCAATGATGTCGGTCACGCGCTGAACGCTTTCCACGATTTCGGTCATGGTGGCACCGGCATTGCCCACCAGCTGCGTACCCGATTCCACCTTTTCGACCGATGCACCGATCAGTGCCTTGATCTCTTTGGCGGCCTCCGCGCTGCGCCCGGCCAGGCTGCGCACTTCGCTGGCCACCACGGCAAAGCCCCGGCCTTGTTCGCCCGCACGCGCAGCCTCGACCGCGGCGTTCAGCGCCAGGATGTTGGTCTGAAACGCAATCCCGTCAATCACGCCGATGATGTCGCTGATCTTGTTGCTGCTGGCGTTGATGTCCTGCATGGTGGCCACCACGCGGGCCACCACATCACCACCCCGCGCCGCCACCGCTGCGGCTGACGTGGCCATCTGGTTGGCGGTCTGGGCGGAGTCCGAGGTTTGTTTGACCGTGCTGGTCAGCTCTTCCATGCTGCTCGCCGTGCTTTGCAGATTGCTGGCAGTGTCTTCGGTGCGATGGGCCAGGTCGTTGTTGCCCTGGGCGATTTCGCTGGACGCTGTGGCGATGCTGTCGGTCGCAGTGCGCACCTCGGTCACCAGCTTGCGCAGCGACGCCACCATGTGGGCAAGGCCGTCGAGCATGGAGCCTGGGGGCGACGGTGGAATCTCGGTGTCCAGGTTGCCTTGCGCCACCTCCGACATGATCGCGATCGCGTCGGTAGGCTCTCCGCCAATCTGGCGCAGCACCGAGCGCGATACTATCAGCCCGATCGCCCCCACCGCCAGAAACACCACGAGCACCACGGCCAGGTTGGACAGCATGGTCTTGCGCACCAGAACGTCCACGTCGTCGGTGTAAATGCCGGAGCCGACCATCCAGTTCCATCCGTCCACCTTCATGATGTATTGCAACTTGGGCACCGCAGTTTGTTGCCCGGGGCGTGCAAACATGGTGGGCACAAAGGCCTTGCCGTCCTTGCTGTTGCGCATGCCGTTGACCAGCAGCCCGATGATGTCCACCCCGGAGGCGTCCTTGACCTTGCCCAGCATGTCCTGACCATCCCATTCCTTGCGGAAGGGATGCATCACCCCCGCGCCTTCGGTGGTCCAGATGTAGAAGTATTCAGTTTTGCCGTCCGCGCCGCCGTAGCGTGCAAGACGCAGCGCCTCTTTGGCGGCCTTTTTGGCCTCTTCCTGGGGCATGGCTCCGCTGGCTGCCTGGGCCTGGTAACCCACAACGATGCTGTGCGCGGATTGCACTGCGGTGGTCAAAAGCTCCTGCCGGGAGTCGATGATGAGTCGCCGCTCTTGCAGCAAAGAGGTGACGGACATGATCAAGAGCGCCACAAGGGCGGTGCCGATCATGAGCAGGATTTTCATTTTGAAGCTGAGCTTGCTCATGGATGTCTCCAGTGGGGCTGCGGTGGTTCTAGGTGATGTCGGGAGAGCGCTTTGCAGCCCGGCAGGCTGTGTCCCTTGGCCGCTGCACAACCATTGTGCGGCGAATGATGGGGGGTGCGCAGTAGGTGAAAACGTGGCGGTAGCTCTACGTAAAGGGCCTTTTCGTCCGTGCAGCAGGGTACGCCAGCCGCTGCTGGCAAGACCATAGTGGGCACGGGACAGGGCGCGAGAAACTAAAATGCGCCATGCTCCAGCAACGCACCCTCAAGACATTGACCCGCGCCGTAGGCGTTGGGTTGCACAGCGGCCAGCGGGTCGAATTGACCTTGAGGCCTGCACAGCCGGACACCGGTATCGTGTTTCGGCGGGTGGACTTGCCCCAGCCCGTGGACATTCCGATCCGCGCCGAAGCGGTGACCGACACCCGACTGGCTTCCACCATCGCGGTGGGCAATGCCAAGGTGCACACTGTCGAGCACCTGATGTCCGCCTGCGCCGGGCTCGGCATCGACAACCTGTACGTGGACATCACGGCCGAAGAAGTCCCCATCCTGGACGGCTCTTCTGCGTCGTTTGTGTTTCTGCTGCAGAGCGCAGGGGTGGAGCTGCAAAATGCTCCCAAGCGTTTTATTCGCGTCCTGCGGCCTGTGGAAGTGCGCGAAGGCGAGGGCGCTGCCGCCAAGTGGGCCCGTCTGACGCCGTACCACGGCTACAAGCTCAGCTTTGAGATCGACTTTGACCACCCGGCCGTGGATTCCACCGGCCAGCGAGTGGAATTTGACATGGGCGCAGGCAACTACAGCCGCGACATTGCCCGCGCACGGACTTTTGGCTTCACCCGCGACGTCGAGATGATGCGGTCCAACGGCCTGGCCCTGGGGGGCGGCCTGGACAACGCCATCGTGATGGACGACTACAAGGTGCTCAACAGCGATGGGCTGCGTTATGACGACGAATTCGTCAAACACAAGATTCTGGACGCCATGGGCGACCTGTACCTCATTGGCAAACCCCTGCTGGCCGCGTACAGCGCGTTCCGCTCGGGCCACGCCATGAACAACCTGCTGCTGCGCGAACTGCTGGCCCAGCGTGACGCGTGGGAGGTGGTGACGTTCGAAGATGAACGCCAGGCACCCACGGGGTTCGCGCAACCCGCACGGGCCTGGTAAGAATGAAACACCCCCTGAGTCGCTGCGCGCCTTCCCCCTCTCCTTCGGGAGGGGGACGCCACCCGTGGCCTGGCAAAGCCAGTTCCACGGTGGCACTCGCCTTAGGCGCGCCCGTTTGGGGGGCTTGCGGATGCTGCTTGCGCAGGGGAATTCTGTCATGCTGATTGTTCGCTGGCTGGCCCTGTTTCTGCTCCTTGCGTCCGCTGTGTGTTTCGGGTTTTATGTGGGCACCGGCCAGGTGTTCTACAAACGGCTGGGGCTGGTGATCCTGAAGTGGACGATCATTGCGGCAGTCGTCTTTTTTGTTGTGGTCTTCGTCGAGCGGCTGCTTTGAAAGTAGAGGGCTTTGGCGGCCCTGGCCTATACTCGCCGCTGCTCCGGGGTGTGCGAAAGCGCTGAGATGCATGGGGCCTGACGTGAAGTCAGGCTGCCTGCGAACCCGACGAACTTGATCCGGTTCATACCGGCGGAAGAAGAGCCGACCTCCTTGTCCCCTGCCCGCAGTCCCTGTGGGCACGCCATGCCTTAGGTGTTGCTGCGTGCAGCCCCTGGGGGCGCACAGGTCCATTCCGGAGCAGTTATCCACCGCCACCGGAACCAGGAGACCTGCCCATGAACGCCCCCGATCCCCATGCCAAGCTCGCCAGCACCGAAAAATTCGCCGAGTTGCTCGCGCGCACCCGCGAACCCTTCCCCGCATCCCGCAAAGCCTTTATTCCCGGCCATCTGCACGCCGACCTGCGCGTGCCCGTGCGCGACATTGCACTGACCAACGGCGAGCTGGTCAGCGTGTATGACACCTCCGGCCCCTACACCGACCCCAACGCAGCTATTGACGTGCGCCAAGGCCTGGCCAGCGTGCGCGGCGGCTGGATCACCGGCCGTGGCGACGTTGAGCATTACGAAGGCCGCGCCCCCGTGGCGCTGGACGATGGGCAAAAGAGCGAAGACGCCGTCCGTCTGGCCCAGCTGCGTGCCGAGGCCGCCGCGCTGCAGCGCAAGCCGCTGCGTGCCAAGGCCGGAGCCAACGTCACGCAGATGCACTACGCCAAGAAGGGCATCGTCACCCCCGAGATGGAATACGTGGCCATCCGCGAAAACGGCAAGCGCGAGTGGATGGAGCAGTACATTGCCGACGCAGGCCGTGAACAGCGCCTGATGGGCAATCCGATGGGCGCAAGCATTCCGCGCATCATCACGCCCGAATTCGTGCGCGACGAAGTGGCCCGGGGCCGCGCCATCATCCCCGCCAACATCAACCACCCCGAGGTGGAACCGATGGCGATTGGCCGCAACTTCCTGGTCAAGATCAACGCCAACATCGGCAACTCGGCCGTCACCTCCAGCATCGAGGAAGAAGTGGAAAAGCTCGTCTGGGCCATCCGCTGGGGCGCCGACAACGTGATGGACTTGTCCACCGGCAAGAACATCCACACCACCCGCGACTGGATCGTGCGCAACAGCCCCGTGCCCATCGGCACCGTGCCGATCTACCAGGCGCTGGAGAAGGTGGGCGGCGTGGCCGAAGACCTGACCTGGGCGATCTTCCGCGACACGCTGATCGAGCAGGCCGAGCAGGGCGTTGACTACTTCACCATCCACGCCGGGGTGCGCCTGGCCTACATCCACCTCACGGCGCAGCGGCGCACCGGCATCGTGTCGCGCGGCGGCTCCATCATGGCCAAGTGGTGCATGGCGCACCACCGCGAGAGCTTTTTGTACGAGCATTTCGAAGACATCTGCGACATCATGAAAGCGTACGACGTGTCATTCAGTCTGGGGGATGGCCTGCGCCCTGGTTGCGCATCCGACGCCAATGACGAGGCCCAGTTTGCCGAACTGCACACGCTGGGCGAGCTGACCCAGGTGGCCTGGAAGCACGACGTGCAGACCATGATCGAAGGCCCCGGCCATGTGCCCATGCACATGATCCAGGCCAACATGACCGAGCAGCTCAAGACCTGCCACGAAGCGCCGTTCTACACCCTGGGCCCGCTGACCATCGACATCGCCCCAGGCTACGACCACATCGCCAGCGCGATCGGCGCCGCCATGATCGGCTGGATGGGCACGGCCATGCTGTGCTACGTGACACCCAAGGAACACCTGGGCCTGCCTGATCGCGACGATGTGAAGCAGGGGATCATTGCCTACAAGATTGCTGCGCACGCGGCGGATGTCGCCAAAGGCCACCCGGGTGCCCGTTCGCGTGACGATGCGCTCAGCCAGGCGCGTTTTGACTTCCGCTGGCAGGACCAGTTCAACCTGGGCCTCGACCCTGAGACGGCCAAGGAATACCACGACGAAACCCTGCCCAAGGACTCCGCCAAGGTGGCGCATTTTTGCTCGATGTGCGGTCCCAAGTTCTGCTCGATGAAGATCACGCAGGAGGTGCGCGAGTTTGCCGCGCAGAAGGGCGTGGCCGAGGCAGATGCCTTGGCCCAGGGCATGCAGACCAAGGCAGCAGAGTTTCAGCGCGGGGGCGGTGAGCTGTATATCCCCCTTCGCCCAGTGAAATAAGCGCAGCTACTGGCCCCGAGGATTCGCTGCACGCGCCTCGGGGCCCGTGCTTACCCTGTGCAACAGACCCTGCGGCTGGGCCTATAGTCCCGCCCACACTCGGCCCAGAAGGCTGGGGGGTGGGTGTGGCACTAAATTTGCTATCCTGGGTTGTCTGTTAAAAATTGTAAGGAAGAGCCATGAATGCTCTCGGCCGCTTCTCCATCCGCACGCGTCTGTACTTCGGCACTGCCTTTTCCCTGATTCTTCTCGTCGTGATTGGCGCCATGGGATATGTGGCACTGAACCGTACGCAGGCCACCCTGCAAGTGTTGTTCTCCCAGCGGGTGCAGACGCTGACGGACATGTCGGATCTGCGCACAACGCTGGGTGACCTGCGACGAACCGAAAAAGACATCATCATCAACTTCAACAACTCGGTCGAGGTATCGGTCTTGCGCGAGTCCTGGGCCAAAACCCTGGCGGCGTTGCGCAAGAGCCTGGCCGAAGTACGCCAGGTGCAGTCAGGCGATGCGGCGTTTGTGGAGTCCATCGACAAGTCGCTGGAAGAGATCAAGCAGTACGAAACGGGCATTTCCCCTATCTTCGAGAAGATCGAGGGTGCGCAGCTGGACGGTGCAGGTGGTGGGGCCTACGCCGACCGCCTCAAGGTGCACATGGATGCCACCGACAAGTTGTTCTCCAGCCTGGCCAGTTCCGCCCGTGCCCAGATGGACGAAGCCCGCGAGAGTGTGGAGTCGCGCACCTCCACCATGTCCGCGCTGATTGCCTTGGGTCTGGTGCTGGCATTGGCGGTACTGATTCCCCTCACCTTCTTCAGCGTCCGTTCCATCACCCGGTCTTTGGGCCAGGCACAAGAACTTGCTGAGCGGATTGCCAGTGGTGATCTGTCGCGCGACGTGGCTCCCATGAACCGGGACGAGGTGGGTCAACTGGTGTCTGCCATGGGCCGCATGCAGGATGCCTTGCGCGGCCTGGTACGGCAGGTGCAGGACGCGGCGGGCAACATCTCCACCGCCAGCGGCGAGATCGCCAGCGGCAACCATGACCTGAGCCACCGCACCGAGCAGACCGCCGCCAATCTGGAAGAAACCGCCTCGTCGATGGAGCTGCTCACGAGCACGGTGCAGCAAAGCGCCCAGTCGTCCCGCCAGGCCAGCGACTTCGCCTCGTCGGCCGCCGAAGTGGCCGCACGCGGCGGCGCTGTGGTGTCGCAGGTGGTCACCACCATGGACCAGATCACCACCAGCTCGCGCAAGATCGCCGACATCACGGGCGTGATCGATTCCATCGCGTTCCAGACCAATATCCTGGCGCTGAACGCAGCGGTGGAAGCCGCGCGCGCGGGCGAGCAGGGCCGTGGCTTCGCCGTGGTGGCCAGCGAGGTACGCAACCTGGCGCAGCGCAGCGCCGAGGCCGCCAAGGAGATCAAGGGCCTGATCAGTTCGTCGGTAGAACGCGTTGAAGACGGCTCGCGGCTGGTCAGTCAGGCCGGTCAGACCATGACTGAAATCGTGAGCAGCGTGCGCCGAGTGTCCGACATCATTTCGGAGATCACGGCCTCGTCGGCCGAACAAAGCGACAACATCGGCCAGATCAGCCAGGCGGTTGGCCAACTGGATCAGATGACGCAGCAGAACGCTGCGCTGGTAGAAGAGTCCACCGCCGCGTCCGAATCCTTGCGGGAACAGGCGCACCACCTGACAAGTGCCGTCAGCCAGTTCAAGCTGCAGGAAGGCAGTGGCGCAGCACCCGCCATGGCGAGTTTCGCTGCTGCTGCAGCGGCACCGGCACCGGCAATGGTGACGGAGGTTGGGCAGGCGGGCGCCTCCCGGCCCGCGTTGCAAATTCGCTGAGCGCGCAGTCGGTCATCAGCGCGTTGCCGAGGCGGCGCCTGCTGCGGCAGGCAGTGCGCCCGGCGTCGGCGTGGCAGTGAGCGGTGGTGGGGGGCTGCTGGTTGCAGCCGGAACTGCAGCCGGGACAGCAGCCGGGCTCTGAGCCGCGGGTGGGGCGGCTTCGGGAGTGGGTGCCATCCATCGGTCAAACCATTGCAGGCGCCACGCGGCAATTGCCAGTGTCACAAGCACCAAAACGGTGCACACACTCCACCACAGCGGCGCGCGGGATTCTGCAAATGGGTCTGTCAGCGTGCGCCGCGCGTTTTGGGGCACCTTCGCGGTTTGCGACAGCGATCCCCCTAGGCGTGTATTGATGCGCATGCGCCCATTGATGGCCCAGCCGCTGGCATCCAGAATGGGTCCTAGGCTGCGCTGGCGGAGTTTGAGCCAGGCGATCAGCATGCTCGGGCCCGAGATAGCCAAGATAATGCCGATGAGCCCGAGCGGTATCCAGACGCCCAGGTCGACAAATTTGGCAAAGATGCCCACCAGTACGGCGCTGATGCTGCCCAGGGCCACACCGATGGCCGCCACGGTGCCGACGTCGGTGCGGTGCGGTATCGCACCGGTCAAGGAATCGGCCGTGGCGCCGGTGGGTTTGAGCGGGGTATTGGCCAGGGTGCCCGCGGTGGTGCCCAGCGATTTTTGCGCCCGGGCCTCGCTTGCGGAGGCACGCTTGGCGACCTGCTCCTCAATCAGCCGCACAAACTTTTTGTAGGGCGAGAAAAACGCCTGCCCAATGCTCGTGGGGTTCTCAATGATGCGCGTGATGTGAGCGTCCCAGTCGTTGCCGTCGCGGTCATAGAACACACCGTTGCGGCCGACAAAAAGGAAGTCCACGTCGCCCGCCGTGAACGCGGCCACGATGCCCATCTTCTGCCCTTTGCGGACGCAGTCGCAGTACGCCAGGTAGGTTTTGGCCAGCCCCGCCAACTTGGCATGCTGGGCGGCATCCTTGACCTGCACGGTCAAATCGCAACTGCGGGCGTCCAGGTAGAGCGTGCCCGCCTGAAAGATGGCGCCCTGCCGCTGGTAGAACGTCGAGAACGACACGAAGTTGTTGAGCAATTGCAGCAGGTCGCGTTTGAAGCGCAGCAGCTTTTCCAGCTCATGCGTGTGTGTGTTGTGCGTCTGCTCCGCCTCGTCTTCTGCAATCAGCGCCATCACGCGCTGCTTTGCGTCGCTGGCTTGCAGGGCCTGCAACACCTCGTCGTCCAGAGCGTTCAGTGACGTGGCGGGTCGGTCAGCCAGCCATTGCTGGCAGGGCGCCAGCGCCTTGCGGATGTTTTGCCACTCGCCGTGGGTCAGCGTGTCGGCCTCGCGGCCCAGCAACGGCGCCACTGCATGGTCGTGGAAGGCCCGCAGCGCTTTGGCCCATGCGGGGTTTACGCCGTCCTTCAGCGGCAGCAAACACTGTGGCGTGATGGGTGCCAGGGGCAATGTGGTGATGTCGGCCGACGACAGATCCAGTTGCTTGCCCGCCATGGCGGTGTATTCGTCCAGCGACGGATTGAGGGCAGTGGCTGCACGCAGGTCGTAAGCGGCCAGGCGGCAGCGGGCAAAAAAGTCCTCTATCTTTTGCGCCACCGCATTCATGGCCTGTGTGGCTTGGAGTGTGTGCTCACCCAGCGCCAGCCCGGTGGTGGCGCCGCGGGCCTGGGCCGACCAGGCCCCCAGCTTAGCCAGGTCCGCAAAGAACGCCTCGGCACGCGCGCGGTCGATGCCGGGCAAGGGCTTTTCGCCCATGCCAGGTGTGCCCCCTTGTGTGTGCAGGATGTGACCAATGGCGTCGCGTGCGATGGTGTCGTCCTGTGCGGTGTCGGTGGTGATGATCCCGTCACCGTTGAAGCGCATGGCACTCAGCTGCTCGCTGCGGGCCAGCACGTCGGCCAGGGCAATGTGGGTGGCATCCGCTTGCCCCGCCAGCGCCAGAATGCGCCGTGCGGCGTTTGCCAGTGCCGCGCCTTGCTCGGTGCTGTGGTTGATGGCCGCGATGTTCAGCGTATCGCCGGGCTGTGCCAGTTCGTCAGGGTGTTGCAGCTGGGCACAAGCCCAGGCGCAGGCGGCCAGCAATTCGGGTGGCCTGATGCGTCCGTCCTGGTCGGTGTCGATGAGGTCCAGCGTGCGTTCATCGAACTCAATACCGCGCGTTGGGCAGGCCAGCGCCACCCAGAGCTTCTGGTCCAGTTCGGGCAGTCGGGCAATGTCCTCGCCTGTGCGGATGATGACCTGGTCCACGCCCCCCGCGCGGAAGAACTGCCAGGGGTGGGATGGAGTGTGTGAAGGCAACATGGGCAAGCAAAGCGGCGGGCGAAGGGGAGGTGCGGGCGGGGCGATGCAGTCATCTCCACGCGCCGCCACGAGGCGATGCCCTGAATTCTTCACAAATGCCATGCAGGCTCCAGCGGCCACAGGCCAGTGGTGGCGTAGGAGCAGCCCTACGCAGGGACACCACGCGCGGGGCATGGGCGTTGATTTGTGGGCTGATATTTTTGGGTGTTTTTGGCCTTTGGCGCTTATCCATTAAGCGCTAGCAGCTATCAAAATAGTAAGGCCGCTTGCCTGCCGCTGACTGCTGGCCCGTACCTGCGACGCGCAACCAGCGGGCCGCTTGGGCGCAGGAGCAGACGGGCTGACCGGGCGCCTGTCAGTCCCGCGTCACGCGCAGCACTTCTTCGCGGCTGGTGATGCCCGCTGCAATCAACCGCTCGGCGTCTTCGCGCATCAGCGCCATGCCGTCTGCCAGTGCGGCGGCGCGGATGTCCGCTTCGGAGGCCTGGTTGTGGATCTGCGCGCGGATCGCGTCGGTGGTCACCAGCAACTCGAATACGCCGGTGCGGCCGGCGTAGCCCGTCTGGCCGCATTGGTCGCAACCCGCGCCCTGGCAATGGCTGCAGTATTTGCGCACCAGGCGCTGGGCCAGCACACCCAGCAGCGATGACGACAGCAGGAAGGGTTCCACCCCCATGTCGGTCAGGCGCGTGACGGCGCTGGCGGCATCGTTGGTGTGCAGGGTGGCCAGCACCAGGTGACCGGTGAGCGAGGCCTGAATGGCGATCTGGGCGGTTTCGAAATCGCGGATTTCACCAATCATGATGATGTCCGGGTCCTGCCGCAGGATGGCGCGCAGGGCCTTGGCAAAGGTCAGTTCGATCTTGCTGTTGACCTGCGTCTGGCCGACTCCCGGCAGCTCGTATTCGATGGGGTCTTCCACCGTCATGATGTTATTGCGCGTGGCGTCCAGCCGCCCCAGGCCCGCATACAGCGTGGTGGTTTTGCCTGAGCCCGTGGGTCCGGTCACCAGAATGATGCCGTGTGGCTGGCTGATCAGGCCTTCAAAACGGCGCAGCGTGTCGCCCTGCATGCCCACGGACTCCAGGCTTAGCTTGCTTTCGCTCTTGTCCAGCAGGCGAAGTACCGCGCGTTCGCCGTGGGCGCTGGGCAGGGTCGAGACACGCACGTCGATGGCGCGGGTGCCCAGGCGCAAGCTGATGCGGCCGTCCTGCGGCAGGCGTTTTTCAGAAATATCGAGGTCGGCCATGATCTTGAGCCGCGAGATCAGGGCCGCATGCAGCGCGCGGTTGGGCTGCACCACTTCGCGCAGCGTGCCGTCCACACGAAAACGCACGCTGGAGTGGCGCTCGTACGGCTCAATGTGGATGTCGCTCGCGCCGTCTCGTGCGGCCTGCGTGAGCAGCGCGTTGAGCATGCGGATGATGGGCGCGTCGCCAGCCGATTCCAGCAAGTCCTCGACCGCTGGCAGCTCTTGCATCATGCGCGAGAGGTCGGCGTCGCTCTCTACCTCGCTCACCACTGTGGCGGCGCTCGATTCGCTGTGCGAGTACGCGGCGCTGATGCGCTGGGCCAGGCCGGACGCATCCAGGGGCTGCATTTGCTGAACGGGATGCTTGCGCAGCACTTCGGACAGCGCACCCGCATCGGGGCGGGGGCCATGCCACAGCACCAATTGGTGGCCGTCGTCCTCCAGCAACAGCTGGGCGGTGCGCGCGAAGGCGTAGGGCAAGGGGTGGCGCATGGCGGTGGGTTCCTCAGAGCACGCGGGGGCCGGGCACCGCCGCTGCAGCCATCCGCACCACAGGGGCGGTGGGGGCGCTGCTCAGCGGTACGCCCGTGCTATTGGGCGGCATGGGGGTGGGCACCAGTTGCTGCATGGGCTGCGGCGACACGGGAGTGGACATGGCGGGGGCCACAGGTTGTTGCGGGCCCAGCTGCTGCGCAGGCTGCACATAGGGCGCAGGCGCCGGCTTGGCGGGCAGGGCAGGCAACACGGGCGCGCCGGACACCGAGTTCATCATGACGCTGGGTGCTGGCTGCGTGACCTGCTGCAGCGCACGGATGGCTTCGTAGCGGTCCAGCATCAGGGCTTCGCTGGTGGCGTTGTCGCGCACCACGATGGGGCGCAGGAAGATCATGAGGTTGGTCTTGTTGCGGGTGCGGTTCTCGCTGCGGAACAGGCCGCCCACCACCGGTAGGTCGCCCATCAGGGGCACCTTGTCCTGGCCCTGCGAGTAGCTGTCTTCCAGCAGGCCACCAATCACGATGATGCTGCCGTCGTCGACCACCACATTCGATTCGACTGAACGCTTGCTGGTGGTGGGACCGTTGGCGTTGCTGAGGGTGGCCGGGTCGATCTTGGAGATCTCCTGGTAGATCGCCATCTTGACGCTGCCGTTCTCGCTGATCTGGGGGCGCACCTTGAGCATCAGGCCGACGTCCTTGCGCTCCACCGTCGTGAAAGGGTTCACGGTGCTGCTGCCAGTGCTGTTGGCGTACGAACCGGTCACAAACGGCACGTTGTTGCCGATGATGATTTTGGCCTCTTCGTTGTCCAGAGTCATCAGATTCGGGGTGGAGAGCACGTTGGCGTCGCCGCTGTTTTGCAGAAAGTTGGCGAGGGCCCCCAGGTAATATTGCCCGTTGATGCGCGGCGCCAGCCCCAGGTTCAGTCCGTTTCCCAGGCCGGCGGCAGCCGTACCGATGGATGTGGCGTTGCCCGAAGCGATCGCTGCAGTGAGACCCAGGATGTTGGCGCCCGCCTGGCCCGAATTGGTACCGATGACCCCCACCGTGCCATCGCCCTGCTTGCCCAGAATGCCCTGCCACTGAATCCCGAACTCGGCGAGCTTGTTGGCCGAGACTTCAACAATCAGGCTTTCCACGAGCACCTGTGCGCGGCGCCCATCCAGTTTGTCGATCACGGCACGCAGTTGGCGGTACACCGGCTCGGGCGCCGAAATGATCAGCGAGTTGGTCGTGGGGTCGGCCTGAATCTGCCCGCCGGTGGAAGGCTGGTTGTTGTTGGTGCTGCTGGTGCCCATGGCGCTGCTGCTACCGCTGCCCAGGCCCATGTTGTTATTGCTGCCGGACGAGCCGTTGCTCGACAGGCCGCCGCCGGTGCTCAGGCCAGTGTTGGTGATCGCGCTGCTGGTGCCCCCAGCGCTGGAGGCGCCGCCGCCATTGCTGCCGCCCATGGCCGCCATCGCGGCGCGCAAGGTGGTGGCCAGCTTGGTGGCGTCGGCGTTTTTCAGGTAGACCACGTGGATGTTGCCGTTGGCAGCACTGCTGCCGGGCACGGGCGCCTGGTCCAGCTGGTCGACCAGTGCCCGCACCTGCGCCACGCGGGCCCGGTTGGCGGCACGCAAGATCAGCGAGTTGCTGCGCGGCTCGGCGATCAAGGTGGTTTTGAAGGACGTGTCGGCCTGGCCCGGCGCTGCGGCTGGCGTGCCGTTGCCATTGCCACTGCCGCCGTCGATGAGGCGCGCCACCAAGGGCGCCAGGTCGGTTGCCACAGCGTTGCGCAGAGGAATCACCTCGACATCGCTGGCATTGGACACATCCATGGCTGCCACGATGCGCGCCAGGCGCTGCAGGTTGTCGGCATAGTCGGTGATCACCAGCGAGTTGTTGCCGGGGTTCACGTTGATGGTGTTGTTGGGGCTGATCAGCGGGCGCAGCACCGGCACCAGGTTGGCCGCGCTTTCAAAATTGAGCTTGAAGATCTGCGTCACGATTTGCCCGCCCGCAGGTGCGCTGCCCGCGCTGCCCTGCACCACGCTCACACTGCCGCCTTGCAGCTTGGCATCGGCCTCGGGCACCACCTTGTACAGCCCGGCCGATTCGACCACCGTGAAGCCTTGCAACCGCAGCGCGGCCAGAAACTGCTGGAAGGCGGCGGCGGGTGTCACGGCGCGTTCGGTGACCAGGTTGAGCTGGCCTTTGACGCGCGGGTCCACCACCACGTTGCGGCCGGTGATGGTGGCCATGGTGCGGGCCACGGCTTCGATCTCGGCATTGGCAAAGTTCAGTGTGACGGGTTCGCTCTGGCGCACGCTGCCTGTGCGCGTGTCAATGGCGGTTTGAGCATGAATTTGGCCGCTAGCGCTTATCAGTAAAGCGCTGGTAGCTATTGTTTTAATAGTGAAGCGCAGGCGTGGCGAAAACGAGGAAGTCATAGGTTCAACCCACGGTGATGATGGAGCGCGCGCCGCTGCGCCGTCCGATGATGTTCAGAAGATTGGACAGCGCGGCTTCGCGCTCGGGGCTGGCGCTGGCCTCGCCCGCAAAACGCAGGCGATTGCCCACCCATTGGCCCGTGCCGCTCAGTTGCAGGTGCCCGTCGAGCGTGCTGAGTGTGAGCGTGGGCACCTCGCCCCCCTGCAGCACCAGCCGGTAGCTGCCCATGGGCCGCAGGGTGGACAGGCGCGACGACATGGCGCGTGCATCCAGTTGTGCCTGGCCCGTCAGCACCATGCGGCCCGCCGCCCAGGTGGCCTCCAGGCCTCGTGTCTGCAGGGCCAACTGGCCCTGGGGTTGCAAGGTGTTCCAGGGTGTGCCCAGGCCGGTGAGCAGCGCTGCGGGCCACTGGCTTTGGCTATCGGCCATGGCTACGCGCATGCCAGACCAGCGTGCAAACACCTGCGCCTGCAAGGGCGCCGGAGTGCAGCATGCGGCGTTCAACTGCACCCGCAGTCCCGTCAACGTGGGGCGCAACTTCCAGTGCACGTGGCCAGGCAGTGCCGCGCGGTCCTGGCTGGCCGCACCGCCGGTGAGCACCAGCTGGGCCGTACCGGTCCACACCGTGCCCCGGGCCTGCTGCAGCAGCACCTGGCCGTTGGTGGCACGGGTGACCACTTGGGTCAGCCAGTGCGCGGGCGCAAAGACCACCATCGCGGGCAACACCCCCAGCGCGGCCCCTGCCCACGCCCAGCCCCAGGCCGCACGGGGAACTGCGGTGGTGGGCAGACGCGGAGCGCTGCGAGGGGTATGACGGGTGCGGGTAGTAAGAGCCACTGGCAACAAGGAGGTGGGGTAGGCAAGGTGTGAAAAGTGTGCGACCGGGCGATGTGGGCGTTAGATAGACCGGTAGCGTGTCAGCGCACGGCTGGCAGTGCCAGCACCAGCGTGCCGTCCCAGCGGGGCATGGCCACGACGGGGTTGCCCAGCGTGACAGGCGCTGCGGCATTGGGCGCCGGGGCGGCAGCGGCGCTGCGCGCCAGGCGGGCCTCGACCGGTGTGGCGCGTGCATTGCTGCGGGCCTGGGCCAGCCACTGCGCGAGGGCGTCGGCCGGGGCGCCTTTGAGGGTGACGGTTGCACGGTCGCCCACCACATTGAGCTGTGCTGCCGTGCCCAGCCGCTGCGTGAGGGCCGAGCGCAACGCGCCTACGGCATCGCTGGGCGTGCTGCGGGGGGCGGATTGCAACTGCTGGGCCTCGGTCTGCAGGCTTTGCATGCGCTGCAATTGGGTGTCCAGCACGGCATGGCGGGCGGGGGCGGCGCGCAGCGTGGCCAGCGCAGGTGCCAGTGCCACCCACCACAGCAAGGCCGCAGCGACGAGGCCGCCAGCGGACAGAACCAGGTTTTGCTCGCGCTTGGCCATGGCCTGCCAGCGGGCGTGGAGTACGGTGTTGCGTGTCATGGGGCGTTAGCGGTCATGGGGCGCCTTCAGCGCGCAATAGCAGGCTGCCATCGTCCAGCCGGGCGCGGTAGCCAGCGGCTTGTAGGCGGGCCGACAGGGCGGTCTCTTCGTCAGGCTCCAGCGCCACGCCGCGCAGGCGCAGCTCGCCCGGGGTGTATTCGATGCCCGTGGGCTGGCGGCCATTGGGCAACGCGGCGCCCGCAGTGGCCAGCAGTGGCTCCAGGTCCCGCGCTGACACGCTGCCCGCCGCTTGCCGCAGCAGGGCCAGCTCGCGCTCCATCTGCACGGGCGCGTCCACCACCACCTGCACTTGGGGAAAGGTCTGCGTCAACGCATTGCGCACGCCCGCCTGTTTGGCGGCCAGCGACTGGCGTTCTTGCCAGGCCCAGGCGTTGAGCCCCACCACATGCGCCACCACCAGCAGCCCCGCGCCCCAACGGGCTGCACGCCATTGCGGTGCATACAGGGCCGCACTCATGGCGCTGCCCACCTTGCGCACCGCCCGCGTGCGACCGGTGCTGGCCAGATCGAACTGGGCCAGGTCCCAGTCGCCGCGCGCGGCGTCCAGGGCGCGTTGGGTGTTGGTGTGCAGGGCAATCCGCTGGCCTTGCTGACCCAGCGTGCGTTCGGCCAGCGCGGCCACGGCGGGCTCCGCGCGCACGACCAAGGCACTGTTTTCGTCGTCGGCCGCGTCAGCTGTGCCCGCAGCTGGCATTCCCGAACGCGCCAGGGCCAGTGCCATATTGGTCAGTGGCAACACGGCCACGCCCTGCTCAGGGCCCTGGCCGGTGAGAACCACGTAGGCTTCTTCCGGGGTGCCCAGTGCACACAACTCGGGGTTGCCACTGGCGGTGGGACCGGGCGCAAATTCGGGCACCACGCGTGATACGCGGCGGCCTGCCGCCTCCAGCGTCTGCAGGTTCTCGCGCAGCCAGGCCCGGTCACACACGGCCACCCACACGGGGCTGCCCGCATGCGCGCCGGGCTGAATCGCAAAGTGCAATTGCGCTGCATCGTCCAGCACGCGGTCTTCCAGCAAACCCTCCAGCACCGAGCGCAGGCGCGGCGTCTGCTGGCCCGCACCCAGAGGCAGGCCTGGCGGCAGCGACACCCGCTGCCACGACAGTGCGCGCGCCGGCACCACCGCAACGACTTCGCCACCGGGGCGCGTGGGCTCGGGCAGCAGTGCCGCTGGCGCGGTGGCATGGCGAAGGGCGGTGTGGCCGTCCGCCGTCAGCGTGTAGCTGTACTCGGTAGCGGGCCCCGGGCGGGCGGGCGGCAAGAAAAGGATCAGGGTGCTCATGGACGGGTTTTGCGGACCATTTTAGGGGGAGGGCGTGACCGTTTGGTGGGGCTGGGGTACTGGGTGGACCAGGACGGTCCCGCCTCAGCGCTGTGTCTGGAAGACGGACTGCGTGGTCTCGCGGTCAAAAGCGCCGCGTTCGCGCCATATCGTGGTGACTTCTCTGCCCCGTCTGTGCACAAGCGAACGCTCGTCCACGATCGCGTCGCCCAAGCGTAGACGGCCTCTGACCTCGAAGTAGTACGAGGCGACGGAATGGGCGCTTTCTGTCACTCCGTTTGGCTCTCCAAGAATGTCACGCACATCTTTCAAATTTCTGAAATGTCTTGTCTCACGCGCTTGAATGATTTTCTGTGCGCTCGCGACATCCAGCCCTTCAATGACCGCCAGAAGCACATCAGTGTCGGCTGTATTGAGGTTTACGAGTGTGGCAGCGGGCAGGATGGTGACATGGGGTGACAGCGTGGAAACAGTTGTGGGCGATAAGCCCAACCAACCCAATTGAGAGATGGTGGGCGGCATGAGTGAGGCGGAGCTGCTGTCACTGCTGGTTGACACTTGGGCTTGGCTTACCGCCGCAACCAACATACCCAGTTCTTGTGCGGGAAGATTGAGGCGCTCGAAAAGTCGGGCGAACTGCGCTTGCACGTCCTTCTGCACCTGTCCTGCTACTGCCAGATTGGTGATGTTTAGCCGACCTTGCATGTCGGTGATCTGGCCAGACAGAAATGCATCGGTTGTGTCGGTGCTTGCGTCGTCGACCTGTGACACGTTCCCTTCAGCAGCAAGAAAGGTCGATAGACGCGCCTCCTCCAGTGGCACAGCCCATGGCTCTGCCAAGTGGTCAGGTCCGCCCGCTCGACCGTCCTCACTCAGGATGAGCCGCGACCAGTCCAGCGCACCGATCAAAATCCACGCTGATTGCACCTGACCGCGTTCTGCCGTTTCGACCTCGACCGCGCGCCATTGTTGCCACATGGCCGACGCCGCAAACGTGGCGACCAGCGTCACGGTCAGCATGGCCATCAGCAGCGCCGCGCCCACCTGGGCCCGCGACCATGGAGGCGTAGATTGCTTCATGACCTTCCTCCCCCCAAGGTAGGTTTGACCCAGTCGCGCGTCAATTGCCCCGCCAACGCCTGGCCGGGTGGCAAGGTGATCTGCAGGCGCACGCCATCCGGAACGGCCGACGACGCATTGCCTTGCGGCGTGCCAGCGCTTGACAGCGGGTTGGACCATGCGCCGCCTCGGTAATAGAAGATCTGCCAGCTGTCGAGCGGCAGCAGCGTCACTTCAAAGCGCCGCTCGTTGTCGCCGGGGCTGCTGGCCCACTGGGCCGCTTGTTGCCAGGCCTGCTCCCATTCGCTGCGAGTGCGCACGGGCGGCGACTGCCAGCGCAGCCATTGGCCTGTGCCCTGGTTGTTGTTGCGCCGCGTCCAGGCCACCACCAAGGCGCCTTCGTCCGGCTCAGCGCTGCTGCGGCGGGTCATGCGCAGCACCTGGCCATCCCAGTCCAGTGGCGTGGTGTTGGCGATCGGCATCAGCGCATCCAGATCAGTGCCCCACTGGCCCATGGCTGCCTGCAACACCAGCATCTCGTCGGCGCGCTGTCGCGTCTGCTCCTGCGCCCGCACCATACCATCGAGCCCACGCCAGCTCAGAATGGCGATCAGCGCCATCACACCGATGGCGACGAGCAGTTCGATCAGCGTGAAGCCGCGCGAACCCGTGGCGTGCGAAATCTGCGCGCTCTCATGCCAGCGCCACCGTGGAACTGGCTTTGCCAGGCCACGGGTGGCGTCCCACTTCAGGGGGGAAGGCGCGAAGCGACTCAGGGGGGAGCTCTCGGGGGGCATCTGATCAATACCTTCCGATGATGGTCGAGATGCGCAAGATAGAGTTGTCACCATCCAGCACCTGCGCATCGATGCGCCGAAAACTAGGGTTCGGCGTGGGCCGCACGATCATCGCGACGGTGAGCTGGCGCCCCGCCTGCTCGCAGGTGACCGAACTGTCGCCCACGCTCGGCATCTGGCGCGAGAGCCGGGCTTTGACCAGTTCGTTCTCGGCGCACAGCTGGGCCAACACGATGTCGGACTGCCGCAGCGCGTTGCGCGTGAGCGCGGTGGTGGCCTGCAGGCCCGCCATCAGCGCAATCGCCACGATCGCCAGCGCCACCAGCACCTCGACCAGCGTAAAACCGCGTTGGGGCGTTGCCACCGGTGCCGTCACGGCACCGACCCCACCGAGAAGGGCCGCACACCATCGGTGGCAATGCGAAGGGTGCGGTCAGGGTGCGCCTGGTGGGTGATCAGCACTTGCTGCGGGCCAATCAGCGGCTCTGGGCCCAGCAGGAGCACTGCCTGCCCGCGCACCGTGGTGCCCGCATCCAGCCACTGGTCGGGCAATGCAGCCTGCGCGCTGGGCGGCAAACCCTCAAACCGAAAACCGTGTGGCACCGCGCGCCAGCGCACGGGAATGCCCCCGGCCCGCGACTGCGCCCGCGCCGATTCCAGCAGCGCCGCCAGCCGGGCGGCTTCGCGCTCCAGTTGCGCCTGTCCGCCATCGCGCATGGCCAGCCCTACACCCGCCGTCGCCAGGGCCATGATGCTGACAACCACTAGCAACTCTAAAAGGGTGAAGCCGCGTGAGCGGTTCATGGGCCTGTGCGGCGTAAGCTTGCAACGGTCACGGCGTCTCCATAAGGCGTGCGGCCGCAGCGCTGGGCCGCCCCAAGCAAGGCCCGGCCCCCTCGGGGGGCAGGGAGCGACACGCAGTGCGCGACCGTGGGGGCCATGTTCTTCTACTGCCAACTGCCGATATCGGCGTCCTTGCCTTCACCGCCCGACTGCCCATCGGCGCCAAACGACATCACATCGATCTCGCCCTTGATACCGGGGCTCAGATACTGATAGGGGCGGCCCCAGGGGTCGTTGGGCAGCTTTTCGAGATACAGCTTCCAGTTGTTGGGAATCGGGCCGGAGGTGGGTTTGTTGATCAGCGACTGCAGGCCTTGCTCGGCCGTGGGGTAGCGCTGGTTGTCCAGGCGGTACAGCTTGAGCGCTTGCATGATGTTGGTGATGTCGGTGCGGGCCGCCGTGCTGCGGGCGTCGTCGGCGCGGTCCAGCACGTTGGGCACGATGAGGGCGGCCAGGACGCCGATGATGACCAGCACCACCATCAGCTCGATGAGGGTAAAGCCCCGGGCCACATTCTTTGCCAGGCGGCGGCGGGCGGAGCGCAAGAGGAGGGGAAAAGAAGTGTTCACTGCAGGCGGTCTCTCGGGATGGTCGAATCGCGTGAATCATAATCCCCGCATGGTGACCAATTCATACAGCAAATGGGGCGTGCGCCTGGGGACTTTGGCGCTGTGGGCCGCAGCGGGCGCCAGCGTGGTGTTCTGGGGGCTGCGCCTGTCGGCTCCCGCCGCTGGCATGGCCGCACCTGTGGCGCTGGCTGCACCCGCCGCGCCGGATGCCCAGGCCTTGGCACGCTTGCTGGGGGCCGTGCCGGCAGCGCCGGGCGCAGCACCGACAAAACCGGTGGCTTCGCTGTTCAGCCGGTTTGCGCTGATTGGGGTGTTGTCGGGTCGCCGCAGCGGTGGCGGTGCCGCGCTGATTGCGGTGGACGGCAAGCCCGCCAAGCCGTTTCGCCTGGGGGCCGAGGTCGATCAGGGACTGGTGCTGCAGGCCCTGGGGCCACGACAGGCGCAACTGGGGGCCAGCCTGGACGGGCCCGCCACGTTGACGCTGGATATGCCTCTCAAGAACTGACCGATTCCCCGTTCAGGTTGCGGATTTCCCATTCTCCCCATGCCGGTGCGGCCGTCGGCCACTGATGCGGTTGGGGTTTTACGCCAGCGCCTTGCGCTTGCAGCCAGTTCACACAGCGCGCCACACCTGCATGGCTGATCCACACCACGTCCTGCACGGCCTGCGCCACGCACAGTTGCTGTGCAGCTTGCAATGCCAATTGCACCCTGTCGAGCATGGCGCTCAGGTTCTCGCCACCGCCAGGGGCATGGGTGGCGAATTCGGCAGTCCAGATGTCGATGGCAGATTTGCCGATATCAGCCCAGCTGCGCCCTTCCCAGTTGCCAAAGTCCATCTCGCGCAGACGGGCGTCGGGTTTTGATGCTAAATCGGGTCGTAGCGCTTGTACACCAAGCGCTAGCAGCTCACATCTTTGTAGCGTTGAGTGAAACACGCGCGCCTTTGCTGGCAGCGCATGGGCAAGGCGCTGCGCGGCACTGCGGGTGGCGTGTGCATCGGCTTTCACATCCAGCGCACCGTAGCAGGTGCCCGGTGCGACCAGCGGTTGGGCATGGCGCACCAGCCACAAACGGGCGCCGACAGGTCCGAGCATATTCGCTGCGCTGTGGCTCACATCCACCCCAGGGCCAGCGCTGCGCCTAAGTAAAACCCGATTTCACTCACTTGCTGCGTGGCCCCCAGGCAGTCGCCGGTAAAACCCTGCAGCCGGCGTGCAAACCAGCGTCCCATCCAGGCGGCTCCCACCGCGCTTAAAAGGATTGATGCTACAAAATATATAGCTGTATGCGCTCGCCAGACAAGCGCTAGCGGCATAAAACACCACAAACTTGCTGCTGCCAATGCGCTGAGGGAGATCTGGTCTGCCAGCGGTTTGCTTTTGGAGCGCGCTGTGTCCCTCGCATGCGGCAGGCTGCGCACGATGAGCAGCGGCCAGAAGCGCGACAACACGTGCGCTCCCACCAGCCCCGCCGCCGCGGCCAGCAGGCTGTGGGCACCCAGCAGTGCCAGCAGGCTGACCTTGGCCAGCAGCGCCAACACCAGCGCCATGGCCCCAAAGGCGCCGACGCGCGAGTCCTTCATGATGTCCAGCGCGCGCTCGCGGTCATAGCTGCCGCCCAGGCCGTCGGCCACGTCAGCCAGACCGTCTTCGTGAAAGCCGCCGGTCATCAGCACCGTGGCGATGGTGCAAAACACGGCAGCGACCAGCGGTGCCATGGCGTTGGGCGCCAGGGCCCTGTACAACCCCGCATATACGGCCACCGCCAGCAACGCCGCCAGCCAGCCAATACCCGGAAAGTGCGCCGCACTCGCCCGCAGCATGGCGGGGCTGTAGCCCACCCATGCTGCCAGCCGCCCCGTCACGGGAATGCGGGTGAAAAACTGCACGGCCAGCAGGTAGTGGCGCAGGGCTTGCATGACAGGCGGGGCCGTTGGTTTGTCAGATTTGATAGCTGCTACCGCTCGCTGGATAAGCGCTAGAGGCCATTTTGACCAATATTTTTCTTATTTGGACCGCAAAAACAACCGGTAGGCCGGGTTCAGCGTTTCTTCCACATACGGATAGCCCAGCGTAGCCAGGAAGGCATCGAACATGGCGGCGTCCTCGGGCGGCACCTGCATGCCCACCAAAATGCGACCGTAGTCCGCGCCCTGGTTGCGGTAGTGAAACAGGGAGATGTTCCAGGTAGGCTGCATCAGGCTCAGGAACTTGAGCAGCGCGCCCGGCCGCTCGGGGAAGGTAAAGCGCATCAGCCGCTCATCCTGCGCCAGCGACGAATGGCCGCCCACCAGGTGGCGCAGGTGTTCTTTCGCCAGGTCGTCGTGCGTCAGGTCCAGCGCCTCAAAACCGTGGCGGCTGAAGTTCTGGGCAATCGTCTCGGACTCGCCCTTGCCCTGCGTGGTCAGGCCCACAAACACATGGGCCTGGGCCGCGTCGCTGATGCGGTAGTTGAACTCGGTCACATTGCGCGGGCCGCCGGGCAGGTCCCCCACCAGCTCGCAAAAGCGTTTGAAGCTGCCGCGTTCTTCCGGAATCGTCACCGCGAACAGCGCCTCACGCTCCTCGCCCACCTCGGCGCGCTCAGCCACGAACCGCAGGCGGTCGAAATTCATGTTGGCGCCGCACAGAATGGCGGCGTAGGTTTCTCCCTGCGTGTTGTGCGTGGCCACGTACTGCTTGATGGCGGCCACGGCCAGGGCACCCGCCGGCTCGACAATGCTGCGCGTGTCGACAAACACGTCCTTGATGGCAGCGCACACGGCGTCGGTGTCGACCGTGATGAAGTCGTCCACCAGCCCGCTGTGGGCAATGCGGAAGGTCTCTTCGCCCACCAGCTTGACGGCGGTGCCGTCCGAGAACAGTCCCACGTCGGCCAGCGTGACACGTTCATGTGCCTTGACGGACTGGACCATGGCGTCCGAGTCGTTCATCTGCACGCCGATGACTTTGATCTCAGGCCGCACGGCCTTGATGTAGTTGGCTACGCCCGAAATCAGCCCGCCGCCGCCGATGGCCACGAACACGGCATCCAGCTGGTTGCTGCCCAGGCTTTGCAACTGGCGCAGGATCTCCATCGCGATGGTGCCCTGGCCCGCAATCACGTCCGGGTCGTCAAACGGGTGCACAAAGGTCAGGCCCTGCTCCTTTTCAAGCTTGACCGAGTGCGTGTAGGCGTCGGAATAGCTATCCCCAAACAGCACGACCTCGCCGCCCAACGTCTTGACAGCGTCAATCTTGAGCTTCGGCGTGGTGGTGGGCATCACGATCACGGCGCGCGTGCCCAGCTTGTGGGCGCTCATGGCCACGCCCTGTGCATGGTTGCCAGCCGATGCGCAGATCACGCCGCGCTGCAGTTGCTCGGGCGTCAGGTGTGCCATCTTGTTGTAGGCGCCACGCAGCTTGAAACTGAACACGGGCTGCTGGTCTTCGCGTTTCAGGAGCACCTGGTTGTTCAGACGGCGGCTGAGGTTCTTTGCAGGCTCCAGGGCCGACTCTACCGCCACGTCGTATACGCGGGCGGTCAGGATTTTTTTCAGGTAATCGGCGGGGGTGAGGTGCTGGGTCATGGCAGAAGGCAGGGCAGGGGCCGCCGCGGTGCAGTGGGCGGGCCCACATCATAGGGCGTCGATTTTTGTGGCTTGTGGGCAGCTTTTGGAGAGGGCCTCCTCTGGGCATTGGCCAAAAAAAAGCCCCGGGCCGTGAGGCCTGGGGCTGAATCCATCCTTTGAGGAGATGGAGGAGACAATCGGTGCGGGGCAAAAGCTGGAAACTTCGTTTCGGTCTTTTGCCATCTGCTTCGGTTTTGATCGAATTGCAGCGCTTGGGACCGAGTTTAGCGCGAGTCGTGTTGCGTTGCAGCAAAATCCACATCAAATTTATATCGCCGGATGATTCCGTGCGAAAAAAACCACGTCAACTCGAATTCATCAAGGAGAAAACCAAATGGAATGCACAGTCAGCTGGACGGGTGGAGCCGGAACACGGTCGGGCATGGGCTTCGTTGCCGAAACCGGCAGCGGCCATGTTTTGACCATGGATGGCGCTCCGGATGCCGCCAATCCCGCCAATGGCGGCCAGAATCTGGCGCCCCGGCCCATGGAGACGGTGCTGGCCGGCACCGGCGGTTGCACCGCCTACGACGTGGTGCTGATCCTCAAGCGTGGTCGGCACGATGTGCGGGGTTGCAGTGTGAAGCTGACCACGGAGCGCGCTGAGACGGATCCGAAGGTGTTCACCAAGATCCACATGCATTTCACCGTCACCGGCAAGGCGATCCCTCCCTCCGCAGTGGAGCGCGCCATCGCCATGAGCCACGACAAATATTGCTCGGCCAGCATCATGCTGGGCAAAACAGCGGATATCACTACCGGTTTTGAGGTGCTGGAGGCTTGACCCAGCCCTTCCTGCTGCCGGGTTAAACGTAGTGGGCTGTGGTGGTCATCACCTTGGCCGCTGCCCGCATGGCAGCCCGCGCCGGTGCAGGCAACACCAGCGCGCCGGAGGCGAGAGCCTGGGCTGCGTGCCGCGCTTCATCGTCTTTCATGCGGGCCACCACCGCCCGCGAGGCCAGATCCTGCTCTGGTAGTCGCTGCAAGTGACTTTGCAGATGCGCTGCCACCTGGTTTTCGGTCTCCGCCACAAAACCGAGGCTGGCGCGGTCGCTGATTTTGGCGGCGACCAATCCCAGCGCGAAGGCGCCCGCAAACCACAGGGGGTTGAGCAAACTGGGTCGTGCGCCCAGTGCATCCAGCCGCTGTTGTGTCCAGGCGAGGTGATCGGTTTCTTCGCGGGCGGCATCTTGCAGATGGGCGCGCAACTCAGGGTTGCGTGTGACAGCTGCCTGGGCGGAGTAAAGCGCCTGGGCACAGACCTCTCCCACATGGTTTACCCGCATGAGAGCCCCGGCCAAGCGTTTCTGGGCCGGGTCGAGCGCGCCCTCGGCGATGCCATGGGCGGGTGTGCGCTCGGACGCCTGAGGCTCGGCGAATAGCGTGCGTAAAGCGTTGTCTGCAGCAGTTAACAGCGAATCCATAAAAACCTTTGATATGGCAAGGGCGGCGCAACACAATTTGCACTTGGATACAAATAAAGGGCCACCAATCCAAGGGTATCGGGCGGCGTCATCCTGATTTTGCCGGGTCTGGATGAAATGTTGCAACACTGCAACGGATTTCCCCTTTCGGGCCGATTGTGGGTGAATTCCTTTGCGAAACCGGTCGGGCTCTGGTGCAATAGGTGCAACTTCCCCACCAGGAGGTTGGCCCGGGGAACCGGCGGGACTTTGCAGGTGCTTGGCACGCTAGACCCCCCGTACCGGCGCCCTATGTTTAACCTTGGAGTAACTCGCAATGAAAAAATCCCTGATTGCCCTGGCTGTGCTGGCTGCTTCCGGCGCTGCAATGGCTCAATCTTCCGTGACCCTGTTCGGTATTGTCGATGCGACATACGCATACGGCTCCGGTAGCGTCGCTAACAAGTCGCAACTGACGAACTCCGGCTACAACAGCAGCCGTCTGGGTTTCCGCGGCGTTGAAGATCTGGGTGGCGGCATGTCCGCTTCGTTCTGGCTCGAAGCTGGCGTGAACAACGACAACGGCTCCGGTGGCGCTACTAGCCTCAACAACCAAGGCGCAACCACCGGCGGTGGCGGTCTGACTTTCAACCGTCGTTCGACGGTCAGCCTGAACGGCGGCTTCGGTGAAGTGCGTCTGGGCCGTGACTACACGCCCCAATTCTGGAACCTGACTGTGTTCGATCCGTTCGGCACGAACGGTGTTGGCACGACCCAAACCCTGAGCTCCAGCCTGGGTGGCCCAACCACCGTGCGCGCTTCGAACGCCATCGGCTACTTCCTGCCAGGCAAGCTGGGCGGTTTCTACGGCCAAGCCCAGTACTACATGGGTGAAAACCTGAGCAACGCTGCCAACAAGAAGGACGGCAACGGTCTGGCTGCTCGTGTTGGTTACGCTAACGGCCCTATCAATGTGGCTCTGGCTCTGTCTGAAACCAAGTTCCTGGCTGGCGATATCCAAGCGTTCAACCTGGGCGCTTCCTATGATCTGGGCATGGCCAAGATCATGGCTCACTACAACCAAGACGAAATCGACGGCGGCGCAGAAGGCAAGGGCTTCCTGATCGGTGGTCTGATCCCCATGGGCGCTGGCGAAATCCGTCTGGCTTACTCCACGTACAAGGTCGACACCGTTGGTGCTGACCCACGTTCGAACAAGCTGGCTCTGGGCTACGTGCACAACCTGTCGAAGCGCACGGCTCTGTACGCAACGTACGCTCACGTGAGCAACAAGAACGGTGCAGCTTCGTCGCTGAACGGTTCCGTGACCGGTGCTGGCAACAACTCGAACGGCTACGACTTCGGCGTCCGTCACAGCTTCTAATATTGGCACTGGCCTTTGGCCAGTATCGATATCAAGCTTAAAAGCCGCCTTCGGGCGGCTTTTTGCATGGGGCGTCGAATTCCGTCTGCCGAATATTGCGATACCTCCGCATGATGGGTGTCGACTTGCGTTCAGGGCTCGCCTTCACCTGGGATTTTGTGGTGGTCCTCCCGAGCAACCTAAACCCTGTCGCATCTCGCCCGCGTTTTTACCGTCGTCGATGACTTGGCCCTCTTGGTAACTTTGGACACATGCGTGCCCGCTGTTGACGCAGGTCAGCAGTGCATCCAGCCGCGTCGTGCAATGTTTGCCCACTCTCTTGGTCGATGGGTTCTGTGGTGCATGCCGCTGGCACCATCCTTGCATAGAAAGTTCATTCGAAAAGAGCGTTTAGCCCCTTCGATACGCCCGGGATTCAGGGATTTCCCGTTGGCTATAGAGCAACCTTTACTGCATAGTAAAACTTTTATTCAAGAGGGTTCCATGAAACTCAAATACAGTCTTTTGACGGCGGCTGCGGCTGCTGCGCTGTTGATGTCTCCAGCGCTGCAGGCCAAGCCGTTCAAATGGGCAAGCCAGGGGGAGATTGCAACGTGGGATATTCACTCCCAGAACAATGCGCTGCAAAACGGCATTCACGCCAACGTGTATGAAAGCTTGGTTTACTACAACAGCAAGACGTTTGATGTGGAACCGGTCCTGGCAACTTCCTGGAAGGAAATAAGCCCCACGCAGGTGCGTTTTACGCTGCGTCAGGGCGTCAAGTTCCATGATGGTTCACCCTTCACTGCCGACGATGCTGTCTACTCGCTGCAGCGCGCCATGGCAAAGACCTCGAACTTCACCCCTTACGTTCAGGGCATCAGCAAAATCGCGAAGGTCGATGCGCAGACCATCGACGTCATGCTTGTGGCGCCCAATCCGGTGTTGCTGCGCCAGATGACCGAGCTGCGCATGATGAGCAAGGCATGGGCTGAAAAGAACAAGTCTGTGGATCCTAAGGACATCAAGGGCACGGACGAAAACTTTGCACACCGCAACGCGATGGGCACCGGCCCTTACACGCTGGAGTCATGGCAGCCCGATGTGAAGATGACGTTCAAGCGCAACCCCAACTGGTGGGGCAAGATGGACGGCAATGTGACGGAAATCGTCTACACCCCCATCAAGTCGGCGGCCACGCGCATTGCGGCACTGCTGTCGGGTGAAGTGGACATGGTGCTTGATCCAACACCCCAAGATCTGGGCCGCCTGCGCGCCAGTCCAGATCTGAAAGTGATCGACGGCCTCGAAAACCGCACCATCTTCTTGGGCATGGACCAGTTCCGCGAAGAACTGCCTGGCTCCAACATCAAAGGCAAGAACCCGCTCAAAGACGTGCGCGTGCGCAAGGCGCTGTACCAAGCCATTGATGCCGACACCATTTCGCGCAGCATCATGCGTGGCCTGGGCAAGCCGACAGGCACGCTCGTGGCGCCTCAAGTAGCGGGCTACACCGAAGCCGTGGGCAAGCGCTTTCCGTACAGTGTCGACGCTTCCAAGAAGCTGCTGGCTGAAGCGGGGTATCCCGACGGTTTCGAGGTGGACTTTGCGTGCCCGAACAATCGCTACATCAACGATGAAGCAATCTGTCAGGCCGTCACGGCCATGTGGTCGCGTGTGGGTGTGAAAGCCAAGCTGCGCACGCTGCCGCTGGTGAACTACTTCCCAATGATCCAGCGCAACGAAGCGAGCATCTACATGCTTGGCTGGGGTGTGCCAACGTTTGATGCGTTGTACAGCCTTCAATCGCTGGTACGTACCGTGGGTCAGGGCGGTGACGGCAACTACAACGTAGGCCGTTATAGCAATGAGCGCATGGACTATCTGGTTGACCGCATCAAGGCAGAAACCGACGCTCCGGTGCGTTCGCGCATGCTGACCGAAGCGCTGCAACTGTCGAACGACACCGTGTCGCACATTCCTTTGCACGACCAGGTGATTCCA
The DNA here is from genome assembly GCA_018828125.1 of Gammaproteobacteria bacterium. GTDB lineage: Bacteria > Pseudomonadota > Gammaproteobacteria > Burkholderiales > Burkholderiaceae_C > Acidovorax. Next base: position 95,038 of record JAHJWB010000019.1, on the reverse strand, counting down.
TGGGCTGTGAAGAAGAACATTGAGTTGACCCACCGCGCAGATAACCGCGTGGATATGCGTACGGTCAAGGTGAACTGATTTATCCTCGACACACTGAGAGCAAGGGCCATGCGGCCCTTGCTCTCTTTGGTTTAGTTTGACGACGTATTGCCCACCAGCGCCTGCGCCATCAAAAGTGGCTGCGGCGTTTCCATCGAACACTCACTCGACTCTCTGATGCTTGCCTTTATATTGCGCCGCCTGATACAGGCTGTGATTGTCATGATCACGGTGGCCTTCATCTCCTTCATGCTGTTCCAGTATGTCGGCGATCCTGTGGTGTTCCTGCTTGGCCAGGATGCCACCCCCGAACAGATTCGCGAACTGCGTGCTTCGCTCGGACTGGACAAGCCATTTTTTGTGCAGTTTGGCCACTTTCTGGTGAATGCTGCTCAGGGCGAGTTTGGCCTGAGCCTGCGCCAAGGCGCCAAGGTGTCTCGCCTTATTGCCGAGCGCTTCCCCGCGACGCTGGAACTGGCGTTGGTCGCTGCCTTGATTGCCCTGGTCATGGGCGTGCCCATGGGTGTGTATGCCGCGCTCAAGCGTGGCACCTTCACCAGCCAGTTGTTCATGACGCTGTCATTGCTCGGCGTTTCACTGCCAACCTTCCTGATCGGCATCCTTCTGATTCTGGTGTTTGCCGTAACTCTCGGCTGGTTCCCTAGCTTTGGCCGCGGCGAAGTCGTGCAAATGGGCTGGTGGAGCACCGGACTGCTCAAGGCCAAAGGCTGGCACCACATCACGTTGCCGGCCATTACGCTGGCGATCTTCCAGCTCACCCTGATCATGCGGCTGGTGCGTGCTGAAATGCTGGAGGTGCTGCGCACCGACTACATCAAGTTTGCACGCGCCCGGGGCCTGTCCAACCGCGCGATTCACTTCGGTCATGCACTCAAGAACACGCTCGTGCCCGTGATGACCATCACAGGGCTGCAACTGGGTGGTCTGATCGCGTTTGCGATCATCACCGAAACGGTGTTTCAGTGGCCTGGCATGGGCTTGCTGTTCATTCAGGCCGTGACGTTTGCCGACATTCCTGTGATGGCTGCCTACCTGTGCTTGATTGCGTTGATCTTCGTTGTGATCAATCTGGTGGTGGATCTGTTGTACTTTGCCGTAGACCCCCGCCTGCGCGTGGGCAAGGCAGGGGGCCACTGATGCAAGGCGCCCGCCTGAAAGCCGGTGGCCGGGCGTTTGCGCACATTGCGCAATACCACCCCGAGTTGATCGCGCTGCGCCGGGACCTGCATGCCCACCCCGAACTGGGCTTTGAAGAGATCTACACCAGCACCCGGGTGAAAGAAGCTTTGAAGCTGTGTGGTGTGGATGAGATCCATGACGGCATTGGCCGCACGGGGGTGGTGGGTGTGATCCGCGGCCGCAGCACCTCCAGCGGCAGCATGGTCGGCCTCAGGGCCGATATGGATGCCTTGCCATTGACCGAGCACAACGACTTCTCGTGGAAGTCTTGCAAACAGGGGCTCATGCACGGCTGCGGCCATGACGGTCATACCGCAATGCTCGTGGGCGCGGCGCGTTACCTGGCCGAAACCCGCAACTTTGACGGTACTGCGGTCCTGGTGTTCCAGCCTGGTGAAGAAGGTTTTGCAGGCGCTCGGGTCATGATGGAAGACGGATTGTTCGACCGGTTTCCGGTGCAGTCGATTTTTGCGATGCACAACTGGCCTGCCATGAAGCCCGGCACCGTTGGCATCAACTCCGGCCCCATGATGGCGGCGGCTGACCGATTCACCATCGAGATCACTGGCCGCGGCGGCCATGGAGCCCACGCCTACCAGACGGTGGACGTGGTGCTGGTGGCCGCGCACATCATTACTGCAGCCCAGAGCATCGTGTCGCGCAATGTCCGCCCGATTGAGAGCGCTGTGGTCAGCCTGTGCGCCGTGCAGGCGGGTGACCTGGGGGCCTTCAGCGTACTTCCGGGCTCGGCCACCTTGGTCGGCACGGTACGAACTTTTGACCCGCAAGTGCAGGAGCTGGTGGAGAAGCGACTCAAAGAGCTGTGCAACGCCATTGCTTTGGGTTTTGGTGCCACGGCCACTGTGCAATACGAACGCATCTACCCCGCCACCATCAACACCGAAAGTGAAGCCATTTTTGCAGGCGACGTGGCCGAATCCCTATTGGGTGCCGACCACGTGGTGCGCGACCTGGAGCCGAGCATGGGTGCCGAAGATTTTTCTTTCATGCTGCAGGACAAGCCTGGCGCCTACCTGCGCATAGGGCAGGGCACAGGGGCCAGTGGCAGCGCATTGCACAACAGCCGCTACGACTTCAATGACGACATCCTTCCCCTGGGCTCGGCATTGCACGCCAGCCTGATCGAACAGGCCATGCCGCTGGCGACGCCCTGAAGAACCCATGGTCCACACCGCGTCCCATTAAAACGACGACTCGGAAGTCCCACACTTTCGCAACCCTTCCCACTCACAGGAGATTTCCATGAAGTTCCAGAAAAAAGTTGCTGTTACCGCATTGTTTGCGGCGCTGGCTGCGACGAGTTTGGTGGCTGGTGCCCAGACCATCCGGATCGCCAATCAGGGTGATGCCCTTTCCATGGACCCGCATTCGCTCAACGAATCACTGCAATTGAGCGTGACCAGCAATGTGTATGAACCGCTGGTTGGTCGTAACAAGGACCTGAGCCTTGCTCCAGCGTTGGCTACCAGCTGGAAGCAGACATCCCCTACCGTGTGGCGTTTCGAGTTGCGCAAGGGTGTGCAATTCCATGACGGTTCGCCCTTCACGGCCGACGACGTAATCTTCAGCTTTGGCCGTATGAAGGGCGAGGGCTCTGACATGAAGGCGACCAACAGCGACGTCAAGGTAGTGCGCAAGATTGATGATCACACCGTCGAGATTGAAACCCACGCACCGCAACCGATCTTGCCCGACGTGATCACCACCTCTTACATGATGAGCAAGAAGTGGTGCGAGACCAATCAGGCAATGGTGCCTGTGGACCGCCGCAAGGGCATCGAGAACGCTGCGTCGTTCCGTGCCAATGGCACTGGACCTTTCCGCCTGCGCGAACGCCAGCCCAATGTGCGCTCTGTGTTCGTGCGCAATGGAGCCTATTGGGGCAAGATCGAAGGCAACGCCACCGAAATCATCTTCACGCCTATCGGTAATGACTCCACCCGGGTGGCGGCGCTTCTGTCAGGCGAAGTGGACGTGATGGAGCCCGTGCCAGTGCAGGACATTGAGCGCGTCAACTCCAGCGCCAACACCCGCGCCGTGACCGGCCCCGAGTTGCGCACCATCTTCCTGGGCATGGACCAAAGGCGTGATGAGTTGCTGTACTCCAACGTGAAAGGCAAGAACCCTTTCAAGGACAAGCGCGTACGCCAGGCCTTCTACCAGGCCATCGACATCGACGGCATCAAGAAGACCGTGATGCGCGGTGCCTCCAACCCATCCGCGCTGATGGTGGGGCCAGGCATCAATGGCTTCGATGCGGCCGCCAAGCGTCTGCCGTATGACGTGGAAGCCGCCAAGAAGCTCATGGCCGATGCGGGCTACCCCAACGGCTTTGAGGTGGCGATGAACTGCCCGAACGACCGCTACGTGAACGACGGCCGCATCTGCCAGACCGTGGCAGCCAACCTCTCGCGCATCAATGTCAAGATCAACCTGCAGGCGGAAACCAAGGGCACGTACTTCCCCAAAGTGCTGCGTCGCGACACGAGCTTCTACATGCTGGGCTGGACGCCCACAACCTACGACGCACACAACGCGCTCAATGCGCTGATGATCTGCCCCGAAGACAAAGGCGGTGCGGGACAGTTCAACCTGGGTGCCTACTGCAACCCCAAGTTGGATGAGCTGACCAAGCAAATCCTGGTGGAGACCGATAAAGCCAAGCGCAACGCCATGATCAAGGAAGCCTTTGATCTTCACAGCGCCGACATTGGCCACCTTCCACTGCACCAGCAAGCCCTGGCTTGGGGTGTCAGCAAGAAGGTCAAGCTGGTGCAAATGGCCGACAACTACATGCCTTTCAAGTGGATGAGCATTGAGAAGTAAGGCAAGACAGTTCGGACAAGAACTATAAGTTGAAGTTGAAGTACGAAGGTACGACATAGCTATCGCTAATTGACAGCCTATGGACAACGCACAGCCGCCACCCGGGCTGTGCGTTGTTGCATGTTTACTGGTTTCCCCACAATGAAAACAACCCTTGCCCGCTGGTTTGACAGCGACGTTGGCTACAGCTTTCGCACATCGCCCATGGCGATGGTCGCGGCAGCGATTGCCCTGATCTGCGTGTTCTGCTCGCTTTTTGCCGGGTGGGTTGCACCGCACAACCCGTTTGACCTGGCCACGCTCGAACTCAGCGATGCGCGGTTGCCCCCCGCCTGGATCGCCGAAGGTTCCATGAAATACCCTCTGGGTACCGATGACCAGGGTCGTGACATCCTTTCCGCGCTGATCTACGGCGCCCGCATCTCCCTCGTGGTGGGCCTCGCTTCGGTGGTGCTCTCGGTGGTGGTGGGCGTGGCGTTTGGTCTTCTCGCAGGCTTTCGCGGTGGCTGGATCGATGCCGTGCTTATGCGCCTGTGCGACGTGATGCTGTCGTTCCCCGCCATCCTGGTGGCCTTGCTGATTGCGGGTGTGGGCCGGGCGCTTTTCCCCAACGCACACGAGTCGCTGGCGTTTGGCGTGTTGATCATCTCCATCTCGCTCACCGGTTGGGTGCAGTACGCACGCACCGTGCGCGGCTCTACGCTCGTCGAGCGCAACAAGGAATACGTCCAAGCCGCCCGCGTGACGGGTGTCTCGCCGCTGCGCATCATGCGCAAACATGTGTTGCCCAACGTCATGGGCCCCGTGATGGTGCTGGCCACCATCCAGGTGGCCACGGCGATCATCACCGAGGCCACGCTGTCCTTCCTTGGCGTGGGCGCCCCCCCCACATCGCCCTCGTTGGGCACCTTGATCCGCATCGGCAACGACTACCTGTTCTCCGGCGAATGGTGGATCACCGTGTTCCCCGGCGCCATGCTGGTGTTGATCGCCCTGTCCGTGAACCTGCTGGGCGACTGGCTGCGTGACGCGCTGAACCCTCGCCTGCGTTGACTCGCATTCGCAGTATTTTTGAAGCAGGCACACATCCCATGTCTCTCCTAGAAGTCAAAAACCTCGTTGTCGAATTCCCGGGCCGTCGCGGTACCCTGCGCGCCCTGGACGACATTTCCTTCTCCATTGCACCCGGCGAGATCCTGGGTGTGGTGGGGGAGTCCGGCGCGGGCAAGTCGCTCACGGGCGCCGCCATCATCGGCCTGCTCGAACCTCCGGGCCGAGTCGCATCGGGCCAGATCCTGCTGGAAGGCAAACGCATCGACAACCTCAACAACGAGGAAATGCGCCACATCCGCGGGCGCCACATCGGCGCGATCTTTCAAGACCCGCTGACCTCGCTGAACCCGCTGTACACCGTGGGCCGCCAGCTCACCGAAACCATCCTGGCTCACCTGCCCGTCACGCCCGCGGAGGCCCGCCAGCGCGCCATTTCGCTGTTGCAGGACACCGGCATTCCGGCTGCGGCAGAGCGCATCGACCACTACCCACACCAGTTCTCGGGCGGCATGCGCCAGCGGGTGGTGATTGCTTTGGCCCTGGCGGCCGAGCCCAAGCTCATCGTGGCCGACGAGCCCACCACAGCGCTCGACGTCTCCATCCAGGCGCAGATCATCCAGTTGCTCAAGAACATCTGCAAATCGCGCGGTGCCGCCGTGATGCTGATCACCCATGACATGGGCGTGATCGCCGAGACCTGTGACCGCGTGGCCGTGCTGTACGCCGGGCGCGTGGCCGAGATCGGCCCCGTGCACGATGTGATCAACAAGCCTGCGCATCCCTATACCAGCGGCCTCATGGCCTCCATCCCCGACATGTCGGTGGACCGCGAGCGCCTGAACCAGATCGACGGCGCCATGCCCCGCCTGAACGCCATTCCCCAGGGCTGCGCGTACAACCCACGCTGCCCCAAAACCTTTGACCGCTGCATGACCGACCGCCCCGACTTGATGGACGCAGGTTCCACCCGCGCCGCCTGCTGGCTGCACGCTGGCGCCACCAAAGCGAACGCCGAGGTGACCGCATGAGCGCCGCTGCTTCCACCACAACCACCTCCACCGCTACAGTCCAAACCGGCGCGGTGAAGAGCAAAGCCCTGGTGCAGGCGCACGACCTGGCCAAGACCTTTGACGTGTCCGCCCCCTGGCTCAACCGCGTCATCGAACGCAAGCCGCGCACCCTGCTGCATGCAGTGGACGGCGTGAGCTTCGAGATTGAGAAAGGCAAGACGCTTGCCCTGGTGGGTGAGTCCGGCTGTGGCAAGAGCACCGTGGCGCGTCTGTTGGTGGGTTTGTATGAGCCCACACGCGGCGGCCTCACGTTCGACAATCAGGACGCGCATGCCGCCTTCAAAGGCAACGATGCCCGCGCCATGCGCCGCCGCATCCAGATGATCTTCCAGGACCCGTACGCCAGCCTGAACCCGCGCTGGCTGGTCGAAGACATCATTGGCGAGCCGCTCAAGGAACATGGCCTCATCACCGACAAGGCCGAGCTGAAGCAACGCGTGGGCGAGCTGCTCAAGTCCGTGGGCCTGTCGCCGCTGGACATGGTCAAGTACCCGCACCAGTTCTCCGGCGGCCAGCGCCAGCGCATCTCCATCGCACGCGCCCTCGCCACCGAGCCTGAGTTTCTGGTGTGCGATGAGCCCACCAGCGCGCTCGACGTGTCGGTGCAGGCGCAGGTGCTCAACATCATGAAGGACCTGCAGCGCGAGCGGCAGCTCACCTACCTGTTCATCAGCCACAACCTGGCCGTGGTGCGCCACGTGAGCGACCAGGTCGGCGTGATGTACCTGGGCCGCCTGGTGGAGCTGGCCGACAAGCACACGCTGTTTGACACCCCGCGCCATCCCTACACGCGCATGCTGCTCGATGCCATTCCCAAGATGCACGACACGGGCAAGGCGCGCACGCCGGTGCAGGGCGAGGTGCCCAACCCGCTGAACCCGCCACCGGGTTGCGCCTTCAACCCGCGCTGCCCGCATGTGAACGATCGCTGCCGCACCGAACGTCCGCAATTGCTCAGCATTGGGGGCATCCGCATCGCTTGCCACGCCGTCGAAGAAGGCCGTATTTGACGACTTGCTCCTGAAAATGTAGCTGCTAGCGCTTGATGGATAAGCGCTAGAGCCCTATTTGACTCATGTTCTGCTCTTCTAGCCTGTTTTTGGGGCCTTTGAAGGGCGCACAACCGGCTTTTGCAGACACGGCCACAGGCCCCGTTCCCGGGCCTGTAGCTTTTTTGCGGTACCACGCCGCACGTTGTTTTTCATTCCCCTGTCACGCTGCCTCACCACCATGCAGGCTTTTGCGCAACAAGAGTCACAGGGGCCGAACATGAAGATCAGTGGGTGGGAAACCAAGATGCGCCGTGTGCGCGTGGGAATGCTGGCGCTGGCGGTAGCTGGTGCCTTGGCCGCGTGCGGCGGGTCTGACAGTGGAGAACAGGGCAAGCCGCTGGAGCTGACCATCCTGCACATCAACGACCACCATTCCACGCTGGAATCCAAGTCCAAAACACTCAAGCTGTCCGCCGGTGGCGCATCGGCCGTGGATGTGGCGGTGGACGCAGGCGGCTTTCCGCGCGTCACGGCCGCCATCAGCGAACTGGCGGCTCAATCCACCAACGTGCTCAAGCTACACGCAGGCGATGCGCTCACTGGCACGCTGTACTTCAACCGCGCCGGGGCCGATGGTGAGGCCGACGCCGCAATGGTCAACACCGTGTGTTTTGACGCCTTCACGCTGGGCAACCACGAGTTCGACAAAGGCGACGCGGGTCTCAAGGGCTTTCTGGACCTGTTGCGCAAAGGCAGCTGCAAGACGCCGATCCTCAGCGCCAACGTGCAGTTTGGCCCCGCCTCGGCCCTCAACCCCACGCGCGCACCGGGCTATGTCAGCCCCTCCACCGTGGTCGAACGGGATGGCCAGAAAATTGGCATCGTGGGCCTGACGATTGCGCAAAAAACCAAGGCATCGTCCAGTCCCGACGCCGACACCACCTTTCAGGATGAAACCGTGGCGGCCCAGCGCGAGATCGACGCGTTGCGCGCAAAGGGCATCGACAAGGTCATCGTGCTCAGCCACATCGGCTATGACTACGACAAGCAGGTCGCAGCGCGCCTGTCGGGTGTGGATGTGGTGGTGGGAGGTGATTCGCACACCCTGCTGGGCCCCAACACGCTGACTTCCACCGGGGTGGGCTCGCCCGCAGGCGCCTACCCCACCCGCATCACCGACAAGGATGGCAAACCCGTGTGCGTGGTGCAGGCGTGGGAGTACGCGCAGGTCGTGGGCGAGCTCAAGGTCAGCTTCAACGCCCAGGGCGAAGTCACGCAGTGCGCAGGCACGCCGCATGTGCTGATTGGTGACAACTTCACCATCGCTGGAAAGGCTGCCACGGATGCGGAAAAGGCGGCACTCAAAGCCAGCGCCGCCGCGACGGGCGTGTTGCGCGTTACCGCGCCAGCGCCCGCTGCCGCGGCTGCGCTGCAGCCGTTCAAGGACCGGGTCGCCGTCTTCACCCAGACCCAGGTCGCCGTGGTGCCGCAAGAGCTGTGCTCGCGCCGCGTGCCCGGCGGTGTGGGTTCGGTGGACTACAGCCGCTCCAGCGCGGCCTGCAATGCCGAAGGCAGCGTGAGCCTGCGCGGCGGCGACATCCAGCAATTGGTGGCCCAGGCGTACCTGGATGTGGCCAACGAGAAATACGGCGGCGCGGACATTACGCTGCAAAGCGGTGGCGGTGTGCGCATTCCGCTGCAGGGCACCGTGTCTGCTGCGCAGGTGATTCAGGTGCTGCCGTTTGGCAACATGCTGTTCCGCCTCGACATCACAGGCCAGGAGGTCAAGGGCATGCTCGAAGACGGACTGGAGGCGGTCTACGGCACGGGTGGGTCGACCGGCCCCTACCCCTACACCGGCGGTCTGCGTTTCGATGTGAATGCCAAGGCCGCCTCAGGCCAGCGTGTGAGCAACATTGAAGCGCGCAACCCCGCCACCGGCGCCTGGGGCCCGCTCGACCCTTCCAAGACTTACAAGCTGTTCGTGCTCAGCTTCAACGCCACCGGCGGCGACGGCTACAAGACCCTGGCCGCCGTGCCTGCCGCGCGGCGTCTGGACATCGGCGTGCTGGATGCGGACGTGTTCTTCAGCTACATCGAAAAGCAGGGCAAGGACACGGCCACCGGCCTGCCCATCCTCACGCGCCTGCCCGTGGAGCTGTACAGCACAAAAAGCTTTGTGAACTGATTCACAAATATTTTCAAGTGAAATTGGCTGCAAGCGCTTATGGAGTAAGCGCTTGCAGCTATATTTTTTATAGTGTGTGATCCGGGCGTCTCACGCGTAACGCTTGGCCCGCAGGTTCTCTTTCATCTGCTGCAGGATGGGCTGCAGCGAGCTGCCAATGCGCAGCGCCACGCAGGTGGCCAGCACGTCGATGATGAGCAGGTGCATGAGGCGCGACACCATCGGGCTGTAGCGGTCGTAACCTTCGGGGTGGTCGGCCGCCAGGTGGATCTGGCACGTGCTGGCCAGGGGCGAACCACTGGCGGTGATGACGATGGTGGTAGCGCCGTTCTTGCGGGCGATGTCGGCGGCGTCCATCAGGTCCCGGGTGCGGCCAGAGTTGGAGATGATCACGGCGCAGTCGCCGGGGCGCAGCAGGGTGGCGCTCATGACCTGCATGTGGCCGTCACTGCTGGCGATGGACGTGACGCCCAACCGAAAGAATTTGTGCTGCGCGTCTTGCGCCACGATGCCCGAGTTGCCCACCCCGTAAAACTCGATGCGTTTGCCGGTTTTCCAGGTCGCGGCAATGGCCTCTGCCGCGCGTTCGATGGCGACCGTGCTGGCCGCGTTGCGGTATTGCAGAAAGGCGGCCACGGCGTTGTCCACCACTTTCACCAGCACGTCGCCGGTCTTGTCGTCGGCGTCTACGCTGCGGTGGATAAAGGGCACGCCTTCACTCACGCTGCCCGCCAGTTTCAGCTTGAAGTCCGCCAATCCGTCGTAACCGATGCTGCGGCAAAAGCGCACCACGGTGGGCTTGCTCACGTGCGCGCGTTCGGCCAGTTCGCGCACGGGCAGGCGGGCAAAGGCGCGGGGGTCGGCCAACACCAGTTTGGCAACACGCTGCTCGGCAGGTGCCAGAGACGTTAACGAAGCGGTAATGCGGTCGAGCATGTCAGCGGTGTTCCTGGGAAGGGCGGCAACCAATAAAGAAAGAAATGGTAACTGCGTTTCATGCAGAACGGTCAGCGAGTTACGGCTGGGGCGCGCGCTGCGTGGGTGTTATCCCGGTGGCCGGGCCTTGGGTGCGGGATTACCATGAGTTGTAACTTTATTGTCATATTTCTACCCACGAGACCTCCATGCACCAGTTCGCCCGCGCCACCCTGGCAGCCGCCACCCTTTTCCTGACCGTCTCTGGCGCCCATGCGCAAGGCCAGGTCAACATCATCTGCTCCGTCCAGGCAGAGTGGTGCAACCTGATGTCCACCGTGTACGCCAAGACCACGGGCACCAAGGTCAACATGACAGCCAAGGGGTCGGGCGAGGCGCTGGCCCAGCTCAACGCCGAAAAGGCCAACCCCAAGACCGACATCTGGTTTGGCGGCACGGGCGACCCCCACCTGCAGGCGGCCGAGCAGGGCCTGACGCTTGAATACAAGTCAACGCAACTCGCACAGCTCTATCCCTGGGCACAAAAGCAGGCCGCCGATTCCAAGTACCGCACCGTGGGCGTGTACCTGGGCCCGCTGGGCTTTGGGTACAACACGGAGCTGCTGGCCAAGCGCAAGCTAAAAGCCCCGCAATCGTGGGCCGACCTGCTCAAGCCCGAGTTCAAGGGCGAGGTGCAGATGGCCAACCCCGCATCCAGTGGCACCGCCTACACCATGATCGCCACGCTGGTGCAGTTGATGGGCGAAGAGAAGGCGTTCGAATACCTCAAGGCCTTGCACCCCAACGTGAGCACCTACACCCGCTCAGGCACCGCGCCCGTCAAGGCCGCAGCGCGCGGCGAGACCACGGTGTCCGTGAGCTTTGTGCATGACGTGACTACCGAAGCGGTCAACGGCTTTCCCGTGGCCTCGGCCACGCCGACCGAAGGCACAGGGGCCGAGGTGGGCTCCATGAGCATCGTCAAGAACGGCCCCAACACCGAGGCGGCCAAGAAGTTCTACGAATGGGCGCTCACGCCCGGTGGTCAGCAGTTTGGCCTGGCCGCCAAGCAGTTTCAGCTGCCCAGCAACACGCAGGTGCCCAAGGACCCGCGCATGACCGACCCGGCCAAGATCAAGCTCATCAACTATGACTACGCCAAATACGGCGCCAGCGCCGAGCGCCGCCGCCTGATTGCGCGTTGGGAAAAAGACGTACAGAACGCGGCACGCTGATGGCGGCAGCGGCTGCCATGGCGTTTGCGCCCACCGGGGCGCGCGCGCCCAACCGGCCCTTGTGGGCGTGGGTGGTGATCGGTGTGCTGGGCTACCTGCTGCTGCCCTGGTATGCGCAGCAGGACGCCAACGGACTGCTGGCCGTGGGCCAGGTGTGGGGCGAAGCGCAGGCGGCCAACGGCCTGCTGCAGGCCGCGCAGTTTGGTCGACCCTGGCTGTGGCTGGGCTTGGCCGGATTAGGTGTTGCTGCGGCTGGCGCGGCCTTGCCCGCGGGCCGCAGGCAAGGCGCGGTGCTGATTGCAGGGGGGGCACTGGGGCTGGTGGCCCTGCTGCTCAGCGGATTCACCATTGGCGCGCGGGGCTGGGCGTTTGAATGGCTCAATGCCAGCTTGGGCGAGTTGGGAGCACGCCAGCCCGGCATCGGCTGGGGCGGGTTTGTGGTGCTCACGGCCCTGCTAGTGCTGATGTCGTTCGGCATTGCGCGGCGCGGCTTTTTCAAGGGCGATCTGTTCGTGGCGGCGGCGGTGCTGGGCTGCGGCAGTCTGCTGGCCTTGTTCATCGTGTTCCCGGTGCTCAAAGCGCTGTCGGCCGCGTTCTTTCTGGAAGACGGCCCGTTTTCGCTGGGCGTGGTGTGGGAGCGCATCGCACACGAGCGCAACTTTGGCCTGGCGTGCTTGAGTGGCGGGCAGCGCTGCGGCGTGGCGTGGAACACGCTGTTCCTCGGCCTCATGACCGCCACCAGCACCACGCTCTTGGGCACCTTCATGGCGCTGATGGCCGAGCGCGCCTCGCGCCGCTATGCGCGGCCCCTGAACATCGTGGCGCTGTTGCCCATCATCACGCCGCCGTTTGTGGTGGGCCTGGGCCTCATCCTGCTGTTTGGACGCGCGGGCGTGTTCAACCAGTTTCTGGAATACGCGTTCGGCATCACGCCCACGCGCTGGTTCTACGGCTGGCTGGGCGTGTGGGTGGCGCAGACGTTTGCGTTCACGCCGATTGCCTTCATGATCATGCGTGGCGTGGTGCAGGGCGTTTCGCCCAGCCTGGAAGAGGCCGCGCAAACCCTGCGCGCCAGCCCGCACCGCACCTTCATGACCGTGACCCTGCCGCTGCTCAAACCCGGCCTGGCCAATGCGTTTTTGGTGGGTTTCATCGAAAGCATGGCCGACTTTGGCAACCCCATCGTGGTGGGCGGGCAGTTCTCGGTGCTATCCACCGAAATCTTCTTTGCCATCGTGGGCGCGCAGTACGACCAGGGGCGTGCGGCATCGCTGGCGTGGATCCTCACGTTCTTTGCGCTCACGGTGTTCGCCATCCAGCGTGCGTTGCTGGGCAAGCAGAACTTCACCACCGTGTCAGGCAAGGGCGATGCGGGCATCGCCATGCCGCTGCCCACCGGCGTGCGCCGCGTGGTGCATTCCATCGCGCTGCCCTGGATGGCGTTCACGCTCATCGTGTACCTGTTTGCGCTGGCCGGTGGCTTTGTGCAGACCTGGGGGCGCGACTACACCATCACGCTGGCGCACTTTCGCACCGCGTTCAACGTGGAGTGGGGTCAGTTCGGCGTGGTGTGGGCGGGCACAGCGTGGAACTCGTTTTTCACCACCCTCAAGCTCGCAGCCATCTCGGCGCCGCTCACCGCCACCTTGGGCATCGGCATTGCGTGGCTGCTGGCACGCACCGAGTTCCGGGGGCAGAGCGCGTTCGAATTTGCAGCGCTGCTGGCCTTTGCCATCCCCGGTACCGTTCTGGGCGTGAGCTACATCCTGGCCTTCAACGTGCCGCCGTTCGAGCTCACGGGCACTGCACTCATCATCGTGCTGTGCTTCATGTTCCGCAATCTGCCCGTGGGCGTGCGGGCGGGCACGGCGGCATTCAAGCAATTGGACCGGTCGCTCGATGAAGCTTCGGTCATGCTGCGTGCAGGCAGCGTGCAGACCCTGCGGCACGTGGTGTTGCCACTGCTCAAGCCCGCGCTGGTGGCGGCACTGGTCTACAGCTTTGTGCGCGCCATCACCACCGTCAGTGCGGTGATCTTTCTGGTCACCGCCGAGAACGAGCTCGCCACCACCTACATCATCGGCCGCGTGGGCAACGGCGACTATGGCGTAGCGCTGGCGTATTGCACGGTGCTCATCGTGTTGATGTCCGTTTCCATCGGTTTGATTCAACTGCTCGTGGGTGAACGCAAACTGGGACGACGCGGGGCGGCCCCCGCAGCGCATTGACTCCCTAAAAAAGAAAAAAACACGCCATGAACCACAACGACGCGGGCATTGTGTTCCGCAACATCACCAAACGCTACGGCAACGACAGCAGCGCGGCCCTGGCTGTCAAGGGCATCAGCTTCGAGGTGCCGCGCGGCACGCTCACCACCATCCTCGGCCCCTCGGGGTGCGGCAAGACGACCACGCTGCGCATGATCGCCGGGCTGGAGTCGCCCACGGCGGGCGAGATCTTCATTGCAGGTAAGGACGTGACCACGCTGGGCCCTGCCCAGCGCAACGTGAGCATGATGTTTCAGAGCTACGCGCTGTTCCCGCACATGAACGTGGTCGAGAACGTGATGTACGGCCTGCGCATGTCGGGCCAGCCCAAGGAGCAGGCACGCACCAAGGCAGTGGAGGCGCTGCGCGGCGTGGGCCTGGTGGGCTATGACGACCGCCTGCCCAGTGAACTCTCGGGCGGACAGCAGCAGCGTGTGGCGCTGGCCCGCGCGCTGGTACTGGAGCCGGAGGTGCTGCTGTTTGACGAACCCTTGTCCAACCTCGATGCCCGCCTGCGCCGCGAGATGCGCGAAGAGATCCGAGCGCTGCAGCAGCGCCTGTCGCTCACGGTGGCGTACGTCACGCACGACCAGGCCGAGGCCATGGCGGTGAGCGACCAGATCATCGTGATGAACCAGGGACTGATCGCGCAGAAGGGCACGCCCCGCGAGCTGTATGAAACACCGCGCAGCGAATTTGTGGCGGGCTTCATGGGGGAAGCCATGCTGTTCCCCGCCGTTGCGCAACCCGATGGCACGGTGCAACTGGGCCCGCTGGTGCTGCGCCCGCGCACTGTTGTGCGCAGTGGTCCAGTCAAGGTGGCGGTGCGCCCGGAGGCCTGGCGTATCGAGCACCAGGGCAACGGGCTTTTGCCCGCCCGCTTGGACAAGTCGGCTTACCTGGGGGCGGTGCATGAATACACGTTCGACACCCCACTGGGCAGCATCTTTGTGGTGTCTTCAGACCTGGACAACGTGCTGGCCGTGGGCGAGCAGGTGTTGCTGGGTCTGGGCAACCATGGCGTATCAGTGGTTGGTAGTACCGATAGGGCGCTGACCGATGCGGAATAATGGCGCCATGACGAACCAACTCGACGCCCTCAAACAGTTCACCACCGTGGTTGCCGACACTGGCGACTTCAAGCAACTGGCGCAGTTCCAGCCCCAGGATGCCACCACCAACCCCTCGCTGATCCTCAAGGCCGTACAAAAGCCCGAGTACGCGCCTCTGCTGCAAGACACCGTGTCGCAGTGGAAGGGCCGTCCCATGGACGAAATCATCGACCGCCTGCTCGTGCGTTTTGGCCGCGAGATCCTGGCCACCATTCCCGGCCGAGTGTCCACCGAGGTCGATGCCCGCCTGAGCTTTGACACCAGTGCCACTGTCACGCGCGCCGAGCGCATCATCGAGCTGTACCAGGCCGAGGGCATTCACATCGACCGCGTGCTGATCAAGATCGCCGCCACCTGGGAAGGCATCAAGGCCGCCGAAAAGCTGGAGCGCAAGGGCATCCACACCAACCTCACGTTGCTGTTCTCCTTTGCCCAGGCGGTGGCCTGCGGGGATGCCAAGGTGCAGCTGATCTCGCCTTTTGTGGGGCGCATTTACGACTGGCACAAGAAGCAGGCGGGTGCGAGCTGGGACGAGGCGGCGCGGTCGGGTTCCAATGACCCGGGCGTGCTGTCGGTCACGCAGATTTACAACCACTACAAGCACTTCGGTATTGCCACCGAGGTGATGGGTGCGAGCTTTCGGAACGTTGGGCAGATCACGGCGCTGGCCGGATGTGACCTGCTGACCATTGCGCCGGAACTGCTGGCGCAGCTGGCGGCGAGTGATGCGCCGCTGCAGCGGGCGTTGAATGCGGACGCGGCCAAGGGGATGGATTTGCCTGCGGTGAACTATGACGAGGCGGGGTTCCGGTTTGCGTTGAATGAGGATGCGATGGCGACGGAGAAGTTGGCGGAAGGGATCCGGGCTTTTGCAGTGGATGCGGTGAAGTTGGAGAAGCTGATCCTGGCTGCTTGAGTTTTTTTTGGGTGTTTTCGGCTGCCAGCGCTTATGGATTAGGCGCTGATAGCTATTTTTTTTACAGTGTCTGAGTTTCCCCCTCGATCTTTTTGGCTGAGCTAGTCGAAGCCTTGGTGCTAATCGGGCGGTGTGCTTTTGTAGAGTGCGGAGGCCGGGAGTCGCCCGGCGCGCGAGTAACTTTCTTTTGCGTCGCCAAAAGAAAGTCACCAAAGAAAAGGCGCCCCCCAGTCTGCGACCCCTGCGCTTCGCTACGGGGCGACCTGCGTCGGGGCGGTTGCGGGGTGCGCCGCAGAACTCACTTCGCGCTGGCGCGCTCCGTTCAGACAACTGCGGCGAGTCAGATTACGAGGCATGCGCGCTCCGACGCGCATGCTCACCCCGCAACCGCCCCGACGCAGGCGCAGCCAGCAGGGGTGGGGAGCCGACATGCAACAGCCGAACATCCAAACGGGCCATTGCTGCGCTCGGCCCAGGCTGCGCAGCGCGAGGCGCTTGCGCCCGCGAGGTGTGGCCGAGCGCAGCGCAGCGAAGCAATGGCCCGTGTGGATGTCCGGTACCCTCGGGTTCCCTTCAGGATGCGCCGAGGAGCGGAGGTTTTGGCGGATAAGGGCTCGCGTCTGTTTGAGTGACGCGAAGCGGCGCGAGTTGAGCGAGACCCCGCCAAAACCGAGCACCGCAGGTTGCCCGCAGCGAAGCGAAGGGACGCAGCGTGTAGGGTCGCCTTTTCTTTGGTGACTTTCTTTTGGCGACGCAAAAGAAAGCCACTGCGCCGCCGGGCGCACACCCCGGCCTCCGCCCTTAAACCAGGCACGCCGCACAGATCAGCGAGCGTGCGTGCCCCGGCTTCAACAACCTCATCCCGACCGGTCGGTGGAGTAACTCAGAACTATAAAAATAGTAGCTACTAGCGCTTGATACATCAGCGCTAGAGACCGAAAAGACCCAAAAAACTCAAGCCAACGGCAACCTAAGCCCCACCCCCAGCCCCCTGGGCACCACAGACTCCGCCACCGTCTGCCCCCCATGCCGCAGCGCAATCTCTTCCACGATCGACAAGCCCAGCCCACACCCCCCCGGCTTGTCGGACCCCCGCCAGAACCGCGCAAACATGTCCGTCAGATGCGCGGGCGATACCCCCGGCCCGTCGTCTTCCACCACCAGAAGGGCGTAGCGGCCCGGCGCCATGGTCACGCGCACCGTCACGGTGGCGCCCGCGCCTGCGTAGTGCAGCGCGTTGTCGATGAGGTTGTTCAACGCCTCGCGCAGCAATAACGGCTGGCCTTGCAGGGGCAGTTGTTCGTCGCCTTCGTAGCCCAGGTCCATGCCCTGCGCCACCGCGCGTGCGGCCCATTCACGGGCGACTTCGCGGGCCAGGGCGGCGAGGTCGATGGTCTGCATCTCGACGCTGGATTCCGACCGCGCCAGTTGCAGCAGCTGGTGCACCAGGTGGGCGCTGCGTTGGGCGGCTGAAAGCACTTTCTGCAGGCGGTCCTGCACGGCGGGTTCGTGGCTTTCGTGCAGGGCCAGTTCGGTCTGGCCGATCAGGCCTGCCAGGGGAGTTCGCAGTTGGTGTGCAGCGTCGTTCAAAAAGCGTTTTTCCTTTTGCTGGCCGCGCGCCACGGCTTCGAGCAAACGGTTGATGGTGCTGGCCAGCGAATGCACTTCCTGCGGTGCTGACGTCAGCTCGATGGGTGTGAGCGGGTCGGTACCACCCTGCGGACGGGCGCCTGCCTGCTCGATCTGCGTCTCCAGGCGCTTGAGCGGCTGCAAACCCCGCAGCACACCGGCGTACACCAGCGCGCTCAGCGCCAGGCCCATCAAGCCCATGGGCAGCAACATTTGCTCCAGCAGCTCTTGCGCAATGCGCTCACGCACGGTCAGGCTTTGGGCCACCTGCACGCGCAGCCGCTGGCGGGTGGAGGCGGTGCCGTAGTCCACGTCCAGCAGCGCCACGCGCACGGGGCGGTCGTCCACGCGGGCGTGGTACAGAAAGGGATCATTCACCGCCACATCCACCGGCGGGGGGGGCGGCAACTGCGCATTGCCCAACAAGAAGCGGCCGGGCGGGGACGACACCATGTAAGTGATGCGGTCGGCCGGGTCCTGCTCCAGGATGTCCTGTGCGGCCTTGGGAAAGTCCACCAGCAGCCCGTCGCCAATCGGCTTGATCTGCCGGGCCAGCGCGCGCACGGACTGGGTCAGGGTCTGGTCAATGCCCTTTTCGCCGTTCTGCAGTGCAATGCGCCAGGCCAGAAACCCGCCCGACAGCCACAGCACGAGCTGGGGCAGCAGCAGCCACAGCAGCAGCTTGCGTTGAAGGGAAACCCCGGGGACTTGGCGCATGAGGGTTTGCGAAGGCGAAAGGGGCGAAGGAAAGGGGCTTAGTCGGCGGGTTTGGCCAGCATGTAGCCCAGGCCACGAATGTTGCGGATGACCAGATTCGGCGAAACGTCCAGTTTTTTGCGCAGACGGTGCACATACACCTCCAGCGCATTGGAGTTGAGGGGCGGGGCGGCGGTTTGCCCCGGCTCGGGCGGGCTGGCGCGCCACGCAGCCAGTACGTCGTCGCGGGTGACGACCTCGCCACAGCGGTTCACCAGCAACTCCAGCAATTCCCACTCGCGCTGCGTGAGCTCCAGCGGATCGCCGTTCAGGGCGGCGGTGTGGCTGGCATGGTCCAGCAACAGCGGCCCCAGGGTGGTGCTGGGCCCACCCGCAGCGTTGCTGGCCTGGGTGAACGCGGGTTGGCGCGCGCGGCGCAGCATGGCCTGCAGGCGGGCTTGCAGCTCTTGCATGTTGAAGGGCTTGGTGATGTAGTCGTCGGCACCGGCGTTCAAGCCCCGCACGCGGTCATCCACACCATCGCGAGCGGTGAGAATCAGCACCGGCAAACCGGCAATGTGATTGCGGGCCCAGGTCAGCAGATCCAAGCCGTCGGCGCCGGGCAGGCCCAGGTCCAGAATAATTCCGTCCACGGCCTGTGTTTGTAAAAGGGCGGTGGCCCCGGCCACGCTGGTGGCCGTGCAGACACTGAATTGCAGCTGTTGAAGCTGTCCGGTCAGTGCGTCCAGCAGCAGTGGATCGTCTTCAACTATCAGTATCGTGGCCATGCGTTTGAGCATAGCAAACCCCCTTGAGTTGTTGCGGAGCGACGCTCAGGGAAAGCCCCGATAAGACAATTAATTATTGTAATTAAAGTACCAACTGCGCTGGACGTCACCGGGTTCATGGCGCACAACCGGATTCATAACATCGAGGAGACAAGGGTATGTGGAAGATGACAAAGATCGCCGTGGTGGCGGTGGGACTGGCGGCTGCAATGTCCGCCAGCGCGGGGGAGGTCGAGGTTCTGCACTACTGGACTTCGGGCGGCGAGGCCAAGTCGGTGGCCGAACTCAAGAAGATCATGCAGGGCAAGGGCCACACGTGGCGCGACTTCGCCGTGGCTGGTGGCGGTGGCGACAGCGCCATGACGGTGCTCAAGAGCCGCGTGATCTCGGGCAACCCACCGTCCGCTGCGCAGACCAAGGGCCCTGCCATCCAGGAGTGGGCGTCTGAAGGCGTGCTGGCCAACATGGACACTTTGGCCAAGGCCGAGAAGTGGGATGACCATTTGCCCAAGGTCGTCGCCGATGTCATGAAGTACAAGGGCGCCTATGTGGCGGCTCCAGTCAATGTGCACCGCGTCAACTGGATGTGGGGCAGCGCCGAGGCGCTGAAAAAGGCGGGTGTGACCGCCATGCCCAAGACCTGGGACGAGTTCTTTGCTGCGGCCGACAAGCTCAAGGCTGCTGGCCTGGTGCCTGTGGCCCACGGCGGCCAGAACTGGCAGGACTTCACCACCTTTGAGTCGGTGGTGCTCGGTGTCGGCGGCCCGCAGTTTTATCAGGACGCTTTGGTCAAGCTGGATGCCAAGGCCATCAACAGCGACGCCATGAAGAAGTCGCTGGAAACCTTCCGCCGCATCAAGACCTACACCGACCCCGGCGCGCCCGGCCGCGACTGGAATCTGGCCACGGCCATGCTGATCCAGGGCAAGGCGGGCTTTCAGCTGATGGGCGACTGGGCCAAGGGTGAGTTCCTGGCCGCCAACAAGGTGCCGGGCAAGGACTTCATGTGCGCCGCCGCACCGGGCACGACCACGTCCTACACCTTCAACGTGGACTCGTTCATCCTGTTCAAGCTCAAAGACGCTGCGGCCCAGAAGGCGCAGAGCGACCTGGCCAGCGCCATCATGAGCCCTGCGTTCCAGGAGGTTTTCAACTTGAACAAGGGCTCGATCCCGGTGCGCGCTGGTCAGCCGATGGACAAGTTTGACGATTGCGCCAAGGCATCGGCCAAGGACTTTGTGGACACCGCCAAAAGCGGCAGTCTGCTGCCTAGCGTGGCCCACGGCATGGCGATTGCCCCTGCTACCGAAGGCGCCATCAAGGACGTTGTCAGCCAGTTCTGGAATGACGACAAGGTCAGCGTTGCGGACGCGATGAAGAAGATCGCGACCGCTGCGAAGACCAAATAGGCCAAGTAAGCCAAAAAACCAACACCACTGAGGGAATCATCATGAAGACAAGAAACCGCCTTACGGCGGTGGCTTTGGCCGCCGCATGCGCGAATGGTGCCTTTGCTATGGAAGTAGCAGGCTTTGAGTTCAACGGTTACTCCCGGGGCGGCCCGGTGTTCAACCACTCCGATGGCGTCAAGGGCAACCTGACACTTGGCGGCGAGCTGCAGAAGTTCCGCCTGGGCAACGAAGGCGACAACGGCATCGAAGTCAACTTTGCACGTGGCTTTGAGACCAACGGCATCAAGTGGAAAGTGAACTACATGCCCGCCAAGTGGGGCAGTGGCGACATCAGCACGGAGCAGGCGTTTGTGGAAATGAGCGGCTTCTCGTTCTCGCCCGAAGCCAAGTTCTGGGTCGGCCAGCGCCGCCTGCGGATTCAGGACGTGCACATCGTCGATTACTTCTTGCTCAATTACGGCGACAACATCGGTGCCGGCGTGACCGACATTCCGGTGGGCGGCATGAAGCTGGGCCTGGGCATGTTCACGGGTGATAAGTTTGACGGCAACCTGCCGGACAACGTGAAGGCCCACCGCTTCAATGCCGACCTGTCCGAAATCAGCACCAACCCTGGCGGCAAGCTGCGGGTGTTGTTGACGGCGGTAGGAGGCAAGGGCCAGGTCAATGGCGGTTCGGGCTCGGGCATCTCCTTCATGCACACGCAAAAGGAATTCCTGCTGCCCAGCATCACCAACACGGTGTACCTCCAGACGTCGCGGGGCCATGCGCGCATCGACGGCGAGTTCGAATCCATCGAAGGCACCCGCGCTGGCAAGCGTGCCACGCGCATTGCCGACTCCATTAACTGGCAAAGCGGCCGTTTCGGTGGCCAGGCGCTCATTGGGTACCAGACCAACAAGGCCGACCTGACCGGTGTGGAAACCAAGGACTTCTCGCTGGGTGGTCGCGGCTCGTACGCCTTCACGCAGAACGTCAAGGGTCTGGTGGAAGTCTCCACCACGACCCGCAAGGGCAACACGGGCCCCGACCAGCGCCTGTCCAAGGTGACATTGGCCGCCGCGCTGGCCCTGTCGGAAGACTTCTGGTCCCGTCCCGAGTTGCGCCTGTACGTGACCAAGGCCAATTGGAACCAGGCGGCTGCGCTGGCCAATGCGGCCACGTTCGGCGCCAACGGAAAAACCTCGCGCACGCTGGTGGGTGTGCAGTACGAGGTGTGGTGGTAAGAGAGAGGGAGAGAGTGAGTTAGCGAGTTAGTAGAAGGTGTGAATGGATCTGGCATGTCCGAGCAGGCTGCGACGACGCCGCCGATCTAGGCGCAAAGCGCAGACATAGCTCGGGTTATGGCGAGCATTTGCAACGACGAGCGGGCGTGTTGTCGCGGGATGAGCGGGCATGGCAGATTCGTTCTCACCTTCTCCGAGGTTACTTTGTTCATTTGGGGGGGCACTCCTGCGTGCCCCCCGTTTTTTCGATATGCAGGACGATGACAAACACATTCCGCAGCCATGAGCAAAAACACACTTGAAACATGGCTGCCCAAGCTGGTGGTGACACCGGCCTTTGTGCTGGGTTTCGCGTTCATCTACGGCCTCATGGTCTGGAACGGCGTGCTCAGCCTCACGGTGTCTCGCATGCTGCCCAACTACGAATGGGCGGGTCTGGCGCAGTACGAGCGTCTGTGGGAGATGGACCGCTGGTGGGTCGCGCTCAAGAACCTGGGCATCTTCGGCGTGGGCTACGTGGGCGGATCGCTCGCCATCGGCGTGGTGCTGGCCGTGCTGCTGGATCAGAAGATTCGCGCCGAGGGTGCGCTGCGCACCATTTACCTGTACCCCATGGCGCTGTCGTTTGTGGTCACGGGTACCGCCTGGAAGTGGCTGCTGAACCCGGGCCTCGGCATTGAAAAAATGGTGCGCGACTGGGGTTTTGAGAGCTTCAGCTTTGACTGGCTGGTAGACACCGAAATGGCCATCTACTGCGTGGTGATCGCAGGCATCTGGCAGAGCGCAGGTTTTGCGATGGCGCTCTTTTTGGCGGGCCTGCGCGGCATCGACGACAGCATCATCAAGGCTGCGCAGGTGGACGGCGCGTCGCTGCCCCGCATCTACTGGCGCATTGTGTTGCCTGCACTGCGGCCCGTGTTCTTCTCTACCGTCATGGTGCTGTCGCACCTGGCAATCAAGAGCTTTGACCTGGTGATGGCGCTCACGGCTGGCGGGCCCGGTTTTGCCACCGATGTGCCGGCCACCTTCATGTACACCATGTCGTTCTCACGCGGGCAGATTGGCCTGGGTGCAGCCAGCGCCACCATGATGCTGGCCACGGTGGCGGCGCTGGTGATTCCTTACCTTTACAGCGAACTGCGGAGCAAACCCCATGACCGCTAAGCCCTCCATTTTTCCGTCCGTGGGGCGCTTTCTGGTGTACGGCGTTCTGGCGCTGGCCACTGCGTTTTTTCTGCTGCCGCTGTACGCCATGCTGGTCACGTCGTTCAAAGACGCCGAGGAGATCCGCACCACATCGCTGCTGGCTTTGCCGGGCGCTCTGAACTGGTCTGCCTGGGGCACGGCCTGGCAGAGCGCCTGCACGGGGGTGGACTGCAATGGCCTGCGCCCGTTCTTCTGGAATTCGGTGGCTATGGCCGTGCCAGCGGTGATGATCTCCACCGTGTGGGGTGCGCTCAACGGCTACGTGCTCAGTCTGTGGAAGTTTCGCGGCAGCGACGTGCTGTTTGGCATGCTGCTGTTTGGCGTGTTCATGCCGTTTCAGGTGGTGTTGTTGCCCATGAGCCAAGTGCTCGGTTGGCTTGGCATGTCCAGTTCCATCTCGGGCCTGGTGTTGGTGCACTGCCTGGCGGGCCTGGCGGGCACCACGCTTTTCTTTCGCAACTACTACGCGGCCATCCCTAAAGAACTGGTGAACGCCGCTCGCATGGATGGCGCCAGCTTCTTTCAGATCTTCTGGCGCATCGTGCTGCCGCTGTCCACGCCCATCGTCATGGTCACGTTGATCTGGCAGTTCACCAACATCTGGAACGACTTTCTGTTTAGCGTGGTCTTCTCGGGCACCGATTCCAAGCCAGTCACGGTGGGCCTGAACAATCTGGCCAACACCAGCTCCAGCGTGAAGGCCTACAACGTGGACATGGCAGCCGCCATCATCGCCGGTCTGCCGACCATGGTGATCTACGTTCTCGCAGGCAAGTTTTTTGTGCGTGGCCTGACGGCTGGCGCCGTCAAGGGATAAAGAGGTTAAGCAATCATGGCGTCTTCATTGGACATAGTGGGCATCAACAAGCGCTTCGGCAAGGGTGACAAGAGCGTGGAGGTGCTGCGCAAGATCGACATCCACGTGGCCCCTGGCGAGTTCCTCATCCTCGTCGGCCCCTCGGGCTGCGGCAAGTCCACGCTGCTCAACATCATTGCGGGGCTGGACGAACCCACCGAGGGCGAAATCCGCATTGCCGACAAGAACGTGGTGGGCATGCCTCCGCGCGACCGCGACATTGCCATGGTGTTTCAGAGCTACGCGCTGTATCCCACGCTGAGCGTGGCAGACAACATCGGCTTTGCGCTGGAGATGCGCAAGATGCCCAAGCCCGAGCGCAAGAAGCGCATCGACGAAGTGGCGGCCATGCTGCAGATCACCCACCTGCTCGACCGCCGGCCCAGCCAGCTGTCGGGCGGACAGCGCCAGCGCGTCGCCATGGGCCGGGCCCTGGCGCGCCAGCCGCAGCTCTTTCTGTTTGACGAACCGCTGTCCAACCTCGATGCCAAGCTGCGCGTTGAAATGCGCGCCGAGATCAAGCGCCTGCACCAGGCCAGCGGCATCACCAGCGTGTACGTGACCCACGACCAGGTTGAGGCGATGACGTTAGGGTCGCGCATTGCGGTAATGAAGGGCGGCGTGGTGCAGCAGCTGGGCACACCCGACGAGATCTACAACCGCCCGGCCAACACGTATGTGGCCACGTTCATCGGCTCACCCACGATGAACCTGCTGTCCGGTACGCAGGCGGCCGGGCACTTCGCCGTGCAGGGCGCCTCGCTCGACTTGGCCGCGCCACTGGCCTCCGCCGACGTCATGCTGGGCGTGCGCCCCGAGCATCTGGTGATGCAGAACAGCGCCCCCTGGCGCGGCACGGTCAGCGTGGTTGAGCCCACCGGCCCCGACACCTACGTGATGGTGGATACCGCTGCAGGCTGCGTCACCCTGCGCACCGACGCGCAAACCCGCGTGCAGCCGGGCGACAACGTGGGCCTGACGGTGGCTCCCGCCAACGCACACTGGTTTGACGCGAAGTCCGAAGAGCGTCTGACGGGCTGACGGGTGAGACCACGGCTGCACGCGGGTATCTGCGGGTACTTGCAGGTGTTGCCGTATGGAGGGGCTTTGGTCTTGCCTGAATAGAGATTTCAGGTAAAAAGAGGCTCTAGCGCTTATCTTTCTACCGCATGTGGCTATACAAATAATAGCGTTTGCGATCGGCACGTCGCCGTTTGCCGCAGGGCAACGGGGCGTGTGAACTTCGGTCTCCATCTTCCTATGCACCCTCAGCGCCTTCTCGCCGACATCGGCGGCACCAACATCCGCCTTGCCTGGCAGAACGAATCGGGCGGCCCTTTGAACGACACGCGGGTGTTGCCCTGCGCGCAGTTTCCCACCGTGGACGCGGCGCTGTCGGCATACCTGAAAGAAGTAGGCGTGCCGACGCCGCGCGAGGCTGCGTTCGGCATCGCAAACCCAGTCACGGGTGACGCCATCCGCATGACTAACCACAGCTGGAGCTTCTCGCAGCGCGCGGTGCGAGCAGCGTTTGGATTTGAGCGGCTGGTGGTCATCAACGACTTCACTGCACTGGCACTGGCGCTGCCATTGTTGACCCCCGACCTGCTTCGACCCGTGGGAGGTGGCCAGGCTGTGCCGGGTGCGGCCATTGCGCTGCTGGGTCCGGGCACGGGGCTGGGTGTATCAGGGCTGGTGTTTCCGCCCGGTTCCAGCAATGGTGTGCCACTGTCGGGAGAGGGCGGGCACGTGTCGCTTGCGGCGCAGACGCAGCGCGAGTTCGATGTGCTGGCCATCCTGCAGGAACGCTACGGACATGTATCCGCTGAGCGCGCTGTGTCGGGTGCGGGCCTGGTGGACCTGTACCACGCGCTGCGCAGGCTCGCGCACCGTGGCGGCAAAGAGATCAGTTCGGCCGCCGAAGTGACCGAACTGGCGCTGCAGGCCGATGACGCTCTGGCGCTGGAGGCACTGGACTTGTTCTGCGGCTTTCTGGGTAGCGTGGCAGGGAACCTGGCTCTGACGCTGGGCTCCCGAGGCGGGGTCTTCATCGGCGGAGGCATGGTGCCGCGCCTGGGCACCTGGTTCGAACAGTCTTCCTTTCGAGCCCGGTTCGAGTCCAAAGGACGCTTCCAGCCTTACCTCGCTTCCATCCCGTGCTGGATCATCGACCCCAGCGCCACGCCCGCACTGTATGGCGCATCGCGGGCGCTGGACATCGCGGGCCCGACCTAGCCTGACCCTGGACTGCGCTGGCTCAATTGTTGGCAGTGTAGGTCGGTACGACCTCCACCACGTTGGCGTACACGTCCTTGCGCTTGTCGTACAGAGGGATGGTGGTGCCATTGACCCGGTTGGTTACCAGCTTGGCCAGGTCAACGTCGGCGATGACGACCTGTTCCATGTTGGGCACGCCTTCGGCCGCGATGCCGTCGCGCGCGAACGGAAAGTCCGAAGGGGTGATGATGGCTGCTTGCCCGTAGTGCAACCCCAGTCCTTCCACGGCCAGGTTTCCCACCGTGCCCGTGACGGCCACATACACCTGGTTTTCTATGGCGCGCGCATGGCAGCAGTAGCGAACGCGCCAGAACCCTTGGCGGTCATCGGTGCACGACGGCACAAAAATGATGTCGGCGCCTTGCTCACACACCATGCGCGCCAGTTCAGGGAACTCGATGTCGTAGCAAATGAGGATCGCGATGCGGCCATGGGGTGTATCAAACACCGTCAGATGGTGTCCTGGGTCGCCCTTCCACTTTTCTTTCTCCCAGCGTGTCAGGTGGATCTTGTCCTGCGTAAAAACCTTGCCCTGCGGACTGAACAGGTAGGCCTTATTGAGCAACTGCCCATTCGACAGCGTGGGATGGCTGCCGCCGATGATGTGCACGCCCCAGCGCTTGGCCAGGTCGGTGAACAGCTCGATGTAGCGGTCGGTGTACTCATCCATCCTGCGCACCGCAGTACGCAGGTCGGAGGTGTCCATGAAAGAAAGCAACTGCGTGGTGAAAATCTCGGGGAACATCACGAACTGCGGCTTGTAATCGCCCGCCGCTTTCATGACGAAACGGACCTGGTTCTCAAAACCGGCCCAGTCATCAATGGAGCGCAGCAGGTATTGCACCGCCGCGATGCGCACGATGCCCTGGCTGGGGCTGAAAACAGGGTGCATGTCTTGTGCTTGAACCGTCATGGCTTTCCTAGTTGCTGGAGGGGAGGGCAGATTGCAGGGCCGTCGGGCGCAACGGGTCATAGTCCGGATTGATCCACACGATCAGGGCCGCCTGCCCACAGGACTCTTCGTCTTGCGGCAGGTAGTCTTTCATGATTCCGCAGTAGCGAAAATCCTCGCGAAGCTGAAAACTCAGCACCGGGTCTGTCAGGTCGCCCCAAAGAACCTTCTTGGCATATTGCTCGGCCGTCATGTCTTTCGAGTACGGCAGATAACCCGGCAGCCGGCCGCACGCAATGATGCGCCGCAGGTTCAAGGTCTTGCACAACTGGCGCCGGCCTTCGTACAGGAAGTGTCCAATCTGCAATCCGCGCATCTCGGGGTCCACAAAGACTTCGGCTCCATAGAGAGTCAGTCCTTGCGGATTGTGGGTGCTGAAGGTGCCCTTTGCCGTGATGTCCTGCCAGGTGTGCTCATCCGACCATTCGTTCCACAGGATCACCAGCGAGCTGGCGCAGCCCACCACCCGACCATCCATTTCTGCCATCAGTTGCCCATCGGGAAACATAGTCAGCTGTTCTTCCAGGTGGTCACGCTGCCAGGGGTCAATGGCAGGATAGACGCGCTTCTGAAGTTTCAGTAGTTCATCAATGTCGCTGTGGAGCGTGGTTCTAATTTTCAGATCGTCCATGGGGTGCCAAGTGTGTTGGCCAGTGATGTGAGGGCGCTGGCGACGTGCGATATAACGCAGCGCGACAGAACGCAGTGTGCATCAAAGAGAGTAGCTCGCGGATGGCATGCCGCCCTTGAATCAACTCCAGAAAGCCACAATGCGCAAGGTGTCAAGCAGCTGCGGGGCAGATCATCACAGGAATGTGCGACCGGGAGATCAAGCCGGGTATGAGGTTGCCCGTCAGCAGGCGAACCACGGCGTTGCTGCCCGGCGCGGCAACCACCATCAGGTCGCAGCCGTGGGCCACTGTGGCCTCAACCACAAAGTCGACAGATGCGTCCCCGGGCGCCATGCTGGACGCGCAGTCAACGCCAACAGCGTGGGCCGCGCCTTCGGCGGCCTTCAGCAGGGTCGAGGCAGTGTTCTGCACCTGCTGTTCAAACTGCTCAGCCGTGTGCGCGGCAAATGCCGCCATTCCGCCCCCTTGCATGTCGACCATCGGAAACGCGTATGCCGGAGGCACATAGAGATAAATCAATGACGCACCATGGACCTTGGCTGCTCCAATGCCGGTCTGAATGGCGCTTTGGGCGGATGGGTTCTCGTCGACCAGAATCATGATTTTCTTGAACATATGCTTCCTTTCTGCGTTGACATAGGTCGGTGCGGCATTTCGGACTGCATCGCACAATGGTGGGATGCCACCGTGTGCGTTTAGGTTCAATGGCGTCTGGGCAGGACGCTACATCTCTTCGCTCCAGCAGTACCCGTCCCGCGCAATCATCGCACTGGCCGAGCTGGGCCCCCAGCTACCCGCAGCATACGGGCGCGGGCCCGCAGGGTCGTTCTTCCAGTGTTGAAGGATGGGCTCCACCCAACGCCAGGCTTCTTCCTGCTCGTCGCTGCGCACAAACAGGTTCAGGCGCCCCGCAATCACATCCAGAAGCAGGCGCTCGTAGGCACCCACACGCTCGGTGCCAAAACGCTGGTCGAAATCCAGGTTCAGATGCACTTGTGACAGCGCAGGCTCGGCCTGATGTTGGGCGGCACCCTGGGCCAGCAAGTGCAGCTCCAGCCCGTCCTTGGGCTGCAGGTTGATCACCAAGCGATTGGCCGCGCCCGCAGGCGTTTTGAATATGGGGTGCGGCACCGGGCGGAAGTTGACCACGATGTGCGCGTCGCGGCCGGCAAGGCGTTTGCCGGTGCGAATGTAGAACGGCACACCGGCCCAGCGCCAGTTGGAGATTTCGGTGCGCAGCGCCACAAAGGTCTCGGTGGCACTGCCGGGGGCCACGCCTTTTTCCTGCGCGTAGCCCGGCACCATTTGGCCCTGGTGTTTGCCCGCTGCGTACTGGCCACGGATCACATGCTGGCCGATGGTTTCCATGCTCCAGGGCTTGAGCGACTGCAGTACCTTCAGCTTTTCGTCGCGAATCGCATTGGCGCTGGAGTTGATGGGCGGCTCCATGCCGATCGCGCACAGTAGTTGCAGTGCGTGGTTTTGCACCATGTCGCGCAAGGCGCCGGTCTGGTCGTAGAACGCGCCGCGTGTTTCCACGCCCAGTTCTTCGGCGATGGTGATCTGAATGTTGGCGATCGTCTCGCGCCGCCACAGGGGCTCGAACAGCGCGTTGCCAAACCGCATGGCAAACAAATTCTGTACCGACGGCTTGCCTAGGTAGTGGTCAATGCGAAAGACCTGCTCTTCCTTCAGCACGCGCCGCAGCGTGTCGTTGATGGCCTGGTTGGATTTGAGGTCATGGCCCAGCGGCTTCTCCAGCACCACGCGGGTGGTGGGGCCGTTCAGGCCGACTGCAGCGATCTGCTCGCACACGTTGGTGAACAGGCTGGGAGCGGTGGCCACATACATCACCACCGAGTCGGCATTGCGCTCGTGCAGCATGGCGGCGAGGCTGGCGTAGTCCTCGGTTTTGGACAGGTCCATGCGCAGGTAGTGCAGCAGAGCGCCAAAGCGCTCGAACTCGTCCGGGGTGGGGCGCTTAGCCAGTTCCACGCTGTCAAAACGCGACTGGATCAGGCTGCGGTATTGTTCATGGCTCAGTTCGTCACGCGCTACGGCAATGATGCGGCCTTCCTCAGGCAACGTTCCATGGCGAAACGCCTGAAACAATGCCGGCATGAGCTTGCGCCAGGCCAGATCACCTGTTCCACCAAACAGGACAAGGTCAAAACTCATGGGATCTCCGTATCATGGTTGTAGGTCGCGTGTGCGCCGGAAATTGTAATCTCGTTACATGAAAATGGGTAGTGTGCGTGTACGTCTATAGCTCGCGAACGTTTTTACACATATCGGCCGCAAGAAAGTATGCGTCAGTTTTAGTAATCAAGTTACCATTTCGGCCGCGTTGCCACTTCCCAGACTGAATCCATGTCCCTTCGCTGCGACCAAACTCCCGAGTGGCCCCTGCTGCAGGCCCATTTTTCGTCAGGCGCGAACCAGCAGGATTTGCGGCAGTCCTTTGCGCAGGACGCGCAGCGGTTCGACCATTTCAGCCAGTCGGCTCCCCACGTGTTCGCCGACCTCTCCAAAAACCTGTGGAGCCGCGACACCGAGGCGCTGTTGCTGGACATGGCCCGCCACGCGGGTGTGGAACAGCACCGCGACGCCATGCTGGGCGGTAGGCCCATCAACACCACCGAAGGCCGCGCCGTGCTGCACACCCTGCTGCGCCGCCCCGTGGGCCTGGCGCTGCCAGGTGATGAAAACACGATAGCTGACGACCTCGCGCAGGTGCACGCAACGCTCGACGCGATGCTTTCCTATGCCGACGCGGTGCGTGCTGACGACGCCATTACGGATGTGGTGAACATCGGCATCGGCGGGTCCGACCTGGGCCCCCACATGGCTGTGCTGGCGCTAGAAGCGTTTCGCGTGCCGGGCAAGCGGTTCCATTTTGTCTCCAACGTGGATGGCCACGAACTTCACCACGTGATGCGTGGGTTGCGACCAGAGAACACGCTGTTCCTCATCGCCTCCAAAACATTCACCACCGCAGAGACCATGACCAACGCGCGCTCGGCGCTGGCCTGGTTTGCGGCGCAGGGCGGCCTGGACGTGGGGCGCCACTTTGCGGCGCTCACCACCAATGTCGAGGCCGCGCAGGCGCTGGGCATCACCACCACCTTTGGCTTCTGGGACTGGGTGGGCGGGCGCTATTCACTGTGGTCGGCCATTGGCCTTCCGTTGGCCGTTGCGATTGGGTCTGCGGGCTTTCGCGACCTGCTGGCCGGTGCGCATGCCATGGACGAACATTTCCGCACCGCACCGCTTGCGCAGAACCTGCCGGTGCGGCTGGGTGTGCTGGACGTCTGGTACCGCAATTTTCATGGCTTTACCAGCCGCTGCATCGCGCCTTATCACGCCGCGTTACGCCGGTTGCCAGCGTATCTGCAGCAGTTGGAGATGGAGAGCAACGGCAAGCGTGTGGGTCTGGACGGGCAAACCTTGCCCTATGCCACGTCGCCTGTGCTGTGGGGCGAGCCCGGCACCAATGGCCAACATGCTTTTTTCCAGATGCTGCACCAAGGCAACGATGTGCTGCCGCTGGAGCTCATCGCCGTGCGCCAGCCCACGCACCCGCTGCCAGGCCACCACAACAAGCTTCTGGCCAACGCCCTGGCGCAGGCGCAGGCGCTGATGGTGGGTAAGGAGGGCGAGGACGGCCACCGCCACTTCCCGGGCAACCGCCCCAGCACCTTCCTGCTACTGGATGCGCTCACCCCCGCATCGCTGGGCGCACTGATTGCGCTGCAAGAACACCGCGTGTTTGTAAGTGGCAGCCTGTGGGGCATCAACAGCTTTGATCAGTGGGGTGTCGAGTTGGGCAAGGTGCTGGCCAAAGACATTGAAGCGCGGTTGGGTAGTGGCGATGCCAAGGGGCTCGATGGCTCCACCGCGGGCCTGTTGAGCTGGTTGCGCGGCACTGCGGACAACTAAACCAATAAGAGGCAGCGCCGGCACCAGATCGCGCGCTCCAGGGCCTGCAACCAGAGGGGTTCAGGTCGATGTCTGATGGAGCAGGAGATACACACGATGGCGATTCCTCCCCGGCCGGACTTCCGGTCCAGCGACTTCCTGCGCGCCCACATGCGCCAGACCATGGCTTTCTATGACCCCGTGGCCACCGACCCGAATGGGGGCCAGTACCACTTCTTTCTGGACGATGGCACGGTGTACGACACCCGCACGCGCCACCTCGTCAGCGCCACGCGCTTCGTGGTCACGCACGCCATGCTCTACCGCACCACGGGTGAGGCGCGCTATCAAGACGGCATGCGGCACGCGCTGCAGTTTTTGCGCACGGCCTTCCTCGATCCGGCCACGGGCGGCTACGCCTGGTTGATCGACTGGCAAGAGGGCCGCGCTACTGTGGTGGACGCTACGCGCCATTGCTACGGCATGGCCTTTGTCCTGCTGGCCTATGCGCGTGCATTTGAAGCAGGCGTTCCCGAAGCCCGCGAGTGGCTGGCTCAGGCGTTTGACACGGCCGAGCAGCATTTCTGGCAACCCACTGCGGGTGTCTATGCCGATGAGGCGAATCCGCAGTGGCAACTGACCCGCTATCGCGGCCAGAATGCCAACATGCACGCCTGCGAAGCCCTGATCTCGGCCTTTCGCGCCACGGGTGAGCGCCGCTACATCGATCGCGCCGAACAACTTGCGCAAGGCATCTGCCAGCGGCAAGCGGCTTTGTCAGACCGCGCGAATGCCCCCGCCGCCGAGGGCTGGGTGTGGGAGCATTTCCATGCCGACTGGTCGGTGGACTGGGACTACAACCGCGATGACCGCAGCAACATCTTCCGCCCCTGGGGCTACCAGATCGGCCATCAGACCGAGTGGGCCAAGCTGCTGCTGCAGCTGGACGAGTTCTTCCCCGCCGAATGGCATCTGCCGTGTGCGCAGCGGCTATTCGACACCGCTATCGTCAAAGGCTGGGATGCCGAGCACGGTGGCATCTACTACGGCATGGCGCCCGACGGCCGCATCTGCGACGACGGCAAATACCACTGGGTGCAAGCCGAAAGCCTGGCCGCCGCTGCGATGCTGGCGGTGCACACAGGGGATGACCGCTACTGGCAGTGGTACGACCGCATCTGGGCCTACTGCTGGGAGCATTTTGTGGACCACGACCACGGCGCGTGGTTTCGCATCCTGCACCGCGACAACCGCAACACGACGCGCGAGAAGAGCAATGCGGGGAAGGTGGACTATCACAACATGGGGGCGTGTTTTGATGTGCTCGCGATGCTTGAAGCAGAGTCAGAGAACAAGACCCAGGCCAGATGCAGTCAGAGCGGGGGAAAACAGTGAGTGTTGATAACGATTTGCAGCGACCTTTCAACGCCAAACAAAGAGGTTGGGCAATGGCGGGTGTCGGGCTTTGTACAGTGCTACTAGGATTGTTGGAGTACCGCCAGCCATCCACGCGGCCCTTTACTGGGCGATGGGGATGGGCTCAAGAACTGATGTTCACCCATCTGGGCATCCATGGTGTCGCTATCGGCACCGGGGTTATGGGATTGCTGCTTCTGCTGGCGGGAGCCTATACCTTCGCCACTTCTCGGCGAGGGTGACGCAAAAGCGATTCCACTCGCGAATGTTTAGAACGATCAACTACGTCTGAGCCGACGCTTGGGGTTGTGTTCTGCGCTGGCTCAAATTTTGAAAAAGTTCACGGGCAATCCCGCCACTGGCAACCGTGTGCTGAACAACGACCCCGCCGGCACGTCTGCCTCTTGTTCATCCGCCGGCCTCCCCGCCCGCGCCGACGTGACATACAACGTCCGCAAATCATCCCCTCCAAAACACACCATGGTCGGGCACTGCACCGGCACCGGGATACGCTGCAACACATCGCCCGAAGGCGAAATCTGCAAAACGCACGCCCCCTCATACATCGCCACCCAATAGTTGCCCTCTACATCCACCGCAGCACCATCAGGCCGGCCGCTGTAGGGTTGGTCTTCCACCTTGCGGTCAAACTGCACCCAGAGATCGCGGTTGCTGATAGCGCCGCTGGTGACATCGAAATCGAAACGGTCGATGCGGTGCTCCGGAGTGTTCGACCAGTACATCGTGCGGTTGTCGGGGCTAAAAGCCAAGCCGTTGGCTGTGAAGTTATCGCCAGCCATGTGGCGCACGCCAAAGCCGCCGTCAATGGCTGCTTCCAGGCACCACAGCGCTGCCTTGGGCGCTGTGCGGGGGGTAATCACCGAGCCCGCCCAGAAACGCCCCGCCGTATCGCAGCGCCCGTCGTTCAGGCGCAGCACCTGGGTGTCATGCTGTGCGGGGGGCAGCAGGGCCAGGCAGGCCAGGGCGCCTGTAGTGGTGTCCAACAAGTAGAAGCCATCACGTAACCCAATTACCAACTGGCCCTGTGGCGCAGGGGCGCAGCAGCCGGGCTCGCTGGGCATGGGCCATTGTCGGTGCTGCCCAGTGGCGGGTGTCCACGCATGGACAGCAAAACCCTGTATGTCACACCAGTAAAGGCAGTTTTCCTGGGGGTGCCAAAAGGGCGATTCTCCTAGTTCGGAGGGCGGCAAAGGCAGGGTTTGCAAGGTCATGGCTTGATGTGGGGTGGTTATCGAGTTACATTCTAGGGCCTCAAATAACGGCAGGCTACCCGGCCGACCCACCGATGGAGCATCCCATGCATTCAGTTGTAGCGCGCGTGACGGCCCGCATCATCCAGCGCAGTACGGACACCCGCGCCGCCTACCTCGCCGTCATCGACGACATGCTGGCCCGTAAACCCACCCAAGACCGCATGGGCTGCGCCAACCTAGCCCATGCGTACGCTGCGTTGCCAAACGCCGACAAGTTCAAGATCACGGTCGAAAAGGCGCCCAACATTGGCGTCGTCACGGCCTACAACGACATGTTGTCGGCCCACCAGCCGTACCAAAGTTACCCCGCCATCCTGCGCGATGAAGCAGCCCGCCACGGCGCCACGGTGCAGGTCGCAGGCGGCGTGCCCGCCATGTGCGACGGTGTCACGCAGGGCACGCCCGGCATGGAACTGTCTCTGTTCTCCCGCGACGCCATCGCCATGGCCACGGCGGTAGCGCTGTCCCACGATGTGTTCGATGGCGCGCTGCTGCTGGGCGTGTGCGACAAGATCGTGCCCGGCCTTTTGATCGGTGCGCTGCACTACGGCCATCTGCCCTGCGTGTTTGTGCCTGCTGGCCCCATGGGCACCGGCCTATCGAACAAAGATAAATCCAAGGTGCGCGAGCAGTACGCACAGGGCCTGGTGGGCCGCGACGAGTTGCTCAGAGCCGAGTCCGCCGCCTACCACAGCCCCGGCACCTGCACGTTCTACGGCACGGCCAACAGCAACCAGATGCTGCTGGAAGCCATGGGCCTGCACGTGCCTGGTGCGGCGTTTGCGCCACCCGGCACCGACGAGCGCGAAGCCTTCACCCGCCAGGCTGTGCGCACGGTGCTCGACATTGGCAAGCGCGGTGCGCGTTTCACGCCCATCGGCCATGTGGTGGATGAGCGCTGCATCGTCAACGCCATGGTGGCCTTGTTGGCCACGGGCGGCTCCACCAACCATCTGATCCATTGGGTGGCCATTGCGCGCAGCGCGGGCATCCTGATCGACTGGTCTGACTTTGATGAGCTGTCGTCCGCCGTGCCGTTGCTGGCCCGCGTGTACCCCAATGGCGACGCCGACGTGAACCAGTTCCAGGCTGCAGGCGGCCCGGCCTGGATTCTGCGCGAGCTGCTGTCCGGCGGCTTCATGCACCCCGATGTGATGAGCGTGAACGACGGTGGCATTGCTGCAGGCGGGCAGGGCGCTCCCGCAGTGTCCGGCGACGATAGCGTACTGCGCCCGGTGGCGCACCCGTTTTCTTCCACAGGTGGTTTGCGCCTGCTGCAAGGGCGTTTGGGCCGCGCGGTGATCAAGGTCTCGGCTGTGCCTGAGGACCGCCACATTATCGAAGCGCCCGCG
The DNA here is from genome assembly GCA_018828125.1 of Gammaproteobacteria bacterium. Classification (GTDB taxonomy): domain Bacteria; phylum Pseudomonadota; class Gammaproteobacteria; order Burkholderiales; family Burkholderiaceae_C; genus Acidovorax. The sequence continues at coordinate 59,570 of JAHJWB010000019.1, read as the reverse complement.
CGCGTGTTCGATTCGCAAGAAGCACTGCTGGCCGCGTTCAGCGCCGGCGAGGTGCAGCAGGACATGGTGGCCGTGGTGCGCTTTCAGGGCCCGCAGGCCAACGGCATGCCCGAGCTGCACAAGCTCACCCCGCCGCTGGCGGTGCTGCAGAACCAGGGTTTCAAGGTGGCCCTAGTGACCGATGGCCGCATGAGTGGTGCGTCGGGCAAAGTGCCCGCCGCCATCCACGTCACGCCCGAGGCCATGTCGGGTGGCCCGCTGGCCAAGGTGCTGGATGGTGACATCGTGCGGGTGGATGCCGTTGCAGGCACGCTCGATGTTCTGGTCGACGAAGCCACCTGGGCTGCCCGACCCGTGGCGCCGTACACCGCCTCGCCGGCCACCGGCTTTGGCCGTGAACTGTTTACCAACTTTCGCCGCCATGCTGGTGGCGCCGAACAAGGAGCCTGCACATGGCTGTGACCTCTTCCACCTCCTCTTCTACTCCCATGAATCCTCTCGATATCGCCAGCCACGGCCCCGTCATCCCCGTTATCGTGATCGACCGGGTGGAAGACGCGCTGCCCCTGGCCGAGGCCTTGCTGGCTGGTGGCGTGAAGGTCCTGGAGGTGACGTTGCGCACCGCCGCGGGCCTGCCCTCCATTGAAACCATTGCGCGCAATCTGCCGGAAGCGGTGGTGGGCGTGGGCACGGTGCTCAACGCCGATGACGCCCGCCGCGCCAGCGAGGCGGGTGCGCGTTTTGCGGTGAGCCCGGGTTACACGTCGGCAGTGGGCAGCGCTTGCAAGGGGCTGAACCTGCCTTTGTTGCCGGGTGTGGCCACGTCCAGTGAAATCATGACGGCTTTGGCGGACGGGTTCACGTTCCTCAAGCTGTTCCCGGCAGAGGCAGTCGGGGGGATTCCGCTGCTGAAGTCTTGGTCCAGCCCTTTTGGCCAAGTCAGCTTTTGCCCCACGGGCGGCATTACCAACACCACAGCCGCCAATTACCTAGCACTGCCCAACGTGCGCTGCGTGGGCGGTTCGTGGATGACGCCTGCGGATGCGGTGCGGTCAGGCGACTGGGCACGCATCACTGAATTGGCGCATGCTACGCAGGCGCTCCGCACGGCACTGTGATTTCTATTGGTTTGGGGTAAATTTGGCTCCTGCCGCTTATGCAGTAAGCGTATGGCGCTATCAAAAGTGTAGTATATCCGGCGATTCCATCGGCACTCTACTGCGTACGCCTTGGTGTCAGTCCTTTGTGACCACCACCAACACAAAAGCCTGCAATCCGAAAGGTCTGCAGGCTGATTTGTTGGGGCTGCGGTGGGGCCCACGCAGGGCACCAAGGGTGCTGTGTTTGCTTAAACTTTGAGCGAACGCTCAATGTCCGTCAGCTTGTAGCGTGCCAGTGCCAGGTTGCCCTTGGCCTTGTCCAGCACCAGGTACAGGAACAGGCCAAGGTTGTTGGGCACCAGGCGAATCAGGTGGTACTGGTCACCCAGCGTGATCAGTATGTCTTCGATGCCGCGGCGCAGGCCCAGCGTCTCCATGGTCTTGAGCTTGGCACGCACTACTTCCGTGTTGCCCGCTGCCGCCAGGTCCAGATTCATGCCGCCACCGGCTTGTGCCAGGCACATGCCGCTGCGGTAGTCGACCAGTGCCACGGCAGTCGCGCCATCAATAGTCATTGCGGCGTCCATGCACTGCTTCAGGTTGGAACTCATATCGTTTGTTTCGTTGGGGTTTCGGGTTTGCTGAAGGGCCAGATCATCCATGACGCTCAGCTTGCCCAGCTGCTCCATCAGAATGAACCAGAGGGTTTGCGGGTTGCTGTCAGGCAACTGGTAAACATGGGTGCGTGCCATCTGAGCAGGCGGCGCCGCTTTGAAGATCGACTCTTCCATCACCGCGTTGGGCATCAGAAACGCCCAGACGACGGCGGGCTTCTGGGGCGCAAGCCATTCGAGCGTGGAACGCACCAGGTTCACCGACCCCGGGCCCACCAGCAAGATGATGGCGGCGCTTTGCGGAGAAGGCAGGCGCAGCTCCTTAGCGTTGGTGGGGCGCAGCCAGTCCACCAGCGGCGCCACCGAGGCATCTGTAAGAGGAATCTGTAGCCAGGGGCCTGGCCCCGAGGCATTGGCCACGCCCAGCTGGGCCAGCGAATGAAGCCCAAGCCGAGCGGTGAGGTCGAGAACGGTGACGGTAGGAGGTATGAGCGCCATGGAATTCGGGGGGAAGGTAAATGCTCCGAGACGGGGCGCGATGAAGAGACCGTCAGCAAGCCCTTTGCCATGCGGAAAGGGGAGGAAGCGCGGAGAAGTGTATCCAGAGATAACAATACCTGTATATGCAGCCGCAATGCCTGATGAAAATGAGATGGTTTACGAATTGTTGGGAAGTGTTAACTGCAGATATCCGCTATAGAGGGCGAAACGGCAAATTGCACGACATCGTGGAGAAGGCCTGCACGGAGCCCATTCCGAGGTGACAACTCGCAGGGTGCTGGGAATCGAAGCGCCCGACGGCCCATGAAAAAACCCCGCAGGCCTTGCAGCCTGCGGGGTTTATTGTTGGCGTTGTCACCGATCGGCCCTGGGGCCTACCGGTAAAGGCCGGGCAATTACATGCCCATGCCGCCCATGCCACCCATGCCACCCATGTCGGGCATGCCGCCGCCAGCACCGGCTTCTTCCTTCGGTGCATCAGCAACCATGCACTCGGTCGTCAGCAGCAGGGATGCCACCGACGCTGCGTTTTGGAGAGCCGTGCGGGTGACCTTCGTGGGGTCCAGAATGCCCAGTTCCAGCATGTCGCCGTAGCTGTCGTTGGCAGCGTTGAAGCCGTAGTTGCCCTTGCCGGCCAACACAGCGTTTACCACCACCGATGCTTCGCCACCGGCGTTGTTCACGATTTCGCGCAGAGGCGCTTCGATGGCCTTGAGCACCAGCTTGATCCCGGCTTCTTGGTCAGCGTTGTCGCCCTTGACCGAGTCACCCACAGCTTGCTTGGCACGCAGCAGAGCCACGCCGCCGCCAGCCACAACGCCTTCTTCCACCGCTGCGCGGGTAGCGTGCAGTGCGTCTTCCACGCGGGCCTTCTTTTCCTTCATTTCGACTTCGGTGGCAGCACCGACCTTGATCACGGCCACACCGCCAGCCAGCTTGGCCACGCGCTCTTGCAGCTTTTCGCGGTCGTAGTCGGATGTGGCTTCTTCGATTTGCACGCGCACTTGCTTCACGCGGGCTTCGATGTCAGCAGCAGCGCCGGCGCCGTCGATGATGATGGTGTTTTCCTTGCCCACTTCGATGCGCTTGGCTTGACCCAGGTCGGCCAGCGTCACCTTTTCGAGCGTCAGGCCCACTTCTTCAGCGATGACCTTGCCGCCCGTCAGGATGGCGATGTCTTCCAACATGGCCTTGCGGCGGTCGCCGAAGCCAGGAGCCTTGACAGCCACCACCTTCAGGATGCCGCGGATCGTGTTGACCACCAGCGTTGCCAGGGCTTCGCCTTCGACTTCTTCGGCAATGATCAGCAGGGGGCGACCAGCCTTGGCGACTTGTTCCAGCGTAGGCAGCAGGTCGCGGATGTTGCTGATCTTCTTGTCGAACAGCAGCACGAAGGGGTTGTCCAGAATGGCGGATTGCTTTTCTGGGTTGTTGATGAAGTAGGGCGACAGGTAGCCGCGGTCAAACTGCATACCTTCGACGACGTCCAGTTCGCTTTCCAGCGACTTGCCGTCTTCCACGGTGATCACGCCTTCCTTGCCAACCTTGTCCATGGCGTCAGCGATCAGCTTGCCGATGGTTTCGTCGGAGTTGGCGGAGATCGAACCCACTTGGGCGATTTCCTTGGAGGTGGTGGTGGGCTTGGAAGCCTTCTTCAGCTCGGCAACCAGGGCCGTCACAGCCTTGTCGATACCGCGCTTCAGGTCCATCGGGTTGATACCAGCGGCCACGTACTTGAAGCCTTCGCGCACGATGGCTTGTGCCAGCACGGTGGCGGTGGTGGTGCCATCACCAGCGTTGTCGCTGGTCTTGGAGGCCACTTCCTTCACGAGCTGGGCGCCCATGTTCTGCAGCTTGTCCTTCAGTTCGATTTCCTTGGCCACGGACACACCGTCTTTGGTCACGGTAGGGGCGCCGAACGAGCGCTCCAGCACCACATTGCGACCCTTAGGGCCCAGGGTTACCTTGACCGCGTTGGCCAGGATGTTCACGCCTTCAACCATGCGTGCGCGGGCTTCGCCGCCGAAAACTACGTCTTTTGCTGCCATGATGGAGCTCCTAAATTTGGTTCAAATTGGCTGTTATCGCTTACCCAGTAAGCGTTAACAGCTATTAAAAGATGAGTAAGGGAGAGGGGAGAAATTACTTCTCAACCACTGCGAACAGATCGTCTTCCTTCATGACCAGCAGCTCGTCGCCGTTGACCTTGACGGTCTGGCCCGAGTACTTGCCGAACAGAACGCGGTCGCCGACCTTCACGTTCAGGGCCATCACGTCGCCCTTGTCGTTCTTCTTGCCGGGGCCGACGGCCAGCACTTCACCTTGATCGGGCTTTTCAGCGGCGTTGTCAGGGATCACGATGCCGGAGGCGGTCGTGGTTTCGCTTTCGATACGCTTGACGATCACGCGATCGTGCAGAGGGCGAAGGTTCATTGCAATGCTCCTGTTTTCAGTAAAAAGCTGACGGACTCAAACAAGTGCCCGGACATCCGAGCACTACCAAACTTCCGACAGGCGGCGTGGTGTTAGCACTCGTCTGTGGTGAGTGCTAATGATACGGGCATTCATGACCGTTTCAAGACCTAGGCGATTTATCACGGGGAGTTTGCTGTGGGAAATTGATGCGGAACGCCATTCAACTTGCAATTCCACGCCACTCAACTTGCAATTGCGTATCTGCTTGCGGGAGACGCTCGCCAGTTGTTCGATTTCGCCCCAGGCCACAGTCTTTCTTCCTCAGTTGATCCCGGTTTGGCTAAAAAACACCTTGTAAAACAATGGCTTAGCACTAAAAGATAGCTCAATTGGTGGTGTGTCTAAATCCCACAATGTCCCGTTCTTGCGACATGCGCAGCATCGATACTGCGCGGGCGACACCGTTGACATGGAGAGGCTCTCCCAATGACGTTTACAACGAGTACGGTGTCAGGGCTGTGGCGTTGCTCTTCGGTAGCGTGCCGGTTCTTTGCTACATGCTTAGAGCTTGGCGTTGGACCATCCGCATGCCCGGCCGCCTAGGTGGACTTGGCTTGGGAAGCGATGAGCCGAAATGCGCATCACGTCGCGCAGGCGACAGGAGGCTGACGACGCCTTGGCGTGGGCTATTTTGTCGGGGCTTGGTGGAAGAAGATGGCGGTTGCTTGTCGAGCAATTTCAAAAGGGCGCGTTAAGTTAGATTTGGGTAGACCCAAACGAGGCCAGTATGGTGTAACGCATGCCAGTCCATCGTATTGACTTGTCCGACGGTAGCGTTGGAAACGGGCTGCGAAGCGGCGAGCGTAAGAATCTAGGCCGTTTCGTTTGTTCGTAAACATGGTGTTGAGGTGATTCAGTACCAGGATAGATAGCGATCTGAAGGTGGCAAGGGCTGCCGCCCTTTCTTTAGGTTGCAAGCGCTGCAGAGTAGTTGGATGTTGGTGACGTCATTGATGCCGTGTTGAGCGAGAGGCACGATGTGGTCGTAGTGGTTGTCTGGCTGCGAGTTGATCAGGCCGCTGATGTCTGCGGAGCAGGAGGCGCACAGCCCCTTGTCGCGATATAGAACAGCTCTCTGAACCCATTTGGGTATCGCCACGCGTTTGAGACGCCCAGTAGTTTCTAGCGAAGTCGAGTTTTCATGGGTGCAATCGAGAGGGCCTAGATCGCGCACGACCCCGGCCACCAAGTCATTCAGGCTGGCGAGCAGTCCTCGATTGTTGAAGAGCACATAGAAGACTTCATTCGCCAAGTGTTCGACCAGTTCGGACACCTCGCCCGTTAGATTGAGCTCCTCGTAATACGAGTAAATATCATCTTCATTAACGTCGGCGAGATCTATTCCTTGTCCTGCGGCCCAACGCCGAAAGCCTTCGGGCTTCATGGCGTGATGGCGCATCGCGTGATCAATCCAAAGGTCTGCCTTGGCATTTGCCGCGAGCCTGTCCACCGCGCTGCTCCCGTCCTGCTCGTCGATCAACAATCGGATGGAGTACTCGGCGAAATCATGAAGAACGCTCCATTTGGGGAAGGGAGTGAGGAACATCTGCTCCCGATCCTCGTACCAGCTATGCACGTGCCTGATGTACGGGAACGGATCACTTAGGACGTTGTGGACGATATTCGCGTAGTAGTACGTCTCGTAGTACCGCATTGTCAAAAAAGATTTTTCCATCAATACCCCTCTTGTAAGAGTCCTTGCTGTGGGGATATGGGACGTGGCATGTATGCAGGGGTGAGGCCGCTGCTTGCCAAATGTGTGTACATGTCCCAAGACCTTGCAGCTATGTTGCAAAATGTACCAACTAGATTCGCAAACAGCATCAAAGGGGGAGTGCATGTCGCCCAGCAGCGAGCCGATACCGGCAGGAAATCCTATTCACCGGGCCGAGATTGCGCTTTGGCGGGCGGTTGCCGCGTTCTTGGCGATGGCTTACTAGCCGGCGCCGAGCGATGTCCCGCTTCGGCGCGTGGAACGATCTGCTGTTGTCGGAGTTCTTCTCGGAAGCCTCTGAAAATGAAGATGTGTGGATCCGCGCCACACGCGCCGAACTCGACTCTTTCGGCTTGCATCTCGGTGGCGCCGAAGGATTGATCGACGCTGTCGGGTCTGGCCCCCCCTGGCTGCCGAGCCTTCCGAATTGTTCGGACACTGCCCGCATCTTGGTCCAACAGCGCCGGGATCCACTACGCACCCAGTCGTACGAGGATCCAGGAGCATCCAATCCAAGGTATGCCGGCGCGAGGGCGCCAGCATATCTTCCCATCCTGGCGCTTTGGGTGCTGGCCGCATCGGGTGAGCAGCTGGAGCGCGGGTTCTACGCTTCAGTGCAGCGTTTGCTGGGCCCCCCATTCAAAAGCGAGCCCAAGGTCACCGAAGCCATGTCCAAGGCATGGGAAGACCTCGAAGCTTGGTCGTGCAGGGAGTGTGCGGGCCGGTTCGGCAATTTCCACTACCGCGTTCTGGGAGAGCATCGGTTTGTCGGTATCGCTCGTTCGCAGTGCCTGATCAGCCGCCAGGACGAACGGAACCTCTACAGGCTCTTTTGGGAGGCACGGCTGCGACCAGGCCAGGAACTAAGCGACTCAACGCTGGCATCCCTGCTTGAGCGCGGCTGCGATGCGCCCTACCTGACGAGGCCGCTTCGCAATGCAATGGCGGAGCAAGCCTATGTACCGCAACTCGCAGCCCTATTGCGCAAGCTTCTTCGATCATGGAGTGGGAGCCGGCCGAATATTGGGCACGCAGACGCCGAGAGCCGCAGCGCTGGGCCGCTGGTGAAGGAGCAAGGCCAGACAGGGGCCGCAGTCACCCTTGTCCTGTCGCCCTCCGACGAGGTACCGAACGGCTGGGATGTGCGCTGGAGCTATCCTGCAGTCGTCGATGCGCCGCGTTGCAGCTTTGAAATCGCTGGCCAACGCCAGCCGGCTCTCCTCCATCGCGCCAGTGCAACCTTTCTAACGGATCTCTCGGAATCAAGTGTCCGCCACTCAGTAGCGGCTCTCTCCGCTTCGTCATTGGCGCAGGTCGAAGTCCAAGTCCGGTTTGAAGACGATAGCGTTGGGACATGCGGCGACCAATGCCGCGTGGAAATGATCAGCGGGGCGAGCCGCCGGATACTGGCTTGGAACTCGATCGATCCCAGCTTTGGACAACAGCTCATTGAGCGTGAGATTCCGCTCTACGGGGTTTTCTACCTGGTTTGCAATTCGGTGGATTGGACCAGGACCGATCCTTGGCTGCGGCGGGAGCGGATCTCTTTCGAGCCAATGCAGGCCTGCGGTTTGCCTGATGGATGGCAGATGGCCTGCATCCATCGGGCAGAAAGCCTCACTGCAGAGCATCGGCAACATTTGGCGGATGCTCCCGAAGCCACCGACGTGCCACAGGCTAGGCTAAGGCTTGTTGGAGGGAGCCGGCTGCTGCGCGGCGGCGCACGGCTGTTTGCTTCCTACGGCCTGCCCGATATCGAAGTCGAAGCGCCTCCTGGCACGCATGTCGAAGCTCCCGGACTGACGCTTTCGGAAGTGCCGCAACACCTTGCTAGTGAAGGGCGATCTGGAGTCAGGCGTTTCGTGATCGACTCGTTTGACGTGAACCGCAGCAGCTTCGACATCAGCCTCGTGTTGAATGGGACTGGGTCGGCGAGCCTCCGGCTGAGGGTGGCTGATCCCGATGGCGAGGGCCGCGGAGAGAGCAGGCCTTTCTCCCTCGACCCCTTGGGATTCCCGAGATCGAATCTTGGCGGATTGCGTGGCACCACCATTGGAGGGGGGTGCCATGACCCGCTTGAAGGTGGTTGGCAAAGCGAAGAGATGCTGGAGGCCGCGGCCTCACTCGAGCGCGGGAGCGCACCCATCGAAGACTCCAGTGCCGCAAAATTCCTAAACACGCTGGCAGCGCGCGGATCGATGTCGTACGGCACAGCCAGGGACCAGCTCTTGCGGCTATCCGGAGGCGCACTCCCAATTTCCATGCTGATGGACCTCCGGGCAAGAGGTTGCTTGGAAATAGAAACCGATGGCAAGGGACACTTTGTCCGCATCCATAGCGTTGCTCCCTCGCTGTACGCGCTGCCCGCTACTCATGATGGCCTGCCGCTATTTGGCGTATCGGGAACCCTGCGGCTCGCCCAATGGGCCTTGCTACAAGGCAATGGCGACTTTCTCGCCACCGTCGTAGACGCCGCAGCAGGGCATCTACCAGCGCTACGCGTGGCTGCGATCGACGCGCTTTCCGTCCAGGCCGAGTGTTCCTCAATGGGCTTCGATTTCGCGCCAGGTCCGGCGCGGGATGTGGCCCGCTGGGCAGGGTCGCTGAGGCAGGCCAGGGAAGCTGCAGAATCGCGCGGCGCAGAGACCGTTGCTGCTGAGCTGGGGCATCTACATCGTTTGAAAGCAGACTCCGCACGGTTTGTGCCGGCTAGTGAACCACGCATGTCGATAGACCGGGCGTGTGGTGCTCAGCTGTTCCGCTTTGACGACCCGCAGGCCGCTGCATTGCAGCTGTACGTCCTGGGTGTTCGCCGCGCAGATGGGGCCTCAAGATACTCGCACGTGCACGACTCCCGTTGGGGCGTGTGGATCTCGCAGTTGGCCTTTGCAGAAATGCTCAAGGATAAACATGGCCGGAACGACGCCTTTCCTTGGCCTCTCCACTATGACCCAGATACACGTGACCTGTGGGTGCCTGCGCGGCTGCGACCACCTGCGGTGCTAGAGCGGGCCCTGGCGCTTTGTTCTGGAGCGGGGCCCGAGGCCCACTTCCTTTCTCCCAGCGGCCATGCCGACGAAGCGTTGGCGGTTTTCGACAACGGTTCTGGACACGCTGTGGGAGCTATCAGCCATATGTACGGAGAGTTTGTTCCAGGTTATTGGCTTCGCTACCAGTGGGTTCCGGCCGAGACGGCGCGCCAAGTCGCCGGGCTGCTGGGATGCACCTTGCAGCCATTCGCGTGCGCGGGAGCCGCCCGCGGCTCGGAAACCATGACTATTTAAGAGGACGGTAAGAGTGCAAGAAACCATAGGTGAAGATCCCATCGGTTCGTGGGAACAGCTCAAGGGCCATCTGAAGCGTTACATCCAATCGGCATTTGGCACCGATTCGCCGTCCTTTGAGGCAGAGCGCGAGGCGCTTCTGAACACTGCGGGCGTCCTGTTCCAGGAGCCCTACCTCGAGCTATTGCCCTCCTATGCGGCCGCCAAAAAGCTTGGCGAGCTCGACGGAGCGGACTTGCCAGGCTTGGATGAGGCGGCGAGGAGTGGATTCATCGCATTGGCAGGAGCCGGGCTCATGCCCGCTGGCGCGGATTTGTATGTGCACCAGCAACGGATGCTCCAAGCCGCCATGCAAGGCAAGCATTGTGTGGTCGTCACCGGTACGGGTTCTGGCAAGACCGAATCGTTCTTGCTCCCGGTATTCGCGTCCATTGCAAGGGAAGCACTCAGGTCTTCTGGGGGATGGGATGCGGCTAGGCCGCCTCCTGCATTGTCATCCCAGTGGCAAAGCGCTCCACCGTGGAATTTTGACCGGGCCGCTGCACGTGGCGAGCGGCGAAAACCTGCAGTCAGGGCCCTGCTCCTGTATCCCATGAACGCACTGGTAGAGGACCAGATGTCCCGCTTGCGCCGCGCGCTTGACTCCGATGATGCGCACGCTGCATTTGATCGGCACTGGGGTGCTAACCGCGTTCGGTTCGGCCGCTACAACGGCACGACGCCCGTGCCTGGCCACCCATGGCGGCTCAATGATGAGGGCCAGCGGGAGTTGAATAGGCCGAAGCATGACGAGCTCAAAACGGCCTTTAAGGAAGCTATCGGCCAGTACCAACAGCTGGCAGCAGCGATCCGGGCTGCACGCGACCATCTGAGCTCGGTTAAAGATGCAGGTGGCGATGCCGGTGATGCCAAACGACAGCTCGACAACTTGACGGAGCAGATGTCATTCGTACCGCGGATGTCACTCAACTCGGCCGAGATGTTCCACCGCTGGGAGATGCAGGCGGCGCCTCCCGACCTCCTGATCACCAATGTGAGCATGCTTTCCATCATGCTCATGCGCCAGGCTAGCCCTGCCATAGCAGGTGACCGCGCTGAAGCCGATATCTTCGAGGCCACGCGTGGGTGGCTTGCAGAAGACCAGGACAACCATGTTTTCCAGCTGGTCCTTGACGAACTCCACCTCTACCGCGGCGCGGCCGGTACGGAGGTCGGATACTTGCTTCGGCTACTGCTGGAACGCCTCGGCCTAGAGCCGGGCAGCAACCAGCTACAGATCCTGGCCTCCAGTGCTTCGCTTGATGGGGAGGCAGAGAACACATACAAGTTCCTCGGCGAGTTCTTCGGAATGGAGCAGGAAGTTGCCCGTGCGCGCTTCCATGTAGAAGGAGGTGTCAGCGTGAACGGGTCTCCCGAAGGGCCCACCGAAATTCCGCCTTCCTTTGCGAACGATTGCTTGAACGTTGCCCGGCAAGTTGAGGGGGCCAAGCCGGTGGACCTACTCGCGGGCGAGTTTGGATCGAACATGGATGGCGCCATTCCTGCTAAGCGCCTTGCAGACTCTTTTTGGAAAGTAGAGGGAGAGCGCGGCCGTCACCGGGCTGTATCGCTCTCCAGCTTGCTGCGGAGCCTGTTCCCACACATGGCGGAACACGATGCTGGGGATGCGGTGCGTGGTTTGTTCTTGGTCGCAGGAAGTGCCGCCAAACACTTCTCTCCTAAAAAGGCCCAGCCTGCCCATCCTTTGCCGCGGATTAGGTTCCACTGGATGGTCAAGAACATCGATGGTCTGTGGGCCATCGCTCAGCACGTCGGCCAAGACCGGCGCAGGAGGGTCGGACGCTTGCTTGCTGAGCCCTGCATGGAGGTTGAAGGCAAGCGGGCTCTTGAAGTGCTGTACTGCGAGTGCTGCGGAACACAGCTGCTTGCCGGCTACAAAAATACTGCGTCCATTCCTGGGAGCATCGATCGATTCGAACTGGCGCCCATGCCTCCAGCAATCGAAGGCTTGCCGGAGTCAGCACCCCAGACCAGGACCGACGCACAGCGCTATGACAAGTTGGGAGTGGTGCATTTGCTGCCGGGCGATTGGGAGGGGGCATCCGATCCGTCCGAACTTCAGTGGACGCAAGGATCAGAGGAGCGCCATGAGACCACCCGGCGGCCTTTGAACACGGCTCAGGCGAGTTGGCAGAAATCCTCTATCGACCCTTCAACGGGCATTGTCGAGGTGGGCAAGGAACCTATGGGCAATGAAGTTCCTTGCCTTTGGTTCCGCCTGGAGGCATCAGGTGACCTGCTGCCTGCGATGCCGCAGCGCTGCCCCTCGTGCAAGATCGACTACTCCGCGCGCAAAGGCGGCCGCCCCGCCCCCATACGGTCTTTTGCAACCGGCCTGAACCAGACATCCCTGCTGTTGACCAAACACCTCATGGGTGTCATGCCTGTAGGCGCTGGCCGTAAGCTCGTCGCGTTTTCTGACAGCAGGCAATCTGCCGCCAGATTGGCCAACGGGGTGGAGACCGAGCAGTGGGAGCACCTGTTGCGGGTCGCTGTGCTCCGCGAAATCCGTGAGAGGGCAACCGGAGGTATCGAACCTCTCAAGCGGGAGCTTTTTGATGCCCTGTCTGCAGGCAACGTGCCCAATGGACAAGCCCTCCTACGCGAAATCAAAGAGTCAGTGTCGCCGGCTCAGTTCCAGACCTTAGCGACGTTCTGGCAAGACGCCAAATCCGTGCGTGATGAGCCTGAATTCGCTAGCGAAGAAGCCCTGTCAAACGTCGATCGCCTGGTTCACTGGAGGCCGGGGTTTGTGCGTTTCGATGAGTTTCTTTCTCAGCCGAATCCAGCCAAGCAGACGCTACCTCCCCTATGGGAGCACTTTGTGGGCTTAGGGGTAAATCCTGCAGGGCCGGCCATCGATTTCAAGCGTGTCGGAAACGACGAGGATTGGACATCACTCTTCGACTTTGATCCCCCTGTCGGCGGTCCGCGGCTGTCGTCCGATGATTTCTCGCAAGCGAAGACAGCCAGTCTTGAACAATTCGGCGTCGACCTTCGCCGGCAGTCTTGGCGAGCTATTTCCGGGCGGCTGCTCTATGACCTTGAAGCACAAGGAGTCGGCTACCTTTGCTTGCCGCCGTCAGCGACCAAGCTTCAGCCCTCCAACGTTGATGAGCAGGTTTTCCTAGGAATTTGTGAAAGTGTCATTCGGATCCTCACCGAACAGCGGCGCACGGACCCCTCTCAAAGGGATTGGCCGCCAGAGCGGTGGTCCGCTGGCCAGCCGAGCGGGAACCGCAGGGAGGGCGCGGACAAGGCAAGAATCGCAACGTACCTGACTGTGTGCGCCAGCAGGCTCGGCGTCGGCTGGGAGGGCCTAAGGGACGGCGTGCGCGACGCCTTAGCTCGGGTTGGGCACGGCACCAATGACGCATGGGGTATCGTTTCGCTCTCCTCTCTCTGGGTAAGAGTTCCGCCACGCGATGCCCGGCCCTGGGTGTGCGAGCGATGCGGCCAGCTCCACTGGCAGCCATCGGGAGGAGTCTGCTCCCGTTGCACTGCCCAGCTGCCTTCGGCCCCGAATGGTCAGCGCTCGGCGGCGGAGATTGAACGGGACCACTACTACGCTTATCTCGCGGCCGATGCAGGATCGGCATTCCGGATCCATGCTGAGGAGTTGACAGGGCAAACAAGCGATCAGGCCCAGCGCCAGCGGCACTTCCGAGATGTCTTCTTTCCAGGGGAAAGTATCGAGGACGTTGTGCGGCGAAAAATCGTGCGCCAGGTTGACACGATCGACTTGCTCTCCGTGACGACGACGATGGAGGTGGGCGTAGACATCGGTGCCCTGCAGTCTGTGTTCCAGGCCAACATGCCTCCCGAGCGCTTCAACTACCAGCAGCGCGCAGGCCGTGCTGGCCGCAAAGGACAAGCTTTTTCGGTAGTCCTAACCTACTGCCGAGGCCAGACACACGACCGAATCCATTTTGACCATCCCGAAGAGATGACGGGCGGCACTCCTCCACAGCCAACAGTTTCGGTCACCGAGGACCAGCGCCTGCTTGCTGAACGCCTAGTTGCTAAAGAGATCCTTCGCCGTGCATTCCGGTCTACCGGCTGCACCTGGCACGACTCAGGCAAGCCCGTAGATACGCATGGTGAAATGGGACTGGTCCGCGACTATTGCGACCAACGCAAAGCGATGGTTGAGCAATGGTTCGAGGACCAAGGCGATCAAATTTCCAGTATCGCGCGGGTAGTCTCGAACGGCACCGGAATCGATCCTGTAGGGCTCGCAAATGAAGCGCAGGGTTTGCCAACGCAGCTTGAGAGCGTTGCAAGCTTAGCCTCTGATCCGACCCAGGGCCTTGCTACGGCACTGGCCGAAGCGGGCGTACTGCCGATGTATGGCATGCCTACGTCCGTGCGCAACTTGTACTTCCACCTTCCACCTGAGCCTGCGAGCCAATCGCGGGAGCCAAAAGTGCTTGACCGGACGCTTGACCAGGCTATCACCGACTTTGCCCCCGGCTCCGAACGGGTCTGGGATAAGCGGCTGCTTTCGCCAATAGGTCTCGCAGGGCCCATTGCCCATGACCGTAGCTACAAGTGGGCGACGATTGACAGGCCGATCGGCAGCGCTACATGGCAGCTCTTCTGCCAGGGCTGCCGGAACTTCACCGTGTATCGCGCCGATCCCGTTACGTTGCGGCCCACTAAAGCTATAGATGGGTGGGACGAGTCTTGGATCAGAAATCCACCGTCCCAACCCTGCCCTCGATGCGGCGCTGTTGCGACCCTGTCCTTGGCCGTCGTTCCCAATGGCTTTGTGACCGATCTCGATATCGAAAAGCCAGTGGCGTCCACAGAGTCCTCGCGGAATGGTGGGCCGAGGTCGTTTGTGGCCTCGCCTTCGCTTCGCGCGAAGCAGCAACGCCAGCTTGGAAGGGCTTTCCTGGCCTTGGATCACCAAGGGCAGGTTTATAGGATCGCGCAGGGTCCGAAAGGCAAACCATTTGGGTTCAATCGGACTCCCTCACTTCGTCAGAACAAGGGGCAGCAATGGTTGAACGGCGAGATCTGGAAGGCATCGACTGACGAGGCCGAGATATCTGCAAACATTGCATCGCCGAAGACTACGGACGTCTTGAGCGTCAGGCTTCTCGATGGCAGCGGCTTGGCTTTCTTTGACGGCGCCAAAGAGCTTTGTTCAAAGCGAGCTGCTTGGTATTCCGCAGCGACCATCTTGCAGCGTGCAATTGCACTGGAACTCGACGTTGACTCCGTTGATATCGAGATTGCGTCTGTCCACAGGTACCTGCAGGACAGCGATGTGTCCGGCGCTGAGCTCTACCTTGCAGATGCCCATCCTAATGGCGCCGGGCTTGTTGATTGGGCCAACCGCAACTGGGCCGCGTTGCTGACAGGATGCATCAGCGGTTCTGGCGATCACGCCAGGCTCGGCTCAATGATTCGGGAGGAATGCCGGCGTGCGGATCAAAGCGAACTCGTATGGCGCTCGCCTGACATTTTGCTTCGTGGTTTCCGGAACCGGCAACTTCATGGGTTGATCGAATGGCGTCTGGGACTTGAGCTGCTGCGCGTAATGCATGACTCTAGCTTTGTGCCTGGCCGGGACGGGTTCTTTGAGGATTGGGACGTGGGACTGCGCAGCTGGAGTGCGCATGCCTCAGACCTGGCAGACACCTATTGTTCAGCCTATGAGAGGGGCGCCCAGGCTCGGAGGAGCGGGCCTAGGGGCGAACATGGATGGATAGCGCGTGGCTGCGTGGCCGGGCAAGAATCGGTCATCCTTTATTTGGTGAGCCATCCACTATGGGCGGCTTCCGTTACTGGCTCAGGGCCAATCGATTCCGAGCTTGCGGACTGGGCACACAGCATCGGGGCGACGGGAATTTACTTGATCGACTCATTCAACCTGTCGCGCCGAATGGCGTGGGTACGTGGCAACCTGGATCTCTTTCCGAAAATCGATATCAATACGGTAGGCTCGGGAGCGGCCGGTGGGGCGCCACCCGCATCAATAGATCCTTGGATGCAGGAACTCATGGCAATGCCTGAAGGCGAGGTCTTGCCCCACGAAGGCGTGCATTGGACAAGAGTATCCGGCGTGGACGGCTGGACAGCCCAGCCAGGGGTCTGGCTCGCGGACTTCAACGGGCGGCCAGCCAAGGTGAATATTTCCAACTTTGCAGGAGCTGGCTTGCGCATCAAAGTTTTCGGGGGCACACAGCTCAACCGCCAATCATGTCCAAACCTGCCACTGATTGCGTTCCGCTCCGGCGGCGGGAACTCCTGATATGCCGAAGATCCTTGGACAGATCAGTATCGACCGTTGGGAACGGGAGGTGCGCCGCCTTCTGGCGGGCCAGTTGCCTCAAGACTGGATAGTGGTGTGCAACGTCGCCTGGGCTTTGCAGAATGACCAGGGCTTGGTGCGGGATGGGCAGTGCGATTTCGTTGTGCTGGTGCCCGGCCTAGGCATGGCCGTGCTGGAAGTGAAGGGATCCCGGTCGGTCCGGGTAGACGAGAACGGAACTTGGTACCGGCAAGAAACAGACCGGCGTACAGGGCAGGTCAGATCTGAAGTGCCAATCGACGAGCCTCCGCCGGAGCAGGCTTGCAGGAATATGCATACGCTTGCAAAGGCCGTTTGCGACCGGTTGCCCCGGCAACGGTTCCCGGGCGCGTTCGCCTTCCTCGTCGCATATCCGAATGGCCAGGTTGAAGGTTCCTCCTCGCTCTACGACCCAAGCACAGTGTTGCCCTCCCAGGAAATGCACCGCTTGGAACGGAGAATTAGAGGTGCTCTTGAGGCGCGTACCCATCAGCGGCAGAGTAGCGAGTTCACAGCCGATATGGCAGGCAGGGTTGCTGCAATCCTTTCGAATGCCTCATTCCGCATTGCGCCGCGAGACGTCCCCCTGAATGCCGACGACGATGCCGTCGATCTCGATGAGCTGACCAGGCAGCAGTTCGCAGCTCTGCGCGGAGCGTTTGAGCTGCCGCGGGTCGCTATCGTTGGCCCTGCAGGATCCGGTAAGACGCTGCTCGCGCTTTGGAAGTTGGACGCCCTGATCGAAGAGGGAAAGCGGACCCTGTACGTATGTTTCAACAAAGCCCTTGCCGAACACTTGAGGCTAGCCAATCCGGAAATGTCGGCAGCAATCACTTCCGTCGACCGGCTTTTCTATCAGCTTGCCGGGATCCCTGAGGGACGCCGTATCGGCGATCGCTTTTTCACGGAAGAGCTTCCTTCGCTCGTGCAGGACGTGGCGTCAGAACTACCGCTGCTGTCCAAGTACGAGGCGATCATCGTGGATGAGGGCCAAGACTTCGGGGAGCTCCGGCTGCTTGCTTTGCTGGAACTGCTCACGCCCTCCGGCCAATGGCTCTTCTTTGCCGATTGGGAGCAGAACGTCTACAGGTCGTCTAAGCAGGAGCCGATCGGCGCCGAGGTCACCTTTAGGCTGTACCACAATTGCCGCAATACCCAGCTCGTGAACGCTGCCACGAATGGCTGCTGCGAACTTTCGGTGATGCACATGCCGGGCGTTCCTTTGGGTGCTGCCCCGCTTGTGAAAAAGGGATGGGCCGCGGCGACGGCCGCGGCCTCTGCATGGGCAGCGGCGCATGAATTGAGCCCTGAGGGCGGGGCGATCTTCCTGTCGCCGTTCAAGCTGGAGAATTCATGCTTGGCGGCGGCGAGGCGGGCTTATGGCCTAGAGTTGACCGAAGACATCGCGTTGCTAGGAAAGCCTGGCTTCGTCTACTTCTCCACTATCAGGTCGTTCAAAGGCCTTGAGGGAAAGAATGTGGTTCTGCTCCACGCCGATGTTCCTGGACGGAGCCCGGCACTTAGTGCTGATGATTTGTACGTCGCATGCACGAGGGCTACCGGCCGCCTGGTCATCATGGCGGTTTCGGAGGAGGCGCTGCAGTGGTACTCGCAGCGCACAAGTCTTTCACCGGGTGAGCCGGCTGCCTAATGCCACCTGCCTGATGCTGGCTACCTGTACAGAGGCAGCCTATGCACTAGCCTTGGCACGCGCAGCCCCTCCTAGATCGACAGCAGTTCCCGGACCCGGAAGTCCAGCTGCTCCATGTCTGCAGGCTGCGCGCTGCCTCTACCGTTTGTGAGATCTCGCGCGATGGCGCCAATGGCAGCCATCTGCCCGTTGGCCTCGTCGAACTTGGGAATGTTGAGGTACTCCGCAACGCTGGCACCCAGGCTGAGCTGCGCCGCATACGCAGACACCGCCTTGGCGATAGTGGGAGCGTTCAGGAAGCCTGTCAGATATGCCGCCTCGGTCTCTGATTCGACCGGGATGAAGTAGAGCTTGTGGTCCGGGACAACAATCTTTTCGCCAGCGTGTTCGATTGAGGCGCTGCCGATGTAAGCCGCAGCGAAGGTGTTGCCCATCTCGCGCCAGAGTACTTTGAATGGGGCGAATGTGTAGGGGCCAGTGCTCCAGAGCGAATAGAACTCCTGCCCCTTCTGGAACCTCTTCAGGCTGGACCGCTGTTCGAGCTCGCTCTTGAAACGGTTGAGAAACTTGAACGTGTGCGGACTTGCGGCCGGCAGATCTGGGTCGCCATGCATACCCCTTTGGGGAACAATGATCCGGAGGTCCACTTCTGGCACGGCATTGAACGGTGCAACACCGCGGCCCCGCAGAAGCGGGAAGAGATGTTCTGACTCCACTGTCGCGGTGATCTGGGGAATACCTTTCGTCTTGCCGATGTCTGCTGCGTTGCGCACAGTTACCAGGCCCGTTCCAACCGAGCCAGTGGCATGGACCCAAAAGATGCCGTTGCGGTCGGTCGTGATGCCTTTCCGAGCCTTGTACTCAGGCTTTGCGCCTGCTGCAAAAACCTTCGAGAACACAGCTTGGTCTTGCGCAGATCCGACCAGCCATGGACGCGTTCCGTCGCCGCCTGGTACGGGTACCGCGGTTCCATCAATGCGTATGGCAGTGCGGCGGAACTGCTCTGCTGAAGCGTAGGTCCGCTGATTGTTGATGCCGTTCGGATTTGCGCCCCATGAGCGGTAGGGAACAGGGAATGCAGTAGCTGCGTCCCGTTGGAGCAACAGGAACGTCGGGTGGTTGCTGACGCCGTCGAAGGGCTTGATGTCCTGGTAGTCCTCGACTAGCAGGACGCGGCACTGCAGGCTGCCGTTGTCGATCGAGAAGCGCCTGAAGCCGGCGCTGGACTCGGTTGTGAATACCGATCCGGGAAGGAAGAAGCCCAAACGGCCATCGCGCGCTAGGTAGTGCTTTACGGCCTGGTAAGTAATCACTGTCGAAATGTCCGACTCGATACCGCCGACCCATTTGTCGGTGCTGAATACGCCGAGGCCCCGGCAATGCTTTTGGATCGACTGGGCGTAGTCTTTTGGCAGGTTGCTCCACTTGACCCATGGCGGGTTGCCGCAGATGTGGGAGGCGGGCGGGATCGCGCCGGCAGCAAAGCGGTCGGCCAGGATCGAGCACCAGATGCCATTCCAACCTTGGTCGTGGAGTTCGACCAAGTTGCCGACCGTCGTGCTGACGATGGAAATATCGGATGGATCGAGCCCCATGGCTTGCAGGTCGGAGAGGATCGAGCCGCAGATCTTCGTCGCTGGATAGTCTGCATCGATCAGCATCCGTACCTTCGCAAAGATGCGGAAGAATTCGGGGTGTCCGATCATCCTCTCAGGGACGGAAAACTCCTTGGGGCCGACTTCCGTATGCAGGATGTGGCTGTAGTTCGAGAAGAAGTCGACGGCCGCCGGGTAGACGGCATCTGCTAAGTACACCGGTAGCCGGATGGGGTGCGCGGGGTCGAGGTGCGGCGACAGGAAAACGGCAAGCGACCCTTTCGCCGCAAGGACGGCGAGCGGGTTGAGGTCGATGCCATGGATGCCAGCAAGCAGCGATTGGGCCGTGGCGCCGCCGTCGGCCTTGCGCCGGCGGCGGATCGCTTCGAGCAAGAATGTGCCCGACCCGCACGTGGGATCGGTCAGCGAATCCGACGGTTGCCATTCGAGCAGGTCCATTCCATGTTCAGCCAGCCAGTCCGGCGTGTAAAACTCGCCGAGCGCATGCCTGACTTCCCGGGGGATGAACCGCTCGTAGATACCTTTGAACAGGTCTCGGGTCGTGTCTGCGTGCTTCTTCGATACGGCGAAGTCGACGCCGCCCAGTCTACCCAGCATGGCGCCGAGAGGTGCTTGGTAGCGGGACCAGTCGCTGTCGTCCAGGTACCAGGAGAAGAAGTCGCCGCTTAGCATGTTTAGGATGCCGGCGTGCTCGAACAGCTCGCCTGTCTCCACCGCACGTAGCCGGTCTGCCACCGGCACGCCCGGCTCCAGCACGTCTTGGCTAACCTTTGGCAGTGCGCAGGCGGCTACTACTTTCGCGATGATGGCAATGTATGTGTTGAGTGCGAACAGGTAGGCAGCAGGGTTCTCCTGGTATGGCTGGTCGTGCGAGATCTCCTGACGGGCAAGCAGCTTTTTCATGTGCGCAGGCTGGAACCCTACGACTTGGCTGAAGAGCCTGCGCCACTCCGAAAACAGCATCTTGGTTTTCGTGGTGGTTGCCGATGCATCCGCCCTGCAGATGCTGGCGTAAAGCTCGGGAATCAGCGCCGTCCCGTACTCGGAGTCAGGCCCCACCAACGCTTGCAGGAGCTGGGGGTGGACTAGCGGACGGCCATTGTTTTTCAGTGCGGAAAGCAGGCGGTCAGCCGAAATCCTGTCGAACGCAATTACATCTTCCCAGGTGGCCGCGGCCCCATTGAAGTGCCCGAAAGTGATGTGCGCGCCATCCCATGCGACAAGGACGTAATCTTGTAGTGCGCGTCCCTCTTCGGCAGAGATCAGCTCTGTATATTCTTCAGCCTGCTGGCGCGCATGGACCGCCTTTGCGCCAGCACGTCCGCTAAACGACTTCGGCGGCTCGTACTCGATGACCACAGCGCCGTGCGCCACGTCGGCGAACTTCGTGGGCTTACCCTTCGCCTTGAGGGGGCGCTCAAGCTGGAATGGCGTCCAAGGGATGGATAGTTCCGCGCAAGCTTGCTCAAGCGCATTCTCCAGTTCGTGCCGCAACTGCGCTTCGTTCTTGGAGATCTCCGCTGCGAATACGACAGCGCTAACGAGTGAGGTGGTAGTTGCGCTGCTCACAGCAATCCTTGTACAGACTCACCGGGCAGGTGCATCTTGGTTCTAAGCGGCCCTGCGGAGACCTGGCGTGTCAAGAGCGACCAGGCCCGCACCAGAGAACAGGTGGGTAAATATGGCCTCCGCAAGCTTTGGCGGAACGGCGTTTCCGATTTGGGTGAACTTCGAGTCCGTTTCGCCAACGGGCGTGAATTTGGCGTCGAAGGTCTGGATGCGTGCGCATTCGCGCCAGGACAGCCTGCGCGGGATTTCGAGTTTCTTGCGCTTTGGGTTGGCTTCCAAATGCTCGTACTGATCGGAAAAGTCCCAGCGCTGTTTCCACCCATCAGCAAGGTTAGACCAGGTCAGCGTCATCACCGGGCTGGCGGGGTGCAACGTGATGTGCCGCCAGTTGGCGACGACAGTGAACGCCGGATCCGCCCATTTGGCCTTGCGGTTCCTGGACATGTAGTACCAAGAGAAGTGGCCTTCCGGATCGTGCGGGCGCTCGTAGAACTCGCCCTCTGGCCACAGAGGCAGGCCTTTGATCGCGTCACCGTGCGACGCGTACGGCAACAGCGGACCCGAAGCCTTGGTCGTTTTGCCGTGGGTTTCCTTCGGAAATTCGAAAGCCTGATTCAGGTCTTTCCTCACGCCAACGATGAATAGCCGCTTGCGAGACTGCGGCACGCCGTAGTCCTTAGCGTTCACGAGCTTGTAGGTGACGTGGTAGCCGGCCTTGTTGTAAGCGTCGAGCTGTTCCTTCAGGAACGTACCGCTGCTCAACTGCTTGAGGCCAGACACGTTCTCTGCGACGAAATACTTGGGCTGGACGATGCCGACCACGCGCAAGAACTGCTTGTACAGGCTCGTCCGCTCATCCTTTTCAGGATCGCGGTTGCCGGCCATTGAAAAGGATTGGCAGGGATAGCCGCCGACGACGACGTCGGCGTCTGGGAAGGCCTGGATGCCTGAGATATCAGCATTGCGGATGTCTGCGTCGGGAAAGTACTTCCCCAGCGTCTTGCACGCATCCGCAAGGATGTCGTTCGAGAAGATGACGTGGCCGCCAGCCGCTTCCACGCCGAAGTCCATGCCGCCGCAACCTGAGAACAGGGATAGCACCCTGATCTCTCCACCGGTTTGTTCGAATTTCTTTTTCACGCGCTCTCGCTTCTCTGCTGCGCATCTTCGGCGTCGGTGCCTTGCGGAAGAAGGGGCCACTTGGCCTTCAAGTAGCTATCGATCGCGTCGCGTACCACCCAGGCAAGAGAGACTTTGTTCTCCGCCGCGATCCTTTCCAGGACTTGGTACTGCTCCTCTGGAATGCTGATAGAGGCGCGGACCGTGCGCTCATGCGCCCCGCTGTCATGGCGTTTTGCCTGAGTCCGCATGGCTATTCCCCGAGCTGAAGAGCTAATGCACCATTTTACACCACAGTGGTGAACGGCCGTGCTGTGTCACGGGCTCAATGCGGGGATCGATAAAGTACAGAGCTTGTCATGCAAAAACGCCTGCAGACGTTCCTGTGTCTGTTGCAAGTCGCCGATTTCGCACTCCCAAAGCGTATGCGTCTCACAGCCCAGTCCTATGAGGGCGGTACGGTTCCGCTGGTCCCGGGAACAGTTCGCTTCAATCTTTGGGGGCAGTACGCCGTACTCGACTTCGGATCGGGCGATCTTGCACAGATGACCACGCCAGAAGCAGCTGTGCGCCAACACGGCCTTCTTGTGCTTGTGCAGCACGATATTGGGCGAGGTGGGCGAGGTGGGCGAGGTGGGCGAGGTGGGCGAGGTGGGCGGTCCTGGCGGTGGGTGCGGAACCGGAATCCCATCCTGTAAAGCATGGACCTGACGATGAGCTCGGGCTACCGCGTCGTCACGGCAACGGGCTGGAGATCGGCGCCGCGTGGAAGAAGCTCAGCAGGGCGTAACGCCCCGACGACGGTAACCCCGCTAACCCCGGCAGGTGTGATTTAGCTGGTCAATTTCGCATTGGCACTGACAGTCATGTGCGCAGCAGTACGGGCCAGATATCCTGTTCACTAGGCAAATCTTTCTACTCAAAAAGTTCTAGCTGGGATAGCTGCGGAAAACGACTCTTCCACCCGATTTTTCTCCGCTGAAAGAACATGGTGGACAGCAAGGAGTTGGCTAAGCTGCGATCAGTCTCGGGCATGTGAGCAGCCATACAGTCTGCAAGTAGATGAATCACGACGCTGGGTCGCTCCGTGATTACTATGGATTGCCAGTCTTTTGAAAGGATGCGGGCCACTTGATTGGCTGAGGATAGGCTCCGCCGAGCTTTCTTCAGCGGGCGTTGGGGGCGACGCCGATCATGTGTCTCCAAATCTCCGTACCCTGCCGCGCATGCCAGTGCATGCGTGAAAAGCAACCCTCCATTCAGGCTCATGCCCCTGAGAAATTGCATCAGGCCATCGCCATCAAGGGCTTGTCTGGCAAGACAGGTTTTTTCTCCAGTTGTATCGGGTCTGTACATGGCATGTGATGCCCACTCACCAAACTTGATCTCCAGGGCGGATGGCGTGTCGGACGGTTGTTCTGTCGCATGGTTGGCATGGGAGGACAGGTTGCACCCGCAGATGCAGGCATCCGGGCCGGGGCGGTGCCACGAAAGCTGCCGTTGGCAGTGGGGGCAGTGATCCGTGAGAAGTGTGCCGTGGATCGAGCATGCGACAACCAGACTCAGGTCCCAACTGCAAGCGCAGAACCCATAGGCTGATAGGCATTGGATGCAAACCCTTGGGTAGCTTCTATTGATGAAATAGCTCCGTGAAAGGCTGTGGCCGGCGATTGTGTACGTCTCATAGCCAACGCCTGTAGTAGTCTGACCCAGCGCTTTTCCCAATGCTCCTTCGTCAGCTCCAAACCACCGATGCAGTAGCCGGGCGTCTGCCTGATCCAGCACCGCGTACCTGCTTTTGCCGAGCCACCCCTTGATTTGTGGCAGCCCGTTGAGCTGATTTTCAAAAGCCATGCGCAATGCATATCCTTGTCCAGACTCGTATGTCCGAATCTGGTCCTTGATCGGAAAATCAAGCATCTCGGGATCAAGCAGCAGAGACGCTATGGACGGCGTCTTTGCAATGTGTTCGCCACCCAGCAATACATCAGCGGGCCGCGTGCGCCTTGGCATCTTGTGCCTCGTAGTGCGTCGGATTCAGATTTCTGTCATTTCGGATCACGCGCAGTAGCGTTGCCAGGCGGATGTCTTTGTATCGCGCCAAGTCAGGACTTAACGGTGTCTTCACACGCAGCGAAGAGCCACATGCTTCCTGGCCAAAGGTGGCCGCATTGATCAAGAGTGGTGGTTGGGACTTTTCTGTGGACGTCGACGCCTGTAGATGAAGCTGGGGGTGGTAGGAACTCCTTGGTGGCGCAGAGGGAGGCGGAGGGTCAAACTGGAGGTGCATCTGGTCTGAATCTCGCGCGAATTCCAGCTTGAGCGAACTGACCACGTGAAGCATTGGATCCGTCGGGTCGAACCTACCGCTGGAGGGCTCCTCGATTTCGAGCGGCCCTGGATCGACAAGAGACATGCCGCATTCAGAGCAGATCGTCAGATCGCTGCAACCCCTCCCAACGAGCACTGTCCTACCGACGCTCAGAGGGTGCTGGCACCAGCAACACCTGTCTTGAAGCGCAGTTCTATGTACATGGCAATACAGGTGATCCTCCAGCCGCCATTCCCATCGCAGATACGGAGTTGAGTCGCTGGCCAGGCACTGCGCGCACCACTTGTAGATCGGATCACGTCGTTCCATTGAGAGGAAAGAGTGATCGCGATACGCTTTCTCTACTTTTGCGAATCCGAAGAGTGCCTCCCCGCACGCTACGGCTTCATATCCCGATGATCTGGACACTTGCTTTAGCGCAGTGGATGCGTCCTGGCTATCCCATTCGCCCCCGGGAGGCCATGCCTTGAGGGTTTTTGTAAGCGAGGTGAGTGTGTACTGGTGTGCTCCACAAATGCGCTGTATCCAAGAAAATGGACTTTCTGACGGTAAAGGCGGTGGGGAAGCAAAGAGGCACGGAGAGTCGTTTGCGTTGGACATACTCAACTCATGAACTTTGCAAATGGGTCAGGGCGACCTTTCGCCATGCCGAAGATGTCGACCGTTGCTTTGGCAAGGTGCTCCACCGTTACGGTCTTCTTGGGGTGATGTACCGCGTACATCCCGGCATAGGCGAGTACCTTCTTGAGTGAGCGAAGGTTCCCATGTGTCACCTCGTGCAGAGGCTTTGCGATGCCGCTTTTGAGCAGAGAGAAATCGACGTCACCAATGTCTGTTTGGAAGGATGCAAGCAATTGGCGCCACGGTGGGCCGTATTCAAAAGCTTCAAGGATGATGCTTGTCGAAGCGCGGCTGGTGAATTGCGGATTGATCACACTCAAACGATCCAATGCCTTGGTTCCCACTGAGATCACCGGGACGTTGGCATAGTCCATTCGGACTTTTATCCAGTCAGTGACGGCCCTCGCGGTGATGTCCTTGTTTCCTTCGCAGACATGCTGCATTTCGTCGATGAAGATTGCCCACGGCCGCACCCTGTCCAGGGCCTTGTGGATCAGATGGTTCATGTGGTCGAGGTTCGGTTTGGTCGGGAGCATGGGATAGTTCAGCGCCAGCATGGCCTTGGATGCAACTTTGTGGGGATCCACGGCGCTGTCGAAGTTCAATTCCAGGAAACCAGCGGTGCGATCAACTGCGGTTTGGCGCATCACCTGGTTTTTCAGAAGCGTCAACAGCAGGGTCTTGCCCATGCCTGGATCGGCCTGGATGACAACGCCTGCGGGCATCCTGAGATGCCTCGCAGTGTGAATGGCGTCCATGCAGACATTGAAGGCATCGAGAAATTCAGGATACTGAATAACCAGGTCGAGAATTTTCTGGCCGACCTGTAGCGCTTCAGCGGTGCGTTCCCCGCCAAATTCTTGGAGACTCATGCGAACTCCTCGCCAAGGGAGAATGTTTTGTAGGGGATGGTTTTTGCGAGCAGGCCCGCCATCATGGGGCTGTCCTCGGGGACAAGATCCGGGCGTTCAGACGCTTGTGCTTTGGGTGCTGTAACGCGTGCCGAGGTGAGGCCCTGGAAGCGGATGAGATCGGCATGTTTCTTGACCTTTATTCCGCGGGCAATGGCGTCTCCCCATTTGTCTTGGAGTTCATGTTGGGCTGTCCGAAGGACCTCTTCGGCATTGGCGCGTTTGAGGCGGTCTCCGGCCTGCTTCCGAATCATCTCGTGCTGCAAGAGCGAGAGGCCGTCGCCGTAGGAGAAATGAGGTCGTTGCAACTCGACCTGTATCCATTTGCTGGCCTTGGGAAGATGCACATGTATCCGCCCCAAGTCATCAGGGTCGAAGCGGATTTCGGTGCGAAATTTCCTGTCGTGGTTCCTGCAATAGCCTTGGAGTTCCCGTGAGTTGTAGCGGAGGTAGTTGAAGAACGCTCCGTCTCCATCGATGGTTCGGTAGGTAGATATGCCTGCGATCAAGTCGAAATGAGAAAAGTCCGTCGGAAGAAGGCACGGTGGAAGCAGCTCCCTGCCTTCTTCCCAAAGATCGGTGGGGCGTACCAGAGTCTTCTTGTGGATGTTGTGAGGATGGACTTTTGCGGCCCAGATCAGAAGGCATGTGCAGAGATCGTCGAAAAGAATGGCTGCGGATTTCTGTGGGTCAGGCGGAACGGCATTCTTGATAGGAGCGAATACTTTTCCCCTGCCCGGGAGAGCCCGATTGAACTCCCTCATCACCCGTTCAATCGAAGCCTTCATCCAAGGATGTCGCACCGGGTTGAAGATGATGTCCGTGCGCAATTGCCAAGCCATCTGGAGAAAAATTTTGGAATGAAACTCCATTCCGTTGTCGACGACGATGCACTCTGGGATGCCCATCGCCGTCCACCGGCAATCAATTTCGGGAATCTTTTCGGTCAGGCCATCTTTTGGCAGGATCGAAGCTTTGATGCACTTGACTACTGTGCCAGCCGATGGACCGTAAAAGCTGATGTAGACACCGAGGATGTACCCGGAGAACCGGTCGATCACTGCAGTCACCCAGGGACGTCCAAGAGGGACGCCAGTTCGCGGGTCCAGCACCCAAATATCCAGCAGAGTGTGATCGATCTCGACGCGCTCCAAGATTCGGGTACTCTGATCTCCCCCAAGGCTGTATCTCCACCTATTTTTTGCGTAGTCCGATCCAAATCGTTTCAGGTCTCTGATGAATTCCGGCACTTCATTGATGCGCCGATTCAATGTCCGCTCGGAGGGAATTGGCAGATCAGTTTGCTCGCGCTTGTTGAGCGCAGTGATCTCTCTGCGAACCTGCTCGTGAGTTTCCTTGACTGACGCACCCCGGAGCTGCAGATAGTGCTTTGAGATCATCTCCTCTACAAGTTCTTCGACAGCGGCGAGCACTCGCTTGGGTTGAACCCGGAGAGGCCTGTGGTCGCAAAGCACATACGGATTGGAACCGGCTTTCTGATAGGTGTTCAGCCATCGCATTAGCGTTGCCGGGGATGGCGGATTGAGCTTCTCCATCCATTTGCGCTGCCCTTCGTCCTCCGTCGTTGGTGGAGATGTGACCTTCAATACGGATTCAATTTGCGAGGCGCTTCCAGTCTGTACTCGGCTTCTTAGGGCCGCCTTTACGTAGTGCATCCGGAATGTGATCAGCGCCAACTGGCGGTCATCCATGCGGCTGGGCAAAGTCGTCTCTGGGACTGTTGCTGGAGTGGGTGCACCGTCGTTCTCTTTGACGACCTTGTATTCGCCCGCAAGAATCTCGTTGTAGATTTGGTAGGTCTTGAACGACCTTATTTCATAGGTGTCGAGGTACTTGAACTGGACGATTCCGTTGCCAAGGTCTCGTTCGAACTCCAGGGTTCTGAGGCCTTTACACAATACCAAACCACGTGCGAAAGACAGCATCGCAGCACTCCTCTTTGGTGTTGAGATAAACACTGTCAGACACATTCATATGAAGGCCCGCATCTACACGCAGCGCGTGAGCTGCGACCAGATGCCAGACGATTTCTTCGGACGCGCCAAGCTCCATCAGTTCCCGCACACTTGCGCTTGCCGCACAGTGTTTTTGCAGCAGCTGTTTGCACTCCAGGGCTTGTGCGGCCGTAAAGGCGATGCGTCCATATCGCATCAACAAGATGGCCCTTGAGCCCAAGCCCTGTCGATCGATCTGTTTGTCTGTGAGAGTGAGAAAGGGGAAGCCCATGTCGCGGAGGTGCCATTTCGCGGCGTCTAGCTTGGCCTGCTCCTGTTCGAGAAATACCTCGGCCTTGACCTCAACGACTAGCTGCGTGCCGTCGTCGAAGGTGACCAGGAAATCGGGCGTGTATCGGTGCGTGTCATCTGGCCCCAGCCAAATAGAGAATGGCTGGTGCTTGATGTCGATGACTACCGGGCAGCTCAATGCCACCATGATGAAGCGCCGTTCCAAGTGGGACTCGTGCTCGACCGGGTGGTCGAGCAGCCAACCGGCGTTGACTATTCCCACCTCTCGGTGGGGTGCGCGTGTAACAACAATGCGGGACATTGCTCTCTCCAGGAATTGACCGCTGCAGCTGCGCATTGGAGCGTTGACTGGTGCGGATGTGGCTTGACGCCGCTGTCGACTGGAGAGATACTTTCGCCAAGGGAACCAACCTAGGCTTCGTCCTCGACCAAGTCGGCAGCGCCGGTCATTGAAAAATGGTCGGCTTTTTGCTTTGTGGGATTACATTTCCCCGTCCTCCTCGTGAGGTGAGTCGGCTGCAATGGCCGGTTTAAGTCCCAGTTGCTGGGCAATTTGATGGCTCTGTCCCTGAGGCCCTTGCACCTTCCGCTGAGTACAGCGTAGACCATATCTCTCCTGAACCCGTGCGCCCGCGCCCAATCCGCCACGCTCTGCCCGTTGAGGAAGAACTCAGTCTTGACTGCTTCGAGCTTGGTGGAGCAGATCTGCATGTACTTGCTTAGATATGATCAAATTGTTTAACAACTTTCTTCAGTAGCCCTGCAAATTTAGATGGGCAGTGTTGCAGCGTTTTTAGCTGTTTGCAAGCACTTTTTCAAAAATTTGGCGAGAAAATTCGAAGAGTGCTGATTAAAAAATGCTGCTTATTTTTAGGAAATAGTTAAAATAACTTCGCACAAACTATACGATGCAAACAAAATGCAAACCACAGTTCAGGAGACTCATGAAGGGCATTTAGCGGGACAGATGGGCGCTCGTTTGCAGGAGGAGCGAGTGCGGCTTGGATTTACGCAGACTTCGCTCGCGCTGGCTCTAGGAATATCCAGGACTAGCGCCACGTTGTATGAAGCCGGGAGGCATATGCCGCGAGCGGATGTGCTGGTAGCCTTGGATGGTTTGGGTGTCGACGTGCTTTTCTTGCTGACGGGTAGGCGTGCAGCCGAACCTGACTTGGATGAGGAGTCTTTTGGCTTTGCGCTTGAAGAGGCTTTGAGGCAGGGCGGGAAGGCCGTGATTGCACCAGGAGACATGCGAGGCTTGCTGAAGCCCGCTTGGCCTATTTATCTTGCGTTGAAGAGATATCGCGACACCATATCGCGTGCTGCCTAGTGTGCGACTGCTTCAGGCTGGTTGCCGTCGTGAGCCTGTCAGATGTTTTGTGTGTGAGGCATAGCATGTCAACAAGGAGCATGAATGCCACGCAAGACGAAGACAACCGCAGCAGCGGACAAGGCGGCGCAGCCGCAATTCTCAGCCGCAGCGCTTGAGCAACTGATCCCCGGGCCGGTGACGCCAGCCGAGCTTGAGGGCATCTTCCAGCAGTTCAAGAAGGCCGTATTGGAGCGCGCACTGGGCGCCGAGATGAGTCACCACCTGGGCTACGCGCCCGGTCAGGCCAAACCCGAAGGGGCTGCCACCAATCACCGCAATGGCAAGAGCGCCAAGACCGTTCTCACCGATGTCGGCGCTTTGCGCATCGACGTCCCCCGCGATCGCGAGGGCACCTTCGAGCCGCAACTCATTGGCAAGCATGAGCGCCGCTTTACGGGCTTTGATGACAAGATCATCGCCATGTACGCGCGCGGCATGACGGTGCGCGAGATCCAGGGCTTTCTTTCCGAGATGTACTCGGTGGACGTCTCGCCCGACCTCATCAGCAGCGTCACTGACGCCGTGATGAGCGAGGTCACGGCCTGGCAGAGTCGCCCGCTGGAGTCGATGTACCCGGTCGTGTTCTTTGACGCGCTGCGGGTCAAGATCCGCGAGGAAGCCGTGGTTCGCTCCAAGGCCGTTTAACTGGCCCTGGGCGTACTACCCGATGGCAGCCGCGACATCCTGGGCATCTGGATCGAAAACACCGAGGGAGCCAAGTTCTGGATGAAGGTCTTCAACGACCTGAAGACGCGCGGAGTCCATGACATCCTGATCGCCGTCACCGACGGGCTCAAGGGCATGCCAGAGGCGCTGGGCGCAGTGTTCCCGGCCACGACGCTGCAGACCTGCATCGTGCATCTGATCCGGGGCAGCCTGGACTTTGCGTCATGGAAGGACCGCAAGAGCCTGGCCACGGCCATCAAGCCGATCTACACGGCGGTGAGCGCCGAGGCCGCTGAGGCCGAGCTGACTGCGTTTGAAGCCGGGCCCTGGGGCCAGAAGTTCCCCACTGTCGTGGGCGCCTGGCGCAGGGTCTGGGACAAGGTCATACCGTTCTTTGCCTTCCCGCCCGAGGTGCGCCGCGTGATCTACACGACCAACGCGATTGAGAGCGTGAATGCGAGGCTGCGCAAGATCATCAAAACCCGAGGGCACTTCCCCAGCGACGATGCAGCCACCAAGCTGATCTGGCTGGCACTGCGCAACATCACCGAAGACTGGGGGCGGGCTGCCAACAACTGGAAGTCAGCAATGAACCAATTTGCGATCCTCTACGAGGACCGGTTCACGAAATCGAGCACGTAAGATATTCATTCACCTTCGCCAAATCGGTGAAGGCTCAGTGAGCCTCACACACGGAAACTCGGACAGGCCCGCCGTCGTCCACATGTAAACCGCTGAGCGACTGCTGTCATCAATAGCAGTCAGCCTTCGCCGTACACCATGATGCTCCGCTCATTCTCTGATCTTGCGCCACCGGGCAGTGAGTAGCTTTCTACAGCCTGGTTATCAGGGTGCGAGCCAATAGTCCCTCACCCCACGAGCTCAGCCAAACCCATGGTCATTCGCGACGGCGCAATGCTGACGATCTCTGGCTCCACGACTTGATGCTTCACAAACGGGTCTTCTTCCACCAAGGCTGTCACTTCAGCCTTGCTGAGCTTGATTGCCAGCAGCGCACCGCCTTGCGCATTCTCTAGAGACCCGGCGAGCAGGAACACCCCGTCGTTGATCCCCTTTTCGATCCACTCCTTGTGTCCGGCCATCCACTGCGCGGCTTGCGAACGATTGGGTCCGAACTTGAGTAAGACAATATGCATGAGAACTCTCTCCTATTGGTAACGATTTCAGAGTTGGAATCTGGATCTACTTTTGCGGCGCACCTTGACCCACTGCATCCACCAACCAGGCTTCGATCTGCTTGACCTCATGGCGAATGAAGGCCTCGTCATGGAAGGCGTTGGCCAAGGAAGCGATGCCTTGGCTTCGCGCCAACAAGTGCATAGCCAGCACATCGGCATCCTTGATGCGGCCCAGCTCTACAAACTGCTGTGCCAGCCAGCTTTGGAACTGCCCAAAGATCATTCCCGCCTCGCCTTGTGAGGGGTGTTCCAGCTTTGCCAGTTCGGCGCACAGTGTTCCTACCGGGCAACCGAAGCGCTGAATGTCCTTGCGGTTTTCGATCAGCATCTGCGCAAAGCACTTCAGCCTCTCGATAGGCGTGCGCCCCTTAAGCGCCCAGGCGTCCAGCATCCCTTGCGTCTTGGTCGCCCTGTGGGCAATGACATCTTTGAGGATGTCGTCCTTGGTTTTGAAGTGGTAGTAGAAGTTGCCGCGCGAGATACCCACTGCATCGGCAATGTCCGAGAAGGATGTGTTTTCAAAGCCGCGTTGATAAAACAAAAGATCGGCTTTCTCGACGATTTCCTGCCGTGTACTGGGTTTGGGTGCAGCGGATTTCATACTGTGGCGATTGTTGAAAGCGATTGCTCAGTAGCCGTCGGATAGTCCGTGTATCCACGCACATCTCCGCCATAGAACGTCGCCGAATCGGGCGCTGCGAGAGGCAGATCATGTCGAAGCCGGATGACTAGGTCAGGGTTGGCAATGAACGGCTTGCCGACGGCGATCAAATCGGCAGAGCCTTGCTCGATAGCTGCCATGGCTCGGGCTCTGCCGTAACCGTTGTTGGCGATGTAGGTGCCGCCAAAGCGGCGCCTCAGTTCGCGATAGTCCACCGCAGAAACAGTGGCCGACATATCCCCCTCCAACACATGAAGATATGCCAGGTGCAGTTTGGACAGCTCCTGAGCGTAGTACCCAAAGTTCGCTGCCGGGTCGCTGTCGTACATGTCGTTGAAGCGGTTTTCAGGACTGAATCGCACACCGATACGCCCGTGCGGCCAGATCTCGCTGACGGCAGCCACGATCTCGAGCAGCAACGTCAACCGCCGTGGGGGTGATCCTCCATACCGGTCGCTCCGTTGATTGCTCCCGTCTCGCAGAAACTGATCGATCAGGTACCCATTCGCTGCGTGGATCTCTACACCATTGAAGCCTGCAGCTTTTGCCACTGCCGCGGCCTTCTTAAACTGGTCCACCACCTTAGGGATCTCCGCGGTGGTCAGCTCTCTTGGCGTCAAGAACGGCTGCATTCCACCGTATGTGACTGCCAGGCCTTCGGGCTTGATCGCTGAAGGGGCGACGGGCAGTTCCTCGTTCACCTGAAGACTGGAGTGAGAGATGCGACCGCAGTGCTGCAGCTGGGCAAAGATGTGCCCGCCTTTGGCATGGACTGCGTCAGTGACCTTCCGCCATCCCTGCGCCTGTTCCTCCGTGTAGATCCCGGGCGTTCCAGGATATCCAACCCCCTGAGCAGACACGGGAGCAGATTCCGAGATCACAAGCCCGGCATCTCCACGCTGCCCATAGTGGATCGCCATGAGAGGGGACGGTACGCCCTCTGGCGCTGCACGGTTGCGCGTCATCGGCGCCATGACGATCCGGTTACCGAGCAACATGTCACTCAGCATGAAGGGGGCAAAAAGCTCGTGCATGCAAGACTCCACAGGTTTAGGTCATTTGTCCTAATATCGTAGGACGAATGACCTAATCATGTCAACATGCGCTTGGATGTTCGATCAGCTCAAGCAGGTAGCCATCGGGGTCTGCAACGAGTGCAATGTTTTCTGAAACCTGGCATTGCGGGCTTGAATGCGTCATGGGGCCAGGCGCGCGGGCGACCTGCACGTTGGCCTCGGCCAGGTACCTGCAGGTCCGCTCAACGTTCGCGACCCTCAAGGCAACATGCCCAAACGCCGATCCATGTTCGTAGTCCTGCGTGTCCCAGTTGTGCGCGAGCTCAATGGCTGCAGACTGGTCTTCATTGCCGTACCCGACAAATGCCAAGGTGAAGCGCCCCTTCGGGGTACTCTTCCTTGCGGAAAAGCGACATGCCAAGTATTCCCAAGTAGAAGGTGATCGACCGATCCAGGTTACTGGCACGCAGTATGGTGTGAAGCAGCGCAGAAGGGGTGAGCGCTTGCACGGATGCGGTGCCGCGCGTTGGCGCCAACGGGGTAAAGGTACCGACCTATCTGTACGAGCTCGTGTACGACGCGACCACCCAAAGAGCTTGGGCGCATTGGCAAGACACCCGCGAGGGGGAGACGGTGGGTCGGCCGATCAGCTACCAGGAACTGGTCGAACGCACGGGAGTGGAGTTTTTGCCAACAAGTGCACTGCAGCATTGAGTCGCAGCAAGGGCCGTGTCAGCGGCGGGGTTATAAATCGGTCCTTTCCAACCTCGACACGTGAGCATCCATGAACCGCGCAGAACTTGTTGAAATCCTGGCTTCCAGGAATGACCTGTCCAAGACTGCAGCCAATGCGGTGCTGGAAACGCTGATCGACACCATCCAGACCGCCGTCAAGAAGGGCGATGCCATGCAATTCGTGGGTTTTGGCACCTTCAAGTCCGCCAAGCGTGCGGCGCGCACCCGCCAATCAAGGCTTAGTCGTGCAGGGGTGCGCAGCGCCCGCGACGATCAGAGAAGGCGAGAACGGGCATGAAACTGTGCGAGATAGGCATCAAAAACTTCCGGCTGCTGCAGGACGCGCGCATGCGGCTGGACACGACGGGCATCACGACGATCCTGGTGGGCCCCAACAACAGCGGCAAGACCTCGACCATCGAGGCCATGCTGGCGTTCCTGCAAAGGCCGATCAAGCAGCTGTCGATCAACGACTTCTCCCTTGGCTGCCGTGACGCCTTCAAGAAGTTCGAGACACACGTCCTGAGGCCGCCAGCAGCGGCAGCTGCGGGTGCTCCAGCGGCTGAGCCGCCGCCATTCCCTGCGCTGCCGGTCTTGTCGCTGCAACTGAAGTTCGACTACGACGACACCGGTCCGGATCTGGCACTCGCAGGCGAACTGCTGATGGACCTGGAGGATGCGTCCACGACCGTCACCGTCGAGATCCGATTCGGGCCTGCAAACCCCCAGCAACTGGCGCAGGCGTACCTGAAAGATCGTGACGATGACCAGTCCTTCGCCGACTACCTTGCCGTCACGCTGCACGACCACTACAAGCTCGATCAGTTCAAGCTGAGCCCTGACGGCACCCAAGCCGAGAGGCTGCCCGACCGCGGCATCCTGCAGCGGCTGATTCGAATCGATGTCGTCAGTGCGCAGCGCCACATTGACGATCGCGAGGAGGGCAGCAAGGCTACGCGCTTGTCTACGCTGCTCCACGCCCACTACGAGCGTCGGTACAAGGTCGATGCGCCCAGCGACTTCAAGGCGCTTGAGAAGACGCTGCGAGAGCAGTCCACGGCGCTCGGTCCCCAGTACGTCAAGGCCTTCGATGGCCTCATGAAGGGCCTCGCGAAGTTCGGCCACCCCGAGTCCCCCAAGCTGACCGTCCGCGCCGAGCTCAGCGCCGACGGGCTCTTCAAGGACACGACGCGCGTCTACTACGCCGCCATCGCCGCTGCGGCATTGCCGGCCGACGGTGCCGCGGCGGCGATCGATCAAGCCTTCGAGCTGCCTGAACGCTACAACGGTCTCGGGTTCAAGAACCTGATCTACATCGTCCTGTGTTTGAAGTCGTTCCGTGAGGACGTCGAGTCAGACCCTGAGCACCGTCCGCGCGTGCACCTGGTGGTCGTCGAGGAGCCGGAAGTCCACATGCATCCCCAGATGCAGGCGGTGTTCGTCCAGAAGGTCAGCGAGTTCCTTGCACCCGCGGCCGGCGAGACTGGCGTGCAGCTGCTGCTCACCACGCACTCGTCGCACATGGCGGCCAACTGCGGCTTCGCGCCGATTCGCTACTTCCGGCGCAATAAGGGCACGGTCGAGATCAAGGACTTGCTGTCCTTCGAGGCTTCGGCGAAGACCGACCCCGAGAAGACCGCGATGGAGTTCCTTCGGAAGTACCTCACGACGACGCGATGCGACATGTTCTTTGCCGACAAGCTCGTGTTCATCGAAGGGCAGGTGGAGCGCATGCTCTTGCCTCGGCTGATCGCGGCACTCGAAGCCGCACTTCGCGACAAGCTCACTTCGACCTATGTCTGTACGGTGGAGGTGGGTGGCGCGTACGCGCATCTCTTCCGAAAGCTGATCGAGTTCCTGCAGCTGCCAGCGCTCGTGATCACCGATCTGGACTCGATCGACGGCACCACCAAGAAGAAGACACCTGTCGTCAGCGGCCACGCGAGCGGCAATGCGACCCTGTCGAAGTGGCTGCCGGGCAGTGCCGACCTGCCCAAGCTGATGGCCGCTGGTGAAGCAGAGAAGACCTCCGGCCGCGTTCGAGTCGCCTACCAAGTCGCGGAAGCCGCTGGTCAACCTTGTGCACGGAGCTTCGAGGAAGCCTTCGTGTATGCGAATTCAGCATGGCTGCTCGCTAACAAGGCCAAGCTGCTCGCCACCGGCGACACCTTCACCCATGCGGACGCCGCGGCTCTGACCGCTGACGCCTATGCGATCAGCCTGCCGAAGGTCGACTTCGCGCTTGATCTTCTGGCCAACAGCGGCTGGGCAACACCTAAGTACATCCGAGAGGGGCTCGAATGGTTGGCGAAGCAGTAGCCGCGGCACAGCCGGAGAAGACGGCGGACGAGCGCATCGCCGATTGCCTCACCAACGGCCGAAGCTTCGTGCTGGACGCCGGTGCTGGGGCGGGCAAGACGTACTCTCTGGTCGAGGGCCTCAAGAAGCTGTGCGCACCACCCATCGCGGACAGGCTGAAACGGGATGGGCAGCAGATCGCCTGCATCACCTATACCAACGTGGCCAAGGACCAGGTGATCGAGCGGATTCAAGGCAACAGCCTGGTGCGGGTCTCGACCATCCACGACTTCCTCTGGAGCACGCTGCAGCCCCATCAGCAGGCACTCCGACAAGCGCTGCTCGATTTCAACGAGGCGCTACCGCCGGCAAGCTCGCGTCGAGTCGATCAGGCTGAACTGCGGGCGAAGGTGGATGGCCGGCTCGAGGTGAAGTATTCGGACCGAGGCTCAAAGTTCCTCGATGGTCGGATCTTTCATGACGACCTGCTGTCGATCGCCCGTATTGCCTATGCCAGGTACGACAAGCTGGCGCGGATCGTGGCGAGCCGCTACCCCTACATCTTCGTCGATGAGTACCAGGACACCAGCGCGGCGGTTGTCGACATCCTGCTTCGCCGAATCCTACCCTTGGTCGGTGACAAGGTCGTGCTGGGATTCTTCGGCGACAAGATGCAGAACATTTATCACCACGGCGAGCACAAGGGGATCGGCGCCTTGCCGGCGGATCTCGCCGCGCCGCTGGAAGTGATCGTCAAGCGTGAGAACCGCCGCTGCTCCCTTAGCGTCATCAACGTACTGAACAAGATCCGGACCGACATCACACAGATCCCGGGCAACATGAACGTACAAGGCGATGCCGCGTACATCCGAGTCGAGGGTGCGGCGGATGAAGCTGGCCTTCAGCGCGCACGAGAGCTGCTGACTGGCACCTTGGCCTGGAACCTGGCTGACCACGGCACGCGTGAGCTCTACCTCACCCACAGGCTGATTGCCCGCAAGGCCGGCTTCGCTGACCTTTTGCAGGCTTTTGCGGATCGAGGCGGCTTCGCCAAAGATGCCCTCACCGATGGTTCCGATCGGCGGATCGCCTTCTTTCTGGAGAAGGTGGAGCCGCTGGCGCAGGCTTGGGAGAAGGGACAAATCGGCGAGACGCTCGGCAGGCTTCATGGCGCGGGTCACCGGCTTGCCAGTCGCGCCGCGAAGTCAGGCGTCCGCGACGCGCTGAACACGCTGATCGACAAGCGCGGCGCGGGCACTGTCCGGGAGGTTCTGGAGACGATTCGAGATCGTCAGCTCTTCCCGCTGACCGATGACCTGAGCATCCGCCTCGGGAACAACCAACCCATCCTCACCGCGGAGATGGATGAAACCGCGCAAGAGCGAGAGCAGGCGGACGCGAAGCTGTACGCGGTACTCTTGGCGCTTCCCTACGCACAGGTCGCTGCATTCGCTCGGTTCTTCTTGACCAACACGCCTTTCGCAACGAAGCATGGGGTGAAGGGTGACGAGTTCGAGACCGTGTTGGTGGTGCTGGACGATTCCGGCGCTGCGTGGAACTTCTATTCATTCGACAAGTACCTGTCCGGAGCCGACGACGCGGCGAACCCGGA
Organism: Gammaproteobacteria bacterium; assembly: GCA_018828125.1. Classification (GTDB taxonomy): domain Bacteria; phylum Pseudomonadota; class Gammaproteobacteria; order Burkholderiales; family Burkholderiaceae_C; genus Acidovorax. The sequence continues at coordinate 21,876 of JAHJWB010000019.1, read as the reverse complement.
ACGTGCGAACCGCTCTCGCAATGTCTTCTACGTCTGCTGCTCTAGGGCGCGAAAGAGGCTCGCTGTGATCGACATGGGCAAGGCATCCGCGGCGAAAACTGCGCGGATGCAGGCGCTGTTCGGCGCTGATCATTGCTTTAAGGTGTAGCCTTCGGCGGTTGAATCTTCGACCCGTGACCCTATGACTGCTTCAGATCCCAGAGCGTGAGTCCGGCTTCAAGACGCGGAGGACAGCAATCGCTGCAGAAGCGACGTCCGGGATGGCCGTTACAGGCTGCTTGCTGTCGCTCAACACGCAGTCGTTGAACGACTGCTGTGATCGAGAGCAGACAGTGAAGAACATCACCGGGCGTTTATCTGAACCGCAAGAACTGACACCGCTGCCGTGGTCACTCGTGGACAACTGCATTTAGAAGGCGCATGGTCTTTGTCCCACCACTAGATGGGAGACCATCATGCAATCCGATACAGCCGCCGTTCATCGAGAGCCCTGGAACAAGGGAAAGATCGTTGGTCAGAAAGCGCCCTTCAAGCCCAAAGACATCTGGGCGCTGCGCGTGCGCCTCCAGATGGAGAGCCGGGTGCGCGAGCTTGCGCTCTTCAATCTGGGAATAGACAGCAAGCTACGCGGATGCGACTTGGTCGCCCTGAAGGTCCGCGATGTTTGCCATGGCGACCAAGTCGCTTCACGAGCAACGGTCATGCAGCACAAAACTCATCACCCCGTCCAGTTCGAGATAACGACGACCACTCGTGAAGCGCTTCTGCAATGGATCAAGACCGCCAAGCTGAAATCAGAAGATTTTATCTTTCCAAGCCGACTTCACAAGTCGCCTCATCTCGGGACGCGTCAGTACGCCAGAATTCTTGAGCGCTGGGTGTTGCAGCTTGGTTTGGATCCAGCAGAGTATGGAACGCACTCCATGCGACGCACCAAGGCTACGCTCATTTACCGCAGAACGAAGAACCTACGCGCAGTCCAGCTACTCCTGGGTCACTCCAAGATAGAGTCAACTGTCCGTTACCTGGGCATAGAAGTCGATGACGCTTTGGAGCTTTCAGAGCAAACAGAAATTTGAAATCTCCAATCGCCTATCTTCATCTGTCAGGCTAGCTAAGAAGTAGCACGGTGCAGTTGTCCGAGCACAGCTTTAGACCGTCCAGTCTGTTTGGCTGAATACAACGCCTGATCAGCAGCTTCGAGCAACGCGCTTGCGACATCGTGAGCCGCCGCACCCGAAGCATTGCCGCGAAAGCTTTCAGTTGATTCATCCCATTCACTGGAGTTGGGGTCGAAGGAGGCAATGCCAATCGAAACGGTGAGCAGTCCCGACAGAGAGCCCGAGTGCGGAACCTGCTTTTCACGAATTTTTTGCGCCAACTTGGTTGCAACTGCTAACGCCCCCGACTCGCCTGTGCCTGGGAGCACGACAGAGAATTCCTCTCCACCATACCGGGCAACAAGGTCAGCTGGACGGTTGGTGGCCTCCAACATGGCATTTGCGACCGCGACCAGGGCCTTATCTCCTGCACCATGGCCGTAGGTGTCGTTGAAGGTCTTGAAATGGTCCACGTCCAGCAAAAGCAGCGAAAGGGGATTCTTGCTACGCTGAGCACGTTTGCACTCTTGCAGAAGGGTTTCATCCAGTGCCCGCCGGTTGGCGACACCTGTCAGCGCGTCGGTGGAGGATAACTGCCGCAATTTGTCGAGCGCAAGCTTGAGTCGCAGCTGGGTTTTCACGCGCGCAGCAACGATGGCCGGATGGAAAGGCTTGGCAATGAAATCGGCGGCTCCTTTGGCCAATCCTTCCTCTTCCATACCCTGGCTGCTGTCGCTGGTGATGAAAATGGCAGGAATGTCTTCTAGAGTCGATTTTGAACGCATTGCCTCTAGCACCTCGAAGCCGGACATGCCTGGCATGTGAGCATCCAAAAGAACTACGTCGGGCGGGTCACTCTCTGCCAGACGCAGAGCGTCGGCGCCATTGAGGGCGTACCGGACACTGCCAACACCCGCCAGTGCCTTGGCTAACACCTGTATGACAGTGACGTCATCATCCACGATCAGTAGGTTGGCGCGGTCGGTCTCTAGCGTATGCGGCATCGCGGAGCAGTGATGAATAGTTGGGTCACTTGGCCATTCTGCACCCAGTGCCGATTTTGTGTCGTAGAAGTTCGCATCTCTTCGGAGATCGCTACTGTCTATCAGGCAGACGGGCTACCAGCATTTGTGTGGCCGCAGCAAAGTCCAGGGCAGAAATGGCCTCCCGAATAAGGACAAAATTCTGTGAACCAAGTAGTGCAGTCAAATCGGATGCCAGGGTATCCACTTGTTCCATGGCAGCGAGATCCTGCCTGCTAAGTAACTGAAGAAAATTGAAGAGCCTCTGTGCCTGTGCAGCATCCAGCTGTTCGATAGGTGGGATCTGGACTGAGCCGAGGTCCTCGCCCGCGACTGAATGGTGCTGGTTGGCTGGTACATCTGTCACTGACGAGGAGGCCGAAACCAGTTCACGCAATGCACCATTTAGCGACGCGATCAGCATTGCTGCGGAGGATGTGAATTCGTCATGTTTTTCCGACTCTGTATCGAGACGACGCAGCGTATTTTCTAGGCTGCTTGCAATGGAGTGCAACGCGACGGCGCCAAGCATGCCTGCAGACCCGCGCAGCTTATGAACGCGCGCCACAAACTCCCTGCGCTGATCGGCGGTGTGACCTGGCGAAAGGACGAAGTCAGCTCTGCCATAGTCCTTGACAAAGCGTCGCAGCAAGTCTGCGAAAAGGACTGGGTCGCCTTGCAGCAGTTTGCTCGCGACTGATGCGCTGATGCCCTCTATCTCTGGCCAATCCGTTTGAGCGTGTGAAGCCTTTGTAGCTTCTGCGCTTTCGTACACCGCGGTGTTCCCCCGGGCTTTATTCACATGCATGTGCACGGTGTGCGCCAGCAAGGCGGGATCAAGAGGCTTGGTGAGGAAGGCAGTCATGCCCACCGCATCTGCACGTTGCTTCTCTTCAGCAAGCGCACCCGCTGTCAGCGCGATGATCGGGAGTTCGGTGAGCCCGAGTTGGCTACGCGCAAGCGAAGTGGCCTCATAGCCGTCCATCACTGGCATATGAACATCCATAAGAACCGCATCGAACGAGTTGCCCTGGCCCCCATCACTCTGAAGCAAATCCAGCGCTTCCCGGCCATTAGTTGCGACTTCTACGCTGGCGCCTTCTTTTTCGAGAAGCCTTCGGGCCACTTCGAGGTTGATCTCGCTGTCATCCACTAACAGGATACGCATGCCATGAAGCCAGTGGCCGCGCATGGATTCCAACCGCGTAGAGGCAAGAACTTGGTTGTGGTTGCCGGTATGTGCAGCAACGGAGGCGTTGATAGCATTGAATAACGTAGAGGGATTCACCGGCTTGGTCAGGATATGGTTGACCACGCCGCTGTGATCATTGCGTGCAACTGAGTCTCTCTCATGGGCCGAAACCACAAGAGTCGCCGGCATGGCAGAAGGCCCCCATCGTTCAGCCAAGGCGTTGAGTGTCTCAATACCATCCAACCCAGGCATTTTCCAATCCACTACCAGCGCGTCAGGCAGTTTCTGGCGAGTGTCTTTTATTGTTTCCAGCCGGTGCAGAAGTTCGCGACCTGAAGGAACAGCCGTCGTGCGCCATCCAAAAGCCTGACACATCCTGACCAAGCCCTCCAGGTCGATCTCATTGTCATCGGCCACAAACACGTTGAGCGGATCGTGTTGGGCGGCTGGATGGGCTGCCGAGAGCGCTTCATCGAGGATGGTGAACGGTAGCTGGGCCCAGAAGGTGCTACCAACCCCCGGCGCACTCTCTACACCCACATCTCCCCCCATCAACTGACTCAAGCGCTTGACGATAGACAGCCCCAAACCCGTCCCTCCGAAACGGCGTGTGGTGGAGCTATCTGCTTGGGCGAATGGCTTGAATAGGTTTTGCAGTGCGCGTTCAGAGATTCCTTCTCCCGTGTCAGCTACAGAGAATTTCAGCCATGCCCTTAGATCGTTTGGACCCGCACTGGGTAAACGCTCCACCGCAATCGTCACCGTCCCCTGTGTAGTGAACTTGATGGCATTGCTGACCAGGTTGGAAAGGACCTGCCGCAACCGGGTTGGGTCACCTTCAACCACTGAAGGCAAGTGTTCAAGCGCTTTTGCTTGCAGCTGTATACCTTTGCTCTCCGCCTGAGCGGAATATAGTTGTATGAGCTCTGCCACCAAGTCAGAAGGAGCGAAGGCCACAGACTCTGTGGTCATTTCACCCGCCTCGATCTTGGAGATATCAAGCACGTCGTTGATGATTCCCAACAGGGATCGACCTGCAATCTGCAGCTTGCTTAGCAGGAGACGTTGGTCATCGTTCAGTGGAGTGTCCACTAGCAAGTGGGCAACTCCAAGAACCGCGTTCATGGGTGTCCGTATTTCATGGCTCATGTTGGCCAAGAACATGCTTTTGGCAATGCTGGCTTTTTCTGCTGCGGCTTTTGCATGGCGCAACTCTGTGTCTCTGCGATGGCGCTCCGTCATGTCCTGAGCGATGCCCAGGTAGCCAAGCATGTTGCCCTGCAAATCACGGATCGTGTTGACGGACAGCTGAACACGCAATTGATGCCCGTCTTTGCGCACGTAAGTCCATTCACGGGTCTCATGGCCCAGTCGTTCCGCTTCATGAACAAAGACGCGAAAACCATGGATTGGCATGCCATAGCGTCGCGTCAGCTCCAGCCCATAGGCTTCAACTTCTTCTCTCAAGTGAAGCGGGGCAGGTGTACTCTTGCCAACCAACTCGTTGGCGCCGTAGCCGAGCATGTGCTCAGCACCAGTATTGAACAGCGTTATCGTTCCGTCAGCGTCAGTTGCGATAATGGACTGTTGTGTCGCAGCGTTCAACACACCTCTGAGAATTGCCACCGCTTCCTGAAGCTGAGCTTCCGCCTCCTTGGTTGCTGTGATGTCATGATGCGTGCCATACATCCATTCCGGCTGTCCATCGGACGCCCGCGTATAAACCTTCCCACGCGACTGGACCCAAACCCAATGCCCAAGTTTGTGGCGCATTCGGATCACGCTTTGGTATTGGGGTTGCACTTCATCAAAGTGTTGGCTCAGGAGTGCCTGAGCCCCTGGAAGATCTTCGGGGTGCACGTGGGCTTTCCACGTATCGATCGTGGCAGGACTGAGCTCCTCTCTGGAGTAACCGATGATCTCGGCCCAGCGTTCGTTGATGACGAGCTCTCCCGTTTGCACGTTCCATTCCCAGGTACCTACGTTCGTGCCCTCAATGATGTGCTGCAGTCGTTCTCGCTCGTGCGCTATGGCCTGGCGGCTCACTACTACCTCTGTCACGTCGTGCACGATGACATAAAAACCTCGCACTTCGCCGCCCACGACGTCAGGCAAGTAATTGGCAAGCGAGTGGCGCATTCCGCTTCCGTCTACGCGCGGAATCGTGCGCTCAAAACGCTGCTTCTCCCCGGTCAACGCACCTTCGATGTAAGGGCGGTTGAGTTCAAAGAGCTTTTCCCCCAACAAATCCTGCATATGTCTGCCTTGCAGGTTAGCAGGGTCAACGCCAAACCAGTCACCATAGGCACGATTGGCGACGCGATTCAGCAGGTTCTTATCCCAGTATCCAATCATGGAGGGCACGGAGTCCAGCACCGTCTGGAGGTCATGGCGCGCAGTCTCCAACTCTGCCGTGCGAGCCACCACTTGTTTTTCCAGACTTGCAGCCATATCTGCCATCGCCTTTTCCGCAGCTTGACGGTCTCGAATGTCGCGCATGAAGCGGGCTACACCGATGATTTGCCCGCGTTCGCCGCGAATCGCGCTTGCAGTTACTGATACCGGTACCTGCCTGCCGCTTTTGGCCAGCAAGGTTATGTCGATGGGTTCTGACTCGCCTGTTGACATGACCTTGTTGAAAAGTCTTTCTTCCTTCTGCGCATCTTCCGCAACTGTCATCCGCTCGGACATTTCTTGTCCCAGCGCTTCAGCTTTGGTAAATCCGAACAAGTGTTCTGCTGCTGGGTTCCAAATGATGACTTTGCCCTGGGCTGTCTCCCCCACTATCGCATCCGCTGAGCTCTCTACGATCGTTGCCAGTTGGGCTTGTTGGACCAACGCTTTTCTCTTGCGTTCTTTCCCCGCCCTCAAGGCACCAACCAGGAGCGAAATGAGCAGACTGACACCTAAGCCAACAGTAAAAACTGCACGCCCCGAAAATTGTCCTAGCCCTGCTACAAACCCTGGTCTGGCAATGAGATCAAAACGCCAGAGGCGGCCATAAATTTCTCGCTCCAGCATTTGGGTAATCACCGACTGGCCGGATGCGCCAGAGCGCTTGCTGTCAAAGACAGTATCCTGCTGCGACGGGTTGGAAACATCTGTGATCGCCAGGTCGTACTGCAATTGCGCCATGCCGAAATCGGCCAAAACCTCGCTTAACGCGAGGGGGGCATAAGTCCATCCGAATCCCAGGGCTTCGCGCTGATCGATATCGCTGGGGGTCACCCCGCTGCGATACACCGGCAGCAGAAAAAGTACGGATCGCTGAGGGTCTCCGGACGATTGAACCAGGGTGATAGGGCCAGTGATCGTGGCTTTTCCAGTTTGCAGAGCCGAGATGGCGGCTTGGCGCCTGTTGGCCTCTGACCCAATGTCCAGCCCACGTGCCACGCGATTGCGCTCTATTGGCTCGATGTACTCGATGACAAATCGTTCATCGCTGTACTCGTTCAGCGAGCGGATAGAAAAATCGCTGATTCCATCGGCCTGCCTTGCCTGCAGGTAGGCATCGGTTTTCGTCCGCGGTACTCGGCGGATAAAGCCGAAACCCCGGGCGCCAGGAAACTCCTCTGTGAAATCTCTCGTTTCACTGTATTGACGGAACAGCTTGCTATTGATCCCGTTCTCGCCTGCGGTCACCACGGCAGCCCTGGCACCTCGCAGGCCATATTCGTAAAGTCGAATACGTTGCTGCAGCCGCACAACAATGTCCTCGGCCTGCGCTTCAAACGCCTTTTGCGCCGAGTGGCGGTTACTTTCAGTCTGTTGTAGTGCCAGCACTCCACTGATTGCCGCTGCCATCAAGAAGGTTGCGACCATCCAAACAAAGGGGGACCGCGACAATTTTTTCGTATCCATGAACGGAACATCCTTCAAAGGGGTGTCGGGCGTCAGAGAAAGCTGAGAGCACCATGGCATTCACATACCAACCAGCAACACCGGGACTGCCCCAGCTCCAAAACGTTGGTCGCACCTGCCGCGAAGCACCGATTTCGAAACAATGGAAGCCACAACGTAGCTGAAAGCGCGCAAAAAGCATGCGGCGATTCCAGGGCAGCTGGTGCACACTACCAGAAGCCTGCCTGGTTGAAAGCCGAATTTCGTCAACGACAACAGTAGCCCGCCATGCTCATTGCAGACTCCGCACCGCAGCATCATTATGAAGAGCAACCCGAGCAGATACTCATCGTTGATGATGACGTCGTATGCGTTCGCAGTCTGCACGCGGTGGTGGCGGAACTGGGTCGCGTCGCTTTCACCACACAAGCAAGCGATGCTGTTCGCTTGGCAAAACAGTTAAGGCCCAGCGTTGTGCTGCTTGACATTTCGATGCCAGAGCGGGACGGATATCAGCTGTGCTCGGACCTCAAGGGCTGTATTGAAACAATAGACGCGGCAGTGATATTCATTACTAGCAATGATGGTTTTGAACAGGAGTTGAAGGCTTTTGAAGTTGGCGCCGCTGACTTCGTGCCGAAGCCTTTCAATCCGCAATTGGTAAAAGCACGGGTCCAGGTACAACTGGCACTGCGAAGGGAGCAGAGAAGGCTTCTGAGTACGCAACGTGATTTAGACCATGTCGTTAAAAACGTTCCCGGGCACATCACTTTTTGGAACAGCGATCTGCTCTGCCAACTTTGTAACGATCAAAGTGGCAAGTGGTTCAACGTGCCTCCTGATGGATTCCTTGGCAAGACGATGGAGGATGTGCTGGGAGAACATGTTGCCAAGGCCATTGGACCCTCACTCAGCCAACTGATGCTGAATGCCGGGCACGACAGCTCCTTGACCACAGAACACAGCCTCGCGCTGAACTGCGTAGTTGCTGATGGCAGCCGCCGTGACATTCATGCGTCGATGGCGCTGCGAATGGATTCGCAGAATCGTTGGGGTGCCTTGCTGCTTTTGACGGATGTCACTGCAGTCAATGCGACGGAGGCGGCTTTGGGCGAAGAGAGAGCCCGCGCACAGGTCATTCTCAGCTCTATCGGCGACAGCGTGATTGCCACCGATTCATCAGGTCGTATCACCTACATGAACCCGGTTGCAGAGACGATGACCGGGTGGGACAGCACGAATTCACTGGGCCAACCGATTGAAACCGTGATGCCGCTCATGAGTCACGAGGATCAGTCACCTTTGCAAAATCCGATCCGTATAGCGCTCAGGCAAGAGCGGAAGGTGGGCATGGCGCTGGACACCTTGCTGGTGACGCGTGGGGGAAACCGGGTAACCGTGGAGGACTCAGCCTCCCCTATAAAGGATGCAGAAGGCCATATATCAGGTGCAGTCATTGTTTTTCACGATGTGAGTGAGGCGCGTGCAATGGCGATAAAGATGACCCATCTCGCGCAACACGATCAGCTCACCGACCTACCTAACCGTCTGCTTTTGGCCGACCGCATATCGCAAGCAATGCGTTCCGCAGCAACGGGGCACGGCTCGCTCGCGTTGATGATTCTCGACCTGGATCACTTCAAGTTTGTCAACGATGCACACGGGCACCATGTAGGTGATTTGATTCTCCGGACCGTGGCTGATCGCCTGACGGCTATCTTCAGCGCTGCAGCAACGGTGAGCAGGCAGGGCGGCGATGAATTCATGATCCTGTTGCCCGAAATTCAATCGCCAGAACAGGCCAGATTGATGGCGCAGGCAGCGATTGACGCGGTGTCCTCAACGATCGTGATTGAGGGAGCAGATTTCCATGTCGGCTGCAGTGTCGGTATCAGCGTTTACCCCGATGACGCTTTGACTCGCGAAGATCTCATGAGGCACGCCGATTCGGCACTTTACAGAGCCAAATCGGATGGGCGCAATCGCTGCAGCTTCCATTCGGCGTCGATTGAGGAGATGCTCGTTCAGCGCAGTCGCACCGGCAAAACGTTGCGTGCCGCCATCGACGGGGGAAGGGTTGAGGTGCATTACCAACCCCAGGTTGATGTTCTCAGCCAGCAGGTGACTACTGTCGAAGCCCTTGTGCGGCTTCGGGACGAAGCCGGTGACCTGATTCCCCCATCTGAGTTCATCGCATATGCGGAGGAAACAGGTCTGATCGTTGCGTTGGGCCTCGCCGTACTACTAGATGCGTTCAAACAAATTTCAACCGCCCAGACAATCGGCCAAAAACTGCATGTCGCTATAAACGTATCCATCGTCCAGTTCGCGCAACCTAATTACTTGGAGTCGCTTTGTGAGTTGTGTGCTGCGTACAAGATCGACCCGAAGTGTATCGAGCTAGAGATCACGGAAGGCCTTTTAATGAAGGACGCCGACAATCTTCGTCATCTGCTTGAACGCTTGCGAACGCATGGATTCCGCATTGCCCTCGACGATTTCGGTACTGGTTACTCCAGCCTGGCATACCTTAGCCAACTTCCAATCGACGTGCTCAAGATCGACAAGTCATTTGTGTCGCGCTTGGCGACTTCACACCAAAGCGTTTCCATCGCCACCGCGATCATTCAACTGGGCAAGAGTCTGCATATGGGGTTGATCGCTGAGGGGGTCGAAACTCAAAGCCAAGTGGACAAGCTAGTCAGCATGGGGTGTACGAGCATGCAAGGGTACTTCTATGCCAAACCGATGCCAGCCGATGCGTTGATGTCATGGCTTCAACAGCGAAGCAACATCCAAATTGGGGGTAGCTACTAGGCTGCAACGTGCTACCCAAAATTTACCGGCTGGCGACAAGTGCATTTAGCGCCTTATCGGATAGCGGCGTTTTAATAACTTGAAGCTGCCGCGCGCTTTTACTCAGTATGTTGGCAGCAACGGTTGTTGGTACGGCGATGGGCGTCAAAATTGTGGACTTTCCACAAAGAAGCCACGTGTCGGCGCCGAAAGCGATGTGTAGATTTCGCGCCCCGGAAATAGCCTGGTCCTCAACGTCAAGCTCCGTCGACCTGCCACCTGCATCGGCCAGATCAGCCTTTGCGCTGAGCCTCCTCCAATGCCAACTGCGTTTTCTTGAGTTCAGTTACGTCACTAATATTGACGAAGAAACCAAGGACGTCGCTACCTACGAAATCGGGCATATAGTGCGCCAACATGTATCGGGTACTTCCATCCAAGTTGGTGATAGCACGCTCAAAATGCTGCACCTGTCCCTTGAGAGCGGCTTGGGCATATTCTTCGTCCGATTGAAAGATGCGCTCTCCCAATAGCTCTTCGAGTGCCATGCCCACCAACTCATGCGGCTGTCTGCCATACCATTGCGCATAAGCATAGTTGGCAAAGCGGCATCGGAGATCCTTGCCCCAATACGCCACCTTGCTTGGGATCGCATCAGTGATCGCGCGCATGAAGCGCTGACTTTCGCCTAGTGCCAGCCCCGCCGACTCTGCAAGGTTGCGCTGTTCAATGAGTTCAGCCTCGAAGCGGTGGCGCTGATAGGTTGACACAAAGCTCCAAAAAAAGGCTGGAGCACCCTGGAATTCACCTCTTCGACTACTGAGCAGCACAGGCACGCGATTCCTGTCTAAACCGTTGACCTGCAGATGGATCTCGCTTATGTGCCCATCTCGCAGCAACGTGGGCCAGATATGGGTCTGCAGGAAAATGCGACTGGCTGGCGGAAGTAGTTCATCGATCCACCTCCCGATGCGATCCTGTCGCCCGCCTCCCGCAAGTGCGAGAAGGGCCGCATTGACGTCGAGCAGGAGGCCCGCTTCATTTGTGACAACCACCGCGCAGGGCAATTGGTCCAGCAGACTCATGAAGGGGCTTACCTTTGCGTCAGGCAGCAACGCAAGCGTGATCAAGGTAGTCACGCATAGCATTGATCACGACGGCCGGGTTGCTCATGTGAGCGCAATGACCAGAAACGTCGAGCACGTGCAGGGTGCTTTCCGGCAGATGTGCATGGAGATATTCACCGACAGAAAGGGGGGCCAGAGTGTCGTTGCGGTGTTGCAATAGAAGTGATGGCCGCGTGACCTTGGCAAGGTCAGCCCGGTTGTCAGCGAAGAATGTGGCCCTGGCGAACACTTTTGCAACTGCCGGATCCGTCGAGCAAAAGCTGTCTGTCAGCGTACTGGTCACGTCGCCGGATCCTGCATCCCCCGCAACCACGGGGGCCAGATAGCTGGCCCACCCCAAGTAGTTCTGATCCATCAGCGCCAGCAGACCTTCGAGGTCGTCTCGCTCGAAACCACCCACGTAGTCAGGCGGGACATTCAGAAAGCAAGGAGAAGGGCCCAGCATAATCAATCGGTCAAACAGCGAAGGCTTCTCGATAGACGCGAGCATGCCGATGCTGCAGCTGACTGAGTGGCCCACAAAAGTTACCCCATCTTCCAGGCCAAGGGCGTCGCACACCTCTAGGACATCCAGCGCGTAGCCCCGAAGATCGGCATACCGCAACCGGTCAAAAGCCCCGCGATCAGAGTCACCGCTACCCACATAGTCGAACAGCACTTGGCGGTGCGTAGCCCTGAATGCAGGTGTTATCGAACTCCACATGTCTTGGTTGCATCCAAAGCCGTGGGCGTACATCAGCACGGGGCCTTCGTCCCCCAGAACTTTGACATTGTTTCGCTTCAGAACGTTTGTCATGTCTTATCGCCTCCGGTTGATATGGTGTCAGGGTAAACCGGTTCCCAACTTTCGTCTGGTTACCATCAACTATAGCGATGCAGCTGCTAGTCAATACGGTGGGCGGTGGCGCCGGTCCACATTGAGTGAGAAAAAAATAGTTGGAAGTGGTCTCTCAAGTGTGTGGCTAGCAGGATCCTGGCGCCAATGCGGGTCTGTCGGCAGGTATCCAGCGTGCCATCACCACTTGATCGCCACGGAAGACGCCAAGATGATCGTATCGATCAACGAGGCCGGTAAGGCGCGGCTGGCATGGGTTGGAGTCTGATTTTTTCTCCTTAGCGCCAGAATGGGGCGCCTCGATCTGCCGGTAAAACCCTGAGCGTCTCTCATGCGATTCCATTTCTATCGGTCCAGCGGCGGGCAAAGACCGCTGTGTGCCGCATAGCGTCAGTTCGTCAATAGGAGATTGGTGGCTGCAATCGCTGCAGAACCGACCTTGGGCGTGGCGGCTTCAGGCTGGTTGCTGCCGTTCACCACTCATTTACCGAACGACGGCGTCGACCAAAAGCGGAGACTGGACAACCGCTTCATGTACTTCCAGCGTTGAGACCTGACTGAACCAGCGGGCTCTCGATTGGACGAAGAGCTCAGGAGACGCATGTTCTTAGACCCTTTGCTCGATGCGGGGTGGGACCCGCTGCACGCGCCGTCGAGTGCGACAGAGGCGGATCGAGCAAGGTAGGCCACAATGCCGCTGGTCTTGATCCACTGCCATTGGCAGCATTACCTTGTCATCTACGCCTCAGTCCCTGACATGCAGCCGCCCGCACTTCTTACCGCATCCTCCCGTGACTACGCGCCGCCCGACCAGTTCGATGCGCTACGCCGTACGCAATTCAGCCCGTCGCGACTGCTGGACTTGACGGACGCCAGCCACAGCGACGGGCAGATGCACTGGCAGGCCAGTATTGGGCATGGCAGCCAGGCCAGTTTTGGCTTGTATACGGGTGCACCAATCGAAACCCGTCGGCACGCGCGCACCACACCTGATGCGCCTGATGCCGTCATCGTCACCTGGCTGCGCACCGGTCATCTGGTGCAGGAGGCGCCCAACGGAGCGCAAAGCCGCGTGCAGGCGGGGGATTTGTATGTGTACGACACGACGCAGCCCATGGACTTTCACTGCGGCGCTTTGGACGATGCCTTCCTTATATTGCCGCGCCATTTGGTGAGCGAGGCACTGGGCTGCACAGAGCGCCATTTGCGCATCGATCGGCTTCCCGCCACCGAGCACTCGCTGGCCCCCTTTCTGCAAGCTCAGCTCAGTCTGCTGCATCAGCATGGTGCGGGTCTGTCCGCGATGGCGCTCGCGACTGCCATCGATGCAGCCTCCAGCTTGGCACTGACCTGCCTGCGAGAGGCGGCGGGCCTGGTTACGCACGGCTCTGACAGCAACCCTGACACATTCGCCCCCGGCCTTTTGGCTGCCGCGCGCCAATTTATGCGCACGCGCCTGCACCAGCACGATCTGCAGGTGCAGCACATTGCACAAGCCATCCACACTTCGCGCGCTCAGCTCTACCGCAGCTTTGCCGAGCAGGGCAGCAGCGTTTATGCCGAACTGCGAGAGATGCGCCTGCAAGCCGCGCGCCAGCACATAGAGCGCAGCGTCGAGCCCATCAGCACGATTGCCTGGCGCTGCGGTTTCAGCACCCCCAGCACCTTCAGCCGGGTGTTTCGCACACGCTTTGGCACCAGCCCGCAGGAATGGCGCGCCGAGCGGGCCGTGGCGCCGCTTTTGTAGTCCCCCAGCTCTACTGTTGCCCGGGTGCAACGGGCGCTGTGCATGGCGTCTCCATTGCTGCGCACGGCGTCTCTAATTTCGCCCGCACGCCGGGGCGCGCGCTTGCACGGCCGCACCATATATCCCATTCCCTAATTTCGCGAGGAGCGCCCGACAGGCTAGCTGAGGCATCTGTTTCTCCAGAGGGTGGCCGCTGCCAACTCGGTAGCCTTTGTCTGCGCAACTCCTGGAGGTAGAGAAAACAACATGCACCGACGCAAAATTCTCGTCCGATTCAGCCTGGCCCGAATCCTCAACGCTGGCGCTTTGGCTTCAGGCCCCACCGGATTGCTTAGTGACACTGGGCAAGAGCCATGCGACAACGGATCCAACTTTAGGTAATGGTGCGAGCGAGCGAACTCACCGCAGAAAAAATGGCTGTCTTGGCATCTGTGATGTGTGCATGTTTTGCATAAAAAAATACCCGTCATATTTTTCTTGTGCGCCTGGGCGGATTCACAGACATTCGTGCTCATACGCCATTGCACCCTTGCGTTGTGCGCATTACCTAACCAGATTTCATGCCACCTCAAGATCTCAATCCTCCGCACGCAGTCACCCCTCAGCCGTTCACCGTCAGTCGTGAAGACCGGGAGCAGTGGGCCGGGCACCGTGGGCGTGTGGTCTGGTTCACAGGGCTGTCAGGGGCTGGAAAATCTACCCTGGCCAATGCGCTGGAGGTGGAGCTTCACCGAGCCGAGAAGCGCACTTACGTGCTCGACGGCGACAACGTTCGCCGGGGCCTGTGCAGGGATCTGGGGTTTTCGGAGGCGGAACGCGTGGAAAACATGCGCAGAGTGGCAGAGGTGGCCCGCCTCTTTGTCGATGCGGGCGTCGTGGTGTTGGTCGCATTCATATCCCCTTTCCGTGCAGAGCGCCAGGCGGCGCGAGAACTGTTTGCCGACGGCGACTTCCTGGAGGTCTTCGTTGACGTACCGCTTGCGGTGGCGGAGCAGCGCGACACCAAAGGCCTTTACCAAAAAGCGCGCAGTGGGGCCCTACCGCATCTGACGGGTATCGATTCACCCTATGAGCCCCCCACCGCTTCAGATCTGACTCTGCGCACAGACCTGCTATCGATCGACGCCTGCGTGGATCGCCTGTTAGCACTTGTGGACGGCCCACCTTGTCACGGTTTGCCACCTCATGGCAAGCATGAGCCTCTACCACGTGCAACTGACCGGGAACCTTTGGCATGAGCATGCCTTGCAACGTCCATGCTGCACCCACTTATGGCCACACGTTGTGCGGGCCGCTTTTTTCGCGTCTTGATATTCCCGTGCCGATTGCATCGTTGCAGGGCGAAGTCTCGCAACTGATGGCGGGGGACTGGTTGCCGCATGTGAACCGCGGCGGCTACGATGGTGTGTGGGATGTGATGCCGCTGCGCTGCCAGATGCAGCATGTCGCTGCACACCCAATCCTGCAAAGTTTTGCCTTGGCCTCATCGGCCGAAGAATGGGCTGACTTGCCCGCACTGCGGCCATGCGTTTCCATTCGACAGCTGCTGGCCTGCCTGAAGTGCCCGCTCAAGTCCGTGCGTCTGATGCGGCTGCACGCTGGCGCAAGCATTCGCCCCCACCGGGACAACGGCCTTCACCTCGGGTGCGGTGAGGCACGCTTGCACGTTCCCGTGTGGACTACCCCTGACGTGCACTTCGTCGTCGCAGGCCAAGAGCTGCCTATGCGCGAAGGCGAGTTCTGGTACTTCAATGCAGACGAGGAGCACGAAGTCATCAATCACAGCCATGCACCGCGCACCCATCTGGTGATGGACTGCTTGGCCACCCCGTGGCTCGTGCAGCGCATACAGGAGGGAGCGTCCCATGCTTGAGCTGCGGCAGTCCTACCACACCCTGCTTCGCTCGCCAGCACAGCTGGCGTTTTGCCGGCAAGCGCAATCGGTGGCGGACTTGCTGGCAGCGCTGCGTACTCTGTGGGGCGCGGCCGAAGCAAGCGACAACGCGCTGTTGCAGGCCATCGATGCGCTGAATCGGGAAACCCTTCCTGACGACGTGGCTGCCGACATGGCCGGGATCTGGCTGCCCCGACTCTACCGCGTGCGCAGCCAGCGTTTGCAGTGGTGCCTGCCTGATGGCCCTGCGACCGAGCCATTTCACGACGAGTACCTCATCCGCTGCTGGCAAAGCACGACACTGAACCAGCTGATCACACCCACAACGTCAGTGCAGTCGTTGGCCGCCTGTGCCGGGCGGGTGCCCGGGGCGCAACCCGCTGGTTTCATTTTTCATCTGTCGCGATGCGGTTCCACGCTGCTGTCGGGCTGCCTGTCAGAGTTGGATGATGCAGTGGTGTTTTCAGAGTCCCCAGTGCTCACCGAGGTGTTGGTGGACCCTGCACTCAGCCCGCGGGACAAGCGGGCGCATGTCCAGTGCCTGATCGACCTGAAAGCGAGTCTGTTCCCAGGCCGCCGCGTGGTCATCAAATGGAATGCGTGGGACATCTTTCAGTGGGCCCTGCTGCGTGGGCTGTACCCCGCCGTCCCAGTGGTAGTGCTGGTGCGAGACCCGATGGAAATCCTGGCGTCCCACCACGCGATTGCGGGTCGGCATATGTCGGGTGACCCTTCTTTGGCCTGCGTTGCTCCGGTGTTCTCGGCGTCCAGGGGAGCCACTGTGCTTGATCACCGTATCGGCGTGCTCGAAGGGCTGCTGCAGGCAATGGGTGCTCTCGAAGAGTCGCCCGCCCTCGCCCGCATTGACTATTCACAGTTGCACGGCGAGACCATCCGACACGTTGCCTCTATGTTTGGCCTGCGCTTCAGCGCGGAGGGCCGGTTGCGCATGGAGCAGCGCATGCAGAGCAACGCTAAGTTGCCCGGCACCCGCTTCGAGCCGGACCGCGCCCGCAAGGCGGGGGTATTCAGTGCGGACGAGGGACAGATCATTGAGCAGCGACTGTCTGCATTGCACCAGACGCTGGTACCGCGGCCAGAGCAGCGCACGCCGCCGTTTGAGGTGGCACATGCCTTGTGACATCGACAGCGCGACGCCCGTGCGCACCCGCCAGAGCCATCCTGAGGATGCTGCCTTTCTGTCTGCGCTGTTCGCAGTGAACTGCACGCACCTTCATGCACTGGGCCTGCCAGCGGCATCCCTGGATGCGATGGTCGCGCAGCAATACGCCTTTCGGCAGGCCGACTACCGCCGCCGTTTCCCTTCGGCCAAGACGCTCATCGCGCTGGTAGATGAAAAGCCAGCTGGCCAAATGATGGTCCACGACGACGGCACCGCCCTTCACATCGTCGACGTCGCGGTGGCACCGTGCCTGCGCGGGCGAGGATACGGCGCGGCTTTGGTCCGGCAAGTTCAAGCCCAGGCACGAAGCGACCATCGTCAAGCGGTCACTTTGTCTGTGGACCCTCAGAACCAAAGGGCTCTGCGCTTGTACCTCGCACTGGGGTTTGAGACGGTTGAAACGCACCCGGTTCAATGGCGCATGGCCTGGCACCCCGGCACGTCTGTTGTGGATGAAGCAGCGTACACAGGCCCCTTGTCAATCTTCCCCACCACGAAAGGCTGAAACGATGGCAACCCCTTACCTTGGCGAGATCCGCCTGCTGCCTTATGACTGGCCCCCCAAGGGCTGGATGCTGTGCCAAGGGCAGACGCTCGCCGTCAGCAGCAACCAGGCCTTGTTTTCCTTGCTTGGCGCCACCTATGGGGGAAACGGCTCCACCACTTTTCAGTTGCCGGATCTGCGCGGACGGTCGATCCGCCATGCCACGCAGGACGAGCCACCGGGCACGGTGGGTGGACAGGAGTCGGTGACGTTGACGCAGGACCAGATGCCTGGACACGGCCACAACTTGATGACCAGCACCGGCAATGGAAACACCACCACATTCACTGACGGCGCTGTGGCCTGCGCAGTGGCAGGCGCCAACCCAGTCAACTTGTACGCAGACGCCACAAGCCCTTTGCAGGCATTGGCTCCGGACTCGGTGAGCATGCAAGGCACAGGCGAATCGCATAACAACTGTCAGCCCTCGCTGGTGATGAACTACTGCATCGCCATCTCCGGGACCTTCCCTTCTCGCAACTAACTCACTGAGAGGCCGATCATGGATGCCTATATCGGAGATATCCGTCTTTTTGCCGGAAATTACGCGCCCAGGGGCTGGTTGCTGTGCAACGGTGCCATGCTCAACACCAACGAGTACGACATGCTGTTCACGCTCATCGGCACGGCCTACGGGGGCGACGGGCAGAACACCTTTGCGCTTCCGGACCTGCGAGGGCGGGTGCCGGTGGGGCAGGGGGCCGGTCGCGGCTTGACCCCGCGGGTGCTGTCGCAAATGTACGGCAGCGAGAACGTCACGTTGCTCACTGCACAGCTACCGCAGCACAGCCACACGCTCAATGCCACCACCGCAACCGCAACCAGCGCAAAGCCGCAAGGAATGCTGCTGGCGCAAACCGGCGCGGACAACCTCTACGGCCCTTTGCCCACCAGCGGCCCGCTACCGCAAACCATGGCCGCAAACACCGTGTCGGCCACTGGCGGCAACCAGGCGCACGCCAACATCATGCCCAGCATGGCAATGAACTACATCATTGCCTTTGTGGGCGCTTTTCCAGCCCGCAACTGAACAAGGAAGACCGTATGGAACAGTTCATCGGAGAGATCAGGGCATTTCCCTTCAGCTTCCCGCCCAAGAACTGGGCCTATTGCAATGGTCAAATAATGACCATAGCGAGCAATACGGCCCTGTTCTCCGTTCTGGGAACGACGTATGGGGGAGATGGCACAACCACGTTTGCTCTGCCCAATCTACAAAACCGCGTGGTGTTAGCCCCCGGCCAGGGCCCAGGCCTCAGCAAATGGGACTTGGGGGAAATGGTCGGAACGGACAGCGTCACGCTGATGCCGACCGACATGCCTCTGCACAACCATCTCATCACCGGCATGAACAATGCAGGCACTGAGCCGACGCCCAAAGGCGACGCCTACCTCAGCCGCGATGTGCGCGGAGGCAGTGGTGTCATCCAGTACATGCAAACGGGTGCCGCGCCGTCCACGCCGATGGCATCCAACAGTATCTCTGTCAACGGCGGGACGCAGCCCCACGAGAATCGCCAGCCATTTCTGGTGCTGAGATACTGCATCGCGACGTACGGCGATTTCCCTCCCCGCAACTGAAGTTGTCTCCGCGCGCCGTGGCAACCTCCAGGGCGCGCACATGACCCGACTCACATGCCCCACTCACTGCACTTCATTTCAGGACTTCCCCGTTCGGGCTCCACTTTGTTGGCCGGCATCCTGCGCCAGAATCCGCGCTTTCACGCGGCCATGAGCAGCCCCGTGGCAGGGCTAGTCAACGGTGTGCTGGAGCAGATGGGGGCAGGCAGCGAGTCGTATTCCTTTTTCGACACGGCTAAGCGCAAGGCCATCTGTCGCGCGCTAATCGACGCTTACTACGCAGACAAGACAGAGCCCGTTATTTTTGATACCAACCGTCAGTGGACGGCCCGCATGCACCAGCTCGCCGAGTTGGTGGACGGCTTCAAGATGATCTGCTGCGTGCGCAACCCCGCATGGGTAATGGACAGCTTCGAAATCATCCACCGTAGGAATCCGTTCGACTACAGCCGAATGTATAGCGCAGGCGGCAGGCAGACGGTCTACTCGCGCTGCGAGATCATGATGTCCGCTGGTGGCACCGTGGGCAGCGCCTGGACGGCGCTCAAGGAGGCTTACTACGGTGAGTTCTCCGACCGGCTTTTGCTGGTGGACTACGACCTCCTTACACAGCACCCCCTGCGCACCCTGGAGCTGATCTACCGCTTCCTCGGTGAGGAGTGGTTTGAGCATGACTTCGACAACGTCGAGTACTCCGAGAACGAGTTCGACCAGAACATCGGTGTCAAAGGCCTGCACGACGTCAGGAAGAAAGTCGCGTTCAAGCAGCGGCGCAGCATTCTGCCGCCGGACCTTTTCGCCAAATACCAGGACATGGATTTCTGGCAAGACCAGACCGGCACCGCAGCGAGCATCGTCGCTCCGCGCCGCCCGCACGTTCAACCCACGCATACCAAGAAGGACACCCCATGAACCGTGCCCTGCTCAGCGGCCTTTCCACGTTGCTGTTCCCCTTTGCTGCCCATGCCGCGGCCACCTCAGCCGGGGGGTACTTGATGCGTGGGGGCTACCAGCCGCGCAGCCATGCCCGTTTGCAGATAGATGCGTTGAACTCCACCATCACAGCGCCTCAGAAGGTCAAGCAATCCGTCCGTCATGGCGCTGCGCTCATCGACGTAGCCACGCTGGATATCCTCCAAGAATCGGTGGCTACCGAGCTGGTGATCATCGACGGCTCCGTCGCCGACAAGGCCACGCTGTACCGGGGCCTCAAGCCTGGGGTGGTGGCCGTAGAGATCGACCCATCCCTGCCAGGCCTGCCGCAGCTGGCCGATGCCTTGCGCGGCCATCGCAACCTGGCGGCCATCCATGTGGTGTCGCACGCCAGCGCTGGCGTACTCCTGCTGGGCAACAGCCGCATCACGCCCGAAAACGCCCACGAGGAGCTCTCCGCGCTGTCTGCGCTGCGCGAGGCAGTGCGCCCTGGCGCTGACCTGCTGTTCTATGGCTGTGACCTGGCTGCCAGCTCCGAAGGCAATGCGCTGCTGGACATCATCCAGCTGCAGACAGGCCTTGACGTGGCCGCATCCAGCAATCTGACAGGCAGCACCGCGCTTGGAGGCGACTGGGACTTGGAAGTGGTTCGTGGGAGCATCGAAAGCACGTTGGCGTTCTCTGACAAGGCGCTAAGGGATTTCTCGGAAGTGTTGGTGGCAAGCAATGGCACTAAGAACTTCAACGGTTGGTCGGGCAATGGGAGCGCGCAACTCTCCACAACCGATTTCCGCTTGACGGCCAAGGATGGTAACGGCGCTACTCCCAATGTCGGTATCTATACTGGCGGCATTGCCTACATGTTCACGGGAACTGGTAATGCCAACCATTATTTTTCTGTAACTGCCGACGGTACAAACACCACCGCCTTTGAACTGACCGGGCTAGAGGCTGGTGAATACGGAGCGACCCAATTCACGAATGTCCGTATCGTCGGTACCTTGCATGGGGGTGGCACAGTTACCTCCTCCGCCGTAGTTGGTACGGCAGCTTCAGCAGAAGTATTCAGCTTTGGCGCCGGCCAATTGCTCGACTTTTCTGGTGTAAAGCTTTCTGGATTCAAACTGTATTTCGACTGTGCTGGAGTTTGCGCAGCCAATGCTCAGGCGAATTTTGAGTTCAGAAATTTCACGATCCAAAACGCCGTGAACACGCCGGCACCACCCACAGTGACAGACGGCCGCATCAGCATCTCTGGCGCGTCCGGCACCGGCGGCGCGTATAAGATTGGCGACACTATCACTGCCACCTGGAACAACACCGCCGGTGGCGACAACAACAGCAGCAATATCACAGGCGTCACGGTGGACTTCAGCCAGTTCGGCGGCGGCTCTGCGGTGACTGCTACCAACAGCAGCGGCACGTGGACGGCCAACTACACCATCACGGCGGGCGCTATCGATGCCACAAACCGCAACGTCAGCGTCAGCGCAACCAACGCTGGCGGCAGCACCACAATGGCCGACAGCACCAACGCCATTGTGGACAACATCTCCCCCACCGTCACGGATGGAAGTATCGGCGTTAGCGGCGCCTCGGGAATTGGCGGAGCCTACAGGATCGGCGACACCGTCACAGCCAGTTGGAACAACACGGCCGGAGGGGACAACAACAGCGACACCATCAGCAGTACCACGGTCGACTTCAGCCAGTTTGGCGGCGGCGCTGCAGTGGCAGCTACCAACAGCGGCGGCACCTGGACCGCCATGTACACCATCGTGGCCGGCGTCATCTCTTCGACCAACAGCAACGTGAGCGTCACCGCAGTGGACAACGCCGGCAACGCGAGCGCGGCCAGCGACAGCACCAACGCTACAGTAGACAACATCGCGCCATCCGTCAGCAGCATTGTCGTGAGCGGCACACCAGCCAGCGGCGATACCAGCATGGCCTTCACTGTGACTTTCAGTGAGCCGGTCGTCAACATTTCCGTAGATGACTTCGCCCTGGGAAGCACCGGCAGTGCCGCAGGCACGATTTCCAGCGTTTCCGCCGCCTCTGGTAGCAGCATGACCGTCACCG
>JAHJWB010000018.1 GCA_018828125.1 Gammaproteobacteria bacterium | reverse complement strand
TTGAGGTCTTTGAAGTTATCGAGGTCGATGAACAGCAGGGCGCCCTGGTTCTTGCTGCGCTGGCAGGCGGCGATGGAGCGTTGCAGGCGATCGAGCAGCAGGCGGCGGTTGGGCAGGCCTGTCAGGGCATCAAAGAACGCCAGTCGCTCGATCTCTTGTTCTGCTCGCTTGCGGTCTGTGATGTCGCGGCACACGCCCAGCACGCCCGTCACGCGGCCTGTCAGGTCGCGGATGGGGGTCTTGATGGTTTCGAACTGGCCTTGGTAGCCGTCTTCAGCGAAGGTCAGCGTTTCTTCATACACCAGGGGCTGCCAGGCCTGCATGGCGCGCTGGTCATATTTGCGAAAATTATCGGCCTGCACTTGCGACGTCAGGTCATAGTCGTTGCAGCCCACAATCTGCCGCTCAGGCCGCCCTGCAAAACGTTCGAACACCGGGTTGACCGACAGGTAGACACCGTTGGCGTCTTTCAGGAACACCATGTCGGGCATGGCATTGACCACACGGGCGAGGTGCGCCTTCTGGTCGGCCAGCTCAGCCTCCACGCGCTTGAGCGCGGTCAGATCGTAGGCGAAAAGCACCACGGCGGGTACCACGCCCTGCTCGTTCACGCCTTCTGGGGCGATGGTGGTGTGGCGAACGATAAAACCGTCCGGGCCATCCACCCGGTTCTCAAACACGGTGGTTTCGCCTGCAAAGGCTCTGTCGAAATGGGGCTGCATGCGCGCCATCAGCTCGGCGGGGATGACGTCCTGGAGACGTTGCCCTTGCAGATCGTCGGCCGACCGGCGCAGCCACTGCGCCTGCTGTTCATTGACATACAAAACACGCATGTCGCGGTCCACCCGCGCGACACCGCCCGGCACCTGGCGCAGCATGTTGGCCATCAGTGCCTCTTTGGCGTGCGCAGCCTCTTCTGCCTGGTGGTGGGCGGTGATGTCAGTCTGCACGCCATCCCACAGCACGCGGCCGTCGTCCAGCAGACGGGGCGATGAGCTCAGGTGCATCCAGCGCACCTGGCCGTCGGTGCGGCGCACCCGAAACACAGCTTCCAGGCTGGTCATGGTCAGAAAGGATTGCCGTTCGGCTTGGCGCAGGCGCGAAATGTCTTCTTCCAGCACCTGGCGGTACAACACTCCCGGGTCGGCCATGGCTTCTTGCGCCGTCACCCCGTTGAGCCGCTCGATGGCGTCGCCCATGTGCACGAAACTGGAGCGCCCATCCAGTTCGCGCACCACCTGGAACAGCACACTGTGGGGCAGGTTGCGCCCCAGCAGCGACAGGCGTCCTTCGCTCTCGCGCAAGCGGCGCTCGGCCTCTTGCACCCGGGCAAACGGCAAGCGGATGCCCGCATTGAAAACCGCCTGGTACAGCAGCGCATAGGCCAAAACGCGCAACCCATGCGCCAACGGGCCACCCACGGGCGAATGCGCACCCAGCAGCGCCACGGTGAGTTCGCCCCCTGCAAACGCCCCGGCCGCCCAGGCGAACACCCGCTCGCGCGGCTGCGCGTGCCGGGCTGCGCTGCGGTACAACAGCACCGCCGTTGCCGCCAGCGCAGCGGCAAAGCCCATGGCCACCACCTGCCGCAGGGCCCCGCCCGCGGCCTGCGCAAACCAGGAAGGCAGCGACCCCAAGGCCGAGCCCACGAGCAGCATCGTGACGCCAGCCACCGCAGCAAGCCAGCCCTTGGCCGGGCCGGGCGCCGCCACCTGCAGCGCCGTCAGCAGCAGCGTGACCACCTCGGCCACGCGCGCCCAACTGCTGAGCCACAGCGAAATATCCGCCGTGCCTTCAGGCAGATGCACCGGGGTGGAATGCGCCAACACCCCGTGCAAGAAGTTGCAGGCCGCCGCCACACCAAACCCCACGACCAGCACATTGGCCCGCGCCTGTTCGCGCGCCTCCAGCGTGTGAAGCGACACCGACACCACCAGCAGCCCCAAAAGCACGGCCACCAGTTCCATAAACGGCTCCAGCCCATGCTGCGCACCGGCCCCATCTCCCAGGATCTGGGCCAGAGGCACGATCACCAGCGCAAGCACCACCACGACCAGCACCACCGTGAGGGCAGGCGCATCCGACAGCGGTGAGCGCGCGGGCGAAGGGGTGGACAGGGGCGGCATACGAACGATGTGCGGGCGTTATATCAACATAACGTCACAAGTGTATCGACGAGTAAGGCGGATGTTCATGCTGTTTGCCAGTGCGCAGTTGACTTCTCGCAACCCAACTATTCATGCAGAACGGGGCCGAAGCCCCGTTCTTTCCCACGTTCAGCCCAAGCGATGCTTAGCCCTCCAGCAACTGGCGCAGCACAAAGGGCAGGATGCCCCCGGCCTGGTAGTAGTCCACCTCGATCGGCGTGTCGATGCGCAGTGTCACCGCCACTTGCGTGCGCGATCCGTCGGCCCGCTGGATCACCAGCTGTGCATCGCTTTGCGGGGTGAGCGCCGGGTCGGGCACCACGTCTATGACTTCGTTGCCCAGCAGACCGAGCGTTTCCCACGAGTCAGTGCCCTTGAACTGCAGCGGCAGGACGCCCATGCCCACCAGGTTGGAGCGGTGGATGCGCTCAAAACTGCGCGCCACCACGGCCTTGATACCCAGCAGCTGCGTGCCCTTGGCTGCCCAGTCGCGGCTGGAGCCGGTGCCGTACTCCTCGCCCGCAAAAATCACCGTGGGGGTCTCTTGCGACATGTACTGCATGGCAGCGTCGAAGATGAACATCTTTTCGCCCTGCAGTGCGCCCTCGTTCTGAAACACGGTCACGCCGCCCTCCTCGCGCGACCCGTCGGCCGTGGCGGGCAGCATCAGGTTCTTGATGCGCACGTTGGCGAAGGTGCCGCGCATCATCACGTCGTGGTTGCCACGGCGCGCGCCGTAGCTATTGAAGTCGGCTTTCATCACGCCGTGCTGCAGCAACCACTGGCCCGCAGGTGATGTCTCCTTGATGGAGCCCGCAGGCGAAATGTGGTCGGTGGTGATGGAATCGCCAAACAGCGCCATGATGCGCGCCCCGCACACCGATGGAAGTTTGGCATCATTTCGGCCTCCAGCGCTTGATACGCTTGCGCTGGCAGCTCCTCTTTCAAGAGCAAACTGGGCAAAGAATGGCGGCTCCGCAATGTAGGTGCTGGCGGGCCAGGTGTAAGCCGTGCCGCTCACACCCTTGATCTTCTCCCACAGCTTGCCGGGGTCGGTGGCCACCTTGGCGTAGTTCTCGCGGAAGGCTTTGCCGTTCATCGCGAACTTGAGCAGAGCGTGGACTTCGTCGCTGGTCGGCCAGATGTCACCCAGGTAAATGTCCTTGCCACCCTTGCCCTTGCCCACCGGCTCGGTCATCAGGTCTTTCAGCACCGTGCCCGCAATGGCATACGCCACCACCAGCGGCGGGCTGGCCAGGAAATTGGCCTTGAGGTTGGGATGGATACGCGCCTCGAAGTTACGGTTGCCTGACAGGACAGCCGCACACACCAGGTCGTTGCTGGTAATCGCCTCGTTCAGTTCGGGCGTGAGGTCGCCGGCATTGCCAATGCAGGTGGTGCAGCCGTAACCGGCCAGCGCAAAGCCCAGCTTTTCCAGGTAGGGCAGCAGGCCCGTCTGGGTGAGGTATTCAGTAACGATGCGCGAGCCGGGGGCGAGCGATGTCTTGATGTGCGGCTTGACCTTGAGCCCCGCCTCCACTGCCTTCTTGGCCAGCAGGCCTGCGGCCAGCAGCACGCTGGGGTTGCTGGTGTTGGTGCAGCTGGTGATGGCGGCAATGAGCACATCACCGTTGCCCACCGTCACATCACCCGTGCGACTGGCTTGCTGCGCAGGAACTTCGGCATGTGCGGCGGCCAGGGTGGGCTTGTTCTGCTCCATTTCCACAACGAACCGCGGCGCGCCCGATGGTGCGGGTTTCTCTTCCGGCGGGTTCAACAGCGGGGGCATGTCGCTGCTGCGCACATGGTGGCGCGTGTGCAGAAGCTCGGCCGGGCGGTTGAAGCCGTTTTGCGCATTGGGCTTGCTGAACAGGTCCGCAAACTGGCTGCAGACCTTGCCCAGCTCGATCCGGTCTTGCGGGCGCTTGGGTCCGGCCAGGCTGGGGGTGACGCTGCCAAGGTCGAGCTTCACCACCTGCGAATAGTCCACCTCGCCTGCCAGCGGCACGCCGAACAGGCCCTGGGCCTTGAAATAGGCTTCGAAGGCTTCGATCTCGGACTTGGTGCGGCCCGTGCCCTGGAAATAGTCAATCGTCTTTTCATCAACCGGAAAGAAACCCATGGTCGCGCCGTACTCGGGGGCCATGTTGCCGATGGTGGCGCGGTCGGGCAGTGCCAGGGTGCGCGTGCCTTCGCCAAAGAATTCCACGAACTTGCCCACCACCTTGTGCTGGCGCAACAGCTCGGTCACCGTGAGCACCAGATCGGTGGCCGTCACGCCTTCGCGCAGCTGGCCCGTCATCTCAAAGCCCACGACGTCGGGCGTCAGGAAGTACACCGGCTGGCCCAGCATGGCGGCCTCGGCTTCGATACCGCCTACGCCCCAGCCCACCACCCCAATGCCGTTGATCATGGTGGTGTGGCTGTCGGTGCCCACCAGCGTGTCGGGGTAATAAACACCGTCTTTGCGCTTGTGTACGCCGCGCGCCAGGTATTCCAAGTTGACCTGATGCACGATGCCGAAGCCCGGTGGCACCACACCAAAAGTGTCAAACGCCTGCATGCCCCATTTCATGAACTCATAGCGCTCGCGATTGCGCTGGAATTCAAGCTTCATGTTCAGGTCGAGCGAATTCTTCTTGCCGTAATGGTCAACCATGATGGAGTGGTCCACCACCAGGTCCACGGGCACCAGCGGCTCGATCTTTTTGGGATTCTTGCCCAGGCGGGCGGCCACACTGCGCATGGCGGCCAGGTCGGCCAGCAGAGGTACGCCGGTGAAGTCCTGCAGCACCACGCGCGAGACGACAAACGGAATCTCATCCTTGCGTTCGGCCATGGGCTGCCAATGGGCCAGCTCCCTGACATGCTCGGCCGTGACCTTGCGGCCATCGCAATTGCGCAGCACCGATTCGAGCACGATGCGAATCGACACAGGCAGGCGGTTGATCTGGGGAAACTGTTTGGCCAGCGCTGGCAACGAGTAGAACTGACCGACCTTGCCCGAGGCGGTCTTGAAGTTCTTGAGGGTGTTGGCAAACGCGTGGCGGGCGGGTTGGATCAGCGATTTGGCTGGCTTGGTGTGTGAGGCCATGGCGAACTCCTGTGAAAGGCAACAAGGCCTATTCTGGCAGTCCCACGTGATGTCGCAATTGTGGGGACATGCACGGCGTCCGCACGCAAGCCCCGAATTGCAGTGCACCGCTGGAAGCGGCGCCCACAATCTCAGGCGCAAAAAATAATCAAAATACCTTCTAGCTCTTTATTCAAAAGCGTCACAAGCTATACATTTAATAGCAAATCTTTGTTGGCAGTTATGCGGCTGCCAATCTCGGCAGGCGACGCGCGCCCATCCATTGCAGCTCGGCCATCACCACAGTGGGCAGCACGTGCATCCAAAGATACACCTGCCCCAGCGCGGTCGGGGCGACGGTGCTGCCCAGCAACAGCCCCAGGCTAGCAAGAGCCCAGGCGAAATTACCGACGATCAGCACCCACAACAACCCGCGCGGCATGGCGGGCGCGCGCGCAATGGTGATAGCCAGTGCGGCATAGCCCAGCAGCATCACCCCCGTCACGGTCAACAGGCTGGCTGGCAGGCCCAGCCATTCAGCCAGCGATGCGGTAAGCAACAGATGCAAAGCACCCAGCAACACGCCGGTAGAGGCATCAAACCAGACCACGGCACGCAGGGTCGAAGGGGAAGACAACAGATTCATCAACATGGCAAGCTCCTTGGGGTTGAAAGAAGGCTGCATCGTTGCCGCTGGGGCGCACCGCGTCGATGACCTGCCAGGTAATGGTCGGCACGCTGTCTGCGCATAGGATGCGGGGCATGACCTCCACCCCCTCCAACCCCCAGCACCGTTCCCCGCGCCACCCGCTGCCGCACCGCACAGGTGCGTCGAGTTCGGCCGCATCGTTTGGCGACCACCTGCGCACATGGCGCCAGCAGCGGCACCTGAGCCAGCTGGAGCTGGCGGACGAGGCGGACATCTCCACCCGCCATGTGAGCTTTATGGAAACCGGCCGCACCAACCCCAGCCGCGACATGGTGCTGCGCCTGTGCGAGCGCCTGGCCATCCCGTTGCGCGAGCGCAATGGCCTGTTGGTCGCCGCGGGCTATGCGCCCATGTACCGAGAACGTGCACTCGACGACCCCGCGCTGGCCGCAGCGCGCCAAGCCGTGGAACTGGTGCTCAAAGGCCATGAACCCTGTCCCGCCATTGCCCTGGACCGCTGCTGGAACGTGGTGGCCACCAACCAGGCCGCACAAGCGCTGCTGTCCGCCCACATCAGCCCCGAACTGTTGGCGCCGCCGGTCAACGTGTTTCGCCTCAGCCTGCATCCACAGGGCCTGGCGCCACGCATCGCCAACCTGGCCCAATGGCGCGCCCACCTGTTCGAGCGCCTGCGCCAGCAAATCCAGGCCACCGCCGACCCTGCCTTGATTGCACTGCAAGAAGAGCTGCGGCAATACCCAGCGCCCGAAGAACCCAGTCCTTTGGTGCTAGCAGGGGAAATGTTGGGGGTGGTAATGCCTTTTTGCTTTGAAAGCGTGCATGGAATGCTGTCGCTCATCAGCACCACCACCATATTCGGCACCCCTGTGGACGTCACACTGCAAGAACTGGCAGTGGAGTCGTTTTTTCCCGCTGACGATTTCACCGCAAAGGTATTGCGCGACGTGTCACAGCGGAATCCAGAGGCTTGAAAATACAGGGACGTCTGGTGGGGGGTGCTTCTCGGCAGGGCTTGCAATTCGCCATTGCAGTATTGGCATTGAGCGATTCCGCACACACTACATTGCAGTGATGCCGCTCAAAAAATCACCCGGCCAATAAAAAAGCCCGCTAATGCGGGCTTTTTTCTCTGAATACGTTCAGGCGACGATCGCAAACTTTGCGCGGTCCTGATTTTGAATCCATTTAGGGGCCTTGCCCCGGCCGGTCCAGGTCTGGCCCGTTGCGGGGTCCCGGTACTTGGGGGCGACTTTGGTGCCCGCCGTGGAACTGCGCGTTGCCTTACCAGCAGCTTTACCAGACGGGAATACATCCTGCGCCGTCAGACCATGCTCCGCGACCAGCGCACGAACCTGGGCCACAGCGTCTGACAATTCGCGGCGACGCG
This sequence comes from Gammaproteobacteria bacterium, assembly GCA_018828125.1. Lineage (GTDB taxonomy): Bacteria > Pseudomonadota > Gammaproteobacteria > Burkholderiales > Burkholderiaceae_C > Acidovorax. The sequence goes on along the minus strand of JAHJWB010000018.1, from coordinate 151,571 downwards.
CCTCGTTGATTTGTTGCTCAAGGGCTTCACGCTGCTTCAACAGGTCTTTGTAGCTGGTCATGGTGTCAGTATTTAAGAGAGGTGGACGACTGCGGAATTATATAAATATAACGATGATCTTTTGCACCAATGCTAAAAATTCATTCAAAAAATCGATTACCTGCGCGACTTAGCATATTGATCGCTCGTCACATTGAGGGCTCGGGGTTCACCCTCCATTGCAGAGGTCCTTTTGGAGCACCCCATTCATTTCACCGAAACTTCAGCATCCTCACCAATATTGGGCCGCCAACCACCGGCCGCCCCACAACTGCGCACAAATGCCCATTTTCTGGCGTTAAAAATCGATCTGAGCGGAGGTCAGTCGGCAATAGTGGCCTCGTCTCTTGACATAAATGAGGACGTCCAGTTCCGAAACTCTGCGCGTTGCGCTTGTGAGCCATAAGGCACATACCTACCCAGAGTTGAATGCAAGCCCTCGCCCAGACACCCCAAACGCATTGTGGCCGCCCCCGCAGCGCATTCAGCAGAAAATCCACGCTTCCTTTTCCACCTGGCAGACACCATGGCTCTCTACTGCATTGGCGATATTCAAGGCTGTGACGCCGCCCTCGCCCGCCTTCTCGACGTGATCGGTTTCTCAGCCAGCCGGGACACGGTCTACCTTTTGGGCGATCTGGTCAACCGGGGCCCGGACTCTGCCGCCGTGTTGCGCCGGTGCATGGCCCACGGCGACTCGATCCGCTGCCTGCTGGGCAACCACGACCTGCACCTGCTGGCCGCCGCGCAAGGCGCCCGCAAACCCTCGCGCCGCGACACGTTAGACCGGGTGCTCCAGGCACCTGATCGCGCTGCGATGCTCGATTGGGTGCGTCAGCAGCCCCTGGCCCGCACCCATGACCACGCAGGGCAAACGCTGCTCATGGTGCACGCAGGCGTGTTGCCCGCCTGGTCGGCAGCCGACACCGTGGCGCGTGCACAGGAGGTCCACGCGGTGCTGCGCGGCAGCGACCTGCCCGAGTTCTTGCACGCCATGTATGGCAATACGCCCGACCAGTGGAGCGACCAGCTTACTGGCGCCGACCGGCTGCGCGTGATCGTGAACGCGCTTACGCGGCTGCGGTTTGCCTCGGCAGACGGTGTGATGGATTTTGAAAGCACCGAAAGCGCAAGCGCGGCGCCGCCAGGCCTGATGCCGTGGTTTGACCTGCCCGGGCGCAAAACCGCCGGAACGCTGGTGGCGTTTGGCCACTGGTCCACGCTGGGCTGGCTCAACCGCAGCGACCTGCTCGGACTGGACACCGGGTGCGTGTGGGGAGGATGCCTGAGCGCCGTGCGCTTTGGCGCGACGCTGGCCGACCGCGAATTGCTGCAGGTGCACTGCGAACAAGCACAGCAGCCCGGTAACTAAACCAAGGCCAAGGGCAAAAAAAATTTCGGCCTGTACGCCGCTATTCTTTGTATAGCTATCAGCGCTTTACCATCAAGCGCTAGCAGCCATTTCGACCAAAATTATTGGGTGGACGTCTCAGGCTGGGCTGCTTTGAACAGCGCGGCGACCTTGCGCTTGGGCTTGATGTTGGCCGAAATGCTGCTGCGCTGTGCGGACTTGGCGGCTTCCCAGGCAGGTGCGGCATCGGGTGCGGCGCTGGCCTCGTAAGGTTTTTCAAAGAACGGGTCGCGCGAGGCGACTGCGGGGCGGAACCCGCGGTACTGTTCGCGCGGCTCGCGGGGCTCGCGGCCCGAAGGGCGAGGCTCGCGGTCACGGCGTGGGGCGGAACCAATGGCATCGCGACCATCACCGGTTTCTCCTGCCTCACGCCAGGCGCGGCGGCCGTCGTTGATGCGACCACGGGGCTGGTCTTCTTCGTATTCGATGGCTTCGAGATCGATCTTCTTCTTGATCAGCTTCTCGATGTCGGCCACCAAGCGGGTATCGCTGCCCGACACCAGCGTGACCGCCAGGCCCGACGCACCCGCACGGCCCGTGCGGCCAATGCGGTGCACGTAGTCTTCCGCGTTGAACGGCACATCAAAGTTGAAGACAGCGGGCACATCCTTGATGTCCAGCCCGCGAGCCGCCACATCGGTGCACACCAGCAGATCGACTTCACCGCTCTTGAATGCTTCGAGGGCCTTGAGGCGCTCGTCCTGGCTCTTGTCGCCATGCAGCGCGGCGGTCTTCAGGCCTTCGCGCTCCAGGCTGCGCGCGAGGCGGGCGCAACCGAGCTTGCTATTCACAAAGATGAAGGCCTGCTTCAGGCCACGGCTTTTGAGCACCTGGTGGATGGCCCGGCGCTTGTCGTCGTCGTTGGCGCTGTAAAAGCGCTGCTCCACTGTGGAGGCCGTCTCGTTCGGGCGGGCCACTTCGATGGTGATGGGGTTTTGCAGGTAGCTGCTGGCCAGGCGTTTGATCTCGGGCGAGAACGTGGCGCTGAACAGGAGCGTGGTGCGCTGCTTGGGCAGGTACGACAGGATGCGCTGCAGATCGGGCAGGAAACCGATGTCCAGCATGCGGTCGGCCTCGTCGAGCACCACGTACTCCACCTGGTTGAGCACCGCGTTCTTGGCCTCGATGTGGTCGAGCAGGCGGCCTGGCGTGGCCACCAGCACTTCAACGCCTTTTTTCAGTTCAATGGTCTGGGGCTTCATGTCCATGCCGCCAAACACCACGGTGCTGCGCAGCTTGGTGTACTTGGCGTACAACGCGATCTGCTGGGCGACCTGATCGGCCAGCTCGCGCGTGGGCAACAGCACCAACGCACGCACTGGGTGGCGGGCGGGGGATGTAGAACTGCTCTCATGCTTGAGCAGGCGCTGCAGCAAGGGCAGCGAGAAGGCCGCCGTTTTACCCGTGCCGGTCTGGGCAGCGCCCATCACGTCTTGCCCTGTGAGCACCACCGGAATGGCTTGCTCCTGGATAGGTGTCATGGACTCGTAGCCCATTTCGGCTACGGCGCGCGCCAGCGGCTCGGCCAGCGATAGATTGGAAAAGGAACTTGTCATTTAGCCCTCTATTGTCGCACCGGTGGCCCAAAAAGCGTTTTTTTGCGGTGGGGGCGTGGTAAACGGCGGGTATGACGGGCATAACAACACAGGCATTTACTACTCTTTTGATAGCTATCAGCGCTTACAAATAGAGCGCCACAGCCACTATTTATTCAAAATCATTCCAACACGGCCCGCAATTGCCGTGTGGTCACAGCCAACCGCCTCGCCCCGATCTGGGCGAGGTTATTCATCACCGTGAGTGCGGCTTCTGGGTGCTGCCGGGCCCACGCATCAAAGTGGGCGCGCGACAAACGCACCAGATGCGCGGTGCCTCGCTCGACACCTGCGCTGGCGCTGCGGGCTGCGCCGTTCAGAAACGCCATCTCGCCAAACGCCATGCCTGGACCCACCGTGGCCAGGCGCAGGCCCTTGTCCGGCGGCCACTGGGTCACCAGGGTGATATGGCCCGACTGCACCACCAGCAGGTCGTGGTCGGTATCGCCCGCGTTGAACACCACGGCGTGCGCGGGTACATCCTGGTGCTGCAGCAGCGCCAGCAGCGCGTTGGACGCGGCGCGCGGAACGCCTTCGCCGATTTCGCCCAGCAAATCTCGCTCAGGGTGGGCGGGTCGCTGCTCAATGGGACGTTGCGACAGGATCCCTGCCTCGGCCCATTCCAGCGCGCGGTCCAGGTCGGCAAAACCGCGCACCTGGTCGCCCGCGTGCTCTGCGGCTAAGGGATCCAGCGCCGCCACGGCCGCGGCAATGCCTTGCTGGTCCAGGTCGCGCACCAGAGCGCGCAGTTGGGCCATGGCGGTGCTGTCCCACGCGGGCACCCGGCCCGCATCCAGAATCACCCATCGATGCCGGGGCTGCAGCAGCAAGCGCACCTGTTCGGCCAGGTGGGCGGCCACGCCAAACGACATCACGCCCTGGAGTTCAAACACCGCCACCTGGTTCATGCGCGGGGCCAGCCAGGTGTCCGAACCCGCCCGGCGCAGGCGACGCGAACGCAATTCGCCATCCAGCCGCACATGGCGCAGCACCTTGGCAGCCGAGTCGTGCAGCAACACAAACGTGGCCACCACCAAGCCCGCCACCAGCGCACCAACACCGCCCATCACCGCAAACACCAGCGCCACCAGCCAGCTTTGCGCCCAGGTCACCCGCGAGCGGCGCGCGTAGCGCAGCGACCACATCAGCCCCGGCACTTGCATCAACCCCGCCAACACCAACCCGCCCGCGAGGCAGGCCATGGGCACCCAGTGCAGCCACCATGCGCCCGTGACAGCCACGCCCAGCATGATGCCGGCATGCCAGCGCGGCCCGATTGCCAATGCACTGCGCGAAGACCCCGCTTGCGCCAGCACAATGCGCGAGCGGGATGCGCTTGTCGATGCGGGAATCATCCCCGCCAGGCCACACAAGGCGCCCAGAAGACTCTCGCGGCGCAGCGCCAGGTTGGCGTTGCCACGCAGGCCGTGGTCCAGCTCCAGTTCCTGGTTGAACACCAGAATCTCGAGGCTGTTGACCAGCGCCATCAGCAGCGCCAGCACCACCAGCGCCGACCCTTGCTCCCGCGCCAGCGCCATCCACGGGATGCCAGACCAATCGGGAAGCAAAGGCCACGCGAACGCGCTGGGCTGCGTGGCGGGTGCAAACACATCCCCCAGCCCAGCCCCCCACACGCCCGCCAACGCCACGGCCAGTGCCACCAGCACGACAGCAGACATCAACCCGGGCATGCGCGGCCAAAGGCGGCGCAACCACCATGCCAACACCACCACCGCAAAAGCCGCCAGCGCATGCCAGCCCGTGCGCGCGTTCCACAACGCGGCAGCACCTGCCCCAAAACCGTTGTGCACCTGCCCCAGCACCATGGACAATCCCACCCCCGCCGCAAACCCGTGGGTGACCGATATGGGCAGAAACCGCGCCACCGACGCCAGCCGCAGCACGCCCAGCAACCATTGAAAGACAAAGGCCAAGGCGACCGTAGTGCCGCTCACCGCCAACACCTGTCGGGCGCTCAGCCCGAGCGAGGGCGCTGCACCATGCGCTGTGGCCAACACCGCGGCAAACAGCAAGGCGACCACAGTGGTGGGCGCATAAACCACACCGGCGCGTGGCGCCACCAGGGTCAGCAGCAACCCCGGCAAGGCCGCCGACCACAAGGCCAATGCCGCCAGCGAGTAGTCGCCCGCCAGGGGCGCAAAGGCCAGCAGGCCCAGCCCCACGGCATGCGGCACGGTCACGGCAGCTGCGGACCACGCCGCGGCGACACCCGAAGGCGGCGGAGCGGACGGCCCGACTGCAGCGCCCTGAGCGCCGTCAGACGAACCGCTGTCTGTGGCCGGAGCCGCACCCGCCGTTGTGGCAGCAGCCATGTCCGTCAGGTGCGGCGCGGGCGACATGGGCAGCGGCTTTGATCAACAACTCACGTATCGGCGCGGCCCGCTACAGACTGCGGGCCGCAAACGTGTCGCAGCCTTTCACGCTGCCGTTCTGCAGCCCATTGTGGAACCAGCGCTGGCGCTGAGCGCTGGTGCCATGGGTGAAACTATCAGGCACCACCGCACCACCACCGGCGCGCTGCAGGGCGTCGTCACCAATCTTGGCGGCCGCATTCATGGCCTCTTCGACGTCGCCTTTTTCCAGGATCTGGCGCGCGCTTTGGGCGTGGTGGGCCCACACCCCGGCAAAACAGTCGGCCTGCAGCTCCAGTCGCACCGACAGTGCGTTGTATTCGACCTTGCTCACCCGCCCGCGCATTTGATCGACCTTGCCGCTGATGCCCAGCTGGTTCTGCACGTGGTGGCCCACCTCGTGGGCGATCACATAGGCCTGCGCAAAGTCGCCGGGCGCGCCCAGGCGGTTCTTCAGGGTTTCGTAAAAACCGAGGTCGATGTAGACCTTTTGGTCTGCGGGGCAATAAAACGGACCCATGGCGGCCTGCCCCGTGCCACAGGCCGTGGGCGTGGAGCCCCGAAACAACACCAGCCGCGGCTCCCGGTAGGTGCCACCACCCTGGCTGAAAACGGTCTTCCACACGTCTTCGGTATCTGCCAGCACCGTGGAAACAAACCGGGCCATGGTGTCATCTGCAGGTGGGCGCTGTGCGGGGCCTTGGGACTGCACCTGTGCGGGCGGGCCACCGCCGCTCAGCAACCCCAAAATCGTCAATGGGTTGATCCCGAGCACCCAGCCGCCCACCAGCGCAATCACGATGGTCCCGATGCCGATGCTGCGCCCGCCAAAGATGGGCGATCCGCCCCCGCCGCTGCGGCGGTCTTCCACGTTGTCGGATTCTCGATTGCCTTCCCATTTCATACCGGTTCTCCCGCACGCTCCAGAGGCGGAGGGCATGGGCGACATATTACGCGCCGAAGCGCGCCTCGGGGCGGCCCGCTACCATCCACCGAAAAAGAAGAAACCGCCGCTTTTGCACCCACGTTTCCAACAGCTGCCGCACCTCACACGCCATGCCCCACGACGCACCCCATTTCGCACCCCGGGCGGAGCGGCTGATTCTGCTCACCGGGTTTGACCCCTTCGGTGGCGACACCCAGAACCCCAGTTGGCTGATCGCGCAGGCGCTGCACGACCAGCGCATTGCAGGCCATACGGTGGTGGCGGCCCAGTTGCCCACCGTGTTTGACGAATCGCTCCAGCGGCTACAGGCCTTGCTGGCGCTGCACCAACCGGCCATCACCCTGTGCCTGGGCCAGGCAGGTGGGCGCAGTGCCCTGTCTCTGGAGCGTATTGGCATCAACATCAACGACGCTCGCATTGCCGACAACCGGGGCGACCAGCCCATCGACACGCCGGTGGTGCGCAACGGGCCCGCCGCGTATTTTTCGAGCCTGCCCGTCAAGGCCATGCTGCGCGCGGTTCTGAAGGCGGGCATACCGTGTGAGGTGTCGCAAACCGCAGGCACCTTTGTCTGCAACCATGTCCTGTATGGGCTGATGCACCTGCTGGCGCATGGCGCAGGACCGGCTGGCGCACGGGGTGGGTTTGTGCATGTTCCCTGGCTGCCCGAACAAGGTGCCCCTCACCTGGCGTTGCGGGACATGGTACGTGGCGTCTACACCGCGCTGGAGGCGGCCATACGGACGCAACAGGACATCACGCTTGGAGCGGGCGCCACCCACTGAGTGACTGCAAGCGCGGCGTCGATCTCGCGGGGTGTGCAGCCGTTCACCCGGCGACGCCTGAGGGCTTGCCCGCTCCCCTTCCCACCTTGTGCTGTGTAAAGTCAGACCATGCTTTTCGCCCCCTCTTCTGTCCCCTCTGGCGCGCTGGACGCCGCAAGCACTGCGGCGCTGCTGCCATGGGGCCCTTTGGCCGACGAAATTTCTACCCTGCTGAACGACCGCACCGTTTCGGTACCTGCCCGCAGCGTACTCCCGCTCCCCCAGGGCGGCTGTCTTTTTGTGATGCCCGCCACCGACAGCACTGTGGCAATGACCAAGCTCATCACCCTTACTCCCGGCAATGCAGGCACGGGGCGCCCCGCCATCCAGGGCGATGTGGTGGTGTTCGACATTGCCACGGGTGAGCGCCGACGGGTGCTGGACGGCCCCACGGTGACAGCACGGCGCACCGCAGCGGTCTCGCTGCTGGCCGCCCGCCATCTGGCACAGGTGCCACAAGGCCCCCTTCTCATCGTGGGCGCCGGCGTGCAGGGGCTGGCCCATGCGCAGGCATTCATCCACGGCCTGGGCGTGCAAAGGGTATGGGTGACGTCACGCAGTGCACACAGCGCCCGGCTATTGGCGGAACAGGTGCGTGCGCTGGGCGCCAGTGTCCGCGTGGTGGAGGACGCGGATGCGGCGACGCCCCACTGCTCCCTGATCGTGACCTGCACGCCAGCCCATAACATCGTGCTCACCACGCCCCCCCGGCCTGACGCCTTTGTGGCGGCCGTGGGTGCCTTTACCCCCAGCATGGCTGAACTCTCGCCATCGCTGTGCCAACATTTCGCGCACCAGGGGCAGATCGTGGTGGACACCGAAGATGCCTGCCACGAAGCTGGCGACCTGCTGCAGGCGGGCTTGGATGTGGAGGCCCTCCCGACCCTGCGCGATGTCGTGCGGGGCCTTTTCACCGCGCGCCCAGGGCCGGTGTTGTTCAAAAGCTGCGGCTGGGCGGGGTGGGACCTGGCGGCTGCGCGGCTGGCGATGCGGCCAAACCCTCATCAGGCCCAAACATGATGCTGATCGCCCGCTTTGCAGACCGTGGCTTGCGCATGCAGATTGCGTTGGTCTTTGGCACCTTGGTGGTGATGCTCTCGGTGCTGCTGTCTCTGGCTTTCGGCGAGCTGTTCAAGCGGCGGCTGCAACGGGATGCCGGCGAGTCGCTGCAGATGGTGGCCGAAAACGCAGGCAAGCTGCTGGCCAATGGGCTGCTGGAACGCAGCCGCGAGGCCGAGGTGCTGGCCAGCGCAGAGGTGATATGGACCCAGGGCCTGGAGGCCCCGGAAGCCCAACACTTGTTGGCGCGCAGTCAGGCCACTCGCCCCAGCAACCTGTGGATTGGCGTTGCAGACGCACAAGGCGTCGTGCGCTCGGCCACCAATGGCATGCTGGTGGGCCAAAGCGTGTCCGAACGACCCTGGTTCAAAGCCGGCATCAAAGAGGTACACGTAGGCGACGTACATCCCGCCAAACTGCTGGAAAAGCTGCTTCCCCCACTGGCATCCGGCGAACCCTATCGATTCGTCGACTTCGCCGCTCCAATCCGCCTGGGCCCGACCACCGTGGGCGTGCTGGGCATTCATGGCAGCTGGGAATGGACGCGGGAGGTGCTCGAAAGCCTCACGCCTCCCCGTTCGGACGAAAGCTCGCTCGAACTCTTTATCTTTGACCGGGAGGGCGAGATGATCCTCGCGCCCAGCGGGCAGACAGCCGCGCTGCAAGCCGCGGGCCAGCGCTTGCCCGAAGGCCTCCACATCAACAACAACCGCGATGGCGGACGGATTGACACCGCCGTGGTGCGTTGGCAGGACCAGCAGCGCTACCTTACCGCCGCCACCCAGCTGCAACCGCGCAACGCCCCCAGCGATCTGGGATGGCTCATTGTGGCGCGCCAACCCGTGGAGTTGGCATTTGCCGAGGCCAATCGCACCGTGCGCATGACACTTGCGATGGGGCTGATCGCCGCGCTGTTGGCGTCTGCACTGGCATGGATGGCAGCGCGCCGACTGAGCGAGGACCTAGACGCGCTGGCCAACGCGGCGAGCGCGGTGGAAGCTGGGAAGCCTGGCGCCGACATCCCTGCTGTGTACAGCAATCGCGAAGTGACAAAACTCTCGGTGGCGCTGGGCCGCATGACGCACCGCCTGCTGGCTGCCCGCGAGGCCATGGAAGAAAAAGTCCGCCTGCGAACGCTGGAACTGGAGGCAGCCAACCGAGCGCTGGACCTGCAGGCCCGCACCGACGCATTGACAGGTTTGCTCAACCGGCGCGGGTTCGAAACGCAGATGGCGTTTGGCCTGGCCATGGCCCGCCGCAGTGGAAGGCCGTTGAGCCTGATCACCGTGGACGTAGACCACTTCAAACGCGTGAACGACACCTACGGCCACGAAGCAGGCGATGAGGTGCTCAGGCGGCTTGCACGGACGCTGGAAGAGCGCCTGCGAGGCTCTGACGTGATCGCCCGTTTGGGCGGCGAAGAGTTTGTGGTGTTGTTGCCAGACACTGATCTGGCCGGTGCCCAAGCCATTGCCCAGGCGGTGGTCCAGGCCATGGCAGATCAGCAAGACCCAGTGGTGGGCTCCATCACCGTGAGTGCTGGCGTGGCCAGCATGCGCGGCTTGCAGGACAACGGCACGGACATCCTGCGCCGTGGCGACGCCGCGCTCTACGAAGCCAAAGGCCAGGGCCGCAACCGGGTGTGCGTGGAGGCTTGAACTCCGGCCCACATGTTCTACGGCCCACCGTCTGTTTTACAGAGCAGCAAGCTGCTGAGCAGCGGAGTCGGGCGGCGCATCAAAGTACGTTTGCAGTTCGGCAGCCAGATTGCGCAGCGCCTCGTCGGGCACCTGCTGCGCCGCGGCCAATTGCTGCACTGCGTATGGACGATGGCCCAGCATCATCGCGGCACTCACGCAGTGTCCATGGGCTGCCATTTGCAAGATAAAAGCGTTGAGCCGCTCGCAGGGCCAGTAAGTCACGCCGGTTTCGGCAGCTTCTGCAGCACATGTGCGGTGGCCTGCTTCATCCACAGACGAACTGGCCAGAGTGGACGCTACCAGACGAATGGCGTCGCCCGTTGAGCGGTCAGGTAATGCGCTACCCACGGCCTGCCGACTGTCGGACTGACCTGAAGTTGCACTGAAAAAGGTGGTGAACGGAGCCGCCAACGAGCCGATCCATGCGGCTACCGAGGGAGCAACGGAGGGAGTGGCAAAGGTCAACATGGCAAGGTTCCTTCCAGATTCGGTTGCCCCAGCATGGCGCTGGAACATGACATCCATGCTAAGAAAACTTACCCCTGCTTGCATTTCGGCCAACCGGCAGTGGTGCTGTAGGACGCCACCGCCGCCGCCGCACCCCCCCTGCCCGTCAGGCCTTGGGCAACGTCACCCCTACCTGGCCCTGGTACTTGCCGCCGCGGTCTTTGTAGCTGACCTCACACACGTCGTCCTTGTCGCTCTCGAAAAACAACACCTGGGCACAGCCCTCCCCCGCGTAGATGCGGGCAGGCAGCGGCGTGGTGTTGGAAAACTCCAGCGTCACATAGCCCTCCCATTCGGGCTCGAACGGGGTGACGTTGACGATGATGCCGCAGCGCGCGTAAGTGCTTTTACCCAAGCAGATGGTGAGCACGTTGCGGGGAATGCGAAAGTATTCCATCGTGCGGGCGAGCGCAAAGCTGTTGGGCGGGATGATGCAGCTGTCCCCCTCAAAATCCACAAAGCTCTTCTCGTCGAAGTTCTTCGGGTCCACCACGGTGCTGTGGATGTTGGTGAACACCTTGAATTCGGGCGCGCAGCGGATGTCGTAACCGTAGCTGCTGGTGCCGTAGCTGATGATCTTCTTGCCCTCAACCTCGCGCACCTGGCCGGGCTCAAAGGGCTCGATCATTCCGTGCTCGGCCGCCATGCGGCGGATCCATCTGTCGCTCTTGATGCTCATAGCAGAACTCCCTGCGCTGTGGCCCAGTCTGGCTGCAAGCCGCCGGGCGCTATTAAATACGTAGCTGGTAGCGCTTGATGATCAAGCGCTGGAGCCGTATTTTGCTTGAGAAATTACCGTTTGCTCCACCACGCGGTCATCACCCAGCACGATCAGCGCAAACAAAAGCTCACCCAGATTGCGCGCTTGGACTGTCTTGCGCGCCAAAAGCGGCGTGGCCTGAGGGTTCAGGACCACAAAATCGGCCTCGCAGCCAGGCTGCAGGTTACCGACCACGCCCGCCAGGCCCAGCGCCTTGGCCGCGCCTGCCGTGTGTTGCCACCACAGCTGCTGGGGCGACAGGCTCAGGCCCTGCTTGGTCTGGCCTTCGCGCCCCACATAGTAGGCGGCCATCATGGTGTGAAACGGGCTGAAGCTGGTACCGCCGCCTACATCGCTGGCCAGGCCGTAACCAAAACCCACGCGGTCGGCGCTGGCGTAGTCAAAAAAGCCGCTGCCCAAAAAGAGGTTGCTGGTGGGGCTGACAGCGGCCACGGCACCGGTGTCGCGCATCAGGGCACGGTCGTCGTCGTCAAAATGAATGCAGTGCGCGTATACCGCCCGCTCACGCATCAGGCCAAAGTCGTCGTACACGCCCAGGTAGCTGCGCGACGCGGGAAACAGCTCGCGCGCCCAGCGGATCTCGTCCAGGTTTTCGGCCACGTGCGACTGGATCCACACATCGGGGTAGCGTGCGGCCAATTCGCCCGCACCGCGCAGCTGCTCGGGCGTGCTGGTGGGCGCAAAGCGGGGGGTGATCGCGTACCCCAGGCGGTCCACGCCATGCCAGCGCTGGATCAACGCTTCCGTGTCGATGAGGCTTTGTTCGGTGTCGTCGCGCACGCCATCGGGCGAGTGGCGGTCCTGCAGCACCTTGCCGGTGATCAGGCGCATGTGCCGACGCTGCGCCTCGCCCAGCAGCGCGTCCACGGAGGCCGGATGGGATGTTGAAAATGCCAGTGCGGTGGTCACCCCGTGGCGCAGCAGCTCGTCAAGGAAGACCGGCGCCACCTGTTGGCCGTATTCGGACTCGGCAAAGCGGGACTCGTGGGGAAATGTGTAGTTCTCCAGCCAAGGCAACAGCCCGTCGGCGGGCGAGCCAATCACATCGGTCTGCGGAAAGTGAATGTGCATGTCCACAAAACCGGGCGCCAGCAAGCGCCCCGGAAGGTGGGTGACGGGTTGGTCCGCATACTGCGAGGCCAGGGCCTGCCAAGCGCCCGCGGCCACCACGCGCTGGCGGCCCAGGGCATCGGGGCCCACTGCCAGCAGGCCATCTTCGTCATAAACAGCGGTGCCGTCGTCGGCAAAGCGCAAAAGGGCAGAACGGTATACACGCATGGTGGGTAGCTTAGCGGCAGGGCTGACGGCTTGTATATGGCACACCGGATAGAGGCTATTGCGGACTTGCCTGGGGCGTTCTCAGCGCGCCAGCTTGCCCACCACGCCCTCCACGAGCCAGTTCATCTGCAGGATTTGCGCATCGGTCAGCCCCTGCCCGGGCGCGACCCTCTCCTGTCCCTCGTTGTCGCGCACCGGCGCCCTGCCCGCGCTAAACGGCTGCAGCCTGCCCGCCCCAATGGCTTTTTGCGCGTTCAGCACCTCCTGCTGCACAGCCGCAGGGACCCGGGGACCAAAGTCGCCAACGCGGATCATGCCCTCGCGCACGCCCCCCCAGAGGTTGGCGCTTTTCCAGGTGCCGCCTTGAACCGCGCGCACACGCTCGGTGTAGTAGCTGCCCCATTGGTGTGTCACGGCCACGATCTGTGCATCGGGCCCAGTCTTGCGCATGTCGGAGTGGTAGGCCACCGCCATCTTTCCACGCTCCTGCGCAGCTGCCATCACGGCTGTCGAGCCGGTGTGGAACGCGATCACATCCACATCCTGGTTGAACAGCGCCATGGCGGCGTCGCGCTCCTTGGGCGGGTCAAACCACACGTTCAACCACACCACCTTGACGGTGGCCTGCGGGTTGACCGAGCGCATGCCCAGCGTGAAGGCGTTGATGCCCTGCAGCACTTCAGGGATGGGGAAACCGGCCACGAACCCGGCCACGCCCGTCTTGCTCATGCGCCCTGCGGCAATGCCCGCCAGATAGCGGCCCTCGTAGTAGCGCGCGTTGGCGGTGGCCACATTGGGCGCGGTCTTGTAGCCCGTGATGGATTCGAACTTCACGTTGGGATAGTCCTGCGCCACCTTCAGCGTGGGCTCCATGTAGCCAAAACTGGGCGTGAAGATGATCTGGTGCCCGGTGGCGGCCAGGTCGCGAATCACGCGTTCGGCGTCGGCCCCTTCGGCGACGTTCTCCACAAACGTGGTCTTCACCTGGCTCCCCAGCGCAGCCTCCACGGCCTTGCGACCTTCATCGTGCTGGCGCGTCCAGCCCGCTTCGGTGATGGGCGAGACATAGACAAAGCCAGCCTTCACCGGCGGCGGTGTCTGGGCGAAAACGGGAGGGATAAAAACGGCGCCCACAAGCGCACTCACACAGGCCGCACGCAGTGCGGTGGCGAGGTTTTTGTACATGGTGTTCCTCTACATGACCCTGGGGATAAAAACGCCAGATTCGCAGGGCGACGAATCTGGCGGGGTGTTCTACGGGTGGGGTTGATCAGCTGGCGGGTTGACCTCTGTCCGAAAAATGCAGTCGCCAAAGCGCCTCAGTTCAGGCGCGGCGCATGCGAAGGCGCGCCCAGACGGAAGGCGCCCACCACGTCCGCCAAACGCGCAGCCTGGTCCTTCAGGCTTTCAGCCGCAGCGGTGGACTCTTCCACCAACGCGGCATTTTGCTGCGTCATCTGGTCGAGCTGGCTCACGGCAACGTTCACCTGGCCTATGCCCAGGCTTTGCTCCGACGCCGCGGCGCTGATCTCGCCAATGATGTCAGTCACTCGGCGCACCGAACTCACGATCTCGCCCATGGTGGTGCCTGCGTTTTGCACCAGCGCGGCGCCTGACTCCACCTTTTCGACCGACACGCCAATCAGCGTCTTGATCTCCTTGGCCGCTTCGGCGCTGCGCTGGGCCAGGCTGCGCACTTCACTTGCCACCACGGCAAAACCACGGCCCTGTTCACCAGCGCGTGCCGCCTCGACCGCTGCGTTCAGCGCCAGGATGTTGGTCTGGAAGGCAATGCCATCAATGGTGCCGATGATGTCGGAAATCTTCTTGCTGCTGGCGTTGATCTCGTCCATGGTGTTGACCACTTGGGACACCACGTCGCCACCGCGCTGCGCTACTTGTGCGGCCGACGCCGCGAGTTGGTTGGCCTGCACGGCCGAGTCGGCGCTCTGGCGCACAGTGCTGGTCAGCTCTTCCATCGAACTGGCGGTTTCCTGCAGGCTGCTGGCGGTCTGCTCGGTGCGGGCGCTCAAGTCCTGGTTGCCAATGGCGATCTGGGTGCTGGCCGTGGAAATGCTGTCCACCACGCCGCGCACCTGCTGCAGCGAGCCATGCAGCGCGCTGCGCATCAGGTCCAGCGCACGCAGCAGGCGGCCCGTTTCATCATTGGCATAACTGGCTTGGGGGGCACCGGTCAGGTCCATGTCAGCAATCGACTCGGCGATGGCCTCGGCGTGGCGCAAGGGGCGTGTGATGCTGTTGGCCAGCAACCAGGCCAACAGCCCTCCCAGCAGCAGCGAGACCGCTGTGCAGATCTGCAGCAGCAGCGTGGTCTGGGCCCGGAGCGCTTCACTGCGCTTGCCCGCCGCATCCAGCCGGGTGCGTTGAATATCCACCATCTGCTGAACGCCTGCCAGATAGCTGCGCGATGTGGGCTCAAAGCGCTCGGAAAACACGCGGTTGGCGGCTTCAGCATCACCGGCCTGCTTGTGTTTGCTCACCTCCTCGCGGGCAGCAAGGTAATCCTTGCGCAGGTCGCCCACCTTGGCAAACAGGGCCTTGTCCTCAGGCGTGAGCATCTTGGACTCGATGAACTTCTGCAGCTCGTTCGTGTTTTTGATCGACTCTGCGGTGGCCGGCGCAAAGTAAGGGATCAGGCTGGCGTCGCTGCTCTTGGCAATGGCGGCGGCGCGCTGCACGCCCGAAGTGGTGTGCCGCAGCCAGTCGGAGCCCGCGCGCTCGGTTTTGACGTTGTCGTCGACCATGGCGGAGATCACCGTGCCCAGCTGGTTCAGTTTGACGACTGCAACTACGCTGCTGACGAAAAACAGCACCAGGATCACGCCCAGCACCAGGGTGAGGCGCTTGCCGATGGAAATTTGATTGAGAAACATGGGGAGGAATCCGACGGGGACCAGCGCAGAACGCATGCGCAAAACGGCGGCCCCACGGTGCGGAGCACACACACCCCAGACGGAGCGCAAGCATGTCGGGGCTTACAAAAGCTCACGATTGTAGGGTTTACCCGCAATTCGTGCACCATACCGGAGCACGACCGTCGCTTAGTCTGGTTCGGTCAGGACTGGCAAATACCAACAGATGTTGCGGGTTTTATTGGTCAAATCTGGCTCTAGCGCTTGTCAGTCAAGCGCTAATAGCTATCTTTTTTAGTATTTTTTTGACACCCCTGTTGCCCCTGTGTCTACCCAGGTGGGTGCAGTGCCACGCTGGGGGCGGTTCCGGGTCAATAGTCGTGCTCGACACACCGCTCAAAGGTTTCCTTGAGCTTGTGCTCCCAGACGCGTTTGTCGGCGTTGCCTGCAAAACTGGCTTCAAAACTGTTGAAGGCCAACTGGTAGGCGTGCTTGGCGGTAAGGCCCGTGGCCGCGAACACCTGGGTGAAGTTTTCGTTGATGTAGCCACCAAAATACGCCGGGTCGTCTGAATTGACCGTGGCTGCCAGCCCTGCATCCAGCAGCGTGCGCAGGTTGTGGTCTGCGAGGTCGGGGAACACACACAGCTTTTGGTTGGACAAGGGGCAGACCGTCAGCGCAATGCGGTCTTGCGCCAGGCGCTGCATCAGCGCCGCGTCGTGCACCGCTTGCACACCATGGTCGATGCGCTCGACCTTGAGCACGTCGAGCGCGCTCCAGATGTAGGCAGGGGGGCCTTCCTCACCTGCATGGGCTACCAGCCGCAAGCCCAGTTCCCGGCAGCGCGCAAAGACACGTGCGAACTTTTCGGGGGGATGGCCCAGTTCGCTCGAATCAAGTCCAACGCCCACGATCTTGTCGAGCAGGGGCTGCGCCTGCTCCAGGGTTTCAAATGCGGACTCTTCGCTCAGGTGGCGCAGGAAACACAGAATCAGCGTGGCGCTGATGCCCAGCTCCGTACGCGCATCTTCGCAAGCGCGGTGCAGGCCGTTGATGACGGTCTGCATGGCCACACCGCGGGCGGTGTGGGTTTGGGGATCAAAGAAGATTTCGGCGTGCAACACGTTGTCGCGCGCCGCGCGGCCCAGATAGGCACGCGCCATGTCATAAAAGTCCTGCTCGTGCAGCAGCACGCTGGCGCCCGCGTAGTAGATGTCCAGAAAACTCTGCAGGTTGCTGAACGCGTAGGCGCTGCGCAGGTCTTCGACGCTGGCATAGGGCAAGGTCAATTCGTTGCGCTGCGCCAGCGCAAAGATCAGCTCGGGCTCCAGCGACCCTTCGATGTGGATGTGCAGCTCGGCCTTTGGCATGGAGCGCAGCAAGCCGGGCAGACGCTCGGCAGAAATGGGGGGCACTTTAAACATCAGCAGACTCCAAAAGTGATGCCGCTCTGGCGCAGAAAACGGCGGTAGGCAGATGATGCCTTGTCGGCAGCGGTATGCAACTCTGCGCGCAGGTCCAGGGGCAGGCATTGCGGCATCTGCGACTCCAGCACGGGTTGGTCCTGCGTGAAGATGGTGTGTTGAAACGCCTGCAGCTTCTCGTCAGGCGACTCGAAATCTGCCACTGCCAGGCGAAACCATACGCGGCTGCGCACCGGGGTGATCGGACAGATAAAGAGCGCTATCGACTCACGCCATCCGTCCAAAGCCGTGGTGCCTGCTTCCGGCACCTTGGTCAGCACTGCGGCATACGGTGCCGTGACTTCATAGGTGTACTCCACCTGGGCCGGGGCCGTCGAATGCAGGTTGGACTGTGGCTGCCAAGCCTTGCAGCCGGTGGCCAGCAGGCCGGTGGGCGTGGGTTCCACGCGGTAGTCGTCAATGGCGGTGGCGTCGCGGCTGCCCAGACAGCCTTCGTGCACAAAACCAAAGTGCGACATGTCCAAAAAGTTCTCGATGATGCGTGGCGCGCTGGCCGCCACGTCATACGGCCCGCAGTTGAGCTTGCGCAGCCGCGCGTCGGCTTCGGCCGCAAATTGGGGCAGTGCCGCACTGCCCTCTTGCATGCGCACCCACACAAGGCCATGGGCTTCACGCGCGGCAAAGGCCCGCGCGCAATGCCCCGGCGGCGGCACAAACGCGGGCAATGCGGGCACATGGGTGCAGCGCCCGCCGGCTGCAAACTGCCAGCCGTGGTACGGGCACTCCAGCTGCCCCTCTGGCGTCACGCGGCCCAGCGACAGCCTAGCGCCCCGGTGCGGACACTGGTCGGCAAACGCCTGCACCGCGCCCGCTGCGTCGCGCCACACCACCACGGGCTGGTCCAGCAGCTGCACGGCAACGGGGGTCTGCGCCACGTTGCCCACCAAAGCCACCGGATGCCACAAGCTTGATTCGACCATCTGCCTGCACCTCTACAACCAAAACAGAAATGAAAAAGGGCCCCCCGCAGGCGGCCCTCTCTGTGTTCAGCGGGCCCGCGGGCCCTCTGATTTGCTTTACGGCTTACTTCTTTTCGCCGCCGGGGATCTTGCCTTCCACGCCCTTGACGTAGAAGTTCACACCGCCCAAGAACTTGTCATCGGCCACCGTGTCTTTGGCCACAACTTCCTTGCCGTCCTGACCCACGATAGGGCCCTTCCAGATCTGGTACGTACCGTCGGCCAGGCCCTTCTTGATTTCTTCGACCTTGGTCTTGATCTCGGCAGGCACGTCGTCGGCGATGGAAACGATGTCAATCGCGCCTTCCTTCACACCCCACCAGCTCTGGCCGGTGGTCCAGGTGCCTTCCAGAGCGTCCTTGGTGGCCTTGATGTAGTACGGGCCCCAGTTGATGACGGCAGATGCCAGGTGGGCCTTGGGGCCGTAGGCGGTCATGTCGGAATCCCAACCGAAGGCACGCTTGCCTTTTTCTTGCGCAGTCTTGAGCACGGCAGGCGAATCGGTGTTCTGGAACAGAACGTCGGCGCCGCCGTTGATCAGGCTGGTGGCCGCTTCGGTTTCCTTGGGTGGGCTGAACCACTCGTTCACCCACACCACCTTGGTCTTGACCTTGGGGTTGACCGACTGGGCGCCCAGGGTGAAGCTGTTGATGTTGCGGATCACCTCGGGGATCGGCACCGAGCCGACCACGCCCAGCGTGTTGGACTTGGTCATCGCGCCAGCGATCACGCCCGCCATGTAAGCGCCTTCATAGGTGCGGCTGTCGTAAGTGCGCACGTTCTCGGCTGTCTTGTAACCGGTGGCGTGCTCGAACTTCACGTCCTTGAAGTCGGGAGCGAGCTTCTCGATGGAGTTCATGTAGCCAAAGGTGGTGCCAAAGATCAGCTTGTTGCCTTGGCCGGCCATGTCGCGCAGCACGCGCTCGGCGTCGGCCGATTCGGGCACGCTTTCCACAAAGCTGGTCACCACCTTGTCGCCGAACTCTTTTTCGATGGCCTTGCGACCGTTGTCGTGTGCAAACGTCCAGCCACCGTCGCCCACAGGGCCAACATAGGCAAAAGCGATCTTCAGTGGCTCGGGCTTGGGTGCCGGGGCTTCTGCCACAGGGGCCGGAGCAGGCGCAGGGGCCGGTGCCGGTTCTTCCTTCTTGCCACAGCCCACGAGTGCGGCGGCGGCAACGGCGGAGAGCGCTGCCACCTTGAGCATGGAGCGTTTCTGCAGATCAGTCATGTCGGTTCCTTCTTGAGAACGTTTGGGGGGTTAAACACGCGAAAAACACTAATTATGGGGCGATCTACCGCTGGGTAACGCGCATTTGCGGCGCTGGCCTCGTCCATTTCAACTGCCTGGATAAAACGGCTTGCCCAGCGATGCGGGCATGTTGATGCGGATCCACGCCGGATTGCGCGAGATCAGCGCCAGCACCACGATGGTCGCCACATACGGCAGCATGCTCAGCAACTGGCTGGCCACCTGCACGCCCGTGGCCTGCAAATGGAACTGCAGCATGGTCACGCCGCCAAACAGGTAAGCACCAAGCAACACCCGTGCCGGGCGCCAGGTGGCAAAGGTGGTGAGCGCCAGAGCAATCCAGCCGCGCCCGGCCACCATGCCTTCGACCCACAGCGGGGTGTAGACGGTCGAGATGTACGCGCCAGCC
Source organism: Gammaproteobacteria bacterium (assembly GCA_018828125.1). Taxonomy (GTDB): domain Bacteria; phylum Pseudomonadota; class Gammaproteobacteria; order Burkholderiales; family Burkholderiaceae_C; genus Acidovorax. The sequence continues at coordinate 132,082 of JAHJWB010000018.1, read as the reverse complement.
AGCCCGCACAACGCGCCCCCGGCCACCACAGCGGCCAAACGGATACGGCGCACGGGGTAGCCCAGCGCATGGGCGGACTCAGGCGACTCGCCCACCGAGCGCAACACCAGACCCGCGCGCGAGCGGTACAGGAACCAGATCAATCCAGCCACCAGCAGCATGGTGATGTACACCAGCGGGTGCTGCCGAAACAGGGCGGGGCCCAGCAGCGGCACATCACCCAACACCGGAATCGCGTACTTGGGCAGCTCAGGGAGCTTGGCCTGCACATAGCTGATGCCTGCAAATGCTGAAAAGCCGACGCCGAACAAGCTGAGCGCGAGCCCCGTGGCGTACTGGTTGGTGTTGAGCCAGATCACCAGCACACCAAAAATGGCGGCCAGCAGCGCGCCCGCTGCCATGCCCGCCGCAAACCCCAGCCAGGTGTTGCCTGTGTGCACCACCGTGGCAAAGCCCGCAATGGCGGCGCAGAGCATCATGCCCTCGGCCCCCAGATTGACGATGCCCGCCTTTTCATTGATGAGCAGGCCCAAGGCCGCGATGGCCAGTACCGTTCCAGCGCTGAGCGTCGCGCCGATCAGGAGTGCGTAGGATTCCATCATTTGCCTCCTTTCGTGGCTGCGGTGGTAGACACCCAGCGGATGCGGTAGGCGATCAACGTGTCACACGCCAGCAGCGTGAACAGCAACAAACCCTGGAACACGCCGGTCAGGGATTTGGGCAGCCCCAAACGCGATTGCGCGAGTTCCCCACCGATGTAGAACATGCTCATGAGAATGGCCGACAAAATCATGCCTACCGGATGCAGTCGCCCGACAAAGGCCACGATGATGGCCGCAAAACCGTAGCCTGCCGGCACATACGGCGTGAGCTGGCCGATAGGCCCCGCCACTTCCAAAGCCCCCGCGAGGCCCGCGGCCCCGCCCGAAATCAGCAGCGCCGTCCACAGCGCGCGGCGCGACGAGAACCCCGCGTAACGCGCCGCCGCCGGGGCCAGCCCGCCCACCTGCTGGGCAAACCCGGCCCGAGTGCGGAACAAAAACACCCACAGCGCCGCCGCCCCGGCCAGCGCCAGCAACAGGCCAATCGACATGCGCGAGCCCTGCATCAGCCGGGGGATCTGCGTGACCTTCTCAAACGTCTTGGTCTGCGGAAAGTTGTAGCCCATGGGGTCTTTCCAGGGGCCGTAGACCAGGTAGCCCAGCACCAGCGTGGCCACATACACCAGCATCAGGCTCACCAGGATTTCATTGGCGTTGAACTTGTCACGCAGCAGCGCGGTGAGCCCAGCCCACACCATGCCGCCCAGGACGCCCGCCAGCAAAATGGCGGGCACGATCCAGGGCCCGGTGGTCTTGTCGGCCAGCAAGGCCATGCCCCCGGCCGCGACTGCGCCGATCACAAACTGGCCTTCGGCCCCGATGTTCCACACGTTGGAGCGAAAACACACAGCCAGCCCGAGCGCAATGAGCAAGAGCGGCGTGGCCTTGACCATGAGTTCACCGATGGCGTACGGCGTCTTGATGGGCTCCCAGAAGAACACCTGCAGCCCGCGCACCGGGTCCTTGCCCAACGCCACAAACAAGGCCACACCAATCAGCACCGTGAAGGCCAGCGCCAGCAAGGGCGACCCATAGGTCCAGAGCCGGGAAGCCTGGGGACGCGGTTCCAGCTTAAGCATGCTGAGCCTCCCCGGTTTGGGCTTGTTGGTGGGCGAGGTGGGCCTGTACATCGGCGTGCCACAGGCCGCTCATCCATTCGCCAATGCGCTCCACGGTGGCGTCAGCGCGCGGCACAGACGGCGACAGATGTCCCTTGGCCACCACGTGCAGCCGGTCGCAGATTTCAAACAATTCGTCCAGCTCCTCACTGACCACCAGCACGGCGCAGCCCGCATCGCGCAACGCCAGAATCGAGCCGCGAATCTGCGCGGCCGCGCCCACGTCCACGCCCCAGGTGGGCTGCGAGACGATGAGCAGCTTGGGATTGGCGTCGATCTCGCGTCCCACGATGAACTTTTGCAGGTTACCCCCCGACAGTGATTTGGCCGCCGCGTTGGGGCCGCCGGCCTTGACGTTAAAGCGCTGGATGATGGCCTCGGCGTGTTTTTGCAAAGCGCCCACCTTGATCCAGCCACTGCCGCTGACCGCATTGGTGCGGGTGAGCAGCAGGTTGTGCGCCAGGCCCATGGTGGGCACGGCACCACGACCCAGGCGCTCTTCCGGCACAAAGTGCAGGCCCAGCGCACGGCGGTGGCTGGGGCCCATGCGGCCCGCGTTCTGGCCTGATACCTGGATGCTGGAGGGCTCTGCGCGCCGGTCTTCGCCCGACAGCGCGTACAGCAGTTCTTTTTGCCCGTTGCCCGACACGCCCGCAATGCCCACCACTTCGCCCGCCTTGACTTCGAACTGCAGGTCGATCAAATCGACCCCGAACTGGTCGGCGCGCGGCAGCGACAGCCCCTGCACCCGCAGCACGGTGGCGCCGGTCTGCACGTCGCGGTGTTCCAGCGCGGGCGGCTCGGCGCCGATCATCAGGCGCGACAGGGAGGCATTGGATTCCTCGGCCGGGTTGCACACACCCGTGACCTTGCCGCCGCGCAGCACGGTGCAGGCGGTGCACAGCGCGCGAATTTCGTGCAGCTTGTGGCTGATGTAGAGGATGCTGCAGCCCTCGCTGGCCAGCTTGCGCAGCACCACAAAGAGCTTTTCGACCGCCTGGGGCGTGAGCACCGAGGTGGGCTCGTCCAGGATCAGCACCTTGGGGTTGGTCAGCAGTGCGCGGATGATTTCGACCCGCTGCATCTCACCCACGCTCAGCGTGTGCACGGGGCGCAGGGGGTCGATGTCGAGGCCGTATTCGGTGGCCTTGGCGGTGATGCGGCTGGTCACTTCAGCCAGCGTCAGGCTTTTGTCCAGGCCCAGCCACACGTTCTCGGCCACCGTGAGGGTGTCGAACAGGCTGAAGTGCTGGAACACCATGGCAATGCCTAAAGCGCGGGCTTCTTGCGGATTGCGCACCTGCACGGCTTGGCCGTTGAAAAACACGCTGCCTTCGTCCGGCTTGACCGAGCCGTAGATGATTTTCATCAGCGTGGACTTGCCCGCGCCGTTTTCGCCGAGCACCGCATGGATCTCGCCGGGCAACACCGTCAGCGACACGTCACTGTTGGCCACCACGGCCGGGTAGCGTTTGGTGATGCCCGTCAACTGCAACCGGGGTGGCGGCGACGCACCCGGAGCGGTGGAAGTAGGAGGTGAACTCATGCGGGGATTGTCTCTCAGTTTTACAACTTGTTATAAGAATGAAAACACCATCTTGCGCTTGTTCAGCATGCGCCAACAGCTATTCTTTTCGTAGCGAAGCGGCCACGGTCTTCACACAGTCGCGCAACCAGGCGGCCGCCGCCGAATGGTGCGTGCGCGCATGCCACAGCTGGTAGTACATGAGCCGGGGGAACGGCACCGGGCACGGCAGGATGGCCAGCGGTAGTTGCTCCACATAACGCTCGCAATATTGGCGGCCCGTGGTCAGCACAAGCAAGCTCGATGCCACGATGCTGGGGATCAGACTGAAATGCGCGCAGCGCGCCGTGATGTGGCGCTGCATGCCCAGTCCGTCCAGGTGCGCATCGATCACGCCCCGTGCGCCGGGGTGGGTGGGCGTGGGTGCAATGTGCTCCGCGGCCAGCCAGCTTTCCACGTCCCAGCCGCGCCGCACGGCGGGGTGGTCTTTGCCGACCAGGCACACCACCTCGTCGCCAAACAGGCGGCCCATGTGCAGGTCGTCGGGCGGCTGGGGCCAGTTGCCGATCACCACGTCCACCTCACCTTGTGCCAGGTGCGCGTGGTAGTGCGTGTCGGCCGACAGGGGCAGGATTTCGATGGGGCACAAGGGTGCCTCGACCTTGATGCGGGCCACCAGTTGGGGCAGGAACAGCGGGTCGAGGTAGTCGCTGGCGGCCACGCGAAAAGTGCGGGTGGCGGTGCGCGGGTCAAACCCCCGGGCGTCGGAGAACAGCGCCTCAGCCGACCGCAGGATGGCCCCGGCAGGTTCCACCATGCGCAGCGCGGCGTCAGTGGGCATCATGCTGGCGCCAGAGCGCACCAGCAGCGGGTCGCCCGCCAGGTCACGCAGGCGTTTGAGCGCAGCCGACACCGCCGGCTGGTGCATGCCCAAGCGGACGGCGGCCCTCGATACGCTGCGTTCAGTGAGCACGGTGTGCAAGACCCTTATGAGATGGAGGTCTATCTTGTCGAAAAGGGCGTGGTCTCTCATAGCAGTGCGTGCATTGATGTCATAAGCTTGTACTTATGCTGGGGGCCTCAGGGCGCCCTACCCTCTGATGAATTGATAGCAATCGAAGAAGCGGCATCCGTCATGACCACCCAACCCTTGCAATTCCTGCGCCGCGGCCAGCCTGTGGCGCTGGGCAATGTACCACCCGACCGCACGCTGCTGGAGGTGCTCCGCGAAGACCTGGGCTGCACCGGCACCAAGGAGGGCTGCGGCGAAGGCGACTGCGGCGCCTGCACCGTGGTGCTGGGCGAGGCGCGCGATGGCAAGCTGCACTACAGCGCAGTCAACAGCTGCATCCGCCTGGCGCATTCGGTGAACGGCATGGCACTGTGGACGGTGGAGGACCTCGCGGAAGACCCGCTGATTCAGCCGGTTGGCGATGACGCCTCCGCTGCCAGGCAATCCATCACCTTGCATCCCGCTCAGGAAGCGATGGTTCAGTGCCACGGCTCCCAATGTGGCTTCTGCACGCCAGGCTTCGTGATGAGCCTCTTTGGCATGTACCAGAAGTACATCGCCCCCACGCTCCCCACTGCGTGTGGTTCGCTGCCCCCCGAGGGGGCCCTCGCGCCTAGGGGCGGCCCGTCGGCGCTCGACCATGTGTGCCACGGCCAGCCCATCACCCGCGAACTGGCGCAAGAAGAACTCTCCGGCAACCTGTGCCGTTGCACCGGCTACCGCCCCATTCTGGACGCGGCCCAGCAAATGGCCGCTCTGCCCGCGATGGCCGTGAACGAACCCCTGGTGCTACAAAAATTAGAGCTGCTAGCGCTTAACCATCAAGCGCTAGAGTCCAATTCTTCTTATATTTCTCCCACCACACTGACCGACCTGCTGGCTGCACGGGCCGCACACCCTGCGGCGCAGGTGGTGGCGGGCTGCACCGATGTGGGCCTGTGGGTGACCAAGCAGCACAAGCAGTACGACCGCATCCTGGACGTGACGCGTGTGGCCGAGCTGCGCACGGTGCAGCAGGACGCGCACCACATCACCCTCGGCGCTGCCGTTACGTTGACCGACGCCTTTGCCGCGCTGGTGTCGCAGTGGCCGCAGTTGCGCACCTTTGCCACGCGCTTTGCGGGCCTGCCAGTGCGCAACTCGGGCACGCTGGGCGGCAACGTGGCCAACGGCTCGCCCATTGGCGATTCGATGCCGCTGCTGATTGCCCTGCGCGCCCAGGTGGTGCTGGCCAGCGTGCGCGGCGAACGCACCCTGGCGCTGGAAGACCTGTACACCGGCTACCGCCAGAACGTGATGGCGCCGGACGAGCTGCTGGTGCGCATCGTGGTCCCCCGCCCCAGTGTGACGGAGGCGCTTCGCGCGTACAAGGTTTCCAAACGGTTTGACGATGACATCTCGGCGGTGTGTTTGGTCGTCAACCTCGACATCGAAGCCAACGTGGTGCGCCGCGCCAGCATCGGCGCAGGGGGCGTCGCAGCCACCCCGGCCCGCGCACCCCGGACCGAAGCCGCGCTCGTCGGCCAACCCTGGAACGCCGACACCGTTGCCCGTGCTGCGCACGCGCTGAAAACCGAGTTCAACCCGATCTCGGACATGCGCGCCAGTGGCGCCTACCGCCGCACGGTGCTGGCCAGCCTGCTGCAGCGCTTCTGGCTGGAGAGCCAGGGCGAAGACGCGGTGAGTGTGGAGAACTTCCGTCTGGAGGAAGTGGTATGAACCAGCGCGAATCCATCTCTGTCAGCCGCGACGCGGTGGAAGACCCCATGGTCGCTGCTGCCGACGCCCATGCCGCCGAGCCCCTGGCAGCACCGCAGCCAAGTGCCCCCGCCAGCACCCGCGCCATGGGCCAGTCGCACATCCACGAAAGCGCCCGCGCCCAAGTGGCGGGCGCGGCCCACTACATCGACGACCTGCCGGAGGTCAAAGGCACGCTGTACGCGGCGCCGATTCTCTCCACCGTGGCCCACGGCACGCTGAACGGCGTGGACGCCAGCGCCGCCCTCGCCCTGCCCGGCGTGCGCGGCGTGGTGCTGGCGGCCGACGTGCCGGGCGACAAGCTGCTGGCCGCCTTCGCGCACGACGAGCCCGTGTTTGCGCACGACACCGTGCAGCACATCGGACAGGTCATCGGCCTGGTGGTGGCCGACTCGGTGATGCAGGCGCGCCGCGCCGTGCGCTCTGTGAAGCTCGACATCATCCCACTGCCCGCCGTGCTCTCGGTGCACGACGCGCTCAAGGCCGAAAGCTACGTGTTACCCCCCGTGTTCGTGCGCCGGGGTAACGCCGCCACGGGCCTTGCGCAATCGCCCCATCGCCTGCAAGGCGCGTTCGAGGTGGGCGGGCAGGAGCACTTCTACCTGGAAGGCCAGATCGCCTACGCCCTGCCGCTGGAGCAAAAGCAGTGGTGGATCTACTCCAGCACCCAGCACCCCGGCGAGGTGCAGCACTGGGTGGCACACGCCCTCGGCATTGACAACCACGCCGTGAAGGTGGAATGCCGCCGCATGGGCGGGGGCTTTGGCGGCAAGGAGACCCAGGCCGGCCATCTGGCCGTGTGGGCTGCCGTGGCCGCCCACAAGTTCGGCCGCGCCGTCAAGCTGCGGCTGGACCGCGATGAAGACTTCATGGTCACCGGCAAACGACACCCGTTTGCGTACGAATACGACGTGGGTTTTGACGACACCGGCCGCATCACGGGCCTGAAGCTGCAGATGGCCGCCAACTGCGGCTTCAGCGCCGACCTGTCCGGCCCCGTGGCCGACCGGGCCGTGTTCCACAGCGACAACGCCTACTACCTGAGCGATGTGGAAATCGCGTCGTACCGCTGCAAGACCAACACACAGAGCCACACCGCGTTCCGCGGCTTCGGTGGCCCGCAGGGCGTGATCGTGATCGAGGCCATCCTGGGCGACATCGCCCGCGCCATTGGTCTTGACGCACAGGACGTGCGCATGGCCAACCTGTACGGCCAGGACGCCAGCAGCGGCCGTAACGTCACGCACTACCAGATGACGGTAGAGGACAACATCCTGCATGCGTTGCTGCCCCAGCTAGAGCGCGATGCCGACTACCGCAAGCGCCAGGCCGACATTGCCGCCTGGAACGCCTTGCAGCCCGTGCTCAAGCGCGGCCTGGCCATCACACCCGTCAAGTTCGGCATCAGCTTTACGGCCACGCTGTTCAACCAGGCGGGCGCACTGGTGCATGTGTACACCGACGGCAGCGTGCAGGTGAACCACGGCGGCACCGAAATGGGCCAGGGCCTGCACACCAAAGTGGCGCAGATCGTGGCCGACGAGTTGGGTGTGCCCCTGCACCGCGTGCTGGTCACGGCCAGCGACACCAGCAAGGTGCCAAACGCCAGCGCCACGGCCGCCAGCAGCGGCACCGACCTGAACGGCCGCGCCGCACAGTTTGCGGCGCGCAATGTGCGCGACAACATCGCCTCTTTCGTGGCCGGGCTCGACACCTGCGGCGCAGGCGCCGTCCGCTTTGAGGGCGGCCAGGTGATCTCGCCCAAGCAAGTACGCGCTTTCGACGCCGTGGTGAAGGAGGCGTATGCCAACCGCATCCAGCTGTGGAGCGACGGTTTCTATCGCACGCCGAAGATCCACTACGACAAGGCCACGCTCACGGGCCGGCCTTTTTATTACTTCAGCTACGGCGCGGCGTGCTCCGAGGTGGTGATCGACACCCTGACGGGCGAGAGCCGCGTGACCCGCGTGGACATCCTGCACGACGTGGGCCACAGCATCAACCCGGCCATCGACATCGGGCAGATCGAAGGTGGTTTTGTGCAGGGCATGGGCTGGCTCACGACCGAGCAACTGGTGTGGAACGACAAGGGCTACTTGGCCACCCACGCGCCCAGCACCTACAAGATCCCGGCGACGGGCGACATCCCCGCGCACTTCAAAGTGGCGCTCTGGCCAGAGGCCAATCGGGAAGACAACGTGGGTGGCAGCAAGGCGGTGGGGGAGCCGCCGTTCATGCTGGCGATCAGCGTGTATGAAGCGCTGCGCAATGCAGTGGCTGCGGGGCGCAGCGTAGACCAGGCGGGCCAGCCCGTGGTACTGACGGCGCCTGCGACGGCGGAGAATGTGTTGCGGGCGTTGGGGCGGTTGGGGGATTGAGTGTTTTTGGCTTGTAGCGCTTATGCAGTAAGCGCTGATAGCTATATTTTTAGTAGCTTTTCAGTTCCCTAACCCGTTTGGGCTGAGCCTGGGTACCGCCCCTACCGTTCGGGCTTGTCGAAGCCTGGGCGTGCTGGTGAAGCAGCATGCTTGGCTAAAGGGCGGAGGCCGGGGTGTGCGCCCGGCGGCGCAGTGGCTTTCTTTTGCGTCGCCAAATGAAAGTCACCAAAGAAAAGGCGACCCCGCTGTCTGCGTCCCCAGCGCTGTGCGCTGGGGCAACCTGTGGTGCTCGCGGACGGGGTGCGTCGCAGAACTCACTGCGCTGCTGTGCAGCTTCGTTCAAACAACTGCGACGAATCAGATCACGAAGCATGTGTGTCCTTCGGCACACATGCCACCCCGCCCGCTGCGCTCCTCGGCGCATACAGAGGGGCTGGGGAGAAAACATCCACACGGGCCTTTGCTTCGCTCGGCACAACCTGGCGGGTGCAAGCGCCACGCGCTGCGCATACTGGGCCGAGCGAAGCAACGGCCCGTGTGGATGTTCGGATGTTCGGATGTCCAAACCCCTGCTGGCTGCGCCTGCGTCGGGGCGGTTGTGGGGTGAGCATGCGCGTCGAAGCGCGCATGCCTCGTTGTCTAGCTCGTCGTGGCTGTCTGAACGTAGCGCGCAGCGCGAAGTGAGTTCCACGGCGCACCCCACAACCGCCCCGACGCAGGTTGCCCTCACGCAACGCGTGGGGGTCGCAGACTGGGGGTCGCCCTTTCTTTGGTGACTTTCTTGTCGAGCAAAGCGAAAGAAAGTTACTCGCACGCCGGGCGACTCCCGGCCTCCGTCCCAAGCACAGGCATGCGGCTCAATCCGCGAGCTCGCGAGCGGCGCCCAGATTTCGACAAGCTCAACCGGAGCGGATACCGGCAAAATTCAGGAACTACAAAAACAATAGCTAGTCGCGCTTGCTGGACAAGCGCCAGAGGCCAAAAACACTAAAAACTTCACTCACACAGGCCCCAACACCATCCGCCCCGACGCAGTCGCCTGATTCGCATGCCGCGTCTCCACCCGATTACGCCCCGCCCGCTTGGCGTCGTAACACGCCATGTCTGCCGCATACAGCACCGAGGGCACATCCTGCAAACTCGCATCCAGCACCACTAGCCCAATGCTCACCCCCAGCGTAAAGCTACGCCCCTGATAAGACGGCTCCCACGCCTGAACCGATGCACGCAATTGCTCGGCCACCGCCTGGCCCCGCGCCAGCGCGCAGCCCGGCAACACCACCGCAAATTCATCCCCCCCCAGACGCGCAGCCCAGCCGATCTGGCGCACTTGCGATTCGAGCAAACGGGCCACGTGGCGCAGCACGTCGTCGCCCGCGTCGTGCCCAGCGATGTCGTTCACGACCGTGAAGTGGTCGAGGTCCATGAACAACACCACGCCATGGCCGTGCAGCTCTTGCCCCTGGGCATCCATCACGCGTGGGCGGGCCGAGCGTTCGGCCAGCAGCGCGCCCAGGCGTTCATCAAACGCGGCACGGTTGTATAGCTGGGTGAGCGCATCATGGGTTTGCTCCCACGCCAGTTGCACCTGCGCCTCGCGCGCGGCGGTGATGTCTTCCAGAATCCAGACCGTGCCGCCGTCCATCTCACCGGGCCGCACGCCGCGGCCCTGCACGCGGGCCCAAACGGGGGTGCCGTCCTTGCGCGTAAAACACACATCACCGTCAAACGTGCCGTGCGCAGCAAACTCAGCCTGCACGCGTTCGCCCAGGCGGGCGTAGTCGGCTTCGGTGGCGTGCAGGGTGCTTGCGGGGCGACCTTGCAATTCACCAGGGCCGTAGCCCAGCATCACGCTGGCCTGGCGCCCCACCACGTCCAGCATGCCCTGGCGCGATATGACGATGCCTACCGACGCGTTGTCCAGAATGGCCTGAAACTGCCCGTCCAGTGTCGAATGGGTCAACTGCTGTTGCCGGCCCTGGCGCACCAGCCCCTCAAACACCCGCACCAGCTCGCCCACCTCGCCGCCCGCGCGTGGCCACACCAGGTCTATCGGTGGGTCTGAAGTGCGCGCTTGTGGCTTCAGCATGCGGCCGGCGCTGTGGGTCAGCTGGGCCAGGGGCTGCGCCATAAACGCCATGATGGCGGCCACCAGCAGCATGCACAGCAGCATGCTGGCTGCAGCCAGCCACCACGCCTCGCGCTGCGCGCCCTGCAGAGGTTCCAGCAACGCCTGCGAATGGCTGACCCGTGCCACGATCCACTGCGGCAGCGGCATGCCTGCCATGCTGACGATGTGATCGGGCTGCATATGGGTGGCGCCCCGGCCCACCACGGGCTGCGCCTGGCTTTGCCACTGGGCATAGACGGGGGCGAGGCCCGGCTCATCGCGCACCTGGCCCAGGATGCGGCTGGGGTCGGAGTGCGACAGGATGGTGCCGTCCCGCGTGAAGACAATGAGCCGCGAATCCTCGCGCGCGGGCAGGGCCATGGAGGGCGGGAGCAGGCCCTGCGACTGCAGCCGCAGCACGCCCGCCACCACGCCCAGCACCGTGCCGTCTTCGCGGTGCAGCGGCATGGTGAACATCACCCGCGCTCCGCTGGTGCGCACAGCGATCAGCTCGGACACCAGGGGCTTGCCGTCTACCAGGGTGCGGCGCAAGGCATCGCGCTCGGCCGGGTCCAGGTCGGCGGCTTTTTCGAGCCGTCCGGCACGCAGGTTGATGCGCAGTTCGCCGTTGTCGCGGGCCACTTGCATGGCGTCAAAAAACTGCACGGCAGGCAGCCCCTGCTGCAGGATCCACTCCAGCGTGGAGGGGGATTCGAGCATGGCCGGTGTGATGCCAGCCGCCACAGTGCGCAGCACTTTCTGGCTCTGCTCTATCTTGCTGGCCAGCAGTCGGGCTACCACCTCGACCTCGTCGGTCTGCTGGGCCACCATGCGGCGCACGGCCTCTTGCCCCGATGCGCGGGTGACCAGCCAGGCAGACAACGCACCCGACAAAGCCACGGCCAGCACCGCCACCAGCATCAGCCGCAACACCAGGGTTCCGGGCACCCGCCAGCCCGGCGCGTCGTGTGGCGGCGCGGGGGTGGTCGAGGGTGTCATGGACACTCCGGGTGGCAGGCGCCATGCGGGCGCAGAGGGTGGGCGTTGTTCATGGGACAGGTCAAACCGGGCTAGTCCCAACAAATATACGCAGCCCCTTCGGCCCGGGGCTTGGGTGGAACCCTCACTTCACCCCAAGGAAAAACCCTGACCCAGAACGCGGCAAAGGACCAATCGTCACCCCCTACCTTGCGCCGCACGCCCGCCTCTGAAACTGGCGTGGACGAGGTCAGTGCACCCGTGGAACTGGCTTTGCCAGGCCACCGGGTGCGTCCCCCTCCCGCGCAGCGAGAGAGGGGTGAAGGCGCAAAGCGCCTCAGGGGGTGTTTGTCAACACCCCGCCATGGACTGCAGCGCCCGCGGTTGGGGCAGGTTCAGCACGTTGCCGGTGCCATGGATGAGGCCCAGTTCCCGCAAATGGCGCAGCACGCGCGAGAAGGTCTCGGGGGCGATGCCCAATTGCGCCGCAATCAGGCGCTTGCGCTGGTGCAGCGTGACCTGCATGGCACCGCTGGGGTCTGGCTTCGCGTGGTTCAGCAGCCACTGCGCGCAGCGCGATTCAGCGTCCTGCGCCAGACGGCTGACCGCCAGTTCGGACTGTTCGCGGTAACCCTTGGCCATGTCCAGCAGCAGGCCCCGCGCATTGGCAGGCAGGGCGTCAAGGCTGCGGCGAAATGCCTCGATGGGCACGCGGCGCACCAGCAGGCGTGTGTCTGCCACCATGTCCACGGGGAACGGCAGGTCCATCAGCGCCGACGCTGCATCGAGCCAGAACGGCCCCTCCACTGCGCCCAACTGGTGGCGCATCACGCCATCGTCCAGCACGCCGCGCAGCACGCGGCCTGTTTCCAGGTGCAAGACCGATGTCAGCACCTCATTGCGCCGGCGCAGCACCTCACCGGCGGCAATGACCTCGGTGTCGGACGGCAGAGAGAAAAATGGAGCGTGCTGCATGCCACGGACTGTGCCGCGGCTGCGCCATATGGGCATTGAGCAAGATCAAACGTGCACCACGGCCCCAGTGCGTAAGCAACTGTGTCAGCGGGGCATGGAACTTGCAAAGTTCCACCGTGAGCCTCCGCCATGCACCACGGTGCACCACTGGCTGGCGCCACATCTTGCCCACGCCGGACACCCGGCGTTTTCACCCCCAGGAGTACCAATGAAAAAAAACCTGATTGCCCTGTCACTCTCGTCTCTTTCCCTCGGTGGCGCACTGCTGTGCACCACCGGTGCCCACGCCCAAAGCTCGGTCCAGCTGATGGGCCTCACCGATGTGTTTGTCGGGTCTCTGAAAAATGCCGGGGACGCGGGCCGCGCGTCAGTCGTCAACAGCGGTGGCATGACCACCTCATGGTTCGGGTTCAAGGGCACCGAAGACCTGGGCGGCGGGCTCAAGGCCAACTTTGCGCTCACCTCGTTCATCAAGGTGGACAGCGGCGTGCAGGGCCGTTTTACCAACGACACGTTCTTCTCGCGCGATGCCAACGTCGGCTTGTCGGGCGGCTTTGGCTCCGTCTCGCTGGGCCGTGGCATGGCGCCCAACTTCCTGCCGTCGATCCTGTCCAACCCGCTGGGCGACTCGTTCACTTTTGCACCGCTGATCCTGCACATGAACGTGCCACTGTTCAACGGCACGGGCTGGGGCTCTACCACCCCATCCGACACGGGCTGGTCGAACCAGATCACCTACAGCACGCCCAGCATAGGCGGGCTGAAAGCCAACCTGCACTACCAGTTTGGCGAGATCGCGGGCGACAGCGGCAAGAAGAACATCGGCGTGAACGCGCTGTACTTCAACGGCCCCATCACCGTCACCGCGTTTTACGAGCGCGACCAGATCAGCAACCCGGCTGTGCCCAACACCTACCTGGGCACCACCAAGACCGACTGGATGCTGGGAGGCGCCTACGACTTTGCCGTGGTGAAGGCGTTTGCCAGCTACGGCCAGGCCAAGGCCGACAACACCACCAACAAGGCCAAGACGCTGCAGTTGGGCGTGTCGGTGCCGGTGGGCGCCACGGGCAAGGTACTGGCGTCGTGGGCCGACACCGAGATGAGCGCGACCGACATCTCGCGCAAGACCTTCACGGTGGGGTATGACTACTTCCTGTCCAAGCGCACCGACGTGTACGTGATGGCCATGGCTGATCGCATCACCAACCAGACCAAGGGCAGCAGCTTTGGCATTGGCGTGCGCCACAGGTTCTGACGCAGCGCAAGCAGCGCAGCAGCGGATTTCACCAAAATTTGGATGAAATTGGCCTCTAGCGCTTGATGGTAAAGCGCTAACAGCTACAAAATCAGTAGCGCACGAAAGTCATTGACGTTGGTGTGTGTGGGCCCGGTGACGAGCAGGTCATCGAGCCCCGCAAAAAACCCCCAGGCGTCGTTGCGCGCCAGGTGGTCGTCCATGCGCAGGCTGGCCGCGTGGGCGCGCGCCAGCGTGTCGGGGCACACAAAGGCCCCGGCATTCTCTTCACTGCCATCAATACCGTCCGTGTCTGCAGCCAGCGCCCACACCGTGGCCTCGCCCTGCAGCGCGTTGGCCAGGCCCAGGCAAAACTCCCCCGCCCTGCCGCCGCGGCCACGCGCCACACCCACCGCACGCGGGCGCACGGTGACCGTGGTTTCGCCACCCGACAGCACCACACAGGGCGCGACAAACGGCTGACCGCGCCGCGCCACCGCACGCGCCAGTGCGGCGTGCACCTTGCCCACCTCGCGCGATTCGCCTTCGATCTCGTCTGACAGCACATGCACGGGCAACCCTGCGGTGCGGGCCGCCTCGGCCGCAGCCTGCAATGCTTGCCACGGCGTGGCGATCAGGTGCACGGCGTGGCCGTCAAACCGCGCGTCGCCGGGCTTGGGGGTTTCCAGAGTGCCCGCTTCCAGCGCCGTACGGATGGCGGGTGGCACATCGATGCTGTAGCGCGCCAGAATCTCCAGCGCGTCGGCGCAGGTGGAGGCGTCCGGCACGGTCGGGCCGCTCGCAATCACCGAAGGATCGTCGCCCGGCACGTCGCTGATGGTGAGCGTCACCACCCGCGCGGGTGCACAGGCTGCCGCCAGCCGCCCGCCCTTGATGCGCGAGAGGTGTTTGCGCACGCAGTTCATCTCGCCAATGTGCGCACCACTGTCCAGCAGCGCGCGATTGATGCGCTGCTTGTCTTGCAGCGTGAGGCCGTCACACGGCAGCGTGAGCAGGGACGAGCCTCCGCCGGAGATCAGGCACAACACAAGGTCGTCTGCGGTCAGCCCTTGGGTCAGTTCCAGGATGCGCTCGGCCGCGGCCAGGCCGGCAGCGTCGGGCACCGGGTGCGATGCCTCGACCACTTCGATGCGTTCGGGCAGGTGCGCCGCGCGAGGGGGAATGTGCCCATAACGCGTGACCACCAGCCCCGACATCGGGGCATCCAGCGGCCACAGCGCTTCCAGCGCCTGCGCCATCGCGCCACCCGCTTTGCCGGCGCCCAGCACCACAGTGCGTCCCTTGGGCGGCGTGGGCAGCCATTCGCGCATGCCGTGCAGGGGCTGGGCGCTGCGCACGGCGGTGTCAAACAAAGCCCGCAAGAAGGCGCGTGGCTCAGACCGAAAATCCGGCAAAGCCATCGCGGCGGCGGCAGGGGTGGACTGGAGAGTGGCGACCGACGCTGCGGCCTGGGCAGGCAGGGTTTTTTGCATGGCGCACATTGTGCAATGGCCCTGCAGCCTGCCCCAAGCGTGACAGGTTGTAACCGCTATGTCACAGACGCTGGGTATCTTCAGGTACTTGCTCAGGGACCCAACCAACGCCATGCACAACATCCAAGGCAGTCGACTGGAGGCCATGCTGGCACTGCTGTCGCCCGCAATACGCCATGGCACGGGCCCGCTGGCGCGGCTGATGCGCGACGGCGCGCTGTACTGCGTTTTTCAGCCCCTGGCCGACCTGCGCGAGGGCAGCATCTATGCACACGAGGCATTGATCCGCGGGCCACAAAACACCCCGTTTCATACACCCGACGTGCTTCTGGACCTGGCCCGGCGCGAACGCATCCTGCAGGACTTTGAGCTGCTGTGTGTGTTCACCGCCCTGCAGCAATGGGGCCAGCACGAGGCGCCCGGGCGTCTGTTCGTCAACGTCAGCGCCGATGCCCTGGTGCATGGGGTTGCGCTGCTGGGCACCCAGGCGCTGGGCGAAACCGTGCGCAGCTTTGGGGTGAGCGCGCGCATGCTGGTGCTGGAGATTACCGAGCACGAACGCGTCACCGACATGCCCCAGTTGCGCGAGGCCATCAAGGCCGTGCACGCCTGCGGCGCGCGCCTGGCGCTCGATGACTTTGGCGACGGCCGGTCGAGCCTGCGGTTGTGGTCCGAAGTGAAACCCGACTTCGTGAAGATCGACAAATACTTCATCCACGACATCAGCGACCACCCCGAAAACCTGCAGATGCTGCAGGCCATCAAAGGCATTGCCGATGTGTTTGGCACCACGCTGATTGCCGAGGGCATTGAGACGCGCGACGACCTGCGCGCGCTGCGCGACCTGGACATCCCTTTTGGCCAGGGCTGGCTGCTGGGCCGCCCGGCCAAGGCACCGCGCGATGTGGTGGACGCCCCCGCGCTGGAGGTGATGCAAGACCGCCGCGTGGCCGTGCTGCCCCACCTGGGCCAGACCGCGCGCCCCGGCATCTTGCGCAGCCTGCTGGTGGTGCAGGCGCCCACCGTGGCCCCTGCCACCTGCAACGACGCGGTGGCCGCGGTGTTTCAGCGACACACCGATCTGCACGCCATGGCCGTGGTGGACGGCACCCGGCCCGTGGCGCTCATCAACCGCCAGCAGTTCATGAACCACTACGCCACGCTGTACTTTCGCGAGGTGCATGGCCGCAAGCCCTGTCTGGCGTTTGCCAACCCCGCACCGCGCGTGGTGGAACTGGACTGTGATGTGGACCAGCTGGTGGGCATCCTCACCTCGCAGGACCAGCGCTACCTGAACGACGGCTACATCGTCACCGACAACGGCCGCTACCTGGGCCTGGGCACCGGCGACCAACTGGTGCGCGCGGTGACCGAAACCCGCATAGAAGCCGCGCGCCACGCCAACCCCCTGACCTTTTTGCCCGGCAACATCCCCATCAGCATGCACATGCAGCGCCTGCTGGAGAGCGGCACCGAGTTTGTGGCCTGCTACGCCGACCTGAACAACTTCAAGCCATTTAACGACCACTACGGCTACTGGCGCGGCGACCAGATGATCCGCCTCGTCGCCCGCCTGGCCACCGCGCACTGTGACGCGAGGCGCGACTTTGTGGGCCATGTGGGCGGGGACGATTTCATGCTGGTCTTCCAGAGCAGCAACTGGCTGCAGCGCTGCAAGAACATCGTGGACGAATTTGCGCGCGAGGCCATCACACTGTTTGACGAGCCCGCGCGGCAGGCAGGCGGCATACAGGCCGAGGACCGGCACGGCATCCAGCGGTTTTTTCCGTGCACCACGCTCGCCATTGGTGCGGTGCGTATCACGCCTGGGCGGTTTCGGCATGCTGAAGAGGTGGCCAATCTGGCGGCGGTGGCCAAGCATGAGGCCAAGCAGGCATCCACGGGGGTGGTGCTGCATGGTGGGTTCACCGAGTCGAGCCTGGGGGCGTTGGCGGCGACGCGGGCGCTGCAGGATGTGTTGGCGGCGTAGGGAGTAGAAGGGCCGCAGCGCGGGCGTTGGGCCTGTAGCGCGACTACACCGCACTGAGCGTACGCATGGCGCAGAGGCCCGTGCCCGCAGAGAGGCTTCACTCGGCAATAGAAGTTGGACGATTCATGCCGCAGTCAGTCCGCTTCGGCCCGGGCGCGCCTCTAAACGCCGCTCCCAAATCCAGCCATTGATTCTGTTCACAACTCAAATCTGCGTCTTGGTAAGACTGCCTTGTTGCGACTTAGCAGTCTATAGTTTGCTCGGCTGAGGCGCGCCGGGTTTCACGGAATTTTTATGCATGGATGTTTTCACCGCGTTGGCCGCAACACCAAGCTGCAAGTCAATTTCAGGAAGAATCCGTGTCCAGAATATCTCGCACAGTACAGCTTATTTTGCAAGGTTTGCGGGATACATCACGTAAAGGCGCATAGGCGATACATGCGATTCGCTGCAAAGACTTCCCTTCTGCTACTTGTCCTTTGCATCGTCGCGGGAGGTTGGTTGGCATGGAGCTACAACCAACCCAGCGTCAACGCGCAGAGTTTTCAGCGTGCTTCGTGGCTCGACGGCTCAGCCGTCCTGGCAAGCGTCGGTGATCCTGGCTGCGTGCGCGGTGCCATGGCGCTTGACTTGATCCATTCAAATCGTCTGATTGGAATGAATTCTGACGAACTGACTCTGCTGCTTGGGCCGTCTATTGAGAAGAGAAGGGGGTTCGATTGGATGTATCCGCTCGGCCAGTGCTCAGGTTTTGGTTGGGAAGACAGCGCCCTGATGATCCAGCTAGGCGGAGAAAGAAAAGTCACTTCCGCGAGGTTTCGGCGTGCTCCTTAACCTTTCATTGCAGCCGACCCTCGCCAGCTTCGCTGGCTTGGTCGGCTGAATTCCAACGTTAGATTGCAATGGTTCGTCTCGACTGTTCCGGTGTTTGGTTTGGCTCGCAGCTTGATGAAAAGCACTTGTTTCATTGGGCGGCGGAAATTCCAGGATTCTTACGGTGGGATCAGGACACGCTTGTCGTTCGTTCCCGCCTCTCCGAGGCATCTCTTCGAGATCTTCTGTCCTTGTTCAGTCGGTACGAAATTCCAATGAGCCAACTGGCGCAATTCGAGAACTCAAAAAACAGCGCATGGTTTCGGGCTCCGCATATGTACTGGCATGCCAGGGTATTCGGTGCAAAGCAATCTAACAAAGCGTTCCAGCGGACGGCTACGCCGCCCGCTGAGCTTCGGCGTTGATTTCAATGCGACCCATCCTGAATTTCGCCAGAGCCATCGCGCTCGCTAGTGCCCTCCCCCTACTCGCCGCCTGTACTGCTGCCGAGCCAGCAGGAGAGTTCAGCACAGCCCTCGGAAAGTTGGTTCGATCCGAGAAGGTCCAAGAGGTGGATCTGGCAAATGTCCTCCCACTGGACTGGAATGAACTGTTCGCCTTTGGCCCGTACTCGCCCCGCGAGAGCAACTGCCGGACGTTGCAACTTGGCTGGTTCAAGTGCCGCATGACACTCCCTGCCGAAGTGAATGAAGGCGAATTCGTCCTGGTCTTCCGAGCAAGCTCCAAAGTTGTGCATGTGGAGCATCATCGGAGGTGGAATGGAGACTTCAGCTCGCCGGGCAGTCCGCAACCCCAACCAATACTGCGGTCAGCTGCAAAGTTCTCTGTCAGGCTGGTGTCCAACCGGGCGCCGGAGGGTCAGCAGTGGTACCAACTTGAGCATCAGGCTCGTGACTGAAAAAACCTGCAATGACGAGGCCTAAGCCTGATGTCGAACGCTAGGCGTCGCAGCGAAAACTCGCGCCACATCCCACGCAGAACCACCCATGAACGAAGCCGAAATCGCCGCAGGCCTGCCCAACACACCGAACTATCAGTACGCGCAGCGCGTGGGGAGTCAGCTCTTCCTTGCAGGCCAAGTGCCGCAGGCCGCCGATGGTTCGATCGAGGCGCCCGGAGATCCGTGCGCCCAGGCATCGCAGTGCTTGGCGAATCTGAGCAAGGTTCTGTCTGTTCACGGATTTGCCGTGCTGGACATCCGCCGCCTTGTTGTCTACGTCGTCGGCGAACAGGCCGACCTCTCAGACGCCTGGGGCGCCGTGACCGAATACTTTGGCGGGCAAGTGCCTCCGGCAACACTCTTGGGTGTCGCCCGCCTGGGCTATCCGGGGCAGGTGGTGGAGATCGACGCCACCGTCGTCAAGGGCTAGGAGTCTGCGCGGCTTCGCTTGGTTGCGGAGTGACGCCGCACTCAGCACTCCACGCTGCGCGGCCTCAAGGCCCCGTAGCCGCCCCCGCCTCAAACCAGCGCCCGATCAGCGCCCGCTCCGCATCGGTGATCTGCGTGGCGTTGTTCATGGGCATGAGCTTTTGCACCACCACTTGCTGGTAAATCGCCTGGGCGTGCTGCTTGACGCTGTCGGGCGAGTCGAGCCGCAGGTTCTTCATCTGCACCGCCTCTCCGTGGCACAGGTAGCAGCGCTGCTCCAGCACGGCTTGCACCGATTTGTAGTCATTTTGGTCGCTAGCGCCTGCTGCACCTACACTGGCAGCTCCTGAAACAGGAGCACCACTGACACCAGCCACGGGTTCCGGTCGCATCCACACAATGGCGCCGACGATGACGGCCACGCCCACCAGCGCATAAGGCAGCGGGTTGCCGTTGCGGCCCAGCTTGTAGCCGTGGCGCGCCACAAAAAACTGGCGGATGGCCGCGCCCGCAAACATCATCAGGATGAGTACCAGCCAGTTTTGCGGGTGGCTCCAGGTAAAGCTGTAGTGGTTGCTGAGCATGGCAAACAGCACGGGCAGCGTGAAGTAGGTGTTGTGCACGCTGCGCTGCTTGCCGCGTTTGCCGTGGATAGGGTCCACCGGCTCGCCCGCCTTGATTTGTGCGATGACGGTGCGCTGGCCGGGGATGATCCAGAAGAACACGTTGGCGCTCATGGCGCTGGCGATCATCGCGCCCACCAGCAAGAAGGCCGCGCGGCCTGCAAACCAGTGGCAGGCCAGCCACGAGGCCACGCACACCAGAACAAAGACAAGCGCGCCGACGATGGCGTCGCCGTTCTTCTTCTGGCCAAAGATGCGGCAGATGGCGTCGTACAGCAGCCAGAACACCACGAAGAACGCCAGCGCCACCACGATGGCCGTGGCAGGGGCCCAGTCCATCTTCGACTTGTCGATGAGGTAGGTGCTGGCGCTGTACAGATACGACACGGTGAACAGCGCAAAGCCGCTGATCCAGGTGCTGTAGCTTTCCCAGAAGAACCAGTGCAGGTGTTTGGGCAACTGGGGCGGCGACACCGCGAATTTGACCGGGTGGTAGAACCCGCCGCCGTGCACGGCCCAGAGTTCGCCGCTCACGCCCTGTTTCTTCAGGTCTTCGTCTTCGGGCGGCGTGAGGCTGCTGTCGAGGAAGACGAAGTAGAACGACGAGCCAATCCAGGCGATGGCGGTGATGACGTGGACCCAGCGCAACAGCAGGTTGGCCCAGTCGAGAAAGTAGCTTTCCATATCTCAACCTTGGTGGCGCGTGCGCGCCACATTGAACGTGTTTGTGATCTCGCAGGGGACCGCGTTGGAGCGCAATCGGGATGAGTGGATGCTCCGGATGCGCCGCATTGGCTCATGCCCATGCAAGCAGCCGGGGCGTCCAATCGCCCGATTTCGTTCCAACCCTTCGGGCAGTGGTCTTTGCGGGCGGTCTGCGGCGTTGCGGCGCTTGCGGATAGCCGAGCTATCCACTGCGCACCGCGCCTAGCATTACATCCCGCAAAGACCGCTGCGCGGTCCCTGAGAGACCACAAACACGTTCTTACAACCTGCTCACCACTGCGGGCGCTCTGAGCAGAAATTTTGGTCGCGCACCTTGGCGGGGAAACCCGCCGGGGCACCGCGGCGACCCGTAAACCGACCAACAACAGTGAAAAGTGTATGCAGGAATTATTCCCGACTCCAGCCCCAAACCGAGGCAGGGTGGGCCGGAATTACCCTTGGGCTGTCTCCTTCAAGGTTTGCAGCAACTGCGCCGCCACCGCCACCGCAATCACTTCAGGCTCTTTGCCCTCAATGCCGGGGATGCCGATGGGGCAGGTCACCTGCGCCAGTTCGTCTGGCGCAAAGCCGCGGTCGCGCAGGCGGTTGCTGAAGGTGGCCCACTTGGTTTTGCTGCCGATCAGGCCGATGAACGGCAGGTCGGCTTGCTCCCGCTGGCGGCGCAGGCAGGCGGCCACCACGTCCAGGTCTTCGGCATGGCTGAAGCTCATGATCAGCACGCGGCTGCCTGGCGCCAGGTGCGGTACGGCCTGTTGTACGGGCTCGGAGTGTTCGCAGGCCACGCCCTCGGGCGCGGGGGTGGGGAAGATGCCATCACGGCTGTCGATCCAGGTCAGGTCAAACGGCAGCGGCGCCAGCACCCGCGCCAGCGCATGCCCGACGTGGCCGCCACCGAACAGCGCCACCGGGTGTTGCAAGGGCACAAGGCGCGCGCGCAGACCGGCACCAGGGGCCAGGTCGGCCGCCGTCAGCCGTTCGAACCCCAGGTGCACCACGCCGCCGCAGCATTGCCCCAGCGCCGGGCCCAGGGCGTAGCGTTGCCGCGCGAGGCCGGGCACACCTGCCAGCTGGCGGCGGGCTTCAGCAATGGCCTGCAGCTCCAGATGACCGCCGCCAATGGTGCCCACGATGCGATCGGCCAACACTGCCATCCACGCGCCCGCTTCACGCGGGGCCGAGCCTTCGGTAGACTCCACCCGCACGAGACAAGCGGTGGAGCCCTCCAGGGCGTCCATCAGTAAACGCAAATCAGTCAATCCAGTTCCTTAATCACTCACCCACCACGCGGCCCTGCAGCACAAGGCCTCGCTTCAGCCGCCTCAATCCATCATGCCGTCTTCAGCCCCCGAGCGCTCCTCCAGTACCCGCAGCCGCCACTGGCTGCTTGCCGGGCTCATGGCCTCTGTAGCGGCACTGGTGGCAGCCTGCAAATCGGCGCCCGACCCCCCGCCGCCCGTGCAAGACAGCCGCACCCCCAGCACAGACCCCGCCACCGGTGTCAAAGGCCCCGTGGCTGCCAGTGCGGGGTCGGCCCGCACCTCGGCGGCCATCACGCCCCGCGCCTACCGCGAGGACGCCGCCACCCATCTCTATGGCCTGAACAAGGAACGTGTGTTCAAAGGCAAATTGCCGCCCATGCTGTATGCCATTGGCGTGCTGGAGGTTGATATTGACCGCACCGGCAAGGTCACACGCCTGCACTGGATGCGCTCGCCCAAGCATGCGCCCGAAGTGGTGGCCGAAATCGAGCGCACCGTACGCGCCGCAGCACCTTTCCCCGTGCCTTCCCGCATGGGCAAGGTCACCTACACCGACACCTGGCTGTGGGACAAGAGCGGGCATTTTCAGTTAGACACGTTGACCGAAGGGCAACTTTAAAAAGATAGCAGCCAGCGCTTGATTTCATTGGGCTTCAGATTTTTTTAATCTGAATGTCTTATTTGACAAGCGCAACCAGCTATTTATTTGAGAGCAACCTCACGACCCCCGGTACGTCGAATAGCTCCAGGGGCTGACCAGCAGCGGCACGTGGTAGTGCTGGTCGGCATGCGCAATGCCAAAGTCCAGGCTCACCTGGTTCAAAAAATTGGGTTCGGGCAGTTCTACGCCCCGTGCCTTGAAGTAACCCGCCACATCAAAACGCAGCCGGTAGGTGCCGGTGCGCAGGCTGGCGTTGTCGAACAGCGGCGCATCGGTGCGGCCATCGCTGTTGAGCACCAGGCGCTGCAGCAGCGTGGCGGCGTCGCCATGGGTGGAATACAGCGCGACCTCCATTCCAGCGGCGGGGCAGCCATGCATGGTGTCGAGAACGTGGGTGCTAAGGCCCATGGGGAATCTCCTGAAGTGAGCAGTGCGGCACATCGGCGACGATTGGAAGATCCGCAGTGTGTAGACCAAAAGTGTATACACTTTTCGCCATCCACCGTATCATGCCGCCATGGAATCTTCATCCACAAGCGCGATTGTTGACGCGCTGACCCGCGCCATCGTCGAGCACCGCCTGCAGCCGGGCACCAAGCTGGCCGAGCAGAAACTGGCCGACCACTTTGGCGTGTCGCGCACGCTGGTGCGCCAGGCGTTGTTTCAGCTGGCGCAAAACCGGCTGGTCACGCTGGAACCCGCCCGCGGGGCGTTCGTTTCTACCCCGTCGGTGGAAGAAGCCCGCCAGGTGTTTGCCGTGCGCCGGATGCTGGAGACCGAGATGACCCGCGCCTTTGCGCAGACGGTAACGCCAGCCAAGATCAAGGCCCTGCGCACCCACGTTGCCGCCGAAAAAGCCGCCATGGACACGTTTGATGCCAGCAGCCGCACCGAGCTGCTGGGCGACTTCCACGTGCGCATGGCCGAACTGATGGGCAACGAGGTGCTGGCGCAGATGCTGGGAGATTTGATCTCGCGCTGCGCGCTCATCACGCTGATGTACCAATCGGCCAGCGCCGCAGAACATTCGCACGAAGAACACGCCGACATCGTGGCCGCCCTCGCCGCGCGCGATGAGGAACGCGCCGTGCAACTCATGCAAAGCCACCTCGAACACGTGGAAGCCAGCCTGACTTTTGACCGCAAGCGCCCCGCCAGCGACCTGGCTGCCGCGCTGGCCTCTTGAACCCCACGCTTTTCTCACCATGACGATCTACGACACCACCGCCCCCTACCCCCGCGATTTGATTGGCTACGGCCAAAACCCGCCCCACGCGCAATGGCCGGGCGGGGCCCGCATTGCGGTGCAGTTTGTGCTGAACTACGAAGAAGGCGGCGAGAACGCCGTGCTGCACGGCGACGCGGGCAGCGAGCAGTTCTTGTCCGAAATGTTCAACCCCGCCAGCTACCCCGAGCGGCACATGAGCATGGAAGGCATCTACGAATACGGCTCGCGCGCTGGCGTGTGGCGCATCCTGCGCGAGTTTGAAAAGCGCCAGTTGCCGCTCACGGTGTTTGGCGTCTCCACGGCGCTGCAGCGCCACCCTGAGCTGACGGCGGCCTTTGTGGAACTGGGCCACGAGATCGCCTGCCATGGCCTCAAGTGGATCCACTACCAGCACATCCCCGAAGACGTCGAGCGCGCGCACATGCAAGAGGCGATGGAGATCATCCAGCGCTTGACGGGGCAACGAGCCCTGGGCTGGTACACCGGCCGCGACAGCCCCAACACCCACCGCCTGGTGGCCGACTTTGGCGGGTTTGAGTACGACAGCGACTATTACGGCGACGACCTGCCCTTCTGGATGAAGGTGCAAAAGTCCGACGGCAGCACGGTGCCCCAACTTATCGTGCCCTACACGCTGGACTGCAACGACATGCGCTTTGCCCTGCCCCAGGGCTACTCGCACGCCGACCCGTTTTTTCAATACCTGAAGGACACGTTCGACGCGCTGTATGCCGAGGGCGACCCGAACGGTGACAACGCGCCCAAGATGATGAGCATCGGCATGCACTGCCGCCTGCTGGGTCGCCCCGGCCGCATCACGGCGCTGCAGCGGTTTCTGGACCACATTGCGCAGCATGACCAGGTGTGGGTGGCACGGCGCATCGACATCGCGCGCCACTGGGCACAGCGCTACCCGGCACCGATTTTCTGAACCAAATAGGCCTCCAGCGCTTTACCGATAAGCGCTGACAGCTCACTTTTTTGAAGCATTCACTATGTCATTGACCCTGGAACAACTCAACACCGCCGGTGTTGCCGACGCCGTGCAGCTACTGGACGGCCTGTACGAACACTCCCCCTGGATTGCCGAGCAGGCGCTGGCGCAGCGGCCGTTTCGGTCGCTGGCCCAACTGAAGCACGCGCTGGCGCAGGTCGTGCGCACGGCAGAGCTGGATGCCAAGCTGGCGCTGATCCGCGCCCACCCGGAGCTGGCAGGCAAGGCCATGGTGGCGCAGAACCTGACGGCCGAGTCGACCAACGAGCAGAACAAGGCGGGCCTCACGCAGTGCACGCCCGACGAGTTCGAGCGCATCCAGCAGCTCAACGCGGCCTACAACGAACGTTTTGGCTTCCCGTTCATCCTGGCTGTGCGCGGGCCCAGGGGGGCAGGACTGCCCAAGAAGGAAATCATCGACACCTTTGCGCGGCGGCTCGATAACCACCCCGACTTCGAGGTGGCTGAGGCGCTGCGCAACATACACCGCATTGCCGAGATCCGCCTGACCGACAAGTTTGCCGCCGAGCCCGTGCTGGGCAACGACGTATGGGACTGGTCCGAAAAACTCGCCGAGCACTCCGACCCCGGCTTTGCCGAAAAGGGCCAGCTCACCGTCACCTACCTCACCGACGCGCACCGTGCCTGCGCCCAGCGCATCAGCCACTGGATGCGCGACTGCGGGTTTGACGACGTGGAAATCGACGCAGTGGGCAACGTGGTGGGCCGATACCGCCCCGCGACAGATGGCGCACGCTACCTCATGACGGGCAGCCACTACGACACCGTGCGCAACGGCGGCAAATACGACGGCCGCCTGGGTATCTTTGTGCCCATGGCCTGCGTGCGCGAGCTGCACCGTGCTGGCAAGCGCCTGCCGTTTGGCATCGAAGTCATCGCGTTTGCCGAGGAAGAAGGCCAGCGCTACAAAGCCACCTTTTTGGGATCAGGCGCGCTCATCGGTCACTTCAACCCCGCGTGGCTGGACCAGAGGGACGCCGATGGCATCACCATGCGCAGCGCCATGGAACACGCCGGCCTGTGCATCGACGACATTGCCAAGCTGCAGCGCGACGCCGCGCAGTACCTGGGTTTTGTCGAAGTACACATCGAACAGGGCCCGGTGCTCAATGAACTGGACCTGCCCCTGGGCGTGGTCACGTCCATCAACGGTGGGGTGCGCTACATCGCCGAAATGATCGGCACCGCCAGCCACGCCGGCACGACTCCCATGGACCGCCGCCGCGACGCGGCCGTGGCCGTGGCCGAGCTGGCGCTGTTCATCGAGCAGCGCGCCGCCAAGGACGGCGACTCGGTCGGCACCATCGGCTTGCTGAACGTGCCCGGCGGCTCCATCAATGTGGTGCCTGGCCGCTGCCAGTTCAGCCTGGACCTGCGCGCCCCCACCGACCCGCAGCGCGATGCGCTGGTGAGCGATGTGCTCGATGAGCTGGCGCGCATCGCCCAGCGGCGTGGCCTGCGCTACACGCTGGAGGAATCGATGCGTGCCGCCGCCGCCCCCAGCGCGCCCGCCTGGCAGCACCACTGGGAGCGCGCGGTGGACACGCTGGGCGTGCCCGTGTTCCGCATGCCCAGCGGCGCGGGCCACGACGCGATGAAGCTGCACGAAATCATGCCCCAGGCCATGTTGTTTGTGCGCGGCCAGAACTCCGGCATCAGCCACAACCCGCTGGAAAGCACCACCAACAACGACATTCAACTGGCGGTGGACGCATTCACGCATCTCCTGCACCAGCTTGCCGAGGAACCACAAGCATGACGACAGCGACACCCACGACGACGACGGCGAACACAGCGGCCTACCACGCGATTGATGCATGGATCGACCAGCACTTTGACGAGGAAGTGCAGTTTCTGCAGTCCCTGGTGCGCGTGCCCACCGACACGCCGCCCGGCAACAACGCGCCACACGCCGAGCGCACGGCCGAGCTGCTCAAGGACTTTGGCTACGAGGCCGAGAAACACGCCGTGCCCAACGCCGACGTGGTGGCCTATGGCATGGAATCCATCACCAACCTCATCGTGCGCCGCGCGTACGGCCAGGGCGGCAAGACGATTGCGCTCAACGCCCATGGCGACGTGGTGCCACCCGGCGAAGGCTGGACCCACGAGCCCTACGGTGCCGAGATCGTCGACGGCAAGATGTACGGCCGCGCCACGGCCGTGAGCAAGAGCGACTTCGCATCGTTCACCTTTGCGGTGCGCGCGCTGGAGGCCGTCGCCAAGCCTGCCCACGGTGCGGTGGAACTGCACTTCACCTACGACGAAGAGTTTGGCGGCGAGCTGGGCCCCGGCTGGCTACTGAAGAACGGCCTTACCAAGCCCGACTTGATGATCGCCGCAGGCTTCAGCTACGAAGTGGTCACCGCCCACAACGGCTGCCTGCAGATGGAGATCACCGTGCACGGCAAGATGGCCCACGCCGCTGTGCCCCACACCGGCGTGGACGCGCTACAGGGCGCGGTGCACATCCTCAATGCGCTGTATGCCCAGAACGATGAATACAAGAAGGTCACATCCAAGGTCGAAGGCATCAAACACCCGTACCTGAACGTGGGCCGCATCGAAGGTGGCACCAACACCAACGTGGTGCCCGGCAAGGTCATGTTCAAGCTGGACCGCCGCATGATCCCCGAGGAAAACCCGGTAGAGGTCGAGGCCACGATCCGCCGTGTCATCGAACAGGCGGCGGGCGAGCGGGCAGGCATCAGCGTAGACATCAAGCGCCTGCTGCTGGCCAACGCCATGACGCCGCTGGCGGGCAACCAGCCCCTGGTGGATGCCATCCAGAAACACGCGCAGGCCGTGATCGGCGAGCCGGTGCCCGCTGTGGGCACGCCGCTGTACACCGACGTGCGTCTGTACGTGGAACGCGGCATTCCCGGCGTGATCTACGGCGCCGGGCCTCGCACGGTGCTCGAATCCCACGCCAAGCGGGCCGACGAACGCCTTGACTTGGAAGACCTGCGCCGCGCCACCAAGGTGATTGCCCGCGCGCTAAGCGACCTGCTGGCCTGAAGCTGACAACTGGGGGGTGCCTCAGTAAGCCCCCCTTGGAAGCGGCTCATTGCAGCCGCTCTCCAAGGCCGCAGCACGCCTGCCTTGAGCTCTACCTGCCCGCGTTGGCTGGGTGACGCAGGTGACCGGCACAG
Organism: Gammaproteobacteria bacterium; assembly: GCA_018828125.1. Classification (GTDB taxonomy): domain Bacteria; phylum Pseudomonadota; class Gammaproteobacteria; order Burkholderiales; family Burkholderiaceae_C; genus Acidovorax. The sequence continues at coordinate 104,039 of JAHJWB010000018.1, read as the reverse complement.
GGTTTTCCGCAGGCCTTTTTGCATGCCGATGTGTATACACTTTTTGTATGGATAGAAGTACACATTCATCGTGTGTCCCGGCGTCCGTCACATCCCCCCGCACGCCTCGGCGTGCTTGAAGACCCCCTTGAAGGCCTGAAGGAGCACCGCATGCAAACCAATGTTCACCCTGTGGATGAGCACCTGCCCCTGGGCCGCGTCACTGCGCTGGGGCTGCAGCATGTGCTGGTAATGTATGCCGGCGCGGTGGCGGTGCCCCTCATCGTGGGACGTGCGCTCAACCTCACCCCGGACCAGGTGGCCAAGCTGATCTCGGCCGACCTGTTCGTCTGCGGGCTCGTCACGCTGATCCAGGCGCTCGGCGCATCGCAGTGGTTCGGCATCCGCCTGCCAGTGATGATGGGCGTGACCTTTGCCTCCGTAGCGCCCATGGTGTCGATGGCGCAGAGCACGGGCGGTACGGCGGGTGCGGGGTTGATCTTCGGCTCGGTCATCGGCGCGGGCGTCATTTCCATCCTGATTGCGCCGCTGGTCAGCCGCATGCTGCGCTTCTTTCCGCCGGTGGTCACGGGCACCATCATTGCGGTCATTGGCATCAGCCTGATGCGCGTGGGCATCAACTGGATCTTCGGCAACCCGGTCGGCCCCACGGCCCCCAGCGTGCCCAACCCTGAACACCTCAAATGGCTGGCCGACGCGCAGGCGGCCGCCGGCGCGCCCGGCTCGTCGCTGCCCCCGGTGCCCAAGGGGTTTGCGGTGGTGCCCACCGTCCCCAACCCTAAATATGCAGACTTGACCGGCGTGGGCATTTCGGGCGTGGTGCTGCTGTCCATTTTGCTGATCGCCAAGTTTGCCAAGGGCTTCATCGCCAACATCTCGGTGTTGCTGGGCATCGTGATCGGCGCCGTGGTGGCCGTGGTCATGGGCCTGATGAACTTTGATAAGGTCGCCAAGGCGCAGTGGTTTGACCTGGTGCTGCCGTTCGAGATCGCCGCGCCGGTGTTCGACCCCATCCTCATCCTGACCATGACGCTCGTGATGATCGTGGTGATGATCGAGTCCACCGGCATGTTCCTGGCATTGGGCGAGATGACCGACCGCAAGATCGACCAGGCAGCGCTCACACGCGGCCTGCGCACCGACGGCCTGGGCACCTTGCTGGGCGGCATTTTTAACACCTTCCCGTACACCAGCTTTTCGCAAAACGTGGGCCTTGTGGCCGTGACCGGCGTCAAGAGTCGGTTTGTGTGCGTGGCCGGCGGTGTGATCCTGATCGTGCTGGGCGTGCTGCCCAAGATGGCGGCGCTCGTAGAGTCGCTGCCCACCATGGTGCTGGGCGGCGCGGGGCTGGTGATGTTCGGCATGGTGGCTGCCACCGGCATCCGCATTCTGGGCGGGGTGGATTTCAAGACCAACCGTTTCAACGCGATGATCGTGGCGGTTTCGATCGGCGTGGGCATGGTCCCGCTGATCGCGCCCAACTTCCGCCAATGGATGCCGCATGCCATCCACCCCCTCATTGAATCCGGTATCCTGCTGGCCTCGATCACGGCTGTGGCCCTGAACGTTTTCTTCAATGGCGCCAGCCGCGACACCTCCGCCGCTGTGAATGCCGCACGCCAGGCCGACGCCCACTAGCGTCCCGCCTGTCCGCTGCTAGGAACCTGCCACAGCCCCGGTGGCCCTGCCCCCTGAGCGCTTCGGTTGCCAGGGGGTTTTGGCTTCATGCCGCATACGCATAAACCTGCATGCCAGCCAGCCACCCCATCGGGTACCCTTGTTTTGCATTCCGCCGATGACCTCCAGGATTTCCGTATGACCCAGACCCTTTCCGCCGCCGAGCAGGCCCTGCGCGAAGCCGCGCGCGAGTACCACCGCAACCCCAGCCGGGGCAAGATTTCGGTGACGCCTACCAAGCCCCTGTCCAACCAGCGCGACCTGTCGCTGGCGTATTCGCCCGGCGTGGCGTATCCGTGCCTGGACATCGAGGCCGACCCGTCCAAGGCGTTTGACTACACCTCCCGGGGCAACCTGGTGGGCGTCATCACCAACGGCACTGCCGTGCTGGGCCTGGGCGACATCGGCCCGCTGGCCAGCAAGCCCGTGATGGAAGGCAAAGGCTGCCTGTTCAAGAAGTTCGCCGGTGTGGATGTGTTCGACATCGAATTGGCCGAGCGCGACCCCGACAAGCTCATCGAGATCATTGCGGCGCTGGAGCCCACGCTGGGCGGCATCAACCTCGAAGACATCAAGGCGCCGGAGTGCTTCTATATCGAGCAGAAGCTGTCCGAGCGCATGAACATTCCGGTGTTTCATGACGACCAGCACGGTACCGCCATCATCAGCAGCGCGGCGCTGCTCAACGGGCTGGAACTGGTGGGCAAGGACATCGGCGCGGTCAAGCTGGCGGTGTCGGGCGCGGGTGCTGCGGCCATTGCCTGTCTGGATGTGATGGTAGGCCTGGGCGTCAAGCGCGAGAACATCTTTGTCGTGGACTCCAAGGGCGTGATCTACGAAGGCCGCCCCGGTGGCCTGGATGTGTCCAAGCAGCGCTATGCGCAAAAGACCGAGTCCCGCACATTGGCCGACGTGGTCAACGGAGCGGACGTGTTTCTGGGTTGCTCGGCGCCCGGCGTGCTGACGGCCGAAATGGTCAAGACCATGGGCCCCAAGCCCATCATCCTGGCGCTGGCGAACCCTGAGCCCGAGATCCGCCCCGAGCTGGCCAAGGCCATCCGCCCCGATTGCATCATTGCCACAGGCCGGTCGGACTACCCCAATCAGGTCAACAACGTCCTGTGTTTCCCGTACATCTTCCGCGGCGCGCTGGACTGCGGCGCCACCAAGATCACCGCCGCCATGAAGCTGGCCTGCGTGCGCCAGATTGCCGACCTGGCCAAGGCCGACATCAGCGAAGAAGTGGCCAATGCCTACGCTGGCAAGGAGCTGGCCTTTGGGCCCGACTACCTCATTCCCACACCGTTTGACTCGCGCCTGATCCTCAAGATCGCGCCCGCCGTGGCCCAGGCTGCGTTCGAGTCGGGCGTGGCCACCCGCCCCATCACCGACATGGAGGCGTACAAGGAGACGCTGTCGCGGTTTGTGTACCAGACCGGCATGCTGATGCGCCCCGTGATCATGGCGGCCAAGGCGCTGCCCGAGTCGCAAAAGCGCGTGGCCTATGCCGACGGCGAAGACGAACGCGCCCTGCGGGCCGCTCAGATGGCGATTGACGACAAGATCGCCCACCCCATCCTGATCGGCCGCCCCGCCGTGATTGCCGCCCGCATCGCAAAAGCGGGCCTGCGCATGCAGCTGGGCAAGGATGTGGAGGTGTGCAACCCCGAGGACGACCCGCGCTTTCGTCAGTATTGGGAGCACTACCACCAGCTAATGAAACGCAATGGCGGCTCGATCGAAGTGGCCAAGGCTGCGGTGCGGCGGTCCAACACCATCATTGCCTCGCTGATGGTGACGCTGGGTGATGCTGACGCGATGATCTGCGGCCTGGTGGGCACCTATGAAACCCACCTGGAGCGCATCCACAGCATTCTGGGCCGCCAGGCGGGCGTCAACGACTATGCCGCGCTGAACGCGCTGATGACCAACCGCGGCACGCTGTTCATCGCCGACACCTACGTGAACGAAGACCCCACGGCGCAGCAGCTGGCCGACATCGCCTGGATGTCGGTGCAAGAGGTGCAGCGTTTTGGCATTCCACCCAAGGTGGCTTTCCTGTCGCATTCGAGCTACGGTTCGTCCAAACGCGCGTCGGCCAAAAAGATGCGCCTGGCCCGCGACCTGTTTGTGGCGGCACATCCCGACATCGAGTGCGATGGAGAACTGCACGGCGACGCGGCGCTGGAGCCGAACATCCGCAACGCCTACATGGCGGACTCGACGCTCACCGACTCGGCCAACCTGCTGATCTGCCCGAACCTGGATGCGGCCAACATCCTCTACAACGTGCTCAAGACCACCACCAGCGGCGGTGTCACGGTGGGGCCCATCCTGATGGGTGCGGCCGCCACGGCGTATATCCTGACGCCCGCCGCCACGGTGCGACGGGTGCTGAACATGACGGCACTGGCTGTAGCCAGCGCTGCAGCACGGACGGCCTGACGGGATTCTGGCGCGCGCCGCACGGCACAGCGCGTCACATCACCCTGCCTTCACCGGGCCATCGCTGGGCCATGACCCAGCCACAACCCCACCAACAAAACGGGGCCTTTTCAGGCCCCGTTTTTTTATGGCGAAAGCGCGGGTCTCCAGCGCAGTTATCGCACATCCACATCCACAAACCCCGCCACCGGCGGCAAGTGCTCGGCCAGCCATTCGGAGTCGAGCTGCAACGCCTGCTTGATCTCTGCAGGCAGGCTGGCAATGGTGTCGACCGGCGACTTGGGCTCTTCCAGCCCAATTTCGGCGAGCAGCATGGCCACGTGCAGGATGCCGCCCAGGCGGCAAAACGGCGTGTGGGCCAGCGGGTCGTCGGCGGTTTCGAGTGCCAGCACCAGCGTGTCTGGAAACTTCCAGCGGCGGGCCAGTTCGGCGGTGACCTGGGCTTCGGAGAAACCCAGCAGCGTACGCTCGCGCTCCCAGCGCCCGCCAGCGTGATGCGGCAGGTGCTCGATGGCAGGAATCTGCTCGGGCGCCTTCTGGGCAATGATCAACTCGCCCAGGCGCACCAGAAAGCCGGCCAGCCACGACTGCTGCACGTCAGACCCCAGCGTGCGCGCCAGCCATTGCGCATAGCCCGCAATGGCCATGCTCTCCTTCCAGAACGCCGTTGCGTCCACGCCCTCCGCGTCCTTGAAGACGCCCGACATGCAGGCCGCCAGCGCCAGCGTGCGCACCTGGTTGAGCCCCACCATGGTGATCGCGTCGTCCAGCGACGCCACCTGGCGCGGCAGGCCAAAACGCGCGCTGTTGGCAAGCCGGATGAGCTTGGCAGTCAGAGCCGGGTCGCGGGAAATGGCGTTGCGCACTTTCTCGAACGGGATGTCGTCATCGCGCATGGTGGCGATCAGGTCCCGTGCCACGTCTGGCATGGTGGGCAATTGCACGTTTTCAAAAAAATCTGAAACCTTGGGCATGTCGCAGTCCCCCCGGGTGGTGTTTGGATTTGGAAGTCGACTTCGTTGTACCACCGCCATCGGCCAGGGTCCTGCGCGTTTGCCCCATTGCACTGGCGCCGCAGATTGGATTTGCACCATTTCGGGAAACCCTGCATGCTGCCGCGCACCACTTCGGTGAACAATGGAGGGCTGCAGGACACCCGCGTTCAGAAACCGGGCATCGTTTTTGCTGACCCAAGGTATGGCCGCACAGGATGCGGTCAGCATCTTCCCTCCCCGGATTTTTTCTTTGCCTGACAGGAGCCCCTATGAAAAAAAGATCGTTCATGCAAGTCGCCGTCGCACTGGCCCTCGTCAGCGGCGCTTCGCTGGCCCAGGCTCAGGCCACCACCCCCATCAAGTTCCAGCTGGACTGGCGTTTTGAGGGCCCTTCCGCACTGTTCCTGCAGCCCGTGGCCAAGGGCTACTTCAAGGCGGCGGGCCTGGACGTGACGGTGGACGCAGGCAATGGCTCTGGCGGCGCCGTGCAGCGTGTGGCCTCGGGCACGTATGACATGGGCTTTGCCGATCTGGCCGCCGTGATGGAGTTCCACGCCAACAACCCCGACGCGCAGAACAAGCCCGTGGCGGTGATGATGGTCTACAACAACACACCCGCATCGGTAATGGCGCTCAAAAAGAGCGGCATCACCAAGCCCGCCGACCTGGCGGGCAAAAAGCTGGGCGCGCCCGTGTTCGACGCGGGCCGCCGCGCGTTCCCGATCTTCCAGAAAGCCAACGGCATCGGCGCCGTGACCTGGACCGCCATGGACCCACCGCTGCGCGAAACCATGCTGGTGCGCGGCGATGTGGACGCCATCACCGGTTTTACCTTCACCTCGCTCTTGAACCTGGAAGCCCGGGGCGCCAAGGCCGCCGACGTGGTCGTGCTGCCGTATGCCGACTTCGGCGTGAAGCTGTATGGCAACGTGATCATTGCCAGCCCCAAGCTGATCAAGGAAAACCCAGCCGCCATCAAGGCGTTCCTGCAAGCGTTCTCCAAGGGCGCCAAGGAAGTGATCGCCAACCCCGGCGCTGCCATCGAACACGTGAAAGCACGGGATGGCATCGTGAACGTGCCGCTGGAAACCCGCCGCCTGCAACTGGCCATCGACACCGTCATCAACAGCTCCGACGCCCGCACCGAGGGTTTTGGCAAGGCCGTACCCGGACGCCTGTCGCTGATGGCATCGCAGGTGTCGGACGCCTTCAACACCAAGACGCGCGTGAACGCCGACGACGTGTGGAACCCCAGCTTTTTGCCCAGTGCGGCCGAGCTGAATATCCTGCAGAAGAAGTAAACACCGCCCCTACGGCACTTTTACTATCATTTTGATAGCTTCTAGCGCTTATTGAATAAGCGCTAGAAGCCATTTTTATTCAAAATTCTTCCATGCAGGCTGCTGATTCCTATTTTGTGGACTTCCGCGACGTCTGGCTCGCCTACAACGACGAGCTGCGCGCGCAGAACCACTTTGCCGTCGAAGCGATCGACCTGCAAATCCGCCAAGGTGAATTCATCGCCATCGTCGGCCCCTCGGGCTGCGGCAAGTCCACCTTCATGAAGCTGGCCACGGGCCTGAAGATGCCTTCGATGGGCAAGATCCTGATCGACGGGCAGCCGGTGACCGGTCCGCTCAAGATCTCAGGCATGGCGTTCCAGGCGCCGTCGCTGCTGCCCTGGCGCACCACGGTCGACAACGTGCTGCTGCCACTCGAAATCGTCGAGCCTTACCGCAGCAACTTCAAGCAAAAGCGCAAAGAGTACGAGGAGCGCGCCCGCAAGCTGCTGCAAAAGGTGGGTTTGGGCGGCTATGAAGACAAGTTTCCGTGGCAACTGTCAGGCGGCATGCAGCAGCGCGCCAGCATCTGCCGCGCGCTGATCCACGAGCCCAAGATGCTGCTGCTCGACGAGCCCTTTGGTGCACTCGACGCGTTCACCCGCGAGGAGCTCTGGTGCATCCTGCGCGACTTGTGGACCGAGCAGCAGTTCAACGTCATCCTGGTCACGCACGACCTGCGCGAGTCCGTCTTTCTGGCCGACACCGTGTACGTGATGAGCAAGAGCCCCGGCCGGTTTGTGGTGAAGCGCGAGATTGAGCTGCCCCGCCCGCGCGAGCTGGAGGTCACCTACACCAAAGAATTCTCGGACATCGTGCACGAGCTGCGTGGCCACATCGGCGCCCTGCGACAAAGTGCAGGCACGGTCGGTGCGCCCCTTCCGCAATAAACACGTCGACCTCCATCCATGCACAAGAAAACCGTAGAACGCTGGTCACCGTGGCTGCTGCTGGTGGCCATCATCCTGCTGTGGCAAATCATCTGCTCGGCCTTCAGCGTCCCAGAATTTCTGTTCCCCAGCCCCTGGGTCATCGCCACGCAGCTGGTTGAATTTGCAGGCGTCATTTCTGCCCACGCCTGGCGTACCTACTGGGTCACCATGGCGGGCTTTGGCATCGCCATCGTCGTCGGTGTGCTGCTGGGATTTGTCATCGGCAGCTCGCGCTTGGCCTACGCCGCCGTGTACCCGCTGATGACCGCCTTCAACGCGCTGCCCAAGGCAGCGTTCGTGCCCATCCTGGTGGTGTGGTTCGGCATCGGCGTCGGCCCCGCCATCCTCACGGCGTTTCTCATCAGCTTCTTCCCCATCATGGTCAACATCGCCACCGGCTTGGCCACACTGGAGCCCGAGCTGGAAGACGTGCTGCGCGTGCTGGGTGCCAAGCGCTGGGACGTGCTGACCAAGGTGGGCCTACCCCGGTCCATGCCGTACTTCTTTGGCTCGCTCAAGGTCGCCATCACGCTGGCGTTTGTGGGCACCACAGTGTCGGAGATGACCGCTGCCAACGAGGGCATTGGCTACCTGCTCATCAGCGCAGGTTCGTCCATGCAGATGGGCCTGGCGTTTGCGGGACTGATGGTGGTGGGCGCCATGGCCATGGTGATGTACGAACTGTTCAGCTGGATTGAAAAGCGCACCACGGGCTGGGCGCACCGGGGGTCGCAGGGGGAGTGATTCGCCCCCCGCCCCCGCGTTTCGCTTGAACGCAGCCCCCATGCCCCGTCGCCGACGGGGCATTTTTTTGTGCATCCGACCGAAGCAATGTATCTTCGTTTGGCATAAAAGCTGCTAAGTCTCCACCAAGAGTAGAAGCGTTCACCGTGAACGGACTGTGCCCGCACCGCCAAGGTGCCCTGCGCGTTCGCCACGTCCGGAAATTGCTCTTGAAGATCCACATTCGCGCGTCGCCTTGGTGCGCTAAACGGTGTGGGCTGTGTCTTCAAGATCGCCGGCCGTCACATGCACGTTCTTGCAGACACCGCCAGTTTGTTGTTGCCAACCTGTCACGGAGTCCCAGATGAAACGTCGTTCCCTCCTCCAAACCGCTGGCGCTGCTGCCTTTGTCGGTGCCGCGTCACCACTCTCATTTGCCCAGGGCAGCCTGCAAAAATTCAAGTTCAACCTAGGCTGGAAGATCGAGGCCTCGGGCGCGGGCTTTTTGCTGGCACACCAGCGGGGTTACTACAAGGACGCGGGGCTGGACGTGGTCATCGACACGGGCAATGGCTCGGCTTCGGCCATCAGTTTGGTGGCGGGCGGTGCGTATGACGTGGCGTCGGCCGACCTTTCGACCATGATCGAGTTCAACACGGCCAACCCGCAGGCGCGTCTGGCGGCGGTGGCGATTCAGTACGACCTGAACCCCAACTCCGTGATGGTGCGCAAAGATGGCGCGATCAAGAAGCCATCGGACCTGACGGGCAAAATCATTCTGGGCCAACCCTTCAACGCATCGCGCAAGCTGTTCCCCGTGTTTGCCAAGGCACAAGGTTTTGACGCGAGCGGCGTGAAATGGGAGAACGTGTCCCCCGACATCGGCGACACACGTTTTGTCAAAGGCGATTTCGACGCTGCAGCGTATTTCTTCTTCACGGGGCTGCTCAACCTCAAGTCGCGCGGCATGGGGCCTGAACAGCTCACGGTGTTCCGTTTCTCCGACTTCGGCATGAAGTCGTATGGCAACGGGCTCATTGCGAACCCCAAGAGCATGCAGGAAGCACCCGACGCCATGAAGGCGTTTGTGAAAGCCACCACGCGCGGCTGGATCGATGCCATTGCCGACCCCAAGGCCGGGGCTGCGGCCATCAAGGCGCGCGAGCCGCTGGCCAATGAGGCCATCGAGCTGGAGCGCCTGCAGCTCATCGTCGACGGCACCATGAAGACCGACGAGACCCGCGCCAATGGCTGGGGCGCTGCCACGCCCGCCCGCCTGCAAGCCACCATCGACGAAACCGTGGCCGCGTTTGGCCTCAAGTCCAGCCTGGCTGCGGCCGACATCTGGACCGACCGCTTTTTGCCGAACGCCGCAGACCGCAAGCTCAAGGCCTGACGACCATGGGCATCCCGCTGATCGACCTTGCAGGCGCGCTGCAGGCCGGCGCGCCGCGCGGCGCAGAGGTGGCTGCACAGCTGCGCCAGGCATGCATGGGGCCGGGCTTCTTCTATGTCACGCACCATGGGGTACCTCAGGAGCTGATTGGACAGCAGTTTGCAGTGACGGCGCGGTTCTTTGACCTGCCGTTGGAAGACAAGCAGGCCATCTCGCTGCACCAGTCGGCATCGATGCGCGGCTACGAAAGCCTGGGCGGCCAGACGCTGGACGCCGCAGCGCGCCCTGACCTCAAAGAAAGTTTTTATTGCGGACTGGACTACCCGCCAGACCACCCGTACGTGCAGCGCGGCTACCACTCGTACGGCACCAACCAGTGGCCCGCACCGCTGCCTGCGATTGCACCGCAGTGCAGGGCATACATTGCGGCGATGCAAGCCCTGGCCCTGCGGCTCATGCAGTTGATGGCGCTCTCGCTGGACCTGCCCGAAGACTATTTCGATCACACGCACCAGAACCCCATGCTCACGCTGCGGCTGCTGCGCTACCCGCCGCACCCCGAGGGCGCTGACGCCCTGACCTTTGGTGCGGGCGAACACACCGACTGGGGCGCCATCACCGTGCTGGCGCAAGACGACCATGGCGGGCTGGAGGTCAAACTACCCAGCGGTGAGTGGGTGGCGGCCACGCCCGTGCAAGGCGCGCTGGTGGTGAACCTGGGCGACATGATTCCGCGCTGGACCAACGGGCTGTACCGGTCCAACCCGCACCGCGTGCGCAACCTGCATAGCGCAGGGGCACCGCGGCATTCCATCCCGTTTTTCTATACGCCAGACTACGAAGCGCAAGTCAGCCCGGTGGCCACCTGTATCCCCGCAGGCGAAACCCCGCGCTTTGCGCCTTGCACAGTGGGCGAGCACCTACAGGCCATGTACCAGAAGACCTATGGGTTGCAGCCGGGCAGCAAAGCAGCGGTGATGGCATGAAGCTCTGGTTCAACCTCTTTTGCCAGGACATCGACGCCCAGCAGCAGTTTTACCAAGCACTGCTGCAGCTGCCAGAGGCCGTGGGCACGCGGTCACCGATCTACCGAGCAGTAGAGGCCGAAAGCTTTCAACTGGGTTTCAACGCACCTGCCGCCTACGCACTGCTGGGGCTGGGCGACCGCGCACCTGCAGACGGGCAGCAGAGCGCGGTCACCGGCTACGCCACCTTCATGCTCGACAGCCCCGACGCAGTGACTGCCGCCAGCCACCAAGCCATGGTGCTGGGCGGGCGCATCGTCAAAGCGCCGTACGCCACGTATTACGGCCAATGGCAGGCCGTGTTGGCCGACCCGGAAGACAATGTATTCAGACTCAGCGCCATCGGCTTGCCCGCTAGCGGCCTGGCCACCGAGCCCTGACACAGCGCTTGCCATGCACACCGAATCGACATCACCAACTTCTCACGCACCCACGCCAAGCGGCCCAGAGACAGCGCCATGGCCTTGGCACAGCGAGCGGCTGCAACGCCATCTTCTGCGCGCCGACGCGGTGGCGCGGCGCGCAATGGACATGGGGCGCCACCCCTTCGGCGCCTTGCTGGTGGCGCCCGACGGCGAAACCGTTCTGGCTGAACAAGGCAACATTGACACGGTCAATCACGCCGAATCCACACTGGCGCGAACCGCTGCCGCCAACTGGCCCGGCCCGTATCTGGCGCACTGCACGCTGGTCACCACGTTCGAGCCCTGCGCCATGTGCGCCGGCACCGTTTACTGGGCGGGCATTGGTCGGGTGGTGTACGGCGCCGATGAGTCTGCCTTGCTTGCACTGACCGGTAACCACCCGGAAAACCCCACGCTGTCGCTCCCTTGCCGCGAAGTCTTTGCGCGCGGGCAACGGCCGGTGTGGGTGGACGGCCCGGTGGCGGGAACCGAGCAGACCCTGCTGCAGACCCACCGGGGGTTCTGGGAACAACGGGGCGCGTGATACAACCAGCCCCGGCGCCCCTGCCGCATCCAAGGATTTCTTCATGTTCAAAACCGGGGATCCGCTTCCACCCGAAGTGCTCGCAGCCATAGCGCAGGGCCGCACCATTGACGCGATCAAACAACTGCGTGAAGCCCACGGCCTGGGCTTGAAGGAAGCCAAGGACATCGTCGATGCGCACAGGCATGGACACGGAAACGGACACGCTCAGCCTGCGGCGCCCACAGGGCCTGCGGGGTTTCCAGCGTTTACCGCCACTGGCGGCGTGCCAGACACCGTTCTGCAAGCCCTGGCACAGGGCCACAAGATTGAAGCCATCCGCTTGCTGCGCGAGCACGCGGGCATTGGCTTGAAAGAAGCGAAAGACCGCGTGGATGCACTGGATGTGTCTCGCCAGCGCACTGCAGACGGACTTGCGCCCGGTGAAATGTCACGCAAGACCGGTGCGCTGACCTGGGTGGCGGTAGCCGCCATTGCTGCGCTTGGCATCTACGCATACTTGCGCACTGGTGCATGACGGGCAGGGGTACCCCACCCCTGCAACACGGCACGCGCCGGGTCAATACGCCTTGAAGTTCGCTGCCACGCGCTGGTTCAGATAGTCGCCAGCCGCGATAGCGGGGTATTTTTTGCCGGGGCCTTCAATGATGGCATCGCGGTTGGCCTGCGCAAAAAACGCCATGCTGTAGCGGGGGCCCATGTATTCACCGGGCAAAGGGTTCTTCACGCGGTGAAAGTTGCTGGGCAGCTGGTCATCACTCCAGCGCATCAACATGTCCCCGATGTTGCAGGTGATGGCTTCTTCATCAGGAGTGACCGAGGTCCAGGCCTGGCTGTCCATCTCTTTCCCCGGGCACACCTGCAGCCCGCCCTGCCCCTGGCGCTGGAACAGCAGCGTCAAGCAGTCGAAGTCCGTGTGGGCACCGGCGCGCCACAGGCCCAGACTGGCTTGTTGCTCGGGCGGGGTTGCAAAGTAGTGCAGCAGCCGCAAGGTGCTTTGGTAGCTGGCCTGCGCCGGGTCATGCGCACGATGAAAGAACGCCTCGTCGAACCCCAGCTTCCACGCAAAACACGACAACACCTGCATTGCTACGTGCCAACACTTGCCTTCAAAGGCGAGCAGCGTGGACTTAAACCCCGCCAGCTCCGCATCGGTGGGCCACAAACCTTCCATGTGCGGAAGCGTGATCTGGTAGGACTCTTTCTGGTCCGGCGTGCCCGTGGACGGGCGCACCTGTGCGCGGCTCTCCCACCCCACGTTCAAGGCCTTCTTCAAGGGGTACTGGGCTTTCACACCCTCGGGCAGCGCAAAGAAGCGCTCGATCATGGCAAAGGCATTGCGTACCTCGGCCAGGTCAATGCCGTGGTTCACGATCTGGAAAAAGCCGACATCTACAGCAGCGTCCCAAAGCTGATCGGCGATCTCGGTTTTGCGCTGCGCAAAGTCCGACAGGTCGATGCGCCGGATCTCGCGGCTGCCGGTTTCCGAGCCCATCGCGCCCATGCGCGTTTCTTTTTGCAGCTCATCCAGTGGGTAAGGGGTAGGGGTCATGCGGTTCTCCTGAAGACAAGGTGGAAACAAGTAAATGCCTCCCGCTCAACGCTTCCAGAAAAGAGGCCGCCACACACGCTTGGGTGTGCAGATCGCTGTTGCGCATACAGGGCATGGCCGCTCTCATCCTGAAGCCAGGGGTGCGCCGGGCGCACCGCGTGGTGCGGGCTTCAAGAGCAATTTCCGGCTGACCTGGCCGCCATGCACATGGGCATGAGCGGCTGCGCAGTGAACGCTTCTACTCTTGCCACGGGTCTTGCAAGAAGGATGCCCGCCCTCGTTTGTTAGCACCCTAGCAACGCACCGGGCTGGCGGTAAAAGAAACATGCATGCATGTCACCGATTGTTATTGGCATGCCAAATGCATAGCGATGGCAACAGCAATGGCGGGCATATCGGCCGCACGACGTTGCGCAACATCTCGACCACCACGCCATCCACGGAGACAACCCATGCACGCCCTCTTGTCCGCAGCCCCCAACGATCTGGACGACCCCACACCCCTCGACGAAACCGATGGCACCTACCTGCGCCAGGCCATCGCCTGGTCATGCACGGCACGAGCGCGCGGCAACCGTCCTTTTGGCGCCGTGGTGATCAGCGCCGATGGCGAACTGCTGGCCGAGGCCTACTGCAACACCACCGAGACGGGCGATTGCACCGGCCATGCCGAAACCAATGCCGTGCGCCAGCTCAGCCCCAGCGTGGGCCGCGACGCGCTTGCCAAGGCCACGCTGTATTCGTCGGCAGAGCCTTGCGTGATGTGCGCGGGCGCCATCTTCTGGTCAGGCATTGGCAGGGTGGTGTTTGGCATCGACGCCGTGCGCCTGCGGGTGTTTCGCGGCGAACGTGGAGAACAGCGGGATGCGGAACTGTCCTGCCGCGACGTATTTGCCGCGTCGCCCCACACCATCGAGTGCATCGGCCCTGCGCTGATCGAAGAATCCAGCGCACCACACATCGGTTTCTGGAAAATTTAAAACCGGCGACAAGCAACGGACGAGAATCAGCACCTTCTTCGCCGACCCCCCGCCATCCCCATGACCGAACCTGAACTCGAAACCGACAGCGCCAGCAATGTCTCAGGCGCATTGCTCAGCCGATCCAAGCAGGGGCGGGAGCGCATTCTGGCCGCGATCCGTGACGCAGCCATTGCCGAGTTCAGCCGCCATGGGTTCAAAGGCGCATCCACCAAGGCCATTGCCGAGCGTGCGGGGCTGACCAAGCCGCAACTGCACTACTACATCAGCAGCAAGGAAGAGCTGTATGAAGAACTGCTGTACTCGGTGCTCAACGGCTGGTCGGGCGCCTTCATCTTTGATAACAACAGCGACGACCCCAAGAAGGTGCTGAGCAGCTACGTGCGCAAGAAGCTCGACTACGCGCTGGACAACCCCGGCCTGTCGCGCATCTTCACCACCGAGGTTCTGGGGGGAGGCCGCAACCTGGGCAAATACTGGCCTGTGGCCGTCAAGTCCACCCAACAGAAGGTGGAGCTGATCAACCGCTGGATTGCTGAAGGTCGCATGCGTGCTGTCAACCCCACGCTGCTGCTCATGCAGATATGGGGCATGACGCAGCACTACGCCGACTACGGAGTGCAGGTGCACATCATGCTGGGCCTCGCACCCGACGAAGCCATCGACCGCGAGCCCATCGTGCGCGAACTCACCACTTTTGTGCTGTTGGGCTGCGGCCTCGCACCAGATTAAACACAACGCGCCCGGTTGCGTGCATCGCAACCCGTTCACGCAGCCCTTGACGCTGCACAAGCCCTCACACTGCGCCAAAGCCCGCTCCTGGCCTTGCTGGCACAGCCTTTGCATTAGTTTGACCAATCGATCAAATCAAATGGTCAAAAATGCAAACCATCAGCCTCACGCCGTCTTCGACACCCGCCGAAACCACCTTTGAGTTGGTGCTCGCCCGCAGCCAGATGCGGCTATCCGTGGGCGCCGAGGAAAGCATGGCCGACGTGCTGCAACTGGCCGGTGTGGCCATCGAAACGCTGTGTGAGCAAGGCGTATGCGGCACCTGCGTGACCCCGTGGCTCGATGGCACTCCCGACCATCGCGACAGTTGCCTGAGCGCCGCCGAGCAGGCGACCCACGTTGCGGTGTGCTGCGCGCGCAGCCACAGCGCCACGCTGACCCTTGATCTTTGACACGGTCAGAAGGACACCTGCCATGCGCATCCTTGTCATCTATTGCCACCCGGTCGAAACCAGCTACAACGCCGCCCTGCACACCGAGGTGGTGAGCAACCTGCGCAGCGCCGGGCACGAGGTGGACGACTGCGACCTGTACGCCGAGGGCTTCAACCCCGTGCTGACGCGCGAAGAACGCCTGGGCTACCACGAGGTGCCCACCAACCGCCTGCCGGTGCAAGACTATGTGGATCGCCTGTTGTGGGCCGAGGCCGTGGTGTTCTGCTTTCCGACCTGGTGCTTTGGCATGCCCGCCATGCTCAAGGGCTTCTTCGACCGCGTGCTCATGCCTGGGGTCGCCTTTGACATCAGCGACCCGAACAACGTCAAACCCTCGCTCACCCACATTAAGCGCATTTCTGCCGTGGTCACCTACGGCCGCGCACGTTGGACGGCGATGTTGATGGGCGACCCACCGCGCAAGTCCATCACCCGCTACCTGCGCTTGCTCACCGGTGGCAAGGCCCGGGTCAGCTACCACGCCTACTACCACATGAACGTGGCCACGCCCACGCGCCTGGCGGCCTTCAAGGCCCGCGTGGGCCAGGCCATGGCCCGCTTCGCCTGACGACGATGGGAACGACCGGCATGCACGCATCCAGCGCCCCCGACCACATTGCCCGCGCACGGCTGCCCCGGTGGCTTTTGCCCCCGCAGTGGCCCACCGCAAGCCACCAGCCCGAACTTGCCACACTGCACCTGGCCCACGGCAAGGTGCAAGGCGTGGCGCCCTACGACCCCACAGAGGCACTGCAAGGCGCCACCTGGGACGTGGCCGGTGCGTTGGTGCTGCCCGGTCTGGTTGACGCACACACCCACCTGGACAAAGCCTTCACGCTGCCGCGCATGGGGGTCGTAAAGCCCGGCCTGCTGGGCGCCATCGACGCCATGATGGTGGACCGCCAGGGCTGGACCGAGGCCGACATCCATGCCCGCGCCAGCCGCGCCCTGCAATGGGCCTGCGACGCGGGTACGGTGCACCTGCGCACCCACTGTGACTGGTGGGAGCCCGACGCGCAACCGCTGGCCTGGAACGTGTTGCACGAGCTGGCGCACGATTGGGCCGATCGCATCACGCTGGAGCGAGTCAGCCTCATCCCGCTGCACCTGTATGCCGACCGCAGCACCGCCATGCGCCTGGCCGCCACAGTGGCCGCCAGCGGCGCAGGCGCGTTGCTGGGCGGCTTTGTGCACTCCACCAACTGGAATCCGCAAGCCCTGCGCCACCTGTTCGAAGCCGCGCAGCACCATGGGTTGGATGTGGACCTGCATGTCGATGAAGAACTGAACCCCGGCGCACAAGGCCTCGCTACCACGGCAGCGTTGTTGCAAGAACTGCGCTTTGAAGGGCATGTGGTGTGCGGCCATACCTGCGCCCTGGCTGCGCAGGACGAAGCCACGGCCCTGGCAACGCTCGATGCCGTAGCCCAGGCCCCTATCACTCTGGTCACCCTGCCCATCACCAACCTGCTGCTGCAAGACGCCACCACCGGTCGCACACCGCGCCAGCGTGGCCTGACGCTGGTGAAAGAGGCGCGCGCACGCGGCATCCCGGTGCTGGTAGCCAGCGACAACGTGCAAGACCCGTTTTGCCCCGTGGGCAGTTTTGACCCACTCGAAGCGCTGGCCACTGGTGTGCTGGCTGCGCAGCTGGACTCCCCATTTGATCAGTGGTCTGAAGCCCTTTGCCGTGCCGACTGGCTGCGCCAAGGCGCACGCGCGCTACCACTGCAGACCGGTGATGCCGCCGACCTGCTGGTGTTCACCCAGGCGGACCACTGGGGCTTCCCGTCGCGCTCGCAAGCCCGCGTGGTGCTGCGCCAGGGCCGCGTCACCAGCGGCCACGCCCCCGCCGCCTGGCATGTGGCTGACACCCAACCCCAAAGGAGCATGGCATGAACGCCCCGGCCAGCAACACCAATCCCGGCATCGCACAACCTTTGGCCCGCTACGCAGCCTGGCGCCGCGCGGGCGACTTCATCTACCTGAGCGGCATCATTGCTGTAGATCCCGCTGCCAGCCGCATCGTGCGCGGCTATGCAGACATCCCCGACGAAGCCGCTACGTTGATCGGCCGAACCGGCGAGTTCAGCAGCGACATCAAAGAGGGCCCCATCCTCGCGCAAAGCTGGTATGTGCTCGATCGCATCCGCCAGACCGTCGAGGCCGCAGGCGGTCAGATGTCCGACGTATTCAAGCTGGTGCAGTACTTCAAGAACCTGGACCACTTCCCGCAGTACAGCCGCGTGCGCAAGTTGTTCTTCCCCGGTGAGCCACCCGCCTCCACCGTGGTAGAGGTGACTGGCATGTTGCCTACCGCCGACATCCTCATTGAAGTCGAAGCCACGGTCTACCTGCCGCAGCGCTGACCCACCCACTGCCTCATTACGAAAGACCCCATCCATGCTGCACGGCTACAACCCGCCCCACCGCTACCTGCCCTACCTGAGCTGGACCGAGATCGTCGACCTGCCGGACAAGGAGAACACCGTCATCGTGCTGCCCACAGGCGCTACCGAGCAACACGGCCCGCACCTGCCTTGCGCGGTAGACACAGTGATCAGCGCGGGTGTGGTGGGCCATGCGCTGGCGCGCCTGCCGGCCGATGTGCCTGCGTTTGCGATGGCCCCCATCACCTACGGCAAGTCTGAAGAGCACCTGCACTTTCCCGGCACTGTCACGCTGAGCGGCGAGACCCTGCTGGCCACCATGAACGAGGTGGGCGAGTCGGTCTACCGCGCGGGTTTTCGCAAGCTGCTGTTCGTCAACGGCCACGGCGGCCAGCCGCAGGTGATGGAGATGTGTGCACGCGAGCTGCGCCTGCGCCATGGCGACTTCATCGTGGTGCCCAGCTTCACCTGGCGGGTGCCGCATGTGGCGGGCAAGTACCTGTCTGACACCGAAAAGAAACTGGCCATGCACGCAGGCCATGCCGAAACCGCTCTGATGCTGGCGCTGGCTCCAGACACCGTGCACATGGAGCGCGCAGTGGTCAATTACCCGCCCGTTTTTGACTCGCCCCTGCTGTCACCCGACGGCCGCCCCGCCTGCGCCTGGAGCGCACGCGACTTCGGCCCCAGCGGAATCATTGGCGACCCGCTGCCCGCCACAGCCGAACAAGGCCACGCCATCCTCGACTCGCTGGCCGTGAGCTGGGCCGCCGCCATCACCGAGTTGCACCACCTGCAGTGGGCAGCCCGGTCCGAGACAACCTGGGGCCGCGCCCACCACACCGGCCATGTGGAGCACTCGTCCGCACTGGCCTGAAAGCTGCAACGCACACCGATCCATCCGTTCTCTCGCCCTCTCCCACCACATCCTCGGAGTATTGCCATGATGATGAAGAAAACTGCCTCTCGCTTTTCCAAAACTGGTGCAGCCGCCCTGCTCGCTCTTGGTGCGCTGGGCACGCTATCGGGTACCGCCCAGGCGCAAGAAAAGTTCACGTACATGACCAACTGGTATGCCCAGGCCGAGCATGGCGGCTTCTACCAGGCGGTGGCCACGGGCCTGTACAAAAAGTATGGCCTGGATGTGACTATCAAGATGGGCGGCCCCCAAGTCAACATCGTGCAGATGATGGCCGCAGGCCAAGCCGAGTGCGTGATGGGTTCGAGCGACCTGCAGATGATCCAAATGCGTGAGGGCGGCGTGCCCGTGGTCAACGTGGCTGCGGTGTTCCAGAAAGACCCGCAAGTGCTCATCGCGCACGAGGATGTGAAGAAGTTCGAAGACCTCAAGGGCAAGACCATCCTGATCGGCTCGTCGGCCCAGCGCGGCTACTGGCCCTGGTTGAAGGCCAAGTACGGCTTCACAGATTCGCAGACGCGCCCCTACACCTTCAACATCCAGCCCTTCGTGGCCGACAAGAACACCGCCCAGCAGGGCTACTTGACGTCCGAGCCATTTGCCATTGCCAAGGCAGGCGTCAAGGCCAATACGCTGATGTTCAGCGACCAGGGCTACCCCGCGTATGCCACCACCATCTCGTGCATGGAGAAGACAGTGAAGGACCGCAGCGCCGCCGTGGCCTCGTTCGTCAAGGCGTCGATGGAAGGCTGGAAGAGCTACCTGAACGACCCGGCGCCCGCCAACGCACTCATCAAGAAGGACAACCCCAACATGACCGACGAGCAGCTCGCATACAGCGTGGCCAAGCTCAAGGAACTGGGCATGGCCACGGGCGGTGACGCCGCCACCATGGGCATCGGTGTCATGACCGACGAGCGCGCCAAGGCGAGCTATGACTTTTTGGTGACCACCAAGCTGATCGACCCCGCGAAAGTCAAGCTTGCTGACACGTATACGACGGCGTTCGTGAAAGACCTCAAGGTTCTGCCCTGATTCGATGACTTAGCTTCGCGCCGCTCCCCCACCCGTTCAGGCTGAACTTGTCGAAGCGCCGCGCGCAGCCTCGACAGGCACAGCCCGAACGGTGGTGGGGATGAGACCCAGTTGAACGAATGCAACACCCGCCGCCACCCCAGCCCTGACACAGCAGCCGTATCACACACGGCGGCCGCATCCATCGAAAGGCGACCATGACATCCCCCGCTGAATCCCCGCCACTGGCACCCGTCACCCCAGCCACGCATCCCACACCCGCTGTGGAAGTGCTCTCTGCCGAAAAGACCTACCCCAATGGCACGCAGGCGCTTCTGCCCGTGGACCTGACCATTGAGGAAGGCGATTTCGTCACCCTGCTCGGCCCCTCGGGCTGCGGCAAGAGCACGCTGCTGAAGATGGTGGCGGGCCTGCTGGAGCCCACCGACGGCCGCCTGCACCTGTGGCGCAAGCCGGTGGCGCAGCTGGAAGAAAGCGGCAAGAAGATGGCGTTTGTTTTCCAATCGCCCACGCTCATGCCCTGGGCGAGTGTGCAGACCAATGTGCGCCTGCCGCTGGACCTGGCGGGTGTGCCGCGTGCCGAGGCCGATGCGCGCGTGACGGAAGCGCTGGCACTGGTGGGTTTGTCAAAGTTCGCCAACGCCCTGCCCCGTGCGCTGTCGGGCGGCATGCAGATGCGCGTGTCGATTGCGCGCGGCCTGGTCACCCAGCCCGACCTGCTGCTGATGGATGAGCCCTTTGGCGCGCTCGACGAAATCACCCGCCACAAGCTGGACGCCGACCTGCTGGATCTGTGGCGCAAGAAAAAACTTACCGTGATCTTTGTGACGCACTCCATCCACGAGGCCGTGTTCCTCTCCAGCCGCGTGGTCATGATGGCCGCACGCCCAGGACGCGTGGTGGAAGAGTTCCATATCGACGCCCCCTACCCCCGAACGGCCGACTTCATGGTCTCGCCCGAATTCAGCCGCTACGCCAAGCAGCTGCAAGACAGCCTGCTCCGCGCCAGCGTGGACACCGAGGAGACCGTGGCATGAGCACACCATTCCCTTCCGCATCCATCGCGTCGCCGGTGGCCTCCCCTGCGGTAGCCACCAACCCTGCTGTTCCACGCTCGGCACCTGCGAAAACCACTGCAGCGGCCAAGCCCGCTACCAAAGCCTCACCCAAGCGCCCACCGCTGATGGCGCAGCCCCGCGTGCAGCGCGTGGTCTACCCGCTGCTTGTCGGCGTGGTGCTGATCGCGCTGTGGCAGGGCATGGTCACGGCCATGGACCTACCGCCCTACCTGGTGCCCTCGCCCATCCTGATGATGAAGACGCTGTTCACCGACTGGGCCGCCCTGGGCGGCTCGCTCTGGGTCACCGTCAAGATCACGGTGCTGGCCTTTGTGGTGGCCACGGTGGCGGGCGTGCTGATCTCGTTCCTGTTTGTGCAAAGCAAACGCATCGAAACGGCGCTCTTCCCCTACGCCGTGCTGCTGCAGGTCACCCCCATCGTGGCCGTGGCACCGCTCATCATCATCTGGGTGAAGGACCCGACCGCGTCGATGGTGATCTGCGCCGCACTGGTCGCCCTGTTCCCCATCATCAGCAACACCACGCTGGGCCTGCGCAGTGTGGAGCCTGATCTGCAAAGCTACTTCCAGCTCAACCGCGCCACGCGGCTGCAGACGCTGCTGCGCCTGCGCATCCCCAGCGCGCTGCCGTATTTTTTTGGCGGGCTGCGCATCTCCAGCGGCCTCGCGCTTATCGGCGCTGTGGTGGCGGAGTTTGTGGCGGGCACCGGGGGCCAGGGTGCGGGGCTGGCGTACCAGATCCTGCAAGCGGGCTTTCAGCTCAACATCCCGCGCATGTTTGCTGCGCTGCTGCTCATCTCGCTCACTGGCGTCGCCTTGTTCGTGCTGATGGCATGGCTCACCCGCGTCGCTCTCGGCGGCTGGCACGCCTCCGAAAACTCGCAGGACTAAACCCAACACTTCCAACACCACACCGCGTATGACCTTCAGGTTGCGCGGTGCAGGCCCCCTTTCGCCCAACACGCCCCCTTCGACCTCCAGGAGATACCCACATGACCACCGCCCAGCAACTGCCCGACCTGCTGCCCGACCTTGACTGGATCGCGGACCCGCTGCGCGTGGGCCGCCTCTCGCAGGACTTTGCCTGGTTCAGCCCCGTGCTCAAACGCGACCTGGCGGGCAAGAGCGGCGACATCGCCGTGCGCCCACGCACCGAGGACGAGATCCGCCAAGTGGTGGCCGCCTGCGCCAACGCGGGCATCCCCCTCACCGTGCGCGGCAGCGGTACCGGCAACTATGGCCAGAGCACGCCGCTGCACGGCGGCGTGATCCTGGACCTGTCGGGTTACAACGCCTTTGGCTGGGTGCGCGGCGGCGTGGGCCGTGCACAGTCGGGCATCCGGCTGGCGGACTTTGACGCGCAGGCCAAGCCCCAGGGGCAAGAGCTGCGCTGGCTACCCAGCACCTACCGCAGCGCCACGCTGGGCGGGCTGTTTGGCGGAGGCTTTGGTGGTGCAGGCTCCATCAACCACGGCCCGCTGGCCGCGCCCGGCAATGTGCTGGCCGTGCGCGCGATGACGGTGGAGCCCGAGCCCCAGGTCATCGAACTGCGCGGCCCGGAGGCCATGCTGCTGCACCACACCTACGGCACCAACGGCATCGTGCTGGAGCTGGAAGTGGCCCTGACCCCTGCCGTAGAGTGGACCGAGTGCATTGCCACCTTCGAGCGGTTTGACGCCGCGCTGGAGTTTGCCGACCGCTTTGGCAGCGCGCCCGGGCTGGAGAAAAAAGAGGTGTGCTTTGTGGCTGCGCCCATCCCGCAGTACTTCACCAGCCTGGCCGAGCACCTGCCCGCTGACCAGCACGCGGTGCTGCTGCTGGTGGCCCCGCACTCCGAGGCAGGCTTGCGCGACATGGTGGCCCAGCACGGCGGCCAGGTCACCTACCGCAAGACCGCCGACGAAGTGGCCAGCAGCCACAAGACGCTGCTCGAATACACCTGGAACCACACCACCCTGCATGCGCTGAAGGTGGACAAGAGCCTCACCTACATCCAAAGCGGCTTCGCCCCCGCGCGTCGGCTGGAACAGGTCAAGGCGCTGGAGGCCGCGCTGCAAGGCGAGGTCATGATGCACCTGGAGTTTTTGCGCACCAAGGAAGGCGCCTTCAACTGCAGCGGCCTGCAGATCATTCGCTACACCACCGAGGAGCGCCTGAACCAGATCATGCAGATCTACCGCGACCACGGCGTGCAGATCAACAACCCGCACGTGTACATCGTCGAGGACGGCAAGCAAAACAACCTGGACCCCGCCGTGGTGGACATGAAACGCCGCTTCGACCCGCAAGGCCTGCTCAACCCCGGCAAGCTTCGCAGCTGGTATGCGGCAGAGGAGTCGTCAACCGCAGTAGCGGTCGCTCCCGTGCTCCAACCCGCCTAAATCAACCCCGCCCACCACGACGACTCACTGTAGTGCTCCCTCTCCCCCTGCGGGAGAGGGTTGGGGAGAAGAGCAACCCCCACGCACGGACTCCCCCCTTCCCAGCCCTCTCACAGGGCGAGGGAAGCCACAGTCCGCTCCACCCCGCCAATTCTTAGTTAAATAGGCCCCTAGCGCTTATCCACAGGGCATAATCAGCTACTCATTTAGTAGCAAATGGATCTTACCCATGCCTTGGCACGCGCGCCTGCAACTGGACTACAGCCGTGAAAACGCCCGCACCGTAGCCCGCTTTGAGCACAACGGCCCACTGCGCATCCTGCAAAGCCTCTACCCCGAAGGCGACGCCATCTGCCACAACGTGCTGGTGCACCCCCCCGGCGGCCTGGTGGGCGGCGACACGCTGGAGATCACTGCCACCGTGGCACCCGGCGCGCACGGTCTGCTCACCACCCCAGGCGCCACGCGCTTTTACCGGTCCACCGGCCCCCTGGCCCTGCAGCGCACCCAACTGTCGGTGGCCGACGGCGCTCGCCTGGAATGGCTGCCGCTGGAGGCGCTTTGCTACAACGCCTGCAACGCCGAAAACCACCTGACATTGAACCTGGCCCCCGGCGGCGAATGCATGGGTTGGGACGTAACGGCCCTGGGCCTGCCCCATGCCAACCAGCCCTTTGAAACCGGCCGCTTCGTGCAACACCTCGAAGTGCCCGGCCTGTGGCTGGAGCGCGGCGCCATCAACGCCGCAGACCACCGCCTCATGCAAAGCCCGCTGGGCCTGGCTGGGCACCGCTGCATGGCCAGCTTGTTCTTTGCAGCAGGCGCCCCGCTCGACCGTACGCGCCGCGATGCCGCGCTAGACGCTGCGCGGGCTGTGATGGACGCCCATTCACTCAAAGCCACCGCAGGCGCCACCAGTCCCAGCGCACAAATGGTCGTGCTGCGCGTTCTGGCGCCGCAGGTGGAGCCTGCAATGCAGTTGCTCAAGGCCGTGCGGGTGGCTTGGCGGGAGGTGATGTGGGGGATGGCGGGGGAAGCGCCGAGGATTTGGGCGATGTAGAAGGTTTCGCTTCTGCACCAGTCAGAGGCGGGTGCGCACGCGACGCTGCGCATGTTTGGGGAGAGCCAGAGGATTTTTCCACCCCAATTGTCGATTTCCGACTGCAGGCTTCGTCGTCAGTGCATCACCCTACCAAGGAGCACTTCCATGAAATATCTTGGCCTCGCTTATTTCACCCCCGAAAAATTTGCAGCGATGGCGCCGGTCGATGTCAAAACGCTGGTGAATCAATGTCCGCCGCTTGACGAGAGGATGCGCGCCACAGGCAAGGTTCTGGTTTCAGCGTCGCTTGCAGATACAAAAAGCTGGGTCACCCTTCTCCCCGACCGCGGGAGAACACGCGTCAGTGATGGGCCTTACACCGAGTCCAAGGAAGTGGTCGGAGGCCTCTTTATCATTGACGCGGACAGCCGTGACGAGGCAATCCGCATCGCGTCCATGCATCCTGCTGCCTCGCTTGGGGAAAAAGGAGGATGGGCTGTCGAACTCATCCCCATGGACTTCTTCCTAGCCTCACGCGAGTAGGTAGGTCGGCGCAAGGAACCCTCAGACGGACTCTACTGACAGCCCCGCAGCTGTGTCAGACACCCTTTTCACACCGAGCTTCCCTGCGGGCTGTGATTGCGTCCAGGTAGCAATGAGGTCTCACCTCACCCCTTCCCCAACGCTGGCCGGTTAAACAAGCTGGACGCAAGGCTCACCGGCCCCAGTTCCGCAGCCGCTGCCAGCAGCGCAGGCCCCAGCTCCTCCATGCGCTGCTGCGTCAGCCGCAACCTCGGGCCTGCAATGCTGATGACGCCTATTGCCTCACCCCGACGCAGCACCGGCGCGGCGATCGCGCTCATACCAGGGGCGAACACCTCGTCGATCATGGCGTAGCCCCGCGCGCGAGCGGCCTGCAGATGGCTGAGCAGCGCCTTGATGGTGGTGGGGGCGTTGGGGCCGTATTCGGCGGGGGTACCAAAGCCCTGGCGGGACACCAGCTCCAGCGCGCGCTCATCGGGCAGCGTCATCAGCCAGGCGTGACCAGACCCTGTGCATGACAGCCGCGCGTCCATGCCCATGTCAGGGTCGTAGCGCAGGCCTGCATGGCGCCTTCCTTGAGACTTTGCAACCCAGGTGAGGCGGTCGTCATCGACGATGGACAGCCGAATCAGCTCGCCGGATGTCTCGGCAAGCCGCTCCAGCAAGGGCTCGGCAATCTCCACAATGCCGCCGCTGCTCAAAAATCCAAGGCCCAGCGACACCACCTTGGTGGTCAGCACGTAGTCGCCTTGCTTTCGGATCTGCCGAACATAGCCACGGCGTTGCAGGTCGGTCAGCACCCGGTGGCAGGCGCTCAGTGGAATGTCCAGTTCGGTGGCGATCAACGAGATCGGCAGCCCGTGGGGATGCTTGGCCAGGTATTCAAGCACCGACAGTCCGCGGTCTAGAGCTGTATTCATTTATTGAGATGTGAAATGCGTTTCCAGTTTGGAAACTCTTTCTGATAGCGGCTGAATAATTTGCTGCATCCGATTCACAGATGCTGTCACAGGAGCCAAATGTATGACCAAACCCAAGTCCGGGGATTCACGACCATGAACGGGACGATCTACGTTTTGAACGGCCCCAACCTGAATCTGCTGGGGGTGCGCGAGCCCCATTTGTACGGCAGCACGACGTTGCCTCAGGTCGAGCAACAATGCCGCGAAGTTGCGCAGGACCTGGGTTTTGGGTGCGAGTTTCGGCAAACCAACCACGAGGGCGTGATGGTGGACTGGATCCATGAAGCCCGCAATGCAGCCTGCGCCATCGTGATCAATCCCGCAGGCCTGTCGTTTCGGTCCATCCCGCTGCTGGATGCGCTCAAAACCTTTGACCACCCCATTGCCGAGGTCCACGTGACGAACATTCACCGACGCGACGCCCTATACCAGCATTCGCTGGTGTCGCTGGCGGCTACTGGGGTGATTGCAGGATTTGGCACTTTTGGATATGAAATGGCGATGCGCGCAGTGGTGCGCCTACTCGCAAAGCCTGCCGCTACTGCAAACGCCGCTACAGCAGCAGCTTGAACCCGTCACCCAGCCCGCTACAAACTAAAAGGAGACAACCATGAACTTTTCCATCCACCGCCGCCAACTGCTTGGCGCAGGTGCCGCGCTCGCCGCAGGCACCATGGCCCCAGCGTGGGCGCAGCAGCAACCGCAGACGCTGCGTTTTGCGGCCGTCTTCTCGGACAAGGACATACGCGCCGAAATGATGCGCATGTTCGGCGACGAGATAAAGGCCGACTACAAGGTGGATCTCCACCTGAACTCCACCCTGTTCCGCCAGGGTACGGAGCTGGTCGCGCTGCAGCGCGACAACCTGGAGATGGGCAATATCTCGCCGCAGGACATCTCGCGCCAGGTGCCAGCCTGGTCACTGCTGACATCCGCCTATTTGTTTCGCGATGCGAACCATCTGAACGCCTTTTTTGCCAGCGACCTCGGAACGCAGATGAAAAAGATGGCGGAAGACCAGCTCAAGATCAAGATCCTCGGCCCCACCTTTTTTGGCACGCGCCATGTGGGCCTCAAGCCCAAGAAGAAAATCAACACCCCGCAGGACATGGCAGGCATCAAGCTGCGCATGCCGCCCGGTGATGCATGGCAGATGCTGGGCAGAGCGGTGGGCGCCAACCCCACGCCAATGGCCTATGCAGAAACGTACACCGGTTTGCAGACCGGGGCGATTGACGGGCAGGACAACCCATTGCCCAACGTTCAGAACATGAAGTTCAACGAAGTGATGTCGCAGATCGTGCTGACCTCGCATCTGGTGGGCTTTGACGTGCTGACCGTGAGCCAGAAGGTCTGGACCGGCATGGATGCGGACAAACAACGCAACTTCCAGGCGGCAGCGAACAAGGCGATTGCGTTCAGCACTGCAGAGCATCTCAAGCGTGAACAGGCGCTGGCCGAGGAGTTCAAGCGCGGCGGGCTCGACGTGTACACGCCCAACCTCCAGGCGTTTCGTGACTACGCGCAGAAGGTATACCTGGCCTCCGACGATGCCAAGAACTGGCCTGCCGGCATGATCGAAAAGATCAATGCGCTGAAGGCCTGACGTGAGCGTGCGGGCTTCAGCGATGCTGCAATCCGCGCGCGCCATGCTCCACCGCTTTGCAGAAGCGGTGGCAGCCGCGCTGCTCGCCATCATTTTCCTGGCCTTTCTGGCCCAGATTGCGTTTCGCTACTTCTTCAACTGGCCGGTCGGCTGGACGTCGGAGGTCTCGCTGATCGCGTGGCTCTGGCTGGTGCTTTGGGGGGCTTCGCTGGTGCTGAAGGACCACGAGGAAATACGGCTGGACATACTGACGGAACACGCGGGGCCGCGCATTGGCCGCGTTGCCACTGCTCTTGGCTCGTTGGCGGTCATTGTTCTGTTTGTGATCTCGCTTCCGGCCACCTGGTCGTATGTGAGCTTCATGAAGGTGGAGAAAAGCTCGTACCTCAATCTGCGCATGGACTACGTGTACGGCATCTACATGCTGTTTGTGGTGGCGGTGATCGTTCGCAGCGGCGCGGCACTGGTGCGCGCGGTGCGGGGCCGTCAGCCGAAGTCTGCAGAACATGTGTCAGATGAACCAGGGCGGTAGATCCCTATTTTTTGAGCCCTCGGAGCCCGAGCCGTGAATCTAACGAGTCCTTTTTCTCTCACCCTCGCCGCCATCATCGGCCTGAGCTTGCTGGGCGTGCCCGTGGGCTACGCCATGATTGCAAGCTCCATCCTGTACCTGTACATGAAGGGTATGGACATGGGGTCGGCTGCGGAGCAATTGCTCAACGGCACCTACAACAGTTTTCTGCTGCTGGCGATTCCGCTGTTCATCCTGGCAGCGGCTTTCATGAGCTCGGGCAGCGTGCTGGACCGCCTGCTGCGCTTTTGCAATGCCATCGTGGGCCGGTTTCCCGGGGGGCTTGCGCAAGTGAATGTGCTGCAAAGCATTGTGTTCGCCAGCATGTCGGGCTCGGCCCTGGCCGATGCGGCCGGTTCCGGCAAGCTGATGCAGGTGATGATGACCAAAGACGGCAAATACACGCGGGGGTTTGCTGCCGCGCTCAGTGCCGTCTCTGCGGTCATCGGTCCCATCTTGCCGCCCTCCATTCCGCTGGTGCTCTATGCCCTGGTGTCGGGCACTTCCATCGGCTTCCTGTTCATCGCCGGTGTATTGCCGGGTCTGTTGCTGGGCGCGGTGCAGATGGCGTTGATCTATGTGCTGGCCAAGCATCGCAATTTTCCGTTGGAAGAGCCCGTGCCCCTGCGTGACATGCCGCGTATCACGCGCGACGCTTTTCCTGCATTGATGCTGCCGGTCATCTTGCTGGGCTGCCTGTACAGCGGCATCACGACGCCAACTGAAGCCGCAGGGCTGGCAGCGGCCTACGCGCTACTCATCTCGACGGTGCTGTACCGCAGCCTGAGCTGGTCCGACATTTACCAGGCACTGTCGTCCAGCGCACGCACCAGCGTTTCCATCGGTGTACTGATCGCGGGCGCGATGGTCTTCAACTACGTCATCACCTCCGAGAACATCCCCCGCACCTTGAGCACCATGCTTGCCGGACAGCAGCTTTCGCCGCTCGCATTTCTGCTCATGGTGAACGTGCTGCTTTTGGTGCTGGGCGCGTTTCTGGAAGGGTCGACCATCATCCTGGTGATTCTCCCGGTGCTGCTGCCCACCGCTGTGGCATTGGGCATCGATCCGGTGCATTTTGGTGTGGTGTGCGTGCTGAACATCATGCTGGGCCTGGTCACGCCGCCGTATGGGCTGCTGCTGTTCATGATGACCAAGATCGCCAACGTCTCCATGCGCGAACTGCTGACCAACGTCGCCCCCTTTTTGGCGGTGATGCTCGGCGCGTTGGCGCTGGTGACCTTGTGGCCCGACTTCGTCCTGTGGCTGCCGCGTCTGGCGGGATACAAGGGCTGAGGCCAGAGGGACGTCAAACCCTTTTGTTCCGCGTCAGAGTGGCTAAGTCGCTGTTGGGCAGCAAACGCGCCGGATACGCAAACCGCCAACTAGCCAACCCGCTGTGTTCCTAATTCGAGGCTTTCACTAGCGCCGCATACAGCATCTGCGGAGTACAAGGCTTTGGCAGCACCTCAAACCCCATGCGTGTGATGTTGTCCAGCTGCTCGGCATAACCCGTCATCAGCAGCAGGCGCTGATCTGGCCAAACCTGGCGGACGTGCTTTGCCAGCGCAACGCCGTCCATCTCCCCGGGCATCACGACGTCGGACAGTATCAGATCGGGGCGGGAGCCCTGGTCCAGCAGCTGACGGGCATTGGCGGCGCGGTCCACACGCGTGACGCGGCACCCCATTGATTCCAGGATGGGAACGATGGACGCAGCCACTTCATCGTTATCTTCCACCAGCAACACACTTTTGTTCAGCGGCTCCAGTTCGGGGAGCGGGCCTGCGTCCTCTACGGTCGGCTTTGAGGCTGCACGGGGAAAATAGAGGCTGATGCATGTGCCGCTGCCTACGGTGCTGGAGATGGCTGCGCGCCCTCCCATCCGTTCGCACATGCCGTAGATCTGGCTTAGCCCGAGACCAGTGCCTTCACCCACGGGCTTTGTCGTGAAGAACGGTTCGAACACCTTGTTCAGCAACTCAGGCGCAATTCCGGCGCCTGTGTCGGTGGCCTCAATGACCACCATGTCGACCGTGTCATCGCCCATTTCATTGCGGGCAGCATTGCGGGCTCGGATGTGCAGCGATCCTCCGTTGGGCATTGCATCCCGGGCGTTGATGCTGAGGTTCAGCAGCGCCAGTTCCAGCTCGGCCAAGTCCAGCACCACGGGCGCTGTGGCAGGGTCCACATCCACGGCAAGTCGTACCTTGCTGCCCAGCACCGGGCTGATGAGGTCCGTCATGGGCGGTAGCTTTTCTTGCAGAATCACATGCTCGGCCACCAAGGGCTGGCGCCGGGAGAACGCCAGCAGCTGACGTGTGAGGTTGGTGGCCGACTTGACGGCGCGCGTCATGGAGTCGATTTGTTTGGTGCCCACATCAGGCGCCTGACGCTTCAGCAAAAACAGGTTGTTGCTAATGACCATGAGGGCGTTGTTGAAGTCGTGGGCCACTCCACCGGTCAGTCGGCCTAACGCTTCTAGCTTTTGCGCCTGCAGCAGCGCCTCTTCCGCCCGGCGGCGCGTTTCTGTCTCTTTCTCCAGCCTTGCCATTGTCACCAGGACAATCCGCGCATTGCGCAGGGCAATCGTAGCGGTCATGAAAAGTGCCGCCACAGGCAGCGCTCCGATTGCAAACAGCAGCGCCAACTCTTTCAGCACAGCATCCCGCAGCACCACGAGGCTTATGCCAGTACTCACAAAAAGCGGGTAGGTGCCCACCTTTCGATAGGCCAGAAAACTGTCCTGCCCAGTCACAGACGAAATGCCTCGGACCTGCCCCGACTCATCGCCAGACCGGAGGAGGTGCATGACCGGGCCGTCTGGCGGGAAATGATCTCCCATGCCACCCAGATCAGGCCACCTTGTGTAAATTTCGCCACCTTCTCTGAACAGACCCACCGCCAGATCGGGGTCATCGGCCACCATGTCTCCGAAGTAGGCGGTGAAATAGTCGGTCAGCAGAGTCACGTTGATGACACCACCGAATTTCCCCTTATCGTCTTCAAACGGAACGCTCAGGTTAAGAACCCGCTCTTTCGACGTTCTGGTGACGATGGGCTTTGACAGATGCGAGCCCTTCTTACCGTGGTGATGGACTTGAAAGTACTCTCCGTCGGACATGTCGACCACGGAGAATGGCTGCAGGCGACTGCTGACCACCGTCTTGCCCTGGGGATCCAGAATAAGGATGGACTGAATCTGAGGTTGATCAACGGTTAGTGCCCGAAGCGCTTCGTGCAATGCGATCTCGTTACCTCGCAGTTCTACGGGGCTCATGCCATTCACCAGCACGCGTACTTTGTCATGCAACGCTTCGGACGCTGCAATGACCTTGGACGTATGTTCGTGGGCGACTCGCAAGGTGCGGCTGACACGCACCTGAGCATCGTCACGCGCCGATGCGTACCGGACAACGCCAAAAATCAGATATATGAAAAGTGGCACCCCGATGCTGAGAAGGGCAAGCAATCGGAGCCAGCGCACCGATGCGCTGGCGTCGTGCGGGGAGACCTGCGCGCTGCGAGAACTTTCCCACATGGTTTTCCTTCTAGTTGCCACGCTCAAACGGAGATTGGGTGTTGCCGATAACAGCTCTGCAACTTATCAGTATGTATCAATACTTTTCAGTATAAATGTCGGCCAACACCTCAAATACGCGCCTCTCCTCCAGGGGATCCACGCCCTGCGGACAACCGCCACTGCTGAGCCCTGTTGCACCTCGGGCATGCTCGCGCAAGGTCAAGCCGCTGCGGCCACCGGCACTTTCACTAGGCCATCCGCCTTGAACATTGATCGGATCCCTCGCACCGCCTGTCGAATCCGTGCCTCGTTCTCGATCAGCGCAAAGCGTACGTACTCATCACCCTGGTCGCCAAACCCGATGCCGGGCGACACACACACCTTGGCCTTGTCGAGCAACTGCCGCGCAAACTCCAACGAGCCCAGCGCACGATACGCCTCGGGGATGCGGGCCCAGATGTACATGCTGGCCTTGGGGCAATCCACAGCCCACCCGGATTCGGTGAGGCCCTTGTAGAGCACGTCGCGGCGGCGCTGGTACTGGGCGGCGATGTCTTTCACGCACTGCTGGTCACCCTCCAGCGCGGCAATGGCGGCCACCTGCAAAGGGGTGAAGGTGCCATAGTCGTGGTAGCTCTTGATGCGCGCCAGCGCGGCCACGAGGTCAGGGTTGCCCACCATGAACCCGACGCGCCAGCCAGCCATGTTGTAGCTTTTGCTCAGGGTAAAAAACTCCACCGCCACGTCCTTGGCGCCGGGCACTTCCATGATGCTGGGGGCACGGTAGCCGTCGTACACGATGTCGGCATAGGCCAGGTCGTGCACCACCAGGATGTCGTGCTTTTTGGCCAGGGCGATCACGCGCTCGAAGAAGCCCAGCTCCACACACTGCGCGGTGGGGTTGCTGGGAAAGCCAAAGATCATCATCTTGGGCTTGGGGTAGCTGCCGCGGATGGCCTTTTCCAGCTCGGCAAAAAAGTCCACGTCGGCTGCAACGGGCACGCTGCGGATCTGCGCCCCGGCAATCACCGCGCCATAGATGTGTATGGGGTAGCTCGGGTCGGGCACCAGCACGGTGTCGCCCCGGTCCAGCGTGGCCAGCATCAGGTGGGCCAGGCCTTCTTTAGAACCGATGGTGACGATGGCCTCGGTGTCGGGGTTGATGTCCACCGCGTAGCGGTCTTTGTACCAGTGGCTGATGGCGCGACGCAGGCGCGGGATTCCCTTGCTGGCGCTGTAGCCGTGGGTGTCGGGCCGCTGGGCCACTTCGTTGAGCTTGGCGACGATGTGCGGTGGTGTGGCCCCGTCGGGGTTGCCCATGCTCATGTCGATGATGTCCTCGCCCCGGCGGCGGGCGGCCAGCTTCTGCTCGGCCGTGATGTTGAAGACGTAGGGAGGGAGGCGATCGATGCGCGCAAAGCGGCGCTTGCCTTGAGAAGCAGACATGCTGTGGAGACTTTCACGTAAGCGCCCGGAACCGTCCGAGCGACGTGGCTGGCAGAAAGGCCGGCCCGCTGCCACTCTAATGCACGGCGCTGCGTTTTCTCTGTCGGATTCCGGCGGTGTCGCACCGCCGCGACACAGGGCGGTCGGCCGTGGTGGTCAGGTTGCGAGGCGCTTGGTATGGCGTTCGCTGACCAACGCCCACGCGAACATGCCCACGCCGCCCAAGCCCAGCAGCACACCCACCCAGCCCGTAGACGTCCACCCCAATCCCGCGGCAATACCCACACCGCCCAGCCATGCGCCCAGCGCGTTGGCAGCGTTGAAGGCCGAATGGTTGAGCGCCGCGGCCAGCGTTTGCGCATCGCCCGCCACGTCCATCAAGCGGATCTGCAGCGCCGGACCAATGGCCACCAGCGTGCCCAACAGAAATGTGGCGAATGCTGCGCTTACCGGGTGGTGGGCTGCGGGCACAAACAGCGCCAGCACGGCGATGGACCACAGCAGCACCTTGCCCACCGTGGGCATGAGCGCCTTGTCGGCCATGCGCGAACCCACGATGTTGCCCGCCACCATGCCCAGACCAAACAGCGACAGCACAAACGGCATCAGCGCAGGCGGCATGCCCGCCACCTCCAGCAAGGTAGGTTTGATGTAGCTGAACACCGCAAACATGCCGCCAAAGCCGATGGCGCCGATGCCCAGCGTGAACCACACCTGCTTGCGCGCCAGTGCGCCCAGCTCGCGCAGCGGGCTGGCGCCGTGCGACGCAGGCATGGCGGGCACCCACAGGCGCACCATGACCACGGCGGCCACGGCAATCAGCCCCACAAACACAAAGGCCGCGCGCCAGCCGAACGCCTCGCCCAATGCGGCGGCAATGGGCACGCCCACCAGCGTGGCCGTGGTCAACCCCAGCATGACCCAGCCCACAGCGCGCGCACGTCGCCCCGGCGGCGCTAGCGCAGCCGCCACCAACGCAGCCACGCCAAAGTAGGTGCCATGCGGCAGGCCGGTGATGAGGCGCATGGCGCTGAGCGAAGCATATCCAGGCGCCAGGGCCGATGCGAAATTGCCCAACGCGTACGCCACCATCAACGCCATCAGCAGCGCACGCCGCCCCCAATGGGCACACGCAACCGCCAACAGGGGCGCACCCACCACCACGCCCAGCGCATAGGCGCTGATGACATGCCCGGCCTGCGGAATGCTCACCCCGATGTCGCGCGCCACCTCGGGCAGCAAGCCCATGATGACGAATTCGCCCGTACCGATGGAGAAGCCGCCCACCCCCAAGGCCAGCACCGCGCGCACCAGCGTGCGCTCATCGGTGGGGCTGGAAGGAGATGTGTCGGCAAGGGTAACGGGTGCGGTCATGGCGGCGGCAGGGCAACGCAGCACTGCGGCGGCGATGCTGGAACGAAGTGGCAAAAGGGAAAGGGAGGAGCGGTTGGTTACGCAGTTACCGGGGTAAACCCGATGTTGGTAACCATAGCATGGCCTGCGAGGCGTTGCAGGGCCAGGGTTACACGCGACCCAGCAGCCACCTGGTGGTCATGATGGAGGGGATGGGGATGGCAGCCGTTCTGGATACAGACACAGGCAAGACAGCCAAAGCATGTGAATGCAGAAAGGCGCGCAGAGGCCGACACGCCCAGGATCTGACTGACATCAGTCCATGGGCAATTTTTTCACCCCAGTCCAGCGGAACCGCGCCGCCGCCGCGGACTATCGGGTCTTCAGCCCGGCGTCAGTGCGCCACCAGCAGCTGCACAAACATCTGCACCTTGGCATGGCATTCGGCGCTGATGGATGTGAACTCCAGCCCCGCCACCCATTCATCGCCTTCCTGCTTGAGGGTGATGACGCGCGCATACACATCGGCCACGCGGTAGTCCACCAGGGGCAGTTCGAACTCCAGCTTGATTTCGCTGTGCGGCTCCAGCGGCTCGATCAGTTCCACCAGCAGGCCGTGGTAGCCGATGTCGCGGATGGCGCCGTGCACGATGTGCGGCACCACGATCTTGTCCTGCATGCGCTGGCACAGACACGGCAAGCGCGCATCTACCCGGTGGCTGCGGCGGAACTCCTGGCGCGGCACCTTGAGCTTTTGCGATGGAATGGCGATCAGCTCGCGCAAGCTGACAGGCTGGGTGCGGCCCTTGACAAACACCTGCATCGGCGCTGACGCCGACACCAAACCCCAGCAACGCTGGTAGGTGGAGTCGCTGATGAGCACCTGGCCGCGCAGGCTCAGCGCCTCGATGCGCGAGGCCAGGTTGACCGCCTCGCCGATCACCGTGTATTCGGAATACACGTCGGAGCCAAAGCGCCCCGCCATCACGGTGCCCGTGTTCACGCCGATGCCCAGAAATACCTCGGGCAGCCGTTCGCTCAGGTGCGCAAGGTTCAGCTCGCGCATGGCGATCTGCATCTCTACCGCGCACAGCAACGCGCGGTCCACATCGTCGTCGCGGCTGACCGGCGCGCCGAACAGCACCATGATCGAGTCGCCCATGAACTTGTCGATGCTGCCCTGGTATTTGAAGACCACCTCGGACAGACGCGACAAGCAGCGGTTGAGCGCCGCAATGACCACCGACGCGGGCTGCGAGCCCGACAGCGCGGTGAACCCGCGCAGGTCGGCCAGCAGGATGGTGACCTCGCGCGGGGACACCTCCAGCCCTTCGGATACACCGCCATCGAGGCTTTCCATCCCGTGCAGGATGCCCGCCATCTCGGCCTGCGCCGCTTCGGAAAGGGGCGCGCCGGTCTCGCGCTCAATCAGTGCCTGCAGGCGGCACACGGCATCGTGGTGGAATTCTTTGTGCATGGAGGCAAGGGAGTGGAGCGGCCGATTGTTTGGTCTGTGGGGCATCGCCTGACCCGCCGGCCAGAATAGGCGGGGCATGCCCAGACGGTCAACCAGTGAAAACACCGCGGGCAAAACCGCAACAAGTGGGTTGCCGGGCTACCGTCTGCAGGTTCCCGCCCCCTCGCGGGGGAGGATTGGGGGAGAGGGGGTACCCAAGCGCCACGCCTGTACCGCATCTTCTTCCCGCCCCTGCCGCTCCAAGTCGAGAGGATGTGACGTACCTGCGAAGAACCTTTGACATGAAGATATCAGATGTTTTTGGCTTCTAGCGCTTATACGGAAAGCGCTAGCAGCTACCAAAACAGGAGCATTTTGATGATACCCACTTGGCACCGCTAGCACCGCTAACATCGCTGGCACCACTCACACAGCGTGCAACTCACCCCGTCCCCACCGCCTGCCGGAACACACACACAAACTCTGCCGAAGCTACGTCGTAGTCCCACCGCGCCGCATACCGTGCCATGCCGCCGACCGCGGCGCCAGAGGCTTCCACGGTCAACACGATGAGACTGTTGGGACTGCCGTGGCGCAGGCGGTGCGATACCGCGGTGCCCGCGCGGCAAGCCCACAGGCCCGGCAAAGGCTGCAGCACACCGGGCTCGTGCACGTGGCCGGACAGCAGCATCTGGGCTCCCGCAGCATGCCAACGCCGTATCGCTTCATCGGCACGCGAAGGCCGGTGCGCGCGGTCGTCTGCGTCGCGTGCAACCAGCGGATGGTGGCTGGCCACGATGCGCCAGGCGTCAGGCGGCGCGCGCGCCAAGAGCGCCGCCACATGGTCGATCTGTGCCGACGAAAGGCTGCCCCGCTCATGCCGCCAAGCGCGGGTGGTATTGACGCCCACCACATAAAAAGCGCCCACTTGTCGCACGGGCTCCTGGTCCAGCCCGAACTGCTCGGCATACCGCTCATAGGCCCTGCCCCAGCGCATCCACCACGCAAACAACGGCAGGTCGTGGTTGCCCGCCAACACCAGAGTCGAGCGGGCATGCAGACCTTTGACAAACCGTGCGGCCTGTCCGAACTGGTCAGCGGTTGCGCGTTGGGTCAGATCGCCCGACACCACCACCATCGACACCGAAAGCCGCTGGGCCAACCGCTGGGCCGCGGCACACACCGCAGGATCATGCGCACCGAAGTGCAGATCAGACAGGTGCATCAAAACGGTCATCGGTACCTTCAGAACGGACGCAGGCTGCGTCAAGCGGGCATCAAGCCACCGGCGGCAACGGGCTCTGGGGTTACGCCCATCACATCCGCGGCCTGCTGGGCTTCGGGCGAATCTTCGCGGTTCAGATTGCTGGGCGCCATCAGCCACAACGGGCGGTCGCTCAGTCGGAAATGCAGGGGCGGGGCCATCCATTCGCGCTCCCCATCAAACGCCAGTTTGACCTGGGGTGGTCGCCAACTGGCGGGCGTGACCGTCAGCTCGGAGCAGGCCATGCTGACCACGGCATTGTCCTTGTGCAACTGGCCGGTGGCAGCGTTCCACACAGTGCGCGCAATGGCCCAGCGGCCCTGCGGCTTGAGCATGATCACCGCCAGCTTGCCGCCATCGGCCACCATCTGCGCCTGGGGCAGACCCATGCGGTCCAGCTGCAGGGGGTTGTTGCCCACAAACAGCGTGGTCACCAAGTGCTCTTCCTGCTGCGCCTCGGCGCCACGGTGTGTCTTCATCAGCACACGCCAGCGGCGGCCCGCCGAGGGGCGAAACAGGCTCCACACTGCCGACACCACCGCCACCCACCGTGTCCGGCCAAAGCGGCGCGACGCTTTCTCACGCTCGGCCAGCAGCTTGGGATACAGGCCCACGCTGGCGTTGACCACAAACATGCGGCGGTTGACAAAACCCACCTGCACAGGGCGCAGATCGCCCTCGCGCAGGGCCTGCAACAGGTCTTGCACAGCGGTTTCGGGGTCTAGCGCCAAGCCGTGTTCGCGGCTGAAGTAGTTGAAGGTGCCCATGGGCACAACGCCCAGTGGCACACCCGCCAGCAGTGCAGCCGATGCCACGGCGTTGATGGTGCCGTCGCCCCCGGCGGCCACCACCAGCCCGCCATCGGCCAGCGCGGCTTCGGCGGCATCACGCGCCAGTTGCACGATGTCGCCGCGCTGGTCGGGCACATGCCAGACCACGTCGTGCTCTTGCAGCGCTGGCACGCCCTCCAGCTTCGCACGCAACAAGTCCAGATCAGCGCCGGGCCGCTTGGGTACCACCAGATGGATGGGACCGTGGGGACGTGCGGGATAAGGTTGATCGGAAGGGGTCATTTTAGTTGACGGCATCAGAAGGCTACGCGCACGGGCCACACTCGGGGCAAGCCCGGCAGGCCCTTGGGGTCGTTCTGAAAATTTGATTGCAATGAGGTAAATGGTGGTCATGGAACGCCAAAACCGCAGCCAGCAGCTGCGCCTTTGCCCTGTCGGCGCAAGCCGACAGCCCCACCCTGACACATCGGGCGATACACCTTCGCTTTGCCGGGGTGTAGGGAACTCCGCTACAACGACCGATTCATTCCAAACCCCTTTACTTTTTATAACGAGCCGAAAGCAGCACAGCCCCGATGACGACGATGGAAATTTCAGAACTCGGGGCGCTGTTGGCGCGCTACCCCATGGAATGGTGGATGGTGGGCATGGCGGTTGCGGCGATGGTGGGCGCGCTGGCCTTGGCCGGTTTGCGCACTGCCCAGCGCCACAGCCCGCCACTGCGCCGGTTTCTGCCGGTGCAGGCGCACTGGGTGGTGCTGGCAGCCATGGGTGCCAGTGCCTGCACGCTGGTGCTGGCAGGCGCCACCATGGCCGAATTGGCCGAGAGCGGGCAGCCCGGCGGCCCCTGGGGCGCTCTGGACGATGCCATTGCCGCTGGTTTGCAGGCGCAAGCCGACACAGCGGTGCTGCAGTTGTTTGCCACGCTGACCCACCTCGGTGATGCGTGGGCACTGGCTGCGGCCACGGTGGTCATTGGCGCGGTGCTGTGGGTGCGCCAAAATCGGTTGCTGGCCATTGGCTGGCTGGTGGCCCTGGCGGGCAACGGCGCGTTGACCAAGATCCTCAAGCAGGTGTTTGAGCGGGTGCGGCCCGAGCATGTGCACGGCATTGCGCGGGCCGATGGATTCAGTTTTCCAAGCGGGCACACCAGTGGGTCGATGGCGGCCTACGCCATGCTGGCCTACCTGGCCACCCGCCTGCTGCCCCGGCCCTGGCACCTACCCGCTGTGATGGCGGCAGGTGCCGTGATCTTCACCACAGGCTGGAGCCGCGTGGTCCTGCAAGTGCACTACGCCAGCGATGTGCTAGCGGGCTGGTTGCTGGCGGGCACTTGGGTGTTGTGCACGGTGCTGGTGATGGAAAGCGTGGCGCGCTGGCGTAGTCGCCCATCGGGGCTCATACAAGCCTGAGCGGCGTTAGTCGTCTGATCGGAAGTCAGATCGCCACCAAGTTACGAATGCCCTTGGCTTCCATCTCGCTGCCGGGCCCGCGCGCAATGACCTCGCCGCGTTCCATCACCAGGTAATCATCGGCCAGCTCTTGCGCAAAGTCGTAGTACTGCTCGCACAGCAGGATGGCCATCTCGCCCTTGTCGGCCAGCATGCGGATCACGCGGCCGATGTCTTTGATGATGCTGGGCTGGATGCCTTCGGTGGGCTCGTCCAGGATGAGCAAACGTGGTCCGGGGGCGAGGGCGCGGGCAATGGCCAGCTGCTGCTGTTGCCCGCCGGATAGGTCGCCCCCCCGGCGTTTGAGCATTTGCTTGAGTACGGGGAACAGCTCGTACAGGTGCGGGGGCACGGGGGTGGAGCCGCTTTTGTAGGCCAGGCCCATGCGCAGGTTTTCTTCCACCGTCAGGCGGCCGAAGATTTCGCGGCCCTGGGGAACGAAGCCGATGCCAGCGCGGGCGCGGTCGTACGGCGTGGCTTTGTCGATGGGTTTGCCGTCGAATGTGATGCCGCCACTTTTGATGGGGACCAGGCCCATGAGGCTTTTGAGCAGCGTGGTTTTGCCGACGCCGTTGCGGCCGAGCAGGACAGTGACTTTGCCGGGTTGGGCGGTGAGGCTCACGTCGCGCAGGATGTGGGAGCCGCCGTAGTACTGGTTGATGTTTTGGACGGTGAGCATGGTGGATTTTTGAGTGTTTTTGGCCTCTAGCGCTTATTCAGCAAGCGGCAGCAGCTATGTTTTTGATAGTTATCGTCGCCTGTTCGGGCTGAGGTTGTTGAAGCTTGGGATCGCGCGCTGGTTTGGGCAGCGTGCTTGGATTGAGGGCGGAGGCCGGGGTGTGCGCCCGGCGGCGCAGTGGCTTTCTTTTGCGTCGCCAAAAGAAAGTCACCAAAGAAAAGGCGACCCCACTGTCTGCGTCCCCAGCGCTGCGCGCTGGGGCAACCTGCGGTGCTCCCGGGCGGGGTGCGCCGCAGAACTCACTGCGCGCCTTTGGCGCTTCGTTCAAACAACTGCGGCGAGCTAGACCACGAAGCATGTGTGTCCTTCGGCACACATGCCACCCAGCCCGCTGCGCTCCTCGGCGCATACAGAGGGGCTTGGGGGAAAACATCCATTCGGGCCATTGCTTCGCTGCGCTGCGCTCGGCCCCACCTCGCGGGCGCAAGCGCCTCGCGCTGCGCAGACTGGGCCGAGCGAAGCAAAGGCCCGAGCGGCTGTTTGGGTGTCCGGCTGTTCGGCTGTCCAACCCCCTGCTGGCTGCGCCTGCGGCGGGGCGGTTGCGGGGTGAGCATGCGCGTCGAAGCGCGCATGCCTCGTGATCTGACTCGCCGCAGTTGTCTGAACGTAGCGCCACAGGCGCGCAGTGAGTTCTGCGGCGCACCCCGCAACCGCCCCGACGCAGGTTGCCCCTTCGCGCCGCGAAGGGGTCGCAGACTGGGGGTCGCCCTTTCTTTGGTGACTTTCTTTCGGCGACGCGAAAGAAAGTTACTCGCATGCCGGGCGACTCCCGGCCTCCGCCCTTAACGCGAGCATGCTTCTCAAACCAGCACGCCCCAGCTTCGACAAGCTCAGCCCGAACGGATGGGAAGCGCCCAGGCCTCGACAAGCTCAGCCCGAACGGTCGAGGTTCCGCTGCAAGGTCAGAGAACAAAGAGCGGGCACCCAACATCACCGCCCCAAATAAACCTCAATCACCCGCTCATCCGCCTGCACCTGGTCCAGCGTGCCCTGCGCCAGCACCGACCCATCACACAACACCGTCACTATCTCCGAAACGGTGCGAATGAACCCCATGTCATGCTCCACGACCATCAGCGAATGCTTGCCTTTGAGCGTCAAGAACAACTCCGCAGTCCGCGCAGTCTCCTCATCCGTCATCCCCGCCACAGGCTCATCCAGCAACAACAACTTCGGGTCCTGCATCAACAGCATTCCAATCTCCAGCCATTGCTTTTGCCCATGGCTCAAGTTCCCCGCCATGCGCGTCACGCTGTCCGCCAGATGGATGGTGTGCAGGATCTCCGCCAGCCGGTCTGACTGCACAGAATCCAGCCGAAAGAACATGCTGGACTTCACCCCCTTGTGGGTCTTCAAGGCCAGTTCCAGATTCTCGAACACGCTGAGCTGCTCAAACACCGTGGGTTTTTGAAACTTGCGCCCAATCCCCAGGCTGGCGATCTCCGGCTCGTTGTGGCGCAACAGATCGATGGTGGAACCAAAGTAGACCGTGCCGCTGTCGGGCCGCGTCTTGCCGGTGATGATGTCCATCATCGTTGTCTTGCCCGCACCGTTGGGGCCGATGATGCAGCGCAGCTCGCCGGGCGCTATGTCCAGGCTCAGGTTGTTGATGGCCTTGAAGCCATCAAAGCTCACGTTGACGTCTTCCAGATACAGGATGCGCCCATGGGTCACGTCCACTTCGCCAGGTGTGGCAATGCGCGAGAAGCCCGCCGCACGGCCGCCGGATTCGGTCTGACCCACGGTGGCCGGCGCCA
Organism: Gammaproteobacteria bacterium; assembly: GCA_018828125.1. Lineage (GTDB taxonomy): Bacteria > Pseudomonadota > Gammaproteobacteria > Burkholderiales > Burkholderiaceae_C > Acidovorax. The sequence continues at coordinate 62,493 of JAHJWB010000018.1, read as the reverse complement.
GGGTCGCCTCAATGCGCCGCGCGCCCTCTTCCATCAGATCGGGCGTCATTGCGCGGCTCCCTTCTTGTTGTTGTTGTCTTTCAACTTCTTGACCAGGCCCACCACCCCGTTGGGCAGGAACAGCGTGACGGCAATGAACAGCGCACCCAGAAAATACAGCCAGAACTCCGGCGCCGTCACCGTGAGCCAGCTCTTGGCGCCGTTGACGATGAACGCGCCCACGATGGGCCCGATCAGCGTGGCGCGGCCGCCCACGGCTGCCCACACGGCGATCTCGATGGAATTGGCAGCACTCATCTCGCCGGGGTTGATGATGCCGACCTGGGGCACATACAGGGCGCCCGCCACGCCGCACATCATGGCGCTGATGGTCCAGATGGTGAGCTTGTAGGGCAGCGGCGAGTAGCCCGAAAACATGACGCGCGTCTCCGCATCTCGCACGGCCTGCAGCACGCGACCAAACTTGCTGCGCACCAGCCAACGCGCCATGAGGAAGAAGCCCAGCAACGTGAGCCCCGTCAGCACAAACAGCGTCATGCGCATGTTCTGCGTGGCAATGGGCGTGCCCAAAATGCGCTTGAAATCAGTGAACCCGTTGTTGCCGCCAAAGCCTGTTTCATTGCGGAAGAACAGCAGCATGGCCGCGTACGTCATGGCCTGGGTGATGATGGAAAAGTACACGCCCTTGATGCGCGAGCGGAACGCAAAGTAGCCGAATACAAACGCGATGACACCCGGCACCGCCACCACCAGGATCAGCGTGGCCACAAAGCTGTCGGACAGCATCCAGTGCCAGGGCAGCTCTTTCCAGTCCAGAAACACCATGAAGTCGGGCAGGTCACTCTTGTAGTTGCCGTCGCGGCCGATCTGGCGCATGAGGTACATGCCCATCACGTAGCCACCCAAAGCAAAGAACAGCCCGTGGCCCAAGCTGAGGATGCCGGTGTAGCCCCAGATGAGGTCCATGGCCAGCGCGCAGATGGCATAACACATGATTTTGCCGAGCAGCGCCACGGCGTAGTCGCTCATGTGAAAAGCGCTGCCAGCAGGCACCCACAGGTTGAGAACGGGCGCTACCGCACACACCACGATGAGCGCGACGAAGAAAGCCGACCAGCCACCGCGCGTGAGCAGCGGCGCCGGTGTCGGCAGTTGGATAGGGGTAGGAGATGGAGTCGTCATGATGGTTGTCTCGTGGCCACTCAATCTGCGGTACGGCCCTTGACCGCAAAGATGCCCTGGGGCCGCTTCTGGATGAAGATGATGATGAACACCAGCACGGCAATCTTGGCCAGCACGGCGCCCGCCCAGCCTTCGAGAAATTTGTTCAGAACGCCCAGGCCCAGAGCCGCGTACACCGTGCCCGCCAGTTGCCCCACGCCGCCCAGCACCACCACCATGAAGGCGTCCACGATGTAGCTCTGGCCCAGGTCGGGGCCCACGTTACCCACCTGGCTTAGCGCGCAACCGGCCAGGCCCGCAATGCCCGAACCCAGCGCAAAGGCCATGGTGTCGATGCGTGCAGTGTTCACGCCCATGCATGAGGCGATGGGGCGGTTTTGCGTGACGCCGCGCACGAACAGGCCCAGGCGTGTACGGCCAATGAGGTAGCCCATGCCCAGCAGCACCGCAATGGCAAAGCCTATGATGACGAGGCGGTTGTAGGGCAGCGTGAGGTTGGAGAGCACCTGCACACCGCCACTCATCCAGGCGGGGTTTTCGACCCCCACGTTCTGTGCGCCAAAAATCGTGCGCACCAGCTGCATCAGCACCAGGCTGATGCCCCAGGTGGCGAGCAGCGTCTCCAGCGGGCGGCCGTACAGAAAGCGCAGCACGCTGCGCTCCAGCACCGCGCCCACGGCGGCCGATGCGCCAAACGCCAGCGGCAGCGCGGCGACCAAGTACCAGTCGAACGCGCCCGGGAAATACTTCTGGAAGATGCCCTGCACCACGTAGGTGGCGTAGGCGCCGATCATCATCAGCTCGCCATGGGCCATGTTGATCACGCCCATCAGGCCGTAGGTGATGGCCAGGCCCAGCGCCACCAGCAGCAGGATGGAGCCCAGGCTGATGCCCGAGAATGCTGCGCCCAGGCGTTCGCCCCAGGCCAGCTGTCCGTCGATGGCTTTGAGTGCGGCTTGAAGTGCTGCCTTCACCTTGGCGTCTTCTTCGACCGTGTCGCGCTCGTTGAGCAGCAGCCGCGTGTCGGGCGTGGCGCTGAGCGACAGCGCCTGTGCGGCGGCGATGCGCTGAGTGGCGTCGTCGCTGCCCAGCAGCGTGGCGGCGCGGGCCAGTTGCAACTGCACTTTGATGTTCTCGCGCGTTTCCTGCGCCAGGGCCTTGTCCAGCAGCGGCAGGCGGCCCACGTCGGGCTCGCGCGTCAGCGCCTTGGCAGCGGCCATGCGCTTCGCATCGTCTTTGCCAAACAACGCCAGGCCCGCCAGGGCCGTGTCGATCTCGCCGCGCATGCGGTTGTTGTTGATGATGTCTTCGGCATCCGCAGGCACCGGCACCGCAGCGCCAGTCACAGGGTCCACGCCTTTGTCGTCCCGCACGATGAGTGCCTTGCCAGCGGCGACCTTCACTTCATCGGCGGCCAGCGCCTTCAGAAAGTCTTCAATGCGGTCACTGGGCTCCACCACAGCCTGCTGCACAGCGGCCACGCGGTCGTCGGTCTCGCCCGCAGCCATTGCCAGGGCCTGCTCGGCGGTGAGGGCGTGCGCCTGGGTCGCCGCGCACAGCAAGAAATACGCAATCAGGCGGAAATAAAAAGAAGAAAGCATGGAGGGGCCAGTGGGTCAAAAAAGAAGTCGGCCTGTGCAGCGCGCAGAGCCCATGCCAGTGCCCCCGCGCAAGGGCCGCCCCGCCGCGCTGGGGGCGTCCCCCTCCCACGCGCAGCGTGAGAGAGGGGGAAGCGGCGCAGCCGCTCAGGGGGTGCTTACATTTTTGCGGGTTCGTCAGGCTTCTTGTCGTTGCCTTCGATGTAAGGAGACCATGGCTTGGCCTTGACGGGGCCAGGCGTCTTCCACACCACGTTGAACTGGCCGTCGGCCTTGATCTCGCCGATGAAAACGCTCTTGTGCAGGTGGTGGTTCTTTTCATCCATCTTGCTCACGATGCCCGACGGTGCCTTGAAGGTCTGGCCGGCCATGGCGGCGATGACCTTGTCGACGTCGGTGCTCTTGGCCTTTTCAACCGCTTGTTTCCACATGTTGATGCCGATGTAGGTGGCTTCCATCGGGTCGTTGGTCAGTGGCTTGTCCTTGTGGCCCGCAATGTTCTTGGCCTTGGCGTAGTCGGCCCACTTCTTCATGAAAGCGGTGTTCTCGGGGCTCTTGATGGACTGGAAGTAGTTCCATGCAGCCAGGTGGCCCACCAGGGGTTTGGTGTCCACGCCTCGCAGTTCTTCTTCACCCACGCTGAATGCGACGACTGGCACATCCTTGGCCTTCAGGCCCGCATTGCCCAGTTCCTTATAGAACGGCACGTTGGAGTCACCGTTGATGGTGGACACCACAGCCGTCTTGCCACCCTGGCTGAACTTCTTGATGTCGGCCACGATGGTCTGATAGTCAGAGTGGCCGAACGGCGTGTACTTTTCGTCAATGTCGGAATCCTTCACGCCCTTGCTCTTCAAGTAGGCGCGCAGGATCTTGTTGGTGGTGCGGGGGTAGACGTAGTCAGTACCGAGTAGCACCCAGCGCTTGGCGCTGCCGCCGTCCTTGCTCATCAGGTAATCCACCGCAGGGATGGCCTGCTGATTGGGCGCAGCACCGGTGTAGAACACGTTCTTTGACAGCTCTTCACCTTCGTACTGCACGGGGTAGAACAGCAGGCCGTTCATTTCTTCAACCACTGGCAGCACCGACTTGCGCGACACGCTGGTCCAGCAGCCGAAGATGACCGAGACCTTGTCCTGGCCGAGCAGCTGCTTGGTTTTTTCAGCGAACAGGGGCCAGTTGGATGCCGGATCCACCACCACGGGTTCGAGCTTCTTGCCCAAGACGCCGCCCTTGGCGTTGATCTCGTCGATGGCCATCAGCACGGTGTCTTTCAACACGGTTTCGGAAATGGCCATGGTGCCCGACAGGCTGTGCAGGATGCCGACCTTGATGGTGTCCTGTGCATGGGCTGGCAGCGCAGACAGGCCAGCGAGCGTAGCGACGGCCGCAAGGGCCTTGAGGGAATAACGACGTTGCATGTGTGCTTCTCCGGTGGTGGTTTCAATCAATCAAACCGCTTCGCTCGACGGGCTCCTTGCGGGGCCCTGGGTGATCGAGCGATGGAATGGATTCTGGAGAGCGCTGCCGTTTGGCGAAATACGCCGGGTGGCGTACATGGCGGGCCGCCAACCCCGCGCAGCGCCCGCACACCCCCGTTGTGTCGGGTAGGCGAAACGCTATGTATTCAGTAGCTTTTAGCGCTTGATGGATAAGCGCTGGAGGCCAAAATCACTCAAAATCTTCTGCCCCTACACGGCGGCTGGAAAGCCCGCGGATTTACGATGGGCGCAACGGCCCTGCCCCGATCAGCCCAAAGGAATGAATCCATGGTGAAACGACGCACAGTGCTTCTTGGCGGCGCCGCTACAGCAGGCGCCCTGGTCATTGGCTGGGGCGTGATGCCGCCGCGCCAGCGGCTGCACCCGTCCGACCCGCTGCCCCAATCCACAGGCCAGGCCGCGTTGAACGGCTGGGTCAAAGTGGGCGCCGACAACACCGTGACGGTGATGATGGCCAAGTCGGAAATGGGCCAGGGCGCGCACACGGGCCTGGCCGCCATCCTGGCCGAAGAGCTGGACGCCGACTGGGCGCAGGTGCGGCTGGAGATGACGCCCATCGACGACATCTACAACAACCTGGCCACGGTGGTGGACGGCCTGCCGTTTCACCCCGACAACGACGGATCGATGAAATCCGTGGCGGGCTGGCTGACGGCCAAGACCATGCGCGAGGTGGGCGTGATGATGACGGGCGGCTCCAGCAGCATCAAGGACCTGTGGCTGCCCATGCGCGAGGCTGGCGCCCATGCGCGCGCCATGCTGATCCGCGCCGCCGCTGCGCAGTGGGGCGTGCAGGCAACCGAATGCACGGCCAACGCAGGCTGGGTGGAACACTCCGCGGGCCAGCGCGCCACCTTTGGCGATCTGGCCGCGCTGGCGGCACAGCAGCCCATGCCGGGCAAGGTGACACTGAAGGAGCCTGCGCAGTTCAAGCTGATCGGCAAGCCACTGACGCGCATCGAGGCGCCATCCAAACTCGACGGCACGGCCGTCTTCGGCATCGACGCCAACCCGCCTGGCCTGCTGCACGCCAGCCTGGTGATGTGCCCCACCCGTGGCGGCAAGGTGGCCCGCTTGGATGCAGCCGCCGCCCAGAAGCTGCCGGGCGTGAAACACGTGCTCGAAGTGGCGCCCTACCACGGCGGCACCGGCGGCGTGGCGGTGATTGCCGACACACCCTGGCACGCCAAGAAGGCGGCCGCTGCCGTCACCGTGGAATGGGACCACGGCCCCGCCGCCACCTTGTCGAGCGACACCGTGATGGCGCGGCTGGAGCAGGCCCTGGACCAGGCCAAGGGCTTTGGCTACCACAGCGCGGGCGATGTGGACGTGGCACTGCAAGGCGCGGCCAGCACCATCACGGCCGACTACCGTGCGCCCTACCTGGCCCACGCGGCGCTGGAACCCATCAACTGCACAGTGCAATTCAAGGACGGCGCTGCCACCGTGTGGACATCGACACAGGTGCCGGGCCTGGCCCGCCGCGCGGCGGCCAAGGCGCTGGATATTGATGACGAGAAAGTGACCTTGCACCAGCTGCTGCTGGGTGGTGGCTTTGGCCGCCGGCTGGAGGCCGATTACGTGGCTCAGGCCGCCGCCATCGCCAAGGTGGCGGGTGGCGCTCCGGTGCAAACGCTGTGGAGCCGCGAACAGGACACACAACACGACTTCTACCGCCCCGCATGTCTGGCGCGGTTCAAGGCAGGTTTTGATGCGCAAGGCCAGCTGGTGGCGTGGCACAACGTGTCGGTAGGCCAGGCCATCGTGCCGCAGGTGCTGATCCGCACGTTTGGGCTGGCAGGCGCCGGGCCGGACAAGACCACGTCGGAAGGCGCGTTTGACCAGCCGTATGAATGGCCCCATGCGCGCATCGCACATGAGATCGTGGACCTGCCGCTGCCAGTGGGCTTCTGGCGCTCGGTGGGGCATTCACACCAGGCGTTCTTCAAAGAGAGTTTTGTGGACGAGGCCGCAGCAGCGGCCAAGCAGGACCCCGTGGCCTTTCGCGCCGCGCTGCTGCAAAAGCACCCGCGCCACCTCAAGGTGCTGCAAAAGGCGGCCGAACTGGCGGACTGGGGCAAGCCCCTGGCGCCTGGCCCCGCAGGCGAGCAGCGCGCGCGGGGCGTGGCGCTGCACCAGTCATTCGGCTCCATCGTGGCGCAGGTGGCCGAGGTGTCGGTCAACGCCGACAAAGCCATTCGCGTGCACCGCGTGGTGTGCGTTGTCGACTGCGGCGCGGCCATCAACCCCAACCTCATCGCGCAGCAGATGGAAAGCGGTGTGGTGTTTGGCCTCACGGCGGCGCTGTACGGCGAGATCACGCTGAAGGACGGGCAGGTGCAGCAGAGCAATTTTCACGATGTGCTACTGCTGCGCATGGCCGACTGCCCGCGCGTGGAAACGCACATCATCGACAGCGCCGAACCGCCCGAAGGCGTGGGCGAGCCGGGAGTGCCGCCCATTGCGCCCGCCGTGGCCAACGCCCTTTTCGCACTCACCGGCCAGCGCCTGCGCGCCCTGCCCCTGAAGCTGGCGTGAACCGACCCAAGGAACGACGATGACCACCACCCTGCGCATCAACGGCAAAGCCATCTCCGTCACCGCCGAACCCGACACGCCCCTGCTGTGGGTGCTGCGCGGCGAACTGCACATGAACGGCACCAAGTTTGGCTGCGGCATGGCGCTGTGCGGCGCCTGCACCGTGCATCTGAATGGCGAGCCGGTGCGCGCCTGCATCACGCCCTTGTCCGCCGTGGGCGATGCCGATGTCACCACCATCGAAGGCCTGCAAGGCCCCGAGGCCACCGCCCTGCGCACCGCCTGGACCGTGCTGGATGTGGCCCAGTGTGGCTACTGCCAAAGCGGGCAGCTGATGTCGGCCTGCGCGCTGCTGAAGAAAACGCCCAAGCCCAGCGATGCGGACATTGATGCGGCAATGGGGGGCAATGCGTGCCGCTGCGGGACGTATCCGAGGATTCGGGCGGCGATTCATCAGGCGGCTGAGGGGCGGGGTTGATTTTTGGTTGTTTCTGCCGCTGGCGCTTGTCCATAAAGCGCTTATAGCTATTATTTTTGCGGCATACCCCATGCTGTCGGCCATTCGGGCTGAGCTTGTCGGGGTCTGATCGGTTCAGCTGTCCGTTCGGGCTGAGCTTGTCGAAGCCCTGCACTGGCCGATTCCCATGCCTTTGCAGAGGGCGGAGGCCGGGGTGTGCGCCCGGCGGCGCAGTAACTTTCTCTTGCGTCGCCAAGAGAAAGTCACCAAAGAGAAGGCGACCCTACACGCTGCGTCCCTTCGCTTCGCTGCGGGCAACCTGCGGTGCTCGCGTCCAGCGGGGTCTCGCTCGAACTCGCTCCACTGCGTTGCGCTCAGACAATCGCGAGCCCTGATCCGCTGGCCGCTGCGCTCCTCGGCGCATCCTGAAGGGAACCCGGGGAGCGGACATCCATTCGGGCCATTGCTTCGCTCGGCCCAGTTTGCGCAGCGCGTGGCGCTTGCGCCCGCGAGGTGAGGCCGAGCGAAGCAAAGGCCCGTGTGGCTGTTCGGCTGTTGGATATTCGGGTGCCCAACCCCCTGCTGGCTGCGCCTGCGGCGGGGCGGTTGCGGGGTGAGCATGCGCGTCGGAGCGCGCATGCTTCGTGATCTGACTCGCCGCAGTTGTTTGAACGGAGCTGCAACGCAGCGCAGTGAGTTCTGCGGCGCACCCCGCAACCGCCCTGACGCAGGTCGCCCCGTAGCGAAGCGCAGGGGTCGCAGACTGGGGGTCGCCTTTCTTTTGCTTACTTTTCTTTGGCGAAGCAAAGAAAAGTGAGTCGCCCGCCGGGGCGACAACCCGGCCTCCGCCCTCAACACAAGCACACCGCCCCCAAATACACAAAAAACCCAACCCAGTTAGAGTATCGACCTCGCGCAACCCCTGGCCCGCCCAGGCATCTCCTTTACCACTCCCCATGTCCAACCTCGTCGTCCACGGCGGCACCCCGCTGCAGGGCCGCATCATTCCTTCTGCCAACAAGAACGCCGTGCTGCCCGTGCTGTGCGCCACGCTGCTCACCAACGAGCCGCTTAGGCTGCTCGGCGTGCCCGACATCACCGACGTGCGCAAGATCCTCGACATCTTCCGCACGCTGGGCAGCGATGTGCAGATGGACCACGCCACCGGCACGCTGGAGTTGCACCACCACGCCACCACGTTCGACGCGGCCCACCACCGCCTGCCCGAAGAAATGCGCTCGTCCATCATGCTGGTGCCGCCTCTGCTGGCGCGCTTTGGCGTGGCGCGGCTGGAAGACAACGTCAAAGGCTGCACGCTGGGCGTGCGCGAAATCGACCCGCACGTGGAGGTGTTCCACCGATTTGGTGGGCGCGTGGAGCGCGCCGAGGGCTCGCTGCTGATCCACTGCGAAGGCAGGCTGCAGGCCAACCACCACTGGCTGGACTACGCATCGGTCACCACCACCGAGAACTTTGTGCTGTGTGCCGCCACGGCCGAAGGCACGTCGGTGCTGACGAACGCCGCGTCGGAGCCGCACGTGCAGGAGTTCTGCCGCTTCATGACCATGATCGGCGTGCGCATCGAAGGCATGGGCACCTCGCGCATCACCGTGCACGGCGGCACGCAGCTGCGCGGTGGCGAGTTTCGCTTTGACGAGGATTTCCACGAGATCACCACCTTTCTTGCGCTCGGTGCCATCACCGGTGGCGACGTGGTGGTGAAGAACAGCGCGCCCGAGAACTTTCCGCTCATCGACCGCACGTTCGCCAAGTTTGGCGTCACCATCACGCACGAGGACGGCTGGTCGCGCGCGCACTGCGCGGGGCCGCTCAAGGTGCAGACGCCGTTCACCAGCAATGTGCTGACCAAGGTGGAGGCGGCGCCCTGGCCGTACTTTCCGGTGGACCTGCTGCCCATCTTCATCGCCCTCGGTGTGCGGGCCGAAGGCAATGCGCTGTTCTGGAACAAGGTGTACGACGGCGCTTTAGGCTGGGCGGGCGAGTTGTCGAAGTTTGGCGCGCATGTGTTCCAGTCCGACCCGCACCGGCTGGTCACCTTTGGCGGCAACCCGCTGACGCCTGCGGTGGTGGAGAGCCCCTACATCATCCGCGTGGCGATTGCGCTCTTCATGGTGGCGGCGAGCACACCCGGGCGCTCGGAGATTCGCAACGCCACACCCATCCGCCGTGCGCACCCGCACTTTGTGGAGAACCTGCGCAGCCTGGGCGTGCAGGTGGAGTGGACGAGCGAGGAGTGAGTGTGGAGGCGCGGGCCTGGCTGATCAGCAGACCGCTTGCTGCCTATACCGGCTCGATCAGTACGTGCACCGCCCCTGCACTGCCGGGATGCGCGTCCGCGCAATACACCGCATTGCGCCCTGCTTCCTTGGCGCGGTAAAGCGCCTTGTCGGCGCGGTTGACCAGCTCTTCAAAGTCCAGCTCCGAGCCTTTGTGCAGGGTGGCTACACCGATGCTGACGGTGACGGAAATACAGGCACCTTCTTCGTTGATGGGAACACTCATGGTGGCGACCTCGCGGCGCAGTGACTCGGCCACACGCAGGGCGCTCACGCCGTCGGTTTCGGGCAGCACGATGACGAACTCCTCGCCGCCAAAACGGGCCACGATGTCCACGCCGCTGCGCTTGCGTGCGGCACAGGCCTGGGCCACGGCGCAGATCACGCGGTCGCCAGCAAGGTGCCCCCAGACGTCGTTCACCGGTTTGAACAGGTCGATGTCTACAACCAGCAGCGACAGCGGGTGGTCAAACCGCTCGGAGCGCTTGCATTCGTTGGCGCCCAATTCCATCAGCGTGCGCCGGTTGGCCAGGCCCGTGAGGGAGTCGTTCGACGCCAGCAGCTCCAGCGCCGTGTTGAACTCTTGCAGCAGCTTGTTCTGCTCGATCAACTGGCGGTTGATCTGCGCGATTTCGTCTTCTTTTTGTTTGCGGTCGTTGATGTTGAAGGTCACACCAATCAGCCGCTTGCCAGGGGTTGCACCGCTGCGGTCCATGATGCGGCCGTAGTTGGCAAACCACACCCATTCGCCCGCCTTGGAGCGCAGGCGAAACTCGGCGCGGTATTGCGCGGTCACGCCGTTCACATGGTCAGCCACGGCTTGACGCACCACATCGAGGTCGCCGGGGTGAAACAGGCCGTAAATGTCCTGCACGCCCGAGACGATTTCGTCCTCGGAGAAGCCCAGCTCCAAAAACGTTTTGGTGGCCTTGTGGGTGACCTGGCCGGTGACCAGGTCGTTCTCCCACAGGTCCAGCCCGGCGGCTTCCAGCACCAGCTCCAGCCGCTCTTTGTTCAGGTCCGGTTCATCCACCATGGCAGCAAAAATTGGTTCCATCGATACCGTCTGTGCAGTGCGATCAGGCTGCGGGCATCGCACCCGCGTAGCCCATGTTGCGCAGCAGTGCCGCAAACGATGCCACCACGCCCGGCGTGTTGTAGAGCTGCGGCGCCGTCTGGACTGCAATCACGCTCACGGCCCGGCCGGTGCTTTTGCCCGTGGCAGCGTCAAAGTACAACGCCAGGTCGTCACTGGCGTTGGAGAAGCCCCGGCCTGTGCTCTCAGAGTAGTAGCAGATGGAGTCGGGCGCGATGATGTCCGGCACGCTGCTGGAGGACGAAAACATGATGAGGTTCTCGTTCAGGTTGTACAGGGTGTGCGTTTGCGTGCTCAGGCTGGGGTCGGGGCTGTTGTCCAACCGGATGATGCCGGAATCGAGCGACGCACTGGACGTGGACTGTGTGACTGCCGTGATGAAGAAGTTGGTCACCACCGCGCTCGCCACGCGGCCGGTAATGGCGGCGATGGCGCTGGCCACTGCGTTGGTGGGCAACGGGTTGACCGCCTGAAGCATTTGCAACCCCAGTGCACGCGCCTGCCCCAGCGTGCCGGGGATGTAACTGCCTGACAGCGCAAAACCATTGCGGGCGTTGGACGGCCACATCGCAATGCCGGAATACCCGCCAAACCCGGACACCACCCCGCCAGCCAGAGTCTCGACCCGCGCCGCGGTGGACGCGCCGAGCACGGCCGATTCGATGTCAGCAGGCACAGAGGCATCGCTGGCCAACGCTGCGGGGCACGGAGCCAGTGCTGCGGTGCCGGTGAACGTGGTCTGCGGCAGCTCGGGCACGGCGCGCCCGGCGCCGTCGCCGTCCACCACCCACACGGCGCGCTGCGACATGGCGGCGCCAATCAAGGGCACCAGCGAGTTGATGGGGCCAATCTCTACGGGGATGAAGGCCCCCAGCGGAACGCCAGTGGAGGCCTCCAGCACCTGCACGGTGTTGGCTACGGAGTTTTGAATGGCCGCCAGTGTCAGCCCATCGGCCGCGTCAGGCGAGCCCATGATGGCCAGCACGCAAGCAGCGGTGGCGCCGTCGTAACCCTGCACTTTCACGGTGCCGCTCCAGCCCTTGTCCGCCAGCTCCTGAAGAATCGCGCAGGCATCGTGGTAGCTGCCCCCACCCCCACTGGCCAACACGGCCGCACCGGTGGCAATCGCCTGAAAATCGGTCAAACCATAGCTAACTGCACCCATCACGCGCTCCCTCTGTATGGTGAGGGACGATACCCGGGCCCGTTGGGTTGTCAACCCGCAGCATCTCGCGCGGTGTTCGGGCCTTGGCCGTGGTAGCGCTGAAGCGGCGATGGACACCGCATCTTTCTTCTTCCAGCTGCGACGGAAACCACTCTGGTAGAGCGGTGCGCCTTCGCCTATGCTCTGCCCAGCGCGGTTATCCTGAATTAAACACTCCCAGACCCACACCATGAGCCATCCAGAAAAAGCCTCCGTCTACGGCACCGAAGACCTCCTGATCAGCCTGTGCAACTCCGTCACGCGCGTGCTGAACGTGGCGACCCACGGCCAGATCCACTATTCGGGCATGGTGCAGCGCATCAGCAAAACCTGCCTGAAGCCCGACATCGGTTGTTTTGTGTTGTTTGACGGCGGCTTTTCGGGGCTGGTGATCATCAACTTCTCGGCCGCCGCCGCGATGGAGCTCTACGCCAGCTACCTGCTCAACATGGGGATGTCCAAGGACGACTTGGTCACCTCGTACACCTCGGACGAAGTGAGCAACGTGATGGGTGAGCTGATGAACCAGGTGGTGGGCGACTTCACCGGCAAAGTGCGCCGCGAGCTGCAAACCCACATCACCCAGAACCAACCCAAGATGCTGGTGCTGAACAAGCAGGTGATGCTGAGCGTGGACGCCAACCTGGACAAGCCCGAAGCCCGGCGCGTCACCTTCTACACCAGCAACAACAACATCTTCTACCTCGAACTGGCGATTGACCGCACAGAGTTCATCAAGTTGTACGACTTTGAAGCCCAGGAGGTGCCAGACGCCGACGCGCTGATGGCCCAGTCGCAAGAAGCGCCGCAGGTGCCCCCGCCTCCGCCTGCGGGGCCAGACGACACGGATGCTTTGCTGAAATCGCTGGGGATGTAGTTATTCAAAATGATAGCTGCTAGCGCTTATCCAGTAAGCGCTAGAGGCATATTTCATTCAAAAATCAGGGCCCGGCGCATTCGAAATCATCCGCCCCGCTGTCCTACATCGCCCGCCTTGCACGGCCTACGGCCGTGTCGCCCTCTCCGGCTAGATTGGAGCGAGGCACCGCAAAATCGCAGTGCCCTCTTTCCCCCGTTGTCTACCGAAAGGAGCCACCATGCCCCGAGGCACCTGGAGCGCCAAGCGCGAACGACAGTACGAACACATCAAGGACAGCCTGCTGGATCGTGGCAAAGGCCAGGACACAGCCGAGGAGATTGCAGCCCGCACCGTGAACAAGGAACGGGCCCAGCACGGTGAGAGCAAGACGGCCAACCCCAAGACGCTGCGGGATACACCCGCGCCTGTGCGCGGTGGCAAGCGTTCACACCAAGGCGCACAAGGCCGTACCAAGGAACAGTTGTACGAGGAAGCGCGGCACCAAGGCATTGCGGGGCGGTCCAAGATGAACAAGCAGCAGCTGGAGCAGGCGTTGAAGCGTTGACACGGGCAGGCCACATCAAAAATCGAAATTGATAGCTGCCAGCGCTTTATCTATAAGCGCAAGAGGCCAAAAAGCCCTAATTTTGAGCACCGCCTTTGTCAGCGCCGCGGGCCCAACCGCTCTGCGATCCAGATACCGCCAAGCACCATCGCCAGCGCCACCGCGTGATAGGCACCCACGGGCTCGCTGAGCACCCACACGGCCAAGGCGGGGCCAAACACGGGGTTGAGGTTGAGGAACACGCTGGCACGCGCCGGGCCAATCAGCTCCACCGCGCGGATAAACAGGATCTGCGAGACAAACGATGGCAGCAGACCCACATACAGCAGGATGAGCCAGCCCTGCAACGTGGGCCAGAAGAAATGCCCGGTTGCCACTTCGGCCGCCAGCAGCGGCAACGAAGCCAGCGCCGCGACGCCCGCCACCGCCGAGAAGAAAACCAGGGGCGGCACCACAGGGCGGGACCGCAGCCCCAGCGTGTAGCCGGCGTACAGCACACAGGCCAGCAAAATCCACAGATCGCCAATGTTGAAGTCAAGCGCCGCCACCACCGCCCAGGTGCCGCGCGAGGCGACGATGGCGACACCCGCCAGCGTGATGACCACCCCCAGCATCTGCAATGCGGTCACGCGCAGCCGCAAAAACAGCACCCCGGCCAGCAACACCAGCACCGGAATCATCCCTTGAATCAGCGCCAGATTGACGGCGGTGGTGTGGTGGGCAGCGGCGTAGAACAGCGCATTGAACGCGGTAAACCCACTCACCCCCATCAGCGCCAGGTACGTCCAACGTCCTCGCAGTGCGGGCAAATGTTGCACCACCTGCTGGCGTGCGACAAACCACAGCGCAATGCAGGCAATGCTCCAGCGCGCCGTGGTCAACATCATGGGAGACACGTTCCCCACCGCCAACCGCGCCGCCACCGCATTGCTGCCCCAGATGAGGGTGGTGACGATGAGGAGAAGTGCGGGGCGTTGATAAAGACTGCGCCAAAAGGCACCGCGCGTGGCGGCAGAGGGGGATGCGGACATGGGCACGAGGGTAGCAAACTCAATGGGTGCTGCGGTCCAGGGCCCTCTTCGGCGCGAAGACCCATGCGACGGGCCGAACCAACGGCTGCCTACCCCTCAAACTGCGGATGCAATTGCCGAATCCGGTTCATCGCCATGCCTGCCGCTGCGGTGCGCGTCTCCACCCCCAGCTTGGCAAACACGCGCTCCAGGTGCTTTTTCACGGTAGCCGGGCTGGCACCCAGGATGTCGCCGATGTCGCGGTTGATCTTGCCCTTGACCACCCAGTACAGCACCTCGGCCTCGCGGGCGGTGAGCTTGAAGGACAGGCTCATGGATTCGATGATCTTGGCGTCCGATACCTCACGCATCACGATGAGCCAGTCGCCGCCGCCTGCGCTGTCGCCGGCCTGCTGGTGCAACCGGAAGGTGAGGCGGCGGGCGCCCTGCTCTACGGCCAAACGCGGCGGCTCGGCCAGTGAGGCGGCCAGCAGCTCGGCAGCGTTGTCGGCCAGCACATGGCGGCGCAGCCAGGCCTGCACAGGCTCAGGCGCCCATTGGCCGAAGGCGGTGGGCGCACCATCGGGGCCTACCTCCCCAAAGTAGCTTTGCAGCAGCTCCCGCGCCAGCGGGGTCTGCCACACGATGCGGCCGTCCGATGCGCGTACGGTGATGCTGGCATAGCCAAAAGCGTCGAGCGCGTTGCGCGCTTCGCGCGCCTGGCTGGCGTCCTGCCGTGCCTTGCGGGCAGCGCCCAGGTGCACGCCCATGCGCGCCATCACCTCGCGGGGCTTGATGGGCTTGGTGACGTAGTCGACACCGCCCGCCTCCAGGGCAGCTACGAGGTGTTCGGTTTCTGTCAGGCCCGTCATGAAGATGATGGGGATGTGCGCGGTGGCGGGCGATGCCTTCAGGCGCCGCGCCACCTCGAAGCCATCCATGCCGGGCATCATGGCGTCGAGCAGCACGATGTCGGGCAAGGCCTGCGCGGCGCGCGCCAGGGCGGCTTCGCCATGCATGGCCACCAGCACGGTGTAGCCGGATTCATCGAGTGCGTCGTGCAGTACGGCCAGGTTGTCGGGCACATCGTCCACGATGAGGACCACATCGCTGTCGCTGCGGTCCAGCGCGGCGCCGCGCGGCGCAGGTGCAGGAAAGGAAGGGGGGGTTGCGGTGGTCATCACGATGGCGCCTGCTCCAGGACCTGGCCCATAGCGTCGAACTGAAACTGTTTGGCCAGTTGCCGCATGGTGTGTACGAAGGCGCTGTGTGCGGGCTGGTTGCGTTCGATGTCGTCCAGGGTGTTGAGAATGCCACGGTAATAGCCCAGCGCCACCACCTGGGCCAGTGCCGCAAGGGTGGCGGCGTCGGGGTAGGTCAAAGGGGCGGGTGGGGTGGGAGCAGCGGGCGCCACTGCTGCTTCGGGCGCGCCGGGCGTGTGCGCGACGGGGGCTTCTTCGTACACCCATTGCAGTCCCAGCCGACGCTCCAGCCAGCCCAGCAGCTCGCTGTGGCGCACGGGCTTGACGATGAAATCCTCGGGGCGGATGTCCACGTCGTTATCGAGCGCCTTGTCAAATGCGTTCGCCGACACGATGGCGCACTGGACATCGGGCAACTGCATCTGCCGCACGCGCCGCAGCGTCTCCCAGCCATCGATGCCTGGCATGGCCAGGTCCATGAAGATGGCGTGTGGGCGATAGCCGGTGGCCAGCAGGTCCAGTGCGTCGTGCCCGCTGGCGGCCTGGCGCAACTCGAACCCCAGGGGCTCCAGCAAATGCACCAGCAGTTCGCGGTCGGGCTCTTCGTTGTCCACCACCAGGATGCGGCGGCGCTCGCCCGCGTAGCCTTTGCGGGCGCGCTGCGCGAGGGCGGTCAGTGCCGCAGGCGGTGGCGCCGTTTTACCCAGCGCGTCAGCATGCACCTCGGGCAAAAAGAGCTTGACGTGGAACACCGACCCCACGCCGGGTGTGCTGGTCACCGTCAGCTCGCCGCCCATCAGCGCCGTGAGCATCTTGGCAATGGTCAGCCCCAGACCCGCACCGGGCGCCGACACCGCCCCACTGCCGCCCGATCCGCCGCGGGTGAAGGGCTCGAAGATGCGGTCGATCTCGTCAGCGCTCAGGCCCGGCCCGGTGTCTTGCACCTCGATGCGCGCCATCTCGCGGGCGTAGCGCACGCGCAGCGTCACGGTGCCCTGCGCCGTGAACTTGACCGCATTGCCCAGCAGGTTGATGAGGATCTGGCGCAACCGCTTTTCGTCGGCACGCACCACTTCCGGGATCACGCCCAGCACATCGAACTGAAACGCAAGACCCTTGGCGGCGGCCTGCAGTTCGAACAGGCTGGCCATCTCGTGCAGGCCATCGGCAAAACGCATGGGCGTCACGTCCAGCGTGAGCTTGCCCGATTCGATGCGCGCGATGTCCAGCGTGCCTTCGATGAGCGACAGCAAATGTTCGCCGCCCCGGCGGATCACGTGCACGGCCTGCTTGCGGTGGGGCGGCACCCCCGCGTCTTCGCCCATCAGCTGCGCGTAGCCCAGGATGGAGTTGAGCGGTGTGCGGATCTCGTGGCTGATGGCGCTGATGTAGCGGCTCTTGGCCTGATTGGCCTGGTCGGCCCGCAAACGGGCCTCTTCGGCCTGCTGCTGGGCGGCCTCGGCCACGCTGCGCGCGGTTTGCAGGGCTTCGTCGGTCTGGCGGTGCAGTTCGATCTCGCGCACCAGCAAGCCGGTCTGGCGGTTCGATTCTTCTTGGGCCACCTGGCGGCTCTTGTGCGCCAGCACCAGCCACCAGGCCACGATGCCCGAGATGACCAGCAGCGCGAGATAGGCCTTGAGCAGGCCTGATCGCAATGCCACCTCGGGCGCAGCCAGCACCTCGGTGTCGGTGGCGGCCTGGGTGATGGTATTGAGCTCCTGGTGGTACAGCAGGCCCATCACGGACGCCAGCAGCGGCGCAATCACCAGCATCAGCAGCAGGAAGTGGCCCAGGCCGGTATCCAGGTAGCGCCACACCGCGCGCGGCAGCACCCAGCGCAGCGCGGCCGACCATTGCACCGCCATGCTCGCGTGCGGCTTGCACAGGTCGCCGCAGCGCGCATCGAGCGTGCAGCACAACGAGCAGATGGCGCCCCGGTAGGCGGGGCACTGGGCCATGTCAGGCGCCTCGTATTCGCGCTCGCAGATCACGCAGCGCTGCACGGTGTAGCGCACATAGCTGCCCAGGTCCTGGCCCCACTTGACGGGGCCGTGCATGGGCACCGCCTGCACATCGACCAGCGCATCGGGCTCGGGCTGGCGCGCGATGTAGTACCGCCCGCCAGTGGCCCAGGCGATCAAGGGCGCGGTCACAAACGCCACCGCCATGGCAATCACCGCCGAGAACGCCTGCGGCAGCGGGCCGAACAGCCCCAGGTGAGCGCTGATCGACACGACGGACGCCAGCGCCATCGACCCCACGCCCACCGGGTTGATGTCGTACAGGTGCGCCCGCTTGAACTCGATGCCCTTGGGCGACAGGCCCAGCGGCTTGTTGATGACGAGGTCGGCCACCACCGACATGATCCAGGCGATGGCGATGTTGGAATACAGCCCCAGCACCTCGCCCATGGCGCGGAACACGTTCATCTCCATCAGCATGAAGGCGATCAACGTGTTGAACACCACCCACACCACCCGCCCCGGGTGGCTGTGCGTGAGACGCGAGAAGAAGTTGGACCACGCCAGCGACCCCGCATAGGCGTTGGTCACGTTGATCTTCATCTGTGAGATCACCACAAACAGCGCGGTGGCCGCCACCGCCCAACCATAGTGCGGGAACACATATTCATAGGCCACCAGGTACATCTGGTTCGGGTCCACCGCGCGGTCGGCCGGCACCATGTGGGTGAGCGCCAGGTAGGCCAGCAGCGCGCCGCCCAGCATCTTGAGCACCCCCAGCACCACCCAGCCCGGCCCGCCCACCAGCACGCCCAGCCACCAGCGCCCGCGCGTGGCGGGGGTGCTGGCAGGCATGAAGCGCAGGTAGTCGGCCTGTTCCCCCATCTGGGTAATCAGCGCAATGCCCACCGTGAGCGCAGCACCAAAAAGGGGCAACTGGAACGTGGTGCCTCGCATCAATTCACCACCGTAGTGCATCACCCCAGAAAACGCACCAGGATCGCGCATCAGCACATAGACGAAAGGCACCACCAGCATTACCAGCCATAAGGGCTGCGTCCACATCTGCAACCGACTGATCACCGACACGCCATGCGTCACCAGCGGAATCACCACAATGGCGCAGATGAGATAACCCCAGGTGGGCGGAATGTCGAGTGCCAGCTCCAGCGCATACGCCATCACGGCGGCCTCCAGCGCAAAGAAGATGAAGGTGAAGCTGGCGTAGATGAGTGAAGTGAGCGTGGAGCCGATGTAGCCAAACCCCGCGCCGCGCGTGAGCAGGTCCATGTCCACGCCGTAGCGCGCGGCGTAGACGCTGATGGGCAACCCCGCCAAAAAGATGATGAGCCCTGTGGCCACGATGGCCCAGAAGGCGTTGATGAAGCCGTACTGCACCAGCAGCGTGGCGCCCACGGCTTCGAGGATCAGGAAGGATGCCGCGCCGAACGCCGTGTTGGCCACGCGCCATTCGGACCACTTGCGAAAGCGCTGGGGCGTGTAGCGCAGCGCGTAGTCCTCCATGGTCTCGGTGGCCACCCAGCTGTTGTAGTCGCGCCGGACCTTGACCACCTGCTGCGGGGCCTGCTGGGTTTCATGCGCGTCCACGCCGGGCTCTGGCGGCTGCAGCGGCTGTAGCGGGGCGGCGTCCGCAGGGGCGATGGAGGCGGTGTGGGGAGGCATGGGCAATGGCGGCGGTCACCCCTCCCGGTGCAGTTTCCATGCCACTGCACCGAGGGACCTTCGCCAGATGACGTATGGCGGGCACGGGGCTTGCTGCCTATGATGGATTCGCTTCCACCAGATCACCGGTACATCATGGAACTCACCCCTCGCGAGAAAGACAAGCTGCTGATCTTCACCGCCGCCCTGCTGGCCGAGCGCCGCAAGGCCCGCGGCCTGAAGCTCAACTACCCCGAGGCCATGGCGCTGATCAGCGCCGCCGTGATGGAGGGTGCCCGCGACGGCAAGACCGTGGCGCAGCTCATGAGCGAAGGCCGCACCGTGCTGACCCGCGCCGATGTGATGGAAGGCATCCCCGAGATGATTCCGGACATCCAGGTCGAGGCCACCTTCCCCGACGGCACCAAGCTGGTCACCGTGCACCAGCCGATCGTATGAAGTCCCCCTGTGTCGCCTTCGGCGCCTTCCCCCAAGGGGGACGCCACCCGTGGCCTGGCAAAGCCAATTCCACGGTGGCACTGGCGCAAGCCCGCGCTCCTCACACGACACCTTTCCACCAGCCGCAAGAACGCTGAGACGGCCTGCCCCTTTTCTGGAGATTCACCAATGCTTTCAACCCGTACCAAATCCGCTCTCGTTCTGATAGCTGCAAGCGCTTTATCCATGAGCGCTAGCGCCCACACAGGTGCTGAATCACACATCCACAACAGCTTTCTGAGCGGCTTTGCCCACCCCTTCTTCGGCCTGGACCACCTGGCCGCCATGGTGGCCGTGGGCCTGTGGAGTGCCCTGGCCGCGCGCCACGCTGGGCCCGAGCTGCTGTGGGGCCCGGTGGGCTTTGCGGCCATGCTGCTGGTGGGGGCCGTGCTGGGCCTGCAGGGCGTGGCGCTGCCAGCGGTGGAGCCGATGATTGCAGCGTCGCTGCTGGTCACGGGCCTGCTGGTGGTGTCGCGCCTGCGCGTACCCGGGCTGGCCGCGGCACTGGTGGTCGGTGTGTTTGCCGTGTTCCACGGCGTGGCCCACGGCTATGAGCTGGCCGGCGACGACAGCGCCTGGCAAACCTTGGCGGGCATGCTGACCGCTACCGTGCTGCTGCACGGCACCGGTCTGGCGGCAGGCTGGGCGCTGCGCAACCGCCAAGTCTGGGTGGCACGTGCTGCAGGCGCAGGTGTGGCCGCATTTGGCGGTGCGCTACTCGTGCAGATGGTCTAAGCGCGCTAACAACACAGGAGCCCGCAATGATCCCAGGCGAACTCTTTACCGACGCGGGTGAGCACCCACTCAACACTGGCCGCCGCACCCTCACGCTGGTGGTGCGCAATACGGGAGACCGCCCCATCCAGGTCGGCTCGCACTACCACTTTGCCGAGACCAACAACGCACTGGGCTTTGACCGTGCCGCTGCACGCGGCATGCGGCTGAACATTGCCTCCGGTACCGCTGTGCGGTTTGAGCCCGGCCAGGAGCGCACGGTGGAGCTGGTGGACTACGCCGGTGAGCGCAGGGTGTACGGCTTTCAGGGCCTGACGCATGGCGCGCTGTAGAAATTCAAGCAAAAACAGCCTCTAGCGCTTATTGAATAAGCGCTAACAGCTATCAAAAACATAGTAATCAGTTCTCGCGGAGCACCCCACCATGGCAACCATTGGACGACGCGCCTATGCCGAGATGTTCGGCCCCACCGTGGGCGATCGTGTGCGCCTGGCCGACACCGAACTCTTGCTCGAAGTCGAGGCCGACCACACGCTGCGCGCCGGCAGCTATGGCGAAGAGGTCAAGTTTGGCGGGGGCAAGACCATCCGTGACGGCATGGCGCAAAGCCAGCGCACCAACGCTGGCGGCGCCGTCGACACGGTGCTGACCAACGCCCTGGTCATCGACCACACCGGCATCTTCAAGGCCGACATCGGCCTCAAGGCCGGGCGCATCGCATCCATCGGCAAAGCAGGCAACCCCGACACGCAGCCGGGCGTGGACATCATCATCGGCCCCGGCACCGAGGTCATCAGCTGCGAGGGCAACATCGTCACCGCGGGCGGCATCGACAGCCACATCCACTTCATCTGCCCGCAGCAAATCGAAGAGGCCCTGGCCAGCGGCGTGACCACCATGCTGGGCGGCGGCACCGGCCCCGCCACGGGCACGCTGGCCACCACCTGCACGTCCGGCCCCTTCAACATGGAACGCATGCTGCAGGCGGCCGACGCCTTCCCCATGAACCTGGGCTTTTTGGGCAAGGGCAACGCCAGCCTGCCCGACGCGTTGCACGAGCAAATCAACGCAGGCGCCATTGGCCTCAAGCTGCACGAAGACTGGGGCACCACCCCATCGGCCATCAGCAACTGCCTGGACGTGGCCGAAGAAACCGACACGCAGGTGGCCATCCACAGCGACACGCTCAATGAGTCGGGCTTTGTGGAGGACACGATCGCCGCCGTGGGTGGGCGCGGCATCTGCGCCTTTCACACCGAAGGCGCGGGCGGCGGCCACGCGCCCGACATCCTGCGTGTGGTGGGTGAAGAGAACTTCCTGCCCAGCTCCACCAACCCCACCATGCCCTACACGCAGAACACGCTCGATGAGCATGTGGACATGCTCATGGTATGCCACCACCTGGATGCCAGCATTGCCGAAGACTTAGCTTTTGCCGAAAGCCGCATCCGCAAAGAGACCATCGCCGCCGAAGACATCCTGCACGACCTGGGCGCCATCAGCATGATGTCCAGCGACAGCCAGGCCATGGGACGCGTGGGCGAGGTCATCCTGCGCACGTGGCAGACGGCGCACAAGATGAAGGTGCAGCGTGGCAGCCTGCAGGGTGACACTGCCCGCAACGACAACACGCGCATCAAGCGCTACGTGGCCAAGTACACGATCAACCCCGCCATCGCCCACGGCATCGCCCACGAGGTGGGTTCGCTTGAAGTCGGCAAGTGGGCCGACATCGTGATCTGGAAGCCCGCGTTCTTCGGCGTCAAGCCCGCGCTTATCCTCAAGGGCGGCCTGATCGCCATGGCGGCGATGGGCGACCCGAATGCCTCCATCCCCACGCCCCAGCCCGTGCACTACCGGCCCATGTTTGGCGCGTTTGGCGGGGCCATTGCCAAGACCTCGATCACCTTTGTGTCGCAGGCGGGCTTGAACGCGGGCATTGGCGAGCGCTTTGGCCTGGCCAAGCGGCTCTCGGCCGTGCACAACGTTCGAGGCATCCGCAAGCGCGACATGGTGCACAACAGCTACACCCCCAAGATGGAAATCGACGCGCAGACCTACACCGTGCGTGCCGACGGCCAGCTGCTGACGTGCGAGCCCGCCACGGTGCTGCCCATGGCGCAGCGCTATTTCTTGTTCTGACGCGCACGCCCCATGACCACCGTTCTGCAAGACCTGCTGATTCGACTGGACGACCTGCGCGATGCGCGCATTGAAGCCTTCATGCAAGAGCACCTGGTGGACATGCGCGCGGTGTCGCCGCCCGAAAGCGTGCACGCGCTGGACATGGACCAGCTGCGCAAGCCCGAAATTGCCTTCTGGTCGGCCTGGCGTCCCGAGCCGGGGGGCGACACGCTGGTGGGCACCGGGGCCCTCAAGCGGCTGGATGCCCACCATGCCGAACTCAAATCCATGCGCACCAGCACCCGCCTCCGCGGCCAAGGCATTGCGCGCCAGTTGCTGAACCATTTGCTGCATGACGCCCGCGCCCGTGGCTTTGCCCGCGTGAGCCTGGAGACCGGCACGCAACCGTTTTTTGAGCCAGCGCGCCAGCTGTATTTTCAGCACGGCTTTGTGGAGTGCGGCCCGTTTGCCGACTACCGCCTGGACCCACACAGCTTCTTCATGACCCGCGCGCTGTAAACAAACGCGCTCAACAGGGTTGGGCCCCTGGCACACAATGCGCGTTTGCCCGCTGCAACCCCAAAATCTCCATGATCCAAGCCTCCAAACTCATCCCCCAAGGCAAGGGCCTTGCCCCCGTGCTGGTCAAGCGCGCCACCACCATCGAGCTGGACTGGGACGTGCGCCAGAAAAGCCGCTTTGCCGCCACCGACTCCGCCGGGCGCGACCTGGGCATCTTTTTGCCACGCGGCACCCTGGTGCGCGGCGGCGATATGCTGGTGGCCGAAGACGGCTCCATGGTCCGCGTGATCGCGGCGCCCCAGCCGGTGCTGGTCATCACCCACTGCAAGAGCCACGGCACCCCGTTTGATCTGACGCGCGCCGCCTACCACCTGGGCAACCGCCACGTGCCCATCGAACTGCAGCCCGACCACCTCAAGATCGAGCCCGACCACGTGCTGGCCGACATGCTGCGCGCCATGCACCTGATCGTGACCGAGCAGAACCTGGCGTTCGAACCCGAAGGCGGTGCCTACGCAGCGGGGCATGGCGGCGGGCACAGCCATGGGGCGCATGGGCATGACCATCACCACGATCACGAGCACGACCACGGCCATTCACATGACCATGACCACGATCATGGACATGCACACAGCCATGCAGCCGCCCCCGCCGCAGCCCCGGCCCGTGGGCGCACTGTTTCCATCCCCGGGGTGGCCCAGGGGCATGTGCACGGCCCCCACTGCAACCACGACCACTGAGCCCACCACGGCCCATTCCCATGCGCCTGGACCGCCCCGCGCCCCTGCCCGCCGCCAGCTTTTTGCAGCTGATGTGGCTGGCCTCACCCGCGCTGCCCGTGGGCGGGTTCTCGTACTCCGAAGGTCTGGAAAGCGCCATTGAAAACGCAGGCCTGGCGAGCGAAGCGGCTGTGGCCGAGTGGCTGCTGGACCAGCTGCACATCACACAGGCACGCGGCGACATGGCCCTGATCGCCAAGGCCGTGGGCGCCTGGCGCAGGGGCGACATGGCGCATGTCAAGGAACTCAACGACTGGGTGCTGCACACCCGCGAAACCAGCGAGCTGCGGCTGCAGACCGAGCAAATGGGCCGCTCCATGGCCGAATGGCTGCGCAACCAGAACCTGGGGGACGAACAGGCCCTGCCCGCCATCCGCCAGCTGGCCGCCCTGCC
This sequence comes from Gammaproteobacteria bacterium, assembly GCA_018828125.1. Taxonomy (GTDB): domain Bacteria; phylum Pseudomonadota; class Gammaproteobacteria; order Burkholderiales; family Burkholderiaceae_C; genus Acidovorax. The sequence continues at coordinate 38,308 of JAHJWB010000018.1, read as the reverse complement.
CCCCACCTACCCCGTGGCCTTTGCGCTGGCTGCCTCCACCACCCAGGCGCCCGCGCGCGAGGTGCTGCTGGCCTACGCCTTTGGCTGGGCCGAAAACATGGTGCAGGCCGCCCTCAAATCCATGCAGCTGGGCCAAAGCGCGGGCCAACGCATCCTGGCCCAGCTGGCCGACGCCATACCCGCCGCAGCCGATCACGCCATCGGCCTGATGGACAGCGAACGCCAGGCCTTCTCACCCATGCTGGCCATCCTGAGTGCCCAGCATGAAGTGCAATATTCAAGACTTTTCCGCTCCTAGCGCTTGCTACCATTACGCAAGCAGCTATTGATTTAATAGTAAACAACGCCATGACTACCGCACTGCACCACATCGCCCACCGCACCAAAAACCTGCCCCCTTTGCGCGTCGGCATCGGCGGCCCCGTGGGCTCCGGCAAAACCACGCTGCTGGAAATGCTGTGCAAGACCATGCGCGATGACTACGACCTCATCGCCATCACCAACGACATCTACACCAAGGAAGACCAACGCCTGCTCACCGTCAGCGGCGCCCTGCCCGCCGAGCGCATCCTGGGCGTGGAAACCGGCGGCTGCCCCCACACCGCCATCCGCGAAGACTGCTCCATCAACCTGGAGGCCATCGACCGCATGCTGGGCGAGTTCCCCAACGCCGACATCGTGTTTGTCGAAAGCGGCGGCGACAACCTGGCCGCCACCTTCAGCCCCGAGCTGAGCGACCTCACCATCTACGTCATCGACGTGGCTGCGGGCGAGAAAATCCCCCGCAAGGGCGGCCCCGGCATCACCAAGAGCGATCTGTTCATCATCAACAAGACGGACCTGGCCCCCCACGTGGGCGCCAACCTGGACGTGATGCACGCCGACACCACCCGCATGCGCACCAACGCCCAGGGGCTCAAGCCGTTTGTGATGACCAACCTGAAAACCCTGGCGGGCGTGGCTGACGTGGTGAAGTTCATCGAGACGCGGGGCATGCTGCAAAAATCAGCTCCCGCCGTGGGCTAGAATCCGCAGCTTCCGTTCCCGGAGACGTGGGTGAGCGGTTTAAACCAGCAGTCTTGAAAACTGCCGACGGGCAACCGTCCGTGAGTTCGAATCTCACCGTCTCCGCCAGAATACAAAAAGCACCCTGAACGGGTGCTTTTTTCGTCTTGACATTGACGTAGTGCGGTGCGAGCTGCGGTGAATGCGGCAACACCCATCGCAAAAAGCCCAACGTTAACAACGGTAACCGCGCCCCAAATAGTCAAAAAGTCGTGTGGGACGGTGTCGAAGCATGGCGGCGAGAGTCGCCCATGTCGCGGGGTTGGCAATCGCACAAAATGTGCAAGGCCGCTAAGCACCGCTGAAAACTTTAGTAAATGCCGTTGAAGAAGGTAGTGCTAGCGCCTGTTCACGCGCGACGCCGCTTAACCCATGCCATCCCAAGCATTCCAAGCATGGAAGACATGGCGATTAAGGCCCATTCCGACATAGTAGGAATCGCAGCAGAGCTTGCCGGAGTGGGAGCAGCGAGAGCCTCAAATAGCTGAAAACTTATATCTTGACCGCCTGCTGGACCTGCGAAATCGTCCAACTTTTCACCACCTGCATAGGGGTTCGTGTTGGTACCAGACACGGAAAATCCACTGACCGCGAAAGAATACTGCGACCCTGCAGTCACTGGAAACGGCGTTGTTAGGACGATGGACGAGAAACCTGCTGCATCACTTCCACTATCGGTCATAGCGATCGCCTGGGTGTATGCAGGTGCGCCCGCTACACCCACAGTGCCGCTGCCGTTGGCGCCGTTGTAAATATACAAAGTGCCACCGCCTGTTGTACGGCTGCGAACATCAATACGGTTAACGACACCGGTCAGCGTCGCGGTAAAGCTCTGTCCAGTTGCGGTGCCAGCACCGAATGCCGCGATGCCCGCTGGCTGCGAGATGGTTTGTGCACGAAGTCCAAACGAGCTCAAAAGTGTAATTCCAGCAACTGCCCCGATCGAAATAGCGCGAGAAACCCGCATTTTTGCTCCTTGGTTATCAAGGCAGTATAGACGTGGTAGTTGATGACTCGGCATGTCCCGCCGGCAAAGCTTTCCCCACTCGCGGGACCTAACACAAGGCCCTTCACACTCGAGGCGTGGTAACACGCAGAGAGCGGTTCTGTGGTACCTACGCCCGGCCTTTTTGTGTCCCTTCCATAGCATCCCGGCTTTCTGGTAAGACGATCAGGTAAGCAACGCTTTGTTGATGCTCAAGGAAAGAACCGCTTCACCGCGTCTTCGAACGCAGGCACATCAGCCCCGACGTGCGAGGCATCGTACTCAGCCTTGAGCAGCACCAGCCCCGGCAAGTTCTGCGCGGCCATCTGGTTGTACAACGGCATGCCAATCAACCGATGATTTCCATTGCGCGCACCGGCGATGACGAGGGTGGTGAGCAACGGCTTGCCGTCGATCAGCTTTTCAAACGCCAACACTCCGGCAACGCTGGTGTGTTCACCCACACTAATTTCGGTAGACAGGTAGTGTGAAAAGCTGGGCGCCACGCCCGCCTGGGCCTCCAGGACCAAAGCCGCCAGCACGAAATATCCGCCGTGCGACAGGCCCGAAAGCACGCGGCGCTTGGGGTCGGCCCGGTACTGGCGTTCAATGGAAACGGCCAGTTCTTTCACGATGAAGTCGAGGTACCTGCTGGCGCCTGGGACGAGGAAATCGGTGGTTCGCCACGCGGTACCACCGATGCCCACCAGAATGGCCTGGGTTCCGCGGCGCTGCATGACATCCTTGAAGGCGTCAAAGCGCGTGCCGTAGGAACCGTTGAAATACGGGCTGGATGAACCGAAAGGCGCGTCGCCTTCGGTGGCGTAGATGACCGGCAATGAGGCTGTGCCCGTGGCGTACGACTGGGGCAGATACACCTGAATAGGGTACGTGTTGCCATTGGCCGAGGAGCGGAGGCTGGAGTTGATGACCTGACCGACGGTCTGCGGCGGTGCGCCGTTGTCACCAGAGCCACCGCCACCACATGCGGCCAATGCCCCTGCGATCGATAGAAGCGCCACGCGGCGGGCCGGGTGGAATTCTTGATGCATGTCATGTCCTCCGTTTGGCGCATTCTGGCATGCGTAGCGGCCAGTGGCCGCTGTGCAGCGTCAGCGCCTCACGCGAACCCGAACCCGAACCCGAACCCGACTCTGCGTGATCAGCCCCCCAAACACCACCCCGGCCGCCAGGCTGGTGTGCCCGCTGTAGCTCACAAGCCCCATGCCCCAGCCTTGCGCTTGCACGATGGCGTAGAGCGCCACCAGCAGCGCTGACCAGCCCAACAGCCTGAGGGCACGGGTGGCCTTGGATGGCAAGGCTTGGCCGAACAGGTCTTGCTGCTGGCGCTCGGTGGCCAGCGCCAGGGCCAGGAAGCCTGCAATGCAGATCACGAACGTGAGAAGGTGCAGCGACGCCATCACCGCACGCCTTCCTCTGCAATGGTGGCGCCCGGGGGCATGCCCGAATGCGCAGCGGGTCTCTGTACAGGCGGCTTGACAGCTGCGGCAGATGCCGCACCGCGCTGCTGTTTAGGTTGATGGCGCGCAGTGCGCACCGCCAGCCAAACATGCAGCCCCGCCAGCACCCACAGCATGAGTTCGAAGCCCGCAAACACCCAGTCACCCTGGATCAGACTGCGCCACAGAGGCCGGTCGGTGATGAAGGCGCTGACCACGGGCAACAGCGCCAGCAACGCCGCTGCGGCCCAGAACTGCTCCACCCACGCGCGCCGGGCGGGGCGCACCATGGCGTGCAGCAGGGTGAGCGCCCAGATGACAAAGAACACATGCACCTCCCACGCTGTGCGCTCGGCCATGCCGAGCGGCAGCAGGCGGTTGCCCCACAGGAACGCCGCCATGGCAATCGACAGGCCCGCAATGCTGGCAATGTTGAGCCGTTCCACTAGCGTAAAACCGAAGTGGGGGCGCGCAGGGTTGCCCAGTTTTTGGCGGCGCTTGACGGTCCACATGACCAGGCCCGTGCCCACCATGGCGGTGCCTGCCAGGCTGACGATGAAGTACAGCCAGCGCATGGGCACATCACCAAAGCGGCCCAGGTGCAGGGCGTACATCACGCCCCGGGTTTCAGCGGCGGGGCCAACGGTGTCTTTGGTCTGCAGCAGTTGGCCGGAGGCGCCGTCAAACACCATGTACTGCGGGCTCATGGACACGCGCCCAGCCTCGCCGCGCACCACGCTCACGCGCGCTGCAGAGTCGCCGGGGTTGGCGATGATGACGCGGCTGACGTTGTACTGCCCCCAGCGCTCCTGGCCCTGGCGCACCATGGCATCGATGGGCGCGAGCGGGGCACTCTGGCCCGTGGCCTTGACGGGCTGAACGGAGGGGCTGGTCTCGGCGGTGAGCTCCTGGCGTTGCGCTGGCGTTTTGTAGGCCGCTTGCTCACCCCAGGGCATGTACAGCGCCATCAGGGTGACCAAGCCGGTGTAGGTGATCATGAGATGGAACGGCAGCCCGAAGACCGAAAGCGCGTTGTGCGCGTCCAGCCACGAGCGCTGGCCCTTGCCCCAGCGGAAGGTGAAGAAGTCCGTGAAGATCTTCTTGTGCGTGATGACTCCGCTGACGATGGCCACCAGCATGAACATGGCGCAAAAGCCCGCCAGCCAGCGCCCCCACCGCACGGGCATGTAGTGAAACTGGAAATGGAAGCGGTAGAAAAACTCGCCGCCCACCGTGTCGCGGGCAGCGACCTTTTCGCCGGTGGTGGCGTCAAAGGTGGCGTCGTCAAAACCACGCCCGCCTTTGCCCTCGCCGCGCGGCAGGCGCCAGAAGCTGCTGACCGTGGCATGGCGCTCATCGGGCAGGCGCATGCTCCACTGCGTGCTGCCCGGCGCGATCTGGCCCAACTGGCCCACGATGCGCTGGACCACGTCTGCAGGGTCGGGCGTTTGCGCGGGGTGATGCAGCTCGGGCCGCATGTATTGCGAGATTTCGTCCTTGAAGTAGCTCACCGTGCCGGTGAGAAACATGGCATACAGCAGCCAGCCACACAGCAAGCCCGCCCAGGTGTGCAGGTCTGACATGGCCTGGCGAATGCCCGGCGCCTTGGGCTTAGCCCGATCTGGCTTGGGCGCGGTGTCGTTCGAAGGTGTCGACGTCATGGGTTGGCTCCGGAAGACCAGACCGCCCAGGCGGCTGCCAACAGCGGCAGTGCCACGATGGCAAGCCCCGCCCAGGCGCGCCACGCGCTGCGCACGGCAAACACCCAGATCACCGCGCAGGTGTAGATGGCAAAGCTGGCCAGCATGCCCGTCAGCACGGCCTGTGGGCGATTGATGGGCAGCGCCAGCACCGCAACGCTGGCAAGGGCGGCCACCGCGTAGCCGCCACCCACGGCGGCCACGATGCGCGACATCAACGGGCCTGCGCGCCAGGCCCCACGCAACACGGCCATCATGAGCGACGCCCCACGGCAGACACAAAGAGAGTCGATCTCATTTCAATGCCTCAATGACAGAACGACGGAGGAGAAGTGTTTGATCAGAAGTCGACAGCGGCCGACAGCATCAGCGTGCGGGGAGCGCCCACCGTCACATAGTTGCTGACCACCCAGTAGTTCTTGTCGGTGACGTTTTCCAGGTTGGCGCGGAACACCACGGGTTTGCCAGCCACCTTGGTGGCGTAGCGGGCGCCCAGGTCCAGACGCGTCCAGGCATCCACGCGCAGGCGGTTGGCGGCGTCGGCATAGACGGCCGAGGTATTGATGACGCGGCCGTTGATGCTCAAGCCTTGCACCGGCGTGTCCCAGTCCAGGCCCAGGTTGAAGGTGCGATCGGGCACCCCGGCGGCGTCGTTGCCTTGGTTCACGCCGCCTGCGGTGCGCGTGAGTTTGGCGCTTTTGAACGATGCACTGGCCATGGCGCGCAGGCCCCGCTCGATCTCGCCGTAGGCCGTCAGCTCCAGCCCGCGGTTGCGCTGCTCGCCACCAAAGCTGTAGACGTTGATCACGGGGTCGGTCATGGCGCCGGGGCGCTTGATCTGATAAACGGCGGCCTGGGTGGTCAGCCGGCCCCAGTCCACTTTCACGCCCACTTCGTTCTGCTTGGATTTTTGCGGGGCAAAGGTTTCACCGGCGTTGGCGGTGGTCGGGCCTGCGGTGGCGCCACGCGAGAGGCCCGCCGTGTAGTTGGTGTACACCGATACGTTTTTCATCGGCTTGAAGACCAGACCAGCCAGAGGCGTGACGGCACTCTCGTTGTACTGGCTGGTCTGCGCGCCAGAGGTCACGTTGTAGTTGGTCTGCTTCATGGTCTGGTGGCGCAGGCCCAGCGTTACCAGCACGCTGTCGTTGGCAAAACCCATGGTGTCGGCCACGGCCAGGCTGGACTGCTCGGTGACCAAGCTGCGGCCGGGCGTGCTACGTGCCACGGTCATCGCTGGCAGGGGCGCGGGGTTGTACAGGTTGGAGGGGTTGGTGGTGGTCGACGTAGCGTAGAAATACCCCGTCTCCTGATCAAGGTAGTTCGCACCCACAGCGAGGGTGTGGTTCACGCTACCCGTCTTGAATTTGGTGCGCACGCCCACGTCGGCCGCTTTGGATTGGGTGTACTGGTCGTAGTAAGCGTTGGACACGTTGAAGTTGCCCAGCGCATCAGGGCGTCCGCTGGGGAAAGTCTGCTCGTAGTCCAAGTCGGTGTAGCCTGCACTGCCGTACACGGTAATGCTGTCGCTCAGGTCGTGCTCGATGCGCGACATGACGGTCTTGACGTTGTCCTGCAGCTTTGTGCCGGGGTAAAAGTTCAGGCGCGCGTCGGGCACCGCTGGCACGGCAAGCGCGCTGCCCGAAAAGCTGGTTTGGGGGCGGAATTCGTTGGTGTGTCCGCGTGTGACCAGCGCGTCCAGCGACCAGCGGGTTCGGGCACCCACGTAGTCCAGGCCCAATGAGCCGAGGTTCAGGTTCTGCTTGCCGCCGTCGATGTTGCCCTCGCCGCCGCGCACCAGGCCATTCACACGCACACCCCACTGGTTGTCCTCACCAAAGCGACGGCCCACGTCCAGGTGGGCGCCAAACTGCGACTTGCCCATGTAGGTGGTCGTCAGGCGCGTGAGCGGCGCATCTGCTGCGCGCTTGGTGACCACATTGATGCTGCCGCCAATGCTGGCACCCGGGCCGACGCCTGTCGCCAGCGCGCCGGGGCCTTTGAGGACTTCCACCCGCTCGATCATCTCCAGGGGAACGCGGGTCGAAGGCGCCAGGCCGAACAGGCCGTTCATGCTGATGTCGGTGTTGGACACGGTAAAGCCCCGCACCTGAAAGTCGTCGCCAAACCCACCGCGCGAAGTCAGGGTGCGAACCGAGGCATCGTTCATCACCACGTCGGCCACGCTCAAGGCCTGCTGGTTCTGGATCAGCTCCGACGTGTAGTTGGTGGTGCTGAAGGGCACATTCATCAGATCGGTATTGCCCAGAATGCCCAGACTGCCGCCGCGCGCAAACTGGCCGCCTGCATAGGTCTTTTGCAATCCACCGATGGCTTCGGCCTGGTCGGACACGACCACCTCCTTAAGCGCCGTGCCCGACGGGGCGGCGGCGCCAGTATGGGTGGTACCAGCGGTTTGCGCCGCCACCCCTGCTGCGGCGAGCACCAGCCCGGCGCCCAAGCACTGGCGAATCAGCAATGCGAGCGGAGCAGGCGCAAATCTGTGTTTTGCGCGAGAGGTGGAACCGGTCGTGGGGTACATGGTGGGGCCTTGAAGAAATCAAAAACGGGGAAGCGGGCGAGCAAGCGGGCGAAGAGAAGCCGGCAGGGCCGGCGGGTTGCAGCGTGGTGTCTTCGACAGTCGACGCCACGGTTGAACGCTCCAAACGAACGCCCACAGAAGATAACGATAATAGCAACGATTCTCATTATAATTCATAAGAATCACGATAAAAGGCCGCTGTCCTGACGTGAAAGCGCCGCGCTCTCGATTTGGTGGATGTCGTTTTGGTGGCCCCGTGCATCGAGAAAACGCACTCGCCCGCTCGGCGGCGCTACTGCCTTTAGCGCATCGCAAAACGGGTTATCAGCGGCCCGTACCTTCCGAATGGCCCGATGCGTGCGGCACGATAGGTATCAGTTCTTCTGGCCGACAGGTCTCTTCACTATCGGCCAGCCGAATCCACATCCCGGTCCTGCGAATGATCACGTAGTCCACGCTAACGAGCCTGCCTTTGAACATGAACTGGGTTCCGGGCTTGTAGAGGATCATTGTGGTTGGGTCGGGAGCGGCGGCGCGGCGATAAGAAGGTGGCGACCGATAGTGCCGGGATATCGCCCCACACGCTGACGGTGGGCTGAAAAGCCTACCTTTGCACTGGCGTGCTGTTGACGAGAGCACGTCGCCAGGCATCCACCGCCTCCCCAGCGTCGAGCAGCGCGCGGGCAAAAAAAAGCCCGCTCGGAGCGGGCTTAACACTTGCATGGTGCAAGCGGGAGGGATGTCGAGAGGGAATCGACGGATGAATAGTAAAACTGCATCATTTGCGCGCCTGTAGGACAGTGCCGACGATGCCGCGCGGCCATCCGTAACTTCTGTCACTGAGCGCAAATACACCCGCGAAATTGCGTCCGTCACGTGCCGTACAGCCGCGCACAGCCCCGGCCCGTGGCTTTGGCGAGGTACATGGCGGAGTCGGCCTTGCGCAGCAGATCCTCCGCATCTGCGCCATCGGCTGGAGACATCACAATGCCCACAGACGCGCCGACCTGAACCGTGTGCGACTCGATCTCGATGGGCTGAGCAATGGCGTCCACCAGCCGCTGGGCCAGGCGACTGGCGCTGTCGCGGTCGGTGACACCGCGCTGCAGCAGCGCGAACTCGTCGCCTCCGAGCCGGGCCACCACGTCGTCCTCCCGGGCCACCTGCGACAGACGGGCCGCCACGCAGGCCAGCACTTGGTCGCCCACCGCATGTCCAAATTGATCGTTGACGGGTTTGAACCCGTCTAGATCCACATACAGCACGGCAAAATCGCGCGCCCGATGGCGAACATCGACCAAAGCCGCTTGCAGGGCTTGCAAAAATGCGGCGCGATTGAGCAGCGATGTGAGGCCATCGTGTTCGGCGACATGGCGGATGCGTTGCTCAGCTTGCTTGCGCACCGTGATGTCGGTAAAGGTGCGCAGCGCACCCCCGCCTTTGATGGGCACGGTGTGGACCTCGACGATGCGGCCGTCGGGCCGAGGCCGGTCGTAAACATGCAGCTGGTCCAGCCCCCCGTTGTCCTGCAAAAAGTCCTGCACCTCCTGGGAGGCCAATTCAAACTCGCCGCGCGAACGCATGTAAGTCAGCACCTGCGAAAGCGTGGGGCGCGATGACATCAGCTCGTGCGGCAGGTCGAGCAGCTCCAGCGCACGGCGGTTGCACAGCTCGACCACGCCAGCGGCGTTGATCTTGGCCACGCCCTGGTCCATGTTCTCCAGCGTGGCCTCCAGCACAATGGACTTTTCGCGCAGTTGGGCCTCGCTGTCGCGCGCGCTGCGTTCGGCCTGCGCCAGCAGGCGTTGCTGGCGTTTGAAGTCGGAGATGTCTACGTGCGCATAGAACACAGTGCCGTCAGAACCCTGCTTGGCAATCACCCGCGCCCAGCGGTGGCGCGGTAAGGGCACCTCAAAAGGCGCCCCGGCAAAACGCATGTTCTCCTGCAAGACCGACAGACCGTCGTAAAACGGGGCCATGTCGCCTGGCCCTTGGGCCGCCCACGCGCCACGGTAGATCTCATCAAACGCCAGGCCCGTGGCCGCTGCGCGGTCGGTCAGCCCGTACATCGCCATGAAGGGCTCATTAACCCAATGGATGCGCTGGTCTTCCGCGCAGATCATCAGGCCGTCGGGGATGCGGTCGAACAGCTCGGCGCTCTCTACCATGGGGCTGCGCAGGTAACCAGGCTCGTGGATGTCGGGCGTGTCCGGCGCCTGTGCGGCGGGCAATGCCTCTGCGCGCCACACTCGCACGCGCCCCACCCCTGGCACTGGCAGCGACGACACATGCACTCGCAGGCCGCGGTGTTCAAAGTTGTAGGGACGCGTCTGGGCACGGTGGCGTTCTAGCCCCGCACTGATGTACCGCTCTATGTTCGGCAGCTCGTGGGCATCCAGGCGCTGGGTGTAAAAGCGCCGCAGGTTGGCGTGGTACGGCTCCCCCACAAAGACCTGCCCTTCGTGCTCGGGGAAAAACTTGAAGAACGTGCGGTTCCAGGCAATGGAGCAGTCATCGTCATCAAACGCACACAGCGCAACCTCCAGCCCGTCCAGAGTTTCTCCGAGCGCATGAAGGACGTGAAGGCTTGATTCGGGGGGCATGGTGGTCTAAAAGCTGCGCAGCCAAGGGGGTTCCAACGGGTCTGCGGAAAGCGCCGTCCGCCCTTCCCCGCGCGGGTTGCAAAGCGGCACAAGGCCGCAGAGTTTCATTCTGCCCACGCGGCCTTACAAGAATCCGTCGCGCGGCGCAGGCGCCCGTGGGTGGGTGCAGCAGCGTTGCGGACGGCCAACGAACCCTTGATCCGCATCAAGTGCGTGGGTTTTTGGCTGCCAAGCCCCACCCTGCCCGCAGTTCACTGGCACATCACGCGCGTTACGCTCGGTCACGTCGGCACCCGAAGCGCTCGGGTATGGTGGTGGCTACATCCGGAGGACCCACATGATCAAGACTACCTTTGCAACCACCGCCAGCGTCGCCATGGCCGCGGTGTTGATGACAACGGGCTGCACAGGCTATGGCCAGCCCCCCGCGTCACCACCCGCCAGCAGCCCCAGCGCCACGGCGCCAGCACCCGCTGCCCCTTGCAACGCACAGCCTGCGCAGTCCGCTGTGGGACAGAACAGCACGGCATCGGTCATGGAATCGGCCCGGGTGCGGTCGGGGGCACAAATGGCGCGCATTCTTCGTCCGGGGCAGATGATCACCAAGGAGTTCAACGCACAGCGGCTGAATCTGGAGGTGGATGCCAACGGCCGCATTCTGGCCGTGCGCTGCGGTTAACGCCCCGGCAGCCCAACTGCCGGGCCGGGCTGCCGAGCTTGGCTGCCGAACTGAGCGGCTGGCGCACCGAGTTCTCAGTCCGCCAAAAACAGCTCTTGCAGATTGCTCAAAAAGTCAAAACCCCGCTCGGTCGGGCGGACGTGGGTTGCACCACGCTCAATCAGGCCTTTGTTTTGCGCCGCCTCCAGGCCTTTAGCGATGGTGCTGAGGGGCAGCCCCGTTCGGTCCATGAAATCCTGCAACGCAAAACCGTCCCGCAGGCGCAGGGCGTTGAGCATGTATTCAAACGGAAGTTCGGCGCGCTTGACGTCTTCGTCCTGCGCCACTGCATGCCCTGCCAGCGCGTTTTCCATGTACAGCCGCGGCTCGCGAAAGCGCACTTGCCGCACCACACGGTGCGCAAAGCTCAGCTTGCTGTGCGCGCCCGCGCCAATGCCCAGGTAGTCGCCAAACTGCCAGTAATTGGTGTTGTGAAAACATGCGTGTCCCGGCAGGGCATAGGCAGAAATTTCATACCGCGCCATTCCCGCCTGACCCGTCATCTCGGTGATGCGATCGAGCATGGCGTAGGCCTGATCGTCTTCGGGGATCACCGGGGGGAACTTGGCAAAGTACGTGTTGGGCTCGATGGTCAGGTGGTAGATGGAGATGTGCGGGGGCTTCAGGACCAGCGCCGTCGACATGTCCTGCTCCAGCTCCTGAAGCGTCTGGCCCGGCAGCGCGTACATGATGTCAAGGTTGAAGGTGTCAAACGCCTGTGCGGCCTCTTCGACCGCCGCCAAGGCCTGGGCGCGGTCATGCACGCGGCCCAACGCCTTCAGGTGCTGGTCGTTGAAGCTCTGCACCCCCACCGACAGGCGCGTGACGCCCGCTGCGCGGAATGCGCGAAAGCGGTCTTTCTCGAACGTACCAGGGTTGGCCTCCAGCGTGATTTCGCAGTCCGGTGCGAGCAGCAGGCGGGCGCGGATGTCGCCAATCAGCCGGTCGATGGCGGCAGGTGAAAACAGGCTGGGCGTGCCCCCCCCGATGAAAATGCTGTGCACCGTGCGGCCCCAGATCAACGGCAGCGCGGCCTCCAGGTCGGCCATCAGGGCGTCGATATAGCGCTGCTCGGGCACGTGGGCGCTGCCGGTGTCACCGCTGCCTTCTCGGTATTCATGCGAATTGAAGTCGCAGTACGGGCATTTCTTGAGGCACCAGGGCAAGTGCACATACAGCGACAGCGGCGGCAGGCTGGGCAGTTGCAGCAAACCTGGGCGCATGTAGTGCTGGATGTCGCGCACCGGGGCTGCGGCCGTGGCCGCAGGCGCTGGCTCAAGATGAATGGGAATGGTCATAGAACTAAAACTATCAAAACAATAGCTGCTTGCGCTTGATGGATAAGGGTTCTGATGTCAAAACCATTTGAAGTCATTAAATATCAAGCGCTACCAGCTCCTATTTTTATAGCCAACGTGTGCGCATCAAATCCAGCATTTGCTGCGCCGCACGCCCCCGGTGGCTGTGGGCGTTTTTCACCTCCACCGGCAGCTCGGCAAAGGTCTTGCCAAATTCAGGGATGAACATCACCGGGTCAAAACCAAAGCCGTTGCTGCCCCGGGGTTCTGCCGTGATCTCGCCCACCACGCGGCCCACGGCAATCAGCGGCTCGGGGTCTTGCGGGCTGCGTACGGCTACCAGGGTGCTGACCATGGCGGCGCGGCGGTTGGCCACGCCCTGCAGTTGCTCCAGCAGTGCACGCACGTTGTTGTCGTCGCTTTTTTCGTAGCCGAACTGGGTGCAGTAATACGCGGTATCGACGCCTGGCAAACCACCAAAGGCGTCCACACACATGCCCGCGTCATCGGCCAGCGCAGGCAGTCCGGTGTGGGTCGAAGCGAAGCGCGCCTTGGCCAAGGCGTTTTCGACAAAGGTGCGAAAAGGCTCCTCGGCCTCGCCCACGCCCAGGTCGGCCTGGCGCACCAGCTCAACCCCCAGCGGGTCAAACATGGACTGCAGTTCGGCCAGTTTGCCGCGGTTGTTGGATGCAAGAACAATTTTCATGAGTGAAATTGGCCTCTAGCGCTTATTCTGTAAGCACTAGCAGCTATCAATTAGTGAGTATTCGCTCGTTATGGGGTTTCTAGCAGTGACTGCTGCTGCATCTGCACCAGCTCTGCAATGCCTTTTTCGGCCAGCACCAACAGCTGGTCCATCTCCGCCCGGGTAAACGCCACGCCTTCGGCCGTGCCCTGCACTTCCACAAAATGGCCTGCGCCGGTCATCACCACGTTCATGTCGGTGTCGCAGCTCACGTCTTCGACATATTCCAGGTCGAGCAGCGGCGTGCCCTGAACAATGCCCACCGAGATGGCCGCCACCGGTTGCAGCAGGGGCGTCTGCGTGATCTTGCCGTTGGCAAGCAGCGCGTTGACCGCATCCTGCGCCGCCACCCAGGCGCCGGTGATGGCGGCAGTGCGCGTACCACCGTCGGCCTGGATCACGTCGCAGTCGAGCTGAATGGTGCGCTCGCCCAGCAGCTTCAGGTCGAACACGGCGCGCAGTGAGCGGCCGATGAGGCGCTGAATCTCTTGCGTACGGCCCGTCTGTTTGCCCCGAGCGGCCTCGCGGTCGCTGCGGCTGTGGGTGGCACGGGGCAGCATGCCGTATTCCGCCGTCACCCAGCCCTCGCCGCTGCCACGCTTGTGGGGCGGCACACGCTCTTCCACTGAAGCGGTGCAGAGCACCTTGGTGTTGCCGAACTCGATCAACACCGAGCCCTCGGCGTGCATGGTGTAGTGGCGGGTGATGCGCACGGGACGCAACTGGTTGGAAGCGCGGTCGCTGGTGCGGGTAAATGTGGTCATGGTGGTTTGAGTGAGGGAGATGGGGATGGCCTCATGCGAATCAGGGGCCCACGCAACGCACGCGGCCAAAGCCAGTGGCCGCCGCGCAAGGGCCGCCCAGGCGGCGGAGCTGCGTTTCCCTTGCATGCGCTGGCGGTGTCCCCTTCCTGAACGGCAGAGCCATTCGAGAGAAGAGGGAAGGCGCGCAGCGACTCAGGGGGTTGTCAAGCTTTTCTAGCGGCAGAGCGGCGAATGGCTTCGTTGATTTCGGCAATGGACCGCTCAATGGCGGCGTCGTCCAGGTCGTCCACCAGCCCGTCGAGCGGGCCGGCCTGAATCGTGGAGGCAAACACGTCGTCGCTGATGCTGTCGGTCGACACACCCTGGGTGGACTCGAACGCATCAGGCGTCTCCCATTCCAGCGCGATCACCGTGACGTTGTCACTGCTGTCACCCGCCTTGCGCAACGCTTCTTCCACCAGGTCAGGCACCGAATGCGACACCGTGTGGTGGGCCAGTTGCTTGGAAATCTCTTCGTCACTGAGCGTGCCCCACAGACCGTCCGAGCACAGCAAAATGCGGTCGCCCTGCTCCAGGTACACCGGGCCGGTGATGTCGTAGATCGGCTTGGTAGGCGACCCGAGGCAGGTGAACAGAACGTTGCGGTTGATGCGCTCCAGGCCAGGAGGCGGCGTGTTGCGCAGCTCCATATAGGAGTGGTCGCGGGTGCGGGTCAGCAGATCGCCGTCCCGCACCATGTACAGACGCGAGTCTCCACAGTGCACCCAGGTGGCGGTGCCTCCCTGCAACACGGCCGCCACCAGCGTGGTACGGGGCGTGTCGAGCATGCCCTTATCGGTGGCATAACGCAGGATCTGGTGGTGGGCTGCCAGCAGCGCACCTGACAGAAACTCCTGCACATCCTTGAGCTGGGGTTTGGCCTGCCGCTGGAACAGGGCCGAGATGGTCTGCAGCGCAATTTGCGCGGCCACTTCGCCTTCGGGGTGGCCGCCCATGCCGTCGGCGAGCACAAACAAGCCCGATTCGCGCGTGTAGCAGTAGCCCATGCGGTCTTCGTTCCTCTCGCGGCCACCGCGGCGGCTGATCTGGAATACCGAGAACTTCATAGGGACTCACGCAAAAAACGATGCGCAAAGGCATCGTTCATGAACACATGCTTTGCCCGAACCTGCTCAGCGTGAGGCGAGTTCATTTGGGCTTGGCTCCGATGCCGGTGGCTTCACCCACCTTTTGCACATTTTTCTTGGTGTCCGACACGAGCGTGTCGAGCTGCAGGCGCATTTTCTCGCCCACGGTGAGCTTGGTGTAGCGACGCTCGCCCTCGCGGCTGAGTTCCTTTTGCAAGGCAAACACCGACTGGGGGCGCGAGAGCGGGTCGAGTGCCATGCACCATTCGACCACCTCGATCAGGTTGTCGGAATACACCCCGCGCAGCTTGGTCAACGCCAGCGACAGGCGGTCTTTTTCGATGCGCTGGGGCGCCTCGTTCGGCGGAAAGCCCTGCATGCAGGCGTAGATGCAGGCGCCGATGGCATAAATATCGGTCCACGGCCCCATCGACGAGTCGCGCCGGTACATCTCCGGGGCCGCAAAGCCTGGGGTGTACATGGGGCGGATGAAATTGCCTTCTTTGGACAACACTTCGCGCGCAGCACCAAAGTCGATCATCACGGCCTTGTTGTCATCGGTGATGAAGATATTGGCGGGCTTGATGTCCAGGTGCAGCATCTTGTGCTGGTGCACGATGCGCAAGCCGCGCAGTACTTCGTCGAACAAGGAGCGGATAGTGGATTCGCGGAAGACCTTCTGCGTCTTCAGGTCGCGCGCGGTGATGATGAAGTCCTGCAGGGTCGCGCCCTCCAGGTAATTCATCACCATGTAAACGGTCTCGTTTTCGCGGAAGAAGTTGAGCACGCTCACCACGGAGGCATGCGAGATTTGCGCGAGTGCGCGTCCTTCTTCAAAAAAGCTCTTCAGACCCAGACGGTAGAGAGACAGCTTTTCGGACTGCACCTTGGGCAGCAGCTCGCCGGGCGCACGCGTGGCGAGCGACGAGGGAAGGTATTCCTTGATGGCGATCTGCTGGCCTTCGGCGTCGAGGGCCAGATAGACCACACCAAATCCGCCGGAGGACAACCGGCGCACCACGCGGTATCCGCCAATCGCGGTATCGGGCGGCAAAGGAGCCGGTTTGATTTTTGACATATTTTGCGAAGATGACTCGGGGGTAGAGCGGAACCCGGATAATCGCGGGATCGCAAGCAACCATCAAAAAGTCCAATGGCAGTTTACAGCATGACCGGATACGCCAGCGCACAGCATGGCGCGTCTGCCACTGGCGCTGAAACCGACGCCCGTACCGATTCCCGGTCATCCCAGTCCCGCAGACTTGGGCTGGAAATCCGCTCGGTCAACAGTCGCTTTCTGGACCTGTCGTTCCGCCTGCCCGACGAATTGCGCGCCATGGAGCCCGCACTGCGCAGCCTGCTGACTGCCCGCCTTAAACGTGGCAAGGTCGAAGTCCGCGCCGCCTTGGAGAACGAGGACAGCAACACCCTGCAGGACCCGCCTGCACGCCTCCTGCAGCGCTTGAACTCCTTGCAAGACTCCGTCAAGGCCTGGCTGCCCAGCGCAGCGCCACTCACTGTTGCCGACGCCCTCCGCCTTTGTGCCAATGCACATTCCGGCACCGAGGACTGGAGCGAAGCGGTGCCAGCACTGGCCGAAGAAGCGCTCACAGCCCTGGTGGCAGCGCGCGAACGCGAAGGCAAACGCCTGGCCACCATGCTGCTCGACCGGGTCAAACAACTGCGTACCTTGGCACAACAGGCCGTGCCCATGGTTCCGCTGCTTGTCGAGCAGCAACGCCTGCGTTTCATGGAGCGCTGGAAAGAAGCCATGGCACTCACCGATGGCGCCACATTGCCAGAGGCCGCCAGAGACCGCGCGCTGACAGAAGCGACCGCCTTTGCCATTCGCATTGATGTCGCCGAAGAAATCACACGGCTCGACTCCCACCTTGATGAAATCGAAAGATTGCTAAAAAAGGGTGGAGAAGTGGGCAAGCGTCTGGATTTTTTGATCCAGGAACTGCACCGCGAAGCGAACACGCTGGGCTCCAAATCCGCTGCACTGGACCTGACCCGCGTAAGCGTGGATATGAAAGTGCTGATCGAACAAATGCGCGAGCAAGTGCAAAATATCGAGTAAGACTCATTTTTTGATAGCGCATTAAGCACATCAACTATGGACTATCCAGGTAATCTCATCGTAGTGGCGGCACCCAGCGGCGCCGGCAAGTCCAGCTTGGTCAAGGCCCTGCTGGAGTTGGACTCCCACGTTCACCCTTCTATCTCGCACACCACGCGGGCGCCACGCGGCCAGGAAAAACACGGCCGCGAGTATTTCTTCGCGTCAGAGTCCGAGTTCGACGCCATGATCCAAGGCAATGCGTTTGTGGAATGGGCCCATGTCCATGGCAATCGTTATGGCACGTCCAAAAGAGCCATTGAAGAGCGGATTGCCCAAGGCTCGGACGTCATTCTCGAAATCGACTTTCAGGGCGCTCTGCAGATCAAGCAGGCGTTTGCCAATGCCGTGCTCGTATTCATCCTGCCGCCCAGCTGGGAGGAGCTGCGGTCTCGTCTTGAGCGGCGGGGCGAAGACTCTGCAGATGTGATCGAAGTGCGCCTCAAAAATGCCGCCATCGAGATGGCGCAAGTGGAAAAATTCGACTTCGTTATAATCAACGAGTTGTTTGAGCGCGCGCTTTTCGACCTGAAAGCCGTAGTTCACGCCCAGCGACTCAAGTACGCCGCACAGCGCCGCGCCCGTGCTGACACCTTCCAGTCGCTCAATATCACCTGAATCCCCGGAGTAAATCGATGGCCCGCATCACTGTAGAAGACTGCCTGGAAAAGATCCCCAACCGCTTCCAGCTCGTGTTGGCTGCCACCTACCGCGCCCGCATGCTGAGCCAAGGCCATGCTCCCCGCATCGAAAGCCGCAACAAGCCCGCCGTGACTGCCCTGCGCGAAATCGCCGAAGGCAAGGTTGGCCTGGAAATGCTCAAGAAGGTTCCTGGTTGAGCATTTTTCTGGGTATGCGCCCTCAAAGAGCACCGCGCCTGCGGTGCTTTTTTTTGCCCCACGGCGGCCTGATGCCCACCCGCGCTACATTTAAGGCATGAACGCGGTGCTCAATTCACCTTCTGCAACGCCATTCCGGGCTGGCGAATCGGCCCTGCCTGGAAGCCTTTCGGCCGCCGCAGCCGCAGCCAACGCAGCTGCGGCCAGCTTTGCCGCCCTGACGGACAGCCTCGACTATCTGGACGCATCGAGCATCGAACAGGTTCGGCAGGCATACCGTTTTGCCGACGAAGCGCATTTGGGCCAGCTGCGCAACAGCGGCGAGCCTTATATCACCCACCCTATCGCTGTTGCCGCCCAGTGTGCGACCTGGAAGCTGGACGCACAGGCCCTGATGGCGGCCCTGCTCCATGACGCCATGGAAGACTGCGGCGTCACCAAGGCGGACCTCATCGACCGCTTCGGCGCACCCGTGGCGGAGCTAGTGGACGGACTGACGAAGCTCGACAAACTCCAGTTCAACACCCGCGAAGAAAACCAGGCCGAGTCGTTTCGAAAAATGCTTCTGGCCATGGCGCGCGATGTGCGCGTCATCCTGATCAAACTGGCGGACCGCACGCACAACATGCGCACGCTGTCTGACATGCCTCGCAGCAAATGGGGGCGAATTTCGTCGGAAACGCTGGAAATCTACGCTCCGATCGCGCACCGACTCGGGCTGAATCAGACCTACCGAGAACTGCAAGACCTTTCTTTCCGGCATTTGCATCCTTGGCGCTATGCCACGCTGTCTAAAGCAGTCAATAAATCGCGCAACCGCAGACGAGATTTGGTCCAGAAGGTGCAGACCGAAGTGGATGCTGCCTTCTCGAAAATTGGCATGAAGGTGCGCTTGGCCGGACGCGAGAAAACTCTGTATGCCATCTATCAGAAGATGGATTTCAAGCACCTGAGCTTTGCGCAGGTAACAGATATTTATGGATTTAGGGTCATCGTCCCGTCGGTAACGGACTGCTACACCGCTTTGGGCGTGTTGCACCAGATGTACAAGCCGGTGCCTGGCAAGTTCAAAGACCACATCGCGATTGCCAAGCTCAATGGTTACCAGTCTTTGCACACCACGCTGGTAGGCCCATCGGGCGTCAATATCGAGTTCCAGATGCGTACCGACGAGATGCATGTGATTGCCGAGGCGGGTGTAGCGGCGCATTGGCTCTACAAAGCGCAAGACGGCGACGGCACATCGGCAGAGCGCCTCGGCACAAAGTGGCTTCAGTCATTGCTGGATATCCAGAACGAAACGCGTGACGCAGCCGAGTTCTGGGACCACGTAAAGGTCGACCTCTTTCCCGATGCGGTTTACGTCTTTACGCCCAAGAGCCAGATCATGGCACTACCGAGAGGCGCCACCGTTGTTGACTTTGCCTACGCCATCCACAGCAATGTGGGGGATAGGACCACGGCGGCAAAGATCAACAATGAGCAGGTGCCATTGCGCACAGAGCTGAAGAACGGCGATGTCGTGGAAGTAATCACTGCCCCCGTTTCGACGCCCAACCCCGCTTGGTTGGGGTTTGTTCGAACGGGCCGCGCGCGCTCAAAGATTCGGCACTATCTGAAAACCTTGGCACAAGCCGAATCAGAAGGCTTGGGCGAAAAACTCCTCACTCAGGCCATTCGTGCGGAGGGCCTGGAGCAGCTGCCCATTCTGGATCCTGCCACCCAGCCCTTGTGGGACAAGCTGCTCCGCTTCACTGGAAACCGGACACGTAGTGAGTTGATGACGGATCTTGGGCTGGGTAAGCGTATTGCCAGCATCGTAGCGAAACGCTTGATGGTGTTGATGTCGGAGCATGGGCATCGCCCTGATGCCCTGCTCATGTCTCGGGAGCGCTACACGTCGCACGAGACTTTGTCGCAAGGCGCCGTCACACTCGACGGCAGCGAAAACGCGTCCGTCCAGTACGCGTCTTGTTGCCGCCCCGTGCCTGGGGACAGCATCGTCGGCTACCTGGGACGTGGCGAGGGCTTGGTGGTCCACAACGTGCATTGCAGCGTCGCCAAGCGGCTTCAACACAAAGACAGCGAGCGATTTATTGCTGTCGACTGGTCCGACGAGCCCACACGGATGTTTGAAACCGGCGTGGTTGTGACGGTCACCAATGGCAAGGGTGTACTCGCTCGGGTGGCTGCAGAACTGGGAAGCTCCGAGGCGGACATTACGCACGTCGATATGGATGACGAAGCTGCGCTGGACACGACGGATCTGCGCTTCATTGTGGCAGTGCGTGATCAGGCTCACCTGGAAACCGCGTTGCGCAACCTGCGGCGCACGCGGGCTGTGATCAAGGCAGTTCGGATCACGCCGCAGGCCTGAATTGGCTCCACCAAGCTCCAATGCGCAGCGATGGCGCTCGCAGTTGATGGGGTGAATGGGCTGCTCGACTACTTGGAAGAATCCACAGGCAGCGGATATTGCACACTCAAAACTTCCAGATTCCGAACGCCTCCGGGTGTCGGTAGTTGGACTTCCTCGCCCACGCGAGCCTTGAGCAGCGCTCGTGCAACGGGTGCAATCCAGCTCACTTGCGCCACATGGCTATCGGCCTCGTCAATGCCCATGATGGTGATAGCGCGCTCGACCCCCTCATCATCCACATAGGTGACAGTCGCCCCGAAAAACACCTGTTCGCTTCCGAAATGGACACTAGGGTCAACCACCTCGGCAATTTCAAGGCGTTTTGTCAGGAAGCGGATGCGCCGGTCTATCTCACGCAAACGCTTTTTGCCATAAAGGTAGTCCCCGTTTTCTGATCGATCGCCATTGCTAGCCGCCCAATGAACGATATCGACAATCTTGGGCCGCTCGTTGTCGATCAGATCCAGCAATTCTGAGCGCAAGCGCGCGAAGCCTGCAGGGGTGATGTAGTTTTTGCCCCCGGTAGGCAGTGGAGGCAGCGCCAACTCTTCGTCGTCATCAGCGCCGTCGGTTTCTTTGGTGAAAGCCTTGCTCACTGCCAGAGTCCTCCGATAAAGACAAAGCCAAGGGACAAATGAAAAAGCCTGCAATCTTACGATTGCAGGCTTTAAACATTGGTGCGGCTGGCAGGAATCGAACCCACGACCCCTTGGTTCGTAGCCAAGTACTCTATCCAGCTGAGCTACAGCCGCTAAGCTTCAAATTATAGCATGATTTTTTGACTGCTCTAAAAACCTTTGCTTAGTTGGATTCTTTGCCGTTTCACCAGCAACAACCACAACACAATTCAACGCGAGCCCGAATTGTAGTACAACCCCTAGCCGCAAAATCCGAAACGCATCGATTGCGGCAAGAAAAAAAACGACGACCCCAGGGCAACCACGCAACGGATAAATGGTAGGGCGTGTTGGACTTGAACCAACGACCAAAGGATTATGAGTCACTTTGACCAGCGTCCGAGCGCATCCAAAGAGATCCAGCGCCCTTCAATCTGCTCAAAGCTTCCAATACAATCAACAACTTAGCGCGTTTCCTCGTCCAAACATGGTCGATGGCATATTTTTCTAGCCAACAACAAACGGCAACCATACGGTAACCATACGGTAACCATTGTCGCAAGAGACGATGAAATCACGGAGCGAGGAATGGCAGAGCTCACAGACAGACAAATTCAAGCAGCGCGCCCTAAAGAACAGGACGGTCACGTGTCTGACCACTGGATTTCAGATGGAGGAGCCAGAGGGAGCGGCAGGCTATATCTTCGGGTGCAGGCAAACGGCCGAAAAAGTTTCTTCTATCGCTACGCTGGTCCGTCGGGCAAGCGCGGCGCCATCCCCTTGGGCGAATACACGCAACGTGGTGGGCGCGCAGGACTGACCTTGAACCAGGCGCGCGACAAGGCAAGCGAACTCTCACGGCTTTACCTTGATGGAATTCGAGATCTTCACGGTTACATCGAAGCACGGGTCCAAACACAAGAGCGCGAAATTTCCCTGTCCAACAAAGCAGCACTAGACAAAGCTGATGAGGATCAACACCGAAGCCTTCGACGCCTCATCGCTGCTTACCTCGTAGCGCTGGAACAAGCCGACGCCTCTGACGTTGCAAACGTGCGCAGCATGTTCCGGCTTCACTTGCTCTGGACTTCACCCGCTTCTGTAGACAATTATCAACTTCCAGTTCGAAGTTGTGACGTCTCCCCCATATCCGGACACTTTCAAACTGGAGTTGGACGGCTTCCGGCTTGTTGATCCGACCTCTTTTTGACGTACTCACTCGGAGTCAGGTCTGGGCGATGACAACATCTGACATTGGCAGCGCAACGCATGGCAGGCAATAGCCCATCGCTGATGAGTGGCCGCTGCCGAATTTACAGCGGTCGGGCGCCTCGCAGGATGACGAATGGCAGGTTTCGGCGGCGACTGTCATTGGGCTGCAAAACCTGACCGGCTGCAGTCAGCCTATTGAAGTCCAAACCCCTCGCATCAAGACTCAGGAAAGCATCGTGCAGCGCGACTGGGCGATGCCTGGATTTCAATGCAACCTGACTGAGCTGAAATTAACAACGCATCACGTCTGGACGGAAACCAACTTCGCGCGGCTATTCCATCTTGGCTTCGAGCTGCGCTCGTTTCGGATGTGTCTGAAGCCACCCTACCATTTCATTTCTACCCATGGGCATTGCGATGTGGTAACCCTGTCCTTCATGGCAATCCATGGCGAGCAGCACTTCCCAAGTAGCTGCATCCTCGATTCCCTCCGCCAGTACACGCAGCCCAAGCTTAGAACCTAGCTGGGCCACCATTTCTGCAATGCGAGCGCCGTCGGGTTCGAGCAGTTGATTGATAAATAACCGGTCAATCTTGATTCGGTCAAGGGGAAGCCGCTCAAGATAGCTCAGCGATGAGTACCCGGTACCGAAGTCATCGATGGCTATCGATATTCCCTCAGCTCTCAATGCTGAGAGCGTTGAGTTCAAAAACTCTGTTGGTAGCGCTGCGACAGATTCCGTGATCTCCAGTTCAAGATGGATCCCTTGCAGTCCGCTGCCCTCAAGCGCTTCAAAGACCATCGCGAAAAACCCTGGATCCTGCAATTGCACCGTAGAGACATTGACAGCCATCCGCTCTGGTGCAATGCCTGCGTCTAGCAGTTCCCGCATTGTTTGGCATGCAGTGGAAAGAACCCACTGCCCCAGGGGGACAATAAGGCCTGAGTGCTCAGCAACGGGAATGAACTGATCGGGCGGTACGAACCTACCATCCTCTGTTCGCCACCGCAGGAGCGCCTCGATCCCTACGAGGCCATGGGTGCGGAGGTTAAGCTGAGGTTGGTACACCAGAAACAGCCGCTTGTTCTCGATCGCCTCTCTTAGTTCAGAGAGCAGCAATGCTCGCGCCCGAGCCTCAGCCCCCATTTGGTCGGCGTATTGGAGGTCTTGGCCTCGGTGGTCTCGTTTCGCTCGTTTGAGCGCGATGGTGGCGTCCTTGACCAAATCTGCCCCAGCTTGGGGCTCTTCCGGCAAAAGAACGTATCCGCAAGTGAGCGAGACTTTATGCGGTACGCCATCGATGTTCAATGGCAGGCGCACGCATTCCAAGAGGCGCTTGGGTTGCACCTGACGAATGGATCCAAGCACCCCAAAAGTATCCGCGCCAAGTCGGGCTAACAGTACATTTTCGGTAAGCGAGTCCTGCAGGCAACGAGCCACCCGCTCCAAGAGACGATCTCCGAATCGGTGCCCCATCACATCATTCGTTGCACTGAAATCGTCAATGTCGATCAAAGCCAGAACGTAGTCACCTATTCCATGTCGTACGTACTCATCAACTTCCTTTACGAAGTGGGCACGATTTGGGAGGCTCACCAGAGGGTCGTAGTACGCGCTATCGTGCAGGCGTTCTAGTAACCCTCGGTTGTGCAGAAGAGTGCTCAAGTTTGCGCAAAATACGCCCAGCAATTGCGGATCAAGCTCGCTGTGGTTTTTTTCCGCATCAATAAACACCACAATGTCTTGCTCATCTTTGTGGCCGATATGGAGAGCTAGTCCACCGTTGTCTCCGTAGACATTGCACCGTCTCTCCACCGATTTCAGAAGCGTGTCTAGTTCTGGCTCCGACGACACCAAATCAAGCGGCAGTCCCTCCAGCTCAAAGAAGCGGCCTGCGGCGGCCTGTACATAGTAGTCGTGAGGACTTCCTGAGCGGCGTGCACACACCAGTCCTTCACGACCGACTTTCAATATGGCAGCGAGCTGGGTCAACACACCTGAGGCAAATTCGTGGGAGTCTTTTGTCTCCAGAAGGGTCGCACTGGATCGCAGGATGAGTTCCAAACTTGCTCGGCTGGCATCTACAGCGCAGAGTTGCTGGTAGGAACGAACAGCTGTCACGACCATAGCGAGAAGTCGATCTTGAGTCAGTTCGGCCTTGGTCCGGTAGTCGTTAATGTCGTACTTGAGAAGTGTTTCTAGTCGCGGGACCTGACATGGCTGCCCCGTGCGAAGCACTATTCGAGTGTTCCGCAGGTCGGCCGAGTGGCGGATAAAGTCCACAAGCTCCAGCCCTGAGCATGCTTGTTCTGACACCACGTCCAGTATCACCATCGCGAGACCGTGTTCGCTAAGCAGCAACGACCTTGCCTCATCGCCCGAAAACGCGTGCATGGACACCAACGGTCGGTCGAAAAGTGTTTTTCCTTCTAACGCAGCGCGTGTCGCAGCGTGAACGTCCGGATCGTTGTCCACGACAAGGATTCGCCACTTCAGCCCACTATATGACTCGACGCTTTGTGCAGCGTCTATGGTGGCAGAACTTGAATCTTGCCCTCCAAGCTTTTCAGACCTCATGCTGGAGAGGGTGCAATGAAGATGCTGCGATACGGACCTGGTTTCGTCCACCGCGCTTTGCCACGTAGAGCGCCTCATCTGCGAGGCCATATGCACTGTCGAAATCACCACCCGATGGTGCCCAGCTAATGCCGAAGCTGGCGGTAACGCCGCTACCGTCGGGCAGATCAAAGTTGTAGGTTTCGATTGCATGTCGCAATCCTTCCGCGACCCGCTCAGACTCGGCCTCACTTTGCCGAGGCAAGACGACAGTGAATTCTTCGCCGCCAACACGTCCAATTTGCGCTGTAGCGGGGACGACTGCTTGAAGGCACGCAACGACGCCAAGGATTACCTTGTCACCGGTGGGATGGCCAAAACTATCATTGATCCGTTTGAAATGATCAATGTCGAGAACGATTAGTGCAAGATCTTCGTGAGTAAAACGGCGATTCACCAATTCGATGACTGCGGCTCGATTGAGGACACCGGTAAGAGGATCGTGATTCGCACGGTGTTCTAGTTCAGCTGCCAATTCTTGAAGCCGTGTGTTTAGCTGATTCATCTCCAGTTCCGCTCTGTCACTGCGGCGTACAAGTCTGCGCGTTTCACGCAGTAGTCTCTCATATGCAAGGATCAGGTCGCCGAGGGCTTGTCGGCATTGAGTTGGTTCAGCCTCTACGAAAGCGGCATGGGCTGCTCGGGCGACCAAAAGCGATTGATTCTCTGCCTCGAACAAGTCTGCCGGAGAGCCAGTGGCCGGACTGTCCATTTAAGCGGCTCCCACTGGATGTATAACAAATTCGATTGCCGGAAAATCCTCGCTCAGCTCTTGCCCGAACTCGAGGATCGTGTCGTCTTCCTCATCGTGATACCAATTGAGCACCACGCGATTGCCAGCTTCAGCGGCGTTGTTAAGCGCTTCAATCAGATTGAACAACATCTTTGTGCTGGAACTGTTGAAGTATGCGAGTGCAATGTTCACTTCGAGCGCCGTCTCCGTCTGCGCGGATAGGTAGTCTTTGAGACGCGCCAGGATGTCTCCATAGAAAGCAGCAGCATTCTCAGGATACGACTCTCCGCGCAGGCTCATGGTGTTCGTATCAAACTTGAAATCCACCTCGGGTGAACTGGGCGTCGGGGCTAGGTAGAGGTTTTCCATTGGTGGTCTCGATTTGTTGGTGGACTAGTTGTGGCTAGATTGCCGCCTTCAGATACAAGACAGGCGAACCACCAGACTCGGTGTCGAAATCAAACTCCAAAGGCTCTTTGGCGTCGCGGGCGACGGTTAAGAATCCCAAGCCCGCACCCTTACTTCCTTCCGGGGGGCCCCCACGCAGCGTCTGACGATAGGCTTGCTTAATTTCTTCGAGTGTCATGTTGCGCAGCGCACTCAGTTTCACCCTCAGGTCTTCGACCATCAGTGAGTCGATCGGGTTTGCGCACAGCAACATAAAGCTGCCGTCTGTTTCTCGTCGAATGCAGACCGAACCGTGACGCAGTTCCCCGTTGTCCTGGCTTGGAGGAGTAAGGGAGTCAGCCGAATAGTGAATGATGTTTTGCGCCATCTCCACGAATGACGAAAACAATTTTCGCCGCGTAGGAGCAGCCACATCGGCCACTTCAAGTTGGAGTTTTACCGCGTCGGCCATTGCCGCAACGATGTGCTGCGAAAAGTACCCCACGTAGTAAAAAATGACTTGGTGTTGCCGCGCCGAGTTAAAGAAGGGGCCGTACTTTTCGGCGATCATGAGGGAAGGCATAGGTGAGGTTTGAATCTAGGTGCGAAAGCAGAAGAAAGTTAGGTCATCGCGGCGATGGTGTTCACCCTGCCAAATCCGGAGAGCATCAAGCATCGACGAATTGATCTTTGACGGCGAATTTTCACGGTGTTCAAGAAGCAGATCGCGCACGCGGCGCTTGCCAAAAGCGATGCCCCGTGAGCCGCCAATTTGATCGATCAGCCCATCGGTGCTGACGAAGACCAACGTCCCCGTTGGCAGACTCACTTCTTGATTTTTCCAAGTGAAGTCGAACTCACTATCGACATATCCGACTCCCTTGCGCTGGCCATCTAACACCTCCACGGCACCGCCTTCAGGCCGCAGCAGGAACATTGAGAGTTGTGCACCTGCGAAGATCAAACGGCCATTTCCAGGTTCGAACCAGAAGCAGGCCGCATCCATGCCGTCATCAGAACCGGGTGTTTCATCCTGGCCGTCAACTTGACCGAGCATCTGCTTGATGCTGCGATTGACATGCCCCAACAATTTCGCGGGGTCCCGAGCGCCGTTCTGCTCTATCGCCTGGTTCAAACTCGTTGAGGCAATCAACGTCATGAAGGCGCCGGGTACTCCATGCCCCGTGCAGTCAGCCACTGTTGCAAACCAACCGTCTGAGTCAGTGCTGAACTGGTAGAAGTCGCCTCCAACAATGTCTCTTGGCTCCCACACCAAGTTGGCGTCGGGGCAGGCTCGAGCCAAGGCATCCAGCGAGCTACGAAGCGTCGACCGTTGAATCACGCTGGCGTACTCAATGCTGTGCATGACTTGACGATTGCGGGATGCCTGTATGTCTGCCACAACCCGCATAAGCTGCAACCCGTTGCCTACGCCGGCGAACGCACCCTCGCGGGTGACGATGAAACCATCGGTAAGAGCCTTCTCACCAAACTCCACCGTTTTGAAAGTCAGCGCCTCGATGTCCAAACCCGCGTCCACAATCAGCGGCTCCTTGTCCATGAAGGCTATACAACTCTTTCGTCCGTAGAGCTCCATGCGGAACGGCTTACTCATCTGAGACAGGAAGATGTTCCTGTTGATGAGACCGATGGGTTGGCTCCCCTCAACAACCGGAAGACTTACGAGGTCACGATAGCGCGTGAATACCTCCATGACTTTCTCGTTTGTTTCATTGGCAGTCAGACATGGCACCTCTACGCACAGATCGGCAGCGCTGGATTGGCGAAAGCGGGGCCGGAAGTCGCTCAGGTACTCAGTGATTTCGGGCATGAAGACATCGCCAAGGGAATGATTGTGACTAGATGTTACTTTTCGCCTATGTCAATAGCGTTACAGATTTTTTGCAGGCGAAGTGATCGTGTCGCGCATATCGGTGATCAGCCATCGTCAACATATGTTGACGACATGGACCCGACTCAATACCTTCCGGACCCGAACGACATTGCCACCGCCCTCGCGGCGGTGGTCGCCCTGCGACAAGTGGCCGACCAATACGAAGCTCGCGTTGTTGCCCAGGCTCTGCAGCGTGGCTGGTCATGGTCGCAGATAGCCGAGGCCCTGGGGGTTTCCAAACAAGCCGCCCATCGCCGCCGTTCCTACCTGAAAGACTGACCCATTCCACAGGAGAACCGAATGTTCACGACCCTGCGCAACAAGCTGAAGGACATACGTACGCTGTCTGCACTTTGCAAGGAGGCTGAGAGAACCGCACTTTCTAATGGCTCCCGGATGCTAGGCTCCGAGCATTCCGTACTGGCTTGAATCACCCCGGTTTCCGTGGAGGCTGTTTGGTTTAAGTCATGCCACCACTGCAGTGGCGTGACTGGCGATTTGCCGGTAGTAGTTTGCCTCAGCCTCGGCAGGCGGGATGTGGCCTATTGGTTCAAGCAGGCGATGGTGGTTGAACCAAGACACCCAGTCGAGCGTCGCAAACTCCACGGCTTCCTTGGTTTTCCACGACGCCCGACGATGGATTAACTCGGCCTTGTACAGGCCATTGATGGTCTCAGCCAGGGCGTGTCGTAGCTGTCCCCTTGCTGCCCACCGAGGGCTCGATACCGGCTTGTGCCAGCCGTTCGGAGTACCGGATGCTGACGTATTGCGACCCGCGGTCGCTGTGGCATATCAGACTGCCATCGCCTTCAGGCTGTTGGCGCCGATGGATAAGTGAGCCACTTTGGCTCATATGCCTACGACCCCGTGAGCCACACAAGTGGCTCTCTCACCCGCACACCTGTTGGGCGAGGGTGCGGAGCAAATGGCGCAGTCGAAGGTCGGCGCGGTGGCTCACTCCGATCTGGGCGGCAACATCCGGCAATGCGTTGCCTCTGTGAGACAGATTTCAGCGCTTTCATGGCCACTCATGCCGTCCCTGGCGTTGGATTGCGACTCCCCCTACGACCCCAAGGCATTGAGTTAACTCCCAGCGCGCGGAGCCCATCCTCTGAATAGCGCCTGCAGCGTTGCGTTTCGAGTTTTCTCAGCGCATGTGGCGGTGAGGCGACGTCTTGGAAAACATAAGTGTTACGTCCGAATGAATATCCCAAGGGGACGTTGTTCGAGTCAGGGAATACACCAATTTACGCATTCTGGTTTTCTAATTGACTTGCTTCACAAGTTGCGAAGCACCGAGAGCCCGGGCTGCCGCAGCCCAATGCGTCGCGGTGAACTGAGACCCTTCAACGGAACTGAATCATGAAAAAACAAACCCTCGTGGCCATTGCGGCCCTGACCGCCGCCGCTGGTGCCATGGCCCAATCGAGCGTTACCCTCTTCGGTGTGGTGGATGCCTCCGTCGCCCGCGTTTCCGCCGGCGGTGTTGATGTCACCGGCCTGTCTAGTGGCGGCCTTTCCAGCAGTCGCCTCGGGTTTCGGGGTGTTGAAGATCTGGGTGGTGGACTGGCCGCTGGTTTTTGGCTGGAGGGGGGGCTGGCTGTGGACAACGGCACTGGTGGGGGCTTCAAGTTTGACCGCCGCTCTACCGTGAGCGTGTCGAGCAAGAGCTTTGGTGAACTGCGTCTGGGCCGCGATAAATCGCCTGCCTACCTGAACGTCGAAACCTTTGACCCCTTTGGTGACTCCGGCGTGGGTGGCATCAATGGCGCCAATCTGGTTGGCAGCGCCAGTTCGGCTGCAGGCACCGCTGAAGGCAGTGCACCCAAGCGTTACAGCAACAGTGTCGGCTACATCCTGCCCAAGATGGGTGACTTCTCAGGTCAGGTGGCCTACTCGTTCGGCGAGAAGACCTCTGCCATCGCCAACGACAGCATGGGTAGTGGCATTGCACTGCGTGGCAGCTACACGGCTGGCCCTCTGAACGTAGCCCTGGGTTGGGGCAAATCGCGTGGTGGCACCGATGCCGTGGGCGTGGACTACAAGTCCACCAACTTTGGCGCGTCGTACAACTTCGGCGTCGTGAAGCCCATGGCGCTGTTCGCCACCGAAAAGGGCGGCAACAAGCGCGTCGACCTGTTTGGCTTTGGTGTCACCGTACCACTGGGTGCCGGGGAGCTGCGCGCGTCGTACGCCATGTTCAAGGACAAGAATGCCTCCAACGCTGACTCCAAGAAGCTGGCCCTGGGTTATGGCTACAACCTGTCCAAGCGCACGCAGGTGTACGGCACTATTGCGCGCATGACGAACGATGACGGTGCGAAACGCGGCCTGGCAGTGTCCTCTTCATCACTGGCCAGCCCTTCGGTTGCCAACGGAGCGAACGTGACGGGTTACGAGTTCGGCGTGCGTCACTCGTTCTAAAACCAGTGATTTGATCGATTGCGAGGGTGCAGCCCTGGACTCATCTGAACCGCGGAGGCGGTCCTGTGGTGGGGAAGGAGAGGGGTTGGGGCTGCGGCCTGTGCATTCGGTCCAACAAGGGCATCTGAGTTTCAGATGCCTTTTTTTCGGGCGGTCGATACCGCGGCCATCAGCCGCAGCTTGCAATGCCACCGGCTGCGGGAGGCTCATGCTGTGGCCCGGTGGGTTTGGGATATCGTCGCGCAGGCCCCAACCACGCCCCGTTGTGGTGTCAACACTGCAATGTATTGGAAAAGGCTCCGCGGGCAAGGCGCTCGTCAGAAAGCCTTGCGCCGCGGGCCGCGTGAACTGCCCCGAACATGGGGCGACAATGACGTTCAATCACGCATGTCGTTTGATGGGGAACTGGGAGCTTGACCGGTGATCTCGCAGTGATGCTATCCACTGCAAACTGATGGAGCCAGCTCCGGCAAATCAGCTCCCTGCCAGAGGACTGCGGAGTTCGCCTATGTGATGATCAATCCATGCGCCCACTGCTGCAGCTAATGCAGTCCGGTCGGTGGTGTTTTCTTTCGCGCTTGCCAGTTGCTCTCTCAATTCAGTTCTGATGAGTTCAGCCCGCCTTCTGTGCTCATACAAAGCGGCACTGCCATCGAGCGCCAGAACTTGCTCTTCAAGCTCACCATGGCTTTCATAGCACTCGGCAATGTCTCTGAGCAGAACGTAAATCGCCTCATTGTTGCGTGGCCTGTCTGCAAGGATGCGCAGCATTTCCCGGCTCAATTCCAGCAGTGTGATGTGTTGCGCATCTAGCAGTGCATTTCCGACACTAAGGCGTGGGGTCCAGAAAGGTAATGAAGGCATCGGCGCTACCTTGTGATCAAGATTTGCTTGGCTTCCGGAGTTTTGGCAGGTCATCAATTTTCGAGAGCGCCTTCTCGCAGGAAGACAATGTCGACTTCTCCCGTGCCGCCAGCCAGCCCACGGCAAACCATGCCCTGGGGTCTGTCAGCGCGATTTCTCGATACAGAGAACCTGCCACACGCTCGTCATTGAGACGCCCCAGTGCCGCAAGCGCTGGTTTCAGGCTATCAAGGAAGCGTGCGCCCTGGGTATCCAACGCTGGCGCAACGAACTCCGTGAGATAGCGCAAGCGCTTGAGACGTTTGCGGAGACGGTGCTGCTCATCGACAGACAGCGTGGAAAATTTACGCGCAGCTTTATTGACCTGCGCGTGAAGGCGTCGCAATCTCTTTTGAAGAAGGCGGCGGGTATCCGCGACATCTTGCGCGCCCTCCTCGCGCATAGAGTTGGCATGACCCTGCACGGTGAAGGCCATGAGTTCGATCAGCGCCGCTTGGAACGCTACGGTTTTCACGATGGCAGCGGCGGAAGTATTAACGTCATCTTCGGCCGACGCCGCCAATTCGAAAGCAGGTGCACCTGCTTTATGAAGTTCAGACGAAAGGATCGTCAGGGCCTCACCGCGGTCACGCAGAACGCCCAAGCGCTGGAACACATCCACCAGGACAGGTTCCCAAGTTGATTGAAAGCGTCCAGGGGACAGGGTTTCAAGCTCACGCAATGCCGTGCGTAAACGGCGGATTCCGATGCGCAACTGATGCACGTGCTCTTCATCGGAAGACCCCTCCACAATCTCGCTGACATTCCCCAAGATCTGCTGAAGGCAGTTGGCGACAACAGCACGCTGCAGCGCTTGCCCCGTCAAACTAAGCAGCGCTGTGCCGCCCGTACGCATCGCGTTCGCCCTGGTGGCCGGTCTCATGGCTTGCCCAGCCATCAATCGCTCGCCACGCTCGGCTTTGGATACCGTACTCAGATAGAGTCCATGCCGAGCCGCCCACCGCTTGGCGATGCTCTTCAGACCGGACACAGGCCCCACCTTGAGTTCGAACTCCAGTTCGCAGATGCGCGCTTCGCATTGTTGAGGCGTCCCACGGTGGGCGACAACTTTTCCCACATCGAGGGCCAATTCGACCAGACCACCTCGGAAGCTGATATCCCGGGTCAGCCGATCCATCTCCGTGCTGTAGGTTTCAACGAGCGGTGTCTTGTCTGCCATCAAGGCTTCAAGGAGCTGCGTGCCTGCCACAGTACCTGCGTGTAATTCAGGATTTGGCCACGGCTGGTGGGCCGATGCATCAACACGCCCCACAGTCGCGTTGTGCTCTTCCCTGTCCAATGGGCCCTCACCCATTGCTTTAACGGTTTGGACCCACTCGTCACCCTCCCGGCGCAGCCGAAACGCAATACCTCGGCTCGCCAGCGCTCCTTCGGGCGTGTCGAAATAGTGGGCCTCCATGCGGATCAGGGAAAGTTTGCCCCTTCGCACAGCGATCAAAACAGCTGCCAGGCGTTCTGGCGGGATGCAGAACTTGAACTCGATTTCCATCGTGGGCCTATTCCGAGCGGTTGACTGCGAGTTTATTGGCAAATGCAGTCAGCATGGTTTTTTGAAATTATTATTTCAACGATAAATAGCCAACAAACTTTGTGATAATTATTGCCTCTGGGCCTCGGATGATATTAAGCTTAATCCTAAAGGAGTTCCTGATTTGTCTCGAATAGTAGTAATGGCGCGAAAAGCAGTGGCCTGAACGCGATCTGGCAAGCGTACAAAGTTATTTTCTTGTACCAATGTATCCCCATTCAGAAATGACCAGATGATGAACTTAAGTGCTGAAGTCGTTTTCTGCGAATCCTGGGGTACTTTTGGGAAAACCACAAAAGTGCCCATTGTGATGGGCCAAACGCTCTTCCCTGGTTTCTGGGTAAGGGTGCTCTGGAACGTCCCGGTGGAGGCCCATTCACTGTTCGCCAGCGCAGAGCGGAAAGCATCAATGGAGGGGCGAATGAAAACTCCGTCTGCGTTTCGCACCTGTACAGACGAGAGTTCGTACTCTGCTACGTAGCCAAAATCTACGTAGCCGATTGCGCCCACCGTATCGCGAACGCCTTTGGCCACGCCATCGCTGCCTTTGAACGCAAAGAACCCTTCGGGCCATTTGATGCTGGTTTTGGCACCGTAGCGAGCCCGCCATTTCGGGTCGACTTTGCCAAGGTAGTCAGCGAAGTTGTAGGTTGTCCCTGAGCCGTCTGACCGCACAACGACCTTGATGGGAATATCTGGGAGCACCAAGTCAGGGTTCAGTGAAGCTATTTCAGGTGAGTTCCAGCGATTGATTTCGCCCATAAAAATTTGGCTCAGTACCTCTCCCGTCAATCGCAGTTGCGCGCCTTTGACCTTGGGGAGATTGACCACCGGGCTGATGCCGGTGATGGCCACAGGTAGTGCAATCAATCCGTTGTCGACGAGGTCTTTCTCCGAGGGATATACATCCGTAGCACCGAACCCTACGGCTTGCTGCTGGATCTTCTTCATACCCGCGCTGGAGCCGATTGGCTCGTATTCAACGATAAAACCGGTGGCCTTTGTGTATGCCATAGCCCAGCTACGGTAGATAGGCGCGGCAGCCGATGAGCCCGCCCCGGTCACCAACTGCGCGGTTGCCGCTCCGTGATGTGCCAGCAACGAAGCCAATACAAACGTTAAGTAGATATATTTCATATATTTTTGGACTTCCAAACCTGGAAGAGAAATATTTATTTAGGTGCACGTTAAATTTCATGCCCGTCGTAGTCCATTAACTATTTTATCAATTTGCCCTTGCTTCTTCAAAACTACTTGTAGAGTCAAGGACTTACTCACCGTCACGGTCTTGTCATTTGAAACAATTAGTATCTTTGGACGTTTAATAGGCGCTTACGGTGTCTCCAAAGAGAGATTTTCAAATGCTTCAAAAGATGAAAATTGGCACCAGGCTGGCCCTGGCGTTTGCGTTGCTGTTGCTTCTGATCTCGGCATTGGCCACCGGCGGGATCAGCGGCGCGAAGCGCCTGACGGAGCGAAGTGCGGCACTCTACGAGGATCGGACAGTGCCCATGGGAGTGCTTGCGGAGATCAGTCACCTAACCCAACGCAACCGTGTACTGGTCATGGATATGCTAATGGACCCAGGCACCAGCAATCTCCAATCCAGCCATGCTGCGCTCATCGCCAACGTGGAGCGCATCCGTGCTTTGTGGAAGGCCTACACCGCCCATCCGCTCGGTAATGAAGAGCAAGCACTGGCCAAGGCCTTTGCCGATGTCAATGCAACCTATCTAGACAGTGGACTGATTCCAGCGGCCGGGGCGCTGATAGGGGGCAAGTACGACGATGGCTCCGAGCTCTATATCAACCAAATCCGGCCCAACGCCGCCAAGGTCTAGGACGCCATTGAGAAGCTGGTCGCATTGCAGATCAATGTGGCTGCCGCTGAGTTTGGCGCGGCCCGGCAACTCAGCGAATCTATCCATGTCTGGATGCTGGCAGCCACCGCGTTGGCCTTGATCGTCGGCGCTGCGATGGCGTGGGTGATCACCCGCTCCATCTCACGGCCTCTGCGTCAAGCTGTGGACTTGGCCCGCCGAGTGGCTGGTGGCGATCTGGGTGCGCGGTTCGAGGTTCGGGGGACCGACGAAACAGCAGACTTGCTAAAAGCTCTTCGTGAAATGAACCAGCAGCTCGTACGGGTGATCACAGAGGTCCGCGAAAGCACCGAGACGGTGGCAAGGGAAGCTGTGCAGATTGCGGGCGGGACAGAGGATTTGGCCCGCCGTACTGAAGTGCAGGCGTCTAATCTTCAAGAAACTGCCGCTTCAATGGAGCAGCTCACCATTACGGTGCAGCACAACACGGACAACGCAGGTCGCGCGACCCAGCTTGCTCACGAGGCGAGCAAAGTGGCAAACGAAGGCGGAAGTGTCATGCGAGAAGTGATCATGACCATGGAGGAGATCAACCTCCAGTCGCGCAAGATTTCCGACATCATCAAGGTGATCGACGACATCGCGTTCCAGACCAATTTGCTAGCCCTCAATGCCGCGGTAGAGGCGGCGCGAGCGGGTGAACAAGGGCGCGGCTTCGCCGTTGTAGCCGGTGAAGTGCGAGGGCTTTCGCAGCGCAGCAGTACAGCCGCTCGGGAAATTCGAGGCCTGATATCAACCAGCGTGCGCGGTGTCGAGCGTGGCTCGACATTGGTGCTCCAGGCTGGAGAACGTGTCGCGAACACTGTATTGCACGTGAATCAGGTCGTGGCCCTCATCAGCGAAATCAAAGACGCTGGCCAGGAACAGGCCCGTGGCATTGCCCAAATCGGCGAAGCCGTGCGGCAACTGGACACCGCCACGCAGCAGAACGCTGCCTTGGTGGATGACAGCTCATCGGCCTCGACGGGTATGAAAAATCAAGTGAAACGGCTGTTGGAGGTGATCCATCATTTCAAGCTGGCTCCCGATGACCAGCGCTCCGAAGACCTACAAAAGTTGCAGCAGGCCACTGGATCGCCGGTCCTGGTAGCTCTCGCAGGGGGCCGCGCCTGGAGTTGTCAAACAGCGGTTCAGAGCATGTGATGGAAATGCTCCTGCGCATTGCGGCTTGCCTATGGAACCTGCAGCAAGAGCGTATGCGGCTATGAGTGCGCCCTCAACTAGCTAAAAACGGCTCTGCTACTTCCACCAGGGCGAGGGATGCTACCCGCCCGAAATGATCACA
This sequence comes from Gammaproteobacteria bacterium, assembly GCA_018828125.1. Lineage (GTDB taxonomy): Bacteria > Pseudomonadota > Gammaproteobacteria > Burkholderiales > Burkholderiaceae_C > Acidovorax. The sequence continues at coordinate 2,419 of JAHJWB010000018.1, read as the reverse complement.
TGTACGCCAGGTCTCGCAGGTCGCTCCTGAGCTCGCTGCGATGCTTCACCTTCGCATGCAAGCTCACCAAGAGTTCAATGCGCCTTTGCAAGGAGAGAAGAACCTGCTCGGCACGCCGTTCTCTGTTGACCACAGGTGTCAACGTCCAAAGAAGTGGCGGGTAGCTCCAGAGTGCCAACTCGGGTTGTGACGCCCAGGCTGGGTGCTCGCTGGCTGTTTCCGCATCGAGTGAGATGACAAAGTCCATCCGAGTCGGTCCAGATACGCGAAACAGATCCCAGCTTTTAGGACTGAGTCGCGCGATGGGCATCCCTGCGCGATGCAAGACTTCCAAGGCAACCGGACTGACTGTGGGAGCGAGGCGTCCAGGCATACCGCAGGAATACGCGTTGAAGCGCCCTTTACTCACATGGCGAAGACAAGCCTCGGCGAGTTGGCTCCGCAACGCGTTTTCTACGGATACAAACAGGACATTGGGCACCGGGCTCATACGCAAACGTTAGAAGGAAAATCGTGTGTGGGGGTTTGGGAGTGCCACTTAGGCATGCGTTCTGCATTCAGTTTTGCACATCCCGCATTTCGCTGCTGCCCACAAGGACAAGCAACCCTTGTGCCTAGGGGCGACGACCAGAAACAAGCTCACGGATGGACAGGTAGTCAGCATCCGTCACAGGAACGAAACGCTTGCCGCCCAACTCGTCGAACATTGGTTTGAAGGCCGGGTAGGAACCGAAGAAGACCATCCGGATCTTGTCTGCCACTGGTTTGCACAAGTTGGTGCGATACACGAATGGATCAGAAGGAATAGCGGGGGATTGCCACAGCACACGTAGATCGCTTGTCGATTTTGGTGCGCGCTGGTTGTACTCTTCCAATCTGGTGCTCGACACAAATGCGGCGGCTACCAAACCTCTGTGGACGCCCTCCAGAGCTCGGAGGTGAGAACCGGCGTAGCTGACCCGGCTAAAGAAGGTTTCCATGGTCTGGCCTGTCAGCTTCTGGATCGCCTGTATCGGTAGCAGTGCCCCAGAGGTGCTGAGAGGGTCGGTCAAACTCAGTGTCTTGCCCTGCAGGTCAGTTATGGACTTTGCCTTAGTGTCTTTGCGCACTACCAGCACGGATTTATAGGTGGTTGGCTCCGATGGTGCTGCCGGTTCCGCATTGGAGAGTGCTGCAAATGCGGTTATTGAAGGCTGTCGCTCCATCAACAATGCGTACGATGCGGGACCCAGTTCAGCCAAATCGATGTGGGCGGTATAAAGCCCCTCGACCACGGCTCCGTACGAATTGCTGCGGACAAGCTCCACTCGACGTTCCAGAACCCGCTCCAGTTCTTTGATCAAAGGACCGTAGGTCTGCTGCTGCCCTTCCACACCTGACTTCGGTACGGCCGCGAAGTGAATAGTGCGCGGGTCATCACAGGACTGCGCCTGGGCCGCTATCGGGATGAGCACTGCAAGGCCTACCTTACAAAGGCGGCTGACCACCAACGAATTTGGGTGGGTACGAGCAGTTTTCATTGCGGCAAAAGAGTTCGCTGTTGCATTAATTTGAGTACGTCTTCGGGCGGCAGTGGACGACTGAGAAAGTAGCCTTGGACTTCGTCGCACCCAGCTGTCTTGAGCTGCACCAATTGGTCAAGCAGCTCTACGCCTTCTGCAATCACCTTCATGTTCAGACTATGGGCCAGAGTGATCATGGAAGTCACAATCACTCCGACTTCTTTGCTGGTCCGGATCTCGTTGATGAACGAGCGGTCGATCTTCAGATGGTTGATCGGCAATTCGCGGACTTGGCTCAGGTTTGAGTAGCCGGTACCGAAGTCATCCAGACCGATCAATACGCCCATTTCGTGCAGTTCATTGAGTACATGTTGGGCCATCTCCATCGGCTCCACCAGCGAGCTTTCGGTGATTTCGATCTCTATCTCTTTCGCAACGATGCCATGTTTTTCGAGTAGCTTTGCTACTTGGCCAGGCAAGCTGGCGTCGCGCAGTTGTCTTGGAGAGAGGTTGAAGGCGACCGGCATCAAATCCACGCCCAAGGCCTTCCATTCGGCTTGCTGCGCACAGCATGCCTGCATCACCCAATAGCCCAGAGGAATGATCAACCCAGTCTCCTCAGCAACGGGAATGAACTCGCCGGGGTGAATGAGGCCCAGCTCAGGATGCGTCCATCGGACAAGCGCTTCGAGACCCACGATCCTGTAGTCTGCCAGGCGAACCTTCGGCTGGAAGTGCAGAACAAGCTGACCGGTGTCTATCGCCTTCAGCAATTCACCCTGAAATCTCAATGCACGGTGGACTTCACCCGGTTCCGTAGACATATTTCAACTTCCGTTTCGGAGTTGTTCGAATGCCAGCGGACTCAGTTGGTCTAGGTGACTGTGCCGACGGATTCGATTGTAGAAACCTTCGAT
>JAHJWB010000006.1 GCA_018828125.1 Gammaproteobacteria bacterium | reverse complement strand
ATCGAAGGTTTCTACAATCGAATCCGTCGGCACAGTCACCTAGACCAACTGAGTCCGCTGGCATTCGAACAACTCCGAAACGGAAGTTGAAATATGTCTACGGAACCGGGTGAAGTCCAGCCTGTTGGGTGTGGCTGCTTCAGTTTGCGTACTGCAGTCGATTCCAATCAAGGATGTTACGAATTCCTGCAAGCGTCTAATGCAGTGGCAGCGCTACACTCACAGGCTTAGCTGAAAGTGGTTCTGTGAAGATTTTTTCGTTTGTGCGTGCGTGTATTGCGCTTTGCGTGTTGTGCCTTGCGGGCAACGGAGCTTCGGCTACTGCTACGCCACTCTTTGTATTGAATTCTCTAGAGGCGAATGTCAGCGTCATTGATCCCGCGACCTGGACTGAGACGGCGCGTATCCCCACGGGCAAAGAGCCGCACCATCTCTATCTCACCCCCGATGAAAAGTCGATCATTGTGGCGAATGCTCTGGGGGATACGCTGACGTTTGTAGATCCTAGAACTGCCCAGGTCCAGCGCACAGTGCGAGGCATCGTGGACCCGTACCACCTGCGTTTCACGCCGGACATGAAGTGGTTCATCACAGCCGCCAACCGGTTGAATCATATTGATTTTTATCGATGGGATGGCAAAGACCTGACGTTGGTCCAACGAGTCGCCACATCGCGCACGCCGAGCCATCTGTGGGTCGACAGTCGCAGCACTACCGTGTATTCGACCATGCAGGACAGTGACGAGTTGGTGGCTATCGACATTACGACCCAGACCATCAAATGGCGGATAAAAACCGGTGCGATGCCGGCGGATGTATATGGATCGTCGGACGACAAGCGTGTATTTGTAGGCCTCACGGGTAGTGACAGCGTGGAGGTGTTTGATGTCTCCGGTCGCGATCCGGTCAGCATCAAGAAAATCAAGACCGGGAATGGCGCACACGCTTTCCGTGCCGCCGGAGACGGTCGCCACCTTTACGTCAGCAACCGGGTCGCCAACACGATCAGCAAGATAGATATGGCGACGTATCAGGTGGTGGATTCTTATCCTGTGCCGGGCGGGCCCGACTGCATGGACGTTTCTGTCGATGGTCGGTTCATCTACGTCAGCTCGCGCTGGGCGCGCAAGTTATCAGTGGTCGACACGCATGCCAAGAAAGTCGTGCGACAGGTCACGGTAGGTAAATCACCCCATGGCGTTTGGACCTTGCAGCACGCTCCGCGCTGAGATCGTGATGTCTGCAAATGGGCGCGTGAGGAGACGTCTGTGACAGCGCGGCATCTTTCATTTGCTATTGCATTTGTAGCTATTGGCGCTTTCTACACAAGCGCTAGAGCCCAAAAAGACTGTGAAAAGCCGTTGTACTTGACCTTCGACACCGGCCATATGGCGATTGCTCCCCTGGTGGCTGACGTTCTCAACCGACAGCAGGTGCGGGTGACGTTCTTCGCCGCGAACGAGCGGACGAAAGAAGGAGACGGCAGTCTGGGGGACCATTGGGCTCCCTGGTGGCGGGCCCGTGCAGCAGAAGGCCATGAGTTTGCCTCGCATACGTGGGACCACACCTACTGGCGCGCTGACATGGGTGCCGCAGACTCGCCGTTGTTCCGAGTCCGTCCTTCTTCAGGCCCGCGTGAAGGTCAGGAGTTTGTACTGTCGGCCGCTGGCTATTGCGCAGAACTGACCAAGGCGGCGGACCGTTTAAAACAGGTCACGGGCAAGACGCCGCTGCCACTGTTTCGTGCGCCGGGCGGCAAAACTTCACCGCGACTTTTGGCCAGCGCGCGTGCGTGTGGTTACACGCATGTGGGCTGGTCCCCTGCGGGATTTTTAGGTGACGAATTGCCTAGCGAAAGCTTCAGCAACACTGCGCTGTTGAACAAGGCATTGCGCACTGTGCGCAGTGGAGACATTCTGCTTGCCCACCTAGGTATTTGGTCGCGCAAAGACCCATGGGCACCGGTGGTGCTGGAGCCACTCATAGAAGGGCTCAAGGCGCGGGGTTTCTGCTTTCGCACTCTGCGCGAACACCCTGTGTACGGTAAGCAGGTATTTCGCTGAGCGCCGTATGGGCGATGCGTCAGGTTGCTGATGCCCGGATGCGCTGCGCGCGTGTGTTTCATGTTTGAGGAAGCATCGGGAGATGGAATTGCTAGGCAACTGGTTTGACAGCGTGCAGCAGTGGTTGTTTGAAAGTGTGATGCAACCGCTGATGTTTCATGTGGGCCTGGGAAACGTGCTCGAAACGGGCTACGAGGCGTCTGGATGGTTGGTGGTGGGCCTGTTGCAGATAGCCGTCATTCTGCTGGCGATCGGCCCTCTGCAGCGCATCTGGCCAGTAGAACCTGTCACCGACCGTGCCACCATCCGCACCGATATTCTCTATACCTTGATCCATCGACTGGGCCTGTTCCGCCTGGGCCTTTTCTTGGCCATTGATCCTTTGGCTGACGATCTGTTTGGTGCCCTGCGGGTCGCAGGTATCAACACCTTCCAGCTCGATGGAATTTGGCCGGGAGTCTCCGACATCCCCTGGGTCAGCCTGTTGATGTACTTGGTCGTGTTCGATTTTGTGGACTATTGGATCCACCGGGGGCAGCATCATTTTGAGTGGTGGTGGCGATTGCACTCCCTGCACCACGCCCAGCGACAGATGACCATGTGGAGTGACAACCGCAACCACTTGCTGGACGACCTGCTGCGCGACACCATTTTGGTGGTGGTGGCTCAGCTCATTGGGGTGGCGCCTGGTCAGTTCATCGCCATTGTGGCTATCACGCAGCTCAGTGAGAGCTTTCAACACGCGAATGTGCGACTGTGGTTTGGCCGCTGGGGCGAGCGTTTGTGGGTTAGCCCGCGTTTTCATCGCCTGCACCACAGTGTCGGCATAGGTCACGAGACCATTAAACGGATGAATGGCCCGCTTGGCGACGGGGACGCCACAGGCTTGCCAAGCCCAAAGCATCGGGCAGTGCTGGGGGGGCACAATTTTGGGGTATTGTTGCCCTGGTGGGACGTGTTGATGCGTACCGCCAATTTTGAGTTGCGCTACGACCCGACCGGTGTACGTGACCAAGTGGAGCCCGGGGCAGACGGGCAAACCCGCGACTATGGCAACGGGTTCTGGTCCCAGCAGTGGCGTGGCGTTCTCCGGCTGATTGGCAGAGCCTAATTGGGGCCACAGGCGGTCCATGTATGCTCGCTGGCATGGGATTACTGTTCGACTCCTTTTGGCGTGCAGCCGCTTATTGCCTGCGACCCCGTGTCATCCTCTTGTCGTTGCTTCCACTGCTGCTGATGGCAGGACTGGGGCTGGGTCTGGGGTACTTTTATTGGGATGCGGCGGTACAGGGCATGCGGTCGTTGCTGGACGCATCCACGCTGTTGGCCGGCTTCTGGAGTTGGCTGCAAGGCTGGGGCGTGGGCGATGTGACAACGGTGGTCGCCCCCCTGATGGTCGTGTTGGCGGTTACGCCCCTGCTGGTGGTGCTTTCTTTGCTGGTAGTGGCCGTACTGATGACGCCCGCACTGGTGGCGTTGGTGGCTGACCGGCGCTTTCCTGTGCTAGAGCGCAAGAAGGGTGGCTCTTTCATTGCGAGTTTGGCGTGGTCCCTCAGTTCTACGCTGTTGGCTTTGGTCGCCTTGGTGGTGTCTATCCCCCTGTGGCTTGTTCCACCCCTCGTGCTCATTCTCCCGCCGTTGATATGGGGGTGGCTCACTTACCGCGTCATGGTGTTTGATGCCTTGGCTGACCATGCCAGCAAAGAGGAACGTCGGGAGCTGTTTCTCCGGCACCGCAGCAGTCTGTTGGGTATCGGTATCCTCACTGGGTACCTAGGTGCTGCACCCAGCATCGTGTGGGCATCGGGGGTGGTGTTTGCTGCAGCCTTTTTTGTGCTGGTGCCACTGGCGATCTGGATCTACACGCTCGTTTTTGCGTTTTCGTCGTTGTGGTTCTCGCACTACTGTCTGGCGGCGCTTCAGCGCCTGCGATCCGAAACGCCAGAGGGACCGCGGAATGGCCCGGACGCGGGTAGCCCTGCAGAAAGTTCAGATTCGACCCTGCTGCACCAAACCCCAGTTCCGGCATCTTTGCCAGCGCCTGCAACACCTGCAACACCTGCCAGTGGAACCTCCGCGCCATGACTTCCCAATTCGGCCTCATCATCGTTGGCGATGAAATCATCTCGGGCAAACGTGTGGACAAGCACATGCCCAAGGTGATTGAGTTGCTCGCGGCCCGAGGACTTTCGCTGTCGTATGCGGACTATGTGGGCGACAACCCGGATCGCCTCACCGCCACCTTGCAGCGCGCATTTGCCAGCGGTGACGTGGTTTTCTCGTGCGGTGGCATTGGCGCCACGCCTGACGACCACACACGGCAGTGTGCAGCACGAGGTTTGGGCGTTGAACTTGTGTTGCATCCCGAGGCCGAAGCCCTGATTCGGGAGCGCATGCAAGATGTGGCACGAGAGCAGGGCGTTGCCTACGAGGCCGACCGCCCGGACAACGTGCACCGCCTGAACATGGGCGTGTTTCCTTGCGGCGCGCAAATCATCCCCAACCCCTACAACAAGATCCCGGGCTTCAGTTGTGAAGGGGTCGGCGGTGGCGCGGTGCATTTTGTGCCTGGATTTCCCGTCATGGCCTGGCCCATGATCGAGTGGGTGCTTGACCACCACTATGCAGCCCATTTCAATCGCACGCCCCAGACCGAGCAGTCGGTGGTGGTTTATGGTGCGATGGAGGCTGCGCTGACCCCGCTCATGCAACGCATCGAAATAATGCACCCCGAAGTGCGGGTGTTCAGCTTGCCCAGCGTGGATCATCCACAATACGGTCGGCATATCGAACTGGGCGTCAAAGGTCCGGCACCTTCAGTCCCGGCCGCATGGCAAGACCTGAAAAATGGACTGCACGAATTTGGTGCGACATGCGGCCCTGAATTGGTGCGCAATCTTTGATGTTTGGGGTTGATTTATGAATTGCACATTATTGGTGCAATCCGCCAGTCGTTGGGCAGGTGTGCAGCTCCTAGTGCTCCGTACTAGTGCGAAGCCTGCACTTGGCTGGCACGCAAACTGCTTTTAAACCGGCAAATCTTTTTTCAACAAGCGCTTTACCCAGGAGAACCTGATGGCCAAGACCATTGCAGACGTGATGAAGATGGTGAAGGAAAACGAAGTCAAGTTCGTTGACTTCCGTTTTACCGACACCCGTGGCAAGGAGCAGCACGTCACCGTGCCCGTGTCCCACTTCGATGAAGACAAGTTCGCGTCCGGCCATGCATTTGACGGTTCGTCTGTGGCCGGCTGGAAGGGTATTGAAGCTTCGGACATGCAGCTCATGCCCGACCCCAACACCGCCAACATCGATCCCTTCTTTGAAGAAACCACCCTGTTCCTGCAGTGTGATGTGATCGAACCCGGTGATGGCAAAGCCTACGACCGCGACCCACGTTCCATCGCCAAGCGCGCTGAAGCCTACCTCAAGGCTTCCGGCCTGGGCGACACGGCTTACTTTGGCCCAGAGCCAGAATTCTTCATCTTTGACGGCGTGCGTTGGTCCAACGAACCCGGCAAGGTCATGTTCGAGATCGAAGAGTACGAAGCCCCCTGGAACTCCGGCGCCAAGCTTGAAGGCGGAAACCGTGGCCACCGTCCTACCGTCAAGGGCGGCTACTTCCCCGTGCCTCCTGTCGACAGCACGCAAGACATGCGCGCTGAAATGTCCCTGATCCTTGAATCCCTGGGCATCCCGGTCGAAGTGTTCCACCACGAAGTGGCGGGCGCTGGTCAGAACGAAATCGGCACCAAGTTCAGCACGCTGGTAGAGCGCGCCGACTGGACGCAGGTACTGAAGTACGTGGTCTGGAACGTGGCCAACGCCTACGGCAAGACAGCGACCTTCATGCCCAAGCCCTACGCTGGCGACAACGGTTCCGGCATGCACGTGCACCAGTCGATCTGGAAGGACGGCAAGAACCTGTTCGCAGGCGACGGCTACGCTGGCCTCTCGGACTTTGCGCTGTACTACATTGGCGGCATCATCAAGCACGCCCGTGCCCTGAACGCCATCACCAACCCCGGTACCAATTCGTATAAGCGTCTGGTGCCTGGCTTTGAAGCCCCCGTGAAGCTGGCCTACTCGGCCCGCAACCGTTCGGCCTCGATCCGCATTCCTTACGTTGCCAACCCCAAGGGCCGCCGCATCGAAGCGCGTTTCCCCGATCCATCGGCCAACCCTTACCTGTGCTTCTCGGCACTGATGATGGCAGGCCTGGATGGCGTGGAAAACAAGATCCATCCCGGCGAAGCTGCCACGAAGGATCTGTACCATCTGCCACCCGAAGAAGACAAGCTGGTGCCCACCGTGTGCCACAGCCTGGACCAGGCGCTCGACTATCTGGACAAGGACCGTGGTTTCCTTACCAAGGGTGGCGTCTTTACCGACTCCATGCTGGATGCGTACATCGACCTCAAAATGGGTGAAGTCACGCGCTTCCGCATGGCGCCTCACCCTGTTGAGTACGACATGTACTACTCGCTGTAATGGCTTGCTGACAGGCCAATACGAACCGAAAGGCGGCGCAAGCCGCCTTTTTTCATGGCGCTGCGGCAAGGGGGGAGCGCTGCCTCGGAACCAACCTGGCCGCGGTCGAATCCGTAAGCAAAGCCCCGCCTAGGTGTGCAAGTGTTGAATTGGCGATGTGTGGCGATTGGGGGATACTCCCCTGAAACCTGCATGGCAGTGCGAGGAAACCGAATGAAAAAAACGCTTATCTCTCTGATACTCATCGCCGCCGCGGCGCCCGCCGCCTGGTCACAAGACCGCATTTACCGGTGTGGCAACGAATACACCAACAATGCCACCCAAGCCAAGGAGCGCGGCTGCAAATTGGTGGAAGGCGGCAATGTCACCGTTGTCCAGGGCACGCGCCCTGCGGCAGCAGCAACAGCCCCCGCAGCTGCCGGGGGCGCAGCGCCAGCCTCCACCACCTCCCCAGCCAACGCACCGCGTGTCAGCAACAACGACCAGAAGGCTCGTGACGCCGATGCACGCGCCATTCTCGAGTCCGAGCTGCGCAAAGCGGAAGCGCGCCATGCCGATCTGGCCAAGGAATACAACAACGGCGCACCAGAGCGCAATGCACTGGACCTGCGCAACCCCCAGCGCTATATGGAACGCACGGCAGAGCTCAAGGCCAGCGTGGCCCGCAGCGAAAGCGACATTGCAGGTATCAAGCGCGAGCTTGCCCGTCTGCCTGCTAACTAATCGCCAGTGTGAGTTCTTTCACCTCTGAGGCTCCGGGTGCTGGCACGGAGCGCTTTCATTCGCTGGACCTGATGTCCACCCTGGTGGCCGTGCTGCGGGCCGACGGCGCCGTGCAGTTTGCCAATGCCGCCCTGGAAAACACGTTGGGGCTGTCGCGGCGCACCCTCGAAGGCGTCGATTTCTCGACCTTTTTCACCGACCCCGCGCTACTGCAAACCGCGCTTGCAGGAGCTCGCGGCAAGGACTTTGCAGCTCTGCGCTACGAGGCCAGTTTGAAGCGCTTGCACCAAGAGCCCGTACCAGTGCACGTCAGCGTTGCCGATGCCGAACAGGTGGGCGAAATCTTGGTAGAGCTGTGGCCCCTGGAGCAACAGGCCCGCCAGGACCGCGAAGAGCGTTTGCTGGACCAGGCACAGGCCAACAAGGAGCTGATCCGCAATCTGGCCCACGAGATCAAGAACCCCTTGGGAGGTATTCGCGGCGCCGCGCAATTGCTGGAGATGGAGCTGGAAAGTCGCGAGCTCACCGAATACACCCAGGTCATCATTCACGAGGCCGACCGCCTGCAAAGCCTGGTAGATCGGCTTCTGGCTCCTCACCGCCACCCGCATCTGGTGGGGGACGTCAACGTCCATGAGGTGTGCGAAAGGGTTCGGTCCCTTGTGCTGGTGGAGTACCCGCAAGGCCTCAGGGTGCAGCGCGACTACGACACCTCGATTCCTGAGTTTCGGGGTGATCGGGCGCAGCTTATTCAGGCATTGCTCAACGTTGTGCAGAACGCTGCCCAGGCCCTCACAGACCGCGTCGCTGCAGGCGATGCCGTGATCACCTTGCGTACCCGCGTGGCCCGACAAGTAACGTTTGGTCGCCAGCGATATCGGTTGGCACTGGAATTGCATGTCATCGACAACGGACCGGGCGTGCCCGATGCGATCAAGGAGCGTATTTTTTACCCTCTGGTATCGGGTCGGGACGGGGGATCAGGATTGGGGCTTACGTTGGCGCAAACCTTCGTGCAGCGTCATCATGGGTTGATCGAATGCGACAGCGTGCCGGGTCGCACCGACTTCCGCATCCTGATACCTCTGCCTTGAAAACGCGCGATGGTCCCTGACACGCAACTACAGGGAAGGTAAGAAAAACATATGAAGCCGATCTGGTTAGTAGATGACGACCCTTCGATCCGCTTCGTCCTTGAAAAGGCGCTAGCGCGGGAAAACCTGCCCACGCGCAGTTTCACGCACCCCCGCGAAGTGCTCGACGCGCTCGCTGACATCACCGCAGGCGACCCCGCGCGGCAAGGCCCTCAGGTTCTGGTCAGCGACATTCGCATGCCCGGCGGCTCAGGCTTGCAGTTGCTTGAAAAGGTCCGCGAACTGCAACCCGGCCTGCCCGTCATCATCATGACGGCGTACTCCGACCTGGACAGCGCCGTTTCGGCCTTTCAGCGCGGCGCGTTTGAATACCTGCCAAAGCCTTTTGACCTGCCCAAGGCGGTCGAGCTGATCCGCCGCGCGGTAGAAGAAAGCCAGCGCGAGGAAGTGACCGAAGAGCGCCAGGCCGAAACCCCCGAGATGCTGGGCCAGGCGCCCGCCATGCAGGACGTGTTCCGCGCGATCGGCCGCTTGAGCCAGAGCCAGGTCACGGTGCTGATCACCGGCGAATCGGGCTCCGGCAAAGAGCTGGTAGCGCGTGCCCTGCACAAGCACTCCCCCTGCGCTGACGGCCCTTTCGTGGCCATCAACACCGCTGCCATTCCCAAAGACCTGCTCGAATCCGAACTCTTCGGCCACGAGCGGGGAGCCTTTACGGGCGCGCAGACACAGCGGCGCGGCCGCTTCGAGCAGGCCGAAGGTGGCACGCTGTTCCTCGACGAAATCGGAGACATGCCGTTTGACCTGCAAACGCGCCTGCTACGCGTGTTGTCGGATGGCCAGTTCTACCGCGTTGGTGGCCATGCCGCCGTCAAAGCCCATGTGCGCGTGATCGCCGCCACCCACCAGGACCTCGAAAAACGCGTCAAGGAGGGGGGCTTCCGGGAGGATTTGTTCCACCGCCTGAACGTGATCCGCCTGCGCCTGCCCGCATTGCGCGAGCGGCACGAAGACGTGCCCATGTTGACCCGCCACTTCTTGCTGCAAAGTGCTCGGCAACTGGGGGTGGAACCCAAGCGCATTGCCGACTCGGCGCTGGCCCGGCTGGAGCAGTTTGCCTTCCCGGGCAACGTGCGCCAACTGGAGAACATTTGCCATTGGCTGACGGTGATGGCACCCGCGCAGGTCATCTCCTTGCAAGACCTGCCCCCCGAGGTGCTGGAGGCACCGATGTATCAGTTGCCGGTGCGGGCTGAGCAATCTGCTGCCGCCGTGTCTGCCGCAACGCAGACAGCCCCTATCGTCTCAGTGCCAGCCCCCGAACTGGTCGGCGGCATTCACCCGGCGGCCTCGGCGCCCACAACCGCTTCGGTCGGCGCCTCCGCTGAGACGACCATGACGGGGGCGGCAGCCTTGGCAGGAGCTCCCTCATGGTCCGTGCCCGACGCCCATGCCACGCCGGGGATGGTCGCCGTGAGCACTGCCCATACGTGGGAGCAAGCGCTGGAAGTCGAGGCGCAAAAGCTGCTGGCAGGCGGCCAGCCAGAGGTGTGGGATGCGTTGACCCGCCGTTTCGAGTCACGGCTGATCCGCACTGCCTTGCTGGCCACCCATGGCCGCCGGATGGAGGCGGCCCAGCGTCTGGGCATCGGGCGCAACACGATCACGCGCAAGATCCAGGAACTGGGGCTAGATGCCCCCGATGAGGCATGAAATATGCCGCTAGCGCTTGATGGGTAAGCGCTAGCAGCTATCAAAATTGCAGAATTGCGATCCGTAGAAAAGCCGCCGCAGCGGGCGCGCAGCGCATTGCGAGCATGCGCCTGTGTCGAGTTGTCGGGCATGTTCCCATGTCCTACAAGCAGGCCCTCCCTGTGCCGACCTGAGGCTCCAGAGACAGCTTCAACAATGAAGTCACTGTCAACCAACCGGAGACCTTTTATGTCGGATTTCAATGATGCCAACCGTGACCCTTTGACCAATGAGCCAGGTGCTCATCCTGTCGGAACGGGCGTGGGTGCAGCAATGGGTGGCGCCGCAGCTGGCGCAGCCGCTGGTGCCTTCGGCGGCCCTGTGGGCGCAGCCATCGGCGGCGTAGCGGGTGCAGTTGCCGGTGGCTTGGCGGGCAAGGCCGCTGCCGAAGCTGTAAACCCCACCGAAGAAGATGCGTACTGGCGCGAGAACTATGAACGCGAGCCATATTTTGTGAGCGGACGCACCTATGACCACTACCGTCCTGCATATGAGTTGGGATGGTCGTCTGTGGGCCGGTACGAAGGCGATTTCGAGGCTGTCGAACCGCGCTTGGCCGATGACTGGCGTGCGCGCCATGCCTCTGACGGTTTGGCCTGGACCGATGTACGCCCGGCAACCCGTGCTGCCTGGGACCGTGCCTCAGGTACTGCCTTGAACAACGACCGTCCCATGGATGTTCTGGACAACGACGACGTGGTCGATGTGCTCAATGACCTGCTGGAATCGTCGCGCGATGGCGAGTACGGTTTTCATGCCTCTGCAGAACATGCGGAGTCGGGCGAACTCAAGGGAATTCTCCAACGCCATTCCCGCGAATGCGCAGCCGCAGCGGTAGAGCTGGAGCACGAGATCCGTCGCCTGGGTGGAGACCCCGCATCGGGCGGAACCGTGTCCGGCGCGCTGCACCGCGGCTGGGTGTCGGTGAAGACCGCGCTGTCCACCAATGACGACAAGGCCGTTCTGGAAGAATGTGAGCGCGGCGAAGATGCTGCGGTGGCCCGCTATCGCAAGGCACTGAAGGCGAACCTTCCCGCGGACATCCGTGCGCTGGTGGAGCGCCAGTCCCAGGGTGCCCAGCGCAACCATGACGAAGTGCGCGCACTGCGCGATGGTTATTCGGCCAAACGTTAATCGTTAGTCGAACGGCGCTCTGATCTGTCGCCCCGTGCTTGTCTGGCGGGGTTTAAACCGGCAGTGATGTGACCCTGCGCGTGGCAACGATTTGCCGCCAATGGTCTGCTGCCGTCGCAAAAATGGCTGCGAGGATTTTCCTTGCAGCCATTTTTATTTCCTGAAAAGCACATTGGCTCGCGACTAGGCATCGGGCATCCGCGGCCCGTGTCACCAGTTTTTCGTGATTCGCACCTTCGTGCAGGCGTTGGATTCCTCAGGCCATCGTGACGAGCACTGGCGCGTGATCACTGGGCTGGGGATTTTTGCGCGGGACGCGGTCCACCACACAGGCGGTCACACTGGGTTTGAGCGCCTCACTCACCAGGATGTGGTCAATGCGCAGGCCCCGGTTTTTCTGAAAACCAAGCATGCGGTAGTCCCACCACGAATAAGTTTTTTCGGGCTGTTCAAACATGCGGAATGCATCGGTCAGCCCCAACGCCAGCAGCGCCTGGAAGTGGTTGCGCTCGTCGGTGGTGTGATGAATGGTCTCGCGCAAACCCACAGGGTCGTATGAATCGCGGTCTTCCGGCGCCACATTGAAGTCGCCCACCAGCACCAGGCGTGGGTGGGCTGTCATCTCGGCACGCACCATGTCTTGAAGCGCCTGCAGCCAGCGCATCTTGTAGGCAAATTTCTCAGAACCGGGCTCTTGCCCGTTCACAAAATAACCATTGAGCAGGCGCAAGGGCCCGGACGGGGTGTCCAGCGTGGCACCAATGACCCGGGCCTGCTCGTCGCCAAATGCCGGAATGTTGCGCACCACGTCGCGCAGCGGGTGGCGGCTGAGGATGGCAACCCCGTTGTAGGTCTTCTGTCCAAAGGCCGCGGCTTCATAACCCAGTTCCTTGAAGGCATCGTGCGGAAACTTGTCGTCCGTCAGCTTCAGCTCTTGCAGCCCCAGCGCGTCGACTGGGTTCGTGTCCAACCAGGCGAGCACCTGGGGCAGCCGCACGGTAAGAGAGTTGATGTTCCAGGTGGCAATTTGCATATGTTGTTGGCCTCTAGCGCTTTATTCATAAGCGCTAGTAGCTATGAATAGGTGAGTAAATTGGTGGTCGGACTTTTCAAGCGCCAGCACGACGGAAGGTCACGAAACTGAAAGGCAGGCCCTTGGCGCTGACATGGTGGCTGCGCGCAGTGGCGACCCATTCCGCACCGAGCGCAGGTGCTACCGCGTCGCCATCAAAGTCCTGTTCGATCTCGGTCACCTCGATGCAATCAGCCAGTGGCAGTGCTTGGGCATAAATCTGCGCGCCACCGATCACCCAGATGGTCTGCTGAGAGTCGCACAGCGCCAGGGCCGTGGGCAGACTGGAGGCGGGCTGCGCACCTTCGGCCTCCCAGTCGCTCTGGCGCGTGACCACGATGTTGGTGCGCCCCGGCAGCGGGCGAAAGCGCGGTGGTAGCGAGTCCCAGGTCTTGCGGCCCATGATGACGGGGCAGCCCTGCGTAAGCTGCTTGAAGTGCGCCATGTCCTCTGGGATATGCCAGGGGATGGTGTTGTTTTTGCCGATGACGCCGTTGGCTGCGCGGGCGTAGATGAGGTGCAGGGGCATGGTCGGTGTGGGTTCGGCCTGCGCCGCTCAGACAGCCACAGGAGCCTTGATGACGGGGTGACACTGGTAATCCAGCACTTCGAAGTCTTCGAACTGGTAGTCAAAGATGCTGTCGGGTTTGCGCTTGATGTTGAGCACCGGGTAGGGGTAGGGCGTGCGTGTCAGCTGCGTCTGCACCTGCTCGTGGTGGTTGCTGTAGATGTGGCAGTCGCCGCCAGTCCAGATGAAATCACCTACGTCCAGGTCGCACTGCTGCGCAACCATGTGCGTGAGCAGCGCGTAGCTGGCGATGTTGAAGGGCACACCCAGGAATATGTCTGCGCTGCGCTGGTACAGCTGGCAGCTCAAGGTGCCCCGTCCGCCGGGTGTTTGCGCTGGCGCCACATAAAACTGGAAGAACGCGTGGCAGGGCATGAGGGCCATCTTGCTGAGCTCGGCCACATTCCAGGCGCTCACGATGATGCGTCGAGAGTCAGGGTTGGTCTTCAGCGTCTGGATCACGTCGCTGATCTGGTCGATGTGTCCGCCATCGGGGGTGGGCCAGCTGCGCCACTGCACGCCGTACACGGGGCCCAGGTCGCCGTCTTCACGCGCCCACTCGTCCCAGATGGTCACGCCGCGCTCTTTCAGCCAGTTGTTGTTGCTCGACCCGGTCAGGAACCACAGCAGCTCCTGGATGATGGATTTAAGGTGCACCTTTTTGGTCGTGACAAGCGGGAAGCCCTCCTTCAGGTCAAACCGCATCTGGTGGCCAAACACGCTTTTGGTGCCGGTGCCCGTGCGGTCCGATTTGTGCACTCCGTGGGTGAACACGTGGCGCATGAAATCTTCGTACTGTGAGCGCACGGGGCGGGGGACTGCGGCGGCAAGAGGCTGGGTCATGGGGCGTCGGGGCTCTTCAACGTGAAGGGGAGCGAGGTACGCGTGCGACAGGGTCACCGCGCGGCGCGGGCATGGGCATGGGCCGCGTCGCTGGATTTTATGCGGGAGGGTGGTGATGGGGGCTATGGGGTGATGCGGCCAGACCCACGCCTGCTTTGTGACTGCCGCCTAGGGCCGGGCGAGCGTTCGGCCATGAGAATATGAGTCAAATATGCATCAGGCGCTTTATGGATAGGCGCTAGTAGCTACATATTTGATAGCAAATTGAGGATGCGGGCGCGCGACGATCTGGTGGACGCAGCGCATATGCAGATACCCAGTTGATCAATCTAGGTATAAATCCTGAGTATCTGGTGCAAATTAGTATTTGTGATGGCTGTTGGAGTACCAATCGAGCATTGCAGCATCGGTATCGTTCAGTCCGTCAATGCCCTGCATGCAAACGTCTGGCGTTGAACGGCAGATTTCATACCAATACCGAAGGAGACATTCCGATGCCACATTTCCCCCGTGCCGCTATCCGTGCCGTTGCGCCCCAGCGACTCGCCCTCGCGGCAGCCTTGGCGATGTCGCTGTGCGGCGCCGCCAGCGCACAGACCGAACTCGTGATTGCCACCGTGAACAACGGCCACATGATCGAAATGCAAAAACTCAGCAAGAACTTTGAGCAGGCCAACCCAGACATCAAGCTGAAATGGGTGACGCTGGAAGAGGGTGTGCTGCGCCAGCGCGTGACGACCGACATCGCCACCAAGGGCGGACAGTTCGACGTGATGACGATTGGCATGTACGAAGCGCCCATCTGGGGCAAGAAGGGCTGGCTGCAGGAGCTGAAGACCGACGCCGCCTATGACGTGGACGACCTGCTGCCCGCCGTGCGCAACGGCCTGTCCATCGACGGCAAACTGTTTGCTGCGCCGTTCTACGGCGAAAGTTCGATGCTGATGTACCGCAAGGACCTGGCCGACAAGGCGGGCGTGCAGGTGCCCGAGCGCCCCACCTGGCCGCAGATCAAGGACCTGGCCGCCAAGATGCATGACCCCAAGAACGGCGTGTATGGCATCTGCCTGCGTGGCAAGCCGGGCTGGGGCGACAACATGGCGTTCTTGACCACGCTGGTCAATACCTTCGGCGGCCAGTGGTTTGACATGCAGTGGAAGCCTCAACTCGAATCCAAGCCGTGGAAAGAAGCCATCACGTTTTATGTGGACCTGCTCAAGAACTACGGCCCCCCCGGCTCTGCGGCCAACAGCTTCAACGAAATCCTGGCGCTGACCAACTCCGGCAAGTGCGGCATGTGGATCGACGCGACCATTGCAGCGTCGTTCGTGAGCGACCCCAAGCAATCGAAGGTGGCTGAACAGATGGCGTTTGCCCAGGCCCCCACCATGAACACTCCCAAGGGTGCCAACTGGCTGTGGTCGTGGAACCTGGCCATTCCTGCAGGTTCCAAAAAGGTGGACGCCGCGCAGAAGTTCATCACCTGGTCGACCAGCAAGGACTACATCCAACTCGTGGCCAAGACCAACGGCTGGGCCAATGTGCCCACCGGCACGCGTAAGAGCACCTACGCATCGCCAGAGTTCCAGAAGGCTGCCCGCTTTGCGGCGGCAGAAAAGACCGCTATTGATTCGGCCAACCCCACGGACTCGACCCTGCCCAAGAGCCCGTATGTCGGCGTGCAGTTCGCAGCCATTCCGGAGTTCCAGTCCATCGGCATCGCGGTAGGCCAACAGATGAGCTCCGCGCTGGCGGGCAAGACGACGGTGGACGCAGCGCTCAAGGCCAGCCAGGTAGCGGCCGAGCGTGAGATGAAGAAGGCTGGCTACTACAAGTAAGTGGTGAAGGATGGGCAGGTCGGGTCGCAACGCGGCCCGACCCGGCCTGGCCTGGATGAATCACCGTTCAATCAGCATTCAATCAGCACTCGCGGCGCCGATTCAACACCTGCCGTTTTTTACCGCTCACCCCTGAGCCTGTCGAAGGGCTGTACCCAAAGCGTGCCCTGGCTTCCACAGGCTCGGCCCGAACGGTTCGGGGCGTATTTCGGAGCCCTGCTGCGGCGTCTGCCCAATCTCTGCTGCCTTGATGGATATCCAATGAACCGCCGTCTGCTCCCCCGCCTGCTGCTCACGCCAGCGATGGTCACGCTCTTCCTGTGGATGATCGTGCCGCTGGTGATGACGATCTACTTCTCGCTCATCCGATACAACCTCATGCAGCCGGACCAGACCGGCTTTACGGGGCTCGAGAATTTCGAGTACTTCGTCACCGACCCCTCGTTCGGCACGGCGGTGCTCAATACCATCTTGCTGCTGGGCAGCGTGATTCTCATCACGGTGGTGTTCGGCATTGCCATTGCGTTGTTGATCAACGAGCCGTTTGCGGGCCGGGGCATCGTGCGGGTGCTGCTGATTTCGCCGTTCTTCGTCATGCCCACGGTGAATGCGCTGATGTGGAAGAACATGATGATGAACCCCATTTACGGCGTGCTGGCGCAGGTGTGGATGTTCTTTGGTGCGCAGCCGGTGGACTGGCTGACCGAACACCCTTTGTTCTCTGTGATCGTGATGGTGTCGTGGCAATGGCTGCCCTTTGCCACGCTGATCTTCATGACCGCACTGCAGAGCATGAACCACGAGCAGCTCGAAGCCTCGCGCATGGACGGCGCCAACTACCTGCAGCAGCTGCGCTATCTGTACGTGCCGCACCTGGCGCGCTCGGTGGCGGTGGTGGTGATGATCGAACTCATCTTCTTGCTCAGCATCTTTGCGGAGATCTACACCACCACGGCTGGCGGGCCGGGTGATGCCAGCACCAACGTCACCTTCCTGATCTTCAAGCAGGCGCTGCTCAACTTTGACGCGGGCGTGGCCTCCGCGGGCGCGTTGTTCGCGGTGGTGCTGGCCAACATTGCAGCCATCTTCCTGATCCGTATGGTCGGCAAGAACCTGGACAAATAACGAAGCGCGAACCATGACCACCACACGACGCCGTTCCAACTATCCGCTGGGCATGCTGGCCCTGCGCACCGTGGCCGCATGGGGCGTGGCCCTGCTGCTGTTTTTCCCGCTGGGCTGGCTGTTGCTGACCGCGTTCAAGACCGAACTGCAGGCGATTGCCGTGCCACCCGATCTGTTTTTCGTGCCCACGCTCGAAAACTTTCACGAGGTGCAAGAGCGCAGCGACTATCTGCTGTATGCCAAGAATTCGGTCATCACCAGCGTGGTCTCCACGCTGGTGGGGCTCATGCTGGCCGCGCCCGCGGCGTATGCCATGGCCTTCTTCAAGGGCAAGTACACCAAGGACATCCTGATGTGGATGCTGTCGACCAAGATGATGCCCGCCGTAGGCGCGCTGGTGCCCATCTACGTGCTCGCCCAGAAGGCCCATTTGCTCGACACGCAGCTCGCGCTGATCATTGTGTTTGCACTGTCCAACCTGCCGATCATGGTGTGGATGCTGTACTCACACTTCAAGGACATCCCACGCGAGATTTTGGAAGCTGCGCGCATGGATGGGGCGACGCTGTGGCAGGAGGTACGTCTGGTGCTGTTGCCCCTGGGCATGGGGGGGCTCGCATCCACCGGCCTGCTGTGCCTGGTGCTGTCATGGAACGAAGCCTTCTGGAGCCTGAACCTGAGCGCCGCCAAGGCCGGCACGCTGGCCACGCTGATTGCCTCGTACTCCAGCCCCGAGGGCCTGTTCTGGGCCAAGCTGTCGGCTGCCTCGCTGATGGCGATTGCGCCCATCGTAGTGTTCGGCTGGTTCAGTCAGAAGCAACTGGTGCAAGGCCTGACTTTTGGCGCCGTGAAGTAGCGCGCAGTTCTCCCATTTAACGCAATCAAGTTTTCAGGAACCCGATTCCATGGCCTACCTTCAACTGCGCGGCATCGAAAAATTCTTCGGCGAGCACCGCGCCATCAAGGGCATCGACCTCACTATCCAGCAAGGCGAGTTCATCGTCTTCGTCGGCCCCTCGGGCTGCGGCAAGTCCACGCTGCTGCGGCTGATTGCGGGGCTCGAAAACATCGACGGCGGCTCGCTCATGCTCGACGGCCGTGACATCACCGACCAGCCATCAAGCAAGCGCGACCTGGCCATGGTGTTCCAGAGCTACGCGCTGTACCCGCACATGAGCGTGTACGAGAACATGAGTTTTGCGCTCAAGCTGGCTAAGGTCGACCCGGCCATCATCCGCGAGAAGGTTGAACGCGCTGCGGCCATCCTGAACCTCACCACCTACCTGGAGCGCACGCCCAAGGAGCTGTCGGGCGGCCAGCGCCAGCGCGTGGCCATTGGCCGCGCCATCGTGCGCGCGCCCAAGGTTTTTTTGTTTGACGAGCCTTTGTCCAACCTGGACGCAGCCCTGCGCGGCCAGACCCGTGTGGAGATCGCCAAGCTGCACCGCGACCTGGGTGCCACCACCATCTATGTGACGCACGACCAGGTGGAGGCGATGACCCTGGCCGACCGTGTGGTGGTGCTGCGCGACGGTCTCATCGAGCAGGTGGGGACACCGCTGGAGCTCTACGACAAGCCCGCCAACCAATTCGTGGCGCAGTTCATTGGTACGCCTCAGATGAATGTGGTCCCCTTGTTGCAGTTGCCGTTGCCGGTGCAGCAACAAGCGCCCGCAGGCGCCGAGGGCGGGTGTATCGGGCTTCGCCCCGAGACCATTGCCGTGCGCAGCCCCGGCACTACGCCCGTGACCGGCCAGGTGGACCTGGTTGAAGCGCTGGGCGCCGAAACGCTGATCTACGTCGGTACGCCGGGCGGTGCGCAGTTTGTCGCCCGCCAGACCGAACGCACCAGCCTGCGCGCGGGTGAAGTGGTCAGTCTGGATATCGATGCGTCAGAGGCCCACTGGTTTGATCCGAATGGTCGTGTTGTGGCCCGGCAGGCCGCATGACCACCATGGCATTTCGACAAGACCTGCGGGGCAAGGTGGCGGCGGTGACCGGCGCAGCCTCGGGTATCGGGTTCGCCAGTGCCAAGGCCATGGCCGATGCAGGCGCGCACGTGGTGCTGATCGACCTTGACGAGGTGGCACTGGCCAAGGCCTGTGCCGCTATCGGCGCCAGCGCTTATCCGCTGGTGCTGGACCTGCTCGACACCCAACAGTGCGCCAGCCTGCTGCAGCGCACGCTTGCCATCGCGGGGCAGCTCGACATCTTTCACGCCAACGCGGGCCTGTATGTGGGCGGTGATCTTGTGGACGCCGACCCCGACGCCATCGACCGCATGCTGAACCTCAACGTCAACGTGGTGATGAAAAACGTGCACAACGTGCTGCCGCACATGATCGAGCGCGGCACGGGCGACATCATCGTCACCAGCTCGCTGGCCGCACATTTCCCCACGCCGTGGGAGCCGGTGTACGCATCGTCCAAGTGGGCGGTGAACTGCTTCGTGCAGACCGTGCGCCGCCAGGTGTTCAAACACGGCATCCGCGTGGGCGCCATCTCGCCGGGCCCTGTCATCACGTCGCTGCTGGCTGACTGGCCTGCGGAAAGGCTCGAAGAGGCCAAAGCCAGTGGCAGCCTCATCGAAGCCACAGAAGTGGCGGAGGTGGTGCTGTTCATGCTCTCCCGCCCGCGTGGCATGACCATCCGCGACGTCGTGATGATGCCGACGAATTTTGATCTTTAAATCTCCGCATTCACGCACCATGAATTTCATCCTGCACCTGGGCCTGGGCTCCTTCCACCGCGCCCACCAGGCCGTCTACGTTCACGAACTGCGCCAGTCGGGCGACATGGGCTGGGCAATCGTGGGTGGCAACCTTCGCTCCGACATGGCCGAGACCATCGCGGCGCTTGAGGCCCAGGGCGGGCGCTACACGCTGGAGACCGTCACGCCCCAGGGCGAACGCAGCTATACCCGCATCGAATCGATCGAGCGCGTGATCCCTTATCAGAATGACCTGGCGTCCCTGATCGCCGCCGGTGCCGATGCCGCCACGCGCATCATCTCGTTCACCGTGACCGAGGCCGGCTATTACCTCGATGCACAGAATCAGCTCGACTGGGCCAACTTCCCGGACCTGCGTGCCGACCTCGCAGCGGTCCAAGCCGGCCAGGCGGGCCACACCATTTACGGCGCGCTGGTGAGCATCCTGCGTGCGCGGATGCTGGCCGGTGCTGGCCCGGTCACGCTGATGAACTGCGACAACCTGCGCCACAACGGCGACCGGTCACGCAGCGGCCTGCTGCAGTTCATCGACGCGTTGGGCGATGCCGCACTCAAGGCCTGGGTGCTCGAACGCACCAGCAGCCCCAATGCCATGGTCGACCGCATCACGCCGCGTCCCACGCCCGATGTGGCCGAGCGGGTGAAGGCGGCCACCGGCTGGGACGACCGGGCTGCGCTGATGGGGGAAAGCTTCATTCAGTGGGTGATCGAAGACCGCTTCATCGCCGAGCGCCCCACGTGGGAAATGGTGGGCGTTGAAATGGTGGAGTCCGTGCAAGCCTATGAAGAGGCCAAGATCCGCTTGCTCAACGCCACCCACAGCTGCATCGCCTGGGCGGGCACGTTAGCGGGCTACCAGTACATCCACGAAGGCACGCACGATGCCGCCATCCGCCAGATGGCCTACGACTACGTGACCGATGACGCGATTCCCGTATTGCTGCCGTGCCCCATCGATCTGGAGCGATACCGCGATGTGGTGCTGGACCGCTTTGGCAACCCCGCCATTGCCGACACCAACCAGCGCGTGGCCATGGATGCATTCTCCAAGATCCCCGGCATGATCGCGCCCACTATCCGCGACAAGCTGGCGCGTAACGCGTCGTTCGACAGCGTGGCCGTGCTGCCCGCGCTGTTCCTGGCCTATCTTCAGCGCTGGCATGCGGGGCAGATTCCCTACACCTACCAGGACCAGGCCATGTCCCCCGCCGCGGCCCACGCCATCTGTGAGGCCGCCGATCCGATCGCCGCCTATGCCGCCGACACCACCCTGTGGGGGGAGATGGCAAGCCACCCGAAGCTGGTGGAAACCTTGCGCAAAGCCTATGCCCGCGTGCAGGCCTTTGTGGCGGAGCGGGGACCACTGAAGCTGGTGTAATTTCAACCCTCACAACGCCATGACCGTGAAAACGCCCATCGCCCCACGCCAGACCAAGCCCGAGCTGGAGCACGACTATGTGCGTTTTCCCGAGCTGGGCTACGAGTCCCCCGAGACGGCGGGTTTTATCCGCTGCCTGTCGCACGGTTTTCCCACGCCGCTGGCGCGTTGGCACTACCACGACGAGTACGAACTGCACCTGATCACCGCCACCTCGGGCAAGGTGTTTGTGGGCGACTGGATCGGGCAGTTTCAGCCGGGGCAATTGGTGCTGACCGGACCGCGCCTGCCGCACAACTGGATCAGCATGGACCTGCCCGAAGGCGGTGTGCCGCTGCGCGATCTGGTGATCCAGTTCTCGCACGCCCCCTTGATCGCCAGCAGCGAGAACATTCCCGAACTGCGCGAGGTGTTGCCCCTGCTGGAGCGCGCGCGCCACGGCATTGAATTTTTTGGCATGGAAGCACAGGCCACCGAACACTGGCAGCGTATCAAGTCGCGCCAGGGGCTGGCGCGGTTTGGTGCCTTTTGCGAGTTTTTGAGCGACCTGGCACGTTGCACTGACTTTCGTCTGTTGTCGAGCACGCAACTGCAGAGTGAAGACAACGACACCCAGCTGGACCAGATCAATGCCATCGTGAGCCGCATCACCGACCACCTGGCCGACCCGCTATCGGCTGCCGATCTGGCGCAAGAACTGGGCATGACGGAAAGCCGCTTCTCGCGCTTCTTTCGCCGTGCCACGGGCAACACGTTCACTGATTTTGTGAACCTGGTACGCGTGAACCGCGCCTGTCAGCTGCTGATGGAGACCGAGCGCTACATCACCCACATCGCCTATGACGTGGGCTTTAACAACATGGCCAACTTCAACCGCCGCTTCCTGGACATCAAGGGCATGACGCCGAGTGAATACCGCAAGCAGGGGGCTGGAAGGTTTGGCAAGGTGTGACGCCCTCTGCGGTCGTGGAGGGTGGCGTGGGCCGCGTGGCATTGGCAGACGCGATTGCTTTTTCTCACCGCCTCCATTCAAGCCCAACCGTTCGGGCGCATTCTTTCAAAGCCAGGGCGCAAGGCCCACATTCACCCCTTCCACCTCTGCGGTAGACCCCAAACCAAGCTAGCCCCCATGTACCTCGGAATCGATTTAGGCACTTCGGGTGTCAAGCTCCTGCTGCTCGACGACACGCAGACAGTACTGGCCACGGCCGACGCTGCGGTGCCCCAGCACCGTCCGCAGCCCACCTGGAGCGAGCAGCACCCCGCCGATTGGATGACCGCTGTAGAAGCCGCCGTTGCGCAACTGCGTGCCCAGGCGCCTGCCGCGTGGGCGCAGGTACGTGGCATCGGTCTGTCAGGTCATATGCATGGGGCGGTGGTGCTGAACGCACAAGCCGGGGTGCTGCGCCCCGCCATTTTGTGGAACGACGGCCGCGCCAGCGCCGAATGCGCTGTGTTGGAGCAGGCAGTGCCCACCTCGCGCCACATCACGGGCAACCTCGCCATGCCAGGCTTCACCGCACCCAAGCTGCTGTGGCTGCGCACGCACGAACCCGCCGTGTTCGACCAGATCCGCACCGTGCTGCTGCCCAAGGACTGGCTGCGCCTGCAACTCACGGGTGATGCGGTAAGCGATATGTCCGACGCATCCGGCACGTTGTGGCTCGATGTGCAGGCCCGCGCCTGGAACCCGGCGATGCTGGAGGCCTGTGGGCTGGATGCATCGCACATGCCCGCGCTGGCCGAGGGCAATGCAGCCACTGGCACGCTGCGCAGCGACGTGGCGCGCCGCTGGGGCTTGAGCGGTGGCGTAGTGGTGGCTGCGGGGGCAGGGGACAACGCTGCCAGCGCGGTGGGCGTGGGCGCACGCACGGCGGGGCAAGGTTTTGTGTCGTTGGGCACATCGGGCGTGGTGTTCCGTGTGACAGACGCGTTTGCCCCTGCCACCGAACGTGCTGTGCACGCCTTCGCCCACGCGTTGCCGCAGCGCTGGCACCACATGTCGGTCATGCTCAGCGCGGCCAGTGCGTTTGGTTGGGTCACCCGGCTCACGGGGCGCGGCGACGAGGCGCAACTGTCTGACGCCGTCGGCACCCTCAGCGCCGGCCGCCAAGCGCAAGCGCCGCTTTTCTTGCCTTATCTGAGTGGCGAACGCACCCCGCACAACAATGCCTCCGCTACCGGCGTCTTCATGGGCCTGCGGGCCGAGCACGAAGCGGCGGACCTGGCCTATGCCGTGATGGAGGGCGTGGGCTTTGGCCTGCTGGATGGCCTCAACGCCATGCGCACCGCAGGTGCCGGGCAGGGCAGTGCCACGTCTCGCGGTGATGAGGCCCTGGCATTGGTCGGTGGCGGTGCCCGCAGCACCCCCTGGGCACAACTGCTGGCCAGCGCGTTGGGCACGCCGTTGCGGCGGCCGCGGGGCGCGCATGCCGCTGCCGCCCTGGGCGCAGCCCGTCTGGCAGCCATGGCTTGCGGTGGCGACGAAGCGCATTGGTGTCAGCCCCTGCCTGCGGACGCCACCTTCATCCCCCAGCCTGCGCAACAGGCCTTGCTGGCCGAACGCTATGCCAGGTTCGTGGCGCTGTACCCTGCGCTGCAATCGCAGTTCTAAGGTGCTGCCTGCACCCTCCAGACCACCATGACTTCTGCACAAGACACCTCCAGCGCCCCGGCCCCCATCCAAGCAGCCATCGCGGGCGAGGCGCTTATCGACCTCATTCGCCGCCCCGATGGCAGCTATCTGCCATGCCTGGGCGGTGCGCTCTACAACCTGTGCCGTGCGCTGGCCCGCCAGGGCGTTGGCACGCAATACCTCAACCCCTTGTCGCGCGACCGCTTTGGCCGCGAACTGACCGCGCAGCTGGTTGCCGACGGTGTGGCGCTGGCGCAGCCCGAGCCGGTGCAGCAAGTCACGTCGTTGGCCGTGGTCAACCTGGATGAAAACGGTCACCCCGACTACGCCTTTTACCGTGAAGGGGTTGCCGACCGAGCCGTGTCCGCCCAAGGTCTGGGCGAGGCCTGCACCGCGTTGCCCGCGCTGCAAGTGGTCTGCACCGGCGCCTTGGCGCTTGACGCGCGCGACACGACCATCTACCTGCCCTGGCTCGCAGCCCAGCGCGCCGCAGGCCGCTGCGTGGTGGTAGACGCCAACCTGCGCCCGTCCGTCATGCCAGACCTGGGCGCCTACCGCGCCACGGTGCACGCAGCGCTGACGCACGCCCACGTCATCAAGGTCAGCGACGAAGACTTGGACCACCTGGCCGTGCCGGGTCCCGATGCAGTGGCCCGCGCCCGCCACTTGCTGCTGGCGAATCCACAAGCGTTGTTGATGGCCCTGACGTTGGGGGCTGAAGGCGCATGGCTGCTGCATCGCAATGGCGCACAGTGGTTTGCCAGAGAAGCGCAGCTGCTGAAGGTCGTCGACACCGTGGGCGCCGGCGACAGCTTTCTGGCGGGGCTGCTGGCGCACCTGCTGCGGCAGGCGCACGTTGAGAGTGGCGTGCGCTTTGAGCAGTTCGTTGAAACACTGACGGCCGGGGCGTGCCAGCAGGCACTGCGCCACGCGCTGGCCAGTGCGAGCTTGTGTGTGATGGAGCAGGGGTGTGTGCCACCGGGGTGGAAAGCGGCGAGCGAATGGAGTCGGCTGCATCCTGCGGCCCAAGACCCAGCTTGAGCGCGGGGCTTGGTTCAGCGGCAGCGACTCGCGGCTCTAAGATACCTTGTCGTCGATTCGGTGGGGGTGCCTATGGCTGAGCTTGTTGTCGCGGTGCTGTGGTCAGCGGTCGAACTGCTGCTGATACTCACGGGTGCACTGGTAGTGCGGGCTGTCAGTCTGGGCCGCTGGCGATCCGAGCGCTTGGGCAGTGACGAAGCGCGTATCTTTGGCGCAGCCGGCGCCCTGTCGTTTCGTCACCAGGGAAAGCGTGTGGTGACAACCAACGGGCTGGTCTTCGTGGGCCTGTTGTTCTACGTATTGCTCGTGCCGGTGATGTTGACGTTTTGGGGACTGGTGTCGGCGTGACTCCCTTTGGCGCTGCGCCGCACCCCACATGCACCCTCGCCGTCGGACCAAGTGCAGCAGAAGCCGCCTGCCATGTCGTCCGCCAGTCCATCACCCGCTGTTGCGTGGCCGACCACGCTAACGAACCCGCCATCCTTGCCACATGGCTGGCTAACAAAACCCCTGAGAACCTGGCTGCGTGGATCACCGCGCCCGGTGCAGCGGCATGGGGCGCGTACCGGGGGGAAACGATGGTGGGTTTTGCACTGCTGACGCAGGCCAGCCTGGCGCTGTGCTACCTGTTGCCGGAGGCGTTGCACCAGGGCGTCGGCCGTGGCTTGCTGCAGAACGCCGAGGCCCACGCGCGGAAGGCGGGTGTCACCGCCCTGGCGCTGGACAGCACGCGCACGGCCGAGGCGTTTTACCGCCGCAATGGATTTGAGCCTGTGGGTGCCCCGCAAGCCTGGGCGGGGCTGCAGGCACAGCCGATGCGCAAGGTGCTTTGACGTGGTTTAGACGCGGCCTGCGGCAGGCATTGGCCGTTGTGCTGCCCGCTTCACACGAAAAATCCTGGTAAAAATGGACTCTGGCGCTTGATGTGTAAGCGCTGGTAGCTATCTTTTTAATAGCTTCTGGGTTGCACTCACAACTCCCGCGCGTACACGATGAACCCGTGGTGCTGGGCCAGCTTGTCGTACAGCAGACGCCCTGCAGCGTTGGATTCGTGGGTCTGCCAATACACGCGCGTGGACTTGGCGGCGCGTGCTGCGCCGACCACCGCGTCGATGAGCGCTCGCCCCACACCCCGGCCGCGCGCAGCTTCGCGGGTGAACAGGTCGCTGAGGTAGCACACGGGCTCGATGCGCGTGAGGCTGCGGTGAAAGACATAGTGCGCCAGCCCCAGCATCTCGCCACTTTGCTTGTCGTGGGCCACAAGGCAGAACACGGGCTCTGCCGGGTCGAGCAAACGCTGCCAGGTGGTCTGCGTGATGTGCTCGGGCAGGGCAGTGGCGCCAAAGCGGCCGTAGAACCCGTTGTAGCCATCCCAGAGCGGGCGCCATGCGGCGTAGTCTTCGGCTTGAACGGGGCGCACCACAACGGTGGAATGCATACGACGACCTCCCGCCGATCTACTTCAGCACCCGCCCTGGGTTCATGATGCCCTGCGGGTCCAGCGCCTGCTTGATGGCGCGCATCATGCCCAGCGCCACGGGCGACTGGTACTTTTCGAGCTTGTCGGCCTTGAGTTCGCCAATGCCATGTTCGGCAGAGAACGAACCGCCAAACTCGGCCACTGCTTCATAGACCAGGTGGTGCACCTGCTGCTCATGGTCGCGCAAGAAGGCCTTGGCATCGCCTTCGGCTGGCGCCTGCACGTTGTAGTGCAGGTTGCCGTCACCCAGATGTCCAAAGTTGACCAGGCGCACGCCCGGAATTTCGCGCTGCAGCACCGCGTCGGTGTGCGCCACAAAGGCGGGGATGCGCGAGATTTGCACCGAGATGTCATGCTTGATGTTCAGGCCTTCCTCCGCCTGGGCCAGCGGAATGCTCTCGCGGATGTGCCAGAGCTGATTCGCCTGGGTGAGGTTCTCGGCTACCACCGCGTCCGTCACGCAGCCTGCTTCAAACGCAGTTTCCAGCAGCGCTTCAAAACGGTTGCGAGCATGCTCTTCGGATTCGCTGTCGGAGTTTTCGAGCAGCACACACCACGGAGCATCGTCTTGGCCCAGAAACGGCACGCGAAGTTGCGGCATGTGTTTGCCCACCAGGCTCAATGCGAACTGGCCCATCACCTCAAAGCCTGTGAGGCCCGCGCCCAGCTGCTTGTGCGCCAAGGCCAGCAGTGCCACAGCGTGCTCCATCGATGGCACAGCCGCCCAGGCGGTCAGGCGCGCGGCGGGTTCTGGGTAGAGCTTGAGCGTGGCGGCGGTGATGATGCCCAGCGTGCCTTCACTGCCGATGAACAGGTCACGCAGGTCGTAGCCGGTGTTGTCCTTGCGCAGGCCCTTCAGGCCATCCCACACGTCGCCCTGCGCGGTGACCACTTCGAGGCCCAGGCACAGGTCGCGCGCATTGCCGTAGCGCACCACCTGCGTGCCGCCCGCGTTGGTGCCCAGGTTGCCGCCGATGGTGCAGCTGCCTTCGGCCGCGAGGCTCAGGGGGAACAGCACGCCCGCGTTCTGCGCCACGTCCTGCAGGGTCTGCAGGATGCAGCCGGCTTCGACCGTCATGGTGAGGTTGTCGGTGTCCACGCTGCGCACCGCATTCATGCGGGTAAGGCTCAGCACGATTTGTGTGCCCGATTCATCGGGGGTGGAACCCACGGCCAGGCCGGTGTTGCCGCCCTGCGGCACGATGGAGGTGCCCGCTGCTGCGCAGGCTTTGACCACGGCGGCCACTTCCTGCGTGTTGGCGGGCCGCACCACGGCCAGTGCCTTGCCGCGCACACGGCGGCGCCAGTCTTGCTCCCACGCCGTAAGGTCGCCATCGGCGAGGACATTGGAAGGGCCGACCAGGGTGCGCAAGGTGTCGAGAAGGGTGGTCATGGGCAAAGGTCTTTTCTTGGTCAGTTCAATAGGCGCCGATTCCAATGTGGTGGGGCCGGTGCCGCTGGGGGCTGAAAGGGCGAAGGGAGTGCTTGTGTCAGTGGGCGGCGGGTGCAGCGGTGCCACTGTCGGCAGGGGCCTCCGCAAGTGCTGCTGCGGCTTTGGCGTTGCGCTGGCGCAGTCGCACATGCAGCGTGCAAGCGGTAAATAGAATCAGGCACAAGGCCACTTCGATAAGAGCCAGCCACTGCGATGGAGGTTGATCGCTCCAGCCGCGCACCACGCCTTCGGTGAAATACAGCCAGATCACCAGGCTGACCCAACGGTAGGTATACATGCGGTTTTTGAGGATACCCGCCAGCGGTATGCACAACGGCAAGGCCTTGATGGCCAGCCACGAGCCCCCCGGGCGCAAGGGTGCCACCACCAGCTCCCAGGCCAGGCACAGCGCAATCAGGGCAAGAAGGCTGCCAGTGGCCAGCCAGCGTGTGGTGGCAACGCCGTTGTCAGAGGCTGCGGTAGCAGGCGAAGGGGCGGTGGGGGATGCAGTCATTGGGGTGGCATCATATCGGCCATGCCCTTTTCCTTACAGACAGTAGCGCTGCGCTTGGAAGCGCTGGTAACCGAGCTGTCCAACTTTCCTTGGCGCACCACTGCACAAACCCTGCGTGAGCGCTTTCGCGAAGACCACCTGGGGTTGACCGCCAGCAGCCTCACCTTTACCACCATCCTGGCGCTGGTACCGTTCTTCACGGTGGCACTGGCGGTCTTCACCGCGTTCCCTATCTTCGGCAAGCTGCAGGATGCGTTGCAAGGCTGGCTGGTCAGCAGTCTGGTGCCCGACAGCATCTCGCGCCAGGTGATTGGCTACCTGAACCAGTTTGCATCCAAGGCCAGCGGCCTGGGCGTGGCGGGCTTCAGCATCTTGCTGGCCACGGCGCTGGCGCTGATCCTCACCATCGATCGCACCCTCAATGACATCTGGCGTGTGCAACGCCTGCGGCCCCTGGGACAGCGCGTGCTGATCTACTGGGCCGCCATCACACTGGGGCCGCTGTTGATGGGGGCCAGCCTGGCGCTCACGTCGTATGTGATGTCGGCGTCTGGCGGGCTGGTCAAGCGCCTGCCTGATGGCGTGCAACTGCTGTTCGACTCGATCCAGTTCTTGGTCCTCGCGGGCGGTATGGCGTCGCTGTACCACTATGTGCCCAACACCCCGGTGAAGTGGCGACATGCGTGGACAGGGGGCTTTTTTGTGGCGGTGTGTATTGAGCTGGCGAAGAAGGTACTGGCGCTTTACCTGGGCAAGGTCCCCACGTACTCCGTGGTGTACGGCGCTTTCGCAACCTTGCCCATCTTGCTGATCTGGATCTACGTCGCCTGGGTCATCGTGCTGCTGGGCGCTGTGGTGACGGCGTACCTGCCCAGCCTGCTGGCCGGTGTGGCGCGGCGCGGCAACGTGGCGGGCTGGACATTTCAGCTGGCAGTGGAGGTATTGCAAGAACTACACCGCGCCCGCCGCCACGCGACACGGGGCTTGCGCCCGAGCCAGCTGGCGCAACTGCTGCGGGTGGATGTGCTGCAACTGGAGCCCGTGCTTGAGGCACTGACGACCTTGGACTGGGTGGGCGAGGTGGCAGATGTGGCGACGAGTGCGTCGGACGTTCCAGAGTCACGTTATGTGTTGCTGGCAGACCCGCACAACACGTTGCTGGAGCCCTTGTTGCGCAGGCTACTGCTGGACCGGGTTGGGAGCCTGGAACCGCTGTGGGGCAGTGCAGGCCTCGGTGGCTTGCATTTGGCCGATTTACTTCAAAAAGAATAGCTGCTGGCGCTTTATGGTTAAGCGCTAGAGCCTGTTTTGATCAATATTTTTTAATCTTGATCCCGTGATTAGGGATGAACGTAGCACGGCCTAGCATTGCGAATGATTTGCGTCATACCTTTCACCCTTGGTTGAGGCGCCTTACCCCTGCCGCCGCTCTGGCACCGCGTCGGGCGGAGTCGGGGCACGCCCGCCCACGCGCAGGTGCAGTGCCGCCTGGGCCATGAGGTTGGCGGACACGGGGGCCGTCACAAACACAAACAGGGTGATCAGCAACTCAGCAAAGCCCATGCGGCCTTCCGCGGCAGCCAGGATCATGCTGGCCAGCAGCACGCCGCCCACGCCCAGCGTGGATGCTTTGGTGGGGGCATGCAACCGCATGAAGAAGTCGGGCAGGCGCACCAAGCCGATCACGCCGACGAGAGAGAAAAACGCACCGATCAGCAAAAGCGCGGCAGCCAGCCATTCGGCAAGGATTTGAAAGGTCATAAAGGTCTTTCTGATGCGTCGGAGGTCAGTACGCGGTCATTCGATTACGTCGCCGCGGCTCAGGTAGCGCGCCATCGCCACGGTGGACGCAAAACCCAACATCGCCACAATCAGCGCCGCCTCGAACAACAGGGCGGTCTGCCAACGGATACCCAGCAGCACCACCAACGCCACCGCATTGAGGTACAGGGTGTCGATGGCCAGCACGCGGTCGATGGACTGCGGGCCCCGCACGAGGCGCCATGCGCACAGCAGGAACGACAGCGCCATGGCGGCGGTGGTGATGTCCAGCGCCAGAGGAAGGATGCTGGTGGCGGTCATGCGCGGTCTCCTTGGATGGCGGCATCGGTGGGTTGCGCCGCTTCGAAAATTGCCAGAAGAGGGGTTTCGTAGCGGGACTTGATGTCAGCGGCCATCTGCGCCGGGTCGTCGCAGTTGAGCGCGTGCACAAGGATCTCGTTGCGCTCTTCGTCGATGGTGCAGGACACCGTACCCGGCGTGGTGGTGATGATGGTGGCCAACAATGCAATGGCGGTGGGGTGGGTCAGCGTGAGTGGCACGGGCACCCAGGCGGGCTGCATGCGCGACATGGGGCCCAGCACCAGCCGCGCCACGGTGATGTTGGACACCACGATGTCCCAGAGCACCACGCCGCCCAGCCGCACGGCCGCGCGCATGTTCAGGCGGCGCGGGGCGGGCAGAAAATCTTTCAGCAGCCGTGGCACGATCAGGCCGATCAACACACCCGACAGCACGTGAAAGACAGACACGGAGTGCTGCAGCAGCAACCAGGTAACGGCCAGCAGGACTGACAGCCAGGGGTGGGTCAGCCAGCGTTGTTTCTTGCTCATGGTGCAACCGCCTTTCCGGGTAGCTTC
Source organism: Gammaproteobacteria bacterium (assembly GCA_018828125.1). Classification (GTDB taxonomy): domain Bacteria; phylum Pseudomonadota; class Gammaproteobacteria; order Burkholderiales; family Burkholderiaceae_C; genus Acidovorax. The sequence continues at coordinate 329,908 of JAHJWB010000006.1, read as the reverse complement.
ACTTCGCCTTCGCCACCTCGGTAGGGCCGGGTGGTCTGCGCCGCCGACCCGCCCACTGCGTCGAGCACTGCGTCGGCGTAGCCGTTGCGATCCGCCAGTTGCACAGCTGCGGCATCGGTGTAGCGTTTGAGGGGAGATGCGGCCACTGCGAGGAGCAGGCTGAGCGCCAGCAGGGTCAGCGTGGCTGTCATGAGGCGGCCACTGCTGCCCGCGCTGCAGTCATCAGACCGGCCTGGCAGCGCGTTCCAGAACAGGATGGCCCCTGCACGCGCTAGGCCCACCAGCGTCAGAAAGCCCGCGCCCAGAACCACGGCCCAGACCCAGGTGTGGGCTGGTGTGGCCGCGGCGCTTTCCAGCACCATCAGCTTGCCAAGAAACCCTGGCAGCGGAGGCAGCCCGGCCGCAGAAGCGGCGCCCAACAGCGTCATCAAGCCCAGTGCGACGGGCTGCGCCACTGGGGGGGCCGGTTGCAGGTGGTCGCCTGCAGCGCCTCGCTGCGAAGCCACGAGTTCCACCAGCAGAAACAGCGCCGCCATGACCAGGGTGCTGTGCACGGTGTAGTACAGCGCAGCCGACATGGAATCAGGAGTGAAGAGGCCCACTGCGGCCAGGATGATCCCAATGGATGACACCGTCAGGTAGGAAACCAATCGCGCAAGGCTGTGTGCGGCCAGCGCGCCAAAAACACCCAGGACGGTGGTGACCAGTGCCACCGGTAGAAGCCAGGGCGCGGCCGCAAAGGCGGCGTGCCCGGCGCCTTCGCCCAGCATCACGGCGTGCACGCGAATGATGCTGTAGACGCCGACCTTCGTCATGATGGCAAACAGCGCCGCCACTGGTGCACTCGCTGCGGCGTAGGTGGTGGGCAGCCACATGTAGAGCGGCACGATGGCGGCCTTGAGTCCGAACACCACCAGCAGCACCATGGCACCGGCTTTGAGCAGAGATGCCTGCTCAGGCTCCAGCTGTGTGATGCGCAGCGCCAGGTCGGCCATGTTGAGCGTGCCGGTGACTGCGTAGATGATGGCAAGGCCGATGAGGAAAAGCGCCGAGGCGGCCAGATTGAGCACCACGTAGTGAAGTCCTGCCCGGAACCGATCCCGCCCCTGGCCATGCACCATGAGCACGTAGGATGCGATCAGCAGGATCTCGAAAAACACGAAGAGATTGAACAGGTCGCCCGTCACGAACGCGCCCGACAGGCCCATGAGTTGAAAGTGAAACAAGGCATGAAAGTGCCGCCCATGGCTGTCCCAGCCACCGGTGGAATACCACAGCACAGGCACGGCAATCGTCCACGTCAGTGCCAGCATCAGCGCGCTCAGGCGGTCAATTACCAGCACGATGCCAAACGGCGCAGGCCAGGCGCCCAGGGGATATACGGTGAGGGGGCCGCTGGCGGCCTCGGTCAGCAGGCGCCAGGCCAGCACTGCGCCAAACACCACTGACGTCATGCTGACCCAACGCCGGGCGCGCAACTGTGATCCTCCGTGGCTGGACTGCCCGCCGCCGTCGCCCACGAGCAGCAGCACCACCGCGGTGAACATCGGCAGCAGCACGGGGAGCACCGGGAGATGCTGCCCGAAGAATGCGTTCAAGAGATCTCCGATCATGCCGCCTCATCCCGCTGTGGTGTGATGGGGCGGTGTCCTGGCTCGTGCCCGTCCACATGGTCCGTGCCGGTTTCGTGGCGGCTGCGCAGCGCCAGTTCCACCACAAATCCGGTAGTCGCAAAACCGATGACGATCGCGGTGAGCACCAGTGCCTGAGGGAGCGGGTCTGCCACGCGTCCACCTTCCGTCAGGATGGGCGCCGCGTTTTGCCAGAGGCGGCCCATGGCAAAAATGAAGACGTTGACGGCGTAGCCCAGCAGGCTCAGGCCAAGAATCACCGGCCAGGTCCGGCCGCGAAGGATGAGGTACAGAGCAGTGGTGGTGACCGCCCCAATGCCGGTGGCCACCAGAAATTCAAGGCTCATGATCATGGTTGGACTCCGGCGGGATTGATGTTAGCGTTGGCAGGTGGGGGCGTGCGCGACTTGCCCGTACCCTCGCGGGTGACAGACCCGAGTGTGGACAGCGTCAGCAACGTGGCACCCACCACGGTGATGTACACGCCCAAGTCAAACAGCGCGGCCGTGGCAAGCGGAATGTCTCCCAGAATCGGAATGTGAGGGTGGCCGTGGGCACTGGTCAGGAACGGTTGGCCAAAGGCAAAAGCACCAATGCCCGTCAACCCGGCGATACCCAGGCCGATACCGATCCAGCGCACAAAACGCCGCCCGCCTTCGGCCCTCAACAGAGCTTCGGCGCGCGTCTGACCCATGGCGACATATTGCAGAGCCAGGGCCACCGCAGTGACCAGGCCCGCAATAAATCCACCACCTGGCAGGTTGTGCCCCCGCATGAAGATGTACAGCGTCACGACCAAGGCCAGCGGCAGCACCACGCGGGCAGCGACACGCAGCATGAGCGGCTGGGCGCCGAAGGTATAGGGCTCACCACTGACATCGGTAGCGGGGCGCCGGGTGCGCATGCCATCCATCAGCGCCAGCACGCCCACTGCGGCAATGCCCAACACGGTGATCTCACCAAAAGTGTCGTAGCCCCGGAAATCCACCAGAATCACGTTCACCGCGTTCGTGCCCCCGCCCGCGATGGCGGACTGATTGAGGAAGTACCAGGCAATGGAGTCATGATCGCGCGTCAGCATGACCCACGCCAGCCAAGCCATGCCCGCACCGCCCAGCAGCGCAATGGAGCCGTCGCGCAACCTGCGCGTGTCGGAGGATTCGCGTGGTGACAGGCGGGGCAGCAGGGCCAGCCCCATCAGCAGAAGCACCGTGGAGACCACGTCCACCGTCAGTTGGGTAAGTGCAAGGTCGGGAGCAGAAAGGCCGACAAAAGTCAAGGAAGTGACCAGGCCAATAACGCCTGCAACCACCACTGATTGGAACCGGTCATGGTGCTTGAGCATGAGCCAGACACACGCTGCCAGCAGCAACCCCCAGATCACCAGTGCAACCGCATTGACCGGCAGCAACTCACGGGTACCAGTGCCGGGCGTCTGGCCCGACAACACAGGCACCGCGACGGCTGCGACGCAGGCCAGGACCATCCACGCAAGGTAGCGTTGCAGTGACCCCGTCTCCAGCAGCGCGGTGATTCGGCCTGCACCCTCGAACAAGCGGTCTGAACCGCGCGTGAACAAGTTGGATCCTGTCAGTGCGCCAAACCATTTCTCGGAGGTCAGGCTGTGCAGCCGTTTGCCGCGCGCCAGCCAGAAATACAGCAACAGGCCTGCTCCCAGTGCCACGGCGCTGAGCAGCAGCGGTACGTTGAAGCCATGCCAGATCGCCAGATGGAACTCGGGCGGCGGCGTGCCCAGCATGGCGGTCGACGCCACCAGCACCAGCGGTCCGGCCACCAGCGACGGCAAGAGCCCTACAACAATACAGATTGCGGAGAGCAGGGCCACAGGCGCCTTCATGCCCAATGGCGGCTCGTGCGGGTGGGGGTTGGGCAGATCGCGCGGTGGCCCGTTAAAGAACATGTCGTGCACCAGCCGGGCCGAATACGCGACGCTGCAGACCGCAGCGAACGTGGCCATGGCTGGCACCAGCCAGTGCCAGCTGCCAGCGCCTTGCGAAAACGCCACGGCCTCGGTAAGGAACATTTCCTTGGAGATGAATCCGTTGAAAAGCGGCACGCCAGCCATGGCCGCTGCGGCGACCATGGCGAGCGTGGCCGTCCAGGGCATCAGCCGGTACAGGCCACCAAGCTGGCGCAGGTCACGGGTGCCGGTTTCGTGGTCCACAATGCCTGCCGTCATGAACAGGGCGGCCTTGAAGCTGGCGTGGTTCAGGATGTGGAACATCGCCGCCACTGCGGCCAGCGGCGAGCCCAGCCCGATGAGGAAAACAATGAGCCCCAGGTGGCTGATAGTGGAATAGGCGAGCAGCCCCTTGAGGTCGTGCTTGAAGATGGCAATGAAAGCGGCAAAGGTAACCGTGACAAGCCCTGCGGTGGACACGATGCCCACGAACAGTTCAGTGCCGCCGATGACAGGAGTCAGCCTTGCCAGCAAAAAGATCCCTGCCTTCACCATGGTGGCCGAGTGCAGATAGGCCGACACGGGCGTGGGCGCGGCCATGGCCTGCGGCAACCAGAAGTGGAAGGGGAATTGCGCACTTTTAGTGAAGCAGCCCAACAGGATCAAGATCAGCGCCGCAGGGTAGCGCGCGTCTGCCTGGATCTGCGCGGCGACTGCCGTCATCTGGCTGATTTCGTACGTGCCAGCGATCTGGCCCAGCAGCACAAAGCCCCCCAGCATGGCCAGCCCGCCGCCACCGGTCACCGCCAAGGCCATGCGGGCGCCAGCGCGCGCGTCGGCGCGGTGGTTCCAGTAACCTACCAGCAGGAAGGATGAGATGCTGGTCAGCTCCCAGAACACGATGAGCAGCAGCACGTTGTCGGACAGCACAATGCCCAACATGGCAGCCATGAACAGCATCAGCGTGCAATAAAACTTGCCTGCAGGGTCGTCGGCACCCAGATAGTTATGTGCATACAGAATGATCAGCAGGCCCATGCCGGTAATCAGCAGGGCGAACATGAGCGACAAGCCATCGAGGCGCAAACCGATGTTCAAGCCGATTTCGGGAACCCAGGGCGTGAACTGCCGCAGTACCTCGCCATCCATCACCGCGGGCGCGTGCATTAGCAGCAGGCCCAGGCTGGCGGCAGTCACGGCGGCGGCAATCCAGGCAGTGCGCGCGCGGTAACCGGGGTTTTGAAGGGCTCCAGACCAACCGGTGAGGCTGGTGCCTGCCAGCAGCGGCAGCAAGATGATGAGCAGCAGCACGGTGTTCTATCCTGTCAAACGAGCGGCCATTCTAGGCAAGCCCTTTCAAGTCCCCGCGGCGCGGGGGGTGAAGAAGAAACGTCTGAGGCGGGCATTGGCCCGCGGGGAGCGCGGCGGTGGTTCGGCTGGCGATCAGTGCTTTTCTGCGCCGTTCGACATGAGTTTGTCGGTCAGAGCAATCGCCAGCGCGCTGAGCAGGAACACCACATGGATGATGGTTTGCCACATCAAGACCTGGAGCTCGTAGTTGGCGGCGTTGATGAATGTCTTGAGCAAATGTATGGAGCTGATGCCGATGATGGCAGTGGCCAGTTTGACCTTGAGCACCGAGGCATTGACGTGGCTCAACCACTCGGGCTGGTCGGGGTGGTCCTCCAGCCGCAGACGCGACACAAAGGTTTCGTACCCGCCCACAATGACCATGATGAGCAGGTTCGAGATCATGACCACGTCGATCAATGCCAGCACTACCAGCATGATGATGGTCTCGTTGAGCGATGTCACCGCAATATCGCTCTTGTAGCCGATGCTGGACACCAGCTTTTGAAGCGCTTCGGTATTGCCAAAAACTGCTTCGATCAAGTGCACCAGTTCTACCCAGAAATGGAAGACGTACACTGCCTGCGCCAAAATTAATCCCAAGTAAAGCGGCAACTGCAGCCAGCGGCTCGCAAAGATCAGGGCGGGCAATGGCCGCATGGGCGAGGGTCTGGTAGGAATAGGCGAGGACATGTGGAACCGGGTTTTGGGGGCAGTCAATAAGCGACGGGCGATTCTAGAACCTCCTGACACGCCCATGGGGTGATAGGTGGGTGACACAAGGGCTATCCTCTGTAAGCTTCGTGCCAGTCAGTGGCTTGTAAGTGCCGCGGCTGACAGTACCGGCCAATTCCATAGAACCAGGAGACAACACCATGAGCGCCCCCACATCTGCAATTGAGTCCGTGTTGGTCGAGAACCGCGTGTTCCCACCTACTGACGCCATTGTCAAAGCGGCCCGTGTGTCGGGCATGGCGGGCTACGACGCGCTGTGTGCTGAGGCAACGAATGACTTTGAGGGCTTCTGGGCGCGCCTGGCGCGTGACAACGTCCAGTGGTCAAAACCCTTCACCCGTACACTGGATGAGTCCAACGCGCCGTTCTACCAGTGGTTCGCCGATGGCGAGTTGAATGCGTCAGCCAATTGCCTGGACAGGCACATCGGCACCCCCACCGAGAACAAGACAGCCATCATTTTTGAGGCGGACGATGGCTCCATCACCCGCATCAGCTACAAGGAACTGCTGGCCCGGGTGAGCCAGTTTGCCAATGCGCTCAAGGCCCACGGCGTTGCCAAGGGCGACCGTGTGCTGGTTTACATGCCCATGACCATCGAGGGCGTGGTGGCCATGCAAGCCTGCGCGCGCATCGGCGCCACTCACAGTGTGGTGTTTGGTGGTTTCAGCGCCAAGGCGGTGCAGGAGCGCATCATTGACGCTGGCGCAGTGGCGGTCATCACCGCCAACTTTCAAATGCGAGGCGGCAAAGAACTTCCGCTCAAATCCATCATCGATGAAGCGCTGTCCATGGGCGGCTGCGATACGATCCGCAATGTGTTTGTGTACCAGCGCACCGCCACGGCCTGCAACATGGTGGCCGGGCGCGACAAGACGTTTGCGGAAGCATTAGAAGGGCAGTCTACGGATTGCCCCCCTGTGGCGGTAGGTGCAGAGCACCCCTTGTTCATCCTTTACACCAGCGGTTCCACCGGCAAGCCCAAGGGTGTGCAGCACAGCACGGGCGGTTACCTGCTGTGGGCCAAGCTCACCATGGACTGGACGTTTGACCTGCGCCCTGATGACGTGTTCTGGTGTACGGCTGACATTGGCTGGATAACGGGGCACACCTATGTGGCCTACGGCCCGCTGGCAGCAGGCGCTACCCAGATCGTTTTTGAGGGCATTCCCACCTATCCCAATGCGGGGCGTTTCTGGCAGATGATCGAACGGCACAAATGCTCGATTTTCTACACCGCTCCCACGGCCATCCGCTCGCTCATCAAGGCTGCCGAAGGTGACGCGGTGGTGCATCCCGCGCGCTCAGACCTGTCGAGCCTGCGCATTTTGGGCAGCGTGGGTGAGCCCATTAACCCCGAGGCCTGGATGTGGTATCACAAGAATGTGGGCGGCGAGCGCTGCCCTATTGTGGACACGTTCTGGCAGACCGAAACCGGTGGTCATGTGATCACCCCGCTGCCCGGTGCCACGCCGCTGGTGCCTGGCAGCTGCACACTGCCATTGCCAGGCATCACTGCGGCCATCGTCGATGAGATGGGCAACGACGTTCCCAACGGATCGGGCGGCATTCTGGTCATCAAGCGCCCTTGGCCCAGCATGATCCGCACTATCTGGAACGACCCCGAACGCTTCAAGAAGGCCTACTTTCCCGAAGAACTCAAAGGCTACTACCTGGCTGGTGACGGCGCGGTTCGCAGTGCTGACCGGGGCTACTTCCGCATCACGGGGCGTATCGACGACGTGCTGAATGTGTCGGGCCACCGCATGGGCACCATGGAGATTGAATCGGCGCTGGTTTCCAAAACCGATCTGGTGGCGGAAGCCGCTGTGGTCGGTCGCCCGGACGACGTGACTGGCGAAGCCATCTGCGCTTTCGTCGTGCTCAAGCGCTCGCGACCCACCGGCGAAGAAGCCAAGCAGATCGCCAACGAACTGCGCGCCTGGGTCGCCAAGGAAATCGGTCCGATCGCCAAGCCCAAGGACATCCGGTTTGGCGAAAATCTGCCCAAAACGCGCAGCGGCAAGATCATGCGCCGCTTGCTGCGCAGCATCGCCAAGGGTGAAGCCATCACCCAGGACACCAGTACGCTGGAGAATCCTGCCATTCTGGATCAGTTGTCTGAGGCGAATTGAGTCGCGAGGCCGCAGTGCGGGTCGATGCTGGCGGCATGTCGATGCTGCCACTCCGGCCCCGGCGCCTCCTGCTGAAAAGGATGTGCGCCCCGGTCGTACTGTAGGACGGTAGCTGAAATCGGAGCTTGCCGGCCCTTGGTCGACTCTTCATGCGTTACAACCGCTGCACTGCGTGACCGGCCTATCAGGCTGGGCGTATTGCTGACGGAGTAACCCATGCACCTGCGATCTGTTGTACTTTTATTGACCGTGCTGGCCATCGCTGCACTGGCTGCTCTCAACTGGCCAACGCTGGCCGAACCCACGGTGGTGTCTTTGGGCGTCATGTCCATTGAGGCGCCCCTGGGGTTGATCATGCTGGCGCTTACCGCGCTACTCAGTGTTTTCTCTGTGGCCTATGTGCTTTCGCTTCAGGGCTCGGTATTGATGGAAACCCGTCGCCACACCAAAGAGTTGCAAGCCCAGCGTGAATTGGCTGACCGCGCAGAAGCGTCTCGCTTCACAGAATTGCGTGCGTTCCTGGAATCACAACACCAGCAGGCCCACACAGCGGTGCTCCAGCGGATGGATGTGCTGGAGGCGCACCTCGCCGCGCGCGCTCAGGAGACCGACAACACCACGGCCGCCTATGTGGGACAACTGGAACAGCAACTGCGTGCGCGGGAACACACCAATACGGTGACGCCTATCGTTTGACGTTCATCGGGCCTGTTGTCCCGGAGTAGCCTCGTCGGCATCCTGGGGGTGGTGGTGCTCACAACAAAACAGCCGCGGCACACGAAATGTGGCGCGGCTGTTTGTCTTTACGAAGCCAACGGCTCCGCTGTGATTGATTACTTGATGGTCATGACCCAAGCCGCCAGCTTTTTCGCATCTGCATCATTGACTTGCGCGTTGGCTGGCATAGGCACCGGGCCCCACACGCCTGCGCCGCCTTTGATGATCTTGGCGGCCAGCTTGTCCACAGCGTCCTTTTGCCCAGCATATTTGGCTGCCACATCCTTGTAAGAAGGACCCACTAGTTTCTTGTCGACTGCGTGGCAGGCCATGCAATTCTTGGAGGTCGCCAGGGCCAGATCGGCCATTGCGGGGGCTGCAACCGATAGCGTCATGGCAAGGGTGATCAGGGTACGCTTCATGGTGGGAATTCCTGTGGTTGAGTTACAGTGCTTTCAATGGAATTGTAGTGACTTGGGTTGACATGCATTTGTCCCCAGTCAATCAGGCCTTTTGCGGCGTTTTCTGGAGGTTGCGATGTATCTGCTGGGTCTTTCACTCATTTTGCTTGCGCTGAAGTATCTGGAAATCGGTCCCGTCGCCACGTGGTCGTGGTGGTGGGTCATGTCTCCTTTTGGGCTCACACTGCTATGGTGGGCCTGGGCTGATGCTACCGGGTATACCAAGCGTAAAGCTATGGAAAAGATGGATCAGCGCAAGCAGGACCGAATCAACAAGCACAAGGAAGCACTGGGCATTGCGCCGCGCAAGCCGCGTTGAACCACTGGGTGGCTCACCGGTTGAGCTAACTTCCCGCGATTGACTGCGGTGGAGAACTGAAAAAGCCCCGCGGCGCTTGGCGCCACGGGGCTTTCTCGTTGTCAACGCGGTGCCGCTGTCCGTTTGGCAGGCACCGCTGAAGTAGCCTCAATAGGCGTCCAGTACGGCGCCCTTGCTGGCGCTGGAGGCATTGAACGCAAACTTGGCCTGCACACCGCGGGTGTAGCGCGGGGCGGGGGCCGTCCAGGCGGCGCGGCGCTTGGCGATCTCTTCTTCGCTCACGTTCAGCTCCAGCAGCAGTTGGCGCGCGTCGATGGTAATGCTGTCGCCTTCATTGACGAAAGCGATCGTGCCGCCGGCAGCGGCTTCAGGTGCCACGTGACCCACCACCATGCCCCAGGTGCCGCCGGAGAAGCGGCCATCGGTGATCAAGCCCACGCTCTCACCTAGCCCGGCGCCAATCAGCGCGCCGGTGGGGGCCAGCATCTCGGGCATGCCGGGGCCACCCTTGGGGCCCAGATAGCGCAGCACCATCACATCTCCGGCCTTGATCTTGCCGGCCAGGATAGCTTCCAGCGCGGACTGCTCGTCGTCGAACACGCGGGCCGGGCCGGTGATGACGGGGTTCTTCAGGCCGGTGATCTTGGCTACGGCGCCCTCGGGGCTGAGGTTGCCCTTCAAGATGGCAAGGTGGCCCTGGGCGTACATGGGTTTGTCGATGCCGCGGATCACGTTCTGGTCGGCCCGGGGCACATCAGGCACGTCCTTGAGCACTTCGGCCACTGTCTTGCCGCTGATGGTGATGCAGTCGCCGTGCAGCAGGCCGGCGTTCAGCAGCACCTTCATCACTTGCGGAATGCCGCCTGCGCGGTGCAGGTCCACGGCGAGGTACTTGCCGCTGGGCTTGAGGTCGCACAGCACGGGAGTTTGCTTGCGTATGCGTTCGAAGTCGTCGATGCTCCATTCGACACCTGCCGCGTGCGCGATGGCCAGGAAGTGCAGCACGGCATTGGTGGAACCGCCGGTGGCCATGATCACGGCCACGGCGTTCTCGATGGCCTTCTTGGTCACAATGTCGCGGGGCTTCAAGTCCATCTTGATGGCCTCGATCAGCACCTTGGCCGATTCCTTGGCCGAGTTCATTTTTTCGTCGTGAGGGTTGGCCATGGTGGACGAGTAGGGCAGGCTGATGCCCAGGGCTTCGAACGCGCTGGACATGGTGTTGGCGGTGTACATGCCGCCGCACGAGCCGGTGCCGGGGATGGCGCGCTTTTCGATTTCCTTGAGGTCGAAGTCGCTCAGCTTGCCAGCGGCGTTCTCGCCCACGGCCTCGAACACGCTCACGATGTTCAGGTCCTTGCCCTGGTAGCTGCCGGGCAGGATGGTGCCGCCGTAGACATAGATGGCGGGCACGTTGGCGCGCAGCATGCCCATCAGGCCGCCGGGCATGTTCTTGTCGCAGCCGCCGACCACCAGCACGCCGTCCATCCACTGGCCGCCCACGCAGGTCTCGATGCAGTCGCTGATGACCTCGCGGCTCACCAGGCTGTACTTCATCCCTTCGGTGCCCATGGCCATGCCGTCGCTGATGGTGGGCGTGCCGAACACTTGGGCATTGCCGCCAGCTTCCTCAATGCCTGCAATGGCTGCGTCCGCCAGCTTCTGCAGACCGCTGTTGCAAGGCGTGATGGTGCTGTGGCCGTTGGCCACGCCGACCATGGGCTTGACGAAGTCAGCCTCCTCGTAGCCCATGGCGTAGTACATGGAGCGGTTGGGTGCCCGTGACTTGCCTTGGGTGATGTTGGCGCTGCGGCGGTTGATGGGCTGGATCGGAATGATTTTGTTGTCTGCCATGGTGTGTTTTCCTTCGTGGAGCGATGCTTGTGGATGAAGAAACCTTTCGCAGCCGCGAGTATGCGGTGATTGGCGCGCGCCATCCAATCCGTTTGTCGAAGGTGATTAATATGCGGGGCGTATGAAAGAGCCCTTCATTGATATGCGTTTATGGCGGCAATTTGCCGCTTTGGCCGAGGAATTGCACTTTGGACGAGCAGCCCAGCGCTTGCACATGACACAGCCGCCCCTCACCCAGGCCATCGCCGGGCTGGAGCGCACCCTGGGCCTGAAACTGTTCGAACGCACCAAACGCAGCGTGCAACTCACACCGGCTGGGACTGCCTTGTTGCCGCAGGTGCTGGATTTGCTCGATCGCGCCCAGGCGTTGCCTGCCCATGCACGTGCAGCCGCAGCAGGCGAGGTAGGACGGCTGCGACTGGCGTTTGTATCGACGGTGGGATTTGGAATGTTGCCGCAGTGGGTGCGCGCTTTTCGGGCCCAATGGCCCGGCGTGCGCTTGGAACTGATCGAAGCGACTGGCGATGTGCAACTGCAGGCCCTGGGGCGTGGCGACATCGATGCGGGGTTGTTGCTGCACACACCCGGCCAGGCGCCGCCCACGTTGCAAAACCTGTGCGTCGCGCGTGAGCCCCTGGTGCTGGCCATGCCCGACCGCCACCCGCTGGCCCAGCAACCGGTGGTGCACCTGCGCAAGCTGCTGTCCGAGCCGTTGGTAATCTTCCCACGGCCCATCCTGCCGTCGCTCTACGATGCGATCCTTGCGCTGTACCACGAGGCAGGCCGCGAACCCACGGTGGCGCAAGAGGCGATCCAGATGCAGACCATCGTCAACCTGGTGTCGGCTGATCTGGGGGTGGCCTGGGTGCCCGCAAGCGTGCAGCAGTTTCAGCGCCCTGGCGTGGTTTACCGCCAACTGGGGGGTAGGCCCACGTTGGCGCCGGTGTGTGAAACCAGCCTGGTATGGATGGCATCGGCAGTCCCGCCTGCACTGGCGCGCTGGATTGACTTTGTGAGCGAGCAGGTCGCCTTGGCCCAGGTCAAACTGCAATGAGGGGAATGCCCAGCGTGCACAATCAGCCCCCATGCTGACTTACCCCCACATCGACCCTGTCGCCCTGCAGATTGGCCCGTTGGCCATTCACTGGTATGGCCTGACCTATCTTGCGGCCTTCGGCCTGTTCATGCTGCTGGGCATCCGGCGCCTTCGGCACCCGCCATTTGCCTCTATCACCGGCTCGGGCGCCTGGTCGCGCAAGGATGTAGAGGACATCCTCTTCCTGGGGGTGGCGGGCGTGGTGGTCGGTGGGCGCCTTGGGTACTGCCTGTTCTACAAACCCGGCTACTACCTCAGCCATCCGCTGGAGATTTTTGCGGTGTGGCAGGGGGGCATGGCGTTCCATGGGGGGTTGCTGGGCGTGATCGTGGCGATGATCTGGTTCGCGCACTCACGCAAGCGGCCCTGGTTGCAGGTGGCTGATTTTGTGGCGCCGTGCGTGCCCACGGGCCTGGCGGCCGGGCGCGTGGGCAACTTCATCAATGGCGAGCTGTGGGGCCGCTTTGCCAGCCCCGACTTGCCCTGGGGCATGGTGTTCGCGCACAGCGGCTCTCTGCAGCCGCGCCACCCGTCTCAGATTTACCAGTTCTTGCTGGAGGGTGTGCTGCTGTTCATCTTGTTGTGGCTGTACGCGCGCAAGGAGCGCCGCCAGGGGCAGGTGGCCGCGGCGTTTTTGGTGGGCTATGGCACCTTCCGCTTCATCGCCGAATACTTCCGCGAGCCTGACGCTTTCTTGGGCATCCTGTCGTTGGGCATGAGCATGGGCCAGTGGCTTTGCCTGCCGATGATCGCCGCGGGCGTCGGATTGTGGGTGTGGGCCCAGCGCCAGCCAGTGGTGACGTCGATAGCAAAATTTAAATAAAAATGTGCGCTTGCGCTTTACTGATAAGCGCTGATAGCTATCAAAAACATAGTGCCTTGGATGGGCAATGCGGTGCCCCGATCGCAGTTGCCCAGAGGCACCGCGTCACTCCCCCCGGCTGATTCGCCCGTGCCGGAATGTTTCAACCCAGCGTCTTCTTCATGTAGGCCAGGTAGAACCCGGGCACATAGTCATCAATGCGAGCGTACTCCGTGTAGCCTTGTCGGAGGTAGAAGGCGCGTGCCTGCCATTCGAAGGTTTCCAGCTTGGTGTGGCGCGCACCCAGCGCCCTGCCTTGCGCTTCCGCCCAGCGCAATATATGCACACCCAGCCCTCGGCCGCGGTGTTCTTTGGCTACCCGCAGCACGTCGGTGTGCAACCAGTTCAAAAACACATATGCGTGTATCCCGGCCACCAGTCGTCCGTGCGCAGTCGTCCTTGCGCATCCCGCGCGTCCAGCCGCATGGGCCGTGATTCCGGGTATTCGTTGACAAAACGGTAGTTGAATTGACGTAACTCCCGCCCCAGCGTGCCCGCGCAAGTCTTCGGGGGTGGGCGGTGCAAAGGTCAGGTCAGACGTCATGGGCGTCGAGTATGTGTGAATGGGTGCACTCGCGGGCCCTTCGTGACGGGTGTCGCAGCGGCATGCACCCGGTAGCCCTGCTGACTTGCCTGTGAGTTTTCGGGCGCGATAAATCCAGCGTTCAATCTCGGGCGTGGCGCTCTCCCTGCAGCCCCGTGTGTTGTGTGACAGCACCATCGGCCGCCCGTTTGTCGGCTGAGATGTGCATTCGAGGGTTTTTCTCTTGTCATTTTGCGTAATTATGAGAAATTACAATCTCACGGGAGTGATGTTGATGTTTGGCTGCATTTGAAGCCACGTTGACTGCAATAGCTGCAAGCGATCCGCTTGCCACTTCCATCAACCCGGAGTTTCAATCGCACCATGCGTCTGGTTCCCAACTCACTGCACGACGAAGCGGCCTCGCGCCTGCGCGAGCAGATTTTTGAAGGCGCGCTGCCGCCTGGGAGCTTTCTGGACGAGGGGGCTCTTTGCGAGCGGCTGGCGATTTCCCGCACCCCGCTTCGCGAGGCGCTCAAGGTGCTGGTGGCCGAAGGGTTGCTTCGCCACGAGCCACGCCGCGGTTGTTTCGTCGCGCAGATCACCGAGCGCGACCTGGATGACATCTTCCCCGTCATCGCGCTGCTGGAGGGGCGTGCTGTGCACGAGGCCACGCGCAAAGCGGGTGGGGCTGACGTGGCCGCTTTGGAGGCCTTGCACGACCGGCTTCAGAAGTGCGCAGCCGACGGCCAGATCACGGATTACTACGAGGCCAACTACGCCATCCATGAGGCCTTCATCACGCTTGCCGACAACCGCTGGCTGGCCCAGGTGATTGGCGATCTGCGAAAAATTCTGCGCCTGGCGCGCGCGCAAACCCTGCACGTGCCCGGCCGCCTGCAGCAAAGCCTGGCCGAGCATCTGGCGGTATTTGCGGCCCTCAAGGCAAACGACTGCGATGCCGCCGAAGAAGCCATGCGCACCCATTTGTTGCGCCAGCGCGATGCGCTGCGTGACGTCGCACGCAACCATCAATCGAGGCTGACACCATGATCACCACCACCCCTGAATGGATCTCCCGCAGTGTGTCGCGGCTGCGTTCGGCCGCGCCCGCTGCCGACAAAGCCGTCGACAAGACTCCGCCCAAATCAAACGAAAAAATGCCCGACAAGCCCGGCGAAAAGGCGGGCGATAAAGCGGCGGACAAGACCGCCAAACTGGCAGGCCTCGACAAGACGGTGACCGACGTGGTGGCCAAGGTATCAGTGCCGCGCTCCACGCACGAGCGGCTCCAGGCCACTTTGCGCCGCGGGCAAGAGTCGCTGTCGCCCCGTGCACTGCGCCGCCTGTTGGCCGATCTGCAGGAGGTGGTGGCGCCACAGGTGAGCGAGCTGGAAGGCGGGCGTCGCGCGCAGGCCGTGGCCCAGTGGTATGCCAAGGCCGAGCCCGAAGAGCGGCGCGACATGTGGCTGCTGATGTGCGAGCAGTTCGCGCCCGACGCCACGCGCTTCAAGTCGGCCCGCCAGCGCTACGAGGCCGCGGCGGGCACTGCCGAAGAAGGCCAGGCCGAAATCAGCCTGCGCCGTGCACTGGTGTCGCCGCGTACCCGATTGTTGCAGCGCTTTTCGGTGTTTCCCGAGGGGATGCGGTTCTTGCTCGACCTGCGTGCCGAGCTACTGCCGCTGCTCAAGGGCGACAAGCGCCTATTGGCGCTGGATGCCGAACTGGAACACCTGTTCTCGACCTGGTTTGATGTGGCGTTTCTGGAGCTACGGCGGCTGTCATGGGACTCGCCTGCGTCGTTGATCGAAAAGCTCATCAAGTACGAGGCCGTGCACGACATCCGCAGCTGGGCAGACCTGAAAAACCGGCTCGACAGCGACCGCCGCTGCTACGGCTTTTTTCACCCTCGGCTACCCAACGAGCCGCTGATTTTTGTCGAGGTGGCGCTGGTTGATCGCATCTCCAACAGCATCACCCCGTTGCTGGATGAATCTGCGGCAGCGACTGACCTGAACAAGGCCACCACGGCCATTTTTTACTCGATCAGCAACACCCAGACGGGGTTGCGGGGCGTGAGCTTTGGCGACTCGCTCATCAAGCATGTGGTGGAGACGCTTACAGCCGAATTCCCGCGCCTGCGCACGTTTGCCACGCTGTCGCCGATACCGGGTTTTCGCTCTTGGCTGGGCAAGCATGCGGGTGCGATGCTCGACCGCCTGGACGACAAGCGCCGTACAGAGCTGGGCCGCGCGGTGGGCTTTGAACCCCCACAGGCTACGCACTTGCTTGCCGCGTGTGACAAGGCGCTGGAGCTGGACGTCAAGTCGCCCGTGCGCCAGATGCTGCTGGAGTGCGCCGCATACTATTTGGGCCGCGAGCTGCAAGAGGGCAAGCCGGTTGATCCGGTGGCCCGTTTCCACCTGGGTAATGGCGCCCGGGTCGAGCGGCTGAACTGGGCAGGAGATCCCTCCAACAAAGGGCAGAAACAATCGTACGGGTTGATGGTGAATTACCTGTACGACATCAAGCGCATCGACAAGCATCGCAGCTTGCTCGCGCAGGGCAAGGTGCCGGTGTCGGGGGACATCGACAGCCTTTGCCGCGATTGACGCCAGCACAAGAAGGCCGCCGGGTTTTGGGTGTCACCTTCGATTGCTACCATGGGCCTCGGCCTGTGGCAGATGCTTGAAGGTTTCAACCACCGGGGGCTGCCAGCCTGCTGATCCATTTTTACAACGACGACGACAGGAGACAAGGAATGAAAGACATGCGAATTCAACGCAGAGACGTATTGCTGGGCGCCGCGGCCGCAGGCTTGGGCCTGGGTGGTGGCTCTGCTTGGGCTCAGGCCTCGGGCTGGCCTACCAAGCCGGTGAACTTGGTGGTGCCTTTTCCGGCAGGCGGGGGCACGGACGCCTTTGCCCGCCCGCTGGCAGCGCAGTTTTCCAAGGCCACCGGCAAGACGCTGGTGATTGACAACCGCGGCGGCGCGGGCGGCACCGTGGGCGCGAGCTACGCGTCCAAGGCAACGCCAGACGGCTACACCCTCTTCATGGGTGCCGTGCACCACACCATCGCTCCGTCGATGTACCCCAAACTCGACTACGACATCGAGAAGGACTTCATCCCTCTGGCCCTCCTGGCCAACGTGCCGCAAGTGGTGGTGGTCAACCCCAAGGCCGTGCCCGTGAACAACTTCCAGCAGTTCATGGACTACGTCAAACGCAACCCCGCCAAGCTCAACTACGGCTCGGCCGGTGCAGGCACGTCGCACCATTTGGCGGGTGAGTTGTTCAAGCAGCAGACCGGCACCTTCATCACCCACATTCCCTACCGCGGCGCTGGCCCTGCACTGCAGGACTTGATCGGTGGGCAGGTCGACATGATGTTTGACGGCCTGGGTTCATCGGCTGCCCACATCAAGGCGGGCCGCATCAAGGCGCTCATGGTGTCGGGCCCCAAGCGCAACCCGGCCTTCCCGGATGTGCCTTGCGCATCCGAAGTGGGTTTGCCCGACTACACCGTGACCACCTGGTATGGTCTGTGGGCCCCCAAAGGTACGCCCGCCGACGTGCAGGCGCGCATCGTGGACGAAATCCGCAAGCTGGGTTCTGCCGAAGAGCTCAAGGCGATCTGGGGCAACAACGGCGCCGAATATGGCGGCATGACCCAACAGCAGTTCGCGGGCATGGTCAGCAGCGAAGTCAAGCGCTGGGCGGCGGTGGTCAAGGCCTCTGGCGCAAAACTCGATTGAGCCCCAAGAAGGTGTGAATGCACCCGCCATGCCCGCTCGTCCCGCAAAAATGCACCCCGTCGTCGTTGCAAATGCTCTCCATAGCCGCGCTATGGCTGCGCTTTGCGCCTAGACGGAGCGCGTTTGTGCGGTCCGCTCGGACACGCCGGATTCATACACACCTTCCGCGCTTCGCGCCATCCCCCTGAAGGGGGACGCCACCAGTGGCCCGGCAAAGCCGGCTCCACGGTGGCACTCGCGATGGCGCTGCGCGGGCTCGTAGGCAGAGAATTTCGCATAACTTGATGGATCGCCAAGATGTCGGGTGAAGTGTTGATGGATGCGGGTGAGCAGGGTGTGGTGCATGTCACCTTGCGCCACGCCGGACGGTTGAACGCCATGTCGCGGGGCATGTGGCGGCAGTTGCGGGGGGTGTTTGAAGGCCTCCAGCAACGATGCGATGTGCGCTGCGTGCTCATCGGCGGCGACGGTGATGCCTTCTGCGCCGGTGGCGACATTTCGGAATATCCCGGCTTTCGCTTTGATGCTGCTGCCTTGCGCGACTTTCATGAGAACGATGTGTGGGGCGGGCTCAACGCCATGCTCCTGTGCGATGTGCCCATCGTGGCGCAGATCAGCGGCGCGTGCATGGGCGCGGGAGTGGAGATTGCCAGTTGCTGCGACATCCGCATTGCGGGCAGTAGCGCTCGTTTTGGGGCTCCCATTGCCAAGCTCGGCTTCCCGATGGCGCCGCGTGAGGCGCAACTCGTGGCAGGCGCTGTAGGCGATGTCACGGCCCGGCAGATGCTGCTGGAGGCCGCAACCTTCAGCGCCCCTGACATGCTGGCGCGCGGGTTTCTGAGCCGTGTGGTGCCAGACGATCAGACCGCAGCCGAAGCCCTGGGTAGCGCAAGGCGCATTGCGGCACTGGCGCCGCAGGCAGCCCGCATGAACAAACAGACATTTCGAGCATTAAAAGTGCCTCCAGCGCTTGATGGTAAAGCGCTGGAAGCTATCAAAACAATAGTAAATAACTTGCCGGACCCTTATGCCTACGCGGACAGCGCCGAGCATCGCGAAGGCGTCACCGCGTTTCTTGAAAAGCGCGCGCCCGTGTTTTGAATGGGTTCCGACCCCTTTGTTGACCTGAACATTCGTAACTTCGCCTCCACTGCCATGAGCCAAAACAACCTCTTCAGCGCACTGCGCGCCGCCTTTCCTGCAGACCTCAGCAGCACCGCCGTGGAGACCACCGCGGCCGACGGCACGCCGCTGCGCTACACCTGGGCCGACCTGGACCATGCCAGCGCGCGCATCGCCAATCTGCTCGCTTCGCTCAAGCTGCCCGAAGGCAGCCGCGTGGCCGTGCAGGTCGAAAAGTCGGTCGAAGCCATGCTGCTTTACCTTGCCACCTTGCGTGCGGGGTATGTGTTCTTGCCGCTCAACACCGCGTACCAGAGCGCCGAGATCGAATACTTCATCGGCAACGCCGAGCCTGCGGTGGTGGTGTGCAGCCCGGGCAACTTTGGCTGGGTATCCAAAATCGCCTTCACGCTGGGCACGCAGCATGTGTTCACACTCGGCGACGATCGCACCGGCAGCCTGCTGGACCGCGCCGCGCACCATGGCGACACCCACACGCCTGTGCAGCGCAAGGCCGATGACTTGGCCGCCATCCTGTACACCAGCGGTACCACGGGCCGCAGCAAGGGCGCCATGCTGACGCATGGCAACCTGCTGTCGAATGCGCAGGTGCTCAAGGACTATTGGGGCTGGAAGAGCGGTGACGTGCTCATCCACGCGCTGCCCATCTTCCACGTGCACGGCCTGTTCGTCGCCATCCACGGCGCACTCATCAATGGCAGCAAGATGATCTGGATGGCCAAGTTCGATCCGAAGGCCGTGCTGGCCGCCATGCCGCGTGCGACCGTTTTCATGGGCGTTCCGACGCTGTATGTGCGACTGCTGGCCGAGGCGGGTCTCAACAAGGAGACTGCGAAGAACATGCGCCTGTTCATTGCAGGCTCTGCGCCGCTGCTCATCGAAACCTTCAACGAATGGCAGAAACGCACCGGCCACACCATCCTGGAGCGCTATGGCATGAGCGAGACCATCATGCTCACCTCCAACCCCTACGCCGCCGACAAACGCCATGCCGGGCAAACTGAGCGGCGCGGCGCGACGGTGGGCTTCCCGCTGCCCGGTGTGGGCCTGCGCGTGGTGGACGATGCCAACCAGGCATTGCCGGTGGGCGAGATCGGCGCCATCCAGGTCAAGGGTCCCAACGTGTTCAAGGGCTACTGGCGCATGCCCGAGAAGACGGCGGAAGAATTCACGAGCGACGGCTGGTTCAAGACCGGTGACGTCGGCAAGGTGGACGAGCGCGATTACGTGAGCATCGTCGGCCGCAGCAAGGACCTCATCATCAGCGGTGGCTACAACGTCTACCCCGCCGAGATCGAAGGCTACATCAACGACATGCCCGGCGTGGCCGAAAGTGCGCTGGTGGGGGTGCCACACCCCGACTTTGGCGAGGTGGGCGTGGCGGTGGTCATTGCCAAGCCCGGCGCCACGCTGGACCCGGATGCGATCGTGACGTCGCTCAAGTCGCAACTGGCCAACTTCAAGATTCCCAAGAAGTGTTTTGTAGTGCCCGAGCTGCCCCGCAACACCATGGGCAAGGTGCAGAAGAACCTGCTGCGCGATCAGCACAAGGGTCTGTTCGCCTGAAGTGCGGATCAGCATCAAAACACAAAAGGGGCGAGAGGCCCCTTTTGTGTTTTTACGTGCCTGCAGCCGTGGTTGTTGCTTCTATTTTTGTAGCTTCTAGCGCTTATGGGGTAAGCGCTAGAAGCATATTCTGCTCAGAATTTACAAGCCTGGAACTGCATTTGGTTCAGCGCAGCACCAGCACCGGGATGTGCGAATGCGTCAGTACATGCTGCGTCTCGCTGCCCAGCAGCAAGCGTTTGAGTCCCTTGCGGCCGTGTGAGGCCATCACGATCAGATCGCATTTGTGCTTTTTGGCGGCTGAGATGACGGCTTCTGCCACCAGATCGGACTTGGCAATGACGGGCTTAACTGCCACGCCTTGGGCGTCGCCCTGGGCCTTGACGCCGTCGACCATCGCCTGCGCGGCATCGCCCCATTGGGTTTCGATGCGTTTCACGTCGCTCACGTCCACCGGCATTCCCCCTTCAAAATAACTGCGCGGGTAGCGCGGCACGACCTTGAGGGCTACCACCGTGGCGCCGGTCATGGCCGCCAGAGACAGGCCGTGTTCCACTGCCTTGCCGGACAAGGGAGAACCATCGGTGGCGATCAGGATGCGTTTGTACATAAAGGTCTCCTCAAAGTGATGGAACAAGCTTAGGATTAATCTTGTCCCGCGACTTGATCCAGGTCAATGTCCTGAACGGGGTGCACCGATAGGCTTGAACCATGTCAATGTTTCGATCCGCTGCGCCAACTTCTCTGCCCGCGCAGCCGCCTGACACACCATTTGCCTCGGCACCCGCCGCGCAGTCGCCAACGCTGTTGCTGGACGATCCGCAGGAGTGGCTGGCGTTTGGTCGGCCTTGCACGTCGGCGGGCAGCCCTTTGGCCGCTGCAGCGGCAGATGCATCACCCCCCGCAGATCCCGCGTCGCAGTTTTGGGATTCCCAGGTGGTGCTGGAGGGCATGCACTGTGCGGCCTGCGCCCTGACCATCGAAGACGCGTTGCGTGCAGTGCCCGGTGTACTGCAGGCCGATGTCAGTGCAGCCACACGCCGCGCGCGTGTGGTGTGGAACCCGGGGCAGGTGCGTCCTTCGGCGTGGATAGAAGCCGTACAAAAAGCGGGCTACAGCGCCATGCCCGCGATGGATGCCTTTGCGCGCGGCCAGCGCCTGCGCGAGAACCGCCGTGCGCTGTGGCGCTGGCTCGTGGCGGGCTTTTGCATGATGCAGGTGATGATGTACGCATGGCCGGCGTACATCGCGCAGCCTGGCGATCTGACGGGTGAGATGGAGCAGTTGCTGCGCTGGGCCTCCTGGGTCATCACGCTGCCCATGGTGGTGTTCTCTTGCGGCCCCTTTTTTGCCAGTGCGCTGCGTGACATCCGCATGCGCCGCGTCAGCATGGACCTTCCTGTGGCGCTGGGCATGGCCATCACCTTCGTGGTCAGTACGGCAGGCACGTTTGACCCCGCAGGCATCTTCGGCAAGGAGGTGTACTACGACTCGCTGACGATGTTCGTGTTCTTCCTGCTCACCGGCCGCTGGCTGGAGTTGCGCCTGCGCGATCGCACCGCGGGCGCGCTGGAGGCAGTGATGAACCGGCTGCCCGACAGCGTGGAGCGGCGCGAGGCGGACGGCACGTTTGCACGCGTTGCCAGCCGCCGCCTGGTGGTGGGCGACACCATCCGCGTGTTGCCGGGCGAGGCGTTTCCGGCCGACGGGCGTATCACGGTGGGCAACACGCATGCCGATGAGGCATTGCTGACGGGTGAGTCCACCCCGGTAGCGCGCCCTGTAGGCAGCGCGGTGACGGCGGGCAGCTACAACCTGCAAGCGCCGGTCGAGTTGATCGTGGAGGGCACGGGCAGCCAAACCCGCTTTGCGCAAATCGTGGCGTTGATGGAAAGCGCGTCGCTGCAAAAGCCGCGTCTGGCGCAACTGGCGGACCGCATTGCGCGGCCGTTCCTGGTGGCCGTGCTGGTGGCGGCGGTATTGGCCGCGGTGTACTGGTGGCCTTCGGACCCGGGGCATGCACTGATGGTGGCGGTGGCAGTGCTCATCGTCACCTGCCCGTGTGCGCTGTCGCTGGCCACGCCGGTGGCCATGCTGACCGCTGCGGGCACGCTGGCACGCCATGGCGTGCTGGTGCGCAATCTGCAAGGGCTGGAGGCGCTGGCGAGTGTGGACACCGTGGTGTTCGACAAAACCGGCACGCTCACCCGTGACGGCATGGCACTGCAGTCCGTGCACACCGCCCCGGGTTGGACAGCCGACGAGGTGTTGTCGCTGGCGGCTGCGCTGGCGCGCCAGTCCATGCACCCAGCATCGCGTGCTGTGGTGGCCGCTGCATCGGCGCAGGATGTGCGCTGGGCCGTGGCCCACTTGCATGAAGACGCCGGGCTGGGGCTGATCGCCACGGTGAACGACACCTCTGGCATACAGCCGCAGCGCACCCTGCGGCTCGGCTCCGCCGTCCACGCGGGCGTGGCTGCGCAGGAGGGGCGTGAAGCGTTGCAGGTGGTGCTGGCCGAACAGCTGGCAGACGGTCAAACCGCCGAGTTGGCCCGGTTTGACCTGGTGGAGCACTTGCGCTCCGAAGCGCCTGCGGTGGTCCACACGCTGTCGCAAGAGGGTGTGGCTGTTCACTTGTTGTCGGGTGACCGCATGGGCGCTGTGCGGCGTGTGGCGGCGCAGGCAGGCATCGACCACGCGCAGGGCGAGTGCACGCCGCAAGGCAAGCTGGTGGCATTGCAGGCTCTGCAGGCCGCTGGCCGCCGAGTGGCCATGGTGGGCGATGGTCTGAACGACGGGCCGGTGCTTGCAGGGGCCCATGTCTCTTTTGCGTTTGGCCGCGCTGTCCCTCTCGCGCAATCGCAGGCCGACTTTGTGGTGCTGGGCGACAGGCTGACACTGGTGCCGCAAACGGTGCTTCTTGCTCGCCGCACCTTGCGTGTGGTACGGCAAAACCTGTGGTGGGCAGCTGGCTACAACGCGTTGTGTGTGCCGCTGGCGGTGGTGGGCTGGATGCCCGCGTTGCTGGCGGGCCTGGGCATGGCGCTCAGTTCGTTGCTGGTGGTGCTCAACGCAGCGCGCCTTGCGCGGGACCTGCCTGACCTGTCCGCAGCTTCGCCGAGCAGCCCTGCCACCGAAGCCGCTACGTTGCCCGAAAGCCTTTCAAAGACAACCCTGGAGCCCGTCTGATGGACATCCTCTATCTGCTGATTCCGCTATCGGTCGTGCTGGTGCTGATGGTGCTTGCGGGCCTGTGGTGGGCGGTGTACCACGGCCAGTTCGAAAGCGTCGAACAAGAAGGTGAGCGGATTCTCCGAGACGATTGACTTGTGTCAATGCCCGATAGCCGCTACTGCAACAAACTCTCACTGCAATACAAAAAGAGGTGCCCGATGGATTCTCCAAAAACAATGGCTGCGCACTACAACGATACGGTGGTGAGGCAGTTCTCGATCCTGGCCGTGGTCGTGGGTGTGGTCGGCATGCTGGTGGGCGTGATCATTGCCGCCCAGCTCGCCTGGCCTGAACTCAACTTCGGCATTCCGTGGCTCAGCTATGGCCGCTTGCGACCCTTGCATACCAATGCGGTGATTTTTGGGTTTGGCGGCAGCGCGCTGTTTGCTACCAGCTACTACGTAGTGCAGCGCACATGCCAGGTCCGGCTGTTTGCAGGGCCACTCGCAGCTTTCACCTTCTGGGGGTGGGTGCTGGTCATTGCGGGTGCTGTTGTGAGCTTGCCGATGGGGTACACCCAAGGCAAGGAATACGCTGAACTCGAATGGCCCATCGACATCCTGATCACGCTGGTGTGGGTGTCTTATGCCATCGTGTTCTTCGGTACCATCGGTGTGCGCAAGGTCAAGCATATCTACGTAGCCAACTGGTTCTTTGGCGCGTTCATCCTGGCGGTGGCGCTGCTGCATGTGGTCAACAGCGCGGCCATCCCGGCCGGGTTCATGAAGAGCTACTCGGCCTACGCCGGCGTGCAGGACGCCATGGTGCAGTGGTGGTATGGCCATAACGCGGTGGGTTTCTTCCTGACCGCAGGCTTCCTCGGGATGATGTATTACTTCATCCCCAAGCAGGCCGGCCGTCCGGTGTACAGCTATCGCCTGTCCATCGTGCACTTCTGGGCACTGATCTTCACCTACATGTGGGCGGGCCCGCACCACCTGCACTACACCGCGCTGCCTGACTGGACGCAATCGGTGGGCATGGTGTTCTCGCTGATCCTGCTGGCGCCCAGCTGGGGCGGAATGATCAACGGCATCATGACCCTGTCGGGTGCCTGGCACAAACTGCGTGACGATCCCATCCTGCGTTTCCTGATCGTGTCGCTGTCGTTCTATGGCATGTCCACGTTCGAAGGTCCGATGATGTCCATCAAGACCGTCAATGCCCTGAGCCACTACACCGACTGGACGGTAGGCCACGTGCATTCGGGCGCCCTGGGCTGGGTGGGGTTGATCTCGATGGGATCGCTGTACTACCTGGTCCCGCGTCTGTTCGGCAAGGACAAGATGCACTCCATCAAGGCGATCGAGCTGCACTTCTGGATGGCCACCATCGGCATCGTGCTGTACATCGCTGCCATGTGGATTGCGGGTGTGATGCAAGGCCTGATGTGGCGCGCCATCAACCCCGACGGCACGCTGACTTACACCTTTGTGGAGAGCGTGAAGGCGACTTATCCGTTTTACGTGATCCGCGTGGCAGGTGGTCTGCTGTACCTGGGCGGGATGCTGGTCATGGCCTGGAACGTGTGGCTGACGGCGATCTCGGGTCGCTCGGTCAAGGTGCCGATTCCCGCTGTGAACGCGGCCCACGCCTGAGCCCCGAAGGAGAGATAACCCATGTCTGATAACAAATCATCTGCTTCTACTGGTTCCACCGGTTTCACCCACGAAAAGGTGGAGACCAACAACTTCCTGATGATCGTGTTGATCTTGCTGGTCATCGCCATTGGCGGCCTGGTAGAGATCGTGCCGCTGTTCTTCCAGAAGTCCACCACAGAGGCCGTCAAGGGCGTGGAGCCCTACACCTCGGTGCAACTGATCGGCCGCGATGTGTACATCCGCGAAGGTTGCTACAACTGCCACTCGCAAATGATCCGGCCCTTCCGCGCCGAGACGCTGCGCTACGGCCACTACTCGGTAGCGGGCGAGTTTGTGTATGACCACCCCTTCCAGTGGGGCAGCAAGCGCACGGGGCCCGATCTACACCGCGTGGGCGGCAAGTACAGCGATGAGTGGCATCGCATCCATCTGAACAACCCGCGCGACGTGGTGCCGGAGTCGAACATGCCAGCCTACCCGTGGCTTGAAAAGACGGTGGTCGATTCGACCGATGTCGCCACGCGAATGAAGGCGCTGCGCACCGTGGGCGTGCCATACACCGACGAGCAGATTGCCGCGGCGCCTGCAGAGGTGAAGGGCAAGACAGAAATGGACGCTCTGATCGCCTACCTGCAGGTCATGGGCCGCGCGCTCAAGTAAGCGCATTCAAGCAACACAGGAGATATCCCATGGACATCACCACCATGCGCATCGTGGCCACGCTGGCTTCAATGGCCTGCTTCATTGGCATCTGGGTGTGGGCCTATCGGGGCCGCAACAAGGCCCGGTTCGACGAGGCAGCGCAGCTGCCTTTCGAGACAGATTGATCTTCACAAGAATGAGAACACCCCATGAGTGACTTCACCAGCAATTTCTGGTCGGTCTTTGTGACCACGCTGACCCTGGGCGGCATCATTGCCTGCGGCATCCTGCTTTGGTTGGCAGGCCGCAAAAAGGTCGTTGCCAACGCTGACAACACCACTGGCCACGTCTGGGACGAAGACCTGGTGGAGATGAACAACCCGCTGCCGCGCTGGTGGGTGTGGCTGTTTGTCATCACCATCCTCTTCGGTCTGGGCTACCTGGCTGCTTATCCCGGTTTGGGCACCTTCACAGGCAAGCTGAACTGGACGCAGAAGGGCGAGTACGAAGCTGAAATGGCCAAGGCGAAGACCGAGCTGGAGCCGCTGTACGCGCGCTTTGCCTCCATGAAGCCCGAAGACATCGCGGTAGACCCGCAGGCCCACGCCATTGGTGAGCGCCTGTTCATGAACAACTGCGCCCAATGCCATGGTTCTGACGCCCGCGGCAGCAAGGGATTTCCGAACTTGGCGGACGCCGACTGGCTGCATGGCGGCGCGCCCGACAAGATCCGCGAGACGCTGGAGAAGGGCCGAATCGGCAACATGCCGCCCATGGCCGCTGCTGTAGGCAGCCCGGAAGACGTGCGCAACCTGTCGCACTATGTGCTGAGCCTTTCGGGCAGCCCGCACGACTCGTTGCGCGCATCGCTGGGCAAATCCAAGTTCACGGCCTGCGCAGCCTGCCACGGCATGGACGGCAAGGGCAACCAGGCACTGGGCGCCCCCAACCTGACGGACGACATCTGGTTGCATGGCTGGGGCGAGACTGCCATTGCCGCCATGATCAACAACGGCAAAGTCAATGAGATGCCCGCCCAGGCTGGCAAGCTGACCGAGGCGCAGATTGGCGTGTTGGCGGCATATGTCTGGGGCCTCTCCAACGGCAAGCAGGCGGCTGCGCGCTGAGGCCATGGGGGCATCGTTCAATGATCGCCCCTTCGGCCCGCTGAAATAGTACCCATCCCGCACAACGAATCGACACCACCATGAAGCCACCCAGCGAGCCTGCTCGCAAGGTCATTCCGATTACGCCCGTTGCCGCAGATGCCTCGTCCGAAGGCGAGATAGTTTCTCTGTACGAGGCGCAAAAGAAGATCTACCCACGGTCGATCAGCGGGTTGTTTTCCCGCTGGCGCTGGGGCATGGTGTTCCTCACGCAGCTGGTGTTTTATGGACTGCCATGGCTGGAATGGGGCCAGCGCCAGATGGTGTTGTTCGACCTGGGGGCTCGGCGGTTCTATATCTTTGGGCTGGTGCTGTATCCGCAGGATTTCATCTATCTCACGGGTTTGCTCATCATCTCTGCGTTGTCGCTGTTTTTGTTTACCGCAGTGGCAGGACGGCTGTGGTGTGGGTTTGCCTGCCCACAGACGGTCTATACCGAAATGTTCATGTGGATCGAGCACAAGATCGAAGGCGATCGCAGCGCTCGGTTGCGGCTGGACAAAGGCCCCTGGACGTTGGAGAAAGTACGCAAGAAGTTCCTCAAACAGATCGCTTGGCTGGCCGTAGCCTTCTGGACGGGCTTCACCTTTGTGGGCTACTTTGTCCCGATCCGAGAATTGGGCGGTGAGCTGTTGGCCTGGCAAGGCAGCTGGCAGATCTTCTGGGTCCTGTTCTACGGGTTTGCCACGTATGGCAATGCCGGCTACATGCGCGAACAGGTGTGCAAGTACATGTGCCCCTATGCCCGCTTCCAGAGCGCCATGTTCGACAAGGACACACTGATCGTGACCTACGACGTGGCACGCGGAGAGCCCCGGGGGCCGCGCAACAAGACGGTGGACTACAAGGCCAAGGGCCTGGGCGACTGTATTGACTGCACGCTGTGTGTACAGGTGTGCCCGGTGGGCATCGATATCCGCAAGGGCCTGCAGTACGAGTGCATTGGTTGTGGCCTGTGCGTGGACGCGTGCGACTCCGTCATGGACAAGATGCAGTACCCGAAGGGGTTGATCCGGTTCTCGACACAAAACGGTGTGGCCCAGCGCTGGAGTCAGGCGCAGATACTGCGGCGCGTGCTGCGGCCGCGTGTGTTGATTTACACCGCGGTGCTGGCCGCGTTGTGTGTGGCCATGCTGGCCAGTCTGGTCACCCGCACACCGCTCAAGGTCGATGTGGTACGCGATCGCGCCGCCTTGTCGCGCATCGTGGCCGGTGGCAAGCTGGAGAACATCTACCGCCTGCAGATCATGAACGCCACTGAGGGCCCGCGGCGCTATCGCATCAGCGCCCGGGGTTTGCAGGGCCTCGAAGTCGCCTCAGAGACGGAAGTGGCTATCGGCGCAGCCGAGTCCCGGTGGGTGGCCGTGCGGCTGCAGATTCCGTATGGCTCTGCAACATCTGGGTCGCACGCCGTGCAGTTTGATGTGGAAGCCCTGGGCACTGCCGCCCATGTGTCCGAGAAGTCAGTATTTCTGGTGCCACGATAAGCGCGCCCTTGCAACACGTTTTTTGGACCCTGGTTGCAACGTTATTGAACGCGAAGATTTTTGAGGAGTACACAACATGCCATTGACCCCCGCCATTGAGACACCGTCCGCACCGTGGTGGGAATTCGGCCATGTGTGGCTGGTTCTCTCCGGCCCCGCCATCGTGATCGTTGCGGGTTTTGTCACCCTCTGGCTGGCGATTTCTCGGCCTGACCCTGTGGTGGCGGAGGACTATTACCGCCAGGGTATCGAGATCAACAAGACATTGGAGAACCCGGAAAAAAGCATGGCGCCTGCCGTCAAAGGGCGCAACCACGCCGCCACCCCGGCGCAAGACCAACCGCGTTGAGCTTGCCGGAATGTCAGCACCGCAGTAGTGGTCCCCAGAAACATTCTCTGGGTTTTGTTTGCCGCGCTGAACCCAGCGACCACCCACCTGGCCTAAAGCTCAGCGCTGCAGGCCGTACGAGGAGACACACACGATGTGGACGCAACGCCTGATGTGGATTGCATGGCCCGCCTTTTTGATGGCGGGCGTATTGGAGATGCTGGTGTTTGCCCTGGTCGATCCTCAGGATCTGCACTGGTTTGGCCAGCCGCTGGCACTGTCGCGCCAAGGCGTCTATACCCTGGCATTTTTTGTGTTCTGGGCCATCACCATGGCCACCAGTGCGCTGACCACGCTGCTGGCGATGTCACCTTTTGAGGTGAATCGGTGCCCTATGCCTGATGGGGAGCGTCCGGACGATTGCCGCAAGACCAATCCGTCCTGCCAATAAAAAAAAGCCTGGCAGCACGCATGGGCTGCTGGGCTTTTTGGTTTTGGCTCAGTGGCAGGGTTGCTGGCTGTTCACGATGCGCTTGAGTGCATCGGTGTCCAGAATGCGCACATGGCGCTGCTTGACTTCGACAATGCCTTCTTCCACGAATTTCGAGAAAGTGCGGCTCACGGTTTCCAGCTTGAGGCCCAGGTAGCTGCCAATTTCTTCTCGGGTCATGCGCAGCACCAGTTCTGATTGCGAAAAACCGCGCGCATGCAGCCGCTGTACCAGGTTGAGCAGGAACGCCGCAAGACGTTCTTCCGCGCGCATGCTGCCCAGCAACAGCATCACGCCATGCTCGCGCACGATTTCGCGGCTCATGATCTTGTGCACATGGTGCTGCAGCGCGGTGACTTCGCGCGACAGTTCTTCGATGCGGTCAAACGGCATCACGCAGACTTCGGCGTCTTCGAGTGCAATGGCGTCGCACGTGTGGTGGTCGTTCACGATGCCGTCAAGGCCGATGATCTCGCCGGCCATCTGAAAACCCGTGACCTGGTCGCGGCCGTCCTCGGTGGCGACACAGGTCTTGAAAAATCCCGTGCGAATGGCGTAGAGCGAGGTAAAGGTTTCGCCATTGTGAAAGAGCGTGCCGCCACGTTTGACCTTGCGGCGCACGGCCACGATGTCGTCGATGCGTTGCAGTTGGTCGTCGTTCAGGCCAACGGGCATGCACAGCTCGCGAAGGTTGCAGTTGGAGCAGGCGACTTTGATGGTGAGGGGGTTGAGCGATGTCATGGCGCACGGGCAGGTTGGGTTTCGAGCAGATCGCGCCCGATGTTCGGGGCGCTGGCGCCCCGGGCTGCGGAATAGCGAATGATGTGAATCAAATTGTCGTTGTTCGGTCTGCGTCGTCACTTGATGTGGATCAAGGACAGGAAGGTAAGCCTACGGCACAGTCGGTACGCATGCAAGGACATTCGCCCATGACCGCTGTTTCTCCCGATCTTCTTCGCCGTTTTGACGTGCCGGGCCCCCGCTATACCTCCTATCCCACGGCTGACCGGTTTGTCGAGGCATTTGGACAGGATGACTATGTGCTGGCGCTGGAGCAGCGCCGCATGGGCACCACTGCCAAGGCGCTGCCTTTGTCGCTGTATGTGCACATTCCGTTTTGTGAGTCGCTGTGTTACTACTGCGCCTGTAACAAGATCATCACCAAACACCATGACCGCGCGGAGGTGTATCTGCGCTATCTCAGCCGCGAGATTGATCTGCACACCGCACATTGCGGCACCGGCCAGGTGGTGAGCCAGTTGCACCTGGGGGGCGGCACCCCCACATTTTTATCGGATGCAGGGCTGCGAGAACTGATGGCCATGTTGCAGCGCAGCTTCACACTGGCGCCTGGTGGCGAGTATTCCATTGAGGTGGACCCGCGTACCGTCAATGCCGACCGTCTGGCTGTTCTGGCTGAACTGGGTTTCAACCGGTTGAGCTTTGGGGTGCAGGACTTCGACACCGAAGTGCAAAAGGCAGTGCACCGCGTACAGCCCGCCGAGCAGGTGTTTGCCCTGGTGGAATCAGCGCGGTCGTTGGGGTTTGAGTCGATCAACGTGGACCTGATCTACGGCTTGCCGCGCCAGACGCCGGAATCGTTTGACCGCACGCTGGCCCAGGTGGTGCAGCTTCGG
Organism: Gammaproteobacteria bacterium; assembly: GCA_018828125.1. Lineage (GTDB taxonomy): Bacteria > Pseudomonadota > Gammaproteobacteria > Burkholderiales > Burkholderiaceae_C > Acidovorax. The sequence continues at coordinate 299,253 of JAHJWB010000006.1, read as the reverse complement.
CCAGATCGCATTGCGCTGTATGCGTATGCCCACTTGCCAGAGCGCTTCAAGCCGCAGCGGCGAATTATCTCGGCAGACTTGCCGAGCGCTTCTGGCAAGTTGTCGATGCTGTCGCGTTCGCTCGATGCCTTCATGGATGCGGGTTATGTGTATGTGGGCATGGACCACTTCGCGCTGCCTACCGACGCTCTGGCCGTGGCCAAGCGCCAAGGGCGCCTGCACCGTAACTTTCAGGGGTACAGCACCCAGCCAGACTGCGATTTGATAGGCCTCGGAGTGTCGGCCATTGGGCGCGTGGGCGCCACCTACAGCCAGAACGCGAAGACGCTGGACGAGTATTACGACTTTTTGGACCAGGGGCATTTGCCGGTGGTGCGCGGGTTGGCTCTGACCCGTGACGACCTTGTGCGCCGCGCCTCCATCATGGCGCTGATGTGCCAGGGCGAGCTTTTGTTCGAACCGATGGAGCAAGCTTGGCTGATCGACTTTCGGCAGTATTTTTCGGCAGAGCTCGCACAGCTGGAAACCCTGGCGGAGCAGGGTCTGGTGCGCGTGGGAGACGAGGGCATTGAGGTGACCGCCATGGGTTGGTTCTTTGTGCGCGGCATAGCGATGGTGTTCGACCGTTATCTGCAGGCAGACCGCAACCGGGCGCGGTTTTCGCGCATCATCTGACGCGGTACGTCTTGTGAGCAGACCGCTAATGAATTAATAGCATGTAGCGCTTCATATAAGAGGATTTCAGGTTGTTTTTATATCCAATCCCAATGAATACAAGCGCTAGTAGCTATATTTTTTGACGCACCCACCCCATAACCTGCTTCACCCATGCTGGTCACACTCGCCTCGACGGCTTTGCTGATGGGACTCGCCGGGGGCTCCCACTGCCTGGTCATGTGTGCTGCCCCCTGCGGCGCCTTGACGGGGCAGGGTGGCACCGTGCAAGAAAGTGCAGAGCAGGCAGTGCACTGGATGCCGCGCGGTGGTGTGGTCCGCCGGACTGCGGCGTTTCATGCCGGTCGGCTGGCAGGCTATGCCGCCGCAGGTGCCCTTGCAGCCTTGGCCATGGACAGCTTGGCATGGCTTACACAACAAACCACCGCCTTGCGGCCCGCATGGACCTTGATGCATGTGGCTGTGATGGCCTGGGGTTTGATGATGATGGTCCAGTCGCGCCAGCCAGCCTGGGTAGAGCAGGCGGGGCGAGCCGTATGGGGCCGCGTGCGTCCCCTGGTCGGCGCACCGGCCGGGGTGCTTGCGGCCGGTTTTTTGTGGGCGTTGATGCCGTGTGGCCTTCTGTATTCGGCCCTGCTGGTCGCGGCTTTGAGCGGCGGCCCGGCGGAAGGGGCGTTGACGATGGCCTTGTTCGGCATCGGCAGCGGCGTGTGGCTGGTCAGCGGCCCATGGGCATGGAGCCGCCTCAAAGGCCGCCTCGATGCCGCCCGCGCGCAATGGGGAACCCGCGTGGCCGGTGGCTTGCTGTGTGCTGTCGCGGTTTGGGCCCTGTGGTTTGACCTGATCTACAAGCCGTCGCTCTGGTGTCGTTAGTCAGGAGACCTGAGCTATTGCGGCGCGTAGGGTGAGTGCAACGTAGGTGCTTGCCCTGACAGGGGATGTTGGTGCGCTGCGGAAAATGTCACGCAAGTGTTGCCTGGCCGCCGCGGTGTCCGGGGCGCTTCACGGAGAAGCCTCTGGAACTGGGGATAATCTGTGTAACCATTGGTGGCATTGAAGTCTCCATGTTACGTGTCCGCCCGAAGTGAACTCCTCCATCCTCATCGACATCAGCCAACTGCGTGTCGGCATGTTCATCCAGCTCGATGTGGGCTGGATGCATCATCCGTTCCCGGTGAGCAGTTTCAGGGTGGCGTCGCTAGAGCAAATCGCTACCTTGCGAGAGCTGGGGCTGACCGAAGTGCGTTACGTTCCGAAGAAAAGTGATCCTGATCTAAAAGAACTGGTGCCTGCCGCCTGGAGCGTGCCGGAGATGGTGACGCCGGTGTCCAACGGGCTGGATACGCCCAACGTGACCGCTGCGGTCGACCACGAAGCGGTGCGCAGGCGCGAACTGCTGGAAGCCCAAAACCGGTCTCTGGCCGTCTGCAACCAGCGGTTTACCGAGGCTACCCGGCAGTACCAATCCCTGGAGCGCGCGGTGTCCGAGCACCCGGACCAGGCGCGCACCAAAGGTGACGCCCTGGTTTCAGGCTGTGTGTCTGAGTTGCTCGAAAACGGCGATTCCGTCATTCGGCTGCTGTCTGAAGGTGTGGGCGAGCGAAATGCCTTGCATCCCATCAATGTGATGGTGATTTCCCTGTTGCTAGGTCGATCTTTAGGAATGAAGAGCGCCGAGTTGCATGACCTGGGCGTTTCGGCGCTGATCCATGATCTGGGAAAACTAAAGCTGCCTCCCAATCTGCGGCAACCCACGCCATCGATGATTCCGATGGAGCGGTCGCGATATGAGACCCATGTGGGCGAGTCTGTGGCGTTTGCCATGCGCATGGGGCTGACCGAAGCGGTGCTCACTGCCATCGCGCAACACCACGAGATGGTGGATGGCAGTGGGTTTCCGCTGCGGCTAAAAGGGCCTTTGCTCAGCCGCAATGGACAGGTGCTTGCGTTGGTCAACCGCTATGACCGCATGTGCAACCCTGCCAACGGTGTAGATGCGTTGACGCCCCATGAAGCCTTGTCCGTCATTTTTGCGCAGTTGAAAGCGCGGTTTGATTCTGTGGTGCTGGGTGCTTTCATCCGCATGATGGGTGTCTATCCGCCGGGCTCCATCGTGCAACTGGTCAATGACCGTTACGCGATTGTTGCGTCGGTCAACTCATCGCGCCCGTTGCGTCCCAAGGTCATCGTTCACGACTCGCGAGTGCCCAAAGACGAAGCGCCGATTCTGGATCTGGAAACCATGCCCGAGCTGGGAATCCGGCGCAGCCTCAAGCCTGCCCAGTTGCCGCGTGATGCGCTCGACTATCTCTCTCCACGGCAACGCATCTGTTACTTTTTTGAGCGCGCCGTCCATCCAGGTCCCGAAGAGGCGGATGCGTGACCGATAGGCAAATCCACGCGTGGCTGGACGGGCTGCTGGAAGCGGTTTGGCTGGTCGATGAAGACAGTCTGGTCATCCTGCACGCCAACGAATCCGCCCAGCGCCTGACAGGGCTGTCGCTTGAGGCGATGGCGGGCATGCCCGTGTTCACTTTGGCAGCCACACCCCAGGACCATGCATTCTGGGGGGAGTCCGCAGATGTAGTGGCAGCGGGAATCCATTCGCACACCAGCCTGCTTCGTGCCGATGGCGTGCTGGTGCCTGTCGAGAGGCGGGTTACCCGGGTGGCGGCAGGCGCATCCCCGGGCACGGTTTTCATGGTCACGATGCTGGACCGCAGCGTGCAGGACGCCACCGAGCGCGAACTGGAAACGCTGCTGTCCGAACTGCGGGCCACATTGGACTCTGCGGCCGACGGGATGCTGGTGTGCAGCCTGGACAACCGCGTGCGTGCCTTCAACCAACGGCTCGCGCAGTTGTGGAACATCCCGCGCGAAAGGCTTCTGGAGCGCGACGACGCCGCCGTGTATGCGCACATGGCCAGCCAGGTCGTCGATGCCCGCCACTATGCGGATCGCCTGGCTGCAATCGCTCACGAGTCGATGCAAGAGAGCACGGACATCATCGAGTTGCGCAGCGGTGTGGTGCTTGAAATGCGCACCGTGCCGCAATTCAGTCAGGGACGACCGGTGGGGCGTGTGTATTCGTACCGCGACGTCACGCGTCAGACCGAAATACAAGCCAGCCTGCGTTTGGCAGCCCGCGTGTTCGAGTCCAGCCTGGACGCCATCTTCATCGCCGATAGCCAGCACCGCGTGCTGCGCATGAATCCGGGGTGCGAGCGCTTGGTGGGGCCCTCTGCAAAGGCATTTGAGGGCTGCATGGCCGCCTCGTTGTTTGGGGGCGGCTCCGACGCCACCTTCATGGAGCAGGTGCTGCAAGGTTGGGCCGATGAAGGTTTCTGGGAAGGCGAGCTTTGGCTGCCGCGTGATAACGGCGCCTATTGCGCTGTGCAGTTGTCGTGGGTGGCCTTGCGTGACGACGAAGGGCGTCTGGTGCAGAGCATCGGCTTCATGCGCGACCTCACACTGCAGCACGCCGCGCAAAAGCGCATCGAAGAATTGGCCTACAGCGATGTGCTGACCGGCCTGCCCAATCGCCTGCTGTTGTCGCAGCGCGTGGACACGGCCATTCAGGGCGCGCGTCAGAGCGACACGGGCTTTGCGATCCTGTTTCTGGATCTGGACCGGTTCAAGATCATCAATGACTCGCTCGGTCACCCGTTTGGCGACCGTGTGCTGCAACTGGTGGCCGAGCGCCTGCAAACCTGCCTGCGCCAGACCGACATGTTGTGCCGCCTTGGAGGTGATGAATTTGTCATCTATCTGCATGGTGGCGATGCCGTGGTGGCTGAAAGCGTCGCGCGCCGCATTCTGGATGACATGCTCAAGCCCTTCACGCTGGACAGCATGGGATTCTCCATCCAGTGCAGCATTGGCATGGCGCTGTACCCGCAAGATGGTGCGACGCTCGATGACCTGATCAAGCAGGCTGACACCGCCATGTACCGCGTGAAGGAGCGGGGCCGTGGTAGTTACGGCTTCTATCAGCCGCAGATGAACGCGAACCTGCTGTCACGCATGCAAATGGAGCACGCGATGCGCCAGGCGCTGGGTTTGCACCGCATGGCCGTGCACTACCAGCCCCAGGTCAACATGGCGACCGGGCGCATCACCGGCGCCGAGGCCCTGATTCGCTGGACAGATCCGGAGTTTGGGTCGGTATCGCCTGCCCAGTTCATACCGCTGGCCGAGGAGTCTGGCTACATCGTCACCCTGGGCGCCTGGGTGATGGAGCAGTCAGTGCGGGAGGCCGCATTGTGGATGCACAGCGGCACGCCCATCATGATTTCGGTCAACGTGTCGGCGCTGGAGTTCAGGCAGCCGGATTTTGTCGAGCGCATCACCCGTCTGTTGGCGGTGCACCAGTTGCCCCCCACGCTTCTGGAACTGGAGCTAACGGAAACCATTCTTTTGCAGGACGCGCAAGAGATGGAGCAGCGGGTGCGCGTGTTGGCCGATCTGGGCATTGGCCTGGCCATCGACGATTTTGGCACGGGGTATTCCAGCCTGGCTTACCTCAAGAAGCTGCCGATCCACAAACTCAAGATCGACCAGTCGTTTGTGCGCGGCCTGCCCGACGACGAAGGCGACCGCGCCATCGTGAGCGCCATCATCAGCATCGGTCGTGCCATGCACATCGAGGTGGTGGCCGAAGGCGTTGAAACGGAAACCCAGCAGGCCGTGCTGCAAGCCATGCAGTGCGATCACTACCAGGGGTTTTTGTGTGCGCCAGGGCTGCCCGCGGAAGCGTTTCGAGCCCTGCTCAGCAAGCCCTTGCCATTGAAGGCTCAGGGCAAACGCAGTCCCTTGAAAACTTGACCCAGACGATGGCGTGAGTGCTGAGCGACCCGATCCGTTTGAGGTCACTCGGCATGGATAGCCGCGCTGCGGTGATGGGGCGCAAAGCGATGCATCTGTTGATCGCCTTACTGATCCATCCCCCGCTCAGGCTGCCGTGAAACCCTTCCACAGCATGTAGGCGGCAAGGCCGAACAGCAAGGTGGCGAACACACGCTTGAGTTGTTTGACCGGCAAGCTGTGCGCCGCCTTAGCGCCCAGTGGTGCGGTCAGCACGCTGCAAGTGGCGATCACTGCCAACGCGGGCAGCCAGATGTAGCCCAGCGATGCAGGGGGCAAATTGGCCACGTTCTGTCCGCTGATCACGTAACCCACCACGTTCGCCAACGCAATCGGAAAACCGAGTGCAGCACTGGTGGCCACGGCGTAGTGAATGGGCACATTGCACCAGGTCATGAAGGGCACACTTACAAAACCCCCGCCAGCGCCCACCAGCCCTGACAAAAACCCGATCACACCGCCCGCCGCAACCTGCCCCGCACCGCCTGGCATCTGACGAGCGGGAGCGGGCTTCTTGTCCAGAAACATTTGCGTGGCCGAAAAGCTGACAAACAGCCCAAAGAAAATTGCGAGGAAAGACCCCTTGAGCAACGCAAACACCCCCAGGCTGGCGATGATGCCGCCCAATACGATGCCGGGCGCCAGGCGCTTGACGATGTCCCACTGCACCGCGCCGCGCTTGTGGTGCGCGCGCACACTGGAGATGGATGTAAACATGATGGTTGCCATCGAGGTAGCAATGGCCATCTTCACCGCCAGATCAGGCGCCACCTGCTGGCCACCCAGGATATAGGTCATGAATGGCACCAGCAGCATGCCGCCGCCAATGCCCAGCAAACCAGCCAGAAAGCCCGTGGCAAGCCCGAGCACACCGAGTTCAACGATCAAAAGAGGGTCCAGCATGGCGCAATGAAAAAGAAAAAAGAAAGGGGGAGACGGCGATGAGAGGCGCGATGCGCCCTGTCGGCACTGTGGCAGTCGATGAAAACGGTGACAGGGGCATGGAAAAAAGAAGGTGTCTGCGAATGCCACCGGGCCCTCATCCTGAACCGGGGGTTCAGGTGGGCGAGGGCAGCCTGGCGTTGGGTTCATCTAACGCGAGATGATCACGCTCGCCAAGGCGATATACCAAGCCCGAGCTCGTTGAGCATTGGTTCAAGGAAATATAAAGCCCGGCGGCACCGCAGACGACTCGATTGTAGGCGCTGGTGGCGCGGCCTGCAGTTTCGAGGGCATGTAAAGACCGTAAGTGTCCATGCAGCGTTTCACAAGGGGTGAACCCGTGCTGGGCAAGCCCACCAGAGCTGGCCTCAGAGCGCGAACCGAGTGCGTGGTTCACGCGCGGCTACAGCAGCCGACCATCGTCACCCAGGGCTTGGTCCAGGCGCTCCACAAGAGTTTGCAGACGGTGGTTGTCACCTTCGGGCAAGAGGGATTCTTGCGCGGGGCTTCCGGCGCTAACGGCAGGGGTGGCGCGCGAGGCTGCGGCACCAGCTGCAAGGTCTGCGGCCTCGCGGTCTGCGATTTCAAACGCAAGGTTCAGGGCCGCCAGCACCGCAATGCGCTCGCGAGCACGGACCTTTCCACCATCGCGGATGCGCGTCATGGCGGTGTCCACGCGCTCCACGGCGTCGAGCAATCGGCTTTCGTGGCCTTCGGGGCAGGTCAGCAGGTAGCTTTGCTGCAGGATCTGCACCTCGATTTGCTTCATTCGGATTCTTTCGTGACCGGCGCGGCGGCGGGAAGGCGCTCCAGCAGTGCATCGACACGCGCGCGTGCTGCGCTGAGGCGCGATTTGAGAGAGTCACGCTCGTGCGTCAGTGCGGCCACTTGGTCGGTCAACAACGCGTTGGTGCGTTGCAGCTCAGCGTGGCGCAGCAAGAGGCGTTCGACGCGCTCGGCGATCTGGTCGGTAGTGAATGGTGTTGCCATACAGCCGTCGATTGTAGGGTTGCGTGTTGTAAACGGTCGTAAAATCCCGCCGTTGGTGCTCGCGGTGTGGTTCACATGCCGCAGTTCAACGGGAAGCAGGGAGGAGCCACCGCACACGGTGCCCCCAGCCTGCGCTGCCCCCGCAACGGTCAGCGGACGAATCATCCGATTCTCTCTCCATCCATACGCCACTGAGCGCCTTGAACAAGCGCATGGGAAGGCATTGGGGGGTGTTCCGCCAGCCCGGATACCGGCCAACGTGGTGGTTGCGTGCGCCCATTTTTTGGGCGCACCGGCCGTATCACCCATTTGTTGGCGGGGAGGCCAGCTCGGGTTTGTTTGTTGACGATGATCCCCATGAAAATCCGTACTTCTCGTGCGCGCGTTCTTGCGCCACTGTTCCTGCGTCCCGCTTTGGGAGCGTTTGCTGTGGTGACCGCCTGCGCCGCCCATGCCCAACGGGCCGACGCCACCGCGCCGGTGCAATTGGCGCAAAACCTGCGCGCGCCCTCCCTGGCTGAAACCGTGGTGACTGCCACGCGCTCGCCCCAGCCGCTGTCGGACCTGCTGGCGGATGTGACGGTACTCGACCGCGAAACGATTGAGACCAGCGGCGCCACCGGTCTGGCCGATGTGCTGGCCCGTGTTCCCGGTATCGAGATCTCGCGCAACGGCGGCCCGGGCACCACCACCAGCGTCTTTCTGCGCGGTGCGGAGTCTCGCTTCACGGCCGTCTATATCGATGGCGTTCGCATGGATTCGCAAGCCACCGGCGGCGCGGCGTGGGAGTCGATTCCACTGGCGTTGGTCGACCGTATCGAAGTGCTGCGCGGCCCTGCTGGCGCGGTGTACGGCTCGGACGCCATGGGCGGCGTGGTGCAGATTTTCACCAAACGCGGCGAGCATGGCGTGGCGCCCTATGTGGGCGTGGGCATTGGCAGCCATGGCACCTACAAGGCAGAAGCGGGTGTGAGCGGTGCCAGTGGCACCATCGACTATGCGCTGGGCATCGCGCGCGAGCAGAGCAAAGGCTTCAACGCCCGCACCACCGCCACCGCCAACCCAGACCGCGACGGGTACGAAAGCACCTCGGCGAACGCACGGGTGGGCCTGCAGATCAATTCCATTCACCGGCTGGAAGGAACGCTCCTCGTCAACGACATGGACAGCGGCTACGACACGAGCCCGGTGAACGATGACCGCAACATGCACACGCTGCATGCGTTGGGACTGAACTGGCAGGCGCAGTGGAGCACCGCGTACAAGACCCGCGTGCAGATCACGGATTCGCGCGACAAATACGAAACCAAACCTTCCCCCTACCTGAGCGACACCCACCTGCGCGGCTACCTGTTCCAGAACGAATGGCGCCAGGGCGCGCACCTGTTGACGGCTGCCCTGGAGCGCCGTGAAGACAATCTGGAAAACGCGCCCATCGACCGCAAGCGGTCACAGGACGCCGTTGCGCTGGGCTACGGGTACAGCGCAGGCGGCCACACGCTGCAAGCCAATGTGCGCCACGACTCGGACAGCGAGTTCGGTGGCAAAGGCACCGGCAGCCTGGCCTACGGCTATGCCTTTGCGCCGCAGTGGCGTGCGACAGCCTCTGTAGGCACCGCGTTTCGCGCCCCCACGCTGTACCACCGGTTCAGCGAATACGGCACGGGTTCGCTCAACCCCGAGAGCAGCCGCAACGTCGAAGTGGGCCTGCGCTGGGCTGAAGGCAGCAGCAGCTTCTCGGCCACGGCCTACCGCAACCGTGTGCAGGACCTGATCACGTTCGGAGCGCCCGGCCCATGCCCATCGACCTTCGGTTGCTACACCAACACCGCGCGAGCTGAATACAAAGGTGTGACGCTCGCGGGTTCGTACCGCTTGGGTCCCGTGCAGCTGCGCGGCTCCATGGACTTCCAGCGCCCGCGCGATCTGGATACCGGCAAACAGCTGCGCCGCCGCGCCACGCGCCACGCCACATTTGGCGCGGACACCCAGGTGGCGGGCTGGACGGTGGGCACCGAAGTCCAGGCCTCGGGCCGCCGTTTTGACAACGACGCCAATACGCTCACGCTGGGCGGCTACACCTTGGTCAACCTGTATGCCAGCACGCGCATCGCCCGCGATTTCACTCTGGTGGCGCGCATCGATAACGTGGCAGACAAACACTACGAAACGGCCCGTACCTACGCGACCCCTGGCCGCGTTGCGTATGTGGGTGTGAAGTGGGCGCCGCAATGAAGTCCCTCCTGAGGCGCTGCGCGCCTTCCCCCCTGATGGGGGACGCCACCCGTGGTCTGGCGGAGCCGGTTCCACGGTGGCGCTGGCTTGGAGCGCGCCAGTTTCATAGGCTGTCGAGCGCGTTTCGAATCCGAATGTCGGCATGACTCGCTGCCCCGCGCTGCTCATCGCTGCCCCGGCATCGGGCCAGGGAAAGACCACCGTCACCGCGGCCCTGGCGCGTTTGTATGCGCGTCAGGGTCGACGGGTGCGAGTATTCAAGTGCGGGCCGGATTTTCTGGACCCGCACTGGCACCAGCTTGCCAGTGGCGCCCCCGTGCACCAGCTCGACCTGTGGATGACGGGCGAGGCGGACTGCGTCCAGCGTTTGCATGATGCTGCGCAGTCGTCCGACCTGATCCTGATTGAAGGAGTGATGGGCCTGTTTGACGGCACGCCGAGCGCTGCGGACCTGGCGCAGCAGTTTGGGGTGCCCGTGCTGGCGGTGGTCGATGCCTCGGCCATGGCGGGCACCTTTGGCGCGCTGGCCTTTGGCCTGCGCCACTACCGCAGCGGTCTGCCCTGGGCGGGCGTGCTGGCCAATCGCGTGGGCAGTGCGCGCCATGCCGACATGCTGCGCGATGGCCTGCAAGACGCCGATGACTGGATGGGCGCGTTGATGCGCGTGCAGGCCGCAAACGCTGCGCCAGCCTTGGGTAAAAGCAGCGCCGCGCTGTTGCCTGAACGCCACTTGGGCTTGGTGGCCGCGCACGAGCTGCACGACAGTCTGGAGCGGCTGGACGCTGCCGCCGACGCACTGGCGGCCACGCCCCTCGGCCAGATGACAGTGGATGGCCTGCAGCGCTGGGCCGTCGACTTTCCGGTGCCCGCGTCGAAGGTCGCCGTGCCTGCGCTGCTTGCGGGCCGGACGGTGGCCGTGGGGCGCGACGCGGCGTTCTGCTTCATCTACGCTGCCAATGTGCAATGCCTGGAACAGATGGGCGCGCGCGTCGAGTTCTTCTCGCCCCTGCACGACGCTGCACTGCCCGATTGCGACGCGGTGTGGCTGCCCGGCGGCTACCCTGAACTGCATACCGCGCAGATCGCAGCCAACACCGGGATGCAAGCCAGCCTGCGTGCCCACGTGGCCGCCGGCAAACCGCTGTGGGCCGAGTGCGGCGGCATGATGGCGCTGTTTGAATCCATCACGCTGACTGATGGCGGCACGGCCCCGCTGTGGGGGCTTTTGCCTGGCCGTGTGACCATGCAGAAACGCCTGGCGGCGCTTGGGCCGCAGCAACTGGCGGTGGCGGGGCACACGCTGCGCGGGCACACCTTTCACTATTCGACCAGCGACAGCGGCGCCCCCGTGGTGGCCCGCACGGCGCGCCCGAATGAGGCCGTTGCGCCGGATGCGGGTGAAGCGCTATTCCAGCAAGGCAGCCTCCACGCCAGTTACTTTCACGCGTGGTTCCCCTCTAGTCCCGAGGCCGTGGCCCACTTGCTTGGCAGCAGAAAAGCATGACTTCAACCCAGCACGCCATCACCACCGAACTCATTCTGGGCGGCCAAAAGAGCGGCAAGTCGCGCCGCGCCGAATTGCTGGCGCGCGACTGGCTGGCCCAGTCCGCCCATCACCGCGCGGTGTTGATCGCCACCGGCGAAGCCTGGGACGACGAAATGCGCGAGCGCATCGCCCGCCACCAACGCGACCGCGCCGAACGCGTGCCCGGCCTGGAGACGGTGGAGGAGCCCCACGATGTGGCGGCTGCCGTGGCGCAGCACAGCACGGTGCACACCTTGGTCGTGGTGGACTGCCTCACGCTGTGGCTCACCCACTGGACCATGCCCCTTGGGGCTGAGGCAATGAATATTGAACAAAAACAGGCTCTAGCGCCTGACTGGGAAACGCAAGCAGCTATGTTTTTAGTAGCGGTTCGGAAATCCCCTGGCCCCGTTGTTCTGGTGGGCAACGAAATTGGCCTGGGGGTCATCCCGATGGGGCGCGAAGTGCGTGCCTTTGTGGATGCGCTGGGCACGCTGAACCAGCAGGTGGCGCAGGCATGCCCCCGCGTCACGCTGATGGCGGCCGGTCTGCCGTTGGCCCTGAAAACACCCTGAAAGAACCCTGTCGATGAAACCAACTCCCGTGCGCCGCATCCTGTGGGTGATTGCGATTCTTGTCGCGCTGGGCCTGCTGATGGCGGGGCTGGCGCAGGCGCAACCGGTGCAGATTACCGACGACCGGGGCCGCGTTGTATCGCTGCCGCGCCCGCCGCAGCGCATCGTCAGCCTGTTGCCGTCGTTGACCGAAAGCGTGTGCGAACTGGAACAATGCCATCGCCTTGTGGGAGTGGACCGCTATTCCAACTGGCCCGCAGCCGTGATCGAGAAGCTGCCCAAGGTGGGCGGCGGGCTGGATCCCAGCATCGAGGCCGTGGTGGCCCTCAAGCCCGATGTGGTGTTGTTGTCCGTCAGTTCGCGCGCCAGCGACCGCCTGGAAGCGCTGGGGTTGACCGTTGTTGCACTGGAGCCCAAGACCCACGCGGATGTGCGCCGCGTGTTGGGCACCGTCAGCGACCTGCTGAGCGTACCCCGCGCGCAAGGCTCCGACCGGCTGTGGCGCGTGATCGATGCGGGCGTGCTGGCCGCGGCGCAGTCTTTGCCCCCCCAGGCAAAAAACGCACGCGTGTATTTCGAAGTGAGCCGTGGGCCTTATGCGGCGGGCGAGGCGTCGTTCATCGGCGAGTCGCTCACCCGGCTGGGGGTGCGCAACGTGGTGCCTGCGTCGCTGGGGCCATTTCCGCGTCTGAACCCCGAATTTGTGGTGCGCGCCAACCCCGACATCATCATGATCGGCAACCGCAGCATGCAAGCCATGGTGCCGTATCCCGGTTGGGCCAGCCTGCGCGCGATCCGCGAGAACCGGCTGTGTGTGTTCGGCCCTGGTGATTCCGACGTGGTGGTGCGCCCCGGCCCGCGCATGGCCGAGGCAGCCCGCATCATGGCGCGCTGCCTGGTGGAGAAGGCTCCCCCTGAGTCGCCTGCGGCGTCATCCCCTTCAGGGGGACGCACCCAGTGGCCTGGCAAAGCCAGTTCCACGGGTGCGCTAGCCTCGGCCGTGCCAGTCGCTGCCGCTGCTAGCGTTGGAGAGAGCGGGAGGTGAACTCGTCCACCAATTACCTCAGCCAAAGCCGCCGCGCCGCATGGTGCGCTGTCTGGCTTCTGCTGGCCAGCGCCGTGCTGGCCGTGTGTGGCGCCAGCGTCGGCAGCACCGGTTTTGACAGCGTGCTGCGCATGCACGGCGACCCCGTGGCCTGGCAGATCGTGTGGGACATCCGTCTGCCGCGCACGCTGGGGGCCTGGCTGGCGGGGGCGTTGCTGGGCCTGTCAGGGGCGGTGGCGCAGGGCCTGTTTCGCAACCCACTGGCCGACCCGTACCTGCTGGGCAGCGCCTCGGGCGCAGCGCTGGGTGGCGCGGTCGCGATGGCGCTGTTTGGCGTGTCGCCGGTGGCGGCGCAGTGGCTGGCGCGCATTGGCATTACGGGCATGGCGTTTTTGGGCGCGGCGGGGGCGGTGGTGCTCACGCTGCTGCTTGCCAAGGGCGTGCAGCACACGCTGCGCCTGCTGCTGGCGGGCGTGATCGTAGGCGTGGTGCTGGGTGCATTGCGCGACTTGGTGGAGCTGGCCTCGCCCGACATCCTGCAGGCCATGCAGGCCTTCACGCTGGGTAGCACGGCGTTTGTGGGCTGGGCCGCCTGCTTATTGATGGCGGTGGTGTGGGCGCTGTGTTCGGTGTTGGCCTGGATGCTGGCGCGTGCGCTCGACGGCCTTACGCTGGGCGAGGCCACCGCTGCCAGCCTGGGCCTGCCGCTGATGCCCATGCGCGTGGGGCTGGTGGCCGCCATGGCGTTGGCCACGGGCACGGCGGTGGCGCAGACCGGTTTGATTGCGTTTGTGGGGCTTGCCGCGCCGCATTTGGTGCGCTCCATCGTGCGGGTCACGCATGAGCGGCACATCGTGCTTTCCAGCCTGATGGGAGCCGTGCTGCTGCTGGCGGCCGACATCCTGGCGCGCTGGCTGCTGGCGCCGCAGGAGCTGCCGGTGGGCGTGCTGACGGCAGCGCTGGGTGGTACCTATTTGCTGTGGCTCATGCACCGCCGCACATCGCAAGGCAGTTTGCTATGAATTCAATAGCTATTGGCGCTTATGGGGTAAGCGCTAGGATCGGAAATAACCTGATATTGCAAGGCATTGACCTGCAACTGCCTGCCGGGCGCTGGACCAGCATCGTTGGCCCCAACGGCGCAGGAAAGTCCACGCTTCTCAAGGTGTTGGCGGGCCTGCTCCCGCGCGCAGCCGTGCAGGGCGAAGTTTTGTTGCTGGGCCGCCCGCTCCCGTACATCCCCGCGCGCGAACGCGCCAGGCAGCTCGCCTGGCTGGGGCAGAACGAGGGCTCGGCCGACGACCTGACCAGTTATGACGTGGCCATGCTGGGCCGCCTGCCACACCAGGCCTGGCTGGCCCCGCCGGGTGCCGCCGACCACGCGGCGGTGGAGCGGGCACTGCGCACCACACAGGCCTGGGACTGGCGCCACCGCCCGCTGTCGCAGCTGTCGGGCGGCGAGCGCCAGCGCGTGCTGCTGGCCCGCGCCCTGGCCGTGCAGGCCCAGGTGCTGCTGATGGACGAGCCCCTGGCCAACCTCGACCCGCCGCACCAGACCGACTGGCTGCACACCATGCGCGAACTGGTGGAGGCGGGTGGCACGGTGGTCAGTGTGCTGCACGAGGTATCGCTGGCGCTGCAGGCCGACGACATGGTGGTGATGGCGGGCGGGCGCGTGCTGCACCAGGGCGCCTGCGACGCGCCCGAGACCCACGCCGCACTTGAAGAAGTGTTCGACCACCGCATTCATGTGCGGCATCTCGACGGCATGTGGATGGCCCTGCCATCCCTGCGACACAAGAACAACCAATGAATTGAGGGAGTGGAAGCGTGAACATTGAATCGGGTTTTGCGCAGGTCGCGCAGTCGCTGTTGTGGCCGGTGCTGGTGCTGGTAGGGCTGGCGTTTGTCTACGCGTTGTGGACGGGCGGCGCTACGCTGATGGAGGCCTGGCAGCGCTGGCGCCAGCCGCAGTACCGCTCGCTGCGTGTGGCGCCTGGGTTGTCGATGGAAGAGCTGGAGCTGCAACTGGTGCGCCAGGTAGAGCCCGTGCGCCTGCTCAGCCGCTTGTCGCCCATGCTGGGGCTGATCGCCACCATGATCCCGTTGGGCCCCGCGCTGCAGAGCGTGGCAGCGGGTAATGGCCAGCAGGCCCTGGCCGTGTTCAGCGGTGCGTTTGCGGGCGTGGTGCTGGCTCTGGCCGCAGCGTCGGTGGGCTTGGTGGTGTACTCGGTGCGCCGCCGCTGGCTGTTGGCCGAGCTGCTGGTGGTGCGCAAGGAGCGCGGGGTGGCGCAATGACCTTGAAGCACCTGAATGTGCTGGCCGAGGACGATGACGACCCCATGCTGTCCGCCGTGAACCTGGTGGACGTGTTCCTGGTGCTGGTGGTGGCGCTGCTCACGGCTGTGGCCGTGCAAAGCCAGACCAGTGCTCATGAGAGCGTCACCATCATCCGCAACGCAGGCCAGCCCGACATGGAAGTGGTGGTGCGCGAGCAGGGCAAGGAAGTGCGCTTCAAGGGCGCGGGCAGCGCAGCGCAAGGGCAGGGCGTGCGCGCAGGCGTGGCCTATAAGCTCGAAGACGGCAACATCGTCTACATCCCTGAAACCGGTGCGGCGCCTGCAGATGCGGGCGCGGCCGACTCCGCCAAGCCATGAAGGCCTTCATTCTGCGCGCGGCTCTGTGGGGCCTGTTGCTGGCTGCACCACTGGTGCAGGCCGCGCAGTCTGCGCCGGTGCTGCTCTGGCTCACGTCCGACATCACCACCGCCCCGCGCACGGCCATGGTGCAACGCCTGGCCTTTGAGGCCGGTCTCGGCTTTGCGCACATCGATTACCCCCTGGCGGGCCCGGCGGTGCTGGACGCCGCAGGCGCACAGAAGCTGGAACGTGCGCTGGCGGGCGCTGCGATGGTGTGGGTGGACGCCCCCCACGCCAGCGTGGAGGCGCGCCTGCGCCGTATGGTGGGGCCGCAACTGGATGCGCGTGTCGCACGTTCCCCTGGTCGCGTAGTCTGGATTCCAGCGGGCACGCCTGCATCTGATCTGGCGGCACTGGACGCTCCTGCCCGCATGGTGGCTTACCTGCAGGCGGGCGGCCCGCGCAATCTCAAAAGCGCCATTGCCTTGGCGCACGCCACGGCGGCGGGTGTGGCCATGCCTGCCTTGCCCGCGCCCGACATCCTGCCCCCCCGCGGCATCTACCACCCCGACGCGCCCCGCCTGCTGCCCAACGCCGCTGCGCTGGAGGCTTGGCGCCAAGGCCAGCCCGCGCTGCGCAGCCTGCCCGCCGTGGCCGTGCTGGTGCACCGCCACCACTTTGTCGATGGCAGCACCGAGTGGCTGGATGCCTGGCTCCGCACCTTCCGCCAGCAGGGCCTGTTCGCCTACGCGGCCTTTGGCCAGCAGGTCACGGCGCAGACGCTGGCCGAGGTGCTGGAGCTCCCCTCTGAAACTGGTCCCGGCCGCCTGCATGCCTCTGCCCTGGTGCTGCACCAGCTGGTGCCTCAGGCCGCTGCGCTGCAACCGCTGTTGGCGCGCTGGGGCGTGCCCCTGCTGGGCACGCAACCTTACCGTGCGGGCGATGCTGCGGCGTGGGAGGCCAGCGACACCGGCTTGTCGCTGTCCGATGTGCCGTTCTACCTGGCGCAGCCCGAGGCGGCGGGCGCCATCGACCCGGTGCTGGTCGCCGCCCACGGTGCTGAGGGCCAGGACTTTCGACTTATCGAGCGCCAGGCCCAGGCCGTGGCCGCCAAGGCACGGCGGCTGATTGCGCTTCAAATCAAACCCGCCGCCGACAAGCGCCTGGTGGCCATGGTCTACAACTATCCGCCGGGTGGCACCAACTTCGGTGCATCGTTCCTCAATGTGCCGCGCAGTCTGGAGCAGGTGTCTGGCGGCTTGGCGCAGGCGGGCTACCGCACGCAGCAGGTGCTCGAGCAGGGCTGGATCGACGGGCTCAAGCCACTGCTGGCAGCCTACTACCCTGGCTCCGATCTGCGCAAATTGCTGGAGTCGGGCCAGGCCGCCGCGCTGCCGCTGGCGCGCTACGAGCAGCACCTGGCCACGCTGCCGAAGGCCGTACGCGAGCGCATGAACGCGCACTGGGGCACGCCCGAAAAGAGCCGCTACGTGGTCGATTGGCAGGGCGAAAAAGTGTTCGTCATCCCGCGCCTGCAGGTGGGCCAACTCTCGGTGCTGCCCCAACCCCCGCGTGAGGAAACGCTGCGCCTGGGCCAGAACCCCTTCATGCACAAATCCAAGGCGCCGCTGTCGCACCACTACCTGGCGGTGTACCTGTGGGCGCAGCTGGAGGCCGATGCCCTTATCCACTTCGGCACGCACGGCACGCAGGAATGGGCCGGAGGAAAGGCGCGTGCACTGGATGTGTACGACGATGCGCTGCTGCCGCTGGGCGACCTGCCCGTGGTGTACCCCTACATCGTGGACAACCTGGGCGAAGCCCTCACGGCCAAGCGCCGGGGTCGCGCCGTGCTGGTGAGCCACCGCACGCCCGTGTTCGCCCCGGCAGGCTTCGAGGCGCGCATGGCCCACATGCACGAGGTGATGCACGAATGGGAAACCGTGGACGAAGGCCCCACGCGCCGCGCGCTCGAAAAGCAGCTGGTGGCGCAGTTTGTGGAACACCAGCTGCACCGCGACCTGGGCTGGAGCGCCGAGCGCATCGCGGCCGACTTCCACGGCTTTCTTGAAATACTGCACCCTTACCTGGACCAGCTCGCGCAAAGCTCCCAGCCCAAGGGTCTGGCCGTTTTTGGCCGTGTGCCCCCGCCCGAGCAGCGGCGCGAGACCATCCTGCAAGCGCTGCGCAAGCCGCTGATCGAGGCGCTGGGCGAGGACATCGACGAGGCCTTCCTCATCAAGCACGATGCGGTGCTGGCCGCACGCCCTGCGCGCTGGCTGGAAGTGGCCTTGAAGGATGCGCAGGCTGCGAGTGTGTTGGACCTGCGCCCTGCGCTGCCCAACACGCCCGCCGCGCAGGACGGCTTGGTGCGTGCCGAAGACTATGTGCCCAACCGCGCTGCACGTAAACCTATCGACACGCCTGCGTTGCTGCAACTGGCCCAGCGCGCCCAAGAGCTGGAGCGCCTGCTCGCCACGGAGGGCGAATTGCCTGGCCTGCTGGCCGCGCTGGAAGGCCGCTACCTGAGTGCCGCCTACGGGGGCGACCCCATCCGCAACCCCGACAGCCTGCCCACAGGCCGCAACCTTACGGGGCTGGACCCCAGCCGCCTGCCCACGCGCCAGGCCTATGCCGTGGCGCAGACCTTGTTCAACGACTGGTTCAAGGACTACCAGGCGCGCCATGGCGGCCAGGCGCCGCAGCGCTTGGCGCTGTCGCTGTGGGCGGGTGAAACGCTGCGCCACCAGGGCATCATGGAAGCGCAGGCCCTGGTGGCGCTGGGCATGCGCCCGGTGTGGGACGAATCGGGCCGCCCGGTGCGCGTCGAGACCATTGCCGCAGAAGAGCTCAAGCGCCCGCGCGTCGATGTGCTCATGAGCATCACCGGCTCGTACCGTGACCAGTTCCCCGCATTGATGGCGCTGCTGGACCGTGCTGTGGCACAGGCCGCTACGGCAGAGCCCGGCAACGTGATTGCGCGCAACACAGCGCAGATCGACCAGGAGCTGCGCGAGCAGGGCGTCCCTCGCGCGCAGGCCGAGCAACTGGCGCGCGTGCGCTCGTTCGGTAACGCGGTGGGCGACTACGGCACCGGCCTGTCGGACGCGGTGCAAAGCGACGGCCTGCAAACCAACGATGCGCGCCTGGGCCAGATGTTCCTCGAACGCATGAGCCAGCCTTATCTGGAGGGCGAGCCTGTGACGGGCGTTGCGGGCGGTGTGGCGGCCCAGGCATTGGGCGCCCACCTGCGCCGCACCGATGCCGCCATCTTGTCTCGCAGCTCGCACCTGTACGCCATGGTCAGCTCGGACGACCCTTTCCAGTACCTGGGCGGCTTGGCGGCCGCGGCCCGCGTGGCAGGCCGGCCGCAGGGGCTGGAGCTGCATGTGGCCCAGTTGCAGGACGTGGGCGAACCGACCACCGAGACCGCGCAGCGCGCCATTGCGCTGGAGATGCAGTCGCGCTACCTGCACCCGGGCTGGCTCCAGGCGCAGAAGGCCGAGGGTTATTCGGGCACGCTGCAGGTGCTCAAGGCCGTGCAGTTCGCCTGGGGCTGGCAGGCCGTGGCGCCCGACACGGTGCGCAGCGACCATTGGCAAAGCTTTTATGACGTGCTGGTGCGCGACAAGCACCAGCTGGGCCTGCCCGAATGGCTCAAGGAGCACCCGCAGGCCTACGCCCAGTCGCTGGAGCGCCTGGTGCAGGCACAGCGCCAGGGCTATTGGCAGGCCGATGCCGACACGCAAAAACAACTGGCGCAGATGTACCAGGAGCTGACGCGTGCCGCGCCGCTGGCGGCCGAGCTGCTCAGCGTGCGCCGCTGGGTGGAGCGAGCTGCTCGTGGTGAGTCCGTAGAGCTGACCCCGCCTGCTGGCATGGCCATTGCCGCGCCGCAGTCGCCAGCCCTGGCAGCGCCACAGACTGCGCCTCACGCCGCTGACCTGCCCGCGCCGCCCGCCCAGGCAGAAGCACCACCCTCCGCGCCTGCGGTGCCTACCATGGGCGTGTTGCTGGAGCGGCAGCCCGAGCCAGCCCCTTCTGACAGCGCCACCGAGCCCAGCCCCGTGGAGCGCATGGCGGGCATCGTGGCCCTGCTGGTCATGGCCCTGGTGGCGATAGCGGGTGCCGCGTGGCAGGCGCGCCGTCAGTCCTCGCAGTCTCTACCGTTGCAACCGGCTGGCTTGTGATGCCCGGCCTCTCTGAAAGAATCGACACCATGCAGATCGAAACCCCGCCCACCGAAAAACGCTACGAAAAACCCGAAGGCGAACGCCGTGGCCTTGTCATCGTCAACACCGGCGATGGCAAGGGCAAGAGCACGGCCGCCTTTGGCTTGGCGCTGCGCGCGCACGGCCGGGGCAAGGCCGTGAAAATTTTCCAGTTCATGAAAGTGCCCACGGCACGCTTTGGCGAGCACCGCATGTTCGAGCAGATCGGCATCCCCATCGAGGGGCTGGGCGACGGCTTCAGCTGGAAGAGCAAGGACCTGGAGCACTCGGCCCAACTCGCGCGCGACGGCTGGGAGAAGGCGCGCGCCGCCATCCTGTCGGGCGAGCACTTTCTGGTGGTGCTGGACGAGATCACCTACCCGCTGATCTACGGCTGGCTGCCGCTGGACGGCGTGTTGCAGACGCTGCGCGACCGGCCCAAAGACGTGCATGTCTGCCTCACCGGCCGCCGCTGCCCGCCCGAGATCATCGAGCTGGCCGACACCGTGAGCGAGATGCAGCTCATCAAGCACGCGTTCAAGGCCGGCATTCCCGCGCAGCGCGGCATCGAAGATTAGTCAGCCCGCTGTGTCCGACCACTGGCTTTTGTTGCTCACACCCGCCGGGGGCTGGCCCATGGTGGCGGTGTGGATCGGCGTGCCGCTGCTCGCGCTGGCGGTGGACTGGTGGCTGGGCGAGCCGCCCGCTGCCTGGCATCCGGTGGTTTGGATGGGGCGGGCGCTGCAGTGGTGGGGTGAGCGCTTGGCGCCGACGATCCCTGTTTCCAGGGATTTGAAGCTCTTTTGGCGTGCAGCGCTTGTCTGGTGTGTGCTGATAGCTATTGTTTTGATAGTGGCGTGGCTGGCGCAGCAACTGGTGCTGATGCTGCACGGTTTTGTGGCGGCGGCGTTGCTGGCACTGCTGCTCAAGCCCCTGCTGGCCTGGCGCATGTTGCACGATGAGGTGCTGGCGGTGGAGGTGGCGCTGGGCCAGTCGCTGCCAGCCGGGCGTGCGCAGTTGTCGCGGCTGGTGAGTCGTGATGTGAGCGCGCTCACCGCCGTGCAAGTGCGCGAGTCCGCCATTGAGTCGCTGGCCGAGAACCTCAACGACTCCGTGGTGGCGCCGTTGTTCTGGTTTGCGCTGCTGGGCCTGCCCGGCGCTGCGCTGTACCGCTTTGCCAACACAGCCGATGCCATGTGGGGATACCCCGGCATGCGCGGCGGGCGTTACTGGCAATGGGCGGGCAAGTGGGCGGCGCGGGCGGACGATGTGTTGTCGTGGGTGCCCGCGCGCATTACGGCCCTGCTGATGGCGGCGGGTGCCAAGGGCCTGCCGCTGCGCTCCCTGGCCCGCCAAGCGCGCAAGACCCCGTCGCCCAACAGCGGCTGGCCGATGGCGGCCATGGCCTTGGCGCTGGGCGTACGTCTGGCCAAACCGGGCGTGTACACGCTCAACAGCCAGGGTCGAAGGGCGGGGCCGCTGGACACGCGGCGCGCGGCGCGCATGGGCTCTCAGGTGGTTCTGGCCCTGGTGCCCTTGGTGGTGGCGATTCAACTGATGGTGCTGGGGGTCGTCTCCTGGCTGCTTGCATGACGCTTTTCAACCCTGCGCCTGCGCCAGCCCCATTGCACGGAGGTCCGGACGCTGACGGCGTGCCGGCATATGACTTTTCAACCAACAGCAATGCCTGTGGCCCTTGCCCCATGGCACTGGGTGCCGTGCGGGCGGCAGATGCCACGCGGTATCCCGACCCGGCCTATACCGCGCTGCGCGGCGCCCTGGGCGCGTTCCATGGCGTGTCACCCGAGCGCATCGTGCTGGCCGCCAGTGCCAGCGAGTTCATTCACCGCATCACTGCACTGGCGGTGCAGCAGGGCGCTGTGCACGTGTCCGTGCCCCTGCACAGTTATGGCGACTATGCCCAGGCAGCGCAGGCTCGGGGCCTGAAGGTGGTGCGAGGCGCTGGGGCTCCAGCAGGTCTGCAGTGGGCGTGCGAGCCGTCCAGTCCGCTGGGTCTGGAAGATCCCGCACCAGGTGTGTGGAGGCAAGGCAAAAAGGGTGACCCTGCCCGTGCCTTGCGGGTGCTCGATTGCGCATATGTTCCCCTGCGGCTGGATGCCGAAGGTGAGTGGGCGGGAGCGCCGTCGCCGCGCCTGCCATCGGCCTGCTGGCAGCTCTGGACCCCTAACAAGGCGCTGGGGTTGACGGGTGTGCGTGCCGCCTATGCCATTGCTCCTGCGGGCAACGAGGACTCGGTGTGTGCGCTGGCGGCCTTGGCGCCGTCATGGCCCGTGGGGGCGCACGGTGTCGCCTTGCTGCAAGCGTGGGTGCTGCCCGGCGTGCAGCAGTGGCTGGTGCACAGCCTGGCGACACTGCGCGACTGGAAGGCGCGCCAGCAGGCTCTGTGCATGCACCTGGGCTGGGCCGTGCAGGCAGGCAGCCTAGCAAACTATTTCTGTGCGCAGCCCACCAGGGTCACCCTGCAGAGCGACTTGGTGGCGCTGCGTTCTGCAGGCATCAAGCTGCGCGACGCCACTTCGTTCGGATTGCCGGGCACCGTACGACTGGGCGTGTTGGCGCCCGCTGCACAAGATGCGTTGGCGGCTGCATGGCAAGCACTTCAGCGGGGCCGTACTATCGAAGACGATTCTTTTTCAACCGGTTGCAGGGAGACCTTGTGAGAACCATCACCGTCAACCGCTACGTCACGCCACTGCGTGAAGGTGGCTCCATGCCTGCCATCGTCGAAGGCGACGACCTGGGCACCTACGTGCTCAAGTTCCGGGGTGCAGGGCAGGGCGTGCGCGCACTGTTGGCTGAAATGATTGCAGGCGGCATGGCCCATGCGCTGGGCCTGCCGATCCCTGAGATCGTGCTGGCAGAGCTGGACACGGCCCTGGCGCAGACCGAGCCCGACCCGGAGATCCAGGACCTGGTGCGTGCGAGTGGAGGCCTGAATGTCGGGCTCGACTACTTGTCGGGCGCGCTGAATTTTGACCCGGCAGTGGACGTGGTGTCTGACGATTTTGCCTCGCGGCTGGTGTGGTTTGACGCCCTGGTGGGCAATGTGGACCGCACGGCGCGCAACACCAATTTGCTCATGTGGCACCGCCAACCGTGGCTCATCGACCATGGTGCCTCGCTGACGTTCCACCACGCGTGGAACGGGGTGGTGGCCCAGCCCGCCAAGCCCTTTGCGCCCATTGTTGACCATGTGCTGCTGGCCCAAGCCACCGCGTTGGCGCAGGTGGATGGCGAGCTGTCCGCACGCCTCACGCCCGGGGTGGTCGCGGGCATCTTGGCCGATGTGCCCGATGAGTTTCTGGCGTTGGCCGGGGCCGAGCATGCCGAAGGCCCGTTGTCAGCGCCCGCAAGCCATCGCCAGGCCTATGTGGACTACTTCTGCGCGCGCCTCGCCGGACGTGAGACCTGGGTGAATGCGGTGAAGGGAGCCGTCGATGCACGCGCCTGAGGTGTACGACTACGCCATCGTGCGCGTGGTGCCGCGCGTGGAGCGCGAGGAGTTCATCAATGCGGGTGTGATCCTCTCGTGCCAGCGCACCGGCTTTCTGCAAGCCGCCATCGCGCTCGACGAGGAACGCCTGCTGGCCATGGACCCGCAGGCCGACATCGACACCGTGCGTCGCCACCTGGCCGCCATCGTGGCCATCTGCGCGGGCGACGAAGGCTGTGGCCCCATCGCTCGCCTGCCATACCGCCAACGCTTCCATTGGCTCACCGCCAAACGCAGCGCCATCATCCAGACATCCCCTGTGCACACCGGCCGCTGCACCGATGCAGCAGCGGCGCTTGAACACATCATGGACCGCATGGTCCGTCCATTGCCTTGACTGAAAAATCTGCTTCCACACTGGCCCGTTGCGTGATGGTGCTGGGCACCACCAGCGGCGCGGGGAAAAGCTGGCTTACCACGGCGCTGTGCCGTTACTACAGCAATCGGGGCCTCAAGGTTGCGCCGTTCAAGGCGCAGAACATGAGCAACAACGCGCGGGTGGTGCCCGGCCCTGCTGGCGTGATGGGTGAGATCGGCAGCGCGCAGTATTTTCAGGCGCTTGCGGCCCGCGCCGAGCCCGAGGTGCGCATGAACCCGCTGCTGCTCAAGCCCGAGGCTGACACGCACAGCCAGGTCGTGCTGATGGGACAGGTCAGCGACGAGCTGACGGCGATGCCCTGGCGCGGCCGCAGCGAAAAGGTGTGGCCACAGATAGCGGCAGCGCTGGATGCACTGCGCGCCGAGCACGATGTGGTCGTCATCGAAGGTGCGGGCTCGCCCGCCGAGATCAACCTGCACGCCAGCGACATCGTTAACATGCGCGTGGCCCGCCATGCCGATGCCCGCTGCCTGCTGGTGACGGACATTGACCGGGGTGGTGCTTTTGCCCACCTTTACGGCACCTGGGCACTATTGCCTGAGGACGAGCGCGCGCTGATCCATGGCTTTGTTCTCAACAAGTTTCGCGGCGACGCCAGCTTGCTGGCCCCTGCGCCGCAGATGCTGCAGGACCTGACCGGTGTGCCTACCGTGGCCACCATCCCGATGAACTGGCACCACGGCTTGCCCGAAGAAGATGGCGTGTTCGACGATCGGAGTATTTCTGCCGGCTCCGTGCACACCACCGTAGCCGTGGTGGCGTACCCGCGCATCAGCAACCTGGACGAGTTCCAGCCGCTCAAGAATGTGCCCGGCGTGCGCCTGCTATGGGCGCGCAGCCCGGCGGACCTTGGCGGGCTCAAACCTACCGATTGGGTGGTGTTGCCAGGTTCCAAATCCACCGCTGCCGACTTGGCCTGGCTGCGCGCGCAAGGGCTGGACAGCGCCATTGCCCAGCATGCAGGGCGGGGCGGTGCCGTGTTGGGTGTGTGTGGTGGCTTGCAGATGTTGGGCGAGGCGCTTGTTGACACGGCGGGCATTGACGGCAATGCACCGGGACTGGGCCTGCTGCCCCTGGTCACCACGTTTGAAGTGGCCAAGACCGTGCAGCGTACTCAGGCGCAGTTTGGTGCCGTGGCGGGCCCTTGGACTGCGCTGGCGGGTGTGGCTGTGACGGGCTACGAAATCCACCATGGGCAAACCGCCCAACACCCGGCCATGGCGGCCAAAGGCGATGTGGCCCGAGAGGTCATGGCAGGCATCGCCTGGCAAAACGACTTGGGCAACGTGCTGGGCCTGTACCTGCACGGCCTGTTCGAGTACCCCGCTGCGTTGCAGGCGCTGTTTGGCCGCACAGGCGCAGCCCCGGTGCCTACCCTTGACGCCGTGTTCGACGGCCTCGCCCGCACGGTTCAGGACTGTTTTGCTCCCGGCGTTTTGCATTCGCTTGCTGCCGAAGAGGCGACAAACCTCTGACATGGTGCTCTGGCGTTCTTTTTCCGCATTTTCTTTTTCTTCTGACTCGCACCATGCAAAAACTGGCCCAGTTCACCACTCCCTCCATCCCCGATCTTGCCGACGCTCCCCTGACCGCCCGGTTGCAGCATTTGCTCGACAACAAGACCAAGCCCCTCGGGTCGCTGGGGCGGCTGGAGGCACTGGCCCTGCGCATCGGCCAGGTGCTGGGCACCGATGCCCCTGCGCTGGTCCAGCCGCAAATGCTGGTGTGCGCAGGCGACCATGGCTTGGCGGCCAAGGGTGTGTCAGCTTTCCCCAGCGATGTGACCTGGCAGATGGTGGAGAACTTTCTGGCCGGCGGGGCTGCAGTAAGCGTGCTGGCTCGCCAGCATGGCTTGCAACTCACGGTGGTGGACTGCGGTGTGGCGCGCCACATTGCCCCACGTGACACAGCCCCCGGTGCGCCCTGTCTGGTGGTGCGCAATGTGGCGCCAGGCACGCAAGACGCCTCGGTCGGCCCTGCCATGACAGACGAGCAATGCGCGCAGGCCTTGCTCAATGGCATGGAGGTGGTGCGCGGCCTGCCCGGCAATGCCTTGCTGCTCGGCGAGATGGGCATTGGCAACACCTCAGTGGCATCGCTGCTGCTGGCGCGTCTGGCAGGCCTGCCGTTGTCAGAGTGCACGGGTGCCGGCACGGGGCTGGACGCCGCTGGCATCGAGCGCAAACGCAGGGTGTTGCAGCAGGCGCTGGACGCCAATGCCAACGCCACCACGCCGCTGGCAGCCCTGGCCGCATTGGGTGGCTACGAGGTCGCGACCCTGGTGGGCGCCGTGCTGCAGGCTGCCGTCGAGCGCCGGGT
The DNA here is from genome assembly GCA_018828125.1 of Gammaproteobacteria bacterium. GTDB lineage: Bacteria > Pseudomonadota > Gammaproteobacteria > Burkholderiales > Burkholderiaceae_C > Acidovorax. The sequence continues at coordinate 273,341 of JAHJWB010000006.1, read as the reverse complement.
GATAGTGGTAGACGGCTTTATCACCAGCGCGGCGGTGCTGGTGGCCAGCCGCCTGCAGCCTGCAGTGTTGCAACGCTGCATCTTTGCCCATCGCTCGGGCGAGCGCGGCCACAGCCTGATGCTGGCGCAGATGCAGGCTGAACCATTGCTGGACCTGGGATTGCGGCTAGGGGAGGGCTCTGGCGCTGCATTGGCCTGGCCGCTGCTGCAGTCGGCCTGCGCGGTGCTGGCCGAAATGGCCAGTTTTGAATCGGCCGGTGTGGCGACACAGACGGCCTAAGAGCGCGATGGCGTCAAGCCACGCAGGTCCGGTTGCGCCCCTCGTGTTTCGCACGGTACAGCGCCGCATCCGCACGCGACAGCATGGCGTCCAGTGTTTCATGCGAACCGGTCCAACTGGTCAACCCGATGCTCACCTGGCAATCGAGTGCATGGCCCGCCGTCAGCGTGGCGTGGATGCGCTGTGCAACGCCTAAGGCTGCTGCAGTGTCTGCACCGGGCAGCAGCACCAAAAACTCCTCGCCGCCATAGCGTCCCAGTCGGTCTGCGCGGCGCAGCACCTGGCGGGTGCGCTCGGCAAAGTGCACCAGCACGGCGTCCCCGTGCTGGTGACCCCGGGTGTCGTTCACGGCCTTGAAGTTGTCCAGGTCCAGCATCATGATGGACGGCCCGTTGCCGTAGCGCTGCGCCCGCTCCAGCTCGTCTTCGCAGCGTTGCAGCAGCGCGCGGCGGTTCAGGGACTGCGTGAGTGAGTCGTGGGTGGCCAGGTGTTCCAGCTCGGTGCGCAAACGGTCCGTCGCCATCAACACCGCACCGATCGACAGCATGAGCACCGTGATCACGTATGCACCGATGTACAGCGTCTGGAACAACGAGGGCTCCATCAGGTCTGCGCCCGCGTTCCCGGTCAGGATGGAAATGAGCCGTGTGGCCAGCACCACCATGTGCAGAGCTAGCACCACCTCCACCAACCGCACCGGAAAGTTGCGTCCACCGTGGCGGAGCATGAAGCGCATCTGCGCGACATAGATTGCCCCCATCACGATGCTGAAAAAGCCCACGCGCAAGGCGTAGTTGGGCAGCCAATAGGTGAGCGTGATGAATACCAGCGTTGTGCCAGCCATCACACAGTTCCAGTGGCGCCAAGTGAGTGGCTCCCCCATGAAACTGCGTGTACCCATGTAGTAAGTCACCGTGCCCAGCACTAGCAACTGGTTGGCCAGCACCAGGCTGAGCCAGTCCGGGATGACGCCGCGTGCGCCGAACAGCACGGTGGACGCCAGCCACAGCAGCGGTGCGGCAGCCCAGGCGCCCACACCCTTGATGGAGGGCGGGTAGTGCCGTCGCATGAACAGCAGCACGATCGCCATGACGGCGGACATGAAGCCTGCCAGGGCGATCATGGAACGTGGGTCGAGGTTCATGCGGCGTTAGTTGGGCTGCGTGTGCCAGCGTAAGAAATTGTTTCTTCTCCCCGAGCCAGTATAGCGATGCGCCTGTTGGGAGCACTGGAACGGTGAGTGGGAACTATCGCCCGGGGTTCACGGGTCGGTACCGTATCCATCACCGGTGGTACTGACCCCCGTTGGTGCGCGCGTGCACGAAGTAGGTGCAATTTGTATGCAAAGCGGTAAAAATTTTGTGTACAAAGTTGGCATGGGGTTTGCGTACATCTTTTCCCATGCAAGTCTCTACCCCTGCGCAGACCCCTGCGGCCATTGAAATCATCGCGCTGACCAAACGCTATGCCCAGGGCAAGCCAGCGGTCGATGCCATCAACCTGCGCATTGCAAGCGGCAGCTACTGCTGCCTGCTGGGTCCCTCGGGCTGCGGCAAGAGCACCACGCTGCGGATGGTTGCCGGGCACGAGTCAGTGACCAGCGGCGACATCCTGCTGGAGAACCGGAACATCACCGACCTGCCCGCCGCCGCGCGTGGCACGGCCATGATGTTCCAGAGCTTTGCGCTGTTTCCGCACCTCTCGGCGCTGGACAACGTGGCCTTCAGCCTCAAGATGAAAGGCGTGGCCAAGACTGAGCGCCAGGCCAAGGCGCGCGACCTTCTGGAGCGCGTGGCGATGGGCCATCTGGCTGAGCGCAAGCCCGCTGAGCTGTCGGGCGGGCAGCAGCAGCGGGTGGCGTTGGCGCGCGCCCTGATCACCCAGCCGCGCGTGCTGCTGCTGGATGAGCCCCTTTCGGCACTCGATCCTTTTCTGCGCATCCAGATGCGGGCCGAACTGCGCCGCTGGCAAAAGGAATTGGGCCTGACCTTCATCCACGTCACCCACAGCCAGGAAGAGGCGATGGCCCTGGCCGACACCATGGTGGTGATGAACCACGGCGTGATTGAGCAGGTGGGCTCGCCGCACGAGGTCTATAACCGCCCGGCCAATGAATTTGTGGCGCGCTTCATGGGTGGGCACAACGTGATCGATGTTGAGGGTGGAAAGGTGGGGGTGCGCACCGACCATCTTCAAGTGGCTCCCGCCAGCGCCGAGCTGCCCTGGGGTGCCCAGCGCATGCAGGCCGTGGTCACCGATGTGGAGTACCAGGGCACCTATGTGCTGCTGGGCCTGCAAAAACAAGGTGTGGCGCTGTCGGCCAACGCTACGGCGGCCTATTCGGTGATGGTGTCTGAAGCCGCGTTTGCCGTGGAGCCGTATGCAGTGGGGCAGCCCGTGCAACTGCATTGGACGCCCGAGCAGGCGCATCCGCTGACCCACTCTGCAATGTCCCCGGCAATTGCGCCTGCGGCCGCTGCTCAGGCCGTGACTGCCTGAAGGCTCGATTTCCGCGTTTTTTGTTTGTTGTCCCCCGTTTTTTTCACCCCTCCACTTTGCAACCCAAGGAGCTCTCCTATGTCCGACGATTCCCGCGCTGATTCCTCCGCTGTAGTTTCCGACGCCACTGGCGTGAAGCGCCGCTCGCTGCTCACGGGCACGGCGGGCATTCTGGCCGCTGGCATGTTCCCGGCCGTGCATTCGCAAGAGAAGATCGTGCTGCGCTACCTGGGCACGGCGGTGAACCAGGACAAGGCGATTGCCGAGAAGTTCAAGGCCGACACCGGCATCGAGATCCAGTACGTGGCCGTGACCACGGACGATGTGACCAAACGCGCTGTGACCGCGCCCAACAGCTTCGATCTGATCGACACCGAGTACTTCTCGCTCAAGAAGATCGTGCCCACCGGCAACCTCAAGGGCATTGACACCAAGCGCATCAAGAACGCCGACAAGATCACCACACTGTTCACCACCGGCATGGTTGCGGGCAAGGCCGTGGGTGACCAGGGGACGGCACCCAAGAAGGTGATCTACCTGGAAGGCGAGAAGTCCAAGAAGTTCGCGACTGCGCCCACGCAGTTCATGAGCTTGATCCCTACCGTGTACAACGCCGACACGCTGGGCATCCGACCCGATTTGATCAAGCGCCCCATCAACTCGTGGGCCGAGCTGCTCAACCCCGAGTTCAAGGGCAAGACTGCCATCCTGAACATCCCCAGCATCGGCATCATGGACGCCGCCATGGTGGTCGAGGCCATGGGCATCTACAAGTACCCCGACAAGGGCAACATGACCAAGAAGGAGATTGATCTCACGATCAAGACCCTGATCGAAGCCAAGAAGCAGGGCCAGTTCCGCGCGCTGTGGAAGGACTTCAACGAGTCGGTCAACCTGATGGCCTCGGGCGAAGTGGTGATCCAGTCGATGTGGAGCCCGGCCGTGACAGCCGTGCGCACCAAGGGAATTGCCTGCAACTTCCAGCCGTTGAAAGAAGGCTATCGCGCCTGGGCGGCGGGCTTTGGCCTGCCTGCCACGCTGAGCGGCCGCAAGCTCGACGGTGCGTACGAGTTCATCAACTGGTTCCTGGACGGCTGGGCGGGTGCGTACCTGAACCGTCAGGGCTACTACAGCGCCGTGCTGGAGACCGCCAAGTCCAAGATGGAAGCCTACGAGTGGGCCTACTGGATGGAAGGCAAGCCCGCCTCGCAGGACATCAAGAGCCCCAATGGCGATGTGCTGGCCAAGGCCGGTGCGGTGCGCGACGGCGGCAGCTATGAGTCGCGCATGGGTGGCATTGCCTGCTGGAACGCGCTGATGGACGAGAACAACTACATGGTGCAGAAGTGGAATGAATTCGTCGCGGCATGAGGTAGGCACCCCCTGAGGCGCTGCGCGCCTTCCCCCTCTCTCGTCCCGCTGCGCGGGTCGGGAGGGGGACGCCCCCGGTGCGGCGGGGCGGCCCTTGCACGGGGGCACTGGCCTTAGGCAGCGCCAGTCTCAAGAGCAAGGGCCGAACAGTAGACCTTTGGATTCATTGACTAGAAACACCATGAGCACGACCACCACACCGTCCTTACCTGCTGCAGCTGTCCCGGGCCGCAGCATTGCCGCCTGGTGGCAGGCTGCGCCGTTCACGCTGGTGTTCGCGCTGTTCTTTCTCATCCCGCTGGCGCTGATCGTAATGGTCAGCTTCTGGGACTTCAACGAATACGAGCTGCTGCCCGGCTTCACGTTCAAGAACTACGTGTCAATTTTTGCGGGCTGCGGCGATGCGTCAGACGGCCTGTGCGTCACGCTCAAGACGTACTACTCCACGCTCAAGTTCAGTTTTCTTGTGTGGCTGATCACGCTGGTGGTTGGCTTCACCGTGGCTTACTTTTTGGCGTTTCATGTGCGCTCATCGGGCATGCAGACGCTGCTGTTCGTGCTGTGCACCATCCCGTTCTGGACATCGAACGTGATCCGCATGATCTCGTGGGTGCCGCTCTTGGGGCGCAATGGGTTGGTGAACCAGAACCTGGTGGGGGCCGGGGTCGTTGATCAGCCGATCGAGTGGCTGTTGTTCTCTGACTTCTCGGTGGTGCTGGCCTTTGTGCACCTCTACACCATGTTCATGATCGTGCCCATCTTCAACAGCATGATGCGCATCGACCGCAGCCTGATCGAGGCTGCCAGCGACAGCGGCGCGAGCGGCTGGCAGACGCTGTGGAACGTGATCGTGCCCCTGTCGCGCACCGGCATCATCATTGGCTCGATCTTTGTCATCACCATCGTCATGGGCGACTTCGTGACGATTGGTGTGATGGGCGGGCAGCAGATCGCCTCCATTGGCAAGATCATCCAGGTGCAGACGTCTTACCTGCAGTTCCCATTGGCCGCAGCCAACGCCGTGATCCTGCTCGCGGTGGTGCTGATGATCATCTGGGGCCTCACGCGCCTGGTCGACATTCGCAAAGAACTATGAACACCCCCGGAGCTTGCTCACTGCGTGTAGCCGCCTCCCCCCTCGAGGGGGCGACACCGGTGGCCCGGCAAAGCCGGTTCCACGGTGTCACTGGCTTGGTGCGTGCCATTTTGGACGGCAATGTGCCGAAGACGAACAGTCATGGGAATCCAGCATGAAAAACCGCGTTCGCGAAACCCGCCCCGCCAGCTTCTGGCCCCTGGCCATTGTGTTCAGCCTGTTCGTGCTGTTCATGTACGGACCCATGTTCGTGATCTTCATCCTGAGTTTTCAGGGGCCTGAAGGCGGGCTGACCTTTCCCATGCGCGGCTTGTCGCTGCATTGGTTCACCAAGCTGGCCGAGGGGCTGGGCGTGGTGGACATTGGCGCGGCGCTGTGGCGCTCGCTGGGCCTGGGCGTGGCGGTAATGCTGTGCACCGTGGTGCTGTCGGTGCTGGCGGGCTTGGCGTTTCGCAAGCGGCTGGCGGGTGGAAACACACTGTTCTTCATCGTCGTGGCCAGCCTCATCATGCCGTCCATCATCGTGTCGCTGGGCATCGGGCTGGAGTTTCGGCTCATCGACAGCGGCATCAAGGCGGTGTTGGAGTGGTTGGGCATGGAGCGCGCGCTGGAGGGCTACGGAACATCGCTGGGCCTGTTCACCTCGGCCCTGGGTGCGCATCTGACGTGGACGCTGCCGTTTGGCTTGCTCATCATGTTCGCGGTGTTCAACCGCTTCAACCCAGCTTACGAAGAGGCTGCGCGCGACCTGGGCGCCACCCCATGGCAGGGCTTCGCCCACGTGGTGCTGCCGCTGATCGCGCCATCGGTGGTCGGCATCGGCATGTTCGGCTTCACGCTCAGCTGGGACGAGATCGCCCGCACCTCGCAGGCGATTGGCGACGTGAACACGCTGCCGCTGGAGCTGCAGGGCCTCACCAGCACGGTGACCACACCGTCGATCTACGCTCTGGGCACTCTGACCACCGTCGTCTCTTTTATGGTCATGGGCATCACGCTGGCGCTGGTGTGGGCACTGGGGAAGAAGGGCAAGGGCCGCGCGGGTTAAAAACAGCACCCCACCTGCTGCCACAGTTATGACAACCATCCTCCCCAAGCCACGCCGCGCCCGCACCGCGGTCAGTGAACCGCCCGTTCAGCCTGACGCCAGCAGCCAGCTCAGCGACAACGACATGTATGACCGCATGGTGTCGGCCATCCTCGACCACCGGTTGCCCCCGGGTACCAAGCTGGTGGAGGACAAGCTGGCGGCAGCCTTTGGCGTGTCGCGCACACGCGTGCGCCCTGTGCTGGTGCGGCTGGCCAATGAGCAGGTGGTCACCCTCACGCCCAACCGGGGCGCATCGATAGCGCAGCCCACGCCGCAAGAAGCGCTGGAAGTGTTCGAGGCCCGCCGCCTGCTGGAGCCGCGCCTGGTGGAGCTGTTCATCGCCAACGCCACCGACGCCGACATTGCCGCGCTGCGCACCTGCATCGACGACGAAGAGGCCGCCCGCGCCAGCGGCGACATGCGCCGCGCCATCCGCCTGTCGGGCGACTTTCACCTGCACATTGCGCAGGCCGCAGGGCACCAGACGCTGGGCCGCATCCTGCGCGAGCTGGTGTCGCGCACCTCGCTCATCCTCATGACCTACAGCCCCAGCCATGCGCGAGAGCGTGAAGAGGCTACCGCCTGCGGCTGCCGCGAACACCGGGCGCTGATTGACGCCATTCGATTGCGGGATGCCAAGGAGGCAGCGCGCCGTATGCTGGACCATCTGGCGCGCATCGAGACCCAGCTGGAGTTCACGCCGCCTGCGGACGATGCGCCAGACCTCGTCGAATTGCTGGGCACCTGAATCGTTCACCACGTATCGCAATGCGCCAGTTGCTCGTCATCAATCCCAATACTTCGGCCCATGTCAGCGCTTTGCTGCAGCAGCATGTGCAAGGAGCTGTGGGTTCGCACGTGGCAGTGCGCACGGCGACCGCCCGCTTCGGGGCGCCTTACATTGCCTGCGAGGCCAGCTACGCAGTGGCTGCCCATGCCGCGCTGGACGTGTGGGCGCATGACCTGGCGCAACCGCAGCCACAGCCCGACGCCGTGCTGATCGGCTGCTTTGGCGACCCGGGCCTGATGGCGCTGCGCGAAAGCAGCCCCGTGCCCGTCACCGGCCTGGCCGAAGCCTCCTTCATCGAAGCGGCACGCCATGGCCGTTTTGCCATCGTGACCGGTGGCGAGCGCTGGGGGCCGATGCTGCAGCGCCTTGCACAAGCCTTGGGCCATGCCCACGCGCTAGCGGGCATTCACACCGTGGCCCCCACCGGCGCCCAGTTGGCAGCTGACCCTGAAGCAGCCCGCACTTTGCTCGCTCAGGCCTGCCGGGACGTGGTGCGGCAAATGGGCGTGCAGGCCGTCATCCTTGGCGGGGCAGGGCTTGCGGGCATGGCTGCCGCCGTGCAGCCACAGGTCACGGTGCCAGTGATCGACAGCGTTGTGGCTGGCGCCACCTGGGCGCTGCGTGCGCACCCGGTGCCGCCGGAGCGGAATGTGGAGGGATTTGATGTTGCGTGGGTGGGGGTGTCGGGGGAGATGGCGGCGCTGGGAGGGGCTGGCGTGGTTTGACGAGGGAGGGAGCAGAGTTTAGTATTACGTGTGTAATAACTTGGGGTAAACGCCATGCACATGCTCAAACTCACCCAGATCGGAAACTCTGTCGGCGTCATTCTGCCCAGAGAAGCCCTTGCGCGTCTGAAACTGGCCAAAGGCGAATCCATCTTTCTCACGGAAACGCCTGACGGCTATACGCTGACACCCTACGATCCCGCTTTGGAGGAGGAAATCAAGGCAGGCCGTGAGTTCATGCATGACTTCCGTGACACCTTCCACCAGCTGGCCAAATGAGTTGGCGTTGGGTTAGCAAGCAAGCATTAGTTCTTCTCCACGGCGAGAGCCTTGCCACACACGGCGGACGCGAAGGCTTGCGGGATGAGGGACTGCTGGAGTCGGCACTGATGCGTCCTCAGAACATCGTGGCGTACGCAGATGCAGATAATCCCCCAGACGTAGCCACCTTGGCCGCGAGCTACGGAGTGGGCCTGGCCAAGAACCACCCGTTCGTGGATGGCAACAAACGGGCGGCCTTTCTGGCAGTCGGCTTGTTTCTTTACCTCAATGGCTCGCGTTTACAGGTCACCCAGACGGAGGCCACCTTGACCATGCTCGCCGTCGCTGCTGGCGACATTACCGAGGAAGCCTTCGCCACGTGGCTGCGTGAGCACTCCATCGTGCGTTGATGCACATTTCAAGCATTTTTGGCCTCTAGCGCTTGTCCGTAAAGCGCTGATAGCTATAAAAAAGTAGCTGGACGCCCATCACTTCAAGGCGCCAACGTCTTCGGCTGGTAGTCGCAGTACTGCGCCACCGCACACTCCCAACAGCGCGGCTTGCGCGCCTGGCACACGTAGCGGCCGTGCAGGATGAGCCAGTGGTGTGAGTCCACCGCGTAGGCGGCGGGCACGCGCTTCATCAGCTGCAGTTCCACCGCCAGCGGGTTCTTGCCGGGCGCGAGGCCCGTGCGGTTGCTCACGCGAAAGATGTGCGTGTCCACCGCCATGGTGGGCTGGCCGAAGGCCACGTTCAGCACCACATTCGCTGTTTTACGGCCCACGCCGGGCAGGGCCTCCAGCGCTTCGCGGGTGCGGGGCACCACGCTTCCGTGTTCTTCCACCAAGATGCGGCAGGTTTGCATCAGATGTCGGGCCTTGCTTTTGTAGAGGCCGATGGTCTTGATGTAGCCCTCCAGCCCCTCCAACCCGAGATCCAGGATGGCCTGCGGCGTACCCGCCACCGGAAAGAGTTTGCGCGTGGCCTTGTTCACGCCCACATCGGTGGCCTGGGCAGAGAGCAGCACTGCGGCCAGCAGCTCGAACGGGGTGGTGTATTCCAACTCGGTGTTGGGCAGGGGGTTGGCGGCCTTCAGCGTGGCGAAGAAGGGTTCAATCTGCGCGGTTTTCATCGAATTTCTTATTGGTATGGGGCAGCCAAGCAACGCCCCTTGAGGGCTGCGTGGCTAGTTGGCGGGTCAAGGGGTGCGCTGCACCGGCACGCACAGCCAACACGGAAATCGTCCCGTGGCCGGGTCCACCTCAAAGTCCTCGTCGTAGATCTCCAGCGCGGCGCGTGGCGCCCATTCCCAGCCCTCAGGGATCTGGCCCGGCGCGGCCATCTGCGTCCACGCAGCACCGATCTCGGGCCCCGTGCCCACGAAATGCTTGCAGGCGTAGTCGCCGCCCTCATAGTCCATCACCTGCACATCAGGCCCGGTGCGCAGGCCCACGCCAATCTGCACGCAGGCGTCGTAGCGGCACTGCTCGGGCGGTGTGCAGGACGGGTCGTCGTGGCTGAAACCGTAGAACTTGGGGCGCGGATCGTTCAGGCGGTTGGCCGCGCACCAGGCTCCAAAACGCTCCCACAGTTCGGTAAGGCCTGGGTGGCTGTAAGCGCCGGTGTGGCGCATAGAGGCAAGGCGCATGCGGGGGAGGGTGCGGATGGTAAGCGGCATGGGGCTTCCTGAAGGATGGATGTCCGGAGGTGCTTGGCGAGTACGCCGATTTCTCAGATTCGCTGGACTGAAGACCGACGCAGTGTAAGCCGCAGGAAACCTGCTCGCCAATTGGCGACAATGCGCAATCCTTTGCTAACCATCCTGCCCACGCCATGCAATTTGCCGACCGCCTGAACAACGTAGAAACCTCCGCCATCCGCGAACTCTTCAAGCTGCTGGGCAAGCCCGGCATCATCAGCTTTGCGGGCGGCTTCCCGGACAGCGCGATGTTTGACGTGGAAGGCATCCGCGCCGCCAGCAACGCCGCCCTGGCCGAAGAACCCGGCGCCGCACTGCAGTACGGCGCCACCGAGGGATACAACCCGCTGCGCGAACAACTGGCCGCCTTCATGACCAGCAAGGGCGCCAAGGATATGGCGGCCGATAACCTGATCGTCACCACGGGCAGCCAGCAAGGGCTGGACTTGCTGGGCAAGACCCTCATCAGCCCCGGCGACAAGGTGATCGTGGAAGGCCCCACTTTCTTGGCCACCATCCAGTGTTTTCGCCTTTACGGCGCCGAACTCATCAGCGCGCCCATCGACGGCAACGGCGTGAAGACCGACGAGCTGGAAAAGCTCATTGCCGAGCACAAGCCCAAGTTTGTCTACCTCATCCCCACCTTTGGAAACCCCAGCGGCGCCATGCTGAGCCTGGAGCGCCGCAAGGCCGTGCTGGAAATGGCCGTGAAGCACAACACGCTGATCGTCGAGGACGACCCGTACGGCGACCTGTACTTTGGCGAAGCGCCTCCGCCCAGCTTGCTCAACCTGTCGGCCACTGTGCCTGGTAGCCGCGAGCTGCTGGTGCACTGTGGCAGCCTGAGCAAGGTGCTGTCGCCTGGCCTGCGTGTGGGTTGGATGATTGCGCCGGCCGAGCTGCTGGGCAAGGCCACCATGTGCAAGCAGTTCAGCGATGCGCACACCAGCACGTTTGCCCAGGCCACCGCCGCGCAGTACCTCAAGGCAGGCCGCATGCCCGGCACGCTGGCCAACGTGCGCAAGGTCTACGGCGAACGCGCCCAGGCCATGGGCGACGCGCTGCGCAAGGAGCTGGGCGACGCCGTCGAGTTTGTGCAGCCCCAGGGCGGCCTGTTTGTGTGGGCGCGGCTCACGGGCGCGGGCGGCAAGGTGGCCGATGGCAACGTGCTGGCCAAGCGCGCCATTGAAAAGGGCGTGGCCTTTGTGCCTGGCACTCCGTTCTTCTGCGCCAACCCCGATCACGCCACCTTTCGCCTGTCGTTCGCCACGGCCGATGTGGACAAGATCCGCGAAGGCGTGGCGCGCCTGGGCCAGGCGATCTGACTTGCTGCGCATGGGTTTAAGCGCCGTGAGGGCATTGCTGTCCACCCTTGTTCTGCTGGGAATGTGCAGCGGCGCCAGCGCCCAGGCACCCGAGCCCTCTGCGCCCACCCCCGCCTTTGATTGCAATGCTGCAGAGAAGACGGTGGAGCACTGGATCTGCGCCAGCCCCGAACTCATGCAGGCTGATGTGCGCCTGACCAAGGCTTACCAGACTGCGCTGGCCAAGCCCGATGGCGATGCAGCTCTGGCAGCGCTGCGCGCCGCGCAACTGCGGTGGCTGCGCCAGCGCAACCGCTGCGATGACGTGGCCTGCGTGGCGGCAGCCTATGCACAGCGCACGCAAGAGCTGCGGGCCGCCAACCGCCGTGTGCAGGTGCTGGACGGGCCGGATTTTGCGCCCGTGTTTTCACGCACGCTGCCGCACATCAACGACACGCGCGGGGTGTGGGGCATACCGCTGCGACGCTCGCAGCCCACTGCGTTCCAAGTGGAGCTGTACATCGACCCGGCCGACGCGCGACCCTGGACCGGCGGAGGCCCCGGCGTGCGCATGATGTGCTGGCCACCCGACCGGCGCGAAGGCTATGCGGCCCGGTTTGAATACGCCACCCGATCCTGGGGCGACGCGTTTCGCCCTGCAGAACGCGCGGGCCAGCGGGGCTATGTGATGCTGCGCTTTGTGCTGGGCGAGGACTTGCCGCTGAACGAAGACATCGTGTGCAACCTGGCCCTGACCGAATGGCTGCTGGAGCGGCCCAGCCAGCTCCACGTGGTTGAGACGCGAAACTGAACCAGACACCGAATCCAATGACCTCACCAGACACTCTCGACATCATCCAGCGCCTGGAGGCCCTGGAGATCAAGGCCAGCTTCACCGAAGACTTGCTGGACCAGCTGAACATGACCATCTACCAGCAGCAGCAACTCATCGACCGGCTCACGCATGAGGTCATCCAGCTGCGCCAGCAGGCGCCCGAGGGCGGGGCGCAAGGGCCGCGCAACCTGCGCGACGAGCTGCCGCCGCACTATTGACGAGCAAACGCCCGCCCATGCCATTCCCCACGCTCCGCAAATCCGCGCTGACTCTGTGCGCTGCGGGTGTGGCGCTGCATCTGTACACCGCGTTTTTCAAGGCGGATGGCGGCTTGGGCGCCATCTCTTTTCTCATCGGTCTGGTTCTCTGGTCTTGCACCGCTTACGCCATCTCCGCGGTGCTGGCGTGGAGCCGCCACGCGGTATGGGGGTTGGGGGCTGCTGCGGCATGCCTGGCGGCGGATGTGTTCATGCACTACACCGTCTTCGTCGCCCCCAAGGGATCGACCGCCGCGCTCGGCCTGCTGGTCATGCCGTTTTGGAACCTGGTTGCCATTGGGCCGGTGGGCGCGTTGTTGTTCTGGTTGGCGCACAGCATTTTTGGCCGCCAGCGCGGTGCTGAGGCTGACTGAGCTTCAGGCCCGCACCGTGCGCCATGCCGCCGCCGCCAGTTCGCTGCGGTAAGTGTCCGGCGAGGGCAGGGCGCCCTGGCCTGAACGATCCGACAGCCACGCTCTGCAATAGCTCTGCACCGGTCCCATCACCAGCGAAGGCATCAGCTCGCACGGCAGGTCGCGCAGCGCCCCGGACTGCTGGTGGGGCTCAAACCAGGCCACCAGCGCCTCGTTGCGCCGCCGCGCGGCCTCGGCAAGGTCAGGCGTGCGTGGGCCGGCGGCCACGGCACCCCGGGCCTGGAACAGAAACCGTGCCCGCTCGGGTTGCGCCACCACCCAGTCCAGATAGCCCGTGACCAGTGCCTGTACGCCCGCTTCCACCCCCTGGGCGGCATCGAGCTGCGCCTGCACATTGCGCGACTGGTCGTGAAAGATGTCGAAGAACAACGCTGCCACGATGCCGTCGCGGTTGCCAAAGTGGTGGTAGATGCTGCCCACGCTGGCCCCGCAGCGCGCGCGCACGCCGTCGATGCTCACCGCATCCACGCCGCCTTCAGCCGCACAGGCGAGGGCGGCGTTCAGGATGTCTTGGCGACGGTCGGTGGGGGCTTCGGCAGGGGCAGTGGAGGAAGTAGGGGTGATTCGGCTTGCCATGTAAGCAGATTCTAGAATAAAGTTCTAGAAAAACCTTCTATCCCTCACGTGACGCTATGCATCCCTCCGCCATCGCCGCGCCCGCACCTTCCACTGCCACGCCATCCAGGACCGGCGCCGCCCTGTACCCGCACCTGCTCGCGCCGCTAGACCTGGGTTTCACAAAGATCAAGAACCGAGTGCTCATGGGCTCCATGCACACGGGGCTGGAGGATGGGCGCGACCTCTCGCGCATGGCCGCGTACTTCCGCGAGCGGGCCGAGGGCGATGTGGGCCTGATCGTCACCGGCGGTTTTGCGCCCAACATCGCGGGCTGGGCCAAGCCGTTTGCAGGCACGCTGGCCACGTCTGGCGCGGCCAAGCGCCACCGCGTGGTGACCGAGGCTGTGCACGAAGCGGGCGGCAAGATCGCGCTGCAGATCCTGCACACGGGCCGCTACGCCTACCACCCGCTGGCGGTGGCGCCGTCGCGGCTGCAGTCGCCGATTTCACCGTTCACGCCATTTGCGCTGTCGGCGCGCGGGGTAGAGCGCCAGATCCGCGCGTTCGTGAACTGCGCCGTGAAGGCGCGTGAGGCAGGCTATGACGGCGTAGAGGTGATGGGCTCGGAGGGCTACTTCATCAACCAGTTTTTGTCGCGGACCACCAACTTGCGCACCGACGCCTGGGGCGGTGACTACAGCCACCGCATGCGCTTGCCGGTAGAGATCCTGGCCCGCATGCGCGAGGCCGTGGGGCCGGACTTCATCATCATCTACCGCCTCTCGATGATCGACCTGGTGCCCGGCGGCAGTGCGTGGGACGAGATCGTCACGCTGGGCAAGGCCGTGGCCACGGGCGGGGCCAACATCGTCAACACCGGCATCGGCTGGCACGAGGCGCGGGTACCCACCATCGCCACCAGCGTGCCGCGCGCGGCGTTCGCCTGGGTCACGCAGAAGATGAAGGCCGAGTTTGCCGCGGCGGGCATCACCACGCCGCTGGTCACCTCCAACCGCATCAATACGCCCGAGGTGGCCGAACAGGTGCTGGCCGATGGCTGCGCCGACATGGTGTCCATGGCACGACCGCTGCTGGCCGATGCGGCGTTTATGAAGAAGGCGGCAGAGGGACGGGCCGACCGCATCAACACCTGCATCGGCTGCAACCAGGCCTGCCTGGACCACGTGTTCCAGAACAAGACCAGCAGTTGCCTCGTCAACCCGCGTGCCTGCCATGAGACGGAGCTGGTGTACCGGCCCATCGCCAAGCCGGCTGCGCGCAAGCGCATTGCCGTGGTAGGCGCAGGGCCTGCGGGCCTTACCGCGGCTACGGTAGCGGCAGAGCGGGGGCACGAGGTGCATCTGTTTGATTCCGCAGCGGCCATTGGCGGCCAGCTCAACATGGCCAAGGTGATTCCGGGCAAGGAAGAGTTCCATGAAATGCTGCGCTACCTGGCCACACGCGTGGAAGACACGGGCGTGCAATTGCATCTGAACCAGCGCGTGTTGGCCGCCGACCTGGCGGGTTTTGACGAGGTGATCGTCGCCACCGGCGTGGAGCCACGCGACCCGAAGATCCCCGGCCAGGACCACCCCAAGGTGCTCAGCTACATCGACGTGCTGCGACACGGCAAGCCCGTGGGCGAGCGCGTGGCCATCATCGGTGCGGGCGGCATCGGCTTTGACGTGGCCGAATTTCTGACGCATGGCGACCACACCTCCACCACGCTGGACCTGCCCGCCTGGAAGGCCGAGTGGGGCATCACCGACCCGGCCGACGCGCGCGGTGGCCTGGCGGCCAGTGGGCCAGTTGTGACGCCACCCGCGCGGCAGGTGACGCTGCTGCAACGCAAGAAGGGCAAGCTGGGCGCGGGCCTGGGCAAGACCACGGGCTGGATCCACCGCACCACGCTCAAGATGAAAGAGGTGCAGATGGTGAGCGGCGTGAACTACGAACGCGTTGCCGACGAGGGCCTGCTGGTTTCGTACGGCGAAAAACGCGAGGACCCGACCTGGATTCCCTGCGACACGGTGGTGCTCTGCGCAGGACAGGTGCCACTCTTCAGTCTTGCACAAGAGCTGGAGGTCGCTGGACGCAAGCCGCATCGGATCGGCGGCGCGCTGGAGGCCGGTGAGCTGGATGCCAAGCGTGCCATCGACCAGGCTGCGCGGCTGGCGGCGCGCTTGTAAATTGAACAAGCCAAAATTCAAGCAAAATTGGCTTCTGGCGCTTGATAGATAAGCGCTAGTAGCTATTAATTTCGTAGTGAATCGTCGACGTCCGCCTTAGCTCACTGCGCTGCAGAAATACCGAGCGCGTTGAACACCCGCAGCGCTGCCCATGCGTCGTTGGCCGCGTAGACCAGCTGGGCCTCGGTCAGCCGGGCGTTGGCCCAGTTGGACGTGGCGGCCTTTTTGGACTTGATGAATCGCTTGTTGAACAGCACGGCCACGGCGCCTTTCACGCCCATGTCCTTGCGGTAGCCGCGTTGGCGGAACACGGCGTTCAGCTCCAGCACATCGGCTGGCTGAACGCCCAGTTTGTGCTGGATGCGCTTGGTGTCGTCCCCCAGTCCAAAGCCCGCCTTGGTCACACCGCGCAGCGCCAGTAGCTCGGCCACACGGGCACTGCAGGCGGGGTCGTGCAGCTGAAACACCCAGGCCGTGTCAAGCGTGGCCAGTTGCACGATGTGGGGTCCGTCGGATTGTTCACCCTGCACGAAGGTGGGCTTGGATTCGGTGTCGAACCCCCAGGCGCTGGCGGCAGCCAAGACGTCGCAGGCCTTGTCCGCCTGCTCTGCGGTGGAGACGAGTGCGATGCGGTCGATGCCCAGGCGCTCGAACGGATCCAACAGCGCGATCTGGTCTTTGTCGGGAGTGGGGAGCTGCCCGGAGCGGGAGGGCTGCGGGTGCGGTGGCGAGTTTCGCGGTGGAGGGGGGGATGCCGTCATGCCGGGCATTGTGCCGCGGCAGGTGCGGCGCGAGTCATTTAACCTGCAGTTGGCGCGCCGATCTCGCTCCCCCCGTTGCACGCTTTTGAAGGGCGCCGCGCGTGGCTATTCGTCCACCGCGTCCAGCGAAGCGATCTGGTCGCGCCCCCGGCGCTTGGCCAGATACAGCGCCTGGTCGGCGCGGTCGAGCATGTCGCGCAAGCTGCGGTCAGATTGCCGAAACGCGCCCATGCCCAGACTGGAGGTGATGCGGTAGGTAGTGCCCGCATCGTCCGTCAGCTGCAGCGCACGGATGCTGTTCATGATGCGCGTGGCGACCTCCATGCCCTCGGCCAGCGTGGTCAGCGGCAGCAGCACGCCAAACTCTTCTCCGCCCAGGCGCCCCACTGCGTCGCTGGCGCGTAACTGGCTTTTGACGGCTTGGGCAAACTCCACCAGCGCGCGGTCGCCCTCCAGGTGGCCAAATCGGTCGTTGATGGACTTGAAGTGGTCCAGGTCCAGCATCAGCAGCGTCAGCGGCTCTCCATTGCTGCGCGAGCGCTCATACACGGCTTCAGCGCACTCTAAAAACGCGCGCCGGTTGGCCATGCCGGTCAGCATGTCGGTGGTGGCCAGACGCTGCAATTCGCGCTCCAGGTTCTTGCGCTGCGTCACATCGCGGTAGATGCCCTCGACGCCCGCAAAATTGCCCGCGTGGTCGTACAGCGCATGGCTGCTGATGGAAATGTCGATCACCGTGCCATCGCGCCGCACCATCTGGCCCGGAAAGTCCGATACCTCACCCTTTTCCATGATCGCCACCTTGAAGGCGTCCCGGTCGGTGCTTTGGGGGTAGTAAGACTCAGCGGTGCGGCCTTCGATCTCGTGGGGTTCATACCCCAGCACCCGCCGCACACCCGGGCCCACATGCTGAACCACGCCCTGGGCGTTGGTGCGGTAGTACACATCCTGCATGTTGTCGAAGAGGCGCCGGAAGTTCTGCTCGCTCTCGCGCAACTGGGCCTCGATCTCGCTCTGGTGTGTCATGTCCATGCCACACATCAGCACGGCCGGCGCGCCCTGCCACTCAATCGCCACGCTGCTGATCAGCACCATGCGCAGGTTGCCCCGTATGGTGCGAATGCGAAATTCAGACGATTTATTGGGCCGTCCGCCTTGCGCAGGTACGGCCACGGCCTCTATGCGGTTGGTGGAACGCACCTGGTCCAACGGATGGACAAAGTCGCCCGAGAGGCGACCGATCAGGCTGTCGATGCTAGGCGCCTCCAGCAGCTCCATGCTGGCTGCGTTGGCAAATCGAATGGCGCCCGCTTGCGTAACGAGCACCGCCGCTGGCAGCGCTTGCAGCAGACGGAGGTCGTGAAGCATGGGGCTTGGTGGTAACCAAAAGTAATTCACCATTGTGGCACTTTGGAGTGCTGCTGGGAATCCAGCCCTGTCACAAGCGCTACCATCGCCCATGAGAAAAATATTCCCACTTCACGTTGAAGGCAAGAACCGCGATCGCGTTCTAGAGGCCGTCAAGCACGAAATCCGCAAATACATTAAGCGCGAACGCCGCCGCGATCTCCCCGAAGGCGCTGACTTTTGGGACTTTGATTGCCAGTTTGGCCGCACCAAAGAAGCTGCCCAGGTGGTCCACTTGTCTGCTTTGACCGGCCTCATCAATGAGGTGGCGGCCGAAGACGGCCCCCAGATCTATGTCGAAATCCTCGCCAAACCTGGCAAACGTACGCCACGCCCCGCGGGCGAGGCCGGTCAGGGCGACTCAGGTGACGAAGTTGGGGAAGACAACGACGAGGTCTGAGGTTTCTCGGCACCTCCAATCCCGCCAGCCGCCGCCTTGCGCCGGTTTCAGGCGCTTTGGTCACCCTCGGGGGCTTGCGCTGCAGCGGCGGCGCGCAGTTTGTCCTTTTTGCTCGGGCGCTTGCCCTTGACGCCACCCGTGCCATCTGGGTCGGCGGCCGACGCAGAGGGCGCAACCTCAGTGGGCTCAAAGCCTGCAATCTGTTCGCGTGGCAGGCTCAGGTGCTGGCGTTTTTCGATCAGGCGGAAATGCGCTTCGGCATCCGCCGTCACAAAACTCACCGCCACGCCGCTTTCCCCCGCACGGCCAGTGCGACCTATGCGATGCACGTAGTCCACCGCGGAGCGAGGAAGATCGTAGTTGACCACCGCAGGTAATTGCGCAATGTCGATCCCACGCGACGCGAGATCGGTAGTCACCACCACCTGCCAGCGTTCGTCCTTGAACTCCTGCAGCACCTGCTTGCGCGCGCCCTGGCTCAGCCCCCCGTGGAAGGGGGTCGCAAAAATGCGAGCCTTGTACAGCTTTTCGGCCACATGCTCTGCGGCATATTGGGTGGCAACAAACACCAGTACACGCGACCAGTCGTGCTCTTTGATCAGATGGCGCAGCAGCTGGGTGCGTCGGATCGCATCCACAGCAATGGCGCGTTGCTCGATAGAGGGCTCGTTGCCGGGAGTGTGGGGCACCTCCACACGCAGCGGGTTCTTCAGCAGGCCATCGGCCAGGGCCTGCACGGCGGCAGGGAAGGTGGCGGAGAAGAACAGGTTTTGCCGCTGCCCGGGCAGCAGTGCCAATACGCGCGTCAGCTCTTCGGCAAAACCCAGGTCCAGCAGACGGTCGGCTTCGTCCAGCACCAGGTGCGCCACGGATCCCAGTCGCAAAGCATTGTGTTCCACCAGGTCGAGCAGGCGGCCTGGGGTGGCCACCACGATGTCGGCCCCGCCGCGCAGGCCCAGCATTTGCGGGTTGATGGACACGCCCCCAAACACGATGGCCACCTTCAGCGGCTGCTGCAGGTGCTGTGCCAGGCTGCGCAGCACCTCGCCCACCTGGGCCGCCAGTTCGCGCGTAGGCACCAGCACCAAGGCGCGCACCCGGCGTGGTCCGTGGGTGGCGCTGAGCTGCAATTGCTGCAGCAGAGGCAGCGCAAAGGCCGCCGTCTTGCCCGAACCCGTCTGCGCGGCACCCAGCAAGTCGCCCCCTTGCAAGATGGCAGGGATGGCACTGGCCTGGATGGGCGTGGGTGCGGCAAAGCCCGCTTTTTCTGCCGCGTGGACAAGGGCAGGGGAGAGACCGAGGGAGGCAAAGGACATGGGCAGGGCGCTGAAGCAGCGCGCAGAGGGGGCGCAAGGCAGCGCAAACGGAAAGAATAGGCAGGATTGTCGCCGCAGTTGCCTGTGATCGGGCGCGCTCCCGCATGCGGAGGTACTACCCTGCGGGTTTTCTTGGGAATTCCACGGATGGCTCTGGTCGTGTGGTGTACAGCTGAAAGGCGCTTTTGCCCAACTTCTTCGCCGCCGATAATCGGGTCCCGTGCGATTGCCCCTGTCGTTCAATTTTCTTTCAAAGCGCCCATGGCCCTCACCCTTGACTCCTCTGCCATCACCCACGGCATCCAGCTGGCGGTGGCCCCTGTATTTTTGCTCACCGCCGTGTCCGGCATGATCGGCGCCGTGGCCAGCCGACTGGCCCGCATCATCGACCGGGCCCGTGTCGTGGAGGATCGCGCCCGTGCCAATACCGAACCGGAGTTTCTGGCCCGCGCCTACAGTGAGCTTGGCGATTTGCGTCTGCGCGGACGGCTGGCCAACGGCTGTATCGGGCTGCTCACGTTTTGCGCGTTCCTGATCGGCATCACCATCATCTTGCTGTTTTTGGGGGAGACCACCAACTTCCAGTCGAACCGGTTGGCCGTGGCGGGGTTTCTGGCAGGGGTCGTTTCGTTTCTGCTGGCTCTTGTGTGTTTTTTGACGGAGACCCTTCTGGCGACACGCTTGCTCAACTTTCACATGCTTCAGAAGGACGTGGAGGGGAAAAACCCATGAAGTCACTCGCAGACTTGGGCAGCCTGGTGTATTCCACCGAATCGGGCCGCATGTGTCCCGAATGTCGACAACCCATCGCGCAGTGCTCCTGCAAACAGAACCGCCCGCTGCCCACGGGCGACGGTATCGTGCGCGTCTCGCGTGAAACCAAAGGCCGTGGCGGCAAGGCGGTCACGCTGGTCAAGGGCGTGCTGGTGGACGCTTCGTCCCTGGAGCAATTGGGCAAACAGCTCAAGGCGGCGTGCGGTAGCGGCGGCACAGTGAAGGACGGCGTGATTGAAGTGCAGGGCGATCACGTGGAGCGCGTGATCGCTGCACTGCAGAAACTGGGCCACAAGGTCAAGCGCGCGGGTGGTTGACCGATGACACCGATGGAGCCTGACAAACTGCAGCGCCTTGTCACCATGCAGATGCCCTTTGGCAAGCACAAGGGCACGGTGTTAGCCGATCTGCCCGGCAACTACCTCCACTGGTTTGCGCGCGAGGGTTTTCCGAAAGGCGAACTGGGGCAATTGCTGGCTCTGATGCATGAAATCGATCACAACGGTCTGTCAGACCTGTTGAAGCCGCTGCGAGGGCGATGAGCCCAACGATTTACCTGCTAGACGATTCTGGCCACAATCGCGTTCAATACCTAACAACAACTCAGAGGGAAGTCACATGAAGGGCAATATTGCTGCAATCGTATTGGTGGTGCTGGGCGTGTTTTTTCTGCTCACCAACCTGGGGCTCATCAGCATCAGCCTGCGAGAGCTGTTGCGAGTCTGGTGGCCCGTAGCGCTGATTGCTGTTGGCGTGGCCTTGTTCTTTACGCCAGGTTCCAAAGGAAAATAATCGGGATTTTTCTTTAAAAAGGATTGATCGCTTAGCCCGGCGCTCAGCGACGAAGTCACGCCTGTGTGACAACTTCGGTAACTCCCCTAGTGACCATTAACGTCGAGGTTGCTGGCAATGACTGCGCAACAGGTTGCGCGCAGTTCCGTGCGCTGTTTCAAGTGTTTTATAGATTCATAGCTGGACTTTTCCCTTCCAGATGTCCTTGTACATCACCCAGTCGCCCATGAAGCTATACAGCGGTCGCTTGAAGCTGGCGGGTTTGTTCTTCTCGAAGCCGAAATGGCCTGCCCAGGCAAATCCGTAGCCGCAGAGCAGCCCGTACAGCAGGTACTGCGGCTTGCCCGTGGCGGCGAGCATGGCCAGACAGACCAGCGTAAGGGTGGAGCCTACGAAGTGCAGACGGCGGCAGGTGCGGTTGCTGTGCTCGCTCAGGTAGAAGGGGTAGAAATCGGCAAAGCGCTTGAAAGCCCGAGGGTCTGTGGCGGGTGTAGGGGCGGGAGTGGCGGTCTGTGTGGTCATGGCGGTGTCTCCTGGCTGCGTTTTAGCTCTTCCCGCGTTATACGCCGCAGCCGCAGGGCGTACCAGCGGGGCAGTGCGGGTGTGCTGTCGCCAACAGGGCCCCTCAGAGAAAACCCGGCGGGCTGTGCAGCGCGCCAGGTTTGCGTGTCATTGCAAATCAGAGCACCAGGAAGTCCCGGATGGCGGCGAGTGCTTCCTCGGGTGCCTCGGTCATCTGGTTGTGCCCCACGGGCAGGTGGGCGATCTGCACCGTTTTACCCGCTGCGCGTGCGGCGTTGATCAGGCTCTGTGCGGCTTTGGGCGAGGTCATCTGGTCTTGTTTGCCCAGTGCAAACAGTACCCGGCAGGTGAGTTGCGCCATGGCTGCCTCGCCCCCCATGTAGCTGTCGCACGCCACAAAGCCCCGGTGAAACACGTTGACTTGCGTGTTGCTGCGCAGTACTTTGCGCCCCAGGGCCATGCCTGCGCCAAACACCCAGGTGCCAGGCCCGAGGGCAGAGGGGGGCGCGGACAATGTGCTGCGCGAAAACACGTTGACCATGCGCATGGCTGTTTCGGGGGCGGTCTGTGACGCCTCGATAAGATCCGGGGACACCTTCATGGGGAAGGCCGTGCCTACCAGCACCAGATGGCTGATACGGTCCTTGAGCCTTGCGGCCGCTTCCATGGCGATGAGCGAGCCCCAGCTGTGCCCCACCAGGGCCGCGCGCTGCACGCCCGCCGCGTCGAGTAGCGCGCCAATGAATTCGGCTCCTTGCTCGACCGTCGCCGGCGCCTCGCCGCCGCTGCGGCAGTGGCCGGGCAGATCGATGGCCAGCACGTTCCAGCCGTGATTGGCCATGTAACGGCTTTGCAGGGCCCACACGCTGTGGTCATTGAGGACACCGTGGATAAACACCACCGTGGGCTTGGCGGCATCAAACGCCTTGCCGCCGGTGTAGCAGTAGATGGCGGCGCCGTTGACTTGAATATGCATGGTCAGGACTCCCGCTGGGCCGCCCCAAGGGAGGCCTGCGCCCCCTTGGGGGGCAGCGAATACAAGAAGTGATGAGCGTGGGGGTTCATGGGTTTACTGCTTTCTCGGCGGCCTTGAGCGCGCGTTTCAGGTCGTCAATGAGGTCATCGGCGTCTTCGAGCCCAATGGACAGCCGGATGGTGCCCTGGCTGATGCCCGCACCCGCCAGCGCGTCGTCGCTCATGCGGAAGTGCGTGGTGCTGGCGGGGTGGATCACCAGGCTGCGGCAGTCGCCCACATTGGCCAGGTGGCTGAAGACCTTGAGGGTTTCGATGAACTTCTTGCCCTGCTCGCGGTTGCCCTTGAGGTCAAAGCTGAACACCGAGCCCGCACCGCGCGGCAGCAGCTTTTGCGCGAGAGCGTGGCTCGGGTGAGACTCCAGCATGGGGTGGCCCACGCGCGACACAAAGGACTGCGCCGCCAGAAACTCCACCACCTTCTCGGTGTTGCGCATGTGCTGCGCCATGCGCAGCGGCAGGGTCTCGATGCCTTGCAGGATGAGCCAGGCCGTGTGCGGGCTCATGCAGGCGCCAAAGTCGCGCAGGCCCTCGCGCCGCGCGCGCAACAAGAACGCGCCCACTGTGCTCTCTTCGGTGAACACCATGTTGTGAAAGCCGTCGTAGGGCTGCGTCAGCTCGGCAAATTTTCCGGCGGACTTGGGGCCGTCCCAGTCAAAGCTTCCGCCATCCACCACGATGCCGCCGACCACGGTGCCGTGGCCCGAGAGGAACTTGGTGGCCGAGTGGTAGACGAGGTCTGCGCCGAGCTCGAATGGTTTGATGAGCCACGGCGATGTGAGGGTGGAGTCCACCAGTAGTGGCACACCGGCCTCGTGCGCAATTGCACTCACGGTGGGGATATCCAGCACATCCAGGCCGGGGTTGCCCACGGTTTCGCCGAAGAACAGCTTGGTGTTGGGGCGCACAGCAGCGCGCCAGCCGTCGATGTCGCCGGGCTTGACGAAAGTGGTTTCAATGCCAAAGCGCGAGAGCGTGTAGTGCAGCAGGTTCTGCGAGCCGCCGTACAGCGCGGTGCTGGCCACGATATGGCTGCCCGCGCCCATCAGCGTGGCTACGGCCAGGTGCAGTGCGGCCTGGCCGCTGGCGGTGGCGATGGCGCCCACGCCGCCTTCCAATGCGGCCACGCGCTGCTCCAGCACGGCGTTGGTAGGGTTGCTGATGCGGCTGTACACGTGGCCGCCGCGTTCCAGGTTGAACAGCGAGGCCGCGTGGTCGCTCGATTCGAAGACGAACGACGTGGTCAGGTGGATGGGGGTGGCGCGCGCACCAGTGGCGGGGTCGGGGCTGGCGCCTGCGTGCAGCGCCAGCGTGTCAAAGCCGGGGTCGGAGTAACCGGGCATCTTATGTCTCCCATGTTGTCAATGCAGGCGGGCATTGTGGGCTATATTTGCTGGCAAATGCCTGCAGCATGTGCGCACCCGATGCGGATGTGAATGTGCCAGCAGGCCTACACACACTCTTCCTGCTCTCCCGGAGACTCCGCACCATGAAAGTCAGCGACATCCTTCGCGTCAAAGGCAACACCCTTTACACGGCTACGCCTGACGAGCCGCTGGCCGGTGCGGTGAGCCTGATGGCTGATCGCGATATCGGATCGCTGGTGGTCATGGAGCACGGGGACCTGGTGGGCATGCTCACCTTCCGCGAGGTGATTCAGGCAGTGGTGAAAAACGGTGGCGGCGTGGGTACTATGCTGGTGAGATCGGCCATGGATGATGCTCCTTTGACCTGCACGCTCGAGACCGATATGGATGAAGTGCGCCGCATGATGCTGGACCGCCATGCGCGTTACATGCCGGTGATGGACCGCAAGATGCTCATGGGCGTGATCAGCTTCTACGACGTAGCCAAGGCCGTGGTGGACAGCCAGAATTTTGAGAACAAGATGCTCAAGGCCTACATTCGCGACTGGCCTGAAGACGAGTCTCGCCCCTGAACACCGCTGTCTGAAAGCAGCAGGCCGTAACCGCCATCGATGCACTCACCGGCGTCTGTGCCCAGCGTTGGTTCAACGCCTTGCCGAAGCGTTGGCTGGGATTTGCGTGTAGCGATGCCGCAAGCAGGTCCGCATACCGACAGCCCTGCGGGATTGGTGATGCTGTCGCCAGCAATGGCCCGGAGGCAGGAACCAGAAGGCAGTATCGATGCGCTGTAAGCCTTCGCAGACCAGGTGCTCTACTGAAGCCATGCGGGCAGAGCGCAATCAATCATCCCGGTGGCACCTGACCACGTAGCCAAGCCTCCAGTTCGTTGGAGGGCATTGGCTTGCCAAAAAGGTAGCCCTGCATGACTGGGCACCCCTGGGCCTGCAGCCACTGCTGCTGGCCACTGGTCTCCACGCCTTCGGCCACCACCACCATGCCCAAACTCTGTGCAATGCTCAGCACCGAAACCGTGAGCGCTCGTGCGGTGGGGCTGTTGGTCAGATCTCGGACAAAAGCCATGTCCAATTTGAGTTCAGAAATCGGAAGCCGGTGCAGGTAGCTCAGGCTCGAATATCCCGTGCCAAAGTCGTCCAGCGACAGCTTGAAGCCCTCGCGGTGGAGCGCTTCGATGTTGGCCAGCGTGACGGGCCGCGCGTCCATCATCACGCTTTCAGTGATCTCCAGCAGGACGTCGCTGGTGTGCAAACCATGTTTTTTGAGGGCATGGCTGATCGCCTGTGCAAACTCTGGCTGATGAAAACTGCGGCCTGACAGGTTGACGGCCACGCAGGGCACGTGATGGCCCGCTTCGCGCCATGCCGCCAACTGGCCACAGGCCTCATCCAGCAGCCAGAGCGTCAGATCGTGGATGAGGCCCGCCTCTTCGGCCACGGGAATGAACTGGCTGGGTGGCACAGGGCCCCATTCAGGGTGGTTCCAGCGCGCCAGCGCCTCTACTCCATGCAAACCGCCCGGCGCGCTGCTGAGCACCTGCGGCTGGTAGTGCAGGGTGAGGCAACGCTCTGCCAGGGCCTGGCGCAAAGCGCGCTCCAGTGCGGCTCGCTCTTGTGCACGGCGATTCATCTCGGCACTGAAGAGTTGCAGGCTGTGCCGGTGGTCGCTTTTGGCTTGGTACATGGCCTGGTCCGCATGGCGAAGCAAGGTATCGATGGACTCGCCATCGTCTGGGAACATCGCAATGCCTATGCTGGCGTGGGGCACGTAGTTTTGCCCGAGGATGTCCATGGGCTGTGCAATGGCCGCGAGCATTCCGTGCGCGATTTGTATGGCTTGCTCGGTGGCGCATTCAGACAAGAGCATCACAAATTCGTCGCCCGCCAGGCGGCCTATCAGGTCGCGCGCCCGCAGGCACTGGGTGAGCCGGTCTGCTACCTCACACAGCACAGCATCGCCAGCCGCGTGCCCCTGGGTGTCATTGACCTGCTTGAACCGGTCGAGGTCCACAAACAGCAGCGCCCCTGTTTGGTCATTGCGTTCGAGGTTCGCCAGCATGCGCTCTGCGCTGCTGGAGAACATGGAGCGATTGGGCAATCCGGTGAGCACATCAAAAAAAGCCAGTTGGTGAATGCGCTGGCGGGTCGCGTCGCGTTCGATGGCCAGCGCGCACAGGTGCAGGCAGGCGTCTACGAGTCGCCGGTGCAACGCATTGGGGCCGCGGGGCTCACGAAAGTAAAAAGCGAAAGTGCCCACCACCTTGCCCCGGTGGTCAAGGATGGGGCTCGACCAGCATGCCCGTAGGCCGCTGGTTGCGAAAAGGGTCCGGTAATCTGCCCACCGCACGTCAGTGTGGATATCGATCACCTCCACGGGCTCACCCAGAAACGCCGCCGTGCCGCAAGACCCCGCAAGCGGGCCGATGGCCGCACCGTCCAGTGCAGCGCAGATGTCGGGCGGCAGCCGCGGAGCTGCCAGTGGATGCAGCCGGCCCTGGTCATCCACTCCCAGAATGGAGGCAGTCACCTCTGGCGCAATGCGCTCCACCTCCCGACAGACCAATGCCATCAGGTTGGGCAATGGCAGCTCGTTGACCATTCCTTCGAGCACACGCTTTTGCAGTACCTCGTGCATCTTCGTCAGCGTGATGTCGGTCAACACCGTGATGGTGCCTCCAGGCCCTCCCGATGCATCACCGGAGGCGTTGATGACCATGGAGATCCACAGTGGCTGACCGCTTTTGCTGTACAGCAAGGTCTCCACGCGGCAGCAGCCTTGCTCGATTACGTTCTCACGGATTTTGTCGAGCAGTCCTGGGTCGGTATGAGCCCCAAAAAGCACGGAGCTGAGGAACTTTCCCAACACTTCCTCGGGCCCGAACCCGAACAGGCGGGTGAAGCCATCGTTGATGTACACCACGTGGCGTGACCGATCGCTCAGGACGATGGCGTCATCGCTGGCATCCAGCGCCCGGCGCAAAGGCGCATCAGCCAAGGGTAGTGGCAGGGAGGGGGGAGGTGAAAGCGGTGGGCCGAAAGAGGGCGATGAAGAGACGGGCATGAATATCCCAGTGGTCGTCTGCCCATGCTAGCAAGTGCGTGTTTCGCTGCCAAGCGCAATATCTTCGAGGCCTCGTGGATCTTTGCTCAGCCTGTACTTCCAACGCCGTGGGCCGGGGAATGCATCTCCATGGGGCGGCGCGGAGTCTGCGTCTCCGGCTCTGGGATAATCCCGCGCCATGAGCGGCAATACCTTCGGCACCCTATTCGCAGTCACCAATTTTGGTGAATCCCACGGCCCGGCCATTGGCTGCGTAATTGACGGTTGCCCGCCTGGCATGCCGTTGTCAGAGGCCGATATTCAGGCTGATCTGGACCGGCGCCGTCCTGGCACCAGCCGCCACGTCACTCAGCGCAACGAACCCGACGCGGTGGAGATCCTGTCCGGCGTGTACGAGGGCAAGACCACGGGCACGCCGATTGCGCTGCTGATCCGCAACACGGATCAGCGCAGCAAGGACTATAGCAACATCGCAGAGAGCTTTCGCCCGGGCCACGCAGACTACACGTACTGGCACAAGTACGGCATCCGCGACCCACGCGGCGGCGGTCGGTCTTCAGCGCGCCTGACTGCGCCCACGGTAGCCGCTGGCGCGGTAGCCAAGAAGTGGCTGGCGCAGCAGTACGGGGCTAAATTTCGCGCTTGCATGACGCAATTGGGCGAGCTTCCCATCCCGTTCGAGAGCTGGGAGCATGTGCGCAGCAACCCGTTTTTTGCCCCGGTCGCTGATGTAGCGCAGTACGAGGACTACATGGACGCCTTGCGCAAGGCCGGTGATTCGTGCGGTGCGCGCATCCGTGTGCAGGCTACGGGCATGCCGGTGGGGCTGGGCGAGCCGCTGTACGACAAACTTGATGCCGACATTGCCTACGCCATGATGGGCTTGAATGCGGTGAAGGGTGTGGAGATTGGCGCTGGATTTGCCAGCGTGGCTCAGCGCGGCACCATGCACGGTGATTCGATGGCACCCCAAGGCTTTCGCAGCAACAACGCGGGTGGGGTGTTGGGCGGCATCAGCACCGGGCAAGACATCGAAGTCAGCATTGCGATCAAGCCCACCAGTTCCATCATCAGCCCGCGTGAATCCATCGACATCCATGGCCAGAGCGCCGAGGTGATCACCAAAGGGCGCCACGACCCCTGCGTGGGCATTCGTGCAGCGCCGATTGCTGAGGCATTGCTGGCTCTGGTGATCATGGACCACGCCTTGCGCCACCGGGCCCAGTGCGCCGACGTGGTGCAACCCGTGCCTCCCATTCAGGCCTCGTTTCTTTAGGTTTTCGATGATCCCCAACGGTTCACGCAAGTTGATGCCGCAGTGGTGATGGGTTTCATCGACCTATCCTTCTAAGCCACACCCACCACGGTGCGTGACTTTGGCAGGCGTGGCCTGCCTGCTGGCAGCAGTTTGCAAGTGGCGGCAACCCCGTGCAACGCGCCCCGGGGCATTGTCGGTGTCTACGGATTTTGTTTACCGCTACGACGTGCTCAGCCGCCCAGCCGCCCGGCGCGCGTACCAGCAGCACGGTACTGCAGGTGTCTCCGCTGCTGTGTGGTGCGCAGGTGTGTGTGGTGATGAGAAGTCATCTTGATGGGGAGCGACATCTTCTCGGTGCTGGCGAAGAGCCGGGGCCGCCATGGGAGCATGCTCGATGTCGATGCGCCGGAGGCTCACTTTCGAACCCAGAGCCCGCTGTCTCCGCTCGCTGCAGACCGCGTCACGGCGGGTGTGGCGCTGACCCGAAGCGATGGACCCAACGGATTACGTCCCCGCACCGGCTCCCGTCGCCACGCCCGGTCCATTAGTCTTCGTTTCGTGACCGCAGCGCCGCCAGCCACCGCAAGGGGTTGAAGCCCGTCACCATCCCTGTGGCCACCAGCACAAGTGTGCCGCCCCAGACCATCCCCGGGCCCAATGCCTCGCCCAGGAAGATATGTCCCCATGCCACGCCAAACAGCGGAATCATGAAGGCCGAACTCATGGCTGCGACCGGCGACACATGCGTCAACACCCGCAGGTTGAGCCAATAAGCGAGGCCCGAGGTCACGATGCCCATCACGGCCACCGCTGCCAAGGCGCCCGGCGTGAAGCGGGCGTCGGGCAGACTCCATGCAGCGCCTGGCATCAACAGCACCAGTGCGGCACCGTGGATGCCCGCGGCAATCGCCAGTGGTGACATGCGTTTGGTGGCGCGCTTCATCCAGGTCGTGGAGATTCCGTAGCAGGCAGATGCCGTTACGCACGCAGCCGCTGCCATCAGCAAGGCCGGAGTGGGTTCTACGGGCCCCAGTTGCACGATGAGCGCAACCCCCGCAAAACCGAAGATGCAGCCCAGCCACTTGCGGGTGCTGAGGGTGTCTTCCTTCATCCACGCGGCGGCGATCACGCCAAAGGGTACTGCCATGGTGTTGAGCAGCGAGCTGTACCCCGCAGGCAAGTGCAGCGCTGCCCAGGCGTACAGCAAAAAGGGCAGGGCCACGGTGAGGGTGCCCAGTCCAAACAGCTCGCGCCAGTGCTGCCAGGGCCATCGCTCCTTGGCCATCCGCATGATTCCTATCAGCGTGAGCGTGGCCAGGCCAATGCGCAGCGCCGCCATCACGTTGGGCCCCAGCACAGGGCTGGCAATGCGGATGAAAAGAAAAGAGGCGCCCCACAGGGCAGACAGCAGCACCAACTGCAGGAAATGACGGGTTTTCACCGGGCGCATTGTCGGGTACCGGCGCAGGGTCCGCTGGCATCCCAAGCGTCAGATATTTAACGAAATATAGCTCTAGCGCTTATCCAGTAAGTGCCGATAGCTATTAATTTGAGAGTTTTTTCTGTGTAGCCTGGGTGACAGCGCCTGCCTGCTGGGCGCATCACTGATCCACACACACATAGAGCGCTATTCAATTTTTAGCTGCTAGCGCTTCCGCATAAGCGCTACAGGCCAAAAAGGCTTGAAATTAGCGGCTGCGACTCATCATCGTTGATGGCGAAGGCTATTTGCGCACTTCATCAACCATCGCGCGGAAGTCGTCGATGTCTTCAAAGCTGCGGTACACGCTGGCAAAGCGGATATACGCCACCTTGTCGAGCTTCTTGAGTTCGCGCATCACCAGCTCGCCGATGCGGCTGGAGATCACTTCACGCTGACCGAGGTTGAGCAGCTTTTCTTCGATGCGCTCGATGGCGCTGTCGATCTGAACGGTGCTGACCGGGCGCTTGCGCAGCGCCAGGTTGAACGAGGCGAGCAGCTTGCCTCGGTCGTATTCAATGCGTCGTCCGTCTTTCTTGACGATGGCCGGGAAGCTGACTTCTGGCCGCTCGTAAGTGGTAAAGCGCTTTTCGCACGCACCGCACTGGCGGCGGCGGCGGATGAAGACCCCATCCTCAGACACCCGTGTTTCAACAACTTGCGTTTCGAGGTGGCTGCAGAAGGGGCACTTCATGGGCGCTTGCGAAAAGAACCGAAATCAACGATAGACGGGGAAGCGTGCGGTCAGCGCGTTGACCTTGGCGCGCACCGCCGCGATGTTGGCTTCGTCGCGTGGGTTGTCCAGCACGTCGGCAATCAGGTTGGCCGTGATGCGCGCTTCTTCTTCCTTGAAGCCGCGTGTCGTCATGGCAGGAGTGCCGATACGCACGCCGCTGGTCACCATCGGCTTTTCAGGGTCGTTGGGGATCGCGTTCTTGTTGATGGTCATGTGGGCGGCGCCCAGCACGGCCTCGGCTTCTTTGCCCGTAATGCCCTTGGCGCGCAAGTCCACCAGCATCACATGGCTTTGGGTACCGCCGGAGACGATGCGCAGGCCGCGTGCGGTCAGCGTCTCGGCCACCACCTTGGCGTTCTTGGCCACTTGTTCCTGGTAGGTCTTGAACTCAGGCTGCAGGGCTTC
Organism: Gammaproteobacteria bacterium; assembly: GCA_018828125.1. GTDB lineage: Bacteria > Pseudomonadota > Gammaproteobacteria > Burkholderiales > Burkholderiaceae_C > Acidovorax. Next base: position 242,628 of record JAHJWB010000006.1, on the reverse strand, counting down.
CTTAAAGGCCACGGCCTTGGCCGCGATCACGTGCATCAGCGGGCCGCCTTGCAGACCGGGGAAGATGGCGCTGTTGATGGCCTTCTCATGCTGGGCCTTCATCAGGATGATGCCACCACGGGGACCGCGCAAGCTCTTGTGAGTGGTACTGGTTACCACATCGGCGTGCGGCACAGGGTTGGGGTACACGCCAGCGGCAATCAAGCCCGCGTAGTGGGCCATGTCGACCATGAAGATGGCGCCCACATCCTTGGCTACCTTGGCAAAACGCTCAAAGTCGATGTGCAGGCTGTAGGCTGATGCACCGGCAATGATCAGCTTGGGCTTGGTTTCGTGCGCCTTCTTCTCCATCGCTTCGTAGTCGATGGCTTCGTTGGCATCCAGGCCGTAGGAGACCACGTTGAACCACTTGCCGGACATGTTCAGCGGCATGCCATGCGTCAGGTGGCCACCTTCGGCCAGGCTCATGCCCATGATGGTGTCACCGGGCTTCAAGAAGGCCAGAAACACGGCTTCGTTGGCCGATGCACCGCAATGGGGTTGCACATTGGCGGCTTCGGCGCCGAAGATCTGTTTGACGCGGTCAATGGCCAACTGCTCGGCCACGTCCACATGCTCGCAGCCACCGTAGTAGCGCTTGCCAGGGTAGCCCTCGGCATACTTATTAGTGAGTTGTGTGCCCTGCGCCCACATCACGGCGGGGGACGCATAGTTTTCGCTGGCGATCAGCTCAATGTGGTGCTCTTGGCGCGCGTTTTCGGCCTGGATGGCGGCAAACAACTCGGGGTCGGTTTGTTCGACAAGAATATTGCGGTCGTACATGATTGGCAGTCCTATGAACTTGTGTCCCTTGAAACAAGGGCTGCCCAGGCGAACGGCTGAACGCGAAGGTGGTGACCCTTGCGGCACGCTCCCCAGTGGTTCACAAGAGGCAAGCCCTTGCCGGTTTCCACGTCAGCGGCGACACCCTGTTGCGGGGTGCCGCGCCTATCGCCAGTTGCGTACCCGCTTAGTGTAGCTGACGGAAACAGGCCGCTGTCGACGGCAATATGCTTTGACCCACCCGGCACCGTGTATTGGTGCCAAACACGAATCCCAGGCCCGAGTCACAGACCGGAGAGCAAGGCCACTTTGTCTGCCGCGGCGGAAGGCGCCGAGGGTGTTGTAGGCGTCATCACAGGAACCACCTGAATTGGTGCTTGTGTTGACAGCGTAGGCGGAGGGTTGGTGGGCATCGCCCGGCCACCGGCCACTTGGCGCAGCCGAAAATGTTCAGCCAGCACTTTGGCAGCGTAGCCCCCATCGTCGGGCAGATTGGCAGCGCCCACGTAGTAGCGCAGCCCGCCTTCCACCGAGCCAGCGCGTGCGATGCACTCTTGCAGCACCTTGACACCAACGCGCAGGTTGCTCACCGGGTCAAAGGCGGCGAAATGGCCCCCAAAGCTTTGGTACTTGTCCGTATGCACGCGCGTCATCACCTGCATGAGACCTTGAGCGCCTACAGAGCTTTGCGCAAATGGGTTGAAACTCGATTCAATGGCCATGATGGCCAGGATCAACGTGGGGTCGATCTTGGCGCGGGCGCCAATGTCGTAGGCCTCGGCAACCAGAACGCTCAACGGCTCGGGAGCCACGCGGTACTTCTTGCTGAGCCAGAAGGTCACAGCGGCCTGTTCCTTGGGCAGATCCTTCGGGTTGGCCGCCGTCGCGCGCTCGCTGGCTTCAGGCTCAACCGACATGCCCAGCATCTGGACCTGCCGCGCACGCAGCCAGTCCATTAATTGTTCCTCGCCGGCCTGACGCAGGTCGGGACGGGCGGTGAGCGCAATTACGGCAAAGGCAACGGCCAGCCCGATGAGGGCAAAGCTGTTGTGGGTGATTTCAAGAAAACCTTCGGTAACGTCGGCCACGAAGGTCCGCACGCCGGAGACTATTTTTCCTGACGCTGTCATAGCTCTTCCTTTCTGAGGCAGGCCGGGGAGCGGAACAGTCGTCGAGGACTGCGCTTGCCCGGCAAATCGCCTGGATTGGTACGCCATCAAGTGGGCTGCACGTCTTTGGTGTGCTTGGCGCCCTGTTTTGACTTAGCCGGGTTCGGCAGCGGGTTGGGGTTTTTACTAGCCCTGTTTTGGGGCTGGCGGATTCTAGAAGTTCACTTAATGCTTAGTCAATACTAACAAAAAGATTTTTAATACACTTAAGTTATGAAAAATATGTAAAAAAGCACAGGGCTTTGGGTGGTTTTGGTACGCGTCGTGCGGTGGCTGCGGGTCTCGGTGTGACCGGCTGATGTCAAATTCAATCAACGCGGTTTTTGCCATTGAGAATCCGATTTGAGCTGTGAAGGGGACTTTGGTAAGGTGCAGTTGCCTGTTGATTTCAGGCATCGCCAGACGAAGCGAAATCTCCCGCCGAGGGCACCGAGTGCCAAGGTGCAGCAGATGCCGCTTCCATGGCAACCCTTGGAGGCAATCTCTTGCCTCCTCGCCATGTGGACCTTTATCTCCGCATGTCGACCGATGGCAAAGACCGTTGTGTCAGCCGTCAAGCCCGGCAGGCAGGCCTTGAGGCACTGTCCGCCGGGCTTTCTTGTTTGTGCCCGCAACAAGACTTTTGGGTTGTGCGCTCTTATATAGATAATGGGGGCTGTTCCCTAGAGCGGCGGTGGTTCGTTCGCAGTTGCGGGCTCGTGACGGTCGTGCGGCGTACCTGTCTGTAAGGCAATGCCGCCTTGCCAAATCGCCTGCTTGGGGTGGACGTGGTGCACCGGCGCGGTCCGTTTGCCGAAACCGGTGAAAATAGCCTTTTTATTGCCCTGGCACGCTGATGGCGTGCATCTGCCATGGCTATCCCTCACGCAATGCGCTTGAGGGATCTCTTGTTATCCATTGGATCCATGTTTCCATTTTTTTCCCGCAGCAAAATGTCCGACGCACCTGAAGTGAATCCGGCCCCGGCCAAAACCCATGAGCCGCATCCACTCGATGCGCTGACCGGCGGCGCGTTTTCTGCCGCCACGTCCGGCGAACGCGCCTCCCGCATCCGCGACTGGCTGGCCACACAGCCCGCACCAGAGCAATTGCAGGAGGTCTTCAAGGAGCTCAGCGGACGAGATAAGGGAGCTGCCCGTGCTGTGCGGGAGCGCCTGGATGAGATTCGCCGTGCGAAGGGCCAGGAGATCATTGCTGCCGAGTGGGCTGAAAAGGCCCAGGCGCTGCTGTCGGCTCCCAAGCTCAATATCGCCGACGCCCTGGCTTGGCAGCGCGATGCCGCAAAAGCCGGTGCGCCTCTGTCGCGCGAGCCGCTTTCGCTGCTGAAGGTTCAGGTTGCAGACCGCGTGAAGGTGATTGAAGACCTTCAGCACCGTGTACAGGTGCAGCGCGAAGCCGCGGTGTTGTTGGCCCAGCGTATTGAAGTGCTGTCTACGAAGCCCTGGCGCGACGCGCATGCGGCTCTCGAGCTGCTTCGCGTTGACGTAGCTCGCTGGCAAGAGCAGGCGCAGGAGCTGACCAGTGACGCTAGCTGGGCCAGTGTGGAAGCACGCTTCCCCCCGCTGCTGGACGCGTCGCGCGGCCAGTTGCTGGTGGTGTGGGAGGCTTTCCAGCCTGCCATTGCGCAGGCAGCGGCAGCGGCAGAAGACGCCAACGCACCGCTGCCGCCCGTGCCCGTGTGGGCCGATGAATTGCGTTCTGCGCGTGGCCTGCCCACTGAGGCGGGTGCAGCAGCCGCTGCCGTCGCGGCCGCAAAGCCTGGACGTGTCGCGAAAACCAAGGTGGCCCCTGAGGTCGCTGAAAAGGCGGCACAAGTGGTACGTGAAGCCTTGGCCACGCTCGAAAAAGAAACGGCTGAAGGCCATGGCAAAGCCAGCGCGGGTGCAGCTGCGGCTCTGCGCGCCGTGCTCAAGGTGCAAGGCAAACACATCGACAATGCGCTGGAGCAGCAGGTGCACACTGCCCTGGTGGCTGCCGGTGAACTCGAAGGCTGGCAGCGTTGGAGCGCGGACCAGGTGCGGGAAGAGCTGGTGGCCAAGGCCGAGGCACTGCTTAACCGGCCCGAGGGCCAGGGCCTGGGTGGTCGCAAGATGCAGGAAACGCTGCGCAACCTGCGTGAGCAGTGGAAGCAGGCTGACCAAGGTGGAGCACCCAACCACGCGCTGTGGAAGAAGTTTGACGAGGCGTGCAACGCCGCTCACAAGGTTGTCGAAGCGTGGCTGGACAAGATTCGCGCTGAAGCCGCAGAACACAAGGCCCAGCGCCTGGCCCTGATCGAAGAAGTCAAGGCATGGGCCCGGGAGCATGCGGCGTCTGGAGACTGGAAGGCCATCAACCGGGCGCTGTATCAGTTTGGTGACCGTTGGCGCGAAGGCGGCCATGTGGGCGAGAAGCTGTTTGCCGAACTTCAGCCGATGTGGAAGCAGGCCATTGCGCTCGCTGCGGGCCCCTTGGAGGCAGCCCAGAAAGAGAGCCTGGCACGGCGCCACGCAATGATCGAAGAAGCCACGGTGCTTGGCGCTGCCCCTATGCTGCGCATCGATGCCGTCAAGGCATTGCAGCAGCGTTGGCAGACCGAGGCGCAAACCGTGCCTCTGGATCGCAAACACGAGCAAAAGCTGTGGGACGCTTTCCGCAAGCCCATCGACGAAGCGTTCAACCGCAAGTCGGCTGACCGCGAGCGCGCTGTCACCGAGCTAAGCTCGCGGGACCGTGTCGTGCTGGATGCTTCCAAGGCACTCGAAGCTGCCAACGCCACTGGTGACGCGCAGCAAATTCGCTCTGCCATGCAGGCCCTGGAGGCCGCGTTGCGTGGCCAGGCGCAGGCTGCAGAAGCGGTGGCGTCAGCACACAAAGACGAGCCAAATCAGCCAGTGGCGCCCGTGGAATCTGCGCCAGTTGCTGCAGAAAATGAAGCGCCTGGGGCATCTGCTGAAGGGGCTGACAAGTCGGGAGAGCAGCCTGCCACTGCACCGGCTGCCGCCCCAAAGCCCCCGGTCCGCCCTGTGGTGGCGGTGCGCGGTGATGATCGTCCTGGCATGAAAAAAGATGCCCCTGCGGCGCCCGGCCGCGGTGGTCGCCCTGGCGAACGCCGGGATGGTCGCCCCGGAGATCGCGATGCAGCACGTGCGCCACGTGCCGATGGCCGGTTTGGCGACCGCAATGACCGCGGTGGTCGGTTTGGTGATCGTCCTGCGTTCGAAGACCGTGGGCCTCGCCTGGGCGACACGGCCTTCCGCGCGCAACGCGATGCGCTGGAACACGCGCAACTGGCGCTGAAGAAGCTGGCAGCTCAGGCGCACGGCGAAGCGCTGACCCAACTGCTCACCGCATGGGAAAAACGCGATGCGGAACAGATCCCCGGCACGCAGGACCTGGGTGGTCGCGTAACTGCCCAGGTGCGCGGTGCTTGGGCGCAGGCCTTGGCTTCCGCACCACAGGGTGATGCGTCTGAAGCCTTGTTGCGGCTGGAAATGGCGGCCGAGGTGCCCACGCCAGCCGAGCACGTTTCCGCACGACGCATGCTGCAACTGCAATTGCTGACCCGTCGCAACGATCCAGCGCCAGCGCAAACCTGGGGCCAGGATGCGGCGCGTGTGCTGGCCAGCGCCAGCGACAGCGCGAATGCGCGGCGTTTGCAAAATGCGTTGAAGACGCTGCTGCGCAAGTAAGTAATAAGCCAATGGCTCGACGGCGGCCCACTGTGTGGCCCCCGTCTGCTGGATTGGGTGGCGGGCGGAACCGCAATAGTGCCTTTGGGTGAGTGGTGAAGATGCCTGGATGTATAGATGCACCGCATAGGCCATCACGCAGTCATTGCTTGCACCATCGTGCAATTGGGCGCAAACCAAACCATCCCTCGGTGGACTGGTTGATCACAGCGCAGAAACAAAAAAGCCGTTGCAGATGCAACGGCTTTTTATTTGTTTGGTGCCCAGGAGAGGACTCGAACCTCCACGATGTTACTCGCTAGTACCTGAAACTAGTGCGTCTACCAATTCCGCCACCTGGGCTTTCAGATCAGCCTCGAATTATAGAACAAGTATTTCGAGCTTCTGAAGGGTTGGCAAAGAAATTTGCCGAGATATCTGAATGATCGGTTGCCAGAAGGTGTTGCCAAGCTGTTTGGGAAAATAAAAAAGCCGCTGTAACTACAGCGGCTTCGATATTTTGAAAACCTTGGCAGGTTCTCGTTAAACTTGGTGCCCAGGAGAGGACTCGAACCTCCACGATGTTACTCGCTAGTACCTGAAACTAGTGCGTCTACCAATTCCGCCACCTGGGCATTTCAGGAAAGTCTAAGATTGTATATCAAAAAATCTACCCCCGGCGCTCAGTCCGCGCATCTGTCGGACGAAATTGAAGGCAGCGTTCAGGGTCACCGTGATGGACACGGTTTTGTCATTCGCGATGATGGCGAAGGCGATATTTATATTCCCCCCAACGAAATGCGGGCGGTGCTGCACAAGGACCGCGTGCGGACCCGCATCGTGCGCCAGGACCGCCGCGGCCGCCCTGAAGGGCGCGTTGTCGAGATCATTGAGCGTCCCCCGCAGCCCATCATTGGCCGACTGCTGCAGGAAAGCGGCGTGTGGCTGGTGGCGCCGGAAGACAAGCGCTATGGGCAAGATGTCCTGATCCCCAAAGGGGCCACAGGCGCCGCCAAGCCGGGCCAGGTGGTGGTGGTGGAACTGACCGAGCCGCCCGCATTGTTTGGTCAGCCTGTGGGCCGCATCACCGAAGTGCTTGGTGAAGTGGATGACCCGGGCATGGAGATCGAGATTGCGGTGCGCAAATATGGTGTGCCGCATGAGTTCTCGGCCGAGTGTCTGGCCCAGGCCAAAGAGCTACCCGACAAGGTGCGTGCGCAAGACAAGAAGCGCCGCGTGGACCTGACGGACGTCCCCTTGGTCACGATCGACGGTGAAGACGCACGTGACTTTGACGACGCGGTGTACTGCGAGCCTGCGAAGGTTGGCCGCGGCAAGGGATGGCGCCTTTTGGTGGCCATTGCTGATGTGAGCCACTACGTAGAGACCGGTAGCGCTATCGACATCGATGCTTACGACCGTGCGACGAGTGTGTACTTTCCCCGCCGCGTGATCCCCATGCTGCCCGAGAAGCTCAGCAACGGCCTGTGCTCGCTCAACCCCGAGGTGGAACGCCTGTGCATGGTCTGCGACATGCTGGTCACGGCCAAGGGCGAGGTGCACGCGTACCAGTTCTACCCGGCGGTGATGTTCAGCCACGCACGGTTTACGTACACCGAAGTGGCGGCCATTCTGGCCAATACGCGCGGTCCCGAGGCCAGCAAGCGCAAGGACCGGGTCGGTGACCTGATCAATTTGCACGACGTGTACCGTGCCCTGCTGCTGTCGCGCCGAGAACGCGGTGCGGTGGACTTCGAAACCACCGAGACGCAGATCGTGTGCGACGAGAACGGCCGCATCGAAAAGATCGTGCCGCGCACCCGCAACGACGCGCACAAGCTCATCGAAGAAGCCATGCTGGCCGCCAATGTCTGCAGCGCTGATTTCATCGCGCAGGGCGGTCAACCCGGCCTCTTCCGCGTGCACGAAGGCCCAACGCCCGAGAAGCAGGAGATCCTGCGCAACTACCTCAAGGCCATGGCGGTGGGCATGACGATTGGCGACGACCCCAAACCGGGGGACTTCCAGGCGATTGCCGAAGCCACGAAGGACCGGCCTGACGCCCAGCAGATCCACACCATGCTGCTGCGCTCCATGCAGCAAGCCATCTACACGCCGGTGAACAGTGGGCACTTCGGGCTGGCGTTCGACGCGTACACACATTTCACCAGCCCTATCCGGCGCTACCCCGACTTGCTGGTGCACCGGGTCATCAAGGCCATCCTGAGCAAGACCAAGTACGCGCTACCGTCCTTGCCCACACCCGGTGAAGCCCACGCCAAGCTGGCCAAGCGGCTCGCGGCCCGTGTGGCAGCGCCGGGCACCAAGCCGCGCAAGGATGTGGCACCCCCCAGCCGTGACACGCAGGCCTGGGAGGCCGCAGGCCTGCACTGCAGCGCCAACGAACGTCGCGCCGATGAAGCCAGTCGTGATGTGGAAGCCTGGCTCAAGTGCAAGTACATGCGCGAGCACCTGGGTGAGGAATACAGCGGCGTAGTCAGTGCTGCCACCAGCTTCGGTATCTTCGTCACGCTCGACGCGATGTATGTCGAAGGGCTGGTGCATATCACCGAACTGGGCGGCGAATACTTTAAGTTCGACGAGGCGCGCCAGGAGCTGCGGGGCGAGCGAACCGGCATTCGCTACGCCATCGGCGCGCGGGTGCGCGTGCAGGTCAGCCGCGTGGACCTGGACGGACGCAAGATCGACTTCCGTCTGGTTCGCGAGGGCGAGGAGCTGTTGGGTCGCGCGCTCAAGGACAAGGGCCTGGGGGCCGAAGGCGCTGGCGGGGGGGCTCGCAAATCGGGAGGCCGCTCTGCGAGCCGCAAATCCGACAAGGGTGGGGTTCCCTCTGCAACCGAGCAAGCGGGACTCTCCCGGGAGCGCGCGGCCCGCTCGCCGATCCAGTCGCTCAAGGCATCCGTCAAGAAGGCCGTGGCGGGCAAGTCCAGCAAAGGCAAGGCCCGCAAGCCACGCCGCAGTTGATTTTCTGCACCGCCCTGTTCCACAGGGTGCTCATTAATTGATAGCTTCTAGCGCTTATGGGGTAAGCGCTAGAAGCTATTTTTACTTGTTATTTCTGCGTGGAGATGCCCGCAGCCGGCTGAAGCGCGCCCAGAAAGTCCGCATACCGGCCTGCGGTATCGCCGGGCGCCTCCATCATTGGCAGGTGCCCGATGCCGGGCAGCGTTTCGACACGGGCTTTCGGCAGCCGCCGCTCCAACCTCTGCGCGCCCGACACGTCGAAAACCCGGTCGTTCGAGCCCCACAGCGCCAGCATTGGATGTTGCTGCAGGTTCGATAGTTGTTCATCCAACAGGTAGCGATCCTTGAGCTGCGCATCCCATAGCCGAGTGTTGGAGGCGGCGTTGCGCAGCGCCTCCTGCTCGGTCGCAGCCAGGGTGGGGTAGGGTAGGAAGGGGCGCTTCTCAAAAACCAAGGCCATCATGGCGTCAAAAGCAGCGGCGTCGTTTGCGACAAGCGGGCGCTGGCCCGCGTCGATGAGCCGGTCCATGGTGCTGTGTTGTGGTGACCGGATGCCGTGGGGTGCGCCGATGAAAGCCACGCTGGCCACGCGTTCAGGGTGTTCTATGGCGTAGAGCGCAGCGATAGTGCCGCCCATCGAGTTGCCTGCCAAGTGCGCGCGTTGAATGTTCAGCGCGTCGAGAAACGCGCCCAGGCGAGTGACGTGCGCTGCGTAGTCATACGGCAGATTTTCGTTTCGCGTGCTCTCGCCAAAACCGGGCAGGTCTGGGGCAAGTACCCGGTAGGTGGCGGTGAGGGGGCGCGCAAAATCGACCCAGTGGTCCTTCTCCGCAAAAATGCCGTGCAGCAGAACTACCGGTGCGCCATCGCCGCCGGGGTCTGCTGGTGATTCGGGTGGACCGCTGTCCAGGTAGTGGATCTGGTGCATCGCGGCGTGGATGGTTTTTTCTTCAAGGCCCGAGAGGTGGCGATTGAGTGCCAGCAGGGGCTCTTTGAAAAGTGAGGGTGCGCCGTAGTAAAGCGCGACGGTGACGAGTGCGAGGGCTGCGGCAGTGGCAAGGACGATGCGTTTCAAGAACGGGTCTCCGTAGTTGTAGGGGGAGCTTGGAAGAGTGCTACCTGATGCGCGGGGTGCCACGCAGGGCCTGCACAAGGCTATCGAAAAGGCTGAATAAAAACTTGTATGTTTGGGCTATGCCATCACGCAACACCTTGACCTTGGGGGCTGACCGTGCGCTGTATGTCGGCGACTTGCCGGCCACGGGCTGGCATTGCCACGCCGCTCCGGTATTGCTGATGGGCCTGTCGGGCCGGTTCGCATTGCATTGGGGACCGGGGCAGGTGGATACCTGTCACAGCGCGTTGGTGGACGCGGGTGTCCAGCATCTTCTCGACCCGTGTGGGGAGCAGGTGGCCTTGATGTACCTGGAGCCAGATTCACGCGAGGCGCGCAGCCTGCGGGGCTTGTTTGCGCAGCAAGGGGGCGTCCTGCTGGATGTGGCCGTTCCTGTGCGGGCACGCAGCACCATGGATGCCCGGTTGCGTCACTTTGATCTGCAGGCGCTGCTGCATCTTCCTTGCAGCGATGGGCGTCCACTCGATCCGCGCGTGGCGCATAGCCTGCGGACCCTGCGCAGTCCGCAAGACGCGAGGTTGGCGCGCGATGGATTGGCCTTGGGGGTTCAGTTGTCGCCATCGCGTTTCAACCACCTGTTTCGCGCGGAGATGGGGGTGAGTTTGCGCAGCTACCGTGTGTGGTCCCAGGTGCGCTTGGCCCTGGCGGGGCTGGCGGTGAGTCCACGCCTGACCGACGCCGCGCTGCATGGCGATTTTTCTGATTCAGCGCATTTCAGCCGCATGTTCCGCCAGACGTTTGGGATGACGCCGTCGAGTGTCCTCAAACCCTTGAAAGAGGTTGTGGTGGTGGGTTGAGGGGGAGGAGGAGGGGGCCGCCGCTGCATTCGCGTATGTCCCCCATGTCTTGCGTGCTGCGCGGCGCCGTGATGCGCAGTGCTTTGCGCACGCGGTGCAGCGTGCATCGGCAACCTTTATCGGCGGTATACCCGCCGCGCCAGCCCGCTAGCGGTGAGGGCCTTGTGGGCAGGCCAAGCATCGGCAGCCCATCCGTGTGCATACACCGCTTCGCTGGCTGCGCGAAAGGCGCCTGCCCCCGCGGCCATGTGTGCACCCACCATGCCGGCCAGCACATCGCCTGTACCTGCGGTGGCCAGGCGCGCGTTGCCTGTGGGATTGATGGCGGGCACGCGGTCGGGCGTGGCGATCACCGTGCCAGACCCCTTGAGCACGGCCACACAATTGAACTGCGCGGCGAGCTGTTGGGCGGCACCCAGCCGGTCGGCTTGTACCTCTGCGGTCGTCAGGCCCAACAAGCGCGCGGCTTCCAGGGGGTGGGGTGTCAACACGGTGGGCAACCCGTGCTGGCCGCGCGCCACCACCAGCGCGTGCAAAGCAGCATTGGGTGCGATGGCGTTAAGGGCGTCGGCGTCCAGCACCAGTTGAGCGGACCGGGTGATCACGTCGTGCAGCACGCGGCCCACGGCTTGGCCACCCCCGCAACCGCACACCACGGTGAGGTCCTCCAGCGCCAATGCGTCGAATCTGCGCAGCATCAGTTCAGGCTGCTGGGGGTCGACTTGCAAGTGCCCGTGGTCCAGGAGCGCTACCAGCACACGGCCGGCGCCGTAGTGCAAGGCTGCAGATGCTGCCAGCAAGGCCGCACCGCCCATGCCCATGCCGCGGTCCGCCAGGCCTTCGCCCCCCACAACCGCCAAATCGCCGTAGCTGCCTTTGTGGCTGGCGTGGGCGCGAGGGGCGGGCAGTGTGGTGCCCGTCAACCAGGCGTTGGGCGGTTCGTGTCCGGGCGCCACCCCCAGGTCGTCAAACCATACCTGGCCTGCAGCGTCGCGACCCACAGCGGTGAAGAGCCCAGGCTTCAGGCTGAGCAGGCTCAGCGTGTGCCGTGCCGGTGCTGCGCTGTGGTGAGTGTGGGTGGTGTCGGGTGCCATGCCCGGGGCAAATTGACCGGTGTCGGCGTCCAGCCCGCTGGGCAGGTCGACGGCCAACACCGGGGCGGGGCTGTGCTGCAGGGCATCCAGGCATGCGCGCAGTCGAGCATCGTGTGGACGGGAGGTGGGGGTCGTCAAGGGGTTAGCCGACGAGAGGCCGATGCCCAGTAGCGCGTCAATGCACAAGTCTGCGGGCGTCATGTCGCGGGGGGCTGCATCAGCCCACTGCACGCCCGCAGTTTGCGCGCGTTGCCAGGACATTTTGGCGTCAGTGGGTGTTCGGTCGGGGTGGCCCAGCCAGGTCACCACCACTTGGCGGCCGGTGCGCTGCAGGTGCAAGGCGGCTTCAAGTCCGTCACCGCCGTTGTTGCCGGGGCCACAGGCAATCCACACAGTGCGCGCATGCGGTGCAAGCGCCTGGGCCAGCTGGGCTACGGCCAGACCGGCGCGCTGCATCAGCGTGTGCGGCGGGAGGGCTGCGGCTGCAGCACGCTCCATGCGGCGTGTGGCCGCGGTGTTGTACAGGGCGTGGGGCTGGTGGGGGGTAATGCGGTGCATGGCGGCGTGGGTGCTGCAAGGTGCAGGACTCTTGCGATTGTGCGCCGCCCCCGGCGCTGAAAGTTGACGAATCGGAATGCGATCAGAACCGCCGCAGGCCCAACCCGTCCAGCGACACCTCGGGCTCGCGTTGCGCAATCAAGTCCGCTACGGCTCGGGCGCTGCCGCAGGCCAGCGCCCAGCCGCCTGCGCCATGGCCGGTGTTGAGCCACAGGCCGGGCACGCCGCTGGCGCCGATGACGGGGGCTCCGTCGGGCAGCATGGTCCGGGCGCCGCGCCAGATCTGCAGGTTGGACGACAGCTGCGCGCCCCCCGGAAACCAGTCGTTCAGCGTGCGGTACAGGCGTTGCAGGGTGGGGGTGTGGTGGTCTGCGTCCGCGCCGGCCAGTTCGGCGCCGCCCGCAATGCGCACTCGCTGCCCCAACCGCGTGATGCTGATCTGCTGGGCCATGTCCACCACGCTGGCGCGCGGTGCATGGGTGGATTCGCGCAGCGGGGCGCTGACCGAATAGCCGTAAACCGCCGTCATCGGCAGGCGCACGCCCATGGCGGGCATGAGCGCGGCCGAAGCCATGCCTGCGCACAGCACCACCGCATCAAAGCGGCGCAGTTCTGGCTCGCCTTGCACGGCCAGTCCGGTGGGGCTGCTGCTGATGCGGTCCACGCGGGTGTTGAAAACAAACTGCACCCCCGAGTCCTGTGTGCCCTGGCGCAGCAACTGCGCAAACAGGCGGCAGTTGCCTGCGCTGGCACCGGGCAGATGGATGGCACCTGCCAGCGGGGCTTCGGGCGACAGGCCGGGTTCGATCTTGCGGGCTGTGGCCGCATCAATCTCACTCACAGCCGCGCCGCAGTCGCGCAGTACCTGCAGGGCGGGCTGCAGGGCTGCGCGTTCTTGTTCAGTGCGCAGTAGCACCAGGCGACCTTCGCTGGTTTCAAAGTCCAGTTCGTGCTGGCTGGCAATGCTGTTGGCGCGGGCCTGGCTGTATTGCGCCAAACGCTCCAGCGCCGCGGCAGGGGCGCTGTGAGCGGCAGATGCCGCCCGCCAGCGCCACACCCAGGCCATGTGGGCTTTGCTTATACCGCCTGCAATTCGCAAGGTGGCATGCGGCCCCATCAGCCGCAGCGCGTGGCCGAACCCGGGCACGGCCCAAGGGCTGAGCAGCAGCGGTGCCAACAAGCCTGCCGTGGCAAAACTGGCCTCCTCGGCTGCGGCACTGCGCTGGTCGAATACGGTTACCTCATGGCCGTCGCTGGCCAGCTCATACGCAGTGGTGACGCCGACAATACCGGCGCCCACGATGGCAATCTTCATGAATTGGAGTGTTTTTGGCCTCTAGCGCTTATCCAGTAAGCGCTAGTAGCTATTGTTTTTGTAGTATCTGTTCGATCTGCAGGCTGGCATTGAGCACGGTGTCATCCCTGAGGGCCCCGTGCCAGACCATCAGGCCGACCGGGAGTTCCCCTTGCACGTGGCATGGCAGCGACAGCGCACAACCGTCCAGCAGGTTGACCACGCTGGTGTTGCGCAGCAGCAGGTTGTTGACGCGGAAGAACTCGGCATCACGCTCCTCGCCGGGGGCCACGTCTGCAAGAGGGGGCGCCACGATCGGTACGGTGGGCGACAGCAGCGCATCGAACCGCTCCATCTGGGCGTGCATGCGGGCGATCCATTCCTGGCGCGCCTGCAGCAGGTCGATGTACTCCCAGGCCATCAGCGTGGCGCCTTTTTCAATGCGCGTGCGCACCCGAGGGTCGTAGCGATCGCCCGCGCGCTGCAGAAGGTCACGGTGCCATGCGTAGCTTTCGGGGGCGGCAAACCCGTATGCGGGTTGTTCGCGCACGGCGGGTAGATCGATGGTGTCGATGGTGGCGCCTGTCTGGCGCAGGGTGTCCAGGGTGCGTTCGAACGCGCGGGCCACAGTGGCATCCATTCCGTCCAGGAAGACCGCCGACGGTACGGCCAACCGATATTGCGAAAGGGGCGCGGGGCTGCGTGTCACACGCCGTGCAGCCAGTATTTCGTGCGCCACGATGGCATCGCGCACGCTGCGGGTCATGGCGCAGGCGGTATCGAGGGTGGTGGACAGCGGCACGGCACCCGTCGTGGGCACCAGCCGGGCCGTGTTTTTAAAACCCACAATGCCGTTGAGCGCTGCCGGGATGCGGATGGACCCCCCGGTGTCTGACCCCAGCCCGATGAATGCTGCCCCGGTGGCAACAGACACCCCAGCGCCGGATGAGGAGCCGCCGGGCACGCGGGGCGCGCTGGGCGAATGGGCGGCACCGGGCAGGGCGCCAAAACGTGCGTCCCATGCTGCGGGGGTCCCAAAGTGCGGGTTCACGCCCACGCCCGAGAAGGCGAACTCCACCATGTTGGTCCGGCCGATGATGGTGGCGCCTGCTGCGCGCAACCGGGCAACTGCGGGGCAGTCTTCGGTGGCAGGCGGTGCATCCGCCAGCGCTGTGGAGCCAGCGGGAGTGGCTTGCCCGGCGATATCGAACAGATCCTTGACGGACACAGCCAGACCGGCGAGTGGCAGGTCGGAAAGGCCAGGCTGCACCGCAGTGGTGCGTGCCGAGTCAAACATCGGGCGGACAAAGCTGTGGGTATTGGCTGGCGCCTGGGCGGCTTCAATGCAGCGCTCCAGCTCGGCGGGCGCCGTGGTGGCGCCTTGGCACAGTTGGCTGCGGGTGGCAAAAAGGTCTGGGCGCATGGGCTGTGCTAGAATCTTTGGGTTTTGCTGGGTGCTGTAGCGCAGTTGTCAAGCGCAAGCAACAAGGTGGGGATATCCGATGTTATCGGTGTATTGGTGTTATCGGGTATCGCCACAAGGCAAAACAAATCGCAAACCAGCCCTGTCAAGGTGTTGCGCCCCTCGTGTCAACCACGGCGGCGCAAATATTGGGGCTGGATTTTAGACCCAACCTTTGGAGTATTTTTATGTCCGTTACCATGCGCGAAATGCTGGAAGCCGGTGTCCACTTTGGTCACCAAACCCGCTTCTGGAACCCCAAGATGGCCCCTTACATCTTCGGCCATCGCAACAAGATTCACATCATCAACCTGGAAAAGTCGCTGCCGCTGTTCCAGGAAGCCCAAAAGTTCGCCAAGCAACTGGCTGCCAACCGCGGCACCATCCTGATGGTCGGCACGAAGCGCCAAGCTCGCGAAATCCTGTCCACCGAAGCCCTGCGCGCTGGCGTGCCTTTTGTGGATCAGCGTTGGTTGGGCGGCATGCTGACCAACTTCAAGACGGTCAAGACCTCGATCAAGCGCCTGAAGGAAATGAAGGCTCAGCAAGAGGCTGGTCTTGAAAGCCTGAGCAAGAAGGAACAACTGACTTTCTCCCGCGAAATCGCGAAGCTGGAAAAAGACATCGGCGGCATCCAGGACATGGCTGCTCTGCCGGACGCCATCTTCATCATCGACGTGGGTTTCCACAAGATCGCTGTGGCCGAAGCCAAGAAGCTGGGCATTCCGCTGATCGGTGTGGTGGATACCAACCACTCGCCCGAAGGCATCGACTACGTGATCCCTGGCAACGATGACTCGGCCAAGGCCGTGACGCTGTATGCCCGCGGTATTGCTGACGCGATCATCGAAGGCCGCGCCAATGCTGTGAACGAAGTCGTGAAGGCTGCCACCGCTGAAAGCACGGACGAATTCGTGGAAGTGCAAGAAGCCGCCGCCTGATCACCCGGCTGCGCGATCCGTCGCGAACAAAAGCGGGGCCCCTGGTGAGCCCCCTTTTTTTTAGCCCGAGTCTGTATTGACTGAACTGAACACTGAAGGAATAAAGATGGCTGCAATTACCGCAAGCATGGTTGCCGAACTGCGTGGCAAGACCGACGCCCCCATGATGGAATGCAAGAAGGCCCTGACGGAAGCCGATGGCGACATGGCCAAAGCTGAAGAGCTGCTGCGCGTCAAGCTCGGCACCAAGGCCGGAAAGGCTGCATCGCGCATTACGGCTGAAGGTGTGGTCGCCAGCTACATTGACGGCACCACGGGTGCTCTGGTCGAAGTGAACAGCGAAACCGATTTCGTCAGCAAGAACGACAGCTTCCTGGCCTTGGCCAAGGCCGCTGCCGAACTGGTGGCCAAGCACAACCCCGCCGACGTGGCTGCCCTGGGCACTCTGGCTTACGAGCAAGACAGCTTCGGCCCCACGCTCGAAGACGTGCGCAAGGGCCTGATCGGCAAGATCGGTGAGAACATGTCGTTCCGCCGCTTCAAGCAGCTCAGCGGCAGCAACAAACTGGCCTCTTACCTGCATGGCACCCGCATTGGCGTGGTCGTGGAATTCGAAGGCGACGAAGTGGCCGCCAAGGATGTGGCCATGCACATTGCTGCCATGAAGCCCGTGGCCCTGACCAGCGCTGATGTGCCTGCCGACCTGATTGAAAAAGAGCGCTCGGTGGCCGCCGCCAAGGCTGCTGAAGATGCAGCCGCAGCCGTTGCCGCGGGCAAGCCTGTGCAGTCCGACGAAATCGTTTCCAAGCGCATCGAAGGCGGCGTGCAGAAGTTCCTCAAGGAAGTCTCGCTGTTCAACCAGGTCTTCGTGAAGGCTGCGGACGGCAAGCAGACTGTTGAGCAAATGCTCAAGGCCGCCAACACCACAGTCAAGGGCTTCACCCTGTACGTGGTCGGCGAAGGCATTGAGAAGAAGGTCGACGATTTTGCTGCTGAAGTGGCTGCCCAGGTGGCCGCCGCCAAGGCTGCTGCCTGATCGTTCCTGTAACCATCCCAAAAAGCCCCCACCTATTACCGGAGAAGTTTCCCATGTCCAACGCTGCACCAGCCCACAAGCGCATCTTGCTCAAGCTGTCTGGTGAGGCGCTGATGGGGGATGATGCTTTCGGTATCAACCGCGCCACCATCGTTCGCATGGTGGAAGAGATCGCGGAGGTCACCCGCCTGGGTGTCCAGGTGGCGGTGGTGATTGGTGGGGGCAATATTTTCCGTGGGGTGGCTGGCGGCTCGGTCGGCATGGACCGGGCCACTGCCGACTACATGGGAATGCTGGCCACCGTGATGAATGCGCTGGCCTTGGCTGATGCCATGGACAAGCAGGGTCTGATTGCCCGGGTGATGTCCGCCATTGCCATCGAACAGGTGGTCGAGCCCTACGTGCGCCCCAAGGCGCTGCAGTACCTCGAAGAAGGCAAGGTGGTGGTGTTTGCGGCAGGCACGGGCAATCCTTTCTTCACCACCGACACAGCAGCTGCGCTGCGTGGTGCGGAAATCGGTGCTGAATTGGTCCTGAAGGCCACCAAAGTAGACGGCGTTTATACTGCCGACCCCCAGAAGGATCCAACGGCGACGCGCTACACGAAGCTCAGCTTTGATGAAGCCATGTCCCGCAATCTGGGCATTATGGATGCGACTGCCTTCGCGCTGTGCCGCGACCAAAAGCTGCCAGTACGGGTGTTCTCCATCATCAAACACGGCGCTTTGAAGCGCGTGGTGATGGGTGAAGACGAAGGCACGCTGGTTTACGCTTGACGACGATGGTTGAGGCCCGCACCGATGCGCGCCAGCCCTGAGGAGAAAACATGACGATTGCCGACATCAAGAAAAACATCGAAACCAAGATGGACCAGTCCATCTCTGCGTTCAAGAGCAACCTCCAGAAGATCCGCACAGGCCGTGCAAATCCCGCCTTGCTCGATACGGTGCAGGTCGAATACTACGGCTCGATGGTTCCCCTGAGCCAAGTGGCCAACGTTGCGTTGATCGACTCGCGGACCATCAGCGTGCAGCCCTGGGAAAAGGGGATGGGCGCCAAGATCGAAAAGGCCATCCGCGAAAGCGATCTGGGCCTGAACCCCGCGTCCATGGGCGACCTGATCCGTGTGCCTATGCCGCCGATGAGCGAAGAGCGCCGCAAGGAAATGACCAAGCTGGCCCGCAACGAAGGCGAGAGCGCCAAGATCGCCATTCGCAATCTGCGTCGCGATGCCAACGAATCGGTCAAAAAGCTGGTTAAAGACAAGCTGGCATCGGAAGACGATCAAAAGCGTGCCGAAGCCGACGTTCAGAAGTTCACCGACCGCCATATCCTGGAGATCGATGCACTGGTGGCGGGCAAGGAACAGGAAATCATGGCGGTTTAAGCCCCAGGGCTTGAACACTCACATGTCTGACTTTTTGGTGGTGCCACACCACATCGCCATCGTCATGGATGGCAACGGCCGCTGGGCCACGCGCCGTTTTTTGCCGCGTCTGGCGGGCCATAAGCAAGGGGTTGATTCACTGCGCCGCTGCGCACGTGCTTGCGTGCAGCGTGGTGTTTCCGTGCTGACCGTATTTGCGTTCTCTTCCGAAAACTGGAACCGTCCTGCTGACGAGGTGTCTGGCCTCATGGAGTTGCTCGCCATGGCGTTGGCACGCGAAGTGCCGCAACTCAAAAAGGACGGGGTTCGTCTTTATTTTGTGGGCGAGCGCACAGGTCTGTCGCCCAAGGTGCGCGAGGGATTGGCAAAAGCAGAAGAGGCGACTGCAGAAAACACGCGCCTGGTGCTCAATGTGTGCTTCAACTACGGTGGCCGTTGGGATATTGCACAAGCTGCAGCTTCGCTGTCCGCGCGTGGCGAGGCCATTACCGAGTCCAGCCTGCATGGCGCAATGGGCATGGCCCATGTACCTGACCCGGACCTGGTGATTCGCACTGGAGGCGAAATGCGGATCAGCAACTTTCTGCTGTGGCAGGCCGCATACTCCGAGTTCTTTTTCAGCGATCGGTTGTGGCCGGATTTCGACGAGTCGGCGCTGGACGAGGCGATTGCCGCCTTCGGCGGCCGAGAGCGCCGTTTTGGCAAAACCTCCGAACAAATCCTGTCCGCGCATCCCCATCCGATGCCGGGCTGAGAACCTGAACAGGTTCTGAAAGGCTCCATGCTCAAACAGCGCGTCATTACAGCCCTCGTCCTGCTGGCCATTTTGCTGCCCGCGCTTTTTTATCCGTCGACCGAGCCTTTCATGCTGGTGGTTCTGGTGTTGATGGCCGCCGGGGCATGGGAATGGGGACGCTTGAGCGGATTTGCTCAGGCGGGCTCGGTGGCGGTAGGGGCCGCGTGTGTGGCGCTTTGTGCCGGGTCGTGGGCGATGGGCTGGGTGGACCGGCCCTTGACAGCGCTCTGGGTGTTGGGCGGCGGGCTTTGGGTGTTGGCCACCGCGTGGTTACTGCGCGCCGGGGTGCCGGGCTGGGCGCGTATCCCTGC
Source organism: Gammaproteobacteria bacterium (assembly GCA_018828125.1). Lineage (GTDB taxonomy): Bacteria > Pseudomonadota > Gammaproteobacteria > Burkholderiales > Burkholderiaceae_C > Acidovorax. Next base: position 223,191 of record JAHJWB010000006.1, on the reverse strand, counting down.
TGGCCTGCGTCTGGTCGCTGGGGTGCTGGCGCTGTGGCTGGCTTGGCTGGCAGTGGTGCAGGCCCGCAATATCGGAATCAATTTTCTTTTGTCAGTGCTGCTGCTCGTGTGGGTAGCTGACATCTTTGCCTACTTTGCAGGCCGCGCTTTTGGTCTGCGCTTCACCAAGGGCAAGCTGGCCCCCTCTATCAGCCCCGGCAAGAGCTGGGAAGGGGTGTGGGGTGGGCTTGCTGGGGTGGTGGTGATGGCGTTTGTGTGGGTGGCTGCCGATGCGCACTGGCAAGCGACCGTGCCAAGTTTTTATACCCGCATGGCGCAACCAGGCTGGTGGTTGCTGGTGATTGCTGCGCTGTTTATGGTCGCCATGAGTGTGTCGGGTGACTTGGTGGAGTCGCTCATCAAGCGCAGCGCAGGGGTCAAGGACAGCAGTGGGCTGTTGCCAGGCCATGGCGGCGTGCTGGACCGGGTAGACGCACTTCTGCCGACGCTGCCCTTGGCGATGATGCTGACGAGTCTGACGGCGCGATGATGAAACAACGAATTACGGTTCTGGGGTCTACGGGCTCCATTGGCACGAGCACGCTCGACGTCGTGGCCCGCCATCCAGAGCGTTTTGAGGTGTTCGCGCTCAGCGCTGCCACCCAGGTGGATCTGATGCTGGCGCAGTGCGCGCAGTTTCGCCCTCGCTATGCGGTGATGGCCAGTGCACCCCATGCACAGCTTTTGGCTGAAAAATTAGAGTCAAATAGTCTTCCAACGCTTGTCCTGCAAGCGCAAGACGCTCTTGAAATAATAGCGTCTCATGCTGATGTGGATGCGGTGATGGCGGCCATTGTGGGCGCTGCGGGCCTGTCGCCCTGTCTGGCAGCTGCTCGTGCGGGCAAACGGCTGTTGCTGGCAAACAAAGAGGCGTTGGTGGTGGGGGGCGGGCTGTTCATGCAGACAGTACGCGACGGCGGGGCGACGCTTTTGCCCATCGACAGCGAACACTCCGCCATTTTTCAATGCCTGCCCGAAGACCCCGCCACCTGGTCCGAGCGGATCGACAGCATATTGTTGACGGCGTCTGGCGGTCCGTTTCGCCAGCGCGACCCGTCCACGCTGGCGGACATCACGCCGGCGCAAGCCTGCGCACATCCCAACTTTTCGATGGGGCGCAAGATATCCGTCGATTCGGCCACGATGATGAACAAGGCGCTTGAAGTGATCGAGGCGCGCTGGTTGTTTGATCTGCACCCCGATCAGATCAAGGTAGTCATTCATCCCCAGCAAATCATCCATTCGATGGTTCAGTTCAAAGATGCATCCATCTTGGCGCAGATGGGTACGCCCGACATGCGTGTGCCCATTGCCTGTGGCCTGGCATGGCCTGAGCGCATAGACAGTGGCGCCAGCAAGCTGGATTTTTCGGCGCTGACTGCGCTCACCTTTGAAGACGCAGATGCTGTGCGCTTTCCTGGCCTGCACTTGTCGTGGCAGGCGCTGAAGGCCGCTGAGGGGACCACGGCAGTCCTGAATGCAGCCAACGAGGTGGCGGTGGGGGCCTTTTTGCGGGGAAGACTGCGTTTTGACCACATTCATGCGGTCAACCTTGCAACTTTGGAGGCAGTGTCGCCCTCCAAGCCAGATTCGCTCGAAGCCTTGCTTGACCTGGATGCCCAGGCGCGGAGTGCTGCAGAGCAAGCGGCAGGCCTTCTGGTTGCCTGAGCATCGCTGAATGCCATTGTTGATTTACGGAACCCTTCACCCATGCTGTTGACCCTTGTTGCCTTCATCGTGGCCCTCGGCCTCCTGATTGCCGTGCACGAGTATGGGCACTACCGGGTAGCGGTGGCCTGCGGTGTGAAGGTATTGCGGTTCTCGGTGGGCTTTGGCAAACCGCTGCTCACTTGGCGGCCCAAGGGTTCGCCCACAGAGTTTGTGCTGGGCGCGTTTCCGCTCGGTGGTTATGTGCGCATGCTGGACGAGCGTGAAGCGCCCGTGCCCGATGCCGAGCGCCACCTCGCTTTCAATACCCAGCCCTTGCGGTCTCGTGCCGCCATTGTGGCAGCGGGACCCATCGCTAACCTGTTGCTCGCAGTGTTGCTGTACTCGCTGGTCAACTGGAACGGGGTGGAAGAGCCCAAGGCCGTGTTGGCCAGTCCCGTTGCGGGCTCGGTTGCCCAAAGTGCGGGCTTGCGTGGTGGAGAGTTGGTAGAGCGCGCAGCGCTGGGTTCGGACGATATGGAAACGGTCCGGTCCTTTGAAGACCTTCGCTGGCTGCTGACGCGGGGCGCTCTCGAAGGCGTAACGGTACGGCTGGATGTGCAGCCGCAACCGGGCGCATCTCACCGTGAAATTCTTCTGGATATGTCGCAGATCGACAGCCGGGAGGCCGACGCCCAGTTGTTCCGCAAAATCGGCATCCTGGGTCCATGGACACGCCCTGTTCTGGGTGAGGTCATGTCTGGCAGCGCGGCAGAGCGCGCGGGCTTGCGCCAGGGAGACGTGGTTCTCAAGTTGGGCAATACCGATGTGGTCGATGGGCAGCAGCTTCGAGAGTTGATTCGTCAGTCCGTCCGTGGGACCGAGCCATTGGCCCAATCCTGGCGCATCGAGCGAGCAGGGCAGGTGGTGACGCTGGACGTTTTGCCTGAGGCCAAGGCAGAGCCGGGCGCTACAGTGGGGCGCATTGGCGCGTATGTGGGCGCAGCGCCTGAATTCGTCACAGTCGAATATGGTGTGTTCGAGGGTGCTTGGGCGGGTGTTGTCAAAACCTGGGATGTATCGATTCTCACTCTGCGCATGATGGGTCGCATGGTCATTGGCGAGGCGTCGCTCAAGAACCTGAGTGGCCCCCTGACGATTGCCGACTATGCAGGGCGTTCGGCCAGCCTGGGCCTCACGCAATACCTTGTTTTCCTTGCGTTGATCAGTGTGAGTCTGGGCGTGCTCAACCTGCTCCCGCTGCCTGTCTTGGATGGGGGGCACCTGATGTATTATCTTTGGGAGGGAGTGACGGGCAAGGGGGTGTCGGATGCATGGATGGAGCGTCTGCAGCGCGCAGGCGTTGCAGTGTTGCTTCTCATGATGTCCATAGCTCTTTTCAACGACGTCACCCGGCTCTTTGGCTAACACTTTTGCCGCGTTTGCCTCGCAATTGCGGCTTCAGCTTCACTCATGAAAAAACACATCAATCGCCTGGGCGTGCGTACCGCATCGGCCGTTGCAGCCATGATTTTTGCCGCCAATGCGGCATGGGCTCTGGAGCCTTTCAAGGTGCAGGATATCCGCGTCGAGGGCCTGCAACGTGTGGAGCCCGGCACGGTGTTCGCGTCAATGCCTCTGCGTGTGGGCGACGACTACAACGATGAAAAAGGCGCTGCCGCAATCCGTGCGCTTTTCGGGTTGGGGCTTTTCAAAGACGTGCGTTTGGAAGCGAGCGGCAATGTGCTGGTGGTCGTCGTAGAAGAACGCCCCACCATTGCCGATGTGGATTTTGCGGGCACGCGCGAGTTTGACAAGGACGCGCTCAAGAAGGCGATGCGTGACGTCGGGCTGACCGAAGGTCGCCCCTACGACAAAGCGCTGGCGGATCGTGCTGAACAAGAACTCAAACGCCAGTACATCAATAAGAGCCTCTACGGCGCAGAGGTGATAACCACGGTGACGCCCATTGAGCGCAACCGTGTCAATCTGACCTTCACCGTGGTGGAAGGCGAGCCAGCCCGCATCAAGGAAGTGCGCCTTGTGGGCAACAAGGCCTTTAGCGAATCCACGCTGAAAGGACTGTTTGATCAGGATACCGGCGGCTGGCTCAGCTGGTACACCAAATCAGACCGCTACTCCCGTGCCAAGCTCAACGCCGATCTGGAAACACTGCGCTCTTACTACCTGCAGCGCGGCTATCTGGAGTTTCGTGTGGACTCCACGCAGGTCGCCATCTCGCCCGACAAGCAGGACATCTCCATCACCGTCAACGTGACCGAAGGAGAGCGTTTTGTGGTGTCTGGCGTGAAGCTGGAAGGGAACTACCTGGACCGTGAAGACGAGTTCAAGTCGCTGGTCACGATTCGCCCAGGCGAGCCCTACAACGCCGACCAGGTCACCGAAACCACCAAGGCGTTCTCCGAGTACTTTGCGCGGTTCGGATTTGCTTTTGCCCGAGTGGAAGCCGTGCCTGAGATTGACCGCGAGAACAACCGCGTCACATTTGTGGTGCAGGCCGAACCGTCGCGCCGCGCCTATGTGCGCCGCATCAATGTCAGTGGCAACAACCGCACGCGCGACGAGGTGATTCGCCGGGAGTTTCGTCAGTATGAAGCTTCTTGGTACGACGGTGAAAAAATCCGCATCTCGCGTGACCGCGTGGATCGTCTGGGCTTTTTCACCGAGGTCAATGTGGAAACCCAGGAGGTGCCAGGCTCGCCCGATCAGGTGGATCTGGTGATCAACGTGGCAGAGAAGCCGACGGGTTCTTTGCAGCTGGGCGTTGGCTTTTCCAGCGCGGAAAAGGTGGCGCTGTCGTTTGGTATCAAGCAAGAAAATATTTTTGGTTCTGGTAATTACCTCGGAATTGATGTCAACACCAGCAAGTACCGCCGTACGCTGGTTTTCAGCACTACCAACCCGTATTTCACGCCTGAAGGTATTTCGCGCACGCTGGACGTTTATTACCGTACAGACAAGCCGTATGAAGATCAGGGCGGGAACTACGAACTGATCACCACGGGCACATCAGTGCGATTTGGTGTGCCTTTCAGCGAAACCGATACCGTGTTTTTCGGTGGTGGCCTGGAACAGACCAAGATCAAGCCTGGCACCAATATTCCAGCAACCTATCTTGCCTACGCCGACCAGTTTGGCTATAGCAGCACTTCCATCCCTCTGACCATCGGCTGGTCGCGTGATGACCGTGACAGCGCCCTGGCGCCTAATTCGGGGCGTTACCAGCGCCTCAATTCAGAGTGGTCAGTGGCAGGGGATGCGCGTTATGTGCGTGCCAACTACCAATACCAGCAGTACATTCCGCTGAACAAGCGCTTTACTGTGGCCTTCAACGGCGAGTTGGGCATTGGCAAGGGGATGAATGGTCGGCCCTTCCCAGTGTTCAAGAACTTCTATTCGGGTGGTCTCGGGTCGGTGCGTGGTTTTGATCAAGGCACATTGGGCCCACGCGACGTGACGGGAGCCTCGCTGGGTGGCCCGAAGAAAATCACCCTCAATGCTGAGCTGATTGCTCCATTTCCGGGCGCTGGGAACGACCGAACCCTGCGGGTCTTTACTTTCCTTGATGTAGGTAATGTGTATGGTGAGAATGACAAAGTTACTCTCAGTGACATGCGCTCGTCCGTTGGGCTGGGTTTGAGCTGGATTTCCCCGCTTGGTCCACTGCGTTTAGCGTTTGCGCAGCCAGTGCGTAAGTTTGCTGGCGATAAAATCCAAAAATTGCAATTCCAGATTGGAACGTCTTTCTAATGAAATCCTTTTCTCGCCATATCTCTTTGGCCCTGTTGCTTGGCTCCCTTGCCATCGCAGCGCCTGCTCAAGCGCAAGAATTCAAAGCAGGCTTTGTCAACACTGATCGCATCTTCCGCGAAGCCAACACGGCCAAGGCCGCGCAAACCAAGTTGGAGCAAGAGTTTTCCCGCCGCGAAAAAGAGTTGCTCGACATGGGCAACACATTGAAAACTGCGTCTGAAAAATTTGAGCGCGAGGCGCCCACGATGGCTGAAAGTCAGCGCACGATGCGCCAGCGCCAACTGGTCGACCAGGACCGTGAATTTCAGCGCAAGCGCCGTGAGTTCCAAGAAGATCTGACCGCGCGCAAGAATGAGGAACTCTCCCAAGTTTTGGAGCGTGCCAATAAGGTGGTGAAGCAAGTGGCCGAGGCAGAAAAGTACGACGTCATCTTGCAAGAGGCCGTTTACATCAACCCTAAGCACGACATCACCGACAAGGTGATCAAGGCGCTGAATGCCTCCGTTGGTGCCAAGTAAATCGCTCCGTCGAGAGGCTAGCGCGTGAGCTTGTTACTCGGGCACATCGTGGATGCGCTCGGTGGCTCGCTCGAAGGAGGAGGGTATGACACTCCTATCTCCCGCATCGCGCCACTGGAGGTCGCTGGCCCAGGAGACCTGAGTTTCCTGAGCAACCCCCGCTACCAGCAGCAACTGGCCGCCTCCCGGGCGGCCTGTGTCATTGTGGCGCCCGCGATGCGCGAAGTGGCGTTGGCACGCGGCGCTTGTATCGTGGCGGACAACCCCTACGTCTATTTTGCACGTGCCACCCAACTGTGGCGCCAGCGCAATGCGCCTGCAGTGGCGGGTGGCGTTCACGCCAGCGCAGTGGTGGATGCGACCGCTCAGGTGCACCCTTCGGCGACCATTGGCCCCCTTTGTGTGGTGGAGCGTGGCGCGCGCATTGGTGCGGGGACGGTGCTCAAGTCCCGCGTCACGGTGGGCGAAGGTTGCCATATTGGCGCGCGCTGTATTGTCCATTCTGGCGTGGTGATCGGGGCGGATGGTTTTGGTTTTGCACCGGAGAACGGGCAGTGGATCAAGATCGAACAGCTGGGCGCCGTGCGCATTGGTGATGACGTCGAGATCGGCGCCAACACCTGCATCGACCGCGGTGCCTTGCAGGACACCGTGATCGAAGACGGTGTCAAGCTCGACAACCTCATCCAGATTGGCCACAACGTACGCATTGGCAAACACTCCGCAATGGCCGGATGTGTCGGCGTGGCGGGCAGTGCGACGATTGGTGCTCACTGTACGGTGGGCGGGGGCGCCATTGTGCTGGGGCACCTCGCACTGGCCGATCACGTGCACATATCGGCGGCCACCGTAGTCACCCGCTCGCTGAACCAGCCTGGGCAGTACACCGGCATGTTCCCCATCGACGACAATGCGCGCTGGGAAAAAAACGCTGCGACACTCAAACAACTGCACAGCTTGCGCGAGCGCATCAAAGCGCTGGAGCAGGCTCTCAAAGCAGCATGAACGGAAGAACAACTCGATGATGGATATTCACGCAATTCTCAAGCAACTGCCCCACCGCTACCCATTTTTGCTGGTGGACAAGGTGATTGAGCTTGAGAGCAACACTCGTATCAAGGCCATCAAGAACGTCACGTTCAACGAGCCCTATTTCATGGGGCATTTCCCAGGCCGTCCGGTCATGCCGGGTGTGCTCATCCTGGAGGCGCTGGCACAGGCCGCAGGCTTGCTGGCATTTGATGCCATGGGCAAGGTGCCCGACGAAAACAATATCTATTACTTTGTCGGGATCGACGGCGCACGTTTCAAGCGCCCTGTGGAGCCGGGCGATCAGCTGATCCTTGTCATCACCATCGACCGCGTGCGAGGTGGCATCTGGAAGTTCAAGGGCGTTGCCAGTGTGGGCGATGAGGTGGCTTGCGAAGCTGAACTCATGTGCACCATGCGCAGCGTGGGCTGAACGACGCAGGCCGACTGGATCGTGAGCAACATTCATCCCACTGCCATTGTTGAGGCGGGCGCCGATATTGATCCCTCCGTGACGGTGGGGCCTTACACCGTGATTGGCCCGCATGTGGTGATCGGCCAGGGCACCACGGTGGGGGCGCATTGCGTGATCGAAGGGCGCACCACCATTGGCGAAGACAACCACATTTTTCAGTTTGCTTCGCTGGGGGCGGCACCTCAAGACAAGAAATACGCGGGTGAGCCGACGCGACTGGTCATCGGCAACCGCAACACCATCCGCGAGTTCTGCACCTTCAATCTGGGGACCACGCAGGACAAGGGTGTGACCACCGTCGGCGATGATAACTGGATCATGGCTTACGTGCACATCGCGCACGATTGCCTAGTGGGCAACCAGACCATTCTCGCCAACAACGCCACTCTTGCCGGCCACGTTCAGGTGGATGATCAGGCCATCATCGGTGGACTGACGGGTATCCACCAGTTCGTCAAGGTGGGTGCCCATGTCATGGCGGGGTTCGCAAGCCACATCTCGCAGGACGTCCCCCCTTTCATGATGGTGGACGGTAACCCCCTGGCCGTGCGAGGGCTCAATCTGGAGGGGCTGCGACGCCGGGGTTTTTCCCCCGCGCGCGTGGCGGGCATCAAGCAGATGCACCGATTGTTGTACCGCCAGGGGTTGACTCTGGAGGCCGCGCGCACCGCCATGGGCCAGTTGCCGGCCGCCCATCCCGAAGCTGCCGCCGACATTGCCCTGGTGCTGGCCTTCCTCGATGGCTCCACGCGCGGCATTGCGCGCTGAGGGAGCGTTTCATGACTGTTTCCCCCCGCGTCGCCATGGTGGCGGGCGAGACTTCGGGTGATTTGTTGGCAGGCTTGCTGATCGACGGGATGCAGGCCCATTGGCCTGGGTTGACGTCCTGCGGTATTGGCGGCCCCCAGATGGCACGCCGTGGTTTTGATGCCTGGTGGCCCAGTGAAAAACTTGCTGTGCACGGCTACAGCATGGAAGTGCTGCGCCGGCTGCGCGAACTTCTGGGCATCCGCAAGCAACTGCGAGAGCGCTTGCTCATGGAGCGCCCGGATGTTTTCATTGGTGTCGATGCCCCTGATTTCAATCTGGGCCTTGAAGCGGACCTGCGTGCCGCTGGCATCAAGACGGTGCATTTCGTGTGTCCATCCATCTGGGCGTGGCGGGCAGACAGAATTGAGAAGATTCGGCGCAGTGTGGACCACGTGCTGTGCATCTTTCCGTTCGAACCAGCGCTGCTGGCGCAGCATGGCATCGCCGCGACCTATGTGGGCCATCCCCTGGCTGGTGTGATCCCGATGGTGCCAGACCGCGCGGCTGCCCGGGCGCGGCTCGGACTTCACGAGTCTGACGTGGTGCTTGCCATCCTGCCGGGCAGTCGTTCTTCAGAGATCGAATACATAGCGCAACCCTTCTTTAGGGCTGCAGCGCTTATTCGACAAGCGCGACCAGCTATCAAATTGGTAGTTCCTGCCGTTCCCGTTTTACGCAATCGAATCGTGCAGGTCTCCCATGCGTGTGGCTTGGGGGACGCGGTACAGATCGTGGAAGGCCAGTCCCACGCTGTGCTTGCTGCGTGCGACGTTACGTTGATCGCCAGCGGCACTGCCACGCTGGAAGCAGCGCTTTTCAAGCGCCCCATGGTCATCGGTTACCACATGCACCCGCTGAGTTGGTGGCTCATGCGCCGAAAGCAGTTGCAGCCCTGGGTTGGTTTGCCCAATATTCTGTGCCGCGATTTTGTGGTGCCGGAACTGATTCAGGACGCTGCCACGCCAGAAGCCCTTTGCGACGCGACGCTCGCATGGTTGGACGCGAGGCACAATAATCCTCAGAAAATTGCAGCTCTGGAGCAGCGCTTTACCGCACTGCACGAAAGCCTGCGACGCAACACTCCTCAATTGGCTGCCGATGCGATCCAGAAAATCCTCTCCCCCGCTGCCTGAGCAGGTTTGCCTGCCATGGCATCCGCCGGGCCTGGTCGCTGGCGTGGATGAGGCCGGGCGAGGCCCTTTGGCGGGCCCTGTGGTGGCTGCTGCCGTGATTCTGGACGACCTTCATCCCATTGCAGGGCTGGCCGATTCGAAGAAGCTCACTCCGGCGCGCCGTGACAAGCTTTACGACGAGATCCGTGCCAAGGCGCTGTGCTGCAGCATCGCGCAGGCCAGTGTGGAAGAGATTGATCAACTCAACATTCTGCAAGCCACGCTCCTGGCGATGCGCCGGGCGGTGCTGGGCCTGCGGCTCAAGCCAGCGATGGTGCTCGTCGATGGCAACCGGCTGCCCATGCTCGATATCCCCGCAGAAGCCATCGTCAAGGGCGATGCGCTGGTTCCCGCTATCTCTGCAGCCTCCATCCTGGCCAAGGTGCACCGCGACCGGTGGTGCGCCCAGGTCGACGCAGAGTTTCCAGAGTATGGGTTTGCCGGACACAAAGGTTATGGCACCGCGATGCACATGGAGGCGCTGCGCGAGCATGGCGCCTGCATTCATCACCGCCGCTCGTTCGCCCCGGTTGCGCAACGCATCTTGAGCCTTTCCTAGCTGCAACTTCCGATGACTTCTTCGCCTGTCACTGCCATTCATTCGCGAGACAACCCTTTCGTGAAAGACTTGCGCCGTTTGGCGCAAGACTCGACGGCATACCGAAAACAAGGGCGTGTCTGGCTGGAGGGTGATCATCTGTGCCGAGCAGCGATGGCCCGCGGTCGGCATCCTGCCATTGCGGTGTTTTCAGAGTCTTTTTGGCCTCTGGCGCAGGTGGAATGGGAGCTTGCAGCTACTAAAGTAATAGTGTTGGCAGATGCGCTGTTTACGGACATCAGCGGCCTGGAATCCCCCGCCCGCATGGGATTCATTCTCGATATGCCGGAGCCCGCCCTGTTGCAGTCCGGTGTGGGCACCGTGGTGCTTGATCGGGTGCAGGATGCGGGTAATGTGGGGTCCATCCTGCGCAGTGCGTCGGCCTTTGGGTTTCGCCAGGTGGTCGCCATCAAAGGCAGTGCGGCGCTCTGGTCCCCCAAAGTCCTCCGCGCGGGCATGGGAGCCCATTTCGCTGTGGATTTGATAGAAGGCGTTGGGGCCGACGACTTGCAGGCATTGGAACTCCCCATACTGGTCACCAGCTCGCACGCCGGTGAGTTTTTGCACCGTGCTGCATTGCCTTGGCCTTGCGCTTGGGTCATGGGGCACGAGGGGCAGGGCGTTTCCGCGATTTTGGAAGCCCGCGCCGCAATGCGGATTCGGATTGCCCAACCTGGCGGAGAGGAGTCGCTGAATGTGGCCGCAGCGGCGGCGATTTGCCTGCACCAAAGCGGGGCGGGTCGGTAGAAGGCCAAGTCAACGCCCCCAATTTCTGCACGTGCTTCGCCCGCTTTTGACACCGTCGGACTCCGCCTCTCAGGTGTTCTTCGTTCATGGGCGCCCCGTCGACGGCAGTTTGTAGTGGTCCGTCGCAGGTTTGGAGGGCTTCCCGCTCCGTTGATGAGGTTGTAAGGGCGAGGGGTATAATCGGGGGCTTTTCTCGCAACAGCGTCGCCCGACCGCACCCAAAGCAACAATCCATCTGAGAGCAGCCGCTGGTACTCGATTGCAAACACCAATTGCAAGCGGCCTGCAGGCGCCGGGCGACCGTAACCATCCGGAGAACCCAGTGCTTTTGTCTCTACAGGGAACCTTCCCGCCCGCCATCCTGGCGCTCGCAGACGGCACGGTCTTTATCGGCAACTCGATCGGTGCCACGGGCACCACGGTCGGTGAAGTGGTGTTCAACACCTCTATCACCGGCTACCAGGAAATCCTCACCGACCCGAGCTACTGCCAGCAGATCGTGACCCTCACGTATCCGCACATTGGCAACTACGGCGTGAACGCTGAGGACGTCGAAGCCGAGAAGATCCATGCCGCGGGTCTGATCATCAAAGACCTCCCTTTGATCGCCAGCAATTTCCGCTCTACCGAAACGCTCTCGCAGTATCTTGTGCGCGAAAAAGCGGTTGCCATTGCCAACATCGACACCCGCAAGCTGACCCGTCTGCTGCGCAGCAAGGGCGCACAGAATGGCGCCATCGTGGGCTTGGCAGCAGGGCAGGCGGTGACGCAAGCGCTGGTCGATGAGGCCATCGCGAAAGCCAAGGCAGCACCCAACATGGCTGGGTTGGATCTTGCCAAGGTAGTGTCCACCGCCGAGCGCTATGACTGGACCCAGACGGAGTGGAAGCTGGGTGCTGGATACGGTGAACTGTCCGACCCGCAGTTCCACGTGGTGGCCTACGACTTTGGGGTGAAGAAGAACATCCTGCGCATGTTGGCAGAGCGTGGGTGCAAGGTGACAGTAGTACCTGCGCAAACCACCGCTGCGGATGTGCTGGCGCTCAAGCCCGATGGGGTGTTTCTCTCCAACGGCCCTGGCGATCCGGAGCCCTGTGATTACGCCATCGACGCTACGCGCGCCATCGTGAATAGCGGCATGCCAACGTTTGGTATTTGCCTGGGCCACCAGATCATGGCGTTGGCCGCTGGTGCCAAGACTTTCAAGATGACCCACAGCCACCATGGCGCCAACCATCCGGTCAAGGATCTGGACACGGGCCGCGTCAGCATCACCAGCCAGAACCACGGGTTTGCCGTCGACATGGACTCGTTGCCCTCCAACTTACGTGCCACCCATGTGAGCCTTTTCGATGGAACCCTGCAAGGCCTTGTGCACGTCGACAAGCCTGCGTTCTGTTTCCAGGGGCACCCAGAGGCGTCTCCGGGGCCGCACGACATTGGCTATCTCTTCGAGCGCTTTACCGACGCCATGCGCGCCGCCAAGGCTCTTTGAGTCACTGAGGAGTCCGTGCCATGAAACTGTTCAGCTTCCCCGCTGCGTCGCTTGAAAAGGCGATCTACAAGCGCGTTCTGACATTGCCGTCGCCCCACCGCGAGTGGTTCACCGAGCGTTGGCAGCAAAAGCCCTACAAAAAAGCATTCATCGACAACAAGGCCATGCCTTTGGTGACCCTGGTGGCCAAGGGCAAGACGTTGGATGATGCTGAGTTTGATGAGTTGCTGCAGGAGTGGGAAGTCACGTTTTATGACGCAGAAGAAGAAGTCCTCCGCCCGCTGATTCAAGGCGACGGTTTACTGCAGTTGATGCAGAAAAACCTTCCTGCCGCTCGGGTCGAGGCGTTGCTCGCCAAACTGACCGCGCGGCGTGCGCCCGCTGCTGATGCGGCCGCACCTCCCTCGACACCCAGCCCCCAGGCAGCCGAACCCACGATCAATTGATCGACGCACCATGCCAAAACGTACAGACATTAAAAGCATTCTCATCATTGGCGCTGGCCCGATCATCATCGGCCAGGCTTGTGAATTCGACTACTCCGGCGTGCAGGCCTGCAAAGCCCTGCGCGAAGAGGGCTACAAGGTCATCCTGATCAACAGCAACCCCGCGACGATCATGACGGACCCGGCCACGGCCGACGTGACCTACATTGAGCCCATCACTTGGCAGACGGTCGAGAAGATCATCGCCAAGGAACGCCCTGACGCCATCCTGCCCACCATGGGTGGGCAGACCGCGCTGAACTGCGCACTGGACCTGTGGCACAACGGCGTGCTGGACAAATACAAGGTCGAATTGATCGGTGCCACGCCCGAGGCGATCGACAAGGCCGAAGACCGCCTGAAGTTCAAGGACGCGATGACCAAGATCGGTTTGGGTTCGGCGCGCTCGGGCATTGCCCACAGCATGGACGAAGCCTGGGCTGTGCAAAAACTGATGGGCTTTCCCACTGTGATCCGCCCCAGCTTTACGCTGGGTGGCACGGGCGGTGGCATTGCCTACAACCCCGAAGAGTTCGAGACCATCTGCAAGCGCGGCCTGGAAGCCTCGCCCACCAACGAGTTGCTGATCGAAGAATCGCTGCTCGGCTGGAAGGAGTACGAGATGGAAGTGGTGCGCGACAAGGCGGACAACTGCATCATCATCTGCTCCATCGAAAACCTGGACCCGATGGGTGTGCACACCGGCGACTCGATCACCGTGGCCCCTGCGCAGACGTTGACCGACAAGGAATACCAGATCATGCGCAACGCCAGTCTGGCGGTGCTGCGCGAGATCGGGGTGGATACAGGTGGCTCCAACGTGCAGTTCTCGATCAACCCCAAAGACGGCCGTATGGTCGTGATCGAGATGAACCCGCGCGTTTCGCGCTCCTCGGCGCTCGCCTCCAAGGCCACGGGCTTCCCCATTGCCAAGGTCGCTGCCAAGCTGGCCGTGGGCTATACGCTCGACGAGCTTCGCAACGAGATCACGGGCGGCGTCACTCCGGCCTCGTTCGAGCCGTCCATCGATTACGTGGTCACCAAGATCCCACGTTTCGCGTTCGAAAAATTCCCCACGGCCGACAGCCGCCTGACCACGCAGATGAAGTCGGTGGGCGAGGTCATGGCCATGGGCCGCACCTTCCAGGAGTCCTTCCAGAAAGCCCTGCGCGGCCTGGAAGTTGGCGTGGACGGCATGAACGAGAAAACCCAGGACCGCGAGGTCCTGGAGAAGGAACTGGGCGAGCCCGGCCCTGAACGCATCTGGTATGTGGGCGATGCGTTTGCCATGGGCCTGTCGGTGGACGAGGTGTTCGACCTCACCAAGATCGACAAATGGTTCCTGGTGCAGATTGAGCAGATCGTGAAGATCGAGCTGGACATCGACAAACTTGTCGCCGAGAAGGGCGAGGGCGCCCTGGCGGCGCTCGACGCTGGCACCTTGCTCACGCTCAAGCAAAAGGGCTTCTCCGACCGACGATTGGCCAAGCTGCTCAAGACCACGGAAAAGGCTGTGCGCGAAGCGCGCCGCGCACTCAATGTGCGCCCCGTTTACAAGCGTGTGGACACTTGCGCTGCCGAGTTCGCCACCGACACCGCCTACCTGTACTCCACCTACGAGGCTGCCGCGTATGGGAGCGTCGCCGAATGCGAGGCAGAGCCCACCACCAACAGGAAGATCATGGTGCTCGGCGGTGGTCCCAACCGCATCGGCCAGGGCATCGAGTTCGACTACTGCTGCGTGCACGCGGCTTTGGCGATGCGCGAAGACGGCTACGAGACCATTATGGTCAACTGCAACCCCGAGACCGTCTCCACCGACTACGACACCTCCGACCGTCTGTACTTCGAGCCCGTGACGCTCGAAGACGTGCTGGAGATCGTGGACAAGGAAAAGCCGGTCGGCGTGATCGTGCAATATGGCGGTCAGACGCCCCTGAAGCTGGCCCTGGGCCTGGAGGCCGAAGGCGTGCCGATCATCGGCACCAGCCCTGACATGATCGATGCCGCCGAAGACCGCGAGCGCTTCCAGAAGCTGCTGGGCGACCTCGGCCTGCGTCAGCCGCCTAATGCCACGGCCCGCACCGAACCTGAGGCCCTGGAAAAGGCCGCCGCACTGGGCTACCCCCTGGTGGTGCGCCCTAGCTACGTGCTGGGCGGCCGCGCGATGGAAATCGTGCACGAGCAGCGCGATCTGGAGCGCTACATGCGCGAAGCGGTCAAGGTGAGCAACGACTCGCCCGTGCTGCTGGACCGCTTCCTGAGCAACGCGATCGAGTGCGACGTGGATTGCGTGCGTGATTCCGCAGGCGTCACCTTCATCGGCGGCGTGATGGAGCATATTGAACAGGCTGGCGTGCACAGCGGCGACTCCGCCTGCTCGCTGCCCCCGTACTACTTGTCGCAGCCGACCATCGACGAGATCAAGCGCCAGACCGCTGCCATGGCCGAAGGCCTGAGCGTGGTGGGCTTGATGAACGTGCAGTTCGCCATCCAGGAAGTCGACGGCAAGGATGTGATCTACGTGCTGGAAGTGAACCCGCGCGCTTCGCGCACGGTGCCCTTCGTGAGCAAGGCCACCGGCATCCAGCTGGCCAAGGTGGCTGCGCGCTGCATGGCCGGCCAGACGCTGGCCTCGCAGGGTGTCACGAAGGAAGTGACCCCGCCGTACTTCAGCGTGAAGGAAGCCGTGTTCCCCTTCGTGAAGTTCCCCGGCGTGGACACCATTCTCGGCCCCGAGATGAAGTCCACCGGCGAAGTCATGGGTGTCGGCAAGACCTTCGGCGAAGCCTTCGTGAAGAGCCAGATGGGCGCGGGCACCAAGTTGCCGACCTCCGGCAAGGTCTTCCTCACCGTGAAGAACGCCGACAAGCCGCGTGCCGTGGACATCGCGCGCCAGCTCGTGGCACTGGGCTTCGAGCTTGTGGCCACTAAAGGTACGGCAGCCGCCATCGAAGCGGCAGGCGTGCCGGTCAAGGTGGTCAACAAGGTGACCGAGGGCCGCCCGCACATCGTGGACATGATCAAGAACGACGAGATCGTGATGGTCATCAACACTGTGGAAGAGCGCCGCAACGCGATCGCCGATTCACGCGCCATCCGCACCTCGTCGCTGCTGGCCCGCGTGACCACCTTCACCACCATCTTCGGTGCCGAGGCGGCCGTTGAGGGCATGAAGTACCTGGACAACCTGGACGTGTACTCGGTACAGGAAATGCATGCCCAGCTGGTGGCGTAAGCCCTGGTAAAGGCGGCATAATCTTCGCTTGAACAGACACCGCCGCGCGGCAACGCGCGGCGGTTTCCTTTTGTAGGGTCATGAATGCCTTGCGGGCCGGGAGTCACGCAGGTGTGGACCCAACGGCAACAGTGCCTTTGGTGCTGCCGCCGTACTGATTTATGGAGACTGAAAACCATGGCCACCATTCCAATTACCAAGCGCGGCGCCGAGAAGCTCAAGGAAGAGTTGCATCGCCTCAAGACTGTGGAGCGTCCCGCCGTGATCACGGCCATTGCCGAAGCGCGTGCGCAAGGTGACCTGAGCGAAAACGCTGACTACGATGCTGCCAAGGACCGCCAGGGTTTCATTGAAGGGCGGATCCAGGAGATTGAAGGCAAGCTGTCGGTGGCGCAAGTGATTGACCCCAGCGGCGTGGACGGCGGCGGTAAAGTCGTTTTTGGTGCCACGGTCGAACTGGAAGACGAAGAGTCTGGTGACACAGTCAAATACCAGATCGTGGGCGAGGACGAGGCGGATTTGAAGCAAGGCCTGATCAATATCTCCAGCCCCATCGCGCGGGCCCTGATTGGCAAAGAAGAGGGCGATACCGCGGAAGTGCTGGCCCCGGGCGGCATCCGCCGCTATGAAGTGGTAGCGGTCAGCTACCTGTGAGCCCCAAGGCGCCCATGCTTCACCGCTTGCCAGCCTTGGTCGCCGCCCTCTGGTGGGGCAGTCTGACCACCATTGGCTTTCTGGTGGTGCCACTCCTGTTTTCGCATCTGCCCACTCCCGCTCTGGCGGGGTTCGTGGCTGCCAAGTTGTTTGCGGCGCAGACCTGGGTGGCTGTGGGCTGCTGTCTTGTTTTGCTGCTTATATCCAAGCCAAAACACGCGCTAGCGCAACATCCATGGGCGCAAGCTGCTATGGTTTTTATATTGGGCGGGTTGTTGCTGGCGTTGTTGACCCAGTTTGGTGTGGCGCCGCGCATCGTCGCCCGGCAAGACCTGCGCTTGTGGCACAGCGTAGGCACCGCGATGTATGCGCTTCAATGGTGCTGCGCGCTAGCAGTCTTGTGGCGAACCTTGCGCCATGACGCTCCTGCGCAGAATTTTGAGGATGAGCCCGCAGCGGTTTAAATGGGGCGACAGAGGCACTCGCGGGTTTAAGCGGGTTACGCGCCTTATTGCCGCGTTAGTCGAGCCTCTCGTCCAGCTCTACTCGTGCCAGTGCTCTGCCACCCATGTCGCGGGGCGGATAAAGCGGAACCGGCGGTTGCGGCGTCCTGCCAGCGCATCGGGCGGATTGCATTCACCGTGAAAGATCACGATGCGCGCACCCGCAGGCACAAATGGCGGGCGCCAGTAGTTGGTGGGCCAAGTCGGTATGCCGTGGTATTTGAAACTTGGACACCATTCTGCAGGCCAGTACTGCAGTTTTCCTTGGCGGTGCAAGAAGTCAGACAGGTAAGCCTGCTCATTGCGGAACTGCGCTCGGATCTCGGCGAAATGCCCGCGAAAGTGGTCCAGCACATCTGGATGTGCGCCCAGCGTGAACCGGTAGACCGATGAGTTTCCTGTGACGCGCCAGGGACGCTTGTAGTCGTGAATGATCAGGAATTCGCCAGGCTGCGTAAAAAATGCGTCCAGGCTGCCGGTGACGACAACATCCACATCCAGAAACAAGGCGGTGCCCGTGAGGCCGTGCAGATCCGCACTGAAGGTTGCCAGTTTGGTCCAACCCCGCTCTGGGATGCCCGGGGGCAGGTCCAGCGCAGGTATCGGCAGGCAGGTCACTTCACTGCGAATGCCAGCGCTATCGTCCGTCAGGCACACGAAGCGAAAATCGCCCGTCAAATGTCGCCGCACCATGGCGTAGAGCCGGTTGACGTATTCCGGGCCATATTTCGTGCCCCATTTCATGCACAAGATGTGCCGGGTGGGGGGCGTAGTGGCAGTAGTGGCAGGGGCTGCAGAGGGTGCAGGAACTGCTTCCGCGCTCATCAATCCGCCTGGCGCTTCTTGATGGATTTTTGCTTGGGCTTTGCGCGCTTGATCTGGCCGCCAGAAGTAAGCCGCTGATTGCCCAGAACCCGCAATTGCTTGATCTCGGGACGCTGTCCACCGCGCTTGCTGTATTTGAGAACCTTCACGTCGCGCGGGCCAGGCATGCGGTCTTCATCGACCGCGCGCTCCTTGGTGGGCTGAGGGCGCCAGAGCACAAGGAGTTTACCGATGTGCTGAATCGGCGCTGCACCGAGTTCTGCCGTGAGTTGCTGGTACATCAGCTCCCGCGCAGCGCGGTCATCGTTGAAAACACGCACCTTGATGAGCCCGTGGGCATTCAAAGCGGCGTCGATTTCCTTCTGGACGGCAGGAGTCAGGCCGTCGCCGCCGACCATGACCACGGGGGCCAGGTGATGGGCATTGGCGCGTTGTTCCCGGCGCTCTGCGGGAGTCAGTTGAATTTGGGGCATGGGCCGTATTATCGATGGTGCTGATTGTCGAGAGACAATGGCGCTGTATGAAAGTCAAAACCCAAAGCAAGAAGGTCAACAAGGCGTGGTTGAACGACCACGTCAATGACACCTACGTCAAGTTGGCCCACAAAGAGGGTTTTCGGGCCCGTGCTGCCTACAAGCTCAAGGAAATCGATGAACAACTCGGCTTGATCAAGCCGGGTTATACCGTGGTCGATCTGGGCTCCACGCCTGGCGCATGGAGTCAGTACCTGCGTCGACGCATGTCCCCAGGGGGTGCCGCTGCAGGCCAGCTGAATGGAACCATCATTGCGCTGGACCTATTGCCCATGGAGCCTATTGAGGGCGTTACCTACATCCACGGAGATTTTCGGGAGGCCGAGGTGCTGGAACGCCTGGAAGCGGCGTTGGACGGCAAGATTGTGGATGTTGTAGTTTCGGACATGGCCCCCAACCTGTCCGGTATCGAATCGGCAGATGCGGCCCGGATTTCCCATCTGGTGGAACTCGCAGT
This sequence comes from Gammaproteobacteria bacterium, assembly GCA_018828125.1. Classification (GTDB taxonomy): domain Bacteria; phylum Pseudomonadota; class Gammaproteobacteria; order Burkholderiales; family Burkholderiaceae_C; genus Acidovorax. Next base: position 204,192 of record JAHJWB010000006.1, on the reverse strand, counting down.
GGAGTTTGCTTGCAACCATTTGAAACAGGAAGGCGCTCTGGTGGTCAAGCTTTTTCACGGCAGTGGCTACAGCGACCTCGTGACACTGTTCAAGCAGACATTCAAAGTGGTCAAACCCATAAAACCTAAGGCCTCGCGCGACAAATCTTCGGAGACTTTTTTGGTCGGTATGGGGCTCAAAAAGCAGCCAATTTAGTCTTGCCTAAGGTCAAGGATCCGTGAAATACGGCTGCAAAGCCCGTGTTGATTCCATGGCCGATAGGGGGAATAGGGATGGCCCCGAGGCTTGAAAGACCTAAAATGATCCGCACATGCGTGCCATGACGGCAGTGTGTCCGTTTTCTGTTTTCCGCAACTGGAGCCCCGCTTGAACAATCAGTGGTTTTCAAAAATTGCCGTGTGGCTCGTCATTGCCATGGTGCTGTTCACAGTGTTCAAACAGTTTGACACCCGTGCCGGAGCCAGCGCAGGTCACGTCGGCTACTCGGAATTCCTGGAGGAAGTCCGCAGCAACCGCATCAAGAGCGCAACCATCCAGGAAGGCCAGGGCGGCACCGAGATCGTGGCTGTCACTAACGATGATCGCAAGATCCGCACGACTGCCACCTACTTGGATCGTGGTCTTGTGGGAGACCTCATCAACAACAACGTCAAGTTTGACGTCAAGCCACGTGAAGAAGGGTCTTTGCTCATGACCTTGTTGGTCAGCTGGGGCCCGATGTTGCTACTGATCGGCGTCTGGGTGTACTTCATGCGCCAGATGCAAGGCGGTGGCAAGGGCGGTGCTTTCAGCTTTGGCAAAAGCAAAGCCCGAATGTTGGATGAAAACACCAACCAAGTGACCTTTGCCGATGTGGCCGGCTGTGACGAGGCAAAAGAAGAGGTGAAGGAGGTCGTGGACTTCCTGAAAGACCCCCAGAAATTCCAGAAACTGGGCGGACGCATTCCCCGCGGGTTGCTGCTGGTGGGCCCTCCTGGTACCGGCAAGACCTTGCTGGCCAAGTCCATTGCGGGCGAAGCTAAGGTGCCGTTCTTCAGCATCTCGGGTTCGGATTTTGTGGAGATGTTCGTTGGCGTGGGCGCGGCCCGTGTACGCGACATGTTCGACAACGCCAAGAAGAACGCACCTTGCATCATCTTCATCGACGAAATTGACGCCGTGGGCCGTCAGCGTGGCGCGGGCCTCGGCGGTGGCAATGATGAACGCGAACAGACCCTGAACCAAATGCTGGTTGAGATGGACGGGTTCGAGACCAATCTGGGCGTGATCGTGGTCGCTGCCACCAACCGCCCCGACATCCTCGACGCTGCCTTGCTGCGTCCCGGACGTTTCGACCGCCAGGTCTATGTAACGCTGCCCGACATCCGTGGCCGCGAACAGATCCTGAACGTGCACATGCGCAAGATCCCGGTCGGCCAGGATGTGAACCCCAGCATCATTGCCCGCGGCACGCCCGGCATGAGTGGTGCCGATCTGGCCAACCTGTGCAATGAAGCTGCCCTGATGGCCGCGCGCCGCAATGCGCGCACGGTAGAGATGCAGGACTTCGAGAAGGCCAAGGACAAAATCCTGATGGGCCCCGAACGCAAGAGCATGGTCATGCCAGAGGAAGAGCGCCGCAACACGGCCTATCACGAATCTGGCCACGCCCTCATCGGCAAGCTTTTGCCCAAGTGTGATCCTGTGCACAAGGTCACCATCATTCCCCGCGGCCGTGCCTTGGGTGTCACGATGAGCCTACCTGCGCAGGACCGCTACAGCTACGACCGGGAATACATGCTCAACCAGATCAGCATGCTGTTCGGTGGCCGAATTGCCGAAGAAGTGTTCATGAACCAGATGACGACGGGTGCGAGCAACGACTTTGAGCGTGCGACACATATCGCCCGCGACATGGTGACGCGCTACGGCATGACTGACGCCCTGGGCCCTATGGTGTATGCGGAAAATGAAGGCGAAGTGTTCCTGGGCCGTTCGGTGACAAAAACCACCACCATGAGCGAGCAGACCATGGAAAAGGTGGACATGGAAGTTCGTCGCATCATCGACGAGCAGTACAACCTGGCCCGTGCGCTGATCGAAGAGAACAGCGACAAGATGCACGCCATGGCGAAGGCTCTGCTCGAATGGGAAACCATCGATACAGAGCAACTGGACGACATCATGGCTGGCAAGGAGCCCCGTCCTCCAAAAGACTGGACACCTCGTACGCCCCCCTCCTCGGGTGGTGATAACTCCAGCGGCGGTACGCCAGCGGTGGCAACGGACCCCGCACCCACGGCTGCTTGAAGGCCGACCGGGTAAAAGCTGTTCCAGCGGGGCCTTGTGCCCCGTTTTTCATGGGTGTCGAAGGTGGGTGATCCGTTGGGTTTTTAGGGTGATCGATGGTCGTTGTGTTTTCTTTGCTCCCATGTTCTTTGCTGGGGTTGTGGGCACCTTTGTATTGCATTCATGATTTGGCAGACCACGCGTTTTTCCCTTGACCTGACGTTGCCCAAAGTCATGGGTATCGTCAACGTCACGCCGGATTCGTTCTCGGATGGTGGGCGCCATGGATCCAGGGTGAGCGCATTGCGCCATTGCGAACAGTTGCTAAAGGATGGCGCTCATATTCTGGATATCGGCGGCGAGTCCACGCGCCCTGGCAGTCCGGCGGTCTCGCTCGAAGACGAATTGGTGCGTGTGCTCCCATTGGTCCGCGATGCCGTCACGTTGGGCGTGCCCGTTTCGGTGGATACCTACAAGCCCGAGGTCATGCAAGCTGTCTTGGGCTTGGGTGCTGACATCGTCAATGACATCTGGGCCCTGCGTCAACCAGGGGCCGCTGCCGTGGTGGCGGCGCATCCGCAGTGCGGGGTGTGCCTGATGCACATGCACCGCGATCCTCAGACCATGCAAGTGGCGCCTATGGCGGGCAGTGTAGTCACATCAGTGCTATCTTTTTTGGAGCAATCGGCGCTTGATTTGCAAGCGCTAGGGGTCAAAATGACTCGAATTGTTCTGGACCCAGGCATTGGATTTGGCAAAACAGTCGAGCAGAACTTTGAGCTATTGGCCCAACAGGCTGTGCTGAAGACTGCTGGCTACCCCCTGCTGGCGGGGTGGTCGCGCAAATCGTCTTTGGGCGCCGTGACGGGGCTTGATGTCGACCACCGAATGGTGCCCAGCGTGGCAGCGGCTGTGCTTGCGGTGGAGCGCGGAGCTTCTATCGTGCGAGTGCACGACGTGCGCGAAACGGTGGCGGCTTTGGCCGTGTGGACGGCCATGCAGCGTTTGGACCAACTGACTGAATGACTGACTGATCGAATGCTTGGCGTTTGGAAATTTTGAAAATTGCTTTGATATTTTGACTCCCATGGCTCGGCTGCACCATCTGGCAGCCCACAACAAACAACGAAAATGACACGAGGAGACGCTACAACATGACACGTCAGTATTTTGGAACCGATGGCATTCGCGGCACAGTGGGGCAGCCGCCCATCACGCCAGATTTTGTTTTGCGACTGGCCCATGCCGTAGGCCGCGTATTGCGCCGCACCGAAGACCGCCCCACGGTGCTGATTGGCAAAGACACCCGTATTTCCGGCTACATGCTGGAAAGCGCGCTGGAGTCTGGCTTCAACTCTGCAGGGGTCGATGTGGTGTTGTTGGGCCCGCTGCCCACACCGGGCGTGGCCTACCTGACACGGGCGCAGCGCGCCAGCTTGGGGGTCGTCATCAGCGCCAGCCACAACCCTTTTCCCGACAACGGCATCAAGTTTTTCAGTGCACAGGGCACCAAGTTGCCCGACACCTGGGAGCTTGCGGTAGAGGCCGCACTGAGCGAGGCCCCTGTATGGGCTGACTCGGCGAGCCTGGGCAAGGCGCGGCGTCTGGACGACGCGGCGGGCCGTTACATTGAATTTTGCAAGAGCACCTTTCCGCACGACTTGACCTTGAAGGGACTCAAGATTGTGGTGGACGCTGCGCATGGTGCGGCCTACCAGGTGGCGCCCAAGGTCTTCCACGAGCTGGGCGCCGAGGTCTTGTCGATAGGGTGCGCGCCGGATGGCCTGAACATCAACGACGAAGTGGGCGCCACACACCCCGACGCGCTGGTGAGGGCGGTGCGTGCCAACCATGCGGACTACGGCATTGCCCTGGATGGTGATGCAGACCGCTTGCAGGTGGTGGATGCAGCCGGGCGCCTGTACAACGGTGACGAACTGCTCTACCTCATGGCGTCGGATCGCATGGGGCGCGACGAGCATGTGCCGGGCGTCGTGGGCACGCTGATGACCAACATGGCGGTGGAAGTGGCGCTGCAGGCGCGCGGTGTGAAGTTTGTGCGCGCCAAGGTGGGTGACCGCTATGTGCTCGAAGAACTCGCGCGCCACCAGTGGGTGTTGGGCGGGGAGGGGTCGGGCCACCTGCTGGCGCTGGACCGTCACACCACGGGCGATGGCTTGGTGAGTGCGTTGCAGGTGTTGCAAGCCTGTGTGCGCAGCGGCCTTACGCTGGCGCAGTTGTTGGCCGAAATCACGTTGTACCCACAGGTCCTGTTGAACGTGCGGCTACCGCCGGGCCAAGACTGGAAGTCCAACCGCGTGTTGGCCGATACCACCGAAGCCGTCGAAAAGCAATTGGGCGCATCGGGCCGGGTGCTGATTCGGGCCAGTGGCACCGAGCCCTTGCTGCGTGTGATGGTGGAGGCGCGCGACGCGCAAGTGGCCAGCGCCTGTGCGCAGCGGTTGGCAGACGCGGCCAGGGCGGGCTAAGGGGCCAGCGCTTTCTGGCTTCCGCTCAAGCCCTGCGGCGCATTCATGGCGCACTTATGGCGCACCCAGATGGGGTGGGCTCGATATCTCAACCACTCAGTCCAGGTCTTGTATGCCTCTCAACGCCGCCCATGCCAACGTGACCATTCGCCGTGTGGACTACGCCAATCCCCATGAAGCGGCCGCGTTGGTCGAACTGCTGGATGGTTATGCCCAGGATTTGGCGGGCGGCGGCGAACCCCTACGCGCGGACGTTAAAAAAGGCCTTGCCCTGGCGCTGCTCCAGCGCACGGATGCGTTCAGCGTGATGGCATGGGCAGAACACGATGCCGGCGCGCCGAACCGGCCATCGCCCGTGGGCTTGGTCAACTGCTTTGAAGGCTTCTCCACCTTCGCCTGCAAACCACTTGTCAATGTGCACGACGTGGTGGTGGTGCCCGCATGGCGCGGTCACCGTATTGCGCAGCGCATGCTGCAGGTGGTGGAGGGCATTGCGCGGGACCGTGGGGCCTGCAAGCTCACCATGGAAGTTTTGTCGGGCAATCACAGCGCCTTGCGTGCCTATGCGCGCGAAGGCTTCGCGGCCTACGCCCTCGATCCGCAGATGGGACAGGCACAGTTCTTGCAGAAAAAGTTGGATTGAACTGGCTGCTGCCGCAAACCAAGTCCTTGCCTGCTGCGCGGAATTAGCGCGGATCAGGGTATACCAAGGGCTTGCAACGACCCGCGTAAACCCCGATGCCCCTTGGGGGGCGTGTCGTTAAGGTCCGGGTTCGGCACCAAGAACGCGCATGGCAGCGGTTCAAGGTCGTGCATTCCATCCTCGTTTTTTGGAGAGAACCCGTTATGAACAAATCCCCCTTCCGCATCGCAGCCGCCTGTCTGGCGACTGTTGCCGCTTTTGCGGCCGCCCCTGCGCATGCAGGCAAGACGCTGGACGGTATCAAGTCCCGGGGTCAGGTGGTGTGTGGCGTCAACACCGGGCTGGCGGGGTTCTCGGCAGCAGACTCCAATGGCAAATGGTCGGGCCTGGATGTGGACATTTGCCGCGCCGTGGCCGCTGCGGTGCTTGGCGATGGGGAGAAGGTCAAGTATGTGCCCCTGAACGCACAGCAGCGCTTCACGGCCCTGCAGTCGGGTGAGGTGGATGTGCTCTCGCGTAACACCACGTTCTCGCTCACGCGCGACGCATCGCTCGGGCTGCACCAAACGGCGGTTACCTACTACGACGGCCAAGGCTTCATGGTGCCCACCAAGAGCAAGATCAAAAGCGCCAAGCAGCTCAAGGGCCAGACCGTGTGCGTTCAGTCCGGCACCACCACCGAAAAGAACCTGACCGACTACTCCAAGGCCAACAACCTCGCCATCAAGCCCGTGGTGTTTGAAAAGGTAGAGGCCGCTACCGGTGCGTATTTTGCGGGCCGTTGCATCGCTTACACCACCGACGCGTCGGGCTTGGCATCAGTGCGCAACAAGGAAGCCAAGGACCCTGCAGAGCATGTGATCCTGCCCGAACTCATCTCCAAAGAGCCGCTGGGCCCGATGGTGCGCCGCGGTGACGACGAGTGGTTTGCCATCGTCAAGTGGGTGGTCTATGGGCTGATCGAAGCCGAAGAATATGGCATCACGCAAGCCAATCTGGAGCAGATGAAGACGAACGCCGACCCTGTGGTGCAGCGCATTCTGGGCACGACCGAAGACACCGGCAAGCTCTTGGGGCTGGAGCGTGACTGGATGGCCCGCGCCATCAAGACGACCGGGAACTATGGCGAGATCTTTGAGCGCAACGTCGGCCCCAAGTCGGCTTTGGCGTTGCCGCGCGGCCTGAACAACCAGTGGAACAAGGACGGCCTCATGTACGCCTTCCCCATCCGCTGATAGCCGCCAGAAGCACTACAGCAAACCACACAGCAGCATCTGCTGCTGTTGCAACGGACGACTCCTACGGGCCTTGGGTCTGTGGGAGGCCTCCAGATTTCATGATTGATTGCGAGGCCGTTTCGCCCACAGGGTGGGGCGCCTTGTCTGGCTGCACATTCCTCGGAGACGGGGAGTGTGTGGGTTCCATCGACCTTGATTGAGCTGGCATGCCACCACCCCGCCTTCCTCCCAAAAAACGCTCCTGGTCCTGGCGCAGCCAGGCCTTTCGGGGCCTGATCTATCAGGTGCTGGCCGTGGGCCTGATAGGTTTCGTGATCTGGTTCCTGGCCAAGAACACCATGCACAACATGCAGGTGCGCGGCATCCAGAGCGGATTCGACTTTCTGACCCAGCCTGCGGGTTTTGACATTGGCGAAGGCCTGTACCCGTTTGATTCCAACGAGCCCTACTGGCGGGCCTTTTTGATGGGCGTGGTCAACACGCTGCGGGTTGCTGTCATCGGCATTGTGCTGACCACCCTGCTGGGCACAGCGCTTGGGGTTGGGCGGTTCTCCCGCAACGCGCTGGTGCGGGGGCTGTGTTCGGCCTATGTGGAGATGTTCCGCAACGTGCCAATCTTGCTGCAGTTGCTGACCTGGTACCTGCTGCTAACCGAAACTTTGCCCGCGAGCTACGAGCCCTGGCAGGTGGGTCCATTTTTTCTCAGCAAGGGCGGGCTCAACTTTCCGATCCCCGTATGGGCCACCGGCCACGGCATAGCGGCCGTGGGCTTGCTTGTGGGTTGTGTGGCCGCTTGGGGTTACCGGCGCTGGGCGGTGCGGCGGTTCGAAGGCACTGGCCGGGTGCGCAGCCTGTTCTGGACCCCCGTTGCTGTGGTGCTGCTAGGCGGCGTTCTGGGTTGGCTGGTGGGGGGTGCTCCCGGGCAAATGAACATGCCGATCAAGGGCGAGTTCGCCATCGAGCACGGGGGGGCACTCACCCCCGAGTTTCTGGCCGTGCTGCTCGGGCTGACTTTCTACACCTCGGCGTTTGTGGCCGAGGTGGTGCGCGCTGGCATTCAGTCGGTGTCGGGCGGGCAGGGCGAGGCAGCGGCGGCCCTGGGGCTTAACCGCGGCCAACAAATGCGGCTGGTAATGCTGCCACAGGCCTTGCGCGTCATCATTCCGCCGCTGACCAGCCAATACCTCAACCTCACCAAAAACTCCTCGTTGGCGGTGGCCATTGGCTACCCAGACGTGGTGTCTATCTCGAACACTGCGCTGAACCAGACCGGGCGCGCGGTGGAGTGCATCTCCATCGTGATGCTGGTGTACCTCAGCACGTCGCTCATCACCTCGCTTTTGATGAACTGGTACAACGCGCGCGCCGCGATCAAGGAGCGTTGACCATGATTGCGAAAACTTTCGAATCCATTGCCCCGCGCCCGGCGCCGGTGCAAAACCGTGGCTTGGTGGGCTGGCTGCGCGCCAACCTGTTTGCCGACTGGAAGACGTCCGTCTCGACCGCCATCATCGGCGGCCTGTTGCTGTGGTACGTGCCGCAGTTGCTGAACTGGGGCCTGTTCCAGGCGGTATGGCAGCCCGACTCGGATGCGTGCCGGGTAGACGGCGTGGGTGCATGCTGGGGCGTGGTGGCCGAGAAGTACCGTCTCATCATCTTTGGGCGTTATCCGTTCGACGAGCAATGGCGCCCGCTGGTGGCCACGGTGCTCATGGTGTCAATGCTGGTGGCCAGCTGCACCCGCGTCTTCTGGCGGCCCTGGCTGGTGCTTCTGTGGGCAGTGGTGTTGGCCAGCTTCTTTGCGCTGATGTACGGCAATGTGCTGGGCCTGACAAAGGTAGAGACCGACCGCTGGGGCGGTTTGCCGCTGACCATTTTGTTGGCCACACTCTCCATTGTCATGGCGTTTCCGCTGGCGTTGGTGGTGGCGCTGGGTCGTCGCTCGTCGCTGCCCGCCATCCGCACGGCATGCACCATTTATGTGGAGCTGGTGCGGGGCGTGCCGTTGATCTCGGTGCTGTTCATGGCGTCGTTCATGTTCCCACTGTTTATGCCGCAAGGGGTGACGATCGATGTGCTGATCCGCGTGCTGGCCGGCATCACGCTCTTTGCCGCGGCCTACATGGCCGAGGTGATTCGCGGCGGGTTGCAGGCCATTCCCAAAGGACAGGTTGAGGCCGCAGCCACGCTGGGACTGTCCTACTGGCAGACACAACGCAAGATCGTGCTGCCGCAAGCGCTGGCCATTGTGGTGCCCGGCATCATGAACAGCTTCATCGCGATCTTCAAGGACACCTCGCTCGTCACCATCGTGAGCCTGTACGAGCTGACCGGCTCGCTGGGCCTGGCGCTCAACTCTGACGCCGACTGGCGGCCCTACAAGATCGAGGGCTACCTTTTCATTGCCCTCATCTATTTCACGTTCTGTTTCTCCATGTCCCGCTACAGCCTCTGGGTTGAAAAGCAGGCCAACAAAGGACGCAGTCGATGAAGGTCCCCCTGAGTCGCCTTCGGCGCCTTCCCCCTCACCTTGGAGAGGGGGACACACCCGGTGGCCTGGCAAAGCCAGTTCAACAGGTGCACTGGTCCTTGTCGCGCCAGTTTCCTCGGCTGCGGGTAGTGCAGCGCAACGGATTACCAATATGACTCAACCCATCATTACCTTCGACAAAGTCAACAAGTGGTACGGCAACGACTTTCATGTGCTGCGCGATATCGACCTGCAAGTGGCCAAGGGCGAACGCATTGTCGTGTGCGGGCCGTCGGGCTCGGGCAAGTCCACCTTGATCCGCTGCATCAACCGGCTGGAAGAGCACCAGGAGGGCCGTCTGGTGGTGGATGGCATCGAGCTGTCGGATGACATCAAGGCTGTGGACACCATCCGCAAACAGGTGGGCATGGTGTTTCAGCAGTTCAACCTGTTTCCGCATCTGACGGTGCTGGAGAACCTTACCCTGTCGCCCATGTGGGTGGGCAAGTTGCCCAAGAAGGAGGCCGAGGCGCGCGCCATGCAACAGCTGGAGCGTGTGCGCATTGCCGAGCAGGCGGGCAAGTACCCGCTGCAGTTGTCAGGCGGGCAGCAGCAGCGCGTGGCGATTGCGCGAGCCCTGTGCCTGACGCCCAAGATCATGCTGTTTGACGAGCCCACCAGTGCGCTGGACCCGGAGATGATCAAGGAGGTGCTGGACGTGATGATCGAGTTGGCCAACCAGGGCATCACCATGATCTGTGTGACGCACGAAATGGGTTTTGCCAAGGCAGTGGCTGACCGCGTGATTTTCATGGACCAAGGGCAGATCGTGGAGCAGAACACGCCGGCCGAGTTCTTTAACAACCCGCAGAACGAACGCAGCCGGGACTTCTTGTCCAAGATCTTGGGGCATTGAGCGCGCAAAGCGCCAAAACTACTAAAAAGATAGCTGCTAGCGCTTGATTCTATTGATTTTTAGATATAAAAGTACCTGAAACCAAATACGGTCAAGCGCTACCAGCTCTAATTTTTATAGTGAATGGCCTGCTTCATGCTCGAGTGCTGGCGCATGAACATCTCCAGTTCCGCCGGGGGCAGTGGGGTGCTCAGGTGGTAGCCCTGCGCTTCGTCGCAGCCCTGCTCACGCAGATAGGTAAGCTGGCCTTCGGTCTCCACACCTTCTGCCGTGGTGCGCATGCCCAGTGCTTGCGCCATGCGGATGATGGCGCTGACGATGGCGCGGTCGTTGACGTCGTTGCCCAAGTCGCGCACAAAGGATTGGTCGATTTTGAGTTTGAAGATCTGAAACCGTTTGAGCTGGCTGAGGGACGAGTAGCCGGTGCCAAAGTCGTCCATCGACATGCGCACGCCCCGTGCGTGCAGCTGGTCCATCGTGGCCACGGCTGCGTGGGGGTCGTCCACCGCCACGCCTTCGGTCAGCTCCAGTTCCAGCGAGTCGGGCGGCAGGTCAAACTCGGCCAGCGTGCGGCTGACCAGTTCGGGCAACTGGGGCTGGCGAAACTGGATGGCAGACAGGTTGACCGCCATTGTCAGATGAGGGAACCCGCTCGAACGCCAGGCCTTGAGCTGCGCCAGTGCCGTGCGAAGCACCCATTCGCCAATCTGCAGGATTTGCCCGCTGTCCTCGGCAATCGGGATGAATTCGGCAGGCGATATACCGCCCAGCTGCGGGTGCTGCCAGCGCAGCAGAGCTTCTACGCTGTGCACCGAGCCTGTGGACAGGCTCATCTGCGGCTGGTAATGCAGGTGGAACTGATCGCGCTCCAGCGCGCGGCGCAGGGCGTTTTCCAGCTGCAGGGCGCGCACCGACTCCGCTTGCATCTCGGGGGTGAAGAAGCGGAACGTGTTGCGACCGTCAAGCTTGGCCCGATACATCGCCACGTCTGCCGATTGCGTCAGCGTGTCGAAGTCCACCCCGTCCTGCGGGAACAAGGCGATCCCCATCGACGGAGCCATGGTCAGCTCGTGGTGGTCGATCTGGTAGTGCTGGCGCGAGGCCTCTTGCAGCTTGCCCGCTACACGTGCGGCGCCATGGGCATTGGCACCCGGCAGCAGAAGAATGAACTCGTCGCCCCCCAGGCGTGACACCGTATCCTTGTCGCGCACCACGGCTCGCAGCCGCTTGGCGATCTCCATTAGCAGTGCGTCGCCCACACGGTGGCCCAGCGAGTCGTTGACATGCTTGAAGTGATCGAGATCCAGAAAGATCAAGGCCAGTGGCGTGTTGCCCTCTTGCGCCACGCGAATTGCCTGCTCCGCGCGCTCGGACAGCAGAGAGCGATTGGGCAGCCCGGTGAGCGCGTCGTAGTGCGCCAGCCAGTAAATGCGCTCTTGGTCGGCCTTGCGGTCATTGATCTCGCGGTGGAGGTTGTCAACGGTCTCGCGCAGTTCGCGGGTGCGGTCCTGCACCTGCTGCTCCAGGTCTTCATGGGCGCGTGCGAGAGCGGCCTGCGCCTGCTTACGCTCGGTAATGTCCATCGTGATCCAGATGGAGCCTTGTGCAGGGGCTGTAGGGTCGATGGACTTGCTGCGCACCTCGCAGATGACGGGCGTCCCGTCCTTGCGGCACAGCTCCACCTCGCCTTCGTAAGGGGTGCCCGCGGCCATGGGTGGATAGCAGCGTTGGCCGACTTCTTCCCATGCTTCATTGCTGGCGTACCAGCGGCGCGATGAGCTGCCCATCAACTCGCCGGGCTGGTAACCCAGCATCTGCTCAAAGTGGTCGTTGCAGCGGGTCAGGTGCCGGTCGCGCAAAAACACGATGCCCACCATGGCGCTGTCAAACAATAACTGCTTTTCGCGCACCGCAGCGTTCAAGGCCGCCTGCGCGCGTTTTTGCTCGTTGATGTCGTCCACGATCCAGATGGACCCCTCGGTCGTGTCATGCGGGTTGATAAGCCGGCCGGTAAGACTGCCCCAAAACAGGCTGCCATCGCAGCGGCGCAGCCGGCGTTCCACACGAAAAGACTGCCCTTGGGCCAACACAGGGTAGGCGCTGCGGCCCAGTTCACGGAACGCGTCGCGATTGGGGTAGAAGGCTTCGGTGTTCAGCCCCACCAGACGTTCAGCGCTGGGGTAGCCAAAAATCTCCGCATACCGCTGGTTACAGCGCACCACACTGCGCTGGCGCAGAAACACGATACCCACGCCCGCACTGTCGAGCAGGGTCTGTTGTTCACGCAAGGTGCGTTGCAGGGGCGTGTCGGGAGCGACTGCCGGACGCTGCAAATCCGGAGTGCTATACGGGGGAGACATGGAGACCGGTACGGACGAGGGGCCATACGGCCTGGGTAATTTGTAGCAAAGTGTAGCAGTCGAAGCTTACAAGTCTCTCGAGCGTTATCCCCCGGGTGGGGCGAGGTGATGGGTTTCGCCTTTCAGATGCTCCCGCAGGTAGGTTTCAAACGCAGGAGCGGGCAGCGGGCGGCTGAAGAGATAGCCCTGGCCCTCGTCGCACCCTTGTTGGCGTAGAAATTCGAGTTGACCGTCGGTCTCCACCCCTTCGGCCGTGGTTTGCATGCCCAATGCCTGTGCCATGCGGATGATGGCGCTCACGATGGCGCGGTCGTTGGCGTCTTCATCCAGGTCGCGGACGAACGATTGGTCGATTTTGAGCTTGTAGATCTGGAAGCGTTTGAGGTAGCTGAGCGAGGAGTAACCGGTGCCAAAGTCGTCCATCGACAGCCGCACGCCGCGGTCGTGCAGCTGGTCCATCATGGCCAGCGCTGCCGCGGGGTCATCCACCGCCGCGCCCTCGGTCAACTCCAGTTCCAGCCGCCGGGCTGGCAGCCCGGCCTGCTGCAGGATGCGGGTCACCATCTCGGGCAACTGGGGGTGGCGAAACTGCACTGCAGACAGGTTGACCGACACAGCACGCAGCGGCAATTGCATGTCCAGCCAGCGTTTGGCGTCGTGCACGGCGGTGTGGAGCACCCATTCGCCAATGGCCACGATCATTCCACTGCTTTCGGCCACCGGGATGAACTCTGCGGGCGACACCGTTCCGAGGTCGGGGTGGTGCCAGCGCAGCAGTGCTTCGGCCCCCACCACCTGGCGCGTGGCCAGCGACACCTGCGGCTGGTAGTGCAGCGTGAACTGGTTGCGCTCCAGGGCGCGGCGCAGCGCGTTTTCGATCTGCAGGGCGCGTGCGGTGCGCGCCTCCAGGTCGGCGGTAAAAAAGCCATAGCGGTTGCGCCCGCTTTGTTTGGCGCGGTACATGGCGGCATCCGCGCGTTGGTAAAGCGTGTCAAAGGAGTCACCATCGGCCGGGTACATCGCGATACCCACCGACAAGGTGGTGGTGAGTTCGTAGGAGTCAATTTGAAACGGCTGGGCGATGGCCGCTAGCAACTGGGTGGCCACTTCGGCTGCCTGCGCGGCGGTGGTGGCTGGCAGCAACAGCAAGAACTCATCGCCGCCAAGGCGCGATGCGGTGTCTTGGGGGCGCAGCAGCGACTCCAGCCGCCGCGCTACCGCCACCAACAGAACGTCGCCAATGCGGTGGCCCAGAGAGTCGTTGACGTTCTTGAAGTGGTCCAGATCCACGAACAACATGGCCAGCGTGCCGCTGCGCGTTTGCTCGTCTGCAATGTGACGTTGGGCCCGTTCGGCCAGCAGCGTGCGGTTGGGCAGATGGGTGAGGGGGTCAAAATGCGCCAGACGCTGGATGCGGTCCTGGGCTTCGCGCTGCTGCGTGATGTCGCGAAACAAGGTGATGGAATGTGTGACGGCACCATTGCCATCGCGCACGCTGGTCATCGACAGCCCCTGCGGGTAGGCCGAGCCGTCTTTGCGCCGCCCCCAGGCTTCTCCCTCCCAGTGGCCGTCTTTTGCCAGGCGGGTGTAGACCAGCTCGGCATCGAAGTTGTGGGTGGACTTGGCCACTGTGAGAAGGCGCAGGGACTGGCCCACGGCCTGGGTTTCGTCATACCCGGTGATGCGCGTGAACGCGCGGTTGATGCGCACGATGGTGTGGGCCGCATCGGCGATCACGATGGCCTCACTGCTTTGGTCAAATACCTGGGCGGTCAGGTGCAATTGCTCTTGAGACCGCTTGCGTTCAGATATGTCGCGCGACAGCACAATAAAGCGCGGCGTGGCGCCGGGTGGGGTGGATTTGCGCGCTGCAGACAATTCAAACCATGTCGTCCCCAGCTTGGGCAGCACCAACGTGATCTGCCGCCCGGTAGACCAGCCCTGCGCCTGCGCTTCTTGCAGTACGTCCATTACAGCCAGTGCAGCCAGGGCAGGCAGCACATCCGTCACGGTGCGGCCGATCAACGTCTCGGCCGGCTCGGGCAGCCATTCGGGACGCTGCGTGTGCACGCTGCAGTAGCGCCCGTCCTGGTCGATTTCAAATAAAGGGTCGGGAATGGCGTCTATGGTGGCGCGCAATTGTTGTTGTGTGGCCTGTATTTCCGCGGTGCGCTGTTTGACCTGGTCGGCCAGGCCGCGCTCATGCGCTTTCAGCTCAAACAGCAGTCGCGCCAAGTAGGCCATCAAAAGCGCAAACAGCAATCCCATGGCGCAGCGCGATGCCAGCACCCCCGTGCTGCCCCATCCTCTTGTAGGGGTCAGGCTCAGGGTCCACTGCCCGTTCGGTAAGGTCAGCGACCGGCTGACGGCATCCAGGCCGGGAGGCGGTACGGAGGCTGCAATGGTCTGCTCTTCGCCATTGTCGGGGCGCACACGCCACAGTCGATAGTGGTAGCCGCGCTCGGTCAGCTGGGGTAAGCGGGCGGCGGCCAGTACCTCCGGCAGGCGGATGGTGACGTACGTAAAACCCCAGAAGCTGCGATGGCCTCGCGCATCGTCGAGATAGACCGGTTGGCGGCCCACCACTCCCAGGCCGCCCTGCACCAGCTCCATGGGGCCTGCCAGGGTGAGTTGACCGGATTCCCGCGCACGGGCAGATTCGCGGCCTTGTCGTGGATCGTTGAGCTGGTCGAAGCCTATGGAATTTTCATTGCCCTGCCTCGGCACTACCTGCTGAACAACTCCCCCTGGAGAGAGCCCCATGGCCGCAATGCCGGGGTAGAACGGCAGCATCTGCATGCCGATTTCCTCAAACTGGGAGACCTTGCCCTGGCCTTGGCGCACCAGCGCTACCAGCGCGTTGTTGGCGGACAGTGCCAGCCCAATGGCGCGCTGCAAGGTCTGCACATGGTCACCTGCCATGTCGGCCACCTGCGTGCGCTGCTGGGTGCGGTCCTGCCGCTCCAGCGTCCATACCAATGCCCCGGCACACGCCGCTGCCAGCACAAACACCGCCAGGGATGCGGTGACAGGCCTGAACAACGGGAGTGAAGGGAGGGTGGGCACTTGGCGAGTTCCTGGATCAATTATGCAGGCCGTCAGCTTGGGAATCGCACCGGTGGCGAGCAACAAGCGTCATCGCATTGACATGGTTTGGACACGGTCTCGTCACGCGCCAATTCCAAACTCTGGCCGAGGGAAACGGTTTCCCGTCGGCGGTTAGGTCTTTTGGCCGAAGGCTGCCCCCACACCAGGAGATGTTGCACCATGAATAAGCTGCCCCACCTGACGTTGCCCATGTCGTCCGACGCTGGTTCTGGCAAGGCATTGCATCCACCGGGTGTTGTGCCCGCGGCTGCAACGCCAGCACCAGAACGTGGTGTTATTCAAGTCGCCTGGGCCCGGCACCAGGATGAAGTCCGGCAGGCGCAGAAACTGCGATTTGATGTTTTCGCGGCTGAAATGGGCGCTCGATTGACGACCCCCATTCCCGGCCATGACATCGATCTGTTCGACGACTATTGCGAGCACCTGTTGGTGCGCGACGCCCAGAGCCAGCAAGTCATTGGGACTTATCGAGTGCTGACACCCGCGCAGGCGAAGCGAGTTGGCGGGACCTATAGCGACACCGAATTTGATCTGACGCGGCTGCGCAGCCTTCGCCCCCGCATGGTGGAGCTTGGCCGCAGCTGTGTGCATCCCAGCCACCGGCACGGCGGCGTGATCATGGCGTTGTGGGGCGCACTGGCGGATTTCATGGTACGCAACCAACTCGACACCATGATCGGCTGCGCCAGCATTCCCATGCTTTACAACGGAGTGGTCAGTGGCGATGTGGCCGCAAGTATCTGGCAGCAGGTGCGCCAAACCCATCTCGCACCCATTGAGTACCACGTGCTTCCGCGTTTGCCACTGCCGGTGGACCAGCTGGACGCCTCCATTTCGGTAGAGCCGCCTGCCCTTATCAAGGGCTATCTGCGCCTGGGTGCGCGTGTTCTGGGGGCTCCCGCGTGGGACCCTGATTTCAATACCGCTGACCTCCCGATGCTCATGCGGCTGGCCGACCTGCACCCCCGCTACCGCAAGCACTTTCTGGGGGCGTGATGCGCGCCGCGTTTGACGCACTCGGCCCGTGGATGAGCGAGACCATCGGTTCCGATGACACTGGCGCCGAGGTGCATGCCCAGTCCCCGGGGGCACGCAGGTTCCGCGCGGTGTTCATATCCGACCTGCATTTGGGCACTCCAGGCTGCCAAGCCGAAGCATTGTTGGACTTTCTCAAACACCACCCCAGCAATTGCTTGTATCTGGTGGGAGACATCGTCGACGGCTGGCAGCTGCGCCGCAAATGGTTTTGGCCGCAGGCGCACAACGACGTGGTGCAAAAACTGCTGCGGCGCGCCCGCAAGGGCTGTCGGGTGGTGTTTGTGCCAGGCAACCACGATGAGTTTGCGCGCGCCTTTGTGGGTCACTCTTTCGGCGGTATCGAGGTAGTGGCCGATGCGGTGCACACCACGGCCGATGGTCGACGTTTGTGGGTTACACACGGAGACCACTTTGATGGAGTCATTCAATGCGCCAAATGGCTGGCGTACCTGGGCGACAACCTGTATGAGTTCACCCTCAAGCTCAACCGCCACCTCAACACACTGCGTGCACGCATGGGCTTGCCGTATTGGTCGTTGTCGGCGTACCTGAAGGGCAAGGTAAAAAAGGCGCTCAACTACGTGACCGATTTTGAAGTTGCCGTGGCCACCGAGGCGCGGCGGCGAGGCCTCGACGGCGTAGTCTGTGGACATATCCACCGCGCCGAGATGCGTGAAATTAGTGGCACGTTGTACTGCAATGATGGCGATTGGGTGGAGAGCCACACAGCGCTTGTCGAGCATCTGGACGGTCGGCTTGAGCTGGTGCAATGGCCTGCGGTATCGACCACCCATGCCCGCCCCATGAAGGCTGAGGTTGCTGTATGAAAATCGCCTTGGTCACAGACGCGTGGATGCCACAGGTCAATGGCGTGGTGACTACGTTGCGGGAACTGGTGCACGAACTGGAAGCAGTCGGGCACGAGGTGCAGGTTGTGCACCCCGGCCAGTTCTCTACGCGGCCTTGTCCGGGCTATCCGGGCATTGACTTGGCCGTGCGGCCAAACAAGCATTTGACTCAAATGCTTGAGGCGATGAAGCCTGATGCCATTCATCTGGCGACGGAAGGTCCTCTGGGCTGGGCCGGACGTCGATACTGCGTGCGCAATCGCCTTGCCTTCACCACCGCGTTTCATACGCGGTTCCCTGAAATTCTCCATGCTGCATTGCGGGTTCCGCTGTCATGGGGATATGAGCTGTTCCGGCATTTTCACCGACCTTCGTCCGGGATCATGGTGCCCACGCAAGGTGTATTGCAGATGCTGGCGCGGCGGGGTTTCTGCAATCTGAAGCCATGGACTCACGGTGTTGATACCCAGGCCTTTCCCTTTCATGGAGAAGTTCGTCCGAGCCCACTTACTGGGACATTGGCGCATCCCGTATCCCTTTATGTGGGGCGTATTTCCTACGAGAAAAATATCGAGGCTTTTTTGCAGCTGGACATGCCCGGCACCAAAGTCGTGTGCGGTGTGGGCCCTCTGGAGGCAAGGTTGAAAGCAAAGTACCCTCACGTGCGCTGGCTGGGCATTCTGGATCGGGCCGCTTTGGCGCAGGTTTATGCCGCTGCCGATGTGTTTGTGTTCCCTAGCCGCTCTGAAACCTTTGGCCTTGTGATGCTGGAAGCCATGGCATGTGGCACCCCGGTGGCTGCTTTCCCGGTGGATGGTCCCATGGAGGTGCTGGGGGCGCACTCGGCGCAACCGCCCCGTGGGGGCGTGCTTCATGACAGTCTGCTGGTAGCAGCCCAGGGGGCTTTGGCCGTGGCGCGGTCAGAAGCGCGCAGTCGGGCGCTCGATTTCACGTGGGCCGAAGCGGCGAAGCTATTTCAGCAGCACCTGGTACCAGCCCATTCAGGTGCAAAAGTCTGCGTGACTGTCACAAACACTGTCACATCTTTGTCATCTGGGCGTTAAATACTGGAGCCATCCTGCACTCGCCGCGTTCGCGTTTCCATGTTGCCCATGCCCCCTCAAGACGTTCCGTCGCTGCATCCGGAGCCCTCCAACATCGGGGTTGACAACGGTTCCCCATCGCACGCACATGAAGTTGACGTGCCAAGCAGCGCTGTAGTCCCTGGCCGGTCGCCGCACGTATTTCTGGACCGCGACCACAGCATCCTGGCCTTCAATGAGCGGGTGTTTGATTGGGCAGTTCGTGCTGACGTGCCATTGCTGGAGCGGCTGCGCTACCTGTGTATCGTGTCCTCGAACTTGGACGAGTTTTTTGAGGTCCGTGCGGAGGCGCACATTACTGCTGCCCAAAAGGGCGAGACCAAGGGGCTTTACACCACGGACTCGTTTGAGGCGCTGGCTGCCAAAGTCCATGATCTGGTAGAGCGCCAGTACGCCTTGTTCAACGATGTTTTAGTCCCCGCTTTTGCCCAGCTCGGAATTCGAATTGTTTCGCACGGAGATCGGACCAGTGCGCAAAAGCGGTGGGTGCATGACTATTTTGTGCAGGAAGTGCGGCCCTTGCTGATCCCCGTGGGGTTGGATCCCGCGCACCCGTTTCCCCAGGTGGCCAACAAGTCATTGAACTTCATTGTGCGTCTGAAGGGGCGTGACGCCTTCGGCCGCGAAAATGAAATCGCCATTGTCAAAGTGCCGCGTGCGCTGCCCCGGCTGGTTCGCATGCCTGCCAAGGTGGCCCCTCAAGAGTCGCTGTTCGTCAGTCTTTCAAGCATCATTCGCGCGCATCTCGATGATCTGTTCCCGGGTCGCGAGGTCACCGAGTTTTCTCAGTTCCGCGTTACACGCCACTCAGACCTTGCGCTGGATGAGGAGGATGTCCGAAACTTGCGCACAGCGTTGCGACAAGGGTTGCAACATCGCCACTATGGACAGGCGGTTCGGCTGGAAGTATCCGCAGGCTGCTCGTCCTTCCTTGCGCACTTTCTGCTGGAGCAATTTGGCTTGCCCCGCGCCGCTCTTTACCGCGTACACGGCCCTGTCAATTTGGTCCGGCTGACTCAGCTGGTGGATCTGGTGAACGATCCTTCGCTGCTTTTCGCGCCATGGAGCTCAGCGTGGCCAAGGCAGCTGCAGCCCGGGGTTTCCATCATGGAGCAACTGCGCCAGAGGGACGTGTTGATCCACCAGCCCTTCGAGAGCTTTGACGGCTTGCTTGAATTCTTGCGGGAGGCCGTGAATGACCCCGATGTCTTGGTCATCAAGCAGACGATCTACCGCACAGGTGCTGATTCCGAACTGATGGACCTGTTGAGTGAGGCGGTACGCCGGGGCAAGGAAGTAATGGCCGTTGTCGAATTGAAGGCGCGGTTTGACGAAGAGGCCAATATCAACTGGGCGGAAGCGCTGGAGTCCATTGGTGCGCAGGTTGTATATGGCGTAGTAGGGCTGAAAACACACGCCAAAATGCTGCTGGTGACGCGCCGGGAAGGGCGTCAGCTGCGGCGTTATGGGCATTTGTCTACCGGCAACTACAACGTGCGTACCGCAAGGCTGTACACCGATCTGAGTTACCTGACCGGCGACGTTGAAACGACGGCCGACATGGACGGGGTTTTCAATCACCTCGCGAGCCAGAACCGGCCACCGAAATTGCGCAAGCTGATCCTGGCGCCTTTTCACTTGCACCACAGAATGGTCGAGAAGATTGAACAGGTCGGCTTCGCAGCAAGCCGAGGGGAAGATGCACGCATCGTCGCCAAAATGAATGCCCTGACCGACGAGGCTTTGATCCGCGCATTGATTCTGGCCGGGCAGCGTGGCGCGCGCATCGATCTGATCGTACGAGGAGCCTGCATGCTGGCAGCCCAGGTGCCGGGCGCGACCGACAACATTCGGGTGCGCTCCGTGATTGGTCGATTTCTGGAGCACACACGCGTTTTTTACTTTCGAAGCGGTGAGCAGGAGGACTTGTATCTCTCCAGCGCCGACTGGATGAATCGCAACATGATGCGACGTGTGGAACTGGCGTGGCCGGTGACGGACCCCGGCCTGCGTCAACAGATCGTGGATGAGTGTCTTGTGGCGTATCTCCATGACGACCGGGATGCATGGACGCTGAACGCAAGCGGTACCTACGATCGTGCCGCTCGCACCCAGGATGGCCTTGGCGCGCAAGATGCACTGATGGTTCGCTACGGGCCCAAGACCTCTGGATTGGTCGCCAGGATTGAAAAAGGAACGGCATGATGGACCTGATTCTGTGGCGCCACGCAGAGGCAGAGGAGCCTGGGGACGGTTGTGATGACCTCGCCCGGACATTGACCGCCCGTGGCGAAAAACAGGCAGCCCGTATGGCGGCGTGGCTGGATCGCCAGCTGCCTGAAGGCTTGCGGGTACTGGCAAGTCCCGCCCGGCGGACCGAACAGACCGCGAGTGCGCTGGGCCGTAAGTTCAAGATGCGCGCCGAGCTTTTGCCCGGCGCCATGCCACAGGATGTATTGGATTTAGCCCAGTGGCCACGGGCACGCGGCGCGGTGCTGATCGTTGGACATCAGCCGGTGCTGGGGCAGACCATTGCCCAGCTACTGGGCTTGCAGGCGCCAGAATGCGCCGTGCGCAAGGGCTCCGTCTGGTGGCTGCGCCAGAGACAGCGGCTGGAGGAGAGTCAAACGGTGCTGATCACCGTGCAATCGCCAGAATTTCTGTAAAAGCTGGCGATTGCACGAATGTCTTTGCAAAGGGCGGATGCTCCACGCGCTCCGTATCAGCAGCCATTTATTTGCGGACAGACTTGGCTGGAGCCTTGGCGTTGGAGGCCTTGGGTGCCTCAGCAGCTTCTGCTTTCGGGCGCCCGGTCTTGATCGATGGAACGGCCTGTAGCGCGGTTCGCAGGCCGCTGTCGGTCAGAGTTGCCAACAATTTCAAGCCGGCCCGCAGCAGTTCACTTTTCTTGACGGGGTGGGCCAAAGTGGAGGCGCGTTGCTTGAGGGTCTCAATAACGGCGTACTCGTCTTTGGGAATGGTGAAGCTATCGCGCACCAACTTTGGTTTCTTTACCTTCGCGTCCTTGGCTGCAATGGGTGTCGCTGCCTTGATCGTTTTCGTCACCACGACTTTCTTTGCTGCGGGCGCCTTTTTGACCGCGGGCTTTGGAGCGACCTTGACGGCCTTCGCCGCTGCAGTGGGAGCAGCCTTCGGCGCACTTACAGGCTTTGCTGACTTGGCTGGGGCGGATGTTTGCGGGGCTGGTGCAGTGGGTGTCGATGCAGGAATGGAAGTTGTCATGGCAGTTTTTGATTAAACGGTATAAACAGTTTATATCGTTTTTATGAACTGTTCAAGGCAACTCCGCCACCAGCACCCAAGGTGTCTTCTGCCACGCCTGCATTTCTTCTCTCAACAGATGGGCAGACTGCGGGTAGGTAGCGCTCCAACCTGAACGGGTGGTGATGCGAAAACGCCGATCATCGCGCTGCAGGGAGAGTCCTTTGGTATCGGGGTCTCGGCGGGCGTGGCACAGGGCAACGGCTAACCGCAGGCTGAGCAGTTGCAGCGCGAAGATTGAGTCGTCCAGATCGAGTTCCAACTTGCGAACCTTGCCACGCTGCCCTTGTACCAGCACGCCCAGCCGATGCAGCTCCGGCAAAGCAAAGCCTGCAGCGTCGGTGTTGTCGAGGATATAGGCACCGTGCCGATGGTGGTCGCTGTGCGAGACGATGCAGCCTATCTCGTGCAGCCTTGCTGCCCAGTCCAGCTTGCGCGATGCGCGCTCGCTGCCCGCAGGTGCCGCCTGGTCAAACAACGCGCATGCTGTGCGTGCCACTCGATCTGCATGTTCTCTATCGACACCAAACCGGTGCATGAGCCCATTGACTGTGGTGGTGCGTAGGTCGGTGCCGGGTTGTTCGCGGTCCAACAGGTCATACAGTGCGCCTTGGCGCAGAGCCCCTTGGGCCACTTGCATCTGGTCAATTTCCAGAAGGTCGAAAACGGCTCTCAGCACACTGATGCCGCCTCCAATAACGGCTCGGCGTTCTTCTTTCAGCCCCTCCATACGCAAGCGGTCTGCCGATTGCGCACGCAAGACTTTGTCTTGCAGCCAGTTCAGTCCATCACGGGTGATAAGGCCCTGCGGGCCACCTGCCGCGGCCAGCACGTCGCCCACCGCCCCAGCGGTGCCTGACGACCCGTAGGCAATATCCCATGTGCCGGGCCGAAAGGTCGCTTGCGCTTCGTCTAGCACTGCTTTTGCTGCAATTTCGGCGGCCAAAAATGCCTGCGCGCTGAATTCGCCTTTTGCAAAGTAGCGTTGTGACCAGGCGACACTGCCCACCCGGAAGGACGCGACTGCATGG
Organism: Gammaproteobacteria bacterium; assembly: GCA_018828125.1. GTDB lineage: Bacteria > Pseudomonadota > Gammaproteobacteria > Burkholderiales > Burkholderiaceae_C > Acidovorax. Next base: position 181,397 of record JAHJWB010000006.1, on the reverse strand, counting down.
GGTGTGAACTGTTGGCCCAGGATCAGCTCGGTGGAGCGACCACCGATGTCAACCACCAACCGGCGTTCATCCGACTGCGGGAGCAGGCGGGCCACACCTTGGTAGATAAGTCGTGCTTCTTCGGGGCCAGACACCACATCAATGGGGTAACCGAGGACTTCGCGGCCGCGTGACAGAAATTCATCGCGGTTGCGGGCTTCTCGCAAAGTCTGCGTAGCCACGGCCCGCACGTGAGCAGGAGGGAAGCCTGCCAGGCGCTCACCGAAGCGCGCAAGGCATGCCCAGCCACGCTCCATGGCGTCGCGGGTCAGGTTGCGGTCTTCGTCCAGGCCGTTGCCCTGGCGCACCGTTTCCTTGAGGTACTCCACGCGTTGGATGTGCCCATATTCATAGCGCCCGATTTCTAGGCGAAAACTGTTGGAGCCGAGGTCGACCGCGGCGAGACGTGTGCCGTTCTGCATGTAGTTCTTGGTGGAGATTCGTTCGGCATCGTACCGCGAGCATTTTGCCGCGCAACCGCTGATCAACCTTCGCAAGCCGGGCAACGGCGGTGGTTTGTGGAGTGTGCCTTGGCTTTGTGACAGACGGGTGACGATTTCTCGGGGTTGAAATGTTGGATGGCAACTCTGTGCAGCGCCCCGTTTGTGTCACTGAATTGTCATCTTGCACCCCTAGAGTTCGTCCTGTTCTGTTAACCCTTAGCCGAAAGGTCTCGAATGAAACGCACATTTCTCAAAACCGTTGCTGTAGCGCTTGCCGCTATGGCCGTTGGCAGCGCTTTTGCGGCAGACATTACTGGTGCTGGAGCAACGTTTCCGTTCCCTATGTACGCCAAATGGGCTGAAGCCTACAAGAAGGAAACCGGTACTGGTCTGAACTATCAGTCCATCGGTTCGTCCGGCGGCATTCGCCAGATTCGCGCCAAGACTGTCGCTTTCGGTGCATCGGACGCACCGGTGCCAGGCGCTGACCTCGACAAGGATGGCATGGTTCAGTTCCCAGCCATCATTGGTGGCACGGTGCCCGTGATCAATCTGGAGGGCTTCAAGCCGGGTGAGCTGCGTGTGACGGGCCCTGTGCTGGCCGAAATGTTCTTGGGCAAGATCAGCAAGTGGAATGATCCCAAGCTGACGGCTCTGAACCCCGGAAAGTCACTGCCTGACCAAAACATCACCATCGTGCACCGCGCCGATGGTTCTGGCACCACCTTTAACTGGACAGACTATCTGTCAGCTGTAAGCAAAGACTGGGCTGACACGGTTGGCAAGGGAGCTGCGGTCAAATGGCCAGCGCCTTCCTCTGTGGGGGGCAAAGGCAACGAGGGCGTGGCCGCCAACGTAACGCGCGTCAAGGGTGCTATTGGCTACGTCGAGTACGCATACGTCAAGAAGAACAACATGAACTTCTTGCAGCTGCAAAACGCTGACGGCAAGTACGTGAGTCCCGACGACAAGACCTTTGCATCTGCTGCGGCTGGTGCCGACTGGTTCAGCGTGCCAGGAATGGGCGTTTCCATGGTCAACGCCAAGGGCGCAGATAGCTGGCCTGTGAGCACTGCCTCTTTCATCCTGATGTACAAAGACCCCGCCGATAAGGCCCAGTCGGCTGAAGTTCTGAAGTTCTTTGACTGGGCTTTCAAGAATGGCAAGGTCATGGCGGCTGAACTGGACTACGTGCCCCTGCCGGACAGCCTGACTGCTGAGATCCGCTCCAAAGTCTGGTCGCAAATCAAGAAGTAAACCAGTCTGCCCCAAAATAGCGTCCATTGGCCAGCTGGTCTGGCTGGTGGGTGCTGGTTTGTGGGGTTTTCAGAAGCCAGATGGGAGTCAACATGAGCCTGGGAACCACCATGAGTTCGCAACCAATGTCCGCCAAAGCGACGGACGTCCCCACAAAGTCCATGGTGTCGATTGCCAAGCGGCAGCGACTGCAAGACATCTTTTTCCATCGGCTGACCCAGAGCCTCTCTTTGTTGGTGCTTGCGGCACTGCTGGCCATCATCGTCTCGCTCTTCGTCTACGCCTGGCCGACTTTTCACAAGTTCGGGGTCCAGTTCATCTGGCGCGTGGAGTGGGACATCATCAATGAAGAATTTGGCGCTGCAATTGCCATCGTGGGTACGTTGGCCAGTGCTGGAATTGCGCTGCTGATTGCGGTTCCGCTGGCGTTTGGGATTGCCCTGTTTTTGACCGAAACCTGCCCGGTGTGGCTGCGCCGCCCCTTGGGGACTGCGGTGGAGCTGCTTGCAGCGGTGCCATCCATCATTTACGGCATGTTCGGGCTGTTTGTATTCGCGCCCTTGTTCGCAGACTACTTCCAGATGCCGGTGCAAAAGCTGCTCGGTTCCATGCCGCTGGTGGGATTTCTGTTTGGCGGTAGCACTAATGGCTTTGGGATTTTGGCAGCAGGCATTGTGCTGGCTTTCATGGTGCTGCCGTTCGTGGCTGCGGTGATGCGCGACGTGTTCGAGATTGTTCCCCCCATCCTGCGCGAGTCGGCCTACGGTCTGGGCTGCACAACTTGGGAAGTGGTACGCCGCGTGGTGCTGCCTTACACACAAAAGGGCGTCATTGGCGGGGTGATGCTGGGCCTGGGACGTGCCTTGGGTGAAACCATGGCTGTGACCTTTGTGATCGGAAACGCCAATCGCATGCCCACCTCGCTCTTTTCACCCGGAACCTCCATCGCATCCACATTGGCTAACGAGTTTGGAGAGGCGGCAGATTTCCATCTCTCCACGCTTTTTGCCTTGGGTTTCCTGCTCTTCGTGATCACTTTTGTGGTGCTGTCGGCCGCCAAGATTTTGATGTTGCGCGCTGAGAAGGCCAAGGGACTTTGACCAGTTTTCATTCGCTTGCTTCGAACGTGAAACCCTTTTGAGAGAAGCCCCATGGAATTCAATCAACAACTCTACAAAAAGCGGCAGCGCTCCAACGCCATCGGCCTGACCCTGTCTCTGGGCGCCATGGGGCTCGGCCTGTTCGTGCTGCTCTGGATTTTGAGCGTTCTGTTGTCCAACGGCTTTGCCGCGCTGGACTGGAACATGTTCACCCAGTCCACCCCGGCGCCTGGATCTGAAGGGGGTGGCTTGGCCAACGCCATCGTGGGCAGCCTCATGATGGTGGGCTTTACCGTGTTGGTGTCCACACCGGTGGGTGTGCTGGCCGGGGTGTATCTGGCGGAGTACGGTGATCAGAGCAAAACCGCAGAGCTCACCCGCTTTGTGACAGACATCATGTTGTCGGCGCCTTCCATCGTGCTGGGCTTGTTTGTTTATGCGATTGCCGTTGCCACGGTGGGCAATTTCTCGGGCTGGGCGGGTAGCCTGGCGCTGTCACTGATTGCTGTGCCGGTAGTGGTACGTACGACCGAAAACATGCTGCGTCTTGTGCCGGGAAGCTTGCGCGAGGCTGCATTTGCGCTGGGTGCGCCTCGCTGGAAGGTGTCCACCATGGTGACCCTGCGGGCGGCACGCAGCGGTGTCATGACTGGTTTGTTGCTAGCGGTTGCCCGCATCAGCGGAGAGACTGCCCCCCTGCTGTTCACGGCCCTGAACAACCAGTTCTTCAGCACCAACATGAATGCGCCCATCGCCAACCTGCCCGTGGTGATCTTCCAGTTTGCCTTGAGCCCTTATGAAAACTGGGTCCGCCTGGCTTGGGGGGGCGCACTGCTCATCACGCTGTCGGTGCTGATTCTCAATGTCGTGGCCCGGGTGTTCCTGCGCGAGAAGAACCGCGTTTGACGCTCGACGGAACACGACTTACTAGACACGAACGCCACCATTCTCAGGATTTGACAATGAACGCCACTGCTACTGCCCCAGCCTCCGTCGCGAAAAATGCGCTGGAACTGCGAAATCTGAGTTTCTTCTACGGCAAGTTCCAAGGCTTGCGCAATGTGAGCCTGGACATCGCTGAACACAAGGTCACCGCCTTTATCGGTCCGTCGGGTTGCGGCAAATCGACCTTGCTGCGCACGCTCAACCGCATGTACAGCCTTTATCCCGGCCAGCGCGCGGAAGGCTCCATCAACTTCTACGGCCAGAACATCCTGGATGCGAAGCAGGACATCAACCTGCTTCGCGCGCGCATTGGCATGGTGTTCCAAAAGCCCACACCGTTTCCCATGTCCATCTACGACAACATCGCTTTTGGCGTGAAGCTCTACGAAACCTTGAGCAAGAGCGAAATGGACGACCGCGTGGAATGGGCGCTGTCTAAGGCCGCGTTGTGGACGGAAGTCAAGGACAAGCTCAGCCAGAGTGGCCTGTCCCTGTCGGGTGGCCAGCAGCAGCGCCTGTGTATTGCACGCAGCGTCGCTGTGAAGCCCTCGGTGCTGTTGCTGGACGAGCCCACATCGGCGCTTGATCCTTTGTCTACCGCCAAGATCGAAGAGTTGATCGATGAACTCAAACACGATTACACGATTGCCATCGTGACGCACAACATGCAGCAGGCCGCCCGCTGCAGTGACTACACAGCCTACATGTACTTGGGCGAGATGATCGAGTTTGGCGCCACTGAGCAGATCTTCTTCAAGCCTGAGCGCAAAGAAACCGAAGACTACATTACCGGCCGTTTCGGCTAAGGAGACACCAGATGCCCGATAAACATCTTTCGTCACAGTTCGATAGCGAACTCAACAGCGTCTCCGCCCGCGTAATGGAGATGGGCGGTCTGGTGGAGTCTCAGATTCGCCAGGCGGTATATGCCCTGTCCCAGTTCAGCCTCGAAGCGGTGGAAACCGTGGCGTCGATAGAGACGCGCGTGAATGCAATGGAGGTCGAGATCGACCAGGAGTTGTCTTCCATCATCGCCCGCCGTCAGCCCACTGCGCGCGATCTGCGCCTCCTGTTGGCGTTTTCAAAAGCCACGGCCAATCTGGAACGTATGGGCGACGAGGCCAATAAGATGGCCCGCATGGTGCGCTCCATCATCGAAAGCGGTGCCCCGCGTTCGTTGCCATCCAGCGATTTGCGGGTGGCGGCCGAATTGGCCTCGGGCCTGTTGCGCAAGGCGCTGGATGCCTTTGCACGCCTGGACACCAAGATGGCAGTGGACATCCTCAAGGAAGACGACCTGATCGACAGGGAGTTTGATGGTTTTGTACGCAAGCTGGTCACTTACATGATGGAAGACCCGCGCACCATTTCGCCCAGTCTGGACCTGCTGTTCCTGGCCAAGGCGATCGAGCGCATCGGAGACCACTCCAAGAACGTGGCCGAACTGATCATCTATCTGGTCAAGGGCAAGGATGTGCGCCACACTGCCTTGGACGAGATCGAGTCGGCGGTCTTGTAAGCGAAAGGGCTTTGGCACCACTATGAGAAAGCTCCCACGCGTCCTGATCGTCGAGGACGAACCCGCAATTGCCGAGCTGATTGCCGTCAATCTGCGACACAACGGATTCCAGCCCTTCTGGGCGGAAGACGGTGACTCTGCCCAGCGCGAGCTGGACGCGGTGTTGCCAGACGTCATCTTGCTGGACTGGATGCTGCCCGGGCAAAGTGGCCTGTCGCTGGCCCGCAAATGGCGTGCCGACAGCCGCACAAAGCCCATTCCCATCCTCATGCTCACGGCCCGGGGCGACGAGCCCGACAAGATCGCAGGGCTGGATGCGGGCGCCGATGACTACATCACGAAGCCGTTTTCCACCCAAGAGCTGTTGGCCCGCATTCGTGCCGTGTTGCGACGCCGGGCACCGGAGCAGGTGAGCGACAGTGTGACGATTGCCGACCTAGTGCTTGACGCCGCAACTTACCGCGTGTCGTACCAAGGGCAGCCGCTCAAGGTGGGGCCTACCGAGTTCAAGCTGTTGCATTTTTTGATGAAACATGCCGAGCGTGTGCACAGCCGTTCGCAATTGCTCGACAAGGTGTGGGGCGACCATGTGTTCATTGAAGAGCGCACGGTGGACGTTCACGTCAAGCGCCTGCGTGAGGCTTTGGGCGCTGCATCCGTCATGGTGGAAACCGTGCGCGGAGCGGGTTACCGGCTGACCGCCCAGCCCCAGGTGCAGTTGCAGGCGTGATGCCGCAGGCCTGATGTTTTCGATGGGGCGACCGTCGTGCCCCGGTTTTCTGAGAAGGCTTTGCTGACCGCATGCTGTGGCGTATTTCGTATTTCCTGCTCTGGCAGATAGCGGGTGGTGGCCTGGGTCTATGGCAGGGCGGGCCCTGGGGTGCAGCCCTGGGGGCCGCATTGGCTGCGTGGGCTTGGTTTGTATGGGACTTGCTGCGCGGCGCGCGCGTGTTGCGCTGGTTGCGTACAGGCGACCTTTCCGAAGTCCCGTCGATGCGAGGCATCTGGGGAGAGGCCGCCGACCGTGCACGACGCCTGTTGCGCAGGCAGGAGGCTTTGATCCGTGATAGCCAAGACCGGCTGCAGGAGATTCTGGCCGCGTTGCAAGCCACGCCCAATGGCGTCGTGCTTCTGGACGCGCAGGGGCGCATCGAGTGGTGCAACCAGATGGCGGCCAATCAGTTCGGCTTTGATGCGCAGCGCGACGTGGCGCAGTCGATTGGCAACTTGGTGCGCGACCCTGAGTTCACCGCCTATTTCTCGGGGCAGGATTTCAGCCACGACGTGGTCCTTGAAGGACGATACAGCACTCCCTCACGTCCTGTGCGGATCTCCGTGCACCTGCATCCGTATGGGGACGGCCGCACTTTGCTGCTGTCGCGCGACGTGACGGCTCTGGAGCAGGCAGATGCCATGCGCCGGGACTTTGTGGCCAATGTCTCGCACGAAATCCGCACACCGCTCACCGTTCTCACTGGTTTTGTGGAAACCCTGCAGACGCTGCCATTGACTGCAGAAGAGCGCTCGCGCTACCTGGGCATGATGGCCCAGCAGGCGTTGCGCATGCAAAGCGTGGTGCAGGACTTGCTCACGCTGTCGCGTCTGGAGGGCAGCCCGCCCCCGGGAATGGCCGAATGGACGCCCGTGCAGGCGCTGCTCACACGGTGTGAAGAAGAGGGCCGCGCGTTGTCCTCCTTGCTCACGCAGAACCAGCAGCAGACGCACGTTCTGCAGTTCCCGTCCCAGGAGGTCTTGCGCTTGGAAGGGGAGGTGGCAGGCGTGCCGACCGAGCTGCAAAGCGCGCTGTCCAACTTGATCAGCAATGCGGTGCGATATACGCCAGCGGGGGGGGCTATTTCAGTGCAGTGGCTCCGCAAGGACGATGGCAGCGCCGTTTTTTCGGTGCACGACACCGGCCCAGGTATTGCACCGGAACATATTCCACGCCTGACAGAGCGATTTTACCGGGTGGACCGCAGCCGTTCGCGGGAAACAGGCGGAACCGGACTGGGCCTGGCGATCGTCAAGCATGTGCTGCAGCGTCATGGCGCTACGTTGGACATTGCCAGTGTTTTGGGCAAGGGGTCGGTTTTTTCGGTCACCTTCCCGGCGAATCGGCTGCGTGGCTTTGTGCTGCCGGGCTGACGGCCCGCCAGAGCATGGCCACAAACAGGGCTGCCGTGGCCATCAATGCCAATGCGCTGGCTGCCCAGAACGGTGTAGGGGAGGGGTTCATCGCCCAAGGACCTGTTCGCCGGTAAGCCAACCAGTAGCCGCCTCCCAGGCCAGCTCCCCATAACAATCCGCAACACCACTAATGGAGCCACGGTGATGCGGTAGCACTGCAAGACAAACACGCACACGGTTTGCAGGGCGTCGGCAGCATGGTACGCGGCCACCCACAGCAGTACGCTGCCGGTCATGGCTACCACGCCTGCATTGGTGGAGTAAATGCTGCCAATATGATATTTTGCTATTAATAATATAGCTGTCGACGGAATACCAGTAAGCGCTACAAGCCTAAAACCTATAAAGGTCATAGCGCGGGCACGTACAGGGTCTTATGCGCCCAGCCAATAGCTGACGCGCGCGCTGGTGGCGATTGCCAATGACAGCGGCACCATGTACAACAACGCTGCCAGATTGGATGCAATCTGGTGAGCGGCCGAGGCCGTGGTGCCTTGTCGCGCGATGAATAGCGCCATCAGCGTGAAGGACGTGACTTCCACCATAACGGCAAGTCCGGCGGGTATGCCCAGCCGTGCAAACCTGCAATCGTGGGCCAGTTTGGAGGCTCCATCCGCCGCCAGATACAAAGTGGCTCATAGAGGTCCTGGGTGCGCAGCAGCCAGGTGGCCAGTGCGAACAGGCTGCAATTGACCACCAGCGTGGCCCAGGCGCAGCCCACCACACCCTGCGCGGGCAGCCCCTCTCCGAAAAAAAGTAAACCAGATGGACAGTGGCACTTTGATGAACAGCGAGCCCACCTGCAACAACGTGACCAACTTGGGGCAGCCCAGAGGCCTGGTTGAGCGTGCTGTAAATACGAAACAGAAAGGCTGGCGGCAGGGCCAACGCCAGAACGGCAAGATAGTTGCCAACCTCTACCCGCAAGGCCGGGGGCACTTCTGTCCATCGCAACAAAGGGACGGGGGACGGCAGGATCGCTATGCCGACGAGCGACAAGGCGCCGCACAGGTAGAGCGCTTGGCGCAGCGAGCGGCCCACGACTCCGTTTCGCGTGCGCCACGCTGTTTCGCCCACACGGGAAGCAACGCCTGCAGAACGCCGATCAGTGCCACGTAGACGCTGATAAAAATCGCGGCGCGCACACCGAAAGTGCAGCAAGCGATACCTCGCCGTGGCGACCCGCCACCATGGTGTCGGTCACACCGAACGCCATGACCGCAAGTTGCCCTGCCAGCACTGTGATGGCGTGCCGGCCGATGGTGGAAAGCTCGGACATCAGCGCGCAGATCCTGCGCGGCGGAACACCAGAAGGTGGTCGTTCTTGTCGGTGGGGCGTGCAATGGTGGCCTTGAGCTCCCAGAAGGCGGCAGCCACCATGCGCTCCGACGCTGGCCAAGACGCAATATCTGCCAACAGCCATTCGCATTCATCCTGCAACCCCGCTCGCTCCAGCGTGAGCGCGCCGTGGTACTGCAACGCCGCCACCTGCGCGCGACTGAGCCCCACGGTTTGAACGCAGCCAGGCTCGGGGCCCACGACCGCTATCACGCTGCGCACCTGGGGGGCGTAGCTGCGTGCAAAGTCCAACAAAGGCAGCCACAAAGTCATCAGCAGCAGCCAGCCCAGTGCCGCACCGCTCGCTGGCAGCACCAGACTCTTCCAGATTGGGGCGCGGTCGCGGGACGCACGCCACCACACCAAGCTGCCCCAGGCAATGGTGGCCGCAAGGGCAACCACCAACGCCAACGCTGAAAATTCGGGCACAAAGCCCGGCGCCAGCTTGGCTACATTCGCTGCGGGTTTGGCGGGAAATCCGGTCTGCATGGCAATCCAGATCACCCAGATTGCGAGCGCAGACGCCGTGAAAAACAGGAGGGTGAACCAGTCGATCAACGCTCCTACGCTGCGGCGCAGCGTAGGCAAAGCAAAAGCCGCCAGCGCAGCCATGGCGGGGAGGCCCAGCAGAAGCGACCGGTCGGCAGGCAATGTGGTGAGGGTGGCCGCAATCGAGACGGCCGAGAACCACAGAGGCAGCAACAAGTGCCGGTGCCCGGGGCGGCTGAAGATCTGTTGGCGCCAGCGCCAGAGCGTCCACAAGGCCAGCGGCCACGCGGGCCAGCCAAACCACAGCAGCAATCTCGCAAGGCTTTGCCACTCTTTGCCATTCGTGTCCGCTCCCACGATCCGCCAGCGCCACAGGTCCAGGCTCCACGCCAACAGTGCAACTATTACCCCGACGGCGACCAGGAAAAGCGCCCAGCGCAGGCGTTGGTCGGAGTGGCTGCCGGGCGCGTAGACCACCACCGCGATACTGCCTGCACCCAACAAGGTGGCGAGCGTCGGGGCGCCCGCCAGCGTGAGCCCCACCATGCCCGCGACCAGTGCGACAGCCGGGGCCACCGTGCGGTGCGGCATTGCCGCTACGGCAAAAAAGGTGAGCGCCGTGCAGCTCAACTGCACCAAGTAGCTGGTCACCTCGTGCGACAACTGTGCCAGCCCCAGGCAGGCAATCAGGGCCAGCAATCCGCCATCAGCGATGGCGCGGGCATAGTCGGGTGCGTTGGCTTCACCGCCAAAGGCAAACGCCACAGGTTGGGCCCCCGGGCTGCGTGCGAGATAGTAGACGGCGTACCAGGTGGCAATGAGCGTGATGGCCAGCAACCCGGCAAAAGGCAGGCGAACGGCCAGCTCTGCAGAGATCCATGCCGGTGCGATCTGGATAGCCCATGCCCCCAGCCAATAGGGCAGCAGCCCTTCGGTTTCCGGCGCCATTCCGCCCAAGAGCGGGCTGAACCACGGCGTGCGCCCGTGGGCCAGCTCCAGCATGTAGCCAAAGGCCGTCACGTCGGCACTTTTCCAGGGATCACGCCCTATGAAGCCCGGCACTACGTAGGCAATGCACAGAAGGATCAGCGCCCAGCGTGGAAGCGGGCTTACGGCATTCTGGGTAACGATGGCGGGGGTTGGTGGAGTCACACTTCAGTGGGCAGCAAGCAGAGCCACCGAGAATAAGGCCAAAAACAATAAAAAAAGGCAGCCCGGTTGCCCGGGCTGCCTTTTTGGCGGTAACGCAGAAGTCGAATTACTTCGCTGCGGTCTTGCCGAAACGGTTGCGGAAGCGCTCCACGCGGCCACCCATGTTGTCCACCGACTTTTGCGTGCCAGTGTAGAAGGGGTGCGATTCGGAGGAGGTGTCCAGCTTGAACAGCGGATATTCCTTGCCTTCGAAGGTTTCCATTTCCTTCGTATTTGCGCACGAACGGGTCACAAACTTAAAGCCGTTGGACAGGTCCGAAAACAGAACTTCGCGGTAGTTGGGGTGAATGCCTTCTTTCATGATCAATCCTTGTCAAGTGCGGGAGCCGTGCTGAACCCGATGCAACCTTTGCGCCGTGGAACATTCAGCGTACTTTCCGCAGAAAAAGCCACTGATTATAGCCCGGGGGTTTCGGGCGTTGGTTTTTGAGGCGTTAAGCCGCTTATCCGCCGCGACGCATCATGTCAAAGAAGTCCACATTGGTCTTAGTGGCCTTCATGTTCTTGATCATGAGCTCCATCGACTCGATTTCGTCCATGTTGTACATGAACTGTCGCAGGATGCGGGTCTTTTGCAGGATCTCGGGCGCCAGCAGCAGCTCTTCGCGGCGGGTGCCGCTCTTGTTGAGCTCGATGGCGGGGAACACGCGCTTTTCGTACAGGCGGCGGTTCAGATGAATTTCGCAGTTACCGGTGCCCTTGAATTCTTCAAAAATCACCTCGTCCATGCGGCTGCCGGTATCGACGAGCGCGGTGGCGATGATGGTCAGCGAACCGCCTTCCTCAACCTTGCGGGCTGCTCCAAAGAAGCGCTTGGGGCGCTGAAGTGCTGCAGCGTCCACACCACCCGACAGCACCTTGCCACTGGAAGGTACGACATTGTTGTAGGCGCGGGCCAGGCGGGTGATGGAGTCCAGCAGGATCACCACGTCCTTTTTCAATTCCACCAGGCGCTTGGCGCGCTCGATCACCATTTCGGCCACGTGCACGTGGCGTGCGGCGGGCTCGTCGAAAGTGGAGGCGATGATTTCGCCCTTCACCGTGCGCTGCATTTCGGTCACTTCTTCAGGACGCTCGTCCACCAGCAACACCATCAGGTGCACGTCGGGGTTGTTGGCCGTGATGGCGTGGGCGATGTGCTGCATCATCACCGTCTTGCCGCTCTTGGGCGGGGCGACGATCAGGGCGCGCTGGCCGCGGCCGATGGGCGCGATGATGTCGATGATGCGGCCGGTGATGTTCTCTTCGCTCTTGACGTCGCGTTCCAGGCGCATCTGCTCCTTGGGGAACAGGGGCGTCAGGTTTTCAAACATCACCTTGTGTTTGTTCTGCTCGGGCGGGCCTCCATTGACCGAGTCGAGCTTGTTCAGCGCAAAGTACCGTTCCCCATCTTTGGGTGTGCGGACTTCGCCTTCGATCATGTCGCCGGTGTGCAGATTGAAACGGCGCACCTGACTCGGACTGATGTAGATATCGTCCGTGCTGGCCGTGAAGCTGGTGTCGGGGCTGCGCAAAAAGCCAAAGCCGTCGGGCAGGATTTCCAGCACACCGTCGGCAATGATTTGCTCACCTGTCTTGGCTCGCTTCTTGATGATCGCAAACATCAGCTCCTGCTTGCGCATGCGGCCGGTATTTTCGATTTCGAGTTCTTCGGCTTGCTTCAGGACTTCAGACACGTGCAGTGCCTTGAGTTCGTTTAAGTGCATGGAATGACTCCTTCGCGGAGCTGGTATGAATCTTGGGGGAGGAGGGCAGGTGCCAGATGGGCTGCTGTTTGCAGGTCTGGCTCGCCGGGGATCTCGGTCCGGCTGCCAATGCGTGCAGGCCGGTGATCTGAAGGAATTATGACAGGAAAAAAAGCGGGAGATTCACGGGAGCCGAATTCGGTCTGTGTCTGGCGCTGAAATCAGTGTCGTGTAAATCAACCACCCCGCGTGCATGGGCAGGCGCGGGGTTGTGGATGCAGATCAGGCCAGTTGCTGATCAATGAAGGCGGTCAGTTGCGCCTTGCTCATGGCTCCGACCTTGGTGGCGGCCAGTTGACCATCTTTGAACAGCATCAGCGTCGGGATGCCGCGAATGCCGAACTTGGCAGGGATCTCGCGGTTTTCGTCCACGTTCATCTTGGCGATCTGCAGCTTGCCTTGGTAGGTGCCTGCGACTTCGTCCAAGATGGGGGCAATCATTTTGCAGGGGCCGCACCATTCGGCCCAATAGTCCACCAGCACGGCGGAGCCGGGTTGGAGCACGTCGGCTTCAAAGCTGGCGTCAGAGACATGTTTGATGAGTTCGCTGGCCATGGCGGATTCCTTGATTTTGATCGGGTTGTGACCGGTGTACGTTTAAAGTCAGGGCATTGTGACAGAAACCAATCCCACGTTCACCGGTGTGGCCGGGCCTTGCGACGCTATGACTGTCATAGCGAAAAGCGATCAATGTGCGGCGCTGTGGAGGCGTGTGCTCTCGCAGGTGGAGGTACACATGCAAGGGCTTGGCGCCCATCCAGCGCGCACCGTGGTGCTGGTTCCCTATGCCCAGCTCATGCCCTGGGCGCAGCGCTACTGGGCTTTGCACCATACCGATGGTTTTGCCCCCCGTTTTGAAACAACGCGCAACTGGGCCCGCCAACTGGCCGCCTTTGTGCCGTTGGGGGACGACCTGGCGGGGGATGTGGCGCGCGACACGCTCACCGCGCGCGCGCTGCTGGATCGAGCGGGCTTGGCCGCGCAACGCGACGTGTTGGCTGTGCCCCTGCAAGAGGCTGCCGCCCAGCTGGCGGTGGCTGCGGCGGCGGTTCCCCCGGTGCAGAGAGAGGCCTGGGGTACTCAGGCGCGCAGCCTTCTGCCTGAGCCTGACGAGGGCTCCACCTTGCGTTTTGAGGCCGTGGTGGCCCGCATTGCACTCGAATGGGTGCTGGCATCGCGCCATGCCACTGACGTGTTGTTCGATCTCGGCGTGCGCCAGTCGGTGGACGCCTTGGTGGTGCTGCAGGGCTTTCAGGTGGAGCCCCTGGCGCAGGCTCTGCAGGCCCACTGGGGCGACAAGGCAGTGGCCCTGGCGCTGCCGCCTGCGCCGACAGAACCCCAATCCTCCCGCCACATCGCGCTGCACGCCGCGCAGGACGCCGAGGACGAGGCCCAGCGCGCCGCCGCCTGCGTGCTGGACCATGTGTTGGCGGGGCGCACCCCGGTAGCGCTGGCGGCCAACGACCGCGCCCTCACGCGACGCATCGGCGCGCACTTGGCCAGCGGTGGCGTGGCGGTGCGCGATGAAAACGGTTGGACGCTCTCCACCACCCGGGCTGCCGCGCAGATGATGGCCGCACTCCAGGCCTGCGCGTGGAATGCATCGGCCGATGACGTGCTGGACTGGCTCAAGCACGCGCCGGCCATCAAACGGACGCTGGTCAATGGCTTAGAGCGTGCACTGCGAAAGGCCTCGATAGCAAGCTGGTCAGGCGCTTGCGGGCGCGACTGGGCGGACAAACCCGATCTGGCAGCTGCTGTGTTCCAAGTGCAAGAGTGGCGCGGGGCCTTTCGCGCGCCGCGTCCGCTTGCGCAGTGGTTGCAGTCCTTGCGCGCGTTGCTGGTGGCCAGCGGCCAGTGGTCCAAGCTTGAGGACGACGCCGCGGGCGCCCGCGTGCTGACGGCGTTGCGCCTGCAAGAAGGCCAAGAGGCCGAACTGGAGGGCTGGGACAGCGCTGGCCGGCGCATGGCCCTCGCCGAGTTCACCCGCTGGGCCAACGAGGTGCTGGAGGCCGCGCGGTATGTCCCCCCTTTGATGGGCGATGCGCCCGTTGTCGTTTTGCCCCTGCCCCAGTTGCTGGCACGTCCGTTTGCAGCCCTGGTGCTGCCCGGCTGTGATGAAAAACGCCTGCAGCCCTCGCCAGAGCCCGTGGGCGACTGGACCCAGGCGCAGCGCCAAGCCTGGGGCCTGCCCACGCGCGAATCGCTGGAAGCAGCCCAGCGCGCTGCCTGGCAGCATGCGCTTCAAACACCGTCGGTGGATGTGCTGTGGCGCACCGGCGATGAAGGCGGCGAGCCCCTGCTGGCCAGCGCGCTGGTGCTGGCGCTGCATCTCGACGGCGCGGCCACCGAGGGCGCGGACGACCGCACCCGGCGCGCCGTCACAGCCACGCCTACCGCAAGGCCCTTGCCCGACGGGCGGGCGTTGCCGGTGGTGCGGCTGTCATCCACCGCGTATTCCGACCTGCGCCACTGCCCCTACCGCTTTTTTGCCCTGCGCCAGCTGGGCCTGCAAGAGGCCGATGAACTGGCTGCCGAAGTGGACAAGCGCGACTTCGGCAACTGGCTGCATGCGGTGCTGCAGCATTTTCATGAGGCTTTGTTGGCCGACCCCACCGAAGACACAGCAGCCCGCATCGCCCGCATGGACAGCGCTGCGCAGGCCATCACGCTGGAGCAAGGTTTGGGCGAAGGTGATTTTTTGCCATTCGCTGCAGGCTGGCCGCAGGTGCGCGACGGCTATCTGCGCTGGCTTGCGCAGCACGAACAAGCTGGGGGGCACTTTCGGCAGGCTGAGGTGCAAGCCAGCCAGCCGCTGGGGGCGTTGCAGCTGGTGGGCACCATCGATCGCATCGATGCCGTCTCGTCCACGGGTGAGCCCACGCCGCTGGTCATCGACTACAAGACCGAAAACGACACGGTCACGCGCAAGCGCATCGGTGCCGGTGCTGAAGACACCCAGCTCGCGTTCTACGCTGCCTTGCTCAGCCACGACACGCTGCGTGCCGCCTACGTGAATGTGGGAGAGCGCGGCGAGACGCAGATGCATGAACAGGATGAGGTGGTGCACCTGCGTGACCTGTTGGTGGAGGGCATACAGCACGACTTCGAACGCATCGCCGCGGGCGCACCGATGCCTGCGCTGGGCGAGGGCGCTGTGTGTGACTACTGTGCAGCACGCGGGCTGTGCCGCAAGGATTTCTGGGCATGACCTGGTACATCCCTGAGTCGCCTGCGGCGCCTTCCCCTCAAGCGGACGATGCCAGTGGCCGGGCAAAGCCCGTTCCACGGCATTCGCTGGTCTCGCGAGCGGCAGTTTCTACGGGTATTCAATCTTCGAAAGTGAGGTCGTGTGCAAGCCGCGTATGAACACAACGGCCGGCCCGTCTCACGCGAGGCTTTCTACGCCATTGCCTGCGACCCCGTCCGTAGTGTGGCCGTGGAGGCCTGCGCGGGCGCGGGCAAAACCTGGATGCTGGTCTCGCGCATGCTGCGCGCCTTGCTCGACGGCGCCGCGCCGCACGAGATCTTGGCCATCACCTTCACCAAAAAGGCCGCAGGCGAAATGCGCCAACGGTTGCAGGAATGGCTGGAGACGTTTGCCCAGGCCCCGCTGGATACACTGACTGCGGAGCTGGTTGCAAGAGGAATAAGCCCCGAGCGCGCGCTGGATAAGCGCGAAGCGCTACAAAATTTATACCGCCTGATGCTGGCCAGCGGCCGCCCGGCGCAGATTCGCACCTTTCACAGCTGGTTTGCAGCGTTGCTGGGCACGGCTCCGCTTGCGTTGCTGCAAGCGCAGGGTCTGCCTGCCAACTTTGAGCTGCTCGAAGACGATGCCGAAGCGGTGCGTGAGGTGTGGGGGCCGTTTCTGCACACCGTGGCGACCAGCGCTACATTGCGCGCCGACTACGAGGCCGTCGTGGCCCGCCATGGCCGCTCTCAAACCCACAAGGCGCTGGCGGCGGCGCTGTCCAAGCGGGTCGAGTTTGATCTGGCCGACGCAGCAGGCGTGGTCGATGCCTCAGTGCCGCCGTTTCAGGTGCAGTACCCGGAGCTGGCCGCATGCAACGAACCTGCCGATGCACTGCGGGGTGACGTCTTTCACGCACGCTGGCTCACGTACGCCAAAGCGCTGGGGGCCGAGGCCAACAAGACGCCGCAAAAAGCGGCCGACGCCATCATTGATGCGATGGCCTGTGAAGACCTGAACCAGCGCCTTGACATGCTGCGCAAGGCCATGTTCGTGGCCAAGGAAGACCGGCTGTCGAAGAACCTCGAAAAGTTTGCGGCCGCCCAGGAGGCAGAACCCGAGCTGCAGCGCTTGCTGACTGCCCGCCGCCAGCACGATGCCTGGCAGCACCAGCAGCGCATGGCCCGCCTGGCGCGCTGTTTGCTGGCGGAGTTTGGGGCCGTCAAGCACCAGCACGGCTGGGTGGACATGAACGACGTGGAGCGCACCGCCCAGGTCATGTTGGCTGACCCGATCTTGTCGGGTTGGGTGCAGGAGCGGCTGGATACCCGCATCCGCCACCTGTTGATCGATGAGTTTCAGGACACCAACCCGCTGCAATGGCAGGCGCTGCATGCGTGGCTGTCGGGCTATGCCGGGTCGGGCGGTGGTGCCAGCGGTCAAAAGCCGCCCAGCGTCTTCATCGTGGGCGACCCCAAGCAGAGCATTTACCGATTTCGCCGCGCCGAGCCGCAGGTGTTCATCGCCGCACAGGCCTTTGTGCGGGATGGTTTGGGCGGCGACCTGCTCAGCTGCGACCACACCCGCCGCAACGCCACCAGCGTGATCGCCGCCGTGAACCACGTCATGGGCGCGGCCCAGGCGCAGCAGGAGACGAGCTGCTTTCGCGACCACACCACCGAGTCCAAAGACCCCGGTGTGTTGCTGCGCCTTCCCGCCATCCTGCCGCCCGATACCGACGCGGGCGGCGGCGCCGACCCGTTCGCCTGGCGCGACAGCCTGACCGAGCCGCGCCACGAGGCCGAAGAAACCCAGCGCATGCGGGAATGCACCCAGGCCGCCGCCTGGGTGGCGGAGCAGATTGCCGCAGGCACGCCGCCCCACGAGGTGCTGGTGCTCGCCCGCAAGCGCGACCGGCTTGCCGCCATGCAGGACGCTCTTCGCGCCCTGCATGTGCCCTGCGTGCAGCCCGAAAAGGCCGACCTGTTCGACGCACCCGAGGTGCAGGACATGGTGGCGCTGCTGGATGCGCTGGTGTCCACCGGGCACGACCTATCGCTGGCCCGCGCGCTCAAGTCGCCGCTGTTTGGCCTGGGTGACGATGCCCTGGTGGCTCTGGCTGCGCTGCGCCGCCAAACCGAGCATGCGGGCAGCAGTTGGTTTGATTTGCTACAAAAAAGTGAGCTGCTGGCGCTTGATAAACAAGCGCTAGGTGCCAATTTGGCTCAATACAAAGCCTGGGTGGATGCCCTGCCGCCGCACGACGCGCTGCACGCCATCTACCAGCATGGCGACGTGCTGGCCCGCTTTGCCGCTGCATCACCCGGTGCGCAGCGCATGGCGGTGCTGGCCAACCTGCGCGCGCTGCTGTCGGCGTCGCTGCAGCACGATGGTGGCCGTTACCTCACGCCTTATGCCTTTGTGCGAGCCATGAAGAAGGGTGGCGTGCGCGCACCTGGTCGGGTGGATGCGCAGGCAGTGCGCCTGCTCACCGTGCACGGCGCCAAAGGGTTGGAGGCACGCTGCGTCCTGCTGCTGGACACGGACACCCGCCCGCAAAAGGCCGAGACCATGGGCGTGCTGGTGGACTGGCCGGGCGAAAAGACCGAACCCGCAGGCTTTGTCTTTCTGGCCAGCGAATCGAGCCCGCCCCCCAGCGCCGAAGCCGCGCTGACCGCCGAGCAACAGGCCCGCCAGCGCGAAGAGCTCAATATGCTGTACGTGGCCATGACGCGCGCCAAACACTGCCTGGCACTGTCGTCGGTGCTGCCCAGCGTGTCCGCGCCGGGCAGCTGGTGGAATCGGCTGGCGCCGTTGCTGGCCGACGCACCTTTGCCAGTCCCAGCGCTTCAAACGGATGGCAGTGTGGCGGCGGGTGTGCAAGACAGCGCACACGACCATTTCACTCTGGCCGAGTTGCCGGTGCTTCCCCCAGAATTGCGGGTCGTGCCTCGGGCGGTCGAAGACGTGGCTGATCCTGCCGATCTGGACCCCTCGCTGTCCACGCCCGCATCGCGCCTGGGCGAGGCCATGCACCAGCTTTTGGAGCAGGCCGGTGTGGCGGGCGCTCCGCTGGACGAGCTGCGTACCCACGGCTGGCCCGCTGCGCGTGTGGCGCGGCTGGCACAAGATTTCGACATCGCCATGGGTGCAGCGCGCACTGCCGTCCAGACTGCCCAGCGCATCCTGGCGGGAGAGGGCGCCTGGGCTTGGGACGCGAACGTGGTGGACGCCACGATCAATGAAGCCCCGTTGCGCTACCAAGGCCAGAGCCTGCGCATCGACCGCCTGGTGCATTGCCACCAGCCACCCGAGCGTGCGGGCTGGTGGGTGCTGGACTACAAAAGCGCGACCCAGCCCGAGCACCAACCTGCGCTCATGGCCCAGCTGCAACGCTACCGCGCAGCGGTGATGGGCCAGGCGCCCGGCGAGCGCGTGCGGGCGGCCTTCCTGACGGGCGACGGGCGTTTGGTGCAGGTGCCGGGCGATGGCATGTCCAGCCCCGACGTGGCTCTGGCGACGGGCTCCGAACCGGGGGAAGAGCCTGTGCGGCATACTCTCGCCCCCGCGCCAACGGCCTCTGCACCGACCGCGCCCGCACCGGCGCCAACGTCCAAGTCGGGCTCTGCCTCGGGCACTCCCCCGGGTTCCGCGCAAGGCTCCCTGTTCTGAATGGACTGATTTCGATGGATTTAAAGGTTTCTCCCATGAATGCCCCCACCCCCTTGGCAGCCAACGCCGCCACCTCTTTGGGCTGCGATGCCGTCATCGTGGGAGGCGGCCCCGCGGGACTGATGGCGGCCGAGGTGCTCGCGCAAGCGGGTGTGGCGGTGCATCTGTTTGATGCCATGCCCTCGGTGGGGCGCAAATTTCTGCTGGCGGGCAAGGGCGGACTCAACCTCACCCATTCCGAGCCTCACGCGCCGTTCGTCAGCCGCTACGCCGGGCGCGAGCGGCAGGTCGAGCCGCTGGTGCAAAGTTTTGGCGGGCCCGAGGTGCGCGCCTGGGCGCAGGGGCTGGGGGTGGAAACCTTTGTGGGCACGTCGGGCCGCGTGTTCCCCGCCGACATGAAAGCAGCGCCCCTGCTGCGTGCGTGGCTGCAGCGTCTGCGCGCGCAGGGCGTGTTGTTCCACATGCGCCACCGCTGGCTGGGTTGGGGCGACGATGGCGCACTGCGTTTTGCATCGCCCGGTGGCGAGGTGCAGGTCACGGCGCGCGCCGTGGTGTTGGCGCTGGGCGGCGGCAGCTGGGCGCGTCTGGGGTCCGACGGCGCCTGGGTGCCTTTGCTGGCGCAGCGCGGCGTGGCAGTGGCGCCGCTGCGCGCTTCCAACTGTGGCTTCGACGTGTTGCGGGCCGATGCCCCCGCGGGCGAAACCCGCCGCGCTTTTTTGCAGGAACTGATCGGCCGCACGCCGACCCCAGCGGTGGGTTGGACGCCGCATTTTGCCGAGCGCTTTGGGGGCCAGCCGTTCAAGACGGTGGCGCTCAGTTTTACCGACAGCCAGGGCCAGAGTTTTAGCCGTCGGGGCGAGTTTGTGGTCACTGCGGCGGGCGTGGAGGGCAGTTTGGTCTACGCCGTGTCGCACCTGCTGCGCGACGAAGTCGAGGCCCACGGTCACGCCACGTTTCATCTGGACCTTTTGCCCGACCACAGCCCCGAGCGCGTGCTGGTGGAAGTGCGACATCCGCGCGGGTCTCGGTCGTTGTCCAGCCACCTCAAGAGCCGCCTGGGTCTGGAGGGGATCAAGGCGGGCATTCTGTACGAGCACCTGGGTAAAGACGGCATGAACGACCCGGTGGCATTGGCCCACGCGATCAAGGCCTTGCCCATTACCGTGGTGGCTCCGCGTCCGCTGGATGAGGCTATCAGTACCGCAGGGGGAGTGAGTTTCGAGGCCCTCGACCCCCATTTGATGGCCACCGCGCTACCGGGCGTGTTCTGCGCGGGCGAAATGCTCGACTGGGAGGCCCCGACGGGCGGCTACTTGCTCACCGCCAGCATGGCGAGTGGACGACGGGCAGGCGAGGGCGCCCGGCGTTGGCTGGCTCAGTCCCACACCTGAAACCTTTCGGGCTGAAGTGCGCGGCTGGTGAAATCAGAACTTAGCCCGGTAATACAGCATGGGGCCGCCCTTGCGGGCCCGCAGCACGAGCTTGGAGCCGCCCTGCAGTTGCACGCCGATGGCGCCAAACTCGGGCATCAGTCCTCGAGTGCGCGATGAAGCCCATTGCACCTCCACGCGGGTGCCGTAGCTCGCTGATTGGGTCTGCCAGATCTGGCTCGCCGCATCCGGCGCTTGGGCCCAGGCAGACACGTCAAGGTGGCGCCCTCGCTGCAATTCTGAGCGCCACCGAAGCCCAAGATCCAATTGCGGCGCTGACTGCGAGCCTGTGCCCGTCGCCATTGGAGCGAATGGTGCCGATGCAAAGGGGGTGGGCGCACTCAGTCCGAGGGTCAGGCCAAAGCGGCTCTGTGGGTCTTGGCTGAGCCAGCGCGTGACATCCAGATGTTGGACAGCGTTGTAGCTGGCCGTTGCGCCGCCGCGCTCCGAAGGGGTGCGAGCGCGGAGTGTGTTGTTCACGCTGGGCAAAACGCTGGTGTTGACTTCAAAAGATGCCATAGCCCGGTTCTCTTTTTCGTCGTCCAGCCAGGTGGCCAGTGTTTCTTCACCAAAAGACGTTTCTGCGGCATGCGCAGGTAGGGCAGCCAACAAACACAGCCAAGACACGGCCATCAGAGGGATGTGTCCGCAAAATCCCGAATGATTCAGCCTTGGTGCGCGCGGTTGGAAGGGGTTGTCGCAGGGGACGCCGATGGGACGGCAAAGTGACAACACTGGCGCTTGCGCTGTCTGGATGTTTGGCATGGCGGCACCCGATGTGGCAAAGGATGAAACGGATGCCACAAATTGTGCTCCGACTTTGAGCGCATAGATACAGCCAGCAGCCCATCCCCACGTGGGACGCCGCCGACACGGCAGCGGAGCCGTCTCAGTGATAACGCTGACGCACTACAACCAAAAGAGGGAACGGAAACGAGACATTCATCGGCGCAAGTGCGCAAATGAAAGAGAGAGAAAAGAAGAAGTTGACGAGCCTTACCCCCGGCACTGACTCCACAGTTAGGGCTGCTTGGTTCCCCACCTGACCCGGTTGGCCGCTTCACCATGCGAGGAGGCCCGTCAGGGAGCGATTGTACGCCGGATGCGACGGCGCTTTTCTGAATCGCCCGTTGCCCGGGCGGCTGAAAGGACACCTGGCCTAGCCCGTAGAATCTCCCGGATGTCCTACCTCGTGCTCGCCCGCAAGTACCGCCCCCGCAATTTCACCGAAATGGTGGGACAGGAGCACGTGGTGCAGGCCCTTACCAACGCGCTCAACACGCGGCGGCTGCACCATGCTTACCTTTTTACAGGTACACGGGGTGTGGGCAAGACCACGGTGTCGCGCATTCTCGCCAAGTCACTCAATTGCCAGGGCACAGACGGGCAGGGCGGCATCACCGCGACGCCGTGTGGCGTGTGTTCCGCCTGTACCGACATCGACAGCGGCCGCTTCCCGGACTACACCGAGCTGGACGCGGCATCGAATCGTGGCGTGGACGAAGTTCAGAACCTGCTGGAGCAGGCTGTCTACAAGCCGGTGCAGGGGCGCTTCAAGGTCTTCATGATCGACGAAGTGCACATGCTCACGAACACGGCGTTCAACGCCATGCTCAAGACGCTGGAAGAGCCGCCGGAGTACCTCAAGTTTGTGTTGGCCACGACCGACCCGCAGAAGGTGCCGGTCACGGTGCTGAGCCGTTGCCTGCAGTTCAATCTGCGCCCCATGGCGCCCGAGACGGTGCTGAGTCACCTCACGCAGGTGCTCTCGTCCGAGAATGTGTCTTCCGAGCCCCAGGCTTTGCGCTTGCTCTCGCGGGCCGCGCGGGGTTCGATGCGCGATGCGCTGTCGCTCACCGACCAAGCCATCGCCTTTGGCAGCGGCCAGTTGCAAGAGGCCGCCGTGCGCCAGATGCTGGGCGCGGTGGACCGCTCCTATGTGTTCCGCCTCATCGACGCGCTGGCCCAGGGCGACGGCAAGACCGTGGTGGAAACGTCGGACTCGCTGCGTCTCAACGGCCTGTCGGCCGCCTCCACGCTCGAAGAGATGAGCGCAGTGCTGCAGCGCATGGCCGTATTCCAGGCCGTGCCGCAGATGGCAGGCGCTGTAGATGCAGACGACCCCGAGGCGTTGGAGACGGCTCGGCTGGCTGCACTGATGCCCGCCGATGAAACGCAATTGCTTTACAGCCTGTGCCTGCATGGGCGTGCAGAACTTGGCCTGGCGCCCGATGAGTATGCGGCGTTGACCATGGTGCTGCTGCGCCTGCTGGCCTTCAAGCCCCAGGGCGAACCGGCTGAAAAAAAAACTCTGACGCGGACTGAAACTGCGTCTTCGGGCCTCGCTGCTGCTGGTTCTGCAGCCGCTCCGGCTGTCCCGGCGCCTGCGACTGCTACTCCAGATCTCACTCCGGCGGCTCGCCCAACGGAGGCCGCTGTGGTGGTGGCTCCCGTCCCAACTGCTGTCATCTCCCCCGCACCTGCGGCGCAAATCTCCGCGCCAGCACCCGCGTCTGCTCCGTCGCAAGAACCTCCTCCCGAAGTTTCGGATGCCTCCGAGCCACCTCCCTGGCCGGGTTCAGACGAGTCAGATACCTTGGGGGTCGCAGCCTCCACCGCGACCGCGCTGCCTGTGCGCACCACGGACAGTTTTGATCGAAATCAGGCCCCAGCGCAGAGCAGTAGTGCGCAAGCAGCGCCTGAATATGTAGCGATTCCCGTGCGCGAGTCGCCGGAGCCTGGTGAGCGGCTGCAGCCCCTGCCGCTGTCGGCGCCCACCCCTGTCTCGGCGCGCTACACACCCACTGAGGAGGGCGATGTCTGGCACACCACCGTGCAGCAGATGGTGGCGGCAGAAGCGATCACCGCGCTGGTGCGCGAGCTCGCCTTGCAATCGCAACTGGTGGCTCGCGACGGCAGTCACTGGCTGCTGCGCGTTGAGCGAGAGTCGCTCAATCAGCCTACGGCCCGTGAACGCCTGCGTGCTGCATTGGAAGCCGCAGGCCATGCAGCCCAGATCACGGTGGAAGTGGGGGTCGTGATCGATAGCCCTGCCCGTCGCAACGCGGCTGCGGCCGCTGAACGCCAACGCCGGGCCGAAGAAATCGTGAACAACGATCCGTTTGTGCAATCGCTGATGCGCGACTACGGCGCGAGAATCGTGCCGGGCAGCATCAAGCCAGCGTGATCCATGAAGCTCCCCCTGAGATGCTTCGCATCTTCCCCCTCTCTCGCTGCGCGGGAGGGGGACGCACCCGGCGGCCTGGCAAAGCCAGTTCCACGGGTGCACGCATTGGGGGCCGCGCACGTTTGAAGTGGTGTGGGCAGCACGTACGACAATCTTGTGAATCATTGATTCATACCGAATTTCAACCTTCCCCTTTTGGGAAGTCGATCAACCAGAGAAAGCAAAGGAAACATTCATGTTCAACAAAGGACAACTCGCCGGCCTCATGAAACAAGCCCAGGCGATGCAGGACAACCTCAAGAAGGCGCAGGACGAGCTGGCTTTTGTCGAGGTAGAAGGCGAGTCGGGCGCGGGCCTGGTGAAGGTTGTGATGACGTGCAAACACGACGTCAAGCGCATCACCATCGACCCCAGCTTGCTGGCGGAAGACAAAGACATGCTCGAAGACCTGGTGGCGGCGGCATTCAATGCGGCGGTGCGCAAGGCCGAGGAGACTTCGGCGGAGAAGATGGGCAAGCTTACACAAGGCATGCCAGGCCTCCCCGGCGGCATGAAATTCCCTTTCTGACTGTTGGCTACTGCGCGGGCCATCTGCGTCGTTGGGCGGTGCTCGGAATCCTCACGTACTTCAAGTACGTTCCGGTTCCTGTGCTCCGTCCGCCTAGCAGCTGATCCCGCTCGCTACGCCCTTGAGGCTGGGGCGTGAATGGCGGCAGGCCAGAAAGGCCTCCTACCGTTCGGGCTGAGCTTGTCGAAGCCTGCTCTTGAGCTTCTATTTCCCTCAGTTTCCCAATTGTTTTCATAGCCATGTCCGCTACCAACTCCCTTGATGTCTTGATCCAGGCGCTGCGCCGCCTGCCGGGGGTGGGGGTGAAGTCAGCGCAGCGCATGGCCTTCCATTTGCTACAGCATGACCGTGAAGGCGCGTTGGCGTTGTCGCGAGCACTGGGGGAGGCGGTGGGTACCGTGCACCATTGCGCGCGGTGCCACACCTTTACCGAGGCCGAGGTGTGCAGCACCTGTCTGGACCCGGAGCGTGATGCCACGCGTTTGTGTGTGGTGGAGACCCCCGCGGACCAGTCGGCGTTGGAGCGCACAGGGGCTTTCAAGGGGTTGTATTTTGTGTTGATGGGGCGGCTGAGCCCGCTTGATGGCATTGGCCCCAAGGAAATTGGCCTGCAAAAGCTCATGGAGCGGGCCACCAGCGGCGAGGTGCAGGAAGTGATTCTGGCCACCAACTTCAATGCCGAGGGCGAGGCCACGGCCCATGTGATCAGCGAGGCGCTCAAGAGCCGAGGCCTGCATGTCACGCGGCTGGCACGCGGTGTGCCGGTGGGCAGTGAGTTGGAGTACGTGGACCTGGGTACGATCGCCCATGCGCTGGTGGATCGTCGTTAACTCTTAGATGTCCTGCAGTGCGCAGCCGATTTCACCTCTGTGGGTAGAATACTCCCAAATTAATAGCTACTAGCGCTTGTATATCAAGCGCTAGAGCCCTAAAAGGCTTGAAATATGAATACCACCATGCATGTCGCACGGTTTACGGTGGCCTACTGGTGCGTTCTGATCGCCGCACTGCTACCCATTGTTTGCGCCTGGCTGGCCAAAAGCGGCAGCTTCGGCAAGCCCCGCAAGAACGGCGGTTTTGACAACCACAACCCGCGCGCCTGGATGGCGCAGCAGACCGACTGGCACGCGCGCGCCAATGCGGCGCAGGCCAATAGTTTTGAAGCGCTGCCGTTTTTTATCGGCGCGGTGATCATTGCGCACTTGCTGGGAGCAGGGCAGACACTTTTGGACATCCTGGCATTTTTGTACGTCATGTTGCGCATCTTCTACATCATGATGTACGTGTCCGACATGCCTACGGCGCGCAGCGCATTGTGGGCAGGTGCGTTTCTGGTCAACATCGCCATCCTGTTCATCGGTTACCGCTGACGCACTAGCGACACAGGGGTGACCCTCGCGAAGCCGTAGTGTGTCACGCTGCAGGCGGCAGCCGCGTTGCTCAAAGTCAAGGTACGTAGAAACCCGCGGGGGCTCTCCCTGATGCGGGTTTCCTTGCATTGAGGCACGATTGTTGCAATGCAGCATCTGCCTTTTCTCTTCCTCTGATCCGTGCCATCTCCTCTGCTCACCCGCCGTGCGTTTGCCACCCTGTCTGCCGTGTCGGCAGCTTCGGTGTGCGCGCCTGGACTGATGGCACAAGCCAGCAGTCCAACAGCGCTGGGTCGCGTCACCATTGCGGTGGGAGGGCAAGGGGTGCTGTACCACCTGCCTTTGGCCCTGGCGGACCACCTGGGGTACTTTCGGGCGGAGGGGTTGGAGGTCACGGTGCGCGATTTTTCTGCCGGTGCCTTGGCATTGCAGGCGGTGCAAGAGGGCATGGCCGATGTGTGCTCAGGGGCCTTTGAGCACACCCTCCGGCAGCAGGCAAAGGGGCTTTCATACCGGTCGCTGGTGGTGCAGGGTCGTGCGCCTCAACTGGCGCTGGGTGTGTCGATGCGGGCCCTGCCTGGATACAAAGATCTGGGAGATCTGGCGGGGCGCCGCGTGGGGGTGTCATCGGTCGGGTCGTCTACCCATCTGGCTGCGGCGCTGCTGCTGGCCCGCGCCGGCATCGGTCCCCGTGATGTGACGTTTGTGGGCGTCGGCTCGGGCACCGCAGCGATGAACGCCTTGCGCTCCGGCCAAGTGCATGGGCTTTGCCATGCGGACCCCATCATGACGCTGCTGGAGCAAAAGGCCGACATGCGCATCGTGGGAGACCTTCGGTCGCTCAAGGCAGCGCAAGACATATTGGGGGGCAACTTGCCGGCGAGCTGTCTGTATGCGCCCCAGGCATTCATACAAAAGCAGCCAGCGCAGGTCCAGGCATTGGCCAATGGGGTCGTGCATGCGCTCAAGTGGCTGCAGACGGCGGCCCCGGCAGATCTGGTGAAGGCCGTGCCAGCCAGTTTCTTGATGGGCGATCGCGGGCTGTATCTGGCTGCCTTCGGCCGTGTGCGCGAAACCTATTCCCCCAATGGCTTGATGCCCGAAGACGGTGCGGCCACCGCCTTGCGGGTACTCTCGCGCGCCTACCCGGAGCTTGCAGATACCAAGGTGGAGCTGGCGCGCACCTACACCGACGAATTTGTGCGCAAGGCTCGCCAGAAGTACAACGTCTAAGGCGACGCAGAGGAAAGCTGATAGCGCTGCAGCGGTTTTCGCTCTGCTGCTTTTCGGTCGGGGCAATGGCTTACATTGGCCAGCGCTTGGTATGCCTTAGCCTCGGCATATTGACAAACCAACACCCCACCATCTCTTCTTCAACAAGGATTACTCCATGTCGCTCTCTCTCAGTATTGGCCCACTTGTCTCTTTGATCGCGGGCATTCTCATTCTGATCATGCCGCGCCTGCTCAATTTCATCGTGGCGATTTATCTCATCGTCATGGGCGTTCTGGGGCTGATGGGGATGAGCTCGTTGAAATTGTGATCGCCTGCCGACGCCTCAGCGCCGCTTGACCTTCGACGGCGTCCCGCCCTTGCGCACTTGCGCCACGGGGCGCTTGCTACTGGTCGTGGTCCGCGATGCGGAGCGGCGTGCCTGTGGTGGGCGTACCGGCAGATACACCACGACTTGCTGGCCTGCTTTAAACGCCGCATTGGCGCGCACATCGTTCCAGTCGGCCACATTTCCAGCAGCCAGCTTGTAGCGCCGGGCAATGCTGGCCACCGTTTCGCCCTTGCCAGCGCGCACGGTCGTGCGGCGGGTCACGACCTCTGGTGTGAACGCTAGCTGCCCGTTGTCTGCCAGGTGCGACGATACGTCCTGCCGCGTGGTGGTCGACCTTGGCACCATCAGGGCAGAGCCTGCCTTGATCAGCATGCGAGGCGGGATGTCATTGACCTTGCGAAGATCGTTCTCACTGATCCCTGCGCGCTGGGCGGCCTCTGAGACACTCATGGTCGAAGGTACCGACCAGACCGTCCAGCTGGCGTACTGGCCTTCCTTGCGGGCTTCCAAGTTGCGGCGAAACACCTTGGCGTTGTCCCAGGGCAGCAGGATCTGGGGAGTTCCAGCGGCAAAAATCACCGGTCGGTTAAACGATGGGTTGAGCGCGCGAAAATCAGCTTCCCGAATGTCGGCCAAGGTGGCGACCAGTTCCACATCGATGTCGTGGGTGATGTCCACCGTCTGGAAGTAAGGGTGGTTTTCGATCAGCGGTAACTCGGTCTTGAACGCATCGGGGTTGGCCACGATGTTCTTCACAGCCTGCAGCTTGGGCACATACATGCGCGTTTCAGCGGGCATGGTCAGTTCGTTGTAGCTGGTGCCCAGCCCCAACTTCTGGTTGCGCGCAATGGCCCGGCCTACGCTGCCTTCACCCCAGTTGTAGGCGGCCAGAGCCAGGTGCCAGTCGCCAAACATTCCGTACAGCTTTTGCAGATAGTCCAGCGCAGCGCGGGTGGACGCCAGCACGTCGCGGCGGTCGTCGCGGAATGCGTTTTGCTTCAAGTCGAAGTACGTTCCGGTAGCGGGCATGAACTGCCACATGCCTGCGGCCTTGGCGCTGGAGACTGCCTGTGGGTTGAACGCACTTTCGATATAGGGCAGCAGCGCCAATTCGGTGGGCATGCCACGGCGCTCCAGCTCTTCAACGATGTGAAACAGGTATTTGCTGGATCGCTCCGTCATGCGCTGCATATAGTCGGGGCGCGTGGCATACCACTGCTCACGGTCCTGCACGAGCTCGTGCTGCAAGTCCGGCATTGCAAAGCCCCGGCGGATGCGGTCCCACAGATCTGCAGGTGTAGACAACGACGCCACCTCGCCACCCGACGCCTGCGCCAACGCGATAGGCTGAAGCGGGCCATTGGGGTAGACCGGTATATGAGGGGCTTGTGGTGATGGGGTACTGGGGCTTGCCGGTGCGGTGGTGCCCGCTGTGTCGGTCTGCGAAGGCCCGGTGGTGGCGCAACCTGTGAGCCAGAGTGCACCGGCCAGGCAGGCGATGTTCAAAATTTTCATCGAAACTCGTTTTTCCATTGGCGCAGCGCGGCCAATACCGCCACTGCGTCGTCTTGATGTACCCGCGCGTCATAGCCCTGGGCGGCCTGGGCCACCGCGGTCTGGCGCACGCGCAGGAAAGGGTTGATCTCTTGTTCGAGCGCCATCTGAGAAGGCAGCGTAGGCAGGTTTTGCGCACGCAGTGCTTCGCACTGGCTGCTGTAATGGAGCAACGCGGAGTTGCCGGGTTCCACCGCCCGCGCAAATTTCAGATTGGACAACGTGTACTCATGGGTGCAGCACACACGTGTGTTTGCGGGCAAGGCCGCAAGCTGATCGAGCGAATCGAGCATTTGTGCCGGTGTGCCTTCAAAAAGCCGCCCACAGCCCCCGGAAAACAGGGTGTCGCCACAGAACAGCAACGGCGCGCCATCCATCTCGGGGCAGTAGTAGGCGATGTGGCCTGCGGTGTGCCCTGGCACGTCGATGGTCTCAAAACGCAGGCCCAAAACCTGTACCACGTCACCCTGGGTCAAGCGCACCAGCGGCTCGGGAATGTG
This sequence comes from Gammaproteobacteria bacterium, assembly GCA_018828125.1. Classification (GTDB taxonomy): domain Bacteria; phylum Pseudomonadota; class Gammaproteobacteria; order Burkholderiales; family Burkholderiaceae_C; genus Acidovorax. The sequence continues at coordinate 152,085 of JAHJWB010000006.1, read as the reverse complement.
TTCGCGCGCCGGGCCGTAGACCGTGGCCCCGGTGGCATCGCGCAAGGCGTCCACGCCACCGACATGATCGGCGTGGTGGTGCGTGACTAGAATGGCTTGCAGCGTGAGTTGCAGGTCCTTAAGTGTCTGCAACACAGGCGCAGAATCCCCCGGGTCTACGACGATTGCCTGGTGGCCGTCGTGCAGCATCCAGATGTAGTTGTCGGTAAAGGCGGGCAGTGGCAGCAAGTTCATGAGCGATCAAATTATAGGTTTGCACCACTGGTTCGACTCTCCACCGGGCCGCTACCTCCTCGCGTGGGAGCAGGAGCGCTTCGATGAAGCGGTGGCCGACATCTTTGGCTACCACAGCCTGCAGCTGGGGATGCCGCTGCTGGACGGCCTTCGCGCCAACCGCATGCCCCACCAATGGCTGGCCTTGGGCCAAGAAGCGGTGGATGGCTCGATTGCCTTTCTGCAGACCGGTAGTGGCGACGCTACGGTGCAGCGCCGTGCCGTGGATCTACTGACCGAACCTGTGGCTTTGCCCTTCCCGGAGGCAAGCCTGGATCTTCTGGTCTTGCCCCACACCCTGGAGCTGAGCATAGATCCCCACGCCGCGCTGCGCGAAGTCGAACGCGTGCTGGTGCCTGAAGGGCGCGTGGTCATCAGCGGCCTGAACCCCGCCAGCCTGTGGGGCTTGCGCCAGCGGCGCGCGCGGCTATACCAGCGTTTGGGCAAAGGAACGCTGTATTTGCCTGATGTCGGCGAATTCATTGGCTATCGCCGCCTGCGCGACTGGCTGCGGCTTTTGAGCTTCGAGGTCGAGTCGGCGCAGTTTGGCTGTTATCGTCCAGCGGTGAGCAGCACCCAGTGGCTGGATCGCTTTGGCTGGATGGACCCTTTGGGTGAAAAGTGGTGGCCCATCTTTGGCGCTGCGTATTTTTTGGTAGCGGTAAAACGGGTGCATGGCATGCGTTTGCTGGAGCCCGCATGGCGCACCCAGCGCCAGCGCGCTGCGGCCTCGGTGCCCGTTGCCAACCGCGCCCATGCTGTCGGAGAGGGCCTTTCCACCGCTGCCAAACAGACAAGCGGGTGAAGGTGCGGATGCTACGGCGAGCGGCCAACAAGCCAACTGCCCGCATTGCCACGCCCCCATGAACCTATGGACAGGAACACAGATTGAATCAGGTCGAGATATATACCGATGGCGCCTGCAAGGGCAACCCAGGCCCCGGCGGTTGGGGGGTGCTGCTGCGCTCGGGCCCCACCGAAAAAGAACTGTTTGGCGGAGAGCTGGGCACGACCAACAACCGCATGGAGTTGTTGGCGGTGATCGAGGCACTCTCTGCGCTCAAAAGGCCGTGCGCAGTCACGCTGTACCTTGACAGCGAATATGTGCGCAAGGGCATCACCGAATGGATTCATGGCTGGAAAGCCAGGGGCTGGAAGACGGCATCCAAGCAGCCGGTGAAAAATGTGGAGTTGTGGCAGCGCCTGGACGCGCTCGTCAGCACGGGCGGGCACCGCATCGAGTGGCGCTGGGTGAAGGGGCACTCGGGCGACCCTGGCAACGAGCGCGCTGATGGACTGGCCAACAAGGGCGTCGACAAGGCTTTGGGCAGGGCTTAATACCAAGCTTGCTGCGCTTTGCCATACCGGGCGCTGCGCGTAACTCGACACAAGGGCTCCGAAAGGAGCCTTTTTTACGACCCGACATGTAAAGCCTGCGTAAAAGCCCCGCAGAACCTGCGCGATTGGCCCTGGGGTCTTGGCCCGGGGGGGGCTGCAGCACTAGACACACACTGATACATTGGCTGATTGCCTTTCCACCCCACCGGTTTCACCGATCCATGGCGTCCAAGAACAGTTACATCGTTTTCGCGGTCATCGGCATTGCTGCCGCATCCGGTGCTGCTTGGTGGCTCCAAAAACCTGGCCAGGCGCCTCGAACGGAAGCGTCTAGCGGGGCGGCTGGCAGTGGTCCCTCTGCGGGTGGTCCGGCGCGAGGCGGTCCTTCAGGTGGCACGGGCGGCGCGGGTCGGCCCGTGGCGGTGGAGGTGGTCGCCGTCAAGCAGATGGCGCTGCGCGACGATGCCGAAGCCGTGGGCAGCCTGCGGTCTCGCCAGAGTGTGGTGCTGCGCCCCGAGGTCAGCGGGCGCATCACGCAGCTCAATTTCCGCGATGGCGAGCGGGTGCGGCGCGGGCAGGTGCTGGTGCAGTTTGACGACCAGTTGCCGCGCGCCCAAGTCCAGCAAAGCCAGGCCGAGTTGTCCATTGCCAAGGCCAACCACAAACGCAACCAGGAGCTGGTGGCCCAGGGCTTCATCAGCCAGCGTTCGGTCGATGAAAGCGCTGCCAACATGCAAGTCGCGCAAGCCAAGCTGGCGCTGGCGCAGGCCACAGCGTCTCGGCTCAAGATCGTGGCGCCGTTTGATGGTATTGCCGGCATTCGCGGTGTGAACGTGGGTGACTACCTGAAAGACGGCGCAGACATCGTCAACGTTGAAGACCTGGACGCCGTGTACATCGACTTCCGACTTCCAGAGCGCTTGCAGAGCAAGATTCGCACTGGGCAAACCGCCCAGGTCACGTTTGACGCGCTGCCGGGCGTGCGGTACCCCGCCGTGGTGCAGGCCATCAATCCCCAGATCGATGCAGACGGCCGTGCCGTTGTCGTGCGCGGCTGTATTGACAATCGCCGCATGCAACTGCGCCCGGGCATGTTTGCCCGCGTCACTGCCGTGTTTTCCGAGCGCAGTGACGCCCGCGTGATTCCCGAAGAGGCTGTGGTGCCCGATGGCGCCAGCCCCTATGTGCTGAAAATTGTGGATGGCAAGGAGCCTGGCACACGCGTAACCCAGCGCACCCCCGTCACTCTGGGTGCCCGCATGCCGGGTTTTGTAGAAGTGGTGAGCGGGTTGAGCACTGGCGACCTAGTGGTCGCGGCGGGCCAGCAGCGCATTCAGCGCGACGGAACTGCCGTGCGGGTGGTCGAACTGGGTGCGACAGGCAGCAACGGTTCCGGGCCCGCAGCGCGTGCAGCCTCTGGGCCCGCAACCCAGGGCCCGGTCGTTGACGGGGCTGCGCCGCGCGCTGCGGTGGCAGCGGCACCCGCTGCGTCACCGGCCGAGACCGCTGTCGCAGGTGCCCAAGCGCCTTCCGCCAATCTGCAGGCGAAAGTTGTTGCCAGTGTGGTGACCCCACTGCCCGGACCCAACCCGTGCCAACTGGCAGGCACGCCCGGCCGGTCCAGCCCGATGCACCCGGCGTCTCGTGTGCCAGCGCGTCCACCGGCGTAATGCTGTTCATCACGGCGCTCGGTCGTCACTTCTAAAGTATCCGCACTGCCATGCAACTCGCTGAAATCTCCATACGGCGGCCGGTCTTTGCCACCGTGTTGTCGCTGCTGGTGCTGCTGATCGGCGCGGTCAGCTTTACGCGCCTGTCGGTGCGCGAATATCCCAAGATCGACGAGCCGGTGGTCACCGTGAGCGTGCGGTACGCAGGTGCATCGGCCGAGGTGATCGAGTCGCAGGTCACCAAGCCGCTCGAAGATTCGATTGCCGGCATTGACGCGGTGGACGTGATCACCTCCATCAGCCGCGCCGAACAAAGCCAGATCAGCGTGCGCTTTCGCCTGGAGAAAGACGCCGACAACGCCGCCGCCGAGGTGCGTGACCGAACCGCCCGTGTGCGCAACCGCCTGCCGGACGCGGTCGATGAACCCGTCATTGCAAAGGTCGAGGCCGATGCATCTCCCGTGATGTGGCTCGCCTTCAGCAGCGAAACCCGCAGCCCGCTGGAGATCAACGACCTGGTCAACCGCATCGTCAAACCACGCCTGCAGACTGTGACCGGTGTGGCCGACGTGCCCATCTATGGCGAGCGCAAATACGCCATGCGTGTCTGGCTCGACCCCGAGCGCATGGCGGGTTACCGCCTGACCACACAAGACGTGGAAGACGCCATCCGCCGCAACAATCTGGAGCTGCCCGCCGGGCGCATCGAGTCGCAGCAGCGCGAGTTCAGCGTGACGGCGCAGACCGATTTGACAACTGCGGCGCAGTTTTCCAACGTGGTGATCCGCACTGTCAACGGCTTCCCCGTGCGCATCCAGGATGTGGCGCGGGTGGAAGAGGGCCCCGCCAGTGACCGCAGCCGCGTGCGGCTTAACGGCCGCGATGCCATCTCGGTCGGGGTGATCCGCCAGGCCACCGCCAACCCGCTGGAGCTGTCGCAAGGCGTGCGCGCCATGCTGCCGACATTGCAGGCCGACTTGCCGCCCGACATCGGCATCGACATTGCCAACGACAACTCGCTGTTCATCGACCGCTCCATCAAGAGCGTCTACACCACCATCGCTGAGGCCGTGGTGCTGGTGGCCCTGGTCATCTTCGTCTTCCTGCGCACCTTCCGTGCGTCCATCATTCCCATCATCACCATCCCGGTCAGCCTGGTGGGCAGTTTTGCGCTGATGTCGCTGGCGGGTTTTTCGATCAACACCCTCACGTTGCTGGCGCTGGTGCTGGCCATCGGTCTGGTGGTGGACGATGCCATCGTGATGCTGGAGAACATCTATCGCCACATCGAAGAAGGGCTGGACCCGTTCTCTGCCGCCATCAAGGGCGCGCGTGAAATCGGCTTTGCCATCGTGGCCATGACGCTGACCCTGGTGGCGGTGTATGCGCCGCTGGCCTTTACCCCGGGCCGCACCGGCCGCTTGTTCATGGAGTTTGCGCTGGCCCTCGCAGGGGCCGTGGTGGTGTCGGGCTTTGTGGCGCTGACGCTGTCGCCCATGATGTGTTCGCTGCTGCTCAAGCACAACCCCAAACCCAACTGGTTTGACCGCTCCATGGAGCGCTGGCTGACCGCTCTGTCGGATGCCTACGGCCGCCTGCTGCGCTGGCTGGTGACGGCGCGCTGGCGCAGCAAAGGCAACGATCGGGGTGGTGTGCGCGGTACGGTGTTTCAGGCCCGCTGGATCGTGGTGGCCGTGATGGCCATCAGCGGCGCGGCGCTGGTATTTGTCTACCCCAGCATGCGGCAAGAGCTGTCGCCGCTGGAAGACCGGGGCACAATTTTGGCCAGCGTCACCGCGCCGGATGGTGCCACGCTGGACTACACCAACCGCTACGCCCTGGAGCTGGAAAAAATCGGCCGCGACTACCCTGAGTTCGACCGCGTGTTTGCCAACATCGGCAACCCCACGGTGGCCCAGGGCAGTGTGATTTACCGCACGGTGGACTGGGAAAAACGCGACCGGACCACGCTGGATCTGGCGCGGCAGCTGCAACCCAAGGTCTCTGGCCTGCCAGGCGTCAACGCGTTTCTCATCACGCCGCCTTCGCTGGGGCAGGGTTTTCGCTCACGTCCGCTGACCTACGTGATCCAGACCTCGGACAGCTACGAAAACCTCAACCAGGTCGCCACCGCATTCATGGCAGAAATCGCCAAGAACCCGGGCATCGTGGGCCCTGACGTGGACCTGCGGCTGAACAAGCCCGAATTGCGCATCGAGGTCAACCGTGAACGCGCTGCCGACTTGGGCGTGGGCGTGGATGTGGTCGCCAAGGCCATTGAAACCATGCTGGGGGGCCGCACGGTGACACGCTACAAGCGTGATGCCGAACAGTACGACGTGATCGTGCAGACCGCAGCGCGCGGGCGCACCACGCCCGAGAACATCGACACCATTTATGTGCGGGGCCGCAACGACGCCATGATCCCGCTGTCCAGCCTGGTCAATGTGCGCGAAAGCGTCAGCCCCCGCGAGCTGAACCACTTTGGCCAGCGGCGCTCAGCCACCATCACGGCCAATCTGTCCGCCGACTACTCGCTGGGCGAGGCACTCACCTTCATGGACACCACAGCCGCCAAGGTGCTCAGGCCCGGCTACACCACCGACCTGAACGGAATCTCGCGCGAGTTCAAGAGTTCGCAAGGCGCTTTGGGCATTGTGTTTGTGCTCGCACTGGTGTTCATCTTTCTCGTGCTGGCTGCGCAGTTCGAGAGCTTCATTGACCCGCTGGTGATCATGGTGTCCGTGCCGCTGTCGATGATCGGTGCATTGCTGGCGCTGAAATGGAGCGGTGGGTCGATCAACGTGTATTCACAGATCGGGCTCATCACGCTGGTCGGGCTGATCACCAAACACGGCATTTTGATTGTCGAATTCACCAATCAACTGCGTGAGCAGGGCATGGAAATGGTCGACGCACTCGTAAAGGCCTCTGCCCAGCGCCTGCGCCCCATTCTGATGACCACCGGCGCCATGGTGCTGGGTGCGATTCCCCTTGCATTGGCGTCCGGCGCCGGGGCTGAAACCCGCATGCAGATTGGCTGGGTGATTGTGGGTGGCATGTCGCTGGGCACGCTGCTCACGATTTTTGTGGTGCCCACCATGTACACGTTGTTTGCGCGCAAGGTGGTGCCGGGCGCGAATACGGCGGTAGCTGTGGAAGAGCCTGCGCACCCCTTACCGCCACGGGGGCACGATTACGTGGCGAAGTAGCCGCCTCCAGCGTGAGACCCGTGAGGGGGCGTTAAAAAAAGAAGCCCTGCGGGCTTCTTTTGATTCAGTGGACGGAGGAGGGGTTGTCGATCACACCGGTGCCATGGTTGCCTGGACGGCATCAAGCACTTCCTGCTGCGCCTGCGGCCTCACCAACCGCGCCACCTCTTGGCCACCCTTCAAAAACACCAGCGTGGGCCAGAGCTTGACGCCAAACGTGCGCCCCAGGCGTTGACCGGGGCCGTCTTCCACTTTGATGTGGGCGATGTCTGGGCGCTCTTTGAGTGCGCCTTCGATCAAGGGCTGCGCCCGCAGGCAATGGCCGCACCACGGGGTGCCGAATTCGACAACAGTGGCGCCCGCGAGGCGGTCCACCTCGTCGCGCGATGGGGGTTGGGCAAGGTGATGGGCTGCGTAGGGCATGGTGGTGTGCAATGAGATAAAAATACGTGAAGTAGGGCTCCGTGGTTTCAGCCTATCGGCAGGGTCGGCGACCGGCACCGGCCTGCTGCGCGTTGCGGTGTCAGATCACGCCGTCAAACACCATCACATCCACCGCATCGCCCACCGCCACATTGCCTTGCCCGTGGTGCAGCACGATGAGCCCGTTGGCCTGCACCATGGAGCTGAGCACGCCCGAACCCTGGTTGCCGGTGGTGCACACCTGCAGCGTGCCGTCGGCAGCGGTGGTGACGGTGCCGCGTTGGTACTCCGTGCGGCCGGGCTTTTTGCGCATGGCTTCGGTGCTGGTGGCTCGCAGCAGCGGGGGCGCGGTGTGGGTGCTGCCCATCATGCGCAGCAGGGCGGGGCGCACAAAGGCCAGAAACGTCACCATCACCGCCACAGGGTTGCCGGGCAGCCCAAATAGCACGGCACCTTCTTTGGGCTTATTGGTATCATTTTGATAGCTGTTAGCGCTTGATAGATAAGCGTTAGAGGCCATTTTGGCTTGAAATTTAGACGCCGAGATGCTTCCGACCGCCATGGGGCGACCGGGTCGCATCGCGATGCGCCAGAAGGCCACGTCACCCAGTTTCTTCATCATGGTGCGGGTATGGTCGGCCTCACCCACGCTCACGCCGCCGCTGGTGATGATGGCGTCTGCCTGCTCTGCGGCGTCGCGAAAAGCCGCCTCCAGCAATGCGGGTTCATCACGCACCACACCCATGTCGATCACCTGCACACCCAAGCGGGTGAGCAGGCCGAACACGGTGTAACGGTTGCTGTCGTACACGGCGCCTTCGCGCGGGGGCTCTCCCAGGCTCAGGATTTCGTCGCCGGTCGAAAAATACGCCACGCGCAGGCGGCGGAACACCGTCACGGTGGGCAACCCCAGGCTGGCAACCAGGCCCAGCGCGGCGGGTGTCAGCAGCGCACCACGGGCCAGGGCTACCTGGCCTTCCATGATGTCCTCGCCCTTGAAGCGGCGGTTGTCACCGGTTTTGAGCACATCGGCAGCGATGGTGATGTGCTGGCCGCCGCCTACCGTGGTGGTGAACTCTTGCGGCACCACGGTGTCCAGGCCCGTGGGCATGATGGCGCCGGTCATGATCTTCACGCACTCGCCCGCCGCTACTGTGCCCGTCCAGGCCTTGCCGGCCAGCGCGGTGCCCACTACGCGCAGCATCAGGGGCTGGCCCGCTACCAGCTGTGCGCCCGCAAAGGCGTAGCCATCCATGGCCGAGTTGTCGTGCGGCGGCACGCTGACGGGGGAGATCACGTCGCTCGCCAGCACACGGCCCAAGGCCTCGAAAATGCCCAGCGTTTCGGTTTCGGTGACGGGCTCGACCAGGCGTTCGAGAAACACGTTGACGTCGGTGGCGCTCAGGGCCTGCGGGTCATAGCCTTGCAACTCGGCGGCAATCTGGGCAATGGTTTTCATGGGTTTCAGTGGCTTTCCATCAGTGGTGCAGTACGCGCACCATGTGCAGTTTGTCAAAGCCCACGCCGTCCACCACGATGGCGTTGGGCAGCAGCCCCCAGGCGCGGAAACCGGCCCGCTCATACAGCTGTACGACGTGGGTGTTGGATGCCGTCACCGTCAGCACCAGCTGGGTCAGGCCAGGCACGCGGCGGGCGGCTTCTACGCAGTCGGCGATCAGTTGCTGGCCGATGCCCTGGCGCTGCGCACGGGGCGCCACCATCATGCCCACCACCACGGCGCAGTGGCGTTGTTTGGTGCGCTGTTCGCGCTCGCACCCCAGGCAGCCGATCAACTGGCCGGTGGCGTCGAAAGCACCCAGAAAAAACTGACCCGATTCCAAGGCGCCAAAGCGTGCCACGTACTCGCTGGCATCGCGGCCCACCGAGGATTCGTAGTCGGACGTGAAGGCATCGGGCGCGGTGCGCAGCGCTTCGTCGCGCAAGGCTTTGTAGGCCACGGCGTCGGCGGCTGCCAATGGGCGGATCGACACTGCACCGGTGACCACTGGCGTGCGCCCCTTCATCGCGGTGACGCGGTCAGGCCTGCGGCGTGCTCGCGCTCTCCAGCGCATGCAGCTCGGCCAAGGTGTTGGCGTTGAAAAATGCCTTGGGGTCGTCACCCGGCGCATCGAACGGGACGATGGCGCAGTGGTGCTGGCCGGTCCACGCATCGATCTTGCGGCCACCAGCCTGGGTGAACGCGACCAGGCTTTCAAGCAGGTCCACACGCAACAGGCAGAACACAGGTTGGGGTCGCACGGTGATGTGGCCGGCGCCATCGTCCTCGGGCGCGGCGGCCATGGCCATGTCGGCGTTGTTCTGCTCGGCCGCGGCCATCAGCCGCTCGGCCAGGTCCAGCGGGAACAGGGGCGTGTCGCAAGGCACTGTCAGCAGCCAGGGGGTTTCGCAGCGCTCCAGCCCGGTGAGGAAGCCCGCAAGGGGCCCCGCATAGTCGCTCAGCACGTCGGGCCACACTGGCGCGCCAAAGGCTTCGTATGCGGCCAGGTTGCGATTGGCGTTGACCATGCTGGCGCCGGTCTGCATCTGCAGCCGCATCAGCGTGTGCAGCGCCAGCGGCAGGCCGCGAAAATTCTGCAGGCCTTTGTCCACGCCGCCCATGCGGGAGCCGCGTCCGCCTGCGAGCACGAGGCCGGTGATGTCTTGGGTTTGGGTCATGGAAATTGTTCTTAGATGTTCTGGGCAGCATTGCCGAAGAAGGCGCGTACAGCTTTCCACCGCCACAAGGGCTGGGACAAGGCGCGTCGGCTACCCTCCTATGTAACTCATCTCCACCCGCCGTGCTCCCGGGGCCGAGTTGTCTGCAGGCAGGCTGCTGCGCAGCTCCGAATAGCGGTCCGTGCGCTGCTGCCAGATGGGGGCGATGGCCGAGGCAATGGCTTCGTCGCTGGCGCCGCCGCGCAGCAGGGTGCGCAGGTCGTAGCCTTGCGATGCAAAAAGGCACAGGTAAAGCTTGCCTTCGGTGGACAGCCGCGCGCGGTTGCAGTCGTGGCAGAAAGCCCGGGTCACGCTGCTGATCACGCCCACTTCGCCCAGCGCCGGGTCGTATTGGCCCGCAGCGTTGGCATAACCCCAGCGCTCGGCGGTTTCGCCGGGGCTGCTCGGGTCGAGCTGCACCAGGGGCAGGTCGGCGCGCAGGCGTGCGATCAATTCGGCCGAGGGCAGCACTTCGTCCATGCGCCAGCCGTTGGTGGCGCCCACATCCATGTATTCGATGAACCGCAGCGTAGTGCCCGTGCCGCGAAAGTGGCGCGCCATGGGCAAGATCTCGTGGTCGTTGGTGCCGCGTTTGACCACCATGTTGACCTTGATGTGCGACAGCCCTGCCGCATGCGCCGCCTCGATGCCCTCCAGCACGTCGGCTACCGGAAAGTCCACATCGTTCATGCGCCGAAAGATCGCGTCGTCCAGCCCGTCCAGGCTCACGGTGACGCGGTTCAGACCTGCGTCCTTCAGCGCCCGGGCCTTGCGCGCGAGCAGCGATCCGTTGGTGGTCAGCGTGAGGTCGGGCGGCACGCCATCCACCGTGCGCAGCTGCGCCAGCTGGCCCACCAGTTCTTCCAGGTTCTTGCGCAGCAGGGGCTCGCCGCCCGTCAGGCGGATCTTGCGCACGCCGTGTGCCAAAAACAGCCGCGCCAGCCGCGTGACCTCTTCAAAACTGAGCAGCGCGCTGTGGGGCAGATAGGGGTAGTCCTTGTCGAACACTTCCTTGGGCATGCAGTAGTTGCAGCGGAAGTTGCAGCGGTCGGTCACGCTGATGCGCAGGTCGCGCAGCGGGCGGCCGCGGGTGTCGGTGAGCAGGCCGGTGGGGGCCACGGGGTGTGTGGGCACCCGCGCCGCCAGAGCGGCGATGCGTTGGTCCACCAGAGGAATCACACGTTCGGCCATAAGGGGCGATTTTGCCGCATGGGACTCAGCGATGGAGCATGGCCCTTCCTAGGAAGTTGATTGCGGTCAAGTTTTGGGGCTTACTGCAGGGCGTCAAACGCAGCGCCCGCCGTCCACCTCGATGCACACGCCGCTGATGAAGGATGCCTCGTCGCTCGCCAGGTACAGAGCCGCGTTGGCCACATCCAGCGCGGTAGAAAAGCGGCCCAGCGGGATGGTGGCCAGAAACTTGGCGCGGCGCGCCTCGTCCACCGGGCCGCCCGCAAACTCGGCCGCCAGGCCGGTGTCGGGGTTAAACACGGGGTTGATGCAGTTCACGCGGATGTTGTCGGGGCCCAGTTCGGCCGCCATCGACTTGCTGGTGATGATGACCGCGCCCTTGGAGCCGTTGTACCAGGTGAGGCCTGGGCGCGGACGCAGCCCGGCGGTAGAGGCGATGTTGATGATGCTGCCGCCACCGGCCTTGCGCAGTGCGGGCACGGCGTGGATGGCTGACAGGTAGATGCTCTTCATGTTGATGGCATAGACCTTGTCGAACTCGTCCTCGCTCACTTCGAGCATGGGGCGGTTGCGGTGTGTCCAGCCTGCGTTGTTCACCACCACGTCGAGCTGGCCATACAGGCGCACGGCCTCGTCCACCATGGCCTTGACCTCGGCGGACTTCGTCACGTCGGCCTTGAAGAAGGCGGCTGTGCCGCCGGCGGCCGTGATCTCGGCCACCACGCGCTGTCCGCCCACCTCGTTGATGTCATTGACGAGGACCTTGCCGCCTTCGGCCGCCAGGCGCTTGGCAATGCCTTCGCCAATGCCGTTGCCGGCGCCGGTGACGATGATGGATTTGTTCTGTGCGCGCATGGGGTCTCCGATGGATGTATTGGGGAAATCAAATTTGATAGCTGGTAGCGCTTATGTATCAAGCGCTAGAGGCCTGTTTGACTGATATTTCTGGGTTGGGTAGCTGTGAAGATGCGCCTGATGCAACGGTCGCAAGGGCAAGGGCAAGGGCAGGGGCAGGGGCAGGGGCAGGGGCAGACGTGGGCACATGGGGCACCCGGCCATAGAACTGCGGAAAGTATTCCTTTACGCCGTTGCCATTGAAGTCCCACCCCGTGCACTGGCCCAAATGGCGCGGCGGCTCTTCGGGATTGCTGGACGAAAAAACGGCGGGCACCGACTGAAACGCGGCCGTAGCCAGGTTGAACAGCAACTCGCGCAGATGCGTGCAACTGGCCACGCCGCCCAGGTGTTTCTGAATGGCCTGGCGCCAGCCGCGCGCCATGCTGCAGCCCACCATCTGCTGCAGCGCGGCTTGGGCCTCGGTGCAGCCCTTGAGGGGGTGGGAGTCCATGGCTACATCAATGGCCTGCACCACCAGCTGGCGGTTGACCGTGACCCGCAGCCACATGTGGTGGATGGCTTCGCCCGCCAGTCGCTGTTTGTTGGCGTCGCGGAACGAGGTGGCGTCGTAGGCCTTGCTGTCGTGCAGCTCGCCTTCGATGTCCCACAGGCCATCGTCGCGTTCAAAGCCCTGGTAGTTCACCCGGCGGACATGCTTCAGGGTGCGGGGGGCGGGGGGACTCAGGGGCATGGAGAAAAATAAAGGCGTCGTACAGAAGGATCAGAGATTAGCGGTGCACGGCCGCGCCGTCGCGCGCAGGCGCGACACCACGGGGGCGCGATCAGCCGTACTTGATGGCGACGGTTTTCAAGGTGGTGAAGCCGTAAAGCGCTTCAAAACCTTTCTCGCGCCCGTAGCCGCTGGACTTGACGCCGCCAAACGGCAGCTCCACGCCGCCCGCAGCGCCGTAGTTGTTGATGAACACCTGGCCGCTGTGCACGCGCTTGGCCATGCGGAACTGGCGCGCGCCGTCGCGGGTCCAGATGCCAGCCACCAAGCCAAACTGCGTGGCGTTGGCCAGTTCCACCGCGTGGTCCTCGTCCTGAAACGCCATGGCGCACAGCACAGGGCCGAAGACTTCTTCCTGCGCCAGGCGGTGGTTCACCGGCACGTCGCGCAGCAGCGTGGGCGCTTGGTAGTAGCCGGTTTCGGGCGCTTCATCCACCACCACGCCTTGGCCCACCATGGGGATGCCAGCCACCTGAGCGTCCGACAAAAAGTCCCATACGCGTTGCTGCTGCGTCTGGCGGATCAGCGGGCCCACGTCCAGGTCCATGGCGGCGGGGCCCACACGCAACTTGTCAAAGGCCTTGCCAAGGCGCTCCAGCAGCGGTTCGTAGATGAGAGAGTCGATAAGCACGCGCGAACCCGCCGAGCAGGTCTGCCCGGCGTTTTGCACGATGGCGTTGATGACCACGGGGATCGCGGCATCGAGGTCGGCATCGGCAAAGATGATTTGCGGGCTTTTGCCGCCCAGCTCCAGCGTCACGGGGCAGTGTCGCTCGGCGGCCACCTGCTGAATGATCGTGCCCACGTTGGGGCTGCCGGTAAAGCTGATGTGGTCAATGCCGGGGTGACGCGCCAGCGCGTCGCCCACCTCGTGGCCGTAGCCGGTGACGATATTGAGCGCACCCGATGGAAAGCCGACTTCGGCTGCCAGCTGCGCCACGCGGATCAGCGACAAACAGGCGTCTTCAGCCGGCTTGACCACGCACACATTTCCCGCCGCCAGAGCGCCGCCCACACTGCGGCCAAAGATCTGCATGGGGTAGTTCCAGGGGATCACATGGCCGGTCACGCCGTGGGGCTCGCGCCAAGTCAGCACGCTGTAGCCGTCGGGGTAGGGAATCGTCTCGCCGTGGAACTTGTCGCAGGCCCCGGCGTAGAACTCGAAGTAGCGCGCCAGCGCAATCGCATCAGCCCGCGCCTGCTTGATGGGCTTGCCGCAGTCGCGCTGCTCCAGCGCGGTCAGCTCGTCGGCATGCTCCAGGATCTTGGCCGAGAGCTTTTGCAGCAGCCGGCCGCGCTCCACCGGGGCCAGCTTTTGCCACACGGCGTTGTAGCACTGCCGCGCTGCGTGCACCGCCGCGTCGATATCGTCGGCATAGCTGCGCTGGATCTCGTCGAAGGTCTGGCCGTCAGACGGGTCGATCACGGGGATCGTGCGGCCCGAGGCGGACGGAACCGAGGCATTGGCGATGTAGTTCAGTTGCATGACCGTATTTTGCCCGGAAATGAAATGTGTGCTTAGTATTTGAATGAAAAGTGCCGGTAGCGCTTATGCATAAAGCGATTGCAGCTACATATTTGGTAGCTATTCAATGGCAGGTGGCACGCAAGGCGCCCAGGTCCAGGATTTCCACCTCGCCACGCTGCACGCGCACCAGATGGCGCGACTCCAGGTCTTTGAGGATCTGGTTGGTGGTCTGGCGCGAGATGGCCAGCATCAGCGACAGTTGCTCTTGCGAGATGGACAACACGCGGCGCGACTGCCCCTCGGCTGTCCACTGGCCGTAGCCTTCGGCCATCATCACCAGGCGGCGCGCCAGGCGCTGCGGCGCGGGCAGCAGCGCCAGCTCTTCCATGGCCACGAACGCAGCGCGCAGCTTGTCGGTGAGCAACAGTGCCAGCGCGTGCCAATGCTGCGGGTGGGCCTGCAGCCACGCCTGCAGCCGCTCGTGCGGCACCTGCAGCAGCGTGGTGGGCTCGGTGGCGTGGGCATCGTGCGTGCGCGCCGAGTTGTCGAACACCGAGATCTCGCCAAACCAGTGCGGTGGCTCCAGCCGGATCAGCAACGCTGCCCGTGCCTCGTTGGCCCGGCCCCCGGTGCCAGAGATGCTGACGGCACCGCGCACCACCGCATACAGCCCACACGGTGCATCGCCCCGCAGAAACAGCACCTCCCCGGTTTGCAGATGCCGCACCTGCGCCATGGCCAGAAGCGGCTGCGCAAAGTCGGGCGGCAGGTGGGCAAACCAGCGGCCGGACTGGAGGACGGGCAGATAGGCAGCGGGGTCGGTCATGCAGGAGAGGCGATAGGAGGGCGGGATGGGGCAGGGCGTGGTGTTTTGTCGTGTGCACGACAGACGTTGGCGCCGCGGCAGAGCGAGTATTGATGCTGCTCAAAACAATACCAGGAGACACCCATGAAAACCCTGATCGATCACCTGGCCCAGTACGCCTCGTACCACCGCGATCCACGCAACATTTACACCCATTTTGTAGGCGTGCCCATGATCATGTTTGCCGTGGTGGTGCTGCTGTCGCGCCCCGCGTGGCAGATGGGCGACCTGCCCATGAGCCCTGCGCTGCTGGCAGCGCTGGCGAGTTGTTTCTTTTACTTCCGGCTCGACTTCCGCTATGGCGTGACGATGGCCGCGCTGCTGTCGGCCATGCTGGTGGGCGGGCAGTGGCTGGCGCTGCAGACCACGGCCCTGTGGCTGGTTTCAGGTGTGGGGCTGTTTGTGGTGGGCTGGGTGATCCAGTTTGTGGGGCATTACTACGAAGGCCGCAAGCCCGCGTTTGTGGATGACCTGATGGGGCTCATCGTGGGGCCATTGTTTGTGGTGGCTGAGCTGGGGTTTTTGTTCGGCCTGCGCAAAGAGGTGCAAAAGGCGATGGAGGAGCGCAGCGGACCCGTGCGCTTGCGGACGGGGCCAGCGGCCACGGCCTGATCTATGGCGTTCCGTGGCGCGTACTTCTCTGGTCACGCGCCATCCATCTGCCGCTATTCACCCGAAGCGGTGGGTTGGCGACTACAGGGTTCCTTTCGTCTGGTTCGGGCCGCTGCAAATGAATGCAGTGCGCCTTGTCACAGGAGCGCAGCATGGCCCATGACTGCGTGTTATCACCATGAGCTTTGTTTCCGTTCTGCCCACGCTGCTGTTTGTCGCGCTGGGCCTTGTCATGTTTGGCCTGGGGTTGTCGCTCACGGCGACCGACTTCAAGCGCTTGCTGCACCACCCGCGCGCCGTGGTGCTGGCCTTGGTATTGCAGGTGCTGGTGCTGCCTGCTGCCTGTTATGGCCTGATCGTGTTGCTGGGCGTGCCGCCGCTGTATGCCGTGGGGCTGATGCTACTGGCAGCATCGCCAGGCGGGGTGTCGGCCAATCTGTTCAGCCACCTGTTTGGCGGCAATGTGGCGATGAATATTTCGCTCACCGCCATCAACACGCTGCTTTCCATCGTGAGCCTGCCGCTCATCACCAACTGGGCCATCAGCACGTTTGCACGCACAGGGCAGGTGGTGCCTCTGCAGTTTGGCAAGGTGCTGGAGGTGATCGTCATCGTGCTGTTGCCCGTGCTGCTGGGCACGTGGGTCCACCGGCGGGCGCCCCGGTTCAGCGCCCGCATGGAAAAGCCCATGAAGATCTTCAGTGCCGTGGTGCTGGCGTCTTTTGCGCTGATCGCGATTGCCAAGGAGTGGGCTGCCCTGTCCGCATCGTTTTCCGACATCGGGCCCGCAGTGCTGCTGTTCAACGCACTCAGCCTGGGGGTGGGGTACTTTGTGCCACGCGCCCTGGGCATGGACAAACCCCTGGCCACTGCCATCGGCTTTGAGATCGGCATTCACAACTCCACGCTCGCGATCTTCATCGCGCTGTCCGTGCTCAATAACTTTCAGCTGGCGCTGCCCGCCGCTATCTACTCGGTCAGCATGTATGTGATGGCGCCGCTGTTTGGCATGCTGGTGCTGCGCCGCCACTGAGCGTTTTTTGCGTGGGGCTCAGCGGGCGCCTACTGGCATGTAGACATCGCTGTGCTCTGCAAGCCAGCGCTCCGACAGGTCGGTGCCATGCTGGCTGGGGTGAAAGTCTGGGCGCAGGTATTGCCGCCAGGGGCGCCAGGTCTCGCGCACCAGTCCGCCCTTGCCAAATAGCGTGCGCGCTGCGCTGGCCCAGGTGCTCCACTTCCATAGCATGCCGTTGTGGCGCAGGTTCAGCGCGGTCTGGCGCAAGGTGTCGCCCAAAAAGACAAGGGTGATGCGGCGAAACCAGGTGATGCGCCATTCGTGGTTGCCGCCCAGGGCCTGGTAGATGTCAAACGCCGTGTTCTTGTGCTCGGCCTCTTCCGCGCAGTGCCATTGCCACATCGTGGCCAGGCGAGGCTCAGCACCTGCCAGTGTTTCAGGGTGGGCCAGCAGCCACTCGGCCAGCAGGGCGGTGAAGTGCTCGTTGGCAGCGGTCACGGCCAGGGGGTGGCGGGGGTCGGCACCGGCAAAAAGCTTCATGCGCTCTTGCGCGCGCGGAGCCCATTCGTTGACCAAGCCCTGCTTTTCAAGATGCCCGTTGAACAGCGCATGGATGCGGCGGTGGGTGGCCTCTTGCCCGATGAAGCCGCGGACCTCGTCGGCAAACTGCGCCTGTTGCTCGGGCGGCATGGCCTTGTGGCCATCGCGCACCGCGTCGATAAAGAACTGCTCGCCTACGGGGAAGCTCATCGACAGCGCATTGAAAAACGCGGTGCGAAAGGCATCGCCGCCGCACCAGTGGTCTGCAAAAGGCGTTTCCAGGTCAATGAGCAGGCGTCGCACGACAAGTTCGGTCATGGGAAAGAGTCTCCGGGAGCGCGGTGAAAAAACATGGCTGGAACTGTTGGTACGTGTTGGTACCAGCGGTCTCCATCATGGGTGGTGCATGTGGTACTGTCAAGTACCTGTCATCCTTATGGAGATCTGCAAGCCATGGTCACAGCGCAAAACACAGCCCCCGCAACCCCATCCGTGGGCGCGGAACACCGCACCCGCCTGCAGGAAGGCATGGCGCGCGCCGTGGCGGCCAAAGGCTATTCCGACACCACCATCGCGGACATCGTGCGCGAGGCCGGTGTGTCGCGCCGCACGTTCTACGAACACTTTGCCGACAAGGCTGAATGCCTCACGGCGCTGTATGAATCCGCCAGCGCCAATGCACTGGCCGTGCTGCGTGGCGCCATCAACCCCCAAAGCGACTGGCAGGCCCAGCTGGAGCAGGCGCTGTCGGCGTATTTCGGTGCGCTTGCGTGCAATCCGGCCCTGCTGCGCACTTTGTTCATTGAGATCCTGGGCCTGGGCATGCCCGGCCTGGCCGCGCGGCGGCGCGTGAATCAGCAGTTGGTAGAGCTGATGCTGGAGGTGGTGAACAACCGCCCGGGAGAGCCTCTGCGCAAGAACCCGCTGCAGCCCATGATGGCCATGGCGGTGGTGGGGGGGATCAACGAGATGGTGCTCCAGTCCATCGAACAGGGGCGCGCCGGACAGCTGCAGGAGCTGGTGGCGCCCGCTGCATCACTGCTGCGCGCGGCCACCTCCATGGACCTTTGACCGCTCACACCTCGTTGGCAATTTCGATGAGGTTTTCGTCCGGGTCATAGATGTACACCGACCGCAATGGGTGACGTGCACCTGTCGCGCCCACCGGCCCTTGCACGATGGTGACGCCTTGGGCTTGCAGATGTGCCACCACTTCTTCCAACGGGGTTTGCGTGAGAAAACACAGGTCGCCCGAGCCCGCAGTGGCGTGGCGCACGTTGGAGTCCACCACGGTGCCCACTTCGTGCAGGTTGATCTTCTGTGCGCCAAAGTGCAGCGCATACCGCTGGGGCTTGAACTCCCGCGCGGTCATGCCGAGCACGCCCTCATAAAACGCAATGGTTTTGTCAATGCTGGCAACGGTGAGGACGACGTGGTCGAGTGAATCCAGAACGATGGGCATGGTGTGCGGCGGTGTGGTCAAGCAGACGGATGATTGTGCGCCAGTGTCGCTGGCTTCAGCCACCGCTTGTTGGCTGCAAACACCACCGTCAGCATCAGCCCGGCCAGCAGAGCCATGAACCAGTGCGAGGGCGACAGCGGTGCAAACTTGAAGGCCTTGGACAGCCACGGCACGGTGGTGATGGCTGTCAGCGCTGCCAGTGTGCCGCCTGCCACCCACAGGCTGACCGGGGTGAGGCCTGCCCACAGGCTGCGCCAGCCCCAAACGCTGGGGGTGTCACTGCTGCGGCTGGGCAGGATGAGTGCGGCGTTGGCCGCCACCAGCACCACAAACGCGGCCGTGCTGGCGGTGGCTGCATGTGCCGGCTGACCCAGGAGCCAGGCATACAGCCCTACCACGGCGGCCGTCACCACGCTGCCTTGCACCAGACTCAACAAGATGTGACGCGCTGACAGCAGGGGTTCATCGGCGCGGCGCGGCGGCTGCTGCATAAGGTCGGCCGCACCTTCCTCGGCCTCAAAGACGATGGAACAGGCCGGGTCGATGACCAGTTCCAGAAACGCAATGTGCAGCGGTGCCAGCACCAGCGGCAGCCCAAACAGCACCGGCAGCAGCGCCAGCCCGATGATGGGCACATGCACGGCCAGCGTGTAGACCATGGCCTGGCGCAGGTTGGCAAAGGTCTGCCGCCCCCGGTGGATGGCCTGAACAATGGCTGCGAAGTCGTCGTGCAGCAGCACCAGCGCTGCGGCCTCGCGCGCCACGTCGGTGCCGCGCTGGCCCATGGCGATGCCGATGTGGGCGGCCTTGAGGGCGGGGGCGTCGTTCACGCCATCGCCCGTCATGGCCACCACCTCGCCCTGGGCCTTGAGGGCTTCGACCAGCGCCAGTTTCTGGTGCGGCTTGATGCGTGCAAACACGCTGACCTGCCGGACTTTGCCGGTGAGCATGTCGGGGGACATCAAGGCCATTTCATCGCCGGTGACGACCTGGTCGTGGGCGATGCCCCCCTGGGCTGCAATCGCGCGTGCGGTGCGGGGGTGGTCGCCCGTGATCATCACCACGCGGATACCCGCCTGGTGACACTCTGCAATCGCCTGGGGCACCTCGGGTCGCAGGGGGTCGGCCAGGGCCACGAGGCCCAGCCATTCAAAGTCAAAGTCGTGCTGAATGCCGGGCCAGTCGTCTTGCACGCGGTGCCGGGCCTTGGCCACGCCCAGCACCCGCAGGCCCCGGTCGGCCAGACGGGCGGCCTGGGCGCTGACGGTGGCCCGCTCAGCGTCAGGCAGATGGCACAGGTCGGCCACGGCTTCGGGCGCACCCTTGGTGGCCACGGTGTCGTGCGCGGATGTGCCGTCGCGCCACAAGTGGCTCATGGCCAGCAGCTGGGGCGAGAGCTCATATTCGCGCGCCAGCGACCAGGCGGGGTGCAGGTGCTCGGTGCCTGCCAGATGATCTCCCGCCATTCGGTGAAAGGCCTGCTCCATGGGGTCGTGCGGTTCGATCTCGCTGGCCAGCACGGCATATTCGAGCAGTTCGTGAAAGGCCTCGGGCAGCACGCTGCCATCCGCTGCGGCAGGCAGGTTCAACACATCTAGCTCCTCGCCCGCAACGCACAGCGCCGCCACGGCCATGCGGTTTTGCGTGAGGGTGCCGGTCTTGTCCACGCACAGCACGGTGGTCTGCCCGAGTGTCTCAATGGCGTTGAGCCGCCGGGTCAGCACTTGCTGCGCCGCCAGCCGCCGTGCAGCCAAGGCCAAGAAGACGATCATGATCACCGGAAGCTCTTGCGGCAGGATGCCCATGGCCAGGGTGATGCCTGCCAGCACGGCTTGCAACGCGTCGCCGCGCAGCGCCCAGAACAACGCCACCAGCAGCACACACAGCGACAGGCCAATCAGCACGAGCTTGTGGGTGAGCCGTGCCATTTCTTCGCGCAACGGCGAAGCCTGCAGCGCAATGGTGTCGAGCGACTGGCCAATGCGGCCCAGCTCGGTGTTGCGCCCCACGGCCGTCACCTGCAGCAGGCCCTGGCCGCTGACCACCAGCGTGCCTGCAAATACCTTGTCGGCAATCTGCTTGGCCACAGGCTCGGATTCACCGGTCAGCATCGACTCGTTGGTGGCCAGCTCGTGCGCCTGCAGCAGGGTGCCGTCAGCCGGGATGCGGTCGCCCTCGGCAATCATCAGCAGGTCCTCGCGCACCACATCGCGGCCTGGGATGCGCACCATGGTGCCGCCTCGCAGCGCCAGCGCGCGGGGGCTGGAGAGGTCGCGCAGGGCGTTGAGGGTGTTGTCGGTGCGGCGCTCTTGCAGCACCGTGATGGTCATGATGATCACCACAAACCCCAGCAGGATCAGGGCCTCGTGCGCGTCGCCCATTGCCAAGTAGATGCCGCCTGCACCCAGCAGCAGCAAGAACATGGGCTCGCGCACCACGTCCCAGGCCATGTCGCGCAGCGTACGGCGCTGGCTGATGCCCAGTTCGTTGGGGCCTTCGTCGCGCAGGCGCTGGGCGGCTATGTTGGGGTCGAGGCCGGTCGGTTGCAGTTTTGCAGGCATGTGGGGGCCGTAGGAGCCCTGAGGCAATTCATTCTTCTTATACCGTCGATCGGCTGGTGTGTCTGTGCGCTGGCGCTGCTATCTCACAGATCACACCTCGCACAACACAAAGTCCGCCTTAGCCGACATTGCACTCGGGGCACCGCCAGGTGTTGGGTACGTCTGCCCACAAGGTTCCCGGTGGGATGCGCTTGTCGGGAAGGCCTTCTGTCTCGTCATAGATCCAGCCGCAGACGACGCACATGTAGATTTTCATGGTGTGGATTCCTCATGTTGTTGCACTGGTTCAGTCGTCATCGTGGTGCCGGCTGCCTTCGGTCGATGTGCCGCTGCCGATCCAGCCGCTGGGTGATTGCTGCCATTGCCAGGCGCCAAAGGCCAGTGCTGCGATCAGCAGCAGGGCAGCCAGCCAGGTGCGGTTTTTAGGGACCAGGTCCGGCCCTTTGCCCTCCACGCGGCCTGTCAGCATGGGCAATGCCTGGTTCTTGCGGCGCAGCACGCTCAAGCCTGCAATCAGCGCCACGTGTGACAGCACCACAAATAGCAGGGCGTTTCCAAGAAACTCATGCACCTCATCCATCCAGTCGCCACCCAGGACATCGCCCCAGTCGTTGTAGGTGGCGTAGCCACTCAGCGTGAGCGGCGCCACCAGTACCAGCAACAACACAATGGCTGCTGCCATCAGCAGGTTCTGGCCTTGGCGCCAGTTGACCTGTGTGAGAGACGTGGCATCTGGCATGGCGCGCAGCCAGGCCGGCGCCCCCGCCAGCTTGCGCCACAGCAGGCCCAGGCCCGAGGTGCGCGGTCCAAAGATGCCGTACAGCACGCGAAAGCCCAGCAGGCCCGCCATGGTGTAACCCAGCGTGACGTGCAGCAGCCGCCAATGTTCACCATCTGAGGTGGCGTAGGCGCCTACAAAACACAGTGCAAACAGCCAATGGAACATGCGCGTGGGCGCATCGGTGACCCTGCGGCTGGGGCCCTTGGCGGGGGCTGGCTGCGGCGTGTCGCTGGCCGGGTGGAGGGGTGAAGTGTTGTTCATTGTGTTTTCCTTGGGTCAGTCGTTCCATGCGCGGCGAGAGCGGGTGTCCAGACCAGCCGGCATGCGCAGGTTGTGTTCGTCGAACTGCCCCTGGTCCGCGCCCGTGTGACAGGCGGCGCAATTGGCGGCACTTTTCACGCTAGCGAGTTTCCAGGTGGCAGGTTCGATATTTCGGTGCTTGCGTTCAAACCATGCGGAGCGTGTGATGCGGTCCTCGGGTGGTTCCTCATTCACACGCTTGTGGGTGCCCGCATTGGCTTGCAGCCACTGGTTGAGCTGGCGTACGGTGGTGGCGTCCAGCGATGCATCGGTGCCGTAGTGCTTGTTAAGACCCGTCATCAAGCGGTTCCATGACGCGGCAGGCAGCAGGCCCGGTGGGTAGGCGGTGTGGCAGGCGGCGCATTCCTGCGTATAAGCGCTTGGCACGTTGCCTGGCATTGAGCGCCCGCTGTCTGCCTGGGCGCTGGAGAGCACCAGCATGCAAAGAACAGCGGCATGCGCGGCTGGGCGGAGGGGGCGAGATTTTTCATGGCGTGAGTAGCTTCAGGGCTTGAGTGCGTTGAGGTAGGCCAGCACATCGGCCTTTTCCAGCGCCGTGCATTCGCGGCTCAGCACGTCGTTGCAGTTGCGGCGGAACCACTTGTCCACCTTGGAGGTGTCAGTGAAGGCCTTGGGGTTGAAGGCAGGGGCCAGGGGCGCTATCGACTTGCCGGTGCTGGCGTGTTTGCCCTGCGCGGTGGGCGGCGTGCCGTGGCAGGATGCGCAAGACCACTCGCCGCCGTGCCGGGTGGTGAAGAACACCTTGCCCTTGTTGGCGTTGCCGGGGCTGCCTGCCTGTGCGCTCCAGTGCGCGAGCTGCTGGGCGGCGGTGGTGTCGGCGGCGTGGCTCGGGCTGGCTGCGGCCCAGAGGCACAGTGCAGCCAGGGCCAGGGTGCGAACAGTTGTCATCGTGGTGTCCTTGTGGGTGCTTGTTGTTGTGCGCAGCCATTGTTGAAATCCCTGCCTGAACGGCGCGTGAAAGGGCTGTTCATCGGCCGTTCAGACACTGCGCAGGACAATGCACCCATGTTTTTTTCCCCCCACCGTGCTTCAGAGCGCTGCCAAGCCGTGCGCTGGGGCGCGGCGGTTTGTCTACTGTGGGCGGCAGCGGTAATCGCGCCAAACGCCTTGGCCAGCGGCAAGGACGACCACGACCGCGCCCGGCAGGCCGTGCAGGCGGGCCAGGTGCTGCCGCTGCCCACTGTGCTAGACCGCCTGCAGCGCGAGGTGCCGGGGCAAGTGCTCGAAGTGGAGCTGGAGCAGGAGCGGGAGCGCTGGATTTACGAGATCAAGCTGCTGACGCCTGCCGGGCAGTTGACCAAGGTCAAGCTCGATGCGCGCACGGCCGAGGTGCTGCGCGTCAAATCGCGCGACGATCAACGTACCGGCCGAGAACACCGCTAAGACTGCCCCTCGTGGGCTCGTGCCCATGCAAGCAGACGAGGCTTCCAATCGCCCGATGTCGCCCCAACCCTTGGGGCAAGGTACTTGTGCGACCCTAAGACACTGAACAGGTTCTAAAGCTCATGCGCATCCTCCTCGTAGAAGACGACACGCAGCTGCGCACCCAGTTGCGCACAGCGCTGCAAGGCGCGGGCTACACCGTGGACGAAGCCGACAACGGGCGCGACGCGCAGTTCCTGGGCGACACCGAGGCCGTGGATGCCGTGGTGCTGGACCTGGGCCTGCCGGTGGTGGACGGGCTCACGGTCCTCAAGCGCTGGCGGGCCGAGGGGCGCAACATGCCGCTGCTGATCCTCACCGCGCGGGACAACTGGCACGAGAAGGTGGCGGGCATTGATGCGGGTGCCGATGACTATCTGACCAAGCCCTTTCACCTCGAAGAACTGCTGGCACGCCTGCGTGCGCTGATCCGCCGCGCCAGCGGGCAGGCGTCTGCGGTGCTGCAGTGTGGCGACTGGTCGCTGGACACCCGCAGCGGCCGTGTGACTTGCGCAGGCCAGCCCGTGGCGCTCACGGCGCATGAGTACAAGGTGCTCGACTACCTCATGCACCGGCCTGGCGTGCTGGTGTCCCGTGCGGAGCTGACCGAGCACATCTACGCGCAGGACTTTGATCGGGACTCCAACACCATTGAGGTTTTTGTGGGGCGCTTGCGCAAAAAACTGCAGTCGCCGTCGGCCAGCGCGGCCCGCATCGAGACGGTGCGTGGCATGGGCTACCGCTTGGTGGCGTCATGAACCGGGGCGGTTTGCATTGGTCACGCTCTCTACGGCTTCGGCTGCTGGCCGTGACCGTGGCGGGACTGGCGGTGGCAGTGGCGCTGGCGGGCTTGGTGCTGAGCGGGCTGTTCCGCGAGCATGTGCAGCGCCAGTTCGAGGCGGCCCTTGTGCAGCAACTGGACCAGATCACGGCGCGGCTGGAATTTGATGGCCAAGGCCAGCCGGCGATTGCCGCGCAGGCGTTGTCAGACCCGCGCTGGCTCAAGCCCTACTCGGGCCTGTACTGGCAGGTGGACGCCATGGCGCCCGATGAAAGCGGCCGGGCCAGGGTGCTGCGCTCGCGCTCGTTGTGGGACACCAGCCTGGCTCTCCAGGTAGATGCGCTGGCTGACGGTACCGTGCATGTGCACGAATTGGCAGGCCCGCAGGGCGCGCCCTTGCTGGTGCTGGAGCGCACCGTGCGTGCTGAGGGCGTGGATGCAGCACGCTGGCGCCTGATCGTGGCGGCCGATCTGCAGGCCACCCAAGCGGCCATCGCGCAGTTCACGCGCGTGCTGGCGCTGTCGCTGACGGCCCTGCTGGTGCTGCTGGCCGCAGCCGCCTGGGCCCAGGTGGCCGTAGGGCTCAAGCCATTGCAGGCGCTGCAGCGTGGCTTGCAGGATGTGCAGCAGGCGCGCACCACCCAGTTGCAGGGCGCCTTCCCTGCCGAGGTGCAGCCGCTGGTGGATGACTTCAATGCCGTGTTGTGCCGCAATGCGGAGGTGGTCGAGCGCGCGCGCACCCAGGCGGGCAATCTGGCGCATGCACTGAAAACTCCGCTGGCTGTCCTGGAGAATGCGGCCCACGCGCCGACGCCGAGTGACGGCCCAGCACTGGCTGATCTGGTGCGCGATCAGGTGCAGGTCGCACGCCGCCACATCGACTGGCACTTGGCACGCGCACGCATGGCGGCCTCGGTGCATTTGCCTGGACAGCGCACGGCACTGGAGCCGGTGGTAGGTGGACTGGTGCGGGTGAT
The DNA here is from genome assembly GCA_018828125.1 of Gammaproteobacteria bacterium. GTDB lineage: Bacteria > Pseudomonadota > Gammaproteobacteria > Burkholderiales > Burkholderiaceae_C > Acidovorax. The sequence goes on along the minus strand of JAHJWB010000006.1, from coordinate 126,831 downwards.
GAACAAAGTGCATGCAGGGCGGGGCCTGGACATCACCTTTGCACTGCCCGATGCCCCGCTGCTCTTTGCCGGCGAGGCGCAGGACCTGCAGGAAATGCTGGGCAACTTGCTCGACAACGCTTGCAAGTGGGCTCGGTCTGCTGTGAGCCTGCAGGCGCAGACCGACACGCGCAGTGGTTCGCTGCGTCATCTTTCGGTCTGGGTAGAGGATGACGGGCCCGGTATTGGCGCTGCGCAGCGCACGCAGGCGGTAGAGCGCGGCGTGCGGCTGGACGAAACCGTGACAGGTTCAGGACTCGGCCTTGCGATCGTGCATGAACTGGCGTCCATGTACGGCGGTCGGCTGGAGTTGGAGCCCGCTACCTTGGGCGGTTTGCGGGCAGTGCTGAGGTTACCCGCCGCGAGCGAAACGGTGTGAAGGGATGCGCACTGAAGCAAGGGCGTAAAAAAGCCCGCGTAAGCGGGCTAAGGCCCTGACAAATTCCGCTGAATTCTGCAAAGCCCTGGAGTGACGTTGCAGAGTATCACCGTATGTCGAGTTTGACCACCTATCTCGCAGTGACGGATCAGTGGCATCCGCGTTCTGAAAGTGGGATGGTGGGCTTTCAGCGAAACGCTGTGTGCTCGAAATTTCAAGTGAAATATGCCTCTAGCGCTTATCTGATAAGCGCTTAAAGCTCACAATTCAGGAGCAAATCACAACCTGCTCTCCATGCTGTTGTGCATCGCAAGCTGAGCGACGGCGTCCAGCGCGCCGTCCACCACGTTTTGTTCGGTCAGTATCTGCAACGCGCCTTGCTGCATCAGCCGGTCCAGTAGTCGCAGCGTCATGGACTGCGTACGGCCGGTAGCACTGGTAAACAGGAACAGGTTGCCGTGCGAGCCGATCCATGACAACTGCGTGCGCTCCCACTCGCCCCCTACCAGCAGGTTTACCCACATGCCGGTGGCCAGCGGGGGCAGGGTCAGCATCCCAGAGGCAGTGGTTACAGACACCGGGGCCGTGCTTTCGGGTTCTGGCGACAGGGAGACATCCATGTAGCCCGACTCCTTGGCTTCGGCTGGCGCGACCCAGGGGTCTTCGTCGTCCAAGGAGCCGTGCTCTGAAATGGCTTCCACCGCAGTCACGTCGATGGGTGCTTCGGGTTGCTTTCCCGGGGACGCTGCGGCGCCCGGAACGGGCTTGAAGGCTTGTTCGTGCAGTTGCATCAGCAACTCGAAAACGGCCTCGGTGCGCTCCGCGGGGTAGTCGATGGATGCCAGTCCCTCCCGCAGAGTGGCCAGCATTGGGGGCAGCAAACGCGCCAGTTGGCCCGTGCTCGCGCGGGTCAGCGCGGGCTGTGTGCTCCAGACCAAGGCGCCCACCAGTTCTTCATAGCGGGCTGGGGCAGTGCTGCCTGTGGTGGCGCCTGGGTCGTGGGCACCGCTGTTGTTGGTGAGGCGAGCCTGGGCCATGACCTGGGCCCAGGGGCCCATCAAAAAGCGGGAGATCTCATCCGGCACCTTGCCGATGTCCGGCAGCAGCCAGAGCTCGCGCGCTATCTGCGCGGCCAGCCGGTGGCGCTGCTCGGCGTGCTGCAGGGTCTCGATGGCACGCTGGCGTTCTTGCTTGTGCTGTTTGTCTTTATTAGCCCAGTTGGCATGCAGTTGCTGCAGTGCGTGCTCAAAGTCGTCGGGCCCTTCGATGGTGGCGGTGGCCAGCGGGCCGGCCAGGTTCATGAGGGACCGCATGAAGCTCTGAAAACCTGGCGCGTCGGTGCTGTTGAAGGCCAGGCTGCGGTCGGTGATGTCCTGCAGCAGGCGGCGCGCGGCATGTTCCTTATGGCTGAAGAACCGCGGGTCGGCCACGGCCAGTTGCATCAGCGCGGGCTCCAGCGCGCGGATGAACTGCTGCACGGGCCACAGCAGCCGCGTGTCGCGTGCGATGTTGTCCACCATCAGGGCCACCACTTCCATGCTCAGGGCCTCGCCCAGGCCAGCGGCATGTTTGCGGGGTGGGGCGCCGTCACTGCCGCCCCCTTGGCTGCTGGTGTCCTGGGCGCGCTGGTTGTTGCCCAGCCGTTCCATCATGTGGCCGACCTGGTTCATCTCCTGCAGCGCCTCGAATGCGGCGGGCACGGTGGATGCGAAATCGGTGGCCGGCGCATCAAGCAGGGGGAGCTGGCCAGGGCTTTCGAACTCGCGGGCAAAACGTTCGGCAAAGTCTTCTTCTGCCTCTGCCTCTGCCTCTGCCTCTGCCTCTGCCTGATCCCTTGAGGCTGACATGGACGCGACCGTGGCGGCAGCCCCTTGCGCGTGCGCAGCGTTGTCCTTGAACTCACCCAGCAGCAGGCGGCGCAGGCGGTCGAGCGTCAGCAGGGGGTCACCAGAACTGGCCGCGGTAGACAAGTCGTTGTCAGAGGCGAATCCGGGCGCTGCACCTGCGGCGGCGGGCGCGACGTACACGTACTCGCCGCTGGCCTGGCGCATGGCATAGCCCACGGGCTGCACGCCCTTGTGCCGGAGGCGATCCACCTGCGCCTTGTACAGCGCGCGCAGCTCAGCGCCCAGCGCCTGGGACATGTGCCCTATCCAGTCGTGCCGCACCTGCGTGGACACCTGCATCTGTGACACCACGACCTGCAGCGCCTGCAGGAAGACCTCGGGTCGCAGGGGGTTGTGCTCGGGTTGCACCCGCGGCAAGCCCAGCGCCGCGCAAACCAGCGCGTCCAGGTCAGCCAGGGGGCCTTCTACCGCAGAGATCAGAACCTGCCGGGCACGGGCGCGCTCCACGCTGTCGTTGATCTGCGACTCGTCCATCAGCTCAAGGTCATCGAAATGCACGGTGAACAGAGAGCGCGTGGGCTTGTGGCTGTCGGCCTGCGCAGTTTCCTGGTCCAACGCCTTGCGCAGCGCGTCGGGGTAGCGCTCCGCCATCACCGAGGCCAGCCGCTGCAGCTGTTGCTTGGCTTCCAGCATGGCGTGGTGTTCGCCCGGCGTGCGGGCCTGGTCCAGGCGCGACTGCAGGGACATGCGCGTGGCCTCCGCAACGCGATCCAACAACGGCCGGGCCTGGGCGAGTACGTCGTCAACGAGGTACTGGTAGGGCGCGGTGGCGCTGCTGGTGGATGCGGCAGGGGCCGACGAGGTGGTGTGTTTCAAGGCGATCTTCTCGGATGAAGGGAGACCGGTGTCTGTTGTCTGCCGTTGTTTGCCGTGGTTTACGCAATGTTACGCGGCAAAAAGGGGCCCAAGGCCCCTAGTTTTCATGGATGCCAGGCCGGTCAGGCCTGGCTTGCGCACGGCGCAGGTGCGTTACCCCCCATGAAACTTGACCACCAGCGGCACGATCAGCAGCGCCACGATGTTGATGATCTTGATCAGCGGGTTGATGGCGGGGCCTGCGGTGTCCTTGTAGGGGTCGCCCACCGTGTCGCCCGTCACGGCGGCCTTGTGGGCCTCGCTGCCTTTACCGCCGTGATGGCCGTCTTCGATGTACTTCTTGGCGTTGTCCCAGGCACCGCCGCCGGTGCACATGCTGATGGCCACAAACAGCCCGGTGATGATGGTGCCCATCAGCAACCCGCCCAGCGCCTTGGGGCCCAGCAGCAGGCCCACGACGAGAGGGGCAATCACGGGCAGCAGGCTGGGGATCACCATCTCCTTGATGGCGGCGGTGGTCAGCATGTCCACAGCCTTGCCGTATTCGGGCTTGCCAGTGCCGTCCATGATGCCTTTGATGGTGCTGAACTGGCGGCGCACCTCCACCACGACCGCGCCCGCTGCGCGCCCCACGGCCTCCATTGCCATGGCGCCGAACAGGTAGGGGATGAGCCCACCAATGAACAGGCCCACGATGACCAGCGGGTCGGACAGGTCAAAGCTGATCGCCCTGCCGTAGCTTTCGAGCTTGTGGGTGTAGTCAGCAAACAGCACCAGCGAAGCCAGTCCGGCCGATCCGATGGCGTAGCCCTTGGTGACGGCCTTGGTGGTGTTGCCCACGGCGTCCAGCGGGTCGGTCACGGCGCGCACTTCAGGTGGCATGTCGGCCATCTCGGCAATGCCGCCCGCGTTGTCGGTGATGGGGCCGTAGGCGTCCAGCGCCACCACAATGCCCGCCATGCTGAGCATCGCGGTGGCGGCCACTGCGATGCCATACAGACCGGCCAGGCCGTACGACACGATGATGGCCGTGCACACAAAAATCACGGGCCAGGCTGTGGACCGCATCGACACACCCAACCCCGCGATGATGTTGGTGCCGTGGCCGGTGGTGGACGCCTGGGCAATGTGCTGCACGGGCGAATACTGCGTGCCGGTGTAGAACTCCGTGATCCACACCAGCACCGCCGTCAGCACCAGACCAGTGGCGCACGCGCCAAACAGCCGGATCTGGCTGCCCGTGGCTGTGATGGAGTTGTCGGGCATGAGCCACAGCGTGACGAAGTAGAACGCGATGAGCGACAGCACACCGGCAATGGCCAGCCCCTTGTACAGCGCGGGCATCACGTTCTTCATGCCGGGCGATGCCTTGACGAAGAAGCACCCAATGATGGACGCAATGATCGACACGGCTCCCAGCGCCAGCGGGTACACCACGGCGTTGACCGGGGCGCTGACCACCAGCAGGGCGCCCAGCACCATGGTGGCAATCAGCGTCACGGCATAGGTCTCGAACAAGTCCGCTGCCATGCCGGCGCAGTCGCCCACGTTGTCGCCCACGTTGTCGGCGATCACCGCAGGGTTGCGCGGGTCGTCTTCGGGGATGCCGGCCTCCACCTTGCCCACCAGGTCGGCGCCCACGTCGGCGCCCTTGGTGAAGATGCCGCCACCCAGGCGCGCAAAGATCGAGATCAGCGACGAGCCAAACGCAAACCCGATCAGCGGATTGAGCAGCGTGGCCAGGTTGGCGTTAGGCGTGAGGTTGCCATTACCTGCCAGGAACCAATAAAAACCCGTGACGCCCAGCAGGCCTAGCCCCACCACCAGCATGCCGGTGATGGCGCCGCCGCGAAACGCGACATCCAGCGCGGGGCCAATGCCGTGCGTGGCAGCCTGGGCGGTGCGCACATTGGCGCGCACCGACACGTTCATGCCAATGAAGCCGCAGGCGCCGGACAGCACGGCGCCCACGACAAACCCCACCGCGGTGGTCACATCCAGAAAAATACCAATCAGCACGGCCAGCACCACGCCCACGAGGGCGATGGTCTTGTACTGGCGGGCTAAATACGCGGCGGCGCCAGCCTGGATGGCCGCCGCGATCTCCTGCATACGGGCGTTGCCCGGGTCTTTGGAAAGGATCCAGCCTCTGGCCCATATGCCGTACGCCACGGCAATGAGCCCGCAGACCAGGGCAAGGATGAGAGGGGATGTCAGTGCTGAGCTTGCAGCCATTCAATTCTCCTAGGGTTCGTTGCACGAGTGGGGAGCAACGCATCGGTGGCATCCCCGCTGCGTTGCTTCCTCGTGCTCCCTGTGCAGGTTCGCTGCGGGAGTCGATTGGCCAACAGACCCAATTTACAGGCAAACGGTGGTTTGCAAGCAGGCAGAAAGGGGCGTGCGCCTAAAATCAGGGTTAATCCCGACGCAGGTGTGCGCAATCGCTGCACGGCCCGTCTCGCGGGTTGCCGTTTTCAAACCACTATCCAAAGACATGTCCCTCAACAACGTCCCCCCAGGCAAGAACCTCCCCGACACGTTCAACGTCGTCATCGAAATCCCGATGAACTCCGACCCCATCAAGTACGAGGTGGACAAGGAATCGGGCGCCATCTTCGTGGACCGTTTCATGACCACGGCCATGCACTACCCCACCAACTACGGCTACGTGCCGCAGACCCTGTCGGGCGACGGCGACCCGGTCGATGTGCTGGTGATCACACCTTACCCGCTGCACCCCGGCGTGGTGGTCACTTGCCGCCCCCTGGGCATCCTGATGATGGAAGACGAGGCCGGTGTGGATGGCAAGGTCATTGCTGTACCCACCTCCAAGATCCTGCCTATGTACGACCACTGGAAGACCATCGACGACGTGAACGCCATGCGCCGCAACGCCATTGCCCACTTCTTTGAGCACTACAAAGACCTTGAAAAGGGCAAGTGGGTCAAGGTGCTGGGCTGGGAAGGCGTCGATGCCGCCAAGAAGGAAGTCACCGACGGTGTCGAGGCCTACAAAAAGTCGCAGGCTTGATGCCAGTTTTGAGGTGAAATTGGCCTCTAGCGCTTATCCATAAAGCGCTTGCAGCTATCAAAAAGATACTGCTAGGGTATCCAAGTCAAAGCATGCGGGTAGCAATGCCCGCATGCTTTTTTGTTGCTGCGTGGCATGCCGCCGACACGGGAAAGCCCGCTTTTGGGATACCGCTGCGCTGGTAGACTGCATTTGGTTACAGGTGGGTGGCGAGGGCGCATGCAGTGCCGTTACACCTCCTGCCGGAGCCGCTTAAATGCCTGTGGGCAATGCAATGTGAAGGGTGATTCATGAAAGTTTCCGATCTGCGCATCGGCGTCAAACTGGGTGCCGGGTTTTTGGTGGTGGTCTTGTTGACCACCGTGCTGGGCGCTATAGCCATGGTGCAGATGTCCCGCATCAACAACAACGCGGAAGCCATTGCCACCAACCTGCTGCCCAGTGTCGAAAAGACGGGCGATCTGCGCGTTTTGTACAACCGCATGCGGCGCTCCGAAGCGGGTATGGTCACTTCGCGCAGCATTGTGGAAGTCAAGGCGTTTTCTGAACAGGTAGGCCTGCGGGCCAAAGACATTGCGCAGCTGGAAACCACCTACGAGCCCTTGATCAACAGCCCCGAAGAGCAGGAGGTCTTCAAGACCTACAAGCTGCGCAAGGCCGAATACTCCGTGCTGCAGGCCAAGCTGGTCGAGATCGCCAACGGCGTGGACTTCACCACCGCCGAGACGCTGGAGCTGACCGGCGACGCGCTGGCCATGGTCTACGCCGGCGAGTCTGAAACCGCCTTTGTCGCCGTGGCCGAAACGCTGGGGCAGATGCAAAAGCTTAACGCTGACAACGCGCTCAAAGCCACTGAAGAGGCCCGCCAGGTCTTCAACGTTGCCCGCGCATCCCTGGCGATCACGCTGGCCGTGTGCGTGGTGCTGGCAGCCTTGCTGGGCGTGGGCATCACCCGCGCGGTCACGCGTCCCGCCGGACATGCTGTGCGCGCAGCGCGTGCCATTGCCGCGGGCGACCTGACCGCCGAGGTGCCACCCGGGGGCAAAGACGAAATGGGCCAACTGCTGACGGCGCTGGGTGAAATGCGGGACAACCTCGCCCACGTCGTCTCTGGCGTGCGCCAGAACGCCGAAGGCGTGGCCTCGGCCAGCTCGCAGATAGCGTCGGGCAACAACGACCTCTCAGCGCGCACAGAACAACAAGCCAGCGCGCTGGAAGAAACCGCCGCCTCCATGGAAGAGCTGGGCTCCACCGTGCGCCAGAACGCCGACAACGCCCGCCAGGCCAACCAACTGGCCGTCAGCGCCTCCACCGTCGCAGTCCAAGGCGGAGACGTAGTGGCCGAAGTGGTCGAGACCATGAAAGGCATCAACGCCAGCAGCAACAAGATCGCCGACATCATCAGCGTCATCGACGGCATCGCGTTCCAGACCAACATCCTGGCGCTGAATGCAGCAGTGGAAGCCGCCCGAGCCGGAGAACAAGGCCGCGGCTTTGCCGTCGTGGCCAGCGAAGTGCGCAGCCTGGCAGGGCGCAGCGCAGAAGCCGCCAAAGAAATCAAGCTCCTCATCACCGCCAGCGTCGAACGCGTCGAACAAGGCACCGTGCTGGTCGACAAGGCAGGGGCCACCATGACAGAAGTCGTCGCCTCCATCCGGCGCGTGACCGACATCATGGGAGAAATCAGCGCCGCCAGCAGCGAACAAAGCGCAGGGGTAGGCCAAGTGGGCGAAGCCGTCACCCAGATGGACCAGGCCACCCAGCAAAACGCAGCCCTGGTAGAAGAAATGGCCGCTGCCGCCAGCGCGCTGAACGCCCAAGCGGGCGAATTGGTCAACGCCGTGGCCGTATTCAAACTGGATGCCAGCGCCACCAGAAGCGCCCCCGCACCAGCAGCCCGCGCGCCGATCCCGGCCCCGGCATTCACACCCCAGCGCAGCGCCGTGGCGAATAAAAGCGCCGGCAAGATTGGCACCACCAAGCCCGCCAAAGCCGCTGCCAGCCTGACGGCCCCGCAGGCCAGCGCAGCACCGGCCAAAGCCAAGGCCCAAAGCCCGGCCCCAGCCCCGGCCAAGGGTGGCAACGATGACGATTGGGAAAGCTTCTGATGCAGTGAGGTTGCCGCAGCCACGCGGCAAGTCCTTGTCTGACAGCGCGCAAGGCCGACGGAGGGCGCTGGAGGGCCGTGGGGGGTTGTAAAAACGTTTCAAGGCAGCGCGCGCGCTGTCCGTTTTTTACCCATCCACTGCAAGGAGACCCCCATGAATCCCTCAGCCATTGAAGCTGTCAACCGAGATAACGACCTGGCGGCCGCCGCGCGACGCGACCAGGACCATGACCACGACACGCCCATACCCGGCCCCAACCTTCGCGACGGGGCGGCGCAGGCCCCGGGCACACCGGCTGAAGGCGCGGCAGTGGGCGGCGGCGCTGTAGCCGGTGCCGCAGCTGGGGCGGTGGCAGGGACCGTGGTGGGCGGCCCCGTCGGTGCTGTCGTCGGCGGCGCTGTAGGCGGAGTTGCGGGCGCTTTGGGCGGCGCCGCGGTGACGCCGGACGAGCGGGACGAGCGGGACGAGCCCAGCAAATCCATTCCCGGTCCCCAGGAGCGTGAAGTCACCCGCGTAGGTGAGGTGCATCAGGAAGACCTCAGGCGTTGACGCGAGGGGCGGCTGAAGCCGCTGCCGCCAGAATATTGATAAAAAAGGCCTCTGGCGCTTATCCATAAAGCGCTTGCAGCTATCAAAAACAAAGCGCTGTGAAGATTGTTCTTCAAAGTGCTTTGCTGTTTTCGCTCCTGCCTGCCTGCCGGATTGACGGACGGACGGAATCGCTGTGCAGCGTTCCTCGCATACCGCCTATCGATGGGGATCCGGGTACACCAAGTGCAGCCCGCGCAGTTTGGGCCGCTGAAAGGGTTGCCACACCGCCTCAGGTCCGTGTGGCTGCCCCAGACGGTCGGCCACGGCCCACCACGCACTGGGGTTCAGGCCCATGCCGAAGTGGCTGGCCACCACTTCGATGTTTTCGGTGTGCGGGTTGTGGTCGGCCGGCGCCTGAATGCTCCCGCGCCAGGCCACCACACCATCGCTGCGCGAATAGATGCTGGAAGTGGGCACGGGGGGCGCTTCGGGCAGGTTGTAGTTCTCGGTTTCGCGCTCAATGCTGCGGCCGCTGGCGAACTGGTAGATGCGCCACGCATTGGTGGAGGTGTGCGGCCCGGCAAACGGTGTGCCCAGCGTCACCACGCAGCGCACCAGGTCGGGCAGCTCCTTGGCCAGTTCACGGGCGTAAATACCGCCCAGGCTCCAGCCCACCAGGCTGACCTTGTTGCCGCTTGCATCCGCCGCCGCTTGCAGCTGTCGCTTGGCAGTCTCCAGCACGCCATCGCGCGGGCCCAGGTTCAGGCCCTGGCCCCAGCCCAGCGAGTGGTAGTTGCGCGAATCCAGATACCGGCGCAGCGGCACGGTGGTGGTGTCCCCCGCGGTCAGCCCCGGAAACACGATGACCGTGTGCCCATCCCCCTGCGGCGCGTGCTGCAGCACGGGCCAGGCGGGCAGGACCGCGCCAAACTCCCACGGGGCCCGCAGCTCCAGGGCCAGCAAGGGCAAGCCCGGCGCGTGCATGTGGGTGGGGTCGGTTTCTTTGCGGCTGAAGAAAAAGGGCATCAGGTCGTCCATCAGATCAAAAACGGGGCGAGCGCTCTGCGTGCGCTGGGGTGGTGCAGGGTGGAGAACAGCGGCTGGCAACGGTAGCATTTTTTAGTCTGTGCATTGGGGGTTTGACTGGAGCTAGCTCTCCAATTCAAATGCAAGACTCAAATGCAAGACAGGCGCATGTAGCAGGGTGAAGCAGGGTGAGTGAGTCTGCCCTCGGTCGACTTGCTTTGCGGGTTAACCCTCGGTTTGTTAGCAATTGCAACTGACACTGCTATGCTCCCCCCACGCCCGCGCGGGCTTTGTTTTGATAGACCGCGTGCCCTTCCGCATCTCTCAGAAAGCCCTCGCCATGATCGCTGCACCTGCCCCCACATCGTCCCGTCCGTCCACATTGCAAGCCACGTCGAGCGCTGGCGAATACCTGACCTTCCGCCTGGGCTCGGAGGAGTACGGTATCGACATCCTGCGGGTGCAGGAAATCCGCTCGTACGAGCACCCCACGCGACTGGCGCATTCGCCAGACTTCATCAAGGGCGTGATCGACCTGCGCGGCCGCATCGTGCCCATCCTCGACTTGCGCCTGAAGCTGGGGTGCCCCGAAGCCAACTACACCGACTTCACCGTGGTCATCATCCTGGACATCGGCGGCACAGTGATCGGCGCAGTGGTGGATGCAGTGGCCGACGTGGTGTCGCTGGCGCCCGAACTCATAAAACCCGCCCCGCAGTTTGAGCGCCAGGGCAATGTGGACCCGGCCTTTGTTACCGGCATTGCCAGCTTGGGCGACCGCATGCTGATCGTGATGGACATCGAAGCGTTGTTGAGCAGCGATGAAATAGGACTGGTCAAACGAGTGGCAGCGAGTTAGGGTCAGCAAAGCGCGCGTATTTTGGGGGCAGGATGTTGCGCATTTGTATGGTTTGCGCAGAGTAGCCCATGGCGTTCACGGCGGGGGATGTGTGGCATCGCGGCCCACGGTTGTACGCAAACGTAACGGAAAGCGCTATGCTGAGTCGCCCTTTCTGCAAAAGCGCATCGCACCATTTGCAGAACTGGCCATCGCCTCGGTCGTCTGTTTGCCTGCGCCTCTTCTGCAGGGAGTGCTCTCATGTCCCGTGGGTTTCCCGCTCTGATTCCGTGTCGTGATGGCCGGTTGACCGTTTGGACCACCGGGCGCGCGCCGCGGCATGGCCCCGCATCTGCGCTCGGCGAATCGCGTAGGCGCCGCGGTTCCTACTTTTCACTGTTCCTCTGCGCCTTTTGCTGCCGCGCGCGTGCCGCCGGGCTGCCACGTCTCCCTCTGTTTCATCTACCCCCACCAGGAGAGTTGCCATGAGCCAGTTCAAGATATCCACCCGACTTGCTGCATTGCTCGCAGCCTTGTGTTTGCTGGTGCTGCTGGTCGGGGGCGCTGGCTTGTTTGGCATGGGGCAGTCCAATGCCGGGCTCAAGTCTGTCTACGACGACCGGGTAGTGCCCCTCAAGCAGATCAAGGTGGTAGCGGACATGTATGCCGTGCACGTGGTGGATGCCGCCCACAAGGTGCGGGATGGGGCCATGACGCCCGCGCAGGGGCTTGCATCGGTGGCCGACGCGCGTAAGGAGATTGACGCCAACTGGAAAGCCTATCTGGCCACGCATCTGGTGCCCGAGGAGACCCAACTGGTCGAGCGCTTCAAACCTCTGCAAGCCAAGGCCGATGCAGCCACCGACGTGCTGATAGGGCATTTCAAGTCCGCGGACGTAGCCGCGCTGACCACCTTTGCCGCCAAGGAGATGTACCCCGCTATCGACCCCTTGCAAGAGGTGCTGGGCCAACTGATGCAGGTGCAACTGGACCGCGCCAAGGCCGAGTACGACCGCGCAGCGGCCAGCTTTCAGACCATCCGCGCACTGGCGCTGACCGCGGTGCTAGTGGGTATCTTGCTGGCGGCGCTGATGGGGGGCGCCATGATCCGGCAGATTTCACGCGCGCTGGGCAATGCGGTGCAGATCACGGATTCCGTGGCCCAGGGGGATCTGACGGTGCCCATCCACGCCCGCGGCAGGGACGAAATTGCCCAATTGCTGGGCGGGCTGACCGCCATGCGCGACAACCTGGCGCACGTGGTGTCGGGCGTGCGAGGCAATGCCCAGGGGGTTGCATCGGCCAGTGCCGAGATTGCATCAGGCAACAACGACCTGTCGATGCGTACCGAACAGCAAGCCAGCGCGCTGCAAGAGACCGCGGCGTCGATGGAGGAACTGAGTTCCACTGTCAAACAAAACGCCGACAACGCGCGCCAGGCCAACCAGTTGGCGATGAGCGCGTCAACCGTGGCGGGGCAGGGCGGCGACGTGGTCGCCGAAGTGGTCACCACCATGAAAGGTATCAACGACAGCAGCAAAAAAATTGCCGACATCATCAGCGTAATCGACGGCATTGCGTTTCAGACCAACATCCTGGCGCTGAACGCCGCCGTCGAGGCCGCCCGCGCAGGCGAGCAGGGCCGCGGTTTTGCGGTCGTGGCTGGCGAAGTGCGCAACCTCGCCCAGCGCAGCGCCGAGGCGGCCAAGGAGATCAAGTCGCTGATCACCGCGAGCGTGGAGCGGGTCGAGCAGGGCACCCAACTGGTGGACAAGGCCGGCACCACCATGACCGAAGTGGTAGGCGCCATCCGGCGCGTGACGGACATCATGGGCGAGATCAGCGCAGCCAGCAGTGAGCAAAGCACCGGGGTATCGCAAGTGGGCGAGGCCGTCACGCAGATGGATCAGGTGACACAGCAAAACGCTGCGCTCGTCGAGGAAATGGCCGCCGCTGCCAGCAGCCTGAGCCAGCAGGCCGATGCGCTGGTGGGTGCGGTGGCGGTGTTCAAGCTGTCGGCCGACCAAACAAGACCACCGCTTTCAGCAGTGGCTGCGCCCTCGTCCCCCAGCGCTTCGCATCGCCCCGGGGGCGCGGCATCGCTGCTGTCCCTGCTTCCGCGGCAGTGAAAAAGATGGATTCACATCAGCGCCCGTCATAGACCTTTGTAGCACTGCGTGCAAAGGGCGTACGAACTGCAGCGAAGGTACCGCTACCCCCAACAGTCCGCACTGGGTTGAAGACTATTGGGAAGGTTCTGGACAGGATGTAGCAGGCGCTGTTGCGGTGCCTCCGAACATGAAAAAGGCACGTGGCTTGTCCACGTGCCTTTTTCTTTTGCTGCTGCGTGAGGGCTTTCTGACTCGTCATGCGTACCAGCGATCATTGCTATCAATGCGTGGGAACGCGTAGATTCAATTTTTGCGCTCAATTGATTTAATCATTTGTATCATTAAAAGTGATATAATTGTTATCACTTGAGGAAATCGACAAGCCTTTTGATGTCTTCCAACGGACCATTGCGAAAAGAGTTCCTTAAGAAACTAAAGGCAGGCTTTCCTCACAACACATACGAAAGAGACCCATGAATAACCTCAGAATCGGCACCCGCTTAAGTTTTGCCTTTGGCTTGGTCTTACTGATCACTGCCAGCATTGCCGCCATCGGCGTTTGGAGACTTTCTGTGCTGAAAGACGCCAGCGTGCGGATTGCCACTATAGAAATGCAGCGCAATTCGCTGGCTCAGGATTGGAAGTCGGCTATCGACCTCAACTGGGTGCGTGCTTCTGCGGCGCTCAAAACCAATGATGCGGCTCAGATCGCAGCGCTTGGCATCGACATGACCGCGACATCCAAGCGCGCCACTGAAATCCAAAAGCAGCTCGTGGCCCTGATTGACGATGACAAGGAAAAGCAGCTGCTGGACCGCGTAGCCGTCACTCGGTCCGCATATGTGGGTGCCCGCGCCAAGTTGCTGGAGCGCAAAAAGGCGGGTGAAGACGTGGCGGCATTGGTGGACACGGACCTCAAGCCCATGGCGACCACCTACCTCCAGTCACTTGCCGATGTGGCCGATAACACGCACAAGCAGCTCGACGAATTCGAAGCGAGCCTCATAAAAACAGCGGGTACCAGCCAGTTAGCATTGACCATTGGCGCTGTGGTGTCCTTGATTTTGGGTGCTGTATTGGCGCTGTGGGCTACACGCTCCATCGTGCGCCCCGTGCAGCGCGCGGTGGAGGCGGCAGATGAAATCAGCCACGGCAACTTGGCGGTGGACATCCGCCACGATGGCAAAGACGAAGTGGCGCAGTTGTTGCGTTCGCTGGACGAGATGCAGCAGAACCTGGCGCGCATCGTGGGCCAGGTGCGTTCGGGGTCTGAAAGTGTCTCTACGGCCTCGTCGGAGATTGCGCAGGGCAACAACGACCTGAGCGCCCGCACCGAGCAGCAGGCCAGCGCGCTGCAGGAAACCGCTGCGTCGATGGAACAACTCAACTCCACCGTGCGCCAGAACGCCGAGAACGCCCGTCAAGCCAACCAGCTGGCCCAAAGCGCATCGACCGTGGCGGTGAGCGGTGGCGAAGTGGTGAGCCAGGTGGTCAGCACCATGAAGGGCATCCACGACAGCAGCAGCAAGATCGCCGACATCATTGGCGTGATCGATGGGATTGCGTTTCAGACCAACATCCTGGCGCTGAACGCCGCCGTCGAGGCCGCCCGTGCGGGTGAGCAGGGCCGTGGTTTTGCGGTGGTGGCGTCTGAAGTGCGCAGCCTGGCAGGCCGTTCGGCCGACGCCGCCAAGCAGATCAAGGCACTGATCAACGACAGCGTGGAGCGCGTAGGCACGGGCACTGTGCTGGTGGACAAGGCCGGTGCCACCATGAATGAGGTGGTAAGTGCCATCAAGCGCGTGACGGATTTGATGGGCGAGATCAGCGCCGCCAGCTCTGAGCAGAGCCAGGGCGTGTCGCAGGTGGGCGAGGCCGTGACGCAGATGGATCAGGTCACGCAGCAAAACGCTGCATTGGTTGAAGAAATGGCTGCGGCGGCCAGCAGCCTGAACAATCAGGCGCAAGACCTGGTGAGCACGGTGGCGTTCTTCCGGTTGTCGAGTGGGCAGACGCCACCGGCTATCTCCCCAGCCGCAGCGGTTGCGCGCACCGTTGGTGCAGCACAGGCTCGCCCCATGTCAGCGCCCAAGCCACGGGCGTTGCCCAAGGCGCCGGTGGCATCGCGTGCAGCGCAGCCCGCTCATGCATTGGCTAAACCATCCAAGGCTTCTTCAACGGTCACGGCTACGGCGGGCGGTAACGATACGGACTGGGAAAGCTTCTGACCGGTGGATGGCCGTGTGCAGGATGCTGCTGCGGTTCAGTGGGGGGCTGCCGGCGCCACGGCACCCAGCCCGTCCAGCCTTGCCACTGCATCGGGTGGCAGCTGCAGGTTTGCTGCTGCCAGATTCTGTTGAAGGTGTGCGACCGATGAGGTGCCAGGGATCAGCAGGACGTTGGGCGCGCGCTGCAGCAGCCACGCCAGCGCCACTTGCATAGGCGTGGCGCCCAGAGCCGTTGCCACTTCGGACAACGCGTCCGATTGCAGCGGCGTAAATCCTCCGAGCGGAAAGAATGGCACGTAGGCAGTGCCTTCGCCTGCGAGCTGCATGAGCAGGGCTTCGTCCGCCCGGTTTGCCAGGTTGTACATGTTCTGCACGCACACAATGGGGCACACCGTGCGTCCGTCCTGCACTTGGCGCGCAGTGACGTTGCTCAGGCCGATGTGCCGAATCAGGCCCTGGTGTTGCAGTTCTGCCAGCACCGTGAGCGGGGCCTCCAGCGACCCTTCCTGCGGCCCGTGCACGCTGAACATGGCACGCAGGTTCACTACGTCCAGAACGTCCAACCCCAGGTTGCGAAGGTTGTCATGCACGGCGTCCTTGAGTGCGGTTTCCGAGAAGGCAGGCGTCCAGGATGCGTCTGGTCCGCGCACCGCGCCCACCTTTGTCACGATCACCAAGCCATCGCGGTACGGGTGTAGCGCCTCTTTGATGACCTGGTTGGTGATGTGCGGACCATAGAAGTCGCTGGTGTCAATGTGGTTCACGCCACTGTCCACGGCCGCACGCAGCACAGCGATGGCAGCGGCGCGGTCCTTGGGTGGCCCGAAGACCCCGGGGCCGGCCAATTGCATGGCGCCATACCCAAGGCGCTTTACTTCGCGGGTGCCGAGCGGGAAGGTGCCAGCGTTGTTGATCGATTGCATGGAGATGTCCTTTCAATGGAATGAAGTCCACTTTAGGGACGCAAGCCGCGTACGATAAGCCGGTTTAATGCGCACAGGTTGTGCGCTTTTTCGAACAATGGCCGAGGAGCTTTTTCAACATGGCTGAATACCTGGGCGATCTGGCCGCGTTTGTCTCTGTTGCACGCGCTGGCGGGTTTCGGGAGGCGGGGCGGAGCGGAGGTGTCAGTGCGTCTAGCCTGAGTGAAGCGGTGCGCCGGCTGGAGGCGCGCCTGGGAGTGCGGCTTTTGCACCGCACGACCCGCAGCGTTGCGCCCACCGAGGCGGGCGCGCGCTTGCTGGAGCGCGTGGGCCCCGCGCTGGGCGAGGTGGACGCCGCACTGGACGTGGTGAATGGATTTCGTGATCGGCCAGCCGGCACCCTGCGGTTGAACGTGCCTGCCAGTGCAGCGCGGCTGGTGTTGCCCGCCATCGTGCCCGCGTTCCTGGCGGCTTACCCTGACATCCGCCTGGACGTGGTGGTTGAAGAAGGGTTTGTGGACATCCTGGCCGAAGGCTGCGACGCCGGTATCCGCTATGGTGAGCGCCTGGAGATGGACATGATCGCCATCCCCATCGGCCCCCGCTGGCAGCGTTTTGCTACTGCGGCCTCTCCCACCTATCTGGCAGCGCGCGGTCGGCCTGAACACCCGCGAGACCTGATGCAGCACGCCTGCCTGCGTGGGCGTTTTGCCAGCGGTGCCATGCCCGATTGGGAGTTCGAACGTGATGGCGAGATAGCGTCTGTTGACGTCCACGGCCCCCTGGTCGTGCGCGTGTCCGCAGGGGTGGATTTGGCGGTGGACGCCGCACTGGCGGGTTGCGGAATCATTTATCTGTTCGAGGGCTGGCTGCAGCCCCACCTCGATAGCGGCGCGCTTGTTCCGGTCCTGGAGGAATGGGCAATGCCTTTTCCTGGGCCATTTCTCTATTACTCAGGCCGACGCCACCTGCCGGCGCCACTCAGAGCATTTGTGGATTTTGTGAAGGAGCGTGGCGCTCAGCCCGGGGCTTGAAGCGAGCGAAACACGGGCAGCACTGATCGCTATCGCACACGTTAACGATGCAAATGAATTTCTGCCGAGCACGGGGGCTCTTCGCTGGCCTTGTTGCCCAATTCTGGCCCGCCTGCCCATCACTCTGCTCGTCTGAAGGGGCTTCTTGCTTGCAATTCGCCCATGTAGCCTTGCACCCCTTCGCCCTCGCGCGCCAGAAAGCGTTCGACCGCCTCTGCAAACGCAGGGTGTGCGAGCCAGTGCGCACTGGTGGCCTGCACAGGCAGCAGCGCGCGGGCCATCTTGTGCTCGCCCTGGGCGCCGCCTTCAAACCGGTCAATGCCATGGTCAATGCACCACTGCAGCGGCTGGTAGTAGCAGGCCTCAAAGTGCAGGCAGTCCACACGCTCCATCGCGCCCCAGTAGCGGCCATAGGCCACAGAGTTTTGATGATTTTGGCCGCTAGCGCTTGATGGTAAAGCGCTGATAGCTATCAAACTACTAGCAATAGATTTGCCGTCACGCTCGGCGACAAACAGCAGCCACGCTTCGGGCATGTGGGCGGCCATACGGGCGAAGAAGTCCCGTGTGAGGTAGGGCGGGTTGCCGTGTTCAAGGTAGGTGCGCTCGTAGCAGCGGTAGAAAAAATCCCAGTCGGCCGCGCTGATGTCTGCGCCACGCGACCAGCGGAACGAGACACCCGCATCGGCCACGCGGCGGCGCTCCTGGCGGATCTTCTTGCGCTTGTCTTGGGCGAGGCTGGCGAGGAAGTGGTCGAAGTCTTGGAAGGGTTGGCCCGCGCCGCCGCCCGTAGGCGAGGCCCCTTCGGAGGAAGGCGCATCAGAAGGCGTGATCAGCGTGGGAGCCGCGTTCTCGCCGCCGCCGGGCTGCCCCAAAGCGGTGAGGGCCCCACCCTCTGGTGAAGCCGGAGCCGCTTCCCCGGCATGGGGCAGCGAATCACGCGCAGCGGTGAGCGTGGGGGCCACATTTTTCCAGTGAAATTGCACGGTATGGCGCAGCATCAAGTCTTGCTGCGCACTGGTGAGCACATCGTCGTGGCTGGCAAACAAGATGTGCACGGACGATACGTTCTCATCCTCGCACCACTGGCATACCGCTTGCACCAACAAGGCCCGCGCAGAGTCATCGCGCGCCATCAGGCGCGTGCCTGGCACCGGTGTGAAAGGCACGGCAATTACAGCCTTGGGGTAGTAGGGCACGCCGTGCTGCTCGTAAGCGCTGGCCCAGGCCCAGTCGAACACGTACTCGCCGTACGAATGATTCTTGAGGTACATCGGGCAGGCGGCGATCAACACCTCGTCGTCGCCCTGGCCGTCCCACAACGTCATGAATCGGGGCGCCCAGCCGGTGCGCGGGGTGGCGCTGTCGCTCGCCTCCAGCGCGGCCAGATACTCATGGCGCATGAACGGCGTGGGGTGGCTTTGCGACGCCAGCAGGGCGTTCCAGGCGGTGGCATCCACATCCAGCGCAGTGCCGATTACGCGGGCGATAATGGCAGCTTCAGCCATGCATGCCCCGGTCTTGTTTTGCAGGCTGCGGGCCAATATTGGCGGTATTCAACCTGGCCGCAGGGGCCGATTCCAGTTCCATGACGCTCTCCATTTGCACTGCGCAGCTCAACTTTGTCGTGGGCGACATGCCCGGCAACGCCCAAAAGATCATCGCGGCAGCCCGCGAGGCCTACACCCAAGGGGCGCGGTTGCTGCTGACCCCTGAGCTGGCGATTTGCGGCTATGCGGCCGAAGACCTGTTCTTGCGCCCCGCCTTCATTGCGGCCTGTGATGATGCCGTGAAAACCGTAGCCCGCGAGACTGCGGGGTTGAAAGGCCTGGCCATCGTGCTGGGCCACCCGCAGGCCGTATCGCCGGATGCACCGGCTTTCAGCGCCTGCTTCAACGCCGCCAGCGTGCTGCGCGACGGGCTGGTCGAGCAGACCTACGCCAAGCGCGAGCTGCCCAATTACCAGGTGTTTGACGAGCGCCGCTACTTTGTGGCGGGCGACCAGCCTTGCATCTTTGAAGTGGAAGGCGTGCGCGTGGGCGTGCTGGTGTGTGAGGACGCCTGGTTTGCCGCCCCCGCACGCGATGCGGCAGCGGCAGGTGCTCAACTGCTGGCGGTCATCAACGCATCGCCGTTCCACTTGGGCAAAAGCGCCGAACGCGAGCAGACCATGCGCGAGCGTGTGGCCGATACGGGTCTGCCGCTGGTCTACGCCCATCTCGTCGGAGGGCAGGACGAGGTGGTGTTTGAAGGCCGCTCGTTCGCGCTCAACGCCGATGGCTCGGTGGCCTGCCGGGGGCCAGGGTTTGAAGAAAAACTGGTGTTTTCGCACGCCCATTCAGCGCAATCAGCTATCAAAATTGAAGCTAATGTATCTCCAGAGAAAGGCCTGGAGGCCGATCTGTGGGATGCCCTGGTGCTGGGCGTGCGCGACTACGTGGGCAAAAACGGCTTTCCAGGCGCGCTGCTGGGCCTGTCGGGCGGCATCGACTCGGCCCTGGTGCTGGCGATTGCCGTGGATGCGCTGGGCGCCGACAAGGTGCGCACGGTGATGATGCCGTCGCCCTACACGGCCGACATCAGCTGGATCGATGCGCGCGACATGGCCACCCGCATGGGCGTGCGCTACGACGAGATCTCCATCAAGCCCCAATTCGAGGCCTTCAAGGCCGCGCTGGCCAGCGACTTTGCAGGTTTGGCCGAGGACACGACCGAAGAGAATCTGCAGGCGCGCATCCGGGGCACGCTGCTAATGGCCTTGTCCAACAAGTTCGGCTCTATCGTGCTCACCACGGGCAACAAGAGCGAGATGTCCACGGGTTACTGCACGCTGTACGGTGACATGGCGGGTGGTTTTGCTGTCATTAAGGACGTGGCCAAAACCCGGGTGTTCGATTTGGCTCGCTGGCGCAACGTCAACGACCCGTACGGCACGGGCGCCAGCCCCATCCCCGAGCGCATCATCACGCGTCCGCCCAGTGCTGAATTGCGGCCGGACCAGAAGGACCAGGACAGCCTGCCGCCGTACGAGGTGCTGGACGCCATCGTGGCGCGTTACATGGAGAACGACGAGCCTATCGAATCCATCATCGCCAGTGGTTTTGCCCGCGCCGATGTCGAGCGCGTCACGCGCCTCATCAAGCTCAATGAATACAAGCGCCGCCAGGCGCCCGTGGGGATAAGGGTGACGCGCCGCAGCTTTGGCAAGGACTGGCGTTACCCTATCACCAGCAAATTCCGGGCGTAGAGCTTCAGCGCTGCGCCTTCAGCCCCCCCCCGCTTTTTTTTACATCCTTCA
This sequence comes from Gammaproteobacteria bacterium, assembly GCA_018828125.1. Classification (GTDB taxonomy): domain Bacteria; phylum Pseudomonadota; class Gammaproteobacteria; order Burkholderiales; family Burkholderiaceae_C; genus Acidovorax. Next base: position 106,562 of record JAHJWB010000006.1, on the reverse strand, counting down.
GGAGACACGCCATGAAAATGATCACCGCCGTCATCAAGCCGTTCAAACTCGAAGAAGTTCGCGAAGCCTTGGCCGAGTGTGGTGTGACCGGTCTCACCGTGACCGAGGTGAAGGGTTTTGGCCGCCAGAAGGGCCACACCGAGCTGTACCGTGGCGCCGAGTACGTGGTGGACTTTCTGCCCAAGGTCAAGGTCGAGGTCGTCGTGCGGACCGAAGACGTGGACCGCTGCGTGGACGCCATCGTGAACGTGGCGCGCACCGGCAAGATCGGCGACGGCAAGATTTTTGTGACGGCGGTGGAGCGCACGGTGCGCATTCGCACCGGGGATTTGGACGACGCGGCGGTATAAGCGCCCCCTGAGTTGCTTCGCGCCTCGGTGCCGCCGCCAGACGCGGCGTCTCTTCGGGCCAGTCCAAGCCTGCGCAGGCGGGCTTGGAGCCGCAGCCCTCAGCCCCAGAGGGGGGCTGCCACCAGTGGCCTGGCAAAGCCAGTTCCACGGTGGCACTGGCCTTGCGCTGCGCCAGTTTTTGAAGGCTGTTAGATCACCGTGCGCAGCGGGACGGGTGCTTGGTCGGGGCCGGCGTCTTGCACCAGCGTGCGCAGCAGGGCTTCGGCGTCGGTGGATGCGTGCAGCAGGCCCATCTGCCATTCGCCCATGAAACCGCTGGCTACGCTGGTCTGCAAAAAGCTCAGAAGGCCGTCGTAGTAGCCGGCCACGTTGAGCAGGCCCAGGGGCTTGTCGTGGTAGCCCAGTTGACGCCAGGTCCAAACTTCAAACAGTTCTTCGAACGTGCCAATGCCGCCGGGCAGGGCCAAAAAAGCGTCGCTGCGTTCGGCCATCATGGCTTTGCGTTCGTGCATGGTTTGCACAATGTGCAGTTCGTCGCATTGGCGGTTGGCCAGTTCTTTGTCGACCAGGGCTTGGGGAATCACACCCACCACACGCCCACCTGCCGAGCGCGTGGCCTCGGCCACCGTGCCCATAAGGCCGCTGCGGCCGCCCCCGTAAACCAGTTGACCTCCGTGGGTACCAATCCATTGTCCGACCGTTTTTGCGGCCTGAGCAAAAGCGGCGTCTTCACCCGGACGGGAGCCGCAGTACACACACACAGAAAAAGCTGGTTCAACCATGGGAAATCCTCTGAAAAATTGCCGCAGCCCAGGTGCCTACGCACAAAAGCAGCGCCAGCAGTACCGCGGCACTGCCCATGTCCTTGGCGCGTTTGGACAGGTCATGCCATTCGGGTCCGATGCGGTCGATGGCGGTTTCGATGCCGGTGTTGAGCAGTTCGACAATCATCACCATCACGACCGAGCCTGCCAATAGCGCGATTTCCACCCAGCTTTGCCCGAGCCACAGCGACGCGGGAATGAGCACGATGGCGGCGATGGCTTCTTGGCGAAAGGCCTTCTCGTTCCAGCCTGCGCGCAGGCCTTCCATAGAATAGCCAGCCGCGTGCCAGACGCGATTGAGACCTGTGCGGGTCTTCTGGGGGTTAACGGGTGGAGTGGGTTCAGAGGATGAGGAGGGCATGGAATCATTTTCTTGCACGCTCTGCTCCAAAACGGGCACAGACCGCTAAGCAATGCCTAGTTTTTGGGAAGCTCAAAGTGCACCAGACGGGTGCCCGCCCATGCGTCGTGCCAAAACTGTCGCGCAGGATGGAAGCGACTCAAGATCGCCCAGATCGCAACCCAGCCGAATGTAAGGACCAGGACTTCAACCGCCGATACGCCAAGCGAGTACGCAGCGAGCGGGGGAATGAACCACACCCAGCTTAGCGCATAGCGCAGCAATGCACGCGCTTGGGTGATGGGCTGTCCTGCCTTGTCCACCACGCGGATATGCCAGGTCTTTTGGGCCAACGTCTGGCCCTTGGCCCAGAACCAGGTGAAGTAAATGCCGAAGATGACAAACAGGAACGCTTGCAGGGCGTGTCGGTTGTCCATCGCATTGCGGGTCTGGCTCAATGTGCCAAAAAGGTAGCCGGCAATAAAGACTACCCCGAACATCAACATGCCTTCGTACAGCCAGCAGGCCATGCGGCGCCACAGGTTGGGAGCAGTGCCGATGGGATGAGGGGGTGCGCCGGCGGTATCAAGCTGCGGCACGCGGGCGGGGGGAGAAGCGGGCATTCCGGAAAAACCGCGCAAGGCGGTGTCAGGCTAGAAAACTACTGAGGATACAGGCCTGAGGTGTCAGGCGTCACCGGAGGATCGTTTGCTGATGTCGGTGTATCCGAAGCGCCGGGGCTGAGCGGTGGTAGTGCAGACGGTATGGCCACCGGGACCGAGACCGGAGCGGTTTCCACCACCACGGGTTCGGTGTGTGGGGATGGTGATACTGCGCTGGGTGCTGCCGCGGGGGTGACCGGCGCGGCCACACGGGGCGATTGGTCAATGACCGGTGGGATTTTGGGGGCGTTCGGGCGATTGGGGTTGGCCTGCGTAGCGGCCGGCACCTGCGCCAGCTTTTTAGGAGACACCGGACGCAAGGCCGTCGCAGCGCCCTTGGGTTTGGGGGCCGCCTTGGCAGCCAGTGCCCGCTTTTCGTCATCGGACAACGCTTGGTAGGCCTCCCACTGGGCACGCTTGTCATCGCGAGCCAAGCGGTTGGTGACGGCGTAGTTCAGCCGCGCCTGGTTGCGCTGCTGGGCACTCAAACTGGCCCAGTCCGTCATCCGGTCATGAAACTTGGTCTGCTCTTCGGGTGGCAAGCCAGAAAAGTTATTGGCCAGCGACAACCAGCGGCGCTTTTGCACCTCGCTGATGAGCGCCCAACGCTCAGCCAGCGGGTATAGCGCGAGTTTCTGAGGGGTTGTGAGCGTCTCCCAGCCAGGGCCCGTTTCGACCAAGGGTGCGGCTGGAGTACCACTTGCAGTGTGGGGGCGCACGTTGTTGGGCGCTGCGATAGCCGCCTCGGCGCCGACGGGTAACAACGTGCCCGGGGCCATGCGCATCTGTACCCAAACCAGGCCACCCGCCACGGCAAACGCTCCCAGAAGTGCCAAAGCCAGCACGAAGGCTGGCAGGTTAGGGCGGGCGTCAGTGGGACGTGGGTGCATGCAGTCCGGTGTCAGTCTGATCAGTTGGACTGGGCGGAAGTCTTGAGAAATTGTACAAAGCCTGGATCTGCGTAAGCGGCAGGCGGCAGGTCATCGGTCAGCAACGCGGCGTCCACCTCGGCGAGGTCATTGGCGCTGTCTTCGTCTTGGGCAATATTGATGACCACCAGACCCACGACCAAAGCCATCAACGGAACCGCCGAAACCAGTGCACTCCACCAACTTCCGCCTTCGCCGCCGCGGCCCAGGGTGGCGCTGCCCCCCCCGTTGACGAGGACTGGCGCTGCTATACGTGCGGGAGCTGTCAGCTTCTTGCGCTTGGCAAGTGCCTGCACGCGCGATGCGCGAAGCCGTTCTGAAATGTCATAGGGCAATTCGTTCGTGCCGTTGGACAAACGCGTTGCGACGCGCTGCGCAAAACGCTCTGCTGCAGCTTCTGCTTGTGCGGATGGGATCTGTACAGTGTTCATGGCTCGATTCCTTTGGCCTTCAGTGCCTTGCTGAGGCTTTGTATGGCACGAAAACAGTGCGTTTTCACGCTTCCCTCGGAGCAGCCCATGGCCGCTGCCGTTTCTGCTACATCCATTTCTTCCCAGTAACGCATGAGGAATGCTTCCCGTTGACGCGGCGGTAACTCGGCGATTTCCGCCTCAATACCGTGAAAGATTTGTGCCCGGCGGGTCAGATCCTCGGCGCTTTCTGCGCGTTCCCCGTTCTCTGGTCCTGAATACGCTTCCAGCAGATCAAAATCCATGCCATCTTCACCGGGACCTTCAAAGTCGCTCATGCTCGAAAACAGTGCATTGCGTGTTTTCTGGCGCCGAAACCAGTCCAGTGTGCAATTGGACAGGATGCGCTGGTAGAGCATCGGCAGCTCGTTGGCTGGCTTGTCACCGTAGTGTTCGGCCAGTTTGAGCATGCTGTCTTGAACAATATCGAGCGCCGCTTCCTCGTTTCGAACGTGATAGACCGAGCGCTTGAAGGCGCGCTTTTCTACACTTTTGAGGAAGTCGGAGAGTTCTTGTTCGGTTGCCAAGACGGGTCAGCCCGGGAGGGATTGGCGCCGATAGGCACCAAAAATGTGGCTAAGTGGCACTGTGAAGCCGCGGATTATCGCATCCGGCGGTGAATTTTTGAGGGCTCGCGGGTTTTGGTTGTGTTGCAGTGCGATAATCGCTGCTGCAATTCAAAAGGCAAACGGGTCACGGTCCGGCGGGCAATCATCTCGCTTATGTCCTTGGCCTCAAGTTCCGAGCTAGCTTCACAAGAGCGTGTGCAAGGAGCACCCAAGGTTTTTCGTCAGAGAAATTCACAAAGGTTGATCGATCATGGAAATCTCCAAGGCTGAACTCACTTCGGCGGCCGCTGCTGCGCAGGGCAACAACACCTCTCCCGTTTCCGGCACTCAGGACCTCATGGGCGCCGAGATTCTCATCAAGTCGCTCCAGGCGGAGAACGTCCAGTACATCTGGGGTTACCCAGGTGGCGCAGTTCTCTACATCTACGACGCGCTCTACAAGCAAGACACCATCCAGCATGTGCTGGTGCGTCACGAGCAGGCGGCCGTGCACGCTGCCGATGGCTATGCCCGCGCCACGGGCGAAGTCGGCGTAGCGCTGGTCACGTCGGGCCCAGGCCTCACCAACGCTGTCACGGGTATCGCTACGGCGTACATGGACAGCATTCCGATGGTGATCATCTCCGGCCAGGTGCCCACGCCCGCGATTGGCCTGGATGCCTTCCAGGAATGCGACACGGTGGGCATCACCCGTCCCATTGTCAAACACAATTTTCTCGTCAAGGACCCGCGCGATCTGGCAATGACGATGAAGAAGGCCTTCCACATTGCCCGCACCGGCCGCCCTGGCCCCGTGGTGGTGGACGTGCCCAAGGACGTTTCCTTCAAGAAGGTGCCTTACAGCGGCTACCCGCAAAGCGTGGAAATGCGCTCGTACAACCCCGTCCGCAAGGGCCATGGCGGGCAGATCCGCAAGGCGCTGCAGCTCCTGTTGGCTGCCAAGCGCCCCTACATCTACACCGGTGGTGGCGTTCTGCTGGGCAATGCCACCAATGAGCTGCGTACGCTCGTGGACATGCTGGGCTACCCGGTCACCAATACGTTGATGGGCCTGGGTGCCTACCCGGCGTCGGACCGCAAGTTCCTGGGCATGCTGGGCATGCATGGCACCATCGAAGCCAACAATGCCATGCAGAACTGCGACGTGCTGCTGGCTGTGGGCGCCCGGTTTGACGACCGCGTGATCGGCAACCCCAAGCACTTCGCGCAGAACGACCGCAAGATCATCCACGTTGATATCGACCCGTCGAGCATTTCCAAGCGCGTGAAGGTCGACATCCCGATCGTCGGCGACGTGAAGGATGTGCTCACCGAGCTGATCTCCATGATCCGCGAGAGCAGCACCCGCCCCGATGCTGGCGCACTTGCCGCATGGTGGGACACCATCGAAGGCTGGCGCAGCCGCGATTGCCTCAAATACAGCATGGGCGGCCCTGACGTCATCAAGCCGCAGTATGTGGTCGAAACGCTGTGGAACATGACCAAGGATGCCGACACCTACATCACGTCCGACGTGGGTCAGCACCAGATGTGGGCCGCGCAGTACTACCGCTTTGACGAGCCTCGCCGTTGGATCAACTCTGGCGGTTTGGGCACCATGGGCGTGGGCATCCCCTACGCCATGGGTATCAAGTTGGCCAAGCCGGATTCTGAGGTGTTCTGTATCACGGGCGAAGGCTCGGTGCAGATGAACATTCAGGAACTGTCGACTTGTCTGCAATACAACACGCCGATCAAGATCTGCTCGTTGAACAACCGTTACCTGGGCATGGTGCGCCAGTGGCAGGAGATTGAATACTCCGGCCGCTACAGCCACAGCTATATGGATGCGCTGCCCAACTTCGTGAAGCTGGCCGAGGCGTATGGCCACGTCGGCATGCTGATCGAGCACCCGAAGGACGTGGAGCCAGCGCTGCGCGAAGCCCGCAAGCTCAAGGACCGCACGGTGTTCATGGACTTCCGCACCGACCCCACCGAGAACGTGTTCCCGATGGTTCAGGCAGGCAAGGGCATCACCGAAATGTTGCTGGGATCGGAAGATCTTTAAGCGAAATCGGCCTCCAGCGCTTGTCCATCAAGCGCTACTAGCTATCGAATAGATAGCACTCACTTTTTTGACGAATCTATTGCCTGCCAAGCCCGTGTATTACCGTGCACGGGGGAGGGCAGCGAAAAGAGGAATCTGCACTTATGAAACACATCATTGCTGTCTTGCTGGAAAACGAGCCTGGTGCTCTTTCCCGCGTCGTGGGGCTTTTCTCCGCCCGTGGCTACAACATCGAATCGCTCACCGTGGCGCCCACCGAGGATCCATCGCTCTCGCGCATGACGATTCAGACCACGGGCTCTGACGACGTGATCGAGCAGATCACGAAACACCTGAACCGCCTCATCGAGGTCGTGAAGGTGGTCGATCTCACCGAAGGTGCCTATACCGAGCGTGAGCTCATGATGGTGAAGGTGCGCGCGGTGGGCAAGGAGCGCGAGGAAATGAAGCGAATGGCCGACATCTTCCGCGGCCGCATCATCGACGTGACCGAGAAGAGCTACACCATCGAGCTGACCGGGGATCAGTCCAAGAACGACGCTTTCCTGCAAGCCATTGATCGCACAGCCATTCTCGAAACCGTACGCACCGGCGCCAGTGGCATCGGTCGCGGCGAACGCATTCTGCGCGTGTAAGACAATCCCCTGGTTTATTTTTCAACCCAACAACGTATTTCTACCGGAGCGACCCATGAAAGTTTTCTACGACAAAGACACCGACCTGAGCCTGATCAAGGGCAAGACTGTGGCCATCATCGGCTACGGCTCGCAGGGCCATGCCCATGCACAGAACCTGAACGACAGTGGCGTGAAGGTCGTGGTCGGCCTGCGCAAGGGCGGTGCATCGTGGGACAAGGTTGGCAAGGCTGGCCTGAACGTGCTGGAAGTCAACGACGCCGTCAAATCGGCGGACGTGGTCATGATCTTGCTGCCTGACGAAGACATCGCAGCTGTGTACAAGAACAACGTCGAACCCAACATCAAGCAAGGCGCCTCGCTGGCTTTCGCTCATGGCTTCAACGTGCACTACAACCAGGTCGTGCCCCGTGCTGACCTGGACGTGTGGATGGTCGCGCCCAAGGCCCCTGGCCACACCGTGCGCAACACCTACACCCAGGGCGGCGGCGTGCCCCACCTGGTGGCGGTGCACCAGGACAAGTCCGGCAAGGCCCGCGATCTGGCCCTCTCCTACGCTGCAGCCAACGGCGGCGGCAAGGCCGGCATCATCGAGACCAACTTCAAGGAAGAAACCGAGACCGACCTGTTCGGCGAACAGGCAGTGCTGTGTGGCGGTGCTGTTGAGCTGATCAAGATGGGCTACGAAACCCTGGTGGAAGCCGGCTATGCCCCCGAGATGGCCTACTTCGAGTGCCTGCACGAATTGAAGCTCATCGTGGACCTGATCTACGAAGGCGGCATCGCCAACATGAACTACTCGATCTCGAACAACGCCGAGTACGGCGAGTACGTGACCGGCCCCGAGGTGATCAACGAGCAGTCGCGCGCCGCCATGCGCAATGCCCTGAAGCGCATCCAGAACGGTGAATACGCCAAGATGTTCATCCAGGAAGGCCGCCTGAACTACCCATCGATGACGGCCCGCCGCCGCAATACGGCCGACCACAGCATCGAAGTAGTGGGCAGTCAACTGCGCGCCATGATGCCCTGGATTGCCAAGAACAAGCTGGTCGACCAGACCCGCAACTAATGCTTCGTACTTGAACCTTCAAAAGGCCACTTCGGTGGCCTTTTTCATTGGAGTGAAGTACCGTTTGCAGGCGCTACACTGCGACCTTCGCCCTGGATGCGAGCGACAACTGGGCTGCAGGGCAGAAGCTGTCGAATACTATAAATTTAATAGCTGCTTGTGCTTTTCAGGCAAGCGCTGGAGGTCTTTTTGATGCACGATGGCAATGGTTCCACCGAAAGCACTGAGGTGATGGTGCGCAAGCGGCGCAAAGGCATCTACATCTTGCCCAATCTGTTTACGTTGGCAGCGCTGTTTGGGGGCTTTTATTCCATCGTGATGGCCATGAACGGTCGCTTCGACTTGGCCGCTGTGGGTGTGTTTTGCGCCATGGTGCTCGACAGTCTGGACGGCCGCGTGGCCCGAATGACCAATACCCAGAGCGCGTTTGGTGAGCAGATGGATTCGCTGTCTGACATGGTGTCGTTTGGCGCGGCCCCGGCCCTGATCGCCTATGAGTGGTCATTGAGGGGGTTGGGGCGCTGGGGCTGGATTGCGGCCTTTGTCTATTGCGCCTGCGCTGCACTGCGTCTGGCCCGCTTCAATGTGAATACCAGCGTGGTGGATAAACGCTATTTTCAAGGGTTGCCTTCCCCCGCGGCAGCGGCCTTGGTGGCGGGCTTTATCTGGCTTATGACCGAGTTGGGTGTGCGCCGTGGGGAAGACCTGTGGCTCACCTGGAACCAAATCACCTGGATCATGTTCGCCTTCACGCTGTATTCCGGCCTCACCATGGTGACCAATGTGCCGTTCTACAGTTTCAAGGACTTGCAGATGAAAAAGAGCGTGCCTTTTGCGGCCATTGTGCTGATTGCGCTGGGTATCGCCGTCATCAACATCAACCCTCCCATCGTGCTGTTTGGTGTTTTCGTTTTTTATGGTGTGAGTGGCTACGGGGTCTATGCGTGGCGCAAGGCCAAGGGCCAGCACAGCAGTGTCATCAGTACATCAACTGATGAGCCTGATGAGCGCGGACTTCACAAGTGAATGCCGCGGTGTTTGGCGACTTGTGCTACATTGCACCGCATGAAATCGTTTGCAATGGCGCTACTGCTACCTCCCCACGGGCGGAGACAGTAGGCGCACGCGCACACTTTTCCACAAAGGCCCGTATGCACCCGCAACGGGCCTTTTGTTTTGGGCACCAGATTTTCAGTGTTGCGGGCTGAACCCACTGCCACCCCCAACTTCACTAGACCCAGGAGAGACGACATGGCTGACAAACTCATCATTTTTGACACCACCTTGCGTGACGGCGAGCAGTCGCCCGGCGCGTCCATGACCAAAGACGAAAAGCTGCGCATTGCCCGCCAGCTGGAGCGCCTGAAGGTCGATGTCATCGAGGCGGGTTTTGCAGCCAGCTCCAATGGGGATTTCGAGGCGGTGCAGGCCATCGCGAATGCGATCCGGGAGTCCACCATTTGCTCACTTTCTCGTGCAAATGACCGGGATATTTCCCGCGCTGCGGAGGCCTTGAAGGGCGCAGCCAGTGCACGCATTCATACCTTTATCGCGACGTCTGCGCTGCACATGGAAAAGAAACTGCGCATGACACCGGACCAAGTGCTGGAGCAAGCCAAGCAGTCGGTGCGTTTTGCGCGCAATTTGGTGGGGGACATCGAGTTCAGCCCAGAGGATGGCTACCGCAGCGATCCAGACTTTTTGTGCCGGGTGCTGGAGGCTGTCATCAGTGAAGGAGCCACCACCATCAACGTGCCTGACACGGTGGGCTATGCGATCCCCGAGCTGTATGGCACCTTCATTCGGACTTTGCGTGAGCGCATTCCCAATAGTGATAAGGCCATTTGGTCGGTTCATTGTCACAACGATCTGGGTATGGCGGTGGCCAACTCTTTGGCGGGTGTCAAGATCGGTGGTGCACGCCAGGTTGAATGCACCATCAACGGGCTGGGTGAGCGCGCCGGCAACTGTTCGCTGGAAGAGGTCGTAATGGCGGTCAAGACCCGCCGTGACTACTTCAATCTGGACCTGGGGATCGACACCCAGCACATCGTCGCGGCCAGTCGCATGGTCAGCCAGACCACGGGTTTTGTGGTGCAGCCCAACAAAGCGGTGGTAGGCGCTAATGCATTTGCCCATGCCAGCGGGATTCACCAGGATGGCGTATTGAAGGCCCGCGACACGTACGAAATCATGCGTGCGGAGGACGTGGGTTGGAGCGCCAACAAGATCGTGCTCGGCAAGCTCAGTGGACGCAACGCTTTCAAGCAGCGCTTGCAGGAATTGGGCGTCAGCTTGGACAGCGAGACCGAGGTCAACACCGCGTTTACACGGTTCAAGGAGTTGGCTGACCGCAAGAGCGAGATCTTCGATGAAGACATTCTGGCGTTGGTCAGCGATGAGAGTGTCACCAGCGAGAGGGAACAGTACGGTTTTGTGTCGCTCTTTCAACAGAGTGAAACCGGAGAGCAACCCCGGGCGCGCATTGTGTTCACCATTGATGGACAAGAAGTGCGCAGCGAATCGGACGGCAATGGGCCGGTGGATGCGTCGCTCAAGGCCATCGAATCCCACGTCAAGAGCGGCGCCGAAATGGTGCTGTATTCGGTCAACGCCATCAGCGGATCTACAGAGAGCCAGGGTGAAGTGACTGTACGTTTGCAAAACAGTGGCCGGGTAGTGAACGGCGTGGGTGCTGACCCAGACATCGTTGTCGCGTCTGCAAAGGCATACCTCAGCGCTTTGAACAAATTACAAAGTAAAGCTGACCGGGTGGCAGCACAAGGCTGAGTATTGATTTTATAATTTCATTCACTTTCTGGGAAAGTCGCGCAAGTTATTGATCTTGCGCGACTTTTTTAGTTTCTGTACACTGCACAACTCTTTTTACTGTTTGGAGCACTTTGATGCACCATGCCTCTTGCACCGCAGTGAGTCGATTTTTCAAGCTTTTGGGCTGTCTCTTCGTGGGTGTCGCGCTGATTGCGCCGGCTGCGCATGCAGGCGAGCGAAAAAAGGCGTCAACGAAAAAAGAGCAGGTCAGCGCGGTAAAGTCCAAACGTGCTGTCGCTCCTCGCAAGACTGCCGCCAACACCAAGGCGGTTCGCATCACCGCCAAGATGGCGAAAGCGCCTACCCGCGTTGCCTACATTCCTCCCAAGCTCTCTTTTGGGCAAATTGCGGGACTGCATGAAATCAACGATCCGCTGGAGCTCAAATCCAGCGTGGCGCTGGTGATCGACCAAGACACCCATGAGGTGCTACTTAGCAAGAACGATCACGCCGTTTTGCCCATCGCCTCGCTGACCAAGCTGATGACCGGCATGATCATCTCGCAGGCCAATTTGCCCATGGATGAGCCCATCACCATCACGCAGGATGATGTGGATACCGAAAAAGGCAGTCGGTCGCGGCTGACGGTCGGGACTACGCTGACTCGCGGTGAAATGCTGCATCTGGCCCTCATGTCCAGCGAAAATCGCGCCGCCCATGCGTTGGGCCGAACTTATCCGGGCGGTCTGGGTGTTTTTGTGACCCAAATGAACACCAAGGCGCGCCTGCTGGGTATGACGGATACGCGCTATGTGGAACCCACCGGGCTCTCCAGCCGCAATCAGTCCAGTGCGCGGGATCTGGCTACGCTGGTCAATGTGGCTCACGGTGATGCATTGCTCCGAGAGCTGTCTACCTCGCCGGGCTATGAAGTAGCCGTGGGGCAAAAGACTCTGCAGTACAACAACACCAATGGTCTAGTGAAAAACCCCACCTGGGAGATTGGCCTTCAGAAAACGGGCTACATCTCGGAAGCAGGGCGTTGTTTGGTGATGCAGACACAGGTTGCGGGGCGCAAGCTCATCATGGTTTTTCTGGACTCGGCGGGAAAATTCAGCCGTCTGGGCGATGCCCAGCGCGTGAGGCAATGGGTTGAATCGCTGCCTGCTCTGCCCTCTTTGGCAGCTCCACTCCAGGCGGTTCGGGGCCACGGGGGCTGATGGGCGTTTGCTGCCACGCGCAAGGCGTTTTGATTTGCCCGTTGCTGCGATGAGGGGTCGCCTTGGAGACCTCGCTGTACCGTATAGCGCGGGTCATTGGTGCTGCCTTCAGTAACGGCGGATGTTTTCGGCTTTCCAGGGGCGACCCGATCATCCGTTTGAGGGCCGTGGCAATTGACGCACAGCGGACCGAGTAGGCTTTACCGGACCAAGCTTCGTGCGCCGCCTATGACATCGCCGGGCGTGTCGGCGCTTGCCACATAGCCCAGTGCCACCGATATCTCGCTCGCCGTTGCCTGCAGTTTGGGAAGCCAGCCGTCGTCGAGTCGGTCTGCCGGTGCAGAAATTGAAAGGCCAGCGACCAGCTTTCCCTGGTCGTCGTACACGCCAGCTGCCATGCAGCGCACACCCAATTCCAATTCTTCATTGTCGCGGGCGATACCGTATTGCCGTGCCTTGGCCAATTCGCGTTCAAGGATGGGAAGCTGGGTGATGCTGTTGCGGGTTTGGCCGGACAGGCCGGTACGTGTAGCGTAGGCGCGTACGCGCTGTGGGTCGTCCAGCGCTAAAAACAGTTTGCCGGTTGATGTGAGGTGCAATGGGGCACGTCCGCCAATTGCGCGGACCACCTGCATGCCGGATCGCTCGCTGTAAGCCCTTTCCACATACACAATTTCATCGCCCTGGCGCATGCTCAGGTTGACTGGTTGCTGGATCAGCTTGTGCAGGTTGCGCATGGGGGTCAGTGCTGCATCGCGTACGCTCAGGCGCGCCTTGACGAGGTTGCCCAGTTCCAGCAGTCGCATGCCCAGGCGGTAACTGCCAGATTCCGGGCGGTCCACAAAACGGCCAATGGTCAGGTCGTTCAAGATGCGATGGGTGGTGGAGGGGTGCAAGCCTGTTTTTTCGCTGATCTCTTTGAGCGAAATCGCCTCTTCGCGAGACGCCAGCACATCGATCAGCGTAAACATGCGCTCAAGCACTTGAACGCTGGGTTTGACGGGAATGCTGGGGTCGATTTTTTTCATGAGCGGCGATAAGGCAAGGGCCGCTGCATCTTACCTTGTGAAATGTGCCACCGCTTTGCGCCGATTTTAGTCGCCTTGGGGTGCTTCCTCACCAGTGCGCCGCCACTCTCCCTGGGGACGAATCTCATTCGGATGAAAACGCGCCTTGTAGTTCATTTTTGGACTGGCTTCGATCCAATAGCCCAGGTACACATGGGGCAGTCCCAAGGACTTTGCCTGTGCAATTTGCCACATCACGTTGTAGGTGCCGTAGCTGCAGTGAGGCTCGGGTTCATAGAAGGTGTAGACGGCCGATAGCCCGTCGTCCAGCACATCCAGAATGGACACCATCTTCAGCGTGCCGGGTTCGCCCGACGCATCAGTCTCTCGAAATTCCACCAACCGGGAATTCACCCGGCTTTGCAGCAAAAATTGGGTGTACTGATCAATGCTGTCATGGTCCATGCCGCCGCCGGCGTGGCGGCCGTTCTGATAGCGCAGGTAGAGCTGGTAATGCTCGGGCACAAAACACAGCCGCAGCACCCGCGCCTGAAGATTGCCATGGCGCACCGTGGACCGTCGCTGGCTGCGGTCGGGCTTGAATTCGTTGACGAGCACCCGCAGTGGAGTGCAGGCTTGGCACCCGTCGCAATACGGACGGTAGGTGAACATGCCGCTGCGCCGAAACCCTTTGGCGACCAGGTCCGAGTACACATCGCTCTGAATCAGGTGACTGGGCGTGGCCACCTGCGACCGGGCCTGTCTATCCGGCAGGTAGCTGCAGGGATAGGGGGCCGTCGCGTAAAACTGCAGGGTCTGCAGCGGGAGGTCGTTGAGTTGCGTCATGCCTTGGGCAGCGTGGATGGCAGCAGCTCGTTCCAGTATACGGGGTCAAAACTCCAGAGTGGACCGGGTTGTTGGCGGGCGCTCTCAGTGTGGATCAGGAATTGTGCGCGGGAAATTTCCCGTCCGCCCAAGGAGGCAAGGTGCTGCGTGTTCTGCTGGCAGTCGATGAGTTCAATGCCGTTGTGGCGGCACATGCACACCAGCGCCGAAAGCGCGATCTTGGATGCATCTGTCGCGTGCGCAAACATGGATTCGCCAAACACGGCGCGGCCGAGTGCCACGCAGTACAGTCCACCCATCAATTTGCCGTTGACCCAGGTTTCAATGCTGTGGGCATATCCCGACGTATGCAGTGCGGTGTAGGCCGAGATCATCTCGGGAACGATCCAGGTGCCTGCCTGACCATCGCGCTCTTGTGTGGCGCATGCTGTGATGACCTCGCTGAAGGCGCTGTCCACCCGAATTTCACAGTCTGGATTGGTGCGAAATGCCTGCAGGGTTCTGCGCAGGGAACGGTGAAGGCGAAATTCAGAAACCAGCAGCACCATGCGCGGATCGGGCGCCCACCAAAGAATGGGTTGCCCAGGGCCATACCAGGGGAAAGAGCCTTGGCCGTAGGCTGCACACAGATTCGGCACATCAAGAGCGCCCCCGGCTGCAAGCAAGCCTGGTGCAGGATCGTTCGGGCCCCAGGCCATGGCGGGGTGGGGCAGTGGGTCTTGAGGCTCCAGCCAGGGTAGTTGCGGCGGCACGGGGTGGTCGGTCAAAAGCACTATTGTCTGGCACAGGTGCGGGCGTCCCGTGCGACTTGCTGCGAACCCCAACAAAAAAGCCCTGCACCGGTGGGTGCAGGGCTTTTGAAGTGGCTCCTCGACCTGGGCTCGAACCAGGGACCTACGGATTAACAGTCCGGCGCTCTACCGACTGAGCTATCGAGGAACAAGACCACGATTATATACACAAAAAGTGAGCGTTTTCCACAAAACCGGTTGGCGTTTTGCAGGGCTTCGTTCCCCGTGCGGGCTTGTGCGGCGCACGTTATGCTGCGCGGGCTTTTAGGTGAACCATTTCCGCTCAGGCGCTAGCCCCACCACGCTCCAACACCCCATGACCATTCACACCATCCTCAAAATGGGAGACCCGCGCTTGCTGCGGGTGGCCCAACCCGTGACGGCCTTTGACACCGACGCGTTGCACATGCTGGTGCGTGACATGTTCGACACGATGAAATCCGTCAATGGCGCCGGTCTGGCGGCGCCGCAGATCGGGGTGGACCTGCAGTTGGTGATTTTCGGCTCGGACGACCGCAACCCGCGCTACCCCGATCGTCCTCTGGTGCCGCCCACCGTGCTGCTGAACCCGGTGATCACCCCTCTAGGCGACCAGGAGGAGGAAGACTGGGAAGGCTGTCTTTCGGTGCCCGGTCTGCGGGGCAAGGTGCCACGGTGGTCGCGCATTCGCTACACGGGTGTGGATCCGTTTGGCGATCCGATTGATCGCACCGTGGAAGGTTTTCATGCCCGGGTGGTACAGCACGAATGTGATCACCTCATCGGCAAGCTCTATCCCATGCGGGTGCGTGACTTCACGCAGTTCGGTTTTACCGAGGTGCTGTTTCCAGAGATCAGCGCGACCGAGGACGACTGACAAACGCGCGTCGACAAGCAAGAGGAAAGGCGGTGGCGTGCAGCATGCACCGTTATCTCCGTCATTCAGTCGGGACCAAAATTTCGGTCAAATGGGCCTCTAGCGCTTGATTGGTAAGCGCTGGAAGCTATCAATTGAGAAGCAATGTGCTGTCCGCAGCATCGATCCATCAGGCTGACAGCTCGCGTAGCAATTCAGTCTCAATCTGGATCTGGCGGGCGTTGTTCTGCAACTCGGGGCCTTGGACCAGGAAGGTGTCTTCCACACGCTCTCCCAGCGTGCTGACCTTCGCCAGTTGCACGCTCAGGTGGTGCTGCGCCAGCACGCGGGCTACCAGGTAGAGCAGGCCAGCGCGGTCGCTGGCGGAAATGGCCAGCAGCCAGCGCTGGGCCTTTTCGTCGGGCCGCAGGGTGACGCGCGGAGCGACCGGGAAGCTCTTGACCCGTCGCGACACGCGTTTGCGTGCAGGTTCGGGCAGGGGGCCGCCTTCTTCGATTACGCGCACCAGATCGCTTTCCACCATGTGGGTCAGCTCGCGGTAGTGCCCCGCCTGGTCCGCGGCCACCACCTGAAAGGTGTCCAACGCATGTTGGTTGTTGGCCGTGTGTACCCGCGCATCCAGAATACTGAACCCTGCACGGTCAAAGTAGCCGCAGATGCGGGCGAACAGGTCTTCCTGGTCGGGCGCGTACACCATCACTTGCAGGCCATCGCCCGCCAGCGACTGGCGGGCCCGCACCACGGGGCGCGCGGCGCCGACGTGGCGTGACAGATGGCGCGTGTGCCACGCAATGTCGGCCGCCTCATGGCGCATGAAATAGCTCACGTCCAGCGTGTTCCACAGGGCTTTGTGGGCTTCAAAGGGCAGGGCGCTCAGGGCCAGCAGCACCAGGGCTTCGCGTTTGCGTGCCTCAATTTCGGCCGCGGCATCTGGCGCGCGGCCGCCCAGCGTGCGCAAGGTGGCGCGGTACAGGTCTTCCAGCAGCTTGCCTTTCCAGGCGTTCCACACCTTGGGGCTGGTGCCGCGAATGTCCGCCACCGTCAGCAGGTACAGGGCTGTGAGGTAGCGCTCGTTGCCGACACGCTGCGCAAAGGACGCGATCACATCGGGGTCCGACAGGTCTTCCTTTTGCGCAATGCGGCTCATGCACAGGTGTTCGCTGACCAGGAATTCGATGAGTTTGGCGTCTTCCCGGTCCACGCCATGCTGGCGGCAAAAGCGGCGTACCTCTACTGCGCCGATCTGCGAATGGTCGCCGCCCCGGCCCTTGCCGATGTCGTGGAAAAGCGCGGCGATGTAAAGAATGAAGGGCTTGTCCCAACCGCCTGCCAGTTGCGAACAGAAGGGGTACTCGTGCGCATGCTCGGCCATGAAGAAGCGGCGTACATTGCGCAGCACCATCAGGATGTGCTGGTCCACGGTGTAGACATGGAACAGGTCGTGCTGCATCTGCCCGACGATGCCCCGAAACGCCCACAGATATCGCCCCAGCACCGAGGTCTGGTTCATCAGCCGCATGGCATGTGTGATGCCCGACGGTTGCTGCAGGATGCGCATGAAGTTGGCGCGGTTGACCGGGTCGCGGCGAAAGGCGCCGTCCATCACACCGCGCGCGTTGTACAGCGCGCGCAGGGTGCGGGCCGACAGGTCTTTGAGGCCCACCGTGGTCTGGTAGAGCAAAAACGTTTCAAGGATGGCGTGCGGGTCGCGCACATACAGGTCATCGCTTGCCACCTCGATGAGCCCGGCTTTTTCAAAGAACCGTTCGTTGATGGGCCGAGGCTCGTGCATGGAGGGGTTCAGCCGTTCTTCGATGTTGAGCAACAGGATTTGGCTGAGCTGCGACACGGCCTTGGCCGCCCAGTAGTAGCGGCGCATCAGGCTTTCGCTGGCGCGCATGGGAAGGCGTGACCCGTCGGGCGCTTGCGAGCGGTAGCCAAACGATTCGGCGACGGCGGTCTGCAGGTCAAACACCAACCGGTCTTCGTGGCGCCCAGCGGCGGCATGCAGGCGCGCTCGGATCAGGCAAAGCACCGCCTCGTTGCGCTCGATCTGGCGCACCTCGAACGCGGTTGCCATCCCACTGGCCGCCAGCTCTTGCCAGTTGCGCCCCAGGCCCGCGGCCTGGGACACCCACAGAATCATCTGCAGGTCGCGCAGCCCGCCGGGGGATTCCTTGCAGTTGGGCTCCAGCGAATAAGGCGTGTTTTCGTATTTGTTGTGCCGCTGCCGCATCTCCAGCGTTTTGGCCACCAAAAATGCCTGGGGACTCATTTGCTTGCGGTACTGGCGTTGAAACTCTGCAAAGAGATCGGTGTTGCCGCAGACCAGACGCGACTCCAGCAGCGAGGTCTGTACCGTGACATCACGCGCGCTTTCGGCCAGGCACTCGGCTACCGTGCGCACGCTAGACCCAATTTCCAGCCCCGCATCCCAGCAACTGCCGATAAAACCCTCTAGTTGTGTGCGCAGTACGCTGCCGGCCTCGGGAGCCGTGCCCTCGGGCAACAGCAGCAGCACATCGACATCTGAGTATGGAAAGAGCTGGTCGCGCCCAAAGCCGCCTACCGCGATCAGGGCCAGGTCGCTGGGCAACTCGGCCCGCTGCCACAGGGTTTGCAGCAACTGGCCCGCCAGGGTCGACAGCTTGCGCAGCAGAACGCGGATGCCGCGTGTGGAAGCCCCAGTGGCTTGCATGGCGGCCAGCAGGGCGGCTTTGTCACTGCGGTAGGTGTCGCGCAGGGCATGGAGTTCGGTCATGGTCGAGGGGTGCTCAGTGGTAGGGCCATGAAAATGCCATGCAAGAGTTGTGCGAGCCATGGCGCCGTCACTCCCGAGCTGCTGGCTGGCGCAGAGTGACGGCCTGCGGTATTGCTCAGGTGGCGGTTGCCGTCACAAACGCTGGCAGCGGTGGCGAGCCAGCCGACAGCGTCATGACCTCGTACCCCGTTTCGGTGACCAGCACCGTGTGCTCCCACTGGGCCGACAGGCTGTGGTCCTTGGTCACGATGGTCCAGCCATCGTTCCCAAAGTCCTTCACCTCGCGGCGGCCGGCGTTGATCATGGGCTCGATGGTGAACACCATGCCGGGCACCAGTTCTTCCAGCGTGCCGGGGCGGCCGTAGTGCAGCACCTGGGGTTCTTCATGGAATTTTTTGCCAATGCCGTGGCCGCAGAACTCGCGCACGATGGAGAACCCCTGGCCTTCGGCAAATTTCTGAATCGCGTGGCCGATATCGCCCAGATGGGCGCCCGGCTTGACCTGCACGATGCCGTGCCACATGGCTTCAAATGTCAGGGCCGACAGGCGCTTGGCGGCAATCGAGCATTCGCCAATCAAGAACATGCGGCTGTTGTCGCCGTACCAGCCGTCTTTGGTGATCACAGTCACGTCCACGTTGACGATGTCACCCTTCTTCAAGGGCTTGTCGTTGGGGATGCCGTGGCACACCACGTGGTTGACCGAGGTGCACAGGGATGCGGGGTAGGGCGGGTAGCCCGGTGGCTGGTACCCCACCGTGGCCGAAATCGTGCCTTGCTGCGCCATGCATTCGGCGCCCAGGCGGTCGATCTCTTTGGTGGTGATGCCGGGCTTGATATGCGGGGTGATGTAGTCCAGCACTTCGGAGGCGAGGCGGCAGGCCAGGCGCATGCCTTCAATGTCTTCAGCGCTTTTGATGGTGATGCTCATGCCGCAATTATCCCATCGCACTCCGGCGGCTGCCGGTGGGGGTGATGCGCCCGGTAAAATACCGGGCTGTCCACCTGCCCAGGCCCACCGGTCTGAACCCGGGTCGGCACCACCATCGACCCCTCACACCCCCAACAGGCCGCTACCGTGACCTTGCACATGACCACGCTGGCGGGCGGCAACGCCCTCAGCTCCTTCCGCGCCCAGCAACTTCAACCTGCCCTGGAGGCGATTCACCCCAAGATCAGCGGCATTGCAGCGCGTTTCGTGCACCTGGTCGCCACCGATGCGGCCCCCACACCCACTGAGCAAGAACGCCTGGCCGCGCTGTTGACCTATGGCGACCCGTACGCAGGCCCCGAAGACGGCGCCGTGCTCATCGTCACGCCCCGCCTGGGCACGCTGTCGCCCTGGGCCTCCAAGGCCACCGACATTGCGCGCAACTGCGGTATCGCCATCCGCCGCGTGGAGCGCATCACTGAATACCGCATCAGCCTCAAATCCGGCCTGCTGGGCAAGACGCCCGAGCTGACCGCCGAGCAATGGGACCAGGTCGCCGCCTTGCTGCACGACCGCATGACCGAGTCTGTGGTGGCCGACCGCAGCGCCGCTGCAGCCCTGTTCACCGAACTGCAGCCCGCACCCATGGAACATGTGGACGTGCTGGCCGGCGGTCGTGCTGCACTTGAAGCCGCCAACACCCGTTTCGGCCTGGCGCTGGCAGACGATGAGATCGACTATCTGGTCAATGCCTTCACGGGTCTCGCGCGCAACCCCACCGATGTGGAGCTGATGATGTTCGCGCAGGCCAACAGCGAGCACTGCCGCCACAAAATCTTCAACGCCGAGTTCACGATCGACGGCGTGGCACAGGACGAGAGCCTGTTCGGCATGATCCGCAACACGCACCAGCTGGCGCCCCAGCACACGGTGATTGCGTATTCGGACAACGCCTCCGTCATGGAAGGCCATCAGGTCGAGCGTTTTGTGGCAAAAATGGCCTCTAGCGCTTATCCATCAAGCGCTAATAGCTATCAAAAAAGTAGTGCCACGCAGCATGTGCTGATGAAGGTGGAGACCCACAACCACCCCACGGCCATCTCCCCGTTCCCCGGTGCATCCACCGGTGCGGGTGGCGAAATCCGCGACGAAGGCGCCACGGGTCGGGGCTCCAAGCCCAAGGCGGGTCTCACCGGCTTCACCGTGGGCAAGCTGTGGGGCAGCACGGTGGGCAAGCCCGAGCACATTGCCAGCCCGCTGCAGATCATGGTCGAAGGGCCACTGGGCGGCGCAGCGTTCAACAACGAATTTGGCCGCCCCAACCTCAACGGTTACTTCCGCGAGTACGAGCAGGAAGTGGGCGGCGTGCAGCGTGGCTACCACAAGCCCATCATGATCGCGGGCGGCGTGGGTGTGATCGATGCCGAGCTGACGAAGAAGATCGAATTCCCCGCCGGCTCGCTGCTGATCCAGCTGGGCGGCCCCGGCATGCGCATCGGCATGGGCGGCAGTGCGGCCAGTTCCATGGCCACCGGCACCAATGCGGCTGAGCTGGACTTTGACTCGGTGCAGCGTGGCAACCCCGAGATCGAACGCCGTGCGCAAGAGGTCATCAACCACTGCTGGGCGCAGGGCACGGCCAATCCCATCCTGGCCATCCACGACGTAGGTGCGGGCGGTTTGTCCAACGCCTTCCCTGAATTGACCAACGATGCAGGCCGTGGCGCACGCTTTGACCTGCGTGCCGTGCAGCTCGAAGAATCGGGCATGGCGCCCAAGGAAATCTGGAGCAACGAGTCTCAAGAGCGTTATGTGCTGGCGATTGCGCCCGAATCCTTGGAGCAGTTCAAGGCATTCTGCGAACGCGAGCGCTGCCCGTTTGCCGTCATCGGCACGGCCACCGAAGAACGCCAACTGGTGCTGCACGACCCTGTTGCCACGGCTGACGACCAGAAGCTGCCCGTGGACATGCCCATGAACGTGCTGCTGGGCAAGCCGCCCAAGATGCACCGTGACGTGAAGACCGTGGTACGCGAATTCGCACCGATGGACTTGACTGGCGTGCCGCTGCAAAAGGCCGTGATCGACGTGCTGGCCCACCCCACGGTGGCGTCCAAGCGCTTCCTCATCACCATTGGCGACCGCACCGTGGGCGGCCTGAGCCACCGCGACCAGATGGTCGGCCCCTGGCAAGTGCCCGTGGCCGATTGCGCCGTGACGATGGCTGATTACAAGGGCTTTGCGGGCGAGGCCATGAGCATGGGCGAGCGTACGCCGCTGGCCGCCATCAACGCGCCCGCCTCGGGCCGCATGGCTGTGGCCGAGGCCATCACTAACCTGCTGGCAGCGCCCATTGAGCTTCCGCGCGTGAAGCTGTCGGCCAACTGGATGGCCGCCTGTGGCGAGCCCGGCGAAGACGCCGCGCTTTACGAAACCGTGAAGGCTGTGGGCATGGAGTTGTGCCCCGCTTTAGGCGTGTCCATCCCCGTGGGTAAGGATTCGCTGTCCATGCGCACGCAGTGGAGCGAAGGCTCCGAAAAGAAGAAGGTCACATCGCCCGTCAGCCTGATCGTGAGCGCCTTCGCCTCGCTGTCCGACGTGCGCGGCACGCTCACGCCCCAGCTCGACGCCACCGAGGCCGACACCACCCTGGTGCTGATCGACCTGGGCAAGGGCCAGAATCGCATGGGCGGCAGCATCCTGGGCCAAACGCTGGAGCAGAGCGGCGATGTGGTGCCCGATGTGGACGACCCCCAAGACCTGGTCAACCTCGTTAACGCCGTGAACGCGCTGCGCGCCAAGGGCCAGATCCTGGCCTACCACGACCGCAGCGATGGCGGCCTGCTGGCCGCAGCGGCCGAAATGGCCTTTGCGGGCCATGTGGGCGTGGCGCTGAACGTGGATCTGCTGGTCACCGAAGGCGACGGCATCAGCGACAGCCGCATGGACACGGGCGATGCCAAGAACTGGGCAGGCCAGGTGGGTGCGCGCCGCGAAGAACTCACCTTGAAAGCCCTGTTCAACGAAGAACTGGGTGTGCTGCTGCAGGTGCGCACCGCAGAACGCAACGATGTGATGCAGACCTTGCGTGACCACGGTATGTCCAAGTTCAGTCACTTCGTGGGCAAGACGCGCCCTGCGTCGTCCGAAATTGCCGCGGGCAAGGGCGAGCTGCAGGTCTGGCGCGATGCCAAGGCCGTGTTCAGCGCACCGCTGGCCGACCTGCACCAGGTGTGGGACGCCGTGAGCTGGAAGATTTGCCAGCAGCGCGACAACCCCGCCAATGCCGATGCAGAGCATGCCGCAGCGGGCGAGCCCACCGACCCCGGCATGCACGTGCACCTGACGTTTGATGCGTCGGAGAACGTGGCTGCGCCGTTCCTGAACCTGGCCCGTCCCAAAGTGGCCATCCTGCGCGAGCAGGGCGTGAACTCGCACATCGAGATGGCCTATGCCTTCACCGAAGCGGGCTTCGAGGCGTATGACGTGCACATGACCGACCTGCAGACCGGCCGCGTCAAGCTGGAAGACTTCAAGGGCGTGGTCGCCTGCGGTGGCTTCAGCTATGGCGACACGCTGGGCGCCGGCATTGGCTGGGCGCGCTCCATCACGTTCAACCCGGTGCTGGCCGCGCAGTTCCAGGGCTTCTTCGGTCGCACGGATACGTTCGGCCTCGGGGTGTGCAACGGCTGCCAGATGTTTGCCGAGCTGGCCGACATCATCCCCGGTGCCCAAGACTGGCCGCGCTTCACCACCAACCAGAGTGAGCGTTTCGAGGCGCGCCTGTCGATGGTGGAAGTGCTGGAGTCACCCAGCCTGTTCCTGCAAGGCATGGCGGGCAGCCGCCTGCCGATTGCCGTGGCGCACGGCGAGGGCTATGCCAACTTCAAGTACCGGGGTGACGCTGCCAAGGCGATTGCCGCCATGCGCTTCGTGGACAACCACGGGGCGGCCACGGAGCAGTACCCGTTCAATCCCAACGGCAGCGCGGCCGGCTTGACGGCCGTGACCACGGCGGACGGCCGCTTCACGGCCATGATGCCGCACCCCGAGCGCGTTTTCCGCAATGTGCAGATGAGCTGGACCAGTGAAGACAAGGCCCAGTACAGCGCCTGGATGCGCATCTGGCGCAACGCCCGCAAATGGGTCGGTTGAAATTGATCTGAGGCGCAGCGCCCACATGGCGTAGGGTCCAAGCGCACGTTGCGACGGCGTAAGGCCGGACCCACCCAGATCCGGCCTTTTTTTATTTGTGCTCAGCCCAAGACGGACCGCTCGTACACCATCAGTCGGCCTTTGTAGGCGGCCACATTGCCAAGGGCGGGCTGGTCCAGGCGTTCCTCCACCACCACAAACCGGTGGGCGGCCATCTGTTTGTGAAAAGTGGTGCGGTTGCCTCGGTTGGGGTCCACGATCCAGATCTGGGCGCCGCTGGCGGCGTGGCGGTCCAGAAAGTGGGCCAGAGTCGCCTGGGCGTCGCGCTCGTACAGTACGTCACTGCCCACGATCAGGTCGAAATGGCCTTGCACGGTGCCATCTTCGCCGTCCGTCTGCCCAGCGGTCTGACTGTCGCTCTGCCCGTGGGACCGTACTTCTGGTGCCACCTCTGCCTGCGCCCCCCACTGACCGGTGCGGTATTTGAGCGGCACCATGCCGTTCAGGCGCACGTTTTCCTGTAGAAACTGCCGGGCCAGCGGATGGCAGTCACTGGCCGTGATGTCGATCCCGCGGCGGTGGCACACCAAGCTGGCCAATCCAAGGCCACAGCCAATTTCCAGCACCCGTTCACCGGCCAGCAGCGGGCGGCTGGCCATGCGCTGCGCCAAGTGGGCTGCCGATGGCCACAGCAGACCAAACAGCGGCCACGTGGCAGAGGAGATGCCCAAGGCTTCGGCCTCTCCCAACGGATCATGAAACTGTTGGTTGTCCAGAAGCGAGCGGATGACAAGGTCGGCCGCGCCAGCGACGGAGATGTCTTCTTGTTTGGTGAGGTAGCCAGGCATGGCTCAGGCGTGAAGCCCTTTCAAGAGCTGCCTCTAGGGACCCCGGAATGATGGGTGAAGGCGAGAGTATGCGCCTTGCAGGCGATTGTGGCCTTGTTGCAAGCCCGCGTTCAACGGCGGTTCGATGACCAGCGCAGGCAGGCAACTTCGGCGGACCCCGTATTGCTATAGTCGCGCGCACAACGGATGGCGCACAGCAGCGCCTCCCCAATCAACCCCAAGGAATCCCCATGGCCTCTGGCAGCCTGCTTGCCCTGTTGGACGATATCGCCACCATCCTCGATGACGTGGCCCTCATGACCAAGGTTGCGGCCAAAAAGAGTGCCGCCTTGGCCGACGATGTGTCGGTGATGACCAAGGTCGCTGCCCAGAAAACCGCGGGGGTTTTGGGGGATGACCTGGCGCTGAATGCCCAGCAGGTGTCGGGAGTGCGCGCCGAACGGGAAATTCCGGTGGTGTGGGCCGTGTGCAAAGGCTCGTTCATCAACAAGCTCATTCTGGTGCCCGCTGCGCTGCTGATCGGCACGTTTGCGCCGTGGGCGGTAACCCCGCTGCTGATGGTGGGCGGCGCTTTTTTGTGCTTTGAAGGGTTTGAAAAAATCGCCCACAAGTTTTTGCATGCACCGCATGAGGAAGCTGCCGAACACGAAAGCCGGGTTTTGGCCAATGCCAACCCGGCGGTGGATCTGGTGGCTTTCGAAAAAGACAAGATCAAGGGCGCCGTGCGCACCGACTTCATCCTGTCGGCAGAAATCATCGCCATCACCTTGGGCACTGTCGCCACAGCACCTTTTGCGCAGCAACTAGCTGTGTTGTCAGGCATCGCGGTCATCATGACGGCGGGCGTGTATGGGCTGGTGGCGGGCATCGTCAAGCTCGATGACCTGGGCCTGTGGCTCAACACCAAGTCCAGCAGCGTGGCGCGGACCATTGGCGCCGGCATTCTGCGGGCGGCGCCCTGGCTGATGAAGGGCCTGTCCATTGCGGGTACCGCGGCCATGTTTTTGGTGGGTGGCGGGATCCTGGTGCATGGCGTGCCCGTCGTTCACCACTGGGTCGAAGCTGCGGGTGCGGCGTCTGCGCAGTGGCCCGTGGGCCCGCTGTGGGAGGTGCTGGTCCCCAACCTGCTCAATGCGGTGGTGGGCATTGTGGCGGGTGGCCTGGTGCTGGTGGGGGTGACGCTGGTGAAGCGCCTGCGTGGCAAGTCCACCGCGCACTGACGCGCATCCTTGATGTAGATCTAAGGGTTAATAGGAGGGTCTTGCGTTAAGGCAAGGCCCGCAGGTGCCCGCAGCGGTTCAATGCATGCACGGGGGTCGTCCCCGTCCAACCGATGCGAAATCACATGAAAAAAAACCTGCTGGCTATCGCCGTTCTGTGTGCCCTGACGTCCGGCGCAGCCCTGGCGCAACAGGCTGAGGGGCCTTGGATGGTCCGTGCACGTGTGGTGCACTTGAACAGCGCCAACAAGGACAGCACGCCGCTGGGCCTGACCATCAACGACAAGACGCTTCCTGAAGTCGACATCACGTACTTCTTCAACAAGAACGTGGCAGCCGAATTGATCCTTACGGTGCCGCAAAAGCAGACTCTGAGCGCTTCGGGCACGGTCATCGGCTCGCTCAAGCACCTACCGCCTGCCCTTTTGCTGCAGTACCACTTTGATGCGCCTGGCTTCAAGCCATATGTGGGTGCTGGCCTGAACTACACACGCTTTTCCAGCGTGAAACTGCCCGCCGGCGTGGACATCGACCGCAACAGCTTTGGCCCCGCGCTGCAGGTGGGTGTAGACATTCCGCTGGCCAAGAACCTGTACCTGAACTTGGATGTGAAGAAGGTCTACATCAAGACCGATGTCACGGCGGGTGGCGCCAAGCTGGGCACCTTCAAAGTCGATCCCGTTCTGGTGGGCGTGGGTCTGGGCTGGCGGTTCTGAGCCTGTTCGGGTTGTAGCGAGAGTCTTCCAAGGCAAAGGGGCTGGCGTTTGCGCCAGCCCCTTTTTCATTGAGCCCGCGGGGGACTGCCTGAAAGTGTCACATCGCGCCCCCACATGCGCTGCCACAGCCAGGGCAGGGCGGTGGCCAGGTCTGGCCGCATCCACTGCTGGGTGGTGGCGTGTTGGCCCGCTGCTATCTGCTCGGATGGGCCCAGATTGAAGTGAAACGTGTAGGTGGGTTCGTTGCCCATGCGCAGGTCGGTAATGAAGACCTCACCGCCTGTTTCAGACATCTTGAAAAACCCGTGGCTGAAACGCGCCACGCGGTCCACCAGAGGGCTGGCCTGATGCTGGGTGTAGAGCTCTGCACCGCGCGGGTGTTGGGTCCAGCGCACGGGGCGACCGCCGTCGAGCAGCGAGGTGTAGC
Organism: Gammaproteobacteria bacterium; assembly: GCA_018828125.1. GTDB lineage: Bacteria > Pseudomonadota > Gammaproteobacteria > Burkholderiales > Burkholderiaceae_C > Acidovorax. Next base: position 80,114 of record JAHJWB010000006.1, on the reverse strand, counting down.
CCTCGTAGTAGTGGGTGGGCGTGACCGCCACCGCGCGCCACAACAGGGTGTTGAAAGGCGCTGGCGTGACCAACAGCTGGTGGGGTGGCAGGTTGGGTTCCGGGGGCGACGCCATGATCTGGTTCACGGCCTGGTGTTGCGCCACCACACTCCACGCGAGGTAGGCCGTGCTTACCGCCAGCCCGGTGCGAGCCCATGCCAGACCGCGGCCTCGGCGCAACAGCAAGGCAGCCAGGACGCCCACCAGCAGCGGCACGGTGTACAGCGGGTCGATGATGAACACACTGCCCACCGCATACGGAAAGTTGGTGAACGGCAGCAGCAACTGCGTGCCGTACACCGTCATCCAGTCCAGCAGGGGGTGGGTGATGAGCGCAAGCCACAGCGCCAGCCACCAGCGTGTGAACAGGTGCGGCTCGCCGTGCAGGCGCGATACCGCCCACGCCAGCGGCACCGACAGCGCGGTCAGATAGAACAGCGAATGGCTCTCGGACCGGTGCAGCACCATGTTCAAGATGGCGTCTCCGTGGTTGATGAGCGCATCCAGGTCGGGCAGCGTGCCTGCGATACCGCCCCACAGTGCGGCTTTCCAGAGGGCGGTGCGGCGCCCCATGGTGGAGATGGCAACGGCGGCGCCGAGGACAAGTTGGCTGACGGAATCCATGGATCAAATGCAGAAAGTTAGATGTGGCGCCAGGCCGGGCGGATGGCGGGATGGTGACGGTTTGCCCAGCCACGATTGACGGCGGGCGGCGTGGCCGCAGCGTTCATGGGCGAGCTGTGGCGGGTTGCCAGCCCTGCGTTCAAGTCTGCACCACCAGCGCAAACTCGGCCCTCGGTCCATCGCTGGAGGGGGTAAATGGCACGGTCAACGCAGCGCGCCCCGTCTGGTTCAGGTTGTTCCATAAAAAATCGCGCGCATTGCCGGGCTCGCCCGCAACGTACATCTGGGTGGTCAGCAGCTCGCGCTGCGGCAGGCGCACCTTGAAGTGGATGTGCGGGGTGCGGCCCGTGTACGGCGCCGGGCGAATGGTGCGAAACCGGTAGCGGCCATCGCGGCCCAGCGTCACCCGGCCAAAACCCTGAAAACTGGGGGCTGCGTTGTTGCCGTCCCCCGGGTGGTGGTAGCGCCCGTCCGCATCACATTGCCAGATTTCCACCGCACCACCGGCCAGGGGCACACCCTCGGTGTCGGTCACCTGGCCTTCCACCCACACCGGCTGGCCCTGCGCGTATTGGAGCGTGCCATTGCGCAGCAGATCGCCATCGCTGTCAGCCGGCAGCGCCACGGGGTAGTAGGGCCCCTCGGTCTGGCGCGGCGTGGGCACCAAACGCGCCTGCGCCCGTGCCGGGTGCACAAGCGCGGGCGCCGCCACCCAGGCGGCGCTCCACAGGGTGCGCTGCAACAACGCTCGCCGGGTGCCGCGTGCCGCTGTTGCCACGCTGGTCGGCGATTCCGTGGGGCAGGCCGGGGCGCCTGTTGCAGCGGGCGGGGAGACGGGGTGGGACATCGTTCACTCCTGCAAAACGGGGTTGGAGCCTGGGCCTGGGCCAAAGTGCCGTCCATGCTGCCGGTGGGCGCGGGGGTGGCGCGGGGCAGCCGGTCGGCGATGATCGCACTGGCGCGCGCGACGCGCCGGGTCATCCTCGGAACAGGCGGCTGTGGGGAAGGGGTTTAGCGGTGACGGGCGGGGCGTTGACATCTTGGTCCAGGGCTTTGGGATTTGACCTACACACAGATTCGCCTGATCGCCGCACAATGTCCGGATGGCTGCGGGGCGTGGTGCCCATGCCTGAACCCGCGGTCCGCCGCGCCAGATGCTTCAAAGATCCATGCCATTGACCTGCAACATCGACCCCATCGCGCACGCCGACCACACTGACATCACGCAGGGGCTGAGCCAAAACCCCGCCAGCATCTCACCCAAATACTTTTACGACCAGCAGGGTTCGCGGCTGTTCGAGGCCATCACCCAGCTTCCCGAGTACTACCCCACTCGCACCGAAAACGCCCTCATGCAGCAGCACGCGTCCGACATTGCGCGTTCGGTGGGCACCGGGCGCACCTTGATCGAGCTGGGTGCGGGCAGTTGCCAAAAAGCCCGCACGCTGTGCCAACTGGTTCAGCCCGCGTGTTTTGTGGGGGTGGATATTTCGGCCGACTATCTGCAAGACGCCGTGGCAGCCTTGAGCGACGACTTGCCGTGGCTTGACGCCCGTGCCGTGGGCGGCGACATGACCCAGGGCGTGCAGTTGCCCGCAGACATTCCCCGCACTGGGCGCCTGGTGTTCTACCCGGGCTCGTCAATTGGCAATTTTGACCCACCGCATGCGCTGGCGCTGCTGGCGCATATGCGCGAGCTGATCGACGATGACGGCGGCCTGCTCATCGGCATCGACCTGCCCAAGGACGTGACCGTGCTGGAGGCCGCTTACGACGATGCCGCAGGTGTGACGGCCGAGTTCAATCGCAATGTGCTGCGCCACGTCAACCGCCTGATTGGCAGTGACTTTGACGTGGACCAGTGGCAACACCGCGCGTTCTTCAATGCCGATGCGTCGCGCATCGAAATGCACCTGGAGGCACTGGCCAATGCGCAGGTGCGCTGGCCGGGCGGCGGACGCGCGTTTGAACAGGGCGAGCGCATCCACACCGAAAACAGCTACAAATACCCGCTGCCCGTGTTCACCGACATGCTGGCGCGCGCGGGTTTTGCGCAGGCCGAGGCCTGGACCGACGAGCGCGGCTGGTTCGCCGTGGTCCACGCCAGGCCCTGAGCAGGCATTGTCATGAACGCTTTCCACGTTTCCGACAATGATCTTTTGACGCGCTACAACACCGTGCGCGGCCGTTCGGTGGCACTGGTGGCGCCCCTGTCGGCAGAAGACTGCGCTGCCCAGTCCATGCCCGACGCCAGCCCGGCCAAATGGCACTTGGCCCACACCACCTGGTTTTTTGAAACCTTTGTACTGGAAGCGCACGAACCAGGTTTTGCGCCCTTTCAGCCTGCGTTCCGGGTGCTGTTCAACTCCTACTACAACGGCGTGGGTGCCAAACACCCGCGCCCGCAGCGTGGGCTGCTCACGCGCCCCGCACTGGATGAAGTGCTGGCCTACCGTGCCCAGGTGGATGCGCGCATGGCGCGGCTGCTGCCCACCGTGCTGCATAACCCGGCGCTGTGTGCCCTGATTGAGTTGGGTCTGCAGCACGAGCAACAGCACCAGGAGTTACTGGTCACCGACGTCAAACACCTGCTGTCCTGCAACCCTCTTTGGCCTGCCTACCAACCGGCTGCCGTGGTGATGCCTGCGGCAGCTTCTGCGCTGGCATGGCAATCTTTTGGAAATGGCCTGACCGACATCGGCCACTCAGGCACAGGGTTTGCGTTTGACAACGAAAGCCCCCGCCACCGTGTGTACCTGCACCCCTACGCCCTGGCATCGCGCCTGGTCACCAACGCTGAAATGGCCGCGTTTGTCGAGGGCGGCGGCTATCAAAACCCCGCGTTGTGGCTGGCAGAAGGCTGGGACTGGCGCACTGCGCAGGGCCTGGAGCACCCGCTGTACTGGCAACGCGTGGACGGCGCCTGGCATGCGTTTACCTTGACGGGCCTGCAGCCGCTGGACGGCGCGCAGCCTGCCGTGCACCTGTCGTACTACGAAGCCGATGCCTACGCCCGCTGGAGGGGGGCCCGCCTGCCCACCGAGGCCGAATGGGAGCATGCCGCGCAACAGGCCCTGGGTGTGCCGCCGCATTCGCCACGCCCCTTAGCCGACGCGATGGCCGGTGCAGACACGCCCGACATGGTCCAGTGGTTTGGCGCGGTCTGGCAGTGGACACAGTCCAGCTACGCGCCTTACCCGGGGTTCTGCGTGGCGGATGGGGCTGTGGGCGAATACAACGGCAAGTTCATGGTCAACCAGTACGTGCTGCGCGGCAGCTCCAGCGCCACGCCACCGGGGCATGAGCGCATCACCTACCGCAACTTCTTTCCGGCCACGGCACGCTGGCAGTTCACGGGGCTGCGGCTGGCGCGGGATTTGTAGGCGGTTGTTGGATGGCTGCTGCCGTCCTGGTCGGAGCTTGTTGGTCGATGGTTTATAAAAATGATAGCGGCTTGCGCTTGATGGATAAGCGCTAGAGGCTAAAAGAACCAAAAAATCATCACCACCGACGTTTCCACGCTTCTGTCCGACCTGGGCCGCATGCGCGAGCATGCGGGGTGGCGGCAGGTGGTGCTCCGGCGTTCAGTCATCGCACAGGCTTAACATCGCAGCCCTGCGCCCCACGGCGCGGTTCACCCCGTTTCTTGTCTCCCTGCGCTGCGTGCCAGCCGCAACAGAACTGCGCTTTCTTCCCTATGCCGGTGGCGCAGGTGATGTGGGGCATCAACACGGCGGTGGGGGCATTCTGGGCGTTGCGCTGTACGACCCGGTGTGGACCACAGTGCCATGCACTCCAAAGCCGACATTGCGCTGGCGCCGGCCGCGTTTGGCCTGCTGGTGCGCGCCCGGGGGTCGCCCGTGTGGGTGGGGGCAATGGCGGCCGGAGCGGGGTGGCTGATGGGGTTGAGCTGAACCTCTGACCGGCTGAACCACGGATCGTGGCGGTTAGCCGCCCACTGTCAGTGGTTTGAGAAATGCTATTGAAAAATGAGCTATTAGCGCTTGATAGTAAAGCGCTAGAGGCCTATTTGGCTTAAATTTTCGAGCGTGGTTGACGGAAGGATGCTGGGTGCCAGCCCGTGCTCAGGCGGCAGGTTCGTCCGGCAGGGCTGGACCCCGGCGACTGCAGCGCCAGGCTTTTTCGGCCTCGACCACCACCAGCACCACCAGCGCCGCCGCAATACAAATGCCCAGTTCGCCCAGGCTCAATGGAGCGGTTTTGAAAATGGGGTTGAGCCAGGGCACATAAATGGTGGCCATCTGCAACGCAAACGTCAGGGCCACGGCGGCCAGCAGCGGGCGGTTGCTGCGCAAACCCAGGCGCCAGATGGGCTCGGATTCGGAGCGGATGGCGATGACGTGCGCCATCTGCGCCAGAGTCAGCACGGTAAACACCATGGTCTGCCAGTGCGTGTGGCCGGTGTGCAGCGCCCAGGCCTGCACCGCCAGGCACAGCCCGCCGATCAGCAGGCCCACGCCCAGGATGTGTTGCCACATGCCGTGGGCAAACAGGCTTTCGCGCGGCGCGCGGGGCGGGCGCAGCATGATGCCGCGCTCGGCCGGTTCGGCCGCCAGCGCCAGGCCCGGCAGTCCGTCGGTCACCAGGTTGACCCACAGGATGTGAATGGGCAGCAGTGGAATGGGCAGCAGCAGCAACGGGGCCAGGAAGATCGTCCAGATCTCGCCGGAGTTGCCCGTCATCGCGTAGCGCACAAACTTGCGAATGTTGTCGTAGATGCGGCGGCCCTCGCGCACGGCGGCCACGATGGTGGCGAAGTTGTCGTCCAGCAGCACCAGGCTGGATGCCTCGCGCGCGACATCGGTGCCGCCCTGGCCCATGGCGATGCCGATGTCGGCGCGCTTCAAGGCCGGGGCGTCGTTCACGCCGTCGCCCGTCATGGCCACGAAGTGTCCCAGTGCCTGCAGCGCCTCGACGATGCGGATCTTCTGCGCCGGGTCGACACGGGCGTACACCTGCACCTGCTCCACACGGGCGCGCAGTGCGGCATCGTCCAACGTGGCCAAGTCGGCGCCGGTGAGCACGGGGGCATCGGCGCTCGCGACAATGCCCAGGCGGTGGGCAATGGCACGCGCGGTGGCGGGGTGGTCGCCGGTGATCATCACCGGGGTGATGCCCGCGCTGATGCAGTTGCGCACCGCCGCCTGGGCCTCGGCGCGGGGCGGGTCGATGAGGGCGATCAGGCCCAGCAGCTCCAGCTGGTTTTCCACCGCGTCGATGTCGTTGGTGTCGGGCAGGCGGACGTGACTGCGGCGGGCCAGGGCCAGCACACGCAGGCCCTGGGCGGCGAGTTGCTGGGCGGTGGACAGGACCTTGGCGGTGTCGAGTGCTGCGGCACCGTCGGGCGCCCAGTGGTTGGTGCAGCGCGGCAATACCGATTCGGGCGCGCCCTTGGTGTAGGCCACAAAACCGTCGGCAGCGCGGTGAAACGTGGTCATGCGCTTGCGGTCGGAGTCAAACGGTTGCTCGTGCACGCGGGGGCAGGCGGTGTCGAGCTGAGCCTTGTCCAGCCCGCCCGCGTGGGCGGCCAGCACCAGCGCGGTTTCGGTGGGGTCGCCCTGCCAGTGGGCGCCCGATGGGCTGTCTTCTTTCTGTGCCTGCAGCGTCGCGTCGTTGCACAGCGCGGCGGCGCGCAGGGCTTCGGCGTGGACTGGGCCGGGCAGCGGGTCGCCGGGCATCCAGCGCACACCCTGGGCCAGCAGCAGCTCGGCGTGCATGCGGTTTTGCGTGAGGGTGCCGGTCTTGTCCGAGCAGATGGTGGTGACCGAGCCCAGTGTCTCGACCGACGGCAGGCGCCGCACCAGCGCATGCACCGCCACCATGCGGCGTGCGCCCAGGGCCAGCAGCACCGTGACCACGGCGGGCAACGCCTCGGGGATGGCCGCCACCGCCAGGCTGATGGCAGTAAGGGCCATCAGCAGGGGCGCTTCGCCCCGCAACACACCCACAACAAAGATCACGGCGCAAATGCCCAGCACGACAAGGGCCAGGCGTTTGCCAAAGGCAGCCAGGCGCAACTGCAGTGGCGTGCTCCGGTCGGTGGTGTCCAGCAGCGTGGCGACTTTGCCCAGCTCGGTGTGCCTGCCCGTGGCCACCACCAGGCCCCGCGCCCGCCCATGGGTGGCGGTCGTACCCTTGAAGGCCATGTTGGTCTGGTCGCCCAGCGCGCCCACATTTTCGGCTGCCAGGGCAGCGGTCTGTTTGGCGACGCTGACGGATTCACCCGTGAGGGCCGATTCGTCCACCTGCAGCTGTGCAATCTCGATCAGCCGGAGGTCGGCCGGGATCTGGTTGCCCGCCTCCAGCAGCACGATGTCGCCGGGCACCAGCGCAGTGGCGGCCACGACCTGCACCGCGCCGCCGCGCAGCACAGTGGCGTGAGCCGCCGCCAGTTGCCGCAGCGCAGCCATGGCCTGGTCGGCACGCCAAGCCTGCACAAAGCCGATGACGGCGTTGAGCACCACGATGACGAGGATGACCAGCGTGTCCGCGAGCTCACCTACCAGCCCCGCGATGAGGGCGGCACCCAGCAGCACCAGCACCATGAAGTCCTTGAACTGGTCTGCCAGCAGCCGCCACCAGGGGCGGTCTTGCGATGCGGCAAGCTCGTTGGCGCCATGGGTGACGCTGCGGCGCTGTGCCTCGTCGGCAGCCAGGCCTGCGTCAGGGTTGACGCCGTGCGCCTGGGCGACGGCCGCGGTAAGGTGAAGGTGCGGCGCGGTGGATGGGGACATGCGGCGATCGGTGAAACGGGCCGCACGCCCACACAAGGACTTCTTTAGCGTTGTCTTAGTGCGCGACTTGCGGCCGGGCTTTGTAGAACTGGAGCGGGGCTTCTGGCACTTGGTTCAGCACCTGGCGCTTGATCTTGCCCACCACATGCATTTCACAAGGCTTGCAGTCAAAGCGCAAGGTCAGTTTCTCCTTGCCATTGATCAACATCAAGGGTTCGGCCTTGATCGTGCCCTGTACACCTGTCACGCCCTTGGCCTGCTTGGGGCACAGGCTCATCGAAAAGCGCACGCAGTGTTTGGTGATCATGAGGCTGACTTCGCCTTCTTCCTCATGCGCCTCGTAGGCCGCATCGATCACCTTGACGCCGTGGCGCACATAAAAGTCGTGTGCCTTGTGGTTGAACACGTTGCCCAGGAACGAGAGCGTGTCTTCGGGGTAGGGCGCTGGCGGCTCGACCGGGGTGGCACGCTGCAGGCGCTCGAAGTTGCGCGCGCGGTTGGCCTCCAGGTCGGCCACGGCATCGCGGCGCAGCGCATTGAGTACCGAGGCGGGCACAAACCAGGGCTGAGACAGCTGCAATGCAATGTCGTGCACCGCAAACACCGTGGCGCCAAAGCGGCCCAGTTGCTCGCGCAGGCTGGCCTCGGCCTTGGCCGCATCGGTGGCTGGCTGGTGGGGCTGCTGCACGTCGGCGCAGCCCACGTTGCCGTCTTCGTCGGTCAACATCAGGCTGAAACCATTGGGTGTTTCGCTCAGGTGCGCCCACAGGCCGATGCGGCGGTCGCTGGACTTTTTCTCCAGCGTGCGCACCCAGTCCATGTCGCGGTTGCGGTTGACTTCCGTGCCTTTGCGCAGGTCCTTGAAGCCCTCCATGGGGTCTTTCGGGTACACGCGCCATTGCCCCACGCTGCGCGCGGACACCGGCTCCGCCACGTTGATGGCCATGCCCACGAGTTCCTTGTGCAGGTCGTAGTAGCACAGGCCGTCGCCGTTGTGCAGCACCATGCTCGGGTCGCTCAACTCCAGCTCAACAAAATCCGCGCCCACCTTGGTCACCCAGCCGATGGCCTGGCCCGGGTTCTTGGGGGTGTCGAAGGCGCCGATGTCTTCCTTGCGGCCGGTCACGAAGTAGTCGGTGAACTCGCGGTTGAAGTTTTGCAGCGGGTCGGGCGTGAAGGTGAAGGTGGTGCTCCCGCTGGATGAGCGCGACAACGGGTGCCCCGAGGCTTCGCGCTCTTCCAGGATCTCGTCGATGAGCGTGCGGTAGTGGGCCGTGATGTTCTTCACATAGCCCATGTCCTTGTAGCGCCCTTCGATCTTGAAGCTGCGCACACCCGCGTCGATGAGGGCGCGCAGGTTGTCGGACTGGTTGTTGTCCTTCATGGAGAGCACGTGTTTGTCGTGCGCGATGAAGCGGCCCTGCGCATCCGTCACCTGGTAAGGCAGGCGGCAGGCCTGGCTGCAGTCGCCGCGGTTGGCGCTGCGGCCCGTCTGCGCGTGGCTGATGTTGCACTGGCCGCTGTAGGCCACGCACAGCGCGCCGTGGATGAAGAATTCGATGTTGGCGCGGCCGGGCGCATCCACCGGGCCCAGCGCCTTGTGCACGGCCGCAATCTGCTGCACCGTCAGCTCGCGCGCCAGCACGATCTGCGACAGGCCCGCGTCCTGCAGAAAGCGCGCCTTCTCGGGCGTGCGGATGTCGGTCTGGGTGCTGGCGTGCAGCTGGATGGGAGGCAGGTCGATTTCCAGCAAGCCCATGTCCTGAATGATGAGCGCATCGGCCCCGGCCTCGTACACCTGCCAGGCCATCTTGCGCGCGGCCTCCAGCTCGTCGTCGCGCAGGATGGTGTTGAGCGTGATGAAGATGCGGCTCTTGAAGCGGTGGGCGTGTTTCACCAAACGCTCGATGTCCCGGATGTCATTGCCCGCGCCAGCGCGGGCGCCAAAGGCGGGGCCGCCGATGTAGACGGCATCGGCGCCGTGGTGGATGGCTTCGATGCCAATGTCGGCATCGCGCGCGGGCGAGAGCAGTTCGAGCTGGTGGGGCAGGAGAGACATGGGGCGTGATTATCCCAGCGTGCCTTGCCGGGCGGTGGGCGCCGGACTCATTAGCGTGGTTAATGCCGAAGCAAATTGCTAAGTTTGCATAGCAAATGCGGCAAATGGCCGCTGGCGTGGCTAGGATGCACGGCATGTTGTGTACAAGATGGGTGCACAACATGTCTGCTTTGACTGATTCTGGAGACCTCGTACCGTGTTTTGCCCCGCTTTTGCTTCCTCGCCCCTGTTCCGAATTTCTGCGCTGACTTCCGTTGCGCTGGCCGCCAGCTTGGCTTCTGCGCAAGACGTGCAGACCGTCAAGATCGCCCACGCAGGCCCCGTATCCGGTGGTATCGCCCACATCGGCAAGGACACCGAAAACGGCGTGCGCCTGGCCATTGACGACTTGAACGCCCAGAACCTCGTCATCGGCGGCAAGAAGATCAAGTTTGAAATTGCGGCGGAAGACGACGCGGGCGACCCCCGCCAAGCCACGGCCGTGGCCCAAAAGCTTTGCGACCAGAACGTGGCGGGCGTGGTGGGGCACCTGCAGTCGGGCACGTCCATCCCGGCATCGGCCATCTACGCCAAATGCGACCTGCCGCACATCACGGCGTCGGCCTCCAATCCTGACCTGACCAAACCTGGCCACAAGACCACCTTCCGCCTGATCGCCAACGACAACGCGCTGGGCGCGGCGCTGGCGCTGTTTGGTGCCGACCATCTCAAGCTCAAGAGCGTGGCCATCATCGATGACCGCACGGCGTACGGGCAGGGCGTGGCCTCGGTGTTCAAGGCGACGGCGCAGCAAAAAGGCCTGAAGGTGGTGGCCGAGGAGTTCACCAACGACAAGGCCACCGACTTCATGGCCATCCTCACATCCATCAAGAACAAGAAGCCCGACGCAATCTTCTACGGCGGCCTGGACGCTCAAGCCGGCCCCATGCTGCGCCAGATGGAGCAACTGGGCCTGGGCAACGTGAAGTATTTTGGCGGCGACGCGCTGTGCACCGAAAAGCTGCCCGAGCTGTCGGGCAAGACCCCGGCCTTGAAGAACGTGACTTGCGCCACCGGCGGGGCATCGGTTGACAAGATGCAGGGCGGCGCTGACTGGAAGAAGCGCTACGACGCCAAGTTCCCGGGCCAGTTCCAGATCTACAGCCCCTATGCCTATGACGCGGCGATGGTGCTGGCGGACGCGATGAAGCGCGCCAATTCGGTAGACCCCAAAGTGTTTGGCCCCTGGATCGCCAAGACCGAATACAAGGGCGTGACGGCCAACATCGCGTTCACGGCCAAGGGGGAGCTGACGACGCCTGCTGTGACGCTGTACACCTTCAAGGACGGCAGCCGCGTGGCGCTGAACTGACGCAGCCTCTGTTGCGGTGCTTTTGACGGCCGCCTTGGGCGGCCGTTTTCATTGATACAGTCGGCCCTTGGCAGACGGGCCGTGGCGCCCGGCAAGGAGCAAAAACATGCGTGCAATGTTTGGTTTGGTCGGGCTGGTGGTGGCGCTGGCCGTGGTGGGGGTGCTGGTCAAAAAGCAGATGTCTGCCACGCGCACGGCGGTGCCTGCACTGCAGACGGCCCCTGGCGCTGCTCCTGCCGCATCCGCACCCACGGGTTCGGTGCGCGAGCGGAGCCAGCAGGTGCAGCAGCAGGTCAAGGAGCAGATGGATGCCTTGATGCAGCAGGCCCGCCCCATGCCAGATGAAGGTAAATAAATAGTAGTGAAATTGGCCTCTAGAGCTTATCCATAAAGCGCTAGCAGCTATCAATTGAGTAGTAATGAACGCTGACGACGACACGCACTGGATGCGCCTGGCCCTGTCCGAGGCGCAAGCCGCCGCCAGCGCTGGTGAGGTTCCGGTGGGCGCCATCGTGGTGAAAGATGGCCAGGTGATCGCCACCGGTCGCAATGCACCGGTCGAAGGCCACGACCCCACCGCCCATGCCGAGATCGTGGCCCTGCGCGCGGCGGCGCAGCGGCTGGGCAATTACCGGCTCGATGGCTGCAGCCTTTACGTCACGCTGGAGCCCTGCGCCATGTGCAGCGGCGCCATGCTGCATGCGCGGCTGGCGCGGGTGGTGTATGGCGCGGCAGAGCCCAAAACGGGTGCGGCGGGCTCGGTGCTTAACCTGTTTGGGCATGCCGAACTGAACCACCAGACGGAGGTGACGGGGGGGGTGCTGACGGAAGAATGTGGCGGCCTGCTGAGCGATTTTTTCCGCCAGCGCCGCCACCAACAGCGCGCCGAAGCCCTGGCTCGCCACCCGTTGCGCGACGACGCGCTGCGCACGCCTGATGCGGCGTTTGCCACGTTGCCCGGCTACCCGTGGGCGCCCCATTACGTCAGCGACTTGCCCAGCCTCGCGGGCCTGCGTTTGCACTATCTGGACGAAGGCCCCGGGGATGCGCGGCGCACCTGGCTGTGCCTGCACGGCAACCCCGCCTGGAGTTATCTGTACCGGCGCATGCTGCCTCCCTTTTTGGCGGCAGGCGACCGCGTGTTGGCGCCGGACCTGATCGGTTTTGGCAAAAGCGACAAGCCCAAGAAAGAGGGCGTGCACCAGTTCGAGTGGCACCGGCAGGTGCTTCTGGAGCTGATCGAGCGGCTGGAACTGCGCAACATCGTTCTGGTGGTGCAGGACTGGGGTGGGATTCTGGGCTTGACCTTGCCCATGGCGATGCCGGAGCGGTTTGCCGGTTTGCTGGTGATGAACACCTTGTTGGCGACGGGCGATGCGCCGTTGCCCGCCGGTTTCGTCGATTGGCGTGCCATGTGCCGCGACAAGCCCCTGTTTGGAGTTGGGCGCCTGCTGGGCCGTGGCAACCCGCATCTGACCGAAGCCGAGTGCGCCGCCTACGACGCGCCGTTTCCGGACAAGGGCTACCGTGCGGCGCTGCGGGCGTTTCCTGAACGCGTGCCTGCCGCCACCGATGACCCCGGCGCCGCCTTGTCGCGCGAGGCTCGCCAGTTCTGGCAGCAGCAGTGGCAGGGCCGGAGCCTGATGGTGGTGGGGGCGCAAGACCCCGTGCTGGGCTTGCCCACAATGCGGGCGCTGCAGCAGGTCATCCGCGGCTGCCCTGAGCCTGTGGTGCTGGCGCAGGCGGGCCACTTTGTGCAGGAGCACGGCGAGGCCATTGCCGCACAGGCTGTGGAATACTTCGCGCACTGACATCCGGCCGGGTGCTTGCGCATCCCGCGCCGGTCATCCCCCTGTTTACGGAGCAGGTCCCCGGCGGGCCTGAGCGCTTTGCACAACCACCATCACGACCACGCCCATTGCGACCACGACCACGGTCCCCAACACATCTACATCTATTCGCCCTCCAGCGCGGTGCGCGACAAGGCCGCCTTCAAGCGCGGCATCGCCCGGCTCAAGGCCCTGGGCCATCAGGTCGAGGTGGATGAGGATGCGCTGGCCACTCACACACGCTTTGCAGGGGACGACGCCACGCGCCTGGCCGCCATCCACCGCGCTGCGGCCAGCGGCGCCGATGTGGCGTTGATCTCACGCGGGGGCTATGGCCTGACCCGCATCCTGCCGGGCATTCGGTACAAGGCGGTGGCCAAGGCTGTTGAAAAGGGCATGCACTTTGTGGGTGTGAGCGACTTCACCGCTTTTCAGCTGGCTGTGTTGGCCAAGACCGGTGCCACCACGTGGGCGGGGCCGTCGCTGGGGGCGGACTTTGGTGTGAAGGGCGAGCCCGACGACATCATGGAAGCATGTTTCGATGACCTGCTGACCGGCCACGGCGAGGGTACGGGCTGGCGTATGAACAAGGAACAACCCGACGCCGCCACGGGCAAGCCTGCGGTGCCCAATGTCTATGTGAAAAGCGCCACCTTGTGGGGCGGCAACCTGGCGGTGCTGGCATCGCTGGTGGGCACGCCCTATATGCCGCAGATCAAGGGCGGCGTGCTGTTCATCGAAGACGTGCATGAGCACCCCTACCGCATCGAACGCATGCTCACCCAATTGCTGCATGCAGGCGTGTTGGCACAGCAGAAGGCAGTGGTGCTGGGGCAGTTCACCAACTACAAGCTGGCACCACATGACAAGGGCTACAAACTGCAGTCGGTGGTGGACTGGCTTCGTACGCAAATCAAGGCGCCGGTGCTGACGAACCTGCCGTTTGGTCATGTGGAAACCAAGGTGTTGTTGCCCGTGGGCGCCACGGTGTCATTGTCTGTAGAGGAGCGCGATGCGCTGATCTACTGGGGCCACCAGCACTGACCGAATGGGGGTGACTGACGCGCCGCGTTGGCGTCAGAGGTTGAGAGTTTTGGCGTACAAGGCGGGCATGGGCAAAATTCTCTCAGCCTCTTAGAGGTGCACGTGCTGCATCAGCGGCGCGCGCAGCGAGAGTGGCAGCTGGCCCTGAAACAACGGCGTGACATGGTCCAGCACCCTTTGCGCGTCAGTCTGGCCCCGCAGGGGAATCAGCGTGTTGAAAAGGTCCGTGCGCAGGTACCACAACGCTTCGATGTCGCCTGCATAACGCAGCCGCATGTTCATGCGGGCCACCTCGCAGCCAGACACGCCGGCCAGGCATTGCAGCATGGCGCGGCGAATGTCTTCCAGCCCCTGGTCGCGCACCCACGCCGTCGAAGACGGTTTGTCACGGCCAAGCAGGTCGTGCAGGCTGTTGCGGATGTTGGGCTTGTTCCAGCGCATGGAGTGGTGCAATGCGGAATTTGTAACAGGGTCGGCCAAGTTAAGCGGGTGCGGCCATTGGCACAAGAGGCGTGCTCCTGTATTTGCATAAAGACAACACGCAAAAGCCGTTTGTTGCCAAGTTTTACTGGTTCAGCGGCACAGATCGAGTAATCAAACGGCGCTTGTTGTCAAAGTTTCGCGAAGAATTGTTGACGCTTTAGGACGTGCGCCTCCATTCGGCTTGCACTAAACTCGTTCGCATGTTGTTACCCACAGGCCCCCGTTCATGAGTGTGTTGTCAACGGTGGTTTTTGCGGACATATCGGGCAGCACCTCGTTGTACGAAACGTTGGGCAACGAGCGCGCCACAGAGGCGGTCACCCAGGTCACCCAGTGGATCAGCGACTCCATCGAATCTTATGGCGGGCGTGTGGTCAAGAAACTCGGAGATGGTGTGCTGGGCATTTTTGGCGATGCCTCCAGCGCTGTGACGGCCATGACGGACATGCTACGGCAGCACCAGGCCCGTCTGGACCGGTGGCCTCAGCCACTGCGCATGGACATTCGAGTCGGCGTTGCAAGTGGCGATGTAGTAGAAGTGGACGGCGATTGTTATGGCGATGCCGTCAACGTGGCGTCCCGACTGTGCGAACGTGCCGGCCCCGCCGAAATATGGGCCACCGAGACCGCCGTGCTGCTGGCAGGCGCTGCACCCGATGTCTGGTACCGCAAGCTCGGCATGATGGAAATCCGGGGCAAAACCGAGCTGCTCATGCTGTACCAGGTGGAGTGGCGCGAGAACGAAGCGCCCGACTCCCTCACCATGCAGGCGGGCCTGATCAGCAGTTTTGCGCCGGCCGATCCCATCCTGGGGCAGATCCAGTTTTCGTGGCATGGCGTGGACATGTCGTTCACCTCGTCCGACGCCCCCGTCCATGTGGGGCGCGCCACCGATGCACAGCTGTGCATCAACGACCCACGGGTGTCGCGCCTGCATGCGCGCATCGACTGGCGCAACAGCGGTTTCGTGCTGACCGACATGAGCAGCTTTGGCACCTGGGTGCGTTTTGATGGCAGCGATTCTCCGGTGCGGCTGCGGCGGGACGCGTGCATTCTGCATGGCACGGGGAAGATTGCGCTGGGAGTTTCGTTCAAAGAACCCAGCGCACCTGTGATGAACTTTCATGTGGCGGGCAGCAGCGTGCATCTGGGCTGAGAGCGTCCCGGCACTGACGCATCGGTGCCGTGCGCTGCGTGTCATGCGCTGGATGGCGCTGATCGTGCGGATGTTCACCCTTGACCGCATGGCGCCCCAGTCAGGCCCGGCGTTTGAATGAACCACACAAAAAGCAACAACATAACAACACAATAGGAGACGCACAACATGGCGTGGATGAAGCGGACGGCCGTTGGGCTGGTGGTGGCGGTATTGCTGGCAGGCACGGGCGCTGCGGTGTATGTGCAGCGCAGCTTTGCGGTGGTGGATGGCAAGCTCCGTGTGGTGGGTTTGCGTGATGTGGTGCGTGTGCAGCGCGATGGCGCGGATGTGGCCCACATACGCGCGCAAACCCCCCAAGACGTCTGGTTTGCCATGGGGTTTGTGCATGCACAGGAGCGCACCTGGCAGCTGGAGTTCAACCGCCGTGTGATGCACGGACAGTTGTCGGAGGTGTTTGGCGAGGCCACCGTTGAAACCGACAAGCTTTTGCGCTCGCTGGACATCATGGGCGTGGCCCGGCGCCAGTACAACGGCCTGCCGCTGTATGCCAAAGAAGCCTTGCAGGCATATAGCCAGGGCATCCATGCTTTTCACAAAGACCGCCCTCAGGCGCTGTCGCCCGAGTTCCATGTGCTGGGCGTCAAGCCCGGTGGCGAAGTGGGCGCCGTGTGGGAGCCCGAAGACAGCGTCGGCTGGGCGCTGATGATGGCGCTGGACCTGGGCGGCAACTGGGGCAATGAGTTTGCGCGCCTGTCGGTGGCCAAAACCCTGGACACCGACCGCCTGTGGCAACTGATGCCGCCATACCCTGGCGAGCCGCCTGCGGCATCGGCGGACCTGGCTGCTCTTTACCGCCAGTTAGGGGTGTACCGCGCCAACGGATCGGGCACGTCTGCCGCTGTGCCGGAGCTGGGGGACGTGGTAGCGCAGACCTCGACAGACATTGCGCATCGCGAGGGGCCGTTGTCCCGGCAGATCAGCTCGGGCATGCTGGCCTGGTCCGATGAGCTTACCCGCAACGCGGGCACCAACGACGGGAAGGGCAGCAACAACTGGGTGCTGGCGGGTACCCGCACCGTCAGCGGAAAACCGCTGCTGGCCAACGACCCCCATCTGGGGCTGTCTGCGCCTGCCATCTGGTACTTTGCGGGCATGCAGTCGCCCGCCGGCAAGGCGTCTGACGGAACTCCCATTGCTGCCATCGACGCGGTGGGTGCCACCTTGCCCGGCCTGCCGTTTGTAGTGCTGGGGCGTACGGACCGCGTGGCCTGGGGCTTTACGAACACCGGCCCCGATGTACAGGACTTGTACCTGGAGCAAATCAATCCTGCCGATGCCTCGCAATACCGCACACCCGACGGCTGGGCGCCTTTTACCGTGCGCACCGAGACGATTCGTGTCAAAGGCGCTGCGGACGTGGTGCTGCAGGCGCGCAGCACGCGGCATGGCCCGGTGCTGAGCGATGCGCAGAAGTCCCATGCCGATGTGCTGGACCTGGGCAAATACGTGCTGGCGCTGCGCTGGTCGGCGCTCGACGCCGACAACCAGACCGTGCTGGCGGGGCTGCAAACCAACCAGGCCAAGTCGGTGGATGAGTTGTTTCAGGCACTGTCGCACTACCACTCGCCCATGCAAAGCGTGGTGGCCGCCGATGACCAGGGCAACGTCCGCTTCAAGGCCGTGGGCCGTGTGCCGCTGCGCGATGCCGCCAACGATATTCGCGGCGTGGCGCCGTCGCCTGGCTGGGATGCCCGCTACGACTGGAAGGGCTGGCTGCCTTATGACCAGACCCCGCAGGACGACGGAGCCCGGGGCTGGATCGCCACCGCCAATCAACGCATCACCGCTCCGGGCTATTCGCACTACCTTACGCAGGACTGGGCGTTGCCTTACCGCTATGAGCGCATTGCGCAATTGATCGAAGCGACGGAAAAACACGATGCCCAGAGCATGCAGGCCATCCACAGCGACGTGACATCGCTTGCGACGCGCCGCCTGTTGCCGCACCTGTTGCAGGCCCAGTCGGCGCACCCGTTGGCGGCTGCCGCGCAGGCGCAGCTCAAGGGGTTTGATGGTGTGATGGATGCACAGCGATCGGCGCCGCTGGTGTTTGCAGCCTGGACGGATGAACTGGCCCGCGGCCTGATCATTCCGCGCATTGGCGAAGAGCGGTTTGCCGCTACCTATGGCAAGCGTGACTACCGTGCTGGCATCGAGGGCATGCTGGAGCGCAACGACACCTGGTGGTGCCAGCCCACATCGTGCACCGACCAGTCCGCCGCAGCCCTGGGCCGCGCGCTCGACCGTCTGCAGGCCGCTTACGGCGCGGACCCTGCGCAGTGGCGATGGGGCGCTGCCCACCCGGCGCTCAGCGCACACCGGCCGTTTGGCAATGTGACCGCGCTCGCCCGTTTCTTTGACGTGAGCGTGCCGTCGCATGGCGACTCGTACACCATCAACGTGGGGCAGTACAACGCAGGCGAGGCCAAGGGCCCCTTTGTGAACCGGCACGCGGCATCTCTGCGTGCGGTGTATGACCTGGCAGACCTGGAGCAATCCCGTTTCATCTACCAGACCGGGCAGAGCGGCTTGGTGTTTTCCCCGCGCTACCGCGACATGAGCACTACCTGGGCCCAGACCGGCTACCGTGCCTTGCAACGCCAACCCTCCGGCTGGGTGCACGAGCTGACGCTGGCGCCCGCAACCCCCTGAACCGCCGAGACCGTTATGAAAACGCAATTTGTCCCGTTGTTTGAAGTCACGCGCGGCGACTTGGTGGAATGCCAGCACTGGGGTGCGGTGGCCGTGACCAACCGGGATGGCAAGCTGCTGGCCCAGGTCGGTGACCCGTACACCGTTATCTTCACGCGCTCCACCATCAAGGCGTTTCAGGCGCTTCCACTGATGCAGTCGGGCGGCGCGCGGGCGCTCGGTTGGGGCGCCGCCGATCTGGCATTGCTGTGCGCCAGCCACAACGGCGAGCCTGTGCATGTAGAGCAAGTGGATCGCATGCTGGGCAGCGTGGACCTGACCTACAAAGCCTTGCGCTGTGGCTGCCACGTGCCCATGTTTGCGGCTATGGGCTTGCCCGGGCTGGAGCTTCCTGCCGGGTTTGTAGCCGACGAGCGCCACAACAACTGCAGCGGCAAACACGCAGGTTTTGTAGCGTACTGCGTGCTGCAGGGACTGCCGCAGGATGACCATCTGGCGCCCGCCCATCCGCTGCAGGTGGCCATCCGCGACCGCGTGGCCCAGGCCGTGGGGATGTCGCCGCAGGATCTGGCGGTGGGCACCGATGGGTGTTCAGCGCCCAACTACGCCATGCCGCTGGCCCATCTGGCGCGTGGTTATGCGGGCCTCGCCGGTGGCGCGCCCGACTCCGATCTGGACGAAAGCCTGACCCTGCTGGCCGACGCCATGGTGGCCCGCCCCGAGCTTGGGTCTGGCACCGGTCGACATGATCAGGATTTCATGCGCGTGGGCCGGGGCGACTGGGTGTCCAAAACGGGCGCCGATGGCGTGCAGGTGGTAGGCAGCCGCAGCCGCGGCGAGGCGTTTGCGCTCAAGATCATGGACGGCAACATGGTCGCGCAGGTGGCAGCGGCGGTCGAGGTGATGGACCAGCTGGGTTGGCTGGACGGTACTCAGCGCGAGGCCTTGGCGCGCCGCAGGTCGCCCGACATCGTCAACGCGCGTGGCCTGCGTGTGGGCGGGCGGCGGGCGGTGTTTACGCTGCAACGTGCAGGGGTATGACCTCGGGTGCCGCTTGCGCGGGGCACGCTGGCAATTCCTCCACTGCGGCTGAATTCGTTGGAAATATAGGTAAAAAGTGCCTCTAGCGCTTTACTGGTATGCGCTGGCAGCTATGAATACAGAAGCAAATGGCTCTGTATCAGGCAAGACATACACCACACCTGGCGCCTTGCCCAGAAGCGGGGCGATGAGCTGGTTATAGAACGCTTCAGGCGCGTTCACGCAGCCGTAGCTGATGCGCTTGTCGCGGGCACCCGGGCTGGCCAGTCGCTGCAGCCTGCGCTCCGACGCGCTCACGCTGCGCACCCGGTGCAGTGAGACCGCAGAGTCGTAGTCAATCCACACAATGTCATCACCACGCAGGTTGCGGCCGGGTTCGGTCACAAAACGGCCCGCGGGCGTGGTGCGCTCGTCCGGGCGGATTTGCGACAGGGGCCGGGTGCCGATGTCGGGTGCCGACCGGTCGCCCAGGGCCGCGCCCAGCAAAACCGGCGCGCTGCCCAGCCATTGGCCGCGCGCTGAGAACACGTGGATGCGTGCTGCGGGTTTGTCGATGACGGCAAACGGCATGCCCTGGTGGTCTGCTGTGTCTGTGGCCCAGCGCACCAGCTTTTGGGCGTTGGTTGACGCCTCGGCGGGTGGCCAGGCACCGGTTGCAGTTGTCCCGGTACCGGAACTTGCCGTAGCCGCCGGTGCGATGAACATAGCGCTGCACACCGAAGCTGCAGCGCCTGCCATCAGGCGGCGGCGCAATGGGTTGAACTGCGTGGATGGGGGTCGAAGGGTGCGGGTCACGGTATGAAGGGGAGATCGGCAGATGGAGCCATCGTACCGGTTTGCGGTGGCGGCCAATGCCCCCAATAATGCCCATACCCGCGACTACGGCGGAGCCCTGGGCTCCGAACCCGCCATGTTTGATCGCCTCCGCAAAGCCCTTCACCCCTCGGGTGGTTCGTCCGCCACCAAGCCGGTCTCCAACCAGGAGGTTGCGCGCTGGGCCGCCGCACAGCAACTTGCCATCGTGGTGCAGGCCACCGAAGGGCATTTTGATCTGGGCGGCGAACTGAGCGGGCATGCGTGGCGGCTGGAATCTGGAACGGCCACACGCGACTATGTGCGAGGCTTTGAGCTGCGTGGCCGTGCCGACATGGGCGCCGACCCCGACGCGGCGGTGATGGTGCTCAACCGACCCCTGCAGGAGGCCCTGGAGTGCAATGCCTACAACGCCATCACCGACACGCTGCAGACCACGGTCGATGCCAGCTTGCCTGAAGAAATGCGCTGGCTGGCCATGTATGAGGAGGTGACCTGGCCCGAGCTGCCCACATCATTTCGACGCCACTTTGCCGTGGTGGCCG
The DNA here is from genome assembly GCA_018828125.1 of Gammaproteobacteria bacterium. GTDB lineage: Bacteria > Pseudomonadota > Gammaproteobacteria > Burkholderiales > Burkholderiaceae_C > Acidovorax. The sequence goes on along the minus strand of JAHJWB010000006.1, from coordinate 59,659 downwards.
AGCGCATCGAAATCGCGCAACGGTGGATTCATGCGCCCGTGGTGTCGCAGTTGCTCAACATTGTGGAAGGAGAGGGTGGTGCCGCGCGGGCGGAATCACCGCTGCTGCTGATGCTGGCGCGGGGCAAGGTCTACCTGCGCATGGAACATACGCGGCGCAGCCTGCCAGAAATCGCCCAGGCCACGCAGGTGTTGCTGGCTGCGGCGCAGGGGGCCTTGCAGAATGTGCCCCCACCGCAGGTATCGGATTCGCTTTGACGCGAGCGCCTGAGGTCGTTGAACCGGGCGCGGCCCTGATCAGGGCCGCCGCGCAAGGGCCGCCCCGCCGCGCTGGCGGGGTCCCCCTCAGGGGGAAGGCGCGTAGCGCCTCAGGGGGGAGCCTTTAACTACCCCGAGTAATCGGCACGCCCGCGTCGCGGCCGTAGGTGCCGTACTTACCCAGCTCCCACTTGGCAATGGCATTGCGGTGCACTTCGTCCGGGCCGTCTGCAAAGCGCAGCGTGCGAGCATTGGCATAGGCCGATGCGAGCGGGAAGTCGTCGCACATGCCGCCGCCGCCATGCACCTGCATGGCCCAGTCAATCACCTGGCAGGCCATGCTGGGGGCCACGACCTTGATCATGGCGATTTCGGTCTTGGCCACCTTGTTGCCCGCCACGTCCATCAACCAGGCGGCCTTCAGGGTCAGCAGGCGGGCCATGTCGATCTTGCAGCGCGCTTCGGCAATGCGTTCTTGCGTCACGGTCTGTTGAGCCACGGTCTTGCCAAAGGCCACGCGTGACGAAGCGCGCTTGCACATCAACTCGAGGGCGCGTTCGGCCAGGCCAATCAGGCGCATGCAGTGGTGGATGCGGCCTGGGCCAAGGCGGCCTTGGGCGATTTCGAAGCCGCGGCCTTCGCCCAGCAGAATGTTGGTGACCGGCACGCGCACGTTCTCAAACGTCATCTCCACGTGGCCGTGAGGCGCGTCGTCGTAGCCCAGCACATTGAGCGGACGGATGATGGTGATACCCTTGGTGTCAGCCGGTACCAGCACCATGCTTTGCTGCGAATGGCGGGGCGCGTCGGGGTCGGTTTTGCCCATGGTGATGAACACTGCGCAGCGTGGATCGGCCGCACCGGAGATCCACCACTTGCGACCGTTGATGACGTAGTCGTCGCCATCGCGTTCGATGCGGGTTTCGATGTTGGTGGCATCGCTCGACGCGACGTCGGGTTCGGTCATCGCAAAGGCCGAGCGGATCTTGCCTTCGAGCAGCGGCTTGAGCCAGCGGGCCTTGTTGGCATCGTCGCCATAGCGGGCGATGGTTTCCATGTTGCCGGTGTCGGGTGCGGAGCAGTTGAACACCTCGCTGGACCATGGCACACGGCCCATGATTTCTGCGAGCGGTGCATATTCCTGGTTGGTCAGGCCTGCGCCGTCGTAACCCGAGGCCGCAGCACTGTCGACGGGCAAGAACAGGTTCCACAAGCCCGCAGCTTGCGCCTTGGGTTTGAGGTTTTCAATGGTGTTCAAGGCCGTCCAGCGTTTGCCAGCCACCGTGTTGGCCGCCAGTTCTGCCTTGTAATCTGCCTCGGATGGGTAGATGTGGTCGTCCATGAACTGGAGCAGCTTGGCCTGCAGTTCCTTGGTCTTGGGGGAGTAATCAAAGTCCATGGGGGTCTCCGTCTAAAAATCAGGGATGTCGTTTTGCGGGGCTTGGCTTAGCCGCGTTGCGCGAACGACCAGGCCAGTTGGGCCATGGGGCGCGCCGTGTCGCCAGAGGCCTTGGCCTGTGCGCTGGAGGCGGTGCCTGCCTCCACGCGTTTGGCAATACCTTGCAGGATGGCCGCAATGCGAAACATGTTGTAGGCCATGTAGAAGTTCCAGTCCGCCCGCAGTGCTTCCGGCGTGGTGATACCGGTGCGTTCGCAGTAAGCGCGGATGTAGCGGTCTTCGTCCGGTATACCCAACGCTGCAAGGTCCTGGCCTGCAATGCCGCGGCCCATCCCGGCGGGAATGTGCCAGCTCATGCAGTGGTAGCTGAAATCAGCCAAGGGGTGGCCCAGCGTGGACAGCTCCCAGTCCAGCACGGCAATGACGCGCGGCTCGGTGGGGTGGAACATCAGGTTGTCCAGCCGATAGTCACCATGCACGATGGATACATGGCCTTCGTCGCGCGCACTTGCAGGCATGTGCGCGGGCAGCCATTCCATCAGGCGGTCCATTTCTTCGATGGGCTGCGTGACCGAAGCCACGTATTGCTTGCTCCAGCGCCCAATCTGGCGGTCGAAGTAGTTGCCAGGCTTGCCGTAGCTGGCAAGACCTCGGTCTGCAAACTTGACGGTATGCAAAGCGGCGATCACGCGGTTCATCTCGTTGTAGATGGCACCGCGCTCAGTGGGCGACATGCCTGGCAGAGACTGGTCCCACAACACACGACCTTGCATGCATTCCATGATGTAGAAGGCACGGCCAATCACCGATTCGTCCTCGCACAGCACGTGCATGCGGGGGACCGGCACGTCCGTGCCATGCAGGCCGCTCATCACCGCAAATTCGCGCTCAATCGCGTGGGCCGACGGCAAGAGTTTGGCGACGGGCCCGGGTTTGGAGCGCATGACATAGCTCATCGACGGAGTGATGAGCTTGTAGGTGGGGTTGGACTGCCCCCCTTTGAACATTTCTACCGTCAGTGGCCCGACAAAACCTTGCATGTTCCGCGAGAGCCAGGCGGTCAGCGCATCGATGTCAAAAGCATGCTGATCGGAAACGGGTCGGGTGCCTACGAAGTGGTCGAAATTGCTCATGGAGGGGTGCAGGTGTTTCAGTTGTCGGTTTCAGCAATGCGCATGAGGGCGTCGCGGTCTCGCACGACCAGGCCGCCCGGCTCGATGCGGATGGCATCCTCGCGCTCCATGGCCTTGAGCTCCTGGTTCACTCGCTGGCGCGATGCGCCCAGCAGTTGCGCCAGCTCTTCTTGTGCCAATTGCAGTCCAATGCGCATCTCGCTGCCATCCGACAGGCTGGGTATGCCGTAACTGCGCACCAGGTGCACCAGTTGCTTGGCCAGCCGCGCCCGCAAGGGCAGGGTATTGAGGTCCTCCACCAAACCGTACAGCTGGCGAATGCGCCGTGCATGCAGCCGCAGCATGGCCTCGTAAAACTCCACATGCGCGGCAAGAATCTTCTTGAAATCCGCTTTGGCTACACACAGGATGGTGGTGTCGCCATGCGCATAGGCGTCGTGTGTGCGCCGGTCCCCGTCGAAGATCGCCACATCGCCGAACCAGATGCCTGGCTCCACATACGTCAGCGTGATCTGCTTGCCAGAGATGGATGTGGAACTCACCCGCACTGCGCCCCGGGCGCACGCAATCCACTCCTCGGGCGGATCGCCGCGTGCGGCGATGAGGCCGCCGTCCTTGTAGCGTTTGACGTATGCACATCGGAGGATGTCGTGGCGTAGAGAAGGTGAGAGTGATGAAAACCAGCGACCTGAGTTGATCGCTTCACGTTCTTCGATAGTAAGAATCGGGTCGTCCATGGCCTGTCTTTTGGGTGACTAGTAACAGGCCCATTGTCACGTCAGGGACCGCGATTCAGCCTCAGGGTTGTCACCTGCGTGTCTAGGCGTTGCCCATGCAAAAGGCCCTGAGCGCTGAAGACAGCGCGCAGGGCCTTGAAAGGGTAGCGGTGTGAGGTGCTGCATATCACCTCGGGGCGGGCTATTCGTAGCGGGGCACCCGTTTGTCCAGAAAGGCCGAGATGCCCGCGCCGCCGTTGGTGTGGTGCAGATTCTTCACGAAGTGATTGCGCTCTTGTCCCAGCTGCTGCGTGAGGCTGTTGTGTGGGGCCTCCGCCAGCAATTCTTTGATGCTTGCCAGGGCGTTCGGCGCGCGCGCATTGAGCTGCTCGGCCAAGGCCAGTGCGGCTTCCAGGGCGTGGCCCGACTCGGTCAGGCGGTTGACCATTCCCAATGCGTGCAGGCGCTCGGCGCCCATGCGGTCACCACACATGAGGATCTCGGTGGCCAATTGCCGGGGCAGAGCATGCGCCAGACTCCAGCTGCCGCCGCCGTCAGGCGACAGTGCCACGTTGCTGTAGGCCATGACAAACACGGCATTGCGTGCCGACACGATGAAGTCGCACGCCAGCGCCAACGAGAAGCCGGCGCCTGCCGCTGCGCCTTCCACTGCCGCGATCACCGGCTTGGGGTAGGTGCGGATGGTTTCAATCCAGTTGTGCAGCCCTTCGATGCTTTGGGCTTGCACTTCAGGAGCCTCCTGTCGGTTGGCCAACAGGCGCTGCAGGTTGCCACCCGCGCAGAACATGCCATCGGCGCCGGTGATGATCACGCTGCGGATGTCTGCGTTGCTTTCGGCGCCACCCAAGGCCTCCACGCCCGCTGCATACATTGCTGGATCAATGGCGTTGCGCCGCTCCGGGTTGCGGAGGGTCAGGATCAGGGTCTGGCCCTGGCTGGTGCTGAGGAGTTCTGCGGGCATGGGACCTCGGATTTCAGTGGATTTTTTGCTGTGCGCTGCACATGCTGTGCGGAACTGCGTCGCCCCCGGCGTGGGCCTCCTCCCCTCGTATTGCGCGAAAGATAGGAGAGGGCGTGCAGCGCATCAAGGGGTGTTTCATTCCTCTACATGCGTGAGGCTCAGGCCGATGGCACCACGGCGGCGTAACCATGGGCTGGGGCGGTAGCGCGTGTCGCCATACACCGTCTGCATGTTGAACAGCACTTCGAGGATGTTGGTTGGGCCCCAGCGGTCACCCATGGCCAACGGGCCCAGGGGGTAGCCCAAGCCCAGCGTGACCGCGGTTTCCAGATCGCGCGGGCTGCAGATGCCTTGTTGGCAGATGTCGCTGGCAATGTTGACGATGGTGGCCACCACCCGTTGGGTGACAAATCCGCCGCTGTCACGGATCACGCTCACGGGCTTGCCATCGCGTGCAAACAGGGCATGGGCTGCGTTGCGGATGTCCACCCGCGTGGCCGGGTTGGTGGCGAGCACGCGGCGTTTGGTGGCGGCGTCGTCGATGAGCATGTCGATGCCGATGGTGCGGGCAGGGTCCAGCCGCTCGACGACCGCCACGGTGGTGATATCGAACCCAAGCGGGGCCACCAGCGTGATGGCATTGGGCGACGGCGATTGCCCGGTCTCGATGGTGGCGCCCAGGTCCTTGAGCAATTGGTACAGCTCTGCACGCCGTGCTGCGCGGGGGGAGACCCACACCGGAGGGATGTTCTCCACGACGGGCACGGGAGCTTCTGGCGGCACCTGCGCCACACCTTCGGCGTAGCGATAGAAACCTTCGCCCACCTTTTTGCCCAACACACCGCCTGCCAGGCGCTGCGCGGTGATCACGCTGGGCCGAAAACGGGGTTCGTCGTAGTACTGGCGATAGATGGCCTCCATCACGGGGTGCGATACGTCCAGTGCGGTCAGGTCCATCAGCTCGAAGGGGCCCAGTTTGAATCCCACCTGGTCGCGCAGGATGCGGTCAATGGTGGCAAAGTCGGACACCCCTTCGCCCACGATGCGCAAGGCCTCGGTGCCAAAACCACGGCCCGCATGGTTGACGATGAACCCGGGAGTGTCTTGCGCCTGCACGGGGGTGTGCCCCATTTGTTGGGTGTAGGCGGCCAGATCGGCACAGATGGCGGGGTTGGTTTTGAGGCCGGCGATCACCTCGACCACCTTCATCAGGGGCACCGGATTGAAGAAGTGAAATCCAGCCAGGCGATCAGGGTTTTTCAGCGCTGCACCGATGGCGGTGACGGAAAGCGACGAGGTATTGGTCGCGAGCACCGCTTCTCGGCGGACCACGGACTCAAGTTGCGCGAACAATGCTTGCTTGGCATCCAAACGCTCCACGATGGCCTCGATGACGAGATCGCAGTGGGCAAGGTCGTTCACTGAGTCAACCGGATGGAGGTTTGCGCCCCACGCATTGGCCTGGGCAACGTCGATGCGGCCTTTGGCCACCAGCTTGGCCCATTGCTCGTTGAGTGCAGATTGGGCGGTGGCGGCCGCACCGGGGTTGGCGTCCAGCAGAAAAACCTGGCTTCCAGCCTGGGCTGCGATTTGTGCAATGCCTCGGCCCATGGCCCCTGTGCCCACGATGGCGATGTTGGGATACTGAATTTTCATAGCGTCATTATGGCTGTGGCCTTGGGCGGGACTTATGTGCAAGAATCTCCGCAACCAAAACCAGAACTTATTGTGAATATCCGTTACACCATTTTTGGGGCCGGTTTGTGGGTGGTTGCTACAGGAGCCTCTGCGCTGTCGCTGGGTGGTAGCAGGGGCGCGGTAGTGCTGGGCGCCCCCGTCGATCTGACCTTTGACGTGCAGCCTGACGCCGGATCGGATGTTGCTTCTTCGTGTGTGGCGGCTTCTCTGGTGGCAGGGGACACCCCGATCAGCGACAACAGGGTGCGGGTGACGCCCGTTCCCGAAATGCGCGGCCGTGCGTCTGCTGTGCGGGTGCAGGCTGCTGTGGCGGTCGACGAGCCCGTGCTTACCGTCACGCTGACGGCCGGTTGCACGGGCAAAACCACGCGTACGTATACCTTTCTTTCAGAGTTGCCAGCGGCACTTGCGCGGTCAGCATCGCCTGTCGACGTGACGCGCCTGCCACAAGCCGCCAACACCGCAGTCGGTTCTGCGCCTGCGCCCCTGGTACCACAGCCGGACCAAGCGGTTGCGCCCACACCGCCGCGGACGGCATCCGCCACTTCCACGCCAACGCCTGCCAGGGCACAGGCGCGCGCGCCCGTGCGCCCCCCAGCTCGGCCCCGTGCGGCACCAAAGCCTGCGGCTGCGGCGCCCCAGCCCGCTGCGCGCAATCGTCTTGTGGTGGAACCGCTGGATACCTGGCTTGATAGCCCCGTGGCCTTGCGCGCTTCGCGGGAGCTGTTCGCTGCGCCGTCCGACCAACCCTCAGCGCAGCGCGATGAAGCGGCTGCGCTGTGGAAGTCACTCAACGCGCAGCCTCAGGACTTGCAACAGGACAGTGACCGGCTGAAGAAGCTTGAAGCCGACGCAGCAGCCTTGAAGGCGCAGGCCGACCGAGACCGTGCGGCCGCAGTGCAACTGCAGCAGCAACTGGAGCTTGCTGAGCAAGAGCGGTTCCCGGCCATGGTGGTCTATGTGCTGGGAGGGTTGCTTTTGCTGGCACTGTTGCTGGCGGCCTGGTCATGGACCCGCCTGCGCAAAGTGTCCGAAAAGGCGGTCCAGGCATGGCGTGACTCGGTGGCGCTGGGAAACCGCGATGCACTGGCCGCGCATGACGCTGCCATGGGCCTGTCTCCCCATCCCGGAGACACCTGGACGCCGTCAGACGCGCTGCCCACACCCTCGGGGTTGGTGCCTGTGTCCGCACCCGTGCCGGTTCAGGAGCGGTTTGTGTCCACGTCTCCCGCCGTCACAGGGGCTGCGGCTTTGACACCGACGACCACACCCCCACCACCTCCAACACCGTTGGCGCCACCTCGGCCGCCTGCTGCGGCCCCGGTGTCTGCGTCGGCATCTGCATCAGCATCCGCTTTGCATATCGTCAATCCTGAGGAACTGTTCGACGTTCAGCAGCAGGCGGAGTTTTTCGTGTCCGTTGGCGAGCACCAACAAGCCATTGAGGTGCTGAGAAAACACATTGCACAGCACCGGGAGTCCTCTCCTCTGGCGTACCTGGAACTGTTGCGGCTGTATCACACCCTGAGCCGGGTGGACGAGTTCACCCAGTTGCGCAAGCAGTTCATGCTGTCTTTCAACGCCCAGGTGCCGGAGTTCACGGGTTTCCATCGCACGGGTCGCATGCTGTACCACTACACGGATTCGCTGGCAGAGATCGAAGCCGAATGGACGTCGCCCAACGTGCTGATGTTGCTGGAAAAGCTGCTGTTCCGGCGCACTGGCGCAGAAGCTGTGGAGCCATTTGATCTGGCGGCCTATGACGATCTGCTGCTGCTGCTGTCCATCGCGCAGACCACCCCCGCCAGCGCGCGCGGCGAACCCGCGCCACGCAAGCGCACCACGCCACTGGCGCCGCCGCGAACGGAAACACTGGTGGCAGAACCCACAGCGACGCCGCTGGTGGGCAGAAGAAAAGAAGACCTGCCACTGGACTCCCTTGCCGCCAGCCTGGAGTTTGACTTTGACCTCGTCCCTGCCCAGGTGGCCGAGTCCCTGAAGGGCACCACGGCGCCTGCAGTGCTCGACCCCGCCACGACACGTGGCATGCCGCTCGATCTTGATCTGTCGGAGCCGCCCCACCTCACGCTCAATGATCTGCCCGCAGTGCCAGTTACCTCTCCGCCCGCTGCGGGTCAGGCCGTGGGGTTTGGCATGGACAACGATCTGGTCGAGCTGCGGCTGGAGCTGGAACAGCGCAAGACAGAACCCAAGTAGCCGTTGCGCTGGGCCTGACTGACAACCTTGGGCCCACGGACTCACATTGCGCGCCCGCGCTTAGTCCTTGGCTCTGGGGTGTGGTGCGGCTCGTTCTTTAACGCCCGGTGGTGGTCTTCATCTGGCGCATCAGCTGCGCGGCCGCAGCTTCAGGGTCTGGCGCGTTGACCAACGCCCGCACCACTGCGATGGACCGCACGCCGGTAGCCAACACCTGCGCAAACTGCTCCTCCTCAATGCCGCCAATGGCGACTTGAGGGTAATCACGCAGCAGGCGCGCATACACCCCCAGGCGGCCCACACCCTGCGGCGCGGTGGCCATCTTCTTGAGCGTGGTTGGAAACACGGCGCCCATGGCGATATAGCTGGGCCCCACGGCATCTGCGCGCACCATCTCTGCATAGCCGTGGGTGCTGACACCCAGGCGCAGACCTGAAGCGCGCAGCGTGTGCAGCTCGCTTGCACTCAAGGCGTCCAGATCTTCCTGGCCAAGGTGAATGCCGTAGGCGCCCGCGCGAATGGCCTCTTGCCAGTGGTCATTGATGAACAACAGAGCCCCGGTGCCTTGCACCGCTTGCACGGCGGCGCCAATTTCCTGTTCGATGGCGTTTGCATCGGTGGACTTGAAACGCAGCTGCACGGTAGGGACACCCGCGCGTGCCATGCGGCCCACCCAGGCCGCATCCGGCAAAACGGCATAGAGGCCCAGCTGAGGGGGGCACGGTGCAAAGGCATGCGCACGCGGCACCGGCTGCAGTTCAAAGTCTTCGGGTTGGTCGGGCCACTGCGCCGGTTCGAAAGTGCCGGTGCGCGCAAATTGCGCTTGCCAGGCCTGGGCCAGGCACTGCGCGTCGTGCGCGATGAAGCCGAGGGTGCTGCAGGCGTTCAGTGCTGCCAGGTACACCGGTGCTTGTGATGTCGGTGCAGGGGGCTGCTCGGCACCAAAACCGGCAAATGTGGCGGCATGGTGCGCAACAATGGCCTGCGCCATGGCGGCGGTATCGTGGGTGTTAAGCATGGGAGTGATGCCAGAAAGGGGTGCCCAGCACGGGGGTGCTGGGCTGGGCGGCATCCTGGGCCGACATGGCGCCCGCGTGGCGAGCCGCTCGACCCGCGCTGACGGCATCCGCGAACGCTCCCGCCATGGCGACCGGATCTTGTGCCAGCGCCACGGCGGTGTTCAGCAGCACGCCGTCGTAACCCCACTCCATCACCTGACAAGCGTGGGATGGCAAGCCGAGGCCCGCGTCTACCAGCATCGGCACGTCCAGGCGCTCGCGCAGCATCTGCAATGCATACGGGTTGACGGGGCCGCGGCCTGTGCCGATGGGGGCTGCCCAGGGCATCACGGCCTGGCAGCCCACATCGACCAGGCGCTGGCACAACACCAGGTCTTCGGTGCAGTAGGGCAGCACCTGAAAGCCTTCCTTGATCAGGTGTTCCGCCGCGCCCACCAGGTTCAGGGTATCGGGCTGCAGGGTGTAGTCGTCACCAATCAGTTCCAGTTTGATCCAGGGGGTGTTGAACACCTCTCGCGCCATCTGCGCAGTGGTGATGGCCTCCTGCACGCTGTGGCAGCCTGCGGTGTTGGGCAACACGGGCACGTTGAGCTTGCGCAGCAGCTCCCAAAAGCTGCTGCCGCTTTCGGCCGGGTTGCTGCCCTGGCGGCGCAGCGACGCGGTCACCATGGCGGGCTGCGCGCGCAAAACGGCGGCTTCCAGCACCGCGGGGGACGGGTAGCGCGAGGTGCCCAGCAGCAGGCGGCTGGCGAACTGCTGGCCGTACAGCAGCAGGGAGTCTTGGGGAGTCGAAGAAATCATGATTACTATGTTTTTAATAGCCTCTAGCGCTTATTAAATAAGCGCTAGAGGCCAATTTGACTCAAATTTTCACCCTGAGACTCATCCCCCTGTCACGGGCGAGATGATCTCCACCCGGTCACCGGGCCGCAGCGTCTGTGCGGCATAGCGGGTGTTGGGGACAAAGAGGGTGTTCACGGCCACCGCAAAGGGTGGGCGCGCTGCGATGGCGGCTACGGCGTCGGCCACCGTGGCACCGTCAGGCAGATCGTGCGGGGTCTGATTGATGGAAATGTTCATGCGAATGCGCGGGCGGTGGCGCTGGATGAAGCAGGTGTGTGGGGCGCCAGATCCAGCGACAGGTCAAAACGTTGCGAAAGCGCTGATTGTCCGGTGTTCAGCACTTCCAGGGTGACGTCGAGCAGGGCGGGCGAGATCATGAAACCATGCCGATACAACCCGTTGATCTCCAGCACGCCGGGGCGGGGCTGGCGGATGGCGGGCAGGTTATCGGGCAGCGTTGGGCGGCACTGTGTGGCGACTTCAAGAATGCGGCCTTCGGCAAAGCCGGGATGCACGGCGTATGCGGCACTCAGCAGTTCCAGGGTCGAGCGCACGCTGGCGGGCGACAGGTCGTCCGATTCGATCTCGGTCGCACCGATCACAAACAGGTGGTCTTGTTTGGGCGCGATGTAGATCGGGTAGCGCGGATGGACCAGCCGGGTAGGGCGTTGCAACGTCACATCGGGTGCGTGGATGCGCACGACCTCTCCGCGCACACCGCGCAGTGCGTGCCACTGCCCCCTGGCGCCCAGGCCACGGCAGTCCAGCACCCAGTCGGGCTGGCCGGGGGTGCCGGGTGCAAAGGCCTCGGGCGACTGGGGCGTGTGCCAGTGTGTGCGCACCGACAGCCGTTCCATTTCCACCACCAGCGCGGCCAGCAGTTGGCGGTTGTCCAACTGACCTTCGCCGGGCAGGTGCAGCCCCTGCGCAAAGCGGTGCGCCAGGGCAGGCTCGGCGGCGGCCAGTGCGCCGCTGTCCAGCTTCTGCAGCGTCGGCAGTTCGGGCAAGGTGGTCTGGTTGGATTCGAGCTGGCGGGTAAAACGCTGGGCCTCGGCGGCGTCCTGCCGGTGCCACACGATCAGCGTGCCCGCCTGCTGAAAAAACACCGGTTGTGCCAGCGACTGCAGCAGTTGCGGCCAGCGGGTGAGCGCATGGTGGCCCATGCGGACCACGCCGGGTTCGGTGATGGCTGATTCGGCCAGCGGTGCCAACATGGCGGCTGCGACGGTGGCGGCGGAATGTTCTGCGGCGGCACTGCCCGCATCGAAGATGTCCACCCGGTGCCCCAGGCGAGCCAGCTCGACCGCGAGCAGTCGGCCCATGAGGCCTGCGCCCAAGATGGCGAAAGAAGACGGTGGAAGTGACATACGTGCAGAGTTGTCCGTGTGCTGGTAGTCAAGCATGGACAAAACGGGGCAGTGCCGCTCTAGGAAACTCCCCACGCCAGCATGACCTGGATCGGGTAGCGGGGCCGTTGCTCGCAGTGCGCTGCGCAGGCCCCAGGGTATTTCTCAGTCCCCCGGCGATCGTTCGTCGGTTTGGCGGGACACCCCTGTTTCGTCCGTAAAAATGAATTACAGCACATCAACTGGCGGGGCTTTTTTGCGCTGCCTCATAGGCCATAATTTTTGACATGACTTCTTTGACCCCTTCGCCTTCCACCGGCCGCCGCTACGCACGCGTGCTCTCCATTGCCGGGTCCGACAGTGGCGGCGGCGCAGGCATACAGGCTGACCTCAAAACCTTCAGTGCCCTCGGGTGCTATGGCATGACAGCCATCACCGCCATCACGGCGCAGAACACCTGTGGAGTGACCGGCATCCACGGCATTCCGCCCGAGATGCTCAAGGCACAGATCGATGCCGTGGTGCAGGACATTGGCGTAGACGCCGTCAAGATCGGCATGCTGCACTCGCCCGAGGTGGTGCGCGTGGTGGCCAATGCCATCCGCACCTACCAGTTGCCCCATGTGGTGCTCGACCCGGTGATGGTGGCCACCAGTGGCGACCGGCTGATTGCCCAAGAAACCGTGGCGGTACTCGTGCGCGAGCTCTTCCCCCTGGCCGAGGTGATCACCCCCAACCTGGACGAGGCCGGCTGGTTGCTGGGGCGGCGCATCGAAGGGGTTGAAACGCTGGACGAGGCTGCCCAGGCGTTGCGTGCGCTGGGCGCACATGCGGCACTGCTCAAAGGCGGGCACTTGCCGGGGGACTGGGTGGTGGATGTGCTGGCCCTGCCAGACGGCGAGTGCCAGCGGCTTGCGTCAGAGCGAATCGCCACCCACAACGGGCACGGCACGGGCTGCACCTTGTCGTCGGCAATTGCCGCGCACCTGGCTCTGGGTGCGACGCTGCCGCAGGCTGTGGAGCGGGCCCGTGCCTACATCCTGGGCGCCATCGCGGCAGGGGCGGATGTGCACACCGGCCGCGGCCATGGGCCGCTGAACCACGGCTATGCGCCCCTGGCACAGCGGGTGCTGCAAGGCTGAAGCCGAAGCGCTGTACAGCCTTGCGCTGCCGCGCCTCAGACCACCTGCGCGAAATGGCTGCGCAAGTAAGCGATGATTTTCTCGGAATCGTAGAGCCAGTGGCTGTTGCCGGCCTCGTCCGTGATCTTCAGGCAGGGCACCTTGGTGTGGCCCCCTTGCTGCGTCAGTTCGGACCGGGCGGGGCCTTCTGGCTGCGCGTCCACCTTCAAGATGTTCAGCGACAAACGGCGCATTTCGTGGCGCACCTTGATGCAGAAAGGGCAGGTTTTGTATTGGTACAGCGCGAGTGCGCGGCACGATTGGTCAACGGATTGTTGCCCTGCCTCGGAGCGCACCACACCTTGGGGCCGTGTCAGCGCCTCCTTGAGCAGCATCACGGGGCCCAGAACCACACGCAGGGTCTTGAAGAAGGTTCGAACTAAAAATTTCATGGGCTATTTTAGGCAAGCCAAGTGCTGCCTTTCTTCCTTCTTATCCAGCAGGCCGCTGACTGCGAGTGACTGCGGGCGACTTTCGGTGTGAAACCGCTCAGCGGCGGGGGCGGGTGGCGAACGCCAGCACGAAACAAATCACCAGCGTTGGTATCGCGGCGCCCAGCACGGGGGTGACCTTGGGTATCAGGTGGTAGAACGCAATACCCGCCAGCCAGATGGCAACGGGGATCAGGTTGACCTTGCGCGCCTGTGCCAGCAGCGCGGGTGCATCGGCACCAAACGCCAGCCGTCCCAGAATTACGCCAAACAGCGGCACAAACACCGAGCTGAGCAGAAGCAGGAACGGCTCCAGGCTGTGCATGGGCAGTACCAGCGCCAGGCCCGTACACACGGCAGCCACCGCCAGGCCCCACTTGCGCACGCCCCAGCGCGGCATCAGGCTGTGGGCCGACACGGCGCCCGAGTAGGTGTCGCCATAGGCGTTGTCGACTTCATCGATCAGGATCAGCGACAGCGCAATCAGCCCGCCTTGGGCCAGCAGCAGCGCCTGCACCAGGTCCTTGCTGGGCAAAGTCAGCGCCACCAGCACACCGAGCGAGTAGCACCACATATTCGCCAGCGCATAGCCTAACCAGGTGCCGCGCAGGGCCGAACCCCCGTTTTTGCCATGGCGTGCATAGTCGGCCACCAGTGGCAGCCATGAAATCGGCATGGCGATCACCAGGTCCAGCGCAGGGAACACCCCCATACCGCCCGCGCCCTGGCGGTTCCACAGCGCGTCAAAACCCTGGGCCTGTGCCAAAGACAAGAACTGCCACGACAGCCACAGCAGCGACAGCACCACCAGCGGCAACGCCACACGCGCAATCACCTTGCGCACCAGCTGCACCATCGATCCGCTGATGAGCAGCATTACCACGCCACCCCACAGCAGCGTGGCCAGCACGGGCCAATGGACCCCAGCCATGGCGCCCGACTGCTGGCCGATGGCCACGGTGGCGTCGCGCATCACCACCAGTTCAAACGTGCCCCAGCCCACCAGTTGCACGATGTTCAGAATGATGGGCAGGCTGGCAAACGTGCGGCCATACACCGCGTGCATCAGCCCGGCGCTGGCCAGGCCGCTGTCGCAGCCGAGCTTGGCCACCCAGCCCAGCAGGCCCGCGCCCACAATGGACCCGGCCACGATGGCAATCAGGGCCTCTTGGGTGCCCAGCGCGGGCATCAGATAGGCGCCCACCTGCATTACCAGCAGGCCTACACCCAGGCTGAACCAGAGTGAGGCGTGGTCATGCCACTGGAAGACGCGGCGGTCGGAAGAGACGGGAGCCAGCGCTTCGTTGTTGGTGACAGCGGGCGCGGCGGGAGAAGAAGACATGGAAAGGCTCCGTAGCAGTACAGAGCAGGGGCGGCCCGCCAGCGTGCCCCGAGTCATTGCATTCAGGGCGGTGCCATGGCGGACGTGCTTCCCTGCGCGAGGATGATCTCAATCAGGTTCAAAGGGACTCTCTCAGTCGATTCCGGTGGCCCGGTCTCGACACCCCTAGCGTTGGCGATCCCGAAGGAACGCGGCGCCATTGTAGTGGGCCGCCAGCGCGCCGGGGCGCTAGGAATGGGCGATGGGGATTGCGTACTGCATCACGGAGTCATCAGAAGTTGGGTGGTACTGTGCCCCGTAGATTTCCAGGTCTGGCCCCAGCGTGTGGGTATGGCTGGCCGACAACAGCCAGCTGGAGTAGACGTAGTTCACCGTTGCGTCGACGTTCTGCGCAGGTCCCCGATGGGTGAAACGTGCGTAGGTTGAAGCAGGGATTTCCATGGTCACCATTCCTGGTGGCACCGTGCCAGGGCTTTTTACTTCGATGCAGGCCAGATAGAGCAGCTTTTCTGTGTCTGGCCCCGCTGGCGCTACAACGCCGTAGCAGGTGCCGGGCACTCTATTGGCGATCTCACCCACACGCACCATGAACTGCGCCCACAGGGGCGGCAACCTCTTGCCCAGGTTGTTCTTTTCGGAATCGACCCCGTAATAGTCCGTGGGCAACCCGACCATGCGCATTGCGCGGTGTTCCAGGATATCGGGCGCCAGGGAGATGTTGTGGTGCAGGTGCGCGAGGTAGCTCTGGTCAAAGCGGATCTTGCGCACGAAGAGCGAGCGGTTGCCCATCTTGCGGTACTGCGATGGCGTGATCCGAAAGCAGTCTCGGAACGCGCGCGTGAAACTCTCCTGCGTCTCGTACCCCGCCGCGAGCGCAATGTCGAGCACGCTCAGACGCGTGCTGGTCAACTGCTCCAGCGCCTTGGCGAACCGGCGCGACCGGATGTAGGTCTTCAAGGTTTCGTTGGTGAGCGCCTTGAAGATCCGCTGAAAGTGCCACTGGCTCATTCCTGCAGCCCGTGCCACCTCGGCCGGTTCGATGTCGGATTCGAGATGGGCCTCGATGAAGTCGATGCCCTCCTGGATTTGCCTGAGATAAAGCACGGTGATCTCGGTCCGCTCAAGGGGTTTCAAAGAAGCCGGTCATCGCAACCAGGTGGTTCTGGTCGTTGTACCGGCCGTAGCTCACGCCTTCTCCGATGACCTGGCCGCTGCCATCCACCATGTTCCATTTGGCAATGCTCTGCTGGTTGTGGCTGGCAAAGTAGTGGGTCACGAAATGGCCGCCGGGGACTTGGCGGTGGAAGTCGTCCATGTAGGCGGTCAGTTGGTCCCAGCCCTTTGCTGTAGCCAACGGGTCGTTGTAGGTGCAGGCTGGGTCGAGCGATTGGGAAAACAGGGCTTCCCTGTCTGCGGTGGAGTGGGCTTTCCAAGACGCGGTGTAGGTGTCCCAGATGGTTTGAAGGGGTTGCTGGCTCATGGTGTGCTCCTGATGGGTGTTAAAGGGAGACACCATCGTGCCGGGCACGAGCACGCCATTTGGACATTTTGTGCTTATTTGTGGGCACGCCGTTGTTGGCATGAACCCACAGCGCCCTTGTTCGCCGGGCTATGCGCTGGCGGAAGGCGAGGATGCCGGTGCTACACCCAGCAGTTGGTGCAGCCGCGGGCTGGTGGTGGTGTACTGCAGCGCCACCTTGTCGCCCTTCAAGGCCTCCGCCGCACCAAACGCCGCCAGCGTGGCCTCATGAAAGCCGCAGAGGATGAGCTTGCGTTTGCCGGGGTAGGTGTTGATGTCGCCCACGGCGTAGATGCCTGGCGCACTGGTGCGAAAGGCCTCGGTGTCCACCACCAGCTGCTTGCGGTCCATCGCGATGCCCCAGTCTGCAATTGGCCCGAGGCGGGGGGAGATCCCCAGCACGGCGACGAGCAGATCAAGCGGCAGTGCGCGGGTCGCGCCTTCGGCGTCCACCACCTGCAGCGCGGTCAGGTGGTCGCCAGACACATCGATCCCGGTGATTTGTGCGGCTTCGACGGCGATGCGCCCGGCGTCGCGCAGTTGCTGTAGGCGCTGCAGCAACGCATCGGGCGCCTGGAAGACGTCGCGGCGGTGCAGGAGGCTGATGCGGGCGGCCTGGCCTTGTTCGGCCAGATCCACTGCGCGTGCCACGGCGGGTTCGTCCCCACCGTGAAAGACGATGTTCTTGCCCCTGATGTCCACGCCCGAAGGGAGGTTTTGATAGTGCAGTTGCGTGCCCGCAAAACGCTCGATGCCTTCGATCTTGAGGGTGCGCGGCACAAAGGCCCCAACACCGGCCGCGATGAACACTGAACGGGCCAGCAGTTGCGCCCCAGCGCTGGTCTGCAAGAGCAGACGGCCATCTGGCTGGGGCGCCAATGAGGAAACCAGGGTGTTCAGGTGCCAGTGCGGCTCGAAAGGTGCGATCTGCTGGAGCAGCAATTGCGCCAGTTCACGGCCACTACAGACCGGAATGCCCGGGATGTCGTAGATCGGCTTGTCGCCATACAGCTCGACGCACTGGCCGCCCGCATGGGGCAGGGCGTCGATCAGGTGGGCAGTGATGCCTTGCAGGCCGAGCTGGAAGACCTGGAACAGGCCCACCGGGCCCGCGCCGATGACGACGGCGTCGGTTTCTACAACAGCAGCGGCTTGCAACGCTTGGCTCACCAGCAGCTTGCAGTGTTACTTGATCAGCTCGTTGACCTTGCCAGGCTTGCCGTTCCACTCGTCGGCATCGGGCATCGCAGGCTTGCGCTTGGTGATGCTCTTCCAGCCGTCAGCAAAAGAAAGATCGGCGTTCAGTTTGATGAAAGCGAGCTGGTCGGCTGGCAGGTCTTCTTCGGCAAAAATGGCGTTGGCCGGGCATTCAGGGATGCACACGGCGCAATCGATGCATTCGTCAGGATCGATGACGAGCATGTTCGGGCCTTCGCGGAAGCAGTCCACGGGGCACACGTCCACACAATCGGTGTACTTGCACTTGATGCAGTTTTCGGAGACGACGTGGGTCATGACAGGAGTTGTGTGGGTCGGTGAAAACCCTCGATTTTAAGAGCTTTCACCGACCTTTGGTTACAGGGGCCCTCACCCCGATGGGGTGACTGGGGAATGCGGCGCTGATCTGGATCAGTTCTTGGTCAGTTCACCAGCACGGCGCCAGCCGTTTTGTTGCTGGCGGTGTCGACCAGGATCAGCGAGCCCAATACACGCGCTTTGCCGAATGCCGCTGCAGGAATCGCCTCTTGCAGCAGCAGCTCGACATGCCCGATGGCATTGGGGTCGAGCTGGGTAGCGTCCTCTTCGGCCAGCGAGTTGATGTTGAGGCGGTGCACCACCGCCTTGACCTTGGCCTTGACCCAGCGGTGGCCATGCAGCGCCCAGTACACGCGGCCTGCGACCAGGGGTTCGTCGTCCATCCACGCGATGGTGGTGCGCAGCTCGCGGCTGGCGGGCCACGCGGGTGTGGCGGCGGGCGTGTCGCCAAAGTCGTCATCGGCGGCCGGTGCTGCGGCAGCCGTGGGCGCGGCCAGAATCCAGTCGCCGCGCGACACGTCCACCTCTCGGTCCAGGATGATGCCGGCGCTGGTGCCCGCAGGCACGTCGCCAGGTCGGCGCGCATGGTCCAGCACCTGTGCCACGGTGGCCAGTTGGCCGCTGGGGAAGATCTGCACTGCCGCGCCGGGGGCAAAGGTGCCCGCGGCCACGCGGCCCCAGAACACGCGGCGGCCCTGTCGGGTGTCCGCCGACGAGGACGAGGACTTTTCGACCCACTGAACAGGGAAGGTCAGCGGCAGGCCCGTGTCGGCAGGCGTGTTCGGCAGCGCCTCCAGCACCTGCAGCAGCGTGGGGCCTTCATAGCCGCACCAGCCTGCGTGCGCGTCCACCACGTTCCAGCCCTTCAGCGCCGACACCGGCACCGTGGCGCGCACGGCAATGCCCGCGTCCTGGGCAAATTTGGCGAGAGCGCCCTGGATGTTTTTCCACGCCAGCACAGGGTCTGCCACGGCGTCCAGCTTGTTCACGGCAAACAGCAGCGAGTGCACGCGCAGCAGGTGCGCCAGCAGGCTGTGCCGGCGGGTCTGGGGCAGCAGGGCCAGGCCGGGGTTGTTCCAGTCGAGCTTGGTCGCATCGACCAGCACCACGGCGGCATCGGCACTGCTGGCGGCCGTCACCATGTTGCGGGTGTATTGCTCGTGGCCGGGCGCGTCGCCAATGATGAACTTGCGCTCTTCGGTGGCGAAGTAGCGGTAGGCCACGTCGATGGTGATGCCTTGCTCGCGCTCGGCGCTCAGGCCGTCGGTCAGCAGGGCCAGGTCGGTTTCGCCCTGGCGCTGCACGCCGGCCAGGTGGTCTTGCAGCACGGCCTTGCTGTCCACCAGCAGGCGGCCAATCAGCGTGCTTTTGCCGTCATCCACGCTGCCGCAGGTGATGAATTTGAGGGCGGAGATATGGTTATTGTGACCGCTAGCGCTTGATGGATAAGCGCCGGTAGCTATCGAATTGGTAGTGTTCATCAGAAATAACCCGTCTCAGAAGTAGCCGTCTTTTTTGCGCTTCTCCATCGAAGCGTCGGAGGTCTTGTCGTCCATGCGTGTCGCGCCGCGCTCGCTCACGTCGGCGGCCAGGGTTTCGATGACGATCTCGGCCGGGGTGGCGGCGGTGCTTTCCACCGGTGCGGTGCAGGTGATGTCGCCCACGGTGCGAAAGCGCACGTCGCGCGTTTCCACCACATCGCCGTCGCGCGGTGGCGTCAGCTCGGTCACGGGCATCAGCAGGCCCTTCTTGTCCACCACCTGGCGCTTGTGGGTGTAGTAGATGCTGGGCAGGCCGATCTGCTCGCGGTCGATGTACTGCCACACATCCAGCTCGGTCCAGTTGCTGATGGGGAACACGCGGAAGTGTTCGCCGGGCTGCAGGCGGGTGTTGAACAGCGTCCACAGCTCAGGCCGCTGGGCCTTGGGCTGCCATTGGCCGAAGCTGTCGCGGTGGCTGAAGATGCGCTCTTTGGCGCGGGCCTTTTCTTCATCGCGGCGGGCGCCGCCGATCAGCGCGTCGAAGCGGAATTCTTCAATCGCTTCGAGCAGCGTGACCGACTGGTGCACGTTGCGCGACTCGCCGGGGTGCGCCAGTCGCACCGTGCCACGGGCCATCGAATCCTCCACATTCCTCACGATGAGTTCGGCACCCAATTCCTTGGCTCGGAAGTCGCGGAAGTCCGTGACCTCGGGGAAGTTGTGGCCGGTGTCGATCATGAGCAGCGGGTATGGAATGCCGCCGCCACTGGCCTTGGTGCCAAAGGCCTTTTCAGCGCACTTGAGCATGACCAGCGAATCCTTGCCGCCCGAGAACAGCAGGGCGGGGCGCTCGAAGGCGGCGGCCACCTCGCGCAGGA
Source organism: Gammaproteobacteria bacterium (assembly GCA_018828125.1). Lineage (GTDB taxonomy): Bacteria > Pseudomonadota > Gammaproteobacteria > Burkholderiales > Burkholderiaceae_C > Acidovorax. The sequence continues at coordinate 39,681 of JAHJWB010000006.1, read as the reverse complement.
TGAAGATGGTTTCTTCTTCCAGGGCGTCGAGGTGCGAGTTGTTGAGGTGGTAGCTCATGTTGTTGGTGTTCTTCTCAAGCAGCGCGGTATCGGTGCGGGCGTTCATGGTCGGATCTGCGGTGGATTCAGTGTGCGATGTGCAGGCCGCATTCGCGGTTGTCTTCGCCCTTGGTCGGGTCCACGTAGTCGAAGTTGTTGGGCAGGCCGTGCTTCACGCAGTATTCGTGCAGGTCCTTGGACGACCAGTGCAGCAGTGGGGCGACCTTGATGAGGCCATCGGGGTTGATGCTCACCGGGTCCATCTGCGCGCGCACGGCGGTGTCGGTGGCGCGCAGGGCGGTGAACCACACCTTGGGCGCGGTCTCGCGCAGGGCGCGGGCAAAGGGCTCCAGCTTCACTTCTTCCGTGAATGCGGCGTGGCGTGGGTCGTCCAGCCCGGGCGTGGCGCCGTCCACGGCTTCCCGGTGCGCGCGAGAACGGCGGGGCAGGTAGATCTTGAGGTTCAGGCCGAGCTGCTTGGTCACTTCGTCCGCAAAGCGGTAGGTGGCTTCGGTGTTGTAGCCGTTGTCCATCCACACCACGGGCACGTCGGGGTTCACCGTTGACACCATGTGCAGGATCACTGCCTCGAACGGGCGGAAGTTGGTGGTGACGATGGGGCTCTGGCCCAGGCCCAGTGCCCAGGCGACAAGACCCTCGGCGTTGCGGCCGAGTTCAGCGTTGATGCGTGCGAGATCGAATTGGCTCATGGTGCTTTTGGGATAAATGCGCGGGCTGGGCAGGCTGCGGGTCAGGCAGCCTTGCTGGCAAACAGCGGCTGGGGGTTGACGGCGTCGCCTTGGTAGAAGCCGGGAAACATCTCGAACTGGCGCTGTGCGTCGGCCACGTCCACCCCGTCGCGCAGTACGGCGCTGGAGAAACCAGTACGTTGCATCTGCACCAGTTGGTCGATCAGAACGTCGCCAGTGGCGCGGATTTCGCCTGCAAACCCTCGGCGGCGGCGCAGCAAAAAGGCCTGACTGAACGCACGGCCATCCGTGAAGTTGGGGAAGTGCAGGTCTACGCGGTTAACGCCTTCCAGCGGCAATTGCAGGGCGTCGGCATCGTTGGCCAGGGCCAACACGCGGGTGTCGCCTTCGGCGGGCGGCAGGTGGTCTTGGGAGGCAAGGATTTTCATGGTGTCGTCGGTCAATGCGGTGGGCGTGGCTCAGGCGGTGGCCAGTGCTTCGGGGGCGGGGTGGCGGGCCGATTTGGCGGCGTCCTTGAACGGGTCCAGGCCCGTGCGGCGAACGGTGTTCTGGAAGGTCTCTCCGCTCTCGCGCAGGTCGCGGTAGGTGCCCAGCACGGCCTCGATCACATCCGGCACTTCGGCGGCCGAGAACGAGGGGCCGATCACCTTGCCCGCCACGGCGGCGCCCGACAGGTCAGATCCATCGGAGCCGCCCAGCGTGACCTGGTACCACTCCTTGCCGTCCTTGTCGACGCCCAGGATGCCGATGTGGCCGCTGTGGTGGTGGCCGCAGCTGTTGATGCAGCCGCTGATGTGCAGGTCGATCTCGCCGATGTCGTCCAGCTCGTCCAAGTCTTGATAACGCTGGGTGATGGCCTCGGCAATCGGCAGCGAACGCGCGTTGGCCAGCGAGCAGAAGTCGCCGCCAGGGCAGGCGATCATGTCGGTGAGCAGCTGCACGTTGGCGCTGGCCAGACCCAGGGCCTTGGCTTCTTGCCACAGGTCAAACAGGCGGCTGGCGTGCACCCAGGGCAGCAGCACGTTCTGGTCGTGGGTGACGCGGGCTTCGCCGGAGGAGTATTTGTCCACCAGATCGGCCAGGGCGATGAGTTGCTCGCTGGTCGCATCGCCGGGCGACTGGCCGGGGCGCTTGAATGACAGTGTCACAGCACGCAGCTGCGGATTTTGGTGCGGGTGCACGTTGCGCTTGAGCCAGCGGCCGAACATCACGTGCTCGGCAGCCTGGGCGTCCAGCGATGCCTGCAACGCTGCAGGAGGCACGTCGGCGATGTCGGCCAGTTGGGGCGCCACAAAGCAGGCGGCCACGCGGTCAAACTCGGCTTGGGGAATGGTGTGCGGGCCGCCGTCGATCTCCATGATCTGGCGGTACTCCTCTTCCACATCGTCGATGTACTGCTGGCCCTCGGCCTTCACCAGAATCTTGATGCGGGCCTTGTATTTGTTGTCGCGGCGGCCGTGCTCGTTGTACACGCGCACAATGGCCTCGATGTAATTCATGATCTGGTTCCACGGCAGGAACTCGCGGATCACCGTTCCAATCACCGGCGTGCGGCCCATGCCGCCGCCCACGAAGACCTTGAAGCCGATTTCGCCTGTGTCGTTCTTGACCAGGTGCAGGCCCACGTCGTGCCAGCCGGTGGCGGCGCGGTCGTCCTTGGCGCCGCTGATGGCGATCTTGAACTTGCGGGGCAAAAACGCGAACTCGGGGTGCAGCGTGGTCCACTGGCGGATGATTTCCGCGTAGGGGCGCGGGTCCACGATCTCGTCCACGGCCACGCCGGCCAGCGCGTCGGTGGTGGTGTTGCGGATGCAGTTGCCGCTTGTCTGGATGCCGTGCATGTCCACGGTGGCCAGCAGGTCCATCACGTCAGCGCTCTTGGACAGCGGAATCCAGTTGAACTGCACGTTGGTGCGGGTGGTGAAGTGGGCGCAGTTCTTGGGCAGGAAGGTGGTGCCCAGCAGGCCCTGGCCCTCCATGGCAGCCTTGAAGACAGCCGCTTCAGGCTCGTCATATTCGCGGGCAATCTTTGCCAGCACGCGGATCTGGCGGCTGGCGATCTCGCCATAGGGCACGGCCACGCGCAGCATGGGCGCATAGCGCTGTACGTACCAGCCGTTTTGCAGGCGCAGGGGGCGGAAGTCGTCTTCCGGCAGCTTGCCGGTCTGCCAGCGCGTGAGCTGGTCGCGGAACTGGTTCGCGCGCTGTTGTACGAACGTTTTGTCGAATTCTGTGTATTGGTACATCGTGGGGCAACTCAGATCAAAATCAGTTTGAAGCCCGCCCAGGCCAGCAAGACAGACAGGGCAGAGCGGATGAGGCGTTCAGGCGTGCGGGTGACGAGGCGCGAGCCTATCCAGATACCCGGCAGCGAGCCAGCCAGCAATTGTGCAAGCAAAGGCCAGTCCACCGAGCCCAGGGACGCGTGCCCCAGCCCTGCCACCAGGGTCAAAGGCACGGCATAGGCAATGTCGGCGCCGATCACGCGCGGCAGGGGAAGCAAGGGGTAGACCAGCAACAGCACCGTGACGCCAATGGCGCCTGCGCCCACCGAGGTGAAGGTGACCAATGTGCCGATTACCGCGCCCAGCAGCACAGGCAGCGACCAGTGACGGGGCCGGGTGGCCAGTTCAGACGCGTTCTTGCGCTTGGCCTGATCGGCCGCCTGGCGTTGTTTGGAGAACGCCACCACCTTGTACAGCGTGGCGGCGGCAGTCAGCAGCAGCGCAAAACCCAGCGTGGTGGTCATGATGCGCTGTGCTTCCCCGCTGGCAGGCCCAAGTGTCTTGAGCGCCCACAGCGACAGCAGCGCTGCCGGGATGCTGCCCGCGCACAGCTGGCCCACCACACGCCAGGGCACCAGGCGCTGGCGGGCCATGCTCACGGTGCCCCCCATCTTGGTGAATGCGGCAAAAAGCAAATCGGTGCCGATGGCCAGGTGGGGCTTCACCCCAAAAAAGAAGATCAGCACAGGCGTCATCAGCGAGCCACCGCCCACGCCCGTCAGACCCACGATGAGTCCGACTGCAAAGCCCGCAAAAACAAACGCCAATTCATGCATGGCTGCGAATGTAGGGGGCGTGCTTATGGATGCAAACTATTGTTTTGATCTGCCAATATGTGCATTTTGATATATGCAAGGGCTGGCGCGGGTTTGCGCCGTACACCGTGCTGCGGCGCGCGCGCCGCTTGGCGACCGCCAAAACCGCTACAGACGATCTGTCCCCAACGCCTTGGCCAGCTTGGCGTCCAGCGGAAGGGGCTCGCCGTGCAGTCGCGCGGCCAGCAGTTCGCCACACAAAAGCGCCAGTGTCAGGCCGCGGGCCCCCATGGCGGTACTTACCCACAGCCCGGGCAGGCCTGCCGCATCCACGGGGCCAACGATGGGCAGCCGGTCCGGGGCGGTGCAGCGCACTGCGGCCCAGGTTTGGGGTGACATCGCAAACGCTTGAGTCAGTTCAAGCGCCGCCCGGGGCAGCAAGGTTTGCAACTTGGCGCCATTGGCGGCATGGGCCGCCTGAATGTCGGTTTCGGATGGCGGCAGCGCATCGACGTCCCGCTCGAACGTGGAGCCCATCACCCATGCCTTGTCCCCGGCCAGGTCGTCGTCGCAGGGAAACGCCGGAACCAGGTTGCCGTGCCCGTTGGCCGGGAAGGGCGCCAGCGGCGCCGCGGTAGCGGGGCGAATGCCCCACGATACCTGCCCGCGTACCGGCTGCAGAGGCCAGCGGTGGTTCAGCAAGTCCAGGCTGCCAGCGCCCGCAGCGATGATGACCAGGGGCGCTTCGCCGAGCACTGCGCCTTGTGCATCTAGCACCTGCCAGACGGGATCACCACGGCGGCCCGCCTCGTCTGTCAGATCCTTGCGCCGCAGCGCCGCCACGCGGCAATCGCCCCGCCATTGGATGCCCGGCTGCGCCAGCAAGGCACGAGCCAGCCGGGCAGGGCGCAGCCACCCCGCCTGGTGGTGCCAGCACGCGGCAGTAGCACCGGGTAAACCGGCTTCTGCCAGGCGGGTGGGTGGTGCGGGCTGGCTCCAGTCGGCGCCGGGCCATTCCATCCAGTCGGGCGCCAAGCCCGGCGTGCCATCGGTACGGTGCTCCAGCACCCCACAGGGCGACCAGTCGACGCCCTCGTTCAATGCCCAGGCGGCTTGCTGCAGGGTGGTTCGCACGCCGCTGCGCGACAGACGCGACAGCACACTGTCGTCGGGGGACACATGCGGCGCAAAAACCCCTGCAGGCAGGGCCGACGCACCCGCCGCGGGGGCGCTGGCCTGGTCCAGCACCTGCACTTGCCAACCGCGCCGCACCAGACTGGCCGCCGTGGCGGCGCCTGCAATGCCGCCACCAATGACCAGGCAATTGCCTGCAGTCAGCGCGGGGGTGGGCTGCGGTACGCGCGGGGCGCGCGGTTCCCAGTGGGGGTTGTAGACGGCATGCAGGTTGTCGCGTTTGGGCGGTACGCCCGGCGCGCGGGTGACCTCAAAGCCGCACTGGGCGAGCGCATCGCGCACGGCCCGGGCAAAGGTCCAGGTGGCCAGGCGGGTGCCGCGCCGACAGCAGCGGGCCACGGCTTTCAGGGTGTGCATGTCCCAGATATCGGGATTGCGCTGGGGGCTGAAACCGTCCAGGTACACCGCGTCCACGGTCAAGGGGCTCTGCTGGCGCAGCATGGCCTGGGTGTCGCCCACATACAGGGTGAGAAGCACCCGGCCTTCGTCAAACCGCAGGCGGTGCACGCCCGGCAGCAGGCCCCACCATTGGTGGTGCAGTTCATGGGCCAGCGGCGCCAGGTCGGGGTGTGTGCTGGTGGCACGCAGCAGGTCGGCCGCGCTCACGGGCCAGGCCTCGGTGGATACAAAGTGCAGCAGCGTGGGGCGCTCGGGGTCGGCCCGCCACGCTGCCCAGGTCACCAGAAAGTTCAGGCCAAAGCCAAACCCGGTTTCCAGAATGCGCCACTGCGGCGCGCCAGCCCATGCGTCCGGCAGACCACAGCCGTGCAGAAACACCCGGCGGGCCTGGTCGAGGCCACCGTTTTCGCTGTGGTAGCGGTCACCGAAGCGGGGGCTGTAGGGGGTGCCGTCGGGCAGCCAGTCAATGGGCTCGGAGATGAAGCACCCCCTGAGTCGCTTCGCGCCTTCCCCCTCTCTCACGCTCCGCGTGGGACGGGGACGCAGCCAGCGGCCTGGCAAAGCCAGTTCCGCGGCTACCTCGCCTGGACAGCGCCAGTTTCATTGGCTGTGGGTGGCGCGCAGAGCTATGGAAAACTGAGATGGGCTCAGGCGCTGGGGGGCACGTAACCGGCCACGGCGTCTGCACCGCCGCCAAAAAAGTGGTTTTAGCGAAACCACTTTCGCAGTACTCCACTGCGTTACTCACTGGGCGGGACATATCCCGCCGCGGCGTCTGCGCCGCCGCCAAAGAAGTGGTTTTCCATCTGCCGCGCCAAGTACTGGCGTGCACGCGCATCGGCCAGGTTCAAGCGGTTTTCGTTGACCAGCATGGTCTGGTGCTTGAGCCAGCCCGCCCAAGCCTCCTTGCTGACGCCTTCCCAGATGCGCTTGCCCAGCTCGCCGGGGTAGGGAGGAAAGTCGAGGCCTTCAGCTTCCTTGCCGAGCTTGATGCATTGAACGGTGCGTGCCATGGGGATTCCTTGTGTGTGGGGGAGCGAAAATCGACTCGCTCAGATGATTTGGATATTTAGAACTGAAATCTCAGTAGTTCCAGTTTTAAGAGCTGCCTTCCAGAATGCGTTTCGTTGGTGTCTTGCACCGCAACCCATTCATTCAAAAGAGGCCAGCCCATGAACTTTCGCCGCGACTTTATCAAGTTTCCACTCGCCGCCGCCCTGGTTGGGAGTTTGGCCCTGACGGCTTTGCCGTCGTTTGCGCAGTCGGTGACGCTGCTCAATGTCTCGTACGACCCGACCCGCGAGTTGTATGTGGACTTCAACCAGGCGTTCGCCAAGCACTGGAAGGCCAAGACGGGCCAGGACGTGAACTTCAAACAAAGCCACGGCGGATCGGGCAAGCAGGCGCGTTCCATCATCGACGGGCTGGAAGCCGACGTAGCCACCCTGGCCCTGGCCGGTGACACCGACGCGCTGCACACCAATGGCGGCTGGATTCCGAAAGACTGGCAAAAGCGCCTTCCGCACAACAGCTCGCCCTACACCTCGACCATCGTGCTGGTGGTGCGGCAGGGCAACCCCAAGGGCATCAAAGACTGGGACGACCTGGTCCGCCCCGACGTGAAGGCGATCACGCCCAACCCCAAGACCTCGGGCGGCGCGCGCTGGAACTACCTGGCCGCCTGGGAATTTGCCAAGCGCAAGTACGGCGGCGATGCGAAGGCCAAGGACTTCGTCGCCAAGCTGTATGGCAACGTGCCCGTGCTGGACACCGGCGCACGCGGGTCCACCATCACCTTCGCGCAGCGCAACCAGGGCGACGTGCTGATCGCCTGGGAGAACGAGGCCTATTTGCTGGAGAAGGAGTTTGGCGCCAAATTTGACGTGATCGCCCCGTCCATCTCCATCCTCGCTGAGCCTGCCGTGACCGTGGTGGACAAGAACGTGGACAAGAAGGGCACCCGCGCCGTGGCCGAGGCCTACCTGCAGTACCTGTACACCGAAGAAGGCCAGGACATTGCCGGCAAGCATTTCTACCGCCCCGCCATTTCTGACAAGGCCAAGGCCAAGTACGCCAAGCAATTCCCCAAGCTCAAGCTGTTCACCATCAACGACGCGTTCGGTGGCTGGGACAGGGCAGCTAAGGAGCACTTTGATGACAACGCGAGCTTTGACCAGATTTATGCGCGTAAATAACAAGAGAATTGGCCGCTAACGCTTGCTGGTATTGCGCAAGGCGCTATCAAATTCAGACCTGCGACTTTCGATCTCCGCAACCCGATCTCCGCAACCCGATCACCGCGCCCGCTCTCCCCAGTCCCTCATGCAGACTCGACTTTTGGGTATGTTTGGTCAGTGGCCCCCGCGCAAATACCTGCGGATATTGGAGGCTTGCTGTGATGATCTGTTTGTCGTATGATTTGTATCATGCGAAACAAACAGCCTAACGCCCGAACCGCTGCCAAGGAGGCGACCCACGAGCGCATCGTGTCCGTGGCCGCGCGGGCGATCCGTCGCAACGGTTACCACGGCACCGGGGTGGCAGACATCATGAAGGAGGCGGGCCTGACGCATGGCGGCTTCTATGCGCACTTCGAGTCTCGTGACGCCATGCTGGCTGAAGCGGCCACGCAGGCTTGTGTCCAGTCTGTGGCCTCAGTGGCCGGCGCGGTGGCGGGGGAGCCCTCTTCGCAGGCGATGGCCACTATGCTTCAGGCCTATCTCTCGCGCCAGCATGTCGAGAGCGTCGAAATGGGTTGCCCGCTGGCAGCGCTGGGCTCTGAAACCTCGCGCCAGTCGCCCGACGTGCGGCGCGTCACCACCCGGCACGTCAAGGAAATGGTCGATCTGATAGCACGCCAGTCACCGCAGTGGGGCCAGCCAGAGACCCACGAACAAGCGCTTGTCATCCTGTCCACCATGGTGGGTGCCCTGGTGCTTGCCCGGGCGGTAGACGATGTTGCGTTGTCAGACAGCCTGCGCAACGCCGCGCTCAAGCACCTGTTGCCTGCGCAAGCAGCCTGACGCAAAACCACTCACCAGGCGCTCTTCGGAATCGGGATCTCTGTGCAATAGCGCCCCTTTTTTGTCTTTTTATATGATGTTTGTCATGCGAAATTTTGAAGCCAGCCTTTGCAACTCGCCGGCGCCTCATCAAGCGCCCGCCAAAAAGGAATCCGTATGAAGGCCTTTGTTCTGGATCGCTATATCAAAGGGGGCGCGCTCAGGTCCGCCGAAGTTTCCGCGCCGTCCTTGAGTGACGACGAGGTGCTGGTCGAGGTGCACGCCGCAGGCGTCAACCCGCTCGACGCCAAGATCCGGAATGGTGAGTTCAAGCTCATCCTTCCCTACAAAATGCCGCTCATCCTGGGGCACGACGTGGCGGGCGTGGTGGTGCGTGTGGGCCCGCGCGTGCGGCAGTTCAAGCCCGGCGACGAGGTCTATGCCCGGGCGGACGACTTTCACATTGGCACCTTTGCCGAACTCATCGCGGTGAAGGAGTCTTCGCTGGCCATCAAGCCCCGCTGCCTGACCATGGAAGAGGCGGCCTCGATCCCCCTGGTGGCCCTGACCGCTTGGCAGGCCCTGGTCGAGAAGGCCCAGATCCAGAAAGGGCAGAAGGTCTTCATCCAGGCGGGCTCAGGCGGCCTGGGCAGCATCGCCATCCAGCTGGCCAAGCACCTGGGCGCCACCGTGGCCACCACCGCCAGCGCGGGCAATGCCGCGCTGGTGCAAAGCCTGGGCGCGGACTTTGTCATCGACTATCGCCAGCAGGACTTTGATTACGTACTGCACGACTACGACATGGTGCTGCACAGCCAGGACAGCAAGGCGCTGGCCAAGTCATTGCGCGTGCTGAAAGAAGGCGGCCAGGTCGTCTCCGTCTCCGGTCCGCCCGATCCTGCGTTCGGCCAGACCGTTCGCGCGCCCGGTATTTTGCGTGTGGTGTTTCGCCTGCTGAGCGCGGGCACCCAGCGCCGTGCCCAGGCGCTGGGCATCGGCTACTCGTTTTTGTTCATGCGGGCAGAGGGCAGCCAGTTGCAAGAAATCACGCGCCTCGTCGACGCAGGCGCCATCCGCCCTGTGATCGACAAGGTTTTCCCCTTCGACGCAACCAACGAAGCCATTGCCTACGTGGAATCCGGCCGTACCAAGGGCAAGGTCGTGATCAAGGTGCGCTGAGCGTCTTAGCGCACCCACTGAGCGACCGCCGCTGATCCCCCGCCCCGCACATCTCGCCAACCCATCCCCCGTTCATTCCCAACCATCCCAACCAACCCCTGGAGATATTCCCATGAAGATCGAAAACGCTGTTGTCCTCATCACCGGCGCCAATCGCGGCATCGGCCTGGCATTTGCCCGCGAGCTGCTCGCACGCGGTGCGCGCAAGGTCTACGCCGCCGCGCGTGACCCCTCCACCATCACCGCGCAACCCGGCGTGCAGGCCTTGCGCCTGGACGTCAACAACCCCGAAGACGTGGCGGCGGCCGCAGCGCTGGCGTCCGATGTGACTCTGGTGATCAACAACGCAGGCATCGCCCAGCCCGGCGGCTTTCTAGCGGCCGACAGCGAAGAGGTCATGCGCCGCATTTTCGAGACCAATGTCTTTGGCGTGCTGCGCGTCAGCAAGGCCTTTGCACCCGTCCTGCAGGCCAACGGTGGCGGGGCGCTGCTCAATGTGCTTTCTGTAGCGTCGTGGGTGAACGGCGGCGAGCTGGCGGCGTACTCGGCCAGCAAGTCGGCCGCCTGGTCGCTCACCAACGCACTGCGCCACGAGCTGGCCGCGCAAAAAACCCAGGTGCTGGGGCTGCACATGGCGTATGTCGATACCGACCTGACGCGCGGCTTTGACGTGCCCAAGACCAGCCCGGTGCAGATCGTGCAGCGCGCGCTGGACGGCCTGGAAGCAGGCGCAGACGAGGTGCTGGCCGATGAGCTGACGCAGCACGTCAAGCTCGCGATGACGGCCAAGCGCCCCAGCTACCTGCCGCAAGCAGCCTGAGGATTTAGCGCACGTCGCGCACGTCGCGCCCAGTTTGCGTCTTGCGCAATGGCGCGCGTGGGCGTTGCGTGGCGGCGCGGGTGGAATGTCGCCCAGAGGTGGCCGAGTCGTGAAATTTGAATGGAATAGGGCGATAGCGCTTACGGATTAAGCGCTAGTAGCTATGAAAAACAGAGTGATGCGCTGGTCTGCGATGAACCAACGGTTCCACGGATTCGCGCCGCTTGTCTTTCATTCAGCGGGGTGTAATCTGCAGGGACGCGCTTCGCCAGTCCACACAGCACCACTTCACCACCCATGCCCTCCGAGCTCCTGTCACCTTCACTCGCCATCGCGCTGTCGGCCTACGCCTTGGGTGTCGCAAGCCCAGGGCCGAGCAACATGGCCATCATGGCCACCGCCATGTCCCAGGGCCGCAGGCAAGCCATGGCATTGGCGGCAGGCGTTGTTTGCGGTTCGTTTGTGTGGGGCCTGGCGGCAGCACTTGGCTTGTCTGCGTTCATGCTCGCCTACTCATGGACGATGGTCCTGCTCAAGCTCTTGGGTGGCGCCTACCTGCTGTACCTGTCCTGGAAAGCCGCGCGATCTGCATGGGCGCCCACCGCATCACTGCAATCTGCGCATGTCGATGCAATCTCCAACGCCCGGGCGTTCGCCAAGGGCTTCGGCATGCACATCACCAACCCCAAGGCCATCTTCGTCTGGTTTTCTATCGTTGCGCTGGCGCTCCCGCCCGACTCACGCCAAGGGCAAGCACTCGCGGTAGTGGCGTCCTGTGCGGCCATTGGAGCCTGTGTCTTCTTCGGGTATGCCGTGGCGTTCTCCACCGCCGTCGCGCGCTCGATCTATTTGAAAACGCAACGGTGGATTAACGCGACTTTGTCGGCAGTTTTTGCGTATGCGGGCATACGCCTGTGGATGTCGCGTAGCGTAAGTTGACGCTCGTCTGGGGGATGAACTGGCGGCAGTAACTTTTTCCAGGTGCGCCCTGCGTTCCTGGAAGGGCAGCCAAAAGCGGCCCCACCGCTGGTTCTTGCGCTGTCGGTGAAGCAATGAATAGATTGGAGACACTTGGGTTTGCTATCGCCTTTCCTGTGTGGCGCCATGAGCACGATGAGGTTTAACACCTGCTTTCGAGCTGATTGTCTTTGGCAGGCCGTTTACATCTGAATTTAAACCCCACGAACTCAAATGCGCGCCTTGATCCGAAAAGCTTTCTTTCCCGTTGCGCTGCTGCTCGGCATGGGCTACCCCTTCTATATCGCGTACGACGTGGCCACCGCAGGGAATCTTGCGGGGCATTGCACTCGGTCTGGCAGAAGTGGCGTGGGTCTTTTCTGCGAGTGGGGCCCAACGCTAGGTGAACCGCTGTTCGGCCCGGAGCGCGCACATCTTGGTTACGCACTCCTTGTTGGCACTTCGGCGCTCCTCATGCTGGCTTTTCTGGCGTTGACGTTGCGCGGGTCCGCCAGCGACCCATCGGACTAGACGGCGTCACGGTTGTGCGCTCTGCCGTGAGCTAGCCTGCAAATATGAGTCAAATTGGCTTCTAGAGCTTTATGGACAAGCGCTTTTAGCTATCAAAATATGAGTTCGCAGCCCTTGTTATCTGGCAAGGACCTTGGGGCTATAGCTGCCAAATGCGGTGACGTTGCCTACACTCCCCCCATGACGACCCTCTTGGTTTGCACCTTTGCCGCCCTGACCGCACTGCTTTACGCAGCGGTCTGCGCGCGAGCGGCGGCCAAGAAGAACGCGCGTCGTCAGCCGACGCCAGCACATTCCTAGGCCCGGCGGCACCCCTCTCCTCATCCCCTTTTAGCGCAACCATCCACCGCCGGGCACCAGCCTCGCGCGGTTGCGGCTGTTGGACCCCCTTGGGGCAAGCGACAGCCGCATTTGATGGAGTGATTTCTCATGACTGCTGCTGCAGCCGCTGTTGGCGTTGTTGTTGTTGTTCACGGCGAGCGCACCCTCACCGATCTTGACTATTCGCGGTTGACCAAACTGGTCAACCGGCAAGTTCCCCCCGTTCTGGACGACCTGCTGGCCAATGCGGAGGTCACCAGTTCGCGCACGGTGCAGGCCGACGTGGTCACCATGTATTCGCGCGTGGAACTGGTGGATGTGCACACCCACCGGCGCCAGGTGCTGACCATTTGCTACCCGCAGGACGCCGAACCGGCGGCGGGTTTTATCTCGGTGTTGTCGCCCGTGGGCATCAGCCTGCTGGGCCTGCGGACAGGTGATGTGGCCAAGTGGCACACGCCACACGGCGAGGAGTGCGCGGCCGTGGTGGAGAGCATTCAGTTCCAGCCCGAGGCCACGGGCGACTACCTCACATAGGGACGCTCTGCACAACTCTGTGCGGTCTGTGGCAGCACGGATTCGGGCGGTCTACGGCGTTGCTTTTCTTGCCAATAGCATGCTATTGGCTGCAAAAACCGCCTTGTAGCCCATCCCGATCCGCACCACCACAGTCTCGCCAGAGTTATGCAGACCATCCCTCGCCTCTGCCGTAAATCTGCGGTCCACCACGGGCCGAGCCCACCATCTCCGTCGCCCACCCGGCGCCGCCTCGCATCGGCCGCCGCTGCATGGGTGCGCGCTGTTCAAAACAGAAGGACGTTTCGCAATGACCCCTCGTTCCATCCTCGCCGTCACTGATTTCTCTTTGCAGGGAGGCCACGCACTCGCACGCGCAGCGCTGCTGTGTGTGGAGCACGGTGCGTCGCTGACGCTCGTCTATCGGGCCCATCCGGGGGAGGCCCCTCCGCCGGATGCGGCTGTGCGCCTGTCGCACCACGCGCTGCAGCTTCGGCAGCGGCACAACATTCACGTCCAAGCGGCAACGCGCATCGACTTTTCGGCTGCGGATTTTGCCCGCGAGGCGTCGGGAGCCGATCTTGTGGTGTGGGGCACAGCGCCGGTGCGCGGGCTGCGCATGGGGTCCAGCGCTGCGCATCCGGCCATCCAGATGCTGCGCACCTGTCCGCGCCCTGTCATCGTGGTGCGCAGTCTGGCCAGCCAGCCGTACCAAAGCCTGATCGTCGCGGTGGACCTCTCACAGGTGTCGCACCGGCTGGTCGAACTGGGCTTTGCGCTGCATTCGTCAGCGCGGGTCGAATTGTTTCATGCCATCAGCACGGTCAACGAGGGCAAGTTGCGGTATGCCGAAGTATCCGAGCCGGCGATTCAGGCTTACCGGGAGCAGTGCCGACGCCATGCGCAAGACCGGATGTTCACGCTGACCGATTCGTACGACGCACGGCGCAACCGGCTGTCGGCCTGCATTGGCCGAGGTGACCCTGCCCGGCAGGTGGTGGTGCAGCAGCAGAACACGGCGGCAGACCTGATCGTCGTGGGCAAGCACCCGGCTTCCGCGCTGTCTGATCTGTTTTTCGGGAGCGTGGCGCAACGCATCGTGCGCCACGCGCGCACAGACGTGCTGGTGGTGCCGCACAACTTTGAACCCGCGTCCCGTGTGTTGGCCGTGCAGCGCCTCACCACCGACTTACCGGTGCGCCGCGTGAAGGCAGGGGCGCCGCGCCTTCCAAGTTACCCCAACCCGGCAGCGCAGCTTGGCGGACCCTGACCCGCAGCCAGGCAGGGAGGGATGGCCGAGTCCACGGGCAGTGTCACCCGCGTGCGACGGGCGCCGTGGCCTGCCGATGCAATGCATTGCGCAACGCTGTTGCCGCCACGCCCAGGGTGCGGTCGGTTCTGTGGGCCAGATAGGTTTGCACCTGCGCCACGCCGTGCGGGCCGAGCGCGGTGGCGGCCAGGGGCACAAGCTGTTTGTCGGCCAGCTCGCGGTCGATTGCCCATTGGGGCAGGCGGCCCCAGCCGACTCCGGCCACGATCAGCGCGCGTTTGGCGTCTTGTGTGCCCACCCGCAATGTTTGGGGTGACAGCACACCGAAATCGCGTCCTTCAGACAGCGCCGTCGGGTCTTCCAGCACGATCTGCAAATGATCCGCCAGATCGATGCCGGTGAGGGACTTGCGTCGCCGGGCCAGGGGGTGGCTGCGTGCCGCCACGGCCATGATGGGCACGGACTGCAGGGCCTCGGTTTCGATGCGCGGGTCCAGAAAATCTTCGCCCGCCATGATGGCCAGGTCGCAGCGCTTGTCGCGCAGGGCCTGCAGCGGGCCGCCCAGCGGTTCAACGCTCAGGCGCAAGCGCACTGACGGGTGGGTTTCGCGCAAGTCCCGCAGCGCCGCGGCCATGATGGGCAGGGGGTAGAGCGTGTCCGCCACCAGCGACAGCTCAATCTCCACCCCTACGCCCAAGCCCCGGGCGCGCGCCCGCATGAAGTCCACCTTCAGCAGCACCGCATGGGCGTCTTCCAGCAAGGCTTCGCCCGCCGCGGTCAGCGTGGGGCGGTGGCCGCTGCGGTCGAACAGGCGCACATCAAGTTGCGTCTCCAGGTTGGCGATGGCGTGGCTGACGGCCGATTGCGCGCGCAGCACGCGTGTGGCCCCTGCGCGAAAGCTGCCAGCCTGGGCGACGGTCACGAACATGCGAATCTGGTCGAGGGTGAGGGCGTCGAGCATTGATCAATTTTGTAGATCATGTTGCTCGATATTTTATGGCTTACGCAGATCGGTGTCTGTGCAGATACTGCCCTCATTCCCATTCCATGAGGTGCACGCCATGACCAAGGTTCTCGTTCTCTATTACTCGTCTTACGGCCACATCGAAGCCATGGCCCACGCCATGGCCGAGGGCGCCCGCAGCCTGGGAGGTGACGTCGAGGCCACCACCAAACGCGTGCCGGAACTGGTGCCAGAGTCGGTGGCGCGCAAAGCAGGCTACAAGCAGGCGCACGACGTGCCTGTGGCCGCGGTCGACGAATTGCCGGGCTACGACGCCATCGTGCTGGGCACCCCCACGCGCTTTGGCAACATGGCCGCGCAAATGAAGAACTTTCTGGACCAGGCGGGTGGCCTTTGGGCCCGCGACGCTCTGGTGGGCAAGGTGGGCAGCGTGTTCACCTCCACCGGCAGCCAGCACGGAGGGCAGGAGTCAACCATTCTCTCGACCCACACGGTGCTGCTGCACCTGGGCATGGTGGTGGTGGGGTTGCCCTATAGCTTCAAAGGGCAGATGCGCATGGACGAGATCACGGGTGGATCTCCTTACGGCGCATCGACTCTGGCAGACGATGGGCAAGGCGGGGACCGGCAGCCCAGCGTCAATGAATTGGACGCGGCCCGGTACCAAGGCCGCCATGTGGCGCGGGTGGCCAGAGCGCTTGGACTTGCGCAGGCGGTGGCATGAGCGTGGACAAATCGCTGTTGCCATCCACCACCGACTGGCGCGCTGTGTGGGTGGTGGTGGCAGCCGGGGTGGTGTCGGCCTTGCACCTGGGCAAGGTGGCCATTGCGGGCCCACAACTGCAGGCCGAGCTGCGGTTGAGCCTGGGCATGCTGGGAGGTCTGGGCGCCACGTTTGCAGTGTTGGGGGCGCTGGGCGGTGTGATGGCGGGCTCGGTGGTTGCGCGTGCAGGAGACCGTCGCATGCTGGTGGCAGGGCTGTGGGCCACCGTGCTGGGGGCGGCCCTGGCACTGTCCACCGATCGCTTCCCGGTTCTGCTGGCCTCGCGTGCGGTGGAGGGGCTGGGGTTTCTGCTCATCACCGTGGCCGGGCCCACGGTGCTGGGCCGCCTGGTGCGCGCGGCGGACCGCAACGGGGCGATGGCCTTGTGGAGTTGTTTCATGCCTGCTGGCATGGCGCTGGCCATGCTCACGGGGCCCTGGTTGGGCGAATGGCGCAAACTGTGGGCCGCCGCAGCGGTGGCGGCGGGCTTGCTTGCGGTGGTCGTGTTATGCGCGGTGCCGCGGGCACCGGCCCCGGCCGAGGGCCTTCTGCCACCGGTGCGCATCGCTGATGTCTGGCGGCCCGCGCCGCTGGCGCTGGCGGCGACCTTTCTGCTGTACAGCCTGATGTTCTTCGCACTTTTCAGCTTTTTGCCGGTGTTGTTGCAGCAACGCATGCAGGTGGGGGCCGGGGCCGTGGGCTTGCTGGCTGCATTGGCCAGCGCGGTCAACATGGTGGGCAACCTGGCTGCGGGCGTGCTGCTGAAAAAGATGACGCGTGAAGCCCTGGGCACTGCTGCGGCCGTCACCATGGGGCTGTGTGCCGTGGGCATTTTTTTACCCGTGTTGGGCCCGGAGGCGGCCTTTGTGTTGTGCCTGGTGTTCTCTGCGGTGGGGGGGCTCATTCCTGCAAGCCTGCTGTCGTCCGTGGCTCAGGTCACCTCGACCCCGACTCTGGCTGCGTTGGTGGTGGGGCTGCTGATGCAGGGCAGCAACTTGGGCCAGGCGCTGGGCCCCGTGCTGGTGGGCAATGCGGTAGACCGCCACGGTTGGCCCGCCGCAGCGGCCTGGGTGGTGGCCACGGCGCTTGTGATGGTGTGGACGGTGCGGTGGCGCCCTGGCCGCAAGGCGATTCGCTGAAACGCTTTGGCGCAGCGGCAGCCCAGGCCGTGCGCAGGGCTGCTACAAAAGCGCCGTTTGCGCGTCGCACTCGCTTTGCGCGCCCAGAGGCACCACACACAGCGTGACGCCGTCAAGCGTCAGCACCAGGCCCAGCTGACCGCCCACCTGCACCACACCGCAATGGGTAGCGGGGTGCGCCATCGCCTGCTGCGCGGCCCCAGCGTGCGCCGATGCGGATGCGGCGGCTGCCGCGCGGACACCCTGGAGCGCGCGAACCGGCGGCTGGCGCAGCATGGCCCACAGCATTTTGGAGTCGCGCCGTTGCAGAGACTGCAGGTACAGGCGCAAGACAGTTTCTTCGCTCGGGTCTCGTTTGGACGGTGGTGGAGGTGCGGACCCGTCCCGCATTTGCCGCAGCCGCAACAGGGCGCGCCGCAACTGCTGGCGGCTCGCCGCCTCAGACCTGCCCGTGGCCTGTGCGATCTCGGCGTGGCTGACCTCGAACACCTCGTGCAACAACACAGCGGCACCGTCATCGGGCGCCAGGCAGGCTGCCAGCAGGCGCAGGGCGCGGGTGGCTTCTTGCGTCAGCGCCGCATCCGACTCGGCGGAGGGCGCGGCAGTTGCGGTGGTGCTGGCCGCCATGCCTTCCAACCACTGCTGCATCCAACGGCGCCTGCGAAGCCGGTCGATGGCCAGGTTGCGCACCACCGTCAGCAACCAGGCTTGGGCGGCATTCAGTTCAAGCTGCTCGGCCTCCAGCGCGCGAACATAGGCGTCCTGCACCGCGTCCTCGGCGTCGGCCGGGCCCAGCAGGCGCGTGGCGGCGCGCACCAGACGGTGGCGGTCAGAGTCGGTCAGGTCCAGGGGGAGGGGGCGGTCATCGTGCATTTTTGAAATCTTGCCATAGCCGGTCTTGCGCACCGATGTCACGAAAACCGCGCGCTGTTCGTCATGGCAGTTCACATACGAGGACCCTCATCACCATGGACACTCCAGACAACACCTCACCGACCAGCGTCCCCGAGCCGCGCACCTCCTATCTGGAAGAAAAGGCCTTCAAATCACGCACCTTGTTGATTTTTGGCAGCGTGACAGACGTGGTGGCTGCCGACGTCACGCGCCGCCTGATTGCGCTGGACGCCGATAGCGCCGACCCCATCGATGTGCTGGTCAGCTCGCCCGGCGGCCACCTCGAATCCGGCGATGCCATCCACGACATCGTGCGTTTCATCACGGCACCGGTGAACATGATTGGCACCGGCTGGGTCGGCAGTGCGGCCACCCATCTGTACCTGGCGGCCCCCCGCGAGCGGCGCTACTGCCTGCCCAACACGCGGTTCCTGATTCACCAGCCCAGCGGAGGCTCCGGCGGCCCCGCCAGCGACATCGCCATCCAGGCCCGAGAGATCATCAAGGCCCGCGAGCGCATCGCGCGCACCATCGCCCGCGAGACGGGCAAGTCGCTGGAAGAGGTGCTGGCCGACATCGAACGAGACCGGTGGCTGTCGGCCGAGGAGGCGGTGGAATACGGGTTGGTGTCACGCATCATTGACCGCAAGACCGAACTGCGGACAGCCTGATCCACGCACACTGCGCGGGGGCACTCATTCAGGTAAAAATTTAAATCAAATTGGCCTCTATCGATTGATGGATAAGCGCTGGTAGCTATCAATATGATATTGAATAACCAGCGTCAGCCTGCACGTCCCAGCGACTTGATCGCTGCAGACAAAGACACTGCCGCCTCGTCATACCGCTGCCACGGGCCGTTGCCCGTGCGCAGCCTGCGGCCCACCGTCTGCACCGTCCAATGCGCGCCGCTGGTGATCTTGCCCAGCTCGTCCCACGCCACGGGCACCGACACGCCCATGCCGGGCCGCGCGCGGGCGGTCCAGGCGCTGGCGGTGGTGGCGCCCAGGCCATTGCGCAGGTAGTCGGCAAAAATCTTGCCCACCCGATTCTTCGGGCCACTCTTGGCCACAAACCGTTGCGGGATGGTGCGTGCCAAGTGCTGTACGACGGCGTGGCTGAAATCCTTGACAGTGTCCCAGTCGTGCAGGCGCTTGATGGGCACCACGATGTGCAGCCCCTTGCCGCCGCTGGTTTTCAAAAACGCGGGCAGCTCCAACTCGGTCAGCATCAGGCGCACCAGGGTCGCAGCCTCTTGCACGTGTTCCCACACCACGCCTTCGCCAGGGTCCAGATCAAAGGTGATCCGGTCGGGCCGCTGGATCCTGTCCTTGCGCGCGTTCCAGGTGTGAAACTCCACCGTGTTCATCTGCGCGGCAGATAACAAGCCCTCGGAGCTGCTCACCTCCAGCAGTGGCGGGTGGGCCGGATAAAGCGCCTGCGCGAGTTGCCGCACGCCGACCACGCGCCCCGCCTCCCAGTGCTTCTGAAAGAACAGCTCGCCCTCGACCCCGTCGGGTGCGCGCACCAGCGAGGTGGGCCGCGCCTTGAGGTGCGACATCATCAGCGGCGCCACGGTGGCGTAGTAACGCACCAGATCGAGTTTGGTGATGCCGGTGGACGCGTCGATCACGCGGTCCGCGTTGGACACCCGCACACTGCCGACGGCGCAATCCTGGGGGGCGGGCTTCGTTCTGGCCTTTGTCTTCATGGGCTGTGGTGTTTCTTTTTGGATGTCCTGCGGAGGCTTGTCGGTGCGCAGCCCTTTGAACACCGCGTGGCGGACACGGCCTTCCTGGGTCCACTCGGCAAAGGCAACTTCGGCTATCAGCACGGGCTGTACCCAATGGGCCTTTTTGTCGATGGCTTTTGGATTCGCAAATGGGTTTTTGGCCACTTTCAGTTTTTGCAGCTGGCCGTGCAGCTGCGTCAGCAACTTCTGGCTAAAACCCGTGCCCACATTGCCCGCGTATTGCAAGCCGCCATCCAGGGTGTGCACGCCCAGCAGCAACGACCCCAGCCCAGTGCGCGAGCCTTGGGGGTCGGTGTAGCCACCAATCACAAACTCCTGGCGATGGGTGCATTTGAGCTTGATCCAGTCGCCGCTGCGGCGCGACACGTAGGTGCCGCCCTTGCGCTTGCCGATCACGCCTTCAAACCCCAGTTGGCATGCCGATGAAATGAGGTCCGACGGAACCGCCTCAAACGCGGCGCTGAAGCGGATGCGGTCAGACGAAGACGCTTGCACCAAGGCTTCAAGCCGCTCTTTGCGCTGCACCAGGGGAAGCCCCCGCAGGTCGTGCCCGTGTGCGTACGGCAGGTCAAACACATAAAAAACCAATGCGTCCGTGGCCTCGCCGTCAAATGCGTTTTGCAGCGCCTGAAAGTCCGGAACGCCCTGCGCGTCGGGCATCAGCACCTCGCCATCAATCCAACCAGATTTCAAGGGGAGGCTTTCAACCGCTTGCGCCAGCCGCGGCATCTTGGCGGTCCAGTCATTGCCATTGCGGGTGAACAGGCGCGCCTTGCCGTTCTCCAGCCGTGCCAGCAACCGATAACCATCGAACTTCAGCTCCCAGATCCAGTCCGCTGCCTCTGCGGGCGGGCCGTCCACCAGCGTGGCGAGCTGGGGGGCGAGCTTGTGGGGCAAGGGGGCGGTGGGCGTGTCCGGCTGCGTGTTGGATTCGGCGGCCGACTTGGCACGGCGTGGCTTCGCGGTCGTCTGCTTCTTCGCTGGCGGCGTGGCCCGGGCCTGAACGGGGGAGGGCGGTGGGAGCGGCGGGGACAAGGGTGGAAGGGCGGCCACGCTGTCGGGCATCTCGTCTACCACGCTGAACTCGTTTGCAGGCCGCTCCAGCCCGTCACGCTCCTTGATCAGCAGCCATGGCGGCTGGCGCTCGTCCCCGCGACCGTGCATGCGCACCAAGGTCCAGTGTCCCTGCAGCTTGTGTCCGTGCAGCTTGAACTTGAGTTTGCCGGTGCGATGGCCTTCCGCAGCGTCGCCCAAGGGTTCCCAAAAGCCGCGATCCCAGATGATCACGCGCCCGGCGCCGTACTGTTTGGGCGGTATCTGGCCTTCAAAGCTGTTGTACGAAATCGGGTGGTCTTCCACCTGCACCGCCATGCGTTTGTCAGCGGGGTCAAAGCTGGGCCCTTTGGGCACGGCCCAGCTCTTCATCGTGCCATCTATTTCTAGCCGCAGGTCATAGTGCAAGCGGCTGGCCCAGTGCTTCTGAATGACAAACTGCAGCGCGTCAACGCCGGGGTCTCCACCATCTGCCGGTTCGGGCGTGACCGCAAAGTTGCGTTTCTTCTGGTAGGGGGCAAGCGCATCCTTCATGGCCAAAAACGGTGGTTATGCAGCGCGGCGAGTGGCCTTTTTGGCTGCGGGTTTGGTGGTTTTGGCTGGCGCTGCGGTTTTGCCCTTGGGCGCGGCTTTTTTTGCAGCAGCGCGTTTTGAAGGGGAGGAGGGCAGGCGCGTCACCGTCGCGGCTTTGCCTTTGCCCGTTGATTTGGCTGTTGCCCCTTTGGTCGACTTGCTGGCTGCGTTGCTGGATGCATTGCTTGGTGTGGCGTTGGGCGTTTTGCCTTCGAGACTTCGCTTGAGCAGGGACGTGAGGTCCAGCACCTCGGCACCCGTCGACACGGCCGGGCTGCTCTCCACCCTGGCCACGTTCTCGATGTCGCCGGCCGACGCTTTTTGTTCCACCAGTTGATGGATCTGGTCGGCAAACGAGTTCCGAAAGTTGTCCGCATCCCATGCCTGCGTCATGTCGTCAATCAACTGGATCGCCATGGTCATCTCAGCCTCTTTGATGCCCGCAGCCTTGGCGTCCAGCGGCGGCAGGTTCAACTGCTCAAACGACCGGATCTCACCGCCCCAGCGCAGCAGATTCAGGATGAGCGCCCGGCCACATGGAATCAGCACCGCCAGGTGCTGCTTGGTCTGGATAACCACCTTGGCAACGCCCACCTTGTTGCTCTTGCGCAGGGCTTCACGCAGCAAGGCGTACACCTTTTCGCCGCGTTTCAGTGGGGCGGTGTAATAGGGCCGCTCAAGGTACACAAACGGAATTTCGTCCGCATCCAGAAAGGCCTCGATCTCGATGGTCTGGGTCACCTTGGGGAACGCGGCGGCGATTTCTTCGGGCGACAAGACCACGTAGCGGCCGTCTTCGTACTCGACACCTTTCACGATGTCAGTGCCGGCTATCTCTTTGCCCGTGACCTTGTTGATGCGCTTGTAGCCCACCGGCTGCATCGACCTTTTATCCAGCCAATCGAAGTCGATGCCAGAACTGGCAGTGGCGGAATACAGCCCGACCGGGATGTGCACCAGCCCGAAACTGATGGCACCTTTCCACATCGTGCGCGTGGAGGTCGGCGCCTGGCCGTGATCGTCTTCCATGGGCAACTCCGAGATGTAGGGGTTTAGTGAGAGGCCAGGTACTCGCGCACCTTGTCGGCAGAGTTGCCAACGGCCGCCACAGCTTCTCTCAATTCCATTTCAGTCACGCCCAAGCTGTTGGTCCAGTCGCGGACCTCATAGTGCTCGTTCAAGCTGATGAAATTGCGGTCGTGAACGGTTTCCTTGGTGTTGTCGCTCATTTGCCAGCTCCTTCAATATCAAAGAGGCTCCAACGTAATGCGGCCTCCGTGTTCAGGCTGTAGGACATGTCCAGGCCCCGCGGTAGGGCCGCGCTGAAGATGAAGCGGAGCGACTCCATCAGACGGACGCCGTGCGAGCGATGAACGCCTTGGTAGCCGCCAGTCCGGCGGGCGTCCAGTGCAGCGCGGGCGACATGGCACGCACCAATAAATCGCGCTGTTCTGCAGGGCCCAAGCCCGGTAGCTGCTCCCGCAGAAGCGCCAGATCGGTGTCAAGCCACTGGTGTTCGTTGCTGGCGGGGCTCGCGGCGTTTGCGGAGTTGGCCCCCTTGGCAAGCCTCAGCCTCTCTGCGACCCGAAAGCTCACAGGGCGGCGCGGCACTTGCCCGGCCACATCTGCGCCGTGCGCTGCAGCCGTGGCCTCGAAAGACGTGCCATCCTTGCTGGCATCGCCGCGGATCCAGTCGTGAATGACTTGAAGCTCATACGGGGAAAACACGCCAAACATCTCGGCCCGCTCACCTTGCAGCAAGTTCCAGAAACGGCTTTCGGTGACAGGCTGGTTCTTTTTGATCCAGCCTGCTTGCTCCAGCGCCGCCAGAAAGGCCGGGACCTCTTCTGGATCTGCGAGCCAGTCGTTTACTTTGCGCCCCGCCACCTTGCAGAAGTCGGAGTGCGCGCCGTGGCCAGCAGGCGCCTTGTGGGCAAAGATGCGGACCACTTCGTCGTCGATGTTGAAGCCGCGGATGACGTCCAGCGTGCCTACACCCAGGTCACCCAGCATGGCCCCAGCGCGCACCCTGCGCCAATATTCGCCGCCATCGTCCATGCGCGGTGCGGCGTCAACAGCCGCTTGGCACGCGCGCCGGGCGTGGCCGGTATCGGTGTTGTCCACCGTGACGTGCAGGGTGAAATAGTAGGGGTCGATGCCCAGTTCATTCAACTCATAGGCGGAGATGAGCAGGTGCAGCGGCAGCTGCTCATAGGCCAGGTTAAAACCCACGATCTCAGGCAGAAACTCCTGCGCGTTCCAGCCCAGAGCCAGCTGAATCAGGCCTTGTTCATAGAGCGCATCGGGCAAGCCGTCCACCGGGTCCAGCCCATAGCGCGCCAGCAACTCGCGGTACAGCGTCACGTGGTTCTTGTCTGCTTCGCCGTTGCCCAGTTCTTCCAGATACGTCACCACCAGGTCTGACAGGCGCGGGTTGTCTGCATACGCGCACAAGCCATACAACCAGGAGCCGTCCACCAGTTTGGTAGGCGCCACCTGCCGCAAGAAATAAAGCGCGTGGGCGCGGTTGGCAAAGTACTGGCGCGGTGCGCCACTCTGGCGCGACTGCAGATAACGCTGATATTTGCCATGCACGGCCTGCGCGTTGGCTTCCATCCACGCAATGAGATCCGCACCGTTGCTGGGCAGGTCTTCACCTGCGAGCGTTCCGTCGCGCAGCGCGGCGCGCAAGAAATCTGCCGCGTGCAGGCGTTCCTGCTCGGAGGGATTGCCGCTGACCAACGGCTCGTACAGCGATCGGAATGACGGGGAAACCTGCGGGGTCAACTGGCTGTTGTGGAGATCTTGGCGATGGGCTGTGTCAGCCAGGATATGGATCAAAGTGCTGGGCGCCGGGGATTTGAGAATGGCAGACATGAAGTGGGCTGATAGTTAAGAACACGCTGCATTGCAGCAATGCTCTAAGGATCTCTGAACCCGCGTCGTCGGCGCATCGGGCTGCAGCCCTTGCAGGCGTGGGTGGTCTCCTACGGCACTGGTCTTGCTCAGCTCCATCGGCAGGCGCTCTTGTCATCTGTGACGGTGCGGCTACCTACACGCTAGGTATGGCAAGCGTTCCCTGCAGCATCTGCGCAGTCAGTTTTTGGAATGGGGGTACACGGTCAAAACGCTCGAGTCGTAACCGTGACCGCCGAGAAACGACTTCCCTGCGCAGGTTGTGGAATTGTGAATTTGTTACGGATCGCTCGTGCCTTGGTTACCACAATGCACTTTCTGTCACGCCTGCAGGAGAGCCCACATGCCGTTTGAATACCTTCGAGAAATTGCGCAGACCCAACTTCCACTCACCGTGGATCAAGAAGCCAATATAGACAAACTGCGGGTGCTGCGTGCTGCAGATCTGGTGTCTGTGATGCTGCCCAGCACCACCACCGCCGACGCACAGCAGTTTGCAAGGGTGCTGGCGATCACACCGAAAGGACGACAAATGCTTGCGCAGGAACTGGAGCGGTCGCCCTAGCCGCGCGGCATTCTTTCTGCGTGGTGTTCAACGGGGCTGCCGCGTTGCAACGCTGCACACCGTGGTTTTCCTTGTGGTCGCGCCTTGGCGCCGTGTTTCCTCTTTCCCATCTTTCGCCTGACTGGCTCTTCCACGTCCTTGCCGCTGTGAAGCCGGCATGTCCGTCAGGGCCAAAAACGTTTCCAGCGGCAGCAGCACAGCCCGCTGGCGCGTGCCGCTTTTTCTAGGCCCTTTTCTTTGCATACCGACCGTCCTTGCTTGTGGTTTGGATCACGAACACGGTAGGGCAGCCCCACGGCCGGTACCAGTAGGGTGGGGCCGCACCGTTGTGTAGTCCTGCCTGGGGCGCGCTGAGGTGGCTTACTTCTGATGTCTGGAATCAACGTTGTCTTACGTTCTGGTCCTGCGGGTGCGGGGGTAATAGAGCCAAGTCAAGAGTCAAGTCACCGCCACCGTTCGTTTCAGGAGATCGCCATGTCCAGCAGCCACCGTACCGGTTCTCATGTGCTCAAACCCCGTGCGATCAAGCGCATGCGGCAGTCTCAAGCGGCGTTGCGCCCTCAGCGCGAGCCGCTGCGGTTTCCTGATCCTGAACCTCCGGTGTGGAAGCCCCTGGGCTGATCCCCGTCCGCGACATCCCCACCACCATTCCAAACGACATCACCATGGCAACCAAACAACCCGTCCCGGAATTCAGTCAATACGGCCTCAAAGACGAGGACGGCCACTCAGGCCCTGTCTATGCCAACCGCGCAGGCGGAGAGCAACCCGGTGTGGGGCCCGCCGATGCGGTAGATGCATCTGGGCATCGATTGGGAAAAATCGAAAAGCATCCCCAGCAAAAGCCTTCGTCGCGCATGGGTCGGGCGGAAATCGGCGAGACGGACAACAAAAAGCGCTAGCGCTCTTCACTGTCCCTCCACCGGCCTTTGCCTCCGCCTTCGCCGATCCAACCGATCCGCTTCACCAAAACCTGCTGCACAACAACTGCAGTTCCATCTATACCCATGTCTTGAACCGAGGTCGCCATGAAATCGTCCGGTCAGTTCCCCACCGTATCTCCCTCTGAGATGCGTGCGCCGTACCCGTCTGGCGCCTCGGGTGATTGGCGCACTTTCGTGGTCGGGGTATTTTTAATTGTGCTGTTTTTGAGCGTTTTGGCTTTCAGCCCGACGGGGACGGACTGGACCCCTGGCGCACCCCTCCTGCAGGACTTGGCGACGCGCCCTGCGCAGCCGACAGAAGCATTGGGGGAGGCCTTGGCACTGCAAGAGCGCTACCTGCCGGCGGGTGGTGGCAAAACTGTGTTTGCTGAAACCCGCGCGGCTGAGGATCTGTAGGGGAGCGCAGTCTCGCTGCGCTCTACCGCATTAGGATCAAAAAATAAAGCCAAATTAGCCTCCAGCGCTTATTGTACAAGCGCTGCCAGCTATCAATTTGTTAGCTGTTAGCTGTTAGCTGTTAGCTGTTAGCTGTTAGCTGTTAACGTGGAAGTGCTCTGCGGCACCCACTTCCAACTTGGCCCCCGCTCGCCATCCGCCAACATCAACGCGGCAAACATCCCCCAAACCCCTTGGGCCCTGTGGCCGCCATGTCCGCCAGCGTCAGCGCCACGATGGTGTCGTTTTGCCCCGGAATCTTGGTCAGCAACTGCCCGTTCTGCCAGCGCCATGCTGCACCATCAAAGCTGTAGACAAAAGTGTGCGTACGGTTGGACAGCAGGTGTGCGGGGGTCAGCGTGATGGCCTGGGCGCCGGCCTCGGTGGTGGCGGTGGCCTGTGCTTCGTTGTCTTTTACGACGATCTTGGCCACATAGGGCGTCACTGGTGACTCGGTGCGGTTCAGTTCAGGCTGCACGAGCGCGGGGCTGTAGCCGGTTTTGGTCCATTCGCCGCTGCCACCGGGGCGTACATGGGGTGCGCGGGCGGCCAGAAACTGCGTGCACGACGCCACCAGCGCATCAAAACCGGCCTGCGCGGGGCCGCTGGCTTCGGGCTTGCTGCAGCCCACCAGCACAGGCATGAGCGGCAAGACCAAGGTGGCGGCGATCAGGGAGTGCAGGGGTGAGGGCATGTTCATCCGGTGGTGGCGGGGGACAGGAGCTGTTGCGCTTGGCAATCGTCGGCTGCGAATCCTCGGCATTGTGTGCCGATGAAGGTCGCCGGGCTTGACAGAAGTCAAGACACATCAATTCTGAGAGGCAGCGCCAATGCCGTTGGGTCGCCGTGGTACCAGCGTTCTTGCGCAGAAGCGTCGGTCAGCGCGGCCAACACGGCGGCATTCAGCTCGTGCGCGCTGGCGGGCAAGTGCACGTCGCGATAGGCCAGTGCGGTGCCGGCCATCAGCGCCTCGGCATCCAGCAACAGACGCAAGTTTTGCGGAATCTCAGGCGCCTGCGTGGCGCAGTGCAGCACCGACAGGGAATGCGCCTTGCGGCACGCGGCGGGGCGCACGTGGTAGATGGTGCAGCGGTCCTCCGCCAAAAAGCTGCAGGGCTGGCGCATGGCACCGTTCTGGGCATTGGCGATGTGCTGGCGCAGGCGGGCGACCACGCCGCTCAGGGTGTCCGCGGGCTGGGCGGCGAGGTGCTGCGCAATGCGAAACACCTCGGGTTCCGTCGCTTCGACCCGCACATGGCAACAGTGGGCGCAGCCCGCCTTGCAGTCGGGCACGGGGCCTGAGGATGCCGCTTGCGCGGCCACGCTGTCCAGGCTGCGGTGCAGTTGCGCGGTGAAGGAAATGGCTTCGTTCGCTCCGTTCTCGCCGTTCTCCTGGTTCGCACGCTGCAGCGCGCGGGTGGCAAGCGCCCGCACGCGGGCAATGGATTCTTCAAAAGCAGATTGTTCGTCGGCAGACAGCATGAGACGCCTTATACCGCCTTGCTATATTGGTCGGCTTTGCCACCCCATCAGACCCATCCCATGACCGAACCCATCCGCCTTACCCAATACAGCCACGGCGCCGGTTGTGGTTGCAAGATCAGCCCCAAAGTGCTGGACGTGATCCTGGCGGGCAGTGGGTCGCAAACGCTGGACCCGCGCCTGTGGGTGGGCAACACATCGCGTGACGACGCGGCCGTGTACGCGCTGGACGGTGACCGCGGCGTGGTATCCACCACAGACTTCTTCATGCCCATCGTCGACGACCCGTATGACTTTGGGCGCATTGCAGCCACCAACGCCATCAGCGACATCTACGCCATGGGCGCCGACCCGTTGATGGCCATTGCCATCCTGGGCTGGCCCGTCAACGTGCTCCCGCCGGAGGTGGCGCGTGACGTCGTGCGCGGTGGGCGAGCGGCATGTGATGCCGCGGGCATACCGCTGGCGGGCGGGCATTCCATTGACGCGCCCGAGCCCATTTTTGGGCTGGCGGTGACGGGCGTGGTAGACAAGCGCCACCTCAAGCGCAACGACACTGCGACCGCAGGTTGCCGCCTGTACCTCACCAAGCCGCTGGGCATTGGCATCCTGACGACAGCCGAGAAAAAATCCAAACTGCGACCCGAAGACGTAGGCCTGGCGCGCAACTGGATGTGCACGTTGAACACGCCTGGCAGCCGCTTTGGCAAGCTGTCCGGCGTGGCCGCCATGACCGACGTCACCGGCTTTGGCCTGTTGGGCCATCTGGTGGAAATGGCCGACGGTAGCGGTCTGACCGCGCAGATCGATTACGCCGCCGTGCCGCGGCTGGCGGGCGTGTCGCACTATCTGGCCGAAGGCTGCGCGCCCGGGGGCACCTTGCGCAACTTTGAAAGCTATGGCGACAAGATTGCGCCGCTGGCACACGAAGAGCAAAAACTGCTGCTGTGCGACCCGCAAACCAGCGGCGGCTTGCTGGTGGCTGTGACACCCGAGGGCGAAGCGGATTTTTTGGCGGTTGCCGCCGAATTGGGGCTGGCGCTGCAGCCGGTGGGGCAGATGACGGCGCGACAGCGTTTTGCGGTGAAAGTGCGCTGACACGGTTTGACGAAAACAAAGACGCCAATGCGTGACAACCTCACCGACTACGCGCACATCTTCTTGAACGATGTGCCCATGATGGACGTGCGCGCGCCGGTGGAGTTTGTGCAAGGCGCGTTCCCCGGTACGGTCAACATGCCGCTGATGAACGACGCCGAGCGCCAGCAGGTGGGCACCTGCTACAAACAGCAGGGCCAGCAAGCGGCCATCGCACTGGGCCACCAGCTGGTTGCAGGACAGACCAAACAACACCGCATTGAAGCCTGGGCCGCGTTTGCCCAAGCGCACGCGCAGCACGGCGTGCTGTATTGTTTTCGGGGCGGTCTGCGGTCGCAGATTGTTCAACAGTGGTTGCACACCGAGGCGGGCATTGCCTACCCCCGTGTCATCGGCGGCTACAAGGCCATGCGCACGTTTTTGCTGCAGACCACAGAGGCTGCGTCGGCAGAGTGTGGGTTCGTGGTGCTCAGCGGCCTGACGGGCACCGGAAAGACCGAGGTGCTGGCGCAACTGGCCAACGGGCTGGACCTGGAAGGACACGCCAACCACCGCGGATCCAGCTTTGGCAGCCGCGTGGAGGGCCAGCCTGCGCAGATCGATTTTGAGAACCGCCTGGCCATCGACATTCTGAAAAAACGCGCCGCTGGCCATCGCATTTTGGTGGTGGAAGACGAAGGGCGCCACGTGGGCAAGTGTTCGGTTCCGCTGCCGCTGCGCCAGCGGCTGGAGCAGGTGCCTATGGTCTGCCTGACGGACGATTTTGAGCGCCGGGTTGAACGCATATTGCAAGACTATGTGGTGCAGCAGTGCGCGGCGTTTGTGGCAGCGCACGGGCCGGAAGCGGGCGCAGATTTGTTTGGCACGCGCTTGCTGGAGAGCCTGGACAAACTTGCGAAGCGCTTGGGTGGCAGCTTGCACCAGACCTTGCGCGATGTGATGGTGCGCGCGCTGGCGCTGCAAAGGGACACAGGCGCTGTAGGCCTGCACCGGGACTGGATCACCGCGCTGATGCGGCAGTATTACGACCCGATGTATGCGTTTCAGCGCAGCAGCCGGTCTGAGCGCATTGTGTTTGAGGGGGATAGGGCTGCGGTAATGGCGTATTTGCGCGAGCAGGCTGAGGGCGTTTTGCGCTGAGCTTTTCGAAGGCCATGGGTTCAATCAACCGTGTGGGGGTTAGCTTGTTTTTTTAGATGGGGCGTGCGGGTTGGGAAGCATGTTTGGGTTGAGGGCGGAGGCCGGGAGTCGCCCGGCGTGCGAGTAACTTTCTTTCGCGTCGCCGAAAGAAAGTCACCAAAGAAAGGGCGACCCCCAGTCTGCGACCCCTTCGCTTCGCTACGGGGCAACCTGCGTCGGGGCGGTTGCGGGGTGCGCCGCAGAACTCACTGCGCTGCTTTGCAGCTCCGTTCAGACAACTGCGGCGAGCTAGACAACGAGGCATACGCGCTCCGACGCGCATGCTCACCCCGCAACCGCCCCGATGCAGGCGCAGCCAGCAGGGGTTTGGACATCCGAACATCCGAACATCCACACGGGCCATTGCTTCGCTCGGCCCAGCATGCGCAGCGCCTGGCGCTTGCGCCCGCGAGGTGGGGCCGAGCGCAGCGCAGCGAAGCTATGGCCCGAAGGGATGTTGTCTCCCCAGCCCCTCTGTATGCGCCGAGGAGCGCAGCGGGCGGGGTGGCCTGTGTGCCGAAGGACACACAGGCTTCGTGGACTGACTCGTCGCAGTTGTTTGAGCGGAGCGCGCCAGCGCGCAGCGAGTTCTGCGGCGCACCCCGCCCGCGAGCACCACAGGTTGCCCGCAGCGAAGCGAAGGGACGCAGACAGCGGGGTCGCCCTTTCTTTGGTGACTTTCTTTCGGCGACGCGAAAGAAAGTTACTCGCACGCCGGGCGACTCCCGGCCTCCGCCCTCAACAACAGCACGCACTACGACCAGCGCAGGGCTTCGACCAGCTCAGCCCGAACGGGTTGGGTTGGTGCCCCACCACCCCGGCAACAACCTGCGCACCTCATCCCGCCCAAACCGGTCGTCCATCAAATGCACCACCCCCTCATCGCTGGGCGTGCGTATCACCCGCCCCGCAGCCTGCACCACCTTCTGCAGCCCCGGGTACAGATACGTGTAGTCATACCCCGCGCCAAACAGCGCCTGCATCCGCTCGCGAATCTGTTCGTTGACCGGGTTGATCTGCGGCAGGCCCAGCGTGGCTAAAAAAGCGCCGATCAGCCGATTGCCTGGCAGATCAACGCCCTCGGCAAAAGCGCCGCCCAGCACCGCAAACGCAATGCCCTGGCTGGTGTCCGTAAAGCGAGCCAAAAAGTCGCGCTGCTCGGACTCCAGCATGCGGCGCGACTGGCTCCATTGCGGTACATCGGGGTGCTGCTGTGCAAACAGCGTGGCGGCTTGCTGCAGGTAGTCATAACTGCTGAAAAACGCCAGGTAGTTGCCCGGCCGCGTTTGAAACTGCTGCGCCATCAGCGCCACGATGGGCGCCAGCGACGCGCCGCGGTGCGGGTAGCGGGTGGAGATATGTCGCGCCACGTGCACCTGCAGTTGTGTGGCGGCAAACGGCGACTCGACATCCACCCACAGATGGTTCGCAGGCAGGCCCAGCAGATCGGCGTAGTAACGCGCGGGCTGCAAGGTGGCTGAGAACAGCGTGCTGGTGTGCGCGGCTGCAAAACGCGGTTGTAGAAACGGTGCGGGCACCACGTTGCGGATGCAGACCAGCGAATCGCCGGGCGCGGCGGCTTTGCCGTTGTAGCCCGTGGTGAGCTTGGTGGGCTGCGTGATGTCCACCATTGAATGCGCGCCCAGCAACTCCGCCATGCGCACCATGTGCAGCGCGTCGAAATAAAACGCCTGCAGCGCCGCGTCGGGCTCGGTGGGGTGGTCGGCAAAGTGCTCGGTCAGCGTGCTGCCGCACTGCTGCAGCGCGGCCAGCAGTTTGTCGGGGAAGGCATCGTGCACGGCGTAGGCGCTGGTCTGCGCCTTGTCCAGCGCCACCCAACTGCGCCGCACTTTGTTCAGCGCCTTTTTGACGGGCGCATGGCGCGCAGCGGTGGGGCTGCGGCGGGCCTCGGCCAGGGCGGCGGGGCGTAGCTCGGCGGTGTACATCTTGCGGGCGCGGTCCACCAGGTTGTGGGCCTCGTCCACCAGCAGCGCGGTGCGCCAGCCGTTGGCTTGCGCCAGGCCGTGCAGCAGGCCGCCCAGGTCAAAGTAGTAGTTGTAGTCGCCCACCACCACATCGGCCCAGCGGGCCAGTTCCTGGCTCAGGTAGTAGGGGCACACCTGGTGCTGCAGGGCTACGTCGCGCACCTGGGCCTGGTGCAGCGGGGTGCCACCGGCGTTGCCATGCTCGACAGCCACCGACACTGCTGCCTCGCGGGCGGCGGGCAGCCGGTCGTAGAAGTCCCGGGCTAGCGGGCACGACTCGCCGTGGCAGGCGTTGCCCGGGTACTCACACGCCTTGTCACGCGCCACCAGC
Source organism: Gammaproteobacteria bacterium (assembly GCA_018828125.1). Lineage (GTDB taxonomy): Bacteria > Pseudomonadota > Gammaproteobacteria > Burkholderiales > Burkholderiaceae_C > Acidovorax. Next base: position 7,629 of record JAHJWB010000006.1, on the reverse strand, counting down.
TCCAGCACGCGCAGCGGTAGCCCGGGGACGTGTTCGTCTGAGCGGGCCAGACGGGTGAGCGCATCCAGCGCCGTCTGCCGACCCGAGGTTTTGGCCGCCAGAAAAAAAACCTTGTCGATGCGCTGCGCAGGCGCGGCCTTGAGCAGCGGGAACAGCGTGCCCATGGTCTTGCCAATGCCCGTGGGCGCCTGCGCCAGCAGGCATCGGCCTGCCGTGGCCGCCTTGTACACCGCCTCGGCCAGCGGGCGCTGGCCAGTGCGAAAACCGCCAAACGGAAATGCCAGGGCACCCAGTGCCGTGTCACGCGCCACACGGTGCGCCACCTGCTGCGTCGCCCACGCCAAAAAGCGCTGGCACTGCGCCTCAAAGTGCTGGCGCAGGTCGTCGGCAGTGCAGTGCTCGGTCAGCACCGTCTCTTGCTGCGTGCCGATGTCAAAGTACACCAGCGCCACATCGATGTGCGCCAGCTGCTCTTGCTGGCACAGCAGCCAGCCATACACCTTGGCCTGCGCCCAGTGCAGATGGCGGTGCGATGCGGGTTGGCGGTCCAACCGTCCTTTGAAGGTTTTGACCTCGTCCACACGCTGCGCCTCGGGGTCATACCCATCGGCCCGGCCGCGCACCCGCAGGGTTTGGTAGCTGCCGCTCAATGCCACCTCGGCGCGGTAGCCTTTGCCCCGGCGGGCTGCCGCCACGGCATGGCCTGCGATGCCTTCCAGCGCAGTGGGGGCGGGCGTAAAACGCAGGTCCAGGTCACCCTGCTTGGCAGTGAACTCGCACAGCTCGCGCACCGCCACGGTATAGGTCATGGGTTTTGGAGGGGCGTGGTGGAGGGTGCCGGTGCAGGCTCATCCAGCGGGGGCAGGGACAGGGGCAGGTCAGGCCCGCCCAGTTGCGCCTGCGCTGCTTCGTCGTCGGGCCGCAAGGGGGTTGCCTTGCACAGCGCCAGCCACACGGCAAAGGGCAGTGTGCACTGCGCATGGCGTGCGGGGCGCAGCAGTTCAAAGCGGCCATCGTCCAGCCCACCGCGCAGCACCCAGATGCCAAAGTGCTCGGGTATCTCCTCGGGCTCTGCAATGCCCTCCGGGAAGACGTAATAACACTCCTCGCACAACCACTGGTAGGCCTGCCGCTTGGCGTCGTGCCGCAGGTCCGACAGCAGGTCGGCGCGGCTGTATTTGATCTCGTGCACCATAGGCTGCAGGTAGGCGGGCACCGAGGTGTTGCGCACCGAAAACAGATCGGGCCGCGCCATGCGCCACACGTTGGCAGCGGCGCGCGCGGCGGGGGTGGTGTCCTCGCTCCACAGCGGGGGCAGGGTGGGGTGGGGCAGTGGTGCCACGGCCTGCGCCGTGGCAGGTGCAGCGGCGCCTTCAATCACCGCGCGCAGCGACAGCTCTGTCCACACAATGCGTCCCGCCGCCAGCAGCTGCGCTGCAAACTTCTGCGCCAGCCGGTCGTGCCCGCTCAGCGACCGCACGCTGCGCTGGCGCGCCACGGCGAGTGTGCGAATGCCTTCGTCGGTGAGCTTGAGTGTCTCGCACCCGTCGGCCGCCGTGTGCAGCGCAACCAGGCCAGCGGCGAGCAGGTCAATCTCCAGCCCGTCCTTGCACGGCCACCCGGCCGAGCGCCAGATCTGCATCAGACGCGTGCGGTGAAAGCGGGTGAGCGCAATGGGGAGCGCGGTAGAGGGGGAGGAGAGGATGGAGGGCGGCGCCGACGACATAAAGCAAAGTTGCGGGTGCGGCAAAGCACTGATTTTAATCACAGTGCTTTGCCACGGGTGCGCTATCTGCGCCGCGTGCCAAATGCTTTCGTTCAGCCAAAATATGAGTCAAATTGGCCTCTAGCGCTTATCCAATAGGCGCTAGCAGCTATCAAAACCGTAGTGTTTCCCGCTTGAACTCAAAACAATGCCCGCAGAACGCGGGCTTGCTGGTTGCGGTGAAAAGCGCAGATCACACCTGTGCCTTTGGCTTCTCCACATACACCGGCTTGGTCGCCTCGCTCGCCGGGTCGGCAGGAGCCTCGGGCTGCACCACCTGCCCCACCGCAGCGCCGCCCAGCGCACCGGCAATGGCACCGGCCGTGCCACCCACAAACACCCCCACGGGCCCGCCCAGCGCCACGCCCACGGCGGCACCTGAAGCGGCGCCTGCCATCATGCCGCCACCCATCAGGGCAGACTTGGACTCGCGGTCTGATTCGGCGGGCGTCAACGTTTGCTGGGCGGCGGGGCTCGGGTCTTGCGACGGAACACCGTGGCCCGGCACAGCTTGTTCTGCCAAGTCGCCGTCTACGGGTTGTGTGTCTTCAACGGCTGCAATGAGGGTGGGGTTCATGGTGCGCTCCTTGTTGTGCGGTGAACAGGTAATGTGAGCAAGCAAGCTGGGTAAGTTACTTGGCTCAGTGCACCCATTTTTTGAGCGTTGCCGGGGCCGAAACCGCCGTCCAAGGCGTCAGTGGCCTGTCGGACAAACGCTTGCGGCGCCCAATGGCTTGACGGGGGTCAAGAAAAGCACCGGCCCGCGCGTTTGCGGCCTGTTGCTCGGCTGCAGCCCGCGGCCTGGAGACTATTGCTGCGTTAGTTATTCGGCGCCTGCGCTGCGCAGCACCGCCTCCAGCCGGTCCAGGTTCTGCTCATTGGCCGGCGTCACAAAGTCGCGCAGCTTGTCTGCCATCTCGGCACTCTCAAACGCCTGCTCCCCCATCAGGTGGGTCTCGTGATCTCCATGGGGCGCCAGCCGCACTGTCAGTGTGAACAGCGGCGCCAGCACATGCTCGATGACAACCAGCGCACCGGGCTCTATCGCGCGAAAGATGTTCTCGTTGTGGTGGTTCTTGCCGTCCGGCCCGTGCATCACAAACACCCACCGCCCGCCGGGCACAAAGTCAAACCGCTCGAACGTGTTGGAAAAGCCTGCGGGCCCCCACCACTGCGCTAGCAGTGCGGGTTGCTGGAAGGCAGCAAACACTTGGGCGGGGCGGGCGTGCAGCACGCGCTGGGTGGCCAGAGTGGCAGCTGGGTTATGGGGCATGGTGGGCTCCTTTGTTTGCAAACGCACTCGTATGAGCGGCGGCGGTGAACGGGGATTTTCTGCTGGGTAGATGCGCAGGCATCAACCGCTCTGTCGGGCTGAAAATATGAGTCAAATTGGCCGCTAGCGCTTTATCCACAAGCGCTACCAGCTATCAATTTAGAACTGATTCCGATGAACCCGCAGCGGGCTACTGCAGGTTACGGCGAAACGCGCGCGTCCAGAATCATCTGCAGCAGCTGCGCAAACTGCGTGTCGCTGACGAACTGGGTCGATACATCGGTGTTCACGCGGTGCACCACCACCAAGTCATAGGCGGGCACCACCACCACCATGTGCCCGCCCCACCCTTGGGCCGAGAAGGTGCCTGCGGGCACGCGGATGTGGGGCAGGTGGCGTCCGTCCACCGACACCCACCACGTGTACCCGTAGCCACCATCCGCACCCGTGTCGGTATAGGGCTTCAGGCTCTGGCGCACCCATGTGGCGGGCACCACTTGTTTGCGCGCCCACTGGCCACCCCGCAGGTACAGCAGCCCGAAGCGAGCAAGGTCGCGTGCCGACATGCGCATGGGGTAGGCGGCGTGTATCGACTCCTTGCCGGTGTAGTAGCTGCCGTCCTGCGCACGCAAGTCCTGCATCTGCAGCGGCTTTGCCAGCTGTGTGGCAAATGCGGTGTAGATGCCGGTCTTTGTGCGCGCTTCGTAGATGGTGTTCAGCGCGTTGAAGTCCCAATTGTTGTAGTACCAGAACGAGCCGGGCGCATGGCTGCCGCGTGCGGGCCGGGCGGCGGCCATGGCGGGTGTCTCATACAGGGCGGGGTGGTAGACACCGGAGCGTGACTTGAGCAGGTCTGCCACGGTGGCCCGCTTTTCTGATGCAGTCAGCGCGGGTTCGTTGTCGTCCACACCCAGTTCGCCCAGGGTGGCGTCGATCCGTATCTGGCCTTTGACAACCGCCATGCCCATCAGGCTGCTCAGAATGTTTTTGCGGATGGAGTGGATGTTGAAGCGCTCATCGGTACGGCCCCATTCATCCAGTACACGCCCGTTGACCACCAGCATGACTGCTGCGGTGTCGAGGCTTTTGGAATGCTCGCGCGCCAGTGCCAGCTTGTCGCTGGACCAGCCGACCGATTCTGGCGACGCGATGCGCTTCCACTCTGCGCCGGGCACGGTGCCTGCCACCGGTGCTCCGGCTGCAGTTGTGGCGAATGTCGCGGTTGCCATCACCATCGCCAGCAGCCATGCCATGGCGACCATGCTGCGCAGTGGTGTTCTGAGACCTGGGCTTGCTGGCATGGCGTTTTCCGTTGGGGACGAAGGCTGCAGTCTAGGGCGGCGGCGGATCGGATGCGTGGCGAGGCAGAGGCGCTGGCAGTGGTGGGGGGGCGCCAGATGAACGCGGGTGACTAAAGAAGTGAGCGAAATTGACTTCTGGCGCTTTATCTATAAGCGCTGGTAGCTATCACTTAAGGAGTTTTGGTCGGTAAATGAGTAACGCAAGGTGCGCTGCCTTGTTGGCAAGGCGTGCGCTTGCAGCGGCTACCGACCAAGCACCTTCAAGTTGCTTGCTGCTTCTGAAACTCGCCGCGCAACAACGCAACCACCTCCGTCAGGTCCACGGCTTGCAGTCGGTTCTTCTTCAAAAAGGCCACCCACTGCTTTTGCTTCGTCGCATCCAGCGCGAACGCATCGCTCAAACCCGAAGGAACGGCGCTGGGCACCTCCAGCTTGCGGCGTTGGAACGTGGCCTCGATTGCGCGGTGCAGTTCCGATGTGTCCAACGCGCCTTCGGTGAGCAGCACCCAGAGATCAAAGTAGTCCTTCATGCGCGTGTTGGCCATGCCCAGCAGACACACCGCATGAAACTTCTCGGCCACCACCGTGTATTTGGGATAGGCCCGCAACTGCGGGGCGGGCAGGCCTTCCAGCAACACCGGGTAGTTCACCGACTCCGGCGCAGGGGTGACGGCATCGCCAAAACCAATGTCTACCTGCAGCGCGATGCGTGCGCCGTCCAGCGTAGCCAGCAGGTCCACCCGCACACCGCCATACCCTGCCTCTTTGCGTATAGCCGCGCCCTTGAGCGAGGTCAAGTCAAACGCCACGCCATCGTCCACCGCAATTTGGCAGATCTCGCGGAACGCCGAGACGGCAGATTCGATGTCGTCCGGGCCAAACCCCAGCAAGTCGGCATCGCGCGTGGGCCGGTGCGGCTGGTCGTACCACAGCGCAAACAGCAGCGCGCCTTTCAGCAGGTAGCTGTTGGCATGCTGCGAGATCGACAACCTGTACAAGAGCCGTTCCAGACCGTAGTGGGTCAGCGTCAGATTGAAGTCTTGCTGGCGCGCATCGGCATGCTGCTTGAGCCGGGCTCGGATGGAGGCGGCCACGTTGCGTTGGCTCATGCGGCTACGCTCTCCAGATACGGCCGCATCACATTGGCAACGCGGTTCACCGTGGCGTAGTGCCACAGCGCATCCATCGGCAGCTTGCCTTGATGCCAGCCGTCGCGCAGGGCCTCCAGCGCCGCGTCTACCCCAATCTTGTTGCGGTATTTAAAGCAGTCCGCCACCGTTTTTGCAGCGTTGAACACGGGCACCTGCACGCCGTCGATCTCTACTTGCTCCACCCCCTCGGTCAGCGATGCCCCAGCCATGCGGACCACGCGCAGTGCGGGTTGGTCCACGCGTGGAGTGGGCGTGTTGGGGGGGATGGCCATCCACACCTCAAACGGCGCTTGCGTGCCAATACCATGCACGCGCAGGGCAGAAAGCAGGCAGACCACGCCCTTGGGCAGCCGCAGCGCCACCTCAGCCAGCGAGCGGTGTTCGCTAACGGCTTGCCCTGGCAGGCTGTAGACACCGCGTGCGACGCGTTTTAGCTTGCCTGCGGCGACCAGCCGGGTCAACAGCACCGTGGGCAGGCCATGCGCGGCCAGGTCGCGAGCGCGTAGCAGGGGTTGGTGCTGGGCAAGCTCAAGAACCGTGCTTTCTTGCGAGGTGGATGGGGTTGAAGACACGCCGCGAGTTTGTTGCTTTAGCTAGTTGGTTGTCAATAAATAACTAGAAAATACAACAAACTCTAGACATTACAAAGCGAACTGCCGCGCGCGACCAGTTCGTCAACGCGCTCGACCCCGCGCCCATTGCAGCCGCGCAAAAGCTGCCCACCTACGCCCAGCTGGCCGACCTTGCCGCGCGCGGCGAAGTGGCGGGCTCCTTAGCCGCCGGAGAACAGCCCGGTTCAACGCCTATGTAGAGCAAACCGATGGCACCGCCGCGCATGTGATGGTCAAGTTCACCGCAGCACTCGACACCCCTGTGAGCGAGCGCTGGCGCGACCTGCTGCTGGCCGAACACACCGCCCTGCAAGTGCTGCGCGAGCATGGCGTGCCTGCCGCGCAGTCCATGACCTGGATGCACGGCACCCCACGGTTTCTGGAGGTACAGCGGTTTGACCGGCTGGGTGCGCGTGGACGCAGGGCGCTGCATTCCTTCGCCGCGCTGGACGCCGGGTTTGTCGGCAGCGGCGGCAACTGGCCGGTGATTGCCAGTGCGTTGCTGAAGACCGGGGTCATCACCCCCCAGGCTTTTGACACGGCCTGCCTGCTGTGGGCGTTTGGCACCCTGATCGGCAACACCGACATGCACAGCGGCAATCTGCCGTGCTTGTCAGAGGGGCGCAGGCCTTACGAGCTGGCGCCTGCGTATGACATGACGCCCATGGCTTTTGCGCCTACGGCGGGGGGCGGTTTGCCGGATCGGACGCTTGAACTGACGGTGGGGGAGCAGGTCAGTGCGGCGGCTTGGAAGGAGGCGCTTGCGATGGCGCAGGTGTTTGTTCGGCAGTTGGAGGACGAGGAAGTATTCAGCGCGGGGTTCGACGCGTGCAAGGCCGAGTTGGTGCGCCATGTGACGGTGGCTGCTGAGCGCGTTGGGCGACTGGCGGCTTAGGTGGAATACTGGCGGGTCACGCGACAAGGGCTGGCGGAGATGGCGTTTGCAGAGACCAGATCCGGCTAGGCAAGAGCGCGCTTTGGAACCGGATTCAATGCCAAATATGCCAATGGCGCTTGTTCTATATGCGGTATCAGCTATGAAATTGAGAGCGCGTGATGTTGCGCTCTTTTTCTTTGAATTTCGAAATGAATGCGAGAGGATTGGCCGCTATGGGCCCTGAGCCGCCGTTGCGAAGCACGACCTGGAAGCTGCCATTGACTTGCCGCACGCTGCAATTGGAAATCCCGGTGTCTGCCCCCTGGGAAGTTATAGTTTGCCGAGTTGACGCCTGCCGGGTTCAGTGGAATTTTTATACCTGCACGTTTAGACAGGCAATCGCGTGCAAACGCATGCTTTAAGGCACTTCCAGGAGAAATCAGTGTCCAGAATATTCCGCACTATCCGGCGCGCAGGTTTTGGGGGTTGCATCACATTAGGCGTCTCAGCCTCATGGTGAGCACTCGCCAACTATCGCTCAGAGAAGCCCTGCATTTAGCCGCGGAAAAATCATTAGAGCTTGGTTGGCTTTATCTGCCAAGCTCAGATTCGCCAACGCTCCATACTCAATGCCTGCTTGTTTCCGGCTCT
>JAHJWB010000017.1 GCA_018828125.1 Gammaproteobacteria bacterium | reverse complement strand
TCTACTCAGCGAAGCCTCGAATTATATACCGGTTTTTACACCACCCACAACTCAAAACCAAACTTTCTTCAACTCCTCCAGCACCCCAGGCCAAAACCCAAAACACCAGCAGATCTACCCACATCAACCCTGCAATCTGCAGAACCGCGTCAGTAGCGAAGCCCTCGACTATAGCACTACTTTGGAGGGGAACAATAAAACTTGAGAAATCTGCACAAATCATGTGCCTCTTTGGACGCAAGATCGATGACCTCGTAGAAAGAGGGCTTAAGCCCTCCTTTTGCTCATACAACTTGGGTCCGCCCTCCTCTCAGAGACGCCACTTCTCCAAAAGCTTGGCGGGGCTCAGACTGTCATACCCTTCAAAGGGCTGGTGAATCCATGGATTGGTGGGTAAAAACTCCACCGAATAGTCGGGGGCAAACTTGGACATGCCCTTGGTCCAGATGACAGCGCTGCGCAGTTCGGTAATAGGTGCGTAGTTGGTCTTGAGCATGTCGATCACAGCATGCAAGGTATGACCCGAGTCGGCTAGGTCGTCCACCAGCAGCACCTTGCCGGCGATCTCGCCCTTGGGGGTGGTGATGAAGCGAGCGATATCGAGGTGGCCTTGCACCGTACCAGCCTCGGCGCGGTAGGAACTGGTGGACATGATGGCCAGGGGCTTGTCGAATATGCGGCTCAAGATGTCGCCGGGGCGCAGGCCACCGCGTGCGAGGCACAGAATGGTGTCGAACTCCCAGTTCGACTGATGCACCTTCAGCGCCAGCTTCTCGATAAGGCTGTGATACTCGTCATAACTGACATACAGGTGTTTGCCGTCTTCGGTCAACATGGGCGTAGCTCCTGGGGTGATGGCTTGTAGACAAGAGGATCACACGGCAGCAGCGCCAGAGCAACCCCTCATCGCTATATAGAGAAAATACGAAAATGCGTTTGCCGTACAGCCCATGGGCTGTGCAGCACCGCCGCCCTGGCCTCGCATCGGCCCGGACAGCAGCACGGAATCAGTTGGCCACGTAGGGGTGACGCATCATGATGGTGTGGTCGCGGTCCGGGCTGGTGGAGATCACGTCGACCGGCACGCCGGTCACTTCGGCAATGCGCTCCAGGTAGCGGCGGGCTGCTTCGGGCAGCTTCGAGTATTCGGTCACGCCCACGGTGGTTTCGCTCCATCCGGGCAGGGTTTCGTAGATGGGCGTGCAACGTGCGATGTCTTCCGCACCCATGGGCAGCAGGTCGATCTTTTCGCCGTCGAGTTCATAGCCGGTGCACAGCAGCAACTCGGTCAGGCCGTCGAGCACGTCGAGCTTGGTGATGCACAGGCCCGACAGGCCGTTGACCTGGGCGCTGCGCTTGAGCAGCGCAGCATCGAACCAGCCACAGCGGCGGCTGCGGCCCGTGGTCACGCCCTTCTCGGCTCCCACGGTACTCATGTGGTAGCCGGGCGTGCCAGGCACTTCCCAGTCGAGTTCGGTGGGGAACGGGCCACCACCCACGCGGGTGCAGTACGCCTTGGTGATACCCAGGATGTAGTGCAGCATGCCAGGGCCTACACCGGAGCCGGCGGCGGCGTTGCCGGCCACGCAATTGCTGGAGGTCACATACGGGTAGGTACCGTGGTCCACGTCGAGCAGCGTGCCCTGCGCGCCTTCGAACAGCAGGTTGGCGCCGGCCTTGTTGGCTTCGTTCAGCTCGCGCGAGACGTCGGCCATCATGGGCTTGAGCAGCTCGGCGTGGCGCATGGCTTCGGCATACACCACGTCGAACTGCACCTTGCCGTCCTGGATATAGGGCTTCAGGGCGTCACCGAAGACGAATTGAGATGAACCCAGGTAGGTGGTGAGCACGTGGTTGTGCAGATCCAGCAGTTCGCGCAGCTTGGCGGCGAAGCGATCCGGGTACTTCAGGTCCTGCACGCGCAGCGCGCGGCGGGCGATCTTGTCTTCGTAGGCGGGGCCGATGCCGCGGCCGGTAGTTCCGATTTTCTCAGTACCACCCTGCTCGCGCGCGGCTTCACGCGCCACGTCGATGGCAGCATGGAAGGGCAGAATCAGTGGGCAGGCCTCGCTGATGCGCAGGCGCGAGCGAACTTCCACACCGGCCTTCTCCAGGCCTTCGATTTCCTCGAAGAGCTTGGCGGCCGACAACACCACACCGTTGCCGATGTAGCACTTGACGCCCGGGCGCATGATGCCGCTGGGGATCAGGTGCAGCGCGGTCTTCACGCCGTTGATGACCAGCGTATGGCCCGCATTGTGGCCGCCCTGGAACCGGACCACGCCCTGCGCGCTCTCGGTGAGCCAGTCGACCAGCTTGCCCTTGCCTTCGTCACCCCACTGGGTTCCGACCACCACTACGTTGCGACCTTTGGTTGCTTTCATCTCAGACCCAATTTTCAATTGCAATTAACTCAAACAGCCTGCACGACCCACTGGCCCGCAATCTGCACCAGCTCTCGGTCACAGTGGAACTCGTCGACTTCGCTCCCATGCCCAGGCAGAACACATACCACCGTCTCGCCTTGGCGGCGCAGCCCGGCAATGGCGGCATTCACGTCGCTCGCCTCGCCCCAGGGCGCACGGATGGCGGCCTTGAGGGCGCGCGGGGACACCACGCTCACCAATTGCTTGATATCCAGGCTGAAGCCGGCCGCGGGCCGGTTGCGGCCGAACACGGCACCCACTTCGTCGTAGCGCCCGCCACGCACCAGCGCATCGCTGGCGCCCCTGCCATAGATGGCAAAGCGGGTACCGCTGTAGTAGGCATAGCCACGCAGGTCGGCCAAGTCGAAGGTGACCACGGCGCCATCCAGCCGCGAAGCCAGCCAACGCAGGTGCGACAGCACTTCAGCAACGCCGGGGATGTGCTTCAAGGCCTTGTCGGCCTCGGTCAGCACCGATTCATCGCCATACAGCTGCAGCAGCGCCACCAGGCCTTCGCGCGAGGCGGCAGGAAAGTCGCACGTGAGCGATGCCAGCTCGCTCGCATCCTTGGCCGCCAGGACGGCATGGATGCGGCTGAGCAGCGGCGCATCCACCGCCACGCCGGCCAGCAGGCTGCGCAAGATGCGCACGTCAGCCAGGTCGATGGTGGTATCGCGCACCTCGGCGACGCGCAGGCACTCACGCGCCAACTGCAGGGCTTCGAGGTCGGCCTCCAGCCCAGCATGACCATAGATCTCGGCACCGAACTGCAGCGGCTCGCGCGTTGCATGGGGGCGGTCAGGGCGGGTGTGCAAGACGGGGCCGCAGTAGCAAAGCCGCGTCACGCCCTTGCGGTTGAGCAGGTGAGCATCGATGCGCGCCACCTGCGGCGTGGTATCGGCACGCAGCCCCATGGAGCGGCCCGACAACTGGTCCACCAGCTTGAAGGTCTGGAGATCCAGCGCCTCGCCGGTACCGGTCAGCAGGGACTCTAGGTGCTCCAGCAACGGCGGCATGACCAGTTCATAACCATAGCAGCGCGCCGTGTCGAGCAGCCCGCGACGCAATTCTTCGATGTGCCGCGCTTCGGACGGCAAGACATCGGCAATGTGATCCGGCAGGACCCAAGCAGACATGAGAAAAGGGGAGGCTGTTAAAACCGTGATTCTACCGGCACCGGAGGACCCTCCTGGGCGGGGATAGCCGAAGGGCGGCGGGAAGCGAAGTGCACACAGGACACCTGCTTGTGTGAAACCGCCGATCTGCGCCAGAAATGACAGCCCAGCCAAGGCCGAGCTGCCATTTCAGGCTTCGCGCTAGCTCACTTCCGCGCTGTAGCTGGCTGCGCCGCGGTTGCGGCGGTACCTCGGAAGGCCTTAAAAAAGTCTGACGACGAGGGATCGACCACCACCACATCACTCTTCTTGCTGAAGCTTGACTTGTAAGCCTCCAGGCTTCTATAGAACTGTGCAAATTGCGGATCGCGACCAAAAGCCTCGGCATAGATGCGAGCCGCCTCGGCATCGCCTTCACCTTTCAACTTCTGGGCATCACGATAGGCATTAGCTATCGCGATTTCGCGTTGACGGTCTGCGTCAGCGCGGATTTTTTCACCCTCGGCCGCCCCCGTGGACCTCAACTCGTTGGCCACACGCTTACGCTCAGCCTCCATTCGCCGATATACAGATTCGGTAATTGCTTCTACGTAGTCGACACGGGTGATTCGAACATCCACTACATCAACGCCCCAGGGCTTCACTCCGCGAACCGCCTCAAGCACTTCGCGCTTCACATCAGCCATCAAGTCTTCCCGCTTCAATGACAACAACTCTTTGACAGTCCGCTTATTAATTTCTTCTTGAAATGCATTGCGAACCACACGATTGAGTTGCATTGCCCCTGCGTTCTCGTCGAGTCCGACGTTGCGGATGTACTCTGTAGGCTCAGAAATGCGCCAACGAACATACCAGTCAATGACCACACGTTGCTTCTCAGCAGTCAGCATCGGCTCCGTGTCGGTGCTATCCAAGGTCAGCAGTCGCTTATCAATATAGGAAACGTTTTGAAACGGGGGGGGGAGCTTCCAGTTCAAGCCAGGCTCAGTAATAACTTCCTTGATCTGACCCAGCGCATAAAGAACACCGAACTGGCGCTGATCGACAACAAACAGCATTGAGCTCATCAATGCTAGCACGACCAAAAAAGTAGAGGCTATAAATCCAACTCTGTTCACAGGTAGCTCCTAGCGGGCTTCACGATCGCGCGTGCGATTGGTGTCTCGCGCTCGCGGGTCAGTAGATATGGAAGACGATGGTGCAGATGGAACTGCTGTAGGCGACGTAGCGCCAGAGGACAGCGATTGCTCCAGAGACCCCGCTCCCGAAGCGACACCCTGCATGATCTTGTCCAGCGGCAAATAGAGGAGATTTGAACCTTGGCGCGAATCAACCAAGACCTTGGTGACGCTCCCATATATCTGCTGCATCGTCTCCAAATACATTCGATCCCTCGTCACAGTTGGTGCTTTCTGGTACTCCGCAAGCACCGAAGAAAATCGTTGCGCGTCACCTTGGGCCTGCGCGACTATGCGGGCCTTATAAGCAGCCGCCTCCTCGTTCAACCGCGATGCAGAACCTACGGCACGGGGAATGACATCATTCGCATACGCTTGAGCCTCATTTTTCGCGCGCTCGCGCTCTTGCCCCGCTTTAAGCACATCGTCAAACGATGCCTGCACCTGTTCAGGAGGCCGGACACCGCCCTGTTGAAGATTGATGCCCACGACTTCGACACCAACCTTGTATCGATCCAAAATGGTTTGCATCAGCGCCCTTACGCGAGGAGCTATCTGATCGCGTTCCTCGGCAAGCGCCGTATCCATCCGCATCTTGCCCACCACCTCCCGCACTGCGGTTTCTGCAGCCTGAACCACCGCTTCCGTCGGGTTTTTGCTCTCAAAGAGCCATGCTCTTGCATCGTTCAGTCGGTATTGAACTGCAAACTTGATCTCAACAATATTTTCGTCTTCCGTCAGCATGGCTGACTCACGCAATCCCGTGCTTTTGATAATGCTGTCGCGCCCAACATCTGCAGATCGGATCTGCGTGACAAAAACAAGCTCATGACGCTCAATTGGATAAGGCAATCGCCAATTGAAGCCGGCTCCTACCGTACTTTTGTACTTGCCAAACTGAGTAATGACAGCTTGTTGACCTTCTTGAACAATAAAGAACCCGGTCCCAAGCCAGATCACAAAAACAATGCCAAGGATAAGTCCAACACCTACACCGGCATTTTTCATATCGGGTTGAAAACCACCACCAGAGCCACTGCTTCCAGTACCACGCCCCCCGCCCTTGCCACCAAACAGGCCTCCAAGTTTGCGGTTGAGGTCTCGCCACAACTCATCGAGATCCGGCGGTTGTCCGTTCCCATTGTTGGCCCCCTGCTCACGTCCGCGACTACCTGGCGGTGGAGATACCGGACGATCCTCGGGGCGCGCTGCATCGTCTGGCTTTTCGTCGCCGCGACCCCAGCGGGGGTCGTTCAAATTGAACATACCCCGGAGACGTTCTGGCAACGAGGCCCACCGCAAGGTTCGATTCTGAATATTCATGCGCAAGGTCTCTGGTTCTTTGCTATCGTTTATCTGTGCCGACATTGTGCCCAATCAGGGCAATTCACTTGGCAATTCAATGGTGGGATCTGGGGTCATGGTTTCAACCGCGGCCAAGACGGTGGACGAGAGTGTCGAACGCAGGCCATCAAGCCCCTCTCCCGAACGCGCGCTCACAAATAGCCGAGGGACCATACGCCCTTCCACCTCATAACAGTCTTCCAGGACTGCGGGGCGTCGATCAAAATCCACCGCGTCAAGCTTGTTAAACACAAGTATCTGTGGAATACCCTCGGCTCCAATTTCTTGCAAGACACGCTGCACCTGCGCCATCTGCTCGGGAAATTCAAAGTTCGATGAATCCACGATGTGGAGCAACAAATCTGCCTCTACAGCTTCCTGCAACGTAGCCTGAAAAGCATCCACCAAACCATGCGGGAGATCTCTGATGAAGCCAACCGTGTCAGACAGCGACACCGTTCGCCCCGCGGCTCCAAGATAGAGTTGCCGAGTAGTTGTATCCAGGGTGGCAAAGAGTTGATCCGCAGCATACGCTCGAGCCTTGACGAGCGCATTGAAAATCGTGGACTTGCCAGCATTCGTATAACCCACCAACGAGATGTTGAAGGTGTCCCTGCGTTCGCGCTGCCGCCGCTGCGTTGAGCGCTGACGCTTAAGCTTCACAAGCCGCTCACGGGTGCGTTTTATGGCATCGCCAATCATGCGGCGATCCAACTCGATTTGCTTCTCACCCGGCCCCCCTCGCGCCCCGATACCTCCGGTCTGACGCTCCAGATGAGACCACCTGCGAACAAGCCGCGTGCTCAGGTACTGGAGACGCGCCAACTCAACCTGAAGCTTGCCCTCATGACTCCGGGCTCGTTGAGCAAAAATTTCAAGAATCAGAAGTGTCCGATCATTGACCGGCAACTCTATGTGGCGCTCCAAGTTGCGCTGCTGCGCAGGACTGAGCGACTGATCAAAGAGAATTTCAGTAGCGCCATACATCTGCGCAAGGGCGCGAATCTCATCCGCCTTGCCACTACCTACGAACAGCGCGGCATCAGGAGCCTTGCGTTTGCACGAGACTCGCCCAACGGGAGTCATCCCAGCCGTTTGCGCGAGCAAACCCAACTCTTGGAGTTCCGAGTCGAAGTGAGGCAATCCGAAATCTACCCCAACAAGAAGGACAGAAACACTAGGCGATGAAGATGAAGATACGGCTTTACTCAAAGCTTACCGCCTCCCACCCATCCGCAACCAAAATACCAAGAATGATTTAAGCGCTGCCGGCATCAGCTTCCGGCGTTTCAGTCGTAGAAAAATTGACTGCGCGACCAGGAACGATGGTGGAAATGGCGTGCTTATAAACCATTTGGGTTACTGTATTGCGCAGCAACACCACGTACTGATCGAATGATTCGATCTGCCCTTGAAGCTTAATACCGTTGACCAAATAGATAGAAACTGGAACGTGCTCTCGACGCAATGCGTTCAGGAACGGGTCTTGCAAAAGCTGGCCTTTATTGCTCACGATATTCTCCGTGTTCAAAATGTTGTTGTAAACCAGCACCTTACCACAGCCATGCTAGCAACCCGTCGCAACTCAACATGCCCCCTACAGATTTCAGCCTTTCCTCAGTCATCGTCCTTCTCGGAAAAAGGATTGTGAGACGTTTTCATTTGTATCCGTAGCGGTGTCCCTACCAAGTCAAATTCTTTTCGGAAGCGGCCCTCCAGAAAACGCTTGTATGCATCTGTCACATGCTCCAAGGAGTTGCCATGAACAATGATTACCGGTGGATTCATCCCACCTTGATGCGCATAGCGCAGCTTGGGACGGAACATCCCCGCACGCTTTGGACTTTGGAACTGAACCGCCTCAAGCAACAATCGCGTAAGAACTGGTGTAGACATCTTGCAGGTCGCTGCCTTGTGCGCTTGCACAATAGAGGCCCAAAGGGGACCAAGGCCTTGCCGCTTTTTAGCTGATATGTAATGCAGCGAAGCAAATTTCAGAAAGGCCAATCGAGTTTCGATGGATCTTTCTAGCAGCTGCCGCTGATACTCGTCAATGGCATCCCATTTGTTGACTGCGACAACCACCGCTCGACCACTTTCCAAGATGTACCCCGCGATATGGGCATCTTGGTCAGTCACCCCTTGCGTGGCATCTAACAAGAGCAGCACAACATTCGCAGATTCAATGGCCTGCAGTGTTTTTACTACCGAAAACTTCTCAATGGCCTCAAACACCTTTCCTTTGCGACGAAGACCTGCTGTATCGACAAGTTCGAACTTTTGTCCATTCCGTTCAAAAGGAACAGAGATCGCGTCGCGAGTTGTCCCTGGCATGTCAAATGCAACCAATCGCTCTTCGCCAAGCCAGGTATTGATCAGCGTTGACTTTCCCACATTCGGTCGCCCAGCCACAGCCAGCTTGACAACGCTTTTGTCAGGTCCGCCGTCCGCGTCATCTGGATCTGGCAGCTGGAGAGGCTCCAATGCGATTTCTACCAAGCCCCGTATGCCCTGACCATGGGCAGCAGATACCGGAAACACTTCACCCAATCCAAGTTCGTAGAACTCGGCGAGCTGCACCCCCTCCAACATCCCTTCTGCCTTGTTGGCCACCAAGACACACGGTTTACTTAAACGCCGCAAATAGTTGGCGATGTCGTGGTCTTGGGCAGACACGCCCGCGCGCGCATCCACAACAAAAACAACCACGTCAGCCTCTGCTACCGCCTGCTGGGTCTGTTTCGCCATCTCTCTATAGATGCCGGCGGACGCATCTGGCTCAAACCCGCCCGTATCTATGACGATGTATTCGTGCTTACCTTGCTTGCCATTCCCGTAATGCCGGTCACGCGTAAGTCCTGCAAAATCAGCGACGATGGCGTCACGAGACTTCGTCAGGCGATTGAACAAAGTCGACTTACCGACGTTCGGACGCCCCACAAGGGCGATAACTGGCTTCATTGAATAGGACCAATCAATCAGGACGGAAGCCAAAAATGCCGCCGTTGCGCGTCACCACCACCAAAGTATCTGCAGCTACCACCGGGGCGGCAGCGATACCAGAACCATCGGTGGAAACACGGTTGAGCGGCGCACCTTCGGAGCGAGAAAGCAAATGGACCAGCCCAGTCTCGTCACCGACGACCACCGAGCGCCCAAGAAGCAAGGGAGCAGTTAGCTTGCGATATTTAAGCCGATCTGTCGTCCAGAGGCGTGACCCATCCATGCGCCGCCAAGCAATGACTGATCCATTGCTTTCAGAGCCAAAGACGGCGTCTTCATCCCCATGGACGCCTTCAGCACCCGAAGCAGGCTGGGTCCACACAACTGCGCCACGTACAGTGTTTACACAACCCACCGACGCCTGAAAAGCTCGTGCGCAAACGCTTTCATCTTCTCTGGTTGTGCGCCCCACCAACTCAACCAAGCGTTCAACATCATTGGTGCCACGAGGGCTCGCCAAAGGAGCCTCCCACCGCACGCTACCATTGTCTGGATTGAACCCCACCAAGCGGCCTGACAAACCGGCAACCAAGGTATCTCCTACGGGGCGCAATACGCCAGCCTGGCGTAAAACCAAGGCCTCACCAGGCCGTTGCTGCGACCACAGCTTGCGCCCCGTGGCCGCGTCAAACGCAGAAATAGAGCGATCCGCGGAAAGAACAAAGATACGCCCCCCCGCCACCAACGGAGGGGTAAATACCTGAGCACCCATCGCATGTCGCCAGCGTTCTCGTCCAGCATCCAGAACGACCAGCTCATTGCCCCGCGAAACCACGGCGGCGATCTTGCCGTCGCTGCCAACGCCAGCGGAGAGGGGCTCTCCCAGATTGGTTCGCCACACATCGCCACCGGTACGGGCATCAATAGACACCACGACACCGTCAGCAGAGGCCAGCGTGACAAGATGGCCGGCGGTGTGCACCTCCATAGGCATGCCAGCTAATCCGCCTACCCGGGAAGTCCAGGCTTGGCGCACACCGAGAACAGCCACATTTGCGCCAAGATCGGCAGGCACCGGCTTGGAGCTACCGCCACCCCAAAGCGATGAACATCCAGCGAGCGCAGCCACGACCGTCAGAGCCACAACCGTGCGACAGGCACGGACAGTCCCGCGCCCTGCAAACAGAGAAAAGTGCAAGGTCACTTTGCCCCTCCAGCAGTATCAGCTAATACCACCGTCGAACCTTGCGGTGCAACACCCAACGCGTTCAACTTTATCTCTACCAAGCGACGGTATTCGACGCCCTCTTCTAACGCCTTGTACGCACGGGTGTACTCGGCGATGGCTTCTGCGCGCTTGTCCTGCAAAACAAAGATATCTCCCTTGCGGTCTGCATACACGGCATCAAACTCTGGCGGAAAGTCGTTGGAGACCAGTTTGAGCGCTTCGTCATAGCTCTTTTGATCCATCAAAACAGAACTCAGCCGAAGCTTCGCAAGCGCCTTGAGCCCTTCGTCTGAAGACTTCTCCGCAACCCAACCCAGCGTCTCTTTGGCAGCATCTAAATTTCCAGCGTCTACTTGAGCTTTGGCGAGGGTCAGCCCTGCCTGTCCGGCCTGCGCTGTACGAGCGTATTTCAACTTGATATCTGAAAACGCTTGCTCCATTCGCACTGAGTCGGCAGAACGAGCTGCAGCGTCAACCGCATCAAACAGAGCCGCCGCCTGAACAGCCTGTCGATTCTGCCAATACTGGTACCCATTCCATGCAGCAAGCGCGCCGGCAACCAAGATCAACACGGAGCTGATCAACGTGCCCCATGTGTTCCAGAAATGCTTCAACTGGTCAAGCTGCTCTTGTTCTTCGAGATCGAGATGTTTTGCCATGGGATATGTGTGTTTCAGGAGACGGATTGTAGGTGGGGAGCCCAGTCGACAAGCGCATCGAGCGCTCTTTCGGATTGAGCGCCCGTCCCATCGCGGAGTGATTTCAACGTCACCATTCCTCTGGACAGCTCATCCTCCCCAAAAATCAGAGCATAGACAGCACCGCTAGTGTCAGCTTTTTTGAATTGTGACTTCATGCTGCCCATGCCATCTCCACCAGCAAGTGCCGCATGCATCTGTACCTTGACTCCCTGCACGCGCAGTCGTTCAACCGTGGAAATGACCAGTGGCAATGATGCTGCTGAGGGAACAATCGCGTAGACATCTGGAACAAGAGCAGGAACCACGCAACCCTGCTCCTTCAGCAGTTCCAGCACACGCTCCACACCCAGCGCCCATCCCACAGCAGGAGCGGGTTTACCGCCGATCTGCTCAATCAAATAGTCATAACGACCTCCTCCACAGATGGTGCCCTGCGAACCCAACTGGTCCGTCACAAACTCAAACACCGTGAGGTTGTAGTAATCCATCCCTCGCACGAGACGAGGATTGACTCGCCACTCCACGCCATTCGCATTCAGGATCGCCTTCACTGAAGAGAAATGTGCGAGCGACTCAGCGCCCAGAAAATCGATCAAACGAGGCGCAGCATCTACCAAAGATTGCATAGCCGGATTCTTGGTGTCCAGAATTCGCAAGGGATTGCTATGCAAACGCCTGCGCGCTTCATCATCAAGAACATCTGCGTGTTGCTCCAGATAAGCGATCAATGCGGCGCGGTGGGCCTTGCGCTCAGCAGGCTCACCGAGGCTGTTGATCTCCAGGCGAATATTCTTTAGCCCAAGCTCACACCACAGAGCGTTGGCCAGAAGGATCAACTCAGCATCCACTTCTGCACCTGGAAACCCAAGCGCTTCGGCACCAATTTGATGGAACTGTCGGTACCGGCCTCGCTGAGGACGTTCGTGACGAAACATAGGCCCCATATAAAACAGCCGCTTCCCCCCTTCGTAGAGCATGTTGTGCTCGGCGACAGCACGCACGACACCGGCGGTGGCCTCTGGGCGTAAGGTTAATTGTTCTCCATTGAGACGGTCTTCGAATGAATACATCTCTTTTTCGACAATATCCGTCACCTCTCCGAGTCCTCGAACGAACAAGGGCGTTGGCTCGACGATAGGGGTACGAATGTTGCGATAAGCGTATCGCGCCATCAACGCGCGGACCTTGTCCTCTAGCCACTCCCACTTCGCTGAATCGGGGGGCAAAATGTCATTCATGCCTTTTACAGCAACGAGCTTCTCAGGCTTCTTTGACACGATCTTCTGTTCAGTTGTCACGATATATTTTCTTGATGAGGAAAGGCGGTTGGCATACCTACAACCCCGCGAGGCATTCAAACCCTACGAAGCTCGCCTACAAGCGCTCAGGAGCCAGCTAGAGCTCCACGACCGAAACGTTGTTCGATGTACCGCTCCACGATCTGGTGAAACTCATTGGCGATGTCATCACCACGCAACGTCATTGCTTTTTCGCCATCGATAAACACAGGTGCAGCCGGCGCCTCGCCCGTCCCGGGCAGGCTAATCCCGATGTCCGCATGCTTGCTTTCACCAGGACCATTGACGATGCACCCCATGACAGCCACTCGCAAGTTTTCCACGCCCGGGTAACGGACGCGCCACACCGGCATTTGCGCCCGCAGGAAGTCATCAATCTGTTTAGCCAACTCCTGAAATGTTGAGCTAGTGGTACGTCCACATCCGGGGCATGCCGTAACACTGGGCACAAATACACGCAGCCCCAGGGACTGCAGTATTTCCGACGCAACAACGACCTCTTGGACGCGCGCCTCCCCGGGCTGGGGGGTCAACGATACGCGAATGGTGTCGCCAATACCTTCTTGCAAAAGCACCCCCAGCGCGGTCGCAGAGGCGACGGTGCCTTTAGTACCCATGCCAGCCTCGGTGAGACCCAGGTGCAAGGCGTAATCGCACCGGCGCGCCAATTCGCGATAAACAGCAATCAGATCCTGAACACCACTAACCTTGCAAGACAAGATGATTTGATTTCCATCCAAACCCATCTCTTGCGCCCTGTGTGCGGACTCAATGGCCGAAGTAATGAGAGCCTCATACATCACCTGACGACCCTCCCATGGCGTGGCCCGACGACTGTTCACGTCCATCAATCCCGCCAGCAACTCCTGGTCCAGACTTCCCCAGTTCACGCCAATTCGTACGGGCTTGTCCCATCGCATGGCAGCGTCGATCATTTGGCCAAACTGCAAATCCCGCTTGTTGCCCTTACCCACATTGCCTGGATTGATTCTGTACTTGGACAAAGCCTGAGCACAATCTGGAAAGTCCGTCAGCAGACGATGACCGTTGTAATGGAAGTCGCCCACCAGAGGAACACTTTCTCCCATGCGATCCAACTGCTCGCGAATGTAAGGAACAGCTGCAGCGGCCTCTGGCGTGTTGACCGTAATGCGCACAAACTCTGAACCAGCCTGGGCCAACTCTTTCACTTGAATTGCTGTACCAATGGCATCGACCGTGTCCGTGTTCGTCATGGATTGGACTCGCACGGGTGCATCACCACCAACAGTCACAACCCGCCCCCCCCAGACAACCTTAGCTTGTCTTGACCGCCGCGGTGACGGCGAAGCTATCGCCACCGGCTCTAAATCTCGCTGCGCGTTTTTCACTAATTCACCTCAAAGCGAGCAACGTTCTCGCGCGACACCGCTGCCAGCTCAAACGGTTTTCCACGCACAAAAACTTCCGTAGCATCAGCCCGTCCAATTACCACAGACATCGGCACGGCGCCCGACACAGAAACCGTCTCTGCCGCCGCCAGATTCCGTTGCAGCACCACAGCACCCGATGAATCCTTCACTTGGACCCAGGACTCGCTGCGAGCACGCAGAAGTAAAACTCCCGCTGGAACAACGGCGCTGGACACTTCGCTGGACGACACAACCGGTGCGGAGGCTGGAGACGCGGCCAAGGATGAGAGCGTCTCGACTGAAGGGGCTACTAAGGGATCACTCACAACCACTGGCTCAGACGCAATCTGCATCGATGGAGGCGCTGCGCCAACCCCAACTGATGAAACGCCCCCTCCGGCAACAGAAGCTTGCGACCCTACACCAACAGAAGAAGGGTCGTCTGCCGAGCCATCAGACGAGCGCGGAAAATACACAAGCGCAAGAGCCCCCGCGAGCAACGCTACTACCACAACCGTAACAGAACGCGACGTGGAAGCACTGAATGGAGATGAGGATGCAAAGGACGTCGAAGACGTCCCCCCACGTCCCTTAACCGGCGCATTCAATCCCGCCGAGTCTGCTTTGAGATGAGGGCTTTCACTTTTCGGCAGCAGCGCCAAAATAGGCGCAGCGTCCACTTTCAACGTGCGACAAACGCTTGACGCGAGCGCTCGAACGAAGACCGTGTCTGGCAACACCGCGTAGTTATCGGCCTCCAGAGCCTCCAACTTATTCACTGGCACCTTCAATGCCACGGCCAGCGCCGCGATGTGCATGCCGGAGGCCTGCCGGGCCGCTTTCAACATGCTCCCACCAGTCATACCACCACCCACGACCACATCACCCTCACTCATTGAAAGCCCCGCGTTCGTATGCACCCAACTCCTTGGAGTCCGGGAAGCGCTTACGCAACTGGTCTGCCAGTTGTCGCATAGCAACCGAATCACCAATAGCGCGCTCGATCTTGATTCCCAACCAAAGGGATTCGGAATTAGACAGCTCGCTGTTGTTGAGTCGGCGAATGTAAAACTGTGCCCTAGTCAACTCATTGCGGCGCAGCAATAGCGATGCAAGGTGATAGGCAACCACGGGATTCCCCGCATCCAACTCATAGGCCTTGAGCAACGATTGTTCCGCTTCTGGATACTGCCCTGCACTTGATTGGCACAAACCTCTCGCCATAAGGGTCTTGCTACGCGCCGTGTAGGCCGGGTTTGCAATGGCTTGTATGAACTGCTGATCGGCCTCAGCGTACTTCCGTTGCTGGCACATCAGCCAGCCGTAGTTGTGCATCAGACTGGGGTCATTCCCTCGCAGTGCCAACGCTCGACGGAAACTGTCCTCAGCCTGAGGAAAGTCATTCAGCCGCATAAAAATCAAACCGCGCAAATTGAAAGCGTCAGCGTACCCAGGGTCTGCCGCAAGCGCCTGCTTGACCTCATCCAAGGCAACAGTCGTTTGTCCCATCTCAAAATAATTGGATGCAAGTTCAAGGCGGATCCGAGCACGGCGGCGAGACTCAGGCTCGTCTGAAGCCGTGAAACTTCCCGCACCACTGTCACTACCAGATACGCCATCGACTCCGGTCGCGCAACCTTGAAGCGTCGCCGCGCAAACCACTGCACTACATGCCGTGAGTGTCCAGCGGCCAAACTGCCGCCAGCGTCCTTCCAATCCCACCATGTAGAGCCTCCTTGATTTGTGCCGAATTACGAAATCACGTGACCGGTTTGAGCACGATTGTGCGCTGCTTTGCCATCCGTTCTGCAGCGCGAGTTCTGTCCTTCACATCCCCCGCCAATTGGCCGCATGCGGCATCAATGTCGTCACCTCGGGTCTTGCGCACGGTCGTGACAATACCCGCGTCACTCAGTAGTTTTGCGAACGCTACCACTTGCGCATGTGGCGAACGCAAGAGTCCAGACGCGGGAAATGGATTGAAAGGAATAAGGTTGAATTTGCAACGAACCCCAAAGCCTCGCGCCGGTTTCACGAGTTCGATCAACTGCTGAGCATGCTCCAACTGGTCATTGACGCCTTCCAGCATGCAATACTCGAAGGTGATGAAATCCCGGGGGGCATGCGCCAGATAACGATTGCATGCCTCAAGCAGTTCCTGAATAGGGTATTTGCGGTTGAGCGGCACCAAGTTGTCGCGCAATGGATCGTTGGGCGCATGCAGCGATACAGCCAACGCCACCGGACAGTCCTGCGCAAGACGATCCATCATTGGAACGACGCCCGACGTAGACACGGTGACCCGCCGACGCGACAGCCCATACCCGTGATCATCGAGCATCACGCGCAATGCGGGCACCAATGCGGCGTAATTTTGCAAAGGCTCGCCCATCCCCATCATGACTACATTGGAGATGACGCGGTACTGGGTGTTCAGCCTTTGGCGCAGCGAATGTTCGGCGAACCACAACTGGGCAACAATCTCACCCGTTGTCAGGTTTCGACTGAAGCCTTGATGCCCAGTGGAGCAGAAGCGGCACCCCACCGCACAGCCTGCCTGAGACGATATGCAGAGGGTCCCTCGGTCGTCTTCAGGGATAAATACGGCCTCCACGGCATTGCCGTCACCCACGTCAAAGAGCCACTTAACGGTGCCGTCTGATGAAACATGTTCAGAGACCACAGGCAATGCCTCGACGCGAGCGCAGCCCTTGAGCTTGTCGCGCAAAGCCTTTGCCAGATCACTCATGGCATCAAAGTCACTGGCGCCGCGCTGATGAATCCAGCGGAACAGCTGGGTTGCGCGAAATCGCTTTTCGCCCAACCCATGGCAAAAAGCTGCCAGTCCGTCTAGATCAAATTCGAGGAGATTGGTGGTCATCGCGCCCTCCCCCGGGTGAGCCGAGCGCAGTTGTCCCCATGGCGCAGATATCCCACGATAGCGGGAGCAGGCATGGGGACCGCCATATCAGCGCGAGTAAATGTTGAGGCCAGGAAAGAAGAAGGCTATTTCTGCTTGTGCGGTTTCAGCTGCGTCAGAGCCGTGCACTGCATTGGCGTCAATGCTGTCAGCAAAATCAGCGCGGATCGTTCCGGCTTCTGCCTTCTTGGGGTCGGTTGCGCCCATCAGTTCGCGGTTCTTGAGAATCGCGTTTTCGCCTTCCAGAGCCTGAATCATCACAGGGCCCGAGATCATGAAGTCCACCAGATCCTTGAAGAAAGGACGCTCTTTGTGCACACCATAGAACTGCTCGGCTTCCAGGCGCGACAGGTGCGCCATGCGTGCAGCCACCACCTTGAGACCAGCGGCCTCGAAGCGAGCGTAGATCTGACCAATGACGTTCTTGGCGACAGCGTCGGGCTTGATGATGGAGAGAGTGCGTTCGATAGCCATGTTAATTTTCCTGATTGGATGTTGCTGTGATTCGTTTGTCCATCGGACAAAGCCCTCGATTCTAACCGTTGATGCTGAAATATCAGATCAGCGCCCACCGCCGCGGCGAGGGCCACCACCCCCGGGGCGCCGCTTGTCCTGGCGATGCCGCGACAAACTATCCACACCGATATACCCTACCGACGTTTTCAACGGATCTGGCTGAGCAGATCCTGCCTGGCGATCATTGGTGCCCACGTTGTTACCACGTCCGCTTTGCCCGGGGCGACCGCCACCGTCGCGACGTGGTTTTTGGCCGCGCGGACCGCCAGCAGGCGCCCCTTGCGACATGTCTCGACGAGGTCCATCACCCGCGCGTGGGCCGTTGCGCCCCCTGTTGCGGTTATTTCCGCCGCTTCGCCCCAGGCCTGCATCTGAACGGTTTTCCTGTGCCTGGGGTCGGTCCGCACCTGCAGCCTGCACCAACGCACGGATATCGCTATCGTCAAGCTCCAACCAGGCCCCACGCTTGAGTCCACGCGGCAACACCATCGCTCCGTAACGAATGCGAATCAGCCGACTGACGGCATGCCCCACCGACTCCAGCATGCGGCGCACTTCACGGTTGCGTCCTTCAGAAATAGTGACGCGATACCAGCAGTTCGAGCCCTCACCACCACCGTCTTCAATCGAGCCGAAAGATGCCATGCCATCATCCAATCGCACGCCATCAAGGAGTTTTTGCTTTTCTTCGTTGCTTAAGGCTCCAAGCACACGCACCGCGTACTCTCGCTCGAGCCCAAACCGGGGATGCATGAGCTTGTTTGCCAGCTCGCCTGAACTCGTAAACAGAAGGAGGCCCTCGGTATTCAGGTCCAGCCGCCCCACAGATTGCCATTTGCCCTGCATCAGCCGAGGCAGCTTGCGAAAAACGGTAGGACGGTTCTGCGGATCGTCATGCGTTACCACTTCGCCCACAGGCTTGTGATAAGCAATGACACGTGCTGGCGGCGGATCAATCCGATAGCGAATGGGCTTGCCGTTGACCTTGACCTGATCGCCAAACTGGATGCGCTGACCGATATGGGCCGGCTCATTGTTCACGGAGATACGCCCCTCCAGAATGAGTTGCTCCATCTCCAAGCGCGACCCAAGCCCCGCCTGGGCAAGTACCTTGTGAAGTTTGGGTGTTTCAACCTGAGGCAATAAAACACGCTTGGGAGGCATGACCTCCGCGGTCGCGTCGTCTTCGTCAAATCGTCCCGAGACCACATCCTCAAACTGATAGCCCTGCACAGCGGGTGCACTCGCACCACGCGTGTCGCGGACAGAACCTTCTTTGCGCGGTTGACGCCCCCGAGGTTCACCGGGACTGGTCCGCTCGCGTTGCCTGCCAACAGACTCTGCTTCGGTAGCATTTACGTCGGCCGCTACGACATCTGCATCCACCACCGAAGGGGCGAGAACCTGCGCATCCAGCGGGGGCTTCCCCGCCTCGGTGCCTGTCGCATCGACGGCAGCCGCGGCCCCGTCGTCAACCTTGGCGGCTTTTTTGCGCGGCGCACGCTTGGCCGCGGGCTTCTTGACCTCCGGCAAAGAGTTGGCAGCATCCGCCTGCGCCACAGCGTCAGGGACTTCGGGGGTCGAATCGTTCATCAAGTGTTTCCCTGGATACCGCCGGGGGTATCAACATGGTCGTCGCGGATTTCTGTCTCCGCATCCTGAAAAAAATCGTCCGCGGGTTGCGGAACATCGTTATTGCTGTCAGGTTGAGGGCTGACCTGGTGAAGCTCCGCAACCGATGTGTCGGCGACGACCGGCTCCGGGTCGGGCTCAATAACGCCCTGAGCAGCCGCTGCCATCGCCTCCAGAACATTAGCGTTGCCAGTTGGGTCATCCAATACCGGCAACTGATCCAAAGACTGCAGGCCCATGTCGTCCAAAAACTGTCGAGTCGTTGCAAACAGTGCCGGACGCCCTACCGTTTCGCGGTGACCGATGACCTCAACCCAGCCCCTGTCTTCCAATTGTTTGACGATGAGACTATTTACCGTCACACCCCGAATGTCCTCAATATCGCCCCGAGTGACCGGCTGGCGGTAGGCAATGATGGCCAGCGTCTCCATTGTGGCGCGCGAATAGCGCGGAGGCTTCTCCGGATGCAACCTGTCCAGGAACTCGCGCATTTCCGGGCGGCTTTGAAAACGCCATCCCGTCGCTACCTGAACCAGCTCTACCCCACGCTGCGCCCAGTCGAGCTGAAGCTCATGCAACAGGACTTTGAGCGTATCCGACCCCAGCGCGTCGTTGAACAACACGCGCAGCTCGCGCAGCGGCACAGGCTGCTGCGCACATATCAACGCAGTTTCGAGGACCCGTTTGGCATCCACCGTATTCATGATTCAGCGATTCCTGGAAAAGTGCCACGCGTTGCAACGGGTGTCACATCAACAGCAGGGGGCAATCAAAGGCAATGGCGACAAAAGCGCCTTGTTCAAGGCGCTGGCGCTACGCAGGAGCCCGGCGGGATTCCGACATCGGGCGTGGGCCTGTCTGGCCGTCAGGACGCATTGTAGCGCAGCCCCCACAAAGACAGAAGCCGCTGCATATCGTCGGGCAAGGGGGCATGAAACTCCAGCGCGTCCCCCGTCACCGGATGGGTAAACGCCAGACGGTACGCGTGCAGAGCTTGGCGCTGCATCGGATCCATGGGCGAGCCGCCGTAAAGGCTATCGCCCACCAGAGGGTGCTTCAACGATGCCAAGTGCACCCGGATCTGGTGGGTGCGTCCGGTGTGCAAAGTGCACTGCACCCAGCAGCCGACATCCACGCCGCCCAGATAACTAATATCCGTGCGCGCCGCTTTTCCGGGATGAATGGCCAGATCAACCACCGCCATCCTCAGGCGGTTGCGAGGGTCACGCCCAATGGGCGCATTTACCGTGCGAGTTTTGGGCCCCGTCCACGCGCCGTGGGCCAGCGCGAGATACTGCCGCTGCACCTTGCGCTCCGCAATGAGGGCAACCAGGGCGTCCATGGCAGCCCGGTCCCGCGCGACAACCATCAGCCCACTGGTGTCCTTGTCGAGCCGGTGAACTATACCCGCGCGTGGCACCAACAGTGCTTTTTCGTCCCGCGCCAACAGCCCGTTGAGCAAGGTACCGCTCCAGTTGCCAGGGGCTGGGTGCACCACCAAGCCTGCAGGCTTGTTCACCACCAGCAGGTGTGGATCCTCGTACACCACATCGATAGGCATGGGCTCCGGCCGGAAGGCCTGGCTCTGCACTGTGGGGCGCATCTCCAGCACCACGTGGTCCCCTGCCTTCACACGGGTGGATGCCTTCAGAACCGGTTTTCCATTCAGGTTGACCAGCCCTTGTGCCAGCAACTGCTGCAAGTAACTACGCGAAAACTCGGGAACCAGATCCACCAGCGCCCGGTCCAGCCGGGTGGCGTGCTGCTCCGTCCCGATCTGTATGGGACGCAGCTCGCTTTCTACGTCTGACAATGCATCGGCTTCGTCAGCGTTCAGCCCCACACCCGCCTCCACCAACAGGGCCGACTCGCCGTCGGGCAGACTCTCCGGCACAGGCTTCAAGGGCTTTGAAGGCTTCAACGGGCGGGCAGGTAGCGCGACGGATCGACCGGCTTGCCTTGTCGGCGGATTTCAAAGTGCAGCTTGACGCGATCAGCATCGGTGCTGCCCATTTCGGCGATCTTCTGGCCCTTGCGCACCGATTGGTCTTCCTTGACCAGCAATGCCTGATTGTGGGCGTAGGCCGTCAGAAAAGTGTTGTTGTGCTTGAGGATGACCAGATTGCCGTATCCACGCAAACCCGCGCCAGCATAGACCACCCGCCCATCTGCGGCAGCCAACACCGGGTCGCCCGCTTTGCCCGAAATGTCATAACCCTTGTTGCGCGCCTCGTCGAACCCGGCAATCAGTGAGCCGGACGCCGGCCAGATAAAGCCGACATCGTCTTCTCCAGTTGCAGCGGGCGCAGTGGCGGGCGTTGTTGGCGCGATCGCCACCACCGGAGACGCCGCCGAAGCTGCGGGCTTGGGCGCACTGGCAGGGGCTACTGGCGTACTGGCAGGCGCAGCGGGAGCGATCGTGGAGGACGTCACAGGCCGGGTGACCACACCGGTATCCGAGGCGACCGCTTGCGCCACAGGCGCTGGAGGCGCCACACGCAGCACCTGACCCACCTCAATGAGATTGGCGTTGTCAAGGTTGTTCCAGCGGGCGATGTCCTTCCAGCTCTGCCCCGAATCGAGGCCGATGCGAATCAGCGTATCTCCGGGTTTGACTGTGTAATAGCCTGGCTTGCCCGCGTTTTCAGCGCCGGGCAGCGGCTTGATGGGAGTGCCCACCACCACACCTGGCTGCGCACCAGGCGCTGAGGAAGAAGATGACGAAGTGCCACGGTCTTCCACTGGAGCCTTGTACAGCCGGGTTCCACAGCCGGTGAGCACCAGACCCGCCAGTGCCACGGTAAACCCAACCACAAGACCACGCGATACGAACATAAGCATTTCCCTTTAGGCAATCCCTGATTTTAGAGGGACAAAATGCACAGGCTCCAACACGCTTTGTTTCAATCCGTGTGGGGTTTTGTCGATCACAAGCAACATTTGCTGTCCGCCGGCCAGTGCCATGGGGGCCACCAGCCTTCCACCGACGGCCAATTGATCGCACCATGCCTGGGGGACCGCGTCGCCTCCTGCTGCCGCGATGATGGCGGCGTAAGGCGCACCTTTGGCATAACCCAGCATGCCATCCCCAAACAAGAGATGCAGGTTGGCAAGCCGAAACGGCCGGAGGTTGTCGCGGGCTTTTTCGTGCAGCCCGCGCAGCCGCTCCACAGAATAAACCTCTCGTGCAAGCCGACTCAGCACTGCCGCCTGATAACCGCAGCCAGTTCCGATCTCCAGCACGCGCCCCAGGCCCCCAGCCCGCGCGCCCTCGGCACCCAGCAACAGCTCGCACATGCGCGCCACCACATTGGGTTTGGAGATGGTCTGCCCCAGCCCAATAGGCAGGCTGGTGTCTTCGTAGGCTTGATTGCCCAGCGCACTGTCCACGAATCGGTGGCGCTCCACAGCCCCCATCGCCTGCAACACCGGCACCGATGTCACGCCGCCCGCCGCCAGTTTTTGCACCATGCGTGCCCGCACCGCTGCCGAATCCAGTCCCACCCCCACCGGGGACGCCGCCACCGGTTTGCGCACTGATGCGGCCAGAACCGGCGCCTTGGCTGGTGCAGGGCCAGAACCAGGCAACCGGGCGGGAAATCCGGGTCGGCGTTGCATCAACCGCCAGGGGCGCCAGACGCCCCCGCTACCAGTTGCGATGCCGTTTGAGCCCAGTACCCCAGGTTGTCGTGATCCGTCAGGTCCACCTTCAGCGGCGTCATCGACACATGGCCTTGCGCCGTGGCATGAAAATCCGTGCCCTCGGCATCGTCCTTGGCCGCGCCGGCGCCCCCTATCCAGTACATCGCCTCGCCGCGCGGGCTCTCTTGCACGATGACGCGTTCTGCCGCATGGCGACGCCCCAACCGGCACAGTTTGATGGGTCGCAGCGCTGCAAGCGGCATGTTCGGGATGTTCACATTCAGCAGCCACGGGGTTTCAGTGACGAGGCTCTGCTGCCGCATCTGCTCGACGATTTCACGGGCTTTGGCAGCCGCGGCTTCAATCTCGCCCCAGCCTTTGTCCACCTGCGAAAACGCAATCGCCGGGATCCCGAACAAATAGCCCTCCATGGCTGCGCCCACCGTGCCCGAATAAATGGTGTCGTCGCCCATGTTGGCGCCATTGTTGATGCCAGACACCACCAAGTCCGGCCGATAGCCCAGCAACCCGGTGAGCGCAATGTGCACACAGTCGGCTGGCGTACCGTTCACATATCGAAAGCCGTTGAAAGCCTTGTGCACGTACAGCGGCGAATGGAGGGTCAGGGCGTTCGACTTGGCGCTGTTGTTGTGCTCGGGCGCCACGACCTCCACCTCTACGCCCTCAAGGGTCTTGAGCGCTTCGTGCAGCGCCACTATGCCGGGCGCCTGGTAGCCATCGTCGTTGGAAATGAGAATCTTCATGGTCGCAATAGAGGGTTGCAACGGATTGTAGGTGGGGCACTCACTGCCCACCGTGCAGCGACCACCGTCCAAACTGCCGTCGCTCGTGGGACAACCCAGGCGCCGCAGCCCCACCTATCATGCGGGCGATCATTGACCGACAAGATTGACAGGAGACTCCCCATGCACGCTTGGCTCTGCACCAACCCCACCGGCGTTGAAGCACTCAGCTGGACCGAACTGCCCACGCCCACACCCAAGGCAGGTGAGGTGCTCATCGAAATCAAGGCGGCCAGCCTGAACTTTCCCGACCTGCTGATCGTGCAGAACAAGTACCAGATGAAGCCACCGCTGCCTTTTGTGCCCGGCTCGGAATATGCGGGCGTGGTGGCCGCCGTGGGTGACGGCGTCACCCACCTCAAGGTTGGCCAGAACGTGGCTTGTTTGTCTGGCACGGGCGGGTTTGGTACCCACACCCTTGCACCAGCAGCCCTGTGCATGCCATTGCCCGACGGTTTTTCGCACGTGGACGCCGCCGCCTTCATCATGATATATGCCACCTCGCACCATGCCCTCGTGGACCGCGCGCAGCTGAAGGCGGGCGAGACGGTGTTGGTGCTGGGCGCTGCCGGTGGCGTGGGCACGGCCGCCATCCAGATCGCCAAGGCCATGGGCGCACGCGTGATCGCTGCTGCTTCCAGCGACGAGAAGTGCGCCCTGTGCACCTCCATCGGAGCCGACGCGACCATCAACTACAGCAAGGACAACCTGCGCGACTCCATCAAGGCCTTGACGGACGGCAAGGGCCCCGACGTCATTTATGACCCCGTGGGCGGCGACTTTGCCGAGCCCGCGTTCCGCTCCATCGCCTGGCGCGGGCGTTACCTGGTGGTGGGTTTTGCCTCCGGCCCCATCCCCGCTTTGCCATTCAATCTGGCGCTGCTCAAGGGCGCGTCTATCGTGGGTGTGTTCTGGGGCGACTTTGCCAAGCGCGAGCCCAAGGCCAACGCCACCATGATGGGCGAGCTGGCGCAGTGGTATGCCCAAGGCAAGGTCAAGCCCGTGATCGACCGCACCATGCCCATGGCCGAGTTGCCCGCGGCCTATGCCCACATGGGCTCACGTGGGGTGATGGGCAAGCTGGTGATGGTCAACTGACACCGTAGCCGCAAGAGGTGCGGCGGCCCGCGCTGGCCGCACAAAAATGCCGTCTGCTGTGTCACACTCGCGCATCTCAGCCCCTGACACTGGTGCCCTTCCATGGCCGACCGACCACCCTCCGAGTTAGCGCGCGAAACACTCAAGCAGTTGGCAGCGCGGCGGCTCCCGCCAACGCCTGACAACTACCTGGCGCTTTACGATGAAATTGCGGGCTCTCGGAGCCCGCAACCGTTTCCCGAAGGGCCGCTGAGCAGCATCCAGCGGGTATTGCCCGGCCAGACGCCCGCCCAAAAGCGACTGCTGGGTCAGTTTGAGCGGGCCATCATCACCAAGGACTGGACTTCGCTGCAAAGCGTGATGGTGGGCTACGCCAACCTGGGCCTCAACCCTGCCACCGGCACCTCCAAGCCCGTTGAAACCGCGGACGCACCCACCGCGCTGGGCGAACTCCCCGCAGAGTTCGCCGAGGCGCTGGCCCGCCTGATCGACAACACCCTGCCTGCGCTAGGCGAAGACGACGCCCGGGTGCTCGATATGGCCCGGCAGCTCATCACCTTTCTGCGAGAGCCCACGCTGCCCCCTGTTGCTGCCACGCAGGTCATGCTGAGCAATTTCACGTACCGCGTGTCGTTCGCCACCGAAGACCAGGCCGCCATCCGCGCCACGCTGCTCGAATTGCTGCACATGGTGTTCGAGAACATTTCCGTGCTCAGCGCCGACGACCGCTGGTTGCAAGGCCAGGCCGAGGCGCTGATGACCGCCTCCACCCCACCGCTCACGCTGCGACGCCTGGACGACGTGCAGCGGCGGCTGAAGGACGTCATCTTCAAACAGACCGAAGCCCGCGCCCGCACGGTAGAAGCGCAGGAGCAGATGAAGGACATGCTGGCCACGTTCATTGAACGCCTGGCGCTGATCACCGCCTCCAGCACGTCTTACCAAGGCACCATGGAGCGCTGCGCCGACCTCATCGCCAAAGCCAACACGCTCGAAGAAATAGGCCCCCTGCTGCAAGAGGTCATGAGTGCCACCCGCGCCATGGCCCTGGATAGCCGCGTCACACACGACGAGCTGCACGACCTGCGCGAGCGCACCGAAGCCAAACGCGCCGAAATGGCCAAACTGCAGGAAGAACTGGACCGCGCCAGTGCCCAGGCCCGGCACGACCCGTTGACTGGCACGCTCAACCGTAAGGGCCTGGACGAGGCCATGGAGCGCGAAATCGCCCGTTCGCGCCGCCTGGGCTCGCCGCTGTGCCTGGCCTTGCTCGATCTGGACAACTTCAAGGCCCTGAACGACCGGGTGGGACACACTGGTGGCGACGCGGCCCTGGTGCACTTGGCACAGGTCACCCGCGAGGTGATGCGCCCCCAGGACCTGCTGGCCCGCTACGGCGGTGAAGAGTTTGTGCTGGTGCTGCCGGACACCACCGTCGAAAGCGGCATCGCCGCCATGACCCGCCTGCAGCGCGAGTTGACCACCCGCTTCTTTTTGCAGGGCACCGAAAAAGTGCTGATCACCTTCAGCGCAGGCGTGGCCCAGTTGCAGGGCACCGAGAGCAGCACGGATGCCATCATCCGCGCCGATCAGGCGATGTACCTGGCCAAACGGTCTGGCAAAAACCGCGTGATGGCGGCATAGGGTGAAGCACCCCCTGAGTCGCCTTCGGCGCCTTCCCCCTCTTCTTCGGGAGGGGGACGCCACCAGCGCGGCGGGGCGGCCCTTGCGCGGTGGCCGCTGGCCTGCGTCGCGCCAGTTTTAAGCGCAGCGCACCTATCCAGCGCCCCGCAATGAATCCAGAGCAGAGACGCGCATTTTTGCGGAAGGCCGCCCTGGCTGCCGCTGCCACCACCCTGCCCCGCTGGGCGTGGAGCAACGCTCCGTCGCTGCAAGCGAACCCGTTCGCCCTGGGCGTGGCCAGCGGCGACCCGGCGCCCGACGGCGTGGTGCTGTGGACGCGGCTGGTGCTGGCCGACCCGGCTCAGATGCAGGCCGCCCACACCGTGCGGTGGGAGGTGGCGCACGACGCGCGGTTTGCGCAGATCGTGCAAAAGGGCGAAGCCACCGCGCTGCCCTTGCTCGGCCACAGCGTGCATGTGGAGCTGCGCGGGTTGGCGCCGGGCCGCTGGTACCACTACCGTTTCATGCTGGGCGATGCCGCCAGCCCCACCGGCCGCACCCGCACCGCCCCGGCGCCAGACGACGTTCCTGGCGCACTGCGCCTGGCCTTTGCCTCCTGCCAGCGCTGGGAACACGGCCACTACGCGGCCTGGCACCATGTGGCGGCTGACCAGCCAGACCTCGTCCTGTTTCTGGGCGACTACATCTACGAATACGCCACGCCCCCAAACACCGCCGACCTGGCGCGCACCCACAGCCTGCGCCACGCCACCACGCTGGCAGATTTCAGAGACCGTTACGCCCTGCACAAAAGCGACTCCGCCCTGCAAGCTGCCCACGCCGCCTGCCCATGGGCGGTGACCTGGGATGACCATGAAGTACAGAACGACTACGCGGGTGCAGCAGGCCGGGGCGACGACAGCCGCTTTCTGGCCCTGCGCAGCGCCGGGTGGCAGGCGTTCTACGAGAACATGCCCCTGCGCACGGCCAGCCTGGCCCAGCCCGCCTCCGACCACACCCACGTTGATGCTTTGCAGGTTTACCGCCGCCTGCGCTGGGGGCGCCTGGTGCACCTCCACCTGCTGGACAACCGCCAGTACCGCAGCTGGCAGGCCTGCCGCACGCCCCAGTCCGCCAGCGCGGGCGCAGTGCGCGCGGCAGACTGCGCCGATCTGGCCAGCCCCACCCGCACGCTGCTGGGCGCGGCGCAAGAGCAGTGGCTGAACGCAGGCCTGGCCGCAGACGCACACACCCACAACACCACCCGCTGGAGCGTGCTGGCGCAGCAAACCCTGTTTTCGCCGCGCCACTACCCGTCAGGCGTCACCGCAACCGACAGCTGGGACGGCTACCCCGCCGCGCGCACCCGCCTGCTGCAGGCTGTGGCCCAGCACGCGCCGCGCAACACCGTGCTGTTGGGTGGCGACATCCATCAGAACTACGTCTGCCGTGTGCACGCCGATGTAGAGCGCCCCGAAACCCCCGTAGTGGCCAGCGAGTTTTGCGGCACTTCCATCAGCTCGCGCTCGGGCACCACACAAGACAAGGTGGACGCCATTGCCCGCCACAACCCCCACGTGCTGCTGGCGCGCTGCGACCAACGCGGCTATGGACTGGCGGACATCACCCCCACGCGCTGGACCACCACCCTGCGCGTGCTGGACGACCCGTTGCGCGCAGACAGTGCGGCGTCTACCCTCGCAAAGTTTGTGGTGGAAGACAGGCGGCCCGGCCCGGTGACGGCCTGAGCCATTGAACGCGTGGGTTCTGGGTAGCCCAGGCAACGTGAGGCACCGGCACAGAAACTCCTCTTTGATAGCTGCTACCGCTTACTGGATAAGCGCTAGAGGCCAAAAACACTCATATTTCAGACGCCTGTAGCGTGATGTAACGCTGGCGCGCCGCGCCGCGAAGGCGCCGTACCATGGCCGCTTCTTGCTCAGAAGGAGACGCCCCATGACCCCAACCCGCACGCTTCACGCGCCCGCCACCCGCAGACTCAGCCGCCCCTTCAGCCGAACTCTACTGGCCGCCGCAACCCTCGCCACCGGGGTCGCCATGATCGCCGTCGCGGGCTGCGCCAGCGCCCCTTCGCAGTTCGCCTACACCGTGCCAGCCCAGCCTGAAGGCTCGTCGGGCTACACCGAGAAACCCGGCTGGGCCACCGAGAAATTCGCCGTGGCCGCCGCCAACCCATTGGCCACTGACGCGGGCTACCAGATCCTCAAAGCCGGTGGTTCAGCGGTAGACGCCGCCATCGCCGTACAAATGGTGCTGACCCTGGTGGAACCGCAATCCAGCGGCATCGGCGGCGGCGCCTTCTTGCTGCACAGCACCGGCAAAACCGTGGAAGCCTATGACGGCCGCGAAACCGCCCCGGCCGCTGCCGACGAAAAACTCTTCCTGGGCGCAGACGGCAAACCCGTGCAGTTCTATGACGGCGTGGTCGGAGGCCGCTCGGTCGGTGTGCCGGGCACCGTGCGCATGCTGGAGATGGCGCACAAACAGCACGGCAAACTGCCCTGGGCCACGCTATTCCAGCCCGCCATCACCCTGGCCGAAGGCGGCTTCAAGGTCAGCGCGCGGCTGAACACCCTGGTCAAGGCCGACGCCCATCTGAAGAAGGACCCCGTCGCCGCCGCCTATTTCTACAAGCCCGACGGCGACGCACGCGACGTGGGCTTCAACCTGCGCAACCCCGAACTGGCCGCGGTGCTGCGCCGCATTGCCACCGAGGGCAGCAAAGCCCTGCACGAAGGCGAGATCGCCAAGGCCATCGTCGACAAGGTGAACAAACACCCCACCAACCCCGGCAAGCTCAGCATGGCCGACCTGGCCGGTTACCAGGCCAAAAAGCGCGAGGCGCTGTGCCACGACTACCAGGTGGCCAGCAAAGACTTCCGCGTGTGCGGCTTTCCGCCACCCAGCTCGGGCGCCATCGCCATCGGGCAGATCCTGGGCATCCTGAAAAACACCGACGCCGCCGCCAAGCCCTTGCAAGACGGCATCCCATCCGCCGACTGGCTGCACCTCTACACCGAAGCCGCCCGCCTGGCCTTTGCCGACCGCGCGCTGTACGTGGCCGACCCCGAATTTGTGCAGCCCCCGGGCGGGAGTTGGAGCAGCCTGCTGGCTCCGGCTTACCTGGCCGAACGCGCCAAGCTCATTGGTCCGCAAAGCATGAAGGTCGCCCAGCCCGGCAACCCCGGCGCCGTGAAGACCAGCTACGCCCCCATGTCCGACCAGCCCGAGTACGGCACCAGCCACATCAGCATCGTCGATGCAATGGGCAACGCCGTGGCCATGACGACCACCATCGAAGACCAGTTTGGCGCGCGCCAGATGGTCAAAGGCTTCTTGCTGAACAACGAGTTGACCGACTTCAGCTTTGCCCCCACCGACGCAAAAGGCCAGCCCATCGCCAACCGCGTGCAGCCCGGCAAACGCCCCCGCTCGTCCATGGCACCCACGCTCGTGTTCGACAAGGCCACCGGCGAATTGCTGATGAGCGGCGGCAGCCCTGGCGGCGCAGCCATCATCCACTACACGGCCAAGACGCTGTACGGCGTCTTCAACTGGGGCCTGATGCCCCAGCAGGCCATCAACCTGCCCAACTTCGGCTCGATGAACGGGCCCACGCTGCTGGAAGAAAAACGCTTCCCAGCCGCCACGGTAGAAGCCCTGCGCGCCCGTGGCGCCGAGGTGCGTGAGATGAACATGACGAGTGGGCTGCAGGCCATCACGCTCGGCAATGCGCATGGCAAGAAGCTGTGGATGGGCGGGGCGGACCCACGGCGCGAGGGCGTGGTGATGGGGGATTGAGGCGCCTTGCTGCTCGCTGTGCGCGGCTTAGCCGTTGGCAGGCGACACGCCCCGCCCCCCAGTCATCGCACGCGCCTGTAGTGCATGTCGACCGCACCGTTATCGAGCGGCTTCGCCGAGATCAGCTCTAGCCGTCGCGTGCTGGACAGCCCGCTCTCGTAAAGAGTCGGGCCGTGGCCAGCAATCCTGGGGTGGACGAGCAGCCTGTATTCATCGATCAGATCGAGCCGCTCCAACGCGGTCGCGAGCTTGCCGCTGCCGAGGAGTACGCCGTCCGGGGTCGTGTCCTTGAGCTGCTGTACACCTGTATGAAGGTCGCCGGTGATGTGGTGGCTGTTGCTCCACCGGAAGTCCTTTCGTGTCGAGGACGCGACGTACTTCGGCTTGGCCTGCAGCTTCACGGCCCACTCGCGCATTGCGGGCGGAGCCTCCGCGTCGCCGCACGCGACCGCAGGCCAGTAGCTCTCCATCATCTCGTAGGTGACGCGGCCCCACAGCATCGCCCCGCTCTCATCCATGAGACGGGTGAAGAAGGCGTGCGTCTCGTCGTCGGCGATGCCTTCCTGGTGGTCGACGCAGCCGTCCAGGGTGAGGTTGATGCTGAAGGTCAAAAGTCCCATGGTGTCCTCCGTTCGAGATGCGCGACAAGCCGCTCGCCCTCTGGCTCCAAGAGCCCGAGACCAACCAGCGAAATACAGCGAACATAGCGGAGCTCCTTCGCGCCATCTTTAACGCCAAGTGCAGCGCAGGCGCGGTGTACATGGCCGCTGGATTTCGACTTCGCGCGGTGGCGACCGCTCTGCCCCATGCATTGAGAGCAAAAAATTTTTTATCCAAATCGGCCTCTACCGCTTATCCAATAAGCGCTTTTAGCTATTAATAGGTGAGCATAGCAGCTACCCCGGACGTCCCACCAACGTCGGCACACTCGCCACCAGCATCGCCACCCCCGACAGCGTCAGCATCCCCAGCACGATCTGCCGGAACCGCGCCTCGCTGATGCCGCGGTACAGGCGGGTGCCCAGCAGCGTGGGGAGCAGCATGGCGGGTACCACGATGGCCAGCAGAGGCAGCGACTCACGCGTGACCAAGCCTGTGGCGAGGTAGGTGACAAAGGTCACCAGCAGCATCGCCAGGTTGAAGTTCTGGATGATGGCGCGCTGCACGTCCTTGTCCATGCCGCGCAGCGTGCACCACAGCGTGGGCAGCACGCCGGTAAAGCCGCCCAGGCCGCCCATCACCCCACCGGCCAAACCCACCAGCGCGTCCGCCACGCGGCCGCCGCGGGTAATGCGGGGGAGTTGCTTGGCTACCAGCATCGCCGGGCACCACAGCACCAACACGGTGCCCAGCACGAGCTTGAAGGCGTCCATGTCCAGGCGGGGCAGCACGGCCACACCGAGGGGCATGCCCGCCAGGCCGCCCAACACAAAGGGCAGCAGACGCACGCGGTCAAATCCCCGGCGCACGGTGGCAGCGGCCACCAGTTGGCCGGTGAGCGCACCGCACACCGTCAGCACTGCTGCCAGGCGCGGCTCCAGACTCCAGGCCCAGAACGACATGGCGACCATGCCAAACCCAAAGCCCGACAGGCCCTGGACAAAGCCTGCCGCCACGGCGCCCAGAGCCACCACCCACAACACAGAATCCATGGACGTTCCTTCTGTTCTATCTGCTCAGAGGGTGGGCCGCCGCCGCACACCCGCCACGCGATTGTGGCGGCTGTAGTGGGCGGCTGTGGACCATCGGAAGTGCCATTCCCCGCGCCTTGCGGCACGGGCTTGGCCCATCAGCGCGCGGGGCGCAGCTTGACGCCGGGGAAGTCCACTGGCACGGCCAGCGCCACGTTCACATAGTTGGTGAACAGGTTCAGCGCCACATGGGCCACGATCTCGACGATGTGTTCGTCGTTCAGGCCCTGGTCGCGCAGCGCCTGCACATCGGCGGCATCAACCTGGCCGCGTTCGTTGACCAGCTTCAGCGCAAAGCGCAGCACGGCGGCGGTGCGCGGATCAGCAGAGTCGCCCGACTGTGCGGCGGCCAGGTCGTCGCCGCTCACGCCTGCCTTGCGGCCCAGTGCGGTGTGGGCGGCCAGGCAGTAGTCGCAGGCATTGCGGTTGGCCACGGCCACTGCGATCTGCTCGCCCAGTGCGGCACCGATCACTCCGCCACCCAGCGCACCAAAGGCGGCCCACATGCTTTGCAGCGCGGCGGGAGAGTTAGCCACCGCGCGGAACATGTGGGGGGTGGCACCGAAAGCGCCGTGGATCTGGTCGAGCACGGTGCGCACGGGGCCGGTGGCGGCGGTGCGGTCCACGAGGGGGACGCGGACAACGGAGGAGGAGTTAGCGGACATGGCGTGGATTTCCTTGAAGGTCATGAAAGACGGTTTGGTTTAAAGGGCCGGTGCTTGGTTAAGGGGTTAAGCACCGGGTGCCTGTTTTCAGCACCTCTGCAGTGTCTGGCGTCAGCGCGTACCATTGGGCGCATAAGATCCATTATTCATACCCAATCATCCAAAACCACCATGAATGCCCGCGACACCTGCACCACGCCCCTGCCAACGCAGGCACCCGCTCCGTTTGACCGGCTGTCGTCGCTGCTGGAGCGCTTTCGGGTGCGCGCCCACCTGTTCCACAGCGGCCCGCTGTGTGGCGTGACCCACTTTGCGGCGGCGCCCGGGCGCGGGTTTCTGCATGTGCTGCGCCGTGGCGAGATGGTGGTGACGCACCAGCCCCAGGCGGGGCCACCCGAGCGGCTGGAGGTGACCGAGCCCAGCCTGCTCTTCTACGCCCGGCCGCTGGAGCACTTCTTTCACAACGCGCCCGCGGAGGGTTCGGACTTCACCTGCGCGGCGCTGGACTTTGACGGCGGCGCCAGCCACCCGCTGGCCCGCGCCCTGCCCCCGCTGGTGTTGCTGCCCCTGAGCAAGGTAGATGGCCTGCAGCAGTCGCTGGACTTGCTGTTTGCCGAAACCGACCGCCTGCGCTGCGGCCACCGCGTGCTGGCCGACCGGCTGTTTGAAGTGGTGCTGCTGCAGTTGCTGCGCTGGCTGCTGGACCACCCTGAGCAGGCGCATATGCCACCGGGCCTGCTCACGGGTCTGGCCAACCCTGCCCTGGCCCGCGCCCTCACCGCCTTGCACGATGCGCCGGGCCAGCCCTGGAGCCTGGCGCAGATGGCGGCGCAGGCAGGCATGTCGCGCAGCGCGTTTGCGGCCCGCTTCAAGGTGGTGGTGGGCGACACCCCCGCCGGCTACCTGGCGCACTGGCGGCTGACGCTGGCGCAGGCCCATCTGCGCAGCGGACGATCGTTGAAATCGATTGCCAACGAGCTGGGTTACGCCAACCCCTCGGCGCTGTCGCGCGTGTTTGCGCAGAAGGTGGGCATGTCGCCACGGGTCTGGCTGGAGGGCCTTGCCGCATAGCGAGTTGGCAATACCGCCGCCCCTGCCCGGCTCGACGCGGAGCCCACGGGTCGCCACAATGCCCTGCGCCTGCTGCAACGCCGGGTTATTGATCAAAACAGGCCCTAGCGCTTATCCACATTGCGTCACCAGCTATTTTATTTATAGCGATATTCTGCGAATTGATCAGCCGCCGGAAGGATGCACACCATGAACGCCGCTCTCACCCAACTGGCAGCCGACTGCGGGCTGGCCAGCGACACCTACACCCCGCTGCGCCTGGCCTTTGGCTTGGCTTGTGTGCAGCGCGTGCGCCACCTGCTGGACGACCCTGAGGCCATCGCGGGCCTCAACGTGCTGGTCGCGTTCACGGCGGGTACGGTGGATGCAGCCATGCTGGCCAAAGCTGCAGTGCATGCGCTGCAGCGGCTGCTGGACGATGCGGCGACCCAGCGGTCGGCGAGGCCCCTTGTCGCCAGCCAGCCCTGCGCATGAGCCGCCAGCTGATTCCCGCCACATTGGCCGCCCCGCTGCGAGTGATCCTGGAGGCCGAACTGGCGCAAGGCAATGTTATCGACGAGGTGGCGGACTGGCCGCCCCGGTGCGAGTTGCTCGTGATCCTGCGCCGCCCTTTCGCGACGGCCTACCCGACCGGGCCTGGCGTGGAGTTCACCGCCATCGAAGACCGGCACTACTGGAAGTCCGAATACAACCTCGATGGCGGAAGGCAGACGCTGGCGTGCGGTTTTGGCCGCGCTGGATGATCAGACGTTGATGGCGGCCGCAGACCCGGCCTGCTTGCGCAGCTCAAACTTCTGAATCTTGCCGGTGCTGGTCTTGGGCAGTTCGCCAAACACCACGGCACGCGGCACCTTGAAGCCTGCCAGGTGCTTCTTGCAGTGCGCCACGATGTCTTCGGGCGTCGTTTGCGCACCGGCCTTCAGCTCCACAAACGCGCAGGGTGTCTCGCCCCACTTGGCATCAGGCTTGGCCACCACGGCGGCGGCCAGCACGTCGGGGTGGCGGTAGAGCACGTCTTCGACCTCGATGGACGAGATGTTCTCGCCGCCCGAGATGATGATGTCCTTGCTGCGGTCTTTGATCTTGATGTAGCCGTCAGGGTATTGCACAGCCAGGTCGCCACTGTGGAACCAGCCACCTGCAAAGGCCTCTTCCGTCGCCTTGGGGTTCTTCAGGTAGCCCTTCATGGCGATGTTGCCCTTGAACATGATCTCGCCCATGGTTTCGCCGTCCTGCGGCACGGGCTGCATGGTTTCCGGGTCCAGCACGCGCACGTCGCGCTCCAGGTGGTAGCGCACGCCCTGGCGGGCGTTGAGGCGGGCGCGCTCGCCGATGTCGAGCGCGTCCCACGCCTCGTGTTTGGCGCACACGGTGGCGGGGCCATACACCTCGGTCAGGCCATAGACATGGGTCAGGTCGAAGCCCATCTTTTCCATGCCTTCGATCATCGAAGCCGGGGGCGCGGCTCCCGCCACCATGGCCTTGATGCCTGCGGGGGCGCCCCTCTTCATCGCGTCGGGTGCGTTGACCAGCAGGCCGTGCACGATGGGTGCGCCGCAGTAGTGCGTGACGCCATGGGTGCGGATGGCATCAAAGATGGCCTGGGCGTCCACACGGCGCAGGCACACATTGACGCCCGCACGGGCCGCTACCGTCCACGGAAAACACCAGCCGTTGCAATGGAACATGGGCAGCGTCCACAGGTACACCGCGTGTTTGGGCATGTCCCACTCCAGCACGTTGCTGATGGCATTGGTGGCGGCGCCCCGGTGGTGGTAGACAACGCCCTTGGGGTTGCCGGTGGTGCCACTGGTGTAGTTGAGGGCAATCGCATCCCACTCGTCGCTGGGCAGGCTCCACGCAAACTGCGCATCGCCGCCCGCCACAAAAGCGTCGTACGTGACGCTGCCCAGGGGCTGGCTGGCAGGGCCATAAAGCGCGTCTTCCACCCCGATGACCAGCAGCGGCACGGCACTTTGTCGCAGCGCCAGCGCCTTGGCCATGACGGGAGTGAACTCTGGGTCGACGATGACGGCTTTGGCCTCGCCGTGGTCGAGCATGAAGGCCACGGTTTCGGGGTCGAGCCGGGTGTTGATGGCGTTGAGCACGGCGCCCGCCATGGGGATGCCAAAGTGCGCCTCGACCATGGGCGGGGTGTTGGGCAGCATCACGGCCACGGTGTCGTTTTTGCCGATGCCAGCTTGCTGCAGGGCGCTGGCCAGCTGGCGGCAGCGGGCATACGCCTGGCCCCAGGTCTGGCGCAGGTCACCGTGCACGATGGCAAGGCGGTCGGGGTAAACCTCGGCCGTGCGCTCGATGAACGACAGGGGCGACAGCGGGGCAAAGTTGGCCTCGGTGCGGGGCAGGTGCTGGTCGAAGATGGAGGTCATGGGTGCTTGAGAAGAGAAGGTGAACGGGCACAGCCTGCCGGCGGGTGGACGGTTGGGTGGGTGGGGTGGCACCGTGCGAGGGTGCTCGTGCTCAAACCTGTCGTCGGCGGCTCTGCTTGATACGGTACATCGCCGCGTCGGCACTGGCCATCAGCGTATGCGCATCTTGCGCGTCGCGCGGAAACAGGCTTACCCCAATGCTGGCGCGCACCGGGAAGGGTTGCCCGGCGATGGAAAGTGGCGCTTCAAAGGCCTGTTCCAGCTTGGTGGCGATCTGCAAGGCGGCCTCTTCGGTATCCACGTTTTCACACAACACGGTGAACTCGTCGCCCGCCAGCCGCGCCACGGTATCGACCTGGCGCACGGCGCCAGTAATGGTGCGGGCCACGGCTTGCAGCACCTCGTCGCCCACAGCGTGGCCGCGGGTGTCGTTGATGGCCTTGAAATCATCCAGGTCCACAAACAGCAGCGCGCAACTGCGCCCGCTGCGGCGCGACAGCTCCAGCACCTGTGCCAGGCGCTGCTCGAACATACGGCGATTGGGCAGGCCGGTCAGTGCGTCGTGGTGCGCCAGGTGCGACATGGCGTCGCGGCTGGCGTTCAGCTCAGTCATCTGGCGGCTGATTTGCTGCTCCATGTCGTGAAAACTACGCGCAAGCTCGCCGACCTCGTCCTTGCGGTGCAAAGGTAGAGCGCCGTGCGGGCGGCCTTGGGAGAAGGCCTGCGCGGCGTTCACCATGGCCTGCAGTGGCTGCGTCACCACACGCGACACCCACGCCGCCAGCAACACCCCCACGACACTCAGCACCAGCAGGATCTTGAAAATGCTGCGCCCCAGGTCCAGCACCTCTCCCTGCACCGCAGCCAGCGGCTGCGAGAGGCCCACCACCATGAACCGGCCTTCGTCGTCGCGGCCAAACGGCATGCGCACAAACGAATACACCAGCGCCTCGTTGTCGGCAGTGCCTGGCTGACTGAACACGACCGTGGGCTCAGCGCCACTGAAGAGCGCCGCGGTGGGCGCAAAGGTGTCCTGGATCAAGATGCGCTGGCCGCGGTCAAAACCGAAAGTCTGTGTGGCGTCTGGATGGACCAGAAAATCGCCCCAGCGGTTGCTCAGATAGAACCCATACGGTGAAGGCAGCGAGCCGTCTAAGTTGCCCAGGAACTTTGCGGCAGCCAAACGCACCACCACCACACCCCGCACCCGGC
Organism: Gammaproteobacteria bacterium; assembly: GCA_018828125.1. GTDB lineage: Bacteria > Pseudomonadota > Gammaproteobacteria > Burkholderiales > Burkholderiaceae_C > Acidovorax. The sequence goes on along the minus strand of JAHJWB010000017.1, from coordinate 345,418 downwards.
CGCCGGACACCACAGGCGATGCCATGCTGAACACGGGCAATGCCTCGGCGTCTGCCACGCCTTCGTGGTTGATGCCGAACTCGGACACATACACCTGGCCGGGCGGCAGGGTGAGGGCCTCAAACACAAACGGGAAGTGCGCCTTCTCTTGCAAGTCCTCGGCCGCAGCCACCAGGAGGGTTTCGCCCTTGCGGTCTACACGCACCAGTTCCAGCCCATGGTCTTGCGCGCTGATGAACCGGATCTGCAGATACGAATGGTGCGCCACCACGCTGGCCTGAAACAGCTCGGTCAGATGGCCCAGGTCCTGCTCGACCGCCGCCGCATGGGCCAAAAAGGCCGTGTCCCGCGCCACGGAGCCGAAGCCTGCCTGCATGTGACGCGCCAGCACCTGCGTGGTGTCCATCAGCGAGCGCTCGGCCCGGCCCTGCAGGCGGTCTCGGCTCGAATCAAAGGCGTAGTAGCCCGCCAGAAGTGCCGCAAAAACGCTGAACGAGGCCAGTAAGGCCCCGAGTCGCAGCGCTAGGCCCCATTTCATATGGCTGATCGTCAGAACCGCGAGGGCCGGTCGCCCGACAGAATGCGCTGCCACAGCTGGGCGCGGCGGGCTTCGTCTTCGACCGGCTCCAGCCATACGATGGGGCCCATCGGGGCGTCGCCAGAGAGCGCGGGGGGCTCGTCCAGCGTGTTGGCCAACCCTTGGCGCTGTGTCAGGGTCCGGCTCACACCCGGGTCGAGCATGTAGTTGATCCACTGTGCAGCCAACGCCACTTGGGTGGAGCGGCGGGTGATGGCCCAGCAATCAAGCCAGGCCAGGGCCCCCTCGCGCGGCACCACGTAGCCCACATCCAGGCCCGCGTCACGCAGCTGCTTGAGCTGCTGCTGGCCATAGTTGGCGTGCATCACCGCCACCTTGTGCTTGCGAAACAGCTCAAGCGACTCTTCCGGCAGGCTGTAGAAAGAGCGCACATTGCGGCGCAGCGCCACCAGGTCCTTCGCCAGCGGGCTGAAGTGGCCCGCCTCGATACGAAACGGTGACAGCCCCCGGTACATGGCCGCCAGCGAAAACCCGTGGCTGCTGCCGTCAAAGGCCAGCACTTTGCCTTGCCAGAGCGGGTCCCACAACACCGAAATCGATTGTGGTGGCGCCACGAACTGACGCCGGTCGTAGATGAGCCCCATTTCTGAATACGTGTACGGCATGGCGTACACATCGGCCCCCTGCGTGATGCCGGCAATGGCCTGCAACTGACGGAACCGCGGCAACTGGCCTGCGGCATTGGGAATGCTGCCCATGGGCAGCGGAGTGAGCAAGTTCTGGCCTACCAAGCGGGATATTTCTGCGGTGTTGGCGGCCACCAGATCAAAACCCGGGCCGCTGGTGTTGGCAAGCTGGGCACGCAACACGTCGTCTGACGCCACCGTGGTGATCTCCACCTTGACTCCGTGCCGCTTCTCAAACACCGCCACGATGTCGGGGTCGGCATAACCAGGCCAGGACAAAACGCGCAGCACCGTTGCGGCCTGCACGTTCGACACCAGCCCTGAAACGGCAATAAGTATCGAAATCAACGCAGCCATGCTCCCGCGCCGCGCCACCTGCTGCGCCCTGGCAACCGCCCTTTGCCACCACGTCGTGAAGGCCATACCCCAACCCCTGCCCTGCATATCTGGTAACAAACAGTTTACGCGGACAATAGACGCGTGACGATCCCTCAGTCTTTTATTCAGGAACTGCTCGCCCGCGTTGACGTGGTCGACATCGTGGGCCGCTATGTGCAGCTGAAAAAAGGCGGGGCCAATTTCATGGGGTTGTGCCCTTTTCATGGGGAAAAGTCACCCTCTTTCAGCGTGAGCCCTGCCAAACAGTTCTATCACTGCTTTGGGTGCGGCAAAAACGGCAATGCCATCAGTTTTTTGATGGACCACGCGGGCATGGGCTTTGTGGAGGCCGTGCAAGACCTCGCGCAGCAGGTGGGCCTGCAGGTGCCGGACGATGACATCTCGCCCCAGGAAAAAGAGCGCGCCGCAGCGGCCCGCCAAAAGCAGGCCACGCTGAGCGATGTGCTGGAAAAAGCGGCCGATGCCTACCGCCGACAGTTGCGGGAATCGCAGCGTGCCATTGGGTACTTCAAAGGCCGGGGCGTATCGGGTGCGGTAGCCAAACTGTACGGACTGGGCTATGCGCCCGAAGGCTGGCGCAGTCTGGCCAGCGTGTTCCCCAGCTATGACGACCCGCTGCTGGAAGAAAGCGGGCTGGTCATCGTCAACGACGAAGACGGGGGGAAACGCTATGACCGGTTTCGCGACCGGGTGATGTTCCCCATTCGCAATGTGAAGGGCGAGTTCATCGGATTTGGCGGGCGTGTGCTGGGCGACGACAAGCCCAAATACCTCAACTCGCCCGAAACGCCGGTGTTCCACAAGGGGCGGGAGCTGTATGGCCTGTTCGAGGCGCGCACCGCCATTCGCGAAGCGGGCTATGCGCTGGTGACCGAGGGATACATGGACGTCGTGGCGCTGGCGCAATTGGGCTTCCCCAATGCAGTGGCCACTCTGGGAACGGCCTGCACACCCGAGCATGTGCAAAAGTTGCTGCGTTTTACCGAATCGGTGGTGTTCAGTTTTGATGGCGACTCTGCCGGGCGGCGCGCAGCGCGCAAGGCGCTGGACGGCGCCCTGCCCCACGCCACGGATACCCGCAGTATCAAATTTCTGTTTCTGCCGACCGAACACGACCCAGACAGTTTTATCCGCGCCCACGGCACTGAGGCGTTTGCCCGCCTGGTCGGCGACGCCATGCCGCTGAGCCGATTTTTGGTCGAAGCCGCCAGCGAGGGTTGCGATCTGGGCACCGCCGAAGGCCGCGCCCACATGGCCAGCAACGCGCGCCCGCTATGGACGGCACTGCCTGACGGGGTGCTCAAGCGCCAATTGCTCAGCGAACTGGCCGATCAGACCCAGCTCAATGCGCGGGATCTGTCGGACCTGTGGGGCCAGAGCACTGGGCGGGAGGCCCCGCGCCCCATGGGCCCGGTCAGCGCCCCGCGCCACAGCGCCAGCGCTCCGCAAGATGACATGCCCACCTGGGGCCATGCGCCCGATACCGAGGGATGGGCGCCCCACTCCGAGCCATCCGGCCAGGGTTACAGCAGCTACGGCAACTATCCCGAACAAGGCAAACAACCGTTTCGCAAAAGCGGCGACTGGAAGGGTAGCGGCTGGAAAAAGAGGGACAAGGATGCCGCCCCTTGGCCCCCTCAGCCCCGACTGCCGCGCACGCCCACGGCCAGCCGCACCGACCACGCTGCGCGCTTGCTGTTGTCGCACATGGCCTTTCTGGAAGAGCTGACACACGACGACCATGCCACCCTGTGCGCCCAACCGTCACCGCACGGGCCCCTGTTTACCTGGCTGGAAGACCAATTCCACGAACACGGCCCTCTGGCCTGGGCCGTGCTGCGCGAGAGCCTTCGCGACCATGAGTGCGAGGCTTTGGCCGTCAAAGTGATGACCGGATCACACGCGCAGACCGAGGGTGATCTGCAGGAACTGCGACTGGAGCTGCGCGACCTGCTCAATCGCATGCAGATCGAAGAGATCAAAGAGCAGCAAAAGCTGCTGGTTTTGCAGGTGGCGCAAGACCCGACGGCGTTGGAGCGATACCGCGCTTTAGAGCAAAAGCGCAACGCTTTGCAGAGTGCGGCGGTCAAAATGGCTTGAAATCGGCACCAAAGGTATAATGTAGGGTTAGTTATCGGCAAGAGCGACAGCAGCACCTCCGAGCCGGGCCACCGTGACAAACGCGCACCTATGCGCTGATGGGCCCACTTATCGCAAGGACTGCACACCAAATGATCGCCCAGACATCTTGCCTCTGAGGGCCTCCCCTCAAAGCGCAAAGCAGTTGTAGCTTTGCGTTGCCACCCGCGCCGGGACCCGAGGCGCTTGCGTTTTCTTTGTGTCCGTTTTTGATCCTGAGGTTGTTCCATGCCCGCTCAAAAGTCCGCGAAGCCATCCAAGTCCGCCCCAGGCACCGCCGCAAAGGCTGTCTCCAAAACCGCTGCCAAAGCCCCGGCCAAGGTTGCTCCTAAAAAAGCTGCCGCCGCGCCCGCCCCGGTTGCCAAGAAAGTGAAAACTGTGCCCGTGAAAAGTTCTGCCGAGCTGACAAAAGCTGCCGATGAATTGCTGAAGAAGAAACCCGCCGCCAAGGCTGTGGTGTCTGACGACGACGAAACCCCGAAAAAGCGCCCCGGCCGCCCTGCCAAAGCAGCGGGTGCCGCCGAAGCCAAGGCACCCGCCAAGCGTGGCCGCAAGCCAAAGGCGGGTGCCGCCAGCGACGAAAGTGGTGACGACACCGACCTGTCCGACATCGAAGCCGATCTGGAAGGTGAAGTCGAAGAGACCACTGAGGCTGCGGCCACAGTCGAAAAGGTCAAGCCCCTGCGCATGAAGATCAGCAAGGCGAAGGAACGCGCCTTGATGAAGGAATTCGGCCTGGACGAAACCGTCTTGTCCGAAGAAGACATGGCCAAGCGCCGGGCGCGCCTGAAGGCGCTGATCAAGCTGGGCAAAACGCGCGGCTACCTCACACATGTCGAAATCAACGACCACTTGCCCGACAAGCTGGTCGATGCCGAAACCCTTGAAGCCGTCATCACCACCCTGAACGACCTGGGCGTGGCGGTGTACGAACAGACACCCGATGCCGAAGCGCTGATCATCACGGACAACGCTCCCGCAGGTGCGACCGAAGAAGAAGCCGAAGAAGCCGCCGAAGCCGCGCTGTCCACCGTGGACTCGGAATTCGGCCGCACCACCGACCCGGTCCGCATGTACATGCGCGAAATGGGCACGGTCGAGCTGCTGACCCGCGAAGGCGAAATTGAAATCGCCAAGCGCATCGAAGGCGGCTTGATGGCCATGATGGAGGCGATCAGCGCGTCGCCGGCCACCATTGCCGAAATCCTGAACATGGGCGAAGACATCCGCGAAGGCAAGGTCGTCATCTCGACCATCGTGGACGGTTTCTCCAACCCCAACGAGGCCGACGACTACGTGGCCGAAGAAGACTTCGACGAATTCGACGAAGCCGATGACGACGACGGCAAGGGCGGCTCCAAGGCGCTGACCAAGAAGCTCGAAGAACTCAAGAAGCAGGCGCTGGAGCGCTTTGACAAACTGCGCGAGCTGTTTGAAAAAGTGCACAAGGTGTACGACAAGGAGGGCTACGGAACCCCTGCGTACGTCAAGGCACAGAACGCTTTGTCGGCCGAGCTGATGACCATCCGCTTCACCGCCAAGACCATTGAAAAGCTGTGCGATATGGTGCGTGGCCAGGTGGACGATGTGCGCAAGAAGGAGCGCGAGCTGCGCCGCATCATCGTGGACAAGTGCGGCATGCCGCAAGAAACCTTCGTCAAGGACTTCCCACCCAATCTGCTAAACCTGCAGTGGGTCGAAAAGCAGGCCGCTGCCGGCAAGCCATGGTCTGCCGTGATGGCCCGCAATGTTCCGCCCATCCAGGACCTGCAGCAAAAGCTGATGGACCTGCAGTCGCGCGTGGTGGTGCCGTTGCCAGAGCTGAAGGGCATCAACAAGCGCATGAACGAAGGTGAAGCCACTTCGCGCGATGCCAAGAAGGAAATGATCGAGGCCAACCTGCGCCTCGTGATCTCGATCGCCAAGAAGTACACCAACCGTGGCCTGCAGTTCCTCGACTTGATCCAGGAAGGCAACATCGGCCTGATGAAGGCGGTGGACAAGTTCGAATACCGCCGGGGCTACAAGTTCTCGACGTACGCCACGTGGTGGATTCGCCAGGCCATCACGCGTTCGATTGCCGACCAGGCGCGCACCATCCGGATTCCGGTGCACATGATCGAGACGATCAACAAGATGAACCGCATCAGCCGCCAGCACTTGCAAGAGTTCGGCTTTGAGCCCGATGCGTCCATCCTGGCCGCCAAGATGGAGATCCCCGAGGACAAGATCCGCAAGATCATGAAGATCGCCAAAGAGCCGATCTCCATGGAAACGCCGATCGGGGACGACGACGACAGCCACCTGGGCGACTTCATCGAGGACGGTGCCAACACCGCGCCCATCGAAGCCGCCATGCAGGCCGGCCTGCGCGATGTGGTCAAGGACATCCTGGACGGCCTCACGCCGCGCGAAGCCAAGGTACTGCGCATGCGCTTCGGTATCGAGATGACCAGCGACCACACGCTGGAAGAAGTGGGCAAGCAATTTGACGTGACGCGTGAGCGCATTCGCCAAATAGAAGCCAAGGCGCTGCGCAAGCTCAAGCACCCAAGCCGTTCAGACAAACTGCGCAGCTTTATCGACTCGCTGTAAGCCTGTACCGCCACCCGCTTACGCCCTGCCCCGCAATCGCGGCGCAGGGCGTTTTTCATGGTGACGCAGGAACCCCCACGTTTACCCTGATGCCACGGACAGCAGACTGACAGTTTGGGGCGCGACCATTGCCCGCACATCGGGAGGTTTCGATGCCGCGCGAGGTGGTGGGTTGCTGGCACACAGCAGTACAGCCAAAGGTTCGATCACGGCAGCAACCGCATCCGGTGCTTCTGAACCCCGCACTACCTCACAAGGGACGCTCCATGTCTGCAGATATCAACCGTCGCAAAGCCATCGCGCGATCCGTACTGGCCGCCACGGCCTGGACAACATTCGGCCCCTCTGCCTCGGCCCAGACCAGCAGTAATGTGCCTCGCGCCACACCCGCCAAAGCGCCCAAACTGACAAGCACGCTGCGCATCGTGATACCGGCCAACCCAGGCGGTGGCTGGGACCAGACCGGTCGAGCCCTCGGCGCAGCGTTGGTGGCCGCAGGTGCAGCAGATCAGGTGGAATACGAAAACATGGGTGGCAAGGGCGGCACCATAGGACTCGCGAAATACGTCGAGAAATATGGAAACGATGCCAATACCCTGTTCATGGGTGGAATGGTGATGGTCGGCGCGGTAGCACTGCAGAAACCTGCGGTGGACATGACGCAGATCCAGCCGCTCGCGCGCCTGACCAGTGACTACTTGGTGGCAGCCGTGGCCGCCAAGTCCCCCATCAAGAGCACCAAGGATCTGTCGGAGGCGATGCGCGCAGATTTGCGTTCAATGCCCGTGGCGGGTGGCTCTGCCGGCGGGGTGGACCACATCTTTGCCGGGGTGCTGGCGCGTGCCTCCAAAGCCAAACCGGACGATCTGGTCTACAAGCCTTTTGCGGGCGGCGCTGAAGTGGTGGATGCGCTGGTGACGGGCACGGCTTCAGTGGGCCTTTCGGGCTACAGCGAATTCAGCGACGCCATCGCCTCGGGCAAGCTTCGCGCCATCGGCGTGTCCTCACGCCGCAGCGTATTTGGTTTGCCCGCGTTTCGCGAGCAGGGCCTGGACGCCACCATGGCCAACTGGCGCGGGGTGTTCACTGGCAAAGGGGTGCCCGCCGCACGGGCCGCAGAAATGCTAGCGGCCGTGGAAGCAGCGACTGCGCACGAGTCATGGCTGCGCACGCTCAAGCAGAACCGGTGGGAACCCTCTTGGCTTGCAGGCAAGGATTTGGCAGAGTTCATGGAGTTGGATCTCACCACGGCGCGGGTGATGGTGTACTTGCTCAAGTTGAAGGCTTAACCCCCGGTTCGCATCGCGCTTTGGGCCTCAGGGAAATGCCGCCAGTGCGACGGGGCAACCCTCGCACGGTAGTTGTTGGCGAGGGTCACGCCAGTTTCCAAGGCAGCCGGTCAATCTGATACGCATTGCAAGGATCCTCTGATGAAAATGTCCACCCACTCCATCGGTGCCCGCATGGCCACCGCACTGGGCCTTGTCCTCGCGCTGCTTTTAGGCGCCGCGCTGTTTGGCATCGCAGCCCTTTACAAAACCTTGGGCACTTACGACACCACCGTGCAGGAACGTGTGGCGCAAGAGCGCGCCGTAAGCCGCATGGAGAGCGAATTCAAGACTCAAGTACTGGAATGGAAAAACACGTTGCTGCGCGGGGAGGATGCGCGCAAGCGTGAGCTGCATTGGGCTGCTTTTCAAGCCAGCGAGAAGCGTGTGGCCGACGCCGCCGGGGCGCTGGAACCCCAGCTGACTGATGCGCAGGAAAAGGCGGCCCTGCAGAACTTCACCAATGCCCACACCCAGATGGCGCAGGGCTACCGTAAAGGCTTTGAAGTGTTTCAATCCCTGGGTTTTGTGCCTTCAGCGGGGGATGCCGATGTTGCCGACATCGACCAGGGTCCCGCCAAGTTGCTGACCACTTTGGGGCAACAGGTGGCCGCCAGCAGCGCGGCCATTGCGCAGCAAGCGGCACTGGATGCGCGGCGGGCACTCGTCAGCAGCCTGGTGGCCCTGGCGCTGGTGACTGCGCTGGGCGGTTGCGCAGGCTGGTTGCTGACGCGCTCGGTGGTCCGCCCCCTCCAGGTGGCTGTGTCCTTGGCCAACAAGGTGGCAGCCGGAGACCTGACCACCACCATTCAGGTGGATGGCAACGACGAACCCGCTCGCCTGCTGCAAGCCCTGCGCTCCATGCAGGACAACCTGGAAAACGTGGTGTCGGGCGTGCGCAGCAATGCAGAAGGCGTGGCCAGCGCCAGTGCCGAGATCGCACAAGGCAATGCGGACCTCAGCATGCGCACAGAAGACCAGGCGTCTTCTTTGGACGAAACCACGTCCTCGATGCAACAACTGCAGGCTACAGTGCAGCAAAACGCGTCCAGCGCTCAACGTGCCAATGAGCTCGCGCGCAACGGTGCCACGGTGGCCCAGCGCGGCGGCGATGTGGTGACGCAGATGGTGGAAGTGGTGCAAGGCATTCAGGACAGTTCGCGCCGCATTGCGGACATCATCGGGGTCATCGACAGCATCGCGTTTCAGACCAACATCCTGGCACTCAACGCCGCGGTCGAAGCCGCCCGAGCGGGTGAACAAGGCCGCGGCTTTGCTGTGGTGGCCAGCGAAGTGCGCAGTCTGGCCACCCGCAGCGCAGGCGCGGCCCGAGAGATCAAACAACTCATTCAAACCAGCGTGGAACGCGTACAAGCGGGATCTGACTTGGCCCGCAATGCGGGTACCACGATGACCGAGGTGGTCTCATCCATCCAGGGCGTGAGCGCATTGATGGAAGAAATCAGCCAGGCCAGCGCAGCGCAAACCAGCGACATGCTGCGCGTGACGCAGGCCATCGTCCGCATGGACGAAGCCACCCAGCAAAACGCCGCACTGGTGGAAGAAAGCGCGGCCGCGGCGGGCAGTCTGAGTGGCCAGGCCCGCCAACTGGTGGAGGCGGTAGAAGTGTTCCGCCTCCGTGGAGCCCTCCGTGCACCGGCACTGCCTTCGCCATCACAGCCAGGGCGCTGAAACCTGTCAACGTTCCGCCCGAGGCAAAACGCAGCTTCAGTCGATCTTCAGGCCCGACTGCTTGACCAGCTTCGCCATGCGCGCAACTTCAGCCCGAAAAAAAGCGGTGGTCGCCTCAGGCGTGGTGCCTTGCAACTGGTAGCCCTGCGCCAGCAAGGCATCACGGGCTTCCGGCACCGCCAGAGTCGCGCGCACAGCCTGATAGATCCGGTCGCTTTCTGCCTTGGGCAGACTCGCCGGGCCCACCAAGGCAACCCAGCCGTCCAGCGCGTACTGCGGCAGCCCTTGTTCTGCAATGGTGGGCAGGTCTGGCAACAGCGCGGAGCGGGTGGTGGATGACAAGCCGATGGCCTTGAGCGTGCCCGCCTTCACGTGCGGCACCGACTCAGCCACAGCGATGAACGCCAGCTGAATCTGCCCGCCCAGTAGTCAGCCGTCAGCGGGCCCATGCCGCGGTAGGGGATGTGCTTGATGTCGACCTGGGCTTCATGCACAAACATTTCTGCCGCGAGGTGAAGGATGGTTCCATTGCCCGACGAACCAGAGTTCAACGCGCCAGGTTGCGCCTTGGCCAGCGCAATAAGTTCTCGCACATTCTTGGCGGCCACTGACGGGTGCGCCACCAGCACAAACGGAGTAGCGCCAATCACCGTGATGGGTGTGATGTCGTCCACCGCGTCGTAGGGGATGTTCTTGAACACGCTGGGGTTGACCACGTGGTTGTTTGACACCACGCCAAGCGCGGCTCCATCCTTGGGCGCCTTGACGATCATGGAGGTGCCAGTAATACCGCCCGCGCCGGGGAAGTTCTCCACCACCACCGGGCACCCCAGGGACTTGCCCAAACTGGGATCCAACGCGCGCGCCAGACCGTCCACGCCAGATCCGGCGCTCACCGGCAGGATCAAGCGCACCGGGCGATCCGTCGCTTGCGCCCAGGTGCCAAAAGGCACTGCAGCGCCTGCCGCCAAACCAGCCAGTGTCGCCAGCGCGTGCGCCGCGGTATGCCGCGGTGCTGCAAGCGCGGTGTTGTGAAAGGTGTGTTGTGGTGCATGGCGTTAGTCTCCGTTGTTGTATTCGTTCAATGCCAGGCGTGCAGGCGCTGCTGCCCACCCCGTGATACCGAGGCGACGGCTTCAGGCCACGGCATGCCTTTGCTGCAGGGCCCGCACCTCTTCAGGTGTGTAGCCAAGCTCCTCCATCAGTGCCGCCGTGTGCTGGCCCAGCACCGGCGGCTGCAGGCGCACGCCCAGGCGCTGGCCATCCATGCGCAAGGGGAACAGCGTGGTGCGGGCGGTCTGCCCGGCCCGCTCGCCGTCGGGCAGGGTGATGTCGGCCAGTCCACCCGTGGCGTTGAGGTGGGGGTCATCGAACAGTTGTTCGGGCCGCAAGATGGGAGCGAACGGCAGACCGTGCTTTTCAAAGATGGCCGCCAATTCCACGCCGCTGTAGGCGGCGAGTCGCTGGCGCAGGTCTGGCATCAGCGTGGCTCGCGCACGCACGCGATCGTTGTTGGTGGCCAGGTGTGGGGCTGCCTTCAGATCGGCAAATGCCAGCGCATCGCAGAAAGTGATCCATTGCGCATCGCTGACAGCCGCCAAGAAGATCTGATCGCCGTCCTTCACGCTGAATACGTCATACAGCGCCCACGATGAAATGCGGTCAGGCATGGGCGCAGCCGGCTTGCCGGTGACGGCGTACTGCATCATGTGCTGGCCCACCAGAAAAACGTTGTTCTCGAACAGGGCCGAGTCCACCTCTTGCCCGCGCCCCGTAATGCCACGCTGCATCAAGGCGGCCATGGCGCCGATGGCACCGAACATGCCACCCATGATGTCGTTCACGCTGCTTCCCGCGCGCAATGGGTCACCCGGGCGCCCGGTCATGTATGCCAGCCCGCCCATCATCTGCACCACTTCGTCAAGGGCCGTGCGATGCTCGTAGGGGCCAGGTAAAAAACCGGTGTGGTTTACATAGATAAGGCGGGGGTTGATCTGGCTCAGCGCAGCGTAGTCGAGCCCGTACTTGGTCATCACACCCGGCTTGAAGTTCTGGGCCACCACGTCAGCCGATGCTGCCAGTTTGCGTGCCACCTCCAGTCCCTCGGGGCTGCGCAGGTCCAGTGCAATGCTCTTCTTGTTCCGATTGAACATGGGGAAGAAGCCGGCCCCGGCGCCCAACAAGTGGCGGGTTCGGTCGCCATCTACCGGCTCGACCTTGATGACCTCGGCGCCCAGATCGGCCAGCACCATGCCGCAGGTGGGGCCCATGACCATGTGGGTGAACTCCACCACCCGAAGGCCATCGAGCGGCAAAGGACGTGGCACTGGCGCGTCAGGCGCGGTTGCGCTGGTGGACGATGAATTGGGGGAGGTGGCGGAGGTAGAAGTCATAGGCCAACGATAAGGGATGCGAGGTGCCCGGGGTTCAAACCGCCCCCTCTGCGGTCACAGGACCAATGGGGGCGAACGCGCGGGGCAGCCCAGACCGCCACAGCGTGCCGTGCAGCGTCTCGCCGGACAGCCAACCCGCTGCACGCTGCCTCAGCGCCAACACTGCTGACACGTCGATGCCCGTCGAAACGCCCATGCGCTCCAGCATGAACACGAGGTCTTCCGTGGTGACGTTTCCGCTGGCCCCTGGTGCATGTGGGCACCCACCAATGCCCGCCAGGCAGGCGTCAAAGCGCGCAATGCCCACTTGCCACGCTGCATAGGCATTGGCCAGCCCCATTCCCCGCGTGTCATGAAAATGCGCGCACCACAGACGCTCACCCACCAAGGCGCGAGCTTTGTCGAAAAGACGATACACAGAAGCAGGGTCGGCATAACCCACAGTGTCGGCCAGGCTCACCCGGTCAGCGCCTGCATCCAGCAGTGCCTGCATCAGGCGCAGCACCTCGCTTTCAGCCACCTCGCCCTGTAGGGTGCAGCCAAAAGCGGTGCCCACACCCCCTTCAATCAGCGTGTGATTGCCCCCTGCGTCGCGCAGCGCGCGAATGCGCGCGACCTCGGCCACCACCTCGTCAGGCGTCTTGCGCAGGTTGGTCAGACTGTGAGCGTGGCTGGCAGACAGTGGCACCACCATCAGATCAGCACCCCGGTCCAGCGCAAGCTCGGCGCCCTTGTAATTGGGCACCAAAACGGACGCGAAGAGCCCCGCCAACGTCTTGGCATGGGCCAGCACGTCGGCGGTGTCGGCCAGTTGTGGCAACAAGCGGGCCGGCACAAACGAGCCCACCTCCATCTCGCGCAGGCCTGCGGCGTAGGCTGCGTTGATCCACTCGATCTTGTGAGTCGTGGACACCACGGTGGCAATGCTCTGCAGCCCATCACGCAGCCCCACTTCGCGCACGACCGCAGCCGAGCTCCCTGACAGGGAGAGCGCACCGGGCCCGGGAGAAGGAAGAGTGGCGGTCAAAGCGTGTCTCCGGCTGTTTTTTGGGTATGGGTTGGATTCTAAAAATTCCCAAGAGAATCAGAAAATACATTTTGGAAGTCTTATGCTTCCGAATCGGAATATCAAAGCCTTATGCCGTAGCCGAACCATGCGAGACCTCGACCTGCAAACCCTGCGGCTCTTTGCCGCGGTATGCGACCACCGCAGCATTGCCCGCACGGCGGAACAAGAGTCCATCGTCGGCTCTGCCATCAGCAAGCGGCTAGCTCAGCTTGAAGACACTGTCGGCACACCGCTGCTGGTGCGCAAACGGCGGGGCGTGGTGCCCACCCCCGCGGGCGAAACCTTGCTGGAGCACGCGCGCACCATGCTGGCCAGCGTGGGCCAGATCGAGCGCGACATGGCGGCCTATGCCACTGGCATCCGAGGCCACGTGCGCATGCTGGTGACCGCATCGGTCATGGCCGAGTCCCTGGCCGACGATGTGGCCGCCTTTCTGCAAGACTCCGCCCACCGCGACATCCAGGTCAGCCTGGAGGAGCGCGTGAGCCCGGAAGTTGTGCAGGGCATTCGCGAGGGCAGTGCCTCCATCGGCATTTGCTGGGACGCGGCCGATCTTTCCGGGCTGGAAACCTGCGGCTACCGCAGCGATCACTTGGCCGTAGTGGCCCATGCCTCGCACCCCTTGGCACAGCTACCCAGCGTGCGATTTGCGGATGTACTGGACTACGAATTTGTGAGCATGCCCGCATTGAGCGCGGTGCAAGTGCTGTTGGCGCGCGCCGCAGCGGTCGAGGGAAAAATGCTGGCGCACCGGGTGTTGGTGTCCAACTTTGACGCCGCTTTGCGCGTGGTGCGTGCCAACCTGGCCATCAGTGTGGTGCCGCGGGAAGTGGCGGCGCACTTTGCCCAATCAGCGCCCGTGTGCATCGTGCCGCTGAGCGATCCGTGGGCGCGGCGGCGGTTTGCCATTTGCTACCGAAGTGCCAGCACGCTGCCCCCGGCAGCGCACTTGCTGGTGACCCATCTGGCACGGCAGGGGCACCCACAATGATTGCGCCGTTCCGTGGCCGGTTCGCAACATTTTGATAGCGAATATCGCATTTTCTCGCCTTAGCGCATATGTGCCGTGCGTTCTGAGCTACCAAACTTGTAGCAAAACGGGTTCCGCGCTATAGTCTCAGCGCATCAGCGGGCTTGGCACAGGCCACCCGTTCCGAACTTAGATTTAACACTTGCGCGAGGAGAAGCGTCCATGAGCTCCAAAGAAAATGTCGCCATCAACCAGCTTTTTGAGCGACTTGAATGCCGTTATGCGTTGCGCGTGCTGTGGGCCCTGAAGGACGGCCACCCCCAGACCTTCCGCCTGCTGCAAGACAGCGTGGGGGGCATCACCCCCAATACGCTGAACACCCGCATCAAAGAGCTGCGCGAAGCCGGTTTTGTGGACCACGGCAGCGATGGCTACACCGTCACCCCCTCGGGCGCTGATTTGCTCAAGCGCCTGAGCGATGTGCAGGCCTTTGCCACCCGCTGGGTGGCTGGCCGGGCCAAAAAGGCCGCATAAGCCAAGCGCTGGCGCCCCCGCCCCGTTCTGGGTAAAGCCCCGCCGGATCCTCCGAGCGGGGCTTTCGTTAAAATAGGGGTCAAAAATGCTTCTAGCGCTTATCCATAAAGCGTTAATAGCTATATTTTCAATAGCAAACCAGGAATTCAATCATGGCAATGACCACCACCGCATCCGGCCTGCAATACGAAGACACCACCGTGGGCGAAGGCGCCGAGGCCGCCAAGGGCCAGAACGTGTCGGTGCACTACACAGGCTGGCTCTACAACAATGGCGAACAAGGCGCCAAGTTCGACTCCAGCCGTGACCGCAATGACCCGTTTGAGTTCTCGCTGGGCGCGGGCATGGTGATCAAAGGCTGGGACGAAGGCGTCCAGGGCATGAAGATTGGCGGCCAGCGCACGCTGATCATTCCTGCAGCCCTGGGCTACGGCGCCCGCGGCGCAGGCGGTGTGATTCCTCCCAACGCTACGCTGAAGTTCGATGTGGAACTGCTGAAGGTAGGCCGCTAAGCGCTGGCCGCCCTCTGCTCCCGCTATCACCACCACGGTGCAGCGGCAAAAAAAGCGGCCTGAGGGCCGCTTTTTTTCGTTCACAACAGCCGCGAAAAGAACCTGTTCCCTGACCCGCGCGAACTGGCAGTCACATTTCAGAGCGCACCAAAGGCTGCGGGGGTGCCGGGCGGGTAGCCCAGCTCACCAAGACCGCTGCCACCAAGCCTGCAGGCACACCAAACACGCCTGCCGAAATGGGCTGAATGCCAAACCACAGGCCATCTGCCAGCAACCAAGCCGGAAGTACCTGCAAAGCGGGCACATGCGACAGCATGTAATAGACAGCCACACCCAGCCCTGCCAACATGCCCGCTACCGCCCCCTGGCGCGTGGTGCCGCGCCAGAAGATGCCCAGCACCATCACCGGCACAAAGGCCGATGCCGCCAATGAAAACGATGCCGACACCATGGGCAATATCTCGGACGGCTTGAGGGCGGCCACAAACGCGGCCGACAACGCAACGGCCAGCAAGGTGAATTTGGTGAGGATCACCCGCTGCTCGGGCGACGCCTTGCGCTGCGCATCCGGAAAGTACAGGTCCCGCACCAGCGCATTGCTGATCGTCAGCAGCAGTCCATCAGCCGTAGACAGTGCCGCCGCCAACCCGCCCGCCGCCACAAGACCTGACACGACGTATGGCAAGCCCCCCAGTTCGGGTGTGGCCAGCATGATGAGGTCCGCCCCCAGGCGGATCTCACCAAACTGAACAACCCCGTCACCGTTCACGTCTTCCACCGAAAGCAGCGAGCTGTCCACGCGCGCCCACTGCGCCATCCAGTTGGGCAAGGCCTCAAAGCTGCTGCCCACGAGGTTTTGCATCACCTCAAACTTCACCAAAACCGCCAGTGCCGGTGCGCTCAGATACAGCAGGGCGATGAAAAACAACGACCACCCCACCGAAGCGCGCGCCGCCGACACCGTAGGCGATGTGTAGTAGCGGGTCAGCAGATGCGGCAGCCCCGCAGTGCCCACCATGAGGCAGAACATCAGGGCCAAAAAGTTGCGCCGGGTCAGCTCGTAGTCGCGCTGCTCCTCCGGTGTGCCGTCGGGGTCGCCCACGTAAGCCTGGCTGTGCAGCGGCAACCCACCCAAAGGGCGGGCGCGTTCGTAGTTTTCGCGCATTTCGCGCGTCCATCTTTCACGGGCGGCGGCGGCATCGCGGGGCAAGGCCGCCAGCTCGCGGCTGGCCGACACGATGAGGCCCACGTCGGCGTTCTGGTTGCGCAGGGTTCGAATGCGCTCGCGGGCTTTTTCGCGCTCGTTCTCCAGCGCGCTTTCCACGTCCAGCAGCCGGGCCTCAAACTCCTGAGCGCGGCGCTGGTAGGCCTGCACCACCTGGTGCTCGGCGGGTGAATCTAGCAACTGCGCTTCCAGGTCCGCAATCTTGCTGATCTGCGCGCCATAGACCAACGGCGCCAAGGGGTTGCCCAATTGCTTGTACGCCAGCCACGACACCGGAATCAAAAATGCCAGCAACAGCACCACGTACTGCGCCACCTGCGTCCAGGTGATGGCGCGCATGCCGCCCAGAAACGAGCACAGCAGCACCCCCCCCAGCCCCAGCATGATGCCAATCTCGAACTGAACGCCGGTCAGGCGTGAAGCGATCAGGCCCACGCCGTAGATCTGGGCCACCACGTAGGTAAACGAGCACAACACCGCCGCCAGCGCGGCGATCACGCGGGGCCAGCGGCCGCCGAAACGCACATGAAAAAAGTCGGGCACCGTGTACAGGCCCATGGCCCGCAAATGTGGCGCAATCAACATGGCCACGAGGCAAAAGCCCCCCGTCCAGCCCAATAGATAGGCCAAGCCGCCTGCCTGCCCCGGCGTGCCCGAAAAGCCCTGCAGGTACAGCGCCCCGGACAGGCTGATGAACGAGGCCGCGCTCATCCAGTCCGCCGCAGCAGCCATGCCGTTGTACATGGGCGGGATGCGGCGACCGGCCACGTAATACTCCTCGGCGTCGGTCGTGCGGCCATACACGCCGATACCGGCGTAGACCATGACAGTGAGGAACAGGAAGATAGGGCCAATCCAGTGGCGCGACAGGCCTTGGCGCTCGGCCCAGGCCATGAGGAGCAGGAAGCCCAGGACGCCCATCACATACAGCGCCAGGATGCGGTGCAACCGCCAGAGATAGGCACGGTCGCCCGCAGCGTCAGACGCGCTGGGCTCAGCCATGGGGCAAAGCCCCGTCCCTGCGCGGACTGACCGCTTCAGGCCCCGGCGCGGTGGCGGCAATCCTCTCTGCATCCTGCCGCTCGAATCGGTTCATGGCCCAGCCATACACCACCACCAGCGCAATAAACACCAGCACCGCGCCTTGTGCCGCAATCCAGTACCCCAGCGGCCAGCCACCTGCCACCAGAAACTGCAGGTCGCGCGCGAAATACGTGGCCACAAACGACACCAGCGCCCACACCACCAACAGTCCGGCCTTGAGCCAGAGGTGCCGCACGTCATGCAGATCCGGCGGAAACGGGCCCGCCATTTCTGCATCGTGCACACGGGGATGGTGCGGGTTGGGGTGCCGGGGCTGCTGCATCACGGGCACGCGGGCAGCTGGTGCAGATAACGCATGGGCAGCCCGGTTACGTCAGCTGGCCAGCGGCTGCCAGTTGCTGCCAAGTCGCGATCACGCTGTCGGGATTGAGCGAGATCGACGAGATGCCTTCCCTGGCCAGCCACTGTGCAAAGTCAGGGTGATCGCTGGGGCCCTGGCCGCAGATACCAATGTATTTGCCCTGGGCCAGACAGGCCTTGATGGCCTGGTGGATCAGCGCCTCGACAGCAGGGTCGCGTTCGTCGAAGTCCTGCGCCAGCAGCTCCAGGCCGGAGTCCCGGTCCAGACCCAGGGTGAGCTGGGTCAGGTCGTTGGAGCCAATGGAGAAGCCGTCGAAGAACTCCAGGAAACGCTCGGCGAGGATGGCGTTGCTCGGCACTTCGCACATCATGATGACCTTGAGGTCATCTTTGCCGCGCTGCAGGCCGTGCTGCGCCAGCAGCTGTGTCACGCGCTCGGCCTGGCCCAGCGTGCGCACAAACGGCACCATCACCTGCACGTTGGTCAGGCCCATGTCATTGCGCACGCGCTTCAGGGCTTCGCATTCCATGGCGAAGGCTTCTCCGAAATCGGCGCTCAGGTAGCGCGCGGCGCCGCGGAAGCCCAGCATCGGGTTTTCTTCCTCGGGCTCATAGCGGCTGCCGCCAATCAGCTTGCGGTATTCGTTGGACTTGAAGTCCGACAGGCGCACGATGACCGGCTTGGGCCAGAAGGCTGCGGCAATCGTCGCCACGCCTTCGGCGACTTTGTCCACATAGAAAGCACGTGGGCTGGCATGGCCACGGGCCACCGATTCGACAGCCTTCTTGAGGTCAGCATCGATCTGGGGGTAGTCCAGGATGGCCTTGGGGTGAACGCCGATGTTGTTGTTGATGATGAACTCCAGGCGGGCCAAGCCCACGCCTTCGTTGGGCAACTGGCAGAAATCAAAAGCCAGCTGGGGGTTGCCCACGTTCATCATGATCTTGGTCTTGATGGGCGGCATTTCGCCACGCTGCACCTCGGTCACCTCGGTTTCGAGCAGGCCGTCATAGATGCGGCCCGTGTCGCCTTCAGAGCAGCTCACCGTGACCAGAGTGCCGTCCTTCAGCAGCTCCGTCGCATCACCGCAACCCACCACCGCCGGAATACCCAGCTCACGCGCAATGATGGCCGCGTGGCAGGTACGGCCACCCCGGTTGGTGACGATGGCGCTGGCGCGCTTCATGACCGGCTCCCAGTTGGGGTCGGTCATGTCGGTCACCAGCACGTCGCCGGGCTGGACCTTGTCCATCTCCGAAATGTTGTGCACGAGGCGCACAGGGCCGGTGCCGATCTTCTGGCCAATGGCGCGGCCTTCGGCCAGCACGGTGCCCTGACCCTTGAGCTTGTAGCGCAGCTCGGCCTGGCCCTTGGCCTGGCTCTTCACGGTTTCAGGCCGCGCCTGCAGGATGTAGAGCTGGCCGTCGGTGCCGTCCTTGCCCCATTCGATGTCCATGGGGCGACCGTAATGCTGCTCAATCACGAGGGCGTACTGCGCCAGCATTTGTACATCAGCGTCGGTCAGCGAGTAGCGGTTGCGCTGCTCGGTAGGCACGTCGATGGTCTTGACCAGCTTGCCGCTGGAGGCTTTTTCTTCTGCCGTGGAGAAAACCATCTGGATCAGCTTGCTGCCCAGATTGCGGCGGATCACCGCCTTCTTGCCAGCCTTGAGCATGGGTTTGTGCACATAGAACTCGTCAGGATTCACCGCGCCCTGCACCACCGTTTCGCCCAGGCCATAGCTGCTGGTGATGAAGACCACGTCTTCAAAGCCCGATTCGGTGTCCATGGTGAACATCACGCCTGCGGCGCCCAGGTCAGAGCGCACCATGCGCTGCACCCCGGCGGACAAGGCCACCACGTCGTGCTCAAAACCCTTGTGCACGCGGTAGGAGATGGCACGGTCGTTGTACAGCGACGCGAACACTTCCTTCATCTTGTGCATGACCTCGTCGATGCCCACCACGTTCAGGAACGTCTCCTGCTGACCCGCAAACGACGCATCGGGCAGATCCTCGGCCGTGGCGGACGAACGCACGGCAAACGAAGCCTGGGGGTTGCCAGCGCTCAGCTTGGCGAATTCATCGGCAATGGCCTTTTGCAGGTCGGCCGGAAAGGGTTGGGCCTCGACCATGGCGCGGATCTCGGCGCCGACCTGCGCCAGTGCGCGCACGTCTTCAGTGTCCAGGCTTTTGAGCTTGGCGCTGATGCGGTCGGCCAGGCCGTCGTAAGCCAGGAACTCGCGGAACGCATGGGCCGTGGTGGCAAAGCCCGTGGGCACACGCACGCCCTGCGGCAGTTGGGAGATCATCTCGCCGAGGGAGGCGTTTTTACCGCCTACCGACTCGACGTCGGTCATTCTCAGGTTTTCAAACGGTACGACCAGGGCGGTCGGGCTGAAAAGTGCAGACATGGGAAAGCTCCAGAAGTTGAAACCGGGTCTGCATGCCGGGCTGTGGGGAGCCCCAGGCAAGCGGCCATGCACAGGCTGTAGCTTTGTCGTTGTGGTTGTAGGCCGACGGTGTGCATGGTGAGAATTGGATAATTGTGACAATTGTAGGCCTGTGCCACTGGCGGCGGGCTGACGCTTTCACACGACTTACGCAAAACGGGGACTGCCGCCTACATGCCCCCAATGGGGCGGCGATGGCCGGAACCGGGTTTGCGCAAGTCCTTTCACAAAGGGGCTCCATGCACTCGCGCACCGTATTTTTTGTCTCTGATGGCACCGGCATCACCGCCGAAACCTTCGGCAACGCCATCCTGGCGCAGTTTGAGATGAAACCGCGCCACGTGCGCCTGCCCTTCATCGACACAGTGGACAAAGCCCACCAGGCCGTGCGGCAAATCAACCACACCGGCGAGGTCGAGGGAAAAAAGCCCATTGTCTTTACCACCCTGGTGAATATGGAAGTGCTCAAAGTCATCCAGGACGGCTGCAAAGGCATGCTGCTGGACATGTTCGGCACCTTTGTGCACCCGCTGGAGGAAGAACTGGGCATCCGGTCGCACCACCGCGTGGGCCGGTTCAGCGACGTGAGCCGCAGCAAGGAATACACCGACCGCATCGAAGCCATCAACTTCAGCCTGGCCCACGACGACGGCCAGAGCAACCGTGACCTGGCGGGCGCCGACGTGATTCTGGTCGGCGTGAGCCGCAGCGGCAAGACCCCCACCAGCCTGTACCTGGCCATGCAATACGGCATGAAAGCTGCCAACTACCCGCTGATCCCCGAAGACTTCGAACGCCGCCAGCTGCCCCCCGCGCTGGAGCCGCACCGCAAAAAGATCTTCGGCCTGACCATCCAGCCTGAGCGCCTGTCCGAGATCCGCAACGAACGCCGCCCTGACTCCAAGTACGCCAATCTGGTGAACTGCCGCCACGAGGTCGCCGAGGCCGAGGCGATGATGCGGCGGTCGGGGATTCGCTGGTTGTCTACGACCACGAAGTCAATTGAAGAGATTGCGACGACGATCCTGCAGGAGATTCGGCCGGAGAGGCTGGAGTATTGATGGGGGGGGCGGGGCGGAGGTTGCGCTGCGTCTTTCGAACGCGCAACCGCCTATTTTTTAGATGAAAATTGGCTCTAGCGCTTACTCAGTAAACGTTAATAGCTATAAATTAGGTAGCATTTTGACCAACGCTGCATGGATTTGTCTTGAACGGTTTTTGACGACGCGGAGAACAGCAACGATGGTTGTTGCAGGGACTGTTTTGGGCCCACCGCAGTCTTTCGATTTTCTCGCAAGCAGTCACTCAACGAGCTTGCATTCATTGAAAAGGCTCTGTGCTGCCTTAGGAGTTCCTCGATGCACACCTGCGCCCCCGTGCTTTTAAGCTGGGCGGTGTCATCATTTCAGCATTAAAAAACACACAGATAGAAATCCCAAGGTAAAGCAAAAGGCGATGGCATACATGCCAAAGAATTTCAACAAAAAAATAGTGAAATCAACCCGCGCGGAAGTTGAACCGTCAAACCTCCGCGACTGACCCTCATCAGAGTCTCCATTGGAGAACCTGGATAAAAAATAGATCAACGCCCTGACAGTGGTCAAAACAGCCAGAAAAATGGCCATGATCACACCAGACAAAAGGGATGTTCGGTAGTACCCCAAGCCTTCAATCATGGCAAAGTAAAAGAACAGACCTGCGCCCCCCAAGATCGCCAGAAAGAAGAACGCCATCTGGCGCTTGATTAAAAAATCAAAAACATCGTTCATGAACCATCACCAGAACCAATTCCTTTGTGTCGGGAAGGTCGTTCGCTCACCTGGTCATCATGATTCGAATCGTCACAGCCCAGAGAGTATGTCCAGCGCACGACTGTAAACCGCCTCGGCGTCGCTGGCTGCGAACAAATTGCGACGCGACGAAGTGACGTACCTCTCGACGGTGGACGTTGCACGGTGGTTGGTTGTTCAACCAAGCGTTTTCCTTCTTTATGAGAAAGTGGGCCACGTGAAAAGACATCAGCGAGGTGCATTCAATAGGAAGCCCGCGTCGAATCTCCGCTTCTGGCCGACAAGAGCCAGCCAAAACATCAATCCAGCGAGCAGCAGGAACACTACTGTTTTAATAGCTACCAGCGCTTTATAGATAAGCGCTAGAGCCCGATTTTGCTTAAAAATTGGCACCACTGCACCAACAGAGTCGAAGGGCAGCTCCCTGCCCTCCTTTCCCCCTCACTTCACCGCAAACCGCACATTCGCCGCCTTCTTGCCCGGCAATGTCACCAGCGCCACCACCTTGGTGCCTGGGGCCACCTTGAAAGCGCCCTTTGCCTCCAGCTTGCCTTCCCCCGCAGGCGCCAGCACGGCCTCGGATTTTTCGGTGCCGTTCAGCAGGGTGAGCTTGGCGCTCACACCTTCGGTCTTGGCGGGTTTGCCGTGGTCGCGCAGGTGCAGCGTGATCACGTCCGGCTTGGCAACCAATTCGTAGTCCATGTCATTGGCTTCAACCACGATGCCGCCGTGTTGGGGCTTGTGGTCGTGGCCTGCGCCGTGGTCGCCAGCGGCATAGGCGGCGGTGGTGGCCACAGCTGCGAGGGCCAGGGCGGCGAAAAGTTGGCGGGTGGTTTTCATGAGAGTCCTTTCAAAGGGTGAATGAAAAAGCAAACGAACAAATAGAGAGAACAAATACAAAACAAGAGAAGCTCAGAACGCCTCGGCGTTCTTGTCGTCCAGCAGGCGTTCGGCGTCTTTGCGGCCAAACAGCCAGAACAGGGCCGGGGTCAGGAAAGTGTCGAGCAGCGTGGAGCTGATGAGGCCGCTGAAGATAACCACCGCCACCGGGTGCAGGATTTCGGTGCCGGGGCGTTCGGCCTCCAGCAGCAGCGGGGCCAGGGCGAAGGCCGTGACCAGGGCGGTCATCAGCACGGGGCTCAGGCGCTCTAGGGAGCCGCGCACGATCATGGCGGTGTCAAAGCGCTCGCCTTCCACGCGCATCAGGTTGAGGTAGTGGCTCACCTTCAAAATGCCGTTGCGCACCGAGATGCCCGCCAGGGTGATGAAGCCAATCAGCGCCGCCACCGACAGCGGCTGGCCCGACACCCACAGCCCCAGCACCGCGCCCACCAGCGCCAGCGGGATGTTGGCCATGATGAGGGCCGACAGCGTGGCCGAGCGGTAACGGGTGTACAGCACCACAAACATCAGCACCAGCGAGACGATGGCCAGCAGGCCCACCAGGCGGCTGGCTTCTTCCTGCGCCTGGAACTGGCCGCCCAGGGTGATGAAGTAGCCCTCGGGCAGGCGGGTGTCAGCCACGGCCTGGCGGATGTCGGCCACCACGTCGGACAGCGCCCTGCCCTGCGCGTTGGCCGACAGCACGATGCGGCGCTTGCCATCGTCGCGGCTGATTTGGTTGGGGCCGTCGCCTTCTTCGATGGTGGCCAGGCGCGACAGCGGCACGGGGCCGCGTGGCGTGTCGATCAGCACCCGCGCCAGGCCGTCGATGGAGCGTGCGCTGTCGGGCAGGCGCACCACCAGCGCAAAGCGGCGGCTGCCTTCCACCACCTGGGCCACTTTTTCGCCTTCGACCAGCGTCTGCAGCGCGGCCAGCACCTGGGGGGCGGGCACGCCCATTTGGGCAGCGGCGGCGTAGTCCACGCGCACGGTGATCTGCGGCGCCAGCACCTGCTTTTCTACCTCCAGATCGGCCAGGCCGGGGATGCCCGCCAGCCGTGCGCGCAGGGCTTCGGCCTGGCCGCGCAGCGTGTCCAGGTCGTCACCAAACAGCTTGATGGCGATTTGGGAGCGCACGCCCGACAGCATGTGGTCGATTCGGTGCGAGATGGGCTGGCCGATGGCGATGGCGGCAGGCAGGTGCGCGAGGCGGCTGCGGATGTCGGCCTGCACCTCGGCCATGCTGCGTTTCAGTTCCGCCGCAGGCAGCAGGCCCACGTCCAACTCGCTCACATGCACGCCTTCGGCATGTTCGTCCAGCTCGGCGCGGCCACTGCGCCGGCCCACGTGCGTGACCTCGGGCACCTGGCGCACCAGCACTTCGGCCTGGCGGGCCAGCGCACTCGATTCGGCCAGCGTGACACCGGGGTTGAGCCGCATGCCGATGAGCAGCGTGCCTTCGTTGAACGGCGGCAAGAAGGTGGTGGGGAAGAACGGCACCGCCGCTGCCGACAGCGCCACCGCCGCCGCGCTCACGGCCAGGGCTGTGCGCGGGCGCGCCAGCACGGCAGAGAGCCCGTTGCGGTAGCGTGCCTTGAGCCAGGCCACCACGCGCGTGTCGCCGTGGTCGAGGTTCTTCATGCGCGGCAGCAGGTAGAAGGCCAGCACCGGCGTGACGGTGACTGACACCAAGAGCGATGCCAGCGTGGACACGATGAACGCAATGCCCAGCGGCACAAACAGCCGCCCCTCGATGCCCGGCAGCGCAAACAGCGGCAAGAACACCAGCACGATGATGGCCGTGGCGTAGAGGATGCCCGAGCGCACTTCCATGGATGCGAGCTTGACCACCTCGATGGGGTGAAGGCGGTGGTGGGGGTGCTTGGCGCGGTCCACCTTCAGGCGGCGCAGCACGTTTTCGACATCGACCACCGCGTCGTCCACCAGACCGCCGATGGCAATGGCCAGGCCGCCCAGCGTCATGGTGTTGATCGACAGGCCGAAGTACTTGAACACCAGCGCCGTGATGAAGATGGACACCGGGATGGCCGTGAGCGCAATCACCGTGGGCCGCAGCGTGCCGAGGAACACGAACAAAATCACCGCCACGAACACCGAGGCGCCCATGAGCTTGCCTTGCAGCGTGGTGACCGACGCCTCTATAAAGCTCGCCTGGCGGAAGGTGACGCGCGGCGCCTCCATGCCCGCAGGCAGCGAGTTCTTCAGGTCCGCCAGCGCGGCCTCGATGCTGCGCGTGAGCCCAATGGTGTCGGCCGTGGGTTGCTTCTGGATGCCCAGGATGACGGCGCCCTGCCCTTCAAAGCCCGCGTCGCCGCGCTTGGTGGCGGCGGCAAAGGTGGCGTCGGCCACCTGGCGCAGCAGCACGCTCTGGCCGTTTTTGGCGGTGAGGGCCAGGTTCTGCAGGTCTTCGAGCCGCGAGGTGCGGCCCAGGTGGCGGATGAGGTATTCGCGCCCGCCCAGCTCTAGAAACCCGCCCGAGGTGTTGGCCGCAAAGCCCTTGAGCGCGCCCGTGAGCTGGTCGTGCGTGATGCCCAGCGCTGCCATGCGCGCCGTGTCGGGCAGCACCTGAAACTGGCGCACCTCGCCACCGATGGGGATCACCTGCGCCACACCGGGGATGGCCATGAGGCGCGGGCGCAGCACCCAGTCGGCGTATTCGCGCACAGCCATGGGCGTGGTCTTGCCCGCATCGATGGGGATGGCCACTTGCATGATCTCGCCCATGATGGAACTGATGGGCCCCATGCGTGGCGTGATGCCGCTGGGCAGGCCCTCTTCCATGGACGATAGGCGTTCCGACACCATCTGGCGCGCCCGGTAGATCTCGGTGCTCCAGTCGAAGGTGACGTAGATGAACGACAGCCCCGCGCTGGAGGTGGAGCGCACGCTCTCCACGCCGGGCAGGCCGTTCATGGTGGTCTCCAGCGGGAAGGTGATGAGCTGCTCCACCTCTTCGGCGGCCATGCCGCCCGCCTCGGTCATGAGGGTGACGGTGGGCTTGTTGAGGTCAGGAAACACGTCCACTGGCGTGCGCGAGAGCGTGAAAGCGCCATAAGCCATGAGCACGGCGGCGGCGATGAGCACCAGCAGCCGGTTCGTCAGGCTGTTTTCGAGAAGCCACTTGAACATTCGGTGGCTCCTTAGCGGACTTGGTTGATAAGCGTGGCGCCCTGCGTGGCCACACGGTCACCGGGCTTGAGGCCCGAAGTCACGGCCACCGTGGTGCCGTCAAGTGGCACATAGGTGACCACGCGCGGCTCGAAACGCTCGGGCGATTCCTTGACCCACACGATGGTCTGGTTGGCCGGGTTGCGCAGCAGCGACGCCACGGGCACCTGCACGCCATCGACCTTGTCAGAGGACTGCACGAACACGCGCACCGGCTGGCCTATCGCCAAGTGAGCCAACGTGCCCAGCACCGCCGAGTCGGCTGCGAATTGCATCGGCAGCGCCTGGTCGCGCAGGCTGCGCGCCGCGCCCACAAAGCGCAGCGGCACGCGCTGCCCGCCCACGGCCAGCGTGGCACCGGCCACGCCCTGGGCCTGCGCTGGGTCGTAGGCCAGGGCCTCGATGCGCAGGCGCGCTGGGTCTACCACCTCGAACACCAGTTCGCGCGCATCCACCACCTGCCCGGCTACGGCGTTGGCAGAGGCGATGACGCCCGATACCGGGGCCACCAGCGCATCACGGGTGGTCAGGCCCGCGCCCACGGCGCCTAGGCGCTGGGTGAGGCTGTGCAGCTCGCTCTCGGCGGCCTCGATGTCCTTGCGCGGCACGGTGTCGGCCAGCTCGGTCAGGCGCGCCACGCGCCGTGCGGCTAGGTCGCGGGCGGCGCGCAACTCGGCCTGCTGGGCCAATTGGTTGGAGCGCTCGATGGCGCCTGCCGTGGGCACCACATAGGCCAGCACCTCGCCCTTGCGCACCGCCTGGCCCACGCCAGGCAGGCCCTTGGGCCCGGCCTCCAGCCGCCCGGCCAGCACGGCCTGCACCTTGCCGCCAGCGTTGGGGTCCATCACCACGGTGCCCGCCAGTTCAAAGGCCTTGGCGTGCTGCCCGGCGGCAGTCACCAGGGTGCGCACGCCGAGTTGGCGCTGCGCGGGCTTGGGCAGAAACACGCTGCCATCGGGCTGGCGCTTGGGGCCGTTGCCCGTGGCGAGGGGTGGTGCATCGCCATGGTCGTGGCCCTCACCGGCCTGCACGGCCAGCGGTACATGCAGCGCGGCGGCGGCCAGCAAGGCCACCAGCGCATGGGGGAAGGAGAGGCGCTTCATGCGGTAGCTCCCAGGCGCTCGGTACGTGCCGAGCGGCCACGCAGCAGGCCCCATACCGCCAAAGCCAGCAGCACAGCGGCCACAGTGCCACCCACCAGCGCGGTGCGACCCCAGCCTGCAGCGTCAGTGTGCGGATGGGCTTCGGCATGCACGTCGATCTCGCCGGCCAGCAGGTCGGATTCGTTTCCAGCCACCACGATGGCCGTGACGGGGCTCACGCCCTCGGCCAGCGGTGCCGCCAGCACAGCCTGAAACTCGCCCTCCCCCACGCGCGTCACAGGCACGCGTGCACCGCCCACTTCCAGCTCCAGTTCGGCGTCTTTCACAGGGCTGTTGTCACCCGCATGGTCCAGGTAGAGCGCGAGCTTCTGGCCGTCGAGCACACCGACAAGCTCGAACAGATCCGAGGTGGCCGCGAAACGGGGCGATGCAGGGCCGGCTGCAGTGGCAGGCGCTTCGCCGTGGTTGTGGCCATCGTCGGCCAGGGCCGATAGGGGCATCAGGGACATGAAGGGCGTCAAGCCCAGCACCAGGGCCAGTGCCCAGGTAGAAAAGGAAGAACGTAGTGGCATGGTGATCACAAAGAAAATGTTTGGAAAAGGCAAGGTGTTCATTGCGGCAGCAGGCCCAAGGCCTGGCGCAGGGTGGAGACGGCGGCTGCGGCATCGATGCGGGCAAGCGCGAGCTGCCGCTCCGCCTGCACGGCGTCCAGCTCTACCCGCAGGCGCGTGGGCAAGTCGGCCTCGCCCAGGCGGAAGGCCTTGTCGATGAAGCCACGCGTATCGCGGGCCAGCGCCGCATGGCGGGCCACGGCCTCGCGCTGGGCCTGGGTGGCCCTCACGCGGGCACTGGCTGCTGCCACCTCGGCGGCAAGGCGGTTCCGTTCCACGCCTGCGCGCAACTCGGCGTCCAGCGCATCGGCGCGCGCAGCAAGCTCCTTGGCACGCGAACGGTCACCGCCACCCAGCGGCACGCGCACGCCGACGGTAAGGCTTTGCAGATAGCGCTCGCCCGACTGTTCGCGGGCCCGCGTGGCGGCCACAGTCAGTTCGGGGTTGGCGCGGGTCTGCACGGCGGCCAGATCGGCAGCACGGCGCGCCACTTCGGCCTGGTCCTGCCAGTCGGCCACGGCTGGATGGTCCGCTGGCAAGCCAGCCGCGGGTAGGGCTTCGGCCTCGGGCTCTGCGGCGTCGGCCAACGGCCGGTTGCCGCCCCACGCCACCAGGGCCGCCTGCGCCACATCGCGCGCGCCCGTGGCCTCAGCCAGCGCGGCCTCCGCCTGGGCCACGGCACCATCGGCCTGGAACTGGTCAGCCCGCGCCATATCGCCCGCTCGAACGCGGCGCGCCACGTCCGCGGCCAGGCGCCGTGCGTTCAGCAGGCGGTCCTGCGCAAGGCCGTGTTCTGTCTGTGCACGCTGCAATGCCCACCAAGCCTCGCGCACGGTGCCCGCCAGCTGCAGTTGGGCAACGACGCGGCGGCTGTCCACCGCACGCATCTCGGCATCACCCAACGCCGCCTTGCGCGCGCGCTCACCAGGCAGCCACAAAGGCATGGCCACGCCCACCTCGTATTCACGATTGCCCTGGTTGCTGCCGGGACGGTCGGTCTTGGTGGACAGCTCCAGCGCCACGGGTTCGGCCGTCCAGGACGAAGCGCCGTTGCGCGCTGCCTGCGCCGCCTCGCGCCGCAGCGTGGCCGACTGGGCCTCGGGCTGGCGCGCCCAGGCGTGCTCGAACAATGCTTTGAGCGTGAGGGGCTGCTCGGCAGGTGCCCTCGCCGGTGTTTGGGGAAGCGCGGCACCACTGGCCAGCGCCCACCCCAGGGCCACGGCGGCCATAGACAGCCGTGGCAGCGTGTGTGTGGTTCTTCTTGTTTGTTGCATCCGATTCCTCTGCAGTGGTGTGAACCACGGGGTTGAAATCGGCAAGGCACGACGCCCGGCGCGCATGCGCGCACCGCTGCTACCCGCCAGGGCAGCGTGGAATCATCGTCAGGAAGGGGCTACCCGGTGCCCGCCTCGCCGCTCAGGCGAGAGGGGGCCAGTTGGGGCGTTCGGGGCGAGAAAGAGGGGGAGGCACCAAGACGGGAGCTGTCGGGCCGGTGGGCAAAGCGACCGCGACCAGGAGGGCCTGGGCGCCCGCGCTCCACACCATGCCGCTGCCCGCACCGTGGCACGCATGGCAATCCATGTCGACCGTTCCAGAACTGGTCAAGGCCTTGTGGTCAGAGGTGTCACCGGCATAGGCCGCGGCAGGCGCCGCATCTGCATCGTCACCGTGCAGATCGGCTTGGTGGTCGTGCACATGGTGGCCAAAGTGCTGCGATGCCTGCGGGGCCGACTCGTGCCCGCAATACGGCGAAGCGGCCGCCCAGATGGACTGGAGCGGCAGAAACACCAACAGGAAAACGATCAGCATGCGATGCATAGGCAGCGGGATTCTAAGCAGGCGGGGGCGCATGCCCCGCGCCCATAGCCCCCAGCGAAAAGGGTCATAGGCCAGGCAGCGCAGGTGAGCCCCCCGGGTCAGGGCGTGAACAGGCTGTGTGCACGCCGCCGACCGGGGTGACAGGCACGAGAAGCTTTTCACAAGTGACAAGAAAAAAGCGACCGGCTGCCATAGCACCCGGTCGCTCATTTATTAATAGCTACCAGCGCTTATATATCAAGCGCCAGCACCCAATTTCATTCAGATTTTCCGCTCACGCAGGCTCTGCCACCGGCTCAGCAGCAGGCGCAGTCGCCGCCGCCACCACCGGCATCCGGATCAGGTGGTCAAACGCGCTCAGCGCCGCCTTCGACCCATCACCTGCCGCAATCACGATCTGCTTGAACGGCACCGTGGTGCAGTCGCCCGCGGCGAACACGCCGGGGATGTTGGTGCGGCCGTGCGAGTCGACGATGACCTCGCCAAACTTGGACAGCTCTACCGTGCCCTTGAGCCATTCGGTGTTGGGCACCAGGCCGATCTGCACGAACACGCCTTCGAGCGGCACGAGGTGCTCTTCGCTGGTGGCGCGGTCCTTGTACTTGAGACCGTTGACCTTGCCATCGGCGCCGGTGATTTCGGTGGTCTGCGCGTTGGTGTGGATGGTGACGTTGGACAGACTTTTGAGCTTGTTGACCAGCACGGCGTCGGCCTTGAGCTGGTCGGCAAACTCGATGAGCGTGACGTGGGCCACGATGCCGGCCAGATCAATCGCAGCCTCGACACCCGAGTTGCCGCCGCCGATGACCGCCGTGCGCTTGCCCTTGAACAGCGGGCCGTCGCAGTGCGGGCAGTAGGCCACGCCCTTGTTCTTGTACTCGGCTTCGCCGGGCACGTTCACATTGCGCCAGCGTGCGCCGGTGGACAGGATCACCGTCTTGGACTGCAGCGTGGCGCCGTTGGCCATTTGCACGCTGATGAGGCCACCTGGCTCGGCCGCGGGGATGAGCTTGTCGGCGCGTTGCAGGTTCATGATGTCCACGCCATAGGCGCGGGTGTGCGCTTCAAGTGCAGCGGCAAACTTGGGGCCGTCGGTTTCGAGGATCGAGATGTAGTTCTCAATCGCCAGCGTGTCGTTCACCTGGCCGCCAAAACGCTCGGCAGCGACGCCGGTGCGGATGCCTTTGCGGGCGGCGTACACGGCGGCCGCGGCGCCTGCGGGGCCACCACCGACAATGAGCACGTCATAAGGGGCCTTGGCGCTGAGCTTGGCAGCTTCGCGGGCAGCGGCGCTGGTGTCGAGCTTGGCGACGATTTCTTCAATCGACATGCGGCCGGAGCCGAAGACCTGGCCGTTCAAAAACACCATGGGCACGGCCATGATTTCGCGGTCGGTCACTTCCTGCTGGAAGGCGCCGCCTTCGATCACGGTGGTCTTGATTTTCGGGTTGACGATGGCCATGAGCGACAGCGCCTGCACCACGTCCGGGCAGTTGTGGCAGGTCAGGCTCATGTAGACCTCGAAGTTGAAGTCGCCGTCCAGCGCTTTGATGGAGTCGATCACGTCCTGCTCGACCTTGGGCGGGTGGCCACCCGTCCACAGCAGGGCCAGCACCAGCGACGTGAATTCATGGCCCAGGGGCAGGCCGGCAAAGCGCAGGCTGTTGGTGGCGCCCACGCGCTGCAGGCTGAACGATGGCTTGCGCGCATCGTTGCCATCGGTGCGCAGGGTGATCTTGTCGCTGCGCAGGGACTGGATGGTCGTCAGCAACTCACGCATGTCGCGCGCCGTCTCGCTGTCGTCCAGGGATGCCACCAGCTCAAACGGCTGCTGCACGCGCTCCAGGTAGGCGGCGAGTTGGGTCTTGAGTTGTTCGTCGAGCATGGTGGTGTCCTTTGAATTTGGAGTTGTATGTGGGGAGCGTGATGGCATGCGTGGTTCGGATCAAGCCTGCCGGTCAAACTCCGGGCGTAAAAAAGCCGGACGGCATGGCGCACTGGCGCCATGACGCTGTCCGGCTTTGGAGGAGCCGTGGATTAGATCTTGCCGACCAAATCCAGCGAAGGCGTCAGCGTCTTGGCGCCTTCCTTCCACTTGGCGGGGCAGACCTGGCCAGGGTTGGCGGCGGTGAACTGGGCAGCCTTGAGCTTGCGCAGGGTTTCCGACACGTCACGGGCGATTTCGTTGGAGTGGATTTCCATCGTCTTGATCACGCCATCGGGGTTAATCACAAACGTGCCGCGCAGTGCCAGGCCTTCTTCAGCGATGTGCACGCCGAAAGCGTTGGTCAGCTGGTGTGTTGGGTCGCCAACCAGGGGGAATTTGGCCTTGCCCACGGCGTCCGACGTTTCGTGCCAGACCTTGTGCGAGAAATGGGTGTCGGTGGTCACGATGTAGACCTCGGCGCCAGCCTTCTGGAACTCGGCGTAGTTGTCGGCAGCGTCTTCGATTTCGGTGGGGCAGTTGAAGGTGAAAGCTGCAGGCATGAAGATCAGCACAGACCACTTGCCCTTGAGGTTGGCTTCGGTCACTTCGATGAATTCACCCTTGCCGTCACGGTTGACGAAAGCGGTGGTCTTGAAGGGCTGAACTGGCGTATTGATCAGGGACATGGCTGTTTCCTTTGTGGTTGGTTAACTGAACAAGGCTGAAGTCTAGGCGGTTTGCATCAATGAATCCAATTAATTGATTTCATTGAATCAATTGTCTATGACTATGTGTTAACGCCGCACCCGCACGCGAAGTCAGCTTTTGCCTTATCTCGCTCCTGCAAGCGGCGCCTCCTACCTTCCGTTGCCGCTTGCACTCTTGTCCAACCCTTGCGACATGTCAAACATTTAAATAAAACTGATTCGCATTTATGAATATCATCTGACGCACTGCAGCAAAGCCGCTTTGGTCTTTGGGTTGCAGCGAGAAGACGTCGACACCACGCGTCATTCTCAAAATTTTGGTCAAAAAGGCCTGCAGCGCTTTATCAACAAGCGCCAGCAGCTCATTAATTTATAGCAAAGACCTGAATTCACCATGTTCCAAACACTTCTGATCTGTTTTCGTGAAGGGCTGGAAGCCCTGCTGGTGATTGCCATCGCCACGCTCTATCTGCGCAAAACCGGGCGCCTGAACTTGTTGCTGCCACTGCGCGCCGGGGTGGGCGTCGCCGCCCTGCTGTCGTTGGTGCTGGGCTGGGTGCTGTCGCAGGTGGGTGCCGTGTCGCCCGCAGCCGAGGGCGGCATGGCATTGGTGGCCGCCGCCACTGTGGCCTGGTGTGTGGTGCACATGCGCAGCGCGGGCAAAGGCATGGGCCAGGAGATTGCCCAGCGCATGGACAACGCCAGCGTGCTGGAGGGCCCGCGCGCAGGCATGGCCGTCTTCCTGTTCGCCTTGTTCATGGTGGGCCGCGAAGGCGTGGAAACCGCCACCATGCTCGCCGCCCTGGCCCGCAGCGCCGAGCTGGGCTACATGGCCTGGGGCGGCTTAGCCGGCCTGGCGTTAGCCATTGCGATTGCCTGGGCCTGGACGCGCTATGGCCGGGCGGTCAACCTGGGGCGGTTCTTCCGCGTCACATCCTGGTTCATGGCGGTGTTTGCGGTGCAGCTTGTGGTCTATGCGTTTCATGAGTTCACGGAAGGCGGCGTGATGCCGGGAATCGACAACGCGTATTGGCACGCGGCTACGGAAGACTTGGCCGAGGGCAGCATTGCGCAGGCCATCTCGCTGGCGCTAGTGCTGGTGCCCACGGTGTGGCTGGGCATGGCGCACTGGATGGAGCGGCGCGCGGCACCGGCCCCAGTGAAGGCGTCAGCGGCCAGTGTGTCGCCTTCAGCCACATCCGCCGCGCAGTAGTTGGCACATCGCCTGGGCTCCGCTTGGAGAGATTGAACGCGAACACAACTCAACCTCACACGCAGCCATTGCGTGCGGACAGGGACTTGCCTTGCACGCGTTGATATTGATCACGACAATCGGGGCCGAATCAACACAACAGAACAAGGAGTCCCCCATGAAAGGTGACGCACAAGTCATTGGCCATCTGCAGGCCCAGCTCAAGAACGAACTCACGGCCATCAACCAGTACTTCTTGCACTACCGCATGCTCAAGCACTGGGGTTTCGACAAGCTGGCCAAGAAGGAATATTCAGAATCGATCGGCGAGATGAAGCATGCCGACTGGCTGATGGACCGCATCTTCACGCTGGACGGCCTGCCCAATTTGCAGGATCTGGCCAAGCTGCAAGTTGGCGAAGACGTGCCGGAGATTCTGGCGTGCGACCTGAGCTCGGAACTCGGCGCCCAGGCCACCATCAAGGACGGCATTGCCCACTGCGAATCCGTGCGTGACTATGTCTCGCGCGACCTGCTGCAAAAGATTCTGGACGACACCGAAGAGCACATCGACTTTCTGGAAACCCAGATCGACCTGATCGCCAAGGTGGGTTTGCAGAACTACCTGCAATCGCAGATGGGTGAAGTGGAATAACTGCAGCGCTCCCTTTATCGTTTTGTAGGGACTCGGCGGAGTTGAGCACCTTGAAGACGGCGGGGAAGATTTCACCAACGGGCTGCGGCCCGTTTTTTTATGCCCGTCTGCCGTCGAATGCGCGCTCTTGAGCGGACGGTGTTGTTGCAAATGCACAAACCTTGGTGATTGCCAAAAAATTACAATGAGAATTGTTCGCAATTGAATAAACTAGAGGTTTCAGCCAGCAGCGCACCTCACTGAGACGACTGGGCGACGGGCCATCCGAGCCATTTCGCCTCCTTTCTCTTTTCTCTTCTGCCAGCCAACGTTCAAGCCAGAGGGCCTCGCCTTCGGCTCCGCGCACCAGCGCGGTACTGCCCGTTGGCTGCGTGTCTTCAGCTCGCAGCCTTCATTTTTTTCTTCTTTTTGACCGCTTCCGGTGGCCTTCAGATGGCGGGGTGTGGTCAAAAAGATGTTCACAAAATCGCCGCCAGCGAGCGAATGACATGCAACGCCGTCGACCAATAAATGCCATCCCGCTCTGCTCACAGCCCTGCATCGCCACCGCGCGCCCTCTCTGATTTCACTGTTTTCTCGCCGAACACCGCGCCCCAGACAGCAGGCCACTTTTGGCCCGCGCCAGGCACCGCGTTGCACGGGTTTTCTGCCAACTGCGTTGCGCTTACTCCAAGGAAAATCATGCACGCTCACACTCCCATCCGCCACCGTCTCAACCCGCTGATGGCGGCCTTGCTCGCGACTCTCTGTGGCCCTGCACTGGCGCAGCCCACCCAGCCGCAGACACTCGGTGAAGTCACTGTGCAGTCTGGCGCAAACGACGACGGTTATTCACCAGCGGCCAGCACTGCTGCCACCAAAGGCAGCGCGCCCTTGCGCGATGTGCCGCAGGCCGTCAACGTGGTGCCCGCGCAGTTGCTACGCGACCAAGGCGCCCGTTCGATGGAAGACGCACTGCGCAACGTGCCCGGCGTGGCCATGAGCCACGGCGACGGGCAGCGGGACCAGGTGGTGATTCGCGGCTTCACGGCGATTGCCGACCAGTTTGTAGACGGCGTGCGGGATGACGCACTGTACTTTCGCGATCTGGCCGACATCGAACGCATCGAGGTGCTCAAAGGCCCCGCCGCCGTGTTGTACGGCCGTGGCTCATCGGGTGGGTTGATCAATCGTGTCACCAAGAAGCCGAAGTTTGGTGAAACCTCTGGCGAGGCCACGCTGGGTCTGGGCAGCTTTGATTTCCGCCGCGCCACAGCCGATGTGAATGTGGGCATCAGCGACACCGCTGCTTTTCGCATCAATGCCGCCGTGGAAGACTCGGGCAGCTACCGTGACCAGCAATTCGTGAAGCGCCACAACTTCGCGCCCTCGCTTGCCCTCAAGCTCGCAGCGCAGACCGACCTGCTGCTGCAATACACCTACGCCCGCGACAAGCGCCTGACGGACTTCGGCATCCCCGCGCTCAATGGCCGTCCCGTCAACGTGCCCGCAAGCACCTACTACGGCTCCAGCAACGCCGCGCAGGATGACACCACCACCAGCACGATGCAGTCGTTCGCAGCCACGCTGAACCACCGCTTCAACGCTGCGTGGTCGGTGCGCAACGTCACGCGCTTGTACGACTACGCGCTGGACCGCTACAACACGCTGCCCAGCGGCACCACCGACCCGGTGAACATGACAGTGGGCCGCACGCGGGCCTTTATCCTGCGCGACGAAAAAGGTGTCTTCAACCAGACCGACGTCACTTGGCGCAACCGTCTCGGCGGCCTCAAGCAAGATTGGCTGATGGGCATGGAGCTGGGCCAACAGAAAAAGCGCTCCGAATCCGTCTCGGGCGGTGCGGACCGTGTGTCCATCTTCAACCCCATCGCCGCAGCACCCATCATCCCGGCCGCCAACTACAACGCCGACAACGCCATCCCCAGCCACACCACGCAAGACACCGCCGCACTGTATTGGCAAGACCAGATCACGCTGGCGCCGCAATGGAAGGCGCTGGTGGGCGCGCGATACGACGTGTTCAAGCAGCAAACGGCTTACGACCGCAAGCTCACAACGCTTTCTCGCACCGATCGGAAGTTCAGTCCCCGCGCTGGTCTGGTCTGGCAACCTAGCGACACCGTGTCGTATTACGTGTCGTACAGCAGGTCGTTCCAGCCTTCTGCCGAAGCCTTTGCGCTGTCGGCCAGCAACACCGCCAGCGAACCCGAAATCACGCAAAACAAAGAAATCGGCTTCAAGTTGGACTTGCTGGATGGACGCATGAGCATCACCGGGGCTCTCTTCAATTTAGAGCGCACCAACATCAAGAACAGCGACCCAGCCAATCCCTCGCGCCAGATCAACGTGGGCACACAGCGCACCAATGGATTGGAGCTGACCACCAACGGGCGCCTCCCTGGTCGCTGGGATGTGAGCGCTGGCTATGCCTGGCTGGATGGCCGCATGACGAAATCTCTGGCCACCACGGGGTCGCTGCAATCGCCTACGGTAGCAGTCCCGGCACAGGGCAAGGTGGCCGCCCTCACGCCACGCAACTCGGCCTTCCTG
The DNA here is from genome assembly GCA_018828125.1 of Gammaproteobacteria bacterium. Classification (GTDB taxonomy): domain Bacteria; phylum Pseudomonadota; class Gammaproteobacteria; order Burkholderiales; family Burkholderiaceae_C; genus Acidovorax. Next base: position 309,054 of record JAHJWB010000017.1, on the reverse strand, counting down.
TGGGCCATGAAGGACATGGGCCACGGCCTGCGCGTGGGCGGCGGCGTTAACTACGTGGGTGCACGCTTCACGTCATTGACCAACCTGGTCACGCTGCCCAGCTACACCACGCTGGACGCGGCGCTGCAGTACACGCTTGGCCGGTGGGGCGTAGACGTGAACATCAAGAACCTCACCAACCGCAAGTACTACGTGTCGGCCCATGGGAGCAACGACAACCTGATCCTGCCGGGTTCGCCACGAGCGCTGCAGGTGACGTTGCGTACGCACTTCTGATCACTAAGCGCACGCGGCCTAAGGCTCAAAAATTTCTGATCAAAACGGTCTCGAGCGCTTTATCAGGCGCTGGAGCAACGGCGCGGGCGGAGGTCTGAATGCATTCTCTGTCGACCGCGTTCAGTGGGCCTGTCCATGCACCGTCACGACATTACCCACCTTCCACCAAACTGCTCCACCCCCAGTTCCAGCTCGATGATCTGACCGATCAGCCGGCGCACAGACTCCTCGGCCTGCGCCAACTCGGGGCTGAACTCTGCGGAAGGAAGTGATGGCTGCGACATTGCCGGGCGCCGGCCCCAGATTCCCTGTCTGCGCGCCAGATTGGCTGTTTCCACCGACACGTTGCTCAGCGACTCGATGTAGATCGTGCCGGTGGTCATGATCTCCTCAATGTTCTCGCGCTCCACTGCGTCCTGGCCGGAGACGTGCAGGGCGTGCAGATCCACCAGCGCCATGCCCACAAGCCGCTCGACCGATGCGGAGACCTGAACGCTCAGCTCTGCGAGCCGCTGGACCTGGGCGCACAGGCGCGAGCCGTGCCAGCCTCCATTCACTCCGAAGTGATCAACAGACACTATGGCGAGCGTTCCGGTCATGGTCGTCAATGTGTGCGACGCCAACGCGAACAGTGTCACGATGCCCATTGCGCCCGTCCGCTCCTCTGGGCTGTTTGCTTTGGACAGGTAGTCAAATCGGCTTGCGCTTATTTGCCGGATGAGCTTTGTGAACTCTTGCGTCATGGCCATTCCAGTGAAATCGGGGGGACTTGGGCACGAGAAGGAGCGGACAGCGGGCGACTCTGATCACGCTGCATAGCCAAGCCTTGGCCGCTGCGTGACACCAATGAGCGCAGGTCCCTTCAAACTATCCAGTTTGAAAATCTGCACGGCCACGGTCAATTGCTGGGCCTGCATGTCCAGGCTCTGTGCGGCGGCGGCGCTTTCCTCGACCAGGGCTGCGTTCTGCTGCGTGACTTGGTCCATCTGGTTCACTGCCTGACCGATCTGCGATACACCTGAACTTTGCTCCGAGCTTGCAGAACTGATCTCGGCCACGATGTCGGACACGCGCTTGATGGCTTCCACCACTTCGTTCATGGTCTGGCCCGCTTGGTCCACCAGACTGGTGCCCATGGCCACCTTTTCCACACTTTCGTTGATCAGTGTCTTGATCTCCTTGGCTGCACCCGCACTGCGCTGGGCAAGATTGCGCACCTCAGAGGCCACGACAGCAAAACCGCGTCCCTGTTCACCTGCACGGGCTGCTTCTACCGCCGCATTCAGCGCCAGAATGTTGGTCTGAAAGGCAATGCCATCAATGACACCGATGATGTCGGAGATCTTGCGCGAGCTCTCGTTGATGTCCTTCATGGTGTCAACAACGCGTGACACCACATTGCCGCCTTGTGTCGCTACTGTGGACGCACTGACGGCCAGTTGATCTGCCACCTTGGCGTTGTCCGCGTTGTTGCGGACCGTGGTGCTGAACTGCTCCATGGTGGCCGCGGTCTGCTGCAGGGCACTGGCCTGCTCTTCTGTGCGCTGGCTCAGATCGATGTTTCCACGTGCAATTTCGGACGTGCCCATGGCGATGGAATCCGATGCGCCACGCACTTTCGTGACAATTTCCGACAGGTTCTGCTGCATCAAGGTCAGTGACGCCAGAACACTTCCTTTGATGGCACTGTCTGCGCCATAGATCGATGAAAGGTCACCATTGGCCACCCGCTGCGCAGCATCGCTGAGGACATCCGGCTCTGCCCCCAGTGCACGGGACAAGCTGCGGGTGATAAAGAAACCAGAAAACAGTGCCACCAGGGTCGCAAGCAATGCAAGAACCACCATGTAGGTGCGCTGCGCCGCCATGTCCGATTCGGATTGCTGAATCAGCTGGTCAGAACGCTCGTTCGTGACAACTTGGTACTCCCGGGTCTTGGCAAGCAAAGCGGCCAGCAGCGGGCGGCATTCGTCGTTGATCTTGGCCATGGCCTCGTCACGCTGACCCGCCAGCGCCAGATCCACGATCTTCAGCGCCACAGCGCTGTATGCGTGCTCGATCTTGTCCATGTCGTCCACCAGCGCCTTGACGTTGGCAGGCACATGGCCCATCGCCACCATCTCCTTGAGCTTGCCCAGCCGTTCCTGCACATCGGCATGCGCCTTTGCTACTGCCGATTTTTCGGCAGCCCGGTCTGATTCCTTCGTGGCCAGCACCAGGTTGCGTGCCGCAATCGCGCGGCGGTTGACCGACGACTGCACATCCTTCGCGAGATACGCCCTTGCATTGATGCCCGTGACGAAGTCGTGGAACTGGTCCTTTTGCTTCGTCAGGTCATAGATGGCGATACCCGCCACCAAAAGTATCAGAGTGACCATCAAGCCAAAGGTCAGGCTTAGTTTGGTGCGAACAGTCATGCTTTGGCGGCTCATGGAATATCACCTTGTTCTTTAGAAGATGGCGAATTTTTACCTTATTTATCATTTCAGTCAAATTTATTTTTATCATTTAAAGAATTTCAAGGCTGGGTCGGGTTGCGTAATTGATACGGACCAACAGTCAAAACAGGAATCATTCCCATTCACGCTGTAAGATTAGGTTTCCGCAAGCCACAGCCGTTCCCCTCGGCTGCAGCCAGCACCCACCGTCCGCAGATGCATTCGGGTTGTCTGGCTTGAACCACTTCTTTCTTTTCTCACCCTCTGCTGCCGCCATTGCCGCCACTGCGGTACTCACGCAGCAGGGTGATCGGGTGCGTGTGCGTCAGGGCGGCCCGCTTAACCCCCAAACCACACCATGCTGAGCCCCTCCACCCTGCGCCGCTGGTCGTGGACCCACAAGTGGTCCAGCCTGGTCTGTACCGTGTTCATGCTGCTGCTGTGCCTCACGGGCCTGCCGCTGATCTTTCACCACGAAATCGGCCACCTGCTGGGCACCGAGGTCGAGGCGCCCGCGATGCCTGCCAACACCCCACGCGCCAGCCTGGACCAGGTGCTGGCAGCTGCGCACGCGCTGCACCCCGAACGCGTGGTGCAGTTTGCGTCGCAGTCCGATGACGATGGCAACGTCTGGTTCGTCACCCTCACGCCCACCCCGGCGCCGACCGAAGACTTCAAGTCGATTGCGGTGGATGCACGCACCACCGAAGTGCTGTCGCGCAGGCCGGTGGACGAAGGCTTCATGTACGTGATGTTCCGCCTGCATGTGGACTTGTTTGCAGGCCTGCCGGGCAAGCTGTTCCTCGGCTTCATGGGCCTCTTGCTGCTGGTGGCCATCGTCACTGGGGTGGTGCTGTATGCGCCGTTCATGCGCAAGCTGGCGTTTGGCGATGTGCGGCGCGACCGGTCCACGCGCGTGAAATGGCTGGACCTGCACAACCTGCTGGGCATCGTCACGCTGGTGTGGGCGTTGGTGGTGGGCGGCACGGGCATGATCAACACGTGGGCCGACCTGCTCATCAAATACTGGCAGTACGACCAGCTCTCGGTGCTGCTCAAGCCTTATGAAGGCCAGCCCATCGTCCCCGCCGCAGAGCGCGGCCCGCTGCAGCAAGCGATGGAGGCCGCGCAGGCCCACGCGCCAGGCACCAAGCTGTCTTTCATTGCGTTTCCGGGCACGGCATTTTCGAGCCCGCACCACAACACCTTCTTCTTGAAGGGCAACGAGCCCCTCACGTCGCGCCTGCTGCAGCCCGTGATGGTGGACGCCCGCACGGCCCAGGTCACCGCAGCGCCGCAGCTGCCGTGGTACCTGACCGCCCTGCTGGTGTCGCAGCCGCTGCACTTTGGCGACTACGGGGGTTTGCCGATGAAGATCCTCTGGGCGCTGCTGGACATGGCCACCATCATCGTGCTGGGCAGCGGCCTGTATCTGTGGTTGCGCCGCGGCGTGCAGGGCAGCAATGCCAGCAGCAGCAGCGCAAGCACCCCAGACATGGCCGCCCCGCCAACCGCGGCCCCGGTTGCCCCACACCCCAGTGGCGCCATGGCCCGGTCGGAGGCCACGCCATGAAGCGCACCAGCCCATTCATCGCCCTGTGGGGATGGCCCATTGCCATGGGGCTGCTGACCACCACCGGCCTGATCACCGCACTCGTGTCTGACACCTGGGGCGACTGGTGGTCGTGGCTGGGCCTGGGCGTTCCGGTGGCGGTGATGGGCTGGTTCTCCTGGCGCCCCCCGGCCGCTGCAAGCCCACCCCCACAAACACCCACGGACATGGCAGCGCCCCGCCCTGCCTCTGTTGAACACTGAAACCCAAGAAATCCATGAACCACATCACCCTTCAGCGCAGCCCTTCGCTGCGCGCCGCACGCCCCCACTTCGCCGCCACGCCCGCTGCCATCGCAGTTGCCGTGATGTTCACGCTGGCCGCTCCCGCAGCACTGGCACAAGCCTCCGCAGCCGCCGCAGCTTCGGCAAACGAACAAGGCAAGACCCTGTCCACCGTCACGGTCAACGCCAGCGCTGACGCGTCGGCGCAGGGCCTGTCGCCCGCGTACCCGGGCGGCCAGGTGGCGCGCGGGGGCCGGGCGGGCATTTTGGGCACCAAGGACGCGATGGACACGCCGTTTTCCATCACCAGCTACACCAACGAACTCATTCAAGACCGCCACGCCCGCAGCGTGGGCGATGTGCTGCAGAACGACCCCACGGTGCGCGTGGCGCGGGGCTTTGGCAATTTTCAGGAAGCGTTCTTCATCCGCGGTTTCATCCTCGATTCAGACGACACGGCCTACAACGGCCTGTACAGCCTGCTGCCGCGCCAGTACATCGCCACCGAGCTGTTCGAGCGGGTGGAAGTGCTGCGCGGTGCATCCGCCTTTTTGAATGGCGCCAGCCCCAATGGCGGCGGCCTGGGCGGTAGCATCAATCTGCTGCCCAAACGGGCTCCCAACGAACCTTTGAACCGCGTGACGTTTGGCGTGGCCAGCGGCGGCCAGACGCAGGTGGCGGCCGACATTGCGCGCCGTTTCGGGCCCGACGGCAACACGGGCATCCGCGTGAACGCCGCCGCCCGCAGCGGCGGCACGGCAGTGGATGACGAGCACAGCAAACTCGGCCTGCTGGCCGTGGGCCTGGACTGGCGCAGCCGCGACGTGCGCCTGTCGGGCGACATTGGCTGGCAAGACCACCAACTGCGCAACACCCGCACCAACGTCACGCTGGGCAGCACCGTGACCAGCGTGCCCACCGCACCCGACAACCAGTCCAACTTTGCCCAGCCCTGGAGCTACTCGAACGAGCGCGACCTGTTCGGCACGCTGCGCGGCGAGTGGGACCTGTCGCCCACCACCACGGCCTGGGCCGCCGCGGGGGCACGCCGTGGCGAAGAAGCCAACTCATTGGCAAACCTGACGGTGTCCAACGGCAGCACAGGGGCGGCCAGCACCTACCGCTTTGACAACACCCGCAAGGACAGCGTGAACACGGGCGAGCTGGGCCTGCGCGGCAAGCTGCAGACCGGCAGCGTCGGGCACGAATGGGTAGCAGTGGCGTCGCACTACGACTTTGAAAAGAAGAACGCTTATGCGATGGACTTTGCCAATACGCAAACCACCAATCTTTACAACCCTGCAGCCTCTCCATTGCCAGCGTTCAGTGCGGGCGCCTTCCGTGGCGGCGACCTGAACAACCCCCTGCGCACCGGCACCACGCGCCTGACCAGCTTTGCACTGGGCGACACGATGTCGCTGATGGACAACCGCCTGCTGTTCACCCTGGGCCTGCGCCATCAAAAAATGGAGATAGCCAACTACGCCTACGGCACGGCCGTGCAGACCGACCGCTACGACCAGAGCCGCACCAGCCCGCTGCTGGCGGCGGTCTACAAACTGGACAAGGGCCTGTCGGTGTACGCCAACTATGTGGAAGGCCTGAGCCAGGGCCAGACCGCGCCCAGCACTGCCGCCAACCGGGGCCAGGCGCTGGCGCCGTATGTCTCCAAGCAAAAGGAAGTGGGCATCAAGTTTGAGGCGGGCCGCGTGGGCGGCAGCGTGGCGCTGTTCTCCACCACCAAACCCCGCGCGTTCTTGAACGCAGCCGACAACATCTTCAGCACGGGCGGCAAGGACCGCCACCAGGGCGTGGAACTGGCCGTACAAGGCGAGGCCATCAAGGGCCTGCGCGTGCTGGGCGGGTTGACCTGGCTCGATGCCAAGCAATTGACCACTGGCTCTGCCGCCACCGACGGCCAGCGCGTGATTGGCGTGCCCAAGCTGCAAGCCAACCTGGGCGCCGAATGGGACGTGCCTGGCGTGCCCGGCCTGGCTGTGGACGGCCGCCTGGTGCACACGGGCGCCAGCTACGCCAACGCCACCAACACCCTGCGTGTGCCCGGCTGGAACCGGCTGGATGTGGGCGCCCGTTACCTGACCGAAGTGCAAGGCCGGCTCGTCACGCTGCGCGCGCGCATCGACAACCTGACCAACCGCAATGACTGGGCCTCGGTGGGCGGCTACCCCGGCTCCGGCTACCTGGTGGTGGGCGCGCCGCGCACGCTGTCGCTGAGTGTGAGCGTGGACTTCTAACCGCCGATCCGAACCGATCCGAACCGATTCGCCCAGCAGTCGGTGGACCGCACCGAACGAGGACAATTTAGGTCAAAAAGCCACCCAGCGCTTATCCATCAAGCGCTAGCAGCTATCAATAGATGAGTGAAGCACCCTTGCATAAGCAGGGGTGTGGGGTCGACGCGCCCCTTGAATTTTGTTGAAACCACCGAAAGGAAAATCTCCATGCCATCGACCCAATGCCGCAAGACCGCCGTGCTGGCTACGCTCATTGCCTGCGCCTCCATCACCACCGCCAGCGCCCACCAGGTCTGGCTCGAAAACACAGGCGGCCAGGCGCGCCTGCACTTCGGCGAGTTCAATGAAAACCTGCGCGAAAGCTCGCCGGGCGCTCTGGACAAGTTCAAGGGCGTACCCGTGCTGGAGCAAGTGGCCGGCACCACCGCGCGACGCGTGGAGGGCACGCTCGGCAAGGACTCCTTCGCCTACACCACCACCGGAACGCCCGACACGCTGTTTGCCGCCCCAGCCTACCCTTTGATTGACCGCAGCAAACGCAACCTGCCGGCCATGGTCTGGCAGCCGTCGGCCCGCTGGGTGGCTGGCCTGACCAAACCCGTGGCGCCCACCGCCCCGCTGGACCTGGTGCCCACAGGCAAACCGGGTGAGCTGAAGGTGGTCTACAAGGGCGCGCCCGTGCCCAAGGCCAAGGTGCAGTTGGCCGCCCCCTCCGGCTGGACACGCGAGGCCGAAGCTGGTGAAGACGGCACTGTCACCTTCGTCACGCCGTGGAAGGGCCAGTACGTGGCCGAGGTGAAACACACCGACAAGACCGAAGGCACCACAGCCCAGGGCGAAAAATACGGCGAAGCCAGTTACGTGACCACGCTGACGTTTGTGCTGGCCGAAGGCATGGCCTCGCCACCACTGCCCGAGCCACCGAAGGGCCACTAAACCAGTCGACGGGAAACGGCCACCCAGGCCGCCGTTCCATCGGGCCCGCAGCAACCCTTCATCCGGTCAGCTCGCCAGCCAGCCAACCCGTCAGACGGTCGACGGGCCAGCCCGCCACTTCATCCCTACCCCCCTGACACGCCCTGTGTCTCGGGTCGTGTTGGACCGTCCTGCGCACGACTTGTGCGCATAAAACCCCTGTAGCGCTTTCCAAATATAGGCAAACAGCTACTAGAACCATAGCACCATGAACCACCATCGCCCGCTGCGCACGGCCATTGCGCAGGCTGTTTTACTTGTTGCCTACGGCGCCGCCCAGGCGCAGACCAGCACCACCGACGACGCGGCAGCCCCCGCACCCTCGATGCGCCAGGTTGACGTGGTCGATTCCACCGCAGGCGCGGCGGCCACGCCTGCGCGGCGCGCGCAAAGCAGCTCGCGCCTGGGCCTGTCGGTGCTGGAAACCCCGCGTTCGGTCAGCGTGATCGACAACGCGCTGCTGGAGCAGCAAATGGCCACCACCGAGCGCGACGTGCTGCGCAATGCGTCCGGAATCGCGACGCGCAGCGAATACTACGGCTCGTATTCGCAGTTCTCCATCCGCGGGCTGTGGGCCAACAACACCTTCAACTTCTTGCGCGACGGCGCCAAGTTTGTCCACCTGATGGACCCGCCGCTGTTCAACATCGAGCGTGTCGAAGTCATCAAGGGCCCTGCCGCGCTGGAGTTCGGGCAGGTGGCACCAGGCGGCCTGGTCAACTACGTGAGCAAACGCCCCCTGGCCGAGCCCCTGCGGACCGTGAAAGCCGGTGCCGGCAGCCATGGTTGGCGCAGTGCCGAGTTCGACTTCACCGGCCCGCTGAACGCGGACGGCACGCTGCGCTACCGGCTGGACGGCGCTGCCAGCCGGGGCGGCAGCTTTGTGGATGGCAACACCCCGCGCAAGCAAGGCGTGGCGGGCAGCCTGGAATGGCAGATCACCCCCGACACCCGCTGGCGCGCGCAGGCCGAATACCAGGGCATCGACGGCACCTCCACCTCGGGCCTGGCCGTGCCCGACCCCAAGAATCCCCGCAGCGCAGACGTGCTGCCCGTGGGCACGTTCTACGGCGAGCCGTGGTTGAACACCGACGGCCACCTGCGCTTTTATTCCACCGAGCTGCAGCACCGCTTTTCTGACGGGCTGGAAGGCCGTGTGCACCTGTCGCGCAACGAGACTTTTCGGAACGTGAACATCGTGTCGCCCATGGGTCCAGCCGCCGACGGCAGCGTACCGCGCGGCTACTGGATGGCCCCGCGCCAGAACTACACCTCGGACACCGCACTGGCAGAGTTGCGCGCACAGCTGCAAACCGGCCCCGTCAAGCACACGCTGTTGGCGGGCGTGGACTGGCGCGCCATCGAGGGCATTTATGGCGCACGCTCCACCGGCACGCTTGGCGCCGTTGACCTCTACAACCCGGTCACCGGGGTCGTCGCACCCGTCGCCTCCACCGGCATATCGCGGGTGTCGTCCGATACCCGCAACACCGGCGTGTTCTTGCAAGACCGCCTTGCCATGGGCGACTTCGCCCTGCTGCTGGGCCTGCGCCATGACCGCTTCAAGGACGCCTACACCACCCCCGTCACCGATCTGAGCCAGACCCAGCCCAGCGCCGCGCTGAGCTGGGAGGTGCGCCCGGGCAGCATGGTCTACACCAGCTACGCACGCTCGTTCCAGGCCAACTCGGGCACGCTGCTGTGGGGCGACCGCGCCGCGCCGCCGTCGGAAGGCAAACAACTGGAAGTGGGCTGGAAAGAGGAATGGCTGAACCAGCGCCTTTTGACCACGGTGTCTGCCTTTGACCTGGAACTGAGCGACGCTCCCGCCACCGATCCGCTGCACCCCGGCTACTCCGTGTTGACCGCGCGCCAGCGCATCAAGGGCGTGGAGTTTGAACTGCAGGGCCGTATCACCCCGGGCTGGATAGTGACAGCCCAGGCCAGCTTCCAGAACCCCAAGGTACTGGCCGACACCACGGCGGGCGCCAACGTGGGCAACCGCGTGGGCCTGGCCACGCGCCGCACCGCATCGCTGTGGACGCAGTACCGCGTGCCCCAGTTGCCCGGCCTGTGGCTGGGTGGCGGCCTGGTGCACCAGGGCGACAAGTTCACCGCCAACGACAACCTGTGGCGCCTGCCGGGCTTTACCACGGTGGACCTGGCGGCGGGCTACCAGTTTGCGGGCGGTGTGCGGCTGCAGGTCAACCTGAAGAACGTTGCCAACCGGCGCTACTACCTGGACGGCACGGCCAGCGCGGCAGGCTTTGGCGCCGTCACCCCCGGCCAGCCGCGGTCGGTGCAGGTATCGCTGGACTACAGCTTCTGACGTCGGGGCGCGCTGTGTGGGGACACGGGCCATCGAGCCCGTGGATCCCCGCGCGGCGCTTGTCCTTCCCCCATTTTTAATTTTCGAAAGGCAACACCATGACCCCCGGCACCACCCTTTGCCGCACTGCCATCGCACACGCGGCATTGCTCGCCCTTTGCGGCGCAGCGCATGCGCAGACCACCACCGACAACACCCCCGTCCCTACCGCCGAGAAGGCGCTGACACCTGTCACCGTGAGCGCAGGCGCCGAGCAAGAGAACCCCACCGCTCCGGTCACCGGCTTTGTGGCCAAGCGCGCCTTGAGCGCCACCAAAACCGATACCCCTCTCATCGAAACCCCGCAGGCCATCAGCGTGATCACGCGCGACCAGATGGAAACGCAGGGCGTGCAGACGCTGCGGCAGGTGACGGCGTACACGGCGGGCGCGGTGTCGAACTATTTCGACAGCCGCGTGGACAGCTTCAGCGCACGCGGCGGCACCGTCAGCCAATACCAGGACGGGCTGCTGCGCACCTACGGCACCTACAACACCAGCCGCCCCGACCCGTACACGCTGGAGAGGGTGGAGTTTCTGCGCGGCCCCACGTCGGTGCTGTATGGCCAGGGCAGTGTGGGCGGTGTGCTCAACCTCACCAGCAAGCGCCCGCAGGCCGAAACGCTACGCGAGGTGCAGGTGCAGCTGGGCAACAACAGCCGCAAACAGATTGCGGCCGACCTGACCGGTGCCCTGGACAAAGACGGCCAGTGGCTCTACCGCCTGGTGGCCGTGGGACGCGACAGCGGCTCGCAGGTGGACCACGTGAGCGACGACCGCATGGTGCTGATGCCGTCGCTGACATGGAAGCCCAATGCCGACACGTCGCTGACGCTGCAGGCCCTGCACCAAAAGGACAAGAGCGGCTCGCTCATCGGCTTCTTCCCCTGGCAAGGCACGCAGTTGGCCAGCCAGTACGGTCAGATCCCGCGCAACACTTTCATCAGCGAGCCCGGCTGGGATGCGTATGACACCACCAACAACTCATGGGGCTACCTCTTCAGCCACCGCCTGAACGCCGACTGGACCGTGCGCCAGAACTTGCGCCGCACCGTGAGCGAGGTGGACTACCGCACCATCTACACCAGCTTCACCGCCAACGCCGCTGCGGGCCGTCCCGCACGCCCCGTGTTCAACGCAGACAACCGCACCGTGGCGCGCGATGCGGTGTGGAACATCAACACCGGCCGCATGTTGCTGATCGACACGCAGCTGGAAGGCAAGCTCAAGGCAGGCAGCACCGAACACACACTGCTGGCGGGCCTGGACGTGCAGCGCAACCACACCGGCCAGCAGGCCTGGCGCGCCGCGGCGCCCGCCATCGACGTGTACAACCCCGTGTACGGCAACTTCACACCACCGACCGCATCGCAGCTGGTGCGCCAGCCCAACGTGGTGCAAAAGCAGCTGGGCTTCTATGTGCAGGACCAGATCAAGTGGGACCGCTTCACCGCCACGGTGGGCCTGCGCCATGACAACGCCAAGACCGAGACCGAAGGCCGTCCCGCTGCGGCCGTCGACGACAAAGCCTGGACCAAACGCGCTGGCGTCACCTACCAGATGGACGGCGGCTGGGCACCGTATGCGGGCTATTCCGAGTCGTTCCAGCCGCTGGGCGGTGTAGACGCCTACGGCACGGCCTACAAACCCCAGCGCGGCGAGCAATGGGAGGCTGGCGTGAAGTGGCAGCCTCCCGGCCAGGGCATCAACGCCTTTGCCGCCGTCTACCAACTGCGTGAAAAGAACCGCAAGACCACAGACCCCGGCAACCCGCTCAACAGCCTGCAGATCGGCGAGGTCAAGGTCAAAGGCTTCGAGGCCGAGGTGCAGGCCAGCCTGGCACGCAACTGGGACTTCACCCTGGGCTATGCGTTCACCGACGCAAAAATAGCCCGCAGCAACACCGGCGACCAAGGGCAACCGGTGGCCAGCGTGCCCAAACACACCGCATCGGCCTGGCTGAGCCACCGCTTTGCAGCGCAAGGCCGCGGCGGCTGGACGGTGGGCGCGGGCGTGCGCTACACCGGGTCGCAATGGAGCGGCACCACCGCCATCAGCACCCCCGCCGCCACCATCGCCGACGCCATGGTGGCCTACGACGCAGGCGACTGGCGCGTGGCGTTCAACGTGGTCAACCTGACAGACAAGGTCCAGATCACCCAGTGCCTGGCACGGGGCGATTGTTTCTATGGGCAGGCGCGGACGTACACGTTGACTTCGACGTATCGGTTCTGAGCGCCGGGCTTGAAGGTTTTCAAGCCAAAACAGGCTCTAGCGCTTATTGGATAAGCGCTAGCAGCTATCAAAATATGAGTTTTTCGATCAACCTCTGCGCAAATCTGCGCAGAGGTTTTTTTCTGGCCGGTTGTACAGATCGCACGGCATGTGCCGTGGGATCGGAAACCCGCTTGACCTCAACTTAACCTGAGCTTCTACGATCCGCTTTCGCCGAATGTTCGGTGGCCATTTTTGCGAAGAGGGAGCGTTTCAGATGACCCAAGTCAGCAACGACGATAACCAGGCAGCCCGTTTCCGAGTCGACAAGTTCGCCGTGCCTGCCGACGCACTGGATGCGTTCGTAGCGCAGATGAAGCATTTGCAGCACACGCTGCGATCCTTGCCCGGCTGTGAAAACGCCTGCGTGTTGAAGCAGGTGGCGGGGCCCGGCCGCTTCAACGTCCTGACTTGGGTCGAATGGAAAGACCCGGCATCGGTGGCCCATGCCACTGCGGTGATGCAAAAGAAGTTTGCAGACGAAGGCTTCGACCCAAAAGCGTTCACGGAGAAGTTAGGGGTACAAGGGGATCTAGGGCTTTATGGGGCGGTGTAGATGGCATTGGCACGGGCAAAGCGTGCCAGGGCGGCGTGCATCGCCCCCTGATTTCCCATCACCCTTATGGACACGGCGTCTTCGTGGCCTCTGTTTCTACCCGTGGAGCTGCCGTGGCGGGCACACGCACCTTGGGCTGCGGAGCGGTCGAGGTGAAGAGTCGATCCCCTTCAATGCGGTATTCGTACTCGCGCGTGGAGCCGATCAGTTCCGTCCGAAACGTGCTGCCGGTCATTTTGACCGTGTAGAAATTGGGGCGAACAACCTGGTACTGATAGGAGGTTGTGGCAACCCCACTGCTCGTTTTGCAGGTCGAGACGAACTGATCGTCCTTGAACTCCAGCACGCAGCGCCCCGAGGTGTCCTCCGCTTTTGACCCGTCCTCCACATACAGAACAATCTTGACTGCCCGCCAGCATCCGGCCAGCAATGGGTCAGGCGCAGCTGCGTGGCTCAACAAGCCAACACAGGAAAGACCAAGTACGCAGGCACGCGCAAAACACTTCATGTTGATATCTACGGTTGAGACGAAGAACGAGAATCTAGCCCAACGTTTTCACAGGCACCTTGTCCGATGGGCGTTTCGGGGCGCAAACAAACCCATGCGGCGGTTCAGGGCGCATGGTCGGTGGATACATACACCATGAACCGGCGGTCAACCCAGCACAGGTTGTAGGACTCCCGCCACGCGCTGACCACGGACTGGTCATCTGCCACCAACTCCCAGGTCACGGCGGCGAGTATGCAGTCACCGCCCATTGGCGTGACTGACAAGCCGGCATAGCGACAAGAGCGAGCCCCCTGAGCGTGGTACTCGTCGACGACGCCCTGAAAATACGCCCCAGTCTCCGCGGCCGACAAGAACACTTGTGCGGCCCCCGGCGCGTGAAAGGCAAGGTAGGGAGAGAGGTAACGCTCCGCGATCGCGGCGCCGTTGAACGAGCGAAATGCGTCCACAAAATCGTCGAAAAAAGCGCGGGCGCGGCTTTCGGATTCAACCGGATCCATCACGGTGGCTTTCCCTGCGAAACGAAGGAAACAAGGGCCCAACCACCAAATGCCCGGCGCCGGCTCTGCCCTTGCGCGCAACAAGAACAGGGCCGACATCCACAGGCCGATCAGCTACCCCTGCTTTTTTCCTCACACATTCATGATCGACACCAGGCGTGTGTTCATGTGCGCCTCGATGGCTTCCGGGCCGCCTTCCGAGCCATAGCCCGAATCCTTCAGGCCACCAAACGGCAGCTCGGCCGCAGGCGCAGCCGCCTGGTTGATCCACAGCATGCCCACTTCCAGCCGCTGGGCCAGCAGGTGTGCGTTTTTCAGCGACGAGGTGAAGGCATAACCCGCCAGGCCAAACGGCAGACGGTTGGCTTCGGCAATCGCGTCCTCGATCTTCTCGAAACCCCGAATGGCCGCCACGGGGCCGAAAGGTTCTTCGTTGACGATGCGCGCCGAAAGAGGCACGTTGTCCAGCACGGTGGGCTGAAAGTAATTACCTTCCGTGCCGATGCGCTCGCCGCCCGTCACCAGACTGGCGCCCTGCTGCACCGCATCGGCCATCAGGTCGGCCATGGCGGTAATGCGGCGGGGGTTGGCCAGGGGTCCCATCTGCGTGCCGGCAGTCAGGCCATCACCCACCTTCAGGCCCTGGGCGTATTTGGCAAACGCAGCGACGAATTCGGCCCGGATGCTTTCGTGTACCAGGTAGCGGGTGGGCGAGATACACACCTGCCCCGCGTTGCGAAACTTGGCGCCGCTGCCGATCTTGATGGCCAGCTCCAGGTCGGCATCTTCGGCCACGATCACCGGCGCATGGCCGCCCAGCTCCATCGTCACGCGCTTCATGTGTTTGCCAGCCAGCGCGGCCAGCTGCTTGCCCACCGGCGTGGAACCCGTGAACGTGACCTTGCGGATCACGGGGTGCGGAATGAGGTAGTTGGAGATTTCTGCCGGGTCGCCATACACCAGGCCCACGGTGCCGGCGGGAACACCCGCATCGGCAAACGCGCGGATCAACTCGGCGGGGCTGGCAGGGGTTTCTTCTGGCGCCTTGACCAGGATGGAACAGCCTGCAGCCAACGCGGCGGCCAGCTTGCGCACCACCTGGTTGATAGGGAAGTTCCACGGCGTGAACGCCGCCACGGGGCCCACGGGGTCCTTCAGCACCATCTGCGTCGCCTTGAGGTTGCGCGAGGGCACGATGCGGCCATACACACGCAGCGATTCATCCGCAAACCACTCAATGATGTCGGCGGACGCCATGGTCTCGACCTTGGCCTCGGCCAGGGGCTTGCCCTGCTCTTGCACCATGATGGCGGCGATGGATTCAGCGCGTTCGCGCATCAGGACAGCGGCACGGCGCATGGTCTTGGCGCGCTCGGCAGCGGGCATGTCGCGCCAGGCTTCAAAGCCCTTTTGGGCGGCAGCAAGGGCCAGGTCCAGGTCGGGCTTGCTGGCATGGGCCACGCGGCCGATTTCTTTGCCCGTGGACGGGTTGAACACGGCGATGGATTTGCCGTCCGCGGCGTCTTGCCACTGGCCTGCGATGAAGAGCTGGGTGTTGGGATAAGTCATGTGCGTTGGTTGGTCAGCCAATGTGGTGAAAAAATCAAAAAAACGACTATACGCCTGCAAGGACGAAGCCTCCGGAGTTGCCTGCGGTGCCTTTCCCTCACCGGGGAAAGAACCCGGTGGTCAGGCGCTGCTTGCTCCACGGCGTCTGCTCGCCTGGCCTGCTCCGCCGCCTTTGGTGCGTCGTGCAGCATAAGCAATATGGACAATCGCTGCGATGATGGGGTTGTTGTGGTTGCCCCAAGGAGATTGCATGCGAAAAGTAGTTCAAGACCTCGAAGAGTCGCGCATTCGCGAAGTGGCCAACGAGGGCATGGGGCGCAGCGATGTGCTCAGGTTCTGGTTTGGCGAGAGTGACGAGGTCACGCCCGATTTCATCCGCGAGGCGGCCATTGCGTCGCTGCAGAAAGGGGAGACCTTTTACGCCCACAACCTGGGACTGCCCGAGCTGCGCCACGCCATTGCAGGCTACATGCACGGACTGCACCCGCAGCAGCACACCGATGAATGGTTTGACCGCATCGCAGTCACGTCCGGTGGTGTGAACGGCCTGATGGTGGCCGTGCAGGCGCTGGTGGACGCGGGAGACGAGGTGGTGGTGGTCACACCCGTGTGGCCCAATCTGGTGGCGCAGCCGCGCCTTCTAGGCGCGCAGGTGCGCACCGTGCCGCTGGAGGCGAACGCCACCGGCGCGTGGCGTCTGGACATGGATGCGCTGCTGACCGCCATCACGCCCACCACGCGCCTCCTGATCGTCAACGCGCCCAACAACCCCACGGGCTGGACGCTGACGCGTGATGAGCAAGCCACCATCCTGGCGCACTGCCGCCGCAGCGGCACCTGGATCTTGGCGGACGAGGTGTACGAGCGCCTGTATTACGCAGGCGACACCACCAACGGCGCAGCGCCGAGTTTTCTGGACGTCGCCGAGCCCGAGGACCGGCTGGTGGTCACACACAGTTTTTCCAAGAGTTTTCTGATGACCGGCTGGCGTCTGGGCTGGCTGGTGTTGCCGCCTTCGATGACGCCTGCGGTCGGCAAACTGATCGAGTTCAACACCTCCTGCGCGCCCGTGTTCGTGCAGCGCGGCGCCACGGTGGCGCTGCAGCGCACGGACGAAGTCACGCCTGCTTTGGTGGCGCACTTGCGCACCTGCCGCGACACACTGGTGCCGCTCCTGGCGGATGTGCCCGGGGTGTCGGTGGCCACGCCGCTCGGGGGCATGTATGCGTTTTTCCACATCGATGGCCATGACGAATGTTTGCCATTGGCCAAGCGACTGGTGCGCGAGGCGGGGTTGGGGTTAGCGCCAGGCAGCGCGTTCGCAGACGAAGCCGGGGGCTGGCTGCGGTGGTGTTTTGCCAGCCAGGATGTGGGGCGACTGGAAGAAGGGGTACAGCGGTTGCGCGGATGGCTGAAGGGGTGAGGGGCGGTTTTTTTGCTTTTCTGACCTTTGACGCCAAAGGATCAAGCGCTGCCTACTCCAGCTTTGCAGATCCATGGAGCTCGCTCCTACTGTTCGGCCAGAGAACCCCTCAGCTTAGTCGCCCCTACCGCGCTACTTCAGCAAGGTTCACAGCCTGATCCCCCCAGCCGCCGCCGAGCGCCCTAATCAGCCCCACCGTCGCCACGTACTGCGCCGTCCGCACCTGCAACTCCTGTCTGCGGTTGCGCAATTCGCTGCGCCGCGCGTCCAGCAGTTCGAGCTGGCTGACCAAGCCATTGCGATACCGCACATCCGACAACTGTGTTGCCCGCCGGGCGGCGGTCACCGCACGTCCTTGTGCTTCGGCCTGGCCGGACAACAGACGCAGGGAGGTCAACTGGTCCTCCACGTCACGAAACGCGTTGAGCACCTGTCCCCGGTGGTCCGCCAGCGCGGCGTCCAAACGGGCCTTGGCGCCGTCGATTTGCGCATCGCGCTGGCCGCCGTCAAAGATCGGCAGCGACAGCAGCGCACTCACACCCCAGGCGCGGGCCGACCACTTGAACAGATCCCCCAGCTCAGGGGATGCATGCCCCGCGTTGCCTGTGAGCGTGACCGCTGGGAACCACGCCTTCTGCGCCACGCCCACGCGGGCCTGCGCGGCCAGCACGGCTGTCTGGGCCGCCGACACGTCGGGGCGGCGGGCCAGCACGGTACCCGGGACGCCCGGCGGTATCACGGGCAATGCCGCATCGCTTGTGGCAGCAGGCACTACAAAACCGCTGGCCACCTCACCCGCCAGCACGGCGAGGGCGTTGGTCAGCAAAGCTTGCTGGCGTTGCAGGGCGAGAGCGTCAGATTCGGTGGCTGCGACTTCGGTCTGTACGCGAGCCACGTCCAGCTCAGCCACGTCGCCAGCCTGCAGACGGCGCTGCGTGAGGCGCAGCGTGCCTTCGTAGGCGGCCAGGCTTTCCTGCACCAGCAACTGCTCGGCCTGCACTGCGCGCAGCTGCAGATAGGTTTGTGCTACGTCCGCCTGCACCATCAGGCGCGTGCTTTGCAGCAGGGCCTCGCGCGCATCCGCGTCGAGCTTTGCGGCGTCGCTGGTCTGCGAGAGGCGGCCAAACAGGTCCAGTTCGTACGAGGCATTCAGACCTGCTGTGCCCAGCGTGGCAGGCGTGCTGCTACCGGTGGTGGTGGCTCCGCCCTGGCGAGACACCCCCGCCGACGCACCCACCTGCACCGAGCGGGCGGCGTCTGCAGAGCGCAGCAGGGTGCGCGCTTCTGCCAGCCGCGCTGCGGCTTGCTGGATGCTGGTGTTGGCATTGCCCGCACGCGCTACCAGGTCCGCCAGCACAGGGTCTTGAAAGCCCAGCCACCACTCACCACGCGGCTGCGCCTCGGCAGGGGCAGCAACCGTCCAGGGCGCAGCGGACAGCGCATCGCCACCTGCGGTAAAGCTGGTAGGCACGGGCACGCCCGCATGCGGCGCCGGGACAAGCGGCTGCGTCATGCAACCAGCGAGCACCAGCGCAGCAGCCAAAGGGGCCAGCAGGCTGCGCTTGCGCACTGCCGGGCTCACGTCAGAGGAGTTCTTCATCAGCAAATCGGTCATGGTTGGTCTCCTGCTCCGCCCCATGCACCCGCTGCATTCGACAGCGGCGACAGGGCGCGAGCGTCCAGGGTCACAAAGATGGTGGTTGTCAGCGTGGGCCGGGGCATCATTCGTGCTCCTTGCGCGGCGCGGCCAGCACAGGGTGGGCCGTGCCGCCGGTGCCTGCGCTGTGCGAGATGGGCGCCACATGCGTGCCGTGCTCCACCAGCGGGCGGTTGCCTGCCAGCTTGCGCAGAAGCACGTAAAACACGGGGGTGAGGAACAGGCCGAAGGCCGTCACACCAATCATCCCGGAGAAAACGGCCACACCCATGGCGCTGCGCATTTCTGCGCCCGCCCCGGTGGACAACACCAAGGGCAGCACCCCCATCACAAAGGCCAGCGAGGTCATCAGGATGGGGCGCAACCGCAGGCGGCTGGCTTCGATGGCGGCCTGCACGGGCGTGCGCCCGGCAAACTCCAGCTCGCGGGCGAACTCGACGATCAGGATCGCGTTCTTGGCCGACAGCCCCACCAGCACAATGAGCCCGATCTGCGTGAACACGTTGTTGTCGCCGTTGCTCAGCCACACACCGGTCATGGCCGCCAGGATGCCCATGGGCACGATCAGGATGATGGCGATGGGCAGCGTCAGGCTTTCGTACTGCGCGGCCAGCACTAAAAACACCAGCAGGATAGCCAGCGGGAACACCAGCACGGCGGAGTTGCCCGCCAGGATTTCCTGGTAGGTCAGCTCGGTCCATTCAAACGTGATGCCCTGGGGCAGCGTCTCCTTGGCGATGCGCTCGATGGCCGCCTGGGCCTGGCCCGATGAATAGCCGGGCGCGGGGCCACCGTTCACGTCAGCTGCCAAGTAGCCGTTGTAGCGCATGGCACGCTCGGGGCCGAAGCTGGGCTCCATCTTCATCAGGGCCGACAGCGGCACCATCTCGCCGGTGCTGGAACGCACCTTGAGCAGGCCCACATCTTCGGCCCGCGCCCGGTAGGCCGCATCAGCCTGCACGCGCACGCTGTACGTGCGGCCAAACTGGTTGAAGTCGTTGGCGTACAGGCTGCCCAGGTAGATCTGCAGCGTGTCGAAGATGTCCGTCACCGGCACACCCAGCTGGCGCGCCTTGGTGCGGTCAATGTTCGCATAGAGCTGCGGCACGTTGACCTGCCAGCTGGTGAACAGGCCCGCCAACTCGGGCGTCTGGTAGGCCTTACCCATGAAGGCCTTCACGGCGTTGTCCATGGCCTCGTAGCCCAGCGAGGCACGGTCTTCGATCTGCAGCTTGAAGCCGCCCGTGGTGCCCAGGCCCGCCACGGGAGGCGGCGGGAACATGGCGATGAACGCATCCTGGATGCTACCGAAGGCCTGGTTCAACTGCCCTGCCACGGCGCCGCCGCTCTGGTCGGCACGGGTGCGCTCGGCAAAAGGCTTGAGCGTGGCGAACACGATGCCGGAGTTGGAGCTGTTGGTAAACCCGTTGATCGACAGGCCGGGGAAGGCAATCGCGTCTTCGACGTTGGGGTTCTCCTTCATGATCTCGCCCATGCGGCGGATCACGTTCTCGGTACGGTCCAGGGTGGCGCCATCAGGCAGCTGCGCAAAACCGATGAGGTACTGCTTGTCCTGCGCGGGCACGAAGCCGCCGGGCACGATCTTGAACAGGCCCGCCGTGGCGCCCACGAGGGCAAGGTAGATCACGAACATCAGTGCCTTGCGGCCGATGACGCGCTTGACGCCACCGCTATACGCCTCTGAGCCGCGGTGGAACATGCGGTTGAAGCCACGGAACAGGCCGCCAAACACCTTGTCCATACCGCGCGTGAGCGCGTCCTTGGGCTCGTCGTGGCCCTTGAGTAGCAGCGCGCTGAGGGCGGGCGACAGGGTCAGCGAGTTGATCGCCGAGATCACCGTCGAGATGGCGATGGTGACTGCGAACTGGCGGTAGAACTGGCCCGTGAGCCCGCTGATGAAGGCCAGCGGCACGAACACCGCCACCAGCACCAGTGCGATGGCGATGATGGGGCCGCTCACCTCGCGCATGGCGCGGTAGGTGGCCTCGCGCGGGGTCAGGCCTGCCTCGATGTTGCGCTCCACGTTTTCCACCACCACGATGGCGTCATCCACCACGATGCCGATGGCCAGCACCAGGCCAAACAGGCTCAGGGCGTTGATCGAGAAGCCCAGCAGGTGCAGCACCGCAAACGTTCCCACCACCGACACCGGCACTGCCAGCAGCGGGATGATGGAGGCGCGCCAGGTCTGCAGGAACAGGATCACCACCAGCACGACGAGGGCAATGGCTTCGAGCAGCGTGTGGATCACCGACTGGATGGAGGCACGCACGAACTGTGTGGGATCGTACGCAATGCGGTACTCCACGCCTTCGGGCATGTTCTTCTGGATCTCGTCCATGGTGGAACGCACATTGGCCGAGATGTCGAGCGCGTTGGAGCCGGGCGCCTGGAACACCCCCATGCCCACTGCGGGGTCGTTGTTGAGCAGCGAACGCAGCGAGTAATCGGCCGCGCCCAGCTCCAGGCGGGCGATGTCGCGCAGGCGTGTCACCGCACCGTCGGCACCGGTCTTGACGATGATGTCACCGAACTCTTCTTCGGTCTGCAGGCGGCCTTGTGCGTTGATGGACAGTTGCAGGTCCACGCCGGGCAACCCAGGCGATGCACCCACAACGCCAGCAGCAGCCTGCACGTTCTGACCCCGGATCGAGGCCACCACGTCGCTGGCCGACAAGCCGCGCTGCGCGACCTTCTGCGGGTCGAGCCACACACGCATGGAGTAATCGCCACCGCCGAAGATCTGAACCTGGCCCACGCCGCCAATGCGGGCGAGGCGGTCCTTCACGTTGAGCACCGCGTAGTTGCGCAGGTAGTCGATGTCGTAGCGGTTATTGGGCGAGACCAGGTGGACCACCATGGTCAGGTCCGGCGCGCTCTTGACGGTGGTCACGCCCAGGCGACGCACCTCCTCGGGCAGGCGCGGCTCGGCCTGCGAGACGCGGTTTTGCACCAGCTGCTGGGCCTTGTCGGGATCAGTGCCCAGGGCAAAGGTCACCGTCAGCGTCATCACGCCGTCGGTGGTGGCCTGGCTGCCCATGTAGAGCATGCCTTCCACGCCGTTGATGGACTCCTCCAGCGGCGTGGCCACAGTCTCGGCGATCACCTTGGGGTTGGCGCCGGGGTACTGGGCGCGCACCACCACGGAGGGCGGCGCGACTTCGGGGTATTCGGAGATGGGCAGACCGCGCAATGCGATGAGCCCCCCGAGGAAGATGAGCACCGACAGCACCCCGGCAAAGATGGGGCGGTCGATGAAAAATCGGGAGAGGTTCATGGATGCAAATTCCTTCGTTCGCTCTGGCTCAGGCGGCTGGCGACTTGGCTGCGGTTTTGGCTTCCTTGGGGTCGCTTGCCAGCTCCGCCTTGGCGGTCATGGGCACCGGCTGCGGTGCCACCACAGCACCGGGGCGCACGCGCTGCAGGCCATTGACGACGATGTTCTCGCCGGCCTTCAGACCCGAGGTGACCACACGCAGGCCGTCAATCGGCGCGCCCAGGGTGACCTCGCGGTACTCGGCCTTGTTGCCTTCGCCCACTACCATCACAAACTTCTTGTTCTGGTCAGTGCCCACGGCGCGCTCGTTGATGAGCAGCGCCTGTGTGTTGCGGGCCTGGCCCATGCGGATGCGAGCGAACTGGCCGGGCATCAAGGCGCCGTCTTCGTTGTCGAACACAGCGCGCACACGCACGGTGCCGCTCTTGGCATCCACCTGGTTGTCGATGAGCTGGAGGCGGCCCACGTGGGGCGTGTTGCCCGCAGTGCCGGTGCCCATTTGCACGGGGATGCGCTCGATGAGCTGGCGAGCACTATTGCCGCGCTGGCCGCTTTGCAGGTCGGCCAGCGCCTTCACCACGATCTGCTCGTCGGTATCGAAGCTCGCGTAGATGGGGCTCACGGACACCAGCGTGGTCAACACGGGCGCACTCGCACCGGCCGCTACCAGGTTGCCCACGGTCACTTCGATGCGGCCCACACGGCCAGACACGGGAGCCCGCACCTGGGTGTAGCCCAGGTTCAGTTTCGCGGTTTGCAGCGCGGCCTGGACGGCGCGCAGGTTGGCATCGGCCTCGCGCTGGGCGTTCAGGCGCTCCTCGTGTTCGCGCTGGGCAATGGCCTTTTCTTCGAGCAGACGTGTCGCGCGTTCCAGTTCGCTGCGGGTGTACGACACGCGGGCCTGCGCAGCCACCACTTGGGCTTCGGCGCGGTCTACCTCTGCGGCGTAAGGGGCGGGGTCTACTGTCACCAACAAGTCGCCCTGCTTGACCAGCGAGCCTTCGCGGAAGTGCACGGCCTGCACAGCGCCTGATGCGCGGGGGCGCACGTCCACACGCTGCACGGCTTCGAGACGACCAGAAAACTCGTCCCACAGCGCAATGTCTTTTTGCACCACGGCCGCCACCGACACCGGCATGGCCGCAGGCACTGCGGGGCCGCCGTCGGCTTGCGCAACGGGCGCCTGGAACACAAGGATGGCGGCAGCAACGGCGGCTGTCACAGCGGTGGCGATGGTGGCCAAGCCCAGGGGGCGATTTTTGGAGAATAGATTGGAGTTCATGGTCATTTCAATCGTTAAGGCCGCCCTTATGAGGCGAGCCAGTGAAGGTGATCGGCCGCGCCACGGTGCGCGAGCGTCGTGCCGACGGGAGTCAGTGCAGAGGCGTGATGGTCAGTCTCGGCAATGACACGGTGACAAGGTCAAGACCCGGCCGCATCCCACCGGGAAAAACGTGCGCGAACGTCACGAGACGCAGCAACACTGCAGGTTGTGACAGCCGCGGCTGCAAGCGGGCAGACCGCCCAACGGGTTGTTCATGGTGTGATTTCCTCCGTATCTATCTATCGTTGACATCAATGGCCCTGCCTGCCGTCAGCGCCCTCGCGGGCACGGCTTGCAGAAATGCGTGGACAAAGCCTTTCCCTCCGGCACAGCGGGCCAGAAAAATCAGCGTTGAAAACCAGGGGTAGGCGGGAAGGCCGGAGTATCAAACCTCAACCAACGTTGAGGTCAATCACTTTCTACGGCTCCCGGCTTTTCTCAGGAAGGCACCGGACTTCGGGTGGCTTCAAAAAAGGCTCGAAACTGCTCTTGCGCGCCTGCCGCACAGGGGCACTCTGGTTGCCCGCCGGTCTGCAGCAAGGCATCGGGCCACTGCGTCGTTTTGGAGAACACGTGGCGGGTGACCTGCAGACCCGCCGCCTCCAGCCGGGCCGCATAGGCCAGGGCTTCGTCGTGCATGGGATCGGTGTCGCCCACCAGAATCAAGGTGGGCGGCAACCCCGCCAAGCGCCGCGCAGCGCCGGGCACGGCATACGGGTGCTCAGCATCCCGCGGACAGCGCAGAAAATTGCGCCAGCCCTCGGTCCATTTGCAGCCCGTGGCGTTGCCTGTGGCTTCGCGCAACGACGCCGTTCCGACACACGGGTCCAGCATGGGCGACAGCAAGATCTGCCCGGCCAGTGGGGGATGCGACTGGTCGCGCGCCATCAGGCCCACCGCGGCGGCCAGGTTGCCACCCGCTTCTTCGCCCGCCAGGTAGACCAAGGCGCCCTGCCCGCCCAGCTTGGTGCGGTGGCGGTGCACCCACTTGAGCACGTCGTAGCCGGTATCAACAGGCTGCGGGAACGGGGTCAGCGGATAAGCCACAGAGACCACCACAGCACCTGCGCTCTCCAGCAATGTCGCAACGGTGCAGCCATTGTCGAGGTCGCCTGTGGTGAAGGCGCCGCCATGAAAGTGGACCACCACCGGCGACGTCTCACCCGTCTTCTTGCGGCCGTACATGCGCACCGCCACGTCTTGGCCCGTGCCCACCTCAATGGTGGAATCGGTGCACACTGATGCCGTTGCTCCCGCAGCCTGGGGTGCACGGGCAGCTTTGGCAGGAGAGGCAGCGGACTGCGGTGCGGGCGACGGTGGCGAAGAAGACGACGAAGAGGGCTGGTCGGGCTGCATGGCATGTACCCATTGAATTGACGATGGATGAAATGTAGTGGCTTGTGGCTTTGGGATAAACAGGCTAAACACCACAGCACTGTTTCCAAAAGCTCAACAATCGCGGAGTGATCGCCGTGTGAGAATTCCGCAGCACCCACTGGTGGGTGCTGACATTCCAGATTCAAGGAGAAGCCATGGACCAAATACAGGCCATGCGCATATTCGTGCGGGTGGTGGAGGCCGGCACGTTTACCCGGGCAGCAGATTCGCTCTCGCTGCCCAAAGCCACGGTGACCAAGCATGTGCAGGCGCTGGAGGAGCGGCTGCGCGTGAAGCTGCTCAACCGCACCACACGGCGCGTCACCGTTACGCCCGATGGCGCCGCGTACTACGACCGCACTGTGCGCCTGTTGACCGACCTGGACGACATCGAGGCCAGCATGACCAACGCACGCGCCAACCCGCGCGGGCGCTTGCGCATCGATGTGGGCACATCGGTGGCGCAACTGCTCATCATTCCGCACCTGGCGGAGTTTCATGCGCGGTACCCGGACATCCAGGTGGACCTGGGGGTGAGCGATCGCAATGTGGATTTGATCAGCGACAACGTGGACTGCGTGATTCGCGGCGGCGAATTGAGCGATCAATCGCTGGTGGCACGGCGCATTGGCAACCTCGAATTCATCACCGTTGCAGCGCCCGAGTATCTGGCGCGCAAAGGCACGCCAGCACACCCGATCGAGGTGGAAGAAAAACACGCCAGCGTGATCTATTTTTCGCCGCAGACCAATCGGCACTACCCGCTGGAGTTTCGCAAAGGCGAAGAGTCCCTGGACATCAGTGGACCCTACCAAGTCAGCGTGAACGAGAGCAATGCCTATGTAACTGCCATCGTGGCAGGCCTGGGCATCGGCCAGATCACCAGCTGGCAGGCAAGCCGGCTTCTCGCAAGCGGCACGCTGGTGCAATTGCTGCCCGAATGGACCCAGCCCCTGCTGCCCGTGTACGTGGTTTACCCCCCCAACCGCCACCTGAGCGCCAAGGTGCGCGCGTTTGTGGATTGGGCTGCAGAACTCTTCCAGCGCGAGGAACACCTGCAACGCACCCCCTGAGACGCTTCGCGTCTTCCCCCTCTCTCTCGCTTCGCGGGAGGGGGACGCACCCGGTGGCCCGGCAAAGCCAGCTCCACGGGTGAACTCGCTTTGGGCCGTGCCAGTTTTAAGCCGCACGTGGAGACCGCGCCGTGGTGGATCCTCGAAGTGCATCCGGCTACCCGGGTATGCTGACGACCATGAGCTCTCCCGAAACCCCGCCCACCGACAACGCACCCACCAAACAAGCCCGCAACCCGCTGCATGGCGTGACTCTGGAGGCCATCGTGGTGGCGCTGGCAGACTACTTTGGATGGGATGAGCTGGGCAGGCAGATTCCCATCCGCTGTTTTCAGATCGACCCCAGCGTGGGCTCCAGCCTCAAGTTCCTGCGCAAAACACCCTGGGCGCGCGAAAAGGTCGAAAGCCTCTACCTCTTCATGCTGCGCGACCAAAAGCGCAATGCGCAGGAATGAACACCCTGTGACTTGGCTGCATCCAAAAAGATAATCAAATCAGGCTCTAGCGCTTATCCAGCAATCGCTTTTAGCTATCAATGCAGGACGCAATAAAGAGTCCTTCACCGAGCAATAAAACGCTCAATCGCCCGCGGTCACCAGAAAGTCACGGCTGATGCCTCCGCCAAGGTCGTTCACGCGGTCCAGGAACTGGGTGAGAAACGCGTGCAGGCCCGTCGCCAGGATCTCGTCAATGCGCCCGTACTGCAAGTCGGCCAGCAGGCGCCCGGCCCTGCGGCGGGTTTCACCCGACTGCTCGTTGGCCAGTACCGCCAGGTTGTCCACCACTTCACGCAGGCAGGCGTGCAGTGATCGTGGCATGTCGCTGCGCAGTATCAGCAAGTCCGCCACACGCCCCGGGGTGATCACGTCGCGGTAGACCTTGCGGTAAACCTCGAACGCAGAGACGCTGCGCAGCAACGCGCTCCAGTGGTAGAAATCGCTCTCCTGGTTGCGCTCGCTGGCGCGGCCAAAAAAATCGTTCTTCACCGCGTGGAACTTCACATCCAGCAAACGCGCCGTGTTGTCGGCCCGCTCCAAAAATGTGCCCATGCGCAGAAAGTGAAAAGCCTCGTCCTGCAGCATGGTGCCCAGCACCACCCCGCGCGACAGGTGCGAGCGGTACTTTACCCATTCAAAAAACTGGCCCGGGTCACGCTCAAACGCACCACCCTGGAGTTGCCGGTGCAGCTCCAGCCAGGTCTGGTTCTGGGTTTCCCACACTTCGGTGGTCAGCGCGCCTCGCACGGCACGTGCGTTCTCACGGGCCGCGCGCAGGCACGACAGGATGGACGACGGGTTGCCACCGTCGTGCACCATGAACTCCAGCACCCGGGCGGGCGTCACTTCGCCATGTTTGGCGGTGTATGCGGGAATCAGCTCGCTGATGGACAGCAGGCCCTCCCAGCCGGTTTGGGCCACGTCTGCGGCTTGCGGGAGCAAAGATGTTTCATAGCTGACGTTCAACATCCTTGCGGTGTTCTCTGCCCGTTCGGTGTAGCGTGACATCCAGAACAGGTGGTCGGCAGTGCGGCTCAGCATGCAACCTCCTCGATCAAACAGGGCAGAGAACCCCGCGCGTGCTTCGCACGCACGCTGTGTTTTATAGAAAGCCCCCCTGCGGTGGGCTTTTCCGCCCGCTCGGTGTAGCGGGACATCCAGAACAAATGGTCGGCGGTGCGGCTCAGCATACTCAGAGGCTCCCTTGCGTTTGACTTTGCGACTGAGATTGAGATTGGGATTGCGACTGGGTTTGCACCGACGTTGGCGAGGCCTTGGCGGCGGCTTCGCCCAGCACCCAGGTGTCTTTGGTGCCGCCGCCTTGCGACGAGTTCACCACCAAAGATCCCTCTTGCAATGCCACGCGCGTCAGGCCACCGGCGACCATCTGCACCTCGCGCCCGCTGAGGACGAAGGGGCGCAGGTCGATGTGGCGCGGGGCAATGCCACTGTCGACATAGGTGGGACAACTGGAGAGGCTGAGCGTGGGCTGGGCGATGTAACCCGCGGGGTTGGCCACCAGCGCACGGCGGAAGTCCTCGATCTCGGCCTGGGTGGCGGCGGGGCCAATCAGCATGCCGTAACCCCCGGCACCGTGCACCTCTTTCACCACCAGGTCTTTCAGGTTGGCCAGCACGTGCTGCAGGTCCTCGTCCTTGCGGCACATCCAGGTGGGCACGTTTTTGAGGATGGGTTCCTGCCCCAGGTAGAAACGGATCATCTCGGGCACATACGGATAAACCGATTTATCGTCGGCCACGCCGGTGCCCACGGCGTTGCAGATGCCAATATTGCCCGCTCGGTACGCCTCCATCAGGCCATGGCAGCCCAGGGTGGAGTTGCGGCGGAACACCTGGGGGTCGAGAAAGTCATCGTCCACCCGGCGGTAGATCACGTCCACCCGTTGCAGGCCGCGCGTGGTGCGCATGTACACAAACTTGTCCTTGACCACGAGGTCCTGGCCTTCGACCAGCTCCACGCCCATCTGCTGCGCCAGGAAGGCGTGTTCGAAATACGCGCTGTTGTGCATGCCGGGCGTGAGCACCACCACTGTGGGTTCGTCCGCCGTGGCCGGAGCGCTGGCGCGCAGGGTTTCGAGCAGCATGTCGGGGTAGTGGGCCACGGGCGCCACCTTGTGCTGGCTGAACAGCTCGGGGAACAACCGCATCATCATCTTGCGGTTTTCAAGCATGTAGCTCACACCGCTGGGCACGCGCAGGTTGTCTTCCAGCACGTAATACTCGCCCTCCCCTTTGTCGTTGGGCGCACGCACGATGTCGATGCCAGCAATGTGCGCGTAGATGTTCTGCGGCACCTGGACGCCCGCCATTTCAGGCCGGTACTGGGCGTTGTTAAGGATGAGGTCAGCAGGCACGATGCCGGCGCGGATGATGTCCTGGCCGTGGTAGACGTCGTGGATGAAGCGGTTGAGGGCGGTGACCCGCTGCACCAGGCCCTGCTGCATGCTGGACCACTCATGCGACGGGATGATGCGCGGGATCAGGTCAAACGGAATTAACCGCTCGTTGCCCGCGCCGCCCTCGTCCTTGGCGCCGTAGACCGCAAAGGTAATGCCCACGCGCCGGAAGATCATCTCGGCTTCGGCCCGGCGGGCCTGCATCACATCAGGGGGCTGTTTGCTCAACCACTGCGCATAGCGCTTGTAGTGTTCCCGCACATCGCTGCCAGCAAAAGGCAGCATGGCGTACATCTCATCAAATTTCTGCATGAACGGGCCTCCTGGTAACAGGATAGCAAGTTGTGCGCCCACCGCCCACAAACCGCGTGCCAGCAGCCCCTCACCGCACTGCGACATCGGCGCCGTCCGCCACGCGGGACATCGGGTGCTGCCAATACCGCTGCCCCACATCGCGCTCGCAGACCACAGCAGCGGGTTGTGACGACGACCACGCCGCGGCGCCACACCGCGATGACTCCACCACGCGAATGCCGCGCTGGTGGTAACGCTGCAGCACCTCGGGCGCCGGGTGGCCAAAACGGTTGCGGTAGCCTGCCTGCACCAAAGCTGTGCGCGGCTGAACCGACTCCAGAAAGGGGGCGGACGACGAGGTTTTGCTGCCGTGGTGGGGCACCAGCAGCACATCGGCCCGCAGCGCGGCATCGCGCGCCAGCAGTGCCTGCTCTTGCGGCGCCTCGATGTCACCGGCCAGCAACGCGACCGGCCTAGCGGCCTCGGGCGCCCCAGGCGCTCCGGCGGCTGTGATGCGCAGCACACAACTCAAGGTATTGGGCCGCGGGGGACGCGGTGGACTCGATGAGCGCTGGGCAATGGCAGCGTCGTCGCCTTCTTGCGGGTGCAAGACTTCAAATGCCACGCCGTCCCACATCCAGCGCTGGCCCGACACACAGGGCTGGATGGGCCGCAGCCGTTGCAACGCGTGGTCGGCCTCAATCGAGCCCATGAGTTGCGCCTGCGGCTGTTGCAGCAGCACGGCGGCGGCACCGCCCGTGTGGTCGGCATCGCGGTGGCTGAGCATGAGCACGTCCACCCGCTCCCCCAGGGCCCGCAGCAGCGGCACCAGTACCCGGTGGCCAGCGTCGCTTTCGCGGCTGAAGCGGGGGCCTGCGTCGTACAGCAATGTGTGGGTCGCTGTGCGCACCAGCACAGCGTTGCCCTGGCCGATGTCTGCCGCCAGCAATTCAAAGTGCCCCACCGCGGGCCGCGCGGGCTGCCACCAGAGCACAGGCCACAGCAGCGGCAACGCCAGCAGCCGCAATCGCCACGGCAGGCGCATGGCCAACAGCGCGCCGCCCGCCACCGCTGCAATGCCTGCCCACAGCGGTGCGGCGGGCAAAAACACCACCGCCCACGGCCACTGCGCCAGCCAGTACAACAGGGCCGTCAAGGGCTGCAAACTCAGCGCGGCCAGGCTCCACAGCGGCTCCCACAACACCCCCGCCAACGCCAGCGGTGTGACCACCAGCGTCACCCACGGAATCGCCACCAGGTTGGCCGCAAACCCCACCACCGACACCTGCCCGAACAACAGCAGGCTCAGCGGCGAGAGTGCCAGCGTTACCACCCATTGCTCTCTCAATAATGCATAAAAACGGGCTCTAGCGCTTGTTTGATAAGCGCTAGCAGCTATCGGATTGGTAGCAAACAGAATGCCCACCGCCACAAAGCTCAACCAGAACCCCGCCTGCGACAGTGCCCACGGATCTGCCAGCACCACGGCCGCGCAGGCCAGCAGCCAGACCTGGGGCCAGGGCCAGCGGCGCCCGCTGAGCTGCAGCAACGCCACGGTTGCCAGCATGATCACCGTGCGCTGAGCGGGCACGCCCCAGCCGCTAAACAACGCATAGCCCGCTGCCAGAACCACCCCGGCCACCAGGCCGGCCGATGGTGCGGGCACCGCCAGACACAACCGCACCGACCGGCGCCACAACGCGCCCACCACCAATGTGGCCAGCCACGCAAACAAAGTGATGTGCAAACCGGAAATTGCGACGAGGTGCGCAACGCCAGTCGCGCGGAACACATCCCAGTCCGCGCGGTCGATGGCGCGCTGGTCGCCCGTGACCAGCGCTGCGATCACTCCGGCGATGCGCGCCCGGGACGGGTCTGTGTCGTCCGCCCCATGCACCAGCTGGTCCTGGATGGCATCACGCACCGACTGGCGGGCCTGCTCCACCGGATGTTGCCAAGTGGCGGCCAGGCGCACCGGCGCCTCGTCCTTGGGCCCCACGCGCACATAGCCGGTGGCCTGCACGCCCTGCTCCCACATCCAGAGCTCGTAGTCAAACCCGTGGGGGTTGCGCAGGCCGTGGGGCGCTTTCAGGCGGACCGTCATCTCCCAGCGTTCACCCGCACGCAGTGCCGGCGGCTTGAGCTGCAAGTCGGCAACGCCCGCCGCATCGCGAAACGCACCGCCGTACCAGGCCACATCCACCAGGGGCGGCAAGCGCACGGCCTCGCCATGCAAGCGCGCAGACTGCACGCGGATGCGCAACCGCGTCCCTGCCTCGTTGGCCTGCGGCATGGCGGTCACCACACCCGTCACGCGTACGTCTTGCCCCTCCAGCGCCGGGTTCAGCGCCTGCTCTGCATAGCTGGCGGCGCGCAAACCGCACAGTGCAAACATCGCCAGTGCCGCAACGCTGCCGATGCACGCCAGGGTGGCCCCGCGCGGCCAGGCCCGCCACCCCACACACCGCCGCGTGACTGCCAGTGCGCACCCCACCGCCAACCCCGTTGCCAGCAGCAAAGCGGCGTAAACACTGGCCATCCACAGCGCGGGTTGCTGCAGCTGTAGCGCAGCGCCCACCACTACCCCCAGCAACACGGCAGGCACCCGCCAAAGTGGCCCGCGCGCCGGTGTGCTGGCAGACGCAGGCACAGGGGCTGCGTCCAAATCCTCCATGTCCACCGCATCGACCACATGGGCAGAAGGGGGCAGAACAGCATTAGAGGCGCTTATGGCGGGCATGGGCTGATGCTAATGCGGCGCCGCCGCGATTGCGGGGCCATGGCGCGCAAAGGCTGTGTAACACTGGCGGCGATGAACCGGGCGCCGCCAACGCCGCCGAACGTGGCGGCAGAAACACTAGGCGCCCACAACACTCCCCCACCCTTCAACTAACTTCATCACGAGGAAGACCATGAGCGTTTACGACAAGCTGACAGAACTCAACATCACCCTGCCGCCTGTCTCGGTGCCCGCCGCTGCCTATGTGCCGTACGTGCAGACAGGCAACCTGGTGTTTCTGAGCGGCCACATCGCCCGCAAGGACGGCAAGCCCTGGGCCGCGCAGTTTGGCCGCGACATCGGCACCGACGAGGGCAAGGCAGCAGCCCGCGCCGTGGCGATTGACCTGATGGGCACGCTGCAAGCGGCCTGCGGCGGCGATTTGAACCGCGTCAAGCGCATCGTCAAGGTGATGAGTCTCGTCAACTCCACCGGTGATTTCACCGAGCAGCACTTGGTCACCAATGGCGCCAGCGAACTGTTCGGCCAAGTTTTCGGCGACAAGGGCGTGCACGCCCGCAGCGCATTCGGCGTGGCACAGATCCCCATGGGCGCATGCGTAGAAATTGAACTGATCGCGGAACTGGTTTGAACCCAGAGACGCATCGCGGCGTCCCGCTGACGGGGACGCCGCGTGTGGGGCACGCGGCTACCGATGCCGGGAAGCATGCGCAAGTACAGCTATCAATAAGTGAGCTGGTACCGCTTCACAGAAAACAATTTCAGGTACAAAACGATCTGAAACCGAACAAATTCGAGCGCGAGCAGCTGCCAAAGATATAGCGCTTAGAAGCTTTCCCAGTCTTCCTCGGCACCTTGCGCTGCAGCCGCCTTGCGAGGTGCAGCAGCAACCGCCTTGGGAGGCGCCCCAGTCCCGCTCGCAGCGGGGCGCGACGGGGCGATGCGAGGCGCCGCAGCCGAGGAGCCCGCTGATGCCGCTGCGGGTTTTTGCATGGCAGCAGTGGCCCGCGCCGCACCAATGGCAGCCTGGGCCGGCCCATAGCTGGCGGCGTTGACCTTGAACATCGACACCACCTGCGCCAGTTGGTCTGCCTGCTCCCGCAGGCTTTGCGCGGCGGCTGCGCTTTCTTCGACCAAGGCAGCGTTCTGCTGCGTCATCTGGTCCAGGTTGCCGATGGCCTGGTTGACCTGCGAGATGCCCTGGCTTTGCTCGGACGACGCCGCAGTGATTTCGCTGATCATGTCGGTCACTTTTTGCACCGACTGCACGATGTCGGTCATGGTGGCACCGGCGTCCGACACCAGCCGTGAGCCGGTTTCGACCTTTTCGACCGATGCGCTGATGAGAAGCTTGATCTCCTTGGCGGCCTCCGCACTGCGCTGTGCGAGGCTGCGCACCTCCGACGCCACCACCGCAAACCCCCGGCCCTGCTCGCCTGCCCGTGCGGCTTCCACCGCGGCGTTCAGCGCCAGGATGTTGGTCTGAAACGCAATGCCGTCGATCACGCCGATGATGTCCGAGATCTTCTTGCTGCTGTGGTTGATGTCCTCCATGGTGGCCACCACCTGGGTCACCACATCGCCGCCCCGGCGTGCCACGCCGGTGGCCCCCACCGCGAGGGTGCTGGCCTGCTGGGCGCTGCCTGCACTTTGTTGAATGGTGCTGGTGAACTGCTCCATGGCGGCAGCGGTCTCTTGCAGGTTGCTGGAGGTCTGCTCGGTGCGGGCCGACAGGTCGTGGTTGCCCGTGGCGATCTCGGCACTGGCGATGGCGATGCTGTCGGTGCTCTGCCGCACCTGGTGCACCATGCGGCCGAGCGCGTTGCTCATGGTATAGAGCGAGCGCAGGAGGTCGCCAAATTCATCGCCCCGGGTCACCGACTCCTGCATGCTCAAGTCACCGCCCGCAATGCGTTCTGCCAGCCCATTGGCCTGCTCCAGCGGTCGCTGGATGCTGCCGATCAGGTAATACGCGCCTACGATGATCGCCAGCAACAGCAGCCCCACCGCCACAGCGGCGATCTTGACCGTGAGCATGCGCTGCGCTGCCATCTCCTTTTGAACCGCCTCCGCGCCCTGCTGCTGCTGCTGCACAAAATCGCGCAGCGTGGTGGTGTAGGCCGTGACCGAAGGGTTGTACTTCTGGCTGATCAACGTGACGGCCTGGTCCTGCTGTCCGTCGCTCTTGAGCTTGCGGGCCTCGCCGCGCAGGTCAATCATGGTTTTGCGCGCGGCGGCAATCTTGGCCATTTGCTGTTTGTCAGCGTCTGACAAAGCCATCGACTCCAGCGACTTCTGCACCTGGCTGATCTGCGCCGATGTGGCCGTGATCACGTCCTTGAACTCAGCTTCAACGGCCGGGTCGCTGCTCACAATGAGCGCTTGTGTTCTGGCGGCATTGGTTTCTGTAAGTCCAGACCAGCGCAATGCCGCCTGCACCCGCTGCTCCATTTCCTTGGTCACCGCATCGGCCTGGGCTTGCACCTGAGCAGACCGGGAAGCCGCAAAGCCCACCACCGCCACCAGCAAGACCACGATCAGAATCACCGCCATCCAGAGTTTGTGGGCCATCCGAAAGTGTTTGGGCATGGTTGTCTCCTGAAGCTTGTGTTTGTGTACAGATGTTGCGCGCTTTTTGACAATTGCACAAACTACAGAACAACACACGAGGGTGATCCCCAACGTCCCACGTCAGTCCTCACGCCACAGCGACCCTTTCGGCAACCCACACGGCGGACAGGCGCAGGGCTTCCAAAGGCCGATCCAAAGATACCGACAGGCTCAGCCTCCCCCCGCGGCGCTCCGCACTTTGGGAAGGGCAAACCGTCGGAAACAACTGCGGCTGCGCCTGAGAGATGCACATAGTGCGCCCCAACAAAACCCTACCGAAGTCGGCTTCCCGCGCCGCGGGCAAGCCCCCACACGGGCCTGAATTCACCTTCAAAGGCACAGATCAGATGACATCGCGCAAGCTTCCCCACACCCTTCTCGGCTCCACGGCACTGGCCGCACTGGTTTTGTCCGGTTGCGCCGCCACCATCAGCCAAGAGGGCCTGGAACAGCGCACCCTCGGTCGCCATAGGGCGCCAGGTGGGTGCTTTCACCATCGCCAACAAGACCACGGAAACCGGCGGACGCATCAACTACACCGCCAAAACCACTGACGGCGTCACCTACCAGTGCTACATGTACTCGGCCACGGGTTTCCAGAAAGCCATGTCGTTCGGGCAGACGCCCAATTCGGATGCCATCTGCACCCCATGGTGGGCAAGGGTGCAGCACCAGCAGCCGCTGCGGGCTCGTGCAACGCACTCGACAAAGCCGCAGGCAGGTGCTGAAAGCGGGGAGTTGGGTGCCCGCATGGGCCATCAGGGAGAAGGTCCGGTTCCCATGAAAAGCGCAAAACGCGCCAGCTCCTCGTCTAGCGCACGCCGAAACGCCGCATCGCGCGGTGGGCGACCGGCGACAAACCCCACACTGTGCTGCAGCCTGCCGCGCTCCAGCCGCAGGTTGGCCCAGCCCAGCATCTGCTCACCCCACAAAATCGGCAGCGCATAGTGCCCCATGGTGCGCTGGGGAGCCGGAACGTAAGCCTCGAATCGGTACGCCCATCCCCAGAGCGTCTCAAAACGGCGGCGGTCCCACACCACCGGATCGAACGGCGCCAGCAGCCGCACCTGCTCGTCTGGCTGGTGGCGGCGCGACGCCGGGTTTTTATCTGCGGGCCAGAACCAGGTCGTTCCGTCGACCACCGCATGGCCGTAGCGGGATCGCGCAGACTTGGCAACCTCACGCGCCTCGGCCGCCAGCTGGGGCGCGCCGTAGCGCAGCAGCGTGACCAGATAGCCCAGGCTGGGCGCAGGCAACGGCGCGTACAGCGCCACAATGCGATCGACCAGTGCTTGCGCGCGCGCACTGCGCGCGCAAGCACTGGCGTCCTGCTCCGCATGCTCCATTGGCGCATACACCCGGGTGCCCGACTCACGGCGGCACACCCGCAACCAGCCGTGGTAGTGCATGGTGTCCAGCAGGCGGGTGCTCGAGTTCAGCTCGCCACCCCAGGCGCCCGCCACGCGGCCGTGGTGCGCAAACGCCTCGCTCACCTCGCGCGGGTGGACCACGCCCCGTTCCTGCACAAAGGCCAGCACCTCGCGCGCACGGGCTCTGGTGGCCTCATCCCAGGGTCGGCGAGGCGTACGCGGGTGCAGCAGCGTAAGCATGTCGCGCGACACAAAGCCGTAGTTGACGAAAGCGTCTTCCTCGATGCCCAGCCGCTCGTAGCGGCGCTCCAGGTCACCCGCACGATAGTCACGCACCCGCAGTCGCAGGATCAGGTCCTGCGCCCGCGCGGGTGCCCGCATGGGGTCGGCCTGCACAAAGCCGAGCTTGCGGATCGCGCCGGGCAGCGTCTGTGGTGTGAACAGGCTGCGCGCAATCGCATAGCGGCGCAGCTCATCCAGCGTGGGTGAGCGCGCCATCGGATCACTCTACGCGCGTAACTGCTGCGGGTTTGAAGCCCAGGTCCGCCGCCTTGCCCTTACGGCCTCGCGCGGCGCGGGCGTTGTTCAGGCTGCGGATCTCCAGCGTCTCGTCGCGCTGCTTGCCGCCCCGGCCGATGCCGTCCAGGCGAATGCTGCGCGTGTAGGCCGCAGCGCCTGCGAGCTGGTCCTTGTCTTCCAGGTCGATCAGCATCAGGCCCCGACCACCGTTGGCCATGGTTTTCAGTTCGGTGATCTCGAATGTAAGGATGCGCCCGCCCGTGGAAGCACAGGCGACATGCGTGGCGGGCAACACCGGCTTGCTGCCGGTGGTGCCTGCGGCGTGCGATGGCACACACACGGTTTCGCCCTCGCCCAGCGTGAGGAAGGCCTTGCCGCCCTTCTGGCGCGAGACCATGTTCTCCACCGCTGCCAAAAAGCCGTATCCGCCCGAATTGGACAGCAGCAACGTGGCATTGGCCGGGCCCGCAAAGTAGTGCAGCAGTTGCGTGCCCGACTCCAGTTCGATGAGCGTGGTCACCGGCTGGCCGTCACCGCGAGCGCCGGGCAGCAGCGACACGGCCACCGAGTACACGCGGCCGTTGCTGCCAAAGGCCAGCAAGGTATCGACCGTGCGGCATTCAAACGTGCCATACAAGCCGTCGCCCGCCTTGAAGGCAAAGCTCGCGGCCTCATGCCCGTGGCCGGTGCGCGCGCGCACCCAGCCTTTTTGCGACACGATCACGGTGACAGGCTCGTCTACCACCTTGACTTCGGCAACGGCTTTCTTCTCGGCCTGGATGAGTGTGCGGCGCGCGTCGGCAAAGGTCTTGGCGTCGGCTTCGATCTCCTTGACCATGGTGCGGCGCAGCGAGCCGGGGTTGTTCAGGATGTCTTCGAGCTTGCCCTGGCTTTCGCGCAGTTCTTTCAACTCCTGCTCGATCTTGATGGCTTCGAGCCGCGCAAGTTGGCGCAGGCGGATTTCCAGGATGTCCTCGGCCTGCCGGTCGCTGAGGTTAAAGCGTGTAATCAGCGCGGCCTTGGGCTCCTCGGCGTGACGGATGATGGAAATCACCTCGTCAATATTGAGCAACACAATCTGCCGACCTTCGTAGATATGGATGCGGTCCAGCACCTTGTTCAAACGGTGCTGCGTGCGGCGGGTGATCGTGGTTTGGCGGAAGGCGATCCACTCTTCCAGCATCTGCCGCAGAGACTTCTGGGTGGGCTTGCCGTCGAGCCCCACCATCGTGAGGTTGATGGGCGCGGACGATTCGAGGCTGGTGTGCGCCAGCAGCGCGGTGATCAGCTCTTGCTGCGGGGTTCTTCCCGTCTTGGGCTCAAACACCAGGCGCACCGGGGCGTCTTTGCTGGACTCGTCCCGCACCACGTCCAGCACGGCCAGCATGCTGGCCTTGAGCTGTGTCTGGTCCTGGCTCAGCGCCTTTTTGCCGGCCTTGACCTTGGGGTTGGTGATTTCTTCGATCTCTTCGAGCACACGCTGGGTGCTCACGCCCGGCGGCAACTCGTTGACCACCAACTGCCACTGGCCGCGCGCCAGCTCTTCGATCTTCCAGCGCGCGCGCACCTTTAGGCTGCCGCGACCGGTGCGGTAGGCATCCGCAATGTCGCCGGGGCTGCTGATGATCTGGCCGCCCCCGGGGTAATCCGGGCCCGGCACCAGCGCCAGCAGATCTTCAGCGCTGAGCGACGGCGTCTTGATCAGCGCAATGCACGCGTCGGCAATCTCTCGCAGGTTGTGGCTGGGGATTTCGGTGGCCAAGCCCACCGCAATGCCGCTGGCGCCGTTGAGCAGCGCAAAGGGCAGGCGCGCGGGCAACTGGCGGGGTTCCTCAGTGCTGCCGTCGTAGTTGGGCATGAAATCGACCGTGCCTTCGTCGATCTCATCGAGCAGCAGGCTGGTGATGCGCGACAGGCGTGCCTCGGTGTAGCGCATGGCTGCAGCGCCGTCGCCGTCGCGGCTGCCAAAGTTGCCCTGGCCGTCGATGAGCGGGTAGCGCTGGGCAAAGTCCTGCGCCATGCGCACCAGCGCGTCGTAGGCAGACTGGTCGCCGTGCGGGTGGAAGCGGCCCAGCACATCGCCCACCACGCGGGCGCTCTTGACCGGCTTGGCCGCCGCGTTGCGCGTGGGGCCGCTGTACGACAGCCCCATTCGGTCCATCGAATACAGAATGCGCCGCTGCACGGGCTTGAGGCCATCGCACACATCGGGCAGCGCACGGCCTTTGACGACCGACAGTGCGTATTCCAGGTAGGCGCGCTGGGCGTAGCCCGCCAGGCCCAGGGAGTCGCCCCCGTCGTCGCCTGCGGTGGTGAAGTCGAGAGTGGGTTGGTCGCTCATTCGTTGGATACAGGTTCTTCGTTCACATTCGGGGAGGCGCTTCGCGCTTGCGCGACACGCTCGGGCGGCAGATTGCCCCGGTTCAGAGCGCCACCCGACAGCTCCATTCGCACACGACCGCCGGGCGCAGCGCGCCGGGCCAGCACCGGTGCGGGGGGTTTGAGCTGTGCGTACAGGCCCAGCACCGTGCGCACGTAGTTCTGCGTTTCCTTGTAGGCAGGAATCTGATTGCCGGCCCTTTGCACGGCACCTTCGCCCGCGTTGTAGGCAGCCACCGCCAGGTCCATGCGGCCTGGGAACAGGTCGAGCAGATGGCGCAGATAACGGGCACCGGTGTGCACATTCACTGCAGGGTCGGCCAGTTTTTGCTCCACCGTGCGTTTGGCGTCGCTGCTCACGCCAAACCGGCTCGCCGTAGCGGGCATCACCTGCATGAGGCCCACCGCGCCTTTGGGCGACACAGCCGTGGCGTCAAAACCGGACTCGGCAGCAATCACGGCCTGCAGCAGTTCATAGTCCACACCGTGTAGCGTGGACGCAGCGCGCAAGTGGTGCTTGACTCGCTTGTAGCCGGGCGCAATGTCAAAAAAGGCCAGCAAGCGCGCGCCCGCAGCGGGCAAGGCATAAGGCATGGGCGGCGCGTCGGCGGGAACGTCGCGGGTGGAGTCAAAGTCGTTGCCCCTAAAGAACAACTGGTACCGATCATCCACCTGCTCGGACGCGAAGTGCGTGACACCGCGCTCGTCCACATGGGCCCACAGGTCTGCACGGGCGGACTGCTGCATAAAAATGAGCAATAAACCTATACAGGACAAGCGCAGCGGGCCCTTTTTGTTTGATTTTTTCATGGGAGGTTACACGTCAGATACAGCATCACCGTAGGTCAGATATCAATCTCGACCGAATCGCCATGCAGTTCCATCAACTCACGCCGCGAGGCGGCCTCGCCCTTGCCCATGAGCTTGGTGATCAGCATCTCGGTGCCAGCAAAGTCCACGTCACCCAGTTGCACGGGCAGCAGGCGGCGGGTGTCGGGGTTGAGCGTGGTTTCCCAAAGCTGCTCGGCGTTCATCTCGCCCAGGCCCTTGAAACGGCTGATCTGGCACTTCTCTTTTGGCACGCCGTCCTTGGCGCATTTGTCGAGGATGGCGGTCAATTCGCCATCGTCCAGCGCATACATCTTGGCGGCGGGTTTTTTGCCACGTGCGGGCACGTCCACCCGGAACAGCGGCGGGCGTGCCACGTAGATGTGGCCGGTCTCGATAAGCTTGGGGAAGTGGCGGAAGAACAGGGTGAGTAGCAGCACCTGGATGTGCGATCCGTCCACATCGGCATCACTCAGGATGCACACCTTGCCATAGCGCAGGCCACTCAAATCCGGCGTGTCGTTGGGCCCATGCGGGTCCACGCCGATGGCCACCGAGATGTCGTGGATTTCATTGTTGGCGAACAGGCGGTCGCGCTCCACCTCCCAGGTGTTGAGCACCTTGCCGCGCAGCGGCAGGATGGCCTGGCTTTCCTTGTCGCGGCCCATCTTGGCGCTGCCACCGGCCGAGTCGCCCTCGACCAGGAACACCTCGTTGTGGGCGATGTCCTTGCTTTCGCAGTCGGTGAGCTTGCCAGGTAACACGGCCACGCCAGAGCCCTTGCGCTTTTCCACCTTTTGCCCGGCCTTTTGCCGGGTCTGCGCCGCCTTGATGGCCAGTTCGGCCAGCTTCTTGCCATAGTCGACGTGCTGGTTAAGCCAGAGTTCTAGCGCGGGGCGGACGAAGCCGCTGACCAGACGCACCGCGTCGCGAGAGTTCAGGCGCTCCTTGATCTGACCTTGAAACTGCGGGTCCAGCACCTTGGCACTGAGCACATAGCTGGCGCGGGCGAACACATCCTCGGGCAGCAGCTTCACGCCCTTGGGCAACAGGCTGTGCAGCTCGATAAAGCTTTTGACCGCATTGAACAGACCGTCGCGCAGGCCGCTTTCGTGCGTGCCGCCTGCGCTGGTGGGGATCAGGTTGACATAGCTCTCGCGCACCGGCTGGCCGTCTTCGGTGAAGGCCACGCACCACGATGCGCCTTCGCCTTCAGCAAAACTTTCGTTGTTGCGGTCTGCAAACCCTTCGCCTTCAAACAGCGGTATCACCGGGTCGCCGTTGAGCGTCTGCATCAGGTAGTCACGCAGGCCGCCCTTGTATTGCCAGGTTTGTGTGTCGCGGGTTTTCTCGTTGACCAGCGCCACCGTCACGCCGGGCATCAGCACGGCCTTGCTGCGCAGCAGATGGGTCAGCTCGCCCATGGGCAGAGCACTGGATTCGAAATATTTGGCGTCGGGCCACACGCGCACCGAGGTGCCCTGCTTGCGCTCGCCCGCCTCCAGCGGCCGGGCGACCAGGGGCTCGATCACATCACCCGCGGCGAACACCAGGCGCGCCGCCTTGCCCTCACGGTAGCTGGTGGCCTCCAGCCTGGTAGCCAGTGCGTTGGTGACCGACACGCCCACACCATGTAGACCGCCCGAGAAGCTGTAGGCGCCGCCCTTGCCCTTATCGAACTTGCCGCCCGCGTGCAGGCGCGTGAACACCAGCTCGATCACCGGGGCGTTTTCTTCAGGGTGCATGCCAAACGGGATGCCGCGCCCGTCGTCCTCTACGCTGACCGAGCCATCGGCATGCAGCGTGACACGGATTTTTTTACCGTAGCCCGCCAGTGCTTCGTCGGCCGCGTTGTCCAGCACTTCCTGAATGATGTGCAGCGGATTGTCGGTGCGGGTGTACATGCCCGGACGTTGCTTGACGGGCTCCAGGCCCTTGAGCACACGGATCGAGCCTTCGGAATATTCGCTGGCAGAAGCAGAGGACGGTTTGGCAGACATAGCGGCGGATTGTAGTGCGGCAGCGCAGCAATAGCTGGATATAAAAACAGTTCAGCTCCACCCCTGCTGGCAACTGTATTGGTCCGAGGTGTATCAGCAGGTTTCGTCCAATCTGGCTACATTCCTGCGCATGCATATCAATACCCCCAAACTGTCCATGTTTCAGGTGCTCGCCTGTGGTGCGGCCATCGTGACCCTGTCCATGGGCATTCGCCACGGGTTCGGCCTGTGGCTGCTGCCCATCACGCAGGAGATGGGCTGGACGCGCCAGTCGTTTGCGCTGGCGATCGCGATCCAGAACCTGTCCTGGGGCCTGATCGGGATTTTTGCGGGCATGGTGGCCGACCGGTTTGGGGCGTTTCGTGTGCTCATGGGAGGGGCCGTCCTGTATGGGCTGGGCCTGGCGGGCATGGCGTTGTCGACGACACCTCTCGTGTTTGCACTGACGGCCGGCGTGCTAATTGGCGCCGCCCAGGCGGGCACCACCTACGCCGTGATCTACGGTGTGCTGGGCCGCCAGATTGCGCCCGAGCGCCGATCATGGGCCATGGGGGTGGCCGCAGCCGCAGGGTCGTTTGGCCAGTTCCTGATGGTGCCGGTGGAAGGCTGGCTGATCGCCGGGCTGGGCTGGCAGCAGGCACTGCTGGCACTGTCGATGATGGTGCTGCTGATCGTGCCGCTGGCGTTTGGACTGCGTGAGCCGGGATTCAAAGGTGCTGCGCCCGTCAAACGCGAGCAGACCATCGTGCAGGCACTGGGCGAGGCGTTTCGCTACCCCAGCTTCAACCTGCTGATGGCGGGCTACTTTGTCTGCGGCTTCCAGGTGGTGTTCATCGGCGTGCACATGCCCAGCTACCTCAAGGACCACGGCCTGTCGCCCCAGGTGGCCAGCTACGCGTTGGCGCTGATCGGGCTGTTCAACGTGTTTGGCACCTACATCGCAGGCACGCTGGGGCAGCGGGTGCCCAAGCGCTTCATCCTCGCGTTCATCTATTTCGCGCGAGCCATCGCCATCAGCGTGTTCCTCATCGTGCCGTTGTCGCCGCTGTCGGTGTATGTTTTCTCGGCAGTGATGGGCACGCTGTGGCTGTCCACCATTCCACCGACCAACGCCACCATTGCGCAGATCTTCGGGGTGCAGCATTTGTCGATGTTGGGGGGATTTGTGTTCTTCAGCCACCAGATCGGCAGCTTCCTGGGCGTGTGGTTGGGTGGTTACCTATATGACGCCACGGGCAGCTACGATATCGTCTGGTACATCGCCATTGGGCTCGGGGTGTTTGCGGGCCTGGTGAACCTGCCCGTCAAGGAAAGCCCCATCCAGCGCCATGCGCCTCAACCCGCCTGACGACACCTCGCGCACCCGCATCTAAACCGGCCCGCCATGAACATGCCACCCGCCCACCCAGCTGCCCCGGTGCGACCCGCCCTGCGCTGGCTTGCATGGACAGGGGCTGTTCTCGTGTGTCTGGCGGTGTTTGGCATGTACACGGTGCCCGACTTCATGGTGATGTTGGCCGACCAAGTGTGGTCGTGCTTCTGACCCGTTCTCATTTGTTAGTGTTTTCAGCCTATAGCGCTTATTCAATAAGCGCTGATAGCTATTATTAGTATAGCAATATGCACGGTACTGAAGCGCCCTCTGAGTGGGTTCGCCGCTGGTCTTACCTGATTGCTCCCGGTAGCACAGCCCTGGATGTCGCGTGTGGTGCGGGGCGACATCTGCGCTGGCTGCAGGCATTGGGCCATCGCGTGACGGGGGTGGACCGGTCCGAAGAAGCCATTGCCGCCTGCGCTGGCTTGGGCGACCTGGTGTGCGCAGACATCGAATCGGGCCCCTGGCCCTTTACAGGGCGTGCGTTTGGTGCGGTGGTGGTGACCAACTACCTGTGGCGTCCGCTGCTGCCCGTCATCGTGGGCAGCGTGGCGCCCGGCGGTGTGTTGATCTACGAAACCTTTGCCCAGGGCAACGAAACCGTGGGGCGCCCCGCCCGGGCCGAGTTTCTGCTGCAACCCGGTGAACTGATCGCGGCCTGCGCGGGTTTGCGGGTGGTGGCGTATGAAGACGGCTTTCTGCCAGAGCCCGCCCGTTTCGTGCAACGTATCACCGCTGTGCGGGAACTCCCGCCCTCCGGCGCACCCTCACGACATCTTTTGCCTGTGTCGCCTAGTTAGAATGCCCTTTTACCGTTTACCACTGCGGACATGACATCTTCTTCCGTCGCCCTCACCGGCAGCATCGTCGCCCTCGTCACTCCCATGCACGAGGACGGTAGCGTGGACTACCCGGCCCTGCGCAAACTGATCGACTGGCACATTGCCGAAGGCACCGACTGTATTGGCGTGGTGGGCACCACAGGCGAGTCGCCCACCGTCAACGTCGAAGAACACTGCGAGATCATCCGCGTGGCGGTGGAGCAATCCGCCAAGCGTGTGCCCATCATGGCGGGCTGCGGCGCCAATTCCACCGCCGAGGCCATCGAGCTGGCCAAGTTCGCGCGCGGCGTGGGGGCCGACAGTCAACTGCAGGTAGTGCCGTACTACAACAAGCCCACGCAAGAGGGCCAGTTCCAGCACTTCAAGGCCATTGCCGAAGCCACGGGCGACCTGCCCATCGTGCTGTACAACGTGCCCGGACGCTCGGTGGCCGATATGCAGCACGACACGGTGCTGCGTCTGGCCCAGGTGCCCGGCGTCATCGGCATCAAGGAGGCCACCGGCAACATCGAACGCGCCCAATGGCTCATCCGTGATCTGCCCAAGGGCTTTGCCGTGTATTCGGGAGACGACCCGACTGCCGTGGCATTGATGCTGTGCGGTGGCCACGGCAACATCAGCGTGACAGCCAACGTGGCGCCGCGCCTGATGCACGAGCTGTGTGTGGCAGCGCTGGCGGGCGATACGAAGCGCGCAATGCAGATCCAGTTTCAGCTGATGCCCGTGCACAAGAACCTGTTTGTCGAGGCCAACCCCATTCCCGTGAAGTGGGCCATGGCCCGCATGGGCCTGTGTGGTGGCACCATGCGCCTGCCCATGACGCCGCTGTCCAGCGGCAACGAGGCGGTGGTCGAGTCTGCGCTGCGCGCCAGCGGTCTGATCTAATCCGGGCTCTGCGCCCGCTCCCCCCCGAGACATTTCCCAAGGATTTCCGCGTGAAAGCTGCTACCACCCGCCTCAGCCTGCTGGCCCTTGCCATGGCTCTGTCTGCCTGCGCCGCCCTGGAAGGCGACAAAATTGATTACAAAAGCGCCGCCAAGGGCTCCACACTGGAAGTCCCCCCAGACCTGACCCAGCTCTCCCGCGACTCCCGCTATGCCGTGCCCGGTGGCACCGTCTCTGCCGCTGCCA
The DNA here is from genome assembly GCA_018828125.1 of Gammaproteobacteria bacterium. Taxonomy (GTDB): domain Bacteria; phylum Pseudomonadota; class Gammaproteobacteria; order Burkholderiales; family Burkholderiaceae_C; genus Acidovorax. The sequence goes on along the minus strand of JAHJWB010000017.1, from coordinate 264,347 downwards.
TGCAGGCCGGACAAGCCGCCCAGCCCTCTGGCACCGCCAACGCTGCAGCGCTGGCGCTGGGGGATGTGCGCATCGAACGTGACGGCAACCAGCGCTGGCTGGTGGTCAACCGCCCCGCCGACAAGCTGTGGGAGCCCGTGCGCGACTTCTGGCAAGAAAACGGCTTCAACCTGGACCAGGCTGATTCCAACGTCGGCATCATGGAAACCGACTGGGCCGAAAACCGCGCCAAGCTGCCCCAGGATTTCATCCGTTCGGCCCTGGGCAAGCTTCTCGACTCCCTGTATTCGACCGGCGAACGCGATAAGTTCCGCACACGCCTGGAGCGCAACGCCAGCGGCGGCACAGAAATCTACATCAGCCACCGCGGCATGGTTGAGGTGTATGGCACCGCCACCAAAGACAACACCGTGTGGCAACCCCGCCCATCGGATCCAGAACTCGAAACCGAGTTTCTGCGCCGTTTGATGGTCAAACTTGGCGTAAGCCAGGAACAATCCAAAGCCATCGCGGCAGCGCCAGCGACTCGCGCCCCTACGGCTCGCATTTCCAGCGTGAACAACGTGCCGGTAGTGCAGATGGATGAAGGCTTTGACCGCGCATGGCGCCGCGTGGGCTTGGCGCTGGACCGCACCGGCTTCACCGTGGAAGACCGCAACCGCAACGAAGGAACCTATTTCGTTCGTTATGTGGCACCGAATGCCGACAAGAAGGAGCCAGGTTTCTTTGGCAAGCTGTTCAGCGGGTCGTCCCCGGCGACGCCCCCCCTGAAGTACCGCATCGTGGTGCGCAGCCAAGGGGACGCCAGCACAGTTTCTGTACTGAATGAGGCCGGCGCCCCCGAGTCTTCCGCCAACGCCGAGCGCATTGTTCGCGTGATTGCCGACGACCTGAAGTAATTCACCTGCATCGGGCTCGCGCTCTGGCGCACCACGCGTTGGCCGAGCCCGAGCCATCTGTCCTGCCTTGCCTGCCTCCTGCATCCTTGGTGGGTGGCATGCAAACCTTCGAACCCCGCTGCCATCACCATGCTGCGATTCAAGAACCTCGGCAGCGGAAGTACTGGCAATGCCACGGTCGTAGAGGGCCGCTCGGGTAGCTCCATCAGTCGCTTGCTCATCGACTGTGGCTTTGGCATCCGGCAACTGCAGGCACGCTTGGCATTGGCAGGCCTGTTGCCCGAAGACCTCGACGCCGTTTTCATCACGCACGAGCATTCCGACCACGTGGGCTGCGCACAGGCACTGGCCGTGCGCTATGGCATTCCGGTGTGGATGAGTGCTGGCACGTATGCGGCAGTCGGGTCACCGGACCTCGGAGGCTGGCTGCGTGTGGCACGCGATATGGAAGCCATAGACCTGGCCACCTTCAGCGCCCAGCCCTTTACCGTGCCCCACGATGCGCGCGAGCCCCTGCAACTGCGATGCTCAGACGGAAGCGTTCATCTGGGTGTCATGACCGATTTGGGGCATGCCAGCGAACATGTGCTGCGCCAACTGGAAGGCTGCCATGCGCTGATGATCGAGGCCAATCACGACCCTGAACTGCTCGCGGCTTCCAGCTACCCGGCGTTTCTCAAGCGCCGCGTCGGGGGCAGATTCGGACACTTGGCCAATGCTGCCAGCGCCGACATACTGCGGGCCGTGATGCACCCCGGCCTTCGCTGTGTGGTGGCCGCCCATCTGAGCGCGCGCAACAATGCGCCTGAACTCGCCCAACAAGCTCTGGCAGCCGCTCTGGGCTGGAATGCCGCGCAGGTTCTGGTTGCCAGCCCATCCTCTGGAACGGACTGGCACGAAGTGTGTTGAGCAGGGAGACAAAAGCACGTCCGCCGGGCTTTCACTGAAAAACAAGGCGAAAAAAGCCCCGACCGAGAAGGTACGGGGCTTTCTTGGCAGATAGCAAACCCACCCGAAGGCGCGTTTGGCAATGCCAGAAGCGAATTACTTGGCTTCGGAAGCTGCGCCGGTAGCGGCAGAAGCAGCAGCGTCAGCAGCAGCCTTGGCGGCGTCAGCAGCAGGAGTGGCAGCGTCGGAAGCAGCAGGAACGGCATCGGAAGCGACAGGAGCTGCGGGTTCCACAGCAGCTGGAGCTGGTGCCGGTGCTTCCACGGGAGCGGGAGCTGGTGCTGGAGCGGGTTCTTCCTTCTTGCCACAAGCGGCGAGTGCAGCAGCAGCGATCAGGGCGGCCAGAACGAGAGAGTTCTTCATTTAGATTTTCCTAGTTGAACAGACAGAATCTTGAAAAGCCACGGCGTCAGGCTTGTCAAAAAGCCCCTGTACGCATTGGCGTGATGCACTTGGATTGCACCTTTTTGGCGCAGCCACTGATTATATTGGCATTTAGTCAATACTGACTAACACTGACGAAAGGTTTACAAGACTTTGACATGGTGCAAAAAATCTTGCACCACATTCGAACCCACTACAACCCCAGCGTGCTGGCCGGAAACCCCGGAGCGCTTTTGCTGCGCACCCATTCGTTGAGGGTCTCGCGCAAGAGCACGCGGCGGTCGGGTTCGCCGCCGGTCACACCCACACAACGCTCCGGGTCAAGCCTGTGCATCACCCACTGAGGGGACCATAGGGCGCTGGGCAGGTCCAACGGGTCAGCCGCGGGGCTGCGTCGGCAGGTGATGATGTGGTCCCACGTTCCACGCCAACGCACAAACCGTGCATGGCGACGAATCACATCATCGTAGGCGCCAGCCAGCATCGTGAAGCGCCGACCGCTCCGCGCCCAGTCCTGCAACGCATCGACTACCTCGCGCTCCCCCAGAGGCCAGTCGTGGAAATTGGCATCACTGATGAAAATTTCCGACCAACCCTCGCGCGCGGCAGTGGTGATCGCGTTGCGCACCAACTGCTGAAACGCTTCGCGTCCGCTAAACCGACCCGACGGCAACACACCCAAAGGGCCAGCAGAAGAGGCGGATGGATCGGTCATGGCTTTACTCCTACTAGCTATTCAGTCCAGACGTGGGCCCAGCCCGCATCACACCACGACGAAAGCAGCTCCAACGCATCGTCACTTGCCCGCACCAGATCGCGCGCAGCAAGCCGACGATCATCGGCCAAGCGCCGCATCAGCGTGGCGTCACGACCTGCCGCGCGGTAGCTCTCGCCATTGATGAAAATATGCTGTGCGTCGTACATCATGCGGCTGCGGCGGTCCAGGCGCACACCTTCTAGCATCACCCCCGCATCACCTGGCTCAAACCACACACTGGCCTTGGGCTCTGTCAGATACTCCCCCAGCGCCCGCTCCAGCACCAGCGGATGCGCAAGTGCACGGCTCAGCGCCTCCCGCGCAAAATCCTGAAGGGCAAGAGGAATGGCAGCGGGTTGCGCCACCGCGGCCTGCCCGGCATCCCGGTACAACGAGATATTGTCATCATCCGCAGCGTCTTCCGCCAGACGCGCCAGCAATTCCTGCGCAAGCTCTGCGCGTGCCGGTGCACGAAAACCGATGGAGTACGTCATGCACTCCCCTTCGGCAATGCCATCATGGGCATAGCGCGGGGGCAGGTACAGCATGTCGCCGGGCTCCAATACAAACTCTTCTTCGGGCTCGAAATTCGCGAGCACCTTGAGCGGGATGTCTTCGCGCAAGCTCAGGTCTTTCTGACGTCCAATGCGCCAGCGCCGCTTGCCATGGGCCTGGAGCAAAAAGACGTCGTAGCTGTCGAAATGCGGCCCCACTCCCCCGCCGTTGCTTGCATAGCTGATCATGAGATCGTCAAGCCGGGCTTCAGGGACAAACCGAAACTGCTGCATCAGTGCATGTACCGCGTCATTGTGCAGGTCCACCCCTTGCACCAGCAACGTCCAGTCCGGCTGCTGAAGCGCAGGCAGGGCACGCCGCGCAAAGGGGCCATGGCGCAGCTTCCACGCCCCTTTCACCAGTTGCACCAGCCGAGATTCCACAGCCTCCTCAGCAGCCAACGCAAACAGCTCTGCGCGCAGCACCGGCGGCGCAAACTGAGGAATCGCTTGGCTCACCAGCAAGGGCTTCTTTTGCCAATGGCGACGCATGAATTGCGCAGCAGTCAGACCACCAAGAAGAGGGAGAGGTTGTTGAATATCCATGGGAACAGGTCTACCCCTTTGCAGGGCATTTGGTCAAACTGCGACAATTCTCCTATGGAAATTACCCAACAATGTGTGGTCGCACTGACCTGGACCCTGAAGGACACTCTGGGCGAAGAGCTAGATGTCCTTGATGATCCCGTCGAATTTTTGGTGGGCGGCGATGACCTGCTGCCCCGGATAGAAGAAGCGTTGCAAGGCCATGGACCCGGCGCCACGCTGGCGTTGCACCTGGAACCTGAAGATGCCTTTGGCGACTTTGATGACCAGTTGCTGTTTTTGGAGCCCCGGGCACTGTTCCCGGCGGAGATCGAAGAGGGCATGACCTTTGAAGGCACCGCCTTGCCGGAAGGCTGCAATCCGGATGCCCCGCGCACGGGTTTGTACACAGTGACCGAGATTTACCCGGAGCATGTTGTCCTTGACGGCAATCATCCTTTGGCAGGCATTGCTTTAAGGCTGCAATTGACCGTACGAGCCGTGCGCGAAGCCTCGGAGGATGAAATTGGCAGGGGCAGCGCCGGCACTGGGTTTTTTCGAGTGCAACCACAAGCACCCGGTAGTTCGTTGCTCCACTGATCACTCATCGCCAAACACCAAGCACCGAATGAATACAGCGGGCCTTACAGGTTGTCCGCTGGTGCCGACGCTCGAAGCCCACCAAGGCCCTCACTTAAGTTACAGGCGCGAGATCTGGCCGTTGTAGAGGCGTACCCGGTCGCCAATGCGCAAATCACCCGGTGTGCTCACGTCATAAACACGGTATCCACCGTGATCCAGTTGCACCGAAAGACGGTAGCCTTCAGCATAGTTGCCGCTGTTGTTACGGCCCTCAATGGCATTGCCCGCAACGGCGCCACCCAGAACACCCACGGCAGTCGCAGCTGCACGGCCGGAACCCTTGCCCACCTGGTTGCCCAAAACGCCGCCTACAACCGCACCCAAAATAGCGCCACCGCCAGAGGTCTGCCCCTGCGAACGGCCTTGCAGCACCTCAATGTTGGAAACGCGTCCGTACTCTGTCCCAGCAGGGTTGGAAGGGTACACGGGAGCGGGTGTCTGGTACCCACCGGAATATTGGGGTTGGGGTGCCGAGCGGTTGTGGCCGCAAGCGGCAAGTGACGCGACGAGTACAAGCGTGCCAGCAAGGGCGAATGGGCGGGAAGAGCGGTTGATAGTCAGCATTTTTGATCTCCTTGATTCAAAGGCTGGCGCAGGGCAATGAAAAATTTGCCTCGCTACGCACTGCCTTGATTGGAACAACGGATGAGGAGCGCCAAGCGTAGACCCGCAGACCCCCTGCGCGTCGGTAACAGAGCCAACGAAACGTAAGCAAGGGCCTACAGCCGTGGGACCAGACGCGCCCAACAATGGTGTGCCCCTCAACCCTTACCAGTCGATCCGTAGCCGCCTTCGCCCCGCTCCGTCGCGGCGAATTCAGTCACCACATTGAATTGCGCCTGTACCACCGGCACGATCACCAGTTGTGCCAGCCGCTCCATTGGCTCCAGCGTGAATGCGACGCTGCTTCGGTTCCACGCGCTCACCATCAGTTGTCCCTGGTAATCGCTGTCGATCAAACCAACCAGATTACCCAACACGATGCCGTGTTTGTGTCCCAGCCCTGACCGGGGCAAGATCAACGCAGCGTACCCAGGGTCCTTGATGAACACCGCAATACCGGTGGGAACGAGTTGCCATGCGTTGGGCTGCAAGGTCAACGGGGCATCCAGGCAGGCCCGCAGGTCGAGCCCGGCACTGCCAGCGGTGGCATAGGTGGGCAACTGGTCCGCCATGCGCGGATCGAGAACTTTGACATCAATCTTCACTGCTTTTTCTTTCCTGTCTTGCGCTGCTGGTCCACTTGCCGCAGTCGCTCTTGCAATGTTCCTGAACCGATCAGATCACCCACTGCCTTGCCCCCCAGCGCCTCGGGCGCTTTTCGAATCAACCAGCCCAGCCCCCACCACATTGCGCCCATCAAAATCAGTCCCGGCAAAGAGCCCTGACTGAAAACAAACAGCGCAATGGCGTGCAGCACCAGAAACCCCAGAAGCACGGCACGCACCGTGCGCAGCACCCCCAAGAGCGGTAGAAGCACCTGGGCCAAGTCAGGCGGCAAGGCCTGGGAGGGATGCGATGGCGCGCTTGCGCCGGGTGTCTGAGCCGGCGCACTTGGGCTTCGGCTCGCAGTCGGCGGCACTTTGCGCTGTGGGGGCAGTGCGGTCAGGCGCTCCACATAACTGGCAAAGTCACCATCGGATGGCGTATCCCATTCAGGTTTGGTGGCACCTGTCTTCATACAAGCTCCCGTAGTGGAGAACCTCACTCAGTCAGCTACTTGCACACGCGTGGATGGCACCCGCGACGCAATCTCTTCGACAAGTTGCCGAGCCAGAACACGCTTGGACGCACGGGGCAACTCGCGGTGCCCATCAGCATCCACGAGCAGCAATGCATTGTCGTCCTGCCCAAACGCCGCGGGACCAATGTTGCCTACCAGCAGCGGCACCCCCTTGCGGGCGCGCTTGGCGGTGGCATGGGCCAGCAGATCGTGGCTTTCTGCAGCAAAGCCCACGCAAAACAGATCCCCCTCCATTGCATGCGCAGACTTGGCAACAGTTGCCAGGATGTCCGGGTTTTCCGTGAAGGCCAAGGCAGGAGCGTTGCCCGAACCGTCCTTCTTTATCTTTTGCGCGGACGCGCTGGATGGCCGCCAGTCAGCGACCGCAGCGGTGGCGATGAAAACCGTCGAGGCCTGTACGCGCTGCTCCACGGCAGCGAGCATTTCCCGTGCTGACTGCACGTTCACCCGCCGCACTCCCCGCGGGGTGGGCACATGCACAGGCCCTGCGACCAAGGTCACGTCCGCGCCCGCCTCCCGGGCCGCGCGCGCAATCGCAAAGCCCATCTTGCCGCTCGACAGATTGGTAATGCCCCGCACCGGATCCATGGCTTCAAACGTAGGCCCGGCGGTGACCAACACCTTGTGCCCAACCAAACGCTTGGGGGCAAAAAAAGCGATCAACTCGTCCAGCAACTCAAGAGGCTCCAACATGCGGCCAACGCCCGTTTCGCCGCACGCCTGGTCTCCGTTGCCCACGCCCAACACCACCGCGCCATCCTGGGCCACCTGGGCCAGATTGCGCTGGGTGGCTGGATGGGCCCACATTTCGCGGTTCATGGCAGGCGCCAACAGCAACGGCACGTGCTGAGCAGGGCGCGCCAGACACAGAAGACTCAGCAATTCATCCGCCCTGCCCTGCACCAGCCGCCCAATGAAATCTGCGCTACAGGGCGCGATCAGGATCGCATCGGCCTCGCGGCTCAGATTGATATGCGGCATGTTGTTGGGTTCGCGCGCATCCCATTGCGAGCCATACACCGTCCGGCCAGAGAGGGCCTGCATGGTGACCGGCGTGATGAATTGCTCGGCTGCCTCGGTCATCACCACCTGCACGGTAGCGCCCTCCTTGATCAGCTGGCGGCACAGGTCGGCCGCCTTATAGCAAGCCACGCCCCCACTCAGACCCAGAACAATGTGTTTGCCAGCAAGCTCATTCATGGGGCGAATTTAGCAGACAGGGGTGACCCTGCCAGCCGGGGTGTCGCCGGGGCGCCATCTATAATCCCAATTTCCCACCACCAAAAAAGACATGACCAAATTTGTCTTCGTCACCGGCGGTGTGGTGTCTTCCCTCGGTAAGGGAATCGCCTCAGCCTCCCTTGCCGCGATCCTCGAATCGCGGGGACTCAAAGTCACCCTCATCAAGCTTGACCCCTACATCAATGTAGATCCGGGCACCATGTCGCCGTTTCAGCACGGCGAGGTTTTTGTGACCGACGACGGTGCAGAAACCGATCTCGACCTCGGCCACTATGAGCGTTTCATTGAAACGCGCATGAAGAAAACCAACAACTTCACCACGGGCAAAATTTACCAGTCCGTGCTGGAGAAAGAGCGCCGCGGCGACTACCTGGGCAAGACCGTGCAGGTCATCCCCCACGTCACCAACGAAATCCAGGAGTTCATCAAACGCGGGGCGGGCATCGGCACGCCCGATGCCGTTGATGTGGCCATTGTGGAAATCGGCGGCACGGTGGGCGACATCGAATCGCTGCCTTTCCTTGAAGCCGTGCGCCAGCTCAGCCTCAAGCTGGGGCCCAACAACGCCGCTTTTGTGCACCTGACCTACCTGCCGTGGATTGCCACCGCAGGCGAGCTCAAGACCAAACCCACGCAGCACACCGTGCAGGAGCTGCGCAAGATCGGTATCCAGCCCGATGCGCTGCTGTGCCGCGCCCAGCATCCGGTGCCCACCGAAGAGCGTGAAAAAATCTCGCTGTTCACCAACGTACCCGAGTGGGGCGTCATCAGCATGTGGGACGTGGATACCATCTACAAGGTCCCCCGCATGCTGCATGAGCAGGGCCTGGACGGGCTGATCTGCGACAAGTTGCGCCTGAACACGCCGCCCACCAGCCTCAAACGCTGGGACGAGCTGGTCCATGAGACCGAGCACCCGCAAGGCGAGGTCACCATTGCAATGGTGGGCAAGTATGTCGACTTGTCGGACAGCTACAAGTCGGTCAACGAAGCGCTGCGCCATGCGGGAATGCGCAACCATGTGCGCGTGAAGATCGAGCATGTCGACTCTGAAACCGTAGACGCTGCCGACGCCTCCGCCAAGCTGTCCAAGTACGACGCCATCCTGGTGCCCGGCGGCTTCGGCGCGCGCGGTGTGGAAGGCAAGATCAGCACCGCCCGCTTCGCCCGCGAGCACAAGGTGCCCTACCTGGGCATCTGCCTGGGCATGCAGGTCGCCACCATCGAATACGCGCGCCATGTGGCAGGCCTGGCCAAAGCCAACAGCACCGAGTTCGACCCCACCACACCCCACCCCGTGATCGCGCTGATCACCGAGTGGAAGGATGCGGATGGCACGATCAAGAAACGTGATGAGAACTCGGATCTGGGCGGCACCATGCGCCTGGGCGCGCAAAGCTCTGATGTGTCGCCTGACACCTTGGCCCACAGCATCTATGGCGACGTGGTCACCGAGCGCCACCGCCATCGCTACGAAGCCAACGTGAACTACCTAGACCAGCTGCGCAAGGCGGGCCTAGTGATCTCGGCGCTGACGCAGCGCGAGGAACTCACCGAAATCGTGGAGCTGCCACAAACCGTGCACCCCTGGTTCATCGGCGTGCAGTTTCACCCCGAGTTCAAGTCCACGCCCTGGAACGGCCATCCGCTGTTCAATGCCTTCATCAAGGCGGCCGTGGAACACCAGCAAGCGGCGAAAGCCTGATCGAAAGGAAAGCCCATGCAGCTGTGCGGATTAAATGTCGGCCTGGACCAGCGCTTCTTCCTGATCGCCGGCACCTGCTCCATCGAAGGCCTGGAGATGTCGCTCGACGTCGCGGGCCAGCTCAAGGAAACCTGCACTGCCTTGGGCATTCCCTTGATCTACAAGGGCTCTTTTGACAAGGCCAACCGGTCGTCGGGCACTAGCAAGCGCGGTGTCGGCATCGACGCTGGCCTCAAAATCCTGGATGAAGTCCGCCGCCAGCTGGAGCTGCCCATCCTGACCGACGTGCACGACGCCTCGCACGTGGCCGAAGTGGCCAGCGTGGTGGATGTGCTGCAGACCCCCGCCTTCCTGTGCCGCCAGACCGACTTCATCCGCGCTGTGGCGCAGTCGGGCAAGCCGGTGAACATCAAGAAGGGCCAGTTCTTAGCGCCTTGGGACATGAAGAACGTCATCGATAAGGCCCGCGCTGCAGCGGCTGAAGTCGGCCTGTCGGAAGACCGGTTCCTGGCCTGCGAGCGCGGTGTGAGCTTTGGCTACAACAACCTCGTGGCCGACATGACCAGCCTGGCCGAGATGCGCAACTCTGGCGCGCCGGTGGTGTTTGACGTGACCCACTCGGTGCAAAAGCCTGGCGGCCTGGGCGCCGTGAGCGGTGGCGCGCGCGACATGGTGCCAGTGCTGGCCCGCGCGGGCGTGGCTGCGGGGGTGGCGGGCCTGTTCATGGAAACCCACCCCAAGCCTGCCGAGGCCTGGTCGGACGGCCCAAACGCGGTGCCGCTGAAGCACATGAAAGCGCTGCTGGAGACCTTGGTGGCGCTGGACGACATCACCAAAAAAAGCGGATTCCTCGAAAACAACTTTGGAGCTTGAGACATGAGCAGTGGTTACGTCATCGCATCCGTCACCGTCACCAACCCCGCGCAGTACGAAGAGTACAAAAAGTGGAGTTCTCTGGCCATGCAGGCCCACGGCGCCGAAGTGTGCGTGCGCGGCGGCAAGGTCGAAGTGCTGGAAGGCGACTGGAACCCCGGCCGCACCGTCATCCTGAAATTCCCGAGCTTTGAAGCAGCCCGCGCGTTCTACGACACGCCCGAATACCAGAAAGCCAAGGCAGCCCGCGAAGGTGCAGCCGTGATGCGCATGGTGTGTGTCGAAGGCGTGTAAACGCCAGACGAGAATTACTCACTAATTGATAGCTGCTAGCGCTTATCCAATAAGCGCTAGAGCACTATTTGATTTAAAACTTCTGCAAAAGGAACACCATGAGTGCCATCGTTGACATCGTAGGTCGCGAGATTCTGGACAGCCGCGGCAACCCCACCGTCGAATGCGACGTGTTGCTCGAATCGGGCGTGATGGGCCGGGCCGCTGTGCCATCGGGCGCGTCCACCGGCAGCCGCGAAGCCATCGAAATGCGCGACGGCGACAAGAGCCGTTACCTGGGCAAGGGCGTGCTCAAGGCGGTGGAATACATCAACACCGAAATCAGCGAAGCCGTGTTGGGCCTGGATGCTTCGGAACAAGGCTTTCTGGACAAGACGCTGATAGACCTCGATGGCACCGAGAACAAGAGCCGCCTGGGCGCCAACGCCATGCTGGCCGTGTCGATGGCCGTGGCCCGCGCTGCAGCTGAAGAATCGGGTCTGCCCCTGTACCGCTACCTGGGCGGCATGGGCAGCGTGCAGTTGCCCGTGCCCATGATGAACGTGATCAACGGCGGCGCGCACGCCAACAACAGCCTCGATCTGCAGGAATTCATGATCATCCCCGTGGGCGCTCCCACGTTCCGTGAAGCCGTACGCTGGGGCGCCGAAGTGTTCCACGCGCTCAAAAAGATCATTCACGACAAGGGCATGAGCACCGCCGTGGGCGACGAGGGCGGCTTTGCGCCCAGCGTTGAAAACCACGAAGCGGCTATCCGCCTGATCCTGCAAGCCATCGAAGCTGCGGGCTACACGGCGGGCGAGCAGATCGCCCTTGGCCTCGATTGCGCTGCCAGCGAGTTCTACAAGGACGGCATGTACGTGCTGGAAGGCGAAGGCGGCCTCAAGCTCAGCGCCGAGCAATGGACGGACATGCTGGCCGCCTGGGTGGACAAGTACCCGATCATCAGCATTGAAGATGGCATGCACGAAGGCGACTGGGACGGTTGGAAGCACCTGACCGAACGCCTGGGCGACAAGGTGCAGCTGGTGGGCGACGACCTGTTCGTGACCAACACCAAGATCCTGAAAGAAGGCATCGACAAAAAGATCGCCAATTCCATCCTGATCAAGATCAACCAGATCGGCACGCTGACCGAAACCTTCGCCGCCATCGAGATGGCCAAGCGCGCGGGCTACACCGCCGTGATCTCGCACCGCTCGGGCGAAACCGAAGACAGCACCATTGCCGACATCGCCGTGGGCACCAATGCCGGCCAGATCAAGACGGGCTCGCTGTCGCGCTCGGACCGCATCGCCAAATACAACCAGTTGCTGCGCATCGAAGAAGACCTGGGCGAAATCGCGCAGTACCCCGGCCGCGCTGCGTTTTACAACCTTCGGTAAGCTTCAAACCCTCGCCTGAGCGAGCCTGGTCTTGGTCTCCCGCATCGTCCCTGCCATTTTGCTGGCCCTGCTGGCAGCGCTGCACGCCCAGCTCTGGCTCGGGCGGGGCAGCGTGCCGCGTGTCAACGAGATGCAGCGGCAGATCGACGTTCAAAAGGCGGCGAATGACCAGGCCCGGCAAGCCAATGAGCGCCTGTCCTCCGAGGTGCATGACCTCAAAGAGGGCCTGGACATGGTGGAGGAAAAAGCGCGCAGCGAGCTGGGCATGGTCAAGCCCAACGAGGTGTACGTGCAGTTCACACCGCGCTGAGGCGCGGTTTTTACATCCGTTCGGTGTCTGCCATGCCCACCATCGCCCTGCTGGGCGCGCCAGACACCGGCGCTGCAGCGCTTGCGCGTGCGCTGCAACTGCACGTTCCAGCCGGCTCCGCACAGATCGTCTGCGCAATCACACCCGACGACTGTCGGCACGCCACGCTCACACTGTTGATGGGGCTGGACCTGCCCTGCCCTCCCGACCAAAGACAGCCGCGTGAAGCCGCAGACGCCAGTTTGCGGGCAGCATTGGCACATGCCGACAGGAGCTACCGGGTGGTTTACGGACAGGGCGAACGGCGGGTTGCGAATGCCTTGAAAGCTATCAAAAGCGTAGCATCTAGCGCTTACCCATCAAGCGCTAGAAACATTTTTGACTCAAATTCAGCCACTAGAACAGCCCGATTGCGCGCCTGGAACTGCGAGAAATGCAGCGATCCGGAATGTGAGCACCGGCTCTTCACTGGGTTGGCAGGGCGTGACACCCCAACGATCTGATCCGCCAGGGGCTGCGGCCACAGGCCACGGCGCCTTGCCGTCCGACGGCAGGGTGTGGAGCCAGAAGCGCTACTACCCCAACCCCCGCTTGAGCTCTTTGAGCAGCAACACCACCTGGCTGGAGCCATAGCGATAGCCGCCATTGAGCACCTGCACCGCCTTGTCCCATTCGCCAAGCTGGGCCAGTTCGACCAGGGTGGCGGCCTGTTCATGAAAGTATTTGTGGCGTGCCAGCAGCAACGGGTAGGTGGGCTGGTCGCCCAGCACCTCGGCACCTATGCCGTGCAACCAGCGGCCCAAGGCACTGTGCGTGTCCCGCCGCACCAGCGCCGGGTCCACGCCGTACGAAGTGCGGCCCTCCAGGTAGTCCATCAGGCGCGACTTCCATCGTTCGTGGGCGTTGATGGCGGCGTCGATGTCCAGGGCGGCCAGCAGCGTATCGGGGCGGCGCGAATCTGGCGCAGCAGAGCTGTCGAACAGCGCCAGCGGTGCGGCACTCACGGCGCTGGCGCGGCGGGCACCCAGAACTCGGCGAAAAAACTCCATGACACCCTTCGTTGGACCCATCCGCAGTGTGCGGTGCAACCCCAGTGGCGCACTCTCTGCGGTCTCGTCCCCGGGGCACGGCCACGCGGATGGCGGCGATGGGTGACGAAGGGATCTTAGGCCGGGTTGGCGCGGGGCATTGTCAACGATGTTCAACAGCACACACAGGCGCGTGCCACACGCCACATGCCACCAGCAACGGTGGCGAATGGACTACTGAATGCCCGCCGGCCCGGGGGGCTGCGCCACTGCGGGCGACACAAAAATCTGCGCCGCATCCACCGCGTCAAAGCGGTACTGCTGCCCGCAAAACTCGCAGCCTACTTCGATGTTCTCGCGCTCGGCCAGGATGCTCTCAGCCTCTTCGGCGCCCAGGTTGCGCAGCATGTTGCTCACCCGTTCACGGCTGCAGGAGCAGGCAAAGCGCGGGCCGCTGGCGCCCTGTTGGGGTTCAAAGCGCAGCAGCTTTTCCTCCCAGAACAGACGGCGCAAGATGGTGTCCACGTCCAGCGTCAGCAGCTCTTCGCGGGTCAGGCTTGACGCCAGGTGCGCGATGCGGTTGTAGTCTTCGTTGTGGCCGATCTGGTCTTCGTTTTCGCGGTGCGTAAGGCCCGAGGCCAGGTTGCCCTCACCCTTGATGGGCATGCGCTGGATCAGCAGGCCCGCGGCCACCTGCTGGTTGGCACCCAGCACCAGGATCGTGTCCAGTTGCTCGGACTGCAGCATGTAGTGCTGCAGCACGTCCGACAGGTGTTCCAGCTTTTCGTGCTGGTCGCCATGCAGGGGCACCACACCCTGGTAGGGCTGCTGTCCGGGGTGGCGATCCTTGGGGTCAAGGGTGATGGCGCAGCGGCCGCCACCGGCCACGTTCACCATGTCGCTCAGGCGGGCGGTGTCTGCCACCTCGCCGGTCACGGTGGCAGTGGCGCGCAGGCTCAGGTCTGATTGCACCTCGGCCACGGCCAGCTTGACCGGGCCATCGCCAAACACCTGCAACACCAGCGCGCCGTTGAACTTGATGTTGGACTGCATCAACACGCCCGCGGCTGCCATTTCGCCCAGCAGTTCGCTCACGGGCGCAGGGTAGGCGCCGGTGGCAGAGTTGCCAGCGCGCACGCGCAGGATTTCAGTCCAGGCGTCGGTCAGGCGCACGATCATGCCGCGCACAGGCAGGCCGTCGAAAAGAAACTTGTGGAGTTCAGACACGCAAAAAATTCCCAGAAAATTACCAGCACTCAGAAGATGTAATCGACCGCACTACGCAGCGCCAGTATCCGGGGAAACCGGCGCGGCCAAGTCAGTACACCCGTGGGTCTGGCTTCGCCAGACCACTGGGTGCATCCCACTCCCGCACCGCGCAGCGGAGCAAGAGAGGAGGGATGGCGCGAAGCGGCTCAGGGAGTGCTTCATTGTTTCAGCCGATTTTGTGCAGGCCGCTTTGAAAGCGGCGAGCGTTGTCGATGTAGTGCTGAGCGCTTTGGCGCAGGCCTTCAATCTGCTCGGGCGACAGCGCGCGCACGGCTTTGGCAGGGCTTCCGATGATCATGGAGCCATCGGGAAACTCTTTGCCTTCGGTCACCAGCGCGCCGGCACCCACCAGGCAGTTCTTACCGATTTTTGCGCCGTTCAGCACGATGGCGCCAATGCCGATCAGCGACTCATCTCCAATGGTGCAGCCGTGCAGCATGACCTGGTGACCCACCGTCACGCGCTCGCCGACCACGAGGGGTTGACCGATGTCGGCATGCAGCACGCTGGCGTCCTGAATATTGGAGCCCGCACCAATCGTGATGCTTTCAGTGTCACCCCGGATCACCGTGCCAAACCACACGCTGGCGTCTTCGCCCAGCACCACGTTACCCATGACCTGCGCGCTGTCGGCCACCCAGGCGGATGCCGCCAGCTGCGGCGACACGCCATCGAGTTCATAAATTGCCATGCACCCACTCCGCAAAAGTTGAGGGGGCAAGCGCGAGCGGCGCGCCCCGGGAGGTCGCCAATCGTTACAAAGCGTGTGCCTTGGCGCCGATGGCAAGGCCTAGAATTGTAAGGATGGAGCTTCGCCACCGTGCATTGCAGGTCTTGTGCCTTGCAGACCCTGAACAAAAAACGGCAGCAGCGCTTGATTTGCAAGCGCAAGCAGCTACTCTTTCAATAGCGCCTGACGCGCCGGTGGCCCCAACAGATCTCAGCGCCCTCCCTGGTCGCCCCGCGCGCCCCGAACTCCTGCGTCACAACGAGGTCGCCCGCCGCTCACCCGCCACGGCCCTCGGGCGCGCCATTCTGGTTCACGCCATCGCACACATCGAGTTCAACGCCATCAACCTGGCGCTCGACGCTGTGTGGCGCTTTGACGGGATGCCGCGCGCGTATTACACCGACTGGATGCTGGTGGCGGGTGAAGAGGCGAAACACTTTCGGCTGCTGCGCGATCACCTGCGCGCGCAAGGCCACGACTATGGCGACTTTCCCGCGCACCAGGGCCTGTGGACCATGTGCGAGAAAACCCAGCACGACATCCTGGCCCGGATGGCCCTGGTGCCCCGCACCATGGAAGCGCGCGGGCTGGACGCCACCCCCCAGATCCAGGCGAAACTGCGCCAGGTGGGCACGCCCGATGCACTGGCCGCCGTGGCCATCCTCGATGTCATCTTGCACGACGAGGTCGGCCACGTGGCCATTGGCAACCACTGGTACCGCTGGCTGTGCGAACGCGACGGCCACGACCCCGAAACCCACTACGGCACCCTGGTGCGGCAATACGAAGCCCCGCGCCTTAAACCCCCTTTCAATGAAGCTGCGCGCCGCAGCGCGGGCTTTACCGATGCGGAACTGCAATGGCTGCAGCAGGTGGAATGAAGCGCCCCCTGAGCCGCTTCGCGTCGTCCCTCTCTCGCTGCGCGGGAGGGGGACGCACCCGGTGGCCAGGCAAAGCCAGTTCCACGGGTGCACTCGCCTGGGCCCCGTCCCATTCGTACGGCATAAACACCGATAAGTGTTGGACACGCTCAGGAATTCGATGACTCCTACAATCCGCGGTGGGACGCACCCAGTGTTGCCTGCCTCATTTCCAAGACGACACCCATGACCCAAGTTTCTGCCCCAGGCACTCCCTCTTCGCCTCCACCGGGCAACCAGACGTCCGTGGCCATGATTGCGCGCCAGGCGATCGTGAACGCCCAGCAGGTCGTGGTTGGCTACGAGTTGTTCAATCGCTCCCGCAGCGGCGCGCCCCACACCGCGGCAACCGATGTCATCCTGGTTTTTACCGCCCTCTCGCATGCTGGCACCGATGAACTGGTGGGCAAAAAACTCATTTTTGTGAACTGCACGCACGAGAGCCTGTCTGGCGGCCACCTCGAACTGGTCGAGCCCGACAAAGTGGTGCTTGAGATTCCCCCCCTGGGCCACACCGCAGCGGACGAAGTCGCCACGCGCATGCCCATACTGGCCGAGCTGCGCGCGCGCGGGTTTCATCTGGCGTTCAATCACACCGTGCTGCAGTCGGCGTATGCGCCCTGGTTGCCCCTGGCCGACTACATCAAACTCGACCTGTCGGTGCTGGCAGCAGACCAATTGGCGGTGCTGATCAGCTATGCCGGGCGCAACTGCAAGGCGGAACTGATTGCTGAAAAAGTGGAAACCGCCCAGCAGTACGACATGGTTTCCAGCCAGGGCGTGGAACTGTTCCAGGGTTACTGGTTTGCGCGCCCGGCGCTGGTCGAAGCCAAACTGCTCACGCCCTCACAGTCGAGCATCATCGAACTCATCAACCAGGTGCGCAAGCAGGCCAGCACCGAAGACATCGAAGAAGTGCTCAAAAAGGATGCGGGCCTGGCCTTCAACCTGATGCGCCTCATCAACTCAGCGGGTTTTGGACTGAACCGCGAGATCACCTCCTTCCGGCAGGCCGTCATGCTGATGGGGCTCAAAAAACTGTTCCGGTGGGCCGCGCTGCTGCTGACCGCGTCGCGCAACAACGGCACGCCTTCATCTGTGGGCCAGACTGCGGTGGAACGTGGGCGCCTCATGGAGCTGCTGGCCCTGGAGACCCTGCCTCCCGAAGAGGCCGACCAGGCGTTTGTGGTGGGCATCTTCTCGCTGCTGGATGTGATGCTGTCCATGCCCATGGAATCTGCCATCGGCTTGCTGAACGTGCCCGAACCGGTGGCAGCGGCGCTGCTCCGGCGCGAAGGCTTCCTCGGCGACCTGCTCACCCTGGCCGAGGCCTGCGAATCCAGCGATGACGCGGTCTTTGACCGCACGGCGGGCCTGTTGCACCTCTCCAGCCAGCAGATCAATCTGGCGCATTTGCAGGCACTTGCCTGGGCCGACCAACTGACGGAGCAAGCGGCATAGGAACCGCACGGTGCAAACCAATCATTCGCAGTTGTGACCTACCGGTCTAGAATCAACGCAGAGCCCCGCCACCCACTACTGCAGACCCATGTCGAGCACACCTGAACAAGACACCCCGGAAGCTGCGTCCCTCACGGTAGAAGCCGTTGACGAGAACATTGCCATCATCGCCCGCCAGGCCATCGTGGACGAAAGCCGAGCGGTTTTTGGCTACGAGCTGTTTGACCGCTCCACTGCGTCCGATTCGCACACGGCCGCCAGCGATGCAGCCTTGCTGTTCAACGCCCTGTCCTACGCGGGCACCGAAGCCCTGGTGGGCAAAAAGACGGTGTTCATCAACTGCACGCACGACAGCCTTTCTGGCGGTCACCTGGAGTTGATCCACCCCGAAAAGGTTGTGCTGGAGGTCCCTCCGCTTCCCGACACTGCAACACCCGAAGAGATCGAAGGCCGCGTGCCCACGCTGCATGCCCTGCGCACACGTGGGTTCCGCCTGGCGTTTGACCAGCAAGCCCTGCGCCGCGCCTACACCAGCTGGCTGCCCCTGGCTGCGTTCATCAAGCTGGACATGCTGGCATTCAAACCCGAGCTGGCAGGCCCCCTGGTCAAATTTGCCACGACCCACAGCCAGGCCACGCTGGTCGCAGAAAAGGTCGAAACCGCCGAGCAATACGAACTGATGCGTGGCCTCGGTGTAAAGCTGTTCCAGGGCTACTGGTTTGCCAAGCCTTCTCTGGTCAAGGCCACTACCATCCGCCCTTCGCAGGCCACGATCATCCAGCTCATCAACCTGGTGCGCAAACAGGCCAGCACGGCCGAGATCGAGGACCTGCTCAAGAAAGACCCCACGCTGTCTTTCAACCTGCTGCGCTTCATCAATTCGTCGGGCTTCGGCCTGTCGTGCGAGATCACCTCGTTCCGCCACGCGGTAATGATTCTGGGCCTCAAAAAGCTGTTCCGCTGGGCCGCGCTGCTCATGACCACGTCGCGTGCAGGCGGTGCGCCGCCCGCCGTGGGCCAGACTGCTGTGGTGCGGGGCCGCTTGATGGAATTGCTGGCTGGCGAGCTGCTGCCGCCCGAAGAATGCGACAACGCCTTTGTGGTGGGTGTGTTCTCGCTGCTCGACACCATGCTGGGCGTGCCGCTCGAAAAAGCGCTCGAATCCGTCGCCCTGCCAGAGCCCGTGATGGACGCCCTGCTGCGCCGCACGGGCGTGTTTGCGCCTTTCCTGGACCTGACCATCGCGTGCGAAAGCGGTGACGAAGTGGCGTTTGCCAATGCCGCCGAGGCCCTGCACCTGTCCAACCGGCAGGTCAACTGGGCCCACCTGCAGGCGCTGACCTGGGCAGAGAGCCTGAACGAGGAATAGGCTCTGCGGCGGGGGGCAAACACTCCGCCCATTTCAGCACCCATGGTCTGCGCTCGCAGGCCATTTTCTTTTGTTTTGCGTCCGAATTCAGCCGCGCGGATGGTGCTGCGCGTGCAGCGACTTGAGCCGCTCCCGCGCCACATGAGTGTAGATGGTGGTGGTCGAAATATCGGCGTGCCCGAGCAGCAGTTGCACCACCCGCAGATCGGCTCCGTGGTTGAGCAAATGTGTGGCAAAAGCGTGCCGCAGCGTATGGGGTGACAGCGGCACCATGACGCCCGCCACCTGCGCCCATTTCTTCACGATGACCCAGAACATGGCGCGCGTCATGCCACTGCCGCGTTGGGTGACAAACAGGTCATCGGTCTGCTGGCCGCCCAGGATGGCACCACGGGCCTCTTGCAGATAGCGCTCTATCCACTGGCGGGCCTCTTCCCCAAAGGGCACCAGCCGTTCCTTGTTGCCCTTGCCCATCACCCGCAGCACCCCCTCGTTCAGGCCGAGCTGAAAGGTCTTGAGCGTGACCAGCTCGGTCACCCGCAGTCCGCTGGCGTACATCAGCTCCAGCATCGTGCGGTCGCGCAGGCCCAGCGGGTTGCCCAGGTCGGGGGCATTCAGCAGAGCTTCCACCTGGGCCTGCGACAAGGTTTTGGGCACGCGCAGGGGCTGGCGCGCAGCCTGCAGGCGCACTGTGGGGTCGGCCGCGATGCGCCGTTCGCGCAGCGCCCAGTGAAAGTAGCGGCGCAGCACCGTGAGGCGCCGGTTGGCGGACGTAGCCCGCGTTACCGCATGGCGCGCGGCGAAGTACCCCTGCAGGTGGTGCTCGGCCGTGTCATCCAGCGCCAATGGAGGTTGCTGGTCGGCCAGCCACTGCGCGTACAGCGTCAGGTCACGCCGGTAGGCAGCCAGGGTGTTGCGCGACAGGCCATCCTCCAGCCACAGGGCGTCCACAAAAGTGTCGATGGCATTCAGGCTGGCGGTGAGCATGCAAAAACAATAGCACGTAAAGGGCCCGTAAAAAAGCCGCCCGGGGAACGGGCGGCTTTGGCTGGGAAGAAAGCAGCGCTTTCGAATACTCGTGGATGCTTGCTTATTCCAGCGTCAGCTTCTGCTTGACGACCACATCCTTGTAGACCGCAAACTCGGCCTTGATCTGTTCAGCAAACTGCTCGGGGGTATTGCCCACCACGATAGAGCCGGTGTCTTCAATGCGCTTTTTGACAGCAGGGTCTGCCAGTGCGGTGCGCACAGCGGCGTTGATCTTGTCAACGATGTCCTTGGGCAGTCCCTTGGGACCCAGGATGCCGTAGTAGGCCATGCGGTTCACAGGCTCCAGGCCCAGTTCCTTGAACGTGGGCACATTGGGCAGTGCAGCCACGCGCTGGGGTGCGGCTACAGCGATGGCCACCAGTCGGTTGTCCTTGATGAAAGGCAGCGCCGAGGGAATGTTGTCAAAAATGATCGGCACCTGGCCAGCCACGGTGTCGTTCAGCGCGGGGCCCGCGCCACGGTAGGGAATGTGCGTGACGAAGGTGTTCGACAGGCTCTTGTACAGCTCCATCTGCAGGTGGCCGATGCCACCTGTGCCGGACGATGCGTACGAGTATTTACCGGGGTTTTTCTGCACTTCGGCCACAAACGACTTGTAGTCCTTGGCAGGGAAGCTGGGGTTCACGGCAATCAGATTGGGCGTGGCCGCAATGTTGATGATGGGCGTGAAGTCCGTCAGCGGGTTGTATGGTGTCTTGGGATTGATGGCCGGGTTGGCGGCCGTGGTGGACACGGTGGCCACACCCAGCGTGTAGCCGTCGGGTGCCGAACGGGCGGTTTCGCTGGCACCCACGATGCCACCGCCACCAGCCTTGTTTTCCACGATCACGCTCTGGCCCAGGGCTTTGCCCAGCGGGTCAGCAATCACGCGCGCAATGATGTCGGTGGTGCCGCCGGGTGCAAAAGGCACCTGCAGCTTGATCACCTTGTTGGGGTAGCCCTGAGCGGCTGCGGTACCTGCTGCTGCGGCCAGGACGGTCAGCGCGAGCCATTGACGACGATGCATGGAGTTCTCCTTCGTGCGGGGTGACAAACAGCGCTGATGGTATGCGCAACCGGCACTTTGGCGACCTGCGGATTCCACATAAGGGGTAACCCTAGAAACCACAGCGAACCGCTTTCGCTCTTCTTTTGGCCCTGCGCCTGCGTGAGGGCAGCAGCTTCGGCCAGCACCCGGCCAATTGCGAGAGGCGCGCCCAGCGGCTGCCACCGTTTCGAGGCCCCCGAGGCCTTGCCGAGGATCAAGTATTCTCCCCGCGTGAACTATGCCCAGCTCCTGCTCCCCGACTTCTCCCTCATCCTCTGCGGTTACCTGATCTGCCGGTACACCGCCCTCAACCGGTCGGTATGGCAGCCGGTAGAGAGCCTCGTGTACTACCTGCTCTTTCCGGTGCTGTTGTTCCAGTCCATCGTCAAGAGCCCGGTGGACATCGGCGCTGCGTCGGGCCTGATTGCAGCGGGGTTGACCATGGGCGTGGCAGGCATTGCGCTGGCCTACAGCTTGCCGCACTGGCCCTGGCTGGGCAAACGCATCGATGCCCGCGACCACGCCGCCAGCGCGCAGGTGGCGTTCCGTTTCAACTCCTTCATTGGCCTGGCGATTGCCGAGCGCCTGGCGGGTACGGAAGGGCTGCTCATGATTGCCGTGCTGATCGGCGTGTGTGTGCCGCTGTTCAACGTGGCCGCTGTGTGGCCCATGGCGCGGCACGGCCAGCACAGCTTTGCGCGAGAGCTGGTGCGCAACCCGCTCATCATCGCCACGGTATCGGGGCTGATTGCCAACCTGCTCGGGTTTCAGATTCCGGAGTGGGCCAGCCCCACGGTCAGCCGCATCAGTGCCGCATCGCTGGCGCTCGGCCTGATGGCAGCGGGCGCGGGTCTGCAGTTTGGCCTGCTCAGGCGCGGCAAGGCGCTGAGCGTGGCAGTGCTGTCCATCCGGCATCTGGTGCAGCCGCTGCTGGCGTTTGCGATGGCGCGGCTGTTTGGGCTGAGCCCTGTGCAGACCACCATGCTGCTGGCGTTCTCGGCCCTGCCTACTGCGTCCACCTGCTATGTACTGGCCGCTCGCATGGGCTACAACGGGCCCTATGTGGCCGGGCTGGTGACGCTGTCTACGCTGCTGGGAATGGTCAGTCTGCCCTTTGCCTTGGGATTTCTCCGATGACTGCTTCTTGCATTGACCCACATTCGGCTTCCGCGTCCCGGGTACGGCGCCGCGCCCTTGTCGCCAGCCTGGCAACGCTGTCGCTTGCACCGCTGGCGGGCTGCGGGCGCAAGGCACCGCAGGCTCAGGCCGTGCCCCCTGGTGCCACGGTGCTGGCGCTGGGCGATTCGCTGACCTCGGGCGTGGGCGCATCGGCCGACACCGCCTACCCCGCGGCGCTGGCGCGCCGCACGGGCTGGACGGTGGTCAACGGCGGCGTGTCGGGCGATACGTCGGCCCAGGCGCTGGCGCGGTTGCCCGGGCTGCTGCAAAAACACAACCCCGCGCTGGTGATCGTGAGCATTGGTGGCAACGACTTTCTGCGCCGCCAGAGCGCCACCACCACCCGCACCAACGTCCGCCAGATCTGCACCGACGCACAGGCCAGCGGCGCCCAGGTGCTGCTGGTGGCCGTGCCCGAACTGACGATGATGGCGGCCGTCGGCCGGTTGAGCGACCATGGGATGTTTGAAGAAATCGCCAGTGACCTGAAAGTGCCGCTGTACAGCAAAGGCTGGTCGGGTGTGCTGGCGCAGGAGCGGCTGCGGGCGGACCAGATCCATGCCAATGCTGCGGGGTATGAAGAGTTCACACAGGGGCTGGTGTTGACCCTCAAAGACACGGGTTTACTGGCGCGGTAGCCGCCAGAGCAAAAGCAACGCGCCGCAGCAAAGCGGCATCCAATACTCTCATTTTGATAGCTGATAGCGCTTATCCACAAAGCGCTAGAGGCCTATTTCATTCAATATTCAGCGCCCAGGCCACATGTTCGCGCACGAGTTCGCTCGGGTCGTCGGCACGGGCCTGCAGCGCGGCACGCACTGCTTCGTCGCCCGTCGCACGCAGCGCGTTGCCCAAAGCCACGGCCACGTTGCGCAGCCAGCGCTCGTGGCCAATGCGGCGGATGGGGCCGCCTTCGGTCATGCGCAAAAAGGTCGGCTCGTCCCACGCAAACAGATGCACCAGCTGCTGGCCCGCCAAGCCCTTGCGTTCGTCAAAGTCGGGCAGGCGGCTGACCTGGGCGAACTTGTTCCAGGGGCAGATGAGCTGACAGTCGTCGCAGCCGTAGATGCGGTTGCCCATCAGGGGGCGCAGCTCCAGCGGAATCGGCCCGGCGTGCTCGATGGTCAGGTACGAGATGCAGCGGCGCGCATCGATGCGGTGGGGCGCAACGATGGCCTGCGTGGGACACACGTCGATGCACGCACTGCAACTGCCGCAATGCGCTGTGACGGGCGCACTCTCGGGCAGGGCCATGTCCACATAGATCTCGCCCAGAAAGAACATCGAACCCGCCTCGCGGTTGAGCACCAGCGTGTGCTTGCCGCGCCAGCCCTGGCCGCTGCGCGCTGCCAGCTCGGCCTCCAGCACCGGGGCCGAGTCAGTGAATACGCGGTGGCCAAAGGGGCCAATCGCCTCGGCGATGCGGTCGCTGAGTTTTTGCAGGCGGGCGCGCAATACCTTGTGATAGTCCCGGCCCCGGGCATAGACCGAAACAATGCCCTCCTGCGGGCGCGACAGGCGCGACAGCTCCACGGCCTGCCACCCCTCGGACGCGTCCATGGCGGTGCCCTGCGGCAAATAATCCATGCGTGCGGTGATCACGCTCACGGTGCCAGGCACTAGCTCGGCTGGGCGTGCGCGCTTCAGGCCGTGGGATGCCATGTAATGCATGTCACCATGGAAGCCCTGCGCCAGCCAGGCCTCAAGCCCTGGCTCTGCCGCAGACAAGTCCACCCCCGCCACGCCGATTTGGGAAAATCCCAGCTCGCGGGCCCACTCCTGCATTTGAGGAACGAGTTGACTGTTGCACCACATACCGGCCAGATTGTAGAAAGCGGCAACGATGCCGCTGCCGAACCTACGCGCCATTTCACCTGGCACAGCGAGAACGACACCGCCGCCTTTGCCCAGCGCCTGGCTGCACAACCCCTGCTGGCCAACGCCTTCGTGACCCTGCACGGCGACCTGGGCGCGGGCAAGACCACGCTGGTGCGCCACCTGCTGCGCGCCATGGGCGTGCAGGGCCGCATCAAGAGCCCCACCTACGCTGTGGTAGAGCCACACGAAGCACCTGGCCTCGCCATCTGGCATTTCGACTTCTACCGTTTCGACGATCCACGCGAGTGGGAAGACGCAGGTTTCAGGGACATTTTTGCCAACCCCGGCCTCAAGGTGGCAGAATGGCCGGAAAAGGCTGCAGCGCTTACCCCGCTTGCGGACCTTGCTATCCACATTGAAGCAATGGATGACACCGAAAGGAAGGTCACGCTGCACGCCCCCACCCCCACCGGGCGCAGCCTGCTGCAAGCACTCTGAGACGCCGTGAACGAACCCACCCTGCCCGCCCGCCCGCCCGCCGCCCCCCTGCCCTCGCGCCGCGCTGCGCTGCAGGCGGGCACGCTGGTGTTGCTGCTGGGCACGCAGCAGATTGCACGCGGCGCTAGCATCTTGGCGGTGCGCGTTTGGCCTGCCCCCGAATATTCGCGCGTGACCATTGAGTCCGATGGTGCGCTGGTGGCCAAGCAGTTTTTTGTGACCACTCCGCCCCGGCTGGCGGTGGACATTGAAGGCATCGACCTCAGCCCCGAGCTGCGCGAGTTGGTCGCCAAGGTCAAGCCGGACGACCCCAATATTGCGGGCATCCGCGTGGGCCAGAACGCGCCCGGCGTGGTGCGGCTGGTGGTCGACCTGAAGCAGGCGGCCCTGCCCCAGGTGTTCACACTGCCGCCCGTGGCGGCTTACAGGCACCGCCTGGTGTTTGATCTGTACCCCGCCGCGCCGGTGGACCCGCTGGAGGCGTTGATCGCCGAACGCATGCGCGACGCCCCTGACAAGCCCGCCCCTGCCCCCAACCCTCCCCTGACGGCAACCGCCGCTGCAGCGCGCGCACCGGCCCCTGCCGAGCCAGATCCGCTGGGCGACCTGATTGCCCAACGCACCACGCGCCCTGACCCGCCCCAGCCGCCTCCCATGGTCGCGACGTCTCCGCCACCTGCCGAGCCACCGCGCCAGTCCAACCGAGCCACCTCCACCCAAACCGATCGCATCATCATCGTGGCGCTGGACCCCGGACACGGCGGAGAAGACCCGGGTGCCGTAGGCCCCGCAGGCACCCGTGAAAAGGACGTGGTGTTGCGTGTGGCCCACCTGCTGCGCGACCGCATCAACGCCACCACCGTGGGCGGCAACCCCATGCGCGCCTACCTGACCCGCGACGGGGACTACTTTGTGCCCCTGGCCACCCGGGTGCAGAAAGCACGACGCGTGCAGGCCGATCTGTTCGTCAGCATCCATGCAGATGCCTTCACGGTGCCCACGGCGCGGGGCGCCAGCGTGTTTGCGCTGAGCCCGCGCGGGGCCTCCAGCACGGCAGCGCGCTGGCTGGCCAACAAAGAGAACCAGGCCGACCTGGTGGGCGGCCTTAACGTGCAGTCCAAGGACCGGCATGTGCAAAGCGCCCTGCTGGACATGAGCACCACCGCGCAGATCAATGACAGCCTGAAACTGGGCGCCGTGCTGCTGGGCGAAATTGGCGGCATGGCCAAGCTGCACAAACCGCGGGTCGAGCAGGCCGGTTTTGCAGTGCTGAAGGCACCCGACATCCCGAGCGTGCTGGTGGAGACCGCCTTCATCAGCAACCCCGAAGAAGAAAAGCGTCTGCGAAGCCCTGCCTACCAGGTGCAACTGGCCGACGCGCTGATGCGCGGCATCACGCGCTACTTTGCCAAGAACCCGCCCCTGGCGCGCAGCCGGTCGGTGTAATCACCCATGGGGTGGTTCCTCCGCCTTGCGCCCGCCTTCAAGTGCAGGCAAAGTGGCCTTCATCACCCACACCCCCGCCTGCGTTCATGCACCCACGGTGCCTGGCGCCGTGGGAATGAAGGAGAACCGCCATGGCCCTGCCCCACGCCCAATCCGGCCAGATCGTCAGTGTGCGCCCGCTGGGCGACCGCCTTGCACAAACCGTGACCACCGCGATCCTCAAAGCGGGCCAACTGGAGGTCATGCGCGTGGTGCTACCGGTTGGCAAATCCATGAAAGAACACCAGACCCCTGGTGAAGCCACGGTGCAATGTATTGAGGGCATGGTCGAATTTGTCAGCGACCAGGGCGTTCAGCAGTTGCGTGCAGGCGATTTTGTGCACCTAGCGCCCCGTGCGCTGCATGCGCTCAAGGCGGTCGAACCCGCTTCCTTGCTGGTCACCCTGTGCCTCAAGCCTGCTGACGCGGCCTAGGCTGGGCGCAAAGCCCTGTGGATACGGGGGTTTGCCGCGCCTGCACGTGCGTGGTGACGTCCGCTGGAGCCAGTGCGCTCCGCCAGATCCGGAATCGAATGTCCTACAGGTGCCGACCTCTCGTGCCTACATGTGCAGCGTGCGGGCCGCACGATAGTGAAGGCACAGGTCGACGTTGTTCAGATGCATCTGCTGATGAACTCCCAGGCCTGATTCCCTCATTACAAAGGACTCTTGCCATGAAAATCCGTCACATTCTTCTTGCGACCACCTGCACTGCAGCCCTTGCCCTGGGTGGTTGCGCATCGAATCCCACCAACGCCCAAGTCGGCACCGGCGTAGGCGCCGTGGTGGGGGGCGCTGCGGGTAATGCCGTGTTCGGCGGCCCTGTGGGCACCATCGGTGGCGCCGCAGCAGGTGCCCTCATCGGCCATGAGATCGGTGAAGACCGAGATCAACGCCGCCCTTATCGCCGTTAATTCGGCTCCCTCCGCCTGAGCTTGCCAGCCTTGGCGATTCAGGCATAAAAAGAGCTGCTACCGCTTGTCCATCAAGCGGTAGCAGCTCTTTTTTTGATAGTAGGTTACGACGTCGAAGGCTCTCGCTGTCTCAAGCCGCTTTCGCCTGCCGCCCCGCGCGCCATGCGCCGAAAATGGCGATGAGGCCGGGCACGAAAATCATCGTCCAGATGATCTTGTCCAGGTTCTCCTTCACCCAGGCAAAGTTACCGAAGAAGTAGCCCGCCGAACAGATGCCCAGCACCCAGATGATCGCTCCGCCCACGTTGTAGGCCGTGAACTTGGCCCGGCTCATTTCGGCTACGCCCGCCACAAACGGGGCAAAGGTACGGATGAAGGGCATGAAACGCGCCAGCACGATGGTGATGCCGCCGTACTTTTCGTAAAAGTTGTGTGCCTGGTCAAACGCTCGGCGGTTGAACCAGCGGGAGTCTTCCCACTGGAACACCTTGGGTCCAAAAAAGCGCCCGATCGAATAATTGCACTGGTCGCCCAGAATGGCCGCCACGATGAGGATGGTGCAGGCCAACGGAAAACTCATCATTCCTGCGCCACACAGCGCCCCCACGATGAACAGCAGCGAGTCGCCCGGCAAGAACGGCATCACCACCACGCCCGTTTCGACAAACACGATCAGGAACAGCAGCGCATACACCCACGCACCGTAGGTCTGCACAAACATCTCTAGGTACTTGTCGATGTGCAGGATGAAGTCGATCAGAAAAGTGACCAGTTCCATAGGGAGGCCGGCGGCAAGCCGGGCATTGAAAAAAACAGCGGGCATTATCCCCATCGGCCGGTTTGCCCCAGCCCGATACCCCTGCGCGGCCCCGCCCTAAAATCCCGGGGGTGAACGACACCCCCTCCTCCCTGGCCGCGGCCGATCTCGCCGCATCCTCTGCCCCATCCCCAACGGCCGCCCGCCGCCCCATCCGCGACCTGCCCGACGAGCTGATCAGCCAGATCGCCGCCGGTGAAGTGGTGGAGCGCCCTGCCTCGGTGGTGCGCGAACTGGTGGACAACGCGCTCGACGCAGGCGCCACGCAAATCAGCGTGCGCCTGTCGGCCGGGGGGGTGCGGCTGATCACGGTGGAAGACGATGGCGGTGGCATTCCGCAAGAAGAGCTGCCCGTGGCCCTGCGCCGCCACGCCACCAGCAAGATCACCAACCTGAACGACCTGGAAACCGTGGCCACCATGGGCTTTCGGGGCGAGGCGCTGGCCGCCATTGCCTCGGTGTCTGAGATGTCGCTGCTCTCGCGCCCCGCGCAGCAGGCCAGCGCCTTTTTGCTGGACGCCCGCAGTGGCGAACTGCGCCCCGCCGCGCGCAGCACCGGCACCACGGTGGAGGTGAAAGAGCTGTTCTTCTCCACGCCCGCGCGCCGCAAGTTCTTGAAGACCGATGCCACCGAGCTGGCCCACTGCATTGAGTCCGTGCGCCGCCATGCGCTGGCCCGGCCCGATGTGGGATTTGCCATCTGGCACGAAGGCAAGCTGGTGGAGCAGTGGCGCGCCACCCTCATGCCCGGCCAGGGCGCTGGCGACGCAGCGCAAGACGCCCTCGCCCGCCGCCTGTCGGACGTGCTGGGCGAAGATTTCGTCACGCAATCGGTCGCCGTGCAACACCGCGTGGGCCCCGTCACTGTGACCGGCCGCGCAGGCCTGCCCGACGCCGCCCGCTCGCGCCCCGACCACCAGTATTGCTACGTCAACGGCCGCTTCGTGCGCGACAAGGTGCTGACCCACGCCGCCCGCAGCGCGTACGAAGACGTGCTGCACGGCCACAAGCAGCCCATCTACGCGCTGTATGTCGAGATCGACCCGGCGCGCGTGGACGTGAACGTGCACCCCACCAAGATCGAGGTGCGCTTCAGAGACAGCCGCGAAGTGCACCAGGCCGTGCGCCACGCGGTGGAAAACGCGCTGGCCGCGCCCCGCGCCGCGGCGCTGGCGGCCGCGGCTGCGGCATCGGGCCAGGCAGAGGCAGGCGCTGGAGCACAGGCCTATACCGACAATTTCAAGTCAAATCAGCCTCTAGCGCTTAATAGACAAGCGCAAGCAGCTATCAAATTTGAAGAACGGGGCCACCATGTGGCCGACTTGCAGGCGCTGTGGGGGCCGAGGAAAGATGATGCGTCCACCGGGTCGACAGGGCTCTCTTCACCCTTGGTGAACTGGGGCGCTGCAGCGGCAAGCACCACTGACGCAGGCGCCACGCCGCAGACTGTCGCTCCCTCGTCTTTCATCCCCACTGCTGTGACCTGGACCCACACCAGCACCGCTAATGAAGCCCCCTGGCCCGAGGGCCGTGACGGCAACGACGCCGCGTGGCCCCTGGGCAAGGCCGTGGCCCAACTGCATGGCGTGTACATCCTGGCCGAAAACGCCCAGGGCATGGTCATCGTGGACATGCACGCCGCCCACGAACGCATCGTGTACGAGCGCCTGAAGGCCCAGGTGGACAGCGGCGCGCGCATTGCCAGCCAACCCCTGCTGATCCCCGCCACCTTCGCCGCCACCCCACAAGAGGTCGCTACCGCCGAAGAATCCGCCGAGGTGCTGGCCACGCTGGGCATGGAGGTCGTCCCCTTCTCCCCCAAAACCCTGGCCGTGCGCGCCGTGCCCACGACGCTGGCCCAGGGCGACCCGGTGGAGCTGGCCCGCAGCGTGCTGGCCGAACTGGCGGCCCACGACGCGACCACGGTAGTGCAACGCGCCCGCAACGAAATCCTGGGCACCATGGCCTGCCACGGCGCCGTGCGCGCCAACCGCAAGCTCACCATCGACGAGATGAACGCGCTGCTGCGGCAGATGGAGACCACGGACCGCAGCGACCAATGCAACCACGGGCGGCCGACGTGGCGGCATTTGTCGATGAAGGAACTGGACGCCCTGTTCTTGCGCGGGCGGTGATCAGCGCGCAGCCCGGGCAGCCCGGGCAGCCCGCACAACCACAGTCGGCGGGGCCCATCGCCGCCTTTGGCAAACGTTAAGGTCCCAAGACCCCAACACGGGCAGAATCAGCCGCCCTCATTACCACCGGCTGGCCTGTCATGTTCGCACTCAACGCCCAATCCATCGCGCAGACCACGCCCACGGGCGCAGCCATTGCACAGGTGGTCATGTCCTTGTGGGCGCTGGGCCCCGTTCAGCAATGCGTGCTGATGCGGCGCGGCCTCAATCAGGTGTACGAGTTGCGTTTTGACGGTGGCCGCCACGCCATTGCGCGCCTGAGCGCTGAGCGGCCCCGGGGCGAGCCGAACATTGCCTACGAAGCGGCCTTGCTGCGGCACCTGCAGGCCTGCGGCATCCCGGTTGCAGCGCCACTGGCGGCGACGAATGGGGCGTTCAGCAGGGCGCTGGACTTGCCGGAAGGCCCGCGCGCCCTGATGCTGTTCGACTTCTTGTCTGGTGACCCCCCGGGCGAATCGCTGGTGGACAGCGAAGCGACCGGCCGGGGCCTGGCCCAGTTGCACACCGCCGCGCAGGACTACGCAGGCCCCGCCAGCCGCTATGTGCTGGACCTGCCCGAACTGCTGGACGCAGCGCTGCAACGCATGCTGACCGCGCCCACGGTGGACAAGGCGCTGGCGCAGGAGTTTTCAACGCTGGCCCGTGATCTGCACGAACGCTTTGCCGCCCTGCCGGGCCTGACCCAAGTGCATTGCCACGGTGACTGCCATGGCAGCAACAACTTCGTGACCGATGGGCCAACCAACAGCGACGGTCACAAAGACCGCGTGGCCGCGTTCTTTGACTTTGACGACTGTGGCCCGGGGCTGCTGGCCTACGAGCTGAGCGTGTACCTGTGGGTGCAGTTGCCGCGCAGCCTGGAGACACCTGCATCGGCTGCTGCACTGGAGCGCTGGCGCCGCTATCTGGCCGGCTACACCAGCGTGCGTGATGTTTCAGAGATCGACCTGGCAGCCATCGCGCCCTGCCTGGCCTTGCGGCATTTCTGGATCATAGGCGAATACGCGGGCCGCATTCCCGTATGGGGTACGCAGGCCATGCCCACGCACTGGCTGCGCAAACAGGCTCCGCTGATGCGGGCGTGGATGGATCTGCCGACGCGCGAGGGCCTCACGGCTGCAACCCCCAGCACTCCGGCAATGGCGTAGCGCTAAGTGAGTTGAGTTGAGTTGAGTTGAGTTGAGTTGATCGCCCATTGAAAAAGCCCGCAGCTGCGGGCTTTTGACTCTGCTGGGGGCGGTTGCGTCAATTGTCGCGCGCGGCCTTGGCGGTGTCGGGGAAGTCGCTGAACACGCCGTCCACGCCCAGCTCATAAAAGAGCTTGTACTCGGCCTTGGGGTCGCCCTTGAAGTTCGATGCCAGGCGTTTTGGCTCGCTTCGGAACGTGTAGGGGTGGACCATCAGGCCCGCTGCGTGGGCGTCCTTCACGACGTTGGTGGGGGCCATCATCACACGGTCGCGGTCGTCGATCACACCGTCGCCATTGAGGTCGTCGGCCTTGCCATCGTTGTTGGCGTCCACCTGCTTGGAGGGGATCAGGTACGGCTTCCAGGGGCCGATGCCGTCGGCATAGGTCTTGACCTCTTTCAATCCTGCGGGCGTGAGCAGGCTGGCAAAAGTGCGTGTGTCTCCGGCCACGGCAAAGTCGTAGGGTTTGTCGTAAGGGGCCGTCAGGTCCATGCTGCCATTGGGGTTCACATCGTTGGCGTCCACCAGTTGCACCAGGCGGATCTGCGTCTTGGTGCGCAGGTATTTCAGGTTCGACACTTCGAACGACTGAACGATGACGGGCGAAGTCTTGGTGGTGTAGCCGTACTTGGCCAGTGTGGTCAGCAGACGGTCTTCCAACTGCAGGCCCAGGTTGACGTGGTAGGTGGGGTGCTTGGTCTCGGGGTACACGCCCACGGTGCGGCCTGCCTTGGTGCCCTCGCTCTTGGCCAGGTCCAGTACTTCGTCCAGGGTGGGGATCTGGTACTTGCCGTTGTGCGACTGGTCGCGGTCGGCCATGGGCTGAATGGCGCGCAGGGTCTTGATTTCGGCCAGGGTGAAGTCCGAGGCAAACCAGCCCTCTTCCTGCACGCCGTCCACCGTCTTCTTGGTCTTGCGGCCCGCAAATTCGGCGCGGGTAGACACATCGGTGGTGCTCGTGATGTTGGGCTCGTGGCGGGCCACGAGTACGCCATCCTTGGTGGCCACCAGGTCGGGCTCGACAAAGTCGGCCCCCAGCTCGATGGCGCGTTTGTAGCTCTCCAGCGTGTGTTCGGGCAGATAGCCGCTGGCGCCACGGTGGCCGATCACCAGGGGTTTGTCACCACTCAAAGTGGGATAGGGGTTGTCATCATTGCCACCGCAGGCAGCCAGTGTGGCCACCAGGGCCAGCGCACCCAACTTCGCACCAGAAATGTGCATGCTCTTCTCCTCGTTGTGTTTAGAACTGCCGAACTGTGTGCGCAGCCTGTGACAAAGCCGTGACGCTCGTTTTTCTATCGAAACTTCATGTCGGCGACCTGATCAAACGCACCAAAATGCAGCAACCAAGGTGCCGCATTCCCCACCATTGTGCAGAGACATCGGCATAGACGTATGACTTTTAGACATAATTCGATGCTGCAGCGCGCCATTGCCTGCCCACGCCCTTGATTGAATTAGAAAGTCTTTAGCAACATGAAACACGCGTCCGCAGGCAGCTTCCTCACACACGTCGCCCATCGCAACCCGGGGCAGCCCGAGTTCCTGCAGGCTGTCACCGAAGTGATGGAAAGCCTGTGGCCCTTCATTGCAGAACACCCACGCTACGCCGAACACGGTCTGCTGGAGCGCCTGGTGGAGCCCGAGCGCATCGTCATGTTCCGCGTGTCATGGGTGGACGACCACGGTTGCGTGCAGGTCAACCGCGGCTACCGCATCCAGCACAGCATGGCAATTGGCGCCTACAAGGGCGGGATCCGGTTCCACCCGTCGGTCAACCTGTCGGTGCTGAAGTTTCTGGCGTTTGAGCAGACCTTCAAGAACGCGCTGACCACCCTGCCCATGGGCGGTGGCAAGGGCGGCAGCGACTTTGACCCCAAGGGCAAGAGCCCCGGTGAGGTGATGCGCTTTTGCCAGGCTTTTGTCTCCGAGCTGTTTCGCCACGTGGGGGCCGACACGGACGTGCCGGCGGGCGACATCGGCGTGGGCGGGCGCGAGGTGGGTTTCATGGCCGGCATGATGAAAAAGCTCAGCAATCGGGCCGACTGCGTGTTCACCGGCAAAGGGCTGTCGTTCGGCGGGTCGCTGGTCCGGCCTGAAGCCACGGGCTACGGCACGGTGTACTTTGCACAGGAGATGCTCAAGTCCAAAGGCCGCTCGCTCGACGGCTTGCGCGTGTCGGTCTCCGGTTCGGGCAATGTCGCGCAATACGCCGTCGAAAAGGCCATGGAACTGGGCGCCAAGGTGGTCACGGTGTCGGATTCGAGCGGCACCATCGTGGACGAAGACGGCTTTACCACCGCCAAACTGGCCGAGCTGATGGAGGTCAAAAACCACCTGTATGGCCGCGTGAGCGACTACGCCAAGCGCACCGGTGCCCAATTTGAAGCCGGCGTGCGCCCCTGGCATGTGCCGGTGGACGTGGCTCTGCCCTGCGCTACGCAGAACGAGCTGGACGAAAAGGACGCAGCCGTACTGATCAAGAGCGGCGTGGTCTGTGTGGCCGAGGGCGCCAACATGCCCTCCACCATCGAAGCGGGCAAAGCGTTTGAGGCCGCAGGCGTGCTGTACGCCCCAGGCAAGGCCAGCAATGCAGGCGGTGTGGCCACATCGGGCCTGGAGATGAGCCAGAACGCTGTCCGCCTCTCGTGGCCGCGCGAGGAAGTGGATGCACGTCTGCTGCAGATCATGCAGGGCATCCATGCGGCCTGCCTGCGCTACGGCAAACGCAGCGATGGCACGGTGAGTTATGTCGATGGCGCCAACATCGCCGGTTTTGTGAAGGTGGCCGACGCCATGCTGGCGCAGGGCGTGGTGTAAGCACCCGGGGCAAACCCGTCTTTACACAGCGCTCACACAATGGGCACGGACTCTGCTTGCCTGTCAGAACTTTCTGACACCGACCAGAGTCTGTCCCACTCATGAAACGCACGTCCCTCTTGATCTCCTTGGTCTTGGCGGTTGCCGTAACCGCTGGCTGCGCCACCCTCGACGCCAAACAACGCGAGTGGATCTTTCAGCCCAGTGACCGCAGTTGGGACGGTGCCCAGTCCACCGCCGACATGCAGGACGTGTGGATCGACTTCCAGTCCGAAAGCTCCAGCAAAGCCGAACGCCTGCATGGCCTGTGGATGCCCCAGGAGCGCGCCGACGCCCCGGTGCTGCTATACCTGCATGGTGCGCGGTGGAACGTGGCGGGCTCATCCGGCCGCATCCGGCGCATGCAAGAACTGGGGTTTTCGGTGCTGGCCATTGACTACCGCGGCTTTGGGCAGAGCAGCGCCGGTCTGCCGTCCGAGGTGAGCGCTGGCGAAGACGCCCGCGCTGCGTGGGACTGGCTGGCCCAGCAACAACCCGGCAAACCGCGTTATATCTTTGGCCATTCGCTGGGTGGCGCCATTGCCATCGACCTGGCCCGCCAGGTGACCGACGAACAAGGGACCATTGTGGAAGGCACGTTCACCAGCATTGCCGACGTGGTGAGCACCTTCAAGTGGGGCTGGCTGCCGGTGTCGGGCCTGATCACCCAGCGGTTTGAATCTGTCCGCAAGGTGGCCGATATCGGCTCGCCCCTGCTGGTGGTGCATGGCAGCGAAGACAGCCTCATCCGCCCCACCCTCGGCCGCCAGCTGTACGAGGCCGCGCAGGAGCCCAAGCAGTTTGTACTGGTCGAAGGCGGGTCGCACCACAACACCAATTCGGTGGGGCAGCCGGCGTATCGGCAAGCGATGGCGTCGCTGTTCAAGCTGAGGTAGTCCTCGGCCCGACCGTGCCAAGGGCACTGGCGCAGGGCTGAGCCGCGTATATCCCTGTCTGGTACGCTCAGACAGATATGTCTGCCCCCTCCGCCACTGCCGTGTCTGCGGCCACCCCCGTCTCTATCAACCCAGGCCTGGCCATCCTGGTGCTGGCCTTGCTGCTCAGCATCCAGCCCGTCACCACCGACCTGTACCTGCCCGCGCTGCCAGCCCTCACGCGCAGCCTGGGCGCGCCCATGTCGGCGGCGCAGCTCACACTCAGCGGCCTGCTGCTGGCGTTCGGCTGTTCGCAGATGGTGTGGGGGCCCCTGTCAGACCGGTTTGGCCGCCGCCCCATCTTGCTGGCGGGACTGGGCATTTACACCGTGGCCTCGATCGGTAGCGCACTGGCACCCACCATGGGTTTGCTGATCGTGTGGCGCATTGCCCAGGGGGCTGCCATGGGCGCCGTGGTGATGTGCGCCCGCGCCATCGTGCGCGACCT
Organism: Gammaproteobacteria bacterium; assembly: GCA_018828125.1. Taxonomy (GTDB): domain Bacteria; phylum Pseudomonadota; class Gammaproteobacteria; order Burkholderiales; family Burkholderiaceae_C; genus Acidovorax. The sequence continues at coordinate 228,896 of JAHJWB010000017.1, read as the reverse complement.
GTACACACCGCTGGAAGGCGCACGTGCCATGTCCAAGGCGCTCACGGGGCTTGGCATCGTGGCGTGCATCTGCGCGCCGATGGGCGGGCTGCTGAGCGAATGGCTGGGCTGGCGCGCGGCGCTGATGGCGCTGACCGTGTACGCCGTGATTACGCTGGCCTTGGTCGCCCTGCGCATGCCCGAGACGCTGGCCCAGCGCAACCCGAAGGCCCTGCAACCACAGGCGCTTTTCGCCACATGGAAACACGTGCTGCGCAGCCCCACCTTCTGGGCGTTTTCGCTGCAGACCACGGCCACCTATGGCGGGCTGTTCACGTTTCTGGCGGCGTCGTCGTTTGTTTTCATCGACGTGCTGGGGCTGACACGCACCATGTACGGCTGGGTCATGGCGTCGGCCTGCGCGGCCTATTTTGCAGGCACCTTTTTGTGCCGCAGCTTGCTGGTGCGGTATGGGCTGCAGCGCACGGTGGCCATTGCCGGCGCGTTGAGCGTGAGCGGTGGCACGCTGATGGCGCTGGTGGCGGGGATGGGTTGGCACAACCCGTGGGCGTTGATCCTGCCGTTTTACCTGTTCATGGTGGCGCACGGTATTCATCAGCCGTGCGGGCAAAGCGGTGCCGTGGGACCCTTCCCCAAGGCGGCGGGGGTGGCGTCAGCCCTCAACGGTTTCATGATGATGCTGGCCGCGTTTGCCATTGGCGGCTGGCTGGGCATGCGGCTGGATGGCACGGTATGGCCGCTGGTCCATGGCATCTGGTTCTGGTCGGTGGTGCTGGCCGTGATCTCGTGGACGCTGGTGCAAAAGTTCGGAGCGCCCCGTGAGCACGCCTGAAGCCCCCCTTCCCGCCATCGCCTTGGCGGGCCCTACGGCGTCTGGTAAAACCGCTGGGGCCCTGGCCCTTGCTGCCGTGCTGGCCAAGCAGGGTTTGCCGGTCGAGATCATCAGCGTGGATTCGGCCCTGGTGTACCGCGGCATGGACATCGGCACCGCCAAGCCCACGACGGACGAACGGGCCGCCGTGCCACACCACCTCATCGACATCCGCGGCCCTCTGCAGGCCTACAGCGCGGCCGAGTTTGTGCAGGACGCCACCCGGCTGATGGCCGAAATCCGCGCACGCGGCGCGCTGCCACTGCTGGTAGGCGGCACCATGCTGTACTTCAAGGCGCTGTTCGACGGCATTGACGACATGCCCGCCGCCGACCCCGATGTGCGTGCGAAGCTGGAAGCGCAGGCCGCCGAGAAGGGCTGGCCCGCGCTGCATGCTGAACTGGCCTTGGTAGACCCGGCAACGGCTGCCCGCCTCGCACCGGGTGACAGCCAACGCATTCAGCGGGCGCTGGAGGTGTGGCATGTCTCAGGCCAGCCCCTGTCGAGCTTTCACACTACAAAAAAAGGAGCTAACAGCGCAATACCAGAAAGCGCTAGCGCCCTTTTTTCCTTAGAACCCAATGACCGGGCCTGGCTGCACGAGCGCATCGCCCAGCGCTTTGACGCCATGTTGGCCGGGGGCTTCATCGACGAAGTGACGGCCCTGCGCGCGCGCGGCGACCTGCACCCCGACCTGCCCTCCATGCGCTGCGTGGGCTACCGCCAGGCATGGGAAGAGCTGGACTTCCAGGCCAGCCGCCCTGTGGGCACACCGCTGAACATGGCTTTTCTGCGCGAACGCGCCATTGCCGCCACGCGCCAGCTGGCCAAACGCCAGATCACCTGGCTGCGCAGCATGCCGCAACGCCACACCATCGCCTGCGACCAGCCCCACGCCATCGCCATTCTGGTGCAAGCCGTGCTGCAGCGGCTAGAGCAGCGCACCCCATGACGCCGTTGCATGTAGACAACCTGGGCAAACACTACGGCGACACGCCGGTGTTTGCCAACGTGCATTTCACCGTGGCGCCAGGCGAATTCGTGGCCATCGTGGGCGACTCGGGCGTTGGCAAATCGACCCTGCTCAACTGCCTGGCGGGGCTGGACACCTGGGACTCGGGCGGCATCACCCACGGCAGCACCGACCTGGGCCAACTCGACGACACACAGCGCGCCCTGTGGCGGCGCGCCCACGTGGGGTTTGTGTTCCAGGCGTTTCATGTGTTGCCGCACCTGGACGTGGCGCAGAACGTGGCCCTGCCGCTCATGCTGCTGGGCCAGAACGACGCAACCCGCGTTCAGCGGATGCTGGATGCCGTGGGCCTGACCGACCTGGGCGCACGGCTGCCCCAGCAGCTGAGCGGCGGCCAGCTGCAACGCGTGGCCATCGCCCGCGCACTGGTGCACCGCCCCGCGCTGCTGCTGGCCGACGAACCCACCGGCAACCTCGACCCCACCACTGCAGCGCGCGTAATGGACCTGCTGCTGGCACAAACGCGCGAGCATGGCGCGTCGCTGGTGCTCGTAACGCACTCGGATGCGGCAGCGGCGCGGGCCGACCGGGTATTGCGGCTGACCGCGGGCGGCATCGCCGGTTAGCGGCGCTCAGCTTTCGCGGTATTTCATTCGATGTTCAACCGCTGAGCCGCCTTGTTCACCTTCTTGGGCAGGTTCAGCGTCAGCACCCCGTTGTCGTATTTGGCTTTGGCCTGCGCCGCGTCCACATCGACAGGCAGCTGAAAGCTGCGGGCCACGGCACCGTAGTAGCGCTCGCTGCGCAGCCGCTTCTCGCCCTCATGCTTTTCGTCGTGCTGGCGGACCTCGGCGCGCAGACTGACCACATTGCCTTCCAGCGAAACATGGATGTCCTCCTTGGCCACACCCGGCACCTCGGCCTGCACCGTGTAGCCGCCCTCGGTTTCCTTCACATCCACCTTGATCTGGCTGGGCGTGGGCAGGTTGTCGCCATGCAGCGGGCGCACATAAAAGCCTGGCGCAATGTCCTTGAAGAAGTCATCAAACAGACTGCCGCGCGATACGAGAGTGTTCATGATCATGCTCCGATAAATAAGAGGTTGAACAACCGGGCCCAAGCAGGCTCGTGAATCAAAGATAAGAACGGTCCCGCTCCCGTTCAAGGGGGCCGCGATGCAAGGTTGATCTGCCTCAAACACCGAGCGCCACGCACCTGCGGCCACAATGCAGGCCATGCTCGCGCTGCTTCGCACCTTCTCCTGGCAAGACCTGCGCCACCACCCCTGGCGCAGTGCGGCGGCGGTGGCGGCCGTGATGCTGGGGGTGGCGCTGGCGTTTGCGGTGCATGTGATCAACGCGTCGGCGCTGGACGAGTTCTCGCAGGCGGTGCGCGCCGTCAACGGGCAGCCCGACCTGGAGGTGCGCGCCATGCAAGGGCATCTGCCCGAGGCGCTGTACGAGCGCCTGGCAACCGACCCGCAGGTGAAGCACGCCAGCCCCTTGCTGGAGTTGGCGGCAGTGGCGCAGCCAGCCAACAGCACCGCTGGCGCACCGCCCACCGTTGCCTCGCCGCCCCAGCGCACCAGCCTGCGCGTGCTGGGAGCCGATGCATTGCTGCTGCCCACCATGGCCCCCGCCCTGATGCCCCGGCCCTGGGACACGGCAGACCGCTTCGCCCTGTTCGCACCGGCCACGGTGTTTCTCAACACCGCAGCGCTGCAGGCGCTGGGCCTGTCGACCGCGGCCCCCATCCAACCGCAGCAGTTGCCGCAGCTGACGCTGCAGGTGGGCCTGCAGGCGCCGATTTCGGTGCGGGTGGCGGGCACCGTGACGGCGGGTGGCGCACCGCTGGCGGTGATGGACATTGGCGCCGCGCAAGACCTGTTTGGCCGCGCGGGCCAGCTCAGTGGGGTCGACGTGCAACTGCAGCCCGGCATCGACCGCACTGCGTGGGAGCAAACCTTGCGCGCACAACCCGGCTGGCCCGCCAATGGGGTGCTGGCGCTGCCAGGCGACGCAGCGCAGCGCATCAGCAACCTGTCGCGCGCCTACCGGGTGAACCTGACGGTGCTGGCGCTGGTGGCGCTGTTCACGGGTGCGTTTTTGGTGTTCTCGGTGCTCGCGCTCAGCGTGGCGCAGCGCGGGCCGCAGTTTGCGCTGCTGGCAGTGCTGGGCGCCACGCCACGGCAGCGGCTGGCCCTGGTGCTGGCCGAATCGGCGGCGCTCGGCCTGCTGGGCAGCACATTGGGCGTAGCGCTGGGCACTGCCTTGGCGGCCACCGCGTTGCAGTTACTGGGGGGTGACCTGGGCGGTGGCTACTTTGCAGGGGTACAGCCCGCGTTGCAGTGGAGCGCACCGGCGGCGCTGGTGTACGGCGCACTCGGTGTGGCCGCAGCTCTGGTGGGCGGGTGGTGGCCCGCACGTGCCGCACAGACCCTGCCCCCCGCGCAGACCTTGAAGGGCCTGGGCACCGCTGCCAGCCAGGCCGACAACGGCATGGTGGGCATCGCACTGGTGGTGTGCGGTGCACTGCTGACCCTGGTGCCACCGGTGTGGGGCATTCCCCTGGCGGCCTATGTCGCCATCGGCCTGCTGCTGGTGGGCGGCATCGCCTTGCTGCCGTGGGCCATGGCCAGGCTGCTGGCATGGCTGCAACCGCTGGCGGCACGCCATGCTCTGCCACTGCTGGCGCTGGAGCGCGCGCGCCGCATGCGCGGCAGCGCGGCCATTGCGGTGGGCGGCTTGGTGGCAAGCCTCAGTCTGGCGGTGGCGTTGACGGTAATGGTGTCGAGCTTTCGCGGATCCGTCACCCAGTGGCTGGACGCGGTGCTGCCATCCCCCCTGTATGTGCGATCTGCCCTCAACGCGGGCGGCACCGACGCCGCATTGCTGCCTGCTGGTTTTGCCGAAGCCGTTGGCCAACTGCCGGGCCTGGACCGGGTGCAGGCCCTGCGCGCCAGCCCGCTGCAACTGTCCCCCACCCTGCCCGCCCTGATGGTGCTGAGCCGCCCCCTGGGCGACGACCCGGCGCAGGCGCTGCCCCTTGTGGGCAACGCGCTGCCCGTGCCCGCAGGCCGCACCGGCGTGTACATCAGCGAGGCGGTGGTAGACCTGTACAACCTGCGCCCCGGCATGGAGTGGCCCGCACTTTCTAAGTCTTTTAGCCCTCTAGCGCTTGATGGACAAACGCCGCCAGCTATCTTTTACATAGCAGGCATTTGGCGCGACTACGCCCGCCAGTCCGGCGCCGTGGTGATGGACCGCGCCGTGTGGCTGCGCCTGACCGACGACGCCCGCACCAGCGACCTGGCGCTGTGGCCCAGCGAGGGCGCAGACATCGGCGCACTGCAGGCATCGATACGCGCACTGGCGGCTGCACAGGCGGGCCGATCAGGCAGCGAATCGAAAGGTGTCAGCGGTGGCGGCAGCAGCATCGATAACGCGCTTGTGGAATTCGCCTCCTCCGGCGCCATCCGCGAACGCTCGCTGCGCATCTTCGACCGCAGCTTTGCCGTCACCTACTGGCTGCAGGCCGTCGCCATCGGCATCGGCCTGTTCGGCGTGGCCGCCAGCTTCAGCGCGCAGGTATTGGCGCGCCGCAAAGAGTTCGGCCTGCTCGCCCACCTGGGCCTCACGCGGCGCCAGATTTTGGCCGTGGTGGCAGGCGAAGGCGCTGCGTGGACGGCCGTGGGCGCCGCGGCGGGTGTCCTGCTAGGGCTGGCCGTGTCGGTAGTGCTGGTGCACGTGGTCAATCCGCAGAGTTTTCACTGGACGATGGACCTGAACGTACCTGGTGGGAGGCTGCTTGCGCTGTGTGTGGCGGTTGTGATGTCAGGCACGGTGACCGCCTGGCTGGCGGGGCGGGCGGCAGCGGGGCGTGATGCGGTGATGGCTGTGAAGGAGGATTGGTAGTGCGGCCGCGCCATGCAACTGCGCGTTCTCAGTGGCCATGTCACCTAGGTGCGCCCGTCTCTGAAGTACACGCGTTGCGCTCTATAGATCATGCGTTGCCGGGCCTGGCTGGCTGACAGCCGCTTTTTGCAGCCGTTGAGCTTGGCATACGCTTCTACAATGGGCGTCGAACTCAGGCATCTCGCTTGGAGACTCGACTTCACTCTTTCGCAGAATTCACAATGACCAGCTTGAACCATCAGATCCTTGACGCGCTCACAGGCGACCAGAGCGAAGCTTTTATCCAGGAATGGCTGAATGAGGGCAAGGCCACTGCGAGCTTGTCGAAGTCAGCCCCGGCGGAAGCCGCCCAAATCGTTGCGTCGCTGGCGCAGGGCCTAAAGGACGGAGCTAGCCTTGAAGCTGTGACGGACTCCAAGTGGGCGCCGCTTCAGGATGTCTTATCTTCTTTGTCGCGTTCGCGCGCAGCTCAAGGCCTGACCGCCGGCGAAACAAGTGTTTTCGTGCTGGCTCTGAAGAAACCATTGCTGTCAGCACTGCAAAAAAGGCTGAGGGGGGACAGCAGCGAGCAACTCGCCGCAGCGTTCTGGAGCTTGACCAAACTAGTGGATGGAATGGCTCAGTACACGGCCACCACGTTCCAGCTCGCACGAGAAGAAATCATCAGCCGCCAGCAGGAAGAGTTGCTCGAGTTGTCCACGCCCGTGGTGAAACTGTGGGAAGGTGTATTGGCCGTACCCATGATCGGCACGCTGGACAGCAACCGCACGCAAATCGTGATGGAGACACTGCTACAAAAGATCGTGGAAACCGGATCAGAGCTTGCCATAATCGATATCACAGGGGTCCCTACTGTGGACACACTGGTTGCACAGCATTTGCTCAAGACCGTGACAGCCATTCGACTCATGGGGGCGGACTGCATCATCAGTGGCATACGCCCACAGATCGCTCAGACCATCGTGCATCTGGGCATTGATTTGCAGGGCATCAGCACCAAAGCTTCGCTGGCCGACGCGTTGTCGCTGGCGCTGCAACGCACTGGCTGGCGCATCACGCGCCAAGCGGCTTGATCGGTACCGCATATGGAACGCATACCGATATTGCGGATGGGGCAGACCCTTCTGGTCACCATTCAGGTAGACATGCAGGACCAGACAGCCCTGGCGCTGCAAGACGACTTGGCAGACCGCATCGCCAAGACCGGCGCGAGTGGGGTGATGATCGACATTTCCGCGCTCGAGATTGTCGATTCCTTTGTCGGGAGAATGCTGGCCAGCATCTCCGGAATCGCTCGCATTCTTTCTGCCACCACGGTAGTGGTGGGCATGCAGCCTGCGGTGGCGATCACTTTGGTGGAACTGGGTCTGTCGCTGGAGGGCGTACGGACGGCACTCAATGTTGAGCGAGGGTTAGACCTACTCCAACGCGCTCGCGAGGCGAGCAGCCATGTCCGTTGAGCGCACCGGCACCCTCCCTTTGGAAAACGAGCAGCACATTGTCGCCAGCCGGCAAACAGTGCGCTCGCTATGCCAACTACTGAAGTTTTCGCTGGTCGAGCAGACCAAGATGATCACTGCTGCGAGCGAGCTCTCGCGCAACACACTCATCCACGGCGGTGGGGGTCGAATGCGCTGGGAGATTGTTGAACTGGGCGGCAAGCAGGGCCTCACGCTGCATTTTGAGGACGAAGGCCCCGGCATCGCCGACATGAGCTTGGCCATGACAGACGGCTGGACGTCTGGGCGAGGCATGGGTTTGGGACTTCCTGGCAGCAAGCGTTTGGTGAGCAATTTCGAGGTCGACTCTGCACCGGGCCAAGGCACACGCGTGAGAATCACCAAGTGGAAGTAGTCCGCGGTTGGACGCACCGAACGTTCGCTATGTCGGACGCCAGCTGCGTTGGCGAAGCAAGACGCTTCTGCGCAAATGCCGTGGAAAATTTTTCCTGGAGTGAGGTGGATGCAGGGCGACTGTCACTGATCGCCACAGAGTTGGGCACCAACCTTGTGCGCCATGCACAACAGGGGGAGCTTTGGATCTCTGCCCGGGCGGATGTGCAGGAGGTAGAGCTGATCGCACTGGACAGGGGTCCGGGGATCGTAGATGTGCAGCGCTCATTTGAAGACGGAGTGTCAACGGGCGGGGGGTCCCCTGGCACAGGCCTGGGGGCAATCCGCCGTTTGGCTAGCGACTTCGATATTCACACATCGCCGCGTGGCACGGCCTGCTTGATCCGAGTTCGCTCGGCTGGCAAGTCTGCGCCTGCCCCGCGGCAGTGGGGCGCCGTAAGCATTGCCGCGCCGGGTGAAACGGAATGTGGGGATGGGTGGGCCGTGGCACTGGACAACGGCCGCCTTGCAGCCGTAGTGGCCGACGGTCTGGGGCATGGGCCGCAGGCGGCCGTTGCCGCAGATGCAGCACTGGACGTATTTGCCTCAGCCCCTTTTTCCCCGCTTGAGGCACAGGTGCAAAACACACATCGGGAATTGCAGACCACGCGTGGTGCTGCGCTATTTGCCATGCAGCTGGACCCTTCAGCACAGCTGCAATACACCGGCGCCGGCAATGTCATGGGGCGCATCATTTCAGGCGTTTTTGACCGCTCCATGATCACTCAACACGGCACCGTGGGAGTCCAGGTGCGCAGGACTGAGGTAGCCAAGGTAGAGTTACCCGATCATGCTATCGCGCTGGTATACAGCGACGGTATTGCATCGCGGTGGAAAGCCGACGAGGTGATTCTCCTTCTGCAGCGCGACCCCACGCTGATAGCTGCAGCCTTGCTGTGGCAACAGAGACGTGGGCGTGACGACGCAACGGTGCTGGTAGTGAAACAAGGAGACGCCCTTGAATGCTGATCTAAAGACAATGCTCGAGGAGCGAGACGCAGAGATTCAGGCACTTCGGGCTGAGCTGGAAGAGACGAATCGCGGCGTCGTGGCTCTTTACGCCGAGCTTGACGAGCAAGCCGAGGCACTCAAACATGCAACCCAGCTCAAGAGCCGATTTTTGTCCTACATGAGCCATGAGTTTCGGTCCCCCATCGGCGCTACCCTGAGCATCGCGCGGTTGTTGCTCGATCGTGTGGACGGCCCACTGACAACCGAACAAGAGCGGCAGGTACGCTTCATTCAAAGTACGTCTGAAGAGTTTTCCAAGATGGTTGATGATCTCCTGGATCTGGCAAAAATCGAGGCGGGCCGGGTGGATGTCTCACCGGAATGGTTCGAGATGCTGGACCTGTTCGCCGCACTGCGAGGGATGTTCAAGCCCATCCTGGAAAACGACGAACTGAGCCTGGTTTTTGAAGAGCCCGTCGGCTTGTCGCGTTTGTACACCGATGACCACAAGCTCTCTCAAATTTTGCGCAACTTCATTTCCAACGCGCTCAAATTTACCGCGCAGGGCGAAGTGCGGGTTTCGGCACGACCTGAAGCTGGTGCGCTTGTGCGTTTCTCTGTGGCGGACACGGGTATCGGTATCGCGCCCGAGCATCTGCCCGCGCTCTTCAACGATTTCTCCCAGGTAGATGCCCCGATCCAGAAACGGCTTCGCGGCACAGGGCTTGGTCTAGCGCTTTCCAAGCAATTGGCCACCTTACTCGGCGGCACCATCGATGTGCAAAGTACGGTCGGCAAGGGTTCGGTGTTTTCGGTCATTGTTCCGGCCCATTTGACTGCCGCTCAAGAACCCGTAGTGGAGTGACTCATGGCCCCCTCAGCCATCATCTCGTCCAGCATTCACCGTGACCAGCACAGGGTCCTGGTGGTGGATGACAATCCTGTGACCTGCTATTCCACCGCGCGGGTTCTGCGCGCGGCGGGCTTCCGGACCTTGGAAGTGGGCACGGGCTCGGATGCTATCGAAGCGGCGAGGGACGACGTGTCGGCCATCGTGCTTGACGTGAATCTGCCGGACATGGATGGGTTTGAAGTTTGCCGCATTCTGCGCGCCGATCCACGCACGCAACTCACACCTATCATCCACCTGTCTGCAACGTATATCCAGAGCGAGCACAAGGTAGAGGGTCTGAATGCAGGGTCTGACGCTTACTTGGTGCACCCTGCTGAGCCGCCACTGATGGTTGCTACGTTACAAGCGCTGATACGCGCGCGCACTGCTGAGGAGGAGTTGCGCCGTAGCGGAGCGCGCTTTCGTGCGATTTACGACCGGGCGCCTGTTGCCATGATGCTGATCGACGCTGAAGGCCACTTTGCGGATGTGAATCCTGCGGCAGAGATATTGCTGCAGCGCAACCGCCAGGAACTCATCGGCCTCGCCGTCACATCGCTCGCACCGGAGCCGTGGAGAGATTTTGTGCACGAAGGCATGAATGGCCACGCGGATGCGAACTGGCAGGGGAAGTTTCCGCTGATACGGGGCGACGGCCAGGAAATGCTGCTTGACTGGAGCATGTCGGACCACGTCGAACCCGGTGTGCGAATCGGAATCGCCACCGATCTTTCAGAACGCATCGACTTTGAAAGACGCCGTGAAGACCTGCTGGAACGCGAACAATCGGCGCGCGTGCTGGCAGAGCGTCACAGCCGCACCAAAGACGATTTTGTGGCGGTACTGTCCCATGAGTTGCGCACTCCACTCACGCTGATCACCGGCTGGGTGCACATGCTCAAGCGCCCCAGTACCGGTCCAGATTTCCTGGCGCGAGGAATCGATGCCATCGAGCGCGGAGTCAAGGCGCAGGGGCGCATCATCTCGGACATCCTGGATGTCTCGCGCATTGCGTCGGGCAAGCTGCGTTTGCATCGCGAATGGGCTGACCCGGTCGAATTGACCCGCATCTCACTGGGCGCTCTGAACGACGTAGCCCTGGCGAAGAACATCAACCTGGAAGTCCATTCCACCGGCGTTGATGAGGCCGCCTGGCTCGATGTCACCCGGTTTCAGCAAATCGTATGGAACCTGGTGACCAACGCCATCAAGTTTTCAGAAAACGGTGCGACGGTGCGCCTTGACGTCATACGCGAGGGTGACGCGTTGACGCTTGCAGTCACTGACCAAGGACATGGCATTGAGCCTGAATTCGTGCCGCACATTTTTGAGCGCTTCACGCAGAGTGGTGCGCCCGGGAACCGAGGACATGGCGGCCTGGGGCTCGGTCTCTCAATTGTCAAACACCTGGTAGAACTTCATGGAGGATCGGTTTGTGCGTACAGCAAAGGTCTAGGCCACGGCACTACCATGACCGCCAAACTGCTGGTGTCTTATGAGGACCCCGGCGCGACAACCAGCGACGCGATGCCCTTACCGTTGTCTGGCGAAAAGAGGCTGCTTGACGGCAAAGATATCCTGGTCGTGGAGGACAACGCAGACACCAGCGAGATGCTGAGCATTGTGCTGACCGACGAAGGAGCGACGGTGCGGGTCGCGAATAGTTATCAGGCCGCAATTGCGCAGTTTGAGCATGCGTGGCCCGAACTTCTGGTGAGCGACATCGGCCTGCCAGGCAAGGATGGCTACGACTTGATCGCAAAGGTGCGAGAGATGGAGTCGCAAGAAAACCGGCCAAGAACACGCGCTATAGCGCTCACGGCATTCGCTCGGCCGCAGGATCGGGATCGCGCGTTGGCCGCCGGATTTGATCGGCATCTCGGAAAGCCACTTCAACCGTACGCGTTGTTGCATGAGTTGACCCGACGGGATGTGGGCGGCGAGACCGACAAGGTAGAAAGTTCTTAAGGGGCTCGGGAGCGTTGTTACTAGACCTCGAGGAGCGCCCAGCTACCAAGCGAAAAGCAACTGCTCCGTCTGCCCGACAATTGCGCCATGACCCTCTCCTCCCCCTGGCTCCACGAAGCCATCGCCCGCATCGAAGCCGACTACCAGCGCAGCGCCGACACGCACCTGATCCCCTTGCGTCTGCCCACGTTCGCCGCGCATGGCATTGACCTGTACCTCAAGGACGAATCCACCCACCCCACGGGCAGCCTGAAGCACCGCCTGGCGCGGTCGTTGTTTCTGTATGCGCTGTGCAACGGCTGGGTGCGTGAGGGCTCGACCATCGTCGAGTCGTCCAGCGGCTCCACGGCGGTGAGCGAGGCTTACTTTGCACGGCTGCTGGGGCTGCCTTTTGTGGCGGTGATGCCGCGCACCACGTCGCCCGAGAAGATCGCGCAGATCGAGTTCCATGGCGGGCGGTGCCACTTTGTGGACAGCGCGGGCGCGGTCTATGATGCCGCCCGCACCATTGCCGAGGAGCCCGGTGGCCATTACATGGACCAGTTCACCTATGCCGAGCGCGCCACCGACTGGCGGGGCAACAACAACATTGCCGAGAGCATGTTCACGCAGATGGCGCGCGAGCCGCACCCCGTGCCGCGCTGGATTGTGGTGGGTGCGGGCACGGGCGGCACCAGCGCCACCATTGGCCGCTATGTGCGCTACCAGCGGCACGTCACCGAGGTGTGTGTGGCCGACCCGGCGGGTTCGGTGTTCAGCGCCTACCACCGCACAGGCGATGCCACGTTAACGGCACCGGGTTCGCGCATTGAAGGCATCGGGCGCCCGCGTGTGGAACCGAGTTTTATCCGCACGCTGGTGGACCGCATGATCGATGTGCCCGATGTGGAGTCCGTCGCTGCGATGCGTGCGCTGTCGCAGCTGCTGGGGCGGCGAGTGGGGCCGTCGACCGGCACCAACTTTGTCGCCATGTTGACGCTGGCCAGCGAAATGCGGGAACGCGGGGAACGCGGCTCTATTCTGTCGCTGCTGTGTGATGCAGGTGAACGGTATCTGCCCACGTACTTCAATACGCAATGGGTAGACCAGTGTTTTGGCGATTGCTCGGCAGCGCAGCAGAAAGTGGATGCCTTGATCGGCTGAGCGCCCACCATGCACAGCACCACACGCCGCCAGTGGCTGATGTTGTCCAGCCTGCAAGCCGCCGGGTTGTTTTCCCTGTGGCCCGGTGCGGCACACGCCCTGCCCGCCCGCGCAATGACCTTTCCGCGGGACCATGGCAGCCACCCCGATCTGCGCACCGAGTGGTGGTATATCACTGGTCATGTGCAGGCCGGGGGCCAGCCCTGGGGGTTTCAGGTGACCTTCTTTCGCTCGCGGGTGGATGCCACGCAGGGCATGCAGTCGGCCTTTGCAGCCAAGCAGCTGCTGTTTGCGCATGCCGCTGTGACCGATGTGCAGGGCCAGCGCCTGCTGCACGACCAGCGCATTGCGCGTGCGGGCTTTGGCGTGGCGCAGGCGAGCGAGGCAGACACGCGCATCCGCCTGCAGGACTGGACGCTGGTGCGCAACGACACGGCAGGCAGCCCGGGCGAGCGGGGTGGAAGCCGCTACACGGCCCACATCAGTGACGGCGAGTTTGCGCTGGACCTGCAGTTCGACAGCACCCAGCCGGTGCTGCTGCAAGGCCATCAAGGCCTGTCGCGCAAAGGGCCGGATGCAACGCAGGCCAGTTACTACTACAGCCAGCCGCAACTGGCCGTGACTGGCGCGCTGACGGTAGGTGGCAAGCGCCTGGCGGTCACCCCTGGCAGTGGCCGTGCGTGGATGGACCACGAGTGGAGCGAGGCCCTGCTGCACCCCGAGGCACTGGGCTGGGACTGGATTGGCATGAACCTGAACGATGGCAGCGCGCTGACGGCGTTTCGGCTGCGCAGGGCCGACGGGTCTGCGCTGTGGGCCGGCGGGTCGTTCCGTGCGCCGGGTCAGGCCGCGCAGATTTTTGACGCGAGCGCTGTGGCTTTTACCCCCGAGCGGTTCTGGACCAGCCCGCAAAGTGGCGCCCGCTACCCCGTGCAGTGGCGGGTGGAAACGCCCGCGGGCAGTTTCAGCGTGCACGCGGTTCTGGACGCGCAAGAGCTGGACAGCCAGGGCTCCACGGGAGCCATCTACTGGGAAGGCCTGAGTGACCTGCGCGACGCGGGTGGCGGCACGGTGGGGCGCGGCTACCTGGAGATGACCGGGTACGCAAAGCCCATCCGGCTGGGGTGAAAGCCTGTTCAGGCAGCGATTACTACGATTTTGATAGCTGGTAGCGCCCATGAAAAAAGGACTTCAGATGATTTTCATCTGAAGTCCTTATGCAGCAAGCGGTAGCAGCTCACTAATCGATAGCATCAGCCCCTGCTGGAGCGGCGGCGTGCCATCCAGGCAATGATCTCGCCCATGATGCCCCGGCGGAAGGCCAGCACGCAGATCACAAAAATCAAACCGGTGACCATGGTGACCGATTCGCCCAGGGTCTTGAACCACTCGACACTGGTCAACGCTGCCAGCAGGTTGCCGAATTCGCCGATCTTGTTCTCCAGCAGCACCACCACGGCCGAACCGATCAGCGGGCCGGACAGCGTGCCCAGGCCGCCCACCAGCGTCATCAGAATGACCTGGCCCGAGGCCGTCCAGTGCACATCCGACAGTGTGGCGAAACCCAGCACCAGCGTTTTGAGCGAGCCCGCCAGGCCTGCCAGCGCAGCCGACAGCACAAAAGCCAGCAGCTTGAAGCGGTGGGTGTCGTAGCCCAGCGAAATGGCGCGGGGCTCGTTCTCTTTGATGCCCTTGAGCACCTGGCCAAACGGCGAATGGATGGTGCGCACGATGACCAGGAACGCCGCCACCACGATGACCAGGGCCACGTAGTACATGACCAGATCGCTTTTCAGGTCGATCACGCCAAAGAGCTTGCCGCGCGGCACGCCCTGCAGGCCGTCTTCACCACCGGTGAAGGGCGCTTGCAGACATACAAAGAACAGCATCTGGGCCAGCGCCAGCGTGATCATGGAAAAGTAGATGCCCTGGCGGCGAATGGCGAGCCAGCCAAATAGCAGGCCCAGCAGTGCGCCACCGCCCGTGCCCAGCAGCAAACCCAATTCGGGTGTCAGACCCCAGACCTTGATGGCATGGCCCGCCACGTAAGCGGCCCCACCCAGGAACGCGGCATGGCCGAACGACAGCAGGCCTGTGTAGCCCAGCAACAGGTTGAAAGCTGAAGCAAACAGTGCAAAGCACATGAGCTTCATCACAAAGATGGGATACGCGCCCAGAAATGGCGCAGCGACCAGGGCCAGCAGCAGCAGGCCGTAACCGACGAAAGCAAGGTTCTTGGTATTCATGCTGTCAGCCCCTTATTTTTCTTTGCCGAACAGGCCGGCGGGGCGGATGAGGAGAACGATGACCATAATGACGAACACCACGGTGGACGAAGCTTCGGGATAGAACACCTTGGTAAAGCCTTCGATGACGCCCAGGCCCAGCCCGGTGAGGATGGCGCCCATGATGGAGCCCATGCCACCGATCACCACCACGGCGAACACCACGATGATGAGGTTCTGCCCCATGAGCGGTGTGACCTGATAGACCGGCGCAGCCAGCACCCCGGCGAAGGCAGCCAGACCAGCGCCAAAGGCATAGGTCAGGGTGACCATGACGGGCACGTTGATGCCGAACGCCTCGACCAGGCGAGGGTTTTCGGTGCCAGCGCGCAGATAGGCGCCGAGCTTGGTCTTTTCAATCACATACCAGGTGGCCAGGCACACGACCACCGAGGCGACGACCACCCAGGCCCTGTAGTTGGGCAAGATCATGAAACCGAGATTGGTGGCGCCTTCGAGCAGTTCGGGTGTGTCGTAACCCAGGCCCGACACACCGTAGATGGAGCGGAACACGCCTTCGATCAGCAAGGTGAGGCCCAGCGTGAGCAGCAGGCCATACAGGTGGTCGAGCTTGTAGATCCAGCGCAGCAGCAGCCGCTCTATCAACACACCAAACAGGCCCACCACCAGCGGCGCCAGCACCAGCATCAACCAGTAGTTGATGCCCAGATAGTTCATGGCCATCCAGGTGATCAGGGCCCCGGTCATGAACAGCGCGCCGTGCGCGAAGTTGATGACGTTCAGCAGGCCGAAGATCACGGCCAGCCCCAGGCTAAGGATTGCGTAAAACGATCCGTTGACCAGCCCCAACAGGAGCTGGCTCAATAGGCCGGGCAATGAGACACCAAAGATTTCCATGGGAGGCAGCAGCAGGTGGAGAGAGTTCAGGTCAGAGGGCGGCAACAAGCCCGGCCAACCCGTGAGGGTGGCTGGGCCCGCTGCAACCCCTCAGGGGTTTACTTCCAGAGCGGGCACTTGCTCTCGGCCTTGGTGGTGAACACCGAGTCGCCAGGGAGCTTCTTGACCAGCTTGTAGTAGTCCCAAGGCTTCGTGGACTCGGAAGGCTTCTTGACTTCCATCAGGTACATGTCGTGCACGTAACGGCCATCGGCGCGGATCTGGCCCGAACCGAAGAAGTCATTCATCTTCATGCCCTTCCATGTCGCCATCACCTTGTCGGCGTCCACCGTCTTGGCAGCTTCCACGGCCTTGAGGTAGTTCATGGTGGCGGAGTAGTCAGCGGCCTGGATTTCGGTGGGCATGCGCTTAGTCTTTTCGAAGAACTTGGTCGCAAATTTACGCGTGTCGTCGTTCAGATCCCAGTACCAGCTGGTGGTGAACTGCAGGCCTTCGGTGTTGCGCAGGCCCAGGCTGTGCACGTCGCTCAAGAAGATCAGCAGGCCGGCCAGCTTCATGGTCTTGCCAATGCCAAACTCTTTGGCGGCCTTGATGGCGTTGATGGTGTCGCCGCCCGCATTGGCCAGGCCCAGGATCTGGGCCTTGGAGTTTTGCGCTTGCAGCAGGAAGGACGAGAAGTCCGACGCATTGAGTGGGTGGCGCACCGTGCCCACCACGTTGCCGCCCTTGGCCTTGACCACCGTGCTGGTGTCGGCCTCCAGTGCATGGCCGAAGGCATAGTCAGCCGTCAGGAAGTACCAGCTCTTGCCACCGGTGTCGACAATTGCCGAGCCGGTGCCCTTGGCCAGTGCGACCGTGTCATAGGCGTAGTGCACCGTGTAGGGCGTGCACTGGTCGTTGGTCAGCGCCGAGCTGGCAGCACCATTGTTGATGTACACGCGCTTTTTTTCTGCGGCCACTTTGGCGGTGGCGAGGGCGGTGCCGGAATTGGTACCGCCGAAGATCATGGTCAGGCCTTCGGTGTCGATCCACTCGCGCGCCTTGGAGGCTGCGATATCCGCCTTGTTTTGGTGGTCAGCGCTCATCAGCTCGATAGGCATGCCAAGCACCTTGCCGCCGAAGTCATCAATCGCCATCTGAATGGCCAGCGCCCCGTTCTTGCCTTCCACGTCCGCGTACAGGCTGGACATGTCGGTGATGAACCCGATCTTGACCTTGTCCTGCGCGTGCGCGGCCGAAGTGGCCAGGCCTGCGGCGCCCAGCATCAGCGCCAGCACTTTGAGTTGTTTCTTCATGGATTTGTCTCCTGTTGGTGTGGTGGTGGAAGAAAACGGTGGGGGAAGGTGTGAAGGCTGGACTCAGACGCCCAGCAGTTCTGTCAGGACGGGCATCTTTTCTTCAAGCTCGGAGGCTCCGAATTTTTCGACGATGCGGCCATGCTCCATGACGTAGAAGCGGTCGGCCAGCGGTGCAGCAAAACGGAAGTTCTGCTCGACCATGACCACGGTGTAGCCCTTTTCACGCAGCATCTTGATCATGCGGGCCAGGGCCTGGACGATGACCGGCGCCAAGCCTTCAGAAATTTCATCGAGCAGCAGCAGGTTGGCGCCGGTGCGCAAGATGCGCGCCACGGCCAGCATCTGCTGTTCGCCGCCCGACAGGCGGGTGCCCTGGCTGTTCTTGCGCTCCGCCAGGTTGGGGAACATCTCGTAAATCTCTGGCACCGACATGCCGGGCTTGCCGGTTTTGAGGGCCGGTGGCAGCAGCAGGTTTTCTTCGCACGACAAGCTAGCAAAGATGCCGCGCTCTTCGGGGCAGTAGCCCACGCCAAGGTGCGCAATGCGGTGCGTTGCCATGTTGACGGTCTCCACGCCATTGATCTTGACCGAGCCCTTGCGTGCGCCGGTGAGGCCCATGATGGCGCGCATGGTGGTGGTGCGACCGGCGCCGTTGCGGCCCAGCAAGGTAACTACTTCGCCCGGCTGGACGACGATGTCGACGCCGTGCAGGACGTGGGATTCGCCGTACCAGGCTTCGAGATTGCGGATTTCGAGTGCAGGAGTGCTCATTCAATGCGCTCCCTGCAGTTGACCATCGGTGGTGCCCATGTAGGCTTCCATCACTTGGGGATTGTTAGAAACCACTTCGTACGGTCCTTCAGCCAACACAGCGCCACGCTGCAGTACGGTGATGCAGTCCGCAATGGTGGAGACCACCTTCATGTTGTGTTCCACCATCAGGATGGTGCGGCCTTGGGACACCTTCTTGATCAGCTGCGTGACGCGGTCCACGTCTTCGTGGCCCATGCCTTGCGTGGGCTCGTCGAGCAGCATCAGCTCGGGCTCCATGGACAGCGTGGTCGCGATCTCCAGCGCGCGTTTGCGGCCATACGGCAGGTTGACGGTTACCTCGTCGGCCATATCCTCCAGGCCCACTTCGGTCAGCAATTGCATGGCGCGGTCGTTCAACTGGCTGAGCGTGCGCTCGCTGCGCCAAAAGTGAAAGGACGTGCCCAGCTTGCGCTGCAGGCCCAGGCGCACGTTCTCCATCAGCGTGAGGTGCGGGAACACCGCAGAAATCTGGAAGGAGCGAATCACGCCACGGCGCGCGATCTGCGCGGGCTGCTCGCGGGTGATGTCGTGTCCGTTGAAGCGGATCGCGCCCGAAGTGGGCTCCAGGAATTTGGTGAGCAGGTTGAAGCAGGTGGTCTTGCCCGCACCATTGGGACCAATCAGCGCATGAATGGAACCCCGGCGAACGGACAGATTCACATCGCTGACTGCGGTGAAGCCTTTGAACTCTTTGGTCAGGCTGGTGGTTTCAAGAATGACGTCGCTCATTGCGCCTTGGCCGCTCCATAGGGTGCTGAGAAAAAGAGCCTTGCTGCAAGGTCTCCGCAAATGTTGGGGTAGATGTTGGATCGCAGTGCATGGTATGCCCCCCTACCCGACGGTAGATACTGGGACTAATGCCTATGTATTAATGCCTAAGGGTCTTGCCCCAGTCGCCACGCAAGGGGCTACGCACGGCCTTGTAGCGCCCGTCCACACTCAATATGGTGGCGTGGAGAGGGGCACGACGGCACCGAGCGCAGAGGAACGGAGCGCGGTCGTTCGCTGACTTTTTGCTTACATCTGGTTGCCTGCAGTACCACCTTGAGGCGAGCAAAGTGCACTTGCATTCCGCAGCCCTGGCCAAGCCGCGCCTCGCAAACAGGCGGCTCGGGCTCTACACTGCCTCATGGCATCTACCCTCCCGAATCCTGCCCGGGGCGCTCCCCGCTCCTTGTCCGGCCTCCTCCCGTTTTTGCGTCCCTACCGCATGCGCATTGCGCTGTCGGGGGTGTTTCTGGTGCTTGCGGCATTGGCGACGCTGGCGTTTCCACTCGCCCTGCGCACCCTCATCGATGGCGGTTTGGCGAGCACCGCCGACAAGGGCGCGCAGGCCATGGCGTTGCGGGGGCACTTTGAAATGTTGTTTGCCGTCGCCGTGGGTTTGGGGGTGTTTTCGGCCGCCCGCTTTTACATGGTGAGCTGGCTGGGTGAACGGGTGACGGCCGATTTGCGCGACGCGGTATACAGCCACGTGCTCCAACAGAGCCCCCAGTTTTTTGAAACGACGCAGACCGGCGAAGTGTTGTCTCGCCTCACGGCCGACACCACACTGGTCCAAACAGTCGTGGGGTCGTCCCTTTCCATGGGTCTGCGCAATGCGGTGATGGGCATTGGCGCCTTGGCCATGCTGATATGGACCAACCCTTATGTGATGTCGGTGGTGCTGCTGGCGGTCGTGCTGGTGGTGCTGCCCACCATGTGGATCGGCCGACGCGTCCGCAGGCTCTCGCGCGACAGCCAGGACCGGGTGGCGGACTCCAGTGCCATCGCGGCCGAGGTGCTGAACGCCGTGCCCGTGGTGCAAAGCTACACCGCGGAGCCACGAGAATCCGCACGCTTCGCGCAGGCGACGGAGAACGCGTTCCAGGTGGCCGTCAAACGATCAAAGGCGCGCGCCGTGCTGGTGGCGTTCATCATCATCGCCAACGCGGCCTTGCTGCTGTGGGGGTTGTACCGAGGCACCGAGGCGGTACTGGCAGGCAAGATGAGTGCAGGCCACCTGGGGCAGACTGTGGTGTATGTCATCTTGCTTGCAGGCGCCGTGGCCGTACTGGGCGAGGTGTATGGCGACTTGCTGCGGGCTGCTGGCGCCACCGAGCGCCTGATGGAGCTGCTGGCCAGCCGCTCTCCTGTGGCGGACCCGGCCGTGGCAAAGACCTTGCCCACCTCGGACAAAGGCCTGGAAGTGGAGTTTGTCAACGTGCAGTTTCACTACCCGTCGCGCCCGGACCAACCCGCCCTGCATGACTTTTCACTGCACCTGGCGCCCGGCGAAACCGTCGCCCTGGTGGGGGCCAGTGGTGCTGGCAAAACCACTGTGTTTCAACTGCTGCAGCGCTTCTACGATGTGGACGCGGTCGCCAATGGCACACCACTGGGCCACATCCGCCTGAACGGTGTCGACACCCGCGACCTGCAGTTAGACACCTTGCGGTCCCACATCGGCACCGTGCCCCAGGATGCGGTGATCTTCTCGGCGACGGCCATGGAGAACATCCGCTACGGCAACCCTTCTGCAACGGACGAGGCCGTCATGGCCGCCACACGCGCTGCCTTTGCGCACGACTTCATCATGGCCTTGCCCGAGGGGTACGACACCTTTCTTGGCGAGCGCGGCGTGCGCCTGTCCGGCGGGCAGCGTCAGCGCATCGCCATTGCGCGTGCCATGCTCAAAAATCCGCCCTTGTTGTTGCTGGATGAAGCCACCAGTGCGCTGGACGCAGAGAGCGAGCGCATGGTGCAGGCCGCACTGGACACCGCCATGCAGCGCCATACCGGCCGCAGAACCACGCTGGTGATCGCACACCGCCTGGCCACCGTGCAGAACGCAGACCGCATCGTGGTGCTCGAGCATGGCCGCATCGTGGAACAAGGAACCCACACCGCGCTTCTGGCGCACGACGGTGTGTATGCGCGACTGGCGGCCTTGCAGTTCACTGCGTGAGAAGGAGGGCCGACGGGTGCTGACCCACTCTGCGGACGGCATGCCCATCGGCACACAGCCGCTCAAAGATTGCATACGACCGCAAAGCTGCAGAGCATAAAAAGCTATAATTTTGATAGCTATCAGCGCTTATCCATTAAGCGCTAGAGGCCAAAAAAAGTAAAAATTTTCATCCCAGCAGCTTGCCAGATGCTTGCCGGCAAGCGTCGCGAGTCGAGGCCTATTGCAGCGTTTCCTTGGCGGCCGCGGGCAGGGCCAGGGGCAACACGGCAATCCCCTCCTCCAACAGTTCGACGGCTTCTTCGGCAGTTGCCTGACCCCGAATCGCGCGCTCCTGCACTTCCCCGTGGTGCATGCGCCGGGCCTCTTCGGCAAATCGGCCACCGACGTCTCCGGTGCTGGCCACAATCTTGCGCGCGATGTCCAACCAAGCGGCCTGCATGGCGGGCGGAAGCAAGCTGGCATCCAAAGGGAGGTGAGCCTGCGAAGGGGATCTGGAACCAGGAGACTGCGCACCGGAAGGCTCTACTCCCTGCGACGGCGAGGTCGCGGGCGCCGCGGGCGGGCGCGCGCCCAGGTTCAAACGGGGCGCACTCAAGCGTTTTTCGATGTGACTGTCTGCACACAACGGGCATTGCACGAGGCCACGCTGCAGTTGGTCCTGGAAATCGTCTTCAGACCCGAACCAGCCCTCAAACACATGGGCTTGCCGACATTGGAGGTCGAGCACCTCCATCGCAATGGTCGCCAAGGGCTGCTGTCAGCCGTGGCGGCGCAGCAGATACCGGTAGATAAAGCCCGGGAAGGCCAGTGTGAGAAACAGCGTGCCCGTGATCGCGTAGAACTCCCAGCCCTGGGGCGCGATTTGGCCCGCACGGCGCTCCAGCAACAGCGCAAGGCCACCCACCAGAAAGTACAGCACGATCAGTTCTGCCAAGCGCACGGCCAAGGCCTTGCGAGGCCCAGCCAGTGGCCCCACCACCAGCCAACGGTGATTGACAAAGGGCAGGTTGGCCGCAATGAAAGCTGTCACGATCACCAGCCAGACGGATGCGGTCAAAGACACTGCGAGCTCAGCGAATGAATGGCGAGATACGACTGCTAAGGTCTGCGATGACCGCAGCTCAAGTCGCCAAGGCGCGCACCACCGCGTCGGCGCACAGCGTCATCAAGCCCCCTGGCAGCAAGCCCAGGCCAAGAATCAGAGCACCATTCACGGTCAACACCACGCGCACGTCCACGGGGGCTGACACGGTAGACGCGGTCAACGGAGCATCAAAATACATGACCTTGACTACGCGCAGGTAGTAGAACGCACCGATCAACGACATGACGACCGCGAACACCGCCATGGCGATATAAAGGCTTTGTCCCGAGGCCACCAGCGCCTGCAGCACCGACAGCTTGGCGTAAAAGCCCACCAACGGCGGGATACCAGCCATCGAGAACAGGCACACCGCCATCACACCAGCGTACAGCGGGCTGCGCTGGTTGAGGCCGGCAAAGTCCGAAATCTCTTCGCTCTCAAACCCTTCACGTGCCAGCAGCAGAATCACGCCAAAGGCGGCCAGTGTGGTCAGCACATAGGTCACCACGTAGAACATGGAGGCGCTGTAAGCATTCTCCACGGCAGTGGCATCCACGTTGCCGTTGATCACACCCGACATCAAGCCCAGCAGTACAAAGCCCATCTGCGAAATGGTCGAGTAGGCCAGCATCCGCTTGAGATTGGTCTGCGCAATGGCCGCCAGGTTACCCACCAGCAGCGAGCCAATCGCCAGCACTGCCAGCATCTGCTGCCAGTCAATCGCCAAGGGCAGCAGTCCATCCACCAGCAAGCGGATGGTGATGGCAAACGCAGCCAGTTTGGGCGCTCCGCCAATCATCAGCGTCACCGCCGTAGGAGCACCTTGGTACACGTCGGGAATCCACATGTGGAAAGGCACCACACCCAGCTTGAACGCCAGACCGGCCACCACAAACACCAGGCCAAACACCAGCACCTGGTGCTTGATCTGACCCGCGTTGATGGCCTTGAACACTTGGCCAATATCGAGCGAACCCGTGGCACCGTAAACCATGGACAGGCCGTAAAGCAGGAAGCCGGAGGCCATGGCACCGAGTACAAAATACTTCATCGCAGCTTCGGTCGCGGTGGCGTTGTCGCGGCGCAGGGCCACCAGCGCGTAACTCGACAGCGTCAGCAGCTCCAGGCCCAGGTAGATCACGAGGAAGTTGTTGCCCGAGATCATGATGAACATGCCCAGCAGAGCAAACATCGACAGCGTGAACATCTCACCACCGCGCAGCATGTCACGGTCAGCCGCATAGGGTCGGCCATAGACAAGGGTGATCATCATGGCCACGGTGGCAAAACACTTGAGCCAGTTGCCCATGGCGTCGCTCACCACCATGTTGCCAAAGCCATAGAAAGTGTTGCCACTGCTGGCATACATCGCCTGCAAGGTCGCCACCACCGCCAGCGTCAGCATGGTGAGCACGTAGGTGCCCGTACGGCGGGGGCTGTGCACACCCAAATCGACCAGCGCAATCACGCAGGCCATGGTCAACAGCACAATTTCGGGGTAAATCGCTAGCCAGCTGATGTTGTCAATCATCTCGAATCTCTCAGTTCAGTCTGGTCAGTTCAGCTTCGTCAGTGCGACATGCTTGAGCAGTTCCGCGACCGAGGTGTCCATCACGTCCGTGAAGGGGCGTGGGTACAGGCCCATGCCCAGCACGGCAATCGCCAGCAGCGACATCACAAGGAACTCGCGGCTGTTGATGTCTTTGAGGTCCCGAACATGGTCGTTGGCCACAGGGCCCAGGTACACGCGCTTGAACATCCACAAGGTGTAAGCCGCGCCAAAAATCAGCGCTGTGGCCGATGCCAGACCAATCCAGAAGTTGGCTTTGACCGCGCCCAGAATCACCATCCACTCGCCAACGAATCCAGCGGTGCCCGGCAGGCCACAGTTGGCCATGGCAAACAACAGCGCAAAGGCCGTGAAGTTGGGCATGGTGTTGACCACGCCACCGTAGGCAGCGATCTCTCGGGAATGCACGCGGTCGTACAACACGCCGATGGACAGGAACATGGCGCCCGAGACGAAGCCGTGGGCAATCATCTGCACCAAGCCACCGGAGACACCCAGGTCATTGAAGATGAAGAAGCCCAGGGTCACGAAGCCCATGTGGGCCACGGACGAGTACGCCACCAGCTTCTTCATGTCCTTCTGGACCATGGCCACCAGGCCCACGTAAATCACAGCGACCAGCGACAGGGTGATCATCAGCCAAGCCCATTCGCGCGAGGCGTCCGGGGCAATAGGCATCGAAAAGCGCAAGAAGCCGTAGGCACCGAGCTTGAGCATGATGGCCGCAAGCACCGCAGAGCCGCCGGTGGGCGCCTCCACGTGCACATCGGGCAACCACGTGTGGAACGGGAACATCGGAACCTTCACCGCAAACGCGGCAAAGAAGGCGAAGAACAGCATCGTCTGGGCCGTGGAGCTCAGGGGCAACTGGTGCCAGGTGGCGATGTCGAAGCTGCCGCCGGACTGGTTGTACAGGAAGATCAATGCGATCAGCATCAGCAGCGAACCGAGCAGCGTGTACAGGAAGAACTTGAACGCCGCATAGATCTTGTTGGGGCCACCCCAGATGCCGATGATCAGGTACATCGGGATCAACGTGGCTTCAAAGAACACGTAGAACAGGATGCCGTCGAGCGCCGAGAACACGCCGATCATCAAGCCGGAAAGAATCAGGAAAGCGCCCATGTACTGGTTGACGCGTTCGGTGACCGACTCCCAGGAGGCGATCACGACGATCACCGTGATGAAGGCCGTGAGGGGGACAAACCAGAACGAGATACCGTCCACACCCAAGTGGTAGTAGACATTGAAACGTTCGATCCAGGCCGCCTTCTCGACGAACTGCATGGCTGCGGTTCCGATCTGGAAACCGTCATACAACGGCAATGTGACCAGAAAACCGATCAGCGCCCCCACCAATGCCAGCCACCGCACCGCACGGGCATGCTCATCCCGCCCAATGGCAAGCAGCAGCACACCGAAGGCAATCGGTATCCAGATTGCAAGACTCAACAGACCCATTTTTTTGTTTTCCTTATTTGATGAGCTGCAAGATGACGTCGCCCCAGACAAACCAGGTCATCAGTGCGAACACGCCCAGGATCATGACAAGTGCATAGTGGAAGATGAACCCGGACTGGAACCAGCGAACCACGCTTGACACGCCACGTACCACTTTCCAGGAACCATTCACCAGACCACCGTCAATGACGGTTTGGTCGCCGACCTTCCACAGGCCGACACCCAAGGCACGCGCGCCGCGGGCCAGAATGTTTTCGTTGATCCAGTCGAGGTAGTACTTGTTTTCCAACAAGGTGAACAGCGGCATGGCACGCGCCTTGATGCCTGCGGGCAGTGCGGGATTGACCATGTACATGTAGTACGACGCTGCGACACCGGCCAATGCCAGCCAGAACGGAGCCGTCTGCAAGCCGTGCACCGCCATGCCGACCGGGCCATGGAAGATTTCAGCCAGCCTGGCCATCGCGGGGTGTTTGGCCGCGTCCACAAAGATCACGTCCTTGAAGAAGTCTCCAAACAGCATGGGCTGGATGAACATGAAGCCCACCACCACCGAGGGGATGGCCAAAAGCACCAGCGGCACTGTCACCACCCACGGGGATTCGTGCGGTTTGGCATCGTGCCCGTGGTGGTCATCATGGCCGTGATGGTCGTCGTGGTGCCCACCATGGTGTGCTTCGGGGTTCTGATCGAAGCGCTCCTTGCCATGGAACACCAGGAAGTACATGCGGAACGAATAGAACGCCGTGATGAACACACCCGCGAGCACCGCAAAGTGCGCGAAACCCGCCGCTGGAAGTTGACTGAAATGCACCGCCTCGATGATGCTGTCCTTGGAATAGAAGCCCGAGAACAACGGCGTACCGATCAGCGCCAAGGACCCGAGCAACGAGGTGATCCAGGTGATAGGCATGTACTTGCGCACGCCGCCCATCCAGCGGATGTCCTGGTTGTGATGCATGCCCATGATGACGGAGCCTGCACCGAGGAACAGCAGCGCTTTGAAGAAAGCATGGGTCATCAGATGGAAAACAGCCACTGAGTAGGCCGATGCACCCAGGGCGACGGTCATGTAGCCCAGTTGGGACAGGGTGGAATAGGCAACAACACGCTTGATGTCGTTCTGGATGATGCCCAGAAAGCCCATGAACAGCGCCGTAATAGCGCCAATCACCAGAATGAAATTGAGCGCCGTGTCAGACAGTTCGAACAGGGGCGACATGCGCGCCACCATGAAGATACCCGCCGTGACCATGGTAGCCGCGTGAATCAGCGCGGAGATGGGCGTGGGGCCTTCCATCGAATCGGGCAGCCAGACATGCAGGGGAAATTGGGCTGATTTGCCCATGGCGCCGATGAACAGGCAGATGCAGATCACCGTGATCAACATCCAGTCGGTGCCGGGAAACGACATGCCACCGAGTTCGCCAGACTTTGCAAACACTTCGCCATAGTTCAACGTGCCAGCGTAGGCAACGATCAGGCCGATTCCCAGAATGAAGCCGAAGTCACCCACACGATTGACCAGAAACGCCTTCATGTTGGCGAAAATGGCCGTCGGCTTGTTGAACCAGAACCCGATCAACAAGTACGACACCAGACCCACAGCTTCCCAGCCGAAGAACAGTTGCAGCAGGTTGTTGCTCATCACCAGCATGAGCATGGAGAACGTGAACAACGAGATGTAGGCAAAGAAGCGGTTGTAGCCTTCGTCTTCTTCCATGTAGCCGATGGTGTAGATGTGCACCATCAACGACACAAAGGTCACGACCACCATCATCATGGCGGTCAGGCTGTCCACCAGAAAGCCTACTTCCATTTTCAGGCCGCCTACGACCATCCAGGTGTACAGCGTTTCATTGAAGCGAGCGCCATCGACTGCAACGCTTTTGAGCGTCATCGCCGAGAGAATGAAAGCGACCAGCACACCCAGGATCGTCAGGGTGTGGCTGAGGCGACGGCCGATCCAGTTGCCACCGAAGGTCGTGCCGAAGATGCCGGCCAGCAATGCGCCCACAAGCGGCGCCAGCGGCACGGCCAGAAGCGTTGAAGCAGAGAGGGTTTGACTCATTCTTGAGAACCTTGGGAATACGGATAGCTCATCAACCCTTGAGGGTGTTGAGGTCTTCCGCGTTGATGCTGGACTTGTTGCGGAACAAGAGCACCAGGATGGCCAGGCCAATGGCCGACTCGGCAGCAGCGACGGTCAGGATAAAGAACACGAATACCTGCCCATGCATATCGCCCAGGTAATAGGAGAACGCCACGAAGTTCATGTTGACGGCCAGCAGCATCAGTTCGATGGCCATCAGCAGCACAATCAGGTTCTTGCGGTTCAGGAAGATCCCGATCACCGCCAGCGCGAACAGCATCGCGCCGAGGGAAAGAAAGTGGCCCAAAGTCAGCGTCATGCTTTTTTCTCCTCAGCAGCAGTCTCCACCAGCACTTCTGGGGCAGGCTTTTGGGTCACTGCAACCTTCACCACCTCCAGGCGGTCACGGGCGCGCACCCGAACCTGCGCGGAGGGATTGATCGCTTTGCTGTCCTTGCGCTGGCGCAGCGTCAATGCAATAGCGGCAATCATGGCAACCAGCAGGATCACCGCAGCGATTTCGACCGGGTACAAGTACTCGGTGTAGAGCAAGATGCCCAGCGCCTTGGTGTTGGAATACTGGACCACCTGGCCCGCCGCATTCACCACAGCGGCGGCAGCCTTGGGCTCATCCATACCCCGGAAACCACCCATCAGCACGGCAGCCATCTCCAGCGCGATGAGCGCGCCCACCGTCGCAGCGAGTGGAAAGTGTTTCCAGAACCCCTTACGGACGGTGTCGATGTGGATATCCAGCATCATCACCACAAACAGGAACAGCACCATCACCGCGCCCAGATACACCAGTACCAGAGCGATGGCCAAGAACTCTGCTTTGAGCAGCAGCCAAATCGCTGCAGCCTGCGCAAACGCAAGGATGAGGTACAGCACTGCATGCACAGGGTTGCGCGCAGTGATCACCCGGAAGGCCGCAAAGAGCAGCACAACCGAGAAAACGTAGAAGAAACCAGTCTTGGCGTCCATGAATCGGGTCTTTATAGAAAGTCTGGCGGAAGGAAGGGCTCGCTACCGCTCAGCGGTACTTGGCGTCTGCCGCCTTGGCCGCAGCAATCTCGCCTTCGTACCGGTCACCGACAGCCAGCAACATGTCTTTCGTGAAGTACAGGTCACCGCGCTTTTCACCGTGGTATTCGAAGATATGCGTCTCGACAATCGAATCCACAGGGCAGCTTTCTTCACAGAAGCCGCAAAAGATGCACTTGGTCAGGTCGATGTCGTAGCGCGTGGTGCGGCGCGAGCCATCGTCACGCACATCGGACTCGATCGTGATGGCCATGGCGGGGCACACGGCTTCGCACAGCTTGCAGGCAATACAACGCTCTTCGCCGTTGTCATAACGGCGCAGGGCATGCAAGCCACGGAAACGCGGCGACAAGGGCGTCTTCTCTTCAGGAAACTGCACGGTCACCTTGCGGCGAAACGCATAGCGGCCCGTCAGGGCCATGCCCTTGAGAAGTTCCACAAGCATGAAGCTCTTGAAGAAGTCCTTGAACGAAAAAGGTGCAGCAGCAGCAACAGCAGTCATAGGTGTCCCCGCTTATTTCCAGATATTCCAAGGCGAGAGCAACCACCCGCCCACAACCACCAGGCACACCAGCGTGACCGGAATGAAGATCTTCCAGCCCAGACGCATGATCTGGTCATAACGGAAGCGCGGGAAGGTCGCGCGAATCCAGATGAACATGGACACAACGACAAAGGTCTTGAGACCCAACCAGATCCAACCGGGAACCCAGTTGAACAAGGCACTATCGATGGGCGACAACCACCCCCCCAGGAACATCAGTGCGGCCAGGATCGACACGAGCCACATGCTGGCGTACTCAGCCAGGAAGAAGATCGCGAAGCCCATGCCGGAATACTCCACCATGTGACCCGCCACGATCTCGGCCTCACCTTCCACCACATCAAACGGATGGCGGTTCGTCTCTGCAACGCCCGAAATCAGGTAGACCAGGAAAACCGGCAACAGCGGGAGCCAGTTCCAAGACAGGAACGTCAACCCCTTGTCGGCCGCCATACCACGGCTCTGTCCCATCACGATTTCGGTCAGGTTCATGCTACCGGACACCATGATCACGATGAGCAGACAGAAGCCCATTGCAATTTCGTAGCTCACCATCTGGGCGGACGCACGCAAGGCACCCAGAAACGCATATTTGGAGTTCGATGCCCAACCCGCGATGATCACGCCATAGACCTCAATCGAGGTAATGGCCATCACCAGCAGCAACCCTGCATTGACGTTGGCCAAGGCTACATCGGGACCGAAAGGAATAACCACCCAGGCAGCCAGCGCAGGCATGATGGCCATCACTGGCCCGAGCACAAAGAGCCCCTTGCTTGCAGCGGTGGGCTGGATGATTTCCTTGGTGAGCAGCTTCAGCGCGTCAGCAATCGGCTGCAGCAGACCGAATGGGCCCACGCGATTGGGACCATGGCGCACTTGCATAAAGCCCAGCAACTTGCGCTCCCACAGCGTGAGGTAAGCCACCGCACCCATCAACGGTGCGAGGATACAAACGATCTTGATCAAGATCCACAACACGGGCCAAGTGATACCCATCCACCATCCGAACGGCAGGAGATGAAGTCCGCCGTTGTACAGCGCGTCAATCATGCTGCCACTCCTTCACCAGCAGCCATACGGGCATCGGCGGTCAACTGCAATGAGGTAGCGCGGCGCACCAAGCCATCCAACTGATAGATGGAGGCGACGGCTGGCTCAGCCACATCAGCCCCACCCTGCGGCACATGGCCTACAGCATTGGACAGTTGTTCAGCCGGCAGCATTGTCACTGTGCCTGCGGGGGCGTTGGTCGCACGGGCCAGCACGTCCTGCGAAGTCTCGAAGTCAAAACCTGGCACACCCAGCACGTTGGCCAGGACCCGCAGCACCTTCCAGGCGGGACGTGTATCGCCCAGCGGGCGAACTACGGCATGGAAGCTTTGCAAGCGCCCTTCGGCATTGACGAAGCTGCCCGAGGTTTCAGTGAAAGGCGCGATGGGCAACAACACATCGCTGATGTCCATGTTGGCTTTGAACGGACTCATCGTGACGACCATCTGGGCCTTAGCGATGGCTGCACTGGCCTGCACCCCGTTGGCCGCATCAAACGCGGGCTCGGTGTTGAGCAGCAAGACGGCTTTCAGGGCGCCGGACAACATCTGACCCGCGTCAAAACCGCTTCCCACAGGATGGGCACCAACGAACTGGGCACCCACGGTATTGGCCGCTTCGGTGAGATAGCCGACAGTGGCACCCGTCTGCTCGCCAATCCAGTTGGCCAACGCCAGCAGTTCCGAGGCCCGACCATGGTGCGCAGCCGCATTGCCAAGCAGCACGGCCTTGCGATCCCCACCCAGCATCGAGCGAGCGATGGCCAAACTGGCCTCTGAAGCGTCGGCTGCGCCCTCAGGGGCTGCAACGTTCTTTTCCTGGGCAATGGCCGAAGCGATCGCGCCCAAAGACTGCACCCACAGGTTTGCGTCTTGCACCAATTGGTGCTTGACAGGCATGGCCCAATCGCCAACGGAAGAGTCGACCACACTGACTTGGCCACCATGGCGAACGGCATGGCGTACACGCAGTGCGAACAGCGGATGGTCTTTGCGCAGGTTCGATCCAACCACCAGCACACGCTGCAACGTAGACAACGATGCAATGGATGTACCAAGCCAGCGAACGCCTTCCGGCGCCGCGAATTCTGCGTTGCGCAGACGGTAATCAATACTGTCGCTGCCCAGACCCCGCACAAAAGCGGAGGCCAGGTAAAGCTCTTCCAGCGTACTGTGCGGGCTGACCAAGGCGCCAATGCTGTTGGCACCGTGGTCGGCCTTGATGCTCTTCAAACCGTTGGCCACGTATTCGAGCGCCGTCTGCCAGTCGACCGTCTTCCAGACACCGCCCTGCTTGAGCATGGGCTGGGTCAGACGTTCATCGCTGTTCAACGACTCATACGAGAAGCGGTCGCGGTCGGCGATCCAGCATTCGTTGACAGCTTCATTCTCGAACGGCACCACGCGCATGACCTTGTGGTTCTTGACCTGCACGATGAGGTTGGCACCAGTGGAGTCGTGCGGGCTGACCGAACGGCGACGCGACAGTTCCCAGGTACGGGCGCTGTAACGGAACGGCTTGCTGGTGAGCGCGCCCACAGGGCAGATGTCGATCATGTTTCCCGACAGCTCAGAGTCGATCGTGTCGCCCACCACGGTGGTGATCTCGGAGTGCTCTCCGCGATGAATCATGCCCAGTTCCATCACGCCAGCCACTTCCTGACCGAAGCGCACGCAGCGGGTGCAATGAATGCAGCGGCTCATCTCCTGCATGGAGATCAGCGGGCCCACATCCTTGACAGGCACTACCCGCTTTTCTTCCTCGTAACGTGAGGAGGAACCGCCATAGCCGACGGCCAAATCCTGCAGCTGGCACTCGCCGCCTTGGTCGCAGATGGGGCAGTCCAGCGGGTGATTGATCAACAGAAATTCCATGACCGACTGCTGGGCCTTGATGGCCTTGTCGCTCTTGGTGCGCACAATCATGCCCTGTGTCACCGGCGTGGCGCAGGCGGGCATGGGCTTCGGCGCCTTTTCCACATCCACCAGACACATGCGGCAGTTGGCCGCAATGGAAAGCTTCTTGTGGTAACAAAAGTGGGGAATGTAGGTGCCCGCCTTTTCAGCGGCGTGCATCACCATGCAGCCTTCGGCGACTTCTACCTTCTGCCCGTCAAGTTCAATTTCAACCATATGCGTTTCTCGCGATCAGGCAGAGGCAGATGCCTGAGGGGTGTCTTTGCGGATCAGCGCTTCGAATTCCGGGCGGAAGTGCTTGATCATGGCGCGCACCGGCATGGCCGCTGCGTCACCCAGCGCGCAGATGGTGCGCCCCTGGATGTTGTCTGCTACCGAATTGAGCAGATTCAAGTCGCCATCGCGCCCCTGTCCGTGCTGGATTCGGTCGATCACGCGCCACATCCAGCCCGTGCCTTCTCGGCACGGCGTGCACTGGCCGCAGGACTCGTGCGAATAAAAATAGGACAGACGCAGCAGGCTTTCGACCATGCTACGGGAGTCGTCCATCACGATGACAGCGCCCGAACCGAGCATCGAGCCCGCCTTGGCAATGGAGTCATAGTCCATCGTGCATTCCATCATGATGGACGCAGGCAGCACCGGGGAAGACGAACCACCGGGGATCACAGCCTTGAGCTGACGGCCCTTGCGCACGCCACCCGCCAATTCAAGCAGCTTGGCAAACGGCGTGCCCATTGGCACTTCGTAATTGCCCGGCTTTTCCACATCGCCCGAGACCGAGAAGATCTTGGTGCCGCCGTTGTTGGGCTTGCCGCATTCGAGGTAAGCCGCGCCTCCATTGCGAATGATCCAAGGCACAGCCGCAAAGGTCTCGGTGTTGTTGATGGTGGTGGGCTTGCCGTACAGGCCGAAGCTCGCGGGGAACGGCGGCTTGAAGCGCGGCTGGCCTTTTTTGCCTTCGAGCGATTCAAGCAGCGCGGTTTCTTCGCCACAGATGTAGGCGCCAAAGCCGTGTGCCGCATGCAGTTGAAAGCTGAAGGTGCTGCCCAGGATCTTGTCGCCCAGGTAGCCGGCGACACGCGCTTCTTCGAGCGCTTCTTCAAAACGGTCGTAGGTCTGGAAAATTTCGCCGTGGATGTAGTTGTAACCCACGGAGATGCCCATCGCGTAGGCCGCGATGATCATGCCTTCGATGACGATGTGCGGGTTGAACTGCAGGATGTCCCGGTCTTTGCACGTGCCCGGCTCACCTTCGTCGGAATTGCAGACGAGATACTTCTGGCCAGGGAACGAGCGGGGCATGAAGCTCCACTTGAGGCCGGTAGGGAAACCCGCACCGCCGCGGCCGCGCAGGCCCGATTCCTTGACGGTGGCGATGACCTGGTCCTGCGTCAACGGTTCGCCGCCATCGGTGCCCAGGATCTTGCGCAGCGCGGCATAGCCGCCGCGCGCTTCATAGTCCTTGATGCTCCAGTTCGTGCCGTCCAGGCCCGCGTAGATCTGCGGGTTGATATGACGGTCGTGAAAGCAGGTCTGGACGCCCGTGGCCTGGAATTGGGAAAGGATCTGTGCGGCGGTGGTCATGCTTGCCCCTCTGCAGCCCTGAGGCCGTCCACGAGCTGGTCGAGCTTGTCGTTGTCCATGAAACTGCACATGGTGCGGTCGTTGACCAGCATCACGGGTGCATCGGCGCAGGCGCCCAGGCACTCGCACTGCTGCAGGGTGAACAGGCCGTCGGGCGTGGTCTCGCCCATGGTCACACCCAATTTCTTCTCAAGGTGATGCAGCGCCTTCTGGCCATCACGCAACTGGCACGGGAGGTTGGTGCAGACGTTGAGCTTGTACTTGCCCGTCGGCTGCTGGTTGTACATGTTGTAGAACGTAGTGACTTCGTGCACCGCGATCTGCGCCATACCCAGGTAGTCCGCAATCACAGCCTCACTCTCGACGCTGACAAAACCCTGCTCCTGCTGCACGATAGCCAAACAGGCCATCACGGCGGACTGCGCCTGCTCGGGAGGGTATTTGGCCACTTCGCGGGCGAAGCGCGCTAGCGTGGCATCGGTGATTTTGCTACTGCTGCTCATCGGTCGATCTCCCCGAACACGATATCCATGGTGCCGATGATGGCCACGGCGTCGGCGATCATATGGCCGCGGGCCATCTCGTCGAGGGCGGCCAGATGCGCAAAGCCGGGGGCACGGATCTTCAAACGATAGGGCTTGTTGGCCCCGTCGCTGACCAAGTAGATGCCGAACTCTCCCTTGGGATGTTCAACGGCGGCATAGGCCTCGCCTTCGGGCACATGGAAGCCTTCGGTGAACAGCTTGAAATGGTGGATCAGCTCTTCCATGTTTGATTTCATGGATTCACGATCGGGGGCGGCGACCTTGTGGTTGTCGGTGATCACCGGGCCCGGGTTGGCCCGCAGCCAGTCCACGCATTGCTTGATGATGCGGTTCGACTCACGCATTTCATGCACGCGCACCAGATAACGGTCGTAGCAGTCACCAGTCTTGCCCACTGGCACGTCGAAGTCCATGCGGTCATAGACATCGTACGGCTGCGCCTTGCGCAGGTCCCAGGCGATGCCGGAGCCGCGCAGCATGGGGCCGGTCATGCCCAAGTTGAGCGCACGCTCCGGTGGCACCACACCGATGCCGACCGTGCGTTGCTTCCAGATGCGGTTATCGGTCAGCAGTGTCTCGTACTCATCGACACAGGCCGGGAATCGTTGCGTGAAGTCATCGATAAAGTCGAGCATGGAACCCTGGCGGTTCTTGTTCAACGCCTCGATGGCCTTCGCGTTCTTGATCTTGCTGACCTTGTACTGCGGCATCGAATCCGGCAGATCACGGTACACGCCACCCGGACGGAAGTAAGCCGCATGCATGCGCGCGCCAGAGACGGCCTCGTACATGTCGAACAAATCTTCACGTTCGCGAAAAGTGTAAATCAGGATGGTGGAGCTGCCGCAATCGTTGCCGTGCGAACCGAGCCACATCAAGTGGTTCAACAAACGGGTGATCTCGGAAAACATCACGCGTATGTACTGGGCACGGACCGGCACTTCCAGCCCCATCAGTTTCTCAATGGCCAGGCAGTAGGCGTGCTCGTTGCACATCATGGACACATAGTCCAGGCGATCCATGTACGGCAGCGACTGGATGTAGGTCTTGTGCTCAGCCAGCTTTTCGGTAGCGCGGTGCAGCAAGCCGATGTGCGGATCAGCGCGCTGGACGACTTCGCCGTCGAGCTCCAACACCAGGCGCAACACGCCGTGCGCTGCAGGGTGCTGCGGCCCGAAGTTGAGGGAATAGTTTTTGATTTCAGCCATGGTGGGTCACACGGGGCGCGGGGGCCTTAGTGCAGGCCTCCGTACTTGTCTTCACGGATGATGCGCGGCGTGATCTCGCGCGGCTCGATCGACACGGGCTCGTAGACCACCCGGCGCTGCTCTGCGTCGTAGCGCATTTCGACATGGCCGGACAACGGAAAGTCCTTGCGGAAGGGGTGGCCGATGAAGCCGTAGTCGGTGAGAATGCGGCGCAGGTCGTTATGGCCATCGAACACGATGCCAAACAGATCGAACGCCTCACGCTCGTACCAGTTAGCCGAGTTCCACAGGTCGGAAACCGACGCCACCATCGGGAAATCATCGTCTGCACAGTAAACCTTCACGCGCAGGCGCTGGTTCAGACTGACCGAAAGCAAGTGCGAGACCACACAGTAGCGCAAGCCTTCGTTGACCACATCGGCATATGCCGAATAATCCACGCCACAGAGATCAATCAATTGCTCGAACTGACAACCAGGGGCATCTCGCAATTGCTGCATGACAGCGAAGTAATCGGCGGCGCCGACTACGAGAGTTACTTCTTCAAGGGCTACATGGATCTGGCGCACCTTATCGCCCAGCAAGGCGGCAACGGTGTCCATGAGTTTTTCAGGGCGAATGGCAACAGATGTCATCATCAACCCTCAGACGCGCGCAATGGTGTTGGTGCGGCGGATCTTCTGCTGCAACTGGATGATGCCGTAGATCAACGCTTCGGCCGTGGGCGGGCAGCCCGGCACGTATACATCCACAGGGACGATGCGATCACAACCACGCACCACCGAGTAACTGTAGTGGTAGTAGCCGCCACCGTTAGCGCACGAACCCATCGAGAGAACCCAGCGAGGCTCCGACATCTGGTCATACACCTTGCGCAGCGCGGGGGCCATCTTGTTGCACAGCGTGCCGGCCACGATCATCAGATCGGACTGGCGAGGGCTGGCACGGAAAACTTCGGCACCAAAGCGGCCGATGTCGTATCGAGCCGCCGCCGCGTGCATCATTTCAACCGCGCAGCAGGCCAGACCAAACGTCATGGGCCACAGCGAGCCGGTTTTGGCCCAATTCACCACGGAGTCATAGCTCGTGGTGATGAAGCCTTCCTTCATCACGCCTTCAATCATTGCATCAATCCTTGTTGAAGCCCGCTCTCATTCCCAGTCGAGGGCACCTTTTTTCCACTCATAGGCAAAGCCTACGACGAGGATCGTCAGGAAAATCACCACAGCGACAAAACCCGTCCCTCCCACCTCGTGAAGCGACACCGCCCACGGGAAAAGAAACGCGATTTCGAGATCAAAAAGAATGAAGAGAATGGCGACGAGGTAGTAGCGCACATCAAATTTCATGCGCGCATCCTCGAAAGCCTCAAAGCCACATTCGTAGGGGGAATTCTTCGCATCATCCGGACGATTGGGACCCAGTATGTAACCGAGAACCAAGGGGACAACGCCTACTGCGATGCCGACCAAGATGAACAAAAGGACGGGGAGGTACTGATCGAGGTTCATCTTGAGGATGTGCTCACCGCTGCGGCCCTGCCCGACATGACCCAGAACGAATCATATGGGAAGGCCTTTGTTTTGGTGCCGTCGGCGAGACTCGAACTCGCACAGCTTTCGCCACTACCCCCTCAAGATAGCGTGTCTACCAATTTCACCACGACGGCTGATTTTCTTATCTAGATGGCATGAGGAACCTTGCGGTTTTGGCTTTCCAGACAATCCCGGATTCTACCCCGGAAAAACCCTGCTTCGGCCTACGCGACCCGATTTGGGGCAGATTATTTGGTCGGAATCTGACCCGCGCCGGACGCTGGCACGGCAGGTGCCACGACAGCATCAGAGGCCGTCACCGCGGGTCCACCAGCAGGTACGGTAGCGGCAGGAGACTCCAACACGCTGCCAGAGCTTGCGGGGCGGGCATTTCCGAAATATGCCAAAGCGAGCGTTGCCACAAAAAACACCCCAGCCAGCACTGCCGTCGTGCGGGACAAAAAGTTGGCGCTGCCGCTGGCGCCAAACAAGCTACCCGAACTTCCGCTACCAAACGCAGCGCCCATGTCCGCACCCTTGCCGTGCTGGATCAGGATCAAGCCAATCATCGCCAGCGCCGTCAACATTTGCACGGCCAATACCACATTCACGATCGCATTCATTTTCCGTTCACTCCTGATTGAATAGTCTTAAGCGCAGCCTCAACGGGCTGCCGCAATGATTTGTAGAAAGTCAGGCGCCTTCAGCGACGCACCGCCGACAAGCCCGCCATCAATGTCTGGCTGTGCCAGCAATTGCGCAGCATTACCCGCATTCATGCTGCCACCATAGAGCAGGCGAATCCGATCCGCATGCTCACTTGCCGCCGCCAACTGCGCACGCAGCACTGCGTGCACTGCCTGCGCCTGCTCCGGCGATGCCGTACGCCCCGTACCGATGGCCCAGACGGGCTCATAAGCCACCACCACTTCGCTAATGCAATGGCCGTTCAGATGAATCACCGCAGCCAGTTGCCGCTTGACCACGACCTCGGTTTGACCGGCATCGCGCTCTGCCAACGTTTCGCCGACGCAGATGATGGGCGTCACACCAGCAGCCAAAGCCCGCTGCGCCTTCTCCGCCACAACTACATCGGTTTCCCCGTGATACTGGCGCCGCTCTGAATGCCCCACCAGCGCATAGCGCACACCAAAATCGCCGAGCATGGCTGCAGAGATCTCGCCAGTGAACGCGCCCACCTGATGCAGCGATACATCCTGCGCAGCCACTGCAATGGCCGAACCGGCAACAAGCGACTGGACCTGCGCAAAGTAGGGAGCAGGCACTGCCACCGCGATGTCGCAAGCAGCATCATCAACCCCCGCAATGACAGCTTTCAGCAAAGCCTCGTTAGCAGCCAAGCTGCCATTCATCTTCCAATTGCCAGCGATGAGTTTTTTCTTGCTATTCATGTTCACCAAGTCAAAACGATCTTGCCAATGTGCTGATTCGATTCCATCAGCGCGTGGGCTTTGGCTGCATCAGACGCAGCAAAAGTGCTATGAATGACCGGACGCACCTGACCCGCTTCCAGCAGGGGCCACACCCGTTCACGCAGAGCACGTGCAATGGCGCCCTTAAAAGCAATAGAACGCGGACGCAGGGTCGAGCCCGTGATGGTCAGGCGACGCCGCAACACCAGTCCGGCATTGAATTCACTCTTGACGCCACCTTGAACCGCAATGATGACGATGCGACCGTCCTCAGCCACACACTCCACCTCGCGCGCCACGTAGTCGCCGGCCACCATATCCAGCACCACGTCGACACCCTTGCCGTCAGTGATGCGCTTGGCCTCGGCCACAAAGTCCTGCGACTTGTAGTTGATGGCGTGATGGGCTCCCAGCGTCAGGCACGCAGCGCATTTTTCATCGCTACCTGCAGTCGCAATCACCGTGGCACCAAAGGCGCGCGCCAACTGAATGGCGGTGACGCCGATGCCGCTCGCGCCGCCTTGCACCATCAAACTCTCGCCCGCCTGAAGATGCCCCCGATCAAACACATTGCTCCACACGGTGAAAAATGTTTCAGGCAACGACGCGGCTTCGATATCGCTAAACCCTGCGGGCGCCGGCAGGCACTGGGCCACTGGCGCGACACACCACTCAGCATAACCACCGCCCGCAACCAGTGCGCAGATGCGATCACCCACACGGATACCCGCTTTCGCCATTGCTGCAGCATCGCCCGACTCCACCACACCAGCCACCTCCAACCCCGGAAGGTCCGAGGTACCTGCCGGCGGGGCATAGTGCCCCAATCGCTGCAGCACATCAGGGCGGTTGATGCCACTCGCAAGGACACGAATAAGTACTTCACCAACACCCGACTGCGGCACCGGACGCTCACCCAGGCGCAACACCTCGGGGCCACCAAATGACGTGATCTCTACAGCGCGCATATTCCGGCTCATCGAAGAAAATTGAACGATTTAGGCCGCTAGCGCTTTACCATCAAGCGCTAGCAGCTATCGAATCAGTAGCAAAATGCTACTTACCCAACGACTTGCTCGGAAGTGCCGTCTGAGGGCTGGGCGTGTTGCTGTTGTTGCTGCTGTTCTGCAGGTTGACGGCCACCATCGCCACGACCATCACCGCGACTGTGATCGCGGCGGGGTTCGCGGTCACCGCGTTCGGCAGGCGCAGGTCGGTCACTACCACCACCAGCAGGACGCTCGGACAACACCTTCATCGAGAGCTTGACGCGGCCCTTTTCATCGGTTTCCATGACCTTGACCTTGACGATCTGGCCTTCAGTCAGGTAGTCGCCAACACGCTCCACGCGTTCGTGGGCAATCTGGCTGATGTGCAACAGGCCGTCCTTGCCAGGCAGCAGGTTGATCAGCGCACCGAAGTCCAGGATCTTGGTCACTGGGCCTTCGTAGATCTTGCCAATTTCGACTTCGGCCGTGATCTGCTCAATGCGCTTCTTGGCAATCTCAGCCTTATCGGCGTCGGTCGCCGCGATGGTGATGGTGCCGTCTTCCTCGATGTTGATCTGGCAACCCGTTTCTTCGGTCAGCGCACGAATCACCGCCCCACCCTTGCCGATCACGTCACGAATCTTTTCGGGATTGATCTTCATGGTGAACAGCTTGGGCGCAAAACTGGAAACTTCGGTATTGGCCGCGCTCATTGCCTCCTGCATTTTGCCCAGGATGTGCATGCGCGCTTCCTTCGCCTGCGCCAAAGCGACCTGCATGATTTCCTTGGTAATTCCCTGGATCTTGATGTCCATCTGCAAGGCGGTGATACCACCGGTGGTACCGGCCACCTTGAAGTCCATGTCACCCAGATGATCTTCGTCACCCAGGATGTCGGTCAGCACGGCAAAACGGCTGGCGTCCTTGATCAGGCCCATGGCAATGCCCGCCACATGCGCCTTCATGGGCACGCCAGCATCCATCAGCGACAGGCAACCGCCGCACACCGATGCCATGGACGACGATCCATTGGACTCAGTGATCTCGGACACAACACGCATGGTGTAGGGGAATTCTTCCTTCGTCGGCAACACGGCCACCAGTGCACGCTTTGCAAGACGGCCATGGCCGATTTCGCGGCGCTTGGTTGAACCCATGCGCCCCACTTCACCGGTGGCAAAGGGAGGCATGTTGTAGTGCATCATGAACCGGTCTTCGTACTCACCAGCCAGCGCATCAATGCGCTGCGCATCGCGCTCGGTACCCAGCGTGGTCACGACCAGCGCCTGGGTTTCGCCGCGTGTAAACAGCGACGAACCATGGGCACGTGGCAACACGCTGCTGCGGATTTCGATAGGGCGAACCGTACGGGTGTCACGACCATCAATGCGGGGCTCGCCTGCCAGGATCTGACTGCGAACAATGCCTGCTTCGATGTCAAACAGCATGCCTTCGACCTTGACGGAGTCGAATTCGACGCCATCCGCCTTCAAAGCCGCCATTACCGCAGCGTAGGACTCGCGGCAAGCTTGAGTACGGGCTTGTTTATTGCGGATCTGGTAAGCAGCGCGCAGCTTGTCGTCAGCCAGGGCCACAACCTTCGCGATCAGGGCCTCGTCCTTGGCGGGGGCAGCCCACTGCCACATGGGCTTTCCAGCATCGCGCACCAACTCATGGATGGCATTGATCGCCACATTGCCTTGCTCATGGCCAAACACTACGGCGCCCAGCATGATTTCTTCCGACAGTTGCTGGGCTTCGGATTCAACCATCAACACGGCAGCTTCGGTACCGGCAACGACCAGATCCATTTGCGAGCTTTTGCGAGCCGTCTGACCAGGGTTAAGCACGTATTCACCATTGATGTAACCCACGCGGGCAGCACCAATGGGGCCGTTGAACGGAATGCCGGAGATCGCCAGCGCAGCGCTGGTAGCGATGAGCGCAGCAATGTCAGCATCCACCTCGGGGTTCAGCGAGACAGTGTGGATGACCACATGCACCTCGTTGAAAAAGCCTTCAGGGAACAGCGGACGAATCGGGCGATCGATCAGGCGGCTGGTGAGGGTTTCGTGTTCGCTAGGCTTGGCTTCGCGCTTGAAGAAGCTACCGGGAATCTTGCCCGCAGCGTATGTCTTCTCGATGTAATCCACCGTCAGGGGAAAGAAGTCCTGCCCGAGCTTTGCGCCCTTGGACGCGACCACGGTGGCCAACACAACGGTGTCGTCAATATTTACCAGCACGGCGCCCGAGGCTTGGCGGGCGATTTCACCCGTTTCCATGATGACAGTCTTGTCACCCCATTGGAAAGTCTTCGTGACTTTATTGAAAATGCTCATGTTCAGCTCCTATTTTAATAGCTGGTAGCGCTCTACCAGATTGTCTTGGAGGGCAATTCAGAACACGATGCCATTCCAATGAAAACCTCCGTCAATCAACGGAAACGACCTCATTGGAATGACACAGCTTCGCTCTGTTTTGCGGCTCCGAAGTAAAAAACGCCTGAGCTAGCGGACTAACCCAGGCGTTTTCGCATGCGATAGCAAATTACTTGCGCAGACCCAGCTTGGCAATCAGCGCGGTGTAACGGTCAGCGTCCTTGGCCTTCAGATAATCCAACAGCTTGCGACGACGGCTCACCATGCGCAGCAGGCCGCGACGACCATGGTGGTCCTTGGCATGCGTTTTGAAGTGGGGGGTCAGTTCGTTGATACGAGCGGTCAGCAGGGCCACTTGCACTTCTGGACTACCAGTGTCATTGGCAGCACGGGCGTTGGCCTTGACAACTTCGGCCTTGATGGAGGATGCGATCATAAATTTTCCTTAGAGAAAGCTTGCACCAATGTGCAAGCTTCAGTTTTTACTTGCGCCTGCAGCTGGAATGACCACGGGCGTGCGTCTTGCACCATGCAAAACACGAAGATTATAACGCGGTGAGAATTTGGCCTTGCTAAGTGCCATTCAATCTAGAACACTAATGCGCAGTCACCTCTCGCCCCTCCCACCGAAAGCCCGCCATGACACCACCGATCCGTAAAAATTCCATGCGCACAACAGCCCATTCACACCAACCATTACGTTTCTTAATATCCATTTGCGCTTTCGCTTTGAGCGTGCTCGCCTTACCCGTCACCATCCACGCCAAAAGCTCCGCCGATGTCAAGGCTACGACGACTAGCACTTCGAATAAAAAGAAAGGTGTCCGCAAGATTACGTATCAGCGTAGTGCATCCGAAGAGACGCGCGCCGAACACGACCGCCGCATGTACAGGGAATGCAAGGGGATGCACAACGCGGGTGCCTGCAGAGGCTATACACGGTAAATCAAAGAGAGTGGGTCACACCGTTTATCACCACACCCTTGCCTTTCATCCGCGATGCACAGAGGGTGCAAGCACAATCACTTAGCATCTTCTCATGCAGACAATGCAAGCTCCAACACACCCACGGCACGCCAGCTTTGGCTGCCGCGCACCTTACGGATTCACGATTATCGAGTTGATGGTAGTGGTTGCCATAGTTGCCGTGCTGGCGGCATTAGCGGCTCCTAGCTTCACCCCCCTCATTGAGCGTTGGCGAGTGCGGCAATCTGTGGATGGACTGCAATCGGCGTTGTACTACACGCGTTCAGAAGCTATCAAGCGCGGGGGGAATGTCACCATACGAAAAGAGCCCAGCGGAGCTAATGGTTGCCCACTGGCGTCCGGCGCGGGCGATTGGGACTGCGGATGGTTTGTATTCGTGGACACGAACAACAATGGTGTACAAGACGCGGGAGAAGAGATTCTTCAAAGATTTGCAACTCCGCCTAACGTGGAAGTTGCACGTTCTGCTACTTCTGCAGACATCCGTTTCGACCGTTGGGGAAGGGCTAATGCTCCCTTCGGCTTCTCGATTGTCCCCAAAGCAAAATCCACGAGCGATCCCTCCGCACGTGGCCTCTGTATGAGTTCTGGCGGTCGCGTCAAAGTCACCACCGATCCAGCGGATATCCCATGCGCAGGTTGAATACCATGCAACACCTTCAAAATCACCATCAAAGCGGCATCACCTTGATCGAGTCCCTGGTGGCCATCGTCGTGGCCTCCTTGGGAATTTTGGGCATCCTGGGCGTGCAGATGCGCACTTTGAGCGATACCCAAACCACTGTCCGCAGGGCACAGGCCATTCGTTTGATCGAGGACCTGAGCGAGCGAATGAAAGCTCATCCCAACGCG
The DNA here is from genome assembly GCA_018828125.1 of Gammaproteobacteria bacterium. Classification (GTDB taxonomy): domain Bacteria; phylum Pseudomonadota; class Gammaproteobacteria; order Burkholderiales; family Burkholderiaceae_C; genus Acidovorax. Next base: position 185,810 of record JAHJWB010000017.1, on the reverse strand, counting down.
TTGGTGAACATTGATAGCTATGTCATTGGTTGGCGTGCCGGTGCTGCACCCACGCTGCAGGCAGCTAAACTTTGCGATGCTGCAAATTGCACCCAGACCGAATTCGCGGCTTACGAAGTGCGCGAGTGGAAGCGCGCTGTAGAACGGGCACTGCCACTGGGCGATGCCAATGTTTTTTTTGCTCCAGGCGAACCCACGGCTGGTAGTCGCCGCCAGTTGGGCGTGCTTATTCGATGGCGCGAAAATGAACGCGACAGCAGCGCTGGGTACACGGGCGACCTAAGTACCACATCCGCAGCTTTGGGTGGGGGTGGCGTTGCTACGTGCCCGGCAGACTTTACATGTCACTTGCAGTACATCCCAGTCAGTAGTCGCTGTGCACCTTACTTTGCCGACACAACAGTCCAGTACTTCTGTCCAGGTCCAAAAACCTGATGCAGCCCTGTTCCACTTACTTATCAGGCATGCGCAGCATGAAGCACAATCATCAATGGTCCCACGCCCAACGTGGCGTTACCCTCATCGAGCTGCTGGTTGGCATCACCATCGGCCTACTGACCATTGCAGTGGCAATGGGTGCGCTCATGGTGTCGCGCGGGGTGTCGGGCACAGTCAGTGATGCTAGCGAAATTCAACAACAAGCATCTTATGCGTTTCGCGTTATAGGCCAACAACTGCGCCAGGCTGGCTCACTCAAACTCAAGCTTTCTGCAGCCAAAGTAGAGGGAGACATGACACCCCCACTCGTTGGCGATCCGGTGGCCTTTGAGACTGACTTCTCAGATGGCGTGAGTACTTTCACCCTAGCAACCGACACCCTCAGCGGTCTCGATGCACCCGGAGCGAGTGAATATAAGCTCACTACGGGCTATCGTAATTTTGCGGATCCTTTATATCGACTCGAAACCCCTGCTGCTGCGACTGCGCCGTTCGAATCCCTCCAGCGAAACTGCCTTGGGGGGCAGGGGTCAACAGCATTAGTACAGAGCCGCTTTGTGCTTAACGCAGCGACTAACGAATTGCGTTGTGATGGCAACGGCCAAGTTCAACCCATCGTCCGCAATATTGCCAACTTCCAAGTTCGCTACCTTGTACAGAGCGCTGCTGGCACCGGCAGTCCCAATTTGCGCTATGTTAGCGCCGCCGCAGTGGGGGCGCCTGGTAGTGCGGGATGGGCTCAGGTATTTGCGGTCGAGGTCTGTCTAGTCCTCTATGGAAATGAGTCCATCGATTTGCCAGCTGGCAGCTCTTACACGGACTGTGATGGGGCAACCCCTGTGAACATGACGGCCCTGGCGGCCCCCCGCAACAGGCGCATGCACATGGTGTTCCGTAATGTTTACCAACTGCGCAGCCAAGGGCTGGCAGGCTAACCCATATCGCGTATCGCCATGCAAAGCATGCTCTCTACTCCCTTTCGCACACGGCCGCAATATCGGCGACAACGCGGCATCTCGCTCATTGTTGTCATAGTGTTTGTGATGCTCTCCATGCTCTTGGCGTTATGGGCTTCACGTACGTCTATGTTCAACGAAATGGTTGTGGGTAATGACGCAGACTACCAACGTGCCTTTGAAGCTGCCCAAGCGCTGCTGCAAGACGCAGAACTCGACATTCGAGGTGAAAAGGCCGACGGCAGCGATTGCCGCATTCCGACAGCTACCGCCTGCCGGGGTGGCAACCCCACTTTTGCACAAATTCCGTTAGAAGCCAAAGAAGTCGCCGACTTGCTGGCAGAGCTGGAGGACATTACAACAGGTCCGCGCTGCCGCGACGCACTTTGCCTTAAACGCACAGGTCGCCAAGATTTTTGGAACAACACTGGGGCTACCGCCGACCTCACGACCCCCGGGGAAGACGTTTCGCTAGAACAGATGATGGTCAGCACTGCCGCCAATCGTATCGGGGCGCGCTATGGCCAATACAGCGGCGCGTCCGTCACAGCCGGCACCAACCCCATTCTCCGGGACACCTCCGCAGCCAACCGTGGCGGCTGGTATTGGATCGAAGTGCTCCCTTACGACGCGGCTGCAGGTAATTCAGCGCTGGTCGCTGGTGGCTCTAACAATCTGGCACTGAACTTGGTCCCCAATGTCGTGTACCGAATCACGGCTGTGGCGCATGGCCGAAAGTTGAGGAGTGAGGGGGGAGCAGATGTGCCTGTAACACAGGCAGTCTTGCAGCAAACCTATGCTCGTCAAAAGCTCAAAGATTGAGAATTGCTATAGAAACTGCAGCTGCGAGCGCTGATCCAATATGCGCCAGAGGCTTGTTTTATCAAAAAGTACCAGGAGCACACCATGCCCCACTCCACACGCAACAGCGCACATTTCAAGAAATCTCTGATTGCCTTGGCAGTTACCGCAGCGTTCGCACCCCATGGGGTTTGGGCGCTCGATTTCGCTCAATCGCCGCCGGGCACGGTCGAGCCCTATGTGGCGCCGAATGTCATCATTTCCGTGGACGATTCGGGGAGTATGGACTTTCGCCTTGATCAGGAAAACGCTACCGGCGCAACCAATGGAACCGTCCCGAATGGTGATGGCACTTGGCCTGTTACCAGCCGGCGCATGAACGTGCTCAAGTACGCGCTCAAGCAAGTAATTAATGACACCACTCTGCTGCCAGACGGGAAAATCCGATTAGGCTGGCAAACGCTGCACAACAACGGAAATTCGCCTGGGGCCAAGAACATCAATAACGGGAATGTAAATTCGATACGACAGCTGAACACCACCCAGCGCAGCAACTTCCTGTCGTTCATCAATAGTTTGAGTCCAGGTAACGGCACACCGTCTCACCTCATGATGAGTCAAGCTGATACGTATATGCGACAGCCGCTTGACGTAAATAGCGCATGGGCCGCAGTACCGGGCACAACGGCAACACCATATCTAGGTTGCCGACGCAACTACCACATCTATATGACTGATGGTCGGTGGAACGGCGCAGTGTCGGGTGGCTCCCAAGACGACAACACCGCAGGCAAAATCCTTCCGGACGGCACCGCATACGCAAACAACGCATTCACAAGGCTGTATCACGACGCTCACGCAAATACATTGGCGGACTGGGCGTTCAGAAGCTGGTCGGAGCGCCTGCAACCCGCGGCAAGCCTGACTGGTGCCGTCACTCCCATCGCCGAATACGACCAAGCCCCGGCCACAGAAATGATTGGCGGCGTCGCGCTCCCCAAGTACTGGAATCCGAAGTACAACCCGGCGAATTGGGCGCATATGGTTACCTATACCATCGGATTTAGTTCCCTTGCCTATACTTGGCCAGGAGCAGCTACTATCATTCGCCCCACACAAATGGTGCCTTTCGGGTATGACGGCAGCTTCCCGAATTTGGTAAACGGCACTCAAACGTGGCCGGCGATGAGCAACGAAAACAGGCGTTCCTTGGATCTGTGGCATTCCGCCCTCAACGGTCGGGGCAGGTTCTTTGCAGTGGAACAAGGTGATGATCTTGAAAAAGCATTCCGTTTGATCATTCAGCAAATCAATACGCAAAATGAGCCTGACCGAGGCTCCACAGCCACCAGCGGTAGCAACGTATCACGCAATGATGTGGGCAAGTATGTGGCCAATTACGTCCCAAAGGAAGGATGGAAAGGGTGGGTTGAGGCAGAAACTGTGAAGACTGATGGCACCACCATACCCGCCGCAGGCTGGAATGGAAAAACCACCGCAGACCTCTTGGATGCAACTGGTTTCGCCGTAGGCAGCCGCCTGATTCTGAGCTACAGCGACCAAGTTACCAACGCAGCCACCGGCCAAGAAAAGGGGGGAGTCCCCTTCAAGTGGGCTGCCGACGAAAGCAATCTCAGCACAGCACAGAAGGCTTTTCTCCAACTGAAAAGTGACGGCACAACGGACACGTCGGGCGAGGATCGACTGAACTATGTCCGAGGTGACCGCAGCAAGGAGGGTGTAGAAAGCCCGCCTGACTACCCAGCTGCGAAACCTTTCCGCGAACGCAAGTCCCGCCAGGGCAGTATCGTGAACTCCGACGTGTGGTATGTGGGAGCGCCCGTCAGCAATTATTCCTGGAAAGGTTATTCCGCTTTCACTCGCGCGAACAAGAGCCGACTGCCGATGATTTACGTCGGAGGCAATGACGGCATGCTTCACGGTTTTTCGGCCGCCGATGGCACGGAAAAATTGGCTTACGTTCCTCGTGGCATTATTCCCGCCGTCGGCCGACTGTCCGACCCCGCGTTCAACCAAAATCACCGTTATTTTGTAGACGGCTCGCCCATGACCGGCGATGTCGACATGGGCACAGGCGATCCTACAGACCCAGTTTACGCTCCCAATTGGCATACTCTATTAGTGGGCACATTGGGAGCTGGCGGCAAAGGTTACTTTGTGCTGGATGTAACGTCTCCCGGCACTACAGCACCGGCAGCAGGCAATTTTTCAGAGGCCAACGCCCAACAGTTGGTAGTGATGGATAAAACCCGGCATGCCACCGAAGCGGTTGCAACCGTTGCGGTTTGTGAAGATGCTGCTGTCACGCCAGTTGCTGCGAAGGAAACCTGCTTAGCTGCCGCTGATATGGGGCATATTTTTGGCAAGCCTGTGATGGATGAGACGAATCCGCAGCGCACCACGCAGATTGTGCGCATGAACAACAATCGCTGGGCTGCAGTCATGGGTAACGGTTACAACAGTAAGAGTGGCCGTCCCGTGCTACTGGTCCAATACTTGGACGGCGACAAGAAACTCCTGAGATTGGTGGCTACTGGTACTCAAACTCCCAGCACGCCCATAGACCCCGTAGCTGACGCCAATGTGGTGGATAACGGACTCTCCTCACCGCGTTTGGTAGATATCAACAGTGATGGGCGACCTGACGTGGTATACGCTGGCGACCTCAAAGGCAATCTTTGGAAGTTTCTCGTAGCTGACGCAAACGATGCCAATTGGGGGGTAGCGCGCTGGGGTGCCTCTGCCGCTACCACAACCAACCACACAACCTCAGGAGTACCGCTGTTCACTGCCAAAGGCGGAACAGAAGGGTCTCCAGATTCACGAACCCTTGCACAGTCCATCACTGCCGTGCCGACGGTACGTGCGAATGACCGCAAAATGGATATTGATCCCAGCCCTACCGCAGAGAAGATGGTAGCGGTGGGCGGCATGATGGTGGCCTTTGGTACTGGCCGCAATGTAGATAAGGATGACCCCCAGAACGCAAACAAGCAAACGCTGTACTCCGTTTTGGACAATACCCGTTACAAGCTGACGGGCGCGAAGAAGGACCGTATCACCGTATGTGCGGACGGTTCACCTCCTGCGTCGGACGATTGCAGCAAACTAGTCAAATCTGTGGCAGACCTACCAACTGCCGTCACTCAGGCCAGTCTGGTCAAACGAGAAATTCCTGCCACGTCGGTGAACACGCGCGACGGCAAGCAGTTTTGGACGGTCGATGCAACCACCGTGCTGGACTGGACAACGAAGAAGGGCTGGTATTTGGATTTGCCCGAGACTCGAGAGCGCCTGCTTAAACCCATGGACCTTTACGACAGCAGCAACCTGTTGGCTGCGTTCTCGCAGGTCCCCGCCAAGGGGTCACGACTGGATCCAAGCGTGGAAACGTGCGAGGCTGGTTCCGTGGACAGGGAGCGGCAGTTTATGACATTGATCAACATCATGGATGGTAAAAGACCGAGCGTTCAAATTTTGGACACGAATGGCGATGGCAAGTACAACCTGACTACCGATCAGGGTGCGTCACGCATGTCTGTGATGCCGGGCGCACAAACCATGATTAAGCGCGGAGAAAAGACACGACTCACCGGCAAAAAACTCGACGGCACTGATGACAATGAAGATCTGGCACTGATGCCGGAACAGTCCATGCGTCCCAGCTGGCGTCAACTGCGTTAAGCTCGGCCGCCGCATTTAGGAGCAACCTGTTTTATGAAGCATCAACATCGGGGTTTTACGCTCATCGAGCTCATGATCGTGGTGGCCATCATTGGCATCCTCACGGCCATTGCCCTGCCGAGCTATAACGAGTACATTGCCAGAGGGCACCGAGCCGACGCGCGAGCTGGGCTGCTACAAGCCCAGCAGTGGTTAGAACGCGCGTCCACCGCCACAGGAACTTACCCAACCACGCTGCCGGCCACACTCACATGGGCCGCGGACACTACTAAACGCTATCAAATTGGTTTCGCGGCTGGGAACACCAACTCAGCCTTCCAATTAGTGGCCACCCGTAAAACACCAGGCGCACAAGCGGCGGATCGGTGCGGCGACTTCACCCTTACAAATACAGGAGTGCGCGGCCTTAACAACCAAACTACTGGCTTAGCAGTAGAAGAGTGTTGGAACCGATAGCTACCGCGCTACCATCTGAGCACAATGACTGAAACGGTGCCCTTCTTCATAAATCCAACCTTTAGATTGGCAGCGCAGGCACTTTGCGTGTTGACCCTCAGTCCACAGGTGGAATGTTTGTTGATTGATACAAAAGGAAGAATCTCTGGTCAGAGCTATACCCACCGAATGGGATTTGCTCATGCGGAATTCACAGGCTTTGCATGACGTGGCAGTGAAAGGCAATGCAGTTCATGAAGGGACCGCACACGAAGCCCTGGAGCTGTGTTCCCATCAGGGTCGAGCTAGACTTTGCTGCGATACACCAGTCCAAGCCGGCATCGTCAAGACAGTCGCCTCTGCGACCGATCCTAACCCCTTTGTTGCAGGCCATGGCTTTGAGAGATTGCGGGCAGCTGGGGTCGATATCGAGATTGGTCCTGGCGGCCCAGAGTCCCGCGAACTCAACATTGGTTTCTTCAGCCGCATGATTCGGGGAACCCCCTGGGTTCGCCTCAAGGCAGCAGCATCCCTCGACGGCACAACGGCTTTAAACAACGGCGCCAGCCAGTGGATCACCTCCCACGCTGCGCGAGCGGATGGCCACGCTTGGCGGGCGCGGGCTTGTGCGGTGTTGACTGGCATTGGCACAGTACTGGACGACAACCCCCGGCTGGACGTACGCGAAGTGCCCACGCAGCGCCAACCACACATAGTGGTAGTGGACAGCCAATTGCAGACGCCGCCTGACGCCCATCTTTTTCTGTCCGAGCGCGATTGTTATATCTACACCGCTGTTGAAAACCACCCAAAGCAGGCGGCCCTGGAAGCGCGGGGAGCGCAGGTGGTTCATTTTCCCCATGCCAGCGGCAAGGTGGATTTGGCAGCCATGCTGCGGGACCTCGGCCAGCGGGGAATCAACGAGTTGCACGTAGAAGCGGGCCACAAGCTCAATGGTTCGCTGGTGCGCGAGGGCCTGGTGGATGAGTTCCTGATCTACCTGGCGCCTCGGCTTCTGGGCCAAGGATTCGGCATGGCGCAGTTCGGTCCCCTCAAAGCGCTGGCGGACGGGCTGGCACTGGAGTTCAAATCTGTAGACACCGTGGGACCTGATCTTCGCATCGTTGCCCGGGTCGCGGGGCGTGATCGCTTTTGAGGTCCTGCGAACTAGCCGTTCGATTGGCGGCTTTGGAGGGAGCCGAGCGAAACCCGTTAAGCGTAGATGACGACCCACCGGACAGCGACCAAGCCTGTTAAACCAACCTTTTATAACTCTAGACGGATCGGATCAAGGAACTGAGCAGCTTCACTATGGCCGCATGCATTCATGCAAAGGACACGAAGTAAGGCCTTCCTTAGTTCGCAACCTGCGACAACGTGCCCACTCGGCTGACCGAGTGCTTTCCACAGCCACCGAACCTTCGCAGGACACTCTGAAAGGCGCTACCCAAGAGAGGCGCCGGGGTCACGGGCCCTCGCACCAACAGGGTGCAAAACACCATTCTCGAGCCCACGTACAGAGATTGCAAACACGTCAAGCGCGGTTGCATTGATGGGAATACGGAAGAAATGAAGTGCCAAGGCACCTCACTAAGCAACCAAAAATCTCAAATTTTGTAGCTATTAGGCCTTTACTAGTAAGCGCTAGAAGCCATTTCAGTCGAGTTTCTGTTCAGGTATGTTTCTGAGTCAGGCATACCGAATGCGAACCACCTCGTCGCTGCAGCACGCCCCGTTGCCTTTGGTGCAGGTCAAATGGAGCACGGTCACCAACCTTCCCCGGCAACAGCGCACACCCCAAAACAGTGCAGCAAATCGCGAATCCTCGCACCAAATTCTGGCATCTTTCTTGCTTCAAATTGGTGCAAATCTGATGCAGCAGCTCACAACGCACCAGAAAAGATCAATCACTTGCGCGAGGACGTTATGGAAGCACTCAAACAGGGCACAGATGCTCTGTTCATTCTGCTAGGGGCAATCATGGTTTTAGCCATGCATGCCGGGTTTGCTTTTTTAGAGCTGGGCACCGTTCGCAAAAAGAACCAGGTGAATGCCTTGGTGAAGATCTTGGTGGACTTTTCCGTGTCTACGGTTGTGTATTTTGCTGTGGGGTACAGCGTGGCCTATGGCACACATTTCTTTGTCGGTGCCGAGGCATTGACGCAGCAAAGCGGGTACTCGCTGGTCAAGTTCTTCTTTCTCCTGACCTTCGCGGCCGCGATTCCGGCGATCGTGTCGGGCGGCATCGCAGAGCGGGCCAAGTTCTGGCCGCAGTTGATGGCCACGGCGGTCATTGTGGGCGTGGTCTATCCGTTCTTTGAGGGCATTGCCTGGAACCAGCACTTTGGCGTACAGGCCTGGATCAAGACATTGACCGGCGACGAGTTTCACGACTTTGCGGGCTCCATCGTGGTCCACGCCATGGGCGGCTGGATCGCCTTGCCTGCCGTGATTTTGCTGGGCTCGCGCGCCAACCGATACCGCAAGGACGGCGCCGTTTCGGCGCACCCTCCTTCCAATATTCCGTTTCTGGCTTTGGGCGCGTGGGTGCTGGTCGTGGGCTGGTTTGGCTTCAATGTGATGAGCGCGCAAACCGTGGACAAGTTGTCGGGTCTCGTTGCCGTCAACTCGCTGATGGCCATGGTGGGCGGCACGCTGGCGGCACTGGTGCTAGGCAAAAACGACCCCGGTTTCGTGCACAACGGTCCGCTTGCCGGGCTGGTGGCGGTATGCGCAGGCTCTGATTTGATGCATCCACTGGGGGCATTGGTGGTCGGCGCCGTCGCGGGCGCGATCTTTGTGCTGATGTTCACCCTCACTCAAAACAAGTGGAAGATCGACGACGTGCTGGGTGTTTGGCCCTTGCACGGGCTGTGCGGCACCTGGGGCGGAGTGGCCGCGGGCATTTTTGGCAGCAAGGCGCTGGGTGGGCTCGGCGGCGTCAACGTGTGGGCGCAGCTCATAGGTTCGGCGCTCGGCGTGGGCTGGGCACTGTTAGGTGGCGTCGTGGTGTACGGCATCCTCAAAAGTACGGTGGGGCTGCGAATGACGCAAGAAGAAGAGTTTGATGGCGCCGACCTGTCCATCCACAAGATCAGTGCAACGCCCGATCGCGACGTCAACTGGTAGGCTGCGACGCCCGCCCCCCCTTCACACCCCGCCCGCGGGACGCCACCCGTGACGCCATTGGCGCTGCGTCCGACAAGCGAAGCAACGCCGTCCCCGTCACAATCGGGCGATGCAACATCTGCCCGCCTCCGCGTTCTTGGCCAACACCGCACGCTACGGCTGGATGGCCGTCGCGGCCATCCTGGTAGCAGGCGCGGTTTCAGGCTGTGCGGGTCTCCCCAAAGATGTAGACCGCCCGGTGTCCATGGCCCTCGCCTCTCCGGCAGACACCACGCTGGGCCGTGTGGTTGGCACCCGCCGAACGGCGGCCGGCGGGCGGCACCCCTCCGGATTTTTGCTGCTCAGCGGTCCGCAGGACGCGTACAGCAGCCGCTTGGCGCTGGTGGATGCCGCTGAAAAATCGCTGGACCTTCAGTACTACGCCATTCATGCAGACGCGAGCACCGAACGCCTGCTGCTGGGTGTGGTGGCAGCAGCGAAGCGAGGCGTACGCGTGCGTGTACTGCTGGATGATTTTCACAGCACGGGCCGCGATGCTCAGGTGATGCGTCTGGCCTTTGTGCCCAACATCGAAATGCGCATGTTCAACCCGCTGACGGGCGCTCGGGGCTCCACCCTGGGCCGCATGTTCAGTGTGCTGGGTGATTTCTCGCGGGTGCAGCAGCGCATGCACAACAAGCTTTTCATTGCCGATAACGCGATGGGTGTGACCGGCGGACGCAACTTGGGCGACGCCTACTTTGGCAACGCCGATGCGGGCAACTTTGTGGATCTGGACGTGCTGGCTGCAGGACCCATCGTGCAGGACCTCTCACGCAGTTTTGACAGCTACTGGAACAACGAACGCGCTTACCCCGTGCAGTCGCTGGTGACCCGGCAAGAGCTCGACAACATGCGGGAGAAGATGCGGGCATCGGATGTGGCCCAGCGTGAGCGCATTGAAGGCCAAGGCGGCGCCCTCGCACCCGACAACCAACCCGTAGCCGATGGCAAACGCGCTACAACCGCCCAGCGCGCGCGCATCTGGGACTACCAACCGATGGATCTGTCAAAAGCCCCGTTCACCTGGGCGCCCGCAGCCGTGCTGGTAGACAAACCCGCGAAGATTCCGCCGGATGGCACCTCAGCAGGCCTGTTGCCCGAGAAGGCTCCCGCCCGCGCCACTCCCGTCGCGATCACCGCCCGGGGCGCCCGGGCGGCAACGCCCCCCGCATCCGCAACTGCAGCTATCGCCGCTGCTGCGCCCGCTAAATCCCGCCCTACCGATGGCACGGGGGGCATCACAAGTTCCACCAGCACCACAAGCCGCCCCTCCGAAGCGAGTGACCACGCCAGCCCCGACGGCGCCCCACCCGCCGCGGCCGCCAGCGCCAGCACCACTACCCCCATCGACAGCGAAACGCTGGAAGCCCAAACCGATACGGTGGTGGATGGCCTGCTGCAGTTGATGGGCCAAGCACGGCGCGACCTGCTCATCATCTCGCCGTACTTTGTGCCAGGGCCCGACATGAAACAGGCCTTTGCCGCTGCGCGTGCGAGGGGCGTTCGGGTGCGGGTACTCACCAACTCGCTGGCCTCCAACGATGCGCCCATTGCCCATGCCGGCTACGCGCGCCACCGTCCTGACCTGCTGGCGATGGGGGTAGAGCTCTACGAGATGCGCAGCGAACTGCCCGGAGTGCTGATGAGCGGCACGCTGGGCTCCACCGGCAGCACGGGCGGCGGGAAGGGGAGCGTAACCGGCTCCATGGGCAGTTCACGCGCCATGCTGCACTCCAAACTGGTCATCGTGGACGGCCGCCTTCTGGTCATCGGATCGATGAACCTGGACATCCGGTCACAACGCCAGAACACCGAAATTGCACTGTTGATTCGCAGCACGGGACTCTCGCAACGCGCCACGTCGCAGATCGAAACAGCATTGAGGGAGGCGGCGTGGACCGTGCAGCTTAACGAAGGTGAACTGGTCTGGCGAGCCCCCCAGGGCAGCGGGCTGAGCGATGCCACATCGGAGCCTGACGCCAGCGCACCTCTTCGGTTGATGCTGCAGTTGCTCGGGCCTCTCGCGCCCGACCATTTGTTGTGATTCGCGGCGTGATTCGTCGACGCACACAAACCAGAACTTGACCTGTTGGTTCGGTTTTGAACTGGAAAACACCCCGTTAAGGCTTGTCGAAGCTCGCAAGCCGCTTTGAAAGGCTCGGATCGACCGGCTTCCAACCGCTGGATGCTGACTCAACAACCCTTCTGGCTGCAACCTGCTGGATCATGGGCCTGCAGCGCGGCCACCCACAGCGTGATCGCGCGTTGGTCCGTCATGGTGCGGACATGCTGATACGCCACCTCGGCCTCGTCAAAGCGCCTGCGCAGCAGGTTCAGCCATTGCTTGAGCCGCCCTGCGCGCTGGCGGGGCTCCAGGTCTTCGCAGACCAAGCGCCAGAAGGCTCCCAGGTGAGGCACCAGGTCGGACCACACCACCGTGTCAGCACCGGCTTGCCCTCTGTCGAACGCGCGAATGGCGCGGGCAAGGCCCGGGTCTGCCACGATGCCCCGGCCCAGCATCAAGGCATCGCAGCCCGAGATTTCGCGGCAGCGAAGCGCGTCGGCCACGGTCCAGATCTCGCCATTGGCCACCACCGGAATCTGCACCGCCGCGCGGATGGCCGGAATGTGCTCCCAGTAAGCGGGGGGGCGGTAGCCGTCGGCCTTGGTGCGCGCGTGCACCACCACCTCGCAGGCGCCGCCCGCCTGCATGGCCTGCGCGCATTCCCGCATCAGTCCTGTGTCGTTAAAACCCAGGCGCATCTTGGCTGATACAGGCAGGTGCGCCGGCACCGCGCGGCGCACGGCGGCCACTACGGTGGCAATGCGTTCGGGCTCTTGCAGCAGCGCCGCACCGCCGCCGTGGCGGTTGACCACCTTGGCGGGGCAGCCAAAGTTCAGGTCAATGCCCTCGGGGCCCAAAGCTGCCAGGCATGCAGCGTTCTCGGCCATGCAGACGGGGTCCGACCCCAGCAACTGCGCGCGCACCGGCACCCCGGCCAGCGTGCGGCTACCGTTGCGCAGCTCGGGCACATACCGCAGAAACACCTTGTCGGGCAGCAAGGTGCCGGTAACGCGGATGAACTCCGAAACACAACGGTCCACCCCGCCGACGCGCGTAAGCACGTCGCGCAGCACAAAATCCAGGAGCCCCTCCATGGGGGCGAGCAGCAGGTTCATGGCAGTGGGCTGGCTGTGGCCGCCGTCGCACGGGGTACGCGCAGGCTCACACCATCAAATATGTATAAAAACAGGATCTAGCGCTTATTCCATAAGCGCTGCCAGCTATCAAAATAAAAGCAAATTATGGAATTTGCTAAAAACACGTGCGCAAGGCAACCCGACATTGTGCGGCAGCAGGTCATCGCGGCGTCACGGCGTGCTGGTGCAATCACCGGCACGAAGACCTTGAACAGGCTCTAACCGGAGACCTCCCATGCTGCTGCACAAAACTGAAAAAGCCCGCCTGGAACTCTCGCCTGGCGTTCGCACCCTGAGTCTGCGCGAGCGATCGCTGCTGCTGCTGGCAGACGGTAAATCGCTGTCCGACCTGCAAGCCATGTACAACGGCATTGGCGCGCAGATCGTCGACAACCTCATGCGCCAGGGCTACCTCACCGGCCCTGCCGCGCTGCCTGCTGCCCACGAGCCAGTCGTTGGCGCTGTCCCGGCAACGGCCCAGGCACCCTCCATTCAAAGACCCGAGCCGGGCGAATCCCTGCGCTCGCTGGCAGGCGCACGCATGTACCTCTTCGATACCTGCGAGCGGCTGTTTGCCCGCCGCGACCCGGCATTGGCACAGCAGTTTCGCGACGCCCTGCGCGCCGCCAAAGACCGTGTGAGCATGCTGGATGTGGGCGAGGCCATGCTGGAAGAAGTGGCCATGACAGCGGGCGCAGAGCGTGCGGCCAGCCTGCGTGAACGACTGGAGCAACTGCTCCCCTACACCGCTGCAGAGCAGTCCGGGCCTTTTGAACTGACGCAGCCGGCCGATCTGGCTTGAGGCGTCTGGAGCGGGGTTTCGGCTTTTATGGGCCAGCGCCAGCGGTTTACCAACGCTGAACGCCCCGCCCAGAACCGCTGTCCCTATCCGGGTACCGGATATGAAAAAGTCAGGAAGCCGCCAGACGCCACAACGACGTCACCTCGGCCGCACGCGCCGCATGCAGCGCATCGCCTGCTTCAGTCGCTTTGGCGTGATGGGGCTTCACGTCATGCCGCCCTCGTACGGTCAGGCCAGCATCGGCGATCCAGCCCATCAACTGCTCGCGTGGGCGCAAGCCCAGGTGTTCCGCCAGATCCGAGAGGATCAACCAACCCTCGCCCCCGGGCTCCAGGTGGTCCGACAGACCCGCCAAAAAGCCCTTGAGCATGCGGCTGCCTTCGTCGTACACGGCGTGTTCGATGGGCGAGCTGGCACGTGCCGGCACCCAAGGCGGGTTGCACACCACCAGTGGCGCGCGACCGGGCGGAAACAGGTCGGCCTGCACCAATTCAACCTTCGGCAGCACACCCAGTTGCTGCAGGTTTTCCCGCGCACAGATCAGGGCACGGGGGTCCTGGTCCGTGCCCACTACGCGCTGTACGCCGCGGCGTATCAACACCGCCGACAACACGCCCGTGCCCACGCCGATGTCAAACGCCAATGCGTTGCTGGGGAGCGGCGTGTCGGCCACCAGGCCCACGTACTCCCCCCGCACGGGAGAGAAAACACCGTAGTGCGGGTGGATGCGGTTCAGCGGGGGCGCGCCCAGGGCAGGTACTTCCACGCCTTTTTTGCGCCACTCATGCGCACCAACCAGACCCAGCAACTCGCGCAGCGTGGCCACCGAACGCTCGCCCGTGGCCGGGCCCCAGGCTTCGGCACAGGCCTGGCGCCAATCGGGCGCTCGGCGCAAGTCAATGCCATAGTCGCCTTCGAGCGGGATCAGCACCGAAGCCAACACCCGCGCGCGCTGCGCCTGCGCCTGGCGGTGCAGATGAAAGGCTTCGGCGGGGGTGGCGGCAGCAGCCTTTTCGGCGGCCTTGGTTGCCGCCTTGCTAGGTTTGGCCGGCTTTCCGGCCTTGGTGGACTTGCCTGATTTGGCATCGGCCCGGCGCATCAGCGCTTGCAGCAGCATGCGGGCATTCTGAAAGTCGCCCTGCCACAGCAGCCCGGTGCCTTCGCAGGCCATGCGGTAGGCCGTGTCAGCGGCCAAGGTGTCATCAGCCGTGGCGATGCGGCGCGGGGCCGGGGCGCCGCTCTCGGACCGCCATTGGGCTTGTTGAATCTGGCCCTGGCGGCTCCATTCGATCATTGAGTGCCTTTGCGTGATTACGCGTTGATGGGGCGCTTCAGGCGCACTTCTTCGATCTTGACGCCGCCCACCACAGCCGTTTTGGCGGTGGAGAGCTCGCGCTTGAATCCCGCCAGTTCGTGGAACCGGATGGCGCGCTCGTTGCGCAGGGGCACCCATGCGGTGACGTTGGTGCAGCCTTCTTCGTGCAGGCCGTCGCGGGCGGCGTCCCACAAGGCCAGGCCAACGCCTTGGTCCCAATGCGTGGGGGCTGCGTAGATGGCCCAGATTTCACCGGTGGTGGGGCGGGACTTTTCGTCGCGCGAGCGGTCGTAGCCGACAAAGCCGACGATCTTCTCGCCGTCTACGGCCACCTGGACCTGAGGCTCGCAATATTCAATGGCTTCGCGCCAGTAGGCTTGGCGCTTTTCAACCGAAATGGATTTCAACTGCTCGTCTGGTACCAGCCCTTTGTAGACCTCTTGGGCTGAGACGGTATGGATCTGGGCAATGGCTTTGGCATCGCGAAGCGTGGCGGGACGAACCTGGATACTGGACATGAAAAAACCGAACGAAAACGGGGGATGAAAAAACGAAAGGACCGGCATTGTCGCCGCAAACCGTTTTTCCCCTTGTACGGGTGGCTACGCATCCATAGAGAAAGATGGATTCCAACCTCTCGCGCAACCGGCGCGAACCCTGCGGCCTAGCCCCGATCAGCGCACCTTTCAACACACTTTTCCGCGCTGCGAAAACTCCCGCCATTTTCAGCGCTGTGTAACGGCTTTTGCTCGTCAGGCCATGGCCATTGCACCCGGGTGAGACGGCCCTGCGCCACCAGAGGTCATGTTGGAGCGCTGCGCCAAGGCGCGTTTGTTGCGGGGACGGGGGACATGTACTTCAGGGGGTGTGCCGTTGACCGCACCCAGGCTCAGCACCAGCGTGACCGTACGCGATCCGCCATCGCGCTCGTCAGGCGCATACGCACGGTAGCTGCCGTTGCCTTGACCGTGGCTGCGCTGCACGGTATGGAACGCCACTCGTGCACCGTTTACGCGGTGTCCGCCAAAGGGCAATACGCGCAGGCGGGCTTCGCGGTTCAGTGCCAGGCCCAGATATCCTGCGCGGTTGATCAGATCGGTGCGGATGGCCCGCCACGTCTCACCTTCATCGGTCGAAAACTGCCAGGTGCCGGCCTGTGCATCCAGGAGCTCAATGACCACGCCTGCAGCGGCCAAAAGGTCAGGACAGTTTTCTTCGACGATGTGGGCCACGGTATTGCCCCCCAGCCCCGCGCTGCTGTCCGCGGTGCGGATGGCGGCCGTTCGCCGGTGGTCGGTAGCAGCAGAGAGAAGCGAGCTGTGGGCATTGGCATTGGCACTGGCGGTCATGGGAGTCCCTTCAACAATGGGTGAACACAAAGGTTTGCGCATTGCTGCGCCCTCCTGGTGCGTTTCAATGCTTGACGGAAAGTCTAAAAAGTGCACGACCGTGCGTCCATCGCACAAATGGACTAGTCCGCAACAGGTCGTTGTGCGCAATACTTGCCTGTATGACCGCCCGCCTTTTGCTTGTGGATGACCATGCCCTGTTCCGCACGGGCCTGCGCCTGATCGTCCAGGACCACCCTTCCGTGGGGTTGATTGCCGAAGCCGGCTCGATTGCCGAGGCCTGCGCACTGCAGGCCGCAGATACCGATCTGGTGCTGCTGGACATCCAGCTGCCCGGCATGAGCGGGCTTGACGGGCTGGGCCTGCTGCGCAAGGCCTGCCCGATTGCCCGCATCGTGCTGGTGTCTGCCAGCGTGGCGCCCGACGCAGTGCATGAGGCCCGCGGCCGCGGCGCCGATGGTTTTTTGCCCAAGTCCGCCAACGCCGAAGACATCCTGGAGGCGATCACCTGCGCGCTGTCCGGCAAGCCGTGTTTTCCGATCAACAGCGGCAACAGCGCCACCACCCGTGGGCCCGACACGCCATCGCTCACCACGCGGCAGCTGGAGGTGCTGTCACTGCTGTGTACGGGCAAACCCAACAAGGTCATTGCGCGCGACCTGGGGCTGAGCGAAAACACCGTGCGCGTGCATGTGGCGGCCATCTTTGCCCAGCTCGGCGTCAACAGCCGCAGTGCTGCACTGCTGGCGGCGCAGCGTCTGGGCCTGTCCACACCCCAGCTTCATGACACCCTCTGAGACCGTGGCGGCGCTGGACGCTTCCCTGCCGCCCACCCGCTGGGGCTGGCGGTTATGGGAGCGTGACGAAGTGCTGCGCGAGCAGGTGGCACTGCTGCGCCAGAACTTCCCGATGACGCTGCTGGCCTCGCTGGCCACGGCCCTCGGAACGTTGTGGGTGATGGCACGTGTGGCCGATGCGCAGATCGTCGCTGTGTGGCTGATCACCCATACGCTGGTCGTCAGCGGTGTATACGCCACGCTGCGCAGCATCGCTCCGTTTGAGGATCCCGCCCCGCAAGCAGCACGCAAGCTCATCGGTTGCATGGCGCTCATGGGGTTGAGCTGGGGCAGCCTGGGGTATGTGGTGCTGTACTGGGGTACGCCTGAAAGTGTGATCTACGCCGTGGGCATTATCAGCACCGTATCGTCCGGCGCGCTGGGACTGGGGGCGCCGCTGTACCGCGCGTATCTCACCTACCTGACCTGCGCCGTTGGTGGCGTGATGGTGGCGGTGGCACTGACTGGTGGGCCGGTAATGTGGCCAGCGCTGTTTTTGACCACGGTGTACTACGCGCTCACCAGCCTGCAGGCCCGCACGGCCGACCGTGCCACGCGGCGCAGCATTGCCCTGAAGCTGGAGAACGAACGGCTGGTGAGCGAGCTGCGCGCCGAGTCTCAACGCGCGCTCGCGGCGCAAGAGGCCGCGGAACGGGCTGACCGTGACAAATCCCGCTTTCTGGCGGCCGCCAGCCACGACCTGCGCCAGCCCTTGCATGCCATGGGCCTGTTCCTGGAGTCGCTGCAGCGCAGCCCGCTGAACGACCACCAGCGCACCGTGCTGCAACATGCCCACGCAGCGTCGGGGGCTGCGGCCGAGATGCTCACCACGTTGCTTGACTACTCGCGGCTGGAGGCAGGTGTGATGAAGGTGCGGCCGGATGCGTTTTCCGTGCAACCTCTGCTGACCGCGCTGGAGCAGGAGTTTGGCGTGCAGGCCGACGCGGCAGGGCTGGTGTACCGCACGCGCGAGACCTCTGCGGCCGCGTATGCAGACCGCTCGCTGGTGGGACTGGTGATGCACAACTTCATCTCCAACGCCTTGCGCTACACCGCGCGCGGCGGGGTCCTCATTGCCTGCCGCACACGCGGCAAGCGGCTTGCGCTGGAAGTGTGGGACACGGGGGCGGGTATCCCTGAGCACCAGTGGGACGAAATCTTCAAGGAGTTTCACCAACTCGGCAACCCCGAACGCGATCGGCGCAAGGGACTGGGGCTGGGGCTGGCCATCGTGCAACGGCTGGCGCGCGAGATGAAAACGTCGGTCGAACTGCGCTCATACCCAGGCCGGGGTTCGGTGTTTCGCCTGTGGCTGGACCGGTGGCAGGGTGCGCTGGTCGACGATGCCATCCCGGCGCTGGATGCCCGCGGCCTGGTGGGATTGAGGGTGCTGGCCATTGACGACGACGAGGCCGTGCGCCTGGGCATGCAGGCGCTGCTGCAAAGCTGGGGCTGCCACTGCATCACGGCGGAGTCAAGCACCGATGCGCTGGAGTGCCTGGAGGACATCACCCCCGACCTCATCATCACGGACTTCCGCCTGCGCAGAGAAGAGACCGGCAAGCAGGTACTGCAAGCTCTGCGTGCCTACCTGGGCACCCACGTACCCGCAATCATCATGACAGGCGACACATCGCCCCAACGCCTGCGCGACGCACAATCCACCGCGGCCCTGCTGCTGCACAAGCCGGTGTCCACGAGTCAGTTGCGCGATGCCATCGTGCAACTCATCACCCAACCGCCCCCGGTAGAGATGGTAGAGGTTGAAGAATCCGTCCCGCTCGCCAAAGAGGCAGACGGGGTTACAACCAACGCCGCAGCAGCCCCATGACCTGATCGAACCGTTGGCCGTACGGTGGGTAAAACATTGAACCCATTGCCCAGCGCGACTGCACCAGCACCGACTTCTGGTGGCAAAAACGCAGAAAGCCCTGCTCGCCGTGGTAAGCCCCCCAGCCGCTATCGCCCACGCCACCAAACGGCAGGTTGTCGTGGGCAATGTGCATCAGGGTGTCGTTCACCGTCACGCCGCCGCTCACGGTGCGGCGCAGCACATCGTCGCGCACCGCTTCACTCTGCCCAAACCAGTAGAGCGCCAGCGGGCGCGGTCCAGCGTTGATGTGCTCAATGGCGTCATCCAGCCGTTCATACGAAATTACCGGAAGGATGGGGCCAAAAATTTCTTCCTGCATGAGTTGCATTTGGGACGTGGCCCCAAACACCAGCGTGGGCAACATCTGGCGGCTGACACCATCGCCCAGCGTACCCACGGTGTGGACCACCGGCTTGCCCGCAGCAGGCTCGATGGTCTGCACCTCGGCCCCCTGGGTCTGCGCCTGCTGCAGCATGGTGCGCAGACGGGCGTGGTGGCGTGGCGTGATGATGGAGGCGTAATCGCCATTGCCTTCAATGGTCGGGAAAAGCCGCTGCACGGCGGCCCGGTAGGCCTGGGTGAACTCAGCTTCGCGGCCGCGAGGTAGCAGGACATAGTCGGGGGCGATACAGGTTTGCCCGGCGTTGAGAAGCTTGCCGTGCGCAATCTTCAGCGCCGCGTCCTGCATGTCGCAGTGGCCGTCAATGATGCAGGGCGACTTGCCTCCCAGCTCCAGTGTCGTAGGGGTGAGGTGCTGGGCCGCCGCCTGCGCCACCTTGCGCCCCACGGCCGTGGAGCCGGTAAACACCAAGTGGTCAAATGGCAATGACGCAAACAAGGCCGACAGGTTGGCGTCGCCCTGCACCACACAGAACTCGTCGGGCGAAAAGAACTGCGCCACCAGCAGCGCCAACTGGGCCGACGTGTGGGGGGTCAGTTCGCTGGGCTTGAGCATCACGCGGTTGCCCGCGGCCAATGCAGTAATAGCAGGCGCCAGGGCCAGTTGCACGGGGTAGTTCCAGGGGGCAATCACCCCCACCACGCCCAGCGGCTGGCGCTGAATCCACGCGTGCGCAGGCTGCAGGTACAACGGTGTGCGAACTTTTTTAGGCTTCATCCACCGCGCCAGATGGCGCAGCGTGTGCGACAGCAGGGTGCGCAGCACAAAAAAATCAGCCACCTCGGTCAGGCGCGGTGAACGCATGCCGAAGTCGGCCTGCACTGCGGCCGCGAGCACCGGCCCGTTTTCATCGAGCATCTTGCGCAAACGCAGCAGGCGCTCACGGCGCACCAGCAAGGGCACATCGACATGCGCGCGGCTGGCCTGGCGTTGAAGATCGAAGTGGGCGTGGATATCGGCTGGTGTCATGGTCTGATCATAGAAGACACCCCGACAGGTGCATTGCAAAAAGGCGGAGGGCCATAGAGGCGCGAAGCGCGCAAGGGCCAAAGGCTGCGGCGCGTCTCAGCGCACTTCGCGGGCCTCGACGTCCTGCACGTCGGCCGCCCCCGGCAACACGCCACCACGGCGCGACGCGGGGGTGTCGCCGGCGGAGGCATCACCAGCCCCGGGAGTTGCGCGCCGGCCTGCCGACCAGCGCTCGGACGAACGAAACGCGGTACTGAATCCTGTTCGCGGGTCCATGCGCATGACCCACGGCGTCACAGGCCGGCCGGTCAGCCGCGCCCAGCCTGCGCGCAGCGACCACACCAGCGCCAGCACCATCACTGCGGCCAGCAGGCTCAAGAACAGCACCACGCCCATGACCACCACCACCAAGCGCAGTACCAGACGCAAAACGCCTGCAACAATTTCGTTCAAACGACACCTCTCATTCACAACCGGAGCGGGGCAACAGCCCCGCCCCTACCCAGTTCAATCCTGCGGCACAGCGCCGAACTGGAACACGCCCGGCTCCAGCACCGGGTTCACGCTGACCGGAATCACGCTCTTGGGCGGAAAACGCCCTTCGAGCAACAGCTTGGACAGCGGGTTCTCAATGCGCTGCTGAATCGCCCGCTTGAGCGGCCGCGCACCGTACACCGGGTCAAATCCCACCTTGGCCAATTCTGCCAAGGCAGCTTCTGACACCTCCAGTTCCAAATCCATCTTCGCCAGACGGGTTTGCAGCAACTGCAACTGGATGCGTGCAATGGACGCAATGTTCTGGGCATCCAGCGCGTGGAACACCACCGTCTCGTCGATGCGGTTCAGGAATTCGGGTCGGAAATGGTTCTTGAGTTCCCCCCACACCGCTTCCTTGATGTCATCCGTGTCCTGCCCCACCATGGACTGGATCAGGTGCGAGCCAATGTTGCTTGTCATCACGATCACGGTGTTCTTGAAGTCCACAGTGCGGCCCTGGCCATCGGTCAGGCGACCATCGTCCAGCACCTGCAGCAGCACATTGAATACGTCAGGGTGGGCCTTTTCCACCTCATCGAGCAGCAGCACGCTATAGGGCTTGCGGCGCACGGCTTCGGTCAGGTACCCGCCCTCCTCGTAACCCACATAGCCGGGCGGCGCCCCAATCAGGCGAGCCACCGAATGCTTCTCCATGAACTCGCTCATGTCGATGCGGATCAGGTGGTCTTCGCTGTCGAACAAAAAGCCCGCCAGCGCCTTGCACAGCTCGGTCTTTCCCACGCCCGTCGGGCCCAGGAACAGGAACGAACCGGTGGGCCGGTTGGGATCGGACAGGCCCGAACGCGAACGGCGGATGGCATTGGCCACCGCGGCAATCGCCTCTTGCTGGCCCACCACGCGCTCGTGCAGTTTGGATTCCATCTGCAAGAGCTTGTCTTTTTCGCCCTGCATCATCTTGGCCACCGGGATGCCCGTGGCGCGGCTCACCACTTCGGCAATTTCTTCAGCGCCCACTTGGGTGCGCAGCAGGCGGCGCGGTGCGGGTTCGCCATCTTTACCTTCCTCTTGCGCCTGCGCTTCTTTCAGCTGCTTTTCCAGCTCGGGCAGCTTGCCGTATTGCAGCTCGGCCACCTTGTTGAAATCGCCCTTGCGGGTGAATTCTTCGATCTGGAACTTGAGCTTGTCAATGGCTTCGCGCACATGCGCGCTGCCCTGCGCCTGGGCTTTTTCGGACTGCCAGATTTCGTCGTAGTCGGCGATTTCCTTTTGCAGCTTGGTGATCTCTTCCTCAATGAGCGCAAAGCGCTTTTGCGAAGACTCGTCCTTCTCGCGGCGCACCGCTTCGCGCTCGATCTGCAGCTGGATCAGGCGGCGGTCGAGCCTGTCCATCACCTCAGGCTTGGAGTCCATTTCGATCTTGATCTTGGACGCAGCCTCGTCGATCAAATCGATCGCCTTGTCGGGCAAGAAGCGGTCGGTGATGTAGCGATGGCTCAGTTCGGCCGCAGCCACGATGGCCGGGTCGGTGATGTCCACGCCATGGTGCACTTCGTACTTCTCTTGCAAGCCGCGCAAGATGGCAATGGTGGCCTCTACCGTGGGCTCACCGACCAGAATTTTCTGGAAGCGGCGTTCCAGCGCGGCGTCTTTTTCGATGTACTTGCGGTATTCGTCGAGCGTGGTTGCTCCCACGCAATGCAGCTCGCCGCGCGCCAAAGCGGGCTTGAGCATGTTCCCGGCGTCCATTGCGCCCTCGCCCTTGCCGGCGCCCACCATGGTGTGCAGCTCGTCAATAAAGACGATGGTCTGGCCCTCGTCCTTGGCCAGCTCGTTGAGCACCGCCTTCAGGCGCTCTTCAAACTCGCCCCGGAACTTGGCACCGGCCAGCAGTGCTGCCATGTCGAGCGACAACACGCGTTTGCCTTTGAGCGACTCGGGCACCTCGCCCGCCACGATGCGCTGGGCCAGGCCCTCGACGATGGCGGTCTTGCCCACGCCGGGCTCGCCGATCAGCACGGGGTTGTTCTTGGTGCGGCGCTGCAGCACCTGGATAGCGCGGCGGATTTCATCGTCGCGGCCGATCACGGGGTCGAGCTTGCCAATGCGGGCGCGCTCGGTCAGGTCCAGGCAGTATTTGGCCAGGGCGCCGCGCTGGCCTTCTGCCTCGGCGCTGTCCATCTTCTGTCCGCCGCGCACGGCTTCAATCGCGGCCTCCAGGCTCTTGCGGGTCAGGCCGTTTTCTTTGGCAATCTTGGCGGCCTCGCCCTTGCTGTCGATCACGGCCAGCAAGAACAACTCGCTGGCGATGAACTGGTCGCCGCGCTTGATGGCCTCTTTTTCGGTCGCCTGCAGCACGCGGCCCAGCTCGGGGCCGCCCTGTACTTGGTCGTTGCCCTGCACCTGGGGCAGGCGCTTGACGGCCGCCTCGGCTGCGGCCAGCAGGCCCGGTACATTGGCACCCGCGCGCTGCAGCAGCGCCTTGGGGCCGTCATCCTGTTTGAGCATGGCCACGAGCATGTGCACGGGCTCGATGTAGGCGTGGTCGTTGCCCAGCGCAATGCTTTGCGCGTCGCTCAGGGCTTCCTGGAACTTGGTGGTGAATTTGTCGAGACGCATGGGTGAATGTCCTCCGAATTGCAGAGCACGTGGGGCAGCTTCTGCCTGATTTCAAGACAGTGCCGCGGCCCAACCATTGACCTGCGTCAGTGAATCACCCAGACGCCGCGGCGTCAATGACTACCAATTTCATAGCTACCAGCGCTTTACCAATAAGCGCTAGAGGCCAATTTGGCTATAAATTAACGTGGTATCTGGCGAGGGTCACACATGACAGTCGTACATCAGGCGTTGCTTGCCGTGATGCCCCAGCGCGCCAGTGCCGCGTCGTCGCTTACGCGCGCGTCCACCCAGCGGGCGCCCTGCGGGGTTTCTTCCTTCTTCCAGAACGGGGCCTGGGTCTTGAGGTAGTCCATCAAAAACTCGCAGGCCTGAAAACTCTGGCCCCGGTGCGCGCTGGTGACCGCGACCAGCACAATCTGGTCGAGCGGCTGCAGCAGGCCGACGCGGTGGATGACACGGGCGCCAAAGATGTCGAAGCGCCGGAGCGCCTCAACGACCATGGCTTCGATGGATTTCTCCGTCATGCCGGGGTAGTGCTCCAGCTCCATGGACGAGACCTGGTCGCCCTCATTGCGGTCGCGCACCGTGCCAATGAAGCTGCAGACCGCACCCACACCCTTGTTCTCGCGGCGGAGCACTGCAATTTCCGTGGACAGGTCAAAGTCCTCGGTCTGGATGGAAACGCGGGGCAAGGTCATGGAAAAACTCTCAACGGGCGGACGACGAGAAATGAGAATGCGGGATCAAGGCGACCGGTGCAGCCGGGGTGCGGCCAGCAAGGCGCGCTCTTCCTCGACCACCTTGTGCAGCTGCCCCAGCGAAGGCGACGGCGGCAACTGGGCCAGCAGTGCCTGCAGGCGGGTGACGTCACCGACCGTGGGCGCCACCTTGATCTGTGCGATGGCGGCATCCACGTTGCCGCCCCGCACCAGCGCCAGCACTTTGGCCGGCCATTCACTTTTGTTTCGTGCCATAAATAGGTCCAAAGGTTTGTCTGTACGATTCGCCCGCACTGTACCCGCACTGCGGACACCCTAGAGATATCACCCCGCCCATGGCCACACAAACCATTCAAACCGCTCTGTACAAGCTTTATCCGTCGCCGCGCAACACCGTCCGCGACGTGTTCGCGCACCAGGTCTTTGTGCCCCACCCGTACGCCATCATCGACCTCGATGTGATGGAGCTGACGGGCAAAACGACGCTGTTTGGCGCCTGCCGCCTGTCGGACATGAAAATGGGCCAGGTGGTGACGTTTGAGCTGCCATCGGACCAGACCAGGTTCGAACGACTGTTCACGCCCGACTGAACGGCGCCCATGGACGACGACAACCAGATCCACGTGCCGCCCTCTTTCATGGCGGTGTACACCAATGCCCGGGGGCGCCTGACCGAACGCGCGGATACCGTGCGTACCCGCTATGAGCTGTGCGAAGACCTGGCTGGCCACCTGGTGGAACATGCGCAGACGCTGTACCACGTGCAGGCGCCTTCAGAGTCCGAGATCCTCAGTCGCATCCATGCCGGGCTGTGCACCGCAGAATCGGGCGTTTCCGTGGCCGAAGCGACCTGGATCGTCACCCGCCTCGCCGAGCTGTTGGCGTGGCAATGCCCCGCGCTGGTGGCACCGCAGCCCGAGCCAACCGATGACGCGCCGCAGCCATCGCCCGCAGGCTGAATGGCACTTTTGTGGACTGCAACGCTTCGCTATACTGCGCCCCATGCCCACGCACAGCCTCTTTGCGATGACCACCGCTTCCGCGGTGGCTTTGCAGTGCGTGGTCAAAGCCAAAAAACCAAAGCTCGTCTGACCGGAGCTGTGGTTCCGTCCGGATGAGCGACGGAACCCCCTGGCAGAAAATCTCCCCCCCTCTTTTCCTTCCCGGCATTCCGTGCGCTCCTCAAGGCGGTTCTTCCCTTGGTCGAACCTCAAAGGATGCTACGCATGCAACCCCCCATGACTGCCACAGCCGCTCCCGCCGCAGCGGCCGCTCCCACCCATCGCTCCGTGTTCAGGGGGCTCTGGATCGCCCTCGTCACACCGTTCAAGGACGGCGCTGTCGACCACCGGGCCCTCTCCGCGCTGACCGCCCGGCTGCGTGCCGACGGTGTCTCGGGATTTGTGGCCTGCGGCTCCACCGGCGAGGCGGCAGCGCTGGACAAGGCCGAGCAACTGCAGGTGCTGCACACCGTGCTCCAAGCCGCCCAAGGCCTGCCGGTAGTGATGGGCGTGTCGGGCTACCACCAAGGCGAGGTGCTGGCGCAAGTGCGGGCCTTGGCGGACATGCCGCTGGCGGGCATTCTGGTGTCCGCTCCACCTTACATTCGCCCCTCTCAAGAGGGCTTGTTGCACTGGTTTCGCACCATCGCCGACGCCAGCGCGGTGCCCGTTGTCGTTTATGACATTCCGTACCGCACTGGCGCCACACTCACCACCGAAACACTGCTGGCGCTGGCCGCCCACCCGTGCATTCAGGCGATCAAGGACTGCGGCGGTAACACCGGCAAGACGCAGGCTCTGATCGCCGACGGCCGCCTTCAGGTGCTGACGGGCGAGGACGCGCAGATCTTCCACACGCTCGCGCTCGGCGGTGCAGGTGCCATTTCGGCCTGCGCGCACTGGCAGGCACCGCGTTTTGTGGAACTGATGAATTGGATGCGCGCGGGCAACCTGCCCGAGGCCCGCCGCGTGTGGCAGGCACTGCAGCCGTGGGTGGAGGCCTGTTTTGCCGAGCCCAATCCAGCGGCCCTCAAGGCCGTTCTGGCGCAAGCGGGCTGGATGCGCAATGAACTGCGGGCGCCGATGATGCCCGCGTCGAAGGCGCTGGAGCAGCGCCTGGAAGCGCTGCCCGGGCTCAGCCCCCGGTAACCGGCGGGAAAAACGCCACCTCAGCCCCATCGGCCAGGGTGGCGGATTCATCGCTCAAAGTCTGGTTGAGCGCCATGCGCACAGCACGGCCGCGCGCGAGGCTGCTGGCGTGGGCGCCTCCACGAGCGATGAGTTCGTCGCGCAGTGCACCCAACGTGGTGGCTGAGGTCTCAACGGCCTCACTGCCTTGGCCGAGGGCCTCGCGGATCGAGGCAAAGTAGCGCACGCTGACCTTCTTCATGACAGCAACTCCGAAAACGCGACAAATCGGACCGTGTCGCCTGCCGCGATGGTCTGGCCTGCCGGGTTGTCCACCACGCCATCGCCCCAGGCAGCAGACGTCAGCACACCCGAACTCTGGTTATCGAACAAGTCCAATCCACCTGCCGCGTTGTGCCGCACACGCAAGAATTCGCGGCGTTTGTCGGCCTTGGGCCAATTGAAGTCCGCGCGCGCAGCGATGGATTGAGGCGCAACATCCACCACGCCCTGCAGTCGCAGCACAAAAGGACGCACCAGCAGCGCAAAGGTCAGAAAGCTCGACACCGGGTTGCCGGGCAGGCCCATGAAGTGCGCGGCACCGCCGTCACGCGGGATTTGTCCATAGGCAAACGGTTTGCCGGGCTTCATGGCGATCTGCCACAGGTCCAGGCTCCCCAGCGTCTCGACGGCGGGCTTGATGTGGTCTTCTTCACCCACGCTCACGCCGCCGCTGGTCAGGATGAGGTCGTGCGCCGCGCTGGCGGTGCGCAATGCGTCGATGGTGGCGTCGCGCCGGTCGGGCACGATGCCGAAATCCGTCACCTCGCATCCCAGGCGCAGCAGCATGGCGCGCAGGAAAAATCGGTTGCTGTTGTAGATAGCCCCAGGGCGCAT
The DNA here is from genome assembly GCA_018828125.1 of Gammaproteobacteria bacterium. Classification (GTDB taxonomy): domain Bacteria; phylum Pseudomonadota; class Gammaproteobacteria; order Burkholderiales; family Burkholderiaceae_C; genus Acidovorax. The sequence continues at coordinate 158,697 of JAHJWB010000017.1, read as the reverse complement.
CTGCTCGGGCGGCACCTCGCCGGGCATGACAAGTTCATCGCCTGTGGAGAACAGCGCCACGCGCGGGCGGCGTGCCACCTGCAGCTGGTGCAAGCCAATGCTGGCGGCCAAGCCCAGTTCTGCCGGGGTAAGCCGCGTGCCCGCCGACAGCACCACCGCCCCGCGGGTGATGTCCTCGCCCGCGTTGCGAATCCACTGCCCTCGTTTGGGCACGGTGTTGATGCGAACCTGGCCCAGGGCATCCCCACCAACGGCATCGGCCAGGGCCTCGCAGTCTTCCTGCATCAAGATCGCGTCGGCGCCCGCAGGCACCGGCGCGCCGGTAAAAATGCGGGCAGCGGTGCCCGGCAGCAGCGAGTCGCCCGCGCTGCCTGCCGCAATGCGCTGCGACACGGGCAGCACCCCACCCGCTGCGGCCACATCGGCGCTGCGCACGGCGTAGCCATCCATGGAGCTGTTGTCCTGCGGCGGCACCTGTAGCGCCGAAACACAGTTTTGCGCCAGCACACGGCCGTCTGCGTCAAACGTGGTGACGGTATCGGCGCCGTGCAAGGGCACGGCTTTGGTCAACAGGTCAGCCAGCGCTTCGTCCAGCGGTTTCAACGGCGTCATTGGGGGGCGCATGGCAGCAGGCCCCCGTGAAGCTCCCAGTTGTATTCAAAGCGGTGCTCGTACTGGATGAGCCAGTCCACCACCTGGGCCGGCGCATTGAGATCCAGCAAGGGCAGCTGTGTGGGCATTGGCAGGCGGTCAGGGGCATCGGTGGCGACAGCCGCCACAAAGTCGTCGTCGGGGTAGCGCACGGGCTTGGCGACCTGGCCGGGCTCTGGCGCGCGCCACACTTCCACCTTGAGCAAGTCGCTGTCCTTGAAGCCTTCCACCAGCACCCAGTCCACGCCTTGGTAGAGCTCGGCCAGCAGGTGGTGCACGCTGAGGGTGGCGGGCTGTTCGAACTCGCGCACCAGCATCAGGCGCTTGTCGGACGCGGCGACCACCTCAAAAGCCCCGGCCTCGCGGTGGCGGTGCGTGTCCTTGCCGGGGTGGTCAATGTCGAAGCTGTGGTGGGCATGTTTGACCACTGACACACGCAAGCCCCGCAGCCGCAACTCGGGGATCAACTGCTCCACCAGCGTGGTCTTGCCACTGCCGGAAAAGCCTGCAAAACCAACAACTTTCATCCATTGCTCCTTGGGTAGCTATTGCTTTTATAGCTGCTAGCGCTTAACAGATAAGCGCCAGGGGCATTTTTTATCTATAACTCAGTCGCGCTGCACCGGCGCGCACTATCCCGCGACGGCAGGGGCGCAGTGGCGCTCGATGTAGGCCTTGACCAGTTCCACATCGGCCGGCATCACCTGCACGCGCTTGGGCAGGTCTTCGATGCCAGCAAATTTCTCGGGGCGCTCGGGCGCGTGGCCCAGAGCTTCGACGATGGTTTCGGCGAACTTGATGGGCAGCGCCGTCTCCAGCACGATCATGGGCACCTTGGCGTCCTGGTGGTGCTCGCGGGCCACCTTCACGCCGTCGGCCGTGTGCGTGTCAATGGTGACACCGTGGCGTTCGAAGTTGTCCTTGATGGTGGCCAGGCGGTCTGCGTGGGTGCTCTTGCCGCTTTCAAAACCGTATTTCTTGGCGGCGTCGGCAAACAAGGGGTCGGCGCTCAGATCGAACCGGCCATAGGTTTGCAGCGCGGCGCTGAACAAGGCCTTGGTGCGCTGCCCGTTGCGGCCCAGCAGGTCAAAAACGAAGCGCTCGAAATTGCTGGCCTTGCTGATGTCCATCGAGGGGCTGGATGTTTCATGCGTGTCGGCAGCGGCGCGCACGCGGTACGCACCGGTGCGAAAGAACTCGTCGAGTACATCGTTCTCGTTGGTGGCCACCACCAGCTTGGCTATCGGCAGGCCCATCTGGCGCGCCACATGGCCCGCGCACACGTTGCCAAAGTTGCCGCTGGGCACGGTGAAGCTGACCTTCTGGTCGTTGCTCTCAGTCGCCTGGATGTAGCCCGCAAAGTAGTACACCACCTGCGCCAAAAGGCGCGCCCAGTTGATGGAGTTGACGGTGCCGATCTTGTATTGGCGCTTGAAGTCAAGGTCGTTGCTGACGGCCTTGACGATGTCCTGGCAGTCATCAAACACACCTTCAATGGCGATGTTGTGGATGTTCTCGTCCTGCAGGCTGAACATCTGGGCCTGCTGAAAGGCGCTCATGCGGCCGTGCGGGCTGGTCATGAAAACGCGCACGTTCTTTTTGCCGCGCATGGCGTATTCGGCGGCGCTGCCGGTGTCGCCGCTGGTGGCACCCAGGATGTTGAGTTCTTCGCCACGGCGATTCAACTCGTACTCAAACAGGTTGCCCAGCAATTGCATGGCCATGTCCTTGAAGGCCAGCGTGGGGCCGTTGGACAGGGCTTCGAGCCACAGGCCGTCTTCGAGGTGGCGCAGGGGCACGATCTCGCCGGTGCCAAACACCTCGGCGGTGTACGTCTTGGCGCACAAAGCCTTCAGGTCAGCAGCCGGGATGTCGTCGATGTACAGCGAGAGGATCTGAAACGCCAGTTCGGCGTAGCCCTGCTCGTGGTACGCCTTGCGCAGGCGCGTGAGCATGGCGCCCGTCACCTTGGGGTAGCTTTCGGGCATGTACAGGCCACCATCGGGCGCCAGGCCTTCGAGCAGGATGTCGCAAAACTGTTTGCGGTCGGCATGGCCGCGGGTGCTGAGGTATTTCATGGTGGGTTCCCGTCGGTATCTGTGAATGTCTTTGCAGGCTAAAAACTGATGCCGTAGACACGGATATCAATGTAGAGGCGCGAGGCGATCAGCAGCACAAAACCGCCAATCAGGATGAGCCAGTGCAGTGCGCGGTCCTGCGTGTTGTCGGTGTGGTCCAGCAACACAAAATACAGCCACGCTGCCGCAAAGCTGCCCACCCCGTTGAGGATGGCCTGCGATCGCGGCATGGAGCCGAACAGCGCCAGCGTGACCAGCACGCAGAACCAGAACGCCAGATGCCAGCGCGGCAGATCGACCATCGACAGCTTGAGCAGCGCCACCAAAGTGAGCGCGGCGACAAGCGTGGGCATGGCGAAGCGGGTGCATGGCGCTGGGCAGGCGGGTCAGTTCAGCTCTTCCTTGCGGATGCGCGTGATGGCGGCCAGCACCGTGGGCAAGGCCTGCATCTGGGCGATGACGGCATCCATCGTGCCTTCGCGCGTGTCATGCGTGAGGATGATGAGGTCGGTTTGCGTGGAGCCTTCGCCGCCCACTTCGTCGGCCTCGCGCTGCAGCACGGCGTCAATGCTGATGCCCGCCTCGGCCAGCAGGCCCGTGACCTTGGCCAACACACCGGCCTGATCGGCGACGCGCAGGCGCAGGTAATAGCTGGTGACCACTTCGCTCATGGGCAGCACCGGCAGGGTGTCCATGGCATCGGTGAGCGTGTTGGCCTGGAAGGCCAGGTGCGGCACTCGGTGCTCGGGGTCGGCCGTGTGCAGGCGGGCGATGTCCACCAGGTCGGCAATCACGGCGCTGGCGGTGGGCTCGCTGCCCGCGCCCTTGCCGTAATACAGCGTGGTGCCCACGGCGTCGCCCTGCACCACCACGGCGTTCATGGCGCCCTCGACGTTGGCGATCAGGCGCTTGGAGGGCACCAGGCTTGGGTGCACGCGCAGCTCGATCCCTTTGTCGGCGCGTTTGGTGATGCCCAGGAGCTTGATGCGGTAGCCAAGCTGTTCGGCGTACTTGATGTCGGCCGCGCCGAGCTTGGTGATGCCTTCCACATAGGCCTTGTCGAACTGCACCGGGATGCCGAAGGCGATGGCACTCATCAGCGTAACCTTGTGCGCGGCGTCCACCCCTTCGATGTCGAAGGTGGGGTCGGCCTCGGCGTAACCCAGGCGCTGCGCTTCTTTCAGCACCACGTCAAAGTCCAGGCCCTTGCTGCGCATCTCGGACAGGATGAAGTTCGTGGTGCCATTGATGATGCCGGCGATCCACTGGATGCGGTTGGCCGTCAGGCCTTCGCGCAGCGCCTTGATGATGGGGATGCCCCCGGCCACGGCAGCCTCGAAGGCCACCATCACGCCCTTGGCCGATGCGGCCGCAAAAATCTCGGTGCCGTGCACAGCCAAGAGCGCCTTGTTGGCGGTGACCACGTGCTTGCCTGCCGCAATGGCCTCCAGCACCAGCGCGCGCGCGATGCCATAGCCGCCGATGAGCTCGATGACGATGTCAATGTCGGGGTTGGCGATGATGGCGCGGGCGTCGTTGACGACCTGGATGTCAGCACCCACTACGGCTTTGGCACGCTCCACGTCCAGGTCAGCCACCATGGTGATCTGGATGCCCCGGCCAGCGCGGCGGCTAATCTCGTCCTGGTTGCGCTGCAGCACGTTGAACACGCCGCTGCCGACAGTGCCAATGCCCAGAAGGCCTACTTGGATGGGTTTCATGGGATTTCTACCAGTCAAAATGGGCTCTAGCGCTTATGCAACAAGCGCCAGCAGCTATGAAAAAATGAGTACCTGCACTCACCACCGCAACGATCACGCTGCGGCCGCCAGTTGCGCACGCTTGCGGTACTGCTCCAGGAAGCGCGCGACCCGTCCGATGGCATCGCGCAAATCGTCCTCGTGAGGCAAAAACACGATGCGGAAGTGGTCCGGTGCCGCCCAATTGAAGCCCGTGCCCTGCACCAGCATGACTTTGGTCTCCTGCAGCAGTTCCAGAAAAAACTGCTGGTCGTCCGCGATGGGGTACACCGCGGGGTCGAGTCGTGGGAACATGTACAGCGCGGCGCGCGGCTTGACGCAGGTCACGCCCGGGATGGCGGTGATGAGTTCGTAGGCCAGGTCGCGCTGCTTGCGAAGACGACCACCGTCGCCCACCAGCTCATTGATGCTCTGGTAGCCGCCCAGCGCGGTCTGCACCGCCCACTGCCCAGGCACGTTGGCGCATAGGCGCATGTTCGAGAGCATGTTCAAGCCCTCGATGTAGTCTTTGGCGGGCTTCTTGTCGCCCGACACCACCATCCAGCCGGCACGGTAGCCGCATGAGCGGTAGCTCTTGGACAAGGAGTTGAAGGTGAGCGTGAGCACGTCCTCGCTGAGCGAGCCAATGGCCGTGTGCTTGGCACCGTCGTACAGCACCTTGTCATACACCTCGTCCGCGAAGATGACGAGGCCGTGTTCTCGCGCAATGGCGACGATGCCCTTGAGAAGTTCGTCGGAATACAGCGCGCCGGTAGGGTTGTTGGGGTTGATGACCACGATGCCCTTGGTACGGGGCGTGAGCTTGGCGCGGATGTCGTCCAGGTTGGGCATCCAGCCATTGGCTTCGTCGCAGATGTAGTGCACCGGCGTACCACCTGACAGGCTGGCGGCGGCGGTCCACAGCGGGTAGTCGGGCGAGGGGAGCAGCAGCTCATCGCCGTTGTCCAGCAACGCATTGGTGGCCATCACGATCAGCTCGCTGGCGCCGTTGCCCAAGTAGATGTCGTCCAGCATCACGCCCTTGATGCCCTGCTTTTGCGTCTCGTGCATCACTGCCTTGCGCGCGGCAAAGATGCCCTTGCTGTCCGAATAACCGGCCGAGTTGGGCAGGTTGCGGATCATGTCGAGCTGAATTTCTTCCGGCGCGTCAAATCCGAACACAGCCAGATTGCCGATATTGAGCTTGATGATCTTGTGGCCGTCTTCCTCCATCTGCTTGGCCGCGTCCATGATGGGCCCCCGGATGTCGTAGCAAACGTTGGCGAGCTTGGCGGATTTTTGGACGGTTTTCATGCGCAGGCAGAGGTGCAGTGGGGTCAGGTGGCAGCCACAGCTGCTGGCACCTTGGCGAAACCTATAATTTGACCACAGTTCACCGGCGCATCTTTGCCCTGCGCGCTGCTCCCGCACCGGCGTGGTGCTGCCCCCAACCCACCCAACGCCCATGAAATTCCAGCCCGACCGATCCAGCGCACAAACCATCAACGGGTATGGCCCCGGCTGGATCGGCGTGGATGCGGACAAGATCACCCACAGCGTCATCATCGGGTCCGATGGGTTGCGGCAGGCATGGCCGTGCACGCGGTTTGAGGACCTGACGCCCGAACACTTTGCGCAGTTGGCGACGCTGGAAACCGAACTGGTCATTTTTGGAAGCGGCAACCGCAACCGCTTTCCACCCCCTGCTTGGCTCGCACCGCTGATTGCCCGTCGGCTGGGGCTGGAGACCATGGACACGCCCGCCGCCTGTCGCACTTACAACATCCTGGCGAGCGAAGGCCGCAATGTGGTGGCGGCGCTGATATTGGAACCCTGAGCTGCAAGAGCGCCCCGCATGCCGCAATTGCCGCAAATGCCGCAAATGCCGCAAATGCCGCGCGATGGCGCGTTACGGCACACCACCTAGGGTGGTTCCATGGGCGCGATCACACGGGTGTGCAGCCTACGTGAACTGCCCTTCCCTCCCGGAGGACACACTGTCTTACATTTGGCCGGGAACCGATTTCAGGGTAAAATCACCGGTTGCGGTCGGGGGCACTTACAAGAGCAAAAAGACATTCGCTCCCCCGGCTTACCAACGACTACATCCTGAGAGATTGAAGTGATATGGCGATCGTTGTCAACAAACCCCTCCCTGAATTTGAAGCCAACGCAACAGGTGGACTCAAGGTTTCCAACACCTCCCACCTTGGCCAAGTTCTGGTTCTCTACTTCTATCCCAAGGACAACACACCTGGCTGCACCACGGAGGCCATGCAGTTTCGCGACAGGTACAAGGACTTCGTGAAGGCAGGCGCAGCGGTCTTTGGCGTGTCCCGCGACAACATGAAGTCGCACGACGAGTTCAAGGAAAAGCTGGAGCTCCCTTTCGAGCTCATCGCTGATACCGAAGAAAAAATGTGCCACATGTTCGGCGTGGTCAAGAACAAGATCATGTACGGCAAGAAGGTCAAGGGCATCGAGCGCAGCACCTTCCTGGTGGGTCCCGATGGCCTGCTCGCAGCGGAATGGCGTGGCCTGAAGGTGCCCGGCCATGTGGACGACGTCCTGAAGGCCGTCAAGTCCATCAAGGCCCTCAAAAAGGCCGCCTGATCAGCGTACTGGGGCATTGGCGCTACACGTCCGGCTTCCGCATCTGGTTTTGCAGGGCCGGACACACGGAATAGGCATAATGGATTGATGCACCTGGTTCCCGCAACGTCTGCCCCCTCCCCCAAAGCCGCCTTGGCCTCCAGGCGGCTTTTTGCTTTCTGATCACCATTGACCGAGGCCCTGCCACCATGCCCCTGCCCCCAGCACCCAGCCGACGCGCCGCCCTTCTCGCACCTGAAGCTTTCGACGTGGCTGCCCGCCCCCGCGCAGCACAGACAGCCACCACACCGGACGTGGTGGCGGTAGCCGCCCCTGCAAAAGCCCCGACAGGGCGCGCACGCGCTTCGGCGCCAGCCGTCGCGAACGCATCTGCGCCATTGGTCCAGGTAGAGACACGGGGTCGCGTGCCAGAGCCCGTCACCGCCCCATCAGGCCGCGCCCGCCTCGAAACCGTACTCTCTGCGCCAGCGCCCGCCGCCCGCAGCACCAGCCGCCGCGCACCGGCCAAGACCGAAACTGCGCCTGCCGCGGCAGCCCCCCTGGCGGCGGCGCCCTCGCCCAGCCGCAGCAAGCGCAGCCGTCCTCAGGGACCGGCCAAATTGTTTGTGCTAGACACCAATGTCTTGCTGCACGACCCCACCAGCCTGTTCCGGTTTGAAGAGCACGACATCTTCCTGCCGATGATCGTGCTGGAAGAACTGGATGGTCACAAAAAGGGCATGACCGAGGTCGCCCGCAACGGCCGCCAAACCAGCCGTACCCTGGACGCGCTTGCGGGCGTACAGGGTGCCGATATCGCACGCGGTCTCAAGCTGGACTCCACTGGCCAGCGCGCCGCGGGTGGTTGCCTCTACTTCCAGACCGCGCCACTGGACTACAGCCTGCCCACCAGCCTGCCCCCGGGCAAGGCCGACAACCAGATCCTGGGCGTGGTCGAAGCGCTGCGCAAACTGCACGCTTCGCGCGCCGAGGGAGGGACCCACGCGACCGGGCGTGAAGTGGTGCTGGTGTCCAAGGACATCAACATGCGTGTGAAGGCACGCGCCCTGGGCTTGAACGCCGAGGACTACCAGAACGACAAGACGCTCGAAGACGGCGACCTGCTGTACGCGGGCGTGCTGGCCCTGCCCCCCGACTTTTGGGCCAAGACGGGCAAGAATGTGGAGAGCTGGCAAAGCGGCGCACACACCTACTACCGCATCGGCGGCCCCATCGTGCCGCAGCTGATGATCAATCAGTTTGCGTACTTTGAAGCGCCCGGCGAGCCCAGTCTTTTTGCGCGGGTGAGCGAGATCCGTGAAAAGACGGCGGTTTTGCAGACCCTCAAGGATTACGGCTCGGCCAAAAACGCCGTGTGGGGTGTGACCACCCGCAACCGCGAGCAGAACTACGCCATGAACCTGCTCATGGATCCAGAGATCGACTTCGTGACCCTGACCGGCACAGCCGGCACCGGAAAGACGCTGCTGGCGCTGGCCGCAGGCCTGACCCAGGTGCTGGACGAGCGCCGCTACACCGAGATCATCATGACCCGTGCCACGGTGAGCGTGGGTGAGGACATTGGTTTTCTGCCGGGCACCGAAGAAGAAAAAATGGGCCCCTGGATGGGAGCGCTGGACGACAACCTGGAGTTTCTGGCCAAGGGCGATGGCGGCAACGCGGGCGAATGGGGCCGTGCGGCCACGAATGAACTCATCCGCAGCCGCATCAAGATCAAGAGCATGAACTTCATGCGCGGACGCACCTTCCTGAACAAGTACGTGATCATCGACGAGGCGCAGAACCTGACGCCCAAACAGATGAAAACGCTGATCACGCGGGCAGGCCCCGGCACCAAGATCATCTGCATGGGTAATCTGGCGCAGATTGACACGCCGTACCTGACCGAGGGCTCCTCAGGCCTGACCTACGCGGTAGACCGCTTCAAGGGCTGGCCACACAGCGGGCACATCACACTGGCACGCGGCGAACGGTCGCGCCTGGCGGACTTCGCCAGCGAAGTGTTATGACCAAGGGCACCTGAGCATGGCGTTGTGGATGACGGCGCTCAAGCTGGTGCCCTGGGGTGATGTCATTGAGGCCGCCCCCCAGGTACTGCAAGCGGCCAAGAAACTGATGGGAAAAACGCAAGCAGCGGGCACAGCGCCTGCGGCGGGCACCCTGACCGCTACGGACGAAGGCCCGACGACCCCAGTCACCGCTCAACTTCAGCACCTGCGCGAACGGGTAGCGCAACTGGAACAAGAGCAGCAGGACTCCGCCGCATTGATCCAGTCGCTGGCAGAACAGAATGCTGTAGTGATCCGCGCAGTGGAGGCCTTGCGCCTGCGCAACCAACGGCTGGGCCGTGCTCTGGTGGGGCTGGCCGTGGTGGTCGCGGCGGTTCTGGTGTGGGTACTGCGCCAGCCCTGATCCCAAACACCGGCCAATCACTCCTAATTCAATAGCTGCTACCGCTTATCCAGTAAGCGCTAGCAGCTATTTTTATTAGAAATCATCGCCCGAACCCATCGCCAGGTTCTCGAACCGCGTCTGGTTTTTCTGGAAGAACAGCTTGATCGTGCCGGTGGGGCCGTTACGTTGCTTGCCGATGATGACCTCGGCCACGTTGGGCTCCTTGGAGTCCTTGTTGTAGTAGTCGTCGCGGTAGATGAACATGATGATGTCCGCATCCTGCTCAATGGCGCCGGATTCGCGCAGATCGGACATCATGGGGCGCTTGTCGGTGCGCTGCTCCACCGAACGGTTGAGCTGCGACAGCGCGATCACCGGGCACTGCAGCTCCTTGGCCAGCATCTTCAAACCGCGCGAGATTTCGCCCAGTTCAGTTGCCCGGTTGTCCGAACTGGCCGCCGATCCCGAGCCGCTCATCAGCTGCAAATAATCGACCACGATCAGGCCCAGCTTGCCGCACTGGCGCGCCAGGCGCCGGGCATTGGCGCGCAGCTCGCCTGGAGTGAGGCCCGGAGTTTCATCGATGTGCAGCGAGACGGTGCGCAGCTTTTCGATGGCCTCGGTCAGCCGCGGCCACTCGTCGTCCGTGAGCTTACCGGTGCGCAGGTTGCCCTGGTTCACCCGGCCAATGGAGCCCACGATACGCACCGCCAGCTGGGCGGCGCCCATTTCCATCGAGAAGATCGCAACTGGCAGGCCTTCATTCAACGCCACGTGTTCGGCAATGTTGACGGCGAACGAGGTCTTGCCCATGGACGGTCGCGCCGCCAGCACCACCATGTCGCCCGCCTGCAGGCCGCTGGTCATGCGGTCCAGATCTGCAAAGCCCGTGGGCACACCCGTCACGTCGACCGGGTTGTCTGCCATCTCTTGTACACGGTCAAGCAGGTCAATCACCAGCGTGTCGAGAGACTGGAATCCCTGCTTGGTGCGCGAGCCTTCTTCACCGATGGCAAAAATCTTGGACTCGGCCTCGTCCAGAATGCGCTCCACCGTCTTGCCCTTGGGGTTGAAGGCGTTGGTGGAGATTTCGTCGCTGGCTGTGACCAGTTTGCGCAGAATGGCCCGCTCGCGCACGATTTCCGCGTAGCGGCGGATGTTGCTGGCACTGGGCACATACTGCGCCAGCGTGTTCAGATAGGCCAGCCCCCCCATCTCATGGGCTTTGCCCAGGTTCTGCAGGTTCTCGAACACGGTGATCACGTCTGCCGGCTTGCTGGCGTTGATCAGCGCGCCAATGGCCGTGTAGATCATCTGGTGCTCGTAGCGGTAGAAATGGCTTTCCACCAGCAGGTCACCCACACGGTCCCAAGCGTTGTTGTCCAGCAGCAGCCCGCCCAGCACACTCGACTCGGCCTCGATGGAGTGCGGCGGCACACGCAACTGCGCAATCTCACGGTCCGGCACGGGCGTGAAGCCATCTTCAATGGGAGGGAAAACGGCAGACATGGAATCCTCGGGAGCTAACTCGGCATGCTAGCGCCCGCAGGGGACGGTGTCATGGCACAAGTCTGTGGATAAGGTTGGGGCAACCGGTGGGCAATCGTGTACAACGCACGACCGCTCAAAGACAAAAGCCGCCCGAAGGCGGCTTTTGAGGCAAGTCACGTAAAGAGATTGTTTACGTGCTGGCGATCAGGCAGTTTCGCCGTAGACCGAAACGGTCACGTCCACCACCACGTCGGTGTGCAGAGCAACGCTCACGGTGCTTTCGCTCACGACCTTGATAGGGCCGTTGGGCAGGCGAACTTGCGCCTTGGCGAGCTTGTAACCTTGCTTGTTCAGCTCTTCAGCAATGTCGTGGTTGGTCACGGAACCAAACAGACGACCGTCCACGCCAGCCTTTTGCGTCAGCTTGACAGTGGTGCCAGCCAGCTTTTCGCCTTGGGCTTGGGCTTCTGCCAGCTTGGCAGCTGCAGCCTTTTCGAGCTCAACGCGCTTGGCTTCGAACTCAGCCTTGGCCGATTCGGTGGCGCGGCGTGCGCGGCCCGAAGGGATCAGGAAGTTGCGTGCGTAGCCGTCTTTGACTTTGACGATTTCACCGAGGTTGCCGAGGTTCACAACCTTGTCGAGCAGGATGATTTGCATGGGTTGTGCTCCTTAGATCTTGTGCTGGTCGCTGTAAGGCACCAGCGCCAGGAAGCGCGCGCGCTTGATGGCAGTGTTCAGCTGACGCTGGAAGATGGCGCGCGTGCCGGTGAGGCGTGCGGGGATGATCTTGCCGTTTTCGGCGATGAAATCACGCAGCGTGTCGACATCTTTGTAGTCGATTTCTTCAACACCGGTCACCGTGAAGCGGCAAAAGCGCTTGCGCTTGAACAGCAGGGACTGGGTGTTGCGCTTTGGGCGCTTGTCTTTGTTGAACTTCTTGAACGTGGCCATTGCGGACCCCTTGGAAAATTAATTTTGTTGAATATCCTGGATATGAATCACTGCGTTCTTGCCATTGCGCGGGGTGGCCAGAAATCCACTGAAAGTCCAGAGACTTCCGATGTTTTGCCGGGCCAGACGCTCGGCCATCGCACCAAACGCGACGGCTTTCATGGCGGCCTTGACTTCACGGGGCTGGCCTGCTTCGGTTTGCTGGGACTCATGTTCGAGTCGCAGCACGATGGCAGGTAATCCAGCAGGTGTGTAACGCAGGGACTCAGCCTCTGCGATACATGCAGTCAAGACTACGCGGTTCTCCACTCCAACGGGCTGGATCAGCGCTCAGCGCGCTCTGAACGCTCGCCGCGATCAGGACGGTCGCCACGCTCGCCACCAGCAGCTGCATATTCAGCTTGGCTGGCCTTGCGGGCTTCTTCGCGCTCGACAGTCTTCATCATGGAAGACGGACCGGCATCGGCCTTCTTCTTTTGAACCGTCAGGTGGCGCAGGACGGCGTCATTGAACTTGAAGGCGTGCTCCAGTTCAGCCATCACAGCCTGGTCGGCTTCGATGTTCACGCACAGGTAGTGGGCTTTGGCCAGCTTGTTGATCAGGTACGCCAGTTGACGGCGGCCCCAGTCTTCTACACGGTGCACCTTGCCACCGCCAGCGGTGATCATGCCCTTGTAGCGCTCCAGCATGGCTGGAACTTGTTCGCTTTGATCCGGATGGATCAACAAAATGATTTCGTAATGACGCATGCATACTCCTTTTGGGTAAGACCACCCACTGCGTCGTGAAGTGGTGTGGCAAGGGAAAGCCTGCGATTATAGCCCGACCTCGGCCGCTTGTACACTCAGCGCACCCCAAGGCCTCGCCCTGAGCCTCGCAGTTCAATGACAACGGGGGAGCGTCCAGCGATGAACCCCTTGCAAAATCAGGGATTGCGCAGACATTCGGTACAGCAAAGCGCGTCACGGGCGGCCCCTTACAGGTATGCCCCTGGCACAGACCTTGATTTATGCCATCGCGCCCCAAAATCCCGCGCGTACTGTTTTATTTACTTCCAGACCCAGACATGTCAGATCAAAGCCAAACCACCGCACCCCAGAATGCCCCCGCCCCCGAAGAAGTAGAAGCCGCCATGGCTGCCCACGCCTCCGACGAGCTGGCGCGCCTGCAGGGCGAGCTGGCCGAGCTCAAGGCCAAAAGCGCCGATCTGGCCGACCAGTTTCTGCGCGCCAAGGCCGAGGCCGAGAACGCGAGGCGCCGCGCTGAAGACGAGGTCTCCAAGGCACGCAAGTTCGGCATCGAAAGTTTTGCCGAGAGCCTGCTGCCCGTGGCCGACAGCCTGGATGCCGCCTTGGCCATCAAGGAAGCCACGCCGCAGCAATTGCGGGAAGGTGCTGACGCCACGCTGCGCCAGCTGACTTCTGCACTGGAGCGCAACAAGGTGCTGGCCATCAACCCCGAGGCTGGCGCCAAGTTCGACCCCCACCAGCACCAGGCCATCAGCGTGGTGCCCGCCGAGCAGGAAGCCAACACCGTCGTGGCCGTGCTGCAAAAGGGTTATGTGATTGCCGACCGCGTGTTGCGCCCGGCGCTTGTCACCGTCACCGCCCCGAAGTAAAAAATCTTCAAATAAATCAGCACGGATGACTTGAAGACCACAAGTTATCCACAAGTTACTAGCCATCCAAACCATTCAAGCATTCGGAGAAAAATCATGGGAAGAATCATCGGTATTGACCTGGGCACCACCAACAGCTGCGTGTCCATCATGGAAGGCAACACGACGCGCGTGATCGAGAACAGCGAAGGCGCGCGCACCACGCCCTCCATCGTGGCTTACCAGGAAGACGGCGAAATCCTCGTCGGCGCCTCGGCCAAGCGCCAGGCCGTGACCAACCCCAAGAACACGCTGTACGCCGTCAAGCGCCTGATCGGCCGCAAGTTCACCGAAAAAGAAGTGCAAAAGGACATCGACCTGATGCCCTACAAGATCGTGGCGGCCGACAACGGCGACGCCTGGATCGAAGTGCGCGGCAACAAGCTATCGGCCCAGCAAGTGTCTGCCGACATCCTGCGCAAGATGAAGAAGACGGCTGAAGACTACCTGGGCGAGCCCGTGACGGAGGCCGTCATCACCGTGCCTGCGTACTTCAACGACGCACAGCGCCAGGCTACCAAGGACGCTGGCCGCATCGCCGGCCTGGACGTCAAGCGCATCATCAACGAGCCCACCGCTGCGGCCCTGGCCTTCGGCCTGGACAAGCAGGAAAAGGGCGACCGCAAGATCGCCGTGTATGACCTGGGTGGCGGTACGTTTGACGTGTCCATCATCGAAATCGCAGACGTAGATGGCGAAAAGCAGTTCGAAGTGCTGTCGACCAACGGCGACACCTTCCTGGGCGGCGAAGACTTCGACCAGCGCATCATCGACTTCATCATTGACGAGTTCAAGAAGGAATCGGGCGTTAATCTCAAGAACGACGTTCTGGCCCTGCAGCGTCTGAAGGAAGCCGCCGAGAAGGCCAAGATCGAATTGTCGAACTCGGCCTCCACCGACATCAACCTGCCGTACATCACGGCCGATGCATCAGGCCCGAAGCACCTGAACATCAAGCTCACGCGCTCCAAGCTCGAAGCGCTGGTCGAAGAACTGATCGAACGCACCATTGCGCCTTGCCGCATGGCGATCAAGGACGCCGGCGTGTCCGTGTCGGACATCCACGACGTGATCCTGGTCGGCGGCATGACCCGCATGCCCAAGGTGCAAGAGAAGGTGAAGGAATTCTTCGGCAAGGAACCCCGCAAGGACGTGAACCCTGACGAAGCCGTGGCCGTGGGTGCTGCCATCCAGGGCCAGGTGCTGTCGGGCGACCGCAAGGACGTGCTGCTGCTGGACGTGACTCCGCTGTCGCTGGGTATCGAAACCCTCGGCGGCGTCATGACCAAGATGATCCAGAAGAACACCACCATTCCGACGAAGTTTGCGCAGACCTATTCCACCGCGGATGACAACCAGCCTGCCGTGACCATCAAGGTGTACCAGGGTGAGCGTGAAATCGCGTCGGGCAACAAGCTGCTGGGCGAGTTCAACCTCGAAGGCATCCCGCCCGCCGCGCGTGGTGTTCCACAGATTGAAGTGTCGTTCGACATCGACGCCAACGGCATCTTGCACGTGGGCGCGAAGGACAAGGGCACAGGCAAGGAAAACAAGATCACCATCAAAGCCAATTCGGGTCTGTCGGAAGAAGAAATCCAGCAGATGGTGAAGGACGCTGAGCTGAATGCTGCCGACGACAAGAAGAAGTTGGAACTGGTGCAAGCCCGCAACCAGGGCGAAGCTGCGGTGCACAGCGTGAACAAGAGCCTGACCGAGCATGGCGACAAGCTGGAGGCTGGCGAGAAAGACGCCATCACGGCAGCCGTGAAAGCCCTGGAAGAAGCGCTCAAGGGCGAAGACAAGGCTGCGATTGAAGAAAAGACGACCCTCCTGATGGCAGCCAGCCAGAAGCTGGGCGAGAAGATGTACGCCGACTCGCAAGCCGCAGAAGCCGCCCAGGCAGCCGGTGGTGCTGATGCTTCAGCGTCTGCATCGTCTTCGGCCAAGCCAGCAGACGATGACAACGTCGTGGATGCCGAAGTCAAGGAAGTCAAGAAGGGCTGAACGAGCCCCCGTTGACCCGAGCCGCCGCGCAATGCTCGTAAGGGGCTGCGCGGCGTTCCTGTTCCAACCGGGTTCTGAATCACCATGTCCAAAAGAGACTTTTACGAAATTCTGGGTGTTCCCAAGAACGCCTCGGATGAAGAAATTAAGAAGGCCTATCGCAAACTTGCGATGAAGCACCACCCTGACCGCAATCAGGGCGATGCAGCCAAAACCGCCGAAGAGAAGTTCAAAGAGGCCAAAGAGGCCTACGAGATGATCTCGGACCCGCAAAAACGCGCCGCGTACGACCAGTACGGTCACGCAGGTGTGGACCCCAACATGCGCGGACCGGGGGGCCCGGGTGCTGAAGGTTTTGGTGGATTCGCCGAGGCTTTTGGCGACATCTTCGGCGACATGTTTGGCCAGCAAGGCGGGCGTGGGCGCGGTGCGGGTGGGCGCCAGGTGTACCGCGGCAGCGACCTGTCGTATGCGATGGAGATCACCCTCGAAGAAGCCGCACGCGGCAAGGACGCGCAGATCCGCATCCCGTCTTGGGAGAGCTGCGACACCTGCCACGGCAGCGGCGCCAAGCCCGGCACCAGTGCCAAGACCTGCGGCACCTGCCAGGGCGCGGGCACGGTGCAGATGCGCCAGGGTTTCTTCAGTGTGCAGCAGACCTGCCCGCACTGCCGCGGCACGGGCAAGATCATTCCCGAGCCTTGCACTACCTGCCACGGCCAGGGCAAGCTCAAGAAGCAAAAGACGCTGGAAGTGAAGATTCCCGCGGGTATCGATGACGGCATGCGCATCCGCAGCACTGGCAACGGCGAGCCGGGCACCAATGGCGGGCCGCCGGGTGACCTGTACATCGAGATCCGTCTGAAGAAACACGACATCTTCGAGCGCGATGGCGATGACCTGCACTGCCAGGTGCCGGTGAGCTTCATCACAGCAGCCCTGGGCGGCGAGATCGAAGTGCCCACACTCGCGGGCAAGGCGGCCATCGACATCCCTGAAGGCACGCAGGCCGGCAAGCAGTTCCGGCTCCGCGGCAAGGGCATCAAGGGGGTACGCGCCAGCTACCCGGGCGACCTGTACTGCCACATCGCGGTCGAGACGCCCGTCAAGTTGACCGAGCACCAGCGCAAGTTGCTGCGTGAGTTGGAGGATTCACTCAAGAAGGGCGGCGGCCGCCACTCGCCCAGTGGCGAGAGCTGGACAGACCGGTTGAAGAACTTCTTCAGCTGATCTCGCCCTCCGGTTGGCTCAGGCCAGCCCCATAAGAAACCGCCAGCGGCCTCCCGGCCCTGGCGGTTTTTTCATGGGTCAGTTCCGGGCGCCACCTCCCCGGAACTGCCAACACCTCCATTCTTGACCTGGAGCAAGAAACCACCAGTCACGCCCCCCAGGCGGAAGCTGCGCAGTACGATGAAAACGCATTGACGCGCCGCCCCGGCACGGCTGAACCAGGAGCAAGGGTACATGAACGTCAACATCACCTTTCTGGGTGGCTCCGGCACGGTCACGGGGTCCAAGTACCTGGTTCGCTACAACGGCAAAACCCTGCTGGTCGATTGCGGCCTGTTCCAAGGCTACAAACAACTGCGCCTGCGCAACTGGCAGCCTTTGCCGGTGGCGCCGAATCAGATCGATGCCGTGGTGCTGACGCATGCGCACCTGGACCACAGCGGCTACCTGCCCCTGCTGGCGCGCGACGGATACGCCCACGCCATCCACTGCACGCCGGGCACGCGCGACCTGTGCGCCATCTTGCTACCCGACAGCGGGCACCTGCAGGAGGAAGACGCCGCCTTTCTCAACCGCCACCAGCTC
Organism: Gammaproteobacteria bacterium; assembly: GCA_018828125.1. Lineage (GTDB taxonomy): Bacteria > Pseudomonadota > Gammaproteobacteria > Burkholderiales > Burkholderiaceae_C > Acidovorax. The sequence continues at coordinate 141,304 of JAHJWB010000017.1, read as the reverse complement.
AGCAGCCACAGCCCGGCCCTGCCCTTGTACACGCGGCTCGATGCGCTGCACTGTATGAAGCAGTTCCACATCCATGCGCACCAACAGGCTTTTGAACCCTTGCCCGGCTGGCGCGTTACGTTCTCACCCGCGGGCCATATCCTGGGGGCGGCGAGCGTGCTGCTGGAGGTGGGCGGGCGGCGCATCCTGTTCTCGGGCGACCTGGGCCGGCCCGACGACCTGCTCATGAACCCGCCTGACGCCCCGCCCCAGGCCGACACCGTGCTGATCGAATCCACCTACGGCGACCGTGAACATCCTCCAGAAACCTTGCTGGAAGAGCTGGGCCCTGCGTTGCAGCGCCTGGCAGCGCGGGGTGGCGTTGCAGTGGTGCCCGTGTTTGCCGTGGGCCGCGCGCAGGTGGTGCTGCACGCCATCGGTCTGCTCAAAGCGCAGGGCGTGGTGCCTGCCGCATTGAAGGTGTTTCTGGACAGCCCCATGGCCGTCAGTACCACCGGCCTGTTCCAGCACCACATGCACGAACACCGGCTTAACAGCCGCCAAGTGCACGCACTGGAGCACGGCGCCACCATGGTGCAGACCCCGGAACAATCGAAGGGACTGGCCAAACTGCATGGCCCCATGGTCATCCTTTCGGCCAGCGGCATGGCCACTGGCGGCCGCGTGCTGCACCACCTGGCACTGCACGCGGGCGACCACCGTAACATGATCATCCTGACCGGCCACCAGGCGCCGGGCACCCGGGGCGCGCGCCTGGCCGATGGCGAAAAAAGCATCCGCATCCATGGGCAGGACGTGGCGGTCCGGGCCGAGGTGGTGCGGCTATCGTCCGCATCTGCCCATGCCGACGGGACCCAGCTCATCGCCTGGCTGCGCAGCATGGGCCATGCGCCCGATCAGGTCTACGTGGTGCACGGCGAAATGGGTGCCGCCGACATGCTGCGCCAACGCATCGAGCACGAACTCCGCTGGCGGGCCACGGTGCCTGAACATGGCAGCACGCTGGCTGCGTAGGCCCGAGCAACCCAACCCTATCAAAATAGGAGCTACCAGCGCTTGTTCTTACTAGGTTCCAATATCAAAAGACCGTGAAACCTATTTAAATCAAGCGCTACCAGCTCACTTTTTTGATGAATTGCCCCCATGCACGATGAATGTCATCTCATTCAGCGATGACGATGCCTAAAAATTGGGTGGAAAATAGCAAGTCTTCTCAAAGCAAGAAGACAAGCCCAACCCATGAAAAGCTCTGAGCGCAGTTTTGCGCGCCGTATCGACCTCACCTCGCTGCAACTGTTTGTGGCGGTGTGCGAGCTCGGCAGCATTGGCCGCGCGGCCGAGCGCGAGTTCATTGCCGCGTCAGCTGTCAGCAAACGCCTGTCAGACCTGGAAGCTGCGGTGGACACCCAATTGTTGTACCGCCACAGCCGCGGTGTCACCCTCACGCCCGCCGGAGAGAGCCTGCTGCACCATGCCCGAACGGTACTGTTTGGGCTGGAGCGCATGCAGGGCGAGCTGAGCGAGTACGCCGATGGCGTGCGCGGCCATGTGCGCATGCACGCCAACATCTCGGCCATTTTTCAGTTTTTGCCCGAAGACCTGGGCGCCTTCGCGCGCGAACACAACCAGATCAAGATCGACCTGCAAGAGCACCTCTCCAGCGACGTGCTGCACGCCGTGCAGGAGGGTGCCGCTGACCTGGGCATCTGCAACGTCGGCATGGCCAGCGCCAACGGAGCCCTGGAGCTGCAAACCCGCCCCTACCGCGCCGACAATCTGGTGCTCGTAGTGCCCAGAGCGCACACTCTTTCTACACTGGCTGCTATCAATTTTGAAGAAGTCCTGGACTGGGACATCGTCGGCCTGCACGCCAACAGCAGCATCAGCCTGGCCATGCGCGCCGCCGCTGCCGCTGCAGGGCGGCCCCTGCGCCAGCGTATTCAGGTCACGGGGCTCGATGCCATGTGCCGCATGATCGACAGCGGCTTGGGCGTGGGCCTGCTGCCTGACCGGGCCTTTGAGTTGATGCGTGGCGTAGGCAACCTGCAGGCCATCCCGCTGAACGATGCCTGGGCCCACCGCGAACTGCGTGTGGTGGCTCGGGACTTTGACGCCCTGCCTGTCACAGCCCGCTTGCTGGTCGAACACCTGGCGCCGCGCGCCACACCGACGACTGCTTCCGATACGGCGCCCGAATGAACGCCCCGCGCCAGCGCCTGATCACTAAAATCACCCACCCACCTGAAAAAGAAAGCCACGCCATGGGACGCACCCTGTACGACAAGATCTGGGACGAGCATGTCGTCCACACCGAAGAGGACGGCACCTCCATCCTCTACATCGACCGCCATCTGGTGCACGAGGTGACCAGCCCCCAGGCGTTTGAAGGTCTGCGCGAGGCAGGCCGCAAGGTCTGGCGCATGAGCTCCATCGTGGCAACCGCCGACCACAACACGCCCACCACGGGCTGGGAAAACGGCTACGACGGCATCACCGACCCGATCAGCAAAGAGCAGATCACCACGCTGAACGACAACATGGCGCAGATCTCGCCCGCCGCGTTCTTCCCCTTCATGCACAAGCGCCAAGGCATCGTGCACGTGATTGGCCCCGAAAACGGCGCCACCCTGCCCGGCATGACGGTGGTGTGCGGCGACAGCCACACCAGCACCCACGGCGCGTTTGGCGCACTGGCCCACGGCATCGGCACATCCGAGGTCGAGCACGTGATGGCCACGCAGACCCTGCTGGCCAAGAAGGCCAAGAACATGCTGGTGCAGGTCGACGGCACGCTGGCCAAAGGCGTGACGCCCAAGGACGTGGTGCTGGCCATCATCGGCAAGATCGGCACCGCAGGCGGCACGGGCTACACCATTGAATTTGCAGGCTCCGTCTTTCGCGCGATGAGCATGGAAGGCCGCATGACCGTGTGCAACATGGCCATTGAAGGCGGCGCGCGCGCGGGCCTGGTGGCGGTGGACGACAAGACCATTGAATACGTCAAGGGCCGCCCCCTGTCGCCCACGGGCGTCGAATGGGACCAGGCCGTGGCGTATTGGAAGACGCTGCACTCCGATGCGGACGCGGTGTTCGACACCGTGGTCAAGCTGGATGCCTCCGAAATCGTGCCGCAGGTCACCTGGGGCACCAGCCCCGAGATGGTGCTGGGCGTGGACGCCCGCGTGCCAGACCCCGACAAGGAAAAGGACGCCAACAAGCGTGGCGCCATCGAGCGTGCACTGACCTACATGGGCCTTGCCCCCGGCAAGGCAATCAACGACATCACCATCGACAAGGTGTTCATCGGCAGCTGCACCAACAGCCGCATCGAAGACATGCGCGAAGCTGCCGCCGTGGTGAAGAACCTGGGCCGCAAGGTGGCCGGCAACGTGAAGCTGGCCATGGTGGTGCCGGGCTCTGGCCTGGTCAAGGAACAGGCCGAGCGCGAAGGCCTGGACAAGATTTTTGTGGCCGCAGGCTTTGAATGGCGCGAGCCGGGCTGCAGCATGTGTCTGGCCATGAACGCCGACCGCCTGGAGCCCGGCGAGCGCTGCGCCTCTACCAGCAACCGCAACTTTGAAGGCCGCCAGGGCGCTGGTGGCCGCACCCATCTCGTCAGCCCCGCCATGGCAGCAGCCGCTGCCGTGCACGGTCATTTTGTGGACATTCGCCAATTCGCCTGAAGGAGCTCGCCATGAAGAAAATTGCCGCAACCCTCATCGCACTGTCTGCCGCCTTGTTGCTGGTCGGGTGCAACACCGTCAAGGGCGTGGGCCAGGACGTACAGCGCGCCGGTGGCGCCCTGGAACGCGCCGCCAACAAATAACAAGGCTCCCATGCAGAAATTCACCTTACTCAAGGGCCTGGTGGCCCCCATGGACCGCGAGAACGTCGACACCGACGCGATCATTCCCAAGCAGTTCCTCAAGTCGATCAAGAAGACCGGCTTTGGCGTGAACCTGTTTGACGAGTGGCGCTACCTGGACCATGGCGAGCCCGGCCAAGACCCCGCCAGCCGCAAGCCCAACCCCGACTTTGTGCTGAACCAGCCGCGCTACGCAGGCGCCTCGGTGCTGCTGGCACGCAAGAACTTTGGCTGCGGCTCCAGCCGCGAGCACGCGCCGTGGGCGCTGGACCAATACGGCTTTCGTGCCGTCATTGCGCCCAGTTTTGCCGACATCTTCTTCAACAACTGCTTCAAGAACGGCCTCTTGCCCATCGTGTTGCCTGAGGTCACCGTGGCCCAGTTGTTTGACGAAGTGCACGCGTTCCCTGGCTACCAACTCACCATCGACCTGGAGCGCCAGGTGATTGTCCGGCTCCAGGGCGAAGAGATCCCGTTCGACGTGCAGGCCTTCCGCAAATACTGCCTGCTCAACGGCTTTGACGACATCGGCCTGACCCTGCGCCAGTCCGACAAGATCAAGGCCTTTGAAGCGCAACGCCTGGCCACCAAGCCCTGGCTGGCGCACACCATGGTGTCGTGAGACGGCGTGGGCATCCAAAATATTAGTCAAATTGGCCTCTAGCGCTTTACCCATAAGCGCTATTAGCTATCAAAAACAAAGCAAACTCAATGAAAATCGCAGTTCTGCCGGGTGACGGCATTGGCACCGAAATCGTCTCCGAGGCCGTCAAGGTTCTGGAAGCCCTGGAACTCCCGTTCGAGATGGAATCCGCCCTGGTCGGCGGCGTGGCGTATGACGCCCACGGCCATCCACTTCCCGAGTCGACCCTCAAGCTCGCCAAGGAAGCCGACGCGATCCTGTTCGGCGCCGTGGGCGACTGGAAGTACGACACGCTCGACCGGCCGCTGCGCCCAGAGCAGGCCATCCTGGGCCTGCGCAAGAACTTGGGCCTGTTCGCCAACTTCCGCCCCGCCATCTGCTACGAGCAACTGGTGGGTGCATCGAGCCTCAAGCCCGAACTGATCGCTGGCCTCGATATCCTCATCATCCGCGAGCTGACGGGCGACATCTACTTTGGCCAGCCGCGCGGCCGCCGTACGGCAGTGGACGGCCACTTCCCGGGTACTGAAGAAGCCTTCGACACCATGCGCTACAGCCGCCCCGAGATCGAGCGCATCGCCCATGTCGCCTTCCAGGCCGCCCGCAAGCGCAACAAGAAGGTCACCAGCGTGGACAAGGCCAACGTGCTCGAAACCTTCCAGTTCTGGAAGGATGTGGTCACCGACGTGCACAAGGAATACCCCGACGTTGAGCTGCAGCACATGTACGTGGACAACGCGGCCATGCAACTGGTGAAGGCGCCCAAGGCATTTGACGTGGTAGTCACGGGCAACATGTTTGGCGACATCCTGTCGGACGAAGCGTCCATGCTCACCGGCTCCATCGGGATGCTGCCCTCGGCCAGCCTGAACAGCAGCAACCAGGGCCTGTACGAACCCAGCCACGGCAGCGCGCCCGACATTGCCGGCAAAGGCGTTGCCAACCCGCTGGCCACCATCCTGTCTGCAGCCATGATGCTGCGCTTCAGCCTGAACCAGGAAGCCGCCGCACAGCGCATCGAAGCCGCCGTGCAGAAGGTGCTGGCCCAAGGCCTGCGCACCCCCGACATCTACAGCGAAGGCACCACCAAGGTGGGTACGGCGCAGATGGGCGATGCGGTGGTGAAGGCGCTGGCCGCCTGAACGACCCGCTCAGCAGTCACAAAAAAAGGCGCCGGACACTTCCGGCGTTTTTTATTGTGGCGCCCGGGTACTGCCTGTAGTGACTACAGCCATGCGTTGTCGATGAATTCCATGATGGAGTAGCGCCGGTTCTCCAGCGGCCGCCCCCGCACGGCTGCCACGATCTGCGCAACACCCTCCACGTACGGCGCATCGCCAAAAACGCGGGTTTCCAGTTTCACGCTGCAAACGCCGTCCTCCATCAGAACCTGGTGGTAGGCATGGCGACCAAGATGTTCTGGGGGAATCTGCAGCAAGTCCCGTTGAACATCGGCATCGCGCACGGACCGGATGTCAATGGGCGCAAGACCCAGCGCCTGCGCCATGCTCACGGCAGTGCCCGGCACCGACGTCTTCTGAGCCTGGTGCGACTCAGTCAGCGCGATGCGGTAGCCACGGAACAGATGCCCACTGCGCTCCAGCATGGCCATGAACTTGAGCATGAGGAGGTTGGTGTTGGGGCACAGGATGACCGGGAAACCGGCAGCCCGGTTCTCCAAGGCGGACTCAGTAGCCAACTCCACCAGCGCGGAACCGGTGGATTCACAAAATGCGCTGACCGCGTCGAGTTCCCGGCCAGAGCCCGCGTGCACCACGACCGATTTCTCCGCGCGCAACCGGTCTTCAGACCAAGGCAATACTTGGTTACCGTCTTCAGTGCGCAAGGCGGCCAACAGCTCCCCGGCCAGCTTGCCTGACCCTACAACGATGATTTGCATTTCGACTTTCGGTGACAACTCATGGAGCCGCGATGGCTGCACTGTAGCGTCGCGCGGCCACGAACGCGTCGTTCCGGAAGCTCTTTCACCCCAGAGCCCACATCCGCTACAATCCGCGCCTATGTTTGCCGCCCACACGTTCGCCCTGAACACAGCACCCGCCGCCACGGCCGGTGTGGCTGCGCGCGCAACCATCACCAAAACCACGACCATTAAGGGCTGACTCAGCCTGGTTCGTCGTGCGCCCCTCCTGGCCTCTGACGAGCCAGGCGAGCAGTCCGGTCTGGCACTGTTTCTTAATCTGAAAGGGCGTTGAAATGAGCAGCAACAAGTTGGTAGGTTTGGTCGGCTGGCGCGGCATGGTCGGCTCGGTATTGATGGACCGCATGGTCGAAGAAAAAGACTTCGACCTGATCGAGCCATTGTTCTTCTCCACATCCAACGCAGGTGGCACGGCCCCGGCGCAGGCCAAGAACGAAACCACCCTGCAGGACGCGTTCAACCTTGACGCCTTGAAGCGCTGCGACATCATCATCACCGCCCAGGGCGGTGACTACACCAACGAGGTGTATCCCAAGCTGCGTGCCACAGGCTGGACTGGTCACTGGATTGACGCTGCGTCGTCCCTGCGCATGGAAAAGAACGCGGTCATCGTGCTGGACCCGGTCAACATGCCTGTCATCAAGAATGCCCTGGCCCATGGCGGCAAGGACTGGATTGGCGGCAACTGCACCGTCAGCTGCATGCTGATGGGCGTGGGCGCGCTTTACAAGGCGGGGCTCGTTGAATGGATGAGCACACAGACCTACCAGGCAGCCAGCGGCGGCGGCGCCCAACACATGCGCGAACTGCTCACCCAGTACGGAACGCTGAACGCCGAAGTGGCGGACCTGCTCCATGATCCCAAGAGTGCCATCCTGGAAATCGACCGCAAGGTCATTGCCAAGCAGCGCGCCCTGACCAGCGCCGAGACCGCCAACTTTGGCGTGCCCCTGGGCGGCAGCCTGATCCCCTGGATCGACAAGGACCTGGGCAACGGGATGTCCAAGGAAGAATGGAAGGGCATGGCAGAGACCAACAAGATCATGGGCCTGGGCGAAGGGTTCGACTCTGCTGCGATCCCCGTGGACGGATTCTGCGTGCGTGTAGGCGCCATGCGCTGCCATAGCCAGGCGCTGACCTTCAAGCTCAAGAAGGACGTGCCCGTGGCCGACATCGAAGCCCTGATTGCCGCCGACAACCCCTGGGCCAAGGTCGTGCCCAACACCCGTGAAGCAACCATCAAGGACCTGACGCCTGTGGCCGTGACCGGCACCATGACCATCCCAGTGGGCCGGATCCGCAAGCTGGCCATGGGCCCTGAATATGTGGGTGCCTTCACGATTGGCGACCAGCTGCTGTGGGGCGCTGCCGAGCCGCTGCGCCGCATGCTTCGCATTCTGCTCGACGCCTGAAACCTAAGACTTAGCTAAAAAGTTGCCTAAAACGCGCGCCTCGTGAATGCTGGGCGCGCGTTTTTATTAACAACGTCTGGACACACCCGGTTACGGGTCGTTGGCAAATGGCAACATCTATGCGCCCCAAGTTGGGGCGCCGAGACCCCGCGCAAAGCTTCAGCGCCACCTCAGCTTGTCAGTGCAAAACATTGATGCTATGGTGCTTTTTACATATTTTCACGCGCCGGGGCGGGGATCAGACCATGAGAAAAAAAGCACCGCTCGTCCGAGCCGCAAAAAAACCTAATCAGTTGTTGGCAAACATGCATCGATGGAAATTTTCAGTCTTGGCGGCCGCGGCCGTTGCGTCAGCGGGCTTTTACGCTGGAGACGCAGCCGCTTTGGCCCTGGGTCGCATCACAGTGCAGTCTGCCTTGGGCGAGCCTTTGCGCGCCGAAATCGATCTGCCACAGATCACTCCGGCTGAAGCCGACACATTGCGCGCTACCACCGCCACCCCGGAAGTCTTCCGTGCACAAGGCATGGAATTCACGCCGACCATGAACAACCTGCAGATTCAGCTGCAGCGCCGCGCCGACGGCACCGCTGTGTTGCGCTTGTCGAGCGACCGGCCCGTCAATGAGCCCTTCCTCGACTTGGTGCTCGACGCCAACTGGGGCACGGGCCGCATCGTGCGCAGCTACACCATGTTGTTTGACCCGCCGGCCCTCCGCCGCGCGGCGCCCGCCGTTACCGCATCACCCCAGATTTCGGCCCCGGCCGCGCAAGCGCAAGCACCTCGTGCAGCCTCCCCAGCCCGGAGCAGCGATGCGGCAGCTGCGCCTGCGGCACCCCGCCCAGCCGCCGCACCGCGCGCAGCACCGGCAGATGGCGTGACAGTGCAAGCTGGCGATACCGCGGGTCGGATCGCAAACGCTTACCGCCCCGCCAGCGTGTCACTGGACCAGATGCTGGTTGCCATGATGCGAGCCAACCCCGATGCGTTCATTCAAGGCAATGTCAACCGCCTCAAGGCAGGCGCTGTCTTGCAGATGCCCGACCAAGCTGCGGCCCAGGCCACCCCCGCACCTGAAGCGCGCCAGATGATGTCCGCACAGGCCCGTGACTTCAACGAATTCCGTCGCAAGCTCGCTGGCGCAGCCCCTTCGACCGAAGTCGCCGCCGCGCAGCGCTCGGCGACTGGAACGGTGCAGACCCGCGTAGAAGACAAGAAGCCCGCCACCACTGCCCCTGACAAGCTCACGCTGTCCAAAGGCTCGGTGGCTGGACAAAAGGCGGCCGAAGACCAAGTGGCCAAGGACAAACAAGCCACCGAAGCCGCGGCCAGGATGGCAGAGCTGTCCAAGAACATCACCGACCTGAACAAGCTCGGCGGTGCGTCGGCTCCCAGCGGCGCAGCCGCGCCTGCAGCGGCCGACGCAGCCAGCGCCCCCGCTGGTGTGGCCGTGCAAACACCCGCAGTGCCAGCCACGCCCACGGCACCGGAAGCCCCTGCATCCGACACCGCCGCCAGCGCCCCCACCGACGCCTCCGTGCCCGCAGCAGATGCAGCTTCTGAGCCCGCATCCGCCCCGGTTGAGGCCCCAGTGGTGGCCGCACCACCCGTGCCAGCCCCTGCACCCGCCCCCGTCGAAGAACCCGGTTTTCTGGCAGGCTTGATCGACGACCCCGTACTGCCGCTCGCCGGTGGCGGCCTGCTGGCGCTGTTGTTGGGTTACGGCGCCTACCGTGTCGTGCAGCGCCGAAAGGAAAACGCCGGAGTCGACAGTTCGTTCCTCGAGAGCCGCATACAGCCCGACTCATTCTTCGGCGCCAGCGGCGGTCAGCGGGTGGACACCGCGAACAGCGAGATGACCACAGGCTCGTCGATGGCTTACTCTCCCAGCCAACTTGACGCAGGCGGTGATGTCGACCCCGTAGCAGAAGCCGACGTATATCTGGCCTATGGACGCGACCTCCAGGCGGAAGAGATCCTGAAGGAAGCCATCCGCCACAACCCAGCGCGTGTCTCTGTGCACGTCAAGCTGGGCGAGATCTACGCGAAACGCCAAGACCGCAAGGCCTTTGAGGCAGTGGCTGGCGACGTGTTCAAGCTCACGCAGGGCGAAGGCCCGGACTGGGCGCGCATTGCAGAACTCGGTCGCGACCTGGAACCTGAAAATCGCCTGTACCAACCCGGTGGCCGCCCTGGCCTCGCAGAAGACGAGTCGCCGTCCATCCCACCCGGCGGCTTTGCAAGCACCTACACGGGCGCAGGCGCCGCTGGTGCTGCAGCGGCATCGCCGCCGGATTTCGATCTGGATCTGGACCTGGATTTGCCCGATGACGCGCTGACAGAAGCGCCCCCCGCTGCAGCCGGTGGCTTCGCAGCTGCGGCAGCGGCTGCTGCCAGTACCCGCCGCGCGGCGGATGACGCTGACGAGCCCCAGACCCTGCGCCCCGAGCTGGACCTGCCCGATCTGCCACAAGCGTCGGCACCTCCCGCATGGAGTCCACAAGACACGGCGCCCAGCCCCATGATGGCCCCGCCACCGGTCGCCAACCTGGACTTCCCGTCAGATGAACTCAGCATGGCGCCGTCCGGCCCTATGCCCTTGTCCGGCGGCGCTCCCGATTCGGGCCCCATGGAGTTCGACCTAGGCGAGTTGTCTCTGGACCTCAACGCCCCGACCAAACCCATGGCGGCAGCCGCGGCCAAGGCCCCTGCACCCGCGCCAGCACAGGACTTTGCCGACGATGGCTCAGCGGCAGCGCAAGACGATCCGCTGGCCACCAAGCTCGCGCTGGCAGAAGAGTTCAACGCCATTGGCGACACCGACGGTGCCCGTACGCTGATCGAGGAGGTCGTGGCCGAATCGAGCGGTGCACTCAAGACCCGGGCCCAGCGCATGCTGGCTGAACTGGGCTGATGCAGCCTCGCCTTGTGCATGCAACTGTTGCGACGACTCGCGGGTCAACCCCAGCAGCTCCCGTCAACATGCGAACCCAGGACACCCGATGAGGGTGGCTCTGGGGGTCAGCTACAACGGTAGCACTTACAGCGGCTGGCAAAGCCAGCTGTCTGGCAACACCATTCAAGACAAACTCGAAGCGGCCTTGGGCCGCTTTGCTACGCACCCCGTCAGCACTTTGTGTGCAGGACGTACGGATGCCGGGGTCCACGGGCTGATGCAGGTGGTGCACTTTGACACCCCGCTGGATCGCCCGCCCTCGTCCTGGGTCCGAGGCACCAATACCTTTCTTCCTGCAGACATTGCCGTGCAATGGGCGCAAACGGTGCCTGACAGTTTTCACGCCCGAGCAAGCGCCGTGGCGCGGCGTTACGCCTATGTGCTGCTGCAGTCACCCGTGCGGCCCAGTGTGGATGCCGGGCGCGTGGGATGGGTGTTCCGCCCCCTCGACCACGACGCCATGCGGCGCGCCGCAGACCACTTGTTGGGCGAGCATGACTTCAGTTCATTCCGCGCCTCAGCCTGTCAGGCAAAGTCGCCCATCAAGACGCTGCAGCGCATCGACATCTCGCGGCGCGGCCTAAGCGCCCCCCACCCTGAACTGGGCTGGAGTCCCTGCTACTGGCGTTTTGAGTTTGAAGCCAACGCGTTCTTGCACCACATGATTCGGAACATCATGGGCTGCCTGATTGCTGTGGGCCAGGCTGACCAGCCGCCCCATTGGGTGCAGCAGGTACTGGATGCCAAGTCGCGCAAGGTCGCAGCGCCCACGTTCTCCCCGGATGGACTGTATTTTCAAGGCCCGGTCTACGACGTCACCTGGGGTCTGCCCCAGCGCACGGCTGCGTATGATTGGCTGCCATGAAAGCAAATCAACCCGCCCTCACGCTGCGCCCTTCTCGCACCCGCATCAAGATCTGCGGCCTGACCCGTGAAGCGGACGTGGACGCTGCCGTGGCGGCTGGCGCCGATGCGGTCGGATTCGTGCTGTACGCCCCCAGTCCCCGTGCGGTCACGCCCCAGCGCGCTGCGCAACTGGCCAGGCGCCTTCCGCCCTTTGTCACACCCGTTTTGCTCGTTGTGAATGAGCTCGCTACCAATGTGATAGCTGCCAGCGCTTTGATACCAAGCGCTACCGTTCAATTTCATGGTGATGAGCTACCCCAGGACTGCTTGGATGCCACCGACGGTGGTGCGCGTCCGTATCTGCGAGCAGCACGTATTCCCCTTGGTGACGGTGCGGCCCAGTTTGACCTCGTAAAATACGCGCTCGATTACTCCCACGCCCAGGCCATCCTGCTCGACGCCCATGTCGAGGGTTATGGCGGCGGCGGCAAGGCATTCAATTGGTCACTCCTTCCACCAAGCGTCGACTCTCACCTCGTTTTGTCTGGTGGACTCACGCCTGCAAACGTGACCGATGGCATTTTGCAAGTCCGCCCGCGTTGCAAGACGCTGGCGGTTGATGTCAGTTCAGGCGTAGAAGCCGACGGCCCCGATGGCAAACCCATCAAGGGCATCAAGGACGCCGAAAAAATTCAACGCTTCGTAGCCGCCGTGCGTGCGGCCGATGCACAACTTGCAAAGAATCCCCATGAATTCCTATCAGCAACCTGATCCTTCAGGCCATTTCGGCTCTTACGGCGGCAGTTTCGTCAGCGAGACCTTGACCCACGCCATTCAGGAACTGCGCGAGGCCTATGCCCGCTACCAGCATGACCCCGAGTTTCTGGCCGAGTTTCACTACGAGCTCAAGCACTTCGTTGGCCGCCCCTCCCCGGTCTACCATGCTGCCCGCGCCAGCCGCGAAATGGGCGGAGCGCAGATCTACCTCAAGCGCGAAGACCTGAACCACACCGGCGCCCACAAGATCAACAACGTGATCGGCCAGGCCATGCTCGCCAAGCGCATGGGCAAGCCTCGCGTGATTGCCGAAACCGGCGCTGGTCAACACGGCGTGGCCACCGCCACCATCTGCGCGCGCTATGGATTGGAGTGTGTGGTGTACATGGGGGCGGAAGATGTCAAGCGCCAAAGTCCCAACGTGTATCGCATGAAACTGCTGGGCGCCACGGTGGTGCCGGTCGATAGCGGCAGCAAGACGCTGAAAGATGCGCTCAATGAAGCCATGCGCGACTGGGTGGCCAACGTGGACAACACCTTCTACATCATCGGCACCGTGGCGGGCCCCCACCCTTATCCGATGATGGTGCGCGATTTCCAGAGCGTGATCGGCAAGGAGTGCATCGAGCAACTGCCTGCCATGCTGGCCGAGCAGAAAGTCGTGGGCGAGCAGCCCGACGCCGTGATCGCTTGCGTGGGCGGCGGCAGCAACGCCATGGGCATCTTCCACCCCTACATTCCGTTTGCAAAGACCCGCCTCATCGGCGTGGAAGCGGCAGGTGAAGGGTTGGAGTCTGGCAAGCATTCCGCATCGCTGCAAAAGGGCAGTTCCGGCGTTTTGCACGGTAACCGCACGTTCATTCTGCAGGACGCCAACGGCCAAATCACCGAAACCCACAGCATCAGCGCCGGCCTGGACTACCCGGGCGTGGGCCCGGAGCATGCGTGGTTGCAGGAAATCGGACGTGCCGAATATGTCGGCATCACCGACAAAGAGGCACTGGACGCTTTTCACTACCTGTGTCGCACCGAGGGGATCATCCCTGCGCTTGAGTCCAGCCACGCGGTGGCCTATGCCATGAAGCTGGCCAAGACCATGCGGGCCGACCAGTCCATTTTGGTCAACCTTTCGGGTCGGGGTGACAAGGACATCGGCACTGTGGCCGACCTGAGCGGGGCTGATTTCTACTGCCGCCCCAGTTGCCAGGGGCAGGCTGTCAAAGGCGGCGAGCAATCTATCAAGGTGGTCAAATGAGCCGCATCGAGTCCACCCTTTCAGCCCTCAAGGCTCAGGGCCGCAAAGCGCTGATCCCGTATGTCACGGCCGGTTTCCCGTTTGCCGACATCACCCCTGCGCTCATGCACGGCATGGTGGATGCGGGTGCCGACATCATCGAACTGGGCGTACCGTTTTCAGACCCCATGGCCGACGGCCCCGTCATCCAGAAGGCTGGTGAAAAGGCCTTGGGCCTTGGTGTTGGCATGGTGCAAGTGCTGGACCACGTGCGCGATTTCCGCAAACGTAACAGCAACACGCCCGTGGTGCTGATGGGCTACGCCAACCCCGTGGAGCGCTATGACCAGATCCACGGCGAGGGCGCCTTTGTGCGCGATGCCGCCGCTGCCGGTGTGGACGGGGTGCTCATCGTGGACTACCCGCCCGAAGAATGCGAAGCGTTTGCCGCCAGCCTGCGCGCGCACGGCATGGACCTGATCTTCCTGTTGGCCCCCACCAGCACCGAAGAGCGCATGGCCCAGGTGGCGCGTGTGGCCAGCGGGTATGTGTACTACGTATCGCTCAAGGGGGTGACCGGTTCGGGCATCCTTGACACGTCTGCGGTGGAACAGATGCTGCCCCGCATCCGCCAGCATGTGCACATCCCGGTAGGCGTGGGTTTTGGTATCCGCGATGCCGCGACCGCACAGGCGATTGGCAAAGTGGCAGATGCGGTGGTCATTGGCAGCCGCATCATCCAGCTCATCGAAGACCAGGAGCATGCCAAGGTGGTCCCGATCACGATCGACTTCCTGCGCGGCATCCGCAAGGCCTTGGACGCCTAGTCGCATAATGCAGCCCGGCGCCTCCTTGAGGCGCCCAAACATTCACACCCGATCTGCTCCGTCAACTGCCCACAGCTTTTGCGTCAGGTCGCGCTACTGAAGAGGAAACCACCATGTCCTGGCTTGAAAAACTTCTGCCCGCCAAAATCCAGCAAACCGACCCCACCGAGCGCCGCCAGGTACCTGAAGGTCTGTGGATCAAGTGCCCGAGCTGCGAGACAGTGCTCTACAAGGCGGATCTGGAGCACAACCAGAATGTGTGCCCCACCTGCAGCCACCACCATCGCATTGGCGCCCGCCCCCGTCTGAACGCGTTTCTGGACGCGGAAGGACGCTATGAGATCGGCCAGGAAGTGCTGCCGGTGGACGCCCTCAAGTTCAAGGACAGCCGCAAGTACCCTGAGCGGCTGAAAGAAGCGCTGGAAAACACTGGCGAAACCGACGCCCTTATCGTCATGGGCGGTGCCGTCAAAAGCATCAACGTGGTGGCCGCGTGCTTCGAATTCGACTTCATGGGTGGCTCCATGGGGTCAGTGGTTGGTGAGCGCTTCGTGCGCGGCGTCGAAACCGCCATCGAACAAAAGGTGCCGTTCATCTGCTTTACCGCCACCGGCGGCGCGCGCATGCAGGAAGGCCTGCTCTCGCTGATGCAGATGGCCAAAACCAATGCAGCCCTCACCCGCCTGGCCAAGAAGGGCCTGCCCTATGTCAGTGTTCTGACCGACCCAACCATGGGCGGCGTCAGCGCTGGTTTTGCGTTTGTCGGCGATATTGTGATTGCCGAACCCAAGGCGCTCATCGGTTTTGCCGGCCCTCGCGTGATCGAATCCACCGTGCGCGTGACGCTGCCCGAAGGCTTCCAGCGCGCCGAGTTCCTGCAAACCAAGGGCGCCGTGGATTTCATCTGCGACCGCCGTGAGCTGCGCAATACGGTCGCCAACAGTCTGGCCATGCTGCAACGCCTGCCAGCCGACGCGGTGATGTGAGTGCCGGGCCGGGCCGCTTCGTACATGCGGCCCCGGTACAAGTGCCACACCCGGCAGCGGCGGCCTCAAAACACTACGATTTTAATAGCTACTCGCGCTTACCACACAAGCGCCAAAGGCCAATTTGACTTAGATTTTCAGAGAAAATCGACTTCGTCCCGCTCCGCGCGCGGCGTAGCGAACATGCGCAGTCCAGGCCAGGGACGGCAAGCAAGGACTGACCCATAGCCAAAGGCGACTCACGGGAAGTTTCTATTTACCGCATCACGCTGGCCTGCAAATGGCCCAGCACAATCATCGCCACCTGCAGCAACACCAGTATCACCAGCGGTGACAAATCGAAGCCCCCAACCAGCGGAATGAGGCGGCGAAACGGCCGCAGGATGGGCTCGCACAGCCAGGCAATCACATCGGCGAGCGGTGACCGCGCCTGTACCCAGGACATCACGGCATACACGATCAACAAGCCAATCAGCCCCGATACCGCGACCCGCGCCAGGCCGAACAACGCCAGCCACGGCAACCAGGCCCACGCCGAAGCCGCACCCAGCAGCAGGGTAAGCAAAGCATATTGCACCAGTTGGAGCAAGGCGGCAGCCACCAGGCTCGAAACATCCCAGCGCCCTACCGGCGGGATCAGCCGGCGCAGGGGCAGAATCAGCCAGTCGGTCAACGCAAAAACCAGACCCCCAATCGGGTTCGAAAACGAGATGCGCTGCCACTGCATGTAAAGGCGCAAAAGACATGCCCCCGTGAGCAGGCCACCAACAACGTCAAGCAGAAATGAGGCGATTTGGTAGAGCATGGATGAGACAAAAGCAGGAGGGGCGCTGCGAAAGCAGGCGACGTCATGGGATGATAGCGGGCCATGGCATCGCCCTCTTCATGACACACCCCCTCCCCCTGTCATCCCTGCCACTTTTCCCCCTCGGCTCGGTGCTGTTTCCCGGCGGCCTGCTGGCGTTGCGCGTGTTTGAGGTGCGCTACCTCGACATGGTGCGCAAATGCCACGCAGCAGGCGCTCCGTTCGGTGTCGTCGCCTTGACCCAGGGCCGCGAAGTGCGCCAAGCGGGCGCGCCCGAAGAGCAGTTCAACGACATCGGCACCCTGGCCGTCATCGACCAGATGGACACGCCGCAGCCCGGCCTGATCACGCTGCTGTGCCGTGGCAGCCAGCGCTTTCGCATCACGCGCCGCAGTCACCTGCCACACGGCCTGTGGATTGCGGATGTAGACCATCTGGACGCGGATCTGACCATCCCCATTCCCGATGACCTTCAAAAAGCCGCCACAGCCCTCGCCCAGGTGCTGCACACCCTGCGCCAGCGCGACCCCGACGCTCACATTGCGGCTGAACCTACCGCAGCGCAGCTCAGCGACTGCGGATGGGTGGCGAACCGCTGGTGCGAACTGCTGCCGGTCCCCCTTGAGCTCAAGCAACGCTTGATGGAACTGGACAACCCGCTGGTGCGGCTGGAGCTGGTGGGGGATGTGCTGGAGCGCACGGGGATTGCGCCCTCCACATGACAGCTTTCGTCGCAACCCCCTTCTTTCCTGGTTTTCCTGCGCGCCCATGCTGAGCCGCATACTGGGTTGGTCACGCGCGGCCAAGCGTCTTATCGTCGTGCTGATGGATGTGTGCATGGGCTTCATTGCGATGTGGCTTGCCTTTACGTTGCGGCTGGAAGCCCCCCACTGGCCCGAGGGCATGCAGTGGCTAGCCTATGCACTGGCCCCTGCCCTGGCCTTTCCCATCTTTGCCAAGCTCGGGCTGTATCGCGCTATTTTTCGATACACCGGGTTGACGGCGCTTATCACCACCGGAAAAGCGGTTGCTATTTACGGGGCGCTGCTGGTCGTGTGCCTTTTCGCTGCCCAGTGGGAGGGGGTACCACGCAGCGTCAGCGTATTGCAGCCCTTGCTGTTCATGTTGCTGGTCGGTGCCAGCCGTGCACTGGGCTGGCTGGCCCTGGCCGGACGCAGCCGCAACGCGCCCTATCGGCTGCTGATTTACGGCGCTGGCAGCGCGGGAGCGCAGACTGCGGCCGGCTTGGGCAGTATGCGCCAATACGAGCTCAAAGGCTTTGTTGACGATGACGCCTCCAAAATCGGCCGCAGCATCAACGGCGTGAGGGTGTTTGCAACACAAGCACTCCCCGACGTGGTTCGCCGCCTCGCCATCACAGACGTCCTGCTGGCTCTGCCCAGCACCACACGCCAGCGCAGGCGGCAGATCATCGAGAATCTGCGCGCACTGTCCGTTCGCATCCGCACGCTTCCGGGGTTGTCAGACCTTGCCAGCGGCCGCGTGACGGTCACTGATTTTCAGGACCTGGAGATCGAAGATCTGCTGGGGCGCGAACCTGTCGCGCCGAACCCGGGGCTTCTGGGCAAAAACTTGTCTGGCACCGTCGTGATGGTGACGGGAGCGGGCGGGAGTATCGGCAGCGAGCTGTGCCGACAGATCGTGCGCGAGAGGCCCTCGCAACTGCTACTGATTGACCACAGCGAGTACGCGCTCTACACCATCCACCATGAGTTGCAGGCAATGGCGCAGCAGGGCGAACACCGATGCGAACTGATTCCCTTGCTTGCAAGCGTGACGCATGCCAAGCGCATGGAAGATATCTGTCAGTTGTATCGCCCCGCCTCCATCTACCACGCAGCCGCCTACAAGCATGTGCCGATGGTGGAAGCCAACGCGGGTGAGGGCATTCTGAACAACGTGTTTGGCACGCTCAACATGGTGCGGGTTGCCATCGAGCATGGCGCCAAGCATTTCGTGCTGATCTCGACCGACAAGGCAGTACGCCCCACCAACATCATGGGGGCGAGCAAGCGGGTGGCCGAAATGGTGCTGCAGGCCATCGCGGCATCCACGCCTTCACCGTTCGGCGCAAATACTCTTTGCAGTCTCCCGGAGTGCCCGACGCGCCTGTCCATGGTGCGCTTTGGCAACGTGCTGGGGTCCAGCGGCAGCGTGATTCCGCTGTTTCGCAACCAGATTGCCACTGGCGGCCCCGTCACCGTCACCCACCCGGAAGTCACCCGCTACTTCATGACCATTGCGGAAGCAGCTCAGCTTGTTTTGCAAGCGGGTGTCATGGCCGAGGGCGGCGACGTGTTTTTGCTGGACATGGGGGAGCCGCTACGCATCCTGGACCTGGCCCGACGCATGGTTGGCCTGTCTGGACTGACAGTGCGCGATGAAGACCATCCAGAAGGAGATATCGAGATCGTGTTTACGGGACTGCGCCCGGGAGAGAAGCTTTTTGAGGAGCTCCTGATCGGCGACAACCCGCTGCCGACACATCACCCTCGCATCCTGCGGGCGCGCGAAGAGTACCGTTCGTGGCATGAACTGCAGCACCAACTGACCGCCCTGCAAGACGCTGCAAGCGACGGCAATCGTGCCGCCATCACCGCGCTGCTGCATCAACTGGTGCCGGGCTACCACCCCGAGCCCCCTTCTCCGACATGACCTCAGGCATGCTGCGGTCCACGCTGACCCTTCTGACGGGCAGTGCGGCGGCCCATGCCATACCCCTGGTTTTGGGCCCTGCGCTCACGCGCACGTATGCGCCAGAGGCATTTGGACAATTCGCATTGCTTTGGGCCATCGCTACCAACATCGGCGTGGTTGGGTGCGCCCGCTACGAGTTCGCGCTACCGCTGGAAACGACCGAGCCCCGCGCCGCCCAGCTGATGGCCCTGTGCGCACGCCTGTTGTTGGCAGTGACCGCTGCATCTGCTGTCGTTGGCACCGTGCTTTACTGGGGGTACGAGATGCCGCTGGCCTGGACGCTGCCCTGCGCTGTGCTGGCAGGCGGCGCGGTGCAATGGCTCACGATGTGGGCCACGCGGTCCCGGCGTTTCGGATTGTTGTCTGCCGCCCGCATGGTGCAGCAGGGTGGTGGCGCCATTGCGCAGCTGCTGCTGGGCGCGCTCACAAGCGGCCCCATCGGTCTGCTGATGGGCACCCTGGCGGCAACTTTGGGAGCGGGATGGATTCTGGCCCGCCCCGCCCCCGCCGGCGGCTGGGGGGCGATGTGGCATCAGCCCAAAACAGCCCTCAAGGCCATGGCGCAACAACATCGCGACTTCCCTTGGCTCAACACTCCACACGCATTCATGGGAGCCTTGCAAGACACGCTGGCCCTGGTCCTGATTGCCTCGTGGACAGGCGACGCAGCGGCTGGGTTCTGGGCGTTGGCGCTGCGCTACCTGAAGGCTCCCGCGACCTTGATTGGTGGAGCGCTGTCGCAAACCCTGTATCCCAACTTGTTGAGAGCGCAGCACGCGAGCGACGCACGCGCGCTGGTGCGCAGGACCATCTTGGTGCTGGCCAGCCTGGCCGCCCCCCTGGCCATTGTGCTTTTGGCATGGGGCCCTGGTCTCTTTGCGCTGGCGTTTGGTGAGCGATGGGCCGAAGCGGGCGTGCTGGCCCGTGCAACGGCCTTGTACATCGCGCTGCACTTTATTGCCTCTCCCCTTGCCGTTGTCACAATGGCATGGGGCGCCCAAGCATGGGCCCTGAGGTTGGCATTGATCGGGCAGTTCGTGTTCTTTGCGGGACTGATCTCCGGGCTCTACCTGGGAGGACTGGCAGGCGCTGGTTGGGGCGTATCGGCCAGCATGCTGGCTTACTTTGCCTACTATTTCTGGGCATTGGCGAACTGGAAGGACATCCCTCATGAGAGCGCTGCTTAACCGCTGGCGACGCCGCCTATGGCAACTGCTGCTCTACCGGACTGTGTTCGGCGAGCGCAACCATTTGGGGCACTTTTTGCCGCATGCGCGAATTGCAGCCAGTACCTGCATCGAGGGCGCAGACGGACTCGAACTGGCAGACCATGTATTCATTGGGCAGTTCAATTTTCTGGACGCTGCCGGCGGGCTGCGCATCGATGAAGGGGTGCAGATCACGAATTTCGTGAGTGTGGTCACTCACAGCTCGCACCGCGCCGTACGCTTGATGGGCCGAAGCTACGCCACCCACAGCGCACCTGCAGTGCACCGCCCGGGGTATCTGCAGGCGCCGGTGCACATCGGCGCATATGCCTTCATCGGCCCCCACAGCTTGGTCGAGGCGGGCAGCCGCATCGGCAAAGGCGCGGTGGTGTGCGCGTACGCGCAGGTGCGTGGCGATGTGCCGGACTTCGCCATCGTGGCCGGACAACCCGCACGCGTGGTCGGCGACGTACGCGTGCGCGACGCCGCGCTTTTGAAGCTGCACCCAGACATGCAGGCGCACTATGAGGCCTGGGCAGGAGAGCTGCCCGCCCCCACCAACACACCACGCGCTGGACACCCGTGACCGAGCGCCCGCACCTGTGCCTGCTGGGCGATGCCACCAGCCCCCACATCCAGCGCTGGGCGCGTGAGATGCAGAACCGGGGCTGGCGCGTGTCACTGGTCACAGCTCGGCCCACGCCCATCAAGGGCGTAGACCAGCATGTGCTGCGCCCGGTGCGCCGCTCGGTGCAATGGCTGCTGCGTGCGGGAGCAGCGCGCCGCGCCATTGCCGCATTGGCCCCGGACATCGTGCACGCGCACTACACGACCTCCTACGGGTACCTGGGTGCCCGCGCGGGGCGGCATCCACTGGTGATGACAGCCTGGGGCAGTGACCTGCTGGTGACACCCCACACGAACCCCTGGATGCGCTGGCTCACCGGCTGGACGTTGCGCCGCGCCGACCTGATTACTGGAGACTCGCAGAGCCTGGTGGATGCCGCACAAGGCTTTCGCCCTGCAGCGCCCGTGCACTGCATTCATTGGGGTGTGGAGTTGGCCCGCTTTGCACCCGTGCCCTGGCGTGACAAACCTGGCTTCGAGATCGTGAGCCTTCGATCGTGGGAGCCCAACTACAACGTTCCCACCATCATTGACGCCGTGGCCCAGTTGCACGCCCACCGGCCGGATCTACCCGTGCACCTGCACCTGCTGGGCGGCGGATCGATGGAAGATGTATTGCGCGCCCAGGTGGCAGCGCGCGGCCTGCAAGACCGAGTCAGCTTTCACGGTCGCCAGGACGATGCGGGCATGGCGCGCGTGCTGGCCCGCTGCAAGGTATCCGTGTCAGTGCCCACGCAGGACGCCACATCGGTGTCAGTGCTTGAGAGCATGGCGTGCGGACTGGCGGTCGTGGCAACACAGCTGCAAGCCAATGCCCAGTGGCTGGAACCCCACTGGCTGGTGCCCGAGCGCAGCAGCGACGCACTGGCCCAGGCGCTCGCCGTCCTGGCCCAGGACGGCAGCACTGCAGAAGCCACGGGGCAACGCAATGCCACACTGATACAGCAACAGGGCGATCGCCAGCAGCAAATGGACCGCATGGACACGCTGTACCGTGAACTGTATGGGGCACGGGCCCTTGGACCCCAGAAGAATTGAAGCAAAATCAGGCCCTGGCGCTTGCCTATCAATCGCAAGCAGCTACATAAAATATAGCAACCATCCATGTTCCTGCACCCACCTGAGCCCCAGTGCCTGAGCGTCATCGTGCCCTGCCGCAACGAGGCATCGCACATCGACGCTTTTTGCGACAGCGCGCTGCAGCAGCAGCTGCCCGCAGGCTGGCGCATGGAGATACTGGTAGCCGATGGCCGCAGCGACGACGGAACGCGCGAGCAGCTGCAGCAGCGCTGCGCTGCCGACCCGCGATTGCGCTGGGTGGACAACCCCGGACGCATCGTCTCCACCGGCCTGAACGCATGCCTGCGCGAGGCGCGTGGCAGCGTGATTGCCCGTTTGGACGTGCACACCCGCTTTGCACCCGACTACCTCGCCCAGTGCTTGGCGACGCTTGCCCGCACAGGTGCCGACAACGTGGGCGGCCCCTGGGTGGCAGACGGTGTGGGCACCATCGGCCAGGCGATTGCCGCTGCGTTCCAGAGCCGCTGGGTGGTGGGCGGAGCCCGCTCACGCGATACCGCGTACGAAGGTGTCGTGGACACCGTCTATCTGGGCTGTTGGCCGCGTGCCACGCTGGAGCGCTTTGGCGGCTTCGACGAAGCGCTGGTGCGCAACCAGGATGACGAGCACAACCTGCGCCTGCGCCTGGGCGGAGCCCGCATCTGGCAAAGCTGCCAGATCCGTTCGCACTACCGCCCGCGCAGTTCGCTGCGACACCTGTTCGCACAGCAGCGCCAGTATGGGTACTGGCGGCCGTTCGTGATGCGCAAACACAGTCAGCCGGGCTCAGTGCGCCAGTTGGTGCCTGCAACATTCGTGGCAGCGTTGCTGGGCGGCGTTTTGCTGGCCCCGTGGAGTGTGCTGCCGCTGGCCGCGCTTTTCGCGACCTACGGCGCCTATGTAGCCGCCGCCAGTGTGCACGCAGCGGTAGTCAGCGGACACGGGGCCGCCCTGCCCTGGCTGCCCATGGTGATCGCGGCCTATCACGTGGCTTACGGCTTGGGTACCTGGCGCGGCCTTTGGGATGTGCTGCGCGGCCGCATACCTTCAGCGCAATTTGCGCGCATCACACGATGAAGCCCTCTGCGCACACGCCGCCCCCCACGCAGTCACCCGCGCCGCCTCCGGAACCCCAGGCTGTGGCAGCGCGGTATGCACGGCGTGACGCCGTGGCCGACGCACAGCGCTACAGCCTGTATGCCAGTGCGTCGGCCCTGCAGGCCCAGCAGGAACGCTTGCGCGTGCAGCGCCGCCTATGGCTGGACCATGGCTGGCAAAACCTGGAGGGCCTGCACATCACCGAAGTGGGCTGCGGCAGCGGTAGCAACCTGCAAGACCTGATTCGGTTGGGGGCTGAACCGGCGCTGCTGCACGGCCTGGAACTGCAGCCCGAACGTGCCGCACAGGCCCGCGAGCGCTTGCCCACCAGCGTGCGAATCACCGCAGGCGATGCGCTGCAGGCCTCCATCACACCCGCAAGCCAGCAGGCCGTGCTGGCCTTCACGCTGTTCAGTTCCGTGCTGGATGTCGCGTTTCGCACCGCCCTCGCCCAGCAGATGTGGCAGTGGGTGGCACCTGGGGGAGGGGTGCTGGTGTATGACTTCACCGTCGATAACCCGCGCAACCCCGATGTGCGAGGCATGCCTTTGCGCGAAGTGCAGCGCCTGTTCCCACAGGCCCACATCACTTCGCGCCGGCTCACGCTTGCCCCCCCACTGGCGCGCCGCCTTCCCGCTGCGCTGCTGTCCTCCGTGGCGGTGTTGCTGCCTGCGGTCGTCCCCCTGGCCCGCACCCACCGACTGAGCTGGGCCGTGAAACCTGTATTGCGTACGTCGTCATCATGAAAATCACCGTCATCGGCACGGGCTATGTGGGGCTGGTCACAGGCGCCTGCCTGGCTGAAATGGGCAACCACGTGGTTTGTCTTGACCGCGATGCCGCCCGCGTCGAGACACTCCAGCAAGGCGGCATACCCATCCACGAGCCTGGGCTGGACGACGTGGTGCGGCGCAACGCCCAAGGGGGCCGCCTGCGCTTTACCACGGATGTGGCCGAGGCCGTAGCGCACGGCAGCGTGGTCTT
This sequence comes from Gammaproteobacteria bacterium, assembly GCA_018828125.1. Taxonomy (GTDB): domain Bacteria; phylum Pseudomonadota; class Gammaproteobacteria; order Burkholderiales; family Burkholderiaceae_C; genus Acidovorax. Next base: position 117,319 of record JAHJWB010000017.1, on the reverse strand, counting down.
TATCGCGGTGGGCACCCCGCCGCAAGAAGACGGCTCTGCCGACCTGCAGCACGTGCTGGCGGCCGCGCGTTCGGTGGGTGAGCACATGGCAGGCTACAGGCTCATCGTGAACAAGAGCACGGTACCTGTGGGTACGGCGGAACAGGTCCGCCACACGCTGGCTCAGAAGCTGGCGGCGCGCGGCCAGCCATCGGATTTTTCGGTGGTGTCCAACCCCGAGTTCCTCAAGGAAGGTTCGGCCGTGCAGGACTTCATGCGGCCCGACCGCGTGATTGTCGGCAGCGACGACGAGCGCGCCACGGCGTTGATGCGCTCGCTGTATGCCCCCTTCATGCGCAACCGCGAGCGCCTCATCGAGATGGACGTTCGCAGCGCCGAGTTCACCAAGTACGCCGCGAACGCCATGCTGGCCACGCGCATCAGCTTCATGAACGAGCTGGCGCTGCTGGCCGAAAAGCTGGGGGCAGACATCGAGAACGTGCGCATCGGAATAGGCTCCGACCCGCGCATTGGCACGCATTTTCTGTATGCGGGCACCGGCTACGGCGGTTCGTGTTTTCCCAAGGACGTGCGAGCGATGATCCACACAGGTGAGGCCGCCGGGCAGCCGCTGCAGATCCTGCGAGCCGTGCAGTCCGTCAACGAACGGCAAAAACAGGTGCTGCTGGACAAAATCACGGCACGCTTCGGCGCCAAGCTGGACGGTCTGCGATTTGCGGTGTGGGGCCTGGCCTTCAAGCCCGGCACCGACGACCTGCGCGAGGCGCCCAGCGCAACGCTGGTGCAGGGTCTGCTGGAGCGTGGCGCCAACGTGGCCGCATACGATCCGCAAGCCATGGCCGCAGCACAGGCCCAGTGGCCGCCGCACGCACGGCTGAACTATGCCAACAGCGCCCACGCCGCGCTGCATGGGGCCGATGCCTTGGTCATCGTCACGGAATGGAAAGAGTTCCGCAGTCCTGACTTCGCGTTCCTCGCCAGCGCCTTGCGCCAACCCATCGTGGTGGACGGGCGCAACCTGTTTGACCCCGCCACGGTCCTGCAGGCGGGGCTGGAGTACATCCCCATTGGCCGTCGACCCGCTGCGCCGGAGAACGCATGACCCCCCCCTCGAGCACCGCCCTTCCGTTTTTACCCTTCGCCCGCCCCGACATCGGCGAAGCCGAGATTACTGCAGTGACTGAAGCCTTGCGCTCGGGCTGGGTGACCACCGGCCCCATGGCCAAAAAGTTCGAGACCGCCTTCACCAATTACCTGGGCGGGGGCCTGCACAGCGTGGCCGTCAATTCGGCCACCGCGGGCCTGCACCTTGCGCTGGAAGCACTGGGCATTGGCCCGGGAGATGAAGTGATCGCCCCCACCCTCACCTTCACGGCCACGGTGGAGGTGGTGCGCTACCTGGGCGCCGATGCCGTGCTGGTGGATGTCGATCCTGTCACTTTGAACATGGACCCGGCCGGGGTGCGCGCAGCCATCTCGCCCCGCACGAAGGCCATCATGCCGGTGCACTACGGCGGCCTGGCGTGCGACATGGACGCTATCCTCGCAATCGCCCATGAGCACGGGCTGAAGGTGGTGGAAGACGCCGCGCACGCATTGCCCACCACCTGGCGCGGCGCTCTGGTGGGTCAACTGGCGTCGGATGTGACGGTGTTCAGCTTCTACGCCAACAAGACGATCACCACCGGCGAAGGTGGCATGGCCGTGACGCGCGACGAGACCTTGGCCCAGCGCATGCGCGTGATGCGCCTGCACGGAATGAACCGCGATGCGTTCGACCGCTTCACGTCCAAAACACCAGCTTGGTACTACGAGGTGGTAGCTCCTGGCTTCAAATACAACATGACGGATGTGGCTGCGGCCATGGGAGTTGTGCAACTGGCTCGCCTGCCGCAGTTCGTGCAGCGACGCGAAACCCTGGCGCAGCGTTACCACGCCGCGCTGGCAACCCTGCCACTCGTGCTGCCAGCCACCGCGCCAGCGGGCGACCAGCACGCCTGGCACCTGTATGTGGTGCGACTGACCTCGGAGGCACGCATCGGTCGTGACGACCTCATCCAGGGCCTGGCGGATCGGGGCATCGGAACCAGCGTGCACTATGTTCCCTTGCACCGCCACCCTTATTGGCGCGACCGCTATGGTCTGACGCCCGGGCAGTTTCCCACCGCCGACGCGGCATACCTGGCCATGGTGAGCCTTCCACTGTTTACCGCCATGAGCGATGCCGACCAGGACCGCGTTATTGCGGCGCTGCACGCCTTGCTCGGCGGTTGAACGCACCCATCGCCCACTGATGGCCAAGCGGCTCTTCGATATCCTGTTTGCCGCCAGCGCACTCCTGGCGCTGTCGCCACTGCTCGCCGTGCTGGCGCTGTGGGTGCGACTGGATTCGCCCGGGCCCATGCTGTACCGGCAGACCCGCGTGGGACGCAAAGGTCGGCACTTTCACATTGCCAAGTTCCGCACCATGCGCGTTGGAGCGGACCAGGCGGGCCCTGCCATCACCGTTGGTGCCGATGCCCGCATTACCCGCGCAGGCCACTTTCTGCGCCGCACCAAGCTGGACGAGTTGCCCCAGTTTGCCAACGTGCTGCGGGGCGACATGAGCGTGGTCGGCCCCAGGCCGGAAGTTCCTCGCTATGTGGCCCTATACCCGCCCGATGTGGCGCAGCAAGTGCTGAGCGTGCGGCCAGGCATTACCGACCTGGCCTCACTGGCGTTTCGCGACGAGAGCATGCTGCTGGCAAAAAGCAGCGACCCTGAGCACACCTACGTGCACGAAATCCTGCCGGCCAAGTTGCACTTCGCCTGCGAATACGTGCGCACCCGTACGCTATGGCTCGACCTGCGCATCATTGCCCGGACTGCGACAGCGGTATGGGGCAACGCAGGTCCCAGACAGAAGCCCTAAAATCACGGGTTTCGCTGTTTCGGAGCGCCGCCCTTCAACCGTCGGCGCGTGCAGTGGGCATGTTGCCCGCAGCGCGGACGCTTTCTGCAGCCCCATCCAATTCCCTACCGCACTCCCGGCCCATGTCTGAACAGAACCCCGCACCCGCGCCCCAGGACGAAAACCAGCTCATCGCCGAGCGCCGCGAGAAGCTCCGCGCCTTGCGCGAGGCCCAGGCCGCGGGCGGCGGCGTGGCGTTTCCCAACAATTTCAAGCCCGGCCACAAGGCCGCACAACTGCATGTGGACCACAGCGACGCCACCAACGAAGCGCTGGAGGCTGCTCCGGTCACCGTCTCCGTCGCCGGCCGCATGATGCTCAAGCGCGTCATGGGCAAAGCCAGTTTTGCCACGGTGCAGGACGGCTCACTAGGCGAAGTGGGCGGGCGCATTCAGCTGTACGTCACCCGCGACGCCTTGGGCGAAGACCTTTACACGGCGTTCAAGCATTGGGACCTGGGCGACATCGTAGGTGCCGAGGGCACGCTGATGAAAACCAAGACCGGGGAGCTTTCGGTCAAGGTGACCAGCCTGCGTTTGCTGACCAAGAGCCTGCGCCCGCTGCCCGACAAGTTCCACGGCATGGCCGACCAGGAGCAGAAGTACCGCCAGCGCTATGTGGATCTGATCACCGACGAGCAGGCTCGCAAGCGCTTTATGGCGCGCAGCAAGGCCGTGAGTGGCCTGCGCGAGTTCATGGTGAGCCACGGCTTCCTGGAGGTCGAAACGCCCATGCTGCACCCCATCCCGGGCGGCGCCAATGCCAAGCCTTTTGTGACACATCACAACGCGCTGGAGCAGGAGATGTACCTGCGCATTGCGCCCGAGCTGTATTTGAAGCGCCTGATCGTGGGCGGTTTCGAGCGCGTGTTTGAAATCAACCGCAGCTACCGCAACGAAGGTATCTCGGTGCGCCACAACCCCGAGTTCACCATGATGGAGTTCTACGCGGCGTACTGGAACTACCTGGACCTGATGGACTTCACCGAGACGCTGATTCGCGAAGTGGCCGTTAAAGCCACGGGCTCGCTGCAAATGACCTACCAGGGCCGCGCCGTGGATCTGACCCAGCCGTTTGCACGCCTGACCATCCGCGAAGCGATCTTTCAGTACACCGAAGCCGGTGCCCACGTGGATGACGCCGCATGGCTGATCGGTGCTCTCAAGAAGCTGGGCCTGAGCGAAGAAAAGAACAAGCTGTCGGGCCGCACGCTGGCCAGCCTTCAGGTGCTGTACTTTGAAGAAACCGTGGAAGACAAGCTCTGGCAGCCCACTTTCATCATGGAACACCCCACCGAGATCTCGCCCCTGGCGCGCGCCAATGACACGCGCCCGGAGGTCACCGAGCGCTTCGAGCTGTACATCACCGGCCGCGAATTCGGCAACGGCTTCAGCGAGCTGAACGACGCCGAAGACCAGGCTGCGCGTTTTCACGCCCAGGTGACCGCCAAGGAAAGCGGCGACGACGAAGCCATGTTCTACGACCACGACTTTGTGCGCGCGCTGGAATACGGCATGCCACCCACAGGGGGTTGCGGTATCGGTATTGATCGGCTCATGATGCTGCTGACTGACAGCCCCAGCATCCGCGACGTGATCCTGTTCCCCGCACTTCGCAGGGAGTCCTGAAAGGGAAGCCAGCCCGCGAGATCGCGCGTTTTTCCGGCCCAAGGAGTCGCCACCGTGCCATTCACGCCCAGCAGCGCACCGTACCCAGCCACAGAAGCTTCGCCCCCGGGTGGAGGGTTCTCAGTGTTGGTGGTGGAAGACCAGCGCTCTGTAAGGGCAGCTTTGGTCGCCGAGCTTCGGCGGGCCGGTGTGGCAGACATCTTGGAAGCCCCGGAGGGCCGCACCGCATTGCAACTGTTCAAAGCCCATCGGCCTGACTTGGTGCTTCTGGACATCAAACTGCCGGGCGAAGATGGCTATTGGGTGGCCCAGCAGATGCGCGAGAGTGAGGCGGGCGACTGGACACCCATCATCTTCCTGTCGGGCCTGGACAACGAGCTGGACGTGTGGCGCGGCATTGAAGTTGGCGGCGACGACTACCTTGTCAAACCCGTCAAGCCCATTGTGCTGATGGCCAAGCTGCGAGCCATGCGGCGTCTGCTGGACATGCGCCGCAGACTGGTATCGATGTCCGCCGAATTGCATGCGGCCAACTTGCGCCTCAACGAAATGGTGGAGGTTGATGCCCTCACGGGCCTTGTCAACCGCCGCGGTTTCGACCGAATTCTGCACAACGAGATTTTGTCGGCACGCCGTGATGGCACGCCTCTCACGCTCATGCTGTGCGATCTGGACCACTTCAAGTTGTTCAACGATGCCAGCGGGCATTTGCAAGGTGATGCCTGCCTGAAAGAAGTGGGCCGTCTGTTGCGCGAGGTGTGTGTGCGCCCGCGCGACGTGGCGTCGCGCTATGGCGGTGAGGAATTCGCGCTCATCCTGCCCAACACACCGCGCTCCGGCGCCATGACCTTTGCGCGTGCGCTGGGTCAGTTGATGAAGGTGCGCGCGCTACCGCATGCGGATTCCCCACTGGGCACTACGCTGACTTTGTCGGGCGGCATCACCACCTGCGTTCCAGACGACAGCACCAACGCCGAGAGCATGATCATGCGCGCTGACCAGGCCCTGTATGCCGCCAAGGCCCAGGGCCGCAATCGTTTCTTCAGTTTTGAAATGCAAATGGACACCGTGGAGCAATTGCGCAATTGAGTTTCTTTTCTGCTTTTTCTTTCAGCGCGACCGAGCGCAACGCCCGCTCAGCGGCTTCGCGCATGCAAGTTCTGACCGACCGTCTGCCCAGTTGGGTTCAGGACTGGCTCGAAGTCATCGTCCCCGGCGTGCAGATCCTATTGATCGTGTTGGTGGCATGGCTGCTGCAGCGCACCTTGCGCCGCCTGGTGCGCCGCGCGAGTGCGCACTACCAACTGCCCGATGAATTGCTGGTGCCCATCAACGGTGTGATTCGCTGGGTCATCATCGCCAGTGCACTGCTGCTGGTGCTCGAGCGCATGGGGGTTTCTGCCACGGTGCTGTGGACTGCCTTTACCGGCTTTGCCACCGTTGGGGCCGTGGCATTTTTTGCCGCGTGGAGCGTGTTGTCCAACCTGTTTTGCGCTCTGCTGATCTTTACGGTACGCCCGTACCGCATCGGGGACTACATTGAGGTGCTGGACACGGCAGAAAAACCAGGCGCCAAAGGCCGCGTGGTGGATATCAATTTGCTCTACACCACCCTCCAAGACTATGGCGAAGTCCACACCGAGGCCCGTGGCGGTGCATGGCTGCAGATACCGAACTCGCTGATTTTTCAGCGGGTGGTGCGCAGGTTCAATGGCGTGCCTCCGCCACCAGCGCCCGCCGCAGTGCCCGTTACGGATGCTGCAACGGCCTCAGTGGCTCCACCGCCGGTGGTGTCCGGGCCTTTCAATACGCCCTAGCAGGCGTCGGACTGGAAACCCGCCGGCTGCCCCCCGCTGCAGCCCTCGTGGAAATATCGGCGCACCCCGTCCGGATGACCGCTGGCACGCCCGCGCATTCAGGGCAGCAAATCCAGAGCCTGAAGGTACGCGGGCTGATACATCAGTTCGTCCCAGGGCTGGGGCAGGGTTTCGGGCAGCAGTGCCAACCGGCGGGACTCGCTGTCCACGCTAGGCTGCCATTGGCCCTTTGAGAGGGCAACTTCCAGGCCGTCTATCAACTCGTCCACGGCTTTGCCGTCGCCAACGCTCTGGTTGCACAGCAGCACCAGGTCGCAGCCTGCATCGAGTGCGGCTATGGCAGCATCGGTATAGCTGACCACCTGGCCGTCCAAACGGCGGGCGCCTTCCATGCTGAGGTCATCGCTGAAGATCGCGCCGTCAAACCGCATCTGGCGGCGCAGGATGTCTTGCAGCCAGCGCTGAGAAAACCCCGCCGGGCGGCTGTCGACCTTGGGGTAGATCACGTGGGCGGGCATTACGCTGGTAAGCGTACTGCTGAGCCAAGGGTACGGGGCGGCATCATCGGCCAGGATGGCCTTGAGGCTGCGCTTGTCCACGGGGACCTCGGTGTGCGAGTCGGCTTTGACAAAGCCGTGCCCCGGAAAGTGTTTGCCGCAGTTGGCCATGCCCGCTTGCAACAGGCCATGCATGAGGCTTTTGGCCAGCAGCGCCACGACGCGTGGGTCGCGGTGGAAGGCACGGTCGCCGATCACGCCGCTTTCGCCCCAATCCAGGTCCAAGACCGGTGTGAAGCTGAAGTCGACGCCGCACGCCCGCAGTTCGGTACCGAGTACATAGCCCGCGGCTGTCGCCGCGTTGGTGGCTCGCAGCGCACCGCTGCCGGGCACGGAGTTGGCGCCCTTGCCGTCATCCATCCACAGTTCGCCCAGCGCGCGCATGGGCGGCAGGTGTGTGAAACCGTCGGTGCGAAACCGCTGCACGCGACCGCCTTCGTGGTCTACGCAGATCAGCAGGTCATCGCGCACGGCCTTGATGCTGCTGGTCAGTTGCAGTAGTTGGGCGCGGTTTTCCCAGTTGCGGGCAAACAGGATGACGCCGCCGGTCAGCGGGTGGGCCAGACGGCGGCGGTCGGCGGCGGTCAGCTCGGTACCTGCCACGTCGAGGATGAGGGGGGCGTGTTCGGTCATAGGGTGTCAAACATCAGGTTGCTATTCAATACATAGCTACTAGCGCTTATCCATCAAGCGCTAGAGCCCATTTTCAATCAAATTTCTCTACCACACAGAAGCTGGCGGCATAGTCGGTCTCGTCCGTCACGCTCAGGTGCGCGTGCAGGCCTTTGCTGTCAAACCATTCCCTCAGCGCGCCATGCAGCACGATCACGGGCTGACCGCTCGCAAGCTTGGCCACTTCGCAATGGCGCCAGGTCATGGGCATGCGCATGCCCAGGCCGATGGCTTTGCTGAAAGCCTCCTTCGCGGAGAACCGCGTGGCTAGATAGCGCAAACCCCGGTCAGGCCAGCGCGCACTGCGCTCACGCCAGGTGGCCAGTTCACCCTCGGCCAACACCTTCTGGGCAAAGCGGTCGCCGTGGCGCTCCAGGCTGGCCGCGATGCGGCGCACGTCGCAGATGTCGGTGCCGATACCGTAGATCATGATTTTATGAATGAAATTAGGCTCTAGCGCTTATCCATAAAGCGCTAGCAGCTATCAAATCAGGAGTTCACCAACTGGGCCGCAGAGCCTGCCTGGATGCAACCCAAGTAAGCCGTCACCGTAGCCGCATAGCCCAGCTCCAGCGCATCGGCAACCAAGGCATGGCCAATCGAGACTTCGAGCACGCCGGGCACTTCGCGCACAAAGGCGGCAAGGTTGTCGCGGTTGAGGTCGTGGCCCGCGTTGACGCCCAGACCCGCATCCAGAGCCGCCTGCGCTGCTGCGGCATAGCGTTTGATTTCGACCGGTTGCTGGGGTGTGCCCCAGGCAGCGGCATACGGCTCGGTGTACAGCTCCACGCGGTCAGCACCCACTGCTTTGGCCGCGGCCATTTGCTCCGGCACCGGGTCCATGAACAGGCTCACGCGCACACCCAACGCCTTGCACTCGGCGATCAGGGGCGCCAGCCGCTCGGCATCCTGCGGAAAGCTCCAGCCATGGTCGCTGGTGAACTGGTCTTCGCTGTCGGGCACAAAGGTCACCTGGTGTGGCCGCATGTCCTGGCCCGCAAGCTCGCGAATGAAGTCCATCAGGTTTTGCGACGGATTGCCTTCGATGTTGTATTCGCGGTCGGGCCAGGCCTTCATCACCGCGGCCAGCTCGAACACGTCCTGGCCGCGAATATGCCGCTCGTCAGGCCGGGGATGCACGGTGATGCCCTGCGCGCCGGCCTGCAGGCACACCTGCGCCGCACGCGTGACGCTGGGAATGCCCAGGTGGCGCGTGTTGCGCAGCAGGGCGACTTTGTTGACGTTGACCGACAAGGCGGTGCGGTGCGATGGCTGTGAAGGTGGGGTCATAGGGCCTGCAGGTCAATCATGAGCTGGCGGGTGCGCAGCATTGGACTGCCGCAATGGTATTGCAGCAAGGTGCGCAACTGGGGCTTGAGTTCTGCAGCGATGGGCGCACAGGCGCGCAAGGTGGCAGGGTAGCTGGCAGTATCGTCGTCCAGCGCGCGCTGCAGCGTTTGCCACTGGCTGCCCAGCAGGCCCGCACGCTCGGCGGTTGACGCGGCACGCAGGCCGCCTTCGGGCACCAGCGTGTACCGTCCCGTCGGCCGCAGCGGCTCCAGCGTCATGGTCTGCACGTCAAGTCCCGGGAGCAAACCGATCTCGCGCAGCAGCAGCAACTCGAAGCTGCGCAACACCGGCTCCAGGGCGTCACCGTGCTCGCTTGCCAGCACGCGCACCACACCGGCATAGGCATCAAACAATGCATGGTGGGGATCTGCGCGGGCTAGCAGACGCAGCAGGAGTTCATTGAGGTACATACCCGACAGCAGCGCATCGCCCGTGGGCATCACATGCCCGCCCACCCACTCTGCGCCTTTGAGGGTGTGGATATCGGCATTGCCATCGCCCGTAAGCGTGTAGGTCACCAGCAAGGGCTGCAGCGGCAGCAGCACCGGGCGGAAATTGGAGGTGGGCTTCTTCGCGCCCTTGGCCACGAGTGCCACCCGGCCCTGGCGCCTGCAAAAGACTTCCAAAATTAGGCTTGACTCGCTCCAGTCGTAGCTGTGCAGCACGAAGGCGGGTTCATCAGCAATACGCTTGGCGACGGCCATCGGCTTCTTCAGAGCTACAAAAACGCCTGCGGCTGGCCAGCGCCAGCCCGCTTTTGCAGCCCGAGCAAGACAGGGTGGTGGGGAGACACAGGATTATTCGTAGCCGAACGAGCGCACGCGCGCTTCATCGTCGGCCCAGCCGGAGCGCACCTTGACCCACAGCTCCAGGAACACTTTGGCGTCCATGAGCTTTTCCAGCTCCTGGCGGGCTTCGGTGCCGATGCGCTTCAGGCGCTCGCCCTTGTCGCCAATGACCATCATCTTGTGGTTGTCGCGCTCAACCACAATGGTGGCGGCGATCTTGACCATGCGCTTGTGCGCCTTGCTGGCTTCTTCCTCGAATTTGTCGATGACCACGGTCGAGGTATAGGGCAGCTCGTCGCCGGTGAAGCGGAACAGCTTTTCGCGCACGGTTTCCGACGCAAGGAATTTTTCGCTGCGGTCAGTCAGTTCGTCTTCGCCATACCACCAGGCTTGTTCGGGCAGGTACTTGGCGCAAATGCCAAACAGGCGCTCGATGTCGCCCTTGTTCTTGGCGGACATGGGCACGAATTCGGCAAACGGGTGGCGCTCCTGCATGCTTTTGAGCCAGGGCGCCAGCTCGGCGCGGCGGTGCACCATGTCCAGCTTGTTAGCCAGCAGCAGGGTAGGAATGCCGGGTTTGAACAGCGAAAGGACCTTGGCATCGGCCAGCGTGAAGTTGCCGGCCTCGACGACGAAGAGGATCAAGTCCACATCGCCGATTGCGCCCATCACGGTCTTGTTTAGAGACTTGTTCAGCGCCGTGGCATGCCGGGTCTGAAAGCCCGGGGTGTCCACAAAAATGAACTGGGTCTGCTCGCGCGTGCGGATGCCTGTGATGCGGTGGCGTGTGGTCTGTGCCTTGCGCGAGGTGATGCTGATCTTCTGGCCCACCAGGGCATTGAGCAACGTCGACTTGCCCACGTTAGGCTTGCCTACGATAGCGATTACGCCACAGCGTTGACCTGGCACAGCCGCTGGAGCGCCTGCCGCAGCCAACATGGCCTCCAGGTCATTTTGCACCGGAGCACCTTCTGCGCCTGCATCACCAGCTACATCTTTGGTAGCGTCATTCATAATTTCTTTGCTTTCAATGTGGCCAGCATGGCCTCTGCGGCGGCCTGCTCGCCCGCACGGCGGGAGCCACCAATGCCGCGCTCGGTAAGGCCTAGTTCGGGTATATCGCACTCGACATCAAAGGTCTGGCGGTGCGCGGCGCCCACAGTAGCGACCACCTTGTATTGCGGCAGCTTCATTTTGCGGCCCTGGAGCCACTCCTGCAACGCGGTTTTGGGGTCCTTGGAGGCCGCCTGCATTTGCGGGTTGATCTCTACACCCTGAAACAGACGGTGGACCAGCGCCTCGGCGCTGGCATATCCCGCATCCAGATACACAGCGCCGATCAACGCTTCGAGAGCATCCGCGAGGATGGAGGGGCGCTGCTGCCCACCGGATTTGGACTCCCCCTCTCCCAAACGCAATACCTCAGAAACCTTCAACCGCAAAGCCAACTGGTGCAAGGTATCTTGCTTGACCAGATTGGCACGCACGCGCGAAAGATCCCCTTCTGGCAGCGCTGACAGCCGCTGGTACAGAAGGCTTGCTACGGCCAGATTCAGAACGGAATCACCCAGAAACTCGAGCCGCTCGTTGTGGTCCACAGAAAAACTGCGGTGTGTGGTGGCGCGCTGAAGGAGGGACGGATCCGAGAAAACATGCTGCAGACGATCCTGCAGCGCTAAAAGGCCAGGATGCACTTATTTGGTCTGCTCTTCAAAGCGGTAAACGAGGAAGGCCGGGCCCGCCAGAGCAATTTCACGCGAATACTTGAATCCCACAACTGTTTTGTCACCGCGCTTGGTGATCTCAAGGTCTTTACCTTGAATCGATGTGATGTCGTCGATAGCCGCAGCTCGATCAAATGCCGCTCTGATACCCGGAACCGTACCTTCAAGCTTTGCCTTTTCCGCAGCTTTCTTAATGGCGACGTTCTCCAAAAAGATGGGTACCGACTGACCGCCAACGGCGAAAGCGGCAACTGCAAATACCCCGAAAAAAACGAGCCCAATGAATGACAAACCACGCTGGCGTGACCGACTGGCTGTGCGATGCAATTTCATAACTTACCCTCTCCTTGTGTTCTGCGACGGATCCCGCTCAATGAAATGGACCAATTCGCTTGAGACTACCGAAATTCATCCAGACAAAAAAGGCTTTTCCGACAATGTTGCCCTCCGGCACAAACCCCCAGTAGCGTGAATCCAGAGAGTTGTCCCGGTTGTCGCCCATCATGAAGTAGTGGCCTTCAGGCACCTTGCAGGTGACGCCTTCGACACTGTAGCGGCAGTTGTCTCGGTAGGCAAAATTGCTCGCGCCCTGCACAAAGGCAGGCACATCCGGATTGTTCAGCAACCTGTGCGGCTGACTCCCCAGCTGTTCTTCGAACTGCTTGAAGTAGCGCATTGAATCTTCCTCAAAAAAATCAGGCGCTGCCTTGGTGTCCACGGCTTGACCGTTGATCGTCAGGCGCTTGTTGATGTAGGCAACCTCGTCGCCCGGCACACCCACAACCCGCTTGATGTAATCCAGGCTTGGCTGCGGGGGGTAGCGAAACACCAGCACATCCCCCCGCTCTGGCTTGTTGCCCTCAGTGATCTTGGTATGGATCACCGGAAGGCGTACACCATAGGTGAATTTGTTCACCAAAATCAAGTCACCGACCAGCAAGGTCGGAATCATGGACCCCGAAGGGATCTTGAAGGGTTCAAACAGAAACGAACGCAAGAAGAACACAGCGGCAATCACCGGGAATAAGCCCGCTGTCCAGTCCAGCCACCAGGGCTGCATGAGAATGCGTCCCTTGGCCTCTTGCGCATCCACATCCACTTGCCGAATGCCCATGCGATCCAACTCGGTTCGACGTTGCGCTGCAGCCTCTTCGATGGCCTGCGCCGCCCGCCGACGGCGGGGCAGGAAATAAGCCCGCTCGGCCAACCAGTAAGCCCCGGTGACTACGGTCGCCAAAAAGAGCAAAAGCGCAAAGTTGCCTTCAATGGCGCCCATGTACCAAGCGCCGATATAGCCTGCAAAAGCCGCCAGCACCATGGCGGTGAGGATTTGCATGAACTGCATCAGTCTTCCACCTGCAAAATTGCCAAAAATGCCTCTTGCGGCACCTCGACCGAGCCAATCTGTTTCATGCGTTTCTTGCCTGCTTTTTGCTTCTCAAGGAGTTTGCGTTTGCGGCTGACATCACCGCCATAACATTTTGCCAACACGTTTTTGCGCAGCGCTTTGATGGTCTCGCGCGCGATGATGTTGGCGCCGATGGCCGCTTGGATGGCCACGTCATACATCTGACGGCTGATGATTTCGCGCATCTTGGCGACCACAGCCCGCCCGCGGTACTGGGACTGCGAACGGTGCACGATGATGGACAAGGCATCCACCTTTTCTCCGTTGAGAAGAATATCGACTTTCACCACGTCGGAGGCCCTATATTCCTTGAACTCGTAGTCCATGGACGCGTAACCGCGCGACACCGATTTGAGTTTGTCGAAGAAGTCGAGCACGATTTCACCAAGCGGCATTTCATACGTCAGCATGACCTGGCGGCCGTGATAGGCCATGTTCATCTGCACGCCGCGCTTTTGATTGGCCAGCGTCATCACGGGGCCCACATAGTCCTGTGGCATGTACAGATGCACGGTGACAATGGGTTCGCGGATTTCTTCCAGCCGCCCCTGATCGGGCATTTTGGAAGGGTTCTCCACCATCACCACTTCGCCATCGGCCCGGACGACTTGATAAACCACGCTGGGAGCGGTTGTGATGAGATCCTGATCGAACTCCCGCTCCAGACGCTCTTGCACAATTTCCATGTGCAACAACCCCAAGAACCCGCAGCGAAAACCAAAACCAAGCGCCTGGCTCACCTCAGGTTCGTAGTGCAGCGACGCATCATTGAGCTTGAGCTTTTCCAGCGCATCACGCAAAGAATCGTATTCACTCGCTTCGGTGGGGTACAGGCCAGCGAACACCTGGGGCTGGATTTCCTTGAAGCCAGGCAACGCCTCTGATGCCGGGCCCGCGTTGTTGGGCAACTTCTTTTCGAGCGTGATGGTGTCGCCTACCTTCGCCGCCTGCAACTCTTTGATGCCGGCAATGATGTAGCCCACCTGCCCTGCATCAAGTGAGCTGCGCGGCTCGTTGGCGGGTGTGAACACGCCAAGGTTGTCGGCGTTGTATACCGCGCCACTGGCCATCATCTTGATGCGCTCGCCCTTGAGCAAACGGCCATCCACAACACGCACCAGCATCACCACGCCGACATAGCTGTCGAACCAGCTGTCGATGATCATCGCGCGCAGCGGCCCCTCTGCCTTGCCACGTGGTGAAGGCACCTTGGCCACAATGGCTTCCAGGATCTCATCAATGCCCATGCCAGTCTTGGCCGAACAAGGAATTGCGTCGGTCGCGTCAATGCCGATCACGTCCTCGATCTCGACCTTGGCATTGTCTGGGTCGGCATTCGGCAGATCCATTTTGTTCAGCACGGGTACCACTTCGACGCCCAGGTCCAGCGCGGTGTAGCAGTTGGCCACGGTCTGCGCTTCTACGCCCTGAGATGCATCAACAACGAGCAGCGCACCCTCACATGCAGACAGGGAGCGGCTGACTTCATAAGAGAAGTCGACATGGCCCGGAGTGTCAATCAAATTGAGGTTGTAGACCTGTCCATCCTGGGCCCTGTATTGCAGCGCAGCGGTCTGCGCCTTGATGGTTATCCCACGTTCTTTTTCGATCTCCATCGAGTCCAGAACCTGAGCCTCCATATCACGATCTGACAAGCCTCCGCAGCGCTGAATCAAGCGATCAGCAAGTGTCGACTTGCCATGGTCAATATGCGCGATGATGGAAAAATTTCTGATGTGGTTCATCAACGAAAAGCGTCAAGTGATTGAATTAAAACAGTGCGCACAAGAAAAAAGGGCGCGTCGAATGGCGACGCGCCCTGAACCAACAATCATTGGCAACTGCGATAGTTGGGTCTTCATTGTAGGCAAAAAGCTCGCCCGAGAAAGCCCGAGTAACAGCATCTGAAAGGAGTTGCCCATGTGCAACAAGGATTTTATACACAACTTATTCACAGCCAACTCAGCAACAACGCTGAACAACTTGTGGGTGAGCTGTGGATCAGCTGTGCATTGCACAGAAAAATCCCGCATCGTGAACGTGACACCCGTCGATATGCAACTGGAGTTGAACAGGTGGGCCTATTCTATCGAATTTGATACAAAGCCGGGCAGAAAGTTAGCATAGGCTAACATCTAAGTTTCCCTTAGAAACGGTCGAATTTGCTTCAAAGGCAGCCTGCTGGACAGCAAAAGCCCGCGCTTTCCTGCGGGATTCACGCCGCTTCGCAGACTCCTAATTCTTAGCGAGCAGGTCTGATCAACGCATACTGCGCCCATCCTCCCCGGCGATACAAGACGTTGATGGGCTTGCTCTTGTCTGCCTTGCTCAGTGCGGCCTCGAACTCTTTGACGCCCGATACCTCCGTGTTAGCGATCGACAAGATGATGTCCCCTTCCCGCAGCCCGGCACGCGCAGCAGCCTCCGTCGCTGCGGCCACTGCCACACCACCGCGAAGCTTCAGCTCTTTCTTCTGGGCCTCGGTCAACTCCATCACGGCTAAGCCAATCTGTTGTGCCGCCACCGATGCCTTGGGTTTCTCTTCACGCTCCGGCGCCTTTGCCACTGCAGGCTTATCCGCCTCGATTTCGGCGATCGTAATGCCCAGGTCACGTGAGGCCCCCCGTCGGAAAACCGTCACTGTGCTTTTGTTGCCTGGCTTGGTATTGCCTACGAGGCGCGGCAGGTCTGCCACCTTTTCAATTGGTTTGCCATCGAAGCGCGTGATGATATCGCCGGCCTCCACACCAGCCTTGTCCGCGGGTGACCCCGTTTCCACGCCTGTCACCAATGCACCCTGGGCCTTGCCAAGGCCGATGGATTCGGCAACATCCTTGGTGACTTGACCAATTTGCACACCAATGCGCCCACGGGTAACGCGACCCGATGTGCGCAACTGCTCGCTCACGCGGATCGCCTCGTCCATCGGGATCGCAAACGAGATCCCCATGAATCCTCCTGAGCGCGAATAGATCTGGCTGTTGATACCAACCACTTCCCCGCGCATGTTGATGAGTGGCCCACCGGAGTTACCGGGGTTAATGGCAACATCTGTCTGAATGAACGGAAGGTAGTCGCCCGTGTCACGCTGTTTGGCACTCACGATGCCAGCAGTCACCGTGTTCTCCAGGCCAAACGGCGATCCAATCGCCATCACCCACTCACCAACACGAAGGCGGCTGACATCACCTACTTTGACCGCGGGAAGCCCGGACGCCTCAATCTTCACCACCGCGACATCCGTGCGCTTGTCAGCACCCACAATCTTGGCCTTGAACTCACGTTTGTCCGTGAGTGTGACGATGACCTCTTCCGCACCTTCCACCACATGGGCGTTGGTCATCACATAGCCATCGCTCGTCAAAATAAAGCCCGAGCCCACGCCACGCGGCTGGGGATCTTCCTCCAATTGCGGCCGTTGTGGCCGCTGCTGGCGGGGCGCGTTCGGAATGGGCACGCCGAAACGACGAAAGAACTCCAACATCTCTTCATCCATGCCATTGGCATTGCCGCGAGCTGCGGCCCTTTCTACCGTTCGGATGTTGACGACGGAAGGACCAACCTGGTCCACCAAATCCGTAAAGTCGGGCAATCCTCTTATCACTGCGGAGGGTTGCGCGTGGGCGACACCATGCGGCACCACCAACAGACTGGATGCCCCTGCAATAACACTGACCACCACTGCGGAGCGCAGCGTTTCCCAAACAAGCTTTGGCATCATTGACCTTTCATGATTTGTAGCGACTGCTGTCAACAAACTGTGTGTGATGTGAAGAGTGTGCAGCGATTTGGTTCCCGAATGCACCACGTCCGTCCGATGCTCATTCGGACCGCCTGCAATTGCGCTTGGCACACTCAGCAATAGCAGAATGGACTGCTCCGAAAATTCAGCGAGCCCGCTCAAGCTGACCCGCAAAAAGGCGCAGGGTCTGAAGTGGCACCTCCCCCACCACGGTAACCCAAGTGTCTGGCGGCACACGCTGCGCCAGCAATTGCGTCGCACCCATGCTGGACACCTGTGGTTCGGCAGGATGACGCTGCGAATCGAGCGGCTCAAAAAACAGCGATACCGAAGCCAACCCATCCGAGTAAAGACACTGCAGAACGTTTTGAGCCTTTTCAGACGGAGAGACCGGCCGACGGTGGCAACTTACCGCCACAAATCCTGCTACCGGTTGCCGCAAGTTCCACCCCTCCGCCCGCGCTGTGGTGTTGACCACGGCAGGAGCCACTACCTTGAATCCCTCCGTAGCATCCATCATGCGAGAGAGTTGGTCTGCGCGGACCGAAGCATTCAAGTCCAGCTCCGAAAAAGCGGCCTGCTCCAACACCCTGCCATCCCCACTCAGGGTTTGGAGTTTGACGACCAGCCCCGTGTCGCGCTCGCTCCACAACCGATAGCCGAACCGCAGAGAATCTTGCGGTTTAAACCACACAACGTCCGCCATGTGACCCGCGACCCGCTCATGTCCTAGGCGGCGCACGCTATAAAACTCAGAAATCGAAGCACCGCTGACGAAAGGAACCTGCGGAAAAGTTCCGGAAGCCTCACGCTGATCTGCGCGAACGATCCGCGATTGAGGCAAGAACGTACGCACCTCATCATTGCGACGAAAGACGGTGCGTGGTGTACCGCTGAGCGCCTCCACGCGTTCGAGCTGTTGCTCTCCATCACACGCATGCCATATTCGTGAGCTGGCCATCGCCCCTGCTGATGACAACACAACAAAGGTCCCTGAATATGCCCGCGCGCACGGTGCCAATCGCACCCGTTCTATCCATTGCGCCGCATCGCGCTCAATCGGTGGAGCTGCATTCGTAGCGGGGCCTGAAGCGTCAGAGGCGGGTGCAGCAGCACCCACCGATCCCCAAATAATCCCAAGCGCCAGTAGACATAGAAGCTTGTTGCTACACCGGTGCAGACTGCGGATTTGTTTCACCAGTTCAAAAGTGATCATCACCCGCTCTCAGCGTCAGAAAAGGCCCAGCACAGCACCCACCTCAGCGCCCCGGCGATTCGAAAGTGGCATTGCGCAAGAAGCCTGCGGGCATTTGCAAAGCAGACGTGCTGCCGAATTGCTTATGCGCAGCCAGAAGTTCATCAAGACGTGGGTCACGAAGCATGACCTGCTGACCATCGCTGTCAACAACTGCTACCACCGGTGCCGCAGGTACGGCCGACCGTGCCGGAGCTGATGCCAATTGCCCCCCCGGCATTTGCCCTGGACCCTGCAAGGTAGCAAGCGAAGTCCATCCAATGGCAGCCACTGCTGCCAAAGACGCGACGCCAGCAACCATCTTCCATCGAAAAATTGATGCATTGGCTGCCTGCTCCAAGCCGGGAGGAGCGACCACGGTGACCAAAGGCTCGGCGGGGCGCGGAGAAATGAATTCTTGCGCCATCTGCTCACGCAAGCGAGTCATGAAGTCCGGATTTGCAGGTCGAGCAAGCTCTGACGAGCGCAGTACATCGCCTACAAGGTGATAAAGCTCCCAGGTCGACCGCCCCTCGTCACCGCAGGCAAATGACACAGCATCACGCCACTCATCCTCCTGCAGCTGACCATCCGCCAGCGCCGAGATCTGTTCACGTTGATTCAATTCATCGATCATCATGGTGCTATCCAAAGACCCATCGTTACCTGATTTAGCCTGATTCATTTCCATCACCTCACCAACGTTTGCCTGACTGGTTCTCGAGCAAGGGCCGCACCCGCGCCGAGATAGCTTCACGTGCCCTGAAAATCCGGGAGCGCACAGTGCCAATGGGACAACCCATTGCGGTAGCGATCTCCTCGTAACTCAGCCCCTCGATTTCACGCAACGTTACGGCCTGCCGCAAATCTTCGGGCAAGGCTTCCATCGCAGCGTTCACCGCCTGCGCGATTTCTCGGGCTGCGAGTACGGTTTCGGGTGTTTCTTCGCTGATTAGTTCATGCCCGAGGCGGGAAGTTTCATCATCATCGTCATTGCCACGCAAGGCATTCTCGGAAATCACAGGGTTGCGCTTCATGTCCATCAGCGCCTTTTTGGCGGTGTTGACAGCGATCCGGTATAGCCAGGTATAGAACTGGGCGTCTCCACGAAACTGATGGAGCGCGCGATAGGCCCGAATGAAGGTTTCTTGCGCAATATCAGGAATGAGGTCGGTGTCACGCACCATCCGACCGATGAGCCGCTCGATGCGACGCTGGTATTTGATGACCAGTAACTCGTAGGCACGCTGATCGCCCGCTACCGTGCGCTCCACCAGTTGGAGATCGCTGTCTTCGGGAGAGGAAGGCGGAATTACAGTCATGGGTACTCGGGATTCACACCCCACGGCTGGTGGCCGGTGCGGTTTCGTCAGCGTTGTCAGCGCCCGGTCTGGCGCGCGAATATACCGCACGGCGCAAGTCCATCCAGCGCTCTGGTTGACTAGAACGCTCCAACCACAGCCAGATGCGGCGGCGCCCTGCGGGTAATACAGACACCCAAAGGTGAGTCTGCATGTCCAGAAGGACTTCGGGGGGTGCCGAAAGTGCCCCTAGAACGCCCTTCGGGCCTAAATCTACAAGATGCCAAAGATGCCCGTCCCAGTGCAGAGCACCACAGAACTGGTGACGCCAGCACTGCAAAGCACCAACCGCCGCAAGGCACCAGAAAATCCAGGCACCAAACTTTGGCGGCGTGACGGTCCCAGCACCTTCAACGGACCAAGCCGCCAAGGCGCAAAAACCCAAGACAAGCAGCGATCCCAAGACCACGGCAAATGCAGTACTACGCCTGAGCGGATAAGAGACAGCCGGCGGCTGCCGCGACACTCGCCTCATTCCATGCCACCCACATGCGACGAACGAAGCTGGAGCCCACCGGAAGACCGCTCCTGCGAACGGGCAAAAGCTGACCTCTTACGGAGAGTCGGGCTGGCAAAGTTAGGAATGTTCAGTGCGGTCAGACGCGCTTGAATACCAGCGTCCCGTTGGTGCCACCAAAACCGAAATTGTTTTTGACTGCAATATCGATCTTCGCGTCCCGCGCCGTATTGGCGCAGTAATCCAGATCACACTCAGGATCCTGATTGAACAGATTGATGGTGGGGGGAATCTTTTGCTCGTGCAGGGCCAGCACGGTAAAAACACTTTCAATGCCACCAGCACCACCCAGCAAATGGCCGGTCATGGATTTGGTCGAACTGATCACGGTCTTGTAGGCATGCTCGCCCAAAGCCGCCTTGATCGCATTGGTTTCGTTGAGGTCGCCCAAGGGGGTAGAAGTGCCGTGAGCATTCAGGTAGTCGACCTGATCCGTATTCACACCCGCATTGCGCAAAGCACTGAGCATGGCGCGACGGGGGCCATCCATGCTGGGGGCCGTCATGTGCCCTGCGTCAGCACTCATGCCAAAACCGCTGAGCTCGGCATAGATTTTGGCGCCACGGGCCTTGGCGTGCTCGTATTCTTCCAGCACCATCACCCCGGCTCCCTCACCAAGCACAAAGCCGTCACGGTCCTTATCCCAGGGGCGAGACGCAGTTTTCGGGTCGTCATTGCGGGTGGACAAGGCGCGCATGGCAGCAAAACCACCAATGCCAAGGGGCGAGACCGTGGCCTCGGTTCCACCAGCCACCACCACGTCTGCATCGCCGTATTCGATCATGCGCCCACCTTCCCCGATGCAGTGCAGGCCTGTTGTACAAGCCGTCACCACCGCGAGATTGGGGCCTTTGAAGCCAAAACGCATGGACACATGGCCAGCCACCATATTGATGATGGATGCAGGCACAAAGAAAGGCGTGATACGACGAGGCCCGCGGCTCACCAACTCTGCATGGGTGTCTTCGATCAGCGGCAGGCCGCCGATACCGGAACCGATCACACACGCTATGCGGGTAGCCAGCTCCTCGTTCAGCGCTTCGCCGGTGGGCAAACCAGCATCCTGCACCGCCTGCGCTGCCGCAGCAATGCCAAAGTGGATGAAGGAATCCATCGCGCGCGCGTCTTTGGCGCTGATGTACGACTCCAGGTCCAAACCTTTGACCTCCCCCGCAATCTTGCAGGCAAAGTTCGACGCATCGAACTTGGTAATGAGGTCAATGCCGGATTGGCCGGCAAGGAGATTGGCCCAGGAATCGGCCACCGTGTTACCCACGGGGCTGACGCATCCCAGGCCGGTCACGACAACGCGACGACGGCTCATGCGTAAAAAACCTTCTGCTGATCGCTTGAGTCAGGCGCAGTGCGCTGCTCAGGCCTTCTGGTGGGTGTTGGCGTAGTCGATGGCGTTCTGCACCGTGGTGATCTTTTCGGCGTCTTCGTCAGGGATCTCGATGCCGAATTCGTCTTCCAGTGCCATCACCAGTTCCACCGTGTCGAGCGAGTCGGCACCGAGGTCTGCCACGAAGGCCTTTTCATTGGTGACTTGGGACTCTTCCACACCGAGTTGTTCGGCAATGATTTTTTTGACGCGTGCTTCGATATCGCTCATGGTTTCCCTCTGGGGGTTGTGAATGAATCCGCGATTCTAGCCGCTTCAGGAGAAGCCCCTCAGCAGCCCGCCGTCCGGATGAACCGACGTTAACTTGTCTCAATTACATGTACATGCCGCCATTGACGTGCAACTCCTGCCCCGTCACATAGCCGGCCTCGCGCGACGCCAAGTAGGCCACCGCATGGGCAATGTCTTCAGGCTTGCCCATATGCCCCAAAGGGATCTGCGCATTCAAGGCCTTTTGCTGTTCTTCTGGCAACGCAGAGGTCATGTCCGTCTCGATAAAACCGGGCGCCACGCAGTTGACCGTGATGTTGCGACTGCCCAGTTCGCGGGCCAATGCGCGGGTCATGCCCGCCACACCGGCTTTGGCGGCAGCATAGTTGGCTTGTCCTGGATTGCCAGAAGCTCCCACCACACTCGTAATACTGATGATGCGCCCAAACCGCTGCTTCATCATGGGACGAATGGCAGCGCGGCTCACGCGAAACACCGCCTTGAGATTGGTGTCCAGCACTGCATCCCAATCATCGTCCTTCATGCGCATAGCCAGAGTGTCGCGGGTGATTCCTGCATTGTTCACCACCACATGCAAACCACCTTGCTGCTTGACGATAGCTTCGATGAGCGCCTCAATGGCGGCGCCGTCATTCACGTTCAGATTGGCGCCACGGCAGCCTGGATAGGATGCCAAGGCCTTCGTGATTCGCTCTGCACCCTCGTCCGTGGTACCAGTGCCCACAACCTGATAACCACGGGCGGCAAGCTCTAGTGCTATGGCAGCACCAATGCCGCGCGACGCGCCGGTCACCAGCGCCACTTGCGCCGTCTGGGTGGATTCCGTCATGCCAACAACTCCCGGGTTTCAGCCAAGGTGGCCGTGTCAAACAATGCAGCACCGACCAACTCCGGGTCGATGCGCTTGGTCAGGCCCGCCAGCACCTTGCCGGGGCCACTTTCAACAATATGGGTCACACCACGCGCCTTCAGCGCGTGCACACACTCCACCCAACGCACGGGACCAAAAGCCTGGCGGTACAGCGCATCGCGAATCGCGTCACCGTCCTGCTGCACCGCGACGTCGACATTGTTGACCACGGGAATCTGAGGCGTGGCAAGCTTCACGTCGGCCAGCGCCACACGCAGATTTTCGGCCGCTGGCTTCATCAGGCTGGAGTGAAAAGGGGCCGATACCGGGAGCAGCAGCGCACGCTTGGCGCCCGCAGCTTTCAGCACTTCGCAGGCCTTGTCCACGCCCGCTTTGGTGCCCGCAATCACGGTCTGCACCGGGTCATTGAAATTGACGGCTTCAACCACCTCCGCCGATCCCGCCCCAAAAGACGCCAGGGCCTCCGCGCAGCCGGCCACTACCTTGGACGCCTCCAAACCCAAAATCGCCGCCATGGCACCCGTGCCTGCTGGCACTGCCTCCTGCATGGCCGCGGCGCGCAAGCGCACCAGCGGTGCCGCTTGTGCCAACGTGAGGACACCCGCCGCCACCAAGGCCGAATACTCTCCGAGAGAATGACCTGCCAACGCCACAGGCGCAGCACCGCCCTCGGACCGCCAGACACGCCAGGCTGCAACACCGGCCACCAGCATCACCGGCTGGGTGTTAGTGGTCATTGCGAGTGCTTCTTTCGGGCCTTGCTGGATCAACAAGGCGATATCTTCACCCAAGGCATCCGACGCTTCTTGTAGGGTCCGCGCCACCACAGGGTGGTCACCCCAACCGTCGAGCATGCCTACCGACTGGGAACCCTGGCCCGGAAAGACAAATGCAAAAGACTTCATGAAAAATCCAAAATATGAATGAAATTGGCCTCTAGCGCTTATGTATAAAGCGCTACTAGCTACAATTTCAGGAGTACCGCACCCCAGGTAAAACCACCCCCCACCCCTTCGAGGAGCAGTGTTTCGCCCTTCTTGACCTGGCCTGTGCGAACCGCGTGGTCGAGCGCCAGCGGAATTGACGCCGCAGAGGTGTTGCCGTGTTGATCCACGGTGACGACCACCTTGTCCATGGACATCTTCAGTTTGCGGGCCGTACTTTGCATGATGCGGATGTTGGCCTGGTGGGGAATCAACCAGTCAATATCGGCCTCGGTCAGGCCCGCCTTGGCGAGAGCGGCATGGGCGGCTTTTTCCAGCACACCCACAGCCAGCTTGAAAACCGCTTGACCGTCCATCTTGAGCACGGGATCGCCCAACACCTGTCCACCCGACACATTGCCCGGCACACACAGGATGTCGACGTGTTTACCGTCCGCATGGAGGTCGCTCGACAAAATGCCGGGAGTTTCCGACGCCTCCAGCACGACGGCGCCAGCGCCATCACCGAACAACACACAGGTGGTGCGGTCGTTGAAATCCAGAATGCGACTGAATACTTCCGCTCCAATCACCAGCGCACGGTTGGCTGCACCCGTCTGGATCATGGCATCCGCCACCGACAGGGCATACACAAAGCCACTGCACACCGCTTGCACGTCAAATGCGGGGCATCCATTGGCACCCAGCTTGTGCTGCAAGATACAAGCGACCGAGGGAAACACCATGTCCGGCGTGGACGTGGCCACAATGATCAGATCAATATCGGTAGGCTGTAACCCGGCCGCCTGCAAGGCGTTACGCGCAGCCTCCAAACCCAGATCACTGCTGGTCACATCGGATGCAGCAAAGTGGCGCGCCCGGATGCCCGTGCGCTCCACAATCCATTCGTCCGAAGTCTCGATGCCGCGTTGGCCCAGTTCGGCCACCAGATCGGCGTTGGTCAACCGGCGGGGTGGCAGATAACTGCCGGTGCCGGTAATGCGGGAAAAGCGTCTCATCTAGTGTGTGGTCGCCGCCACGCCGGGTTTGGCCTGCGCATCTGCCGGCACCAGAAGGGGCGCAGCGTGCGCAATCCGGGTCCGGACACGGTCGAGCAAGTTGTTGCGGGCTGCATCATACGCCCGGTTCAACGCCTGCTCGAACGCCATGGCGTCAGCCGATCCGTGGCTCTTGAACACCAGCCCGCGCAGCCCCAACAACGCTGCGCCGTTGTAGCGACGGTAGTCCATGCGGCTCATCAGCGCTTTTAGCACCGGATAGGCAACAATCGCGGCAATTTTGGTGAAGATGTGACGAGAAAACTCAGCCTTCAGCCCGCCGATGACCATTGAAGCGACACCTTCACTCGCTTTCAGCGCAACGTTGCCTACAAAACCGTCACACACAACGATATCCACGGTACCTTTGAAGATGTCGTTGCCCTCGACATTCCCATAAAAATTCAAATCCCCGGAGTTGGCAGCTGTTCGGAGCAGTTCACCTGCTTTTTTGATCACTTCACTGCCTTTAATGACCTCCTCACCGATATTGAGAAGGCCGACGGTAGGCTCATCCACATCTTTGAGAACCGAGACCAGGGCTGAACCCATTACCGCAAACTGCAGTAGATGCTCCGCAGAGCAATCCACATTAGCCCCCAGATCCAGCACCGTAGTGGCACCACCCTGGGCGTTTGGCAACTGTGTGGCAATGGCTGGACGGTCAATGCCATCCAGCGTCTTGAGCAAATAACGGGCAATCGCCATCAAGGCGCCGGTATTACCGGCCGAAACGGCAGCAGACGCGACGCCGTCCTTGACCTGCTGAATGGCCACCCGCATCGAAGAATCCTTCTTCTTGCGCAAAGCGATTTCTACAGGGTCGTCCATGGCCACCACTTCAGAAGCGGGAACGATGGCAGCACGGTCGTGCGAAAACTCCTTCAAGCTATCCGGCAAACCGACAAGCAGCAGACGGGCATCAGGGTGGTGGTCGAGAAACTGGCGGCACGCCGCGAGCGTGACGCGGGGGCCATGGTCGCCCCCCATGCAGTCAACAGCCAGTGTGATCATGGGCGACTTGTCCGGCCGGCCAGACGGGCCGGAAAAATAAATACGACGGTCAAAACAAAGGCCCGCGCTACAGTTTCAGTAGCAACGGGCCTTTTGGATAGGGCGAAGGTCAGGCTTCAGACTTGTTCTTCAGCACTTGGCGGCCACGATAGAAACCGTTGGGGCTGATGTGGTGACGCAGGTGCGTTTCGCCGGTAGTGGGTTCTACAGCAATGCCTGGCACATTCAGGGCATTGTGCGAGCGGTGCATACCGCGCTTGGAAGGGGATTTTTTGTTTTGCTGAACGGCCATGATGGCTCCTGATCTTGAATAGGTTGGTAGAAACGCGATCAGCCCAAAAGACACGATGGGGTTCGCGTGAAGCCCACGATTATAACCCAAATGATTTTTGGATCGCCGGATTAGCCTTTGTCGTCTTTGCGCAGCGAAGCCAACGCGGCAAAAGGATTGGGCTTTTCTGTGTTGGCTTCCTCAAAATCGTCGTCTGAAGAAGCCAGTTGCACCGAGGTGGGGCATTCGTCGTGTTTTGGCACGACCGGCAGCGCCATCAGCAATTCGTCCTCAATCAACTCGTGCAGATCGAACTCGCGGCTCATGGCAAGCAAGTCCTCTTCACTCTCGTCGTCCAGCGCCTCTGCCGTGGCTTCGTCGGCCACGAAACGAAACTCTCGCTCCACTTCCAGCGGCACATCCACCGGAGTCAGGCAGCGCTGGCATTCCATGGGGAAGCTCGCCCGCACTTTGATGCGCAGCCAGACCTGACCGATACCACCCAGGGCGGTGCGCACTTCACCTATCGCCTCCCAGTCCACCAGAAGGTCCGGATGAAGGCCTTTGGCCTCCTGGGCCAAGCGCTCGTACTTCAAAAGTGATTCGTGCCCCGACAGTCGCGCGCCCGCCTGTGCAAAGGCTTTTACGTCGAGGCGCAACGGGGAGAATTCCTTGGTCATGGCCGCAGTGTAAGAGAATCGGCGCATGCATCAATCCCCTCCCCTGCAACGCCCTCTGGTATTGGGCTCGACCTCGCGTTACCGACGCGAACTGCTTCAGCGATTGAACCTGCCCTTTGACGTTGCCGCCCCGGATGTGGACGAGACACCTTTACCCAGCGAAGCCCCACGCGCACTGGCCTTGCGCCTGGCGCTGGCCAAAGCGCTCGCCGTGGCGCAGCAACACCCCGACGCGGTGGTGATCGGATCGGACCAAGTCGCAGACCTTGATGGCGAGCCGCTGGGCAAGCCGGGGCACCACGAACGTGCCGTGCAACAGCTGCGCCAGATGCGCGGCCAGACCGTTGTGTTCCAGACCGCAGTGGCTGTGGTGTGCATTGCCGCCAGCTTTGAGCAGGTGGATCTGGCGCCCGTGGAAGTGAAATTCCGGGAACTGAGCGACGACGAAATCGAACGTTACCTGCGGGCCGAGCAGCCGTATGACTGCGCTGGCAGCGCCAAGAGCGAGGGCCTCGGCATTGCGCTGCTGGATGCGATCCACAGCGATGACCCCACCGCCCTCATCGGACTGCCCTTGATTCGCACCTGCCGCATGCTGCGCGCTGCAGGGCTGGTGTTGCCATGATGGGTGCGCCAACCGCTACCTCGGGCAAAGACCGCAGCGAAAGCAAAGGCAGCCTGTACCTGGTGCCCGCACCGCTCGATTTTGGCTGCGACACCCAGGCCGCGTTACAAGACGCCCTCCCCGCCGCCACGCTGCAGACGGCCGCGCGACTGACCCACTGGGTGTGCGAGAACGCCAAAAGCACCCGCGCCTACCTCAAGCGCATCGACGCCCTGCACCCCCTGGCGGCACCTCTGCAGCAGCAACAGATCACGGAGCTGCCCCGCGAGGTTCACAAAAAAGGAGACCACGGCGACAAAGGCTCGGCCCCGTTTGACGCCCGACCGCTGCTTGCAGCCGCGCTGGCGGGGCACGACATCGGCTTGGTCAGCGAGGCCGGCATGCCCGCCATCGCCGACCCGGGCTCGTCGGTCGTGCGTGCCGCACACGACTTGGGCATCGCCGTGGTTCCGCTGGTGGGCCCCGTTTCGCTGCTGCTTGCACTCGCGGCCAGCGGGCTGAACGGACAGAACTTCGCCTTTGTGGGCTATCTGCCGCAAGATGGACACGAGCGCACCCAACGCATCAAGGAGCTGGAGGCCGCGTCCCACAAAACCGGGCAGACACAGCTTTTTATCGAGACCCCGTACCGCAATGCGGCGCTGTGGCAAGCGCTGGTGCAGACATTACAGCCCCAGACCCGGCTGGCATTGGCCAGTGGGTTGACGCTGCCCTCTGCCCGCATTCACAGCAAGCTGGTTCATCAATGGAGACAGCAGCCTGCACCGCCAGACAACCGCACCCCCGTCGTTTTTGCCCTGGGTCGATGATCCGCAACGCCTCTTGCGATAACTAACATTTTGATAGCTGCCAGCGCTTGATGGATAAGCGCCAGAGGCCAATTTACCAATATTTTCCGGCTTGGGACTGTCCGAGCCGGACGGTTGGTGTTGCCGCGAACACAGCAACATCAGCGCAGTTGGGGCCCTGCCCCCGACAGCGACTTGACGACCCCTATGCCCATGGCAGCGCCAAAGCGCTTGACCAGACGCTCTGCCACGTTATCGCGGCGGGTGTAGTCGATGATGTCCTCGGCCTTCACCACCTCGCGCGCCACGTAATCAAGATTACCCAGTTTGTCGGCGAGGCCCATTTCGACCGCCTGCTGACCGGTCCAGAACAAGCCACTGAAGGTGTCTGGTGTCGTCTTCAGCCGATCACCCCGGCCAGCTTTGACCACCGCAATGAACTGCTGGTGGATCTGGTCGAGCATGGTTTGCGCGTATGCGCGTTGCTTTTCAGTCTGGGGGCTGAAGGGATCGAGGAAGCCCTTGTTCTCGCCTGCTGTCAGCAAGCGGCGTTCCACGCCCAGTTTTTCCATGGTGCCGGTGAAGCCAAACCCATCCATGAGCACACCAATGCTGCCCACGATGCTGGCCTTGTCCACATAGATATCGTCAGCCGCGGCGGCAATGTAGTACGCAGCCGAGGCGCAGGTTTCTTCCACCACGGCATAGATCGGCTTGTTGTGTTTGGCCTTCAGACGAATGATCTCGTCATTGATGATGCCCGCCTGCACCGGGCTTCCACCGGGCGAATTGATCAGCAATACAAGGGCTTGCGAGCCTTCGTCTTCCAGTGCGCTGCGCATGGCTGCCACCACAAACTCGGCGCTGGCTTCTGCACCCGAGGCGATTTCCCCTTTGATGTCTACCACGGCAGTGTGCGGCGCGCTTTTGCTGGTGCT
Source organism: Gammaproteobacteria bacterium (assembly GCA_018828125.1). Lineage (GTDB taxonomy): Bacteria > Pseudomonadota > Gammaproteobacteria > Burkholderiales > Burkholderiaceae_C > Acidovorax. The sequence continues at coordinate 88,770 of JAHJWB010000017.1, read as the reverse complement.
GGGCGACGTCTGACGCAAGGTGGCAAACACAACCGCGGCGATCAGAACCAGCCATGCCAGTCGAAAGAAGATTTTCCAGCGTCGGGCGCTGCGTTGCTCATGGAGAGCAGAGAAGGCCAGCTTTTCCAGCGTGGCACGCTCCCAACCGGGTTCACGCGATGAATCGCTCACAGATGCTCCTGAATTTGTAGCTGCTTGCGCCCACAAGTCGGGCGCTGGATTGCTTTTGGGGTCAAAACCCGAAGAACCGGGTTGCTGGGGGTCGGTCATGTCATGCGTCCTGGCGCTGTGCGGACGCAGGCGTCAGCGCATTAAGGTCATTCATCCGGTTTTTTGCCTAGAACTCGACAGGTTGCAGGTGGTGCGCAGTATGCCAGTGCACCACACCATCCGTTTCTGACAAAACAATCTTTACCAGCCCACCGCGGCACGGTCCGCCGGCGCATTGCCCGGTATCGGGCACGTAAGCAGCGCCATGGGTGGCGCACAGCAGCCACTGGCCGGTGTCGTCAAAAAAGCGGTTGGGCTGGTAGTCCATCTCCATGGCCACGTGGGTGCAGCGATTCAGGTAAGCGTGGGGCAGCCCCCGGTAACGGATAGCGAAGGCACGGCAGGTCTGCCCCGCGTACCGCACATCGAACGGAACCGCCGCGCCGCCGTCGACGAGGTCGCCGCTGTTGCACAGGGCAAGGGTTTGCTCGGGCAGGTTTGTCATGGACGTTGATCGATCGACTGCTGCTCTGTGTTCAGGCGTTCAGAAGCAGCCAGTCGTGCAGTTCACGCACCGAGTGCGCGACATGCAGCGGGTTCAGCGCATGGAAAACGTCAGGTTCGTGTGCGCCGTAGCTAACGCCCACACTGGCGCAGCCTGCGTTCACCGCCATCTGCAGGTCATGCGTGGTGTCACCAATCATCAAAAGACGCTCCGGAGCTACATCGAACTCGGCCATCAACTCCTGCAGCATGAGCGGATGGGGCTTGCCCGCGGTCTGGTCTGCGGTACGCGAGCCATCAAACACGCCGCGCAAATCCACCGAGTGCAGCGCCTCATCCAGCCCACGCCGACTTTTGCCCGTCGCCACGGTCAGCAGGTGGCCGCGTTCGCGCAAATCATTCAAAAGCGGCAGGACGCCCTCGAACAAGCTTAGATCGTCTTGGTGCTGGAGGTAGTGAAAGCGGTAGCGGTTGCCGAGATCGTTGTACTTTTCAGGCGGAACGTCCGGGGCGGCATGGGCCAGCGCCTGCATGAGCGCCATGCCAATCACATACGACGCTTCTTGATCGGTCGGCACGGTGCCCCCCACGTCGCGCACGGCGGCCTGGATGCAGCGCACGATGATGGCGGTGGAGTCAAACAGGGTGCCATCCCAGTCGAACGCAATGAGATCGAAACGGCGCGGGCGGGTGGTTTTGGCAGACATGAAATCGTTCGCGCGTTAGGGGGATGGAGAGACAAAATCGCTCAGCTCGGGAGGCAATTCGGCATTCAACGCCACACGCTCCCCCGAGGCGGGGTGGTTGAACTGTAACCGCCAGGCATGCAAGAACATGCGCCTCATTCCCTGCTTCAACAGACGCTTGTTCAGCTCAAAGTCGCCATATTTGTCGTCCCCCACGATGGCATGCCCCTGGCTGGCCAGATGCACCCGAATCTGGTGGGTGCGGCCGGTCTTGATGGTTACTTCCAGCAGTGACATGGCGGGCAGCCCCAACGGGGTGCGCGCGAGCATGGTGCTGCGCACCTTGACGAGCGTGATGGAGCGCATGCCGTCCGGGTCGTCGGCCGTGGTCACCCGCACGCGGCGCTCTCCATCCTCCTGCAGATACTTGTGCAAGGGCAGATCGATGACCTTCTTGTTGGCAGGCCAAACGCCAGTCACAAGCGCCAGATAGGTCTTGCCCGTCTCGCGTTCGCGGAACTGGTCCTGCAAGTGAGTGAGCGCTGACCGCTTCTTGGCAACCAGCAGAATGCCCGAGGTGTCGCGATCAAGCCGATGCACCAGTTCCAGGAATTTGGCGCCAGGCCGCGCCTGGCGCAATTGCTCGATGACACCAAAGCTCACACCGCTGCCACCATGCACTGCCACGCCAGCGGGTTTGTCGATGGCGATGAGGTGATCGTCTTCCAAAAGGACGGGGAACTCGCGCGCGGGCGCCGGGCGCTCGGCCTTTTCGGCGACCTTGTCGGAGATGCGTACGGGCGGCAGGCGCACCAGGTCGCCGGCCTGCACCCGGGTGTCGGCGTTCACGCGGCCTTTGTTGATGCGCACTTCGCCGCTGCGGATGATGCGGTAGACATGCGTTTTCGGCACACCTTTCAAGTGGCGTATCAAAAAGTTATCGAGCCGCTGGCCTGCGGAGTCCTCATCGACTTCAACGAATCGGGCTGCAGGGGGGGTGGGTGCCGGGGCGGGGTCCGATGGCGGTTTGCCCCCTATAATGTGTTTCACCTGCGCGTTGTTGTGTAAGTGGTTGATTTGTCTGGAGTTTAGTCCACACAACCCTTGCGCTGGCGCAGGAAGGTCGATGCCAGCGGGCGTCGTGCGCGCAGATTGCAGGCCAGATGCCTGTGATGGCCAGCACGCCGTGCGGCGGGCTGACAGATTGAAACACTGATACGGAATCCCCCAAGCTGGCAGATGTTCCCTACCCGGGCGCAGCCTGTCAGCGGATCAAAGCGAGCATGTGGTTGTTGATGGCATGGATGATGACCCTGTGGCGGAGGCTGCGGCCTTTGGCTGCATACTCAAAATCGCCCTCAGCGCACAGCCAGCAAGCGCAAACAGCTACTCTTTTGCTAGCAAAACTGCGTTCTTACCACTCGCCCCCATCCACGCGCCCCTGCCTCCCGATGCTGCGCTAGAGCGCAGCAGATCATTGGCAACCCCGGCAATTCCCTTCGTTTCGATGCGTCAGTCCAGGCATTCACAGCTCCTGTAGAGCTTGTTGTATTGGTTTGGAAACTGTGGGCGGCAGCCCGCGCAGCCCTCCTTGTTGAGGAGGTAAGGCTGCACCGCTGCTGTCCGCGAAACATTGAAGGAATCGCATCATGAAGCGGATGCTCATCAACGCCACGCAGCCCGAAGAACGGCGCCTGGCCATCGTCGACGGACAAAAGCTCCTCGACTACGAAATCGAAATTGAAGGGCGCGAACAGCGCAAGGGCAACATCTACAAGGCCGTCGTCACACGCGTCGAGCCCTCGCTGGAGGCCTGTTTCGTCGACTACGGCGAAGACCGCCACGGCTTCCTGCCGTTCAAGGAGATCTCGCGCAGCTACTTCACTCCCGGTGTCTCGCCCAGCCAGGCGCGCATCAACGAGGTGATCAAGGAAGGCCAGGAACTGCTGGTCCAGGTCGAAAAGGAAGAGCGCGGCAACAAGGGCGCGGCCCTGACCACCTTCGTCTCGCTGGCCGGCCGCTACGTGGTGCTGATGCCCAACAACCCCCGTGGCGGTGGCGTGTCGCGCCGCATCGAGGGCGAGGACCGCGCCGAACTCAAGGAGGCGATGGACCAACTGGAATACCCCAACGGCATGTCCATCATCGCGCGCACCGCCGGCATTGGCCGAACCGCGCCCGAGCTGCAGTGGGACTTGAACTACCTGCTCAAGCTCTGGACCGCCATTGACGGTGCTGGCAAGGGTGGCAAAGGCGCCTTCCTGATCTATCAGGAATCGAGCCTCGTCATCCGCGCGATCCGCGACTACTTCAACAACGACATCGGTGACATCCTCATCGATACCGACGACATCTACGAACAGGCGCAGCAGTTCATGGCGCACGTCATGCCCGAGCATGCCGCCCGCGTGAAGCGCTACCGCGACGACGCCGCCCTGTTCAGCCGCTTCCAGATCGAGCACCAGATCGAATCGGCCTACGCCCGCACTGTGCAGCTGCCCTCGGGCGGCGCCATCGTGATCGACCACACCGAGGCGCTGGTCAGCGTGGACGTGAACTCGGCCCGCGCCATCAAGGGCGGCGACATCGAGGAAACCGCTACCCGCACCAACCTGGAAGCCGCCGACGAAGTGGCCCGCCAGATGCGCCTGCGCGACCTGGGCGGCCTGATCGTGATCGACTTCATCGACATGGAGGAGAGCAAGAACCGCCGCGAAGTTGAAAACCGCCTGCGCGACGCACTGCGCCAGGACCGCGCCCGCGTGCAGTTCGGCACCATCAGCAAGTTCGGCCTGATGGAGATGAGCCGCCAGCGTCTCAAGCCCGCTTTGAGCGAAGGCTCGTCCATCCCCTGCCCCCGCTGCGGTGGCTCGGGCCACATCCGTGACACCGAATCGTCGGCCCTGCAGATCCTGCGCATCATCCAGGAAGAGTCCATGAAGGACAACACGGCCGCCGTGCACTGCCAGGTGCCGGTGGAAGTGGCTTCGTTCCTGCTGAACGAAAAGCGCACCGAGATCGCCAAGATCGAGCTCAAGCAGCGCGTGGCCGTGTTGATGGTTCCCAACAAGACGCTGGAAACCCCTAACTACCGCCTGGAACGCCTCAAGCACGACGACCCGCGCCTGGACCACATCGAAGCCAGCTACAAGCTCGCCGAAGAAGTGGAAGACCCCACGGCCGTGACGCGCCGCTCGCAAGAGCCGACCAACAAGCAGACCCCTGTGATCAAGGGCGTGCTGCCGGATGCTCCCGCTCCCATTGCAGAACCCCGCGAGCCTCGTCCTGAAGGCGGCGCCCGCCCACCCCGTGGCGGACAGCGCACGGGTGCAGCCACGGCTCCGGCAACGGCTCCTGCGGCCGCCCCGACACCCGTGGCGGCAGCACCACAAGAGCAAGGCTTTTTTGCCTGGCTCAAGAGCCTGTTCGGGTTCGGGGATACCCCGGTTGCCCCCACAACCGTGGCCGCACCAGCCCCAGCCCCAACGCCTGAAACCACTGGCCGTGGTGAACCCCGCCGTGATGGCCGCGGTGGTGAAGGCCGCGGCGGCCGCGGTGGTCGCAATGGAAACCGCGACGGCAACCGTGACGGCCAACCGCAGCGCGACGCGGGCCCCCGCGACGGGAACCGTGAAGGCGCCAACGAAAGCCGTGGCCGCCGTGGCGAACGTTCGGCCGAAGGCCGTGGACCGCGCGACGCAGAAAACCGTCCCCCTCGCGACGCCAATCGCCCCGAAGGCGGAACACGCGAAGGCCGTGACGCCCAACCAGGTCGCGAAGGACGCAATGGCCGTGACGGTAACCGTCCCCGCCGCGATGCAGAGCCCCGCAACCAGGCAGCCGCTGGCGTGAACGGTGACACCACACCAGCGCAAGCGCAGGTGGAAGGCCCGAACGGGAACGGCCATGAAGGCACGCCCGGCGCACAGCAACCCCGCGAACGCGGCCCCCGCCGTGATCGCGGTGACCGTGGCAACCGCGGTGACCGTGGCGAGCGCGCACCCCGTGCGGTGGAAGCTCAGGAAAACGCCATCGCGGTGCCCACTGCGGGAGCGGTACCCGGTGACTTTGTGGACACCGCCCCGCTGGCCACACTGCCCGACCTCGACCTGACTGGCAACGAGTCGCCCGCCACCGAAGAGCAGCAACGCCGCGAACGCCGTTCGCGTGACCGCTACGGCCGCGACCGTCGCGAGCGTGGTGAACGCGGCCCCCGGGACAACGGCAATGCCGATGCCGCAGCCACCCCAGCAGCAGCGCCCTCGATGATGGATTTCGATCCCACCGCTGGTGCGCAGCCCGAACCAGCTGCAGCGCAGGACGAGGCGCCACGCCGCAGCTACTTCAGCGCACCAGCCCCTTCGGCAGACGTTGCGCCCGTGGTGGCAGCACCCACCCCTGTGGCGGCACCCGTGGCACCGGCACCCGCGGTGGCCAGTCCGGTTGTCGCTCCAGCAGTTCCGATGGCTCCAGCAGCCCCCGTCGCAGCAGCGCCAGCCCCGGCCCCGGTCGTGACTGCGGCCCCTGCCCCGCTGGCGGCAGCTCCTGCTGGGCGTGCTCCCGCACCTGCGCCAGCAGCTCCAGCTCCGGCGACCACCGGCATGCCGCGGGTTGAGGCCTTCACGCTGCCTATCGATGCGCTGCAGCAAGTGGCAGCATCGTCGGGCCTGCAATGGGTGAATTCTGATGCGGACAAGATCGCGGCTGTACAGGCAGCGATTGCGGCCGAGCCGCAACCCATCCGGGTGCCGCGTGAGCGCCCACCCGCTGTGGTGGTGGATGAAGGCCCGCTGGTGCTGGTGGAAACCCGCCGCGACCTGTCGGCCATGACCCTGCCCTTTGAGCGGCCACCGGCGGCTTGACGCCTGTCTGGAGCCCGCAGCCTCGGCTGCGGCTCTCCCACCGAGAAGGCGGCCCCGGCCGCCTTTTTTCTTTCATGGGAGCCCGCCAACACCGCAGGGCGCACCGCGCGTGCCCCCCGACCGACCTGTTAAAAACCAAGACGGCTTTTCAGCAGGTACTATTTTGGGCCGCCACGCTGGCGCAGCCCTCTTCCGCGATGTTCTGCACAGCACGCGGTTCAAATCGACGAACGCTGCAGACCGCAGCCTGCTTTACCCTCCCAGATCCACGGACCCTTTGGCCCCTCCCATGCTGTTCCTGCTGTCCCCCGCCAAATCGCTTGATTACGATACGCCGCTGCCTGAAGGCTTGCCCCACACCACGCCGCTCTTCGTGGCGCAATCCGCAACGCTGATCGACGTGCTGCGCACCCGGTCTCCACAAGACATTGCCTTGCTGATGGACCTGAGCGACAAGCTTGCAGCGCTCAACGTGGCGCGCTACCAGGCCTGGCGGCCCCGTTTTACGGCCTCCAATTCGCGGCAGGCGCTGCTGGCCTTCAACGGGGACGTGTACGAAGGCCTGAACGCCCGCACCTTGGCGCCCCCAGACCTGGAATGGGCGCAAGGCCACGTGGTCATCCTCAGCGGGCTGTACGGCGTGCTGCGCCCGCTCGACCGCATGCAGCCTTACCGACTGGAAATGGGCACGCGCCTGGCCACCGAGGCGGGCAGTAATTTGTACCAATACTGGGGTAGCCAGATTGCCGAACACCTCAACACCCGACTGCGTGCCGACACCACGCCCGTGGTGGTCAACCTCGCGTCGCAGGAATACTTCAAGGCGGTGGACCGAAAGGCGCTCAAGGCCCGTGTGCTCGAATGTGTGTTCGAGGACTGGAAAGGCGGCACCTACAAGATCATCAGCTTTCATGCCAAGCGCGCGCGGGGCCTGATGGCTCGGTATGCCATCACCCATCGTATTTCCACACCGCACCGGCTGGAGGGTTTTGACCTGGACGGTTATGCGTTTGCACCGGCATCATCAAGCCCCGAACGGCTGGTGTACCGTCGCAAGACGGCCCACACCTGAGGCGGCGCACAGCCCCCTCCCATTGCAACCCCATCGACGTTGAAGGACTTCCATGGCATCGCGTTCTGACCTGCACACCGACAGCACCCTGACCACCGAGCGCGCCAGTGCCGCGCGCCAGGTCATCACGCCCGAGTTGCGCCGCTGGATCATCGAGCAGGCGCAGGCTGGATACGAGGCGCCCGTGGTGCTGCAGTCCATGCGCGACGCAGGGTGGAACGAAGACGTGGCTGCCGATGCGCTCGAAGTGACGCTGCAAGACCACCTCAACGAGTTGGCCGTGCAACAAGGCCAGCCCGCCGCAGTGCCCGTGCCCGAGCCTGTGCTGGACGAGTCACCCGCGCTCGTGGACTGCGGCGACCACAAGGTGAGTGTGCTGCTCGCCATCGCGCAGCCTCGCATTGTGGTGTTTGGCAACCTGCTGTCGCCAGAAGAATGCGACGCCCTGATTGCCGACGCCGAACCTCGCCTGGCCCGGTCTCTGACCGTTGCAACCAAGACGGGCGGCGAAGAGATCAACGCCGACCGCACCAGCGACGGCATGTTCTTTCAGCGCGGCCAGACCCCGCTGATCCAGCGCATTGAAGAGCGCATCGCCCGTCTGTTGAACTGGCCCATTGAGAACGGCGAAGGCCTTCAGGTGCTGCACTACAGCCCCGGCGCCGAATACAAGCCGCATTACGACTACTTCGACCCTGCCGAGCCCGGCACGCCCAGCATCGTCAAACGCGGCGGGCAACGCGTGGGCACGCTGGTGATGTACCTGAACACCCCCGAAAAAGGCGGTGGCACCACCTTCCCGGATGTGCACGTGGAAGTCGCGCCGCAGCGCGGCAACGCCGTGTTCTTCAGTTACGAGCGCCCCCACCCCTCCACCAAAACCCTGCACGGCGGCGCGCCCGTGATCGCAGGCGAGAAGTGGATCGCCACCAAATGGCTGCGCGAACGCGAATTCAAATGACGCGTCGCATGGTCTCGCCCTGCGAGCCAGCCGACAAAATATAAGCAAAAACAGGCTCTAGCGCTTATCCAACAAGCGCTAATAGCTACTACTATGATAGCAATCAACACCCATCCAAGACGGCCATGAACACGCCAGAACAATCCCAACTCGGCAAGGCATCGGCCTATATCGACCAGTACGACGCCTCGTTGCTGTTTCCCATTCCCCGTTCCGGCAAGCGGGCCGAGATAGGCATCACCGGCGCAGCGCCTTTTTTTGGTGCAGACCTGTGGACAGCGTTCGAGCTGTCTTGGCTGAATCAGCGCGGCAAGCCCCAGGTCGCGCTGGCGCACATCACCGTGCCCTGCGAGACGCCCAACATCGTGGAGAGCAAGTCGTTCAAGCTGTACCTCAACAGCTTCAACAACACCCGCTTTGCCGATGCAGCCGAGGTGCAGGCCCGCATCCGCGCCGACATCAGCGAAGCCGTTTGGCGCGGCGCAGAACACCCTGCCACGGTGGGCGTCAAGCTGATCAGCCCCGACCTGTTTGACCAGGAGCCCGTGCATGAACTGGACGGCCTGAGCCTGGACCGGCTGGACGTGGAATGCACGCAGTACCAGCCCGCGCCTGAGCTGCTGGCCGCTGACTTCGACCAGCCGCCTGTGACTGAGGTGCTGACCAGCAACCTGCTCAAAAGCAACTGTCTGGTCACAGGCCAACCCGACTGGGGCAGCGTGCAGATCAGCTACAGCGGGCCGCAGATCGATCAGGAAGGGCTGCTGCAATACCTGGTGAGTTTCCGCAACCACAACGAGTTTCACGAGCAGTGCGTCGAGCGCATCTTCATGGACCTGTGGACGCGCTGCAAACCCATCAAGCTCACGGTGTACGCGCGCTACACGCGCCGCGGGGGCCTCGACATCAACCCGCTGCGCACCAGTCACCCGCTAGGCCTGCCGCGCAACGTGCGCACGGCGCGGCAGTAAGGGCTGTTGCGAAGACGATGTGCTGACCGCAGGCGCATCACGGCATGTTGAACACATCCACCGAGCGCCCCAGAGACTCTGCGCTGTCCTTCAGGCCCTGCGCAGCGGCGGTGGACTCTTCCACCAGTGCTGCGTTCTGTTGCGTCACCGTGTCCAGCTGGGTCACCGCTTCGTTGACCTGAGCAATGCCTTGCGATTGCTCCTTGGTCGCGCTGCTGATTTGTTGCACCAGGGTGCTCACCCGCTCCACGGCATCGACCACGCCCTGGATGGTGCTGCCCGCATGGTCCATCTGCTGGGCGCCGCTGGCGATCTGATTCACGGTGACGCCGATCAGCCCACTGATCTCCTTGGCCGAGCTGGCGCTGCGCTGCGCCAGCGCCCGCACCTCGCCCGCCACCACCGCAAAACCACGGCCCTGCTCACCTGCGCGAGCAGCCTCCACAGCCGCGTTCAGGGCCAGCAGATTGGTCTGAAAAGCAATGCCCTCGATCACACCCACGATCTCGCTGATCTTGGTGGACGAGTGCTTCATCCGCTGCATGGCCGCGCCCACCTCTTGCACTGCCTGGCCGCCGCGTGTGGCGATATCGCTGCTTTGCGCGCTCTCGTGCGACACCTTGGCGGCTGTCTCGGCCGTCTGCTGCACCGTGCTGGCCAGTTGCTCCATCGACGCCGCAGTTTCTTCCAGGCTGCTGGCCTGTGACTCGGTGCGGGCCGACAGGTCCATACTGCCGCGCGTGATTTCAGCGGCTGACTGGGTGAAGTTGCGCACTTCGGTGCGCACATCGCCCACCACTGCGCGCAGGTTGACCTGTGTTTGTTGAAGGCGCTGCATCAGCGCACCCAGGGGTTGTGGGTAATCTGCCCGGATGGAGGTGGTGAGGTTGCAGGCCGAGATGTCGGACGCAAAACGCGTGGCATCGAGCACGCCGTTCAGCACCGTGGCTTGAAACCGCCACAACACCCACCCAGCGCCCAGTACCAGCAACACCACACGCGCCGCCCATGCAGTGGCGCCCTGCAGGCCCAGTGCGTCTGGCACCAATGCCAGGAGCACCAGCACCGCCAGCATCAGCGCCATGCGCGGCAGCAACGCCATGTTCGCCAGGCTCTGCCCCCGGCCACGCAGGCCGCGGTGGCGCACGTTGCCCGACTCCAGATAAAAGCTGCTGGCCCCGGACGATGCCTCGCTGCGCATCTGCGCGTACAAGGCTTCGGCAGCGGCCGTCTCTGCTGCGGTGGGTTTGGTGCGCACCGACATGTAGGCACGCGGCTTTCCGCCCTCCAGGATCGGCGTCACGTTGGCGCGCACCCAATAGTGGTCACCGTTTTTGCGGCGGTTTTTGACCAAACCTGTCCACGGCTCGCCCCGGCCAATGGTGCGCCACATGTCCTTATAGGCCTCGGCGGGCATGTCGGGGTGGCGGATCAGGTTATGCGGCTGGCCGATGAGCTCTTCGTAGCTAAAGCCGCTGACGCGCACAAATGCCGGGTTGCAGTGGGTGATCTCGCCCTTGGTGTTGGTGGTGGACACCAGCAGTTCGTGGCCAGGAAAGTCGAAATTTTGCTGGGTCACCGGCAAGTTGATGCGCATGATTTTTCCTGATGGTCCTGCCGAAAGCGCAGGCAATGCGGCACCGCTTTTTGGTTACCGCTTGATACCAATCAAGTCTAACGGCCAACCCGAGCGCTGTGCACCCAAAGAGTGCGCCGTTTGCCCGGGTTTATTTCGTGTTGTGCGCTGCAACGGCCTTGGCCAGGTCCGTGGTTTCCTCACACTGGGCGCAGATCGCCTGCAGCTTGGCGAGCTGTGCTTCGGCCTGTGCCTTCTGCCCGACCTTGAGGTAGGCAATGCCCGAATACTCCAACGCACCTTTGTGGCGTGGGTCCAGCGTCAGCGCCTTGTTGTAGGCCGCAAACGCCTCGTCGTATTTGCCCAGCCAGCGGTTGGAATAACCCAGCAGGTTGTAGGCATCGGCGTTCTGCGGGTTCTGTGCCACGACCTTGCTGAAGCTGCTGGCGGCCAGGGCCCAGTTCTTGGCATCGATGGCTTTTTTGCCCACAACAAAGTCGTCAATGCGCGCGTTCTCCACCGGCGTGGTGGGCATGTCGGCTGCGTGAGCCGCTTGCAGCGCCAACGTGGGCGCCAGCAGGACCGCCAGGCTGAGCAGGGGGGCAGAGATGCGGGTGCGATGGAGGATGGAAGGCATGGAAAGACTCCTTGAAAAAGGTGAGACGGCAAGACAAGGGCCGCATGGCCCCATGCCGGGTATCGGCACCTTGGACAAACGCCGGGGATGACGAAACGGATGCAATGCGCAATCGAATTTGTCGAAAATAAATTCGACGCGCTCGTCAACGCCCCTTGCTCACCACAGCTTGGCGCAGTTGCCCGTGTACAGCACCGTGCCGCTGGGCACCAGCGGGGTGGCTGATGATTCCACCGTCACCATGAGCTTGGTGACTTTGGACAACAGTTTTTCCGACGTGTCGGGCAATGCCGATACCGCAGAGCCTGTCACAGGCACGACGCCCAGCACAAATGGGGCGCCCTCGGCCGACACCGCCCACAGCACCAGTGGCGGGTTTGCACCCGATGCGGCGGTGGGGGGAGTGATGGGGCCGATGACCTTCACCGTGAGGGTACGCCCGTGGCGCAGCGAGCTCACCAGCACCTTGCCGCTGCCTGCGGCGTCGGTCAGCAGGCCCACGTAGGCCTGCGGCAACTTATCGCCCGCGCGCAGTGCCACCTGGTCGCTGGTCACAAACAGGGTGGGCACCATCGCGACCAAGGCCAGGGTCGCGACCACGCCCACCACCAAACCCGCCAGCCCCTGCAGCAGGCCTCCACGCCCCCACAGGGCAGCGACCCAGCCGACTGGTGCAGAAGCGCCCGCCGAAGCAGCGCCCGCCTCCCCCGCCGACGCCTGCGCACCGCGCGGCCGCGTGCGCGCCTCAATGGCGGCCCACACACGCTGCGGCGCCTGCTGCTGCGGTACAGAGCTGGCCAGCAGGCCCATCCGCCCTTCCCACTGCGCTACCAGCAACTGCACGTCGCTGCGCTCGCGCAGCAGCCGCACAAACCGGCGACGCGCGCCACCCTGCAGCGTGCCCAATACGTAGGCAGACGCTAGATGCTCCAGCAATGCGGGGGGCGTGTACCTCATGCGCCCACCCCTTGTGCGGCCAGGCAGTTCTTGAGGCGCTCCAGGCCCCGCCGAATCCATGCTTTGACGGACCCCAGCGGCGCACCCATCTGGGCTGCCACCTCCGAATGCGACAGCCCCTGGTAATAGGCCAGTGCCAGGCTTTGCCGGTAGCTTCCCTCCAGCGCATTCATGCAGCCATCAATGCGCAAGGCCTGGGAGGCCTGCTCCAGCAACTGCAACGCGCTGGGTGTGGGAGTCGATGCAGTGGCAGAGACAGATGCGTCTCCACCCTCTTCGTCGCTGGCAGCAAGCGCTGCCGTGTCGTGCCATGCGCTTTCAGGTCGACGCGCGCGGGCGCGCAAGGCGTCCAGCGCCTTGTTGCGCACGATGGCAATCAGCCAGGTCATGGGCTGAATCGCCTGTCCACCCATCTCGCTGCGATAGCTGCTCGCACTTTTCCAGATGCTCACATACGCCTCTTGCAGCACATCCTCGGCCGCCTGTCCTTGCCCCAACATACGAACGGCAACGCCAAACAGATGCACATGGGTGCGCTTGTAGACCTGCGCAAAGGCAGCGTGATCCCCCGCCGCAGCAGCGTGAATCAGCGCCTGCAGGCTGGCAGATGGAGCAATAGGGGCATTGGTGGCAGTGACCATATGCGGGGGAGTATAGAAACGCCACGTGCCATGCGGGCCGGCAGCTTCCTGGGTGTTTACGCCGATTGCCACCGCATCGCGCCGCGATGACTGTGGTGTGAATCCGTCCTAAAAAAGCGACGCCGTTCCCCCAGAGCCACCAGATCCACTCTGGCCACCTAGGCGATCTGCGGCGCCGGGCTTGCGCCGCCGCGCATCCAGCGGGGCGGCAGTCCGCGTCTCCAGCACAGGCTCTTCGCCCAACCGCGCCAGCGTGCTGGCCCGCACACCCAGCAGACGCAGGCGCTTGTCCAGCGGCACCCGTTTGAGGCACTGCCCAGCCAACTGGCGAATGGTGGCACCGTCGGCCGTGTAGATGGGGGCCGTGTGGTCACGCGTGGCGATCTTGAAGTCGTCGTAGCGCAGCTTGATGCCAATGGTGCGGGCCACATAGCCCTTGCGCTTGAGGTCTTCTGCCACGCGCATGCACAGGTCGGTGAAGATCGCAGAGAGCTCGGCCCGGTCGCGCACAGCGTGCAGGTCGCGGTCAAATGTTGTCTCGCGGCTCATGCTCACAGGCTCGCTCTCGGTCACCACCGGGCTGTCGTCCCGCCCCCACGACACGCGGTGCATCCAGGCACCCGTGGATTTGCCAAAGTGGCCCATCAGCCACTGCTCGTCCTGCGCAGCCAATTGCCCGATGGTCTCTATGCCCAGCCGCGCCAGCTTCTCGCCTGCCTTCGGACCAATGCCATTGATCTTGCGCACGTGCAACGGCCAGATTTTGCTTTGCAGGTCTTCTTCGTAAACGATGGAGATCCCGTTGGGCTTGTTGAACTCGCTGGCCATCTTGGCCAACAGCCGGTTGGGCGCCACGCCGATGGAGCAGGTCAGTCCCGTCACATCAAAAATGCTTTTCTGGATGAGACGCGCCAGCACCCGGCCCCCTTCGCGCTGGCCGCCCGGCACGTCGGTGAAATCGATGTACACCTCGTCCACACCCCTGTCCTGCATCACCGGTGCGATGTCCATGATGGTGCTTTTGAACAGGCGCGAAAACCGGCGCACCTCGTCAAAATCCACTGGCAACACAATGGCCTGCGGGCACAGCTTGGCAGCTTTCATCATGCCCATGGCAGAGCCCACACCAAACTGCCGCGCGGGGTAGGTGGCCGTGGTGATCACGCCCCGGCCCACATAGTCCTTGAGCAGCGGAAAGTCTTCGACCGGGATGAAGTGCCGCTCCCGCAAGCCCTCGCCATCCGGGCCTTGCAGCAGCAGCTCGTCCACCTTGCGGCGACCGCCGCCAATCACCACAGGCAAGCCTTTGAGCTGGGGGTAGCGCAACAGCTCCACCGATGCGAAAAAGGCGTCCATGTCCAAGTGGGCGATGCGGCGCAGCGTGCCTTCGGGTCGGGCCGGGGCCGCCGGGCTGTGTGCAGCGGTGTCGGGGTCAAGAGCGGTCACGGCCGTTATTGTGCGCGGCTGGGTGACAGGCTGCTGCCAAGCCTGCGAACGCCCCCTTCAGCGAAAAGCGTCCCGTTGCCCACGCAACGCATCGCGCTCGATACTGGCGTGCAGCAGCTCCATGTCCGCCCGGCACACGCCTTGCTGTGCAAAGTGGGCTTGCCAGCCATCCACCACACGCACCACCTGCCGGATCAGTTCCGTTGCGCGGGCACGTTTGATGCCGAACTCGCTCAACTCCGTCAGCGTGTTCTCCAGGCTCGACGCCGCACCCGCTTTTCCCACCGACAGTGCCTGGTAGCCCAGGTTCTGCAACGTAGGCACCACGTCATAGGCGGGGGTCAACTCGTAGTAACCATCCAGCCCCAGAAGCAAGCTGTGATTGCGCTCGTGGTCGTCAGTGTTGTCCACCAGGATGTTGAAAACCATTCGTTTGAAAAGCTCTTCGCGCTGCGCGCCCTGCCGGTCGGGGTGTCCCAGGCGCAGCAGCACCGTGGCCAGCGCGCTGTAGCTCTCGGGCAAACGCGCGGCACGCAGCACGGTGCGGGCAGACAGGCAGTGCAGTCGGTAGTCGCCCCAACGGTCAAAGCGCTCAATCGTCAGCGCATGGCGCGCCTTGCCATGGCGTGCGGGGATCGGCAATACGCCCGTGGCCGCCACCCGAATACCCGCCAGCGCGGCCAGGGTCATGGTGGCGTGTTCCACCAGAGGCGTATCCACCGCATCATCCAGCTCGCTGAACTTGATGACGCAGGCGCCCGCATCGGTCTGCAACAGTGCTTTGGGCCGCGCACCGCCCAACGTGACTCCGGGCTGAATAAGCCGCTGCATTGCGGTGGTCACGGGTGCCTGGGTCTGCAGGTCTTCCATCGCGGCGCTCAGTTGGGCCAGATCCTGCAACTGCGGGTAGGGTCCAAGTTGGCGGGGCACATAGCGGTCGGCGGACACAGACACACCCAGCGCGCCAAAACGGTCATCGCCTGCAAACAGCAGCATCTCCAGAATCGACAGGCGCGCAGGCCGGTCCACGTGGCGAATGATGCGCTCGCCCCATCGGTCGGGCCTCGCGTCGTCGATGGCACCGGGCGCACTGCCCCGTTCGCCAGCGGTAAATGCTTGCCCCTGCACCAGTGGCAGGTCTTCGCTCAGCGCAAAGTGCCACCATTGCGGGTCATACGCAAACGTAGCGCAATCGGCCACCAGCTGCGACAGGCGCAACTCACCCACCAGCATGGGCTGCGCTGGGTTCACCAGAACCCATGCATAGAGCTGGTCTTGCGGCAGGTAGTTGTGGGGGGTGACGACGGCACCAGTCACGTCGAAACCTTTGCGCCCGCCTGCAACAACGCGGCCAGGCCTGCAGCCGTCTGGTTGGCAGACTTGGCTGCAGGAGAACGTACACCTGCAGCTACCGCTGTACGCGGGGTTGCGGGCTTACGCGGCTGCCGCACCCTCGTCACCTCGCGCTCCAGCGCAGCATGGTCGTTCTGCGGCGCAATCAGGTCCGCCACCGCCACTGCCGGATTGACCAGCCACATGCACATCACATACGAAGCCATGGCGACCGACGGATCGCCCCGCTCAATACGCGCCATCGTCGGCTGCGACACACCCAACCGCCTCGCCCATTGCGCCTGCGTTTCGCCACGGCGCTTGCGCGCAATGGCGATGTTCTGGCCTATTTGCTTAATCTGCTGCAGGACGGCCTGGGGATGGTCCACAGGGCTGATATTTTGCTTGGGCATTCATAGATATTAGCGCCTCGTCATTTTTAAGCAAATTTATGAATAATTTTTTAATGAAATTTGCGAACAACAAATACTGCGCGTTTGGCAAATCGCAAAAAAATTCATAGATTGTGTATTTCGATGCATTTCAAAAATTTCTATGAATAAAAACACCTCCAAAAGCCTTAATGCTTGGCCAAAGCCGCGCTGCGAATCCCCTGCAAGGTGCCAGTCGGCGTGATCGCCTCGGGGTCAATCAAGCAATGCAGCACGCTGGGCAAACCGCTGGCGCGGGCGCGGGCCAGGGCAGGTGCAAAGTCTTCGGTCCGCTCCACGCGCTCACCGTGGCCGCCAAAGGCCTGGGCGTAGGCCTTGAAGTCGGGGTTCTTGAGCTGCGTGGCGCTGATGCGGCCGGGGTACTCGCGCTCCTGGTGCATGCGGATGGTGCCGTACATGGCGTTGTCCAGCAGCACCACGATGATGGGCAGGCCGTATTGCACGGCGGTCGCGAACTCTTGCCCGTGCATCAAAAAGTCGCCGTCGCCTGCAAACACCACCACCGCGCGCTGCGGCCACAGGCGCTTGCCGCCCACACCAGCCGGCAGGCCATAGCCCATCGATCCGCTAGTGGGCGCCAACTGGCTCGCGTAGGTGGTAAACGGCCAGAAGCGGTGCACCCAGGTGGCAAAGTTGCCCGCACCATTGCAGAAGATGGTGTCGGCGGGCAACACGTCTTTGAGATGCTGCATCACCTGGCCCATTTGCAGGTTGCCGGGGATGCGGATGGGTGCCGTGTCGCTCCAGGCCAGGTATTCAGCATGGGCGGCTTCTGTGTGGGCCTTCCACGGCACAGCGGCCGTGGGGCGCACCACGTTGAGCGCAGCGGTGAATGCCTGTGGCGTGGCGTGGATGGCCTGTGTGGGGCGGTAGAGCTTGCCCAGCTCATCTGCATCGGCATGCACATGTACCAAGGGCTGTGCGGGGGTGGGGATGTTGAACAGCTCATAGCCCTGCGATGGCACCTCCGACAAGCGGCCGCCCACCACCAGCACCAGGTCCGACGCCTTGATGCGCGCCAGCAGCTTGGGGTTGACGCCCAGCCCCAGGTCGCCGCCGTAGCAGGCGTGTGTGGCCGGGAACAGCATCTGGCGGCGGAATGAGCAGTACACGGGAATGGACCAGGCGTCAGCAAACGCTGTGAACTCGCGCACCGCCTGCTCGGACCAGCGGCTGCCGCCCAGGATGGCCACGGGTCGCTGCGCGGCTTGCAGGCGTTGGGTCAGCTCGGCCATCTGAGAGGGGCCGGGGTGCGTCTCCGTCACCTGGTAAGGCAGCGCGTCGGCCACCGTGGCGGCTTCGGTCAGCATGTCTTCGGGCAGCGCCACCACCACGGGACCAGGGCGGCCCGAGGTGGCCACATGGAAGGCGCGGGAGATTAGCTCGGGCACGCGCGCCGGGTCGTCAATCTGCACCACCCACTTGGCCATGGTGCCAAACACGGCGCTGTAGTCCAGCTCCTGAAACGCCTCGCGCCCCATGGCGCCGCGTGCCACCTGGCCCACGAACAGGATCATCGGGGTCGAGTCCTGGTGCGCAATGTGCACACCGGCCGACGCATTGGTGGCGCCCGGGCCGCGCGTCACAAAGCAGATACCCGGCTGCCCGGTGAGCTTGCCCTGCGCCTCGGCCATCATGGCCGCGCCGCCTTCCTGGCGGCACACGGTTACGCCGATGTCTGCATCGTGCAGCGCATCCAGCACGGCCAGATAGCTTTCGCCGGGCACACAAAACAGTTGCTTCACGCCATGGGCGATGAGCTGGCTGACCAGAATCTGGCCGCCGGTGCGGGAGGTGGTGGTGGATATGGATGTGGTGGTCATGTCAGGCAGTCATTTCACAAAACAAGATGATTCAAAACAGCGCCGTGCACGCACGCTGGATGCGCGCGCAGGCTTCTTGCAGGTCGGCCATGCTGGCAGCGTACGAGATACGGAAGTACGGCGCCAGCCCCAGCACGCTGCCGGGCACCACGGCCACGTGGAACTCGCGCAGCAGGTAGTCGCAAAAGTCCGCATCGGTGCGCAGCAGCGCTCCGCCCGGCGTAGTGCGGCCCAGCACGCCTTCGCAGCTGGCAAAGGTGTAGAAGGCGCCCTCCGGCACGCGGCAGCGCAGGCCCGGCGAAGCGTTGAGGGCCGCCACCACCACATCGCGCCGCGCCTGGAAGTCGCGGCAGCGCTCGGCCACCACGTCCTGCGGGCCGGTGAGCGCGGCCACCGCTGCCGCCTGGCTGATGGACGACGGGCACGATGTGGCCTGGCTTTGCACCACGGCCATCGCAGCGATCAGCGCCTTGGGGCCTGCGCCGTAGCCGATGCGCCAGCCCGTCATAGCGTATGACTTGGAGACGCCATTCACCGTCAGGGTGCGCTCGCGCAATGCGGGCAACACGGCCACAGGTGTGGCAAAGGCGTGGCCGTCGTACAGGATGTGCTCGTAGATGTCATCGGCCAGAACCCATACCTGCGGGTGGCGCAGCACCACCTCCAGAATGGGCCGCAACTGCTCGGCGCTATAGGCTGCACCGCTGGGGTTGGAGGGCGAGTTGATGAACACCCAGCGCGTGCGCGGCGTGATGGCGGCATCGAGCTGCCCGGGGGTGATGCGAAAGCCGTTGGCCTCGCTGCACGGCACCACCACGGGCACACCGCCCGCGATCAGCACCATGTCGGCGTACGAGGTCCAGTACGGCGCAGGCAGGATCACCTCATCACCCGGGTTCAGGCTGGCCATCAGCGCGTTGTAAATCACCTGCTTGGCGCCTGCCCCCACCGTGATCTCGTTGGCCGCAAATTCCAGCGCGTTGTCGCGGCGAAACTTGAGCTGGATGGCCGCCTTGAGGGCAGGTGTGCCGTCTAGCACGGTGTAGTGCGTATCGCCGTGTTCCATGGCCTGTTGGGCGGCAGCCAGCACGTGCGCGGGCGTTTCAAAGTCCGGCTCGCCCAGGCCCAGCACGATGACGGGCTGGCCCTGGCGTTTGAGCTCGTTGGCAGCCTGTGAGATGCGCACGATGTCGGACACGCCAATGCTGCGGATGCGCTCGGCAGGCACGAAGGAAGTGGCAGGCGCCACGGCAGCGGAAAGAGGAAGCGGAGCGTTCATGGCGTCTCTCTGCAAAAAATGAATCAAGGGGGACCGAGGCGTGTGCAGGTGTCGCCTGCACAGCCGCCTAAATCACGTTTTTTTCCAGCAACGGGCGGTTGTCGACCAGCCGCTGGATGGAGACGGGTGACAGGTCCAGGCTTTGATAGCTGCCCGTCAGCAGCAGCTCCGCCAGCCCTCGCCCCACGGCCGGGCACTGCTGCAAGCCGTGGCCCGAAAAGCCGTTGGCAAACACCAGGTTCTCGCACGCAGGGTGCAGGCCCACGATGGCGTTGTGGTCGAAGGTGTTCATCTCGTAGTACCCCGCCCAGGCGCCCTGCATGCGCAGCGCCTCAAAGCCGGGGATGCGCTCGGCCAGGGTGGGCCAGATGTGGTCTTCGAACGCGGCGTACTCGGGCTCCAGCGGGGCAAAGTCGGCATCGTTGTCGGCATCGGGCGTAAAGCCACAGATGAAGCCTTTGCCCTCGGGCCGCAGCCAGATGCCGCTGGTGTCGATCAGCAGCGGGCAGCCCGGCAGCGCCGCAGGGCTGGCCAGGTTGAACACCGTGCGGCGCTTGCCCACCACCGGCAGGTCAATGCCCGCCCAGCCTGCAATGGCTGCCGCCCACGGGCCACCCGCGTTCACGGCGTAGCGACAAAGCAGCACGGTACCGCCTTTCAGGCGCACCGCGCTCACATGCAATACCCCATCGCTGGCCGCCGTATCCAGCCCCACGGCCTCGTCAGCCACGTAGCGCACGCCCTGGCTCTGCGCCTTTTTTCGCAAAGCTGACAGCAGCAGGTAGCCATCAAACCAGCCCTCGCCCGACAGGCCCAGCGAGCCCAGCACCACGTCCTGCAGTGCCAGCCACGGGAAACGCTCGGCCAGCTGTTGCGGGCTGAGCAGTGCCACATCGGCGCCATACTGCTTTTGCAGTGCGTGGTTTTCGCGCAGCGTGGCCTCGCCCGCCTGGGTGGCCAGGTACAGGTAGCCGCCTTCGTGCAGACCGATGTCCGGCACATCCCCATTGCAGGCCAGCAACTTGCCCACATTGCGCAGAAAGCCGATGCCGTTGGCCGATATCTGGACGTTGATGTCGGTCGAGAACTGCTGGCGGATGGAGCTGGCCGACAGCGCCGACGATGCACGTGCATAGGTCGGGTCCCGCTCGACCACCACCACCTCGCAGCCCGGTTGCTGCAGCGTGAGGAAGTACGCAATCGCACTGCCAATGGCACCACCGCCAATGATGACGATGGGGTGTGATTCCTTAGCGGTCAACATGAACGGCTCCAGCAACGCGTGGGTTACACGTCGAACGTCACGCCTTGCGCCAACGGCAATGCGGTGGAGTAATTGATGGTGTTCGTCGCCCGGCGCATGTAGGCCTTCCAGCTGTCCGAGCCCGCTTCGCGGCCGCCGCCGGTTTCCTTCTCGCCACCAAACGCCCCACCGATCTCGGCACCGCTGGGGCCGATGTTCACGTTGGCAATGCCGCAGTCCGAGCCCGCCGCGGACATGAACTGTTCGGCCTCGCGCACATTGAGCGTGAAGATCGACGACGACAGGCCCGCGCCCACGGCGTTGTTCATGGCAATGGCTTCGTCGATGCTGCTGTACCGCACCACGTACAGGATGGGCGCAAAGGTTTCGTGCAGCGCGGGGCCGTCGTGTTTTTGCAGTTCGACCAGCGCAGGGCGCACGTAGTACGCATCCGCACCGCCCACGCCTTCCACACTGCCGCCGCCGTGCACCGTGGCACCCAGCGCACGGCTTTGCTCCAGCGCTTTTTGCATGCCGTCAAAAGCCATGCGGTCGATCAATGGGCCCACCAGCGTGCCAGCGGTGCGCGGGTCGCCCACCTGCACGTTGGCGTACACCTTGGCAAGCTGGGGCACCAGCTGGTCGTAAATGCTTTCGTGCACAAACAGGCGGCGCAGCGTGGTGCAGCGCTGGCCCGCCGTGCCCATGGCGGCAAAGGCAATGCCGCGCAGTGCCAAATCCAGGTCGGCCGTGGGCGCAACGATGGCCGCGTTGTTGCCCCCCAGCTCCAGAATCCCGCGAGCAAAACGCGCTGCCAGGCGCGGGCCCACGGCGCGGCCCATGGCCGTGGAGCCCGTGGCCGACAGCACGGGCACGCGGGCGTCGTCTACCAGCACCTCGCCAACGTCGCGCTGGCCCACGACCAGCTCCAGCAGGCCTTCGGGCGCATCGCTTCCAAAGCGTGCGATGGCGCGCTGCGCAATCGCGTGCGTGGCCAGGGCCGTGAGCGGCGTTTTCTCCGACGGCTTCCACACCACCGAATCGCCACACACCAGCGCCAGCGCCGCGTTCCACGACCACACGGCCACAGGGAAGTTGAAGGCCGAGATCACGCCGCACACGCCCAGCGGGTGCCAGGTTTCCATCATGCGGTGGCCGACTCGCTCGGTGGCAATCGTCAGGCCATACAGCTGGCGCGACAGGCCCACGGCGAAGTCGCAGATGTCGATCATCTCCTGCACCTCGCCCAGCCCCTCGGACGGGATCTTGCCCGCCTCGATGGTCACGAGCAGGCCCAGGTCGGCCTTGGCGGCGCGCAGCTCTTCGCCCAGCAGGCGCACCAGCTCGCCCCGGCGCGGTGCGGGCACGTTGCGCCACGCCAAAAAGGCCGCATGCGCGCGGCCAATGGCGGCCGTGGCATCGGTCGCGCTTTGCTGCGGCACCTGGGCCAGCACCTCGCCCGTGATGGGCGAGCGCGCCGCCAGCGAACCACCGGAGTAGGCAGCGCGGGGCACGCCCAGGCGTTGCAGCAGTTGATCGACTTCGGACACGAGGGAGGTGGCGACAGGGGTGGCGGACATGGCGGCTCGCTAGCTTGGATGGAGGCAGAGAAAGGGAAACAGCGTGGGAGAACACACGCAATGAATGCGCCAATATCCGCCAATCGCGCCGCGCTGGATAGCAAAAAAATGGAACTACTTGATCACAAATCAGAATGAAGCACCTGAAAATATCAGGACCGCTACCCCATACCCAATGAGCGACAGGGGCTCAAAAGGCTCAATTTTTGGCATCACCCATCATTCCCCCAACGCATGACCCAGTATGACCCTGCTGCGCCGAACCTTCCTGCCCTCCACCGCCGACCTGCTGGCCTTTGAGGCCGCCGCCCGTCACCAGAGCGTGTCGCGCGCGGCCGAAGAGCTGCACCTCACCCAAAGTGCCGTGTCGCGCCAGATCCGCCAGTTGGAAGAGCAAATCGGCACCGCCCTCTTCCACCGCGTGCGCCAGCGCGTGGTGCTGACCGACGCAGGCCGGGTCTACGCGGCCGACGTGCAAAACGTGCTGCAGCAACTGTCGGCCAGCACACAAAAAGCCATGGCGTTCTCCAGCACCGACGGCCTGCTCAACCTGGCCGTGCTGCCCACGCTGGGCACCCGCTGGCTCATCCCGCGCCTGGGCGGCTTCATGGCGCTGCACCCCGAGGCCATGGTCAACTTCTCGGCCCGCACCGAGCCCTTTGACTTTGCGGGCACGCCGTTTGACGCGGCCATCCACTTCGGCACCCCGCACTGGGCAGGCGCCGTGTGCGAATACCTCATGCACGAAGAAACCGTGCCCGTGTGCAGCCCCACCTACCGCGACCGCCACGGCATTCACACCCCGCAGGATCTGACCCGCGTGGTGCTGCTGCAGCAAAGCACCCGCCCCACGCAGTGGGCCGAATGGTTTGAGCTGGTGGGCGCCCCCACGGCCCTGGCCCTGCGCGGCCCGCAGTCCGAACACTTCGCCATGATTGCGCAGGCTGCGGTGTCGCACCTGGGCGCGGCGCTGCTACCGCGCTTTTTGATTGAGCAAGAGCTGGCTGCCGGGAGTTTGGTGGAACTGTCAGACCAGGTGCTGACCAGCACCGATGCGTATTACTTGGTGTACCCGGAGGCGCGGGCGCAAACCCCGCTGGTGAAGGCGTTCAGGGATTGGGTGGTGGGGGAGTGTGGGGGGCAGCGGCAAGGGTGAGGACCGAGCGCTCGGACTGAGCGACCGGTGCATATCGCCACGAGGACGAGGCAGTAACCCAAATGGCCTGTAGCACCATATTGCAAAACGGCGATAGCTCATCAAAATTGGCACAAAACACCTGATGATCCATGCACGGACCGGGAGCTCGCTCGGTTGCTATCGGCCAGAAGCTGCCGTTAGCAGTATGCGAAAGCAGTCACTCGGCGGACTTAGTAGCTAATGCAGCTTTTGAGGTGTGATTTGACGGGCGAGCTAAGCACGATGATTTGGTGACAGCTACTCTGCAGGACATGCCAAGTGGGTGAGTCGCTCATCTTTAAATTGCACCACGATGCGTTCAGAGGAACCTTTCCCCAAGGGCCATGAGGCCGTAGAGGCGGACGCTACTAATGGCATGCCAAGTTGAAAATAGACCTCTGAACGCGGGTCACCAATTTTGAGACGACCACATCTTGCGCCTGGAGCTGCCCACTCGCCACACGATTGATCGTGAAAGCAGGAGCGAGTAATGCATATCTCCATTGTTGATGCCCACTTGCCATCTTCTGATTCGCAGGCGAATTTTTCTGTGCTGCGCAGCGTGTAGAACGCTGTAGCTGCGAACAAGATGCATGCCAAGACGTAGGTGATGTGAACCCCTGTCGTGCAAGCTACGGTATCCCGCAGGAACTGCGTTGCACCTTGGACTATGCGGGACAATCTGGACACTGACTTCTCCTGGAAGTGGCTTGCAATCTGGCTGCGAGCGCCTCGCGTGCAAACGCCAAAATATGGAATTCCGCGAAACCCGACACCCTTGCACTCGGGAAACTATAGCTTGCGAGCCCGCTGGAGTCTGGAGAGGTGATAGGGACTTCGAGACTGGTAGCTGCCGAGCAGCGCGTGCGTCACCGTCCGATTTTGATAGCGATGTGTATTGTTGCCTTTGGGCCCACTGCAGACAGTGCACACGCTCCTGAGCGGTCATTCCATTTCCGTCAATTGCTCGTACCCAGTGAGAAAAGCGAGTGGTATTCAGCTGGCGCACTGAAAGTTTCGTACCCCCATGTCCAGGGGGGCGGTGACGGAGGCGCAGTTTGATCAGTCAAAGACCGGACGTGTGAAAGGTAGGCGCCTGCAAATTTGCTACCGTTGATGAGGATAGAAGTCCCGGAGCACATCGTGACGTTACCTTCGGCCCCAGCCATAAAAATATACGTCATTGCGGGGAACAATGGAACGCCACAGTCCCCTGAACCCTTTCCTGAATAGATCTGGGGGGGCGGAGGCGTCGATGCCTTGATGACTTCCAACAATCTGTAGCGGGCGACAAAACCCGGCCAGCCTTGCGGCTCTTTCATATCGCTGGTTTCATCTGTCGCGATAACTTGAGCCACGACGATGAAAGTGGCATCTGCAACGCGCACCGATGTTGACGTAGCTGTGATGCACGAACACGCAAAAGCACTTTCAGCAAGGCCCAGCGTTAAAGCAGCCATCGCCATGACCATTCGGACGCAGGGCAAATTGAGGTTGGAGTGGCTCATGAACGTGTGTCTGCTGTTGGCCGAATTCTGCCCCACGGTGAAGTGCGCCAGCGGGCACGAGGCAGCGCCCTATATCGAATTCGTTCTAACCAACCTCTCACAAACGCCTCAACAAATACCCCAACCCGGTATTCGCCACCAGCCCCAGCAACACCAGCCCTCCAGCCACCACCGCTGCACGACCCGCGCCTAACCCCGCGCGCTCGCGCACCCAGTGCCACTCGGCGACAAAAAACCACAGCAGCGCCAGGAGTGCGAGCCCCACTCCGGCAGCGGAGAGCAGCCCACCCGACAGTGCGAACGTGGTGCTGATCGACATGGCCATTGCAAACGGTGCCACCAGGTAGCACTGCTCATAAAACGGGTTGCGCAGGTTGACGCGGTGGATGGGCTGGCGGCTGTGGCGCATGTACCAGACGGCGCCTGCCAGAGACCAAATTCCGAATGCCATGGTGCGGTACAGCAGCAGGTTTTGCTCGGACTTGAGCAGTTCGGCCGCGAGCGTTCCCATCTCTTGCGCCGGTTGTTTGCGCAGGGCCAGGTCGAACACATGGGACACCAGCACGCACAGGATGAGCAGCAGCGGCGGGCTGATGGCGTCGCCGTAGCGGTCGTCGCCTTCGCGGGTTTGCTCGGCCTGCACATAGGCCACCATCTGGCGCGGGCGCAGAACGATGCGCAACAGGGTCTTGGGCAGCAGGATCAGCCAGATCAGCGCCTCGTACACAAAGTCTTCAAACGACTTGAGGATCTTGAGAAAGTCCACAGGAGCTCCTTGCGGCGGTGGGCAGGGTCAATGGGTCAGGCAATGGTGCGGGTAGAGGCCAGCACAAAGGCCATGATCGTCCAGTCGTTGGCAATGTGGGCGATGGTGCTGGCCCACAGGTTGCGGGTGTAGATGAAGACTGCCGTCAGCGCCAGACGAGCGGCTCCTATAACGAGCAAGGCCTGGCCCAGATGCCATTGGTAGGTGGGCAGGTGCAGTGCGCCAAACACCAGCGCCGTAACCATCCATGCCAAGGCCACGGCCCAACGGGCGGGCATGCCAGCGCTGTGCAGCAAGGCCACGGTGGCCAGCAGTGGCAGGATGGTGACCAGCTCTTCGCCCAGCAGCTGCACGGCAACCAGTGCGAACCGCCCAACCAGCTGCGCTGGGGACAAGTCCGCAACAGCATCGATGCTGGCGTTGGCGCTGAGGTGAGACATGCCCAACCCATATGCAGCCACCAGCGCGGGCAAGCCGATCACCAGTGGCACTGCGGCCAGCCCCAGCGCCACATCGCGCCAGCGGGGGCGCCTTAACAGCGCCACCCATGCCGGGCCCACCGCCCATCGCAGCCCCGCCCACTGAACGCCCACAAACAGCAGCGCGGCCAAAGCGCCACCCCACTGGTCGGGCAACCAGCGGGGTACGGCCACCAACAGCGCAAAGGCCACTGCGCTGGCGGCCCACAACAGCGCGCTGCTGCGCGTGGTCAGCGGCACGGGTTTGCCAAAGCTGTAGGGCAGGTCGGACTCGATAGATGCAGGAGTGGTGGTGCGGATCAAGGCGGCCTCCGTGGGTGCGCAATAGAACAGCAAGCCAAAACAGGCTTGCGTTGGTGGGCGCTAGGTTACCCGGCCTTGGCATTGGCGGCACACGACACTGGTCCCGCTAGGCACCGTGCGCAGCCGCAGCACGCACCATCAACTGGTAGGCGCACCCTGTGATGGGATCTACACATTCCACTGACTGGGTAAAACCGAGGCGGCGGTAAAACGTCACGCTGAGTGGATTGAAGGTTTCCAGAAAACACGTTGCACCCGCCTGGTCTGCCCTGGCCAAGGTGGGCTCCAACAACCGCTGCGCCAGCCCCTGGCCACGCGCTGCGGATTGCACGCCCAGTATGGACAGGTACCACGCACCGTGAAGGTCGGCTGGCACTTGTGCTTCCATGGCGGCACAAATGCGCTGGTAGTGGTCAAACCCGAGCGGGCCCAGCAGCTGGCGCAAGCTGCGGGTGCGCCGGGCGCTGTGTTGCGCCTTGTCTGCAGCTGGCGCATGGGGGGTGATCCACAGCGCGGCACCGTGGGGGTCGGCCACTTGCACGTCGCCCACGGCGCGGGCTTCGTCCATGGCAAGCGCGCAGTAGTGGGCCAGCACCTGCAGGCGCCGTCCCGGGTCTGCCTCGTGGTCGACGGTGACGGCCTGGTAGAAAGGATCGTCCAACAACGCCTCGGCCAGCGCTGCGCAGGCGTGGGGGTGGGCTTGCAGAGAGGGCGAGTCAGGCGGAGTGATGGATGACATGGCGGACGGCATGGTAAGTAGTAACGGGGGGCTGCGCGTTGCGCTGGCCAGCCTATTTCTAGCCCTGCCCTGCGGGCTGGATAGCGTGGTCGGTGCGTGCACTCGAAAGGCTTTGCGCAGGGCGCCGCAGGGTTGCATCAAACGGATTGATCCTCGGCCCAATCGCCGCCGCCTCGCGCTTGAGCAACTCCACCACTGTAGGCAACCGGTCGTCGTTGAGGCGAGCTGAGATGGTGCCCACACTCAGCGCCGCCACGGCGCGACCTTCGCGGTCGCAGATGGGCACGGCCACACCGGCCATGCCTTCGAGCAAACCGGTATTGCGTCCCGCGTAGCCCAGTTGGCGCACGCGCTCGATTTCGGTGCGCAGATAGACCTCGTCAAACACCCCGTACTCGCGCACGCGCGACAGGTTGAAACGGATGACCTCTTCGCGTTCGGCCTCGGGCAAGAAGGCCAGGATGGCCAGCGCGCCTTGCCCCACCCCCAGGGCCACGCGGCCGCCGATGTCGCCGGTGAACGAGCGGATGGGGAAGGGGCCTTCGCTGCGATCCAGGCACACGGCATCAAACCCGCTGCGCACCAATAAAAAGATGCTGTCGCCCAGGCTGGCGCACAGGCGCAGCAGCGCGGGGCGGCACAGGCTGCGCAGGTCACCGGGGTTGCCTGCCTTCGCCGCCAATGCAAAGAAGTCCATGCTCAGGCGGTAGAGCTTGCTGCGCTCGTCTTGCTCGACCATGCCCTCTGCCACTAGCGATTGCAGCAAACGGTGCGTGGTGCCCTGCGTGAGGCCCACGGCACGCGCCAATTGGGTGACTCGCCCACCCTCGCTTTGCACGGCAGACAGCGCGCGGATGACGGCAAACACCCGAGGTACCCCGCCGGTGGCGGTTGATGCGGCTTCCATACCTCGCTCCTGTGGAATTTTGTGATCAAACTGCAGGCATCATATTTCATTGAACGGAATAAATTCGATAAAAATTCTGATTAATGGAATACCCGCAGCGTTCTGGTTTGGTTATTGCAATAGATTTAATCGAATCGAGCGGCTGCTTCAACCTTTGAGTGATGTTGCACCACCCCGGTGCACCCTCACCAAGGCGCGCAGTCCATCCATGCAACTCCACAGCAGGTGGCACGCGCAGCCCCCAAGGCACGCCGCGCAATGCCTCCACGGAAAGGCTTTCGCGATGTCGTTTCTCAAGCTCACGGACGTGACCAAGTTCTATGGCAGCACCTGCGCGGTGCAGGCCATGAACCTCACGGTGCAAAAGGGTGAATTTGTGTCGTTGCTGGGCCCCTCGGGCTGCGGCAAGACGACCACGCTGCAGATGGTGGCGGGGTTTGAGGCCGTGACCAGCGGACGCATTGAGCTGGACGGCAAGGACATCACCAACGCCAAGGCCAACACGCGCGGCCTGGGCATCGTGTTCCAGAGCTATGCACTGTTCCCGCACATGACGGTGGCGGCCAACGTGAGCTTTGGGCTGGAAATGCGCAAGGTGCCCAAGGCCGAGCGCGCCGAGCGCGTGGCCCAGGCACTGGCCCTGGTGCACCTGGAGGCGCATGCCGCGCGCTACCCGCGCGAGCTGTCCGGCGGCCAGCGGCAGCGCGTGGCGCTGGCGCGTGCATTGGTGATCGAGCCGCCCGTGCTGCTGCTGGACGAGCCCTTGTCCAATCTCGATGCCAAGCTGCGTGAGGAGATGCAGTTTGAGCTGCGGCAAATCCAGCGCAAGGTGGGCACCACCACCATCATGGTCACGCACGACCAGAGCGAGGCCATGTCCATCAGCGACCGCGTGGTGGTGATGGAGGCCGGCCGCGCCACGCAGATCGACCACCCGCACCGCGTGTACGAACACCCGCGCACGCGCTTCATCTCCACCTTTGTGGGCAAGGCCAACCTCCTGCCGGGCAAGGTCACGCATTCCAGCGGCACCCACACACACGTGTCGGTGGGCGCGCTGACGGTGGAGGTGGACGGAGATCGCTACCGCCCCGGCGCGGCCGTGCTGCTGAGCGTGCGGCCTGAAAAGGTGCAATTGGTGCCCGCTGTGCAGGGCCGGATGGATGGCCAGGTGTGTGAGCGCTTCTTTCTGGGCAGCCAGTGGCTGTACCGCCTCGGCACGCCCGTGGGCGACCTGATGGTCCTGACGCCCAACGACGGCCGCCCCGACCTGGCCGAGGGCGAACGCACGGGCGTGGACTGGCCTGACCACTGCGTGCGCCTGCTGCCCGCCGATGAAACCGCGATGGCCGAACAGGCGGTGGAGGACACCGCCGCCGAGGTGGCGCCATGAGCCTGGCCACCGCCTTGCTGCACAAAAAGGCCGCGCCCTGGTGGCTGTCTGGCCCGGCGTTGCTGCTGTTCACCGTGCTGTTACTGGTGCCGCTGGCACTCACGGCGGTGCTGTCGTTCAACGCGTTCGACCCGGCCACGGGAGTGAAAGCGGGCGAGTTCACGCTGGAGCACTACGCCCATGTGTTCACCGATTCGTACTACCACACGATCTTCTGGCGCACGTTCTGGATTGCGGGGCTGGTCACGCTGATCTGCGTGCTGATCGGCGCGCCCGAGGCCTACATCCTGAGTCGCATGGGCAACCCGTGGCGCTCCATCCTGCTGCTGGTGGTGCTGGCACCGCTGCTGGTGTCGGTGGTGGTGCGGGCCTTTGGCTGGAGCATGCTGCTGGGTCCCGAAGGACTGGTGAATGGGCTGTTCGGGCTGCTGGGTTTTGGGCCCGTGAAGATGCTCTACACCGAGATCGCAGTGGTCATCGCGCTGGTGCATGTGATGCTGCCTTTCATGGTGATCCCAGTGTGGACCTCGCTGCAGAAGCTGGACCCCGGTGTGGAGAACGCAGCGCTGTCGCTGCAGGCTACCCCCTTCACCACGCTGCGGCGCATTGTGTTGCCGCAGGTGCTGCCAGGCATCCTGTCGGGCAGCCTGATCGTGTTTGGGCTGGCGGCCAGCTCGTTTGCCATCCCCGGCCTGCTGGGTGGGCGGCGGCTGAAGATGGTGGCCACGGTGGTGTACGACGAGTACCTGCACGAGCTGAACTGGCCCCTGGGCGCGGCGATTGCGCTGACGCTGCTGGTGGCCAACCTGGTGGTCATGCTGAGCTACAACCGATTGGTTGAAGGCCGGTACAAGAAGTCTTTAGGGTGAGCGCGATGCAGAAGAACGGCCCCCTCGCCCTCGCGTTCAACGCGCTGGTCATCACCTTCATGCTCGCCCCGTTGCTGGTGGTGTGCATCGTGGCGTTCACGCCGCACAACACGCTGACGCTGCCCACCACCGAGTTCTCGCTGCGCTGGTTCAAGGCAGTGTTCGAGCATTCGGATTTTGTGCAGTCGTTCTGGAACAGCCTGTGGCTGGCGCTGGCTTCGGCCACGCTGGCCACGGTGCTGGCCGTGCCTGCGGGCATTGCCATTACGCGCTACGAGTTTGCGGGGCGTGGCTTTCTCAATGGTTTATTCCTGTCGCCGCTGATCGTTCCGCACCTGGTGCTGGGCGTGGCCCTGCTGCGCCTGTTTGCACTGATAGGTGGCACGGGCAGCTTTGGCTGGCTGGTGTTTGCGCATGCGCTCATCGTCACGCCCTACACGCTGCGGCTGGTGGTGGCGGCGCTGGTGGGGTTTGACCGCAGTGCCGAGCACGCCGCCCTGTCGCTGGGCGCCAGCCAGGCCACGGTGTTCACGCGCATCACGCTGCCGATGATCCTGCCTGGAGTGACGGGCGGGTGGATGCTGGCCTTCATCAACAGCTTTGACGAAGTGACCATGTCGATCTTTGTCACCTCGCCCAGCACGGTGACGCTGCCGGTGCGCATGTACATGTACGCCACCGAGTCGATTGACCCGCTGATGGCGGCGGTGTCGGCGCTGATGGTGGGCCTGACGGCCTGCGCGATGGTGATTCTTGACCGCGTGTATGGGCTGGACCGCGTTTTGGTGGGCAAGAAGTAAATGGGCACGATTTCCATGACTGTGAACACCGCCCTGCTCCATCGCGTGGCCGAAAAAGACCGCTCGCCCGTGCCCTTCCTGCTTGATGGCGAACCTGCCACTGCACTCGAAGGCGACACAGTGCTCACGGCCATCCTCACGCACCGCGCCCAACTGCGCCGCAACGAGTTCAGCCATGAGCCGCGTGCCGGCTTTTGCCTGATGGGTGCGTGCCAGGACTGCTGGGTGATGACTGCCAGCGGTGAACGGCTGCGGTCTTGCGCCACCTTTGTGAAAGCGGGCATGCAACTGACCACCGGAGCGCCCGCATGACCGCCCCCACCTTGCAACCCGTGATCGTGGGCGCAGGCCCCGCGGGCATTCGCGCCGCGCAAACCCTGGTGGCGCATGGCGCGCGGCCCGTGGTAATCGACGAGGCCGCGCGCGGCGGCGGACAAATCTACCGCCGCCCGCCTGCCCACTTTGCCCGCAGCCCACAAACGCTGTACGGCACCGAAGCATCACGCGCCACGGATTTGCACAGCACCTTCGACGGGCTGCGGGCGCACATCGCCTACCAACCCGACAGCCTGGTGTGGAACGCCCAGGGCGGCCTGCTCGACGTGCTGCACGGCCCCACGCAGACCACGCGCACGGTGCCCTACCAGCAACTCATCGTCGCCAGCGGCGCCACCGACCGCGTGTTGCCCGTGCCCGGCTGGACGCTGCCCGGTGTGTACACCCTGGGTGGCGCGCAGGTGGCGCTCAAGTTCCAGGGCTGCACCATTGGCCGCAACGTGGTGCTGATGGGCACTGGGCCGCTGCTGTATTTGGTGGCCTACCAATATGCCAAGGCGGGCACCAAGGTAGCCGCAGTGCTGGACACCGCCCGCTTTGCCGACCAGTTGGCCGCCATGCCCGGCATGCTCACCCAGCCCGCCGTGCTGGGCAAGGGCCTGTACTACATGGCTTGGCTGCGTGCGCAGGGCGTGGCCGTGCACACCGGCGTGCGGCCGGTGCGCGTGGAAGGCGACACGCGGGCGAACGCCGTGGTGTGGAGCGATGGGAACACCGAGCACACCGTGCCCTGCGATGCCGTGGGCTTTGGCTACGCCCTGCGGTCCGAAACCCAGCTGGCCGACCTGCTGGGCTGCCGCTTTGCCTGGGCGCCCATGCACCGCGCCCACCTGCCCGAGCGCGACGCTGCGGGCCGCACCAGCGTGGCGGGCGTGTACCTGGCGGGCGATGGCGCGGGCATCCAGGGTGCCGATGCGGCCGAGTGGGCTGGGGAGCGCGCCGCACTGGCGCTGCTGGCCGACCACGGCGTGAAGGTGGATGCAGCACGCGCCGCCGAGCTGGAACACAAGCTGACGAATTTGATGCCGTTCCGCCAAGGGCTGGAGCGCGCCTTCCCCTTCCCCCCCGACTGGGCTGCCCACGCACCCGATGCGCTGGTGGTGTGCCGCTGCGAGAACATCACGGCAGGCGAGCTGCGTGCCTGTGCGCGCGATGCAGGTGCTGACGAGATGAACCGCCTGAAGGCCCTAACCCGCGTGGGCATGGGCCGCTGCCAGGGTCGCATGTGCGGTGTGGCGGCTGCAGAAATCCTGGCCCACGCCACGGGCAAGCCGATTGATCAGGTGGGACGGCTGCGCGGACAAGCCCCAATCAAGCCCATTCCCATCCACCTGCAAGCCCAGGCGGAGGCTGCCGAATGACAACCACACGAACCATCGACACCGACGTCGCCATTGTGGGCGGCGGCATCATGGGCGCATCCGCCGCGCTGGCGCTGCGCCGCAAAGGCGTGAGCGTGGTGCTGCTGGAGCGCGACCTGTGCGGCTCCCGCTCCAGCGGTGTGAACTACGGCGGCGTGCGCCGCCAGGGCCGCCCCGTGAGCCAGCTACCGCTGGCGCAGCGCGCCCACCAGGTGTGGGCCGACCTGCCCGCGCTGATTGGCACCGACGGCGAATACCAGCGCAGCGGGCACTTCAAGATTGGCCGCAGCGAGGCGGACATGGCTTCGCTGGAAGCCTATGCCAACCTGAGCCGCGACTTCGATCTGGGCATTCAGCTCATCTCGGGCACCACGCTGCGCGAGCGCTGCCCCTGGCTGGGCGGGCGCGCCGTTGGCGGCTCGCTGTGCCCGGATGACGGCCAGGCCAACCCGCGCCTGGTGTCGCCCGCTTTCGCACTGGCCGCACAGCGCGCAGGCGCGCAGATTCTGGAGCGCACGCCGATGACCTCGGTGGAGCACGACGGAAAGATCTTCACCGTGCGCTCAGGCACTACCGTGGCCGTGCGTGCGCCCGTGCTCATCAACTGCGCAGGCGCCTGGGCCGGTGCGCTGGCCGCACAGTTTGGCGAGGCCGTGCCCATCCACTCCGGCCACCCGGCCATGGCCGTCACCGAGCCCCTACCCTTCTTCATGCACTGGAGCCTGGGCGTGGAAGGCGGCGGCATCTACTGCCGCCAGGTGGCGCGTGGCAACCTGGTGCTGGGTGGAGGATCTGGCGTGGCGCTGGATGCCGACCGCGCCCGCTCCGAGCGCAGCGCCATTGCCACGCTGGCCGTGCAGGCGGTGGAGCTGCTGCCCGCGCTGAAGAACGCGCATTTCATCCGCACCTGGAGCGGCACCGAGGGCTATCTGCCCGACCGCCAGCCCGTGCTGGGCAAAAGCAACACCACGCCCGGCCTGATCCACGGTTTTGGCTTTGCCGGTGCGGGCTTTCAGATTGGCCCCGGCGTGGGCGAAGTGCTGGCCGAGCTGGCGCGCGATGGCCGCAGCACCACGCCGATTGATGCGTTTGCGATTGAGCGATTTCTCCCAACGACGGTGGCTGAAGTGGCCAGCACTGCCGCTGCCCACTGACCACGTTAGCCACCGACAAGCCTCTCACCATCCCCCAACAGAAAGGAAATCACCATGACCTTCTCCCCTCGCTTCACAAGCCGCACCCGCCGCGCTCTAGTGGCCACTGCTGCATTGGCTGGTATGGCCGCCGCAGGCAGCGCCACCGCACAAACCAAGACGATCTACATCGGCATGAACGGCGGCACCATGGAGAAGGCGTACACGCAGTACGTGTTTCCTGCATTCGAGAAGCTGCACGGGGCCAAGGTAGTGGTGGTGCCAGGCACCTCGTCCGACATCCTGGCCAAGGCCCAGGCCAACAAGGACAAGCCCCAGATGCACGTGATGTTCCTGGACGATGGCGTGATGGTGCGCGCCATGGGCATGGGCCTGTGCGAGAAGCAAAAATCCAACCCACACCTCAGCGAGATTTATCCCGCCGCCCGGTTCAAGGACGACCTGGCCAGCGGCGTCAGCGTGGGCATGACGGGCATCGCCTACAACACCAAGATGTTTGCGGAAAAGGGTTGGGCGGCGCCCACGTCATGGATGGACTTTGCCGACCCCAAGTACAAGGGCAAGGTGGTGTTCCAGTCCATGCCCTCCTCATCTTTCGGGCTGCACGGCTTCTTGATGTTCAACCGCATCCAGGGCGGCAACGACAAGAACGTGGAGCCGGGCTTCAACAACTGGGCCAAGACGATTGGGCCCAACGTGCTGGAGTACATCCCCAGCTCGGCCAAGATCTCCGAGATGGTGCAGACAGGCGAGGCGGCGATCTTCCCGCTCACGCCCACGGCCGTGGCGGCGCTCAAGACCAAAGGTATCCCGGTCGAATACGCCCAGCCCAAGGAAGGCTCTGTGGTGCTGATGACCGCTCAGTGCGTAATCGCCAAGAACAGTGAACCCGAGCTGGCACAAAAGCTGACCGAGTTTTTGCTGAGCCCACTAGCCCAGGCCAATGTGCTGCAGTTCGGCGCGCAGATTCCCACCAACCCCAAGGCCCCGGCTGTGGGGGAAGGTGCCGAGCAGGTCGCCAAGATCAACCAGTGGATGAAAAACGCCGTCACGCTGGACTGGGACAGCGTGAACGCCAATCGCCCCACCTGGAACACGCGCTGGAACAAGACGATCGAGCGCTGAGCACGCTGCGCGCTGTCCACATTGTCTGCACAGCAGCGCGGCGTTTGTGACAAATGTCACCGACTGTGTCGCACCCTACGATGGCAGGGGGTCACAAACCGCTTCTTCGAATTCAGAATCCGGCGCCTGAACACGCTGTTTGACTCAACATTCGAAGAAGAGAGAAAGCCCCATGAAACGCTGGATCAAATGGACCGCTGGCAGCGCACTGCTGCTGGCCGTCATCGTTGCCGCTGCGGCGGCCAGCGGCCTTTATCTGGCCGAGCAAAAACGCAACCGCTACATCGACATCAAGCCGCGCCCCGTGGCCTACACCACCGATGCGCAAACCATTGAGCGGGGGCGGTATCTGTACGCATCGCGTGGCTGTACCGACTGTCACGGTGCGCAGGGCACGGGCCGCGAGTTTGTGAACGATGGCAAGGGCACGCGCCTTGCGGGGCCCAACATCACGGCCGCTGGCGTGGTGGCCCGCTACCAGCCCGAGGACTGGAACAGCGTGATCCGCCACGGCGTCAAGCCCAATGGCCGCCCGCTATTGGTAATGCCCAGCGAAGACTACAACCGGTTCACCAACGACGACCTCAATGCCTTGGTGTCGTACGTGCGCCAGTTCACGCCGCAAGAGGGCACGCAGGCCGTGGTGGAACTGCCCCGCCCGGCCTGGGTGCTGTACGGACTGGGCGCCATCCCCGATGCGGCGGCGCGCATCGACCATCAGTTGGCCCCCTCACGCCCCGTGCCAGCGGGCGTGACGGTAGCCAACGGCCAATATGTCGCCAACATGTGCATCGGCTGCCATGGCGCCGACCTGTCGGGCGGCAAGATCCCGGGCGGCCCGCCAGACTGGCCCGCCGCATCAGACCTGCGCCCCGGCAAAGACGGCAGCGCCATGGCCCGCTATGCCAGCAGCGCCAGTTTTGTGACCATGCTGCGCACGGGCAAACGGCCGGATGGAACGCCGATCCAGGTGATGCCCTTTGAGTCGCTGGGGCAGTTGAGTGATGTGGACGCGCAGGCGCTGTATTTGTTTTTGACGGCCCCAGGGGCACATGCGAACCTGGGAGGTGCAGGGGCAGGAGTTGGGCAGGCGCCTGCCGTTAAAGATGTGGGGGTGGGGGCAGCTTCCGTCGATGCAGGCTCGGATGCGCATCTGGTGCGGGTGGAGCAGCCGGTGCTGCAGCCGCGGCCGTCGAACGTGCCTTCGGTGGGATCAGGGCTGCGAATGCCGGGGTGAGGGTCTTGGGTCTTACCCCGCTCGTTCGAGCGACCCAGGCAAAATTCCTAAATTGATAGCTACTAGCGCTTATTCCATAAGCGCTACAACCCATTTTTACCCTAAACCACCAGCAGCCCCCTGCGGCACGTGGTTCCGCAGCAACCACTGCGTCTCCCGCGTGGCGTCGGTGTCCGGGTGCCGTGACTCCAGCGTGGCCAACACCCGCAAGGCCATGTCGACACGGTTCATACCCTGCAGCAGTACACGGGCAACCAGTTCATAAGCGGCGGGCACGCTGTCATGGTCCTTGAAGCGGCGGTCAAAACCCTGCAGCAGGTCCAGCGCATCTTTGGCCTCGTTGGCATGCCAAGCCGCTTTGGCGAGGTTGAGCGTGGCGTTTGCGTCCTGCAGTGCGAACTGCGCGTCCTTGGCGCGGCAGGTATGAAAGGCTTTGAGCGCTTCGCCGCCGTGGCCAGACTTCAACAGCAGCGGAATGTAGCGCTGCGCGTGGTCGAGCAAGGTGGCGGTTTTGCCTTCTGCCAGCGCCAGCACGCGGTGGTAGCGGCGTTGCGCGGGCACTTCTTCGCCATGGGTGCGCTGCTCTTCGTAGGCCACCGCCAGGGCGGCCACCATGTCGCCTGCGGTGATCAGCTCGGCCACTTGCGCGTCCAGGGCGTCTTGCTCGATCCGGCGTGGGCTGCGTCGGTCCACCGGGGGAGCATCTTCGTCCAGTCCGGCACCCGGCAGCAGGTCAATGCCAAAGGCTTCGTGGTTTTGGTACATGGCGTAGCCCAGCAGACTGGCCATGACCCAGGCAAAGTAGATGAGCACCCAGTTGATGATGGGCAGCAAAATCCAGCCGCTGAAGACGGGCAGCAACATGCCCAAGGCGATGAAGGTGCCCTGGCTCAGCAGAAAGAGAAACAGGCACAGCAGCAGGTAGGGCCAGCCAATGGTGCGGACGGCGTTCCAGGCGTTGGCGGGGTTCAGGGTTTCAGTGAAGCTGCAGGTTTGCACCAGCACGATCTGCGTGGCGGGCAGCAAAAAGCACATGGCCAGCCAGGCCAAGGTGCCCAGGCCGGGGTTGAGCCGCTGCAGCCACCCCACGGCGATGGATTGCGCGATCAGGATGGCAAACAGCTTCCAGGGCAGGTTCTTCCAATCCGGGTCCAGTTCGGCTGGGTAGTCCTCTGCCTTGTAGATGCCGCGGGAACCCAGCGCCGTGACCTTGAAACCATAACGCGATGCCGCGAGCAAAATTCCGATCTCCACGATCAGGATGCCCAAAGCGTCAGGCAAAAAGAAAAACACCTTGTAAAGCATGCTGGAGAACGCCAGCACCATGCTGTACATCAAGGGCTTGGACTGCAGCGGAAACGCGAAGAAGGTGTTGAGCCGATGCCAGAAAGGCGCGGGCCGTTTGGCGGGCTGAGCGGCGGTGTCGTTACCCATTGGACGTGTGGCCATGGTGGTTCTCCCGCCTCCCTTTGCGGGGTGCGCGGCTTGGGAGGCTGTCGAACTGAAGTGGTCATCGGCTGCAAATCGGCCGCAGGGTCGGTTTTTTTGCTATCGACGTTTCAAGTCCGGCAGCTCCCGTGCAGCGCGGATTTTGTTGCGCGGGAGTATAGGCGGCACACATGTGCTGGCATCTGCAGCACTTTCTCACACATTCACACTCTGGACAGTCGGCGTAAGGTGGCGCCTGAGCGGATGGATCGGCTACCCTCAAAGACCTTGCAGGCATGAGAAAAACACAATGAAAACAACAACACTTTGGAGGAAAGCCCCGGTCAGCGCGGTGCTGCTGTTGGGCGGCTGGCTGCTGTCAGCCCCGGCGCAGGCGCTCCAGATCTCCAGCTTCAGCCCGCAGGGCGAGGTGGCGCGCGTGCGGCAGATGGTGGCCAAGTTTGACGCCGCGGCTGTGAACTTTGGCGACCCCAAGGCACCGGCTCCGATCAGCCTGAGCTGCAGCGACGCCGATGCCACCAAAGGCACCGGCCGTTGGACGGGCGAGCGCGAGTGGGTGTTTGACTTTGAGCGCGATCTGCCCCCTGGTGTGCGTTGCACCGCCACGGTAAAACCCGGGTTCAAATCGGCCTCTGGCGCTGAGCTGACGGGCGCTAAAAGCTATCAATTCAATAGTGGTGGCCCGTTTGTGCAGAACATTCGGCCCGGCACCTACCAGCAGATCGACGAAGAGCAGTTTTTTGTGCTGCAGCTCAACGGCCCCGCCACGCTGGCCAGCGTGCAGGCCAACGTGTGGTGCACGGCCGACGGCGTAGGTGAACGCGTGCCCGTGCGCTTGATCGACGGCCCGCAGCGCGCGGAAATCCTCAAAACCCTCGGTCTGGACAAACGCGCGGCGCAAACGCCGCTGCAATACGCCACGCTGGCGTGCAACCGCCGCCTCACCTCGGGCTCGCGCATGCAGATCGTGTTTGGCAAGGGGGTCGCCACCCCCAGCGGTGTGCCCAACACCATCGAAAAGCGGTTTGACTACACCGTGCGCGAACCATTTGCCGCCGAGTTCAGCTGCGAGCGTGAAAACGCCCAGGCCGCATGCCTGCCGATCCGGCCCATGTCGCTGTCGTTCAATGCGCCTCTCTCCCGCAAGCAGGCATCGGCCATTCGCCTCAAATCTGGCAAGGAAACCCTCAAACCCCAGCTCGATGGCACTGCCGAAGGACAGCGGGCCGATGCCGATGCGCTGGTCAACAGCGTGCAGTTTGCTGCGCCTTTGGCCGAGAACACGGCCTTCACGCTGGAGCTGCCCAAGGACCTCAAGGACGCGTCAGGCCGGTCGCTGAGCAATGCCGACAACTTTCCGCTCAAGGTGGCCACTGGCGGCATGCCGCCGCTGGCCAAGTTTGCGGCCGCGCCTTTTGGCGTGGTGGAGCGATTTGCCGAAGGCCCCGCCGCTGACAAGCCGCCCGCCCTGCTGCCCGTGACATTGCGCAACGTGGAAGCCGCACTGCGCGTACAGGGCCTGCAGCCCGGTGCTGCCACGGCGCCCGCTGGCAAGGTCAGCACGCTCAAAGCCCGCACCGACGCCGACATCATTGCCTGGTTCAAAAAAGTGCAGCGCTACGACAGCTATGTGGTGAACCGCAAGCAGGCGCGCCAGGACGTGACGGGCCCCCTGCCCCAGGTGCTGGACAACGACAAGGACTATGTGCAGTCGCGCATGGTGTCGCTGTTGGCGGGCAAAACAGGCGTGAAGACACTTGATTTGCCCAAACCCGCCAGCACCGACCCGCGCCCGTTCGAAGTGGTCGGCATTCCGCTGGCCCCGGGCTTTCATGTGGTGGAAGTTGCGTCGCAAAAACTCGGCACGTCGCTGCTGGACGAACGCCATGGCGACGCCCGCACCATGTACGTGCGCACCTCGGCGCTGGTCACCAACCTGGGCGTGCATTTCAAGCTGGGCCGCGAGAATGCGCTGGCTTGGGTCACGTCGCTGGACAAGGGTCAGCCGGTACAGGGTGCCACGGTGCGCGTGTCCGACTGCCGGGGCAACGAGCTTGCCAACGCCATCACCGACGCCCAGGGCGTGGCCCGCATCGAAGGCATCTCGCCCGACCCCAGCCGCTGCAGTGATGGCGGAGACTATGGCGAGGGCGGCAACGCGTACTTTGTGAGCGCTCGCCAGACGGGCGCCGATGGCGTGGAGGACATGGCCTTTACCTGGAGCGACTGGCAGCGTGGCATTGAGCCCTGGCGCTTTAACGTGCCCACCAGCAGCGACCCCCGCCCCGACGAGCGCGCCCACACCATTTTTGACCGCACACTCTTCCGCGCCGGCGAAACGGTGTCGATGAAACACGTTCTGCGTTCTGAAACCCGCCAGGGCTTTGCACTACCCAAAACGCGGCCCGGGACTTTGGTCATCACCCACGTGGGCAGCGGCCAGCAGTTCACCCAGCCGCTGGCTTGGCGCGATACCGCCTCTGGCGGCTTGAGCGCACAGAACACCTTTGCCATTCCGCCCGCCGCCAAGCTGGGGGTGTACCAGGTCGAGCTTCGCAACGAATCCGGCAACGAACGCAGCTTCGGCTCGGGCGAATTCCG
This sequence comes from Gammaproteobacteria bacterium, assembly GCA_018828125.1. Classification (GTDB taxonomy): domain Bacteria; phylum Pseudomonadota; class Gammaproteobacteria; order Burkholderiales; family Burkholderiaceae_C; genus Acidovorax. The sequence goes on along the minus strand of JAHJWB010000017.1, from coordinate 48,334 downwards.
GGTGGAAGAGTTCCGCCTGCCGGTGCTGGAAGGACGCATCACCCCCACCGATAAAAAAGCGCTGGTGCGGGTGCGTTCAGTGCCCACCGATGTGCAAATCAACTATGTGGCCGGTGGCGGCGCGGCGAACCTGCCCGTGCGCGTGTCCGCCATGGTGCGTGGCAAAAGCCTGCAATACAGCGACTACGACACCTTCAGCTTCAGCCCACCGCGCAAGCGCGAGCAGTCCAACGCCAACAGCGACGACGAAGAAGCCAGCGCCAGCCAGGACGCGCGCGTGATCGCCGACAAGCTGCCGCTGACGCTGAACAAGGACGGGGCAGGCAAGCTCACCATCGACAACGTGCCCCAGGCGCGCCAACCCCAAGAGCTCCTGATGGAAGCCACCTACGCCGACCCCAATGGCGAGGTGCAGACCATTCGCAGCACCCAGACGCTGTGGCCCGCAGGTGTGGTGGCCGGGGTCAAGACCGAGGGCTGGGTGTCCGCCCGCCAGAAGATCCGGTTTCAGGCACTGGCGCTGCAGCACAACGGCAAACCCGCAGCCGACACCTCGCTGCAGGTGCAGGCCATTGCCCGCATCACCACCACCACGCGCAAACGCATGGTGGGCGGCTTCTACAGCTATGACAACCAGACCGAAACCAAGGACCTGGGCACGCTCTGCACCGGCAAAAGTGACGCGCGCGGCCTGCTGCTGTGCGAATCCAAGCTGGATGAACCGGGCGAGGTGGAACTGGTGGTCACGGCCACCGACAAGGACGGCAACACCAGCGTGGCCGCCTCTTCGGTGTGGGTCACGCGCCAGGGCGAGTTGTGGTTTGGTGGCGAAGACCACGACCGCATCGACTTGCTGCCCGAAAAGAAGAGCTACCAGCCCGGCGAGATGGCCAAGTTCCAGGTGCGCATGCCGTTCCGCTTTGCCACGGCCCTGGTGGCTGTGGAGCGCGAGGGCATCATCGACACGCAGGTGATTCAACTCAACGGGCAAGACCCCACCGTCAGCCTGAAGGTGCTGCCCGACTGGGGCCCCAACGTGTACGTGAGCGTGCTGGCCCTGCGCGGCCGCCTGCGCGAGGTGCCTTGGTACAGCTTCTTCACCTGGGGTTTCAAGTCGCCTCGCGAGTGGTGGACTTCGTTCTGGTACGAGGGCAAGGAATACCAGGCGCCCACGGCATTGGTGGATTTGTCCAAGCCCGCGTTCCGTCTCGGCCTGGCCGAAATCCGGGTGGGCACAGCGGCCCACCAGATTGATGTGAAGGTGACGGCCGACAAGGAAAGCTACGCCGTGCGCGGCAAGGCGCAAGTCACCATCACCGCAACGCTGCCGGGTGGCAAGCCCGCCGCCAACGCCGAAGTGGCGCTGGCCGCCGTGGACCAGGCCCTGCTGGAGCTGATGCCCAACAACAGCTGGAATCTGCTCGAATCCATGCTGCAGCGGCGCAGCTGGGGGGTAGAAACCTCTACGGCCCAGATGGAAATCATCGGCCGCCGCCACTACGGCAAAAAGGCCGTGCCCGCAGGCGGTGGCGGGGGGCGCGCGCAGACGCGCGAACTGCTTGACACGCTGCTGCTGTGGGAGCCTGCCATCCAGCTCGATGCCAACGGCCAGGCGAAGGTGACCGTGCCGCTCAACGACGCGCTGACCACTTTCAAGATCGTGGCCGTGGCCGATGCGGCCACCGGCCTGTTCGGCACCGGAAGTACCAGCATCCGCGCCACGCAGGACTTGCAGATCATCAGCGGCCTGCCGCCGCTGGTGCGTGAGGACGACCAGTTCCGCGCCCAGATCACCCTGCGCAACACCACCAAGACGGCGATGAAGGTAGAGGTGGCGCCGCGCGCCACGCTGCTCGACCTGAAACCGCAGACCATCGATATCCCGCCCGAGGAGGCCCGTGAGGTCGCCTGGAACGTGACCGCGCCCGCGCAGCTGGCGCTGACCCGCGCCGAGTCCATCCTGTGGGAGATCGAGGCCAAGGACACCGTGGGCGGCGCGCGCGACGCGCTCAAGGCGCGCCAGCGCATCATTCCTGCGGTGCCGCTCACGGTGCAACAGGCCACGCTGGTGCAGGTGGATGGCAGCTTCAACCTGGACGTGAATCCACCCGCCGACGCCATCCCCGGGCGCGGGGGGTTGAAGATGTCGCTGCAACCCAAGCTGGCCGAAGGTTTGCCCGGCGTGCGCGACTGGTGGGCCCGCTACCCGTTCATCTGCCTGGAGCAAAAAACCAGCAAGGCCGTGGGCCTGCGCGACGGCGCGCTGTGGCAGACCGTGGTGGCGCAACTGCCCACGTATTTGGACAGCGATGGCCTGGCCAACTACTTTCCGCCGCGCGACGGTGATGCCAACCGGGGCAGCGACACGCTCACGGCCTACCTGCTGGCCGCCACGCACGAGGCATCCAGCATCAACCCCGCCTTTGCCCTGCCCGACGATGCCCGCGCGCCGATGGAGCGAGGCCTGATCGCGTTTGTGGAGGGCCGCATCCAGCGCAGCTTCTGGAGTCCGCGCAAGGACCTGGACATGCGCAAGGTGGCCGCGCTCGAAGCGCTGTCGCGCTACGGCAAGGCCCAGGGCCGCATGGTGAGCAGCATCACCATTGCGCCCAACCAGTGGCCCACCCACACGGTGATTGACTGGGTGAACGTTCTGAAGCGCGTAGCGGACGTGCCGCAGCGCGACCAGCGTTTGGCAGAGGCCATGCAGATCCTGCGCAGCCGCCTGTCGTTCCAAGGCACCAAGCTCATCTTCAGCACCGAGCAGGACGACTACTGGTGGTGGCTGATGCAAAACGGCGACGTGAACACCGCGCGCCTGATGCTGGCCGTGATGGACGACCCGAGCTGGAAGGACGACATGGGGCGGCTCGCCAACGGCTTCATCAGCCGCCAGCAGGCGGGCGCCTGGCACACCACCACGGCCAACCTGTGGGGCGGGCTGGCGCTGGAAAAATTCAGCGCCAAGTTCGAGGCCGTGCCCGTGTCGGGCACCACCAAGGCGACCATGAGCAGCAACAGTGCCACCGTGGACTGGAGCAAGGTCGAGCGCGTGAAAACCTCAGACGCCAGCGGTGCAGCACACCAGACCACTTGGTTTGGCGCCCCTGCATCGCCCGGCAACCTCAAGAACAACGACATGTTCCTGGCCTGGGGCAAGGCGGGTGGCAAGGAGAACCTGGCAGTCGCACACCAGGGCCCCGGCAAGCCCTGGCTCACGCTGCAGTCGGTGGCCGCCGTGCAACTCAAGGCGCCCTTTGCGGCGGGCTACAGCATCACCAAAACCGTAACGCCGGTGGAGCAGGCCAACAAGTCGCTGCCCGCCGGCCAGTACACCCGGGGCGACGTATTGCGCATATCGCTGGAGGTCAACGCCAGTGCCGACATGACCTGGGTGGCCATCACCGACCCGGTCCCCGGTGGCGCCACCATCCTGGGCAGCGGCCTGGGACGTGATTCGGCCATTGCCACGCAGGGCGAAAAACGCAGCGGCAGCGGCTGGCCTGCGTTTGAAGAGCGCAGTTTCGAGGCCTTCCGCAGCTACTACGAATACCTGCCCAAGGGCACGGTCAAGATGGAATACACGGTGCGCCTTAACAACGTGGGCGACTTTGCCTTGCCCCCCAGCCGTGTCGAGGCCATGTACGCGCCCGAGATGTTTGGCGAGGTGCCGAACGCACGGGTGAAGGTGGAACCGGCGAAGTGATTCGCCCTCGATTGCCTGTGCGACATTTACCCGCAGGTGCCACCCCGTCATGAGCCTCAGCGTCTTTGTGGAGTTGCGGTTCTGGCTGCTGGTGGCGTTTTCGTTGGTGCTGCCTACGGGCATCTACGGGCTGCTGCTGGCCACGCAGTCCATCTCGCGCATGGCAGTGCTGGGGTTCGGGATTGCGCTGGTGCTGATCGCGGGCGTGGACCTTTACCTCCTGCAGTCACTGGCCACCGTGGCCAAAAACACCCCTTCGCTGGCGGATGACGCCGTCTTCATCTCAGAGCTGTCCCTCGCCCTGTACATCCTGCCTGTGGTGTTTGGCGGTATAGGCGTCAACCTGATATCGCACGTGTTGCTGCGACATCTGACCGAAGCGGAAAAACGCTTTGATCGGGAGCACCCGGATGCGTGAGCGCATGTCTTCGCAGTCCCTGGCTGCCAGCAAGCGCAGCAAGCTGCCTGTGCGCCAGATTGCTGCGTTTTTGATAGCTATTAGCGCAATACCAGCAAGCGCAATCCCTGCTTTTGATGAAGTTCGTTCCGACTTCAAGCCGTCCGACACCCAGATCCTTTCCCGCGAGGGCGAGGTGCTGCAGCGCCTGCGCACCGATGCCACCGTGCGGCGCGGCCAGTGGTTGCCGCTGGCAGACGTGTCGCCCGCGCTGCGCACGGCACTGGTGCTGAGCGAGGACAAGCGGTTTTTTGAACACAGCGGGGTGGACTGGCGCGCCGCCTCTGCCGCCGCCTGGGGCAACCTGTGGAACCAGCGCACGCGCGGGGCCAGCACCATCACCATGCAGCTGGCGGGTTTGCTGGACGGCGACTGGCGCCAGGGCCCGGGTGGGCGTACGGTGGTGCAAAAACTGGGGCAGACCGTGGCTGCGCAGGTGCTGGACCGGCGCTGGCGCAAGGACCAGATCCTGGAGGCCTACCTCAACCTGGTGCCCTTTCGCAGTGAGCTGGTGGGCATTGATGCGCTCAGCCGCACGCTGTTTGGCAAAGCCGCCCACGGCCTGGACGATCGCGAGGCGGCGGTGGCCGCCGCGCTGGTGCGCGCACCCAATGCGCGGCCCGCGCTGGTGGCGCAGCGGGCGTGCGGCGTGTTGCGCGACATGCAGGCCAACCCAGCCCCCCGTTCGTCCGTCGGATCAACACCGCGGCGCGTCCCAGCGGGCGCACCCGCACCAGCGTCAGCGGCGAAAGCGGCTGCTGCACCGGTTGATTGTGATGCGCTGGACCTGTTCACCACTGCCGCCCTGCAGCGCCGCGCGTTTGACGCGAGCGAAGGGGTGGCGCCGCACTTTGCACGGTATCTGCTGCGCCAGCGCTTCAAGGACGGGGCTGACGCCGTGCCCGAACAGGTTTCGAGCACGCTGCGCGCGCCGCTGCAGCGTTTTGCGGTGCAGACTCTGCAACAGCATCTGCGGGAGCTGCGCGGGCGCAATGTGGAGGACGGCGCTGTACTGGTGCTGGACAACGCCACGGGCGCCGTGCTGGCGTGGGTGGGCTCGTCGGGCCAGCTCAGCCAGGCCACCGAAGTGGACGGTGTGCTGGCGTTGCGCCAGCCGGGCTCCACGCTCAAGCCATTCTTGTATGCACAGGCGATTGCCGAGCGGCGGTTGACGGCCGCCTCGCTGGTCGATGACTCGCCCGCACACATCGCCACTGCCAGTGGGCTGTATATCCCGCAGAACTACGACCGGCAATTCAAAGGCTGGGTGTCGGTGCGCACGGCATTGGCGGCGTCTCTCAATGTGCCGGCGGTGCGCACGCTGGTGATGGTGTCGCCCGACGCGTTTCACCGGCAGCTTGCTGCCGTGGGCCTGCCGCTGCGCGAAAGCGGTGACTATTTTGGCTACAGCCTGGCGCTGGGCAGCCCCGAGGTGCCACTGCTGCACCTGACGAATGCGTTTCGCACGCTGGCCAATGGGGGGCAGCTGAGTGCGGTGGCGCTGACGGGCGCGACTCAGGGCGCATCACCGCGCAGCAAGCCGCGATTTACTTCTGCCATCGATGCGCAGGCAGCGTTCATCGTGGGCGACATCCTCTCTGACGGCAATGCGCGTGCACGCACCTTTGGTACTGATAGCGTGCTCGCCACCCGGTTCTGGTCGGCCGTCAAAACCGGCACCAGCAAGGACATGCGCGACAACTGGGCCGTGGGCTGGTCTGAGCGCTATACCGTGGGGGTGTGGGTGGGCAACGCCAGTGGCGCCGCCATGCACGACGTGAGCGGCACCAGCGGCGCAGCGCCCATCTGGTCAGCCGTGATGGGTTTTTTGCACGCGCGTGAACCCAGCCGTGCGCCCAAAGCCCCCGCTGGCTTGGTGCAGGCCGCCGTGCGGTTCGGCCCTGCGCAGGCACCCGCGCCCGCTCCAGCCGCTACCGGCGGCACAACCAACCAGGTCCCGCTGGAGGCCGCGCGCCAGGAGTGGTTCAAACCCGGCACACAGCAAACACTGTTTGCTATTGATACAGGAGCTATCAGCGCTTACGGGACAAGCGCTAGAGCGCAAAATGACCATAAATCCCCAACCCGCACCGCAGCCCAGACGCCCGCAGGCACCATCGCCGCCACCGCCGCGGCGGTCAACGGCGCCGTTGCCCGCATCACCGGCCCCGCCTCCGGCACCATCATTGCGCTAGACCCGGACATCCCGCCCGCACGCCAGCGTCTTCAGTTCACCGCTACCGGCGACGGGGCGCTGCTATGGCGCATGGATGGCAAGCCTATGGGCCGCGGCCCGCGGGTGGCGTGGTTGCCCTGGCCGGGGCGCCATGTGGTGCAGCTCACCAATCCCGAAGGCCGGGTGCTGGATGAGATTCGGCTGGAGGTGCGCGGCGCCGGGGTGCTCGTCGCACCACCAAGGGCTGCTGCGCATTGACGGCCCATATCCCGAGGAATACGGTGTGACTTGGCGGCAGGCGAGCTCCCATCCGCAAGATAAAATAGTTACAAATTATTTCTATGCCGATCCGCCAGTTCTTCTCCCACCGCCTGATCTGGCTGGCATTGCTCGTTTCGCTGGGGATCGGAGCGCTGTTTGCACGCACCATCTGGACCATTCGCAAGGATGAATGGGCCTACGCCAGGCAGACCAACACCAACCTCGTACGCACCATTGAACAAGGGCTTGGGTGGGCGCTGGATTCGTTTGACAAGTCGCTGGAGGGCGCCGCCCGCGAAGTCAGCCGACCCGATGTCTGGGCCTTGCCACCCGAGTTGCGCGCCCGGGTAATTTTTGACAACTCGCTGCGCGCGCGTGGGGCAGGCGATGTGTTTGTGCTGGATGCGCAAGGCAATGTGGTGCTGGACTCTGGCTCGCTTTCTCCCCGAAGGGTGAATCTGGCCGACCGGGACTACTTTGCGGCCTTCCAGTCGGGCGGGCACAAGGGTTTATTCATCGGCAAGCCTCTGCCTTCACGCGTTACGGGCCTCAACATCCTGCCGATATCGCGGGGCTACTACTACGCCGATGGCAGCTTTGCCGGGGTGGTGGTGGGCGCCATCCGCCTGAGCTATTTCAATGAATTGTTTGGCTCTCTGGCGCTGGGGGCCAACAGCGGCATCAACCTTTTTCGCCAGGACGGCGTAGTGATTTCGCGGTTTCCGTATGGCGACGCCGACGTAGGGAAAAGCATCGCAGGCACGTCCAACCTGGTGCGGTTTCAGGAAGAAGGCTCAGGCTCGTTTGTGGGCACGGCGGTGCTCGATGGGGTGGAGCGCCTGTATTCCTTTCGGCCCGTGGGCAACTACCCACTGATCCTGAACGTGGCGCAATCCACCCACAGCATTTTGGCCAAGTGGTATGCCAGCGCCTGGGTGCTGGGCAGCTTCACCGTGCTGCTGATGGCGGCCTGCGTGGGCCTGGCCCTGCTTTTCGTGCGCGAACTCACCTTGCGCCAGCAGGTATCGGCCCGCTTGCGCGAGGCCGAGCACGACGTGCGCACCATCCTCAACAACATGCCGTCCATGATTGGCTACTGGGACGCACAGCTGCACAACCGGTTTGCCAACCAGGCCTACTTCGAGTGGTTTGGCATCTCGCCCGACGAGATGCGTGGCATGCACATCAGCAGCCTGCTGGGCCCTGAGTTGTATGCCGCCAACCTGCCTTTTCTGCAGCGTGCGCTGCAGGGCGAGCCCCAGGTGTTCGAGCGCACCATCATCGACACACGCGGGATACCCCGCCACACCATTGCGTCTTATCTGCCGGATACCGATGCTGGTACTGTGCGCGGCATTTTTGTGCAGGCCACCGACATCTCGGACCGCAAGCGCATGGAAGACGAGCTGTTTGACGAGAAAGAGCGGGTGCGCCTCACGCTGCAGGCCATCGGCGATGCCGTGGTCTGCTCAGACGCGCAGGGCCGCGTCACCTACCTCAACCCCGTGGCCGAACGCCTGACCGGCTGGCAGGCGTTTGATGCAGCAGGCCACAACGTGGACGAGGTCGTGAGCCTGCGCAGCGCAGACAATGACGACTTGCTGGCCAGCCCGCTGCGCAGCGCTATCCAGCAAGGCGCGGCGGTGGACGTGGTGCGGGGCATTGTGGTGCACCGCCGCAGTGGCCAGCGTTTTCAGGTCGAAGAAACCGCCAGCCCCATCACTGACCGCCATGGCACGGTGACCGGCGCCGTGGCCGTGCTGCGGGATGTGACCGAAGCCGCAACCATGGCCGAGCGCATGGCCCACCTGGCGCAATACGACGCACTGACTGACCTGCCCAACCGCGTGTTGTTGCAAGACCGTGCCCAACTGGCCATCTCGCAGGCACGTCGCGACGGCAATAGCCTGGCCGTGATGTACCTCGACCTGGACGGCTTCAAGGCGGTGAACGACAGCCTCGGCCACGATGTGGGCGACCAGTTGCTGGTGCAGTTTGCCCAGCGTTTGCAGGCGGCCGTCCGCGCGTCAGACACCGTGTGCCGCCAAGGGGGTGACGAGTTCGTAGTGCTACTGCCGGGTCTTGAGAGCGCGGAGGCCGCCTGCGGGGTGGCACGCAAAATTCTGGTGTCGTGCGATGAGCCGTTTGACCTGGCGGGCGAGATGCAGCATGTGGGCCTGAGCGGCGGCATCGCGCTGTACCCCCAGCACGGCGACACGTTTGACGCATTGTCGCGCCACGCCGACAGCGCGATGTATGCCGCCAAACGCGGCGGGCGCATGCGGTTCATGCTCTACCAGGGGCCAGAGGCAGAGCCCGTGGTCGTGATGCCCAACGCCTCAGCGGCGATGGGCAAGTGACCCGTTTCCGGATGGCACCCTGTGGCACGGCAGTGCACTCACAGAAACAGCATGCTTACTATCAAAAATATAGCTTCTAACGCTTATTTGTAAAGGTCTAGAGGCCATTTGGACTTGAATTTTCGGCCCATGTGCTCTGCGATGCATCAAGCGCTGCCGTGTGTGCAGAGCGCCCAACCTATCAACACGCTGGAAATTTGTTGCAGTCCCGCGCAAATAATTTTGATGGCCCCGCGCTGGACAAGTGCCTACCATCCAGCGCATCCCTGCCAGACGTGCCCACCCTGCAGGGCAGCTGTTTGTTGTTCGCCGCTGCGGGTGTTGTTGCCCCAAGCCCATCTATCTCTGGAGTGTCTGCGTGCCTAATCTGTCCAAAATCACCTGCATCGAAGACCTGCGTGTCATTGCCGAGCGCCGCGTGCCGCGCATGTTTTATGACTATGCCGATTCAGGCTCGTACACCGAGGGCACCTACCGCTCCAACACCGCAGACTTTCAAGGCATCAAGCTGCGCCAGCGCGTGGCCGTGAACATGGAAGGCCGCAGCACCCGCACCACCATGGTTGGGCAGGACGTGGCTATGCCCGTGGCCATTGCGCCCACGGGCCTCACCGGCATGCAGCACGCCGACGGCGAAATCCTGGGCGCCAAGGCGGCCAAGGCGTTTGGCATTCCGTTCACGCTGTCGACCATGAGCATCTGCTCCATCGAAGACATTGCCGAGCACACCGGCAACCACCCGTTCTGGTTTCAGGTGTATGTGATGCGCGACCGTGACTTCATCGAACGGCTGATCGACCGCGCCAAGGCCGCCAACTGCTCTGCGCTGCAGCTCACGCTGGACTTGCAGATCCTCGGCCAGCGCCACAAGGACATCAAGAATGGCCTGTCGGCCCCGCCCAAGCCCACCCTCAAAAACCTCATCAATCTGGCCACCAAGCCCCGCTGGTGCCTGGGCATGCTGGGCACAAAGCGCCGCAGCTTCGGCAACATCGTGGGCCACGCCAAGGGCGTGGGCGATTTGTCGTCCCTGTCGTCGTGGACGGCCGAGCAATTTGACCCGCAGCTCAACTGGGGCGACGTGGAGTGGATCAAAAAACGCTGGGGCGGCAAGCTGATCCTCAAGGGCATCATGGACGCCGAAGACGCCCGGCTGGCCGTCGACAGCGGTGCCGACGCGCTCATTGTCAGCAACCACGGCGGCCGCCAGCTCGATGGTGCGCCATCGTCCATTGCCGCGCTGCCGGGCATTGCCGCCGCAGCAGGCAAAGACATCGAGGTGTGGATGGACGGCGGCATTCGCAGCGGCCAGGACGTGCTCAAGGCCCGCGCGCTGGGTGCGCAGGGCACGCTGATCGGCCGCAGTTTTCTGTATGGCCTGGGTGCCTTTGGCGAGGCGGGCGTCACCCGCGCTCTGCAGATCATCCAGAAGGAACTGGACATCACCATGGCGTTCTGCGGGCATACCAATATCAACACCGTCGACAGCTCTATCCTGCTGCCCGGCACCTACCCCGCGGCCTGAACCGCCTGGGGCGCGATCACCGCGTGCGGGCCCCTGGCCCGGATGCAGGCCCGGATGCGTATTTGAGGGTGGCCAGATACGCCACCACATCCTCGCGATCACGTTCATCGTCCAGCTGATAGTCCATGCCCTGGCCCGGGATCAAGGCCTCTGGGTTGGTCAACCAGGCCTTGAGCGTGGCGCGTGTCCACAGCAACTTACTGCTGCGCAACGCGGGTGAATAGTCAAAATCCTTCAGCGCCCCTGCGCGACGGCCCACCACTCCCACATGGGCGGGACCGTCGCCATGCACGTCCACGCTGTGGCAACTGCTGCAATGCGCCGCATAGACGGCCCGCCCACGCTCCACGGACTGCGCCCTGCCCGGGCTGTGGGCGGCGCACAGTACCAGCATTACGGCCAACGAGACAGCAGAACAAAAGCGGGGCAATGGAGGCGAGAGCAAGGGTTGGCTTTGCATGGGCGGCTGTGGAATGAAATGGAGTGCGCGGGCGGCCCGGCAAAGCGCGCCCGGCGACGTCGATCCTTGAAGTACGACCCCGGCCGGTGGTTGGATTCAACCGGCACTCACTCGGTGGTCACTTGGTGGTCACTTGGTGGAGCGTGGACGAGGCCGATGAATTCGTCTGATAAGCCATACACAACGGGGTTCACCCCAGAAAACACGGCCTTTTTTGCGCCTGACTACATCCAAAACGCGGTCTGTGGCGTATTCACCTACAGCACACCTCCATAACCCCGTGAAAACGGCCTATCCCAGAGAATGGGCGCATGAGCACCCCCCAACCAGACCAAGAACTGATGGACCTCCTTGACCGCATCGCCGCGCAGGACCACTCCGCGCTGAAAAAGCTGTACGAGCGCACCTCGTCACCGCTTTTTGGCTTGGCGTTGCGCATTGTTCGCAACCGCGATGCGGCCGAGGACGTGCTGCAAGAGGCGTTCATGGGCATCTGGCGCGGAGCGGGCAACTACCGTGCCTCGCTCAGCCCGCCCATGGCATGGATGGGGCTCATCGTGCGCAGCCGTGCGCTGGATGCGCTGCGCAAACGCACCAGCGACCGCTCTGACCTGATGAATGAACTGGACGACGATATGGCGCAAATCCTGGAAGGCGACTCGCCCAACCCCATGGATGCCGCCGACGCCAGCGAACAGGCCTTTGCCCTGCACCAGTGCCTGGGCAAGCTGGACCACAAACAGCGCGAGGTGGTCAGCCTGGCCTACCTGCGCGACCAGAGCCACGGCGAGCTGGCCGAACAGCTCAAGCTGCCGCTGGGCACCGTCAAGACCTGGATCCGGCGCGGACTGGAACAGTTGCGCACCTGCATGGCGCGGTACGCCTGAGCGCGGAAGGTCACCATGAACATCACCCAACACCCCGAACTGCTCGACCGCCTGGCTGCCAGCTATGCGCTGGGCACACTGCGCGGTGGCGCACGCCGCCGCTTTGAAACCCTGGCCCGCGAGCACGCCACGGTGCGCGCCGCCGCCCTGGTGTGGCAGACCCGCTGGTCTGGCCTGACCGAACTGCAAGCTGCCGTACAGCCTGCCCCCGCTGTGTGGGCACGCATCGACAACCTGGTGCAGGCCGACCAATCTGAACAGGCCATGCGTGCCGCAAGGACATCTGCTGCAGTTGCCGCGGAGACCAGCGGCTGGTGGCACAACTTGCTGGTGTGGCGTGGCGCCGCGATGACTGGGGCCGTTGCCACATTGGCTGCGGTGCTGGTGGGGGTACAGGTCAACGGCGGGCTTCGTACCACGTCGAGCGCACAGATTGCCGCCTTGCAGCAGCAGTTGCAGGCGGCACCCCAGATTCAATACGTCGCGGTACTGGCGGACGACAAGGCCGCCGCGTCGATGCTTGTGACTTTCGACCCCAAAAAGAACCAACTGGTGCTGCAACGTGTGGGTGGCTTCCAGGAAGGAGCTGACAAGTCGCTGCAACTGTGGGCACTGCCGCCAGCCGGTGGCCCTCGGTCGCTGGGGGTGTTGGGGCATGACAAGCTGCTCAAACTGGCGGCCGACGAGGGCGACGTGAAAGAAGTTCCGACTTTGGCAATCAGCTTAGAGCCGCGCGGCGGAGTGCCGAGTGCCACCGGTCCCACCGGGCCCGTGCTTTTCAAGGGTTCTTTGATTCGGAAAGAGACTTGATTCTTGCAGCCGCGCACTCTTGACTGAATATTTGAAAGTGCGGATTTTTTTTCGATCTTGTCATTGGTAGTTTCCCGATTTGCATTGCTCTTGCTCGCTGTTTTTGATGACAGCGATAGAAAGATTGGGACTGAAGAAGAAAACCACATCCAAATGGCCTTGGGGTCCGTAGTCGATGGTGGGGGGCGCCGCCTCCCTACTTACCCACGAGGAGATCTCCATGAATTTGAGGAAACTCAATCTAGTTGCAATTGCTGCAATGGCCGTTTGCACTGCGGGTGTCAGTTTGGCATCAAGCCACCGCGAGGCCCCGTTCATCACGACCCAGCCCAAGGTTGATGGTGCCGATTTTTATCTGTTCAACAGTTACGAACCGGGACGATCGGCTTTTGTCACGATGATTGCCAACTACCTCCCCTTGCAGGATGCGTATGGGGGGCCAAATTATTTCAGCCTCGATTCCAATGCGCTGTACGAGATCCATATCGATAACAACGGCGATGCGTCAGAAGACATCACGCTACAGTTTCGTTTCAAGAACACGCTGAACAACGCGGGCAACGGCATCACGCTGGACATTGGGGCCGACGGCGCAAAAAAGAAAGTGGCCATTCCACTGCGCAACGCTGGTGGTATTAGCGGTGGCGCATCGGACCCTCTGTCGTACCGCGAAGAGTATGAGATGTTCATCGTGCGTGGCGATCGCCGCACGGGTAAGCGCGAGCAGATCACGATGGCGGGTGGAGGCAGCACCTTTACCAAACCCGTTGACTACATCGGAGAGAAGTCACTGGGCAACGCAGCAGCATATGACGCCTACGCTGGCAAATATGTCTATGGCATCAACATCCCCGGGTGCTCCACCCCCGGCAAGGTATTTGTCGGTCAACGTCAAGATCCCTTTGCTGTTTCGCTCGGCACCATTTTTGATCTGGTCAATGCGCCCGCAGGTGTAATCACGAGCGAGTCCAATGCCGCTGCGTTTGGCGCCGGGCAGATCGCCGGCAAGAACGTCACTTCGCTCGCTGTGGAAATGCCCACCAACTGCTTGACCGCTGCTTCGGGCGAAAAAGTGATCGGTGGCTGGACTACCGCCAGCCTGCGTCAAGCTCGATTGCTCAACGGGAAGCCTGATTCGGGTTTGCAAGCCAGCGAAAAGGCGGGAGGCGCATGGACGCAGGTGTCGCGCCTGGGCATGCCGCTGGTCAACGAAGTGGTAATCGGCCTCAAGGACAAGGACAAGTTCAACGCATCCAAGCCCAAGGATGACGCCGCCAACTTTGCGGACTATGTGACTCATCCCACGCTGCCAGCATTGGTCGAGGTGTTGTTTGGCGCCAAGGCACCTACCAACTTCCCGCGCACGGATCTGATGACCGCATTTCTGACGGGCCTGCCTACGGTTAACCGCCCTGGCAACGTTACGGCCCTCGGCACGGGAGGCCCGCTGGCCGAAATGCTGCGTCTAAACACTGGCATTGCAGCCACAGCTGCCAGCGCTCAGAACTCTTTGGGTGTCGTAGCGGGCGATGCTGCGGGCTTCCCGAACGGTCGGCGCCTGGGAGATGACGTGGTAGATGTGTCCCTACGAGTAGCCATGGGAGCGCTGTGCACTGTCACGGGTGCTTCAGACACGCTGAAGGTAGGTTGCAATCCTGCAGACGCACCTGCGGGTGGTGTGGCGTTCGTGGATGGATCACGCACCAAGGCCACTGACTACCGCACCGCATTTCCGTACGTGAATCCACCCCTGCCTGGCGCCAAGAACTTCTGAATCGAAGGAGCAAAACCATGCAAAAGATACTTCGAATGCAGCAGTTAGCGCTCGCAACTGCGGCCTTGCTTGCCATTGCAGGCTGCGGAGGCGGTAGCGACAACACCGCGGATCCAGGCGCGGGGCCCGTGGTAGTGAATGCCTTTGGCTACGTTCAGCCGATTGTCGCCAGCGGCGCATCGGAAACCGCTGAGCCTCTGGAGGTGAACCAGATCGTGCTGTCCAGCAGCGAAACCGAAGAGCCTGATTCTCGGCTTTGAAGGTTCTGCAGTGCCCCCGGGACAGCACGTGTGCGCGTGCGCATCGGGGACACTGCAGACACTGCTTTCCTGCGAGATCGTGAACGCGTTCTCAGACCCTTCCCCATTTCGCGTAAAGACCACATGAAAAGCTCTGCTCACCGGTATTTGGCTCTGGGCGCTGCGCTTTGGAGTTGTGCATTGCTTGCAGCGGTGCCGAAAGATATTCGTCCCAGCCTGGATTCCGAGGTGATCGAAAAACTGCCCGCACGGGTAAGTTCAGCCCCAGTCACGCCCCAGGCTGCAGCTGAGGCCGCTCGCCGCTGGATCACCCTGTCGCGCGATACGTCGGACCCGCGCTACTTGGGGCGCGCGCAAGGCGCAATGGCACGCTGGTGGGGACAGCCTGATGCACCTGCCGACCTGATGGTGTTGCAGGCTACCGTTGAGCAAAGCCGACATGAATTTTCTGCAGCGCGCGCTACTTTGCAGCGTGCGTTGCAGGCCAACCCGGCGCACGCGCAGGGCTGGCTCACCCTGGCTACGCTGGAACGTGTGGCTGCGCGTTATGCCGCTTCCGAGGCGGCATGCCGCAACGTGGCGCGGTACGGTGCAGCGCTTTATGCGACTGCATGCTTGCTGGAAAACAAGTCACTGCAGGGGCAACACGATGCAGCGCGCAAGGGTTTCACTGCATTAGCAATGCAAGTGGATGACTCGCCGAGCCGTGCATGGGTTTTCTCGCTCCTGGCAGAGAATGAGGAGCGGGCCGGTCGTGACGACGCGGCCGACGCTGCTTACCGCCGCAGCCTGGTGGACGCGTCTGATGGTTACACCGCGCTGGCCTACGCCGACCTGCTCCTGCGCCGCAGCCGGGCAGACGCAGCGATTGAGGTTCTCAAAAACCAGCCAGAAAGTGAGGGTGTGCTGTTGCGGCGCGCGCATGCACTGCGCTTGATCGATGACGCTGGCTGGAAGGTATTGAAGAGCGATCTGCTGGGCCGCTACGCCGCCATTGCAGCGCGCGGTGAGGCCCTGGATACGCATGCTCGCGAGCGAGCCTTGCTCGCCCTTTGGCTACAAGGCGATCCATTGGATGCCTGGATTGCGGCGCAAGCCAACCTGGCGTTGCAAAAAGAGCCTCTGGACTGGTGGCTGGCGTTGCGGACGTCCGAACAATCTGGCGATTTGTCGGCGCACCAGGCCGTTCGGGAGGCCTTGCTCCAGTCCGGGCTTAAGGATGCGCGCCTGGCAAAGTGGCAGACCGAGGGGGCGCGATGATGCGGATTCTTCAACGAACAAACACCGCCTGCAAAAACCTGGCGTTTGGAGTTATTTTGGTTGTCGCAGGTGCGCTGGCAACCAATGCTTGGGCGCACAAGGCAAGCGACGCCTATCTGCGCGTGTCCGATGCTTCTGGGGCCCCAGTACAAAGTCCTTCTGGTACGGTGGACCTGCAACTGTCGCTCGCGCTCAAGGATGTGGACGCCGCGCTCGAGCAGCTTGATGCGGATGGAGACCGGCAACTCACTTGGGGTGAGATTCGCCAAGCCACCCCGGCTGTCTCCCAGTGGATAAGTGCGGGGGTGCAGTGGCAGTGTGGCGACGTGGTCACGCCCTTGGCATGGCGTTTTGAAGCGCTGGAGCAGCGCACTGATGGCCGGTATATCCGTTTTGCCTCCGCGCTGGATTGCCCCGGTGCCAAAACCCTGGCAGTCAACTACCGATTGATGCAGGGTATCGACCCCACACACCGCTTGCTGGTGAGTGGCGAGCTGAACCAACAGCCGCTGGCTGCTGCGCTGGCGCCGGACGGGCGTTCCAGTTCCAATCTACGCACCACGCAACTGGGGGAATCTCCTGGTGTTTTGAGCGCTCCCGAGTCCAGCCAAATCCGCGGCGGCTTCGCCACCATGCTGCACTTTGTTGCTGAAGGCGTGCACCACATTCTGGAGGGATACGACCATTTGGCTTTTCTGCTGGCTTTGTTGTTGCCGATCGCCCTGCTGCCGCGACGCAGTTCAACCCGCTCGAACGTCATTGGGTTTTCTGGCGAGTCCAGGCACAGGGCAAGCCAGAGTGGGATCAAAGCCCTGATGATCACAGTGACCAGCTTTACGCTGGGCCACTCAGTCACGCTGGTGTTAGCGGGCCTGGGTTGGATCACCGTGACGGGTAACTGGGTAGAGCCGGCAATCGCCATCAGCATTGGAATATCGGCGTTGCTGAACCTGTATCCGGTCAAGGGCTTGCGAAGCGCATGGCTGGCATTGGGTTTCGGGCTCGTACATGGTCTGGGTTTTTCCGGAGTGCTGGTGGAGGCTGGGGTCTCTGGCAGCTTGCTGGTGTGGGCACTGGCGGGGTTCAACCTGGGGGTGGAGGCAGGCCAGCTTTTGGTGGTGGCTCTATGGTGCGCGGTCTCCGTGGTCTTGGTGCGCTGGTCGCTGTATCGCACGGTGGTTGTGCGCGGCGGATCGGTCGCTCTACTGGTTTTGTCTCTGTACTGGACGGTCCAGCGGATCGTTTTTTCTGGATGACAGCGCGATTGAACCGCGATTGCATACAAAGACCTTGAAGTGCAGTTGGAATTTGCATCCACCTGCAGTTCCTGTGCGTAACTATCCGCAGTAGCATTTTTTAACAAAACACAGGAATACCGCTATGAACACATCACGTTGGTTGGTGGTGACGGCAGGACTCACGCTCGCCACCCTTTCTGCCCAGGCGGACACCGGAAAGTTGCTGCTGACCGGCGGCGTCAGCACCATCGCCGGTTCGGCCGGTGGCGGGCTCACCCCCTGGGCCGTCATCGGCAGCAACGCCACGGCGGGTGAGGTGGGCTTCAGCGGCTACGTCACCCGCGCAGCCACACAGGACTATGGCCTCACGGGCTATGGCGTGGCGGTGGGGCTTCATGACCGGGTGGAGCTTTCGCTGGCCCGCCAGGACTTTGATGCCTCTCCCGCCATCGCCTTGAACGGCGTGGCGCCCTTCGGCATCACGCCGGGCCAGCACATCAAGATGGACGTGATCGGCATCAAGGTCAAGGTCGCGGGCGATGCAGTACTGGACGCTGACTCCTTCATGCCGCAGATCGCTGTGGGCATTGAGCACAAGCAGACACGCCCCGGCTCTCTCGGCTCGGTGTTGGACTTTCTGGGCACCAAAACCAGCGGCACCGATGTGTATGTGAGCGCCACCAAGCTGCTGCTGGCGCAAAGCCTGCTTGTGAACGGCACGCTGCGCTACACCAACGCCAACCAGAATGGACTGCTGGGCTTTGGCTCTGCCGCTCCCGGCAAAAACAGCCGCAGCCTGCAGCCCGAGTTTTCCATCGCCTACCTCATCAGCAAGAACCTGGCCGTGGGTGCCGAGTACCGCTTCAAGCCCAACAACCTGCAGGCGCTGGGCGCCGCAGCAGGCCTGGGTGCAGGGCTGCGCGAGGACGACTGGAAGGACATCTTCATCGCCTGGGCACCCAACAAGAACCTGTCGCTGACGCTGGCCTATGTGGACCTCGGCCGCATCGCGCCGGGTGTCACCAACAACCGCCGCCAGACGGGTTACTACCTTTCGGCCCAGGTCGCTTTTTGAGTGAGGAGATTGATTTCATGGCACACCCCAAAACCCCCCTCGCCCTTTCCATCGCCGTTGCCATGACCCTGGGCAGCCTGCTGGTCCAGCCGGCCTGGGCCCAGACCAGCCCCGTCACGGCCACCGCACCTGCACCTGCACCCGCTGGCCTGTACCAGGCTCTGGGCGAAAAGCCCGGCATCACCCGCCTGATGGACGACTTCGTGAACCGCCTGGTGGTGGACCCGCGCATTGGCGGCCACTTCAAGGACGTCAAGCCTGCGGCCCTCAAAGAAAGCCTGACCGACCAGATCTGCCAGTTGAGCGGAGGCCCTTGCAAATATGAAGGCGCTGACATGAAATCGGCCCATGCCGACATGGACATCAACAAAGGGCATTTCAACGCCCTGGTCGAGGTGCTGCAAGGCGCCATGGATGCCCAGGGCATACCGTTCGCCCAACAAAACCGCCTGCTGGCCTTGCTGGCGCCCATGCACCGTGACGTGATCACCATCCGCTGACAAAAAAAGACCCATGAAGAACACTATATTTTTGATAGCTGCCAGCGCTTTAGGGATAAGCGCTAGTGCCGGAAATGTTCAGATCCAGGTACTGGACCGCGACGGTAAGCCCGTGCCCGAGGCCGTGGTGGTGGTGTACCCCGGTGGCACCGGCGGCACTCCGCCCAGCTTGCTCCAGGCCAACCCCACCATCGAGCAGGAAAAAATGCGCTTCGTACCCGCCGTCACGGTGGTCGAACCCGGTGCCACCGTGCGCTTTACCAACCAGGACCGCTGGGACCACCATGTGCGTGGCGCAGCGGCAGGCCTGTCGGCAGCGGCTGCCAACGCCAACAGCGGTTTCGAGTTGCGCCTGGCGGGCAAATCCGACGGCAAGCCCGCCAATTCCACCGAGGTCAAACTGGACACGGCGGGTGTGGTGCTTTTGTCGTGCCACCTGCATGGCTCCATGCGGGGCCATGTGTTTGTGACGGATTCGGGCTGGACACTGAAGACCGATGCCGATGGCATTGCCCGCTTCCCCGGCGTGCCCGACGGCGCCGCGCAGGTACGGGTGTGGCATGCCGAGCAGTTGATTGACTTGCCGCGCAAGGCACTGAACGTGGTGCCGGGGCCGGTGCTGGACACCGTGCAGTTGAGCGTGGTGCCACGCGTGCGGCGCGCTCCGCCAGCTGCCCCGTCGAATACGCCCGGCGGCCCGATGGGGGGATATAGCCAGGGGCCTGGCACGAACGTGGAGCAGGTGGCGCATCGGCATTGATGGCAACCACCAGGGGCTGACGGTTGCGGGTTTCAGAGGTGTCGCGCCTTTGGAGAGGACCCATATCGACCGCCGTGGCCCTTGGCCACCATCACTACCAAATTCATAGCTGCTACCGCTTACCCCACAAGCGCTAGAAGCTAATTCTGGCAAAAAACCTTACCGCCCCCGCAACATCTGCAACCCCGCACTCCCCGGCGCGAGTTGCTGCAATTGCGGCTCAAAAGCCGCCGCCTGCTCCCGCCGCCCCGCATGGCACAAGGCCGACACCAGCATGCCCAGCGTTTCCCCCAGCTCCGGGTGCGCAGGGGCTGTCTTGTGCAGTGCGTTGAACAGTTTTTCCGCATCGCCCCATTGCTGCGCCCGCGCAAACCGGCGTGACAGGCGGGCCATGTCTTCGGGTTGCAAGCGGGCGCCTGGCTTGGCTTTGTCCAGGTACGTGCGATAGCTGGTGTGCTGAAAATTGAGCGTGGCCGCATCGTGGGCTTGCAGACGGAAGATGCGCCGCGCGGCGCGGTGAAAGTCTTCGCCCTCGGGCCAGAGCAAGGCGGTTTTGAACCAGGCGCTCAGCACGGGCTGGTCTTGGGGGCGCAGCTTGGCAGCGGCGCGCCATTGGGTCAGGGCCTTTTCAAATTGCATGCCTTGCGCCAGGCGCTGGGCGTTGGCCACATGGGTGTCAAAGCCGTCCTCTTCTTGCGCCACGTCCTGGGTCACAGGCACCTCCAGCGGCTTTTTGCGCAGCAGCATGGTCAGCGCCATCAGCGATGCCCCCGTGACCAGGCCTCCCAAGTGGGCCATGTAGGCCACGCCCCGGCCGCTGAGCCAGTGCTGCAGCAGCTCGTTGGCGATCCAGATGGGCAGCAGGATCAGCGCCGGAGCCGTGACGTAGTTGAAATAGAAGAACAGCTGGTAAAAGAATCGCACCCGCCGCAGGCGATACAGCACGGCATACATGCCCATCAGGGCCGACACGGCGCCCGAGGCACCCAGGCCATAGCTGCCGGTGCCCGCGTAGGCCCAGCCCGCCAGCAGTGATCCGCCCACGCCACCCAGCAGGTAAAACGCCAGGTACGCGCTTCGGCCCAGCGCCAGCTCGACCGAAAAGCCGAACAGGAACAAGAACACCATGTTGCCTATGAGGTGTCCGGTGCTGCCGTGCAAAAACGTGGCCGTGAGCAAGGTGACAGGGTTGGGCTCGGCATCCTTGGCGTAGCTTTGCGCCCACTTGCGGGTGAAGGGGGCGGGCAACCGGGCTTCGTATTGGCGGCGCGCCGAGGTCCAGTCGGCGTATTGCGGGTCTTCGGGCGGCACAAAGCGCGGGGCTTTCAGGCGCTGCTGAAAGTCGTCTTCCTGCTCCATCCAGCGCAGCAGCATGCGGTGGTTGCCCGCCTTTTGCATGGCGCGCGCATCTTTCAGGTGCTTGTCGCCCGTTTCTTCCAGCCACGCCACAAAGCGCGGTACTTCGATAGCGGGCAAGGGGCTGCCCACGTAGAAGGTGGCGGCGCGGTCGCGAGTGTTTTCTTCGCTGCGCTGAGGCCCCCAGAACACAACCATGTTGACCACGATCAGCAGCACCGTCATCCACGGGGGGTTGCGCCAGCTGGGGCGGTGTTCGAGGGGGATGGCGTAGAACATGGATCGGTGGGGGCGAGGGCAACTGCGGCAGCCGCAGGAACCTCATTCAAGGCGCTTCCAGGCGGCAAGTGGGCGATAGCGTAGCAAACCCGGCGACCGCTCCGCCCTGGATGCGTGGCCGATTCGGTACTGGCGACCACGCGCAGATGGGCTTGCGTCCTACCCTGGGCTCGGGGCTGCTGTCCAACGATGTTGGCTTGTCTTCATTCATCCCCCAGATCTCCTCAGGAGCGCCCATGGCACGAACCCCGACTTCGCGCGGCGCGGCACCTAAATCGCCGTCAGCCACCCCCTCTTCCACCCAGGCCGACACCTACCGCGGCAATGCAGGCGAACTGCAGCAACAAGCCGGTGGCAAGCACCCGGTGCTGACCACGCAGCAAGGCATTCCGGTAGCCGACAACCAGAACTCGCTGCGCTCATCCCCGCGCGGCCCTGGGCTGCTGGAAGACTTCATCCTGCGCGAGAAGATCACCCACTTTGACCACGAGCGCATTCCAGAGCGCATCGTGCACGCGCGTGGATCGGCCGCGCATGGCTTTTTTGAACTCACGCATTCGCTCAAGCGATACACCACGGCCAAGGTGCTGACCGAGATCGGCGTGCAAACGCCGGTGTTCACCCGGTTTTCTACCGTGGCGGGTGGCGCAGGCTCTGTCGACACGCCGCGCGATGTGCGGGGTTTCGCCGTCAAGTTCTACACGCCCGAAGGCAACTGGGACCTGGTGGGCAACAACATTCCGGTGTTCTTCATTCAGGACGCGATGAAGTTCCCGGACCTGGTCCACGCCGTGAAGATGGAACCCGACCGCGGCTTCCCACAGGCGGCCAGCGCGCACGACACGTTCTGGGACTTTGTCTCGCTGATGCCCGAAACCATGCACATGGTCATGTGGCAGATGAGCGACCGCACCATTCCGCGGAGTTTGCGCACCATGGAAGGCTTCGGCATCCATTCCTTCCGCCTGCTCAATGCTGCGGGCGAAAGCACGTTCGTGAAGTTCCACTGGCGCCCCAAGCTCGGCATTCAGTCCACGGTGTGGGACGAGGCGCTGAAGCTGCAGGCCGCTGACAACGACTTTCACCGCCGCGACCTGTTCGAGTCCATCGAGGCAGGTGACTTTCCTGAATGGGAGCTGTCGGTGCAGCTGTTTACCGAGGAAGACGCCGAGCGTTTTCCGTTTGATCACCTGGACCCGACCAAGCTCATCCCGGAAGAACTGGTTCCGCTGCAGCCCATTGGCCGCATGGTGCTCAACCGCTGGCCCGACAACTTCTTTGCCGAGACCGAGCAGGTGGCCTATTGCCCGGCCAACGTCCCGCCAGGCATCGACTTCAGTAACGACCCGCTGCTGCAAGGCCGTTTGTTCTCGTATCTGGACACCCAACTGTCGCGCCTGGGCGGGCCCAACTTTGCGCAGATTCCGATCAACGCGCCCAAATGCCCGTTTCACAACATGCAGCGCGACGGTCACATGCAGATGCAGGTGCCCAAGGGCCGTGTCAATTACGAGCCCAGCAGTCTGCAGAGCGACACACCGCGTGCTTCGCAAGCGCAGGGGTTCCGGCACTTCGCGCAGGCCGATGACGGCGTGAAGGGCCGCGTGCGCCCCGAGAGTTTTGCCGACCACTACAGCCAGGCGCGCATGTTCTTCCGCAGCCAGAGCCCGCTGGAGCAGGCGCATCTGGCGTCCGCCCTGGTGTTTGAGCTGTCGAAGGTGACCACCGTGCACGTGCGCGAAGCCGTGGTGGGCCATCTGCAGCATGTGGATGCGGATCTTGCCCAACGCGTGGCCAACGGACTGGGTATGCAGGCCCTGCCCCCTGCCCCGCAGACGGCAGAGCCGGTACAGGACCTGGCGTTGTCGCCCGCGCTGCGCATCATCGACCGCATGAAGCCCACGCTGCAGGGGCGCTGTATCGGCATTCTGGTCGCCGATGGGTCCAACGGCACCTCGGTCGCCAACCTGCGCAAGGCCCTTGAAAAGGTGGGCGCCAGCGTCAAGATCGTGTCGCCCAAGGTAGGCGGGGCGTTGCTGAAGGACGGCACGCTGCTGCCAGCCGATGGGCAATTGGCCGGCACCCCGTCGGTGGTGTTTGACGCCGTGGCGTCGGTACTGTCGCCGGACATGGGGGCCGCGCTGGCCAAAGAGGCTGCCGCGGTGGACTGGTTCCGCGATGCATTCGGCCACCTGAAGGCCATTGCCGCGTGCAAAGGCACCCGCGCCATTCTGGCGGCGGGTGGCATCGAGCCCGACACGGGTGTGGTGGACCCAGCCGACGCGCAGGGCTTCATCGCCGCTGCACAAACCCGCCAGTGGGACCGCGAGCCCAAGGTGCGCACGCTGGCATAAGTGGCCGCCCTTTTCTATTTATCAAACCAACGCAACCAGGAGACCCATGATGTCCAAAGACCGTTATGACAGCCAACAACTCAACGACCTGGTCATCCAGATGATGGAAACCGAGCTGGGCGGTGAGCAGGTGTACCGCACCGCCATCAGCTGCGCGCTCAATGCTGACCTGAAGAAGGAGTGGCAGGAGTATCTGGACGAAACCCTGACCCACCAGAACGTGGTGCGCAGCCTGTGCGACACACTGGGGCTGGACCCCGACATGCAGACCCCCAGCCGTGCGGTCGTCAAACACATTGGCGAATCGCTGGTCAAGGCGATGCAACTGGCCCAAAAGGGCGGCGACCCCGCGGCTGCGCAGTTGGTGGCGTGCGAATGTGTGGTGCATGCCGAAACCAAGGACCACGCCAACTGGGAGTTACTGGGCAAGGTCGCCGAAGTCGCCACGGGCGATGTCGGCAAGGCCTTGAAGACAGCCCACGCAGCGGTGGAGCAGGACGAGGACCACCACCTGTACCACACCAAGGGCTGGTGCCGGGAACTGTCCATCGAAGCGCTGGGCATGCCCGCCGTGCTGCCACCACCTGAAGAGGTCAAGAACGTGGAAACGGCCATTGGGGCCTCGCGTGCGGAGCAGCAGCGCACCGCCATGCTGTAAGGGTGTGGTGATCTAACAGCTTGGCAGCGACCAGCCGTCCTGCGCGGCGTGCCGCTGCCAAGCCTGCGGCCAAGGCCAAAAGGTAGCGTTGTCATTGGCCATCAGCACTACTAAATATATAGCTGCTAGCGCTTTATAGATAAGCGCTAGAGGCTAATTTGATTCATATTTTCGACCGTTTTTCGGTTTCGAACAGACCGCCTACACACACCCCATGCCCGCGCCGTCCACCACCCGCCGATGGGAAATCGACGCTTTGCGCGGCCTGATGCTGGTGTTGATGATGGTGACCCACCTGCCCTCGCGGCTGACGTCGCCACTCGGGCAACCCTTCGGCTTCGTGTCGGCCGCAGAAGGGTTCGTGCTGCTGTCCGCGTACATGGCGGGCATGGTGTACGGCCGCATTGCCTGGCGCAAGGGTGTGGCCGAAATGCGCCGCGCCTTCTGGCGGCGCGCACTCAAGATTTACGCGTGCCAGGCGGCTACGCTGCTGTTCCTCTTCACGGTGATTGCGTTCATCGGCCTGCGCTTTGACCAGCCCGCGGCCACCAACCTGATGGCGTTTTACCTGGAGCAACCCCTGAGCGCGCTGGTCTACGGGCTGCTGCTGGTGTATTCCCCACCGCTGCTCGACATCCTGCCGCTGTACATCCTGTTCATGCTGGCCAGCCCCTGGGTGATGGTGTTGGCCTGGCGACGCGGCTGGGCGCCGGTGATGGGGGTCAGCGTGGGCCTGTGGTTGCTGGCGCAGTTCGGTCTGTCGCAATGGGCATTTGGTGCGGTCTCGGCCGTGGTGCCGATTCCGGTGCCGTATGCAGAAACCGGCAGCTTTGACACCTGGGGCTGGCAACTGCTGTGGATGCTGGGCCTGTGGATGGGCGCCACGCGCAACGACCCGCTGGCCCCTGCCTTTGTGTTCCCGCGCTGGGCGGTGTACACCGCGCTGGGCTTGGCGCTGGTGTGCCTGGTGTGGCGGCATGGTGTGGGCCAGATCCCTTTTGGCAGCCACACCGGGCTGAACCTGTTGTTTGACAAATGGTCGCTCGGACCGTTGCGTCTGATCAACTTGTTCGCACTGGTGGTGTTGACCTTGCATTACGGCCCCCGCCTGGCGCTGCGCACGCCCCGCTTGCGCTGGCTCGAAACCCTGGGCACCGCGTCGTTGCCTGTGTTTTGTGCGCACCTCGTGATCGTGCTGCTGGTCCTGGCCCTGCTGGGCGCAGACCAGGAGCGCCCTTGGGCGCTGGACCTGCCGTTGCTGGTGCTGTGTTTTGGGGCCCTGTATGCGGTGGCACTGGCCACGCTATGGGTAGAGCGCCCACCCGACGACGACCGCACCGGGCCTGAGACCCAACCCACGCCGGATAACCCGCTGGCAGCTGAACCCACAAGCCCGGAGGCAGCAGCCGCCGCCCCAACGGCTGCGCACATCTGGAACAAGCCCGCCTGACCGGGTTTGTGGGTGGCGGCGACGCGCCCCGGTCAACGTTCAGGGTTTGCGCAGTGACACGGGAGTCGGTACTGCTACCCCTGTTGACACCGTGGTGGCGAGGGGGTGGCTCGACGGCGCTGCGGTGGCCGTCAAAACAGGCGACTTGCCGGGCCCGTCTGCGGGCGCCATCACATAAGGCCCAATCACCCCGCGCCACAGCGCGTAACCCGCTGCATTCATGTGCAGGCGGTCTGGGCCATACAAGTCCGAGCGCGGCTGGTCCTGCGCGTTCAGCATGGGGTGGTAAATGTCGATGTAGTCGGCATTGGGCAAGGTGCCCACGTAGTCCTTCAGCAGCGCGTTGGTTTCTCGCACCTGCGGCAGCAAGCCTGCGCGCGCAGGGCTGGGTTTGATGGAGATGTAGCCAATGCGCGCGTGCGGCAGCTCGGCCCTCACTGCGCGCACAAATCCCTGAAAGCTCTCCAGCACCTGGGCCGGAGTGCGGCCTTCCGCCAGGTCGTTGTCGCCCGCGTAGACCATGACCTGGCGCGGCTTGTATTGCACGACGAGCTGCTGCGCAAAGTAGTGGCAATCGTCCATGGTGGAGCCGCCAAACCCGCGGTTGATGACAACCGGCATCTGTACAAAATCCTGCTCCAACTGCGCCCAGAAGCGAATGCTGGAGCTGCCCACAAACAACACGCCGTCCTGCTGCGGCAAACGCAGCTTGTCGGCAGCTGAAAACGCATCCATGCTGGCCTGCCAGCGCGAGTACCCGGCAGGCAGTGCCGTTTGGGCGGGTGCGCTGATGGAGGCAGCCAACAGCCCGGACAGCGCCAGCCGGCGGGCCAGGGCGCTAAGGCGGGATGCAGGGGCGCGGTGGAGTGGGCGCATGGATGCAAAAAGGGGCATCTAGAACAGAGAGCCCCATTGTGTTCAAGTTCACCTGCTTGCCCACAACTTTTACAACTGACACGGAATGAAGAAAACAGCCCAGGCTGGCTGGAGGACGAAAATCCGGCACAACTCCGGCACAACTCCGGCACAACTCCGGCACAACTCCAGCGCAATCAGCGCTGCATGCGTGGATGGCCGGGCACGGCTGCCGGCCCACTGGACAAGTCTGTGGCACTGGCCGCCTCAGCCAATGTGGCCACCCCTTTACCGCTGCGTTTGCTGACGTAAAGCGCGCGGTCGGCGCGGTCCATGAGCGCAGGCAACGCTTCTACCGCCTGCCCCTCAAACAGGGCCACGCCAACGCTGGCACCAATCATCACGTGCTGGCCATTGTCCAGCCCGATCGGTGACATCAGCGCAGTAATCACCCGGCGAGCGGCATCCATCGCAGCGTCTGCAGACTCCACCACGTTGAGCACCAGCACAAACTCATCGCCTCCCAGCCGGGCCGCGGTGTCGCTGGCCCGCGCCAGTCCTGCAAGCCGCTGGGCGGCCCGCACCAGCACCTGGTCGCCGCTGGCATGTCCGAGGTCGTCGTTCACCGCCTTGAACCCGTCCAGATCGACCAGCAACAGCGCCCCTGGGCGGCGGTCGCGGTGGGCGGCAAGCATGGCCTGCGACAGGCGGTCTTCCAGCAGGCGCCGGTTGGGCAGACCCGTCAGCCGGTCGTGCGTGGCAAGCCCCAGCACCAGTTGGTGCGCCCGCACCAGGCGTGCGCTCAGCAAGCCCACGATGAGCGCAAATGCGTACGACAGCATCACCACCAAGGCAGGCGCCCGCCCGGCGGCGTCCCATCCTCCGGTGGGCACAGCGCCCAAGGTCCAGCTGCCGCCGCCCGGCAGGGGGACCTCCAGCGTGGCTGGCGACTGGTCGAAAAGTTGCGGGCGTCCGATGAACACCGCACCCTGAGAACCCGTGGCATCCAGCCCCCGCGCTGCAATCTGAAACCCCATCTGCTCCGTGTTCAAACCCACGTCGGAAAATAGTGTGTCGGCATTGACCGTGAGCGAAACAATGCCCCAGTACTGCGGGCCGTCCAGCGGGACCTTCCCTGGCGCATGCGCCAGAAAGACGGGCGTTCGGCTGATGATGCCAAGGCCCCCTTGCACCAACGGAATAGGGCCCGCCACCACGGTGCGGCGGGTCTGGATGGCGCGCTCCACCGCCCCGCGCTGCTGGGGATTGTCCAAATAGCGCAGCCCCAGCGCACGCTCGTTGCCGATGCGCGGATAGACGTCGCTGATGACGTTGTCGGGCGCCAAGGCAAGGTTGCGAATGTTGCGCTGGTGCTCCAGCAGGCGCCCCACCACCGTGGCAAAAATGTCGGGCGACATGCTGCCTTGCGCCGCCAGAAAGGCGGCCACCGTTTCAGGCACTGACAGCGTGCTTTGCAGTTGCCGGTCCAGCCGATCCCGTATTTGCAGCAGATGGCCCTGCGCCTGCGCGGCGATCTCGGTGCGCGCCTTGGTGTGGGAGATGTCGATCACCACCCATGCCAGCACCGCCGCCAAGGCACTGCTGCAAAGACCGGCTGCCAGCGGCAGCATTCGGTGGTGGATCCAGTTGGCAGGCAGGTGGCGTTGGGGCATGGAGGAATCTCAAGGCAGCCACGAAGGATGGTCAGCGGCACGAACTCTGGCGCCGATGCCCCGCAGAGTCAAGGTCTGAAAGGTGGCAGCGCGACCGCTACTGCGCGACAAACCCGCTGGTCTTGATGATCTTGGCCCAGGCCTCGGTATACGCCTGCTGCCGCGTGGCCAGTTGCTGCGGCGACATGTGGCCCACCGTGAGGCCCATGGCGGTCAAATGGTCGCGCACCTCGGGCATCGCCACCACTTTGGCCATGGCGCTGGAGAAGTCGTTAATGAACTTCTGCGGTGTGCCTGCAGGGGCATAGATGCCGTAGTACGGCAGGTCTTCAAAGCCCTTGAGGCCCATTTCGTCAAAGGTGGGCACATCGGGCATCGCCGCCTGGCGTCGGGTGCCCAGCACGCCTACCACCCGCACCTTGCCGGCTTTGTGGTTCTCGATGAAGTCCTGCACCGATGCCACCCCTGCCCCGATCTGATTGCCGAGCATGTCGGCCATCATGGGCGCACTGCCCCGATACGGTGCCGACACGAGGTCGAGCTGGTACTTCTGGCCGATGAGCTTGACTAAAAATTCTGGCGTGGACGCGGGCGCCGGAATGCCCACCGCCCCCTTGCCGCTGCCGGACGTCTTGACCCAGCTGACATAGTCGGTGAACGACTTGGCCGGCGTGCCGCCCGACACTGCAAATGCGTTGACGAAGGTGGCAAAACCCACCACGGGCACAAAGTCGCGCACCGGGTCAAAGCCCGGGTTCTTCACCACCTGGGGCAGGATGGAGATCGTGTGATCGTGGGTGATAAACAGCGTGGTGCCATCGGGCGCCGCGGCCTTGAGCGTCTGGGCGGCGATCTGGCCACCGGCACCAGGCCGGTTTTCCACCACCACCGGCACACCCAGTTCGTCCTTGAGTTTTTCGCTCAGGGTGCGGGCGATGGCGTCCGACCCGCCGCCCGGCGGGAAACCCACCAGCAACCGGATCGGTTTACCCGACTGTGCGCTGGCCAAGCCCACCGTCAGCGCAGCGCCCAGCAGAACGCTGGTACGCAAGAGGCGGGACAGCAGGCTGCGGCGGGATGTGGTCATGGAAAAACTCCGATTTCGAGATCTGTTGATGGGCAAGGACGGACGTGCCCTTGAACCTCGCAGGGCCCGTGCCAGTGGCCACCGCGCAAGAAGAAGCCCCAGCCGTCAAGGCGGTGCTGCGCGGGCGAGCACCGACTGCGGCCGGGGGGTGACCTAGCCCCTCAGGCCAAGCGCGCGCGGTGGCGCGCCAGTTGGGCACGCACCTGCGCGGGTGCCGTGCCGCCCAGCGTGTTGCGCGCGTTCAGCGACCCACGCAGGCTGAGGCACTCGTACACATCCTTTTCAATCTGCGGGTGAAAGCCCTGCAGCACCGTCAGGGGCAACTCCGACAGATCACAGGCGTGGGACTGCGCTGCCTTCACGGCGTGGGCCACGGTTTCGTGGGCATCCCGGAAGGGCAGGCCCTTTTTCACCAGGTAGTCAGCCAGGTCGGTGGCCGTGGCGTAACCCTTGAGTGCCGCCTGCTCCATGGCGGGTGCGTTGACGGTGATACCGCCCTCTTTCTTGCCCGTGGCGGGGTTCAGCTGGCCGCCCACCATCTCGGCAAAGATGCGCAGCGTGTCCTTCAGGGTGTCCACCGTGTCGAACAGCGGCTCTTTGTCTTCCTGGTTGTCCTTGTTGTAGGCCAGGGGCTGGCCCTTCATCAGGGTGATCAGACCCATCAGGTGGCCGACCACGCGGCCGGTCTTGCCGCGCGCCAGTTCGGGCACGTCGGGGTTTTTCTTCTGCGGCATGATCGAAGAGCCCGTGGTGAAGCGGTCGGCGATCTTGATGAAGCCGAAGTTCTGGCTCATCCAGATGATGAGTTCTTCGCTCAAGCGGCTGATGTGGACCATGCACAGGCTGGCGGCGGCGGTGAATTCAATGGCGAAGTCACGGTCGCTCACGGCGTCCAGGCTGTTCTGGCATACGCCTTCCATTCCGAGAGTTTTGGCCACGCGCTCACGGTCCAGCGGGTAGGTGGTGCCAGCCAGCGCGGCGGCGCCCAGCGGCAGCACGTTGGTGCGGCGGCGCACGTCGGCCACGCGGTCGGCGTCGCGCGCAAACATTTCCACATAGGCCAGCATGTGGTGGCCAAAGCTCACGGGCTGGGCCACCTGCAGGTGGGTGAAGCCGGGCAGGATCACCTCGACGTTCTGCTCGGCCACATCGACCAGCGACACCTGCAGTTCTTTCAGCAGGTCGGCAATCAAATCAATCTCGCCGCGCAGCCACAGGCGCACATCGGTGGCCACCTGGTCGTTGCGGCTGCGGCCGGTGTGCAGGCGCTTGCCGGCATCACCCACCAGCTGGGTCAGGCGCGCCTCGATGTTCAGGTGCACGTCTTCCAGGTCGAGCTTCCATTCGAAGGCGCCGGATTCGATCTCGGACGTGATCTGCGCCATGCCGCGCTGGATGGAGGCATGGTCATCGGCGCCGATGATGCCCTGGGCCGCCAGCATCTCGGCATGTGCCAGGCTGCCCGCGATGTCGGCCTGCCACAGGCGCTTGTCGAAGAACACGCTGGAGGTATAGCGCTTGACCAGATCGCTCATGGGCTCGGAAAACAGCGCAGACCAGGCCTGGGCCTTGGTGTCAAGCTGGTTGTGGGATGGCGCAGACGCCGCGCTGGTGGCTTGGGCTTTGGACATAGGAGGGCAATAATCCGGAGGTTCAGACACCCGGACTGCCCGGATGCCGCAATGCAAAACACCCAAATTTTATCGACCCAGCCAGCGCTGCCGGATTCTGCCCTGCCAGATAGGCCTGCGCGCAGCATGCGCGCCGCTGCGGGTGGAGGCCCTGGCGGCCAGCCGCCGCGGGGCCGCGCGCTGGTGTTTGACGCCTGCCAGGTGGGCGTGGTGCTGCGTGCAGTGCTGTTCGTGGAGCTGGTCTTGGGCGTGGGCGCCATGTTTGGCAGCAACAGCCCCGTCGAATGGCTGGCCAGCCTGGCACTGCTGACCGGCGGCGCCTTGCCGGCTACCCTGGTGTGGCTGATCACCGCATGCAGCCTCAAGACCGTGCTGCAGCGCCTCTCCATCGTGCAGCAGTACGCTGCCGGTGTGGTGCTAGGTGCGTTGGCGGGCGCCTATGCCTGCGGCATGCTGGCGCTGGTGGGTATTTCGGCGTCCCCGCCGTGGTTGGCGAGTTCTGCCACCGGTGCGCTGCTGGCTGCCATGCTGGTGGCAGCGCTGGTGCTGCGGGCCCGCGGTCGCACACCGGCGGCCACCACCGCGCGTTTGACCGAGCTGCAGTCGCGCATCCGCCCGCACTTTTTATTCAACACCCTCAACAGCGCCATCGCATTGGTGCGCGAGGAGCCCGCCAAGGCCGAATCGCTGCTGGAAGACCTTTCCGATCTGTTTCGCCACGCACTCATCGAGCAAGGAGAGTCGGTCACGCTGGCCGAGGAGATCACCCTGGCCCGCCGCTACCTGGCCATCGAACAGGTGCGCTTTGGCGAGCGCCTGCAGGTGCAATGGAACCTGGACCCCCGCACCGACAGTGCGCGCCTGCCCCCGCTGCTGCTGCAGCCGCTGGTGGAAAACGCCGTCAAACATGGCGTAGAACCCAGCGCACGCGGCGGCAAGCTGCGGGTGCTGACCGAGCTGCGCGGCAGCCGCGTGGTGGTGCGCATCACCAACACAATGCCCCCCAGGGAGGGCAAAAACGGCAAGGGTGAAGAACATTCCACCAAGGGCCACGGCATTGCCCTGGCCAACGTGCGCGCCCGGTTGGCGCTGCTGCACGACGTGCAGGGCGAGTTCACCGCCGGTGTGCAAGACGGGCTGTACCAGGTGCGCATCACCCTGCCTCTACCCGACCTCAAGCCCCGCGCATCCGTCCCTGGCCGACCCCGCGACCAGCGAACCGGTAGCCCCAACCGCCGCAGCGACAACCCTCGCCGCAGCGCCATCGCTCCAGAAGCCCATCTCCCCACCGACCATGAATATCCTCATCGTTGACGACGAAGCCCTGGCCCGCAGCCGCCTGCGCACCCTGCTGGCCGACTGCACGGACACCCAGCGCACCACGGTGGCCGAGGCCTCCAACGCAGCCGAGACCATGGCATTGCTGGGCCCCACGGGTGGGCGCGCGTTTGATCTGGTGCTGCTGGACATCCACATGCCGGGGCAAGACGGCCTGGCCCTGGCCCACACACTGCAGACCCTGCCCCAGCCGCCCGCCGTGGTGTTTGTGACCGCCCACGCCGACCACGCGGTGAGCGCGTTCGAACTGGATGCTGTGGACTACCTCACCAAACCCGTGCGCCGCGAGCGCCTGCAGCAGGCCCTGGCCAAGGTGCAGCGCGGCAGCCGCGCGCCGCTTTCGACCAGCGCACCCAGCGCAAACGATGGCGACACGTTGCTGATCCAGGACCGGGGCCGTACCGAACGCCTGCCGCTGGCCGAGGTGCTGTACTTCAAGGCCGAACAAAAGTACGTCACCGTGCGCACCGCCACCCGCAGTTACATCATGGACGGCGCACTGAGCGACCTGGAAACCCGCTTTGCGCCGCGTTTCATGCGCATCCACCGCAACGCCCTGGTGGCCCGCCGCGCCGTGCGCGCGCTCGAAAAACACTACGACCCCGAAGAAGGTGAAGGCTGGGCCGTGCGGCTGCAGGGGTCCACCGAGCTGCTGCTCGTCTCGCGCCGCCAGGTGGCTGCGGTGCGGGAGGAACTGGCGCGCTGAAGGCGCGCAGTGAAGCGCTGCAACGCCCCGCGCGTGGCTGGCGGGACGTGAATTTCAAGCCTTTTCAGCCCCTAGCGCTTATCCATCAAGCGCTATCAGCTATCAATTCAGAAGCAAATCAACGGTCACGGTTGATTGGCAATATTCACCTCGCTACCCGGTCTGGCGCCACCAGCGCACCAAGCGCCGCCACCCCGACCGGTGGCGTGGGCAGCCAGGGCAGCACATAGGTGCGCTGCGCCAGGCCGTTGGCAATGCGGGCCGCCTGCTGGCGTTCGCCGACCAGGCGGGCTTGCAACAACGGGTCGCGGGAGCCGGTGGCGGCCACACTTTTGTTGATGACCCAGCCCCAGGGCTCGATGTGGGCGCGGCGCAGGTCGTCCTGCAGCGCGGCAGCCTGGCTGACAGGGGTGATCTCGGGCAGCGTGACGATGACCACATGGGTCATGTCGGCGTCCTGCAGGCGCATCAGCGGCGTGATCATGTGTTTGGAGTTCGCGCTTCCTTCGTACTGTTGCGTCATCTGTCGGTGGTAGGCGCCGGTCGCGTCCATCAGCAGCAGGCTGTGGCCGGTGGGAGCTGTGTCCAGCACCACAAAGGCGCTGCGGGCCTCGTTCACCACGCGGCTGAAAGCGTGGAACACGGCCACTTCTTCGGTGCAGGGCGACTGCAGGTCTTCCAGCAACAGGGCGCGGCCCGCTTCGTCCAGCCCCTTGCCGCGCGTGGCCATGATCTTGTCGATGTAGGCCTGGGTTTCCGCGTGCGGATCGATTCGCCCCACCTTCAGCCCTGTCAGGCTGCCATCAAGCTGTGCTTGCACATGGGCCGCCGGGTCGGTGGTGGTGAGGTGCACAGCGTGCCCGCGCTGCACCAGGCCCACGGCCAGCGCGGCGGCAATGGTGGTCTTGCCCACGCCGCCTTTGCCCATCACCATGATCAGGCCGTGGCCCTTGGCCGCCAGCGTGTCCACCATGGCTGCCAGGGGCGTTGCTCGCAGGGGCGGGTCCGCAGCGGTGGTAGGTGCAGGCAACGCGGTTGACGTGGATGCGGCGCCACCCCCCAGCAAGGCTCGCAGCGCGGGCAAACCGACCGTGTCGAAGGCGCGCAGGGGCACCTCATCGCGCGGCAATGCAGCCAGGGCATCAGGCATGGTGGCCAGCGCCTCTCCGCCCAGCGCTTCGATGGCATCGGCCACCGTATCCTGGCCAGGGTGGCTGGCGTGAAACACGCCGTTGATGACCAACCGCTGGTGCAGCAAGCCCAGCGCGCGCAGCTCCTGCGCGGTGCGCGCGGCCTCCTGCATGGGACGCGGGTCCGGCCGGGTGACAAGCACCACCGTGGTCAGTGCCGGATCGCTCAGCGCGGCCAGTGCCGCGTTGAAACGTTCTTCCTGCATCTTCAGCCCCGAGTGCGGCCCCAGGCACGAGGCGCCCCGGTCGTTGCCCGCGAGGAACCCGGTCCACGCCTTGGGCAGGCTTAGCAGCCGCAGCGTGTGGCCGGTGGGCGCAGTGTCGAACACCACATGGTCAAACCCCTGGCCGCGTGCGCTGCCCTCGCTGGCCAGCAACGCGGCAAATTCATCGAACGCCGCGATCTCGGTGGTGCAGGCGCCCGAGAGCTGTTCGCGCACGGTGGAGCGCTCGTCAGCGGATGCGGTGGATTCGAGCTGCGCCAGCACGCGCTGGCGGTAGGCCTCGGCCGCCGTGTCGGGGTCGATGTTGAGCATGTGCAGACCCGCCACGCCGGGCACCGCTACCGCCTGGTTGGACAGCGGCACGCCGAGCATTTCATCGAGGTTGGAGGCTGCGTCGGTGCTGACCAAGAGCACCTTGCGCCCGGCGTCGGCCAGCGCAATGGCCGCCGCAGTGGACAGCGATGTTTTGCCCACACCACCCTTGCCGGTGAAGAACAAAAAACGGGTGGGCTGCGCCAGCAGGCCCAGAGAGACGGCAGCAGTGGTGGCGGCGTGAAGAGGGGTCATGCCGCCAGCGTGGCACAACCGTACGGGGCTGCCTTGCGTCAGATCAAGACCCCTCCTCGTCGCCCGCCCGGGTTTTCAGTGCGCGTGGGCGGCACCACTGACCAGCGTGACCACCACCATGCCCGCCACCAGCCAGGCGATCTGCGCCACCGTTTCACGGGCCGTCAGGCGCTTTTGCAGCTGGGGGATCAGGTCGGCCAGCGCAACGTAGATAAAACTGCTGGAGGCGACCGCCAGGAAGTACGGCAGAAAATCCTCCAGCTGGCCCACCAGAAAGTAGCCCAGCACACCGCCCAAAGCCGTGACGGCACCGGCCAGCGACACCTTGACCAGCGCCATGCGCCGGTTGGGACTGCTCTGGCGCAACACCACCAGATCGCCCATGTGGTGGGGCACCTCGTGCGCCAGCACCGATACGGCGGCGATCACGCCCAGGCGAATGTCGGCCATGAAAGCCGATGCAATCAGGATGCCGTCGCCAAAACAATGCACGCTGTCCCCGGTCAGCACTGCCCAGCCGCCCGCGCGAGGGCCGTGGTGGTGGTGGTGGTGCGCGTGGTCGTGGGCATGCGCATGTCCCGTGTGTTCATGCCCATGCTCGGGCGGGTGGGGCTCTGCATGGCTGTGCTCATGCCCGTGGTGCCACAGCTCGGCCTTGTCGAGCAGGAAGAAGAACACCACGCCCACGAGCAACGTGGCGAACAGGTCGTGGGCGCTGGCCTGGCTTTCGAACGCTTCAGGCAACAGGTGCATGAAGGCTGTGGCCAACAAGGCGCCCGCCGCCAGGCTCAGCAGGTGCTGGGGCCCCACGCTGCCGGACCGCCCGCCTAGGCCCAGACGCATCAACAGGGCGGCCAACCATACGCTGCCAATACCGGCGGCCAGAGTGGCCAGGATAATTGCTACCAAAGTCATAGCTTCTTGCGCTTTATAGATAAGCTCTAGAGCCTATTTTCGTTCAAATTTCGCACCCCGATGCGGGTTTCGGTGCGAGATTAAAAAAGCCGCCCCGGCTAGGGGGCGGCTGCAGGTATTGACGGCCTGATGGCCAGCAGCGTATTCCGTTTCCAAATCATTCGTGTCCAGGCGCCACGCCGCGGACAGTGCTTCAGCACGGCAAGGCGAAGCAACAACGATCCGGATGTTTTGAAATGGAATCAGACCACGCCGTGCTTGCTGAACCAGGCCAGCGCCCGCTTCCAGCCGTCGTCGGCCGCTTCCTTGCGATAGCTGGCGCGGTAGTCGGCATGGAACGCATGGGGCGCGTCGGGGTACACCACAAACTCCGAAGCCTTGGCCTGAGGAGAACCACCGGCCAAGGCTGCTTTCATCTTATCAACCGTGTCAAGGGGGATACCGGTGTCTTTTCCACCATACAAACCCAAGACCGGGGCATTGAGGATAGGCGCGATGTCCACGGGGTGTTTGGGTGTGAGTTCGCTCGATTGCCCCACCAGCCGGCCATACCAGGCCACGCCTGCCTTGACCGGGCCGTGTGCGGCGTACAGCCAGGTGATGCGCCCTCCCCAGCAAAAACCGGTGATGCCGACCTTTGCAGCGTCACCACCATTGGCAGCAGCCCAGGCCACGGCTGCGTCCAGATCAGCCATCACCTGGGCATCGGGCACCTTGGACACCAGCTCGGCCTGCAGCTTGGCGATTTCGGTGTAGCTGGCCGGGTCGCCCTGGCGGGCATACAACTGGGGTGCTATGGCCAAGTAGCCTGCCTTGGCAAACCGGCGGCAGGTGTCGGCGATGTACTCGTGCACGCCAAAGATTTCCTGGATCACCAAAATCACCGGGAGCCCCGTCTTGCCCGCGGGTGCCGCGCGGTAGGCGGGCACCTTGAAGCCGTTGACCGTGAAACTCACCTCGCCAGCCGTCAGTCCGTCTGCTGGCGTAGCAATGGCCGTCTGGGCCATCACGGGCGCGGCGGCAGCGGCGTACCCCAGTCCCAGCGCGGCCTGCAGAGCCGTGCGGCGGGTGGCACCCGCTTCGGTGGTGCGGCCCGGCAACAACGCCAGGGTGTCGGAATGAAGGTCGTCATTGAGCATCGGATTTCTCCAGCAAAGAAGGGGTGGATCGGTAGGCAGACGGGAACCGAACCGCAGTCTAGGGTGTTTGCGCCTTCCCGGCATTTCCAGATATGAGAAATCAGATACCGCTGCTAGACTTTCTGCCAACCTGTTCAAGGAACGAGCGCTCCTTGCGACGTTTTGCACCACAGCGGTGCCAACGAGGCGGCAGACCCCGTCTACCAGAAAGACCGGCGACCGCCATTTGGGGATGCCCGACACCATGACCCCCGGCCCACACCGCGAACACGCACTGGCATTGCCAGTGGTGGCGCTATGCGGCGTGGGGGGGATGGGGCTGGTGGTGTGGGCCCTGGTCAGCCAGGCGCTGGAACCTGCGGCCCGCACCGCTGTGGCCGCGGGGGGGCTGGGTTTGGCGGTAATGGGGATTCTCTGGTGGCGGCTTTACCAGCAAGCCGCCATCCTTCGCACCGCCGCCAGCGCTGCGCAACAAGATGCCCAACGGGCGACCACGCAGTTAACGGCCACCCTCAACATCCTGCCGGACGGGCTGGCCATCTACGACGCAGAAGATCGCCTGGTGCTGTGCAACGCCCAGTACCGCGAGGTGGTTCCGGGAACCACGATGCCGGTGGAGTACGGCACCCGGTTTGAAGACGTGTTGCGTCGCGCGGCGGATTCGGGCGAAATCATCGCGGCGCTGCAAGACCCCGAAGCCTGGCTTTCGGGCCGCATGGCCCGCCACCGCTCCCCGGCAGGGCCTGAGGTGCAAGAGGTGTGCGGCGACCGCTGGATGCGCATCACCGAGCGCCATCTGGGCGGCGGCGGCGTGGTGGTGCTGCGCGCCGACATCACCGACAGCGTGCACAAGGAACGCGCGCTGCAGCAGGCCTTGGACGATGCCGAACGCGCGGAACGCCGCTTGCGCGAAGCGGTAGACGCCATGCCCGCGGGCCTCGACATTTATGACGAACACGACCGGCTGGTGCTGTGCAACGGTTTCATGGCCAACCTGCGCCCGCACCTGCCCGTCCAGACATCGCTGGGCAAGACTTACGAAGAATTGCTGCGCGAGGGGCTCAAACACGGCATTCCCGAAGAAGCACGGGGCCAGGAAGACCTGTGGCTGGCCCACGAGATGGCCCTGCGCGGCCACCGACCCGGCCCGGAGGTGCGCCACTACCCCAACGGCGCGTGGATGCACATGCACGAAAGCCGCACCCCTTCGGGCATGACGGTGGTGGTGCGGCTCGATATCAGCGACCTGATCGAACAGCGCCAGAAGGTGGAGGCGGCCCGCCAGGAAAGCCAGCGCATCCGCCAGTTGCTGGAGCGTGCGGTAGAGGCGTTGCCCGTCAGCATCGAGATCTTCGACGAACAGGACCGGCTGGTTCTGTACAACCAGCAGCTGTCGCGCATGTATCCGCACCTCGACTATGCGGAGCACCTGGGCAGCCAGTTTGTCGACATCTTGCGGCACTCGGTGAAAAGGGGGCTGATTCCGTCGGCTGTGGGACGCGAAGAGGCCTGGATTGCCGAGCGCCTGTCCGAACACGGTAGCCGCACCTCCACCCTGGTGCAGCGGCTGGCAGACGGGCGCTGGATCAACATCTACGAAACCCGCACGCCTGAGAACTACGTGGTGGCGGTACGTCTCGACATCACCGATCTGATCGAGCAACGCCAGGCGCTGGAGGCAGCGCAGGACTCCGCCCAGCAGGCGCGCCAGTTGCTGCAGGACGCGGTGGAATCGCTGCCCGAAGGTTTTGCGCTGTTTGACGCCGACGACAAACTGGTGGTGTGCAACGCGCAGTACCGGCGCCTGTATCCCATTTCGGCGCCCATGATCGTGCCCGGCAGCACGTTTGAGCAGATTGCGCGCTACGGCGCCGAGCGCGGCCAGTACCTGGACGCCGTGGGCAATGAAGAGCAGTGGCTGGCCCAGCGTTTGGCCGATCACCAAGCCGCCCAACATTCCGTGCTGCAACGCCTGACGGACGGCCGTTGGGTGCAGGCTGACGAACGCCGCACCCCCCAGGGAGGCATTGCCGGTGTGCGCACCGATGTGACCCAGCTGGTGCGCAAAGAGCAGGAGTTGGCGGCCGCCAACGCCCAGCTCGCGCTGCTGTCCACCACCGATGGTGTGACCGGCATTGGCAACCGCCGCCGCTTTGATGAGCGGCTGGCCACCGAATGGCTGCGCTGTGGCCGCCACCTCACGCCGCTGTCGGTGATCCTCATCGACATCGACCACTTCAAGCTGTACAACGACCACTTCGGTCACCTGGCGGGCGACGAATGCTTGCGCCGTGTGGCGCAACTGCTGCAAAGCATGATTCGCAGGGCAGACGAAGTGGCCGCCCGCTACGGGGGTGAAGAGTTTGTGCTGCTGCTGCCCGACGTGGCGCTGGCCGATGCCGTGGTCGTCGCGCAGCGCTGCATGGACAGCCTGCGCGACGCCGCCCTGGCGCACCCACACTCCCCTACGGCACCGGTGCTCACCCTCAGCATGGGTATTGCGAGCATGGTGCCCAGTGCAGGTACGGGGTCTGACACACTGGTGCAGGCTGCCGATGCGGCCCTGTACCGCGCCAAGAACGGCGGGCGGAACCGCCTGGAGGTCTTTGACCCGACGGAGCCCTGGGACGCATCGGTTGCTACGTAAAGAATAGCTAATAGCGCTTGATGGATAAGCGCTAGAGGCCATTTTCACTATAAATTCTTGCAAAAGGCACGGCACATCACAGGCCAGCGGACACCCGCAGCAGCCCCCCGTGCCAGCCCCAGCGAAAAGTCCATCCCGTTTGCACGAGGCATTGCGCATGAACATCCTGTTGACCGGCTCCACCGGGTTCGTGGGCCACACGGTGGCCGCTGCCCTGACCCGCGCGGGGCACACCGTGCGCGGCGGCGTGTCACCCCGGCACCGCACAGTGCTCCCGGGGCAAGTGCCCATGGACTTTGCACGCGACACCACGCCCGACCTGTGGTTGCCGCGCCTAGAGGGCGTCGACGCCGTGGTCAACGCCGTGGGCGTATTGCGCGACAGCAGCGCGCGGCCCATCGATGCGGTGCACCAGCACACGCCGACCGCCCTGTTCACCGCCTGCGCCCAGGCGGGCGTCAAGCGCGTGGTGCACCTCTCGGCACTGGGCATTGAGGGCAGCAGCACCCGCTACGCCAGCACCAAACGCGCGGCCGATGCGCACCTGCTGGGGCTGGCTGCGAAAGGCGCCTTGAGCGCTGCCGTGCTGCGACCCAGCGTGGTGTTCGGCAAAGGCGGTGACAGCAGCGCGCTGTTCATGACCCTGGCGCGCCTGCCGGTCGCGTTGTTCCCCGGCCCGATGCTCACTGCGCGGGTGCAACCGGTGTCGGTGCACGACCTTGCAGCGGCCATCGTCGCCCTGCTGGGCCCGTCGACAGAGACCCAAGGAATCATCGAATGCGCAGGCCCCGAGGCATTGACCATGAGCGCGTTCATCGCCAGCCTGCGCCAGCAACTGGGCAGCCGCCCCGCCCATGTGCTGCGCCTGCCTGACCCGTTGACACAGCTGAGCGCCCGCCTGGGCGACGCCGTGCCCGGCGTTCCCTGGTGCACCGAAACCCTGAGCATGCTGGGCAGCGACAACGTGGGCAACCCTGCGGTTTTCGAGCAATTGCTGGGGCGCAAAGGCGTGCACTACAGCCAGCTAGTGGCTACGGCCTGGCGTTGAAAGCTCAGCCGCGCGCCACCGGGCCTACTGCGGTACATAGTCCGAGGGGTACTTGAGCGAATCCACCAGCAGGTGCGGCATGCGCATGCCCAGGTTGATGCCCTGCGGCGGAATGGGCTGCGTGAACCACTTGTCGTACAGCCGGTGCAGCTCGCGGGTCTGGATCAGGCGGCGCAGCTCGGCATCCACCACGGCCTTCAGTTCGGGGTTGTGGCGCTCAAACGCCACCGCATAGGGCTCGATGGTCATGGGTTTTCCGATGACCTTCAGGTCCTGCGGTTTGCCGTGGCTGGCGCGCAGTCCGTAGAGCAGCACATCGTCCATCGCAAAGCCCTCTACTTTGCCGCTCACCACCCAGCCAAAGCCTTCGGCGTGGTCTCTTGCGGGCTCGATGCGAACGCGCACCGACTTGGTGGCCGCCTCGCGCGCCAGCGAGTCAATGTTGGTGGTGCCCGCGGTGGATGCCAGTGTCTTTCCGTCCAGGTCTTCGATGCGGGAATACGGCTTGTCGCTCTGCACCACGATGCGCGACGAGGCAATGAAATGCGCAATGGTGAATGCCACGCGCTCACGGCGCGCTGCGGTGTTGGTGGTGGAGCCACATTCCAGGTCCACCTCGCCTTTCTCAATCGCGTCAAAGCGGCTGCTGGACGTAACCAGGCGGTAGGTCACCTTGGTCTCGCGCAGCTTCAAGTGGCGCCCCAATGCTTGCGCAATCTGCAGGCAGACGTCCACGCTGTAGCCCATGGGGGTTCCGTTGGCCACATACGACATTGGCAGGGACGATTCGCGGTGACCGATGACCACCACGCCGCTGGCCTGGACGCGCTGCAGCGTGGTGCCCGGGGACGGTGAAGACGGCACCGATTGCGACGGCACAGCCGACTGGGCCAGCGCGCTGTCCCCACCGACTGCGCAGAAAGCGAACACAAGCACGGCAGCGCTCATGCCCATACGCACACCCAGCCTCTTTCCGACCGTCGCAACTGTCATGGCTTTCACCTTCATTCAGGAAGTCGCCACACCCAGGAGGACTGGATGCCGTGGCGAGAAAAAGGAAGCTGCCGCAGTGCGCCCAGCTGCCGGCAATGCGCAAGTTCAGTGCGCGGAATGGGCGTGCCAGTAGGCATGCCGGGCCAGTGCCGAGGCCAGCACCACCGAGGGATTCACCAAAGAAAGCCCTTCCAGCCGCGGATGCTCCGCCAGCGCGAGTGGAATCTCGGTGCATCCCATGATCAGCGTGGACACGCCGTAGCGCTCCTGCAGCGCAATCGCAACGGCCTCAAAGCGCTGCCGAGCCAGCGGGTAGTTGCCCGCCTTCACACCGTCGTAAATGCCCTGCATGAGTTGCTCCCGTTCGCGATCCTCGGGCACAAAACACTCGATGCGCGCACGCTCCAGCTCACTCTGGTACAGGCCCGCGTCGTAGGCGCCGCGCGTCGCCAGCAGGCCCACGCCCCGCACCTTGCGCGCCGACAGCTCGGCCACCACCTCCTGCACGCCGTGCAAGACCACCATCTGCGGAAATCGCTGCTGCAGGATGCCGTGCCACGCGTGGGCCGTGTTGCAGGCAATCGCCACCACGCGGGCACCCAGCGCCGCCAGCCGCCCGGTGGCCTGCAGCATGGGGTCTGCAGGCTGGTGCGCGCCGGGGCGCGTGTCGTTCAGCGCGGCCGTGCGGTCGGGTATGGGCACCTGCGCCAGCCAATGCTCGGGGTAGGCCTGGTCGTGCACCGGAATGCCCAGCACCTCCATGCGGTCGGTACACGCCTGCACAAACAGGCGCACAAAGTCAGCCCCGGCGGCGGGGCCCATCCCGCCCAAAATGCCCACCACCTGCGGCGCGGGTGTGTGGCTTGCGGACACAAAAGACATGCGCGCTCCGGCTTACTGGGCGGGCTTGTCGCTTTGAGCCACCAGGTTCTCGCGCAGCTCCTTGCTCATGGCAAGGTTCAGGTTCTGGTTGCGCGGCGGCACGGGCGACATGAACCATTTGGTGTAGAGCTTTTCAAACTCGCCGGACTTCATCATCCCGCCGATCACGCCGTTGACCAGCGCCTGGAACTGCGGGTCGTCCTTGCGAAGCATGCAGGCATAGGGCTCCACCTGCAGCGAATCGCCCACCACCGTCCAGTCGGCCGGGTTGCGCTGGTTTCCCATCAGGCCGAACAGCAGGATGTCATCCATCGCAAACGCTTCCGCGCGCCCCGTTTCCACCAGCAACACGGAGTCGTCATGGTCCTTGCCCAGCACGATGTCCATGTCCAGGTTCTGGTCGCGGTTGTACTTGCGGATCACCTGCGCATTGGTGGTGCCAGACGTGCTGGCCACCTTCTTCTTGGCCAGGTCGGCGTAGTTCTTGACGCCCGATGTCTTCTTGGTGAGCAGGCGCGTGCTGGTGTAGAAGTAGTTGATGGCAAACTGCACATCCTTGCCCCGCGCCGTGTTGTTGGTGGTGGAACCGCACTCCAGGTCGATGGTGCCGTTGGTCAACAGGGGAATGCGGTTTTGCGACGTCACCGCCTGCAGTTCGACCTTGAGGGCAGGGTTGTTCACACGCTTCTTGACGGCATCCACCACCGCGTTAGAAATATCTACTGCAAAACCCACCGGAGCACCGGGGCCCGACAGGTAGCTGAAGGGCACAGACGACTCGCGGTAAGCCAAAGTGATCTTGCCCGACTCGGCAACCTTCTTGAGGGTATCGGCGCTGACCACGGTGCTGGCCAGCAGGCCGGTGGCCACAATGGCGGCGGAGGTAACGGCGGAGAGCTTCATGGGAATCCCTTTGCGAATAAGCAGGCTGATGAATGAAAAAATCGGAACGCAGGGCCACTGTAAAAATTCGCGCTGCAGTTGAACAATTCATTTGCACGGGTAGGTCATGACGAAAAGTTATGCCGCCAAAGGGGTGCACACCGCCGCACCATCCAAGTG
Organism: Gammaproteobacteria bacterium; assembly: GCA_018828125.1. Taxonomy (GTDB): domain Bacteria; phylum Pseudomonadota; class Gammaproteobacteria; order Burkholderiales; family Burkholderiaceae_C; genus Acidovorax. The sequence goes on along the minus strand of JAHJWB010000017.1, from coordinate 4,771 downwards.
CCATTTCTCGCACCGTGCGCGCCAGCTCCACATCAGAACGCATCCCGGTGGTGCAGGCACATAACTTCCCGGCATGGGCGCCCGCGGCATTGGCATTGTTCAAAGGTCTGCCCGCACCCTACATTGACTTTCAGTCAACCAACAACGTAGAACACACAAGATGCAGGTATGTGTCCTCGGCGCAGGCATCGTGGGCCTGGCCACCGCGTACGAACTCCAGCAGCGTGGCTTGCAGGTCACCGTAATCGATCAAGCCCAAGCCGGCGCGGGTGCCAGCGGCGGCAACGGCGCGCAGCTGAGCTACAGCTATGTGCAACCCCTGGCGGACGCCAGCATCTGGCGCCAACTGCCCAAACTGCTGCTGTCGCCCCATTCACCGCTCAAACTGCGGCCGCAGTGGGACACCCACCAGTGGCGCTGGGGGCTTGAATTTTTGCGCGCATGCAACCGGCGCACATCGGAGGAAAGCACCGCGCGACTGCTGGCGCTGGCTGCGCTCAGCCGCCACCGGCTGGAAGCCATGCTGAAGGCCGAGCAGATCGACTGCGACTTTTCAAGTACCGGCAAACTGGTGCTGTACAACACGCGCGCCGCGCTGGCGGCAGCGCAGCGGCAGGTGGACGTGCAGCAGGCCTGGGGTAGCCACCAGCAGGTGGTCACTGCGCAACGTTGCGTCGACATCGAGCCCGCGCTGCAGCACTACCAGAGCCACATCGCGGGCGCTGTCTTCACCCCCAGCGAATGTGCGGCCGACTGCCTCCAAGTCTGCAGGGGCCTGCAGGCGCTGCTGGCGGCGCGCGGGGTGCGATTCATGACCGGGACCAAGGTGACCGGTTTTGTGCGCCAGGGCCCGCACATTGCGGCAGTGCAGACCAGCGCAGGCATCGTCAAAGCAGAGCAGTTTGTTCTGGCATTGGGCAGCGCCAGCCACCCTGCGGCGAAGACACTGGGGGTGCGTCTGCCGATCTATCCGCTCAAGGGATACAGCATCACCCTGGACACGGTCGATACGCCGGGTGCCTCACCCCGCGTCAATGTCACTGATGCGGCGCGCAAGGTTGTTTTTGCACGCATTGGCCGCCGCCTGCGTGTGGCAGGCATGGCCGAGCTGGTGGGCAACAATGTCCGCATTCCCCCTGCCCGCATTCAAAGCCTGTGCAGCGCCACCCGAGCGCTGTTTCCGGAGTGCAGTGATTTCGACCATGTGCATCCCTGGACCGGCATGCGCCCTGCCACCCCCACCGGAGTTCCGCTGGTGGGGCGACACCGTGATGCCCCCACCAACCTGCTGCTGAACACCGGCCACGGGGCGCTGGGGTTTACGCTGGCGTTTGGTACCGCCGCGCAGATCGCGGAGCTTCTGGCGCCTGCCTGACGCCCCATCCGCATCCGCATCCGCATCGCATCCAAGGCCCAGCGCCAATGCGGGCGCCCCTCGGCTACGCGGTATCGCTCAAGCCCACGGACTCCAGCGTCTCCACCACCGCCTGGTGCATGCAACGTGTCATGGCACTGGCCAGTAGCGAGCTGGGCCGGTTGACCGTGCGCAGTGACTTGATCGGCACCGAAATATGCGGCGCCAACGCCAGCACATCCACCACGGCACGGTTGGCCGATGCAGCCGTGCAGGCATCTACCACCGCCACCGCCAGGCCGTGGTGGGCCAGGGCGAGGGCGGCGTGGTAGGTCTGTACTGTGAACGCCGTCTGCAGACCCACGCCCGCCTCGCGGCAGGCATGGTTGACCACCGTACCAATGGGGTCACGCACGTCGAGCCGCACCACGGGTGTGTCTGCCAGATCGGCCAGGTGCACCACCCCGGCCTGCACCAGCGCAGCGCCCAGCATGCCTTTGGGCGCCACACACACCATGCGCCCATCGGCCAGGTGCTCTTGTGTGAGCGCGGGGTGGGCGATGGAGCTGAACACAAAGCCCACATCCGCCTCCTGCAGCACCAGGGCTGACACGATTTGTGGCGAATGCAAGGCGTCGATCGTGACCTTCACATCCGGGTGTTTCTGCCGAAAGAACCGCAGCGCGCGCGGGAGCACCTCGTAGCTCAGCGCCAGCACGCTGAGGATGTGCAACTCGCCCTCGCGCTGGTCGCTCTTGAGGCTGTTGGCCAGACGCTGTACATCGTCGAGCTGGGTAAAAAGGCGCTCGATGTGCGGGTACAACGTCTGGGCCTCGGTGGTGGGCACCAGCTTGCCCTTGAGCCGATGAAACAGCGGAAACCCGAGCTGTAGCTCAGCATGGGCCAGGATGCGGCTGACAGCAGGCTGGGTGACGTTGATGAGGCGGGCCGCTGCACTCACACTCCCGGTGAGCATGACGGCATTGAAAACTTCTATGTGGCGAAGGCGCATGGGCAAAGAACCTGTTGACTGTCTTTTTGGGGGTCCCAAAGAAGAGCTTGGACAGGCTCCAAAGATGCAAGGAACGGGCCGGATGCGCAATCCTTGCATCCCCCCATTGCAGCGCATGCCCCTACAGCGACATTGAGGGCCGCGTCGCCATGGCCGCGCGCCAGCGCAGCAGGTGCGGGTGCTGTTCGCCCGGCTTGTGCTTGACCACCCGCGCAAAGTCCACGGCCACCACGGCCGTGATGTCGGCTACGCTGAATCGGTCTGCGGCCATGAACTCGCGGGTCGCCAGGCGGTCGTTGAGCAAGTGGAAGAATTGCCCTACGCGCAACAACCCGCGCTCGGCCAGGGCGGGAATCTGCGGGTAGTCCACCGCACCCGGCAGCGCCCGGTTGGCCATGGCGGGTGCGCTGTTGCGCAGCGCTTCTGCGATGGCCAACAGGCCTTCAAACTCCACGCGCCAGTTCCAGCTCGCAATCTCGGCCTTCTCGGCAGGCGTCTCGCCCAGCAGTGGTGGGCTGGGGTAACGCGCTTCCACATACGCCGCAATGGCCGCGTTGTCGGTCAGCAGCAAACCGTCTTCCGTGCGCAGCGCCGGCACGGTGCATTGCGGGTTGATCTGGCGGTAGGCATCGCCCAGTTGCTCGCCGCTGCGCAGGTCCACCTGCACCGTGTCGTGGGCCACGCCTTTTTCCGCCAGCAGGATGCGCGCACGGCGGGGGCTGGGCGCGGTGGCGCAGTCGTAGAGGGTGATCATGGATGCGTCCTGCAAAGCAGTTATCGGGCGGGCGAGGAGGCAGAGGCCGACGCAGCAGCTTCCAGCTTGTCCTGCGTCTTCGATTCAAAGTCGCTGGCCTCATGACGCTCGCGCAGCTGGCTGGCGAGGTCGCCAGTGACACGATTCACCTTGCGCCCACGCTGCACCGCCGGGCGCTTGGCAACCTGGTCGGCCCAGCGCACCACATGCGTGTATTCGTGCACCTGTAAAAACTCGCCGGAGTCATACGCCTGGCCCTTGACCACCAAGCCATACCAGGGCCAGATCGCAATGTCCGCCACCGTGTACTCGTCGCCAATCAAAAACTCGTTGACAGCCAGCCGCTGGTTGAGCACGTCCAACTGGCGCTTGACCTCCATCGCATACCGGTTGATCGGGTATTCGTATTTCTCGGGCGCATAGGCATAAAAGTGGCCAAACCCGCCACCCAAAAACGGCGCACTGCCCATTTGCCAAAAGAGCCACGACAGGCACTCTGCGCGCGCTGCACCACTGGTGGGCAACAGCGCGCCGAACTTCTCTGCCAGATACATCAGAATGGCGCCGGACTCGAACACTCGCACCGGGTTGCCCGCATCACTGCGGTCCAGTAGCGCCGGGATCTTGGAGTTGGGATTGACCGAAACGAACCCGCTGCCAAACTGCTCACCCTCGTGGATCCGAATCAACCACGCGTCGTACTCCGCGCCGCTGTGGCCCAACGCCAGCAATTCCTCGAGCATGACCGTCACTTTCACGCCATTGGGCGTGCCCAGCGAATACAGCTGCAGCGGGTGCCTTCCCACGGGCAATTCCTTGTCGTGTGTGGCACCGGCAACGGGCCGGTTGATGCTGGCGAACTTGCCTCCGCTTTCTTTGTTCCATTGCCAGACTGCGGGTGGGGTGTAGGGAATCGGATCGGTCATGTGATGGGCACCAATAGATGGGAAAAGCAGAAATTAAAGCGATAGCCGCAACGGCACCGCTGAGCGAAAAAAGTGTAGCGACGGAGCAAGACGGCGTCTGTCACAGCCGCTCAAACCCTTCTGCGGTTCGGGTGATGCTTTCGCTTCGGCAGGCGATCTTTCACGCTGCCTGCGCCAAATTGCCCAAAAAAGACCATTCCGGCCACTGTCCCTATTGGCCCGAAAAAAAGCTGCACCTCATGCCTCGCTACCCAAAAATATTGGGTAAACCCTGACCTATGAATCCCTGATTGTTTCCAAAACCAGAACAGTTAGTTTGCGACTGAGTGGTTTTTCTTTGAACACGAGCGGCGTACAGTTCAACCCATCGATGAGCCGAACCCGCAAGGCGACTCACCGAACCCGGTTCAGGAATGGTTTTTGACCCGGCTTTTTTGAGACGCTTTTTAACTTCAAGGACTTTTCATCATGAACACCACCGCCCGCTTCCTCTCCATCGCCGCTGTTGCCGCTTTCGCTTCTTTTGGCGCCCACGCTGATGAAGCCGATGCTTCGCAGTTTGCCACCCAGTTTGAAACCAACCGCACCCGTGCTGAAGTGCAGGCTGAAGCTGCCACCGTCGCCCAGACCCGCTCCATCGAGCCCGCAGGTTCGCGTGTGACGACGTACTCCTCTACCGCTGACCGCGCTGCAGTGCGTGCCCAGGCTGCACAAGCCGTGCGCAC
>JAHJWB010000016.1 GCA_018828125.1 Gammaproteobacteria bacterium | reverse complement strand
ATGAAGGGCGGCCCGCACTCCGCGCCCGTGGAAGACGATGGACGTTGAATACTTGAGATCCGCTTCAGCCTGGATAGCACCCATTCGTGACCGAGGTGCGAACGGCTGCAATCGCTGCACAGCTGACATAACGCCTCATAATTGCTACTGTATTTATAGCTATTGACGCTTTGCTAATAAGCGCTAGCCCCCATTTTGACTAATATTTTGCGTGGGCCACACTCGTTCCCGCCGTATTAGCCTGCGCAAGGTCTGCCAGCGCACCACTCAGCCGCGGGTGCACAAACCGGTATCCCTGACCCAGCGCTGTACTCGGCACCACGTTCTGCCCGTCCAGTAGCAGAGTAGACATTTCCCCTAGCACGGTTCGCAACGGCAACCCGGGTAAGCGAAGCCATGCACGCCGACCAAACGATGTAGCCAGTACCCGCGCGAACGTGGCCTGCGTCACCGCATCAGGCGCCACGGCATTGACAGGGCCTTGCAGGGCTGGGTGTGCTATTGCAAACCGCACCAGCCCCACCGCATCGGCCAGATGAATCCACGGCGCAGGCTGGCGCCCATGGCCCAGCACAGCGCCCAGGCCCATGCGGGCGGCCAGCGCCTGCATCGGATACGCGCCACCCCCATGCCCCAGCACCACGCCAAACCGCATCCGCACCACGCGCACTCCCAGGGCTTCGGCGCGGCGGGCTTCGTGTTCTATGGCGGCGCACAGGTCTGACTGGAACTCGCCAGGCCGGGGAGGCGCTGTCTCATCCAGCGGCTCCATGGATGCGTTGGGCGACGCGCCGTAAAAGCCGACGGCGGATGCGCTGACCAGCACGCGGGGCGGCTTTTGCAGGCGGCGCATCAGGGTGACGAGGGCCACGGTGGTGTCTACGCGGCTGCTGAGCAGGGTGCGCCTGCGCGCTGCTGTCCAGGGCATGCCCAGCACGCGGGCACCGGCCAGGTTCACGACGGCGTCGATGGCGGTTTCGGGCGGGATGGCGTCCAGGGTGTCCACCACCCACACTCCGGCGACAAAGCTGGCGCGGGCTTGCAGGGCGTCGCGGGTCAGCACGATGACCCGCTGGCCGCTGCGCACCAGGTCTGCCACCAGCGCGCTGCCGACAAAGCCGGTGGCGCCGGTGACCAGCGTGGCTGCGGGGGCGGGGTGAAGGTAGGGCGAGGGCAAGTGCGCTGTGGCAGGGCGCTGCGTGGGTGGGGCAACGCTGCGGCCCAGGCGCACCACGGCACGCGCGTTGCGCACGCTCCAGGCCAGCACGCCAATGCCGTACGCGGTGAGCAGACACGACACCCAGCCGTGCGGGGTGAACGCCATGGCGGTGGGCTGCTGCGCCCAGCCCAGCAGCACGGGCGCCAGCAGCCCCAGGAACAGCCCGTAGCTGATGGTGAGCACGGTGTGCAGCACACGCTCCAACGGCGGCAGGCGGCGGGTGCGGTCTTCTTCCAAAAAGTCGGCCAGGGTGATAACCAACTCGGCCAGCAGCATTACGGCCAGCAGCCCGGCAAAGGCTCCGCGCCATTCAAACCAGGCCAGGCCGATGAACACCACGCTGTAGATGGCCTCGCGCGCGGCGTGCAGCGTCAGTTCGTAGCGTGCTGATGGGCGCTGGGGCAGTTTGGCTTGTAGTTCGTGGTGCCACAGGTTGTCAAACGCGCCCATGGCGGCCTGGATGGACAGGAGCAGGAAGATGGGGTTCATGGGGTTGAGGGCGCTCATGGTGGTGAGGGCGGTCATGGAGTTCAGGGCATTCATGAGGGGGTGCCTTCGGAGTGGGTGAGGGAATCGGTGCCGAGCGAATCGCTGGGCGTGCCGGGGGTGGTGTGGGTGTGTGTGTCGGCTCCGGGGTGGTCGTTGCTGTCGGTGTGCGGGTCTACAAACACGCCGGACTGGTAGAACGTCTCGCCCCACCAGGGGTGGTCCATGCTCAGCGTGAAGCGGAACAGGCCGCCGCCCAGGTCGGTGTGCGCTACGGTGCAGGTGCCGGGCGTCAGCAGGGCGGGCACGGCAACACGCAGCCCGCCCACCACCCACCAGAAGCGGCGACTGCGGAAGACCAGGGCGCCGTCTTCTTCCAGCACGTCGAGCGACATGGCCAGGCCGCCGTCGGTGCGCTCCAGCAGGCCGCCGTCGGCGCCCAGCTCCTTGGTGGACCGCACGGTGCGGCAGTCGCTGGCGGCATGGGTTGCACGCCCGGCGCCGGGGGCGCGGCCGGTGGCGTCGGCGTGAAACCGGCGCTCCCACACCACACCGCCGCAGCCGTTGCTGCTGACGCGCACGGTGGTGGGCACGGCGGTGGTGTTCAGGTGCGTCAGCGGCCCGCCCCACAGCCGGGCCAGCGCGGCATACACATGGCCAATGGCCGAGCAGCGCATGTCGAGGTGGCCTTGGTAGGTGACGTCGGCGTGGGCAGTGCCAAAGCGGCGTTGCACGGCGGCGGGCAGGCGGGCCCAGGCGGCGGCGCCAACGAGTGCGGGCAGGTCCAGCACCGGGGCGGTACTGGCCGATGGGCGGGCCGAAAGGGGCAGGCGGCTGGCAGACGGGGCGGTGAAAAAGGCAAACATGGCAGGCTCGCTGGAGGTGGCGGTTGCCTTGTCTATTGCCAAACTTGTGCCAGCCCGGGTGGCCGCTGCAAGTGCTTGATTTAATTAGAAATTGCCCAGCCACCTGCATACTTGGTTTACAGTGGGCGCCGCCCCAACCGTTAACCCCAGGAACAGGTCGCCACCATGATTCGCCCCCACCCCCACCGCGCCTTGCAGGCGGCCCGCACATGCTGATCCACGCGGTTTTGGGGTTTGCGTTGCTGGAGACGCTGGTGCTGGCCGGTGTGCTGATTGCCTGGGCCGACCGTGTGGCGGGGGCCCGGCTGCTGGCCGCGTTTTTGATCGGCATATCGCTGTGGATGGTGGGCAACGAGCTGCCCAACTGGCTGGGGCCAGAGACCGAGCCGGTGATGATGATGTTGCTGTCTACCGCGCCGTTCACCTCGGCGCTGTTCTTTCATTTCTGCACCGTGTTTTGCCGGGTGGACCTGGGCCGCTGGGGCGTGGCGGCAGCCTATGCGCTGGGGGCCGGGGCCACCATTGCCGCCATGGTGTGGGTGCCGGGGCACATCGAGCACCACCGCGACATCGGCTGGATTGCCGTGGCCGATACGGTGGGCTGGGTGGCCAGCATGGCCTGGGTCATCTTGGGCATCGCCGGGGTGTCGGTGTTGCTGCATGCGCTGCTGCGCGCACAGCGGGCGGGCGACGGGCAAAAGCTGCGGCAGATTGCGGCGGTGACCGCGTCGTGCCTGTGGGGCATGTTGTGCCTGACGGGGTACGGCATTGCGGTGCTGGACTGGCCGGTGTACCCGTTTCCGCTGCTGGGGTTGCCGCTGTATTCGCTGATCTTGGTCTACGGCATCTTGCGCTACGGCGTGTTTGTGGCCAACACCTGGGCGCGCCGGGCGCTGGTGTGGGCGCTGTTGCTGGCGCTGGGGGTCGGGGTGTTGGCGCTGACGCCGCTGCTGCCGTTTGAGTCGCGCTGGCTGGGTGGGCTGGCCGTGGCCGCCAGTGTGCTGGCGCTCAACGGCCCCGTGCGGCGCGTGGCCGAGCGGCTGGTGTACCCCGGCGGCGAGGTGTCAATCGCCGACCTGGGCGCCTGGCGCAGCGCGCTGCTGTCGGCCGAGACCCCGCAGGCCCTGGCAGAGCAGGCCGCCGCGCTGCTGAGCAACCGCATTGGCGCCCAGGTAGAGGTGTCCATTGGCGACGCAGCACCAATGCCGCCGACCCCACCCATCGCACCCACGGGTAGCACCCCTCAGCTGGTGTGCCAACGTGCCGAAGGCGGCTGGCAAAGCACCTTGCTTGGGTGGGACGCCGCGCCCCCCGGCCCGCGTCACGTGGCCGAGCTGTTTGGCACCGTGGTGGCCGAGGCCGCTGCGCGGGTCGAACAAGCGCAGCAGTTTGCCGCCCGCGAGCGCGAGCGCCAGTTGCAGGCCCGGCTGGCCGAGCTGGGCGCCCTGGCGGCCACCGTGGCGCATGACATCCGCAACCCGCTCAACATCATCTCCATGGCTGTGGCAATGGCGCCCGAGGACACACGGCGCGAGGTGGCCGACCAGGTGGGCCGCATCTCCAACCTCACGCACGACCTGCTGGACTTTGCAAAGCCCTGGAAGTTGTCGAAAAGCCCCCTGGACCTGGCCGCCCACGTGCGCAACGCCGCCATGCGCCTGCCCGACGTGAGCTTTGGCGCCCGCCTGGATGGCCCGCTGATGCTGCAAGCCGACCCGCGCCGGGTGGACCAGGCGCTGACCAATCTGTTTGAAAACGCGCGCATTGCGATGGCCCATGGCGGCGATGCGGCCAGTGGCGACGAGCCCGGCGCGGTGGCAACCACCCACAGCCACGTTCACATCGACGCGGACGTCACCGACACCGAGGTGCTGCTTCACGTGTGCGACGCTGGCCCCGGCGTGCCCGAGGAGATCCGCAGCCGCCTGTTCGAGCCCTTTGCATCGCGCAGCCCCGGCGGTACCGGGCTGGGCCTGGCCATCGTGGCCCGCATCATGGCGGCGCACGGCGGGTCGGTAGCGCTGACCGAGCGCGCGCCCTGGACCACCTGCTTCACGCTGCGTTTTCCGCTGGCGCCGACAGAGCAGACGACAACGACGGCCGCGCCCCAGCCATGACTGCCATGACCACAACAACCCCCTTCACCGCACCCACTGCAGACAACGAGCCCGACGCAGGGGCACAAAGCGCGCCCGCGCCGGGCCACATCCTGCTGGTGGACGACGAGGCCGCGTTTCAGCGCCTGGGCGGCGCCTTTTTGCGCAACCTGGGCCACACCGTGTCGCTGGCGGGCGATGGCGACCAGGCCCTGGCGGCGTTTGCCAAACACCGGCCCGAGCTGGTGCTGCTGGACCTGGCCATGCCGCCGCACATGGACCCGGAGAAGGGACTGGAGCTGATCCCGCGTTTTGCCCGCGTGCCGGTGGTGGTGTTGACGGGGCATGGCGACCACGCCCTGGCCCTGCGCGCGGCAGAGCTGGGCGCGTGGGACTTTTTGACCAAGCCCATCAACCCCGAAATGCTGCAGTTTGTGGTGGCGCGCGGCCTGCGCAAGGCGCGGCTGGACGCCGAACTGGTAGCCCTGCGCGAAGGCCAGTCGCTGGACGATTTGGGCATGGTGGGGCAGGCGGCGGCCACGGTGCAACTGCGCGCCCTGGTGCGCCGCGTGGCGCCCACCCACGTCAGCGTGCTGGTGCTGGGCCCCACGGGCACCGGCAAAGAGCTGGTGGCGCGCGCGCTGCACGCCTGCAGCGCCCGCCGGGCCGAGCCGTTTGTGGCCATCCACTGCGGGGCGCTGTCGGCCGAGTTGCTGGAGAGCGAGCTGTTCGGCCACATGAAGGGCAGCTTTACCGGGGCCTACCGCGACCAGCCCGGGCTGGTGGAGGCCGCGCACGGCGGCACGCTTTTCTTGGACGAGGTGGGTGAAATGCCGCCGCCCATGCAGGTCAAGCTGCTGCGGTTTTTGCAAGAGGGCGCTTTTGTGCCCGTGGGTGGCCGCGTGCAAAAACACGCCGACGCCCGCGTGGTGGCCGCCACCCACCGCGACCTGGAGGCCATGGTGCGCGAGGGCACCTTCCGCGAGGATTTGTTCTACCGCCTGAAGGGCGTAGTGCTGCGCACGCCGTCAATTGCCGAGCGCCCCGCCGACATCCCGCTGCTGGCCACCCGCTTTTTGCACCGCGTGTCCCAGCGCGCCAGCCTGTCGCCCAGTGCCCTGGCATGGCTGATGGCGCGCGAGTGGCCCGGCAACGTGCGCGAGTTGAAGGCGGTGGTCGAATCTGCCGGTGCCTTGCTGATGCCCGACCAACGTGAGGTGGACGCCGAACTGCTGCAACTGGCCAGCGGCGACATGGCCGACCCGGCCGCGCTTGCCAAACCAGACGCAGCAACGCCCCCGCCCAGCAGCACCGGCCCGCTGGACGCCGCGCTGATGGAGCTGGAAGTGCGCATGGTGCGCGACACCCTGGCCGCAGCGGGCGGCAACCAGTCAGAGGCAGCGCGGCGGCTGGGGATATCGCGGGTGGGGCTGGTCAAGAAGCTGACGCGGTTGGGGCTGCGGTGAGCCTGAACCAGTAGCCGCTGGCGCTTTGCCCCTGTGTCACTGGGTCACTGTGTCACTGGGTGGTGCCCGGACGGACTGGCGCAAACGCAGCTTGCGGCTTTGCCACGGTGGCCACCGGCCGTTTGCTGATCAGCAGCACCCCCGCCAGCACCAATCCCGCGCCGCCCATTTGCCAGGCGGTCAACGGCTCGCCCAGCAGCCAAGCGCTGAAGAAGATCGTGAGGATGGGCCCCAGCGTGCCGATGAGCGCCGTCTTGGGTGCGCCAATGCGGCGGATGGCAGCGGAGGTCATGAACACAGGCAGCACGGTGGAGAACAGCGCCATGCCCATGGCATGCAGGTACACCGGCGCGGGCTGCGCCAGTGCAGCGGTGGGTTGGGTGGCGGCAAAGTGCAGCAGGGTGGCAACGGTGGACACCAGCATGGCCAGCGCAGTAAAGCGTGCGGCGCCCAGGCGGCGTATGGCGGGCTCGCTGCCTGCCTGGTAGAACGCGTACGACACTGCCGAGCCAAACACAAAGCCCGCGCCCACCAGCACGGCGCGGGTATCGCCCGCTACATGCAGGTCGTGCGCAAACGCTAGGCCGATGCCGGCGTACGACAGCAGCAATGCCGCCAACTCCCGGCGCGACGCGGTTTTGCCCAGGAACAGCACGCCGATCAGGATGGTCAGGGTGGGGTAGGTGAACAGAATCAGCCGCTCCAGACTGGCGGTGATGTATTGCAGCCCCACAAAGTCGAGAATGCTGGCGCCGTAGTAGCCCAGCAGGCCCAGCGCCACCACGGCCAGCCAGTCGCGCCGGGCCAGGGGTGGCAGGTTGCGGCTGGCGCGCCATCCCACCCAGGCGAACACCGGCACCGAAAACAGCATGCGCAGCGCCAGCAGCGTGACCGAGTCCACCGGCACCGCCTGGGGCACGGCGTAGGCCAGCTTCACAAAAATGGCTTTGAACGAAAAGCCGAACGCTGCAAGCACGGCCAGGGCCAGCCCTACGCGTTCGGGGGACCATGGTTTGAGAGACGTTGAGGTAGCCAATGGATGAACCGGTGAAAAAGGGAACAGGGAAAAAGGGGAAGGGTGGGTGCGGACGGTGTCGGGCAGGTCGCACGTTCCTTCGTTCGGTTTTTCAATGGTCGGCGCATCTGCGGCAAGGCACAATTGCCCATCTCCCAAGCCAGCGTTCGTTGCAGACGAACACAGCACCCCCATGAACTATGACCTGACGGACCTGCGCCTTTTTGTGGCGGTTGCGGAAGAGGGCAACCTCACCCGTGGTGCAGCACGCGCGTTTTTGGCACCGTCGTCGGCCAGCCACCGCATCCGTCGGCTGGAGGACGCGCTCAACGCCACGCTGCTGGACCGCCAGGCGCGCGGCGTCACACTGACCCGCGCGGGCGAGGCGCTGCTGCGCAATGCCCGTCAGGTGCTGGCCAGCCTGGAGCAGATGCACGCCAACCTGTCGCCATTTGCCACGGGCATACGCGGCCATGTCAGCCTGTGGGCCAACACGCATGCCACGCACACCTATTTGCCCGACGATCTGGCCGATTTTTTGCGCCAGCACCCGCAGGTCAGCGTCAGCCTTGAAGAGCGAACCAGCACGGACATCGTGGTGGCCGTGGCCGGTGGCGAAGTGGATGTGGGCGTGCTGGCCGACAGCGGCCACAACGCCAGCGTAGACCTGCTGCCCTATCGGCAAGACCGTCTGGTGCTCATCGTGCCCCGGGGACATGCGCTGTCGTCCCGCCAAGGCGTGGGGTTTGCCGAGGTGCTGGGCCACCCGTTTGTGATGCTGCATGCGGGATCGTCGATTCACACCTTCACCACCAATGCGGCAGCAGCGCTGGGCCACCACCTGGACGTGCGCATTCAGGTGCGCAGCTTCGAGGCCGTGTGCCGCATGGTGGGCGCGGGGGTGGGCATTGGCATGGTGCCGCTCAGCGCGGTCAACACGTCGGGCCTGTCCGAGCCGCCCGTGGTGCTGGCCATGAACGAGCCCTGGGCGCAGCGCGACCTGCAGATCTGCACCCGCAAGGGCGCGCTGCTGTCGGGATTTGCAGCGGCGCTGGTGGCGCATTTGCAGGCGACGGCGAAGGGCGGTGCCCATGCTGCCCAGGAGAGGGCATGACTTCCGCCCACGATGCGGTTGCAGTGCAAGCCCCGCAGATCACACCATTTCATCAAAATTGATAGCTGACAGCGCTTTGCAGATAAGCGCTAAAGCCATAAAACATTCAAATTTCTTCATGCAATCCCTGCTCGACACCATTGCCTCCATGCCTTTGCCCACCGACGCCACGCGCATCTTTCACGGCCGGGGCGGCAAACATCCCGGCGATGAGCAGTGGGTGCTGGACGCATACCCGCCCGTCTTCGTCCTGACCAGCTTTGCACCGGCCACCGACGAGCAACTGGCCGCCATCGGCGCTGCGCTGGAGTTGCGCTGGGCGCAGATCGCACCGGCGGGCGAGCCGCTGAACTGGGTGTTTCAGCACCGGGGCGAGGCCTTGCGCATCGAGGGCCGCAGCGAAACGCGGCTGATGGCGGGCGCCGTGCCCGACCCGCATGTGGTCACAGAGGCGGGCGCGCGTTACCGCGTGCATGTGCTGCGAGGCCAGAACCACGGCCTGTTCCTGGACATGGCCGAAGGCCGCCGCTGGGTGCGAGACTACGCCGCCGCCCGCAGCACCGACCGCTATGGCCTGAAGGTGCTGAACCTGTTTGCCTACACCTGCGCGTTTTCGGTGGTGGCGCTGCAGGCGGGCGCCCGGCAGGTGGTCAACGTGGACATGAGCCACGGCGCCATTGGCGTGGGGCAGCAGAACCACCAGCTCAACGGGATCACCACCGGCGCCGCGTTTTTGCCGCACGACATCTTCAGCAGCTGGGGCAAGATCAACCGCAGCGGGCCGTATGGCCTGGTCATCGTGGACCCGCCCAGCTACCAGAAGGGCAGCTTTGTGGCCACCAAGGACTACGCCCGCCTGATGCGCCGCCTGCCCGACCTGCTGGCACCCGGCGGCCATGCGTTGCTGTGCCTGAACGCGCCCGAGCTGGGCCTCGCCTTTTTGCAGGACCAGATGCGCGAACTGGCGCCCGAACTGCAGTTTGTGGAGCGCGTGGCCAACCCGCCGGTGTTTGCCGATGTGGACGAGCAGCGCGCGCTGAAGGTGCTGGTGTACCAGGCGCCTTTGCTGGGCGACCTGCCCGCCGCCACCGGCGGGCAGAAAGGCGGCGCCATCAGCGTGTGAAGAACTGCATCGGCGCCAGCACCAGCCGCGGGAAGAGGATGAGCAGCAGCAATACCGTCATTTGCGCCAGCAGGTAAGGCAACACAGCGCGGATCACCGGCTCCATGCGCTCTTTGGCCACCCCGCACACCACGTTCAGCACGGTGCCCACGGGCGGGGTGATCAGCCCGATGGCGTTGTTCATGATGAACAGCACGCCAAAGTACACCGGGTCGATGCCCGCCATGCGCACCACGGGCATCAGCACCGGCACCAGGATGAGGATGGTGGGCGCAAAGTCCAGCGCGGTGCCCACCACAAAAACAATCGCCATGATGGCCGCCATCAGCAGCACGGGGTTGCTGGCCAGGGGCTGCAGCATGTCGGCCACCACCATGGGGATGTTGGCGGCCGCAATGAGCCAGGCCGACACCTGCGCCGCAGCGACGAGGAACATGACGACTGCCGATGTTTTGGCGGCCGCCAGCAGCAGGCCGTACAGCATGGACACGCGCAGCTCGCGGTACACCACAAAGCCGATGAACAGGGCATAGGCCACGGCCACGACGGCGGCTTCGGTAGGGGTGAAGTAACCCGCCTTGAGCCCGCCCACAATCAGCAGCGGCAACATCAGCGCCCAAAAACCCGCTGCGGTGGCAGACAGCCGCGCCCGCATGGGCATCTTGTCGCCGCGCGGCATGTCGTCGCGCTTGGCCTGGTACACCCAGGTCAGCACCAGCGCCGCCGCCATCATCAAGCCCGGCACGATGCCCGCAATGAACAGCTTGGTGATGGAAATATTGCCCACCACGCCCAGCATCACAAACCCGATGGACGGCGGAATGATGGGCGCGATGATGCCACCCGACGCAATGAGACCCGAGGCACGGGGCACGTTGTAGCCCGCCTTGCGCATCATCGGGATGAGCAATGCCGCCACTGCTGCCGTGTCGGCAATGGCCGAGCCCGACAGCGAGGCCATGATGACGCACGCAAAGATGGCCACATACCCCAGGCCGCCCTTGAAGTGCCCCACCCAGGCACCGGCCACATCCACAATGCGGCGCGATATGCCGCCAGCGTTCATCAGCTCGCCGGCCAGTACAAAAAACGGGATCGCCATGAGCGGAAAACTGTCGGCGCCCGACAGCATGTTCTGCGCCATGATCTGCGCGTCGAAAATGCCCATGTAGGCCATCATGGCCATGCTGCAGGTCATCAGCGCAAACGCAATGGGCACACCCAGTGCCATGGCCGCCAACAGCGACACCACAAAAATCGCGACGATCATGCGGCGCTTTCTTCGTGGGCCGCCACCAGCGACGCCGGTGTGACCCGGCCTGCCAGCAGCCGAACGATGTTGGCCAACGCCATCACCCCGATGGATGCAGCACACAGGTAGGCCACTGAATACACCACGCCCAGCGATATGCCGGTGACCAGGCCAATGTTGGCCATGTTGAGCGCGTACTGGCGCATCAACCCCCACAAGAACACGGCGCAACAGCCCAGGACCAGGGCCTGCGCCAGGAGCACTGCCGCAAACAGCGGCTTGCCGGACAGCCGGTGCACCAGCATGTCCATGCCCAGGTGCCCGCCCTCCCGCATGGCCACGATGGCGCCGAGGAAGGTGAGCCAGATGAACAGAAAGCGCGACAGTTCTTCAGAGATGTTGATGCCCGAATCGAACACGTGGCGCAGCACCACGTTGCCGAACACCATGACGCACATGGCGCCCAGGCACAGCACGAGCGTGACCTCCAGCGCCTTGAAGTACCAGTGGATGAGACGTTTCAAACCAAGTCGGGGCATGTGCTTCATGGGTGCTGATGGGGGCTTATCGGGGGCCAACGGCCAAAGGCTGGTCGGCAGGAGTGCCGAAGCTGAAGATCTTGCCGGGGTTCAGCAAATTGTGCGGGTCCATGGCCTGCTTGATCTGGCGCATCACCGCCACGGCGGCCGGGCCCAGCTCGTCGACCAGAAAACCCTGCTTGTGCAGGCCCACGCCGTGCTCGCCGGTGCAGGTGCCGTCCATGGCCAGGGCGCGCTGCACCAAGCGTGCGTTCAGGGCCTCGGCGCCTTCCACCTCGGCAGGCACGCTGGCGTCCACCAGCATCTGCACATGAAAGTTGCCATCCCCCACATGCCCCACCATGGGCGCCAGAATGCCGGACTGCTGCAGGTCTTGAGCGGTCTGCGTCACGCAGTCGGCCAGGCGCGACATGGGCACACACACATCGGTCACGACAGAGCGGCAACCCGGGCGCAGCTGAAGCGCGGCAAAGTACACGTTGTGCCGGGCTTCCCACAGCCGCGTGCGCTCTTCGGGCGTGCCAGACCACTGAAACTGCGCGCCGCCGCCGTCTTGCGCCAGCGCCTGCACCACCGCCACCTGTTCGCGCACGCCCGGCTCGCTGCCGTGGAATTCAAAGAACAAATGCGGTTGCTCGGGCAGGCCGGTCTTGCTGTACAGGTTGAGCGCACGGATGGCGGTGCTGTCCACAAACTCGCAGCGGGCAATGGGCACGCCCAATTGAATCGTCTGGGTCACCACTTCGACAGCCGAGTGGATGTCGGGGAACGCGCACACCGCCGCCATCACGCTTTCAGGCAAGGGGTACAGGCGCACGGTGGCCTCCACGATCACGCCCAGCGTGCCCTCGGAGCCCACGAACAGCCGTGTGAGGTCGTAACCTGCGGCGGATTTTTTGGCGCGCCGCGCGGTGGTGATGACATCGCCATCGGCGGTCACCACGGTCAGGTTGAGCACGTTGTCGCGCATGGTTCCGTAGCGCACGGCGTTGGTGCCGCTGGCGCGGGTGGCGCACATGCCGCCAATGGTGGCGTCTGCCCCCGGGTCGATGGGGAAGAAAAGGCCTTCGTCGCGCAGTGCAGCGTTCAGCGCCTTGCGCGTAACACCCGGCTGCACGGTGGCGCACTGGTCGTCAGCGTGGATGGCAATCACCTGGTCCATCTGCTGTAGGTTCAGCGTCAGCCCGCCCTGGACGGCAAGGGTGTGCCCCTCCAGCGACGAACCCGCGCCGTACGGCACCAGCGGCACGCTGTGTTGTTTGCACAGGCGCACGATGGCGACCACTTCATCGGTGTTCTGCGCATACGCCACGGCGCCTGGCGGCATGGCGGCAAATATGGATTCGTCGCGCCCGTGGTGCATGCAGACCGATGGACTGGTGGAAAGGCGCGTGCCCAGAAGCTGGCCAAGTGATTCCAGAAAGGCAGGAGGCAACGGCAGGGGAAGGCGGGCGTTCATGGCGATAAGAAGTGTCGACAAGGCCGAGCGCGTTCGGGATGAGGAGGCATCCCGAACGCGGGCCGGTGGCAAAAATGACGCAAGGGTGCTTGGACTACTTGGCGCGGGCCTTGGCGATCTCGGTGCGCACCAGGGTCATGAACTCAGGGCCGATCTTTTCCAGGTGGGGCGCAATCGCGGGCGGTACGCGGTCGCGGATGGCCTGCAGGTCGGCTTCAGAGAATTGCGTCACCTGCACGCCCTTGTCCTTCATACCTTGCAGGGCGTTGCCCGCTTCGGCGGCGGTGGATTTGCGCTGAAACTCGGTGGCCTTGCGGGCAGCGGTGTTCATCATCTTCTGCTCGTCGGGCGTGAGGCTGTCCCAGAACTTCTTGGACACGGCAAAGATGAGCGGCGAATACACGTGGCCCGACAGCGTCATGTACTTTTGCACCTCATAAAAGCGCTGGGTGTACATCAGCACCACCGGGTTTTCCTGCCCGTCAAACGCTTTCGTCTCCAGCGCTACAAACAGCTCGGACCACGGCAGCGGCGAGGCGTTGGCGCCGATGGCCTTGAAGGCATCCAGGGTGAGCGGGTTGGGCTGGGTGCGCAGCTTCAGGCCCTTGAGGTCGTCGATTTTGTTGACCGGGCGGCGCGAGTTGGTGATGTGGCGAAACCCGTTCTCCCACCAGCCCAGCACGTGAATGCCCACGCCGTTGAGCTTGTTGTTGAGGTACTGGCCCACGGGGCCGTCGAACACGGCGTGTGCCTCGGCCTCGGTGTTGAAGAGGAAGGGTACGTCCTGAAAGCCCAGTTCCTTGACCTGTCCCAGCAGCGCCAGGGCGCTGCCGGTATAGAACTCTTGCACGCCGCCTTGCAGTGCACCCAGCATCTGCGGGTCGGGGCCCAAGGCCTGGTTGGCGATGACGGCAATCTTCATCTTGCCTCCAGTCGCCTGGTCCATGTCAGCCGCAAACTGCTTGGCGGCCTGGCCGGCTGGGTGGGTGTCTGCCAAGCCGTGGCCGAAGCGGGCAGTGCGCGCTTTCACATCCTGCGCGTGGGCGCTGAAGGCAAAGGCCGTGGCCGCGCCCAGAATGGTGGCGCAAAGAAAGCGGTGCAGTCGCGTTGTCTTCATCATCTTCATGGCGTTGTCTCCTCAAGAATGGGGGCGGGGGATGGGGTTGGCGAAGCCGGGACGATGCTTTGCACCCGGTTGCGCAGCAGGCCGATGCGCTCGATCTCCACCTCGCACACATCGCCGGGTTTCATGTACAGGCGCGGCTCGCGGGCGTGGCCGATGCCAGCGGGTGTGCCCGCCACGATCACGTCACCGGCTTCCAGGGTGAGCGCCTCGCTGATGGTGACGATGAGCGATTCCACGTCGAACACCATGTCGTCCGTATTGGCGGACTGCACGGTCTGGCCGTTCAGGCGCGTTTCCAGCAGTAGGCCGCGGGCGCCAGGGGGCAGCTCGTCGGCGGTGACCAGACAGGGGCCAAAGGCGCCCGTGGCGTCAAAGTTCTTGCCCATGGTCCACTGCGGGGTCTTGAACTGGTATTCGCGCACGCTCCCGTCGTTGAACACCGAATAGCCCAGCACATGCGACAGCGCTTTGTCGCGGGTGATGCGGTAACCACCCGTGCCAATCACCACCACCAGCTCGCCTTCAAAGTCCAGCGAGTCCGACAGCTCTGAGTGCAGCAGCGGCGTATTGTGTGGCGTGATGCTGGAGTTGAAGCGCGCAAACAGCGTGGGGTAGGCGGGCTGCACAAAGCCGCTTTCGGCCGTGTGGTCGCGGTAGTTCAGCCCTACGCAAATGATCTTGGAAGGGTGCGCCACCGGGGCCAGGAACTGCACCTTGTCCATGTCGACCACGGGCTGCGCGGCCATGGCGATGGCGGCAGAGTCGAGCGCCGCGCGGCCCTGGCGAATCAAGGCGTCCACGTCGCCGGGGTAGCCGGGCGTGCCTGCCGTGGTGCCGTGCCACAGTCCCGTGGTGGCATGGCATACGGCCCAGCCCGCGTGCCCTTGTGCTTGAAAACGAACCAACTTCATCTGTTCTCCTGGAGTAACGCGGCTGGGATGCGCCCCGGCTGCATGGATATATATTTGATCAAATAATCTATTATTCTTGTCTTGGTACATTCCCGCATAAAATCCAGGTGCCATGCTGACCACCCTCCCCAAGCGCACCCAGGCTGAAACCGCCTGCGACCTGATCCGCACCGAAATCCTGGACGGCCGATTGCCGCCGGGGGCCAAACTGAACATCAAGTCGCTGGAGGAGCGGTTTGAGCTGAGCCTGGGCGCCGTGCGCGAAGCGCTGTCCCGGCTGGGCGCGGAGGGCATGGTCATTGGGGAGTCGCACCGGGGCTACCGCGTCAGCCCGGTCAGCAAACACGAACTGCTGGATCTGACCCGTGCGCGGGTCGAAATGGAATCGCTGTGCCTGGGCCAGGCTATGCGGCACGGTGATGTGGAATGGGAAACACGCATCGTGGCGGCCGCGCACCGCATGGAGCGGCTGCAGTCCCAAACGTCTGACATCGAAGCCCGGTCTGCCAAACCCTGGAACGACGCCCATGGCGAGTTTCATGAGGCCCTGGTCAGCGCCTGCCCCAATCAGTGGCTGCTGCGCATGCGCCACATGCTGTACGAACAGAGCGAGCGCTACCGCCGGTTGTCGGTGCCCCTGAGCACGGACGAGCGCGACGTGCGCAACGAACACCGCCAGATCATGGAAGCCGCGCTGCGCCGAGATCAGGCCGGTGCTTTTGTGGCGCTGGAGCAGCACCTGTTTGCCACGGCGCAGATCATCTTGCGGTCACCTTTGCTGCAGGCCGACTAAGGCAAGGCCACGCCTGGGTGTGGGCTGGTAGCCACCAGCAGATTAAGCGTGATGGGAGCCAAGTCCTGCAGCGGAGGCAGTTTTCGTCTCAGATGCAAATGCATGTGGGTGGTTGGGTGGGCTTGAGGCTCGGTGCTGATGGTGGCCGCGTGTGAATGGGTGCAGGCATATGGTCGTTTTTGCTGTACGAACATGCGAGTCACCGAAAAGCTCGCCATCGCAAAGGCTTAACATGTTGCTTGGCACGGACACGCAACCAAAGACAGCCACTTCGCGGCACGGGTTGCGTGCCGGTCAGCACCAACGTTATGCATCAGTAGATAGCCACGCCATTTCCGCTTGAAGAACGACGCGCACTGTTGGGGGTCAAGGGTGTTGGCCCCACCGTGATAGCGCGGCTTGAACAGATGGGCATCGAATCGCTCTCTCATTTGAGCAGTGCCAATGCCCTGGATATCGTGTCCAACGCAGCCGCAATTGTTGGCTCCACATGCTGGAAGAACAGCCCGCAGGCTCGGTCTGCCATTCATGCAGCGATTGCTTTCGCCCAGTCTCGCCATGCCTAACCTGCCGGTCGAGCGGACCGCCTGCGGCGTCCGCTCGCATCTGCAGCCACTGGCCGCTCCTGGCCGGTAGTACCCATTCGTGACTGAGATGCGCCGTTTTTAGGTTGCCCTGGGTCGATGCGTGCGGCAGCATGAGCGGCTTTCCACCGGGAGAATGACATGGCACTGAGCGCGGCCGATTTCCAGTCCGTAGCAGCCCCCGCAGTTGCATCAATGCGCGCCCAGGGTTTGGACCAAAAGCACTACAGCGACGCGCTGGACGCAGCGGGCCACCAGTATGTGGACCTGGTGATGGAAGGCGGCGGCGTGCTGGGCGTTGCCCTGGCAGGCTACATCTATTTGCTGGAGCAAGCGGGTTTGCGTTTTGCTGCCTTGGGCGGCGCGTCTGCGGGGTCGATTACCGCCCTGGTGCTGGCGGCGTTGGATGAGCCCAGTGCCGCCAAGGCCGACCGGCTGGTCGAGGTCGTGGCCAATATCCCCATGGCCAGCTTCATGGACGGCAAGGATGAGCGGGACGACGACGCCCGGGACTTCATCAACACCATGCTCCAGCGGCCCGGCTTGGCCAAGGGCTTGTGGAAGGCCATGCAGATTCTGGACAACCTGGACGAGATGCAGGGCCTGAACCGGGGCGACCGGTTTCATGGCTGGCTGACCGATGTGTTGGCCCAAAGCGGCATTCGCACCACCCGTGCACTGCGTCAGCGAATGGCCGCCACGCCCTTTGGCTGGCACCTGCGCCCTGGCAGTCTCCACGCCGCGTCGCAGCTGGAGGGGCAGCCCACCTTGCCTGCGCTGGACCCCACCAAGGACTACCTGTGCATCGTCACCGCCGACATTGCCACGGAGACCAAGGTCGAGCTGCCCCGCATGGCCGCGCTTTACTGGGACGACGCGGGTGCGGTGAACCCGGCGGACTATGCCCGCTGCTCCATGTCGATCCCCGTGTTCTTTCAGCCTTACCGGGTGCCTTTGAGAATTCGGGACGATGCGCACCGCAAGCTGTGGTGCGAACTGGCAGGCATGGACGACCGCGACATGGACCCTGCGCGTGTGCCGCCTTTTCCGCCGCCCGAGGCCTGCTTTATCGACGGTGGCGTGTTGTCCAACTTTCCGATTGATGCGTTTCACAACACCCGAAAGGTGCCCACGCGCCCCACGCTGGGGGTGAAGTTGCAGTGGGACGACCGCAGCCACACCATCACCAAGCTGACCAAGCTGGTCACCCAGACCTTCAACTCATCCCGCCATTGCCTGGACTACGAGTTCCTGCGCAAGAACCCTGATTTCAAGCAACTGGTGGCCTACATCGATACCGCCGACCACGACTGGCTCGACTTTGAGATGAACGACGCGGGCAAGCTGGACCTGTTTGCACGCGGCGCCGACACCGCGCGCGCGTTTCTGGCGGGGTTCGACTGGAACAAGTACAAGGAGACCCGCCAGCACCTGGTAGGCGCCTACGCGCAGGCCTGGCCGGGCAAGTAGGGCGGGGGTGGTGCCGCCGTGCCGCCATGTTGCCGTGCTGGAAACCTCGATTCAGTACACGCCCATTGCCAGCCCGGTGGCCAGCGCAGCACCCAGGTCATGGCAGCGCTGCAGATCCGCTTCGCCTAGTTGCTTGGCCGCCAGAATCGCCTCGGGCGTCTGTGCATGTGTACACACGATCAGCGGCTCGGCCACGGGTTTGAGGCGCCAGCCGGTGGCAATGCGGGCCATCTGCCGCGCAGCGTTCTGCCCGTCACTGCCTGCGCAGATGAGGCTGGCGTACGGGCGGCCGTTGATCTGGTCGAGCACGCCGTAGTAACTGCGGTCAAAAAAGTCTTTCATCATGCCGCTGATGGCCGCCAGGTTCTCGGGGGTGGCAAACACATAGCCGTCGGCCGCCAGCACGTCGGCAGCGTGCGCCTGTGGTGCATGTAGCAGGCGCACGGTCAACCCAGGTTCTGCTGCAGCGGCCCCTGCGCACGCCGACTCGGCCATCTGCCGGGTGCCACCGGTCATGGAGTGGTAGACGATCAGCAGGGTTTTGGTGGGGTTCATGGTGAGAGAGGACCAGTGGGCGATGATTGCTTTGATTTTGATAGCTGCTAGCGCTTTACCAATAAGCGCTAGAGGCCAAAAACACTAGAAATTGAGGTGGCCTATTGTTGAGGTCGCCTATTGTTCTGGTTGCGTGGACGGTGCGCGCGGTCTTCGGCGCTTTTACGGCAGCCCATTCCCTGGCACGTCCCCGCTGGCCCGGTCCATGCCTGCACCGGCACCTACGCCAGCCCCAGCGCCGAGGGCCATGGCACCCACGCCACCTCCGCCGCCGCCGCCTCCACCACCCACTCCAGCGCGTCCGCCTGCGGCACCTGCACCCCGGTCTGCGCTGCCACCCCGTTTTCCCGCCGCGCCTGCGCTGCCCCCACCGGGTCGCAAGGGGCCCTGGTTGGGAACCACCACGCCGGTGGCAATGGGCTCCAGATCCAGCGCCGCGCGGATGAACTGGCGCAGGGACACCACGAGCTGCGCCACCTCTACGCTGCGCCCGGCCACCATCTCGTTGGCGGCGGTGGCGGCCAGTCGCACCTGTTCTTCGGTGCCCAGCAAGATCACATCCGACAGCGCAGCCTCCACCGCGTCGCGTATGCGCCGCTGGCGGTCAGAGCTGCTGGATGTGGGGGTGGGTGCGTCGGGGTCCGCTTCCATGGCATCCCCGGGGTCTATGGCGTCTGCAGCGCTGACCGGTGTCACATCCAGCCCTGGCAACGTGCGCTGTGCGGCAATGCGCAGCTCCCGCATGTGCACGGGGCTGACCTGCAGTTGCCCGGTAAACGACCCGCCCAGCGTCTTGTAGGCCGCAATCAGCGTTTTCAGGCGCTCGTTGATTTGCCGGTTCTCGCGCTCCCGGCGGCGCTGCATGGTTTGCATGAACACCAGCCGCACGCCCACCATCACCAGCGTTGCTACCAGCAGCCCCATCACCGTGGAGAGCAAGGCGGGCCAGGAGCTGATGTCGAGGATGTTGCGCATGAGGAGGAGGGGAGCGAGAAGGTGCGGGGCCGTGCCGGGCGCGTGGTGGTCAGCGGGCCATCATAGGTGTGGGGTGCTCAGGCCGCGGTAGGCGCACGCCGCGCGTTCGCCCGCGCACTGCAGGGCAAAGTATCGCGTTGCGGCGCCTCAACCCGCGTCCAGCAGCGCCACGATGCGATCCCAATGCGCCGCGTCCACCGGGGTGATGGACAGGCGGCTGCCTTTTTGCAGCACCCGCATCTCGGCCAGTTCGGGCCGCTCCCGCAACTCAGCCAGCGGCATGAGCCGTGTCTTGCGCACCGCCTGCACGTCCAGCAGCAGCCAGCGCGGCGCGCCGGGCGGTGACTTGGGGTCGTAGTACGGCGATGTCGCATCGAACTGCGTGGGGTCGGGGCGGGTGCCGCTGGCCACGCGGGCCAGGCCTGCAATGCCCGGTGCGGGGCAACTGGAGTGGTAGAACAACACGCCATCGCCCACCTGCATTTCGTCCCGCATGAAGTTGCGGGCCTGGTAATTGCGTACACCCGTCCATGGCACGGTCGCGCTGTCTGCGGCCAGGGCGTC
Source organism: Gammaproteobacteria bacterium (assembly GCA_018828125.1). Taxonomy (GTDB): domain Bacteria; phylum Pseudomonadota; class Gammaproteobacteria; order Burkholderiales; family Burkholderiaceae_C; genus Acidovorax. The sequence goes on along the minus strand of JAHJWB010000016.1, from coordinate 202,583 downwards.
GTCAATGGAGCATTCGTCGGGCTCGGACTTCATGAGCCAGTAGCGGGGTGTGGGAGGGGTGGATGTGGACATGGCGGAATTCTGGCAAAGACACAAAGGCAGTCAGTTGGGGGTTAGCACTAGCCGCGGTGCAGTGCCTTCGGTAGTACACCTCTGACTTGGGTGAATAGAAGTTTCAGATCTCCAGAATTTCAGGTTTCAAAATAGCTGACGCGGTGGAGGGCCGCCATTCCCCATATGCCATTTCACTTGAACTCGCGCTTGAGCCTCAAGGTGCGCCTGAGCTGGGGCGTTGCTGCCGTCGTTTTGCTGGCAACCTTTGCCATTGCCACCATTGCCCTTCACCATGTGCGGCAGCAGCTTGAGAAGTCCATTACCGAAGACCTTTTTCAGCGGCTTTCCGCCATCTCTGACGCGATTGACCTCAAGTTTCAAAGCCGTCGCACGCTGCTGAAAACGCTATCAGATGGTTTTGAGTCTGTGCCGCCCGGTGTGCCAACGCAATTGCAGCCGTATATTGAAAAGTTCCAGTCGCTGCGGGATCTGTTTGACAACGTCTCGGTGATAGATCCCGATGGCAATGTGGTCGCCAACCTGGGCGGTGCGCTGCCCTTTGGGGCCGTGAATGTGGCAGACCGCGAATACTTCACCGAGTCTTTGAAACTCTCGAAGGGAATCATTTCGCAGCCCTACAAGAACAGATATACCGGTTTGCCACAGGTCACCATGACAGAGTTGGTCTGGAACCAGGACGGTTCGTTGCGCTACCTTCTTTATGGCGCCATCAACTTGAAAGACCAACGGTTTCTGGACGGTTTGCAGGGCGTGAAATTTGGCAACACGGGATATCTTTTCATTCTCAACTCGCGGGGAATCATTGTTGATTTGCCCGACAAATCCAGAATCCTGCAGCATGTGGATGCGCAAGGCGGCACCAATATGGTCACAGAGCGGGCCATTGCGGGGTTTGAAGGCACCACCACAGGTCCAACCCGCGCGGGAGTATTGGGGCTATATGCCTTTAAACGAACGCACGAGACCGATTGGATATTGGGTGCCTTCTTTCCAGAGGCTGAGGCATTCGCGTCGGTGAATGCCATCGAGAAAAATGCCTGGGGTGGTGCATTGCTTCTTTCCGTCGCCGGAGGCCTTTTGGCCGCGGCAGTGATTCGGCAGCAATTGAAGCCCTTGGGGGTATTGCATGACCGCATGCGAAACATCGACACCACCCAAGACCTGCAAACGCTGGTTTATCGCCCGGATGAAATCGGGTCGCTTGCCAAGACATTCGACGAGTTGATGCGCAAGCAAAAAGCCACCGAGCAGCAGATACGGACGATCATCGACAACATTCCAGCCTTGGTATCCCATGTCGATACTGAATTTCGGTACACCTTTATCAACGCCCGCGTACGCGATTTGTACCCGGACAGTGGTGACCTTTTGGGGCGGAGTGTGCAGTCTGTCCGGGGTGGTGAACTGTTTGCCCAGGTGGCGCCCCATTTACAGAAAGCGCTGGAGGGCGAAAGTGTTGTGGTCGAAAGGCTGGGCAGCACCAAAGTCGGTGACGTCCACCACACCTACCAGGCCCACTACATTCCTGACATCGGGCCCGATGGCCAGGTGAAGGGGGTGTTTGCGATGAGTTTCGACACCACCGCACTTACCACCGCATTGCACAAGCAGGAAACCAGTCAGCATTTTCTTCGCACCATTACCGACAACATTCCGGCCCTCATCAGCTATTTTGATCGCAACAATCGAATCGCCTTTGCCAATGCGACCGTGGGCGCATGGCTGGGGGTGCAGCCTGAAGAAATCATTGGCACGCACCTTGAAAGCGTGATCGGGGCGGACCGTTATCTGTACCGTGCCTCGATGATTGAATCCGCCATGGCGGGCCATCGCGTGGAGTTCGAGTCAGAACTGCATCTGCAAGGCGAGGAGCGATTTACCCGCACCATTTATGTTCCCGATATCGGGCTCGACCAACAAGTTCGCGGCGTGTTTTCTTTGACCCTGGATGTCACCGAATCAAAAGCCATAGAAAAAAAGCTGGAGCAACTGGCCCGGCAGGATGGGTTGACCCGGCTTCCGAACCGAACCGAATTGCAGGAAACCCTGCCCATGGCCATTGCACGGTCGCAACGGACCGGCGTTGCCTTGGCCATCATGTTTCTGGACATTGATTGCTTCAAGCAAATCAATGATGAATATGGTCACGGCGTGGGGGATGGGGTTCTGATCGAGTTTGCCAACCGGCTGAAGAACACCGTGCGTGTCACCGATTGTGTTTATCGGCTGGGCGGTGATGAATTTGTCATCGTCATGGAACACCTGGCCGATGATGATGCCGCCACAGGGGTTGCAGAAAAGATCGTGGACCTCATACGATCTACCCCCTTCGACGAAACGCTGAAATTGAAGGTGACCACGAGCATTGGTGTTCTGTCTGGCGTTCCCAAAGAAAATGCCGACGCAAAAACACTGCTCGAAAAGGCGGACGCCGCTTTGTACGTTGCCAAGGCTGGGGGCCGCGATCGGTTTCACCTGGTGGTCATACACAGCGAATCGGACAAGCCGACATAAAAACGCCGCCGCTTTTGAACACCGGCGCACCGATGATTGACCGATAAGGGGGGAGGGCGTTGGCGTGAGATCGCTCACGCAACGCGAAGAGCAGATGGCCAACCGCAGAAGAAATCCGCCACCAGAGGCTGGCACCACTACCACCACCGCGTCCTCATCAAAACGCAGCCGGTCAAAAGGCAACTGGGTCCTTGCACTCTTTGCGCTGCCGTTTGCGGGTGTGGGCATTGGCACCCTGTTGCTGGCCGTGCTGCCCACGCTGTACGACTGGACACGCATGCAGACCTGGCAGCCGGTGGACGCCACGCTGGTGTCGGCTCAGTTGCACACCAGCCGCAGCAAAAACTCCGACACCTACAGCGTGACGGCCAGCTACCGGTTTCAGGTGGCGGGGCAAGAGGCGTGGGGCCGTCGTGTGGCCATCAACGAAAGCGCCGACAACCTCGGTGATTTTCAGCAGCAGCTGGGAGCGCGGCTCGAGCGCGCGCAACGCAGCGGGCAAACGGTGCGGGCGTGGGTCAACCCCTCGGACGTGTCGGACTCGGTGATCGACCGCAGCCTGCGTTGGGGGTTGCTGGCGTTCTGGATGTTGTTTGTGCTGTTGTTTGGAGGCTTTGGCGTGGGCATGCTGGCGTATGTGTGGCATGCGCGCAAAAAGGCCGGTGTGCAACACACCGAAGCCGAAACCAGGCCCTGGCTGGCGCGGCCGGAGTGGGCACAGAACCAGATTCGTTCGCACAAGCGGCTGGAGGTGTGGGTGGCGTGGGGCTTTGCCACGGTGTGGAACCTCTTGGCCTGGCCCATGGCCATCGCCGGGGCCCCCAAAATGCTGCGCACCGAAAACTACCCGGCCCTGGGGGCGACGGCATTGTTTGTGTTGGTGGGCCTGGGCCTGCTGGTCTGGGCCGTGCGCGCCACGCTGGATGCCAGAAGGTACGGCGAAGTTCGGCTGCACCTGGACCCGTTTCCGGGCTCCATTGGCGGGCACGTGGGCGCCACGATGCCTTTGAAGATGCCCTACCAGGCGGGGATGCATTTTGACGTGACGCTCAGCTGCCTGTTGCACTACCAGACACGTTCAGCGGGCAAAAGCGGCTCCGAATCGCGCGAGAGCGTGGTGTGGCAGGCCGAGGGCGTCGCGCAGGTGGCGCCGCATGCGGATGGGTTGGTGCTGAGCTTTCGGTTCAGCGTGCCCAGCGGCCTGCCGCAGTCGCAAGAGGTGGATACCGAATACCACGCCTGGCGGGTACAGATTGAGAGCGCCGACCCCGCCCTGCCATTCGCCCGCAGCTTTGATGTGCCGGTGTACGCCACCAAGGAGACCTCGGACCGCATTGCCGCCGATGCCGCGCAACACCCGCGGCTGCAGCAGATGCGCGATGCGCTGGTGGACGAGGTCAGTGACCTGGAGCCCATCCCCGGTGGGGTGCGGCTGTACCAGCCGTATGGCCGGCTGTGGCGACACAAGCTGATCTGGCTGGGCATGGGCGGCGCCTTTTTGGGCTTTGGCGTGATGGCCGGGCGCATGGGTGCACCTGCGTTGTTTCCGCTGGTGTTTGGCGGTTTGGGCGGGGCAATGCTGGTGTGGGGCTTTTATGCGCTGTGCAACAGCCTGCGTGTGCAACTGGACCGCGATGGCCTGCACACCCAGCGCCGCCTGCTGGGCCTGATGCTGGCCTGGCACCGTGTGCCTGCGCGCGACATTGCGCGGCTTGCGCTGAAGGAAAGCTATTCGTCGCAAACCGGCACTCGCCACGTGACGTTCTTCCGGGTCCAGGTGGTGTTGAAAAGCGGCAAGGCCATCACGGTTGCAGACAGCCTGCGCGGACGAGAGGCTGCTGAACAGCTGCTGGCATCGCTGGCTTCGTCCACGGGGTACAAGCGATGACGCCCCACACGCAGTGCGGCAAAAAATCAACTTGCCTTGCGAAACGTGAGGTTGATGCGGTGGGCGCCCGTCAGCGCATGGTGGGCCTCGCGCAGCGGCAGCACCCCATGAAACCGCAACCGCGCCGGGCCGCCCCACACTACCACGTCGCCATGCACCAGCCCGATGCGCCGCGCCTTGTCGGCGCGTTGTGCACCGCCCCATAAAAACACGGCCGGAACGCCCAGCGACACCGACACGATGGGGTGCGCATAGTTGCCCTCGTCGCGGTCCTGGTGCAGTGACAGGCGCGTGCCTGGCGCGTAGCGGTTGATGAGGCAGGCGTCGGGCGCAAAGCCATCAAAACCTGCAGCCTGCGCGGCCTCGAGCGCCAACCGGGAAAACAGCGCTGGCATGGGCGGCCAGGGTTGTCCGCTTTCGGGGTCGATCGCGTCGTAACGGTAGCCCTTGCGGTCACTCACCCAGCCGAGTTTTCCGCAGTTGGTCATGGCCACCGACATGCGCAGGCCACCCGGCGTGATGAGGTGCCTGAAAGGCGCCTGCGCCGTGATCCCCTGCACAGCCGCAAGCAAATCTGCGGCCTGCGCCAGCGCGAAGCCGCGCAGCACTATCGCGCCGGGCTCCAGCAGCTCGGGCGGCTGGGGTGTGGCAGGCAGGTCGTCAAAAAGACTGAGGTTCATGGCTTTACCGCCCTCACGTGTTCGCCACAGGTCTTGGCAGCAGGCGCGCTCCCCGCCAGTGCACCCGTGGAACTGGCTTCGCCAGGCCACCGGGTGCGTCCCCCTCCCGCGCAGCGAGAGTGGGGTGAAGGCGCCGAAGGCGACTCAGGGGGTGCACACCTACTCAGCATCGTGAAAGATGATGCCCACCGTGTGCCGCTGACCGCTGCGCAAACGGCTCACGCCATGGCGCATCTGTACCCGGTACGGCCCGCGTGTGCCCTGCACCGGGCGGTGGTGTACGGCAAACACCACGGCATCGCCTTGGCGCAGTGGCACCACCTCGGCCCGCGACTGCATGCGGGGGCGCTGCTCGGTCAACACGAATTCGCCACCGGTGAAGTCGCGCCCCGGTTCTGACAACAAGATCGCGACCTGCAGCGGAAACACGTGCTCGCCATACAGGTCCTGGTGCAGGCAGTTGTAGTCGCCCGCCTGGTACTGCAAGAGCAGCGGGGTGGGGCGCACCTGTCCAGCGGTGTGGCAGCGGGCGATGAAGTCGGAATGCTGCGCGGGGTAGCGCACGGCTATGCCCATGGCCGCATTCCACGGGTTGGCGATGGGCACCAGATGCGGGTACAACGCGGTGCGCAGCCCGGCCACCAAGGTGGGCAGCGGGTAGCTGAAATACCGGTATTCACCCTGGCCAAAACCGTGGCGCTGCATCACCACGCGGCTGCGGAAGGTGGTGTCGCTCGCGCTTTCGTACAGCGCGGCCAGTGCGGTGCATTCGGAGGCGCTCAGCAGTTGGGGCAACACGGCGTTGCCTTGCTGGTGCAGCGACTCGGTGGCTGCGGGCCAGTCGATGGCGGCTGCGCGCTGGGCCCAGTCTGGCTGTGGCGTCGGAAGGATGGGCCTGGCGAGCGCGCTCATGCCGCGTTCTCCACGGTGGCAGACGCACTTGCGTGGTCCGACGGGGACGATGGCAACGATTCAAGGTCCAGCAGCTTGCGTTTGCGCTCTACGCCCCAGCGGTAGCCCGACAAGGCACCGTCGCTTTTCACCACCCGGTGGCACGGGATGGCCACCGCCAGCGCATTGGCCGCACAGGCCTGTGCCACTGCGCGCACTGCGGTGGGGGCGCCAATGCGCGCTGCCACTTCGGCATAGCTGGCCATCTGCCCGGCAGGAATGGCCTGCAATGCCTGCCAGACGCGCTGCTGAAAGGCCGTGCCGCGCACATCCAGCGGCAGGTTCAGCCCCAGGCCCGGGGCCTCTACAAACGCCACCACCTGCGCCACCAGCGCTTCAAATGCGGCGTCGCCGCCGATCAGGTGGGCTTGCGCAAACCGGTCTTGCAGGTCGCGCACCAGGGCGTCGGCATCGTCGCCCAGCAAGATGGCGCAAATGCCCCGTTCGCTTTGCGCCACCAGGATGGCGCCCAGCGAGCACTGCCCGATGGCAAAACGGATGTCCAGCGCAGTGCCGCCCGCGCGATAGCGGCTGGGCGTCATGCCCAGCACCTGGGCAGATTGTTCGTAAAAGCGGCTGCTGGACGGGTAGCCCGCGCTGTAGATGGCGTCCGTCACCGTGGCCGTGGGCGAACCGTTCAGCGCATTGCGCAGGCGCTGCGCGCGGTGCGCGGCAGCATAGGCCTTGGGGGTGAGCCCGGTGGCTTGTTTGAAGATCCGATGAAAGTGCGATGCGCTCAGGCCTGCACCCGCAGCCAGTGTGTCGAGGGTGACGGCTTTGTCGCTCTCCGCACTTTCAATGCTGCGGCAGGCCTCGGTGACCAGCGCAGCGTGGTGCGACAGCGCAGTGGGCTGCCGCGGCTTGCAGCGCTGGCAGGGCCTGAACCCGGCGGCCTCCGCGTCCGCACAACTGGCATGAAATCGCACGTTCTCTGGCCGGGGCGTACGCGCTGCGCAACTGGGGCGGCAGTACACACCGGTGGTCTGCACCGAGTACCAGAAGCTACCCTCCGCCGCGGCACTGCGCGCCAACACCGCAGCCCAGCGTGGGTCGGCCTGGGTGGCGGCGGCTTGCTGGGCCTTGGAGGACGGGCTGGCGCGGTGGGGCATGGGGATGGCGTTTGGTATCAGGCGGTTGGCACTGCTGTCGGTGCTGAATGCATTGGGGGTCATGGTGAATGGCTCACACGTCGGGTTGCGATGCCACGCACTCTAGGGACGGAATGTGCGGTGCGCACCCCGGAGCTTGCTTTCGAATTCTGCGCCAGGCAACCGGGGTGGGGTGGCAGCACAGACATGTGGCGCTCTTCATTTGATAGCTATCAGCGCTTATTGGATAAGCGCTGGAGGCTAAAAATGCTTGAAATGTGGCGATGGGCGGACGGATCCTTCGCAATACGGCTCTTTTAAACTGCGTGCGGCTCGCCGCCAGCGGCAGGCCCACCCCATCATCAAAAAATAGCGAACTGTTCGGGAGGAGATCTCATGCCACACACCGCGGATTCACGCAGGGCTGCCTTGCGCCACACAGGGTTGTTGGCCCTGCTTGCCACCACCATGGTCTTTGGCGGCACTGCCCATGGGGCGGACCCCCAGGGCACCCACCCGCTGGTCGGGCGCTGGAAGGTTGCAAGCATCAACGGCGCACCGCCTCCCAAATTTCTGAGCGGGCAGGTGCTGGTGATTCAGGCGGATGCACAGCTCATCAACATCGACCTCAAAGCCTCCAGTGGCGCGGCGGCGTCAGAAGGCGCAGTGCAGAGGGCCCTGCGCGAAGCCATGATGCGCGGCACCTGGCGCGCCGACAAGGCGCGGCTTTACGTGTCCAACAGCCCCCGCCGCGACACGGGCAGTGCTTATGCCATTGAGAAGCAAGGCCAATTGCTGAGCCTGGACCCCGACCCGTATTTCTCGGACGCAGACGTGCCCTCCAAATCCACCTACGAGCGCATGCCATGACGGATGCGCGGGCATCTCAAGGCCGCGCGGCCCACCAGAAGCCGCCGGCGGGCGTGTGGGTGCTGGCGCTGTTTGCCCTGCCGTTCGCGGCTGCAGGCGTCGGCATTTTTTTGCTGATGGTCGCCCCCGCGGTGTATGACTGGGCGCGCATGCAAAGCTGGCAACCGGTGGCCGCACAGGTGGAGTCGGCCACGCTGCAAAGTCACCACGGCAGCAAGGGCGGCACCTCGCACAGCGTGTCGGTGCGCTACCGCTACGAGGTGGGCGGCGTGACGTACATCGGGCAGCGTGCCGCCATTCACGAACGGCCCGACAACATTGGCAGCTTTCAGGAGCAACTGGGCCGACGCCTGCAAGGCGCACAGAAAACAGGGGCACCCGTGCAAGTGTGGGTGAACCCAGCAAAACCCGCAGAGTCGATTGCCGACCGCAGCCTGCGGCCGGGCCTGTTGGGTTTGGCGCTGGGGCTGGCTGGCTTGTCGGGTGGTTTTGGCATGCTGGTGCTGGCCAAAATTGCACGCGCTGTATGGAGTGGACATTCTGCAAAGCCGTCCTCGCAGGATGCCGATCACATCGACGAGGGCGCTTTTCCTTGGCTGCAGCGCGCGCAATGGGCCGACAACCGCATCCGATCTGACCAGCGGGAAACGCTGAAAACTGCTTGGTTCATCGCGCTGGTGTGGAACGCTGTGTCGTTACCGCTGATGGCGCTCAAGCTGCCCGGGGCATGGACACGCGGCAGTTTCGTGTCTTTTGGCGCCATGGCCATTTTTGGCGTGCTGGGCGCCGGCTTGTTTGTGTGGGCCGTGCGTGCCGCGCTGGACGCCCGCCGTTTTGGAGACGCTCACCTAGTGCTGGATCCTTTCCCCGGTGCGCTGGGAGGCCACTTTGGCGCCACCCTGGCGCTACCGGTGCCTTACACGCCAGACTTGGTTTTTTTGACGCGGCTGCTGTGCACGCGCTATGAAAAAGGACGTGGCCGGGGCAATGATGAAGACAACGAACAAGAACTGTGGCGCGCGGAAGGATTGGCCCACGTGCAACCGCAAGGCGATGGGGTGGCCGTGAGCTTTCGGTTTGATGTACCGGCGCACCTGCCTGCCTCGGGGAACCCCATGGCGCAAGAGCACCACGGGTGGCGGTTGGAGGTGCAAAGCATGACACCCGGTCTGAAATTTGCCCGGGGCTTTGTGGTGCCGTTGTATGCGACTGGCTTCACATCCAGCCGCCTGAGCGCGGATGTAACCCAGCACCCGGGCTTGCATGCACTGATGTCCAGGGAGCTTTCTGACCTGGCGAGCGTGCAGGCTTTGCCAGGGGGTATGCAGCTTTACTTTGCAATTGGGCGGCGCTGGGCCGCTTCGCTTATGGTCCTGGTGTTCGGAGCCATTTTCGCGGGCGCGGGTTGGTTTGCCGGCGCGAAGGGCGCACCCCTGCTGTTCCCCGTTATGTTTTGTGGGGCGGGATTCGCCATCGTTTTGGGCGGGCTTTATGAGCTGACCAACAGCCTGCGCGTACACATCGATCGCCAGGGGTTGTGGACAGAACGGCGGGTGCTGGGTTTCGTCACTGCGCGCCATCAAGCCCGTGCAGAGCAGGTGGTGGGCCTTCGGCTCAAAGAGGGTGGCGGCACGCGATCCGGCGCATCCAGCGTTGCCAACTACCGCCTTGTGGCGCAATTGCAAAGCGGCGCTCGCGTTACGCTGGCCGAGGGCGTGCGCGGTCTGGCCGCAGCACGGCAATTGATGCAGACGGTTCAATCGCGCAGTGGATACACCGCGCTGGACGGGGCCTAGTGGGCAGGGCCAGCGCACGCAAAAGGCTGCGCCAAAACAGCGCCGCCCCTTCGTACTTCGGCGCGAAAGGCGCTTTGGGCGAGAGCATCTGGTCGCAGCTTGTGTTGGCGCTGGTCGCCTTGATGCTGCTGGCGACAAGCCTTGGCTTGTGCGCCTTCAGCGTGGGACCGACGCTATACGACTGGTCGCGCATGCGCCACTGGCAGCCCGTGCCCGCGCAGGTGGAGTCTGTTCGGCTGCACAAGGGTGGCACGGCGCGCGGCGGTTCGTATTACACGGCCGTGGTGCGTTATCGCTACCAGGCAGAAGGCTTGCAGTACACCGGCACACGCGCCGCCGTGGACGCATCGGGTGACGGCTGGCGCAGTTTTCACCAGCAACTGGCAGACCGGCTGCACAACGCGCAGCGCACTGGCACCCCTGTTCAGGTGTGGGTGGATCCGCAAGACCCGGCGGAGTCGGTGGTGGACCGCAGCCTGCGGGTGGGCCCGCTGGTTTTGAACCTGGGGATTGCAGGGTTGGCGGGTGGCGCTGGCCTGGTCCTCTCGGCCATGGTGCGTGCGCTCTGGCGGGAGCGACGCCGGCACAACCGTCGGCAAGTTGGTGCAAAGAATGCGGGGTGATGGTTAGCTGCAAGTGCTCTGTCCACTGGAGCTGGCGGCGAAATCATCAAAAATCCGAGGCGCGAGCTTCGGCGGCAGACGCGCGTTTTACGGCGGGTTGACCGATTGGGAAACCCGGCCACCGTGCGGATTCGATCAATATGCTATTTAATTTATAGCTGCCATCGCTTATGGATAAGCGTCAGAGGCCAAAATCATTCAAACTTCTGGCGGCTGCAGCGGCCGAGGCATCCGTTTGCCCGTGCCGCCCCAGCGCCGCGCATCTTCGCCCGGTATGCCCAGCGGGTTGTTGGCGGGCTCGGTCAGCGGCGCCAGCAGGGCATGCAGGTCGGACTCGCTGAATTTGACCGCGCCTTCGGCATCGTGGCCCAGCACGCCCTGCGCCAAGGCGGCCTTGCGGGCCTGCAGCTCCAGCATGCGTTCTTCGATGCTGCCTTCCACCACCAGCTTGTAGACAAACACCGGCTGGTCCTGCCCGATGCGGTGGGCGCGAGCGGTGGCCTGCTCTTCGACTGCGGGGTTCCACCAGGGGTCGAGGTGGATCACGGTGTCGGCGGCAGTGAGGTTCAGGCCCAGACCGCCTGCCTTGAGGCTGACGAGCAGGATGGGGGCGCTGTCTTCGTCCCGTGCCTGAAAACGCTTGACCACCGCGCCGCGCTGGCGGGGTGGCGTCTGTCCGGTGAGGGTGAGGTAGGGCAGCGCCAGGGTGTCGAGCAGCTCTGCCGCCAGGCGCAGCATTTCGGTGAACTGCGAGAACACCAGCACGCGACGGCCTTCATCGACCAGGGCGGGCAGCATGTCGCCTAGCAACTCCAGCTTGGCTCGTTCCATGGTCTGAGCGGTCTTTGTCGTCCCCTTCACCAAGCGCGGGTCGCAGCAGACCTGGCGTAGCTTGAGCAGGGCATCGAGGATGGTGATCTGCGAGCCTTCAAAGCTCTGGCGCTCCAGTGCGCGGCGCACCTGTTTATCGGCCGTGGTGCGCACGGCCTCGTACAGCTCGCGCTGTTTGCCTTGCAGTTGCACGCGCTGGATGACTTCGGTGCGGGGTGGCAATTCGGTCGCCACGTCCTGCTTGCGGCGGCGCAGGATGAAGGGGCGCACGCGCTGGGCCAGCAGCTGGGCGCGCAGGGTTTCGCCGTTTTCCTCGATGGGTTTGCGCCAGCGGGCGTTGAAGCTGCGCACATCACCTAAAAAGCCGGGCATCAAGAAGTCAAACTGCGCCCACAGCTCGCCCAGGTGGTTTTCCAGCGGCGTTCCAGTCAGGCACAGCAGGTGGGGCGCCTGTAGCTTGCGCAGGGCGCGGGCGCTCCGGCTGCCCGCGTTTTTCACCATCTGCGCTTCGTCCAGGATCAGCAGGTGAAACGACTGCGCGGCCAGCGCGTCCACGTCGCGCCACAGCAACGGGTAGGTGGTCAGCACCAGGTCGTGATCGGCGATGTGCTGATAGCGCTGGCCACGGTGGGCGCCGTGCAGAGCCAGCACCCGCAGGCTGGGTGCCATGCGCGCGGCCTCGGCCTGCCAGTTGAAGAGCAGCGAGGTGGGCAGCACCACCAGGGCGGGGCGCTTGAGGCGCCCGGCCTCCTTTTCCATCAGCACATGGGCCAGCGCCTGCGCGGTTTTGCCCAGGCCCATGTCGTCGGCCAGGATGCCGCCCAGGCCCTGGGCGCGCAGGTATTGCAGCCAGGCCAGGCCTTCAAGTTGGTACGGGCGCAGTTGCACCCGCAGGCCCTGCGGTGCGGCCACCGGTTGCGGGGTGCCGATGGTGCGCAGGCGCTGGGCCAGTTGGTTCAGGCCCGCATCGCCCTGCAGTTGCCAGTCGTTGCTCCAGCCATTGACTGTGCCTACGCGGTGAGCTGACACCAGGCCAGCGCGCAGGGCTTCGATGCGGCGCGCCTCCCAGGCGCCCAGGTGCAGCGGGTCGCCTTCCTTTCGGTGGTTGCGGGTGGGGTCGGTCAGCAGGTCCACCATCGCGCCCACGATGGCCTTGAGCGGCCCTGCGGGCGCGTCGATGCGTTTACCGCCCGGCGCGCGCAGCGAGATGATGGCCATGTCGTCGATGTGCGCCATCTGCCGGGCGTTGAGCCAGCGTGCGTCGCGGCGCAGCAGGTCGGCCAGCATGGGCGCCAGGTCCAGCGTTTCGCCGTCGATCTCGATGCCCAGGCTGAGCAGCCAGGCGCCTTCGCGCTCGGGCAAATGCAGCTTTTGTACGGGGCGCTCGCGTGGGCCGAGCGGGCCATCCACTTCTTTGCCCAGCAGTTCGCCCGTGTCGGGGGCAATCAGCAGCTTCCAGCGCGACACCGGCACGCTTTCGTGCGCAAAGCCGGGCTGCACCACCACGCTCCAGCCCTTGGCTTGCAAACGCGGCACCTGTTCGGCCCAGAAGTCACCAAAAAATGCTTCCTGCGCCAGCGTCCACAGCGGTCCCAGGCTGGCGGCCTCGTCGCGGTTGCGCCACTGCAGTGACCGGGCGTCCACCGGCAGCAAGCCCAGGTCCCACACCTGGTCCATGGCGTCGGACTCAGCCGCCAAGTCGCGCTGCATGCGCACCACCGGTCCGCCCGTGTCATACAGGTCTTGCAGCGGAGCAGGGCGGGAGTTGAGGATGGAGGTGGGCGCGGGCGTTTGCCAGGCCACGGTGTTGAGGCCCTCCGCGTCGGTGCGGTAGGTCCAGTCGATCTGTGCCAGCGTCACGCTGTCGCCGCGTGGTCCCATCTTGCCCTGCGGCTTGAGGCCCAGCAGCCCCTCGCCCCGACCCAGGGTCATCAGCGTGATGCGGGGGCGGAATTGGCCCACGGTGATGCCGGGTGGTGGTTGTTGCCGGCTGGAGGTGGGGGATGGCGCATCCGACGGTGGATCGTCACCACGCATGGTGGCCATCACACGTGCGGCCTCTGCGTCTGTCAACGGGGGCAGCGCCTGGAGTGTTGCGGCGTCGGCCTGGCGGCGCAGGGCGGCCACCCAGGCTGCGACGACCGCCTGGCGGTTGGATCGCGGCGGCGGCGGGTCTGTGGGAAACAATGGGTCGGTGGGGCGTGTCACTGGCCGGGGATTGTGCCGTGCTCCCGGGCAGGCCGGGACATTCGCCACCGGTCACAGCCGTTCAGGAGAGACAGGTCTACCGGCCCAGCACTTTGGCAAACAGCTCGTTGCGAAAGTGAATGCCCATGCGCGCAAACGCGCGGTTGCGGTAGGTTTTGACAGTGGGCACGCCCAGGCCCAGGTCACTGGCAATGCCCTCGTGCGTCATGCCCTGCAGCACGCGGGCGCACACGTCGAGCTCGCGGTCCGTCAGGTCGTGGTGCAGGCGCAGCAGGCGTTCGCGCAGCGCGGGCAGGCCTTGGGGCAAGGCCGCCAGGGCGGGCAACACGGCCTCCCGGTCGTCGGTTGCGGGCAGCACGTGCCGCCCGCTGTCGTGCACCGGCCAGGCCGACGGGCGCGCCAGGTGGATGTGTTTGCGGGCCAGCGCCAGCAGCACGGGCGCAACCGACTCGAAGTCACCAATCTGGCCATCGCGAAACGGCCTTTGGTGCTGGTGGCGGTAGAAGTTGACCGCAAACACCGAGCCATCGCTTTCGTAGTCCACCACCGACACCCGCTCGGCCACGCCGTGCGCGTCGTAAACGCGGGCGCGGTGCTCGCCCTCGACCTCGGTGGCCGTCACATGGCACAGGCGCGGGAGGGGGTCGATGGGCGTGTTGTCGTCAAACGCACGGCCCCAGGTGCGGTCCTTGCGGTAGGGGCCCGATAGGTAGGCCCACCAGCAGTCCTGGGTGGTGTCGGGCACGCCCCGGCTGGCAGACATGAACAGCGTGGGCTTGCAGCGTTGGCCGGTGCGGTACACCGACCACGAAGCAGCGGGCAGCACGGGCGCCAGATCCTCGAGCAGGCCCGGCGCAAAACCGGGCTCGCCCAGTCGCTGGACCATGCCCGCCAATGCCTGGCTCGCCGGGCCTGACACGGCAGGCTGGCCGGAGGCGGGCGGAGACGAGGGTAGCCATTGCCTCATAGGTGAATCCGGTGGCTGCCGTCGCGGTGGCGGCAAGTGAGGGGGAGGGCTGCGGAGCGCTGTGTCATTGCCTTGTCATCCTCTGGGATGACAGGCCTGTGGTGCAACCGGATTTACGCTAATGCTTAACTACTTTTTATAACTACTTTTTTGTAGTGCTTGGCCCCCCATGTCCGACCCTTCACTGTCCGAACCCCGCCTGAAATTCTTTGCCGACCTGCGCGTGCAGGTCGGTGTGCCGCAGGAGGTGGGCCAGACCGTCCACGGGCTGCGGCGGCTGATCCCCATCACCGGCGGCACGGCCATGGGCGATGGCTGGAGCGCGCGGGTGTTGCCCGGGGGGGCAGATTTCCAGCTCATCGTGAACGACCGGCTTTCGGAGCTGGACGCGCGCTATGTGCTCGAAACCGATGGCGGCGACTTCATTTACGTGCAGAACCGGGCAGTGCGTTCGGGGCCACCGGAGCTGATCGCGCGGCTGGTGCGGGGTGAGCCGGTGGACCCAGCGCAGATCTACTTTCGGTGCAGCCCGAGCTTTGAGACCGCATCGCCCTCGCTGGGGTGGATCGCCGAACGCATGTTCGTGGGCTCCGGCGCGCGCTACCCGGACGCCGTGACCATGCGGTTCTTTGAACTGGCATGAGCCTGGGAGGCTGAGAGTCATTTGCCTATGCCAACCCTGCAGGGACAAAAAACGCTCAGCTTCTGCCCTGTTGCCTGCCTGCTGGCTATTCCCTTTTTTCGATTTCCCTCACAACAACCATCCGGAGACAAACATGAAACCTCTTTTCAACCCTTCCTTCGCATCCCGCGGGCGCCGCGCGCTGTTGGCCGCTGCGGTGGCCGCCACCCTGGTAACGCCCTGGGCAGCCGCGCAGGCGCAGACCCCTGGCGGTGCGGCCTACCCCAACAAGCCGGTTCGCATCATCGTGGGCTTCCCGGCCGGCACAGGGCCCGACATTGTCGCGCGCCTGTTGGCGCAAAAGCTGTCGGAAGGGTGGGGCAACCTGGGCGTGATCGTGGACAACAAACCGGGTGCAGGCGGGCTGATTGCCGCGGGCGAGGCTGCACGGGCCACGCCAGACGGGTACACCGTCATGCTGGGCGAAACAGGCCAGCTCAGCATTGCCCCCAGCAGCTACAACAAGCTGCCGTACGACCCCGCCAAGGACTTTGCGGCGGTCAGCCAGGTGGTGACCTCCGACTTCGTGCTGCTGGTCAACCCGCAAAAAGTGCCTGCGCGCAATGTCAAAGAATTTGTGGACTGGACGAAGCAGCAAAAGGGCTTGTTCCTGGCCACATTTGGTGCGGGTACCCCAGGGCATTTCGGCGCTTTCATGTTTGGTGACGCCGTGCAGCTCAAACCTGAACCGGTGCACTACAAGAACACCTCCGACGCCTTGGGGGGATTGTTCAGCGGTGATGTGCACGGGGTTTTTGCCAGCGTGGGCCTGGCCGCGCCCCAGGTCAAGACCGGCAAACTCGCGGCGCTGGGCGCCACCGGCGCTACGCGCACACCCACACTGCCCGATGTGCCCACCATCAAGGAACAAGGCTATGCCAACCTGGAGTTCTCGTCCTGGTTTGGCATCGTCGCCCCGGCCAAGACCCCGCCCGAGATCATTGCGCGGCTCAACGCCGACATCCTGAAAGCCGTGCAGTCGCCAGAAGGCAAGGCCAAGATGGAAGAAGCAGGTTTTCGGGTGACGGGCACCAGCCAGCAGGAGTTCAGCCGAATCATTGCGGCCGACACCGTGACCTGGGGCAAAGCGGTGGCGGCCACGGGGTTCAAGGCGGATTGACCGCGAGATCCGGTTGATTGCCGCGTAAGACAGATTCGCCAATTGCTTGAAGGGGGTTTTACCGTCTTTATCATCGTCACGGCCGCAAGGCGCCACACCTCCCTGATGAAAGAGCTTGTGCGGACCGTGACAAAGATACCCTACGATTACCAGACAAAGAATGCCTGCGGGCACGAGAGGCCCGCCGCATGCCATGGCTGAAGCTGTTGCACATCAGCGCGGTCATCGTGTGGTGCGGCACGCTGCTGTACCTGCCTACGCTGATTGCGTCGGCCACGGGGCCGCGGCAGGCCCCTGTGCTGGAGCAGGCGCATCAGCGGGTGCTTCGCAGCCTGTTCACGTTCGTGGTCACGCCCGCTGCGCTGGTGGCCATTGCCTCTGGCACGGCCATCTTTGTGTTCATGGGGCCGCTCACGCTCTGGTTGATCGCCAAGCTTGCCGTGGTGGGGTTGTTGGTGTTGTCGCATGCCACCTGCGGCCTTTTGGTGCTGAAGGCCGAACGGGGTGAAACCCGCCTCGCGGGTTTGTGCGCGGCGGTCACGGTGTTCAGCATGGCCGCCATTGCGCTGGTCGCCTGGCTGGTGTTGAGAAAGCCGTTCTGATGCGAGCGCGCGCGAAACGGCATTCCGACCGCCTGCGAGGCCTCCTATTCGCTGGTATCAACACCGACTGCGTGTTCGTACACCAGTCGGCCGCCCAGGTAGGCGGCAAGCCCGATGAAACCGGCGGTGAGTATCGACATGCCCAGGCCCCAGGGCATGACGAGCGCGCCGGGGTCATCCCCCAGCCGCAGCATCCAGTTGAGGGTAGCCAGCGAGAGCATCATCACCGCGATCAACGCGTGTCCCCAGGCCGTGATGAGGCGACGTATGCGGCCGACCGTCAACAGGTCCACCAAACCCGCCAGGCTGGCGCCCCAGCCGCCCAGTGCGCCCACCCCCGCCAGCCAAACGCCCGCCCGGGCCCAGAATGGATCACCGGTGTAGACAAAGCCGCCATCGGACGCCACCAGCCCGATCAGTGCTGCCACGGGGAAGTGGATCATCATGGGATGAAGCGGATGCCCGGCTATGGCGGCGCGGCTGAGGATGGGCTCGGGTGTCGGATTCATGCGGCCATTCTGCCTGTGCTGGGAGCGCTATCGGTGGCGGGGTGCAAGGGGCCGCAATCAACGCTGGACCCGGCAGGTCCGTCGGCGCAAGCCATTGCCACCGTGTGGTGGTGGATGCTTGCCGTGGCGGTGTTGGTGCTTGTCGGGGTGGTTGCTGCTTGGCTGCTGGCCATGCGCCGGGGTGCTGTGTCTGAACCCCGGTCCGACAGCGAATCTTTGGAGCGGCGCTGGCTGGTGTGGGGTGGCCTGGTGCTGCCGAGTGTGAGCATTGCGGCGCTGGTGGTGTTTGGGTCACCCGCTGGTCTGCACCAATTACCGTTTCCAGGCGGCGGGCGCGATGCGCCCGCGCCGCTGGAGATACAGGCCATCGGGCACCAGTGGTGGTGGGAGCTGAACTATCCCACCAGCGGCGTGACGCTGCGCAACGAGATGCGCATCCCTGCAGGACGCCCTGTGGATGTGCTGACCGGCAGTGCGGACGTGATTCATTCCTTCTGGGTGCCGCGGCTGGGCGGCAAGCTGGATGCCGTACCGGGGCGGACCTTTCGCGTGCGCCTGCAAGCGGACGAACCCGGTGTCTACCGCGGCCAATGCGCCGAGTTTTGCGGCCGGGACCATGCGCACATGACCATGACGGTGATTGCCATGGAAGCCGCCGAATTCGAGGCATGGCTCGCGTCCGCGGCCTCACGTCCTCCCGCTCCCGCCTCCGCTCCTGCTGCAGCAGCTTCGCAATGACCCATCCAACGCTTTCAACGCCTGCAACCCCACCGACCGCGCACCCGCCGGTGAGCGACCCAGAGGCCCTGCACGCAGAGTTCGAAGCCGTCTGGGGAAACCCCACCGGCTGGCGTGCGCTGAGCATGGTCAACCACAGCGGTATTGCAGTGCGATTTTTGTTGACGGGAGGGGTGTTCTTCCTTCTGGCGGGGTTGCTGGGCATGCTGCTGCGCGCCCAATTGGCACGCCCGGGGCAGACCTTCATGGGATCGGAGGCCTACAACCAGGCTTTCACCATGCACGGCACGATGATGATGTTTTTGTTTGCCGTGCCCATCCTGCAGGGGCTGGCCGCCTACCTGTTGCCAAAGATGCTCGGCGCGCGTGATCTGGTCTTTCCTCGGCTGTCGGCGTTTGGCTATTGGTGTTACGTGTTTGGCGGCATCATTTTCACGAGCAGCCTGCTTTTCGGGCTGGCGCCGGACGCGGGCTGGTTCATGTACACGCCGCTGTCCAGCAGTCACTACTCACCTGGGCTCAACTCCGATTTCTGGCTTTTGGGGGTGACGTTTGTAGAGATATCCACCATGGCGGCTGGCATCGAGATCGCGGTGTCCATCCTGCGCACACGGGCAGCGGGCATGGCGTTGCATCAGATTCCCATCTTTGCCTGGGCAATGCTGGTCACCTCAATGATGATCATCACGGGCTTCCCGCCCCTCATCCTCGGCTCAATCCTTCTGGAGTTGGAACGCGCTGCGGGATGGGCATTCTTCGACCCCACGCGGGGCGGGGACGCCGTGCTCTGGCAGCACCTTTTCTGGTTGTTTGGCCACCCGGAGGTCTACATCATCTTCATCCCCGCCGCTGGCATTGTGTCAACCATCGTCCCGGTGTTTGCGCGGCGCCCGCTGGTGGGCTACCGCTGGGTGGTGATCTCGCTGGTGAGCATTGGTTTTCTCAGCTTCGGGCTGTGGGTGCACCACATGTTCGCGGTCGGCATCCCTGCGATGGCGATGGCCTTCTTTTCGCTGGCGAGCATGCTGGTGGCCATACCGACGGGCGTGCAGGTTTTTGCGTGGATTGCCACGCTGTGGACCGGGCGGCCGGTATGGTCGGTGCCCATGCTGTGGGTGGCTGGCTTTTTGTTCATCTTTGTGGCGGGCGGCTTGACCGGCGTGATGTTGGCGTTTGTCCCGTTTGACTGGCAGGTGCACGACACCCATTTTGTGGTGGCGCATTTCCACTACGTGCTGATTGGCGGCATGTTGTTTCCGCTGGTGGCGGGTGTGTATTACTGGCTTCCGCATTTCAGCGGTCGCATGCCTTTTGAGCGCTTATCCAAGGTGGGGTTTTGGTTGAGCTTCATCGGGTTCAACGGCACGTTTTTGGTGATGCACTGGACGGGGCTGCTGGGCATGCCCCGGCGTGTCTACACCTACGAGGCCGGGCTGGGCTGGGACCTTCCCAATCTCGTGTCGTCCATCTTCAGCTTTGTCATGGCCTTTGGTGTGGCTACCGTCATCCTGGATGTCGTGTTGCATTTCAAGTTAGGCCGCCGTGCACCTCTCAATCCCTGGGAAGCGGACACGCTGGAGTGGGCCTCTGGAACACCCCCTCGCTCCTACAACTTTGCCAGCCAGCCCCCGTTGTCTACCCGCCATCCGCTGTGGGATGACCCCAACCTGCCGCACACGATTGCAGCAGGGCAGCACGCCTTGCCCCGTGCGCACCACGGTCGGCGGGAAACGCTAGGCAGCGACCCGGTCACCGGGCGCCCGCGCGAGGTCATTCATCTGCCGGGCAATTCCTGGTGGCCGCTGATTGCGGGCTTGTGGCTGGCGCTGGTTTGCATTCTTTTGCTGCTCAAAGCGTATGGGTTCGCCGCCGGGGCGGCGTTAGCCGCTGTGGTGGTGCTGTTGCGCTGGTCGTGGGAAAACGGCGCGCATCCCGCTGCCGCGGCGGGCGAGGCGCATGACCTGCCAGAAGGCCTCCAGCTGCACTCCCGTACTTTTGACGGTCCCGGCCTTTGGGGCATGGGCCTGACACTGCTGGCCGACGCGGCGCTGTTCACGTCGCTGCTTTTTGGCTGGCTGTATCTGTGGACGGTGGCGCCGCATTGGGAACCTCCTGCGCAGTCGCCGCTGGGTGTCTGGCCGCTGGCGGCCATTGCTTTGGGGTTGGGCGCGGGCACTTGGTGCATGCAACGCGCCGTGGCTGGCTTGAAAGCCGCTCGCGCAACAGGACTGGCGGCGCGTCTGGGAGCGGCGGCGGCCTTCGGTGCGTGCGCCAGTGCGGGACTTGTTGCGCTGTTGGCGATGGCCCCGCTGGAGCCCACCCGGTTGGCACATGACGCAGTGCTCACCTTCACGCTGTATTTCCTGCTGGCGCATGCAGCAGTCGCCACGGTGCTGGCCACACTGCAGGCATGGCGGGTGCACCTGGGATATGTGGGAGTGCATGCGCCTTACGAGCCGGTAGTGGTCGCCCTGTGGTGGCGCTTCACCACTGGCGCGGCTGCCGTGGCGTGGCTGGTGATGGCGCTGCTGCCACTGGCTTTCCGGGCGGGGGCGGTATGAGGCTGGGCCAGGGGCATCCGGCGCAATTGATAACAGGGCTGGCGCTCTGGTTTGTGTGGCTGTGCCTTGTGTATGGAGGCTCCGCAGTGGCCTGCGCGGTGGCGCCGCCGCCTGCGCAGACGGGGCCGTGGAACTGGGTCAACGGTGCGCTGCTGGCCCTCTCCCTCGTGTTTTCGGTGGGGTTTCTGATTGCAGCATGGCGGTCGGCGCGCGCAGCGGCAGGCTTGGCGGGGGCAGAGCAGGGCATGGTGCGGCAGCGGTTTTTTGCGTCAGCGGCGGCAGTGCTGCATGGCGCGGCTGCGGCGTCTACGGTGGTCGTGGCGCTGCCATTACTGGTCCTGGCGCCGTGCGTTTAGCGCAAGTGCTGGTGATGGGAGTCGCGGGGATGGCCGCGGGTCCAGTCGCTGCGCATGGCAATGTATTTACCGGCGAAGGGGCGCACGCACCCATCTGGGCCTCCCAAATTCTGTTTGTAGCCGCGTGGTTCGGTTATCTGTTTGGCGCTATTCGCAAACGGCCCGAACCCCTGCGGCGAGCGCTCTTTCACATGGCCATGTTGGTGGCGGGCATTGCCTTGTTCGGGCCTTTCGACGACATGGCGGGCAGCAGTACGGCCTGGCACATGGTGCAGCACATGTTGCTGATCACCGTGGTGGCGCCATTGGCAGTGCTCGCGCGCCCATTGCCACAGTGGCGCGCGTGCGCGGGCCCTGCGGTGGATGTGGTCTGGCGCGCTGCTCAACGGCTTACACGCCGCCCCATGGCCTGCGCTTTACTTCACGCCGCCGCCATCTGGACATGGCATGCCCCAGGGCCTTACATGGCGGCGGTGTTGTCCAACGGCTGGCATGTGTTGGAGCACGCCAGTTTTCTCTTCACCGGATGGCTCTTCTGGTGGTCGGTATTGCGGCCCGGAATGGCCGGCGCCATTCAGGCTACCTTGGCACTGCTGTTTACGGTCATGCACACAGGCCTGTTGGGCGCACTGCTCACCTTTGCGCCCGCGGTACTGTATGCAGGCGAGTCGCGCGAGCTATGGGACCAGCAACTTGCCGGTCTGGTGATGTGGATTCCTGGCGGCGCTGTGTATCTGCTGGCCGCCGCGTGGGTGGGTTTTGGCTGGTTGGGGAACCGGGAATCGCGTCCCGATTCATCCAGACCTGACCATTCAGGCAGCCCCACTTGATGGGATGCCAGACGCGCTGCGGGAACGTCCTTCAGGTGGCAGTGGTTCGAGCAGCCGCTGCCGAGGGTGGGGGCAATCGTGCGGCCCGACAAACACTCTCGCAATCCCGTATGTGCTGTTGGCCCAGATAACGCAGGATCGCATAACCCAACGCCGCAGACACTGCCTGTCCGGCAAGGGGCACATATTTGGCGACCTGTTTGGTGGTAAGCCGCACGCCCGCGGTTTGCGCAAGCCGCGTAATCACGTCCCGAGTGATGAGCTTTCCAATCAACACCGACCCCACGAGACCCAACGCTTTTTGCACGCGCTCGCGCGCGCCCGGATCCAGGCGGTCGATCTGTTCGGCCGACAAGCCAAACTCCGCGCTGATCTGCGGCAGCAACCGAGACAAGAGGGCCGCATCCACGGCCCAGTCCAGCCCAGGCACGGGCATTGCGCTGGCCACCGCCGCTACCAGGGCTCGCCGGTGCAGGAGGCGGTTACTGCGCTGCCTCGCTGCGTGAATGTGATCGTCCTCCGCACGGCAGGGCGTTTCTCCCACGAACGGGGTTGTGGATTCAACCATGGTGCATTGCCTTGTTACGCTGATGACCCCATTGATTTGGTCGCAGCACGTTGGGGTTTCACTTGCTTTTGATCAGGTTGAAAAGCACAAGCAGCACGATCGCGCCCATCACCGAGGCAATCCAGCCCGCTGCTTCACCTTGCTGGTACCAGCCCATGGCGATGCCAACGTAGCTGGCAAGAAATGACCCCGCCACACCCAGCAGCGAAGTCATGATCCAGCCCACTTTGTCATTTCCGGGTTTGACGGCCCGTGCAATGAGTCCAACCACCAGTCCGATCAACAACGTTCCCAACAATGACAGCATGTGTTTCCCTTTTTGTGGTGATGACGACCGAGTCACTTTAGGGATGAAGGGGTTACACCCCTGTCGGACAAAACCCTTAGAAGGCGTCCCGCGGTCTGACCGGGCAAACAATCGGGTTGCAGTCACTCACCGCCCAAAGGTTCGGGCCGTCAAGAACCCAGGGGTCGGGTGTACAGACACTTTTCAAAGCGGTGGGAGTGCAGGTCCAACCCGGACACCTGGTAATGGCTGGACGAACACGCATACCTGCCGGATGGCAGCGCCGCATATGCGGCATGGGTCAGCAGAATTTCGCCTGCTACGGCGATGTCTTCGCCCAGCTTGCACGCGCAGTTCATTTCGGCGCCGAAAAGGTCTTCGTTGGCGATCACCAAAGTAGGGCCAAAGCCAATGCCCGCGCTCACGTTCAGTGCCCGCTCGTCTGGCAACACCGCGTTCATGGCGTCTAGCGCTCTCAGCGTGTCCAGGGCCGCATCCAGGGCTTGTCCCGGCGTGCTGAACACCGCAAACAGGTTGTCGGCTTCCTGCTTGATGACCTGCCCCCCGTTCCCCGTGATGGCGGGGCAGGCGGCCTGCTCCATCTGGTGGATCATCGCCAGAAAATGGATGATCCCGTGGCTTTGCGTGATGCGCGAGAAGCCACACATGTCCAGCACCAGAATCGCGACATCCCGCACAAACGCCTGCGCAATGGCAGCGTCAATGGCCGCCGCGTTCAACGGAGTCTGGTTGCGCTGCGAAAGCAGGTGGTGCAAAAAAGCCTTGTTGTGGGCTTGGGCGCTGGCATGTGAAGCGTCGGCCGCAGCGGGCGTGTGTATGGGGGCGTGCATGGCGGTGCTGTGTGGGAGGTGTCCGACATCGTAGCGCGGCAGCTGCTTGCGGCCTACGCTTCCCAGTTGGCTCAACATCGCTCCATTGACTGGCTGTAGCGAAGTCCACAGCCCGTAACACTCCAGCAAGCGTACCGAAAGGCACTCCCATGAAAAGATTCATTTTTGGCCGCAGCTCACTCGTCTTTGCCGCCGCGCTGACTTTAGGCGCTCTGGCATCCGCTCCCCCCGCCGCATGGGCGCAAAGTGATGAGGCCTCGCTACAGCGGGGGGCGATGCCGGACGTGACACCGCAGCAGCGCTACCAATCCGCGATTCGCGAGGCCGGTGGGGGCCTCAAGGTGAGTCTGGAAGAGTGCCGCACGATGATGACGACAGAACGCAAAGCTTGCGAATCCGAAGCGCGGTCACGTTATCAGGCCGGCATGGCGGCTGCCAAAGCCATGTTGCGCGACCCGTCGGCACGGCCCGTCAATGTGGTGGGTGGGCCCATTCAGAGCACCGAGACGGTGTACGAGATCAAAAAATAAGCCAGGGCCCAGAACCGGTCCAGGCAGCTTGCTTACTTGGTCTGAGCCGTGTCCTCGTTAGCTGAAGCGGCTACGCGGCGTGCGCCGTTGAAACGGCGCGCCCAGTAGGCCACTCCCATGTCTTCGACCCGAACTTGGGCGCCGCTGCGCGGTGCGTGAATGAATTTACCGTCGCCCACGTAGATACCGACGTGGCTGAAGTTGCGGCGCATGGTGTTGAAGAACACGAGGTCGCCGGGTTGAAGTTCTTTTTTGTCGATGACCTGGGTGGCAGCGGCCTGCTGGTCGGCGCGACGGGGGAGCAAGAGGCCTACGGTCTGCTCGTAGATGGCGCGTACAAAGCCGCTGCAGTCAAACCCGGTGTCGGCGCTGTTGCCGCCACGCTTGTACGGAACACCCAGGAACCCCATGGCGTTGACCACCAGGTGAGAGGCGTGGTCGGCCACGGTGTGGGCTTTGTCCGCCACCTTGTCGGCAACTTTGTGACTGGCGTCTTCCAGCCTTGTCAGCAAGCCTTTGTCGGCGACAAAACGATCAAATTCATCAGGGTTCGGCGCCTGGGGCGCAGCCTGGGCGGCGGTGGCACAGGCCAGTAGGAGGACACAAAACCATCGGGACATGGGGGCGAAGGGTAACACGCTACGCTCACTTACCAATAACCGAACCGGTTGCAAGCTGTTGATTTGGTTCAGAAAACCCTTCGCACCCCTGTTTGCAAGCTGCGCGCAAGTGCATCGCCTTGTCGCCAGGAAGGCACAGCCATCCTCATCATTTGGCGGAGATATATCGCATGAAATTGAAGCAAAAATGGCCTCTGGCGCTTATCCATAAAGCGCAAGTAGCTATGTTTTTGGTAGCGGTGGGCACTGTGGCAAACGCTGAGGCTCAAACCACAGCTACCGCGCCCGTTTCCTTGGTTCCGGTTGCGACCGGGCTGGTGAACCCATGGGCCTTGGCATTTCTGCCGGACGGGCAGTTTCTGGTCACCGAACGGGCGGGCCGCATGCGCATCGTCAGCGCCAGCGGGCAGGTCGGCCCCGCACTGTCAGGATTGCCCGCTGTGGCGACGGGCGGGCAGGGCGGTTTGCTGGATGTGGTGACGGACACAGACTTTGCCCGCAACCGCCGCATCTTCTTTTGTTTTTCTGAACCCGCTGCGGCAGGTAGCAGCAGAGGCGGCGGCAACAGCACGGCGCTGGCCCGGGCCACGTTGGCGGATGATGGACGCGGTCTGCAAAACGTGCAGGTCATATTCAGCCAGCGCCCCAAGGTCGAAAGCGCGCTGCATTTTGGCTGCCGCATCGCGCAGACCGCGGACGGCCACCTGTTTGTGACCCTGGGGGACCGCTACCACCGCAAGGACGACGCGCAAAAGCTGGACAACCACCATGGCAAGGTGATCCGCATCACCGCTGATGGCGCCGCACCACCCGACAACCCCTTTGCCAAACAAGCTGGCGCCTTGCCCGAAATCTGGAGTTACGGCCACCGCAACTCCCAAGGCGCCACCCTTGCTCCCGACGGCAAGCTGTGGATGCACGAACACGGCCCCCAGGGCGGCGACGAGGTCAACCAACCCCAGCCCGGTCGCAACTATGGCTGGCCGGTGATCACCTACGGCGAGAACTATGGCGGCGGCAAATTGGGCGAGGGCACCGCCAAGGCGGGGATGGAACAACCCTTGCACTACTGGGTGCCGTCGATTGCGCCGTCGGGCATGGCGTTTCTGACCAGCACGCGCTATGGCACGGCCTGGCAGGGCAGCCTGTTTGTCGGGTCGCTCAAGTTCGGCACGCTGCACCGGCTGGAACTGGCGGCAGGCAAGGTGCAGCGAGAGGAGAAACTCCTGCAAGGCAACGGTGAGCGCATTCGCGACGTGCGCCAGGGGCCGGACGGATTGCTCTACATGGTGACGGACAGCCCGCAGGGGCGATTGTTGCGCTTGCAGCCGAACTGAGTCCATCCGCGGTGGCCGCGAAGCCTTCTTGACCCAGGTCATGAAGCTTGCAGGATTTGCGCTGCAAGTGTGCTGACACGGGGTGCACCCGAGGTGTTGCGCCGCACTTTGGCATTAGGCTGGCGCGATGAATGCCGCGCCGACCTTTCTCGCCGATCCCAGTGCCCCCACGTCGGCACCTGCAACCGAAATCGCCCAGGGGCCACAACCTCGGTCGCTACTCGCCCTGCGCCGCGTAGCCATCGACACCTGGCGCGAAAACGTGGCCTACCTGCACCGCGACTGCGCCGTGTACCGGGCCGAGGGCTTCCAGGCCCTGTCCAAGATCGAGGTACGCGCCAACGGCCGCCGCATCCTGGCCACGGTGAACGTGGTGGACGACCCGGCCATCGTGGGCTGCCACGAGCTAGGCCTGTCGGAAGACGCCTTTGCCCAACTGGGCGTGGACAACGGCCACACCGTATCGGTGGCGCAGGCCGAGCCGCCCGAGTCCATGGGTGCGCTGTTACGCAAAATTGCCAGCGAGCGCCTCACGCGCGAGGACTTTGGCGCCATCGTGCGCGACATTGCCGGTCACCGTTATTCGAAGATCGAACTCACCGCCTTTGTGGTGGCCTGCCACCAGAGCGAACTGGACCGGGAAGAAGTCTTCTTTCTGACCGATGCCATGGTCGCCAGCGGGCGCCGCCTGGACTGGCACGAGCCGCTGGTGGTAGACAAACACTGCATTGGCGGCATACCGGGCAACCGCACGACCATGCTGGTCGTGCCCATTGTCGCGGCGCATGGCATGTTGTGCCCCAAGACCTCATCGCGCGCCATCACCTCGCCCGCGGGCACGGCCGACACCATGGAAGTGTTGGCCAAGGTGGAGCTGCCCGTGGAGCAACTGGCCGACATCGTGCGCGACTACCGGGGCTGCCTGGCCTGGGGCGGCACGGCCAACCTGTCGCCCGCCGACGATGTGCTGATCTCGGTGGAGCGGCCGCTGTCCATCGACTCTGCCGGGCAGATGGTGGCGTCCATCCTGTCAAAAAAGGTGGCCGCTGGTGCCACGCACCTCGTGCTGGACATCCCCATCGGCCCCACGGCCAAGGTGCGCTCCATGACTGACGCGCAGCGACTGCGCCGCCTGTTTGAATATGTGGCGCGGCGCATGGGTCTGTCGCTGGACTTGGTCATCACCGACGGCCGCCAGCCCGTGGGCAACGGCGTGGGCCCGGTGCTGGAGGCGCGCGACGTGATGCGCGTGCTGCAAAACGACCCGCGTGCGCCCGACGACCTGCGGCAAAAGGCACTGCGCCTGGCGGGGCGCCTGATCGAGTGCGACCCCGATGTGCGCGGCGGCGACGGATATGCGATTGCGCGCGACATCCTCGATTCTGGCCGGGCGCTGGCGCGCATGAACGCCATCATCGCCGCCCAGGGCGCCACGGGGTTTGACCACAACCACCCGGCGCTGGGCGCACTCACACTCGACGTGGTGGCGCCCGCCAGCGGCGTCGTGGCGGGCATCGACAACTACCAGATTGCCCGCGTGGCCCGGCTGGCTGGCGCTCCCAAGGTGCCAGGCGCCGGGGTGGACTTGATGCACAAACTGGGCGACACCGTGGCCGCTGGCGACCTGCTGTACCGCGTGCACGCCAGCTACCCGGCAGACTTGGAGTTTGCGCGCAATGCGTGCAAGCGGGACAGTGGCTACCGCCTGGGCACCGCCGATGAAGTGCCGCGCGTGTTTGTGGAGTTCTGACCATGGCCCTGCCAGAAGACGCTTGCCTGTTGTACTTCGCCGACGAAGAGGCCCCTGCGCTGCGACTGGCCCAGGCGGCGGACATGACTGCCCAGGTCATCGAACGCCAGTGTTTTCCTGATGGTGAGCTCAAGCTGCGTTTGCCCGTCAATGCGGTGGGCCGCTTGCCCAGGTGTGCTGTGTTGCTGCGCAGCCTGCACCAGCCGAATAAAAAACTGGTGGAGCTGCTGCTGGCAGCCCGCACGGCCCGCAGTCTGGGCGTGCAGCACCTCACACTGGTAGCGCCGTACCTGGCCTATATGCGGCAGGACATTGCCTTCCACCCCGGCGAGGCCGTGAGCCAGCAGGTGGTGGGCGGATTTTTGGCCGGGCTGTTTGATGCTGTGATCACGGTAGACCCGCACCTGCACCGCATCGAGCGGCTGGAGCAGGCCATCCCCGTGCCGCAGGCCGTGGTGCTCAGCGGCGCCGAGCCGCTGGCCGACCTGATCGCCCGGCGGCGCCCCAACGCTTTGTTAGTGGGGCCGGATGGCGAATCTGCCCAGTGGATTGCACAGGCCGCCGCCCGCCACGGTTTCGACCATGCGGTCTGTACCAAGGTGCGCCATGGCGACCGCCATGTGGCCATTGAACTGCCCGCACTCAACGCCGAGGGCAGGGCGGTGGTGCTACTGGACGACATGGCCAGCACCGGCCACACGCTGGCGCTCGCAGCGCGGTTGCTGCTGCAGGCGGGCGCCACATCGGTGGATGTGGCGGTGACGCACGCGTTGTTTGCGGGCGATGCGCTGCAGGTGCTGCACGAAGCCGGGGTGGGGGAGCTGTGGAGCACAGACTGCATTCCGCATCCGAGCAACGCAGTGGCCATGGCCGTACCGTTGGCGGCGGCACTGCGATCGGTCCTGGCTGCGTAAGGGTGCACCCCCGGGCTGCGACAATGCGCCATTACTCTTGCGCTCCGTCCCGGCCAGCGCATTCATCAGAACACGCACACGATCGAACACACCATGCTGCTTGACGCCACCGAATCCCAACTCGTCCTGGTCGACTACCAGGAGCGCCTGATGCCCGCGATCCACGAAGGCCCCGCCGTGCTGGCCAATGCCCGCCGCCTGGCCGAGATCGCGCGCATGCTGGACGTGCCCGTGTGGGGCACCGAGCAAAACCCCTCGCGTCTGGGCGCCAACGACGCCGCGCTGCGCGCCCTGTGCCAGAAGACCCTGGCCAAGATGCACTTCAGCGCCGCCGAAGAAGGCTTGGGCGAATGGCTGCGCCCCCCCGCCAAACCCCAGGGCGGCAACGCGCGCAGCCTGCCCAAGCACCTGCAAAAGCCCGCTGCAGCCCAGGGCGACGAACGCGGCACCATCGTGATTGCCGGTTGCGAAGCCCATGTCTGCCTGCTGCAGACCGCGCTCGACCTGCTGGAAGACGAGTTTGAAGTGTGGGTGGTGACCGACGCCTGCGGCTCGCGCACCGAACGCAACCGCGACGCCGCCTTTGACCGCCTGGCCGGCGCAGGCGCCGAGCTGGTGACCACCGAGATGGTGGCGTTTGAATGGCTGGGCACGTGCGAACACCCGGCTTTCAAGGATGTGCTGGGGCTGATCAAGTAGCCTGGTTTTGAGTGTTTTTGGCCGGTAGCGCTTGTGCATAAAGCGCTGGTAGCTATCAAAATAATAGTTCTTCAACGGCTCCAGGCTGGGGCGCTCAACGCTGCCATTCGCCATGTCCCCTGAACTCTTTGCCCTCGCGCTCGTGGTTGTCCTGCTGGCCATCAATGTCCAGGCCACCCGCCGGGTGGCACGCAGTGGTGAACAAGGCTTGCGCAAAGTGATGCTGATGGGCGGCGTGTGGGTGCTGCCCTTTCTGGGGGCGTGGCTGGTCAAGACGCACCTGCCGTCTGCCTCGGGGTCGGCGGTCGGCGACGCCAGGGCAGGGGAGGCCGAGCCGGCCCCGTCGTCGCTGGAGGCACCGGGCCTGGCGCGTTTCGACGTCATGGCCCACCTGCAGAATTCGGATGACTTGCCCCAGTTGGACTGGCCCGCACTGGACGCCTGGGCCCATGGCGGCACTGGAGCCACTGGCGACCACGCACCCGAGGTAGCGGCCGAGGCCCTGAACCAGGGCCGCCGAGCCTGGCTGCTGCACCTGCGCAACGCGCTGGGCACGGAGATGCACCTGTATGACGGGGCGGACTGTTTCATCCTGTCGCCACTGGAATCGTCGGTGGCCCGCGCCACGGCACGTTATGTCAGCACCACGCGCCAGCGTATCGACCGACTGCTCAACGGCATGGCGCATTTCCCGGTGGCTGAAAAAAGCATCTTGCTGGTGCTGCCCGATGAAGACATCTACTACCGCTACGTAGCCCAGTTCTACGGCGAGGACGGCGAGTTCGCGCGCAGCGGCGGCATGTTCATCCATTTCGGCTGCCCGCATTTTGTGGTGGTGGCGGCAGATCTGGCCGCCATCGAGCCGGTGATTGCCCACGAGATGACGCACAACGCACTCGTCCATCTGCGCCTGCCCACCTGGCTCGACGAGGGCCTGGCCGTGAACACCGAGCGCCGCCTGAAGGGCACGCCCCCCGCTCAACACACCCCTGCGCAACTGCACTACCTGCACCAGCGTTTCTGGACGCCTGAGCGCATGCAGGAGTTCTGGGCGGGCACCTCGTTTCACCGCACCGACGACGGCAACCTGCTGTCGTACGAGCTGGCGCGCATCCTGGTGGACCACATGGCGCGCGACTGGGCTGCGTTCACCGCGTTCGTGACAGCCGCTAAGCGCAGTGATGCCGGGGCGCAGGCGGCTGAGGAAGTACTGTCCGTGGACCTGGGGCGCAGTGTCGGGACGTTGCTGGATATCGACGACAACAATGGCTGGGCGCCGGACCCGGCGCGCTGGGGCAATGCAGCGTTCTGACGGTTTTTCGCCGGGTTTCTGGCGTTTTCGTCCTACGCACCGCGACCTTTGGTTGACCAGACTGGCGGTTTCCTGCAGAGCCGACAATGGAACGAATGCCGCAGGGCGAAGGAATGCATATGAAATGGCTGGTGTCGCGCGATAAGTGGCGCTTTCTGATGCGTCGCATCCGTGAGCGTTTATGGGTCAAACCGCTGCTGATCTGTATCGTCTCGATCCTTGCGGTGTTTGGCGCCAAGGTGTCTGACAAGCTGCCGCTGGCGCGCCTGGCGCCCGACGTATCGAGCGGATCGGTGGAGAGTCTGCTGTCCATCATGGCGGCCAGCATGCTCGCCATTGCCACCTTTGCAGTGGCATCCATGGTGTCGGCGTATTCGTCGGCCAGCACTACCGCCACGCCACGGTCATTCCCTCTGGTGATCGCGGATGATGTTTCGCAAAACGCACTGTCTACCTTTGTGGGGGCGTTCATCTTCAGCATCGTGGCCTTAATGGCCATGAAGAACGGCTACTTTGAAATCGCGGGGCGCTTCACGCTGTTTTCGATGACGGTGGCCGTGCTGGGCTTTGTTGTGTTTACCTTTGTGCGCTGGACAGATCGCATTGCACGGCTTGGGCGGTTGGGGCCGACGGTGGATCAGGTGGAGGCGGCGACCTCAACGGCCATGCGGAACCGGCGAAAACAACCGGCGCTGGGCGGCCTGGTGCGCAACTTGCGGGCTCCAAGGGCGGGTACGGCGGTTTTTGCCGCCGAAGTCGGTTATGTGCAGCAGATCGACATGCAGGCGCTTCAGAAATATGCCGAGGCCATGGGTGGCCGGGTGGTGGTTGATGCGCTGCCGGGCACGTTTGCCATGCCAGGCAATCCATTGGCCCATGTGCTGACAGGCTCTGCGGCGGTCAAAGAGGCTGATGTTGAGCAGGTTGTCGCAGCGTTCACCATTGGACGGGACCGCGTTTTTGACCATGACCCACGCCTGGGACTGATTGTTTTGTCCGAAATTGCAGGACGCGCACTGTCCCCCGCGGTCAATGATCCCGGTACGGCCATCGGCATCGTCGGCACGCTCGTGCGGCTGTTTGCGCTGTGGGCGGAGCCCAGTGAACACCCGGCAGCGGAGTCTGTGGAGTTTGACCGGGTAGAGGTGCAAGTGCTGCAACTCGATGACCTGTTTGACGATGCTTTCACCGCCATCGCCCGTGATGGCGCGGGCACGGTGGAGGTGGGCGTGCGGCTGCAAAAGGCGCTGCGATCGCTGGCATCTGTGGGTGATGATTCCATGCGTGTGGCTGCTGTGCGCCACGCCCAGAACGCGCTTGCCCGGTCGGAAAAAGCGCTGACGCTGCAGCACGACCTGGATGTGATCCGATCGCTTGCGCAAAGCGTCGGGGTGCCATTGGCAATTGACTGAGCGGCGATGCCCAGGCCCGGGACACCCACTAGTGTTCAAACATGCGTTCGGATTGAGGTGACTACCAAATATCAGTGTTATTGACATCTGGCGCTTATTGATAAAGCGCTTCCAGCTATCAAAAATATAGTGAAGACAAGGTTGCTGATCGGGAGAACCTCATCTGGCGTCCGGCCTCCAAACGTTCGCATGCGTTCAACCCAGCGGTTTAGCCGGTTCTTTCGGTTGCAGCATTTGGCCCGACGCAGCCCAGCCCTCCAGACCACCCTGCAGAAAGCGCGCCTTGATACCTGCCGCCCGCATGCGCAATGCCGTGGCCCGGCTGACATCGTGACCATGGACGCAGTACACGATCACGTCGTCATCGGTTGATAGCTCGGTCACCCACGTGTCGACGGTGGCCGGGTTACGCCAGCGGGCATCGGGCAGAGTAGTGGTGGCGGTGTCATACACCCCGGCGCGGCGCACATCGATGAACGGCTGCGCCTGCTCCGCGTCTTGCACGGTGGCTTCCAAACCTTCGCTGGCGGCATGGACCGCACGCTGGTAGCGCCCATAGATCGCAGCCCAGTCGATGTGGGCCATGAAGGCATCCACATACGCACCCACCGCCGCGCCGTGGTCCAAGTGGTAGGCGTGCTCGTACATGTCCAGCGCCAGGATGGGCACGCCCCCTGCCACGGTCTGAGTGTGGTCGGCCGCCCACTGGTTGACCAGGCGGCCATCTCGCGGCTGGAACGTCAGCAGTACCCAGCCCGAGCCCCCGCCCAACGCCTTTCCCATCGCCACAAACTCTTCGCGCCATCGCTCCAGGCTGCCAAAGTTAGCCGCCAGAGCCAGGACCATGCCGGGGGCAGGTGGCGCGCTCTGGCCGCACAGGCTGGCGAAGTACAGCTCGTGCAGCAGCATGGAGTTGTTGGCGATCAGCTCTTCGCGTTTGAGCCCGTTGAGCGCAAAGCCAGGCGTCGAGGCAAAGTCCAAGCTGGCGAGCTGCGCTCGAATGGCGTTGAGCCGCGACACGGCGCCGCCATAGTTGTTCTGGTGGTGGCTGCGCAGCAGCTTTTCAGACAGGCCGGGCAGCGTGGCCGGGTCGAAGGGAAGGGCTTGGGGGTGGGCTTGCATGGGCGGCTCCTGAAAGGTCGGGAATATTGGGTCAGCCAATCCAAAGCGGGAGAAAAGTCACGGCCAACCCCACAGCGGCGCACCCGCCCAACAAGGTGAAGACGCCAACTTTGAAACGAAACAACGCCAACAGCGCCAAGGCGGCAATCAAGGCCGACACGGTATCGAATGCGCCAACAAAGCCTTGGGGCCAGAGCAGGTGGTAAGCAAAGAACAGCGCCAGATTCACGATCACGCCCACGACGGCGGCGGTGATGGCGGACAGGGGAGCGGTAAAGCCGAGCTTTCCGTGGGTGGCCTCCACTGCCGGGCCGCCCGCCAGAATGAAGATGAACGAGGGCAGAAACGTGACAAAGGTGACGACCGTGGCGGCGGCAACAGCGCCGGCAAACTGCGCGCTCGGACCCCACGCCTGCTGCAGCCAGCCGCCGACAAAGCCGACAAACGCCACTACCATGATCAGCGGGCCGGGAGTGGTCTCACCCAGCGCCAGTCCGTCCATCATCTGTGGGCCGCTGAGCCACTGGTGCTGCTCCACGGCGCCCTGGAACACGTAGGGCAGCACGGCATAGGCGCCACCGAAGGTGACCAATGCCGCCTTGGTAAAGAACCAGCCCATCTGTGTGAGCGTGCCCTGCCAGCCCTGAGTTATCACCAGCGAGGCCATGGCTGCGAGCCAAAGCGCCAGCCCGGCCCCGAGCACCTTAGCCAGGTGGCTGCGCGAAAAGCGCGCATGGGCGGGTGTGGGGGTGTCGTCGTCGATCAGCGCCGGGCCGTAGCCCTTCTGGCCGTTGGTATGGCCGCCGCCCAGCGCAAACACCGTTGGCCACCGCTTCGCGCCGAAGTAGCCAATAAGCCCGGCCGCCAGCACGATGGCCGGGAATGGTGTGTTCAGCGCAAAGATGGCTACAAACGACGACGCCGCAATGCCCCACAGCCACCTGTTTTGGAGCGCCCGCGTACCAATGCGGTGCGCTGCGTGCAAAACCAGCGCAGTCACAGCAGGCTTGATGCCATAGAAGATGCCCGCCACCACGGGCACATTGCCAAAGCGCAGGTACACCCATGACAGCGCGATCAGGATGAACAGCGAGGGCAACACAAATAGCGCCCCCGCCACGATGCCGCCCCAGGTGCGGTGCATGAGCCAGCCGATGTAGGTGGCCAGCTGCTGCGCCTCGGGGCCAGGCAGCAACATGCAGTAGTTGAGCGCGTGCAGAAAGCGCTTTTCGCTGATCCAGCGGCGGCGTTCCACCAGCTCGGTGTGCATGATGGCGATCTGGCCTGCAGGCCCGCCGAAGCTGATGAAGCCGAGCTTGAGCCAGAACAGAAAAGCCTCGCCAAATCCCACGGGTGTCAGGGGTTCCTCGGTGGAAATAGGGGGCGCTGAGGTGTTGGCGGTCATGGCGTGGCGCGTGGCAGCGGAGCCTGAGAGGATGGGAGCGAATGTGGCACGGCATACAACGCGTCGAACACCTGCGCGGCGGCCATGGTGAGGGCGTCGTCGTTGGCATGCACTTCGCGCAGGCCGGCCAGCACGGCCTCCAGCCCGGCGGCTTCGGGCACGGGCATGCCGCCGGTGTCCAGGTAGTGCACGGCGCGGGCCAGGCGCTGCAGGCGGGGGTCGGCTTCGAGGCCGAAGCTGGCAATAAGCACCTCGAAGGTCACCAGGGCACCCACATGGGTAAACCGGGCGCCGTCAAAGTCAAAGCCCAAGACATCAGCAGGCGGCGATGCCGGATCGGCCAGCCACACAAAACGAGCGCTCGGGTCGACGAACCGGCGGATCAGCCAGGCGCAGGCCAGGCGGTCTACCCAGGGTCGGGCGCGTGTGGCCCAGCACTGGTTCTGGAACTGGGCCGTGTCAAGGCGTGCGATGCCATGGGCGGGCAGGGCGGCGGGTTCCCCCCGCGAGAAGCAGGCGTCCAGTGCCTGCCGCAGGCCGGCCAGGTCGGCATCGGCCTGTGCAGCTGCGTTGCTCGGGTAGTAATCGGTGCGGTGCAGCGCCTGCAGTGCTTCTGCAACGCTGCGGACACGGCGGCGCGCTTCGGATTCCGCGAGCTGTGCCAATTTGGCTTGCAACGCGGTGGCCATGTCGCGCCATTGTGTAAAGGCTTCCGTGCGGTCGAACAACGCTTCAATATCCTGGCGCTGTGAGCTGTCGTTGGCGGTCAGGGTCAACAGCATGGCCGTCCCTCCGTGTTCTCGCACCTCAGCGGCAATGGGAGCCAGCAGGCCTGCATGTTCCTCGGGAAGCAGGTACGCACCATCGCGCAGCGCGGCACAGCCCAGTGCCTTGAGATTGCGCCAGATACGCAGCCGCACAGCGTTGGGCTGCGTGGGTAGCGTCATGATGAGTGTGGACCACATGAGTGAAGTATATGCATCTTTGTATGAAATATATATTTCTATTTCTGTCGATGCTAGAAATGCCTTGCATGCCGGTACTTCACGACATACAAGCGAGCGCATGGGCTGGAGGGGCACGCGGGTGACAAACAAAGCCTCTGCAGGCATCGCGCGGCTAACAGCGCCACGCCGGATTTGATTGGAGGCTATGAAAAGCCTGCGTCAGCTTGCCGAAAGCCCGTTATGAATAATTATGAATTCAAAACCTGCCAGCCTGGCAGGCGAGAGAGTTGCTGAGGAGACCCCACACAATGACCGCCTACGCTGATTTCTACCGCCAGTCCATCGACCAGCCCGACGCCTTCTGGAGCGAGCAGGCCCAGCTGATTGACTGGCACACCCCCCCCCGGCAGGTGTGCGACTACAGCAACCCGCCGTTTGCCAAATGGTTTGTGGGTGGCACCACCAACCTGTGCCATAACGCGGTGGACCGGCACCTGGCCACGCGTGCCAGCCAGCCCGCTCTGGTGGCGATCTCCACTGAAACCGACAGTGAGCGCAGCTACAGCTTTGCCGAGCTGCACGCCGAGGTGCAGCGCATGGCGGCCGTGCTTCAAAGCCTGGGGGTGAAGAAAGGCGACCGCGTGCTCATCTACATGCCCATGATTGCCGAGGCCGCGTTTGCCATGCTGGCCTGCGTGCGCATTGGCGCGCTGCACTCTGTGGTGTTTGGCGGGTTTGCATCGGGCTCGCTCGCGTCGCGCATTGAAGATGCCGAACCCGTGGCCGTGGTCAGTGCCGATGCCGGATCGCGCGGAGGCAAGGTGGTGCCGTACAAGCCGCTGCTGGACGAAGCCATTGCGCTGTCCAAACACAAGCCCGCCGCCGTGTTGATGATCAACCGGGGCTTGGCGCCCATGCACCTCCAGCCGGGGCGCGACCACGACTGGACGGCCCTGCGCGAACAGCACCTGCACACGGTGGTGCCCTGCGAATGGGTCGAGTCCACCCACCCCAGCTACACCCTGTACACCAGCGGCACCACCGGCAAGCCCAAGGGAGTGCAGCGCGACACGGGCGGCTACACCGTGGCGTTGGCCGCGAGCATGAAGCACATCTTCGATGCCAAGGCGGGCGACGTGTACTTTGCCACCAGCGACATCGGCTGGGTGGTGGGCCACAGCTACATCGTCTACGGCCCGCTGATCGCAGGCATGACAACCATCATGTACGAAGGCTTGCCCACACGTCCCGATGCGGGTGTGTGGTGGAGCATTGTGGAGAAGTACAAGGTCACCCACATGTTCTCGGCCCCCACGGCGGTGCGAGTGCTCAAGAAGCAGGATGCGAGCTGGCTCAGGAAGTACCACGTCCAGACCCTCAAGGCCCTGTGGCTGGCGGGCGAACCGCTGGACGAGCCCACGGCGCAATGGATCAGCGACGCCCTGCAGGTCCCAATCATCGACAACTACTGGCAGACTGAAACCGGCTGGCCCATCCTGACCCTGGCCAATGGCGTGGAGCAGCAAACCACGCGCTTCGGCAGCCCTGGAAAGGCCATGTACGGCTACCACGTCAAGCTGATCGACGAGAGCAACGGCGAAGAGCTGACGGCGCCCAACCAGAAGGGCGTGGTCGCCATCGAAGGCCCGCTGCCCCCCGGCTGCATGCAGACCGTGTGGCGCGACGATGCGCGTTTTGTGAACACCTACTGGAAGAGCATTCCCGGTCGCCTGATCTACAGCACCTTCGACTGGGGCATTCGCGACGCCGACGGCTACCACTTCATCCTGGGCCGCACCGACGACGTGATCAACGTCGCCGGCCACCGCCTGGGCACCCGCGAGATCGAGGAAAGCATTGCTTCGCACCCCAACATCGCCGAAGTGGCTGTGGTGGGTGTGGCCGACAGCCTGAAGGGCCAGGTGGCGATGGCGTTTGCGGTGGCGCGCGATGCTTCTGGGCTCGATTCCGACGCCGCGCGCCTCAAGTTGGAAGGCGAGGTGATGAAACAGGTGGACAGCCAGCTGGGCGCCGTGGCCCGGCCATCGCGTGTGTACTTTGTGACCGTACTACCCAAGACCCGCAGCGGCAAGCTGCTGCGCCGCGCCTTGCAGGCCGTAGCCGAGCGGCGCGATCCGGGGGATCTGACGACGATGGAGGACCCGGCTGCGCTGCAGCAGGTCAAGGATTTGGTGGGGTAGCCGAGTCTGCAGGCGGCGGGGCCCAGTAATAACAGGCACGGGCTAAGTTGCTAATTTGGCAACGAAAGCCTGTTTGCCGCGCCGGTCAAACCCAGCTTTCTCATAGAACTGCAGTGTGGTTTCATCCCTTCTGCCGGTCATGAGCATGACCTTGTAGCAGTGCTGCTGCCGGGCTTGGTCGAGCGCGTGTTTCAGGATGGCTTGCCCCCACCCCTGGCCACGGTACGTCGGGTGCGTGACCACGTTTTCGATGACACCGTACGGTCGGCAGGCGCGCGTGAGATTCGGGACCACAGTGAGGGTGCAGGTTGAAACCAGTGCGCCATCAACATAAGCTCCGAGGTACTGGATGCGCGGATTCGCAAGCACTTCAGCCCAAACGGCTTCTACCGCAGACGCAGAAGGCAGCGGGTCGTCGTGTTCGTGCAGGTGCTTGTAGAGGTCGAGCAACTGCATCAGTTCGTGGGCATGAAGTTTCCGAATATTCATGGGCGGTGTTAAAGGGACGCGGAAATGCAGATTGATATAAAAAAGATAGCTGCTAGCGCTTTCTGAATAAGCGCTAGAGCCTGTTTCCATTCAAATTCACACCGGCCGCTGCCGATGCCACCCCACCGGCGGTTGCCATTTCTCCGTCCACGGCACAAAGTCATCCACGGGCATTGGCCGCGCTATGCAGTATCCCTGCGCCTGCGTGCACCCCAGTTGCAGCAGCATCTGCCCTTGCTCCACGGTTTCCACGCCCTCGGCGATCACGCGGTAGCCGAATGACCGGGCCAGGCCAATTACGCCTTGCACGATGGCCAGGTCGCCGGGGTCGCCCATCATGCCGTTCACAAAACTCTGGTCGATCTTGAGCGTGTCCATCGGCAGGCGGCGCAGGTAGGTCAGTGAGGAGTAGCCGGTGCCAAAGTCGTCCAGCGACACGCTGACGCCCAGGGCTCGCAGTTCGGTCAGGGCCCCCGCCACCGCAGCCAGGTCGTACAGGGCGGCGCTTTCGGTGATTTCGATCTCCACCATGTGCGCGGCCACGCTAGGGTGGCGGGCCAGGCACTGGGCCATCCAGTCGGCAAAACCGGGGTGTTGCAGTTGCTGCGCCGCGATGTTCACGCTGACCGGCATGGGCATGCCGCGGTGTTGCAGTTGCTCCAGGATGACCAGGGCCGCGTCCACTACCCATTCGCCAAAGCCGATTTCCAGTTCGGTGCCTTCCATCAGCGGCAGAAACTCGCCGGGCGACACGACGCCCCGCTCGGGGTGCTGCCAGCGCGCCAGGGCTTCGGCGCCCACCACCATGCCGCCTTTCATGTCCACCTTGGGTTGCAGGTACAGCATGAACTGGCGGTCGGCCAGCGCGTCGCGAATATAGCGGCCCTGCTCGCGTAGCAGTTGCAGCGCGCGCTCCTGGGCAGCATCGAACTGGTGAAAACGGTTGCGGCCCGCCTGTTTGGCAGCGTACATCGCCTGGTCGGCGTGGCGCAACAAGGTGTCGGCATCGGCTTCGTCCAGCGGAAACACCGTGTAGCCAATGCTGGCCGTGACCACCACGCGCTCGGTATCGAGGGTGTAGGGGGCCGAGATACTTTCCATCAGGCGGTGCAGCATGCGTTCGCATTCGTCGATGGATTCGAGTTCGGGCATGAGGATCACAAACTCGTCACCGCCCAAACGCGCCACGGTGTCCAGCGGCCGCAGGGCGCGGGTCAGGCGCCCGGCCACCACCACCAGCAGTCGGTCGCCGGCGCCGTGGCCCAGGCGATCGTTCACGGGTTTGAATCCATCCAGATCAAGGTAGGCCACCCCCAGCAGGGTGTTCCGGGTGCGTGCCAAGGCCATGCATTCTTGCAGCTTGCGGGCCAGCAGCACGCGGTTGGGTAGGCCGGTGAGGGCGTCAAACAGTGCCAGTCGCTGCAGCAACACTTCTTGTTCACGCTGCGGGGTGACGTCGATGGCGACGCCCAGCATACGTTCGGGCCGGCCCATGCTGTCCACGCTGACGATCTTGCCCAGGTTGCGCACCCAGCGCACGGCGTCGCCGCTCTGGTTGAACTGGCAGGTGGCATCAAACGGCGTGCCCGGGTGGGCGGTGTGGCGCGCCAGTTCGTCGGTGATGCGGCTGATGTCTTCGGGCGCGATGGCGCTGGTCCACAGCGTGGGCGCCAGGGGGTTGTCGGACGGTGGCAGGCCGCGCATGTCGCGCCAGCGGCTGTCGCCGGTGACGGTGCCGGTCTGCAGGTTCCAGTCCCACAACCCCAGCGATGCCGCCGAAATGGTGAGCGACAGCAGCTCTTCACGCTCGCGCACCTGTAGCTCGTTGCGTTTGCGGTCGGTGATGTCGTGCACCGAAAACAGCCAGCAGGGTTCGCCATCAAACTCGGTGGCCCGCATGGACTGCAGCACTGTGCGGGGAGGGCCGCCCCGCACGTGCAGTGTCACTTCGTGGCCGCTGAGATTGTTGCCGCCGCGCTCTGCGGCTTCGATGAGGCGCAGACGGTCGTCAGCGGTAAAGATGCCCATCTCCACGGCGGTGCGGCCAATGGCCTCTTCGCGTGGGATTCCCAGCATCTCCACCCAGGCGGGGTTGATGTCTACATACCGGCCATCGCGGCGGTGCGACAGGCCCATGGGGTAGGGCATGAGGTGAAAGATGCGCGAAAACCGGTCTTCAGACTGGCGCAGCCGCTGCTCGGAGCGTTTGGCTTCGTCAATGTCCTGCATCACGCCCCGCACGCGGGTGACGCGGCCGTTTTCGATCACGGGTTCGCCCATGGCCCGCACCCACACCAGCCGCCCGTCGGCGTGCTGCACCTCGATCTCCATGCTCCACTCGCGGCGCTCCAGGATGCTCAGACGGAAGTTGTTGCGCAGTTGCTCGCGGTAGGCGGGCGCCACCAGGCGGTCAATGTAGTCGGCGGGCAGGGCGGAGCCCAGGGCCAGACCGTGGATGTCAAAACACACGTCGGACCAGTAAACAAGACCTTTGCCACGCTGGTCTTCCCACGCGCCGAGCCGGGCCAGTCGGCCTGCCTGCTGCAGCAGGCTGTTCAGGGCCCGCAGTTCGTCACTGGTGCGTTGGGCTTCGGTCATATCGTGGAAAACGAAAACAAAACAGTTTTCACCATCGATAAGCACGGAGCGTGCCGACATCAACCCCGGGATGCGAACCCCCTGGCTCTGGGCCACCAGCGGCAGGCGGTCTACCTTGCCGTCGCGGCGAAACGTCTCTACCAGGCGCGTGCGCTCGTGCTCGGACGCCCAGATCTGTAGTTCGGTGGACGTGCGGCCTATGACCTGTTCGCGCTGCATCCGCAACACCTTGCAGAACGCGGGGTTCACGTCGATGTAGCGCCCGTCGGTGATACGGGAGATGCCGGCCGGGTCGGGCAGCGTTTGATAGAACGTGGTGTATTTGGCTTCGGACGACCGCAGCGCGTTTTCAGCCTCGCGGTGGGCGGTGATGTCGACGTCCATGCCAATCAGCGCCGTGGGGCGACCCTGCGCATCGCGCCGTGCCACGGTGCCGCGCGACATCAGCCAGCGCCACTGCCCCCGGGTGTCCATCACCCGAAACTCGGCCTCGTAGGTTTCTTCCAGCCCGTCCATGGCCCGGCCAAGCTTTGTGGCGTTGCGTTCTACGTCCTGCGGGTGGCGCAGCGCGTACCAACGCTGCCACAAATCGGGTGCGCCTGAGTCTGAAGCGGTGATGCCGAAGGTCTCGTAAAACACGCCGAAACAACGGAATGCGCGGTGGGTCACGTCCCATTCCCAGCGCCCGCCGCCCAGGGAGTCCAGTGCGAGGCGCAGGTGCTGTTCCTGTTCTTTCAGCGCTTGCTGAATGTCGGCTCGCGCAAGTTCTGACCGTGCCTTGCTTGCCAGGATGAACCAGCCGACCCCCAGCATGAGCACTCCGGCGCCGTGGTGCCAGGGCATTGTGTGGTCCGTCGTGTTGTCAATCAGCCAGAGGCAGGCAGCGACCGCCAGGGGCAAGGTCAGCGTCAGACCGGCGAGACGGGCCCAGTCTGGAAAGCGTTTGTGCTTGCCGCCAATGCGCCACATGCAGCCGAGCGCAATGGCCACACCCAGCACTGCGATGGCAGGCAGTGCAGCCGATGCGCCGGTCCGCAACACTGCGGCAAAGGCAAAGAGCGCCGCCACGATGGCCGTCGGGCCGCCGAAAAAGAGTGCGATGAAAGCGGTGGCCGTGGGGTACGCTACCACCCGTAGCTCAGGGGCGTTCCATTGCAGAGCCTCGAAGGCGACTACAGAAACTATCCCGCCCGCCAATCCTACCCACAGCGAAGTGCGGCGAGAGGGGTGTAGCAGCTCATTTGGGGGCAGCCAAGACAGTACCAGCAGCAGCGACATGAGCGCTGTGCCCGCCAAAAGCGTGTTGTTACCCACGAGAGCGCCCCTGCGCAGTGGGTAGAGGCGGCGTCGTCCCTCGTGGTGTGATGCAGAGGCGGCGGCACCGCCTCCCGGCAAAAATGCCGCTCTCCCTGCCGTTAACGGACTTGGTCAGATCGCAAAAGCCCGGTGTAGAACCCATCCGCCGAGTTTAGGCCCGTTCTGCAGGGGTGGCGCGGGCCTGCCGCGCCCGGATAAGTCCGGTTGACAACATCGTGCCGCACACGATGACCAATGCGCAACCAATCATCCAGGGCGTGACGACTTCGCCCAAAAACAGCGTGCCGTAAAACACCGCAAAGACGGGAGTGATGAAGGTGACGGCCAATGCACGGCTCGGCCCCGCGTGCGCAATCAGCCGGAAGTACAGGATGTAGGCAATGCCCGTGCACAACACGGCAATGGCAGCAATGGCGGCCCAGGCGACGGGGCCGGGCATTTTTGCGGGCCACAGCAACACCGTTGGCAGCGCCATCCCCAGGGTTGCACCCAGCTGGCTGCCGGCGGCGGTGGCCAGTGGCGGGATGCCCGTGAGGTAGCGCCGCGTAAAACTGGCGGACAGCCCATAAAACCCCGATGCCAACAGGCACGCGGCAATGGCCCAGTGGGCGTGGTCCGTTTTGAACCCCGTACCCGCAGGGGCCCGCCACGCCAGCAGGGCGACACCCACAAATCCCAGCGCCAGGCCCACCCACCGCAGGCGGTTGATGCGGTCACCCAGCCAGACCCAGGCCACCAATGCACCAAACAATGGCACCGTGGCGTTCAGGATGGAGGTCAGCCCCGTCTGGATGTGCATCACCGCCCAGGCAAACAGCGCGAACGGAATGGCCGAATTGAGAATTCCGGCCAGCATGACGGGCCGCCAGTGCGCGCGCAAGGCGGGCAAATGCCCCTGTCGCATCATGATGGGCCACAGGAACACGGTGGCCAGCCCCACGCGCAGGCCCACCATGGGCAAGGGGCCGAACTCTGCGGCGCCCAGGCGCATGAACAGAAACGACGCACCCCACAACGCTGCCAGCAAGACGAATTCTCCGATCCAGGTCGATACCGGCTGGGTTCCGGGGCTGTTCATGCAAATCCTTTGTTTTTGTATGGGGTACCACTGGTGGCGGCGAGCTGCGCATTCTCCAGGGTTAACAAGGCCCTTTTGCGGTCGAGGCCACCAGCGTAGCCGGTGAGGCTGCCGTCCATGCCCACCACCCGGTGGCAGGGCACGACGACGCTCAGCGGGTTGCGCCCCACAGCCGCGCCCAGCGCCCGCACGGCGCGGGGGATGCCCAGTTGCTGGCTCAACGCCCCATAACTGATGGTGGCGCCGCGGCCGATGGTGAGCAGCGCATGCCAGACACTTTGCTGAAAAGGGGTGCCACCCGACAGATCCAGTGGCAAATCAAAATGGACGCGTTCGCCCGCAAAGTATTGATGCAGTTGAAGGGCAGCCTCTTGCAAGACCGGGTGGCCGGGGGTGTCTGGCCAAGCGCTGGCGCCATAGAGCCAGGGGCCGGGCTCATGCCGTTGGCCTTCAAACCAGACGCCTGCCAAGCCGGTGGGCGACGCCGCCAGGCGCACGGGCCCGAGCTGCGTGGTCGTGCGCATTTGCACGGTGTGGGGATGGAAAACCATGGTGAGTCGGGGTGGGTTTATAGCCAAATTAGCCTCTAGCGCTTGATGGATAAGCGCTAGTAGCTATTGTTTTGATAGTCCTGGGTTTTCGGGGTGGGGGACCACCGTGGTGCCAGCCGCCCAGGCGCGCAACACGGCATAGCTGCGCCAGGGGCGCCAGGCCTGTGATGCTTCAGTGGCAGCGCGGGCCGGATTTTTGTGGCCTTGCACGCCCAGCGCCTTGTGCAGTGCCACATCGCCCGCCGGGAAGGCATCGGGCCAGCGCAGCAC
Organism: Gammaproteobacteria bacterium; assembly: GCA_018828125.1. Taxonomy (GTDB): domain Bacteria; phylum Pseudomonadota; class Gammaproteobacteria; order Burkholderiales; family Burkholderiaceae_C; genus Acidovorax. The sequence goes on along the minus strand of JAHJWB010000016.1, from coordinate 158,437 downwards.
CCGCATGGCGATGTACTGTGCTGTCCAGTCGCCAATGCCGGGCAGTGCACACAGCGCGGCGGTGGTCTGGGTGACGTCAGCACCTGCATGCAAGGCCAACGCGCCACTTTCCACCGCCCGGGCCAGCGCCACGATGGCCGCCTGCCGCTGGCGCACGATGCCCATCTGGCCCAACACGTCGCCATCGGCAGCCGACAGTGTGGCGGAGGTGGGGAACAGGCGGTTCAGCTCGGGCCAGGGGGTGCTGATAGGCTCGCCCAGCCGCTCCACCAGGCGCTGGCCCAGCGTGCGGGCCGCGGCCACGGTGATCTGCTGGCCCAGCACGGCACGCACGGCCAGCTCAAACCCGTCAAACGCGCCCGGCACACGCAAACCGTCGCCGTCCGGGAAATGCGGGTGCAGCACCGCGTTGATGGCGGCGGGGTCGGCGTCCAGGTCCAGCATGGCGCGCACGCGGCGGATGACCAAAGGCAGCACCGGGTACAGGCTGTCGCTGGTCTGCAGCAACACCAGCCGGCGCGCCATGTCAAAGCGGGCGCTCAGCCAGCCGGTGGTTTCGTGCGGCAGACCCGTGCAGGCAGCAGGCAGACGCACCGTGCGGCGCAAGGTGGGTGCGTCGCTGCCAGGCACCACCCACTCCACGCCCTGAAACTGTCGCCGTTCAAAAAACGCCATCAGCGCCGACACATCAAATGGTGGGCGCCAGGCCAGGCGCAAGGCGTTGACATTGATGTTGGTGCGGCCCGTCCCCGCAGCCGCGCCGTCCTGCGTGCCGCTGCGCCGCAGCTGTGTGGGGTTCAGTCCGTAGTGCCCCGAGAACGCGGCGTTGAAACGGCGCACGCTGGCAAATCCGCTAGCCAGCGCCACTTGCGTCACCGGCATGGCGGTGTCGGTCAGCAACTGCTTGGCCGTCAGCAGTCGCCGGGTCTGCAGGTACTGCAGGGGCGATACGCCCAGCGCCGATTCAAAAATGCGCCGCAGGTGGCGGTCGCTCACGCCCAGTCGTTCGGCAAGCCGCGCCACCGTGGCGCCTTCGACCGACTTGTCCGATGACGCGGGTGCGGGCCACAGGTCGGGCGCGTCCAGCAGCCGCACGGCCTGCTGTACCAGAATGCCGCTGGCGTCCTGCACCGACCACACCAGCGCCCGGGGCGCCAGTTCGGGGCGGCAGCGCAGGCAGGGCCGAAACCCCGCCCCTTCGGCCTGGGCGGCCAGGTTGAAGAAACGGCAGTTTTCGCGCCGCGGCGTGCGCACCGCACACACCGGGCGGCAGTAGATGCCCGTGGAGGTGACGGCGGTAAAAAAGTGCCCATCAAACCGGGCGTCCCGTGCCAGCAGCGCCAGGTAGCGACCCTCGTCCGACGCCGGGTCGGCGGCCGGCATGAGGGCGGATGAAGGGGAGGGCGCTGTGGGCGAAGTCATGGGCTGGATGATAGGAGCCTGCCGCAGCGGGACTGGCCGTTTTCGGACCTGTGCCTCCGGTCGGCCCATGGGTGGCTCGACCGGGTGCGCGGCATCGGCTGACAAGACGGCCAAAAGCGGCCGCCTACAATGCAGCGGACTTTTAAAACCCCATCGCGAAAGGCCCCTCTACGTGCAACCTACGCCCGCCATTTTCAAAGCCTACGACATCCGCGGCATCGTGCCGTCGACCCTGAACGAAGAAGTGGCCCTGGGCCTGGGCCGGGCCTTTGGCACGGCAGCACGCGCCGAGGGGCAGACCACCGTGGCGGTGGGACGCGACGGGCGTCTGTCCGGTCCGGCCATGTCGGCCGCGCTGATCCAGGGGCTGGTCGAGGCGGGCATCGAGGTGATTGACGTGGGTCTGGTGACCACGCCGATGTTGTACTTTGCGGCCAGCACACTGTGCGCCAGTGGCATCCAGGTCACGGGCAGCCACAACCCCAAGGACTACAACGGCTTCAAGATGGTGCTGAATGGCCGCGCCATCTATGGCGAAGAAATCCAGGGCCTGCGCCGCACCATGGAGCAGGAAACCTGGCAGCTGCTGCCCGGTGGCGCTGTGCGCCATGTAGATGTATTGCCCGCGTACCGAGAGCGCATCGTGGGCGACATCAAGTTAGCCCGACCTATCAAGATAGTGGTCGATTGCGGCAACGGTATTGCAGGGGCATCGGCGCCGGACATCTTCCGAGCGCTGGGCTGCGAGGTGATTGAGCTATTCTCCGAGGTGGATGGCAACTTCCCCAACCACCACCCCGACCCGAGCAAGCCCGAAAACCTGAAAGACCTGATCAAGGCACTGCAATCGAGCGACGCCGAGTTGGGCTTGGCGTTTGACGGCGACGGCGACCGCCTGGGCATCGTCACCAAGGACGGCACCAACATCTTCCCTGACCGCCAGATGATGCTGTTCGCGCAGGACGTGCTCGCGCGCGTGCCGGGCGGTGAGATCATCTTCGACGTGAAATGCACCCAGCGCCTGGCGCCTGCCATTGCGGCGGCGGGCGGTGTGCCCGTGATGTTCAAGACCGGGCATTCGCTGATCAAGGCCCGCATGAAGGAAACCAACTCCCCGCTGGGCGGCGAGATGAGCGGCCACATCTTCTTCAAGGAGCGTTGGTACGGTTTTGACGACGGCACCTACGCCGGTTGCCGCCTGCTGGAGATTCTGAGCAAAAGTGCCGACCCCAGCGCCGTGCTCAACGCGCTGCCCACCAGCCACTCCACTCCTGAACTGAACGTGGCCTGCGCCGAGGGCGAGCCGCACCGCCTGACGGCCGAACTGCAGGCCTTGGCCAGCGAAACCTTTGCCGCCCCCGCGCAGATCAACACCATCGACGGCCTGCGGGTCGACTGGCCGGATGGTTTTGGCCTGATCCGCGCCAGCAACACCACCCCGGTGCTGGTGTTGCGTTTTGAAGGGCACACCACCGAGGCGCTGGCGCGCATTGAGGCCACCATGTTGGCATTGCTGCACCGGGTGAAGCCCGATGCCCATGTGGGGGCGGCCAGCCACTGAGCCGCATTGGACATCTGAAGGGGCCGGGGCGCCCCTGGCTCCACAAGGGCGGCCTTGGCTGCCGCTGCCCGATCTCTTTCCTTGATTTTTTGGCCCTGCGTGAACCCTTCCTCCTCTCGCCCCCTGTTAGTTGCGGCAGCCCAAACCACGGTGGTGGCCCACGATGTCGCACGCAATGTGCAGACGCACCTGGCCTTTGTGCGCGCGGCGGCCCACGAGGGGGCGCAATTGCTGGTGTTTCCAGAACTCTCGCTCACCGGCTATGAGCTGCCGCAGTTGGCGGCCCACGTGATGGACGCAGAGCACCCGATGTTGGTCCCCTTGCGCCAAGCCGCGCGCGACCACGGCGTGGCGCTGGTGGTCGGCGCCCCAGTGCCACCGTCCCGCGCCGATGGGCCGCCCGCGATAGGGGCGTGGGTATTGAACGCCGACGGCTCGGTGGCGCTGTACCGCAAGCGGCATTTGCATGGCAGCGAGGTGCAATTTGCCAGTGCGGGCTTAGACGACGCGCTTGTGCTGCCGCTGGCCGACACACCCACCGGGCTTGCCATTTGCGCAGACGCCACACATCCGGAACACGCCAAGGCAGCGGCCACTGCAGGCGCTGCGCTGTACGCCAGCGGCGCGCTGATCTCTGAACACGGGTATGGCCCGGAGTCCGCCCAGCTGCAAGGCTACGCACGCGACCACGCAATGGCCGTGCTGTTGGCCAACCATGGCGGGCCGTCGGGCGGTTATGTCAGTGCGGGCCGCAGTGCTTTCTGGGCGCCCGGGGGGGCGTTGGTGGCCGCGGCCCCGGGGGCTGGCGACTGCCTGGTGCTGGCGCAGCGGGACCGCGAAAGAGCCTGGTCTGGCCGCGTGGTCCCCGTGGATGCCGCAGCATGAACGCCGCACGCGCCCTGTATTCGCTGATCACCTGGTGCGCCCAGCCCCTGCTGCGACGCAAGCTGCGCCGCCGCGCCGTGGCCGAGCCAGGCTATGGCTATGCCGTGGGCGAACGTTTTGGCCGCTACCCCGCGCCCATCGACAGCCTGATGCCCCACAGCAGCACCGACCCTTTGGGGCGGTTTGTCTGGGTGCACGCGGTGTCACTGGGCGAGACCCGCGCCGCCGCCATCTTGCTGGCCGAACTGCGCGAGCAGCTGCCCGGGATGCGCCTGCTGCTGACCCACGGCACCGCCACGGGCAGGGCGGAAGGCGAAAAACTGCTGCAAGCGGGCGATGTGCAGGTGTGGCAACCGTGGGACACGCCCGGCGCCGTGTCGCGGTTTTTGCGCAAGTTTCGGCCTGCCATCGGCATCCTCATGGAAACCGAGGTGTGGCCCAATCTGGTGGCGGGCTGCCAGCAACGGGGCATTCCGCTGGTGCTGGCCAATGCGCGGTTCAACGAAAATTCCTTGCGCAAGGCTCAGCGGGTGGCCACCCTGGCGCGCCCCGCGTATGGCGGGCTTGCGGCCGTGTGGGCACAAACGGAAGAAGACGCCACCCGTTTGCGCGCCATCGGAGCCCCTGTGCGCGGGGTGTTTGGGAACCTCAAATTCGACGTGGTGCCTGATGCCGCCCAGCACGCGCGGGGCCAGGCGTGGCGCAGGTTGTCACTCAAACCTGTGGTGATGCTGGCCAGCAGCCGCGAAGGCGAGGAGGCGCTCTGGCTGGAAAATTTCAAGCAAAACAAGGCTCTAGCGCTTACTGGTAAAGCGCTAGCAGCTATCAATAGTGAAGCCTCTACCGTGCAGTGGCTGATGGTTCCGCGCCACCCCCAGCGGTTTGACGAGGTGCACCAACTGTTGCAGCACGCGGGCCTGACGGTGTCACGTCGCAGCACCTGGGCGGCTGGGCCCGACTCTGCGGACGTGTGGCTGGGCGATTCGCTGGGCGAAATGGCGCTGTATTACGGGCTGGCCGACGTGGCGCTGCTGGGTGGCAGCTTCGCGCCGCTGGGTGGTCAGAACCTGATCGAGGCCGCCGCCTGTGGCTGCCCCGTGGTGCTGGGCCCCCACACCTTCAACTTTGCCGAGGCGGCTGAGCTGGCATGTGGTGCGGGTGCAGCGCAGCGGGTGCAAAACATCGGTGATGCGATGGCGCGGGCGGTGCAACTGGCCCAGGATGCAGACGCCCAGCAAGCCGCCAGCGAACGCGCAGCGCAGTTTGCCCAAGCCCACCGGGGCGCAGCCCACGCCACGGTGGCGGCCATTCTGGCGATGGTGCATCCGACATTGCCGCCCGCCCGGTAACCACTCTTGCAGCGGCAGAGGGCTGGAAGGGCTGGAGGCTAGATCACAAGCCCGCAGCGAGCGCCAAGCGGGAGAGAGGCCCGAGAGTTCGATTTGCGCGCCATGGGTCTGGCCGGTGCCAGCGCAGCCCAGCCCGAACCATTAACCGCTCAGGGCCTGACCAGCAGCGCGTTGATCGCCTCGATGTCCTGCTGGGTCAGCGTGCCGGCCGCCTGCCGCAGCTTCAGCGTGCCGAGCAGCACGTTGTAGCGGGCCTGGGCCAGGTCGCGTTTGGTCTGGAAGAGCTGGCTCTGTGCGTTGAGCACATCGATGTTGATGCGAACCCCCACCTGATAGCCAAGCTTGTTGGCATCGAGCGCGCTCTGGCTGGACGCCTCGGCGGCCTCCAGCGCCTGCACCTGGCCCTGGCCGGACTGCACGCCAAAAAACGCGGAGCGGGTGGCCTGGGCCACATTGCGGCGGGTGGTTTCCAGGTCGGCAATGGCTTTTTCTTCGAGCGCCAGGGTTTCCTTGATGCGGTTTTGCACCGAGAAACCGGCAAACAATGGCAAATTCAGCGCCACGCCCACACTGGCGCTGTTGGTGCGGCTGTTCACGCCCGGCGACGTCACTGTGCCGTTCGGGTTGCGGGTGATGTTGTAGCCGGCCTGCAGGTCCACGGTGGGCAGGTGGCCGGTTTCGGCCTTCTTGGTCTCCAGCCTGGCAATTTCGAGTGCGATGGCCGCCTGGCGAACACCGGGCTGCTGGTCGCGGGCCGTTTCCACCCACGTGTTGACGTTGTCTGGCAACACGCTGGGCAGTTGTACCGGCAGCGCCAGCGGCTGTGGCTTGCTGCCGGTAATGCCCACCAGTTGGTCCAGCGCCAGGCGTTTCACGCGCAGGTCGTTCTCTGCCGCAATCTCCTGGGCGATGACCAGGTCGTAGCGGGCTTGTGCTTCGCGCGAGTCGGTCACCGTGGTGGTGCCCACTTCAAAGTTGCGTTTGGCAGAAGCCAGTTGTTCGGACACAGCGGCTTTTTGGGCTTGCACGAAGGCCAAGGTGTCCTGGGCGGCCAGCACGTCAAAGTACGCCTGGCTCACACGCACCAACAGGTCTTGGGCAGCGGCGTCCAGCTGGGCCTGCGCCACCTCCACGCCACGCTGGCCCTGTTGCAGGTTGATGCGGTTGGCAGGGCGGTACAACGGTTGCGAGGCGTTGACGCCCAGCGTTTGTGTGGTGCCCGTGTTTTCGATGGCAGGGCGGCTCACGTCCACGTTGGCACGACTGATGCCGGACGACAGCGCGGCGCTGGGCAGCAGGCCGGCGCGGGCCTGATCGGCACGGCGCGCCGCCGCATCGAGCTGGGCGCGGGCCGCTTGCCAGCTGGTGTCATACGTGCGGGCCGACTCCACAAGCTCCGTCAGGCTCTGGGCCTGCGCGGGCGCACACAGCGCTGCGACCAGCGCCAGGGTCAGAAGGGACGGGATAAGCGGCCGGTGCGATGTCATGAAGGTCCTTCGGAAGAGTCTGCGGTTCGATGTGGGAGCGGTGCGGTCAGGGAATGCGATCAATAACGGGGCACGGCGGGGTCGTTTTCATGCGACCAGGCGTCGATGCCGCCGGTGATGTTCGCCAGCTGCTCAAACCCGTTGTGTTGCAAGAACGCTGCCACACGCAGGCTGCGTGCGCCGTGGTGGCACAGGCAGGCAATGGGGCTGGCAGGATTCAATTCGTCAAGACGGGTGGGCAACTCGCCCATGGGGATGGCGACCAGTTCAAAGCCATCCGCACGCACGCTGGCGGTTTGCAGCTCCCAGGGCTCACGCACGTCCAGCACCACGGGCTGGCTGCCTTCCGGGGCGGCGGAAAACCAGGCCAACAGCTGGGCGGGACGAACGTGATCGATCATGCAAAACTCCGAAAGAAGGAACTCAGAAGGCCAGGGTCAGAACGTGAAACCGGACGGCTCGGGGAAGCCCACCAGTCGCGGCGCGATGGTGTCCCAGGGCGAGGTGGTTTCGAAACGGTCGCCCGTGCGGCGGGTCACGGTGAAGCGCATCACGGGATCGCTGCCCACGATGGCGCCGAGGCGGCCACCGTCACGCAGCAAAGAGAGCAGTGCGCTGGGCACTTCGGCCACCGAGCCGCTCAGCACGATCACGTCGAAAGGGCCGTCTGCGATGGCGTCGCGGGCGCCGTCGCCCAGGCGCACTTCGGCGTTCTGCACCCCTGCATCGCGCAGGTTTTCACGCGCCATTTCGGCCAACTCGGGGTTGATTTCAAGGGACACCACGCGTTCTGCGCGGTAGGCCAGCAGGGCCGCCATGTAGCCGGAACCCGCGCCAATTTCGAGCACGCGGTCGGTGGATTTGACTTGCAGGTCCTGCAGGATGCGCGCTTCCACGCGGGGCTGCAGCATGCTCAGGCCAAGGCGAACGGCCTCTTCAGCGTCGTCGCCCAGCAGAGGCACTTCCATGTCCATGAATGCCAGGCTGCGGTAGGCAGGAGGCACAAAGTTCTCGCGGTGCACCTCAGCTAGCAGTTCCAGCACATCGAAGTCGAGCACATTCCAGGGGCGGATCTGCTGCTCGATCATGTTGTAGCGGGCCTGTGCAATAGGATCGCTGATGTTGGCGGACGTGTTCAGGGGCATGTTCATGGAATTTCTCCGTGGGAGCGGGTGTCGGGACGATTCAGGACAAACCCTTGATTTTAGAGGCCTCCGGGGTTGACCCCGAGCGGCCCAGCTTGCGCAACACCCAATTGGCCAGGTCGTCCATGTAGCAATACACCACGGGCACCACCACCAGCGTGAGCAGCGACGAGGTGATGACCCCCCCAATCACAGCCTGTCCCATGGGTGCGCGCTGCTCCGACCCTTCCGACAGCGCAAAGGCCAGCGGCACCATGCCGAAAATCATGGCCAGCGTGGTCATCAGGATGGGGCGCAGCCGGACACGGGCGGCCAGCAGGAGCGCATCTGCACGGGGCAGACCGGGCACGGTCTTGCCCTCGTCATTCACGTGCTCCTCGCGGGCGCGGATGGCGAAGTCCACCAGCAAAATCGCGTTCTTGGTCACCAACCCCATCAGCATCACCACGCCAATAATCGAGAACATGGACAGCGTGGAGCGGAACATCAGCAGCGCCAGCACCACGCCGATCAATGTCAGTGGCAACGAGGTCATCAGCGCCAGCGGCTGCAAAAAACTCTTGAACTGGCTCGCCAGAATCATGTAAATGAAGATGATCGCCATGACCAGCGCCGAGATCGCGTAGCCAAACGATTCGGCCATGTTCTTGGTGGACCCACCAAACTGGTAGCGGTAGCCCGGCGGAAAGCTGACGCTGTCCAGTGCCTTCTTGATGTCGGTCGACACCTCGCCCGCGGAGCGCCGGGCCACGTTGGCGTTCACGGCCACTTCCCGGGTCAGGTCGCGGCGGTTGATCTGGTTGGCACCGGTGGATTCAGTGACGCTGGCGACCTGGTTCAGGCGCACGATGCGGGTGGTTCCGTCGGCGGCTGTCAGGGCAAATGGCAGGCGCTCCAGGTCTTGCGGGGCGGTGCGCGCCTCGGGGGCCAGGCGCACGTTCACGTCGTAGGTCTGGTCGTCCGGTGCGCGCCAGTTGCCCACCGTGGTGCCTGCCACCAGGGTGCGCAGCGAGGCCGCCATCGGAGCCACAGACAGCCCCAGGTCCGACGCGGCGTCGCGTTTGATCTCCAGCGCAATCACGGGTTTGTCGGGCTTGGCGCTGGTGTCCAGGTCCACCAGGCCGGGAATGTCGCGGATTTTCTCGGTAACGATCTTCGTCAGGCGTTCCAGCTCTTGCAGGTCAGGGCCTTGCAGCGAGAATTCCACCTGTTTTTGCCCACCGACTGCGTCCAGCAAGCCCACATGGGTGATGGTGATGCCCGGCACGGTCTTCAAGCGCTCGCGCAGCACGTCTGACATCTGGTCCACGCTGCGGCTGCGGTCCTTGCGGTCTACCAGACGCACATAGATGTTTGCGTAGATCTTGCCCTGGGCGCTCCCGGTGTTGATGGTGGACAGCGTGTAGCGCACCTCGGGCATTTCGCGCAGGATGCCTTCGACCTGCTTGGCCTTGGCCTCTGTGGCTTCGAGCGACGAGCCCACGGGCGTGTAGAAGTTGAGGGACGTTTCGGAAAAATCGGCCTTGGGCACAAACTCGGTGCCCAGCAGCGGCACCATGAAGATGCTCAACACAAAAATGGCCAGTGCAATGCCCATGGTGGCCAGCTTGTGCACCAGCGACCATCGCAGGATGCGCTGGTAGCCCTCCGCAAGCGCGTCGGTGCCACGGTCGAACCAGCCGGTGACGCGGCCTATGGTCTTGTCGTAGAAAGTGACGGGTGCCGTCTTCTGCCCGTGCGCATGGATGCTCGGGTCATGCCAAATGCTCGAAAGCATGGGGTCCAGCGTGAAGCTCACGAACATCGAGATCAGCACCGCTGCCACGATGGTGATGCCGAACTCGTGGAAGAACTTGCCGATGATGCCGCCCATGAAACCGATGGGCATGAACACCGCCACGATGGACAGCGTGGTGGCCAGCACCGCCAAGCCAATCTCCTGCGTGCCGTCCATGGCCGCGTCGTAAGCGGACTTGCCCATCTGCACGTGGCGCACGATGTTCTCGCGCACCACGATGGCATCGTCGATCAACAGGCCCACGCACAGGCTCAGCGCCATCAGCGTGATCATGTTGATGGTGAAGCCGAACATGTTCATGAACAAAAACGTGCCGATCAGCGCAATCGGCAGGGTCAGCCCGGTGATCACCGTAGAGCGCCAGGAGTTCAGGAACAGGAACACGATCAGCACCGTGAGGATGGCGCCCTCGATCAGCGTCTGGCGTACGTTGTTCACCGCCACGCGGATGGGACGGGCGCTGTCGCCGATGGTCTCCAGACGCACACCGGGCGGGAGCTGGTTCTTCAGTTCCACCACGGCGGCATTGAGGCCGTCCACCACTTCGATGGTGTTTTCACCCTGAGACTTCTGCACCGACAGCAGCAGGGTGCGTTGGCCGTTGTACAAGGCCAGGCTTTCGACCTCTTGGGCGCCGTCGTTGACGCGGGCGACCTGGTCCAGGCGGACTGGCGCGCCATTCTTGCGGGCCACGATGATCTTGCCGAAGTCTTCGGGCCGCTGCATGCGGGCGTCGATCTGCACTACGCGCTCTTGCGCCAGTGACCGAATGGAACCTACGGGCAGGTCCTGGTTCTCATTGCGCACGGCAGTGGCCACCTGATCGGGGGTGACGCCAAAGGCTTCAAGGGCCTGCGGGTTCAGGTAGATGTTGATCTCGCGCTTGGTGGCGCCCACCAAGTTCACGGCGCCCACTCCTCGCACGTTCTCGAGGCGCTTTTTCAGGATCTGCTCGGCCCAGGTGGTCAGCTCGACGGCACTGCGCGGGGTGACGCCCGCTTGCTCTTCGGGCAACACGGCCAGCGACCATACAGCCCGGCTGGCGGGGTCAAAACGCAGCACACGTGGCTCTTTGACTTCGGTGCGCAGCAGGGGGCGCACGGTGGCCACCTTTTCTCGCACGTCCTCGGCGGCCTTGCGGCCGTCGATGTGCAGCTGGAATTCGATGATGACCACCGCCGTACCCTCGTAGCTGCGCGAGGTGAGGGCGTTGATACCGGCAATCGAGTTGACGCCTTCTTCAATCTTCTTGGTGACTTCGCTTTCGACGATTTCTGGCGATGCACCGGGGTAGTCCACGGTGACCACCACCACCGGAAAGTCGATGTTCGGAAACTGGTCAACCTTGAGGCGCTGGTACGAAAACAAACCCAGCACAACGATGGCGAGCATCACCATCGTGGCGAACACGGGGTTTTTAAGGCTGACTTGGGTGAACCACATGGCGGGTCAGCACATCAGGGTGCTGCGCGAGATGCAGCGGGCACGACTGGAGCGGAACGCGCAACCGCTGCGCCAGTCAGACCGCCTGCCACGGCCGTGCCTTCGCGCAACTGGCCAATGCGGCCTGCAACCACGGGTGTGCCAGCTGGCACTCCCTCCACCGCGACCGTAGTCTGCCCATTGATGACAGCGCGGGTCCCCGTTTTAACCTGCACATAGGCAATTCGCCCATCTTGGATCGTCTGCAGATACGGCGCAGGCTTGTCGGTGCGCACCGCGTCGAGCGGTACGGTCAGTACATCGGCATGCCCCGTGTCGAGCGTGCCCTGCACAAAAAGCCCCTGGCGCAGGGGCGCTTCTGCCCTGGATTGGTCCACCCGCAGGTAAACCGGCACCGTGCGGCTGGCTACCTGTGCGCTGGGGTTGATGCGCACCACGGTGGCCGACACCGGCGCCGACGCACCTTCAATGGTCAGCAGTGCTTTCTGCCCCACGCGCACCGCCACCGAGTCCGAGGGGCTCAGCAGCGCCTCCAGCTCCAGGCGCGAGAGGTCCACCACCTCGATGATGCGGGTGTCGATGGCCACGCGCTCACCGGGCTGAGCCAATCGCTGCGCCACAAGGCCGCTGATAGGGCTCTTGAGCACCGTGTCCTCCAGCGCCTTGCGTGCCACATCTGCTGCAGCCACGGCGGCCTGGTAGGTGGATTGCGCGGCGTCCAGGCTGGCTTGCGATGTCACCAGCGCCGTCGCTGAAATGAACCCCTGGTCCACCAGTGCGCGGTTGTTGGCGAACTGGCGCTGGTTGATGTCGACCTGGGATTTGGCGGCATCAGCTTGCTGCTGGGCTTGGCGCAGGCGCGCGCGGGCCTCGGTGGGGTCGATGCGAGCGACCTCCTGCCCTGCCTTGATGCTGTCCCCCTCGCGCACGGTCAAGCCTTGCAACTCGCCGCCCACGCGGGCTTTGACCATCGCAGAGTCCACGGCGCGCAAAGATCCTGAGACGGGCACCCCCAGCGACAGGCTCCGCTTTTGCACCGCCAGCACCTCGTCAGCGGCCAATTGCAAAGGGGCGTCTGCCCGCTGCGTGGCTGCTTCGCTCAGCGCCTTTTGCTGGGCCTGGCGCGCCGCCATGGCCCGCCAGCCGCCTGCACCCACCAGCACGACAACGATGGCTGCAGCCATCCAGGGAATCCAGCGTTTCATGGTCAGACCGAGGGAGGAGGGGGGGGAGGAAGAGGCGCATCAGGCCGCACACACAGCCCATGCAGGATGTTGTCGATCTGGGTCTCGATGTAGCTTTCGGGCGTCAGTCGCAGCGCGTCAGGCACGCATGCGCCCATCGAATGCTTCCACATCATGAGGAAGATCATGGGTGCCAGCACCAGGTACACCGCATAGTCCAGATTGATAGCGCGAAACTCGCCCCGCGCAACGCCGCGCTCCAGAATGCGCCGAACCAGAGATTGCCCCGGCATGATGACTTCTTGCTGGTAAAACTGAGCGATTTCGGGAAAGTTCTGGGCCTCGCTCAGCATCAGCTTGGTGATCCCTGACGCCTTGGTGCTCCCAATGCGCTCCCACCAGACCTTATAACAATAGCGAAGCACATCGCTAGTGGTGCCCACAAAGGTTTCCAGCTCGGCGTTCCATTCTTCAAACCGCCCGGCGATGTTCTCGCGCACCACGGCCTTGAAAAGTTCTTCCTTACTGGGGAAGTACAAAAACAAGGTGCCTTTGGACACCCCCGCCCGCGCCGCTACTTCATCCACCCGGGTCGCCGCAAACCCTTTTTCAACAAAAAGGTCGAGCGCCGCTTCCAGCAACTCGCCAGGGCGCGCCTCTTTGCGGCGTTCGCGTTTGGTCGCTGGATGGGGCTGGGACGGGATCGAGATGGGAGACAACGGCGGCTTCGTTAATGACTGACTGGTTAGTAATGTAGTCAATGCCCGTGAGAGCGTCAATCCAACCGTGTCGCTTCAATAGAAAAAATGTGATGCTTTACAAAGCTCTCTGGGCTCAGAGCCAGTGCGTTGGCACAGTGGTTGCATAGGCTTTCTCACGCCGCCCTTTGCGCAAATGTCTTCTTAAGCGCCAATTTTGCACTTAAATGTCTTATTGACAGGACATTAGAACTATTCCTAATATCACAGTCATGCCATCCAACAACCTGCCGCTGCCCAAGTACCACCAGATCTATCTGGTGCTGCGCGAGCAACTGCAGGAAGGCCGCTTTGCAGACGGTTTGCCCGGTGAGTTTGCGCTGATGCAGCAGTTTTCGGTGGCCCGCGTGACGGTGCGCCGCGCGTTGGAGCTGCTGGAAGGCGAGGGCATGATTTCGCGCGAGCCCGGTCGAGGTACGCGGCCAGTGTTGTCGGCCCCGCCATCTGAAGGTGTGGGAGCCGACGGAGAGAGCAGCCGCGCACACCTGACGGGATTGTTGGAGAACCTGGTCAGCATGGGTTTGCGCACATCCGTGAAGGTGCTGGACGTGGAAACCGTCACAGCGTCCCGCGCTGTGGCAGGCGCCCTGCAGATTGCAGTGGGCGATTCGGTGCAAAAGGCGGTGCGCGTGCGCAGCACCAAAGAAGGCCCGCTTTCCCACATCACCACCTATGTGCCCGCGTACATTGCCCGCCAATTTGGACGGCGGGAACTGGCGCGAAAGCCCATTCTGGTGCTGCTGGAAGAATCCGGCGTCAAGGTCGGACGGGCCCACCAGACCATCTCGGCCAAGCTGGCAGATGCTGTGGTGGCGCGCCACCTCGACATATCGGTGGGCTCCGCCTTGTTGGCAGTGCGTCGCCTGATTTATGACGACCAGGAGCGCCCCGTGCAATGGCTGCACGGGCTGTATCGCCCCGACCGCTACGAATACGAAATGCAGCTGTCCCGTGTGGGCAGCATCGACGCAAAGGTCTGGGTCAGCAAAGAGCTGTCCGCCCAGTTCCATTGATTGCCTTCCGCGCCTCTATCTCAACCTAACCTACCTAGCCAGGAGAATGCCCATGAGTACTCGCCGCCATTTCATGTCCCAGTCGGCCGCTGCAGCGTCTGCAATGGCCTTTCCATTGGTGGGCGGGGCACAAGCAAAGGCCATCAAGGTCGGTGTGCTGCACCCGGTGACGGGTGCACTCGCGTATTCGGGCCAGCAGTGCCGTGAGGGCGCGATGATGGCCATCGAGGACATCAACAAGGCTGGCGGCATCAAGTCCCTGGGCGGCGCCAAAATCGAGGCGTTGCTGGGGGATGCCCAGTCGCAACCCCAAGCAGGCGCCGCAGAAATTGAGAAGATGAACGAGGCCGGCGTGTCCGCAGTGGTGGGGGCTTTTGCGTCTGCCATTTGTCTGGCCACCACACAAGCGGCCGCCAAATACAACCTGCCGCACATCGTGGACGTGGGGGTGGCCGACCAGATCGTCGAGCGGGGATTAAAGAACACCTTCCGGTTCGGTCCTGGCTACAAGAAATGCGCCGAAACCGCCGTGGCCAACCTTCATGTGCTGAACACCTCGGCCGGCAAGCCCGCCAAGACAGTGATGATCATTCACGAGGAGTCGCTGTTTGGTTCGGGTACAGCCGCGTTGCTGGCTCGCGAGTTGCCAGGCTACGGCTACGAGGTCAAGGAGATCGTCAAGCACGCCAACCCCACGCGCGACTTCAACAACATCGTGCTGCGCATGAAGGCGATCAACCCCGACATCGTCATCCCCGCCAATTACTACAACGAGTACGCGCTGCTGGTGCGCACCATGCAGCAGCAGAAGGTCACGCCCAAGGCTATTTACTCGGTGCTGGGCGGCGCCGCGTCGAGCTATAAGTTCGTCAAGGAGTTCCCGGACGCAGCCAACGGCATCATCGACTGCAACCACTGGTTCAATCCCAAGGACAAGCGCGCGCAAGAACTCAAGAAGCGCGTTGAGGCCAAGGGTCTGTTCTTCAGCTACGAGCTGTTCATGACCTACACCAGCATGTGGCTGCTGGCTGATGCACTGGAGCGCGCCAAGTCGATGGACCGCGCAGCCCTTATCGAAGCGCTGGAGAAGAGCACCTTTGCCGACCACATCATGCCTTACGGTCCGACCAAGTTCGTCAATGGACAGAACCAGGGGGCGCAGCCTTTGATGACCCAGGTGCTGAACAAGGACATCAAGGTCATCATCCCGCGCGACTACCGCGAAGCGGACCCGCTCTTCCCGCTGAAGGCCTGACACCCAACACTTTTCGGCCCTGAATGCAGGGGCTGCGGGGCGCTCCGACGCGGAGCGCCAGGCCGCGCCTTTGCCTGAACGCCGGACTCCACACCCATGTTTGAGCTCAGCATCCTCTTTCCTTCCGTCCTCAACGGCCTGACCACGGGCGCGGTGTATGCCCTTATCGCGCTCGGGCTCACGCTGATTTACGGCGTGCTGCACATCATCAACTTCGCGCATGGCGCGTCGCTGATGCTGGCGCTGTACGCGGTGTACCTGCTCAAGCAGCACTTCGGGCTGGACCCCTACCTGGCGTTGCCTATCCTGGTGCCCGGCATGTTCGCCCTGGGTTATGTGCTGCAGCGCCTGGTCATCAACCGCGCCAGCCATGGGAAGGACGAAAACATCCTGCTCGTCACGCTGGGCATCTCCATCGTGATGGAAAACCTCGCGCTGCTGTTCTTCAAATCCGACACACGCACCATCGACACGGCCTACACCCTCACCACCGTGGCGGTGGGGCCCGCCATGATCGCCTTGCCCAAGCTGGTCGCCTTTGCTGGCGCGCTGGTGGTGTCGGCCGTGCTGCTGTGGATCGTGGGCCGCACCGACCTGGGCCGCGCCATCCGCGCCGTAGCCAAGGAGAAGCACGGCGCCAAGCTCATGGGCATCAACGTGGACCATGTGTACGCCATGAGCTTTGGCATCGGTCTGGCCTGCCTGGGTGCTGCCGCCTGCTTTCTGCTCCCCGCTTACTACGTGAATCCACAGGTCGGCAGCGGCTTTGTGCTGGTGGCCTTCACCATCGTGGTGCTCGGCGGCATGGGCAGCTTTACCGGTGCGCTGGTGGGGGGGCTGCTGATCGGTGTGGTGGAGTCGTTGGGCGGCCTGTATCTGGGCGAATCGCTGGGACAGATCGGTATTTTTGCCATCTTCATCGCGGTGTTGCTGTTTCGCCCGCAGGGCTTGTTTGGAGCCAAGGCATGAAGCAACTCTGGACCATTGGATTGTTCGCCGCCGTCGTCGCGGCTGTGACGGGCGTGTCGGACTCTGGCGTGCTGCTCAACTTTGTGATGATGGCGCTCTACGCCGCCTTGCTGGCACAGGCCTGGAACATTCTGGGCGGCTTCGGTGGGCAGTTTTCGTTCGGGCACGCTCTGTTTTTTGGCACGGGTGCCTACATCCAGGCCATCGCGCAGATGCAAGGCGGCATCAACCCCTGGGTCGCACTGCCCATGGCCGTGGTGGGTAGCGCGCTGGTAGGGCTGTTCGTGGGCGGGCTGTCGTTCCGCTACGGGCTCAAAGGCTCATACTTTGCGCTGGTCACGCTGGCCTTTGCCGAGGTGTTCCGCATCCTGGCGCTGTCCGTGCCGTTCACCGGGGCGGGCGTGGGCCTGATGCTGCCGCTCCGCGAATCGCTCGCCAACATGCAATTCGGCTCGCGCAAGGGATATGTCTTGCTGATCCTGGCGCTGGTCACGCTGGCGCTGCTGGTGAGCTGGTGGCTCAAGAACTCGCGTTTTGGTGCCTGGCTGCAGGCCGTGCGCGACAACGAAGACGCCGCGCGTGCCATTGGGGTGAATCCCTTCAACGTCAAGATGGGCGCCATCGCCCTGTCGGGCGGCTTCATGGGCGCGGCGGGGGCGTTTTATGTGCAAGTGTTCCAGTACATCGACCCTGGCATTGCCTATGGTTCGGTCACATCGGTGGAGGCGCTCGTGGCCGCCATTGTGGGTGGCATCGGCACTGTATGGGGGCCCGTTCTGGGCGCACTGGTACTGCACATCCTTGCCGACATCACCCGCAACTTGTTCGGCCAACTTCCTGGCATCAACATGGTGATCTATGGCGTGGTGCTGGTGCTCATCGTGATGTTTCTGCCGCGTGGCATTGCGGGCATCGGGCAGTCGGTGATTTCGGTGTGGAAGCGCTCGGGAGGCCGCGATGGCAAATGAATTGTTGCAACTAAGCGGCCTGAACAAGTCGTTTGGCGGGCTCAAGGCGGTGCAAAACGTGAGCCTGACCGTGCCTGAAGGCTCTCTCACGGCGCTGATTGGCCCCAACGGCGCAGGCAAGACCACGCTCTTTGCCTTGATGTCGGGTTTTGTACGGCCTGATGCGGGCTCCGTGCGCTTTGCAGGGCAGGACATCACCAGTCAGGCACCCCACCTCAACGCCCGCCTGGGCATGACCCGCACCTTCCAGATCGTGCAACCTTTCGCTGCCCAAACGGTGCGCGAGAACATCGCCGTCGGCGCGCACCTGAAAGAGCCCAATCGCCGCGCCGCGCTGGCCCTGGCTACCGATGTGGCGGCGCGCGTGGGCCTGCTGCCACAGCTCGACAAACCTGCGGCCGACCTCACCGTGGCCGGCCGCAAGCGTCTGGAGCTGGCGCGCGCGCTGGCCACGCAGCCCCGCCTGCTGCTGCTCGATGAAGTGCTGGCCGGCCTCAACCCCCAGGAGATTGCCGAGATGATTCCCGTGGTGCGCGGCATTGCCGACGGCGGTGTGACCGTGTTGATGATCGAGCACGTCATGCAGGCCGTGATGAATTTGGCCGAACATGTCTGGGTGCTGGCGCAGGGCCAGTTGATTGCTGAGGGCAGCCCTGGCGTGGTGACATCGGACGAGCGCGTGATCGAGGCCTACCTGGGCCACGGCACGGCGGCGCGACTGCGTGCTGCTGCCGCGAAGGAGGCCGCATGAGCAGCACGTCTCCATCGTCCGCATCCAGCCCCTTGCTCAGTGTGGCGGGCCTGCGCGGCGGCTATGGCCGCGTCGAGGTCTTGCGTGGCGTGGACCTGCAGGTTCAGCCCGGCGAGACCGTGGCCCTGCTGGGCAGCAACGGCGCAGGCAAGTCCACGTTCAACAACGTGGTGTGTGGCATCTACAAGGCCTGGGGCGGAAACGTCGCGTTCGATGGCGCCGACCTCAGCGGCGCGCATTACACCGACGTGGTCAAAGCCGGGCTCATCCAGGTGCCCGAAGGGCGCAAGATTTTCCCCAACCTCAGCGTGTTGGAGAACCTCTCGCTGGGCAGCTTCACAAGGGCTCGGGAGCGCCGGACCGACAACATCGACAAGGTGTTTGCCACGTTTCCGCGCCTGAAGGAGCGCACCACCCAGCTCGCGGGCACGATGAGCGGCGGCGAGCAGCAGATGTTGGCCATTGGCCGTGGCCTGATGGCCGAGCCGCGCCTGCTGATCCTGGACGAGCCTTCGCTGGGCCTGTCGCCCCTGCTGGTCGAAGAGTTGTTTGGATTGATTAGCCAACTGCGCGCTACCGGCCTGGCCGTGTTGCTGGTCGAGCAGAACGTGGGCCAGTCGCTGGAGATTGCTAACCGGGCCTACGTCATGGAGAACGGAAGCATCCGATTCTCCGGCGCGCCCGACGAATTGTTGCGCAGCGACGACCTGCGCCGCGCCTACCTCGGGCTCTAACCCTGATCCACGCAACGGAAACAAACGCGCATCGCCATCAGAGAACCAGGGCTCGCCGAGAGTGACCCTGTACCCCGATCCGCAGGAGACAACACCACCATGATCCAACGCCGTCACCTTCTCATCGCGCTGAGCCCAGGGCTCGCAGTCCTGCACAGTGCGGACGCGCGGGCACAGTCCGCCCCCATTCGCATTCTGGTCGGCGCCCCTGCGGGTGGCTCCACCGACACACTGGCTCGCACCCTGTCCATTGAATTGGGCCGCCTGCTGGGCCGCACCGTGATCGTCGAGAACCGCCCAGGCGCGGGCGGCAATATCGCGGCCGATGCCGTGGCCAAGGCACCGCCCGATGGCAACACCTTGCTGATGAGCTTCACCAGCCACGCCATCAACGCCAGCCTGTACAAGACGCTGCCGTTCGACCCTATCAAGGATTTCACCCCGTTGACCTGTGTGGCTACCTCGCCCTCGGTCCTGGTGGCGAACCCTTCTTTGCCTGCCAAGGACGTTCGCGAGCTCATCGCGCTGGCCAAGGCACAGCCCGGCAAGCTCAACTTTGCGATTGGCGCGGTGGGCTCGTCGCTGCACCTGGCGGGCGACGCCTTCAAGATGCAGTCGGGTGCCTACATCGTGAACATTCCCTACCGTGGCACAGCCCCCGCGCTGCAGGACGTGCTGGCCGGGCAGGTGGACCTGATGTTCGCCGCTGTCGGCAACGCCCAGGCACAGATTCGCGCAGGCAAGCTCAAGGCGTTGGGTGTGACGAGTGCCAAACGCTTGCCGGCCTTTCCCGATGTGCCAGCGATTGCCGAGGTGCTGCCAGGCTATGAATCCAGTGCCTGGTTCGGCCTGTTTGGGCCCGGCCAGATGAACCCTGAGCTGGCCAAGCGCATCAGCGATGCGGCGCGTCAGGCAATCGCCACGCCTGACGTAAAAAAACGACTGGAGCATGAGGGCGCTGTCCCGGTCGGCAACAGCCCCGAGGAGTTCGCGCGTTTTGTGCAGGCTGAGATTCCGCGCTGGGCCAAGGTGGTGCAGTTTTCCGGAGCCAAGCCCGAATGAGCCTCCCCAACCGTTCCCCGAGCACGCTGGCGCAAAAGCTCGTGGCCCGCGCCAGTGGCCGCGACAGCGTCACGCCCGGTGAAATCGTCAACTGTCGGGTGGACCTGGCGATGTTCCACGATTCGTCCGGCCCCCGGCGCTTGAAACCTATGCTCGACGAGCTGGGCGCGCAAATCTGGGACAAGTCCCGCGTGGTGCTTGTCATGGACCACTACCTGCCCGAGCGCGACAACGAATCCCGCCGCATCGTGCGCATCGCCCGCGACTGGGCGCGCGAGCAAGACTTGCCCCACGTGTACGACGGCCAGGGCATCTGCCATGTGGTGGTGCCCCAGCAAGGCCACATCCGCCCCGGCATGTTCTGCGTGGGGGGCGACTCCCATTCGCCCACGGGCGGCGCGTTTGGTGCCTATATGTTTGGCATCGGCAGCACCGAGATGCTGGGCGTGGTCGTGACCGGCGAAATCTGGCTGCGCGTGCCCGACACCTTGCAGATGCACTGGAGTGGCCAACTGGGCAAGGGCTTGACGGCCAAGGACATGATGTTGCACATGATTGGCCGTTTTGGCATGAACGGCGGCCAGTACCAGGCCGTCGAGTTTGCTGGTCCGGCCGTGCAGGCGCTGGGCATGCAGGAGCGCATGACGCTGTCCAACATGAGCGCTGAGCTTGGCGCCCAGGCCGGGTTGATTGCCCCCGATGCCACCACGCGTGACTGGCTGCGGGCTGCTGGTGTGCCCGATACGGACCTGCAAGGGCTGGACGCCTGGCGCACGGACGAAGGCGCTGCCCTGAAACGCCACACATTCGACGCCACCACACTCACACCGCAGGTCGCAGCGCCCCACAGCCCTGCCAACGCCGCGCCCGTGGCGCAGCATGCAGGGCAGGGCATAGACGTGGCCTATATCGGTGCCTGCACTGGCGCCAAGCTGGACGACCTGCGTGCTGCTGCCACTGTGCTGCGCGGTCGGCGGGTGGCCTCTGGCGTGCGCCTGATGGTGGCGCCTGCCAGCCTGCAGGACCAGGCCGCCGCACGCGACGAGGGTGTGCTGCAGGTGCTGCAGGACGCTGGCGCAGAGCTGCTCCCCACGACCTGCGGGGCCTGCGCGGGCTATGGCGACACGGTGGGCGACAACACCACCGTCATCTCCAGCACCGCCCGCAACTTCAAGGGCCGCATGGGCTCGGCCACCGCACAGGTGTATCTGGCGTCGCCCTACACCGTGGCGGCATCGGCCCTGCGCGGGTGCATTACCGACCCGCGCGAGGTACTCGCATGACACACACCCACAAGGTCTGGAAATTGGGCGCCGACATCGACACCGATGTGCTGGCCCCCGGCCACGCCATGAAGCACGGCCTGGACGTGCTGGCGCGCCACTGCCTCGAATCCGTGCGCCCCGACTTTGTGGCGGGCGTGCGCAAGGGCGACGTCATTGTGGCGGGCCCCAACTTCGGCATTGGCTCCTCGCGCGAGCAGGCGGCCGCCGTGCTGGTGCGGCTGGGCATTGTGGCGGTCATTGCACCGTCGTTCAGCGGCCTCTACTTTCGCAACGCCTTCAACCTGGGCCTGCTGCTGCTGACCTGTGCCGAGGCGGATGCGGTCAGCGAAGGCGACGCCGTCACGCTCGACTGGCAGGCGCCCGCTGTCATCACCCCCCAGGGCCGTGCGCTGGCCTGCGACCCCATTCCCCCGTTTCTCATGGACATGGTGCGCGCTGGCGGTCTGCTGAACCAGCTGCGCACCCGCTTTGGCAAGGAGGCCGTCAATGGCTGAACACGATACAAAACCCACACCGCCCCACATGGACCCCGTCACCCTGGCCGTGCTGCGCGGGCGGCTGGAACAGATCGCTGACGAGATGGACGCCACGCTGTACCGCAGCGCGTTCAATCCCATCATTGCCGAGGCGCATGACGCCTGCCACGGTCTGTACGACGCCACCACGGGCGACACGCTGGTGCAAGGCAAGTCTGGCCTGCCCGTGTTCGTAGGCGCCATGGCTTTTGCGGTGCGCGCGGCCATGCGGGCAGCGGGCGAGCGCGGCGGCATTACGGCGGGGGATACCTGGCTGTTCAACGACCCCTACGAGGGCGGCACCCACGCCAATGACTTCAAGCTGGTGCGCCCGTTCTTCCGCAACGGGCAGCTGTTCTGCTTCCTGGCATCGGCCGCGCACTGGCACGACGTGGGCGGCAACGTGCCCGGCAACTACAACCCGGCTGCCACCGAGTGCTGGCAAGAGGCGGTGCAGATTCCGCCCGTGCGCATCGTGCGGGGCGGCGTGTTCGACGACGACGTGCTCGCCATCCTCAAGGCCAACACCCGCCTGCCCGACAGCCTGTGGGGCGACCTGAACGGTCAGCTGGCCGCGCTGGACCTGGGCGAACGCCGCCTGCACGACCTGCTGGACCAATACGGTGACGCCCTGGTGCAACAGGCCATGGGCGAGCTGCGCACACGCGCTGTCAAGCTCATGCGGTCGCACATCGCGGCGCTGCCCGACGGGCGCTACAGCTTCAGCGACATCCTGGACAACGACGGCGTGAAGGACGAGCCACTGACCATTGCGCTCGACATGACGGTGCAGGGCGCCCGCCTGACGCTCGACTTCTCGCGCACCTCGCCGCAGTGCGCCGGACCGGTCAACATCTCACGCGCCACGGCCATTGCGGCGTGTTACGTGGCGCTCAAGCACTTGTTCCCCGATGTGCCGGCCAACGCGGGCGTGCTCGACGCCGTGGACTTTGTGCTGCCCGAGGGGCTGGTCATCAGCGCTGCGCGCCCGCGCCCCGTGGGTGGCTACACCGAAACCATCCTGCGCATGATCGATGTGATCTTCAGCGCCACCGCGCAGGCTGACCCGAAGCGCGCCATGGCCCAGGCCTACGGCACCATCAATGCACTGTCCATCGCCGGGCTGCGCACCGACGCAGCCCGCAAGGGCCAACGCTGGGTGATGTTCAGCTTCTTCGGCGGCGGCCACGGCGGGCACAGCGATGGCGATGGCCTGAGCCACGGCAACGCGCCCATCTCCACCGCCACCATCCCGCCGCTCGAAATTTTGGAGGCGGCGTACCCCGTGCGCTTCACGCAGTGGGCGTTGCGGCCCGATTCGGGCGGCGACGGCCAGCACCGGGGCGGCTTGGGCGCCATCTACGAAATTGAGCTGCTGGAGCAGGATGCCGAGGTCTTCATCTTTGGCGAGCGCGGCAAGGCGTCTCCCCAAGGAATTTCGGGTGGTGGCGCTGGTTCCATGAACGTTTTCAGCTATGAAAACGATAGTGAATGGAAGCAACCACCCATGCGCTCCAAGATGATTGGCATCCGCCTCAAGCGGGGCGAACGCGTGCGTTTGGAGACCCCCGGTGGCGGTGGGTACGGTGCCCCGGCCGCGCGGGATGGGGCAGCGCGTGAGAAGGATCTGGCGATGGGATATGTGAGTGCCCCCGCCGTAGTGAAAGGCAAGGCATGAGCAGCGACAAGGTTTCGGACAAGGCTTTGAGCGAAGCGTCCTATGTGGTGGGCGTGGACGTGGGTGGCACCTTCACCGACCTGTTCGTGCTGGATGAGCGCGACGGCAGCGCCCGCATCGTCAAGGTGCCCAGCACCCGGGGCGAGGAGGCGCGCGGCTTCATGAACGGCGTGGCGCGCGTGGCCGACTCGGCCGGGCAGATCGCCACCATCGTGCACGGCACTACCGTGGGCACCAATGCGCTGCTGGAGCGCAAGGTGGCGCGCACCGGAATCATCACCACGCGGGGCTTTCGCGATGTGCTGGAGATGCGCCGCCGCGACCGGCCGCAGACCTGGGGCCTGCGCGGCAGCTTCGAGCCCATCGTGCCGCGCGACTTGCGTCTGGAGGTGGACGAACGTGTGCTGGCCGATGGCACGGTGCACACCCCCGTGGACGTGGAGCAGATCAAGGCCCAGGCCCGTGCGCTGCTGGAGGCGGGCTGCGAGGCCGTCTGCGTGTTCTTCATTAACACCTATGCCAACCCCGCCAACGAACAGGCCGCCGTAGCCGCCGTGCGCAGCGTGTGGCCCAACCCGCATGTGACGGCCGCCAGCGAAGTGCTGCCCGAAATCCGCGAGTTCGAGCGCTGCTCCACCGCCACGCTCAACGCGTCCCTGCAGCCCGTGGTGGGCAGCTATCTGGAACGGCTGGAAGGCGACCTGCGCACGCAGGGCTTTGGCGGCGAGCTGCTCATCGTGCAGAGCAACGGCGGCGTGATGTCGCGCCAGACGGCCTGCGATGTGCCGGTGCGCACCGCGCTCTCGGGCCCGGCGGCGGGCGTGATTGCCTGCGCGGCCATTGCGCGTGCGGCAGGCTTCCCCGATGTGATCACCGGCGACATGGGCGGCACCTCGTTCGACGTGTCTCTCGTGGCCAAAGGCGAGGCGGCGCTGGCTGCACAGACAGCCATTGAGTTCGGCATGGTGGTGCGCTCGCCCATGATCCAGATCGAGACCATCGGCGCGGGTGGCGGCTCCATCGCCTCGGTAGACGCCAGCGGCATGCTGCAGGTGGGCCCTGAGTCGGCGGGCAGCATCCCCGGCCCGGCCTGCTATGGCCGGGGCAACACACGCCCCACGGTGACAGACGCCAATGTGCTGCTGGGGCGCATTGCAGCAGACAGGCCCCTGGGAGGTGGTCTGCTGGCCGCCATGGACGCACAAAAGTCCCGCGACGCCATCGAGACCCACGTCGCCAAGCCCCTGGGCCTGGATGTGATGGCGGCCGCCGAAGCCGTCCTCACGGTGGCCAACGCCAAGATGGCGGGCGCGGTGCGCGTGGTGTCCATCGAGCGTGGGCACGACCCGCGCCAGTTCGCCTATATGCCATTTGGCGGTGGCGGCGCGCTGCATGTGTGCGCCATGATGCGCGAGGTGGGTGTGGGCACGGGCATCGTGCCGCGCTACCCCGGCGTGACCTCGGCCCTGGGTTGCGTGATGGCCGACATGCGCCACGACGCGGTGCAGACGCTGAACAAGCCCTTGGCTGACCTGGACGTGGCCGACCTGCGCCAGCGCGTGGCCACACTGGCCGCCACCTGCCAGCAGCGGCTGGATTCGGCGGGCGTGAAGTTCGTGGAAGTGCAGGAGGTTATCGCGCTCGACATGCTCTACGCCGGGCAGACCCACACCGTGCAGGTGCCTGTGGGCGCCGACGCGCTGAGCCACGAGGGCATCCGCGCCGCGTTCGAGACTGCCTACCGCGCCGCCTTTGGCCGCGTGCTTGACGGCATTGCCGTGCGGGTGATGAACCTGCGCTACGCCCGTGTGGGTGTGCGCCCGAAGTTCGACCTGACGGTGCTGGCCCCGCAGACCACCACGGTGAACCCCTCGCTGGGTGTGCAGCGTGTGTTCCACGCCGGCCGCTGGTGGGACGCCGCGCGCCACGCACGCCTGGACCTGCCCGTGGGCACCCGCATCGACGGCCCGGCCATCCTGGAGCAGCCCGACACCACGGTGTGGCTGGAGCCCGGCTTCAGCGCCACGGTGGATCCGCTGGGCAACCTGTTGGTGCGGGCAGAGGGGGAGGGCGCGGCATGAGCCACGGTTCCATCGACCCACGCCACACCGCGCTGGTCATCATCGACCTGCAAGACGATTTTTTGGCCCCGGAGGGTGCCTATGCCCGGGGCGGAGCGGTGAGCACGGCGGCGCAGGCGCTGCCCCCGCGCATTGCCGCCGTGGCCCAGGCGCTGAAAGCGGCCGGGGGGATGGTGGTTGGGAGCCAGTTCACGCTGTGGCCCGATGCGCAAGGCGAGCCGATGATTTCGCCGCATTTGAAAGCACTGCGCCCTTTCCTACGGCGCGGCGATTTTGCGCCGGGCAGCGCGGGCCAGGCGCTGGTGTCCGATATCGCCCCGTGGGTGGACGTGTCGGTGTGCAAGGTGGCGTATTCGGCCTTCTTCAACACCCAGCTCGACTGGGTGCTGCGCCGCGCGGGCATCACCACCGTGGCGGTGTGCGGCATCGTCACCAATGGTGGCGTGGCGAGCACGGTGCGCGATGCACACATGCGCGATTACCAGACCCTGGTGCTGTCCGACGGCTGCGCGGCCTTCAAGCAGGCAGTGCACGACACCTCGGTGGCCGACATGGCCAACGTGGCCCAGGTGCTGACCTGCGCCGACTTTGCGGCCGCCGTGACGGCCGCTGTTGCCGCCCCTTCCGCATGAATGCGCCCATGAGCACACCCCGCATCTGCCATGCCGAGCACCTGCCCGGCACCGTGGCGCAAGAGGCCCATGTGCCGGTGCTCATCGTGGGCGGCGGTGCCTGTGGCCTCACGGCGGCGCTGATGCTGCACGACGCCGGTGTGGACTGCGCCGTGCTGGAGCGCGACGCCACACCGCTGGGCTCCTCGGCCCTGTCATCCGGCTTTATCCCTGCGCCCGGCACGCAGGCGCAGCGTGCGGCGGGCATTGACGACGACAGCCCGGAGCGTTTTGCCGCCGACATCAGCGCCAAGGCCAAGGGCCGTGCGGCGCCGCACCTGGTGCAGGCCTACGCCCAGGCCATTGGCCCGGCACTGGATGCGCTGCAAGCGCGCCACGGCCTGCAGTGGCAGGTGCTGGATGGATTTTTGTACCCCGGCCACAGCGTGCGCCGCATGCACGCCACCCCCGAGAAAACTGGCGTGGGCCTGATGGGCCGCCTGGCCAACGCGGTGACGGCGGTGGACATTCCCCTCATCACCGAAGCCACCGTGCGCGAGCTGTGGGTCAACGCCCAGCAGCGCGTGATCGGCGTGGGCTACGAGCGGCCCGACGGCACTCTGGAGCACCTGGCCTGCGACGCGCTCATCCTGGCCTGCAACGGCTTTGGCGGCAACCCGGCCATGGTGCGAGAGCTGTTGCCCGAAATGCGCGATGCGCTGTTCGCCGGCCACACCGGCAATGACGGCAGCGCCATCGCCTGGGGTCTGGCGCTGGGCGCCCGGCTGGCGGACCTGGGCGGCTACCAGGGCCACGGCTCCTGGGCGATTCCGCAGGGCGCGCTGATCTCGTGGGCGCTGATGATGGAAGGCGGCATCCAGGTCAATGCGCTGGGCGAGCGCTTTCACGACGAGACACAGGGCTACTCCGAGGCGTCAGTGCATGTGCTGGCGCAGCCGGGCGGCGTGGCGTTGAATGTGTTTGACGCGCCCATCCTCGCGCTGGCGCGCAGCTTTCCGGACTTTGTCGACGCCGAGGCGGCAGGTGCCGTCAAGCACTGCGACAGCGTACAAGCGCTGGCGGCCACCATCGGCTGTGAAGAATCAAAATTGATAGCTACTCTGGCAAACACCACCAGCGCCAGCGGCCAAAACGACCAAAACCGTCGCGTCTTTGCCCGTCCGCTGCAGGCTCCGTTCTGCGCCGTCAAGGTGACGGGCGCGCTGTTCCACACGCAGGGCGGGCTGGACATCGACGCCCAGTGCCGCGTGCTCAGGCAGCACGGCCAACCGTTTCCGAATCTGCTGGCCGCAGGCGGCGCCGCGCGGGGCGTGTCGGGTGACGCGGTGTGGGGCTATCTCTCCGGCAACGGCCTGCTCAGCGCCGTGGCGGGGGGCTACATCGCTGCGCACACGGCGGCCGACCTGACCCGCCAGAAAGTTTGAAGACATGACCCCTTCATCGTTCAAAGAACGCCTCCATGAACCCCGCGCCATCCTGGCCCCTGGCGTCTACGACGCACTGAGCGCCTTGGTGGCCGAGCAGGCGGGCTTCGAGGCGCTGTACCTCTCGGGCGCATCTATTGCCTACACGCGCCTGGGCCGCTCCGACGTGGGCCTGACCACCTACACCGAGGTGGAAGACACCCTGGCCCGCATCACCGAGCGCGTGCGCACCCCTGTCATCGTCGATGCCGACACCGGCTTTGGCAACGCACTCAACACCCAGCGCACGGTGCGCGGCTTTGAGCGCGCGGGCGCCGCCATGGTGCAGATCGAGGACCAAGGTTTTCCCAAGCGCTGCGGGCACCTGGACGGCAAGACGGTGGTGTCGGTGGGCGAGATGTGCGGCAAGCTCCACGCTGCGCTGGACGCGCGCCGCGGCGCCTACACGCTGATCCTGGCCCGCACCGACGCGCTGGCCGTCGAGGGCATCGACGCCGCATTTGACCGCGCCGAGGCGTACCTGGAATGTGGTGTGGATGCGCTTTTCATCGAGGCCCTGCGCACCCCCGAGCAGATGGACGCGGCCTGCCAGCGCTTTGCTCACCGCATCCCGCTGCTGGCGAACATGGTCGAAGGCGGCAAGACACCCATCCAGAGCGCGGCCGAGCTGCAGCAGCGCGGCTTTCGCATCGTGATCTTCCCCGGCGGCACGGCCCGCGCCGTGGCGCACACGCTGCAGGGCTACTACGCCAGCCTGCACACGCACCAGACCACAGCGCCTTTCAAGGACCGGATGATGGACTTTGACGGCCTGAACGCGCTGATTGGCACGCCTGGGCTGATGGCCCAAGGCCGCCAGTACGAGTAATTCCGCTTCTAAATCATCCGTGTCGTTGTTGCTTCGCCTTGCCGTGCTACAGCACTGTCTGCGGCTTCGCGCCTAGACACGAATGATTTGGGAACGGAATAACCGCCAAGCCGCACAGAGCCAATGCCCCCGCCCGCACTGCGGCGGGTGAGGGCGCGTACCATGCCGCCAACCTTCCTCCCCCGAACTGCATGGAGACCCACATGGCCCACAACCCACAAACCATCACCCTCGGCGGCGGCTGCTTCTGGTGCACCGAAGCCGTGTTTGATCGCGTGCGCGGCATCACCGACGTGGAAAGCGGCTACACCAACGGCCACACGGTCAACCCCAGCTACGAGCAGATCTGCCAGGGCGACACCGGCCACGCCGAGGTGGTGCGCCTGACCTTTGATGCCAACGAGATCAGCCTGGAAGAGATCCTGGAAATCTTCTTTCACACCCACGACCCGACCACACTCAACCGCCAGGGCAACGACGTGGGCACGCAGTACCGCAGCGGCATCTACTACGACAACCCCGAACACGGCGAGATCGCCAACGCCATGATCCGCCAGATGTCGCAAGACAAGCTGTTTGGCGCGCCCATCACCACCGAGGTGAAGCCGCTGCAAAACTACAGCACGGCCGAGGCCTATCACCAGGACTACTTTGCGAACAACCCGAATGCGGGGTACTGCGCGTTTGTGGTGGGGCCGAAGGTGGAGAAGTTTCGGAAGACGTTTGCGCGGTATTTGAAGGGGTGAGCCTCAGCCTCCCCCCGCTGTGCGACGTTCTGGGCGAACTTGCGGGGTAAACCTGCAGTTCGGCATCATTTCGGGTACCCCCGCAACGACGATGCAAACGACGCCGTTGCATTTACGGGTTATTCCAGAAAGGGCTGCCAGCATGGAGGCATAATGCAACCCAATTGCGTTACGGCCTAGTGTATCCAAGCTGCCAGCCATGCCAACCTCCTCTTCCCCCTCCCAGCACCCCTGGTCGCTCCCGCCAGGCATGCGCGCCACCCATGCCACGCGGGCGCTGGCGGCGCTGTACCAAGCGCAGCCCGAAGCAGCACTCTCCGAGTCTGAGGTCGAGGCCGCTCTGGCGGCCGCAGGCGCGCCCGTCAACAAAGTCACCGTCTACCGCATGCTCGACCGCTTTGCTGCTGCGGGCCTGCTGCACAAACAGGTGGATGCTGCCAGGGTCACGCGCTACGCACTGGCGCCCCAAGGCGAAGAGGGCGCGGCCCCCAGATTTGAATGCGACGACTGCCACCGCCAGTTCCGGCTGTCCCAAGGCTCAGCCAAAGTGCGGACTGCCCTCAAGCAGGTGCTGCAGGCGCTGGCCACGGCCGGGCATGAGAGTCTGGCAGTGGACATCGCGGTCCACGGGCGCTGCGCCGACTGCGCGCACCCGGCCGAGGGTGCCGCCGCATGATCCGCACCCGGGGCCTTTCCTACACCTATGCCACGGGCGGCGCCGCGCCGCTGCGGTTCCCCGATGTGGATCTGCGCCAGGGCGCCACGCTTCTGGTGCGGGGGCGGTCGGGCTCGGGCAAATCGACTTGGCTGTCGCTGATGGCCGGTTTGCGCGGCGCCAGCGGCGGCGATTTGTTTGTCGCGGGCACGCAGCTGGGCACGCAGCGCGGGGCCGAGATTGATGCCTGGCGCGCCCGCAGCATCGGCTTTCTGCCGCAAAAGCTGTATCTGAGCAGCGCGCTCACGGTGGCTGACAACCTGGCGCTGGTCTACTTTGCGGCCGGGCTGCCGCGCGACGATTTGGCCATTGCCCACGCGCTGGCGCAGGTGGGCGTGGCTGATCTGGCAGCGCGCAAGCCACACCAGCTCTCGGGCGGACAGGCGCAGCGGGTGGCGCTGGCGCGGGCGGTGTTGTTGTCGCCCCAAGTGCTGCTGGCCGACGAGCCCACGGCCAGCCTGGACGACGAGGCCGCCGCCGACGCGCTGGCCCTGCTGCAACACAGCGCTGCGGTCTGCGATGCCAGCCTGGTCATCGCCACGCACGACCAGCGCGTGGTGGCGGCTCTGGCGGGCACGCAAACGCTAAATTTGAATGAAATTAGCGCTCAGCGCTTATTGGATAAGCGCGAGCAGCTATGAATTCAGGAGTCATCAAGCTCGCTCGGCTCTCGTGGCGCTACCTGTGGTCCCGCCCCCTGGCCGCGGTGCTCAATCTGCTGGTGCTCACCCTGGGCCTGGCCGCCATCACGCTGGTGCTGCTGGTGGCCACGCAGCTCGACAAGGCGTTTGAGCGCGACTTGGCAGGCATCGACCTGGTGGTGGGCGCCAAGGGCAGCCCGCTGCAGCTCATCCTGGCGGGGGTGTTCCACATCGACGTGCCCACGGGCAACATCCCGTTGCAAGAGGTGTTGACGCTGCAGAAGAACCCGCTGGTGGCGCAGGTGATACCACTGAGCCTGGGCGACAGCTACCAGGGTTACCGCATCGTGGGCACCACGCCCGACTACATCACCCACTACGAGGCCACGCTGGCCGAAGGCGCGCTGTGGCAGCAGCCCATGGACGCCGTGCTGGGCGCCACCGTGGCGCGCGGCATTGTCAAAGCCAGCCATGCGGGTGCGCCGCTGGTGGGTGCCACCTTCATCGGCAGCCATGGGCTGGGCGGGGGAGGGCACGCGCATGGAGATCACCCTTACCGCGTCAGTGGCGTGCTCAAGCCCTGCGGCTGCGTGCTGGACCGGCTGATCCTGACCAGCACCGAATCCGTCTGGATGGTGCACGAGACCGCCACGGCCAGCGACCCCGAAGACCTGGAGATTTTGAAAGAAGAGCGCGAAGTGACCGTGGCCCTGGTGCGCTACCGCACGCCCATGGCCGCCATCACGCTGCCGCGCCAGATCAACGCCGACACTGCCATGCAGGCGGCCGCTCCTGCGATTGAGGTTACGCGCCTGCTGCGCCTGCTGGGCGTGGGGGCCGATGTCCTGCGCGCCTTTGGCGGCGTGCTGCTGGCGGTGGCCGCGCTCAGCGTTTTCATCGCGCTGTGGAACGCCGTGCGTGAGCGCCGGGCGGACCTGGCCATGCTGCGCATGCTGGGCGCCCCCCCGGGCCGCGTGGCCGGGCTGGTGCTGTGGGAGGCCCTGTGGCTGGCGGCCCTGGCGTCCGTGTTGGGATTGCTGCTGGGCCACGGGCTGGCACATGGGCTGGGCTGGGCGTTGCAGGCACAAGGGCTGCTGCCCGTCACAGGCCTCATCTGGCTGCCTGCCGAGGCGGGTGTGCCGCTGCTGGCGGCTGGTGTGGCGGCGCTGGCGGCATTGCTGCCTGCCATGCAGGCCTACCGCACCGATGTGGCCGACCTGCTCAGCCAGCCCTGAGCTCGTCCACCGAATCCTGTTTTCATTCATCCAACCCACCGGAAAGGTTCCCTCATGAAAAAGCTCCTCACCGCACTCGCCCTGGCCCCCCTGCTGCTCGTTGGTGCCTTGGCACACGCCCAGGCACATAGCGACAAAGAGACCAAGGCCGACGCCGAACGCCACCGCGCCATGGCCGCTGCGCACGAGGCCGCAGCCAAGTGCCTCGAATCCGGCAAGGGCCACGACGTGTGCCAGAAGGAACTCCAGACCGCCTGCAAGGGTCTGGCTATCGGAAAATACTGCGGCATGAAGCACGCGCACTGACCGCGCTCCTCCCGTCCATTCTTTGTAGAGGTTGCCCGCCATGTCCCACGCCTTGACCCCCACACCCGCCAACGGCCGAGCGCTCCGTTTGGGCTGGTTGGCTGCCGCGCTGGCGCTGGCTGGCGGCGCACAGGCGCAGCAGGGCAGCGCCACCAAACCCGCGCCAGGCGCTTTTGAGCGGGCCAAAGAGGCAGCGACTTCGCAAGCGGCAGCGCCCGTGCTCTCGTCGCCGCTGCCGGCGGGCGCAGGCACTGCCATGCCATCGGGCTCTGGCGCCGGTTACCACAGCCCCAACAGCCCTATCGCGCCGCTGCCCCAGCGCAACGACGTGGTGCCATGGTCGGTACTGACCGAGCTGACCAAAAAGACCACCAAGGATGGCATCCTGCCCGTGTTCAACGACGCGCAAAAGGGTATGGACAAGACCGTGCAGCGTTTCCAGGGTTTCATGATGCCGCTGGACGCCAAGGCTACGCAGACGCACTTTTTGCTCACGTCTGTGCCGCTCACCTGCTCGTTTTGTATTCCGGGCGGCCCCGAAAGCATGATCGAAGTCAAAGCCAAAACCCCCGTGCGCTACTCCATGGAACCGGTGGTGGTCGAAGGCAAGTTCACCGTGCTCACCAACGACCAGTACGGCCTGTACTACCGCGTGGTCGAAGCGGTGCCGGTGAAGTAACGCCCGCCAACGGCCCATCAACCTTTGAATCCTGCCCACTGAACCATCCGTGCGTCGCACCCACCCCCAACCGCCGCGCCCCGCAGCGCCAATAGCCAGCCAGGCATCCGTGCTTGGCCGGGCAGGGCTGCGCGCGCGGGCCACCACCACCCACAGCCAACGCCAACGTCACCTTTGGACGCAGGCTGCGCTGGTGTGGCTGCTGCTGGCCTTGGTGGTGGTGCCCACGCTGGGTCGGTTGCACCAGGTCCTACATGCCAAGGCGTTGCCCGGCGCACCCACTGCTCAGGCCATGGCCCCTGCGGTCCAGGCTGCGCAGGGTTTGGCACTGCTTGCGGGCCACGCACTGTCGATATCCACCGCCGACCCTGGCGGTAAGGCCACTGAGCAGACAGCGCACGCGCACCAACACCAGAACCCCACCGGCGACCACGCCCACAGCCTGCTCGACCGGCTGCTGGCCCACCACGCGCCGGTGGATTGCCTCTTGCTCGACCAACTGGCGTTGGGCGACGCCTTGCACAGCGCCCCCATGGCGCTGGCCGCCCTGGTGCTTGCGCACGCACCGGCGGCACACCGGCCCTCCAGCGCGGCGGCCCGGCATGTCGCGCTTTTTCACGCGCGCGCCCCCCCTGCGGCGGGGTGAAGAGGGTGACGGGTTCAGCCAGTTAAGCCGTGAAGCCTGCCTGCCTGCTGCATTTCGCTGCGATTGCGGCAAGGCATCAGGCGGTTTATCGGGCTTGAACCCCCACTGCGCCACGCCGCATAACGCGTGGCTTCAGATCTGCACCCCAGAAGACCCGGAAACATTTGGCTCGCAAACCCCGGGGCGGGCACGCCATGGGTTTTGTACTGCGCTGTTCCGGGCCTCCACACGTGTTGATCTGACGCCTTGTTCGCATGCCGTGGGGTACTGGCCTCTCGTTGCACAAGACTGCTTTTTTGATAGCTGCTAGCGCTTATCCATAAAGCGCTAGAGGCACTTTTTACTCATATTTCATTGGTGTTTTGCCCATGGTAAGACACCGCGTGCCGCTGGGCACGCCCCTTTTTGATTGCAGCCATGACACATCACAAGCACACCCACCAGTCGACCCTTTGCTACCCAGTCCTTCACCCCATTGCTCTGGCTGCGATCCTCGCACTGGCGGGCACGGGCGTAGCGCACGCGCAGCAGGGTACTTCACCCGCTTCTCAAGCGGCGGCGTCACAACAAGGCGCTTCTGCCAGCCTGCCGCCCGTCACCGTCTCTGCCAGCGGCCTGCAACTGGGCGCCAATGACATGACCACGCCCGTCACCGTGCTGGAGGGCGATGAACTGGTGCGCCGCCGAGAGGCCACCCTGGGCGAGACGCTCAACAGCGAGCCCGGCATCACCAGCAGCCACTTTGGCGCAGGCGCCAGCCGTCCCATCATTCGCGGCATGGACGGCCCGCGCGTCAAGGTGCTGAGCGACGGAGCCGAGTTGCACGACGCCTCCACCATCAGCCCCGACCACGCCGTGGTGTCCGAGCCCCTGCTGGCCACGCAGATCGAAGTGCTGCGCGGCCCGTCTGCGCTGCTGTATGGCAACGGCGCCGTGGGTGGCGTGGTCAACGTGCTCGACGGCAAGGTGCCCACCGCCGTGCCCCCAAAAGGCGTTGAAGGAAGCGCCGAGTTGCGCGCCAACACCGGCGCCCGCGAGGCAGCGGGTGCCTTCTCGCTGACCGGCGGCACCGGCAACCTGGCGGTGCACGTGGAAGGCGTGGCACGCGACGCGGGCGACTACCGCGTCGGCAAGGGCTGGGCGCCCGAGGGCGAACCCACCCGCAAGGTGCTGGGCAGCTTCAACCGCACCGATACCGGCAGCGTGGGCCTGTCGTGGGTGGGTGACCGCGGCTACCTGGGCGCCGCCTACACCCGCCAGACTGCCAAATATGGCCTGCCTGGCCACAACCACAGCTTTGAAGGCTGCCACACCCACGGCAACAGCCTGCACTGCGGATCGCATGACCATGACGAAGGAGAGGACGACCACGACCATGACCACGATCACGAACATGGCGACGTGCCCGTGGTCGACCTGCGCAGCGAACGCTTTGACATCCGCGGCGAGCTGCGCAACCCCTTTGCGGGTTTCTCGGCCCTGCGCCTGCGCGCGGGGGTGACGGACTACGTGCACGACGAAGTCGAAGACGGCGCCATCAGCACCACCTTCCAAAACAAGGCCTACGACACCCGCGTCGAGCTGCAACACAACCCCATTGCCGGGTTCAAGGGCGTCATTGGCCTGCAAACCTCACAGCGCAAGTTCACCGCCGACGGCGAAGAAGCCTACGTCGAGCCCACCATCACCCGCAAGCTCGGCATCTTTGCGCTGGAGGAATACCGCCTGGGCGACTGGCGATTTGAAGCCGCCCTGCGCCACGACCGCCAGACGGCCGAGGCCCAGGCCAGCGGCATCGAACGCAGCCACAACGGCACGTCCGCATCGCTGGGCGCGGTGTGGAAGTTCACGCCCGGCTACCAGGTCGGCACCTCCTTCACCCGGGCCAGTCGCGCCCCCACCGCCGAAGAGCTGTACGCCCAAGGCCTGCACATGGCCACCAGCACGTACGAGCGCGGCAACGCCAACCTGAAGTCCGAGATCTCGCAGAACATCGACGTCAGCCTGAAGAAGACGGCGGGCGACACCACCTTTGGCGTCAGCGTCTTCCGCAACCGCATCAACAACTACATCTATGGCCGCACCCTGGATGAAGTCGATGGCCTGCAACTGCTGCAATACAGCCAGGCCGACGCCACCTTCACTGGCATCGAAGGCCAGGTGCGCCAGCGCATCAACCGCAACCTGGGCGTCACGCTGTTCGGCGACACCGTGCGCGCCAGGCTGGCCGACGGCGGCGGTTTGCTGCCCCGCATCCCCGCTACGCGCGCCGGTATTCGGATGGACGCCAACTGGCAAGCCTGGGAAGGCCAGGTCGAGTGGGTCCAAGTCGCCCGCCAAAACCGCGTGGCCGATTTTGAAACCGCCACCCCCGGCTACGGCATGTTGAACCTGGGCGTGAGCTACAACGGCCAGCTGAGCAATGGATCGCCCTGGCAGGCGTACCTGAAGGCCAACAACCTGACGGACCGCTTGGCGTATGCCCACACCTCATTCATCAAGAACGCCGCGCCCCTGATGGGGCGGAATGTGACGGTGGGGGTGAAAGTGGCGTTCTGACAGGCGACGCCGCCTTGATGTGATCGAGTGAGTGAGCGAGCCAGCGACTGGGGAGGGTGTTGCTGGCTTGCACGCCTTCACTGCCGCAAACCGCCGCGACCAAGGGGGCCTGGAGGCATGCCATACTAGGTTTTACTGGGTTGATTTCCCTATCCGCGAAGGCGACGCTGCCACAGTGCCCATGATGGCGCGCGCCCGATATTGGAATGGGATTTGTCCCGCAGCACACCGCGCTAAGCCGGGTGGCGCGACGCGCGAAGGACTTGTTCAGCGCTGCCCGGTATGTGTATGTATCTGACCCCATCTTGCGATAGCCCTGCATGCCCGCCACTCCCACGCCGTCCGCAAACCTGCTGCAACTGCTTCCCGAGGCGGTAGTGCAGACCGATGCGCTGTGGGAGATCACGTATCTGAATCCGGCGTGGCACAAGCTCACTGGCCATTCAGTGGCAGAGGCGCTCGGCAAATCTTTGCTGAAGTTCGTGCACCCTGACGACATTGGCACCCTGCGCTCGGGCATGCCGGTGTTTCGCTTGCGCTTTGCCAACGCGGACTACCGCTGGGTGCGTCTGCAGTTCCACCCCGAGACGGATGCGGCGGATCGGGTGATCAGCCGCCAGGGTGTCCTGATCGAGGTGACCGAGGTCACCGAGCAGGTGCTGGTGGAGGTCCGTCAGCGCTTTCTGCGCTTGCTCGAAACCATTGACGGCGTGGTGTGGGAAGCTGAAATCGGCGTGGGCAATACTTTTTTAAGCCCACAGGTCGAGCGGTTGTTCGGCTACTCCGTCGAGGAGTGGCGGGCTGACCCGGGCTTTTGGCGGGCGCATGTGCATCCCGATGACCTGGCGCAGGCCCTGGTGATCGACGATGCCGCCTATAACGCCACGCACAGCCATGCCTACGAGATGAGCTACCGGCTGATTGCCAAGTCTGGCAAGGTCGTGTGGGTGCGTGACCTGTGCCGTGCGGTAGTCGAGCCCGGGCGGCCGAACCGCATGATCGGACTGATGATCGATGTCACCCAGCAGAAGAAAACCGAACTTGAGTTGTTGCGCTCCGAAAACCGCTACTCGCTGGCGACCCGCGGGTCCAATGACGGCATCTGGTACTGGGACTTGCGAACGGACGCCTTGCATGTGTCCGGGCGTTTTCTGCAGATCGTCGGGCTCGGTAGCCGCGATCATGTGTTTGAGGACGGCTGGCGCTTTCTGGAGCAACTCATCGACCGGGAGGATCGCGCTCGCGTGCAGGAGACCTACCGCAGGCACCTGTCGGGAAACGGGCCGAACTTTTCGGTGGACTTCCGCGCGTTCCACGGGGCGGGGCGGCTGGTGTGGGTCAATTGGCGCGGGCTCGCCGAGTTCGAAGACGGTGTTCCCGTGCGCATGGCGGGCTCGTTGAGCGATCTGGCCGAGCGGGGGAGTTCCTACGATGCGCTGACCAACTTGCCCGGTCGGCCGTTGTTCCGTGACCGCCTTGCGCAACTGATCGCGCTGCACCAGGGCGACGGGGTGAACGGTGATGGCGTGCCGACGCGCGGTGGGGCCACCATGTTCGCCGTGCTGCTGCTGGACCTCAACGGGTTCAAGGCCGTCAATGACAGCTACGGGCACCATGTGGGCGACCAGCTGTTGCAGCAAGTGGCGCGGCGGCTCGAATCCTGTGTGCGGGCGGTGGATCTGGTCGCCCGCATGAGTGGCGACGAATTCAATGTGTTGCTCGAGTCCATTGATCCCGCTGAGGCCAGCCAACGCGCTCAGCAGATTGCGTTGGCCCTCGCCGCGCCCTATGTGATTGGCGAACACACCGTGATCAGTGGTGCGAGTATCGGATTGGCCAGCAGCGCGTCCAAGCTGGCGACGGTGGACGACTACCTGCGCGCTGCAGACACCGCCATGTACCGGGCCAAAAGCCAATTACTGGGCGTCTGCGTGTTTCAATAAATCGTGCCAGGGGCG
Source organism: Gammaproteobacteria bacterium (assembly GCA_018828125.1). Lineage (GTDB taxonomy): Bacteria > Pseudomonadota > Gammaproteobacteria > Burkholderiales > Burkholderiaceae_C > Acidovorax. The sequence continues at coordinate 120,684 of JAHJWB010000016.1, read as the reverse complement.
ATTGCCTGAGAGGCTGTCGCATTTGCCTGAGACCAGGGGGGATTGCTCGTCGATGGCTCGTCGGTGGCTGATGCCGACATTGGATGCCAAAATCAAACATGTTTTTGGCCTTTTGCGCTTTTCCATCAAGCGTAAGCAGCTGCAGTATTGATAGCAACTGAAGCACTGCCATCCGAGGGGTGCACGGCGAAAAAAAGCCGGCTCCTCGGAGCCGGTTCTTCTCAAAGGGTTGTCGGGATCAGTAGCGGCCGCCGCCGTAGCCACCGTTGCCGTACCCAACGTCCGCACGCTTGCTGGCTGTGTAACCACCGGCGCCGCCTGAACGAGCACCACCTTCTTCACGCGGGCGCGCCAGGTTCACGACGATCGAGCGTCCGTCTACAGACACGCCGTGCAGGGCGGTAATGGCGGCCTGGGCCACTTCAGCGGTGGCCATTTCGACAAAGCCGAAGCCCTTGGAGCGGCCGGTTTCGCGGTCTATCATGACCTTGGCGGACGAGACGGAGCCGAATTCGGCGAAGTTGCTTTCCAGGCTGGAATCGGTCACGGAGTAGGGCAGGTTGCCCACATAGATTTTGATACTCATGGAAGTAGAGCCTTTCTAGATTTTGGTGTGCAACGAATGGCGCACCGTTGGGGTACGAGCGTACGGATCGGGAATCCGCAGCGGTCGGGAGTAAGGGTGGGGGAAGGGATGGTGGGCCGCGCCTGCGACGCTGCGCCGATCAACCTCATCCGCGGACAAACCCATTAAAACGATCTGCCGATCAGCAGGTGGGCGGGTGCTGCATGCACGTTTGCAGCCAGCCCTGGGTGACTGCAAACAGCCGGGCGGCTTCGCGCGATGCAAAGGCTTTGTCAAAGCGGAACACGCGGCAGTAGCTGCCGTTGCCCTGGGATCGATGGACCGAGAAAGAGGCGCGAAAGCGGCCACAGGCGGTCGGGTGTGTCGAGGGCAAAACGACGTATTGGCCCATGGAAATGGCGGTCTGTGAAATCGGATTCAATCAGGATGGCAGGCGTGAAAGCTGGCCTGCATGAGCATCGAGGGACGCGGTGGGCTGCAGCTCTACAGATCCACTGGGCGACAAAACAAGGTCGCGAAAGGCGGCCTGCTGGGGGAGACTTGCGCCTCTGGGCAGGTGTTGCGGTGACTGCACGCGTCAAGAGAGCCGTGACTGCAACGCCGCGGAGTATAACCCAATTTGCATGTGACTGACGTTTAATATTCTTTTGGGTTTTAAACGGGCGGATGCTCGTCAGCCGGATGGGTTTTCTGCTCAGGCCTTCGGCTGGCATTCGGCCATCATCGGCAGTTCCTCCACGGCGCCGAGTTTGTCCATCACCAAGTCAATAAACGCCGACACCGCCAGCGGCAGGTGGCGGCGGCTGGGGTAGACCAGGTGCACGCCGTGGGCTTCGCGGTGGTACCGGGGCAGCACCGGCACCATCAGTCCGGCGCGCAGGTCACGCCGGGTCATGGTGGATGGCAGCAGCGCTATGCCCAACCCCGCCAGCACGGCCTTGCGCAAGGCCTGCGCGGTGTTGCCGCTGAAGCGGCCAGACACGCTCACTTCGGCCTCGCCATCAGCGCCGGGCCCGGACAGGCGCCAGGTGGCGCGGCCGCTGGGGTGGCTGAACACCAGGCAGTCGTGGTCTTGCAGGTCTTGCAAGGTGGCGGGCGCTCCCCGGGCCGCGATGTAGGCGGGGCTGGCCACCAGGCCATCCAATCCCGCGTCCAGCAGCCGGAGGGCAAAAAAGCCGGAGTCTTCCAGAATGCCGCCGCGGATCGCGACGTCGATGCGATCGGCGATGAGATCGGCCCGGTCGTCATTCAACACAAAGTCGACGCGGACCTGGGGGTGTGCAGCCAGAAACTCCGACAGCCATTCCATCGGAAAGAAGTCAAAAAAATCAGCCGGAGCGGCAACCCGCACCAGACCGCTGGGTTGCTGGTTGCCCGCTGCCAGGTCCTCGCCCGCATCCACCAAACCGTCCACAGCGCCCGCGCAGCGGTCGTAAAAGGTTTGCCCCGCAGCGGTGAGCGCCAGGTTGCGGGTGGTGCGCTGCATCAGCCGTGTGCCCAACTGGGTCTCCAGGTTCTGCACGCGGCGGCTCAAGGTGTTGGGTGGTACGCCGATTCGGCGCGATGCCTCGGCAAAGCTGCCGCAGCGCACCACCTGCACAAAGGTGGCGACGTCATTGAGGTCCAGCATGGCGATATTCCTTGTGAAATTGGACGACTGCAATCCGATTGTGCCGTCTAGTGCGGCAATCGACATATTTCTAACCTACACGCATCCCTTCAACACACCCAAGGTTTACGTCATGTCCCAAGCTCAACCTCACATCGGTATCGTCATTGGTTCCACCCGCGAGGGTCGTTTTGGCGACAAGCCTGCGCAATGGATTCTGGAACTCGCCCGGGCACGCCCGGACATGGGCTTTGAATTGATTGACCTGCGCGATCACCCACTGCCGCTTTTTGACGAACCCGTGTCGCCCGCCTGGGCCCCGGTGCAAAACGAAGCCGCCCAGCGCTGGGCCGCCAAACTGGGCACGCTGGACGGGCTGGTGGTGGTCCCCCCCGAATACAACCACGGCCCCACCGCGGTGCTGAAGAACGCTTTTGACTATGCGTACAATGAGTTCAGCCGCAAGCCCATCGCCTTTGTGGGCTACGGCGGCGTGGGCGCTGCGCGCGCCATTGAGCAACTGCGTCTGGTGGCGATCGAGCTGCAGATGGCGCCCGTGCGCAACGCGGTGCACGTGGGCATGGTGGAGTTTTTGGGTGTGTGGCAACAAGGCAAAAGCTTTGCGGACTACCCGCACCTGGCGCAGGCGGCCAACGCCATGCTGGACGACATGGCCTGGTGGGCCACGGCCTTGAAGGCTGCGCGGAGCGCAGCATGAACGCCGCCGCCACCCATCTGGCCGCGACCGAAGTCCGGGCCATTGCCCACCGCACACGCGGCACCACGCATGGGCCCATCACCCGGTTGATGAGCCCGAGCGACCTGGGCCAGGTGCTGAAGCCCTTTGTGTTTTTGGATCTGGTGAACTTCCAGCCCGGTGCAGCCAGGCAGGGTTTTGGCATGCATCCCCATTCGGGCATTGCAACCCTGACCTTTTTGACCCAAGGCGATGTGCGCTACGAAGACACCACCGGCCAATCCGGTGTGCTGCTGGCGGGCGGCGTGGAGTGGATGCAGGCCGGTAGCGGCGTGTGGCACACCGGCGCGCCCGTGGGCAACACGCCGGGCCAAGGTTTTCAGCTGTGGGTAGCCCTGCCTGCGGCGCTGGAGAACACTCTTGCGCGCAGCCAGTACCTGGCGCCCAGCGACGTGCCCCAAGAAGGCCCAGCGCGGGTGCTGTTGGGCCGCTACGGCGCCGCGCAAAGTGCCATTGCGCCCCCGTCAGACATGACCTATCTCTCGGTTCAACTGGCTGCCGGTGAGCGCTGGCGGTACATGCCACCCGCGGGCCACACCGTGGCATGGGTGGCCGTGGCGGCCGGTCAATTGAATACTGGCGCCGACACGGTTGCAGCCGGTGAATTGGCGGCGTTCGAGCATTCCGAGCAGGCCATCGACTTTGTGGCGCAGGGCGAGGAGACGCGTTTTGTGCTGGGCTCCACCGCGCCACACCCGCATGAACTGGTGCTGGGTGCGTACTCGGTGCACACCAGCCGCGCCGCACTCACCCAGGGCGAGGCAGAGATTCGGCGCATGGGAATGGAACTGCGGCAGGCAGGGCGGCTGGGGTAGCCCTTCGCCCCTTCGGCCCTTCGCCCCTTCGCCCCTTCGCCCCTTCGGCAGGCTGACACGGCCTTTTCTAACAACGATGCAGTCACGCAGCAAAAAACCCTTTAGCCCACCGCCTCGGGGCACTGCGGGTTGCGATTTTCCGCGCCCCTGTGCCTGTCTTTCTGTTTATCCACTGGTCGACTGCGAAGGGTGAAGTGCAAACGGCTGCAGGTAAGGCAGATATTGAGCGAAAATGGCGTCCAGCGCTTGATGTGAAAGCGCCAGTAGCTATCAAAATCATAGTTAAAGAGCCTTGCGCTTTGCGGCGCGTGGGCCTGCCCACCGAGCCACCGCACCTTGAATTCCCCCGTTTTCACCTCGCTGATCCCCGTCATCCTGTTCATCGCCATCGGCTTTTATGTGGGGCGGCGCCAGTGGATCCGGGCCACTGCGGTGAAGGACCTGGCCAATCTCGTTTTCATGGTGCTCACGCCCGCGCTGTTGTTTCGCACCATGAGCACGGTGCACATCGAAGACCTCAACTTTGGCCCGGTGGGCATCTACTTTGTGGCGTTTGGCATCGTGTACGCGGCCACGCTGGCGCTGCAGGGCTTTAACACGCTGGCCGCGGCGCGGGCGCTGGCCAACACCTTCAGCAACACGCTGATGATTGGCGTGCCGCTGGTGGGTCTGGTGTTTGGCGATGCCGGGCTGGTCACGCTGTTCACGCTGATCTCGGTGCATTCGCTCATCCTGCTGACCGCCGCCACGGTGGTGTTCGAGCTGGCCGCCGCCCGCGAGCATGCCGGGCGGGAAGGCGCCGCGCAGCAACCCATGTGGCGCACGGTGCTGCAGGCCATGCGCAACGGCATCGTGCACCCGGTGCCGTTGCCCATCATTGCGGGCCTGCTGTTTGCGCAGACCGGCCTGATAGTGCCCCAGGTGGTCGACAAACCTCTGCTGCTGCTGGGGCAGGCGCTGGGGCCGATTGCGCTGCTGTTGGTGGGGGTGACGTTGGCGTTCACCAAGGTAGGCCACCACTTCAAGGCCGCCCTGCGCATTGCGCTGGTCAAGTGTGTGGTGCACCCCATCGTGCTGGCCGCTTTGGGCCTGGCCCTGGGCCTGTCGGGCATGCCGCTGGCGGTGATGATCGTGGCGGCGTCGCTGCCAGTGGGGGCCAATGTGTTCTTGTTTGCGCAGCGTTATGCGGTGGCCGAGGACGAGGTGACGGCGAGCGTGGCGGTGTCCACCGCGCTGGGGTTGCTGACGATGCCGGTGGTGATTTTGGCGGTGACGCGGTGGGTGGCGGGGTAGCCGCCACCGAAACCCGCTGGTTCAAATAACCAAGGCACTGGCAAAGAAGATGGCGACCGATACCGCAACAAGCATCAACCAGGCTATCAGGCACACAACAACGCCGCCTTTGAATCGCAAAGCGTCGCCCGCAGCGGTCTTGGCGCGCGGCCCCAGGTACCAGCCACCCAGCGCAAGCACGGCCAGCAGGCTGACGGCCGCCAACACGGGCAGGGGAATTGAAGGTGGCGCTGGCATGCGTGCCGTCAACATGCCCGCCATGTTCACAAGACTGGCGATGACTCCGTAGCCGAACGCATGTCCCCATCCCAGTTGTGTGCGTTTGAACACCCAGGCGGCGGCTTTGACAGACACGGTCAGCACTACGGGCAACAGGACAAGGGGCGCAAAGGCGAGAGCGGACGACATTCTTCGTGCCAGGTTGGTTAGTCAGACGCTGAAACGTCGGGCGCCGCATGGCAAGCCACACACAGCTTGTTTCCATCCGGGTCTTTGAAATACGCGCCGTAGTAGTGGGCGTGGTAATGCGGCCGCAGCCCGGGCGGCCCGTCGCAACGGCCGCCGTAGGCGATGACCGTCGCGTGTACGGCGTCCACCTGCGCGCGGGTGCTGGCGAGAAAGGCCGTCATCTGACCGTTGCCCGGCGCGTGCTGACCTTCAAAGGGGCGGCCGATGAGAAAAAGAGGGCGTGGGTGGGGGTGGCTTTGCCATCCGGCCCAGGGTTGGGTGGCGTCGACAAAACGCGGCTCAATGCCCAGCGCCGCCATTACGGGTTGGTAAAAGGCGAGGGCGCGGTCAAAGTCGGTGACCCCGATGTGGATGTGGGAGAACAGGGTTGATCCTCTCTGGGGGTTTGCTCTGGCGACGGGCGCGGGTTGCGTTCAGGGCGCCAGCCGCTCCCGCACCCACTCGCCACCATCCATCCGATACCGCAACCGGTCATGCAGACGGCTCTTGCGCCCTTGCCAGAACTCCCACTGGTCGGGTTTGAGGCGATAGCCGCCCCAGTGTGGTGGGCGGGGTGGTTTGAGCATGAATTGCGCGCCGTACTTGGCAGCGTTGGCCACCAGCACGCCCCGGCCGCTGATAACCTGGCTTTGCGGGCTGGCCCAGGCGCCGATGCGCGAATCCAGCGGGCGGCTGGCAAAGTATTCGTCGCTTTCTGCGTCGCTGACTTTTTCCACCATGCCTTCGATGCGCACCACGCGCTCCAGCTCCACCCAGTGAAACTGCAGCGCCACGTAGGGGTTGCCTGCAATCTGCCGGCCCTTGCGGCTGTCGTAGTTGGTGAACCAGACGATGCCGCGCTCGTCATAGCCCTTGATGAGCACGATCCGGGTGCTGGGGCGCATATCGCTGCCCACGGTGGCCAGGGTCATGGCGTTGGGCTCGGGAACCTGGGCGTTGATGGCTTCGTTGAGCCACTGGTCAAACTGCTGCAGCGGGGCGGCGTGCGAGGCGTCTTCGTTGAGTTCGGCGCGCTCGTAGCTTTTGCGAAGGTCGGCGATGGAGGTGGTCATGGGAGCGATTGTGCACGCCGACTTTGCGCGGCAGACGCTAGCGTTTCGGGGCAATTTTGCCCACGGTTGTCGCCGAACAAATATTCGCTTATATTGCCCCACCGATGAAACCCAAAGACGACGAGAAGCAGCGCGCCATTGCACAGGCCACCTTCGATCTGGTGGCCCAGACCGGCTTGAGCGGCCTGACTCTGGCCGACATTGCACGCGCAGCAGGCATCGCCACCAGCACGCTGTATGTGTATTACCCGTCCAAGGATGAACTCATCAGCCAGTTGTACCAGGATGCGAAGACGGTGACGGCCGCGCGCATCATGGAGGGCATCGCGCCCGGCATACCCTACCGCGCACGCGTACGCCGCGCCTGGGGTAACCTGTTGCGGCACCGTCTGGACCAGTATGCCGAGGTGGTCTTTCAAGAGCAGTACTACAACTCGCCCTGGTTCACTGACGGCAACCGCGAGTTCTCGACCCGCCTGATGGCAGGTTTTTTTGCTTTGATGGAAGAAGGCCAGCAGCAGGAGATCTTGAAGGCGGTGCCCATTCCGCTGCTCACGGCCAGCCTGGTGGGGTCGGTGCGCGAGACAGGCAATTTGATTCGAACCAAGGTGCTGCCAGACGATGAGGCCGTGCACCAGATGGCCTTTGGCCTGTGCTGGGACGCTCTGAAAGCCTGAACGGACAGGTCAGCAGAGAGGGGAGACGCCTTATGACCCGCCACGGACTGATCTTTTAAACGAATATAAATTCTCTTAAAAATGTCGAACACGTTGCACCAACCCTTTCGTGGCCGATGGCGTCGCTGACGCTTCCGGTTTGCTCCATCGCCAAACGACTCCCACCCAGACCACAACGACCTTTCCCCACGGAGAACCCACGATGCCTACCCTCAATATCAACGGCAAAGACACGGCTGTGGAAGCCGATGAATCCACCCCCATCCTCTGGGCCCTGCGCGACACGCTGGGCATGACGGGCACCAAGTTTGGCTGCGGCCAGGCTTTGTGCGGGGCCTGCACGGTGCACCTGAACGGCGCACCCATTCGCTCCTGCGTCACGCCTATTTCGGCGGCGGCGGGGCAGAAGATCACCACCATCGAGGCCGTTTCCACCACCGACAAGGTGGGCAAGGCCGTGCACGCTGCATGGGTCAAACACGACGTGGCGCAATGCGGCTACTGCCAAAGCGGCCAGATCATGAGCGCCACCGCGTTGCTGCAAGGAAAAAAGCAACCTACCGACGCCGACATCGACGCCGCCATGGCGGGCAATGTGTGCCGCTGCGGCACCTATGTGCGCATTCGCGCGGCCATCCACGACGCGGCCAAAACTCTGGCTTGATTGAAGGAGATCACCATGCACTTCGACACCAATACGCTGCCGGGCCAGGCCCATATTTTCATGCCAAAACACCTGCTAGCGCTTATGGATAAAGCGCAAGTAGCTACCAATTCAGGAGTGACCGCTGCAGTGGGTGGCCTGGATGGCTTGGCGCGGCGCACCTTTCTCAAGGTGTCCGCAGCATCGGGTTTTGCGCTGGGCGCGTTTCCGCTGGTCGCCGGTGCACAAGCCACTGGTGCAGCGGCCGCACCTGCTGGCCTGAAACCGTTCGAGCAGCCCTCGGCCTTTGTGCGCATCGACGCCGATGGCACCGTCACCGTCACCATCAACCGCCTGGACTTTGGCCAGGGCGTGCAAACCGGCCTGCCGATGATCCTGGCCGAAGAGCTGGATGCCGACTGGAGCAAGGTGCGCAGCGTGCACGGCGATGCCAACCAGGCCTATGCCGACCCCACGATGGGCATGCACCTCACCGGCGGCTCCAACTCCATCAAAAACTCGTACACCCAGTACCGCGAACTGGGTGCCCGCACCCGGGCCATGTTGGTCTCGGCCGCTGCGGCGCAGTGGGGCGTGGATGCTTCGGCGTTGCGCACCAGCAACGGTTTTGTCGTCGGCCCCGGTGGCAAGAAGCTGGGCTACGGCGCGCTGGCCGAAGCGGCCATGAAGCAACCCGTGCCCGAAAAGGTTACCTTGAAGGACCCTAAGCAGTTCCGCCTCATCGGCAAGCCCACCGGCCGGCTCGACGCCAAGGCCAAGTCGAGCGGCCAGCAGGACTACGGCATTGACGTGCGCCTGCCCGGCATGCTTACGGCCGTGGTGGCGCGCCCACCCGTGTTTGGCGCCAAGCTCAAGTCGCTGGACGACAGCGCCGCCAAAGCCATCAAGGGCGTGAAGGCCGTGCTCCGTGTGCCCACCGACCGGGGCGGCGAGGGCGTGGCCATCGTGGCCGATGGCTACTGGCCTGCCAAGCAAGGGCGCGACGCGCTGAAGGTGGAATGGGATACCAGTGCTGTGGGCAAACCCGACACCACGGCGCTGCTGGCGCAGTACCGCGAGCTGGCCACCAAGCCCGGCAACGTGGCCATGCAGGCCGACATGGCGCCGCTGGCAGGGGCACCCCAAAAGATCAGCGCAGAATTTGTGTTCCCGTATCTGGCACACGCTCCCATGGAGCCGCTCAACTGCACCGTCAAACTCGACGGTGACAAGGCCGAACTCTGGATGGGCACCCAGATGCCCGGCCTGGACGCCATGGCCGCCGCCAAAACACTGGGCCTGCAGCCGCAAAACATCAAGGTGCACACCCAAATGGCCGGGGGCGGCTTTGGCCGCCGCGCCATTCCCACCAGCGACTACGTGGTCGAAGCCTGTGGCGTGGCCAAGGCGGCACGCACGGCGGGCATTACCGCGCCCGTGCGCACGCTGTGGAGCCGCGAGGACGACGTCAAGGGCGGCTACTACCGCCCCATGCACGTGCACCGCGCCGAAATCGGCTTTGATGCAAAGGGCAAGATCCTGGCGTGGGACCACACCATCGTCGGCCAGTCCATTCTCAAGGGCTCGCCGTTCGAGGCCTTCATGGTCAAGAACGGCATCGACGCCACGGCGGTGGAGGGCATGAGGGAGCCCTACGACGTGCCCATGAAACTGTCGGTGCACCATCCGGATGTGAACGTGCCGGTGTTGTGGTGGCGCAGCGTGGGCTCCACCCACACGGCCTACGCGATGGAAACGCTGATCGACGAGGTCGCCCGCGCCACCCAGCAAGACCCCGTGGCCTACCGCATGGCCTTGATGGGCGACAAGCACCCGCGCCACAAGGCGGCGCTGCAGCTGGCCGTCGCCCAGTCGGGCTACGGCAAAAAGAAGCTAGCCGCTGGCCGCGCCTGGGGCGTGGCGGTGCACGAGTCGTTTGAATCGGTGGTGGCCTATGTGGTCGAGGCGTCCGTGAAAGACGGCACGCCCAGGTTGCACAGCATCACCGCTGGCGTGCACTGCAACCTGGTGGTCAACCCGAAAAGCGTGGAAGCCCAGGTGCAAGGCGCAGCGCTGATGGGCCTGTCGATGTGCCTGCCCGGCGGCGCCATCACGCTGAAAGACGGCGTGGTGGAGCAAAGCAACTTTGGCGACTTTGCTGTGCCACGCATCACCGACATGCCGCAGGTCACGGTGCACATCGTGCCAAGCGCCGACCCACCCAAGGGCATGGGCGAGCCTGGCCTGCCGCCGCTCGCACCGGCGTTTGCCAACGCCATTGCGCAAATCACCGGCAAAACGCCGCGCGAGCTGCCATTCAAGTTGGCGTGATGGCAGCAGATCCCGGCGCTCCTTCGCTCGCGCAGCCGGTGGTGCTGGTGCTGGCCTCGGGCCGGGGCGAGCGGTTTGCGGCATCCGGCGGTGCGGTGCACAAGCTGCGCGCGCCGCTGGGTCGCACCACCGTGCTGGAGCACACGCTGGCCGCCGTGCGCGCCAGTGGTTTGCCCTGGCATGTGGAGGACGTGGGGCACCCAGGCATGGGGTATTCCATTGCTGCCGCCGTGCGCGCCACCGCTGCTGCGCCGGGTTGGCTGGTATTGCCAGGGGACTTGCCCCTGGTGCTGCCCGAAACGCTGCGCACCATCGCTGCGGCCCTGGCTGACTGCGCAGTGGCGGTGCCGGTGCATCAGGGCGAGCGGGGTCACCCCGTGGGGTTTGCCGCGCAGTGCCTGCCAGGACTGCTGGCCCTGGCAGGAGAGCAGGGCGCTGCCAGCGTGGTGCGCCATCAGGCGCAACACGGCAGGGTGCGTTTGGTAGAGGTGGACGATGTGGGCACGGTGACCGACGTGGACACCGTGCAGGACCTGGACCGCGCCGAGCGGCTGCTGGCGGCGCGGCGGTAGCTGACTACCTGCCTCATAGACAGGGTTGTCGAAGCCTCGCGCGGTTCGACAAACTCAGCGTGAACGGCTTCAAATCGATTGAAGCCGACTCCACGATGACGTCGTGTGAAACCTGCCTTGCAGGTGGCTACTTCACCGCCGTGATCACAGCACATGCCAGGCGTGGGCCGGCGTTGCCTGTGGGTTGGGTCTTGTAGTCGTCGGGGTCGCGGTGAACGATCAGGCCCTTGCCGATGACCTCGGTCGTCGCGCGCGTCAGGCTGATGCTGTTCGACGTAAAACTGAATGCTGCTACGCCGTATCTATCGGCTTTGAGGCTGGGCAAGTCCCCCGTGTGGTGCTCGCCTGCACCGTGGTTGCCGTGGGACTTGCCTGTGGGGTTGAAGTGACCGCCAGTGCTCATGCCGTCGCCGCTGGAGCAGTCGCCCTTTTCGTGCACATGAAAACCGTGCTCGGAATCAGGCTTGAGGCCGCGAATTTCGCCGGACACGCGGACGCCATCGTGGGTCTGGGCAAAAGTGACTGTACCGCTGGTGGTATTGCCGCGTGTGGGCTCCAGTTTGGCGGTGGCACGGGCATCGACATGGTGAGATGCGCAGCCAGCCAGAGCCAGTGCAGCAACAGACGCAAGAATCGACAGGGTGAAACGAACTTTCATGGCCCAATCTCCTTAAAACATAGACGATAGAGGAAAACCGCAGATGGTTGCGGGCGCCCGCAAGCGGTGGCACGCCATCCTATCTGCGGAGGGCGCGAACTACACCTCTTTTTTTGCCAATGCAATCAGCCGGCCCAGTGCCTGATCGTGGATGCCGTGCTTGCGCAGCTCGTCGTAAGTGGCCTGGGCGTAGTCGCGTGTGGTCCCATAACGCCCGCTGGCTTGCTCAAAAATGCGGCAGTATTCGTGGTCAGGCAGCTCACCCGTGTGGTTGGGGCTTTTGCGCGACAGGGTGAAGGCCAGCGCACTGACCGGGCCCAGGGGCGTGTGGCACGTCAACCAGCGCGGGTCGTACACAGCGGTGATCATCTCGCGCTGCCACAGGTTGATCATGACCTGCCGGGCATGCGCCTTGTCCACCCGGAACACCATGCCCCGGCAGCTGCCGCCCGACAACATGCCAAACACCAGGCCGGGGCATTCGGGCGTGCCGCGGTTGATGCGGCTCCACATCTTGAGCGCACGGTGCCAGCCGTGTACTTTGGCGGCGCGGCGTTCGGCGTAGTCAAAATCGGGCCTCCAGATGAGCGAGCCATAGCCAAACACCCACAGGTCTTGGTGGCCGCCCCATTCGTCAAGGGCGCGCTCCAGCATGGGGGCGGGGTCTCGCAGCGGCGCGGGGAGATTCGTCATGCGGTCACTCTACAATCGAAAGCTTTGCTTCGGCGCTCTGGGGCTTCTGCACTGCAGGTTTCAAGGCGGCGGCAGTTCATTGTTTCTTTCTCACCATCACCACCACAAAAGGGGTCTTCCATATGTCCAGCTCTGACGACGACAGCCAACAACGTTTTGCCCTCGGTTTCCTGTTCGCGCTGCTGGCGCTGGTGATCTCCGTGGTGGTGGGCACAGTAGTGGTCAAGCAAATGGGCGGCAAGGGCGCGGCCCCTGCAACCACCACTGTTGCAAGCAACGCGCCAGCCGCAGTGGTGGCTGACCCCGCTGCGGCTACCGACGCCGACGCCGCCAGCGTACGGGTTGAAAACGGCGTGGTGAAGTTCTACTTTGCCACCGCCAAAGCCGACGTGGCCGCCGGTGCCAACGAAGCCCTGGCGGATGTGGTCAAGGGTGTGGCCGAAGGCAAGAAGGCAGTCGTGTCGGGCTTCCACGACTCCACGGGCGATGCCGCCATGAACGAAGAACTGGCCAAACAACGCGCCTTTGCCGTGCGCGATGCGCTCAAGGCCCTGGGCGTGGCAGAAGACAAGATCGAACTGAAGAAGCCCGAAGTCACCACCGCCAGCGGCAGCAACGCCGAAGCGCGCCGCGTGGAAGTGGCGCTGGGCGCGTAATGCCCGCCTTGTGACGCGCAGCGACCTTCAGCAGGTCGCTCAATAAAAAACCCGGCAGCGCCGGGTTTTTTATTGGTCAAATTGCCATTTAGCGCTTATCCATCAAGCGCTAGTAGCTATATATTTAATAGTAAATGGCTGGGTGTCGGTCAACGCAGACCTGCGCCGCCAGTACCTTCAGCGCGCTGGATCAGCTCAATCTTGTAGCCGTCCGGGTCGGTCACAAACGCGATCACCGTGGTGCCGCCTTTAACGGGGCCTGCTTCGCGCGTCACGTTGCCGCCCGAAGCCTTGATCTTTTCGCACGCCGCGTACGCATCTGGCACACCCAGCGCAATGTGGCCATAGGCCGTGCCCATGTCGTAGCTTTCGGTGCCCCAGTTGTAGGTCAGCTCGATCTCGGCCTGGCCGGGGTTGCCGCCGTCAAAGCCCAGAAACGCCAGCGAGTATTTGTACTCGGGGTTCTCGGACTGGCGCAGCAGTTGCATGCCCAGCACGTGGGTGTAGAAATCAATCGAGCGTTGAAGGTTGCCAACGCGCAGCATGGTGTGGAGGAATTTCATCCACGGGATTGTGCAGGCAAGTCAAAAACCAAGCAGGTGGTGGTGGCGTGGGCGTACAGCGTGCCGTCGGGGCCCACCAGGCGGGCTTCGGCAGTCGCCAGCTGGCGGCCAGAGTGAATCACGCGACCCTCTGCCCGCACGCGCTGCACTTTGGGCGTGATGGCCTTGACCAGGTTGATGCCCAGCTCGGCCGTGGTGTAGCCACGCCCAGGTTCCATGCGCGTGTGCACGGCGCAGCCCAGGGCCGAGTCGAGCAAGGTGGCAAACCAGCCGCCGTGCACGGTGCCCATGGGGTTGAGGTGCTCCAGCCGGGGCGTGCCCTGGAAGACGGCCGTACCTTCGCCCGCTTCAATGATCAAAAAATCCAGCGTCTTGGCAATGGCAGCGTAGGGCAACTCGCCGCGCAGCATGGCCTGCATCTGCTGAAGGCCGTTCAGGTGGGCGATCTGCTCCCGGCTGGCCACGCCCGGGCCGGGGCCAGCATCCAGCCGGGCCAGTATTTCGCGCTCCTGGGCAAGCCAGTCTTCCAGGTGGTTGTGTTGGGTCATGGTGTTTCCTCGTTGCTGTGGGGGTTGATGCTGAAGAGTTGCATATGCAATTATTGCAGATACAATCAAATCTATGCAAGCCGAACACACCACCCTCGAACCTGCCGAACCGCCAGTCTCCATGGCGCTGCCGAAGGGTTGTACCAACTTCAAATTGCGCCAGCTCATGCGCCGGGTGGCCAACCACTACGATGCCGAGATGGCCCAATGTGGGCTCAAGACGACGCAGTATTCGCTGCTGTCGCACGTGCTCACGTTGGGGCCGATCCGCCCGGGCGACCTGGCGGTGGCCATGAAGATGGACGCCTCCACGCTGACACGCAACCTGCGTCCACTGGTCGATGCGGGCTGGGTGACGCTGGAGGCGGGTGCCGACGCCCGCAGCCGCCTCGCCCACATCACGGACGCGGGACGCGACAAGCGCGCCGAAGCCAAGCGCCACTGGAAGGCGGCCCAGCTGGCGCTGAACGACACCTTGGGCGCCGAGCGGGTGCAGGCGTTGCATGCGCTGGTGGACGACTCGCTGGCGTTGCTGGCCGCATTGCCAGGGCAGGAGGTGGGTCATGACGAATAACACCACCTCCACGACCACCGCGGCCCCCAACGCACCGGCAGCAAAGCCCGCCGCGCCGCTGGCCCTGTGGCTGGTGCTGCTGGCCGCTGCCGGTGCGTTTGCGCTCACCATGGGCACGCGCCAGACCATGGGCTTGTTCCTCTCGGCCCTCAATACTTCCACCGCGCTGGGCATCGGCAGCATCAGCCTGGCCTTTGCGTTTGGCCAGCTCTGGTGGGGGCTGACCCAGCCCTTTGCTGGAGCTGTCGCAGACCGCATCGGCACTGGCCGGGTGATCTTGCTGGGCGTAGCACTGGTCGCTCTGGGCACCTTCATCACGCCCTACATGACCACCACGGCCGGGCTCATTTTTGCGATTGGCGTGCTGGCCGCGGGGGGCGCGGGCATGGCGGGCCCGTCGGTGTTGATGGCGGCCACGGCACGGCTGGTGCCAGCGCACAAGCGCGGGCTGGCCAGCGGCATCGTCAACGCGGGTGGCTCGTTTGGCCAGTTTGTGATGGCGCCCATCGCCATTGGCCTGACAGCCGCTGTGGGCTGGGCCAGTGCGATGCAATGGCTGGGCGTGCTGGTGTTGCTGGCGTTGCCTGCGGTGTGGGTACTGCGGGGCAATTCCAATGCGCTGGCCGCGCAGGCCGCTGCTGCATCGGGCCAGAAGGCGCTGACGGCACGCGAGGCCACTGCCCAGGCACTGGCTACGCCCAGCTACCGGTATCTGGCAGCGGGGTTTCTGGTGTGTGGATTCCACGTGGCGTTCTTGGCCACGCATTTGCCGGGCGTCATCGCCGCCTGCGGTTTGCCGCCCGAGATCGGCGGCTGGTCGTTGGCCATGATCGGGCTGTTCAACATCGTCGGCAGCCTGGCCATGGGCTGGGCAGTGGGGCGCTGGCGCATGAAGTCGCTGCTGTCGCTGCTGTACGCAACGCGCGGTCTGGCGGTGCTGATCTTTCTGTTTGCGCCCAAAACACCCGCTGTGGTGCTGATTTTTGCGGCGGTGATGGGCGTGACGTTCCTGTCCACCGTACCGCCCACGGTCGGACTGGTCGCCAAGATGTTCGGCACGGCCAACATGGCGATGCTGTTTGGCATCGTGATGCTGTCCCACCAGATTGGCGGCTTCTTTGGCGCCTACCTGGGCGGCACTGTGTTCCAGGCCACGGGCAGTTATGACTGGGTTTGGTACATCGACATCGTGCTGGCCGCAGGCGCTGCGCTGGTCAACCTGCCGATCCGTGAGGCCCGCCTGGTGCGCCCGGCCGCGGCTTGAGCGCTCCATTAACTCACCTCCATCATCCAACGAAAGCGCCAACGCCATGACGGACACCCACGCTTCCAACCCCGCTGAGCAAGTTGCAACGGCTGCGTTGCAGCCCAGGTACCTGGACGACCTTGTGGTCGGCGACCAGTTCAAAAGCGGCGAACACGCCATGGACGAGGCGCAGATCAAGGCATTTGCTGCGCAGTTTGACCCCCAGCCTTTTCACCTGGACGACACTGCTGCCCGAGCCACGCTCTTTGGCGGTCTTGCCGCCAGCGGCTGGCACACGGCGGCGATCACCATGCGGCTGCAAGTGACCAGCGGGCTGCCCATTGCGGGCGGCATCGTGGGAGCAGGGGGCGAGTTGAGTTGGCCCCGGCCTACGCGCCCGACCGACGTGCTGCATGTGGTGAGCGAGGTGGTGCAGATTGCGCCGTCCAAGTCCAAGCCCGACCGGGGCATGGTCACCGTGCGCAGCGAAACCCGCAACCAGCACGGCGATGTGCTGCAAATCTCGACCGTGCGCATCGTGGTGCCGCGCCAGCCTGGCAATGGCGCCGTGGTGGCCGCATGACCACCGAAGCCCTGAACCCGCGCACCCGCATGCTGCTGGAGGCGCCCATCGCGCCCACGCTGCTGCGCCTGGCCGCACCCAATGTGCTGGTGATGCTGGCGCAGGCGGGTGTCGGCCTGATCGAGACCTACTTTGTCGGCAAGCTCGGTACGGATGCGCTGGCCGGCATGGCGCTGGTGTTCCCGGTGGTCATGCTCATGCAGATGACGTCTGCGGGCGCCATGGGCGGTGGCATTGCGTCGGCCATCGCCCGTGCTTTGGGCGCGCGGCGGCGTGACGATGCCGATGCACTGGTGCTGCACTCGCTGGCCATTGCGGCGGTCTTCTCACTGATCTTTACCGTGGGCGTGGTGGGAGGAGGGCGCTGGCTTTACACCCGCATGGGCGGCACGGGCGGGGCGCTGGATGCGGCGCTGGTCTATTCCAACTGGGTGTTTGCGGGCGCGTTTCTGGTGTGGCTGTTCAACACGCTGTCGGCGGTGATTCGGGGCACGGGCAACATGGCCGTGCCTGCCTACGTCACGGTGCTGGGGGCTGTTGTGCTGGTGCCGCTGTCGCCGTTGCTCATCTTTGGCTGGGGGCCGGTGCCTAGCCTGGGCATCGCGGGCGGGGCCATTGCGCTGATGGCGTATTACCTGGTGGGCAGCGCTGTGTTGGCAGCGTATCTGTGGTCGCCGCGCAGCCTGCTGCAACCGTCGTTTGCGCACATCCGGTTTCGCTGGGTGTTGTTCAAAGACATTTTGCGGGTCGGACTGGTGGGCACAGTGTCGACCGTGGCCACCAACGTGGCGATTGGCGTGACCACCGCGCTGGTCGGTGGCTTTGGCACGGCGGCCATTGCCGGTTACGGCACCGCATCACGGCTGGAATATCTGCTGGTGCCCTTGGTGTTCGGCCTGGGCGCGCCCCTGGTGGCCATGGTCGGAACCTGCATTGGCGCCGGCCAGCGTGAACGCGCTCTGCGCGCCACCTGGATCGGTGCTGGCATCGCGTTTGTGATGGCCGAAGCCATCGGCCTGTGGGCGGCGGCATTCCCGGGCGCGTGGCTGTCGTTGTTCAACAGCGACCCCGCCATGGTGGAAGCGGGCGCGCAATACCTGCGCATCGTGGGCCCGTTGTATGGGTTTTTCGGTCTGGGCCTGGTGTTGTACTTTGCCTCGCAAGGGGCAGGGCGTCTGCTCTGGCCCGTCATTGGCAACATCGTCCGGCTGGTCGTGGCCGTGACGGGCGGCTGGTTAGCGTTGCGCTGGGGCGGCGGCCTGGCGGCGGTGTTTGCTGCGCAAGCCGTGGCGCTGGTGCTGTACGGCGTGGTCAACGCCTGGGCGGTGGCCGGCGGTGCGTGGTTTGGAGCGGTCGGCTGGCCCCGCAGTATGGCCGGGCTGCTGCAGCGGATGCCGCAGGCTTGAGAGAAATGTGAGCCAAATTGACTGCTAGCGCTTATCCATAAAGCGCTAGCAGCTATCAATTTAATAGTATTTCAATGAATCAAACCGGGACGGTGTAGTTCAGCGTCATGCGGCCGCCGTCCACCGTCACGATCTCGCCGGTTACATAACTGGCCGCATCACTGGCCAGCCAAGCCACTACATCGGCAATCTCCGATGGTTCGCCCAGCCGCTTCATGGGTGTGCGGCTCATGATCTTGTTCTTGGCCTCATCGCTGGTCAGTACGGCTTTGGCGGCCAGCTCGGTCGCAATCGTTCCGGGTGCCACCGCATTTACGCGGATGTTCTTGTCAGCCAATGCCAGCGCCATCACACGCGTCAGCTGGTTCACGCCGCCTTTGCTGACGTTGTAGCTGGAGATATTGGGAATGGTCAGCACGCCGTTGACCGAGCTCATGTTGACGATGGAGCCACCGCCTGAAACCGCCATGGCCCGTGCCACGGCCTGGCCGACGAGAAACGAGCCCTTGAGGTTGACCCGCAGCACCGCATCAAAGTCGGCCTCGGTCACGTCCAGAAAGTCGGCCGCCCGAAAAATGCCTGCGTTGTTCACCAACACATCAATGCGGCCATGGGCCGCCAGCGTCTGCGCCACCAGCGCATCCACCTGCGCCTTGTCGCCCACATCGCAGCGCACATACAGCGCGCCCAACTCCTGCGCCAACGCCTGGCCGCGCGCGTCGTCCACATCGACGATCACAGGCTTGGCGCCTTCGGCAGCGAAACGTCGGACACAAGCCTCACCAATGCCTTGCGCGCCGCCCGTGACGATGCAGACGCGGCCCTTGTGGCCGAAGTGAATGGAGGATGTCGAAGGTGTGGTGGTGGAAATAGTCATGGTCGGGGATGGTAGCGGGTAGCTAGTTGCTAGCGCTCGTCGCATGAAGTGGCAGGCAGGCAGACAGAGCCCAGATGTTGGAGACTCAAGAACTCAGAGCTAGCCACAAGACTCAGTATGACTTTATACGATGTATATTATGTTAAATGGCAAATGCGCTATGCAATCAATAGCTGCATGCGCTTGCTAGATAAGCGCTAGAGCCTGAAGGCGGGTGAGGCAATTCGTTTGACATTTTTCTGGGTAAACGCTTTGATGCGCTTCGAATTTTCTAACGCAACTTGTTGATCTATTGAGCTTTTATTCAATTCATCTCAACAACTCCAGGTAATGCATTTAACATCCCGCTAGGACGAAGACACTTCGCCAGACCAGCCAGCGGTGGACTAGGTCTGTATGCCAGAAAGTGCAAAGCTAAAGAACCGGTTGACCCAGTCGGCCCCCGCTTGGCACGATACGATGCCCCCAGTAGGCCGGGAACTCGGAAGTCCGGCCTATGAGCGCTTGGCAATGCTGGCTGAGTCCGCATTTGCAGCCTTCCAATCGTGGGAGCGTGCAAGAGAGTGGTTGGCCAAACCAAACGCTCAGATTGACGGAGCTAGCCCAGAAGATGCCGCTCTAATCCCGGCTGGACTTAATAGAGTGATGGCGATCCTGCAGATAGCTGGCCAGGCTACCAGTGACGAATTTGATCCAGATCATCCCTGAAGTCTGGCTCGACCGTTCCGCTCGTTAAACCTTGCGTTTAACTTTCGTCTTTCTAATCCTTCCGTGCGGAGTAGTTTCTTGGAAGGGGCTTGGGGGCAACCGATCCCGTAGTTCGGTGAGCACGGCAAACATATCGTTGCTCCTCTCATCTAGTTTCGCTTTAAGTTCTTTGATTTCTTCTCGAGCCAGTTGCAACTCTTGGGAAAGACTTGCCTTTTCGATCTCCAAAGCCCCATGTTGAGTTTCGAATTCGCGCGCCCTGTCCATCGCATCGGCGAGTGATTTGGCGGCCTTCTTACTCTCGTTATCAACCTGTTGTGCGAGTCTTTTCGATTCTTGTCGTGCCCGGTCCACCTCCGCGTTCAACCTGCGCTCCTGCGCCTGGGCACGTTCTTCCAGTCGCGCGCGCTCGGATTGGTGTTCCGCCTCCCTGACCTCTTGGCGCCGCCGCTCCGCATCTGTCGCAAGGCGCAATTGCAAGCATTCCGCGCGTGTGGCGTCCAGGATATGTTGGCTGTTCAAGAGCTGCTGCTGCAGATCCTGGGTCAGCCTGCCGAGGTCGGCAATTTGGGCATCGCGGGCCTGCATCGCTAACTCATATGCCGCGCTGCGGTCGGCCAAACGCCGCGCATCCTGCTCCAACTCGCCCTGCGCCCTTTGTAGGGCTTCAGCCTGAGCGCTCAACTCTTCCCGCCGCTGGGCGAAATTGTTCGCAGCCCGCTCTTCGGCGTGTTGAAGCGCCCTTCCCCACATGGCCTTCGCGGCTCTGATTACGGCGGCCGGGATGGGTTCTTTGGACTCAGGTTCTTCTTCCGCGGAGTTGCTCGGTACCGCCTGCAGTCGCTTCGCAAGGGAGCTGTACCAGCCGTCGAGCATCGGCCCGACGGTATTTGGGGAGCCACGGCCGAGCTGTTGTCGCACGCGCTCAATCGTCGGCCGCTCGCCCAGGCTGAGGACGGTATCGGCGGCTGCCCAGACCTCTTGCATTTGCACACCACGCGGACCTCGAACAATTTTTGCCTGCATCGCCCTACTCCATCCTAAATTTACCCACGATAATTGATGGTTATCGTGATCCATCACCATAATTAGTTGTAAACAATACATCATATGTAGTTTTTGTTCAAAATTGATTTTCCCAACCTTAATTTCAACCATGCGCCTGCCGTCTCTGAGAAATGTTCCCTCGCTGGAGCCGTCTTCCCTGTCTCAGGTGACTGCGCAGGCCGTTGAAGAATTGATGCGTGAGGGGGAGTCTGCGAACACGTTGGCAAGCTATCGCTCCGCGCTGCGCTACTGGGCCGCCTGGTTTCGCGTTCGGTACGGGCAAGGCATCACGCTGCCACTGCCGGCGAACGCCGTCCTGCAGTTCATCGTGGATCACGCGCAGCGGACTACTGCCGATGGACTGGCTCACGAACTACCGCCTGCGATTGACCAAGCGCTGGTGGATGCAGGATTCAAAGGCAAGCCAGGCCCGATGGCGCTCAACACCTTGATCCACCGGATCGCTGTACTGTCGAAGGCTCATCAGCTCCGAGAGTTGAAAAACCCTTGCCAGGACCCTAAAGTCCGCGAGTTGTTGGCAAAGACACGCCGGGCCCACGGCAAACGTGGCGCGCTTCCGCAGAAGAAGGATGCGCTGACCAAGGACCCATTGATGGCAATCCTGGACACCTGTGACGAATCACTCAAGGGCATCCGTGACCGTGCCCTCCTCCTCTTTGCCTGGGCTTCGGGCGGGCGCCGCCGGTCTGAAGTGACGGGGGCGACGATGAAGAATCTTCACCGCGTGGGGCCGAGCAGCTTCACCTACACCCTCGCCTATTCCAAAAGCAACCAGTCTGCGGCGGATCGTCCGGAGAACGTGAAACCGCTGGAGGGCATTGCGGGCGAAGCTCTGCAGGACTGGTTGACGGCTTCGGGCATCGTGGACGGTGCAGTATTTAGACAGGTCAGGAAAGGCGGGCACCTTGGCGCGCCGCTCTCCCCTGCTGCCGTACGAGATATTGTTCGAGAGCGAGCAAAACTTGCCGGGCTGCCGGAGGTGTTTTCTGCGCACTCGCTGCGGTCTGGCTTTGTGACTGAAGCCGCAGTCCAAAAAGTGCCCTTGGCTGACACCATGGCGATGACAGGACACCGGAGTGTTGCTAGCGTCGTTGGGTACTACCGCCCCTCCAGCGACAACCCAGCGGCGAAGCTGCTTTGATAGCGGTATGACAGACTTTCCCATCGGGCTGCTTAGCAGCGACTGCTGCCGGTGGGCACTGCCAGGCGTACGCGCGCTCACTGCCACGAAGCGGCTGTTTGAAACGGCGGCCGGCGATGGCCTGAGTGGCGGCTGTCAGGGGTACTGCGGTCATAGGTCTTCCGCGACCCTACTGGCGCATCTCTACTGACCGCTTTCCCATCACCTGGACTGGTGCTCCCGACCCTGAGCTGACATTCCGCGGTCAAGGATGCAGCCGTTCGTGGAGCGCTCACGCCTCTGCTGATTTACCCCCCGTCCGACGCCATCACTTTCGCGTCGGCGGCCGGTATCCCAGGACTTGGCCGGGCGTGAGGCGTCTAGAACGTGATCTCCGGCGATGCGCGCTGAGGCTCGACCCAAACCTGCTTTGGCTGGTATGACACGACCAATACACGCGCAAACGCTGACGGGAAGCTCACGCGCACCGAGTGGATGGCCTTGGCGGCCTGGCAGTCGGCCCGGACTTCGAACGCCGCTTCGTGCGCGTGGTCAGTTGGCGCCACAAGCGCCTGCATGGCGCGTTCGCGCAGCGCCTGTTGCACGGTGGCGGCATCGGGCCAGGTCCAGCGTTCGAACAAAAGTTGATCGCCATCAGCGGTTTCGGCCAGCGTCTCGGCCTGGAAGCGGCGCTCAGCCTCAAGCAGCGCCGACTTGAAAACCTCTGGCGGCATCGCCGCATGTGCCAGAACGAATTCCTGAAAGCTGCGGTCCGGAGCAAGCACGCGATGCAAGGCTTCGGAGAACGTGATGAACAGCGCCACCGAGAGATGGTTCTGGTCGCGCAGCACGAGCGTGGCGCGGTTCTCTGCCAGTCCGTGTGCGCCGGCGGACCCGACGCCGGTCATGGTCAGCAACACGCACAGCAAGCCAGCAAAAAGGTGCTTGAACGGTGTCATGGTCAACGGCAGTAGGAGACGGCGGGCTGGGTGGTGAGCCCGGCGCTGGTGGTGAACTGGAAATTCCAGCACTGGGACTTGCCGGCGTGCTCGCGCTGCGCGAGCAGGGTCGCCAGTTCGGGGCCCGTGACGGTCTGGTAGCGAATGTGATAGCTGCCTGCGCTGTTGGCGTAACTGTCGCTGCCGGTTGCAGTGCTGGTGAACGGGCGGTCCGACTGGAACTGGAGCACCTGGTAGCCATCTGCGGCGTCGGTCGTCAGCGTCATCGCAGAGACGCCAAAGGGACGCACCGGCGGCTGCCGAATCGGCGAAAATTTGGCGCCTTGACCAGCCAGGTCCGGGCTGGGCGTTCCCCTGAAACACGACAACACGTAGGGCGACGCATCGGTCACGTGGTAGCTGTAGCCCGAGGGTGCGTTGGCCACGGCGCTGGTGTTGCCACCACACACACCATCGCGCGACGCCACGCGGCCGTCGGCGTCGTTGTAGCCGAAGATCGCAAAGCCATCGAGTGCCCAGCCCAGCGGATGGGTGTCCCAGTAGCCGGCGGGCTTGCCGGCCATCAGGCAAGTCGGGGCGGCATGGTAGTGGTAGTCGTCGGCTCGGCCGGCGTGGCCGTTGCATACGTCGAGTTCACCCAGCGCCTTGGTGTCACCGTTCTGGCAACCACCTTGTTTGCAGGGATTGAAGATCGGTACGCCGTTGATGGCAACACCGATCGGACCGTCGTTCGCGGTGGTAGTCGTCGCGGCGATAGCGGGTTTGAGCGGGATCTTCCAGGCGTTGGCGCCGAAGAAACTCTGCGCAATCGGCACTTGCAGGTTGCTGGCGACGATGCCGTCCATCATGGTGTGGGTGGGCAAGCCGTTGGATGACACGTAGGCGTAGTTGCTGTCGCATTCCACGGTGGCCACACCAGTGGTCGATGCTTTGAGCGAATTCGCCACCCGGACGCAGGCCTCGTTTTGGGCTTGCGTGGTTGCAGCGACCAAAGTCATGCCCACGGTTGCAGCTGCGCCACTGGTCACGGCCTTCGACGGCTGTGGCGGTGGGTTGCGGTTGGCGTTCTCGTTCGACCGGGTGTGGTGCAGGCTCAGGCTTGCCGTTCCCAGCGTGATCGAACGCATCGCGCTCAGAAGCTGAGGGCCTGACACGGGCGCGCCCTGGGGCAACACCGGCGCAGCCGACAGTGCGTACACCGTGAAGGTGTAGCTCTTTTGGCCCGGGCCCTTTGAACACGGCGGTTGGTAGGCGGCGGTGGGGCCGTTGCTGCCGGCGCCCAGGGTGCCGACGTTGTGGCTGTCTTTGCTCAGCTGGCGCGTGGCGCCCGGGATGGCGTACAGCACCCAGTTGTATTTGGTGACGCCATCGGGTGGCACCGTGCTCATGAGCAAGGCGAACTCTTGGGTGCCCGCAGGTGGGTTGGACCAAGCGAGCGCAGGGGTCGCGCCTGCGCCGTCGCAGGTGTAGGCATTGGGCATGGTGCCGTCCGGCCCGGCTTCGCTCACCACGGCAAACGGGGATGCCCCGGTGGCGGTGGCGGCCATGGCGCTCAAGGAAGTGAAGCTACCGAACGACACAGCAACGGCGACGAATACGGCCTGCAACGTGGGGCGAGAAATCGGTGTTTTCATGGTCCATCTACAAACGGGTTGTGCGAGAGGCAAAAGGCGGCTCGCCGCATCACGGGGCCTTGACCGTGAGCTTGCACAGCAAGGTGTTGTCGGCCTTCAGGTCGGCGCCCCAGATCAGCTTTGCAGCCGGGTTCCAGGTGATGTCGTGGTAACCGTCTTTGACGCCAATCGCCTCGGCGCTGTACTCGGTGGCGTTTGCCCAGGCGCTGGTGTCAAAGCCGCTCGTCTTCCAGTTCGCGGGCTCTTGGGTGATGGTGGCGCCGCAGCTCGCCACAGTCGGGTTGCTGCTCGATGCGCAGCTCGGGTTGAGCGGCGCCTTGTGGATGACCTGGCACTTGACTTCGCTGCTCGACACGGCCACCACCTTGTTGGTGGTGGTGTCGGTGATTTGCATGATGAAACCCCCGTCGCCAATTTGCTGCCTGGGGCTGCCTATGTATTCCAGCCCGGTGTCATTTTCTTTGAAGTCTTTGACGATGAAATTCAGCGTCAGCGGATATTCCGCCTTAAAACGCAGCGTTTCAGCGTTGAAGGAGCGCTCGGTGGTGATCGGCACCGAGTCTTCGCCCACGAAGCGCTCGCCGACATGGAGCGAGAACCAGTTGTCGGCCCAGACCTCGGCCTTGAACTCGCCGGCTGCCGCAGCGAATGGCAGGCTGGCGGCCAGGAAAGCGCCTGCCAGGCGCAACGTCAGATGTCGTTTGGAAAGTGTCATGTGATGGCTCCTGGTGATATGGACGAAGAGAATGTCCTTTCGGTCACCCCATCGTAAGACGCAACACGCCTTGGAAAATGACATCTTCGTCATGAAGGCGGCGATGTGGGCGGCCACGTAGGTGGCGGCCTTGCTGGCTTACCCTAGGCTCCCGCAGGCAGCAGCAGACACAAGACCAGCGCATCGTCAGCGCCAGCCTCCACCGTCAAGTCACCGCCATGGGCGCGGGCGATGACACGCGAAAGGCTGAGACCCAGGCCATAACCGCCCACCTGCCGATTGCGCGCCGCATCGCCTCGGAAGAAGCGCTCAAAGAATTGCGACCGGTCTCCGGGGGTCAGGCCAGGCGCGAAGTTCGCCATTTCAAGCTCGATACCCGAGGGCGTGGCCCGCGCGCGCCAGTGGATCCACCCGCCAGCGGGCGTGTATTTCAGCGCGTTGCTGGTGAGGTTGTTGAGCAACTGGTCGAGCAACTGCGGATCGGCCATCACGGTCAGCCCGTCGACCACCTCGGCGGAAATTTTCACGTCCAGCTCAAAGGTTTGCGCCTCGGCGAAACGCTCGTTCAAGGCATCGCTCAGATTCACCGGCCTGAGCTGCAGCGCCAGCCGGCCGGCGTCGGCCTGCGAGAGCAGCAACAACTTTCTGGAGATCGATGACAGGCGCCCCACCTCGTCCAGCATGTCGATCAGGGTCAGCTGAAGGGCTTGGCCGTCGGTTCGCTGCACCGCGCGTTCGAGCTGGCCTTGCAGAATGGTGAGCGGTGTTTTCAGTTCGTGCGCGGCATCGGCCGAGAAGCGCGAAGCCTGGTGAAAACTGCTCTCCAACCGGTCCAGCATCTTGTTGTACGAGGTGATGAGCTCCTGAAACTCGCGGTCTTCCAGCGCCGCCGACAGGCGCTGATCCAGCGCCTTCTCATCGACCGCTTTCATCGCGTTGCGCAGACGCACCACGGGCTTGAGCGCCAAGCCCGACAGCAACCACGCCCCCAGCGCCGTGAGCACCAACGCCAGCGGCAATGCGATGGCCGCCACCTGCCGCCAAACCCCCAGCAGGTCAGCACGAATGGCAGCGAGGTCGGCCGCAACGAATCCGCGCTCAGATGGGCCGCCGACCAGGGCGGCGTGCCAATCACCACCGGCCAGATCAAACCGGCTCAGCGCACACGCGCTGCGGTTCGGAGGGTTGGAGACGTTTTGGGTGTCTGCAGCCGCCGCATCTCGACGCCAGGACAGTTGGTCGATGTCCAGCCCATCGGGCCAGTGAGCCGATCTCAGCAGATCGGACCCGCTCTGCGTGTCAACCGCCAACAGCAGTTGTTCGGGTGATTTCAACCGCAGCTTGGCCACCATGTCGGCGCCCAGGTGGTCCACATCGTTGGCGGGTGCCGGGCTGGCCAGCCGCCGGGCTTCATCGCACAGGCGCTCGTCCAGCCGTTGGCCCTCAAACGCCAGCACACTTGACCAGCTGAACAGCGTCACGCTGGCCAGCACCAGCCCCACGATCAAGGCCGTGACCACAAAAATGCGAACCCGGAACGACGGCATGGCCAGCCTCACGGCAACACCCTGAAACGGTAGCCAACACCCCTAACGGACTCGATCGGCGAGGCGCTGCCCGCGCCAGCGTCGATGGACTCGATCTTTCGGCGGATCCGCTGGACACAGACATCCACCACGTTCGTGGCCGGATCAAAGTCGTAGCCCCACACGTGTTCCAGCATCTGCGTGCGCGTCAACACGCGACCCGGCGAGCGCATCAGCAACTCGATGAGGGCAAACTCGCGGGGGGTGAGCTCGATCGTCTGGCCATGGACTGTGACCTGGCGCACCATGCAGTCGAGCATGAACGGTCCGACCTGAATCGTGTTCTGCCGCTCGCCGGACTGGCGCCTCAGCAAGGCCTGGATGCGGGCCGCCAGCTCCTCCACGTAGAACGGTTTGGCCAGGTAGTCATCGGCGCCCAGGTTGAGCCCTTCGATGCGGTCGCCCAGCTCATTGCGGGCGGTCAGCAAAATCACCGGTGTGGTGATGCCTTCGGCGCGCAAACCCCGCAGCACCGAGAGGCCGTCGCGCCCGGGCAGCATCAGGTCGAGCACGATCGTGTCATGTTGGCCCAGGCGGGCCTGTTCGAAGCCTGTTTGGCCGTTGTCGCAGGCCTCCACCTCGAAGCCGCGCTCCGTCAAGCCTGCGCAGACGAAGTCCGAAATCCTCTTCTCGTCCTCGATGACCAAGATTTTCATGGGTGTCCAACGGCATGTCAGCCGGCAGTGCGGTATTGGAACGCCGGCAGCATTTGCTTGTAGCGCGGATCGTGGTGCCGAAGGAAGACGTGTCCGACATTACAACCCGCCCTGGACGCGTCCGGAGAACTTCCGTGAATGACATTTCTGTCATGTTCGATGGCCCGGTGCGCGTCTCATGGTCGGGGTGCGGGGGCGACCAACGATCAAGCGAGTATCAATGATCTTGCGCGTAGCGGGCAGCCTACTCCAGCGCGACCATATTGACCGCGGCACAGCCTATTCCTTGCGAGCTTGAAGCAAGTCTGGTCACGAGCCGTTCTTCTGGTCTACGTGAGATTTGATCGCCGAGTGGGCTGGCGATCCAACGACCGGTTTCATGTGACAGCTTGACCGACCGCTCATGGCCGAGATCAGGCCTCCACGGTAGCTGCTATAAGCTGACTTTGGTCACCTGTAGTATCCCGCCGCAAGTCGACTTTCCAGCTCCGATCTCACTCACACTTTCGGCCAAGAGCGGTCAGTGGTCAATCGGGAAAGCAGTCGCTCAAAGCGCGCTCCCTTTCAGCTGTCGCGCGCAGCAGGGTTCTCATCAAACCTCCATCTTTGATCAGCAGGCCGGTTTCATAGTTCGCCTATGGATCCAGAACCGCAAGATGCATGAACATGGTCTGGCAGTTCTCGACCATGTTCAGTTCCGCGTTGCGGATCCTGCCTTGCCATTTCTCGATCATCTGCTGGGCACAGACATTCGAGGCGGTCATGATCCCGCTCTTGTAGAGGTAGTGCGAGGCCGACTCTGAATAGCGCCCGGCCGCCTCCTTCATGGCTGACTGGTAGCCGTCGCTGCTCAGGATCCCACCCAGCGTCATCTTCATGTCACCGATGAAGGCCTGGTAGGTCTTCATGTGCTCCGGTGTCCCGACGATGCGTTCATGCCCGACGATGACAAAGTTGAAGTCATACTGCTTCAGGAGCAGGTCAGGCAGGCCGAACGCAAACCAGGGGTCCGAGCTTTCGCCAAAGTGAATCCACGGGGCCGCGTCGGGATGGAACATATCGATCGCGAACAGGATCTTCTGCTGCGGCGCCCAGGCAACCATGTCATCCTGCGAGTGCCAGTTCCGGCCCAGGGTTTTCAACTCAAGGCGCAGTCCACCCGTTTCCAGCACGTAGTCGTGGTCGAACACAACGGCCGGCTGCGGGCGCTTCGGATCATTGGCCACCGCGAGCAGGTCCGCCGTGGCTTTGCTAGCAATCAGAACCGAATCGTTGGGAAACAGACGCGCGCCTTGGCTGTGGTCACGGTGGTGGTGTGTGTAGATCACATGAGTGATCGGCTTGTTGGTCACCTGCGGGATGACATCGAGCACAAAGGGTGAGACATCGGGCTTAGGGTCGACGACGACGACACCAACATCGGTGACAAAGAACACCATGTTCTCGAAGTCGTCGTGTACGAACCAGGCGTTCTCCGCAATCTTGTAGTAGTCGTAGCCACGCGCTGGCAGTTTCGACAAGGTGTATTCACGCACACCGTGCTCGGCTTTCGTCTTCTCGTAGTCGAACGGCTGCTGTGCCGATGTGGTCATCGGCAACAAACCAAGGATGGCCAATATGGCCGCAAGCAATCGGGTGATCATCGTGGTCCTCCTTTGAAACCAGTGATAGGGCTCTGATGCCGGTGGTCAACGCATGTTGAACAGTTCCTGGTGAAATTGGTCGGCTGCCAACCCACTCGCCAACAGATCGCCGCGCAATGCCTGGCCGAAAGCGGCCGGGCCGCAGAACCAGACCGAAGCCGCCTTCCAGCTGGGCACCAGCTTGCGCAGGCGCTCGCCGGAGAGAAAACCGTCTCTGCCGTCGATCAGCACGTGCAGCCGGATACCGGCGGCTGCGGCGTCGGCCTTCAGCAGGTCCAGCGCTTCGGCGGACACTTCTTTCGTGCTGTGGATCAGATCGACCGGTTTGCTTCCCGGCATCTTCGCCAGGTGTTTCATCCGGGCAATGAAGGGCGTGATGCCCACGCCGCCGCCGATCCAGATCTGGCGGCCCTGACCGTCGTCAAAGGTGAAGCGCCCATAAGGCCCTTCGACCGTGGCTTCGCCGCCCACCGCCAGCGTCTTCGGCAGCACGTCGGTGTAGTCGCCCAGCCCCTTGGAGATGAACAACACTTCCCGCGAGGCGGGGTCCCACGCCGAAGCGATGGTGAAGGGGTGGGTGCCTTCTTTGGGATCAAAAGTCACAAAGGCGAATTGCCCCGCAGCATGACCGGCCCAGCCCTCTTCCAGGGCAATACCCACGGCCGTGGCATTCAGTTCGGCAAAGGTTTTGATGGTCTTGATCTTCCCGGCGACCCGGTTGCCACGGCCAATCTGGCGCGACAGGGCCAACACCGCCGAGACCACGCCGCCAGCCATGAGCGGCGCCATCACAATGCCCAGTGGCTGGGGCCAGCTCTCAAAGTTGAGCAGCACCACGCCATGGGCAACGAGCGCCAGGTAAGCGATGGCGATCAGCGTATGGGTCGAGGCGAAAAGCCGATAGGGAAAGCGTTTGATCAGCGCCAGCGCGATCAGCAGGACCGCCGCGTAGAACGCCCATTCGCCCACGCCTTCTGCCAGCTCCCGCTGGCTCGTGAAGAAGGCTTGCACAGCACCGAGGTCTGGCGCCCCGGCCGGCCGGGGGCCGCGCTGTGGGGCCTCCATCAGACCCAGGCCGACCATCCATTTCGGCCCCTGTGCGGCGATCCAATGCACGATTGAGGTGACCAGCGCCGAGATGCCGAGCCATTTGTGCAGCCGGTAGGATTTGTCGAGTCCGTTCACCCACGACTCCAGCCAGCGTGCACGTGTGGCCAGAATCATGGCCACGCTCATCGCGCCCATGCTCAACACGCCCGAATACTGCACCACCAGATTGCGAATGGCGATGAAACCCAGCGTCTGGGGCAATGGAAAGTTGGCGATCGACCATAGCGCCGTCAACACGACGGGAATGGCCCAGATGGCGATCTTGATGTTTTTCATGGCTTGCGCTTTTCTGTCGGTTGTGGCCCCGAAGCAGCGCGGGAGCCGGTAGGTGCCTTGGTGATGGGTTGTTCAGGTTTTCAGCGATTGGAAATAGGCGTTCCAGCTCTGGTGCGCCCGGCCTGCGGCCTGCGCAAAATCGCTCTGTGCGTTGTAGGCACCTGTGCGGATGCCCTGGTAGATGCCGGCGATGACGTTGCCGATGAATTCGCCCAGTTCGGCGATGCGGTTGGCCCGGTAGGCTTCAACCTCTATGGGCCGGTAGCGCAACGGCGTGCCAAAGGCTTCGCTCAGATACTGCGCAAGTCTTGCTTGCGAAATCGCCTCACCATGCAGGTTGTAGGTGTGGCCGTCGTGCTTTGGCTCGGTCAACATGCGTGCGTAGGCGTAGGCGAGTTCACCACGCGTGGTGTACCCGCACAAGCCATCGCCAGCGCAGTTGGCGATTTCACCGGTGGCCTGGTAGTTGGCGATGTATTCGACATCGGGCTCGATGTAGATGCCGTTGCGGCCAACCACCCAGTCCAGTCCGCTGGCTTTGACATCTTGCTCGGTCTGGCGGTTGCTCTGCACGATGGGTGAGAAGGCCGAACCCTCTTCTGGCCCTTGCACACTGGTGTAAACCAGCTTGCGAACGCCTGCTGCCTTGGCCGCTTCAATCACGTTGCGGTGTTGTTCTATGCGCTTGTCTGGCGCGTCCATGCCCGACACCAGCAGCACGGTGTCGATGCCCGCAAAGGCCTGCTGCAGAGCGCTGCGATCGTCGTAACTGCCCGGGCGAACCTCAACGCCCAGGCCTTGCGCTTTCGAAGGGGTTCGGGCCACTGCGACCACGTTGCCTACCCCGACGAGTTGGGCTGTGGCGTTGACGATGGCGGCACCGAGTTGTCCGCTGGCGGCTGTGATGGCGATTTTCATGGTGATGCCTTGAGGTATGTGCAAGAAGGGGCGGCGCGGCGTTGGAGCGTCAAAGGCCTGCGGGCCTCATTGACCTTCCATCTGCTGCTCGGCTTTGTGTGACAGTGCGTCCAGCGAGGCGGCCGTTTCGGCTGGTACCGAGTTGTTCATGGCAATCGCGTACAGACCGACCAGCGCGGCCACCAACACCCCGCCGGTGATGGCGGCGGCACGGGCCTTTAGATGGGCCTTCAGGCTGCGAAAGTTGTAGGCGATATGTGCCAGCGCGGTCGCCACCATCAACAGGCCAAAGACCTTGTGCACAGGGTGCATCTGCAAAGTGAACGAGGTTCGGTCCATCACGATCATCAGCAGGCCCGAAGTGGACATGGCGACGAACGAGACGAACATGGTGATGGCAACGATTTTTCGAAACATGGTGATTTGGGTTGAAGGTGTAGATCCTGATGCCCGAAGGCGTTCCAGATGGCCTTGATTGGTGCCGGGTTCATTGCGTCAGGTGACGACGCCACCACGATGACACTTTCATCATCGGAAGCATGAGCCACGTCGGTACCTTGGGCAGCCAATCGGTGATAGCCGTCTTGTAGGTGGACCTTTCTCCGATGCGGTGGTCCCACGCCTTGATGGCGGGATAGGGAGAAAAATCAAACCCGACAAACGACAGCACCACGTACTGCGGAATCCAGGCGATGTCGGCCAGACTGATGCGGTCGCCCACCAGATAGGCATGGTCCTTCAGCCGGGCCTCCATGCGCGCAAACACAGTCTCGAGCATCTGAACTGCCTGGGCGACCTCTTCTTCGGGAATGCCGTCCAGTGCCTTCTGGTGAAACTCCACCAAGGCCTTGTCTGGCTCAATCTCGGCGTACCGCTTCATGTCGGAACGCTTCTTGGTGGCGCCACCGGTCGATCCGTAGACGTAGGTCTTGATAGCCTTCATGTGCAGGTCGGCAGCGAGGTCAACCCATTCCTTCATGGCCGCCTGATCCGGAGTGCTGTCGGGCGTGAAGGACGGCTGGGGAAACTTCTCCTCCAGGTAGAACAGGATGTCGGCCGATTCCGTCACCGGTACACCGTCGTCCACCAGCGCCGGCACCAGACCTTTGGGGTTGATCCTGAAATACTCATCCGTCAAGTTCTCCTGCTTTCCCAGATCCACGGGGTGAGACGTCCACTCCAGGCCTTTCTCATCGAGCAACAGGCGCACGCGCATTGAACAATTCGACAGGCCCGCGTGGAAAAGGTGCAGGCCTTCCATCTTGAGGATTTCGGGCGATTGGGTGTGCAATACGGGCATCTTGAGACTCCGATATGAATGAGCGGTGGAGACACGAACGAGGTGGGCGCGGCAGGCTGGCCGGTCTCAATCGCCCATGTCGTGGTCGGGGTGGTCGCTTTCGCCCGCTTTCCAGTAGCCGCGGGTGACCATTTGCGCGCGGTCGACGCCGCGTTCGTTCAGCAGCAACTGCCTGATTTCGCGCACCGCGGTCGCTTCGCAGGCGACCCAGATCAGGGCGCCCTCTGCCAGGTTGAGGCCTTGCGCCACCTGCCGCAGCAAACCACCCGGAGCGGCCCGAGAAGGCGATCGGAACAGCCAGCGGATGTCGGGCGATGCCCGCAAGCTCGGGTTGTACCGGTCCATGGTGTTTTCCACTTCGGCATACAGCGTCACCAGCGAGGTCGGTGGCAGGTTGTCGAGGATGGTTCCCACTGCCGGCAAGGCCGACTCATCGGCCAGCAATACCAGGTGGCGCAGGTCATCAGGGAACACCTGCCCGCCGCCCGGTCCCGCGATGATCAAAGCGCTGCCCACCCGGGCCTGCTCCACCCATGCAGACGCCACGCCCGCACCGTGCCGAACAAAGTCCACTACCAGTTCCCGGCGAGCGGGGTCGAAATGGCGGGGCGTGTAGGTGCGCGTTAGCGGGCGGGGTTGCCCGGCCGCCGGTTGCCAGTCGGGCGGAAGATCGCCGAAGAACAGCTTGATGTGGCTGCCCGGCTTCGGTGGCCCAAAGCCTTCCAGGCTTTCGCCAAAGAAGGTGACGCGCCGCATCCGGGGTCCGAGGTCTTCGAGGCTGCGCACCTTGACCGCACGCAGTGTCGGCTTTCGTCTCACGGGCTCGGCGGCTGGCTCGGTGGTGGAAGGAGTGGTGTTCACGGATGGTCTCTGCTTTGAGTTCAATGGGTGTTCTTTGGGGAATAGAGGCATTGTTTCCAGCAGAGGCCTGTTTGATAAGATGGTGCAGTTAGTTTTCTTTGTTTCATAGAATCGCACAATGCTCGACGACCTGCGCAGCATGGCTGTCTTTGCGACCGTTGTCGCCGAGGGCTCTTTCCGTGGCGCCGCCACCAAGCTGGGTTTGTCGCCCTCGGTGATCAGCCACCACGTTTCTCGACTGGAAAAGCGGCTGGATTGCGCCTTGCTGTACCGCTCGACCCGCCGCCTCTCGCTGACAGACGATGGCCGTGTGTTTCAATCTTCGTGTGCCCGCGCCCTGGAAGCCGCTGAAGAAGGCCTGAACAGCGTTGCCCACCGCCAGACCGAGCTCTCCGGGCGCCTGCGCGTGGGCGCGCCGGCCCTGCTGGGCTCGGGGCCGTTTGTGGACGATGTTCTGGCGTTTGCCGCCGAATACCCGGCGGTGGAAGTGGAGCTGTGTCTGGACGACGAGCGTAAGAACCAGATCGAAGCGGGTTTCGATGTGTCGATCCGCATCGGCTGGCTGGAGGACTCTGCACTGCGGGCCCGCCAGCTCTTCAGTGTGCGACGGCGCGTGTGCGCCGCGCCTGAGCTGATGGAGCGGCTGGGCACGCCGCAGCACCCGGTCGACCTCATGCAGTGGCCATGGGTCCAGGAGACCATCCTCGCGCGCTTTGTGGACTTCATCGGGCCAGAAGGCGACACGCACCGGATTCCGCTCGCCGGCCGCATGTCCACCAACCACGTCCAGACCGCCAGGCAGTTCGCCATCGCAGGTGCCGGTGTGTTCGCTGCTATCGACTTCATGGTTGCGGAAGATCTCGCCTCGGGCAGGCTGGTCGAGCTGCTGCCTGATTGGCACCTGGCTTCGGCAGGGGTCTACGCCGTGTGGCCCGCCAACGCGTCACGCCACTCGATTTCCATGCACTTTGTGGACTTCATTCATGCGAAGGTGACGGCGATGCGCGCCACTGCCGGTGCCGCCAGTCCACCTGAGGCCAACGCCGGTCGTTCCAAGCGCAAGAAGACAGCCTGAGGTTCTCGACAACGAAGGTTTTGAGCGCGCCTCCTGGCGGTCAGAAATCTTGTTGCGCGCGCCTTCGCTATGCCGCGATGGTTGGGGCTGGGGCCGACCGGTTCAGCGGCGACGCGCCAGGGCGTAAACCCCCACAACCAGCAGCAGCAGCCCGACCAACACGCCCGACAGATCACTCGCCATCTGGCTCAACGCCTCCCAGCTGTCGGCGAACAACAGCCCCAGTCCGCCGTACAGCACCACCCAGATCGCCTCCCCCACCATCACGGCCAACAGAAATCGGTGCCAGGGAAACTGGGTGGAGCCGGCCATCAAATTCACTGGCAGAGCGAGGGGTGTGAACAAGAACCGGCTCAGGAATACGCTCCAGATGCCCCAGCGCTCAAACTGTTGATCGGCTGATTGCCAAGCCTTGGAGCCTTTCCACCGCGATGTGAGCCGCACTCCCATCAGTCGGCCCAACAGGTAGCTGCAGCCATCACCTGCGACGGCCGCCACCACAGCAACGCCTGCGGCCACTTGCAGGCTTAACACCCCTTGTTTGCTGAAGGCCCCGGTGGCCACCACCAACATCGTGGCGGGCAACGGCACGCCCAAAGCCGCCAGAAACAACGTGCTCCCCAAAACAAGCGCACCGTGGTTCAGCAGGCTGGTGAGCAGGAAATCGGTGATTTCCGTCACTTCGCCGATCCCGAGGGCGGTGCATGTTTCAAAATCAGCTCTTCAACAGTGTGGCGTGCGGCCACCGGGTCCAGTCCGGTCACGGCGCCCCACTCGTGAACGCTTCGGTCGTCAAAGCCGGTCGCGGGCAACCCCAAAGCTTGGCGCAGCTCAGCCTGCGGCACGCCATAGGCCCGCTCAATGTAGGCCAGCGTCATCCAACCCCGCAGAGTCTCCACCTTGACTTCGCCGCTGGCAACGCGCTGGTTGAACTGAACCTGCTTCCAGGCGCGCCAGCCAAACCCCACCACCAAGGCCAGGCCTATGAGCAGAGCCAACACCGCCAGCCAACGGCGCATTCGCTTCGGGAAGGCAGGCTTAGGTGGCGAGGATTTCATGGGTTTTGATTCTGAGCCACTGGACGAGGGGTTTACACCCAAAGTCTACGGCGCAAGCGTTGCCCCAGCTCAATTCAGGCGATCGATGATTTGCCCTGCGCCTCCATGTCAGCCACAAAAAGTGAGAAGTGCCGGAGACACTACCGGGCTGCCGCGTTAGGGCCGCTGACTCTGAAGCGTTTGCGCACCTCTCATCGCACTAAAGCGCGCACTGACGCAGAGCTGAGCGCGACCGACTGCTATGTGGATCGTGCTGAATTGTCTGCTCAGGGTCGCGAAGAGCCGGTCGCCTTGGCGGGTAGGAGTCGCTCAGCGCCTAGTGCGGCCAATCGCGGTTGAGTGGCCGCTGCTGAAGGTACAGCGGTCGGCCGCCTCGCGGGATGACGAGTGACCGGTTCCGGCGGCGGATGTCATTGGGCTGCAAAACCTGACCGGCTGCAGTCAGCCTGGAGCCGACTTTGCAACGCGCTACCGGTGGCGATCGCAATATGGCCCTGCTTGAGGTGGCGGCCGTCTTTGGGACCAAAAACAGCGTTTACGGTGGCGCGTTGAGTTTTGCGCACTGAAACGTTCACTAACGTGCTGCTCCAGCTTTGTCAGCCTTCGCTGCACTTTTTGCTGCCGCGAAAGAAGTGCACAGCATTTCGAACGACGCCTAAAAGCCAGCATAGGACAAATACTGCCTGATATTAGGATGAGACTTGGAAGAACGAATCGACCATCTCAGTTCAAGACAACGGCTTGGCCTCTTGGGTCAAACGGAATGAACGCCTGCAATTGCCCAAGCCGGATCGCCTCCACCATGTCTTGCAGCGGCTGCTGCGCCTCTGCACTATCAAGTAGCCGGTTCGGCGTACCTGTGAGCGCTGCAGCGAAAACCATGCCCCAGGGTTGGCCATACGCCTTGGCCTCTTGCACCAACTGATCGAACGAATGAAGTTCGTCCGGTCCTTTGTCCACACACATCTTCGGCACCAGTAGGCCACCTTCGCCTTGCTCGAACTCATTGCGCTGAACAGGAGTGGCGTCTTCTGGCAGCTCGACAGCCACAAATACAAACAACAAGCGTTGCGGCAGCGGCTGCATCCGAGCAGCACTCAGAAGGTCATCAAAGGTATTAATGTTCACGATGTTTCCAGATTCAGGTGTATGGGTGCTCGGCCATGCCTGCGGCAGTAGTCGGACACAGGACTCGAAGGCTTCAAAAACTGACTACTTGTCCATCGTGTTCCACATAGTGTTGATACGGTCCTGTGCCGCTGTTGGACGCGACTGAGGCGGCGACAAAATCGCCTTGCTGCGAATCAAACACGTGCACTTCGCCGTCTTCGATCACGTAGTGCCAACCGTGCAAGGTAAGCCGACCCGCTTCAACCTCGCGGCGTACCATGGGATAACCCATGAGGCGTTCGAGCTGCAGCACCACGGCGCGCTGCTCAGTGCGGCGCATCGATTCAGGACAGGGTTGCACGGGCAGCAGGGCTTCGTCGATCAGTTTGAGCCAAGCTGTGAGGGCCACGGCCTCCGCTGGCGCGCCTTCGTATGCAGCGCGGACCGCACCGCAGTGGCTGTGGCCGCACACCACGATGCGCTCGACGTGCAGGCTAAGAACGGCGAACTCGATTGCGGCCATCGTTCCGTGCAAGCCATGCGACTGATCATGAGGCGGCACCAGTGCCCCCACGTTACGCACGATGAAGAGTTCGCCCGGGCCAGCGCCGGTGAGCAGGTAAGGCACGAGGCGCGAATCCGAACAGCCGATAAACAGCGTTTTTGGATGCTGGCCATCGGCTACTAGGTCTTGAAAACGCTGCTGGTGGCGCGGGAAATAGGCAGTTCGGAAACGCCGAAGGCGCAAAAGCAGCTCGTCCGCTACTACGCCGTCGACAGGTTCGTTCATTGCACCAGCGGGGTATCGGCCCCTTCTAGTTCGACGCCTTCCACCTGCGCCTGCCCCACCAGCAATTGCATGTACTGGCGCAGCGCCGTGGCTTGCGACTGCAGGGCCAAGCGTGCGCCAATCTGCTCTTGCAGCTCGGAGAACTCGGGAAGGCGCCCTTCTTGGCGCTGCAGCACTTCGACTATGTGCAAACCGAAGCGACTGTGCACCAAGCGCGGGTGCAGCCCAAGGGCCTGGATGGCGTCGTTCTGCAGGAACAGTGCCTTGGCGAGTTCGGGCGCGCAGTCCTGTGGCGTGATCCAGCCAAGGTCGCCGCCCTGGGCGCTCGACGGGCAGTTGGAGAGTTCGGTGGCGAGTTGCGCGAAACGATCGATCGACACGCCCTGCCGCGAGAGTTCCAGCAACGCGGCTTCCGCGCGCTGAGCCAGCGCATTCACCGGAACGCCCGGTGTGACCGCGAACAGAATGTGCCGCACGTGTAGCGCCTGACCAACCACAAAGCGTCGCTTGTGGGCCTCGTAGTGACGCCGGCATTCCTCGGCGCCGGGTTCGGGCGAGTGCACCTCCGCTTCGAGCAGGGACTCAATTGCGCGCCGTGTCTCGTCATCGGGCTCGGGCGCGCTCAGGCCCGTGTATTGCGGCAGAAGGCCCGCACTCACCGCTTGCTGGCGCAGCAGCTCGGTGCAGGCGCGCTCGCGCAGAGATTGCTCATCCAACACCTCGCCGGCTTCGTGCAACGCGATACCGTTGATGCTAGCGATCTCGACCGGGGCAGCAGCGACTTCAGGGCCTTTGCAGGCGCAGGCGCTGCTGCCGCAGCCGGTGGAGGGTGAGGTGGAAAGATCGTGGCTCATAGTGGCTCCCGTCGTTGGGTTTGATCAGCGGGGTTCGGAGGGGTGGGCCGGATTGGTCGGGTTGGTAGGTACGCCCAGGCGGCGGCTGCGCACAACTTGGTAGGGCCGCACCAAGTAGGCGAGGCTGCCGAATCCGCTCCACACATGCACCAGCCGAGAGAACGGGAAAAGCAGGAAGATCGTCATACCTAGCACCAAGTGCACCTTGTAGGGCCAGTCCATGTTGACCAGGGCCGACGCATCGGGGCGGAAGGTGACGATGCGCTGCGCCCACTCGGCCAGCACCAGCATGGCGCTGCCGTCGGCATGCGAATACGAGTACGGCAGCGTGATCAGACCGAGCACCAGTTGCACCCACAGGATCACCAGGATGGCGATGTCGGTGCGGTGGCTGGTCAACCGGATGCGCGGGTCGAAGATGCGGCGGTGCAGCAGCATCGACAGACCGACGAAACAGATCACACCGGCAGTGCCGCCCGCGTAGATGGCCAGGCGCTGCTTGACTGAGGCGTCTATGAAGCCTTCGTAGAAAAAATGTGGCGTAAGCAGACCCACTGCGTGGCCGAAGAACAGAAACAGGATGCCGATGTGGAACAGGTTGCTACCCCAGCGCAGCTGGCCCTTGCGCAGCAGCTGCGACGAATCGCTTTTCCAGGTGTACTGGTCGCGGTCGAATCGGGCGAGGCTGCCCATGAAGAACACGGCCAGGCAGATGTAGGGATAGACGCCGAAGAGGAAGTGGTGCAGTGAGGTCATGCCTGTGCTCCTGGTGGGGATGAGGGATGACGGCCGGTGGCCGCCTTCACGATGCGGATCGGTTGGGGCTGGCCGGGTTTGGCCTGGCCTTCAGTGGAGCAGCCACCGAACACCTCGGGTTCGGCCCAGCTTTCGTCGATGCCAGGGTCGGCGGCCACGGGCACGGGTTCGGCTCTTTCACCGGCGATTTCGAGTACCGCGGCCAGCACGCTGGCGTAGGGGCTCTGGCGCTTGAGCAGCGCGCTGAATATCACCCTCACGATGTGCGCGCTCTCGCCGAGGAATTCGCGCGCCACCGCTGCGGGCTGGGTGGAGGCGAATTCGAGCAGCACGCTCAAGTGGTCGGGCAGTTCGGCTGGGCCAAAAAACAGGCCAGCCTTCTCGTATGTCTGGATCAGGTCGATCATGGCCGGACCCCGGTCGCGCGAATCGCCAAGCACGTGTTCGAACAAGTGCAACGCGGTGCTGCGTCCCCGGTCGAACAACTCGACGTAGTCGGCCTCGACGTCCAGTGCCGGCTGCTGGCTCAGGTGCACCAGCAGTGCGTCAAGCTCGACCAGGCGCGTGGCCGGCAAGGCGGCCTCGGCGCGCAACGCGTCGCGCAGTTCACCGGCGTGCTCGCGCAGCTCGGAGGTTGGGTAACGTAGCAGGTGGGCGAGCACGCGCAGCGTGTGAACCGCGGGCTTTGTGGGGGTGGAGAAAAAGCCCATGTCAGACCCCTGCCTTGATCGGAATGGTTCGTTTTTTCTCACTGCCGAACAGACTGGTTTCCGTCTGCCCCTCCGAGCAGCCGTTGCCGAACGTGAAACCGCAGCCGCCCTTGATGTTGAAGGTGTTCTCGGCGTATTCACGGTGGGTGGTGGGAATCACGAAACGGTCCTCGTAATTGGCAATCGCCATGGTCTGGTACATGTCCTCGACCTCGCGCACGCTCATGCCCACCTGGTCGAGCACGTCCTGGTTGATCACGCCGTCCACGTGTTTGGCGCGCTGGTAGCTGCGCATGGCCAGCATGCGTTCGAGTGCGCGCACCACCGGTACAGTGTCCCCGGCGGTCAGCAGGTTGGCGAGGTACTTCACCGGAATGCGCAGCTGGCTCACGTCTGGAATTTCACCGTTGCCGCTCAGGTGTCCGGCGTTGGCCGCGGCCGTGATGGGAGAGAGTGGCGGCACGTACCAGACCATGGGCAGCGTGCGGTACTCTGGGTGCAGCGGAAGCGCCACTTTCCAATCCACCGCCATCTTGTAGACCGGGCTGTGGCGCGCGGCCTCCAGCCAGTTGTCGGGGATGCCGTCGGCGCGCGCCTGTGCAATCACCGCCGGGTCGTGCGGGTCCAGGAACAGGTCGATTTGTGCCTTGTAGAGGTCCATCTCGTTGGGCACGCTAGCGGCTTCCTGGATGCGGTCGGCGTCGTACAGCAGCACGCCGAGATAGCGGATGCGGCCCACGCAGGTTTCACTGCACACGGTGGGCTGGCCGGCCTCGATGCGCGGGTAGCAGAAGATGCACTTCTCGGCCTTGCCGCTTTTCCAGTTGTAGTAAATCTTCTTGTAGGGGCAGCCGCTCACGCACATGCGCCAGCCGCGGCACTTGTCCTGATCGATCAACACAATGCCGTCTTCCTCGCGCTTGTAGATCGAGCCCGAGGGGCACGAGGCCACACACGCAGGGTTAAGGCAGTGCTCGCACAGGCGCGGCAGGTACATCATGAAAGTGTTCTCGAACTCCCCCACCATGGCCTTCTGCGCGGCCTCGAAGCCGTTGAAGTTGGCGTCCTTGCTGCGCTTGGCGAATTCGCCGCCCAAGATCTCCTCCCAGTTCGGACCCCACTCAATCTTCTCCATGCGCTTGCCGGTGATCAGGCTGCGCGGGCGCGCGGTGGGTGTGTGCTTCATCTCTGGCGCCGACTGCAGGTGGTCGTAGTCGAAGGTGAAGGGTTCGTAGTAGTCGTCGATCTCCGGCAGGTGCGGGTTGGCGAAGATCTTCATCAGCAGCTGCCACTTGCCTCCTTGCTTCGGCACGATGGAGCCGTCGGCGCGGCGCGTCCAGCCACCCTGCCACTTCTCCTGGTTCTCCCACTCTTTGGGATAGCCGATGCCAGGCTTGGTCTCGACGTTGTTGAACCAGGCGTATTCCACCCCGGGGCGGTTGGTCCAGACGTTCTTGCAGGTGACCGAACAGGTGTGGCAACCGATGCACTTGTCCAGGTTGAGCACCATGCCGATTTGTGCGCGTATTTTCATGATTCAGGCTCCTTCGGATCGGCGGGTGTTCAGGGGTTCTCGCCCTGGGACTGGTAGGCACGGATCAGGTGGTCGTCGGCCGGTGTGTCGAGCCAGTCCACCTTGTCCATCTTGCGCACCACGACGAATTCGTCGCGGTTGGTGCCGATCGTTCCGTAGTAGTTGAAGCCGTAGCTGAGCTGCGCGTAGCCACCGATCATGTGAGTCGGTTTGAGCACGATGCGCGTGACCGAGTTGTGGATGCCGCCGCGCACGCCGGTGATCTCCGAACCCGGGGTGTTGATGATCTTTTCCTGCGAGTGGTACATCATCACCATGCCCGGGTTCACACGCTGGCTCACCACCGCACGTGCGGCTACCGCGCCGTTGATATTGAACAGCTCGACCCAGTCGTTGTCCTCGATGCCGGCGCTCTTGGCGTCGTCTTCGCTCAGCCACACCACCGTGCCGCCCCGGTTGAGGGTAAGCATCATCAGGTTGTCGCTGTACGTCGAGTGGATGCCCCACTTCTGGTGCGGCGTGATGAAGTTCAGCACGATCTCAGCGTTGCCGTTGGACTTGATGTTGTGGATACCCGAAGTCGCCTTCAGGTCCACCGGCGGGCGGTAGCTACCCAGCCCTTCGCCGAAGGCAATCATCCAAGGGTGGTCCTGATAGAACTGCTGGCGACCCGTGAGAGTGCGCCATGGAATGAGTTCATGCACGTTGGTGTAGCCAGCGTTGTAGCTCACCGTCTCGCTCTCAATGCCGCTCCAGGTAGGGCTGCTGATGATTTTTCGCGGCTGCGCCTGGATGTCTCGGAAGCGGATCTTCTCGTCCTCGCGGTGGATCGCAAGATGGGTGTGGTCGATGCCAGTCTGCTTGCCCAGCGCTTCCCAGGCCTTCACCGCCACGTGGCCGTTGGTCTCGGGGGCGAGCAGCAGGATGACTTCGCAGGCGTCAATATCGGTCACGATCTTCGGCATGCCCTTGGTCACACCTTCGTCCAGCGTGGTGCCGTTGAGCTGGCCGAGTTGCTCCACCTCGGTGCCGGTCTTCCAGCCGATGCCCTTGCCGCCGTTGCCCAGCTTTTCGAGCAAGGGGCCCAGCGCCGTGAAGCGTTTAAAGGTGTTGGGGTAGTCGCGTTCCACCACGGTGATCTGCGGCGCGGTCTTGCCGGGGATCAGATCGCAGTGGCCCTTGCGCCATTCCTTGACATCAAACGGCTGCGCGAGTTCGCCCGGAGTGTCGTGCATGATGGGGGTGAGCACCACTTCCTTCTCCACACCGAGGTGGCCCACGCAGACCTCGCTGAAGGCCTTCGCAAATCCCTTGTAGATCTCCCAGTCGCTGCGGCTCTGCCACACCGGGTCCACCGCCGCCGAGAGCGGGTGGATGAAGGGGTGCATGTCGCTGGTGTTGAGGTCGTTCTTCTCGTACCAGCTCGCGGTGGGCAGCACCACGTCTGAGTACAGGCAGGTCGTGCTCATGCGGAAGTCGAGCGTGACCAGCAGGTCGAGCTTGCCCTGAGGCGCTTGCTCGTGCCATACCACCTCTTCGGGCTTGGCTTCGTCTCGTCCCAAATCCTTGCCCTGCACACCGTTCTCGGTGCCCAGCAGGTGCTTGCAGAAGTATTCGTGGCCCTTGCCGCTGGAGCCCAGCAGGTTACTGCGCCACACGAACATGTTGCGCGGCCAGTTCTGCGGCGCGTCTGGGTCTTCACAGCTCATGGCCAGCGTGCCATCTTTGAGCGCACGCACCACGTAATCCTTGGCATCGAGCCCGGCGGCGGTCGCGTCCTTCACGACCTGCAGGGGGTTGGTCTTGAGCTGAGGGGCGCTGGGCAACCAGCCCATGCGCTCGGCGCGCACGTTGAAGTCGATCATGCTGCCGCCGAACGCCGCCTTGTCGGCCAGCGGACTCACGATCTCTTCCATGCCGAGCTTCTCGTAGCGCCACTGGTCGGTGTGTGCGTAAAAGAAGCTGGTACTGTTCATCAGACGCGGTGGGCGCAACCAGTCCGTCGCAAAGGCCAGAGGCACCCAGCCTGTTTGCGGGCGCAGCT
This sequence comes from Gammaproteobacteria bacterium, assembly GCA_018828125.1. Lineage (GTDB taxonomy): Bacteria > Pseudomonadota > Gammaproteobacteria > Burkholderiales > Burkholderiaceae_C > Acidovorax. The sequence goes on along the minus strand of JAHJWB010000016.1, from coordinate 77,592 downwards.
TTTCCTGGCCCACGTAGTGCGCCCAACCTCCACCGCTCTGGCCGATGCAGCCGCACATCATCAAAAGGTTGATCACGCCGCGGTAATTCATGTCCGCGTGGTACCAGTGGTTCATGGCCGCGCCGATGATCACCATCGACTTGCCGTGTGTTTTGTCGGCGTTGTCGGCGAACTGCTGCGCTACGGTGATGACCTGGTCGCGCGGCACACCGGTGATGCTCTCCTGCCAGGCAGGGGTGTAGGCTGCGTTGTCGTCGAAGTTTTTCGCACCGCTGCCCAGACCGCGGTCGATGCCGTACTGCGCGACCTGCAGGTCGAACACAGTCGCCACCAGGGCGTGGCGCTCTTCACCGGCCTTGCCCAAGCGCAGGCGAACAGCTGGAACACGGGCGTGGTTGATGGAACCGTTCTGCGCGTTGGCAGTGAAATGTGGCGCGGCTTCGCCACCAAAGTAGGGGAAAGCCACGTCCACTACCTGGGTGTCCTGCTCGCCATCCTCAATCACCGAGAGCTTGAGCTTCACGTCGGTGTCTCCGCGGGCTTCCTTGGCTTCCAGGTTCCACTTGCCTTCGTCGGCGCGCCCGGCTTCGCCCCAGCGGAAACCGATTGAGCCGTTAGGTAACACCGCCTTGCCCTCGGTATCGAAAGCCACGGTTTTCCACTCGGGGTTGTTCTTCTGGGCGAGCTGGCCGTTGAAATCGCTCGCTCGCAGGTAGCGGTCGGGCACCAGGGTTGTCGTACCGTCTGCGAGCGTATGCTCTTTCAGCATCACCAACAGCGGAAGATCGGTGTAGCGGCGTGCGTAGTCGTCGAAGTAGCTGCTGCGCGGCTTGCCACCATCGGGAAAATAGAAGTTCTTCAGCACCACATGGCCCATGGCCATTGCAAGTGCAGCATCGGTGCCCTGCTTGGGGTGAAGCCAGAGGTCGGAGAGCTTGGCGACCTCGGAGTAGTCAGGTGTCACAGCCACCGTCTTGGCGCCCTTGTAGCGCACCTCGGTGAAGAAATGAGCGTCGGGCGTGCGCGTCTGCGGCACGTTGGAGCCCCAGGCGATGATGAACGAGCTGTTGTACCAGTCGGCCGATTCGGGCACGTCGGTCTGCTCGCCCCAGACCTGCGGGCTTGCCGGCGGCAGGTCGCAGTACCAGTCGTAGAAGCTCATGCACACGCCGCCGATGAGCGAGAGGTAACGCGAGCCGGCGGCGTAGCTCACCATGCTCATGGCAGGGATGGGGCTGAAGCCAATGATGCGGTCGGGTCCGTGCTGCTTGATGGTGTAGACGTTGGCTGCTGCGATCAGCTGGTTGACTTCGTCCCAGGTGCTGCGCACGAAGCCACCCATGCCACGCACCTGCTGGTAGTCGCGACGGGCTTCGGGGTTCTCGACGATGGTGGCCCAGGCGTCCACCGGGGTCTTTGCCACGCTGAGTGCGGCACGCCAGCGCTCCAGCAGGCGCCCGCGCACCATGGGGTATTTCACGCGGTTGGCGGAATACAGGTACCAGCTATAGGAGGCACCGCGTGCGCAACCGCGCGGCTCGTGATTGGGCATGTCCCACCGTGTGCGCGGGTAGTCCGTTTGCTGGGTTTCCCAGGTGACGATGCCGCCCTTAACGTAGATCTTCCACGAGCAAGAGCCGGTGCAGTTCACGCCGTGGGTGCTGCGCACGATCTTGTCGTGCGCCCACCGATTGCGGTAGGCATCTTCCCAGGTGCGGTCTTCACCAGTGGTCTGACCGTGGTTGCCCGAGAAGTTTTCGCGCGGCAGAGAGAAGTGGGAAAGGCGGTCGAGGAAATGGCTCATGAGGGTCTCCGAGAATTGGGGCGGGGCATCAGAGGTGCGCAGGGGTCAGGGGTTTTTGATCTCTGCGCCTTCACGCAGGTAGAACCACCAGTTCAGGACCAGGCAGACGGCATAGAAGACGGCGAAGCCGTACATGGCGTACTGCGGTGTGCCGGCCTTGATCTGCGCGCCGATCACCACTGGTGCGATAAAGGCGCCGTAGGCGGCCACGGCCGAGGTCCAGCCCAGCACGGGGCCTGCCTGCTGGCGATCGAAGATGACGCCGATGGTGCGAAAGGTCGATCCGTTGCCGATGCCGCTGGCAAAGAACAGCACGATGAACAGGCCGATGAAGGCGGGAAAGTACTGCTCGGGTGTCGCCGAGCCGTAGGCCTGCATCATTACGTAGCCCACCGCGGCGGATGCCAGAACCATCACCGCCGAGATGACCTGCGTGACGATGGAGCCACCGACCTTGTCGGAGATCCAGCCTCCGATGGGGCGCACCGCGGCACCGACGAAGGGGCCGATCCAGGCATAGGTAAGTGCCGACGGGGCGTTCGGGTTTTTCAGCGTGTGCGTCATCACGCCGGCCGCGTCCGCCACGTGCTGAAAGCCGAAAATCACTGTGATGGCTAGCGGCAGCACCATCGAGAAGCCAATGAAGGAACCGAAGGTGACGATGTAGAGCGCGGTGAGCGACCAGGTGTGCTTATTGCCGAAGATCGCGAACTGCTTTGCCACGTTTTCCTTCATGGCACCGAAGGCGGCCAGGCGCATCATGAGTAGCGCCAGGATGATGTCCAGCGGGATGGCGATCCACATGTTCAGGATTCCCAGCCCGGTAGGCGCAGGCAGGTACAGCCAGAGCATGAAGATGGCCGGGATGAAGGCCAGGGTGTAGAGGTAGGTGACCTTGGCAAAGGCTACCAGTGGGCTGCCGGTGTCGGGCGATACGGTCTTGAGGTTGTTCATGCCGAACCAGGCGAGGATCGACAGGGGCACCAGCGAGATCACCCAGGCGAAACCGGCGTTCTGGATCCAGGTGGGCGTGCCGGCAGCGATCTTGCCGAAGATCCAGCCGCTGTCCTTCACCAGCGTCATCGACTCACCACCAAAAGCACCCAGCAAGGGCAGCGTCATCACGAGCGGGATGACGATCTGCATCGTGGTCACGCCGAAGTTGCCTAGGCCCGCGTTCAGGCCCAGCGCCGTGCCCTGCAAGCGTTTGGGGAAGAAGGTGCTGATGTTGGACATCGAGCTGGCGAAGTTGCCTCCGCCCACGCCCGACCACAGCGCCAGCAGCTGGAAAACCCACAGCGGCCACTCGGGGTGCTGCAGCGCAAAGCCGGTGCCGATGGCCGGGGCCAGCAGCATCGCGGTGGTGAGAAAGATGGTGTTGCGACCACCCGCCAGCCGCACCAAAAAGGACGCCGGGATACGCATGGTGGCGCCCGAGATTCCCGAGATGGCTGTGAGCGTGAACAGCTCGGCCTGGGTGAAGGGGAAGCCCAGGTTGAGCATCTGCACCGTGATGATCCCCCACATGCCCCAGACGGCGAAACCGCATAGCAGCGCCGGGACGGAGATCCAGAGATTGCGGTAGGCAAGGCGCTTGCCGGTGGCGTTCCAGAATTTGTCGTCTTCCGGACGCCAATCCACGATATCGGGGCCGATCTTGTTGGTGTTGTTCATGGTGTTTACTGGCAAGACTTCAGTTCTGAAGGGAAAATGGTTTTGCGTTGGTGCCCATGACTTCGGTCCTGCGCACCTCGGTCCAGTACATCCAGATGAGCGACACCCAGACCACGCCGTACATCAACATGAAAGCGCTCGAGCGGATGCCGGTGAGGTCCATCAACACGCCGAACAGGATGGGCAGCACGAAGCCCCCCAGGCCACCGGCCAGTCCCACGATGCCGCTGATGGCGCCGATGTTCTTCGGGTAGTCGTCACTGATGTACTTGAAGACGCTGGCCTTGCCGAACGCCCAGGCGATGCCCAGGATGAACATCAGCGCGGTGAAAAGGTAGACGTTGAGGCCGATGTGGAAGGTCTTGGGGCCGTCCACCGTGGCCACTGTGAAATCGGTCTGCGGGTACGACAGCAGGAACAAACAGATCCAGCTCACCCACAACACCCACCAGGTGACCTTGTGTGCTCCGAACTTGTCCGACATCACACCGCCCACCGCGCGCAACACACCGCCGGGCAGCGAGAAGCAGGCCGCAAGCAGCGCCGCCACGCGGATGTCCAGACCGAACTCGCCCACGTAGTACTGCACCATCCACAGCGAGAGCGCCACATAGCCGCCGAAGACGATGCTGTAGTACTGGCAGTACTTCAGCACCTTGGGGTCTTTCAGCGCCTTGAGCTGGTCCACGAAGGACACATTGCTCGGCACCAGGTGGTCAGGGTTGCTGTAGGTGAAGAGCCAGAACAGCACCACCGTGCCCAGCATGATCGCCGCGTACACCTGCGGCACCATGGTCCAGCCGAAGGCGACCAACAGCACAGGGGCCACGAACTTGTTGACCGCTGCGCCCGAGTTGCCCGCGCCGTACACGCCCATGGCCATGCCCTGGCGGTGTTTTGGGAACCAGCGTGCTACGTAAGGCGTTCCGACCGAAAATGATCCGCCCGCGAGGCCCACGAAGAGGCCGATGGTGAGGAAGTGCCAGTAAGCGGTGGCAAAGCTCATGAGCCAGATCGCCGGCACGGTGATTGCCATGAGCAGGGCCATCACGATGCGACCGCCGTAGCGGTCAGTCCATATGCCCAGCGGCACGCGCACCAGCGAGCCGGTGAGCACCGGTGTAGCCATGAGCAAGCCGAACTGGGTGGAGTTGAGGTCGAGCGCCTTCTTGATCGGGATGCCGATGACGCCGAACATCATCCAGACCATGAAGCACACGGTGAAGGCCAGCGTGCTGACGAGCAGCACCGACCACGCTTTTTTGTCGTTGTTCAGTTCAGAGGCCATGATGTCTTTCTCCACGCGGGGCATGGCAAGACTGTCGGCGATGGGCACGCTGGTGGCTATCCGTCACCCGGGTGGTCAGGGCGGCTCTGAAGAACGATGGTGGGAGGACTCAGGGCGTCCAGAAGAACTACCTCAACCGGTTTGTGGCCGCCGGTTGACCTGGATCAATGCGCGAGAGCGTGGTTGACCTATTCGCTGTCGACATCCACCGCGAGCAAGCTGTGCGGCACCCCGCCGCTCAAGATGGGCAACTGGCGGGCCTGCTAGGAAGCGTGTCGGGCGGCAAATACCGCCGCCTGCACACGCGAGGTGAGGTGGAGTTTTCGCAGGATGTGCTGCACGTGTATCTTCACCGTGGTCTCGGCGATGTCGAGCTGACGGGCGATGTGTTTGTTGCTGTCGCCGCGCGCGATAAGGTGCAGGATTTCGAGTTCTCGCACCGACAGCGAGGCGAGCTCAGAATCCGAGTTATTCACGGGTGCAACGATAGAAGTGCCAGGACCGTTCGCGGCAGGCTGCGAGCGCAGGGCCGATACCAGCTTAGTCGTCATCTCCGGGCTCACCACCGATTCACCGTCCATCACCTTGACGATGGCCTCACACAGGTGGTGCGACTCCACCGTCTTCAGCAAATACCCGTCAGCGCCGGCTTTGAGCGCGGCCACCAAGTCGGCCTCGTTTTCGCTCACAGTGAGCATGAGAACGCGGCTGCCAGGCGCTGCCTCGCGCAGCGCGGGGATGGCGTCCACGCCCAACACACCGGGGAGGTGGTTGTCGAGCAAGATCACGTCAGGTCGCTGGCGCGCAACGCAGCGCAGTGCCTCGCCTACGTCACCCGCCTCGCAAGTCACCTCGAAGCGCGTGTCCTGCGAAAGCAGGGCCATGAGCCCGCGACGGAACAAGGAGTGGTCGTCCACCACGAGTAACTGTATCGGGTGGGTGGGTGTGACGGTCATGGAAGGTGGTGTTCGGTGGTGGTTGCTGCAATAGGGCTGGCCGCCACCGGGTGGGGTGGCAGCGTCAGGGTCACGGTGGTGCCGTCGCCGGGCTCGGAACTGACGTCGACCCGCGCGCCAATGAGTGCGGCGCGCTCGCGCATGATCTTCAGACCGACATGAGATTCGTCGGGCGTGTCCAGCACGTCGAATCCCGCACCGTCGTCGCGCACACGAAAGCGCCAGCGTGCGCCCTTGATCACATCGAGCTGAATGTGACGCGCTCCAGCGTGCTTGCGCACGTTGGAAAGCGATTCCTGCAACACGTGCAGCACCTGCACCTGCACGTCGGCCGGCAGAGGAAGGCCGTGGCCTTCGACGTGCAGCTTGGCTGACAAGCCCGTCTGGTGCTGAAACTTCTGCAGCGTCTCCTGCAGGGCGCGTTCGATGTCGTCGGTGTTGGTGCGGGTGCGAAAGTGCACCAGCAGTTCGCGCACGTCGTTGATGCTCTCACGCAGACCTTCGTCGAGTTCATCGAGCGTGCTCATCACTCGCGCGTTTTGGCCTTTAGTTGCTGCAGTGCGCAGCAACTGCACCTGGATCTTGAGAAAGGCCAGCGACTGCGCGATGGAGTCATGCAGCTCGCGAGCAATCAAGGCCCGCTCCTCGCCCACCGCTGCCTCGCGTTCCAGCGCCGCGGCACGCAGGCTCTCCAGCGCATTGGCAAGGTGGCTTGCCAGGGCATCCAACAGCTCGGTCTCGCCTGCGCTCAGGCTGGTCTGCGTCCGGTAGAACAGGTTGATCTCGCCGATGAGGCGCTGCTGCAGCCGCACCGGCACGCTCACCAGCGTCTCGAAGCCAGCGCGCACGCAATGGCGCACCTCCACCTCGTCATGGCTGCGGATGGGGATCACACGGGTGCGGGCATCGGGCTGCAGGTTCCCGCACGCACAAGCACCTGCCAGCAGGCTGCGCTCGGCTTCCACCATGTCCTGCGGAAAACAGTCGGTGGCCAGCATCAGGTAGCGTTGGCTGGCCTCGTCGCTCCAGCGCACCGCCACCGCATCGGCCCTCACCACTGCACGTACGCGCTGAGAAAAACCGCGCGAGAGTTCTTCAATGCTTCCGGCTTGGGCCATGAACGCACTGACCTCATACAGCGTCTCAAGCCGCGCGCGCTGCGCTTCGATGTGGCGCGTCTTAGTCTCCACCTGGCTTTCCAGCCCGGCGTACATCGACTGCAGTGTGGCCGCCATGCGATTGAAGCCCCCCGCCACTTGGCCGAACTCGTCGAGTGTGGCAACCTCCAAGCGCGCCTTGAAGTCGCCGGACTCGAGCTGGCGCAGGCCCTGGCGCAAGTGGGCCAGCGGATTGATGACGTACATGTAACCCGTGTAGAGCATCACCACGGCACCGACGATGGCCAGCGCCATCATGACGAACTGGAACAGGTTGAGGATGGCAGTGAAGCCCGAGAGCTGGCGCTCGATGGCGAGCACCAGGGCATCGATGGCCTCTACGAAAGCGTCGGCCGCGGCCAGCGCCTGCTCGGCGTCGGGTGGTGTGGCCTGCAGCCATAGCGGGCGCTGGTTCTGCCACAACGCCTCCACGGTAGCGAATTCGCGCGCGACGGCTTCGTCCCAGGGCACGAAGAGTGGCCGACTAGCGTCGCCCCGGCGCAGCAACTCCAAGCTGTGGTCGAATTGCTGCACCAGCGCTGCCACCTCTGTTGGCGCCCGATCGGACTGCGCCACGCTGGTGAGTCGCCAGGTTTGCATGCGCATGCGACCAGCCTCGTTCACTGCCGCAGCGCCACCTTCGAGCTGCCAAGTCACCCACAGCGTTAGTCCAATGGACGCGAGCGCGACGAGCAGCAGCCCCGCACCGATGCGGACCAGCTTGGTTGACAGGGATGCGGTGGATACCATTGCGCGAGGCTAGCGGCTTTCGCCGCCGGCAGATACCTGCTTGCGACGGGCTGCGGCCTCAGGCAGATGTGGCAGTCCGGGCAGGAAATGCACTTGCTGGCCCTCGTGTGTACGTGCCGCTGGTGCAACAAGATCAGCCAGCGTCAAGCCATCCAGCACCTCAAGATATCGGTCCATAGCTTCGCGTAGCGCAACTTTGAGGCGGCAATGGCCGTCAAGGCGGCAGCTGTTGTGGTCGGCGTCGAAACACTCCACCAAGGTGAAGTCGCTCTCGGTATGGCGTACAACCTCGCCCAGAGCGATGCTGTGTGCAGGCTTGAGCAACCGCAGGCCGCCGCCACGCCCGCGCGTGGTTTCTAGCAGTCCCAGACCGGAAAGCGTCATCACTATCTTTGTGAGGTGGCTGCGGGAAATGCCATGAGCTTCGGCGATTTCACTCACCGTCGAGCGCTGCTCGCGCTGTTCGTTCGCGGCGCAGTACATAAGCACGCGCAGGCTGTAGTCGGTCCATTGGGTCAATCGCATAGCGCATCCTCCTCATGACGGATGGCCATGTGGATGTTCTGAATATTCATATGTTTTGCATTTTATGCGCTAATATATTCATGTCGAATGAATATTTAAAGGACATAGCCATGACAACTACTCTCGCCTCAGTCGACACACTAGCCCGCGCCCACCAGCCGATTGGTCAGATTGCGGTCGAGCTTCCGGGCTCCACCGCTGTCTTCCGGCGCCTGAAACTCGATTTTTGTTGTGGCGGCCAGATCGCACTGCAGCAGGCCTGCGACAACAAGGGGCTAGCGTTGGACTCTGTGCTGGCTGAGCTCGCCAGGCTGGACCGCCCAGACAGCCCTGCCACACCCCAGGGGCCAGCCGAGATGATCGACCACATCCTCACGCGTTACCACGATGTACACCGCGAACAATTGCCCGAGCTGATCCGTATGGCACGCCGAGTGGAGGCAGTTCACCGCGAGCACCCCGATGTGCCCACCGGCCTAGCCGATCTCCTTGAGGCCATGCAGACCGAGATGCTGGATCACATGGCCAAGGAAGAGAACATCCTGTTCCCCATGCTGAGAGCAGGTGGACGCGGTATGGCAGCGCACCCCATCGGGGTGATGCGCCAGGAGCACACCAGCCACGGGAACCAGCTTGAGCAGCTGATGGCCCTGACGCACGACGCCACGCCACCTGCGGGCGCGTGCAACAGCTGGCGCGCGCTCTATGCAGGCATCCATCTTTTTGCAGACGACTTGATTGCCCACATCCACATCGAAAACAACCAGCTTTTCACGCAGTTCGAATCCGAGCGATCTAGCTGCTGTTGAGTCGCTTGATCTCCTGATGAGCACAAGATTTCATCTACCGGCTTAACTGCCCGCCCCATGACGACTTCACCATCGCCGCTGAAAAAATCCGCGTCAGCCACCGTTCCATTGCAGCAAGGATGGCCACTCTTCCGGCTCGGTTTCCGGCCGTTTTACCTAGGAGCCGCTGCATATGGAATGCTGGCCATTCCGATATGGATCGCCCTCCTGCTGGGGCATATTTCCTTAGACCTGACGGTTTCGCCCGTGCTCTGGCACGCGCATGAGATGTTGTTCGGCTTTGCTGTGGCTGTGATCTTGGGTTTCCTGCTGACAGCGGGTAAAGCGTGGACAGGACTGGACACTCCTCGCGGCGTTGTGCTTGCTGCACTTGCCGGCCTTTGGCTGACCGCACGACTCGCGGCCATCTTCGCTCCGTACGGCGTATACGTGGTACTCGACCTGCTACTTTTGCCGATGGTGGGGACCATCTTCACCACTGTACTCATACGTGCGGGTAACTGGCACAACTTGCCGCTGGGAGGGGTTCTTCTCTTGCTGGCGCTGGCCAATGCAGCATTCCACGCGGCCTTGAGCGGCCTCATCGAGATTGAACCTGTGCGCGCTCTGCACGCAGGGCTGGCGTTGGTGGTACTGATTGAATCCGTGATAGCAGGTCGGGTGATTCCGGCGTTCACCATGTCCGCCCTTCCTGGAGTGAGGTTGAAGGTGCCCCCTCTGATGGAACGGGCCGCGCTCGGGACCACCGCGATCTCTCTCGCATTGTGGGTACTAATACCGCCGAACGCATTCACCGCCACCGCTCTTGGGGCGGCCGGTACGCTGCATGTTTTGCGCTTTTTGCGATGGAAACCGATGCGTACGCGGTCGCGTCCGATCTTGTGGGTGCTGCACCTGGCCTATGCCTGGTTGCCTGTCGGCCTGGTGCTTCTCGGGATGTCCCAATTAGGTATTGTGGGTGTTTCATCTGGCATCCACGCACTGGCGGTGGGTGCGACTGGAGGGCTCATCATCGGCATGATCACCCGCACAGCACGCGGTCACACAGGCCGCACGCTACAGGCGTCGCGGCTTGAAGTGGCCGCTTACCTGTTAGTTGCCAGCGCTGCAGTTGCCAGAGTGCTGCTGCCGCTGGTGGCACCGCAACACCTTGCCATCTGGCTAGCTGTCGCAGCCACCGCCTGGGGCGCTGCCTTCGCCCTGTATCTGTTTGTCTACGCACCATGGCTGATTGCGACCCGCCTTGATGGGAAAGACGGCTGAACAGTTTACGAGCGTGTCTATGCTCGCACCGCTTGCTGGGGGCCAGTAATTTCAGGCCCTACATGACTTTTTACGTTGTCGAACCCTGCATAAGGTCCAAATACCCGACTGCACGGATGTTTTCCAGTCTGATGTGTTGAGTGAAGGGCTAAGTCCTCAGACGCAGTCCTCACATAGGCTATGGCTGCTTCGCAGCGATTGCCGTCGTATGGTATTCGGCGCAGCATGTCCGTTTTTTGCACGAAGCAGTCATCGAATCATCTGCTAGGCCCCTGGCTCCCGGACGATCGCGGGAGCCGTTCTGTCGTTCATCCTACGTGTGCATAGTTGGCGACGAATCAAAACTCTCGGAGTGGTCGCACCCAAAGGTTTCAGCATGTCCTGAAACTTGTTACAGTTTGCGAACATAACCTGATCGGCTCACATGTGATCGGTAGGGGCCGACGCCGCGGCGAACAAGGGGAGATTGAGGGTGGCAACGTGAGTTCTGCGACAACGGTCACAGTAGACGATCACTCCGCTATCGATGCGGCGTTGGGGTTCTACTATCAATCGCTATATGGGCTGCTGCTTATTGTTAAAGCCGTTGAAGACGATGCAGCGGTATGTCTGGAGCGTCTAGATGATGTGGAGATCGCCCTAAACGGCCGATCGCTGCTCGTTCAACTCAAGCACTCCCTGAGCAAGAAGCCTGTGGGGGTGAGCCTGGCCTCCGTGACCCTCTGGAAGACACTCAAGGCATGGATCGATGTGCTGCCAAAGGTAAGCCTTGACGACACGCGCTTCCAACTCGTCACTGTGGCTCCGCTGCCGCCCGGCAGCGTTTTGGCGCCGCTCCTTGATGAAAAGGCGTCGCGCACGGGTCTCTTGAAGCTTCTGGAGGCGGAAGCCAAACGCGTAGTGAATGAGTACTCTGCAGCCAAGCAGAATGGCACAAGTCCCCTGCCGCACTTCGAGCGACTACCTGGCTGTACTGCCTATCTTGCCCTTCCGGAAGTGATCCGCGAGAAGCTCCTGTCCAGTGCGACGATCCAGCCTGCTGCGAATGACATCAAAAAGATTCAACGCGACATCACGAACGCGCTCACGAACTTCCCTCCAGACCAGCGTGAAGCGATTTCGCGGCGCCTCATGGAGTGGTGGGATCTGCAGATCGTGTACTCGTTCTGCGCCAAGAGAGAGCGGTTCATCACCAGACTCGAGGTTCAACAGCGAATGCTCGAGATGGCTGGCGAGCTGGCTCGCGACGAGTTGCTCGCCGACTTCCAATTCGAGGTTCCACCCGACGACCACAGCCCGCCGTCCATGATTGCCACGCAGCTACAGCTCGTGAACTGCACCAAATCCGAGATTCGGTCGGCGCAACGCGAAGAATGGAAAGCACGGTCCCAGCGCCACAAGTGGATGACGGATCGAGCAGACATGGCTGGCCGTATCCATCGATACGACGAATATCTCGTCCAAGAATGGAGAGATCGGCATGAGCCGATGACCGAGCAGCATCAGTCAGCCCCGGAGAACGAAAAGCAGGCTGCCGGCTTGGTAATCTTTCGGTGGTCGTTCAGTCAGGCCCACCAGGAAGTCGACCCCTTCGCGAAAAACTGGAGCGCTTCCTATTACGTGCGTGGCAGCTATCAGGTTCTAGCGGTTGAGCAGAGTGTTGGCTGGCACCCTGATTACATGACCCTGTTGAAGTGCCGCCCATGATTGCCGCGCGTGACGTCTTCGCCGAGACCAATCCGGCGTTCTGCGGTGCAGTGTTTGCACAGTTTTGTTTAGCCTACCAGGCGGCACGGCCCGGAGTCTGTCCGGCAGCGGCGTTGGTATACCTAGTCGTACCCCTTGCGATCTCGGAAGACTTGGCGCCGACCTTTGAAGGCTGCAATCGGGAGACCGGGTTTACCCTGTGGATGAGCCGAAACCCAAAGGTGTCAGTCGACCTGGCAAAGAAGGTCAACTCGACGCTGGAAATCACGACGGCCGCCATCCGCTTTGGCTGCATCGCCGGCATCTTCAAGCTCACAGCCGACGGAGGCGTTAAAAGCACCCGGAAGACGTTACCGACAGCGGTGACGACCGGCGTGGCTGGCGCTGCCTTGAAGCGGGCCCGCCTGCTGGGGATCTGGATGGCTGAGATGGGCTCGCCCAGGTCCGTCTTGGAAGCATTGGGAGTTTCTGTATGAAACGATGGAACATCGCAAGCGTCTTCTTCATTGGCGAGGAAGGTGCTTTCCGGATCATCGAACTAGACGCTGACCGCGTGAACATCATCACCGGCGCATCGGGCACAGGCAAGTCGGCGGTCATCAAGGCATTGGACTATTGCCTGGGGTCGTCAAAGTGCCAGCTTCCTGTCTATGTACGGCGCCGCTGCGTTGCTGTTGGAGTCAAGTGGGTGAGGGGTACCGATGAGATGATCTCATGCCGCCAAGTCCCGCTTGTCGGCAAGGCGCCAAACTCCTACATGTATGTGACTACGGGAAGGAACCTGAAGGTTCCTCGCTCCGTAGAAGAGTTTGAAGGCAGAGGACTCGTGGCAGTCAGCAAGGCCAGGTTGGGCGAGGCGTTCGGCATCGAGGCGATGCCTATAGGAGACTCCGAACAACCCGAAAGAGATTCGCTGGACAGACCGTCCATCCGCCAGTTCACGCCATACGTGTTCGTCACCAAGGAGGTTATCGACAGTGAGACGGTCCTGCTTCACGGGCTTGACGACAATCGCAAATCGCCCCCCATCATCGCGACTATGCCCTACTTCCTGGGCGTGGTGACTGGGTCAACGGCGGCCGCCGAGCGACGCCTTCGACAAGCGCGCAGAGCCCTAGAAATCGACGCTGCTCGTGAAGAGGCCCGCGTCGCGAAGGACAGCTTGCTAAAGCAGAGGTCTCGGGTGCTGCTTGGTGAAGCGCAGCAACTTGGACTTGTAGAGCGCCCGCCCGCAGGAGCTGACGAAGCCTTCCTCATCGGCATGTTGCGCAGGGCAGCATCGCCAGCAGCTCGTCCGCTGCAATACCCAGGCGCTGACCAGCTTGACAGCTTGCAGGAGCGCCGCCAAGCCACACTGAAAGAGTTGAGCCAGACTAAGCGCAAGCTTCGAGCGCTGGCCGTGACGGAACAGGAGTCATTGGACTACGAGGCTGCGGTTAGTACCCAGCAGCAGAAACTCCGGATTGCTGAGCATCTTCACCTGCTGGATGTCCCCACCAAGTGCCCGGTCTGTGAGTCTGAAACTCCCGCTGGCGCCGAAATCGCCGTCGCCATGAGGCGATCACTCGAGACTATTCGTGCAGAGACGAGTGCAGTTGGGCGCCTTCGACCGCAGATCGGCGAAGCGACAGAGCAGCTGAACAAGCGAGTTGAAGAGCTCAGCGGACTTCTGAGGGAACTCGATGCTGCAGTCGCGTCCGCGCTGAACCAGATTGCCGAGGCCAAGCAATTTGCCGACCTTGCTCAGCTCCAGTCCTTCTTCCGCGGCAAGGCGACATACTTCCTTGAAACCATCGACGACCAGCTTCTGAAGCCTGCCAAAGATCTGACTAAACAGCGGGATGAAATTGCGGCACTGGAAGCGAAGGTTGACGCTGACAACCGACGCATCCGCATGCGCCGTGCGGAAGCCGCCGTCTCACAGTACGCCTCTGAAGCCTTCTCGAAGTTGCCAAAGGTTGAGCCCTGTGTTGACGCAGAGCTCATATTCTCGGCCCGGGAGCCCTCCATCTCTGTCATTGAGGCCGGGCCTGAAGGTGCGGTGCTTTCGATGGCGGATTTAGGTTCAGATCAGAACTGGCTGGCAGTCCACGTAGCACTGGCGTTTGGACTGCAAAGGCATTTCGAGAAAGAGCGCAGACCCGTACCCGGCGTCATCGTCCTCGACCAGCTCAGCCGTCCCTACTTCCCCAATCAGGGTAGGGACGCCGATGAAGTTGAGGGCGAAGGGGATGAGGATGTCGCCGAGGTCGATTCGGACGTGGATGAAGCCCGACCGGACGAGATATCGATTTCCGACGACGAGGACTATGTGGCCATGCGACAGCACATCGACTTCCTCTTCAAAGAGGTTGAGGCGCGCAGCGGCTTGCAAGTACTTCTGCTGGAGCATGCCTACTTTCCGTCGGACCCTCGCTACGTAGCCGCGACGAAGGAGCGCTGGACCAAGGCGTCGGGCAAGGGCCTTATCCCTCGTGATTGGAAGCGTCGGTCTACAAAGTAGCCATCGGGTGCGCTTCGCCCACGCAGGCCATCGCTCGGACAGCGAAGCGACCCAACCCGACGATTCGCGCTTGCTAACAGGCCAACGTCTTGATGGACACTGACATGGCATAGGAGTTCTCAGGCGACGCGGAGATCGTTTTAGTGCCCAGCATGATTCCCCATCGCCAAGGTGCCATCGACGGGCCCACATGGCGCTTGAGTACGGGAGGGATCCGGAGGTGCGCAAGCCCGCCCACGCCGTCATCGCCGTGCAGGAAGGTGAGATCGCCCAGGTGAGCCGGTGGCTCGCTGAAGCCCGCCGGGGGGCCGTGAGTCGTGACGCGGCCCTGTGGTTGGGGCCGCACGCTTTGGGGTAGAAACGGCGGAAACTCTTGGCCTCGTCAGCGGATAGAGCCACTCGCGTGGCTAACGGGGTCGTCGGCACATGAGTCAAAAGTGGCTTACTTCTTCATCGGCGCCAACACCACTGTCAAAAAAGTCACCCCGAATTACCGCGACGAAAAAAATGGCGCGACTTGGACGGGTCGAGGGAAGTCTCCTGCCTGGATTGCAGGCAGAACCACGAGAATTTCCTGATCGAGAGCCGACCACCTCAGGAGGGCCTATTTGTGGCTGAAATCGCAGCTTATAGTCGAATGTAATATCAACGGCGGCACTCTGACGACCATGGCCCTCTACGAAATGGGTGGTGAAAACACTCTTTCCCCCATTCCTCTCACCAGCTTCTCCAGCATGGGTGTTTATGAGCGAAGGCACCTGCAGAAGGCCTTGCGTGCACATATCTCAGCGATCACACCAGGTGTTGATACGATGGTTCTTGCCGAGGAGTTTGGCGACTGGGTGGGCGCAAACAGGCGCATCGATCTCCTATGCCTCGACAAAGAACGCAAGTTGGTCGTGGTGGAACTCAAACGGGAGGATGGGTCCAGCATGGAACTACAGGCGATTCGCTACGCGGCCATGATCAGTGCTATGCGCTTCGAGCAGGCCGTCGAGGCTCACCGTAAGTACCTCTCGAGCATTGGTTCTACGAATGACCCTGAGCGCGCGATACGCGACTTCCTGGAACTGGATGACGGTGAGCTGGTTGAGTTGGATGAGGAGGTCAGAATCGTCCTGGCTGCGGCCAGTTTCGGCACCGAGTTGAGCACGACAGCCCTATGGCTCAACAAGCAGGGGCTTGACCTGCGGTGTGTGCAGATGCGCCCTCACCTGCTTGACGGGCGCTTACTGCTTGATGTGCAACAGGTGATACCACTACCCGAAGCGGCACAGTACCAAGTGGCCATCCGCGAGAAGGAAGCTCAACAGGCCGTCGCGAGATCCTCCGAGCGCAACATGACAAAGTACAACCTGTCCATTGATGGCAGGACTTTTGCCAATCTGGCGGGCCGCCGCGTCGTCTACGAAATCATCGCCGAAGCCCTACGTCAGGGGGTGAAGATTGATGCGATATGGAGAGCGTTGCCATGGAAGGGGGACTCCACTTTCTTGTCAGCACCCGGCCAACTGAGCGAGGCACAACTCCTGGAGCGGACAGGGAACCCGGGTAGCGGCTACTTCAGCCAAGACACCATGCTTCTCCACGCAGAGGGACGTACGCTCGCTGTCTCCAAGCGTTGGGGGTATCAAGTCATGGACGCGATCTCCAGCATCGTGGACCTCCTCCCAGCTGCAAACGTCTCTGTCGAGCTGTCCTCACCGACAAGCGAGCCTGAAGTCGTCACCTACGATGGCTTTGAAATCATGCAGGACGAGAGCACAACCATCACCGTCACGAGAGACGGTGTGCCCTGCAGCCCAACGATTCGTGTCCTCCGGGATCTTGCCGCAAAACTGGGCATCGAGGTCACGAATGGGGCGGGCAAAGACATGAATACCCGTCAGCTTGGGGCGAAGATCATCGAGGCGGTCAGGGCCCAGGCCACATAAAGATAGCTGAGACCTACTCGGGGGCCGTGAGCATGCGTTCTTGCGTGAGCCCCGCTCTGCCCTCCTTCAGTGCCTTCCATGCCACCTGAACGACGCGAGTTGTGGAACGGTCGAGAGTGGCGCCCCACTGAGGCTCCTGCTGCGCGAACAACTCGCGCCCACGCTGATTCGCAGATGCTGACGCCAGCCATTCCCAAGCTGGAAACAGGAGTTTCTGAAGGCGATCAACAGGCAGGCCGTTGGCAATCCCCAAACCTGCCGGATCGAAATCAACGAATGCCCACAAGGGGTCAGGTCTGGCGTGCAAAAGAGCCCCGACGTGGACAGCGGAGAACTTGTTGTCGCCGCGAAAAACGTACAGAACGCCCTTGGATGACACGTCGATCCAACGGTACGCATGAATGGCCTTCAACGCTTGCCGAGATGTCATCGGTGCAGGCGGAGTGGTCAGATCGGAATGGACTCAGTGTTCGGTTGCGGCCGGAATACGCACGACAGAGACATTGCTCGGCTGGAAGGGCTAGTGGCTGGGTCCGTCGCCCCTACGGCAGTGCGCAAAATCTTCACGGGCGCCCCCAAGATTGACCTGCAGAAGATCTTTCCGACCGTTCAGTTCACAGGGGCTGCAGAGCTTGTGGTCATCCCGGATGGCCTGCTCATCATCGCGAAGAACGGCTGGACCCTCGATGAGGGCCAGCGATGCGAATGCGGTGCGACCGCCCCCGAGATAGTCATCGCCCCGCCTGATCGTGTGGAAGGGGAGTACGACGGAGCCCCGCTGCCTGTCAAAGTCAGCATCCCCCCTTCCCGCAATCCGCCCTGGCCAGTCGACACGCCCGTGGCGGCCGACGTGGGGCTCTACATGCCCCAGGCGACCGTCAATGCCTTGACCGCTGGCCCCTACCCTGCCATCAACGACTACGACGAAGACAATGGCTTTTTTGGGTGGACATTCGACTACTCGATCGGATTTTCGAACGTCAAGGCCAGCCTGAAAGACCCCCGGGCGACCATAGTCCTCACTATTGATTTCTACGTCACTGGCACAGGCACCGTGAATGTGGACATTCCCTGCGTGGGACGAACCACTGCTGGGATTTTCTGGGCGCATAACCGCAAATCGGGCCCGTCTTCGATCAGTTTCGGCATCACGCCACGCCTGCAGCCAGACGGGAAGATCGTTCTGATGCCTGAGTTGCTGAGCCTGGACATCACACCCTTCAGCTGCGAGTGCGTGATCGGGGCCCTCTCAGCACTGTCCTACTTTGGCACCGTGGGCGCTATTGCGGCCTTTGTCATCAACGAAATAATCCGGCGAGTGATTGCCCACAACCTGCCCAGCCTGATCTCTTCCAGCGTCAAGGAATCGATGGGCAAGCAGATGTGGACGCTGCTGGACCTCACCAAGCTGGACATTGGGGCCATCTACGGCCACAACTTCGGGGTGCGTGAGGCTTTCAGCCGCGAACCCGATTCGCTGCTGGTCGGCCTGGCACCGCGCGACTACTGATGGCGGGGCCTCAGGGGAGCCGTTTTACAAGAGGCCAACCGGTAACCTCGATTTGATGTCGGGTATTTTTCTGGTCTTGAGGGTAAGATTGAGGCGTGCCAAATAAGGCACCGCGCATGACAGGCGCATCTCACCCGCCAAAGGGAAGCTGGTAACGGCACTGTTCTGAATTCCTTGCACAACCTGGTTTACTTCGGGTTCTTGCGACGGTCGGCGGGTGACGTTTTGCATGGGCCCGTGGAGTAATACCATGTTGAACACGCCCCCCTCGACCGTTGATGGCCTCAAGCGCCATTCCAAAAAGCTCAGCAAATCCCTGGGCATCCCCCTCCACCAAGCACAAGCGCAAGCCGCTGTCTTCTGTGGCTACCCGACCTTCGCTGTCGCCCTGAAATCGCTTTCGGCAAAACAGCCTGTCGGGTCCGCCCCCACCCGCAAGCACCGGCTGCATGTTTCCGCCTGGTGGACGGACCGGGAAACCCGCCAATCTGGCCGCGAGGTCTGGTGGGTTGACCTCAGTGCACCCTACACGCAACTCCTGACCCCATCTCAAATGCGCCTGCCGGGTGCTTTCGCACGGCTCACGCCACTCGCCAAAGACCACCTGTTCATCGACTACAGGCACGACTCACAGGAGCGCGCACAGCACCACATTTGCCACGCCCTGCGCACTTGGCTTTTTGTGGACGCCACCAAGTTGCGCCCCTCCACGACCCACAGCCGCGTCTATCCAGAGGGCAAGTCCAGCAATGCCATTCCGGGCCGAGACCACTACAGCGGCTGGTACGACCCGATCACCAAGGGATATGTGTTCGTGGACGAACCCTACGAGCCCGCTGCGCTGCGCAAAGCCGCCGACCGAGCCCAGTGGAGCAACCAACACCAATACGACATCGCCAAGCCCCAATGGCCAGGCATGTACCTCCCGGGTGGTCAAAGCGGGTCCCGGCTCTACCTGGTGGCCAGCAAGAAGAACGGGCCGCCGCTGGCACCCCTGGTGAAGTCCTTGGACAAACTGCCTGCGCCACCCGTGTCAGAGGCCTGGAAGGGGGATTCGGCTCAGGGGCTCAGCCACTTTGTCAGCCCCGGGGAAACAGATGCCCAGGGCAACAAGCCAGAGCCACCCAAGACGCCTACGGCGCCGCCCCCTGCGCATCGTGGCAAGCAGCCCAACCGGATGCCGATTGAGACCCATGAGGTGCTTGGCAAACTACTCAAGGACGTGAACGCCGACACGTACATGCGCGAGGGGGTGCGCAACCGCATGGCCACGCTGCGCGGCACGTTGGACAGCTGGATTCAGAACGAATACAGCGTCAACGAACTACCGTTTGAACGCTTCACCGAGGTGTATTTCGGCGATACGCCACGCACCCGCTTCGAAAAATCGTTACCTCTGCATCAACGTGAGGCTCACATGGCAACGTTGGCAGATGTCAAACAGACACTGGAGCAGCACTACACTCCGACCAAGGTGCGGGCACTGACCAACCGCATCGACCAGATGATGAAGTCGCTTTCGACCTGGAAATAAGTTAGCGTTTTAGGTGCCAGGCCATCCTTCCCAGAAGATGGCCTGGTTTGATGACCCAATGCCCAGAAGAAGCGCTCTGGGCTATTTTTTGCGATCAGAGGTCCTGGAGCCCTTGAGGACCTGGGAGGGGGTGGCGCCATAGAAGAGCGGGATCAGGCGCAGAAAGGTCGTCTTGCCCACTCCATTGTCGCCCACCGCCAGAGCACCGCCGCGTGGGTCCAGCTCCGAGATCCGCCCCGAAGGGTTGCTGTCGCTGGGGTTCCTGATATTGATGGCGATGATGCGGCGATGCTGATGGGGCATGTGACTTGATCCCTCAAATTAGGCTTCCCTATTTGAAATCATTGTGCAGATAGTACTCATTCGATTTGCGGTCAGCGTATGACTGCAAGCAGCTTCAAGCGGTCGGCACACACAGTGCGCACCGTGACTTCCCAAAAATGGGCATGGCTCGGTGGCGCAGCAGCGCCGCCTCAGAACCACGCCCAAATGCGACGCAGCAAAGCCGGAACCGGTCGGGCAGGACGGAATACATAGCGGGATGGTTTGTGCATGGCTTTCTCGGTGTCGGTTTTTGCAATACTGTACAAAACATCAGTATCATGCGCAAGGGCTACCGCACCTCCCGACCATCTCGCCTCTCGCCCAAGGCATCAGAATTGCCGCGCTAGCGTCCTCTTCACCACCTGATGCCCTCCGCCCTCGCACCCACCGAACTCCGGGGCTTCCTCCTCACACGCAACTGGCGTGACCTCCCAAACGGCACCGAGATCGAATACTGGCTGGCCACCGACGAGGGGCCTAAGAAGGTGCTTCTGACCAAGCAGACTTCGGTCGCCTTCCTCCCGGTTCGCCACCGGGCTGCGGCACAAGACCAACTTGCAAACCTGCAGGGCCTGGAGGTGAAAGAGCTAGGGTTGAAGACCTTCGAGCAGGAGCCCGTCCTCGGTGTCTATGCCCGCAGGTTCCGCGATCTCGGCAAGCTAGCGCGCGCACTCCAGCCTCTGGGGATACCGCTCTACGAAGCAGATGTCCGCCCGCACGACCGCTACCTGATGGAGCGGTTTATCACGGCCGGTGTTCTGATCGAGGGAGTCCTGCGCGAAGGGTCGACCATCATTGACGGCCGGTTGAAGCCCGCGTCCGGCTGGCGCCCGGCGTTGAAGGTGGTGTCGCTGGACATCGAAACGAGCGCGACCGAAGAGCTGTATTCCATCGCCTTGGATGGTGCGGGCGACCGGGTGGTCTTCATGCTGGGTGAGGCACCTGTGCCAACTTCCGTGTCGGCGCCAGCTGCATCACCGATGGACTTCAGGCTTGTCTATTGCCTGACTCGTCGGGAGATGATCGAGCAGCTCAATGCCTGGTTTGAGGCCCATGACCCGGATGTCATCGTCGGTTGGAGCGTGATCCAGTTCGATCTGCGGGTGCTGCAGAAGGCGGCCGATGCGAACTCCGTGCAACTGCTGCTCGGACGTGAGCGCCGTCCCATCGCGTGGCGTACGCACCCGGGCCGCCAGGGCTACCTGTTCGCCCCCATGCCCGGACGCGTGGTGGTCGATGGCATCGAAGCGCTGAGGGCGGGCATGTGGAGCTTTCCGTCGTTCAGCCTCGAAGCGGTCTCACAGAAACTGCTCGGCGAGGGCAAGGAGATCGGCGATGCCTACGACAAGATGGCCGAGATCGAGCGACGCTACCAGGAAGACAAGCCGGCGCTGGCCAGCTACAACATCCGCGACTGCGCGCTCGTCCTGCGCATCTTCGGCAAACTGGAGCTGCTGCCGTTCGTGCTCGAGCGAGCGCAGACGACGGGTTTGCAGATAGATCATTTTGGTGGGTCCATCGCTGCGTTTAGCCACCACTATCTGCCGCGCATGCACCGCCTGGGCTACGTGGCCCCCAACGTGGGTGACATCGCGGCCAAGGCCTTTCCTGGCGGCTATGTGATGGACTCCACGCCGGGTTTTTACGATTCCGTCGTGGTGCTGGACTACAAAAGCCTGTACCCCTCCATCATCCGAACCTTCCTGGTAGACCCGGTGGGCCTGGCCGAGGGAGCGAACGCCGACGCCCAGAGTAGGCCCATACCGGGGCCGCAAGGCACGCTTTTCTCGCGTGAGACGCACTGCCTGCCAGACATCGTGACGACACTTTCGAGCGCCCGGGACGAGGCCAAGCGGGCGCGGAACCAGCCACTGTCGCAGGCCCTGAAGCTGCTCATGAACTCCTTCGCCGGTGTGCTTGGCGCGTCCGAATGCCGCTTCTTCAATCCGAAGCTGGTGTCCGCCGTGACCCTGCGCGGCCACGAGGTAATGAAACTCACCCGAGTGTTTGTGGAGCAGCGCGGATACCAAGTGATCTACGGAGACACCGACTCCATCTTCATCTGGCTCAAACGCACCTATCCCAACGCGGAAGCGCACGCCATTGCAGCCGGCCTGGTGCAGGAGATCAATGCCTGGTGGACCCGCAAGCTGCGTGAGGAGCAGCAGCTGGAGAACTACCTGGAAATTGAGTTCGACACCCACTACGCCAAGTTCTTCATGCCCACCATCCGGGGCTCGGAGGTCGGCAGCAAGAAGCGCTACGCAGGCCTGAGCGTCGATGAAGAGGGTCGGGAGGAGATGATCTATCGCGGGCTGGAGATGGCCCGCAGCGACTGGACCCTCTTGGCACGCCAGTTTCAGGAGGGCCTGCTGTCACGCATCTTCCACGGAGAGCCCTATCAGGCGTTCGTGGCCGACTATGCGCGGTCGATGCTGGATGGTCAGATGGATGCGTTGCTCGTCTACCGAAAACGTCTGCGCCACCGGCTCGATGCTTACGAGGTCAACGTGCCGCCCCAGGTGCGCGCGGCGCGCATTGCTGACGCGCACAATGCGAAGTTGAGCCGTCCCCTGCAGTACCAGCGTGGCGGCTGGATCCAGTACGTGATGACGCAGAGCGGTCCGGAGCCCCTGGAGGCCCGGCATTCACGTGTTGACTATGAACACTACCTTGTCAAGCAACTGCAGCCCATCGCCGACGCGATTCTTCAGCCATTGGGCGACAGCTTTGTTGCGTTGACGAGTGCGCAGAAAGTGCTTTTCTAGGGAACGCCGGTGGGCAACCTGGGGCTATACCCAACGACGAAACGGCTGAAAAGGTACAGGGTGACGTGGCAGCTTGGCTGGGCAACTACGCTTTGAGCTTTAGCCCAACTCACGCCGGACGGCGGGTTTGCAGCGAAAGCGGCCTTCCCGCTGCGCACGTCCGAACGTCTGTTCACCGATGCTATGCAGTCGTCCGCGGCTTGGTTGCAGGACGCTGCGAAGAAATCAGGTATCGAGAACGCGCCTACGGAAGCACGCGGTGCGTCGAGTTCTCGCGGATGATTCATGCCACTAACGCAGTGAACGGGATCCTTCCGGGGTCGAGTGCCTCTGGCGGGAATGCTGACCATCTTTGATTAGCTGATGGGGTTCTACACCGAGTCATAGTCGCCTTGTCTCAACTAAATCAAGCGCTGCCGGCGCTAGGGGACTTTGCATCCTGCCGCAATATGCGCGTCGCGGCCATATTGTGTTCAGTGGCATTCCAGATGACGCCTTTGTCCGACGGCGCCGTTAACAGAATCATGGAGCAGGGCAGACCGGCCGCATCGAATTTCCGCGCGATGAACTCGCTCTCGCCGCGGTCATGGCTCGACATGATCAGCTGATATCCATTCAATTCGACCATATTGCGCATTACGTCGACAAAAGCTGCGGTATGAATGATGTCGTTATGCTGCAGCGGATCGTCGAGCAGCAGCGCGCGCCAGCGTGACCAAGGATAGGCGGTACTCGCCGCGCACAGAATGCTAAAGCCATTCGCGGCAAGCTGGCCCTCGCTCAGCACGACCTGAGGAGGCAGATCCTTCTTCATCTCGATCGCGTTGACGACCTTCTCGCGATAGCGCAGCGCCATGCCGAAGCTAGTTGCATCGACCCGCGTGTCCGCCCTGAACTGAATGCTTTCGCCGGGTGTGCTTAGCATCGCCTCGTTGAAATCGTCGATTACCGTATTGAGCGGGTCGAGCACGCGCGCAGAAAAGTCGTCGGCATGCTTCTGAAGGTCCTCCGAGTAGCGCTTCACCGCGTTGTGTGCCGCGGTGGTGAGCTTCATTGCTGATCGAGCGGCCTCGAGCTTTACCTTCAGCGAGGTCAGATAGGCTGCAGGATCCCGGACATCCTCGTCGCTCCCGGCGGTCCGCATCGACGCGACGATGTCGTCGATCTCGCTCTGGAGAAGAGCATCCTCATTGTCGCGCGCAAGAAAGAGCTGGCGTTCGGCCAGTGACCGCAACCCCGCTAATACTGCGTCGATAGCGGAGAGCCCGCGACCATATTCGGCCTGGCTTGGAATGTCGCTGAACCCAGCGCGCGTCCAGCGCTGTTGCATCTGCCTCGCCGCCAGTTCCGAGGTTGTGCGGGCCACTTCGGCCGCATCAAAGTCGCGCCGCGCGAGGTCGAGCGCGGCCTGCTCGCGCTGGACGTCCGAAGACGCGCTGGTCGCCGCTTCACTCAGCTGTTCCAGACGAACGCGCGCGAGTTCGCCGCCCTCGCGCTCAGCCATCAATCTCGCCTCAAGGTCGCCGATCGTAGTGTTAGACAGATTGCGTGCGGCGATGCGATCAGCACAGGCCTTGTCTTCGGCCTGATACTGAACCAGCCGTACGCCAAGCTGGTTGTCGCGCGCGATCAGTTCGTCGAGTTCAGCTGCAACGCTCGCTCGCTGTTCGATTGCTGCCGCCGCGTTCGCCGACAGCGACTCCAGTGCTGCCTCTGCCGCTGCAAGTGCGGCATCCGCATCGCGTCCCCGATTTGCCGCAAGCGCGGCAAGGTCGCTCTCGGGGTTGGTAGCGAGGGTTTGGGCAATCTTGGCGCGTGCAGTTGTCATCGCATCAGCGGCAGCCCTCGCGACCCGCTCAAGCCCGTCGACTGCCGCCACGACCGCGCGAAGGCGACGTATTTCATCGCTGAGTGCGAGCCGCGTACTCCGCAACGCCTCCAACGCCTCATCGGCTTGCGCGAGGCGATGGTCGCTGCCCGACGCCGCAGCATCGGCAAGCGCCTTGAGTGCACCCGGTTTGAACGGTGTCCGGCACACCGGGCAGTTGGTGTCGCCTTCATGGATATGGCTGGCAAGCTGGGACAAGGCTGCGCTGATCGCCGTCGCATGGCGGTCGGCCTCAGCGCGTTCGTGTTCTGCAGCGGCAATCTGCCCGTCGAGATCGGCGAACTGCGTTTCGAGCGGGCCAAGTTCTGAGGCGGCGCGAGCGGTGGCCTCGCGCCCCTGCGCCAGTGCGGCCTCGGCAGCGCCGGACTCGCGTTCGAGATGGAGGCAATCCGCGATCGCCTGCGCCGCTGACGAAAAACCGCGGGGTCGGCCGACCCGCAAACTCGGCAACCGGAACGCCGGCATCGGTCCAATAGCTGGCGCTCTGTATCTTTGGCAGCGGTTCGGCCGGTTCAAGCCCAAACCCGACGGCGAGAAACACCATGTGAAACTGTTCGCGCAGCTCGTTGCCTGGCGGGGGCGCCGGCCCATTCAAATCGGTGATGTCGAGCTGATAGCCGTCAGCCGTCCGGGTCAACGCGGTGACCTGATGGCGCAGCCGTCGCTCCAGACGCGGCGCGAGCCTGACGACGATGTCTTCGAACCCAAGCAGGACATCGTCGCGAACGGCGCGACACGTTCCGGATTCCCAGTCGAGAATTGGCAGGTCAGCGATGGGATCCGTCGTGTAGTGCGCCGGCCAATCGTAGATATGCGGATCAAGCCGCCGACGATCGGTCGTCGACTGAAGGGGCAGAAGCGCATCGGCGGATTCGAACAAGACGACGTGCGAACCGGTGACAAGCGCGGCAGCTGCGGCTGCGGTGACGCCGGCTGCTCCGCCGCCGACGATCGCGATCTTCGGATTGGCATGGAGATAGCCGAGTTCCTTGAGCGCGTGGATCAGCGATAGCGCTCTGACCTGCTGGGAATAAAAGGTGATGCGCCTGTCGTAACTGCCGATGACAAACAGGTTTGGCCGGTCACGAACAGCAGCACCATCGAGGATGTCCTGGGCAAGCAAAGCATCAGCCAACGACGCGACCTCCCGAAGTCGATCGGGTTTGCCGTATCCGCCCAATGCCTGTGGCATGGGCCCTCGCACGCATGTTTGACAATCCGATCCCCCTCAGCGTCGCTGAAACGCCGTCATGTTAGCCTAAAGATGCGGGCCCCTTAGACTGCAGCAGCGTGTGGGCGGCGTCAAGTTTCATCAGGCCTGAATTTGAGCCTTCAGTCCCTCTTCGAAACGCAATTAGTTATCCGCCGAGACTCCTGGAGCACCCATTGTTTGAGGCGAGCGAAAGGGGCGCAAACGCTAGCACCAAAATGTTGAACTAGATTTGGCGGGCAGAGTTGAATCATGTGCAGGGCAAGGCTGAGCACGCTTTAGCTGCGGTAGCTGTCACGGACTTCGCTTTGAACCGGCTTCAGCGGGCTTCGCGGCCGACTTGGCATACCTTCGTCCGCAATGCCCTGCGAAGCGGCCCTAAGCCTGCGATGGGCCGAAGGGCTGCAACCAGCCTGAAGTTGACCAAGCAAACTAGAGCCAAACTTCACTGGGCGATGTTCGCGTGGAAATCAAGAGCTGGATTGCTAACTGGGTGCCAGCACCCTTTCATCATCAAACTTTGCACGCGCTGCCGATACCGAGCTGGCTCAGGCGCATGGACCTGCCGCCCTCTGTGCCGCCGTGAGTTGCACCACCAGCAGGCGGCCACGATGTTCGGTGCTACATCGCGCCCTTGATCTTGGCGGGCCTTGAGGTGCTCAGCAGTACATCGCAGGTACTTGTGCCACCGCGGAGGCACACCCGTGGGTGCTAGTTCTGGAAGGGTGGGCTCAATCATTTTGAGCCCGCAGTAAAAGCAGCAGCCCTGTTGGGCAATTGCGGACTGGATGCGTAGTTTGGCCAGCTTTTTCATGGGCAGCAGGGGTAGTGTTGAAGCTACTCCCGTTGCCGATAACCGGGCAGGTCGGGCGCCGGGGCATCCACCACTCGGCTGTGCGTCGGGTCACCCGAACGCGGCCGGATTCGCGTTGTCCCGGACAGGCAAAATTTACACTACCAATGCCAATTTACGCAACCTGTGATCGTTGCGGTTGCACGTCATTGAGGCGCAACAGGAAGTTCCACCTGCTGCGCGGGATCTTTGGCCCTGTGCGCAAACAGCTCCAGCGGCGGCACCTTGATCAAGGCTTCCGCCTGCTCCACCGTGCCATGTAGCCAGGCGTCCCAGTCCCCCTTTTCCAGCGGCACCACCGTGCGCTTGTCCTGCATCTCCGGGGCCCGCTTCGGGTCTGGCCGGTGCATCAGGTTCAGCACCGGCACGTTGTCGCAGTTCTGCGTGATCATGGTGTAGCTGGGCAGCACCTCGCCGGTGGCCGGGTCGGTCCACTCCGCCCACAGACCAGCCAGGCCCCAAGGCTCGCCATCGGCGCGTGAGAACTGCCAGGGGATGTGCTTTTTGGTGCCCCAGTAGGGTTCGACGTAGAGCTGCGCCGGGATGATGCAGCGCTGCCCCTTGCGCCAGGGGCCGCCAAAGGTCCAAGCCTTTGCCATCCCTTCACGTCTGGCGTTAACGGTGCTCAGGCGCTTGCCGTCCTTGCCGGTGGGGATGTGCGTTTTGGAGTTCGGGGGAATCATCCCCCACTGTCCCACCACCAGCTCGCGCACTGCCCCCTTAGCCCGCAGGAAGGGGCCACGGTACAGCGGGCTCATCTTGTCGCGCCACTCTTCCTCTGGCACGTCTCCGAAGTGGAGAACAAGCTGCTCGCGGCCCGGGACTTCGTAGTACGTGCACATGTCACCATTCTGGCAGTGGGCGGCTATACTGTAAATATGTACAGTATTTTGGATTCCCCTCTCCCCGTTCCCTTTGATGAGGCGGTAGAGGCCCTTGCGTTGCCCATGTGTGGCGTGAGCGTGCGGGCGGGGTTTCCATCACCAGCGGACGACTTCGTGGTGGAGCGGCTGGACATCATGCAGTTGCTGGTCAAGCACCCGCAGGCCACGTACTTTTGGCGCGTCCGCGGGGACTCCATGCAGGACGCTGGCATCGAGGACGGCAGCATCATCGTGGTGGACCGAGCTGTTCGCCCCAAACACGGCTGCATTGTGGTGGCCCTGATTGATGGGGAATGCACCGTGAAGTATCTGTACCAGCGCGCCGGGCGCATGAAGCTGCGTGCGGCCAATCCCACCTACCCCGACATCATCCCCCGCGACAGCCAGACCGTTCTGGTCTGGGGTGTCGTGCGTGGGTGCGTGAAGCTGTTCGCCACTTCCTGAACTGAGGGCGCTTGCGAGTGCACATATATGTATGCCCTGGTCGATGGAAACAACTTCTATGTGAGCTGTGAGCGGGTGTTCCGGCCGAGCCTGAACGGTCGGCCGGTGGTGGTGCTCAGCAACAACGATGGCTGCGCCATTGCCCGCAGCAACGAGGCGAAGGCTTTGGGTATCAAGATGGGGGCGCCGTGGTTTCAGATTCGGCACCTGGAAGAAACCGAGGGCCTGGTGGCCCTGAGCGCCAACTTCACGCTGTACGGGGACATGAGCAACCGCATGATGAGCCTGGCCGCTGGGCTTGGACCGGTGCAGGAGATTTACAGCATCGACGAGAGCTTCATCGGCCTACAGGGGTTGCGCGGCGACCTGACCAAACGCAGTCACGCCATCCGTGAGCGCATCGACCGCTGGGTAGGCATTCCCTGCGGTATCGGCATCGCCCCCACCATGACCCTGGCCAAGCTGGCGAACTACATCGCCAAGACCGCCGAACGCAAGCCCGGCAGCTACCCAGCCGAGCTGGCCCAGGTGTGCAACCTCACCACCCTGCCCGCTCAGGATCTGGACGATGTACTGGCCGCCACGATGGTGGAAGAAGTCTGGGGCGTGGGTCGCAAGATCGGCGCCCAGCTGCATGAGGGTGGCATCCATACCGTTCTTGACCTGGCCCGCATGGACCCGGCCACCATCCGCCGCCGCTGGAGCGTGGTGCTGGAGCGCACGGTGCGTGAGCTGCAGGGCATGCAGTGCATTGATCTGGACGACGCACCCGAACCCAAACAAGAGATTGCCTGCACCCGGTCGTTCGGCCAGGCCATCACCGAGCTGCCACCGCTGGTGGAAGCCGTGAGCGAATTCGCCAGCCGTGCGGCGGAGAAGCTGCGCAAGCAAGGCAGTCTGGCCAGCCAGCTGCTGGTGTTCGCCCACACGTCGCCGTTCAGGCCTGGGCCACGATTCAACAAGTCTGTGGTGGTGCCCCTGCGCAGGCCCACAGCTGACACCGGCAAGCTGGTGTGGGCGGCCGCCATGGGGATGCGACGGATGTACGAGCCCGGCTACAAGATGGCCAAGGCAGGAGTGATGCTGCTGGACCTGGTGCCGGGCAACGTGTTGCAGGGGGAGCTGGATCTGGAGGAAGAAGACCAGAGAGACCGGACCAAGTTGATGGTGGCGCTGGACACGCTCAACGGGCGTTACGGCAAAGGCACTGTGCACTCAGCGAGCACGGGCGGGACCAACAAGGGCAAGGGCTGGGGGATGAAACAGGCGAGGCGGACGCCGCAGTACACGACGCGGTGGGAGGATGTGCCTGTAGCTAGAGCGTGAGCTAAATCAACTCGCGGACTCGACAACCAACCATTGAGCACGCACCGCCCACAGTCGCAATACCAGGTGGTCTGGTCCGCACCAAGGAAAACTTCTGTATAAGCAGTCCACAATGAAAACCAATGATCCCGCTCCCCCGAATCGATGTGGCTATTGCGGAGCTACAAGCTACCGTCGGGTTCTTGGCCGTGACCTGAATGGCGTGATGCGATACACCGACCAGCTCCTTTGCTCTGGTTGCTCGCGAGAGTTTGCTGATATGACGGCGTGGCGGCGGGGCGCGATCCATGAGCACCCCCTGCACGAAGCGCGATGAGCGGTCAGCGCCTAGACAATTTCTTCCTTAGCAAAATGCACACCGCCCCGCGCCCAGTTCGTGACCCGGATGGTGTCCAGGCTGCTGTTCCAGGATGGTTGTTGCCAATGTCGGTGGAAGAGGTACCGGACCTGCAATGAGCAGCGTGCATGCCGCGTCAGCACTGGAAACACGCAGACAAGCGCTGCGAGCTCTCGCTCGGTAGCGAAAGCTCTATCTCCTTGCAGATTCAGCTGCCATCTCGGCCAGGAATGGGCCCTCATGTAAGCTTGGACGCGGTATCAAGAAGTCCTCACGGTTCTTCCCTGCGATCCAGGCGGGCGCCCTTCCCCTTCCTGTCCAGGTTGCACCGCTTTTTTCATCCCGATATTTTTGGGCAACCCTTTTGACGACGGGTTTCCAAGGGAAGACCTGTTGGGCAGTAAATCCAAACTCAGCTACTAACTCGTGCACGTTCTTTAGAGCATCCTCGGATGCTTCTTTACGAGCCGCTGAAATCGCAGCATCCAGCTGCGCGCGTTGTACCAAAAGGTCTTTAAGTGTCGGTGTCATCGCTTTGAGTGATTCAGCGGGATCCCGCCTGTGGCTGGATTATCCAGGCCAACGAGGTACGGGAAGATGTTGGCGCCGATGCAGAAGTAAGCCACTTTCGACTCATGTGCCGACGACCCCGTGATCCACGCGAGTGGCTCTATCCCCACACGCCTGTTGGGTGCGGGGGCGGAACAAGTGGCGCAGTCGAAGGTCGGCGCGGTGGCTCACTCCGGTCTCGGCGACAGCAAGCCTAACCGTCGGCATCAGTCTGGTCCAGCCCAAGGCGCGACCAACCAGCCCTCGCGGAAGGCTGTTGCCTCAACTAGGTGTCTGCCCCGACTTGGTAGACACCACGGGCTTCACCAGCCGCGCGATCTCACCACCGCACGCGCTGAAGTTGCTGGCGTATTCCTCGGGGTTGTCGAACAGCACCTGGGCTTGCATCAGGCGGTCAAGTTCCTGTTTTGCGTAGACCAGGATGCCCGCGCTGTTGCCGCCCGAGGCCCAGGGATAGTCCAGCTCGCGGAACTGGCGCGCGATGTCGCGGTGAATGCGCACATGCGTCTGCTCGTGTTTCATCACGTGCGCATAGGCACAGCTGCCCGGCGGGATCTCGCTGGCTATGCGCAGCACCGGTTTGATGTAATCCAGCCGCACGACGACGCCCTGGCAACTGGTCTGCGGCATCACCGCAAGCTTGGTCTCAACAACGACGTGGCCGAGTTGCGTACCGCTGCGGCCAGCGCCCGCGCCGATCTTCGTCAGTTCGGCGGTCGGTTTGGCGTTGTCCACTTCCGGGTCGGCGAACCAAGCCGCGCTGAAACGCACAGCCTTGTCGCAGGGAGGCAGGCTGGCGGACTGCACCTGGAAACAGGCGCTGATCAGCAGCAGAGCGAGGAGGCTTTTCATCGTAACCTGCTGGTTATCGGCAAAACGCGCTCGTCCTGAAGCGGTGGCCGCAAGGCGGCTAGCCTGACCGGGGCGGACGAGCATGCCCGGCGCCGGCTGATCGCCAGTTTAGATATAACTTTACGTCACCAAATGGTACTTCAGCCGCCTGCGAGAACTTACTTTGCGCAGTCATCTATCAAGCTTTCGATACTCTCCAATTCTGATTGGGAAAATAAATCGACAGGTTCAATGGTGACGCCATAAATAACATCAATATTAATGTTAAATCTTTTGTTTCCGTGCTTGCATAACAATACGTTTGCTTCTGGAATAATTATTTCATCCAATAATTGAATTTCTCCCTTGGCACTGAGCAAACGTACTGCATCTCTTATGCGGATATATGAATAATCAGTTGAACTCATGAAAATCCAGACAACTCTTTATCGCAATCAATTCCTTCAAGCATTTTATTAATTGATCCTCGTGATCGTTGAGATGACCCTTCAATAAATTCATATACGCTATCGCCACTCGCTCCTTTGCCGCGCGCCTTGGCTACAGCATCTTTCCACTTCAACATTGGCTCAGCCTTTCCAGTAGCAGAAGCCTCTCCGCCAATATATAATCCGACCCCGCCTTTTGGATCGTTAATTAACAATCGAGCCCTAATTCGAGCTTGGTTGCGAAGCCGGTGTGCCAACCGTGCTCTTTCTTTTGCATTTTTACATTTGCAAATCGCTCCGTCAATTCGCGATTCCTCTCGCAAATACCAACACCTTGTTTGAATTGGCGTTAACGAGCCCGCTGGTGGATCGGTAGGTCGCAGACGCACAAGCCCCACCACGTCAATCCACTCAAGTGGATTAGGGCCATAAATAAAGGAGTTGAGTCCTCCTTGAATGCCTATCGGATCTTGCGAGACAAATCGCCCCATGGCCGGATCGTAGTACCGGAATCGGTTGTAATGCAGCCCCGTCTCCTCATCAAACTGCTGCCCTTGAAAGCGGAAAGGCTGCTCAACCAGCGGCGATGCCGCCGCGTCGCGAGGTGATGATGAACCCGTTGCGCCTTTGCGCCAAGCACTGCTAGTTCTGGCAGGTCCGCCATCGGTGCCAGTTCTGGGCCAATCAATCTTTCTGAGTTGGACCTCCCCCCAAACCTTGTAATCTGCCGCCCAAGCAATGTGGCCCCTTTCGTCAGTCAGCTCTTGCGGGGCCCCTATCTGGTCGCACTGGTACCAATAAGTTTGCTCGCTGGCAGGATCGTTCGCAGCCCCTTGCAATGTCGCTAACGGAATGAAGCTGTCGGACTCGTAAACAAATAGCGCTTGCTTTACCCCGCGCTGGCTGTGGATCATCAGGTCGCCATCCCATAGGTAGTGGGTGCAGCCGAAGGCATCACTCTTGGACAGTCTGCGGCCCAATGCGTCGTAGGTATACCGGGTGGTCTGGCTGACTCCATGGCGGGTAGTGGTCGACTCGATCAGTTGGTGGTCTGCATTCCAGCGCAGTTCGACCACTTCCTGGTTGCCCGCCTTCTGGTTGCCCCGCGTGCGACGGGTCACGTTGCCGTGTGCGTCGTATTCAAAGTGCAGGTCTTGGTAGAAGCGCTGCCGATTGTCAATGATGGCGCCTGCGTCGATTCTGTCTGGGCTTATGCCAGCCTCAGGCAACAAATTCCCCGCCGGATCAAACGCGAAGAGTTCGGCGTTATAGCCGCTGGCCATGCCGCCCTGCAACGCGCTAGGCATAGCCGCGAGGATGCGGCCAGTGGGGTCGTAGCGAAAGTCCTGGCGCCCTCGCAGGCTGTCAGCTCGCGCCACCAGTTGGCCTGCCACGTCGTAAGCATAGGCTCTCTCCAGCAACGCGATACCCACTGCTTGCCCGCGCTCATTGACTGTATTGCTGCTGCCCGCTTGCGCCACGCGGTGGCGTGTGAGCCGCCCCGCCGGGTCGTACTGATAGCTGCTGGCCAAGCGGCCCTGGCTGCGACCTACTTCGCGGTGCAGCGCGTCGCGCTCGATGTCAGCAATGACCTGATGCGCAACGTCCTGCCCCGGCTGCGCGATATTGATCTGGTGCAGGTGGCCCGAGCCGTAGAACAACCAGTTGAGCTTGCGTCCATCCGGCAGCGTGGTGTCAGTGCGGTTGCCCAGTGGATCGTAGCCGTGGACAAGTGTGCGCACCAGATGGTTGGTGGGTGGGTGGCCTTGGCGGGTCCGACTGGCACCGCCTTGTCCGATGAGCGTTTGGGTCTCGCTGAGCAATTGGCCCAGCGGATCGTATGCAAATCGCAAATGGGCTGCGGCGTTGGTGGCCTGCGTCAGGCGGCCCAGCGCGTCGTATGCATAGGTGATCTCCTGCGTGGAGGTCTTGCCGGACTCGTTTCGCTCTGCGTTGGCTCGCTTGCTAAGCAGTCGCCCCAACGCATCACGCTCAAACTGCGTGACTTTCCCAGGGCCCGCTTCACAGCCTCCCGTTTCGATGACATGGGTGAGTTCACCTGCAGCGTTATAGACGTAGCGTTGCCAACGGCCATCAAACCCGATCTCGTCTGTGAGTTGATCGCGCAGGTCGTATCTGAAGGTGGTCTGCGCACCGTTCTCGTTGACGAGGGCGATGAGCCGTCCGCAAGCATCGTAGTGGTAGGCCAGGGTGCGACCTGCAGCGTCCACGCGTGTAAGCGGTCGACCATCGCCGTCGTATGTGTATCGGGTGGAACCACCGAGCGGGTCGTTATAGGCCAGCAGTTGGCCTTCTCCGTTCCATGCGTATTTATGGACAGCTGGCGCGCCTTCGGCGGTATCGGGCTCGCTCACACGCACGAGGCGCCCTGCATCATCGTAGTGGTATTGCGTTGTTTGGCCCAGTGCATCTTGCCGGGCGGTCAACTGGCCGAACAGATTGTATGAAAAGCGCGTGGTTTGTCTAGAGCAATCGGTGTAGGCAACGAGGTTACCTGCATCGTCCCAGCTTAAAGTCTTCTTGCCTCCCTTGGCGTCAACCACCTCGGTGGGCAAACCGCGCGCGTTATAGGCGTAAGCGGTGATCTGGTTCAACGGGTCCACCAGGCGAGTCATGTTGCCTTGTGGGTCGTAGTCCCGCGTCCATTCATAGCCCAGTCCGTCTTTCAGGCTGACCACAAGATCCTGGTGGTTGTAGGTCAGCTCGGTGCTGTGGCCCAACGCATTGGTCAACTGGGTGAGGTTGCCACGAGCGTCGTAACGGTAAGTGGTGCGGCGACCCAGCGGGTCCACAGTGCCGATGGGGTTGCCGCTGGCGTCAAACGGGGTGTGCAACCGCGTTTCTTCAGCGGTACCTGCGGCCATCACTGTGGTGGTGATGTTGAAGCGCTCATCCCAATGGTAGCGGGTGATTCGGCCCAAGCCATCGCGGTGCAGCGTGACACGCTGCTCTGGCCTGTATTCAAAGCGATCGTCATCTTGGCCGGTCACAGGCGCGTCGGCGCACCACGAACGCAACACCCGGCCTTGCGGGCCTTCCCTGTCGTACTGCGCATAGTAACGGTGGCCACTGGCCTTGCGGTAGCCCACTAGAACGCCACTGCGCCATGCATATTGGCGGTAAGGCTGACCGGCATGGTGGGTGGCGATGAGTTGGCCTTGGGTGTCGTAATGGTAAGTGACCAGCGGGTGAGTTTCGCCCGCCCTTTGCCCCTGCCCAAGCAGCTCAACGGCGACAAGCCGGTTGCTGTTGTCGGTGTTGTCACCTGTGCCTGTATCGCCTCTTCTGGCCCAGCGCAAGCGCAACTCCCGCCCAGCACTGTCGACTACGCCCACCAGATGGGCGATTTCGAAGGGATCGCGGGGTGCGGCAGATTCGGCGGGCGCTGACCCATATTGGCTCGCACTCCAGGTGCGTGCTGAACTTTCGTTTTGAAATGCACCAGCGGCGGCCCATAGCAAGCGCACGACGTTGCCCTGGCGATCGCTGATGCCAAAGAGCTGCAATCGCCATTGCTCGGGGTTGGCGCGGTGGTAGTGGTGAGATAGACCACCCTTGTGTTCGATCACCCATGTGTTGTCGTTAGGGTGGCGAACAGTGAACTTTTCAAACTTGTCGCAATGGGTTTGACCCACAGGCACATGGGGCAAATCAATATACCGACCTTGATCATTGACATGCACTATGCCTTGAGCGCTTAAGCGCAGCTCCAGGGTGAAAGGGTGGGTCCATCCTTGGCCCCAAGGGCTGGACTCCCTATGACCAGAGCGGTAGCGTCGGCGCCAATGGATGGGGATGGGGCCTGGCAACTGGAAGTCGGTCTCGTCCAGAAGCTTTTCACCGCTGGAGATGATGACCGGTCGGGGTAGCGCGCACTGGTCGCACGGGCCCTTCCCGTCTTTCTTTTTGTCGCTGTTCTGGGGCGTGGTGGATCGATCGTTCTTATCGGTGGACGTTGTACTTCTCTTCCACTTCTTGCCTGCAAGCGCTGCGAGCAATGCCATGCCACCGCCCACCATCCAAGCGGCCAAGCGTTTGCGGGCCGCTTCCTGTTGGTCGGGGGTCATGGGCTTGCCCCAGTCTTTCATGATGTCTTGCAGCTCAGCGGTCGCGTCTACAGCGGCTTGGCCCATCCCAATGACGCGGTCAGCAGCCACGGCCCCGCCCACCACTTGCCCAATCACCGGCACGCCCTGCACAGCTGTAGCGGCCATCGAGACAGCAATGCCTGTGTAAGTGGAAGGATCCTTGAGCATGGCCATCATCTGCTCAACTTCGTCCAGCGCCGCGCCTTTGAGGTGCTCGGCGGTCATGCCTCCCAGCACATCACCGCCGTTCTTGATCGTCTGCGCCAGCGCAGGGGAGAGTTGGGTCAGGATCGCATTGGTGAGCGTGGTCACGCCATGGACCACCATCTCCCCGGCTTCCTGAGTTACAGTTTTGACGAACGTCTGGTACCGATTGACTTTGTCGGCCACATTGGTGAACAGGCCCACCAATACGGTTACCGGGTTATGAAGACCGGTATCCATCGCACCATAGCGATTGACGACCTGGGTGCCGTGCTCTTTGATGGTGCCCAGGGGTATTGTCAGATTGGCACTGTTGTTCTTGTGCCAGTCAGTACCCGGCATGCCTTTGGTCTTGAGTTTGACGTTGGCTGCCGGATCAAATGTCCAGGCGTTAGCGACCTGGCTGACTTCGCCATTGCCGCCGCTGAAGATGTGGGTTCCCATTGAATTCTCTTCAGGGTTTTTTGTTTAAAAATCGGGCCGAGAAGGTTTTGGCTGTCTCGGTGTGACTGCGACCTTGCAGGCGGCTTTGTTGTTCTGTGGCCGTCAGGGTCTCGTCGTGGATGGTTCTCTCTATGGCCACAGCGGCCGCAAGCTCGCCCGCATCCAGCGCCCAACTGAGTAACGAGTTAGGCGCGTTTTTGTCGTGGCGCAACCGCTGAGCGGCCAACGCCCAATGCACAGCGCCTGTGGCCGCACCAACTTGGCCCAGCACCGTGGCAGGCTGCCATTCGTCGGGGTTTTGTCCCTTCATGACACGTGCCGTCGCGGCCATTTCAGCGGATGCACGCCACACAGAGCCGTCGCTGTCGCTGAGTTTGTTTCCAACATGCTCAGGCTTCCATCCAGCTTGGCTCAGGGCCTCGCGAAACACTTGGGTCAGGGCATCCGGGTTTGGCTCGCGTGTGATGTCACGGTGGGCAAAGGCTGATCGAGCCAAGGCTGGAGGATGCAACACCAAGTGCTGCCCATCAGAAGCTTTGGTGTTGGGCACCCGGAGCAACCAAAGTGCTGCAGCCGCTTCGCCTGGAACGAAGCCTTCTTGATTCTTGTCTGTGATCAATCGGGCGGCGGCCGCCTCGGGTTGCAGCAGGACGAGGTCCATCCAGCTATCGGCGGCCAGAAGCAACGCGGCAGTTACGAGGGGGCCAGAGCGGTTCAACAACTCCAAGCCTTCGAATGCGGCAGTGTGGCTTGAATGTAAGACGCTCAACGGAAGTTCCGAGAGTGCCTTAGCTTGATGTGCGCCCCCTTGCTGGCGTACCACTTCCAGACTTTGTTGCCACAAGGTCCGGCCCTGTTCAGCACTGAGCCACGCTGGCAAAGCCAGAACAATGATCTGAGGCCAGGGTTTCCCCTCACAAATGGGTGGAGATGCCCGCGACGCGTTTGATGAGCTTTGAGCACCAGTGAGCATGTCAATCAAGGCGGCACCCACGAGGCGAGCGATGCGAAGTGACGCAAGCATTGCATCGCCGGGTGCATTGGATACGCTGGAGGCAGATTCTTCAGGCCAACTGCTCGCCACCTCTGGGCAGGCTGAAAAAGTGATGGGCACATCGCCCAGTCCAGGTACAGCAGCTTTTCTAAACCGCTTTTGCAGACCAACCCAAGACGCGGCGGATTGCCATGCGCTGCTGCCCACGGCCGTGACAGCTCCGGCGTGCTCGATTCGCCAGAGGTTAGCGGGCAGACTACTCACGTCGGCAAAAATTGAAACTTGGGTCATGAAAAGTGAATCACCTCAAGGAGGCTGGTGTCTGCGGCGCGCGAGAATGCGCAAATAAGCTGATGGCTCCAAGTTTCTCTAGTGAAGGGAGCGGCATCTGGCAGCGCCAAATGAGGGTGGATGTGAGGTGGACTGTGTCAATGACAACGGTGTCCCAAGTCAGCTCCTGAGCAGGCAAGCGCGTACCGCCAGCGGTTTCTGGGCAAGCGCTTATTGCGATGGTGGGCCACCTGAAGTGCAGTTGGGCCTTGTCGCCCATGTTGTTCAAAACCAGCGCCTCGCCCGCGAGGGGCGTTACCTTCAACTGGAGCGCGTCCGGCGCGGCGTTGTACTGGCGCGGGTCAGAATCGACCGGCGGCCTTGGCAGGCGCTGTAGCTCCCAATGGGTGTCGTAAGAACCTTGGAGAGCGCGGCGGGGAAGGTGGTGCACTGGCACGGTACCCAAAGCGACGGGATCCGGTGTGTCTTTCCAATGCCGCAAAGGATCACGGGTCGATTCGACCCAGGGCAGCGGCGCACCATTCGCAAGTTCGCGTTGCAGGTGGTAGCCCATCCCGGAAGGGTTTGACTCGAACGAAGTGCTATCCCCGTTGGCCTGTAGAGCTTGGCCTCCAAAGGCAAAGCGTCTAAACAATGGGACGCGGCGCACCGGCTCGATATATTCGGCCACGGGGTCACCGAGGCCGCCAAGGCGTTTCATCCACCGCCTTGGAGCATGGGCGTGCAATTGCATCAGGCGCTGCACCTGCTGCCACTGATTGACAAAGTCAATTGCAGCTTCCACTTGTGCAAACGCTTGGCGATCCGGGTGGTTGGCCCACGCATTGATGATGAGGTCGAACCGTGGCTTGGGCGGACAGAAGTCTGATTCGTGCTGTGCCCAAGGCTCTGCTGGCAATTCGCGAATGATCTCGGCTTGCATCTCACTCAAGGCCATGCACCGACTTAGCTGGTGGAGTGATTCCAGGGGCGGGGCCCGAAAGACAGGAATTTGCTGGTCATATGGCGCCAACGAGGGTGAGTCGGTTGCAGAGCTGCCGAGCATCCATGTGCCTTTGACCACGACGACCATACTGTGCTCACCCTCCCTCGATGTGTGAGGGAAAAGGTCGGCGTGAAATGGGGTGTGGTTGATCATGAAGCCCGTCATGGATGTGTCAAAGACGCGTCAAGAGGCGTCATCTTCGGCTTCCAAACTGCGCAGGAGTAGCAGCGACTCAACCGCTTCCATTTGCCGCATCGCAAGGTCTTCATGAGATAGCGCAAACGGATGCCCGGATTGGTGGGCATGGGCTACATACAACCACCTACGCAGTGCATGACTGAGATCAAAACACTCATCGAGTAGGTGCTGTGCATTTAGGGGCTGGCCGTGGCGCAAGCGGATTGGCGCCAGCGCCCACAGGCGTTCC
The DNA here is from genome assembly GCA_018828125.1 of Gammaproteobacteria bacterium. Lineage (GTDB taxonomy): Bacteria > Pseudomonadota > Gammaproteobacteria > Burkholderiales > Burkholderiaceae_C > Acidovorax. The sequence continues at coordinate 38,840 of JAHJWB010000016.1, read as the reverse complement.
TTAACGGAGGCGTCGGTCCAGGCGGTGATGTGCTCAGGCATCAAACCCGCACAACCGTTGGCTGAAAAGACGTCACAGGCGAGTCCCCGCATCGCCAAACGGCGTGTGGCTTGGTCACCCAACGCGTTGCTCAGTTCACCAGGGACCTGTCCGAAGACCAAGCGAACCACGTCTTGCTCAGCACCGTTGAGGGCGCGATCCAAGCCATCGAAATGGGCCAGGACTGGCAGAAGACCATCAATGTGGCCTGCCACTGCCACGACGCGCAATGCGGTTTCGGTGGGAACTCGCAGACCTTTGATCACCCGATTGAGCGCTTCTTGCGGCTCGCGGGCCGCCCAGATTGCCATGGCGGCGTCGACTACGGACGCCCACGCTCCTGGGTGACTGTCTTCGGTCGGTCCGTCGGATGCAGTAAGCCGTTCTATGTACTGGCGTAACTCCGATTGGACGAGGTTTTTGCCGATACATGCAAGCACTTCCAGTATCAGCAGTTGCCGGGCTAGATCGTGGCCATGCAACACCTCTCTGATGTGCCCCTCGGCGTTTTCTGGAAAGTGGCCGATTCGGGCGCAGGCAAGCAAACACTCGTCTGCGTGAATACCCCGGTTAGCGGCCTCGTAAACCTGTGGCAATAACTGGGGCAAGCACATGCGCCCCGCTAATTCAACACCAAGACGGGTGAAGCTCAGATCGGCGTCTTGCAGCAGCGCAACGCAGGTGTTCGGGTTTCCGAAGAACCACAATGCATGCTTGACGGCCGCCAGATAGGTCGTACCGTAGTGGGCGAGGACGCGTCTTTTATCGGTTGCCGCAGCTTCAAACATTTGGCTCAGCGCCACATGCACGAAGGCAAATCCCACTTCCTCCTGACGAGTGACTTTGGGCGCGAGGCTCTGCAGGTCCTGCAACAGCGCCGGTCCGTAGTATCGCGCCGCCTGCATCAACGCCTGAAGTCTCTGGTCAACAGCTTTAAGACCGCGCAGACTCAAACTGGAGGCCAAATTGCCTGAACGGCGAGCGTATGCGCGGATAGCAGATCCCAGTAGTTGTTCAGCCAACCGGGGGAGCGGCGTTGGAGGAGCTAGCTGTTGCGGCGAAATCTGGGAAACAGTTGCACCATCAGTTGAGCTCAATCGATCCACCTTCAATGCGATGTGTTTCGATAGCCGCAGCAGTAATGGTCTGACCGCGCGTTTCTACAGCACCATCGCTGGTGAACTGCATACGAGCGTCGCCGCAGTTGAGCAGTACGCTGTTTACTGCCCCAAGCTCCAGGTTGTTGACAGCCAGGGCCAGAGTGCCGGTGCTGCGATCAAAGTGCCAAGGAGGTGTCATTGGCGCCCCAGCCGTCGGCCAAGCAGCAACGACCAGGGGATGTGTGGACGTCCCAGCCGTATCTGGCCCTGCTGCTTCTAATGCTCGGCCCTGTGCCGTCACCACAGCCAACAGGACAGTCTGGCCTTCCAAAAGACCAGGTATGTGCGACGCAACGGCTGCATGCAACTCTTCTCCAGCGCAAAGAGCGACGATTTGACCGTCGTTTTCAAGCCGGGATACGGTCGCGGGCACAAACGTACACGCAGCGCTGGCAGCAATCGTCATGGATGGACTGACTGCTGAGCGAAGTAATGCTGTCATCTTGGTGGTCGCCTGGTAGTAAGAAAATTGAATCCGCTGAATCGGTCAGTTTTCGTTGATGGCACCCGACAACGTGGTGACATCGCTCGACCCGATGAGGTTGATGCTGTTGCCATTGACGGTGATGGTTCCATCGGCTTTGAGGGTCAAAGTGCTGCTGCCCACGTTCAGGTTGATGGTCTCGGCGTCCATGGTGATACTGGAGCCACCCCCTCCGCCGCCACCCTCCCCACCCGATGGCGCGACTACGTTCATTGGCCCGCCAGCACTTGCAGCTCCTCCGCCCGCACCACCGCCACCCACTGTCAAGGCGTACTTTGTGCCCACAGTTGTGTTTTGGTCGCTGCCCACTTTGGTGGTCTGCGTCTTGCCCACCACCGTGGCCATGATGACGCCCACGTTCAGGTTGTAGGCCACGCCCACGTTTTCCATCCGGCCCACGCCCACGTTTTGCATGTAAGCGATGCCCACGGTCTCGGTCTTGAACTTGCCCACCTTGATGGACCAGTTGCTGCCGATCTTGTCTTTTTCGTTCTTGCCGACAGTCTTGGTGCGGTTGATGCCGATCTTGAAGGTCTGGTTGTCCCCGATGTCGACGCTCTCGTTGTGGTCCACTCGCTCCGTCCGGTTGCTATGAATGGTGATGGTTTCGTCGCCATCTACTTCTTCAGTGCGCCAGCCGTGCACCGTGATCTTCTCGTTGCGGTCCACAGTCTCCGTGCGGTCGCGCTTGATGTGGTTGGTCTCATCCCTATCAACCGTTTTGCGCCGGTCGTTGCCCACCCATTTGTCTTCGTCGTTCTCGACTTCGGTGAGCTGGTCCTTCTGCGCGTGAATCCACAACTGTTCTTGACCGGCCTTGTCTTCAAAGCGCAGCACATTGGCATCGCCCGGGCCGTTCTTGAGTCCTGGGCCAGAGGCGCCGCCTTTGCTGGAGCGGGTTTTGATGCCGGTTTGGGTTTGGTTGCCTGGCAGCTGCCATGGGGGCATGTTGTCGGCGTTGTAGACCACGCCGACGATGATCGGGCGGTCTGGATTGGCGTCAATATGGTCCACCAGCACTTCCATGCCAATCCGTGGAATCGCAATGGCACCGAAGTTTGACCCAGCCCAGCTGCTGGAGAAGCGCATCCAGCAGCTGGATTTTTCATCCATGGAGCCGATGCGGTCCCAGTGGAACTGCACCTTGACGCGGCCGAACTTGTCGCAATAGATCTCTTCTCCGGGGGGGCCGACCACCCACGCTGTCTGCAGGCCCTGGGTACGCGGTTTAGGGGTGATTCGAGCAGGTCTGAAGGTCCTGCTCGTGGGCAATGCCTCTATTGCAAAGCGCTGTGTGGATCCCTTGCTTGCATCGCTGACCTGCACGTTCTCGGTGAAGTGGTACGTCACCGACGTCAGCAGGTACTGAACGTTCTGGTCCCCACGCGGGTAATTGCGCAAGGTCATGAAGCAGCCAGTGGCGCCCACCAAGTTTCTTGCATTTCCTTGCGCTGCGATGCGTTCGTGCGTAGCGATGTGCTCTTCTACGCGCACTTTGGCGTAGTGCTCACCATCCGCGTACTCTGTGTACTGGCCCGGAAACTCGTAAATCTCAAACGCGTCGTTGGCATGCCCTGGCGGCATCTTGCGCATGGTGGCCAAGTCGGCGCGCGGCTTCTTAAAGTCAAAATCGTCCGTCAGCACGCGACCCGATTGCAAGCCTTGTGTGAAGTCCCAGTCATCAAGGCTTTCTTCTTTGGCGAAAGCAGCTTTTTCTGGTGGATAGAACGGCAGCCCGCCCCCAGCCATCGGCTCATGAGAACCAACGACGTCGTCGCAAAACACCAGCGTGTGGTTGCCACTGGAATGCTTGAAGTGGAAGTAGATGCCGAGGTCTTCTGCCAGGCGACACACCAGGTTGCAGTCGCTCTCTGAATACTGAACCAGGTACTCCACCGGAGGATAGGATTTGGTGAGCTTGAACTCCATCGGCTCACCGTACTTTCCGAGCACATCCCGAATGATGTCCGGTACGGTCATGTTCTGGAAGATCTTGAAATCGCTCTTGCGTGTGGCCAGCCACAGCCAAGGACGCATCTCCAGAAAGTAGCTGAACTTGGATGCGTCTTGACCGCGCATACCAAAACGGCTGACAACACCGTGCAAATACCGCTTGCCGCCGCCATCTGTCTCCACCTCAATGGAGGCCGACTTTCCGAGCAGCGCCTTCGGGTCCACGCTCTTGGAGTCGCTGATCACCTGGACATTGAACGCAAACAGCTTGCTGATTTCCTCCGTTCCATGCAGTTGGCGCAGTTGCAGGGTCTCGCCCAACGGGGTATTGATCTTGGTGCGGCGTTGGCTCATAGGTCAGCGGTAATCAGTGGGACAGGCAAGAACGAGTCAATGCCACGAGGCCGTCGGATGCTAGCAGCGGGGGTCATCGCACCCGATGGCCAATTTGTTAGAAAGAAGTCGTTTTTTGCAACTGATGGAAACAGTTTGAAATGAGTTATCAAGCGTCTTGGTGAGTACACGGGCTTTTTGTATCCTTGCGCACCCGAGAACCTCGTTACTCACTTTCTGTCCGGATCTATCGCTGTTTTGCACACGTGAGCAAGCCCACCACTCCTGAAAATTTAAGTGCCGAGCAGCAGGTGGCGACGCCATCTTTGTTGGCAACGGAGCGCAACTTCTATGGCGTCTATCGACAAGTGTCTAGGGTTGGCTCAGTGGCTTGGCGCGTCTGCTTGGCCCGCCGGGGGCGTTCATATGCCAAGACGTTTTCCGTAAAACGCTACGGCAGCAACGAGGCCGCTGTGCAGGCGGCGCTGGCCTACCGCGACAAGCTGGTTAGCGAGCATGCCATGGTGAGTCGGCGCGAGAACCATGTGATCCTGCGAAAGAACAGCCACTCGGGCGTGCCGGGTGTGAGACTCGACCAATCTCGGACACCAAACAGATGGGTAGCCGATATTCGCTTGCCGGAGCAAGGCGCGGTTTCGCAGACGTTCTGTGTCAAGAAGTTTGGCTACGAACAAGCTTTTGAGTTGGCAATGCAAGCGCGCTTGCAAATGCTCAATATGGTGGTGGATCAAAAGACCATCCGGGCGCAATGCGATCCAGTATTGGTCGCCTTGGCACCGCACCGCGTTGTGACCGATGTAGTGGTTCCGTTGACTTCAGATTTCGTGGCACCTGCGCCTCACACCAGCAGTGACATCCCTGGGGTGTTTCGCTTTTTGTACAAAAGGCGGCGGCCTGACGGTAGCTTGTTGGAGAGCCCGATGTGGGCAGCGGAATATCGCTGGCCCGACAAGGCGATTTTGAGGCGCACCTACGCAGTTTCGCGGTTTGGGGAGCACACGGCCCAGCAGATGGCGCTTGATCAGCATGCCCTGTGGATGAAGGCCCCGCCCCCAAAGCCCATCAAAGGGGCCTCGCGGAAGAAGCCCAATGGAAGCAGAAAACCGATCTGCAGCGTGCAACGCAAAATTCAGCGCTCTCGTTCCCATGGCGGCGCTCTGGCCTATTGGCAAGTGATCTACCGGTTCCCGGATGATAGTCAGCAGCGCACCGCCACCTTTAGCGTGTCGCTGTACGGAGAGGACGGAGCGTACGAGCGTGCAGCGCAGCGTTGCCAACAGTGGCAACACATGCCACCAGAGAGACTTCCCACCACCAAGTAGTTAAGCGGCATGCTGCGCTTTGAGGGCACTCTTGGAGCAAGTTGCAGCCGCAGCAGCTGTGCGCAGCGAAGCGATATTCAAGCTTTCAATACGAACACTACGCGCACTGAGCGAACCAGAAAGAACCATGACTGAGTACCTTCGCCCCGGCCCTTTGGGCACCTCTGAACATGACACAGCTGGAGAGTTCTCCAAGATTCGTTTGAATCGCCCCTCTCACAGCTTCATTGGAAAGGGGCAGGCGCCAGTGCTTTTGGGCACCCACTCCAACGACGAGGAGTCGCGGCGGCTTCTGAAGCGACATCCTGCACCTGCTCGGAATTTGCCAACAGAACAAGATAGCAAAGCTACGAAGGCGGGGCCCAAGAACGAGGCGGGGTCGTCCTCCACGGCCGATGTGCGGCCCCACTGGGGCAATGAGCCCAGCCTGAAGCGCATCGCTGATACAGATGACAGTGTGAAGGACTGGTTGCGCGCCGCACTTTCAAACCGAAATGAATACCAAACTCCTGGGTTGTGGCTGGCCGCACGACGCGAAGATGGTCTGGATCGATACGACAACAATCTGGCCGCTGCAGAGCGCTTTGCGATGGCGGCAGAGGGGTTCTGGGATGTCTTCCCCGGATCGCAAACCATGGCCATTGCGGGAAAGCAACTCTTGCAACAAGCGCGCATGAACATTCCCGGAGCAGAGGCAGTTCTGGGTAAAGCAGGCTCCAGCAATCCAGAGTTCACAGAGAAGTGGGGGCAACTCGGAAACTCATATCACCAATTGGGCTTGAAGCCACAAGCCGCCTGTGAAGCGGCGTTGACACACAAATTCTCCCGGTGATGAAAGTGGCATCGACTGCAGCCGACGCGCGTGAACAAAAGGGCCACCGTGGTTCCAAAGTGGTGTGGCTTTTGGCCGCGCTGTTGGCGCTCTTTGCTGTGGGGAGTGATTTGCTTTTGCAAGCACCATTGGCCGGACTGGTGGTTTCGGTGCTTGCTCTGTTGTGGACTGTTGTGGCGGTCGTCACCGGCCTGGTCAAGCGTCAAGGCATTTCACCCACATTTAGCAAACACAAGGTGTCGGCCATTCTCATCGGCACATACTTCGCTAGTGTGGCCTGTGGTCTCCTGATTAGTCGCTCGGTCATGAACGAAGCGCAGGCACTGCGTGTCGAGATTCAGCAACGAGCAAGATCAGGCGAAAACAACGACAAACAAGAGGCGTACGCCTCGTTTTGCGCTGCGCGTTTGAACGGCCACTGCGGGTGGATGAACTATCGAATCGTCTACTCACCAGATGCGATGCCGACGGGCGCCAACCTACCGGGCACCTTGGTGGTGTTTCAGTTCTTCACCGAGAGAGTCAGTATTGCAATTGAGACGGGTGCAGTTGTGGAGAGACGCAGCGTAGATTGAAGCACTGCTCTACGGGCTGTTGTGCGGCAGCTTAAGGCTGGTTGCAGTCGGTCGTAATCAAAGGCGCTACTTGCTTAATCGACCCAAAGTGGCCTTCCAACAATCTGAATTCATGGTCGGAAAGCGGACATTGAAGGTGGCCGTAGTCAGGTGGGTAGCATGGTCCGCCGGAATGTGGAGATTGACGGCTATGGATCATGAGGCATGTGAGTGCGCCTCTGACCATAAAAAGGACAGTCATTGAAACGTGAGAGTGGCTGCTCTAACGATTGGTATCATTTCCGTCACCATCGCACAGACGGTGCATCAAAGATCAGGAACAGGGAGAATCTCTTGCTCATGAACCACGGAGCCCAGATCTGTGCGCTGTCTGCGTCGCAGCTGGAGGAATTTGTCGACGACTGGATTGCCCAGCGTATAAAGGAGTATCACTCCCATGAACTTTGGCGCGGCACGGGTGACATGGGCCGCGACGTAACCGGCTACGTGACGGACCGCCGATTGGAAGGGGAGTGGGATAACTTCCAGTGTAAGCAACTCACCTCCAAATTGTCAGAGCGTGCTGCCTTCGTCGAACTGGGCAAGATATTTATGCACGCCGCTAATGGTGAATTCAGTTTGCCCAAGGCCTACTATTTCATTGCACCTTACGGCCTAGTTCGAAAAGTCCGCGACCTCATCGCGCAACCCGAAAAGTTTAGGCAGGCATTCTTAACGAGCTGGGACGCAGAGATTGCCCCGCACTTAGTGCAGAACAAGGTGATCAAGCTAACGCCAGCCATCGAGACCAAGATCAAGGTGTTCGATTTCACCCATGTTGACTGGCTAGATGCAACGCGCTTGGCCAAGCATCCCGCTTGTAAACCTGCTCTTGTCAAGTGGTTCGACGAGGATCCGGGGCCATGGGCTCGTGACACAGTGCCCGATGCAATTCAGCCCGGCGAATCATCTTATATCGGCCAACTGCTCAAGGTATACAGCCAAAAAGGGCCTGGTAACTATCCGGATGCTGCGGCTGCATTGGCTTGTCCGGACGTCGGTCCAAACCTGCGTCAGCAACGCACGCGGTTCTTCGACTCCATCGCCTTTGAGCGCTTCTATCGTGACTCCACGCCAAAGGAATACCTGAAGCACTTCAGAGACGAAATCTACCTTGGGGTAGTTGACGTTCACGAAGGCACGCATGTGAATCAGTACGTCCGACTTGGCCAAGTCATGACCCAGGCGGCGGTGCTGCAGGCGTCCGGAGTGCTTGGCAAGCATGCCAGTCCGCCCGTCAAACAGGGCACATGCCACCAACTGGCCAACGAAGGGCAACTGCCATGGGATCGCTAGACCGCACCTCGGCGTCGCCCGCTCACCCGTTTAACAGCACGCTGGAGACCGGGATTCGAGCCCTAGTGGTCCTGGAAGCCTTCCACCCGCGTCGCTGTGATTTGATGGAGATGACTTGGCTGGACCATCTAGTCGTACACACCGGCGACTTGGACGATCAAGATGTGCCTCAAAGCCTTCATCCGGACCTGCCGAATCGAACCGGAGAACTACTGGTGCGCCGACAGTTAGTGGAAAAAAGCCTGCGCCTGATGCAGCAGGTGCATCTCGTGCAGGTCTACGAAACCGAGGAAGGTATCGCGTTCGGAGCCAGCGAGGAAGCGCCAAGCTACCTGGACCTACTACAAGCACCATATTCCCTAGCTCTCAAGGAACGCGCCCGCTGGATGGCCGAGCGCTTCGCCTTCATGCAGACGGATGAGTTGCGTGCGTTGGTCGAAGCCCGCATCGGACGCTGGACCGCCAGCTTCCGAATTGATGAAACAGTCCCGAGGTTCGAGCCATGAACGGCATCCGACTACGACATCTGGTCTTTACTGGCCCGAACATCGATCCTGCCGAACTTCAGTTCGACGATGGCCTGAACATAATCTACGGTGCATCTAACACTGGCAAGTCGTTTGCTTCTAAAGGCATCCTGTTCCTGCTGGGCGTTAGCGCCAGCCTTCCCCAGACCGACGAAATCCCGGCCTATGACGCGGCATGGCTAGGCATAACACTGGGCGATGAAGGGGACTTCACTCTATATCGGGCGACTCAAGGCGGGCACCTCAAGCTATATCGAGGACTTGTCAAACAGATGCCCGCAGACAATGGAGTAGTGCTTCGGCAAGAGCATGACAGCAAACGCACAGACACCGTCTCCCATCGTTTGCTCGATGCAATTGGCCTTGCGCAAAAATGGGTAGTACGCGACGGGAACGGTAAGAAGGACTCTCTATCTATCCGCCTGCTATCGAAGTACGCCGTAGTTGCCGAAGACGACATCATGTCAGAAGGCAGTCCTGTGTATTTGTCTGGTGTTCCGGCCGATCGCATTTTTGAAAGCAATCTCTTTAAACTCATCTTGACCGGCAAAGACGATGCTGCGGCTGTGACCTTACCAAAGGAGACGGTGCGCAAGGCCGCCAAGGCTGCAAAAATCGAACTGGTCGATGAATTGCTGGCGCAATTGGATGCTGAGCTTGGCATGCCACCACCAGACCAGCAAGAAACCAAGGACCAGTTGGATAACTTGGACGCAAGTACAAGTGACTTGCTGGCCCGATTGCAGTCTGCGCAGAATGAACTAGATAGCTTCGTCGTCCAGCGACGCGCCGCGGTTGATCAGACGCGCGAGCTTGAGGAGCGCGCCGACGAACTGGATCTAACGCTGCAACGTTTCGCTAAGTTGCAGGCGGTCTACTCCTCTGACCTGGAGCGCCTGCACTCTATCGAGGAGAGCGGCTACGTGCTGGCAGCGATGGCTGGCCGGGATTGCCCAGTCTGTGGTGCGCCGCCTGGCGCGCAAACTCACAACCACGCAGCACAAGATATCTCGGTAGCACACATGGCCGCTGCTGCCGAAGCCCGCAAAATCGAGCGCGAGCAGCGCGAACTGGCTCACGTGGTCGCCTCGCTTGAGGCCGAGGTCATTGGATTACGCAGAACTCTGCAAAAGCTTGAGGATGACGTTAAGGCGTTGGACGATCGCATCAGGGCGCTCCGTCCGCAGGAGGCATCTCTGCGGGAAAGCTACGAAACCTACAATTCGGAACTGACGAGGGTCGTCAAAGTTCTCGACCTTTTCGATCGCCGCACTAAGCTGGCTACGCGACGGGCGGAGATTGGCGCCATCGCCACTCGGCGTGTGGGTGAGGCCCCGCATGTTGGACCGGATTCGACCACGCTTTTCGACTTCGGTGAGAGGGTGAAGGCTGTCCTGACCGCGTGGAAGTTTCCCAATGCTGAGAAGGTGCAGTTCGATGGGGCAACCAACGACATCACTATTGGTGGCAAGCCACGTTCTGCGAATGGCAAGGGCGTCCGTGCTGTTCTGCATGCGGCCTTCAATGTCGCGGTGTTCATACACTGCATTGAGAACCAGCTACCGCATCCGGGCTTCCTAGTACTCGACACGCCACTGCTGACTTACCGCGAGCCGCTGACATCCAAGCATGGTGAGTTGACACAGGACGAACTTGCCCTCAAAGCCAGCTCTCTAGCTGAGCACTTCTATAAGCACCTTGCCAGTCTCAAGGAACAGCTACAAATTATCGTCATCGAGAACTCCGATCCGCCGAGAGTCATTCAGCCACTTGCGCGCATTGAAGTCTTCACGGGTCAGCCCGGCGAAGGACGATTCGGGTTATTGGCTCGACGTAACTGACTAGCGGAAGCGAAGGGTAAATCCAGGAAAGATAGCGGCGTTCCGTACCATCTTGGAGCTATGTCTAAATTTGACCTATTCAACGGAGCTGTTTGATCAGCCCCTGCAAATAGGCTCAATCATTTTTTAGGATGCTGATAGCTGCCATTCGTAAATGTCAGCTCTCTCCCAAGAGTTGACCTGCGTGACAGGCATCTTGGACGACAGCTACCGCTGCCGAGCCGCCGTTCGCACCGCTCGGCATAGCAGCCGCAACGGCTATATCGCACGTCAGAATCGAAACTGCACAGCATGGTCGGAGCAAGTCGGAAAAGCCGAAAACGCAACGACGCCTTGTCCGGCGCCGCTCAACGATGGGTGCAGAATTTCGTACCTTCCGCGAAGCCTGCGGACTGTCCCGTCACTTAGTGGCCGAGCTTCGCAATCCACTCAAGCATCGTTGCTTCGCTCGTGCCGCGGAACTGTCCACGAATCATCCTCGCGATGTCTGCTGGATCCACTCCAAGCAACTTTGCAACTGCCTCTTGGGTCAGATGTCGCACCTTGATCGTCCGAGCAATTTCTGCCGCAACCGAAGCCTTTCGCTGAAACGCCTCAGGGTCTAAGTATCCAAGGTCGGCATAAACATTGGTGCTCCCGACTTCAACTGCGTCTGCCATTTCTGAATCCTTAGTTATCTACACATCCCAAAGCACAGGCGACCGCAACACAGTCGTTGGTCATGCCATGATCCGTCGTCAAGCGCGTCTGCGCGAGGGGTTGAATACATCAGACGCTCCAAATGCTCTTGCTCACAGCCCACTGCAACTCGTTTACCACCCTGCGCAAAATCCACACACTCTGCGCATCGGTGCACCAGCGCTTGGCCAGCAGGCCTTTCAACGCAGCCTTCACCGTCGCCTCCTGATTCCCTTCAAAGGTCGCTAGTTTTCTTTGGCAGTACGGGACCATCTGCGAGACCAGATCGTCACACATCTGGAAAGCAGCGATGACCTCTGACGGTGACGTTCCGGGGGCGTAGAACTTCCCGCCTTCCGCCACCAAACTCATCTTGGGCTGGACGCCCGCAATTGCAAATGGAGCTGGCGTCACTGGAAAGTCTTCTGGCACGCCAGGATAGTTGGCACGGTCAATCGACATATCGACTCCTTGCTGTCTGTTGCACGATACAACTGGTACTTGATGCTGTGCAATCTCAATTCTTCAAAACGGCGCAGGCGACTCCACCAATTCCAGAGGTCCGGGCCCCTCGTACAGGACCTCCCCCGAGTGCTTCACCGTCACCCGCCAGATATCTCCTTCCTGGGTGATCGTGTAGGCCTCAGGCTCCAGCGGCAACAGGGTCTCTGTCGGGAATACTCCCTCGATCTTCCAGGGCGGCGTACAGAGCAACGTGGGGTAGTTCCAACATGATTCGATCGTCATGGCGCCTCCTCATTTCGCACTGCTTCTGACTGCATGCCGGGTGCTGGCCCACCGGCGCGTCTGCGACATCTCTCGCCAGCGGTAGTGGATCTCGTCCTTCATCCCAGCCGTACTTCAAAGTACGCCCCATCCCCTTCCCCCAGATCCCGAAACCCCGCCTGCTTAGCCGCAGTGCTGGCCTTGCCCCAGGCTTTGAGCAAGGTGAGGTCTCCGGGGGACACCACCTCAGGTGGGGATTCTTCCAGGTTGTTCAGCGTGTCCAGTGCTGCTGCCACTTGTTCAGGGCCGCCCAGCTGCTTTTCCAGTGCCTTGGCGTAGCGGGTCTCTGCCGCGATGCGCTCCTTGGCGGGCAGTTCTTCAGGGTAGTCGCGCAGGGTGACGGTGTAGGTGGATTCGATGGTTTCCATGAGGCTTCTCCGGTGTTTTGATGTACTGGATAAATATACAGCTTTCTCTAGAAAAGTACATGTCAGAAAGAACCCCTAGGAAGGGTTTGTGGAGGGCGGTTGTGCTCGCCCATTGTTTTCAATACTGGAACAGTCAGTTTGCGACTGGATGGTTTTTCCCTGAACACCATCGGCGTACAGTTCAACCCATCGATGAGCCGAACCCGCAAGGCGACTCACCGAACCCGGTTCAGGAATGGATTTTTGACCCGGCTTTTGAGACGCTTTTTTATCCAAGGATTTGCATCATGAACAAGACCGCTCGCTTCCTCTCCATCGCTGCTGTTACTGCTTTCACCGCCTTTGGCGCTCATGCTGACGAAGCCGATGGCTCGCAATTCGCTTTGAAGTTCGAAACCAACCGCACCCGCGCTGAAGTGCAAGCTGAAGCCGCTACCGTGGCCCAGACCCGCAGCCAAGAACCTGCTGGTTCACGTGTGGTGACGTACTCGTCCACGGCTGACCGCGCTGCGGTGCGTGCCCAGGCTGCTGAAGCTCTGCGTTTGGGCAAGATCCCCCACGGCGAATTCAGCGCCATGTAATTGACGCAGTTGCGGGACTTCCCATGGTGGTGGCATTCGCGCGGTGCGAGTGCTGCTGCCATGGGGGGTGTTCTGAAGACCCGCGCTGGACAAGCAAACTGGGCTCCCATTGGGAGCCCTTTTTGTTTTGGAGGAGCGCATTGCAAGCAGCTGTAAATCCCTGCGGGTTCCGAGCATTCAGCGCTGAATGCAGGGCTGAAGGATGCTCCAATCGGGCTCCATTTTTTGCTCAGTCCATTCTGTGAACCGATTGTTTTCTTGGCCGCGCCATCTGCGCATTGCCACCGCACTGGTCCTGTCTCTGGCCAGTGTCAGTCCGAATCTCTCCTGGGCCCGCTCACCGCAGTTCGACAGCGCAGCCCTGCTCACACCGCAGCCCACCAGCTTTGCGCAGTGCCCTCAGTTCTTTGCGAATGGGACACCGCCTGCCATCAGACCCCAGCCTCAGCTTCGCGAGCTTTGCTACGAAGCCTTTGCGGTGCTGCACAGTGGGACGACCAGGACGCCGGTGTTTGTGGCCCAGCGACTGAACCGGCAGTCTGTTGAAGATGCCGACGAGAAGCGGGCCAAGCGGTTCTTTGCCGATGCGCGTCTTCCGAGTAGCGAGCGAGCGGAACTGGAGGACTACAAGAACTCTGGGTACAGCCGAGGCCACATGGCGCCTGCAGGGGACATGCCCACCCCCACGGCGATGGCGCAGAGCTTCAGCCTGGCCAACATGGTGCCGCAGGACATCCAGCACAACGGAGGTGCCTGGAACAAGATCGAGCAAGACACCCGGCGCTATGCGCGAAGGGCCAAAGGGGATGTGTATGTGATCACGGGGCCGGTCTTCACCGACAGCGGGCCTCGCATCGGTGGCAATGGGGTGAAGGTGCCTACCTATCTGTACAAGCTGGTCTACGACGCCACGGACAAGCGGGCGTGGGCGCATTGGCAGGAGAACCGGGAAGATGAGACGGTGAGTCGGCCGATCAGTTATCAAGAACTGGTGAAGAGGACGGGGGTGGAGTTTTTGCCAAAGAGTGCACTGCAGCATTGAGATTCGCAAGCCACGTGTCAGCGGTGGGGTTACAAATCGGTCCTTTCAACTTTTTTGCATTGTGAGCATCCGTGAACCGTGCCGACCTCGTTGCCATCCTCGCCGCCAAGAATGATCTGTCCAAGGTCGCAGCCAATGCTGTACTGGACACCTTGATCGACACCATCCAGACCGCCGTGAAGAAGGGCGATGCGGTTCAGCTGGTGGGATTTGGGACCTTCAAGTCTGCCAAGCGTGCGGCACGCACGGGCAAGAACCCATCGACCGGTGCTGCGCTGAAGATCCCTGCGAGCACGGTGCCAAAGTTTGTAGCGGGTGCGAAGTTCAAGGCGGTGGTGGATCCCAAGGCTGCCAAGCGCAAGGCCGACAAGGCTGCGAAGTAAATACAGCGCAGTAGGCCAAAGCCTAAACAAAACCGCCACGGGTCTGGGCCTCTGGCGGTTTTGTTTTTGGAATGCTGACCGATGGCCTATCGATTGATGGCGCGCAGATCGCGCAGATTGATCACTGTACCTAGCGGACGATCTTCCATCCCATCTCTCGACTGATCTGGATAGCCGCAGTCTTGGTGGGCACCGCGTCCATCCAGAACGAGGGATCGTCCAGCACCCGGATGACCCATTGCGGTTCACCAGACTCCGTGGTGTGCTCAATGAATACCTGCAGTCTGTCCTCCAGGGCGTAGCGCATGGCAGTGGCGTAGCTGACAGGCGCTTCCTTCTTGAAGGCCTGCGCCCAAGGCATTTGCTCTAAGGTTTCCAGTGTCCAGGTGGCTTTGGTTGTCATGGTGCGGGGCATCTTACGAGGTGGGGACGGCGATTTAGTGTTTTGGATTCTCGGAGTGGGCATCTCGTACCATTGCACCTATGAATACGTTTTCCAATGCCTTTCGCGCCGAAGTCGTTCGCATGGCGCGCAAGGAGATCAAGCCCGAATTACAGGGTATGCGCAAGGCGATCACCAGCCACCGTTCGAAGATTGCAGCTCTGAAGCGGGAAGTGAAGGGCCTCACCTCGCAGCTGAAGGCGGCCCAACGGCAGACGAAAGTCGCTATTGCAGTTTCCCCCTCCGATCAAACCAAAGTTTCGAACTGGTCCAGGAGTGACGAGTTCGTGTTTGCACCGGTGATGCTGACGCAGATGCGTAACACGCTCGGAGCCACTCAACTTCAAATGGCAGCTTTGCTGGCTGTCACTCCCCTCACGTACTCAACTTGGGAGAAAGGCCAAGCTCACCCTCGAACTAAGCAGCTCGCAAAGATTGAAGAAGTGGTGAGGATGGGGGCTGTGAAGGCAGGGAAGAAACTGCGGGCGCGTTCGTAGTTTCAGAGGTTTCCAATTGACGGAAAATTGCAGGGCGCCTGCGCCACAGCTGCCGTAACGCCTGTTGCGCCGGCCGTTCAAATGGGACGAATGGAACGAATGGCACCCTGCTGAAATCCTGAAGTAAGGTTTTCACCTGCTGCTCTCCATTGCTCCTGTCAATTTTTTTGAGGTGCGCTGCAAGAGTTGTTGTCCAAGCGACCGCAACCGCTGCATCACAGTCCTGCGACATCCGGCGCGGGCAACTTCCGGAGCTTTCTACGCTGAACGTCCTAAAGCTCTTGCCGCCCTGTCACATCCCCTGCGGAGCTCCCATACTCTGAAGGTAAGCCAATACCGCTTCCATACCCATTTCAGTATGCATGAGCAACGCAGGCGTTCCCCCAAGGCCGGCGTTGTGCGAGCAAACCCACTGCTTGCACGCCTCCTCATGCGAACCCACGTTAGCAGTTAGCGCCTGATGGATTTTTATCAGAGTGAGGGCCCGACGACCGCCGGCGGTGTTGCCGTCGAGCTCTGCCGAACCGTCTGCCATGGCTGAGATTGTGCGGAGGTCCAGGCCCAAGGCTTGGGTCAGTTCTGCATGGGAGAGCCCGAGGAACGCACCGACTCGCAGCGCACTTTGGGTCAGGACTTGGTTACTGGTCATAGGCATCGACTCTCATCTTTTCCCTCATGCGGGGCAGTGTATCAAGGGGCTTTCGAGTCGCAGTGAGGTTCAAATCACCTGCCTTTTGCCTCCCATGCTGCCCGACAACAGCCGAACGCAAGCAGATCGCCGATGGCCTGCCGCCGCCGCTGAGCCGACTGTGATCGTCCGTCGGTCTGCTTCCGCTGCGAGACTGCCATTGGCTGCGACGAAGCAACGGGCTACAGCGTGCCGATTGGACACCTGCTCCCGCAGTGCCCGCGCCTCCCCGCCAGCTGCTTGATTCTAGAAACTACGGGGGTTGGCCGACAAAGCGACAGAGCAGCTGCGCAACTTCTCCCTCAGTTCTTGTTGGACTTCGGGGTTGGACAAGCCCGTTGATCCATCGCATGCGACCAGGTTTTGCCGACAGGTGTCAGGCCAATCCTCCAGATCGTCATCAAGAGCTATCCACTGCCTGGGTTTTCTGCGCTGAGCGTCTTCTTGAACTTGCACACCCCGAGGGGTGGTGCGGAACATGGACAGGTTCCAGGGATCCACGCCATGCACACGCCTGTGGTACGTCCCTCCAATAAACCGGGCACGTAGGGAAGCAGGAAGGCGTTTGAGTGTTGCGCTGTATCCCGGACGGATGCACCAGGTGCTGCTCAACACCAAGGCAACGGCTGGGTAGGGTTCAAGCACCGACTCTAGGACGGGGATCCATTCGAACAAGGAATGTCCTGCAGCTTCATACGGACTCATGTAGATACCTTTGCGAGGATGCCAGAGCACTTGCTCATGGTGGACAACACCATCGAGGTCGAGGTACAGAACGACATCCGCGCTGCGTGGAGTGGACGCGGGCAGATACGGGGAATTCTGGCCAGAGGACATAACCGTATGTCGGGATTCTGTTTGGTGTCGATTTGCCCGGCGGGAATGAAGGAAGGTCCAGATCGGACTCAGAACTTGCTAACCCCTGCGTACACCTACGAAAACGCGCTGTACTGGGCCCGCAAGAGCAAGGTTCTCAGAACCTCCAGTCCACCGGGCTCCTTGAGCACATCAATAGGCCTCCGATCACCCAATGCGGGAACCACTCCTGTGAGCCAATGTTCGAGCCAAGACCCTGCGTCAAAGCCGCTTGGTTCTCCGGACTCATTGACCATGCGCTGCACGACCTCGGTGAGATTGGTGATGTCGTCTTCAAGGGCCATGGCGCGCTCCGTGGAAGTGGTTGTATTTCAGTCATTCAGCGGCTTTCCCGAACGTTGGAAATTGATTTCGTCAAGCGCTCATCACAAAAACGTCGCCCCCGGGGCATGCTTTCGCAGAGGTCGCACCAGGGACTTGCTTCTATCCAAAATGATATTGCAGCCGTGGCAAATTCTTGACTCCTTTACGGGCAAGGAACATAGCTGGAACGACGTTCGCATGGTTCTTGATCACACTCGAACGATGACCGCTTAAAGAAGCTTGCGCAATCTTGCGGCCAGTTGTTCCCCAGTCTCTGGAGTGAGTCCCGTCCTGCCATCAACAAGGAACAGCGAACGGCAAAATGGCCTATAGAGCCAGGAACGATCATCAATGGCCAGCCAGCGCAGATGTGGCACCTCATGGGCCCACAGCCAGGCATGGCACTCCGCTTCGCGTTCATAGCCAACCAGCGTGGCAGGCACACTTTCCAGTTCGGAAAACCGTGGAGTGATCCCTGCGATTCTGGCTGCCACGTCGGCAGAGAACCGCCTTCGGAGATGCTCCAGCGAACTTTGCAGCCGCCACGTACTGGTGATCACTACCTGGACTTCGGGAGCATGGCGCAGCGCATTCTCAAATGCATCCAGACAGAAAAAGTGCTTCGACTCGTGACAGTGTTCTGGATGTAAAACGCCATCGAAATCCAGAAAGAGTATGGGCATGAGCGTGTAGCTGGAACAGATTCAGAGCAAGCAGAGAAATCCCGAAGATGTAACACGCCAATGGGACTAGTTAGTCGTGGTCTTATTAGTCACATTCGGCGGAAATCGGGTAAATGCTTTCCCGAAAGAATGTTCCTCCTCAAGCTGACTTTGGTCGTGCGCTGCGGCAGCTTCGCGCGGCACGGGGCGTGACTCAGGAAGACATGCTCTTTGCCACGAGCAGAAGACACATCAGCCGCGTTGAACAAGGCCACCAGGTGCCTGGCATCCGCACCATTGAAGGATTGGCTGAACATTTGCATGTTCATCCTCTGACTCTCGTTGCCGCAGCGTACTGCCAGGACGTAGACGCGGCATCGGTCAACGAAATCCTCATGATCATTAAAGCTGACTTCCGAGCTTTGCTATCCCATCAAGCGGGACACGGTGACTTGAAGGGCTCAGAACAGTTTCGAACGAGCAATCGCAAGCCCTCCATCAATCCCGAGCCAAGGGTTTCGTCCTTGCGATGAAGCATCCGGTTAACGATCTCTCGGTCCAAAGTGACGCTAAGGAGGGTCATGGCCTCGTGCAGTGCCTCCATTCCTACGTTCAATCCCTTCTTTAAGGGCTTTGCGCCAGCTTTGGAAAGCAGCAGCAAACTCATCGGTAACGCAGCACTCCCAGGCCCTCTGGCTGCATCCCATCCCTGCCCTGCCAACAGGTCACGCAACTGATCCGATATCAACAGGAGTTGATGGTCGGAAAGAGAATCTGGCAGCACTGATTGCCATCCGCGCACGTTGATGAGACTGGCCAATTCTGCCTCTCCAAATTTCCCGAGGGTCGCTTTTTCTACACGCAGCATGATTTTTCGTTCAAGGTAATATGAGACTATTTGGTCCCATTTGGGGCCGAGGAGCGTGAAGATATCCTAGGATTCACGTCAACTGGATGCTCATTGTTCTCATGCTCGCCAATAGAAAGCTCTCGGTTGCTCAAACGCGCTGATATGAGCAACCAGCCCGTTGCCTAACTCTCGCTTACCTCAATTGAAGAATCGCCTAGATCTGACGCGTTTGGCCGAACTAGACCGGCAGTTCTGCGAGTTCGCAAAACTCCAGCGCGCTTCCACGCCAAGGTGTGGCTGGACAAAGACCATCCGACTTGCCTTGGGCATGAGTTCAAAGGCCCTCGGCGTTCGACTGGGCATGACAGCTCAGGGCGTGCGCAAGTTAGAACAGGGAGAGGCAAATGGCACCCTTTCCCTGAACACTCTTACAAGGCTCGCTAACGGTTTGGACTGCGAAGTGCATTACATGTTTGTTCCGAGGAGTAGCCTGATAGAACAGGTGCTCAGACAAACGCACGAAGTCGCTGGGGTCGAGGTTCCGACAATGCCCAGCATTGCAGAAATGCTAAGGGATGTTGAAGCGCTAGATGCTCTATCAGTCTTGCTCGCTCAAGTGAATAAGCGAGGACTTTGGTAATTCCTGGTTAGGGGATGATTTGCACGCAAAGTGAGATCACCCGAGTGGGGCTGAGCAGCAGCGCCTGGCGCGTCCAAAATCCCAGGCGTCTTCAGGGGTGTCTGGAAAGCGCAGCCAGAGGAGATAACTGGGCGGATTCTGTTTGGTGACAGTTGGGTCAACGAGGATGACGGCAGGTCCAGTCAGGACTCAGAACTTGGCAACACCTTGCCAGAACACGCCGGACTGGGCTTGCACGAGCAATTTCCTCACCAGCTCCACGCGACGGGCTCATTGAGCACGTCGAGAGGACCCCGATCATCCAATGCAAGGTGCAATCCTCCAGAAAGATAGTCAAGTTGGCCTTTGCCGGCGGCAGGTCTGAATGGCGTTAGTCATTGACGATCCATGCAGGTGTTTTCAAAGACAACGCCTTCCTTCAGGGCTCGGACTTCTCTGAGGATACGTTTTCGTACCTCTGGTGGCAGAACAGTGGCCATCGGGGACGCCTGCCTCAGCTCCTGCGCTCGCTGGGTTCTCCCCAGTACCTTGCGCCACTTGCCATGCTCAAGGATGTCTTTCCACTCAACCCACAGGCTTACCGAGCGTTGATCCCTAGCATCCAGCCACTTTTGAAGGACTGCCTGGGCCTGCTGGAGCAACGCGGGGTCGGCGCGGACCCGTCGCACTGCCTCTTCATGCAGGGCGAGACTTTGTAGATCCTGGATCCGGTGACGCGAGGTATCTGCGGAAACGACGATTCGAACCAACGGCGCATTGTGGATTGATCCGGCAGCCGCAGTGTTTGGCGTAGCCGGTCGCATCACACCACCCGCCAACAACGCGAGGTCGCCTACGATGTCCAAAGCGGACATGACTCTCAAGTAGGTACCAATGGACGGAGCGGGATCTCCTGCTTCGATCGCACTGAGTGTTGTGCGCGAGATTCCCACGCGTTTCGCCATCTCCACCGTGCTCAGGCCTTGAGATTTTCTGAGACGTTTCAGTCTGTCGCCCAATTGAAGGAGTAACTGGAGCTGTAGCACTGAAGAGTTGCTGGAGACGGGCATCTTTTCGGTTTACTTGGCGATACGAGTATTCCGCAAAGCAGATTGAGTGCTCGGCTTTCGGCAATGCAAGTGTGTGGTGACAAGTCATAGCTTAACGGTGACGTTCCATAGTTCAAGGGTGACGCCGCCCTTCCCTGACATGGCCATGACATAGCCGAACGGTGACGCATGCGAGTCATCGGAGACACCCCATGCCGCCCACCGCATAGTTCAACGGTGACAAAGGGAATTCTGGCGAAAGAAAGTGCACAGAATCGGCAAGACCCACCCTTCCACTACACCATAGTCCAAGGGTGACGGTGGAAGTTGTCTTCAGTTTATGGGTTATGCGCGGCGTAGCGCAACGGCGACCTCGCGATCCAGTTCCTTGACCCGCTGCACTTCGGCGGTGGTGGCTCGTTCACGCTTGACCCACTCGTTCAGCGTCTGCGGCACGCAGCCAATCCTGGGGGCGATGGACTCGATCGCTGCCCACAGTGATGGGTACACTCCGCGCTTCTCCTGCACCATCCTAACTGCGTGCTAACGTATCTCGGGCGAGAACTTGTTCGTCTTCGTCATGGCTCAGTCCTCCCAGAGTGTTGAGCCTCCATGACCCGGGGCTATTCAGTTTGCACGCAAAGTGAGATCACCCTAGAGGGGCCGATCAACACGGCCTGGCGCATCCGAAATCCCAGGCCGCGTCTTCGATGGTTGAGCTAATGGTGTGCAAAATGCTCCTGATCAAGCCCCATCTCCAACCGCTTCATGAGCCCCCAAGCGAGCCCCACGTCGCCCTCTGAGGGCTGTGCTTCCAGATGGGGGCGTGACGCCTCCACGGACCTCAGATAGAGATCCTTGCGCCTCTGCCCTTTCACAGCCACTTCAAGGCCATCCAGCGGCGGCAAACACAAAGCCTCTCGCCGTGGCACTGAAGCGGCCATGGACAGCCCCTTGGGATCAAAGTCAAAAAACGCCAGCACGGGACGGCTGTCCTGCACCAGCAGCTCGTTCGCCATGTCCGTACGGAAGTACCCCGGCGCCCCCCGGAACAGCACCAGCGCGGGGCGCCCATTGAGGAATCCCGCCAGCCACTGGTAGTCGTGCAGCCGCAGCATGGGCTCCAGGTTTTCGCAGAACACCAGGACCTCGTAGGGCAAGGCCAGCGCCTGGCGCACATCCATGCACAACATGCTCCCCGTGGGGATCTGAACCCCCTTCAGGCCCAACGGCACCACCGCCACCAGGCCCTCAGAGACGCGCAGGGAGCCCCATTTCTCGGACTCACCAGGTTGCACCCGACTGCGCGGTACCGGCTCCACCTGGCGCGACGGCTCGAAGCCCCGCGAAAAGAGCAGATGTCGCGCCGCCGCAAAGTCTCTCTGGGTGTAGACCACCCTCCTCCCCTGCACCTTCCCGACGCCCTCGGCATTGAGGAAGTATTCGGCGGTCGCGCTGTACGGCCGAAAAGGCGGCTCCGTCTCGATCAACCGCCTCAGGAACGCCACCTGCTGCTGGTTCATGCCTTCGCGGCCCGCGCAACCGAGGCCGGGTGGACCATCGCATCGTGGAACCGGTGCCGGAACCGCTCACCGTGGCGCGCAGGGCTGGAAACCACCTCCACCCGGTACTTCTGCTCCCGCAGTGCCAGGACGGCAAAACCAAGCCAGATATGGGGCTGCAGGGTCTTGGCAAGGTCGTCGGTCTCGCGCCATTCAGCCAGCGAGAACTTGTCGGTCGCGCGCTTGGCGGAATTGGCAAGCCTGTCCAGGGCAATCGCGGCGTCCGACTTCTT
Source organism: Gammaproteobacteria bacterium (assembly GCA_018828125.1). Classification (GTDB taxonomy): domain Bacteria; phylum Pseudomonadota; class Gammaproteobacteria; order Burkholderiales; family Burkholderiaceae_C; genus Acidovorax. The sequence continues at coordinate 16,799 of JAHJWB010000016.1, read as the reverse complement.
TTTCACGGGCCGCTCATCCACCACCCGCCTGAAGCGCTTGATCTCCTTGGGTTGTGCCTCCACAGGTTTCGGGGGCAGCGCTGCCACCTCCTTGACCATGGCCTCCACGAACTGGTGGTCGGTGTCCTGGGGCTCGATCTGGGGCACGAAATCCGGCAGGCGCGCGGCCAGCAGGAATGCCGGGATCTCCACCGAAGGGTCCAGCTCGAACCCCGGCCATGAGGGCTGCTGGCGCATGAGCAGATCCAGGCGCGCGAGATGCTTGTGGCTGTCCTCCACCTCCCTGATGCGGAAGATCTCCCGCGACAACTGCGCCTGCATCTCGGCCATGGCATGCTGCCAGGTCTGCAGGTGAGCCTGCAGGTTCATGCGGACGAACTTGGCCAGCTCAGGCATCCCGCGAGCGGTTGCCTCGCTCTCGATCCTGTCAAAGACGCCAGCCATGCGTGACATGTCTTGGGCGAGGATGTTGGATTCGCGCTGGTAGAAGCGGTTCTGAGACTTCTTGGCCTCCAGCGTGCGCACGTTGCCGTAGCGAGTGGACAGGAGCGTATGCAGGTACAGCAGGTTGCGCTCCACACTGTCACCGATATCGAAGACCGTGGATTCGATGGTCTCCACGATGTTCTCCACGGCGCTGTAGTCCTTAGCGCGGTACAGATCGTCCACATCGTTCCAGAGCTGATGCGCTTGGCTGATGCGCGAGCCGATTTCGGCCAGGGTCTGGTAGGCCGGGAAGAGCTGCAGGTGGTCGTTCAGGAAGTCGCGCAGCTTGGGGTGCAGCCGAAACCCGTCTTCCCCCGCAGGGCGCAGGGCGTTGGCCTGCCGCAGAGCCCCCACGGTCGCCTGCGGGGCATCTTGCGCCGGCACGATGATGCCGTCGCGCCGGGTTTGCTCCACCACCTCGGCATGCTGGTAGAGCGTCTTCAGTACGTCCTTGGTCGGTGAGGAGGTCATGCAACCCCCGCCTCGGGAGCCTCAGCCTCTTGCAGCCGCGCCTGGGGGTCTATTTGGTCCACCACCTGGTCATCGGAGATGTGGGGGGTGTTTTCGTTGATGAAGGCAATGAGCTGCAGCAGGTAGTCCACCTTGCCGGTGAAGGTGTAGCCCTTGCTCACCTCGTTGGTCTGCTGCAGGTAGCCCGCTTCCTCCAGGATCTTGAACATCTTCTGAACGCGGAAGACCGTCGCACCGCTGTCCGTCACCCGGTTATCAGCAAGTTCGCGCATGTCGGCCAGGCGCCGCTCCAGTGCAGAAGAGTTGCGCACCGCCTCGCTGATCTCGGTCAACCACACCACGTCGCCCGCGTGGAGCTGGGGATCGCTCCCCTGCGCCTCCCGCAGCAGGTTGAAAAAGCCCACATAGGGCACCAGCCGGTGGCGTACCGTTTTGAGTTCCTCCCGGATGCGGGACCGCGTGTCATTGGTGGGCGACTCGTCGTAGGCCATGAAGAACGCCCCCTCGTCGTGAAGACGCGCCAGCCGATACCCCACGGCCGACAGCCATTCCTGGGCCTGCTGCTGCCCTTCCAGTGTCGCCAGTGCCTCGTACTCACTCTCAAAACGAACGTGACAGACAAACTCACCCGTGGCGAGCAGCTTGAGCGCGGATTTAAGCGAGTTCATGCTCGGCCTCCAGTTCGTGGGTCTCGTTGGTGAAGATCGCCCCGGTGTTCTCGAACAGGCTCAGGCGCGGGAAGTGGCGCGCGAGCGCCGGATCGACACTGGGGCTGGCGCTGATCACGTCGATGTTGTTCAGGGCCAGGGTCTTGAGGAAAGCGCCGACGTTCTTGGCGTCGAAGCGGCCCAGCTCATCGGTCACCCACACCAACCGCACCGGGGAGGAGCCCCGGATCATCTGCACGAAGCCCATGAGGAACATGGCCGTGATGAGGGCGGAATTGCCGTTGGACGACACCGCCCGGAACTCCTCCTCATTGCTGATGACGGATCGCTTGCCGTTCTCAACGAGGCTGAATTCGAGGCGCACCTGCTCGTTCAGGTCCACCTGCACCCCACCATCGGCGCGCAGGATGTCCTTGTACTCGCGTACCAGGGCGACATCCTCATCCGAGGGCAGCTCCATGCCGACACGGGAGTACGCGCGCCCTGTGAGCGCAATCGTGGGGCTCTTGTCCCGCATCTTGCGCAGCACCGAGAGGAACGCCTGCTGGCCCACGCTCGATGTGACGCGCACGCTCAGGTTCTTGAAGCGCTCGAAGTGCTCGGCCGTGGCCAGCGCCCTGCCCAGCTCGGTGTTGAACGTCGCAACCAGGCGGTCGAAGGTGTCCAGACGGCTCACGAAGACACTGGCGTTTTCGAAGAAGCCGTTCATCTGGTGAGTGAGCTGCTCGATGAAACTCCCGCATTCAGTGCGCTCGAACCAGTCACACAGCTGCTCTGCTTCGAGGCACCGATACTCGTGCTCCAGACGAGTCTGCCGGTCGGGCAGCTCCTTGCGCTTGAGATTGAGCCAGTCATTGGGTCCGCCCTCCTTCTTATCAAACTCGTTGCGCAGGGACAGAACCTCGCTGCGCAAGGCATCATCCTCATCCACCAACGTGCGGAGCTTGCGGGTCACCTCCTGGTCGAGTTCCTGCATGGGGCGCCCGATATAGGCGCTACTGGGCACAAAGTCGAGGAAGTCCTTGAGTTTCTGGTCGCGTAGTTCCTCCAGGCGCTGTGCATCAGTGGTGGCGGTTGCAATCCGCCTGTCGAGGTCAAACAGCACGTCCTCGGCCTCCTTTGTGAGGGCGGTTCGGCTGGTTTCCAGATTCCCAAGGCGCTCTGACGCCTTCAGAGAAGCGGTGTGCAGATCTCCTACCTTGCGCCGGGTGGTTTCAAAGTGCGGTCGCTCGTCAGTGCAGAATTTCTTCCACGCAGCCACCTCATGCCGGTTGTTGGTAATCGCTTCAAGCTGGGCCCGCAGCCCTTTCAGCGCTTCCTCCACGGCATTGATGCGCAAGGTATCGAGCCCCTTGCCTGCCAGCTTGCGCTCGTAGTCCTGTCGTGCGTTGGTCAGATCGGTCTGCAGGGTCGCTTCAACCACCTGAGCCTCGGCATCCAGCTTTTTGATCGCGCTCGTCGTCTCGGCGTCAAGGGTCTCGGCCTTGAGCTTGTATTCCTCATAGATTGCCTGGCGATTTTTTTTGACGCCTTCGCGGATGCCATGTTCTTCCGTGCCAAGGGCTGTCAGAGCCGCCTTCAAGTCAACGAGGTCTTGTCGTGCCTGGGCCTCTGCAGCGCTGCGCTCGGTCTTCACAAGGCTGTCGAGGCGTCCTTTCTCTGTGACCGAAGCGTCAAAGGCGGACTTCGCCAGACCAAAGTTGGCTTTCGCCTTGCCATGGTCGGTACCAGCCTGCTTGAGCTTCAGTCGGGCTTTTTCAGCTTGATCTTCTGCTTTGCCCACTGACTCGTTGATGTCTGCCAGCTGGACTTTTCCCGCTTCGAGCTGCTGGCGTACCGAATCCATCGAGAACCACTCAGGCAGGGGTAGCTCCTGAGTGCTCACCGTGGCATTACCGACCACCACGGCACCCTCCTCGCCTCTCTGTGCGGCTGGGTTCTCCAGGATCACTGGTGAGAGGTCGGTAAGGTGGATCACTGTCTCAGAGATCAGCTTGCTGGCATGGGGCCATACAGGGTCGTTGCTTTCACGGATGAAGGCGAGCAAGGAACCGGGTTCTGGGGTGACCTGGGCGGTCAGGGCTTCAATGTGGGCCAGCAGCGCTTTCTGACTGGCCTCAAGACCCTCCACGGCCCTGATAGCCGCTTCAAGCTCACCGCGAGCCTGAGCCTCATCTTTTTCACGGTCAGAGGCTGCGTCCTTGGCTGTGTCGTGATCCTGGCGGCGCTGTTCGAGAATGGCCTCTGCCTCCTCTTGTGCAGCAAGTGTCTCCTCTGTGGCAGCGGGGTTTCGGATTTTTTGGGTGATCTCGCCTTCCCGTGTGGCCAGGCGGTTTCGCTCCTCAGCGATCTCGGCGAGCCTGGGGGGCTCCTCCAGCGCCTGCAGGTCAGCTTCTTTGTCATTCCCAAGGGCCAAACGCTTATCGACCCCCGCGCTTTGTGCCGTGGCTTTGCGCTCAGCTATCTCGCTTTGCTGACCCTGTGCGGATTGCCGGATTTCGAGACAGCGCTTTTCGTATTCGGTCTGGAGAAAACCCGATTCAGAGGTAAGGCGCTCATGCTCTTGCTCCTTGGCCCGCGCCTGCTGCTGAAGGGCAGTTTCCCTGGATTCATTCTCCGCAAGGGTCTTCGCACCGATGCGGTCGAAGTGATTCTGGCGACTGATCACGGCCTGAAACACTGAATTGAGGCGCTGCCACTCGTTATAGGCTTCGGTCTTCTTCTGCTCGGCCTCCCTGATTTCGTCGCCCAGAGCACCGAGCGCCTGATCAAAGGCCTCTGCCTTGGCCTTGCGATCACTGGTCAACCGTTCTTGGTCCGTCGCCGCCTGGGCGAGTGCCGCCTTGACGGCCACATGGAGCGAGCACAGCTCCATGTGAACCCCTTTGATGCGGGCGATGCGGCCCTTCATCTTGTCAGCGTCGGGTTTGCGCTTCAAGATATCGGCCATGTGGGTGCGACTGTCCAACCAGGTGGTCACATCCTCCCTGCGCTGCTTGAGTTCGCGCACGTTCTGGCGCTTCGATTCCGTGGCCTGGTCTTCGGCCACGCGCTCCAGCACGATGTTCTGCAGGTCCCGAAAGCTGATCTTCTCGTTGGCCATGGCCGCTGCGATCTGGTTGAGATTGCGCAGCGGGCGGGGGCCCAGCGAATGATCGCGGGCCAGTAGCGTCATCTGCTTTGCGTTCTTGCTGCTCATGCGCTCGTTCAGGATGACGCTGCGGTATTCGTTGAGCTGCAGGACGGGCGAGACATTGATGTTGCGCGCATGGAGCCGGGGGGCGAACTCCGTGCGCGTCACAAACATGTTGTTCTCGTCGTAGAAGAAGGTTTCATCAAACCCGGCTGAGACGATCCGAAAGTCCGGGATGTCCTCGCCATCCTTGGCGTACATCACCACCGTGCGCAGATGGGCGTCAGTCTCACGCTCGTACTCATAAGCCACAGCGCTGCTGGGGTCGGGAAGTGTGTGCCGGATCATGGACGCCTTCCCGGAGCCCTTCAGGACCTGGGAGGGGGTCGCGCCGTAGAAGAGCGGGATCAGGCGCAGAAAAGTGGTCTTGCCCACTCCGTTGTCCCCCACCGCCAGAACACCGCCGCGTGGGTCCAGTTCCGAGATCCGCCCTGAAGGGTTTCCGTCGCTTGGGTTCCTGATGTTGATGGCGATGATGCGGCGTAACTGATGAGGCATATGGCTCCGTCCCTCCAACCAAGTCCGTGAGGAGGAAACGATTGTGCCTTCTTAATCTTGAAGGACGCAAAAATAGTCTGTTTGACGCATTCACTATTCGGAACCCGGAATCACACAAGCAAACTCCCTCACCGGGAACCGCCACCAATCAAAATTTCTGCGCGGGAAAAAATAGCTCGACATATCGATGTACCAGATATCCCTCTCGATTCTTGCTATCCATCTTTCGTACGGGTAAGCGTTAATATCGGAATGTGGGATTTTCTCATGACACTTCTCCAACTCAACCAGCGCGGAAGCCAGTGAATATCTAAAAAATCTTTTCCCCTGCTCAGAACCGAACACAAAACCTCGAAAACAGATTTCAAACCGATACACATCCAGTTGGTAGTATTGATTCGCAGGTCTCGGCTTTGATACAAACCAAATCTGCTCCATGGCAAACCACGTGAATGAAGAGATAAGTGCTTGAGCAAATAAGTTTGCCTCTAGGCAATACGTCCCTCTATTTTCCCCGCGCTTGTTGTCATACAGATCACATCCCGCCATTTTCATGGCTTGTCGCAGAGAGAGCACCTTGCCCGAGTAGGCTCTCCATTGATCCATAAGAGCACAACACGGACAGTCCCCAGGCTCAATGGTGAGGACTGGCGTAACACGACCAAAGGGGCGATCTGCGTTTTCCCAGCCACTGCGGCGTCTATACTTGTGTTTGCAAAATTTATGAATACATTTGCCGAGATGTCTTCCAATAGACTTAGCAACAGCACAAACCGCTTCAATGTCATCGTTTAACGGAACAGTGCGCCCTAAATGATTCTGTACTTCGAAATTACCGGGAATCAAGTTACTATTGTTTCGCACCTCGACCAAATTTTCAGTCGCCTCAGACATCGCAGTAATTGATACCGGGGGATGGGTTAATTTCTTTAAACACTCAAGTGCTGAGACCTTTTTTTGAAAAGTCGGAATACCAAGCTTACCTAAAGAAAAATCAAAGTCCTGACAAATCCATTTTTTTATACAAGAAATCCAATCCTCAATTTCCCGAAAATTTAGCAGTCCTACTGAAAATCCGTCCAACACCTTGCTGGCGATGTTTTTGCGAGTAAAAGGACGTTTACAGTGATAGCACGCGAGTGGCTCATTAAAAATGTTAGGATCAAAAAGGTTAGAGCCAATCGCTTTTCCGCATTGCAAGCATTCCGAGATGAGTTGACAATGGTGGAGTGGACAGGCATACATTTGAACCAAGCCAAAAATAGGCGAATGGAAACAATTTTCCAAACATACTGGGCAATATTTAAATTTAGTCCACTTTAGTAGCAATTCCTGATTAGGCTTCCCAAAAAGAGAAACATACCCGCGTTCTCGAAAGTGGGCAGCATACTCCCCTAGTAAAGGGGATCTTTCGAGCACATCCCTAAATAATGACTCAGATTGCGATGCCCGTTTTCCTTCGAATGTTCGAAGCAAAGCAAATAGATCCTTTCCGCTAATTGAATTCAACCATAAAATTCTGTGAAGAGCAATCCAATCACTCTCGAATTGAGAACTGACACTGATAGACCATATTAATGATCCATCTTCATTGCTAAGCATTTCCATCCCCAATCAATAGATCAGAGGTTGCCGCTCCCGAAATTGCATCCATCCAAATTTTTTTCGTACCCTTAAATTGGCGCTTGTCATTTTTCATGGAATCAAGAAAAAAACCATGAATTGCATCATTCAAAAATGCAAGTCGAAAGCCCGATACCTGCAATGCCCGCTTTGACGGACGACTAAATAAAACCAAGCTTTCCCAGAAAACGTCTGCCTCCGAAGAAATCCGCCAGCCAGATGAATATGCTACATTGCAAAAAAACCGAGAGAAAGACCAATCCGAATTCGGAGGGTATACGAGTTTTGAGTCAAATGCTTCGAGATATATGCGCAATTGCGTTAATGAATGCAACCCTCCGATATGCATTGCATTGACAAAGAACCTTGCAATAACTGCACCGTGATCCTCCTCATCGGTCAGTTGCTTTAGAGAATCAAGACCTTTTTGCCCCACGAGCACAGTTACCAATAGAAAACCTTCTAGTCTCAGTTCGTTCCAGATCTCCAAAAGGTAGCGAAGCTGTAATACAGTCAGCATCTGAGCTTCATCAATAAACAAAACACATGTTTTGCTACCCGCTTTAATTGCTTGGGTCATTAAATATCTGGTTAGCAATCTCTCCGGATTTTGGCGATTCGTAAAGAAGCAACTGAAAGAACGAATCAAGTCCAGACAGAATGCCTTCTTCGTTTGATGTGTTACCCGCTTCGCTGAGTGCAGGAAGACAGCCGCCCAAGGCATATCAACTTCGAGTCTGTGAATCGCATTAGATATGGCCTTCGTCTTCCCCACCCTAAACTCACCCATGCAATAGAGACCACTTTTCCTAGCCAAGACGTTGTCGTAAACTACATTATAAAAATTTGATGCTTGCTCCGTTTCAATGAAATAGCTTGACTCCAGCATTGGGTGAGATGGCGTCAGTCCAATTCTGACTTGTAAATCATTTAAATCCGAACATGAAAATTTATTCTCTCGCAACTGATCTAGCACGCTCTCCTCGGCCTGGAGTTGCTCATCTACGTTGAGATCCGCGAGCGAATCGTCCATCGGGCCTTTTGCGATGGTGCTCTTGACTTTAGGAACAGGCTTAACCATCGTGGCACCTATTTACGTTCAGGACTAAAAAAGGATCGCCTATTGTTCGATTTCAATGGCTTTTCATTCACCAATACCCCAGATGTGACTTTATAATTCAGATCGCTTTTATTCTCACCAGAATCCGCTTGTATTGCTCTCGCCAATTTATTGGCCTCGCTAGTTAATTTTGGCTTGCGACCACTTTTATTTGATTTTAATGCTTCTCGTGCCAATTTGTCTTGGTAGTGAAGTACTGGATCAGAAGATCGCGCATCGAACGCTCCTGCTCGAATTAGTTGGAAGATCTCTCTCCGGACCTCCCTTGTGTGGGGATGCAATGCCCATGCTCCGCTTACGGAAAGTTTTCCAAACTCCGTTCCATCTTCCCTAAATGCAAGAACGGTTCTGTAATCATTCCCGATTTCTACGAGCAGCTTTTTCCCAATAAGACTCCAGCTTTGGCGAAGAATATCATTTGTGTAAGGAACGTTGTCCAATTGAATATATGGCGTCCGATGAACGGCACGGTCTCCGCGCACGGTTACCCACCTGGATTCAATTGAAATTTTTGAATCACTCACAAATTCCTCCTGATACTTTGGGACGATCTGTAGTCGGGCACGATCAGACCACTCTCGAGCCACCTTTTCATTAGGGGTAGACCCAAATATCGCCGATAGTCGTGTGGCGTTATATCGCCTAACTATATTTGCAATCAATGCGGTCAGTTGAGAAAGATTTATTTTAAACTTTACGGCATTTCCAACGGGGTCATTTACTCTGAAATCTGACGAGCCAGAACCAGTTGTGGATGCAAGCTTTACCAGACGCCGCTGAAGAATAGAAAATATCCGCTCAACTACGTTCCTCTCAACCCAACTCCGCACCTTGCCATATGTTATGGCGACTCCTGTTTTTTTCCTGAGGCCAATCAAGATACTATTGGAGAAATGTGAGAGATGATTGTCAAGACAAAGTATAGAAATACGTCGCCCTTTCACGCCGGGCGCAATTTCACTCGGTAAGCCTTGGCCACTTAACCGAGGAAGATCATCAAAGAATTCATGCCCTACATATGGCGGTGGGTTTATAGATTTTTCAAACGCCTGCGTTAAATTTGCTGAGTTGAAATTTTCCGCAATAGATAGCGAATAGCCCAATATAGCATAACTATCGAAATCCACTATGGGGCAGAACCAGCCTCTACTGATCGGAATACAAAAGCTACCATCATCAGTGGTGATTTCAATAATTGATATATTGGGAAGATTATATTCATCATAGGCCACCCTCTCAAACGGAAACATGGGTCTTAAAAGAGCGATTTTTCCAGTGTTTCTTCCAGGGGCTTGAGCAGCAGATTTCCCATATTTCATAACAGCCAGCGCGGCGTTACCTTCGTTTATCGATTTATTTAAATGTGCTGCAAAAGCCTCATATCCGCATCTTTTTGCTATGAATGGATATTCTGCATCTGTGCATCCTTCAATCTTCAGTTGATCCAGAAATTTTTGGTGAAGTCCTGATATATTTAAACTGCCAGGTTGAATTTTCCGCTCGTCGCTAGGTTCAAGTTTCAAGGCCAGCCAAGCAGCAGATTTTTCATATCTGAAGAGAAGTTGGCGAAACGCACCGGCTAGCCCGGCTCCACGATAGCCATGATTGGTTGATTCGGCTGTTCTGGTATATTCGAGCCGCTCACTCCCCTTAACAAGTGCTCTGAATCCAACAAGTCGCCCATCAGAAGCCGTTCTTGTACATCTTTTAATATAGTAGCTAAGCAGACTTGATGAGACGTCAAACCTTTTCGCGATCTCTCCAGACTTAATGCCATCGCAAGCTGCCTGCACTGCATTTTTGCATCTGTTAAACCTGACAAGCTCGTCTTGACTAAGCAGTTCAATACTGACCGAAGGCCAATAGGATGTGTCAAGTAATTCGGGACCGCATTTTCTATTTCCCATTTTTACCTACCTTTCACCACTGTAGCTGCACTCAGTGGATTCAAATTAATATCCGTCGTCAAAACTGACAACTGAGTCAATCGAAAAACAGTGGTAAAAACGAGTGGCCACTGAGCTATACCAGAATCCCGAAGTGCTCCTAAAGTAGTTGGCTTCGCACATCTAGCTTTCACCTGTTCGCTAAGAAAGCGCCATTGAGCTGAAACCTCCGCGCCATGCAGAGCGAGAACTGGTGCGACATGAATCCAATCATGTATCAGTCTCGACTGCTGTTCGACAGATTGCTCATCAAAGAGCTTCCAGTCGAAGTCAATTAATTCAGCGCTGTGCAGTGCTTCCTCTTTCTTAGATAGTGTTAACGCGGTTCCAGTTCGCCGTACAAGCTGAAGGAGCGGACGTTCATTCCATCTCCATACGATTGCAGTGGGAATGCTCCCTTCAAATCCTAATTCGGATAATTGCTTTTGGATCCTGTCGGGATCAAAGTCATAGCTTTTAACCGACTCGTCGGCTTCGAGTAACAAGCCGCAAGCAAAACAAACCTCGTTTGGAAAAACGATGTCGCGTGAGTTTTTAGCACTATAGAAAAAGGTGATCGATCCAACCTTACCCCCGCGTGCTTTAATCGCTGCACGCAGCACCTGACTAGCCCTCAAAGGACTGCCAGCCCTCACCGCGTTAGCACGATCTGCGTCCACCTTCAGCAAGCTGCCATGTGGCAGCCATGGAGTTGTTGGGATTGCAGTGATACGCTCATTTGGGCTAGATGGCAAGAGTTAGATAGCCGATAAATCTTTCACCTAACCGTGCAATCGCGACTTATATCGTTGTTGCCCTGTCTGTGCCTACGGACAGGATAACGAGCCTACTAATTTGGGTGGACTGCTGATCTGCAAATAAAAGTGGAAGTCGGCACTGTACAAAATTTACGAATTTTGCGGAATTAACCAAATTGATATAATGTGTTCCACCGAGCTATAGTGAACACAACTGCCTGTGGAGATCGAGACGATGGCTTTGGTACATGCGCGGCGAGAAGCGATCCCGGGTGCTAACTACGCAGCCATTCGCTCCCTTGGCGAATTACTTCCTTTCGAAGCAGGAGTTCTGGCCCAAGCAATGATGAACGTCCTGATGGCTGTCATCGGGACCTTGACTGTGACCCTCAAGCTGCACTCGCTCACCAGTCGGGAGAGCACCCTTTCCAGTCGAGTTTCACAGTGGCGCAGCGTTGCGACGGCAAGCCTGTTTCTCAGGAGTGATCGAGGATGCTCGCCTGAGCGCTTAGCGGAGAGCCAACGGTGGTGTTCACATGGGACCGGCATTTGGCTTTTTTTCGGCTGCAAAGCACAACCTGTGCAACGCGCCTCTGACGCCCATGGATTGAAGCAACCATGAATACCCGTTCCATCACCTCACCGATTGCGCACGCCAATATCTATGATCGCCAGGACCCGGCATCAGAGCCTTATGCATCCGCGGCCCTGTCGGCTTCGGTAATGAGCTCAGGGGCACAGTACCGCCGCGACCGTATAGACGCGGCCGACATGATCACGACTGACGAAGCCGCAGGTCTGGCTGGGACTAGCCGAGTAACCATCAATTCCTGGATCAAGTCGCACCGTTGCATTGGCGTCTCCAATCTTCGCCGAGGGTTCAAGCTGCCGCGCTGGCAGTTCGAACCCAATGTGTGGCCTGTATTACAGCCTTTGGGCATAGCTCTTGGCGCGACAACTGGCTGGCAAGTTCTCGCTTTTTTGGAGACGCCTGCGCTAGCCCTGAACGGCCAAACCCCGCGAGCTGCACTTGAACAAGGCGTACAGGCGCAACGCATCCTGGCACTTGCAACTGCCGAGGCTCACTGATTTCACTTCATGAGCCTCACAGATCTCAATCCTTCATTAGGCAAGAGCGCTTTGATACCAATGAGGGTCTGGACCTCCTTCAACAACTCGGCAATGCAACTCGACACGGCGACGGTCGAGCCGCCCGTAACACATGCGACCGATATCCATCTCTGTGGTCTAACTCGTTGGCACCGGAAATCAAGACAAGATCCAAATTGCGCATTCCGGCGATGGTGACCGGTCAGTCAGGCACCATGAACACCCACAGAAGGTATCCTCAGTCAGCGGTCGCAAGCGGCCAGGAGCGGCCGGTCACCTCAAATGAAAGCGGACGCTCAACATTGGACGTAGCGTGCGTCGGAGCGCAGCGGAGGGAACCAAAATTCGCAGCATTTTGGCTTCCCATTGACGGACTAGTTAGCGCGGCACCCCGGTGGTGAGGTCACTTCAAATCCTCAAGCCAAATTCTCTCGATGTAGCCCGACTCGCCGAACCTACTCACTTGTGTGATCAGCGCTTCGCGCGTGAGGCGGCGCAGCCAAGCTGGAATCGTTCTTTCCAGATGCATTGCCAACAAGGACCAGTCGGAATCAACCGGGCGGTTGCTGTGATCGTAACGAAGAGATTTGCTACGGTATTGAAAGTCGCCAGACTCAATTTCTTGAAGGCTGAGCTTGAAAGGATAGGCATGCGGTTCCTTTTCAACTTCAAGGGACTCTTTATCCAGGTTACGCATGCCGCGCCGCCTGACGCAAACCACAAATGCGACCGAGCCGGGAAGCTGGAACTTTCCTCCCATGCGTATGAACGAGACCTGCCATTCGCCGAATGTTTTGCTGGCGAATGACTTGTTTCGCACCGACCAGGATTGGCCATCTAGATGTGCAATAAATTGGTCAAAGTTCATATGCGAGCGCTAACGTGATGTATCCCTGCGTATTCCGGCCGCACCTGAACACTGAGTCCATTCCGATCTGACCACTCCGCCTGCACCGATGACATCTCGGCAACCCGCTGCTCAGGGGCTTTTTTTCGGCAGAATTCGGCCACAACCAGTCATTCATCATCGCTCTCCGGTTGGAGCAGTTTTGAGCCATATAGGAACGCTGGCAAGCGCCGATAGGCCATTCTCAGTTTTAGGCTACGCTTATTTTTATGCTGTCCATTCTTAGAAAACTCATCAATCGTCCCGTTGACCAGCAAAAATTCGCCGACACCGTCCTGAATGCGCTGCAGCGCGCTTGGCCTACAAGCACTTTTACATTGGATAGGGAAAAATTTCAGATTCAACAATCGGGCGGAGGGCTGATATACCTGCAAAACATCTTCCTTGACTACAGTCGCGCAGAGCCGAAGCTGCGAAGGGAGCAGTTGGACCGTTTCGTCCAAGGTGTCGTCACGCCGAACACGCAAGATGTTGGTTACGAAGATGTCAAAGAGCAGCTTCTGCCGGTGCTCAGAAATCTCTCCGGTATGGACTTGGTGCGCATTGAGGGGGGCGACGACAAGCCACTCACGTTTGTCATGGAGTTTCGCCCTTTGTCTGACGAGTTAGGCATGGCCTTGGCTATCGACAGCGAGCTGAGTATCACGCAGATTGGTAGCGATGCCATGACGAGATGGGGCAAGAGTTTCGAGCAATTACTTGCGGTGGCCATAGATAACCTCCGTCACAAGGCCGCTCCGTCATTTCATCAGGTCAGCCCGGGCCTATTTTCCTCACACTACGGGGACTACTACGATGCCCCGCGTATGCTGGTGCAAGAGCTCATCTGGCAGCTACCGATTGGTTCCAATCCAGTGGTGATGGTCCCCAACCGGGTCTGCTTGCTCGTCTGCAGTGCGGACGACCCGGTTGCATTGGGCGACCTTGTTGAACAAGCGCGGTCCATACTTCTAGAGGAGTCCAGGCCACTGTCCGACGAGATGTTCAAGCTGACCGATGGGAGCTGGACGGCGTGGCATCCAGCGGGTGAACCTGGCAAGAAGCTGCGGCGACTCCAGCGCGAGTTCTTGGTCAGCGGTTACGCCGAGCAGAAACAGGCCCTCGAAGGCTTACACGAGAAGTCCGGGATTGACGTGTTTGTCGCATCGCAGGTGCTCGTGGAGAGGAAGGAAGACGGTCAACTCATCAGTTACGCAGTGCTGACCAACGGCGTGCACACTTGGCTGCCGAAAGCGGACTTGGTCTTCCTGCTTGAGGAGGTGGATGCGGAGCCCCTTGTGGTTTCGATGAGCGACTTTCTTGAGTGTGTTGGTGCCACCGCCAAGCTGCTTCCCTATGTGTTGCCTCGATATGAGGTCATCGATTTTCCGAATGAGGATTGCATGAGTTGGTTGAAGGAGCGCGCGACCAGCCTTGCGATGGTTAGTGCCTGAAACCGGCCAGAAGCGGTCGTTCCGCGTCTTCGCGGGTGGTGATCGCACGACCGCAGCATCCCTAAACTTATAGTTGCTACTAAGGTTTGGTGGGGCGGTCCTGGATGTGACCACTAGCAGACTGCAGTGTGAGAACGCAACGGTGTGATCCTGAGACTGCGCTACCACTCCCAAACATCTCCGTAGTCCATACCCAGTTGCCACGGCTCACAACGCGTGCTCTGCTGTGGCTGGTCTGGCTTTACCGGTATACAAACGCCCTGCATATGTCTTTGGACCCGGTAGGGGGCATTTGGAAGCTCGTCTTGTGAGGTGCTAAGGTAAATGCGGCCGGATAACATCCCGTACTCATCCACTCTTAGATCCGCAATTTGATACCTGTCAAGTTTGGCTCCCAATATCGGTAGCATCAGCGTGCACTTAGCTACACCTCGGGAAGCGAACGAATCGCCAGTACGGCGGAAATCGCCTGAATACTGACATGTTTCACCTCCCTGGTACGTCTCCGTCATCGAGAAGCTATCTGCTGACGCGTTTATCTGACCATTGACCTTGGTCGCTGTTTTTCCCTGTCGGTCAAAAACTGCGTACTCGAACTTATTATTGACTCGAGCTAGGTGGTCTTCGTATTGGTAGCGGCTAAGACGCTGAGGCGCCTCTCCAGGTAAAGTGATAGTGCCGGATGTTGTGCTGTCGAATTCGATGACTACAGGGCCGATGACCCGTGCTACCTCGCCGTCTCGTGCGGGACCGCCCAAATGTCGACCACCCTTGAACTCCGTAAGTTGACCGGAGAATAGTTTGCTATCACTGATTTGGCCGCTTGCCTGCAGGAACATTGACGTGCCGTCAGGCCGGTAGCCGAAGTAAGTGATGATGATGTACTTTCCGCCTTGACGATCAAGCTGGATGCCGCGACCCGGCTTGCCATTCACTTCCGATCCAATACCCCACATACCCTGCTGCGGCAGAATTGCGAATGCGGATGACGCGGTAAAAACAGTGCAAGCGACAAGCGCTGCACGGCAAGCATTGAACATTGTTTCCCTTGAGTTCTTTAAATAGCCGCCATGTGGCGTGGTCGATACTTTATCCTCAATGCAGACGCTGAAGAATGCTTCGCACGCGACACTAGCTCAGCCTCGCGAAACGGTTGCCACACACGATGACGCATTGGACGAATGAATGGGTGGCGCGAAGTCCGCTAGCCTCATTTGGACGGTTGCATACATTGCCTCAGTTTGATGAGAACGGCGGCCAATTATTCGGCGGTCGGCCCCTGACGGCCACAACCAGCCATTCGCAGTAGTGTGCAGAAGCAGACTCAGATCAAAATCCCAGCTCGATTTCCTCAATGATTCAACGATTGCCCTGTAAGTCTTGCGGTGATTCCATTCATCCAGATACGGCCGCCAAGAACGACGGTCTTTGCATGCCATGCAAGGGGGGTTACAGGCAGCGTATAGAAGATGGTAAGAAGCGCAGAGAGCAAGAGCGTCTTTACGAAAAGAGTCCTGAACGGCTGTACTGGAAGGCGTTGGTAGATCGGGTTCATGGCCAGGGCGGCTTCGATACGCTCGGCGAAGCAGAGAAGACCTACTACGCCGTATCGTGCCTAGTCGGCGAGGTCTACAACGGGGGCTTTCACCAGTTCTTCTGGAATCATTCCGGATCTCTTTACGGGCATGCGTTAAGTGGCCTGATGGACATGGAAGCGACACAGTCGCTTCAGCTCACCATGCGCGCCAAAGAATTGCTCTTCGGCGATCTTCCTGTACCCGTCGATGTACAAACTCGGAGAGACTTGCTGCCGGAGATTGAGGGACTGGACGCGGCGCTCGACAGCGTTGACAAGCCGTTTTGGAAAGACCCAGACAAGCTGGGCGAGCGCTGCGAAGCGTTCGCTAGGACGCACGGTTTGTACTAAATCACCGCCTCTGCATTCGGGCGAAGCGACTAGCCGCTTCGGGCTCGCAAGCCCCTCGCTGTGAGGCAAAATCCGGCCAGAAACGGACACCGGCGGCGGCAATGAAGACATTCAAACATCACTCGTATTTCGCAAAACCCCGGGCGGACCAGCAGCACTTTTTCCCCTACGTTTGCTTCAATTGCCGAAAGGCGTTCCGCAAGCCCGACAGCGACACGCCCCGGCTTTGCCCCCAGTGCCGCGCTGAAATGGTGATGCTCAATCGCAAGTTCTCTGCCCCGAAGATGACCGACGTTGAGCAGTGGCGCAAGGTGGAGTTCTTGGTAGGCTGCGGGTTCCGTTTCCAGTCGGTGCACGAGGCCGACGGCTCTCTTGTTCGCTATCCAGCGAACATGGCAGAGGCAAGGGCATTCGCCGAAAAGTACGCGCATCGAGCGCGGACGTGACTTCCGCTTTGGGCCCGCTAGTGTCCTTCGCCGTGGGGCAGAATTCGGCCAACAGCGGACTTTCGACTCCACCCTCCGATTCTCAAACGATGAACCAATTCTGCACGTTCGCGGACGTCCGCATCTCCCTCCCCAACGGCTGGGTCGATGTCAGCGACGACATGCCCCATGGAACACCGCCGACCCTGGCAAAGCCGGAAGGCGTCGGAGCACTGCAGTTTTCTGTGGGAAGGT
>JAHJWB010000005.1 GCA_018828125.1 Gammaproteobacteria bacterium | reverse complement strand
GGCAGACAGCACGGTGGCAATGGCCGCCGTCAGCGTCGTCTTGCCATGGTCCACGTGGCCGATCGTGCCCACGTTGACGTGGGGCTTGGTCCGTTCGAATTTACCTTTTGCCATTTTTCAAATCTCCAAAGAGCAGTGCCTGTGTCAGGGTTTAACGTCTGCACCCGATTGCTGATTCGCCCCGCACAGGGCAACAGGACGGCACCGGGTCGCAGATTGCAAGAATCTTGCTACTATTTACATAGCTACTAGCGCTTGACAGGCAAGCGCTAGCGGCCAATCTCATCCTCAAACCGCCCAGAAAAGGACTGCCGAGGCAGTCCTTTTCTTTCGCGCCATTACTTAGCGCGCGCAGCCATGATGGCTTCGGACACGTTGCGAGGCGCTTCGCTGTAGTGCTTGAATTCCATCGAATACGTGGCGCGGCCTTGTGTCGCGGAACGCAGCGTGGTCGAGTAGCCAAACATTTCGGACAGAGGCACTTCAGCGCGGATGGCCTTGCCACCGCCAGGAATGTCTTCCATGCCTTGCACCATACCGCGGCGGCTGGACAGATCGCCCATCACGTTGCCGGCGTAGTCTTCGGGCGTCTCCACTTCCACGGCCATCATGGGTTCCAAAATCACGGGACCCGCCTTGCGGCAACCTTCCTTGAAACCGAAGATGGCAGCCATCTTGAACGCGAGTTCGTTCGAGTCCACATCGTGGTACGAACCGAAGTGCAGCGTGACCTTGACGTCCACCACGGGGTAACCAGCCAACACACCTTGCGTCACGGCTTCGTTGATGCCCTTTTCGACCGCGGGGATGTATTCACGAGGAACCACACCACCCTTGATCGCGTCGACGAACTCGATGCCCTTGCCGGTTTCGTTGGGTTCGATCTTGAGCACAACGTGGCCGTACTGACCCTTACCGCCGGACTGACGCACAAACTTGCCTTCGGCCTCTTCCACCGTCTTGCGGATGGTTTCGCGGTAGGCAACCTGGGGCTTGCCCACGTTGGCTTCCACGCCGAACTCACGCTTCATGCGGTCCACGATGATTTCCAGATGCAACTCGCCCATACCAGCGATCAGCGTCTGGCCCGACTCTTCATCGGTCTTCACACGGAAGGACGGATCTTCAGCAGCCAGGCGTTGCAGGGCGATGCCCATCTTTTCCTGGTCAGCCTTGGTCTTGGGTTCCACAGCCTGGGTAATCACGGGCTCAGGGAACACCATACGCTCCAGGATGATCGGCGAACTCACATCAGCCAGGGTTTCACCCGTGGTCACGTCTTTCAAGCCCACGCAGGCAGCGATGTCGCCTGCACGAATTTCGTCGACTTCCACGCGGTCATTGGCCATCATCTGCACGATACGGCCGATGCGCTCTTTCTTTCCCTTGACGGAATTGAACACCGTGTCGCCCTTGGACAACACACCTGAGTACACGCGGACAAAGGTGAGCTGACCCACAAACGGGTCGGTCATCAGCTTGAACGCCAAAGCCGAGAACTTTTCGCCGTCGTCCGCCTTGCGGGTGACAGGCTGCTCTTCTTCGTCCGTACCCGTTACGTCCGGGATGTCCACGGGCGATGGCAGGTAGTCGATCACGGCGTCCAGCATGCGCTGAACACCCTTGTTCTTGAAAGCCGTGCCACACAACATGGGGTGGATTTCAGTCGCAATCGTGCGGGTACGCAGACCCTGCTTGATTTCGTCTTCCGTGAGCGAGCCCTCTTCGAGGTACTTGTTCATCAGCTCTTCCGACGCCTCAGCCGCGGCTTCGACCATCTTCTCGCGCCATTCTTCGGCCAACGCCTGCAGATCCGCAGGGATTTCAG
This sequence comes from Gammaproteobacteria bacterium, assembly GCA_018828125.1. Taxonomy (GTDB): domain Bacteria; phylum Pseudomonadota; class Gammaproteobacteria; order Burkholderiales; family Burkholderiaceae_C; genus Acidovorax. Next base: position 104,296 of record JAHJWB010000005.1, on the reverse strand, counting down.
CGTAGTCAAACTTCATGCCTTGCGAAGCCTCATCCCACAGGATGGCCTTCATCTTCAGCAAGTCGACCACACCCTTGAAGCCTTCTTCGGCGCCAATCGGGATGACCACAGGCACGGGGTTGGCCTTCAGGCGCAGCTTCATCTGGTCGTGGACCTTGAAGAAGTTGGCACCGGTACGGTCCATCTTGTTGACAAAGGCCAGACGTGGCACCTTGTACTTGTTGGCTTGGCGCCAGACGGTTTCGGACTGGGGCTGCACGCCACCCACGGCGCAGTACACCATGCAGGCGCCGTCGAGCACGCGCATCGAACGCTCCACTTCGATCGTGAAGTCCACGTGGCCGGGGGTGTCGATGATGTTGAAACGGTGCTCGGGGTAGGACAGATCCATACCCTTCCAGAAGCAGGTCACAGCAGCCGAGGTGATCGTGATGCCGCGCTCTTGCTCTTGCTCCATCCAGTCCATGGTCGCCGCGCCATCGTGCACTTCACCAATCTTGTGGTTCACGCCGGTGTAGAACAGGATACGTTCCGTAGTCGTGGTCTTGCCAGCGTCAATGTGGGCCGAGATACCGATATTGCGGTAGCGCTCGATGGGAGTCTTGCGTGCCATGGTGGATCCTTGGTGATCTTTGTATTGGTGAGGTCGGGGCGCCCATCTTGCAGGCCAGACCCGACTATTTTGTGACTGCCCCAATCAACACAAGGCTGCAGGCAAAATTGCCGGCAGCCTTGAGCCCTGATGGGACAAATCCGCGTTCTTAGAAGCGGAAGTGGCTGAATGCCTTGTTGGCTTCGGCCATGCGGTGCACTTCGTCACGCTTCTTCATGGCGCCGCCACGGCCTTCGGTGGCTTCGAGCAGTTCGTTGGCCAGACGTTGGGCCATCGACTTTTCACCACGCTTGCGGGCCGCTTCCTTAATCCAGCGCATGGACAGAGCCAGACGACGGACAGGGCGCACTTCGACGGGCACCTGATAGTTAGCACCGCCCACACGGCGGGACTTCACTTCAACCATGGGCTTCACGTTGTTGATGGCAACGGTGAAGGCTTCCAGCGGGTCTTTATCAGGGTGCTTCTTTTCGATCAGTTCCAGGGCACCGTAAATGATGCGTTCTGCAACAGCCTTTTTGCCGCCTTCCATGATCACGTTCATGAATTTGGACAGCTCTACATTGCCGAACTTGGGATCCGGCAGGATTTCACGTTTGGGGACTTCGCGACGACGTGGCATTTTTCACCTCATATTGCTTCAGTTGGCATCTTTTCAGACACCGCGAGATTCATTCAGAACCCCACTTACTCGACCCACACGGAACATCCGCGCTTGGGGTCACTTCGTTTGACTGCGCCTGCCAGGCGAATCAAACACCGATGGAGACACAACCGCCAGGGCTTATTTAGCCTTTGGCTTCTTGGCACCGTACTTGGAGCGCGACTGCTTGCGGTCTTTCACGCCTTGCAAGTCGAGCGAACCACGCACGATGTGGTAACGCACACCGGGCAAGTCCTTGACACGACCGCCACGAACCAGCACCACACTGTGTTCCTGCAGGTTGTGGCCTTCGCCGCCGATGTAGGAGATGACCTCAAAACCGTTGGTCAGGCGCACCTTGGCGACCTTACGCAGAGCGGAGTTAGGCTTTTTAGGCGTCGTGGTGTACACACGGGTGCACACGCCGCGGCGCTGTGGAGAGTTTTCCATCGCAGGGCTTTTGGACTTGGTCTTTTCGACCTCGCGCCCCTGACGGACCAGTTGATTGATGGTTGGCATGAAATACGTCCCTAAACGTGAATTTGCTTCGTGAAAGCTACAAGCTTCGCCAAAAGCGAAAACGTGAATCCCTTCGGAAATTCCGAAAAGCCTTCTAATGTAGCAGCAAGACCTGAAATGGGCAAGTGGCACGGCACCTGCTTGAATGCCGATCCTGGTCAGCCAACGCGCCCATTGCCGTTGAAAGCGCGCGGCCTGTGCCAGGGCGGCCCCTTCCCGAGTGGCGCAGCCATTCGAGAGAAGGGGTGAAGGCGCGACAGCGCCTCAGGGGGTTGCAACCTTATTTACTTAATCCACAACCGGATAGCGTCCCAGGCGCGGCCCAGAATGCCTGCCTGGTCCACGCCTTCCAGCGCGACCAGCGGCACTTCCGCCACAGCCTGGTCGGCCAGCATCACCTTCAGAGTGCCGATCGACTGGCCTTTGGTGAACGGCGCCACCAACGGGTCGGGGCGCGAGATCTGGGTGGTGAGCTTGCCCGCGCTGCCTGCAGGCACGGCGACCACGATGGCTTCTTCGCGGCCGATTTTGAGCGTGTTGGCGGTGCCTTTCCACAGCGCAGGCGTGGCCACGGGGTTGCCCGCTTCAAACAGCTTGACGGCTTCAAACGCCGTGTAACCCCAGTTCAGCAGCTTCTGGCTTTCGTTGGCACGCGCATTTTCGCTGGCCGCGCCCAGCACAATGGACAACAGGCGGCGCTGGCCCACACCCGGAAAGTCGCGCTTGGACGTGGCGACCAGGCAATAACCTGCAGCGGCCGTGTGGCCCGTCTTGAGGCCGTCCACGGTGGGATCGCGGAACAGCAGCGAGTTACGGTTGGTGCCGTTGGATGCCGGGGTACCGGGGTAGCTGTACTGCTTGGTGGAGTAGTAGTGCATGTACTCCGGGAAGTCCTTCATCAGCCGCGTCGCCAGCACGGCGAGGTCGCGCGCGGTGGTCAGGTGGCCGGGCTCGGTCAGGCCTTCGGGGTTCTTGTAGCTGGTGCCATTCATGCCCAGCGCCTTGGCCTGGTCGTTCATCAGCTTGACGAAGTTTTCGTAAGTGCCGCCCACGCCCTCGGCCAGCGCCACCGTGGCGTCGTTGCCGGACTGCACGATCATGCCCTTGATGAGATCTTCGACCGGCACCTGCATCTTGGGGTCGATGAACATACGCGATCCCGGCATCTTCCAGGCACGCACGCTGACGGGCAGCTTTTGATCCAGCGCGATCTTCTTGGAGCGCAACGCATCAAACACGAGGTAGCCGGTCATGAGCTTGGTCAGCGACGCCTGCTCAACGGGCGAATCAATGTCCTTGGCGGCCAGCACCTGATTGGCGGTAATGTCCATCAGCAGATAGGTGCGCGCGGCGATTTCGGGGGGTTGCGGCGCCTGGGCAAGTGCCCCGAAGGCGGCAGGTGCCACCGCAGCAAAGACGGCCAAAGATCGCAACGCGGACAAGATTCGTTTCATGGGGCAATAAGGGGCTGGAAAGGCTCGAAAAAATGGGGGGGGGGAAAAGCGCAGATCAGCGCGGCGGGGCAGGCGCTCTTAGACGCCCGATTGCAGGTGGCGGACCACCAAATTTTTCAGAAGCGGCAATTGTCCGTGAAAGAAATGCCCCCCAGCCGGGACGACTGTGACAGGCAGTATCTGGGGCCGGGCCCAGTCCATCACGGACGAAAGCGGCACGGTGTCGTCCTGCTCGCCGTGCACGACCAGCGTGCGCAGGTGGGCTTCAGGAGGAACGGGGGCGACCGTAAAGCGACTGGCCGCCGTGCCGACCAGCACGGCATGGTCCACGCGGCCTTGGGGCCAGAGTGTGGCCAGCGCGTGGCTGGTCACAAACGCGCCGAAAGAAAACCCCGCCAGCGCAATGCGCTGGCCTTCGGCGGCAGGCGCGAACTGCTCGACGACGGCCAGCAGGTCCTGCAACTCGCCCCGGCCTTCGTCGTAAACGCCTTCAGTACTGCCCACCCCGCGAAAGTTGAACCGCACCGCCGTCCACCCGCATTGCACAAACGCGCGCGCCAGGGTCTGCACGACCTTGTTGTCCATCGTGCCGCCAAACAGCGGATGGGGGTGCGCAATGAGGGCCACGCCACGCGGCGCAGCAACGCCGTCGGCCAGCGTGGCGGCATCGCGCACGACCTCGATCGCGCCTGCGGGGCCGGACAGGGTCAGGCGTTCGGTTTGGGCATTCACTGGGGATTACTACTAAATTGATAGCCATCAGCGCTTGATAGACAAGCGCCAGCAGCCAAAATCATGAAAATTCTGCAACGAGACGGATGGAGGCGCTTTCAGCGCCCAAGTTCCGCCGGGGTGACCAGGCGTTCCACCACCTGGCCGTTTTTCAGGTGGGACTCGACGATCTCATCGATGTCGGCTGCATCCACGTACGTGTACCAAGTGCCCTCGGGGTACACCACCGCGACGGGGCCACCCGCGCACCGGTCCAGGCAACCGGCCTTGTTCACGCGCACCTTGCCCGCACCCGCAAGGCCTGCCGCCTTGACCTGCTGCTTGCAGCGGTCAAAACCCGCCTGGGCGTTGTGGTGGGCACAGCTGTCCTCGCCATTGGCGCGGTCGTTCAGGCAGAAAAAGATGTGGCGCTGGTAGTAGCCGGGCGCTGCGGCCGGTGCGGAGGTGGTGTCGCTCATACCGGGCATTTTACGAACCCCGCGCCGTGAAACTGGCGCGCGCAACGCCAGTGCACCCGTGGATCTGGCCTTGCCAGTCCACCGGGTGCGTTCCCCTCCCGCGCAGCGAGAGAGGGGGAAAGCGCCGAAGGCGACTCAGGGGGAGCCTTCTCTCTTTGACAGGCGCAGCACCACATACAGCAGCGTGACGTAAGGCCACAGCCAGCCCAGCCATTGACCCAGTCCATAAAACCGGATGAAGCGGCCTTGCTCCCAGATCTGCAGCGTTTGCGCAAAGTAGGCGCTCGTGGGCGCCTGGTTGAGCAGCGCCAGGTGCCACGCCAGCGCCAGCAGCAACACGGCGGCGCAGGCACGGCGCGGCAGCCCCATCAACAACAGCGCCAGCGCCAGCGCGCCCCACACCCCCACGCGCGCAGGCAACCCCATCCATTCCCAGGCATGAACCGGTCCCCAGCTCAGCGCGGCCGATAGCGCGGTCAACGCCACGCCAATGGCCACCACACCCAGCGAAAACAAGGCGCGCCGCCCCATCTGCCGGATCACGCAGTAGCCCAGCAGGCAAGGGATAAGCAGGCCCAGCACCACACACAGCAGCTCGCCACTGAGCGACAGGGGAGACAGCTCGCTCTCGCGCAGCGGCAACCAGTCCAGAAACGGCGTGTCTGCCAGCAGCTCGATGAGTGCCGCCTCCAGCCGCTCCAGTACCTGCCCCAGACCAAAAGGCACGGCCGCCGGGAACAACAAGGCCAACGGCCACAACGCCAACAACACCATGGCGCCGCTTGCATCGGCCACAAACCATCGGCCCCGAAAGTCACTCCAGCGGTCGATGGCACCCACCCGCTCCAGCAGCGCGGCGCTTAACGCGCCCGCCAGGGTGCCTGCGGCGTTGAGCACCAGGTCCAGATTAGACGGAACACGCCGGGGCAGATAAATCTGCGCAAACTCCATCAGCAGTGACAGCAGCCCGCCAGCCAGCGTGGCCAGCAGCACCGGGCTGCGCTCCCAGCCCGAGCGCAGCATGGCCAGCACCAGCAAAAACCCGAGCGGCGCATAACCGACGATATTGGTGGTGACGTCAAACCCGGTCCAGTACGGCGGCGGCAGCGGGGCCTGCAAGAAGACCAGCGGATCGATGCCCTGCGCGCGCCAGCCATCAAACGGGAACAGGCTCGCAAAAACAATCAGCGCCGTGTAGATCAGCGCCAAAGGCCATGCGGAAGTTCTGTGCACCGGCATCGGGCCCGTGGTTCTGCGCGCTTAAAACGGCTTGACGACAACCAGCACCACAGCCGTCACCAGCAGCAGCACGGGCACCTCGTTGAACCATCGAAACCACACATGGCTGCGGCGGCTGGTGCCGTCGGCCAGCTTGCGCAGCAGCACGCTGCATGCATGGTGGTAGCCGATCACCAGCACCACCACCGCCAGCTTGGCGTGCATCCACGCATTGCCCGGGCCGCGACCGATGCCGTAGCCCATCCACAGCCACACACCCAGCGCCAGCGCAGGCACCGCCAGCAGCGTGGTGAAACGCAAAAGCTTTCTGGCCATCAGCAGCAGGCGATCGCGCTCAGCTGCCGAGCCAGGCGCCACCATCGCCAGATTGACGAAGATGCGCGGCAGATAGAAAAGACCAGCAAACCAGCTGGCCACGAAAACGATGTGAAAGGCTTTGACCCAGAGCATGGCTGCAGTTTACGGGCCCAAACGGCGCTAACGGCGCGAAGGGCCGAAAACCCCAGCCCAAAAAAAAGCCCGGCAAATCCGCCGGGCCAGGAAAGCCTGTTTTGCATCGCTGCAATCCAAGGCCCCGCTCAGGGAGGAAAAGCGGGGAGCGGCAAGCCGCCCGGCGCCAATTTAGCACCGGGGGCAGAGCGTTACAAGCGGCATTTCGGGGCGACATCCACGCGGGCCTTTGCAACCGGCGCTGCCCGTACCAGTGCACCCGTGGATCCGGCTTCGCCGGTCCAGGGGGTGCGTCCCCCTTGGGGGAAGCCGCACGGCGGCTCAGAGGGATAATTGGCCCTATGCAAAGCCCCGCCCCCTTCCCCCAGAACCGCCCGCGCCGCCTGCGCCGCGATGCGTTTACCCGCAACCTGGTGCGTGAAAACGCTGTGACCCCGCACGATCTGATCTACCCGGTGTTTGTGCACGAAGGCACGCAGCGCCGTGACGCCGTCACCTCCATGCCCGGCGTGGACCGGCTGAGCCTGGATCTGCTGCTGCCCGTGGCCGAGGACTGCGTGAAACTGGGCATTCCGGTGCTGGCGCTGTTCCCGGCGATTGACCCGTCGCTCAAGACGCCGGACGGCAAGGAAGCCCTGAACCCCGACGGCCTGATCCCGCGCGTGGTGCGGGCGCTGAAAAAAGAATTCCCCAGCCTGGGTGTGATGACCGATGTGGCGCTGGACCCGTACACCAGCCACGGCCAGGACGGCGTGCTGGACGCCACCGGCTACATCATCAATGACGAGACGGTGGATATCTTGACCGGCCAGGCCCTCACCCATGCCGAGGCGGGCGTGGACATCGTCGCGCCCAGCGACATGATGGACGGCCGCATTGGCGCCATCCGCGAGGCGCTGGAGGTGCAGGGCCACATCCACACCCGCATCATGGCCTACAGCGCCAAGTACGCCAGCGCCTTTTACGGCCCGTTCCGCGATGCGGTGGGCACGCGCGGCGCCCTGGGCAAGGCTGACAAGAATGTGTACCAGATGGACCCGGGCAACAGCGACGAGGCGCTGCGCGAAGTGGCCATCGACATTGCTGAAGGCGCCGACATGGTGATGGTGAAACCCGGCATGCCCTACCTCGACATCGTGCGCCGCGTGAAGGACGAGTTCCACGTGCCCACCTTCGCCTATCAGGTGAGCGGCGAGTACGCCATGATCAAGGCCGCTGCCGCCAATGGCTGGCTGGACCACGACGCCGTGATGATGGAAAGCCTGCTGGCCTTTAAGCGCGCGGGCGCCGATGGCGTGCTGACCTACTTTGCACGCGATGCCGCACGCTTACTCCTGAAATAAGAGCTATCAGCGCTTTTTAGACAAGCGCTAGAAGCACTTTTCACTACAAATCGGGGCGCCATGCGTATCTTTCACATCCACAGCGGCGGCGTGCAGGAACTGGCCGAGCTGCCGACGCAAATGCCCGCGCAGGGTTTTGTCTGGATGGCGTGTGCACGCCCGTCGTTCCAGACACAGCTGGCCGAGATCCAGGCCAGCCTGCAAGCGCTGGTGGGGTTGCAGCTGGTGGACCTGCATGTGTCCGATCTGCTCAATGCGCAACTGCCCTCGCACTACGACTACACCTCGCAGTACGACCTGCTGGTGTTCCGCCGCCTGGCCACCCTCCAGAGCGACGCTCCGGACACGACCGCAGCAACACCCCTACCCACCGGCGCCGGGGCCACCCCACCGCTCAAACGCAGCGGCCCACCCGTGCTGCGCCGCATTGACACCAACCCCGTGGGGTTTGCGGTGTTTGATCAATTGCTGCTGACCGTGCACCCCGCCGACTGCGCGGTGCGCGACGCGTATGCGGCCCGCCTGCTGGCCTCACTGCCCGCCAGCCCCAGCGAAGGCCGCAGCAGCCCCGTGCCCGGCGCCCGCGTGCCCACCAGTCCGGCCGACCTGATGCTTCGCGTGGTCAACCTGATGGTTGATGGCTACCTGGACTTGCGCCGCGAACTCACGCGCCAGCTGGACCATTGGCAGAGCGAACTCCTCAAGCCCCGCGCGCGGTATGTGAACTGGACCTCGCTGCTGGAAGCGCGCCTGTCGCTGCACATGCTCGACGAGATCTGCGAAGACCAGCGCACCGCCGTGCAAGACTGGATCGACGCGCTGGAAACCTGGGAGCTGCCCGACAACCCCGCGGGCCTGCGCGAACTGGACCTGCTCAAGGTGCGCAGCCGCGACGTGCTGGAGCACATCGAGCGCGTGGTGCACCACGTGCGGCGGCTGGAGCAAAGCACCGAGACCGCCGTCCAAATGCACTTTTCGGTGCAGAGCAACCGCACCAACGACATCATGCGCACGCTAACGGCGCTGACCGCCGTGTTTTTGCCGCTCAATCTGATAGCCGGCATCTTCGGCATGAACTTCGAGTTTTTGCCGTTGATCCACAAGGCCGATGGCTTTTGGTGGGCGCTCGGGTCCATGGCGTTCATTGCGCTGGCGCTGGTGCTGCTGTTCTGGCGCAAACGCTATCTCGCGCGGTCGAGCCGAATGTAGGTTCATGCCATTGCCGTCCAACGGGCGTCAGGCCCTCAGCCTCTCAGGCCGCCAGGGCCATGGCCAGCGGTTGCCGTGCACGAAAAGCCCACTTCGGCCCCAAGCGGAAGGCCTCCAGCCGGCTCGACGAAGCGGTGGAAAAGAACAGGTCTTCCGACAGGTTCAAGCGCTCGAACACCCGGCGCTGGCGCACCGAGCGGCGGCGCAGATCGCCCTCAAACGCATTGCCATCACCGCGCGATTGCTCAAAAAAGGCTGCCGCGCGCGCCAGGTTCTGCAGCGCCTGTTCCGTCAACGCCGGCACGGCACGCGGTGCAGACAGGCGGGCCTGGGTAATGAACGGGTTGCGCCCCACTAGCAACCCCCACGGGCGACGGCCCTCGACGGGATCGACGCTCAAGGCTTCCAGCTTGGTCAAGCCAAAGTCGCGCGCCAGCGTCAACCGCACGGCCAGCCAGGGGTCACCCTGGCGCACTTCCTCAATCGCTGCACGCGCGGCGGACTCGTCCCCCTCCAACGGCAGCACCAGTGAACCCAGCAGGCGCTGGGCGTGCGCGTCGCCCTGGTTGGCGGCCGCATGCAGCCACGCAATGGCCTGTTCCGACTCCACCACAGAATTCGACGAGCGCAGAATCAAGGCCCCCAGCTTGCGCTGCGCCTCGGACCGCCCTGCGATGGCCGCTTTTTCCAGAAAGAACCGGGCCATCTGGGGGTTGGACACCGAGGAGCGGTGGTCAGCGTGTGTCTCGTACAGGGCGAGCCATGCATCATCGCGTCCCGCATCGGCGGCGCGCAGCAACAGGGCAACGCCTTTGCGCAGGTTCAGCGACGTGCTCAACCGGGCGGGTGTCAGCGTGCCGCTGTCAATACCGCATCGCGCGCGGCCGAGCAGGCTGGCAGCATCCCGGTCACCGCGCACGGTGGCCAGCTCCAGGCAGGCCTCTATCTGGTCCGGAGCCAACCCGCGCAAGGAATGGTTCTCGCGTTCGGCCCACAAGACAGCGGCCAACACGAGGTCCGACAGCGCGTGCGTCAAGCGTGGCGCCACCATCAACGCCACGCGCAGGCAGTCGACCAACGGGTCCAGCGCGCCCTCTTCATGCGCCTGGCGCGCGGCGATCACGGCGACCTGCACCACGTCCACCGCTGCGCTGGACTGGATCGACTGCACCATCGCCTCCAGGGTCTGGTCCGAACGGGCAGCGCCCACGGCGGCCATCACCTGCCCGGCCTCGACATGGCCACCTGCGGCGGCGGCCTCCAGCCACGCCTGCCCCGCCGCGACGCGACTGCGTGTCAACGCCATCCACACGCCCAGCTTGAATTGCGCCAGCGGACTGCCCGCAGTTGCGGCCTTGTGCAACGCGTCTTCTTGCTTCAGAGTCAGCAAGTCCTGCAGCGGCAAGCTCTCTGCAATGGCACACGCGGTTTCTGGTAAATCGCGGACGCTGGGGTGCGACAGGTATTCAATGCCGGTGGCCACATGGCGAGGAAAACCGTCGCCCCCCACCAGATAACGCCGACCCGCTTTGCTGCGAGCAGCCGGATCGCCCTGGCGGGCCAGGATCAAAAGTTGGATGTCTTGTCTGCGCATGCTTGGCTCTCTTCAATGTGTTGCGGGGGCGGCACACTGGAGCGGCTTTTGGCACGCAAACTGGCAAGCACCCCCTGCTTTGGACAGGTTTGAAGAATAGAAATGCACGCCTGACGGCGGGATGGCGCGAACATGACATTCCTGTAATGAAGGCGCGGGGCTTGCAGCCCCACCATGCAAAAGGCCCGCGTCCCCTGAAAAGGGGAGCGGGCCCAAGCGTTTACCTTGGAGAGGGTTGCCCACTGCAATGGGCAACGATCACATCGCCTTAGAACGTGTGGCGCAGGCCGATGTCCAACCCCTTGGAGTTGTCACCGGCACTGGTCTTCGCACCGTTCAGTGCCAGAGCAGCGCCGTTCTTGTTCTTCAGGTAGGCAAAGGTGGTGTACAGCGCAGTGCGCTTGGACAGGTTGTGCACATAACCCACGGCGAACTTGTTCGCCTGGACATTGGTGTCCTGAATGCTGATGCGGGACCACGAAGCGCGGACCAGGCCCACACTGCCCACGGGAGCTGTGGCGCCGATCATGTAGTGGCGGGCCTTCTCGTCACGGGCCTTGGACTCATCTTGCCCCGCCACCACCAGCAGCTTGGCCACGCCGAAATCGTAAGAACCGCCGATATTGGCATTCGTCACGTCGCCGTACACGCCCAGGTTGGAGATGGCGCCATAGCTCACACCCACATTGAGTGGGCCATTTTCGTAGCCACCGCGCAGTCCGTAGCCCGTGCCGTCATTGGCGCCATTAGCGGCTTCGCCGCGGTAGTACTGGGCCTGGCCTACGAAACCACCCAGATTCTTGGGAGTGAAGTACGACACGGCATTGCTGGTGCGGGTCTGCATGGCATAACCGTAGTTGCTGCCCAGCGAGGTTGTCTTCAAAAGCGCGCCCACGCCGTTGTCGCCGAAGGCGTCGTAGATGTTGTTGTAGGTTGCGGTGAAATCGCGACCCAGGCGCACTTCGCCCCAGTTGTCACCCATCAGGCTGACGGTCGAGCGGCGGTTGAAGTTGAAGGTGTTGGCAACGCCTGTACCGTCGTCCAGGTTGTACCCGGCTTCCAGCCAGAAGCCAGCCTTCAGGCCGCCCCCCAGGTCTTCGATACCGCGGAAGCCGAGGCGGCTGGAGGACAGACCGCCGCTGCCCTGGCTGGTCCGGTTCGCTTCGCTGCCACGGCCAATCTGGAACGCCACGTCAGCCACGCCGAACAGCGTGACGGACGATTGTGCATAAGAGGTTGCGCTAACGGCTGCAAGCACAGCCAGTGTGGCGAATTTTTTCATGGTCATCCTTGTTAAGTGGGTTCAATCGGAGTCATGTCCCACGCCTTCTTGGCAGGACATGGTGCAAGCGTAGGCATTGCTCCACCGCACCCACAGACCGGACGACTCAACGTTGGGGGAGGCGCATGTACACCCCCCCCGGTTTAGGACCACGCCGTTTCACACCCGCCACAACCCGCCTGACCCGGGGACTGTTCGCGAATTTGCAACAGTCCATTTCAATCAGGCAAGCTTCTCAAACCCAGGCCTACCCCCAACAATCCACCCAAGTCAATCCGCAGCTTCCCTTAATCCGTCTGCAGTTCATCGTTTTTGAAAATTGAGAATCCTTCGGGATCTCGTCCCATGCGCCTGCTTTCCATTGAAGACGAAAAATCGACCGCCGCTTACCTGCAAAAAGGTCTGACGGAGCATGGCCATGTCGTGGACACGGCGTTCGACGGGGTGGAAGGTCTGCACCTGGCCACCTCGGGGCACTACGACCTGATCCTGCTGGATGTGGGGCTGCCCGGCACCAGCGGCTGGGACGTGCTGCAAGGCATTCGCACACAGCACCAGACACCGGTGTTCTTCCTCTCCGGCCACGATGAGGTAGAAGACCGCGTCAAGGGGCTGCTGCTGGGGGCCGACGACTACATGGTCAAGCCGTTTGCGTTTTCCGAACTGCTGGCACGCATCCAGGTGGTCGCGCGCCGCAGCGCACCGGTGCCCGCGCCCGATGGGGTGCTGCGCGTGGGCGACCTGGAGGTGGACTCTGCGCGCAGGCGCGTAAAACGCGGCGGGTTGCGCATAGATCTCACCACCCAGGAGTTCGTGCTGCTGGACTACCTGGCCCGCCACGCTGGCCAGGTCGTGTCGCGCACCCTGATCGCGCAGAACGTGTGGGATATGCACTTTGACAGCGACACCAATGTGGTGGACGTAGCCGTGCGCCGACTGCGTGCCAAGATCGATGACCCCTTCGCAGAGAAGCTTATTCACACGGTCAGGGGCGTCGGCTATGTCCTCGAAAACCACAACGGCTGAATCCAGGAGGGCACTGCGGCGCTCTCTGACCCTGAAGATCGCGCTGGCGATTGCCGCGATCACGCTGCTGTTGATCACCGCGAGTTTCTGGATGGTGATCTACCTGCTGGGCCAGGATTTCGACGATATCGAGCCGCTTCTCGCCAGCGCTGGGACCATGGTCCACATACCCGCCGAGGACCTGCTGGCGCGGCGCCATGCGTTTGCCCTGCGTTCATGGCGTGCGTTTGCCCTCACGCTCGGTGTCGGTGCACTGGCCGCCAGTCTGTTTGCGTGGTGCACCACCCGGCTCATTCTGTCCTCGGCCAACCGCCTGGCCCACACGGCCAATCGCATCAGCGCCCATGCCTTGAATGAACGGCTGGCCCCGGAGGACAACCCCGCCGAGCTGGAGCCCGTGGCCCGTGCGTTCAACCACATGCTCGACCGGTTGCAAGACTCCTTCTCCCGCCTGTCGGGATTTTCATCCGACATTGCGCATGATCTGCGCGCGCCTATCCACCGCCTCCTGATCGCCGCCCAGGTCACGCTGGACCGCCCTCGCAGTGCCGACGAATACCGCGCAGTCATTGAGTCGGCCGTGCCCGCGTATGAGCGCATGGGGCGGCTGATCGAAAACATCCTGTTCCTGGCGCGTGCCGAGAGCAAGCAGAGTGCCATCCACGCCACCCTCATGCCGCTGGAGCAGCGGCTTGAGGCCATTGCAGGCTTCTTCGAGTTGCTGGCGGAGGAACGGGGCTTGCAACTGGCACTGCAGATAGAGGGAAACGCCCACGTCTGGGCTGACGACACATTGCTGGCTCGCGCCATCGCCAACTTGCTGACCAACGCCATCCGCCACGCGCTTCAGGGCAGCACTGTTGTGCTCTCTGGAGCGGTTTCATCGGACGGTAGCTGCCACATCTCGATCTCCAACGAAGGTGAACCGATTGCACCCGAGCATCAGGTGAAGATCTTTGATCGAAGCTATCGTGTCGAAGGCCCGCATACGGAAGAAACACCCGGCTCTGGCCTGGGACTTGCCATCGTAAAAAGCACGATGGAATTACACGGAGGTACCGTCAGCGTGCGCAGTGCGCCAGGCCAGCCAACGGTGTTCACCCTGTCGTTCCCAGCGCAGCCGCCGCGCGTGTCCGAGGCTGGACCACACCGTGCGCGGATCCACCGGTAGCCAGGTGGCTATCGGGCTGGAACCGACCTGATGCAGCGCCGTTCTGCGGAACTCGCGGCAGCCGCACCAGCTCCGACATCGAATACCGCCATCGCGCTGGCCTACCACCAGGACGCACGGATGAACACAACCGCCCACCACACGGCCCCGTCGCCAACGCCCGCGCCGGTCTTCATCGGCACTGCCAGCTGGAGCCTGCCACGCGCCTGCCAGCACCGCTTCGCCACGGCAGACCCGGCGGACTCGCACCTCATGCGCTACGCGCAGCACCTGCCGGGCGTGGAGATCAATTCGTCGTTCTACCGCCCGCACCAGCGCAGCACATACGAGCGCTGGGCCGCGGCCACGCCACCAGCGTTTCGCTTTAGCGTGAAACTGCCGCGCAGCGTGACGCACATGGCGCGGCTGGTGGACACCGCGCCGTTGCTGCAAGCTTTTGTGGACGAGGTGGCGGGCCTGGGCGCCAGGCTGGGTTGCCTGTTGGTGCAGCTGCCGCCCAGCCTGGTGCTTGACGTGGCCGTGGCCGATGCGTTTTTTGCCAGCCTGCGGGGCCTGCACGCCACAACCAACATTGCCGTCGAGCCGCGCCACGCCAGCTGGTTCTCGCCCGAAGGCGATGCATTGCTGGCCCACTGGCAGGCCGGCCGTGTGCTGGCCGACCCGGTGCTGCACGCTACCGGCAATGCGCCCGGCGGCTGGCCTGGGCTGGTTTATTGCCGGCTGCACGGCTCGCCGCGCATCTATTACTCGGCGTACGACGCGGCGTTGATTGACGCATTGGCCCGCCGCATCGCGGCCGTCACACACGAAGCGCAGAGCATCTGGTGCATCTTTGACAACACGGCCAGCGGCGCGGCCACGGGCAATGTGCTGGACCTGCAGGAGGCGTTGTTGCGGGGCTGAAGCATCTGCAAGCGTGTGGGTTGAGCGCCTGCGCGCACACCACACGCCCGCTCTCACACGGTAGCGAAGACGGTTGCGCCGCCTTGCAGCGCGCGTACCCAACGATTCAGCGTGCCGGCGCCGGGGCTGGCAGCCCGAACAGCCCCGCCCCGTTGTCCCACGCAACCTTGCGCGCCACGTCGGCGGGCAGGCCGCCCAGCCAGGTGCGGTAGCCCTTCATGAGGCTTTCGTAATACTGCCAGCGCTGGTTCACCCAGGTGTCCGACCCGATCACGAACCGAGTGGGGTACTTGAGCAGCAGCGCGCGCCAGGCGGGGCACAGTTGCTCGCCGTCACACCCCAGGCCGGGGCGGTACGACAGCTCCCCCACCAGGCCAGGGTAGCGCCCCATCAGCGCATCCACGCGCTCCACCGAAGCGCCGCCGATACCGGTGTGCGCCCAGATGAGCGAGACCTTTTGCCCTTTGGACGGCGTGTTGGCCATCAGCAGGTCGATGGCGGCATCGTCCACATGGGCCAGCACGACCAGACTGCGCTGCTCTGCCAGCGCCATCAGCTTTTTGGCCACGGGCCCGTCGGCGTTGGCGCTGTCGTACAGGTGAAATTCGCCAATGCCGCGGTACGGGCCTGAGCCCGTGCCCTTGGCCAGCTCGGCCAGCACCATGTCGTAAATGGTCTCGTCAGCGAACCAGCCGGTGTAGTCGGCCCGGTTGCGGTACAGCCGCACAAACGGCACCACGGCAACACCCGCCGCGCGCACCTCGGGCAGCGCGGCCAACGCCAGCGAGCCGGTATTGGGCCGCGAATTGGCCACGATGGCACGCACGCCGGATGCCTTCATGCGTGCCAGCACATCCGATGGCGGATGCGGGCCCGTTTTGCCGTCCCAGGCCTCTTCGTTGTAGTGCAGGTGCGCGTCGAACAGCGGGCCGGTGTAGTCCGCCGCATGGGTGGCAGCGCCGAATGCTACGAAAAATATAGCTACCAGCGCTTTATGGACGAGCGCAAGGGGCCAAAAAGGCCTAACAACAAGCGCGGCGTGTGCCATGGCGGGCCGATCTTTCAGCTCAGGTGCTTGTCAAAGAATGCCAGCGTGCGGTCCCGCGCCGTCATGGCCGAGGGCTCGTCGTAGCTGCCGCGCTGGTCGCAGTTGAAGCCATGGTCTGCGGGGTAGACATGCACTTCCACATCCGGGTGGGCGCGGCCAAAGGCCTGCACGCCGTCCAGCGGAATGTAGTGGTCGCGCTCGCCAAAGTGCGCCAGCACGGGCACCTGCGGCTGGCGGGCGGCTTCGTCCGGTGTGGTCATGCCGCCGCCGTAGTACGGCACCGCAGCCGACAGGCCCTTCAGTTGGCAGGCCGCGCGCCAGGTGAGCAGGCCGCCCCAGCAAAAACCCACAATGCCCACCTTGCGGCCGCTTTGCTCTGCGGCGTAGTCGATGGCGGCCTGGATGTCGGGCATCACGCCCGGCGCAGGCAACGCCTCCACCGCGGCTTTGAGGCCCATGCCTGTCTGCATGTCGTCGCCGGTGTAGCCCAGGTCCACGCCCTGCTGCACGCGGTGGAACGTGGCGGGCGCCACGGCCAGGTAGCCGCGTGCGGCAAAGCGGTCAGCCACCGCGCGGATGTGCGAGTTGACGCCAAAAATCTCCTGCAGCACCACCACGGCGCCACGGGGCGCCGCATCAGGCCGCGCCACCCAGGCAGGAAAAACGAAACCGTCACCCGAAGTCAGATCGACAAACTGTCCCATGCTGCAATCTCCTTGATAAAAATGCGCTGGCGAAGGCGGTGTGCGCCGCAGGCCACTCCCGCTAACCCGCTGCCCACGGCACCCAGAACCTGTTCCAATGCGCCATTCTTGCAGGAGACCGCATTTCATGGACAACAAGATTGCGCTAATCACCGGCGCCAGCCGAGGCATTGGTGCCGCCACCGCCCTGCTGGCAGCGCAGCAGGGCTGGGCGGTGGTGGTGAACTACCACAGCAACCAGACCGCGGCCGACACCGTGGTGCAGCAGATCCGCGCCGCAGGGGGCACTGCGCTGGCCGTGCAGGCCGACGTGGCCGACGAGGCCCAGGTGCTGGCCCTGTTCGCCACCATCGATGCACAACTGGGCCGCATCACCGCGCTGGTCAACAACGCTGGCGTGGTCGATGTGCCCGCCCGCGTGGACGAGATGAGCGTGGAGCGCCTGCGCCGCATGTTCGACGTCAACGTGATCAGCAGCATCGTCTGCGCCCGCGAGGCCGTGCGCCGCATGAGCACCAAACACGGCGGCCAGGGCGGCACCATCGTCAATGTCTCCAGCGCCGCATCGCGGCTGGGGTCGGCCCACCAATATGTGGACTACGCAGCCGCCAAGGGCGCCATCGACACCTTCACCATCGGCCTGGCGCGCGAGGTGGCGGCCGAAGGCATCCGCGTGAACGCCGTGCGCCCGGGTCTGATTGAAACCGATATCCACGCCAGCGGCGGCCTGCCCGACCGCGTGCGCGACCTGTCGCACCTGGTGCCCATGCAGCGCGGCGGCACCGCCGAAGAGGTGGCGCAGGCCATCGTGTGGCTGATGTCGGATGCCTCGCCCTACACGACCATGTCACTGCTTGAAGTCTCTGGAGGACGCTGATGGACCTGAAACCTCTCATTACCTTGCTGGCCATCGTCAACCCGCTGGCCATCGTCCCTTTCTTCATCCACTACACGCAGGGCTTTTCGTACCCGCAGCGGCGCCGCACCATCCAGGTGGCCAGCTTCAGCGTGTTCTGCGTGATTGCGGCCTGTGCGCTGCTGGGCCTGCAGATCCTCGACTTCTTCAATATCTCGCTGCAGAGCTTTCAGGTGGGCGGCGGCATGCTGCTGCTCATCAGCGCGATGAACATGCTCAACGCCCAGCCCGCCGAGGCCAAGCCCACCACCAATGAGTTCGAAGAAGGGGCCGAGAAGGCGGCCGCCGGCAGCAGCATTGCCGTGGTGCCGCTGACCATTCCGCTGCTCACCGGACCGGCCAGCATGTCCACCGTGGTGATCTATGCCGACCGCGCGCAAGGCATCTGGCAGACCTTGGCGCTGGTGGGCTACGGCGTGGTCATCGCCCTTGCTACCGCCGTGTGCTTTGCGCTGGCCGATCCCATTGCGCGGGTGCTGGGCAAGACCGGCATCAACGTGATGACACGGCTGATGGGCCTGATCCTGGCCGCGCTGGCGGTGGAGGTGATGGCCGATGGGCTGGGCAAGCTCTTCCCCATCCTGGTAGCCCGTTGAATGAAGGACCCCCTGAGTCGCTTCGCGCCTTCCCCCTCTCTCGCATTGCTGCGCAATGCGGGAGGGAGACGCCCCCAGCGCGGCGGGGCGGCCCTTGCGCGGGGGCACTGGCCTGGGCCGCGCCAGTTTTATACGCCGCGGGTGTCGGGCAGTACGGGATGATTGAGGCATGACTGCAAAGTTGCTTCTGCTCGAAGACGACCCCGCCATTGCCCGCACGGTGGCTTACGCGCTGGAGCGCGATGGGCTGCAGGTGACCCACAGCCTGCTGGTGCACGACGCGCGCCAGCAGATGGCGTCGCACCGTTTTGACCTGCTGGTGCTGGACGTGGGTCTGCCCGATGGCAGTGGCCTCGATCTGCTGCGCGATGTGCGCAACGCCGCCCGCACCGCAAGCCTGCCCGTGCTGATGCTCAGCGCCCACGGCGAAGAGATCGACCGCGTGCTGGGGCTGGAGCTGGGTGCCGACGACTACCTGACCAAACCCTTCAGCCCCCGCGAACTGGCCGCGCGCGTGAAGGCGCTGCTGCGCCGCGCAGGCAACGGCGCATCGTCGACCCCGGCTATCGCAGCCCCCCTCTTCCAGGACGACGAGGCCGGCCAGCGCATCAGCCTGCGCGGCCAAGCCCTTCTGCTGACCCGGCGCGAGTACCGCCTGCTGTCGTGCCTGCTGCGCGGCGCGGGCCGCATCCATTCGCGCGACGCGCTGCTGGCCGCCGCCTGGGGCGACGACAGCGAGAGCACCGACCGCACGGTGGACACGCACATCAAGACCCTGCGCGCCAAGCTGCGCGAGGTGGACCCGGCGCGGGAGTACATCAGCACGCACCGCGGCATGGGCTACTGCCTTGATGTTTGAAACAAAATTTGAGCCAAATTGGCCTCTAGCGCTTATCCATAAAGCTCTGGCAGCTATGGTTTTTGATTAAGACTTCACCGCCCATGCGCCTCGGCATCCGCCTGCTGTTCGCCTTCTTCCTCATCAACGGCATCGCCGCATTCTTTGTGCTGCGCGTGTTCATGGCCGAGATCAAACCCAGCGTGCGCGAGGTGATGGAAGACATGATGGTGGACACCGCCAATATCCTGGCCGAGCTGGCGAGCGACGATCTTGCGGCCGGGCGGCTGGCGCCTGGGGCCGATAGCGGCAGCAGCACCAGCGCGTTTGCCCAGCATGTGCGCAGCTACGCCACGCGGCCGATTGATGCGGCGATCTGGGGGTTTTCCAAGCAGTCACTGGACTACCGCATCTATGTGACCGACACCACGGGGCGCGTGTTGTTTGATTCAGAAAACCGGGCCGTGGGCGCCGACTACTCGCAGTGGCGCGACGTGGCGCGCACGCTGCGCGGGGAGTACGGCGCGCGCTCCACCCGCGATGTGGAAACCGACGACACCAGTGGCGTGATGCATGTGGCCGCGCCCATCTATGTGCCAGAGGCCGACACACGCAAGATTGCCGGTGTGCTGACCGTGGCCAAACCCACGCGCACCGTGCAGCGTTTTATCGACCGCGCCGAGCAAAAGGTGTTCATGGGCGGGCTGCTGCTGCTGGCGTTGTCGGCCCTGGTGGGCGTGGCGGTGACGCTGTGGATGGTGTGGAACGTGCGCCGCTTGCGCGACTACGCCTTGAGCGTGCAGGGCCCCGCGCATGGCGAGCACCACGACCCGAACGCACCGCCCACCGCCGCCTTGGCCGTGCCCCAGGTGCCCGGCGAACTGGGCGACCTGGCCCGCGCCATGGACCGCATGCGCGCTCGGCTGGAGGGGCGCGACTACATCGAGGGCTATGTACGCGCCCTCACACACGAACTGAAAAGCCCGGTGGCCGCAATACGCGGTGCAGGTGAACTGCTGCAGGACGACCTGCCCGCCCCGGACCGCGCCCAGTTTGCCAACCAGGTGGTGGAGCAAAGCGAGCGCCTGCAGCGCATCATCGACCGGCTTCTGGAACTGTCAAAACTGGAGCAGCGCCACCACGCCGAAGGTCAGGCGCCCGTGGCCCTGCAAGCGTGCGCCAAGGCCGCCATCGGCCAGACGTGCGGCCGTGCGGCGCAGCGCGGCATCACGCTTGCGTTGGCGGGCTCGGGCACCAGTGGCCCGTGGGAGGCAGAGCTGGTGACGCTGGCGCTGACCAACCTGCTCGACAACGCGATCGACTTTGCCCCGGCGGGCAGCACCGTGCAGGTGGAACTGGATGGCGCTACCGTGACCGTACAGGACCGTGGCCCTGGCGTGCCGGGCTATGCGTTGCCCCGCCTGGGCGAACGTTTCTTCACCACGGCGCGGCCGGGTGGCGAACGCAGCGGCTCGGGCCTGGGGCTGGCCATCGTCAAGCGCGTGATGGCGCTGCATGGAGGGCAGATGGTGGTTCGCAACACAAACCCGGGGTTGCGGGTGGCACTGGAGTTTGCGACGGGCCCATGACTCCTAGCGCTTGACGGCACGGGCGACCGCCCCAACCAGCAGCAAGGCCAGCGCGGCCCAGTCCACCCGAACCACGGTTGCCAGCTCTGCGCTGTGGGTGCCCACCGGGTGCGACAGCACGAGGAAGGACACCACGCTCACCAAGCCTGCGGCCAGGGCCGCACTGTGCAAGGGCGGGCGGGCCGCCGCACACGCCAGGAAGGCAGCCAGAAGCCCGAACAGCACCGCCCGGTGCCGGAGCAACAGCTCCACATTGGGGTCGGCCACGGAGATGCCATACATCCGTGCCACCTGGTCCGCGCCCAGCACGCCGAGCAGCGGCAGCGCATGAATGACGGCAACCAACACCAAAACCACCGAAACGATAAAACGCATGGCGAGCGACCTTCGGGGCAAAACAGTGTGCATGCCCGATTTGTAGCCCTGTCACGCCCATCTGGCGATGACCTGAGAGGTCATCCCGCAGACCGCTTTGCAGCGATGGTCAGAGCGACCGCAGAAATGCCAGAAGTGCCTCGCGGTCCGTGCGGGGCAGGCCTTCGAACCGCTGGCGCGCCGCGTTGGCTTCACCCCCGTGCCACAGGATGGCTTCGGTCAGCGTTCGTGCACGGCCATCGTGCAGGTAGCCGACATCGGCGCCGCGCCCTCGTCCCATCACCTTGTCGGTGTAGCCAATGCCCCACAGCGGCGCGGTGCGCCACAGCGCGCCACGGGCCTGGCCTTCGGCGAAGTTGTCGGCAAGGCCGGGGCCCATGTCGTGCAGCAGCAGGTCGGTGTAGGGGCGGATGGTCTGGTTGCGCAATTCGGCAAACAGATGGCCACTGCCGGTCTTCATCTGCGCGGCGTGGCAGGCGGTGCAGCGCATGCCGTCAAACAAGCGAGCGCCCAGCGCGACCTGTGAGGCGTCCACACGGTGCTCGTCCAGCGGCGCAACACCCTTGGGGAAACCGCTGGGCAGGCTGCGCTGCGCGGGCACGGCCACCAAGGCCAGGTAGTTGGACAACGAGGAGAGATCTGACTCAGTGATACCCGCCACACGCGGGCCCGTGCTGCATGCCGCTGGACCGTAGTGGCAGCTGCGCGACGGGTACACGGGCGAAGTCACCGCCATGTCCTGCAGCAGCGCGGTGGCGGTCTGCTGGCGCAGCGTGGCCTTGGCAGCCTTCCAGCCAAAACGGCCTAGGCGCACCGCGCCGCTTTCGGGGTCGTACGCATAGTTGGGCTGCCCTTTGACGCCGTCCACATCGGGCGTGCTGCGTGCCAGGGCCAGGATGTCGGCCTCCGGCACGGCCTCCAGCAAGCCCATGCCGATCATGGGCGGTGCCGCGCGCAGCGAGTGCGCTGCGGGCACCGCACCGTCAAAGTCCAGCACGGGCTTGCGCAGTTCGATCACGGTGCCGTCGGCCAGGCGCACGTCGCGCGTTTCAAAGCGCGCCACACGCACGCTGTTGCCCCAGTCCTGCACATGGCCGGTGGCCGCGATGGAGTTCATCTGCACCACATTGCCGTAACGCGGGTGGGGCTGCTGCTGCCCCGCGGCACTCAGGCTGGCGGCGTGCAGGGACATGGTGTCCAGGCGCTGGTTCAGTCGTGAGGGGGCGGGGCTACGGCCGTTGTTGACGTGGCAGGCCACGCACATGGACTGGTTGAAATGTGTGCCCTGCAGTTTGGCGGCGGCGGTGTACGGGTCGTTGCCGGGCTCGCTGTGGGCGCCCGTGGTGAAATTGGTATGGATGAGACGGCGCCCTTCGACAAACCGCTGCATGTTCTGCATGCCGATATTGCTGAACGGCTGCTGGAACATGGAGCTGCCATTGTCCGAGTAGTTGTATGACACGGACCCCGACCCGCCCGACAGTGTGATCACCGGCAGCGGCGCAGCGTTCAGCCGCGGCTGCACGCCATACCAGGGCGTAAGCCCGCTGCCCACCACGTACAGCCATTCGGCCGAGTAATAGCGGATGCCGCCACCGTCACCCTTTGCCGCCATGGCCTCGCGCGTGGTGAACATGGCAGGAGACACCTCGATCACGTCGCCCGCTACCAGCGGCCGAGAAGGCACATGGGTGCCGTTGGGCAAGCCATCAGCCCCCAGGCCACCATGGCCAGGGTAGTCCTTCACGCGCAGCGTGCAGGCGCCATTGATGCCGTCGGCGCTGGCCAAGCGGCCGTTGGCAGGGTACGGCGTGGGCGCGCAGACCTTGACACTGCGGTCTACCAGCTCGCCGGGATTCATCCAGCCGTAGCCGGTCACGCCGGGGCGGTCGAACGCGCGAAAGAATGCAGTGTCACCGGGCAGAAAGTCGACAGTGGTGTAGCGGTTGACCACCAGCGTGGGCTTGGTCACGCCCGCCACGCGGCTGTTGTCGATGATCTCCATGCCCCAGGTGCGGTTCTTGAAATACTGCGCGACAAAGGTCAGGTGCGCGCCCGGGCCCTTGTCTACCGGCTGGCCTGCGGCGTCCACTGTGTCGTTGGGGCCGTAGCCAATCTCGTTCCATTCTTCGCCACGTTCACGGCCATGGCGGCCGAGGGCACGTGCTCCAAACCGGGTCACCAGCGTGCCGTCGGCCAGCGTGAACTGCACCTGTTCCAGCGGCTCAGGCGCGGCAGGCAGCGGCGTCAGCCCTTGGCCATCGGCGGGGAAGCGCAGGGGCGATATCGCCTGCGACCCCTGCGTGTTGTCACTGCCCGGCGTTTTGAACTCCACCTCGAACAGCGAATAGCCATATTGCGAATTGCGGGCCACGCCCTGCAAGCGGATGAAGCGCGCGCTCACGCCCAGGTTTAAGAACTCTTCGGTGCCGCCCTTGCCGTCCATCACATAGCGCAGTTGCGCCCAGTTCTGGCCGTCGTCAGACACCTGCAGCGCGTATTCCTTGCCATACGAGCGCTCCCACAGCAGCTTCATGACACCGATGTCGGTGCGCGCGCCAAAGTCGAACTGGATCCAGGCGTCGTCCACGAACTTGCTGCCCCAGCGGGAGTTCGGATTGCCATCAATCGCCGCCGCGGCGGACATGCCCGGATTCTCTACTGCCGACGATGTGGCAGACACCGGCTTGACCACCACACCGGGCTGGTCGGATGCGGCCTTGGTGGACAGCTCTGTGGACCGGATAGTGGCGGCTACAGAAGCGTTCTGTGTGTCCTGGCCTTCGCCAGAGCCGCCGCCGCAAGCGGCGACAGTGAGCGCAACGGCAACACACACGCCCCACATCGCGTGGGGGTACATCGTGGATTTCATGGTTTCCCTCTCTCACCGGGCTGGTGGAATTTTTCACAAATCCTACGGTTGAACCCTTGCCAGGCGCTACGCCTTGTGCGCCGAAGTCACAACGAATTTGTTAGGAATGATGGGCAATTTGTGTCAGCCCGTATCTGCATCTTGGCTGCTGGTGAACGCTTGGGCTTCACACTGGCCTCACAAACTTCATAGCGCCCTCACCCCCGGACGAAACACTGCCTCCACAACATTCACTTGTGGAGGATCTTTTGTTCAAACACCCCTTGTTCACCAAACTGGTCGCACTGGCCGCCATCACCGTGCTGCTGCTCATCGGGCTCGGCATGATCGAAGACGTGGTGCGCGACCGGCAGCGCTACCGCAGCATCACGGCACAAAGCGTGGCCGAAAGTCTGGCAGGACCGCAGACCTTGATGGGGCCGATGATTCACAGCGCTTGCGTGGAGAGCTGGGAGGTGGAGACCGGCAAAGGCGAGGAGCGCCGCATGGTCGAGCAGCGGCGCGAATTCTTGCTGACCGCCATGCCGGAGCAGCTCAAACTGACCTCTGGCGCCGCGATGGAAGAGCGCTCGCGCGGGTTGCACAAGGTGAACACCTACAACCTCAAGGCGCACGTCACGGCGCAATGGGGGTCCCTGGCCAGCCTGCAGCCGCAGAGCACCATGAAGAACTCGCGCATGCACTGCGGCGCCCCCATTGTGATGATGGCGGTGGGTGATGCCCGGGGCATTCGCACGGCGCAGCTCACTCTGGGCGAGCAGGCTTTGCCGCTCAAGCCCGGCACATTTCACCCCACCTACAGCCGCGGCCTGCACGCCGCATTGCCCGAATCGGTGCGTGGCAAAACCGACGGTCTGACGGCTAGGCTGGACCTGGAACTGGTGGGCACCGAGCGCATTTCCATCGTGCCGCTGGGCGGAAACACCGAAGTGCAGATGACCAGCAGCTGGCCCCACCCATCGTTCGGAGGCCGGTTTCTGCCGTCCGAACGCACAGTGAAGGACGACGGTTTTTCTGCCCAGTGGCGTTTGTCTTCGCTGGCCACCACGGCGCAGGCCGATGTGGCCAATGGCAGCCGCATCTGCGTGGGTGGCTACGACGACAGCTCCTCCGAATACAACGCTGGCGGCACTACGCCGCGCGACTGCGCCGACAGCTTCAGCGTGGCTTTCGTGGACCCGGTGAACCCGTATTCACTCAGCGACCGCGCCACCAAGTACGGCGTGTTGTTCATCGCCCTGACGTTTGTGGCTGTGGGTCTGTTTGAGCTGATGAAGAAGCTGCGCGTGCACCCCGTGCAGTATTTGCTCGTGGGCAGCGCGCTGTGCAGCTTCTTCTTGTTGCTGGTCAGCCTGTCGGAGCACCTGTCGTTCGGTGCGTCGTACGCGGCAGCAGCCACCGCCTGTGTGTTGTTGCTGGGGTACTACGCCAGCCACATGCTGGGCAGCCTGGCGCGCGGCGTGCCATTGGGCGCAGGTGTGGCCCTGCTGTACGGAATGCTGTATGTGTTGCTGCAACTGGAGCAGACGGCGTTGGTGGTGGGAGCGATCGCGCTGTTCCTGGTGCTGGCCGCGGTGATGGTGCTGACGCGCAAGGTGAACTGGTATGGGCTGACGCAGGGGATGGCGCCCCAAACGCCCCGCACGCCCAAGGCAACGGGCTTTCCCCCTCCCGCTGTCTCTGGCAATACCCCCAATAGCACCCCTACGGAGTCGCCATGAAAGCGCACACCTGCCCACCTGAAAACACACTCTGGGCCCAGCACCTGGTGGCTCCCGCGGAAGGCGTTGGCGCGGCGCCGTGGCAGCCTGTGCTGTCGCCCGCCGAGGCTGCACGCGTGCAGCGCCACCAGGACCGGTTGATGGCCGCGTTGCAAGCGCAGGACCGCGTCGCATTGCTCTGCGCCAAGCAGGAAGTGCTGGCCGACGTGTATTGCTCCGGCAGCGCGTGGGGCGCACCGGTGGCAACCCGCTCAGCCGCGTTGCGCTGCGCACTTCGGGACCTGTCCTGGCGCATGGCGGGCCTGCTGCTGCCGCGCAGCTCCCACCACTGATCCCGGGTGCAGTTCGAAAATATGCATCAAAACAGGCTCTAGCGCTTTATCTATAAGCGCTAGCAGCTATAAAAATGATAGATCAAACCCACCCTCACAACCAACGCCGAGCCCAGAACCGCGGTCTGCCGCGCTATACCAGCACGGTGCGGTTGCGCCCCTCACGTTTGGCGGTGTACAACGCTGCGTCCAGCGCGCGTAAGGTCATGTCCAGGTGGCGCGCGGGGTCGAAGTTGCCCAGGCCCATGCTGACAGACAGCACCAGCGGCGGTTCGACACCCGGCACCGGGTGCTCGGCCAGCGCGGCGTGCACACGCTGTGCCACCGCCTGCGCCTGCACCACGCCAGTGGCAGGCAGCAAGGCCAGAAACTCTTCGCCACCCCAGCGCCCCACCACATCGGCCGCCCGAAAAACGTCGCGGCACAGTGTGGCAAAGAGCTGCAGCGCCTGGTCGCCCACATGGTGGCCGTGCACGTCGTTCACGCGCTTGAAGTGGTCAATGTCCATCATCAGCAGGCAAGCGGGTTCGCCGTCGCGCTGCAGCAGGGCCAGTTCCTGGCGCAGGCGCTCTGTGAACGAGCGGCGGTTGGCCAGCCCGGTCAACACATCCGTGTGGGCCAGCAAGGCCATGCGGTGGCGGGCCTCTTCCAGCTCCAGCAGCATCTGGCCCTGGCGGTCGTTGGCGCGTTTGAGTTCCAGCAGCCGCACCACCTGACGGGCCAGCGAGCTCAGCAGGCCCGCCACCCGTTCTGACAACTGCCGTGGCCGGTGGTCCAGCACGCACAGGCTTCCCAGGGCGTAGCCGTCGGGCGTGACGATGGGGGCGCCAGCGTAAAACCGCATGGGGTTTTCTTGCGTCACGATGTGCAAATTTGCGAAGCGCGGGTCTTGCGCCAGATCGGGCACGATAAAAACACCCGACTGGCGGATAGCGTAGCGGCACACGGACTGGTCCAAGGGCGTTTCTGGCAGATCCAGCCCGAGCGAGGCCTTGAACCACTGCCGGTCGCGGTCCACAAAACTGATCAGGGCCACGGGGGCGTCGCACACATGGCCCGCAATGTCGGCCAGTTCGTCGTACGCGGGCTCCATCGGGGTGTCCAGAATGCCGTAGCGCTGCAGCGCCTTCAAGCGATCAGCGTCGTTGCTCAGAGCATCGGGGGCGAGGGTTTGGGCCATGGAGCGATGCGGGCAAGCCGCCGTCACTTGCTAAAGGTGAGGCAGCATGCCACACAAGCTTGGTGGCCGCATGGGGAAATCCTCGCTGGCGCAATGCGCGCAAACCGCTTTACCCGCCGTGCAGCGGCCTTCCCGCGCCCTCTCCGCAGCTGCGTCGCGGCTTCAGTTCAAACCAGCGCTGGCTGCCGGGTTTCGTCCGCGACCTGAGCGTGAGTAGCCGCATCGCCGCACGTGGCGCCCCCGCAGCCATGAATCAACTCCTCCGGCAGCGCCCGGGGTGCGCGCACCACGCCAGTGGCCGCGTCAAAACCCACGCGCCGCAGGTGCAGCGCCAGCGCTGCGTCCATGCTTTGCGCATGCTGCGGAAACCAAAGCGCCAGTTCGCTGGCCATCATGCGCAGCACCTGCAAGTCGCCCTGCTGCGCGCGCACCAAGCCCTCCCGCATCACCTGCAGCACCACCTTGTGCTGCATGCTGTGGCAGTTGCCTGCTGCAAAGCGCGTGGATTGCATCCAGGCATCTTCCTGACCGAAGTGCTGCTCTGTGTGGTCCAGCAGGGCCTGCCAAGTGGATTGCAGATGCGCGTCATCGGCACCATCCACCGCAGCCAGCAAGTCCACAAACTCCCGGTGGGTGTCATCCATCAACGGCAAGTCCAGGTTCAGTGCGTCCGACCATTCAAGTTGGGCCATGGGCATTCCCTTTGCATACGTCAACCAATCAAGGCACAAGCTTAAAAGCCAGGGCGCGCGGGCGTATTGATGCAGGTCAGAGAGGCGACGTCGCAAGCGGCTGCAGACCACCCGTCGCCGACGCAGATCCCCCGCCAAAACGACAATGCCCCGCATGGGGCGGGGCACAGGCATTTGCAAACCGGTGGCGCGATGCACGATCACATCGCATCGCGCTGCCGAGAAGCGTTCTTAGCTCTTGTTGTACATGCGCTTCATGTCGTCCACACACTTGGACTTGGCATCACCTGACAAGGCATCGCAACGCTCTTTGGCAGCCTTGTAGTTGGCTTCGTTCTTTTCAGCGTTAGCGTCCTTCTTGGCTTCAGCAACGTCGGCCTTCTTTTCCGCCATGCTGTCTGCTGGCTTGGCTTGCACTGCAGCGACCTTGGCGTCTTCCTTGGCCTTCACGTGGGCGGCCTTGGCGTCCTTCACGCAAACGTCCTTGTCATTGCCCTTCATGTCATCGCACTTTTCCTTGGCGACCTCATAAGCAGCATCACCGCGGGCTTCGGCTAGTTTTTGGGTGTTCTTGGCGCTGGGTTTGTATTGGGATTCCAGTTCAGCCTTGGCGATGTCTTCCTTGCCCTTGGCCTCCTTCTGGCAGACGTCCTTGGCGTTGTCCTTCAGGGCATCGCAGGCCTTTTTGTCAGCCTTGTAGGTGGCCGAGATGGTGTCTTTGGCGGTCTTGTGTTCAGCAGACGTCATGGCAAAAGCAGACGTTGCCAGCAAACCAGCAGCCACGGTAGCGATCAGAGTGCGTGCGAATTTCATGGTTTTCTCCTCGGGGTCAATTGAATATTGGATGTTGTGTGTGGTGTGTGCATGAAGGGCCGGAGCCCTGCATGGACAAACAATTAATCGTTGAAGCGGAAATCAGGATGGCGGTCTTGCCAGTCCTTGAGCTGCTTTTCAGCGACGTCGCGGGCGATGCCCTGGCGTTCTTGCAGCTTGCCCAGAAATTGTTCACGCTTGCCGTCGATGACGTCGAAATCGTCGTTGGTGAGCTTGCCCCACTGCTCGACCATCTTGCCCTTGAATTGCTTCCAGTTGCCCTTGACGGTGTCTTCATTCATGGTGTGCATCCTCAAAAAATTCGCTTCAGCCATCCACTCGAATTGCGTGGAACTACTTGCGTGATGCGATGGGATTGACTGTAGAAACGAAACCGTTTTGCGCCCGTAGGCTTTGCAACGCAGCGTGCGTCAGCACAGGACTACTCGGTTGACAGACGCCACCGATGGGGAAATGGAAATCACAGGGAGGGCCAGCCAGAGCGCCTCCAGAGCGCTACAACTCGCACCAGAAACCAGCAAAGTGTTGCAACCAGCCGTCACCGCCTGGGGAGTGCCTATACCGCGCTCAGAGGGAGCGTTTCGTTTCGTAACGCTTGTGTTTCCATGCAACGCTTCGGTGTGCTTAAGTCACGTCTGCGTCCACTGCAGACGCATGCAACACCCCACTAAATCATGCAATACACACACGAGGAGCCTCTGGCAGCCGCGCTTGCCGAGGACACCACCGAGGGCGATTTTTCACCTCCAGAACAGGCCAACAGCAACCATCGAGCGCATGCACCCGTGCTGACTGCTGTGCTTGCGTCCACTGCTCTGGCGGCCTGTGGGGGCGGAGGCAGTGCGAATGACGGCACAGGGGCAGGCCCCGGCGGGACCACGCCAACACCCACGCCCACTTTGGGCAGCTATGCCCACCCCGTGGCCACCACGGACCGGGAGGCCGCACGCTTTCTGCTGCACGCCCAGTTTTCAGCCTCTCCCGCCGAAATCGCTGCGCTGCGCGCCACCACCTTTGCCGACTGGCTGGACCAGCAGTTCGCCACCGGCATGGGCCAAACCGGCTGGGACTGGCTGAACCAGCGCGGCTACGACGACATCAACAGCGCCACCGCGTACTACGACAACAGCTACCCGGCCGACGCCATGATCTGGCACCAGCTCATGACGTCCACGGACGGCCTGCGAAAGCGCGTCGCGTTGGCGTTGTCCGAGATCTGCGTGGTGTCGCTCACAGGGCTTGATTTCAGCTGGCGCAGCCACGCCATGGCGCACTACTGGGACCAGTTGGCCGCCAATGCGTTTGGCAACTACCGCAAGGTGCTGGAAGACGTCACCCTGAACCCCGCCATGGGTTATTACCTCAACACCCGCGGCAATCAGAAGGAAAACGCGTCTACCGGTCGCCTGCCCGACGAAAACTACGCCCGCGAGGTACTGCAGCTCATGACCATTGGCCTGGCTGCGCTCAACCCGGACGGCACAGTCCGGCGCGATGGCGCTGGCAAGCCCATCGACAGCTACACCCAAAGCGATGTGACCAACCTGGCGCGGGTGTTCACGGGCTACGACTACGACCAATCGCAGAACGCTCCCACCACCGTTCCCGGCACCAACCGCACCGTGCCCAGCACCACGTTTGCACGGCTGCCCATGGCACTCACAGAGTCGCGCCACTCCACCATGGCCGCCACTTTTCTGGGCACGACCATCGGGGCCAGTACGCCGGGTGCTGCGGCCCTCAGGACCGCGCTGGACACGCTCTTCAACCACCCCAATGTAGGCCCGTTCATCGGCAAGCAGCTCATCCAGCGGCTGGTGACCAGCAACCCGTCGCCCGCCTACGTCGCGCGCGTAGCAGCGGCCTTCAACAACAACGGCGCAGGGGTGCGCGGCGACCTGCGCGCCGTGGTCAAGGCCATCTTGCTCGACGACGAAGCGCGGTCGCCCGCAGGCCTGGCGCAGCCCGCGTTTGGCAAGCTGCGGGAGCCCATGCTGCGTTTTGTGCAGTGGGGCCGCACCTTTGGCCTCAACTCCACGTTCGGCAGCTGGAAGATCGGCAACCTGAGCGACCCTGGCTCGCGCCTGGGGCAAAGCCCGCTGCGCTCGCCTTCGGTGTTCAATTTCTTTCGCCCGGGCTACGTGCCGCCGTCCACCGCGCTGGCGAGCAGCGGCGCCGTGGCACCAGAGTTCCAGCTGGTCAACGAAAGCAGCGTAGGCGGCTACCTGAACTACATGCAGAGCATCATCAAGGACGGCATCTTTGTGAATGCGCCCGACCAGCCCAACAACGGCAGCAACGGCAACAACGGCCGCGACGTCAAACCGGCATACAACGCCGAGCTGGCGCTGGCGCCGGACGCCGATGCGCTGGTGGCACGGATCAACCTGCTGATGTGCGCTGGCCAGCTGTCCGCCAACACGGTCAAGCTGATCTCCGACGCGTTGAAGACCACCAACATCACCGCCGCCAGCACCAACGACGCCAAGCTCAACCGCGTTGCTGCCGCCATCTTCCTGGTCATGGCTTCGGCCGAATACCTCGTTCAAAAGTAAGTCAGCCCGCCATGCATTTGCTTCAACCCGAACTCCACACCCGCCGCGCATTTCTGCGCCGCTCCACGCAACTCGGCCTCGCTGGTACAGCGCTGCCGTTTGCCCTCAATCTCGCCGCTATGGGTGAGGCCGCAGCATTCACCGCCACCGACTACAAGGCGCTGGTCTGCGTGTTCCTGTATGGCGGCAACGACTACGCCAACACCGTGGTCACGTACGACGACCCCAGCTACACCCGCTACAACACCATTCGCGGTGGCGGCGGGGGGCAGTCCGCAGGGGGCATCGCGCTGGGCAAGGCAGCCCTTGCCGCCACCTTGCTCAACCCGACCGAGCCTTTGCCCGGGGGCCGCCAATACGCGCTGCACCCGTCCATGCCCGGGCTGACAGGCTTGTTCAACAGCGGCAAGGCCGCGGTGCAGCTCAACGTGGGCCCGCTGGTGGTGCCACTGACCCGCGCGCAATACAACAGCTCGGACCGCGCCACCTACCCGCTGCCGCCCAAGCTGTTCTCGCACAACGACCAGCAGTCGGTCTGGCAGTCGTCGTCGCCCGAGGGCTCCACGGTGGGCTGGGGCGGCAACATGGGCGACCTCGCGCTGTCATCCAACGGCAACTCGCTGTTCACCTGCATCTCGGTCACCGGCAATGCGGTGTTTCTGTCGGGCGACTCGGCCTTGCAGTACCAGGTCAGCACCAACGGCGCGGTATCCATCAACGGGGTCAAGAACAGCGTGTATGGCTCCACCGCTGTGCGCGCAGCCCTCACATCCCTCATCCAGCAGCCGAGCAGCCAGACGCTGGAGAACGAATACACCCGTGTCACCGCACGCGCCATTGCCGCCGAAGGGCAGATCACCAGCGGGCTGGCAGGTGTCACGCTGGCCACGCCGTTCCCCAGCGGCAACTCTTTGTCCGACCAGATGAAGATGGTGGCCCGCCTGATCGGCGCGCGCTCCACGCTGGGCAGCAAGCGCCAGGTGTTCATGGTGTCGCTGGGCGGGTTTGACCTGCACGACAACCTGATTGCGCAGCAGCCCGTGCTGATGCAGCGCGTGAGCGAGGCCATGACCGCGTTCTACAACGCCACGGTGGAACTGGGCGTGGCCGACAAGGTCACGGCGTTCACCGCTTCGGACTTTGGCCGCACGCTCAGTTCCAACGGAGACGGGTCGGACCACGGCTGGGGCAGCCACCACCTCATGGTGGGCGGCGCCGTCAAAGGCAAGGCGTTTTACGGCAGCGCTCCCCCCGTCAGCATCACCAACACGGCCGCGCCCGAAGACCAGTGGCACGTGGGCCAGGGCCGCCTGCTGCCCACCACGTCGGTAGACCAGTACGCCGCCACGCTGGCCAAATGGTTCGGCGTGGCCGACAGCGAGCTGACCGGGGTGTTGCCGAACATCAGCCACTTTGGCGCCGCGGCGGGGCGGGCCGACTATCCGGTGAATCTGGGGTTCATGGCGTGAGTTGAGACACCGCCGTGAGCGGCTGCGCCGCTTCCCCCGCTCTCACAGCGCTGCGCGTTGCGGGCAGGGGGACGCAGCCCTCGCTGCGGGCGGACCTTGGCTTGCGGCCCTGACCTGGGGTGGCGCCGGTTTCACAGGCCGACCGGAAGCCGCGAGCCCCAATAATCGGGGCATGACCACTTCCTCCGTTCCCTCGCCCCGCCCCCGCGTTGTCATCATCGGCTGCGGCTTCGGCGGCCTCGAAGCCGCCCGCGCGCTGAGCGGGGCCGCGGTTGACGTGACGCTGATAGACCGCACCAACCACCACCTGTTTCAGCCGCTGCTCTACCAGGTGGCCACAGCGGGGTTGTCGGCACCGGCCATTGCGGCGCCCATTCGGCATTTGTTCAGGGGTCAGCGCAATGCCACGGTGCTGCTGGGCGAGGTGACGCACATCGACGTGCAGGCGCGCGCAGTGCACCTGAAGGATGGCCTGGCGCTGCCGTATGACCACTTGATCGTGGCCGCGGGCGCAGCCCACAGTTATTTTGGCAATGACCAGTGGGCGCCCTACGCCCCGGGTCTGAAGACACTGGACGATGCGTTCGAGATTCGCGGGCGCATCCTGCTGGCATTTGAGGCGGCCGAGAAAGAGCCTGACCCGGAGCGTCGCGCAGAGTGGCTCAACTTTGTGGTCATCGGCGGCGGCCCTACCGGCGTGGAAATGGCGGGCACCCTGGCCGAGATTGCGCGCCACACCCTGCCCGGCGAATTCCGCCACATCGACCCCGCCAGTGCCAAGATCATCTTGCTGGAGGGCGGCGCCCGCGTGCTGCAGGCCATGCCCGAGGCACTGAGCCAGCGTGCCAAAGAACAACTGGAAAAGCTGGGGGTGGACGTGCGCCTCAACGCACGCGTCACCGCCATCGACGCGCAGGGTTTGATGGTCAAATCGGGCTCCAGCACCCAACCATCAAGCGCTGAAAGCTATCAAATAGAGAGCAAATGCGTGGTATGGGCAGCCGGGGTGGCGGCCTCGCCGCTGGGCCGCCACTTGGCCGAGGCCACTGGCAGCACCACCGACCGCGCCGGCCGCGTGGTCGTGTTGCCCGACCTGAGCCTGCCCGGCCACCCCGAGATCAGCGTGATTGGCGATTTGGCCGCGGCGCAAAGTCATGTGCCCGGCCAGCCGCCACGCCCCGTACCCGGTGTGTCGCCCGGCGCCAAACAGATGGGCCGCGCCACGGCTGCCAATATCCTGCGGCGCCTGGCGGGGCGCGAGACCGCGCCGTTTCGCTACCGCGACTACGGCAATCTGGCCACCATTGGCCGCAATTCCGCCGTGGTGGACCTCACGTCGCCCATGGGACCGGTGCGGTTTTCAGGCTACTTTGCCTGGCTGTTCTGGCTGTTTGCGCACGTGTTCTTTTTGATCGGCTTTCGCAACCGCATGGTCGTACTGATGGACTGGGCCTGGGCGTACTGGAGTTTTGCGCGGCATGCGCGGGTGGTGACGGGCATCGCGTCACGGCCCGTCAAGGCAGGGAGTTCGGCGAGCGAGGTCGCGGCGGCCGCCGCTGACAATAAAAACACCTGATTCAACCGGCATCTTTGCACCGAGCCCATCCGTACGTGCGGGCGCCCGCCCAAGCCTCTTGCAGCGTTGCAGCGCAGCGCCAAGCGTTCCAGCGGTTGGGCGCCGACTCCCTCAGCGGGTGCATGCCAGGGGCAGGTCTTGCGCGATCAGGACTGGGGCGCGGCCACCTGCTCCACCCATTCCGCCAGTTCCTTTGCGGCCTGCGTGGAGGCCTCGGCCAGCGCTGTCACGCCGCCTGCCGCGTCGGCGCTGCGTGCAGGGGTGCGCACGATGAAGACTCTCTGCCCACGCAGCTTCTCACCCGCCGGGGTCAGGTCCACCACGGTGGCGCGCAGGCGCAGCAAGCCCACGCTGTCGGTGGCGCTGGTGAAGGTGTGACTGAACTCTTCGACCTCCACGCGCAGCACCGGGGGCAGGTTGCCGCCCTGGGCGGGGTCGCGCACCTGCGCTGCGCCGTCGTCTGCCTTGAGCACGGCGCGGCGCTGGCCCAGGTGTTCGCGCAGGCGCTGCTGCAGCAGCTGGGCGGGGGGCTGGCTCCAGCGGGCCTGGGCGTAGGGGCGCAGTTGCTGGGCGTCGGCGTAGGTCAGTCGGTACAACACGGCGTTGCTGCCGTCGGGCAGGCCGGGGGCGTCCACCTCGGCCAGCGCCAGGGCGGGCAGCGGGGCGCGGCGGTCGATGGCGGTCGTTTGCATGGGGCCAGGGCCGAAGTCGTACATCACCGGGCGCGAGGGGGGCTCAGGCAGCGCCGAACAGCCCACCAGTCCGATGCCCCCAAGTAAAAAAATCAAGCAAAAAATGCCTCTAGCGCTTGCCTGGTAAGCACTGACAGCTATGTTTTTAGTAGTCTTCATTCCAACTCCTCAAAGGGTCTGCACCCCTTCTTTGTTTGTGTGGCGGCACCGCGCGTCAGGGTGCGGCAAATCCAGACTCTCCAGGGCCGGGCGGGATGCGGCCTGAGCCGTAGATAAAGAGCTGCGGGTTGTCGGTGATGCTGCCCGCCGCGCGGCTGAGCCGACGCGCAGCCAGCGAGGTGTCGTCGGCCGCGCGGTTGACACGCGGCAGTGTGGTGGTGCCGAACTGGTCTGCCGCGCGGGCCAGGGCCTGGGTGCCCAACGTGATCTGGTCGATGGCGCCGCCTTCGGCCGTGATGCGTTGCGTGGTCTTGCTGAAGTCGGAGGCGAGGGTGGTAACGCTGTTGCCCGCTTGCTGCAAGGCCTGCAGGGTTTTGCGCGCTTCACCCGCCAACGGCGGCAACGATGCTAGTGCGGGGTCAAGCCGCTGGGTCACGGTGGCGTCGAGCTTTTGCGTGAGTGTGTTCACACCGGCCGCAGCGCTGCTGATGTTGCCCAGCGTCTGCGTGAGCAGTTGCTGGTTGGTGTCGCCCAGCAACTGGTTGATGCGGCGGGTGGCTTCTTCGACCTGGGTGAGGATGGCGGGCGCCTGTTCGGCCAGCTTGCCAAAGGGAGAAGGCTTGAGCGGCAACCGCGGAAGGCCGCTGGGGCCGGGGGGCAGTTCGGGGTAGGGCTGGTCGGCATCATCGAGCTGCACGTGCGCGAGGCCGGTAACGCCCTGGTAGCCCAGCTCTGCAAAAGTGGTGGGGGTGATGGGCGCCTGCTCGTTTACAGCGATGCGGATGAGCACGTTGCCGGTGACCTGCGGGTCAAACCCAATGCGGGTGACCTTGCCCACGGCCACCCCTTTGTAGCGCACCGTGGCCTGAGGCTGCAGCCCGCTGACGCCGTCCTTTGTGGACATTTCGTACTGCTCGTAGTTGGCATCGTCGCGAGTGAGCCAGATGGCCAGGCCCGCCAGCATGGCGGCCACCACCAACACAAAAAGGCCTGCGGCCAGGGCGTGTGATTTATTTTCCATCAGGGGTTTTCCTTGTGGGGTGTGGGCGCTGCCTCGGGTACGGAGGGCGGGGCGGCGGCTTGACCAGTCGCTGGTACGGGGGCCTGAACAGGGGCCATGGCGCGCTGGCCGCGTTCGCCCATGAAAAAGTGCTCGATGAATGGGTGCTGGAAATGCGCCACCTCGTGGGGTGGGCCGGTGACGATGACTTTTTTATCGGCCAGCACCGCCACGCGGGTGCTGAGCGCAAACAGCGTGTCCAGGTCGTGCGTGACCATCACCACCGTCAATCCCAGCGATGCGCGCAACTCGCGCAGCAGCGCACAGAATTCGTCGGCGCTGTTGGGGTCGAGCCCGGCGGTGGGTTCGTCCAGCAGCAAGAGGGGCGGGTCCATGATGAGCGCGCGGGCCAGCGCTACACGCTTGACCATGCCACCTGACAGGTCGGCCGGCATGCGGCTGGCGTGCTCGGGCTGGAGTCCCACCATCTGCAGCTTGACCAGCGCGGCATCGCGCACCAGGTCGGCCGGCAGCGTGCCCTGCTCGCGCAGCGCAAACGCCACGTTGTCGAGCACGTTGAACGCCGAGAACAGCGCGCCGTGCTGGAACAACATGCCCACACGGCTTGCCGCACCCTCGCGCCCCATCTCGGACGCAGGCCGGCCCAGCACCGTGACCTGCCCGCGCGTGGGCCGGGCCAGTCCCAGAATCTGCCGCAGCAGCACCGTCTTGCCCGTGCCCGATCCGCCCACCAGCGACAACATCTCGCCGCGCTGCACGGTGAAGTTCAGGTCCTGGTGCACGGTGAAGGTTTCTGCCCCCTTGCCAAATTGCGTCCACAGGCCCTGCACGTCCACGATGGGCGGCTCGTTGGGTGCCACGGCGATGTGCTCGGGCGAGGCGGTGCGTGCGGGGCTACTCATATACCGATGTTTTTAAAGGCCACTGCAAACAACGCGTCCACGATGATCACCATGGTGATGGACGTGACCACGGATGCCGTGGTGCCTTCGCCCAGGCTTTGTGTGTTGGGCTTGACGCGCAGGCCCCAGTGGCAACCGATCAGGGCGATGAATGCACCAAACACCACTGACTTGGCCATGGCCAGGCCCAGGTTGCCCACCTTCACCGCTGCGGGCAACGCCTGCACAAAGTACGCAGGAGAAATGTCCATGGCCACATCCGCAGCCAGCATGCCGCCTGCCAGCGCGGCCAGCGTGGTCCACACGCTGATGAGCGGCATGGCCAGCGCCAACGCAAGGGTGCGCGGCATCACCAGCCGAAAGCCGTGCGGAATGCCCATGACGCGCATGGCATCCAACTCCTCGGTCACGCGCATCACACCGATCTGCGCAGTGATGGACGAACCCGAGCGCCCCGCCACCAGAATGGCCGCGAGCATGGGGCCCAGTTCGCGGATGAGCGAGATGCCCAGGATATTGACGATGAAAGACTCGGCTCCGAACTGCCGCAGCTGCAGGCTCATCAGGTAGGCCAGCACCACGCCAATCAAAAACCCCACCAGCGCTGTGATAGGCAGCGCGGTGGCGCCCATGCGGAACAGGTGGCCCGACACATCGCGCCACGGCCCGCGGGCGGGTGCGCGCAGCAGGCGCCCAAGGTCCAGCACCAGCTGGCCCACCATTTCGAGCATGTGGCGCGCGTGGTCCACCCCATGCAGCACCAGCACACCCAGGTGATCCACCTCCTGGCCCAGGCGCCACGGCGTGGGCGGCGGCGGCGCGCTGGTGAACTGCGCCACGCGCTCCAGCATGTCGCGCTGGCTCTCGGTGCACGCGAGTTGGGTCGGCCAGTCGCGCTGCCAGTGATTCCACAACAGCTGTGCGCCCACGTGGTCGAGCCACTGAAGCTCCTGCAAATCCCAGCCCAGGGTGGGCGCGGCGGGGTTGGCTTGGAGCTGACCCGACACCGCCTGCCACTGCGCGCGGGTGCCCAGCTCGGCCGCGCCCCAGCGCCCACGCAGTTGCGCACACGGACCTTGGGGCGTGTCGGTGCGAACAATGCAGGGAGCGTGATCGGTCATGGGCGGAGCGGCAGGGACGGCAATGGAGGCAATGGCGGCGTAAGGGGCCGCCAGAAAGAAAAGGGAGCGTGCATGGTAGCGGAGCGAGGCTACAGCAGCCCGTCAGACAAGGGCCCGCCAAGCACAACCTGGGCCGCACGTTGTGTAATTATTATCAAATTGGCACCTAGCGCAATACCGATAAGCGCAAGTAGCTATAAATAGCATAGCAATCACCTGCCACCCTATCGACAGCCCCCGTGCGATCCGCACAATGGCCCACCGAACCACCACGGCCCTGCACGGCCCCCAGCCCACAGCTATGAGCGACACCACGTTTGACACCATCATCATTGGCGGCGGCACGGCTGGCGCCCTGCTCTGCAACCGCCTGAGCGCCGACGGCCGCCATCGCGTGCTGCTGATCGAGGCCGGCCGCAAGGACGATTACCACTGGATCCACATTCCCGTCGGCTACCTGTATTGCATTGGCAACCCCCGCACCGACTGGCTGTACAACACCGAGCCCGACGCAGGCCTCAACGGCCGCACGCTTCGCTACCCGCGCGGCAAGACGCTGGGCGGGTGCAGCAGCATCAACGGCATGATCTACATGCGCGGCCAGGCGCGTGACTACGACCAGTGGGCTGAGTTGACGGGCGACAACAGCTGGCGCTGGGACACTGCCCTGCCCTACTTTCGCCGCCACGAAGACCACTGGCGCCTGGACCAGCCGGGCTCGGTGGACGAAAATTTCAAACACCTACATGGCAACAAGTCGACCGGCAGCACCGGCGAATGGCGCGTGGAAAAGCAACGCCTTCGGTGGGATGTGCTGGACGCGTTTTCGC
The DNA here is from genome assembly GCA_018828125.1 of Gammaproteobacteria bacterium. Classification (GTDB taxonomy): domain Bacteria; phylum Pseudomonadota; class Gammaproteobacteria; order Burkholderiales; family Burkholderiaceae_C; genus Acidovorax. The sequence continues at coordinate 65,638 of JAHJWB010000005.1, read as the reverse complement.
AAGCCGCGCAACAAGCGGGCATCCCGGCCACCGACGACTTCAACCGCGGCACCAACGAAGGGGTGGGCTACTTCGAGGTCAACCAGAAAAGCGGCTGGCGCTGGAACACGGCCAAGGCATTTTTGCGGCCCACCTGCACCGGCCGCCCCAACTTCGAGATGTGGACCAGTTCGCAGGCGGCCAAGCTCATCGTGACCACCCAGCCCGATGGCAGCAAGCGCTGCACCGGTGTGCAGGTGTGGAACGGCAAAGAAATGGTGACCGCCCACGCCACCAGCGAAGTCATTTTGAGTGCGGGCGCCATCAACTCTCCCCAGCTGCTGCAGCTGTCTGGCATGGGCCCCGCAGCCCTGCTGCGCCAGCAAGGCATCGAGGTGGTGCTCGACCTGCCCGGCGTGGGTGCCAACCTGCAAGACCACCTGCAGATCCGCGCGGTGTTCAAGGTGAACGGCGTGCCCACGCTCAACACCATGGCCAGCTCGCTTTGGGGCAAGGCCAAGATCGGGCTGGAATATGCCGCCAAGCGCAGTGGTCCCATGAGCATGGCGCCGTCACAACTGGGTGCTTTTACCCGCAGCAGCGCCGACCAGCCCTATCCCAACATTGAATACCACGTGCAGCCCCTGTCGCTCAATGCGTTTGGCGAGCCGCTGCACAGCTTTCCCGCGTTCACGGCCAGCGTGTGCAACCTCAATCCCACCAGCCGCGGCACGGTGAACATCAAGAGCGCAGACTTCAAAGCCGCGCCAGCCATCGCACCCAACTACCTCAGCACGGCTGAAGACCGCCAGGTGGCCGCCGACAGCCTGCGCGTCACACGCCGCATCGTGGCCCAACCGGCCCTGGCCAGGTACCAGCCACAAGAATGGAAGCCCGGCGTGCAGTTTGAAAGCGACGAAGACCTGGCCCGCTTGGCCGGGGACATTGCCACCACCATCTTTCACCCCGTGGGCACCACCAAAATGGGGCGTGACGATGACCCCATGGCTGTGCTCGATTCACAGTTGCGCGTGCGCGACGGGCGGGGTGGTATGGTGGCCGGGCTGCGCGTGGTGGATGCAGGGGCCATGCCCACCATCACCAGCGGCAACACCAACTCTCCCACGTTGATGATTGCGGAGAAGGCAGCGGAGTGGATCATTCAGGCGCGGCGCGCGCGCTGACGACCGGCGAGCCACGGGCGTGGATAACATCGCGCCGATGTACTCCTCCACTTTCATCTTTGCTGCCAAGCAGTTTGACGACACGTTCCACCGCCTGGATGAAGCGATTGCCACCGCGGCCCGGTCCATTGACGGCTACCTGGGCGAAGAATCATGGGAGGACACGGGCAAAGGCCTGGTATCCAACGTCTACTACTGGCAATCACTCGAAGCCCTGCAGTCACTGATGCAGCACCCCGCCCACCTTGAGGCCAAGGCCGCCCAGGCGCAGTGGCTCAACGGCTACCAGGTCGTGATCTCACAGGTGCTGCGCACCTACAGCGATGACAAGCTCAAGGGGCTGCTGCCCACGGCGGGCCTGTTTGCACTGCAGCGGGACAGCCACTGAGGCGGCCGGTGAGGGCGTCACACTACCTCAGCGAATGCCCCCCACGTAACGCGGCAACTCAGGCGGCGGCGGTGGCGCGACCCGCTGGCGCACCGCCTGCGTGGCCACGTCCAGCAGCGGGCGGCGCAGAGCCGGTGGCGGCTCCGCGTGCAGCACATGGTCCAGCCGGTCGGCCCACTCGGCCAGCTCAGGCAGGTTGTCTTCCACTGCGTGCTGGCGCGCAAAACGAACGATCTCCCGTGCGTAGTCCGCGTTCACCGCCATCCATTCGGTGTCGGTGACGCGCCCCGTCTTGCGGCGCAGCAGCACATGCAGATGGGCGGCGATGGCGAGGGTGTCGGTGTCTGGCATGGTCGAATCCTCACTGCAATTCAGTCATTCAGGGAACTGCACGCCATCAATTGGCCATGACCGAGGCGCGGCCCAGGCCATTGCCACCGTGGAACTGGCTTTGCCAGGCCAGGGGTGGCGCCCCCCTCGGGGGAAGACGCGAAGCGGCTCAGGGGGGCTTTCATCTACCCCAACCGCTCGCGGTGCTGGGCAATGTCGAGGCCGGCCTGCTCGCTTTGCTCGTCCACGCGCAGGCCCACCACAAAATTGGTGATCCACAGCAGCACGCCGGTCACCACCAGGCTGTAGGCCATCACGGCGCCCACACCCACCGCCTGTGTGATGAGGCTGCCCTGCACGCCCCCCACCGATGTACTGGCCAGCACGCCCGTCAGCAGCGACCCCACGATGCCGCCAATGCCGTGCACGCCAAAAACGTCCAGCGAGTCATCGGCACGCAGCAGCCGCTTGAGCCCCGTGGCCCCCCAGTAACACGCGAGCCCCGCGACCAGACCAATCACCACGGCCGAGCGCAGCGTGACAAAACCCGCGGCGGGCGTGATGGCCACCAGCCCCGCCACAAGACCAGAACACAGCCCCAGCAGCGACGGCCGACCGCGCACCACCCATTCACCCAGCATCCACGCCAAGGCGCCCGCAGCAGCAGCCAGGTGGGTTACCGCCATGGCCAGGCCCGCGCGCCCATCGGCAGCCACGGCCGACCCGGCGTTGAAGCCAAACCAGCCCACCCACAACATGCCTGCGCCTGCCATGGTGAGACCCAGGTTGTAAGGTTCGAACGGCTCGCGGCCATAGCCCGTGCGGCGACCCAGATACCAGGCGCACACCAGGCCGGCCACACCCGCATTGACGTGCACCACAGAGCCACCGGCAAAGTCCAGCGCCCCCATCTGCGCCAGCCAGCCGCCCGGCTCCCACACCCAGTGCGCCACAGGGGCGTAGACCAGCAAGGTCCACATGCTGATAAAGATGAGCATGGCCGAAAAGCGCATGCGCTCCACAAACGCGCCCACCAGCAGCGCGGCGGTGATGATGGCAAACGTGAGCTGGAACATCGCGTACACGGACTCGGGGATGTGCGGTGCCACATGGCTCACGGCCAGCTTGCCTGCAGCCAGTTGCAAGTCAAACCCCGCAAATCCCATGCGTTCAAAGCCACCCAGCCACGGACTGCCCGGCGTGAACGCCAGCGAATAACCTGCCGCGAACCACAAAACGCTGACCAGCGCCGCAATGACCACCACGCTGGCCATGGTGTTCAGCACGTTTTTCTTGCGCACCATGCCCGCGTAGAACAGTGCAATCCCGGGTAGCGTCATCAGCAGCACCAGCGCGGTGGAGGTCATCATCCACGCGGTATCGGCGGCACTGACCGCCGCCACGGGCACCAGCCCCGGGCGGGCAAGGGGCGCGGCCACAGCCACAGCAGCCTCGGGGGTCGTCTGGGCCAGCACGCTGGCGCACAGCCCCAGACACAACGACACGCCCGCAAAGAACCGGTGGTTGGCTGCCCGCATGTAGGCTCCTTTTCGCAAATTGTTACAGGACGCATTGCACGAGCCATGCCAGCCCGCGCCACTCGATTCAGCGTGCGAAGCCCTGCCAACGCCCCAGAACAGGGGGCGGGAAACCCCCAATGCACCACCGGGGTGCAGCCGTTACAGTTACGCCACTCGAAAGCGCGCTTCGGTGTGCCAAAGCGAGGGGCCCGAGGAGACATCCTTTCTACCAATAATCAAATTTCAAGCACCCAACGAGGTGCAGACTTTTTCCAGGCGCTGGTGATCCCAGCGCCTTTTTCTTGCCTGTTCGCTTTTCGCAGCGCCTGTGTTCCCGCTGGTCTCGCGCGTTTTGTTATCTAAAATGATAGCGCTCAGGGTGCGACAATCCTGCGATGGAATGGCTTTTTATCACCACCGCCTCGCTGCTTGCGGGTTTTGTGGATGCAATCGTGGGTGGGGGTGGATTGGTGATGGTGCCCGCGCTTTTTGCGGCGTTTCCGGGCGCTGCGCCCGCCACACTGCTGGGCACCAACAAGGCAGCATCGGTGTGGGGCACGGCCATGGCCACCTGGCAATACAGCCGTCGCGTGCAGATCCGCTGGCGCGCCATGCTGCCTGCCGCGAGCGCCGGATTTGCGGGGTCGTTTGCGGGTGCATGGGCCGTCACGGTGGTGTCCGCCGACTTTTTGCGCAAATTGCTGCCATTGGTACTGCTGGGTGTGCTGGTCTACACCCTGGCCAAGAAGGAGCTTGGGCGGCACCACACGCCCCGCTTTGGCGGCCGCACCGAAATCTGGGTCGCCAGCTTGATCGGCGTGCTGATTGGTTTTTACGACGGCTTCTTCGGCCCGGGCACAGGCAGCTTTTTCGTCTTTCTGTTTGTGCGGTTGCTGGGTTATGACTTTCTCAATGCATCGGCCTCGGCCAAGTTGCTCAACTGCGCCACCAACGTGGCGGCCATCGCGCTGTTTGCGGCCAAAGGCCATGTGTGGTGGCACTTTGCAGTGACGCTGGCCGTGGCCAACGTGGCGGGCAGCCTGTTGGGCACGCACATGGCGCTGAAACACGGGGCCGGATTTGTGCGCGGCATTTTCATTGTGGTGGTGAGCACGCTGATTCTCAAAACCGGGTACGACGCGTTTCTTCGGTAACCCCCTGAGGCGCCGAAGGTGCCTTCCCCCTGGAAGGGCGACGCACCCTCTGAACCCGCAAAAACCGGACCCGCCGGTGCACTGGCGCTGCACGAGCCAGTCTCCTGTGCCATTACCCCGCGGCCTCCGCCCCAAGACTCACACCCGTTCGGAGTCACCCCTCTAAACCTGTTGTGTATTGGCATACAACTGGCTTCTTAGGGTTGTGCGCAGTGCCAAGATAAAAATCCCCAACTTTATAATCGTGACCGTTTGATGAAGGCAGACTTCGCGCTTTGCGATGGCTGCATCGACCGAGACCCGTGCCTCCGGCCTGCTTACCCGCATGCCGGATTTTTTGTACCTGAAATACCCCTGACAGGACCTATCCCATGAAATTGTTCAAGGCTGTAGCCACCGCCCTCGCGCTTTGCGCCGCTTTTGCCGCCCAGGCCCGAACGCTGGACGAGGTCAAGAAAGACGGCAAGATCCTCATCGCCACCGAGGGCCAGTTCGCTCCGTTCAATTTCTTCAACGGCACCACGCTGACCGGTTTTGAAGTGGAAGTGGCCGAATTGGTGGCCAAGAAGATGGGCCTGACCATTCAGTGGAAGACCCTGGGCTTTGATGCGCTGCTGACCGGCCTGCGCCAGGACCGCTGGGACCTGGTGATCGCTTCCCACGGCATCACCGAAGAGCGCGCCAAGGCCGTCACCTTCACCGAGCCCCACTACTGCTCGGGCGGCATGATCATCGCCATGGACCCCGCCATCAAGAGCGCCAAGGACCTGGCTGGCAAGGTGGTGGCCGTGCAGACCGGCACCAGCTACCTCGAAAACGTGCAGAAGGTTTCGTCCATCAAGGAAATGAAGAACTTCCCCACCGACGTGGATGCGCGCAGCGCCCTGAACTCGCGCCGCGTGGACGCCTGGGTGACCGACCGCTTCGTAGCCAAGGCGGTGGCCGACAAGAATCCCGGCGCGGGCTTCAAGCTGGGCGAAATGCTGTTCATCGAACGCATCGCCGCCGCCGTGGCCAAGGGCAACAGCTCGCTGGCCGGTGGCTGGAACAAGGCCCTGGTCGAGGTGATGGCCGACGGCAGCTACGCCGCAGTGTCCAAGAAGTACTTCAACGAAGACGTCCGCTGCAACTAAGCAGAAGGTGTGACGGCGCCCGCGTGTCCGCCTGGGCATGCCGGGAGCGCCACGCCGCGCTCGCTCCTTTCCCATCCTGACCGGGATTTTTCATGCTCACTGCACTTTGGCCCGAGCGCTGGACTCGCCAGCAGCGCAGCAACGCCACGCTCATCTCGGCCGTATTGCTGATGGTGCTGGCGCTGGCGCTGCTCGGCAAAATGCTGTCGTTTTTGCCCGACCCCATCGGCCCCAACGCCCAGGCGTTCTCGGATGGCGCGCGCACCACGCTGTGGCTCACGCTCATTAGCGGCAGTGTGGGGCTGGTGCTGGGCACCGCTGCCGCCCTCGCCCGCACCTCCCGCTGGGCCGCGGTGCGCTGGGTGGCCAGCTTCTATATCTGGGTGATCCGCGGCACGCCGCTGCTGGTGCAGATTCTGTTTGTGTACTTTGCACTGCCGGTGCTGGTGCCAGGGCTCAACCTGCCCGACTTTGCGGCCGCCGTGCTGGCCCTGGGACTGAACGTGGGCGCCTACAACGCCGAAGCCATTCGCGCGGGCCTGCTGGCGGTGCCGCGCGGCCAGACCGAGGCCGCCAAAGCGCTGGGCCTGGGCCGGGTGCATGTGTTCATGGATGTTGTGTTTCCCCAGGCCTTCAAGATCTCGCTGCCACCGCTGGTGAGCAACTTCGTGGCGCTGCTCAAGGACTCGTCTCTGGCTTATGCCATCGGCGTGGTGGAGCTGACCAACGTCGGCAACCGCATTCAGTCTGCCACCTTCCAGCCCATTGCCACCCTTTCTACCGTGGCCATCACCTACTTGCTGCTGACCACACTGGTCACGCAGATTTCGAACGCTGTCGAATACCGGTTTGATGTGGAGGGCCGCAACAAATGAGCGCGCAGCCCACTCCCTTCATCGTGGTGGAAAACGTGTGCAAGTCGTTCGGCGCCCACCAGGTGCTGCGCGATGTATCCACGGTGTTCAACACAGGCGAAGTCACCGTGATCATCGGTGCCTCCGGTTCAGGCAAGAGCACGCTGCTGCGCGCGATCAACCGGCTCGAACCCCATGACACCGGCCGCATCACCATTGGTGGGGAGGATGTGACCGATGACATCGCCACGCTGCAGCGCCAGCGCAGCGAGGTTGGCATGGTGTTCCAGCAGTTCAACCTGTTCGGTCACATGAGCGTGCTGGACAACGTCTCGTTGGCGCCGCGGCGCATTCGCCGCACACCACGTGCCCAGGCCCATGAGCAAGCCATGACCCTGCTGCGCCGGGTGGGCATGCAGGACCACGCGCACAAGTACCCATGGCAACTGTCCGGTGGTCAGCAACAGCGCGTGGCCATAGCGCGCGCATTGGCCATGCAGCCCAAGGTGATGCTGTTTGACGAGCCCACCTCTGCCCTCGACCCCGAGATGGTGCAAGAGGTACTGGATGTGATGCGCGAACTGGCCCGTGGCGGCATGACCATGATTGTGGTGACCCACGAGATGGGGTTCGCCCGCGAGGTGGCCGACCGGGTCATGTTCTTTGACCAGGGCCGCATTGCCCACGACGCGGCGCCAGCAGAATTTTTCAACAACCCCGCCAACGACCGAATCCGCGCCTTCATCGGCCGCATGAGTGCCTGAAGGCACAGGCCCCTGAGATCCAGGTGCCGTGCCACCACAACCCCAGCCCCCACCCGGAGTGACCATGAAACTGAACCACACGTTCCTTGCCCTGATGGCCGCTGGCCTGTGCAGCCTGCCTCCCGCAGCGTCCGCGCAGTCCGCGAAAGACTTTGAAGACATGCGCAATGAGCTCAAAGCGCTGCGCGCCGAACTCAACCAGATGAAAGCCCAACAGGCACAGGCGCCTGCTGCCCCCGCGGCATCGGCGTCGGCCTGGAACGACCGCATTGACGCGGTGGAGCTGAAGCAAAAAGACGCCGTGGTACTGGGCGACATCCCGGGGAGTTTCCGTCTGCCGGGCAGCGAAACCTCGATCCGTGTCTATGGTCACGCCGAAGCCAACATGGTCAAGGACTTCAAGGGCACGGCCCCTGGCGACACGTTCACCAATGTGATGGAGCAGCCCCTGGGCGACAGCCGCAATGGCAAGACCAGCCTGACCGCGCAAACCTCGCGCTTCGGGTTCGAGACCTCGACACCCACCGGCATCGGCACGTTCAACACCAAGATCGAAGCCGATTTTTATGCCTACTGCGGGAGCGAGTGCAACCGCAATCGCCTGCGCCTGCGCCATGCCTATGGCGAATACGCGGGTTGGCTGATTGGGCAGACCTGGTCCACCTTCATGGACGTGGACAACCTGCCCGAAACCGTGGATTTCAACGGTCCGCCCGGCGCTACGTTCCGCCGCCCCACACAGGCACGCTACACCTACAACAACCCGGACATTGCCAAGTTCCAGTTCGCCATCGAAGAGCCCTCTGACGGCGCCAAGAGCCCGAACCTGGTGGCACGCGTGGACAAGGCCTACGACTGGGGCAACGTCAACGCCCGCGTGATGTCGCACGAGCAACGCATTGACGGCGCCTCCAAACGTGGTCTGGGCCTGGGGCTGGGCGCAGGCTACAAGCTGACGGGTACGGCCACGCTGATGGCACAGTACACGCGCATGGACGGTGACGGCGATGGCGCTTATCTGGTGGGTGCCAACTACCCCGTTCTGGACGGAAACACCGTGCGCCTGGACCGCTCCCACGGTTTTGTCGTGGGCCTGACCAACGCATTCAGCGAACAGCTGCGCGCCACCGTGTCGCTGGGCACCGTACGCTCTCGCCACAAGCTGGGCGATGCCTACGTGAACGCCTACGGCGGCGAAGGCAACTACAAGCTGTACCAGTGGCACGCTGGCATGTACTACCTGCCGATCAAGAATGTGGAGCTGGGCAGCGAGCTGATCGGTGGCCGCCGCACCACGTTTGACGGCCAGAAGGGCGACATGCTGCGCCTGAACCTGCAGGCCCGGTATATTTTTAACTGACCCCCTGAGTAGCTGACTCCCTCTGAGGCGCTGCGCGCCTTCCTCCCCCCCTATCCTTCGGGAGGGAGACGCAGCCAGCGGCCTGGCAAAGCCAGTTCCGCGGCTACCTCGCATGGGCCTCGGTGGCGCGAGCGCAGCGGCGTAAGCGCGGAACGCGAACGAACCGTCGAGAGGCCGGCCGGCAAATCTGCCGGCCTTTTTCTTTTGCACTTTCTGTTGGATCCTATGAAACCAGAACGCTTGGGCCTGATGGCCCTGCTGGTGGTCACCGTAGTGTGGGGCACCACGTTTCCCGCCATGAAGCTGCTGTCCGCGCAGCTCGATGCGCTGCAGATCATCTGGCTGCGGTTTGTGATCGCGCTGGTGGTGCTGGCGCCGCTGTGGTGGGGCATGCGGCGCCCTGAGCGCCTGTGGGGCAGCGCGCTGGGGCTGCTGCTGTTCGTGGCGTTCTGGCTGCAGATCGAAGGGCTGGCGCGCACCAGCAGCAACCGCAACGCCTTTGTCACCGGGCTCAACGTGCTGGTGGTGCCGTTGATCGCCATAGCTTTTATGGTCCGGCGTTACGGCTGGCGGCTGTGGGCTGCGTGCGTGATGGCATGTGTGGGCATGGCGCTGATGTTCCACGAAAACGACCCCTGGAACCTGGGCGATACGCTGACCCTGGCCAGCACCGTGTTCTATGCCCTGTACATCCTGGCGCTGGAAGAATGCGCGCGCCGCACAGCCGCTCGACCGCTGCGCGCCACCCGCATGGCCGCCGCGCAGGCCACGGCGATGGCGCTCGCGTCGACCGTGCTGCTGCTCGCGCAGGGCGGCGGCATGGGCTGGCTGCAGTCCCTGGGCACGCTGGCGGCGGATGCGTGGGTGGCGCTGGTGTACCTGGGCCTCTTGGCCAGCGTGGTGGTGGTCACACTTCAGGCGTGGGGACAGCAGCGGGTGGACGCGATGCGCAGCGCCATCGTGTTTGGGCTGGAGCCCGTATTCGCGGCACTGACCGCGTGGGCTTTGCTGGGCGAGCGCCTGGGCTGGGCGGGCGTCAGCGGTGCGGCATTGATCGTGGCGGCGCTGGTGTTCAGCCAGATGCAGGCAGCTCCCCGGTCCGCCGTGGCGTCAGCTTGATGCCTTGGTCCGGCCGTAGATGGAGATGTGGATCAGGATTTATTGGAAAAACAGGTGCTAGCGCTTACCCATCAAGCGCCAACAGCTATCTTTTTTGATATTCCAGGGGCACATCACGGCGCCAGGAGCGGCACATCAGCAACCCGCCGCGGCTTGCCAATGGGTGCGGCGGCTTGGCCCTTTTGCACGGCGGCGATGTCTTCTTCGCTCGGGTAGTCGCCCACCAGCCAATAGTCGAACACCCGGCGCGCAATGGGTGCGGCGTGGGCCCCGCCAAAACCGGCGTTCTCCACCACCACGGCCAGCGCAATCTGCGGGTTGTCGGCTGGCGCATACGCCATGTACAGCGCGTGGTCGCGCTGGTGCTCTTGCAGCTTGGCAGCGTTGTACTTGTCTTTCTGCCCGATGGTCACCGCCTGCGCCGTGCCTGTCTTGCCCGCTGACAGGTACCGCGCTCCGGCGAACACGCGGGTGGAGGTGCCCTCTTGCGTCACACCCACCAGTGCGCGGCGTACCACGGCCAGGTTCTCGGGCTTGAAATGCAAATCCACGGCGGGTTCTCGGGCGATGGGGCGGCGTTCGCGGGTGACGGCGTCCACCGTCGCAACGGCCAAATGCGGGCTGTGGCGCACGCCGGAGTTGGCTACGGTGGCCGTGGCATGCGCCAGCTGCAGCATGGTGAACGTGTTGTAGCCCTGGCCGATGCCCAACGAAATCGTCTCGCCCGCGTACCATTTCTTCTGTTCAGGTCGACGGTAGGCGTTGCGCTTCCATTCCTGGCTGGGCAGCAATCCGCGCAGCTCGCCATTCAGGTCAATGCCCGTGATCTGCCCAAAACCCAGCGGCTTCATGAAGTCGTGCATCAGGTCCACGCCCATGTCGTTGGCAAGCGAGTAGTAATACACGTTGCTGGATTTGACGATGCTGATGTACATGTCCACCGCGCCCAGACCGTGGTCGCCATGGCTGCGGAATGTGTGGCCCCCAAACGACCAGGAGCCGTTGTCCTGGGTAATGGCGGAGGGCGTGCGCTTGCCGGTTTCGAGTGCGGCCAGGGCCATGAAGGGCTTGTAGGTGGAGCCCGGGGGGTAGGTGCCACGCAGCGCCCGGTTGAGCAAGGGCTTGTCGAGTGATTCGTTGAGTGCGGTCCAGTTCTCAACATCAATGCCTTCGACAAACAGGTTGGGGTCGAAGGTGGGTTTGCTGACCAATGCCAGCACCTCGCCGGTGCGCGGGTCAATGGCCACGAGCGCGCCGCGCCGTTCGCCAAAAAGCTCCTCGATCATCTTCTGCAACTTGATGTCGAGGGACAGCACCACGCTGTCGCCTGGCGTGGCAGCGTGGCTGGACAGCTTGCGCACCGCCCGCCCGCCCGCCGAGGTTTCCATCTGCTCGACACCGGTCGATCCGTGCAGGGCCGACTCGAAACTTTGCTCGATGCCGAGCTTGCCGATGTATTCGGTTCCTCGGTAATTGGCTTCGTCCTCAGAGTCCTGTATGCGCGCTTTTTCGTTCTGGTTGATGCGGCCGATATAGCCAATCGCATGGCTGGCCACGTCACCCAGCGGGTAGTTGCGAAACAGCCGCGCCTTGATGTCCACGCCCGGAAACCGGTAGCGCTGGGCCGTAAATCGCGCGACTTCCTCGTCCGTCAGGCGAGTGCGGATGGGCAACGACTCGAAATTGCGCGACTCTTCCATCAGCCGCTTGAACCGGCGGCGGTCGCGGGTCTGGATCTCGACCACCTTGGACAACTCGTCAATGGTCTCGTCCAGCGTGCCCACGCGGGACGGCGTGATCTCCAGCGTGTAGGCGGAGTAGTTGGTGGCCAGCACCACGCCGTTGCGGTCCATGATGAGTCCACGGTTGGGCACGATGGGCACCACCGCCGTGCGGTTGCTCTCCGCCTGCGCGGCCAGGTCATCGTGGCGCACCACCTGCAAGAACACCAGCCGGGCGACGATGAGGCAGAACGCAAAAAAGACGACCGCGCCAATCACCAGCGCGCGCATGCGAAAACGCGTGGCGTCGGCTTCGCTGCTGCGCAGTTCGGTCATGTCAGGCTATCCCAGATGGTTGTCGGTCACAGAGGCCGGTTTTGGTCACGGTCGGGTGGACGGCGCTGGGGCGCCAGCAGCACCCAGCTGGCCAGGGGCCAGAGCATGGCCTCCAGCAGTGGCGCCAGAAAACTCCACATCCCCGGAAATATGCCGCCAGAGGCCATGCGCAGCAAGAGCTCGATCGCATGGGCGAGGACAAACAAGGGCAATACCTGCAGAGACTGCGATGGCACGCTGAACCACAACAACCGGCGGTGGATGGCAATGGCCGCAAACGAAAGCACGGTATAGGACAGCGCGTGCTGGCCAAGCAGGGCCGATTGGCTCACATCCATGCACAACCCCAGCACAAACGCCACGCCCATTCCAATGCGCAGCGGCTGGTGCACGCCCCAGAACACCAGCAGCAGCATGAGCACGTCGGGCGTCCACACCACGCGCCCCAGCGGCAGCATGTTGACGGCCAGTCCCGCGGCCAGGCTGGCGACGATGAACAAGGGGTTCACCGGCATCAGCAGGGGCTCACCACGCGGCATGATCATCGCGGGCCTCCTTTCAGGACGGGTGTAGCCGAAGCAGGCCAGCACATCGGCTGGATGGCGTACGTCATTTGCGCGTCCCTCGTTTGGCAGGCGCGGTTGGCACAGGCTCGGGGCGCGGCAGCACGTTGTCTGCCAGCGGCTTGAGCACCACCACATGGCGGGCGCCCTGCACCTGGGCAAGCGGCATGCAGTAGATGCGGGCAAAAGCAGAATCCGCCCGGCGCTCCACGCGCACCACCCGTGCCACGGGCAAACCAGACGGATACAACCCGTCCACGCCGCTGGTGGTCAACAGATCGTCTTCGCGCACATCGGCGTTGGCGGGCATGAAGCGCAGCTCCATGCCACCCCCATGTCCGGCCACCGGATCGCCGTAGGCAACGCCCCGCGCACCCGTGCGAACGTTGAGCACCGGAATGGCCTGGTCCCGGTCCACCAGTAAGGTGACCTCGCTCACGAGCGGAAACACGCGCGTGACCTGCCCCAGCACCCCCGCCTCGTCCATGACGGGCGCTCCCGGCTCGACACCGCCCATTTGTCCGCGGTCAATCACCACGCGGCGCGTGTAGGTGTCCGCGGTGTCGTAGATCACCTCGGCCGCCTGCGCGGGGGTCTCCAGGCGGTCTCGCAGCACCAGCAGTTGCCGCAAGCGCCCGTTTTCCAGCGCCAGCTGTTCGGCCTGGTTGGCGCGCTGGCCCATGAGGGCCATTTTTTTGCGGGCAGAGTCGAGTTCCTCTTGCGCCGCCTGCAAGGAATCGAAATAGCTGGATGCGTGGCGTGCGAACTCCACCGGTTTCAGCATCAGCCACTGGACCGGGTACAGCGCTGTGGCCACCGCCTGCCGAAACGGGCCGGTCAGCTGAAAGCGCGCGTCGGCCACCATCAAGAACAACGCCAGAGCGCCGTAGACGGCCAAACGCGAAAGGGCCGAGAGGCCCTGTTTGAACAATGGGGGAGCGCTGCGCTCCAGGGTACCGAAAGGCATGGTGCGCAGCGGTCAAGGTCTGCCGAGCAGAGGGAACTCCGCGGGCAGGTGCTCGGAAAGAAGCATAGGAGCAGTTGCAGTCATGCAGTTCAGAGCGGAAAAGTGCCTGAGGAATACAGGCCTCGGGGTTACTCGCTCGTGAAAATGCTGCCCTGGCGGTCCATGCGCTCCAGCGCAATGCCGCAACCCCGGACCACGCAGGTCAGCGGGTCTTCTGCCACCAGCACCGGCAGGCCGGTTTCTTCGGCCAGCAGGCGATCCAGATCACGCAACAGCGCACCGCCGCCGGTCAGCATCATGCCGCGGTCGGAAATGTCGGCGCCCAGCTCGGGCGGGGTCTGCTCCAGCGCGTTCTTCACGGCCGAGACGATCTGGTTGAGCGGGTCGGTCAGGGCTTCCAGAACTTCGTTGCTGGAGATGGTGAAACTGCGCGGCACGCCTTCGGAGAGGTTGCGTCCCTTGACTTCCATCTCCCGCACTTCGGAGCCGGGGAAGGCCGAGCCGATGTTCTTCTTGATGGCTTCGGCCGTGGGCTCGCCGATCAACATGCCGTAGTTGCGGCGGATGTAGCTGATGATGGCTTCGTCGAACTTGTCGCCGCCCACGCGCACACTGCCCTTGTAGACCATGCCGCCCAGCGAGATCACCCCCACTTCAGTGGTGCCGCCGCCAATGTCCACCACCATGGAGCCCGAAGCTTCCGACACGGGCAGGCCAGCGCCGATGCCGGCGGCCATCGGTTCTTCAATCAGATAGACGGCCGTGGCGCCGGCCGCTTCGGCGGCGTCCTTGATGGCACGGCGCTCGACCTGGGTGGAACCGCAGGGTACACAGATGATGATGCGGGGGCTGGGGGTGAAGAGGGTGCGCGGGTGCACCATCTTGATGAACTGCTTGATCATCTGCTCGGTGATCACGAAGTCGGCAATCACGCCGTCCTTCATGGGCCGGATGGCTTCGATGTTGCCGGGCACCTTGCCCAGCATGGCCTTGGCTTCATGGCCTACCGCCTGGATGACTTTCTTGCCGTGGGGACCGCCCTCGTGGCGGATGGCGACGACGGAAGGCTCATCGAGCACAATGCCTTTGTCGCGGGCGAAAATGAGGGTGTTGGCTGTGCCAAGGTCAATGGCAAGGTCGGTGGAGAAATACCGACGAAAAGCTCCGAACATTCAAAAATCCTCTCAGGCACGGCGTGCACTTCGGCCTGCCGTCGCCGGGTGTGTCAGGGAGTGGGTGGGGTCAAATCTCGATTTTTTCGCACAAAAACCGGCTTGTAGGAGGGTATTGCGGCAAAGCCGGGATAATACCCCATCCCCTGTGAATAACTCCCTGTGGCGCAGCCCGGATCACAGCTTTACGTCTGGTTTCTCTCTAATTTCTTCCCTATGGCACTGACCCCCCAGGACATCGGCCGCATTGCCAATTTGGCACGGCTTGAGCTGACACCCTCCGAAAGTGAGCGCATGCTGACCCAGCTCAATGACTTCTTTGACATCGTAGAACAGATGCGGGCTGTGGATACCTCGGGCGTTTCACCCCTTTCACACCCTGTTGCGGCCATCCAGGACGTAGCGCTGCGTTTGCGCGAAGACGTGGCCAGCGAACCCAACCAGCGAGAGGCCAACCAGAAGAGTGCCCCCGCTGTCGAGCGGGGCCTGTTCCTCGTCCCCAAAGTGATCGAATAAATCCCGCATGAGCACCACCACCCCCAAAGCCCTGCATGACCTGGGCGTTGCCGAACTGGCCGCAGGCTTGCGCTCCAAACAATTTTCTGCCGTCGAGGCTGCCCAGCATTTTCTGGCCCGCGCCCACGCGCACCAGAACCTTGGTGCCTACGTGGCTCTGAATGAAGACGTCACATTGGCCCAGGCCCGGGCGGCGGACGACCGCATCGCCGCGGGCACGGCGGGCATTCTGGAAGGCGTGCCGATTGCACACAAGGACATCTTCGTCACGCGCGACTTCCCCAGCACGGCGGGCTCGAAGATGCTGGCGGGCTACCAGTCGCCGTTTGATGCGACCGTGGTCACCAAGCTCGCGGACGCGGGCGCTGTGACGCTGGGCAAGCTCAACTGCGATGAGTTCGCGATGGGCTCGTCCAACGAAAACTCCGCCGTCGCGCCCCAGGGCTTCGACGCCCCCGCGCCGGTGCGCAACCCCTGGAATACGGACCGCATCCCTGGTGGCTCGTCGGGCGGCAGCGCCGTGGCAGTGGCCGCACGCCTGGCCCCGGCCGTGACGGGCACCGACACGGGCGGCTCCATCCGTCAGCCCGCCTCGTTCTGCGGCATCACCGGCATCAAGCCCACTTACGGCCGCGCCAGCCGCTACGGCATGATCGCGTTCGCCTCCAGCCTCGATCAGGCCGGCCCCATGGCCCGCAGCGCCGAGGACTGCGCGCTGCTGCTGTCCGCGATGTGCGGCCCGGACCCGGACCGCGAGTCCACGTCGCTCGATGTGCCCGCCGAGGACTTCAGCGCGAAGCTCAACGACAGCATCGACGGCCTGCGCATCGGCATTCCCGCCGAGTTTTTTGGCGAAGGTCTGGCGCCCGATGTGCGCGCCGCAGTGGACGGTGCGCTCAAGGAATACGAGAAGCTCGGCGCCAAGCTCGTGCCCATCAGCCTGCCCCGCACCGAACTGTCCATCCCGGTCTACTACATCATTGCCCCAGCCGAAGCGTCGTCCAACCTCAGCCGTTTCGACGGCGTGAAGTTCGGCCACCGCGCCAAGGACTACACCGACCTGGTGGACATGTACAAGAAGACCCGCGCCGAAGGTTTTGGCGACGAGGTCAAGCGCCGCATCATGATCGGCGCCTATGTGCTGAGCCACGGGTATTACGACGCTTACTACCTGCAGGCGCAGAAGATCCGCCGCATGATTGCGGACGACTTCCAGAACGCGTTCAAAGACTGCGACGTGATCGCGGGCCCCGTGGCCCCCACTGTGGCCTGGAAGCTGGGCGAACACGGCAACGACCCGCTGGCCGACTACCTGGCCGACATCTTCACGCTGCCGGGCTCGCTGGCCGGTCTGCCTGGCATGAGCGTGCCCGCAGGTTTTGGTGAGGGCAACATGCCAGTCGGCCTGCAGCTGATTGGCAACTATTTTCAAGAAGCCCGCCTTCTGAATGCGGCGCACCGCCTGCAACAAGCCACCGACTTCCATCTGCGCAGTCCGCTCTGAAATCCATAGCTTGTAGCGCATTTCACCAAAGGACTTCAGCGCGATAAGATGCTGAGGTCCTTATAAATCAAGCGCTACCAGCTCCTTTTTTGATAGCCAAGGACAGAACCCATGTCTGTGAAACTGATTCAGGGTTACGAAGTCGTCATCGGCTTTGAGACACACACCCAGCTCGCCACCCAGAGCAAAATTTTCAGCCGTGCCAGCACGGCCTTTGGTGCAGAGCCCAACACCCAGGCCTGTGCTGTGGACCTGGCTTTGCCCGGCACCCTGCCCGTGATGAACCGCGAGGCCGTGGCCTGCGCCATTCGCCTCGGGCTGGCGCTGGGCTCGCACATTGCACCTGTCAGCATTTTTGCCCGCAAGAATTACTTCTACCCCGACCTGCCCAAGGGCTACCAGATCAGCCAGTTCGAGATCCCCGTAGTGCAAGGCGGCGAGGTGGAGTTCTTCCTCGGTGACCAGAAGAAGACCGTGAAACTGGTGCGCGCCCACCTGGAAGAGGACGCAGGCAAGTCGCTGCACGAAGACTTCATTGGTCAGTCTGGCATCGACCTGAACCGAGCCGGAACCCCGTTGCTGGAGATCGTGACCGAGCCCGACATGCGTTCGTCGGAAGAGGCCGTGGCCTATGCCAAGGAACTGCACAAGATCGTGACCTGGATCGGCATCTGCGACGGCAACATGCAAGAGGGCAGCTTCCGCTGCGACGCGAACGTGTCGGTGCGCAAGCCAGGCCAGCCGCTGGGCACGCGCCGCGAGATCAAGAACCTGAACTCGTTCAAGTTCATGCAGCAGGCGATCGACTACGAGATCCGCTGGCAGATCGAGCAGATTGAAGACGGCCACGCGATCCAGCAGGCTACGGTGTTGTTCGACCCGGACACCGGCGAAACACGCGCGATGCGGACGAAGGAAGATGCGGCCGACTACCGCTATTTTCCTGATCCCGATTTGCCGCCGCTGCACATCTCGGAGAGTTGGGTGCAGGAAGAACGCGCGCTGATGGCCGAGTTGCCTCGCACCATGGCGGCGCGTTTTGTGGCGGTCTACGGCTTGCCCGAATACGACGCGACCACGCTGACCCAAAGCAAAGCAATGGCGGCGTACTTCGAAGCCGCAGCGAAGGCATGCGGCCAGGCCAAGCTGGCCAGCAACTGGATCATGGGCGAGGTGTCGCGCCGCCTGAACCTGGGAGAAATTGGCATTGAGCAGGCCCCCGTCACGTCCGCTCAACTCGCGACGCTGATCGGGCGCATTGCCGATGGCACGGTATCCAACAATGCTGCCAAGCAGGTGTTTGACGCCCTGTGGGCTGGCGAATCGGCGGATGTGGATGCGGTCATCGAATCGAAGGGCCTCAAACAGATGAACGACTCCGGCGCACTGGAGAAGATCATTGATGAGGTGATTGCCGCCAACGCCGACAACGTGGCGCAGTTCCGGGCGGGCAAGGACAAGGCGTTCAATGCGCTGGTGGGTCAGATCATGAAGGCCAGCAAAGGCAAGGCCAATCCGACGCAGGTCAACGATCTGCTGCGGGCGAAGCTGGCGGGTTGACGACGCACCCGCATTCTGGCTAACGGCCTTATGGCCTTCCGGCGCTCCAATCGCCAGATGCCACTCGCAAATCAACAAAGGGGCCACAAGGCCCCTTTGTTTTTGGCACACAGCCCCATCGCACAGCACATTTACCGGGATGCCGCCGCAGCTCCCGTCGAATCGCTCGATGAAGTGGCCGCAGCGGGCAGCCGTTGGGTGTCCCACAGTTTGCGCAACTGGGCCAGTTCGGCATCAAACCTCGCGTGCACACGCCGCTTTTCCTGGTCTTGCCCGGCGATGAAACGCTGCTGTTCTCCCATGCTGTCGTCGTTCTCGGCAATCCTGCGGCGCAGCACCATGGGCGCTTTGGTGGGGTCCTTCTTGTAGAACTCCATCTCCACGTCGAATTTCTTGCGCTCGGCCTTGAGTTCCTCCATGCGCTTTTCTGCGGTGGCAGTGACATCGTCCACCAACTGAATTGCCGCGGCGCGCTCAACATCGTGAGCCGCCTTGTCGGGGTAGCGCGCCACCAACACACGTTCGCGGCGGCGCTCTTCGACCACACGCGCACGTTCTTCGGCCTCTTTGCGGCGCTGCGCTTCCTGGGCGGCGCGTTCAATTTCGGTGAGCGACGGGCCGATCTGGCGGCGCGTGATGCCGGAAGGGCTCAGCTCACGCTGCTCACGGTCCAGGCATTCGGGGATGGGGCGGTCAGCCGTGAGGCGACGGCCGTTCTTATCCACGCAGGTATAGATGCCGCCCGTGGCGCCCTGCTGGGCTTGCGCCCACGCGCCCTCGGCGCCCAGGGTGGCCAACAAAACTCCGCCCACGATCCACGCCGATGTGCTCAAGTCCTCTACCCTTCATTGACTCCGTACCGCTGGCGATAGGCCAGCACTTTTTCATGGTGGGAACGCATCCCCTCCCCCCCGTTATCAGAGAGATACAGCAATAAGTCTGCCAACCGCGCAATGGCACACACCTGCATACCCAGTTGACCGCGCACGTACTGGACGGCGCTGTGGTCCACGTCCTGGCCATTCTCTGTGGCTTTTTCCTGGCGGTCCAGTGCAATTGCCACTGCTTGAGGGGTGGCACCTGCAGCCCGGATGATTGCAATGGACTCGCGCGCCGCGGTACCGGCAGACATCACGTCATCGATGATGAGTACGCGTCCTTTCAGGGGCGCGCCCACCAGCGTGCCGCCCTCGCCGTGGTCCTTGGCCTCCTTGCGGTTGTAGGCAAAGGGCACGTTGCGGCCCAGCCGGGCCAGCTCGACCGCCACCGTGGCCGCCAGGGGGATGCCCTTGTAGGCAGGGCCAAACACCATGTCGAATTCGATGCCGCTGGCCATCAGGGCTTTTGCATAGAATTCCGCGAGCCGTCCGAGCTTGCTGCCATCGTCGAACAGGCCAGCGTTGAAGAAGTAGGGGCTCAAGCGCCCTGCCTTGGTCTTGAATTCGCCAAACCGCAGCACGCCCGATTCGACGGCAAAACGGACAAAATCCTGCGCCAGCTGGCCCTGCTCAGAGGTTTGCGCGCCAACATCCACCATAGGGAATTCCTTGTTCAAATTAACCAGCCTCAATCTCAATGGCATCCGCTCGGCCACCAGCAAAGGCGTGGAAAGCTGGATGGCAGCCACGCGGGCGGATTGTATTTGTGTGCAGGAGGTGAAGGCCCAGGCGGCCGACATCGCCAACCGGTTCGAGCGCATGGCGGGCCTGCAAGGACACTTCCACTTTGCGCAGAAAAAAGGCTATTCGGGCGTGGGCGTTTACACCCGGCACGAGCCATCCGATGTAGTCATTGGCTATGGATCAGAAGAATTCGATACAGAAGGCCGATATGTTGAGCTGCGTTTTGACACGCCCGAACGCAAGCTGTCGATCATCAGCGCGTACTTTCCGAGCGGTTCGTCGGGCGAAGAACGCCAGCAGGCCAAGTTCCGGTTCCTGGCCGAGATGCATCCACATCTGATGAAAGTCAAGCGCGAACGCGAGTTCATTCTGTGCGGCGACATCAACATTGCGCACCATCAAATCGACCTCAAAAACTGGCGCAGCAACCAGAAGAACAGTGGCTTTTTGCCCGAAGAGCGGGCCTGGATGACAAAGTTGTTGCACACAACTGATGAAGGCGGCGGCATCATAGACGTTTACCGTCAGTTACAACCTACCGCCACCGACACCGCCTACACCTGGTGGAGTAACCGCGGGCAGGCCTATGCCAATAACGTGGGTTGGCGGCTGGACTACCACCTGGCCACCCCTGCGCTCGCGGCGCTGGCACGCACCGAATCCATCTACAAAGGCGAGAAGTTCTCCGATCACGCACCCATCACCGTGGAGTACGACCTGACCCTGTGACAACGCCACACTGAACCGATGACCGACGCCGCTGCTTCCGCCTCACCCCCACCCGCCCACAGTTTTCGGCCCGCCAACGCAGATGCGTTGTGGAAGCAGCTCTCCAGCCCCCACCCCACCGTGGGCAAGGCGCGGCATCTGGGTGAGGCACTGGTGCATGCCGGTCTGCTGTCGCCACCGGCGCTGACCGAGGGGCTGAAGACGCAGCAGGTGGAGCGGGGCAACGGCCAGCACCGCCTCATCGGACAGATCCTGGTAGACCGGGGTGAACTCACCCAGGAGCAACTGCGCCAGGTCATTGCCGCATGGCTGGGCGACTACACGGTGCACCCGGGCGACATCACGCCAGACGCAGCAGCGCTGGCGCTGATCCCGCGCTCCGTGGCCGAGCGCGAGTCTGTTCTGCCCCTCATGGCACGCGACGACGCACTGGTGCTGCTGATGGCCGACCCGCTGGATCGCGTGCTGCTGGATGAGCTGCGGTTTCTCACCCAACGCCGGTTGATCCCCTTGCAGGCAGCACCCGGCACGCTGATGCCCGCCATTGACCAGGCGTACCGCACGCATCCTGCCGGTCCGCAAAGCCCCGCGCCCATAGCCCCCTCCACGCGCGCCACATCGCAAGAACTGGCCACCCATCTGAGCAGTGCCGCGCCCGATGCCGCCTCCGCCGAGCAGACAGACGTGATCAGCGAGTCGGACAACACCCTCGTGCGGCTCATCAACTCGGTCATCGACGAGGCCATCAACCACCGCGCATCCGACATCCACATCGAAACCGAGCCCGCCCCGCAGAACGTGCGCATCCGCCTGCGCATCGACGGGGACCTCACGCCCTACTTGGAGCTGCCCGCGCGCTACCGGTTTGCGATGGTGGCGCGCATCAAAATCATGGCGGCGATGGACATCTCCGAGCACCGCAAGCCCCAGGACGGGAAGATCGACTTTGCGCGCTTTGGCGGCCCGCCAGTGGAGCTGCGCGTCGTGACCGTGCCCACCTCCCGCGGGCTCGAAGACGTGGTGCTGCGTCTTTTGGCAGGTGCCAAACCGCTGCCGCTGGAGAACATCGGCCTGAGCCAGCCCAACCTGATCGCCATGCGCGCCGTGGTGCGAAAAAGCTATGGCCTGGTGCTGGTCTGCGGTCCCACCGGCTGCGGCAAGACGACCACACTCCACTCGGTGGTGCGCGACATCAACACGGCGGGCCGCAAGATCTGGACCGCCGAAGACCCCATCGAGATCACCCAAAGCGGCCTGCGCCAGGTGCAAGTCAACCCGCGCATCGGCTGGACCTTTGCTGCCGCTATGCGCACTTTCTTGCGGGCCGACCCGGACGTGATCATGATCGGCGAGATGCGTGATGAGGAAACCGCACGCATCGCCATCGAAGCCTCGCTGACGGGCCACCTCGTGCTGTCGACCCTGCACACCAACTCGGCGCCCGAGAGCATTGCACGCCTGCTTGAAATTGGCCTGGACCCGTTCAACTTTTCAGATTCGCTGCTGGCCATCCTGGCGCAGCGCCTCGTGCGCCGACTGTGCACAACGTGCCGCGAACCGCACGTTGCGGATGACGATCAGCTAATCAGCCTCGCATCGCAATATTTGGACAGCGGCACCTACAACACCGCCGAAGCCCGCGCCGCGCAGATAAGCCGCTGGCGACAGCAGCACGGCGGCCCTCTGGGCGAGCTCCGCCTGTGGCGCCCGGTGGGCTGCCCCCAATGCGAGGGCCACGGCTACCGCGGCCGCCTGGGCATCCACGAACTGATGCTGAGCGATGACACCATCCGCCAGCACATCCGCCACCGAGCACCTGCCGCGGACATCCGCCACTCGGCGCTGGCCGCTGGCATGCTGACCTTGCGCCAGGACGGAATCGAGAAGGTGCTGCAGGGGCTGACCGACATGTCGGAAGTGGTGGCGGCAACCAACCTGTGATGGGTCCACACCCGGTTCTGCCTTCGACCGTAAATTTCATCTCAAATAGGCCACTATCGCTTATATAGCAAGCGCTAATAGCTATCAAAATGCGAGTATTTTTCATTTGCGAGCTCGCCCGTCGCGTTGCGCATATCGTCGCCTCAGCGATCCAGTTCGTAGTGAAAAACCTTGGCAATGATCTGCCAACGCCCGTCCGCATAAATCAGCGTCAGCAGGTCGGTGAAGTGCTTGGGCAGGATGGCGCATTCCACCTTGGCCAGGGCCGTCACCGGCCCGGCAAACTCGATGGACAGAATGCGCTCCTGCACCGTCTCGCACCGGCTCGCGGGTGAGGGGCGCTGGTCCACGATGGGGAAATATTCCTCCATGCGCAGGATCACCGCAGGCTCGGCCGTGGCGCAGGCATAGACCGCCTGCGGGTGAAACACGCGGCGAAGGCGCTGCGTGTCGCTGTGGCACAGGCCGTCGAAATACTCCTGCAGCACGGCGGCGACTGCGTCGAAGCGCGGGGCACTCATGGCGCGACTCCTTCGGTGGCGGCGCGGGCGCGCTGGCGCCGCAGGGTCACCGTCTCACCGGCCACGCCCCAGTTGTCGGTCTCGACCTCGTCGATCACGACGAAGGTGGTGGCGGGCTCCTTGTTGAGGACACGCACGAGCAGATCGGTCGCGCCCTCGATCAGCGCTGCCTTTTGTGCACTGCTGACACCTTCACGTGTCACTTTGATGTTGATGTAAGGCATGGCGTATTCCTTGTGGATGGATGAACAAACGGCGCCTCAGCCCAGCAAGCCTTCGGCCCGCATCGCGGCCTGCACGGCGGGGCGCGCCGCCACCCGGTGCAGGAACGCCTGCAGATGGGCCAGGTCACTGATGTCCAGCTTCACAAACTTGGCCCAGCCCAGCACCACAAACAGGTAGGCATCGGCCGCCGTGAAGTGCTCGCCCGTCAGGTAAGGGCCGTGCTGCAGTTGCGCGTCCAGCCATTCCATCTTCTTGCGCAACAAGGCGGCCAGTGCGGCTTTGGCGTTGGTGTCAACGTCGTTATGGAACAGGGGCGTGAAGGACTTGTGCAGCTCGGTGCTGACGTAGTTCTGCCACTCCATCACCCGGTAGCGCGCCATGGTGCCAGCGGCGGGCATGAGCTGCGTGGCCTGCGCCTGGTCGGCGATGTATTGCGCAATGACCGGGCCTTCGGTGAGGCGGAAACCGTCGGCAAGCTCCAGCACGGGGACCTGGCCTTTGGGGTTGACCGCATAGAAATCGCGCCCGTCGGATGTTTGGTGGCGCGCGGTATCGACCTTCTCCAGGTCGAAAGTGAGGCCACATTCGCGCAGCAGGATGTGGGGCGACAGGGAGCAGGCGCCAGGGAAAAGTAAAGCTTCATGGGAATGCCTCGGGGGCGTTGGTGAAAGGTGACGCGATGGTATTGATGATCTCGACGGCCATAAACTAGGCGCCATTCAATTCAGTCATTACACGAAGTAATAAACAAACATGGCCCGCCAATTCGACGACCTGAAGCTGGGGAGCATCGAGCTGTTCTGCCTCACCGCGCAGTGGCAGAACTTCACGGCCGCCGCGCAGGCTGCGGGGCTCACAGCGGCTGCGGTGAGCCGGTCCGTGGCGCGCATGGAGGCACGCCTGGGCGTGCGGCTGTTCCAGCGCACCACGCGCCAAGTGCGGCTGACCGACGCGGGCAAGCGCTACTACGAGCAATGCCGCCAGGCGCTGGGCCAGTTGGCCGAGGCAGAGCGGGAGCTGTCGGGCCAGCAGCAGGCCCCGGCAGGCCTAGTCCGCTTCAGCCTTCCCACCTCCTACGGACACTGCCGCATCCTCCCCTTGCTCCCCGCATTTGCGCAGGCGTACCCGCAGGTCGAACTGGAACTGCAGCTGAGCAACCGCAATGTGGACTTCACCGAAGAAGGCTTTGACCTGGCCGTGCGCGGGCGCCCGCCCGTCGACTCTGGGCTGGTGGCCCGCAAGCTGGAGGATGCCGCCTTGGTGGTGGTGGCCGCCCCAGCGTATCTGGCGCGTTGTGGCGAACCGAGCACGCTGGCCGATCTGGCAACGCACGAATGCCTCCAGTTTGTGTTGCCCAGCAGCGGCCAGCCGGTTCCGTGGAGGCTGCGCGACGATGCCGGGCGCGATGTGGATCTGCCCACCCAGGGCCGGCTGCGTTGCGCCGATGACATCCTGGGCCCCGTCACCCTGGCACGCGCGGGCGCGGGGCTGCTGCAAACCTACCGCTTCATTGTGGAAGCCGATCTGCACAGCGGCGCCTTGCAGGAGGTGCTGCCTGCCCATGCCGGTGCCTCCCGCCCGTTTTCGCTGCTGTACCCTGCCCACCGGCACATGCCGCTGCGCGTGCGGGCGCTGGTGGATTTCCTCGTGGAGAGGCTGGCAAGGGCTTGACCCTCCACGGCCAGCGAGGCGCCCCACAGGTAAAAATACAGAAATTCACTCTTACCCACCATGCTCCAGTACCTCACCGTCCCCGTTACCGCCTTCCAGCAAAACTGCTCCATCGTCTGGTGCGACGCCACCCACCTCGCCGCCGTGGTCGACCCCGGCGGCGATCTGGATGTGCTGCTGGCTGAGACCAAGCGACTGGGCGTAACGCTCGAACAGATCTGGCTCACCCACGCCCACATCGACCACGCGGGCGGCACGGGCGAGCTGGCAGAGCGGCTTTCGCTGCCCATCGTTGGTCCGCATCCGGGCGACCAGTTCTGGATTGACGGCCTGCCACAGCAAAGCGCGATGTTCGGCTTTCCGCCCGCGCAGCACTTCACTCCCACGCGCTGGCTCGGCGATGGTGACACGGTGCAGATCGGCAATGAAACGCTGAACGTGCGCCACTGTCCCGGCCATACGCCAGGCCACGTGGTGTTCCACGCGCCGCAAATCGACCGCGCGTTTGTGGGCGACGTGCTCTTCGCGGGCAGCATTGGCCGCACAGATTTCCCGCAAGGGAACCACCAGCACCTGATCGACAGCATCGTTCAGCGGCTGTGGCCTATGGGCGACCAAACGGTGTTCATTCCCGGGCATGGGCCGGAGAGCAGTTTTGGGCGGGAGCGCGAAAGCAATCCTTACGTGCAGGGCACTTAAGGATTGCTTCTGAATCAATAGCTGCTAACGCTTACTGCATAAGCGCTAAGGGCCGAAAGCACTCAAATTCTGATTACGTGCGCGGCTCGCCCCGTGCATTGACGGTGATGGTGCGTCCGGGTGGGGTAGCCATCTGGATATGGTGCTCTTCGCCCTTGAACATATACGTCACGTCCCAATAGTCGGCCTGGGCCTGGCTGGGCACTTGTTGGCAGCGCTGCACGTCTTGCGTTGCGGGCCCGTTATTGCCAGCCCGCGCGCCCAGCACCGCGCCCGCGATGGCGCCGCCCGCAGTGGCGATATCCTTGCCACTTCCGCCGCCAACTTGATGCCCCAGAACACCGCCCAGAAGCGCGCCGAGCACAGCACCTGGCGCGTTCACCTGGTTTTGGGACACTTGCTCGCGCTCCACCCAGCAGCGCTGCTGCGGTGTGCCAACTACGGCGCGCACAGAGCTCACATCGGCCTCAAACAGCCGCTCGTCGCGGCGACGGCGGTAGTCGGGCGCAGCAACGGGCTGCGGCGCATAGCGGCGGTCGTCTACCCGGGCGCCGCGTTCGAGCTCCCGAACGGAGGAGATCTGGTTGTTCATGCCCATGGCCGATAGCGACGGGTACTGCCCGGGCCGCAGCACCATGCACCGGCCGCTGAAGCGTTCGTCGTCGCACACTTCCCACGCGTGATCCCCCACCACAACCGCCGAAGAAGCCCTGTTGCTAAAGCCCTCGCGATTCAGGTTGCGCATGGACTCTTGCGTCGTGAACGCAGCGCCACCAAACCCTTCTTGGGCAAACAGCGCGATTTTTCCGACCGCTGGAGCAGCGACACGTGCGGGCTCCGGCGCATAGCGCCGACGGTCCACACGCTGATCCACAGGAATGTTCCTGGCTGACGAAATGCCGTTGTTCATACCCATCGCGCCAAGCGATGGATATTGCCCCGGGCGCAGGACCATGCACCTGCCACTAAAGCGGGCGTCTTCACAGACCTCCCAACGCTCATTGGTGACGGTGACGGAAGATGCGCGGTCATTGAAACCAAAGCGTTCGAAATTGCCCACGCGCCGCTCGGTGACGAAAGACCGGCCCTGAAAGTGCTCTTGCTGATAGAAGGTAATTTCAGCACTGGCATGGGCTGCGGCCGCGAGCGCCACGGTGGCCAATGCAGCTTTGCAAGAGATTTTCATATTTGGTTCCTATCCATGTTCTTGGCAGGAAAGAAATACCCGCCCTGCGAGCACCATAGGTGCTGGCGCGACGCTATGGGGTAGGCAATCACGCCGAGCCGTCAGCGGACATCGCCGCGCTGTCCCGGATTGGGCTGCACACGGTGGGCTGTAAGCAGGTGCGACGGTAGAGGTATGTTGTATTGACGGTCGAACCGCTTGTCCACGCGCAGTCACACCGTGCAGTCCTTACACGCGGCCGAGTCCAGTGGGGCACAGTGGGGCAGTGGGGTAGTGGTGCAATACCTGCTCGACGATCAGCGCTGCGGTGTTGCTCTCGAGCATCGAAGCACAAAATCCGGATCAACAGCTCTTATTTTGATTGCATCAACGGTTGTACGGATAAGCGCTGGCGGCTAATTCGACCCATATTTCCCTTAACTACGACTGACCAACCTCGTCCAGCCCCCGACTGCGAAGTGAATAGACGCAGCAAAAACGTCCAGTTCCAGAGACTGCGAATGGAATGCACGCTTACGATGTATCTCTTTGTAAGCGGTTTGTGAGCCCTCGCTGCACAGACGCTGTTCGCCATCCGCGCTCCTCGTTACATGAATCCCAACTTCAAGCCACGCCCTCCCCTCGAACCGCAGCGTGGCTCCAGTCTGGCGGGCAAGGCCTATTGGGCCATGGTGCAGCGCGTGGCGCTGACCGCGGCGGCAATTGATGTCGGCTACATTGCGCTGTTTCTGTGGCTGGGGTCACTGCCGTTGGCGGCAGTGAACGTGGTCAGCATTGCGATGTACCTGGGCGCCTATCGGCTCTTGCAAAAGCGCCGCAACGTTGCGGCACTGGCGCTGATCTGGCTGGAGGTCGTGGGGCATTCGGCCCTAGGGTCCCTGTTGATCGGCTGGGACAGCGGTTTTCACTACTACCTGCTGATGTTCATTCCGGCCATCGTGATTGCCAACACGCGCGGATACGCTGCGCCCATGGTGCTGGCGCTTCTGGCGTATTACCTGGGCCTGCACGCGCTGAGCAGCCACCTGGGCCCGCTGGACCCCCTGCCCACACGCAGCGTCAAAATCGTGAACTGGGTGCACATCTGCCTGGTGTTTGCCATGTCGGCCGCGTTGGCGGCGTTTTACCGGCGCACCATCCTGATCGCGGAGAGCCGCCTGCGCAAGCAGGCCACGCTCGACCCGCTGACCGGCCTGTCCAACCGCAGCCACTTTGAAGCCCTGTCCACCAACGCTCTGGCGCGCAGCCAGCGCGACGGTGCGCCGGTCACCTTGCTGCTGTGCGATGTGGACCTGTTCAAACGCATCAACGACCAATACGGCCATGCCGTGGGCGACGAGGTGCTGGTGGCCATGGCCAAAGTGCTGGCCGCCAACCTGCGCGAAGGCGACGTGCTGGCGCGCTGGGGCGGTGAGGAGTTTCTGGCGCTGATGCCTGCCAGCCCGCTGGACGCCGCCTGCGCCACGGCCGAGCGCATCCGCGCCGCCATCGAACAGGCGACGCTGGACGTGGGCCAGGCGCCCATCGCGCTGACCATGTCGTTTGGCGTGGCCCAGGTGCACAGCGCCGACGACCTGCAGGCCGCCATTGCACGCGCCGACAAGGCGCTGTACCAAAGCAAAAACGCGGGCCGCAACCGGGTGAGCGCGGCATAGCGCTTCAAGCAGCTCAGTAGCGGAAATTTGAATGAAATTGGCCTCTAGCGCTTATCCATTAAGCACTATCAGCTATCAAGACAGGAGTTCTCAAAACCCCGGCGTCTGGGCCGCCTGCGGCTACCCGTTGCGCCGCGCCGCCTGATACAGCCCCTGCACCTTGGGCACGTTCAGCTCCAGCTCGCGGATGCGCGCGGGGCCTGAAGGGTGGGTGGACAAAAACGCCAGCCCGCCCTGCTTGCTGCCGCTGGCCGTGCCCATCTTCTGCCACAGGCTGACGGAGGCCGAGGGCTGGTAGCCCGCGCGCGCGGCCAGCTCCAGCCCCACCAGATCGGCATCACTCTCGTCCGACCGGCTGAACTGCAGCGTCAGCAATTGCCCACCCAGCCCGGCCGCCGCCTGGCCCAGGTCGCCCAGGCCCAGCAGTTGCGAGCCCAGGCGCAGCGCCAGGTTGGTGCCCTGCGTCTTGGCAATGCGCTCGCGTGCGTGTTCGCGCAGGGCGTGGGCCATTTCGTGGCCCATGATCATCGCGGCCTCGTCGTCGGTGAGCTTGAGCTGGTCGAGGATGCCGGTGTAGAACGCGATCTTGCCACCGGGCATGCAGAACGCATTGATCTGCGAACTGCCGATGAGGTTGACCTCCCAGCGCCACTGCTTGGCCCGGTCGTTCCACGGCGCCGTGTGCGGAATCAGCCGCTTGGCAATGGCGTGCAGGCGCTGCAGCTGCGGGTGGTCGCTGGGCGCCAGTGCGCGTTTGGCCTTGGCCTGCTGCAGCATCTGCTGATACTGCTGAGCCGCAGATTGTTCAAGCGTTTCGGCCGGGACCAGCTTGCGCAGGCTGGACGCCGAACCCACATCGACCTGCGCCAATGCCGGTGTGGCCGCCGCAGCGCCTGCGGCCAGCAAAAACGCGCGACGTGCCGACCAGGGTGACGATGGCGCAACAGAAGGAGCGGGGCAGAAGGTGCACATACAAGAAACCACCGTGATGAAGGAAGGACGCCGGAAGGAATAATGGCAACGCTGACGCAGTACGCACTGACGGACACACCAACAGACCGATAGCAAGTTGCCAGTCCGCCTACGTTGCCCAGATGGAGGCACGCAGGTTGGCTGCAAGGGTGTGTCGGCGATGATAGACAAAACCCCCGCTTGCCCATGTCAGACACCTCCACTTCCTCAACCCCCAGCGTCACCCCCTCCACCTCGCCGGACAAACCGCCTCGCACGCCCTGGCTGCAAACGCTGCGCGTGTACCTGGAGCCCGCCAGCCTGCGCATGCTGACGCTCGGGTTTTCTGCTGGGCTGCCGCTGTTGCTGGTGCTGGGCACGCTCTCGTTTCGGCTGCGCGAGGCCGGCATTGACCGCAGCACCATCGGCTATCTGAGCTGGGTAGGCCTGGCCTACGGCTTCAAGTGGGTGTGGGCGCCGCTGGTAGACCGGTTGCCGATTCCGCTGCTGACACACGCGCTGGGGCGGCGGCGCAGCTGGCTGCTGCTGTCGCAGGCGCTGATCGTGGGCGGCCTCGTCGGCATGGCGTTGGCCGACCCGCGCCAGACGCTGGGGCCCATCGTGTGGTGCGCGCTGGCGGTGGCCTTTGGCTCGGCCACGCAGGACATTGCGCTCGATGCGTTTCGCATCGAATCGGCCGACGCCAACCACCAGGCGGCGCTGGCCGCGTCGTACCAGACGGGTTACCGCTTGGCGATGATCTGGGCGGGCGCTGGGGTGCTGTGGATAGCGGCGCGCGCCGAGGTGGCGCCACCCGTCGGCCAAGCCCTTGCGCAAGGGGCTGCTGCGTACCAGAACGGCGCCTGGCAGATGGCGTACCTGGTGATGGCGGCCTCGATGGCGGTGGGCGTGGTCACCGTGCTGTTCTCGCGCGAACCTGCCCCGGTGCAACTGTCCCCGGCCCGCAACGCGGCGGAGTGGATCCAGAGCGCCATGGTGGAACCGTTTGCCGACTTCCTGCGCCGCTACGGCATGCAGGCCGTGCTCATCCTGGCGCTGATCGCCGTCTACCGCATCAGCGACGTGGTGATGGGCATCATGGCCAACCCGTTCTATGTGGACATGGGTTTCACCAAGGACGAAGTGGCCGCCGTGACCAAGGTGTATGGCGTGATCATGACCTTGGCCGGAGCGTTCATTGGCGGCGTACTGTCGATGCGTTTTGGCGTGATGCGCATCCTGATGCTGGGCGCCATCCTGAGCGCCGGCAGCAACCTGCTGTTTGCCTGGCTCGCGGGCCACGGGCACGATGTGACGGCGCTGATCGCCGTGGTGTCGGCTGACAACCTGGCCAGCGGCATTGCGTCGGCCGCGTTCATTGCCTACTTGTCGAGCCTCACCAACGTGAGCTATTCGGCCACGCAGTACGCGCTGTTCAGCTCGATGATGCTGCTGCTGCCAAAGTTCGTGGCGGGCTTCTCGGGCGACTATGTGGATGCATTTGGCTATGCGCATTTCTTCACCGCGACGGCGATGCTGGGGGTGCCTGTGCTGCTGTTGGTGTGGCTTGCTTCAAGGGTTAAAAACACCCCCAGCGCTTGATGAATAAGCGCTGATAGCTATATCTTTCAGAGCACTTCCGCCCGCCCCTTCGAACCCGATTTACCGCAACTTTACGGAGGCTTCAACACGGGGAGACGCCCACGCAGGACCATGGAGCTTCCCTTCAGGCACCCCGCACTACACTGACCCCATGAGCTCGCAACTGTTGATGATCGAAGACGATGCCCGCCTGGCCGAGATGGTGGGCGAGTACCTGGGCCAGTCGGGCCTGCAAGTCACCCACCGTGCTGACGGCAAAAGTGGCCTGGCGCAACTGCAAGGTCCTGAGTCCGGTCCGCTGCCCGACCTGATCATTCTGGACCTGATGCTGCCGGACATGGACGGCCTCGAAGTGTGCCGCCGCATCCGGTCGCTGCAAGGCAATGCCGCCCAGGTGCCTGTGCTGATGCTCACTGCCAAGGGCGACCCGATGGACCGCATCATCGGACTGGAGCTGGGCGCCGACGACTACCTGCCCAAACCGTTCGAGCCGCGCGAGCTGCTGGCCCGCATCCGCGCCATCCTGCGCCGCCGCACCGACAGCGGCAGCACCCCCGCTACCCAGGCCCTGCGTTTCGGCACTTTGGAGATCGACCGCGACGCGCGCACCGTGACCGTGGCAGGCGAGTTGGCCGACCTGACCTCCTACCAGTTCGACCTGCTTGTCGCCCTGGCCGAACGCGCAGGCCGCGTGCTGACCCGCGACCAGATCATGGAAGCCGTGCGCGGCCGCGAGCTGGAGGCGTTTGACCGCTCCATCGACGTGCACATGGGCCGCATCCGCGCGGCCATTGAGGCCGACGCCAAGAACCCGCGTCGCATCCTCACCGTACGCGGTGTGGGCTATGTATTTGCCAAACAGCAAGATTGAATGGATGCCCTCCAGAGTCGCCTTCGGCGCCTTCCCCCCACGGGGACGACGCCCTCGCTGCGGGGCGGCCCTTGGCTTGGCGTCCCTGGTCGTGCCGCGCCAGTATCAAAGCCCGTGGATGTTGCATATCGATGCGGGAACTGCTGAATGTCTTTGAGTAATCCGTTTTCCCGACGTCTCTATCTGCGCATCTGGCTGGCTGTTGTCGGTGGCATGGCGGTGCTCACACTCACGGTGGGCTGGGCTTGGCGCATTGCAGAAGAGCAAAAGGTGCAGAACACCCAGCCCTTCGTACCCCCATCGCGGGAGATGGTGCTGCGCGACCCCGAAGGCAACCTCGTACTGCGCGGCCTGTCGAGCCGCCAGCCGGGCGAGCCCGGTGAGGCCCTTGAGTTCCAGATCCAGGCGGACAACGGCCAGATTTTCAGCATGCAGATCGCACCGCGCCCGCCGCGCCCCGACCGCGAACGCGGCGAGCGGGGCGGCCGCAACCAGAGCGATCTGGCCTTCTGGACGCGCCCACCGTTTGGATTTTTGTGGCTGCTCGGCATTGTGGGCCTGGCCGTGGCCGTGGGGGTGTACCCCATCATCCGCCGCCTCACCTTGCGGCTGGAAGCCCTGCAGCGCAGCGTGCAGAAGTTTGGAGAAGGCGACCTGTCGGTGCGTGTGCCTGAACAAGGCCAGGACGAAGTGGCGGACCTCGCGCGCCAGTTCAACGCAGCGGCCGAGCGTGTGGAAACACTCGTCAAATCCCACAAGTCACTACTCGCAAATGCCTCGCACGAACTGCGCTCCCCGCTGACCCGCATCCGCATGGGGCTGGAATTGATGGGCGGGCAGCAGCCCTCCCCCACGTTCCGCACTGAAATTTTGCGCAACATCGCCGAGCTGGACCAGTTGGTGGACGAGATCCTGCTGGCCAGCCGGCTGGATGCGCGCGAAGCGGACGTGGGCACCGTGGAACTGGTGGACCTCATCGGCCTCGTGGCCGAGGAATGCGCACGTGTGGACGCCGACCTTGACGTGAGCGCCAGCCCCGATTCCGTGGAAGTGCGCGGCGTGGCCAAGCTGCTGCGCCGGGCCATCCGCAACCTGCTGGAGAACGCGCGGCGCTACAGCACGGGCGAGATCACCGTGGTGGTGCACCGCCGCCAGGGGCGCGCCGAGGTGCATGTGTGCGACCACGGCCCGGGCGTCCCCGTCACCCACCGCGAACGCATCTTCGAACCGTTTTACCGACTGCCCGGCGCCAGCGAGCGCGCAGGCGGTGTGGGCTTGGGACTGGCGCTGGTGCGGTCGATTGCGGGCCGCCACAACGGCACGGTGCACTGCCAGGACCGTGCTGACGGCGAGGGTGGCGCGTGTTTTGTGCTGGCCCTGCCGCTGGCGCCTGCTTCGGCTGCGGCGGCAGCCGTGCACCCGATCCACTGATTGGTCGATCCGGCTCCCAGCGCATCAGCGCGCGGGCTGTTTCTGCAAGGGCCAGCGCCAGGCCATCGCGGCATACAGCCCGGCGCCCACTGCCAGCGCAGCCGCTGCCACCGCCAAGCCATAGACGAACCCTTCGCCCTGTGTGGCCGTGTGGTGCAGCATCCACGCCACCATGGGCGGGCCTGCAATCTGGCCGATGCCATATGCGGCGGTCAGCAGCCCCGGAAAGCTGTCACCCGCCGACGGCCACACGCGACGCGCTTCCTGCAGCGCATAAAACGTGATGGCCGTGAATGGCAGGCCCAGCAGCAAGCTGCCCAATGCAAAGCCCGCGGGCCCTGGCCAGACCAAGCTGAGCGCAATGGCGGCGGCCTGCACCACATAAGCGGCCGTCAGCAGCCAGCGCCGGTCCCACCCTGCGGGGGTGCGGGTGGACAACGCAGCACCCAAAGCCACACCTGCGCCGAACAGCGGCCAGAACAGGTCGGGCCAGGGCGACCCGGCGGGCAAGGCAGCCCGCGCAATCACGGGCAAAAAGGTGGCCGTCACGATATAGCCCAGCCCCGCCAAGCCGTAGGCCAGTGTGAGCCCCGTGCGCGCCCAGGGCCCATGACCGGGCAGCCCATCGCCCGAAAGATGCGCGGCCCCGTTGGCAGCAGGCGGCTGCGCTACCCCGTGCAGCACAGGCCAGATGGCAGCACACAGCCCCATGCTAAGCACGCCGAACACGGCCCAACCCGCTGCGGCTGGCCATTGCAGCGCCACCATGGCACTGGCCGACAGACCGGTCAGCACAATGCCCAGCCCCGGCCCGCAAAAGATCAATCCGCCCAGCGCGGGCTGGCCCAGCGCCACCAGCCGCACCATGCACCACACCGACACGTTCAGGAACACCAGCGCGCTCGCCACGCCCGCTGCAAAACGCAGCGCGGGCCAGGTGGCGGGCAGTGGCAGCGCCATACCCAGCGTGAGCAACACCGTAGCCACCAGCCCCCACCGCGCAAGCCGTGCCGCGTGCCACACCTGCCGCGCGCGGGGCGCCAACCAGGGCAGCGCCATGCAGGCCAGCGCCCCCACGAGGTAACCCAGATAGTTGGCGGTGGCCAACCAGCTGCCACCCGCCAGCGTCACCACCCCGTCGTGCAACATCATCGGCAGAAGGGGCGTGAAGGCAAACCGCCCAATGCCCATGGCCGCCGCCAGCGACGCCATGCCTGCCAGCGCCACGGCCAGCGGTTGGTCTGACAGCGCGATGGGGGCTGGCCCGGAGGCGTCACGGGATGTCAGTGGTTCCATGGCAGGAGTTTCCGGTCTATCATTCTGTTTAGAGATTTATTTTTAACAAATCATCTCACAAAGAGAACAAACATGGATTTGGCCGCCCTGGAAATCTTTCGCACCGTGGCCGCAGAGGGCAGCGTGACCCGCGCCGCCGAGCGGCTGGGGCGCGTGCAGTCGAACGTGACCACCCGGGTGCAGCAGCTGGAAGAGCAGCTGGGCGCCACGCTGTTCCTGCGCGAAGGCAAGCGCATGGTGCTGACGCCCGCAGGCGAGTCGCTGCGCGGCTATGCCGACCGGTTGTTGGCACTGGCCGAGGAGGCCCGGCAGTCGGTACACCCAGGCCAGCCAGGCGGGCGCCTGCGCCTGGGCGCCATGGAGAGCACGGCCGCCGCGCGCCTGCCGCAGCCGCTGGCGCAACTGCACGCTCAGTGGCCCGAGCTGGTGCTGGATCTATCCACCGCCCCCTCGCGCCAGCTGGTGGAGCAGGTGCTGTCCCACACCATCGACTGCGCGCTGGTCGCCTGGCCGCCACCGGGCGTGGATGCGGATGCGCCGGTGAAGCACACCGCGGTGTTCACTGAAACCCTGCTGCTGGCCCTGCCCGCAGACCACCCGCCGGTGGCCTCGCCCGCAGATCTGCAACTGGACACGTTGGCCGCATTTGGCAATGGCTGCACCTACCGCCGCATGGGCGAGTCGTACATGCAGCAGCACAGCGGTGTAGCACCCAAGGTGCTGGAGCTGGCGTCGTACCACGCCATCTTGGCTTGTGTGGCCGCTGGCCGTTGCGCCGGGGTGGTACCCCGGGCGGTCATCGAACTGATGCGCGAGCCCCCGGCCTTGCACTTGGTGCCGCTGGCGGACTGCGACACGGTACTGGTGCGCCGACGCAGCTACCAGTCGCCTGCGCTGGACGCGCTGCATGCAGCTTTGCGTGCCAGCGCCCCGGCCGCCATCCCCCTGTCGTTGCCTGTTCCCATTCCCATTCCCATCACCGCCTGATCCTCCAGCCACCGGAGTTTTTCCATGCCTACATCCCTCACCACCCGTCTGGGCCTTGCACTGCCCATCCTCCAGGGCCCCATGACCGGGTCTGACACACCTGCGCTGGTGGCTGCCGTGTCCGAAGCCGGGGGCCTGGGCGTGCTGGGCTGCGGCATGCGTTCACCGACCGCCATGGCGGCGGTCGCGGCCGAGGTGCGCGAGCGCACCGGCAAGCCCTTTGGCATGAACCTGTTTGTGCAAAGCACTCCGCAGCCTGATGAGGCCACGGTGACCCGCGCTCTGGAACGCCTGGCGCCGTTTTATGCCGAGTTCGGCCTGGTGCCCGAACGGCCCGCACAGTGGTGCGAGGACTTTGAAGCGCAGTTCGAGGCCCTGATCGCTGCGCGCCCGGCGGTAGCCAGCTTCACGTTTGGCATCCTGACCGCCGAGCAGGTAGCGCGGCTGCAAGCGGTGGGCAGCGTGGTGATCGGCACCGCCACCACGGTGGCCGAGGCGCAGGCGTGGGCGGCCGTGGGGGCTGATGCGGTCTGTGCGTCGGGCATGGAAGCCGGGGGACACCGGGGCACGTTCCTGACGCTCACGCAGCCAGCAGCGGACACCGGAACCCCACCGTCGCTGGCCGACTTTGAGGCCAGCATGGTGGGCACGCTGACGCTGGTGACGCAGTGTGTGGACGTGCTGTCCATCCCCGTCATTGCCGCGGGCGGCATCATGGACGGGCGCGGCATTGCGGGCGCGCTGGCGCTGGGCGCTCAAGGCGTACAAATGGGAACAGCGTTTCTGAGCTGCCCAGAGTCGGGCATCAGCGCTCCCTACCGCGAGGCACTGACTCGCGCTGGAACCACAGCAACGGACACGCGCACCACACGCATCTTCTCGGGCCGCCCTGCACGCGGCATTGTCAACACCATGATGGAGCAACTGCGCGCCGATGAGGCCGCCGTGCCGCCCTACCCTGTGCAGAACGCGTTGACTGGTGCCCTGCGCCGCGCATCGGCACAGGCGGGCCGGGCCGACCATGTGTCTCTGTGGGCGGGCCAGGGCGTGGCCAAGGTGCGGCCCCTGCCCGCAGCGGCGCTGGTTGCCTTGCTGGCGCAGGAATGGCAGACCGCGATGGCAGCCATTACATCCAAGTCTGAACCGCAATAAAACTATTGTTTTGATAGCTGCTAGCGCTTATGGAATAAGCGCTAGAGGCCATTTTAATCAAAACTTCTCGGCATTGCATGGCGCGAGAGTGCCCAGCGTGCCCTCGCTTCGACAGGCTTAACCCGCACGGCTGTGGGGTGAACGCCGGGCGCGGGTCAGGATTTGCGAATGGCGGAGCGCCCGCCCTCAAAAACCGGCGCGGCGCAAAGCCAGTGCACCCATGGATCCGGCTTAGCCGGTCCACCGGGTGCGTCCCCCTGGGGGGAAGGCGCCGAAGGCGACTCAGGGGGCGCCTCAGCCTTTCCAGGGCAGTTCGCGCGCGGGGCCCTGGATGACGGGCGGTTGGGCGTTGATTTTTTCGCCCGCCAGCACACGTTCGTACATGCGCAGGTAGTTGCGCGCCATGCGCTCGGCGCCGAAATGCTCCACCACGTGCGCGTGGCAGGCACGCGCGTCAAAACGGTTGTTGCGCACGGCCTCGGCCAGCACCTGCGCCTCGGCCGACAGCACGCCACAGTGCACAGGCACCAGTTCGGGCAGCGCACCATAAGGGGTCGAAAACACCGGGCAGCCGAAATACAGGCTTTCGATCACCGCCAGGCCAAAGGGCTCGTGCCAGCGCACCGGGAAGATCAGCCCGCGCGACGCGTTGAGCAGCTCTGTCTTCTGCGTGCCGCCCACCATGCCGTGGAAATGGATCTTGCGCGACAGCGTCCAGCGAAAGCCGCGCTTGAAGTTGATGCGGTCGCCGCCCAGCACGTCCAGCTCCACGCCCGCCATCTTGGCCACCTTGATGGCGCCGCGCACGTTCTTCACCCCCCACGCCGCCTTGCCCAGAAAGTGGTAGCGCGGGCGCGGCACGTCAAAGTTGACGGGGCCGTATCCATTCCAATCGAGCCCGTTGTAGACAAACTCGGTGGAGCCATACCGCGCTGCATGGTCGCGCGACAGAAACACCGTGTTCAGCGGCAGCGGCTTGGGTTTGCGCGCATTGCCGTGTTCTGTGACGAGGTAAGGCCGGCTCAGCTCGGTGCGGGGGTTGAATTGAAAGTGCGCAATGTCTACATCAGTGGGGATCTGCCCCTCCCACGGAGCGTCGGGGCGGATGGGCAGCACATGCCCGAAGTCGCAACTGGAACCGTCGGGCACCAGATAGCTCACGCGGTGGCCCAGCTGCACCAGCGTCTTGCCCAGATCCCAGATCACGCGCTCGGTGCCGCCGTAGCCGTAGACGGGGATGGGGGAGTTGTTGACCAACAGGATATGCATCGGGAGGCCTTATGTTTCAGTATCTTGGCGCGACAGACTGTGCACGGCCGGCCGCCTATGAGACTGGCACGGCCCGGACCAGGGCAGCCGAGCAAGGGCCGCCCCGCAGCGAGGGCTGCGTCCCCCTGCCCGCATTGCGCAGCAATGCGAGAGCGGGGGGAAGGCCCGAAGGGACTCAGGGGAGTGTCGTGTCATCTCACAGTGGACGTGGGCAGCCCATGCGCGCGCGCCGTTCATGCAGGGCGGCCAGCACCAGAGGGCACATGAAGAGGTAGAACATGTTGCCGCTGTTGTGGGCCAAAAAGACCTGCGTCAAACCAAAACCAATGTATGACAACGGCACCATCACGCCCACCAGACAGAGCGACAGCGATTCCTTGTCCATCTTGCCGGAGCCATCGCGAATGCGCCGCGCCGTGGGCCAGAACATGGCCAGCGGAATGCCATAGAACGCCAGTAGCAGCAGCACGCCCGACAACCCCCGCTTGGCGAACATGTCGAGGATCTCGTTGTGCGCGTGGCCAAATTCCAGCACGGCCGGATTCGCCAGGCCTGCTGCCACGCGCCGCGCCTTCTCCTCGGTATAGCCTGCTCGGCCCCACCCGGTCAAAGGCTTGTCCCAGCCCATCTCCCACGCCAGGCGCCAGTGCGCCAAGCGCTGTCCCACCGAGTTGTGGCCGTCGCCATGGTCTTTGTAAATCAGCACTTCCTGGCGCGCCTCGTCCACCCGCTGCTCTACCGCGGGCACTTGCGACAACGCAGCCGCCGCCAGCGCCAGCGCGCACAGGCCCCAGTACACACGGCGCTGCCCTGTGGTGCGCACCAACAGCCACGCGCACACGGGCAGCAGCAGCACCAGGGCCAGCCAGCCGCCCCGCGACTGGGACAGCACAGAACCCGTCGCACCCAGCAAGATGGCACTGCTCAACAGCAGCCGCTGCCACAGGCACCAGCGCTTGAACTGCACCACCAGCAGCAGGCCACTCATCACCGCCAGCAGCATGCTCAGGTTGCCGTACTGGATCGCATTGGTGAAACCGTTGGCCCGGGGCAGACCCATCACAAAGGTCTGGTACAGGGCAACGAGCCCGCTGCCCACCGCGCCCACCGCGATGCCCATCCACAACCACGCCGCGCGCGGCTCGAAGGTCATCAAAAAGAAGATGCACGGCAAGGCCAGCAGGTATTTCACCGGCCGGTCCATGCTGCCCCAGCCCCAGGTGGTGCCCACGTCCAGCATCCACAGGGCTGCCATGCAGGAGAACGCAGCCGTCAACCACCACGCCGCGCGTGGCGCCGGGCGGTGCAGCCACAGCGGTGCACTGGCCAGGGTGGCGAGCAACAGCAGGACGGCACCATAGGAATAGCCAGAAGGCAACCACAGCGCAAGCCCGGGCACCAGGAACGCACTGACACTCGCGGCGCGGCCAAACCAGCGCTGGGCATCCATCAGCGAATCACCTTGCCGGTCAGGCTGTCGCGGTCGTAGTGCAGGGCCGCATAACGAAAAAAGCCCTCCAGCGCCACAAACAGGCAGTACAAAAACCCCGCGCCGCCACACAAAAAACCCAGGCGAAAGACATAGAGCCGCAAAAACATCGACCCGCCCGAGGCAAGGCCGCGCACGACCCCCCCGTGCTTGCCCGCCTCTGCCCGCTTGGCAGCGCCCAGCATCACGTACTGGGTCAATTTTTCAAGGCTGCCCCGCACCGTGGTGCGCGAGTAGTGCAGCAGGCGCGCCTTGATCAGGTGGCGCGGCACAGCGACACCACCAGGCAGCGGGTGCAGTTCTGCCTGCTCGTGCACAACGCCGGTGTATTCCTTGACCATCGCGCGCACAAACAAGCGCTCAATCTGCGACTGCGACCGGAAATACTTGAGTTCATGCCCATAAGCCACCATGCGCCAGCGGATGGTCCACACCCCCTGCACACCCGAGCGCACGATGGCTTGGAGCTCTTGCGCGAAGGCCGGCGTCATGACCTCGTCGGCGTCCAGAAAAAACACGTAGTCACCGCGCGAATGGGCAAGAAGACGGTTGCGCTGCACGGCAAAGCCTTGCCAGTCGGGATAGCTGTGCACCTCGGCGCCCAGCCCCTTGGCGATGGCCACGGTGTCGTCCGTGCTGCCACTGTCCACCACCAGCACCTGGTCGGCAAACGCGGCGCTCTTCAGGCAGGCTTCAATGCGGTGTGCCTCGTTGTGGGTCAGCACCGCAACGGTCAACGTGGGCGGCACCAATGCGCCGCCGGTTGCGACTGGCATCAATCAGTGGCCAGCGTGGACGTGTTCGCCAGCCTTGAGGCGATAGACCGTGCCGCAGTACGGGCACTTGGCCTCGCCCGTGCGGGCCACGTCCAGGTACACCTTGGGGTGGCTGTTCCAGATTTTCATGTCGGCCTTGGGGCTGGGGCAGAAGACCCCGCCCTGGGCATTGAGGTCCTTGGCCAGGAGTTCGACGGCGGCTTGGGACATGGTGTTCAGACTTTCGAGAGCCAGTGGGCGTATTGGGGATTGCGGCCGTTGACGATGTCAAAGAAGGCGCTCTGGATTTTTTCGGTGATGGGGCCGCGGCTTCCGCTGCCCAGCTCGATGCGGTCCAGCTCGCGGATAGGGGTCACTTCCGCCGCCGTGCCCGTGAAGAAGGCTTCGTCAGAGATATAAACCTCATCGCGCGTGATGCGCTTTTGCACGATGTCGAGGCCCAGGTCTTTGGCGATGTGGAACACGGTGTTGCGCGTGATGCCATTCAAGGCGCCTGCCGACAGGTCGGGCGTGTAGATCACGCCGTTTTTGATGACAAAGATGTTTTCGCCGGCGCCTTCGGACACAAAGCCGGAGCTGTCGAGCAGCAGGGCTTCGTCGTAGCCATCATCCAGCGCTTCCATGTTGGCCAGGATGGAGTTGGTGTAGTTACTCACCGCCTTGGCCTGCGTCATGGTGATGTTGACGTGGTGGCGGGTGTAGCTGCTGGTCTTGACGCGAATACCGCGCTTCATGCCCTCTTCGCCCAGGTAGGCGCCCCAGGCCCAGGCCGCCACCATCAGGTGGATCTGGTTGCCGCGGGGCGAAACGCCCAGCTTTTGCGAGCCGATCCAGGTCAATGGACGCAGATAGCACGATTCGAGCTTGTTTTCGCGCACCACGGCTTTTTGGGCTTCGTTCACTTCTTCCTTGGTGAACGGGATCTGCATGCGCAGGATCTTGGCGCTGTTGAAGAGGCGATCAGTGTGCTCTTCGAGGCGAAAGATGGCGGTGCCGTCGGCCGTTTTGTACGCGCGAACGCCTTCGAAGGCGCCGCAGCCGTAGTGCAGGGTGTGGGTCAGCACATGGATCTTGGCATCGCGCCAATCGACCATCTGGCCGTCCATCCAGATCTTGCCGTCACGGTCGGCCATCGAGGGAACTACGGGGCTCATGGGTGTCCTTTGTTTGCTGTGGGTCGCAGAGGCGGGATTTTAAGGCGCCACGGGGGTACTGCCCTCTTCCGGCCGGACCAGCGTCCATTTCACCAACGTGCCTTGGCGAAACTCGCAGGTCACATGCGACTGCGTGCCGTCGGTCCAGCGGTAGACCTCGGGGTCGGCGTCCTGCGCCGATAGCAACTCCCCCAGCGACTGCGTCATGGCCACTACGTGCATCAGGTTGACGCCCTCCTGCAGTCTGGCATTGAGCATGACAGCGCTCCCTACATACCCCATGGGCCGGTTGGCAGCCTTGCGCATCACGTTCATCAGCCGCGTGAAATGCAGCAGGGCCCACATGACCAAGCCGCCGCCGACCGCGGCGACACCCGCCCACCCGTAGGCGTAATAACCAAAGCCGAGAAGCCCCAAGCCGCCCAGCGGCACCCCAATGTTGCGCAAATTCATGGGCGGTATTGTCTTATGACTGCGTGCTTGTGCCAGAAAACGCATCTCGGGCGGCGGTTTAGTGACGAAAACATGACGCCACGGCACCTCAGCAGCGCAACACACAACCCTTCTCAAAATTGTTTCGTTGTGTAAGCACTACATTAATGAAATAACCCATCCGTCGCACTGCGCTTGGGCTCCCGAACTGTTTACGCACAACCCAGAAGCGCGAAAAATGCGATCTCGTCCTTTCTGGAGATCGTGAATGAAGCTGGATAACGTGCGTCTGTCGCCCAAGTTGTGGGGTTCTATCGTGGGGCTGCTGGGCGCCATGCTGCTGGTGTCGGTGTGGGCGCAGTACCGCGTCGCGCAAGTCATGGACCACACGGTGGAGACCCTCGCGTCATTCGACAACCGCATCACCCTCGCCGTTCAATGGAAGGGCGCCACCGAGACCACGGGCGAGCGGGTGCTGGCCAGCAACGCCACCCCCGACCCGGACCTGACCACCTTGTTTGATGGCCGCGTGAAGGCGGGTGTGGGTGGAATCTCCGCCATCCAGGCCAAGGTGGTCGAACTGGCGACCAGTCCAGCCGACAAGTCGGCACTGGGACGAGTGGCCTCCGAACGCACCAACGTGCTGGCGCTGAACAAGCAGGCGCGCGAGATCAAGCTGGGTGGAGACGCAGCGGCGTTCAAGACGTTCATCGAAGCCCAATACCTTCCTGCCATCGGCCGGTATGTGGACAGCCTGGAGACGTTCGTACAGCTGCAACAAAGCCAGCGCGACGCCGCCAGGCAAGAGGCCCAGGCAGCGCGCAGCCGCGCCAGCATGCTGGCCTGGCTGGCGCAGGGGGTGGTGTTTGCGCTGGGCTTGGTGCTGTCGTTTGTGCTGGTACGGTCCATCACCCGTCCGCTGCACCGTGCCGTAGAACTCTCAGACGCCATTGCCAGCGGCAACCTCACCGTGTCCGCACACGATGATCGTCAGGACGAGTTTGGCCACCTGCTGCGCTCGGTGTCGCAGATGGCGGCGCGGCTGCGCGGACTGGTGTCTGAGGTGCGCAGCGGCGTGGATTCGATGTCCAACGCGTCGGTCGAGATCGCCACGGGCAATCACGACCTGTCGGCCCGCACCGAACAAACCGCTGCCAACCTCGAAGAAACCGCGGCCAGCATGGAAGAGCTGACCGCCACCGTCACCCAGTCTGCCGACACGGCGCGCCAGGCCAACCAGCTGGCCAGCACCGCCGCCCAGGCCGCCACCCGGGGCGGCGAAGTGGTGGCGCAGGTGGTGGAGAGCATGCAGCACATCACACACAGCTCGCGCAAGATCGCCGACATCATTGGCGTGATCGACTCCATTGCGTTCCAGACCAACATCCTCGCGCTGAATGCCGCGGTAGAAGCTGCCCGCGCGGGCGAGCAGGGCCGCGGATTTGCCGTGGTGGCCAGCGAAGTGCGGGGCCTGGCCCAGCGCAGCGCAGAGGCGGCCAAAGAGATCAAGGGACTGATCAACGCATCGGTCGAAACCGTGGAAACCGGGTCGGGCCAGGTCACGCAGGCGGGGCAGACCATGGAGGAGATCGTCAGCAGCGTGCGGCGCGTGTCGGACCTCATCGGCGAGATCACCGCGTCGTCCAACGAACAGCGCGATGGCATTGGCCAGGTCAATCAGGCCGTGAGCAACCTCGACCAGATGACGCAGCAAAACGCGGCGCTGGTAGAAGAATCCGCTGCTGCTGCCTCGTCATTGCGGGACCAGGCGCAGCGCTTGGCCGAGGTGGTATCCGTGTTCAACGTCGGGTACCAACCTGCAGCCACGCCTCCCGCGCCAAGGCCGCCCGCGCCCCGGGCTGCCGCACCATCGCTTGCGCCCCCTGCGCCCAAACCCGCAGGTGCGGCGATCCCGAAGGCACCCCCAGCGCCCAAGCCAGCCAAACAAGCGCCCAAGGCAGCGTCCAGCAAAGGATCAGACGAAGACTGGGAATCGTTCTAAACCGAACATTGGGTAGGCCCCAGCGGCCCTTAGCCCATCTCCCGCACCACGTTCATCGCCTCTTCTACCCGCTCCACCGCGTGGATGGTGAGGCCCTCGATGGGCTTTTTGGGCGCGTTGGCCTTGGGCACCACGGCCACGCTGAAGCCCAGTTTGGCGGCTTCCTTCAGCCGCTCCTGACCACGCGGCGCAGGCCGCACCTCGCCGGCCAGGCCGACTTCGCCAAAGGCCAGAAAGCCCCGGGGCAATGCCTTGCCACGCAGGCTGGAGGTGATGGACAGCATCACCGCCAAGTCGGCGGCAGGCTCACTGATGCGCACGCCGCCCACCGCGTTCACAAACACGTCCTGGTCCATGCAGGCCACGCCCGCGTGGCGGTGCAGCACGGCCAGCAGCATGGCCAGGCGGTCCTTGTCCAGGCCCACGGACAGACGCCGGGGGCTGGGGCCGCCACTGTCCACCAGCGCCTGGATCTCCACCAGCAGCGGGCGCGTGCCCTCCAAGGTCACCATCACGCAGCTGCCCGGCACGGGCTCGCTGTGCTGGCTCAAGAAGATGGCACTGGGGTTGCTGACGCCCTTGAGGCCCTTCTCGGTCATGGCAAACACGCCGATCTCGTTCACGGCGCCAAAGCGGTTCTTGATGGCGCGCACCAGGCGGAACTGGCTGTGGGTGTCGCCTTCGAAGTACAGCACCGTGTCTACCATGTGCTCCAGTACGCGCGGCCCAGCCAGGGCCCCTTCCTTGGTGACATGGCCGACCAGCACGATGGCAGTGCCCGAAGATTTGGCACAGCGTGTGAGGTGGGCCGCGCATTCACGCACCTGGGCCACCGAGCCCGGGGCCGAAGTGAGCTGGTCCGAATACACGGTCTGGATGGAGTCGATCACGGCCACGGCGGGCTGCATGGACTCGATGGTGGCCAGGATCTTTTCAAGCTGGAT
This sequence comes from Gammaproteobacteria bacterium, assembly GCA_018828125.1. GTDB lineage: Bacteria > Pseudomonadota > Gammaproteobacteria > Burkholderiales > Burkholderiaceae_C > Acidovorax. The sequence continues at coordinate 20,909 of JAHJWB010000005.1, read as the reverse complement.
CTCGGCCAACACGTTGACCTGGCTGTGGTCCAGCCCCAGCCGGCGCGAGCGCAGGGCCACCTGGGCGCCGCTTTCCTCGCCTGTCACATACAAGGTGGGCAGCCCGGCGCGCTGCAGCGCATCCAGCGCCTGCAGCAGCAGCGTGGATTTGCCAATGCCCGGGTCGCCGCCGATCAGCACCACGCCGCCTTCCACAATGCCGCCACCGAGCACGCGGTCCAGTTCGTCGATGCCGCTGGGCGTGCGCTCCACATCGCTGGCCTCGATGGCCGACAGGGGCATCACGGCCTGGGCCTGGTTCAGGCCGGCAAACTGCGCGCCACCGCTGTAGCGGTTTTTGCCCGGCCCCGCCTCAGCCACCGACTCGATCAACGTGTTCCAGGCGCCGCAGGACGGGCATTTGCCCAGCCAGCGCGGGCTGGTGCCGCCGCATTCGGTGCAGGTGAACGTGGTTTTGTCTTTGGCCATGGTGGGTGGATGTGGGCGGACTCAAAAGCGGGGCAGCCGACTATAGCGGCCGAGCCCGCGCGACTAGTCCCGTACGATGGCGGGCTTGGCAATGCACCATGGAGTTTCGATTGCAGACACCCGTCAACCCTTTCAAACAGGCCATGGCCGACGGCCAGGCCCAAATCGGTCTGTGGCTCGGCCTGGCCGATGCCTACAGCGCAGAAATCATTGCAGGCACCGGCTACGACTGGCTGCTGGTCGACGGCGAACATGCGCCCAACGATGTGCGCACCATCCTGCACCAACTGCAGGCCATTGCCAGCGCTTCGCACGTCCTGCCTGCCGGTGTGCGCCCACCCCACCCCATTGCGCGTGTGCCTGTGGGCAACACGGCCCTCATCAAACAGTACCTGGACATTGGCGCGCAGACGCTGCTGGTCCCCATGGTGGACACCGCCGAGCAAGCGCAGCAACTGGTGCGCGCCACACGTTATGCGCCCGAAGGTGTGCGTGGCATGGGCAGCGCCCTCGCCCGTTCGTCGCGCTGGCAGGCTTACCCCCAGTATGTGCACGAGGCCAACCAGCAGATGTGCCTGCTGGTGCAGGCCGAAACGGTGGAGGCCCTGAAGAACCTGGACGCCATTGCCGCCACACCGGGCGTGGACGGTGTGTTCATTGGGCCAGCGGATCTGTCTGCGTCCATGGGCCACCGGGGCAACCCGGGGCACCCGGACGTACAGGCCGCCATCCACGACGGCATCACCCGCATCCTGCGCGCAGGCAAGGCCCCCGGCATTCTGGCCACCACCGAAGCACAGGCGCGCCAGTGGCTGGCAGCGGGGGCGCTGTTTGTGGCGGTGGGCGTGGACACCATGCTGCTGGCTGCCGCTGCGCAGGATTTGCTGGCGCGCTTTCGCAAGGGCGCAGTGGGCGCACCCGCGCGGCCTGCGGGCTACTGAAGACCGCAGGCCGCCACCCGCACCATTCAGAACAATATTCACCTGAAAGACAAAGGCTCTACAACCATGAAAGCATGTATTTACGGCGCAGGCGCCATCGGCGGCTGGATTGCCATGGCTTTGGCGCAGGCAGGCCACTCGGTCAGCATGGTGGCGCGGGGCAACACGCTTCGCGCCCTGCAAGCCGAGGGGCTCCGCATGCGGCGCGCCGATGGCACGCTGGCGCAGGCCGCAGTCGCCGCACACGACGACCCGGCAGCCCTGGGCGTGCAGGATCTGGTGGTGGTCGCCGTCAAGGCCCCGGGCCTGCCTGACGTGGCGCGCGCCATGGGACCGCTGATCGGGCCGGACACCATCGTGCTCACCGCCATGAACGGCGTGCCGTGGTGGTTCCTCGACGGCTTTGGCGGCGCCGCACAGGGCCATGCCCTCGAATCTGTGGACGCGGGCGGCGTGATTGCCAAGGCCATTCCCGCCCGCAACGTGGTGGGCAGCGTGGTGCACACCAGCTGCTCGCTGGAGGCGCCGGGTTTCGTCAAACAACATTTCGGCAACCGGCTCATCATGGGCGAGCCCGATGGCAGCCGCAGCGAGCGCCTGGTGGCGCTGGCCGACACGCTGCAGCGCGGCGGCATTGACGTGGAAGTCTCCACCACCATTCAAAAGGACATCTGGTTCAAGCTGTGGGGCAACCTCACCGTCAACCCCATCAGCGCCCTCACCGGCGCCACCACCGACCGCATCCTGGACGACGACCTGGTGCGCGGTTTTGTCAGCGCCGTGATGCTGGAAGCCAAGGCCATTGGAGAAAAGCTGGGCCTGCCCATCGACCAGCAACCCGAAGACCGCCACGCGGTCACGCGCAAGTTGGGGGCATTCAAAACGTCAATGCTGCAGGATGTGGAAGCCAACAAACCCCTGGAGATCGACGCGCTGGTGGGCGCCGTGCGCGAGCTGGGCCAGATCACCCACACGCCCACACCCCACACCGACGCGCTGCTGGGCCTGGTGCGGCTGATGGCACGCACGCGCCATCTGTATTGAAGAATTTTTAAGAAAAATTGGCCTCTAGCGCTTATCCCACAAGCGCTAGTAGCTATTCAACTTATAGCAAACTACCCATGACCACCCTCACCCTTTACTACACCCCCGGCACCTGTGCGCAGGCCGTTCGCATCGCCTTGGAAGAAGCCGGCGCCCCCTACGAACTGGTGCGTGTGGACTTTGCCGCTGCCCAGCAGCGCACGCCCGAATACCTGGCCGTGAACCCCAAGGGCCGCGTGCCCGCGCTGGCCACACCGCACGGCACCTTGACGGAAACGCCCGCGCTGCTGGCCTACGTGGCGCAGAGTTTTCCCGAGGCACGCCTGGCACCCACCGACGCCCATGGCTTTGCACGTGTGCAGGAGTTTCACAGCTACCTGGCCTCCACCGTGCACATCGCCCACGCCCACCGCCCCCGCGCCAGCCGCTGGGCGGACGAGCCTGAGGCCATTGCCGCCATCCAGCGCAAGGTGCCGCAGAACATGACCGAGTGCTTCGACCTCATTGAGAGCCACTACCTTGGCGATGGCCCTTGGGTGATGGGCGAGCAGTACACCGTGGCGGATGGATATCTGTTCACCATTGGCACCTGGCTCAAAAGCGATGGCGTGGACATTGCCCGGTTCCCCAAGGTGTTTGCGCATACGCAGCGTATGCTGCAGCGCCCCGCGGTTCAGCGCGCGTTGGCCTGATACGCCCGTAGCGGGGACTAAAAAGGCCTCGGCGCTCTGGAAGCACCGGGGCTTTTTGCCGGCCCCTCGATCAGTTCACCTTCAGGTAGCGCCAATCGATGCGGTTGTCCGCGCGGTGGATGATCTCCACCTTCTTCGTCCCCGCCCACGGAATCACCTGGTTGTAGAGCGGGATGTGCGAGACCAGTTCGTGCTCCTTGATCAGCGCCTGCTCGATCAGGCCGTTGCGCGTGGCGGTGTCCGTTTCCTTCTTCACGCGCTCGATCAACGCATCCAATTGCGGGTCCGAGAAGCGGCCCAGGTTGAAGTTGCCGTCTCCCCCCGCGCCGGGCGAGCGCACCAGCGACTGCAGGCTGTAGAACGCGTCGAAGGTGGGCACACCCCAGCCCAGCAGGTAGATGCTGGCTTCGTTGCGTTGGATCATCGGGAAATACGTGGCAAACGGCAGCGAGCGCAGCTTGGCTTTGACGCCCACCCGGGCCCACTGCGAGGTGATGGCCTGGCACAGCTGCTCATCGTTGATGTAGCGGCCTGCGCTGCAGGCAAAGTCCACTTCAAAACCATTGGGGTAACCCGCCTCTGCCAGCAGCTTCTGTGCCGCCTTGGCGTCGTAGGGGTAGCGCACATCGGCCTTCTTGGTCCAGCCGTTGACCTGGTTGGCAATCAGCGTGCCCGTGGGCTGGGCCAGGCCGCGCAGCACCACGCGCTGGATGGACTGGATATCGATCGCCTGGTACAGGGCCTTTCGCACGCGCAGGTCTTTGAGCGGGTTCTTGCCCTTGATGTCCGAGCCGGGCAGTTCGTCACGGAACTGGTCCAGCCCCAGGAAGATGGTGCGGTACTCGGGGCCCTCCAGCACCTGCAAGGTGGGCGTCTGCTTGATGCGCGCCAGGTCTTGCAGGCTGGGGTCGATGACGAAATCAATTTCACCCGACAGCAGCGCCGCCGTGCGCGTGGCGTCGGCTTTGATGGGGGTGTAGACGATCTCGGTCAGGTTGGTGGGGTATTTGCCCTTGCCCCACCAGTTCGGGTTGGGTTCCAGCACCACGCGCTGGTCGGGCGACCACTGTTTGAGCTGGTAGGGCCCGGTGCCCAGCGCATTGCGGTGGGCATAGGTTTCGTCCTTGGTTTTGATGTCCTTGGGCTCGACCGACTTGTTCTTTTCGGCCCAGGCCTTGCTCATGATGCGCAGCTCGGTCAGCTGGTTCACCAGCACGGGGTTGGGCAGGTCGGAATGGATGTCGATGGTGTAGGCATCGACTTTTTCCACGCGGTCAATGCCCTGGGTGTAGACGGCGAAGTTGGAGCTTTTGGCCTTGGCGCGCTCCAGCGAGAACTTGGCATCGTCGGCCGTGAAATCGCTGCCGTCGCTGAACTTCACGCCCTTGCGCAAGGTCAGGCGAAGTTGCGTGGGCTTGATCAGCTTCCACTCCGTCGCGAGCGAGGGCTCGGGCTTGAAGGTCTTGCTGTTGTATTCGACCAGCGTGTCGTACACGGCGCCGTGCATGGTGTTGTTCACGCCCACGTTTTGCGTATGGATGTCCCATGTGGAAATGTCCACCGAACGGGACCAGCGGAAGGTCTTGGCCTGCACAGCCATCGGAAGCGCCGTCGCCACGGCGGCTGCGAGCAAAAGGGTCTTGAAACGCATGGGGGAATCACTCCAGATCAGTCAGTCCCCCACTATGGCCCAAGTCGCTTTTCCGCGTAACGAACTTGTATTTGTTAGCTTAGGACCATCACCAATGCCAAACCCAGCATCATGATGGCCGTGCCTGCGTCCAGCACCCGCCACGCGCCTGGCGATGCAAACAAGGGCGCCAGCCAGCGCGAGCCAAACCCAAGGGTCAGAAACCACAAGGCGCTGGCCAGCGAGCCCCCGGCGGCAAAAGTGGCCCGGCCCCAGGTGGGGTACGGGGTGGCCATGGTGCCCAGCAGCAGCACCGTGTCCAGGTACACATGCGGATTCAGCCAGGTCAGCGCCAGCACCGTGAGCACGGTGGTGCGCAGGCTCGCACCCGGCCCGTTGGCGGACACCAGCATATGGGCGGGTTGGAAAGCGCGACTGGCGGCCTGCACGGCGTAGGCCACCAAGAACAGCGCCCCCGCCCAGCGCATGAACTGCGCCCACTCCGGCCGCGCCAGCAGCACCCCGCCCATCCCCCACACGCCCGCCTGCAGCAGCACCGCATCGGACAGGGCACACACCAGCACCACCGGCAGCACATGCTCGCGCCGCAGGCCCTGGCGCAGCACAAACGCGTTTTGCGCGCCGATCGCCATGATCAACAAAGCGGTGGACGTGAAGCCATGGACGAAGGCGGTGGTGCTCATGGACGCGGATTGTGGGGACCCGAACCAAGTCACGCCAGCTATACTTTTTAACGATCCGTCAAAATGGCTAACCACTCATGTCCCTCGACTCCGCCCAGCTCAGCGCCTTTGCCACGGTGATCGACGAGGGCAGCTTTGAGCGCGCGGCTTCTGTACTGCACATCACCCGCTCGGCGGTGTCGCAGCGCGTGAAGCTGCTCGAAGAACGGGTGGGCCAGGTGCTGGTGCGCCGCGCCACGCCGTGCACACCCACCGATGCGGGCCAGGCGCTGTACCGGCACGCGCGCGAAGTCGCGCTGAGCGAGGCCGACGCGCTGGCGTCTATCGGCGGCGGGCAGCAAACGTCCACGCGCCTGGCGATTGGCGTCAATGCCGATTCGCTGGCCACCTGGTTTCCCCACGCCATGGCCCAGGCGGCCGAGGGCCAGAGCATCACCTTCGACATCAACGTGGAGGACCAGGACCATTCGGCCAACCTGCTGCGCGAAGGCCGGGTGATGGCCGCCGTGACGGCCGACCCGCAACCCGTGCAGGGCTGCAAGGTGCTGCCGCTGGGCACGCTGCGCTATCGGGCGCTGGCCAGCCCTGCGTTCATGCAGCGCCACTTTGCCCAAGGGGTGAACGCCGCTGCGCTGGCGACGGCGCCCATGCTGGTGTTCAACCGCAAGGATGCGTTGCAGGCCCGGTTTGTGGGCCGCATCACCCGCCGCAAACTCACGCCACCCGTGCACTGGCTGCCCGAGGCGAATGCGTTTGTCATGGCCACGCGCGCCGGGTTGGGCTGGGGCATGACCCCGGACCCGATGGTGCAGGACGAACTGCGGGCGGGCACTCTGGTCGAGCTGATTGCGGACAAGCCGGTGGATGTGCCTCTGTACTGGCAATACTGGCGGCTGAATGTGCAGGCGCTGCAGCACATGACCGACGCGGTGCAGCAGGCGGCCGCGCTGACGCTGGTGCGCTGAGCGACTGCTTTTGTTTTTCAGGCAGCGCTGGCCAGGTCTTCATGGTGGTCGGCAACGCCTCGCTTCCAATACGCCGCGATGCGCATGCGTTTGCTGTCCACGCCCGGCTTGGCCAACACGGTCTTGCGCAAGGCGGCCATATCGGCATGTTCACCGGCCGCCCAGATATAGCCAACACCCGCAGGCACGCTCAGGGCCTCAACCGCCGTGCCCAGGTCGCTCACCCACGCCACGTCCAGTTGCGCCGCGCTGGTCAGAACGCGCTGATCGGCCGGGTTGCGGACCTGAACGCGCACTGTGGCTGCGGTGCCAGCAGGCAGTTCGCGCAGGCGGCGCGCAATGGCGGGCAGCGCAGTTTCGTCACCCATCAGCCAGTGCCAGTCAAAACCCGTTGGAATCACCAGGCTGCCGCGTGGCCCGGCAATGCCCACCCACTGCCCCACAAAGGCGGTGGCCGCCCAGTCGGATGCAGGGCCCGCGTCGTGAAGCGCTACCTCAATGTCGAGTTCTCCCGCCTCGGCATCAAAACGCGCAGGGGTGTAGTCGCGCAGCACGGGGCGGGGGTCAGGGAACACCGGGCGCCCATCCACCATGCGGGGCAGCGAGGGGCGGTCCTGCCCCGCTTGCGGCAGGATGAGCTTGAGGTGGTCGTCAAAACCCGCACTGACAAACCCCGCCAGGTCTGCGCCTGCCAGGGTCAGCCGCACAAACCCCGGGCTTACAGAGGTGCGGCGCACCACCTGCAGGTGTCGGGCGCTGAGGGGATGCCGCACACGTTCGACCACAAGGTCAGCCGCGGCCACAGGGGTTGGTGAGTGGGATGGCGTTACAACGGATGTACTCATGATTTAAAATGTTGACTTAATCAACCAAATCATCCACCAACAAGTTGACTTTGTCAACCTGTTACCCCTGTGCACGTGCTGCTTGCCGCTCCGATATGACCTCCCGCACCCCCACCGATGTTTTCGAGGCCATGCACGACCTGATGCATGCCTACCGGGCGCACATGGTGCGGGCCATGGCGTCGGTGCACCCTGAGTTGACGCTTAACGAAGTGCGTGCGCTTTCCTTCATCGGCCGCCACCCGGGCGCCACCCAGAAGGAACTGGTGCACCACAGCGGCGCCGACAAGGCGCAGGTAGCGCGCATGGTGGGCATGCTGGAAGACAAAGGCTGGCTGGAGCGCGTGCCCAACGCCGAGGACAAACGCAGTCGTTGCCTGGCCCTCAGCGAGCAGGGTCAGGCGGTGTTCAAGGCGATGCGGGCATCACGCCAGGCGCTGTCGGCGTCGCTGCTCAAAAACTGCGATGGCGAAACGCAGGCCCAGTTGCTGGCGCTGCTGGCACAGGTGCGCAGCAATGTCGATGCACTGGATATGCAGAACGCGCTGGATGGCAGCGGCGAATGTGGTCACCGCGCCCACCACCGCTGACCGGTCTTCAATCCTTCTTCCAACCGCGCCTGCTTGGGCATTCGTGCAGGCATCCCCAGCAGGGGCCGCAGCCACCACACACGCTGCGCGATGACCGTCAACCCCCGGCACAGGGCCAACGTGCCGGCGACCAACACCACCGGCTCGACCACCGGGCCCCATTGCGCTGGCGCCAGCCAGACCACCAGGACGATGATGACCGTCTGGTGCAACACATACCAGGGGTAGACCGAGGCATTGGCCCAGCGCAGCCAAGGCCAGGGGCGATTGAGTCGGTGGTGGGCCCAGCCCAGAATGGCCAGCAGCACCACCCACAGATACAGGTCCGCCAGCAGACGCAGAGGCAGGCGCGCCGCGCGGATGCCGTGTTGCAACACCAGGCCGAGCAGCCCCAGATACAAAACCAATAGCAGCACCGCCAAAGCCAGCGTGCGCCAGCGCAGGCGCACCAGCTCGGCCCACAGGCCCGTGTCCAGACCAATCCAGTACCCGTACACAAACACCGTGAAGAACACCGCGTGCAGCCACGCATCGTTGATCAGGTCGCGCGAGGGCGGGAAATGCGGCCACAGCAACAGCGAGTACACCGCCAGCGGCAACACGGGCACCAGCACCAGAGGCCCGCCACGCAGGCCGACAAAAGCCTGGCGCAGGCGCCGCCCGGGGGCGGACTCGGCCAGCGGCAGCAGCACGCCCAGCACCAAGGTGTAGGCCCACAGGTAGGCCAAGTACCACAGGTGGTTCCAGGTGAGGCCCGCCTCCCACCCGTCAAAGGCGCCCGCAGGCCAGGTGCTGTGACTGTAATAACGCAGCAAAAATGCGCCAAACCCAGGCGCGATGAGGCCGTTGGCCACCCCCTGCGCGTAGGGCTGGTAGGGCACGACCACCGCCATGCCAAACGCCAGCGGTATCAGCAGGCGCAGGCTGCGCTGCTTCAGGAGGCCAAGCACCGTCTGCCCCCGCCGCACCAGGCCAAAGGCGAGGCCCGAGATCAAGAACACCAGGTCCATGCGCCACAGGTTGACGGCCCGCATGGGCATCTGCAGCCATTCGGCCGCGTGCGGGCTTTTGAGGTGCCAGTGCCAGTCGGCCACGTAGTACATGACCACGTGATAGACGATGACCAGGGCAAAGGCGAAGGCCCGCAGCGCATCGATGTCGTAGCGGCGGGCTGGCGTGCTGGCAGGGGGGGATGAAGGCATGGCAAAGTCAGGCGGGGGTGGTGGAGGCCCGATGCTGTCGCCGCGCCCTTGCCCCCGAACCGCCCAGGGGACGGGCCGAGGCCGTGCGGGGACCAGCGGTGGGAGACGGGGACGAAAATCGCCCTCCCATGGAGCCGCCCTGCCCTCTGCCTACACTTGCCACCCATGACCGCCCCTGCGCCCGCCTGGATCGACCGCTACCCCCACGACCGCGCCCTGCGCCGCCGCGCGGAAGTCGGCTTCTGGGCGGTGGTGCTGACGGTGCAGGTGGCCTTCAACACCATCGGAACCTGGATCGACCTGCGCGGCGCCCACCGCGTGGTGGCAGCCTGGGAGCCGCTGTGGTGGGAGGTGTCGAGCGCGCTCGTGGTGGCGGCGCTGATCCCGGCGGTGGTGGCGTTTGAGCGGCGTTTTGTGCTGCGCCGCGGCACCCTGCAGCGCCACCTGCCTTGGCATGTGCTGGCCAGCGCCGTGTATTGCACCGTGCACCTGGCGGGCATGTGGACCCTGCGTTACGCGGGTTATGCGGCGATGGGGCAGAGCTACCACCCCGGCGGCTGGTGGGAGCAGTGGGGGTATGAGTATCTGAAAGATGTGCGCAGCTACACCCTGACGGTGGCGGCACTGGTGGGCTACCGGCATTTGCTGTTGCGCCTGCAGGGCGAAGCCCGCGTACTGGATACGCCTGAGCCGCCGGTCCCGCCAGAGGCGCCAGAGGCGCCAGAGGCGCACACCTCAGCCCAGGCGGCCCTGCAGTCCACCATCTCGCCGATCGCCCCCACACCCGCCCCAGCGCCTCGTCCCGAGCGTTTTCTGGTGCGCAAGCTGCGCAGCGAGTTTCTGATTGCCGCCAGCGACATCGCCTGGCTACAAGCCGAGGCGAACTACGTGGGCCTGCATGTCAACGGACACGACTACCTGCTGCGGTCCACGCTCACCGATTTTCTGACCCAGCTGGACCCTGCGCAGTTTGTGCGGGTGCACCGCAGCTATGCCGTCAACCTCAACGCCATTGCCGAGATCGCGCCGCTGGACAGCGGCGACGCGCGCCTTCACATGAAGGATGGCAGCACCGTGCCTTGCAGCCGGCGCTACCGCAGCGCCTTAGCTCAGGGGGCCACTGCGCCGCAGGGAAGCGACCTCGACAATATGAGTCAAATTGGCCTCTAGCGCTTATTGGATAAGCGCTAACAGCTATCAACTTTGCATCAATACAGCGACGCAACCACCCAAGCTCAGCGCCCCTGCAGCATCCGCACCGCCTGCGGCAGCGACTGCACGCCGGGCATGAAATGGTCGATGGTGGCACCCAGCACCACGGCGCAGATCAGCGCGCCCAGCAGCGGCTTCCAGGTCAGGCGAACGGCGGCACTCAGCCAGCCTTCGCGCTCCACGCCCACGGCGGCCCGGGCAGTGGCCACCGAGAACGCCAGCTCGACCGCCACCGTCAGCAACACGTCCCACCCGAAGAACAGCATGGCCAGCGACCCCGCCCCGAAGATCAGCGCGGCTCCGATGAGGAAGATGGCTACCACCGGCACCACCACCACGGCGCCCTCGTCGGCGCTGCCAATGGCGTCGGCCGCGCCGCTGGCCAGGTCGCCCAACGCGCTGGAATCACTGCTGCTGCCCGAGCCCGCATGGGACAGGCCCGATGTCCAGCCCCCGCCAAAGTCGCCCGATGCGCCGCCGCCCCCAAAGTCGCCGCCGCCGGTGCGCGGTAGCGGCACCTGCCCGCCGCCGCCCGAAGAATTGCCGCTGGGCCACGAGAGGTCGGGCAAGTCCCCGCTTCCGCCGTCGCCCCCCGCGCCACGCCGCCGCACCAGCCGCGACGCCCAGGCGCGCAACAGCAGCAAATACCCCAGGTAGCCCACCGTCAGCGTCACCAGATAGCGCAGCGCCAACGTGTCCACCCCCAGCAGCAACTGCAGGTGGGAAGTGCACCACATCAGCACCAGGGTGAAGCTGCCAATCAGCAGCCCATGCAAACGCAGGCTGTAGCGTTGCTGCAGCGTCCGGGCCACATGGTGGTGGGGCATCCGCACCGAGCGCCAGCTGGACTTCTTGGGGGTGCTCTTGGACTTGTTGCTGCTGTTGCTGTTGCTGTTGCTGTGACTGTTGCGGTCGCTGCGGGAAGTGGCCATGGAAGGGACGCGGTGCGGTTGAACATAAGGGGGTGCCGGGGCACGCAAGACAACATGCGCGCCACCAATGCAGCGCCATTTCACACCAGTTTGAGGCCCACGCCACGCCAACTTGCGGCGTGGTCCGTGACGTTATCGACGCCGCAGGGCGCCGTCAGCGCCCCGGGCGAAACGGCCCAGCCAGCCAAATCTTCAAACAGCGCCATCCACCACCGTAGGCACGCGCTGCGCCAGCGCACACATCAGCTCATACCCCACCGTGCCCGCCGCCTGCGCCACCTCGTCAATGGACAGCATCGAGCCGTTGCTGGCGCGGCCCCAGAGCGTGACCTCGCTGCCAAAACCGACATCGGTGCCCAGTTGCATCCCGCTGGCGATCAGCGGCGTGAGGTCCACCGTCACCATGTCCATGCTGACCCGCCCCACCAGGCGCGTGCGCACGCCGTTGACCAGCACGGGGGTGCCGGTGTCGCAGTGGCGGGGGTAACCGTCGGCATACCCGCACGCGGCCACGCCTATGGTCAGCGGACCATCGGCCGTGAAGCGCGACCCATAACCCACGCTGTCGCCCGCCTGCAGGTGCTGCACCGCCAGAACGCGCGTGGCCAGCGTCATGGTGGGCTGCAGCGCCCAGTGGTCGGCGTTGTTCTCCGGGAAGTCGGGCGCGCTGCCGTACATCACGATGCCCGCACGCACCCAGTCGGCACGCACCCCGGCAGCGGCGGCGTGGCGCAAGGTGGCGGCGCTGTTGCACAGCGAGCGCTCGCCGGGCAGATCCTCGGCCGCGGTACTGAACGCTGCCATCTGGTGCGCAATGCCACGGGGGCCGTCAGCATCGCTGAAATGGGTCATGAACGAGATTTCATCGACCTGCGGCAGTGCGTTGAGCCGCGCCCAGGCGCTGCGGTAGCGCTGCGGCGTAAAGCCCAGCCGGTTCATGCCCGAGTTCATCTTGAGAAACACCCGGTGCGGCACCTGCGTCTTGTGGGCGGCCAGCATGTCGATCTGCTCGTCGCAATGCACCGCGTGCCAGAGGCCCAGGCGTGAGCACAACTCCAGGTCACGCGGCTCGAACACACCTTCGAGCAGCAGGATGGGGCCGCGCCAGCCCAGGTGGCGCACACGCTCGGCCTCGGCCAGGTCCAGCAACGCAAAACCATCGGCGCCGCGCAAACCCTTAAACACCCGCTCGATACCGTGGCCATAGGCGTTGGCCTTGACCACCGCCCAGACCTTGGCGTCTGGAACCGCCTGGCGGACACGCGTGAGGTTGTGGTGCAGTGCGGCGGTGTGGATGGTGGCTTGGATAGGACGGGGCATGGAAAAGAACCAGGGTAAGCAAGGGATTTAGAGCGGCTGCCAAAACGCAGCGAAGCGGCCCTGGCCAGGCGTTCCGCCGCAGGCAGTACAAGCAGTACGACAAGGCGGGACAACGACGCCAGGGGAGTTTTATTGGTCGCTCTTACCGGGGGAATACGCGAAGGATTCTGGCACTATGGCCGTATATCCGCGTGATATAACCGCCTGTCCCTCGCTACGATTCCTCACATTTACCAGGGCATCAGCCGAACTGATGCACCCACCAGCCATTCGATGAAGCGCGGCTTTTACACCATCATGTCGGCGCAGTTTTTCAGCTCGCTGGCCGACAACGCGCTTTTCGTCGCCGCCGTTGAACTCTTGCGCACAGGGGGAGCCCCCGAGTGGCAACGCGCCGCCCTGGTGCCCATGTTTGCGCTGTTTTATGTCGTGCTCGCGCCCTTTGTCGGCGCGTTTGCCGATGCGCTGCCCAAGGGCAAGGTGATGTTCGTCAGCAATGCAATCAAGGTGGTGGGTTGCCTGATGATGTTGTTTGGCTCCCACCCGCTCATGGCATATGCGGTGGTGGGGCTGGGTGCGGCGGCGTATTCGCCCGCCAAGTACGGCATCCTGACCGAGCTGCTGCCCGCCTCCCAGTTGGTCAAGGCCAACGGCTGGATCGAGGGGCTCACCATTGCATCGATCATTCTGGGCGTGTTGCTGGGCGGCCAACTGGTGGGCATGCATTTGTCGGGAATGCTGCTCAACATCAACATCCCCTGGCTGGACACCGGCGTGGACACCCCGGCGGAGGCCGCCATTGCGGCGCTGATTCTGGTCTACGCCCTGGCCGCATGGTTCAACACCCGCATCCCGCACACCGGCGTCGAAATGCGCCCACTGCGTGCGGACGAGTCGCGTTCGGTGCTGTCCAACGCGTTCAGCCTCCTCCCCGATTTCTGGGCATGCAACGGCCGCCTTTGGCGCGACAAGCTGGGCCAGATCTCGCTGGCCACCACCACGCTGTTCTGGGGCGCGGGCGGCAATCTCAAGTTCATTGTGCTGGCCTGGGCCGGGGTGGCCCTGGGCTACAACACCACACAAGCCTCGGCGCTGACCGGGGTGGTGGCCATTGGCACTGCCGTGGGCGCCGTGGTGGCATCAATGCGCATGCGGCTGGACATGGCCACCAAGGTCATCCCGCTGGGCATTGCCATGGGCCTGCTGCTCATCTTGATGGTGTTCATCAGCAACATCTGGGTGGCCATCCCGTTCCTCATCGTGCTGGGCGGCCTGGGCGGTTACTTGGTCGTGCCCATGAACGCGCTGCTGCAGCACCGGGGCCACAACCTGATGGGCGCGGGCCGTTCGATTGCGGTGCAGAACTTCAACGAGCAGGCGTGCATCCTGGGCCTGGGCGCGTTCTACAGCCTGTCGCTCAAGTTCGGGCTGTCGGTGTTTGGCGCCATCATCACGTTTGGCCTGGTGGTGGCGGGCATCATGTGGATCATCCGCCGCTGGCACCAGCAAAACTGCATTCACTACACCGACGAAGTCAATCACCTGCTGCAAATTGCGCGGCACGATACGCATCACTGACGACACCCCCTGAGGCGCTGCGCGCCTTCCCCCTCTCTCGCTGCGCGGGAGGGGGACGCACCCGGTGGCCTGGCAGAGCCAGTTCCACGGGTGCACTGGTAGGGGAACGCGCCAGTTTTGAACGCCGCGCTACTGGCACGAATAGCTACTCAATTCATAGCTACCAGCGCTTATTCATCAAGCGCTAGAGCCTGTTTTTTCCCTCAATGCACTCGCCTTTACCCTTCGCCGCCCTGCTGTTCAACGCTTTCGTCTGGGGTCTGGCCTGGTGGCCGTTTCAGCTGATGCACCGCGCGGGCCTGCATCCGCTGTGGGCCACGGCTTCCATGTACGCCGTGGTGCTGCTGGCGCTGCTGGTATGGCGGCCGGGCCTCTGGCGGCAGGTGCGCGAGCACCCGCAGTTGTGGGTGCTGGCGCTGGCGTCGGGCCTGAACAACGTGGCGTTCAACTGGGCCGTGACCATTGGCGACGTGGTGCGCGTGATCTTGCTGTTCTATCTGATGCCTGCGTGGGCCGTGCTGCTGGCGTGGCGCATTCTGGGCGAGCGCCCCACGCCTGCGGCGCTGCTGCGCCTGGCCCTGGCCTTTGCGGGGGTGGTGCTGGTGCTGCTGCCCGAAGGCGCACCCGCCGCGCGCTTAGTGCAGAACCTGTCGCTCGCCGACGCGCTGGCCCTGCTCGGCGGCTTCATGTTTGCGCTCACCAACGTCACGCTGCGGCGCCTGCACGCCGTGCCGGGGCCTGCGCGCATGGCCACCATGTTTGGCGGCTGCATGCTGATGGCGCTGGCGGTGGCGTGCGTCGGGTTGCAGGTGGGGGTGGTCGAGCCCTTCCCGCCGCTGAACAGCACCTGGGTCATTACCGGCCTGCTGCTGGCGGGGTTGCTGATGCTGGGCAACTGGGCGCTGCAGTTCGGCGCGGCCCGGCTGGCGGCGGGCACCACCGCGCTGGTGATGCTGTCGGAGGTGATGTTTGCCAGCGTGTCCTCGGCCCTGCTGGGCGCATCGACCTTGAGCACCCGCACCGTGATCGGCGGCGCGCTGATTTTGCTGGCGTCGTTGCTTGCCGCGCTGCAGTTTCGCCGCCCCAGTGCCGCTGGGCACTGAGCCGCACGCCGCGGGAAGGCAACGGCTACCATGGCGCGTCATCCCAACCCAGGAGCTTTCTCATGCCCACCAGCATCTACGACTTTGAAGCCCAGCAGATGAACGGCCAGACCGTGCCGCTGGCCCGGTACAAGGACAAGGTACTGCTCATCGTCAACACGGCAAGCGCCTGCGGCTTCACGCCGCAGTTTGGGGGCCTGGAAGAGCTGCACAAACAGTACGCCGACAAGGGCCTGGTGGTGCTGGGCTTCCCCTGCAACCAGTTTGGCAGCCAGGACCCGGGCACCAACGACGAGATCGCCAGCTTCTGCCAGCTGAACTACGGCGTGAGCTTTCCGATGATGGGCAAGATCGACGTCAACGGCGCCAACGCCTCACCGCTGTACAAATGGCTCAGCGCCGAGGCCCCCGGTCTGCTGGGCAGCAAGGCCATCAAATGGAACTTCACCAAGTTCCTCGTCGACAAGGACGGTCAGGTCATCCGCCGCTATGCCCCGCAAGATGCGCCTAAAAAGCTGGCGGGCGATATTGAAGCGGCGCTCGGCTGAGCGCATGCAGTGGGTGGGCGCTATTTGGTAAGCGTCCCACGACAACGTCAGGACCGCTCTCGGGGCGTTCTGCGGCAACAAATCGCCTTTATCTGTTGTGATTTGTTAAAGGTGATGCAAGCGGTTGCCAAACCCTCCCTCTGAAGCCAGACCGCAAAAATCTGCGGCGACACTCGCTGTCGTTTCAGGGTGACGTCAGATCACCCTCTCGCTCATTTTGCTGCTCGGGGGAGAATCCTTTTGACATCTACACCTGCCCTGCGGGCAAGCTTGCTCGCATCGCTGCTGGCGTGCGCCTGGCCCACCCAGGTACAGGCCGCGGGCGACTTCGTCACCTTGTCTGCTACCCAGTGCCAGGCGGTAGCCACCGATACCCCGCTGCCCGCAGACATGGAGCCGTACCGCGCTGCAGTCAAAGTCTGCGCTCTTTCACGCCCTGCTCAGCCCCCCCAGATCCGGTTGATCAGCGTCTTTACCGACGACTACTACAAGTCCCTTCCCGCCAATGCGCCGTGGGAGAACTTCCCGCTGCCCGTATTGGTGGATGCGTCTGGCCGCTGCGTGGGGCGGCTGGCGCATCTGTTCCCAGTGGACCCGCCGCAGGAGCTGGTGGTCAGCGCCGGCCATTGGGGTCGCGGCGTGCCGCACGAACTGCGCCTGAAGGTGCTGTCGCCCGCCGTGGGAGGCAACTACCCACTGCCCAGCCTGCGCTGGAACGCCAAGACGCAGGCCTACCAGACCGTTCCATCTCCAACGTCCACTCCAACCCCTTCAGAGGACAAGACCCCGTGCCCGTAGACGCCAACTCCGTCAGCAAACTCAAGCAAGCCTGCGACGCTGCTTACGACCTGTATCCGCATTCGTGCAGCCACGCGGTGTGGCATGTCATCAAGCAGTACCTGCCCAACCAGCCGTGGATGAACGCCAATGCGCTCATCGAGCACCTGCGTGGGCAAGCGCACTGGAAAGTTGTTGCGTCCGGTCAGGTCGGCCGCTTGGCCCGTGAAGGCGTGCTGGTGGTGGGTGGCAAAACCGAGTCCTCCAACGGCCATGTGATCGTGGTGTACCCCAGCGGCGACATGCCCGCGGGCGGCTACAGCTACACCAAGAACGCAAAGACCGAAACCCTTCGCACGCGCGGCAGCTACGCCCCCGCCATGTCAACGTCTCTGGGCGCATGGCCCGGCGCCATGAGCAAGGGCGACAAGACCATCTGGGACCCCTGGGCGAACGACGCCAAGTTTGTGCAGATCACGTTCTGGCAGCTGTCGCAATAGGCAACGGCAGCGGCAGCGAACGCCCACCGGTTTTCACCCAGCACAGGCAGCACGGGCAGCACGGGCAGCCTCAGACAAGTCCTCCATTTTTTTGTCCACTTGGAAACTCTCTCATGACTACCACTCCCCGCCACTTCTCACTGAGTCTGCTGGCCGCCAGCATGGTTGTTGTTTTGGCAGGATGCGCCTGCGCTCCGTCTGCGACACCTGAGACAGATACCGCCCCCACTGCCGCTGCTCCCGCCGAGGTCGCACCCCCACCCGCGGAAGCCGCAGCGCCCCCTGAGCCGACGGCCCAGCCTCCTCGGTTGCCTGACGATGGCATGGTGGCGCAGTTCGCCCCCGCCCAGGTCAAGCTCTCGACAGAAACGCTTGCCTTGCTGGCCCGGCTTGCCCAAGCCAGAACCGCCGATGAACGCCTGGAAATCACCGGCTACTGCAACCGCAAAGACGCCCCCGTCGACGCAAAAGACATCGCCCTCATGCGCGCCATGGCCGCCCGCAACGAACTCGTGCGCCTGGGCGTCCCCGCCAAAACGATTCGGGTGAAGTTCAACACCATGCAGGGATTGCACGCGTTGAAGATCGTGGCGAAGTGAGAGGTTGCTGGCTGAACGGTGTCCTGCTCAGCACCACACCATCCTCGTCGCACTCTTCTTGAAGCACTTTCTTGACGGTTGTGATTTGATTTTTTTGGAGCTCCAATGACTGACGCAAACAACAATATTTCTCGACTTGATTCCAGCCTGAGTGCCAAGTGGAAGTTCCGATTCGATTTCTTCGATAAGCACGGCGTTCCGGGTCTCGGGGCTCCGTCACCCGAGTTTCAAGCAGCGATCAAACAGCTGCACTGGAAGGACCGCATCAAAGTCGGCATGAATTTCTACGCATTTTTCTTCTCGTTCATCTACCTCTTGGTGCTGGGCTTGTGGCGCCAGGCAATCCTCTTGGTCTGCGCTGGGCTGGCCCTCGGGTTCGTCGGGGGCATGCTGGGCGTCCCCGACAGCGTGATGAAT
The DNA here is from genome assembly GCA_018828125.1 of Gammaproteobacteria bacterium. Taxonomy (GTDB): domain Bacteria; phylum Pseudomonadota; class Gammaproteobacteria; order Burkholderiales; family Burkholderiaceae_C; genus Acidovorax. The sequence goes on along the minus strand of JAHJWB010000005.1, from coordinate 2,842 downwards.
GGCTTAGGCGTTGGGCTGACCATGGCCTGTGGCGTCCGCGTGAACGCGCTGTACTACCAAAAGAAGGTGCTGGGACGCGAAGACTGGCGGGTGTGACCCGGGCCGTGGCAATGCAAAAGCACTGGTTGGCCTTGGCCCTCATGCTGGCCCTTGGCTGGTTCAGCTTGGCCACAACGGTGCCCGCGGCTGAAACAGCCCGCCTACCGAGCGGAGTGGCGCTTTCACTCGACCTGCCATTGCAGCAAGTTTCTGCGGCTGAACTTCGCGGTACGGGCTTGGCGTCTGTCTTCAAAGGACACGACGACGAAGGCGCGGAGTTCGCACTGGCTGAAATAGTGCTGCCGTGGCACGTTTCGTGGGTATTTAAGCTTTTTCCAGAACTCTCGATGGAATTTGCGGAGGAGCACATCCAAGCTGGGCTGCAAAAACAGCTTGGCCTGGGGCCTGACGCCTCGGTTACCACTGCGCTGGAGCAGAAGTCTGGCTTTCCAAGCGTGTTTTTCGAGATGGCCCGGTCTTCAGCGCAAAGCCCTGCGTCCGATACGAGCGAGCCCGCAGAAGACTTTCGCGCAGCGAAACAACTAGCAGGCCATGTCCTCCTCATCGACGGACGATTCGCCATCGTGGTCTGCTGGAGCCGCAGCAGCACCCAAGAGCTGCCCGTCCAAATTTTCGATGCTATCCAGATGCCTTACGAGCGCGAACAAGGAGACGCCGAAGCACAATTTCGCGTGGTGTGCGTTGGCTCGGGGCTACTGGTACTGGCTGCGTTGGGCCTGGTGCTGGCCTGCATTGTTGTGATCGATAAATCGCTGTGCAAGCGCAAGTTACAGCGAATGGCACACGGCTGACTTACGCAAAATCGAGTTTATGCCGGTTGACTCTGCGGTTGCCTTTACTGTTGTGGGTGATAGGCCTTGCCTATCATTGCCCACATGCCCAAGAACATTTACGTGGTCTGACGCACCGGGTTTGGCAATAGCCACGGTGTCCTCCCAGCGCGTGCACCCCGGCGGAATGGGGTCTATGGCGCCGGGCCCATCAATGCACGTCAGCAGCGCATAGCTACCTGGCTCATAGGTGCTGGTGTGCTGCCCCCCGGTTTTCTTGTAGCAAGATGCCTTCCCAGTGGAAGACTGGTGGTACCGGATTTGCCATTTTTGTCGATGCGCCTGCCCAGCGTGTCGTACTCGTAGCTGAAGACCGGACTACGGGGTTGGACGTCTTTGCCGGTTCGCACTATGTGACTTTGATAAGTCGGTGCTGGTGGTCATAGGGGCACTACATGGAGCTGTTCATCTCTCAGGGAGTTTCAATCACCCGCTAATAGAGTTGAATTATTTACCCACTACCTATACAAATCCGAAGAGAGTGTAGCTATTCACAATTTTAGTCGCGCGCGCATTCCAGAAAATTAAAAAATGCCACGACATATCCAATTATGAACTAGTAACTACCTGCAAAAATAAATCCACCCTTCGTCATGGAAATAAATAGCAGTCTTATCACTTTCAAAAACCAATATTGAGTTGCTTGATATTTTTTCGAGATTATTATCAATCAACACAGATTCGCCGCCCCTGAAATCGATGAACTTTCCGGGTGCCAGTTTTAATTCCTTTATTTTTTTTTCTGCGAAATCAAGGGCATTTTTCTGGACTAGCATAGTTTTATTCTGGTCCAGTTGATTTTCCAATTGACCTAAATTTTTACGTACTCTTTCCCACCCTTTTTTTTTGAAAAAGCGCCACCGTTCACGATGTTCCTTTTCAATAAAATTATTGACAAAAAAATCAAAACCATCCATATATGCTCCTTGTCATGCACGTCGCTTAGCCGCTCGCCCCCAAGTATGATGATTGTTCACCGGGTTATTGATTGGCGCAGGTTTCGCAATATCGGGTTTGTTTCCTGTATGGTAGTGAGACTCCGGATGATCACTCTTAGGGTGTCGATCTGGGTTACTGTATTTTTGCTGCTGCTCATATCTCTCTTGTTTTGTCTTCAAAGCCGCCTTTTGAGCTTCCGTGGCTGACTCTGGGAGCGCCTTTTTAGGTTGAGGCAACTTTTTACCGCCGTGAGCATGAGCAGCAGCTTCCTTCGCACTTTTACGGGTTGCATGGGTAGTAGTTTTGTTTTGTACCTTGCCGCAGTGAGTCGTACGGTTCCACCCCCACGGATCAATCCACAAGATAGGGTTCGGCGCGTACTGGTGCAGGTTCAGCCCGCCCATGAGCCCAATCGGGTCAGGCGTTGTAAACGCCCCCGAGTCCGCGTCGTAATACCGGAACGTGTTGTAGTGCAGCCCCGTCTCCCTGTCCAGGTACTGCCCCTGCATCCGCAGGTTCTGCTGCAGTGATGCAGTCTGGCTTGCTAGTTGTTGCTGGGGTCGGCCAGCTGTGTCAAAGCTCTGCCATTCCTCCCGGACCATACTGCCCCACGTGGTGTACTGCGCTTGCCACACCAGGTTGCCGCTGTTGTCGCTCAGCTCTTCCGGTAACCCATTGGGCTGGGTGTGGAAGTAATACACCTGCGCTGTTTGCGCCCTTGTTGCTGCGGTCGTTGCGTCAGCTTTTGCAGGGGTTTGGGCTGGCCCATCATTGGCTGCAGTTGCATTGTTGAATCGGTCGCTCCAGCCGGGGTTGGTCGTGGGCACGCTGCTCCGTTTGCCTTGTTCCGCGTCTCCTCCCAGTGCATGCGCCGCCGCCGGGTGTGGCTCCACTGCGCCGCTTCCGTCGATGCGCGCCAGCGGCACGTAGCTGCCTGGCTCGTAGATGTAGGTGCTGGTCTGTGCGCCTCTGGTTTCCTGCAGCAGTCGCATCCCCTCCCACGTGAACACTGT
>JAHJWB010000015.1 GCA_018828125.1 Gammaproteobacteria bacterium | reverse complement strand
TGCGGTGCTCGCGGGCAGGGTGCGCCGCAGAACTCACTGCGCTGCTTTGCAGCTCCGTTCAGACAACTGCGGCGAGCTAGTCCACGAAGCATGTGTGTCCTGCGGCACACATGCTCACCCCGCCCACTGCGCTCCTCGGCGCATACAGAGGGGCTCGGGGAGAAACATCCATTCGGGCCATTGTTTCGCTGCGCTGCGTTCGGCCCCGAACGCGCTGGCGCTTCGCGCCGCGACCGCGAGGCCGAGCGAAGCAATGGCCCGTGTGGTTGTTTGGCTGTCTGGCTTCCCACCCCTGCTGGCTGCGCCTGCGTCGGGGCGGTTGCGGGGTGAGCATGCGCGTCGAAGCGCGCATGCTTCGTGAACTGACTCGCCGCAGTTGTTTGAACGGAGCGCGTCAGCGCGAAGTGAGTTCTGCGGCGCACCCCGCAACCGCCACGACGCAGGTCGCCCCGCAGCGAAGCGAAGGGGTCGCAGACTGGGGGTCGCCTTTTCTTTGGTGACTTTCTTTTGGCGACGCAAAAGAAAGTTACTCGCACGCCGGGCGACTCCCGGCCTCCGCCCTGAACACAAGCATGCTTTCACAACAAGCACGCCACGGCTTCGACAGCTCAGCCCGAGCGGTGGAAGAGGAAACTCAGCGACTATAAAAACAATAGCTACCAGCGCTTTATGGACAAGCGCTAGAGCCAAAAAACACCCAACTATCAGCGCCCAATCTCCTCCAGACAAGCCCTCATCACCTCCCCATCAAACGCCATCTGCACATGCGCCACCCCCTCCACAATCCGGTTGTCCGCCCCCGGCAAACTGGCAGTGCTCGCCGGGAAAACAATGTTGTCGCAGTTCGAATACCAGCAGGTAAACAAAGCAGCCCGCCCGGCAGGCTCTGCCTTCTGCAACGCTCCCACCCACTCCCCCGCCAGGCTCATCTGCCGCCCGTTCACCGCCCGGCTAAACCGCCCCAGCCACGTACCGCCGTGCGGCGTGCCCAGCGTCAACACACGATGCACCCGACCATCCGCCTGGTGCACCCGCAACCACGCCCGCACCGCCAAGCCCCCCATGCTGTGGCACAGCAACACCGGCGCAAAGCCCGTGGCTGCGGTGACCCGCGCCACCGCCTCTTCAATGGTGTCAGCATAGTCATCGATCGACCCCATCACCGGCTCCAGGTTGACCGCGACGTACGCATGGCCCGCACCCTGCAGGCGCGCGAACCACGGCAGCCACAAACCGCGGTTGCACATGAAGCCGTGCACCAGCACCACGCCGCGTTGGCCGGTGGGCTGGGCGGGCAGCCAGTCGGGCACCGCCTGGTGGCGAAACGGCTGGCGCCAGCAGAACACCACGAGCGCCACCCACACCTCCGCCCACCAGGCCGAGAGCACCTGCAGCCGGCGCGCGCGCGGCGCTGCATCTGCGCGGTTGGTGATGTGCATGAGTACAAACTCCACCGCCATCACGACCATATAAAGACCCAACGGCAGCAGCGCTCCCCACACTGCCCGCACAGGCGACTGTGGCCATTGCCACACCAGCCAGCCGGCCATGGCAAGCAGGATGACGATAAGAAGAACTCGTTGCCAGCGCGCGATCATGATGATGATGTTGATGAGGAAGGGATGTGCCAGTTCGTCGGGCGGGGTGCGAATGTTGTAATTCAGCAGGCCGCATTGTGCGGTCTCACACCCAGCCCCCTGCCGGTAGCAAGGAAAGGACCCCGCCCCATGGACGCCGCCCAGACCATCCGCGACAGCATTGCCGACGTGACTGCGCTGCGACTGCACCGCACGGGCGACCCGGCGCTGGGCGCGGCCGTGGGCACGGTCAAAACCTTCCAGGCACGGCGCTTTCGGGGCACGTATGCAGACCTGATGGGCTCGCCTTCGTTCGGCCCCGCAGCGCGGTTCTTTCTGGAAGAGCTGTACAGCGACACCGACTACACCGACCGCGACCTGCAGTTTGGCCGCATCGCGGGCACACTGCAGACCATGTTTCCCCAGCCCGCAGTGACCACCGCCGTGGCGCTGGCGGTGTTGCATGCGCAGACTGAAGAGCTGGACCAAGACATGGGCCGTGCGTGGCTGGCGCATGCCGACAGCCCGAGCGACGCCGCCCGCTACACCGCCGCCTGGCGCACCGTGGGCCAGCGCCATGCGCGGCAAGAGCAAATGCGGCGCGTGCTGGCCATGGGCACCGACCTGGCGCGCCTGACCCGCACCCCCGGCCTGCGAATGATGCTGCGCATGATGCGCGGCCCGGCCCACGCAGCCGGGATGGGCGCATTGCAGAAGTTTCTGGAGGCCGGCTTCGACACCTTTGGCCAGCTTTCGCGCCAGCGGGGCGGAGTGGAACAGTTCTTGACCACCATCGAGGCGCGCGAGCGTGCGCTGATGGATCAACTGTTTGACGCGGAACCTGTCACCTGCGAGACCCAGCTCTCGAGCACCCTAGGACAAGCCCGATAGCCCATTGCGCCCCCGGATTCCACAATCTGTGCCCACCCCGCATCGGCGGGGAACCCACCTAAGCGAGCACAAGGAAAAAGCGCATGGAAAAGATCTGGCTCAAGAGCTACCCCCCGGGCGTACCGCACGATGTGCAGCCCGAGCAATACCGCTCGGTGGCCCACCTGCTGGAAGAGTCGTTCCGCAAACACGCATCGAGCCCGTTTTCGGTCTGCATGGACCAATGGATGACCTACGGCGAGCTGGAGCGCCGCTCGGCCGCTTTGGGCGCTTATCTGCAAAGCCTGGGGCTGGAGCCCGGCGCGCGCGTGGCCATCATGCTGCCCAACATTCCGCAGTTTGGCGTGACCATGGCCGCCGTGCTGCGCGCGGGCTACACCTGCGTCAACGTGAACCCGCTGTACACCGCCCGCGAGCTGGAGCACCAGCTCAAGGATTCAGGCGCCACCGCCATCGTGATCCTGGAAAACTTTGCGCACACGCTGGCCCAGGTCATTGACCGCACGGCCATCAAGCAGGTGGTGATGACATCGATGGGCGATCTGCTGGGGTTCTGGTTTGGCCAATGGATCACGTTTGCCGTGCGCCACCTGGCCAAGATGGTGCCCGCCTACGACCTGCCGCTGTCCAACGGCCGCAAGGTCGTGACGTTCAAGAAAGCCCTGTCCGTGGGTGAACACAAGTCGCTGGCGCCCAGCCAGGCCACGCTGGACTCCATCGCCTTCCTGCAGTACACGGGCGGCACCACAGGCCTATCGAAAGGTGCGGTGCTGACCCACCGCAACATCGTGGCCGCCACACTGCAGGCAGAAGCCTGGTTTTCCCCGGCGCTGTCGAAGGTGGGCGACCTGAGCAAGGCCAACTCCATTGCAGCCCTGCCGCTATACCACATCTTCGCGCTCACGCTGTGCCTGCTGGCCATTCGCCAAGGCTCCAGCATGACGCTGATCCCGAATCCACGCGATATTCCCAAGTTCATTGCCGAGCTGAAGAAGCGGCCGTTCCACATGCTGCCTGCGGTGAACACCCTGTTCAACGCGCTGCTGCAGAACCCGCAGTTCAAAACGCTGGATTTCTCGCACTTGTGCGTGTCGCAAGCCGGGGGCATGGCGGCCAGCGAAGGCACGGCCAAGCAGTGGCAGAAGGTGACCGGCAGCACCATGATCGAAGGCTGGGGCATGAGCGAGACCTGCGCCATTGGCACCAACAACCCGGTGATCAACACCGAGTTCAGCGGAACCATTGGCCTGCCGCTGCCGGGCATCGACATTGCCATCAAGGACGACGAGGGCAACAGCCTGCCCCAGGGTGAGTCGGGCGAAATCTGCATTCGGGGCCCCAACGTGATGACGGGCTACTACAACCAGCCGGAAGAAAACGCCAAGGCCTTCACACCCGATGGATTCATGCGCACGGGCGACATCGGCATCATGGACGCACAGGGCTACACCCGCATCATCGACCGCAAGAAGGACATGATCCTGGTGAGCGGCTTCAACGTGTTCCCCAACGAGCTGGAGCAGGTCATCAGCCTGTGCCCCGGCGTGGTGGAATGCGCGGCCATCGGCATCCCCGACGAAAAGCAGGGCGAGGCCATCAAGGTGTTTGTCATCAAAAGCGATGCCTCGCTCAGTGAAGACGACGTGGTGCGCTATTGCCACGACAACCTCACAGGGTACAAGCGCCCCAAGTACATCGAGTTCCGCGATGAGCTGCCCAAGAGCAATGTGGGCAAGATACTGCGGCGCGAACTGCGCTCACCAACGAAAGCCTGATCCCGTCGGCTTGCCGGAGCCCTGCGCAACGGCGATCAGGCATGTGGCATGTTGAATGCGCCATGTGGCACACGGCATTTCCTGCCATCGATCCAAGGGCGCTTCGGCGCTCTTTTTTTTCGTACCCTGCCGCAGTAGACGCAACGGATCGAATCTGAGGTTCGGACGGCCGCAATGCCTCTTTCCAGAGGGCTGATCACGGTAAAAGCAGGCGAGCGCCCAGGCCACCCACCATTGGAATTGAGGGTAATTACGGATAAGCAAACGTTTGCGCAAACGTTTGCTTTCGATATCATCGCTCGGCGACCGGTAGCTGGCTGGGGGCTTTTGCACCGGCAAATTCCATTTGCCCCGTCCCCGATGCCAATTCCGTCGCCCAGCGAAACACCATTCCAACAGGAGACACCATGCAGTTCACCCGCCGTTCCGTTCAGACCGCCGCCGCCCTTGCCGTTGTGGGCAGCCTGCTGGCCAGCCCTGCGTTTGCGCAGGACAAGCCCAAGATCGCGCTCATCATGAAGTCGCTGGCCAACGAGTTCTTCCGCACCATGGAAGATGGCGCCAAGGCGCACCAGAAAGCCCACGCCAAGGACTACACACTGGTCGCCAACGGCATCAAGAACGAGACAGACACAGCGGCCCAGATCAAGATGATCGAACAGGCCATGGCGCAGAAGGTCAGCGCCATCGTGCTGGCCCCGGCCGACTCCAAGGCACTGGTGCCCGTGGTCAAGACAGCCATCGACAAGGGCATCATCGTGGTCAACATCGACAACCAGCTTGACGCCGATGCGCTGAAAGAAAAGAACATCACCGTGCCGTTTGTGGGCCCCGACAACCGCGCAGGCGCCAAGCTGGTGGGCGACCACCTGGCCAAGACGCTGAAGGCGGGCGACAAGGTCGGCATCATCGAAGGCGTGTCCACCACATTCAATGCGCAGCAGCGCACCCTGGGTTATCAAGACGCCATGAAGGCCGCCAACATCACCGTGGTGGGCGTGCAGTCCGGCAACTGGGAGATTGAAAAAGGCAACACCGTGGCCGCCGGCATGATGCGCGAACACCCTGACCTGGTGGCCCTGCTGGCCGGCAACGACAGCATGGCCCTGGGCGCCGTGGCCGCCGTGAAGGCTGCAGGCAAGACCGGCAAGGTGCAGGTAGTGGGTTATGACAACATCGGCGCCATCAAGCCCATGCTGGCCGACGGCCGCGTGCTGGCCACCGCCGACCAATACGCCGCCAAACAGGCTGTGTTCGGCATCGAGCTGGCGCAGAAGGCGCTGGCGGCCAAAACACCGCAGGCGCAGTTGCCTGCAGCGGTGAAGACAGACGTGGTGCTGGTCACCAAGGGCAGCAAGTAAGCCGGAGCGGCGAACAAAGCTCTTCTGGCGTTGTTGCCGTGTCTTGCCGTACTTCCAGTACTGCCTGCGACACGGAGCCTCGCCAGAAGCACTTCGCTGAGCTTTGTTCACCGCTCAAGAGATAGCGCCCGCTCTGCAGCACCATCCCCCTTCACGCCGCCATGCCCAGTCCCTCGTCCGCTCCTCAGTTCCCGCCCCTGCTCGCCATCCAGGCCGTAGGCAAGGACTACACCGCCACCGTGCTCGATGGCGTGAACCTGGAGCTGTTTGCAGGCGAAGTGCTGGCGCTGACCGGGGAGAACGGCGCGGGCAAGAGCACGCTGTCCAAGATCCTCTGCGGATTGGAGTTGCCCACGCGCGGCGGCATGGTGCTGGGCGGTCAAACCTACACCCCCACTTCGCGCCGCGACGCGGAGCGCCAAGGCGTGCGCATGGTGATGCAGGAGCTGGGCCTGGTGCCCACGCTCACCGTGGCCGAGAACCTGCTGATGGGCCGTCTGCCGCACCGGCTGGGCTGGTTGCAGCGCGATGTGCTGCACACCGCCGCCCGTGCGCAACTGGCCAAGATTGGCCTCGACAACATCGACCCCGCCACGCCCGTATCACAACTGGGCATCGGCCAGCAGCAGATGGTGGAGATTGCGCGCAACCTGCAGGACGACACGCGCATCCTGGTGCTCGACGAGCCCACGGCCATGCTCACGCCGCGCGAGACCAATTACCTGTTCGAGCAGATCACCCACCTCACCGCACGTGGCGTGGCCATCATCTATGTGTCGCACCGGCTCGAAGAGCTGCGCCGCATTGCCGACCGCGTGGCCGTGCTGCGCGATGGCCGCCTGGTGGACGTGCGCCCCATGGCGGGTATGAGCGAGGACGACCTCGTGCAGCGCATGGTGGGCCGCGTGGTGAGCGACCTGGACCACCGCCCGCGCCGCCCCATCGGCCCCGTGGTGATGAGCGCTGAAAACCTGGGGCGCGGCACCGCCGTGCAGGACGTGAGCCTGGAGCTGCGGGCGGGCGAGATCTTTGGCATCGCCGGGCTGGTTGGGTCGGGCCGCACCGAGCTGGTCCGGCTGCTGTTTGGCGCTGACCGCGCAGACCGGGGCAGCGTCACGCTCCACCCGGAATTTGAACAAATACAGGCTCTAGCGCTTGATGGACAAGCGCAGTCAGCTATACAAATAATAGCAGATCAAAAAACAGCGGTTTCCCATGCCACACCCCGCACGATTCCCCGTGGTTTCGCCTCGCCACTGCAGGCGATTGCCGCCGGCGTGGGCCTGGTCACCGAAGACCGCAAGTCCCAGGGCCTACTACTCTCGCAACCCATCCGCATCAACGCCACGCTGTCCGACCTCTCGGCCGTGTCGCGCGGCGGCTGGCTGCAGCGTGGGCTCGAAAGCCGCCTAGTGCAAGGTTTTGTGCGCACGCTGGGCATCCGCTGCCGCAGCGCCGAGCAGCCCGTGGGGCAACTGTCGGGCGGCAACCAGCAAAAGGTGGTGTTCGCCCGCTGGCTGCACCGCGAAGGCCGCGTGCTGCTGCTGGACGAACCCACGCGCGGCGTGGACGTGGGCGCGCGCGCCGAGCTGTACGGCGAGCTGGACCGAATGGCCGCCGAGGGCCGCGCGCTGCTCATGGTGTCGTCCGACCTGCGCGAACTCATGGCCATGGCTGACCGCATCGGCGTGATGAGCGCGGGCCGCCTGGCGGCCGTGTTCGAGCGCGGCGAGTGGTCCGAACAATCGCTGCTGGCGGCCGCATTTTCCGAGCCCGGCGGGCGTCCCAGCACCACCCCTCCAACTTCTTCCCCTGTCACTGTATGAACGCCCCCACCGCATCTACCGCGCCCGCTGCGGCGCCTTCCTCCGCCTCGGTCTGGCGCAGCCAGCTGGGCACCTACCTGGGCCTGATGGCCGTGCTGGCGGGCATGGTGGCGCTGTTCTCGTCGCTGTCCGAATACTTCTGGAGTGCCGAGACCTTCATCACCATCGCCAACGAGATCCCGGCCCTGGCCGTGATGGCCGTGGGCATGACCTTTGTGCTCATCATCGCGGGCATCGACCTGTCGGTGGGATCAGTGATGGCACTGGCCGCCGCCACCTCGGCCGCCGCCATCCTGCAGTGGGGCTGGACGGTGCCCGCTGCAGCGGCCTTGGCACTGGCCACGGGGCTGGTGTGCGGCACCATCACGGGCGCTATCTCAGTGGCGTGGCGGCTGCCGTCGTTCATCGTGTCGCTGGGCATGCTGGAAGCCGTGCGCGGCAGTGCGTATGTGGTCACCGACTCGCGCACGCAGTACGTGGGCGATGCGATCTCGTGGCTGTCGGCGCCACTGATGGGCGGCATCTCTGTGGCATTTGTGATCGCCTTAGTGCTGGTCATCGTGGCGCAGCTGGTGCTGTCGCGCACGGTGTTCGGCCGCTGTGTGGTGGGCATTGGCACCAATGAAGAAGCCATGCGGCTGGCGGGCGTGGACCCGCGCCCCATCCGCGTGATCGTGTTTGCCATGACGGGCTTGCTGGCAGGCCTGGCGGGTTTGATGCAATCGGCCCGGCTGGAAGCGGCCGACCCCAACGCCGGCACCGGCATGGAGTTGCAGGTGATTGCCGCCGTGGTGATTGGCGGCACCAGCCTGATGGGCGGGCGCGGCTCGGTGGTGAACACGGCGTTTGGTGTGCTGATCATCGCGGTGCTGGAGGCAGGCTTGGCCCAGGTCGGTGCGAGTGAGCCCAGCAAGCGCATCATTACGGGCTTTGTGATCGTGGCCGCCGTCATTGTGGACACGCTGCGCCAGCGCCGCGCCAAGGTCTGATCTCTCAAGAGCCGGCACTCTAACAACGACCTCATTCTTCTTTTTTGCATGGCTACTATCAAAGACGTTGCGCGCCACGCTGACGTATCGGTCACCACGGTGTCGCACGTGGTCAACGGCACGCGCCACGTCAGCCCTGAGGGGCGCGAGCGCGTCGAGGCTGCCATCCGCGCCCTGGGCTATGTGCCCAGCGCCATTGCGCGCAGCTTGAAGAGCAACAACACGCGCACGCTGGGCATGCTGATCCCCAACAGCTCCAACCCCTACTTCGCCGAGATCGTGCACAGCGTGGAAGACCGCTGCTTTGGCGCGGGCTACAACGTCATCCTGTGCAACACCAATGACGAGGCGCACCGCCAGGGCACGTATTTGCAGGTGCTGGCCGAGCGGCGCATCGACGGGCTCATCGTGGTCTCCACCGGGCATGACGCCACGCTGGCCACGCAGCTGGCGGGCCTGTCCATCCCCACCGTGCTGGTGGACCGCGAAATCGACATCGCCGGGCAACAACCCTGCGACCTGGTGGAAACCGCCCACATGCAGGGCGGCCTGCTGGCCACGCGCCACCTGCTGTCGCTGGGCCACCGGCGTATTGCCTGCATTGGCGGCCCCGAAGGCATTGCCCCCAGCGAGCAGCGCATTGCCGGCTGGCGCACCGCACTGGCCGACGCGGGCTGCGGCACGGGCGAGGGCCTGCTGTGGCATGGCAACTTCACCAGCCAAGGTGGGTATGAGGCGATGCACGCCGTGCTGCGCGCGCCCGAGCCGCCCACTGCCGTCTTTGTCTGTAACGACCTCATGGCCATGGGCGCGCTGTGCGCCGCGCACGAGCGCGACCTGCGCGTGCCCGAGGCACTGTCCATCGTCGGCTTTGACGACATCGAACTCACCGCCTTCACCAGCCCGCCACTCACCACCGTGGCCCAGCCCAAGCAGCGCATCGGCGCGCTGGCGGTGGACATGCTGCTGGAGCGCATCGATGGCAAGCGCCAGGATGCGCGCAAGGTGATGCTGCAGCCCGAGCTGCGCGTGCGCGCCTCCACCGCCCATGCGCCCGGAGGTGCCGCATGAGCACCAACAAAACGCCCCGAATAGCCGTCGTCGGCAGCCTGAACATGGACCTGGTGCTGCAGGTGCAACACGCGCCCGGCCCTGGCGAGACCGTGCTGGCCGACGCCCTGCACCTGGTGCCCGGCGGCAAGGGCGGCAACCAAGCCGTGGCCTGCGCACGCCAGGGCGCCCAGGTGGCCTTGTTCGGCCGCGTGGGCGACGACGGCTACGGCCACACGCTGCGCGCCGGGCTTGACGCCGACGGCATCGACCACAGCGGCGTGCAGACCGACACCGAAACCACCACCGGCGTCGCCGCCATCACGGTGGAAGCGACAGGGCAGAACCGCATCGTGGTCGTGCCCGGCGCCAATGGCCGCTTTGTGCTGGATGCCGCCGCACTGGGCACCGCGCTGCAAGGCGCAGGCGGCCTGGTGCTGCAATTCGAAACTCCCCTGCCCCAGGTGCTGGCCGCCGCCGAGTTGGCCCACGCCGCAGGCTGCCCGGTGGTGCTGAACCCCTCGCCCATCCAACCCCTGCCCAATGCGATGTGGCCGCTGGTCCATACGCTGATCGTGAACGAGGTGGAGGCCGCCGCGCTGGCGGGCCAAAACGTGGCCACTCCCGCCGATGCCGCGCAGGCCGCACAGGCGCTGCGCGCCAAGGGCCCCGCCCAGGTGGTGGTGACCCTGGGCGCGGCAGGCGCCGTGGCGGCCGATGCCGCAGGCAACCGCTACCACCCCGGCCTGGTCGTGCAGGCGGTGGACACCACGGCCGCAGGTGACACCTTCCTGGGTGCGCTGGCCGTGGCGCTGGCACGCGGCGAGCCGCTGGACGCCGCCGTGCGCGAAGGCATCCGCGCTTCGGCCCTGTGCGTCACCCAGCCGGGCGCCCAGCCCTCCATCCCCACCCGCGCCGCCGTGGCGCAAAGCCCCCAACCGCCCGCCTGGAGCCCCCTGTGAAACGCACCGCCCTGCTGCACGCCGAACTCTCCCACGCCATCGCCACCCTGGGCCATGGCGACATGCTGGTGATTGGCGACGTGGGCCTGCCCATCCCCAACGGCCCGCGCCGCATTGATCTGGCGCTCACGCCCGGCATCCCGGCGGTGGCCGATGTGCTGCGGGTGGTGCTGCAAGAAATGCAGGTCGAGAAAGCCGTGATCGCCACCGAAGCCGTGGAGCGCAGCGATGGCCAACTGCCTACGTGGTGCCAGCTGCCGGTCACTCCGCAGGCGGTGTCGCACGACGAGTTCAAGCGGCTGACCCAGCATGCCCGCGTGATGGTGCGCACGGGCGAGTGCACGCCGTATGCCAACGTGATCCTGGTGGCAGGCGTGACGTTCTGATACAGCTAGGACCGGCGGAGGCGTAGGCGGAGCACCGGTTTGCGGGTTTTGGAGGGCATCGGGCCAAGACTTCCTGCGGTACGCTGGGCGGCAGCCCACAGCGGCGTTGATGCCCGCCAGCGAAGCCACCGAATTTTTGCTCCATGCCCCACCCCGCGCCCCACGACCTCCTGCCCCCCGAAATCACCGTCCTCGAACGCGGCTGGCTGTCGGCCAACAACATCCTCTTCATCGGCCACCACGACACCGCCATCGTGGACACCGGCTACTGCAGCCATGCAGCACAGACCGTGGACCTGGTACGCGAGGCACTCTCAGGCCGCAGACTTGACCGCGTGCTCAACACCCATCTGCACAGCGACCACTGCGGCGGCAACGCGGCGCTGCAAAAGGCATGGCCCGGCGTGCTCACCGCGATCCCGCCCGGCCAGGCCGACCATGTGCGCCAGTGGGACGCCTATGCACTGAGCTACACGCCCACGGGCCAGGAGTGCCCGCCCTTTCGGGCCGACACGCTGCTTTTGCCCGGCTCGTGTGTGCTGCTGGGCGACAAGCCCTGGCAGGTGCACGCCGCGCCGGGGCACGACCCTCATTCGGTAGTGCTGTTCGAGCCCCAGGGCCGCGTGCTGATCTCTGCCGATGCGCTGTGGGAAAACGGCTTTGGCGTGGTGTTCCCGGAGTTAGAGGGCGACGACGCCTTTGCCGAGGTAGCCGCCACGCTGGACGTCATCGAAAAGCTAGCACCCCAGGTGGTGATACCCGGCCACGGACCGGTGTTTGCCGATGCGCCCCTTGCGATTGAGGGCGCCCGCCGCAGGCTCGACGGGTTTGTGCGCAACCCCCGCAAACACGCGCTGTATGCGGCCAAGGTCTTGCTCAAATACAAATTGCTGGAGTGGCAGCAGATCAGCCTGCAAGACCTGGCGGCCTGGACGCAAGCCACGCCCTACTTCGGCATGCTGCGTGAGCGCCACTTTGCCGACCAGGCGCAGGGCGAGTGGCTGCAAAGCCTGTCTGAAGATTTGGTGCGGTCAGGTGCGGCGCTGCGTGAGGGGGAGATGCTGCACAACGCGTGACTTGACTTTGCGGTGTTTGGGGCAGCTTTGGGCCCTGAGCCGACTGCTGGGCCGAGGATCGCTGTGGGGAACCTTGCATACTCGAAACCATAGATTGCCGTTGGGAGGCCCCCCACAATTTGTGCAGGGCGGCATCCTCGCAGCTCCGCGCGAAGGCGGCCATTAAACCCTGCACCGAAAATGAATCCACACGACGCAGCAGCAATAGCGGCCCCTCTGGAAGCCGCTATTGCCCAGCTTTCGAAGGCTCTATTGGAAGCTGAGGCGCGTTTGGATAAACGGGCTCTTGAGTCCTTCAAGCGCTTGATCGGCATACATGTTGGCAAGCTGTCGCATGAGTTGCTTGACCCGATCTACGCTGAACATCCGAGCGTGATACCAGAAGGATTGAAGGATTGAAGCGCTCCCTTACGCCACCGGCTGCTCTTGACCGTATGTTGCCAAGGGTCGATCACCCTACCTACTGGCTAGTGTGAGGAGCGCGGGACCAAACACAAAGGCGCCGATCAGCAAGATGACTGGTACGCCAATAGCAAACCAGATCATCCATCGTCCCTCCCTCTTGAAATGGTGATTGACGCTCTTGGTGATATCAGTGGCGACTGCGTCGTCGTGGGACTGGTTCGTGTTGTTCAAGAAGAGCCTTCGCACGATTCATCTGACTGCTATTAGCCGCAAGCAGGCAGTGTGCTGCGTCAATAGCCCTACGTCTCCTGCCCCGCGACCCAGGGCCGACCCCATCAATGCTTGAACTGCTTGTCGCAACCCGTGACATGGTTCTTGCTGCTGGACATGCATTGGTAAAACGACTTCTTGTTGCCCGAGGCTCCCTGGCAGTCGGACACGCTGTATTTGCCCTTGGCTTCGCGGATCTTGGGCGCGGTGCTGTCGAAAGCGGCCTGCGTCATGTAGCCGTCGCGCACATTCTTCTGGCCCACTTCCAGCATCAGGTCGGCTTGGTGTTGGATGTTGTCCACCGAGGCCGCGCAGTTAAGGGGGACCTGCTTGCCGTCCACTTTGCCCAGCGCCTTGGTGAGCCCCTCACCAAACTCCTGAACTTCTTTGGGAATTTTCTTGGTGCCGTCTGCGTTGTACTGGGTGGCCGCCGCCGATTTGCCCGCAGTGCCACCCTTGCTGCCTGCGCTACCGGTGCTGCCGTTATTGCTCTGCAACTTCATCGGCTCGGCGTCCTGCTTGGCAGGGGGCGGCTGTGATCCGTAATGGGTCTTGCCATCGGCGTCCACCCACTTGTAAACCGGCTGCGCGTGGGCGGCAGTACCCAGAACAACCATCGCCATGGCGGCCCAAGCCACCGCACTTCGTATTCTCATGGCCCCCCTCCAGATATTGAATCAAAACAGGCTCTAGCGCTTATTCATCAAGCGCTAGCAGCTCTTCTATTTATAGCAAACTATTTTTCACCGGCTCAAAGTTCAGGGCAGGTCCTTGTTCACCTCGGGCGCCGCTGCATCGCGCGGGCCAATGGTGCCCAGGCGGCTTTTGAGCGACTGGGGCTGGCCGGTCAGCATGGCTGCGTAGTTGGTGGTGTTGGACAGCACTTTCTTCACGTAGTCGCGCGTTTCGGCAAAGGGCACGTTCTCGGCCCAGATGGCGGCGTCCAGCACCGGGCCGTTGCGCCAGTTGCGCGGGCGGCCAGGGCCGGCGTTGTAGGCGGCTGCCGCCATGGGCATGGAGCCCGCAAAGTCGTCCAGCGCCAGCTTGAGGTAGGCCGTGCCGATGGTGATGTTGGTGTCGCGGTCGTTGATCTGGTCGGCAGTGAATCCGCTCAGGCCGATCTTCTTGGCCGTCCAGCGCGCGGTGGCGGGCATGACCTGCATCAGGCCCGAGGCGCCCACGTGCGAACGCGCGTCCATGATGAAGCGGCTCTCCTGGCGGATGAGGCCGTAGACGTAGGCAGGATCCAGGCCAATGCCGTTGGCGCGCTCTACCACCGCGTTGCGGAACGGGGTGGGAAAGCGCTGGCTGGTTTCGATGAACCCCTTGGTGCGCTCGCTGGTGTTGATGCAGCGGTCCCACACCTCGCGCTGGCAGGCAAAGTCGGCGGCGGCCAGCAGTTCGCGGTCGGCCATGCCGCCGCTCTGGTGGAGGTTGGTGGTGTAGTTCCACTCGCGCACGCCTTCGCTGCGCAGACCCAGCAAGATGGCGTACAGGCCGCGGTTGAGCCCTGGATTGGCGCGGGCCGCTGCTTTTTCTTCGGGGGTGAGCGGCGCGGGGGCGGGTGGCGTGGTGATGCGCTGACCCAGTTCTTCCAGCGCCAGCTGTTCATAGAAACCGCGGGTGCTCGCAATGCTCTCCAGCAACTGGCGCGCTTGCGCGCGCTCTGCATCGTTGGGTTTGTTTGCCAGCAGCGAGCGAGCCTTCCAGTACACCCAGGTGCTGTCGTCGCGGGCATCGGCGCCCATGGCGTCTACCGCCTTGCCCACGGCCTTCCACTGGCCCGCACGCAGTGCGGCGCGCACCTTCCATGCCAGCAGGTCGTCGTTCAGGTCGGTGTCCTTGGTCACGTTGGCAAAATAGCCCGCCGCACTGCCCGAGAGCTTCTGTGCGGCGGCCTTGCCAATCACGCCCCAGGCCCAGTTGCGCTCTTCGGGCGTGAGGTGCACGCTCCATTTGCTGTCGAGCTGCTGCGCAGCGCCGTCGGGGTCGCCACCGGCTAGCTTGATCAGGGCCAGCAACACCAGTTCCTGGCGGGCGTTGCCGCGTGCGGTGGCGCGTGACAGCAGGAACTTGGTGGGGGCATCCAACACTTCTTTGAGCTGTGGCAGCGAGTCGGGCGAGACGATCTCGACCGCATTGCGCACCACACGCGCACGGTTGGCCTCTACACCCAGGCGCGCCTTGCGCCAGATGTCGAGTGCGGTGAGTTTTTTGTAACTGTAGAGTTCACTTGCCGCATGGGTGCAGCCGTCGTCTGCGTCGCGGATCGCATACCAGTTGCTGCGCACCTCGTCGCCCACCGTGGCGGCGGCCGTGCCGTTGATCTGGTCGATGAGCAAGGCATAGCAGCGCACCTCGCGGTCGTCGGACATGCGGAAGGCGGGGTGCTGCTCGGCAAACTGCGCCCAGTTGCGCCGCTGACCCAGCAGCAACAACCAGTCGTTGCGCATGCGGTCTTCCTGGTAACTGCCTGCATAGCGTTGCATGAATGCCTGGATTTCTGCGGGCTGGGCCTCGCTCAGGCGCGCTTTCAGCTCCCAATAAGCCGCCCACGGCTCCAGCGCGTGGCCGCGTGCGGCGGGCAGCAGCTGCACCAGCTTGTTGCGGTCACCTTTGCGAAAAGCCTGCTGCATCTCCAGCAGGGTATCGTCACCCTTGTTTTGCGCCTGGACAAGGGGCGCAGCGGTGGCCAGCAGGGCGCTGGCAACAAGGGGTGTCAGAATTCGAAACAATTGCATGGGGGAATTATCTGATGGACAAAGCAGCCCTTCGGCGCGCATTGATAGAAGAACGCCTCAACTTGCCTGATCGCCTACAGCGATCCGATCAGTTACAGCAAGTGATGCGCATTTGGCTGGTGAACCGGCCCGACACCGTGATTGGCGCCTATTGGCCCATCAAGGGCGAGTTTGACCCCCTGCCTGCCCTGCACCGCTGGAAGGAAGACGGCGAGTTGCTGGACGAGCCCCAGCGCCGACGCATCGGCCTGCCAGTGGTCAACAAGGTGCACAAAACGCTGACCTTCCACGCCTGGCATCCCGGCTGTCTCATGGAAGAAGACGCCTACGGGATTCCCAAGCCCAAGGACACCGAGGTCATCGTGCCCACGCTGCTGTTTGTGCCCTGCGTGGGCTACGCACCTGGCGGCTATCGCCTGGGGTATGGCGGCGGTTTTTATGACCGCACGCTGGCCACACTGCAGCCCAAGCCGTTCACCGTAGGGTTGGGGTTCACCCATGGGTACCTGGATGATTTCGAACCGGAAGAGTTTGACCTGCCGCTGGATGGCATCTTGAACGACAACGGCCTGGTCTGGCCTGTATAAGAAGCCCCCGTGAGTCGCCTGCGCCGCTTCCCCCGCAGGGGGACGCCACCGGCGGACTGGCCGAGCCAGATCCACGGTGGCACTGGTAGGGGGCCGCGCCGGTTTCAAAGCGCGTAGCCACTGGCATCGCCCGCTGGTGCCCACAATCTGCGCGGGTACTGTATTGATGCCCACGCGGCATCAAACATCGTGCCAATGAGCATTGGCGAAAGCCAGGGTCGGCGGTAGCATCCCGGCTCCATCCCCAGCCACACTTTTCACCCATGCTCAAGCTCTATATCGGCAACAAGAACTACTCGTCCTGGTCCATGCGCCCCTGGGTGCTGCTGAAACAGACCGGCATTGCATTTGACGAAGTGCGCGTGCGCTTCGACAGCTTTGACGCTGACTCGGAGTTCAAGCGTGCGATGGGCCCCGTGAGCCCCACGGGCAAAGTGCCTGTGCTGGTCGATGGCGACCTGGTGGTGTGGGACACCCTGGCGATTGCGGAATACGTGGCCGAAACCCACCCCGACAAAAATCTCTGGCCCACCCATACCAAGGCCCGCGCACGCGCCCGCAGCGTCTGTGCCGAGATGCACAGCGGTTTCACCGCCCTGCGCGGCAACTGCCCCATGAACATCGAGGCCAGCCTGGCCGACACCGGCGCTTTGCTGTGGCGCGACAAACCTGGCGTGCGCGACGATGTGAATCGCCTGGTGGAGATGTGGAGTGCCCTGCTGCAGGAGCATGGGGGGCCGATGCTGTTTGGCAAATTCAGCATTGCCGACGCCTACTTCGCACCGGTGTGCATGCGCCTGCACAGCTATGCACTGCCTTTACCGCCACACATCAGCGCCTATGTAGATCGCGTGCGCGCCCTGCCCGGCGTGAAGGCCTGGACCGACGATGCGCTGGCCGAGAAGGACTTTCTGGACTTTGAAGAGCCCTACCGCCTGCGGCATCCCGAAGGCTGAGCCCGCCATGGCCGTCACCATCTATCTGCGCTACGTGCTGAACACCCGAAAGCTGAAAGAGTTTGAGCACTACGGAAAACTGTGGATCCCGCTGGTCGAAAAGTTCGGCGGCCAACACCACGGCTACTTCATGCCCAGCGAGGGTGCCAACAACATCGCGCTGGCCCTGTTCACGTTTGAAAGCCTCGCAGCCTACGAGGTGTACCGCGAGCAGTCGATGCAGGATGCGGAATGCCAGGCGGCGTTTCGGTATGCGGCCGAAACCGAGTGCATCGTGAGTTACGAGCGGAGTTTCTTCAGGCCGGTGTTTGGCTGAGGGCAGCGAGATGGCAGGCGGTATGTAGCACTAATGTGCTACATTGCAACCTCAAAGGAGCGCCCGATGTCAACTACCACCATCCGCCTTGAAGACGAGCTAAAAGGCCGAATCAATGCCGCCGCAGCGCAAGCCGGCAAAACAGCCCACGCCTTCATCCTGGACGCAGTGGCCCAGAAGGTGGAGCAGGTAGAGGAAGACAACGCCTTTCACGCCGTGGCTGACGAGCGCTGGGCACGCATCCGCGCCACCGGCAAAACAGTGGCCTGGGACGACGCCAAGGCCTATCTGGCTGCCCGCACCAACGGCGAGCGCCCTCGCAAACCTGCCGCCAAGGCATGACCCGCATCGAGCTGGCACCGGAAGTACTGGAAGATTTCGACCGATTCTTCGACCACATCGCCCAGTACGACCCTGGCAGCGCGCCCGAGCGCATCGGCGGCATCGTAGACGCCCTGCAAATCTTGTCTCACAGCCCCCAGATCGGACGGCCCGTACAGGGCGGAAAGCGCGAGCTGGTCATCGGACGGGCGTCACGCGGTTACGTCGCTCTTTACCACTACGTCGCAGCCATCGACACGGTTTTTATCCTGGCTGTGCGCAGCCAGCGCGAGGCAGGCTTCAAACGCTAAAAAAGATGCCGGATCCTACCGAAACTGCTTGCGCAAAAACGGCTTGTGCCGCGCGATGTGCGCCAGCTGGGCGGGGGCGATGGTGCCGCCCAAATCCTCCTCTTCCGCGTTGAGTACCTCATTGGCATAGGCCAGCGCACGCGCCACCACCTCTTCCTCGCTCACGCCCTGCTTCGCGGCCAGGTCCAACGCTACGCGTTTCATGGCGCGCTGCGACAGCATCCACATGGCGCCAAAGGCGTCCCAGGCGGCCATGGCTTCCTTGAACTTGTCGCGTTCCGCCAGGATTTCATTGAGCGGCTTGGCCAGGATCTCCTGCAGGTCGTCTACCTTGGCTTTCAGCGCTTCGAACTGGGCCTCCCGCTGCAGGGCTTCGGCGGCCGCATTGGCCGCCGCATCAGGCGCCGTGGGCACGGGCACGCTGCCGTCGGGGTTGAGCTGGGCAATGGTGAGGTCGGACGATAGGGACATGGTGGCGGGACTATACGACCCTCGTCCTAAACTACACCGATGCAAATCTACATGGTGGGCGGCGCGGTCCGCGACAAGCTGCTGGGCCGTCCGGTGAATGACCACGACTGGGTGGTGGTGGGCGCCACGCCCGAGCAGATGCTGGCGCTGGGCTACCTGCCAGTGGGCCGCGACTTTCCGGTGTTTCTGCACCCCGAGACGCGCGAGGAATACGCGCTGGCCCGCACCGAGCGCAAGAGCGGGCGGGGTTACCGGGGCTTCGTGGTGGAAAGCTCGCCCGATGTGACGCTGGAAGAAGACCTCTCGCGCCGCGATCTTACTATCAATGCAATAGCTACTAGCGCTTATGGAATAAGCGCTGGAGGCATATTTGACCCATATTCTGGCGCCAGTGACATCGAGGCGCGGGTGCTGCGCCATGTGACGGACGCCTTCCGCGAAGACCCGGTGCGCATCCTGCGCGTGGCGCGGTTTGCGGCGCGGTTCACTGATTTCACCGTAGCGCCTGAGACCATGCAACTGATGCGCGAGATGGTGGAACACGGCGAGGTGGACCACTTGGTGGCAGAGCGCGTGTGGCAGGAGCTGGCCCGCGGGCTGGTGGAAGAAAAGCCGTCCCGCATGTTCGAGGTGCTGCGCGAATGTGGTGCGCTGGAAGTGCTGCTGCCCGAAGTGGCGCGCCTGTGGGGCGTGCCCCAGCGGGCCGAGTACCACCCTGAGGTGGACACCGGCGTGCACCTGATGATGGTGCTGGACATGTCGGCCCGGTTGAACGCGCCACTCACAGCGCGTTTTGCCTGCCTGGCGCACGACCTGGGCAAGGGCACCACGCCTGCCGAAGTGCTGCCGCGCCACATCGGCCACGAGGAGCGCAGTGCCGAGCTGCTCAGAGATGTGGCAGAGCGCCTGCGGGTGCCGGTGGACTGCCGCGAGACAGCCGATGTGGTGGCCCGCGAGCACGGCCACATCCACCGCAGCAGCGAGCTGTCGGCCGCCGCCCTGGTGCGCCTGCTGGAGCGCTGCGACGCCATCCGCAAGCCCGAGCGTTTTGCCGACATTCTGCTGGCCTGCGAATGCGACGCACGCGGGCGACTGGGGTTTGAAGAATCGGCCTACCCACAGCGCGCCCGCTTGGCGGCCGTACTGGCTGCGGTGCAGTCAGTGGTCACGCGCGACATTGCCGCACACGCCGCGGCCAAGGGTGTGAGCGGCCCGCAGGTGGGCGCACTGATTCATCAGGCGCGGGTGGCGGCGGTGGCGCAGTGGCTGGCCAAGGGTGAGGCGCCCTGAGACAACAGGCCCGCCGGTTGTGCGGCGTGCTCTACCAACTCCCTGTGCAGGCGCATTGAATGCACAGCATCGCCCGTCCCGCGTCCGGGAGACACGGGCGAACACTCCCTACAATCCGCGTCCGCCCGCATTCCAACACCAAACTGCGTCTTGCGTCATCCGCCCCACGCGCGCCTCATCCACCACGCCCCATGAACGCTGTGCACATCCGCCTTGCCACCCCGGCCGACGTCGACGCCATTGCCCCGCTGTTTGACACGTACCGGCAGTTCTACGAGCAGGCGCCTGATCGAGCCGGGGCCCGCGCCTTCATCGCTCAGCGGCTGGAACGTGAGGAGTCGGTGGTCCTGCTAGCGCTGGATGCGTCTGGGGCGGCAATTGGCTTTTGCCAGCTCTACCCTGCGTTCTGCTCGGTGGAGGCCGCACCCATCTACACGCTGTATGACCTTTTCGTGGAACCTGGTGCGCGCAAAACAGGTGCCGGGCGCAAGCTGCTGCTGGCGGCCGAAGCCACGGCCCGTGCGCATGGCAAGGTACGCATGGACCTGACGACCGCACACACCAACACGGCCGCACAGTCGCTCTATGAATCGCTCGGGTGGATGTTGGACACCGTGTTCCGCGCCTACACCCGGCGGATTGCCGACTGAAGGACGCGACCCGCACAAGCCCGCGACGAAGCCTCTTTGCGGCGCCTACCAGCGCAGAAAACGCGGCCCCAGCACAGCGCCCAGCGCCGTCGGAATGGCCATCCCCGCCAGGTACCACACCGCCAGAAACGGCGTGGCCATCTCGGGGCAGTGCAAGGCATACACCAGCGCACCCAGCGCACCCGCCAGCAAGCCCGCACCCGCGCCCGCCCACGCCAAGCGGGTAGGCGCTGCGCCTTTGAGCGCCCAGAAGCCCGCGACAAACGCTGGTGCCGACAACAAGGCAATGTTGAAAGGGCACGTGCGCCAGGTGCTGCCCAGGATGAGCGGCAGGCGTTCTACCGAAGGCACTTGCGACAACGCCACCAGCGCCATGGCCCACAGCACCAGCGGCGGCACAGCCAGCAGTAGGGCGGTGCGCCCCACCCGCATGCCCGGGCGGGCCATGCGGCGCAGCAACGCAAGACCCGCGGCGGCCAGCGCTGCCGCAAACACGAGCTTGCCCCAGAACATCGGCAGCACCATGGTGGCCAGCAGATCTGCGCGCAGACCAAACAACGCCAGCATCAGCACCCCGGCGCCCGCAATGCCTGCCAGTGTGGCTGCGGCAAAGCGCTGCTCGATGGCAGTGCGTTGCACCGGCCGGTCATCGGTGGCCAGCAGGTGGATCAATTCATCGGTTCTCATGCCATTCCCCTGATCTTGGCGGCCAGGGCCTTGAGCCCCCGGTGCACGCCGATTTTGACGGCCGACTCCGACAGCCCCGTGATGCGCGCTGTCTCGACCACCGACAAACCTTCCAACTTCACATACTCAATCGGCAGACGCTGCTTGTCCGGCAACGTCCGCAACAACTGTCCCAGGTCACGCCGGGCCTCGGCGGCCTCGCTGTCACTGCTGGCGAACAGCTCGTCCGCCTCGTCCAGCGGATCGTTGCGCCCTTCTTTCACGGCGTGTGAGCGCAGCCAGTCAATCAGCTTGTAACGCGCAATTGCGTGGGCCCAAGCGGTGACTGGCATTTCGGGCCGGTAGGTGTGGCGCTGGTTGTGCACTGCGAGCAGGGTTTCCTGCACCAGATCCTCCACCTCGTCGGGCCGCTGCGCCAGACGGCGGCGTAAAAAGGCGCGCAAGTGCGCACTCAGCTCCTTCAGAAAGCGCTGATAGGCGGCTGCGTCAGCAGCCAACCCCTGCAGCAGCAAACTGCGTAGCCGGTCTTCTATCTCCATGGTGTCTCCCTGAGGGGAATTCGGTTGAAAGAGGCATTGGGTTACACCGCATCCCAATTAAATGCTGGACAACTTTTTATCGATGCGGTGTAACCGGGGCACCGGTCAGCGCGAATTACAACGCAGATCGGGCAGTTTGGAGCAGCCTGGGTCGGCATCTCAGCCTTGTGGCTGGCGAGGCCTCCCGGCGCCCCGGTCGGTTTCAAACCTTTCTTTTATTGGAGAACCTCGACATGACCACACGTACCCTCAGCATTGGCGCCCTCGCACTTGCCGCTCTCGCCTCCAGCGCCGCCATTGCCCAAACCAAGCCCGCAGAAGCCGCCAAGCCTGCCATGGAAAAGTGCTACGGCGTTTCGATGGCTGGCAAGAATGATTGCGCTGCAGGCCCCGGCACCACCTGCGCGGGTTCGTCCAAGGTGGACTACCAAGGCAATGCCTGGAAGTTTGTCCCCGCTGGTACCTGCGCATCGATCAAGACGCCCAAGGGCATGGGTTCGCTGATGCCCGTCAAGGCTTGAGTCTGCGACTAAGGCCACCAGGCTAACCACCATGGGACCGCATCCCGCCACCACCATCACCGCAGGCCTGGGGCTCAAGCCCCAGCACTACGAGGACGCCTTGCACTGCACGGCACCTGGTCTGTGGTGGGAGGTGCACCCCGAAAACTATCTGGCCGATGGTGGCCCGCGTCTGGCCTGGCTGGAGGCCATTCGGGGCCAGCACCCTGTGTCCTTGCATGGCGTCTCCCTGTCCCTCGCCGCCGATGCGCCGCCAGATGAAACGCATCTGGCCCGCCTCGCAGCGTTGGCGCACCGCATCGAGCCGGTTCTGGTGTCTGAACACCTGGCCTGGTCAACCTGGCGCGGGCAATACCTGCCCGACCTGCTTCCTTTTCACCGCAGCCACGCCGCGCTCCTTCGCATTGCCGACAACATTGCCCGCACCCAGGACGCGCTGCAGCGGCCCATTGCCATCGAGAACCCCACGCACTACCTGCACCTCGACGACCACGATTGGGCCGAAACAGATTTCCTGGCGGAGCTGGTGCGTCGCACCGGCTGCGCTCTGTTGCTGGACGTGAACAACGTCTACATCAGTGCCAACAACCTGGGCACCTGTGCACAGGCGTACCTGGATGCCTTTCCGCTGCAGGCCGTCGCCGAGATCCATCTGGCCGGCCACCACGCGGACCCGCTGCATGGCAACGCCTTGCTCATCGACAGCCACGACACCGCCATCGCCCCTGCTGTGTGGGCACTGTATGACCGCGTGATCAAGCGCACCGGCCCCGTGCCCACCCTCATTGAGCGCGATGACAACCTGCCCGACTTTGACGACCTGCTGAACGAGCGAAACCACGCGCACGGCGTATTGAGCGCCAAACAGCCAGCGGAGGCCGCATGCAGCTGACCGCGTTTCAGGATGGGTTTTCGGCCGCCTTGCTGGCCGATGCGCCCCCGGACGAGGCGCCCCAGCCCTGGCTGGCGGCAATGCAGGCCCAACCCGGTTTTTCTGTCTACCGCAACACCGTGCTCAAGGCCTGCATCGACGCACTGCAGGCCAACTACCCGGCGGTGTGCAAACTGGTGGGCGAGCAATGGTTTCGTGCGGCTGCCGCCGTCTATGCCCGCATGCAGCCGCCCAATGATGGCCGCCTGATGGACTACGGCGCAGGGTTCGCGGGCTTTCTGCAGAGCTTCGAGCCCGCTGCCGAACTGCCATACCTGCCTGCCGTCGCCCGGCTGGACCGTCACTGGACAGAATGCCACCTGGCCGCCGACGCCCCGGCTCTGCCCCCCGACTGGGCGGCCCATCAGGCACCTGAAACCTTGGGCCAGCAGCACCTGCGGCCCCACCCGGCATCCCGCTGGGCCTGGTGCGATGAACACCCGGCATTCACCCTCTGGGCCCTGCAGCGCGATGGCCAAACCACCGAAACGCAGGTGCCCTGGAGGGGCGATGGGGGCCTGCTGACGCGTCCCCACGCCTCCGTGCTGTGGCATCCGCTGCCCTGGGCAGGCGTGGTGTTCCTGAACGCCTGCGCCAGCGGCGCACCACTGGAGGCGGCCGCGACCCAGGCCCTGACCGCAGACTCACACACCGATTTTTCTGCCTTGATAGGCCTGCTGTTGAACGCTGGCGCCCTGGCCCCTTTACCACCTTCACCCCAGGCCGAGGAGGCCGCATGAACGACACCACCCATTACCCCACAGCCCCCGCCAAGGGCCCACGCGCTTTGCTCGCCCGTCTGGCCGACATCGCCACGCTGTGCACGCCGCACAGCCTGCTTGCGCTGGTCAATCGCATCGCCATCGCGGGGATTTTCTGGCTGTCGGCCCGCACCAAGGTGGAGGGATGGTTCACGGTATCCGACAGCGCCTACGCCCTGTTCCGCGAGGAATACAAGCTGCCCCTGCTCCCCCCCGAGCTGGCAGCGCAGTTGGCGACCGTGGCGGAGCATGTGTTTCCCCTGCTGCTGGTGCTCGGCCTTTTCACGCGGCTGTCGGCCCTGGCGCTGCTGGGCATAACGCTGGTGATCCAGGTCTTTGTCTATCCCGACGCCTGGCCCACCCACCTGTCATGGGCAGGGCTGATGCTGTACCTGGCCGGGCGCGGGGCGGGCAACGTGTCGCTGGACCGGGCACTGGGCATCCGCTAACAGCGGCTTCACAGCGCGCATGGGCGCTGGTGGCCTCAGCCCGCCGCGGTACGCACCCATCGCACGATGTCTGCGGCCGCCAGGGCGCCCGAGATGCGGGCCACCTCACTGCCCTGTCGGAACAAAATCATGGTGGGAATGCTGCGGATCGCATAACGCACCGCCACGGCCTGCTGCGCTTCGGTGTTGAGCTTGGCCACGCGCACATGCGGCTCCAGATCACGGGCAGCTTGAGCAAACGCGGGCGCCATCTGCAGACAAGGCCCGCACCAGGGCGCCCAGAAATCCACCAGCACCGGAATCTGGTTGCGCCCTACATGGCGGTCGAAAGAATTGCCATCCAGCTCCAGTGGCACGCCCGCAAAAAGGGGCTGGTGGCACTTGCCGCAGTCGGGCGCGTTGCCCAGGTCGGCAAGCTGCACGCGATTGGTGGTGTGACAGTGCGGGCAGACGATGTGGGGAGCTTCGGTCATGGGTTCTAGGAAAGGTGGATGGCGGCGCGCGGTACGCTCAGGGTGTGTCCATCACTATGCGGCCACAAAAGCGGGTTTCAAGGCACACGGTGACACCCAACCGCCCTGCGTCAACGCGCCCGAGGCCTTTCGTACGCCTTTTCGCAGAACAAAAAAATACAAAAGCGCGCGCGAATAACAGACTGGAATCACCCTTCCGCTGAATCCCGCCTTGCGCAATCTGCTATGGTTTTACCTATGCAGCTGCTCCCCTTACTGACAACTGCCCACGCGCTTTTCCTCGATTTCGACGGCACGCTCACGGAGATGGCGCCGCGTCCCGAGGCGGTGCGCGTCGCGTCTGGACTGGTGCCCACCCTGAGCGCACTGCACTCCCAATTGGGGGGTGCACTCGCCATCGTGACAGGTCGGCGCGAGGCAGACATTGACACCTTTCTGGCCCCCCTGAGATTGCCCCTGGCCAGCGAACACGGCGCTCAATATCGCCTCACTGATACATCTACCCCGTCGATTACACAACCAGACCTGGACCCAATTTTGCGCGCCGCGCATGAACTGGTGGGGCAACATCCCGGGCTGTTGGTAGAGCCCAAACGGGCCAGCGTTGCCGTGCACTACCGCTTGGCCCCCCACCTAGAAGACGTCTGCTACCACGCCTTGGCGCTCGCCATGCAGGGGGTGGACGGGGTCGAGTTGCTGCGCGGCAAATGTGTGTTCGAAGTCAAGCCAAGAGGCGCCAACAAAGGCCAGGCGATCACCGATTTCATGACCCAATCTCCCTTCGCAGGCCGTATTCCGGTTTTTGTGGGTGACGATGTCACCGACGAGGCAGGTTTTGCTGCCGTGCAGGCGTTGGGCGGCTGGGGCATCAAGGTCGGCGAAGGCCCCACTATGGCGCAACACCGGTGCATGACACCCGCTGCGCTGCGCGGCTGGCTGTCGGCGGCACGCACCCACTGGACCCCATCCCACCAGGAGCGACAACCATGAGCACGGTGTTTACAGAACCCCTGCCCGGATCATTGAATCTCGGCATGGTGGGCAACTGCGCCATCAGCGCGCTGATCGACAACCACGCCCGCATGGTCTGGTGCTGCCTGCCCCGTTTTGACGGCGATCCGGTGTTCAACGCTCTGCTGCAGCCTGGCGATGGAGGAAGCCACTTCGGCATCGAGCTGGAAGACTTTGCATCGGCCCACCAGTGGTATGAACCCAATACCGCCATCTTGCGCACCCAGCTTTTTGACAAAGCCGGGCATGGCGTAGAGATCACCGACTTTGCCCCGCGTTTTTTCAGCCGGTCGCGCTACTTTCGCCCAAGCACGCTGGTGCGCCGGGTGCGGCCCATCCAGGGCGCACCGCGCATTCGCGTGTCACTCAAGGTGTTGTACGACTGGGGGCAGTCCGAGCCGCAGATCACACGGGGCAGTAACCACATTCGGTATGTCGGCGAACACATGACACTGCGGCTGTCCACCGACGCGCCGGTGTCCCACGTGCTGTCAGGCCGGGCTTTCGTACTGACCGGCGAACACAACTTTTTATTGGGCGCCGATGAAACACTGACCGACGGCATTGCCGATACAGCGCGGCTTTTCGAACAAGAAACCACTGCATATTGGCGCAGCTGGAGCCGCGCACTGGCCGTGCCGCTGGAATGGCAGGAAGCAGTGATCCGCGCGGCCATTACGCTCAAGCTGTCGCTGTATGAGGAAACCGGCGCCATCGTGGCCGCCATGACCACCAGCATCCCCGAGTCGGCGCACAGCGGGCGCAACTGGGACTACCGCTATTGCTGGTTGCGCGATGCTTTTTTTGTGGTGCGTGCGCTGAACAGCATTTCTGAAGTCGGCACCATGGAGGACTACCTGCGCTGGCTGAGCAATGTGGTGGTGGAAGGCGGCGATGGCCATATCCAACCTCTGTACGGCATTGGCTTGGAGCGCGAGCTCCCCGAAGTCATGATGCCGCAGCTGGCCGGTTACCGTGGCATGGGGCCGGTGCGGGTGGGTAACCAGGCTGCGGAGCATTTTCAGCACGACGTATACGGCAACATTGTGCTGGGTGCAGCCCAGGCGTTCCACGACCACCGGTTGCTGCACCGAGCAGGGCTGGGCGAATTTACCCGGCTCGAACAGGTGGGTGAAAACGCGGTGCGCGTGTACGGCCAGCCAGACGCTGGGATGTGGGAGTTGCGCACACGCGCCAGGGTCCACACTTCGTCGGCACTCATGAGCTGGGCCGCCTGCGACCGGCTCGCCAAGATTGCGACAACCCTGCAGTTGCCCGATCGCGCCAGCTACTGGCATGGCCATGCGGAGCGCATGCGCGCCGAAATTCTGGACAAATCGTGGTGCCCCGAGCGCCAGGCCTTTGCCGAAAGCTTTGGCGGGCGAGAGCTGGATGCCAGCGTGCTGCTGATGGCAGAAGTGGGACTCATCGACCCCAAAGATCCCCGTTTTGTCAGCACCGTCGACGCCATGGAAAAAAGCCTGTGCGACGGCTCCTATATGCGCCGCTACGAGGCTGCGGACGATTTCGGAAAACCCGAGACGGCGTTCAATATCTGCACGTTTTGGCGCATTGATGCTCTGGCGCGCATTGGCCGCAAAGCCGAGGCACGCGCCATTTTTGAAGCCATGCTGGCCGCGCGCAATCCGCTGGGTCTGCTTTCGGAGGACACCCACCCCGAAACACGCGAGATGTGGGGCAACTTTCCTCAGACGTATTCGATGGTGGGCGTTATCAACGCAGCGGTGCGCCTTTCGGCCGCCTGGGACACTGTAATTTGAGGCTGTGTCCCACAGCTCTGCGCTCAACTTTGCAAGGATGATCAAAGGATGAGCAGACTAGTCGTTATTTCCAACCGCATTGCGGACCCCCGCAAGCCCGCTGCCGGCGGGCTTGCTGTTGCACTGGGCGAAGCCCTGAACCGGACGGGGGGCCTGTGGTTTGGATGGAGCGGCACCGTTGTCGAAGACGGTACACCGGGGGAAAGTGACCTGCACACCCGCCAGGCGGGCGCCGTGACGCTGGCAACCGTGGACCTGTGCAGCGAGGACCACCGCAGCTACTACCAGGGCTATAGCAACAGCGTGTTGTGGCCTGTTTTCCACTACCGGCTGGACCTCGCGGACTTCGATGCCAGCTACATCGCAGGCTATCGGCGTGTGAATCAGATGTTTGCGCGCAAATTGCTTCCCCTTCTGCGCGACGACGACATCATTTGGGTACACGACTACCATCTGATCCCGCTGGCCGCAGAACTGCGGGCGATGGGCTGCAAGCAGCGTATCGGGTTCTTCCTGCACATCCCGGTACCGCCGCCACTCATCATGGCCGCCATCCCGCAGCATGAATGGTTGATGCGCTCGCTGTTTGCCTACGACTTGGTGGGTCTGCAGAGTGAGGCCGACGTGTCGCACTTCAAACGCTATGTGCGCAACGAGGGCAGCGCCGAGGAACTGGACGACACCCGCGTGCGCGCGTTCGGTGCCACGGTGGTGGTCAAGTCGTTTCCCATAGGCATTGACGTGGACGAGTTCACTCGGCTCACCCACGCCAGCGATGCGATGGACACCTTCGAAAGCATGCGCGCTGAATACTCGCGCCGCAGATTGTTGATGGGCATTGACCGGCTCGACTATTCGAAGGGCATCCCGCAGCGCGTGCGCGCGTTTCGCGAGCTGCTTGACCGCTACCCGGAAAACCGCGACAGCGCCACCCTGATCATGATCGCCTCGCCCACGCGCGACGACGTGAACGCTTATGGCGACCTGCGCCAAGAGCTGGAAGGGCTGTGTGGGTCGGTGAACGGCGACTACGGCGAACTCGACTGGATGCCCGTGCGCTACATCCACCGCATGGTGGCCCGCAAACGTGTGCCGGGCCTGTGCCGCGCAGCTGCGGTGGGTTTGGTCACACCGCTGCGCGACGGCATGAACCTCGTCGCCAAGGAATACGTGGTGGCGCAGGACCCGGAAGACCCCGGTGTGCTGGTGTTATCGCGGTTTGCCGGTGCCGCCGAACAATTGAAGGAAGCGTTGCTGGTGAACCCCTACGACACCCAGGGCATGGCGGACAGCATTCAACAAGCACTGCAGATGCCTTTGGTGGAGCGGCAAGCGCGCCACCAAAAACTCATGGCGCGCATCCGCGAATACGACGTGCACTGGTGGCGCAAGGCATTCTTGAACGCATTACAAGCCGCTGGCGAGTGACGGAGAGAGAGAAGTCAGGTTGAGCAGGAGCAGCGCTTTGGCAACCCTCAAAGCCACTTCACTAGCAGGCCAACCACAAAACTCAGCAGCAGCGTGGAGGCCAACGGCACGTCCCAATCGCGCCCGAGCCAGCGAAACCGAAAGTCGCCCGGCAGCCGGCCAAACCCTATGCGCCGCAGCATGGGCGACAGCCAGCTGATGAACATCAGGGCCAGAAAGATGACGAGGAACCAGCGGATCATGGTGCGCCAAGTGTAGGCGCGTGGGCGCACAATCCGCCAGACCACCGGTTACCCGGCCGGTCGTAACAACCGGCATGGCGCTTGCTTCATATCGGCAACGGCAATCAAGGCGGCGGTACACCACATGGCAGGCAGCGACCACATCACACTTGGCGGCGAGCGCTGGCACTTTGAGGGCCTGCGGGATCTGCTGGCGAAGGCCTCTCCCCTGCGATCGGGCGACGCGCTGGCGGGTGTAGCGGCCACGTCATCTGTGGAACGCATGGCAGCCCGCCTGTGCCTGGCCGACATTCCCCTGCGCCGGTTTTTGAGCGAAGCGCTCATCCCGTACGAAAACGACGAGGTCACGCGCCTCATCCTCGACACCCACAACGCAGCCGCGTTCGCGCCGATTGCCCACCTCACCGTGGGCGCCTTTCGCAACTGGCTGCTGGCGCATGAGACGGACAGTGCTGTGCTGGCCGCCGTAGCGCCCGGCATCACGCCCGAGATGGCTGCCGCCGTGAGCAAGCTCATGCGCAACCAGGATTTGATCGCCGTGGCGCGCAAGTGCCGCGTGGTTACGCGGTTTCGCAACACCATCGGCCTGCCGGGCCACCTGGCCGTGCGGCTGCAGCCCAACCACCCCACGGACGATTTGCGCGGCATCGCGGCCTCGATGATCGACGGGCTGCTGTACGGCGCGGGCGATGCCGTCATCGGCGTGAACCCGGCCACGGACAGCATCACCGCGCTGACGGGGTTGGTGCACATGCTGGGCGACGTGATCGAGCGCCTGCAGATCCCCACGCAGTCGTGTGTGCTCACGCATGTGACCAACACGATCCAGATGGTGGAGCAAGGCGCGCCGGTGGACCTGGTGTTCCAGTCGATTGCGGGCACCGAGGCGGCCAATGCCAGCTTTGGCATTTCGCTGGCGCTGCTGAAGGAGGCGCGCGAGGCGGCTCTGTCCCTGCGGCGTGGAAAAGACTTTGGCGATGGCCTGGGCGACAACGTGATGTACTTTGAAACCGGCCAGGGCAGCGCCCTGTCGGCCAACGCGCACCACGGCGTGGACCAGCAGACGTGCGAGGCGCGGGCCTATGGCGTGGCCCGCGCCTTTGCGCCACTGCTCACGAACACGGTGGTCGGCTTCATCGGGCCCGAGTACCTGTACGACGGCAAGCAGATCATCCGTGCGGGGCTGGAAGACCATTTCTGCGGCAAGCTGTTGGGCGTGCCGCTGGGTTGCGACGTGTGCTACACCAACCACGCCGAGGCCGACTCGGACGATATGGACACGCTGATGACGCTGCTGGGTACAGCGGGCCTGACCTTCATCATGGGCGTGCCGGGGGCGGACGACATCATGCTCAACTACCAGAGCACCTCGTTCCACGACGCGCTGTATCTGCGCGAGGTACTGGGGCTGCAGTGCTCGCCCGAATTTGGCGCATGGCTTGAGCGCATGCACATCACCGACGCGGTCGGGCGGCTGCTGCCTGCAAGCGCCAACCACCCGGCGCTCGCCCAGATGCGGCAACTGCAGCTGCCGCGCTGACGCACCACCACACACGGAGGCTCGGCATGAACCCTTCACTTGTTCACGAAAGCACGCCAGCGGCCGACCCCTGGGCCGACCTGCGCGCCCACACCCAGGCCCGCCTGGCACTGGGCCGCGCGGGCGCCGCGCTGCCCACGGCCGAGCTGCTGCGCTTTGGCATGGCACATGCACAGGCCCGCGATGCCGTGCACATTCCGCTGGATGCCGAAACGCTGGCCCACCAACTGCAGGCGCAGGGGTGCAGCACGCTGCCGGTGCACAGCGCCGCGCCCGACCGCGCCACCTACCTGCTGCGCCCCGACCTGGGCCGCCGTCTGTGCGATGCCGATGCGCAGGCAATGCGCGCGCAGGGCGATCAGCGCTGCGAGGGCGGCCCCGTGGACCTGTTGCTGGTGGTGGCCGACGGCCTTTCGTCCCTGGCTGTGGCCCGGCAGGCGCCGTCGCTCATCGACGAGATCCGCCAGCAAGCGCCCGCTGGCTGGTCGCTGGGCCCGGTGGTGATTGCCCAGCAAGCCCGCGTGGCGCTAGGCGACGAGGTGGGGGCGTTGCTGGGCGCCCGGCTGGTGGCAGTGCTGATTGGCGAGCGGCCGGGCTTGAGTTCACCCGACAGCCTGGGCATCTACCTGACTTGGCACCCGCAGGTAGGGCGCAATGATGCGCAGCGCAACTGCATCTCCAACGTGCGGCCGGAAGGCCTGCCCCCAGCCGCCGCCGCTGCACGCCTGTGGTGGCTGTGCCAGGAGGCGCGGCACCTGGGGCTGACAGGGGTCGGACTGAAGGACCGCAGCGATGCCATGACGCTCGCAGCCGGCGCAGAACCCACGCGCGCTGCGCCCCTGCCACCGCGTGTCGACAACCCCACACGTCACGTCGAAAAATGACTCCGGAGATGCACAGAGGCATCCCCTACCTTCTCCTCCCGGATGACGGCGCAAACAAATCACAATTTCTAATAAAAAGTGGCTTTAGCGTTTATCCATAAAGCGCTATAAGCTATATATTTAATAGCAAAATCTACAACGAAGGCAGCACATCGCGCACATGGTGCGCAAACGCCGTGGCCAAGGGCGTGGGCTGTCGGCCCGCGAAGGCGACACCAATCGCCAGCAGCGGCAACTCAGGCAGACCCGCATCGGGCGGCAGCACCTGCAAATCGGGCGGCACCGCGCAGCGGGTGAGCACGGCCACGGCAGACCCCGCGCGCACCACCGCCGTCAGCCCCGTGAGGCTGCCGCTGGCATAGGCCACGCGGTAGCGGCGGCCCTGTGCGTCCAGGCCTTCGCGGGCGGCCAAGTGGTCCAGCACATCGGGGTCGGACAGTGCCAACGGCAGCGGGTCCCAATCACGCGGCTGCATGCCCGGGGCGGCCACCCACACCAGCGGTTCGCGCCGCAGCGCGGTCAGCATGCCGGGTTCGGGCGCTGCGCCCCAGGGGGTGGACACGAGCGCCACATCCAGCGCGCGGGTGGCCAGTCGCTCGCGCAGGCGGGGCGTGCTGGCACAGACCACGTCCACGCGCGCCAGCGGGTGCTGCTGCGCAAAGCCGCGCAGCAGGTGCGGCAAGAAGGCGGCGGCGTAGTCGTCGGGGCAGCCCACAGCCAATGCGCCGGCCAGGCCCGTGCCCGCCAAGTCGGCCAGCGCCTCGTCGTGCTGGTGCAGGATGCGGCGCGCATGCACCAGCAGGCGCTCGCCCGGGTGCGTCAGCCGCACGCCGCGGCCGGTGCGGTGCAGCAGGGTCTGGCCGCAGGCGTCTTCCAGCCGCTGCATCTGCATGCTCAGCGCCGACTGCGTGCGGCCCACACGCTCGGCGGCTGCGCCCAGCGTGCCCGCCTGGGCCACGGCGGCAAAACTGCGCAGCAGGTCGATGTCGAGGGTGGGTGTGGCCATGGGCTTGCGATATCAGCGCAGTTGATTTCAGCTGTGAAAACTATTCGTTTTACTGAACCCGCGCAAGTACCTAGAGTGGCCACCAACCCTCTTTTTCTTTTGGAGCTTGCCATGTCCCGCAACGACGACCCCGCCTTCTGGGCCCGCGCCCGCCAGCACTTGGTGCGCTACGGCGGCAGCTTTGCGCCCATGGTGATCGAGCGCGCTGCGGGCAGCTATGTGTACGACGCGGACGACCGCGCCATCCTCGACTTCACCTCGGGCCAGATGAGCGCCGTACTGGGCCACTGCCACCCCGAGATCAGCGCCGTGATCGGCGACTACGCCCACCGGCTGGAGCACCTGTTCAGCGGCATGCTCTCGCGCCCCGTGGTGGACCTGGCCGAGCGCCTGGCCGAGTTGACGCCCGGCGCGCTCACACGCAGCCTGCTGCTGACCACCGGCGCCGAGTCCAACGAGGCTGCGATCCGCATGGCCAAACTGGTCACGGGCAAGTACGAGATCGTGGGTTTTGCCCAGTCGTGGCATGGCATGACGGGCGGTGCGGCCTCGGCCACGTACAGCGCCGGGCGGCGGGGCGTGGGCCCGGCGGCGGCGGGCTCGCTGGCCATCAACGCGCCCTTTGGCTACCGGCCGCGCTTCTACGATGCCAGCGGCGTGTACGACTGGCAGGGCGAGCTGGACTACGGCTTCGACCTGGTGGACCGCCAGTCCAGCGGCAGCCTGGCCGCCTTCATTGCAGAGCCCATCCTCAGCTCGGGCGGCATCATCGACCTGCCGCCAGGCTACATGGCAGCCCTCAAGACGAAGTGCGAGGAGCGCGGCATGCTGCTGATTCTGGACGAGGCACAGACTGGCGTGGGCCGCACGGGCACGATGTTCGCGTTCGAGCGCGATGGCGTGGTGCCCGACATCCTGACGCTGTCCAAGACGCTGGGCGCGGGGCTGCCCCTGGCGGCCATCGTCACCACCGCCGAGATCGAGGACAAAGCGCACGAACGTGGCTACCTGTTCTACACCACGCATGTGAGCGACCCGCTGCCCGCCGCCATCGGCCTCAAGGTGCTGGAGATTGTCGAACGCGACGGGCTGGCCGAGCGTGCGAAGGTGGCAGGCGCGCGGCTGGAAGCGGGCCTGCGCGCGCTGCAGCAGCGCTATGACTGCATCGGCGACGTGCGCGGGCGCGGCCTGCTGCTGGGCATGGAGATCGTGAAGGACCGCGCCAGCAAAGAGCCCGCCGATGGCCTGGGCGCGGCGATCACCCGCGAGTGCATGTCACTCCGCCTGTCGATGAATGTGGTGCAGCTGCCGGG
Organism: Gammaproteobacteria bacterium; assembly: GCA_018828125.1. Classification (GTDB taxonomy): domain Bacteria; phylum Pseudomonadota; class Gammaproteobacteria; order Burkholderiales; family Burkholderiaceae_C; genus Acidovorax. The sequence goes on along the minus strand of JAHJWB010000015.1, from coordinate 259,878 downwards.
CATGGGCGGTGTGTTCCGCATTGCCCCGCCGCTGACGGTGAGTGATGCCGAGATCGACCAGGGGCTGGACCTGCTGGGGCAGGCCATCGCGCGCTGCGTCTGATAACTGGGCGCTACAGCCGGTGGCTGCGGTCGCCATGGCTGAAGCCCACCGGCTCCCACGGCTCACCCGCGCCCACGGCGAGCACCTTGAACAGCTCGCCCATCTCGTGCTCCATGATCAATTTGGCCGCTGTTGCCCGCTGCGCCTGCGGTAGCTGCTCCATTTTTGGAAGCAGACCACAGTTGATGAGAAAGTGCGCCTGCGTTGTATAGCCCAGCACATTCAGGCCCGCCTCCTGCGCTGCCAGCGCCATGGCGGTGAAGTTGACGTGGGCGGTGATGTCTTTGAGCCCCACCGCCACCAGCGGGTCGCCATCAGCCAGGTGACCCTGGTGACACATCACCGTGCCCATGTGGCGCTGTGGGTGGTAATACTCGTCTTCGCCAAAACCATAGTCCAGCAAGAAGGCTGCGCCGCGCGTGAGCCGGTCGGCCAGCATGCGCATGAAGCCTTCACCTTGCGCGTGAATTTCGGTCAGGTAGTCCTGCGGGCCTTCGATGTCGAGGGGCGGGCGCAGGTCGGTGGGGCGGTCGGCCCAGGCAAAGCTGCCATCGTCCTGTACCACCACGCCACGCTCATGCCACACGCCGCCTTGCTGGCCGCCGTGGCGGGCGAGCAGTTGCACAGGCATGGCGTCGAGCACCTCGTTGCCCACCACCACGCCGCTGAGCGTATCTGGCAGCGCATCCACCCAGCGCAGCTTGTGCGCGTACGCCACCAGCTTAGCCTGTTGGCGCGCACGCAGGCTGCCCGACAAGTCGACGATGGTGTAGCGCTGCACCTGGTCGCCCAGGGTGTCGAGCAGCTGTAGCGCCAGGGCGCCGGAGCCCGCGCCGAACTCCCACACCTCATCGGTGCCGGTCTGCGCCAGCGCATCGCCCACCTGCGCGGCCAGGGTCTGGCCGAACAGGGGCGTCATCTCGGGGGCCGTCACGAAATCGCTGCCCGACTCGGGCATGGCGCCGAATTTGGTGGAATCGTTGGCGTAGTAGCCCAAGCCGGGCGTGTACAGGGCCAGCGCCATGAAGCGGTCAAAACCCAGCCATCCACCCTCGGCGGCAATGGCCTGGGTGATGTGCTGGTGGAGGGCGGTCGTTAAACTGTCGGGTCTTTGGGTCACGGCCCGCATTGTCTCCCACCCAAATGTCCCGCAATTCCCAACCACGTACCGTTCTGGTCACCGGCGCCGCCAAGCGCCTGGGCCGCAGCATTGCGCTGGCGCTGGCGGCGGGCGGCTGGCAGGTGGCGGTGCACTATCGCTCGTCTGAGCAGGATGCTATCGATACCGTAGCTGCCTGCGCACAACTGACAAGCGCTAGCGCCCATTTTGATGCTGATTTTGAGGATGAGGCCGCCGTGCGCGGCTTGTTGCCCCGCGTGGTGGCGCACTTTGGCCGTCTGGATGCGGTGGTCAACAGCGCCTCGCTGTTCGAGCATGACAACGCCGCCACCTTTGGTTTTGCCGCGCTCGAAAAGCACCTGCGCAGCAACACCGCCGCCCCCGTGCTGCTGGCCCAGGCGCTGCACCAGCATGTGGCTGACCGGGTGGCCCAGGGTGAGGCCGACGCGCAAGGCGCAGTGGTCAACCTGCTGGACCAGAAGCTCTGGAACCAGAACCCCGACTTCATGAGTTACACCCTCTCCAAGGCTGCACTGGAAGCCGCCGGCACCATGCTGGCACTGGCCCTGGCGCCGCGCGTGCGCGTGGTGGGCGTGGCCCCGGGCCTCACGCTGACCAGCCACATGCTGAGCGACGACAAGTTTGCACAGTTGCACGCGCTGTCGCCGCTGGGCCGCTCGTCCACCCCTGAAGATGTGGCCGCCACCGTGAAATTCGCGCTGGAAAACCGGTCGATGACCGGTACCACCCTGCTGGTCGATGGTGGCCAGCACCTGATGAAGTTTGACCGCGATTTTTCGATGATGTGAGCACCTGCTCGCACCAGGACCTATTCATGACAACAGCTGCAGGCACCCAGATCCTCACGCTCACCGGTTTGCGCTTTGACGCCAACCTGGGCATCCTCGACCACGAAAAGACCGACCCGCAGCCCATCCAGGTCGATGCCGAGCTGAGCCTGGGCGTGCAGCCCCTGGCACCGCGTGACGACGACATCGGCCATGTGCTGGACTACCGCCGTGTGCGCCAGATCATCATCGACGAGTGCACGGCCGAGCATGTGAACCTGCTGGAGAGCCTGATTGGCAAGCTGGCCAACCGCCTGATGCAGCTGCCCGGCGTGCTGGGCGTGCGCGTGAAGATTGCCAAACTCGAAATTTTTGACGACTGCGAAGTGGCCATTCGCGTAGAAACAGGACAGTGGTGACCCCATGAGCGCAGTATTGAATGAGACCCCGACTCCCGCCCCTTCGGCTGGCTGGGCCGAGGAACCCGCCGACGCAGCCGCCAGCGGCGCCGCCCGCATGAAGATCGAGCGTGAAACCCACAAGCTGGAAAAGCGCCTGTGCCGCGAAGTCGGCAAGGCCATCGTGGACTTCAACATGATTGAAGAAGGCGACAAGGTCATGGTGTGCATGTCCGGCGGCAAGGACAGCTATGCGCTGCTGGACATCCTCCTCAAGCTCAAGGCCCGCGCGCCCATCCACTTTGACCTGGTGGCCGTCAACCTGGACCAGAAGCAGCCGGGCTTCCCCGAGCATGTGCTGCCCGAATACCTGACCAGCACCGGCGTTCCTTTTCACATCGAGAACGAAGACACCTACAGCATCGTCAAGAAGCTCATCCCCGAGGGCAAGACCACCTGCAGCCTGTGCAGCCGCCTGCGCCGAGGCATTTTGTACCGCGTAGCCGACGAGTTGGGCTGCACCAAAATCGCGCTGGGCCACCACCGGGATGACATCCTGCAGACGCTGCTGCTCAACATGTTCTTTGGCGGCAAGATGAAGAGCATGCCACCCAAGCTGGTCAGCGACGACGGCAAGCATGTGGTGATCCGCCCGCTGGCCTACGTGGCCGAAAAAGACACCGCCCGCTGGGCCGCGCACCGCAACTTCCCCATCATCCCGTGCAACCTGTGCGGCAGCCAGGAGAACCTGCAGCGCAAGCAAGTGGGCGAGATGCTGCGCGAGTGGGAAAAGCGCTTTCCGGGCCGGGTGGAAAACATGTTCAACGCGCTGCAGAACGTGGTGCCTTCGCACCTGCTGGACGGCAGCCTGTTCGACTTCAAGAATGCCAAAGCCACGGGCGTCGCCAGCGAAGACGGCGACAAGGCCTTCGACAAGGAAGAGTTTGCGGCGCCCGCGCCTTCGTTACCAGGTGTTCAGGTGGTGCAGTTGTCGTGAACCTCGTGCGGCCACGGGCACTCCCACCGTCTTTGCCACCTGCACGCAGCGTGGACTGACACTGACCGAGGACCAAGGAGCCACCGCCATGAAATGGATCACACCGCGCCGCTGGACGGGCGCCCTGCTGTTGGGTCTTGCCACCGCAGTGCTGGCAGGCTGCAGCACCACCCGCATCGTCGATGGTCAGGTACAAAGCTTTTCAACGCTGACGACGCTGCCCAGCCCCGCCACCTACCGGCTGGAGCGCCTGCCGTCTCAACAAACCCCGTCTTTCGACCCCATTGCCCAGTTGGCCGAACAAGCCCTCGCCCGCGTGGGGCTGCAGCGCGCTGACGCCGCGGCGCCGACCCTGCTGGTGCAAGTAGGCGTGCAGGCTGACAACGTCCCCCGTCTCGACCCATGGGCCTACCCTTATGGGCCCTACGGCATGTATGGCCCGTCCCCATGGGCTTTTGGTGGTGGTTTTGGGGGTGGCTGGTACGGACGTGGCTGGGGTGTGGGCGGTATCTGGCGCATGGGTGGCCCCACGCCGCTGCACCGCCGCGCGGTCAGCCTCGTCATGCGTGACGCCCAGACCCAGGCCGTGGTGTATGAAACATCGGCCGTGCACGAGGATGTGTGGGTCAGTGACCCCGCCGTGTATGGCGTGCTTCTGGACGCCGCGCTGCAAGGGTTTCCCCAACCGCCGCAGGGCCCGCGGCAGGTGAGCCTGCCCCTTCCAACCCAGCGGACCGGAACACCCGCAACCGCCCCTGCACAGCCGGGCGTGGTGGTACCTGCAGCACCCGCTCGCTGATTCGCTGATTCACTGCTTCCCCTTTCGCCCACACCTGCATGCACGCTACCCGCATCGTTGCCATCCGCCACGGCGAAACCGCCTGGAACGTAGACACCCGCATCCAGGGCCACCTGGACATTCCGCTCAACGACACGGGCCTATGGCAGGCCGATCAGGTCGCCAAGGCGTTGGCGGGCGAGCCCATCGCTGCCATCTACACCAGCGACCTGAAACGCGCACACGCCACGGCCCAAGCCGTGGCCCGCACCACGGGCGCGCCGCTGAACACCGAATTGGGGCTGCGCGAGCGCAGCTTCGGCCACTTTCAGGGCCGCACGTTTGCCGAGATCGAAGCCGAGTTGCCCGAGGACGCGCTGCGCTGGCGCAAGCGTGACCCGCACTACACGCCCGAGGGGGGCGAGTCGCTGGTCACGCTGCGCGATCGCATCGAGCGCACCGTGGCCAGCCTTGCGCGGCAACATGTGGGTGAGCAGGTCGTGATGGTGGCGCACGGCGGCGTGCTGGATGTGCTGTACCGCCTGGCGACGCGCCAGGACATCCAGGCGCCCCGCACCTGGCAGCTGGCGAACGCGGCCATCAACCGCCTGCTATGGACACCCGACGGCCTAACGCTGGTGGGCTGGGCAGACACCCAACACCTGGACAACCACGCAGCACGCGATGAAACCCATTCCTGAAGCACTCGAGGCCTGCATCGGGCAGAGGGTGGACCTGATCGACACCCCGGCCCTGGTGGTGGACCTCGACGCCATGGACCGCAACATCCAGCGCATGGCTGACTTTGCCCGCAAGCACCAGGTGCGCTGGCGGCCCCACGCCAAGCTGCACAAAAGTGCCGAAATCGCGTTGTTGCAGCAACGCGCGGGCGCCCAAGGCGTGTGCGTGCAAAAGGTGGCCGAAGCCGAGGCGCTGGCCGCTGGCGGCGTGAACGACATCACCATCACCAACCAGGTGATTGCCATGCCCAAGCTGCACCGCGTGGCGCGGCTGGCCGCGCAGCTGGCGGCACGGGGCGGTCGGCTGGGTGTGGCCGTGGACCATCCGGAGGGCATTGAGCGCCTGGCCGAAGCCATGGCGCAACACGGCAGCGACGCAGGCATCGATGTGCTGGTAGAGATAGACGTCGGCCAGGGCCGCTGTGGCGTTCCCCCGGGCGAGGCCGCCGTTCCCCTGGCGCTGGCCGTGGCGCGCAGCCAACGCCTGCGGTTCGCGGGTCTGCAGGCCTACCACGGGCGCGCGCAGCATCTGGCCAGCACCGTGGGCCGCAAGGAGGCCATCGCGCAGGTCGTGCGCGCTGCCATCCACACGCGGCAGCTGATCGAGGAGGCGGGCATCACGGTGCCGCTGATCACCGGATCGGGCACTGGCACGCTGGTGCATGAGGCCGCCAGCGGCGTGTTTGGCGAACTTCAGGCGGGCTCGTTTTTGTTCATGGACGCCGACTACGCACGCAACGAACGCGAACCGGCGCAACCCGCGTTTGAGCACGCGCTGTTCGTCAAGACCCAGGTGGTGTCGGTGCGCGAAGGTCATGCCGTGTGCGATGCCGGGCACAAAAGCCACGCCATCGACTCCGGCTTGCCCACCGTCGCCCTGCTGCCTGCCGACCGCACGCTGCGCTTTGCCAACGGCGGCGACGAACACGGACTACTCTACGCCGACGGACCCAAAGCCCGCTTGCCCGCGCTGGGCCGCATGCTGTGGCTCATCCCCGGCCATTGCGACCCCACGGTGAATTTGCACGACTTCTTGATCGGCGTACGCGGCGGACTGACGATGGGCGTGGTGGAACGCATCATCAGGGTTGATGCCAGAGGCGCGCTGACCTGATTGGGGCAAGAATCGGTGGACATTTTGGTGTCCCCCATGAGCCCCAGCCAGATCATCGTCCTTGCCACTCCCGTTTTCTTTGTACTGATCGCCCTTGAACTGGCGATTGGCTACAAGCGCCGGCGCAACACCTACCGGCTGGCCGATGCAGTCAGCAGCATCAGCCTCGGAATGCTCAGCCAGACCAGCGCGGTGTTCACACGCCTGCTGCGCATCGGCATCTACACCGCCGTGTTCGAGCATGTGGCGCTGTGGCGCAGCGATGCGTTCTGGACCAGCCTGCCGGGCTGGCTGCTGGCGCTGGTGTTCTACGATTTTTGCTACTACTGGCTGCACCGCATGGGGCACGAGTCCGCCGTGTTGTGGGCCGCGCACGCGGTGCACCACCAGAGCCAGGACTACAACCTGAGCACCGCGCTGCGCCAGACCAGCTCTGGCGCACTTCTGGGCTGGATCTTTTATGTGCCCATGGCGCTGGCGGGCGTGCCTCCGCTGGTGTTTGCGGTGGTGGCGCTCATCGACCTGCTCTATCAGTTCTGGGTGCACACCGAGCAGGTGGGGCGCCTGGGCTGGTTTGACCGCTGGTTCTGCAGCCCCAGCAACCACCGTGTGCACCACGCAGTGAACGACCCGTACCTGGACAAGAACTACGGCGGCATCCTGATCGTGTGGGACCGCCTGTTCGGCACCTTCAAGGACGAAGATGACCAAGAGCGGTGCGTGTACGGCACGCGCGGCTTGCTCAACAGCTGGGACCCTCTGTGGGCCAATGCCCAGGTGTACGCCGGTCTGGCGCACGACAGCTGGCATGCGCGCAGTTGGCTCGACAAGCTCAAGGTGTGGGTCAAGCCACCCGGGTGGCGACCTGCGGATGTCGCCGAGCGGTATCCCAAACCAGCGTTCAGCATGTCGCAGATGCAGCCATACCACCCACCCATGTCCCGTGCGGTGCAGTGGTTTGCGCTGGTGCAGTTTGGGGTGTTGCTGGCAGGCGTGGCGGCCTTCCTGTGGCAGGCCGACAGCGCGCCCCTGGCAGACAACGGGATCTGGTTTGTGGTGCTGCTGGTATGCCAGTGGGCACTGGGCGCGGTGATGCAGGGCCGTATCACCGTGTTGATGGCCTTGATGCTGCAAAGCGCGGCGCTGGCCACCGCCACCAGCGCTTTGGGCTTTCTGCAGTGGCATTGGCTGTTCAAGCCACTGACGATGTTGGTTGCTCTTCTTTTGGTAGCTATTAGCGCTTATCCATTAAGCGCTAGAGGCCAATTTTGCTTAAAAAATATCATCCTTCTTGCTGCCGCGCTGGCCGGATCGCTGGCGGGGGATGTGTTTCTGATGTTCCAGGGTTTTTTTATCCCCGGCCTGGTGAGCTTTCTGGTGGCACATCTGTTTTATGTGGCGCTGTTCAAAAACGGCCAAGCATGGTTTCCGCACCGTGGAGCATTGGCCGCCACCTTGGGAATCGGCGTCGCCATGTACGCGTTCCTGTGGACGGGCGGATTGCCGCCTGCGCTGCGCGCGCCCGTGGCCGCTTATGTCTTGGTGATTGCGCTGATGGCCGCCCAGGCTATTGGCCGGGCCACCGTGCTGCGCGACACGCCATCGCTGCTGGTGGCCATTGGCGCCGGATTCTTCATGCTGAGCGATGCACTGCTGGCGACCAACCGCTTTGTGATGCCCCTGCCCATGTCACAGGTGTGGGTGCTGACAACGTACTACGCGGCGCAGTCGTTGATTGTTGCGGGGGTGCTGGATGCCGGTGCCGTACGCAGCACCAGGAACGAAGAGGCGGCTGCGTCCGAAGAACCCACGCACACCAGCGTCTCGGCTGGCGCCGTTATGCAGTGACTGATTGGGTGGAGCGACGATGGCATTGCGCATGCCGCCGCTCGGCGCATTCTTACTTTTCTTATTCAGGCGCCAAACAGCCCCGGCGCCCCTGCGCTGGGCGGCGTGACGCCCAGATGCCGGAACGCCGCCAGCGTGGCAATGCGCCCGCGCGGCGTGCGCTGCAAAAAGCCCTGCTGGATCAGGTAAGGCTCGATCACATCTTCGATGGTGCCCGCCTCTTCCCCAATGCTCGCAGCGATGTTGTCCAGCCCCACGGGGCCGCCATCAAAGCGGTGGATCACGGCTTCGAGCAGCTTGCGGTCCATCACGTCAAAACCCTGCGGGTCCACGTCCAGCATGGCCAGCGCCTTGTCGGCAATGGTTTTGGTGATGCGTCCGTCGCCCTTGACTTCAGCGTAGTCGCGAACGCGGCGCAGCAGCCGGTTGGCAATGCGCGGCGTGCCGCGCGAGCGTCGGGCAATTTCAAAACCGCCTTCATCGTCCATGGGCGCATTGAGCAGCCCTGCGCTGCGCTTGACGATACGCGCAAGCTCTTCGGACGTGTAGAACTCCAGCCGCGCGACGATGCCGAAGCGGTCGCGCAGCGGGTTGGTGAGCATGCCTGCGCGTGTAGTGGCGCCCACCAGGGTGAAGGGCTGCAGGTCAAGCTTGATGCTGCGCGCCGCGGGCCCCTCGCCGATCATGATGTCGATCTGGTAGTCCTCCAGCGCGGGGTAGAGGATTTCCTCGACCACGGGCGAGAGGCGGTGGATCTCGTCAATGAAAAGAACGTCGTTCTTCTCCAGATTGGTCAGCAGAGCCGCCAAGTCCTTGGGCTTTTCCAGCACGGGTCCGCTGGTCTGGCGCAGGTTCACGCCCAGTTCGGCAGCGATGATGTGCGACAGCGTGGTCTTGCCCAGGCCTGGCGGGCCGAACAGCAGCACATGGTCCAGCGCCTCACCCCTCTTTCGGGCCGCGCCGATGAAAATCTCCAATTGCTCACGCGCCTTGGCCTGGCCCACGTACTCTTGCAAGAGCTTGGGGCGCAGGGCACGCTCGATGGCTTCCTCTTGCGGGGAGGCGGGGACAGCGGAAATGACGCGTTTGGCGGGTGCGGGGGCGAAGTCGTCGGTTTGGATGGTCATCTTTGTATGTGCGCTCTCGCCAGCTTCGGCATCATGAACCGGGCATCAGCCAAGACTTGAGGGCCAAATTGAAAGGCAGGTCGAAACGTCCATAGTAGTCACGGCCTGTGGGCGCAGCGCAACTGGACGATCCGCCATAGAGCTGACCAATCAGGTAACGCGTGGAGCCGATGGAGAAGAAAAGGCCGGAGCCACTGCTGCCGCCCTCCGTCGTACCCTCAGTCCATCCCACCGTGTAGAACCTGCCATCCTGCTGCGTTTGTGGGAAGCACTGCTCGTTGCTGCAATAACTGAACTGGACCACCGAGCCAGCGCTTGCCTTTTGCAGGTCGCCACGGGGGTGGTGGATGCCCAGCACAGCGGCGGAGGTGTTCACGGACCCGACGTACGAACCCGCATACACAACGCCTTGCGGCGGCGCGCTGTTCAGCCGCAAGAACGAGGTGTCTGTCTGCGAGTCGGCAAACAACAACTGTGCGCCACCCGTAACCTTCTGCGTACCGGGATTCAGCGTGGCGTTATTGCAGGACGATGAGCGGTAGAACCAGTCAGTGGTCAACGACGAGGCAACCGTCTGGGTGGAGATGCAGTGGTGCGCCGACAGGAAATGCGGTACCTTGCTTGACGCAGCATCGTTGAGCAGCGTGCCCGTGCACAGGTAGCTGTCGCCTTCAACCACAAAAATCATGCGGGCCACTGAACGGCTTTCGGCACTGAGTTCGGGCTTGCACGATACATCAATGTTGCAGGAGCCTGATTCGCCCAACTTGGCAAAGCTTGCGGCCGTGGCCTGGTCGGGCGATACGAAGATGTGCGAAAGCGTGGGCACTGCGATGTCCAGCTCTTGCTCAAGCCGCGCTCCCACTGGAACTTCCAGCTCCAACGTGGTTTCAGCCCCACCAAAATCCGGGCCCCAGTAGGTGCGCGCGGAGTCACCGGTGTCACCCGCGTCCAGGTTGCGCTGGATACTGCGCAGAACATCGGTACCCAACACCTGCACCAGTTCACTGCCAGCCTGTGAGTAGAAGCGCAGGACCGTACCCGGCGGCAATTGGCGCACTACCAGCCCCAGCCGGACGCCCTGGGCACCCACAGCAGTGAAGCTGACTGCGGCCCGCTGCAGGCCCGCGTCAGCCAGTTGCCATTTGAGTTGGCCCATCAGGTCGCGCGCTTTAGCAGTGGCCTCCACCGGTCGGGCCACGCCGATCTGCTGGGGGGCACCCTTGGTGAGCGCCGCAGGTTGCGTGGCCTTCCTCACGAGGGCCTGAACGCCCTCCAACGGACCGAGGCGCAGCGGAGTGGCCTGCACGGCGACACCGCTGCGCACCGCTGCCTTGGCGCTGGCGCTGCTCGCCAATTTGGGAAGTCCCGTGTCAAGCGGCTCGATACGGTCTGCGGTCACGGGCGTTGGCGTGGCAGGAACGTTGGGGGTGGTGGGCTGTTCGGGGACGGCCGGAGTGCCCGGTGCCGGGGGCACTGCAGATGCATCACTCCCGCTACCTCCGCCGCAAGCTGTTAGGGCCAGCGCGACCAGTAGTCCCGCAAATTTAAACGAAGCGCGATACATCATCTCTGTTATCCCTCTGGTTGAACCCGTTACTTGGCCAGCGCCTTTAGCGCCAGCTTGATCCCGTCACTTACCCCTATGTCCGCTGGCAGCGCCTTGAGCGCCGCCGCGGCCTCCTTGTCGTTGTATCCCAACGCCAGCAAGGCCTGGAGGATATCTGCCTGGGCGTCGTTGGTGGCGCCACCGTGCACAGCCCCCATGTCAGCGCCCAGCTTCCCTTTGAGCTCCAACAGTAACCGTTCAGCTGTTTTCTTGCCAATACCCGGCACCTTGACCAGGCGGCCCGCCTCTTGCAGCGTGATCGCCTGGGCGAGGTCGCCCACGCCCATGCCACTGAGCACGGACAGTGCCGTGCGCGGGCCCACCCCAGATATCTTGATGAGTTCACGAAACGCCTGTCGCTCTGGCGCAGTGGCAAACCCGTACAGCAGTTGCGCATCTTCGCGCACGATGAACTGGGTGAGCAGGCTCACCCGCTCGCCCAAGGCTGGCAGGTTGTAAAAAGTGCTCATGGGCACATATACCTCGTAGCCGACGCCCTGGCAGTCCACCAGCACCTCCGGGGGGTTCTTCTCCAGCAGGGTGCCGGTCAATTTGCCTATCATGGGTGTCCTTTGTCGGCGGCTGCAAAGCGTGCAGCGCCGGTTTCTTGCCGTGTTCTCGATTGCCAGACTGGAATTATCCGCGTGATCCTGCGCCACACCTTCACCCCCCACAACAACACCCGTCTCACCAACCTGTGTGGCCCGGCCGATGCGCATCTGCGCACCATCGAGGTGGCTCTCTCGGTGAGCATTGCGCACCGGCACGAGCAATTCAAGGTAGATGGCCCCAAGGCCAAGGCCACGCAGGCGATGGAGTTGCTGCAGGCCCTGTACGAGATGGCCGAGCGTCCGATCACCGAGGATTACATCCAGCTGATGCTGGCAGGCGACAGCGAACTGCTGCAGGCGCCTGACGACGCAATCATCCTCAACACCCGCCGTGCCGACCTGCGGGGGCGCACGCCCACGCAGAACCTGTACCTGCAGAACATTGCCTCCCACGACATCACCTTTGGCATCGGCCCGGCAGGGACGGGCAAGACCTATCTGGCGGTGGCTTGTGCGGTGGATGCATTGGAGCGCAGCACCGTGCAGCGCATCGTGCTGACCCGCCCTGCGGTCGAGGCGGGCGAGCGCCTGGGCTTTCTGCCCGGCGACCTGGCGCAAAAGGTGGACCCCTACCTGCGCCCGCTGTATGACGCGCTGTACGAGCTGATGGGCCACGACAAGGTGCAAAAAGCGTTTGAACGCAATGCGATCGAAATCGCGCCGCTGGCTTTCATGCGCGGGCGCACGCTGAACAATGCGTTTGTGATCCTGGACGAGGCGCAGAACACCACCCCCGAGCAGATGAAGATGTTTTTGACCCGCATCGGCTTTGGCGCTCGCGCTGTGGTCACCGGGGACGTGAGCCAGGTTGACCTGCCCAAAGGCGCGATGAGTGGTTTGGTGGATGCAGAACGCGTGCTCAAGCGCGTCAAAGGCATCGCCATCACCCGCTTTACCAGCGCAGACGTAGTGCGCCACCCGCTGGTGGCGCGCATTGTCGACGCCTACGACGCGCCGCGACGGGCGGCGTCTGCACGCAGCTGACTCGAATACTCACAAATTGATAGCTGCTAGCGCTTATGGATAAAGCGCTAGAGGCCTAAAAAACCAAAAATGCCACTCCATCAACTGTCTCTGTCCCTGCAGTTTGGCCGTTATGCTGACGCCGCAGCCCACCGCGCTGTGCTGCCGCGCCACAAGGTGACGCGCTGGATTCGCCACGCACTGACCACCGACGCCGAGATCACCGTGCGCATCGTGGGCGCCGAAGAAGGCCAGCAACTCAATCGCGACTTTCGCAAGAAGGACTACGCGACCAACGTGCTCACCTTCGACTACACCCAGGAGCCCGTGGTGACGGCCGACCTGGTGTTATGTGCCCCCGTGATCGAACGGGAGGCCCGGGAGCAGAACAAGACCCTGGAAGAGCACTACGCACACATGTTGGTGCACGGCGCATTGCATGCCCAGGGCTGGGACCACGAAACCAGCGCCGCCGATGCCGACGAGATGGAAGCCTACGAGACCGACATCATGAAAGAGCTGGGTTTTGCAGACCCCTATGCCAAGTAAGCGCCCGCTTACTTGGATGCCAGCGAGCGATTGGATGCGGGTTGCAGCCCGCCCGGGGCTGTCGCTGTCGCCTCATTCCTTGCGCTCCATCCGGCGGTTGATACGCAGTGCCAGCAGCGTGCACACCACCCCCGACAGCAGGTACAGCGATACGGCGCCGAGCCCGAATTTCGCCGACAACGCCAGCGCCACCAGCGGCGCGAAACCGGCGCCCACCAGCCACGCCAAGTCGGCCGACAGCGCGGCCCCGGTGTAGCGGTACTGGGGTGAGAAGTTGGCGGTGACCGTGCCCGACGCTTGCCCATACGACAAGCCCAGCAGGACGAAGCTCACCAACAGAAACGCGTTGTTGCCCACCTGCCCGGCACCCAGCAGCCAGGGCGTGACCAAACTGAACGCACCGATGAACAGTGCCATGGTGCCCAGCAGATTGCGGCGGCCCACGCGGTCGGCCAGCCAGCCCGACACCATGATGGCGCCCGCTGCCAGAAACGCGCCAACGATCTGCACGCTCAGCACCTCGGTGATGGACTGCTCGGAATACATGGCAATCCACGACAGCGGAAACACCGTGGCCAGATGGAACAGTGCAAAACTGGCCAGGGCGGCAAAAGCCCCCAGCAGCACATTGCGCCCCTCATCGCGCATGACGCGGGTCACGCTCACGGGTTGCAGCTCCAGCTGCTGCAACCGTTCGGCATAGGATTGGCCCACCACAAGGCGCAGGCGGGCAAACAGGGCCACCACGTTGATGGCAAACGCCACAAAGAACGGATAGCGCCAGCCCCACTCCAGAAATTCGGCAACACCCAGGCTGCTATAGAGATAGGCGAACAGGCTGGCGGCGAGCGCAAACCCAATGGGCGCGCCCAATTGGCCAATCATGGCAAACCAGCCACGGCGTTCCTTGGGCGCGCTCAAGGCGAGCAGCGATGGCAGGCCGTCCCAGGATCCCCCCAATGCCAGCCCCTGCCCTACCCGCAGGATGACAAGGGCCACGATAGCGGCCGTGCCCGCCGCAGCATAACTGGGCAAAAACGCCATGCCCGCCGTGCTGGCCCCCAGCAGAAACAACGCCAATGTCAATTTGGTGCCCCGCCCCCAGCGCCGCTGCACGGCCATCGAGATGGCGGTGCCGAAGGGACGCGCCACGAAAGCGACAGAAAAGATGGCAAAAGCGGCCAGCGTACCGTCCAAGCGCGACAAAAACGGGAACAGCAGCGACGGAAATACCAACACGCTGGCAATACCGAACACAAAAAAGTCGAAGTACTCGGAGGACCGCCCAATGATCACGCCCACCGCCACTTCGCCTGGGGTGACATCCTCATCGGTGTGCGCCCGTGCGAGCGAGCCTTCACCCTCAAAACCTGGCGCACCCAGCGCCGCAGAACCTTGGCCAACCATAGTGACATTCCTCAATTCAAAACCCAGCCCCAGTTCTACCTTGTGCAGCGCACCATCACAAGTGCGCTTTCGCTAGCAAAGGCCGTAGGAAAACCCTTATAGGGCCCGTTGGATGGCCAAAAGCGCGTGGGGACGGTCGAAGTCCGCACTCTCGGGTCTCCTTGGCGACCGAACGCAGCGCCTAGCGGCCCCGTGCGCCCACCCTGCAAAAGCTTGATCTTGGACAAAATGTCCAATCGACAAATTTGGTGGGGCTACTACAGTGCATGGGTCCAGTCATTCGTGTTTACACCTAAGCGCTTTTCAGGCGCGCCCCCAGCATGCTCCACATCAAGGAACCCCGCAGGCTCGTCGGGCTTGCAGCGACCACCCCCCTGCTCGCCGGATTGCTGACCGGCTGTAGCAAGGCCGTCGTCCTCAACCCGGCTGGCGATGTCGCCGCCCAGCAAGGCCAGCTGGTCATCACCGCCACGCTGCTGATGCTGCTGATCATCGTCCCGGTGATCGCCCTCACTCTGTGGTTCGCCTGGAAATACCGCCAGAACAACGTCGCCAACACCGAGGACGACTACGACCCCGAGTGGCACCACTCCACCACGCTGGAGCTGGTGATCTGGACAGTGCCGCTGCTCATCATCATTGCACTGGGCGCTATCACCTGGATCGGTACCCACAAGCTCGACCCCTACCGCCCTCTGGACCGCATCGACGCTCAGCGCCCAGTCCCCGCGCACGTCAAGCCGCTGGAGATACAGGTCGTGGCCATGGACTGGAAGTGGCTGTTTTTCTACCCTGAGCAAGGGATTGCCACCGTGAACGAGGTGGCCGCCCCGGTAGACCGCCCCATTTTGTTCAAGCTGACGTCCACCTCCACCATGAACGCGTTCTACGTGCCCGACCTGGCCGGCATGATTTATGCCATGCCCGGCATGCAGACCGAGCTGAACGCCGTGATCAACAAGCCAGGCGTGTTCAAGGGCATGTCGTCGCATTACAGCGGCGCGGGCTTTTCGGGCATGACCTTCAAGTTCCACGGCCTGAGCGACGGCGACTTTGAGCAATGGGTGCAAATGGCCAAGACCGACGGCAAGCCCCTGGACAAAACCACCTACCTGAACCTCGTCAAGCCCAGCGAACGCGACCCCGTGCAGCACTTTGCCTCCGTCGAGGAAGGCCTGTACGACAAGGTGCTCAACCGCTGTGTCGAAGACGGAAAGATGTGCATGCACCACATGATGGCCATCGACGCCAGCGGCGGCGACGCTTACGTGCGCGCCGTCGGCCTGAACCTGCCACAGGACGTGTGCACCCCGCAGAACGCCGCCGAAGTGGTGGCTGAGCTCACTACCCGCAACGCACCCACACCCACGTCCAGCGCGAACATTCGCCAATGAGCACTCCTATGTCTTCCGAAACCGCTTCTCCCGCCCACTGGGCGCTGGGCCGACTGAACTGGGACGCCGTACCGATGGCGCACGAGCCCATCGTGCTGTGGACCTTCATCGCCGTCGTGCTCGGCGGCATCGCCGTCATGGCGGGCATTACCAAGTTCCGCCTGTGGGGCCCCCTGTGGCGCGACTGGGTCTGCAGCATCGACCACAAGAAGATCGGGATCATGTACATGATTTTGGGCATCGTCATGCTGCTGCGCGGCTTTGCCGACGCCGTGATGATGCGCCTGCAACAGGCCATGGCCTTTGGCGACAACATGGGCTACCTGCCGCCGCACCACTACGACCAGATCTTCACCGCCCACGGCGTGATCATGATCTTCTTCGTGGCCATGCCGCTGGTCACCGGGCTGATGAACTACCTCATTCCGCTGCAGATCGGTGCGCGCGACGTGTCGTTCCCGTTCCTGAACAACTTCAGCTTCTGGATGACCACGGCCGGCGCCGTGCTGGTGATGGTGTCGCTGTTTCTGGGCGAGTTTTCCACCTCCGGCTGGCTGGCGCTGTCGAACCTGGGGGCGCAGAGCCCAAGTACCGGGCTTGATTACTACATCTGGGCGCTGCAGATCGCGGGGGTGGGCACCACGCTCTCGGGCATCAACCTGATCGTGACCATCATCAAGATGCGCGCGCCCGGCATGAGCCTGATGAAGATGCCCGTCTTCACCTGGACGGCCCTGTGCACCAACGCACTCATCGTCGCATCGTTCCCTGTGTTGACGGCGGCCCTGGTCCTGATGTCACTGGACCGCTACGTGGGCACCAACTTCTTCACCAACGAGCTGGGCGGCAACCCCATGCTCTACGTGAACCTGATCTGGATCTGGGGCCACCCCGAGGTCTACATCCTGATCCTGCCCTGTTTTGGCATCTTCTCCGAGGTAGTGGCCACCTTCTGCAAGAAACGTCTGTTCGGCTACACCTCCATGGTGTACGCCACCGTCGTTATCACCATCCTGTCCTACCTGGTCTGGCTGCACCACTTCTTCACCATGGGCTCCGGCGCCAGTGTGAATACGTTCTTCGGCATCACGACGATGATCATCTCGATCCCCACGGGCGCGAAGATCTTCAACTGGCTGTTCACCATGTACAAGGGCCGCATCCGCTTTGAGCTGCCCATGATGTGGACCGTGGCCTTCATGATCACGTTCGCCATCGGCGGCATGACGGGCGTGCTGCTGGCCGTGCCCCCGGCCGACTTCGTGCTGCACAACAGCCTGTTCCTGATCGCCCACTTCCACAACGTGATCATCGGCGGCGTGCTGTTTGGCCTGTTCGCCGGCATCAACTATTGGTACCCCAAGGCCTTCGGCTACAAGCTCGACCGTACCTGGGGTGTGCGCTCCTTCTGGCTGTGGGTGGTGGGCTTCTGGGTGGCGTTTGGCCCGCTGTATGTGCTGGGCCTGATGGGCGTGACCCGCCGCGCCAACCATTTTGAAGACCAGTCGCTGCAGATCTGGTTCCAGATCGCTGCGTTCGGCGCATTCCTGATTGCGCTGGGCATTGCCTGCTTCCTGATCCAGATCGTGGTGAGCTACCTCAAGCGCGACCAGTTGCGCGACTGGACAGGCGACCCGTGGGATGCACGCACGCTGGAATGGGCCACCTCGTCGCCCCCGCCCAGCTACAACTTCGCCTTCACTCCCGTGGTGCACGAGATCGACGCCTGGTGGGACATGAAGAAGCACGGCTACCAGCGCCCGCTGGCAGGCTTTGCGCCCATCCACATGCCCGCCAATACCGGTTCGGGGGCGGTGATATCGGGTCTGTCGCTGGTGTTCGGCTTTGCCCTGATCTGGCACATGTGGCTGCTGGCGGGCGTGTCGTTCGCAGTGCTGCTGCTGGCGGCCATCATTCACACGTTCAACTACAAGCGTGACTTCTACATCCCGGCGTCCGACGTGATCTCCACCGAAGAAGCCCGTACTTTGCAACTGGCCCGCCATGTCTGAACTTCGCATCCAAGCCGGCGCCGCTGGCGCACTGGCTCCGCGCGCATACCACCTTGCGCACGACCCCCACCCCGAGAACGGCACGGCCCTGGGGTTCTGGCTGTACCTGATGAGCGACTGCCTCATCTTTGCCGCCTTGTTCGCCACCTACGGTGTGCTGGGTCGCAGCTATGCGGCCGGCCCCACCGGCGCACAACTGTTCGACCTGACGCTGGTGGCCATCAACACGGCGTTCCTGCTGCTCTCCTCCATCACCTTCGGGTTTGCCATGCTGCGCAAGCAGCAAAAGGACGTGAACGGCACGCTGCTGTGGCTGGCCGTGACCGGCCTCTTCGGTCTGTGCTTCCTGGCGCTCGAACTGTACGAGTTCTATCACCTGATCCACCAGGGCGCCACGCCCCAGCGCAGTGCCTTCCTGTCGGCCTTCTTTACGCTGGTGGGCACACACGGGCTGCACGTCACGTTTGGCCTCATCTGGCTGGTGGTGCTGATGCTGCAGATCAAAAAGCACGGCCTGATCCCCGAGAACACCCGCCGCCTGATGTGCCTGTCCATGTTCTGGCACTTTCTGGATGTGGTCTGGATCGGCGTCTTTACCTTTGTGTACCTGATGGGAGTGCTGTAAATGAGCGCGCAACACACAACACACGAACACCATGGCGGCCACCGCGACGGTGACACCCCTCACCACGACGCCAATGAGCCGCACAGCACGTTCTCGGGTTACATGACCGGGTTTGTGCTGTCCATCATCCTCACGGCCATTCCGTTCTGGCTGGTGATGGCCAAGGTCATTGCCGACCGCAACACCGCGGTGCTGGTACTGGGCGGCTTTGCGGTGATCCAGATCCTCGTGCACATGGTTTATTTCCTGCACATGAACGGCAAGATCGAGGGCGGCTGGACGCTGCTGGCCACCATCTTCACCGTGGTGTTCGTGGCGATCACCATTGCGGGCACGCTGTGGGTGATGTTCCACATGAACGCCAACATGATGCCCGAGCACCCGCCCATGCCGGGCATGGCCCCGGCCGGCGCCGACGTGCGCAACCCCCCTTAGGCCTGCGGCCGTGGACGCTGCTGGGCACACGGGCCGCCGACCCCATTCCCCCTGGACTCTGGCCGTCCTGGCGGTGGTGGGTGCGGCCCTGTTTGCAGCGTTCGTCGCACTCGGCATGTGGCAGGTGCAACGCCGCGCCTGGAAGCTTGACCTGATCGAACGCACCGCAGAGCGCATCCATGCGCCCCCCGGCACACCACCGCCCATGGCCCAGTGGCCCGAGGTCAGCGGGCCCACGCACGAGTACCTGGCTGTGCGGCTGCAGGGTGAGTGGATCGCAGAAAAAACCCTGCTGAGCCAGGCCACCACCGAGCTGGGTGCAGGGTTCTGGGTGATGACGCCTTTGCAGCAGGCGGACAACACGCAGGTTCTGGTCAACAGAGGGTTTGTGCCCGCCGACCAGCGTGTGCGTTGGCAAACCCGAGACAACGACACCACGCCAAGCGGACCGGTGACCGTCGAAGGCCTGCTGCGCATCAGCGAAACCGGCGGTGGGTTCCTGCGGCGCAACGCCCCGGACGAGCAACGCTGGCATTCCCGCGACGTGGGCGCCATGGCGAAGGCCCAGCAGCTGCCCAACGCCGCGCCGTATTTTGTCGATGCAGGCTTACCAGCCCGGCAAGGCGCCACCAACACCGAACAGCGCCCAGCATCCCAAGGCCCCTGGCCTCGCACAGGCCTGACGGTGGTGCGCTTTGCCAACAGCCACCTTGTCTATGCGGTAACCTGGTTTGGATTGGCACTGATGGTGATAGGGGCCGCCGTGCTTGTGGCACGCTACGAGGTGCGACTGCGCGCCCTTGGCCGCACCGCCCCTCCACCATGACCAGCACCCGCCCCAGCCACCGCCGAGCCTCCCGCCCCCTGCGGCCCTTGAGCAAGGCCCGCTCCGCCAACGCGACGGCGGGGCTCAAGAACCTGCACCAGCTCATCCAGCTGCGCTGGATTGCGGTGGTGGGCCAGCTACTCACCATCGAAACCACCCACTACATCCTGGGCATGCCCTTGCCGATGCGGGAGATGCTCACCATCGTGGGCTGCATGGCGCTCTTCAACATCGTCAGCCTCGTGCGCTGGCGCACCCGGCGCAGCGTGCACGATGTCGAGATCTTCATCGGCCTGCTGATCGACGTTGCGGCGCTGACCGCGCAGTTGTACCTGAGCGGCGGCATCAGCAACCCCTTCGTTTTTCTGTACGTGCTGCAAATTGCAGTGGGCGCGATGCTGCTGCGGGGTAGCACCATCTGGTTCATCGTCGTTCTGACATCGGCCTGTGTGGTGCTTCTGGCGCAGCACAGCAAGCCCCTGCCCATGGCACCCAACATGCATGAAGGCTGGGCCAGCCCCTACGTGCTGGGGCTGCTGGTGTGTTTTGTGCTGAATGCCATTCTGGTGGTGATCTTCATCACGCGCATCAGCCACAACCTGCGCCAGCGCGATGCGCGGCTGGCTGCCGTGCGCCAGCGCGCCGCCGAAGAGGAACACATCGTGCGGATGGGATTGCTGGCCTCCGGCGCTGCGCACGAACTGGGCACGCCCCTGGCCACCATGGCCGTCATCCTGGGCGATTGGCGCCGCATCCCCACCCTGGCGGCAGACGCCACGCTGCAGGAGGAAATCGCCGAAATGGAAGCCCAGGTGCAGCGCTGCAAGACCATTGTGAGCGGCATCCTGTTGTCGGCCGGAGAGACACGCGGCGAGGACTCCAGCCAGACCACGGTGTGCCGGTTTCTGGACACCCTGGTGCAGGACTGGCGGGCCACGCGGTCGGTCGACCAGTTCGTGTTTGACAACCACGTAGGCGACGACCGCCCCATGGTGGCCGATGCCACGCTGGAGCAAATGGTTTTCAATGTGCTGGACAATGCCCGGGATGCATCGCCCCACTGGGTGGGCCTGCAGGCCAGCAGTGATGCCGAGGTGCTGCGCATCGTGGTGAGCGACCGGGGCCCCGGCTTCTCGGCCCCGGTGCTCAAGCTGATCGGTACGCCCTATCAGTCGACCAAGGGGCGCCCCGGCGGTGGCTTGGGGCTGTTCCTGTCGATGAACGTGGCACGCACGCTGGGCGGCACCGTGGCGGCACGCAACCTGCAGGGCGGCGGCGCCGAGGTCACCATCACGCTTCCGCTGGCCGCCATTGCATTGCCGGACACGCTACCCAACGACCATGGACACTGAACAACGCTTGCTGATGATCGTGGAGGATGACGAGGCCTTTGCCCGCACCCTTGCGCGCTCGTTCGAGCGGCGCGGCTACCGGGTGCTGCACGCGGACAGCAAGTTGCAAATGGACGAGCTTCTGGCGACGCACTACCCAGACTATGCGGTGGTGGACCTCAAGCTCAAGGGCGAGGCGTCGGGCCTGACCTGCGTGCGCCATCTGCACGCGCACAACAGCAAGATGCGCATCGTGGTGCTGACCGGCTTTGCCAGCATTGCCACGGCAGTGGAGGCCGTCAAGCTCGGCGCCGTGCACTACCTGGCCAAGCCTTCCAATACCGACGACATCGAGGCCGCCTTTGGCCTCATGGAAGGTAACGCCGAGGTCGAGCTGACCAACCGCTCCAGCTCCATCAAGACGCTGGAATGGGAGCGCATCCACGAGGTGCTTGCTGAAACCGGGTTCAACATCTCCGAAGCGGCGCGCCGGCTGGGCATGCACCGCCGCACCCTGAGCCGCAAGCTGGAAAAAAAACGCGTCTGACCCACGGGCCGCGACATCCACGATTGCGCAACTTTTGCGCACAGCACCTTCACAAAACGGTGGGCCTTCAATTGCCAGCGGCCCCTGCTTCGCCGCCTACCATCTCCCCCACTGGTACCCAGGAGCGTGCGTGCCAGATGCACAACAACGAGATGGAAGAGACATGTTCGAGATTGCCTTGCTGCTCGCCGCCGCTTTTGTGGCCGGCGCCCTGAACGCCATGGCGGGGGGCGGCAGTTTTCTGACCCTCCCTGCCCTTGTCTTCACCGGCGTGCCGCCCGTCGTGGCCAACGCCACGGGCACGGTGGCACTTCTGCCAGGCTACATGGCCGGCGCGTGGGGTTTTCGGGAAGACATGCAGCCACCACCCAGTCTGTCCCTGCGCGCCGTGGTGCTGCTGGCGCTCATTGGCGGCTCGGCGGGGGCAGCACTGTTGCTCGTCACGCCCGATGCCACGTTCCGCAAGGTGGTGCCCTGGCTGCTGCTGGCGGCCACGGCCATGTTCGCCTTTGGACCCACACTGCGGCAATGGGCCGGCGTGTCGGCCCACGGCCCCACCAAACCCTGGAAGGCCGCCGTGGGCATGTTGATCGTGGCGGGCTACGGCGGCTACTTCAACGGCGGCCTGGGCATCTTGCTGCTGGCACTGTTCGGCCTCTTGGGGCAGACGCAGCTCAATGCCATGAACGGCATGAAGAATCTGGTGTCCGCCCTGCTCACCGCAATTGCCGTGGCGATCTACGCGGCGGGCGGCATCGTGCTGTGGCCGCAGGCGCTGATGATGATGGTGGCCGCCACCGCAGGCGGCTACGGCGGAGCCCGCGTGGCGCGCAGGCTGCCTGCGAATGTGCTGCGCTGGGGCATCGTGGCGACGGGCCTCGTGATGGCCGCGGTATTCTTCTGGCGTCAGTGAGCCTCCATACATCCCCCCCATCCGCCCCGAACGGCCATGAACGTCCGCAGCCCCGCGCCCTCTGGGCCATGCTGCTGACGCTTCTGAGCGGCTTCGCGCTCAGCCAAGCCTTTCGCACCACCACCGCCATGGTGGCGCAAGGCCTGACGGCGGACTTCGGGCTTTCGGCCGGATCGCTGGGTGCCTTCGCGGGGCTGTTCGGCCTCGCGTTCGGCGTCTCGCAGTTGCTGATGGGCGTGGGGCTGGACCTGTGGGGTCTGCGCCGCACCGTTCTCACTGCCTTTCCGCTGGCCATTGCGGGTTCGGCGCTTTCTGCTGCGGCGCCGGGCTACCCATCGCTCATGGCGGGCCAGCTGATGATCGGCGTGGGCTGCTCGCCCGCCTTCCTGGCTTGCACCCTGTTCATTGCGCGGCACTTTGCGGCTGATCGGTTTGCCTACCTCTCGGGTGTGGCCATGGGCGTGGGCGGGCTGGGCCTGCTGTTCACGGGCACGCCGCTGGCGTGGCTGGTGCAGCACGGCGGTGGCTGGCGCACGGGGTACGCCGTGCTGGCGGTGCTGAGCGCGCTGTCGTGGCTGATGATTTACCTGCGGGTGCATGAACCCGCGCCCCTGGTTCCGCCCCCGGCGCAGCGCGAAACCTGGGGCCAGGCCCTGCTCGGCTTTGGCCACCTGCTGACGGTGCCGCACACCTGGGGCATCCTGGTGCTGGGCATGTCGGGGTATGCGGCCTTTTTGTCGCTGCGCGGCCTGTGGCTGGCGCCGCTACTGATGGACCGCTACCACCTCTCGCTGGTGGAAAGCGGCAACGTGGCGCTGGGCCTGTCGCTCATCGCCCTCTTTGCGCCCGGCCTGGCAGGCCGACTGGACCCGGGCACTGGCCGGCGCAGGCGCTGGATCGGCAATGCGTCGCTGTTGATGGCCGCGCTGTTCGGCGTGCTCGCGGTGCTGCGCGTGCATCCCGCAGCCAGCGTGGTGCTGATTCTGCTGATGGGGCTGCTGTCAGGCTACGGCGTGCTGCAATACGCCGATGTGCGCGCCTCCTACGCGCCTGCGCTCACGGGCCGGGCCTTGTCGGCCTACACCATGGCCATGTTCCTGGGCGTCGCGTTGATGCAGTGGTTCACCGGCATCGTCGCCACCTGGGCGCAGCACTACGGGTGGGATGCTCACACAGCCGTCATGCTGGCCATCTCCGCTTGGCTGGCGCTGGCGTCAGCAGCGTTCCGGGTGTTGCCGGTGTCGCCACTGGTGGCGCACCCAAAATGATGGTCAAAACAGGCCCCAGCGCTTATCCCTAAAGCGCTAGCAGCTATTGTTTTTGAATCTCAAACCGCCGCCGGTGGCATCCGCAGCGGAATCGTCACCGGCCCGTCATTGATGAGATGCACCTGCATGTCGGCAGCAAACTGGCCCGTGGCCACCTCGGGGTGCACCTTGCGCGCCTGAGCCACCACATAGTCATACAGCCGCCGCCCTTCATCAGGCGCAGCCGCCTGCGTAAAGCTGGGGCGGTTGCCGCCCGTGGTGTCTGCGGCCAGGGTGAACTGGCTCACCAGCAGCAGGCCCCCGCAGGCTCCACGTCCGTCGATGTCCTGCACGCTCTGGTTCATCTTGCCAGCAGCGTCCGAAAAAATCCGCAGCTTGAGGATCTTGGCCAGCAGCTTGTCGGCCTCGGCCTCGGTGTCGCCCCGTTCGGCGCACACCAGCACCAGCAGGCCGGGGCCGATGGCGCCCACTATCTGCCCTTCCACCTCCACACGCGCCTCGCGCACACGTTGCAATACGCTGATCACTTCACTGCATCCTTGATGTCATCACGGGGGTCGTCAAAATGCGCTTCCACGTCGGTGGGCAACAGCTCGATGGTGGCACGCAGGCCGGGCACGGCCGCCATCAGCGCCCGCTCGACCTGGCCGCGCAACTCGGCGGCGTGGCTCAGGGTCCAGTGCGCGGGCATGTGCAGGTGCATGTCGACAAACTGGCGCTGACCCGCACGGCGGGTGGACACATGGTCAAACCGCACGGGGGCCGGTGCCTGCGCCACGACAAACTGCTGCAGCGTGGCCTCGATGGTGGCCTGCACTTCGGGCTCCACAGCCGAGTCCATGAGGCCCTGCGAAGAGCGCCAGACCAGCGAGACGCCTTCCTTGAGGATGTTGAGCGCCACCGCGATGGCGGCCACGGCATCCAGCCACAGCCAGCCGGTGACGACCGCACCCACGATGCCCACCAGCACGCCCGCCGAGGTCCACACATCGGTGACCAGGTGGCGGGCGTCGGCTTCCAGCGCGATGGAACGGTACTCGCGTGCGGAGCGGAACATGAGCCACGCCAGAAAGCCATTGAGGGCCGAGCTGAACACCGACAGGCCCAGGCCCCAGCCGATCTGTTCGATGGGTTGCGGGTCCAGCAGCCGGTGCCCGGCCGCCCAAAAAATGCCTGCCGACACCCCAATGATGAGAATGCCCTCGAAACCCGATGAAAAATATTCGGCCTTGTGGTGCCCATAGGGGTGGTCATCGTCTGCAGGGCGCGCCGCCACCGTCACCATGGCCAGCGCGAACATGGCACTGGCCAGGTTCACAAACGACTCCATCGCGTCCGACAGCAAGCCCACCGAATCCGTGACCACCCAGGCCAGCGTCTTGAGTGCAATGGTGACCACCGCCACCGCGATGGACGCCCACAACAAGTTGCGTGGCGTGAGCCAGTGGTGCGGCTTTGGGGGAGGGCTGGACATGGGCGGTGGATTAGAGCGTAGAAATGAACCGAGCCGGGAATTACACCAGAGCCGCTTAAGAGCCGCCTTAACACCTGCTTTGCGCCGCTGGCGCAAGAACACGCCACCGTTGAAAGGCGCCCCACAAAGCCCCCATGCCAGAATCCGCGCATGACCCCGGCATGGCATCGCCGCCTTCCTTCAACCCGCACCCTGCACCTTGTCCCCAGCCTGCTGCTGTGGGCCGTGGTCGCATGCGCAGGGGCCAGCTGGCTTGCGGTGGCACGCCTGCAACAGCTGCACGCAGCGTTTGAAACCGACGCGCGCATCGTGCACCGGCTGTTAAGCCAACGCGTGGTGCAGCACGATGCCATCATGGCCACGCTGGCGCTGCTGCAGCCTGCCGCTGCAATGGGTGACCACAACCCCAGCACCGCACCATCACCCTTGCCCCGTCTCACCTCGGTGTACCCCCAGATTCTGGCGGTGCTGCAGCGCTCGGCGCAAGGCGAATGGCCTCCCGCCTTACAGGCCGAACTGTCGGTCGCTGAAGCCACCTCACGCCGCAGTGGCCATGCCGCCGTGGCAGGGCTGAACCTGCCCGCAGGCCGCTACTACCTGGTGCTTGCAGCCACACCCGCCAGCTACTCGCTGCACATCGACCTGCGCACCACCATTCCCGCTGACGAGTGGCCCATGGACATGGCGACCAGCCCCGTGCGTGTCACCCTGGAGCACGGCGGCGAGACTTTTGTCGTGCAGCCTGGCCGCACAGACAACGCGGCATGGAGCCGCGCTTATGAGTTCCACAAACTGCTGGCCGCCGCCAGCCAGCCGCTGGACGTGGTGGCGCGGCGCAGTGTGGGCCTGCGCGAGCTGCCCTGGTGGGGCATGCTGGGCTGGTGCGCATTGACTGCAGCGCTGTGGCTGGCGGGCCGTGCGCTACAGCGCCAGCGCATCGCACGCCAGCGGGCAGAAGAACTGTTGCGGCTGGGCCAGGTGGCGCGACTGAACACGCTCGGCGAGCTGGCGGCGGGCATGGCCCACGAGCTGAACCAGCCGCTGACCGCCGTGCTGTCCAGCACGCAGGCCGCCCAGCGCCTGCTGGCCGATGACCCGCCCGACCTGGACACCGCCCAGACCGCCATGGCCCGCGCCGTCGAGCAAGCCCGCCGTGCCGCCACCGTGGTGGGCCGCCTGCGCCGCCTGGTAGAGCGGCCCGACCTGGCGGGCCAGGCCCAGCCACTGGCCCTGTCTGCAGCGGTGCACGACGTGCTGCACCTGCTGGAGCCGGAGTTGGCGCAGCGCGGCATCACACCCCAAGTCACCATTGCTCCCGACTTGCCCGCCGTGCTGGCTGAGCCCGTGGCGCTGCAACAGATCATTCACAACCTGCTCATGAACGCCCTGCAGGCAATGGAGCAAGTGCCGACCGCAGAGCGCCAGTTGCACCTTGCCCTGGCGCCCACCAGTGCGGGGCAGGTGGCCTTGACGGTGCGCGACCACGGCCCGGGCATTGCGCCCGAGGCTCGCGAGCACCTGTTCGAGCCCTTTTTCACCACCCGCACCGGGGGCCTGGGCCTGGGGCTGACCCTGTGCGAGAGCCTGGCGCAGGCCATGGGTGCGCAGCTGATCTTGTCACCCGCAACCCCCCACCCCACCGCAGCCGACCGGGGGGCCGAGTTTGTCCTGACCCTGGCTGTCGCCCCCGCCGGCCCATGACTGATAACGCCTCTTCTCTCTCGCCCCTGATCCATCTGGTGGACGACGACGCTGCCGTGCGCGACAGCCTCTCCCTGCTCATCAGCACCGTGGGCCTGCGTGTGCAGACCTGGGCTGACCCACAGGCGTTCATGGCCGGTTTTGACCGCGCCAGCATCGGCGCCATCGTGCTGGATGTGCGCATGCCCGGCATCAGCGGCCTCGCGGTGCTGGAGCAACTGCTGGCGCAGGGTGTGGACCAGCCGATGATTTTGCTGACCGGCCACGGCACGGTCGAGATGTGCCGCCGTGCCTTCAAAACCGGCGCGGCGGAGTTTCTGGAAAAACCGGTGGATGACGAGGTGCTGATCGAGGCCCTGCAGAACGCCGTGCGCCAGCATGTGCGCTCGCGCGAGCGCCACCAGGCCGACCAGCAGGCGCGCGAACGTTTTGCGCAGCTCTCGGCCCGCGAGCGCGAGGTGCTGGGGCTGATCGTCGAGGGGCTGACCAACAAGGAAATCGGCCGCGCGCTCGAACTCTCGCCCCGCACGGTGGAGACGCACCGAGCCAACCTGTTCGCCAAGCTGGGAGCCGAATCACTTGCGCAGCTGATACGGCGGTACGCGGCGCTGGTGGATGCAGCATCCTGACCTGGCCTTCAAAAGCCTTCCGTAGTTCTACGGAGGCCCGCGCGTAGCCGCCCGAATGGCTGAAAGCGGCGGCAATTTCTACAGTTCTCCCACGGCGCCACAAAGGGTGGCACCGACGTCACAAACACCGGAGAACACCATGCAAAACCGCCTCGCCACCATCGCCGCCCTCACCCTGTCCCTGATCGCCACAGCGGCCAGCGCCGAAGGTGTACGCACCGAAAAGAACATCTCTCTGGACCTGGCCACGCAGATTGCGGCCCAGACCGTGGCCACCTGCAGTGCCAACGGCTACAACGTGACCGCCACCGTGGTGGACCGCGCAGGCACCGTGCGCGCCGTGCAGCGCGCCGACAACGCAGGCCCCCACACGCTGGAAGCCAGCCGCCTGAAGGCCTACACCTCGGCATCGGCCAAGAACACTACGCTGGCCATGATGGAAGGCGCGCAGAAGAACCCCGCGGCGGCCAACCTGGTCAACATCCCTGGCTACCTGCTGCTGGGCGGTGGCGTGCCAGTAAAGGTGGGCAATGAAGTCATCGGCGCCGTGGGCGTGGGCGGCGCACCTGGCGGCCACCTGGACGAGCAATGTGCGGTGGCGGGCATCGCCAAGGTGCAAGAGTGGTTGAAGTAACGTCCCCCGGCACGCAACACACCCTGACGCACGCACATCATCGGAGGCACCCCTGAAGCCATGGAACCTTGCAATCGCGCTGTCCGCAGCGCTGCTGACCGGCACCCTCCCCGCCATCGCCCAGGTGCCTCCCACGGCTGCTGAATCAGCGGCTTACCAGGGCCTGCACGCCGCTGCCGCACGGGGCGACATGCCCGCGCTGACGAAATTGCTGGCCGCACGGGCCGATCTGAACACCCGCGACGCACAGGGACGCACGCCGCTGCATGTGGCCACGTTCGCCCGGCAGGTCGAAGCCGTCCGCGCCCTCGCCAAAGCGGGCGCGGGCTTGGACCTGCTGGAAAACGACCGCTACGACGCCGTGACCATTGCCGCCGTGGCCGACGACGAAGCCACGCTGCGCCTGCTGCTGCAACTGGGCGCCAGCGCCAAACAGGTGACCAGCCGCTACGACGGCACAGCCTTGATCGCGGCGGCCCACCTGGGGCACGACGGTGTGGTGCGCCAGCTGATTGCCGCCGGTGCGCCGCTGGACCATGTAAACAACCTGCACTGGACGGCGCTCATCGAGTCCATCGTGCTAGGCAACGGCGGCCCACGCCACCAGGCCACGTTGCAAGCTTTGCTGCAGGCCGGCGCCAGCCATGCGCTGACAGACCGGCAAGGGAACACACCGCTGCAACTGGCGCGCCAGCGGGGCTACAACGAAATGGTGCAGATGCTGCAGGCTGCGGGTGCGACGCGCTGACCCCTGTTGGCGGGGCGCCCGGTGAGGCGACGCCAATCCGACCAACATTAGTGATGCGCAAAAATTGATAGCTGCTAGCGCTTACTGGACAAGCGCTAGAGGCCAATTGGCTAAAAATCGTGCCCAAACCTTGGTCGGCTGGTTTAGCCCACGATGGCGCAGTCCGACCCGCACCACAAAAGGACTGCCGACGTCCGCCCACGCCGCGCAAGCCGATCTACGGCGATGCACTACATATTTAATAGCTACTTGCGCTTACCAGATAAGCGCTAGCGGCCAATTTCACTCAAATTCCTGGTTCCCCGTCACCAGCCGCGCCTTCACGGTTTTCCCCTTCACACGGCCTTGGTTCAGCCGCTGGGCGGCCTGCGCCCCAATGGTGCGGTCCACTGCCACGTAGGTGGAGAAGTCATTCACGTTGATCTTGCCGATCTGCTCACGGGTGTAGCCCATCTCGCCGGTCAGCGCGCCCAGCACGTCGCCTGCGCGGATCTTCTCCTTGCGGCCGCCAATGATCTGGATAGTGACCATGGGTGGCACGAGGGGGCCACTGCCTGTGGGGGTGAGGTCGGTCAACGGCGACCAGCGCGACTCGCGACCCTGCAGCACCTCGATCTTCCCGACGAAGCCCATCTCGGACAGGCTGGCCAGGTTCAGCGCCAGGCCCTCGGCATCGCCCCGGCCGGTGCGGCCGATGCGGTGGATGTGCACCTCGGGGTCGGGCGTCACGTCCACGTTGATGACCGCGGCCAGGTTGGCGATGTCGAGGCCCCGCGCAGCCACGTCGGTGGCCACCAGCACCGAGCAACTGCGGTTGGCAAACTGCACCAACACCTGGTCGCGCTCGCGTTGCTCCAGTTCTCCAAACAACGCCAGCGCGCTGAAGCCCTGCGCCTGCAGCACGCCCACCAGGTCGCGGCACTGCTGCTTGGTGTTGCAAAAGGCAATCGAGGATTCAGGCCGGAAGTGGTTAAGCAACTGCGACACCGCGTGCAGGCGCTCGCTGTTCTTCACCTCGTACCAGCGCTGCTCGATCTTGCCCTCGGCATGCTGCGCCTGCACCGTGATCCGCACGGGGGTCTTCATGAACTGGGCACTGAGCTTGGCAATGCCTTCAGGGTAAGTGGCCGAGAACAGCAGGGTCTGGCGCTCTTTGGGACACTGGCGCGCCACGGTGACGATGTCATCGAAAAAGCCCATGTCCAGCATGCGGTCGGCCTCGTCCAGCACCAAGGTGTTCAAGGCTTCCAGGCTCAGGTGCTGGCGCTCCAGGTGGTCCATCACACGGCCGGGTGTGCCCACCACGATGTGGGCACCGTGCTCCAGGCTCAGCGTCTGCGCGCGCAGCGGCACGCCACCACACAGGGTCACGACCTTGATGTTCTCTTCGGCCCGCGCCAGGCGGCGGATCTCGGTGCTGACCTGGTCGGCCAGTTCGCGCGTGGGACACAGCACCAGCGATTGCACGGCAAAACGGCGAGGATTGAGGTTGGCCAGCAGGGCCAGCGCAAACGCGGCGGTTTTGCCACTGCCGGTGCTGGCCTGGGCGATCAGATCCTTGCCCAGCAAGGCGGGCGGCAGGCTGGCCGCCTGGATGGGCGTCATTTGGGTGTAACCCAGCTGCTGCAGGTTGGCCAGCGTGGCGGGGTTCAGGGCCAGCGTGCTGAAATCAGTGCTGGCTTGGGTTTCTTTGGAGGTCATGGCCCGATTATCCGGCCCCGGCTTTTGAGGCCCGGTATCCGGGCAACTACCTTACGCACACGTAAGGCGTATCGGCTATAACAATTGAACAAGTACCGAGTGGTCCATGCCAGATTCATCCAACGCAGCCAATCCCCCCGGCCAGGGAGGTCCCAGCGACTCATTGCTGCGCCTGATTGCCGATTCGGTGCCCGCGTTGATGGCCTATTACGACGTGCCCGCGCTTCGCTGCCAGTTTGCCAACCAAGGGTACGCAGCCTACAACGGCCATAGCACCGCGTCGATCCTGGGCCTCACCGTTCAGCAGGCGATTGGCGACAAAGCCTGGGCAGCCATCGAGCCCCATGTCGAGCGGTGTACCCACGGCGAGCATGTCAAATACACCCGCGAGCAGACGCTGCCCAATGGCGAAGCACGCATGATCGAGGTCAACCTCATACCGCACTTTGCGACGGACGGGGCGCAGCAGATTGGCTCGTTTGTGTTGATTACCGACATCACCGAACGCTGGCGTGCAGAGCGCACGGTGCGCCAAAGCGAAGAGCGCATGCGCAAGTTCACCGAGGCCACAGACGAAGCCATTGTGTTTCACCGCGACGGCATCATCACCGACGGAAACGAAGCGCTGTACCGCCTGACGGGCTATGCACTGCACGAGGTGATCGGCCTGTCGATCTTCAATTTCATCAGCCCCGAATGGCGCGCAACTGCGCTCGACTACACCCGCAGCGGGCGAGAAGACCCCTACGAAGTCACGATCTGCCACAAAGAAGGCCACGCCATCCCGGTCGAAGTGGTCGGCAAGACCATGCCCCTGCATCATGCGGACTACCGCATCGTGGTGGTGCGTGACATCACCGTGCGCAAGCAGGCGCAAGAGCGGGAGGCATTCATTGCCTTGCACGACACCCTCACGCAGCTGCCCAACCGGCATTTTTTGATGGAGCAGTTGTCGCAGGTGCTGTCGCTGGCCCGAAGGCGCCATGGCCGCGCGGCCGTGCTGTTCGTGAACCTGGACCACTTCAAAACGGTGAACGACTCCCTGGGCCACCATGCCGGCGACCAACTGCTGTGCAACGTGGCCGAACGCCTGCGGCTGGGCGTGCGTGATGCCGACGTGGTGGCGCGCATTGGCGGCGACGAGTTTGTAGTGGTGCTGACTGACGTAACTAACCCCGACGATGCCGCATTGGTTGCCGACAAGCTGCTGGCATCGATGAATGGCGTCTTCACCGTCGACCAGTTACCGCTGACGATCTCGCCCTCCATCGGCATCGCGCTGTACCCCGAGCATGGCAACAGCGCCGACCTGCTGCTGCGCTGCGCCGACGCCGCCATGCACCACGCCAAGGAGAGCGGGCGCGGCAACCGCCAGTTTTACGACCCCAGCATGGACGCCAGCGCGCTCGACATCCTGCGTCACGAACGGTTGCTGCGCGATGCTATAGCCAACAACGCATTCGAGCTGCACTACCAGCCGCAGGTGCGTCTGGCTGATGGCGCATTGCAGGGCATCGAAGCCCTGGTGCGCTGGCGCCACCCCGAACGCGGCCTGGTAGGGCCCGACGAGTTCATCACCTTCTCCGAATCCCGAGGCCTCATCACCCCCATCGGCCGCTGGGTCATGCGCGAAGCCTGCCGCCAGCTCAAGGAATGGCAAGACCAGGGCCTTGCCATGGTGCCCGTCGCCGTCAACCTGTCCGCCATCGAGTTCCGCCAACGCGACGTCGCCGCAGAAATCGCCGCCGTGCTGCGCGAAACCGGATTAGCGCCGCACTACCTGGAAATCGAGTTGACCGAGTCCGTGCTGATGCACCAGACCGGGCAGGTGCTGGACACGCTCAACGCCCTCAAAGCGCTGGGCGTGGGCATCTCGATTGACGACTTTGGGACAGGCTACTCATCCCTGGCGTACCTCAAGCGCTACCCCATCGATAAGCTCAAGATCGACCGGTCATTTGTGGCCGATACCCCCGGCAACGCAGACGACGTCGCCATCGTCACCGCCATTATTCAGATGGGACACAGCCTGCAGCTGAAGACCGT
This sequence comes from Gammaproteobacteria bacterium, assembly GCA_018828125.1. Taxonomy (GTDB): domain Bacteria; phylum Pseudomonadota; class Gammaproteobacteria; order Burkholderiales; family Burkholderiaceae_C; genus Acidovorax. Next base: position 227,442 of record JAHJWB010000015.1, on the reverse strand, counting down.
GGCGGAGGGGGTGGAGACGGAGGAACAGGTGGGGCTTTTGGCGGGGCTGGGGTGCGATTTGATCCAGGGGTTTGTGATGTCGGTGCCGATGGAGGGGGAGGCAGCAAGGGGGTGGCTGATGAATCACAAGACGAATCAATGAGTGCCCGAAGACCTGTGAGGGTTGGTTATCTTTCGCATCCCAGCGATCAGGTGGTCGCTCATGAAACCGGTGCGGATACGTCTGGTACAGCTCTTTCATCGCCTGCGCCAGCGTCTTGATGTTGAGCGTCGCCTGCGGCAACAGGGCTACCCCGTAGCGCCAAAGGCGCTCCCGCCGACGACAAAACTATTGATTTTCCCTATGAATTGATTTAATGGCTTTTGTCACAAGATCAATTGCCAAGACAAAGAAAATTGTGAATAGCAAACTCAAAATCAGGTTAATTAAGCCCTGTCCATAAAACTTGCAAAAATCATAGGAAAATTCCTTCTCAGGAAAATATTCCTTGTCACAAATCACAAATCCTTCACCAAAGCCGAAAGCTTGCAACAAGGGAAACGCGGGAATGAGGGCAAGAGCAACAGAAAAGATAAAAAATATTATTTTTTTCACACGGTAAGGATTCAGCGCCATAACAAACACAGAAAAAATAATAAGAGAATCCAAAAAATATGAAAAAATTATTCGCACCCCCTGAAATGCAACATAAAGATCCAAGGAATTAAATTCAAAATACCGCCCTGCGAACGTAAAAAACAAAGAAGTAGTTACCCAGAAGAGTACGGTCATAAAAAAATATTTCATTATTTAAAGAAATTTATCGAAGGTGCAGCGTTTTCCGGATTCAGCAACGTAGCGCAGTCAGGGGTACTTGAAGTCACATATCCATACACTTTGCCTAGCGAATTTAGATCCTTACCCAATTGGACTACCTCACTGATCTCATTTCCCATACCATCGCGAACAACCGCAGCAGCGTCTTCTAACTTATTTTGACGCCCCTCCTCATATCTTTTCTCTCTTTCGGCGGCTCTTTTACACGATAGTATTGCACCTTCTATTTTTACCTTTTTTTCTTCTTCTACATTTTCTTTCCATTTCAAAACACCAGTAACCTTATCCCACCAGCCCTCTGCCTTTCCAATGTCAAGCGGAGGGTTTGGCCCCGAAGTCGGATTCAGCCCCAGTGGGTCTGAGACGGTTAGAGGACTATTTGGGAATTTCATATTATTTATTCCACCGCCCAACCCAATAGGATCCTGAGTCACATACTGCCCCACGGTTGGGTCGTAGTACCTGAACCGGTTGTAATGCAGCCCCGTCTCCTGGTCGAGCTGCTGCCCCTGGAACCGGATCGGTTGGTGAATGTGATCGGGGTTGTATTCCTCTTTGATTTCGCCCCAAGCTCCGTACCTGGCAGCCCAAGCCACTTGTCCTGCTTGGTTCCCGTTCGCATTGACCAGCGCAATGGGCGTGCCCAGATGGTCCGTCAACATGTGCCGGATGCTCAGAGGGTGAGCTTCTTCCGCTTGGGCTTGGGCGTCCTTGAGGGCTTGGATCGATTCCTGCACTTGCCCCGGCATCTCCTGGGGCAGCAGCGCTGACAGCTGGTAGCCCGGTTGCAGCACCTCTTTCGGGGCGTGGTGCAGCATTTCTCGCTCGTGGCGGGGTAGGTCTTGCTCCAGCGTGGTTTTCGGCTTGGTTGCCGCCCAAGCCCCGCAAGGTCTTCACAAGCTTGGGTAATATTTTTCTATATCTTGTGCGTCACTGGATGTTCCTATCCAGCGCTTAAGCCACTTGCCCCAACCAAAGTCGCTCGGTCAAAATCATGGGGAAAAAATTCAGCTTCACTAAAATCTGCAAGAAAAAAATCGCAGTCCTGAATGACGCAGTCGCTCAACAATGCCTCTTTAAAATTTGCATGGCGTATGCAGCAAGATAAAAAATTACAATTTAAAAAAACAGAATTCGCAAAAATTGCAGTAATTAAAGAGGTAGATATAAAATTACAATCAATAAAAATGCTCTCCATGAAATAAGATCCTCGTAAATCGCACGCAATAAAATCATATGAGTGAAAAATTCTGTGGCCAAAATCTATTTTGTGTAGAGATTTTTCGCGAATTTTTTTTCGATCTTTTTCGGACCGCGGAAAGCCAATCTGCTCTTCTTTATTCATCTATTTCCCCAGTCATATATATCTGGATAGATATCCTTGAATGGATATTTAGGTGTAGAGGTTGGCGCAACGCCAGGTTGGATAGGTGGCATCGTGCTGCAGAGCATTGCCGCAACCATACGATGATTTCCGTCGACAATTGTTGGCCCGTCCATTTTTACAGGTGGGGGGGACTTCCATTTTCTATCATCTTGGTATATGCCGCTACAGCCGGTACAGAAACTGCCTTTTGAGTAGTTAGAAATGGGGATTTTGCAACTGCGATTTTTATGTTCTCAGGAGTTGCATCCTTGCATTTTTTCTCACTCTCTTTGTTTTTACCGCAGCTGGTCAACTCGCAAGCCGCAGCCGCAGCTAGAACGAGCAGCGCAAGGGCATCTCCAACCGGCAATGGACCATCTGCTGCGGCTAATCCCCCTGCAATAGGCAGGGCTGCCGCAAACGCGCTGAGTCCAAGTGGATCGACCCAGCTGTTCGGGTTTTTGGGATAGGTCGATAGATGCATACCTCCTCTAAGCCCAATAGGATCCTGGGTCACATAGTTTCCAGTGCTCGGGTCGTAGTACCTGAACCGGTTGTAATGCAGCCCCGTCTCTTGGTCGAGCTGCTGCCCCTGGAACCGAATAGGCTGGTGGATGTGATTGGGGTTGTACTCCTCCTCTACTTGACCCCATGCCCCGTACCTGGCAGCCCAGGCTACTTGCCCTGCTTGTTCTCCGTCCGCATTGACCACCGCAATCGGCGTACCCAGGTGGTCCGTCAGCATGTGCCTGATGGTCAGCGGGTGCGCCTCTTCCGTTTGGGCTTGGGCGTCTTTGAGTACTTTGATCGATTCCTGCACCTGCCCCCTCATTTCCCGGGGCAGCAGCGCTGACAGCCGGTAGCCCGGTTGCAGCACCTCTTTCAGGGCTTGGTGCAGCATTTCCCTTTCGTGGTGCGGCAGGTCCTGTTCCAGGTTGTTGCTTGTTTCGTTGCCACCCATGCCCAGCAAGGCCTTCACCGGGTTGGTCTGCCCTGCTTTGTTCCTCTGCATCTGCAGCAGCGGCACAAAGCTGCCGGGCTCATACACCGTGTGGTGGATGTGCTCTGCATCCTCTGTGTGGATCAGCCGGTCTCCATCCCAGCCGTAGTGGGTGGCTTGGCTTTGCTGTCCCGTCTTGTGGTGTGTCTTGCTCACCCGCCGTCCGAACGGGTCGTAGCGGTACGTTGTGTGGCTTTGCACTTGCCCTTGGGCGTCGATCTGTGTGACTTGCCGCAGCTGGTGCAAACCGTCGTAGTGCAGCTGGGTGGTGCTGCCATCGCTGTGCAGAGCCTGGGTGCGGTTGCCCCAGCTGTCATAACGGTAGTGGGTGGTTTCTTCGTCGCCGATGCGTTGGCCTTGGCTCTGGCCTTGGCTCCAGCCGATGCGGTTGTCTCGCCAGCGCTCCACGCTCTTGCCTGCAGGGCTGTCCGGGTTCTGGTCGGGCTGCAGCAGGTTAAACCGCGGGTCGTGCAGGTTTTGTTGGACCTGGGCCGTCCAGTCGGCGCTGGCTGCGGTCTTTGATCCCGAGTGCTGGTGCTGGTCCGCTGCTTGGGCGGGCAGGCGGTTGCCTGCCGGGTCCAGGCGCCAGCGCTCCTGGCGTTCGCCCTCGGCACTGGCCTGGGTTTGGCCGGTCAGGCGCTGGCGGGCGTCGTACTGGAAGGCGTTGGCCTGGGTCGGGGTCTGGATGCCGATGAGCTGGCCCAGGCTGTCGTAGGTGTAGCGGCGCTGCTGCAGGCCGCCGATGAGGGGGGCTGCGCTGGAAGGGGCTCCGCTGGTCTGTCCGGGCAGGCCCTGCCAGCACTGGTGTAGCAGGCGGCCCAATGGGTCCATCTGGCGGGTCTGGGTGATGGCGGTCGGCTTTGGCTCTGCTTCGTTTTGCAACAGGTGCAGGGTGCGGCCCACTTCGCGGTGCAGTTTGTCGCGCTCCAGGGCCAGCAGCGGGGTCTGGTTAAGCAGCACGCCGTGCACGTGGCCTGCGCCGTAGCTGAGCCAGCCCAGGTGGCCGATGCCTTGCAGGTCGCTGGCTTCGCGCTGGCCCAGGGGGCCCAGGCGGTGGTGGATGCGGTGTTCGAATTCGATGGCGGGTGCCGAGCTCCCGCCCTCTGACGTTCCTGGCCGGAACAGGGTTTGCACTTCACCCGTGGTGCGGCCCAGGGCGTCGCGCTGCAGGTCCACGCGGCTGCTCTTTTGCAAGCGGTGGGCTTGCAGGTTTTGCAGCGGCGGGCTGCTGGCAAGGGCCTGCGCGTCATGCTGCTGGGCAATGGTTGCCTGGATCTGTTCGGTAGTGAGTTGCAGCCAGGCAGCGATCAGCGTGGTTGTCGCCTCTGCGTTCAGCTCCCAGCCCTGGGTGGTGATCAGTTCGCCACTGTCGCTGTAGCCGAACTGGTGGATTTGCAGGTCAGTGTGGTTTGCTGGTGCTGCTTGGTCTGCTGCGTTGCTTGTCGCTGCGGCTTTGGCGGTTATGCGGTAGGTCAGGCGCGCGGCGCCGTCGTAGTGGTAGCGGCTGCGCACGGTGCCTTCGCCTTCGCTTTGCGCGGCCATGCCGCTGTCTTGCGCGTCGGTCTTCTCGATCAACTGGCCTGCGGCGTCGTAGCGGTAGGTCTGGCTTCGGCCATCAAAGCCCACCTCCTGGATCAGGCGGTCCTGGCTGTCGTAGGCGAAGCGGGTGCTGGCGTAGTTCTCGTTGATGAGTTCGATCACGCGACCTGCTGCGTCGTAGCGTAGGTGCAGGCTGGCACCGGCCTGGGTCTGGGCGGTGACGCGGCCCCACAGGTCGTGGTCGTAGGTGAAGGTGGTTGTCTGGACGGACGCACCGGGTGCGGCGCTGGCAAATGCGCCCAGGGTGATGGCCTGCACTTGGTCGTTGTTGCCCCAGCGGTATTGGATGAGGGTGCCGTCGGCTTGGCTGGTGTGCAGCAGGCGGCCCATGGCGTCGCGCTGGTGGCGGGTGTGTTGGCCCAGGGGGTTGGTCTCTTGCACCACTTCGCCCCAGGCATTGTGGTGCCAGCAGGTGGTGTGGCCGCTGCAGTCGGTATAGCTTTTAAGTTGGCCGGTGCTGTTGTAGGTGAGTGCCTTGCGTCCGCCCTGTGCGTCGATGATGGCGATGGGCTGGTCTACCCAGGCGCGGACGTTGGCTGCGACGGTCTGCGGGGGCTCGGGCAGGTATTCCAGTTGGGTGCTGGTGGCGATGTCGCCAGCGACCACGGTGGTTTGCAGCAGGCGGCCCCAGGGGTCGTATTGGTAGTGGGTGTGGATGCCGCTACCGCTGGTGCTTTGCAGCAGCAGGCCGTCGGTTTGTGTGCCGGGCAGGCCCCAGCGTTGTTGGCTGCTGCGGCCATCAGTGCCCTGCACCCCGAGCAGGTTGCCTTGGCCGTCGTAGCGCCAGTGGGTGGTGCGGCCCAGGGGGTCTGTAGCGGCGATGCGTCGGCCTGCTCCGTCGTACTGGAAGTGTTCTTCGCTGCCGTCGGGGTTGACTTGGCGGGTGATGCGCCTGAGGCCGCCTCGGCCTTCGTGGTGGTATTGGGTGGTGCGGCCCAGGCTGTCGCGCACGGTGGTGCAGCTGGCGGCCTTGGGGTCTTGGGGCAGTGCGTCCTGGTAGGTGAAGGTGTAGCTCAGGCCTTCTTCGTTGTGGTGCTCGACCACGCGGGCACCGGGGCGATCGTCTTCATACCGGTAGCTGTGCTGGGGGCCGCTGCGCACGCGGTGGGCAACCATGCGGTGGGCGCTGTCGTAGCTGTACTGGCGGGCTCGCTGGCCGTCTCTGGCATGGACGGCAATGAGGTTACCCAGGGGGCTGTAGTGGTAGCGCACCAGGGGGATTGGAGGATTTGCGGAGGATCCGGTATTACCGGCACTCACCCCGGCCTGAGCGGGATCGTGGGGGTCGTAGACGCAGTCCACGCCGAGCAGGCGCAGGCCGCTGTCGGGGTTCAGTGGCGGCGGAGCTAGAGTCGCCGCCCCCACCACCGACCTCCAGCACGTAGTCCTTGCCCACCGTGGTCTTCTGGCTCTGTCCGACCTTCGTGGTCTGGGTCATGCCGACGATGGTGGACATCATCATGCCGATGTTCTGGCTGTACGCGACGCCAATACTCATCACCCGCACCAGCCCAACATTGAGCATGGACATGACGCCGATTGTGTGCTGCTTGGTGAGACCGATCTTCACCGTTTCGTTCTTGCCGACAGTTTCGTCTCGGTTGTCACCGATGCTGATCTTTTCGTTGTGGTCGACACGCTCTGAGCGATTGCTGTGGATCGTGATCGTCTCATCGCCGTCAATTTCTTCCGTACGCCAGCCGTGAATATTGATCTTCTCATTGCGGTCTACCGTCTCCGTTCGGTCACGATGGATGGTGTTGGTCTCGTCCCGATCAATCGTCTTTTCTCGGTCCCGGCCCACCCATTTTTCTTCGTCGTTCTCCACCTCGGTCAGTTGGTCCTTCTGCGCATGGATCCACAGTTGCTCTTGGCCCGCCTTGTCTTCAAAGCGCAGCGCGTTGGCGTCGCCTGGGCCATTTTTCATTCCAGGGCCTGAGGCTCCACCCTTGCTGGAGCGCGTCAAGATGCCGCTTTGGGTGGCGTTGGCAGGCAGCGCCCAAGGCGGCATGTTGACTGCGTTGTAAACGCAGCCTGTAAGGATGGGGTAGTCGGGGTCACCATTGATGTGGTCGATGATGACTTCCATGCCGATGCGTGGAATGAACACCGCGCCAAACTGAGGGCCCGCCCAGCTGGTGGATACGCGCACCCAGCAGCTGGAGTTTTCGTCCATGGCGCCGATGCGGTCCCAATGAAACTGCACTTTGACACGGCCATATTTGTCGGTCCAGATCTCCTCGCCGGGCGGCCCAACCACGACAGCAGTCTGTGGCCCGCGGGTACGGGGCTTTGGGGTGCTGCGTTTGGGACGGTATTCGATGCTTGTGGGTTGGGCGCGGACTTCAAACTGCTGAATGGAGCCAGCCTCCTGCGGGTTCTTGGTGGGGGTGACTCCGCCTCCCCGACTACTGCTCACTTCGGGGTTCTCTTCAAAGTGGTAGTGCACGCTCAGCACCAAATACTGGCGGTTCTGGTCCTCGCGCGGATAGTTTTCCAGATTGATGGTGTAACCGGGCGCCAGATTGCGTTTGTTGGCGCGGCCCAGCACACGGCTCTGCTTGGTGAGATGTTCTTGCAAGCGCAGCTTGGCGTAGGTTTCGCCATCGGGAAACTCGGTGTAGCCACCGGGCCATTCGTAAATTTCGTACTTGTCATGCTCATGCCCTGGCGGGTTCTGGCGCATGTTGGACAGGTCGGCGCGCGGCTTCTTGAAGTCGTAATCGTCGTTGTAGTGCCGTCCTGGTTGCACCTCCTGCAGCAACTCCCACGCATGGAAGTGCTCTTTATCGGCAATGGCTGCCTTACCAGGGGGATGAAACGGAATGATGTGGCCGCCGGGCAAGGGACTGTGTGAGCCCACGATGTCGTCTGCCAGCACCAGGGTGTGGCTGCCTGCGCTGTGCGTGAAGTAGTAGCACGCACCTTCATGCTCCAGCAGGCGTGCCACGAAGTTGTAGTCGCTTTCGCCATACTGGGTGCAATAGTCCCAGGTGCGGTATGCGCGGGTAAGCTTCTTCTCGATCGGGAAGCCGTACTTACCCAGCACTTCCATGATGATGTCTGGCACCGTCATGTGCTGAAAGATCTTGAAGTCGGTCTTTCGTGTCGCCATCCACAGCCAGGGCTTCAAGCGCAGCCGATACGAGACCCAACGATGATCCTGTCCCTGCATACCGAAGTGGGTGATGAGGCCGCTGAGGTAACGCTTTCCCAGGCCCTCCGTTTCCACCACGACCGAGACAGACTTACCCAGCAAGGCCTTGGGGTCGATGCTCTTGCTCTGGCTAACCAAGTCCACATCCAGCGAAAACAGTTCGCTGAGCGTTTCGGTGCCGCCGAGCTTGCGAAACTGCAGTTGTTCGCCCAACGGGGTTTGAATGGTGACGCGGCGGGTCATGGCAAATGAAGAATCTCTGAAGTGAGGCAGTCGCAGCGGAACAGGACGGACAGCTTGGTAGGCAGGAGATGCATGCCATGCAAATGACAAAGAAAAAGGTGCCACCCGCTCGCAAGGCATGCACAAAAAAAGAGCCGCATCCGAAGACACGGCTCTTGGGCTGCGCTCACAAAGTGGGCGCAGCCAGAAGCCCAAAAGATCAGGCTTCCTTGTTTTCCTTGATGCTGAAGCCCATCTGGCTCGTTGCGCCCTTGCCACCTTGGCTGGTCTGCTCGGAGTACTCGGTCTTGACCTTGGCCGCCTGGAAGGCGTAGTTCACGACCACGGTGTCACCAGAGCTGGTGCCGCTCACGGTGACATTGGTCACCATCACATCGGTCAAGGTGATCTTGCCGAATTCGATCTGCGTGCCACCGGCCTTGCACATCGAAATTTCCACCTGGCCCAAGTGCTTACCGGTAGCGCAATGCTTGAGCACGGCGGGGTAGCACTTGTCGATGTTGGCAACGATGTTCAGGTTCTGAAAATCGGCCTTGCCAGCACCAGCACCACCGCCGGATGCCATCGAGTGGGGCTGCGTGACTCCCCAGGTAAAGGACTCGACATCGGTCCAGTCCTTGTGAGCCGCGTCTTTCGACTCACCGCTGGCGCCTTCAACCTTCATAAAAATTGCAACTGTCATTCGGGTACCTCTCCTTGGTTCAAAAAATGCGAAGCAATCACCACCAACGGCAGTGCGTTCGCGCTCTAAATTTCTACAACGACACGAGGCCCTTGCAGAAGATCTTTCCAGAGAGGAGTACGAAATCGCCCGCCAAAGAGCGCGGTGGAGTTCAGATTGAATCCACTGATTCGCCCGAACCACCCGCACTTGATACACGGCATTTCTCTCACGGAGTTACCCGCTGCTTGCTTGAAATCCCCTCCCTCGCAAGCTTGTTTGCGGGCGCATGATACGGGCGCGTTTCAAAAAAGGGGGTTTCAAGTAACAGCAAATAAGCCATCCTCCGCAACATTAGAAACAGTGTGTTTCGTCGCGCCAAAAGTGTCGGTTTTGCAACCTCTCTTGCAATTTCCCCACGGTAGACTCGCCCGCGATCAGATACCAACTGACCGCATCCGAAGAGGTGCTGGCGCGTTCTCACGAAGGACGACACGGTGGCACATCTGCGCGATCACGTAGTTCGAATTGATGTGAATGCATAGCACTCCTATAACGAGAGATGACGGCACCTGTAAGGATATGAACCGTGCGGCGCCTCTGGTTTTATCTACCAGCAGACTGCCCGGCTTTGCAATGCGTGCAATGGATCACGTGGTTCAGCCAGCTGATATCCAAGAATGAAAAATGAGGGCGTCGCGTGATGATTGAAACTGTCGGAGGTTCTGCCAATTGCTTGGAGCCCGGTGTTCATATTGGTGAATACCGACTACTCGACGTGATTGGCGAGGGGGGGTTCGGCATCGTTTACCGGGCGCGCGATATCAGCCTTGATCGGATCGTTGCGATCAAGGAATACATGCCCGCCACCCTCGCTGGCCGCAAGTCCTCCAATGAAATCCATGTTCGCTCACAGCACCGCGGCGCCTTTGATGCGGGACTGCGCAGCTTTATCAACGAAGCGCGCTTGCTAGCCAAGTTTTCGCACCCTGCGTTGGTGCATGTCTACCGTTTTTTCGAGTTCAATGGAACGGCCTACATGGTGATGCGTCACTACGAAGGACAGACGTTTCGGACCTTCATCAGCGCACAACATGACCGCATGAATCAGCGCATGCTTTCGGCAATCGTAAGCCCCATTCTCGACGTGGTCGAGATGCTTCACGCAGCGGACTGTTTTCACCGAGATATTGCGCCCGACAACGTTTTCTTGCAGAACTCCGGTATGCCAGTGTTGTTGGACTTTGGTGCGGCGAGGCGAATCATCGGAGACATGACGCAGGCGTTGACGATGGTGCTCAAACCTGGGTTCGCTCCTATCGAACAATACGTCGACGATGGCGCCATGCCCCAAGGCGCATGGACAGATATCTATCAGATAGGCGCCATGCTGTACCTGGCCATCACAGGCAAGCCTCCCGCGACATCGGTGGCTCGGATGATTAACGACCCGGTGGCTGCATTGACCCCCGCGAACCACGCAGGTTATTCATCTCAGTTTCTACACGGCGTTCATCGCGCGCTTGCGGTGAAGCCTCAGGACCGGCCACAGACGATTGCTGAACTCAAGGAACTGCTGGGCATCACGACTTTTACCGCTCCCATCTTCGCGCCATGGGCCAATGCGGAACCACCTCGCGTGGTCAACGCCCCGCCTCATCCATTGCCCGTCCAAACAAGCATCGGGTTGCAGGCAGCTCATACCTTCCCCAAAGCAACGAGCGCGGACAGACGGACCGGTGCATCTGTAGAAAGCCATATTGACTGGGGGCAATTTGGAAAAGCACCTGAGTCGAAACAAGGCCAACGCAGCAGCGAGTACGCGCCCATTGGTCTGGACGCATCACGCGCATCCACCGAAAACGTCGTCATGCATTCACCCGAGTCGCTCGGGCCCCATGGCGTCTCGGCCCCGGAAGCCGATCAACAGGCCCCCTTGGCAAGAGACGCTGCCGCGGAAGCCACTCGCACTCAAACTACGTTGCCGTCTCAGATGCCCGAACAACGCAGTGTGCCTCCGTCCAAGGAGAAAACGGCGGTATTTGCCATCAACTCTGCGTCGATGCGCTGGACGGCCATCGGCCTCACGGCCCTTGCAGTGACAACAATGGCGGTATGGTGGGGCGGGAAAGACATTTCAGCTTCACCTCAGGGCGTGGCTTCTACGGTGATTGCCGATGAGAAGCAATGGAATGAGTCGAAAGCCGTTGGCACGGTGGCGGCGCTGGATGCTTACTTGGAGACACAGCCAGCGGGCAAGTACCGCAGTGAAGCGTTTGAATTGATAAACAGGCTGGAGGCTACGGAAGCGCCATTGCCCACCACACCGGTACAAGCCACGGTCGAACCTGTGTCCATCGCGATAGCGCCGCCCTCTGCTGAACGCCCTCCTACGCCTGAATCCACACCAAAACTGGATGCATCCACTGCGACAAGTGCTGCGCCGAATGCGGCAGATTCAGCCTCTGGCGCCAAGGTACCGGTCAAGCCTGTAGGCGATGTGGGGCGCGTGGTGCTTCGGGTTAGCCCCTGGGGTCGAATTTCCGTGAACGGCAATGCCCTGGGAACGACCCCACCACTCACCCAAGTCGAGCTTCCCGAAGGAACCCATCGCATCGAAGTGAGCAATCCAGCCGCAGCGCCCGTGGTCAAAACCGTGCAGGTAAAAAAGGGTGAACCAGTGGTAGTGAGCCATCAGTTCGAGTAACTCTTTTCACCACTGTCTCAAATCTTGTTGCTATGCCGATGAACGCTTTGCTGCGCGGGGTTACGCTTTGCCTATGGGCCTTTGCTGGCGCTGCATTCGCATCAACCGACTGCGATGAATCTGCGAGTTCAGACCCACGGGGTACGGACTCGGCTTCAGGCCGCCAATTGCTGGGCCAGGGCATCTCGCTTTACGACTCCCGCAAATTGGACATGGCGGAGCGGGCTTTACAGGCATCGCTATTTGCCGGTTTGCCAGACCGCCGCGAGCGATCCACCGCCCACAAGTACCTCGCCTTCGTGTACTGCGCCAACAAGGAGTGGGCCCGGTGCGATGCGGCTTTCGATGCGGCGTTCGAAGCCAGACCATCTTTTGCACTTGAAGAATACGAACTGCAGGGAACCCCCTGGCGTGAGGCCTACCTGAAAGCTCAGGGAAAGCGGGGGTCGAGGTGCAATCGACCATTGCACAGTTCCGCTGGCAACCCACGCAACGCAGATGTAAACCTGCAGAACTTCTCGCTGAATAGCACGGTGATTACTGCGATCACCCCACTGCTGCCCTCAACGGGCTATCTGCAGATGTCGAATGGGGCCAAGCCCTCTGTCACTTTGGGTGCGAAACCACGCTCGGACCACAACATCCAGATCCGTGTTTTTCCATGGGCAAACGTCAACCTCAACGGCAAGCGATTGGGAGTGACTCCACCCCTCACCGAAATGAAGCTGCCAGCAGGTTCTCACACGATTGATCTGATAAACCCCGGCTTTGAAACAGTGCGCAAAACGCTGAAGGTTGATCACGACGAGACGATCACGATTACCCATGACTTTGACGCGAGATAAATGATGCAAAACCGTTTTTTGAACTTTCTGTCAGTTGTCTGTGCCAGCCTGCTGGTAGCGGCATGCCAAACCACTCCAGACGTACCGGCAGAAAAGGTAGAAGCGGTACAGCCCGTAGCGCCAGAACCACCTGCCACGCCCGTCGCCCCGATAGATCCGCGCGCGCAAAAAGATGCGCTACTTGCAGACGCCCTCAATACCTATGCAGAAGGTCAGTTCGAAGAAGCGATATCCAAGCTCACCCCTTTGGCAGATGCTCAGGAACTCTCACTTACGTCCCAGATCAAGGCGCGAAAGTTCATAGCGTTTGCTCACTGCGCGCTAGGGCGTACGCGCCCATGCCGACAGCAGTTCGACTTGGCTCTAGAACAAGACCACACATTTCAACTGACGGAAGCGGAGAAAGGCCATCCGGTCTGGGGACGCGAGTTCAACAACGCCCGCAATTCAGCGCGCAACAAGCGCGCGACACGCAAAGCGCACTGACTTGCAGAAGAATAAGGATCGCGAATCTGATGGACAAGATTGAACTGGTGGTCACGCACCAAACTGGGATACCGGTCGACCACGTATGGTCTGCGGTCTTTGGCATGGCCGGAGGCACTATTGGGCGTGCCGGTCAGAATAAATTGGTGCTGCCTGACGCCGATGCGGCTGTTGCCCGTGTGCACGCAATGGTGCGCCTGGACTCCGATCACGCCTATATCGCCAATCTGTGTGAACGCCGCTCCGTGTTGGTGAACGGACTTCAAGTTCTGGCAGGACAGGAGGTCCCACTCGTGCCCGGAGCAGAGATTGGCATTGGCCCTTACCAACTCATCACGAACCTTCCGGGGGAGGCCCGCCGAGAGGCGCCATTCCAAAATGCAAACTTGGCGAACGCAGTGGCCGCCAGACTATCCTCCCCACCGACGGTGCCGTTACCGGCACCAGCATCAGGCCTTATCCCGCAAACGAGTACGACGGCGCTCAACCTCGCCTCGCTGCCTAACCCTTGGGCCGATATTCCATCCATCGTCGGCGGAGAGTCGTATCTCCCGGAACTCACAAACCCACGCCCCCAGGACGAGCACAGACAAGACGATTACCTGCCGTCAGACAATCCATTTGCAATACTCGGCCGGGTAGACACACCAACCCAACCGCTGTCCGCAACGCACCAAGCGCGTGATGACAAGGCGGCCGGCGATCTATTGGACTCGGACACTGCCGTCGAACCAGCGATTCCTCGCGAAGTCACTGACAACGCTTTCGCGCAGAATGCGCGAGCAGCAAGATCGATGCGATTGCAATCGTCCGAACATCGCGCAATGGTGATACCAGACGACTTCGATCCGTTCGCGGCAGACCCAAAAGAGATATCGAGCACCCGAGACGCCTGGACTGGTGATCTAGTCGCCAAAAGCCTGGAAGAAGTTGCCCAACTTAAACATGACGAACTGCTGCAGTCTTTGCCCAAGACGAGCCAATTCGCAGGGGAAATGGACAACGCTGCGCACACGGGTCTTCCGAAGCAATTGGACCCCAGCATCGAGCTAAACCCCCTCAAACTATTTCGCGAGCCGGGAGAGACGATTTACGCTGATACTGCGGATCACGGCATGTCCCGGGGATCCGATCTCACGCAAGTTTTCAGCATGCCCCGAGAAGTCCGAAACGGTTTGCATGCTGAACCGGAGGGCCTAAAACACCTGTCTGCGCCGCAGGACTCCATCACAACAACGCCAGCGTTTGAAGCAGGGCTGCAACCCACGCAAGGGCTGGATTTGGGCCTCTTCGAGGGGACTCCTGCCAATACCACCGCAGACCTCGCCGTTCTGGACGGGTATGCGGAAAAAACTCCAGGACTCGATGCACCGCACCTCCAAACCAGCACTGCCTGGAGCGAAAGTCATCACGAAAGCACAAACCAACAAAGCGAATATCTTGCCCTGCCCGCGGACCAAGTAAATGACCGCGGCCTCACAGCAACAGAGCACACAACAGCCGCCACCGATCGCGACGCTCCAGCGCCCAGCACTATTGCCACAGAAAGCCTTCCAGGTCGAAATGAGGCTCGACCGTGCGCGCAGGCCCTGGCCGAAGCTTTCCTTGATGGCGCAGGAATTGCGCCAGACAGGGTCGCCCTCTCCATCACACCGGAATTCATGCGGACCTTTGGCGAAGCCATACGCATCGCTGTGCAGGGGTCTATTGATCTGCTGTCCGCGCGAGCTGAAATCAAACGCGAATTTCGCGCAGACGTCACGATCATTGCGTCGGGAGCAAACAACCCTTTGAAATTCTTACCCACCGCTGAAGGCGTGATGCTGCAACTGACAGGGCAGACTTTTCCGGGGTTTATGAAGCCCGTGCCTGCAATGCAGGAGGCCTATAACGATCTCGCGGTACACCAGCTCGCGCTGATGGCCGGGATTCGGGCAGCTTATGCGGAAGCGACTGCACGACTGAGCCCCGCCGAATTGGAAATGAGCGCTTCCAAGACGACAGGTTTTCTGACAAAGGTATCGGCACTGCATCGCAAGGCCGCATTGTGGGAGGACTATCAGCAACGGTACGAGTCCATTCGCCGCCACGCCGAGGATGACTTGATGGCGTTCTCCGGGAAAACGTTCGTTGAGGCCTATGAGAATGCCGCACAAACCGCCGGGGAGAGCCTGTGATCGCTCACATTGCCGGTGAGGCGCATCGGCTTCAGCTCACGGTTTCGGCCATCACAGAAAAGGGCGGTCGTGCGTCCAATGAAGACTACCTTGGCATGATCGATCTCGGCCCCAAGGGATTCTGCTGCACTTTGGCAGATGGCGCCGGAGGGCATGGCAACGGCGCTCTAGCAGCGCGCCTCACTGTCGATGCAGTGCTGGGTGGCTACCGAGAGAACCCGATGTTCGCCCCCGCCAGTCTGGCCTCCCTGATCTTTCGGGCGGAGCATACCGTCTCGGAGGAACAACCCACCTCTATTTCACGCATGCACATGAGCGCTACGGTCGTGCTGCTCTGCATTGAGCCAATTACTGGCCGCGCTCTGTGGGCCCACTGGGGCGACTCGCGGTTGTACTGGTTTCGCAGCGGCAAAGTCCACCGAATGACCGAAGATCACAGCGTCGTACAGCAACTACTTCACGCTGGTATGTATACCAATAGCGATCCACGGTCGCTCCCCAATCGCAGTGTGCTGGCAGGAGCCGTGGGTGCCGAGTCTCAGGTGCCGCCTACGGTGCTCCACGAGCCCATGGAACTCCTGGAAGGCGATGCATTCTTGCTGTGCTCTGACGGCCTCTGGGAAAACCTGCACGAAACCGCAATGGAAGACGCGCTTCACGCCTCAGATCGTCCAGACGTATGGCTGCAGAACATGGCGATCGCCGTGAATGCTCAAAGCCGCCCCCACCAAGACAACCTCAGCGCATTCGCAGTCTGGGTTTCTGCCAACCCCGCTGTCAACTGAAATTGCGAGGACTATTGCTGTGATCATCGACGAGAAATTGCGGCGGGCCTTTTTCCGATCCGCTTCCATCTTTGCTGCCGTGTCCGCGCTGGCGGCTTGCGGTGTGGTGAATACGCTCAATCGCCCGGCGGAGGTCCCTACGGCCGTTCCCTCGGCAATCATCGAGATCGTCGCGGAGCGCAGCCTGAATCCAGACATTGACGGTCTGCCTAAACCGATCTTGCTGCGCATCTACGAACTTCGCGCGCCAGCAGCCTTTGAGCGTTCGAGCTTTTTCGATCTCCAGGACAAGGACGAAAGCCAGCTTGGAGGTGATTTTGTGCGTCGCGAAGAGTTTTTGATCGCGCCAGGCGAGCGCCGGGTCATTGAGCGCAAGGGAAATCAGGATGTGCGTGCATTTGGCTTTTTTGCGGGCTACCGGGACCTGGAGCACAGCACGTGGCGGGCTTCCGTGGACGCCCCCAACTCGGTCGAGATGCGTCGTCGGTGGTGGGGCCTCGGCCAGATAGAGCGACTCAAGCCTGTGCACTACTTGGTCACAGTATCGCGCGATGCAGTCCGCGTTCAACATCAAATAACTTCAAGGTAGAACCATGGTCTGGCAAAGAAAGGTGGTGTGGGCAGAGGGCATGTTTTTGCGCCCCCAACACTTTCAGCAACAAGAGCGATATATCGACTTTCTCGTGCAAGGGCGCAGCCTGCCGGCACAACCTTTCTACTGGGGATTCTCGGAACTCGCGCTGGATACCCAGATGTTGGCTCTCGGCAAAGTCGCATTGATATCGGCGCAAGGGGTGCTGCCAGACGGAACGCCATTTCAGATACCGCAGGTGGACGATGCACCGCCACCTCTAGACGTCGGTAAAGAGATCAAGGATTCCCTCGTCTATCTCTCGCTACCCTTGCGTCGGCGCAGTGGTGCAGAAGTCACGCTAAGCGACGCGGAGGGTGGGATGACGCGCTACCAGACAGAAATCATGGAGGTGTCCGATGTGAACGATGTGGGCGCCCAACCCGCGGAAGTTCAATTAGGCAAAGCGCGCTTTAGCTTGCGGGCTACACGGGATCTGTCGGAGGGATGGGTGGCGCTCCCCGTTGCTCATGTCGTCGAACGAAAGTCAGATGGATCGGTCCTTCTCGACAAATCATTTATACCCACCGTAGTCAATAACTCCGAAGCTTCAGCCTTGTTTGCGTTCTGCCGCGAACTGCACGGGCTATTGAAGCAGCGCGGGGCAGCATTGGAGGAACGCCTGATACAGCCAGGCCGGGGAGGCGTAGGCGAAGTAGGCGATTTCCTGATGCTGCAATTTATCAATCGCTGGGAGTCCGCGGTAGAACACTGGGTCAGAGTACGCACCATCCACCCGGAGCGCTTGTTTGATGATCTCCTCAAAATGGCCGGGGAGCTTGCCACATTCACCCGCGAGCAACGCCGTCCCGCCCCACTGCCCGCCTATGACCATGACGATCTCCGCAGTTGCTTCCCGCCATTGATGCTGGAACTTCGCCGTGGGCTGTCCTCAGTCCTTGAACAGAATGCAATCCAGATCGAGCTTCAGGAGCGCCAGTATGGGGTGCGCGTGGCGTTGATACCTTCGACCGAACTACTCACCACCTGCGACTTTGTTCTAGCGGTGCATGCCCAGACCAGCGTTGAGTTTCTGCGCACCCACTTTCCCACGCAAACAAAGTTGGGGCCCGTCGAGAAAATCCGCGACCTCGTCAATCTGCACCTCCCTGGCGTTATCTTGCGCTCGCTTTCCGTCGCACCGCGCGAGATTCCGTACCACGCTGGCTATTCGTATTTCGAAGTGGACACGACCCACGACTTGTGGCGCCAGTTGAACAACTCGGGAGGGTTGGCCATGCACGTCTCGGGCGAATTTCCAGAGTTGCAACTGGAGTTCTGGGCGATTCGCAGATAAGAAATGTCCATGACAATGCAAATGACAGACAACCTCTTCGCCGCGAACTCAGGCGGAGATGCGATTGGCGGGACCTCAGGCCTCATGGATACATCGATGCCTCCCCCAGCGGCTGCAAGAACAGATTTGCCAGACGTGATCAGTGGAGGAAATCCACTGGTGGCATCTGCCAACGCGCTGCTCAACCTGATTCCGCAGATTCGCGCCATGGCATCCAACTCCGACCCGGAGGGCTTTCAACGGTTGCTTCTGGCGAATGTTCGGGAATTTGAGCGCGGCGCCGGCGTAGCTGGCGTTCCCATCGAAACCGTGATCGGGGCACGTTACTGTCTTTGCACAGTAGTGGACGAAGCCGCTGCGCAAACGCCTTGGGGCGGCTCTGGGGTATGGCCCAAATTCAGTTTGCTCGTTGCGTTGCACAACGAGACATGGGGCGGGGAGAAATTCTTTCAGCTGCTCGCAAAGCTGGTGCAAACACCACATCAGCACATCGACCTGATCGAGCTCATGTACTTTTGCCTGATGCTTGGCTTTGAAGGCCGTTACCGGGTGATTGATAACGGCCGCAGCCAACTGGAAACGCTGAAGGCGCGGCTGCTTGTATTGATTGAAAGTACGCGCGGCGACCGCAGTAGTGCACTGTCGATCCGCTGGAAGGGCGAAGAACGCAAGGCAGCACCTCCCTGGACGATGGTTCCCTTGTGGGTCGCCACTGCACTGGCATTGCTTTTAGCTTTCCTGTTGTTTCTTTGGTTTAACTATCGACTGGCTGCGCAATCCGACGCATTGTTCGCCGCCATCAACTCCATTCGCTTCCCCAAAGCCATTGCGGCTGTCGTAGCCGTTGACAAACCCCGGCTACGCCAGTTTCTGGAGCCCGAAATAAGAGAAGGTCTGGTAGAGGTCATTGACCAAGCAGACCGCAGCACCATTATTTTGCGAGGCGACGGCTTGTTTGACCCGGCTTCTACCAACGTCAAGCCACGCTATGTGCAGGTTATCGAGCGCGTGGCCATTGCATTGAACGAGGTCCCCGGCAACGTTGTGGTGTACGGCTACACAGACACATCGCCTATACGCACTGCCCGCTTCCCATCCAACTGGCACCTTTCCCAGGAGCGTGCCCAATCCGTCTCCGAAATGCTCGTCCGCACGGTGCGAGACAGCGCGCGAGTCCGTGCAGAGGGCCGTGGAGAGGCGGACCCCGTGGCATCAAACGCTACCAGCGAAGGCAAAGCGAGAAATCGTCGCGTTGAAATTGTTCTTTTGGTAGCGCCTCAGGTGCGTGACAACGAACTACAGGCGCTTGGCGACAACGCCGCCCGCATTGAGAGCGTTAGGAAATGAGCATTCTGAGAAAAATCGCAGCACTGCTGTTCAATCGCCACACCTTGGTGCTCTGTGGATTGATCTTCTTGAGCCTGGTGATCTGGTTCATCGGCCCCCTTGTCTACATAAAGCCTTACCAACCACTGGAAAGTGAAAGCGTACGCTGGGCGCTGATCGCCCTTTTGTTCATCGTCTGGTTTATCAAGCTGCTTTTGCAATGGTGGCGCTCCAAGCGGATGAACGACAAGCTACTGGGCCAACTTGCACGGTTCACCGCGGGACGTGATACACACCAAGACTTGTCGCCCGGACACGAAGAAGTGGCGGAACTGGAAGGCCGCTTCAAAGAGGCCGTTGACGTTCTGGCAAAGACAAGGTTTGGCGAAACAGAAAGCGGCCTGTTCAGTCGGTTCACGAAGCGATATGTCTACCAACTCCCCTGGTACCTCATCATCGGGTCTCCAGGGTCTGGTAAGACGACTGCACTGGTCAATTCTGGGCTGAAATTTCCGCTGGCAGAACAATTTGGCAAAGGCTCTATCCGAGGCGTGGGCGGAACACGCAACTGCGATTGGTGGTTCACGGACCAGGCCGTTCTGCTGGACACCGCTGGACGTTACACCACGCAGGAAAGCGACGCGGTTCAGGACAAAGCGGCATGGTCTGGATTTCTGCAGTTGTTGAAGCGCTTTCGCGGTCGGCAACCCATCAATGGGGTGATCGTCACGCTCAGTGTTCAGGAGCTACTGAGCAGCAATGATGCAGAGCGCGCGCGCCTCGCCAAAACCATCGGAATGCGGCTGGGAGAATTGTGTGATGAGCTAGCCATCAAGTTTCCGGTGTATGTGGTGATTACAAAGACCGATCTGCTAGCGGGGTTCAACGAATTCTTTGGACAAATGACCCGCGAAGAACGATCGCAGGTCTGGGGATTTACGCAGGCATACAAGGAGTCAGCCAGCAACATCGCCCCCACCGCGAAGTTCACCGCAGAGTTCGACGCGCTCGCTACGCAGATCAACCGCCTGCTCCCGCAACGCTTGCTTGCAGAGCCTGATTTGGCCCGGCGTGGGTTGATTTACGCGCTGCCCCAGCAGTTCGTAGGCCTTCGTGAAGTGGTGAACCAGACCCTGGAAGAGGCGTTCTCCTCATCGAGATTCAAAGAAAAACCACTCTTTCGAGGCGTCTATTTCACCAGCGGCACGCAGGAGGGCATGCCATTTGATCGGGTGCTTTCCGCGCTCAAACGACGTTTTTCCATCACAAGCGCCACCACATCAGGTGGCGCACAGCAAGGCAAGAGCTTTTTTATCGAAACCCTCTTCAAGGGGGTAATGTTCAACGAAGCAGGGCTGACCGGCCGCAACGCGAAGAAAGAACGCCAACTCAGACTGTTGCAGGCGGGAGGCCTGATTGGCTTGGTACTGGCGCTCACAGGAGCCGCTCTCGTCTGGAGCCTCAGCAACAGCAACAACCTGGCCTATTTGGGAGAGGTCAAGTCCAACGTGGACACGTTACGCCACGCCGTAGATGAGGCCAAGTCTGCCGATCAGGAGAACTTGGTGGCGCTGCTCCCTCTGCTAGACCACGCAGAGTCCCTGGCTATCAGCGACCAATACTCAGGGTCTCCCCCGGTAAGTTGGCGCTGGGGCCTATTGCAGGTTCCCAAAGTACAGACAGCGGCTGAAAACACTTACTTGCGTTTGCTGGAGGATGCCTGGCTACCTGGCATCGTGAAACAGCTGCGGCGCTCGCTTCAGCAAACATCAACCAACAATCCAGAAGCCAGCTACGAGGCCTTGAAGGCGTACTTGATGGTCCATGACGCGGACAGGTTTGACGCGCGCACGGTAAAGGCTTGGATCCGTCACGAATGGGACGCAAGTCTAACGGCTGAGCTTGTGCAGGCGGGCGTCAGCGAGCGACTGTCTCACCACTTAGACCGCCTTATGGACGAGCGCGTGGTACTTGCAACCACCCCGATCGACAGCGCGCTGGTCACAGAAATTCGTCAACGCTTAGCGCAAATGTCGCCCGCCCAGCGCTCATACAGCCGCCTCAAGCAGCTACTGTCTACAGGCAACAATTTACCCGCCGACTTCTCCGTCGTGCGCGCGAGCGGCCCTGAAGCCCCACAAGTATTCAGTCGGCGCAGCGGGCGTCCTTTGACACAAGGAATATCAGGCCTTTTCACGTACGACGGATATCACGGGGTCTTTTTGCACGAACTTCCCAAAGTCACCACATTGCTGTCCAAAGAGGAGGGGTGGGTGATCGGTCAGTCTGACGGCAAACGCAGCACTGCGCAGGAGCTTTTGACCGGTCAGATAGCGAACGAGGTCAAACGTTTGTACCTGATGGAGTATGCAAAGCTGTGGGAGGACTACCTGGCAGATGTGCGCCCGACCCGCATCGCGTCTCTGGACCAGGCTGGCGAACAGGCACGCTTGTACTCGTCTGCCAATTCCAGCTTGGAGCAATTCATCCGCGCTGTGTCTAGAGAAACAACGCTGGCACGTCGTCCCGACGTTGACGGAGGGAACAGCGCCAGCACCAGTAGTTGGCTGGGGGAAAAGCTCAACCGCATTCGTGAAGAGCAACGCCAACTCAGCCGTCTGACGGGAAAACAGGTGAACGTGGGAGGTCTGACATCCAGTGGCACGCTCGAAGCTGACATCGTGGACTTCCGCTTTCGCGAGTATCGGCGGTTGGCGACCAACAATGGCTCAGGCCCCACGCCTTTGACGCAAAGCCTTCAGGTTCTCAACGAGGCGTCGGCGGTGATTGCCGCCGCGCGGCAGCAGGTGAAATCTGGCGGTACCGTGCCACCGACGCTCTCGTCAACCCTCGAAAGAGTGCGCGCTGAAGCCAAGCGACTTCCGCCGCCGCTCAATGTCATGTATAGCGATCTCGCCGAAGCTACCTCCACCATGGTGGGGCGCGACGTGCGGAGCACCATCGGCGGGAACCTCAATGCCACCATTGGGGACTTCTGCCGCCGCGCCATCCTCGGCCGGTACCCATTCACCCGCAGTGCAGGTCGAGACGTCACAGCTGATGACTTTTCCAAACTGTTTGCGATGGGCGGGACCATGGACGAATTCTTCCGCAGCACGCTTCAACCAATGGTCGATATCTCCACGGCAACATGGACGTTCAAACAAGGCGTCGATGGAACCCCGGTGGGCGGCTCTGCGTCACTCGCTTCGTTCCAAAAAGCTGCCACCATTCGCGATGTGTACTTCCGATCAGGTGGAAAAGCACCCGGCATTCGCTTGGACATCAAACCAATCGAGATGGACGCGTCCATTTCACAGATGGTGCTGGACGTTGACGGAGACGTTTTGCGGTATCAACACGGGCCTCAGATACCAAAGTCTGTGAGTTGGCCGGGCACGCGCGGAACCGGCCAAGTGCGCCTGCAGATCACGGCCACAGGCGCCGAGAACTCCGGCCTGGTCACAGAAGGCCCATGGGCTTTGCATCGACTCTTTGACCGTGCCCAAATCCTGCCTGGCAATGCCCCCGAAAAATTCACGGCAATCTTCAATGTAGACGGACGCAGGGTGCGATTTGAAATCACGACCAGCAGTGTCTTCAATCCGTTCCGACTCAAAGCGATGGAGGAGTTCGAATGCCCGGACAACCTCTGATCCCTGAAACCCATGGAGTGCAACGTCAAGGCACCGTCGCTTGGTTTGGAAAGTTGCCGAGCCTGGGGGACTTTGTGGGTCGGCGGATGCCGCACGCATTGACTACCGAATGGGACGGGTGGTTGAGATCCGGGATGGAGGAGTTTCGGACGTTGAACGGAAATGCTTGGGCAGAGAAATTCGTCAACGCTCCTTTGTGGTTCTTTGTAGCTCCCGCCTCTGTTACTGGTACCGCTGTGATAGGCGCACTGGCCCCAAGCATGGACCGCGTGGGTCGCTACTACCCACTCACGGTCATGGCAACCGCTTCCCACACCAATAGTCTGCTAGCTGATGATGAGCGTTTGCGGGAATTCCTCGCCGGGGCACGTGCTGCGATTGTGGAAGCGAGGCGTTTGACGCTGTCCGCTGAAGAACTCGACCAGCGTGTCAACCATCTGCCCAACCCATTCGAAGCCGGTGAAAAGACGGCGCGAGCGCCATCATTGATTGACGTCATCTTGTCCGATCTGAGCGAAGCGTCGTCAGCGCACCACGCGCCTGACGCAAAAGTGCAGCTGCCTACTGGCGAGTGGCGACATCGGGTAAGCCGTTCGAGCCAACAAAGCCTGTGGTGGACTACGCCGACGCCGCGCATGGGCTACCACGAACAGCTGCACCACGGCGTACTGGATTGTTCCCTGTTTACGCAACTGTTCATGAAGCAACCGCCAGCACCCACGCCGCAGGCTCCCCATCCATAACCCGAAAATCTCACACCCCTATGACCGATATCGACGAGCTTCTGCGTGATGTTGCATCAGCCCCCCCATGCGGGCCGGATATGACGTACACACCCGAGTTCCTAGCCTTGGAACAGGCGGCTCGCGGTAAGCCCGAACAGCAATACGGCGACACCATCATTCCCGCGGAGGAGCCCGACTGGCAAGCCGTGGAAAAGAGTGCTTCGCTGTTGCTCAAACAAAGCAAGGACATGCGCATTGCAGGTCTGCTGTGCCGGTCCTGGACGAATATCTACGGATTTGTTGGCTTGGCCCGGGGACTGGGACTCATGGCCTCTTTGTTGGAGCATCACTGGGAGCACCTGCACCCCCTCCCCGAAGACGATGACTACTTCATGCGCATGAACGCAGTCTCAATCTTGAACGACCTTGCGGGACTGCTGCGGGAACTCCGGCAAACGGAATTTGTGAAATCTACATTTGGAACCTTCACGGTCCGTGACGCAGAAGTTTTGGCGCGAGGTCAGCGCGCAGAGTCCAATCCTCAACTCACGGCCGAACAGCTGCGCCTGGGGATTGAAGATGCGACGAAACGGGCAGCCCCTTCATTGTCGGCGGTGCCGCAGGCCAAGGTATCGCTCCATCAGATTGCCCAACTTTGCGCCGACAACCTGCCCAGCCACCAGCAACCTGATCTGGGAAATATCCAGTCATTGGTTGGGCTTTTGAATGATGTACTTCCCAAAACCACCATCGCCGCAGAAGAGTCTGTCGCGGAGGGACAAGCGCTTCACCCTGGAATACAAACATCGGAAGCAACAGGGTTGGGGATCAACACACGGGAAGACGCAATCAAACAGTTGGTCAAGATCGCCGAGTTTCTCGAATCTACGGAACCGACCAATCCGGCCTCTCTGCTCATCCGAAGATCCGCCAGATTGATGCGCATGGGCTTCCTGGACATCTTGCGGGAGCTAGCTCCCCAGAGCCTGCAGCAGATCGAAGTCATCACGGGAACGCAATCTGAACCTCCCCCCTGAATCTACGAACTGTAACAGTCACCTCATCCGAGACTTGGATACTGAAATACCAAAGCTAGTAAGCCGCAATGTACGCGAAGTACTCAAAAGTTTCGCTTGTAACAGGACGCTGAACGGAAATCGTTTAGTGAGGCAACTGCCGTTCACATCCTTTTATGTGGGGACGGTTCAGGAGTCTTGAAAACGTTGTGTTCGAGTTGCATCGGACTGTTGTGGATCCGCAATTTTTTGTAAGTATTTGAAGCAGCACAGTCCCTGACGATGCGCGTCGCAGGTACGCGGTTTTTTGATTTTGTGATCCAGATAACTTAAGAGGTAAACATGTCTATCACCAAGGTGGGGAAAAGCGGTCAAAAGTTCATCGCCAGAAACCGGGCGCCACGCGTACAGATTGAGTACGACGTCGAAATCTATGGTTCCGAGAAGAAGGTTCATATTCCCTTCGTGATGGGGGTGATGGCAGACCTGTCGGGCAAGCCCCTAGAGAATTTGCCCGAAATTGCAGATCGCAAGTTTCTTGATATCGACATCGACAATTTCGATGCACGTATGAAATCGATCAAACCGCGTGCATCGTTTCTTGTCCCCAACACCTTGACGGGTGAAGGCTATCTCAGCGTCGATCTGACGTTTGAGAGCATGGACGATTTCTCCCCCGCTGCTGTGGCGCGGAACATCGGACCGCTGAACACCTTGCTGGAGGCTCGCACACAGCTGCATAACCTCCTGTCGTACATGGATGGGAAGCAAGGTGCGGAAGAGCTGATTCGCAAAGTGCTCCAGGACCCAGCGTTGCTCAAGTCCCTGGCTACCAGTGCCAAGCCCGCCACGCAGCCTGCAGAAGGCTCGGTTCAAAACGACGCCGCCTGAGGCTGCAAGCGAACGGAAATTACCTATGAGCGCACTACCCATCACCGAATCATCTGCGGCCCAGTCTCTGGAGGGGCACGACTTCACAGCGTTGTTGAACAAGGAGTTCAAACCCAAGACGGACCAAGCCCGCGACGCCGTGGAAGCAGCTGTACAGACCTTGGCGCAGCAGGCGCTGGCATCGGTCGCCACGATCTCCAATGATGCTTATCAAACGGTCCAAGCCATCATTGCAGAGATTGACCGCAAACTCTCAGAACAAGTGAATCTGGTGATTCACCATGCAGAGTTCCAAAAGCTGGAAGGGGCTTGGCGTGGACTCCAGCATCTCGTGACCAACACAGAAGTGGACGAGATGCTGAAGATTCGTGTGATGAACATTTCCAAGAAGGAACTGCATCGCAACATGCGACGCTACAAAGGCGTCGGCTGGGATCAGAGCCCCATCTTCAAGAAGGTCTACGAAGAAGAGTACGGGCAGTTCGGGGGCGAGCCGTTTGGCTGTCTGGTCGGTGACTACCACTTCGATCACAGCCCACCAGACGTCGAACTTCTGGGAGAGATGGCGAAAGTTGCCGCTGCAGCTCACTGTCCCTTCATCTCCGGCGCATCACCTGCGTTGATGCAGATGGACTCGTGGCAAGAACTTGCGAACCCTCGCGACCTCACGAAGATTTTCACCAACACCGAATACGCTGCATGGCGCAGCCTCAGGGAATCAGACGACTCCAAGTACATCGGACTGGCCATGCCGCGCTTCTTGGCACGTCTGCCCTATGGTGCCAAGACGAACCCCGTCGACGAGTTTGATTTCGAGGAAGAAACCTCTGACGGCAACCACAGCAAATATTGCTGGTCAAATTCGGCGTACGCCATGGCCGTGAACATCAACCGGTCTTTCAAATACTACGGTTGGTGCACCTCCATTCGCGGAGTGGAATCCGGTGGTGCGGTAGAGAACCTGCCTGCCCACACCTTCCCCACCGATGACGGTGGAGTGGACATGAAATGCCCCACCGAAATCGCCATCAGTGACCGCCGCGAAGCAGAGCTGGCCAAGAACGGTTTCATGCCGTTGGTTCACCGAAAAAATTCGGATGTTGCGGCATTCATTGGCGCGCAGTCGCTCAACAAACCGGCCGAATACTACGACGCCGACGCTACGGCCAATGCCAACCTGTCTGCCCGGCTGCCGTACATGTTTGCATGCTGCCGCTTCGCCCACTATCTCAAGTGCATCGTGCGCGACAAGATTGGCTCCTTCAAGGAGCGCAGCGACATGGAGCGCTGGCTCAACGACTGGATCATGAATTACGTGGACGGAGACCCATCCAATTCGTCGCAAGAAACCAAAGCGCGCAAGCCATTGGCTGCGGCAGAGGTAGAGGTGAACGAGGTCGAAGGCAACCCTGGCTACTACACGTCCAAGTTTTTCCTGCGTCCGCACTATCAACTGGAAGGCTTGACCGTATCGCTGCGGCTGGTGTCCAAGCTCCCATCCGTGAAGGAAGCGGGCAACTAGTGTTGGGCCAGGGACCGTTGCTGGCGCGGATGCCTGCAACGGGACGGCGCCCAATCTACCCCCCGCAGCGCAAGCCGGTTAAGTCCGTCGGGGAATCCATCGGGGTGTGACGCTGCTCCACGCGCGCACGTCGCCAGCACTCTGACCGCGCGCCCGACTCGAACCGGGGTGCCCTGCAGCATCGGTGGGGTGCCCCTGCACCGTGGGCTCCTGCGCCGGTGTGCCGCCAACGCCATGTAATCAGACCTCTCGCTTTTCACGTGCATCGCGCGTTCACCAGTTGCCTGCCATTTGCCAGAACAGTGCGCCCGACGCACACCAAAGTATTCCAATGAGCACCACCTTTTTTGATTCGAAAGAATCCCTCGACGTACAGCTGAATCACGTCAAAGATGCGATTCGTGCAGAGCCATCCAATGCATCGTTGCGTACTTTCTATTTTCAGCTGCTTGCCGTCGTGAGCGACTGGAACAAGGCACTCGCGCAGCTGCAGGTGTGTGCGCAGCTCGACCCCAAAGCACTGCCCATGGCGCATGCCTATAGAGAAGCCATGCGCTGCGAGCTTTTGCGCAGCGAGGTATTTGAGGGACGGCGCACGCCCTTCATCGTGGGAGAACCACCCGAATGGCTTAGCTACATGGTGGATGCACTGAAGGCGCAAGCCGACACTACCCAAGAGGGAGCATTCGATCTGCGCACCCGGGCTTTGGACATGGCTCCGGCAATCTCCGGGACCCTCAATGGTGAGCCCTTCGGATGGCTTTCCGATTCAGACTCGCGTCTTGGCCCCGTTTTTGAACTCTATTCCAATGGCTGTTACTACTGGGTGCCCTTCTCTGCCATCCGCAGCATTGCGCTGGAGAAACCCCAGGATCTTCGCGATGTGGTGTGGCAACCGGCGGAACTGACACTGGTAAATGAAGGCACGCTGCAAGGCGTTGTGCCTGCACGGTATCCGGCCCACGCAGACGACGATGATGGTCTGCGCTTGGCGCGTCGCACGGAGTGGTCGGAGATCGGAGGCGACCATGTCGCGGGCCGAGGCCAGAAGGTGCTGATTACCGAACAGGGCGACCACGCACTGCTCGACGTGCGCACTGTTGCCTTCAACGCCTGACGCAATCGCACCATGCTGTCCAGGCGACTGAGCGGTGTCGGCACCGAAAAGGACCGTCTGCAGCCTGCCCTGCTGGACCGGCTGACCGACTACGAACCTGCAAAACGTACCGAGCACGCAGACGCCGTCTATGTCACCGAGTCGCGACTGCGGGCGGCCTTGCTGCGCGATCTGGGGTGGCTGCTGAACGCAGGCAACGCTTCAGGGCACATTGACTTCCAGGGCTTGGCGCACGCAGAGCAATCGACGTTGAACTACGGAATGACCCCGCTGGCGGGCAAGCTTCTGTCCGACCTGGACTGGAAAGATGTTGAAGCCCATGTGAGCCGCGCCATCCTGGCATTCGAGCCTCGCATTCTGCCGGAGACCTTGGCCGTCACGTTACTGCCCTCATTCGATTCCTTGAACCACCACAACACCTTGCAGTTCGAGATTCGTTGCCAGTTCTGGTCCATGCCCTACCCGCTGGAGTTGCTGCTCAAAACCAGCCTGGACCTTGAAACAGGCCAGGTCCTGGTCTCGGACCTGAGAAATTGACCGTGAGAACACGACGATGAACCCGCGTCTGGTGGAGTACTACAACCGCGAACTGGCTTACCTGCGCGAGCTGGGGGCCGAGTTTGCCGCCGCATTCCCAAAAGTTGCGGGGCGCCTCGCACTGCGCGACCTGGAAGTCGCCGACCCTTATGTCGAACGCCTTCTCGAAGGCTTCAGCTTTCTGACGGCACGGGTACAGATGAAGATGGACGCGGAGTTTCCGCGGTTGTCGCAGCGCATTCTGGAAATGGTGTGCCCGCACTACCTGGCGCCCACTCCCGCCATGGTGGTGGTTCAGATGTCTCCCAGCGAGATCGAAGGGAATGTCGCTGATGGCTTCTGCCTGCCTGCGGGCAGCATGCTGCGCTCCCGCAAAACCACCGACGACCAGACCCCTTGCGATTTCCGCACAGGCCACGACGTCACCCTGTGGCCGATAGCGCTGACCCGCGCCGCTTTGGGCGGCCCTCCGCTCGACCTACCACTCTCCCGATTTCGTCTCCCCGCCGAACCTGTGGGTCACCTGCGGCTCGAGATCGCAACGCAGGGCGCGACGGAGTTCGGGCACCTGGCAATGGACAGGTTGGACCTCTACATCAACGCGACGGACGCCATTGCCTCGCACCTGCAAGAACTGCTGCACCAATCGGTAGCAGGGATCGTGGTGCACGATGTTCATGATCCAGCAAAGGTGTACGGATACCTTCCCGCGCAAGCGCTACAGGCAGAAGGATACGAGCAATCCCAGGCATTGCTCCCTTACTCTCACCGGGCGTTTCAAGGACATCGCCTGCTGCACGAGTATTTCGCTTTCCCGCCGCGATTTCGCTTCTTTTCCATCCGGGGGCTGTCGTCCACGCTGCGGCAGGTGAGCGCAAAAAAGGTCGCCATTACCTTGCTGCTGCGTAAGGCAAATCCTGGACTAGAAGCGGTGGTAGACCACCAAAAATTTTTGCTCCACTGCACACCCGCGATCAACCTGTTTGAGCGCATGGCAGACCGAATCCATGTGTCATCCGATGTGAACGAATACCACGTCGTGATGGAAAGAACGCGACCGCGCGACTTTGAGGTTTACAGTGTCTTGAGCGTCACCGGCCATCAGGAAGGCCAGGTCAACGACCGAGCATTCGTGCCTTTATATGCCTCCGTGCATGGCATCCGATCGGAAGACCAAGCCTACTTTGCGACGCGGCGTGAGCCCAGGCTGTTCTCTGAGCACGCGGTTCGCTTTGGACCACGCACCCAATATCTGGGAAGCGAGGTGTTTCTTTCGTTGGTGGATCAGCGTGCAGCCCCCTTCGCGGACGATCTCAAGCAGTTGTCCGTGCGCACCTTGTGCACTAACCGGGACTTGCCACTGCTGATGGCGACCAACCGCGCTGAAGGCGATTTCACCACCATTGAATCAGCGCCCATCAGCCTCATTCGCACCATAACGGGTCCGTCGCGACCGGTCGGCAGCGTGGCGGAGAACGAGATCACGTGGCGCCTGATTTCACACCTCACACTGAACTACCTGGCAATGACCGACCTGTCCGATGAGGAAGGTGCTGCCACCCTGCGTGAGTTGATGACGCTCTATTTAGGACTGGGCAACCACGCACTTGCAGGCCAGGTGTCGGGGCTCAAGGAAATGCGCATCGACCCGATTACCAGGCGTCTCACGCAGCACAAGCAACTCGTATACGGACGTGGGGTGGGCATTGCGCTCACCGTCGACGATGCCTCTTTTGCCGGTGTAAGCGCCTGGCCGTTGGTGGCTGTGTTGGAGCGCTTTTTCGCTCGTCACGTCGGCGTCAACAGCTTCACGGAACTCTCGCTGCACTCACGCCAGCGCGGCAAGATCGCGCAGTGGGACGTACGCCCTGGACAAAGACCCGCCACATGAGCGGCATGCCAAGCCCTGTCGTGGACCTGTCATCGCCGTCGGCGCAGCAGCCGCGCCCCGATACCCCGGACCTCTGGCTGCGACTGCGCCGCAATCCCCACGCGTTCGATCTTTTCTTCACTTTGCGGTGGCTACAGGCCCGCAACCCCCACTTGCCGCGTTTGGGCCGCGCAGCCCGTCCGCAGGCAGAACCCATCCGCCTGGGACAGGACCCTTCGCTCGCCTTTGCGCCCGCCACCATTGCAGAACTGCTTCCACCGGTGGCAGGCCAGCCGGAGCGCCTGACGGTCTGGAATTTCGGCCTGTATGGTCCTAATGGCCCGCTGCCGCTCCACCTGACCGAGTACGTGCGCGAGCGCCAGCGCCAGCACGATGACCCCACGCTCGCGCGCTTCTCGGACATCTTTCACCACCGGTTGCTCCTGCTTTTCTTTCGTGCCTGGTCTGATGCGCAACCCACAGCCTCGCTAGACAGGGGTGGTGATGACATGTTCGGTCGGCACATGGCCAGTATCGTGGGTGTGGGGGAGCCCACCGCGCGCCAGCGCGATGCCGTGGCAGACCATGCCAAGCTGCACATGGCTGGGCACCTCACGCGGACCACGCGCAACCCAGAAGGGCTGCAACGGGCCATCGGTAGCTACTTCGGTGTCAACGTCGCGCTGCAGGAGTACTGCCTTCACTTTCTTGATCTGGAGCCCGCGCAGCAGACGCGCCTGTCAAGCCACCCCTGCAACTCCCAACTGGGGGTGGACACAGTCGTCGGCTCCCGCGTTCCAGACGCGCAGAGCAAATTCCGCTTGCGGATTGGCCCCATGACCTTGGCGCAGTACGAGCGGTTTCTTCCTGCTCAGCAAGACTTCAAGGCGCTGGTGGACTGGGTGCGCAACTACCTCGGCATCGAATACGCCTGGGACTTCGAACTGGTCCTGCAACGCGAAGAAGTGCCAGGCACCCGGCTCGGTGGCAGCACGCGCCTGGGGTGGACCAGCTGGATGCTGGGCGCTCCTGCGGCGCAGGACGCTGACGATTTTCGGCTGGATCCAGAAAGCTGGCTCCAGCACCGCGGCCACAAAGTACGGGGCCTATCACAGGGGCGCCGCTCACCTCCATAGACCCGACGCGCGGCCCTACCTCCTCTTTTATTTTTTACGCACTGCCTTTACTCCCCATGTCTGAGATCAGCCGACTCGCCTTGTTTGGAAAACTCAACCCCCTGCTCTTCAAGTCCTTGGAGGGCGCTACAGTGTTCTGCAAGCTACGGGGCAATCCATACGTGGAACTGGTGCACTGGCTGCACCAGCTGCTGCAAGAAAATGACTCCGATCTGCACCGCATCTTTCGCCATTGCGAAGTGGATGCACAGCAACTGGCCCACGATGTGCTGCGCAGCCTGGATCGGTTGCCGCGCGGCGCTACGTCCATCAGCGACTTTTCGGACCAGATCGAAACTTCCATTGAACGCGGCTGGGTTTATGCAACGCTGATGTTCAATGAATCGCAGATTCGCAGTGCTTACTGGCTGTCTGGCATGCTGCGCACGCGCGCCCTGGCCAACGAACTGCGATCCATCTCCAAAGAACTGGAAAAAATCAGTGAACCTGCGCTCAGTGATGCGTTCTCAAAACTGTTGCCCGCATCTCCAGAAGCCAAGCTGCAAGCGGCCGATGGCTCTGGCTTGCAAGGAGCACCGGGAGACGCCAGCGGAGCCACGTCGACGCTGGGCAACGGAAAACAGGACGCGCTACAGCGCTACACCGTCGATCTGACCGAACGCGCACACAAGGGAGAGCTAGACCCTGTCACCGGGCGAGACGAGGAAGTGCGCCAGATGATCGACATCCTGATGCGTCGGCGGCAGAACAACCCCATTCTGGTGGGCGAAGCAGGCGTCGGAAAAACCGCCGTTGTGGAGGGTCTTGCACTGCGCATAGCGGCAGATGATGTGCCACCACCCTTGCGGGGCGTGCAATTGCGGGTGATGGATGTGGGTCTGCTCCAGGCGGGCGCCAGCATGAAGGGTGAGTTTGAAAATCGCCTGCGCTCCCTGCTCGATGAAGTGCAGGCCAGCACCACGCCCATCGTGCTGTTCATCGACGAAGTCCACACCTTGATCGGAGCAGGCGGCCAGGCAGGCACGGGCGACGCGGCCAACTTGCTCAAGCCCGCTCTGGCGCGCGGTGTGTTGCGCACCATTGGAGCGACCACTTGGGCGGAATACAAGAAGTACATCGAAAAGGATCCCGCCCTGACCCGCCGGTTTCAGTTGGTGCACATCCACGAGCCTGACGAGCCCAAAGCCGTGCACATGCTTCGCGGCGTCGCGGCCAAGCTGGAAGGGCACCACAAAGTGCGCATTGCCGACGAGGCGGTTGCGGCCGCCGTCAGCCTCTCGCACCGCTACATTCCTTCACGCCAGCTGCCCGACAAAGCCGTGAGTTTGCTCGACACGGCCTGCTCCCGCGTTGCCATGGCCTTGACCTCTACACCTGCGCGCCTCGAAGCCGTGCTGCGCCAGCAAGAAGCACTCCGGGTGGAGCTGGAAGTGGTGCGACGAGAAGCCGCCCTCGGCATTGCCCACGCCACACGTCTCGATGAACTGGCCGCATCTCTTGAGTCGCTGCAACTTGAACAAGCGGCGCTGTCCGAACGACTGGCGTGCGAAAGTGACTTGGCCCAACGCATCGTGGCCGCAGAAACAGCGCTGATGGCGACTCACCGCTCGCCCGCCAGCGGTGCGGCCGCATCCCCCGACGCTCTAGCCCTGGCAGGTACCACTGCTGAGGCATCGACCGCTGACGGTTCCTCTGCACCTCCCTCCCGCCATCCCAGTGCAGAAGACCTCGATGCGCTGCGCAAGGAACTGGGAGCCCTGCAAGGCGACGACCCTTTGCTGCACCCGGTGGTCGACGCCGGCGTAGTGGCCGCTGTGGTGGCGGAATGGACGGGGATCCCCGTGGGCCGCATGGTGCGCGACGAAGTGAAGTCGGTTCTGGAACTCACGCAAACGCTGGAGAAGCGCGTGATCGGCCAACGCCATGGCCTGGAGGCCATCACCCGCCGCATCCAAACCGCTCGTGCCCGCCTGGACAACCCGGTCAAACCCATTGGCGTGTTTCTGCTGGCTGGACCCTCGGGGGTGGGCAAGACCGAGACGGCCTTGTCGCTGGCCGAAGCTCTATATGGCGGCGAACAGAACCTCATCACCATCAACATGAGCGAGTTCCAAGAAGCCCACACGGTATCCACATTGAAAGGTGCGCCGCCAGGATACGTGGGGTATGGCGAAGGCGGTGTGCTTACGGAGGCTGTGCGACGCAGGCCGTACAGCGTGGTGCTACTTGATGAAATTGAGAAGGCCCACTCGGATGTGCATGAAATGTTCTTTCAGGTGTTCGACAAAGGTTGGATGGAAGACGGCGAAGGCCGCTACATCGACTTCAAGAACACCGTGATCATCCTGACCTCGAATGTGGGGTCCGAGTTGATTGCGGGCATGTGCAACGATCCAGAGCTGATTCCCGCGCCTGAGGCACTGGCAAAGGCGGTTCGGCAGCCCCTGCTCGACAAGTTCCCAGCGGCGCTGCTGGGCCGCTTGTCCGTGGTGCCCTACTACCCCATCTCCGATGCCATGCTGGAGCGGATCATTCACCTCCAGATGCGCCGCATCCAGACCCGCATACAGGCCAACCACGGAGCGCTGTTCGAGTTTGATGACAGCGCTGTGCAACTCATCCGCCAGCGCTGCAGCGAAGTCGAATCCGGCGCCCGAATGATCGACGGCATCCTGACGCAGAACCTGTTGCCCCGCATGGCCATGGAGTTTCTGCAAGCGTCGGTCGATGCCAAGGCCATCGACAAAATTGAAGTCAGTGCCGCCAACAACGATTTCGTGATCCGCTACGTCTGACCGGCCAAAGAAGGCCCCTCAGAACACATTCCACCGTCCAAACCTCCCGTCGCCATCATGCCCGCACACAGCCAGATCCGCGATCTTTCCCGCGCCAACGCATCCAGCGCGGCACGTTCACCCTCGCGCTCCTTGTGGGTGCACTCTCCATATGCGCCGTCCGTCCGCAGAGCTCTGTCTGCACTGGTTGGCCTGACGTTGGCGATGGGATTTGTTCAGGCCCAAGCCTGGACCCTTGGAGACATCGGCAAGGCGGGTGAAGCGATCAACCGTGGCGAAAGTGCTCTGTCCACTGGTCAGCAGGTGTTGTCTACAGGACGGCAAGCCGTAGATACCGGTAGGCAGATGTGGAACAACCGCGGCTATGCCCCCACCCAACCCCCGTCCGGACCTGCCGTGATGGCGCGTGACGAAGGGGGCCCCGCACGGTTGATTGCCATGCTGGAACGCAACGCTGGCGACTCGATTACCGTCAGCAACACGCTCGTGGGGTTGTTGGACCAGGGGGCGTATTTCGTGCAGCGGCAGCCCGCCCACGTCACGCCGCCGCAAGACCAATTGCTGGCCACCCCCCGCACCGACAGCTCGGCGGTATCGATCGATTTGCCATCAACCCCCCCGGGAGCCCTGTTCGACCTCGGAACGGGACGCACGCGCAGCGCCGGTGCGGGAGTGAAGATCTTTGCGCTGACAGTGCACTCCAACCTGCCCCGTAGACCCGGTCGCCGGGGGCTCGACGGAATCGAGCAACACGCCATGCTGACATCCAGTTCGGTCCAGCTAGAGTGGCCCTTGCAAGCAGACCTCGCGCTGGAGCCCGTAGGTGGCAAGCTGCTTGTCTGGGCCAGCCAGGCTGGAGTGGCATTTCCGGCAGGCTTCGGCGCCGACGGCCGCCTGTTCACCTCCGATGACCCCATGGTGCGCCTGCCCCGCGGTTACACCGTGGTCACACTGGACAGCCGCGGTTTCAGCTTTGATCGCAGCCGAGAGGTTGCACTGGCCCAGTACAGCGTCCAGTCGACCACCGAGATTGATCTGGCCCGATTGGCCCCTGGCGACGCCTTCAAGGCATTTACAAGCGTCATGCACGAGCGCTACCCCTTTCGCGGAGCACAGCCCATCGACTGGAACCGCCTGCAAGCGGAATTTGCAGACCGCGTACGTCAAGCCAGCGACCAAAAGGATCGGCGGGCACTCCTGCAGATCTACACGGAAATCGGCGCGCGCCTGCAGGACGGTTTGTTTCGGGCCGATCTGCGTGGCACAGGCGCCATGCAGGGTCTCGACATCGGTTTGACCGAACAATGGCAGCCCCGCGGCATCATGCCCTTGCCAGTGCCTGGCGTCTGGTGGCTCTCTGATGGCCGCGCGCTGGTCAGCAGCGTGACACCCAACTCGCCCGCAGCGGCGGCGGGCCTGCGCCCGGGCGCAGAAATCATCGAGATCAATGGCGAAAGTCTCTCGCGTTACATCGGTCGCGCCGCACGGTATTCCAACCGCCCCACCGAAGCGGGCCGAAAGCACGAAGCGCTGAAACTCGTCGCCTACGACCGCGAGGCGATGACCCTGAAAGTGCGACAAGACGGCAA
The DNA here is from genome assembly GCA_018828125.1 of Gammaproteobacteria bacterium. Taxonomy (GTDB): domain Bacteria; phylum Pseudomonadota; class Gammaproteobacteria; order Burkholderiales; family Burkholderiaceae_C; genus Acidovorax. The sequence continues at coordinate 191,491 of JAHJWB010000015.1, read as the reverse complement.
CGACCAGACCCTGGACCTGCGCCAACGCATGGCCGAACAGCCACCAGCACCCGCGCGCGCGCCCAACAACGAATCGCTGTCCGCATTTCAGCTGCGCAGCCATTCGGGCAAGCAATACGGCTATATCGCGTTCAACTCGTTCTCTGACGGAGGGGGCAATCTGGAGCTGTGGGAGCGAAGCCTGGCCACCGTCAATCAGTCTCGGCTACGGGGCCTGATCCTGGACCTGCGTGGCAACAACCACAACGCTTACCAACTGGTGCCGCATTTCGCAGCGTCCTTCTTCTCGTATGACCGCCCCCTGCGGTTACAGGCCTATGCCCAGCGCCAGGTGGACGCAACCGCCAAGGTGTGGCGCACCCGTGGCAGCCTTGGTATCCCGCCCCAATTACCGCTCTACACCCAGGGAGCCAGCCACTACGGCGCCCCGCTGGTGTTGTTGACGGGCCAGGAATGCACAGGCCCCTGCGAGGTGTTCTCTGCCTGGCTGCAAAAAGCAGGGCGTGCCCATGTGGTGGCCACCGAACCCACGCCCGGATCCGTGGGGCTGACCACGCGCGTGCTTTTGCCCGGCGAGGTGGTGGTGCACGCCCCCACCGTGGCAGAGCTGGGAGCTAACGGCGAGCACTATGTGCATGGCAAAGGCGTGGAGCCCGACCTGCGTGTTCCTGTGGATGCCGGGTTCGTGCAGCGCGTCATGGGTGGTGGCGACCCTGTCCTGGATGCCGCCGTCCAATGGCTGGACGGCAAGATCTGATCCTCACCCCGCCCCGTGAGGGCAACCCGCCATACAGGCATACAGCCATCGACATGGACCGCTATTTCTACACTCACCGACAGGAAGTTCATCGAGCCGATGGAAAATAGCCCCATGCCCCTCATTCCAGACTTCATCGCCCCCACCCGCCACACCGACCCGGCCGACGCGCTGGCCCAGGTGCAGCGCATTTACCAGCAACAGATTGGCCACTTGCGCGAGGCCATGCAGCGTTTTGTGGCCGGGGATACGCCCAGCGCCAATGTCCGAGCCTTCTACCCGTTTGTGCGCGTGCACACCACCACGGTGGCGCGGGCCGACACCAAACTCGCCTATGGTTTTGTAGAGGGCCCGGGGCGGTACGAAACCACCCTCACCCGGCCCGACCTGTTTGCCCGCTACTACGCCGAGCAGTTTCGCCTGCTGCGGGCCAGCCACAACGTTGAGCTGGAGGTGGGCACCAGCGCCCACCCCATTCCCATCCATTTTTCGTTTGCCGAGCACGATCACATCGAAGGCACCCTGACCACCGAGCGCCGCATGCTGATGCGCGACGTGTTTGACCTGCCGGACCTGGCCGCGATGGACGATGGCATTGCCAACGGCACCTGGCAGGCCCGCCCGGGCGAGGCCCAGCCGCTGTCGCTGTTCACGGCGCCGCGCGTGGACTACTCTCTGCACCGCCTGCGCCACTACACGGGTACTGCGCCCGAGTGGTTCCAGAACTTCGTGTTGTTCACCAACTACCAGTTCTACATTGACGAATTCATGCGCCTGGGCCATGCCGAAATGGCCAAGCCCGACAGCGAATACGTGGCCTTTATCGAACCCGGCAACGTGGTCACCCGCCGGGTCGGCCTGCCTGCAATGCCGGGGGACGATCTGGGTGTAGCGCCACCCCGCTTGCCGCAGATGCCTGCCTACCATCTGGTGCGCAAAGACCGCAGCGGCATCACCATGGTCAACATCGGCGTGGGTCCGGCCAACGCCAAGACCATTACCGACCACATCGCCGTGTTGCGACCACACGCCTGGATGATGCTGGGCCACTGCGCGGGCCTGCGCAACAGCCAGCAACTGGGCGACTACGTGCTGGCCCATGCTTACGTGCGCGAAGATCACGTGCTGGACGAAGAACTGCCCCTGTGGGTGCCCATCCCGGCGCTGGCCGAAATCCAGATGGCGCTGCAGCAAGCGGTAGCCGACGTGACCCAGATCGAAGAGGCCGATCTCAAGCGCATCATGCGCACCGGCACCGTGGCGAGCACCGACAACCGCAACTGGGAGCTGCTGCCCGACAACATGCCCCAGCGCCGGTTCAGCCAAAGCCGTGCTGTGGCCCTGGACATGGAAAGCGCCACCATCGCCGCCAACGGCTTCCGCTTTCGTGTGCCCTACGGCACGCTGCTGTGCGTAAGCGACAAGCCTCTCCACGGAGAGATCAAGCTGCCCGGCATGGCCAACCATTTCTACCGCGAGCGCGTGGACCAGCACCTGCGCATCGGCATGCGCGCCATCGAGATCCTGCGCACCGGCGGCGTGGATCGCCTGCACAGCCGCAAGCTGCGCAGTTTTGCCGAGGTGGCGTTCCAGTAAGTCAGGGGAGGCCCCCCGCGTATGCCACTGGATTTCCTGACACTGATGGCCGTTATGGCAGCCAACCTGTTCATGATTTCGGCGGTGCTGCCGCTCATCATGGGCCGGGATGTGAGCCGCGCCGCGCGCCATGTGCAGGCCAGCATGCTGCTGCAGGCGATGGCGTGGGCCGCCATCATTGCATCAGCATCGTGGTGGGACCAGGCGCTGTCCACGGTGTCGGTTGCCTGCAATGCCGCTGCCCAGTGGATGTTGTACCGGGCGCTGGAAGAATGGCTGGGCCCGCGCCCGCTGGGGCGCCTGCTCCTGGTGCTGGTGGTGGCGGCGCCACTGGGTTACACGCTGGGGTTCGAGCACTATGCATGGCGCGTGGGCTGGGCCAACGGACTGATGGCTGTGATCCTGTGCATCGTGGCCCGCGCCACGCTGGACCCATTGATTCTTGCGGACGTGCGTTGGCGCAGCCTGTTGCTGGGTTGCTTGGTGACCACCGCCATTTTTACGCTGGCGCGGGGCCTTCTCGGTGCGTTTACCGACCAGTACCCCAGCTTCCGCACCCCCCACCCGGTCAACTTGGCCGCCGCCGTGGCCACCAATGTCAGTCTGGTGCTGGGCACCGTGGCGGTGCTGGTGGCCTGGCGGTCCGAGGCCGAGCAAAAGCTGCGCGCGCTGGCCATGACCGATGGGCTGACCGGCCTGCTCAACCGCCGCGGCTTCACCAACCAGGGCGACACCTTGCTGTCCCACGCGTGGCGCCACCGGTTGCCGCTCACGGCGCTGATGCTGGACCTGGACCACTTCAAGCAGATCAACGACACCCACGGCCACGAGGCGGGTGACCGCGCACTGCAGCTCTTTGCCCGGCTGTTGACGGAAACCTGCCGCAGTGGCGACCTGATCGCGCGGCTGGGCGGGGAAGAGTTTGGCGTGCTGCTGCTGCACAACGCTGCTCCCGCAGGCCTTTCGTTTGACCGCCGCCTGCGGCAACGCCTGCACGAGGCCAGCGAGGCCGAGCTGGGGTTTGTGCTGGACTACAGCGGTGGCATGGCCAGCTTGCTGCCCGGCGAAAGCAAGCTTGCCGCACTGATGGCGCGCGCGGATGGGGCGCTGTATGACGCCAAAACCGCCGGCAGGGGTCAACTGATGGCGGCTCCCTGAGCCCTTCCCACCAAGGCGATGAGTGCTTCTCTATTTATAGCTACAACCCCTTATTCAATAAGCGCTATCGACCATTTTCACCAAAATTTCATTTGCTGGGACTAAGGCGTGATCAGCCCCGCCACGTCCCGCGCCGAGCCAGCGTTTTCCTCGGCCAAATGCGCCACCAGGCTGCGCCGGTCGGCCTCGGTGCGTTGCTGCGACAGAAACCGTTTGCCCGCCAGCTGCTCCACGTCGATCTCCAGCCCGATGAGGCGCGCAGCCGCTTCGTCCACAAATGCGGGGGATGCATCGGCCAGCGACCATGGCGCAGCGCGGTGGGCTTCCTGCGAAAGGGTGAGTGCGGCAAGGTGGTGACGCAACCACACGCCGTCGTCCACCAAACGCATGTACCCGCGCGCTTCAACGGCCACATAGTTCCAGCTGGGTGCCAGCCGCCCGCTGCGTTGGCCGTTCACATACCAACGCGGCGAGATGTAGGCATTGGGGCTTTGAAACACCACCAGAACCTGCGCCCCCGCTGGCCCGATCTGCGACAGCGCGTGGTGGCGGGCCACATGCCCTTTCAGCTGCATGCGCCCTTTGCGTTCGCCCGTTTCCACCAAGTGCACCACCTCCAGCGGCAGCAGATTCGCCTCCAGCCCGGTGGTTGTCACCGCGACCAATATAGCCAGGGGATAGGCACGCATCCAGCGAACCAGTTCGCAAGGGTCTTCGACAGAGAAAAGGGGTTGGCTGTGCATAGCGGGGGTTCAGAAAAACAGCAGTCTGATGGGGCCCTACCGGCCTGTCTTGAACGTTTCGGCCACACGGGTCCATCTAGGGCGACCGCGCATCGAGGCGCACCAAGGGCACCGATTGCGGCACGGCGGGCGTGAAACCGCCAAACCGGCGGAACGCGCGGGTCATGTGCGCCTGGTCGGTGTAGCCCGACACCAACGCCACATCGCAGAGCGAAGCCCCTTGCGCGCCCAGCAACACCATGGCTTGCTGAAACCGCAAGATTCCCGCCAGGGTGCGCAGTGGCAAGCCTGCCACCGTCACCATGTCGCGGCGCAACGTGCGGCTGGCGGGTGCGGCAGCGGCGGGTGCGGTAGGGCATCCCGGTGAGGGCAGCTGCCCCGCCAACCGCCACTTCATGCGGTCGATGGCCTCCAGCGCTCGGCGGTGCGCCGCAGTGACACACGCCCGTGCCGCCAGCGCGCTGGCCACCGAGCGCAGGGCCGACTCCACAACCGGCAGGGTGTCGGCTCCCAGCAGGGGGCTCAAGGACGGCCCCAGAGTCTGTTCAACCTCGACGCCGGTCAGCGTCCGATTGCGCAGCGCCCCCGGCTCAATGCCCAGGCATGCGCCACCCCAGCCAATATGGAACCGCAAGCCCATCACCACCGTGCCGGGCCTCAACGCCACCAGGGCAGGCTGGTCCGCCGGGCCTGCAATCACCGGCCACACCGAGGTCACCCCACCGCCTGGCCGCACAGCACAGTGCGCGACAAGATCCACGCGGCCATCCGGCAACACCCGTTGCTGGCGAGCATCGGCGGGGTCGTAGCGCCAGACCGCTTCGATCTTTTCTGCATCGAGGGGGCCGAGCGGCAGCTCGGTGTAGCTGGCGGGGGCGAGAGGTGGTGTTGCGTTCAACATTGACTTGACGGCATCTGTTGTGGTTTCGGAGCGGCAGGCCACCTCGCTTGCCGCGGGTGCCAGCACCACAAACGGGGTGCTTCAAGCGAACTTGGGGTGCGGCTGGCACCGGCAACAGCATGGCACACAATCGACCCCATGACCGCACTCTTTGAAGCCCTGAATCTGCGCAAGCGCTATGGCGACACCACGGTGGTGGACGACGTTTCTTTCTCCATCGCCCCTGGCGAATGCCTGGGCGTCATTGGCCCCAACGGAGCGGGCAAGACCACCACCATCCGCATGTGCCTGGGCCTGGCCGCGCCCGATGGCGGAGCCGTGCACTTCACCCCAGAGCCCGGCACCGCGCCGCTGCACATGCCACGCGATGCCCTGGCCATCAAGGCGCAGCTGGGGGTGGTCACCCAGTTCGACACGCTGGACCCAGACTTCACCTGTGCCGAGAACCTGCGCGTGTTTGGCCGCTACTTTGGCCTGAGCAGCAAGGTGATGGACGAGCGCGTGCCCCAGCTGCTGGAGTTTGCGGCCCTCGCATCCAAAGCCGACGCCAAGCCGGGCGAGCTGTCGGGCGGGATGAAGCGGCGTCTGTCGCTGGCCCGAGCCCTCGTCAATAATCCGCGCCTGCTGCTGCTCGATGAACCCACCACGGGCCTGGACCCGCAGGCCCGCCACCTGATGTGGGAGCGGCTGCAGTTGCTGCTCCAGCAAGGAAAGTCCATCCTGCTGACCACCCACTTCATGGACGAGGCCGAGCGCCTGTGCTCACGTCTTTTGGTACTGGATCACGGCAGGAAGATCGCCGAAGGCCGCCCGCGCGAGTTGATCGCCCAGCATCTGGAACCCGATGTCGTGGAGGTCTTTGGCGTAGGTGCCAAGGCCTTGGCAGGAGACGTCCCACTGCGCGCGCTGGCGGAGCGCGTGGAGATCAGCGGCGAGACGGTGTTTTTCTACACGCAGAACGCCCAGCCGCTGTTGCAGGCGCTGGCCCAGCACGGCCATCTGCGCACGCTGCACCGGCCTGCCAACCTGGAGGACTTGTTCCTCAAGCTCACGGGACGGCAGATTCGGGAGTGAGTGCGCGGCCCGATGCGCCCCGGATCGGGCCGAGGCTTGGGGCCCTGCGGCGCAAGCCCGGCCCTCAGAACTCCTGAAAACATAGCTACTCGCGTTTGCCAGATAAGCGCTAGAGGCTAATTTGACTCAAATTTGAGGTTCAAGCCGCGCGCGGTTTGACCTTGCTGGCCGCGAGCTTGGCGTTGGCGCGCGCCGTATCCACATCGCTCGCACGCGCCAGCGCCACGCCCATACGGCGCTTCACAAAACTCTCGGGCTTGCCGAACAGGCGCAGGTCGGTGTCTGGCACGCGCAGGGCTTGTTCCACGCCATCAAAGACGATGCCGACCGCATCTACGCCGCCATAGATCACGGCGCTGGCGCCGGGGTTGCGCAGACTGGTGTCCACCGGCAGGCCCAGGATGGCGCGGGCGTGCAGTTCGAACTCGCTCTGGTGCTGGGTGCACAGCGTGACCAGGCCGGTGTCGTGCGGGCGGGGGCTGACCTCGCTGAACCAGACGTCCTGGCCTTTGACGAAAAGCTCCACGCCAAACAATCCCTGGCCACCCAGATTTTCGGTGACGGCCTGGGCGATTTGGCGCGATTTTTCGAGCGCCGCCGGGTGCATGGGGTGGGGCTGCCAGCTTTCCACGTAGTCGCCGCTGACCTGCACATGGCCGATGGGGTCGCAGAAATGCGTTTCGATCTCGCCATCCGCGCCGACTGAACGCACCGTGAGTTGGGTGATTTCGTAGTCGAAGTCGATAAAACCTTCGACGATGACACGGCCGTGGCTCACGCGACCGCCGGCCATTGCGTAGTCCCAGGCCTTCTTCACATCGTCCAGGCCGGCGATCTTGCTCTGGCCCTTGCCCGAGCTGCTCATCACGGGCTTGACGATGCAGGGATAACCGATGCCTGTATCAATGGCGGCCTGCAGTTCGTTGAGCGAGTTGCAGAACTTGTAAGGGCTGGTGGGCAGGCCCAGCGTCTCCGCCGCCAACACGCGGATGCCTTCGCGGTCCATGGTCAGGCGGGCGGCGCGGGCCGTGGGGATGACGCGCACGGTGCCAGCGGCTTCCAGCTCCTCGAGCATGGGGGTGGCGATGGCTTCGATCTCGGGCACCACCAGGTGCGGGCGCTCGGCCTCGATCAGCGCCTTGAGCTGGGCCGGGTCGCTCATGGTGATGGTGCGCGCGTGGTGGGCCACTTGCTGGCCGGGGGCGTTGTCGTAGCGGTCGACCGCGATGGTTTCCACGCCCAGGCGCTGCAGCGCGATCAGCACTTCCTTGCCCAGCTCGCCCGAGCCCAGCAGCATGACTTTGGTGGCATGGGGGGACAGGGGGGTTCCGAGGGTGGTCATGGTGGGGGCGCTTTCGGCAAAGGTCAGAAAGAAGGAATGCGGGCGACTTTAATGCAACCGGGCGCAGAACTTGCAACGCACCCGCCATGCCCCCAACGCCCCCCGCTCGCGCCCCCACCGACTGGCATGCGCAAGAGCTGCTGCTGATGCGCGAGGTGATGCGCCTCATCGGCCGCAGCCTGGCGCCCGGCCTGGTGCTGCGCGAGATGCTGCACCTGATGAGCGAGCTGCTGGGACTGAACCGGGGGCGCATCGTGCTCGTTGACGATGCTCCTGCCGCCGCTGACGAGCCGCGCACCGCCTCCATCCAGCACGCCTACGGTCTGACCCAGGCCGAGGTGCAGCGCGGCCGGTATGCCTGGGGCGAGGGCATCACGGGCCGCGTGCTCGCCACGGGGCAGCCCGCCATCGTGCAGGATATCGATGCCGAACCCGTGTTCCTGGCGCGCGGGGTGGAGCGCAGCCAGTTGCCGCCCGAGACGGTGGCCTTCATCGCCCTGCCCATCGAGGTGAACAACGCGCCTATTGGCGTGCTGGCCTGCCACCGCATCCGCAGCCGCCAGCGGCATCTGAATGACGACCTGGCGGTGCTGCGCGTGCTGGCCACGCTGGTCGGGCAGCTGCTCCAGCTCGAAGCCCTGGTGGCCGAGCAGACGCGCCAGCTGGAGGCGCGCAACGCCGTGCTGGCCAACGCGCTCAACACCAAAAGCGCGCGCTACGGACTCATTGGCAGCTCGCCGCCACTGCTGCAGGCCCTGAGCGAGCTGGAGCGCGTATCGCAAACCCAGGCCACCGTGTTGCTGTTGGGCCAGTCGGGCACGGGCAAGGAGCTGTTTGCGCGCGCCGTGCACCTGGCCAGCGGGCGGCGCGACCGGCCGTTCATCAAGGTCAACTGTTCGGCCATTCCGGATGCGCTGTTCGAGTCCGAACTGTTTGGCTACGAAAAAGGTGCCTTCACGGGCGCGAGCACGGCCCGCGCCGGCTGGTTTGAGCAGGCCGACAGCGGCACCATCTTTCTCGACGAGATTGGCGAGCTGCCGCTGGCCATGCAGTCCAAACTGCTGCGCACGCTGCAGGAGGGCACGCTGGTGCGCCTGGGCGGGCAGCGTGAGGTGAAGGTGAATGTGCGCCTGGTAGCGGCCACCCACCGCGACCTGGCGGCCGATGTGGAGGCCGGGCGCTTTCGGCAGGACCTGTATTACCGCCTGCACGTGATTCCGATCCACCTGCCCTCGCTGGCCGAGCGGCGTGAAGACATCCGCGCGCTGGCGCTGCACTTTGTGAGCCGCGCGAACCAGGCCCACCAGCGCAACGTGAACCTGTCGCCCGACGCGCTGGCGCGGCTCGAAGAACACCCCTGGCCCGGCAACATCCGCGAGCTAGGCAATGTGATCGAACGCCTGGTGCTGCTGACCAACGACACGCTGGTGGGGCGCGCGGAGCTGGACCGGTTTCTGCCGGCGGCGTCTGTGCCGCTGTCTTCGCCTTCCGCACCACAGCCTCCTGCAGCCACTGCGGCAGCAGAACGCCCAGCCATTGCCCCGGCGCCGCTGGTGCGTGACTACGCGCCGGCCCAGTCGCACAGCGTGGTGGTGCTGCAGACAGCACTGGCCGAGCACCACGGTAACCAGTCGCGCGCCGCGCAAAGCCTGGGGTTGACGCTGCGGCAGTTCAGCTACCGGCTGCGCAAGGCGGGTCTGAAGTGACGACGGACACTGTGTCGACAATTTGTAAACACAGTGTTTCGCGCGATCTTGTCCGTCCAGGTCAGCGACGGAATACCCGCCGCACACGACTACCAAATTGATAGCTGCTAGCGCTTTACAGATAAGCGCTAGCGGCCAATTTCATTCAAACTTCTTGACGTTCAACCGCTCTGGCACACCTGTTGCGATAAGGGAGGCAGGCATCCCCGCCCACCACCGCATCGAAAGGTTTCCCCATGAGCACCGTGACCGCCTCGGCCTCCGACGCCGTTCTGATCTCGCCCACCCAGTTGTTGGCCCTGCAGGCCGCAGAGCCGGTGGTGCTGATCGACACCCGCGACGCTGACACCTATGCCCTGGGGCACATCCCCGGCGCCGTCAACTTGCGCGAGACCTTCACCTTCCTGGCCACCTCCACACCCCAGGGCCTGCAGGAACTGAAAGACACCTTTGCCGCGCACCTGGGCGCCATCGGCCTGTCGGGCGCGGAGACGGCAGTGTTCTACGAGGATGCGCTCAACAGCGGCTACGGCCAGTCGTGCCGGGGCTACTACCTGCTGACCTGGCTGGGCTACCCCAAGGTCAAGGTTTTGAATGGCGGCTACTCGGCCTGGAAGGCGGCAGAGTTGACCGTCTCCACCGAGGCCGTGGTGCCCACCCCTGCCATCTTCCCCACCAACCTGGCCACCACCGATGTGATGCTGACCAAGGAAGACGTGATCGAGGCCCTGGGCACCGACACCGTGCTGCTGGACGTGCGCGATGTGGACGAATGGATTGGCGAAAGCTCCAGCCCCTACGGCAAGGACTTTGCGCCGCGCAAGGGCCGCCTGCCCGGCGCCAAGTGGCTGGAGTGGTACCGCTTCATGAAGCCTTCGCCCCAGGGCCCCGTCTTCAAGTCGCCCGACGAAGTGCGCGCCGAATGCGCCACGGCGGGCATCAGCCCGGCGGACACGGTGTACCTGTATTGCTTCAAGGGCGCACGCGCGTCCAACACCTTCCTGGCACTCAAGCAAGCGGGCTTTGCCGATGTGCGCATGTACTTCGGCTCGTGGAACGAATGGTCGCGCGACGACAAGTTGCCGATCGAAAGCGGGCTGCCGCTGGTCAAGTTCCCCAAGAAGCCGGCACTGGCGCTGGCGGCCTGAGCCCCGTGCGTTGTTACAGCGGGCGTAGCCCGCTGCGAGCCCTGCCCTTCTTTTTTGCACTCCCTTCTCTTTCTTCAAGGAACACCATGTCCACCGATCTGCTGGAACCCTCTGCCCCCACCACCATCGTGACCACCGTGCACACGCACCTGCGCCCCATCGACCGCGACGGGCTGATGGCCTTTGCCGACAAAGGCCGCAACAACCCCGCCAGCCGCGGCACCAACAAGGTCCACACGGTGATGGAGGGGCAGTACCGCTCGCTGAGCTACGTGGGCAACCACGCGCCGGTGGTGGTGGACGAGCCCCTGCACCTGTTCGGCCAGGACACGGCGCCCGCGCCCGGCGAAATCGTGCTCTCGGGCCTGGGCGGCTGCCTGGCCGTGGGCATCACGGCCGTGGCCACCTGGAAGCAGGTCCAGCTCAGCAAGATCGAGATCTTCATGGAAGGCGACATCGGCAACCCCGCTGCCTGGGGTGCTGGCGGCGCGCTGCAAAAGACGCCGCCGGAGATGGGCTTCCAGGCGATCCGCGTGAAGGTGCTGGTGGAAGGCGATGCACCACGCGAGGTGCTGGACGAGATCGTGCAGCACGCCAATTTCTATTCGCCGGTGGCGAACAGCATGCGCAACCCCATCCCGTTCGAAATCAGCCTCATGGACTGAACGCCAGCCATTCACGCAGCCACGTGCATCCAAGGAGCCCCATGAACCCCGCCGACCTTCCTTCCCCACTCCACCTGGACGGCGCCCTGCGGGGCGATGCGCTTCTGGCCGCCGTGCGCAGCATTGCCCAGGGCCCGCTGGCCGCGCAGGTGGAGGCGATTGACCGCACCGGCTACTACCCCCGCGCCGAACTGCAGCAACTGGCAACCGTGGGCGCGATGAGTGCGCACCTGGACAGCACGGCCGGCACGGCCGACTACGGCCTGGCCATCCGCGCCATGGCCGAAGCCTCGCGCGTGTGCGGCGCCACGGGCTTCATGATGTGGTGCCAGGCGGTGTGCGGGCTGTACCTGCAGCAGTCGGGCAACCCCGCACTGATGGGCGATATGCTGCAGCGCCACGCCAGCGGCGCTGGCATGGGCGGCACGGCGTTGTCCAACCCCATGAAGAGCTACGCGCAGATCGAAAGCCTGCTGCTCAAGGCCACGCCGGTGGAGGGCGGCTACCACATCAACGGCACCCTGCCCTGGGTGAGCAACCTAGGGCCCGACCACTACTGCGGCGCGATTGCCGCCGTGGTGGAGGCCGACGGTGCGGCCAGCCAGCGCGAGGTGATGTTTCTGCTGCGCTGCGACGCCCCTGGGGTGGAGATGCGCGAATGCCCCAGCTTCTCGGCCATGGAGGGCACGGGCACCTATGCGCTGCGGCTCAAGGACCATTTCATCGGTACGGCCGACACCATGGCCGACCCTACGCGCCCTTTCATCGCCCGCATCCGCGCGGCGTTCGTGATGCTGCAATGCGGCATGGCGGTGGGCATCACGCAGGGCGCCATCGACTCGATGTGGGCGGTGGAGGCCCAACTGGGCCATGTCAACGAGTTCCTGGAAGACCGGCCCGACGCGCTGCAGGCCGAGCTGGATGCACTGACCGCACGCGTCATGCAACTGGCCCAAACGCCGTTCGACACAAGCACCGACTTCTTCATCGATGTGCTGGACGCCCGCGCCCACGGCGCGGAGCTGTGCCTGCGCGCCGCCCAATCCGCCCTGATGCACCAGGGTGCACGCGGTTACCTCATGAGTTCGGACGTGCAGCGGCGCGTGCGCGAGTCGCACTTTGTGGCCATCGTCACGCCCGCCATCAAGCACCTGCGCAAGGAGATCGCCCGGCTCAGCACCGAGGAGATGCCTGCATGACGCCCTCCCTCCCCACCTCCACCATGCCGCAGACGGCCTCCGAATTCGCATTGAGCGCTGCATCGCAGGCCCTGTGCGACGCATTTGCCGACGCGGCCAGCCAGCCCCCCTGGCAAAGCTACATCTGCAACGCCTGTGGCTACATCTACCACGAGGCAGATGGCGACCCCGATGGAGGGCTGCCACCCGGCACACGGCTGGCGGACATCCCCGATGACTGGGCATGCCCGCGGTGTGGTGTGACCAAGGCTGATTTTTCGCCGTACGAAGCCCCCACGCTGGAGCCGCTGCGGGCGCAGGCCAGCGCAGCGCCCCCGGCCCACATCCGCCCGCGTGGCGAGCCGGGCGTGGTCATCGTCGGCGCGGGCCGTGCAGGCTGGCAACTGGCCGAAACCCTGCGCCAGCACAGCGCCACGCTGCCCATCACCCTGGTGACGGCCTGCGCGGGCGACCGGTACGACAAGCCCTTGCTGTCGGTGGCCATGGCGCGCCAGCTGGACCCGCTGGCGCTGGTGTCCGAAACCGGCCGCGATTCAGCGCAGCGCCTGGGCATCACGCTTCTGGCCCACACCCATGCCGTTCGCATCTGCGCCGATACGCGCCAACTGCGCACCACGCGGGGCGTATTGCGCTACGGCCACCTGGTGCTGGCGCACGGCGCGCAGGCGACCCTGCCCCCTGGCCTCTCGCCGCAGATGTGCTGGCGCATCAACCACCTCGATGCCTATCAGCGCCTGCGCCAGCGGCTGGGTAGTCATCCCAAGGACGTGCTCATCATCGGCGCGGGTCTGATCGGCAGCGAGCTGGCCAACGACCTGGCGCTGGGTGGCCACCGCATCACGCTGCTGGACACGGCCACCGAGCCGCTGGCGCGCTGGCGCGACCAGCAGGCGGGGCCGCAGTTGCTGGACGCGTGGAAGGACCTGTCCATACGCTTTGAGGGAAGCCTGCAGGTGCAACAGATGGAGCGCATGGGGTCACGCTACCGCGTGACCACGACCTGCGGGCTACGTTTTGCAGCCGACGAAGTGGTGGTAGCCGCAGGCCTGTTGCCCCCCCACCGGCTAGCGCAGAGTGCAGGGCTCGATTGGGCCCATGGCATTGCGGTGCGTGCGGACACGCTGCAGACCAGCGTGCCCGGCATCCATGCGCTGGGCGACTGCATCAGCATCGACGGGCAGTGCAGCCGGTACATCGAACCCATTGCCCGGCAGGCACGCACCCTGGCCGCAGCCGTGCTGGGCTTGGAGGCCAGCCCCTATGAAAGCCACGCCGCCGTGGTGCGGGTGAAAACCACCACCCGGCCGTTGACGCTGCACTGAACGAAGGCCAGACGGGACGACTCCGCTTGCGCCGATGCGGCCGATTTCCTACGATACGCCCTGGCCCGGACCACCGGCACATCGACGACTGCACCGCTCACCCTTGGAGCCCCCTTGACCTCTGGCGCCCACACCCAACACCAAGAACAAATTTTTCTGCAGCGCCTGAATGAGGTCATGCAGCGCATTGCCCACCATGGCGACTTGCATGCCGTCGAGCCCCTGATGGCCATGACGGGCCAGCACCCCGCCGACAGCACGCTGGCGCAGCTGGCCGAATCCTTCGCCCACATGGTGGTCAAGCTCGAAGCCCGCGAGTTTGAGCTGGAATGCCGCATCGAAGACCTGGACCAGACCCGCCGCGAACTGGAGCAGGCCAACCTGGACCCGCTGACCAATCTGCCCAACCGCATGATTGCGCGCGACCGCCTGCGCCAGGCCATCGCCGATGCGCGCACCAGCCATTCGTCGTTTACCGTGTTTTTCATGGACCTGGACCGGTTCAAGAAGGTCAACGACACCCTGGGCCACGCAGCAGGTGATGAGTTGCTGTGCAAAGTGACCGAGCGCCTGACGGTGTGCCTGAACGAAGGCGACACGCTGGCCCGCCTGGGGGGCGACGAATTTTTGTGTGTGTTCCCGCGCTGCGCCGAAGCGACGGACGCCCAGGCCATCGCCAACACCATGTTGAAGACGCTGAACGAGCCCTTTGCGTTGGCAGCCGGGCAGGCAGACATCGGCACCAGCATCGGGCTGGCCCACTTCCCGGAACACGGGCAAACCGTGGACGAACTCATCGCCTTTGCCGATGCGGGCCTGTATGAGGCCAAGCACCGCGGGCGCAATGTGTGGGCGTATTCGCCCAAAGCCGCTCCGCTGCACACCGGTGGATGAACATCCGGACCGTTGGCCTGAAGGTTGTTCCACAAGAGAACCCAAGCGCGCCGAAAAATATTTCGCGCTGACTGCATCCAAATGGCGTTTTGGTGGGTAGTACCTACAGCAGCGGATCTTGCTGCTGTTCTTTCAACCCAACCGAAGAAGAGAAACGCCATGAACAAGACCCAAACTACCCTCTCCCGCCTGATCCCAGTGACTGGTGCCATTGCCGCTGCCGTGCTGCTGAGCGCCTGCGGTTCGATGACGTCATCCTCCATGTCCTCCAAGACGATGTACTCGCAAGACGGTTTGCCAGACACCATCAAGGTACCGGCGGGCAACAAGGTGGCGATGGAAACCGTGGGCGTGGGCGAGATCACCTACGAATGCCGCGACAAGGCGAACATGCCCGGCCAGACCGAGTGGGTGTTCGTAGGCCCGAAAGCGGCACTGAACGACCGCAACGGCAAGCAAGTGGGCACCTACTACGGCCCACCCGCCACCTGGGAATCAAGCGACGGCTCCAAGCTGACGGCCACCCAGCTGGCCGTGGCGCCCGCCGGTGCTGGCAACATCCCGTTCCAATTGGTGAAAGCCAACCCCGCCATGGGCATGGGTGCCATGACGGGCGTGACCTACATCCAGCGCGTTGCGTTGAAAGGCGGCGCAGCACCCATGGCCGCCTGCAGCCCCTCCAACAAGGGCGAGCGCCAGATCGTCAAGTACCAGGCCGACTACATCTTCTGGAAAGCAGCCTAAGCGCCACCGCAATCCCCTGCAACGCGGGGGATTGCGCGCAGACAGCGTCAGGTTGTGGGCTACGATGCGCCGAAGTTTTAGCCAAGCCCATTCCAACCCGTGCCTGACACCCCTGGCGATTTTGACTACGAAGCAACTCTCGCTGCGTGCGCAGCGGGGGACCGCAACGCCATGCGCCGCCTGTATGAACAAGAGGGCGCGCGCCTGCTGGGCGTAGCCCTGCGCATCGTGCGCCAACGCGCGCTGGCCGAGGACATCGTGCACGACGCCTGCGTCAACATCTGGACCCGCGCGGCCAGCTTTGACGCCACCCGGGGCAGCGCACGCGGCTGGATCTACAGCGTGGTGCGCAATCTGGCCCTGAACGCAGTGCGCGATGCAAACCGCCACGTCGATGTAGACGAAACCACCACCCAAGCCCTGGAGGCCGACATGTCTGTGCAGGCCTACCACGCGGTGGAAGAAACCTTTGAACTGAACGCCAACCTGGGCCGCCTGCAGCACTGCCTGGAGGGTCTGGACTCGGCGCGGCGAAGCTGCGTGCTGCACGCCTATGTCGACGGATGTTCACACGGTGAAATCGCCGAGCGCCTGGGTGCGCCCCTGGGCACCGTCAAGGCCTGGATACGGCGCAGCCTGGTCTCGCTGCGGGAGTGCATGGCATGAACCAGCACACACAACAACCAAAACCTCGTGACCCTGAAGACCTGCACGTGCTGGCCGGTGAATACGTGCTGGGAACGTTGCCTGCCGCCGCCCGCAGCGCTGTAGAGCAACGCCTGGCCACCGACGCCGCACTGCAGCGGTCTGTGACCGACTGGGAAGCGCGGCTGCTGCCGCTCACGCACCTGGCCGAGCCCGTCACGCCCCCTGCCGCGCTGTGGACGCGCATTGACACCTCAATCCACGCGGCCAGCGCCTCTTCGGTGGCCGCACCTGCGACACCTCAGGTTCGCCAGCGCGCATTGGTCACGACGACGGATCGCTGGTGGAACCATCTGGGCCTGTGGCGTGCCCTGGCAGGATCGGGGTTTGCTATGGCGGCCGTTCTGGCCGCCGTGCTAGTCACTCGCGTAGCCCCCGTGGCCGCGCCGCCGCAGTTCATGGTGGTGCTGGTAACCCCGCAGGACAAGGCGCCGGGCTGGGTGGTGCAGGCCAGCTCACCGCAGCAGATCAGCCTGATCCCGCTGGGCGTGATGGAAGTACCCGCCGACAAGGCCCTGGAGTTCTGGACCAAGGCCGACGGCTGGAGCGGCCCCGTGTCGCTGGGCCTGGTCAAACCGGGTCAGCCGCTGCAGATCCCGCTGGACAAGCTGCCGCCACTGCAGCCTAACCAATTGTTTGAGCTGACGCTTGAGCCGCCCACCGGCTCGCCGATTGGCAAACCCACAGGGCCTATCCAGTTCATCGGCCGCGCCGTCAAAGTGCTCTGACGAACAAGGCTTCGGCCAGATTTCAATACTGCTTGTAGGGCAGGAACTTGCCCGACAGCACCACGTTGACACGGTCCCCGTTGGGGTTGGCCTCGCGCTGAATATCCATGCTGAAGTCGATGGCGCTCATGATGCCGTCTCCGAACTCTTCATGGATCAGCTCCTTGATGGTGGTGCCATAAACGCTTACCACTTCGTACCAGCGATAGATCAGCGGGTCTGTAGGGATGGGTGTGGGCAGCGAGCCCTTGTAGGGCACAACCTGCAGCCACTTCTGCTCCTCGGCCGTGAGACCGAAAATCTTGCCCACGATCTTGGCCTGTTCGGGCGATGCGGTCATCTGGCCCAGGCACAGGGCCGTGGTCCACTCCTTGGACTGGCCGACCTTCTTGGCAATGGCATCCCATTGCAGGCCTTTCGAAACTTTGGTGCTGATGATTTTTTCGGTGACGTCGTTGCGGTTCATGGTGATGGCTCCTTGGGTTGGACGTGGGAAGGGGTCGAAGGGAGAAATTCGGGCTGCGGTCTCCCCTGCCACTCACATGGGTGGCACAGCGGGGCTGCTCGCTGGCAGGGTCAGTGGGCTTTTGCGCGTGTTACCAGGAAGTCGACGATGTGGTTGCGCAGCGCGTAGTAGCCATCCAGGTGGTGGAGGCTGGCGCGGGTGCGGTCTCGCGGCAGTGGGTTGACGACCACTTCGGCAATGCCACCGGGGCGATAGCCGTCGGGGGTTTCGTTTCCATTGCTCATCAGCAAGATGCGGTCGGCCAGCAAAATGGCTTCGTCCACGTCGTGGGTGATCATGAACACCGTCTGCTGCGTCTGCCGCACGATGGCCATCAGTTCATCCTGGATGGTGCCCCGCGTGAGCGCATCCAGCGCACCAAAAGGCTCGTCGAGCAGCAGCATCTTGGGCTGGATGGAAAACGCGCGCGCAATGCCCACGCGCTGCTTCATGCCGCCTGACAGCTGCGAAGGCTTCTTGTCGATGGCGGGTGACAAACCCACCAACGCGACGAACTTCTCGACATGCGCAGTGACCTGGGTGCTCTTCCAATCGGGCCAGCGCGACTTGACGGCAAAAGCGATGTTCTGGCGCACGGTGAGCCATGGCATGAGGGCGTGGCTCTGGAACACCACGCCACGATCCAGGCTGGGCCCCGAGATCTCGCGCCCGTCCATGATGACGTTGCCCGATGTAGCGGTATCGAGCCCCGCTAGCACGTTCAGGATGGTTGTCTTGCCGCAGCCAGAATGGCCGATGATGCAAACGAACTCACCTTTGTCCAGCACAAACGACACATCGGCAAAGACGGGCTTGCCGGGAACGTAGGCTTTGCTGAGCCGTTCGATTTGAAGAAAACCGTTCACGGAAGAAGCCTTTCGTTGCGGCGAGCCGCTTGCATCGGGGGCATCAGGTGTTGCTGCCGCGGCGCGCTGGGTTACGTCACTCCACATAGGTCACCGCCTTCTGCAACTGGCCAAAGGCCAGGTCCAGCAACATGCCCACCACGCCAATGACCAGGATGGCGAAGATCACGTTGGTGAGCGACAGGTTGTTCCATTCGTTCCAAACGAAGTAGCCAATGCCCGTGCCGCCCACCAGCATCTCGGCGGCCACGATCACCAGCCAGGCAATGCCCATGCTGATGCGCATGCCCGTGAGGATGGTGGGTGCTGCAGCTGGCAGGATCACCAGGAAGGCCTTGCGCAGCGGGTTGACCTGCAGCGTGGCCGACACGTTGAGCCACTCGCGCTTGACCGAGGCCACACCAAACGCCGTGTTCACCAGCATGGGCCACACCGAACAAATGAAGATCACGAAGATGCCCGAGATCGACGAGTCCTTGATGGTGTAGAGCGCCAGCGGCATCCAGGCAAGCGGGCTGATGGGCTTCAAGACCTGGATGAACGGGTCGAACGCGCGGCGCAGCAGCGGCGACATGCCGATGATGAAGCCGAGCGGTATCGCCACCAGGCATGCCAGGCCAAAACCCAGGGCCACGCGCCCTAGCGAATACCCCAACTGCAGTGCCACGCCTTTGTCGTTGGGTCCGTTGTCATAAAACGGATTGGACAAGTGCCCCCATGCGGTGGTCCCCATGTCGGCCAATGTGGGAAAGCCGTCGCTTTTGGTGGTGCCCGGGTCCTTGCCCATCATCTTGGCGTACTCAATCTGCTCGGCCGTCATCCCGGCCAAAGAGTTCGCCGGTCCAGAGCTGGCAGTGGCGGCATACCAGATACCCAGCAACACCAGCAGGATCAGGACCGACAGGACTCCGGCCCGAACGTTGAGGTTGCGCGCGCTGTTCATGTCAGCCTACCTTGCGGATGGGAAAACTGGCGGCATATTCGGCGGCCTTCGCAGCGTCGAATTCCTTGCCCATGATCTTGAACTTGGGGTACGCACCGTCAGGCACCTTTTGGTCCAGCGCCTTCATGTGTTTCTTTGCATCGGTGATCAGGAACACCTTTTCGGCGATCTGCTTGTAGTTCACGTCGCCCTTGACGTAGCCCCAGCGCTGCATCTGCGTGAGCATCCACACGGCCATGCTCTGCCAGGGCATGGGGTCGAAGTCAGCGCGGTCGGGAACAGTCTGGATCTTGCCCAGCCCGTCGGCAAACTTGCCCGTCAACACCTGGGCGACCACCGCCTCCGGCTGGTTCAGATACGCCTGGGGCGAAATCACCTTGGCAATCAGTTCGCGGTTGGCAGGGTCGCGCGCCATGGCGGCCGATGTGAGCACGGCACGGTACAACGCTGCAAACGTATTGGGGTTCTTCTGAATGAACTCCGTGCTGGTGCCGAATGCGCAGCAGGGGTGGCCGTTCCACAGGTCCTTGGTGAGCAGGTGGATGAAACCAGCTTCTTCGTACACCGCACGCTGGTTGAACGGGTCCGGACCCAGAAACCCATCGATATTGCCTGCACGCAGGTTGGCCACCATTTCAGCCGGAGGCACCACGCGCAGCTGCACATCAGTGTCGGGGTTCAGCCCGGCCTCGGCCAGGTAGTACCGCAGCAGAAAGTTGTGCATGCTGTATTCAAACGGAATCGCGAACTTGAAGCCCTTCCAGTTCTTGGGATCGCGGTTGTTCTTGTGTTTCAGAGCGAGGGTGATCGCCTGCCCGTTGACGTTCTGGATGGTTGCCACATTCATGGGCATGGCGTTGGAGCCCAAGCCCATCGAAATCGCCAGCGGCATAGGCGACAGGAAGTGCGTTGCGTCGTACTCCTTGTTCATCATCTTGTCGCGGATCAGTGCCCAGCCGGCGGTCTTGGTCACCTCGACGTTCAGGCCCTGCTTTTGGTAGAACCCCAGCGGGTGGGCCATGATCAACGGCGTGGCGCAGGTGATGGGGATGAACCCGATCTTGAGGTTGGTCTTTTCCAAAGCGCCTTGTTTCTCTTGCGCCATGGCCTGCATGCTGGCCACGGGCAACACGCTGGCGATGGCGGCCATGGCGGTGCTCTTGCCGACGGCCTTGATGAAGCGGCGGCGCACGGCATCTTGTGGAAAGATGGCTTTGACCAGCGTGGCTTCAATGAACTCGTTGCTATACGCCTCGAACTGGCTGGTGAGGCTGCGCGCACGCAGCGTTGCTGCCGCGGCTTCGGCAGACACCTCGGCCTGGTGGTCGGCAGCAGTGTGGTCGCGACCACAGCTGCACTTGAGCATCAACGGGCGGTCGGCATCAAACGGCGAGAAGAATTCAGACATGGCACACCTCGGAGAAGTTGGTGCCAAGCGTTACGCAAAGCGCGGGCCAGTTTGTGCGCTGCGGCGGGGCGGCCTGTAATTTCGTGGGGCTGGCATCTACAGCGTGTAGGGCCAGCACTACAAAACGGGCTGTAAAACGGCAAGAGTCAGCCTTCGGGCGCCCCGCGTGCCAGAAGTGCGAGCTCGACGTCGTTGCGGGCGCCGGTTTTTTCGAGGATGCGCGCGCGGTAGGTGCTGACGGTATTGGGTGCAAGCTTGAGTTGCGCACCAATTTCGCTCACGCTTTGGCCTGCAGTCAGCAAGCGGAACACCTGATGCTCTCGATACGATAGCGCATCAAGCCCCACAGTCATACCTGTTTGGGCGGCTCGCACCACACCAGTGCGCTCCACCGCGCCCGCCAGCGCCAGAGCCGTTGCCTCGGTCAAATACCTCCCGCCCGCAGCGGCCTTGCGCACTGCGGCCACCATGTCGTCCGGGTCGGCGCTTTTGTGCAGGTATCCGGCCGCTCCCATCTGAATGCAGCGCACGGCGTATTGCCGCTCGGGGTAGGTGCTGAGCATGAGCACCGGCAATGCAGGCCACGCCTTGCGCAGCGCCTGCAGCACTTCCAAGCCGTCCGTACCCGGCATGGCAATGTCTAGCAGCACCAGATCCAGGCCTTGCGCGCCCGCCAAAGCGGCCACCTGATCCAGCACTTCAGCGCCCTGTGTTGCCTCGGCCACCACCGCAATGTCCGGCAGGCCGTTGGCGGGGTCACCCAACACCTGCTTGAGACCCTCTCGCACGATGCGATGGTCATCGCCAATCAAGACGCGAACAACGGAATTCATGACATCTCCAGCGGAATCAGCAATTGCAGGCACGAGCCCGCGCCCGGCTCGCTGGTGATGCGCAAGTGCCCACCCAGTTGGCGCGCCCGCTCGCGCATGCCCATCACACCATACGCGGTGGGCGCCTCCAGCGCCTGGCGGGTAGCACCCACACCGTCGTCTTGCACGCGCAACTGCAATGTCTCGTCCTGCAGGTCAATGGAGATGTCGATGGCGCTGGCCTCCGCGTGGCGGCCCACATTGCTCAGCATCTCCTGGAAGATGCGAAACACGGCAATCGCAGCGGGCTCGGGAAGATGCAAAGTCTCAGGCACGTTCATTTGCCAGGTCAGGTGCAGCTCTGCAGACTGCACAAACTCCTGCGCCTGCCACTCCAGCGCAGCCCACAGCCCTTGGTGGTCGAGAATGCTGGGACGCAGGTCGGTGATGATGCGGCCCACATTGTCCACTGCAGTCTCGATGAGGCGGCTCATGTTCTGGCATTTACAGCGCATCTGCATGCGCATGTCACCCGCAGCCTCGGGGCTGCGCTCGCCTTGCTCCCCCAGGCGTTTGTGCAGCCAGTTCACGTCCATCTTTAGCGCGACCAGCAGGCTGCCGAGTTCGTCATGCACTTCGCGGGCGATGCGCGTGCGTTCGTCCTCCCGCACCTGTTCCGAATAGGCCGACAGCTCGCGCAATTGCACCAACGCCTGCGACAGCTCTTGCGTGCGGGCGGCCACCCGCTGCTCCAGCTCATCGTTGGCGAGGGCCAGCGCGTCGTGTGCGCGTTGCAGTTCATCGGCGGCACGCTTGCGGCTGGTGATGTCGACAAAGGCGATCACGGCGCCGTGCACTTCGTCTCCTTCCAGGATGGGGTGGCTCGAATACTCCACGGCAAACGCCGAGCCATCTCGGCGCCAGAAGACCTCGGTGTCGACCCGGCAAGGCAAGCCGTTGCGAAATGCGTTGAAGATCGGGCAGTCGCTGTCAGCATAGGGACTGCCGTCGGGGTGGGAGTGGTGTGTCAGCGCATGCATGTTGCACCCCATCACCTCTTCGGCTGCGAAGCCGAGCATCTGTGCCCCGGCCCGGTTGATGAACACGCAGTTGCCTGCCAGGTCAATGCCAAACACCCCTTCGCCCGTCGACTCCAACAGCAGGCCGAGCCGGTGCTGCCACAGTGCAGGGGCGTTGGCGGGGAGTTTCAGCACGTTGTGGGTCATCCGCATGCAGAAAGCAATGGCCGTGCCCGCGGCACGCACGGCGCAGGGCCGTGTGCGCGCAGGCCAGCGCGGCACAAGCACAATAAGCCCCATGCACAACGTCTACAACCCCGCAGGGGATACCACCGACACCAATACGACCCTCGCCAACCCATCCGTGTGGCGTGTGCCCAGCCTTTCCACCCGGTGCTGGCCGGTGTTCATGCGCAACCTGCTGGTCTGGCGCAAGCTGGCCATTCCCAGCCTGGTGGGCAACATTGCCGAACCGCTGATGTGGCTGGTGGCTTTTGGCTACGGCATGGGCGCGCTGGTGGGCCAAGTGAAGGTCGCCACGGCCGGTGGCGACACCCAGGTGCCCTACATCCTCTTTCTGGCCAGCGGCTCCATCTGCATGAGCGCGATGAACGCTGCAAGTTTTGAAGCGCTGTACTCGGCATTCTCGCGCATGCACGTGCAAAAGACATGGGACGGGATCATGAACGCACCCATCAGCCTGGACGACGTGGTGCTGGCCGAGATGCTGTGGGCCGCCTTCAAGGCAGTGTTCACCGTCACCGCCATCCTTGGGGTCATGCTGGCGCTGGGCATCAGCCACAGCCCCAAGCTGCTGGTGGCCTGGCCGGTGCTGGTGTTCGTGGGCGTCATGTTTTCCAGCATTGCGCTGATCTTCAATGCGCTGGCCAAGGGGTACGACTTTTTCACGTACTACTTCACGCTGGTCCTCACGCCCATGATGTTCCTGTCCGGGGTGTTCTTTCCGCGCGACCAGTTGCCCGCCTTGGTGCGCACCCTGTCTGACTGGCTGCCGCTGACCAACGCAGTAGAACTGGTGCGCCCTCTTTTCATGGACCAGTGGCCCGACAACCCCTGGCGCCACAGTGCGGTGCTGGTGGTCACCACCGTGGCGGCATTCTGGGTGGCACTGGCGCTCACGCGCAAGCGTTTCAAGGCCTGACCCCAGCGCAGGCCCGGGCATCTGCCCAGGCCAGTGAATCTGAGAGATCGGCGGTACGTGAGTGTCTGGCTGGCCCGCAGACTAGGCGGCGGGCGCAGCCGGGTTGCACACCCGGCGGGCACGGCAACGACGCATGCAGGCCAGCCAGGCACTCACCAGAAGGGCCGGTGCTGTACGGGGCGCAGGGCGACGTTGCATTCCCTGCCCAGGCGTCCAGCGTTGGCTGCGGCCTGCGAATTGCCCTGCACCCCGTACAGCACCGGCGTACCTCCGATTTCTCAGTTTCACTGACTAGTGCACCAAGCCTGGCACGACGGGCAAATCAAGGCTGCGCATGAGCTTGATCCACTCATAAGGCGTGAGGTGCGGCTGAACGCTGTCCAGCACGGCGGTGAATACAGGTGCAGGGGCGTGCGCACGCATGTCCGCCAGCATCGCCGTGCGCTCAGGGGGCGACATGAAAGGCACGAGCCAGCGCAGGATGGCCATCATCTCGTGCGCAGGAATGGAGGCCACCAGTGCGTTGTGGATATCCATCAACTCCTCATCACTGTAATGCGCCCAAAGCGCACTGTTGTGCGCGGTTTCCTCGGCATGCATGTGCTCGAAGTTGTGGGCAATGAACAGGGCAAGTTGCCGATACAGCGCCTGGGTGGCCGCAGGCCTGACGGCATGGGTGCACCCCAGCAGTTGCGTAACGCCAGCCGCCAGCGCGGTGATGGCGGCCTCGTGCTCGCCGTGCTCGCGCTCCAGTACCTGGCTCGAGCCGGGAGCGCGGGCCTCAAGGGCGGCGTGCACAAAGCTATTTTCGTGGTGCAGGTGCGAGCGGCACAGGTCCAGCAGGTCCATCACGCGTTCGCAATGGCTGCAAAACTCTTCGTCGTCCGTCACATCCATGCGGCCCAGAGCCAGAAGCGTGTGCGCCATCAGTGCACGCAGTGCCTTGTGGATGCCGACGTACAGATCCACGCGCGGTACGGCGGGCTGGGCCGACGCATCGGCGTGGGCGGCAATCAGGGCGGAGATTTCACGGGGGTCGATGTTCATCGCAGGTTTCTTTCATGCGGCCCCTCAACATTGAGGGGGCCGGTGACTTCACCGTCTTTGTGCGGTGTCGGCCGGGTGCACCATGCACCCGCAGCCGATGAAAGAAGTCTAGGAACAGCGTCGATTTTTACGTGTGAAGAACTTCCGCTTTCAAGCCCCTGTCGGTAGCCTGCGCTGCGCCTTCATCCCGCGGCGTGAAATCTGTCACGCTGCGGCGCGGATGAGGTCCACTGCCTTTTCTGCAATCATCACGGTGGGCGCATTGGTGTTGCCGCTCACAATGCGCGGCATCACAGACGCATCCACCACGCGCAGACCTTCAACCCCGCGTACCCGCAGTTCGGCGTCCACCACATCCATCGGACCGGGGCCCATGCGGCAGGTGCCCACGGGGTGGTAGATGGTGTCGGCGTACTGGCGGATGAACTGCTCAATTTCCGCATCGCTGCGCGCGTTGGCAGAGGCTGCCAGTTCCTTGGCGCCGAACTTCGCGAGCGCAGGCTGCGTCAAGATCTCCCGCGTGCGCTTGAAGCCGCGCACCATGCGCACCATGTCATCCGGGTCCGCGAGGAAGTTGGGGTCCACCAACGGCAACACCATGGGGTCACCGCTTGCAAGCGTGACCGAACCCCGGCTCCTGGGCTGCAGCAGGCACACGTGTGCCGAATAGCCATGGCCGAACACCGTCTTGCGCCCGTGGTCGACCAGCTTACCAATCACAAAGTGCAGCTGCAGGTCGGGCGCGGACTCGGATGGGTCGCTCTTGATGAAGCCCCCCGCCTCGGCAAAGTTGGTAGTCAACATGCCCGTGCGGCGCTTGCGCCATTCGATGATGCCGCGCATGGTCTGTGCCATGCCCGACAGCGAGAGACCGAACAGGTCCTTGAGTTCGGGCGCATCCAGCACCTGCACCACATCGGGATGGTCGTGCAGATGCTGGCCCACGCCGGGGAGATCGTGCAGCACCGGGATGCCGTGTAGCTGAAGTTGCGCTACTGACCCTATGCCCGACAGCATCAGCAGCTGCGGAGAGAGCAACGCGCCCGCGCTCAGCAACACCTCTCGGCTGGCCTTTACCTGGTGCAGGGTGCCGCCCTGGCGGTATTCCACCCCCACTGCACGCTTGCCGTCGAACAGGATGCGTGTTGCACGGGCGCCGGTTATCACCTGCAAATTGGGCCGCGCAAGGTGCGGCGTGAGGTACCCCTTGGCCGCGCTGTGCCGCTCGCCGTTCTTGTGCGTGACCTGGTACAGGCCCACGCCTTCTTGTGTTGCACCATTGAAGTCGGTGTTGTGCGGGTGCCCAGCCTGCACAGCCGCGTCAGTGAAATGCTGGCTGAACCGGTGAGGCGCGCGCAGGTCCGCTACATTGAAAGGACCCCCTTGGCCATGCCAGTCATCGGCGCCGCGCTCGTTGTTCTCGGCGCGCAGGAAGTAGGGCTTCACATCGTCCCATCCCCAGCCCGGGTTGCCCTGAACGGCCCAGTGGTCGTAGTCCGCAGGCTGACCGCGCACGTAGACCATGGCGTTGATCGAGCTTGAGCCCCCCAGCACCTTACCGCGCGGTTGATAGCCGCACCGGTTGTTGAGCGCGGCTTGCGGCGTGGTGTTGAAGCCCCAGCCATTGAGTTCGAACTTGGCCATCACGGCCAGACCTGCAGGGCAGTGGATCAGCACGCTTTTGTCTGCAGGCCCAGCTTCCAGCAGGCAGATGCGCACGGTGGGGTCTTCGGACAGTCGCCCGGCCAGCACCGAGCCGGCAGAACCGCCTCCAATGACAATGTAGTCAAACATGTTGTGTTGTCTCCTCCGCCATGCAGCGCAGCGGCGCAGGCCACGATAACCGAACGACCGTGCTTTTCGGCTTACCATCCACCCCATTCGTTTCACTTTGAAGAGGGCTCTCTATATGACGATTCAGACCGTAGGCATCATTGGCGCGGGCACCATGGGCAACGGGATTGCGCAGGCTTGCGCGGTGTCCGGCATCCACGTGGTGATGGTGGATATCTCCGACGCTGCCGTGCAGAAAGGCCTGGCCACCGTGGCCGGCAGCCTGGACCGCCTGATCAAGAAAGAAAAGATCAGCGCCGCCGACAAGGACGCCGCCCTGTCGCGCATCAAGACCTCCACCAGCTACGACGACCTCAAGGCCGCGCAACTCGTGATCGAGGCCGCCACCGAGAACTACGAACTCAAGCTCAAGATCCTGAAGCAGGTGGATGCCCTCGTGGCCCGTGAGGTGCTGATCGCATCGAACACCTCGTCCATTTCCATTACCAAGCTGGCCGCGGCCACGTCCCGCGCCGACAAGTTCATCGGCATGCACTTCTTCAACCCCGTGCCCATGATGGCGCTGGTGGAGATCATCCGCGGCCTGCAGACCAGCGATGCCACGCACGACGCCGTGAAGGCGCTGGCCGAGGCGCTGGGCAAGAGCCCCATCACCGTGAAGAACGCGCCCGGTTTTGTGGTCAACCGCATCCTGGTGCCCATGATCAACGAGGCCTTCTTTGTGCTGGCCGAAGGCCTGGCCACGCCCGAGGACATCGACGCGGGCATGAAGCTGGGCTGCAACCAGCCGATTGGCCCACTGGCGCTGGCCGACATGATTGGCCTTGATGTCTGCCTGGCCGTGATGGACGTTTACCTCACCGAGTTTGGCGACAGCAAATACCGGCCGTGCCCGCTGCTGAAAGAAATGGTGGCCGCTGGCCGCCTGGGCCGCAAAACCGGCCAGGGCGTTTACACCTACTGACCATTGAAGGCACTGCGTTGTCCCCCTGGGGACGGCGCAGGCGGCGCGCCGGGTTTTCAATCGTGGAAACGAAAAGGAGACCCGGCCATGTCAGAAACCACCCCCACCATCCCATCCAGCACCACGCCCCCTCCCGAGGGCTGCATTGACACCTTGGTGCTGGGCCATGTGCTGCTGATCGGCATCAACCGCCCGGCCAAGCGCAACGGCTGGACGCCGCCCATGTTCCGCCAGCTCGCCGAGGCTTACACCCGCCTCGATGACGACCCTGCGCTGCGCGTGGGGGTGTTGCACGCCATGGGCGACCATTTCACAGCCGGCCTCGACCTGCCCGCCGTGAGCGCCTACATGCAGCGCGGCGAGAAGGCCATCCCTGAAGGCCTGGTGGAGCCGCACGACTACGGACTGCCCGGCTACCGGCGCCGCACCAAGCCCATGGTCGTGGCCGTCAAGGGCATTTGTTTCACCGTGGGCATTGAGCTGATGCTGGGCGCCGACATCGTGGTGGCGGCCGACAACTGCCGCTTCTCGCAGATGGAAGTGCAGCGCGGCATCATGGCCACTGGCGGCGCCACGTTGCGCATGGCCGAAAGGGCGGGTACTGGCAATGCGCTGCTACACCTGCTGACTGCCGAGGAATTTGGCAGCGCCGAGGCATACCGTCTGAACTTTGTGCAAAAGGTGGTGCCCGCAGGCCAGGAGCTGGACGAGGCCTTGTCCATTGCCCAACGCATTGCCGCCCAGGCACCGCGGGCCGTGGTGGCCACGCGACTCAATGTGCTCAAAGCCATCGAGCAGGGGCAGGCGGCTGCGGTGGCGGAATTCATCCCCGTTCAAAAGCAACTGGCCAACAGCGAGGACGCGGCCGAGGGAGTGCGCGCGTTTGTGGAGCGGCGGCCCGCGCAGTTCAGCGGACGGTGACGGCGCAGCTGATTGCCCAATGGGACATTTTTAGATCAAATTGGCCTCTAGCGCTTACCCCACAAGCGCCAACAGCTTCACTATCGATAGCAAACCTGTTTTGGAGCAGCACGCGGGCCCCATATCCGTGCCCGCGTGATTCCGTGCACATCGCCCGCGATTAGCACCGACGGCGCGATGCCGTGCGTACCTTGTGCCAATCCCATCCATTAACAAAGTTTTTCACAATTCAATTGCGCGCAATTTAATAATCCATCACAATTCACCCCATGCCCAGCCACAGCACTCCCCACACCCCCAGCCCTGCAGCCCTGCAGCTGGACAACCAGGTCTGCTTTGCGCTGTATTCCGCCTCGCTGGCCATGACCAAGCTCTACAAGCCACTGCTGGATGCCATCGGCCTGACCTACCCCCAGTACCTCGTGATGCTGGTGCTGTGGGAGCGCGACGGCCTCACCGTGTCCGACCTAGGCGAGCGCCTGTTCCTCGACTCCGGCACGCTCACGCCGCTGCTCAAGCGGCTGGAAGCGCAGGGCCACATCGCCCGGCTGCGTGATGTCGAAGACGAGCGACGGGTGCGCATCACCCTCACCGCCGAGGGCCGCGCGCTGCGCGACCGTGCCGAGGTCATACCGCAGTGTGTGCTGCAAAGCAGCCAATGTTCGCTGCCTGAACTGGCCGCGCTGACGGGCCAGCTCAAGAACCTGCGCGACAAGCTCAATCCGCGTTGAACCGCGTTAAGCCTCAACGTTTTAACTAGTTACCGATTCCCTCCACCGTCCCGCCTTGCGGGCAACATCTCAAAAGAAGACACCATGACCACACTCGAAAAAGTCCTGTACACAGCCAAATCCCACGTCACCGGTGGCCGCGACGGCGCCGCCAAGACCGATGACGGCCGCCTGGACGTCAAGCTGTCCTCGCCCGGCACGTCCGGCACGGGCACCAACCCCGAGCAGCTGTTTGCCTCCGGCTACGCCGCTTGCTTCATCGGCGCCATGAAGGCCGTCGGCGGCAAGATCGGCATCCCCGTGCCGCAAGACGTGTCCATCGACGCTGAAGTGGACCTGGGCCCCATCCCGAACGCCTACGGCATCGCCGCCCGCCTGGCCATCACGCTGCCTGGCCTGGACAAGGAAACGGCGCAAAAGCTGGTCGACGCAGCCCACCAGGTTTGCCCCTACTCCAACGCCACACGCGGCAACATCGACGTGACCATCACGATCGTCTGAGAACGTGTTGACGACCTCTCAGTGGCCGCGCAGCGGTCTATACGGGAGGGGATGCAAGGCGCGGTGCGCAGCCAATAGCTCGGCTATTGGCAAGTGCCGCAACGCCGCAGACCACCCGCAAAGACCACTGCCCGAAGGGTTGGAGCGAAATCGGGCGATTGAACGCCCCGGCTGCTTGCATGGGCATGAGCCCATGCGGCGCACCCGACGCATCCACTCATCCCGATTGCGCTCCAACGCGGCCGCTGCGAGGCCGCCAACACGTTCTGCACCATGAGCCGCCTGCTGATCCCTCGCGTCGCGGTGGCCCTCGTGGCCATCGAGCATGTGTACATCCTCGTGCTGGAGATGTTCTTCTGGAACAAGCCCTTGGGCCTGAAGACATTCAATCTCACGCAGGAGCTGGCCGACGCCACCACCACGCTGGCGGCCAACCAGGGGCTGTACAACGGCTTTCTGGCGGCAGGCCTGTTCTGGGGGCTGTTCACCGGCAACCGGGCGTTCAAGATCTTCTTTCTGGCCTGCGTGATCGTGGCCGGGGTGTTTGGCGGCGCTACGGCGGCGCCCAAGATCTTCTTCACCCAGGCCTTGCCCGCAATCATTGCAATGGTGCTGGTCCTGGCCCTCGACACACAACGCACGCGTTGACGTCAAGTTAGGTCCCGCACACCGTTGACCTGTCGCAAAGGCGGCCCGCAGGTGTTGAGCCTGCGGGCCGTTTCGTTTAGCGTGGCGCCATGAGCACCACCACCCTCCTTGTGCGCCAGGACCAGTTGGCCACCACCCGCCTGTCCACTACTGAAGACACCGCCCTTGCCGACGGCCAGGTGCGCGTAAGGGTCGAGCAGTTTGCGCTGACCGCCAACAACATCACCTACGCCGCACTGGGCGACATGCTGAACTACTGGCAGTTCTTCCCCACCGGCGAGCCCGGCTGGGGCATCGTGCCCGTGTGGGGTTTCGGCTTGGTGCTGCAATCCACCCATCCGGCCATCGCCGTGGGCGAGCGGCTGTATGGCTACTGGCCCATGGCCAGCCACGCCGTGCTGTCGCCCCAGCGTGCCACACCCCAAGGGTTCAGCGACGGGGCGCCCCACCGCGCGGGCCTGCACGCGGTGTACAACCACTACCTGCGCACCAGCGCCGATGGCCTGTACCGCGCCGACAACGAGGACGTGCAAGCGCTGCTGCGCCCACTGTTCATCACCTCGTGGCTGATTGACGACTTTCTGGCCGATCAGCGGTTCTTCGGCGCAAAACGCATGCTGCTGTCCAGCGCATCGAGCAAAACAGCCTACGGCACGGCGTTCCAGCTGGCGCAGCGGCACGACATTGAAGTCATCGGCCTCACATCCCCCGGCAACGTGGCCTTCTGCGAAAGCCTGGGCAGCTACGACGGCGTGGTCACCTACGACACGCTGGACCAGCTCGATGGCGCCACGCCCAGCGTGTACATCGACTTTGCGGGCAGCGTGGGCCTGCGCCAGCGCATCCACGCCCACTTCACAGGTCTGGCCTACAGCTGCTCGGTGGGCGCCAGCCACGTACAGGACCTGGGCGGCGCAGGCCAGTTGCCCGGCCCGCGCCCGGTGATGTTCTTTGCCCCAGCGCAGGTCAAGAAGCGGCATGCCGACTGGGGCGCAGAGGGTCTGAACGACCGGCTTGTGGCTGCCTGGAATCAGTTCAGCACCGCCGTGACAGCCCCCTCCCAGCCGTGGCTGGTGGTCCAGCGCCACACGGGGCCCGAGGCCACGCAGGCGCTGTTTGCCGCCGTGCTGGCCGGTAACGGCGATCCGCGCGCCGGGCACATCGCCACGATGCAGGCGGGCTGACACCCACGGCCCGGTTGTGCCGCATGCGCGCGGCGACAATGCGGCATGACCGCACAGACCTCCGACGACGCAGAACACAACTACAACATCGCGGCCCCCGCCAGCGCCGAAAACCCCACCAGCGCCAACCACCCGCATCCCTACGCCCGCCTCACCCCCGACCATGTGCTGGACGCGCTGGCCAGCGTCGGGCTCTACGGCGATGGGCGCCTGATGGCGCTGTCGTCTTATGAAAACCGGGTGTACCAGGTCACGCTGGAAGACGGTGAACGTGTGGTGGCCAAGTTCTACCGCCCGGGCCGCTGGACGG
Source organism: Gammaproteobacteria bacterium (assembly GCA_018828125.1). GTDB lineage: Bacteria > Pseudomonadota > Gammaproteobacteria > Burkholderiales > Burkholderiaceae_C > Acidovorax. Next base: position 159,994 of record JAHJWB010000015.1, on the reverse strand, counting down.
ATGCGCAGATCCTGGAAGAGCACACTTTTGCAGCGGAGTTGATGGCCGCCGAGGTGCCCGCCGTGGGGCCGCTGGTGCTGAACCACAGCACGCTGCACCAGCACGACGGCTTTGCGTTTTCGGTCAGCCCCTGGCGCGGCGGCCGCCAGCCCGAGCTGGACGACTTTGAAGTGCTGGAATGGATTGGCCGCTTTCTGGCCCGCATCCACACCGTGGGTGCAGCCCAGCCATTTGTGCACCGGCCTATGCTGGATGTGGAAGCCTTTGGCACGGCATCGCGCGACTGGCTGCTGGGGAACGAGATCATTCCGCTCGACATGCAGGCCGCCTGGAAGGAGCAGTGCGACAAAGCTCTTGATTTGATAGCTAATAGCGATTACCTATCAAGCGCTATAGGCCAATTTGGCTTAAAAGATGCCACTTCCATCCGTTTGCATGGCGACTGCCACCCCGGCAACATCCTGTGGACCCCGCTGGACGAATGGGGCCGTGGCGGCCCGCACTTTGTCGACCTGGACGACGCGCGCATGGGCCCGGCCGTGCAGGACATGTGGATGCTGCTCTCGGGCGACCGGCGCCAGCGCACCCACCAGTTGAGCGCCCTGGTAGACGGCTACGAGCAGTTCCGCAGCTTTGACCGCCGCGAGCTGGCACTCATCGAGCCGCTGCGCACCCTGCGCCTCATCCACTACAGCGCCTGGCTCGCGCGCCGCTGGCAAGACCCGATTTTCCCAGTCAACTTTCCATGGTTTGGCACCAGCGACTATTGGCGCGGGCAAGTGGACATGCTGATCGAACAGATCGAGGCCATGGAAGAAGAACCGTTGAGTGTTTGAGTGTTTGGATGCATTTGAGCACGGCAAAGCAAACTTCTATATAATCGGCGCTTCGATAAAGCCAAGTTTTCATAATGGCGCGCTATTTAGACTCTCATAGGTCCGCGCACCGCCGTTGATCATGTGGCCCTTGTGCCACTGGGCCAGACACTCCCGACGTCTGGCCACCCGGGATCCACTCCACGCTCTTTTGGATCCTGTCGGTGCTCTCCTGCTGTCCCAGCCTCCGAGCGAGGTGTGCGGCCAGGATCGAAACACCCGGACAGCGCCCAGGCTGCCCCTTTTTACTATCCCCTTTTGATGACGCCGCAGCACTGTCAGCGGCCTGCTTTTCCATGACCTTGACCGAACCCAACACCACCGTTGGCAAATACCTGATCTCGCCCCTGACGCGCATGCTCGACGACGGCCGCTACGCCGCCTCGGTCTCCATCCGCTCGGGCTCTGGCCGCGGCACCCACGACCGTGTGATGCGTTTCGTGCCGGTGTTTGCAGACCACGCCACCGCCGCCCATTACGCCACCCGCGAAGGCATGCGCTGGGTGCAGCACCGCCACGCTGCGTGAACGCTTTGCCCCAGGCTCTTGGTAGCCTGGACGCGGCACATTGCAAACCATTGTCAACCTGCAGTCACAGACAACTGATGTCGGGCAATATCAAAGCACTCCCCATTGGGGGGAGTTCTCTTTTGATATTTCGGGGAGGCCGATTCCTCCCGCCCCACCACCATGCGCATTGCAGTTCTTGACGACGACCCGATCCTGCTGGAGCTGATCAAAGGGACGCTGGAGCGCCACCACCACGTCTGCCACACCTTCGCCAGCGGCACCAGCCTGCTAAAAGATGTGAGGCACGAAACCTTTGACCTGCTGATCGTGGACTGGCACTTGCCTGACATGGAAGGCATAGATGTGGTGCAGACCGTCCGGCAGATGGTAGGCTCACAACTCCCCATCTTGTTCATCACCCGCCGCCAGGAAGAACGGGATGTTGTCCGGGCGTTGACTTGCGGCGCCGATGACTTCATGACCAAGCCACTGCGCATGGGCGAACTGGTTGCACGCACCACCGCACTCATGCGCCGCGCGTTCCCTGAGGCCATGGGCATGCGGCTGGTGTTTGGACCCTACTCCTTTGATGCCGACAAACGATCACTTGCAGTGCACGGCCAAACGGTGGAACTCAAGAACCGCGAATACGAACTTGCGCTCTTCATGTTCCGCAACCCGGGGCGGCTGTTGTCGCGCGCACACCTGCGGGAAGTGGTGTGGGGCGACACCAACGAGGCCCCGTCGCGCTCGCTGGATACCCATGTCTCGCGACTGCGCTCCAAGCTTGAACTGACCGAAGACAACGGGTACACCATCACCGCTATCTACGGCATGGGGTACAGGCTCGATCCTGTGGGTACAGAGATCAGAGACCCCAATCCGTCACCCGAAGAAACAGTTTCTTGAGAGCTTCAGGACGGCAATGACGCTGGCGCCAACGACTCGCGCCAGCCGCGCACCAGCACGTCGTTCACAAAGCGCCGATCCATCCACAGCCACACCAAGATTGGCACCAGCGTGGGCAGTACCAGTGCCCCGACCTGATAACCGTACACGATGAGCTCCATCTGCCATTGCGAAATGCGCAACAGCCGGATGTTGAGTTGCGCGGCCAACATCATCTGCATCAGGGAATACATCGTCAGGCTAAAGGCCTGAAACGGCAGCAGCAGCGCGTAACCCGCAAGCGCCCTCCCCACTCTGCCCTTGCCCCGGGCCGCGAGCAAAAGTGCCAGAAAGATGGGGAGGCTGTAGGCGTAGCGGGCTGGGCTGGCCTCGATGGTGATCTCTCCGCGACGCCCTGCTGCCTCGGCCACCGGCACGGAGATGGCGGTATCCACCTCCATGGCGCCAGGAGAAAGATGCACGTCGCGCACCCACATCGGCGCGCTTTGCTCCAGCGCAATGTGCGCCAACAGTCCCACGGGATACGAGGTCCAGGCAGATACCTTGGTCCACGCCAGAGTGAGAACGATCACCCAGGCAAAAGCGGACAGAACAAAAATCGTGAGGGCAGATGGGCGGCGCATGGCAAGCATCCGGGAGGTCAACGGGCCAAAGGCGGAGAGAGATCAAGGGATGAACTCACCAAGCCCTCCGCTGGAGGCCGCACCGGCGGTGTTGGTGGTACGGGGGCGGGCGGAGGCGGGGCCGGCGGATCATCCGGCGGTGGCAGAGCCTGCGACCTGGCGCCCGCGCGCACCCACAATAGCCAGACGATCAACACATCCAGCATGATGAGTGCCTGCCACAGGTATTCGTGGGCAAAGTTAAAGACCGCGGTGTTCCACTGTCCCAAGTAAAAAAGACTGATCACCCGCACCACGTTCAAGCCCTGCACGGCCACAAACCCCAGCGCCAGGCCGATCATCTTGTGTCGCCAGGACGACGGAAACGCCAGCACTGCAGCGAACAATACGATGCAGGCCTCGATGCCATTGCATCCAGGCTCTATCGACACACCGAACCCGGTCACCGTGTTCCACAATACCTTGCCTGCCGCCGCCGCAGTGGAATCAAACAGGGTCACCAGCGCCACACAGATGCGCGCCAAGAGAGCCGTCCAGGGCAGCACCACGTGCTGCTGCACTACACCGAGCATGTTGATGCCAAAAAGCCCAAGCTGCAGGATGACGAAAGTGAGAAAAAAGCGAAACACAGGAGGTCTCCGGCAAAAGCACGCGTTGGCACGGTGGGTGCCGCTTCAAGCAAAGCGCCATTATCGACAACCGCACCCACGAAAAAGCCAGCAACCGGTCACGGGTGCTGCCTTTGAGGTTTCGTTGACCGCCTCAGCGGCCAACACTAGTCAACGGTGGCGCTTGCTGCGCCCCTTTTCACTCAGCAAGCACCTCCCACTCAGTGGCGACGCTGCACCACCGCGTGCCGCCATGCCATCAGAGCCATCAGCGTGGACAACAAGATCAGGCCCCACTCTGAAAGCGTAGGAATGCTGGCCACGCCGCCAGGCGGTGGCTTGAGCGGGGTCTCCTTGCGTGAACTGTTGTTGTCAGGATTTCCGTCGCCAGTGACCGTCACCGTAGCTTCGTTCACCAGGGGGCGGGCGCCGTTGTACGGATTGGCCAATTGGGTCGTCAAGGTGAAGACCGCGTCTGCGCTCTGCGCCAGTTGCGGCACGTTGCACGTGACGGTTCGGGTGCCCGCGTTGTAAGCGCAACCGGCGGATGCAGAAACGAAGTCCAGACCAGCAGTGAGAACGTCAGTCACCGTTGCTCCGGCAGGGGACAGCGGGTTCCGCCCATAGTTTGTCACGGTCAACGTGTAAACCACCGTATCGCCCGCATCCAGCGGGCCATTGGGACCTTGCTTGTTGATGCCCAGGTCGACGTTGTTGGCCGTGAGACTCATGGATGTACGGTCGGTCGTGGTGTTGTTCACGATCACGTCATTGCCATTGCTGAGCCATTCCGTCTCAAAGGGCGTCACCGTAGCGCGGTGGTAGATGGTGCCGGTGCTGGCGCCAGGCGGCAGAGATTGGGCATTCATGTCGAAACTGATCGTCACGCTCGCGCCCGGGGGCAACACCGGAATCGTGCATTGCAGCGGGCCGCTGGTGGCACCCACCGTGGGCTGCGTACAAGCCACGGTGCCGGTGACAGCTGTCGCAGCACCGCCAATGGCCAAGCCCCCTTGGTAGCTGAAAGTGGCGGTGGATGGCACCGACGCGCTCAGGTTGACAGGGAACGCATCGCTCATCACCACGTTGGTGGCATACGAAGGACCGGCATTGGTCACCGTGATGGTGTAGCGGGTGCCTTCACCGGCCAGCAAACCGTCATTCGTATGGCTCATGCCGAGCGTCACATCCAGTTCGGCGCGCCTGAGCGTAGCGTCAGCCGATGCTGCATTGTTGTCCGAGCGCAGTTCCGGAGTCGTGGTCGCCACGGTGATCTCGTTGTGCACGATGGTGGCCGCGGGCAGATCGCCCAACGACCGCATCTGGAAAGTCACGGTGCGCTGGGACCGGCTGGCCACGGCCGCAGGCCATGCGCAGTTCAGTGTGCCCCCGGCAGTGCGCGGGGTGGCCGCGGCGCCACCCGCGGGTGTGCAGGCTCCTCCATCGGACACGGTGGGGTTGCCGATCAGGATGGCGTTGGCAGGCAGGGTGTCGACCATGGTCACCGCCTGGGCCGACGATGGGCCGTCATTGCGTACCGTAGCCAAAAAGGTCAAGGGCTCGCCTGCGGCGGCGGTGGTGGGCGAGACCTGCTTCAACGCCACGAGATCGACCAAGGCGGTGGCCGTGATGCCCACCGCGCTGGAGTCATTTGTGCCATCGCTGTCATTGATGTCACTGGACCGCGCGATCGCCGTGTTGTTGTAAATGCCATTGCTCGCAACCTTGGGGCGGATCACAACGGCGATGTCCACCGATGCCCCGGCGTTGAGCGACGCAATCGTGCACGTCAATGTACGGGATGCGCTCGTGGGACCACCAGAAGGTGCTGGGCAGACGGCGCCAGCGCCGGGCGTCACGGAGACGAAGCCGCCCCCTGGGTAGCGGGGCGATCCTGGCGTTGGTGTGTCAACAGTGCCACCCTCATCCTGCCGCACCAGATCGTTCAATACGTCGGTCACGGTAATGCCGGTCACCGTGGTGGCACCGCTGTTGTTCGTCACCCGAAGGTTGTATGTCACCGCATCTCCGCTCTGGATGGGACCGGCCGGTGACGTCACCGTTTTGACAATGCCCACATCCGCCGTTTCGTTGGACACCACCACTGTTGCACCGTTGCTGACGGGGGTGCTGTCGCGTCCGATGACGTCTGCGCCCGCTGTATTGCTGAAGGTGGCATGGGTCCCAGCCGCGACGGGAACTACGGCGGTAACCGTGACATTCAACGTGGCGCCATTGCCCAGGCCGCCGACGTACTCGCACACCGTGGCAGACGTGCAACTCCAATTTGCAACGTCAGCCACTGTCATGCCGACGATGGTCAAGCCTGCCCCTGGGTTTTCGGTGACGGTGATAGCCTGACCTGGGAGGATATTCATCGGCCCGTTGTTGCGCACGGCCAGATTAAACGTGAAGTTCTGCCCAGCCTGCACCGGGCGAGTGGGCGCATTCTTGGTAATCTGCAACTGCGCCGTATTGCTGCGTGTGACGCTCACATCGTCAGCGTTGTTGGACGTGTTGGTCTCGCCCAGAACGGGCGGCAGGTCGATGGTGCCTACGTTGACCACAGTGCCGACCGCGCCGAGCGGGATGTTGGCCGTAAATCTGACGACCGGCATGGCAGCGAAGTTGGCCCCGGTGTAAGGTGCCCCCACGGTGCTGCTGTGGTTACAGGTGATGGTGCCTGCGTTGTGGGCACACGACCATGCTACATCGTTGCCCGCGTCAAACGAAACGAATGTCACGCCAGCGGGCAGCACATCGGTCAGGGTCATGCCGTAGGGCTGGATGGCGCCCCCCTCCCGGCGCGGCGTCAGTGTGTAGACGACGTTGGCACCGGTGGCCGAATCAATGGTGCTGGGGCTCACGGTTTTCTGCAAAGAGACATCCACGAAGTCACCACCCGTGACCGCAATCACTGCGTTGTCCTCGTTGTTGTCGCTCTGTCCATCCGGCATGCGATCTGCAGTGCTGGAGCCGCCTGTCTGAAAGCCAGCAACTGCTACGGATCCCGCGATGCTGCCACTCTGATTGGCCGCAGCGGGCACAGTGATAGCTGGTAGAACGCCGGGCGCAACCGCGCCTGGACGGGTGCAGGTGAGGGTGCCAGTGGTGCGTGGATAGCCACTTGAAGGCGTGCAAGTCCAGCCCCCTCCCGTCGGCGTGCCGGTGATGACGACCCCGTTCGGAATCTGGAAAGTCACCTCTGCGCGACCTGCCCCAGGAATGGTGCTGGGGCCATTGTTGGCAACGTTGATGGTGTAGTTAAAGGCCGCACCGTTGGCCACCGTGGCTGGCGCGAGCAGTTCGATTTCCATATCTGCTGCCGCATTGGTCGTGAAGTTGCGCGGCAGGTTGGTGTTGTTGCCTGGATCGGGATCTGCGCCAGCATGGGTGGCACTGGCGGTGGCCTCCCAGTTGGTGCCGACATCAGGCAATACGACATCGAAGTTCACCCACTTGAATCCGTCCGCTGAGGCCAGCGTGCCCACAGCGCAAGTCAGGGTGTTGTTCGCACCGGTCAACAAGGTGTCTGCAGGCAAGACGGGCGAGCAGGTAATACCTGCGGGGCTGCTGGAATAGCCCTTGAAGATTCCACCCACGGGAAGGTTCTGCGTCAGCAGAACATTGGTGGCAGTGGGACCGCTGTTGTGCCGCACGCGGGCCTGGTAGGTGAAGGTGCCGCCCGCAGGTCCAAACGCGGCATCCACGCCACCATACAGACCGTTGTGGTTCACCAGGATGTCGGTCTGCGCCGATGCAACCCCTGCCATGAGGAAGTTGCCGGCAAACACGCTGGCCACAACCAAGAGCCAGCGAAACCTACGAACTGCGCTAGTCCGATGAGGGGCGAAGTTCACATCACCTGCGGAGTTGCATGGGTCCGAGGGTTCCGCGTCACTGTGAGATTGCTGCGCGTGCGCCCTTGTGGGAAGCCCGCGCGAAAGCCATCGCGCTATATGGTCAAACATAGATTCTCCTGATGTGAACTGCTGGAAAATTTCAGCCACGCCGCGACCTCACCAAGCCCCTTTTTGGGGTGGAAAAATTGGTTTGGCACAAGGGAGTACGAAGACGCGCCCTGACCGCGGCGGATGAAAGCAGGGCTCGAATCTATCGGCGCAAAACTGCGCTGCCCGGGAGGCAACAATCGTTAACTTTTGGCGCGTATCTCGCGTGTTGTTTGCACCACGCCCGAACCTAAACTCCGGTGCATGTCAATCGGGAAATCACACGTGGTCCGCGCATTCGTCGCATGGATTTCTTGCGCGGCCAAGCATGGGAGCGACGCTGCGATCCGCCCATTTTTTGGTGCGATGAACTGCGCACCACGCCTTCGAATCGCACCATGATTTCCGAGCGCCTTTTCCACCACCGTCCACTCGCCACCAAGATCGCATTGCTGGTGGCATTGATGGGCATGATCTCTTTGGTGGTGATGGGCTACGCGCTACACAGCATGCTCAGCGTGGACCAGAACTACCGGTCACTCATCGAGTCCCAGATGCGTCTGGCGGCCCATCTCGGCGATGCAGTGGCAACGCTGAGTGAAACCCGCCGCACCGTTCATACGGCGGTGTTTGATCGAGATGCCCCGCATCGGCAAGAGGCGGAACACACGGTTCGCGCAATGCAACGCGTGGTGGCGGGTCAACTGGATGCAATCACCCATGTGCAGCCCTCTTCGGCTTCCGATATCGGCTTGCTGATGGCCAAGGTATCTGCGCTCTTTGAAGACGCGATACAAGCCACAGATGCCGTTGCCACCCAGCCTGCGGGGCAGGCGCAACGCATCGTGCGCGACCGTTTTGAACCTGCGCTCCAGGCGCTGAATGACGATATAAGCAAACTCCGTCAGCTGTATCTGAAACGTTTCGAAGCCTCCGTCACGTCGATCAATGCGGCCACAGACCGCACCCTCTGGACCACGACTCTGGCCGTGACGCTGGGCTTGGCGATGGTGATTGCGTTGTCCGCATACGTGGCAATGTCTCAGATTTCTCGCCCGGTGGCTCACCTCACACGCATCATGGAGCGGCTGACGGCCCGAGACTACCGCGAGGCCATTCCGGGGACGCAACGTCGCGACGAAGTGGGCACCATGGCCAGAGCACTGCAGGTGTTCAAAGACAGCATGCAGCGGGCTGATCAGTTGGCTGCAGAGGTGGTCGCCAGTGCCGAGGCGCGACGACTTTCAGAACAACTGATCGATTTGACGGGTGCGATTCCAGGCGCTGTGTTCCAGATGCAGTTGCGCACCAACGGTTGGTGCCAGTTTCTGTTTGTCAGCGACAAGGCTGCTCACTTGCCGGGGGTGCCCGCCAAGGCGCTTCGAAAGACCGAGGGACCCATCGAAGAGGCCTATGGTGCGACCAACGCATTGCAGGCCTGTGTACGGGAGGCATTCATGACCAGCATGCACACCCTTGTGCCTGTGGACTTTGATGTGCATGTGGATGACTGCGCCGACGGCCCCCGTTGGCTGCGTACACTGGCCACGGCCCGCCCCTTGCCCGACGGCGGTGCGATGTTCAACGGGGTGTGGCTTGACGTGACCGACCGCAAACGGGAAGCCCAGGCACTGCGCGAAGCCAAGAACACCGCGGAGCAGGCTGCGCACGACCGCGCACAATTCCTTGCCATGATGAGCCACGAGATCCGTACACCGCTCAACGCGATTCTCGGCCTGTCGCAGCTGGCGCTGAAGGAGCCACTGAGTGCTGCGCAGCAAGAGCGCGTGGAGCAGATGCTGCGCGCCAGCAAGCATCTGCTGGGCATCGTGAACGACATCCTGGATTTCTCCAAGATGGACGGGGGTCACCTGCAGTTGGAGAAGCGTTCATTTGGGCTTCAGCACCTTCTGGCCGACGTGGTGGACATGCTGGCGCCCAAAGCGCTGCACAAGGGCCTGGCGTTGCACATGCACATCGACGACGACGTACCGGACCACCTGATGGGAGACCCGCAACGCATCGCGCAAATTCTGATCAACTACGTTCAGAACGCCATCAAGTTCACCCAGAAGGGCGAAGTGGTCGTAGCGCTGCGGATCGATGCAGAGGATGCGCAAGGCCTTGTGCTGCACGGTGAGGTGAGAGACACGGGTATGGGCCTCACCGAATCCCAGATGGCACAACTGTTCCAGCCCTTTCACCAGTCCGATACATCCATCACCCGCAGGTTTGGCGGCACTGGGCTCGGTTTGGTCATTTCTCGCCAACTGGCCGAACTGATGCAGGGTGGCGCGGGCGTGCACAGCGCGCCCGGTGAGGGAAGCACCTTCTGGTTCACCGCCCGCGTGCAGCGCGAGCCAGAGCCGCTCGACGTATCGGCCGACTCGCCCACGCCATCGCAGACGGCGCTGGTGCCACCCGCCCCCCCGGTACAGCGCGTGCTGGTGGTGGACGACAACCCTCTGAACCTGCAAGTGGCGTGCGGACTGCTTGCCTATGCGGGCATCGCGGCCGACAGCGCGACCGATGGTGCTCAGGCGATGGACCAGTTGGCGAAGACCCCGCCCGGTACCTACGCCGCGGTATTGATGGACATGCAAATGCCTGTGATGGACGGCCTGAGCGCCACCCGCGCCCTGCGAGCCCAGCCGCAGTGGCGCAATTTGCCCATCGTCGCCATGACTGCCAACGCCACGCATGGCGACATCGAGGCAGCCTATGCGGCAGGAGTAAACGCCTACCTGGCCAAGCCACTGCTTGAAGACGCGCTGTGGCGGACGCTTGCACCCTGGCTACAACCTGCCCACCCCATCCGCACCTCTGCAGCCACAGTCCAATCGCAACCATCACCATCACCATCACCATCATCGCAATCGCAATCGCAATCGCAAGCGCAAGCGCAAGCGCTGACCAACACTTCGCCGCAGCGCGCACCGTTTGACGCGCGCATCCTGGAAGAACTCCTCACGCTGTTCGACCCCCCCAGTTTGCGCACTCTGCTGGCCCACTTCATCCGCAACTGCGAACGCCGCATGTCCGTGATCCAGTTGGCCGTCCAGCATGAGGATTGGGTCACCACGCATCGCGAGGCGCATGCGCTGGGGGGTTCGGTTGGAAGTTTTGGGTTGCTCCGGCTCAACGACGTGGCCCAGGCGCTGGAGGACGCGGCCCGAGCCCGCGAGCCCCAAGCCGTTGTCCAGCAGTACCAAGAGCTGACCTCCGCCGCACAGGAAGGCCTGACGCAGCTGCGCGCGATGCAGACCCTCCTCGGCGGACCACCCACGTCCGGATAGCCACTGCGGCCTTGAGCAATGGGGGCGGCCTGGGCTATGCTGCAAACACTTTTACCCCCCAGCGAGTTGGTCAGCCCATGAAGGATTTGCTCCGTAACCTTTTTTCCATCCGCCAAAAGCGCAAGGCTGCGCCGGTGGGCCCCTTGCCCCAGGTGGGGGCTTTCATCATCCGCGGGCAGGTCAAGATGGCCGTCAACCAGCCCCTGCCCCGCGAGCTGTGGGACTGGCTGGTGCTCTCGGGCTGGCGCAACCTGCCCGTGAAAACCGACCGCCGCAAGGGACAACTGGTGCCCGAAGGTGCGCTCAAAGAACTGATAGAGGCCGACCCGCTGGAACGCAACCGAGCGCACTCGCGCATCCTGGAGCAGGCCCGAGACGAGGAATAGCCCAGCCGGTCAGCCGGGACGGCTCCGGTCAACCCGTCCAAGACCCGCCAAAAACAAAACCCCGGTGGTGCCATGGCACGCCGGGGTTTGATTTTATTTTGATAGCTACTTGCGCTTTACAGATAAGCGCTAGAGGCTATTTTTACCAATATTTAGACCAGCAGCGCATTCACCCGCTTTACATAGGCGGCCGGGTCCTCGGGCAGGCCCCCCTCGGCCAGCAAGGCCTGGTCGAACAGGATGTGCGCCAGGTCGTGAAAATGCACGCTGCCGTCCAGCTTCTTGACCAGCGCATGCTCGGCATTCACCTCCAGCACCGGCTTGGTCTCAGGCGCCTGCTGACCGGCCTGCTTGAGCATGCGGGCCAGCTGGGTGCTCATGCCGTCGTCCTGCACGACCAGACAGGCGGGTGAATCGACCAGGCGCGTCGTCACGCGCACGTCTTCGGCCTTGTCCTTCAGGGCTTCCTTCAGCTTGGCCAGCACGGGCTTGAAGGCTTCGGCAGCTTCTTCCGCGGCCTTCTTCTCGGCTTCGTCCTGCAGTTTGCCCAGGTCCACGGCACCCTTGGCCACGCTTTGCAGCGGGGTGCTGTCAAACTCGTGCAGGTAGTTCAGCGCCCATTCGTCCACGCGGTCGGTCATGAGCAGCACTTCGATGCCCTTCTTCTTGAAGACTTCAAGCTGTGGGCTGTTCTTGGCCGCGGCCAGGGTGTCGGCGGTGATGTAGTAAATCGCCTCCTGGCCTTCCTTCATGCGCGCCTTGTAGTCGGCAAAGCCCACGGTGGCGGTGTCGCTGGTGGTGGATGCAAAACGCAGCAGCTTGGCCAGGCGCTCACGGTTGCCGAAGTCTTCGCCCAGGCCTTCCTTCAGCACTGCGCCAAATTCAGCATAGAACTGGCTGTACTTGCCTTCCTTAGCCTTGTCGTCCGCGTCGATCACATCCGTCACGCCTTCATCCCCGGCAGCGGCTTCGTGCTTGTCGTGTTTGGCCAGGTCTTCCAGCATGCTCAACACGCGCTTGGTGCTGCCTTCGCGAATGGCGCGCACGTCGCGGCTTTCCTGCAGCAGCTCTCGGCTCACGTTCAGCGGCAGGTCGGCCGAGTCGATCACGCCCTTCACAAAGCGCAGGTAGGTGGGCATCAGCGCCTCGGCGTCGTCCATGATGAACACGCGCTTGACGTACAGCTTCACACCCGCCTTCTTTTCACGGTTCCACAAATCGAACGGGGCCTTGGCGGGGATGTACAAGAGCTGCGTGTACTCGGTGTTGCCTTCCACGCGGTTGTGCGCCCAAGTCAGCGGCGCCTCCTGGTCGTGGCTGATGGTTTTGTAGAACTCCGTGTACTGCTCTTCGGTCACGTCCTTCTTGGGTCGCGTCCACAAGGCGCTGGCCTTGTTGATGGTTTCCCATTCGCCAGTCTTGACCATGCCACCCGGCTGGCGGCCGCCGTTTTCGTCTTCTGGGTTGATCAGTTCGCCGTCTTTCCACTCTTCCTTTTCCATCAGGATGGGCAGGCTGATGTGGTCGGAGTATTTGGCGATGACCTGCTTGAGCTTCCAGGCGTTGAGGTATTCCTCGGCATCGTCGCGCAGGTGCAAGATGATGCTGGTGCCGCGCTGGGGGCGGGTGATGGTTTCGACCTCGAAGTCGCCCGTGCCGCCGCTGATCCAGCGCACGCCTTCTTCGGCCGCAAGGCCCGCGCGGCGCGATTCCACGGTGATCTTGTCGGCCACAATGAAGCCCGAGTAGAAGCCCACGCCGAATTGGCCGATGAGCTGGGCGTCCTGCTTCTGGTCGCCGCTGAGCTTGCCCATGAAGTCCTTGGTGCCGCTCTTGGCGATGGTGCCCAGGTGGTCGATGGCCTCTTGCTGGCTCATGCCGATGCCGTTGTCGGTGATGGTCAGCGTCTTGGCGGCCTTGTCGAAGGTGACGCGCACTTCCAGGTTGGGGGCGTCTTCGAACAGCGCGGAGTTGTTGAGGCCCTCAAACCGCAGCTTGTCGCAGGCATCCGACGCGTTGGAGATCAGCTCTCGCAGGAAGATTTCCTGGTTGGAATACAACGAATGGGTGACCAGGTGCAGCAGCTGGGCCACTTCGGCCTGGAACGACAGGGTTTGCTTGCTCATGGGAGGGTTCTCTCTCAGTCGAATGGGTCAATACAAATCAAGGAAAAGGGGCCCGGCACATAAAAAGCTCCACGCTCCGCCGCTACGCGGGTCGCCGCCCCAGGGGGCTGCTTTTTTTGTTTGGGGCGGCCCGGCACAAAAAAATCACGCCTGCCGAACCAGCAGGCGTGATTTAGGGGCAACTCAGGGCTTTTCAAGGGCTCCCACTGCGGGCCGCCCTGCACACGGCGGTGGCCTGGGGCTTAACCGTCGGTGGTAATGCGCTGGATCAGCGTCTTGAGCATCGCATCGGCCTTGTCGTTGGCCACCTGACAGGTGCCTGCCGCGGCGTGGCCACCGCCGCCGAACTCCAGCATCAGGTTGCCCACGTGGGTGTTGCTGCTGCGGTCCAGGATGGACTTGCCTGTGGCAAACACCGTGTTCTGCTTTTGCAGGCCCCACATGACATGGATGGAGATGTTGGCCTTGGGGAACAGCGCGTAAATCATGAACCGGTTGGTGGCCCAGATGGTTTCTTCGTCCCGCAGGTCCAGCACCACCAGGTTGCCGATGGAAATGGCACAGCTGAGCAATTGCTCCTTGGCTTTGGCTGCCTGCTCGCGGTACAGGTTCACGCGCTCCTGCACATCCGGCAGCGCCAGGATCTCTTCAATGGTGTGGTCGCGGCAATACTGGATGAGGTCCATCATCAGCGCGTAGTTGCTGATGCGGAACTCGCGAAACCGGCCCAGCCCGGTGCGCGAGTCCATGAGGTAATTCAGCAGCACCCAGCCCTGGGGGTTGAGGATGTCTTCGCGCGAATACTGGGCCGAGTCGGCCTGGTCGACCGCGGCCATCATTTCGTCGGTGACGCGGGGGAAGGCGGCCTTACCGCCGTAGTGGTTGTAGACCACACGCGCGGCCGATGGCGCATGGGCTTCGATGATGTGATTTTCGTCCCGGCGGCCCGAGTTGCGCACCGTTTCCGACTCGTGGTGGTCAAACACCAGATGGGCGCCCGGCACGTAGGGCAGGTTGGTGGTGATGTCGCGGCTGGTGATGGCCACCTTGCCGTCCTGCATGTCCTTGGGGTGGACAAAGGTGATCTCGTCAATGAGGTCCAGTTCATTGAGCAGCACGGCACAGACCAGGCCGTCAAAGTCACTGCGGGTGACCAGGCGGTATTTCACATCGCTCACTAAATTCTCCTTATTTGGGTTCTCTGAGGCACATGGTAGCGGGGCTCCGGCCACCGGCAACGCCGTCGGCAAGGAAAAAGGCCCCGTCCGGGCGGCTTTTCATGGGGATTTCAACCACTGTTCAACCTGCCGCGCCACACCCTTGTCACCCAGCAAAGCCAGGTGGCCCAACCGGTAGAACACGGCCTGCCGCTGCTTGAGGAAGCCCAGGGTTCGCACTGCATCATCGTGGATGCCCAAGGCACTGTGCAATGGCACCAACCCATCCCCCACCAGCCGGTCCGCAGCCGGGCTCCGCCGAGGGGCGACGGCAGCAGCCACCGCGCTGCACACCACACCCTCGGGCAGCGGCACAGGAGTGCGCTGATCCGGCGTTTTGCGAAAGCGGTCACGCCCTACCCAGTCGGAATCCAGAACATGCCCGTAACGCAGGTCGGTGATACCCGCACTGCGCAACTGCGCCAGTCGCGCAAACGGCCGTGAATACGGCGTGCTGCCCAGCAGCACATCTACCCAGTGCCCTGCCCGCTCCAGCGGCGCGCCATGATGGGGTGTGCCCAGAAAGACCAGGTGGCCCAGCAAGGGCAGCCAGTGGCTGGGCGGCGCGCCGGGCGTGGCGGCCTGCTCACAGGCGCTGCGCACCACCAGGCCGCCCATGCTGTGTGCCAGCACCGCCACTTTCGTGACCGGTACAGGCCATGCGGCCACCAGAGCATCCAGCTGGCTCGACAACTCCGCACCGTTGGTGGATGTGTGCAGGCCGGTGTTGTAGCGCAGGTATACCGGGGTGTAGCCCAGCGCCTGCGCCAAGTGGGTGCCATGGTCATGGCCGTCACGCAGCCACTGAAGATCGTTCATGCACAGGCCATGCACCAGCACCAGCAACTTGCCGGTGGCTGCGCCGGATGCGGCCAAGGCCGATACATCCAGCGGCAGCCCTTGTTGATAAAAACCCATGCGGGTGCACAGCGGGTTGTGGTCGCGCGCCAGCCGGTCACCCATCACACCATTCAACGCGGCAATCACGGCTTCGCGCTCCCACTGCACAACGGCACCGGCCGCGCCTTGCGCAAAGAACGGCTCCAGCCGCGCCAAGCCCGCTTGCAGGCCGGCATCCACCAGCTGCGTGACGCCGCGAATGCTCTGATAGACCATGCCAGTCAGCCCGCGGGTGCGCCCCGGCTCGGCCCCGCCGGGAAGCCCCATGGTGCCCAGCACCGACTGGTGCACACCCTCTGCGACGCGGCTGATGCCTCCCGTAGCCTGCGTGGCCAGCCGGGCCACGCCCCGCAGATCGGAGGCGCGCAGCTGGCGCAACGGGTGGGGTTTGGCGGCACCGGCAGCTCCGGAACGTGGGCGCTGGGGAATGGGCATACAGAAGGCTCCGGTCAGAAATGCGAGGCGATGCGCGCGCAGAGCCGGTTTGTGCTCAAAAACGCTCGTTGGACGACAGGTAGCGCCACTGCCCCACCGGCAGGTTGCCCAGCGTGACGCGGCCAATGCGGATGCGTTTAAGCCCCACCACTTTGAGGCCTACCTGCTCGCACATGCGGCGGATCTGGCGCTTTTTGCCCTCGGTCAGCACAAAACGCAGTTGCTCGGGGTTTTGCCAATCGACCTTGGCGGGCTTGAGCGGTTGGCCGTCCAGGCTCAGCCCGTGGCGCAAGCGCTCCAGCAACTCCCGCGGAAACACCGCCTGCACATTGGTGCTGACAGGATCGCGTTCGTCGATTTCCTGCAGGGGCGCGGAGCGCTCACTGGGGTGGCGCGGCACGGCCTGGCCAGGCGCTTGGTACACCACACGCACCAGATACTCCTTCTCCATCTCGGAGTCTTCCCCAATGATCTGGCGCGCCACGCGGCCGTCCTGGGTGAGCACCAGCAACCCGACCGAATCGATGTCCAGACGCCCGCAGGGCGCCAGCCCCCGCAATTGCGGCGGCGAAAACCGATTCCGGCTGGGGTCATCCCGCCAGTGCGTGCGGGGGTTGATCAGCGCCACGGCGGGCGTGTGGCCGTCTTCGGCCTGGCCGCTGACATAACCCATGGGCTTGTGCAGCAAGATGGTGACGCGCTGCTCCTGAAACCCCTGGGCGGCCTTGTCCACATCGATGCGGTCGGTGGGCAGCACCTGAACCCCCATCTCGGCCACCTGGCCATTGACCTTGACCCAGCCCTGGGCAATCCACTCGTCGGCCTCGCGGCGAGAGCACAGGCCCAGCTCGGCCATGCGCTTGTTCAGTCGGGAGCTGACTAGCCCGTTTACCGTAATCGTCGCGGACGCCCGTTCGGGCGCTTGCTTGATGGGCGCCACAAAAGATCCGGACGCCGTGCGGTAGTTGGGGGGTGCAGGCGCCCTTGCGGCGCGCGGTGGCGGCGCAGGCCGGGCGGGCGCCGCATTGGCCGCCAGCGTGGGGCGGCGGAGCACCGGGCGCTCGGCGGGCGCAGATGGGGGCGATCCCGCTGCGCCAGACGCAGAGGGCAGAGAAGCGGCTGTGGGGGCGGCGGGGCCGGCAGGCGGGCGGGAACTGGAGGAAGACATTGCGCGTATTTTCGCCTGCGCAGACATGCAGGCCAAGAACTAAAGAACTGACCCCTGTCGCAACTGCCAATCCAGAAATTCATCCACGGGCAGCGGCCGGGCCATGTGGTAGCCCTGCGCCTCGTCACACGCCAGCTCCCGCAGCCGCTCCAGGATGGCCGCTGTTTCAACCCCTTCAGCCACCACGGTCAGGCCCAGGTTGTGGGCCAGGTCAATGGTCGAACGCACGATCATCGCGTCGTCTTCACCCGTTTCCATGCCCATCACAAAGGACTTGTCAATCTTGAGCTCATCCACCGGCAGGCGTTTGAGATAGGCCAGCGAGGAATACCCGGTGCCAAAGTCGTCGATGGACAGTTTGAAGCCCTGCTCGGACAGCCGGTTGAGCATGGCCTCGGCACGCTGGGGGTCGTCCATGATGGCGCTCTCCGTGATCTCCAGGCAGAACGCCGTGGCGGGCACCCCATGGCGTAAAAGAATGGCGGCCAGCCGGTTGCTCAGCTCGGGGTCCAGCAGGTCACGGGTCGACAGGTTGACCGACACCCGCAGCGGCATGGCCAGCGTGCGCGGGTCGGCCAGCAGCCGGGCTACTTCTTCAAAAATCCACAGGGTCAGGTGGCGCACAAACCCGGTCTGCTCGGCAAAGGGTATGAACTGCATGGGCGGCACCAGCCCGCGCTGCGGGTGTTGCCAGCGCACCAGGGCCTCGGCCGCCATCCCCGCCTGGCCGTGCAGCGACACCTTCGGCTGCAAAAACAGGCGCAGCTCGTGGTGCTCCACCGCACGGCGCAGCTCGGTCAGCAGCGACAGCGTTAGCGCACTGGCCGAGTCGAGCGAGGCGTCGTACTGCAAGGCCCCACTCAGCTTGCGCTTTGCCGCATACATCGCGATTTCAGAGCGGCTGAGCAAGGTGTCGGCGTCGGGCGCATCGCCCGGCCAGCAGGCAAAACCAATGGCAGCGCTCAGGTCCGCGGTCTGGTCTTCAAATGCAATGGGCTGCTCAAACGACTGGTTGATGCGCTGCGCAAGCGCGTGCGCTGCCGCGGCATCGGCGCGCAGCAGCAGCAGGGCAAACTCGTTGCCCCCCAGGCGCGCCACCATGTCATCAGGCGACGCCATCTGTTGCGTCAGGCGCTCGGCCACAGCCTGCAGCAAGCGGTCGCCAAACGCATAACCCAGCACATCATTCACATGTTTAAAACGGTCCAGGTCGAGGGTGAGCACGGCCAGGGCCTGCCCGTTTGCGGTGCTGCCTGCCACCGCCTGCACCACGGCGTCGCGAAAACGCTCGCGGTTGGGCAGGCCCGTCAGCCGGTCCCAGTACGCGAGGCGGCGGATTTCGGTTTGCTGGGTGCCGATGTCCACACGCATGTGGTCGAACGAGCGTGCCAGGTTGCCGATCTCGTCGTTGCGGCCGGTGTGTTCCAGCGGCACGTCGTATTCCCCGCGCGACAAACGCTGCGTGGCCGCCAGCAGTGAGCGCAGGGGCGTGGTCAGGCGCTGGGCCATCAGACCCGTGCCCACGGCAAACAGCAGCACACCCGCCACGGTGATGATGGCCAGCAGCACCTGCAACTGGCGGTAAGGCGCCACCACCTCGTCCACCGAGCGCAGCAGCAAGGCCTGCACCTCGCCACTGGCGCTGTCGAGGCGGCTGCTGCGCACCAGCAGCGTGCCTTCGGGAGTCAGCAACTCGCCGGACAGCACGCCCTGGCTCTTGAGCACGGCCAGCGTCTCGGGCGGCAAGGTGCTGACCGGAATCTGCAAGGTGCTGTCGGCTCCGGTGACGACCAGCGCGACGTTGACGGACAACAACTGGCGCATTTCGTCGGCCAGTGCCTGGTTGATGGGAAACCCCATCAACACCCAGCCGATGACCACGGGCGCCCGCATGGGCACCATCACAAACTGGTAGGGCACACCATCCATCACCGCCACCCGGCTGCCCTGAGGCTGCGCCGCCAGCGGGGGGACCACCTGGCGCAGCGTGGCCGGAAACTGGTCCATGCTGTCATCCCGCAGGCTCACGGCGCGCAGCGCAAGGTCAGTGTCGAGCAACGCTGTCACCGCTGCGCCAATGCGGCTGCCGTGGTTTTCGAGCACGGACTGGATGGTTTCCTGGTCGCCCGAATTCACAGCCGACCGAAAGCCGAAGTCTGCCGCCAGCAGGGCAGAACCCTGGCGAAGCTTGTCGGCGTTCTGCTCCAGCAGGCGGCGCCACACGTTTTCGTCCAGGTCCAGCGCCCGGGCGATCTGGGCGCGGGCGTTGCGGTCGATGGTGGCACGCACCACCGCAAACCCGGCGGACTGCACGATGAGCAGCAGCAACAGCGACAGCCCCACCAGCCGCAGGATGAGGCTGCGCCGCGCCCAGCGCAGCGTCAAGGCTGCAGCCCCGTCAAACGGACCGACGCTGTACTCACACCCGTGGCAGGTACCGTGATCGGTTGCTCCAGCGCGGGGGCTCCCACCGGCAGGCGTGTGTGCCAGGTGCGCAGCGTGTAGGTGCCGGGTGGCACATTGTCGATTTGCGCCTTGCCAAGCGGGGCTGTTGCGGTGGGGGTGGCCGGGGTCCGGGCGTAATACGGCGTGTCCACCACCAGAACCCAGCCCACCATCTGGTCGTGGATGTTGCACCCCAGGGCGACCACACCCGCCCGGTCAAACAGCACGGGGTTGGACGGGGTGCCGGTGTAGAGCTTGAGCTCGAACTTCTTGACCGGAGAGAACGAATACACGTGATGGCGCACGGTGTCGCGGTTCGGAAACAGCACCTCGGTGCCCACCGGCACCACCAGCAGCCCGGGCAAAAACTGCCTTTTCTCTTGAGCCATCTGAGCGCCCGCCAGCGGCTTGACGAGCTTGCGCGCTTCGGCCGAATCCAGAAACACCACCGCGTCGGCCACCGGCTTGCCTGCGCCGTCCAGCACCTCGACTTGCACCGTCGCCGCGTGTGCAGCAGCGCACAGGCCCATCAGCGCGCCAGCACCCCACACCACTGCCCTGGCCCGCCCGGTGCGGGTGGCTGGGGACAGCAGGTGCTCCTGCCGGGGGGAGTGCCGATGTAGGCCGTCCTGTTTCATCACGGTTCGATGGCCATGCCCAGCAGCGGCGCGCCCTCGCCGACCTTGCCCAGGGGTTTGGTGGCACCGGTCGCCAAATCCACCAGATGCAGGCGGGTTTGGTTGTCGGTGGGAGTGCGGACCGCAATCAGGGCGGTATTGCCCACATCCGCAATGTCAAACGCCACCTCGGTCAGGGGACCCAGGCCCAGGGCGCCTACGGTGCGCAACTGACCTGTGTTGGGCGACACCACCGGGGTTGCACCTTCGCGCGAGCCTTGCATCACCAGCGCGCCCAGGGCGCGGTCGATGGCGTAATTGGTGGTCAGCTTGCTGTCCTGGGTGTTGTAGGTGTAGGCGGCGCCGGCAATGTCGGGCGCGCGGCGGGCATTGACGTCGCTCGCGGCGTAGCGCAGTGCGGGGTCGGGCTGCACGCCGTCGACAGCGGGGTCGCCATCGACCACGGCACCAGTGTCGGGGTGCAGGCGCAGGTTCTGCCCCGTGCTGGACACCACGCGGATGCGATCCGCCGCGGGGTTGAAGTCAAAGCCGAACACCGAGCCGCTCAGCGCCAGCGCAGCGGGTGCTGCGCCCACGGGTTTCAGCGCGCCGGTCGGGATGTCCAGTGTGTACAGCCGCCCGGTTTGCGACAGCGCATACAACACGCCGCGCGCCACCCGAAAATCGATCCCCACGAGACGCTCGCCCGCCGTCAGGCCGGTGACTGGGCGGCGCTCCAGAATGCGCTCGGGCTGCCCGGCGTTGAACGTGATGAGTTCGTGCGAAGCCGTGACCGCCACCACCAGTTCGCGCTGGGCCGCGCCAGGCGCGGGAGGCGCTGCGCATCCCGCCACGAATGACGACACCACCAGCGCGCCCCAAAGGGTACGGCGGCCCAGGGGACGGAAAAAACGGTTCATACAAAGCCTCGCATCTGTAACCGGGTTATACCCGAGGGACTTTTGCCCCGCAGCCCCGGGGGTAACCCTTGGAAGCGAAAATTTTCTCAACTTTGATAGCTGCCTGCGCTTTACTGACAAGCGCCAGAGGCGTATTTGGCTCTATTTTGGGATGCATTGGCTTGTTTCACTTTTGCGCGAAAGGCAAACGCCTCCTGACGCCAAATTTGTAACAAACACCCATGCGCATTGGGCATGGCGCTATCCGCAAGCCTCATGACACATTTTGTAATTTTTGCCTACACTGCTTTTCCACCGGCCTCCTGCCTACCGCCGAAAAAAGCGGACCCAGGCACCGTTATTGCTTCACCCAGTTCGTCCGTCCCTGTTGTTTTGCGTTTGATTGTTCTCCGAGCCCACAAGGATTCCCATGCCGGCCGCTACTTCTCTGAAATCGTTGTCGATCTCCAGCCGCCTCGGGCTGGGGTTTGGCTGTGTGCTGGTGCTGCTCATGGCAGTGGCTGCGGTGGGTCAGCTGTCGGTGAGCAAGGTCAACGACCAAATGCAGCTCATCACCGGCGTGGGTGCCAGCAAGGCCAAGCTCGTCAACGGCATGCTGGACAGTGTGAGCGCCATCGGCATTCAAAGCCGCTCCGCCGCCATGCTCAACGACATCGACCCCAAGCAGGCGCGCGAGCAGATTGACGCTGTGGGCAAAACCCTCAAGCAGTACGCCACCCAAGAAGCCGCCCTGGCCGAGCTGCTGACGCCCGCCAACGCCACGCCTGCCGAAATCAAGCTGCTGGGCGACATCCAGGCGCTGGGTAAAAAAACCCGCCCCGAACTCGACAGCGCGATCAAAGCCGCTGACGACGGCGACACGGTGAGCGCCACGCTGGCCCTGATGACCCGCGTGGCCCCCATCGAATCTGCGTGGCGCACCAAGCTGGCCGAGCTCATCGAACTGCAAAACACCCTGAACGCCGAAACGACGGCCATGGCGGAACAAACGCAAAAGAACGCCCGCTGGGTGGGCGGCCTGCTGGTCCTGCTGGCCATCGGTCTGGGCGGGTTGATTGCCTGGCGCATCACCACCAGCATCACCGCGCCCATCGGCCGCGCCGTGGTGGTGGCCGAGCGCATTGCCAATGGCGACCTCACCTCGCAGGTCGAAGTGCGCATCCACGACGAAACCGGTCGCCTGCTCGAAGCCATCGCCGCCATGCAAGAGCGCCTGCGCACCCTGGTGGGCGAGATCGGCCAGACGGCAGATTCGATCCTGGTGGCCAGCTCCGAAGTAGCGTCGGGCAACCTGGACCTGAGCCAGCGCACCGAACAAACCTCGCACAACCTGCAAAGCGCGGCCAACTCGCTGGTCGATTTGACCGGCACGGTGTCGCAAAGCGCGGACTCGGCCCGGCAGGCCAACCAATTGGCCTCCACCGCTTCCGACGCCGCCACGCGCGGTGGCGAAGTGGTGTCGCAGGTGGTGCGCACCATGGACACCATCAGCGCCAGCTCGCGCAAGATCGCCGACATCATCAGCGTGATCGACGGCATTGCGTTTCAGACCAACATCCTGGCGCTGAACGCGGCCGTGGAGGCCGCCCGCGCAGGCGAGCAAGGCCGCGGTTTTGCGGTGGTGGCGGGTGAAGTGCGCAGCCTGGCAGGCCGTTCGGCCAACGCCGCGCGCGAGATCAAGGCGCTGATCGGCGCAAGCGTCGACCAGGTGCAGGAAGGCAGCACCCTGGTGAACCATGCAGGCAAGACCATTGAAGAGCTGGTGATGTCAGTGCGCCGCGTGTCGGACATCATGGGAGAGATCACCGCCGCCACGCACGAACAAAGCCAGCGCATCGGCCACGTAAGCCACTCGGTGGGCGAGCTGGAAGAAATGACACAGCAAAACGCCGCGCTGGTAGAAGAAGGCGCCGCGGCGGCCGACAGCCTGAAGGACCAAGCTGGGCGCCTGACGCAAATGGTGGGCACCTTCCAGCTCACCCGCGACGGCAGCGCCGACACCAGCTGGGGCGTGCCAACACCGACCACCGCGCAGCCAATGCCCGCCCCCGCCCTGCGTACCAGTCCGCAGCCCGGTCCTCAGGCCACGCTCAAGCGCCCCAGCAAGCTGCCGTCGCTGCCGCGTTGATCTGCTGACTGGCCGTGAGGGTGGCGCCAGCCGACCTTTTCCCGGTGTGACCGCGCGTCACCCGCCCTTGAGCTGAAAGACACTGGACCGCAACGCGGCCAGGTCCAGCACACGCAGCCCCCCGTATTCGACGCGGATCGCGCCCTGCGTCTCCAGCGCAGCCAGCGCCTCGTTCACGCGCTGGCGCGACAGGCCCACCAGGTAGGCCAGCTCCTGCTGTGTGATGCGCAGCACCTCGCCCACGCCCGGGTACAGCACGGGGTTGAACAACGACGCGAGGCTGCGCGCCACACGCACGTCGGGGTTGTTCAGGCGGTCAATCTCGCGCGCGGCGATGAACTGGCCCAGGCGCTCGTTGAGCTGGTTCATCACAAAGCGGTTAAAGCCGATGGAGTGGTCCAGCAGCCAGTGAAACGTCTCCAGCGGCAGCCCCGCGACGATGCTCTTGCGCAGCGCCTGGATGTTGTAGCGGTATGGCTCGCGCTTGATGGTGGTGCCCTCGCCGAACCAGCCGCCGGGCGGTAGGCCCGCGTACGTCATCGTCTGGCCCTGGGCGTCATCGCTGCTCATCTTGAGCAAGCCTTCCACCACGCCAAACCAGTACGTCACGGGGCGCCCCACGCGGCACACGTAGTCGCCCGCGTTGGCATCCCCCACCAGCAGTGATGCCACCGCACGTTCGCGCTCGGGGGGCAGCAGCAACGGGAGCCACGGAATGCCGTCCAGCTCGTCAGCGGTGGGTGACCTGCGCCGCTGGTGCAGAGACAGATCCTGGTGGGTGCGTGGGTCCAAAACGGCTCACAAAAGGAATGAAAAGGCTGTGGATGCGGGAAATCCACGACCCGGATTGTCGTCAGAAAGACAAAAAAATGTCAATCTCGCCCGGATGATGTTCCCCTTCCCTGGCCGCCATGGCGCGCTCGGGCCACAACAAGGAGACATCCATGTACAGCCAAAAGCCCGTTTCAATGGGCATAGCCCCCCACGCCGCCCGCCCTTTGGCGACCAAAGTCCACCGGCGCAAGTTGCTGGCCGCAGCCATCAGCCTGCCATGGCTGGGTCACCTGGGCAGCGCCGGTGCGCAGGACAGCGTCTTGAAGATCGGACAGTCCACCGCGCTGACCGGCCCGCTGGGGGACTTGGGCTCGGCCATGCACCAGGGCGCCAAGGCGGCTTTTGCGGGCATCAATGCACGCGGTGGCGTCAACGGTCGAAGTATCGACCTGGTCACGCTGGACGACGCCTACGAAGTGCCCAAGGCGCTTGCCAATGTGTCCAAGCTGATGGCCGAGCGCGATACCTTTGCGCTCTTCAACTGCATGGGCACACCCATGATCGACGCCATGCTGCCCAAGGTGATCGAGAGCGGGATTCCGTTTTTTGCGCCATTCACCGGCGCGCAGCTCAGCCGCATCCCCAGCGCCCGCAACGTGTTCAACATCCGCGCGAGCTACGCCGACGAGGCTGAAAAACTGGTGCAGCACCTGTCCACCATCGGCATTCAGCGCATCGGCATCGTCTACCAGAACAACGCCTTCGGCAAAGAGATCTTCAACGCTGCCAAGCAGTCCATGGACCGCCTCAAACTGCCGGGCGCCATTGCGGTGACGGTGGAGAACAACGCATCCGATGCGGGCAGCGCCGCGGCCAAACTGGCAGGCGGCAACCTGGAGGCCATCGTGATCGGCCTGGCGGGCAAACCCACGCTGGAGTTTGTGAAAGCGTTCCGCGCCCTGCAACGGGGCGTGACGCTGTATGCGCTGTCGGTGATGGGCACGCCCGCCACCGTCAAGGCCCTGGGGCCGGACGCTGCCGGAATGGCGATCTCGCAAGTGGTGCCGCTGCCGTCCAACGTGGTGATGCCCGTGGTGCGCGAGTTCCAATCCGCCTGGAAAACATCGGGCGCCACAGCAGACCCCTCGCACCTGGCGCTGGAGGGATACATCAACGCCCGCGTGTTTGCCGAGGCGCTGCAGCGTGCAGGCCGCAACCCCACCCGCGCCGCGTTCATCGACGCGACCTGGAACCTCAAGAAGTGGGACTTGGGCGGCTTTGACATCAACGCCAGCACGCCCGACCGGAATGCCTCGCGGTTTGTGGAGCTGACGCTGGTGGGGCGGGATGGGCGGTTTATCAGGTAGCCCCCTGAGCGGCTGCGCCGCTTCCCCCGGAGGGGGACGCCACCGGTGGCCTGGCGGAGCCAGTTCCACGGTGGCACTGGGTTCGGGGCGCGCCAGTTTTGAACTTCCAGCACTCAGTGGAATACTATTAAATAGATAGCTACTAGCGTTTATTAGATAAGCGCCAGAAGCCAATTTGACTCATATTTCGGCTACTGCGAGGCCAAGCCGTAGCGGTAGCCTTTGAACGACCAGATGGTGCGGGTGGGTTCGATCTTTTCGAGCAGGAGGCCCGGCGCGGCCACATCGCCCTCGTGCAGAACCTGGCCGTTGACGATGGCCATGCGGTAGATCGGGTTGGCGGAGTAGGTGGCGCCCGATATCTTGAGCACCGGCAGCTGCGCGCGCACGGCGTCGGGCAGGTCGCTCTGGGCGAACACGGTGCCGGTGGGCGCAGGGGTGGCGGAAGGCTCGGGCGCCCGGTTGGCGGACGGGTTGATGGCGGGAGCGGGTGCGCGTTCCCGCGGGGGTTCATCGACCGCGCGGTTGCGGGCAGCGTCGGCTGCAGTGGCTCGCGGTTTGGCCGTTGTAGCCGTTGTTGCTGCAGGTTTTTCGCGCGGAGGCGGCGCACTGCGGCGCTCTGCAGCGGGTGGCGCAGGGGGCACAGCGGCGACTGGGGGAGGTGGGTTGGCGGCTGCGGACACCACCGGCGCACTCGCCGTGCTGGCGGCCGGAGTAGCGGTCTGCGCTGCGGGGGGCACCGTGGGTGCTGCAGGTGTTGGCCCCCCTGACAGCACCACGCCACCGCTCGGCGCGTTGCGCTGCATCGCCCACCAGGTGCCACCAGCAGCCAACGCGGCCACCACCAGCACGGCCGCCACCACCACGGCCAGCGATGCAGAGGCGGAAGACCGCTGCGCGGGCAGGGCACCGGGCACTGGCGTGGCCTGGGTGTGCAGGCCAGGGACACCGCCGCGGCCCCGCTCGGCGTCTGCGCGCCGCAGCGCATCAAGGATGTAGGACATGGTGGGTCAGCCTCCGGCGCGCAGGCGCGGCTCGCTCACACCAATCGCACGGTTGAGCAGCATCAGGGTCAGGGGGCCAGCGCGGCCATCAGGCGTCACGCCCTGGGCCAGCTGGAATCGGTGGATGCGCGACTGCCGCAACGCCGGCGTCATCGGGCGGCTGCCGGGGCCGGTGCCACCTGCAGCCTTGGAAGCCAGTTGTGTGTCCAACCACGCCGCACCGTCGGGGGTGTCAACGATTTCGCCCCGCTCGGGCATGCCGGGCGGCGTGCGCCACAGGGTGGCCATGTCACCGCGCCATACCTGCGCCAGCGCCTCCACCGGCACCTGCAGGGACTGGCCCCCGCCCTCCAGCGTCGCGGTGTCGCCCTGCAGACTACGCA
The DNA here is from genome assembly GCA_018828125.1 of Gammaproteobacteria bacterium. GTDB lineage: Bacteria > Pseudomonadota > Gammaproteobacteria > Burkholderiales > Burkholderiaceae_C > Acidovorax. The sequence goes on along the minus strand of JAHJWB010000015.1, from coordinate 133,354 downwards.
GCACGGCGGAGACCGACTCTTCAGCGTCTTCCGACGGGAACAGCGTCAGCATCACGGGCCGGTCGATCTGCCGCACCAAATTCAGCCCGGCGCGGCGGTTGCGGTAGCAGCGCAGGCCGTCGCGCGGCAGTGTGGCGCAGGCGTCCGCACCATCGGGCAGCGTCACGTCCCAGGCCAGCGCAAGCGCTTTCCAGGCGGCGGCATCACCCGCCGACTGCGCGGCCAGAAACTGTTGCAAGGCTGGCGCGATGGCAGGTGCTGCGGCAGCAGCAGACGCAGACGCAGACGCAGCCGATGCTGCTGCGCTGGCCGCCGGCAAAGAGCGAACCACACCCGCGCCCGCACTGGCGGCAGGCGCCTGTGCCGTGGCAGCCGGATTGTTGGCTGGTTTGGCAGCGCCCCCCGTTGGTGGCCAAGCCCCTAAACCCCAGCCTGCGGCGGCCACCAGCGCGGCACCCGCCACGCCCCCGAGACCCGCCAAGGCCCAGCCCGGCATCGGGCCCCGGTCGCTGCGCGCCGCAGCAGCGGCGGCAGGTGCATCGAACACCTCACGCGCCGCACGGTTGACGATGGGCACACTGACCTCGCGGACACCCGCCGCATACGCACCCAGCAGCGCGCGGTCACACAGCAGGTTGATGCGGCGCGGCACCCCGTGCGACAGCGCATGCACGCGCCGGATCGCCCGCTGGCTGAGCGGCAGCGGGCCGTTGAGGCCGGCCACCGCCAGTCGGTGCGCGATGTACTGCTGCGTTTCCTGCGGGGTGAGCGCATCCAGATGAAACCGCGCAATCACACGCTGCGCCAGTTGCTCCATCGACGGACGCGCCACCATCGTGCGCAGTTCGGGCTGGCCGATGAGGATGATCTGCAGCAGCTTGCGTTCGCTGGTTTCCAGGTTGGTCAGCAAACGCAGTTGTTCCAGCACGTCGGCCGACAGGTTTTGTGCCTCGTCAATGATGAGCACGTTGTTGCGCCCGCTGGCGTGCGCCGCCAGTAGCGACGCATTGAGCGGATCGATGCAGTCCTTGACCGTCTCCACCCCGGGCACGGCGGGCGCATGGGGCACACCAAACTCGTCGCAGATCGAGCGCAGCAGCTCGCCCACGGTGACCTTGGGATTGAAGATGTAGGCCACGTTGCAGTGCGCCGGAATCTGCTCCAGAAAACACCGACACACCGTGGTCTTGCCAGTGCCCACCTCGCCGGTCAAGAGCACAAAACCGCCGCCCGCGTCCAGGCCATAGAGCAGGTGGGCCAGCGCCTCTCGGTGCCGCTCGCTCATGAACAGGTATCGGGGGTCGGGGGCGATGGAGAACGGTGCTTGCTGGAGACCGAAAAACGGGGCATACATGCCCTGAGGATACCGCCACCCCATGACGCGGCCCCCAGCGGGGTCCCTCGGCCGTCTTGCCGGGGCAGGCGACGGGCAGGAAGGGTTTTACCCACCCGGTAGTTTCCCGTAAATTGTCGTCGGCAAGACAAGATGGCGTCAAAGTCAGTCCTAGCATTCACTCCCATACATGACGCGCAGCCATAAGGCCGCGATCCCGGCAGTCACCGGACGGACACCTCTCACTTTAGGAACCTGCAATGTTGACCACGTTCCCGCAATTGCTGCTCAAGCATGCCGCCGAACGGCCCACGGCCCCGGCGCTGCGCGAAAAAGAATATGGCATCTGGCAGGCGCACAGCTGGGCCGACCTGGCGCGTCTGGTGGGGCAAATTGCGGCGGGCCTGCACTTGGCAGGGTTGCAGCGCCACGAGCACATGGTGGTGATCGGCGCCAACCGCCCGCGCCTGTATGCCACCATGCTGGCCGCGCAGTCGCTGGGCGCCATCCCCGTGCCGCTGTACCAGGATGCCGTGGGTGCCGAATGCATCTTTCCGCTGAACAACGCCGAAGTGCGCTTTTGCATGGTGGAAGACCAGGAGCAGGTGGACAAGATTCTGGAGATCCGCGAGCAGTGCCCACAGATCTCCAACATTTACTTTGACGACCCGCGCGGCCTGCGCAACTATGAAGAAGAAGGCCTCGCGTCGCTGGAAGCGCTGATTGAAGCGGGCAAGGCCCATGTCGCCAAACACCCGCAATGGTTCGCCACCGAAGTGGCCAAGGCTCAGCCTGGGGACGTGGCCGCGATGTTCTTCACCTCCGGCACCACGGGCAACCCCAAGGGTGTGGTCCATACCCACAGCACCCTGCTGGACCGCGCTTCGGCAGGCGCCGAGTTCGACAAGCTCACCAGCAGCGAAGAAGTGCTGGCCTACCTGCCCCCGGCCTGGATCGGCCAGAACATCTTCAGCTACGCACAGTGGCTGGCCTGCGGCTATGTGGTGAACTGCCCCGAGTCGGCCAGCACCGTGACCATCGACCTGAAGGAAGTTGGGCCCACGTATTACTTTGCGCCACCGCGCATTTTTGAAGGCCTGCTCACCAGCGTGATGATCCGCATGGAAGACGCGGGCACTATCAAGCGCAAGATGTTCCAAGCCTGCATGAGCGTAGCCAAGCGCGTGGGCCCGGCGCTGATGGACGGCGAGGCCGTGAGTGCCATCGACAAGATCAAATACGCCCTGGGCAACCTGTTGGTGTACGGTCCGTTGCGCAACAACCTGGGGTTCAGCCGGGTGCGCGTGGCTTACACAGCGGGCGAGGCCATTGGCCCCGATCTGTTCACGTTCTACCGCTCCATCGGCATCAACCTCAAGCAACTCTACGGCTCTACCGAGACTGCCGTGTTCGTCTGCCTGCAGCCCGACAACCAGGCCCGCGCCGACACTGTGGGCGTGCCCATTCGGGGCGTTGAGATCAAGGTGGCCGACAACGGCGAAATCCTCGTCAAGTCGGCCGGATTGCTCAAGGAGTACTACAAGAACCCCGCGGCCACGGCAGAAGTGCTGACGGCCGACGGTTGGTACCACACCAGCGACGCAGGCTTTCTGGACGCGCATGGTCACCTCAAGATCATTGACCGCGTCAAAGACGTCGGCCGCATCAAGGGAGGCGCCAACGACGGCGCCATGTTCGCGCCCAAGTATGTGGAGAACAAACTGAAGTTCTTCCCGCACATCAAGGAAGTGGTCGCGCTGGGCGACGGCCGCGAGAAGGTGTGTGTGATGGTCAACATCGACTTTGACGCCGTGGGCAACTGGGCCGAGCGCCGCAACCTGCCTTACGCGGGCTACACCGACCTGGCGCAAAAGCCCGAGGTGTATGAGCTGATCCGCGAGTGCATCGAGAAGGTCAACGCCGACCTGGCGACTGACACCATGCTGGCCGGTAGCCAGGTCAGCCGTTTCCTGGTGCTGCACAAGGAGCTGGATGCCGACGACGGCGAGCTGACCCGCACCAACAAGGTTCGCCGCGGCTTCATCGCCGACAAATACGGTGTGCTGGTGGAGGCGCTGTACGGCGGTCGCACCGAGCAGTTCATCGAGACCCAGGTGAAGTTTGAAGACGGCCGCACCGGCAGCGTAAGCGCGACGCTCAAGCTGTCGGACACCAAGACCTTCGCGCCCGTCAAGGCCGCAGCATGAAACCCGCTCTCTATCCGCCCGAGCAGCAACACCCCACCATGACCAAAAAGAAGATCGGCGACGTCATCCTTGACGTGAAGAACATCAGCCTGCGGTTTGGCGGCGTGAAGGCGCTGACGGACATCTCGTTCAACGTGAAAGAGCACGAGATCCGCGCCATCATCGGCCCCAACGGCGCGGGCAAAAGCTCGATGCTCAACTGCATCAACGGCGTCTACACCCCGCAGGACGGCTCCATCACTTTCCGGGGCAAGACGTTCTCGCACATGAACTCGCGCCAGGTGGCCGAGATGGGCGTGGCCCGCACGTTCCAGAACCTCGCGCTCTTCAAGGGCATGAGCGTGATCGACAACATCATGACGGGCCGCAACCTCAAGATCAAAAGCAACCTGCTGATGCAGGCGCTGCGCATCGGCCCCGCTGAGCGCGAAGAGATTGCCCATCGCGAGAAGGTCGAACACATCATCGACTTCCTCGAAATCCAGGCGTTTCGCAAAACCCCCGTGGGCCAGCTGCCCTACGGCCTGCAAAAGCGCGTGGACCTGGGCCGCGCCCTGGCCATGGAGCCGCAGGTGCTGCTGCTCGACGAGCCCATGGCCGGCATGAACGTGGAAGAAAAGCAGGACATGTGCCGCTTCATCCTGGACGTGAACGATGAGTTCGGCACCACCATCGTGCTGATCGAGCACGACATGGGCGTGGTGATGGACATCTCTGACCGCGTGGTGGTGCTGGACTACGGCAAGAAGATTGGCGACGGTACGCCCGATGAAGTGCGCAACAACGAAGACGTGATCAGTGCCTATCTGGGCACATCGCACTGATCAGGAGAAACACATGGCATTCTTTCTAGAAACACTCATCGGCGGCCTCATGGCGGGCATGCTGTATTCGCTGGTGGCGCTGGGTTTCGTGCTGATCTACAAGGCATCGGGCGTCTTCAATTTCGCGCAGGGCGCCATGGTGCTGTTTGCCGCACTGGCCATGGCGCGCTTCGCCGAGTGGATCCCCAAGTGGACCGGCATCGACAATCCCATCGTTGCCAATCTGGCGGCATTTGTCATTGCGGGCGCGATCATGTTCGTCGTCGCCTGGCTGATCGAACGGCTGGTTCTGCGCCACCTTGTCAACCAGGAAGGCGCCACGCTGCTGATGGCGACCCTGGGGATCACCTATTTCCTGGAAGGCCTGGGCCAGACACTGTTTGGCAGCAACATCTACAAGATCGACATTGGCATGCCCAAGGAGCCGATCTTTGCATTCGACACCGTGTTCCAGGGCGGCATTCTGATCAACAAGGAAGATGTGATCGCAGCGGCCATCGCGGCCACCCTGGTGGCCTTGCTCAGCGTGTTCTTTCAGAAGACCTCCACAGGCCGCGCCTTGCGTGCCGTCGCCGATGACCACCAGGCCGCCCAGTCCATCGGCATACCGCTCAACCGAATCTGGGTGATCGTGTGGTGCGTGGCTGGCGTCGTGGCCCTGGTGGCCGGGATGATCTGGGGCAGCAAGCTCGGCGTGCAGTTCTCGCTGACCACCGTGGCCCTTCGGGCTCTGCCCGTGGTCATCCTGGGGGGCCTCACGTCGGTGCCAGGCGCCATCATTGGCGGGCTGATCATCGGCGTGGGGGAGAAGCTGTCGGAGGTGTACCTGGGACCCTATGTGGGTGGCGGTATCGAAATCTGGTTTGCGTATGTGTTGGCCCTGGTGTTCCTCCTGTTCAGGCCCCAAGGCCTGTTCGGAGAAAAAATCATTGATCGCGTATGAAGTACGAGCGCAATGATTTGTCGAGCCAGGCACAACGCGCAACCCGCGTTGTTAGCGGAGCCGACGGCGCCGCGCGGCACCGCAGGTGCACCCCCGTGCACAAGATTTCAGACCGCGTCTTATCGATAACAAGAACACAGGAGACACAACATGCTCTACCGTGAAAATGGTCAGTTCAAGACCAGCTACCGCGCCGACCAGCAGATCTTTCCCATCGCGCAGGATCGCATCGCCATTGCACTGCTGCTCGCGGTGGCTTTCGTGGCCGTTCCCATGCTGGCCAGCGACTATCTCTTTCGCGCCATCCTGATCCCCTTTGTGATCATGGCGCTCGCAGCCCTTGGCGTGAATGTGCTGGTGGGCTACTGCGGGCAGATCTCGCTGGGCTCGGGCGCATTCATGGCAGTGGGGGCCTACGGTGCCTACAACTTCTTTGTGCGTTTTCCGGGCATGCCGCTGATCCCGGCCCTCATCCTTGGCGGCCTGTGCGCGACGTTTTTTGGCATCCTGTTCGGCTTGCCCAGCCTGCGGGTCAAGGGCTTGTATCTGGCGGTGGCCACGCTGGCCGCCCAGTTCTTCAGCGACTGGATGTTTCTTCGCATCAAGTGGTTCACCAACAACTCGGACTCGGGCTCGGTGTCGGTGAACAACCTGCAGGTCTTTGGCATACCCATCGAAAGCGCCACCAGCAAGTACATCTTCTGCCTGGCCTTGCTGGCGGTGGTGGCGCTCTTGGCCAAGAACCTTGTGCGCGGTGCCATCGGGCGCGAGTGGATGGCCATACGCGACATGGACGTAGCCGCTGCCGTGATCGGTATTCGTCCCATGTACGCCAAGCTCAGTGCGTTTGCCGTCAGCTCGTTCATCATCGGCATGGCCGGTGCCTTGTGGGCGTTTGTCCACCTGGGAGCCTGGGAGCCTGCGGCCTTCTCGGTGGAGATTTCGTTCCGCCTGCTGTTCATGGTGATCATCGGCGGCCTGGGGTCCATCGCTGGCGGTTTCTTTGGTGCAGCTTTCATCGTGGTGCTGCCGATCGTGCTCAACCAGTTTCTGCCTGCATTCATGGGCCTGTTCGGCATCGAGGTGTCCACCGCTGGCGTCTCTCATGCCGAGCTGATGATCTTTGGCGCATTGATCGTGTGGTTCCTGATCGTGGAGCCCCACGGGCTGGCAAAACTGTGGTCCACGGCCAAGCAGAAGCTGCGCTTGTGGCCCTTCCCGCACTGATGCATAGATTCAAGTTCCCCCCGTGCTTCAACACATTCATTCAAAGGAGACATCCATGAAGCTTTCGAAACTCGTGATCGCTGTTGCCGTGGTCGCCGCAGGCGCGTCGGCCGTCACCACCAGCGCGTTTGCGCAGGCCAAGGAGCAGTTCTTCCCGCTGCTGTCTTACCGCACTGGCCCTTACGCACCCAATGGCGTGCCATGGGCCAACGGCAAGCAGGACTACATCAAGATGATCAACGCCCGCGATGGCGGCATCAATGGAGTGAAGCTGACCTTTGAAGAATGCGAAACGGGCTACGCCACCGACCGGGGCGTGGAATGCTACGAACGCCTCAAGGGCAAGCCCGGGGTGTCGCTGTTCGACCCCCAATCCACCGGCATTACCTTTGCGCTGACGGAGAAGGCACCGGTTGACAAGATTCCGCTGATGACCTTGGGCTATGGCCTGTCGGTGGCGCAAGACGGTCTGGCCTTCAAGTGGAACTTCCCCTACATGGGCAGCTACTGGACGGGAGCCGACATCCTGATTCAGCACATTGGCAAGCAGGCCGGAGGCCTGGACAAGCTCAAGGGCAAGAAGATCGCACTGGTCTATCACGACAGCCCTTTCGGCAAAGAGCCCATCCCGCTGCTGCAGGAGCGCTCCAAGATGCACGGCTTCGAGCTGCAGATGCTGCCTGTCACGGCGCCTGGAGTAGAGCAAAAAGCAACCTGGCTGCAGGTGCGCCAAAGCCGCCCCGACTATGTGCTGCTGTGGGGCTGGGGGGTGATGAACTCCACCGCCGTGAAGGAAGCACAGGCCACGGGCTACCCCCGCGACAAGATGTATGGCGTGTGGTGGGCCGGTGCAGAGCCTGACGTGCGGGACGTGGGCGAGGGCGCCAAGGGCTACCACGCACTGACGCTCAACGGCTACGGCACGCAGTCCAAGGTGATCCAGGACATCATGAAGCACGTGCATGGCGCAGGCCAGGGCACAGGCCCCAAGGATGAAGTGGGCTCGGTGCTGTACACGCGCGGCGTGATCATCCAGATGCTGAGTGTGGAGGCAGTGCGCCGCGCGCAAGAACGCTTTGGCAAGGGCAAGGTCATGACCGGCGAGCAAGTGCGCTGGGGCATGGAGAACCTGGCGCTGGACCAGAAGAAGCTGGACGCACTGGGCTTCAAGGACCTGATGCGCCCCATCTCCACCAGTTGCGCCGACCACATGGGTTCCACCTGGGCCCGCGTGCACACCTGGGACGGCAGCAAGTGGGGCTCGCCATCTGACTGGTACCAGGCAGACGAGCAGATTTTGAAGCCCATGGTGAAGGCCGGTGCCGACAAGTACCTGGCCGACAAGAAGATGACGCGCCGCGATGCGGCGGATTGCCAGTCGTGAGGACATCCCCCTGAGCGGCTACGCCGCTTCCCCCTTCTCTCTTAGCGCTGCGCGCTGCGGGAAGGGGGACGACACCAGTGGCCGGGCAAAGCCCGCTCCACGGTGTCACTGCCGACATCGTCGCGCCAGTTTTTGGCGACTGCGTTTGCAGCCGCCAATCCAAAGAGTTGCACAGCAGCTCTTTGGATTGGCACAGGAAGGCAACACCATGGACCCGAACAGCAATATCGTTCTCAACGTCAACGGCATCGAAGTCATTTACAACCACGTGATCCTGGTGCTCAAGGGCGTTTCGCTGCAGGTGCGCCAGGGCTCTATCGTGGCAATCTTGGGGGGCAACGGAGCAGGCAAGACCACGACCTTGCGCGCGGTCTCCAATCTGCTGCAAAGCGAGCGCGGTGCAGTCACCAAAGGCTCCATCGAGCTTCGTGGCGAGCGCATCGAAAACCTTTCGCCCGCCGACCTGGTGCAACGCGGCGTGGTGCAGGTGATGGAGGGGCGGCACTGCTTTGCCCACCTGACGATTGAAGAGAACCTGATGACGGGCAGTTACACCCGCACCAGCAAGGCCGAGATCGCGGCCAACCTGGAGAAGGTCTACAACTACTTTCCGCGCCTCAAGACCCGGCGCACGTCGCAGGCTGCCTACACGTCGGGCGGCGAGCAGCAGATGTGCGCCATTGGCCGCGCGCTGATGGCCAACCCCAGCATGGTGCTGCTCGACGAACCCTCGATGGGCCTGGCGCCGCAGATAGTGGAAGAGGTGTTCAACATCGTCAAAGACCTGAACACCAAAGAGAAGGTGACCTTCTTGCTGGCGGAGCAAAACACCAACATGGCGCTCAAATATTCCGACTACGGCTACATCATGGAAAGCGGCCGGGTGGTGATGGATGGCGTTGCGAGCGACCTGGCGAACAACGAAGACGTCAAGGAGTTCTATCTAGGTGTGGGCAGCGGCGAGCGCAAGAGCTTCAAGGACGTGAAGAGCTACAAGCGGCGCAAGCGTTGGCTGGCCTGATGTGCCCCCTGTGGCGCTGTCGCGCCTTCCCCCTCAGGGGGACGCACCCGGTGGCCTGGCGGAGCCAGTTCCACGGGTGCGCTGGGATCTGGCCATGACGGTTTCGGCGGTCGCGCCACCAAACAACAGAACAGATTCGACACTCCTGATTTCATAGCTACTTTCGCTTTATGGATAAGCGCTAGAGGCAAATTTAACTAGAAACACGCATAGGAACCCATGGCATGAGCATGTTTTACGACGCCCTGGAAGCCCGCGACCCGGCAGTGCGCGAGGCCGCGCTGCTTGCCGCTTTGCCCACTCAGGTGGCCCACGCCCAGGCGGCGTCGCCCGCCTTTGCGGGAATCCTGGCGGGGGTGGATGCCGCTGCGGTCACAACCCGCGCAGCGCTGGCGAAATTGCCCGTCACCCGCAAGTACGAGTTGCTGGAGCGCCAGCAGGCCGGGCGAGCAGCCAATGTGTTCGGGGGCTTCAGTGCGTTGGGCTTTGGCCCTGGCATGAGCCGCGTGTTTGCCAGCCCCGGCACCATCTACGAACCCGAAGGCACGCGGCGCGACTACTGGCGCATGGCGCGGGCCATCTACTCTGCGGGTTTTCGGCCCGGTGAGTTGATCCACAACAGCTTCAGCTACCACTTCGTGCCCGCGGGCTCGATGATGGAAACCGGGGCGCATGCGCTTGGATGCACGGTGTTTCCGGGTGGCACGGGGCAGACTGAACAGCAGGTTCAGGCCATGGCCGAGTTGCGCCCCGCTGGCTATATCGGCACGCCCAGTTTCCTCAAGATCATTGTCGAGAAGGCGGCTGAAATGGGCGTTGCCCTGCCCACCGTGACCAAGGCGCTCGTCTCGGGTGAAGCTTTTCCCCCGTCGCTGCGCGACTGGTTTGCCGAGCGCGGCATCGCCGGCTATCAGTGCTACGCCACGGCCGACCTGGGTCTGATCGCCTACGAAACCTCGGCGCGCGAGGGCCTGGTGCTGGACGAAGGCGTGATCGTCGAGATCGTGCGCCCCGGCACAGGCGACCCGGTGCCCGAGGGCGAAGTAGGCGAACTGGTGGTGACCACACTCAACCCCGACTATCCGCTGATCCGCTTTGGCACGGGCGATCTGTCGGCCGTGCTGCCGGGCCCCTGCCCCACGGGCCGCACCAACACCCGCATCAAGGGCTGGATGGGCCGGGCCGATCAGACCACCAAGGTCCGCGGCATGTTTGTACACCCGGGCCAGATTGCGGCCATCGCCAGACGCTTTCCGCAGGTATTGCGTGCGCGCCTGGTAGTCAGCGGCGAAATGGCCAACGACCAGATGGTGCTGCAGGTGGAAACCGTGGAGACCGCCGAAGGCCTGGCACGCCAGCTCTCGGACGCGATACGCGAGGTGACCAAGCTGCGCGGCGACGTGCAGATGGTGCCGCCTGGCAGCCTGCCAAACGACGGCAAAGTCATCGAAGACGCGCGCAGCTACCGCTGAATAAAAAGGCCCAAAGCGGCGCAGTATCGCGGCGCCTGCTGTTCAACGCTGGTTGGCTTACGAGCGCCTTGCATAAACCCCACACCGGGGCAGGGATGTCGCGTGCCTGCTGCAAGCGGCGCGGCAGGCCCAGAAAGCCCCTTGCGAGAGCGCAAAAAACTTTCGCAGCGAAGCGCAGGAAACCGGCCCTGATGGCGCAGTGTTTACCCTAGCATTGCTCATCTATTTATAGCTGCAAGCTCTTTATTTACAGGCGCTACAGGCCATTTTTTCTTAAAAACCCTGCTCCACATGTGCTACGTAATATCCGCAATGTCGCTGCAAACACCCCTCGCTATCATGGCCCGTCACTCACAGGAGCACCCATGAAAAAAATGCTGAAACTCGCACTGATCGCTGCTGCTGCAGCCACCGCATTCGGCGCCAGCGCGCAGGAATTTCCAGCCAAGGACAAGACTGTCACCATCGTGGTGCCCTTTGCTGCAGGCGGCCCCACCGACCGCGTCGCCCGCGACCTGGCCGAAGCGCTGCGCAAGCCCCTGGGTGTGAGCGTGGTGGTGGACAACACCGCGGGCGCGGGCAGCTCCATCGGCGCCGCCCGCGTGGCGCGCGCAACACCCGACGGCTACACCCTGCTGCTCAACCACATCGGCATGTCCACCATGCCTGCGCTGTATCGCAAGCTGTCGTTCAGCGTGCCCAACGACTTTGAATACCTGGGCATGGTCAACGATGTGCCCATGACGCTGATCGCGCGCCCCACGATGCCTGCGAACAACATGAAAGAGCTGACCACCTGGATTGGCCAGAACAAGGGCAAGATCAACCTGGGCAATGCGGGCCTGGGAGCTGCATCGCACCTGTGCGGCCTGATGTTCCAAGACGCCATGAAGGTTGAAATGACCACGGTTCCGTACAAGGGCACGGCCCCTGCCATCACCGACCTGATCGGCGGCCAGATCGACCTGCTGTGCGACCAGACCACCAACACCACGCCGCAGATCGAAGGCAAGAAGGTCAAGGCCTACGCCGTGACCACCAGCCAGCGCCTGACCACCCCCGCGCTGAAGGATCTGCCCACCTTGGCAGAGTCAGGTCTGAAAGACTTCAACGTCAGCATCTGGCACGGCCTGTACGCCCCCAAGGGGACGCCCGCCGCTGTGGTCACCAAGATCAACGACGCGCTGAAGGTTGCCCTGAAAGACGCCGACTTCATCAAGAAACAAGAGGGCCTCGGCGCCGTGGTGATCACCGACAAGCGCATCGAACCCGCCGAACACAAGAAGTTTGTGGCCGCCGAGATCGAAAAGTGGGGTGCTGTGATCAAGGCAGCTGGGACGTTTGCTGACTGATTGCCCTGAGAAAGGCTGGCAACACCCGCCGAAACCCGCAAGAAAAAATGGCCGTCCAACCGAAAGGTGGACGGCCTTTTTACTGCAACATCCGTTTCGCCTCACATGGCGACGGCTGTTTGAACACCAGACTACTGGCTGTCTTTTCGACCAGAAACGGATCAGCGTTCACTCCATCAACAGTGGTTCGCAAGCGAGCCGCTGAGGATCCAGCGGGACCACACGGGCGGCCTCCACATCAAATCCCCAGACAGCTTCCACACCTGGTGGCCCTTGCACAATAGCCTCACCATTCCAGCGCACCAACGCTGCAAAGCTGGTCCCACCGCGCCCATCGAGATCACACTGTCCTGCAAAAGAATCCACGAACTCCGCAAGTTGCACGCCGTCTGTGCCGGCGTTGAAGTTTGAAACTTTGGGAAGCTTCTGGACCGCCAAAATCTTGTTGCGTGGGTAAGGCTGAGGCGGATTCCCTCCTGAGATTGCAAACCGCGTCACTCCAATATTCTTTGCCAGGAAAAGGTATGGCTCGCTGTCACAGCACAGCACGACGCCTCGGGTCCAACCGGTTTTCTCGATGCCTGCGTGCCACACGCCATCACTGGAAGCGAACTTGCACAAAAGCCCTTCGACAACACTGTCACTGAGCGGGACCACTGCGTACTCATGGCCGATCAGGCGGGAAGCTACATCAGAGGTTTCGGCCTCATTTCCGCCTGAAGGCCTACAAGCGGACAACGCCAGACAAAGAAACACCCAAGGCATATCTTTCCTGATGCTCACCATCGCCGCATATCCCCCGCGTTGATTTTGAGCCCGGTTCCGCTTGGGTTTAACAACCGCTTTTGCCCATGGGATTCGACGACTATGTATTCGCGGGGCGCTCTTCCGTAGAAAGTTTTAGGGTCTACGCGTCCGCCAAGCCCCCTTCCGGCCTCCAGCTCGTCGCGAATCTCAAAATGCAAGTGCTGGTCCTTACCGTTCATGCCATTCGCATTGCCCGACGTCCCCGTATAAGCAATGGCCTCCCCTTGTTTAACCTTGGTTGCTCGCGCTACCGAAACGATGGTGAGGTGCGAATACAAAGCAAAAAGAGTTCGCCCTTGAAATAGAAACTCTAGGACCACCAATTTGCCATGCCCCTTGGCATCGTGGTTCTCACTTTTGCGAATTACCCCCTCTGCAATCGCATAACAAGCCGTGAGCGGAGTCGCCACCAAATCCCACCCTTGGTGGGCGCGCTTCGTACCGTCGGCATTTCGACGGACGGTTCCAAAGGTGTTGTTCGTCACATCGCGTCGAATGCGATTGGTCTCTAAGGGCCACGCCAGAAAACTCATTGATGAAATCCCTCCATGATTCGCAGCGGCCTCTATCGGCCGCTGGCGGCGCAAATCATAGGAGTCGAGGGGCAGCCGGATCCTACCCGTTGCATAACAGTCTGACGCGGGTGTAACCGCTGATACAGGTCAACCTGGGGCGGCCTGCGGGCCGCGATGCGGGTTATCCATCTGCACGGATCCGGGCGTGGCGCGTAAAAAGATGAGCACACATATGAAAGGCTTTCCATGAACCGGCTCGCACAACACCGCCGCTCCACCATCTCTGCCCTCATCGCCCTGGCGCTCGGCTCCGTCACTGCACTGGCCACCACCACCGCACACGCCCAGGCCGGGTGGCCCAACAAGCCCGTGCGCATCGTGGTGCCGTTTGCCCCCGGCGGCACCACCGACATCCTGGCGCGCGCCTTGGTGCCGGACCTGAGCGCCGCTTTCGGTCAGCAGTTCATTGTGGACAACCGCGCAGGCGCGGGGGGCAATGTGGGCGCTGACATCGTGGCCAAATCGCCCGGTGACGGGTACACGCTGCTGATGGGCACCGTGGGCACGCATGGCATCAACCGCGCGCTGTACGCCAAGCTGCCCTTCGATCCGATCAAAGACTTCATGCCCATCACGCTTGTGGCTGCCGTGCCAAATGTGATGGTGATGAATGCCGACAAGGCCAAACAGATGGGCGTGAAGAACGTGCAGGACTTCATCCGCGTCGCCAAGGCCAATCCGGGCAAGATGAACATGGCGTCCAGTGGCAACGGCACGTCGATTCACCTCGCAGGCGAACTTTTCAAAAGCATGACCGGCACCTACATGCTGCACCTGCCGTACCGCGGCTCGGGCCCCGCACTCATGGACATGGTGGCGGGCAATGCCGACGTGATGTTCGACAACCTGCCTTCTTCCATGGCGCAGATCAAGGGAGGCAAGCTCACCGCGCTGGCGGTGACGAGTTCGGCGCGCTCCAGCGCGCTGCCCGATGTGCCCACGGTGGAGCAGGCCGGTGGTCCCACGCTCAAGGGCTACGAAGCGAGCTCATGGTTCGGTCTGCTGGCCCCTGCAGGCACGCCGCCCGAGATCGTGAACCGCATCCAGCAAGAAGTCGCCAAGTCACTGGCGTCGCCCGCAATGAAGGAGCGGTTGATGGCACAGGGTGCCATCCCCGGCGGCAACACGCCAACGGAGTTTGCCAAGCACATTGACGCCGAGCACAAAAAGTGGGCGGGGGTAGTCAAGGCGTCTGGTGCGAAGGTGGACTGATACTGCCAGGGAAGATCAGCCCTTGCAGAAGTGAACGCGCCCGCTACCCGCGACCGTTTGCGGGCGTGACCTCAAGCGCCTGCTACACCCCCCACACCACGTCCACATTCTCGGCCGCACTGCGCTTGAGCATGTCGATAAAGGGCGCTGCCCGCTGACGCAGCCGCACGGTGTCTTGGCGGTCGTCGGTGGTGGCCTCTTCAGCGTTGTCTTCCACCGGGGGTTGCGCTTCATCGGCAGCCACGGCTGCTTCCAGCGCAGCGATAGCGGCCGGAATCTGGGCGGCTGTCACGATGCCATGGGAGCCTGGGGTTTTGCCGATCAGTGTCACGATCTGGCGGCCTTGCGGTTCCAGCATGATCAGGTCGGCGGCAGCACGGGATTTGAACTTGTAGAGCATGGGTAAGGAGCCTTTTGAATGAGCGGATGGACGGTTGTCCGCGTAGACGTAGTCCCGCGTGAATGGATAGGGTGATTGTGCGCCGTTGAGCGGGCCTTTGGTCGTATCACCGTCGGGCTTGATGGCCAGCATTTGGTGCAGCGCCATCCACCCTTGTTCGAACCCCAGCGCGCTGCCCGCACGGTACAAGCGGTACGCACGCATGACCTTATCGCCATGCCCCGACCCACCCTGTGCGGCAAGCGCTTCGCGTGCTGCGGGCAACTGG
This sequence comes from Gammaproteobacteria bacterium, assembly GCA_018828125.1. GTDB lineage: Bacteria > Pseudomonadota > Gammaproteobacteria > Burkholderiales > Burkholderiaceae_C > Acidovorax. The sequence goes on along the minus strand of JAHJWB010000015.1, from coordinate 118,329 downwards.
GCCTCCAGGCTGTCGGACCACGCCCACAGCGTGCGCGCGTAGTGGGGCCGCAGGTTTTCGGTGTCCACCATTTCGAGACCGGCGCGCGCCATGTCGTGCAGCACGTCGCTCACATGCAGCAGTTCGCCGCCCGGAAAGATGTACTGCTCGATGAAATCGCCCATGCCTGCGCCGAGCTGCGTGTTGTCTACCCCGCCAGCCGTGATGCCATGGTTCAGCACCAGCCCGCCAGGCCGCAAGAGGCGGGCGACGGTGTCGAAATAGCGGCCCATCTGCGCACGGCCTACGTGCTCGAACATGCCGATCGAGGCGATCTTGTCGAAGGGCTGCTCCACCTGCAGCTCGCGGTAGTCCACCCGCTGCACGCGAACGCGCCCGTGCAACCCACGCGCCTCAATGAGTTGCTGCACATGCGCATGCTGGTGGTGCGACAAGGTAATGCCCGTGGCATCCACGCCGTAGTGCTCCGCCGCCCACAGCAGCAGGCCGCCCCAGCCCGCGCCAATGTCAAGAAAGCGATCGCCGGGCTGAAGCATCAGCTTGCGGCAGATGTGGTCGAGCTTGGCCTCCTGCGCCTGGGCCAGCGTCAGGTCCGGCAATCGGTAATAGGCGCATGAATAGACGCGGCGCGGGTCCAGCCACAGTGCGTAGAACTCATCAGACAGGTCGTAGTGAAACTGCACATGGCGTGCATCGTGCGCCAGCGTGTGTGCAGCCATGGAGCGCGCCCGGGCCAGCATGCGCCGCCAACCGCCCAGGGGTTGGCCCCGGGCCGGGTCACGCGTGAGCAAGCCCGCTGCAGCCGCCATCAGGTCGCGCATGCGCCCTTCGATGGCTACGCGCCCCTCGACGATGGCTGCTCCCACATTGCCGATCTCGCCCGTGGCCAGTGCCACCAGTGCCATGCGGTCCCGAAAGCGCAACGTCACCGCAGGGTCGCGCGCGCCCAGTTGCTGGCCCGCCGGCAGCTGAACGGCCATGGGCACTGGCAACGCAGCCAGCCGCCCCTCCAGGGTATGCAGCAAGTGCTTCATCCCCAGCATCTTGAAAAGTTTGCTGCACTGCGTCAACACCCCTGACGGGCAGCGGATTTTCCGGGAACGCCCCATTGACAGCATTTTGTTTAAGCCTAAACTATTTTCATATGAACATACTCTGCATTGGCGGCGGGCCCGCAGGCCTGTACTTCGCACTGCTCATGAAGCAGCAAAGCCCGGCCCACCGCGTGACGGTGGTGGAGCGCAACCGACCGTTCGACACCTTCGGCTGGGGCGTGGTGCTGTCGGACCAGACGCTGGAGAACCTGCGTGCCGCCGATGCGCCCACGGCAGCCCTCATCGGCGATGCGTTCAACCACTGGGACGACATAGAGGTTTTCTTCAAGGGCCGCAGCGTGCGCTCCAGCGGCCATGGCTTTTGCGGCATCGGGCGCAAGCGGCTGCTCAACATCCTGCAGGACCGCTGCTTGGCGGTCGGGGTGGAGCTGGTGTTCGAGACCGATGTGGCCGATGACCAGGCACTCGCTGCGCAGTACGACGCCGACCTGGTGATCGCGAGCGACGGCCTCAACAGCCGCATCCGCACGCGCTACGCCAGCACCTACCAGCCCGACATCGACCTGCGCCAATGCCGATTCGTCTGGCTTGGCACACACAAAAAACTGGATGCTTTTACGTTTGCTTTCGAGCAGACCGAGCACGGCTGGTTTCAGGCACACGCCTACCAGTTCGACGCCGACACCTCCACCTTCATCATCGAGACGCCAGAGGAAGTGTGGAAGGCCCACGGCTTGGACCAGATGGAGCAGCCCGAGGCGATTGCGTTCTGCGAGAAGCTGTTTGGCAAGTACCTGGATGGCAACGCGCTGATCAGCAACGCCACGCACCTGCGAGGCTCAGCCAACTGGATCCGCTTTCCGCGCGTGATCTGCAACACCTGGGTTCACCGCGAAGCCATTGGAGGCAAGCCCGTGCCCATCGTGCTGATGGGCGATGCGGCGCACACGGCGCATTTTTCGATTGGCAGCGGCACCAAGCTGGCTCTCGAAGACGCTATAGACCTCGCCAACGAGTTCGCCACGGGCCTGCCCATCGACGAGGTGCTCACGCACTACGAAGCGCGCCGCAGCGTCGAGGTGCTCAAGATCCAGAATGCCGCGCGCAATTCCACCGAGTGGTTTGAAAACGTGGGCCGCTACGCTGGCATGCCCATCGAGCAGTTTGCGTATTCGCTGCTCACGCGCAGCCAGCGCATCAGCCACGAGAACCTGCGGCTGCGCGATGCCGCGTGGCTGGAGGGCTACGAGGCTTGGCTGGCCGGCGGCAAGGCGGCCATTCCGCCCATGCTCACGCCTTTTGCGCTCAAAGGCCTCACGCTCAAAAACCGCATCGTTGTCTCGCCCATGGCCACCTACAGCGCGGTCGAGGGCGTGCCGCAAGACTTTCACCTCGTGCACCTGGGCGCCCGGGCCCTCGGCGGCGCAGCGCTGGTGATGGTGGAGATGACCAGCCCCACGCCAGAGGGCCGCATCACCCCCGGCTGCCCGGGACTGTGGAACGATGCGCAGCAAGACGCCTTTGCGCGCATCGTGAAATTCGTGCACGGCAGCAGCAGCGCCAAAATCGGTCTGCAACTGGGTCACAGCGGCCCCAAAGGTTCCACGCGCGTGGGCTGGGAGGGCACAGACGAGCCACTCGAAACCGGCAACTGGCCCCTGATGGCCGCCAGCCCGATGGCCTACGGCGAGCAGAACCAGACACCCGCCGCCATGACGCGCGCGGACATGGACCGCATGACCGCCGCCTTTGTGGACAGCGCCCAGCGCGCCGTGGCCTGCGGCTTTGACTGGCTGGAACTGCACTGCGCGCACGGCTACCTGCTGGCCAGCTTTTTGAGCCCCGCCACCAACCAGCGCACCGACGAATACGGTGGCAGCCTGGTCAACCGTTGCCGCTATCCGCTCGAGGTCTTCACGGCCATGCGCGCCGTGTGGCCCGCCGACAAGCCGATGAGCGTGCGCATATCCGCCCACGACTGGCTGCGGGAAGGCAAAGGCAACACCGCCGACGATGCGATTGCCATTGCGCGGTTATTCAAGGCAGCGGGGGCGGACCTGATCGACGTGTCCTCCGGTCAGACCACGCGCGAATCGCGCCCCATCTATGGCCGCATGTACCAGACGCCGTTTGCCGACCGCATCCGCAACGAGGTGGGCATTGCCACCATGGCCGTAGGCGCGATCACCGAGGCCGACCACGCCAACAGCATCATCGCGGCCGGCCGTGCCGACCTGTGCGCCATCGCGCGCCCGCATCTGGCCGACCCGGCTTGGACGCTGCACGCCGCCGCGCAGCTGAGCCCCGTGGCGGCAGCGCACACGGAGTGGCCTGTGCAGTACACCAGTGGCCGCGACCAGATGCTGCGCGAGATTTCAAAGCAAAAACAGGTTGCAGCGCAGGCGGCGCAAGCGCAAACTGCTACCAAAAGCAGAGCACCCGAGGACGAAGGCTAGCCATGGACCTCGAAGCCCGTCTGCACGGCACTGCCCCCAGCGAACACCCCGAGGCCTTGCGCCTGTGGCTGCGTTTGCTCACCTGCACGCAGCTCATCGAGAAGCAGGTGCGAAGCCGCTTGCGCGCGCAGTTCGACACCACGCTGCCGCGCTTTGATTTGATGGCGCAGCTGGAGCGCGCGCCGGACGGCATGAAGATGAAAGAACTCTCGCGCCGCATGATGGTGACCAGCGGCAATATCACCGGCATCACCGACCAGTTGGTGACTGAAGGGCTGGTGGAACGCATGGATGTGGAGGGCGACCGCCGCGCTTACTGCGTGCGCCTCACGCCCCAGGGCCGCGAGCAGTTCAACACCATGGCGCGCCAGCACGAGCAATGGATCGTCGAGGCCTTTGCCACCCTGGGCGAACGCGATATCGCCACCTTGTACCGGCTGCTGGGCAAGGTGAAAGAACATACACAGGAGACAGCCGAATGAAACACTTCATCGGGGCCAGCAACCCCATGCGCGAGCAGTTCAACCCCCAGGCCAGCTACGTGGCCGAGCATTTCGCATGGAGCTTCGACGCTGGCGTGGGCACCGTCACGCTCAACCGCCCCGACCGCAAGAACCCGCTCACGTTCCAAAGCTATTCAGAGCTGCGCGATTTCTTCTATGCCCTGCGCTTTGCCACCGATGTGAAGGCCATCGTCGTCACCGGTGCGGGAGGCAACTTCTGCTCGGGCGGCGACGTTCACGAGATCATCGGGCCGCTGACCACCATGACAATGCCGGAGCTGCTGGAATTCACCCGCATGACGGGCGACCTGGTGAAGGCCATCCGCGCCTGCCCGCAGCCCGTGTTGGGCGCCATCGACGGCATCTGTGCCGGTGCGGGCGCGATGATGGCGCTGGCTTGCGACATGCGCTACGGCACCGAGGCCACCAAAACCGCTTTTCTGTTCACCCGCGTGGGCCTGGCCGGGGCCGACATGGGCGCCTGTGCGCTGCTGCCGCGCATGATCGGCCAGGGCCGCGCCAGCGAGTTGCTGTTCACCGGCCGCGCCATGACCGCACACGAAGGGCTGGCCTGGGGCTTCTTCAACGATTTGTTCGCCAGCGCCGACCTGCTGGCCAATGTGCAGGCCACCGCGCGCATGCTGGCGGACGGCCCCACCTTTGCCCATGGCATGACGAAGACCATGCTCAGTCAAGAGTGGAGCATGACCATCGAACAGGCCATTGAGGCCGAGGCGCAGGCGCAGGCCATCTGCATGCAGACGGAAGACTTCCGACGCGCGTATGAGGCGTTTGCCGCCAAACAGAAGCCCGTGTTTCAGGGAGATTGAACGGATGCACATCGCCACGCCCCCGGCCCCGTGCCCGCCTTCGACGGCGCACCTGGCCCTGCCCTTTTTTGACGACGCCCACCGCACGCTGGCCGAGGGCCTGGTGCCCTGGGCCGCAGCGCAAGAGGTCGATGAAACCGATGACCGCGCCGCTTGCCGGGACTGGGTGAAACGCCTGGGCGCAGGCGGTTGGCTGCGCTACTGCGTGCCTGCCGCACACGGCGGTGCCCTGCCCGCGCTGGACTCGCGGGCGCTGGTGCTGCTGCGCGAGACGCTGGCCTACCACTCGCCACTGGCCGACTTTGCGTTTGCGATGCAGGGCCTGGGCAGCGGTGCTATCACGCTGGCGGGCAGCTCGGCGCAGCAGGCGCACTACCTGCAGGGCGTGGCGCGAGGCGAACTGATTGCGGCGTTTGCGCTGTCCGAGCCCGAAGCGGGCTCGGATGTGGGCGCTATGCAAACAATAGCTCGCAGCGCTTATCCATCAAGCGCTAGCGGCCAAAATGACCATAGATCAACCTTTTCCCTTACGGGCACCAAGACCTGGATCAGCAACGGCGGCATCGCCGACTTCTACTGCGTGTTCGCCAAGACCGAACCGACGGGCGGCACGCGCGGGATCAGCGCGTTCATCGTCGATGCGAACACGCCAGGGCTGGATGCATCACGCCACATCCACGTGATGGCGCCCCACCCGCTGGCCACGCTGCAGTTCGACAACTGCACCGTGCCTGCGACGGCTCTGCTGGGCGAAGAGAACGGCGGCTTCAAGCTCGCCATGCGCACGCTCGACATCTTCCGCGCATCGGTGGCTGCCGCTGCTTTGGGCATGGCGCGCCGCGCACTGGCTGAGGCCGTGCACCACGCGCGCCAGCGTCGCATGTTCGGCCAGACGCTGGCGGACTTTCAGCTCACGCAGGCCAAGATCGGCGAGATGGCTGCGCTGGTGGACAGCGCCGCGCTGCTGACCTACCGCGCGGCCTGGCTGCGCGACGAAGGCGAAAAGCGCGGCGGCACCCGCGTCACGGCTGAGGCAGCGATGGCAAAAATGACCGCCACCGAAAACGCCCAGCGTGTGATTGACATGGCGCTGCAACTGCACGGCGGGCGCGGCGTGGAAGTGGGCAGCAAGGTGGAGTCGCTTTACCGCGACATCCGCTCGCTGCGCATCTATGAAGGCGCCACCGAGGTGCAGCAACTCATCATCGGCAAGGCCGTTCTGCAGGAGTGATCTGACTATGAGTGTTTCTTCCGCCCAGCATGACCACTTTGTGCATGACCGGCTGCCGCCCGCGTCGGCCTTGCCGACCCTGCGCTATGACCTGCCCGAGCTGCAGATCGCCGATCAGGCCAATCTGGTGCAAGCCTTGTTTGACCAGGCTGAGCGCGCTGGCAATTTTGATCTGCCGCTGCTGCGCGGCCCGCACCGTACCTACACCTACCGCGATGCCTGGAACGAGGCCGCGCGCATTGCCGAAGTGCTGACGCAGGACCACGGCCTGGTGCCCGGCAACCGCGTGCTGCTGCGCGGCGGCAACACGGTAGAGATGGCTCTGGCCTGGCTGGGCACCGTGTATGCCGGGCTGATCGCCGTAGCCACCATGCCCTTGCTGCGCGCGGGCGAGCTGGCCAGCATCATCGACCGCGCCCAACCCACGCTCGCATTGTGCGATGGCCGACTGCTGGCCGAGCTACAGACGGCGCAGGTGCAGGAACCTGTGCTGACCACCATCGTGCCGTTTCACACTGCGCCAGATGCAGCGGATCTGATCCAGCGCGCACAAGACAAACCCGGCACCACGCCGCCCTGCCCCACGGCGGCCGACGACATTGCGCTGATGGCGTTCACATCCGGCACCACGGGCGCACCCAAAGCGGCTGTGCACACCCACCGCGATGTACTGGCGGCCTGCGAGGCCTGGCCGCGCCACGTGCTTCGCGCCACGCCTGACGACATCGTGGCGGGCTCGCCGCCGCTGGCGTTCACCTTTGGGCTGGGCGGCTTGCTGGTGTTCCCCATGTGGGCGGGCGCCAGCGTGTACTTCCCGGACCAGCCCTACACACCCGAGACGATGGTGGTGCTGATGCGCGATGCGGGCGTCACCATCTGCTACACCGCGCCTACGTTCTACCGGCAGATGGCGCCGTTCGCCAAACAGATTGGCCTGCCGCAACTGCGCATCTGCGTGAGCGCGGGCGAAGGCTTGCCCGACGCCACGCGCCAACTGTGGAAGGACGCCACCGGCATCGACATGACGGACGGCATTGGAGCCACGGAGATGTTCCACATCTTCGTCTCGTCCGCAGGCGGTGAGACCCGCGCGGGTGCCATCGGCAAAGTGGTGCCCGGCTACACCGCCAAGGTGGTGGACGACGAGGGCAATGATGTGCCGCATGGCACCGTAGGCAAACTCGCCGTCATGGGCCCCACGGGCTGCAAGTACCTTGATGACCCGCGCCAGGCCAAATACGTGAAGGACGGCTGGAACTACCCTGGCGACGCGTTCACGCAAGACGCCGACGGCTACTTCTTCTACCAGGCGCGCGACGACGACATGATCATCACCGCCGGCTACAACGTGGGCGGCCCCGAGGTGGAAGACGCCCTGCTGCGCCACCCCGCTGTGGCCGAGTGCGGCGTGATCGGCGTGCCCGATGAGGAGCGGGGCATGGTGGTCAAGGCTATCTGCGTGCTCAAACCCGGGCACACCGGCGATGCAACCATGGTCAAGACCCTGCAGGACCATGTGAAGGCCACCATCGCCCCGTTCAAATACCCCCGCGTGGTGGAGTTCGTCACCGTGCTGCCGCGCACAGAAACGGGCAAGTTGCAACGGTTCAAACTGCGCCAGGGCGCAGCCGCCCCTTCCCCTACAAAAACAACATGACGATGAAAAACACCCTTTTGCAGCCCGAAGGCTGGGTCGCCCCCAAGGGCTACGCCAACGGCATGGCCGCGCGCGGCACGATGGTCTTCACCGGCGGCCAGATCGGCTGGAATGCGCAGCAGCAGTTTGAGAGCGATGACTTCATCGCACAGACGCGGCAAACGCTGTTGAACGTGCGGGCGGTGCTGGAGGCTGGCGGCGCGGGCCCCGAACACTTGGTGCGGCTGACCTGGTATGTGGTGGACCGCAAGGAATACAACGCGCGCTTGAAGGAGCTCGGGGCGGTTTATCGGGAGGTGCTGGGCAAGAACTTTCCGGCGATGGCGTGTGTGCAGGTGGCGGGGCTGATGGAGGAGCGGGCGAAGGTAGAGATTGAGGCCACTGCCGTGATTCCAGACCAGGGCTGATCGCACTGACGCCGAAAGCCAAGCACCGAGCACCGAGCACCGAGCACCGTTGTTCGGATGCTGCCGCAGTTGCTGCACCCTGCATCCATCCAGCCCTTCTGCAAGGATCAAATTCATGCCCCGCCTAGACCCGTTGCCACCAGAGAGCACCCCCGCGCTGAAGGCGCACTTCGATTTCTTCTTGGGCACCTTGGGTTTCACGCCCAACAGTGTGTTGACCATGCAGCGCAAGCCGAAACTTGTGGAAGCGTTCGCGCAGCTCAATGCTGCGGTCATGGACCCCACCGGCGAGGTGGACCTGGGCTTTCGCCGGCTCATCGGGCACTTGGCAAGCAAGGCGTCTGGCTGCCTGTACTGCCAGGCTCACACGTTGTTAGGGGCTGCCAACTTTGGAGTGAGCGAGGACAAACTGGCTGCCATCTGGACCTACGACACCAGCCCCCTCTACGATGACAAGGAACGCGTGGCACTGGAATTTGCGCTGGCCGCTGCCTCGCAACCCAACGCAGTGACCGACGAGCTCTTCGAGCGGCTGCGCGCCCACTGGAGTGAAGCACAGATTGTGGAAATCCTGGGCGTTGTGGCGATGTTCGGTTTTCTCAATCGCTGGAACGACAGCATGGCCACTCCGTTGGAGGCGGTGCCCAACGATGTTGCGCAAAAAACCTTGGGCGCACAGGTGTGGGGGCCAGGGAAACACGCCCGCTGACCGTGGGGGAAGCCCCCTAACCGGCCCCGCCTTCTGTCTGCGCACGGTTCCTGCAACGTCAGCTGCTACCGGTCGGGTCCGCGCCGGGCACCAGCGGCTGGCGCCTGCGCAGCAACGGCCCGCAAGCGCGCTGCAAGGCAGGGCCATACAGAATGAATGCCAGTGCCGCCCCAATCAGCGGCAACGCCGCAAACACCCACCCCGTCAACAATTCGCCCCCCAACGCCACTCCCACCAGCAAGGCCACGGCCGGGTTCACAAACGAATAGCTGCCCGCCAACGCCGCAGACGTGTTCTGCAGCAGCCACAGGTACGCATTCAGCGCGATCAGCGTGCCAAACACCAGCAGATAGATCCAAGCCGCCCACGACTTGGCACTGACCTGCCCCAGCGCAGACAGTGGCTCAAACCACAGTGCCACTACCAGCCCCATCGCACCCCCCACAAACCACTGCGCTGCCGAGGCCATGGCGGGTGCGGGCAACGACAACTTGCGCGAGGCGTACGAGCCAATGCTCCAGCACAGTGGCGCCCCAAACGCCAGCGCAGCACCCAGCCAGGTGGCCGAAAAGTCGCCCTCCATCGCCAGCAGCAATGCACCCACCACGCCCAACGCCAGGCCGATCCAGCTGGTGACCGGGACGCGCTCGCCGCCCCAGCGCGACCACAGCGCGAGCCACATGGGCATGGTGGTGACCACCGTCGCCATCAGGCCTGAACCGATGCCCAGTTTTTGCGCAAAACCGATGAGGTTCATTGCCAGAAACACCATGAGCCCGCCCACCAGCGCCGAGTTGCGCCACTGCTGCGCCGTGGGCAGCGCGTGCCCCTGCCACAGTGCAATCAGCAGCATCACGCCGCCCGCGCACAAAAACCGGATGGCATTCATCAACAGCGGCGGCATGCTTTGCAGGGCAATGCCAATGGCGAAATACGTGGTGCCCCACACGACATACACCAGCAACAAGGCCACGGCAACAGCCCAGGGGCGCCTTGCACGGGCTTGCGCATTGAAAATTACCGACATATTCTTCACCTTACCGAATAATTTATGGAAACCCCGAGGTTTTCGGAATTTTTACCAAAATCAGGCGGCTATGCAAGCAAATATTCAGACGGATGACATGGACTCCAGAATTATTTCGGCACTCGGCGCAGATGGCCGACGTTCTTATGCTGACGTGGGCGCGGAAGTGGGGCTGTCGACCGCCGCGGTACACGAACGGGTGAAAAAGCTACTCGACAAGGGCGTGATCCGCCGGTTTTCGATCAGCGTGGCGCCCGAGCGCGTAGGGCTGAACTTCACGGCGTTTGTGGCCATTCGCAACGACGGCGGCATTCACTGCCGCGACGTGGCACCCCGCCTGCGTGCGATGCCGCAGGTAGAAGAACTGCACAGCGTGGCGGGCGAATATGACTTTCTGGCCAAGGTGCGGACCACCCATGCGCGGGCGCTGGAAGATGTGATCTACGAGATCAAGGCCATTGCGGGCGTGGCCCGCACCACCAGTACGGTGGTGCTCAACACTGAGTTTGAAGACCGCCCCCTGGACTTGGGGTGGATGGCAGCGGACAAGGCCCTGTGAGCGGCGTGCCCCCTGCGGTCTGCCCGCACGTCAACGCGTCATCCGCAACTGCGCCCCGCTATGCCGTGTGTTTTGCCCCCAACCCCGGCAGCCTGGGCTGGCTGGCGGGCAGCCACTGGCTGGGACGCTGCGCCGCCCTGTTGCAACCCTTGCCGCAACTCGACATCCAGGGCGTTGCCGCAGAAGACCTGGTCCGCCTGACGGCCGCGCCCCGCCGCCAAGGCTGGCGAGCGGTGCTCAAGGCGCCGTTTGTACTGGCTCCGGGCGCCGACTGGATCACCCTGCACCAAACCGTGCAGGCTCTGGCTCACAGCCTGGAACCCTGTGCCTTGCCTCCGATGCATGTAGAACGCATCGGCGACATTCTGGCCCTGGTGCTCGCGCCCTCCCATGCCGCAAACAGGTTGCTTCACCAGGCCGCTGCCGCCTGCGAAACGCAGTTGCAGCCCCTGGTTGCACCGCCAAGTGATACAGACCGGCCTGACCTGCCCCCGGCCGGGCGGGCATCGGCGCTTGGCGGATTCCGGTTTCACCTGCCGATCACGGGCAGCTTGGACTTGGTAGACGCCCCTACGCAGGCCTTGGTGCTGGACGCTGCACAAGAATTCTTCTCGGACCTGCCCATCCTCCAGTTCAACAGCCTGGCCTTGTTTGCCGAACCCGCACCGGGCGCCGACTTTGTGCTGCTCGACCACTTGGAGATGGCTGCCTGAGCAGCGCGCCCACCTCCCGGCCCGTTGCCGTTTTCCAAACATTTTTGCCCATCAACCTCACCATGTCCCAAGCCACCATCTATCACAACCCCAAATGCGGCACGTCCCGCAACACCCTGGCCATGATCCGCAACAGCGGCATCGAACCCGAGGTGATCGAATACCTGAAATCGCCGCCTGACCGCGCGACGCTGCAGGCGCTGATTGCGGCCACCGGCGAACCAGTGATCAACGCCGTGCGCGCCAAGGAAGCCGTGTTCACCGAACTGCAACTGGGCGCCCCGGGCGTGACGGAGGAGCAGCTCATCGACGCCATGCTGGCGCACCCTATCCTTATCAACCGCCCCATCGTGGTCACGCCGCTGGGCACGCGGCTGTGCCGCCCATCGGACGTGGTACTGGACATCCTGCCCGCGCCGCAGCAAGGCGCGTTCACCAAGGAAGATGGCGAGGTGGTGGTGAATGCGAAGGGCGAACGTGTCTGAGGCCGCTCCTGTGCCTCCCCCGAACCTGGCGGACCTGCCGCAGCTGCATACCGACCTCTTCCGCGTGCCCGACGTGGCACAGCTGCGGCCGCGCCAGCCCGGCACCCATGCACCGCGCTTTTTGCTGCTGTATGGATCGCTGCGCGCGCGCTCGTTCAGCCGCCTGGTGACCGAAGAGGCCGCGCGCCTGCTGACGGCCATGGGTGGCGAAGTGCGCATCTTCAACCCCAGCGGCCTGCCGCTGGCCGACGACGCGCCCGACACGCACCCCAAGGTGCAGGAGCTGCGCAGCCTGGCCCAATGGGCCGAAGGCATGGTGTGGTGCTCGCCCGAGCGGCACGGCGCCATGACCGGCATCATGAAGACGCAGATCGACTGGATCCCGCTGGCCATGGGCGCCGTGCGGCCCACGCAGGGCAAGACGCTGGCGGTGATGCAGGTGAGCGGCGGATCGCAGTCGTTCAATGCCGTCAACCAGATGCGGGTGCTGGGCCGGTGGATGCGCATGGTCACCATCCCCAACCAGTCGTCGGTGGCCAAGGCGTTCCAGGAGTTTGGCGACGACGACCGCATGAAGCCCTCGGCCTACTACGACCGGGTGGTGGATGTGATGGAAGAACTGGTCAAGTTCACCCTGCTCGCACGCGATGTGGCGCCCTATCTGGTGGACCGCTACAGCGAGCGCAAGGAGAGCGCCGAAGAACTCTCGCGCCGGGTGAACCAGACCAAGGCGGTCTAGCGGTGGTTCCTGGTGTCGCCCCGCAGCCATCACTGGCATGACAGCCCCCTCCCAGCGCTGGGCCGTGGCACGCCTGGGCACCGCCCAGACGCTGGCCTGGGCCTCTTCGTACTACCTGCCCGCCATGCTGGCCGTCCCCATGGCGCGCGACCTGGGCGTGGCCACCCCCACGGTGTTTGCGGCGTTTTCCTTGGCGCTCATCGTGTCGGCGCTGCTTGGGCCGCTGGCGGGCCGGGCCATCGACCAGCATGGCGGGCGTCCAGTGCTGGTGGGCACCAACGTGCTGTTTGCGGCCGCGCTGGCCAGCATGGCGCTGGCGCAAGGGCCGGTGGGGCTGTTCGCCGCCTGGGTACTGATGGGTGTGGCCATGGGGTCAGGACTGTATGAGGCGGCTTTTGCCACGCTGGTGCGGCTGTACGGCCAGGGCGCGCGCGGCGCCATCACCGGCATCACGCTGATTGCGGGGTTCGCCAGCACGGTAGGCTGGCCGCTGTCGGCTTGGATGGAGGTGCAATGGGGCTGGCGTGGCGCCTGTCTTGGCTGGGCGGCGCTGCACATTCTGTGGGGCGTGCCGCTCAACGGCTGGCTGCCGCGTGCGCAACCGCCAGCGCAGCACGATGCTCCGGATACCGCGCTGCAGGCCGCATCGACACCGGAATCGGCATCCACCGCCAACAGTTCAACAACACCACAGCCCGGCACGCCCGCTACCACACCACCGCCCAACACCTTGCGCTCCACCGTGCTGCTGTCATTTGTGTTTGCGGTGACCTGGTTCACCAGCACAGCCATGGCCGCGCACCTGCCGCGGCTGCTGCAGGCCAGCGGTACGTCGCTGCAAGCAGCGGTGGCCATTGCAGCGCTGGTAGGCCCCGCGCAGGTGGTGGCGCGTCTGCTGGAGTTTGGCCTGCTGCGCCGTGTGCATCCGCTGCTGTCGGCCCAACTGGCGGCTGCCGCACACCCGGTGGGCGCCGCCATCCTGATGGTGGTGGGCGGACCCGCTGCGGCTGTTTTTACCGTGCTGCACGGCGCGGGCAACGGTATCTTGACCATTGCCAAGGGCACGCTCCCCCTGGTGCTGTTTGGGCCTTCGGGCTATGGTGCGCGCCAGGGACTGATGATGGTGCCCGCCCGCGTGGCGCAGGCGTTTGCGCCGGTGCTGTTTGGCATGCTGCTCGACGGCGTGGGGGCAGCGGCCGTGTGGCTTACCGCGTTACTGGGCGCAGCGGCGCTGGGGGCGTTGAGGGCCCTGCGGCCCGCAAGCACGCCCCACAGTTAAGGATCAATTCGGGATGCCCTGACGCGACCGGACTAGCGGGTGCAACCGAGCCGCCCGGCGCAGCACGCCTTGCGCTTCCATCCTGCGGGACCTGCATGGGGCCCGCAGGATCCGAGAAACCTCAGGGAAAGGCGGTGCCCAAGCCGGTCCGCACGGTGGCAGTCGAGGTCGGTCCGAACTCTATGTAGGTGTCGTTGGCAAGGGTGTAGGCCGGCCAGGTCAATGCGGGCGTGCTGGGGTTCCCGGTCTTGGCAAACTGCGTCCATGTCGTCATGACCGTGTCAACGGTGGCGATGTCGCCCGCGCCCCACTGCATCGACGCATAGACATCGGCCACATCGCCGGCGGTGCCTGTTACCCCGTTGCCATTCAGGTCGCCGATGGGTGGCTTCGTGCCTTGTGGGGTCAGGACCAGGTTCAGGTTGTAATTGCTGACCATACCCAGCGGGTAATTGAACAGGTAGGGCACCTCGCCACCGTGTGCGCTGAGCAAGCCCATCGCCGCCCAGCCATCCGGCACACGGCTGAATTTGTAGACAAACTGATTCGACCGGTAGGTCGGCGTGCGCTGCGCCATGAAGGTAGGCAGTGCGCCGCGCAGCGATGGGTAGTCGCCAGAGGTCACTCCCACCATCAACGGCACGTCGCTTGGCATGCCGTCCGCCACGTTCTGCTGGTAGGTCTTGGGCAGGTAATAGGAGTCAGCATTAGGACGATAGATTTCCCGCGGGATGCCGGCGTCCAGGTCGGCCTGCGCGAACGCAGTCCAGGGCAATGCGCGGGCCTGCGCCAGTGTCTCCACGCCCAGGCGTTTGAACATGGCGGTGCCGACGGCTTCGTTGCCCGCCAGGGACGTCGCGACGGTGCCCGTGGTCGGGATTTCGCTGGCGCCACTTTGCACAATCGCCTTGTGGAACAGGCCAGCGGCTTGCGGAGAGTTCATCAGCGAGTACGTCTTGCCACCCCCGCCCGACTGGCCAAACAAGGTCACGTTCGCCGGGTCGCCGCCAAACTGCGCGATGTTCTTCCTGACCCACTGAAGTGCCATCACCAAATCCATCTGGCCGTAGTTGCCCGAGCCGCCGTAGCCGCTCTCTGCGGTCAGCAGCGGGTGCGCCATGTAGCCGAAGGGGCCGAGGCGATGGTTGACCGTGACCAGCACGACCCCCTTGGTGACCACACCGTCGGGGTTGTTGTATTGCTTGGTGTTGCCGCTGAGGATCGCGAAGGCGCCGCCGTGGAACCACACCATGACCGGCAATTTGTCCGCGTTCTTGGGCGCGGTGACGTTGAGGTACAGCGAATCCTCGCTCATCCCGCCTTCGCCGATCGCCTCCAGCGTTGGATTCTGGGCGGACTGGTTGCTCCAGGCCACGGCATCGCGCACGCCGGTCCATGCTGCAGGCGCCTGTGGCGGACGCCAGCGAAGCTCGCCCAGTGGGGGTTTCGCGTACGGGACGCCGAGGTATTGCCAGGTCGTGGCACTGGACTCGAATCCGCTGAGCTGCCCACCGCTGGTCGTAACGACATGGCGGGGGCTGCTCGCCCGGGCGAAGTGTTCCAGCGCGGATGCGGCGGTGCGTGCAGTGCGCGGGCGCGGGTCTGGGTCCGTGAATACGTTGGCGCTGTTCAAGGCGGCCACCACCGGGCCCAGGCTGGCGCGAAATGCAGCCGTCGGCTGCTCAAAGTTGATGCCGCCAGCGTGGGCAGACACCACCGTGCGAATGCCTTCGGTGATCTGAATGCCGTTGTTGAGATCGCCATCCTCGTCAAGCGTCTGCAGCAGGATCAGCTTGTTGTGCACCCGCACGTCGGTGACCGCGGCGGCACCCGACGTGACACTGAGCGGCGTCAAGACTGCCGCGCCGGGCGCCGAGCCCAACGACAGGTTTCCAATCGAAAACGCGAGTGTCTCTCCGGCCCGGTAACTGAAGCGACCGGACGCATCGGTGGTTCCGCCGGTCGCCCCAGAACGGGTGTAGGTGAGACCGGAAACGGGGCTGTTGGTAAAGGCACCGGTGCTGAGGTCGGGCGCGTCGCTGCCGCCGCAGGCGACGAGCGTCGCCGCCGCAGCGAGCGCTGCAATGCACATACGGGTCTGGATTCTGCACATACCTTGTCTCCTGGTTTTGGGTGGGGCGTGGTGGGTCATGGGAAGACCTTGGACAACCCAGTCTTGACGACAGGCGAAGCGCCAAGATCTACATAGGTATCGTTCGCCGTCGTGTAGGCAGGCCAGTTGACGAGGCCCGGCACACTCGGGTTTCCGGTTTTGGCGAACTGCGTCCAGATCGACATGGTCGATTCGATGACGGTCTTGTCGAGCGCATCGAACCCCGCCGAGGCGAGCACGTCAGCAGCGTCGCCGGCAGAACCGGTCACGCCGTTGCCGTTCAGATCCCCCACCACCAGGCGCGCATTGGTGGCTGGATCAATGACGAGGTTCAGCAGGAAGTGCGAGATGACACTTTCCGGGGCATTGAAGACATACGTCAGTTCACCGCCGTGGTACGTGGTGACACCGCGCGCACGCCAGCCGGCCGGCATATGGCTGAACAGCGCCGCATAGTGGTTCTGCTCACTGTGCGTGGACATCCACGGAAACACGTTTTTCACCGTGGCAATCGGGTCCTCGGTGTCGTTGGTGTTGACCACGATCAGGAACGGTACATCGTTGTGCTTGCGCGTCTCGAAGCTGACACGTTCCGTCGTGGGCAGGTAATGGTTGTCGACGTTGGTGTAGGGGATCAGCGGCGCAGCGGCGGCGACCACATCGGTCCAGCTGCGAGCGCGCATTTCGGCAAGCGAAGCCGCACCGAGGCGCGACTGCAACGTGCTGCCGATCGCTTCGGCCGAGGCGAGGCTGCGTGTGTCAGGAATCAGGGTGCCGCTCTGGCTGATGGCCTTGTGAAACAGGCCCGCAGCCTGCGGCGACGCCATCAGCGACAGCACCTTCCGCCCGCCGCCGGACTCGCCGAAGATCGTCACGTTGTTCGGGTCTCCACCGAACTGCGCGATATTGGCTTTGACCCATTGCAGCGCCATCACGAGGTCCATCTGACCGTAGTTGCCGGAGCCGTTGTAACCCGACTCCTGGCTCAAACCGGGGTGCGCGATGTAGCCGAAAGGCCCCAGGCGGTGGTTCACGGACACCTGCACGACGCCCTTGCTGGCCAATGCAGCCGGGTTGTTGAAGGGCTTCGTATTGCTGGTCAGTGATGTGAAACCGCCACCGTGGAACCACACCATCACCGGGGCCTTGGTGGCGGTCTTCGGTGCCGTGACGTTCAGGTACAGCGAATCTTCGCTCATGCCCCCTTCGCCAAAACGCTCCAGCGCGGCGTTCTGTGCGGCTTGGTCGCTCCAAGCGACCGCGTGCCGCACGCCGGTCCAGGCATCCACCGGCTGCGGCGAACGCCACCGCAGATCACCCACGGGCGGCTTCGCGTACGGAATACCGAGGTACTGCCACGTCGCTGAATTGGCCTCGTAGCCGCTCAGCGTTCCGGCGGAAATCGTGACCTGATGGCGCACAGCGCTCTCGCGGGCGAACTGCTCCAGCGTGGCGTCCGCGGTGCGGGCGCTGCGCGGACGCGGGTCGAGGTCGGTGAACACGTTGGCAGAATTCAGTTTCGCCAGAAGCGGCGCAAGGCCCGCGCGGAATGTGGTGGGGTCCTGGTCGAACACGATCGACGCGGCCGCGTCGGAGACAGCGGTACGCGCTGCGGCGTCGATCTGAATGCCGTTGTTCAGGTTGCCATCCGTGTCCAGCGTCTGCAGCAGGATCAATTTGTTGGTCACCCTGCGGTCGCTCGCTGCGGTGGCACCCGGGGTGAGGGTCAGGGGTGTCAGCGACGCAGCGCCCTGCGCCGATCCCAGGGCCAGCTTGCCGATCGAAAAACTGACCTGTTCACCAGTAGCATACCGAAACTGACCCGCCGCATTGGTCTCGGAGGCCGCGGCATTGCCGTACTGATAGTTGAGACCGGCCACCGGCGTGCCGCCGAATGTGCCGGTCTGCACAACAACGTCCCCGGACCCGCCGCAGCCGGCAGCTAATACGGTGCCGGAAAACAGCAGGGCAAACCTCAGACCTCGTCGTCTGAGTTGACGGGAGAAAGGGGAGTTCAAGACGGGCATGGGGGCTCCTGGTTACAGGTGAAGGAGGTTCGCCATTTGATATACACAACTGGCATTTGTGTATTTTTTCAGATCTTCAATTAATATTTATGCAGGGTAAACCAGCGCGCAATGTCGCCTCAGCGACCGATGTTTGGCGCTATCGCGTGCCGGGAGCCGGGGGGATTTCTGTGGGGAGTCGGACGGGGTGGGCCTATCGCGGCGATCCGATAAAAGAGACGGCAGATAGCCTGAGCCGACCGAAGGCCGGCATATTTGGCGGGCGCTAACACTGCATTGCACAGTGCTTGTTCGCGTGGCCCAGCGCAAGGCTCCGAGGCTGACGCCGGGCCTGCGTCAATGGGGGCAAATGTGCTTCATGCGGGCAACGGGATTGACGCTTTCCTTGTCACGCTGAGAATCAGGCACGCAACGCCCCGGTCAGGGCACCACAAACGCCGCACGGGCTTTCAACGCCAACGCGCGCGAGTGGCAGCCTTCCAAGTGGTCGTTGACCAGCCCCATTGCCTGCATGAAGGCATACACGGTGGTGGGGCCCACAAAACTCCAGCCGCGCTTTTTGAGGTCTTTGGACATGGCGATGGACGCGGGCGATGTGGACAAGGTGCGCGCCACTTCGCGCGTGATGTGCGCAGGCCGGTCGGCGGCAGCGGGCTCATGGCGCCACACATAGTGCGCCAGCGAACCAAACTCGCGTTTGAGTTCCAGCACGCGCTGGGCGTTGTTGATGGTGGAGGTGATCTTGCCCCGGTGGCGCACGATGGCGGCGTCCTGCACCAGGCGCTCCACGTCCTGCTCGCCAAACGCTGCCACCTTTTCCGCATCAAAGTTGGCAAACGCGGCGCGAAAGCCCTCGCGCTTGTTCAAGATGGTGAGCCAGCTCAGGCCCGACTGAAAGCCTTCCAGGCACAGCTTTTCAAACAGCCGCCGGTCATCCGCCACCGGAAAGCCCCATTCGTTGTCGTGGTATTGGCGGTAGAACGGCGTGGCCTGGCACCAGCCGCAACGCGGGCAACCGGCCTCATCGGCAAACAGGCCGACGGGCAAGGCAGGCACGGCGGGAAACTCGGGGGTCGGTTGAGCGGTCATGTGCCGCATTCTAGAAACCGCAGCAGCCAAGGTACTGACAGCTTGGCAACGTCGCTGGCCATCTGCCCATAAACTGCCCGCATGCGCCAGCCTCTCTCCCGCCTGCGGGCTTTTTTTACCCTCTGGATCAGCCTGGCCCTGGCGGGCTGCGCCTGCACCACGGGCGCCACCAGTGCGTTGGGCTACTACTGGCAGTCGGTGCGGGGTCACATGCAGCTGATGCATGCGGCCGAGCCCATTGACCAGTGGATTGCGCGCACCGACATTCAGCCAGCATTGCGCACGCGGCTGCAGCTGGCCCAGCGTGCGCGCGCTTTCGCCGTGACCGAACTGGGTCTGCCCGACAACGCCAGCTACCGCCGCTACGCCGACCTGAAGCGCCCCGCCGCCGTGTGGAACGTGGTGGCCGCGCCGCCCTATGCGCTGACACTGCACACCTGGTGTTTCCCGGTCACGGGCTGCATTGGGTACCGCGGCTATTTCACCGAGGCCGACGCCCAGGCCGAGGCGGCCGAACTGGCCGCGCAGGGCCTGGAGGTGGAGGTGTATGGCGTGCCCGCTTACTCAACACTGGGCTACATGAACTGGGCGGGCGGCGACCCGCTGCTGTCCACCTTCATCGCCTGGCCGGAGGGCGACTTCGTGCGCCTGCTATTCCACGAGCTGGCCCACCAGGTGGTCTACGCCAAAGACGATACGTTGTTCAACGAATCGTTTGCCACCGCGGTCGAACGCATCGGCATTGCGCAGTGGCTCTCCACACAATCGACGCCCGAGGCGCGCGACGCCTTTGCCACCAGCGAGGCGCGACGCAGCGCCTTTCGCGCGCTGACCCGGGCCACTCGGGCGCGGCTGGCCGAAGTTTATGAGCAAAAAGAGACTCTAGCGCTTGATGGTAAAGCACTAGCAGCTATGAAAACAGAAGCAATGCAGCAATTTCGCGCGGACTATGCCGCACTGCGCGCGCGCTGGCTACAGCCTCAGGATGGAAGCGCGCCCCAGGCGACCACCGCACAGGTGGCGGGCTACGACCGCTGGGTGGCCAAGGCCAACAACGCCAGTTTTGCAGCCCAGGCCGCCTATGACGAACTGGTGCCTGCGTTTGAAGCCCTGTTCGAGCGCGAGGGCCGCGACTGGACCCGGTTTTATGATGCGGTGCGACAGCTGACACAGGCACCGCGGCCGCAGCGCCACGACAGCCTGCGCGCCCTGCTGCCAGCCACAAACAAAGTCCAATAACACGCCCCAAGGAGACGCCCCGTGCCAGACATCCACATCCACCGCGACCACCAACTGGGCTTCAAGGAAGCCCGCAAGATTGCGTTCTCGTGGGCCGAGAAGGCCGAAGAAAAGTTTGACATGGAGTGCACCTATGAAGAGGGCGACACCGAAGACACGCTGACGTTCAGCCGCTCGGGCGTCAAAGGCACCTTGCTGGTGGATGCACACCAGTTCGAGATGAAGGCGCAGCTGGGCTTCTTGTTTGGCGCATTCAAGGACCGCATCGAATCCGAGATTGGCGAGCAACTGGACGCACTGCTCAATGCCCCGCACCCCGCGGCCAAAAAGTCTGCCGCCACCAGCGCCGCTGGCGCCGCCAAGCACAAAGTCAGGCCACCCAAAGCGGAGAAGGTTGTGGACGTGGAGCCGAAGAAGGCCGCGGCCAAGCCTGCGCCCAAAGCCAAAAAAGCGTGAACGGCGCACCATGACAGCGCCTGGCACCATCCCCCTTCCGCAAGTTCCAACGCCAGCACCCGTCGCTGCCGCAGACAGCGCCGCATTCCACACGCTTTCGGACCTGCTCCACACGCGTTTCAGCTGCCGCGCATTTTTGCCCGGGCCACTGCCCCGTGCCACCATCGAACGCATGCTGACCACCGCACAGCGCACGGCATCGTGGTGCAACGCACAACCCTGGCAGCTGCACATCGCCAGCGGCAGCACGCTGGAACGCCTGAGCAGTGCGCTGCAGGCGCACGTGGCCACCGCGGCACCCCATCCCGACCTCCCCTGGCCGCGCGAGTACCGCGGGGTGTACCAGGATCGCCGCCGTGAATGCGGCTACGGCCTGTACGAAGCATTGGGCATTGCCAAAGGCGACCGCGAGGCGTCCGCCCGACAGGCGGCGCAGAACTTCACCATGTTTGGCGCCCCGCACGTGGCCATCGTCACCAGCGACGAAGCACTGGGCGTGTATGGCGCAGTGGACTGTGGCGCATATGTATCGAGCTTCATGCTTGCCGCGCACAGCCTGGGCCTGGGCTCCATCGCCCAGGCGGCGCTGGCCGCCTACCCCGGGGTGCTGCGCGAAGTGCTGGGCATTGGCGACGACCGCAATGTGGTGTGTGGCATTTCGTTCGGCCTGCCCGATCTGGCGCACCCTGCCAACCAGTTTCGGACCACACGCGCCGACGTGGCGAGCAGCGTGGTGTGGAAAGACTGACAGCCATGAACGCCTTGCCCGCAAGCCACGGCCACA
The DNA here is from genome assembly GCA_018828125.1 of Gammaproteobacteria bacterium. Classification (GTDB taxonomy): domain Bacteria; phylum Pseudomonadota; class Gammaproteobacteria; order Burkholderiales; family Burkholderiaceae_C; genus Acidovorax. The sequence continues at coordinate 96,971 of JAHJWB010000015.1, read as the reverse complement.
GGCCGCTCAACGCCGTGCTGATCAGCGAAGTCGGCCCGCGCGACGGACTGCAGTCGGTCAAGGCCACCATGCCCACCGCCCACAAGCTCTTGTGGATTGACGCGCTGGTGGCTGCGGGCTTGCGCGAGATCGAGGTGGGCTCGTTTGTGCCCGCGCGCCTGTTGCCCCAGATGGCCGACGTGGCCGAGGTCGTGCGCCATGCACTCACCCACGCGGGCGTTACCGTGATGGCCCTGGCACCCAACCTGCGCGGCGCGGAAGTCGCGCTGGCGGCCGGGGTGCACAAGGTCACGCTGCCGGTGTCGGCCAGCGCCGCCCATTCGCTGGCCAATGTGCGCAAGACGCGCGAGGCCATGGTTGAAGAGGTGCGTGCCGTGGCACAACTGCGCGATGCGCAGGCGCCCGGCATGCTGGTGGAGGTGGGCCTGTCCACCGCCTTTGGCTGCACCCTGCAGGGCGTGGTGCCCGAGGACGATGTGATCTGGCTGGCTGGCCTGTGTGCCGAGGCGGGCGCCGACGAGGTGGGTCTGTCCGACACCACCGGCATGGCCAACCCGGCGCAGGTGCGCCGCCTGTTCACGCGCCTGCATGCCGAGCTGGGCGACAAGGCCGGTGCGGCGCACATGCACAACACCCGGGGCCTGGGCCTGGCCAACTGTCTGGCAGCCTACGACGTGGGGGTGCGCACCTTTGATGCGTCGCTGGGCGGGCTGGGCGGTTGCCCTTATGCTCCGGGCGCGTCGGGCAATGTGGTGACCGAAGACCTGGTGTTCATGTTCGAAGCCATGGGCATTGCCACGGGGGTGGACCTGGAGCGCCTGATGGCCGCACGCGCGCCGCTGCAGGCGGGGTTGCCGGGCGAGCCGGTTTACGGCATGACGCCGGAGGCGGGGCTGCCCAAGGGGTGGGTTCAGCGCTAGACAACCCTTCTCTCCAAAGAAAAAGGCGACCGGGGTCGCCTTTTTCTTTGGGAGGTACCGCCGTATCAGCTCAGCGAGGTGATCAGGTCCACATACTGTTGCTTGGCCTCGTCAGCGCCCGTGCCCTTGAGCTTTTCCCACGCGTCCCACTTGGCACGGCCCACCATGTCGGAGAAGCTGGGCTTCTTTTCGGTGTTGTCGCCCGCGGTGGCCTGCTTGTACAGTGCGTAGATCTTGAGCAGCGTGGCGTTGTCGGGGCGCTCGCTCAGGTTCTTGGAATTGGCCACGGCGGCTTCGAAGGTGGCGTTGAGATCGGCCATGTTTGTGTGCTCCAGGGGTGGTAGGGGGGAGGGAAAGAACGGTGTCGGCAAAGGATTGCTGCGTTGTATCTTACGGGCTGCGCGCCATGGCAACTGGCGCCATCCATAGAGGCAAGCCCCCAAAAACAACCACAACAGGTGTACATCTGATGGTGACCCGCATCTCTTCCCCCCCTGCCTCCGCCGCCCAAGGCGCCGCCCCCACCTTGCGCAAGGTGCGAACGCAGGCGCCCGATGTGGCGCGCCGCGCCGCCCAGGCTCTCCCCCCCGCCGCCCGCAACGCCGCCACGGTGGTGCAGAAAAACATGCGCCGCGCCGCCACCGGCATGCTGGGCCTGTCGGGCGAACGCATGAGCAAGGTCGACACGGCCTGGCTGCGCATGGACTCGCGCAGCAACCTCATGATGATCAATGGCGTGTGGACACTCTCGCCCGGTATCACCTGGGACGCCCTGTGTGAACGCGTGCAGCAGCGCCTGCTGCAGTACCCGCGCTTTCGCCAGCGTGTGGTGGAAGATGCAGCGGGTGCCACCTGGGTGGAGGACCGCAACTTTGACATTGCCGCGCATGTGCTGCGCGAGAAACTGCCCCGGAGAGCGGGCCACAGCATGCAGCGCGCCCTGCAAGACCGCGTGGGCGAACTGGCCATGCGGCCGCTGGATACGCGCCGCCCGCTGTGGCAGATGCACCTGATCGAAGATTTTGTGGGCGATGACGGTCAACCCGGCAGCGCCCTCATCGTGCGCATCCACCACTGCATTGCCGACGGCATTGCGCTGATCTCGGTGACGATGTCGCTGGTGGACGGAGGCTTGGAGCCGCCCAAACGCAAACCCCGCGCAGACAAGGACGGCGCCGCGACGACCGAGGACTGGATCGCGGACGCGCTTATCAAGCCCTTTACCGATATGACCGTGAAGGCGCTGGATCTGGCCGGTGACGGCGCCGCCAAGTCGTTCAAGATGCTGAGCGACCCCGAGAAAATCATGCACCATGGGCTGGCTGGCACCATGGACATGGCGCGGGTGGCCTACCAGCTGATGAGCGATGCCGCAGCGCTGGCACTCATGCCCGACGACTCCCCCACACGGCTGAAGGGCCAGCCGGGTAGCGCCAAGCGCGTGGCCTGGTGCCCACCCATCCCCCTGGAAGAAGTCAAGGCCATTGGCAAGGCGCTCAACTGTTCGATCAACGACGTACTGTTGTCATGCGTGGCGGGCGCCATCGGCGGCTACCTGCGCAGCCAGGGCGACGACCCCTCCGGCCAGGAAATCCGCGCCATGATCCCGGTCAATTTGCGCCCGATGGAAGAGGCGTGGAAGCTGGGCAACCGCTTTGGCTTGGTGCCGCTGGTGCTGCCCATTGGTATGGCCAACCCCGTCGAGCGCGTGTACGAGGTGCGCAAGCGTATGAACGCGCTCAAGGGCAGCACGCAGCCCATCCTGGCGTTTGCGATGCTGGCCGTGGCGGGCCTGATGATCAAGCCCGCGCAGGACGCATTGCTCAACCTGTTCGGCCGCAAAACCACGGCCGTGATGACCAACGTGCCCGGCCCCAAGGAGCAGCTCACGCTGTGCGGCTCGCGCGTCACCCAGTGCATGTTCTGGGTGCCGCAGTCGGGCGACATTGGACTGGGGGTCTCCATCCTGAGCTACGGCGGCGGCGTGCAGTTTGGCGTGATCACCGATACCACCCTGTGTCCCGAGCCGCAGCAAATCATCGACGCCTTTGCGCCCGAGTTTGACCAGCTTTCACTGCTCACGCTGATGCTGCCCTGGGGCGATTGATGGGGCGCCGCCACCCGTTCGCCGTGCCCCTGATGGCGGCGGTGCTGGTGTCGACAGGTACGCCGACGGGCGCGGTGGTGACTGAGGAGTTCATTCACCAGCCGTACACGGTGCGCGCGCAGCCAGACGAATCGCTGCGACAGGCGATCAACGCGGCCACGCCCATCACGGTGGATGGACGGCGTTTTCATGGCTACACGCGCTGGAACGTGCGCTGGACGTTTCGCTGGTGGCGCGAGGCCTCTGGCCGCTGCACCATCACCGAGGTCACCACCCGGCTGCGGGTGGAGCTGCAATTGCCCGACCTGCAGCGCGCCACGGCCCGCCAGCGGGCGGAATTTGACCGGTACCTGCCCGCGCTGTCAGAGCACGAACACGGGCATGTGCAGTTCGGCCGTGACGCAGCACGCGCCGTGGACCAGGGCATCGCCCAACTGCCTGCCGAGGCCGAATGCGCCACCCTGGAACGCCGCGCCAACGCACTGGGTCACAGCGTGCTGCGGGACTACGTGGAGCGAGAAAAACGATATGACCAGAGCACCGGCCATGGCGCTACGCAGGGAGCCCGGCTGAAGCCGTGACCACTCCGCCGCGAGCGCTCAAGACTCAAGCGCTCTGGACTGCCGCCATCCCCTGCAGCAGCCGCGACACACTGGCCAGCACCTCGCTCACAGGTTCGCCCATCTGCACCCGCACGATGGCGCCTTCCACCACCAGCGTCAGCGCCTGAGCGTCCTGCGCGCGTTCAGGCTCAGGGGCTCCGGGCAACAAGGCGGCCAGAAGCTGCGTCACATCACGCTTGTGTCGCTGCGCAACCTCGACCACCTCGGGCACCGTGCCGCCCAGTTCGCTCACCCCGTTGATGAAGGCACAGCCTCGGAAGTCGTCCCGGCCCAGCCATTCGGCCAGCGCAAGGGGCAACGCAGCCAGACGGCGGGCCGCGTCTTCATGGGCACCACCATGGCGCTGCAAGGCGGCAGCAAACCACGCGATCCAGCGCGTGTGCCGGTACTCCAAGTACGCACACACCAGATCGTTCTTGCTGGGGAAATGCCGGTAGAACGTGACCTTGGTCACTCCCGACTCGGCGATGACGCGGTCAATGCCGGTGGCGCGAATACCGTCGCGGTAGAACAGCGCGTGTGCAGTGTGCAGCAGGCGGTCGCGGGCGGGCTGGTCTTTCCAGTTGGAGGGCTCTGACGCAGAAGTCATGGGCCATTGTAGACAACTCTGTCTACATGCATTTATGATGCCGACGTAGACAGATCTGTCTACACCAACCCTCCCATCTGAACCACCACTCCGAGGACCTTTCCATGGAATCCCGCCCGCCCCTTCCCCCCTTCACCCTGGAGACCGCCATCCAGAAAGTCCGCCTCGCCGAAGACGGCTGGAACTCGCGCGACCCGGCCCGCGTGGCCATGGCCTACACCGAGGACACCCGCTGGCGCAACCGCGCGGAGTTTCCGGTAGGGCGCGCTGCAGCGCAGCAGTTTCTGGAACGCAAGTGGGCGCGCGAGCTGGACTACCGCCTCATCAAGGAAATCTGGGCGTTCGGCAGCCACCGCATTGCCGTGCGGTTTGCCTACGAATGGCATGACGATGCGGGCAACTGGTACCGAAGCTACGGCAACGAGAACTGGGAGTTCAATGATGCGGGCCTGATGGCCGTGCGCCACGCCAGCATCAACGACCGTCCCATCCAGGCGGCGGACCGGCTCTTCTTCTGGCCGCTGGGGCGCCGGCCGGACGACCATCCGGGGCTGAGCGACCTGGGGCTGTGAAACCCTCAGGTCGAATGTAGTCGCCAAAGGGCACGCTCCGTGAGGGTGCACCAGTCATTCGATAGCTACCAGCGCTTATCCAATAAGCGCCAGCGGCCATTTTCATTCAAACTTTACGCAGCCAACCCGTCCACGGCCTGGAACATCGACTGCCGCGCCTGGCTCACGATCTGGCCCTTCCACGCATCGGTGTCCGTGTAGAACGCGGCCAGCATCTGCGCCTTGATCTGCGCGGCTTTGTCGGCGGGGGTATCGGGGTGCAGATTGAGCCATTGCTCGGCGCGGACGGCGTTCATCACGTCCAGTACGGGCACCGTGCCGTATTCCATCGCGATGCCGGTGGTCTCGGCATGCGGGCATTCATCGTAGATGGCGCCCCACATCAGGCCCGTGAGAAACGCAGAAGTGGACGATCCGTCATAGATCGACGTGACGGGCGTAGCTCCACCGCCATCCCACCACTTGCGGGCGCGGGCGATGGACACCGCGTCGTCCTCTCCCGCATAGATGCGCTCGCCGTGGCCGCTGGGGCCCAAGCCCGTGTGCAAGTCGATCCACGCAATGCTGCGGGCGCTGGCGCCGTGTTGGCGCAGCACGGCGCGCAGCGTGAGGTTGCTCCAGGTGGGTTCGGTGCCGCCAAAAAAGATGCCGTCTGCAAACTCGTGCTGGCCCTGCGAGATGGCGGCCTGCCACGCGGCCTCGCCCTTGGTCGCGATGTACTGCTGCACGGCGGCCTGGTTGTCTGCCGACGGAGGCCATTGCTCCGGCAGCAACAGTGGGTGCACTTCGCGGTAGGCCTCGTTTACCGGCAGGGGTTTCGAAAAGTCCTGGAAGTTGCGGTTCAGGTCCACGTTTTCGTGGGTGAAGCGGCGCACATGCGAGAAACCGTAGGGGTTGAGCGCATGGATGTACAGGGTGGCCACGCCCGCGGCGTGTGCCTTGGCGCGCCACTCAGCGTCGTGCAGCGCAAACACCTGCACGCCACTGCCGCAATAGCCTTCAACCCCATGACAGGCGCTGCTCACAATGAGCAGCTTGTCGGCATCCGCAGGGCCGTCCCGCACCACGTCCATGGCCAGGTCTTCGCCATCACGGCCCTTGAGCGGGTGGGCGTGCGATTCAATCGGCAGGCCTGCTGCGGCCGCGGCCTCCAGAAACTTCTTGCGGGCCTGGGCGTAGGTAGGCGAGAAGGCGTCGACGATTCCGGTCATGGGCGTGGGCTTTCACAAAAGAGGGAGAGAGGAAAAAAGAAAACCCGGGCGCGCGCGAAGGGCGCCCGGGATGAGTCGAGGCAAAAAGCGTCAGGCCGACGCGGCGGGCTGTGCCAGCCACTCCTCGGCCAGCTTGACCCAGTACGTTGCGCCCAGCGGAATCAGGTCGTCATTGAAGTCGTAGCTGGGGTTGTGCAACATGCAGGGGCCGCCGCCATGGCCCATCTCGCGGTGGGCCCCGTCGCCATTGGCGATAAAGCAGTACGCACCGGGCTTGGCCTGCAGCATGTACGCAAAGTCTTCCGCGCCCATGGTGGGTTCCTGGGCCAGCACGCGCTCTTCGCCCACGATGGTCGTCATGACCTTGCGCGCGAACTCAGCCTCTGCAGGGGAGTTGATGGTGGGCGGGTAGTTGCGCACAAACTCGAACTCGCAGGTCGCGTCGTGTGCGGCGCAGGTGTGCTCCGCAATCTGCCGCATGCGCTTCTCAATCAGGTCCAGCACCTCCACGGTGAAGGTGCGCACCGTACCCTGCAGCTCGACACTGTCGGGCACCACGTTGGTGGCCTCGCCCGCGTGGATCATGGTGACCGAGATCACCCCAGCATCCACCGGTTTCTTGTTGCGGCTGATGATGGTCTGGAAGGTCTGCACCATCTGGCAGGCAATCGGCACCGGGTCGATGCCGGTGTGGGGCAGCGCCGCGTGGCCGCCCTTGCCGCGCAGGGTGATCTTGAACTCGCTGGTGGACGCCATCACCGGGCCGGGGCTGACGGCAAACGTGCCCACGGGCATGCCGGGCCAGTTGTGCATGCCATACACCGCCTGCATAGGGAACTGTTCAAAAAGGCCGTCTTCGATCATCACGCGTGCACCGCCGCCGCCCTCTTCGGCAGGCTGGAAGATCAGGTACACGGTGCCATCAAAGTTGCGGTGTTTGGCAAAGTGCTGCGCCGCCGCCAGCAGCATCGCCACGTGGCCGTCGTGGCCGCAGGCGTGCATCTTGCCCTTGTGCACGCTGGCGTGGGCGAAGGTGTTGAACTCCTGCATGGGCAGTGCGTCCATGTCGGCCCGCAGGCCAATGGCGCGGCCGCTGGCGCCACCGTCACGGCCCTTGACGATGCCCACCACGCCCGTCTTGCCCAGGCCGCGGTGGATGGGAATGCCCCATTCGGTGAGCTTTTGGGCGACCACGTCGGCAGTGCGCACCTCTTCGAAACATAGCTCTGGGTGGGCGTGAATGTCCCGGCGCACCGCTGCAATACTGGCGGCCTGGGTGACGATGGAATCAATAACGTTCATGATATGTATCCTTACGATCTCACAGTCTAGCCCGACTCCGCCCCTCGTGTCAGCACGGGTTATTCATCACACCGCTTCATGATTTCACCCTACGCCCTCGAACTTGCGCAAGCCCTGGTGCGCATGAACACCGTCAGCCACAACTCCAACCTGGAGCTGATTCACTTCATCCGCGACATCCTGGCGAAGCTGGGCGTCAAAAGCCGCCTGACCTACAACGCGGAAAAAACCAAGGCCAACCTGTTTGCCACGCTGGGCGAGGGAAAGCCCGCCGGCGTGATCCTGTCGGGCCACACCGACACGGTGCCGTGGGACGGACAGGACTGGACCATGGACCCTTTGAGCGCGCTGGTTAAAGATGGCAACCTGTATGGCCGCGGCAGTGCGGACATGAAGGCCTTCATCGGCATTGCTGTGTCGCACGCCGAGCAGTTTTTGAACAGCGACGCGCCCTTTGCGTTGCACTTCGCGTTCAGCTATGAGGAAGAGATCGGCTGTTTTGGTGTGAAAGAGCTGATTGCCGACCTGCGCGACGAAGGCATCAAGCCGTTGGCCTGCATCGTGGGCGAACCCACCAGCATGGTGCCGGCCATCGCGCACAAGGGCGTGTACCGCTACAAGTGCTGCGTGCGCGGCAAGGAGGCGCATTCGTCTCTCACCCCGCACTCGGTCAACGCCATCGAGATGGCGGCGCGCGTGGTGGGTCGGCTGCGCGACATGGGCGAAGGGTTCGAGAAGAACGAGCCCCGGTTCGAGGGCTTTGACGTGCCGTTTTCCACCACCAGCGTGGGGCAGTTCCATGGCGGCATTGCCGACAACGTGGTGCCGCGCGACGCCGAGTTCCGCTACGAGTTTCGCGATTTGCCCACGGCCAACGCCGCGCAGATGCAGGCCGAGGTGGTGGCCTATGCGCAGTCGCTGGAGCCCCGCATGAAGGCGGTAGCGCCGGCGGCAGGTTTCGGCTTTGAAACCATCTGCGAGATCCCGAGTTTTCTGGGGAGCAAGGACGACCCCGTGACACGCCTGGCACAAGAGCTGAGCGGTGAGGCGGGCACCACGCTCGTGGCGTTTGGCACCGAGGCGGGCTTGTTCAAGAACGCAGGCATTTCGACCGTGGTGTGCGGCCCCGGCAGCATCCAGCAGGCCCACCAGCCGGACGAATACGTGAGCCTTGACCAGTTGGCGCGCTGCGAGGCTTTCATGCAAGGGCTGGCGCGCACACGCACGTTGGGCTGACCCCGCATTCAACGCCGGTGGCGGGCTGCAGCAACGACGCTATTCCCGCACCCGGCCCTGGGCATCGATCAGGCCCAGTTCCAGCAGCCGCGACGCGACCCGCTCGCCCGCAAAGTGCACGCGAAAGCCTCCGAGATTGAGGTCTTCCATCGTCTCCAGCGCCGTGCGCAGGCGCGTGCGCGTGATGTCTTTGCCCATGCGGCGCAGCGCTTCGGTCATGACACGTGCTGCGATGTAGCCTTCCAGCATGTACACATTGGGTTTGCCCAGCTTGGCCGCCGCGGCGTCAGCCTGCAGGTCGCGCACGATGGCCAGTCGGGAGTTGTCGCTTCGCGGCACGCCACGCACCACCACTACGCCTGCCCCCGCACTGCCCAACAGTTCGGCCAGCAGGCTTTCTCCGGTGTTGGAGAACCCGTAGACCTGGCCCCGGAAACCCTGGGCACGCAGGTCCCGGATGGCCGTGGCAGCACTGCGCGCGTCACCGATCACCAGAAGTGATTCGGGCTTGGCCACCAGCGCCTTGTCCGGTGCGGTGATGGCGCCCTTGAACACCAGATTCGCGCCCAGGCCGTTGAGCGTGTTTTCGGCCGCCTCCAGCGCAGCCATCGAGTCGCTGTCGGTCGCGTGCAGGATGGCCAGCTTGCGCGCACCCAGCGTGGCGGCATGGCGCATCACCGCCATGGACTCTTCTGAATAGCCCGGACGCAACGTGAACACATTGGGATAGACCGCCCCGCGAAACTCGTCGCCACCGGCCATGGGGGCGAACAGCAACACATCGCTGTCCTTGAGGAGTTTGTAGCTGGCCGTGACCTGCGGCGAGCCGTAGTAGCCAAACAGGGCCAAGGGGTTTTGCGCCAGCAACTTCTGGGTGTTGGCGGCGGCCTGCTCGGGGCTGCCCGCGTCATCCAGCGTGACCAGCTCGACAGGTCGGCCACCGATGCCTCCCGCGGCATTCACACGATCAAAATGAAGCTTGGCCCCTTGCTGAAAGGGTAATGCCAGCGCCGCCCCGGGCCCGGTCAGCGCTACGGACTGCCCCAGCACGATGGACGGCGCGGAGGCCCCAGGTGCCTGCGACCAAGCGGCGGGCACACCCACCAATGGGAGCAACACGCACAGCGTGCGCGCCCACCTCAACGCTGCAGGGTGTTTGAGAACCATGGCTGCCTCCCGGACCTGCCCCGAACGTGGCGCAGTGGGCGCGAATATAGGAGTGGCACGCAGGGCACGCCATCCGCATTGGCCCTAGGAGACAGGCTGCCAGAACAAGGCTTGGGAACAGCCCTCTGGCATCAGGTCCGCACGCGGCCGTCGCCCGTCAGCATCGACATTTCCACAAACTTGGATGCCGCGTGGCTGGTGGAGCTGTACGACACCGGAAAGCCCGAAATCACCTGGTTGCCGATGGACTCGATGCCGGTGATGAGGCTGTCGCGCGTGAGCTTGCCGCTGCCCTGGGCCTGGCGCAGGCCTTCGGTGAACACGCGTGCCGCCAGGAAACCTTCCATGCTGGAGTAGTTGGCCTGCACCTTGTCGCCGCCCTTCTTAATGGCCTCCAGAAACTCGCGCGTGATCTGCCGCGAGGGCTGGTAGGGCGAAGGCACGACCTGCGACACCACCACGCCCGCGCCGTCCTTGCCCAGCTCGTCGGCCAGCGCCTGCGTACCCACAAACGACACGTTGTAGAACGTGCCACCAAAACTGGCCTTGCGCGCAGCGCGCACAAAGGCGGCCGCCGACGCATAGGCCGTAATTTGCACGATGGCATCTGGCATGGCGGGCACCAGCTTTTCAACAGCGGTTTTCACGTCCGTTGAATTGCGCTCCACCGTGGCAGTCGCCACGGGTGCGAGTTTGAGTTCCGTCAGCGCCTTGGTCACGCCATCCAGGCCCGCCTTGCCGTATGCGTCGTTCTGATAGAACACCGCGATCTTCTTGAGGCCCAGGTTGGTGAGCTGGCGCACGAGGAGTGCGGTTTCGTCGTAGTACGACGCGCGCACATGAAAGATGAGGCGGTTGAACGGCTGGCGGAGGGCCTCGGCACCGGTGAACGGCCCAAAAAACGGCACCCGTTCTTTGGTGAAGATGGGCATGGCCGCCAGGCTGGTGGGGGTGCCGATGTAGCCAAACAACGCGAACACGTCGTCCGCAATCAGCTTGCGGGTGTTTTCGGCACAACGGTCGGGCTCATAGCCGTCGTCCATGGTCCGGATTTCCACCGAGCGTTTGCCTACGCCGCCTTGGGCATTGAGTTGATCAAAGAACAGCTTTGCGCCCAGGTTGAACTGCACGCCCAACTGCGCAGCAGGGCCGGTGAAGGCGGCAGACTGGCCCAACACAATGCGCGCCTCGCTTTGCGCCTGCGCCAGATGGAAGCCCCCCAGCGCAGCGGCACCCAGGCCCACCGAAAACTGTCTACGTCCCAATACCGCTTGGTTCATGGTGAAATCCCTGCTCTTATGAATCGAGGGCAATCCCTCGGCGCTGCCCGCCGGCAGCCTCCTTGGAATGGGAGTTAGATATGCACACCCGTTCCAACCCTGATTGCCAGTTTAACGATCAAGCCACCAAATGCCCACGTCTTCTGCTGCAAATACCCCTCTATCTGTGCCGATTCAGGTGCGCGGAGCCTGTCCACACGACTGCCCGGACACCTGCGCCCTGCTGACCACCGTGGACGAACACGGGGTGGCCACCCGTGTGCAGGGCAACCCCGCCCACCCGCACACCGACGGCGTGTTGTGCGCCAAGGTGAGCAAGTACACCGAGCGCAGCTACCACCCCGAGCGCATCCTCACCCCGCTCAAACGCATCGGCCCGAAAGGACAGAGCGGGAGCGGGCAGTTCACCCCCGTCAGCTGGGACGACGCCCTTGCCGACATCGCCCAACGCCTGCAGACCATTGCGGCCCGCGCCTCCGAAGCCGTGTTGCCCTACAGCTACGCGGGCACCATGGGCATGGTGCAGGGCGAAAGCATGGACCGCCGCTTTTTCCACAAGCTGGGGGCCTCGCAGCTCGACCGCACCATCTGCGCCTCTGCCGGAGCCGAGGCGCTGGTGCAGACGCTGGGCGGCAAAGTGGGCATGAAGGTGGAGTTCTTTGCCGAAGCCCAGCTCATCCTGATCTGGGGCAGCAACTCGATTGGCAGCAATCTGCACTTTTGGCGCTATGCCCAGCAGGCCAAGAGGAGCGGCGCCAAGCTGGTGTGCATTGACCCGCGCAAGACCGAGACCGCCGACAAGTGCCAAGAGCACATTGCCCTGCGCCCCGGCACCGACACCGCGCTGGCTTTTGCGCTGATGCACGAACTGATCACCCATGACTGGCTGGACCATGACTACATTGCGCAGCACACCGTGGGTTGGGACGCATTGCGCGAGCGTGCCCTGCAGTGGCCGCCCGAGCGCGCCGCCGAAGTGTGCGGCATACCGGTGGAGCAAATCCGCCAGCTGGCCAAAGACTACGGCACCACAAAACCCGCCGCCATCCGCCTGAACTACGGCATGCAGCGCGTGCGCGGCGGCGGCAATGCGGTGCGTGCCGTGGCTTGCCTTCCCGCCCTCACCGGCGCCTGGCGCCACCGTGCGGGCGGCGTGCTGTTGTCCAGCTCGGGCCAGTTCCCCGCGCAGCGCGCCGTGCTGCAGCGGCCCGACCTGATGCCCGCGGGCAAGACGCCCCGCACCATCAACATGTCCACCATCGGCGACGACCTGCTGCGCGAGGCATCGCCAGCGTTCGGCCCGAAGGTGGAGGCCATCGTGGTCTACAACAGCAACCCCGTGGCCGTGGCGCCAGATTCGGGCAAGGTGGTGCGGGGCTTTGCGCGCGAAGACCTTTTCACGGTGGTGCTGGAGCACTTTCAGACCGACACCGCCGACTATGCGGATTACATCCTGCCCGCCACCACGCAGCTCGAAGCCTGGGACATCCACCTGAGCTACGGCCATACTGATGTGCTGCTCAACCGCCCCGCCATTGCTCCCGTGGGCCAGGCCCGCAGCAACGCCCAGATCTTTCGCGACTTGGCCGCGCGCATGGGCTTCACCGAACCCTGTTTTGCCGACAGCGACGAGGCCCTGTGCCGCCAGGCCTTTGGCACTGCGGTGGACTACGCGTTGCTCGAATCCCAAGGCTTTGCCACGCTGGCCATCCCGGATGCACCGTTTGCCGAAGGCAACTTCCCGTCACCCTCGGGCAAATGTGAGTTCTACAGCGCTCGCTTGGCCGCGCAGGGTCTGGACGGCCTGCCCGACCACCTGCCCAACTACGAGTTGCAGGGCACGGATGCGCGCTACCCGCTGGCCATGATCTCGCCACCCGCACGCAACTTCCTGAACTCCACCTTCGTGAACGTGCAAAGCCTGCGCAACATCGAAGGCCGCCCGGTGCTGGAGATCCACCCCGACGACGCCGAGGCGCGTGGCATTGCCAACGACGCCGTGGTGCGCGTGTTCAACGACCGGGGCAGCTACGAGTGCCACGCCACCGTCTCGCGCCGGGCGCGCCCTGGCGTGGTCAACGGCCTGGGCATCTGGTGGCGCAAGCTGGGGCTGAACGGCACCAACGTGAATGAAGTGACCAGCCAGGCGCTGACGGACCTGGGGCGTGCGCCCACGTTTTACGACTGCCTGGTAGAGGTGGAAGCCAGCACCGCACAGGCAGCAGCCAGTGTGACGGCCTGAACGCTGCAGGCGGAGCGCGCAGGGTCGCAGCAGCAAAACTTCTGTTTTGATAGCTGTTAGCGCTTTACCATCAAGCGCTAGAGGCCATTTTGGCTACAAATTTTGACACCATCATCCGTGCGCATGGCCCCTACGGTGTCGGCATGCGCGCTGCCCCCTTCGGCGCTGAGCGCCAGAAAGTGGTGCACCACCGGCCGCTCTGGCCCCGCGTGGTATTGCAAAGCCTCGGCCTGCAGATCGGCGTCGGCCTTGGAGACGCGACCATGCTGGCGCAGGTGCTCTGCCCACGACTCGACCAGGAACCACTCGATCACCCGGCCCGGCTCGCCCGTGTGTTCCGCCACGCCCCAGGCATAGGCGCCGTCGCGGCGGCGCTCGCGCGAGAGGCGCTGCATGGCTTGCAAAAATGCGGGCAGGTCGTGTTTGGCGATGCGGTATTCGATCTGGACCATCACAGGGCCCCGGTCGTGCGCGATGGGCTCCGCCAGCAGCGGCTCGGGCCAGTGGTTGGACGGCTGAAGGTCCGCCTCACCCGTGGGCAGCTTCACGCGGTGAAAAATGAACGCCATCACCACCAGGCCCGCCGCGCCCACGAGCAGGGTCACCGGCAGTCCCGCCTGCCCCGCCATCAGGCCCCAGCCCAGACTGCCCGCCGCCATGGCGCCGTTGAACACCATCAGGTAGATCGCCAGCCCACGCCCACGCACCCAGTTGGGCAACACCGCCTGGGCCACGCCGTTCAGGGTGGTCAGCGCAATGATCCAGCCGGTGCCCAGCACCAGCATGAGCGCCACTGCCACCCACTGCGGCGGTGCGGCCGCCAGCACCGCCATCACGCCAGCCGAGAGCAGCGATGCCAGCAGCACGAGCCCATCGGTGTCCAGACGCTTGCGCAGGCGCGGCAGCAGTAGCGCACCCAGGATGGCGCCTGCGCCCACGGCGCCCAGCATCACGCCATAGAACCCGGCCGTTCCGCCCAGCATGCGCCGCGCCACCAGCGGCAGCAGTGCCCACACCGAACTGGCGAAAAGAAAGAAAACGGCCGCGCGCAGCAGCACGACATGCAGCTCGCGGCTGGCGCGGGCATAGCGCACGCCGGCGCGGAAGGCGCCAAAGAACTGCTCGTTCAAACCGGTGGCAGTGGCCTGGGGGCGCTTCCACCACACCAGCGCGGCAATCACAAACGCATAGCTCAGAACGTCCAGCCCGTACGCCGCTGCCGCGCCAAAGCTGGCCAGCAGCAGCCCGCCCGCAGCTGGGCCTACAGCGCGGGCGATGTTGATGCCCAGCGAATTCAAGGCCACAGCGCTTTTGAGTTCGCTGCGCGGGACCAGCTCGGGCACGATGGATTGCCAGGTGGGGCCCATCAGCGCCGCGCCGATCCCGCCCACAAAGGTCAGCGCCACCAGCCACTCGACCGTGAGTGCGTGGGTCTGCGCCAGCACCAGCAGCGTGCCGCTTACGGCCGCCAGCAGCACCTGCACACCGATCAAGAAGCGACGTCGGTCAAGGATGTCGGACAGCACACCGGCAGGAATCGCCAGCAGAAAAACGGGCAGTGTGGCCGCCGTCTGGATCAGTGCGACGGCGGTGGGGCTGGACGACAGCTCCGTCACCATCCACGCGCTGGCCACGTCGCGCATGAAGCTGCCGATGTTGCCCAGCACGGTGGCGGCCCACAAGACGGCGAACACAGGAATCGCCAGCGGCGCAAAGCTGCTGGAGGGCGCGGGTGCGGCGGTTGCAGCCGTCGCAGAATTTGGTTGATGCTCAGGCACAGGCGCCTCCAAGGTCGTGCCAGGCTACGAGCAGAAAACCGCCCGCCAGGCCCCCATGTTCAAAAAAGGTGTTGGCCACGCGCTGCCGTTCAGTGGGCGGCGCAGACCAAAAACGGTCGGCCACCAGGGCGGCCAGCACGGTAAAGCCCGCCAGCGCCAACGCGCCCAGCCAGCGGTACCAGCCCGACACGATCAGCACCGAGGCGACAAGCTGCAGCGCCAATGTGGCCCCTGCAATGGGCACTGCGGGCGCCAGGCCGAGCAGGCGCATTTCGGCCACCGCACCGGCAAAGTCGCGTGCCTTGTGGATGCCGCTGAGCAGGTAGGCAGAGCACAGGCACAGCAGCGCCAACGACTGCACCCAGGGCGCTGTGGCGGCAGAACGCAGCGTGTCCATGGTCACACCGCCCAGCAGGCACAGCCCAGAGCGCCCCAAAAGCTCTTGAGGTCTGCAATCGGCAGCTTGCTGCTCCACGCCGTGGCGTGCTGGTGGCCATGCACGTTGCAGTCGTTGGCGCAGGCGCAGGCTGCGGCGGCACGGCGCATCACAGATTGCAGCGGCGCGCCTTCTTGCTCCCCCCAATTGCCATAGCCCCCGAAGGTGCGCACGGGCGACCAGTCGGGCATGGCGGGGGGAGGTGCCGCGTCGTCCAGTGCCGCAAAGTCGCCCACGCCGTACACCACCTTGCCGCCCACCACGGTCAGCAGCGCGGTGGTGTCGGCGATGTCGGATTCGGGGCAGGCAAAGAAGTCGCGGTCGGGTACGACCAAGTCGGCCAGCTGGCCCGCCTGGATGCGGCCCTTCTTGCCCTCTTCGTTGCTGAACCAGGTGACGTTCTCGGTCCACATGCGCAGCGCGGCGTCGCGATCCAGGCAGTTGCGCTGCGGTGTGATCTGCAGCCCCCCCACCGTCTTGCCGGTGATGAGCCACGACAGCGACACCCACGGGTTGTAGCTGGCGACCCGGGTGGCGTCGGTACCGGCGGAGACCTTGATGCCCTTTTCCAGCATGCGCTTGACGGGTGGCGTGGCCTGCGCAGCGCCAGCGCCGTAGCGCTCGACAAAATACTCGCCCTGGTAGGCCATGCGGTGCTGCACGGCCACGCCGCCGCCCAGCGCTGCAATGCGGTCGATGGACTTTTCGGAGATGGTCTCGGCGTGGTCGAAGAACCAGTTCAGGCCCGCCAGCGGCGTGTCCTGGTTGACCTTCTCGAACACTTGAGCGCGCGGTCAATGGTTTCGTCGTAGGTGGCGTGCATGCGCCAGGGCCAGCGGTTTTGCGCCAGGATGCGCACCACCTCCTCCAGGTTGCCCTCCATCGCGGGCGCCATGTGGGGGCGCGGCTGGCGGAAGTCTTCAAAGTCGGCCGCCGAGAACACCAGCATCTCGCCTGCGCCGTTGTGGCGAAAGTAGTCGGTGCCCTGCTTGTACTGCGACGTGGCCGTCCAGTTCAAAAAGTCTTCTTTTTCCTGCTTGGGCTTTTGGGTGAACAGGTTGTAGGCCAGGCGGATGGTGAGCTGGTCGGCGTCGGCCAGCTCCTGAATCACCTGGTAGTCATCCGGATAGTTCTGAAAGCCGCCGCCCGCGTCGATGGCGCCCGTCACACCCAGGCGGTTGAGCTCGCGCATGAAGTGGCGCGTGGAATTGACCTGGTACGCGTGCGGCAGCTTGGGGCCCTTGGCCAGCGTGGCGTAGAGGATGGATGCGTTAGGCTTGGCCAGCAGCAAGCCGGTGGGGTTGCCTGCACTGTCGCGCACGATCTCGCCGCCGGGCGGCGCGGGTGTGTCGCGGCCGTAGCCCACGGCGCGCAGTGCGGCGCCGTTGAGCAGCGCGCGGTCGTACAGGTGCAGGATGAACACGGGTGTGTCAGGCGCCGCAGCGTTCAGTTCAGCAATCGTCGGAAGGCGCTTTTCCACAAACTGGTGCTCGGTGAAACCGCCCACCACGCGCACCCACTGCGGCGCGGGCGTGATGGCGACCTGTCGCTTGAGCATGCCCATGGCGTCGGCAAGACTGCGCACGCCGTCCCAGCGCAACTCCATGTTGAAGTTGAGACCACCCCGGATGATGTGCAGGTGGTTGTCGATCAACCCCGGCAGCACGCTGCGCCCGCCCAGGTCGATGACCCGAGTCTGCGGCCCCGCCAGCGCCATTACTTCGCGGTCGCCGCCAACGCGCGTGAAGCGCCCTTGCGCAATGGCAACCGCACTGGCCGTGGGGTTGGCACGGTCCAACGTGGTGAAGCGGCCGTTTTGCAGGATGAGGTCGGGAGTGATGGGTGCGGTCATGGTGTTCGGAACTCACAGATTTCAGCAATGGCAGAGCGCAAAAAGTGCTCCAGATTTCGTAGCGAGCAGGCCGAGGTTGCACCGAGGACCGGAGCCGTACGTGCGTACGGCGAGGACCGCAGGTGCGAGATCGGCCTGCGCAGTAGAAAGATGGTGTGCTCCTTTAGCCTTCGTGGGCGTTGAACATGGTCTTGGCGTAGGTGATGCCCAGGCCATAGCCGCCACCAAACTTCTTTGCAATCCCGGTCGTCATGTCATACGTCTCGTCCCGCGCCCAGTCGCGCTGCAGCTCCAGCAGGTATTGCAGCGCCGTGATGGGGCGGGCGCCAGCCTGCACCATGCGCTCCATCGCGCGGTTGTGGGCTTCTGCCGAGATATCGCCGCTGGCGTCAGCAATCACGTACACCTCAAAGCCCTGATCCAGCGCCGACAGCGCGGGGCCGACGATGCACACGCTGGTCCACAGGCCCGCCAGCACGATGCGGGGCTTGCCGATTTCGTTGACCCGCTGGATCACCGCCTCGTCTTCCCAGGTGTTCATCGACGTGCGGTCCAGCAATGCTTGGCCGGGGAACGGCGCTGTCACTTCTTCAAACATCGGACCACTGAAGCTCTTTTCGGCCACGGTGGTGAGGATGGTGGACACACCGAAGCCCGCCGCTGCGCTGGCCACCAGGCCGGCGTTGGAGCGCAGCGTGATCGCGTCGATGGAGTGCGTCGCAAAGGCCATCTGCGACTGGAAGTCGATCATGACCAAAGTGTGGTCGTGCGGGTTCAGCAGCGTGGCGCCGGGGGTGGTGGTGGCGAGAGGGCGAGCGGTGTTGGGGGTGTTGGCAGGCATGGCGGGCTCCAAAAAGATGGAAGAAGAAAAACGGAAAAGAAAGCGCTGGCCCGGGGGAGCCCCGAGCCACGGGTGCAGGGGCGCTTTAGCGCGGCATAACGGGCAGCTCGTGGGGGCGCAGGTCAAATACCAGCACCTCGGCGCCCTGGCCGTTGGCAAAACGCAGCGCACCGGCATCGCGGATGCGGGCGCCATCGCCTTCGTCCAGCCGCTCGCCGTTGACTTCGACGCTGCCACGGGCCAGGTGCACGTACACATGGCGGCCAGGGCCCACGTCCAGCTCGGCAGATTCGCCGCCGTCAAACAGGCCGGCGTAGACCCGGGCGTCCTGGTGCACAGCCAGCGATCCGTTCGCGCCTTCGGGCGAAATGATCTGGCGCAGTTGGCCGCGCTTGTCGGCCTCGGTAAAGTGCACTTGCTGGTAGCGGGGCGCCGCACCGACCTTGTTGGGCACGATCCAGATTTGCAGAAAGTGCACGGGTTCGTCGGCCGAGTGGTTGAACTCGCTGTGCTGTACGCCGGTGCCCGCGCTCATCATCTGCACGTCACCGGGGAGAATCACCGAACCCGTGCCCATCGAATCCTTGTGCTCCAGCGCACCTTCCAGCACGTACGAGAAAATTTCCATGTCGCGGTGGGCATGTGTGCCGAAGCCCTTGGACGGGGCCACGCGGTCGTCGTTGATGACCAGAAGATCCGAAAAACCTTGCTGGTTCAAGTCGCGGTAGTGGCCAAACGAGAAGGTGTGGCGCGAATGCAGCCAGCCATGGTTGGCGTTGCCACGGTGTTGGGCTTTGCGGATGTCGAGCATGGTGCGTAATCCTTTATTAATCGATTTAGTTCACACTGAGAACCAAAGCCCGTTGCGGGCTTTTTTAGAGGACCAGTGCTGCGATGGATCAAGTATCTCGCGCTGAATCCACGTTCAGAATGAAACATTTATCGGTTTATCATCGATAAATTCGATGATTCAAGATATCCCTTTTATGGCGCCCGAACCCCATGCTCAAAATCACCCTGGAAGTCATTGAAACCGTGGACACCATTGCGCGGACAGGCTCGTTTGCGGGCGCTTCAGAGCGCCTTCACAAGGTGCCGTCCACCATCTCCTACGCGGTCAGCAAACTGGAGGACCAGCTGGGCATCGCGCTGTTCACGCGCAATGGGCCACGGGTCACCCTCACGCCTGCCGGGCAAGAGATGCTGAAAGAGGGGCGGTGGCTGCTGGCGTCGGCACAGCAGCTTGAATCGCGCATGCGGCAGATCGCCACGGGCTTCGAGTCCGAACTTCGGTTGGTGCACGATTCGCTGATACCCACCAGCGCATTCAACCCCGACATTTGCGCGTTTGAAGACCTGAACTGCGGCACGCGCCTGCGCATCGGCAGCGAGGCGCTGACGGGCACCTGGGAGGCCCTGCGTGACGGCCGCGCGGACATCGTCATTGCCGCCGGTGAAGGCCCGACCGGGGGCGGCTACAAGTCGGTGGCCGTGGGCTCGGTGAACTTTGCCTTTTGCGTGACCGCCACGCACCCGCTGGCGCGGCTGAAACGTCCTTTGGAGCGAAGCGATCTGCTCGAACACACCGCGGTCGTGGTGGGCGACGGCGCCCGCACGCTGACAGACCGCACGGTAGGTCTGCTGGCGGGCCAGCGGCGCATTACGGTGCCCAACTTCCCTGCAAAGATCGCCGCGCAAGCGGCAGGGCTGGGACACGGATTTTTGCCGCGCGACTGTGTGCAGGCGGAGCTGTCCCGCGGCATTCTGATTGAGCTGGAAGTGCAGGAGCCGCGCCCCGACGAAACCTTCTGGCTGGCCTGGCGGCCGGAACACATGGGGGAGGCGCTCAAGTGGTGGCGCCAGCGGCTGGACCGACCGCTGTTGCCGGGCATCCTCGCGCATTGACCGGCTCCAGCACCCCCCCAGCGTCCACCGGGGTGCAGAGACCACGGAAGCCCCTGACCAGAGTCACTATCAATGCGATAGCTATCAGCGCTTATCCATCAAGCGCCAGAAGCCAATTTTGATAGAAATTTTCTCCATCAAGTCGTGGGGCGCTGCTGTGTCCGTCAACCCAACTGCTTGAGCAGTGCGTGCGCCCCTTGCTCGGATGACGCGGGGTTTTGCCCCGTGATGAGTGTGCCGTCGGTCAGCACATAGGGCGCCCAGTCGGCCCCCTTGGAATACACGCCTCCGCTGGCCTTGAGCATGTCCTCCACCAGGAACGGCACGACCTGGGTCAGCTGCACGGCCTCTTCTTCGGAAT
The DNA here is from genome assembly GCA_018828125.1 of Gammaproteobacteria bacterium. Taxonomy (GTDB): domain Bacteria; phylum Pseudomonadota; class Gammaproteobacteria; order Burkholderiales; family Burkholderiaceae_C; genus Acidovorax. The sequence continues at coordinate 76,549 of JAHJWB010000015.1, read as the reverse complement.
TGGTGAAGCCGGTGACCTTTTTGCCTTGAACCAAAGGGGACCCATCGGGCGCCTTGGTGTGGCGCAGTACGCCAGGCGCGTGGCACACCAGCGCCAGCGGTTTGCCCGCGGCAAAGGCCTTTTCGATGAGTGCGATGGACGTTGCGTCTTCCGCCAAGTCCCACAGGGGCCCGTGGCCGCCGGGGTAGAACACGGCGTCAAAGTCGTCCACCTTCACGCTGGACAACAGCACGGTGCTGGCCAACTGATTTTGCGCATCGGCGTCGGCCTTGAACCGGCGGGTGGCATCGGTCTGTGCATCGGCGTCGTCGCTTTTGGGGTCCAGCGGCGGCTGGCCGCCTTGTGGGGATGCGAGCGTAATTTGGGCGCCCACGTCCTTGAAAACGTAATACGGTGCGGCAAACTCTTCGAGCCAGAAGCCCGTCTTTTTGCCGGTGTCGCCCAGTTGGTCGTGCGACGTGAGAACCATCAGGATGCGTGCCATGAGAATCGCTTTCGGTAAGGTGGAGGAGACAGTGAACCGGCCACCGTAGCAGCTATCTCCGCCGCCCCCAACCGCCAAAGGCGGATTCGCGGCGTCGGCTTACAGCGCGGCTTCCAGAATGCGTCGGCTGACGGCGGGCGTGATCTCGCGCTGCTCACCCAGCTTGACCATGCCATGGGCTTCCAGCTGGGCCACCACTGTGTCCACCGCGTCGGCACCCAGCCCGTAGCCGGACAGGCGCGTGCGGATGCCCATGCTTTCAAAGAAGTCACGTGTGCGCTCGATGGCGGCGGTGATGCGCTCGTCGTCAGTCCCGGTGGTGATGCCCCACACGCGCGCGCCGTATTGCAAAAGCTTGTCGCGCTTGGGCACGCGGCGCTCGTTCAGCAGCGCAGGCAACACGATGGCCAGCGTGCGCGCATGGTCGATGCCGTGCAGCGCGGTCAGCTCGTGGCCAATCATGTGGGTGGCCCAGTCCTGTGGCACGCCAGCACCAATCAGCCCGTTGAGCGCCATGGTGGCGGCCCACATCAGATTGGCGCGGTCGTCGTACACGGGCTCCGGGGCGGTCAAAAGGCGCGGGCCAATCTCGATCAACGTTTGCAGGATGCCTTCGGCAAAGCGGTCCTGCACGGGCGCGTTGACGGGGTAGGTGAGGTACTGCTCCACCGTGTGCACAAACGCGTCGACCACCCCATTGGCCAGCTGCTGGGGCGGCAAGGTGTAGGTCTTGGTGGGGTCGAGCACCGAGAACACGGGGTAGGTGTGTTTGCTGCCAAAGGCCAGCTTGGCGCCCTTGGCCCGGTGCGTGATGACGCCGCCGTTGTTCATCTCCGAGCCCGTGGCGGGCAAGGTGAGCACGGCGCCAAACGGTAGCGCGCCCGTGACGTTGCGGCCATTCTTTTCGAGAATCGCCCAGGGGTCGCCGCCGTCGAAGTTGACGGCCGCAGCGATGAACTTGGTGGCATCAATCACAGAGCCGCCGCCCACGGCGAGCAGAAAGTCAAACCCGCCCTCGCGGATCTGCGCCACGGCCTTCATGGAGGTTTCGTAGCTGGGATTGGGCTCAATGCCGTTGAAGGTGGCGTGCTGGCGTGCGCCCAGTGCGGCGCGCACCTCGGCCAGCGTGCCGGTCTTCTCGGCACTCGCGCCCCCCACCAGGATCAGCACCTTGGCGTCTCCAGGCACGAGCTTGGTCAGGTCGGCAATACGGCCCTGGCCGAAGGCGATGTGGGTGGGGTTGTGGAAGTCGAAGTTCAGCATGGGGGGCTTTGTAAAAATAGCGGCATTGCGCGGGCAGGGATGCATGCGCCACAGGACTGGCCAGATGGGGCCGATCCGGTCTGGGTCAATAGGGTCTCGGCCCATTGTCCAGACTTCGCAGCGTCCAGACACCGGCAACCCATTGTCTTGATGACTGCCGCGCGCACCCGTCGCGCGCCGGACAGCGCGCGACGCAAAGACCGCTGCGCCGGCCTGCAGCGTCGAGAGCAGGTTCTAGCCGACTTCGCCCCCACCCGCACCCTGGGCCAGCGCCTGTAGTTTGTGCACTATGAAATCGCGCAGTGCACGCACCAGCGGCGTGAGCTGGCGACGGCTCGGCGCCACCAGGAAGAGCGGAACTGCCTCGGTGGTCCAGTCCGTGCACAACGGCACCAGGCGCCCCGCGGCCATGTCGTGGACCACGTCAAACGAAGATTTGTAGGCAATGCCCCGGCCCAGCACGGCCCAGCGGCGAACGACGTCGCCATCGTTGGAAACATTGTGGCTGGGCACACGCACCTGCGCCTCCTGGCCCGCAGCGTCCCAAAAACGCCAGCGGTCGTGCACGTCGTCGCCCAGCATGAAACACAGGCACAGGTGGTCGGCAAGGGCGTGGGGCGTGCGTGGCGTGCCCCGCGCCGCCAGGTACGACGGTGCGGCGCACAACACGCGCCGGTGCTCGGCGGCCAGCGGCAGTGCCACCAGGCTGGAATCCTGCGGCTTGCCATAGCGGAAGGCCGCGTCCACGGGCTCGCTGTAGACGTTGGCCATGCGGTCTGACAGCTGCAAGCGGATGTCGATGCCCGGATGCAGCGCCTGGAACTCGTCCAGCCACGGCAACAACACGTTGCGCCCCAGGTCGGACGGCGCCGCCAGCTGCAGCGTGCCGCGCAACTCACCCGCGCGGCCGCTGGCCAATTGCCCCTGCACCTGCTGCAGCGCCGCCAGCGCGGGGCGGCCGTGCTCCAGCAGCAAGGCGCCCTCCTGCGTGAGCCGCAGGCTGCGGGTGGAGCGCACGAAAAGCAGCACGCCCAGCTCCGCCTCCAACCGCTTGAGCGCTGCACTCGCGGCTGCGGGGGTCATGTCCAACGCCCGGGCCGTGGCGGACAGGCTTCCGCTGTCCACGGTGCGCACAAAGATGTCGAGGTCCTGCAGGCTTTTCATGAGTTGCGTTGGGAGTGGTGCGGGCTAGTGCGGGCGGCTATTTTCAAATTTTCTTTGAATATTCATTCAATCGCCAGCCTATTTATCAATGAACAGAGCAAAGCGACCATTGGGGCCTGTTCTGCCAGCACCCCATCATTGCCATGACCACCGCTTCCACCCCCGCCCTTTTTGCCCCCTTGACCCTCGGCCCCCTCACCTTGCCCAACCGCATGGTGATGGCGCCCATGACCCGCGCCCGCAGCAGCCAGCCCGGCAATGTTCCCAACGCGATGATGGCCTCGTACTACGCCCAGCGCGCCAGTGCCGGGCTGATCGTGAGCGAGGCCACCCAGATCTCGCCCCAGGGCCAGGGCTACAGCTACACGCCCGGCATTCACACCGAGGACCAGGTGCAGGGCTGGCGCCGGGTGACCGACGCTGTGCACGCCGAAGGCGGGCGCATGGTGCTGCAGCTGTGGCATGTGGGCCGCATGTCGCACCCCAGCTTTCATCCGGACGGTGTGCCGGTCGCACCCTCAGCCCTGTCGCCCGACGCCAAGGTGTGGGTGGTGGGCGACGACGGCGTGGGCCGCATGGTCGATTGCCCGGTGCCACGGGCGATCGCCACCGCAGAAATCGCTGGCGTGATCGACGACTTCCGCCGCGCCGCCGCCAACGCCATGCGGGCAGGCTTTGACGGCGTGGAAATCCACGGTGCCAACGGCTACCTTATTGACCAGTTCCTGCGCACCACATCCAACCACCGCACGGACGCCTATGGCGGCACCTTGGACAACCGCACCCGCTTCGCCCGCGAAGTGGCGGCCGCCGTAGCCAGCGAGGCCGGTGCCGAACGCACCGGCATGCGCCTGGCCCCGTTCATCACCCAGCGCAACATGAATTGCCCCGAGATCATCCCGACCATGCTGCACCTGGCGCACCAGCTGGACACGCTGGGCCTGGCCTACATCCACCTGGCCGAAGCCGACTGGGACGACGCGCCCTGCATCCCTGATGATTTCCGCCAGGCGCTGCGCAACGCCTTCAGCGGCCGCGTGATCGTGGCGGGCAAATACACGCCCGATCGCGCGCAGCAGATCCTGTCCTCCGGCATAGCCGACCTGGTGGCTTTTGGCCGCCCCTTCATTGCCAACCCCGACCTGCCTGCGCGCTGGGCGGCCGGGCTGCCGCTGGCCGCGTTCGACCCCGCCACCTTGTTCGGCGGCGCCGAGCAGGGCTACAACGACTACGCCGCCGCCCACACGGGCGCAGCGCAGCCCGCCGCCGCTGCGCTGGCGTGATCTGACCGCATTCACTTTTGTTTCTCCCCCACTCTGCCCAAGGAACCACACCATGAAAGCCATCGGCTATCAAACCGCCCATCCCATCAACCACCCCGAGTCGCTGCTCGACATCACCCTGCCCGACCCCGTGGCCACCGGCCGCGACCTGCTGGTGGAGGTGCATGCCGTGTCGGTGAACCCCGTGGACACCAAGGTGCGCAAAAGCAGCTCGCGCAGCGGCGACGGCCCTGACTACAAGGTGCTGGGCTGGGACGCCAGCGGCATCGTGCGCGCCGTGGGCCCTGACGTGACCCTGTTTAAGCCCGGCGACCGCGTCTGGTACGCAGGCTCCATCGCCCGCCAGGGCACCAACAGCGAGTTGCACCTGGTGGACGAGCGCATCGTGGGCCACGCGCCCAAGTCGCTGGACTTTGCCGAGGCCGCCGCCCTGCCCCTGACCACCATCACCGCGTGGGAGATGCTGTTTGACCGCTTAGGCGTGGCCCCCGGCAAGCAGCCCAGCGACAAGACAATCCTCATCATCGGCGCGAGCGGCGGGGTGGGCTCCATCCTCACGCAGCTGGCGGCGCGGTTGACCAGCCTCACGGTGATCGGCACCGCATCGCGCCCCGAAACGCAGCAATGGGTGCGCGACCTCGGCGCCCACCACGTCATTGACCACAGCAAGCCACTGACGCAGGAACTGGCACGCATCGGCCACACCACGGTGGACATCATCGTGAGCCTCACGCAGACCGACGCCCACTTCGACCAGATCGTGGAGGCCATCGCACCGCAAGGCCAGTTCGGCCTGATCGACGACCCCACCACGCTGGACGTGACCCAATTCAAGCGCAAATCGGTGTCGGTGCACTGGGAGCTGATGTTCACGCGTGCGCTATTTGGCACCGACGACATGATCGGCCAGCACCGCCTGCTGACCGAGGTGGCGCAGCTGGTGGACGCAGGCCTGATCCGCACCACGCTCGACCAGCGGTTTGGAAGCATCAACGCCGAAAACCTGAAGCGTGCACATGCACTGATTGAGAGCGGCAAGGCGCGGGGGAAGCTGGTGCTGGAGGGGTGGAACTGAGCGGACACCCGCTTGCAAACTCCTAAATGGTGAGCTGCTGGCGGCTTGGCAAAAAGCGCTGGCATCCGTTTAGACCAGGCGTTTGGTTTATTCCAGGGGTGGTAGAAAGTACAGTCTCGCCATTGGCATTCGGGCTACGGCTCGTGCCGGTATGCCAATACCTCGAACTGGGGCGTTGATGAAAATTTACCTTGCCCATCGACGACTCTTACTTCTGATCTATCCGGTGACTGCGCGGACCACCGGAGATTGGCAACCCCTCACTTTCGTCAGGCCCCACCATGCAATCCCACCTAGACCACATCGTGGTTGTCGCAAGCTCGTTGGCCGCGGGCTCTGATTTCGTCGCGCAGGCACTGGGCGTACTGCCCGGGCCAGGCCGAAAGCACCCGCACATGGGCACACACAACCTGTTGCTTGGTTTGGGGGCCTCCGCGTATATCGAAGTGGTCGCCTTCGACCCAGAGGCAGCGCCCATCTCTCGACCACGGTGGTTTGGACTGGATTCGCTGCCCTCCAGACCCTTGGCACGTCTTGCAGCTTGGATCGCGAACACCACGAACATCCTGTCCCACGCGAGCCCCGCGCTGGGCCCTGTGGAGACGATGCAGCGCGAAGGCATGACGTGGCAGATGACCGCCACGCCCGATGGCATGGCACCAATGGGTGGTGCGGCGCCCTTGCTCATCCAGCGCCACACCAACTTTCACCCGGCCTCGCGGCTTCCCGAATCGAATCTGCGCCTTCGCATGCTGCGCATTCGACACCCCGCACCTGCCGAAGTGGCCCATGTGCTCGCGCACATGGATCTGGCAGAACTGCCGCAAGTCGACCTGGCATTCGGTGAGGCCATTGCACTCAGTGCAGAGATCGACACCCCGCAGGGGACGAGGACGTTGGGGTCAGTCTGAGACTGCGCCTCGCAGGGAGTGCGCTGGAGACCTGTGACGACGTCCGGGCAGGCTCAGGATGAAGTGACACCGGCCCAGCACAGCAGGGCCGAAGCCTGCGTCGTTCGTCAGATGGCCGCGAGCATCAATCCAGCTTCACCCCTGCCGCCTTGATGATCTCTCCCCAGCGCTTGGACTCTGCCCGCGCCATGGCACGGAACTGCTCGGGCGTGCCGGGCAATGGCTCCATGCCGAAGTCGGTCATGCGCTTGACCACGGCGGGGTTGATCAGCGCCTTGTTCAGGTCGCCGTTCAGCCGCGCCGTGATGGCGGCTGGCAAACCGGCGGGGGCCAGGATGCCCTGGAACGCGTAGACCTCGGTGTTGGGCACACCGGCCTCGGCCAGCGTGGGCACGTCGGGCAGTGCGGCCACGCGCATGGCCGAGCCGATGGCCAGCGCGCGGACTTTGCCGGACTGGATTACGGGCAGGCCGGCCGCCAGATCCAGGAACATGCAGGGCACCTGCCCGCCCATCACGTCTTGCAGCGCAGGCGCTGCGCCGCGATAGGGGATGTGCGTGAGGAAGGTGTTGGTGCGGTTCTTGAACATCTCCATCGCCAGGTGGTGGGGCGAGCCGTTGCCGGGCGAGGCGTAGTTGAGCTTGCCGGGGTTGGCGCGGGCGTAGGCCAGGAATTCCTTCACCGTCTTGGCTTCGAACGATGGGTGCACCACCAGCGCGAGCGGGAAGCGGCTGATGCCGCCCACGTAGGTGAAGTCCTTTTCGGGATTGAACGGCAGCTTGGTGAACAGGTGCTCGTTGAAGGCCAGGATGGCGTTGTCGGCGGACATGAAGGTGTTGCCGTCGGGCTTGGAGGTGGTCACGGCCTGGCCGCCGATGTTGGTGGCTGCGCCGGGGCGGTTGTCCACAATGATCTGCTGCCCCAGCGTCTGGCGCATGGCCTCGGCCACGGTGCGCGCCAATACGTCGGTGCCGCCGCCAGCGGGGTACGGAACGACCCAGCGCAGGGGCTGGTCTGGCCAGGGGGAGGCCGATTGAGCGAAGGCCCAGGGGGCGGCAGTGGTGGCGCCTGCGGCGGCCAGGGCGGACAAGAGGGTTCTGCGTTGCATGGGGTTGTCTCCTATGGGTAACTACTGAATTAATAGCTGCTACCGCTTATCCAATAAGCGCTAGAGCCTGTTTTTGCTTGTATTTTCTGTCCTCAGCTGCTGAAGAGCACTCCGTTTGAAACCGGCGCACTCTCAGGCCAGAACCACCGTGGAACTGGCTCTACCGAGCCACGGGTGGCGTCCCCCTGAGGGGCTGAGGGCCGCGGCTCCAGGCCTGCCTGCGCAGGCTTGGACGGCACCGAAGAGCTGCAGCCTCTGGCGGCAGCACCAGGACGCCGAAGGCGGCTCAGGGGGCTGCAATGGCTTGGTCAATGGCACCAAAGATGCTCGCGCCGTCCTTGCCCTTGACTTCGATGCGGATGGTGTCGCCAAACTTCATGAAGTCCGTGCTGGGCTTGCCGTCCTGGATGGTTTCGATGCAGCGCTTTTCGGCGATGCAGCTGTAGCCCTTGGGCCATTCGGTGCGGCCGTTGGCGTCGGTCACGCCCTTGTTGCTGACGGTGCCGCTGCCGATGATGGAGCCGGCGCGCAAGTTGCGCGTCTTGGCCACATGGGCAATCAGCTGGCCGAAGTGGAAGGTCATTTCGGGGCCGGCGTCGCACATGCCGACCTTGCGGCCGTTCCAGGTGGATTGCACGGTGAGGTTGACGCGGCCGTGGTCCCAGGCGTCGCCCAGCTCGTCCAGCGTCACGGCCACGGGGCCGAAGGCGGTGGCGGGCTTGGCCTGGAAGAAGCCAAAGCCCTTGGCCAGCTCGGCGGGGATCAGGTTGCGCAGGCTCACGTCGTTGGCAATCATGACCAGGCGGATGCCGTCCAGCGCCTGGTCGGCGTTGGTGCCCATCTTCACGTCGCCGGTGACGACGGCAATTTCGGCCTCAAAGTCGATGCCCATGGCTTCGCTGGGCACCACCACGTCGTCGCAGGGGCCGATGAAGTCGTCGCTGCCGCCCTGGTACATCAAGGGGTCGGTGTAGAAGCTCTCAGGCACTTCGGAGTTGCGCGCTTTTCGCACCAGTTCGACGTGGTTGATGTACGCCGAGCCGTCGGCCCACTGGTACGCACGGGGAAGCGGGGCCATGCACTGGGCGGGGTCGAAGGGGAAGGCGTGGCGCGCGCGGCCGCTGTTGAGCTGGTCGTACAGGTCCTGCAGCTGGGGCGACAGGAAGCCCCAATCGTCCAGCGCCTGCTGGAGCTTGCTGGCGATGCCGGTCGCATAATGGGCTGTGCCCAGATCGCGGGAGACGACAACCAGTTGGCCGTCGCGCGAGCCGTCTTTGTAGGTGGCGAGTTTCATGGTGGCAGGACCTTTGTCTCAGGTGGTTGAAATGGGCAGCTTGAAGAGGCCGCCGTAGCGCTAATTACGCTTTGGTAAATTGATTTAACTAAACAAAACTCCCAAATTTTAGTGCACATGGACAAAGAACGTGCAGGAATTCAATCGGTCGAGGTGGGTTTTGCCCTGCTGGAGGGGCTGACACGCTCGCGCGGGCCGCTGATGCTCAAGGACGTGGCCGCCTCGGCGGGCATGAGCGCGGCCAAGGCGCACCGGTACCTGGTGAGCTTTCAGCGCCTGGGCCTCGTCACGCAAGACCCGCGCAACGCCCGCTACGACCTGGGTCCGGCCGCCCTCAAGCTGGGGCTGGCGTCGCTGGCCCGACTGGACGCCGTGCGCCTGGCACGCGAGCGCATGCCCGAGCTGATGGAGGCCATTGGCCACACGCTGGCCCTGGCGGTGTGGGGCAACCACGGCCCCACCATCGTGCACTGGGAGGAATCCACCCAGGCCGTCACCGCCAACCTGCGCCTGGGCGACGTGATGCCGCTGCTGTCGTCCGCCACCGGCCGCTGCTTTGCGGCGCACATGGCGCCCGACGTGGTGGCGCCGCTCATCAAAGACGAACTGGCCCGCGCCGTGAAGATGCGGCGCACCGACCTGCCGTCCACCATGGCCGAGGTGAATGCGCTGCTGGCCGAAGTGCGCGAGCGCGGTGTGGCGCGGGTGGTCGACACGCTGCTGCCGGGCATCGTGGCGTTCTGCGCGCCGGTGTTTGATTCGGACGGCCATCTGGAGCTGGGCATCACGACGCTGGGCTCCATCGCCACCTTCGACCCTGAGTGGGGCGGCGCCATCGACGCACCCTTGCGCGCAGCCGCTGCCCAGCTGTCGCGCGACCTGGGCGCGGGCAGCGCCTGATCCTGCGGACGGCTGATGCCACGGCGCGCGCTTGCTCTTATCACCGCGCTGGTGCTGGCCCTGCACTGGCTGGTACTGAGCGGAGTGCCCCTGGCCTGGGACAGCCCGGTGCAGCCTGGCGGGCGCGTATTCAGCACCCGCAGCATTGCAGCACCGGCGCCCCCGCCACCACCCCCACCCGCCGCTACAGCCCCCGCCGTGCCCGCGGCACCACGGTCGGCAGCGCCCCCCAGGCCACCCCAGCGCCCCAAGCCCCCAGCCCGGCCTGCGCGCCCCGCTGCGCCCGTGGAGGACACGGCACCTGCAACCGTGCCCGCGGTGAACGACGCCCCGGACCCGGGCGCGGAGGGACTGACCGATGTGGCGATGGCAGCTCCGGCGGAAACGTTGGTGCCGCCAGAGGAACCGACCGCCGCCGCAGAAGCGTCCGCCACGCCAGCAGAACCCGCAGCGTCGGCCCCTGTGCAGGTGGCGTCGGCCTCACCGCCCCCCAACTCTGAGCCCGTCGCAGGCGTCGACATTAGCCCGCCGGGGCCTGCCGGCACCGGCCATGCGCCCAGCACAGCCCCACCGCCAGTGCGCCTGCCGCCCCCCACCCGGCTGATTTTTGAGGTGAGCGGGCAGGCCAAGAAATTTGCGTACAGCGCCCGGGCGGAGCTGCTGTGGCAGCACGATGGCAGCCGTTATCAGGCACGGCAGGAGGTCAGCGCGTTTTTGGTGGGCTCGCGGTCGCAAAGCAGCGTGGGTCAAATCAGTGCCCAAGGACTGTTGCCCGAGCGATTTTCGGACCGCGCCCGCAGCGAACAAGCCGCCCATTTCGACTACGCCAAAGGCCGTGTCACCTTCAGCGCCAACACCCCGGACGCCCCCATGGGCCCGGGCTCGCAAGACCGGCTGAGCGTGTTCATCCAGCTGGGCGCGCTGCTGGCGGCCGACCCGGGCCGTTTTGTCCCCGGCACCCAGATCACGCTGACCACGGTGAGCGCCCGCAGCGCCGACCGTTGGACGTTTAATGTGGAAGCCCCCGAAACCCTGGATTTGCCCGCAGGCGCCACTGCCACCCTCAAGCTGCAGCGCCTGCCCCGCAAGGACTACGACCAGAAGGCTGAGCTGTGGGTTGCCCCGGCCCTGGGCTATCTGCCGGTGCGCATCCGGCTCACGCAGGCCAATGGGGACTTTGCAGACCTGCAATTGCGCAGCAGCAGCGCCCCCTGAAAGAGCGTAGCCCCCCACGCGCCGCCCCGCTGTCCGGGTCACTACCGCCCCTCTGATGCATTTCTGATGCCGTCTCGGTGTTGCGCCAGAGCGCCACCCTGGCAAAAAAGCCCCCGGAGGCCGGCGCGCCTTGGTTTTCATGAAATACTGCAACGCAGCAGGCGCGCAAGTGCGGCAGGGCAGCCCGGTAAGACAGGGCGCCACGCCGCTGCAGGGGTTTACCGCAAGCCACCCCCGGGGCTTGAACTCTGCGTGACTGCTGTCATCTGACTTTCTAATCAACCAGGGGAACACGATGCACATGCTCTACGACTCAGAATCCTTTGTGGTGGTCCACATGCTGCCCGACGCCGTGGAGAAAAAGAGTACCCAGGTGCTCAACGACACCGCCCCCGCCATTCCCCAACTGGCACGCCACGGTTTTGAAATCGTGGACAAGCGGTCCGGCAAAGAGGTGTATCTGGACGGCTCTTGGGCCGAGATGTTCCAGGAGCAGATCCTGGCCTGGCAGCGCGACACGCCCACCCAGGAAGAAGTGGAAGACGCGCTGGACCGGTACGCTGGCTTGGCGCAAAACCCGGTGGTGGTTCATTAGTCTCCCCTGAGGCGCTGTGCGCCTTCCCCCCAGGGGGACGGCACCCGGTGGCCCGGCAGAGCCGGTTCCACGGGTGCGCTGGCGTTGGTGGCGCGCCTGTATAAAGCGCAACACGAGCCGATCAAAGTTCTGTCGAGCCCCCGGTTGGCGGGTAGATCCACCGGTACAACGGGTCCACCAGCATCAGCACCGCAATCAAACGGCACACCTGAAACGCCGTAACCACCGGCACTCCCAACTGCAGCACTTTAGCGGTGATGGCCATTTCGGTGATGCCGCCGGGTGATGTGCCCAACAGCAGCGTGACCCAGGGCAGGCCCGTGGCCCAGGCCAGCAGTGCGGCGAAGAGCGCGCAGATTCCCATCAGCCCCAGCGTGCCCACAGCCACCGACGCGAGCCAGCGCGGCGCGGTGTGCAAGAACTCTTTGCGAAAGCGCACGCCCAGGCTCACGCCGATCACCAGCTGAGCGGCATTCACCAGCCACTGCGGCACGGCAGACAGGCTGTATCCGGCCATGGTGATGCCCATCGACACCAGCATGGCACCCATGAACCAGGGGTTGGCGCGACCCAGGCGGTCCATCAGCAATGCACCGGCCCCGGTGAGCAACGCCATCAGCGCCAGCCCGGGCCAGTCGACCACCCGCAGCGTGGGCGGCAGGATGTCAAGGCCGTGCAGTCCGCTCCACTGCAGCGCAAACGGAATCGTCACGGTGACGATGAGCAAGCGCAGGCTGTGGCTGGCAGCCACTAAGTCGGTACGGGCGTTCTCGCGCTCGGACAGCAACGTCATCTCGGACGCCGCGCCAATGGCACCCGCAAAGTAACTGGTGGCGCGCAGCATGGGGGCGGGCACGCCGTGCATGCGCGGCGCATGCACCCGGTACAGCCAGGCGCCAAACAGCCAGCCCAGCACCAGCGCCCACACGATGCCCAGCGCAATGGCCCACCACAGGCCACCGACCAGCGCCACCACCTCCGGCGTGAAGTACAGGCCCAGGGCCGCGCCAATGGTCCACTGCCCGGCGTTGCGCAGCGGGCCCCAGCTTTCGGTGGGCCCGCCCAGGATGGACACCACGGAGGTGGCCAGCAAGGGGCCGATCATCCAGGGCAAGGGTGTGTTCAGCGCGACGCAGGCTGCGGCGGCGGCCCAGGCCAGTGCAAGGGTGGCGAGGGTGCGAAGGGCAAAAGTCAGGCGCATGCGCGGGCGGTGGAGGGCACGAGGGGGTTGCTGAGAATGGGGCACAGACTGGCGTGCAGCCCAGCCCGGTCAAACCGGCAGGAGAAGGCCGCCCAGTATCGCGCCCCTGCCCGGCCGCGGCGGTTACCGGGTACTGCCCAGGCGGCATGGCTGGCATCGCAAGAGGGAAGCGGCGGCAGCCACCAACCGGAAGGGGGCGCATCTTTCACCGCACCCGCGGCATCACAGGTGTGATGCCAGCAGAGACTTCAAAAATATGAGTTAAATTGGCCTCTAGCGCTTGCCTATCAAGTGATAACAGCTTCACTATTGATAGCACTTTAAGCTGCACCCCGCCGTGCCGCCATCTCACGCCCCATGGCGGGCAGGCTTTCGGGCGGCAGCAACTGCAGGGAAGCGGGGTAGGCAATGCCCTCTTCGGCCTCTATGTGGTCGGCGTAGCGGGTGGCAAAGCGGTCCAGCGCGGCGTTGTCGCCCACGCTGAAAACGGGAGGATGGGGGCCGCCGCCATCGCCAGCCGCCGATGCATCTCCCGCATCGCCCCCATCTCGGTCCGGCACCCGGTCCACCAATGCCTGCAGTGGACGCCGCGCGGCAGCCCAGTCGGACGTCATATGGGCATGGTCGGTGCGCAAACGCTGCACCAGCGCCTGCACCTCGGCAGACGCACCGGTCATCAGCGGCGGAAACACGTGCAGCTCTTCGTCCAGGTGGTGCAGCGGCGCGGCGATATCGAAATACCGCAGCACATCGCGCGCGGCCTGGCGGGCGTTGTCATCGGCGCCATGCAGCAGCACATGCGCGCGCAAGCGGGCGAGCAGGGCCAGGGTGCGCAGCACCCGCTCATGGCACGCTTGCAGCATGGCGAAGGGGTCGTCAAACCCGGCAGCGGGCGCGCTGAAGCCGGGAAGGTGGCGGGCGGCTGGGGATATGGATGCGGGCATGGGAGCAGTACGGAAGTGGCGCGACCGATGAGCCGATGGTCAGTTCAGCAGACAGGATTGATGGGTTGAAGTCTGGTGCAACTCGATGAGCGTGGATGCCATGTTGGCCAGCTCGTCCGAGTGCTGCGCTCCGACGGCGCCGCCGAACGCCCTGACCCAGCCTGAGCAGTATTGCCCACGGCGCGGATCTTTCGGGGCCAGGGGGTCACGGACATGGCATTGGACTCCTTGAATCGATACGCTGTGCTGGCTGCAACGGGCGAGGGCAGGCACGCAGGAGGTCAGCCGCAAGTGCCCAAGTGCCCACACTGCGTGCAGTAGTCACAACCGTCCTTGCGGATCACTGCGTGGGCGCCACATTCGCTGCACTTCGTGCCCGCCATGGCCTGCGGTACGGCCAGTGGCGGCGGCGTGGGTTCGTCCAGCGGCAACTGCTGCTGCACCGGGTCGGCCACGCGGCGCGCCAGGATGTTCTGGATGGCATAGGCCATCGCCGCCACCTCGGAGTCATGCCACATGGGCACCAGCGTGCCATCTTCCTTGCGGTGATGCCCCAAACGCACGGGGCCACGGTCCCAGGCCACCTTGCGCATGTCACTCAAAGCCCGCTCCAGAAAGCCGCCACGCGCCGCCAGCGACAGCATGCGCATGCTGGAGGTGATCCATTGCTGCGACTCGCCGCTCTGGCCCACGGGCATGAAAAACTCAATCGCGCGATCCACGGTTCGGTTGCCAACCCCGGTGGGCACGGGCAGGAACGACACGATGAGGTACAGCGTCTTGTGCCCCTCCTGGGTCCAATATTCGAGCTTTTCGGCCACGGCGGAGAGGCCGCCTTGCGGGCGGCTTTCGATGACGGTGCGCATGGGATCCACCGGTTGCGCAGTTGGTGACGCCACTGGCGATGCACTAGGCGCCGACTCTGGCGCTGCATGCGTCTCCAACACCGACCCCAGGATGGCATTGGGTCGGTACGTGGCCAGACCCTTGAGCTTGGCGCGCCAGGCCTGCAGGTACAGGTCCTTGAAGTCCTCGTAGGGGTAGTCGGCCGGAATGTTCACCGTCTTGGAAATGGCGGTGTCCACAAACGGCTGCACCGCTTCCATCATGGCAATGTGGCCTTCGGCAGGCATGGCCAGGGCCGAGACGAAATAGTCCGGAAGCGCATCCACATCGCCCCCCAGTTCGCGGTACAGGCGCCACGCATGGTCCTCCACCGCGTACTCGCTGGTGCTTCCATCAGACTCGCGCTTCTTGCGCTTGTACATCCACGAGAACGGCGGCTCGATGCCGTTGGAGGCATTGTCGGCAAAGGCCAGGCTGACCGTGCCTGTGGGCGCAATGGACAGCAGGTGGCTGTTGCGGATGCCATGCTGGTGAATGGAGGCCTTCAGCGAGTCGGGCAGGCGGCTGGCAAAGGTGCCCTCCGCCAGATAACCGATGCTGTCGAAATGGGGGAACGCCCCCTTCTCCTGCGCCAGCTCCACCGACGCGGCATATGCCGCATCACGCATGCATTCAGCGATGCGTGCCGCCATGGTGCGGCCCTCGGGCAGGTCGTAGCGCACACACAGCATGGCCAGCGTGTTGCCCATGCCGGTAAACCCCACCCCAATGCGCCGCTTGGCCATGGCCTCGTCGCGCTGCTGCGGAAGCGGCCAGTAGGTCACGTCCAGCACGTTGTCGAGCGCGCGCACCTGCAGCGCAACGGCTTGGGTGAAGGCATCAAAATCAAACGCAGCCACACCGCCGACACCAAACGGGTGCCGCACAAAGCGGGTCAGGATGATGGGGCCGAGGTCGCAGCATCCGTAGGAGGGAAGTGGCTGTTCCCCACAGGGATTCGTAGCCGCAATCTCTTCACAGTAATGCAGGTTGTTGTCTTCGTTGATACGCCCCAGAAATAGAATGCCCGGCTCGGCAAAGTCGTAGGCCGACTTCATGATCGTGTCCCACATCTCGCGGGCGGGCACGGTGGCGTAGACCCATTGGCCATCGTCGCGCTGGCGCGCCCCCTGCATCAGCAAGACTTCGCCGGGCTTGGCCTTGTGTACCAGCTCCCATTGCGCGTTGTTTTGCACGGCATGGATGAAATCATCCGACACGCCCACCGACACATTGAAGTTGTTCCAGCGGCCCGGTGTGCGCTTGGCGGTGATGAATTCGTGCACATCGGGGTGGTCGATGCGCAGTACGCCCATCTGGGCACCACGTCGTGCGCCTGCGCTCTCCACCGTGGAGCACGACTGGTCGAACACGTTCATGTAGCTGCAAGGCCCTGACGCCATCGACGCCGTGGCCTTGACCTGCGCACCCTTGGGCCGGATGCGCGAGAAGTCGTAGCCCACGCCACCGCCGCGGCGCATGGTTTCTGCGGCCTCGCGCAGGGCCTCATAGATGCCCGGGAAGCCTTCCTCGTCCACGCCCTGGATGCAGTCACCCACCGGCTGCACAAAACAGTTGATCAGCGTGGCCTGGATATCGGTGCCTGCGGCGCTCATGATGCGACCCGCGCCGATGGCGCCCGCTTTCAGATTCGCCAGGAACAGCGCTTCGTACTTGTCACGCAGCTCGAGCTTTTCGACCGAGGCCAGGGCCCGGGCCACGCGCTGGTATAGCTGCTCCACCGTGGTTTCGCCAGGTTTGAGGTATTTCTCGCGCAGAACGTCCAGGCTGATGGGCTGGATGGTGCTGGCGGGGGGCAGGGAGGAGTGAGGTTCGCGCTTCATGGGTTCCGATGAGTTGGTGTCCACGGGGTGGCGGCCTTGCGCTCGGTCAAGAGGGCTTCATCAAAGCCCGGCCTGAGCCGTACCAAGACCCGTGCGCCAGGTAGGGCAGCCTGTGGGCTCAGGCAGCACACCGGCCCGCACAGCGGGTAAATGCGACGGCAGTGCCGCACAGTATGAACCTCGTGCCGGGCGCGGCGCAATGGTGGCGGGCAGAATCCCGTCGCGCCGCGCGCAGCGGGTGGAAGGGTGCGCGTAGCATGGCGCCATGCATCTTTTTCCCCTGTCCACTGCCTGGCGGCAGGGCCCAGCCCGTGAGGCGCCACCGCCGACTGTCCGCTTGCTGGGTGCTACAGCGCTCGCCTGCCTTCTGACCTTGTCAGGCTGCGCTGGCATGACCGCCGCCCATGACGCAGCGGCCCCCTGGCCCGACCGCCTGCAAACCCTGCTGCCCGCCGATGTGCTGCTGCTGGGCGAGCAGCATGACGCCCCCGACCACCAGCGCCTGCAGCGCGAAGCCTTGTTGTGGCTGGCGGCGCGCCACCAGCTTGCCGCGCTGGTGCTGGAGATGGCGGAACGCGGGCACACCACGATCGGCCTAACACCCGGTGCCACCGAGGCCGACGTGCAAAAGGCCCTGGGCTGGAACGATAAGGCCTGGCCCTGGAAAGTCTACGGCCCGGTGGTGATGGCCGCCGTGAACGCGGGCGTGCCGGTGCTCGGTGGCGACCTGCCACGCAGCAGCATGCGTGCGGCCATGGGCGAAACGGCGTGGGACCAGCACCTGTCCGCCCCCGCGCTGCAGCGCCAATACACCGCCCTGCGCGACGGGCACTGCGGCCTGCTGCCCGAAACCCAGATAGCGCCCATGGCGCGCATCCAGATCGCACGCGACGCCAGCATGGCGCAAACGGCACAGGAGGCCCTGCGCCCCGGCCAGACCGTGGTGCTAGTGGCCGGGGGCGGCCATGTGTTGCGCAGCCTGGGGGTGCCCACACACTGGCCTGCCAATTTAGTATCAAAAGTGGCTCTAGCGCAGGCAGGACAAGCGCTAATAGCTATCAATTCCGATACAGACACGATGATCGCCACCCCGGCACCGCCCGCCAAGGATCACTGTGCCGAGCTGCGCAAGCAATGGGCGCCACGCACCCCGGCGGCGCCGGTGCCCCAATAACCAGCCATCCAACGCCTGCCTTACCCCTTCTAGGACGCAAGCAACGGTGTCGCGGCCCGCGTCCCTAGCAGCGCGGCAAAGTCATCGGCCGGCAAGGGGCGGCTGCACAGGTAGCCCTGGTAGGTGTCGCACCTCCGCTCGCGCAAGAACGCCAGCTGCCCTTCGGTCTCAACGCCCTCGGCCAACACTGACATGCCCATGCTGTGTCCCATGGCAATGATGGCGGCGCTGATCGCCATGTCGTCCTCGCTCTGGGGAATGTCGCGGATGAACCCCTGGTCAATCTTGAGCACGTCGATGGGAAACCGCTTGAGCTGCGCCAGCGACGAATAGCCGGTGCCGAAGTCATCCACCGCGATGCGCACACCGAGATCACGCAGGCGCACCAGCACCTGGCGGGCCTCTTCGGTGCGTTCGGCCAGGGCGCTTTCGGTGATCTCCAGCTCCAGCAGCGCTGCGGGAAACCCGCTAGCCTGCAGCGCGGCCGCTGTGCAACCGGCCAAGTCGGTCAGGTGGAACTGGCGCGGCGACACGTTCAGCGCCAGGGTCAGCGCGGGCAGCCCTGCTTCGCGCCATTGCTGGCCCTGGCGGCAGACCTCGCGCACCACCCACTCGCCCAGCGGCCCGATGACGCCTGACGTCTCGGCCACAGGGATGAAGCGTGCGGGCGATATCAGCCCCTCTTGCGGGTCGTTCCAGCGCACCAGTGCTTCGGCGCCCTGGATGCGACCGGTGGTAATGTCGATCTGGGGCTGGTAGTACATCTGCAGGTGGCCCTGGGCCAGTGCCAGGCGCAGGCGCGACTCCAGCTCCAGCCGCTCGCGGGCCGCCTGGGTCATGGCTTCGTGGAAGAAGCACCACGCCCCCCGCCCCCGCGCTTTGGCGCCGTACACCGCCGCGTGGGCGCCCTGCAGCAGCAACTCGGTGGTACCCGCGTGCTCGGGGAACATGCAGATGCCCACGCTCGCGCCCGCCACCACCTCGAGCCCGTCGGGCGAACGCCAGGGCTCGGCCACCGCGCGGATCAGGTGGCGCGCCACGGCGGCGGCGCCATCGGCATGGCGCAGGTTACGCGCCACCACCGCCAGCTCGTCGCCTACCATGCGCCCCAGCACATCCCCAGGCCGCAGGGCGGACTGCACCTGCCGCGCGATGTGCTTGAGCACCTCGTCGCCCGTGGCGTGGCCATAGCTGTCGTTCACATCCTTGAAGCGGTCCAGGTTGAGCAGCAGCACCGCAATGTGCTCGCCGCTGCCTCGCGCCTCCTGCACAGCCAGCTCCACCTGGTGCCCGAACCAGGTGCGGTTGGACAAGCCCGTGAGCGGGTCGTTGTGCGCCAGGTATTCCAATTGCCGCTGCTGGGCCTTTTCTTCGGAGATGTCGGTGAACATGCACACGTAGTGCGTGATCTCGCCCGCCGGGTCGCGCACGGCCGACAGCGACATGTGCTCCGGAAAAATTTCGCCGTTCTTGCGGCGGTTCCAGATCTCGCCCTGCCAGTACCCGGTCTCTGTCAGGGCCGACCACATCGCCTCGTAAAAGGCCTTGTCGTGGCGGCCCGACTTGAAGACGCGCGGGGTCTTGCCCAGCAGCTCTTCCTCGGTATAGCCCAGCAGCCGCGTGAATGCGGCGTTGACCGACAGGATGCGGCTTTGGGCATCGGTCACCACCACGCCCTCCATGGTGTTGTCCACCACTGTGGCTGCCAGGCGCTGGCGGGCCTCGCTGCGCTGCAGCGCGGCTCGCGCGGCCTTGATCTCGTCGAGGTCCTGCACCACACAAACCAGGTGCGCGGGCTCGTCGCCCGTTTCGGGTGCCAGCGTCACGGTGCACAGAACGGGCACCCGGCGGCCGTTGTCCAGCCGCCGGCAGTGGCGCTCGCCCACATAGTGGTCGATCTCGCCAGCCAGTAAACGCTCCAGCTGCGACGCGGCCCAGTCGGGGTCCTGCGCGATCATCACATCGCGGAAATTGAGGCTCAGCGTCTGCACGGGCTCAGCGCCCAGCAGGTCACACAGGCGGGTGTTGGCCCATAAGAATCTGCCATCCAGCGCCACCCGCGCAAAACCGGCGGGCGCGTGGCGCACGATCTGCGTCAGCTCCTGCGCCATGGCCATGCGCACCTTTTCGGCACGGCGCATGCGCCGCAGCAGCCACCAGGCGAGGCCACTGGTCAGCGCCACATAGCCCCAGCCCTTCCAGGTCTGAAAACGGGTCAGCAGGGCCGGGTCGGTCACCCAGTGCGCCAGCAACACATCGCCCGCAAACACCCAGGCCACCCCCAGCACCAGGTACAGCAGCATGCCCCGCCAGGGGACCAGTGATGAGGCATAGCCCTCGTTGCCCATTGCGCTTCTTGCGCTCCTTGTTGATTTCCACGGTTTCACGGTCCATGGCCCTTGCTGCGACAATTGCACAGCTATGACCAACGCCTATATCCTTACCCTGTCCTGCCCCGACCGCCTGGGGCTGGTGCACGCCGTCTCGGGCTTCTTGCTGGAGCACGGCGGCAACATCGAAGAAGCCGCGCAGTACAACGACCACGCCACGGGCCTGTTCTTCATGCGGGTGCAGTTTGCCTGCGACCAGCACGACCACCCCACCCTCAAAGCGCGCCTGACCAGCTTTGCCGAGCCCTACAACATGCATTGGAGCGTGCACGCCACGGCAGCCCCCATGAAAACCGTGCTCATGGTCAGCAAGGAAGGCCATTGCCTCAACGACCTGCTGTTCCGCTGGAAGAGTGGCCTGCTGCCCATCGACATCCGCGCCATCATCAGCAACCACCGCGACTTCTACCAGCTGGCGGCCAGCTACAACGTGCCGTTCCATCACATCCCGATGACGGGCGCCACGAAAGCCCAGGCCGAAGCCAAACAGTTTGAGATTATCGAGGGCGAAGGCGCGGAGTTGGTGGTACTGGCACGTTACATGCAGATACTTTCTCTTGACCTATGTCAAAAGTTGGCCGGTCGGGCGATCAACATCCACCACAGCTTCCTGCCCAGCTTCAAGGGCGCCAAGCCTTACTACCAGGCGCATGACCGGGGCGTGAAGCTGATCGGCGCCACGGCCCACTACGTGACGGCCGACCTGGACGAAGGCCCGATCATCGAACAGGACGTGGCCCGCGCGGACCACACTGACACGGTGGAAGACCTCACCGCCCGTGGCCGCGACACCGAAAGCCAGGTGCTGGCCCGCGCCGTGAAGTGGCACAGCGAGCACCGCGTGATCCTGAACGGTCACAAGACGGTCATCTTCCGCTAGTCCAGCGTTCCCATGGTCACGGCATCTCCGTCCTCTTTCCTCAGCAGCGCCGCACGGCGCATTCCGCCCATCCAGTGCCTGCTGACGTTCGAGGCCCTCGCCCGCCTGCGCAGCGTGACGCAGACGGCCGACGAGCTGTGCGTGACGCCCAGCGCCGTGAGCCACCGCGTCAAGCAGTTGGAGCAGATCCTGGGGGTACGGCTGTTTGGCAGGGCCGACTTTTCTCTGACCACCGAGGGCAGCGCCTACCTGGCCCATGTGCGCGAAGGCCTGGGCGCGCTGCAGCGGTTCCCCGGCCAGGCGGCAGCGCCCGGGCGCCGGCGGCTCAAGCTGGCCGTGACGCCCACGTTTGCGCGCACCATCCTCATTCCACGCCTTCGCCAATTCACCGAGGCGTATCCCGAGATCGACCTGGCGCTGCAGGTGTCCATCCCGCTGCTGGACGTGGTGGCCGAAGACGCCGACCTGATGGTGCGCTTCGGCCCCGGCCACTATGCCGACGTGGAGCACGTGGAGCTAGCCCGCGACGTGGTCACGCCCCTGGCCTCGCCCGCGTTTGTGCGCGAACACGGCCCCTTTGACCGCCCTGAGGACCTCGAAGGCGTGCCCCTGCTGCGCAGCCCGCTGGAGCCTTGGCGCACATGGTTTGCCGCCACGGGCCTCGACTGGGCCGAACCCAGCGAGGGCTCGCAGTTCAACGACATCGGCCTGATGTGCGACGGCGCCGCTGCTGGCATGGGCGTGGCGCTGGTGCGCCTGAAGCTGGGCGCGCCCTGGCTGGAGAACGGCACGCTGGTGCGCCTGTTTGACACCGACACCGCCAGCCCCCACGCGCACTACCTGTGCTGGCGCACGGGCACCATGGACCGGTGGGAATGCGCGGCGTTTGCCGAATGGCTGCGCAAAACCATGGCGTAGTAGAGGTATCCCTCTGAGTCGCCTTGAGCGCCTTCCCCCTTCTCTCCGCTGCGCCGGGAAGGGGGATGCAGCCCTTGCTCGGCTGCCCTCGCCCGAGCCGCGCCCGCCTCCATCAGGTTCAGGCAAATTTGCCTCCAGCGCTTGCCCAAAAGGCGCCAGCAGCTATCAATTGGTGAGCAATCCGGTGTTTTTCACAATCCCCTGAAGAAAAGCTCAAGCCCGGGCGCCGAGCCATCCCCTACAGTGACAGCCATGAACACTGCCGCCGACCCCACCGTAGCCCTGTCCGAACGCGCCGCGCGCCAGGCCGAGGTTGTCCAGGCCCTGGGCCGCGTGCTGCCCGCACACGCCCTGCTCTGGCACAACGAGGACACCACGCCCTACGAATGCGACGGCCTCACCGCCTACCGCCAGCGCCCGCTGGTGGTGTGCCTGCCCGAGACCTACGACGAAGTGCAGGCCGTGTTGCGCGTGTGCCACCAGCTGCAGGTGCCCGTGGTGGCGCGCGGTGCGGGCACAGGCCTGTCGGGCGGCGCCATGCCGCACGCCCTGGGCGTGACGATGTCGCTGGCAAAATTCAACCGCATCCTCGACATCAACCCCGAAAGCCGCACGGCCGTGGTGCAGTGTGGCGTGCGCAACCTGGCCATCAGCGAGGCGGCAGCGCCCTACAACCTGTATTACGCCCCCGACCCCAGCAGCCAGATCGCCTGCACCATCGGCGGCAACGTGGCCGAGAACTCGGGCGGCGTGCACTGCCTCAAATACGGCCTCACCGTGCACAACGTGCTCAAGGTAAAGGGCTTCACGGTGGAAGGCGAGCCCGTCGAATTCGGCAGCGAGGCACTCGACGCCCCTGGCTACGACCTGCTGGCCGCCGTGATCGGCAGCGAGGGCATGCTGGCCGTGACCACCGAGGTCACCGTCAAGCTCATCCCCAAGCCCCAGCTCGCGCGCTGCATCATGGCCAGCTTTGACGACGTGCGCAAAGCGGGCGACGCGGTGGCCGCCGTCATCGCCGCCGGCATCATCCCCGCAGGCCTGGAGATGATGGACAAGCCCATGACCGCCGCCGTGGAAGACTTTGTGCACGCAGGCTACGACCTCACCGCCGAAGCCATCCTGCTGTGTGAAAGCGACGGCCCCCCCGAAGAGGTGGAAGAAGAAATCGGCCGCATGAGCGAGGTGCTGCGCGCTGCGGGCGCCACAGCCATCAGCGTGAGCCGCGACGAAGCCGAGCGCCTGCGCTTCTGGAGCGGTCGCAAGAACGCCTTCCCCGCCAGCGGCCGCATCAGCCCCGACTACATGTGCATGGACTCGACCATCCCGCGCAAGCGCCTGGCGGACATCCTGCTCGCCATCCAGGAGATGGAAAAGAAATACCAGCTGCGCTGCGCCAACGTGTTCCACGCGGGCGACGGCAACCTGCACCCGCTGATCCTGTTCGATGCGAACGATGCCGACCAACTGCACCGCTGCGAGCTGTTTGGCGCCGACATCCTGGAGACCAGCGTCGCCATGGGCGGCACGGTGACGGGTGAGCATGGCGTGGGCGTGGAAAAGCTCAACAGCATGTGCGTGCAGTTCTCTGCGGCGGAGAACGCGCAGATGTTCGGGCTCAAGCACGCGTTTGATCCGGCAGGGTTGCTGAACCCCGGCAAGGTGATCCCCACGCTGAACCGGTGCGCGGATTACGGGAAGATGTTGGTGCGTGGGGGGCAGATCAAGCACCCCGACCTGCCGCGTTTCTGATCGCCATGAAGGCGCTGCAAGGGCTGGCCTTTCTTCTGCTCATGCAGTCGGGGGGCGAGGCGCTGTCTCACTTTCTGAAGCTCCCGGTCCCAGGGCCGGTGGTCGGCATGGTGCTGCTCTTGCTGGCCTTGCGTTGGCAGCCCGTGCGGGATGCCGTAGCCCCGGCGGCGGGCTTCTTGCTCCAGCACCTGTCGCTGCTGTTTGTGCCGGTGGGCGTGGGGGTGATGACCCATCTGGCGCTGCTGAGCACCTATGGCCTGCAGCTGGTGGCGGTGATTGTGCTGTCCACCTGGGTCGGTATGGCCGTGACGGCGCTGGTGCTGCGTCTTTTGCAGCCCCAGGAGAACCATGGCGAACTTCGTTGAGCTGTGGGTGTACCTGGCATCGGCCCCACTGTTCGGGCTGACGGCCACACTGGCGGTGTATGTGCTGGCGCAGGCACTGTCGGTGCGCTCGGGGCACGCGCCCTGGGCCAACCCGGTAATGCTGTCGGTGGCCATTCTGGCCACGGTCATGCTGGCCACCGGCACGGCTTATCCCACGTACTTTGCGGGCGCGCAGTTCATCCACTTCTTGCTGGGCCCTGCAGTAGTGGCGCTGGGCTGGCCCCTGTGGCAGCGCCGCGCGGCCTTGCGCTCGCGTTGGGGCCGGCTGGTGGTGGCCTCGCTGGCGGGTGGCAGCGCGGCGGCCGCCAGCGCTGTAGGCATGGGCTGGGCACTGGGCCTGCCGGGTGATGTGCTGATGTCGCTGGCCCCCAAATCCGTCACCGCCCCGGTCGCCATGGGTATCGCCGCACAGATCGGCGGCGTGCCCGCCCTGGCCGCCGTGTTCGCGGCGCTGACGGGCATGGTGGGGGCGCTGTCTGCGCGCTGGTTGTTTGGCTTGATGCGCCTGCCTACCGACGCGCAAGGCATGGCGCTGCGAGGCTTTGCGCTGGGCACTGCGTCGCACGGCATCGGCGCGGCGCATGCGCTGCAGGTGCACGCCGAGGCTGGGGCGTATGCAGGGCTGGCGCTGGGGCTGCAGGTGGTGTTGGCGGCGGTGCTGATGCCGCTGGTGTTCCGTTTGTTGTGAGGGGTGTGGCGGGGGCATCCCCTCGCGTTCCGCGCTGCGCAAAGCAGCCCTCAGACGCCCCACAAAGCCCGCCCCATGGCCCCCACGTGCGACACGCCGAACAGCAACAGCCCGATGAGCCCGCCCACCACAGTGCCATTGATACGGATGTACTGCAGGTCCTTGCCGATGTTCAGCTCGATCAACCGCGTCATCTCCTCGGCATCCCACCGCCGCACCGTATCCTCAATGTGCTGCGCAATGAACGCCGCCACATCCGGCGCCAACCCCTCCACCCACCGCTCCAGCCGGGCATTGAACGACTGACGGAGCGCCACGTCGCTTGCCAGCGACTCCCCCAGCCACACACCCAGTTTGCCCACTTGCCGCGCCAGCACCGAATCGGCATCGTCCAGGTCACGCTGCAGCGCCCCGCGCATGTCCAGCCACAACGCCTGCACATAGCCGCCCACGGTAGCGTCGGTCTGCAGCCAGGTGCGGATCTCATCACCCTTGCGCGCCCATTCGGGGTCGCGGCGCAGGCGCTCGACAAAGCGCTGCACGGCCACATCAAACTGCGCACGCAAGGTGTGTTGGGGGTTGGCCGCCACATCGGCCATCAGGCTTTCCAGCGCACGGGCCAGCAGGCTGGAGCCCTTGTCGCCCAGCCAGTCGCTGGGTAACAGCTTCGCGGTGCGCGGGTGGTCCTTCTTGAGCCAGGCCACGAGGGTCTGCGCCACCCAGGCGCGGGTCTGCTCGTTCTGCAGCAGCTCAATGAGTTTGCCCAGCACATCGTCCAACAGCGCCTGATGGCGGCCGTTGTGGGTCAGCGTATCAAGCACCGTCGCCAAGGCGCGCGACATATCCACTTGCCCAATCAAGGAGCGCGCTGCCTTGTGGATGAAACGCTCCATCTGCGCGTCCTGCACCGCCTCCAGCGCAGCCAACGCCAGCCGTTTGGCTTGGTGGCCCAAAAGGGCTGCGTTGCCGGGCGCAGTGAGCCACTGCGCCAGCCGTTCGGCAGGGTCGTGCCTGCGGATCAGCGACACGAGCGATGGCACATCGAGGAATTTGTCGCGCACAAAGGTAGCGAGATTGCGGCCGATGCGCGCCTGGTTGCGCGCGACGACCGCCGTGTGAGGAATGGGCAAGCCGAGTGGCCGGCGGAACAGCGCCACCACCGCAAACCAGTCTGCCAGCGCGCCCACCATGGCGGCCTCGGCCATGGCTTTCACAGCGTTGAGCCACAGGCCGCGCTCCACCACGCTGGTGGCAATGAACACGGCCGTCACCAGCAACAGCAGCCCCAGCGCCTGCCGTTTGGCACGGCGCAGGGCGAGGGTTGCGCTTTCAGCCTCTGGCTTCATCCGGGCCAGCCCACTGCCCTGGTGTGCAACCGGTCAGGCCGCTGTCGCAATCTGGTCCAGCGCCTTCGACAGATGGCCCACGCTCCGGTCCACGTTGTGCCATTTCTCAAGGCCAAAAAGCCCGATGCGGAAGGTCTTGAACTCAGACCCTTCGTCGCACTGCAACGGCACGCCCGCAGCGGTCTGCAAGCCGACTTCCAGGAACTTCTTGCCGTTCTGAATACCCGGGTCGGTGGTGTAGCTCACCACCACGCCAGGCGCCTTCCAGCCCTCGGCGGCAACGCTGGGGAAGCCGCGCGATTCGAGCAGTGCGCGCACCTTGGCGCCCAGTTCGATCTGTTCCTCGCGCACCTTGGCAAATCCATATTCACGCGTCTCGGCCATCACCTCCGACAGGCGCACCAGCGCATCCGTGGGCATGGTGGTGTGATAGGCGTGCTGTCCCTTTTCGTAGCCCTCGGCGATCTGCATCCACTTCTTGAGGTCGCACGAGAAGCTGCTGCTAGTCGTGCCCTCGATGGCCTGGCGCGCGCGTTCGCTCAGCATCACCATGGCGCAGCAGGGCGATCCGCTCCAGCCCTTTTGCGGGGCGCTGATGAGCACATCCACGCCCGTGGCCTGCATGTCCACCCACATGGCGCCCGAGGCAATGCAGTCGAGCACGAACAGCGCGCCCACCTCATGGGCGGCCGCTGTCAGCGTGCGGATGTAGTCGTCCGAGAGGATGATGCCGCTGGCCGTTTCTACATGGGGGGCGAACACCACCTTGGGTTTCTCGGCGCGGATGGTGGCCGCGACTTCTTCCGCAGGGCACGGTGCCCAGGGCGCCTGCGGGCCATCTCCCTGGCGACGCGCCTTGCACACCACTGCACCACCGCCCAGGCCAGTGTCGGCATCGAAGATCTGGCTCCAGCGGTAGCTGAACCAGCCGTTGCGCACGATGAGCACCTTCTGCTTGTTGGCAAACTGGCGCGCCACGGCCTCCATCCCGAACGTACCGCTGCCGGGCACCAGCACGGCAGTATGGGCGTGGTAGACCTCTTTCAGCGTCGCCAGAATGCCCTGCATCACGCCCGTAAAGCGCTTGGACATGTGATTGAGCGCGCGGTCGGTGTAGACCACCGAGAATTCGAGCAGACCATCGGGGTCGATATCGGGCAAAAGGCCGGGCATGGTGAGTCTCCGCGTATGAAACTGAGTGAAAAAACAAGGCAATCGGACCAGCTTATCATGGCCCTGAACCGCTGACGGTCGCTGCGCATGCCGCCAAAACCCTTCCAGTTTCTGCCCACCTCACTGCCTGGCATCGACGCGATGCAGGCAGACTCGCACTTCGCCTTCAGCAGACACATGCACCTGCAGTTCGGTCTGGGCGTGATCGACCGGGGAGCGCAGAAGTCGTTCAGCGGCCGGGGCACGGTGGAGTCACTCCCCGGCGACACCATCACCGTCAACCCTGGCGAGGTCCACGACGGCAAACCGCTGGGTGACGGCGGACGGGCCTGGCGCATGCTGTACCTGGAGCCCGCGTTGGTGGCCGGTCTGGCGGCTGAGGTGCGCCCCAGCACGCACGGCGCAGGCTTCGAATTCCACGCGCCCAACCTGCGCGATGCGCGGCTTGCCGCGCAGGTCCGTGCGTTGTTCGCAGCCGCCACACGGTACCCTCGCCACGCGACCTCGCCGCTGCAGGTCGAGGAATGCCTGCTCCAGATCCTGGCGGGCCTGCTGCGCCCGGCAGGCATCGGCAGACACATCGCCGCGTCCGTTGCCAACGCCCGCGCCATGGTGGACGACGACCCGACCATGGCCTGGAGCCTTGCCGAGCTGGCCCGCGAAGCCGGGCTGAGCCGCTACCAGCTGGTGCGGCAGTTCGCACAGGCCACGGGACTCACACCGCACGCCTACCTGGTGCAGCGCCGACTGCACCACGCGCGGCGACTCATGTGCGCCGGCACGCCCCTGGCCGAGGTGGCCGCCGCCAGCGGCTTTGCCGACCAGAGCCACCTGACGCGCCTGTTCGCGCGCACCTTCGGCACCACGCCCCACGACTACCTGCGCGCCCACCGCTGAGGGCTGCAATTTTGTTCAAGACGCGGGATCGCGCGTGCGGCGATGCTGTGGACCTCTCCACTCCACTGCACGCCGCCACCGCGCGGCTCGAAAGCTCCATGGGCATCGTATTCCTCATCACCTCCCTCGTCGTCGTCATCTCGCCCGGGCCGGGCGCCCTGCTGACCGTGGCGGCCGGGCTGTCCGGCGGCGCGCGGGCTGCGGCCGTCACGGCCCTGGGCTGCACGCTGGGCATCGTGCCGCACCTGCTAGCCGCAGTCACCGGCCTGGCCGCGCTGCTCCATGCCAGCGCCACCTCCTTCGAGGTGCTGCGCTACGCGGGGGTGGCCTACCTGCTGTACATGGGCTGGGCCACTTGGCGCTCGCCCGCCGCATTGGAGGTTCGCGCCGACGCGCGCGCGCGCTCCAACGGTGGGCGCATCGCCGAGGCGATGCTCGTCAACCTGCTCAACCCCAAGCTGTCGCTGTTCTTCCTGACGTTCCTGCCGCAGTTCATCGCACCGGGCGAGGCGCAGCCGGCAGAGCGCATGGCGCAGCTGTCACTGGTGTTCATGGCCATGACGCTGGTGGTGTTCGCGGGCTACGGTGTCTTTGCAGCACGGTTTCGCGACCAGGTGCTGCGGCGCCCCAGCGTGCTGCTGTGGATGCGGCGCAGCTTTGCCGCAGCGTTCGTAGCACTCGGGGGAAAGCTGGCGCTGATGCAGCGCTAGCCGGGCGATCCTGCCCCGTTCACCAGGTGTCGACGAACCGGTGCCCCAGCGGCTCCACCTGGGCCGATGCGAGCCCGCGCGCCAACCACGCGCGCGTGTCGGCCGGGTCGATCACCGCGTCGATCTCCAGCGTGGCGGCCATGTGCATCGCCTCCCCGTTGGCGTAGGACTTGGCGAGCAGCTTGGCAAACAGCGCGTCGCGCTCGGCGCCCTCGGGGAGGGTCTCCAGCTCCTTGCGAAAGCCCAGGCGCACGGCGCCTTCGAGCCCCATGGCGCCGAACTCGCCCGTGGGCCACGCCAAGGTGAACACGGGCGCGTGAAAACCCCCGGCCGTCATGCCCATGGCTCCCAGGCCGTAGCCCTTGCGCAGCACCACGCTGAAGGTGGGCACGCGCAGGCTGGCGGCGGTGACGAACAGGCGGCTCACATGGCGCACCTGGGCCGTGGCCTCGACCTCGGGGCCAACCATGAAGCCGGGCGTGTCCACCAGGCTCACGATGGGCAGGCCATGCGCGTTGCACAGTTGCATGAAGCGCGCGCACTTGTCGGCCGCATCGGCGTCGATGGCGCCGCCCAGGTGTTGCGGGTTGTTAGCCAGCAGGCCCACGGGGCGACCTTCGATGCGCGCAAGTGCGGTGTGGATGCCCGCACCAAAGCCGGTGCGCAGCAGCAGCAGGCTGCCCTCGTCCACCAAGCCAGCCATCGCTGTGCGGGTGTCGTACACGCGCAGGCGGTTCTCGGGCACCACGGCGCGCAGCAGGCGCTGGTCGGGCGCAGACCACTCTGATGTGCGGCCCTGGAAGAACGACAGGTAGTGGCGCGCTGCTTGCACCGCCCCGGCTTCGTCATCGACCAGCACGTCGATCACGCCGTTGGCATGCTGCACGCGGCTGGGGCCGACCTGTTCGGGCTTGAACACGCCCAGGCCGCCACCTTCGATCATGGCCGGGCCGCCCATGCCGATGTTGCTGGCGCGCGTGGCGATGATCACATCGCTGCAGCCCAGCAGCGCGGCGTTGCCCGCAAAGCAGCGCCCCGCCGCGATGCCGATGACCGGCACCTGACCCGACAGCGCGGCGTAGCTGGCGAAGGTGTGCACATGCAGCCCCGCCACGATGGGCATGTCGGTATCGCCCGGGCGGCCGCCGCCGCCCTCGGCGAACAGCACCACGGGCAGCTTCTGCGCCAGCGCGATGCCCAGCATACGGTCGGTCTTGGCGTGGTTGCGTGCGCCCTGGGTGCCGGCGAGCACGGTGGCGTCGTAGGACATGACCACGGCGCGGGATTTCTCTTCGCCAAACAGTGCGCCGTTGATGCCGCCAATGCCCGTGACCATGCCATCGGCGGGCGTGTTGGCAATTAGGTCTTCCTTGCTGCGGCGGCGCGTCTGCGCGGCGATGGCGAGGGCACCATATTCGATGAAGCTGCCGTCGTCGCACAGGTCGGCAATGTTCTCGCGCGCGGAGCGGACGCCTTGCGCGTGCCGCTTGGCCATGGCGTCGGGGCGCGCCGCGTCGAGCGTGAAGGCGTGGCGGTCGATCACGCGTTGCAGGTCGGCGCGGATGTGGTCGGGGTCGTGCGCAGCGCTGCCCTGCACTTCGACATCGGCCGCCTCATCCACCGCGTCCAGCACCAGCAGCGGCTGCCCCTGCGCGACGTAGCCACCGGCCACGGCCAGCAGCGTGCCCACGCGGCCCGCGTGTGGGGCCAGCAGCACATGCTCCATCTTCATGGCTTCGAGCACGGCCAGCTCGGCGCCTGCGGCGACCACTTCGCCCTCGGCCACGCTCATCTGCACCAGGCGGGCGGGCATGGGGGCCAGCACGGCTCCTTCCGGCGCTTCAGAGGCAATACGCAAGTCTTTTTGCCCTATAGCGTCAGTCGAATCTGCCTTGATAGCTATATATTTTGCAGCAATCAGAAGCTCTCGCAGCACCGACTCCAGCCACCGTGTGTGCACCTGCTGGCTCTCCATTTCGGGCCGTGTTGCCAGCGCCTGCAGCAGCGCGAGGTTGGTGGCCACACCGTCGATGCGGCACTCGGCCAGCGCGCGCTGCGAGCGGCGCAGCGCGTCGGCAAAGCGCGGGCTGCGCGTGTGCACGATGAGCTTGGCCAGCAGCGTGTCGTAGTGCGGCGACGGCGTGGCGCCCGCTGCGCCGTGCGTGTCCACGCGCACGCCCGGGCCTGCGGGCAGGTCAAAGCGGCTGAGCGTGCCGCTGCCGGGGGTGGCGTTGCCCTGTGCGTCCAGCGTTTCGGCGTTGATGCGCCACTGCACGGCAAAGCCCAACACGGCAGGCGGTGCGGCAGGGTCGAGGCCGATGTCCTGCAACGTGCGGCCCGCGGCCAGCGCAATCTGCGCCTGCACCAGGTCCACGCCAGTGACCTCTTCGGTGATGGTGTGCTCCACCTGCAGGCGCGGGTTGCATTCGATGAACACAAACGGTAAGTCGGCGCTGGCCAGGTCCACCAGAAACTCGAAGGTTCCCAGGCCCTGATAGTCCACGGCGCGCGCCATGGACAGCGCGGCCGTGGTGATGCGCTCGCGCGATGTGCCGGGCAGCGAGGGGCTGGGCGCGATCTCCACCACCTTCTGAAAGCGCCGCTGCAGCGTGCACTCGCGCTCGCCCAGCGCGATCACCTCGCGCCCGTCGCCCAGCACCTGCACCTCGATGTGGCGGGCGTTGCCCATCAGGCGCTCCACGTACACGCCGTCCACACCAAAGGCGGCCTGCGCCTCGCTGCGGCAGCGCGCGTAGGCAGCGGGCAAGTCATCGGCCGACGCCACCGCGCGCATGCCCCGCCCGCCGCCGCCACCGATGGCCTTGATGACGATGCCAGCATGGGCGTGCTGCGCAAAGAAGGCCTGCGCCTCCTGCAGCGTCACGGCCGTCTGCGTGCCGGGCATGAGCGGCACGCCCTGCCGCTGCGCCAGCGCACGGGCCTGCGCCTTGTCGCCGAACAGCGCGAGCTGCGCAGGCGTGGGGCCGATGAAGCGCAGCCCTGCCTCGGCACACGCGCGGGCAAAGTCGGCGCGCTCGCTCAAGAAGCCGTAGCCCGGGTGCACGGCGTCGCAGCCCTGCGCCTTCGCAATGGCGATGAGGCGCGCACCGTCCAGGTACGCAGCCGGGCCGGTGGCGCCCAGCGCCACGGCCGCACTGGCTGCGTGCACATGGGGGCTGGCGGCGTCATCGTCGGCATACACGGCCACGCTGGCGATGCCGAGGTCGTGCAGGGCGCGCACAGTGCGCAGTGCGATTTCGCCCCGATTGGCGACCAGCACTTTGGCGAACAGGGGGCGATCAGTCATGGACAGGCTCTCGAAGGTAAGCAGGGAGTGCGGTGCATTCTGGATGCGACCGGCGCGCGCCGTTGGCAAACAAGCGACAGAGGCTCTCCCGAGCGGCTCATCGCCCATGGCCATAAAACCCCGCGGCAAGCCCCCGCCCCGCCCGCCGCTACCATGCGACTTTTTGCTTCACCCTTTGCACCCAGGACGCCCATGCCCGACTTTCGCAGCGACACCGTCACCCAGCCCACACCCGCCATGCGCGAGGCCATGTTCAAAGCCCCGCTGGGCGACGATGTGTTTGCCGACGACCCGTCGGTGAACGCGCTGCAGGACCATGCGGCCGAACTGCTGGGTTTTGAGGCCGCGCTGTTTGCCCCCTCGGGCACGCAGACCAACCTGATCGCGCTGTGGGGCCACTGCCAGCGTGGGGATGAGGCCATCGTGGGCCAGAGCTGGCACACCTACCGCTGGGAGGCGGGTGGCATGGCGGTGCTGGGCTCCATACAGCCCCAGCCGGTGGAAACCCAGCCCGACGGCACGCTGCGCATCGCCGACATTGCCGCCGCGATCAAGCCCGACGACCCACACTTTGCGCGCACCCGGCTCGTTGTCTTGGAGAACACCACGGGCGGTCAGGTGCTGCCCACGCCCTACGTTGCCGAAGTGGCCCAGCTGGCACGCAGCCGGGGACTGGCCATGCATCTGGACGGCGCGCGCATGTTCAACGCCGCCACGGCCAATGCCGCACGCAATGGCACCGATGTGTATACGGAAGCACGCACGCTGTGCAGCCATTTTGATTCCGCATCGCTATGCCTGAGCAAGGGCCTGGGCGCGCCCGTGGGTTCGCTGGTGCTGGGCTCGCGGGATTTCATCCGGCAGGCGCGGCGTACGCGCAAGATCCTGGGAGGCGGCATGCGGCAGGCGGGCGTGCTGGCGGCCGCGGGCCACTACGCGCTGGACCACCATGTACGCCGGCTGGCCGATGACCATGCCAACCTGGACCGGCTGGCGCAAGGCCTGAGTGAAGCCAACCGCAGCCACCCGGTGCTGCAAGGTCGCATCACGGTGCTGCCGTGGCAGACCAATATCCTGTTCACCGATCTGCATGCCGATGTGGCACCTGCGTTGGTGGCGTGGCTGGCGCAGAACAACGTGCGCGTGACCAGTAGCCTGTATGGCGGTGCCACCCGCCTGCGCTGGGTGGCGCATCTGGATGTGAGTGAAGCCGATGTGAAAGCAGCGCTGGACTGCGTGGCGGGTTTCAAGCTGCCCGGTTGACCCTGCCGGGGCGAATGGGTGGATCAGGCGGCGGGGTAAGTCCTGCCGCCGAAGACCCCCGTCCCCACGCGGACCATGGTGCTGCCCGCCTGAATGGCCGCTTCCAGGTCGGCTGTCATGCCCAAAGAGAGGGTATCAAAGCCCTCCAATCTGGGCTCGTGCAGTGCAAATATATGGTCAAAAAGGCTTCTAGCGCTTTCGTGGATTGCGAGTTGCGCTGCGAAATTAGGAGCATGGTCCGGAATACTCATGATTCCACGCACCTGAAGCCGTGGCAGTTTTGCCACAGCGCGCAGCAGCTCCAGCGCCTGGTCAGGCGCCACGCCTGACTTGGTGGCGCCACCGTCCACGTTCACCTGAATACATATCTGCAGCGGAGGCAGGTGGTCTGGCCGCTGGGCGGACAAGCGCTCGGCGATCTTGATGCGGTCCACCGTGTGCACCCAGTCAAAGTGCTCGGCCACCTGGCGGGTCTTGTTGCTCTGAATGGGGCCAATACAGTGCCACTGCAGCGCCCCATAGGCCAAAGTGGCGGGCAGGGCCGCTCGCACGGCCACCATCTTGTCCACGCCTTCCTGAATATAGTTTTCGCCAAAGGCACGCTGGCCAGCGGCCACGGCCTCCAGCACGGCGTCTGCGCCGAAAGTCTTGGAAACGGCCAGCAGGTGCACGTCCGCCGGGGGGCGCCCAGCGGCTTCACACGCTTGCGCCATCCTGCAGAGAACCTGTTGGAGGTTGTTAGCAATCGTGGTCATAATGATTGGCAAGCGTACCAAACGATAGAGGGACTCCGTGGACATCACCCAACTGCTCGCGTTCAGCGTCAAAAACAAGGCCTCCGATCTGCACCTTTCGTCAGGCCTGCCGCCCATGATCCGGGTCCACGGCGATGTACGGCGCATCAACGTCGATGCGCTGGACCACAAGACGGTGCATGCCATGGTGTACGACATCATGAGCGACTCCCAGCGCAAGACGTATGAAGAGTTCCTGGAGGTTGACTTCTCGTTTGAAATCGAAGGCCTGGCGCGTTTCCGGGTCAATGCCTTCAACCAGAACCGCGGCGCGGCCGCCGTGTTCCGAACCATTCCGAGCAAGATCCTGACGCTGGAACAGCTCAACGCCCCCAAGATCTTTGGCGACCTGGCCCTCAAACCTCGTGGCCTGGTGCTGGTGACCGGCCCCACGGGCTCGGGAAAGTCGACCACGTTGGCCGCCATGGTCAACTACCTCAACGAAACCGAATACGGCCACATCCTGACGGTGGAGGACCCGATCGAGTTCGTGCACGAATCCAAGAAGTGCCTGATCAACCAGCGCGAAGTCGGCCCAATGACGCTGTCGTTTGCCGCCGCGCTGAAATCTGCGCTGCGCGAAGACCCGGACGCCATTCTGGTGGGTGAAATGCGCGACCTCGAAACGATCCGCCTGGCCATGACGGCAGCGGAAACGGGCCACTTGGTGTTTGGCACGCTGCACACGTCCAGTGCTGCCAAAACCATCGACCGGATCATCGACGTGTTCCCGGCCGAAGAAAAGGAAATGGTCCGCGCCATGTTGTCCGAGTCGCTGCAGGCCGTGATTTCGCAGACCCTGTGCAAGACCAAGGACGGCTCGGGCCGCGTGGCGGCGCACGAGATCATGCTGGGCACCAGCGCCATCCGCAACTTGATCCGCGAGGCCAAGGTGGCGCAGATGTACTCCACCATCCAGACCAGCAACAGCGTCGGCATGCAGACGCTGGACCAAAACCTCACCGACCTCGTGCGGCGCAACATCATCAGCCCGGCCGAGGCACGCGCCAAGGCCAAGATCCCAGAGAACTTCCCTGGTTGAGCGGCGCCCACCCCACTGATTTTTGCGGCCTCCGATGTGCCGCATACCGGAGCGATTTATGAAAGGCATCCTGAGCCTTCTGAAAATGAAGACCCGTGGCGACAAACCCGCGGACGAACACACGGATTCCGTGCTGTTTTCTACCGCCTTTGCCGGCCAGGGTGTCGACGATTCGATGCTGGTGCCCTGGGAAGCGCGTGCGGTCGAGGTGGGGGCCAAACGCCTGCCCACCAGCCGCGGGGGCAAGCTGCTGCAAGGGTTGTGGGCCAAGGACAAATACATGGCGCACCTGGACAAGGACGCTGTGGAGCGCATGGAGCGCTTCTTCGAGTTTGCGGCGATCCCATCCAACCGCGACGTGATCCGCCAGGACGAATACGGCAACTTCATGGTGGTGCTGCTGACCGGCACAATTGCGGTGGACCGCGTGCAGCCCTGGGGCGAACAACTGCGCTTGGCTGAAACGCGCCCCGGCGACATCCTGGGTGAAATGTCGCTTCTGGACAGCGGTATCCGGTTTTCGGCCTGCACCACGCTCACCGACTGC
This sequence comes from Gammaproteobacteria bacterium, assembly GCA_018828125.1. GTDB lineage: Bacteria > Pseudomonadota > Gammaproteobacteria > Burkholderiales > Burkholderiaceae_C > Acidovorax. The sequence continues at coordinate 41,116 of JAHJWB010000015.1, read as the reverse complement.
GAAATCGCCGTGCTCTCCGCTGAGGCCATGGACGACATGATGACCAAAGACCCGCAGTTGGCTGCCAGCCTGATTGCGCTGCTGGCCCGCAAGCTATCGCTGCGCCTGCGCGTGGTGAGCGCCCGACTGAGCGACAACCAGAAATGATGTCCCGCACCAACTTGAATGACCGTCGTACCGACGAACACCCCCGGGAGAAATTCTGATGGAACGCGATCAGGCCAGTAAATTCATCAATGACCTGCTCAAGTTGATGGTGAGCCGCAATGGCAGCGACTTGTTCATCACCGCAGAGTTCCCCCCCGCCATCAAGGTGGATGGCAAGGTCACCAAGGTGTCCCCCCAGCCGCTGACGCCCAACCACACGCTCACCCTGGCCCGCGCCGTGATGAGCGACAAACAGGTGGCGGACTTTGAACGCACCAAAGAGTGCAACTTCGCCATTTCCCCCGCAGGCATCGGTCGCTTCCGGGTCAACGCTTTTATCCAGCAGGGCCGGGTCGGCATGGTGATGCGGACGATTCCGCTGACACTGCCCACCATCGATGGCCTGGGCGTGCCCCAAGTGCTCAAGGAAGTGACCATGGCCAAGCGCGGCCTGTGCATTTTGGTGGGCGCTACAGGCTCGGGTAAGTCGACCACGCTGGCCGCCATGGTGGACTGGCGCAACGAAAACTCGTTCGGCCACATCATCACGGTGGAAGACCCCGTGGAATTTGTGCATCCGCACAAGAACTGCGTGGTGACGCAGCGCGAAGTGGGCCTCGATACCGATAGCTGGGAAGCGGCCCTGAAAAACACACTGCGCCAGGCGCCCGACGTGATCCTGATGGGCGAAATCCGCGACCGCGAGACCATGGAACACGCGGTGGCGTTTGCGGAAACCGGCCACTTGTGCCTGGCCACGCTGCACGCCAACAGCGCTAACCAGGCGCTGGACCGGATCATCAACTTCTTCCCTGAAGAGCGCCGCCCCCAACTGCTGATGGACCTGTCGCTCAACCTGCGCGCCATGGTGTCGCAGCGCCTGATCCCCAAACAGGACGGCAAGGGCCGCGCTGCAGCGGTGGAGATCATGCTCAACACCCCGTTGATCTCGGACCTGATCTTCAAGGGCGACGTCCATGAGATCAAGGAGATCATGAAGAAGAGCCGCAACCTGGGCATGCAGACCTTTGACCAGGCGCTGTTCGATGCCTATGAGGCCAACGTGATCAGCTATGAGGACGCATTGCGCAACGCCGACTCGCTCAACGACCTGCGTCTGCAGATAAAGCTCAACAGCCAGCGTGCCAAGTCGCCGGACCTGGCGTCGGGCACCGAACATTTCGCGATTGTGTGACACCCCCCTGAGCGGCTGCGCCGCTTCCCCCTTCTCTCGCGCGGCGTGCGGGAAGGGGGACGACGCCAGTGGCCTGGCAAAGCCAGCTCCATGGCGTCCGCTGGCCCAGCAGGCCGCACCAGTTTCAAACGCCGCCGACATGGCGGCCTTTATCTACAAGAGCCATTTCCATGCCAAGCACCAACCCCCGCAACTACGACGCCACCCCTTCCCGCAAGGTCGCCTTTCTGGGCTTGGGTGTGATGGGCTACCCCATGGCCGGACACCTTGCACTGGCCGGGCATGAGGTGACGGTTTACAACCGTACCGCTACCAAATCAATAGCTTGGTGCGCTGAGTGCGCAAGCGCCAAGGCCCCAAAACATGCTGCGACACCGCGCGAAGCGGCTGCGGGCGCGGACTTGGTGTTTTGCTGTGTGGGCAACGACGACGACCTGCGCTCTGTGACGCTGGGAGCGGACGGCGCCTTTGCAGGGATGAAGCCGGGTGCGATTTTTGTGGACCACACCACCGCGTCGGCCGAGGTGGCGCGCGAACTTTACGCCGCTGCCCAGGCGTTGGGCCTGCAGTTTGTGGACGCCCCCGTGTCGGGCGGCCAGGCCGGCGCGCAGAACGGTCTGCTGACCGTGATGTGCGGCGGTGATGCCGCAGCTTTCGAGGCAGCCCAACCCGTGGCCATGGCGTTCTCGCGCGCGTTCACGCTGCTGGGCGACAGCGGTTCAGGCCAACTGGCCAAGATGGTCAACCAGATCTGTATTGCGGGGCTGGTGCAGGGCTTGTCCGAAGCCGTGGCCTTTGGCCAGAACGCGGGGCTGGACATGAAGCAGGTGCTGGAGGTGATCGGCAAAGGCGCTGCGCAAAGCTGGCAAATGGACAACCGCGGCAAAACCATGGTGGACGGCAAATTCGACTTCGGCTTTGCTGTGGACTGGATGCGCAAGGACCTGGGCCTGGTGCTGGATGAAGCCAGGCGCAATGGCTCGCGCGTGCCGGTCACGGCGCTGGTGGACCAGTTTTACGCCGATGTGCAAAAAATGGGCGGCAACCGCTGGGACACGTCGAGCCTCATCAAGCGCCTGTCCTGATTCCCTGGGCGCAACCAATGGAGAGGCAGTAGCAAACTCCTCCCAAAACAAAAAGGGCCTTGCGGCCCTTTTTTGTTTGCGTCCACCGCGGTGGCGCATACCCCTGTCGGTCAGTTGCGGGGCGATGGGCTGCTGTCGGTGGTCACCGGTGCGGGCGCAATGCGGCGCAATTCTTCTTCTGTCACCACCTCGAACACGCGCACCACCTTGCTCACGCCGCTCACCCCACGGGTGATGTCGGTGGCGCGGTTGGCTTCGCGCTGGGACACGCGGCCCATCAGGTAGACGATGTTGCGCTCGGTCACGACCTTGAAGGAATTGGCCGAGATGTCCTGGGCATCCACCAAGCTAGCGCGCACTTTGCCAGTGATGAAGGTGTCGTTGGAGCGCTGGCTCAGGCTGGTGATGGGCATCACGGCGAGGTCGTTGACGACGGAACGCACGTTTTCTACTGAGGACACCATCTGCTCTACCGACTGCCGGTCCTGAGCAGAGAGCACCTCGCCCGTCAGCAGCACCTGGCGGTTGTAGCTGGTGACGTTCACGTGGGCGCGGTCTCCCAGGGTTTCACGGATGCGGTTGGAGGCGCGTAGCTCGATGCCCTCGTCTTCCACCTGCGTACCGGCCGTGCGCCGGTCTACCGCCATCACACCGCCCACCACGGCGCCCCCAATGATGAGTGGAGCGCAGGCCGACAAGCCAGCCGTCAGCGCTGCTGCAGCCAGCACGGTGCAGAGGGTGCGTTGAACGCTGTGAAAGCGGTGGAGGGGGCGGGCAGGGTTCATGGTTGGGTTCATAGCGGGTTCTCCTGTTCACCAAGTAACTGTGCGTCGACGCCATCGCTCAGGCAATGCAGCACCAGGGCATGGACTTCGCGTACGCGGGCTGCGCGGTCGTGGGGCACGCTGATCAGCACATCTGTCTCGCGCAGCATGGCGGCCAGCTTGCCACCGGTGCGCCCCGTCAACACCACCACGGTCATGTCGCGCTCATGGGCGGCTTCGGCGGCAGACAGCAAATTGGCATCGTTGCCGGTCACGGACAAGGCCAGCAGCACATCACCAGCTTGGCCCAGCGCACGCACCTGACGGGCAAACTGCTGCGCCACATCCGAGGTACCTGCAGCGGCCGTCAACAAGGTGCTGTCAGCGGTCAATGCCAGCGCGGCCAGTTCGGGACGCTCGCGCTCAAAGCCTGCAACACAAAAGGCGGCAAACTGTTGGGCCTCAGCCGCCGACGGGCCATTGCCACAAGCCAGCACCTTGCCGCCACTGGTCACGCAGGCCAGCACCGCCTGCACGGCGGCTACGATGGGATGGCTCAGCGCCTGCGCGGCCTGGTACTTCAGGTCGGCGCTGTCAATGAAATGCTGTTGGATGCGTTGCTCAAGCATAGGGGCCTGATGATACCCGCCGCGTGTTACAGCTTTTGTAGCAAACCGTAGCGGCCCAGGGTGCTTTTAGCAGCTGCGCCCCTTGCCGCCAATGCATGGAACTGCACGGCTACTCGGCGTCGAAGGCGGCCTTGAGCCACTGCACCGAATCCTCCACCAGCACCACGTCAAACCGACACGGTGGCGGTGACGGCAGACGCAGCAGGTAGTGCCGAGCGGCAAAAATGATGCGGTGCTGTTTGGTCTGGCTGATGCTGCCGCCTGCGCCCCCAAACGCGCTGCTGGCACGGCTGCGCACCTCCACAAACACCAGCGTGCCGTCCCGATCCCGCATCACCAGATCAACCTCGCCCCCTCCGCGCCCCGGCGTCCGATAATTGCGCACCGCCAGCTTGAGCCCGTTCGCCTGCAAATGCGCCAGCGCCGTGTCTTCTGCCGCATTGCCGCGCTGGCGGGTCGTGGGCGCAACGGCCCCTGGCGCAGGCATGGGCCCGGTGGTGGATGCCAATGCGGTGGGCGGTTTTCTCTTTTCAAGGAATTTCATTGAGCGCATCTTTCGCTTCAGCCCTCGATGCCGCGCGCGAAGCGGCGGCCCTCCAACATTATCCGCAGGGCGCCTTATACGTGGTGGCCACGCCCATCGGAAATCTGGCTGACATCACGCTGCGCGCGCTGCACGTGCTGCAGATGGCTGACACCGTGGCCTGCGAGGACACACGCCATACCCAGTCGCTGTTGCGCGCCTATGGCATCGACAAGGGGGCATCGCAGCTGCTGGCCGTGCACCAGCACAACGAGGCCGAAGCCGCAGAAAACGTGGTGCTGCGGCTGCAGCAAGGTCAACGCGTGGCCTACGTGAGCGACGCGGGGACCCCCGGCGTGAGCGACCCCGGCGCGCGCCTGGTGGCTGCGGTGCAGGCAGCGGGACTGCGGGCGCTGCCGCTGCCCGGCGCGAGCAGCATCACCACGGCGCTGAGCGTGGCGGGCGCCGTGGCGCACAGCAACGAGCACGGCGGTTTTGTGTTTGCGGGTTTCTTGCCGGTGAAGAACGCCGAACGCGCCACCGTGATCCAGCAGAAACTGGCCAGCGAACCCCGCTGCGTCGTGCTGCTGGAAGCGCCCCACCGCATCGGCGAAATGGCGCAGGCCCTGGCCGTGCTGGGAGATCGCCCGGTGACCTTGGCGCGCGAGCTGACCAAGCAGTTTGAAGAAGTCACCACCCAGCCCGCACACGCGCTGACGGCGTGGCTGGACGGATCACCCCAGCGGTCGCGCGGAGAGTTTGTGGTGTTGCTCCACCCCGTGCCCGTGGAAACCAACGACGGCGAGAGCCTGCGGGTACTGCGCCTGCTGCTGCAAGAGCTGCCCCTGAAAACGGCCGTGCGCCTGGCCGCCGAAATCACGGGCACATCGCGCAACGTGTTGTATGACACCGCCCTGGCATGGAAGCGCGACGGCGCAACCCAGGGTGATGACGAGGACGACACGGCCGACTGAAGCGCAACCGGCAGCCCCAGTCGCGGCTCACGGCTCACGGCTCACGACAGTCAACATCGAGAAAACGAAGCCAAAACAGGCTCTAGCGCTTATTCAAAAAGCGCCAGTAGCTATACATTTAGCAGCAAACGAGTGCTTTACTAACCTTGCCCCAACATCCGTTGCGGCGCACCGCCATACGCTCAGCCCGATACGGCCAACCCCGCCGCCACGCCACCGAACAAATCGCCTTCAAGCTGCGGTGTATCGGGAAACGCCGCCTTGAGCGCGTGTCGCAATGGCCGCAGCGCAGACGATCCACCTGTCAGATAAATCGCCTCCAGTCCCTGCGCGGAAATCCCCGCCTGCTGCAGGCAGTCCTGCGCGCAAGCCACCACTTGCTCCAAGGGCTGCGCCAGAAAACGCGCCAGCCCTTCCGGCGTCACTGCAGCGTGAAGCCCGGGCTCGATCCAGTCCAGCGCCATCGGCGCCTCGGCGTCCGCCAGCGACGCAGCAATTTTGGCCTGCTCCACCGTATTGGCCATTCGGTGCCCCAACCGCTCGTGCAGCACCCGCATCAGCCGCGCATGCAGGCGTGCATCGGCATAGTCCGTGCGCAGGTTCTGCGCATCCCGTAGTGCCCTCGGCGAGTACAGCCACTGAATGAGGTGCCACGTAGACAGATCAAAGAACACTCGGCTCGGCACCTCCCGCCCCGCCGGCCCGGTGTGCTTGAAGCCCAGCAGCGGCATCAGCAGGTCCAGACTCAGGCGGCGGTCAAAGTCCGTCCCGCCCACATGCACGCCGGTGGTCGCCAAAACATCGCTGCCACGGTCTGCGCGCGCCATGCGCTCCGGACCCAGGCGCACCACGGTGAAGTCCGACGTGCCCCCGCCAATGTCGACGACCAGCACTAACGATTCGTGCGCAATGCGCTGCTCATAATCCAACGCGGCAGCAATGGGCTCAAACTGGAACGACACGTTCTCGAATCCCGCGTCCACCGCCGCCTGACGCAGGGCATCTTCGGCGTGCTGGTCGCGGTCTTCGTCGCCATCCACAAAATGCACCGGCCGCCCCATCACCACGCGCCCTGGCATGCCACCCAGCTCATCCCGCGCCTTCTGGGCCAGCATCCGCAAGAACAGACTGATGATGTCCTGGTAGCTCACCAGCTTGTTGTGCACCGCCGTCTTGTCCTGCAGCAGCGCGCTGCCCAAAAGACTCTTGAGCGACCGCATCAGCCGTCCCTCAGTGCCTGCCAAATACTGCGACACCGCATCCCGCCCAAAATGGGTGCGGTGGTCCTCGGTGTTGAAGAACAGCGCCGTAGGCAATGTGAACGCATCTGCCTCCAAAGCAATCATCCGCGCCCGCCCAGACCCCTGGCGCACCGACATCGCGGAGTTGGAAGTACCAAAGTCAATGCCGAGCGTGGTGTCCTTCAAGAGAGGCATGAGTCAAATGTCAAAAACGACGGGAGGAAAGAAAAGCAAAACGGATGGGGACGGTCGGCTCGCCACGAGCGAGGTTGTCGCGTGCCGAGGAGGCGGCGACAGAGCGGTCAGACTGTGGAAACGCGTGGCAAGTCCACGAAAAACGTAACCTGCGGAATGGCAAAAGCCCTTGATTCGTGAGAATCAAGGGCTTTTATTTGGTGGCTGGGGCTCTACCGAAAGTCCACCGTAAACCGTTGTCGCAATTGATTTTTCGACTTTTACGGAACGGGAGTTGCCCCCAGAGTTGCCCCCAGCTATCTTTTACAAGCGCCCTGATAGGGAGGCGCGATTCTACATACAGGCTCGTGCTTGGACGCTCGGCAAACCCCTCAAAGCCTACAAACCCCACCAATCAACCCCAGGGTGCATGTCGCCAAACCCGGGCCTCTGCCTCTTCATTTGCTCGCGCTTCGACGGTCGGTAAACCCTCCAAAGCCTACAAACCCCACCAACCCGCCCTGCCTGCAGGTCTTCGAGTTGCCCCGCTGCTTTTCCACTTGCTCGCGTTTCGTCGGAAAAAAACCCTTCAAAACCCACCAAACCCTACAAAGCCACGCCACCCGGATGGCACACTGATACTGTGTTTAATTGCAGTATCTTTGGCGATAGCCAGGGCGCTGCACGGTATCCATGCCCAAACGAATCCTCGAAAAAACCTCTCTGGAAGTCTCCCGCCTGCGCAGCGATGGCTCTTACGCCGTGGGCGGCGTGTCGGGCCTGTATCTCAAGATCGAAGGCGGCTCGCGCGCCTGGGTGTTCCGCTATGTGCACGATGGCCACCGGCGCCGGATGGGCCTGGGCAGCTATCCGCTGGTTGGCCTAGCTGAAGCGCGCGAAGGTGCCCGCAACGCCCTCAAACTGCGCCTGGGCGGTGTTGACCCATTGCAGGCCCGCCAGTCTCAGCGTGAAGCGGCCCGGCTAGCCATGGCGCGGCAGGTGCGATTTGATGACGCGGCCGAAGCGTTCATTGCCGAACACGAAGGCACATGGCGCAGCCTCAAGCATGCGAAGCAATGGCGCAGCACCCTGGCTACCTATGCACACCCTCACATCGGGCACCTGCAGGTGGCAGACATTGGGCAGGCCCACGTGCTGCAGGTGTTGGCACCTATCTGGAAGACCAAGACAGAAACCGCCTCACGGCTGCGCGGCCGCATCGAGCAGGTGTTGGACTGGGCCACGGCACATGGCCACCGCTCCGGCCCCAACCCTGCCCGCTGGCGCAGCCAGCTCGAACACATCCTGGCAGACCCCAACAAGTTGGCGCCCGTCAAACACCACGCGGCCGTGCCCGTGGCCATGCTTCCCGACACTTACCAGCGGCTGCTGGCCATGGACGGGCAAGGCGCCCGCGCGCTGCGCTTTCTCATCCTCACGGCCGCACGCTCGGGCGAGGTGCGCGGCATGCTGTGGAGCGAGGTAGATCTAGAGGCCGGTCTGTGGACCGTCCCCGCCGAACGGATGAAGTCCAACAGAGAACACCGCGTGCCCCTGTCGGGCGAGGCGCTGGAACTGCTCAGGGCACAGCCGCGCATCCCATCGGTCGAGCATGTGTTCCCGTCCAACCGAAAAGGCCCGCTGTCCGATATGGCCCTCACGGCCTTGATGCGGCGGCACGGACTGGCAGCGGTGCCCCATGGCTTTCGGTCAACGTTCAGGGACTGGGCAGGGGAGATGACGCACCACGCGCGCGATGCCGTGGAGCTGTGCCTGGCCCACGCTATCGACACCAGGACCGAAGCCGCCTATCGGCGCGGGGACATGCTGGAAAAGCGCGTGGCCATCATGCAGGACTGGGCGGACTATGTTGGTTCCGGGGATGGCCCACAAGCGGAGGTGACCCCATGAAGATGAACTGCCCTCACTGCGAGTGCGTCGCACGCCTGCATTCGCTCCACGCTGCTGGCCTTTTGCTCAGAGAGTATGTCTACTGCTGCTCGAACCCGTACTGCGGGCACACCTTCATAGTCCGCAGCGAGGTTGGGTACACCCTCACACCTTCAAAAATACCGAATCCGAACGTGCACATTCCGATATCGGTGCGCGCAGCCAAGCGTCGGGAGAACAAGGAAAAGCGTGAAGCAGCCGCTTCGCTCCCTGAAGCTGTGCCCGCGCATCAACAAGTGCGCAAAAAGTGTGCATGAGTCTCAAATCTAGTTGCTAGACTGCGCAAACAAACACACTGGAGGGGCAACGCGATGCGGCTAGCGCGCTTTCGAATCACAAATTTTCGGTCTATCGTCGACTCGGATTGGGTTCCCTTTTCACCGGATGGAATCACTGTTCTAGTAGGTCAAAATGAAAGCGGCAAGAGTTCGGTTCTTGAAGCCCTTTACTTTGCACTATCCACCGAATCACCAACAGCGGACGATTTTCGTATAAGCGCCGATCAGCCGGTTGTCTACTTGCGCGTAGAAATGGATCCGGAAGAAGTAGACGCAGTTGCAAGTGACGCTATGGATTATGAACGTGTTGCCCTAAAACGATATCTATCCAATACAAACAAAATTATCGACATCGAGTGTTATTGGGAACTTGTTTCCGAGACGGGAAAATATGATGGATACTGCAAAATATCCGATCCAAAACTGAGAGAACTCATCACGCAAGCCCGCGATGAGCACGTCTCCTCTAATATCGCTGAAAAATACTTTGGCACTGCAAATAAAAATACCGTAAGTGAAAGCAGCGAAAATACTGAAACGCCAGGCACTCAAGCTGAAAAAGCGGCCTCCTCAGTTGAGAGCGAAGCAGACAGCCGTTTGTCCACTGAACTTTGGAGTGCGCTGCCGACAGCCGTACTTTTCAATGAGGAATCCGGTCGCTTGCCAAATCAAGTTGATATTGATAAGCGGGGATTTCCAGCTGGTCCCGGTGCCCAAGCAGCTCGAAATTTCCTCCAGATTGCCGACGTAGATCTATCCAAATTACTACAAGGTGACCGGCGAGCGCAAGAAAACACGCTTAATAGAGCCAATTCAAGAGTCAGCGAGGACTTCAACAAATTCTGGACACAGACAATAGGGCAATCAGGAAAATTATCCCTAAAATGTGATATTGACCGCTATCCAAATTCAGATTCGGAAAACGCTGGCAAAGTACATCTCGTTTTCTGGATCTGCGACGGAAACACGCAGCTCTACCCCAAACAACGGAGCCAAGGCGTTCGCTGGTTCATATCTTTCTACCTTCAATTGAAGGCTGCTGAAAAAGCGAAGAATAAGCGCGTCTTCTTGCTAGATGAGCCAGGCGCCAACCTGCACTCTAAAGCTCAAGGCGACGTATTAAAGCTCATTAATCAGTTGGGAAAAGACACGTCAACAGTTGTGTATTCAACGCACAGCCCTCAGATGGTAGAGTATTCGAAGCTTTTCCGTGTACACGCTGTGCAGCGAGACAGTTATTTGGACGATAGTCCGAGTCGAATAATTGATGCCCATCGGCTAGGAACGGCGTCGACGGATACTCTTTCTCCTGTATTGACGGCAATGGGTGTTGACCTCTCTCAACACCAAGTCATACGGAAAAAAAATAATGTTCTACTCGAAGAAATGAGCGGCTACTACTATTTGAGCTCATTTTGGAAAATGGCAAAACCCGAGACGGAGGCTCATTTCATAGCCGCAACAGGCGTTAATAAAATTGAGGCTCTCGCCAACATGTTTGTAGGTTGGGGACTTGACTTCGTAGTGGCGGTAGATGACGACAGGCAAGGTCGCGAGGTAATTAAGTCTCTCAGACGAGAATTATTCGGAGACGATGAGGTTTTGGCATCGAAAAAGTTGCTTAAACTACCCGACTGCCCTGCTATAGAGGACATACTCGAAAAGGAAGATTTTGCGAAATTTGTGCTTTGCGATGAAACAGCGCAGATTCCAGGCACAAATGCGGAATATATGAAAGCGCAAGGTCGCTCAAAGCCTGTTTTAGCTTTTCAGTTCGCACTGGCGGTTGAGCGTGGCGATGTAACTATAGAGTCGTTCTCCGAGGCGTCGAAGTCAAGAATCAAAAAGATCATTGACGCGCTGGTGCAGAGGCTTACCTAGCCTATAGGCTTGCAGGAAAGCCAATCTGCCCAGATGCGTGCTCGGTGAGAGCAGAAAAAAAGCGCGAAGCAGCTATCGCCGCTTCGCGCTTTTTTGGCCTTACCTAGCGCCCTACAGCACCACCTCCCCCCCGCGCTGCACCTTGTGAATCTGCGCAGGCGTCAGCACATCCTGAGCCGTCAGCGCCCCCAGATCGAACACCCCCAACGCCTCCACCTGCGGCCGCGCGCCGAACTCCGGCAGCCCTTGGGCCATCGCTTTGAGCCCATTGAGGATGAACGCCCACCGCGCCGCGACAGTGGCATCGTGGATCGCCTGCGTAGGTGCCGAACGTCCCAGCGAATCCTCGTGCACGCTGTGCGCGCAGGGCGCATGCGCCGCCAGTGCCATGGCCCTGGCCACAAGCTCCCCGGCCTCCTGCAGCGCCTTGTATCCCTCGGCATGCGTGTGTGCCACATAGGCCCGCTCATACGCTGCTGCATAGGCACGCGCCTGCGTGCTGGCCTCGGCCGCAAGCGCCTGCAGTTCCTTGGCTCCCCTGGCCTGCGCCACCCGCATCACCTCGGCCATGGCCTGAGCATCGTTCTTGCGGTTGAGCGCTGTGCGCGTGGCTGCATCGTTGCTGTCGAACCCTGCGCTGGAGAACGCTGCATGGAACGCATCCGAAGCTGCATCGGCTTCGTCTTCCGCCGCCTTGATCTTGCGGCCCAGCGCCTCCTGCGCGGCCTTGGCCTGGGCAAACCTGGGGCCTGTGTCGTTGTCGTAGGAGGTGCGCGCGCGGGCCAGATCGGCCAGGGCTTCGTGCAGCGCAGCCTGGGCGCTGCGGGAGTGTTCTTGAACGTTGAATGTCATGGTCGTTTTCCTACGGGATTCAGGGCTCAGCAGTCGGCCAGCGCTGCGGGTTGTTGGATATCTGTGTCTTGCAGGCCAGCGCATGCGCTGCTGAACTGCAGACTCAGCGCCGGGTCTATGCCTACGAATTCGCCGGTCACGCGGTGCAGCGATGTGCGTGCGCTCTGGTACTTGGACAGGGCCGTCTGCAGCTCGGTGCTGGCGGTGTTGAATGCCTTGCGGGCTTCGGTTTCAGTCATGGTTTGCTCCTTGTGGACTGGGGTTAAAAAAACACGTGGGAAGAAAGGTTCGAAGGCGGCGCAGCGGCCTGCGGCGGGGGCGTCTGCGGGCTCAGCCACTGCGCCGCACCGCAACACTCCAGATGCCTGCGCACCACCTGCTGCGCGGCCGGGGTGAGCTTCGGAATCAAGGCGCGCACGGCCTCGCGCAGGGCCTGCAGATCGCCCTCCCCTGCCTGCATCGCATCAAGGCGCGCCTGCAGCGTTGCAGCCGTGCGCGTTGCCTTGTCGAGTTGGGCCGCGAGGCGCTGGACATGGGCTGCGCTCTCGCGCTCCTGCGGCGTTGCGGGTGCGACAGCGCGTAGCGCATGCAGCTCGCGCTGGCGCTTTTGCCGATGCTTGCGCTGGCGCTCTGCATCCGTCATGGGGGTGGGCTTGTCGGTGTGCATGGCCATGCTCAGTAAGGCAACGCGCAGAACAGATTGCAGCGCTGCAGGATGTCCTTGTGCGGCGTGTACCACTCGGGCACGCCAGGAAGGCGCCCCTGCGCAGCCATGGCGCAATTGCCCTTGCGCTGCAGGTGGTAGCAGTCGCGGCAGCGGTGGCGGTCGTCTTCCAGCACATCCACGGCCATGGTCGACAGCAGCGCCAGCAGGCCGGGCTTGTGCGCCCTGATTGCTTCGCTGGTGGCTTCATCGAGCCACACGGCGGGCCACACCTGCAGGGCTCCATCGGGTGTAGCCGACAGGCGCAAGCCCTTGTGCTGCAGGCGTTCAAGCAGCTCGGCAGCGGGCGTTTTTGTATCGCTCATGCGGCCGCCTCAGAACGTGGCTACATCGTCGGCCGCAGGCATCGGCCGTTGCGCCGCCGATTGGTGCACCGCCCAATGCAGCAGCCCGGCCCTGTGCCCGATGCGCACGAACCTTTTGCCATCCACGATGCGCCCTTGCATGCGCTCTATCCAGCGCCCCAGCATGCGCGAATTGATCTTGCCCGCCTGCCCTGCTATGTCATCCATGGCCATGGCCAACAGCGCATCCGTATCGCTTCGCCGGATGGCGCCGCCCACGGTCGTTTGATCCGGTCCGAACGCTGCAAACCATGCTTCGACCAACGCGCGCAGCTTGGTGGTTTCCGGGTCTTGCTCGAAGGCGCGTGCGGCCGCTTCCATGGGGTCGGACAGCGTGGGCAGCCCTGCCCCTTCGGCCGTGCCTGCCAACGTGGCCACGTGCTGCGCCAGCCAGCAAATGGGCTGGCGCACCAGATCATCCCAATGCTCAAAGCTGGCCGTTCGCCCCTTGGCCATCTTGGGGCGCCCTGCGGTGATATAGGCCCGCACGATGGTCAGCGCCGCCACCACGTAGGCGAGGCGGTCGGTCTGCATCATCTGGGCAGGGTCAAAGGAGAAGTCCCGCGTATAGGGCGTTTCGCTCTGGGCATCAATGCGCGCCGTCAGCACGCGGCGGCAGGTGTCCGAAGTCATGCGCAGGTTGTTGCCCGTGGCGATGAACAGCGCACGGTTGGGCAGCGTGATGGTTTCGCTACTGCCCAGCACCCGGTCGGCAAAGGTGGGGGCGGTCAGGAAGGCATCGAGCGATGCAGAGCCCAGCGGCTCGCGCACGTTGTCCCAGAGCACCACGCGCTGGCCTTCGCGCAGCACCGCAAACAGGCGCTTGCGGGTTTCCTCGTCGGTGTCGGCCGGGGGAAGAATGGAAGGCTCGGAGCCCATGGCCAGGATGCCAATGCAGCGGGCCAGCAGGGTCTTGCCGCTGCCTGCGGCCGGGGCGTCGAAGCCCACACCCGGGGCGGTCGGGAGACTCGCCCGCAGTGCGGCCGACAGCAGGCCATGCAAGGCCACTCCGTTGGCCACGGCATCCACCAGGGGGAACAGGGCCAGCGGTGCCCAGAGGAATTTGAGCGCGGCCAGAGCATCCTGCACGGTCGGTTTGACAGGCACGCGGGGCGGGTTCGGGTGTTCGCTGTAGAACAGCAGGCCCGATGCTTCATCATGGCCAGGGCGGTCCAGGATGCTGCCGTCAATGCGAAGCGTAGGGGCCGTGACCACCGCCACCAGCTTCTTGAACCCGCGCTCGCCATGCTTGGCCAGGATGGCGCGGGCCACCGACAGCGGCGCATCCTCGGGGCCTTCTTCGGGCGCTTCCTCGCCATCGGCTTTTCTGCGGTGGCGCATGGAATAGAACTCGCACACCCGGCCCATGTGGTCGGTGAGCCAGTCGGGTGTGACAGGGCGCGGCTTGCCGTCGCTCACATAGGCCACCGCCCCTTCGCCGTAGTCGAACAGCTCGCCCCTTTCCTGCAGCACTGCCAGCACGGCATCGGTGGTGGCCACACGCATGCCGCGCCCCACCTGAATGCGCGCGCTCTGGCGCAGCAGCTCAAAGCGCATGCCGCCGTGGCGGTGGGTGAACAGGTACGGCCGCTGCCCGCTCTTGAGGTTGACCACCGCCACGCGGGTGTCGGTGTCCGGGTCCAGCGGGTCGGCAAACTGGGCGTTGTGCCAGCGCTCGGGGCGGTCGAGGATTTCACCCACAGAAACGGGCTTGCCCTGCTCTGCCATCAGTACAAAGTCGCCCATCAATACCCGCTGCGCACTCGCACGCTGCAGCACGTCGCGGGCCTTGTCCACGGGGATGCCGCGGCGCTTGGCCAGGGCCGGTGCGTGGGTGGCCACCCAGCGCTCGCGCTGGGCTGCGCACTGGCCTGCGAGCTGGGTGCGGGCGTTTTTCTTGAGGGCCTGAGCCTGCTTGTGCGTGTCGGCATCGTGCGGAATCAGCGCGAGGTCGAACAGGGCGAGCGGGTCGCCAAAGATGCGCGGTGCAGCGTGCGGCCGCTGCAGGCTTTTGCCCAAGAGCGGCGGCGCGCAGAAGTCCAGCCGCTCGGGCTGCCACACGCTGGCATCGATCAGGGTGCGTTCCAGCGCCTGCCCTGCGCGGCCTACGTCGAACCAGCCATGGCCTGCAGCCCAAAGAAGCTGCACCAGCGCCCTGCCCGCTTCAGGGATGCGTGAGGCATCGCGCACAGGGATATACAAACGGTGCCGCGTGAGTGCAGACAGCTCGCGGCCGTCCGTGGTGCAGACACCGGCCGAACAGCTCGGGCGCCACAGCATGGGGGCATCGGCCAGGGCCGGGCAGGCTTCTATCAGGCGCTGGCGGAACACGTCCGCAGACAGCTCGCTATCCGGCGCGCCGTCATGGTCGAGCATCAGCACGCCAGGGCCCACGGGGTAGGCGAAGTGCCTGCGGGTACGCGATATCGCGCCGGGTGTGTCGGCCACCTCGCGCTCGGGAACGATGGGCACAGGCTTGCCCACGCTGCCCTCGCACACGCCCCAGCTTGTGGCCTGCGCGGGGTCGAGATTTTCCAGAATGTCGGCAAGTTCTTGCAGGCCATTGGCCGCAGCACGCGACGCGCTGCCGCGCATCATGTTGGCGGCGCTTTCCTTGTGCAGCGTGCCATCAGGGGCCAGGGTCAGAACCTTGGTCAGGCGGTCGGGGACAGTCGCCGTAAAGACGGTGAATTGCAGGGCAGCCACGGGCGCTGCGGCAATCGCAGCGGGTGTGGCTGGTTGGTTGTTTTTTGCCGCGCCCGTGCTTGGTGCGCTGGCCTTCTTTGTTGCCATGGTGGGTTCGTTCTCTAAAGCCGGGTGGCGGTGATTTGGGGACTGCTGGCCATGTCGGCCACCATCGGGAAGACCTGCAAGCCGCAGGCACTGGCCTTTCGCGCCAGCTCGGCAGCGCTGCGCCATTGGTCGGGGTCGCGTGCGTCCACGAACACATGCAGATGACGCAGGCCCCGGGGCCAGCGGGCATGCGCGAGCAAGGCGGCATCGGGCACGGCCCATACGGGCATGCGGGCTGCGCGAGCGATGCGCAATGCTGTGGAGATGCCCACGGCCATGCCCATCACGCGGCTGGTGCTGTCTGCATGGGCCAGCCGGGCGCAGGCGCCCAGCGCGGGGCCTGCCTTGCCGGTCAGCTTGATGGGCGCAGGCACGGGGGCCAGCGAGCCATCGGCCGCTAGGTAGATGCGCTGCAGCGCCACCGCGTGGGGCACGGGTGCCCCATGCAGGCCGCGCGGGTAGGTGTCCACCTCGAACAAGGCCAGCAGAGCCGGGAAGCGCCCCAGGCACACCGGCTTGCGGTCGGCCTGCATGTGCCAGTAGTCAAGCGCTGGGTGCAGGCGCAAAGCCGCTGGCGATGTGCCGTTCGCCACACCGCTGCGGGCGAGGTAGCGGCCGGCCGCATCGTCGGCCGACACCGGCCGCGCTTCGGCCCACAGGCTGGCGATGCGCGCGCGGTTCACTTCGTAGGCGTGCCTTGCGCCTGCTGCGCTCATGCTGGCTGGCCTTGCTGCGCTGGCGCTGTAGTCAGCACGGCGTGCAGCGCATCGAGCATGTCGTCCATGGCAGCGGTGCGCTCTGCCATGGCATCGGCCAGCAGGCGCAGCGCGGCGCCCAGGTTCTCACCCGTGAGGCTGTCGGCCGCACAGGGAACCATGTCGGCCACGGCCGCAAACGCGAGCTGGGCTTGGCGCATGTGGGTGTGCTGGTCGCTGGCGTCCATGGCCAGATGCCGGGCGCGGTCGCCGGTCGGGCGTGCGCCGATGGCCGTGCGCAGGGTGTCAATCAGCGTGCCGATGCTGTCCAGGCGCTGCTCCATGGCGTCGCTGTGCAGGTGCAGCAGCTCGCCCAGCCCGTCCATGCTGGCGGTTGAATGCAGGTGGGTGGCACCTGCGGCCAGCGATGCAACGGCGTGGCAGGCGCGCAGCACGGTACGCAGGGATTCGGTGCAATCCTGGGCCTGCAGCACCAGATTCGGCAAATTGGGCGGGGTTGGCTTCGGTGCTTGTTGTGGGTGCTGCGGTGCCTTGGTCATGCAAGGTTTGTCGGCCGCTGGGCATGCGGTGGTGGCGCCCCGGCGCACCAGATAGCCATGCACCACGTGCTGGTCAAACACGGCTTCGGCCTCGGGCAACGGGAAGTTGTCGCGGCATTTTTGGCAAGGCTTCGCCTGCACTGCCTTGGGGGCAGCGTTGTGGGTGGTCGTGTGCATGGTTACCCCTCCAGGCTCAAAGCCACGTCCAGGCCGCGCAGTGCGGCCAGGGCCTGCATCACCTTGCGGCGGGCGCGGGCGGTGTCCACGTGCGGCTGGCGCAGGTGGTGCAGCGCAGTGGCCAGCGCGTTGTGCGCGGCGGCGTGCAGTTGGATGGGGTCGGGGGTGCCCGTGGTGGGCGAGGTGGTGCACGCGATCAGTGCGCGTGCGGGGATGCGGTTAGCCATGAGTGGCCTCCAAGCGATGTGGTTTGCAGAAACCACCGCACCCGAGACCAATCGAGGGCGGCAGCTCGAACAGGTTGGTCTACCGGACATCGCTTGCGCAAACCGGCGAGCCTTGCGGCTCCCTGTCCGAGCCACCATAAAAACTGGAGGCACGAACGAACAAGCCGCAGGTGCTCTGCGGTAGAGACTGCGGCTTGCGTCGCAGCGATGTGGCGGGAGACCAATCCCGATCACGCCTTTTTTTGACGTGACGCGGCAGTGTAGCGTGGGGGCGGTTCTGAGGGCAAGTAGCTGCATGGTGAATTGCCTCACGTTGTGGTGCTCAATGGCTCGGCATCAGCGCGCTGGTGCTCTTGCGTTCGCGCTTGTGCCCAAGGAGTTTGCGGCAGGTTGATGGCGGGGTCGGGCTTGCCGGAGGGCGACAGCGTGCGCACCGCTTCGGCTTCGACCACGAAGCTGTAGCTGCATTCCGGGTCGTTGCATTGGTAGATCAGTTCACGCAGCGTCGCCGACAGGCCCCGGCTGGTGCGGGTCTTGGTTTTGCCTTTGCAGTGGGGACAGAAGAAGGTGGCCATCAGATCGCTCCCATGGCTGCGGCTCGTGTGGGACGGGGCGCGCGGGGTGCCCGGCCTGGCTTGGTGGAAGCAGCGGCAGCGGGCTTCGGAACGGGCGGGGCCTCGGGCGTGGCGCCCACCGCAGGACGGGCCGCAATCCATGCATCCACCTGCGTTTCGCGCCACGCCACGCTGGCGCCGTGAAGTTGCACGGGGCCAGGAAAGTCTCCGGCCTTGACCTTGGCGTAGATGGTGCTGCGGCCTAGGCCGGTCATGAAGCACACATCGTCAATACGTAGCAAGCGCTCCCGGTACGGGCGCACATCAGACGGGCCGGGACCGGCTTGGATGGGTGTGGTTTGCGTGGCTGTTCTTTGCATGTCCCTATGGTCTTGTGTGGACTGCTGAAAGCCAAGAAACCTATGCTGTGGCTACGCTCCCCACAGTTAGTGGTGGGAAAAGTAGGCGCAAAAACGACGCGCGCGCCGTGGCCCCGCGTGGTGCGGTGCAGTTCAAAAAGTCAGTGGGCGTGAGAGTGCGCTACGGGCGCGTCCATGCTTGTTGAGGTCATCAATGGTCATTCAGCCCAGCGACGTGACCAGAGGAATAAACCAAAACAGTTCTGCGAACTGCGATGCGCCTCTCAACTATGAAGTGGCTGCCATCGCGTCCCAACCAAGCGCGAATGATCACCATTGGCCAGCGGTCACACGCTATAGTGCGATGTAATTCGCATACCGCGGCTAAAGGGGCGCGACAAGAAGCCAAATAACTGTGAATATTCATAATATATCAATATTCATTCAGAGAAATTCAATATATTTTCTTAATTTATACGCGCCATGAATGACTTAAAACTCACAATAGAAAATGTCAAAAATATTAAGCGCGCGACGATTGAATTTCCACTAGAAAAAAGCTTAACCCTAATAGTCGGAAGTAACGGAAGCGGCAAAAGCACCATTCTCCTCGCTCTATCGCAGGCTATACGAAGCTCCTTAAAATCATTAAGCGATGATGATTTCGATACCACCTCCAGAGTTGAACTGAGCATCGATGGCAAGGTTGACGTCTGGACTGGCTCGAATAAATGGCGTCATTACTCTCGCGATGCACCCCTCAACGGGATGTACGAGGGCAGTCTATTTTATGGAACGCGATTCAATGACTCTCGAACCGTAGACGAACAATTGCGCGCAGGACGAATTAGATCTGATGAGATCGTTGATGCAGACGACTATGTTAAGGACAAATTAAGTTTCATTCTTTCCGGTACAGGAGGGAAGTATGCCAATCTAAAAAGAGTAAAAAATAGAACCATCTCAGACAAACTTGGACTCGCTAGCACACCTTATTTCAACTCCACGAATGGGAAGCTAATTAGCCAATACCGAATGAGCTCTGGGGAATGCCTCCTCATTTCTCTTCTTCACTTTGTCTATAACGCTATTGTTCGGCGTTCCTTGCCACAGGATCAACCTATATTGATTCTTATTGATGAAATTGAGCTGGCACTGCATCCCATTGCTGTGAGTCGTTTCATTGATCTAATGAGCGATCTTGTCAAAGAATCAAAGAACCTGATGGTAATACTTACATCGCACTCCCCAGAGGTGATAAGAAAAATTGCGCCTAAAAATATATACAAAATCGAAAATAATGATGGAATTGTTGAAGTAGTCAATCCTGGCTTTCCAAGTTACGTTATTCGCGATGTGTATCGCCACGATGGCTTCGACTACCTTCTCTTGGTAGAGGACATTTTGGCAAAGGTCCTTGTTGAAAAAATTCTTGAGACTCGAGGATTAAACACCAGCAAGCTTGTCCATGTTGTTCCGGCAGGTGGATGGAGCAATGTCCTCTCGCTTCAGCATGATTTGTTGAGAGGTAATGTTCTGGGAATCGGTCGAGAAGTGATAAGCATCTTGGACGGGGATGTAGTGGTGGAAGCTAACAAGTCACAGCCAGATCTAAGGAAGCTTTTCCTGCCAATTAAAAGCATTGAAAAATTTCTTTATGCGATCACCATCGAAGGAAAATATCCAGGGTTGAAGAAGACCGTAAATGACAAATATTTTCAACTTGACTCGCTCGACACCCTGGCAGCGGCGCATCATGAAAAGTATGCAGCGTTAAAAATAGACCAGCCTGATAAAAAATTCTATTTCCGACTGCGAAAGAATCTCGAGTCACGCGGCATTGATGAGTTGATGTTTGTGCAAAAATTGTCTGACGACATTATGCAGGCAGTCTCATTTGATCAATTCGCAGCCAACCTAGAGAAGCTTTTGAATAAATAGAAGCTCTTCGAAAATAGTTCCCCCAGCCAGATTGACAATCTGGTTTTAGCTGACAGCTATCTTTTGCCCGGCTCTGAGCATTACGCGGGCAATGTACGGAGTCAGGGCGGCAGCGCCCAACAGGGCAAACAGAACCAGCGCAGCCACGATAATGATGAAACCAGTCATCGTGGTTGGTAGCGTGACGCTGCCTTGGTAGGTTTTGATGGTTTTTCCTCCAACGAAAAGCGCGCGAGTGTTCTCCCAAGCCGGTTTTTTTAGCCTGTGCCCAGGCGCCGCCCCATCCCAGCGTAGTTGGGTTTGTAGGCTTTGAAGTGTTTGCCGACCATCGAAGTGCGAGCAAGGGTTGTGCCTATAGCACCGGCCTGCAATCCATATCAATTCGATTTGAGGCGCTAAAAAAGGGCAACACCTACAAAGCCGCCACGCGGGTTTTCTTTGGTGGGGTTTGTAGGCTTTGGAGTGTTTACCGACCGTCGAAGCGCGAGCCAGCGTTTTGCCAGTGACGCCGGTCTCCAGCTTCCGGAAATACACACGCTTTTGAATCTTAGGCACCCGGAAGGCGGTGCCTGTACGACCTGCCAACTGCCTGGTTTGGTTGGGTTTGTAGGCGTTGAAGGGTTTGCCGACCATCGAAGCGCGAGCGAGTGTTTTGCCCACGGCACCGGCCTGCACCCCGCTGAACACGCACCAATTGAAATTCTATACACCCGGAGTCGCCATCTGCAAAGCCTCCCGGTTGGTCGCAGCTTGGTGGGGTTTGTAGGCTTTGAAGGGTTTACCAACCGTCGAAGCGCGAGCCAACGTTTTGCCCGCCGCAACAGCCTGCACCCTGCTGGAACCCATACCAATTCAAATTTGAAATACCCGAAAAGAAATACCTACAAAGCCTACAAACTGGTCTCATTGGTGGCTTTGTAGGTAGTTAATTCCAAGTATTTCTAGTTTGAAAAAGGTTCTTCCCGTTACGTCACAGGCTCCGGCGCCACCCGACACACGGCGTCAAAAGTCCGTCAATTCCCGACAGTCAAAGCGGCCCTGCAGCGCCCCGCAAGCCCGCATCAGGCTTGGAGGTGCCCCCCCTTCGGCACCCCCGACGAAATCAACACACGAAGCGAGCAGGCGCGGCGGGGTCTCGACAGCGCGCCAAGGGTTGTGACGCCTTTGGCCCCTGGGGGGCGCCCCTGGCCTGTCCGGCCTGCAGGCGGGGCCGGGCTCGCAGGTCACACGGCGGGCACTTCGGCCCGCAGCTCGTCCAGGTAGTCGGCCCAGCTCTGCATCATGGCCACCCGCTCTGCGATGAACTCTGTGCGGTTGTACGCGCGCCCAAGGCTGTCCTTTACGGAGTGGGCCAACTGCGCCTCCACCACCGACTCGGCAACGCCCAGCCGCTCCACCAGCATCGTGCGGGCGGTGGCCCTGAAGCCGTGGCCTGTCACCTCGTCAGCACTGAAGCCCATGGCGCGCAAGGCGGCGTTGATGGCCGCGTCGCTCATGGGGCGCGTGTGGGTCCGCTCCCCGCGGAACACCATGGCGCCGCGGCCGGTGACTGGATGCAGTTCTTCCAGAATGGCCACGGCTTGGCGCGCCAGCGGCACGAGGTGCGGTTTGCCGTAGAGCTTGCCCACTTTCTCGCGCTTCATGCGGGCAGCAGGCACTGACCACAGCGCGCCCTCCAAATCGATCTCTGGCCACTCGCCCTGCCGCAGCTCGCCCGGTCGCAGCAGCAGCATGGGCAGCAGCTTTAGCGCCGCATTCACCACCGGGGTGCCCCGGTAGGAGTGAATTGCACGCAGCAGGGTGCCCAGCCGCTCTGGTGAGGTGATGGCCGGGAAGTGCTTCACCATCGGCCGCCGCAGCGCGTCTTTCAGATCGCGCGCCGGGTTGCTGACTATCTGGCCGGTGGCCACGGCATACCGGAACACCTGGCCGCAGTTCTCCAGGGCACGGTGCGCGGTCTCGACCACGCCCCGCCCTTCCACCCGGCGCAGCACGGCTAGCACCATCGGCGGGGTGATGCTGGTGATGGGCTTGAAGCCCAGCCACGGGAAAACGTCCACCTCCAGCCGCCGCATGATCTTTTGCCCATAGGTGGGCGACCAGTCTTCGCGGCGGGTCTCGTACCACTCCCGCGCGATCTGCTCAAAGCTGTTCGGTGCGGGCAACCCGGCCGCTTCGCGTGCGGCGTCGGCCTCTTCGGCCTGGGTTTGCACCTTGGATGCCTTGCGCACGTCGCTGGGGTCTATGCCCTGAGCTATCAGCGCGCGGGCTTCGTCCCGCTTGTCACGGGCGGTTTTAAGCGACGTGTCGGGGTAGGTGCCCAGAGACAGGCGCTTTTCAACACCTGCAATCCGGTACTTCAGTCGCCACCACTTCCCACCGCTGGGGGCAACTTCCAGGTACATGCCCTGGCCATCGGTCAATTTCTGGGTTTTGGGGCCGGGAATAACGCGGCGAATTGCGGTGTCTGTCAGAGGCATTGGGGGCAACTTTTGGGGGCAGCTGACCCGAATTTAGCAGTTGCCCCCAAAGTTGCCCCCACAAGTGGCTGGCTTGGCATGGACAGCCATGGACTCGTATGGACAAAAAAAATCCCTAAGCGGTTGATTTGCTTAGGGATTTTGTCATCTGCTGGACGCCTGTGGACGTCTGCGGATTGTTGATTGGTGGCCTGGGGCGGAATCGAACCACCGACACAAGGATTTTCAATCCTCTG
Organism: Gammaproteobacteria bacterium; assembly: GCA_018828125.1. GTDB lineage: Bacteria > Pseudomonadota > Gammaproteobacteria > Burkholderiales > Burkholderiaceae_C > Acidovorax. The sequence goes on along the minus strand of JAHJWB010000015.1, from coordinate 18,333 downwards.
CTCTACCGACTGAGCTACCGGGCCTAAGCCTCAAATTATAACCAGAAAAAACCTCGCTTTTGGGCAGACCCGCGGAAATTAGTTGCGTTTCCCACGGCCCAGGTCTACCCCCAATTGGCGGAGCTTGCGGTAGAGATGGGTGCGTTCGAGTCCTGTTTTCTCAGCGACGCGGGTCATGGAGCCGCCTTCGCGAGCAAGATGGAATTCGAAGTAGGCTTTTTCAAACCCGTCGCGTGCCTCGCGCAGAGGGCGGTCCAGATCAAACCCCTGGTGTGCATGGGGCCCAGGGTCCACACCAGCCAACACTGCCGAAACCGCAGGCAACTGCGAAAACGTGGGGTCGGCAGATGCCATAGCCGGGGGTTGGACGGCCGCCACCGGGGCAGATTGGTGCGCGGTGTTGCGGGCCAGTCCCTGCTCAACGGCCTTGAGCAGTTTTTGCAGCGTGATAGGTTTTTCGAGGAAGGAGAAGGCGCCGATTCGGGTGGCTTCTACGGCCGTGTCGATGGTGGCGTGGCCACTCATCATGATGACGGGCATGGTCAGTACGCCAGCCGTTGCCCATTCTTTGAGCAGCGAGACCCCGTCGGTGTCCGGCATCCAGATGTCGAGCAGCACCAGATCGTAGGTATTGCCGGAACGTGCGGCGCGGGCCTGGGTCGCGTTTTCTGCGAGGTCCACGCTGTGACCTTCGTCGTTCAGAATTTCCGACAGCAGATCACGAATGCCGAGCTCATCGTCGACCACCAGAATATTTGCCATGTGTATTGAAGCGCCTTGGGGTACTGGGGCGGTGTTGTTATGCCGCCACCGCTGGTTCAGGGGCGAATGATAACGACACTTGGGCCCCACGCACTACACCATCTTCGGTCCGATTGGACAGGTCGATGCGTGCGCCATGCTCATCGGCGATCTTTTTGACCACCGCGAGGCCCAGGCCCGTACCCCGCGGCTTGGTAGTGACATAGGGCTCAAAAGCGCGCTGCAAGATATGGGGAGGAAACCCGGTTCCGCTGTCTGACACAGTGAGTCGAACGCGGCGAGAGGACTCGCTCCAGCGTGTGCTGATGCGCACTGGCGGCGGCGCTCCGGGCGTGCCGACGCGGGCTTGTTCGGTGGAGTCTTGCGCGTTCTGCAGCAGGTTGTGAACCACCTGGCGCAGTTGCTGTGCATCACCCGCGATCAAGGGACAACGTGGGTCCAGCGCGGCTTCTACAGCGACAGTGGCGTTTTCAGCGCCATACAAATGCAGCACGTCGGTGACGAGCGCATTGAGATCCAGCGCATGCAGTTCTGCCGCAGGAAGGCGCGCATAGTCTCGGAACTCATTGACCAACCGCTTCATGGCATCGACCTGGTCCACGATGGTTTTGACGGACTTGGTCAGGATGGCCTGCTCAGGGTTGGACAGCTTGCCCGTGAGCTTCATTTCTAGGCGCTCGGCAGACAGTTGAATCGGCGTCAAGGGGTTCTTGATCTCATGCGCCAAGCGGCGCGCAACCTCCCCCCACGCTTGGGCGCGCTGCGCGGAAACGATTTCCGAAATGTCGTCAAAAACCAACAATCGGGTCGAATCTGGCAGCTCTGCCCCCCGCGCGACGAGGCTGGTGGCGTGCTGCCCCGCCCCGCCGGAGGACGCGTGCAGCTCAAAAGGTTGCTGCCAATGGTCCAGGCCATGGCGTTCGTGGTCGCTCAGAAAGGTGTCGAAGTGGCGCTGGACCGAGGCAGCAAAATCGGCCAACCCCGGCGCTTCGGCCAGAGGCCGACCTTCATACACCGCCATGGGCGCACGCAGGATGCGGGTAGCGCCTGGGTTGGAGGAACGGATCAAGCCTTGCGCGTCGAGCACGATAACGCCCGCGGTGAGGTTGTCCAGAATGGTCTGCAAGTTGGCGCGGGCCGCATCGACCTCGCCCATGCTCTCTTCCACCGCTTGCCGTGCGTCCGACAGTTGCTGGGTCATGAGCGCAAAGGACCGCGTCAGACCACCCAGCTCGTCTTTGCCTTGCAATGCCGCCTTGGGACTCAGGTTGCCAGCCGCCACCTCACGAACGCCTTCGGCCAGCACCAGTAAAGGCCGAGCCAACTGGTTTCCCAGCAATACCGCCAGCAAAACGGCACCAAACACTGCAAGAAACAGGCTGAGCGTGAGTGTGCCGACATACATGCGCCGCAGCCCACCGCGTGCCAGGGCCCGCTCTTGGTATTCGCGATTGGCCTCCTGGACCGCGATGGCGTTGGCCACCAAGGCGGCGGGCAGTGGCAGTGTGGCCTGCAGATAGCGCGGCTCCACCAGCAGGCCAACAGCGGGGCTGCTGACGAGTGCCAGCACTTTCACACGCGCGTTTTGAGCGGAGGCAGGGTCGGAAATGTCATCCAGGCCTTCGATCTGCGCAGTGGCACGCTGCTGCCGCACCGTGCGCAGCAACGGGACGCCGGGTTTTTCAGGGTTCAGGTTGAAGCGGGACTGGCCAGCACTTGCCACGGCTTGCCCTGCGGCATTCCACAGCACCACGTCGGTGGCGCCCAGTTGGTCGCGTATGCGCTCCAGCACCAAACCAGCCGCCGCATCCGGCACCTGGGCCACACTGGCGCTGGCGTTGCGGGTTTTGGCCGCCATATCAGCCGCCAGCGAATCCAGCGACACGCGGGCCAGGTTAACACCTGCCGACAAGGCGCCCTCCACCTTCACATCAAACCATGTCTCGATGGAGCGGGTAACGAACTGATAAGACACCACGTAGATGAGCAGCCCCGGTAACAGCCCCACAAGCCCGAAAATCGCGGCCAGCTTGACGAGCAGCCGGCTGCCAAACCGCCCCTTGCGCAAACGCATGCCCAGCCGCACGGCGACCCAACCCAGAACCGCCAGAAGCAGCAGAGCTACCAGCACGTTGACGCCGAAAAGCCATGCGTAGTTGCGCTCGTACAGAGCGCGGTTGTTGGTGGCAAGTGTGAGCAGGAAGAGCAGCACCATGCCGATGGCGGACATGATGGCGGCCCCCACCCCCACGGCCCACCGCACCGCGCGCGACTGTCGGGCCGCGGCGTGGGATGTGGCGGACTTCGGTGAAGTGCTGGAGGGCGCGCCGTATGTCACTTGGCAGCCTCTGCGGGAAGGCGCTGGCTTCGGGACACCAGCAGATTCCATCCCGACCGCCCCACGGCGCCTATCTGGAAAGGTCGTGGAAGCTGCGACATGTCCAAACGGAATCGAAAATTCACCGTGTGCACCGCATCTGCCTCGATTTCACCAGCTTCAGCTATCTTCCATCGGGAAATTCTTTGAATAGCCGACAACGCCTCTGAATATTCATCGAAATTCTGCCCCAGCACCACTCCAAGTCCGCTGTTGCTAAAAGGAGCGGGTGACACGTTGAGGCGCCAGCGACGGGTAAGAGGTTGGTAACTGAGGCGCAGATACCGTGTTGTTTCCGTCACTTGGCGGTCGGACCAATACCAACGGTCGCGCAGGACCTGTGCTTCGGCGACAAAAAACATGGGGATGCCCTTGTACAAGGCGTCCTCTGCAAGCTCAGGCAATACAAACTGCATAGTGGTGCCCAAGTACAGCCCGTCGTCCGTTCTGTCCAACCTGAGTTCGCTCACCTCTGGCACTGCAGCTTCAGTCGCCCCCGCGGGAGGCGCCAAAGTGATACACGCGAGCAAGCAAATTAACGTGCGGATTAGTACCCAATGAGCTCTACGAAACTCATTAAGCCGATTTTTGCAACAGTGCGTAAAAAAATCCGTCGTGGTCACCCGTCAGATTGTCCGGGACAGCTTCGCCCTTGTCCGCTTTGCCGGGAATTAAATGGCCCGGCGAAGGGAGCAATTGCGCATCCGTGTTGTGTGCAAGAAACGTTTGCACCTGCACATCGCCTTCTGCGCGGAACACCGAGCACGTGCAGTACAAGAGCCGTCCTCCGGGTCGCACCAGTGGCCACAATGCCGCCAACAGTCGCGCCTGCAAGGCCGCCAGCTGCGAGATGTCGGTCTCCCGGCGCAACCAGCGCACGTCGGGGTGGCGCCGCACAATGCCCGATGCGGTGCAAGGCGCATCCAGCAAGATCGCGTCAAACAGGGCGCCGCCGCAGTGTTGCTGCCACCAGTCCTGGGGACGCGCAGCGTCGGCCACCAGCACCTTGGCATTCAACCCCAAACGCTCCAATGTGTCGCCAATGCGCGCGCTGCGCGCTGGATCAATCTCCAGCGCGGTGACTTGAAGGGGTGATCCCCTACCTGCCAGCTCCAGCAGGTGGGCTGTTTTTCCACCCGGGGCGGCACAAGCGTCCAATACATGCAGAGGCTGCGTCAGATCCAAATCCTGCAGCAACAACGGAGCGGCCATCTGAGCAGCAGCATCCTGCACGGACACCCACCCTTGCGCAAAACCCGGCAATGCGGGCACAGGCACTGGCTGGTGCAGCACCAAGCCTGAATCACCGACCATATCCGCTTCAAAATTAATAGCTACTAGCGCTTGCTGGTATTGCGCTAGAGTGCATTTTTGCTTGTTAATCCTCAAGGTCATCGGCGCATGGGTGTTGTTGGCTCTCAGTATTTGCTCCCAATCACCCGGATGGTCTTTGCGCAAGCGTTCAATCCACCACAGCGGGTGGTTCCAGCGCGCCAGAGGTTCGTTGTTTGTCGCCGCCACCAGCGCTTCTCGCTCCCGCAAGAACCGCCGAAGACAGCCGTTGATGAACGACGCCTGCTTTCGCGTACCCACATTGCGCTTGGCGGCTTCTACCGCTTGGTTGACCAGGGTGAATGGCTCATACGGCGATTCATCCAGGCTCCAACACAGGGCCAACGCGGTGCAGAGTAGCGCATCGGCTGCCGGTGGTGGCATGCGTTCGACCAAGCAACGACGCAACGCTTCAGCCCGACCCGCTTGGCGCAGCACGTGAAACAACAAGGCCTGGACGCCAGGGCGCAGTGCCGAGTCCACAGCCGCGAGCGCTGCCGTGCCAGACTGGCCAGCCCGAATGGCCTGCAGCGCACTCGCCACACTCAAGAGTTGCTGCCAGAGCGCTATTGGCTGGGCGTTGGTTGCGGGGTTGCGGTTGGTATTTGCACCCGTACCGGTTGCCGGTGGGCGAGCAGGACGCGGACCGTTCTGCAGCGCGCGGGGGCGCGCGGGGCCGGGTTTTCGGGCACCAGTGGGAGGTTGACTCATCGTGTTTCCTAGAAAAGCAGTCTGTAGGGTCATGGCCCTTACAGGCCGCGTGCCGCCTTGAAGCCAAACACCCAGGCCAGCAGATTGGCGGGAAACTGTGCGATAGCAGCGTTGTAGTAAGCAACTGCATCGTTCAACACCCGCGCAGCCTGCTCGTTTTGCAAAGCGTGCTCATCCCAGCGCACGTCCCAGATCGACGGAGTCCGGACTGCTGGATCGGTGTTGGTGAATTCGGAAGTGTCCTGCGAACCGTCATATGGTTCATCCCGCGTCTGGCGGGTCGCGGCGTGCCATGCCGCGTGCAGCACATCGCGCGAAGCAGCCAGGGCTGCCACAGCATCGACGGCCATGGGACGCGCGCGTGCCACTGCCAGGCACGCACTGAGTTGGGTGGTGGCGCCCTGTAAAGCCGCCATCGTTTGGTCGTTGCCGTCAAGCAAGGTGGCGCGTTGAGTTGCCTGCGCTGCATTGAATTCGCCGAGCAAAGCCACCAGACGCACCAGATGCGCATCGAAACCGCCAAATGCCTGGGCCACGGCAGAGCGCAAGCGTATCAGCCGGTTGTAAGCCCCCAGGGCCCAGAACACCACGATGGCAAAGACCATCCAGAAAAGAGGCGAAGACCACATGCACTGCTGCCGACCACACTTGTTGCGCGCGATCCGGCCCGAAAGATAGAAAGACAGGGAATCAAGGTTCCATAAAAAACGCTCCCGGCCTGCCAAGGGACAGGGCGGGAGCGTGTCAGTGACCGCCCGAAGGCTTAGTCAGCTGCGGCGTCGCTGGCAGTGGCGCTGCTGACCACGTCGGTCGTGTCGCCCTGGGCTTCCATTTCGGCGGCTTCAGCTTCGGCGATGGCACGGCGCTCGGCGTCGTCCATGGCGTCCTTGGCCTTGCGCGCCTGGTGATAAGCCATGCCGGTACCGGCAGGAATCAAGCGACCCACAATCACGTTTTCCTTCAGGCCACGCAGCTCGTCGCGCTTGCCCATGATGGCAGCCTCGGTGAGCACGCGGGTCGTTTCCTGGAAGGAAGCCGCGGAGATGAACGAATCGGTCGACAGCGAGGCCTTGGTGATACCCAGCAGCAAATTGCTGTAGGTCGCAGGGATCTTGCCGTCGGACTGCAATGCGTCGTTGGTGTTGAGGATTTCGGAGCGCTCAACTTGCTCGCCACCGATGTAGTTCGACTCACCCACGTTCTCAACCACCACACGGCGCAGCATCTGGCGAACGATCACCTCGATGTGCTTGTCGTTGATCTTCACGCCCTGCAAGCGGTACACGTCCTGGACTTCGTCCACGATGTAGCGCGACAACTCTTCGATGCCGAGGAGGCGCAGGATGTCTTGCGGGTCGGCCGGGCCGTCCACAATCGATTCGCCCTTGTTCACCACCTGGCCTTCGTGCACCAGGATGTTCTTTTCCTTGGGCACGAGTTCTTCAAAAACGTGGCCTTCGGGATCAGTAATCTGGAGGCGAACCTTGCCCTTGGTTTCCTTGCCGAACGACACGGTACCAGTCATCTCGGCCAGCGTACCCTTGTCCTTGGGCGTACGGGCTTCGAACAGTTCGGCCACGCGGGGCAGACCGCCGGTAATGTCGCGGGTCTTCTGGCCTTCGACCGGAATACGCGCCAGCACTTCGCCGGGGCCCACGTCCTGGCCGTCACGCACCTGGATCAGCGCACCCACCTGGAAGCCAATGGTCACCGAGTGATCGGTGCCAGGGATCTTCACTTCGTTGCCCTGGGCGTCGATCAGCTTCACCTGCGGACGCACCACCTTGGCAGCACCCCGGCGCTTCGGATCGATCACCACCAGCGTGGACAGACCGGTCACTTCATCGACCTGCTTGGCTACGGTAAGGCCCTCTTCGACGTTCTCGAACTTCGCGGTACCCGCGAACTCGGTAATGATCGGGCGCGTCAGAGGATCCCAGTTGGCGAGGATGGTGCCAGCCTTGATCTGCTGGTCGGCCTTGACCGTCAGGGTCGCACCGTAAGGCACCTTGTGGCGCTCACGCTCGCGGCCATGTTCATCATGGATGATGATTTCACCCGAACGTGCAATCACCACCAGCTCGCCCTTGGTGTTGCTCACATAGCGCATCGTGGCGTTGAAGCCGATCACGCCGTTGGACTTCGCTTCCACGCTCGAAGCGATGGCAGCGCGCGATGCGGCACCACCGATGTGGAACGTGCGCATGGTCAGCTGCGTGCCAGGCTCGCCAATGGACTGGGCAGCAATCACCCCCACGGCTTCGCCGAGGTTGATCAAGCCGCCGCGGCCCAAGTCACGTCCGTAGCATCGGGCGCACAGGCCGTAGCGCGTTTCACAGGTCAGCGCCGTACGCACCTTCACTTCGTCCACGCCAGCGATTTCGAGACCTTCAATGATGTCTTCGTCGAGCATCACGCCCGCCTGAACCAGCACCGAGCGGTTTTCGGGGTGCAGAACGTCTTCTGCTGCCGTACGACCCAGGATACGGTCACGCAGCGATTCGATCACTTCACCGCCTTCCACGATGGCACGCATCAGCGAGCCATTGGAGGTGCCGCAATCTTCTTCGGTCACGACCAGATCCTGCGTCACGTCCACCAGACGACGTGTCAGATAGCCCGAGTTCGCAGTCTTCAGAGCCGTGTCGGCCAGACCCTTACGGGCACCGTGCGTGGAGATGAAGTACTCGAGCACGTTCAGACCTTCGCGGAAGTTCGCGGTAATAGGCGTTTCAATGATCGAGCCGTCTGGCTTGGCCATCAGACCCCGCATGCCGGCCACCTGGCGGATCTGCGCGGCGGAACCGCGGGCACCCGAGTCGGCCATCATGTAGATGGAGTTGAAGGACTCCTGGTCCACTTCGTTGCCGTGGCGGTCGGTAACCTTTTGCTTGGACAGCTGGGCCATCATCACCTTGGACACTTCGTCGCCGGCCTTGCCCCAGATGTCCACCACCTTGTTGTAGCGCTCGCCAGAGGTGACCAAACCGGACACATACTGCTGTTCGATCTCTTTCACTTCCTTCTCGGAGCGCTCGATGATGCCGACCTTTTGCGGGGGTACCAGCATGTCGTCGATGGCAATGGAGATACCAGCGCGCGTGGCCAGCCGGAAGCCGTTTTGCAGCAGCTTGTCGGCAAACACCACCGTCTCCTTCAATCCGCACTTGCGGAAGGACACGTTGATGAGCTTGGAGATTTCCTTCTTCTTGAGCGCCTTGTTCATGTTGGAGAACGGCAGTCCCTTGGGAAGAATTTCAGACAGCAGAGCGCGTCCCGCGGTGGTTTCCACCAACGACGTCGAGGGCACAAATTCGCCGGACTCCTTGTCCTTGGTCCATTCGGTCATGCGCACCGTGATCTTGGCTGCGAGTTCTACCTCGCCAGCATCCAGCGCGCGCTGGACTTCACCAGTATCCGCAAACACCAGGCCTTCGCCCTTGCCGTTGATGCGATCACGGGTGGCGTAATACAGACCCAGCACAACGTCCTGCGAAGGCACGATGGAGGGCTCGCCCGACGCAGGGAACAACACGTTGTTGGAGGCCAGCATCAGCGTGCGGGCTTCCATCTGCGCTTCCACCGACAGCGGGACGTGGACAGCCATCTGGTCACCGTCGAAGTCGGCGTTAAAGGCCGCGCAAACGAGGGGGTGCAGCTGGATGGCCTTGCCTTCGATCAGGATAGGCTCAAAGGCCTGGATACCCAAACGGTGCAGCGTAGGCGCACGGTTCAGCATCACGGGGTGCTCTTTGATGACCTCTTCCAGGATGTCCCACACCACGGGCGTGCCGGATTCGACTTCCTTCTTGGCGGCCTTGATCGTCGTCGCGATGCCCATGGCTTCGAGGCGCGAGAAGATGAAAGGCTTGAACAGCTCCAGCGCCATCAACTTGGGCAGACCACACTGGTGCAGCTTGAGCGTTGGGCCCACGGTGATCACGGAACGACCGGAGTAGTCCACGCGCTTGCCCAGCAAGTTCTGGCGGAAACGGCCGGACTTGCCCTTGATCATGTCGGCCAGCGACTTCAGTGCGCGCTTGTTGGCGCCCGTCATGGCCTTGCCACGGCGGCCGTTGTCCAGCAGTGAGTCGACCGCTTCCTGCAGCATCCGCTTTTCGTTGCGGGCAATGATTTCAGGGGCCTTCAATTCCAGCAGACGGCGCAGACGGCTGTTGCGGTTGATGACGCGGCGGTACAGGTCGTTCAGGTCGGACGTGGCGAAACGGCCGCCGTCCAGCGGCACCAGCGGACGCAGGTCCGGGGGCAGCACGGGCAACACTTCCAGCACCATCCACTCGGGCTTGATGCCCGACTTCTTGAACGCTTCCAGCACCTTCAGGCGCTTGGCGTTCTTCTTGACCTTGACTTCAGAGCCGGTCAGGTCGCCGCGCAGGCGCTCGATAGACAGGTCGATGTCGATGGATTCCAGCAGGTCCTTGATACCTTCCGCGCCCATCTTGGCGATGAATTCGTCGCCGTATTCCTTGCGCTTGGCGTCGTAGTCGTCCTCGGACATGATGCTGAACTTCTTCAGCGGGGTCATGCCAGGGTCGGTCACCACGTAGGCTTCAAAGTACAGTACGCGTTCGATGTCGCGCAGCGTCATATCGAGCACCAGGCCCAGACGCGATGGCAGCGACTTCAGAAACCAGATGTGGGCGCAAGGCGCGGCCAAGTCGATGTGACCCATGCGCTCGCGGCGCACCTTGGTCTGCGTGACTTCAACGCCGCACTTCTCGCAGATCACGCCGCGGTGCTTCAAGCGCTTGTACTTGCCGCACAGGCATTCGTAGTCCTTGATGGGACCAAAAATCTTGGCGCAGAACAGGCCGTCGCGCTCGGGCTTGAACGTGCGGTAGTTGATGGTCTCGGGCTTCTTCACTTCCCCGAAAGACCACGAACGGATCTTTTCGGGTGAAGCCATGCCGATGCGGATGGCATCAAAGTGCTCATCCGGCGTGAATTGCTTGAACAGGTCGAGTAGCGATTTCATAGTGACTCTTTCCTTTTCTGCTTAGGAGCGTTCCAGCTCGATGTCCAGGCCCAGCGAACGGATTTCCTTGACCAGCACGTTGAACGATTCCGGCATGCCGGCTTCGATGGCGTGTTCGCCCTTGACAATGGATTCGTACACCTTGGTACGGCCCACCACGTCGTCGGACTTCACGGTCAGCATTTCCTGCAGCACGTAGGCGGCGCCGTAAGCTTCCAGCGCCCACACTTCCATTTCCCCGAAACGCTGGCCACCGAACTGGGCCTTACCGCCCAGAGGTTGCTGTGTGACGAGCGAGTAAGGACCTGTGGAGCGGGCGTGCATCTTGTCGTCCACCAAATGGTGCAGCTTCAGGTAGTGCATGTAGCCGATGGTCGTTGGACGCTCGAAGCGCTCGCCGGTACGGCCGTCGAACAGGTATGCCTGCGTGCGATTGGATGTCAGGCCCTTGCGCTCGGCGATTTCGTCTGGGTAGGCGATCTTGAGCATGTCCTTGATTTCTTCTTCCGAAGCACCATCGAACACAGGAGTGGCGTAGGGCACACCAGTTGTCAAGTTAGCTGCCATGGACATGACTTCGTCGTCGCTCAGCTGTGTCAGGTCTTCCGTGCGACCACGCGAGTTGTAGACCTCTTCGAGGAACGTACGCATGTCAGCTGCCTTGGCCTGCTCTTGGAGCATGTTGCCAATGCGTTGGCCAATCCCCTTCCCAGCCCAGCCCAAGTGGACTTCCAGCACCTGTCCGATGTTCATCCGTGAGGGCACGCCCAGCGGGTTCAGAACGATGTCAGCAGGCGTGCCGTCGGCCATATAGGGCATATCTTCGACCGGAACGATCTTGGACACCACACCCTTGTTGCCGTGGCGGCCGGCCATCTTGTCACCTGGTTGCAGACGGCGTTTGACGGCCAGGTACACCTTGACCATCTTGAGCACACCCGCTGGCAACTCATCGCCTTGCGTGAGCTTCTTGCGCTTTTCTTCGAAAGCCAAGTCGAAGCTGTGGCGCGTTTGCTCCAGAGCGTTCTTGATGGATTCGAGTTGGGTCGCAACTTCGTCTTCCGCAGGGCGGATGTCGAACCAATGGAACTTCTCGACCGATGAAAGGTAGGCCTTGTCGATCTTCGTGCCTTTGGCCAGCTTCTGCGGGCCGCCGTTGGCCACGCGGCCGCTGAGCAGCTTCTCGATACGGTCAAAGGCGTCGGCCTCAACGATGCGCAGTTGGTCGTTCAGATCCAGACGGAAGCGCTTGAGTTCATCGTCGATGATCTGCTGGGCGCGCTTGTCGCGCTGGATGCCTTCGCGGGTGAACACTTGCACGTCGATGACGGTGCCTTGAGAGCCTTGGTCCACGCGCAGCGAAGTGTCCTTCACATCGGAAGCCTTCTCGCCGAAGATGGCGCGCAGCAGCTTCTCTTCAGGCGTAAGGGTGGTCTCGCCCTTAGGGGTGACCTTGCCGACCAGCGTGTCGCCGGGCTGCACTTCGGCCCCCACGTAAATAATGCCGGACTCGTCCAGTCTATTCAGTTGCTGTTCGGACAGGTTCGGAATGTCGCGCGTGATTTCCTCTGCACCGAGCTTCGTATCCCGTGCCATCACCACGAGTTCTTCGATGTGAATCGAGGTATAGCGGTCTTCAGCCACCACACGTTCGGAGATCAGGATCGAATCTTCGAAGTTAAAGCCGTTCCAAGGCATGAACGCGATCAGCATGTTCTGGCCAATGGCGATTTCGCCGAAGTCCGTTGATGCGCCGTCGGCGATTACATCGCCCTTGACCAGCATGTCGCCCTTCTTGACGATGGGGCGCTGGTGGATGTTGGTGTTCTGATTGGAACGTTGGTACTTGATAAGGTTGTAGATGTCTACGCCCACTTCTCCGGCGAGTGCTTCTGCATCATTCACACGCACCACAATGCGCGTGGCATCCACATAGTCCACGATACCGCCGCGGGTCGCGGTCACTACCGTGCCCGAGTCCACAGCAGCCACGCGCTCGATGCCCGTGCCCACCAGCGGCTTCTCAGGGCGCAGCACAGGCACGGCCTGGCGCGACATGTTGGCGCCCATCAGCGCGCGGTTCGCATCGTCGTGCTCCAGGAACGGAACCAGCGATGCAGCCACCGACACGATCTGCGCGGGCGAGACGTCCATGTACTGCACACGGTCTGCGCCGCACAGAATGGATTCACCCTTCTCACGAGCGGACACCAGCTCACCGGTCAGGCGACCTTCCTTGTCGAGCACGGCGTTGGCCTGCGCGATCACGTACTTGCCTTCTTCGATGGCCGACAAGTAGTCGATATCCATCGTCACCTTGCTGTCGACCACACGTCGATATGGAGTTTCAATGAAACCGTACTCGTTCAGGCGTGCGTACAAGGCCAGCGAGTTGATCAGACCAATGTTCGGGCCTTCAGGTGTTTCGATAGGGCAGACGCGGCCGTAATGGGTCACATGCACGTCACGAACTTCGAAGCCTGCGCGTTCGCGGGTCAGACCACCTGGACCCAGTGCGGAAACACGGCGCTTGTGCGTGATCTCGGCCAATGGGTTGGTCTGGTCCATGAACTGCGACAGCTGCGAGGCGCCGAAGAATTCCTTCAGGGCTGCCGAGATCGGCTTGCTGTTGATCAGGTCATGTGGCATCAGAGGCTCTTGCTCGGCCTGACCCAAACGCTCCTTCACAGCCTTCTCGATACGCGCCAAACCAGTGCGGTACTGGTTTTCAGCCAGTTCGCCCACGCAACGCACGCGGCGATTGCCCAGGTGATCGATGTCATCGACTTCGCCGTTGCCATTGCGCAGGTCCACCAGAATTTTGACCACGGCCAGAATGTCTTCGTTCGACAACACCATGGGGCCAGTGGATTCGTCGCGCCCGATCTTGGCGTTGAACTTCATGCGGCCCACGCGCGACAGATCGTACGTGTCGGGGTTGTAGAACAGGCGCTGGAACAAGGCCTGCACTGCGTCTTCCGTTGGCGGTTCGCCGGGGCGCATCATGCGGTAAATGGCCACGCGGGCAGCGAACTCGTCCACGGTTTCGTCGATGCGCAGCGTTTGCGACATGTACGCGCCCTGATCGAGTTCGTTCGTGTAGATGACCTGCAGGTCTTGAACGCCGGAGGAGCGCAGCTTCTTGAGCAGCGCTTCTGTCAACTCTTCGTTGGCCTTGGCGATGATTTCACCGGTGTCGGCATCCACAATGTTGCGGGCAACGACACGGCCGATCAGAAAGTCTTCCGGCACGCTGATGTGCGTAGTACCCGATTGCTCGAGTTCACGGGTGTGACGCGCGGTGACGCGCTTATCCTTGGCCACCACGACTTTGCCCGACTTGTCGGTGATGTCAAAACGGGCCACTTCGCCACGCAGACGCTCGGACACAAACTCCATTTGCGCGCCGCTGTCCATCAGACGGAAGTTGTCGTTGACGAAGAAGTTCGCCAGGATTGACTCTGGATTCAGACCGATGGCCTTCAGCAGAATCGTTACAGGCATCTTGCGGCGACGGTCCACGCGGAAGTACAGGATGTCCTTCGGATCAAACTCAAAGTCCAGCCAAGAGCCACGGTAAGGAATGATGCGTGCCGAGAACAGCAACTTGCCCGAACTGTGGGTCTTGCCCTTGTCGTGTTCGAAGAACACGCCAGGCGAACGGTGCAACTGCGAGACGATGACACGCTCAGTACCGTTGATGATGAAAGAACCCTTGTCCGTCATGAGCGGCACTTCGCCCATGTAGACCTCTTGCTCCTTCACTTCCTTGACCACCTTGGACTGCGAGGTCGAAGACTCGCGGTCATAAATAATCAGTTGAACTTTGGCACGCACAGCCGAGGCGAAAGTCAGACCACGGGTCTGGCACTCTCGCACGTCGAAAGCTGGTTTGGCCAAGTTGTATTCAATAAACTTCATCTCCACAAAACCATTGTGGGAGACGATAGGAAAGGCAGCGTCGAATGCAGCCTGAAGGCCTTCGATGGTTCTTTTCTGGGGTGCTTTATCAGCCTGCAGGAAAGCGGTGTAGGCATCCTTCTGCATCTGCAGCAGATAAGGAACTTCGAGCACGCTGTCGCGGGTGCCGAAACTTTTGCGAATTCGCTTGCGTTCGGTGTAGGAATAGGCCATGAGATCTCCGGGCAAAGACATGAGTCCTGGGTCTTCGACGACTGCCCCACAAGGAGATGTGTCCTTGCGGGCTTGGCGGTTGGCCACTACCAACCATGGCGGACGGTGATGCATTGCACATCACCCGAACCAAGGCGTCTTCTGCTGTCGGGGTTGTCAGAAGACACTCGAAAGCCTGTTTTGGGCATCCCTTAACCTGCGGTCTGTAGGGACCGGCAATGCCGGCTTTCGGGTGTGCTCTGAAAGCACCAAAGGCTGGAGGCCCGCGAGGAGCACTCCAGCCCTTGAAGGAAACCGAATTACTTCAGTTCGGCCTTGGCGCCAGCTTCCACCAGCTTCTTGACTGCGGCTTCAGCGTCAGCCTTGGAAATAGCTTCCTTGACGTTCTTTGGAGCGCCGTCCACCAAGTCCTTGGCTTCTTTGAGGCCCAGGCCGGTGATTTCGCGCACAGCCTTGATCACGGAAACCTTGGCTGCGCCAGCGTCAACCAGCACAACGTTGAATTCCGTCTGCTCTTCAGCAGTGGCAGCAGCGCCGCCGCCGCCAGCAGCAGGAGCGGCCATAGCAGCTGCGCTCACGCCAAACTTCTCTTCAATGGCCTTCACCAGGTCATTGAGTTCCAGAACCGTCATGCTGTCCAGAGCGGTCAAAAATGCGTCTTTATCGAATGCCATTTTTATTTCCTAACAATTTTGTTGGTTATCTATCGGGCAATCAAGCCGCGACAGGTTCGGCGGCCGGTGCGGCTGCGCCTTCGCCTTTTTTGGCCGCCAGCGCGCCCAGCACAACGGCCGTACGTGACATGGGGGACATAAGCAAGCCACAAATCTGAGCCAACAGAACTTCCTTGGAGGGAATGTTGGCCAGTTGCTTAACGCCGTTGACATCCAGGGCTTTGCCACCGAAAGCGCCACCGCGAATCACCAACTTATCATTGGTCTTCGCGAAATCGGCCACCACCTTGGCGGCGGCCACAGCGTCTTCGGAGAAGCCGTAGATCAGCGGACCGGTCATCTGGTCTGCCACCACGTCAAATGCGCTGCCTGCTACAGCACGGCGAGCCAAAGTGTTCTTCAGAACACTCAGGGTGACGCCCTTGCTGCGAGCATCAACACGCAGTTTGGTCATGTCGGCGACCGTGATGCCACGGTATTCCGCGATCACAAGCGTTTGAGCTTTAGCGGCGAGGCCGGTCACTTCACTGATGACCGCTTCTTTCTCACTGCGATTAAGACTCAAGGTCTACTCCTTAAAATGCGTACTCGGCGACTGCCTTGTACGCGCTCTTGTTGCAGCGACCAACTGTTCAGGAAAGTATTCCATCTGCAGCGGGATCGCCATCTGCGTTGGCGCCTTGTCTGGCTTTAAGCGCGACCGATTCGCGCACCAACGGTCTTGGATGGCCTGTGGCTACCGAAGCAGCCCCAGCCCACCACATCGGGCCGACCCGAAGGTGTCAACCCGAAGATTTCTTGCAATTACGCTGCGATGGTCTGCGTATCCACGCGGACGCCCAGGCCCATCGTGGAGGACACTGCCACCTTGCGCAGGTACACGCCCTTGCTGGTGGCCGGCTTGGCCTTCGTTAGGGCTTCGATCAGTGCAGCCAGATTGCCTTGCAGCTTATCGTTGTCGAACGAACGACGGCCAATCGTGCTGTGCACGATACCGGCCTTGTCGACGCGGAACTGCACTTGACCAGCCTTGGCGTTCTTCACGGCCGTAGCGACGTCAGGCGTCACTGTGCCCACCTTAGGGTTAGGCATCAGGCCACGCGGGCCAAGGATCTGGCCCAGCGTACCAACGACGCGCATGGCGTCAGGCGCAGCGATCACGATGTCGAAAGGCATGTCACCGGCCTTGACCATGGCGGCCAGGTCGTCCATACCGACGATGTCGGCGCCAGCGGCCTTGGCTTCTTCAGCCTTGGCGCCTTGGGCGAACACGGCCACACGGGTCGTCTTTCCCGTACCGTTGGGCAGCACCACGGCGCCGCGAACGACTTGGTCGGACTTCTTGGCATCAATGCCAAGCTGAACGGCCACATCGATGGATTCGTCAAACTTGGCCGTGGCGGCCTCCTTGACGATCACAACTGCATCGGCGAATGCATACAGCTTGTTACTGTCTACCTTGCCTTGCAGGGCTTTTTGCTTCTTGGTCAGCTTGGCCATATTACAAACCCTCTACCGTGACGCCCATGGAGCGTGCGGAACCAGCCAGCGTGCGCACCGCAGCAGCAACATTGGCAGCGTTCATGTCTTTCATCTTGGTCTTGGCGATCTCTTCGAGCTGTTCGCGCGTAATCTTGCCGACCTTGGTCTTCAGCGGGTTCGCAGAACCCTTGTCGAGCTTGATGGCCTTTTTAATCAGAGTCGTCGCTGGCGGCGTCTTGATAATGAAGGTGAAGCTCTTGTCTGCAAAGGCCGTGATAACCACAGGCAATGGCAGACCTGGCTCAACGCCCTGGGTCTGCGCATTGAATGCCTTGCAGAACTCCATGATGTTGAGACCACGTTGACCCAGTGCGGGACCAATTGGTGGGGATGGGTTGGCCTTACCAGCTGGAACTTGCAGCTTGATAAAACCGACGATTTTTTTCGCCATGTTTTACTCCTTGCGGGTGTTAACGCTTAGACCTTGCGGCTTTAGCTCCCCGGGGTTAACGACTCTTTAACACTTACATCCACACCGAGCCGAAAAGTGCAGCATCCAAACTTTGCTTGGACTTACCCGAAGGTCAGGTTTTTTCGACCTGTCCAAATTCGAGTTCGACCGGGGTCGAGCGACCAAAAATCATGACCGAAACGCGCACGCGGCTCTTTTCGTAATTGACTTCTTCCACCGAACCGTTGAAATCCGTGAAAGGGCCCTCCTTCACACGGACCAGTTCGCCAGCCATAAATTCAATCTTGTGACGGGGCTTTTCAGTACCCTCTTGCATTTGGCTGACGATCTTCTGAACTTCATCTTCAGAGATTGGGGCTGGCCTATTTTTCGCCCCTCCGACGAAACCCGTCACTTTGTTGGTGTGCTTCACCAAATGCCATGTATCGTCGTCCATGACCATTTCAACGAACACGTAGCCAGGAAACAAACGACGCTCAGTCGTCTTGCGCTGACCGTTCTTCATTTCGACGACTTCTTCCGTCGGGACAAGAATGCGGCCAAACTTGTCTTGCATACCCGAGCGACCAATGCGCTCTTGGATATTGCGCTCTACAGCCTTCTCCATCCCCGAATAGGCATGAACGATGTACCAGCGCAGATCCGGATTTGCCGACGCCGAAGCGCCCGCAGGAGCTTCGCCCCCAGTGATTTCCGCAGCGGTTGTCATGACTTTCTCCAACCCAAAATCAAGTCATACAAAAGCCATTCCAGCGTTTTATCTGTAAACCACAGGAACAGCGCCATGACCACAACAAAAGCAAATACGTAAGCCGTCATTTGCAGCGTTTCCTTGCGGGTCGGCCAGACGACTTTCTTTACCTCACGCCACGCGTCCTTGGCAAATGCAACAAATTGGCGTCCCGACTCGGACACCAGGAATACACCAACGGCAGCCAAGAGTCCCACGATGAGCGCAGCCCATTGCACCAAGGCACCTTGCTTACTCAGCAAGTAAAAGCCCGCGACTGCGGCAATGACCAAGGCCACTACCGCCGCGAGCTTGGCCTTGTCTGCGCCTGTATTGACAGTTTCAACCTGTGAGGTGGCCATCTTTAAGTATTTCCTGCTTCCGATTCACGGCATCACCCAAGACACCGAAGCCCGCCAGAGCCTGGCGGGCTTGTTGTAGGCCACATTCAAGTGGCAGGGGCAGTAGGAATCGAACCTACAACCTTCGGTTTTGGAGACCGACGCTCTGCCAATTGAGCTATACCCCTGTATTTCTTTGCTAGTTACGCGAGGATCTTGGCCACGACGCCAGCGCCCACGGTACGACCGCCTTCGCGGATAGCGAAACGCAGACCTTCTTCCATGGCGATGGGGTTGATCAGCTTCACAGTGATCGACACGT
>JAHJWB010000004.1 GCA_018828125.1 Gammaproteobacteria bacterium | reverse complement strand
TAGAACGGCCGCCCCGGCCACGCCAGCGGCCTTCCCGGCAGCCGTTGCCCCGCAGGAGTAGGCCATGGCTGTCTTTGATTTCGCACGGGCCCTGGCCTGCGCCGCCGCCCTCGTGGGTATGGCACAGGCCGCCGGGGCCGAGGCCCTGGCCGTGGGCACCCCAGCCCAGGGCAGCCTGGCGCCCGGGCAAGTTGTGCGCTGGCCCGTGCAGGCGCCGGCCGGACAGGTGGTGCAGGGCGATTTCGACGCGCCCGATGCCATGCTGGATGTGATTGGCGCCGAGGGCCGCCACCTGCGACGCCTGGTGGGCGCAGGTGGCGGCCCCCAGGGCTTCACCTGGCAGGTCCAGCCCGGCGAGCAGCTGCAGGTGCGCGCCGGGCCCCAGCCGCAGGGCAGCGCCTACACGCTGAACCTGCGCCGCGCGCTGGCACTGGCGCCCGCAGCGCCCGCCAGTGCTGAATCGCCACTGCCCAGCCCACGCCTGCGCGCGCTGGCCCGCACGCTGGCCGAGGGCGGCAGCACCGCAGCCTTCTGGCAGGAGCGCGCGCAACACGGCACGCCCCTGGTCGAGCCACTCTCGGAGCGCGAATCGCTGGTCACCTTCCTGTGGCGCGGCACGCACGCCACGCAGAGCGTGCGCCTGTTCGGCAGCCCCTCGGGCAACCACGACCCGCTGCAACAGCTGCCCGGCAGCGATCTGTGGTGGGCGAGTTTTCGCATGCCGTTGGGCGCGCGCCTGTCCTACCGCCTCGCGCCCGACGTGCCGCAGGTGCAGGGCTCGGCGCAAGACAACCGCCGCATGATTCTGGCGACAGCACAGCGCGACCCGCTCAATGCGCGCGCCTTTCCGGCCCGGGCAGATGCCGCGCTCGATGCCTTCCAGGGCGCGTCGGTACTGGAGCTGCCCGCAGCGCCACCGCAGCCCTGGGTCGCTCCGCGCCCCAGCGTGGCCCAGGGCACGATCACGCGCCACGAGATCGCCAGCCGCATCCTCGGCAACCAACGCCCGGTCTGGCTTTATCGCCCGGCAGGCGCTCCGCCCCAGGCGTTGCTCGTGGTGTTTGACGCCCATGCGTACCGCGAGGACGTACCCACGCCCCGCATCGTGGACAACCTCATGGCAGACGGCCTGATCCCACCCACTGCCGTGTTGATGGTCTCCAACCCCAGCGCCCAAGCGCGCGCCACGGAACTGCCACCCAATCCGCTGTTCGCACGCTTTCTGGATGAAGAGCTGATGCCTTGGGTGCAAACGCAAGGCCTGGGGCAGCCGCCCGAGGCCACGGTGATCGCCGGATCCAGCTTTGGCGGTCTGGCCTCGGCGTATGCCGGGCTCATGCTGCCGCAGCGCTTTGGCCGCGTGCTGAGCCTGTCGGGCTCGTACTGGTGGGCGCCACAGGGCGAGTTGCCGGGCTGGATGATGCGCGCCTATGCCGCAGCACCTTCGCAAGACGTGCGCTTTTACCTGGACGCCGGCCGCTACGAGGGCGCGCGCGGCGGGCAAAGCGGCATCCTGGAAACCAACCGCCACCTGGGCGACGTGCTGCGCGCCAAAGGCTACGCTGTGACCCACCGCGAACACGCCACCGGCCACGACTACCTGCACTGGCAGGGCGCGCTGGGCTGTGGGCTGGTGGCGCTGCTCAACCCCGCGCGTTTTGCGCAGGACCTGCCGGTCTGCGATGCCTCCGCTCCGCCAACCTAGCTATTCAATCAGTAGCTAATAGCGCTTATTGGATAAGCGTTAGATGCCAAATTGGCTTAAAAATTCGTGAATTACGTCATTCAAATATAATACGAATCATTTCTATTCTCAAACTCATTACAGCATTTCATCAGAGAGTTCACATCCATGCGCAAAGCTTCTTCCCGCCACGCCATCCGCCTCACCCCTGTCGCGCTCGCCCTGCTCGGCTTCACCGCCTGCGTCACCGCGCAGACCGCCGGCACCAGCCAGGCCACAGCCACACTCGAACAGATCAACGTGCGCAGCAAGTACGAGCGCGAAGACCTGCCCGTGCGTGCGCCCGGCAACAAGGCGGCATCGGGTGCGCGACTGGGCATTTTGGGCGCCACCTCCATCGTTGACGCGCCCGTGCATGTCAACGCATACACCCGCGAGTTGGCGGAGGACTGGTCGGCGATGACGTTGCAGGACGTGCTCGAAAACGACTCCGCCGTCGTCTTCACCACCAACAAGAACCACATGCTCCAGAACTTCAACCTGCGCGGCCTGGACATGACGGCGATGGACATCGCCACCAACGGCCTGTACGGCATTGCCCCCGCCAACTCGGTGCCGGTGGAAATTTTCGAGCGCATCGAAGTCCTGCGCGGCCCCAACGTGCTGCTGTCGGGCATGCCACCGCTGTCCAGCGTGGCGGGCACCGTCAACATGGTGACCAAGCGCGCCCTTGCGCAGCCCATCGCCGACCTGACGCTGACCTATGGCACCCAGTCGTATTTCCAGGGCCATGCCGATGTGGGCAAGCGCTTCGGAGACGAAAAGCGCCTGGGCGTCCGTTTCAACGGCGTCTACGGCTCCGGTGAAATGGGGGCCAAAGGCGAAGACCAGAGCCGCCGCGTCGGCGCGCTGGCCGTGGACTATCTGGGCGACCGCGCGCGCTTTTCGCTGGATGTCTACAACAGCGAAAACAAAATCGATGGCGGCAGCCCCGGCATGTTCAACTTTCTTGGCAACGCCTCCATCCCTGGCGTAGGCTACCTGCTGGCGCCACCCAAGGGGGACACCAACATGTTCCGTGGCACGCACGGCCAGTACAAAAACAGCGGCGCGCTGGCCCGCGCTGAATTCGACTTCACGCAGGATTGGCAAGGCTACCTCGCGTTCGGTGGTTCTGAAGCCGAAGGCAAGGGCCTGTTGTTCGGCACCCGCGCGTTTGTGACCGGCGCGGACGGCACCACGCGCGGCGCCATCTACAACGTGCACACCAAGTCAGAGCGCCGCACCGCCGAGGCGGGCGTCATCGGCAAGGTCGCCACGGGCAGCGTGCAACACCGCCTGCAGCTATCCGCCAACGTGCTCAAGCACCAGGAAGGCTCCTACAACACGGCGTGCAATTACTGCTACACCACCAACATGTACAACCCAGTGGACCCCACCTTCCCCACCGCCCCGACATTTGGCAAATACACCACGGAAAACGAGTACCGCTCCATCGCCGTGGCCGACACCATGGGCTTCGCCGACGACAAGGTGCTCCTGACCATCGGCGGACGCCACCAGACGGTAAAAATGCCGCTGTCCAACTACAGCGAAAGCCGGTTCTCGCCCATGGTCGCCGCTGTGGTACGCCCCTGGGGTGACCACATCTCCCTGTTCGGTAACTACACCGAAGGCCTGGAGCCCGGCCAGGTGGTGGGTGTGGGCTACACCAACTCCGGCGAGTCGATGGCCCCCAAGCAGACCAAGCAAATGGAAGTGGGCGTGAAGCTGCAGACCGGCGCGCTCACCCACACGGTCAGCGCCTTCGAGATCAAGCGCCCTTCCTTCATCGGCAACAACGGCGCGCCGCTGCCGACGATGGTGGATGACGGCGAGCAACGCCTGCGCGGGCTGGAGTGGAGCATGTACGGCCAGGTGGCGCAAACCGTATCTCTGCTGGGCGGCATCACGCACATCAAATCCGCGCAGCGCAACACCGGCCGCGACACCTTCGGTACGCCCGAATGGCGCATGCGCATCGGCGCGGACTGGCAAACGCCCGTCCAGGGCCTGAAAGTGGGCGGCCGAGTGGTCTACACCGGAGAACAGTGGTCCGACTCGGGCAACAGGCTGCGCGTGCCATCCTGGCACCGCCTGGATCTGAACGCGAGCTATGCCACCCAGTTCGGGCGCACGCCCGTGCGCTTCAACGCCAGCGTGGAAAACGTGACCGACAAGAAGTACTGGAGCGGCACCTTCGGCGACGGCTTCGTGATGGCCGGCGCACCGCGCACCTTCAAGGTCTCGACCACGGTGTCGTTCTAATCCCCGGACGCTCCCGGGGGGCTGCACGGCGCGCGCAGCGCCGTAGCCCGCAACGGGTGGTGGGACGTGAGCCACAACGGCCCACGCTCCTGGGAACACAGCGCGTGTTGGGGGATGCACATACGCGCTCCAGAGCGTGCGCACCACGGTGTCGATTCATCTCAACGCTGCAGATTTGAGACAATCTGCGGCTTTCAATTCTTGGAACGGGCCCGTCCGGCCCTCAAGCACTTCTGATGTCTGCTTCGACTGCCTCGCGCGCCTTTTGCCTCAGCGACTTCGACTTCTCGCTGCCCTCCGAACTCATTGCCCAGCACCCCGCCACCGAGCGCAGCGGCTCGCGTCTGCTCGACGGCCGGGCGATGCAACCGGTAGACCGCATTTTTCGCGACCTGCCCGGCCTGCTGCGCGAGGGTGATCTGCTGGTGTTCAACGACACGCGCGTGGTCAAGGCGCGCATCTTTGGCGAGAAGGCCAGCGGCGGCAAGCTGGAGCTGCTGATCGAGCGCGTGTTGCCCGCCGAGGCTGGCAATGAAGCAGGAGGCCAGGGCAACGAAGTCGTCGCCCATATGAAGGTCAGCAAAAAGCCCCTGCCCGGCAGCGTGGTGCACATGGCCGGTGGCCGCCAGGCGGGTGGCTTTGACGCGCAGTTGCTGGGCCGCTGGCCCACCGAAGACGGCCCGCTGTTCCGCTTTGCGCTGCACGGCCCGACAGGCGAGTCGCCGTGGGAACTGATGGACCGCCACGGCCACCTGCCGTTGCCGCCCTACATCGAGCGCCAGCAGAACACCGACCACGACCCGGACGAGGCGGAAGACAGCCAGCGCTACCAGACGGTGTTTGCGCGCGCGCCCGGCGCCGTCGCCGCGCCCACCGCCGCGCTGCACTTTGACGAAGGCGTGCTGGCCGACCTGGCCGCACGCGGCATCGAACGCGCCAGCGTCACGCTGCATGTGGGCGCGGGCACCTTTCAGCCCTGCAAGACCGAAAACCTGGCCGAACACAAGATGCACAGCGAGTGGTACGAAGTGCCCCTGGCCACCTTGGCCGCGCTGGAGCGCTGCCGCCAGCGCGGCGGCCGGGTGGTAGCTGTGGGCACGACCACGGTGCGCACGCTCGAATCCTGGGCAAAAACCGGCCAGGCCACGGGCGACACCAATATCTTCATCACGCCCGGCTTTGCGTTCCAGGTGGCGGATGTGCTGGTCACCAACTTTCACCTGCCCAAAAGCACGCTGATGATGCTCGTGAGCGCGTTTGCAGGCTACGCGCACATCATGGGCCTGTACCGGCACGCGATAGCGCAGCAGTACCGCTTCTTCAGCTATGGCGACGCGATGCTGCTGGAGCGCGCGCGCACGTGACATCAGCCCACCCGGCACCCGACGCCGCCACCACCACCGCACGGTGCGCTCGCCAGCGCGCGGCGCTGGTCGGCATTGCACTGACAGTGTTGGCCTGCGCGTGTTTTGCCCTGCTGGACACCGCCAGCAAACTGGTGAGCGTGGGGGTGCCGATGCTGATGGCGTTGTGGATGCGCTACCTGTTCCAAGCGCTGCTGACCACGGCTTTTGTATTGCAGCGCGAAGGGATGCGCGCGCTGCACACCACCCAGCCGCGTTTCCAGGCCCTGCGCGGCGCGCTGTTTGCGGCAACCAGCCTGTTTGGTTTCATCAGCATCATGCACATGCCACTGGCCGAGTTCACGGCCGTGGTGGCGACCACGCCACTGTGCGTGACGGTGGTGGCCGCCTTGTGGCTGCACCAGCGGGTGAGCGCCTGGCGCTGGCTGCTGGTGGCCATCGGCCTGACCGGCACCCTGGCCATCATCCGCCCGGGCGGCGAGGCGTTTACCTGGGCCATGCTGTGGCCACTGTGCCTGCTGGTGTCGGGCACAGGCTACCAGGTCATCAGCAGCAAGATGGCCGGGCACGAAAGCCCCGCCACCACGCAGCTCTACACTGGCTGGATCGCCACGGCGCTGGTGTCGCTGACCGTGCCTTTTGTGTGGACACAGGTCACTGACCCATGGATGTGGGCGGGCATGTTCACCATGGGCTTGTCGAGCGCGGTGGGGCACATGATGCTGCTCAATGCCTACGCGCGCACCACGCCGGTGACCATTGCGCCGTTTCTGTATTCGCAGATCGGGTTTGCCATGCTGGCGGGGTGGATGGTGTACGACCATGTGCCCGATGGCTGGTCCCTGGCGGGCATTGCGGCCATTGTGCTCAGCGGCGCAGCCAGCGCGTGGCTGACTGTGCGCGAGACACGCTGACACAGAAATTTATGCCAAATAGGGCTCCAGCGCTTATGCATCAAGCGCTAGCAGCTATCTATTTGGTAGTAATTTGCTGAGCAGGTACTGAGCAGGTTCAGTACGCGACGGCGTGGCCGTCCTTGCGGGGGTCGGAGCCTGCGATGTAGGTGCTGCCATTCCTGAGCACCAGCTGCGCACCGCCAAAGGCGAACACGCCGTTGCCCTCTTCCACCGTCACCTCATGGCCGCGCGCGCGCAGCGCAGCGATCACGGCGGGGTCGAAGCCCAGCTCCACCGCCACGCCCTTGCCGCCCGTCACGCGCCAGCGGGGGGCATCGGCCGCGGCCTGCGGGTTCTGGCCGTAGCGCAGCACACGTAGCGCCATCTGCAGGTGGCCCTGGCTTTGCATGGGGCCGCCCATCACACCAAACGCCATCTGCGGGCTGCCATCGGCATGCATCGCAAACGCGGGGATGATGGTGTGCGAAGGGCGCTTGCGCGGGCCCACTTCGTTGGCATGGCCGGGAATGAGGTTGAAGTTGTGGCCGCGGTTTTGCAGGCTGATGCCGGTGCCGGGCACCACCACCCCCGAGCCAAACCCCATGTAGTTGGACTGGATGAATGAAATCATCATGCCCGACGCATCCGCCGCCGCCAGGTACACCGTGCCACCGGGACGCGGCGCGCCGTGGCCGGGGTCACCCGCACGCTGCGGGTCGATGAGTGCCGCGCGGCTCTTCAGGTAGTCGGCGTGCAGCAACTCGTCGGGTGTGACGTGCATGGCGTCGATGTCGGCGTTGTACTGGTGCAAGTCGGCAAACGCGAGTTTCATGGCCTCGATCTGCAGGTGCACGCTGTCAATGCCATCGAGCGGTTGCTCGCCCACGCCCACCGCATCCAGCATGCCCAGCGCCATCAGTGCCGCAATGCCCTGCCCGTTGGGCGGGATCTCGTGCACCACCGAATCCCCAAACCGCTGGCTGATGGTGCCCACCCAGTCGGCCTGGTGCGCGGCCAGGTCGGCGAGCGTCATGGCGCCGCCGTTGGCGTGCGAGTGCGCCGCCATCCGCTCGGCAATCACGCCGCGGTAGAAGGCCTCGCCTTCGGTTTCGGCAATCAGCTCCAGCGTGCGGGCATGGGCTTCGCTGCGGAAGATTTCGCCCGCTTGTGGCACCCGGCCACCCAGATACTCCGGCATGAAACATTCGGCAAACCCCGGCTGAGCGCCCAGCTTGGCCGCCCCCAGCGCCCACAGCTTGGCAATGGTGGGCGACACCGGGAAACCGTTGCGCGCGTAGTCGATGGCGGGCTGCGCCAGCTGCGCAAACGGCAGCTTGCCCAGACGCTTGGACAGCGCCACCCAGGCCGACACCGCGCCGGGCACGGTGACGGCGTTCCAGCCCGTCTCGGGGATGCCGCCCAGCTTGGCAAAGTATTCCGGCGTCCACGCAGCAGGCGAGCGGCCCGAGGCATTCAGGCCGTGCAGCTCCTTGCCGTCCCACACGATGGCAAAACCATCGCTGCCCAGGCCACAGCCGGTCGGCTCGACCACGGTGAGCGCCATGGCGGCGGCAATGGCAGCGTCCACCGCATTGCCCCCGGCCAGCAGCATGCGAAGCCCCGCCTGTGCGGCCAGCGGCTGCGACGCGGAGACCACGTTGCGGCCCATCACCGCACTGCGGTGGGAGCTGTAGGGAAGGGACCAGTCGAGGGAAGAGGTGTTCATGTCTTTGTGACTCAAAGGCTGACGGAGGTAAGCCAGCACAGGTTGCAACCGGCGCGGCCCATGCGAGAGACGCCGAGGAAGGGCCGCCCCGCACCGAGGGCGTCGTCCCTCTGCCCGCATCGCGCAGCGGTGCGAGAGCGGGGGGAAGGCGCGCAGCGCCTCAGGGGGTCATTCAATGCTTATTTTGTGTTGCCGAATGACGTTCGCCCAGCGTTTGCTGTCGGCCTGCACCATGGCATCAAACTGCGCCGAGGTGCTGGGGGCTGCGGGCTCGACGCCCAGCTTGGCCAAGCTGGCCGCCACTTCAGGGGACTGCACGGCCTTGGCAAAGGCGGCGTGGATGCGTTGCACCAATGCAGGCGGCGCATTGGCGGGCAAATAAACCCCAAACCAGGTCACCGATGAATAGCCGGGAAGACCGGATTCGGCCATGGTGGGCAGCTCGGGCGCCAGGCTGCTGCGCTTTTCGCTGGTCACGGCCAGGGCGCGCAGGCGCCCTGCTTTGGCGTGGGGCATGCCCGTGGGCAGCGAGTCAAACAGCACATGCGTCTGCCCGGCGATCAGGTCTGGAATGGCCAGCGCCGTACCTTTGTAGGGAATGTGGGTCATCTCCACGCCCGCCTGGGCGCTGAAGGCTGCGGTGTTCAGGTGCACGATGGTGCCGTTACCGCTGGTGGCGTAGTTGAGCTTGCCAGGGTTGGCCTTGGCATAGGCCATCAGCTCGCCTACCGTCTTGACCGGCAGCGAGTTCGTGACCAGCAGCACGCTGGGCGCGTCAGCCACATGGGCCACGGGCACGAAGTCCTTGCGCGGGTCGTACGCCAGCTTTGGCATGAGGTGGGGCGAGATGGCGTGGGTGCTGCTGGTGGTCAGCAGCAGCGTGTAGCCGTCGGCCGGGGCCTTGGCCGCCTCGGCCGTGCCCAGGGTGCCGCCCGCACCGGGCTTGTTGTCCACCACCATTTGCTGGCCCAGGTCGGCGGCCACACGTTGTGTGACCACGCGGGCCACCAGGTCGGTCGCACCGCTCGCCGGAAACGGCACGATCACCCGCACGGGACGATCAGGCCAGGCCGGTTGCGCGTGGACGACAGAAACACAGGCCAGCAGGCCGGCCAGGCCCAGCACGCCACGACCCCACGAGATAAGACGCATACAGAGCACTCCCAAAACAAGACAGGACGGCTGTCCCAAAAAAATGAGGGCGACAAGGCCTGCAGCACAGCGCTGCGGACACCGCCCGCGTGGCGTAGAACGGGCCCATCTTAGGAAGCTCTGCCTTGCATTACCACCAGCAAATCAGCAAAGAGCTTTGCTGCAGCGGCAAAGCGGCCGATACTGGCGAGCGAATGACCGCCATGACATCGACCACGCTCGCGCCCCAGCGCGCCCACCTGCTGCAAGACACCACGCTGCGCTACTTTCTGGAAGTGGCCCAGAGCGGCTCGCTCACCGAGGCCTCTGCCCGCCTGCACGTGGCGGCGTCAGCGCTCAGCCGCCAGATCGCGGGGCTGGAGGCGCAACTCGGTACGCCGCTGTTCGACCGACACCCGCGCGGCATGGTGCTGACAGCGGCGGGTGAGATTCTGGCCGTGCACGCGCGGCGCACGGTGCTGGACGCCGAGCGCGCTTTAGGCGAGATCGGTGCGTTGCAGGGCCTGCGCGCAGGCCAGGTACGACTGGCCACGTCCGATGCGTTTGCGAACGAGCTGGTGCCACGCCTGTGTGTGGAGTTTCAGCGCACGCACACGGGCATCCAGTTCAGTGTGTTGTCCATGCCCACGGGGCAGGTGCCGGATGCGGTGCGCAGTGGCGCGGCCGACATCGGCCTGTGCTTCAGCCGCGCGCCCCACAAAGACATCGAGGTGGCCTACCGCCAGGCCGCTCCGGTGCTGGCGCTGGTTCCGCCCGGCCACCCACTGGCCGATGCCGGCAGCGTCACGCTGGCGCAGATGGCCGAATACCCGCTGGCGCTGCCCCCTGCAGAGACCACGGTGCGCCAGATGATCGACATTGTGTGCAGCCGCCAGGGCCTTCAGCTGGAGGCGGTGCTCATCAGCAACCACGTCAAGACGGTGCTCAACTTTGTGGCGCATGGGGGCGGGCTGTCGGTGGCCAGCGAGATCGCGGCGCGCCATCTGGTGGAAGCGGGCGCCGTCGCAGCCCTTCCCATCAGCGACCCGGGCATGGACCTGCGCGACCTGGAGGTGCAGACCCTCGCCGGACGCAGCCTGCCAGTGGCCGTGCAGGCGTTCATGGATTTGCTCAGGGAGCGGCTGCCGGGGCGGTGGTAGCTTTTTCAGGGCGGAAGCCCCAGGCGGATGGGCCCGCCCGGCGCGGTCGCGTCGACCGGCACGCCACCGCGCGTCACTTTGAGACGGTCTTGCTGTGCAAGGGCTTGCGCAACTTGGCGGACCTGCGGCATGTGGTCGCGCCAGGCGCCGCCCTCCGGCGCCAGCGCACGAGCGACCTCCGACGGGCAGATCGTGGCGCCGGGCTGCCGCGCCGATAGCAAGGCAAAAATCCGCTCTTCAATGTCTGCGTCCGTCATGCACGCCTGCCCTCTTGAACCACACCCGTTGTGTCGCTCTAGCCTAAGAACCTGTTCGCGATCTCTTCGGGGTCACGCTCAATAACCGTGTTGCGTCCGAAAGTCGCGCGCCTTGCCAAAGTGCCCATTGCCGATAAAAGGCACGGGCGGGCGCAGCGCCGACAGCGGCGAGGGGTGGTTGGAGGTGAGTACCAGATGCCCCCGGTCCTGCGGTATGAAGGCGCGCTTGGACTGCGCGTGCGCGCCCCACAGCATGAACACCACCGGCCGCGGGCCTTCGGCCACATGGCGGATGACGGCGTCGGTCAGCGCCTCCCAGCCCTTGCCTGCGTGGCTGGCCGCCTGGCCCTCTTCCACTGTCAGGCCGGTGTTGAGCAGCAGCACACCGTTTTTGGCCCACTTCACCAGACTGCCGCCGGGCTCGGGCATGACAGGAAACGGCGTTCCCAAATCGCGCTCCATCTCTTTGAAGATGTTGCGCAGCGACGGCGGCAACGGCACACCCGGCGCGACAGAAAACGCCAGCCCTTCGGCCTGGCCCCGGCCATGGTACGGGTCCTGCCCCAGGATGACCACGCGCACGGCGTCTGGCGGTGTGAGGTCCAGCGCGCGCAGCGGCTGCGGCGGAAAAATCGTGGCCCCGGCCTGCAGGCGCGATTGCAGATAAGCCCGCAGCGCCTGCCCGCGCGCATCGGCAAAGAAGGCGTCCACCAGCGGCTGCCAGCCGGGTGCCACCGCCCAGTCGGCAGGGTCGGCGCTTTGCAGTTGCGTGGGGGCTTGGGCAGGCAGGTTCATGGTCAAAATGGCCTCTAGCGCTTTACCATAAAGCGCTGATAGCTATGAAATTTATAGTTCTTGAATCCATCGCCTCTGTCGACAGCGATGCATGAGACCGGCGCAGCCCTAGCCAGCGGCCACCGTGCAAGGGCCGCCCCGCCGCGCCAGTGGCGTCCCCCTGCCCGCATCGCGAAGCGGTGCGAGAGCGGGGGGAAGGCGCGAAGCGCCTCAGGGGGGTGTTCACATCAACCAAACAGCTGGGCCAACGCCAGGCCCGGGTCGTCCGCGCGCATGAAGGCCTCGCCCACCAGGAAGGCGTGCACACCCGCGTCGTGCATCGTCTTCACATCCGCAGGCTTCAAGATGCCCGACTCGGTGACCAGCAGGCGGTCAGCGGGCACGTCCTTGAGCATGCCCAAGGTGGTGTCCAGCGTGACCTCGAACGTGCGCAGGTTGCGGTTGTTGATGCCGACCAGCGGCGTTTTGAGTTGGAGGGCGCGCTCCAGTTCGGGCCGGTCGTGCACTTCCACCAGCACGGCCATGTCCAGGCTGCGGGCGATGGCCTCAAAGTCGGCCATCTGCGCATCGTCCAGGCACGCCGCAATCAGCAAGATGGCATCGGCGCCCATGGCGCGCGATTCATAGATCTGGTACGCATCGACCATGAAATCCTTGCGCAGCACGGGCAGCAAGGTGCTGGCGCGGGCTTGCTTCAGGTAGTCGGGCTGGCCCTGAAAGAACTGCCGGTCGGTCAGCACCGACAGGCAGGCCGCGCTGACCTTGCCATCCCCTTCCATATAGCTTTGGGCGATGTCGGCCGGCTCAAAGTCGGCGCGCAACACGCCTTTGCTGGGACTGGCCTTCTTCACCTCGGCAATCACCGCTGCCTGACCCTTGGCGATCTTGGCGCGCAGCGCGCCTTCAAAGTCGCGCGTGAGCACGCGGCTCTCGGCATCGGCGCGCATGGCGTCGAGCGAGAGGCGCTTTTTGGCGGCGGCCACTTCTTCGTGCTTGACGGCCACGATCTTGTTGAGGATGTCGCTCATGTCGGGGGTGCTCCTTGCGGCCGACCCAGCGAACAGGCGGGGTGGGCGGGCGCAGTGTTTGTCAATGAATATCCGATGGACTGGGGGTCACCTGGCTGCGCATCACACGGGCACCTGCGCCCGGCTGAACGCGACCACCTGCTCCAGCTTGGCCTTGGCCAGGCCCGCGTCGACGGCGGCTGCCGCGCGGTCCACGCCCTCCTTCATGGTGGGCACCAGGCCGGCAGCGTACAGCGCCACGCCGCTGTTGAGCAACACGATGTCGCGCGCCGCGCCGCTGTCACCTGCCAGCACGCCGCGCAGCATGGCCACCGACTCCTGGGGCGTCTCTACCTTGATGCTGCGGTTGCTCTGCATCGCCAAGCCGAAGTCCTCGGGGTGGATTTCGTATTCGCGGATCTCGCCGTTCTTGAGCTCGCCCACCATGGTGGCCGCGCCCAGGCTCACTTCGTCCATGCCGTCGCGGCCGTACACCACCACGGCGTGTTCGGCACCCAGGCGCTGCAGTGCGCGCACCTGGATACCCACGAGGTCGGAGTGGAACACGCCCATGAGGATGTTGGGCGCACTGGCCGGGTTGGTCAGCGGGCCCAGCAGGTTGAAGAAGGTCTTGACGCCCATCTCCTTGCGCACGGGCGCTACGTTCTTCATGGCCGGATGGTGGTTGGGCGCGAACATGAAGCCCACGCCCGTGTCCGCCACGCTGCGCCCGATCTGCTCGGGCGTGAGATTGATGTTGACGCCCAGCGCCTCCATCACGTCCGCGCTGCCCGACTTGGACGACACGCTGCGCCCGCCGTGCTTGGCCACCTTGGCGCCCGCAGCGGCCGCCACAAACATCGAGCAGGTGCTGATGTTGAAGGTGTGCGAACCGTCGCCACCCGTGCCGACGATGTCTACTAGGTGGGTGCGGTCGGCCACCGGCACCTTGGTGGACAGCTCGCGCATCACCTGCGCGGCGGCGGTGATCTCGCCAATGGTTTCCTTCTTGACGCGCAGGCCAGTGGTGATGGCCGCCACCATGAGGGGCGAGATCTCGCCCTTCATGATCATGCGCATCAGGTGCAGCATCTCGTCGTGGAAGATCTCGCGGTGTTCAATGGTGCGCAGCAGCGCTTCCTGGGGGGTGATGGACATGGTGTTGTCTCCGATTGTTCGGTGTGATTTCTTCTACGCGGAAGGCCGGGTGGAAAACGCCAGCTTCAGTCCGAAGCCGATGAACATGGCCCCGGCAATGCGGTCGAGCCAATGCATGCCACGCTGTACAGCGCCCACACGCCGCGCCATCCACGACGCGGCCAGCGCCCAGCCCGCGTTGACGGGAATGGCGTTCGCATTGAACAGCACGCCCAGCAGCACAAAGGCCAGCGCCTTGTTCTCGGTGCCCGGCGCGATAAATTGCGGCACAAAGGCCAGGAAGAAGATGGCGACTTTGGGGTTGAGCACATTGGTCCAGAAGCCGCCCATGAACACGCTGCGCAGCGAGACCACGGCAGTGGACTCGACCCGTGCTGCTGCGATGGCCGCCCCGCTGGCGCTGTCTGCGGATGCTTTGGCAAAAAGCATGCGCGCGCCCATCCACAGCAGGTAAGCGGCGCCCACCCACTTGAGCACCGTGAACGCCGTGGCCGATGTGGCCAGCAACGCGCCCACGCCCACCGCCGCCGCAAAAATGTGCACGAAGCAACCCGCCGTGATACCCAGCCCCGCCACGATGCCCGCACGCGTGCCGGACTTGAGCGCGTTGGTGACGATGTACAGCACATCGGGCCCGGGCGTGAGGTTGAGCAACCAGCCTGCGGCGATGAACATCACCAGCTGGTGCGTGTCGATGACCCCCGTCATGCGCGCTGCTCCAGAAAGTTCTTCAGCATGGCGTGGCCGTGCTCGGTAAGGATGCTTTCGGGATGGAACTGCACGCCCTCTATCGCCAGCGTCTTGTGGCGCACGCCCATGATCTCGCCGTCATCCGTCCAAGCCGTCACCTCCAGCACATCGGGGCAAGTGGCGCGCTCGATGGACAACGAGTGGTAGCGGTTGACGGTGAACTTCTCGGGCAAACCGGCGAACACGCCCTTCTGCGTGGTGGTGATGACGCTGGTCTTGCCGTGCATGAGCTGCTGCGCGCGGATGATGTTGCCGCCAAACGCGGCACCGATGGCTTGATGGCCCAGGCACACGCCGAGGATGGGCAGCTTGCCCGCAAAGTGTGTGATCGCGGCCACCGAAATACCCGCCTCGGCCGGTGAGCAGGGGCCGGGCGAGATGACCAGGCGATCCAGCTGCCCTGCAGCAAGGCGCGCTTCAATGTCGGCCACGGTGATTTCGTCGTTGCGGAACACCTCCACGTCGGCGCCCAGTTCACCGAAATACTGGACGATGTTGTAGGTGAAGCTGTCGTAGTTATCGACCATCAAGAGTTTTGTCATGCGACGCTCCCGGCAAGGGCGGGCTCGCGCAGACGGGCGAACTCGCGGTGTTCATAGGCAATGCAGGCTTCCATGAGGCTGCGGTAGATGGCTTCCATCACGTCGGCGTCACCGCCTTCGGCCAGGGTCTGCTCACGCACGCGGTCCACAATGGCCTGGATGCGGGCTTCGTCGCGCACCTGCGTGGCGTCTTGCTTGATGCGCGCCGCCTGGGTCATGTAGCCCACGCGCTCGACCAGCAGGGGCACGAGCACGTCGTCCAGCGCATTCACCTCGCGGCGCACGTCCTGCATCGTGGCGCAGGGTTTCACTTTGTCGATGGCCTTGTCACCACGGGTTGTCATTCCAGACCCTCCTCAACCAGCTCGGCGGCGCGCAGCAGCGCGCGGGCCTTGTGTTCGGTTTCCTTCCACTCCAGCTCGGGCACCGAGTCGGCCACCACGCCGGCGGCCGCCTGCACATAGAGCGTGCCGTTCTTGATGATGCCGGTGCGGATCGCAATGGCCACGTCCATGTCGCCCGCATAGCTCAGGTAGCCGCAGGCGCCGCCATACAGGCCGCGCTTGGTGGGCTCCAACTGGTCGATGATTTCCATCGCATGCACCTTGGGGGCGCCGGTCAGCGTCCCAGCCGGGAAGGTGGCTTTCAGCGCATCCATGCTGGTCATGCCGTCGTTCAGGATGCCTTCCACATTGCTCACGATGTGCATCACGTGGCTGTAGCGCTCCACCGCAAAGGCCTCGGTCACCTTCACGGTGCCGGTCTTGGCGATGCGGCCGATGTCGTTGCGCGCCAGGTCAATCAGCATCACGTGCTCGGCGCGTTCCTTGGGGTCGTTGATGAGTTCGACCTCGGTGGCCTTGTCCTTCTCGGGCGTGGCGCCACGCGGGCGGGTGCCGGCCAGGGGGCGGATGGTGACCTTGGTGCCTTCGTCGGTCTTTTCCTGGCGCACCAGGATCTCGGGGCTGGCACCCACCACGTGGAAGTCGCCGAAGTCATAAAAGTACATGTAGGGCGACGGGTTCAGCGAACGCAGCGCGCGGTACAGCGACAGGGGTGACTCGGTATAACGCTTGTGGATGCGCTGGCCCACCTGCACCTGCATGAAGTCGCCCGCCGCAATCAGCTCCTTGGCGCGCTCCACAGCGGCGAGGTAGTCGGCCTTGGCAAAGTCGCGCTGAGCGGGGTGGCTTTCGGTGGGCTTCACCACAGGCGCACTCACCGAATACTTGAGTTGCTCTTTCAGCTCGCGCAAGCGCTTCTTGGCCTTGGCATAGGCCTCGGGCTGGGCCGGGTCGGCGTAGACGATGAGGTAGAGCTTGCCCGAGAGGTTGTCGATGACCGCCAGCTCCTCACACTGCAGCAGCAGGATGTCGGGGCAGCCCAGGGTGTCAGGCGGGCAGGAGGTTTCGAGCTTCTTTTCGATGTAGCGCACCGCGTCGTAGCCGAAGTAACCGGCCAGGCCACCGCAAAAGCGCGGTAAGCCGGGGCGCAGTGCCACCTTGAAGCGTTTTTGGTAGGCCTCGATGAAGTCGAGCGGGTTGCCTTCTGCAGTCTCGACCACTTGGCCGTCGGTGACGACCTCGGTGCGGGCTGCCGATCCGAAGCCGCTGGCGCGCAACAGCGTGCGTGCAGGCAGGCCGATGAAGCTATAGCGCCCGAAGCGTTCGCCGCCCACTACCGATTCGAGCAGAAAGCTGTGCTTGCCGCCGTCCTTGGTGTGCGCCAGCTTCAGATAGAGCGAGAGCGGGGTTTCCAGGTCCGCAAAGGCTTCTGCCATGAGCGGAATGCGGTTGTAGCCTTCGCTGGCCAGGCTTTTGAATTCAAGTTCTGTGATCACGGGGAGAGCTCCCAGCTGTCGCAGCGCGTGTCCCGGTGTGTGAGCAAAAAAGGGGCGCTGCGGTCCATTCAATCGGCCCCACCGCATCGGGAGAGGCCACGGGTGCACGCTGGGGCGGTCCGCCCAGGTGCCATCAGGCGTTCAAAGAGGCAGGCTGACGCCAGGGCCAGGCTCCCCGGTCGCTGCAACCTGTGATGAACACGTGGTGAATGAACATGGGGGCAAAGTGTAGCAAAGGTTTTTTCGCGGCCTGATTTGACCGCCCTCAAAGCGAGATAGCACAACCCATCGAAAACCCTGTTGCAGGACCCTTCAAGCGCAGCAACAATTTGAAACGAACGACCGTTCTTTTTTAAGGATCTGCGCATGAAATTTCTCAAGCAATGCGTTGTGATGGCCAGCGCCTGCCTGTTGGCAGCCAGCGCCCTTGCCCAGCCCATAACGGTGGCCGACGTGAAGTACGAAGAAACCGCCAGCGTGGGTGGCAGCACGCTGCAGCTCAACGGTGCGGGCGTGCGCTACAAGGCCGTTTTCAAGGTCTACACCGCGGGGCTGTACCTTGACAAGAAGGCGGGCTCCACGCCAGAGGTCGCTGCCCTCAAGGGCGCCAAGCGCATGAGCATCACCATGCTGCGCGAAATCGATTCCACCGAACTGGGCAAGCTTTTCTCGCGGGGCATGGAAGACAACATGGACCGGGCCGCATTCTCCAAACTGATTCCCGGTGTGCTGCGCATGAGCCAGATCTTCTCGGACCACAAGAAGCTGCAGACGGGCGACCAGTTCATGATCGACTGGATCCCGGGCACCGGCACGGTGATCACCGTGAAAGGAAAGCCCCAGGGTGAGCCCTTCAAGGAGCCTGAGTTCTTCAACGCGCTGATGGGCATCTGGCTGGGCAACGTGCCCGCGGACTGGAAGCTCAAGGACGCTTTGCTGGGCAAGCCTGCATAAGCACCTCGATCCATCACGGCCCACCGCCCTGGGCAAACCCTCACCTCATCACGCCCTTGGCTGTCGCCCGCCCGACTGACGCGTCCTCCTGTGGGGCGTACTCTTTGATTCAACGATTTCACCCATCGCCTCTGCAACCAATGGCATCCCACTGCGCAAGACCCACAGTGTCCGGTGCCACGGCCTGGACCTCGCCTTGAGCGCTACCCGCGCGCCGCCACAAGCCGTCTGCAACGCCTTCCTTTTGCCTCCCGACCCCTTTCTGCGCCAGACACCACCATGAAACTCAGCAATCTTTCCGTCGGCCTGCGCTTGGGCTTGTCCTTTGGCGCCATTTTGCTCATCACCGCCCTCATCGCTGCCACGGGCATGTGGCGCATTGCCAGCCTGCAAGCCGCCAGCGAGCGCGTCGCGACACAAGAAATCGAACAACAGACGCTGGTGGAAGACTGGGCGTCCGACATTCGCCTGAACTGGGTGCGGACGGAGGCCTTTCTAAAAGCCATCGACCGCGACTACATGGACAAACTCACGGCCGACACCCAAGCCACCGCCACGGGCATGGACGCCAAGGTGAAACGCATCGAGGCGTTGGTGCAGAGCGACACCGCACGCAGCCTGCTGGCCACCATTGCCACCGCCCGCACCGCCTACAACGACAAGCTCACCGAGATCCGCGAACTGCACCGGGGTGGCGAGCCCAACGTCCCCACCATGGTGGACAAGGATCTTCGCCCGCTGGCCGACAAATACCTGAAATCGCTCGACGACCTGCGCAGCACCATGGCCACCCAACTGGCAGAAAGCCAGGCCGACACCAGCACCCTGGCCAAGGCCAGCCAGATGCTGCTGGGCGCGGGCACGCTGGTGGCAGTGGCCTTGGGGGCGCTGCTGGGCTTCACGGTCACGCGCTCCATCGTGCGCCCGGTACAACAGGGCAAGCAGGCGGCCGAAAACATCGCCGACGGCGACCTGACGCACCCCATCGTGGCAGCGGGCAATGACGAGACCGGCCAGCTGTTGCAGGCCCTGGCCGCCATGCAGTCGCGCCTGGCCAGCATCGTGGGCAATGTGCGACACAGCGCGGAAGGCGTAGCAACAGCCAGCGCGGAGATCGCGTCCGGCAACAACGACCTGTCGGCCCGCACCGAACAACAGGCCTCGGCGCTCGAAGAAACCGCTGCCTCCATGGAAGAGCTGGGATCCACCGTGCGCCAGAACGCCGACAACGCCCGTCAGGCCAATCAGTTGGCAATGAGCGCATCCACCGTAGCCAAACAGGGCGGCGATGTGGTGGCCGAGGTGGTGGACACCATGAAAGGCATCAACGACAGCAGCAAGAAGATTGCCGACATCATCAGCGTGATCGACGGCATTGCGTTCCAGACCAACATCCTGGCGCTGAATGCGGCGGTAGAAGCAGCGCGCGCGGGGGAACAGGGCCGCGGTTTTGCCGTGGTGGCAGGCGAGGTGCGCAGCCTGGCCCAGCGCAGCGCCGAAGCGGCCAAGGAAATCAAAGGGTTGATTGGCACCAGCGTGGAGCGCGTCGAGCGCGGCACCGCGCTGGTCGACAAGGCTGGCGCCACCATGACCGAAGTGGTCAGCGCCATCCGCCGCGTGACCGACATCATGGGTGAGATCAGTGCGGCCAGCAGTGAACAAAGCTCGGGCGTATCGCAGGTGGGCGAAGCCATCACGCAGATGGACCAGGCGACGCAACA
Source organism: Gammaproteobacteria bacterium (assembly GCA_018828125.1). Classification (GTDB taxonomy): domain Bacteria; phylum Pseudomonadota; class Gammaproteobacteria; order Burkholderiales; family Burkholderiaceae_C; genus Acidovorax. Next base: position 54,722 of record JAHJWB010000004.1, on the reverse strand, counting down.
GAACGCCGCCCTGGTGGAGCAAAGCGCCGCTGCAGCCGACAGCTTGAAGACCCAGGCGGGGCAACTGGTGGACGCGGTGGCGGTGTTTCGCCTGTCTGCGGGGGCGAACCCCGGGGCCTACAGTGCAGCGCCCTCCGCGCAGGCCGGTGCTCAACAGGCAACCCGGTTGCACTACCGCAACGCAGCGCCTCGCCAGCTACCCGCGTAACGGCCGCAAAGGCACTTCAAGCGGCTGTCACACCAGCTGTGCGAGCGAGTCCACAAACCCGTCGGCGTCCACGGCGCGCACCGGCTGGCCGTGGTTGTAGCCGTAGGTGACCAGCACCACGGGGCACCCTGCCGCCCGCGCGGCCTGCGCGTCGTTGCTGGAATCGCCCACCATCAGCGTGCGTGCGGGGTCGGTTCCCAGCGCCTCACAGGTTTTCAGCAGTGGCAAAGGGTCTGGCTTCTTGCGCTCGAACGCATCGCCACCAAACACCTTCTCAAAATATCCGTCGAGCCCCTTGGCCTGGAGCAATGGCTGCGCAAAGTTGGTGGGTTTGTTGGTCAGGCAAGCCATGCGCAGCCCGGCTGCGCGCAGCGCCACGAGGCCCTCGGCCACCCCGGGGTACACGCGCGCATATTGGCCATTGATGTCCAGGTAGTGGCGCTGGTAGCTGGACCAGGCGGCGGGGTACATTGCTTCTACTTTGATAGCTAGAAGTGCTTTATCATCAAGCGCTAGAACGTGTTTTAGCACTGAAATCAGCAGATGCTCCGAGCCTTTGCCCACCATGTGCTCGATGTGTTCGGCACCGATGGACGGCAGAGCCAGTTCACGCAGCATGCGGTTAAGCGCCTCGTTGAAATCGCCCATTGTGTCGACCATGGTGCCATCCAGGTCGATGATGACGGCGTCCACGCGGGACAGCAGGGCAGAAGGCAAGGCGGTGGGGGTTTCGGACATGGGCAGCAGAGGAAGCGGGTGATCGAAAAGGAAACCAGTTTACGGAAAGCGCGAGGCACACCCTCCGCAAACTCCCCCGCATCGCTCGCCGCAAGCATCAGCGCAAACTCAAGGTCTGCCGCTTCCACGCAGGGTCCTGCCACCGCTGGAACAGCGGCAAGGCAGCCACATCGCCCGTCACACGCTCGGTGCTCAAACCTTCCAGGCGCACTATCTCGAAGCTCTTGCGATACCGTCCCTGGCCCCGGGCCTCGCGCGCCACCAGCATTTGCTGGCCGCCGGGCACCCACCCTGCCCATTCAGCAACGCCGGTTTCCGGTGTCGTGGCAGCGGGAGGCAATACGTCAGCCAACCACCCACCAGAGGTTTTGCGCAGTACCCACAGTTCGCGCCAGCCTTCCAGCGGTTGCACCGCCAGCGCCACCGCTGTGCCTTCTCGGTTGACACTGGCAGACGCAGTCCACACAACGCCATAAGTGCAGCGGCGCAACAAGGGCGCGTTGGCACCATGCCGAGCATCCACCAGCAGCACACAGGTCTCGCCGGGCGCTCCCGGCTCCGTGATCAGCGTAGGGCGGGTTCCTTTGGCAGGGTTCATTTGCGCGGCGGGGACCAGCGCCCAGCGCACCGCACTGACGCGCATGGCAGCGTCGTTGTAGGCAGGTTGATCTTCGTCGGGCAGATCGGCTTTGCTGACGCCCGCAAACTCCGTCAGCGCGCGGGCAGCCGTGGCCGCCACCGCTGCGTCGCCCGCACTTTTGCGGGCTTGTTGAAACGCCATGCCGCTCCACACGCTGGCCCGACGCATCTGCACACGGTTGCGCAAATACGAGGGCAGGCCGGACACCTCCACACGATCCAGCACCTGGGCTTGCCACTCTTGCACTTTGACGCGTTCGTGGGCAGGCAGATCGGGGTTGATGCACTCGGGGCGGGTCAGCGCCAGCGCGGCGCGTGCACGCTGGTCAGCATCGGCGACCGGCATGGCCAGCACACGGCGAAACGCTTCACCGTCATAGCAAACCTGCATGCGACCGTCGACCTCGTATGTCGTGAACCGCACGCCATAGCCGTTGGCAACGTCCAGATGCGCAGACAGCGTCAACCCCGACGACTTGCCCGGTGCTGCGGCAGACGCACGCCGCGCCAACCGGTCTGCTGCGGTACCCAGCACGTCAAACGCCTGGGCGCCTTCGTCGCCAGCCAATGTTTTAGCGGGCGCCGCCTGCAGGTACGCAGCCGTCAGGCCAATGCCCAGTGCCTCGGCGCCTGGCGTGTCGCGCACAAAGCGCAGCACCGACAGCAATGCGGGGGCCTCGGTCTCCGTCAGTGCCACACGGCGCACATCCGTGGCACGGATGAAACCGCCGCGTTCACGTTTGTGGTCCCACACCTGAAGGTAGTCCAGCCGCTCCCCCCGCACCTCCAGCACCTCGCCTTGCCACAGGCTCGACTGCTGTTGGGCTGAGTCACGCGGCGCGGCGCGCAGGCTGGCCTGGTCTTGCACCACGATGGCGCTGCCCAGGGCTCGGTTCAAGGCGTCGACCGGGGCGGAAGGTACGGCGGCAGAAGCCACCGTGACCGCAGCACTGGCAACCGCAGCAACAAGAGTGAGGCAGGTGAGGCGCATCATGCTCATTGCTCCGCTGCGTGGGTGATGGACGCGTCGTCTGCACCGGCCTGGGCATGGCGGCCACTACCCAACAACGCTGCGCCTATGAAGTCGCCGTTCGTGGGGGGCGGCGCGATGATGACCTGGATCTTGTCGGAGAGCTTGTCGGCCAGGGTCTTCTGGATGAGAAGTGGGTGCCTGGTGACCAACGCCCCTTCGCGCGCCATCTGCTCGGCGTTCACCTTGCCGATGCGGTCCATGCGGTAGGCCTCGGCTTCGGCCAGCTTCTGGCGGGCGTCAGCCTCGCCGCTGGCTTCGATGCGGCGGGCCTGCGCGCTGCCCTCGGCGGCCTTGATGCGCGACACTTTCTCGGCTTCTGCCTCCAGCTGGCGCTGCTCAATCTGCCGCTGCTTGAAAGGCAGCACATGTTTCATGGCCTCTTCCTGCGCACGGGCCGCAATCACCTGCTCACGGGCCGCAGCTTCGGCGGCCACTTCGCGGCGCACCTTGTCGGCATTGGCATCCAGTTCCGTTTCTTTCACACGCTTGTCCTTGAGCTCCAGCGTGTAGCGCATCTTCTCGGACGCCAGCTCTTCGGCCAGCAGGCCGTCCATGCCCCTGCGATATTCTGCGGGCAGGTCCACCTTGCCAATCTGAAGGCTGCGCAGCGTTACCCCGTCGGCCGCCAGGCGTGCGCGCAACTCTGTTTCGATGATCTCGGCAATTTCGGCGCGCTTTGAGGAGAAGATTTCACGCACCGTGTAGCGGGCGAACACCTTGTAGACCAGTCCTTGCACAGCGGGCTCCACGATGTCGGGGCCCACGTTGTCAGGCAGGCTGCCAGCGCGCACAGCGGGCGATGCAGGGTCCAGCGCATAACGCACGCTCAGATCGAGCCCTAGCGACAGACCCTCTACCGATTGCAACGGGGCGCTGCCGGTGGCCTGGCGCATGGCTTCGGGGCGGTAGCTCTGGTCGCGCAGCGAAAAGACACGCACGGTGTGCAGGCCTGGTACCACCCACACACTGCCATCGCGCCAGAGGCTCACGGTGCCGGTGAACTGGTTCAGACGGACGCCCAAATCGCCTTGCGCCAAGTGCTGCACCGGGGGATTGCGGTAAACCATGGCTCCAGCAGCCAAAACCACTGCGCTCACCGCCAACAAGCGCACCGTGTGGGCCGTGGGCAGCAGATAGGCCCAGTTCAGCGGCTGGCCGCGGGTGTCGTCTGGTCCATCTATGTCTCGACGCTCTTCGCGAGTCTGAGGGGCACCGTCTTGAGCGGATTCGGGGTTGCCCCCGGCAGAAGGACGGGCGGATGGGCGGCCCTTCAGGGCCTGCACGATGCGGTTCCAGGTGGCTTTCATGGTGTTCTCTCTCTCGGAATCAGGTGGTTTTGTTGTCGATGTCTGAGCTGTTTCAACGGTGTGCCCATTGGGGATCGATTGTTCGAATTCCCCCCGGAAGCAACAACGCAGCACACGGTCCAAAGCCCTCACACCGCCCCTGCAAACACTCCGCCCCCGGAAGAAAAACTCACACCGTCCGCAACGGGCGCCCGGGATAATCCACACCACATCCCCGGAAGAGCCCATGACCCGCATTGCCGTGATCGAAGACGACCTCCCCACCAGCAACCAGTTGGCAGGATGGATACGCAGTGCGAGGAGCGGCATCGTGATTGACCAATGGTTCACCCGCGACGAGGCCGAGGCCGCCCTGGCGCGCGAGCACTACGACGCGGTGGTGCTTGACATTGAATTGGGCCGCGAACGCCATGCAGGGGTGGCGCTCATCAACGCCATCAACAAGCTGCGCCAGGGCACGCCGGTGCTGGTCGTGTCCGCCATGCCGGCGGCCATTTACCGCAGCATCATGAAAGCGCTGGACGCCTGGGACTATCTGCAGAAAACCACGTTTGAAGAGGCTGACTTCATCGAGACGTTTCTGGACATCCTGCGCACCACCCAAGCCCAGGCACCCACCACAGCCGCCGCGCGCTCCCCAGGCGACGCTCTGGTGCTGGACCCGCTGTGGCAGCGCACCCCCACCTGGGGTGGCGAGCGCATCAACCTGCCGCTCACCGCGCAGCGCATTCTGGCCACCTTGCACCAGCGCAGTGGCGAAGTGGTGTCGTATGAAGATCTGTTCGAGGTGGTCAAAAGCGGCCGCAACCGCGACAACGTGCGCAAGCACGTCAGCACCATCCGTGAAGCGCTGCGCGAGGTGGATCCGCAGTTTGAGGGCATCGAAAACGTGCCGATGCGTGGTTTTCGATGGGTGGTCGGCGCTGGCGGAAACAAGCGCGCATGAAGCGTTTGCTCCGCCCCGCACTCGATATGCCTCGCCTGGGGCTGCCCGCGTTTCGGTTGCGGATTCTGGTGCGCAGTGTGTTTGTGCTTTTGGCACTCGCCACGCTGGCGCTCAGCGTTGTGCTGCTCAAGGAAGAAAAAGAACGTGCCTGGCAAAGCTATCAGCGCGGCTTTGAGCGCAGCCAGTCCGAGGTCATGGCGCGGCTGCGGCACCCATCTGGCCAGCTCTCACTGCTGAATGCCGCTTATCGCAGTCAAAGCGCCACACCGCTGGCTCCCTTGCTGCTTCCCTACTCCGCCATTGACTTCGACGACCAAAATAAAGCGCAGCAAGCCGTAGAGATGGCAGGGTGCTCGGTGCAGTACCCCAACGGCGCATCGGTCTGCGCCGCGATTGGCAACAACCCCTACGCCGGAGGCTTCATCTACCTGGTGGGCAGCTTTTACGCGGGCAAACTGATCGCCCGAGAGCGCGGCGTTCGAGCGCTGGACAGTGTGCACCGCGCCCGCATTTCGCTCGACATGCGTGGCACCACCAGCCATTGGGTGGCACCGTTCGAAGCCCTGGCCCCACAGGGTACCGTCAGCACCCGGGGCCGGTTGACCGGGTTTGTGGACAACGGCACCGACACCCTGCATGCCCGAGCGCGGCCCGTGCGGGACTTTCGGGGCTGGTTGTGGCAAAACGGCCAGTGCCGCGATCTAACAGGTTCACCCCCTGACTGCCAGCGCCGCACGTTCTATTCCATACGGCTGCCGGTGGAGTTGTTCCGCGAAGCGCTGTTTCAAAAACAGCCCCTGGTGTGGCCCCCCAAAGACCTGGGTTCCATGCGATTACGAGTGGAGATGCTGGCGCCTGGCACCACGCCGCCCTTGTTTGACAGCAACACCCCCGGCGCGCAGCCTGCAGCGTCTTTGGCAGAGGTGGCGCGCACGCTGCTGCCCGGCGAACGCGTGCAGATACGCAAGCTGGGGGCCAGTGACCCTGAGGCCATTACGCTCAAAGGCGCAGACGTGCAGGCGGGACCGTCCGCCCCTTGGCTGATTCGCCTGATCAGCTGGCTGCCACTGGATGCGCCAAGCGCGGCATCCGATGGCAAGGCCAAGGAGGTGCCTGCGGGCCTCGACATTCTGGACACATCGACGGGCAACTACGCCATCACGTTCACAGGAAACCTGCGCGGCGTGGAAGAGGGGCTGGCCGCTGTGGCGACCCGCATGTCCTGGTACCTGGGCGCCATGCTGGCCGCTATTGCCCTGGCGTGGCTGGTGGTGGAAGTGGGGCTGATCCGCCGTGTAACCGCCCTGACCCGGCGAGCGGCGGCGGTGTCATACAACGTGCAGGAGGGCCACATCGGCCCGCGGCTGGGTGACCTGGAAGTGTCTGATTTGCGGGGGTCTGACGAGCTGGGCATTCTGGCTGGCGGCCTGGCCGACCTGCTGCAGCGTGTGAAGGACGACCTGCACCGCGAGCAGCTGCGCGCCCAGCAAGAGCGCGACATGTGGCACGCCGTGGGACACGAGATCATGTCGCCACTGCAGTCGCTCATGGTGCTGCATGGTGGCCCGAACGACCCTGGGCATCGCTATGTGCAGCGCATGCAGCAGGCCGTGCACGTGCTGTATGGCACGGCTTCCCCGGCAGAGGCGCTGCGGGCCGCTGACGTAGCACAGGGACGATTGGACCTGGACGCCTTCTTGCGGCACGTTGCGGACAACGCCCACTTTGCGGGCATCGACAACGTGGTTTATGAGGGCGGCGCGGGCCCGGTGATCGTACGGGCGGATGAATTTGCGCTCGAAGACGTGGTGACCCACATCTTGCGCAACGCCGACCGATACCGCCCTTCGGAGACGCCGATTGTGTTGACTTTGGCGGCATCTGAAGCCACCGCCAGCGCCACGCTGCGCAACCAGGGCTCCACCATTGCCGAGGATCTGCTCGAGCGCATTTTTGAGCTAGGGGTCTCGGACCCCAATCTGCCCCAACCCCAAGGCGACAGCCAACACCGCGGCCAGGGCCTGTTTGTGGCCAAAACCTATATGTCCAAGATGGGCGGCACCATCCATGCGCGCAACACCGCCGATGGCGTAGGGTTCGCGCTGACCTTTCAGCGCCTGGGCTGACAACAGCCTTCCCGCGCACGGGCACGATCGGCCCTGTCCCACAGCGCAAAGCTGTGTGCGAGCCTACGCTCCAGGCATCAAACAAGCGATTGACGCAAGGACCTTTTCGATGACACGCTATTCATTAGTCGCCCCCGCCCTCACCGCAGCCCTGTTGGTGGTTTCCGCCGCAGCCAGCGCGCAGGCAACACCACCTGACGCGCGGGCACGCTATGAGCAAGAACGCGAAAAATGCATGACCAACAACACCCAGGACAGTGTGGCCACCTGCCTGCGAGAGGCCAACAATGCGCTGGATGCCTCACGCAAGGGTGATCTGACGAATCCCGGCCCCGCAGCCAGCGACAATGCCACGCAGCGTTGTGCGGCCTTCGCCACCGCTGCGGAGAAGGCGGAATGCATGCGCCGCGTAGAAACGCCCGTGAGCGGTTCGGTGTCGGGCGGTGGCGTGTTGCGCCAGTCGACCACCACGACCATCGTACCGGCGCCAGAACCAACCCAACGTCCTTAATGGGAGAGCCGGTTCTGAGGGCGCCTAGTCTGGGCTCTTGATCTGCTTTAGCCGAGTTGTACGCGCATCGCGTCAATGACGCTTTGATAGTCGGGCTTGCCAAAAATAGCGCTGCCCGCCACAAAGGTGTCGGCACCGGCATCGGCTACGCGGCGGATGTTGTCGGTCTTGATCCCACCGTCCACCTCCAGCCGGATGTCCTTTCCACTGGCGTCAATGCGTTTGCGCACGGCTTCAATCTTGCGCAGGGCGGAATCGATGAAGCTCTGGCCTCCGAATCCGGGGTTCACGCTCATGATGAGGATAAGGTCCAGATCATCGATCACCCAGTCCAGCACATCGAGCGGTGCTGCAGGGTTGAACACCAGCCCTGCCTTGACGCCCTTGGACCTGATCGCTTGAATGCTGCGGTGAACGTGTCCCGAAGCATCGGGGTGAAAGCTGATGTAGTCGGCGCCCGCTTCGGCAAACGCGGCGGCCAGCGCGTCCACCGGCTGGATCATCAGGTGCACATCAACCGGCACCGCCGCACCCGCAGCTGTCTTGGCGTGCGGTTTGAGCGCCTGGCAGACCATAGGCCCGAAAGTGAGATTGGGGACGTAATGGTTGTCCATCACGTCAAAATGGATCCAGTCTGCGCCAGCGGCAATGACATTGCGCACTTCTTCGCCCAGGCGGGCGAAGTCGGCGGAAAGGATGGAGGGGGCAATACGGAAGGATTGACTCATATTGGGATTGTCGCAGTTACTATTCCGGCATGCTGAAACCCCAGATCGAAGTGCACGCAAGCCCTGAATTCCTGCCGGAGCAATCTGACCCTGGCGCCTTTGTGTATAGCTTCTCCTACAACATACAAATCATCAATGTGGGGAAAGTACTCGCGCAATTGATTTCACGCCACTGGATCATCACAGACGCTCATGGTCATGCTGAGGAAGTTAGAGGCCTGGGGGTTGTGGGCAATCAACCGGTCCTGCAGCCGGGTCAGGCTTTTGAGTACACCAGCGGCTGCCGCCTGCGGACGGCTACAGGCACCATGTCAGGCACCTTCCACTTCGTTACTGAGGACGGCACCCCTTTCAACGTGCCTGTAAAGCGTTTCTATCTGGACGCTTCAGACGATCAGGCTTCTCGCGTGTTGCACTAGGTAAACAGCGACGCAGACGAAACAAGAAATACTGTGTCGCACCATCCTGTAAGCACATCGCACATTCCCCTGCCACCGTCTCACTTGCGTCACTGCTCAAATGGAATTCCTCCCGACTTGGCCCTTTCCAGTCAATACCCTTTTTTTCTTCGGCTTTCTGCTTTTCTGCGGCGCGCTAGGAGGCTATGTAGCCCATCGTTGGCCATGGTTGCCAAGCATTACTGGTTTTATGGTGGTCGGTTTCTTTGCGGGCCCCAATGTGCTCGGCCTGATCGGCCCAGAGGCACTAGCGCGATCGCGCATTGTGGTTGACGTCGCGCTAGCTTTAATCCTGTATCGACTGGGTCTTTCTCTTGACATCAAGCGCTTCATTGAAGACCGCTCGCTAATACTCATTTCACTGGCAGAGAGCACCCTTACATTCGCTGCGGTGTACCTGTGCCTTGGCTGGTTGGGCATCTCTGGACTCGCCGCGGCGGTGATAGCGACGATCGCAATCTCATCCTCACCAGCGGTACTCATTCACGTTGCCCATGAACTCGGCGCATCGGGACCCGTCACGGAGCGCTCCATGTCGCTCGTCGCATTGAACAACGTTATTGCTTTCGTTGCCTTTGCCGCAGTACTGCCGGCCCTGTACGGGCAGGCTGCCGCACCGTTGGCTATGGTGATCGGGGCCCCGCTCTATCAGGTGCTTGGCTCCGCAGCACTCGGGGCCTTGATGGGCTGGGCACTCCACTTGGCAGCGCGCAAAACAAAAGCGGCACGACAATACCGTCTCGCACTCGTGATCGGCGCTGTGATGATGACCGTTGGCGCCGCGCTTGTGCTCAAACTGTCCGCTCTGTTTGCGCCTTTGATGCTTGGAATGGTGGTGCGCAGCCTTGAACGCACGAATCTGGTTGCAGACATCGAGTTCGGGCCCTCGTTCGAACTATTCTTCATTGTGCTGTTTGTCTACGCGGGCGCCAACATGCATGTGTCAGAGATGGTCCAGTACTGGCCGGCAGCTCTGGTGTTTGTCTTTGCCAGAGGCGCAGCCAAATGGCTGGGGGTGACCACTGCGGCATATGCAGCCGGTACGCCCTTGCGCCAGGCGGCCAACAGTGGCCTGCTGCTGATGCCAATGGCCGGCCTTGCAATCGGCTTGGTCAATACCACTGTGGAACTCTTTCCGGTAGAAGGCTTGATCGTAGGCTCTGTCGTGCTTGCCGCGGTCGCTATTTTGGAGACCATTGGCCCGCCGATCGCTGCGCGCGCACTGCGGTGGTCTGGAGACACCATCAACGAACAAATCCACTCTGAGGACAGCCCTTCAGCCCACCTCCAACCTTTAAAGCCCCCTGGTCAAGGAGCATTTGCGCCGGCCGAGGCGGCCCAACAGCCTTCTGCTACAGCCACACTGAACGAGCCAACGATCCAATCGCCTACCTGATTGATTGCGTAGTTTTCGCCCCAATACATTGCGCAAGATGATGACCTGCAGCCCAGTGGGATGAGTAGGTTGCAAGGCCTCGCCCACAACCCAGGCCCATCATCAAGGAGGGGGTTGCCGCCACTTGTGCCACAGTCCTACAACTGTCGTTGGTATCTGACTGTAAATTATCCTGCCTGCGCCAGCGCCGTTTACTTCAGAACTCGGCCTACGCTTACAACACCGTGGTGGCCGATGCGCCATCTGATCGAGAGGAATCCAATCCATGAATGAAATCCTGACCTTCTGGGCGCAATGGTTGCGACCCTCGGCCGGGTTACCCACAGTGCAATGGTCGCTGCTGCTGGCCGTTGCGGCCATGGCGGGCTACCTCACACAGCGCCATACAGGCCTGCCCAAAGTGGTGGGTTATTCCCTGGTCGGAACGGTCGCTGGCCTCGCAGGGTTCAGTGGCGCAATTTGGCCGCTGCAAGGGATCGGCTTGTTTCTGCTGGAACTTGGCATAGCGATCGTCCTGTTCGAATGTGGCGGGCGCATTCCGCTGCGCTGGTTCCGCCACAACCCCATGGTGCTGGTGCAAAGCATTGCCGAGTCGGTGCTGACGTACTTTGCGGTGTATTGGGTGCTGGTGTGGCTGAACCTGCCCACACAGGTGGCGGGCCCGCTGGCCCTGGTTGCGCTGGCGGCCTCCCCTGCCGTTCTCACCCGTGTGGTGGCCGACACCCGCGCTGCGGGCCCGGTGACCGAACGCGCCATCGTGCTCACGACCTTGTCGACCTTGTATGCCTTGACCCTGGGCAGTGCCAAGGCCGAGCTGATCAACCGCCAAAGCGTGACGTTGATGGAAACCGTGTACCCCGTGGTGGTGGTGCTCGGCGTGTCCATCGTGGTGGCCACCGTGCTGGCCCTGGTGCTGCGCATGGCGCTGCGCTTCATGAGCCCCACCAGCGAAAACACCTCCATGCTGTTTCTGGCACTGGTGGCTGCAGGCACGGCGGTGGCGGCCCACATGGGCGGGTCAGCGCCACTGGCCGCGCTGCTGGGCGGCATGCTGCTCAAGCAACTCAACCCGCGCCCCTGGGCGTGGCCGCGGCAGCTGGGCAATGCGTCGTCGCTGCTCACCATGCTGATGTTTGTGCTCGTCTCGACCGTGGCCGCGCAGGCCGACTGGAGTGCCCCGGTGGCAGGCGTTGTGCTGGCCCTGATCGCCGTGCGCCTTATCGCCAAAGCCACTGGCGTGGCGCTGGGCAACGTGGGCAGCGGTGCCAGCTGGAAGCAGGCGCTGTGGGTGGGCTGTGCGATGACACCCATGTCCTCCATCGCGCTGTTGATCGCCTCGCAGTTCGTGCTGGCATCGCCGTCCACCGGTCATGTGATTGCCGGCGTGGCGCTGCCTGCCATTTTGTTGATGGAAGTGCTGGGGGCCGTGATTGCCACCGTGGCCATTTACCGTGCGGGCGAAAGCTCCAAACCCTGGGCGCCCCTGACCCGTGCCAACAACGGAGAAAACAGCCGTGAGTCTTGAAGCCTTCTCTCATTCCGAACCCCTGACGCTGGGCGTCGAGCTGGAGTTGCAGCTCGTCAACACCAACGACTACGACCTGGCTCCCTACGCCGACGACATGCTGCGCCTCATGGCGAAAACCCCGCTGCCTGGCAGCGTGGTGCCCGAAATGACGAACAGCATGATCGAGATCTCCACCGACATCTGCCACTCAGCCAGTGAAGTGTTGGGCCAGCTCACACCCGTGCGCGACGCGCTCGTCAAAAGCGCTGACAAGCTCAACATCGCGGTGGTGGGCGGTGGCACGCACCCGTTCCAGCAGTGGCACGAGCGGCGCATCTATGACAAGCCCCGCTTCCAAGAGCTCTCACAGCTGTATGGCTACCTGAGCAAGCAGTTCACCATCTTCGGCCAGCACGTGCACATCGGCTGTCCCGACGCGGATTCGGCCCTGCTCATGCTGCACCGCATGTCGCGGTATATCCCGCATTTCATCGCGCTGTCGGCCTCCAGCCCCTACGTGCAGGGCCATGACACCGCGTTTGACTCTGCCCGGCTGAACTCGGTGTTTGCGTTCCCGCTGTCTGGCCGCGCGCCGTTTGCCCTGACATGGGACGATTTCACGAGCTACTTTGACAAGATGACGCGCACGGGCGTGGTCAAAAGCATGAAGGACTTTTACTGGGACATTCGCCCCAAGCCCGAGTTCGGCACCATCGAGATCCGCGTGTTCGACACCCCGTTGACCATCGAGCGTGCCGCCGCGTTGGCGGGCTACGTGCAGTCCCTGGGGGCGTGGTTCCTGGCCGACCAGCCCTTCATGCCCGAAGAGGACGACTACCTCGTGTACACGTACAACCGCTTCCAGGCCTGCCGCTTTGGCATGGACGCGGTGTATGTTGACCCGGCTACGGGCGACCACATGCCGCTGCGCGAACACATTCTGCGCACCATGGACAAGATTGCGGGCCACGCCGCTGTGCAAGGCGCTTCCAGCGCCATGCACATGCTGCGGACGGAAGTGGAGGCGGGCCAGAACGACGCCCGTTGGCTGCGCCAGCGCCAGAGCGAAGAGCAATTGCTCGCCGAGGTCAGCCGGCAGGCGGCCCAACGCTTTCGCGGCGCGCCGGCTTAGGCCCCGCACGGTCTGGCTCGCCCCCACAGGGCGATCCTGAGGACAAGAACCGGCATGCTTCAACCTTGCGTGCGCAGCGAGATGTGCGCTGCACGCTGCCGCCGGTGGCGGGCAAGCCGCACCGCCAGCCGCCACGCCGAACGCCCGGCACGCACGGTGTGGCGATACAGCGCATCCTGCGCATCAAGCAGGGCCTGGCGGCGCAGCTGCCGCGCCACCTGCTCGGCAGTCTCTTGCAACCGCTGATACTCCGCGGGGGAAAGCTCGTGGTACATGGAGTCGGTCCTTTCGGGTGAGATAGGGACGCATTCGGGGTGGTGCGAACCCAGTGGCACCGACTGTAGAAACCGCGCCTTCTTGCGGAAACGACACCGCGCGCAAGTCGGTTTTGCACTTGCTGCAACGCCGCGCCTGCCTTGAACGGCAGGCCACCGCTACCATTGCCCGATGCGCGACCTCCGCTTTGAAGACCTGCACCTGTTCGTCCGTGTGGCCGACCTCGGTTCCCTGTCGGCCGTGGCGCGCGAGCGGGACGTGCCCGTCAGCCAGGTGTCACGCGCACTGGCGCGCATCGAAAAGGCCAGCGGTGCGCGGCTCATCCACCGCAGCACCCACGGCCTCACGCCCACGGCCGAGGGTCAGACGTTTTTAGACTACTGCCGCCGCATCATCAGCACGCTGGACGATCTGGAAGGCGATTTCGCCCACCAAAGCGGCCAGCCCAGCGGCTGGGTGCGCGTAGCGTCCAGTTCGGTGGTGGCCGAACACCTGCTGATCCCCAGCTTTGACAGCCTGCAGCAAAAGCACCCGCAGCTGCGGGTGGAGTTGCTGGTCGACGACCGCATGGCCGACATGGCACGCGATGGCATCGACATCGCCATCCGCACCGGCCTGCCCCTGACCGACACGGTGGTCGCACGCCCGCTGGGCACCTTGGCGCGCGGCCTGTATGCCACGCCGGGGTATCTGCACACGCACGGTACGCCCCAGCGACCGGATGATCTGCGCCAGCACCGGCTCATCGCCAACAGTGCGGTGGCGTCTCTGAACCACTGGCCGTTCCGGGTCCACGGCGAGCCCCACGTGCTGGTGGCCGATGGGCATTGGCGCTCGGGTAGCACCGCCATCACCACCCGCATGGCGCTACAGGGCCTGGGCATTGCGCGCCTGGGCACCCTGGTGGCCGACCCGCTGGTGCGCCAGGGCCTGCTGGCACCGGTACTGGCCGAGTGGGTGGACCCGCAGCCGAGCCCCATCCATGCCATCACCCTCACCCGCCGCCACCGGCTGCCCAAGATTCAGGCCTGTATCGACCATTGGGCGCAGTGGTTTGACCCGCGTTGACACGCCAACATGCCAACACGCCAAGGTGCCGCCCCGCGCCCCTGCTCATTGTTTGCCACTGCACATGATTTCTGATCTCCGCCCCACTCCCCCGCCTCACCACGCTGGCGCCGGTTCAACAAGGCATTGCCATGGGTGAGTTCGACTTGATCGCCCGCTACTTCACCCGCCCGGTGCGCCAGGCCGCGCTTGGCGTGGGCGACGACTGCGCGCTGCTGGCGCCTGCGCCGGGCATGCAGCTGGCGGTGTCCAGCGACATGCTGGTGGAGGGCCGCCACTTTTTTGCGGACGTGGACCCCGATGCCCTCGGACACAAGGCGCTGGCGGTGAACCTGTCGGACCTGGCGGCCTGCGGCGCCAAGCCGCTGGCGTTCACGCTGGCGCTGTCACTGCCGCGTGTGCAGGAGGCGTGGCTGGCGGGCTTCTCGCGCGGGATGTGGGCACTGGCCGATGCGCACGGCTGCGAACTGGTGGGCGGCGACACCACGCAGGGCCCGCTCAACCTCTGCATCACCGTGTTCGGCGAAGTGCCCACCGGGCAGGCCCTCCTGCGCAGCGGTGCCCGTCCCGGCGATGACATCTACGTAAGCGGCACGCTGGGCGACGCCCGACTGGCGCTGGAAGCCCTGCTGGGCCATATCACCCTGCCCGGCGAGGTGCTGGCCCGCGCCCGCCAGCGGCTGGAACGCCCCACCCCCCGCGTGCCGCTGGGCCTCGCCCTGCGTGGGGTGGCCAGCAGCGCGATGGACGTGAGCGACGGCCTGCTGGGGGACCTGGCGCACATCCTCAAGGCATCGGGCGTCGGGGCAATCATTGACACCCACCTTACTTCTAATTTAATAGCTGTAGGCGCTTATTCATCAAGCGCTGAAGGCCAATTTGACCAAAATTTTGTCCGCCAGTGCACCCTGGCCGGAGGCGACGACTACGAACTGGCGTTCACTGCGCCCTCCGCCCGCCGCGCTGCCGTGGCCGCCGCATCACAGGCCAGCAACACCCCCGTGACCCGCATCGGCACGGTCTTGGCCGAGCCCGGGCTGCGTCTGGTGGATGCGCAAGGCCAGCCGGTGGAACACCGGTACGCCTCGTTCGACCACTTCCAGTGACCAGGAAGACAGCGAGGCATAAACATTTTTTGCTGCAGATGAATCCTTTTGCGCAAACGCCTGCTCTTGGTGGGTGAGGCGCCCTGTGTTGGCGCTTCGTTCACAACCCTGGAGCTCTTCACCATGCTGTACCGCAAGAACATCACCCGCCCTGAAAGCCTGCTGCGCGTTGTCGGGGGCGTCGCCCTGATCGCTGTGGGTGTCTGGTGGCAAGGCATGTCGCCCCTCGGCCTGGTGCTGGCCGGATTGGGCATCGGGAGCATCCTGAGCGGAGCGTTTGGCTACTGCCCCGCCTGCGCAATGGTGGGCCGCAAGCCGGTCGAGTGACATGAACAAACACCCCCCTCAGCCGCTTCGCGCCTCGGTGCTGCCGCCAGAGGCGACTGCCCTTCGGAGTCGTCCAGGCCTGCGCAGGCAGGCTGGGAGCCGCGCCTCTCTGTCCCCTCAGCCCCCGCTCTCACGCTGGCGTGGGTTGGGGGACGCAGCCAGGGCGGCGGGGCAGCCCTTGCGCGGCTGCCCGCGCATCGTTCGCGCCAGTTTCATGGGCCGCGGGTAGCGCAACGCGCCAGGGAGAACTAAAAAATGAGCCCCCTCAACCCCGTACCCACGCTCGCCCAGTTGCTGCCCGCTGCGCGCGGGGGCGACGCGCAGGCCATGGAACAGCTGCTGCGCCTGACCCGCCCCGACATCCGCCGCTATGCGCTCCGCCACTGCGCGGCCACCACGGCCACCGACGATGTGGTGCAGGAGGCGCTCATCATCGTCTACCGCCGCGTGGGCGCCCTGCGTGAGCTGGCGGCATTTGGCGGCTGGGTGGTACGCATCGTGCAGCGGCTGTGCATGCGCCCGGCTCTGGCCTGGCTCAAGGGCGAGCCGCTGGCGCAGGTGGAAGATGCCCTGGCCTGGTCGCACCGCCCCGACCACGAACTGCGCCACGACCTCGCGCTGGCCATCGACTCGCTGCCCCCCAAATACCGCGACGCGCTGCTGATGCGCGACTTTGAGGAGCTGACCATCGAAGAGATGGCCCAGCGGCTGGACGTGACACGCGAGGCCGCCAAAAGCCGCTTGCACCGCGCGCGGGCACTGGTGCGGGAATATCTGGCGCAAGCCGAACCCCCACCATCCCCATCCCCTGCGCTCATCGGCCAGGAAAATCAAAAATCATAGCTGCAAGCGCCTTACCATCAAGCGCTAGAGCCTATTTCGACCACATATCACGCCATCACAAACCGCGCGAGCGGCCTGCGTGGCGTGGCGGGCACCTCGCCCTGGGGGTAGCCGATGCGGCAGAACATCTGAACCGTGGGGTCGCTGGCACTGCGCGGCGCGGGCCGCCCCAGCACCAGTTGGTGCACGCGCTCGAAATGCGGGGCCATTTCGGCAAACTCCTGCACGGCCTGGCTCATGGGGTGCAGGCCCACACCCAGCGCCGTGGCCTGCAGCTGCTGGCGCACATACAGACGGCCGGTACGGACCTGGTCGCTGCGCGTGTTGGGGCCGGTGATCCACACAAACCCCATGGCCGTGCGGCTGTGGCCTTCAAAGCGCCCCATGGCGCTTTTGTAGGCGGCACTGCCTTCGGCGGGCGGCGCCGAGCGGTCGAACATGCCCAGCGCCGACACCGCACGCACAAACGGCGAGTTGAGCGAGATGCCGTCGCGGTGCTGCAGGATTTCGCCAGGGCCCACACGGGTGAGGTGGATGCTTTCCATCATGGTGCGGGGCGTGAGCAGCTCGACCTTGGCGGACTCCCAGCACAGCGTGCGCAGCGCGGGCAACTGGTCGGCGTTGACGGTGCCCCCTGTGCTCAGCGGAGCGTGGGCCCCGGCGCCACTCACCAATTGGGTCAGCACTTCGGGCGTCACGGCGCGGGTGGTGTCGAAATCGCTTTTGGGCGTGTGGCGCCGCAGCACTTGGGCAAACGACGGGTCTGGCTGGCCGCCGGGCTTGAGGGTGATGCGCGCCACGGCCCGGTCGTCCCATTCCTGGAGGGCCGTTGGCAGCTCGCCTTGCGGCCACATGGAGACCTCGCTGGCCACGCCCTGTTGCGCCAGCGCCATCACCAGCAGCTCCAGGAATGCGCCATGACCGATCAGAATCTGCCGCCCCAGCGGGTCGGTGTGCGGCAACACGCGCTCTGGGTCGGTGCGCAACGTGATGACATCGCTCTCCCGCAGGTCCACCAGCCAAGGCTGCAGGTTGTGCGGGTTGGGCGCGGTGATGGCATAGGCCACGGCGCGACGGCGCACATCGGTTTCGCCCACGGGGCCGTTCCAGGCTTCCACGGCTTCGGCGGGATAGTGAGACCCCACCACCCCACACGCCACGAGGGTGCTGGCCGACGCCGCGGCAATGGTGCCACCCCCAGCCAAACGGATGAAATTGCGACGGTTCATGAGAATGCTCCTGATGAAGAGGAAAAATGGGTAACGGGTCAGGCCAGAGCGGCCCGCGGCGTGGGGGCTGCCAGCAGCCCCAGGTCGGCCAGTGCATGGCGCACGGCCTGGTCAAACGGTGTATGGGGCTCGTCGCCGATCAGCGCGCGCAGGCGGGTGTTGTCCAGCGCATGGGGCGTGGTCCACAGGTAGCGCATGGCAGACAGCGCGGCAAACGTGGGCGCCACCACCCCCAGCAACCGCAGCACAGGCCAGGGCAGCCGCCCCACGCGCAACGCCCCAGCGTCAGGCAGCCAGCCTTGCTCTGCCGCAATGGCCGAGAAGCTGTGCAGCCACTGCTGCCCGCTGACGTGGTGGCCTGCGAAATGCAGGCACTCAAACGCGGCCAGGCGGTCCCGCTCTTGCGCCACGCGCACAAAGGTGCGGGCCAGGTCGGGCAAATAGGCCCAGGGCGTGGCCACGTCCAGAGGGCCCGGCCAGGTGACGCGGCCGCGCGGCAGGTCTTTGGCAATGGCTTGATCCAGCCAGGTGCCGGTGCCGCTGCCAAAGAAGTCCCCAGCACGCAGCACCACCGCGCGCATGTCGCCGGCTTGCGTTGCGGCCTGCAGGCGCTGTTCCAGCTGCACGCGCAGCCGCCCCTTGAAGCCGGTCGCGGCCTGCGGCGTGTCTTCGCCCAACACGGGTGGCATGCCTTCGCCAAAGTTGTAGACGTTGCCAGGCAGCATCAGCGTGGCACGCAGCTGGCGCGTGATGGCAATGGCGGCCTCCATCAACGCTGGGGCTTGTTCACGCCAGGCCTTGTGTGTGTAGACAGGGTTGAGCGCGTGCACCACCACCTGCGCGCCCTGCGCCTGGGCAGCCAGCGCGGGGGTGTCGTTCACCGCCACCGGCATCCACCACACACCGGGGATGGCGGGCAACGCCGCCCCTAGTGCCCCTTTGGCCCCGGGTCGCACCTGGGCCAGCACCTGCCAACCCGCCTGGGCAAACGCGCGGGTGGCCGCCAGGCCCAGCCGGCCCCGGGCGCCCAGGACCAACACAGTGGAATGGCTGTCCGTAGACGTTCGGTGCAGGGGATGGTGGGTCATTTCAGAGCTCCATTCGTAGGGATGGAGCGATTGTGGAAACGCCGGCACCGTTACACAATTGCCTAACTGCTCATAGCAGCAATGCAAAATTGAATACCACCATCCACCCCGCTGCTGCCTCATTGCAGGCACGCTATCGCCATGAATCAGACCTTTGACTGGAGCCTGGTGCAGTCCTTTCTGGCCGCACTCGACCAAGGAAGCCTGCTGGGCGCAGCCCGTGTGCTCAACGCCAGCCAGCCCACCATTGGCCGCCACATTGCCGAGCTGGAATCACAACTGGGCGTGGTGTTGTTCGAGCGCACCGGGCGTGGGCTGCTGCCCACCGCCACCGCACTGCGGCTGGCCGAATCGGCCCGTGGCATGGAGGCCAGCGCGCACCAGCTGGCGCGCAGCGTGTCGGGCGCCGAGGCGGGCGTGAGCGGCACCGTGCGCATCACCGCCAGCCAGCCCGTGGCCTGCGTGCTGCTGCCGCCGGTGCTGGCCCGCATGCGCCAGACGCTGCCCGAAGTACAGGTAGAACTGGTGGCCAGCAACGAGGTCACCAACCTCCTGCGACGCGAGGCCGACATCGCACTGCGCATGGTGCGCCCCGACCAGGCCAGCCTGGTGGCCAAGCGCATCGGCGCGGTCACGCTGGGCGCCTATGCCCACCGCGACTACCTGCGCCGCAAAGGCACACCCCGGCAGCCGCCAGACCTGCTGCAGCACGAACTGGTGGGCAACGACCGGAACGAAGAAATCCTGCAAGGCTTCGCCGCCATGGGCTACCCGGTGGAGCGCGCGCACTTCGCGTTTCGCACCGACGATCTCATGGCGTATTGGGAGGCGGTACGCGCGGGCCTGGGCATCGGGTTTGTGAGCCATTACATGGCCCGCACCGACCCCCATGTGGTGGCGGTGCTGCCCATGCTGCCCCTGCCCGAGTTGCCCATCTGGCTCACGGTGCACCGCGAGATCCGCACCAGCCGCCGGATTCGGGCGGTATACGACTTTCTGGCGGCGGAGGTGCCAGGGGTGCTGTAGGCGTCTGGCAGTGCGCGGGTGCCTATGCCCCGCCGGGCTGGGGCAAAGCGGCCGTCGCCCCCTCTGGTGTGACAAACGGCGCGAAGCAGGTCTGCAGATAGTCCATGGTGGCCCGCATCTTGGGGGCACGGTGCCGGGTGCTCAGGATCACCGCAAAAATCGGGTGGCTGCCGCGTTCGACCGCCTGGGGCAAAACCGGCAGGAGCCTCCTCTGCTCCACCAGCGCCTGCCCCACCACATCGTTCATGCGTGCGATGCCTGCGCCGCTCAACGCCAGGGAGATCACCGAAGCACTGCTGTTGACCTGCACCTGGCCCTTCACGCTCAGCGTGGTGGGCTCACCATTCACCCGGAAGCCCCACTGGTTGTGAGCAGGGGTGGCGGCATTAGAGATCAGCCGGTGGGCCGCCAGATCCGACACCGACACGGGCGTGCCGTGCTCCCTCAAATACCCGGGTGATGCATAAAGCGCACGACCGTGGCTCCCCAGGGATCGCGCAACGGAGGCCTGCGCCGGGTCTACCCCCGCTCTGATCGCGATATCGATGGACTCGTCGGCCATGTCCACTACACGGTCCTCCACCTGCAGTTGAACCGTCAGCCCCGGGTGCTGGGCGCTGAGAAGGTGCAATTGGGGAATCAGCACATATTCAGCCAGCAACTGGCTGACGCTGATGCGCACCGTGCCGCCAATGTGCAGCGAGCGCCCGCCAAATCCGTCTCGCAGCTGCGCGTATTCGCCCAGGATGCGCCGCGCATGCTCCAGAAACATCTCGCCCTCTTCGGTCAGCGACAAGCTGTGCGTGGTGCGGTGGGCCAGGCGCAAGCCACATGCGGCTTCGATCCGGGCCATGGCACGCGAGACGTGGCTCGCAGCGACGTTGCGCTCGCGCGCCACGGTTGAAAACGAATGCGCAGCGGCAATTTGCGCAAACAAGGCGAAGTCATCCAGCGTGAGGTTGTCCATGGTTGTGCATTTTCTGCACAAGCACTGTGTTCCGCCAGCTGTTTCCGCAACCCATGCAAATCGCGACAGTGCGGGTGTGCGGATGGTCCGCACCGAGTCACTTAACCCATTTGAAGCTGTCATGCCCCTCACACTCCTCATCACCGAAGGCGTCTTGCCCAAGCACCGCCACCAGAGCACCATGGCAAGCCTGTCAGAGGCCTTTCTCAGGCTGCATGGCCTGGCCGGAAACCAGTTCTTCACGCCCAACGTCATTGGCCACATCACGGAGCTACCCGCCGGCAGCACCTACGCAGGGCTGGAACCCACACCCGTCGCCATCGTCGAGTGGCTCACACCGTCGTTTGCATTTGCCACGCGGGACATCCAAAACACGTATGTGGCCGAGGCCACCGATATCCTCTTTGAAGCCTGCGACGGCAAACAGCCACGCGAGCGCATCTGGGTCAATCTGAAATACGCGGTGGATGGTATGTGGGGAATTGGCGGCAAGGCCTACACCAACCAGGAGCTGGGCGCAGCAGCTGCCCAAGGCTAAATCCAAGGACGACACACGGTGATGCGTGCTTGCGAGCATGCATGTGCTTGTGCATGGCCGCACACCGCCACACCGTGTGTCCCCTCTCCCCAGGAGCCCCATGATCCCGATGAATAACGAAGGGCTGCACACCCAGCCCACCCGATTGCTGCACACGATGCTGCGCGTGGCAGACCTGGAACGCTCTCTGGCGTTCTACACCGGCCCGCTGGGAATGCGCCTGCACCGGCAGGAGCGCTACCCCGACGGCCGCTTTACCCTGGCCTTCGTCGGCTACGGACAAGAAAAAACGGACGCCAGCATTGAACTGACGCACAACTGGGACGAGACTGCCTATCAGCAAGGAACCGCGTATGGTCACATCGCGTTGGCTGTGCACAGCGTGGCCCACAGCTGTGCCCGTTTGCAGGCCGCTGGCGTCAAGGTGGTGCGCAAAGCGGGCCCCATGCAATCCCGGTCACCGGACCGCTCTGCGCCAGAACATATTGCATTCATCGAAGATCCTGACGGCTATCGGATAGAGCTGATCCAGCAGCCGTGACAAGACCCGCACGCCGCCCGAGGCACAAGGCGCAAGGCGTTCTGACGAGGGACTTGCCCCCGCGGTACTTCTTCCGCTGGCTACGTTCTTTCTGGCTGAGGCTGCCCGCGCACGATGAAATGGCGCGAGAACCCCAGCGGACGGCTCACCCCGGTGGGTTCAGACAGCAGTGGCACTCTGAAGCCCGGTTCGGGCAGCACCTGGACACTCCAGTCGGTGTCGCCGATGAATCGAAACCGAAGGGTGTCCGGGTCGGCGGATTCGAGCAGCGAGAACGAGCCCGTCGAATACATGCCGCCGACCGTTGCGGAGTCCAGCAACTGCAGCTGCGCGTCCAGCAGGTGGATGTGCAGATGCTCTTCAAACGGGATGTCGTCGGTGGTGAACAGCAGGGTGAACGACTGCCATTGCGCAGCGGCTTCGAGCACCGCACCGGGCACCTTCTGGCCGGTGGCTTGCCCGTTGCTGACCACTTCACAGACGGGCTCGGCGCCTTCCGGAAGGCCTCGAACGTGTGCGACAGAAAGCTCTGAGGCGGAAAGGATGTGCATGGTGCAACCGCTCCCGATCACCAGAAAAAGTCGACGCCAAACGCCGCCAGCGCTCCGCCCACAAAAGCCCCCACCGTGACACACACCGGCGCCCCGGGACCGCACGCCAGGCCCGCCAGCGCGCCGCCCGCAATGCCGCCACCGATACCCGCCCCGGTCACGGCCAGTTCGCGGCGCGCGGCGCCCGCCTTGTCCTCGGCATGGGCCACGGAATACACCGAAATGGCAATCGACACCACCAGCAAACCCCGCCCGGCACGCGACAGATTGCGCATGGTGGCCGTGACCTTGGGGTTGGAGGCCCCCGCCGATTTGACGATCTCCGCATACACCGCGTTCTTTTGCGTGGCCGACAGACGGTTGAAGTCTGTGGACGCGCCGTGCAACTGCTGCGTCTTGCGCGCAATCAATTCGTTGAGGGTCTTGCCCTCGCGCTTGAGCCGTTCGGCCATTGCGCGGCCCACCGGGGTGCTGCGGCCACGGATCACTTCCATGATGGCGTTGCGTGCCTCTTGCGCCTGCTGCGCAGCCTGCGCCCAGGTGATGCGGCCACTGGTTGCCTGGCCCCGCAGTTCGTTGGCCATGGCCTGGATCTGCATCGAATACGCCTGGCGTGCGGTGGCATCGATGGTCAGGTGGGTTCCCGCATTGGCGATCTCGAATTCGAGTGCACGGATGGCTGAATCAAAAGCGCTTTTGTCATCGTTGTCTTGCACGCAGTGGCTCCGGTGAAGGGGATAGGCTTGTGAAAGGGAGACCCGGTGACAGGGGCTGTGCAGCACGGCACCGACGCCCAAAAGCCTCGGCCGTCGGAGCGACTGCCAAGGCGGGTCACGCCGCTGGTTTTTAAACGCATCCTGGCGTGCAGGCGAGGGCAGCGTTCATTTAATGGTTACAAGAAGTTGTCGCCGCGTAGCCGCTGCCCTGGCGAGTCCCGCACGACAAGGACTGCTAGCATCCCGCATCCCCGCACCAGGAGCCGCCCCGTGACCTACCGCCCCGCTGCTTTGCGCCCTGCGCTCCCTTGCCTTGCTGTGTTGCTGCTGCACAGCGCCTTTCCCGCGACACTGGCCCAGGACAGCTCGCGGATCGCCCGCGTCACGGTCTACCCCGGCAGCGCCACGGTAGAACGCGTAGCCAAGGTGACTGCCGGTGCGCGCAGCCTCACGCTGGCCTGCCTGCCCGCATCGCTGGATGTGCAAAGCCTGCAGATCAACGCCGACCCCGCAGTGCGCGTGGGCGAGTTCAATGTGCTGACCGAAGACCGCGACGTGGTGACGGCCTGCGCCAGCCCGCTCGATGGCCGCATCCGCGAACTGCAAGACCAGATCGCTGGCGTCAAAGCCGAGGCCTCGGCCCTGGAGTTGGTCGACAGCTACCTGCGCAGCGTGGCCGGCAGCAAGGCTTCCGACGAAGCGGCCCCTGGTCGCGCGGCCAGCGCCACCCCCGCACAGATCACCGCTACGGCCGAGGTGCTGCGCAAGTCCGGGCAGGACAGTTTTGCACGCGCGCACCAACTCAAGCGCAAACAGGAATCGCTGGAACTGGCCCTCAAGCCCCTGGTGGCCGAGCGCGACCGCGTGACCAGCCAGCGCGCGCGGGTGGTGTCGGTCACCATCAACCTAGCCACCGAGCGCGATGCCGAGCTGCGCATGTCGTACCAAGTGCGCGGCCCCGGCTGGCAGCCCACCTACCGCGCCACGCTGGACGCCACCAAATCCACGGTGCTGCTGGACCGCCAGGCACTGGTGGCACAGAACAGCGGTGAAGACTGGAGCAACGTGCAATTGACGCTGTCCACCGGCCAGCCTGGGCGCGCCACGCAGGGGCAACTGCCACGACCGTGGTGGCTGAATGTGGCGCCGCCACCGCAGGCTGTGGCCGCTCCAGCGCCCGCCATGGCGATGTCGCCCGCGCCTGCCATTGCGTCCCTTTCCAGGTCTCGCAATGCCGCCGAACAAGAAGCCATGCCCACGTTCGACGTCAGCGCCATCGACAAAGGATTTGCCACCGAGTTCGCCGTGCCCCAGCGCATCACCGTGCCCTCCAGCGGCCAGCGTGTGACCCTGGCGCTGGGCAACCACAGTGCGGCCGCTACGCTGATCACCCGCACCTCGCCCGCCATGGAAGAGGCCGCGTATCTCGTCGCCCACATCGCCCAGCCGCCGGGCGTGTGGCCTGCGGGGTCTGCAGGTCTGTACCGCGACGGCGCGTTTGTGGGCACGGGGCGCATCGACTTCGGCACACCCAGTGCGGGCGCCCCGGCAGGCAACACCAGTCTATCGTTTGGCCGCGATGAGCTGGTCACCGTGCGGGCCGAGCCTGTGCAGGATTTGACAGGCACCACCGGTTTTACCGGCTCACGCACCGAGCGCAAAACGCGCCGCGCTTACAGCGTGGAAAACCGCCACAAGGAAAGCATCACGCTGCAAGTGCTGCACGCCGCGCCGGTGTCGCGCAACGAGAAGATCGAGGTCGAGTCGCGCTACCAGCCCCAGCCGACCGAGCTGACCTGGAACCGCACGCCCGGCACCGTCGCGTGGGAGCAGCCGTTGGCCGCGGGTGCCACGGCGCAGTTCAGCGCGGAACACACCATTCGCTACCCCAAAGACATCGAGCTGCTGGAAAGGCAATAGATGAAGCTCCCCCTGAAAAGATGGAACACCCCCTGAGGCGCTTTGCGCCTTCACCCCTCTCTCGCTGCGTGGGAGGGGGACGCACCCGGTGGCCTGGCGGAGCCAGTTCCACGGGTGCACTGGTCTGGGCCGCGCCAGTTTTTTGGGCCGTGGGCTGCGCCAAGCACCGTTGATTGTTGATATGACTCCTAGCTCTTCTTCCGCCCCCCGCCGCCCCACCGCGGCGTTCATGTTTTCCCACCCGGCCCACTTTATTGCGTTGGGCTTTGGCGCGGGGCTGTCGCGCATCGCGCCGGGCACGGTGGGCACGCTGTGGGCTTGGCTCAGTTACCTGGCGCTGCAGCAATGGCTGTCGCCCCTGCACATGGGGTTGCTGATTGCCGCCAGCACCGTCGTGGGCTGGTGGGCGTGCACTACCACTGCACGCAATATGCGCGTGGCCGATCCCGGCAGCATCGTATGGGACGAGGTGGTGGCCTTCTGGCTGGTGCTGTGGCTGGCCATGCCCATGGGCTGGTGGGGCCAACTGGTGGCGTTTGCGCTGTTCCGTTTTTTTGATGCGGCCAAGCCCGGTCCGGTGGGCTGGGCCGATGGGCTGTTCAAGGGCTTTGGCTGGCGCGGGGGCTGGGGTATCTTGTGGGACGACTTTGTGGCAGCCTTCTGCACCTTGCTGGTCATTGCACTCTGGAGGTTTTGATGACAACTGCATCACTATCAAAAAATGAGCTACCTGCGCTTGACCATCAAGCGCTAGATGCCAATTTGACTCAAATCTCACTGCAGCTTTTGAAACACCGGCACCGGCTGGCCACCGCCGAGAGCTGCACCGGCGGCATGATCGCCTCGGCCTGCACCGATCTGTCGGGCGCCAGCGACTGGTTTGACCGCGGTTTTGTCACCTACTCCAACGCCGCCAAAACCGACATGCTGGGCGTACCGCCCACCATGATCGAGCAGGACGGCGCCGTGAGCGAGGCCGTGGCCCGCGCCATGGCCGATGGGGCACTCACCCATTCCCAAGCCAATGTCAGCCTGGCCGTGACAGGCGTGGCCGGGCCCACGGGCGGCAGCGACGCCAAACCCGTCGGCACCGTGTGGTTTGCCTGGTGTGTAGGGGGCCAAACCCACAGCGAGATGCAGCACTTTGCAGGCGACCGCACCGCCATACGCGCCGCCGCGGTGCGGTATGCACTGCAGCGGCTGCTGGGGTTTTTGCTGGCCTAGGGTTCCCCTCCTACCGATCCGCATTCAAAAATATCTATCCGTTCATGCTGAGCTGTCGAAGCGCAGCGCAAGGCTCCGACAGGCTCAGTCCGAACGAATCTGATGGATCGAACGCGAATCCGTAGCAGGCGTTGCGCGCCTTCCCCCCAGCGGGCCAACACCCTCGCTGCGGGTCGACGGATTGCAAAGAAACCGCAGCCCCACCTGTTCCCTCCAACCACCTCCCCCTCCATGACAACTGCCACCCCTTGGTTTGACGGCTTCACCACCCAGCGCATCACCACCTCGGGCGCGGAAATCTTTGTGCGCAGCGGTGGCACAGTGGGCGCGCCACCGCTGCTGCTGTTGCACGGTTTTCCGCAAACCCATGCGCTGTGGCACCGCGTGGCGCAGCAACTGGCGCGCGACTACTTTCTGGTGCTGCCCGACCTGCGCGGCTATGGCGACTCATCCCACGCGCCCGGCCAACCCGACCACAGCAACTACAGCAAACGCGCCATGGCGCAGGACATGGCCGAGGTGATGACCGCGCTGGGCCACGACAGCTTCTACCTGTGCGGCCACGACCGCGGCGGCCGCGTGGCGCACCGCCTGGCGCTGGACCACGCAGCCCGCGTGAAGAAGCTGTGCGTGATCGACATCGCCCCCACGCTCGACATGTACGCCCGCACCGACATGGACTTTGCGCGCGCCTACTACCACTGGTTCCACCTGATCCAGCCAGCCCCGCTGCCTGAGACCATGATCGGCGGCAACGCAGTCGCCTACCTGCACGCCAAACTGGGCGGCTGGGGCAGCGCAGGCCTGGCCCACATCGAGCCCCAGGCCCTTGCCGACTACGAACGCTGCTTTTGCACGCCCGAGGCCATCCACACCGCCTGCGAGGACTACCGCGCCAGCGCGGGCATCGACCTGGACCATGACCGCACAGGCCGCGCCCAAGGCGAGAAGATTGCGTGTGACACCCTGGTGATCTGGGGCGAACACGGCGTGGTGCACCGGCTGTTCGAGCCGCTCGCGCTGTGGCAAGCGCAATGCGCGGGCGTGGTGACCGGCCAGGCCGTGCCCGCGGGGCATTTCATCCCAGAACAGTTGCCAGAGGCCACGGCCAACGCGCTGCGCGCCTTCATGCGCTGATTTTTGTTGTTCTTTTCAACCCCAGACCGCTGGACACACCATGCACCCCAATGCCCAAACCCTGCAACGCTTCTACACCGCCTTCGCGCAGCTCGACCACGCCACCATGGCCGCCTGCTACGCGCCAGACGCCACCTTTGACGACGAGGCCTTCTCCCTGAAGGGCCGCGACCAAGTCGGCGGCATGTGGCGCATGCTGTGCACAGCGACGAAGAAACCCGGCGCTGCTGAGCACTGGAAGCTGGAGTTCAGCGGCATCGAAGCCGACGCAGCGGGCGGCAAGGCGCACTGGGAGGCGCACTACCTCTTCAGCGCCACAGGGCGCAAGGTGCACAACATCATCGACGGCACCTTCACCTTCACACCCGAGGGGCTGATCGCCACGCACCGCGACCGCTTCAACTTCTGGAGCTGGTCCCGCCAGGCACTGGGCCTGCCGGGTGTGCTGCTGGGCTGGTCGCCATCGCTCAAACGCAAGGTGCGCAGCACGGCGGCGAGGAATTTGAAGAAGTTTTTGGCGCAGGGGTGAGGGGTGGTGCTGCGGTGACGCAGATCGCTCAGCGCATTTGAAGCTTCGGCTCTCGGGCAAAAACCGACATGGTGCGATAAGGGAGAGTCTGATGACAGCTTGGATACTGTTGCTTCTCATGCTGGGGTGCGCATGGCTATGCTTTGATGCATCTGGGCTCAAGGCGCCGTTGGGAGATGAGCACCCCAATACAAAAGAGGGCAATTCGCGCATGGTGGTTGAAGGTGTCTATGCGCCATTCGGACCCGGAGTCTTGGCATGGATCTTTCTGCTGATGACAATCCTCCTGGGTGTTCTCACGGTTCGCGAGTTTCTTGCCTAAGTTGCCTATAACAGCGTCCGCCATAAACCCTCAGCTCCCTGTGGCACAGGGCAGAATTCGGCCAGGAACAGACGTAGGGGTGAAAGTGCTGCGAGACTGCGGTCCAAATTACGTGAGGTTCTTTGAGTGCTGATCCTGAAGCTAATTCTTGTTCCCTCATTTCTTGTGCTGCTCACGCTCGCTGGCAAGCGCTGGGGGCCTTCGGTGGCCGGATGGCTTGCCGGCCTACCGGTCGTTGCCGGGCCAATCCTGTTCTTCCTCTCCGTTGAGCAGGGAGTGCTCTTTGCGGCGAATGCAGCGGCAGCAGCCCTGTCCGCCGTGCTTGCCTCCGTTGCTTTCAGCGTCGCCTATTCACACGCCGCGCAGCGCCAGCCTTGGCCACTAGCACTACTCTTCGCGTTGTTTGCTTGGAGCGGCTCAGCGCTATGCCTCTCCGCGCTTCCAGCGCCTACGCCGCTTTCCCTTGTCGTCTCAATCTTCACGCTTATTGCCGCGCCGAGGTTGTTTCCGCGCACCCAGGTTCTCGTGCAGGCGCGAGCGGTCACCATGCCAGAGCTTGGTTTCCGCGTGCTGACTGGCGCCGCACTCACCATGGCCGTCACATTTGTCGCCGGCACAGTCGGTTCCGGGTGGAGCGGGCTGCTTGCAGTCTTTCCAGTGTTGGGCATCGTGCTTGCAGTGTTCTCTCACCGCACTCAAGGCCCAACCTTCGCGGCCAGCCTATTGCGGGGCATGGCCACAGGGCTCTATTCGTTTGTTGCGTTCTGCCTGATCCTGTCAGTCGGTTTGCCGCATGTCGGAATACCTATCTCCTTCACCGCCGCGGTAGTAGCTTCGCTCATCGTTCAGGTTGCTTCAAAAGGACACCTAGTCCGCCCATCGAGCGGATTGCCTCTGGTGCCGCTCGTGTCAAACGATGGGCGGCACGGGTGATAGTCGTTCAAGTCGTTGAGATACTCTGGACCAAGGCCACACGAGGCGCACCACGAGCTAAAGAGCGAGTGGGGCTTTCGCGAGCCTTCATATTCGAACGCACCCCAAGCCCTTGCTTAGTTCAGCACTACCGATTGGCCGAGTGGGAGGACTTTCAACCAAAGCTGATCAAGTCCGACCGACCGCCTTCTGTGCCTGGGTCTGTTGGTGCGGTACGAATCACCAGCCAACCGAATGGTGTCGTCGCACTTGGCTTCTTGGGCACTCCAAGCTCAGGGCAACCCAGTAGGCGCCCCATACAAGAAGCAATCCGGCTCTCACCAGATCAGTACGCGCGTTTAGTGGT
Organism: Gammaproteobacteria bacterium; assembly: GCA_018828125.1. Taxonomy (GTDB): domain Bacteria; phylum Pseudomonadota; class Gammaproteobacteria; order Burkholderiales; family Burkholderiaceae_C; genus Acidovorax. Next base: position 25,306 of record JAHJWB010000004.1, on the reverse strand, counting down.
CAACGCTCGGCATACAAGCTATTCAGGCCAGCACTACTCGGAGACCGTGTACAACATCGCATCCGGCCAAGAAATACCCGCTAATTCTCTTCTTCGGGCCCCGGAGCATGAACTCGATCTCAGAGCAAATCTGTTCTAGTTCGGCATATTGGTGCCTACCCGTCCATCGACAGGCACGTCCAAGGGCTATCGGCCTCGGCCGCGCGTCATGCGCAATGTTGAGCATCCGCTTTCTCAGTCCACGAACCGCTGGCATCGGCCAACTGCGGACATTCGATGACCAGTGAAATTTTCCTCATGAAACATGTGCGCGCCTTGATTGCGGTTGTCTTGTCGCTCTTTGCAGTTGTGTCTCATGCATGCTCTTGCATACAAATCTCCGATACGCAGAAGTTTCGCAATGCCGAGGTAGTTGTCGTGGGCGTTGTGCTCGAAACTCGATACGTTGAAGACAAGACAGTTTTGGGAGGTGGGTACGTCAGAGCGAAGTTGGCAATCAGCGAGGTGCTTAAAGGCAAGGTGACCACGGCACTCACAGTGAATGACCAAATTGCTGAAACCGGGATGTGCTCATCTAACCTACGTGCGGGTGTTGAGTTCGTTCTATTTGTGGATGACCGTCATGAGGTCGGCATGTGCTCAGGCACGCGACAGCTCGGCGGCACTGTGTATGACAGAGGCAATAACTTAATGGAATTGCGGAAGTTGAAAGCCGCTGCGACGCAAGGTCTGTGACGGCAAAAAGCAGACCATCCTGTTTAGCCAAGGACCCTCAATGACACGGCCCCTTTCACCAGACCGCGAGCGCGAATTCCAAGAATTGCTGGCGTTCGTGTCCTTCTATACGACCAATGTCTCGGGCATGACCCCAACCTCAACCTTCAGCATTGATACCGTGTGTGCGGCCATCATCGAGCAGCACGGCAAGTCAAAGGCACTTGAGGGGCTTCGCCAAGCGGCGAACGACGTCATCGAGGAGTTGAGCGACAAACGGTCAGCCGGCGTCGCAGCACTTGACGAGGCTCTTCGCGCTTCCGGATTGATAACTGCATCAGAGGTCCGGCGTCGATACGGTTCATCGTACAAGCGCATAACAAAAAGAGGGACCATTCGAAACGACACCGAGTACTACCTCATCAACGGTATCGTCGTTGACCTTGGAAACGGCATTTCTGACGAGGAGCGTGCGACTCTCCAACGGCTCTTGGACAGATACGAGGCCGCGGCGAGGGGAAAATCGTAGTCGGTTCGCCGGGATGACGATATCTGCTTTGGCATAGCTGCTAAGACGGCTTAGGGCCCAAACCGCCCTATCACTGCCCTCGATCAGCGGCAGGCAGCAACCCACCTTGAACCTCGCCCTCCCATCTGAACCGAGGAACAGTGAAAAAATCAAGCTAAATTGGCCTCAAGCGCTTACCCAATAAGCGCTAGCAGCTATCAAAAAAGTAGTTCCCCTACCTCAAACCCGAAGCACTGTTGTGCTTCTTGCCACTGCCGCAATGGCACGGCTCATTGCGGCTGAACATGTGGCGAATGCGATGCGCGGTGACGCAAAGTCGGTAGCCAAGCGCTCCGCCTGCCGAGCGTGCTGCGGGGCTGGTCGCCCTCGCTAAAACGCTAGCTAGCTACGCAGCACATCAACCCACGCGCTCAACCGCCCGCCCCACCCTGTGCACTGGCCGGAGCCGCATCGCTCCCCATCCGATCAATCAGCACCGCACTCGCCTCGTTGAGCCCCAGCACCTGCACCGTGCAGCCGTGGTGGCGCAGGCGTTGCACCACCTTGTCGAGCGCGGCCACGGCGGTGATGTCCCAGAAGTGGGCGTGCGTCACGTCGATGACCACCGGGCGGCCCTCGGCGCCCAGCACGTCGAATGCTTCGATGAACGCATCGGCCGAGGCAAAAAACACCTGACCCGACACGCGCCAGGTGCGTTGACCCAAGGCCGTGGTACCAGTCTCGTTGGCGCCATCGGCCTCATCGTGCACGCGCACCTCCAGCATGTGCGAAACCTTGAAGGCAAAGAACACACCGCTGAGCACCACGCCCACCGCCACCCCGGCGGCGAGGTTGTGGGTGGCAATGGTCACCACCACGGTGGCCAGCATGGCGGCGCTGGACAGGCGCGGATGGCGCACCAGGGCGCCGAGCGATTTCCAGTCGAACGTTTCGGCCGACACCATGACCATGATGGCGACCAGCGCGATCACCGGCACCTGCGACACCCAAGGCTTGAGCAGCACCATGAGGATGAGCAGAAACACCCCGGCAAACAGCGTGGAAAGGCGCCCGCGCCCGCCGTACTTCACGTTGCTGACGGCCTGCCCGATCATTCCGCAGCCTGCGATGCCGCCAAAACAACTGGCGGCAATGTTGGCCAGTCCGAGCCCCGTGCATTCGCGGTTTTTGTTGCTGGGGGTGTCGGTCATTTCATCGACCACCGACGCGGTCAGAACGGATTCGAGCAGCCCGACCATGGCAATGGCCAAGGCTGGCAGCAAGATGATGCGCAAGGTGTCGAGCGACACGGGCACCTCGGGCAGGCTGAAGAACGGCAAGCTGTCGGGCAACTGGCCCAGGTCGGCCACCGTGGGCAACGGCAGCCCCATGCTGGAGGCCAGCACCGTGAGCGCCACCACGCAGATCAAGGGCGAAGGGATGGCGGTGAGTGCGCGCATCTGCAGCCGCTGGCCCAGCCACGGCAGGCCGTAGATCAGCGCGAGCCCCAGTGCCAGCATGGCCCAGGTGGCAGGCGCCGCGCTCACCAGATGGGGCAGTTGGGCAGAAAAAATCAGGATGGCGAGCGCGTTGACAAAGCCCGTCCGCACCGAGCTGGACACAAACCGCATCAGCACGCCCAGCTTCATCAAGCCGAACACCACCTGCACGGCCCCCGCCAACAGCCCCGCCGCCAACAGGTGGCCCAGCCCGTGCGACGCCACCAGCGGCGCGGCCACCAGCGCCACCGAGCCCGCCGCGGCCGACACCATGGCGGGCCGCCCGCCCGTGAAGGCGATCACGATGCTGATGACGAACGAGGCAAAAAGCCCCACCGATGGGTCTACCCCCGCCACAAAAGAGAACGCGATGACTTCGGGGATGAGGGCAAACGTGGCCACAGCCCCGGCCAACAGTTCGCGCGGAATGCTGGGCGCCCATTCGGCGCGCAGGCGGGTGAGGGTGGAGTAGTTCATTCGGTGTGCCCTGCAAAAAAGCAAAGCGCACCCGGAGGTGCGCTGCAAGGGGTTTTTAGATCAAATCAGGCTCTAGCGCTTATCCATCAAGCGCAAACAGCTATCAACTCAGTAGCAACTAATACGTTTCATCTTACCCAGGATGGAGGCCGCGCGGTCACACCAATCCTGACCTCCTCAGTGCGCGCAGCCCCATCAGCGGCCACCGCGCAAGGGCCGCCCCGCCGCGCTGGTGGCGTCCCCCTTCCCGAATCGCATAGCGATTCGAGAGAAGGGGGAAGGCGCGCAGCGCCTCAGGGGGTTGTACCTATCCACCATGGCACTTCTTGTACTTCTTGCCGCTGCCGCAGTGGCACGGGTCGTTACGCCCCGGCTCGGGGGCCTTGCGCACCGTCTCCACGCGCGGCCCCATGCTCTTCCACAGCTGGCGCAGGTCGTACACGGCCCAGATGGCTTCGCCGAAGGCCTCGACGCGCGCCTGGCTGGTGCTGGGTGGGCCGTCTTCGTCGTACATGCAGACTTCGGGCTTGCCGGTGTCGTCTTCGGTCAGGGCCACGATGCGCTCCAGCGCGTCGTCCAGCCACTTGGCGGCTTCCTTGTCGCGCGGGGCGGCCCAGTCTTCGGGCCAGTTTTCCACCGCAAACATGAAGCCCAAGGCCCAGACCTGCCCGAAGGATGGAATCTCCTGGTCGTCGCCCATCTCGGCGCGCTGCTCGTCCGTCAGACTTGCGACGGCGCCGCGCATGTCCATCGCTTCGGGCTGGAAGGTTCGGTCGTCGTCCAGCGTCTTCGCGTCGGTGTCGAGCTGGGTGACGATCTCGTTCCAGCGGCGGTCCCACAGCTCCAGAAAGCGCGCCTGCTGGGCTGCGTCGGCAAAGGCGGGCAGTTGGGGCAGGGGCGCGTCTTCAGCCACATCCAGCTCGACGCCGTCGCCCAGCAGCATGGGCAGGTATTCGGCGGGGGCGATCGGGCGGCGGCTGCAGATCAGCGCGGTCATGAAACCGTCGCAGAACTCCCATTGCGGGATTTCTTCGCCGCGCGCGCGCAGGTCGTCGAGGATGTTGTCGATCTCTTCCAGCTCTTCGGGGCCCAACGCGGCGGCAGGGGCGGCCGTGGAGTCATCAAGAGCGTCGGAGGCGGGGGTGGGCGATGTGGGTTCGGTCATGGAGGGCTCCGGTCGGCAAGCGAGAAGGGGGCTGGGAGTGGGTCAGGCCTGGAAACCGTCAGCGGCAAATCGCTTTGGACGCTCCAAGCCCGACAAACTCCGGACAGCAAAGTTTTACTTTTATGATGCGCAGGCCTTGTGCCATGGCGCGGGCGCAGCGCCAGCACGGCGACCCGGCGCGGCGCCGGGCGACAAAAAAGGCCGCGCGCAACATGGCAACCCGATAGATAAAAAGGCGGCCAGTGTAGCCCGCTCGCACCGCAGACTCCAACCAGGACCCCCATGCTCCACCAACTCAACTCCCTTTACCCGGTGCGCTACACGGCTTTTGCGCTGTGCGCGTTCGGGCTGTTGCTGTCGCTGTTTGCACTGGTGGCCTTTGGTGTGGGGCTGCCGGTGGTGCTGGTGTTCGGCGCTCTGGTGGCGGTGGGCGTGTACGACCTGCAGCAGTCGCGCCACGCCATCTTGCGCAACTACCCGGTCATCGGCCACCTGCGCTTCATGCTCGAATATGTGCGGCCCGAAGTGCGCCAGTATTTTATCGAGAGCGACAGCGAGGCCGCGCCGTTCTCGCGCGCGCAGCGCTCGCTGGTGTACCAACGCGCCAAGGGCGAGCCGGACAACCGGCCGTTTGGCACCCACCTGGACGTGGGCGCGCGGGGCTACGAGTGGGTGAACCATTCGATGGCGCCCACCCAACTGCCGTCGCACGACTTTCGGGTGTGGATCGGCGGCAGCCCTGAAGCGCCCTCGCCTTCGGCATCGCCCTGCACCCAGCCCTACCACGCAAGCGTGTTCAACATCTCGGCCATGAGCTTTGGGTCGCTCTCGGCCAACGCCATCCTGGCGCTCAACCAGGGCGCCAAAAAGGGCGGCTTTGCCCACGACACCGGCGAGGGCAGCATCAGCCAGCACCACCGGGTGCATGGCGGCGATCTGATCTGGGAAATTGGCTCGGGCTACTTTGGCTGCCGCAACCCCGATGGAACGTTCAGCGAAGAACGTTTTGCCGCCAATGCCACCGACCCGCAGGTCAAGATGATCGAGCTGAAGCTGAGCCAAGGTGCCAAGCCTGGCCACGGCGGCATCCTGCCGGGCGCCAAGGTGACAGCCGAGATTGCCGCGGCTCGCGGCGTGGCGGAGGGCGAGGCCTGCATATCGCCCGCCAGCCACAGCGCGTTTCGCACGCCGGTGGAGATGATGCTTTTCATCGGGCGGCTGCGCACCCTGTCCGGTGGCAAGCCCACGGGCTTCAAGTTCTGTCTGGGCCATCCGTGGGAATGGTTTGGCATCGTCAAGGCCATGCTGGTCACGGGCATCACGCCCGATTTCATCGTGGTCGATGGCGCCGAGGGCGGCACGGGCGCGGCACCTGTGGAGTTCACCGACCACGTGGGCGCACCCTTGCAAGAAGGCCTGCTGCTGGTGCACAACACCCTGGTGGGCGTGAACCTGCGCGACCGCGTACGCATCGGCTGCGCGGGCAAAGTCATCAGCGCCTTCGACATCGCGCGCATGATGGCGCTGGGCGCCGACTGGTGCAACGCGGGGCGCGGCTTCATGATGGCGCTGGGCTGCATCCAGGCGCAGACCTGCCACACCGGCCACTGCCCCACGGGCGTGACCACGCAAGACCCGCTGCGCCAGCAAGCCCTGGTGGTGCCCGACAAGGCCACGCGGGTGGCGCAGTTCCACCACAGCACGCTGCACGCGCTGCAAGAGCTGGTACAGGCCGCGGGGCTCACCCACCCCAAGGACATCACCGCCCACCACATCGTGCGCCGCATCAGCGATACCGAGGTGCGCCTGCTATCCAACCTGATCACGCGCGTGCAACCCGGGGCGCTGTTGGGCGCGCTGGAAGCGCAGCACAACGTGTTCCGCCTGTACTGGCCGCTGGCCAGTGCGCACAGTTTTCAGGCCAGCGAACCTGCGCTGGAGCCTTCGGTGCCACACCATGTGGAAATGGTCCACGCCGCCACTGCGGGCACCACAGCGGCAGTGGCAGGGGACGCCGCGGTATGAATCAGAAGATGGACGCACCCGCCCACCCCGACAACCCGACCCCGGACTACGCCGCCTTTTTGCAGCAACAGCTCGCCACCCAGCCCCACAACGTCATGGCCCATGTACTGGGCCATGAACAAGTCTGGATCAAACGCGCAGGCACGCCCCACGGCACTGGCCGCTACCGCGCCATGGCCGTGCTGGCCGGCCTGCTGCGCCTGCCCGTGCTGCGCCCCGTACCCAACCCCGGCGGCCCCGCCGCCATAGCCACTGAAGTGCGGCGCCTGCGTGACCTGGCCGCGCGCGGCATCCGCGTGCCAGTGGTGCTGGCCGCCTTGCCCCATGGTTTTGCCATGTGCCACCTGGGCCACACGGGCCAAGAGATCCATTCGCTGGGCAACGAGATCGACCATGCCGTGCAGGCGGGCGACACCGCCACCGTGCTGGCCTTGTGGCAGCAGGGGCTGGACACGCTCACCCAGGTACACCACCAGGGCACCTGCCTGAGCCAAGCCTTTGCCCGCAACCTGGTGCGCTGCCCCGACGGCGAAGTGGCCTGCATTGACTTTGAGGACGACCCCGCCGCGGTGCTGCCCCTGGCGGCGTGCCATGTGCGCGATGCGCTGTGTTACGCGCACTCCACCGCGATTTATCTACACGCCAGTGGCACGGTGACCGAAGGGCGCGCGCGCTGGGCGGCGTGGGTGGCCCGGGGCAGCGCGGAGATGCGGGAGGTGCTGGCGACCAGCGTTCGCCGGATGGGGTGGATGCGGCATCTGCCCACGAATCGCAAATTGGGGCGGGATTTGCAGCGGGTGCGGGCGGCGTATGACTTGCTGGCGTGACAGGGCTTTTCGCGATGCCCGACTTTGAGATTTACACCCCCACGGCAGAAGAAGTCCACTCCGGCGTCCTGGGCCGCCGGATGCGGCAGTTCAACTATGGTTTTGTGGGTGAATACGGCCAGTCCCAGCCCGTGTGGGTGAGCGCGCGTGATACCGAGGGCGAACTCGTTGGCGGGTTGCGCGGGTTCGTGTTTTTACAGTGGCTGACGGTGGAACTGCTCTTTGTGGACGAGACCGCCCGGCACCAGGGGGTGGGCCGCCAACTGCTGGCCACCGCTGAGCAGAAAGCCCGCGACCTGGGCGCCCACAGCGTGACGCTCAGCACCTTCGAATGGCAGGCCCGGGGCTTTTACGTCAAGCAGGGCTATGTGGAGTTTGGGCACATCGACAACTACATCCAGGGCTTTCAGCTGGTGTATTTGAAGAAGGTTTTGATGTCCTGATTTCCAGGGCTTGGATTGCCAACGTGGCAGTTCCGACTGCGCCAACCCACCCCACCAAACCTACGATCAACTTCCCAGCAGCATTTCGTACCTTGGCGTGTCTGACAACGGATCTGCAGACAGCACCAGCCCCTCAAAAAAATGGTGATCCTGGTCAGCCAGCAGGTGCGCAGCCTCCTGGTGCAAAAGGAACAGCACCTCTGCATAGGTTGGGTTGTGGTCCCTGCGAATCTGAACCGTAGCGCTCAATTCGGTCCAAACGCCGCCGTTATCCCGAACCCAGTACGCATAGGTCACGTCCAACGTCCTGCCCGGAAACTGCCTCTGGAGCTCCTGCTCGTCCAGGCGGTGTCCAATGCTACTGCTGTACTCACGCAGGGCTGAGAGCAAAGTCTCCACATCCTGGCAAGACGGCTCAGAAAAAGACCAGGGGAGATCCCGAAGGATTGACGACGGAAGACTTTGAGCCAAAGACGGCCTCGCAAAAAATGAGACAGCGGCAGCGGTATGCCAGAGGAAGTGCCGCCTTGAACTCATGGGCGGTGACAAACGATCATCGGAGGGTAACAGTCCTCACGATCTCGTCGAAGACTTGGCAGGCCTATCAAACCGCAAGTGCTGCTACCTCCGCCTCCAGCACCAGCGCAGTCGCCACATCCGCCCCGAAATTCATCAAACGCTTGCGCATGCAGATCACCGCCTTGTCTTTGCTCAACAAGATCGCCCGGTGCGCCGCCGCCAGGTCGATGAACTTCTGGTCGTCTGCGTCCTTGCACACATAGGCCACCTTGGGCGCGATGTCCACCAGCCGTGCCTGCGCGTCAAACGCCGACAGCACCTGCGCAGAACTGACGCGGTAGTAGTTCATGCGTTCCACGATGTGCGGATAGGCCAGCACGCGCTCCAGCTCGTCGCGCATGACCTGGGTGGCGATCCAAGCCAGGCGGCCCTGGGCCAGCAGCGTGCGCAAGGGCACGGTGCGCGGGTCGCTGAAGATCAACAGGTCCAGCGCCACATTGGTATCCACCACCACGGGGCGTGCGGGCTCGTCCGCTGGCCCATCGACGGGCAGGCGCAGTTCAACCTTCATGGCGCGGGCCGCCGTCGGAGGCAGGCTTGGCAGCCCGGTCGCGCACGGCGCCCTTGATCATGTCGAAGCGGAACATGCGGCATTCGATGGGGCCGTTCCACATGGGCACGCGCCGCGATTCCTTCAGGCGCATCTTGCCGGGCAGTTTCAGGTCGGGCGTCAGCATCCAGGCCGTCCAGCCGCTGTAGTTCTTCTTCCAGTGCGTGGCGAGCTGACTGAAGAACTCGCCGCCGTCTTCGGTCTGCGCCTCTTCGCGGCCCACGGCCATGCCTTGGGCGCGGTCGGCTGCGCGCTCACTGGCGTTGCGGCCAGCGGCTCCAGCAGCGGCAATGCGCTCGCCGTAGGGTGGGTTGAGCAGCATCACACCGGGTTGCTCGCAGGGCGGCATGCGCTGCAGGGCGTCGCCGCCGCGCAGCTGCACGGCATCGGCCACGCCTGCTCGCTCGGCGTTGCGCTGGGCAAAATCGACCATGCGGAAGGCCACATCACTGCCAAATATAGGCACAGCGCTTGTCTGTATTGCGCTTTCAGCTTCGTTTTTGATAGCGGACCAGACATGCGTCTGGAAGGGCAGAAGCTTTTCAAACGCAAAGCGCCGCAACATGCCCGCCGGGATGCGGCAGGCGATCTGGGCGGCCTCGATGGCGATGGTGCCGCTGCCGCAGCAGGGGTCGTACAGAGGCTGGGGGTTGTCGCTGTGCGGGTCCCAGCCGCTGGCGGCGATCATGGCGGCGGCCAGGGTTTCCTTCAGCGGGGCGTCGCCCTTGTCCTCGCGCCAGCCGCGCTTGAACAGCGGCTCGCCCGATGTGTCGATGTAGATGGTGGCTTCATCGGTGGTGAGGTGCAGGTGCACACGCACGTCGGGCCACTGCGTGTTCACATCAGGCCGCACGCCGCTTTTGGCGCGAAAGCGGTCGGCCACGGCGTCTTTCACCTTGAGGCCCGCAAAATTCAGGCTCTGCAGCGGGCTGTGCTGGGCGGTCACCTCGACCTTGAAGGTCTGGCGCGTGGTGAACCAGATCTCCCAGGCCACTTCGCTGGCCATGGCGTAGAGGTCGTTTTCAGAGCGGTACGGGCGGTGTGCCAGCTGCACCAGCACGCGCTGAGCCAGGCGGCTGTGCAGGTTGAGCAGCAGCGCTTCGCGCCATGAGGCGCGCAGCAGCACACCGCCACGGCCCACCAGCAGGTCTTGCCCCGTGAGGCCGGTGATGCCATGCACTTCGTCGGCCAGAAAGCCCTCGACACCGGCGGCGCAAGGGAGAAATAGTTGGAGTTGGTTCATGTCGATGGGGAGGATACGCGCTGGGAAACGGCGGTGGAACCGGGCTCACCCGCACGGACCAGCAGCAATTGGCGGATGGATTCGGGGATCGGTGCCACCTTGCGGTCGGCCTTGCCAATGAAGACGATGCCGATCTTGCCGCGCGCCACTTCGCGGCCCGAAGCCTTCTCAGTCATGCAGAACACCAGGTCAAAGCCATAGCGGTTGAAGTCGGCCGGCGCCATCTCCACCCGCATGGTTTCGCCGTGGAAGCCTTCTGACTTGTATTGCGCCACGATGTCGCCCACCACGATGGACAGGCCACCCACATCGGCCTCGGGGTAGCCCAGCGACTGGAAAAAGCGCACACGCGCTTCGGACACCAGGCTGAGCAGCTGCGCGTTGTCCAGGTGCCCGCCCTGGTTCACGTGGCTGATGTAAATCTGCATCTCGGTGGCAAAGCCGAAGTGCGCGGGGAGGTTGAAGACGATGCGGGCCATGGGAAGGGCGATGGGAGACAAGGAAAAAAGAAACGTGCAACCGAGGCAGGCGTTCTGGGCGAGCCCTGGCCACCACATCCTTCCGCGGCAGCAAGGTTGGCTGGAGAAGACGCGAACGCCAAGGGTTCACCGAGCAGGGGTACCGCCGCAAAGTCTGCTTTTGGACCCGCTCAAATCAGGCCACCCAGCGGTGGGCGACGGTCTGAACTCTCGTATGCTCCGGGGCTGGCAGTTTACCCGGAGCCCCCCATGACCCTTGTGCGTTGGAGCCTGGCGCTCTTTTTTGTCGCGGCAAACTTCAGCCTGGGCCTCAACGCCAGCGCGCAGCCGCTGTACAAATCGGTGGATGCCAGCGGAAAGGTGGTCTACAGCGACAAGCCGCCCACCACGGGCGCTGCCGAAAAAACGTTGAAGCTGGACCACCTGCCGGTGAGTGTGGTGCCCGGTGCATCCGTTGCCCCCTCGCCAAGCGGCAGCCCGCCACCCACCACGGCAGCAGCACCACCTCCGGGAGACGTCCTGCTGTACATGGCCACTTGGTGCGGGTACTGCAAAGCGGCCAAGGCATATCTGGGCAAAAAGGGCATTGCGTACCGAGAACTGGACATTGACACCCCGGTGGGCAAGGCCGCTTTCGCAAAGCTGGGGGCCAACGGCGTTCCTGTGCTGCTGGCAAATGGCAAACGGGTGTCGGGATTTACGCCCCAGTCCTACGACGCCGTGTTTGTGGCCCGCAAATAAGGGCGTGGCCGCCGCGCAGCTCAGAGCGCCTTGCGCAGGTTGGCTGGCGCGATCTTGAGCGCCTCGCGGTACTTGGCCACGGTGCGGCGCGCGCATTCGATGCCTTGCTCCTTGAGCATCTCGGCGATCTGGCTGTCCGACAAGGGCTTGGCGGGGCTTTCTGCCGCCACAAACTGCTTGATAAGGGCGCGCACCGCGGTGCTGGATGCGTTGCCGCCGGTCTCGGTGCCCAGGCCCGAGCCAAAGAAGTATTTCAGCTCGTAGGTGCCAATGGGCGTGGCCATGTACTTGGCGGTGGTCACGCGGCTGATGGTGGATTCGTGCAGGCCGAGTTCGTCGGCAATGTCGCGCAGCACCAGCGGGCGCATGGCCAGCTCACCGTGGGTGAAGAAGTTCTTCTGCCGCTCGACAATGGCGCGCGAGACGCGCAGGATGGTGTCAAAGCGCTGCTGGATGTTCTTGATGAACCAGCGCGCCTCCTGCAGACGCTGCTGCATGCCCTGGTGGCCTTCGCCGCCCTTGTGGCCGCGCAGGGCGCCCGCGTAGATGTCGTGTACGCGCAGGCGGGGCATCACGTCGGGGTTGAGCGCGACGATGAAGTTGTGCTGGCCGTCGCGGCCATTGGCACGCCCGGCTTTGCGCACGATGACGTCGGGCACGATGATGTTGCGCTCCACGTCCACGAACTTGCGGCCCGGGCGCGGCTCCAGCCGGGCGATTAGGGCCATGGCGGCGCGCGTGCGCTCCTCGCCGTCACCGCAGAGCTGGGTGAGGCGCCGGATGTCGCGGCGCGCCAGCATTTCCAACGGCTGCTGGCAGATGCGCAGGGCGGTCTGCACCGCATCGGGGTCGATTTCGCTGTCTTCATCGGCAGCCAGGGCCTTGAGCTGCAAGGTCAGGCATTCGGCCAGGCCACGCGCGCCCACTCCCACGGGCTCCAGGCTTTGCAGCAGGCGCTGGGCCACGGTGAAGCGGTGCACCAGCTCTTCGATCTGCTCCAGGTCGTCCGGCCCAGCAAGGCTGATGGCCAACTCTTCAAGCGGCTCTTCCAGGTACCCATCGTCGTTCAGTGATTCGATGAGGAACCGCAGGGCGGCGCGGTCGATCTCGGACAGGCGCAGCGCCAGGGCCTGGCGGTGCAAAAAGGCGGTCAGCGATTCGTGCGTGCGGGCCAGCTCGGTGGCGTCGGCCTCGTCGCCTTCGGAGTCGTTGCGGTTGCGGGCGGGGGCGTCGCCCCCCCACTCCGCGTCATTGGGCGCCATTTCTACCGTGCCGTCTCCGCTCCAGTCGGGCTCATCCGAGCCCGCATTCGGAATTTCAGCATCATTTTGGCCTTCAGCGCTTGTACTGCTTGCGCTAGTAGCTCCTGAAAATATAGCGTCATCCGAACTGTATTCGTCCGGCTGCGCGGGCGTGTCGGCCGCTTCCAGACCAAACTCCTCGCGCGGGGCCTCGTCGGCGTTGCGTTCCAGAAACGGGTTTTCATCGAGCATCTGCTCGACTTCCTGCGAAAGTTCGAGCGTGGACAACTGCAGCAACCGGATGGACTGCTGAAGCTGGGGGGTTAACGCAAGGTGCTGCGAGACCCGCAGCGACAAACCTGGCTTCATCACATTTTGAAGTGTTCGCCCAGATACACACGACGCACCTCGGCGTTGTCCACTATCTCGGACGGCGTGCCCTGCGCGAGCACCTGGCCGTCGCTGATGATGAAGGCGTGATCGCAGATACCCAGCGTCTCCCGCACGTTGTGGTCAGTGATCAGCACGCCGATGCCACGGGCTTTCAAGAAGCCGATGATGCGCTGGATCTCGATCACGGCGATGGGGTCGATACCGGCAAAGGGCTCGTCCAGCAGGATGAAACGTGGCTGGGTGGCGAGTGCGCGCGCGATCTCGACCCGGCGGCGCTCGCCGCCCGACAGGGCCAGAGCGGGCGAGGCGCGCAGGTGGTCCACGCGCAACTCTTGCAGCAGGGCCGTCAGGCGCTCTTCGATGGCGTCGCGCGACAGCGGCTGGCCGTCGTCACCGCGCTGCAGCTCCAGCACAGCGCGCACGTTTTCCTCGACCGTGAGCTTGCGGAAAATGGACGCTTCCTGCGGCAGGTATGACAACCCCAGCCGCGAGCGGCGGTGGATGGGCATGTGGGCCACCGACTGGCCGTCGATGCGGATGTCTCCCTCGTCGCTGCGCACCAGGCCCACGATCATGTAGAACGAGGTGGTTTTGCCCGCGCCGTTGGGGCCCAGCAGTCCCACAACTTCGCCCTTTTGCACCACCAAAGACACATCCTTGACGACCTTGCGGCTGCCATAGGACTTGGCCAGATGCAGCACTTCCAGGCGGCTTCCCGCGTGCAAATCGGCATTCAAGCGATTCCCCTCCTGGGGTTCAGGACCTGTGCTCACGGGCTGCGCGCTCACTTGGCGCCGCCGCCGAGGCTGTTGCTGGGGCGAAGTACCGGGGCCGATGCGGGCGCCGCCGGAGCAGGGGCTCCGGCCCCTGAAGCGGGCGGGTCTTTGGGCGAAAGCACCGCACGCACACGGCCACCTGTGGCGGGCGCATCGCCCGCCGCATTGGCAGATGGCCGTCGTTGGCCGTCTACCGAGAACACATCTGTCAGGTTGTTGTAGACGATCACAGCGCCGGTGATTTCGTCGTTGAGCACCGAGCCGCGGTAGCGGCGCAGTTCGGCGCGGGTGATGAACCGCACGTTGTCGGCCTTGCCGTCGTATTCAATGATTTCACTTTCGCCTTCGATGAACTCATCGGGCGCGCCCGGCAGGGTGTCGCGCTTTTGGCGGAAGAACGCGCGTTTGCCGGGCTCTGCGGTGACCACACCGTACTGGTAGCCGTCGGCGTCCTGGCGCACATCCAGCCGCGCACCGCGCAGCACGATGGAGCCTTTGGTCATGACCACCCGGCCGGTGAACACGCTGGTTTGCTTGAGCTCATCGTGGCGCAGAGCATCGGCCTCAATGTTCATGGGCTTGGCGCGGTCGGCCTTTTCGGCATGGGCCACACCGAAGGTGCAGGCCATGGCGGTGAGCAAGAGGATCGGAAGTATGCGATGTTTCATAGGGCACGAATCTTGCAATCATTGTAGCCACGCATTCGCGCCCACCATGAAAAAAGCCCGCACAAGCGGGCTTTGGCAGGCGCCCCATGGGGCGATTAGTAAGAATACACAGCTTACCGTCAGCCTTTGCGGGCCGTCGCAGCGAGGTGCTCCACCACCTGCAGCACGGTCTGCATGCTGCCAGCCATGGTGCCGTCGGTGTAGAACTTGCCCGCCACGCCCATGGACGGCACACCTTCCACACCATACGCATCCTGCAGCTGCGATGCGCGGCGAACTTGATTGGACACAGAGAACGAACCATACACCTCTTTGAACTTGGCCACGTCCACACCCTGCTTGGTCACCCAGGCCAGGATTTCGTCGTCTTTGGCGAGTTTCTGTTTTTCGACGTGGATGGCGCGGAACACCTTGGCGTGCAGTTCTTCCAATTTGCCCATACCTTCCAGGGTGTAGTACAGCTTTTGCTGAGGCACGAAGCTGGCATTGAAGGCCACAGGCATGCGGCGCACGCTGAGGTCCTTGGGTGCGGCCTTGACCCAGGCGTCCAGCGTGGGTTCGAATGCATTGCAATGGGGGCAGCTGTACCAGAAGAATTCGATCACATCGACCTTGCCCGCGGGAGCATCGGGCGTCACGGGCTTGTCCAGCCGCTTGAAATCCTTGCCCTCCTTGAACTGGCGAGCCTGCGCCATGGCGATATTGGCCCCTGGCAGTGTCAGGGCGGATGCGGCAACCACCGAGGCGGTGGACAAAGAAAACTCACGGCGTTTCATGACAAAGACTCTCCTGTTACAGGTCTGGGGGATGTGAGCCATGCCCCCGTAAAAAGTTCAGATCCGGCGCGCCGGAACCCTCAGAACGTTTCCACGTTCTAACACCCTCAGCGCTGGACGCGAACCAGTGCCGAGTCCACCCCGGCGCCGTCCAGCTTTTCCTTGATCCGCTCGGCGTCGTCGCGTTTGGTGAACGGACCCACCCGCACCCGAAACACCGCGCGGCCGTTTTGTTCGCGCTCGCTCACGCGGGCTTCCCAACCCAGCATGGCCAGCTTGGCGCGCTGGGCGTCTGCGTCTGGCTGGGTCCGAAACGCTCCTGCCTGCACAAAATAGTCGAAGGGATCCACGTTGCCCGTGGCAGCGGCCTTGGCCACGGCTAGATCGCCCAAGGGGTCAGCACCGGGCTTGGTTTCGGCCTTGGTTTCCGGCTTGCTAGCCGCTGGCTTGGACGCAGAGGCCACAGCACGCACCTCTGGCGCCGCAGCCGGTGTAGGCGCAGATGCAGGGGCCGCCACCACAGGCGCTGGCGGGCGCGCCGGGTTGCGTCCATACAGCGGAGCGTTCGGGTCCCAATTCTTGTTCTTCTGTGATTCGGCGGCGTCCATGTCCACACCACGACCGCCGCCCTTGTTGAGAAAGGGCACCGGTACCTTGGTGACGTAAACCGCTACGGCCAATGCGGCCCCCAGGCCCACGATGACACCGACGATAAAGCCGATGATGGTCCCGCCCTTTTGTTGCTTTTTCATGATCAAAGTCACTGCTTACATTCTGGCTGGAGCCGACACGCCCAGCACGGCGAGGCCATTGTGCAATACCTGCGCCGTGGCGGCGACAAGCGCCAGACGCGCCTTCTTCACGGCTTCGTCGTCCACCAGGATGCGCTCGGCATCGTAATAACTGTGGTAGCTGGCGGCTAGGTCGCGCAGGTAGAACGTCACGTCGTGTGGAGCCTCTCCGTCCGCGGCTGCGGTGAGCATTTCGGGGTACTTGGCCAATTGCAGCATCAGCGCCTGGGCCTGGGGGCCTTCGAGCGCTGCAAGATCCACACCCTTGAGCGAGGCCACGTCGCCGCCACCGGCCTCTTGCCAGGCCCGCAGCACCGACTGGATACGCGCGTGGGCGTACTGCACGTAGTACACGGGGTTGTCATTGTTCTGCGCCACAGCCAGGTCCACATCGAACGTGTATTCAGTGTCGGGCTTGCGGCTGAGCAAGAAGAAGCGCACAGCGTCCTTGCTGGTCCACTCGATCAGGTCCCGCAACGTGACGTAACTGCCCGCGCGCTTGCTGATCTTGACCTCTTCACCCCCCTTGACCACGCGCACCATGGTGTGCAGCACGTAGTCAGGGTAACCCTTGGGGATGCCCACATCGGCGGCCTGCAGCCCCGCGCGCACGCGGGCGATGGTTCCGTGGTGGTCGGTGCCCTGGATGTTGACGACCTTGGTGAAGCCGCGCTCCCACTTGGCAATGTGATAGGCCACGTCGGGCACGAAATAGGTGAAGGTGCCGTCCTGCTTGCGCATGACGCGGTCCTTGTCGTCGCCGTAGTCGGTGCTCTTGAGCCACAGCGCGCCGTCCTGCTCATAGGTCTTGCCGTTGGCAATGAGCTTATTCACCGTGCCCTCCACGCGGCCGCTCGTGTAAAGGCTCGATTCGAGGTAGTACTCATCAAACTTCAGGTTGAACGCCTGCAGGTCCTTGTCCTGCTCGTTGCGCAGGTAGGCCACGGCGAAGCCGCGGATGTTGTCATAGTCGTCCACATCGCCGTTTGCGGTGAATTCGCGGTCATCGGCCTTCACCGTGGCTTTGGCCTTGAAGGCCTCGGCAATGTCGGCAATGTAGTCGCCGTTATAGAAGTTCTTGGCCAGCGGGTTCTCGCTGTCGGTGGGCCAGCAGTCGTCGCCGGGCTTGAAGCCCTTGGCGCGTAGCTGCGTGCTCTTGGTCAGCGTGTCGATCTGCACACCCGCGTCGTTGTAATAGAACTCGCGGTGCACCTTCCAGCCCTGCGTGGCGAACAGGTTGCAGATGGCATCGCCCAGCGCCGCCTGGCGACCGTGGCCCACGTGCAGCGGGCCGGTGGGGTTGGCCGAGACAAATTCAACCAGCACCTGCTGGCCGTTGTCTGCCTGATAGCCAAAATGCGCGCCCGCTGCCAGCACCTCGCGCACGACTTCCTGCTTGGCGGCAGGCTGGAGGAGAATGTTCAGAAAGCCTGGGCCCGCAATTTCGATGGCGGACACCCAGCGCTGAAACGCGGGCGTGGCCTCCAGCGCCGCCTTGAGCTGTTCGCCCAGGGCGCGGGGGTTCAGTTTGAGCGGCTTGGCCAGCTGCATGGCAGCAGTGCAGGCGAAATCGCCATGGGCGGCCACCTTGGGGGATTCGAACGCTGCCTTGGCGCCAGCGCCGGGGGACAGAACTTCCAGCTCGCCTGCAAGCGCGGCGAGCAATTCATTTTTGGCTGTGAGCATCGGCGGATTTTACGGGGGCGTCAGCCTAAGACCTGTTCGAGATCTTTTCGGGGATCGCATGGGAGTGCAATTGGGAGGAGTGGATGCTTCAGATGCGCCGCATGGGCTCGTGCCCATGCAAGCAGCCGGCCGTCCAATCGCCTGATTTCACTTCAACCCTTGCAGGCAAGTGCCTTGTGCCAACTCGAAAAGATCCTGAACGGGCTCCAATCGGCCGAGCGCCTCGTTGCGTGTCATCCGCGTTGTCGCTGTAAACGTTCTATGGTGCAATGCCGCCGGGAGCCCCCATAACGCATTCACACCAGGAGATTCCATGAAAAAGCTTCTTTCCCTGACCGCTCTGGGCCTGGCCCTGTCGCTGGGTCTTTCAGCCCACGCAGCCGAAGACAAGGCGCCGACCAAGCAGCAATCCAAAATGGGCACCTGCAACAAGGAGGCGGGTGAAATGAAGGGCGATGAGCGCAAGGCTTTCATGAAGACCTGCCTGAGCAACAAGCCCGAGACCCAGCAAAACAAGATGAAGGCCTGCAATGCGGACGAGAAAGCCAAAACGCTCAAGGGCGATGAACGCAAGGCCTTCATGAGCGAGTGCTTGAAGAAGTAAGCAAAGAGACCTCCGCCCGGCACAGCACCGCCGGGGTCCCCTCGGCAAAAAGCCCGCCAGTCGTAGGACTGGCGGGCTTTTTTGTGGGCCGTGCAGGTGGCTTAAACCGTCAACGTGGCCTACCAGCCACGCGCCCAGAACACCGCAATCACCGCCACCACTGGCAGCACGTGCGACTGGATCATCACCGCGCGGCGCACTTTTTTCACTTCGACCGCGTCTGGCAACGCGCCAGACTCACGCAGGTTGCGGCGCCAACGGCGGAACATGATGGACGGCCAGATAGACAGGATGGCCATTGCCACCACGAGGGTGATCTTGATATGGAACATGGGCTGCGACAAATACCATGACGCGCCTTTGATCCCCCAGATGAGCCGCGCCAGGCCGCTGCCGATCATCGCCACGGCCGCGACACCGTAGATCACATCCAGCCGCGCCAGCCGCTCCACCACGGCTGCGTTCAACCATTCGATGCGGCACAGCGCGGCCTGGCTCGACAAGAAGACCACAAAGGTCAAGATGGCCACCAGATGCAGGGCGGCGAGGACGGCTTCGAGGGTCATGGGCTTCCTTGTGACGCCCGGCCTTCTGGTGTGCGCCGCTGACAGTTCATGCGGCCTTCCAGAATCCGGGTTGGCTGTAATTGTGCTTGAGGAAATCGATCCACAGCCGCACGCGCAGGGGCATGTGCTTGCGCTGTGGAAACACCACGTAAATTCCATTGGGCGGCGCGGCAAACAGGTCGAGCACCTCCACCAACCCCCCTGCGCTGATCTCGGCTTCGACCTCCCATGTACTCCGCCAGGCAATGCCGTAGCCCGCCAGGCACCAGTCGTGCAACACCTGCCCGTCCGAGCAGTCCAGCGGGCCGCCGGGCTTGAGGTGCATCACCTCGATGGAGCCGTCGGCTTGCGAAATGCGAGCGCCTGCCAAGGCACCTTCCAGGGTTTCACCGCTGGCGGGCCGGGGAACGCGGAACGCCCAGCCACGGGTCTGCGATGCATCGCTGGACAGCGTGAGACAGTCGTGTTGCACCAAATCCGTGGGCGTGCGCGGGGTGCCGCGCCGGGCCAGATAGTCCGGCGTGGCCACACACAGGCGGCGATTGTCAGCAATGCGCACGCTCACCAGCGACGAGTCCGGCATGTCGCCCACCCGCACTGCGCAGTCAAAACCTTCACCAGCGAGATCCACCACGCGGTCGCTCAGATTCAGCGAGATCGTCACGTCCGGGTGCTCAGCCCGAAAACGCGGCACCAGCGGCGCCACATGGCGGCGGCCAAACCCGGCGGGCGCGGTGATGCGCAGATGCCCTGTGGCCTTGACTCCGCCCTCGGACACACTGGCCTCGGCATTGGCGACATCGGACAGCAGACGCTGGCAATCCTCCAGAAACGCGCTTCCCTCGTGCGTGAGGCTGATGCGCCGCGTGGTACGTACCAGAAGCTTTACGCCCAGGTGCTCCTCCAGCGCGTCAAGCCGCCGTCCCATGATGGCCGGTGCCACGCCTTCGGCCTTGGCGGCGGCCGTGAGGCTGCCGCGCGTGGCCACGGACACAAATGATTCGAAGGCCTTGAGTTTGTCCATGGGCGGTGATTATCGGTAGACGGGATTGGCAGGCCGCCGGGGGTTCTCCATCTGGCGTGATGAATTTGAACGAAATTGGCTTCTGGCGCTTATTGGTAAAGCGGCTATAGCTAGCATTTTTACAGCAAAACGATCAAATATGCCCCAGTAGCGATTCCCGCATCTTTGCGTAAAAGTCACTGGTTTTGAGCTTTTCAGCGTATTTATGTTCGCAAACATTTGCAATACAGTCTGCCCATGGCCCTCAGCGCAGGCGCCGCAGTTGTTGTTTCTTTCCACCTATTCATCGTCCGAGGTACTCCCATGACTGACCGCACCAATGCCCACGGCCTGCAAGTGGCCACCTCCTTGTATCGCTTTGTCGAAGACAAGGTACTGCCCGGCACGGGTGTCGATGCCGCCGCCTTCTGGAAGGGCTTTGACGCCATCGTGTCCGACCTGGCCCCGCGCAACATTGCCCTGCTGGCCGAACGCGACCGCCTGCAGACCGAGCTGGACACATGGCACAAGGCCAACCCCGGCCCCATCAAAGACATGGTGGCCTACCGCGGATTCCTCGAAAAGATCGGCTACCTGGTACCCCAGCCCGCCGAAGTGAAGGCCACCACCGCCAATGTCGACGACGAACTGGCCACCCAGGCCGGCCCACAGCTGGTGGTGCCCATCCTGAACGCACGCTATGCGCTGAACGCTGCCAACGCACGCTGGGGCAGCCTGTATGACGCGCTGTATGGCACCGATGCCATCCCAGAGACCGACGGCGCAGAGAAAGGCAAGGGCTACAACCCCGTGCGCGGCGCCAAGGTGATCGCGTTTGCGCGCCAGGTGCTGGATGACACGGCGCCTTTGGCTGCAGGCTCGCACAAGGACTCGACGGGCTACAAGGTCGAAGGGGGCCAGTTGGTCGTGTCGCTTGCCAACGGCAGCACCACGGGTCTGAAGGACGCAGCGCAGTTCAAGGGCTTCCAGGGCAATGCCGCTGCGCCGTCGTCGGTGCTGCTGCAGCACAACGGCCTGCACCTGGACATCCAGATCGACCGCAGCACGCCCATTGGCCAATCTGACGCAGCGGGCGTGAGCGACTTGGTGCTCGAAGCAGCCCTGTCCACCATCCTGGACCTGGAAGACTCTGTGGCCGCCGTGGACGCCGAAGACAAGGTATTGGGCTACAGCAACTGGCTGGGCATCATCCAGGCCACGCTGACCGAACAGGTCGCCAAGGGCGGCAAAACCATCACGCGCGGGCTGAACCCCGACCGCATCTACACCGCCCCCAAAGGCGGCGAAGTACGTCTGCATGGCCGCTCGCTCATGTTCCTGCGCAATGTGGGCCACCTGATGACCAACCCGGCCATCCTGTGGACCGACGCCCAGGGCCAAGTGCGCGAGATTCCCGAAGGCATCATGGACGCGGTGGTCACTACGGCCATCGCCCTGCACGACCTGCAAGGCCACGGCGCGAACGGTATCCGCAACTCCCGCAAGGGCAGCGTCTACATCGTCAAGCCCAAGATGCACGGCCCCGCCGAAGTGGGCTTTGCCGCCGAGCTGTTTGGCCGCGTCGAAAAGCTGCTGGGCCTGCCTGACAGCACCGTCAAGCTGGGCATCATGGACGAAGAGCGCCGCACCTCCGTCAACCTCAAGGCCTGCATCGCTGCCGCATCGAGCCGTGTGGCGTTCATCAACACTGGCTTCCTGGACCGCACGGGCGACGAGATGCACACCGCCATGCACGCTGGCCCGATGGTGCGCAAGGGCGACATGAAGACCAGCGCCTGGATTCAGTCGTACGAGAAGAACAACGTGCTGGTGGGTCTGAGCTGTGGCCTGCGCGGCAAGGCCCAGATCGGTAAGGGCATGTGGGCCATGCCCGACCTGATGGCCGAAATGCTCAAGCAGAAGATTGGCCACCCCAAGGCCGGCGCCAACACTGCGTGGGTACCCAGCCCGACCGGGGCCACTTTGCATGCGCTGCACTATCACCAGGTGAAAGTGACCGACATCCAGATCGAGCTGGAAAAGACCGACGTGAATGCCGAGCGCGACAACCTGCTGACCGGCCTGCTGACCGTGCCCGTGAGTGCCAACCCAACATGGACGGATGCCGAGAAGCAGCAGGAGCTGGACAACAATGCGCAGGGCATTCTGGGCTACGTGGTGCGCTGGGTGGACCAGGGCGTGGGCTGCTCCAAGGTGCCCGACATCCACAACGTGGGCCTGATGGAAGACCGCGCCACGCTGCGCATCAGCAGCCAGCACATGGCCAACTGGCTGCTGCACGGTGTGGTGACGCCAGCGCAAGTGAAGGAAACCTTTGAGCGCATGGCAGCCGTGGTCGACGGCCAGAACGCAGGCGACGCGCTGTACCAGCCCATGGCTGGAAACTTTGATACCAGCTACGCTTACCGCGCCGCGCTGGACCTGGTGCTCAAGGGCCAAGAGCAGCCGAGCGGCTACACCGAGCCGCTGCTGCACGCCTGGCGCCTGAAGCTGAAGGCGGCGCAAGCGACCTGATGGCAGCCTTGAGGGGCGCGACATCGTCGCCCCTCGCTTACTCCTCTTTTCATAGCTGCTGGCGCTTTACGAATAAGCGCTAGCGGCTATTTTTGTTTGAAGTCTGCTGATTGGCCGTGGATAGAGCCTTGCAGTGGGTTCGGGTGGTGCACCGCCTTACACTGGCAGGCAGCGCTCGTGCGCACCACCCCCATGTCCGTGCAAATCCCGCCCCCCTCGCCCCTTTCTTGTTGTCCGGTGTGTGGCCAACCCAATCAGTGCGCCATGGCCGCGGGTCGCCCGCCGGAAAGCTGCTGGTGCATGGCGCAGGTGATCAACCCCGCCGTCCTCGCATCCTTGCCAGAGGCGCAGCGTGGCAAAGCCTGCATCTGTGCAGCCTGCGGCATCGGATCGGCTGACAACGACCTATCGCCCCACCGGTGAGCTCCGCCACCGATATGATTTCCACTTTTCGCTTTTAGCGCCCAAGGAGTCTGAGATGCCCACATACCACATCGAAATGATGGAAGGCCGCACGGTCGAACAAAAGAAGAAACTCGTGGAAGAGATCACGCGTGTTTCTGTCGAGATTCTGGGCGGTTCGCCCGAGTCGGTGGACATTCTGATCACCGACATCAAGCGCGAAAACTGGGCCACGGGCGGCAAGCTGTGGCTGGAGCGCACTGCCTGAACGCAGACCGTCCGGTTCAGCTCCATTCTTTCAACGCCTGCGTTTACTGGGCCCACGTATGACCGCTGCATCGGGTTCGTTGGCCGTGTTGCGAGAGAAGTATGGGGAGCGCTATCGCTGGCTGGTGCTGCTCTCCGTCATGGTGGGAACCATGGCGTCGATCATGTCATCGACCATCGTGAATGTGGCGATCCCGGACATGAGCCACTACTTCGCCCTGGGCCAGGAGCGCGCGCAATGGGTTACCTCCGGGTTCATGGTGGCCACGACCGTGTCGATGCTCACCACGCCGTGGTTGTTGTCCCGCTACGGTTATCGGGCGACTTATGTGGGTGCCATGTTGCTGCTGCTAGCAGGTGGCGTGGGCGGGGGTTTTGCACGAGATTTCGGTCTGGTTCTCGTCGCACGGGTGGCCGAAGGCCTGGCGGCGGGCGTTGTTCAGCCAATTCCCGCGGTCATCATTCTTTATGCCTTTCGTCCCCACGAACAGGGCCGCGCCAGCGGTATCTTTGGCATGGGCGTTGTGCTGGCACCGGCCATCGGCCCCAGCATCGGTGGTCTGCTGGTGGATTGGTTCGGCTGGCGTTCAATTTTCTTCATGGTCGTTCCGCTGTGCTTGATTTCCATCTGGCTGGCCTACAAGTTTGTCCCTGTGAGCGCCCCAGGCGGTGTGGAGGCGAATCGGCGGGGTGAAGCACTCGACTGGCGGGGCCTGCTTTTGGGAACGGCAGGCACGCTGTGCCTGCTCAACGGGCTGGTTTCGCTGCACGGCGGCTCAATTGCCGAGGCTGGAGGCTTGTTGCTGGGTGCTGCGCTGGCCGTGGCCAGCTTTATTGCTTGGCAACGCAAGCTGATTCATACCGGCCGCAAGCCTCTCATGGATCTGCGCCTGTTCCAGTACCGACAGTTTGCGATGGGTAGCGTGGTGGCCTTCATCTATGGAACGGCCTTGTTTGGTTCGACCTATCTGTTGCCCGTGTTCATGCAACTGGGACTGGAGTTGTCTGCCTCTCATGTGGGCACCCTCATGCTGCCCGCCGGTTTTGTTCTCGCGATCACGATCGCTCTGGTGGGGCGCTTGGCGGATCGGCAACCTACCCATTTCCTTGTCAGCATCGGCCTGGGCTTGCTGGCGCTCTCGTTTGGGCTGATGGTGCTCGTTGGGCTGGGCTCCCCACTGTGGATGCTGGTGGCTTTCGCGATCCTGGGGCGGATTGGCCTGGGTTTCATCCTGCCCTCGCTTAACCTGGGTGCCATGCGCCCCCTCGATAAATCGCTGATCTCGCAGGGCTCCAGCGCCATCGGCTTCTTGCGCATGCTCGGGGGTGCGGCAGGCGTGAGCCTGTGTGGCATCGTCCTGGAATGGCGGCTCGACGCGCACGGCGCATCCCTGGGGGCAGGCACTAGCAACCCCGCGCGGATCGCAGCCTTCGGCGAGACGTTTTTGATGCTGACCTTCCTGTGTATGGTTGCCTTGGTTGCAGCATGGCGGTTGCGCGAGCCAAAGCCTCAGCCGGAGATGGAGGAGGTTTGAGTCAGCCCGACTGGGCCATTCAACCGGTGGCGCGGCCCAGGTATAGCACCTGCGGCTTGTTTACCTTGGACACCCGTCTCCACGCGCGTTTCAGCACCTGCCTGCCCTTACGCGCCATATACGGCTTGGCAGTGGCAGGTGGGAAACGGCTCTCATCGCCGCCAACACATCCGGGCAACCTTACATCGTCACTAATAACGGAAGGGAATCGAACTTATGTGCCAACTTCTCGGCATGAATTGCAACGTCCCCACCGATGTGACTTTTAGCTTTACGGGGTTTGCGCAGCGCGGGGGCAAAACCGACCACCACAGCGACGGGTGGGGCATTGCCTTTTTTGAAGGCAAGGGACTCCGTCATTTTGTCGACCATCAAGCTGCCGTGGAGTCTCCGGTGGCCGAGCTCATCCGCCGCTACCCCATCAAAAGCAAGAACGTTATCGCGCACATCCGCAAGGCGACCCAAGGCGTCGTAAGCCTCCAGAATTGCCATCCTTTTGTGCGCGAACTGTGGGGGCGTTACTGGGTGTTCGCCCACAACGGCGATTTGAAGGATTTTCGCCCACGTCTGCATTCACATTTCCGCCCAGTAGGCGATACAGACAGTGAGCACGCCTTCTGCTGGATCATGCAGGAATTGGCCAAGTCCCACGCCAACGTGCCATCCATTCAAGAGCTTACGCTGACCCTGAAGGATCTCGCTATTCGGTTGTCGTGCTGTGGCACGTTTAATTTTTTGTTATCAAACGGTTCTGCGTTGTGGTCCCACGCGTCTACAAGCCTGTACTACATCGAAAGGCGGCATCCGTTTGGC
>JAHJWB010000003.1 GCA_018828125.1 Gammaproteobacteria bacterium | reverse complement strand
TCAACACAAACCAAGCGCTACAACTTGGCGACCCCACGGGGATTCGAACCCCGGTACTCACCGTGAAAGGGTGATGTCCTAGGCCTCTAGACGATGGGGTCAAAACCTTGGAACTAACCATATCTATCAACAAACTTTGGTGGAGGTAAACGGGATCGAACCGATGACCTCTTGCATGCCATGCAAGCGCTCTCCCAGCTGAGCTATACCCCCACTGAGTGACAACTTACACACTGTGTTTGTCATCACCATCTGAGCCTTGAATTATAGACAGATTTTTAGTGGTTTCGCAAACGCGCTACAACTTTTTCGCGTCCGACCAGTTCCAGCACTGCGTCGACCGACGGCGTGTGGGCCGTGCCGACCGTCAAAACGCGCGCAGGCATGGCCAGCTGGGGCATCTTGAGTCCTTGGTCAGCGAGCACCTGTTTGAACGCTGCACTGATGGATGCCTTGTCCCAATCGCAAACAGCCAGTACATCGGCCAATGCATGCAACGCAGGCGCAATCGCCTCAGTGACATGCTGGGCGCGCTCGGCGTCCACCGGTGTGACATCACCGTAGAACACCTGCGCCCAGTTGGCCAAAACCACTGTAGTGTCGCAGCGGTCCTTGAACAACCCACAGATGCGGGGAAGGCGTCCGTCTGCGAGTTCCGTGGCACTGACCCCCCGTTGTTGCAACTGCGGCGTCACCAGCGCCGCCAGAGCGTCATCTGCCATCACCTTGAGGTGCTGGGCATTCACCCAACGCAGTTTGGCTTCGTCGAACTGGGCCGCACTGCGACCCAGGTGGTCCAGGTTAAACCACTGCAGGAACTGTTCGCGGCTGAAGATTTCGTCGTCTCCGTGGCTCCAGCCCAACCGTGCCAGGTAGTTGACCATGGCGTCGGGCAAATAGCCTTCCTCGCGGTACTGGGTAACGGGCTTGGCGCCGTTGCGTTTGCTCATCTTCTCGCCCTGCTCGTTCAGCACCGTGGGAAGGTGGGCATAGATTGGTGGTTCTTTGCCAAGCGCCTTGAAGATGTTGATCTGCCGTGGCGTGTTGTTCACGTGGTCATCGCCCCGGATCACATGGGTGATGTCCATGTCGATGTCGTCGACCACTACGCAGAAGTTGTAAGTGGGAGTGCCATCGGGGCGCGCAATGACGAGGTCATCCAGCTCGTCATTGCTGATTTCAATGCGGCCCTTGACCTTGTCTTCCCAAGCCACCACGCCACCCTGTGGGTTTTTGAAACGCAGCACGGGTTGCACACCTTCGGGCACAGGCGGCAGGGCCTTGCCATCTTCGGGGCGCCAAGTACCGTCGTACCGAGGCTTCTCTTTGGCCTCCATCTGTTTTTCTCGCAGGGCATCAAGCTCAGCCACGCTCACATAGCAGGGGTACACATGGCCCGCGGCCTGCAGTTCTGCCAGAACGGCCTTGTATCGGTCCATGCGTTGCATCTGATAGAAGGGACCTTCGTCATGGTCGAGCCCCAGCCATGCCATGCCTTCAATGATCACATCGACCGCAGCCTGGCTGGACCGCTCCAGATCGGTGTCCTCGATGCGCAAAATGAAATCGCCGCCTGTGGCACGTGCAAAGGCCCAGGGATACAGCGCAGAGCGGATGTTGCCCAGGTGGATAAAGCCCGTGGGCGACGGGGCAAAGCGTGTACGCACGTGGCCCGTGTCGGAAGCAGTGGTTTCAGTCATAACAAATAAGTTCTGGCCCCTTGCGGGGCCAGTTTCAAGATTCAGTCCATCCGAGCAACTGGGGGCGTTGACGAACCCCTAGCACTCAAGCCATTCAACCTGCGGCAATCAAGCCTCTTGTGCGTTGGGCAGTGCGAGGCGAGACGTATCTTCCTCGCCCTCTTCCACGCCGACACGCCCTTCATTCAGACTGGCGATGCCCTCGGCGGTGATATCGCCGGTCACATAGACGCCGTCGAAACAGGAAGCATCAAACCCCACGATGGCGTTGTTGAGCGCACCAATCGCCCTCTTCATACCATCCACATCCTGATAGATGAGGGCGTCGCAGCCAATCGCCTGGCGGATCTCTTCCACGGTGCGGCCATGGGCCACCAGTTCGCTGCTCGTGGGCATGTCGATGCCGTACACATTGGGGTAACGCACCGGTGGTGCGGCGCTGGCAAGGTAAACCTTGCGGGCTCCGGCATCGCGGGCCATCTGCACGATCTCGCGGCTGGTGGTGCCGCGCACGATGGAGTCATCCACCAGCAGCACATTGCGGCCTTTGAATTCGCTGGCGATCACATTGAGCTTTTGGCGTACCGATTTCTTGCGCACGCCCTGCCCCGGCATGATGAAGGTGCGGCCCACATAGCGGTTCTTCACAAAACCTTCGCGGTACGGAATGCCCAACAAATGCGCGAGTTGGGTGGCGCTCGGGCGGCTCGACTCGGGGATCGGGATGATCACATCGATCTCGTTCGGAGGAACCGTGGAAACCACACGCTTGGCCAAAGCCTCGCCCAAGTTCAGCCTTGCCTGATAGACCGAGATGCCATCCAGCACCGAATCGGGCCGTGCCAAATACACAAACTCGAAGATACAAGGATTGAGTTGAGGGTTGTCGGCGCACTGACGAGCGTGAATCTTGCCATCCAGCGTGATGAAAACCGCTTCGCCGGGATCGATGTTGCGATCAAACACTTGCGAGGTGCCTTCCAGCGCCACCGATTCGCTGCCCACCATCACCGTGCCATCCTGGCTGCGGCCCATGGCCAATGGACGGATTCCGTGCGGGTCCCGAAACGCCAGCAGGCCGTGGCCCGCGATGAGGGCGATGACGGCGTACGAACCCTTGATGCGCTTGTGCACGGCGCGCACCGCGGTAAACACATCTTCTGGCTGCAGGGGCACGCCGCGCGTCGACCGCTCCAGCTCATGTGCAAACACATTGAGC
This sequence comes from Gammaproteobacteria bacterium, assembly GCA_018828125.1. Classification (GTDB taxonomy): domain Bacteria; phylum Pseudomonadota; class Gammaproteobacteria; order Burkholderiales; family Burkholderiaceae_C; genus Acidovorax. The sequence goes on along the minus strand of JAHJWB010000003.1, from coordinate 530,528 downwards.
AGCACTTCCGAGTCACTGTCGGTATTGGTGTGGCGATGGTCCGTCTGGAAAAGCTCTGCGCGCAACTCGCGGGCATTGGTCAGGTTACCGTTGTGCACCAGCACGATGCCAAACGGCGCATTCACGTAGAACGGCTGGGCTTCCTCTTCGCTGTAAGCGTTGCCCGCTGTGGGGTAACGCACCTGGCCCAAGCCCACATTGCCGGGAAGAGCGCGCATGTTGCGCGTGCGGAATACGTCACGCACCATGCCCTTTGCCTTGTGCATAAAGAACTTGCGGCCCTGCTGGGTCACGATGCCCGCTGCGTCCTGCCCGCGGTGCTGCAAAAGCAGCAGGGCGTCATAGATCAGCTGATTGACGGGCGCTGTACTGACGACGCCGACGATTCCACACATAGTTGTATTCCATCCGTTTGCGGGAACAGCCCCGCGGCAATCACACAACAGTAGCTTCTGGCCACCGCCGCATCGATATCAAGAAGGCAGATGCCTACCAAATTCTTCCGGCAACGTCGGTTTCAAGCCCCTGAGCATTTCGGAGAGCACCGGAGCAGCCTGGGACTCCTGCCACCAGAGCGCCTCTTGCAGCGGCGTCAGTCCCACTACAACAGCGACCACCAGCAACAAAACCATGCCGCGCATCACCCCAAAAGCAGCACCCAGCGTGCGATCTGCAGGGCGCAACCCGATAGCGTCCACCAACTTCTTCCCCAGCCACGCGAAAAATCCGCACACAAACACCGACGCCACAAACACCACGATAAAACCGGCCGGATACCGCAGTGATCCGGCGGACTCCCCCATCGGCAGCAGCTCTGCCATATCGGCAGCAAACCACTGCGCCACAAAAAATGCCACAACCCAGCCCACCAGAGACAACACTTCAAATACCAGACCGCGCCACGCACCGATCAGCATCGACGCCAGCAACACCGCCACAAAAACCCAATCCAGCGCAGCCATAGGGACGACAGTTTCTTCGGCGGGCGGTTATCAGTGCTTTTAAAGCGTCAAGACGGACGCCGACAAGTCGAGCGCCTTGATTCGCGCCGCCGCCTTATCTGCCTCCGACCGACTCGGGAAGGGCCCCACGCGCACCCGTGTGCGCTTGCCATCTTTGGTGTCTACCACCTGGGTATAGGTTTTGAGCCCCGCCCGTTCTACCTTGGTACGGACCTCGCGGGCTTTGTCGGCCTCGGCAAATGCACCCACCTGCACAATAAATCGACCCTCCTCTGTCTGGGCAGATCCTGAAGCGTCCGCTGAGCGTCCTTCCAGAAGCGCTCGCGCCCTAGCAGCTTCGTCGGCGCGAATGGGCCGCGGTTCAGGCGTGGGGGCCACGGGCGTCTTGGACTCAGGCCTCGCTTCAGGCTTGGGTGCAGTGGTGGTCGGCGCAGCGGCCATCGCTGGCGCCGGGCGGGACGCGGCAGGTCGCGCACCTTGCAAAAGCTCTTCGCCATCCGTAATACCGCTGCCGGCTGCACTGCTGGCATTGCGGGACGTGGGGCGCTGGTTGGCTGCGCTCTGCACTGCAGATGCGGCCGGTTGAGCCGCCGGTGCCTCTGCCACAGGCGCGGGCACGACCAGCGGCGCAACCTTGTTGCGATCCGGGATTTCAATGGGAATATCGACTGGAATGGGCCGGGGCTGGGTATCGAACAACAGCGGGAACCCGACCACTCCCAACAGCACCAGCACGGCGGCACCGATAAGGCGATGCCGGGCACGCCGACGCATTACCTCAATGCTCTCGGCCTGCGAGGAGCGTGAGCGTTTGGCCGGCTTTTCGGCCTGTTGTTCACTCTGACCGGGCCACCGAAACTTGAAAAATGCCATGGAGTAGAGACTCGTGCGAACCTGAGAACCTGTTGAAATCGGCTCTGTCAGCCCAGATGTTTAGCGTGCAAGCGGGGTGTTCCGTTGATCAGCACACCACCCACCGTGTAAAACGAGCCAAAGACCACGATTCTATCAGCGGGGTCCGCCGCAGCCACGGCTGCCTGCAGGGCTTGCATGGGGTCAGCGTGCAATGTGGAGGTCACATCGTGGCGCCCGCCTGCCACCATCTGCACTGCATTCCATTTCTGCTGCAGGGCCGCTGCGGTTTCGGCGCGTGGTGTTGGCAGATTGGTGAAGTACCAGCGATCCACCAGCGGTCCGACTTTGACCAGCATGGGCCCAAGATCTTTGTCGGCCATGGCTCCAAAGACAGCGTGGGTGGTGGGAAAGAAGCCCATCGCATCCAGATTAGCCGTCAGCGCAGCTACCGAATGCGGGTTGTGCGCGACATCCAGCACCAGAGTAGGTTGCCCTGGGACAATCTGAAAGCGGCCAGGCAATTCGACCATTGCCATGCCGTTGCGCACCGCCTGAGCGGTCACAGGAAGGCGCTCGCGCAGGGCCTCCAATACTGCCAACACCCCCGACGCGTTGATCAATTGGTTGGCGCCACGCAATGAGGGATACGCCAGCCCCGCATAGCGCCGGCCTCGCCCGGCCCAGCTCCACTGGAGCTTGTCGCCCGAGACATTGAAATCACGTCCGAATCGCCACAGGTCCGCGCCAATCTCCAGCGCGTGGTCTGCGACGCTCTGCGGCGCCATGGGGTCGCTCACGATCACGGGGCGGCCGGTGCGCATGATGCCGGCCTTTTCCCGGCCGATGGATTCACGGTCGGGCCCCAGGTATTCGATGTGGTCTATGTCGATGCTGGTGATGACGGCGCAGTCCGCATCAATGATGTTCGTGGCATCGAGGCGGCCGCCCAGTCCCACCTCAAGAATCGCCACATCCAGCAGCGAATGACTCATGAGCCGCAAGATGGCCAGCGTGGTGAACTCAAAGTACGTCAACGATATTTCGTTGCCATTTAGGGTTCTAGCGCTCTCCACTGCTTCAAAGTTAGCTATCAAATCTGCAGCGTTCACGATCTCGCCATGGATACGGCACCGCTCTTCAAAATGCACCAGGTGTGGCGACGTATAAACCCCTGTGCGGTACCCCGCCTGCAGCGCCACGGCCTCCAGCATGGCGCAGGTAGAACCTTTGCCGTTGGTGCCCGCCACAGTAATCACCGGGCATTCAAAGCGCAGCGCCATACGGCGCGCCACTTCGCTGACCCGATCCAGGCCCATCTCGATGTTGTGGGGGTGTAATTGCTCGCAGTGGCGAAGCCACCCGTCCAGTGTGTGGGGTTTGATTTGCATACAGCCCGCAATTGTCGCCCACCCCAAAGTTCGGGGATGATGCGCGGCATGACAACCCCACTCATCACCGTCTACGGCATTCCCAATTGCGACACCGTGAAGAAGTCGCGCGCATGGCTCGCAGAACAAGGCGCGGAGTATCAGTTCCATGATTTCAAGAAACATGGTGTGCCGCCGGACCGGATCTCCGAATGGATGGCCGCCGCTGGGTGGCAAAAACTCCTCAACCGCCAGGGCACAACCTGGCGAAAACTGCCCATCGAAACCCAGGCCGCAGTCACCGATGAAGCCAGCGCCAGTGCACTGATGCAAGCCCAACCCAGCGTAGTGAAACGCCCGGTGGTGGAATGGACGCATGGGGGCCGGACCACCATTTCAGTGGGATTTGCGCCCGAACAATGGCAAATCTGGCTGGATTCATTGCGGCAAGCCTGAAATCCATCACCAAGACCGGAGAAACCGCACAAATCTTTACGCAGATTTACGGCTCGAGGGCCCGCAATTGACGTGGCAGGCCTAAACTTTTCGACAGTCTGGTGCGTTATGTACCGACCCGCAAAGGAGTTTCTCCATGAAAAAGATCGTCATTTTCTCTGCCATCGCTGCTGTCGCCACATTGGCGAGCGCCCAAGAACAAGGCCGCGTCCTGTCGGCGACGCCCGTCGTCCAGCAGGTGGGCACGCCCCAGCAAGTGTGTGGCAATGAAACCGTGTACAGCGGCAATCGCACCAGCGGCGCTGGCGCGGTGATGGGAGCCATTGCCGGCGGCGCTGCCGGCAATGCCGTTGGGAAGGGAAGCGGCCGCGCTGCCGCCACGGCCATTGGCCTCATCGGTGGCGCCGTGATTGGCAACCAGATCGAAGGTGGCCAGCCGCAATACCAGAATGTGCAGCGCTGCACGACCGAGACGTATTATGAAAACCGCACCGTCGGCTATGACGTGGTTTACGAATACGCAGGGCGGCAGTACACCACCCGCACCCAGTACGACCCCGGTCGCTGGATCCCGGTCAGTGTGCAGCCTTCGGGGCAAACCTATTCCACGCAGCCCGACCCGTATGCGTCACAGGGCGTCTACAGCCAGCCTGGCGTGGTCACGTCCACCTACCCGCCTCAGCCCATCTACCAGCAACCGACCTATGTATCACCGCCCGTGACGGTGATCGAGTACGGGTATGGCGGTGGCCGCCCCTACCCGCACCACCGCAACCCTTACTGGCGCTAAATGCCCCCATCTGAAGATCTGCTGGTCAGGTGATCGCCAGATCGCTTTCCACAAACCAAGAGCCCTTCGGGGCTCTTTTTTTGGAGCCAAACCGCCCATTGGAGGCCGGTGGCAGATCGACCTGCAAGAACGTCGGAGCCCCTGCCCTAAAATCTCGGGTTTCCTCTAACCCTAGCTGCGCACCCATGACCACCGAAAAAATCGACGGCGTGTCCGTCACGACCCAGGCCAACGTGTACTTTGACGGCAAGTGCGTGAGCCACGGCATCACCTTTGCCGATGGCACGAAAAAGTCTGTGGGCGTGGTCTTGCCCGCAACCCTTACCTTCAACACCGGCGCAACCGAAATCATGGAATGCGTGGCAGGCTCCTGCGAATACAAGCTGGACGGCACCGACGCCTGGGTGAAGTCTTCGGCGGGCGACAAGTTCAGCGTGCCTGGCAACTCCAAGTTCGACATCCGCGTGACCGAGGCCTATCACTACATCTGCCATTTCGGTTGAGATTGACCGCCGAAATTTGACTGTTTTTGGCCTCTAGCGCTTTTCCAATAAGCGCTAGCAGCTATCATTTTTGAGAAGCATTCCATGGCAACCATCCTTCAGAACCTTCCCCTCGGCCAAAAGGTCGGCATCGCCTTCTCCGGCGGCCTGGACACCAGTGCAGCGCTGCATTGGATGAAGCTCAAGGGCGCCGTGCCCTACGCTTACACGGCCAATCTGGGCCAGCCCGACGAGCCCGACTACGACGCCATCCCGCGCAAGGCGATGGAGTACGGCGCCGAAAAAGCCCGCCTCGTCGATTGCCGCACGCAGCTGGCCCACGAAGGCATTGCGGCCCTGCAGGCTGGCGCCTTCCACATCTCCACCGGTGGCCTGACCTACTTCAACACCACACCCCTGGGCCGCGCCGTGACCGGCACCATGCTGGTGGCCGCCATGAAGGAGGATGACGTCAACATCTGGGGCGACGGCTCGACCTTTAAGGGCAACGACATCGAGCGCTTTTACCGCTACGGCCTGCTGACCAATCCTTCGCTCAAGATCTATAAGCCCTGGCTGGACCAACTGTTCATCGACGAACTGGGCGGCCGCGCCGAAATGTCGGCGTTCATGACGCAAGCCGGCTTTGGCTACAAGATGAGCGCCGAGAAGGCCTACAGCACCGACAGCAACATGCTGGGCGCCACGCACGAAGCCAAGGACCTGGAGTTTTTGAGCAGCGGCATCCGCATCGTGAACCCGATCATGGGTGTGGCGTTCTGGAAAGAAGACGTCGCCGTCAAGGCGGAAGAAGTCTCCGTGCGCTTTGAAGAAGGTCAACCCGTGGCGCTCAACGGCGTCGAATTCTCCGACCCCGTCGAGCTGATCCTCGAAGCCAACCGTATCGGCGGCCGCCACGGCCTGGGCATGAGCGACCAGATCGAGAACCGCATCATCGAAGCCAAGAGCCGCGGCATCTACGAAGCCCCCGGCCTGGCCCTACTGCACATCGCCTACGAGCGCTTGGTGACCGGCATCCACAACGAAGACACCATCGAACAGTACCGCATGAACGGCTTGAAGCTGGGCCGTTTGCTGTACCAAGGCCGCTGGTTCGACCCGCAGGCCATCATGCTGCGCGAAACCGCCCAGCGCTGGGTGGCCCGCGCCGTGACCGGCACCGTGACGCTGGAACTGCGCCGTGGCAACGACTATTCGCTGCTCAACACCGAATCGCCCAACCTGACGTACGCGCCCGAGCGCCTGTCGATGGAAAAAGTGGAAGACGCGCCGTTCTCGCCGCTGGACCGCATCGGTCAATTGACGATGCGCAATCTGGACATCTCCGACACGCGCGACAAGCTGGGCGTGTACTCCCGCGCTGGCCTGCTGTCGTTGGGTGGCAACGCGGCGCTGGCGCAACTGGAAAACGACCGCAAGTGATGGCAACTAGAATATTGGTATAAATTGGCCCTGGCGCTTATATATAAAGCGCCAACAGCTATCAATAGAAGAGCAAAGCCACCGAAGACGGTGGCTTTTTTTCGTCTGCTCGTTGCGTCAAAGGTTTCCAAACGTACGGAATTGACCATCCGACTTTAAAAGAATTATCATTTAAATCATTTTGAGGTAAAATTTATCATTTAAATCAACTAGCAAGGCCATCCATGTCACACGCTATCCACCTCATCACCCGACGCGCGCTGATGCTCGTCGCCTCTCTGTGCATGCTGTCACCCGTGTGGGCGCTAGACCCACCCTCGGGCGCGCCGATCCTGACGATTTCCGGGAATGTGGGTGCAAAAAACCAGTCGGGCGCTGCTGTTTTTGACTTGGCCATGTTGGAGGCCCTGCCGCAAAAGACCTTCGTCACCAATACCCCCTGGGACAAGCAGCCCACCAAGTTCACCGGCCCCCTGCTTCGGGACGTGCTGGCGGCCGCACGAGCGATGGGCACCACAGTGACGGCTCTCGCACTGAACGATTACAAGACCAGTATTCCTGTCGAGGACGCGCGGCAGTTTGACGTGATCGTTGCACACCGCATCAACGACCAGCCCATCTCGGTGCGCACCAAGGGGCCGCTGTTCATCATTTATCCGTTTGACTCGGTGCCCGAGCTGAAGACTTCCAAGTATTACGGCCGTTCGGCATGGCAGCTCAAGTCTCTGGCTATTGACTGACCACCAACAATGAAAGACACCCGCGGCTCCCAACGCTACCTCCTGTGGCTTGCCTTGGGCACCACCGTCATGGCGGGCGCCATGGCGGTGTTGCTGGTGTTGCAGTTCACACAACAGCAGGCCATCCGCAAAAGCGCAGATCTGCGCAGCGACTCCATCACGGCCCTCAGTTTTCAGTTGGAAAGGGAGTTTCTACGGCTTCGACACGTCATCGACGTGAATGCACACAGCCAGGGACCATTGGATCTCGACACGCTGCGTTTGCGCAGTGACGTGTTTGCCAGCCGCTTTCAGTTGCTGCACGACACGCCCAGCTCCTCGGCGCTGCAAGAGCGCACCGAATACCAACGGACCATGCCGCAGCTGGAAGCACTGATTGCACAGGTCGACAGCGCGATGCTTGCGCCGGCGGTACCCACACGTTCTCAGCTTCAGGATCTGTTGCAAAGGTTCAACGCGTTAGGAGCCGACGTGCAGGAGCTGACGATGGTGGCCACACGCCGGACCGCGGAACTGCTGGAGCAACAGGAGTCCACCATGCTCGCGCAAAGCCGCCAGATCATGGCGCTCATCCTTGCGCAATTGGTGATGCTGCTGACTGCGGCGGCCGCATTGGCATGGCGCCAACGGAGGCTGGAGCAGGAAAAGCTTGCGATGCAGCAACTGACACACAGCCTGCAAGAGGCCAATCTGGCCGCCGAAGCCGCCAACCGCGGAAAAAGCCAGTTTCTTGCCAACATGAGCCACGAATTGCGCACGCCGTTCAACGGGGTGCTTGGCATGCTCAATCTTCTCGAACGCACCACCCTCAGCGGTGTGCAACAGGAGTACGTCAACACGGCGCGCGGGTCTGCCGACCATCTACTGTCCCTGCTCAACGACATCCTGGATGTGTCGGCCATGGAAACCGGCAAGATGGGCATCCACCCGCTGCCCATGGATTTTCACGCCATGTTGGCCAGCGTTGAACAGCTGATGCAGCCCGTTGCGCAACAAAAGGGGCTCTACCTGCAAGCTGACATGGCCGCAGACCTGCCCCAGTGGATCCATGCAGACGGCACCCGGCTCAAACAGATCGTGCTGAACCTGGTGACCAACGCGATCAAGTTCAGCGAGAGCGGCAAGATCACGCTCTCCCTGTCGCGCGATGGCGCAGCTACGCAGGCTCAAGGCGCCGACACCTTTCCGCTGCGTCTCGAAGTGCGTGATGAGGGGATTGGCATGGACGCCGAGGTCCAGGCCAAGCTGTTCAAACGGTTCACGCAGGGGGACGAAAGCACCTCCCGCCGGTTCGGGGGTACAGGCCTGGGGCTGGAGATCTCGCGCAACCTTGCCCGGCGCATGGGTGGAGACATATCGGTAGCGAGCACCCCTGGCGTTGGAAGTACGTTCACCGTCGCACTACCGCTGGCACTGGCAGCGCCACCAGCGCCACCAAACACAGCCCCCGCCAACGCCGCGCCCAGCCTCCCATCGGCGATGCGCCCGGAAGGGGTTCAAGGGCTCACCGTGCTGATCGCAGATGACCATGTCGTCAACCGCAAATACATGGGCGGCCTGCTGGAAGACATGGGTCACGTTGTGCAATTTGCCCCCGACGGTGCGCAGGCCTGTGCCGCCGTCCAGCGGATGAAGCCGGACCTGGTATTGATGGACCTGCACATGCCGACGATGGACGGCTTCGAAGCAACCTGCACTCTGCGAAAGTTATACCGCAGCGACCAGTTGCCGATCATTGCGCTCACAGCAGATGTTTTTGAGGAAACTCGCCAAAAGGCTTCGGAATGCGGCATGAACGGGTTCATCACCAAGCCTGTGAACGTGGCGGTGCTGCAGGAAACACTCACCGGACTCTTTGGTTTGCGCGGCGCCCCGGCGGAAGCCGGGCGGGCCAGCCAGAGTCTGGCGAATCCGGACCCGCAGGTGACGCGAGAGCAGGACGAGCCGCGCGCCGCGCCTGCACGCCCAGTCCGCAAACGCTTTCGCCCGGGTGACGTGGCCGCGCATCTGGACATGGCCATGATTGGTGACGTGTGTATCGGTGTGTCCGCACACGGTTATCGATCACTGCTGCACAGTTTCTTTCAGGATGAATCGGGTGCGCTGGATAGCCTGCTCGGCGCCATCGACAGCACGCCCACAGACCTTCGGGCGCCAGCCCATGCCTTCAAGGGCGCGGCGGCCAACCTGGGCTTTCACAAGCTGGCGTCCATCGCCCTGCAGCTTGAAAAGAACGGTGTCGCACCGGACGAGGCGTCCGCCACGCGCACCCGCATCGAGCTGCTGGAAGCGTGGTCTATGGCCCATGCGCTGTGCCAGAGAATGGGCTTGACAGACCTTGCGTCCGTGCAAGAACGACACGAGTCCCATCTTGCAAGCGGACGGTGAAGAGTTCGTCGGCGGGGGCGACTGCAGACACCCCTGCGTGTCGATCTGACCGTCAGACCACCACGGGCTCGGGCTCCAGCCGTATGCCAAAGCGTTCATACACGCTGGTCTGAATGGCCTTGGCAAGCGTCATCACCTCGCCGCCCGTGACGCTATCAGCGCCATGCCCCCGATTGACCAGCACCAGCGCCTGCTTTTCGTACACCCCAGCCTTGCCGATGGATTTCCCCTTCCAGCCGCAGGCATCGATCAACCAGCCTGCAGCCAGCTTGATGCTGCCGTCGGGCATGGGGTAGTGCACGATCTTGGGCTCCCGCGCGATGATGTCCGCGCACTGGTCGGGCGACACCGTGGGGTTCTTGAAGAAGCTGCCGGCATTGCCCACCACCGCAGGGTCGGGCAACTTGGCGCGGCGGATGTCGCAAATCCAGTCGTAGATTTGTTGGGCACTGGGGTTTTCCACGCCCGCCTCCACACGGCGGCGCTCCAGGTCGAGGTAGCCGAGCACAGGCTTCCAGGGCTTGGGCAGCCGAAAGCGCACGTGCGTGATCACCGCCCTGCCCGCCAACCCCATGCCGCGGGGCAGATCCCCCACCTCCTGGCCGCCAGCCGGTGCATGCTTGAACACCGAATCCCGATACCCAAAGCCACATTGCGCCGCGTCGAGCGTAAACGTCTGGCCGGTGAGCAGATCGAGTGCATCCAGTGTTTCAAAGCGGTCTTGTAGCTCGACGCCGTACGCGCCGATGTTCTGGACGGGCGAAGCACCCACCGTGCCGGGGATCAGTGCCAGATTCTCAAGCCCCGGGAAGCCTTGGGCCAGCGTCCAGGCCACGCAGTCGTTCCAAACCTCGCCAGCCCCCGCCTCCACGATCCACGCCTTGGCGGTTTCTTCGACCAGGCGTAAGCCCTTGATCTCCATTTTGAGCACCACGGGCTTCACATCACCCGTCAGGATGATGTTGCTGCCACCGCCAAGCACAAACTTCGGAGCTTGGGCCAGCTGAGCGTCGGCCAGCACGGTCAGCAAATCGGACACGGACCGCACGCGGACCAGGGTTTGGGCGCGCGCTGCGATGCCAAAGGTGTTCCAGGGCTGTAAAGGGGCGTTTTTCTCGACTACCATTGGTCCGATTGTCGCATCCACCCCTGTGGGCGGCCTGCTAACCACCCCCTGTTTCCCTGAGATTGAGAGTCCTCCAATGCCATCTTTTGACACTGTCTGTGAAGCCAACCTGGTTGAAGTAAAAAATGCGGTGGAAAACACCGTCAAGGAAATCACCACCCGCTTTGATTTCAAAGGCACGTCTGCCAGCATTGAAATCAAGGACAAGGAAATCACCATGGTGGGCGATGCCGAGTTTCAACTTACCCAGATTGAAGACGTGCTGCGCAACAAGCTCACCAAACGCAACGTCGACGTGCGTTTTCTGGACATGGGCGATGTGCAGAAGATGGGCGGTGACAAGGTCAAACAAGTCATCAAGGTGCGCAGCGGCATCGAAAGCGAGCTAGCCAAGAAGATCCAGAAGCTCATGAAGGAAAGCAAGCTCAAGGTGCAAGCCGCCATTCAAGAAGACAAGGTGCGCATTACCGGCGCCAAGCGTGACGATCTGCAGGCAGCCATGGCGCTGGTCCGCAAGGATGTGACCGACGTGCCCCTGTCGTTTGACAATTTCCGGGATTAAGCGTCGCACAGGCTCCATCCGGCCATGAAAAGTTTCCACAGACCTCGCTGGCTGAACCCTTCGCTGCTGGCTTTGTGCGCGCTTTGGCTGGCGCCGCATGCTGCCAACGCGCAGGCGGTGGCGCTCGCGGGCATGCTGGGCAGCAAGGCCTTGCTGGTGGTGGATGCCAACCCGCCCAAGGCGGTGGGGGCTGGGGACGAGTACCAAGGCGTCAAGGTGATTGCCCTCAGCAAAGAAGAAGTCACGATCGAGGTCAACGGTGCGCGACGAACGTTGCGGCTGGGGGAAGCTCCGGTGAGCGTGGGCGCCCGTGGCGGCAGCGGCAAGCGCGTCATCCTGATGGCTGACAGCAGAGGGCATTTTGTGAACAGCGGCACCATCAATGGGCGCGTGATGCAGTACATGGTGGACACGGGTGCGTCGACCATCGCCATTGGACGCGCAGATGCCGACCGCATGGGGTTGAACTACCAGGGCGCAGAGCCTGTGCGCATGAACACCGCCAACGGTGTGGCACAAGGCTGGCGTATCAAGCTCGACTCGGTGCGGCTGGGCGATGTGGAGGTGCTGGGGGTCGAGGCCATCATCACGCCCCAGCCCATGCCCTATGTGTTGTTGGGCACCAGCTTTTTGAGGCAGTTTCAGATGACCCGCATCAACGACCAGATGGTGCTGGAAAAGCGCAACTGACAGCCGTAAGAAAAAGCCGCCATGTCTGCCCACCTCCATTCCGCCAACCACCGAACCGAAGGCGAGTATGAAGACCTGCTCAGCCTCTGGGCTGATCTGGAGTCGGCGTTGTCGGTTTTGCTGTCCCGTCCCCTGCAGGTGCAGGACTTTTCAGCCAAGGTGCGGCAGTTCGACGGTTGGCTGCAAGACTTGGTCGCACATGACATCGATGCAGCGCTGTACCTGATGTTTCAGCTTGCATCCACCTCCACGGTGGGCTACAGCGCCTCGCACGCGCTGGTGTGCGGTACCTTGTGCCACATCATGGCAATCGAGTTGAAACTGCCCCAGCGCGAGCGGGACAGCCTCGTTCGCGCGGCGCTGACGATGAACATCGGCATGACGCGCCTGCAGGATGAACTGGCCGAACAACGGGAGCGTCCCAACGCCGCCCAGCAAGAAGCCATCCGAAGTCACCCCGAGGACAGCCTCGTGTTGCTGGAACGTTTGTTCATCACCGATGCGCTGTGGTTGGACGTGGTGGGACAACACCACGCCAACGTTTCTGACCGGGTGCCACTGGCCGACCAGGACCCCGAGGACCGCCTGACGCGTATCCTGGGCACCATCGACCGCTACGCCGCCATGATCAGTCCGCGCAAGTCCCGCGTGGGGCGCAGCGCCACGGATTCAGTCCGCGCCATCGTGGGGCAGGAGATCGACCAGCGCGACGAAGTGAGCTACACGCTGGTGCGCTCTATCGGCCTTTGTCCGCCGGGCACCTTTGTAAAGCTGGACAACGGCGAAACCGCCATTGTTTTGCGTCGCAGCGACAAGGCCAACCACCCGCTGGTAGCCAGCCTGCTGGACAGCACGGGCACCCACCGCGCCCAGCCCAACCTGTACCAAACGGCCAGTGGAAAGCCCCGTATCCAGTCCGCGCTGGCTCGCGCTTCGGTAAGCCTGGAGCTCAATCACCGCACCATGATGCGCCTGGGCTTGTACGCAGCCCAGCACAGCGTCGGGGTGCGCGGCGTGACGACTGGGCCAGGCTCGCTCTGAGCCCGAGCATCCTCAGATCACTTCGGCGTTTTGGCGCTTGCGGCTTCTGCGCCCGCCTTCACTTTCTTGCTGCCCAGGCGTGACTCCTTGCCTTCGATAAGCCGCTGGATATTCTCTTTATGGCGCCAGGCCAGCAGCAGCGCCATCATGACGATAGCGGCCGCAATCGTGCCCTCGGCGTACCACACCACACCATCTACCAACAGGTAGTACACGGGCGCAAACGCGGCAGCCGCCAGCGATGCCAGTGACGAATACCGGAAGAAAAATGCAATGATCAGCCACGTGGCAGCGGTGGCCAACCCGAGCCACAGGCTGATGCCCAGCAGCACCCCCAGGGCCGTTGCCACGCCTTTGCCGCCTTCAAAGCGGAAGAACACCGGCCACAGGTGCCCCAAAAACGCAGCCAGCCCAACCATCGCCACGGTGCCATCGTTGAGGCCATAAGGCTCTCCAAACCACATCACCATCGCCACCGGCAGCCAGCCTTTCATGGCATCCAGCAGCAGCGTCACGATGGCGGCAGCCTTGTTGCCGGATCGCAGCACATTGGTGGCCCCCGGGTTTTTGCTGCCATAGGTGCGTGGATCGGTCAGACCCATGACACGCGTCACGATCACAGCAAACGACAACGAGCCCAGCAAATAGGCGGCCACGGTGGCCAGGATGGGATACACGGCGGTCAAAGCAACTCCTCAAAATCAGGGGGACAGCGGACTGTCTTTCGCGGCGGCCTATTCTGCCAGTGCACAGTGCACCGGTTTGGCACCCAGCAACTGCACACACACCTGCGGATCCAGCTGCACCAAAAAGCCCCGGCGCCCCCCATTGATGGCGATGCGCCTCAGCTCGAGAATGCTGGCTTCGATGTACACAGGCATGCTGCGCCGCGTGCCAAAAGGCGAGGTACCGCCCACCAGATAGCCGCTGTGCCGGTTGGCCACCTCCGGGGTACAGGGCTCCACTGATTTGGCGCCAATCTGGCGGGCCAGGTTCTTGGTGGAGACCTTGCGATTGCCATGCATCAGCACAAGCAAAGGCTTGGCGTCCTGGTCCTGCATGACCAAGGTCTTGACCACGGTAAACGGATCCAGCCCCAGCACCTCGGCGCTATGCATGGCACCGCCATGCTCCAGGTATTCATAGGGATGCTCGGTGAACGCGACCTTGTGGGCCTTGAGCAACTGGGTGGCTTGGGTCTCGGAGACGTGTTCTTTCTTGGCCATGGTGTGATCTGGGTAGGGAGCGAATGGTATCCATTTGTGAGCGCCCTTCCCTTGGCACGCACGAAAAGGTGGGCCCGCCCAAAATTCAAAGCACGACAGCCGCGGGGCCGCTGGCTGCTTTGCGCCGCCCCACCTTGCGCTTGCCATATTGCTCAATGGCGGACACCAGCGCCTGCGTGAACTGCTGAACCAACACCGAAGGTTCCCGCCCTTCCACTGCCAGCACCTGAAGCCTGCGTTGCTGCAGTTGAACCTCGTCAAAAGGTCGCGCCGCCAGCAGGCCCGCCTCGACCCACCGCGCGGCCGTCAGGTAGCTGGCCAACACCACGTCCTGCCCGCTTAACAGGGGTAGCAAAGCCGAAGAAAAATTGCTTTCCACCGCGGGCACATAGCGCAGGCCCTGCACGGCACAGCTCAGGTCGAACAACTGCCGCCCTGTGATACCGCTGGCGCCAATCAGCAACGGGTAGCGCACCACATCGGCCACACGCACGCTGCGCTGGCGGGCCAGCGGGTGGTTGGCGGGCATGATGGCGTAGATCGGTGCAATGGCGGAATGCAGCACCTGCAAGCCTTTCTCTGGCGCCACGCTGTACTTCAGCGCCAGATCGACCTCACCACGAGCCACCAGGGCCGACACCTCCTGCGGCAAAGCCACCTGCAACTGCAGCCGCACCTGGGGGGCCACCTGCCGAAAGCTGGACATCACCAGCGGCATGAAGCTGGCGGCGAAACCCTCGGTACAGGCCACACGCACACGCAAAGCCTCCTGCGCCGAGAGGCCGTGCAGTTGCTCTACCAATTCCAGCGCCTGCGCATCGTGTGCACTGGCGTGGGCCATCAACCGGGCGCCCGCTTCGGTCAGAGCCATGCCACGGGCCTGGCGTTCAAACAGCACCACACCCAGACTGTCCTCCAGTTTGCCCAACTGGCGGCTGACGGCCGATGCAGCCACGTGCAGACGTTGCGCCGCCTGGTTGACGGAGCCCGTACGTGCCACTTCCAAAAAGTAACGCAGGGGCAGGCTGAGCAGCGAAACATTCATATTTCAACCATAAACAAAAAGGCAATGGGCAATTGCTAAATCTCTCTTCAAAGCAATGGTAAACCGGCTTCCATCTTGCATGTTTTAGGGCTCCAATTCACCTATGGCTGTGTGTGACCATGGCGCCATCTTTGCGACGCACCTATCACCGCAGGCCTCAACTTCTGGAGTCCGCATGACAAGCCTTGTTCGAGCCTCTTTGCTGTCCGTTGCCCTGGCCACACTTGCCAGCGCGGCCAGCCTCTCCCACGCGCAGACAGCGGCGCCTACCGGTGCATGGCCCCAGCGCACGGTACGTCTCGTCGTGCCCTTCCCGCCCGGCGGTGGCACCGACACTGTGGCCCGCGCATTGGGTCAGAAACTCTCGGCGCGTTTGGACAAGCCGGTAGTGGTCGATAACAAGCCCGGCGCCTCCACGATCATTGGCACAGAAGCCGTGGTGCGCGCGGAGCCCGACGGCTATACCCTGCTTGTATCAGGCTCCAGCAGCTACACCGTCAATCCTGCGTTGCGCAGCAAACTGCCTTACGACCTGGCCAAAGACCTCGTTCCTGTCGCGACGGTAGCGCGCGCTCCGTTGGTAATGGTGGTCAGCGCGACCGCTCCCTACAAGGACCTGCACGGCCTGATAGCCGCCGCCAAGGCTGCGCCCAAAACCATCCACTACGCCACGTTCGGATCTGGGTCTGGCCCGCATCTGGCCGGGGCATTGCTGGAGCAGGCTGCGGGTATCAAATTGCAGGATGTCCCGTACCGCGGCAGCAGCCAGTCGTTGATGGCGTTGATTGGCGGCGAAATTCAACTGGGTATCGACACCGTAGCCGCCGCAGCCCCGCAGATTCGCGCAGGCAAACTGCGCGCCCTGGCCATTGCGGGCAAGTCGCGCTCCAGCATGCTGCCTGGTGTACCCACGGTGGAAGAACTCAAGCTGCCCGACGCAGTCTTTGACGCGTGGTACGCCATTGCCGCCCCCGCAAAAACGCCGCCCGAAGTGATTCGCAAGTTGGTGGCGGAAGTCGAGGCCATCACCCGCGATCCCGGCATGCAGGAACAAGTGCGCGCACAAGGCATGGAGCCTGTGCACCTCGGCCCAGTGGCCACGCGCGCCGTAATGGACGATGAAATCGGCCGCTACCGGGCACTCGCCCACCGCGCACAGATTGTTGTGGAGTGACCCCCAATGACCCTGACCAAGACCCAATCCCGCCCGCAACTCATCGACGACGTGCGCCGCTATTTTGACGACGGCCGCTTTGCCGCCGATCTGCGCCGCCGCGTCGCCTGGCGCACCGAGAGCGACACCGGCCAAGTTGTGCCCGCATTGCGCACCTACCTCACCGACGAGGTGGTGCCGTGGCTGAAGCCACTGGGTTTCGATTGCCAGGTGGTGGACAACCCCGACCCACCGGGGGGCCCGCTGCTGCTGGCCCGGCGGGTGGAAGACCCCGCCCTGCCCACCGTGCTGACCTACGGCCATGGCGATGTGGTTAATGGCCAGGACAGCGCCTGGCGCGAAGGGCTTTCGCCCTGGGAGTTGACGATCGAAGACGACCGCTGGTACGGCCGCGGCACGGCCGACAATAAAGGCCAACACACCATCAGCCTGGCTGCGCTGGCGCACACCCTGGAGGCCCGCCAGGGCCGTCTTGGTTACAACGTGACATTGCTGATGGAAATGGGCGAAGAAGCGGGCTCACCCGGCCTGGCCGCCTTTTGCGAACAGCATCGCGACGCGCTCAAAGCCGAACTCTTTGTGGCAAGCGACGGCCCGCGGGTGAACTCTGCACGCCCCACGCTCTTTCTCGGCTCGCGGGGCGCCATCAACTTCTCACTCACGGTGCGCAGTCGCGACAAGGCCTACCACTCAGGCAACTGGGGCGGCGTGCTGGCCAACCCCGCCACGGTGCTCACGCACGCCCTCGCCACACTGGTCGACCCCAAGGGCCGCATTCTGGTCAAGGGTCTGCTGCCTCCGACTGTGCCCTCCAAGCTGCGCGCCGCCCTGCAAGACGTGGTGATTGGCACCGGTACCGATGACCCCGCGCTGACACCCGGCTGGGGCGAACCCGGCCTTACGCCTGCGGAGCAACTGGTGGGCTGGAACACGCTGGAGGTATTGGCATTGGGCGCAGGCAATGCGCAGCGGCCGATCAATGCCATCCCCTCTCAAGCGGTTGCGCATTGCCAATTGCGCTTTGTGGTGGGCACCGACTGGCACAACGTGGAAGCTATCGTGCGCGAACACCTGGACGCACATGGCTTCGCGGACGTGGCCATCACCCTGGGCATGGTGTGCGGCGCCACGCGGCTTGACCTGCACAACCCCTGGGTGGACTGGGCGCTGGCGTCGCTAGAGGCCAGCGCTGGGCAGGCAGCTACATTGCTGCCCAATCTCGCCGGTTCTTTGCCCAACGACATCTTTGCGGACCAGTTGGGACTGCCCACGCTATGGGTGCCCCACTCGTACCCCGCCTGTGCGCAACACGCGCCCAATGAGCACCTGCTCGGCTCCGTCGCGCGCGAAGGTCTGGCCGTGATGGCTGGATTGTTCTGGGACCTGGGTGAGGCGCAGGGCACACCTTGGAAGGAAGGCCGCCTCGCTGCCGCGGCATAGGCAAACGCCTTTGCTCGCACCTATAAAAAAAGGGGCTTTTCAGCCCCTTTTTTTGATCGATCCACTGATCTCAAAGTGCCGGGTCGCGCAGTTCCCAGCGAATGGCGTCGATAGCCTTGAGCAACTCGGGCGACAACTTAGTGCCCCAGGCGTTCAGGTCTTCGTCCAATTGCCCCACGGACGTCACACCGATGATGGTGCTGGCCACTTGCCACTTGGTGTAGCAAAACGCCAGCGCCAGCTGCGTGGGGGTCATGCCGTGGTCGCGGGCCAGGGTGTTATAGCGACGTGCAGCCTCCAGCGACTCAGGGCGGCCCCAGCGCTGCTTGCGCACCGATTCATACGACGAGATGCGCGCACCCTGCGGGGCCGTGGGGCCGGTGATGCCGCTGTCATCGTATTTACCCGTCAGCAGGCCAAAACCCAGTGGCGAATAGGCCAGCAACGACACATTCAGGCGGTGGCAGGTTTCGTCCAGCGCGTTTTCCCAGGTGCGGTTGATCAGGCAATAGGGGTTCTGCACTGTCGCTACACGCGGCAGGCCATGCTGCTCGGCTAGACGCACAAACTCGTGCACACCATAGGGCGTCTCGTTGGACAGACCGACGTGGCGCACCTTGCCTGCCTTCACTAGCCCGGCAAGCGCTTCGAGCTGGGCATGGATGGGTGTCTCGGACGTCTCTTTGGCGGGGTCGTAATACAGGGCGCCAAAGGCGGGCACATGGCGCTCTGGCCAGTGGATTTGGTAGAGATCGATCACGTCTGTCTGCAGGCGGCGCAGGCTGGCCTCGCACGAGGCCACGATGTCTGCTGGGGTCATGCCCTTGCCTTCGCGCACCCAGGGCATGCCGCGCGATGGGCCTGCCACCTTGGTGGCCACCACCAGCTTTTCACGCGCGCCGGGATTTTTGGCAAACCAGTTGCCGATGATGGTTTCGGTGGCGCCAAAGGTTTCGGCCTTGGCAGGCACGGCGTACATCTCTGCCGTGTCGATGAAATTCACCCCGCGCTCCAGCGAACGGCTCAGGATGGCATGCGAGTCGGCTTCATTGACCTGTTCGCCAAAAGTCATCGTGCCCAGGCAAATGGGGGTGACATGCAGGTCGCTTTGACCGAGGGGAATCTTGTTCATGCAGGCGGGCTCCTTTGAGAAGCGGGCAAGTTTACGGGCGTGAGGATTTTTGTGCAGGCGCCCGGCCAGCGCAGCCATGTCGCTGGCGAGTGATTCTGGATAAAAATATGGTCAAAAAAGGCTATAGCGCTTATTCCATAAGCTCTAGCAGCTATGTTAAACATAGCAATTCACGCAGACAAGCACCACACCGAGCGCAACAGTTGCAGCGTAGCCACGATGGCCGGGTCGTGCTCGGCAGCGCGTGGGTAGATGAAGCTGAGCAGCGCCCCCACGCGGGCGTGCGGCCAGATCACCACCTCGCCGCGCTCGCTCGCGGGCAGCGCTACGTCCTCGCGCAGCAGCGACAGGCCCACGCCCGCGCGCACCAGGCTTTGCGGCAGCGAGACCTCGTCGGATTCGATCACCTGGTGCGGCGTGAGCCCCTGGCGCGCAAACATGTCACGCATCAGCGTCTGCACATGGTGCAGCGGCGGCGCGCCGATCCAGGGCATGGCGGCAATGTCGCGCCAGCCTGCATGCAGCACCTGCGGTGCCTGGCTGGCCGGGCCCGCAATGCGGTAGTGGATGGTCTGCAGCGCCAGCCCCACCACTTCGCGCGGGATGTTGGGGCCGATGTAGAAGGCGCCCTGCAGCAGGCCAGCCGCCACCTGTTCGCGCAGTTCCTCCGCCGGGCCGTTGCGCGTGCGGATCTCCAGCAGCGGCAACGCTCGCACCAAGGCCCCCAAAAGTGACCCCAGGCGCAAGGTGTCGGGGTCGGCCACTGTGCCCAGGGTGAGCGAACCCGTGACCTCGCCCTGCAGGTCGCGCGCCTTGCCCAGCAGGTGGCCTGCAGCGGTCAGCACGTTCTCGGCCTCGGGCAGCAAGGCCTCGCCCGCTTTTGTGAGGCTGATGCGGCCGGGGCGTCGGTCGAACAATGCCACTCCCAGCTCTTCCTCCAGCGCCTTGATCTGCGCAGTGATGGCGGGCTGGGTCAGGTGCAGGGCTTCGGCCGTGCGCGTCACATGGCCGAGCTTGGCCGCCGTGACGAAAGCACGCAGTTGGTAGATCTCCATGCCGGTCAGGCCACGGAGAAGTAGCAGAAGAAAGGTTCAGGCATCGGGCTGCATTGTGGCGCGGCGCACTGCACTCAGCGATCCAGAAAGCGGACCTGCGAGGGCTCAATGCCCAGACGCACCTCGGAGCCCGGCGCGAACATGGCCAGACCGGCGTAATGCGGCTGGTCGGTGACCATGGCCACCTCGCCCACCCGCACACGGTAGCGCGAGAACTCGCCCAAAAACTCGGCACTCTCCACCAGCCCGTTGAGCCACAGGCGCGAGGCATCGACCTGCTCGTCGCGCACGCGGATGCTCACCTGGTGCGGGCGAAAGGCCAGGGCTGCCGCGCCCACGGCGGGCGGATCAGCCGGACGGGGCAGCGTGAGATTGCCCAGGCCCTCCACGCGGAACACCAACGTCTCGCCCCCGACCGACACCACCTGCCCCTCCAACAGGTTGGCCGTGCCCACGAAGCCCGCCACGAAGCGGTTGATGGGAAAATCATAGAGCCCCGTTGCCGCCCCCACCTGCTGCAGGATGCCCTTGTCCAGCACGGCCATGCGGTCGGCGGTGGTCATCGCCTCCTCCTGGTCGTGCGTGACGAAGATGGTGGTCAGCCCGAGCTTTCGCTGCAGGTTCTTGAGTTCCTCGCGCATCTGCACGCGCAACTGCTTGTCCAAGTTGGACAGGGGTTCGTCCAGCAACAGAAGCTTGGGCTCGATCACCACCGTGCGCGCGAGCGCCACACGCTGCTGCTGCCCACCCGAGAGCTGCCCGGGCCGGCGCTGCGCGTAGTCACCCAGGCCCACCAGATCCAGCACCGCACCCACCTTGCGTTTGATGGCGTCGCGCGTCTCGCGCCGCTCCACCAGGCCAAAGGCCACGTTGTCCCACACGGTCATGTGCGGCCACAGCGCGTAGTTCTGAAACACCATGCCCACGTTGCGCGCATGCGGCGGCGTGCCGGTGATGTCCTGCCCGTCCACCAGCAGCTCGCCGCGCTGGTGCTGGTTGAAGCCCGCAATCAGGCGCAGCAGGGTCGACTTGCCCGAGCCGGATGGCCCCAGCAACGCGAAGAACTCACCGGGTTCGATGCGCAGGTTCACGTCGCGCAGCACGGAGGTAGCGCCATAGCTCAGGCTGATGTGCCGGGCTTCGAGAGAGACTTTGTTCAGATGCATGGAATATTCACCCCTGTTTGGCCTGCACCGTGGTGCGCGAGCGCTCCACGAAGCGGTGCGAGAAATACGTGCCCAAGCCCACCACCACCACGGCCAGCACGCCCAGGGCCGCGCCCGGGCCACGGCCCGAGATGCTTTGCATGTACAGGTAGATGCCGTAGCTCATGGGCGCCTGGCTTTGCGCCGACGCGAGCAAGATCGTGGCCGACAGCTCCACCGCTGCCGTAATGAAGCTGGTAACGAAGCCCGCCAGGATGCCGCCCATCATCAGCGGCACCATGATGCGGCGGATGGTGGACAGGCGCGATGCGCCCAGGCTCTGCGCCACCTCTTCCAGCGACACGTGCACCTGCTGCAGCGCCGCCATGCACGAGCGCAGCGCGTACGGCAGGCGCCGCACCGCATAGGCCAGCATGATCAGCACCCAGGTGGTGACCACCGGCGTGTCGGTGAACGGCAGGTTCACCCCCTTGAACATGCGCAGGTAGCCAATCGCCAGCACCAGCCCCGGGATGGCCAGCGCGGCCGAAGCCAGGTAGTCGAGCCAGCGGCGCGCTGGCAGTTGCGTGCGCAGGATGAGGTAGGCGATGGAGGTGCCGATCACCACATCCAGCCCGGCCGCGATGAAGCAATACAGCAGCGTGTTGCCGACCATCTGCTTGGAGTCGGTGAACACCGTGGCGTAGTGCTCCAGCGTGTACGAGTCGGGCAGCACCGAGAAGCTCCATACCTTGGAGAACGACATCAGCAGAATGCCGATGTGCGGCGCCAGTGTGACCAACAAGATGAGCCCGATCCATCCGTAGGCCAACACCGACTCCCACGCCGACAGGCACCGGCGCTGCAGCGAGCTGCCGCCTTTTTGCAGCGTGGCGTAGTCCTTGCCCTTCATCACGCGCGCCGCCATCCACAGCGCCAGGATCGAGAACGCGATCATGATCACGCTGATCACATAGCCCAGCGGGTCGTCGATGCCCACCGACGTGATGCGCAGGTAGGCCTGTGGCGCCAGCATATTGGTCACACCCATCACCAGCGGCGTGCCCAGGTCGTCGAACACCTTGACGAACACCAGCGCCGCGCCCGCCAGGTAGCCCGGCATGGCCAACGGGAAGATCACGCGGCGGAACAAACGCCAGCCCCGCGCCCCCAGGTTCAGGGCCGACTCCTCCATGGCCCCGTCGATGTTGCGCATGGACGCCACCAGGTTCAGCAAAATGAACGGAAAGTAGTGAATGCTCTCGACGAAGGTCACGCCCACCAGCCCGTCCATGATGGGCACGGTAAAGCCAAAATACTCGTTGAGCAGCAGGTTGATCGAACCATTGCGCCCAAAGATCAGCTGCAGCGCCACCGCCCCGACGAAGGGCGGCATGATCAGCGGCAGCACCCCCAGCGTCTGGATCAACAAAGCGCCGCGAAACTCAAAGCGCACCGTGAGGTAGGCCAGCGGCACTGCGATCAAACTCGCAAAAAAAACGCTGGCCAGCGACACGATCAGGCTATTGAAGAACGACTCGCGAAACACATCCTGCGCGAAGAAGTTGCCGAAGTGCCCCATCGTGAGCCCGCCGGTTTCATTGATGAACGCGGTGTACACCACAAGGCCGACCGGGATCAACAGGAAGATCGCCAAGAAGGCCAGGATCACTCCAAAGGCGAGCCAGGGCCCCAAGCCCGTGAGGGCATGCAACAGGCGCGGGCGGGCCGCGCCAGGCCCGGTGGCGCCGGGCTCAGAATAAACAGCGGACATAGTGGGGTTCCCGGCGCCCTTGCGGAGCGCCTTGGGCGCGCGTGCGCCAGGTGGGTGGGGTGGCGTGATGCAGGACGTGCGGTTACTTGGCCATGCCTTTGGCCTGCTCGGCCAGGCTGCGCGCACGCTCATAGTTCTCGCGTGACTTGGTGGCCCACAACTGCTCCAGGCCCGTGAGCTGCTTGGACACCGCTACGTCGCGGCGGTTCTTGCGGAACAGCTCCAGAAACTCTTCGTTCTTCACATTGCTCTCGCCCACCAGCGGGGCGTACGCCACGTCACGTGCCTGGCGGACCAGTTCACTGCCCTTGGCATTGGGTTTGGCCTTGAGCGCCTTTTCGGCGTCTTGAATGGCCTTGGTGGCGCCCTGCAGCTCTTTGAGGCGGAACGTCACCATCTGGTCGAACAGGCTGGTCACCACCTGGTAGCGGCTTTCCGACAACACGGCATCAAACTGCACCTTGGCCCGCTTGGCCACGTCTTGCGGCACGGGGTAGCCCGGGGGCGCCTTCAAGCTGCTGTAGGGCAGGATGGGCAGGCGGCTGATCTTGGGATCGAACAGCAGTTGCTGCCCCTCGGTCGACATGCTGAAGGCCATGAACTTCTTGGCCTCTTCGGTGTTCTTGCCGCCCGCAATCAGCGCGATGTTGGCGGGCACCACCGCCGTCATGGCCGGGTAAACAAAATCCACCGGAAAGCCCGAGTACTTGCCCGCCAGGCCGAAAAAGTCGATCACGATGCCGATGCCGTACTGGCCGTTGTTCACGCCATCGGGCACGGCAAAGCTGCGGTCGGTCACGGCGGCGGCATTGCCCATCATGGCCAACAGCTGCGACCAGCCCTTGTCCCAGCCCTCGCCCTGCAAAATCGTCTCCACCGTGAGCTGCGTGGTGCCCGAGCGCGAGGGCGAGGAGATCGCCACGTGGCCGAAGTATTCAGGGCGCGTGAGGTCGGCCCACTCCTTGGGTGCGGGCAGCTTGTTGGCCTGCAGGTAGCGGGTGTTCCACATGATGCCGTAACCCGCCAGCGCCTGGCCGTAGTACAGGCCCTGCGGGTCGTTGAGCGGGTAGTTGCCAATCTTGGCGGGCGCGGCGGGGTTCTTCGTGTCCGGCGCGGCCTGCAGCAGCTTGTTGCGCGCCAGCACCTCGAAGGCGTCGGGGGCCGACGCCCACATGATGTCGGGCCGCTGGCCTTCGGGCAGCTCACGCACGTAGGCGATCGCCGCCGTGGTGTTCTTGTTCAGGATCTCGACCTTGATCCCCGGGTTCCTGGCCTCGAAGGCCTTCTGGTAGGCCGTGGTGAGTTCCTTGGGGAAGGAGGTAAGTACGGTCACGGTGCCCGCCTGGGCGCCCTGCACGAACAGACCGGCGGCCAGGGCCCCCGCACAAAGAATGCGCTGCATGGATGTCTCCTTGATGTTCTAGTGGCCCCAATGTAGGCGCGCGCAGCAGCGGCGGCCAATCATTGTTTCTGATGCGGCATATCAGTCACACGGCCTGTCGGGTTATCACCTAGAACATCGAGACCTCTCGCGCTCAGCGCTCCATCAATCCATTCGAGGGCAGCGTCTCGTCGAGCAGCTTGCGCGCAGTCTCCACCCCCGCCACGGGCAGGCCTTTGGGGTCAAGCAAGCCCACCTGCACCAGCACGCTGGCCTGGTCCCAGTAAATGTGCTCGTGAAACAGCTTGTCGCCGCGGAACTTCACCACCGCCAGCAGCGGTACCTCCACGCGCCGGCCGGTGGGCGCCACGTCGGGCAGCATCCACGGGATCTCGGTGGTGTGGGTGAAACTAAACAGCATTTCGTCGACCACCTGCGTGGCCCCCACGGTGCGCGAGATCGGCGTGAGGCTGGTATCGGGCGGGTTGCTGTTGACGAAGTGGCGCGTGTAGAAGTCGTGCAGGTGGCGGTAACCCACGCCGCCCGTCATGGTGGGAATGTGGTTCACATAGGGCTCGGCCACCATGGTGGACATGGTGGCGTCCACGTCGCGCGTGGCGAACTCGTATTCGCAGTGCTTGTCCCACAGCGCCGACAGGTCGTAGTGTGGCCCCATTGCGCGTCGCAAGGCAGCCACGCTGCGCTGGTGCGCCATCAGGGCCGAAGGCTTGTGGAAGTGGTCCCCACCCATGCGGGCAAACGCATGGTCGGTGCCGGGGTAGACGTACATCTCCACGTTCTCGCGGCCCGACAGGGCCTGCACGATGGCCTCGCGCGCGGGCGGCGGGCAAAAGCCGTCGAGCTCGGCGATGTGCAGCACCAGGCGGCACTGAATGTCCGAAGCCTCGGCCAGTGCGGCCTCGATGCCCACGCCGTAGTAGCCCACCGCCACGTCGGCATCGGTGCGGCAGGCCGACAAGTAGGCCAGCTTGCCGCCCAGGCAAAATCCCAGCACACCGACCCGACCGCCGTGCACGGCCACCTCGGGCCTGGCCCGCAGGGCAGTGATGGCCGTTTGCAGATCGTCAACGCCCTTGGCCTCGTCAAAGCCCTGGTAGAGCCCGAAGGCGCGCGGCATGTCGCGGGCGGCGTCCAGCTCCACCGCCGGCTCCTGGCGCCAGAACAGGTCGGGCACCAGCACCACATAGCCCTCCTCTGCGTAGTAGTCGGCCACATCGCGCATGGTGGCGTTGACGCCGAAGATCTCCTGCGCGAGCACCAACCCCGGGCCGCTACCGCTGGCGGGCGTGGCAAGGTAGGCGCGAAAGCTGCCGCTGCCGTCTGCGGCATCGAGCGTGGTCCATTGTCCTGGCATGGTGGGGATCCTTATGGGTGGTGGATTTGCGTGAGAGGTTCAGGAGGCAGCAGCACCGGGGGTTGCCTGGGGGGCGCCTGCCGTGGAGGGTGCGCCCGCATGCCGCGCCAGCAACTGGCGCGTGACCACAGCATAGTCCGACGGGTCCACCGGCCCCAGCCACTGCTTGAAGCGGGTGAGCACGCCCAGGGGCAGCCCCATGTCCTGCAGCAGCTCGTCGATGTTGTGCACCGAGAACGGGATGATGTTGGTGCCCTTAGAGTGTTTGCCATCGGTGCGCTCCTCCATCCAGGCCAGGCGCCGGTCGATCTGCGCGTTCATCGTGTCCTGCGCGGGCAGCTGCAGCCCGCCGCGCAGGTGGTTGGCCAGCCACAGCGCACCGATCTCGCAGTTGAGCTGGCTGAAGAACGAGGAGTTGTAGCCGTTGAACGCCAGGCGCGGCATGCCCACCGGCAGGATGGAGCGGTACAGCCGGAAATTGCCGCGCGCATCGGTCACGCGCTGCAGCACACTGTTGTCGAAGAACGGCACCTGCTGGTGCCAGCCCGTGCCGCAGATCACGAGGTCGGCGGGCACCGTCTCGCCGTTGCTCAGTACGGCCTGGCCCGGCTGCAGGCTGCGGATGCTGACGCCCTTTCGCACGCCCAGTTCGCCTGCGGCCACCTTTTCGTAGAAACCATCGGTCACAAGGCTCACGGTGCTGCGGGCGATGGTTTCAAGCGGAGTGCCGGGGTGCAGTCCGATCTCGCGCAGCTTCAGCTGACGCGTGACCACCGATTCCACGCTGCCCAGCATGGAGTTGCGCACCGGCAGGCCCGGGCCGTGCAGGAATTTCTCGAAGCCCTTGGGCTCGATGTACTTGAACAGCGCCTCGCCCATGCGCGTGAGCAGCAGGAACTTGAAGTTCAGCACGTTCATGAACTTCTTGGGGATCTTCCAGATCAGTTGGCGCGCGAGCACCGTGGTGCTGGCGCTGTCCGCCGCAATCGCATTCGCCACGTCGCACGACGATTTGCCGTAGCCCACCACCAGCACATGCTTGCCGTGCGCCTCGCCCGCATCGTTGAACTGGCTGGTATGGCACACCCGCCCGCCCGCAGCCACGAATTCATCCACACCGGGGTAGTGCGGCACGGCCGGCTCGCTGAAGATGCCGTTGCACACCACCAGGTAGTCGAAGCGGTGCACCTCGGCCGGCATGGCGCCGCCCTGGGCGGTCGCTGCGCGGCGCGCCTTCACGGTCCACACACCGGCCTCTTCATCGAGCACCGCGCTTTCCACCGTGGTGGACATGCGCAGGAATGGCAGCAGGCCGAAGTGCTCGGCATACGAGTGCAGGTAGGCCTGCACCTGCTGGCCCGAAGGCCACTCGGGGTAGCTGGCCGGCATCGGAAAATCCGACAGCGCATAGGTGGTGCGCGGGTTCTGCGTGGTCAGGCCCGGGTAGCGGCGCGCGGCGGCCCAGACGCCGCCCACGTCGGGCTCCTTTTCGAACACCGTCACCTCAAAGCCAAAGGCGCGCAGCACCTTGGCGGTGGAAAGGCCGGCAAAGCCGGCACCGATGATGCTTACGGTTCTGGTCATGGTGGCGCTCCTTCAGGACATGAGTTTGGGAATGGCAGGCTCATGCGACTCGGGCCCCATGGCCGAGTAGCCGCCGTCGCACGCATAGTCGGCACCGGTCACGAAGCTGGCCATGTCCGAGCACAGGAAGAGGACCACGTTTGCCACCTCGGCCGGGTCGCCCACGCGGCGCAGCAGGTGGAAGGGTGCGGCCACGCGGTCGGTCTTGGCGCGGTCACCACCGGTGAGCTGGTCCATGATGGCCGACCAGGTCCAACCAGGCGAGACGCTGTTCACGCGCACGCCCTCGCCCGCCAAGTCCATGGCCATGCTGCGCGTGAGTTGCACCATGGCCGCCTTACCCACCGGATACAGCCAGCGCCCGGTCTGGGCCACGCCCGAAGAGATGCTGGTGAAGTTGACCACCGCCCCGCCCCCCGCCTGCTGGAAGTGCGGGCGCACGGCCTTGAGCACCATCACCGCGCTGACCAGGTTGACGTTGAGCGAAGTCAGCCAGTCCTCGCGCGGCGAGGCGATGCCGTCGTCCAGGTAGGAGCAGGCCAGGTTCACCAGGTAGTTCACCCCGCCGTGGCGCTCCGCAGCCAGGGCCACGCAGGTGGCCACCTGGGCGTCGTCGGTGATGTCGGTACGGCTGAACAGCACCCCCTCGCCCAATTCTTCCGCCAGCGCCTGCCCGGCCTCGGCGTTGATGTCGGCCACCACCACCCGCACCCCAGCCTGGTGCAGGGCACGCACCACCCCGGCGCCGATGAGGGTGGCGCCCCCGGTCACGATCGCGCTCTTGCCGCGCATGCTGTCGAATCCCTGGACCATGCTGACTGACTCCTGTGTTGTCCGAAACATGTTGCAGTGCAGCAGCGGTAACACGCCGTCACATCCGCCCCGTGTACCCGGGTGCTAACGCTCTTGCGCAGCACCCGGGGCCTGCACAAGAATAGAAAGGCAGACCGCGCATCCGCATCCCGAAAGCGCAGGGCGTATCCCGCAAACGCATGTTTTCGTGCCCTTGCGATAGCGTGGTTCGTGCTTGCCCAAGAACCCACACCACCAGCCGATCCGCATGCACACCGCCCCGCAGAGCAGCACCGCGCACCCGCTACCGCTGGAGCGTTTTCGCCTGTTCGACAGCCACGACCTGGACGAGGCGCGCGAGCTCGTGGGCCGCGTTTTCTGTCCGCACGAGCTGGCCACCCTGCACCGGGGCGCGCAACTCGATGCCTGCCACCACAGCGTGCCCCTGCACCGCGATGCCAGCCTGAACTACGTGCAATACGGCCCGGCCGTGCGCATCGAGCCGGGCCACCTGGGCGGCTTCTACCTGCTGCAGATACCGCTGCGCGGTGGCGCCACGGTGCGCTGCGGCGGCCAGGCGGTGGAGTCGCATGCGCTTATGGCCTCGCTGCCCTCGCCCACCGAGCAGTTGTCCATGCGCTGGCACGAAGACAGCCCGCAGTTCATCGTCAAGATCGACCGCGCGGCCTTGCACACCCGCCTGTCGGCCCTGCTGCAGGCACCGGTGCAGCAGCCGCTGGTGTTCGACCTGGGGGTGGACCTGGCCCAGCCTGCGCTCATGGGCATGGCCAGCTTCATTGCCTACCTGCGCTCGGCGGTGGAGACCAACGCCTTCCTGCTGGGGCACCCGGTACTGGCTGAGCAGGCCGAGAGCCACCTGCTCACCAGCGTGCTGCTATCCACGCAGCACAACTATTCACAGGCCCTGGCGGCCGGCACTGCCATGCCTGGCAGCGCACCCGTGGTGCTGCCGCGCGTGGTCAAGCGCGCGCAGGAGTTCATGCACAGCCGGCTGGAGCTGCCCATCACCCTGGCCGAGGTGTGCGCACATGTGGGCATTAGCGCCCGGTCGCTACAACAGACCTTTGCACAGTGCACAGGCAAGAGCCCCATGGCCTTCCTGCGCGATCTGCGGCTCGATGCCGCGCGTGCCGCTCTGCTGCAGCCCTCTGCGGCCGAGCGCGCCCCCCAGGTCTCGGACATCGCAGCGCGCTACGGATTCTTTCACCTGGGGCACTTTTCCGAGGGCTACCGCAAGCGTTTTGGCGAGACCCCGTCGGACACGCGCCGCCAGGACCGCGCGCACTGAATCCAGCGCGTCCCAGCTGCACCACAAAGGCATCAGCCAGGGGCGCATCGGACAGCACGGCACCGCGACCAGGCAGCCCTGCAGCGCTTGTTCCCAACGCAGACACAGGCGGTGCAGATACGGCCCTGCCGGGCGTGCGGCCGTCCCCAGTACAAGTGCACGCGGCGTTCGCCGCCGGGGCATCGCGCCAGCCACCTGTGCGACAGGCCGCCCGCGCAGCACGCCACCTGCAGAAGTAACATGGCAACCACACGCGATGTCGCCCCACCCCGCTGATGCTGGGTGACGCAGGCGCGCCTTCTTGCCCCCCACTTCCCACGCCCGCAATTTCTCATGTACGCACCCCGCAAATCCTCCCGCAGCAGCAACCTTGCGCTGCGCCATCTGAACTACCACGTGCGCCACTGGGGGCCCGAGCAGAGC
The DNA here is from genome assembly GCA_018828125.1 of Gammaproteobacteria bacterium. Taxonomy (GTDB): domain Bacteria; phylum Pseudomonadota; class Gammaproteobacteria; order Burkholderiales; family Burkholderiaceae_C; genus Acidovorax. The sequence goes on along the minus strand of JAHJWB010000003.1, from coordinate 500,771 downwards.
GACCTGCCCCCGCTAGTGCTGGTACATGGGTGGATGGATGTAAGTGCCTCGTACCAGTTCACGGTCGATGCGCTGCAGCAAGAGCGGCGCATCATCGCGCCCGACTGGCGTGGTTTCGGGCTCACGTCAAGCGCGCAGGCCGACCACTATTTTTTTGCCGACTACTTGGCCGATCTGGATTTGCTGCTCGACCATTACGCCCCCGGCCAGGCCATCGATCTGGTGGGCCACAGCATGGGCGGCAACGTGGCCATGATGTACGCGGGCGTTCGGCCCGAGCGCGTTCGCAAGCTCGTCAACCTGGAAGGATTTGGCCTGCCCGCCACGCGGCCGGCACAGGCACCCAAGCGCTACGCACAGTGGATCGACGAGATCAAGCAGTTGCACCAGGGCGACAAGGCCCTGAAGACCTACGACAGTGCCGACGGCGTGGCCCGTCGGCTCATGAAAACCAATCCGCGCCTGTCAGAAGACAAGGCCCAATGGTTGGCACAGCACTGGGCGCGGCCCAACGCGCAGGGGCTGTGGGAGATCCTGGGGGATCCCGCTCACAAGATCACCAGCGCGCAGCTCTTTCGCGCTGATGAAGCCCTGGCCATCTACGAGCGCATCACCGCCCCGGTGCTGGCCGTCGAAGCCAGCGGCGACAGCCTGAGCCAATGGTGGAGCGGTAAGTACACGCTGGACGAGTACCACCAGCGCCTGACCCATGTGCGCACCTGCCGTACCGCCGTGGTGCACGACGCGGGCCACATGCTGCACCATGACCAGCCCGAACAGGTGGCTCAGCTGATCGAGCAGTTTCTGAACGAAGCATGACTGCCTTGGAAGGGCATTGAGCGACACACGGACGAAATTTGAATGAAATTGGCCTCTAGCGCTTATCCATAAAGCGTTAGCTGCTATTATTTTTGAAATTTCATCTGCAAAATATTCGCGTTTGAGAACACCTCAAACGCGGCATCAGCCCCGCCAGGGGGCATTGATGGGGCTCCGACCCATCCCATGAGAAAATTGCCGGTTATTCCACAGAACACCCAGGACAAGAATCATGGACGCAGAACGTATCAACCTCATTGGCAACACCCTCTCCGACCTGACCATGCGAACGCAAGAGTTACGGAGGTATCTTTGACTTCGATGCCAAATTCGAACGCCTGCGCACGGTAAACGCGTCGCTGGAAGACCCTTCGGTCTGGAACGATCCGAAGAAAGCCCAGGAGCTGGGCAAAGAAAAGAAGTCGCTGGACGGCGTCGTATTGACGCTGGAAAAACTCACGCGCGAGCTGGCCGACAACACCGAGCTCTATGACATGAGCAAGGAAGAAGGCGACGAAGCAGGCCTGATGGTCATCGAGGCCGAAACCGCCAAGCTCAAGCCCGAGATCGAGCAGCTTGAATTCCGCCGCATGTTCCGCATGGAGGCCGACCCACTCAACTGCTTCATCGACATCCAGGCGGGTGCCGGGGGCACCGAGGCCTGCGACTGGGCCAGCATGCTGCTGCGCCAGTACCTCAAGTACGCCGAGCGCAAGGGCTTCAAGACCACGGTCGAAGAAGAAACCCCGGGCGACGTGGCTGGACTCAAGAGCGCCACGATCAAGGTGGAAGGCGAGTACGCCTATGGCCTTCTGCGCACCGAAACCGGGGTGCACCGCCTGGTGCGCAAGAGCCCGTTCGACTCGTCTGGCGGCCGCCACACTTCGTTTGCGTCGCTGTTTGTCTATCCGGAGATCGACGACTCCATCGAGATCAACATCAACCCGGCGGACGTGCGCACCGACACCTACCGCGCTTCCGGCGCAGGCGGCCAGCACATCAACAAGACCGACTCGGCCGTGCGCCTGACGCACATCCCGACCGGCATCGTGGTGCAGTGCCAGGACGGCCGCAGCCAACATGGCAACCGCGACATCGCGTGGCAGCGCCTGCGCTCCAAGCTGTATGACTTCGAGATGCGCAAGCGCCAGGAAGAAGCCCAGAAGCTGGAAGACACCAAGACCGACGTGGGCTGGGGCCACCAGATTCGCAGCTATGTGCTGGACAACAGCCGCATCAAGGACCTGCGCACCAACGTCGAAATCTCGGCCACCCAGAAGGTGCTGGACGGCGATCTGGACGCTTTCATCGAAGCCTCTTTGAAGCAAGGCGTCTAAAGGATGCAGACGCGCACCGACGCCATCATCTTCGACATGGACGGCACCATGATCGACTCCATGCCCTGGCACGCCCAGGCGTGGGTCGAGTTTGCGCGCCGCCGGGGCATGGACATCGATGTGCCCGATCTGATGGTGCGCACCACAGGCCGCAACGGCAACGAATGCATCGTCGAACTGCTGGGCCGCGCCGTTTCGCAGGATGAGGCCGACGCCCTCACGCACGAGAAGGAAACCATCTACCGCGAGCTCTTTGCCCCCCGCTTTGCCGAGGTGGCGGGCTTTCGCAGGTTTGCGGCGCAGGTGCGTGGGCGCGGGCTGAAGGTGGCCGTGGGCACAGCAGGCGACATCGGCAACGTGGAATTTGCGCTGGGCCACCTCGGCCTGGAACCTGCCCCGCAGGCGATCGTGCGCGGAGACGAAGGTTTGCCCGGCAAACCGCAACCCGCCATCTTTCTTGAAGCTGCGCGCCGCATTGCTGCAGCGCCCGAGCACTGCATCGTTTTTGAAGACGCGCCTTTCGGCATCGAGGCCGCCCGCCGCGCAGGTATGCGTGCCGTCGCCATCTGCAGCACCCACACGCCCGAGCAACTGGCCGGGCCCCATGTGATGGTTGCGGTGCGGGACTACACCGAACTCATCAATACCGACTTTCTGGAGAGCATCCATGTTGCAACTGCATAACGCAGACGGAAGCGGAGACAGCGCCGGCCCAGCCGCCGCCATCCGCCGCGAGGACTACACCGCCCCCGCCTACTGGATCGACAGCGTCGAGTTGACCTTCGACCTGGACCCCAACAAGACCCGCGTGCTCAACCGCATGACGCTGCGCCGCAACCCCGATGTGGCTGCGCAGCCGCTCAAGCTCGATGGCGATGACCTGAACCTGGCGCGCGTGCTGGTCAACGGCCAGGGCACCTCGTTCAAGATGGAAGGCGCGCGCCTGGTGCTGGAGAACCTGCCGGAGGGCGCCGAGCCCTTTGCGCTCGAAATCTTCACCACCTGCTGCCCTGCCAAGAACACGCAGCTCATGGGCCTGTACGTGAGCCAGGGCACCTTCTTCACGCAGTGCGAGGCCGAAGGCTTCCGGCGGATCACCTACTTTTTGGACCGCCCCGATGTGATGGCGAGCTACACCGTCACGCTGCGCGCCGACAAGGTCCAATACCCGGTTCTGCTGTCCAACGGCAATCTGGTGGACAGCGGCGACCTGGAAGACGGCCGCCACTTTGCCAAGTGGGTGGACCCGCACAAGAAGCCCTGCTACCTGTTCGCCCTGGTGGCGGGCAAGCTGGTGGCGCGCGAGCAGAAGATCAAGAGCCGCTCGGGCGCCGACCACCTGCTGCAGGTCTACGTGCGCCCCGGCGATCTGGGCAAGACCGAACACGCCATGAACTCGCTGATGTACAGCGTGGCCTGGGACGAAGCCCGCTTCGGCCTGCCTCTGGACCTGGAGCGCTTCATGATCGTCGCCACCAGCGACTTCAACATGGGCGCCATGGAGAACAAGGGGCTGAACATCTTCAACACGAAGTACGTTCTGGCCAGCGAGTCCACCGCCACCGACACCGACTTCGCCAACATCGAAAGCGTCGTCGGTCACGAGTATTTCCATAACTGGACGGGCAACCGCGTGACCTGCCGCGACTGGTTCCAGCTGAGCCTGAAAGAAGGCCTCACGGTGTTCCGCGACCAAGAGTTCAGCCAGGATCTGGCGGGCAGCCCATCGGCCCGCGCCGTCAAGCGCATCGAAGACGTGCGCGTGCTGCGCACCGCGCAGTTCCCAGAAGACGCGGGCCCCATGGCCCACCCGGTGCGGCCCGACAGCTATGTCGAGATCAACAACTTCTACACCGTCACCATCTACGAAAAGGGTGCCGAAGTGGTGCGCATGCAGCACAACCTGGTGGGCCGTGACGGCTTTGCCAAGGGCATGAAGCTGTACTTCGAGCGGCACGACGGCCAGGCCGTGACCTGCGACGACTTCGTGCAAGCCATCGCCGATGCCAACCCCGTCAGCCCGCTCACCCAGCACCTCGCGCAATTCAAGCGCTGGTACAGCCAGGCGGGCACCCCCCGCGTGCGTGCTGCAGGCCGCTACGACGCCGCTACCCGCTGCTACGCCCTCACGTTGTCGCAAAGCTGCGCAGCAACGCCCGGCCAGAGCGACAAACTGCCCTTTGTCATCCCTGTGGAGCTGGGCCTGGTCAACGCCAGCACCGGAGCGGCCCTGCCTCTGCACCTGGCAGGCGAAGACGCGGCGACGGAAGCCACATCGCGCGTCGTGGTGCTCACCGAGGCATCGCAGACGCTGACCTTCACCAACCTGGACGCGGAGCCCGTGCCTTCAGTGCTGCGCGGTTTCAGCGCCCCCGTGGTGCTGGACATCGAGTACACCGACGCCCAACTGCTCACGCTGCTGGCGCACGACGCAGATGCGTTCAACCGCTGGGAGGCTGGGCAGCGCCTTGCACTTCGCACTGCTATCAATGCAATAGCCAATGGCGCTCAAGGGACAAGCGCTAGCGGCCATTTTGAGCATCAAATTCTGTCCGCAGAGTTTGTGGCCGCCATGCGCGCCGTGCTGCGCAACCCTGCGCTGGATGCAGCCTACAAAGAGTTGGTGCTCACCCTGCCTTCCGAAACCTACATCGCCGAGCAACTCGACGTCGTGGACCCCCAGCGCATTCACGCTGTGCGCGAAGCCATGCGCGAAGAACTGGCACAGTCACTGCAGGCCGACTGGGAATGGACCTGGGACCAAAACCAGGACACCGGTGGCTACAGCCCCGACCCTGTGTCGTCAGGCCGACGTGCGCTCAGCGGGCTGGCACTGCACATGCTATGCATTGCCGCCCAGAAGACAGGCGATGGGGTCTGGCCCGGCAAGGCCTATCAACGCTTCAAGGTGGCCAGCAACATGACCGACCGCTTCAATGCCCTGACGGCCCTCGTGGCCAGCGGCAGCGATCTGGCGGCGCCCGCGCTCGCCCGCTTCCACGCACTGTTCAAGGACGAGCCCCTCGTTATCGACAAGTGGTTTGCGCTGCAGGCTGGCGCGCCGGACCGTGGCGGCAACGTGCTGCCCGCTGTGCGCCAACTCATGCAGCACCCGGACTTCAGCCTCAAGAACCCCAACCGCGCGCGCAGTGTGATCTTCAGCTACTGCAGCACCAACCCCGGCGCGTTCCACCGATCGGATGCAGCAGGCTATGTGTTCTGGAGCGACCGCGTGATCGAGCTGGACGCCATCAATCCCCAGGTCGCTGCACGCCTGGCACGCGCTTTGGACCGCTGGAAGAAGCTGGCCGAACCTTGGCGCACCTCTGCACGTGAAGCCATTGCACGTGTGGCCGCCAAGCCAAACCTCTCGAACGATGTGCGCGAGGTAATCACCCGCGCTCTCGCCGAATAACCTACGAAAAAGAAGAGACTGACATGGCAAAAAGCATCAGCCTGACCCGTTACCTTGTTGAACAGCAAAGGGTAGACGGCCTCATCCCATCCCAACTGCGCCTGCTGCTGGAAGTGGTGGCCCGCGCCTGCAAAAGCATCAGCCACGCCGTGAACAAAGGCGCGCTGGGCGGTGTGCTGGGCACGGCGACCAGCGAAAACGTGCAGGGCGAAATCCAGAAGAAACTCGACATCATCGCCAACGAAGTGCTGATCGAAGCCAACGAATGGGGCGGTCATCTGGCGGCGATGGCGTCGGAAGAAATGGACGGCATCTACCTGGTGCCCAATCGCTATCCGCAAGGCGAATACCTGCTGCTGTTCGACCCCCTCGATGGTTCGTCCAACATCGACGTGAACGTGAGCATCGGCACCATCTTCAGCGTGCTCAAAAAGCCCGATGACGATCGTGGTGTGGAGGAAGGCGACTTTCTGCAACCCGGCACGCAGCAAGTGGCAGCTGGCTACTGCATCTATGGCCCTCAGACCACGCTGGTGCTCACCGTGGGTGACGGCGTGGCCATGTTCACGCTCGACCGCGAACAGGGGTCGTTCGTGCTGACCGAAGAGAACATTCGTATCCCTGAAGACACGAAAGAATTCGCGATCAACATGAGCAACATGCGCCACTGGGACGAACCCGTGAAGCGCTACATCGACGAGTGCCTCCAAGGCAAGGAAGGCCCGCGCGGCAAGGACTTCAACATGCGCTGGATTGCCAGCATGGTGGCCGACGTACACCGCATCCTGACCCGCGGTGGCGTCTTTATGTACCCCTGGGACAAGCGCGAACCCAACAAACCCGGCAAGTTGCGCTTGATGTACGAAGCCAACCCCATGGGCTGGCTGGTGGAGCAGGCCGGAGGCGCCGCCACCAACGGCAAGCAACGCATCATGGACATCCAGCCCACCCAACTGCACGAGCGTGTGAGCGTCATCCTCGGCTCAAAGAATGAGGTCGAGCGAGTGACCAGTTACCATTCCACGATATAATCCAAGGCTATGCCGGTGTAGCTCAGTCGGTAGAGCAGCTCATTCGTAATGAGAAGGTCGGGTGTTCGATTCATCTCTCCGGCACCAAATGAAAAGCCCTGATTCGCAAGAGTCAGGGCTTTTTTACTGATCGGTCAAGCGCCGGGGCGCGATGGTAGTCAGACCATGGAGCATGCCCATGAAACACGTTGTGATCCCGAGCATTGATGTCTTTTATTCGTATTCAAACGCGGGCAACTCAGGCAGACTGAAACTGAAGATTCGCATGTACTTTCGCATGGCTCCATGCGCTTCAAAGCAGTGAAACTCACCCAGTAGCCTCACCACATTGTCGAACTCAAGCACATCAGCCCATGACCGCAGACCGCAGAGCGCCCGTTGACCGACGAACTGGCCGAGATCGCCGCCAGGATGAGAAAGGACCTCCGACCAACTTTGAACGGCGCCGTACCGTCGAAGCACGACAACCAGAGTTGACTGAATTGGATGTCAGCGACGAAGAACTGAAGGCTCTGGGTTTCGGGCGCGATGAAGCAGCTTCCAAAAAGCCGGATTGAATCGGCACACGAATCGCCTCCCCAGTGATTCCGAGCCGTTAAGCCCGCACCCTCCTTCGTACAAGCAGTTTGATACCGGGGCACCAGAGCCAGACCGCTACTCTGCCTGCACCGCAAGAATGCGTTGCGCCACCATGTCCAAGGCAGGCTTGGTAACGCCCTGTTTATCGGTCCAGACACGCGGAGTGATACTGCCGGTAAGCGCCAGCGAATCACCGTCAAGCAGTGCGCGAAGCGCGGCACAAACGCTCGCTTCGAATGCAATCACGTTCACGAATAAGGTTTCGCCGTCCGCCGTGTTGGCCCGAACCTTGGCGACAGTAAAGGGCTTGCCCGCTTTGTCGATACGCTGCTCCGCATCGCCATAGAGCCTGCCGGCCACCAGTCCATCAATCATGATTGAGCGTCCTCTTGAGACCACGCACGGGTCGTCGTTAATTTCTGAGCGCGACACACGCCATCGCGAAAGCGCGCCATGCAGGCTTGCTGCCATTCGATACCTAAGCGGCTGGGCGGATAAATGCGCCGACACACCGGGTAGCGCACTCATGAACATCGCAAAGGCAACGGCGCAGCAGCTTTTCTCGCGCACAGCAAAAAAGCCCAGAACCTTGCGATTCTGGGCTTTTGCTGTCAATGGTCGGCGTGGCGGGATTCGAACTCGCGACCCCTTGCACCCCATGCAAGTGCGCTACCAGGCTGCGCTACACGCCGACAAGACTTAGATTATATGCAGAAATAACCGTCAGTTCAGGGAAAGCAGCGCGCGAATTTCAAATAATTCTTTGCGCACAGCATTGGAGTCCAGAGCAAAGTTCGTTGCATCAATAGAAAGGTCGCGTGCTGAATCCAGCAACACGCTTGGCAATTCAAATCCAGCTGACTCGTCGGTGTCTTCAGGTGCTCCATCATCGCGTGCCGAATGAACAAGTTCCTGGAGCCGGTTGCGGGCCCCGCTGATGGTGAAGCCCTGGTCATACAGAAGGTCCCGTATGCGGCGAATCATGAGCACCTCGTGGTGCTGGTAATAACGCCGGTTACCGCGACGCTTCATGGGTCGCAACTGCGTAAATTCCTGCTCCCAATAGCGCAGCACATGCGGCTTGACACCGCACAAATCCGCAACCTCACCGATCGTGAAGTAGCGCTTGGCGGGAATGGAAGGAAGCGTGTTGCCCATGAAATCCAGATTCAAACGGGAAAGCCGATAAGGTTACTGCAGTCGTGCAAAACCTGCCAGCCACTCAAACACATTTGGTCACGAAATCGCCACAAAATCACACTATGGCAGCGGTCTGAATTTGTTCCTTGAGCTTGCTGCTGGCATGAAAAGTCACCACCCGCCGCGCCTTGATGGGAATGGCCTCGCCCGTGCGCGGATTGCGCCCAGGGCGAGGCGCTTTCGTGCGAATCTGGAAATTCCCGAAGCCTGACAATTTGACGTCCTTGCCTTCGACCAGACTTTGCGCAATGAGGTCGAAAAATGCGTCGATCATGTCCTTGGACTCGCGCTTGTTCAACCCGATCTGATCGAACAACAGGTCGGCCAGCAACGCCTTGGTCAGCGCGGGAGTCTCCAGGCTTTCAACTGCAAATTCGATCACGGCATCACTCCCCTTGAACATCGTCTTCAAACACGCAGCTTTGCGCCGGTGCGCTGTGCCAATTGCCCCACCACCGCTTGCACCGCAGCATCAATTTCGGCCTCCGTCAGCGTCGCGCCGTCGCTGCCCAGGGTCAGTCGCACAGCCAAGCTCTTTTCGCCTTGCGCCAAGCCACCGGAAGACGCAACCTCGCCCGCACGCAAAGCCTTGGGTCGGAAAACATCGAAAAGCACCGCTGCACGCAACATGGTGCCTGGCACCGCTGCATGCACGGACGCCATGATCTCGGCATGGGTGATGCGCTCTGCCACCACCACAGCCAGATCGCGTTCAACAGCTTGGTGCTTGGCCACAGATTTGAACTCTGGCACTACCCGCTGCAAAACTGCGTCCAATTCGAGTTCGAACATCACCGGAGCCTGTGGCAAATCCCAGGACTGGCGCCACTGTGGATGCAACTCGCCCACAAAACCGATGGTTCGCCCGTCCATCAACACGCGCGCGCAGCGCCCCGGGTGCATGGCAGGATGTGTCGCTGGCTCAAAGGTTGCGTTCAACGGCGCCAACAGGGCCTCTACGTCGCCCTTCACATCAAAGAAGTCAATGGACTGCTCTTTGCGGCCCCATTGCAGCGCATCGTTCGGCCCGTAGGCCAAACCCGACACGCGCATGGGCTGGTGAAAACCTTCCACCGTGGTGTCGGTGTTGCTCACACTGGCGTCGCGCAAGAACACACGCCCCAGCTCGAATACTCGTACGCGCTCTGCCTTGCGGTCGAGGTTGAACTTCAAAACTTGTAGCAACGACCCCAGCAGTGTCGAGCGCATGACGCTCATCTGGCTTGCAATCGGGTTGAGCAACTTGATGGGTTGCGCGTTCGCGGCCAACTCGTGCTCCCACCGCTCTTCCACAAAACTGAAATTGATCGTTTCCTGGTACCCCAGTCCTGCCAGCGAACGGCGCACGGCAAACGGGCTGCGTGTGGCTTCGAGCGCGAGCTTGGGTGTGATGGGCGCAAGGGGTGGCGTGGTGGGCAGGTTGTTGTAACCCACCATGCGCGCAACTTCTTCGATCAGGTCTTCTTCAATCGTGAGGTCGAAACGGTAGGCCGGCGGCGTGACGGTGAGCGTGCCCTCACCCTGCACCACAGGCAGTCCTAGGCGCTCAAGCGCATCCAGACATTGCGCCTGCGTGAGCGGCATGCCGATGACCTTGGCTGCACGCGCCACACGCAACGTGACAGGCTTCGACTCCGGCAGACTGACCACTTGGTCATCCATCGGACCACACAGGGTGTCGGGCGTGCCGCAGATATCGATGACAAGCTGCGTGATGCGCTCGATGTGCTCCACCGTCAGGCTTGGATCCACGCCCCGTTCAAAACGGTGGCCCGCGTCGGTGGAGAAATTGAAGCGGCGCGAACGACCCGCCACTGCCTTCGGCCACCAGAAGGCGGCTTCGATGTAGATGTGCTTGGTATCGTCCGATACGGCCGTCGCATCGCCGCCCATGATCCCGGCCAAAGATTCCACCTGGACGTCGTCGGCGATCACACCCACTTTCTCGTCCACCGTCACGGTGGTGCCATTGAGCAATTTAAGTTGCTCGCCCGGCTTGCCCCAACGCACATCCAGACCACCGCGGATCTTGTCCAGGTCAAAAATATGCGATGGGCGACCCAGCTCAAACATCACGTAGTTCGAGATGTCCACCAACGGTGAGACTCCACGCTGGCCGCAACGGGCCAGACGATCCAACATCCACTGAGGGGTGGCAGCGCACGTGTTCACATTGCGCACGATGCGACCCGAGAAGCGGCCACACAGGTCGGTTGCGCTCACCTTTACGGCCAGCTTGTCCGGCAGTTGTGCAGCGACAGCGGGGAACGACGGCTGCTGCAAGGGTGTGCCAGTGAGTGCGGACACTTCGCGAGCAATGCCATAAACACTCAGGCAATGCGCCAAGTTGGGCGTGAGCTTCAGGGTGAACAGCGTATCGTCCAGGTTCAGGTGCGCACGGATATCCTGGCCGACGGGCGCAGAGGCTTCCAGTTCCAGCAAACCACCGTGGTCTTCCGACAATTTGAGTTCGCGGGCCGAGCACAGCATGCCCTGGCTTTCTACGCCACGCAGCTTGCCTACCTTGATAAGGAAGGGCTTGCCGTCGTCACCGGGCGGCAGCTCCGCGCCCACCATGGCGCACGGCACTTTGATGCCCACGCGGGCATTGGGTGCACCGCACACGATGTTGAGCAAGGCACCCTGCCCAACGTCCACTTGGCACACGCGCAGGCGATCAGCGTCAGGGTGTTGCACCGCCTCCTTGATCTCGCCCACAACGATGTGGGTAAACGGCGGAGCGACGGGACGCAGTTCTTCAACCTCCAGACCCGCCATGGTCAGCGTGTCGGCCAGTTCTTGGGTGGTCAGCGGGGGATTGCAGAATTCGCGCAACCAGGACTCAGGGAATTGCATAGGGAGATTCTTCGGCGTTAGCTCTTAAAAATATAGCTGTCTGCGCTTGTCAATAAAAGGTTTCGATATCAAATCGAACTGAAACCCAACGGGATAAAGCGCTACCAGCTCACTTTTTTGCGTTATTGAAACTGTGACAAAAAGCGGATGTCGCCATCAAAGAACAAACGCAGATCGTTGACGCCGTAGCGCAGCATGGTCAGGCGGTCAGGCCCCATGCCAAACGCAAAGCCGATGTATTTTTCGGGGTCGAGGCCCATGTTGCGGACCACATTGGGATGTACCTGCCCGGAGCCAGCCACTTCAAGCCAGCGTCCCGCCAGCGGACCCGTCTGAAACTGAATGTCGATTTCGGCGCTGGGCTCCGTGAAGGGGAAGAAGCTGGGGCGAAAGCGCAGCACCAGGTCGTCGCTTTCGAAAAACGTGCGGCAGAAGTCGGTGAAGATAACCTTCAGGTCTTTGAAGCTCACGTTCTCGCCAATCCACAGGCCTTCACATTGATGGAACATGGGCGAGTGCGTCGCGTCACTGTCCACACGGTAGGTGCGACCTGGCGCAATCACGCGAATCTCGGGCATAGGCTGGCCCGCATCCAACGCAGCGCGGTGCTTTTTGACATGCTGCACCGCATGGCGAATCTGCATCGGGCTGGTGTGTGTGCGCAGCAGATTGGGGGCGGTGGCAGTGCCGCCCTCGACGTAAAACGTGTCGTGCATGGAACGCGCGGGGTGGTCCTCAGGCGTGTTCAGTGCAGTGAAGTTGAACCAGTCGGTCTCGATCTCGGGCCCCTGGGCCACGTCAAAACCCATGGAGCCAAAGATGCCCTCGATGCGTTCGAGCGTGAGCGACACAGGGTGCAAACCGCCCTGCCCGCGTTGGCGGCCCGGCAAGCTGACGTCCAGCGCTTCGGCCTTGAGTTGTACCTGCAACTCGGCGTCGGCCAAGGCTTGGCGCCGGGCCGTCAAAGCTGCCTCAATGGCTTGCTTGGTGACATTGATGGCTGCACCACGGGATTTTTTTTCCTCGACGGAAAGCTGCGCCATGCCCTTCATAAGCTCAGTCACGCGGCCCGACTTGCCCAGAAACTGCGCTTTGGCGTTTTCCAGATCAGCAGGGGTGGCGCTTTGGGCAAACAGTTGCGTCGCGCTCTCGACCAGGGAATCCAACTCGTTCATACGACTCTTTATCGCTCGTGAAAAATGAACAAGGGCTAGTGCCTTTTCAAGCTCTAGCCCTTGCTGTTATTGCGCAAGCAGCTATCCAGAAGATAGCCGCTCATCGTGAACTCAAGCAGCCAGCTTGGCCTTGACTTGCTCCACGATGCTGCCGAAGGCAGCCTTGTCGTGCACTGCGAGGTCGGCCAGCATCTTGCGGTCGATCTCGATGGATGCCTTCTTCAGGCCATTGGCGAACTGGCTGTAGGTCAGGCCCAGTTCACGGGCAGCGGCGTTGATACGGGCAATCCACAACTGGCGGAACACACGCTTCTTGGTGCGGCGGTCACGGTAGGCATATTGCCCAGCCTTCATTACCGCCTGTTTGGCGATACGGTAGACATTACCGCGGCGACCACGGAAACCCTTTGCAAGGGCGAGAACTTTCTTGTGACGGGCACGGGCCGTTACACCACGTTTGACGCGAGGCATATTAAATCTCCTTGTTCGTCAGTAAATTAAACGCCCATGCCGGGCAGCATCTGTGAAATCGAGGCCATATTGGTCTCGTGCACAGCGACTGCACCACGCAGGTGGCGCTTGTTCTTGGTGGTCTTCTTGGTCAAGATGTGACGTTTGAAGGCTTGACCGCGCTTGACGGTGCCACCGGGACGAACGCGGAAACGTTTTTTCGCGCTGCTCTTGGTCTTCATTTTGGGCATGTGAATGCTCCTTTTCGTTGTGCTCGTGAGGCGTTTGCAAACCGATCTGCAAACTTGTTGGCCCCGAGCCACTTTTATCGAGGAGCTTTCGCCCCTCGTTCGACAGTGCCAGAGCACCGCCTCTGACCACTCCACCCTCGCAGGCAGAGCGATCAAATTCTCAAATCAATTTACCCAATCTCAGGCAGCGCTGCCAGCCGACGAAGCGCCTTCTGCAGCAGGCTTCGCGGCGGCTGGTTTTTTGCGGCCGGGAGCAATCATCATGATCATCTGGCGGCCTTCCAGCTTGGGAAACTGCTCGATGAGGATGGTGTCGCCCAACTCATCACGAATGCGATTGAGCAGGGCCAGCCCCAATTCCTGGTGCGTGATTTCACGGCCACGGAACCGCAGGGTGATCTTGCACTTGTCGCCATCCGCCAGAAAGCGGCGGATATTGCGCATCTTGATGTTGTAGTCACCATCGTCCGTACCGGGACGGAACTTGACTTCCTTGATCTCGATGACCGTCTGCTTGGCCTTGGCTTCGGCAGCACGCTTTTGCTCTTGGTACTTGAACTTGCCGTAGTCCATCAAGCGGCACACTGGAGGGTTCGCTGTGGCAGCGATTTCCACCAGATCCACGTCCAACTCGCCTGCCATGCGCAAGGCTTCCATCAAGCTGACAACGCCCAAAGGCTCATTGTCAGGACCCGAGAGACGGACTTCCGGGGCCATGATTTCACGGTTCAGGCGGTGCTTGCGCTCTTCACGGTGGCGACGATCACGAAATTCAGTAGCGATGGCTATCTTCCTTCAATCAAATTACTACAAACTTTGTAGCTACAACCGTACAACAGGCAAGCGCCAAAGCAAGTTTTCAACAAAAAATCAGGCTTTGGTGGCGATGTCTTGGGCGATCAGTTCAGCAAACGCTTCAACGGACATCACGCCGAGGTCACGATTGCCCCGGCCACGCACTGCGACGGCTCCTGCGGCCTTTTCCTTGTCGCCCGCGACGAGGATGTACGGCAGCTTTTGCAACGAATGCTCGCGTATTTTATACGTAATCTTCTCATTGCGCAGATCGACCGCCACCCTAAGGTCTTGATTCGGCAGTGCTTTTTGCAGTTTTGCTGCAATTTCGCGACAGTAATCGGCCTGTGCATCGGTGATGTTGAGCACCGCAACCTGCACTGGTGCAAGCCACAGTGGGAAGGCACCTGCATAGTGCTCGATCAACATACCGATGAAGCGTTCCATGCTGCCGACCGTAGCGCGGTGCAGCATCAAGGGCCGCTTGCGACTGCCGTCTTCAGCGACGTACTCCGCATCCAGGCGCTCAGGCAGATTGGGGTCGATCTGCATCGTCCCGCACTGCCACTGACGACCCAAGGCGTCCTTGAGCGTGTACTCGATCTTCGGACCATAGAACGCGCCCTCGCCTTCGGCAATCTCAAACTCGCAGCCCGAATGGCGGAGGCCATCCATCAGCGCCTTCTCTGCGCGATCCCACGACTCATCCGTGCCAATGCGCGCCTCAGGCCGCGTGGCAACCTTGTAGATGATGTCTGTAAAACCAAAATCCTTGTAGACCTTCTGCACCAGCGCCGTGTAGTTGGCGCACTCTTCGAGCACCTGCTCTTCGGTACAGAAGATGTGCCCATCATCCTGCGTGAAACCGCGCACGCGCATGATGCCGTGCAGGCCACCGGTGGGCTCATTGCGGTGGCAGGCGCCGAACTCGCCGTAGCGCAGGGGCAGATCGCGGTAGCTCTTGATGCCTTGCTTGTAGATCAGGATGTGGCCGGGGCAGTTCATCGGCTTGAGCGCGTATTCGCGCTTTTCCGATTCGGTGGTGAACATGTTGTCGCGGTATTTGTCCCAGTGGCCGGTCTTTTCCCACAGACTCTTGTCCAGGATCTGCGGACCCTTGACCTCCTGGTAGCCATTGTTGCGGTACACGCGGCGCATGTATTGCTCCACCTCTTGCCACAACGCCCAGCCCTTGGGGTGCCAGAACACGGTACCTGGCGAGTGTTCGTCCATGTGGAAAAGATCAAGCTCGCGACCCAGCTTGCGGTGGTCACGTTTTTCGGCCTCTTCCAGCATGGTGAGGTACTGCTGCAGTTCTTCCTTGGAAGTCCAGGCAGTGCCGTAAATGCGCTGCAGCATCTCATTACGGTGGTCGCCCCGCCAGTAAGCCCCTGCAACCTTCATCAGCTTGAAAAACTTGAGCTTACCCGTGCTTGGCACATGGGGGCCGCGGCACAGGTCTTCGAAATTGCCTTCGCGGTACAGGCTGACGTCCTCATTGCTCGGGATGCTCGCAATGATTTCGGCCTTGTAGTGCTCACCCTGCGCCTTGAAATGCGCCACAGCGTCGTCACGCGGCAGTACGCGGCGTACGACGGGCTCATCCTTGGCAGCCAATTCGGACATGCGCTTTTCAATGGCGACAAGATCCTCAGGAGTGAAGGGGCGCTTGTACGCAAAGTCATAGAAAAACCCGTTTTCAATGACAGGGCCAATCGTGACCTGCGCCTCTGGAAAGAGTTCTTTGACCGCATACGCCAGCAAGTGGGCCGTGGAGTGGCGAATCACATCCAGCCCATCGGCGTCTTTGGCGGTAATGATGGACAGCGGGCTGTCTGCCGTGATCTGGTAGCTGGTATCCACCACCTTGCCGTCAATCTTGCCAGCCAGTGCCGCCTTGGCCAGGCCAGCGCCAATAGAGGCGGCTACCTCAGCCACTGTGACAGGACCTGGGAACTCGCGCTGCGAACCGTCAGGGAGCGTGATGTGAATCATGGGAGTAACTCTTTCTTTTCAATCAGTGCAAGGGGACCGGGCACGCGCCAGGCCCAAAAACAAAAAAGCGCGGAACGGGTCCGCGCTTTCTGGAAGAGGTGTGCAATCTCGTGCAGGCGCGAACATCCAGCCTTAGCGGCCGGTCAACGTCTCCGAGGTAGTTCGCGGTGTCATAACCAGATTGCCTTTCTCGCTCTTGTGCAGTGAATTTGCCCGCATTTTAACCCTGCCGCCAAGAAAAAAGCCCGAAGCAACAGCTCCGGGCTTTCGTCAGGTGGATTTTGCGCCACACCCAAGCGGCTCAAACGTCGGCCAGATCAGTGGAACTGCTCTTCTTCGGTCGAACCCGTAAGGGCCTTCACTGAAGACGAACCGCCTTGGATCACCGTGGTCACGTCGTCGAAGTAGCCTGCGCCCACTTCCTGCTGGTGCGACACGAAGGTGTAGCCCTTGTCCCGTGCTTCAAATTCGGGCTCTTGCACCATGTTCACGTAGTGCTTCATGCCTTCGCCGTTGGCGTATGCATGGGCGAACTGGAAGGTGTTGAACCAGTTGATGTGGATGCCAGCCAGCGTGATGAACTGGTACTTGTAGCCCAGTGCGGACAGGTCTTCCTGGAAGGACGCGATCTGGCTGTCGTTGAGGTTCTTCTTCCAGTTGAACGATGGCGAGCAGTTGTACGACAGCAGCTTGCCGGGGCAGGCGGCGTGCACGGCTTGGGCGAACTCACGGGCGAAGCCGATATCTGGCACGCCGGTCTCGCACCACACCAGGTCAGCGTAGGGAGCGTAAGCGACGCCACGGCTGATAGCTTGCTCCAGGCCGTTCTTGACGCGGTAGAAGCCTTCTTGTGTACGCTCGCCGGTCAAGAATGGCTTGTCGTTGGCATCGTGGTCGGACGTGATCAGGTTGGCCGCTTCTGCATCGGTACGGGCGAGCACGATGGTAGACACGCCCATCACGTCAGCGGCGAAGCGAGCGGAAATCAGCTTTTCGCAGGCTTCTTGCGTAGGCACCAGCACCTTGCCACCCATGTGGCCGCACTTCTTCACGGCAGCCAGTTGGTCTTCAAAGTGAACGCCTGCAGCGCCCGACTGGATCATGTTCTTCATCAGTTCGAAGGCGTTCAGCACGCCGCCGAAACCGGCTTCTGCATCGGCCACGATGGGCAGGAAGTAATCGATGAATTCCTTGTCGCCAGGGTTGATGCCGCGGCCCCACTGGATTTCATCAGCGCGCTTGAAGGTGTTGTTGATGCGGCGGACCATGGTGGGCACCGAGTCGTAGGCGTACAGCGACTGGTCGGGGTACATGGTCTCGGACGTGTTGCCATCAGCAGCGACTTGCCAGCCCGACAGGTACACGGCTTCCAGGCCTGCCTTGGCTTGCTGCATGGCCTGGCCGGCAGAGATGGCGCCGAACGCGTTGACGTAGCCCTTCTTGGCGCCGCCGTTGATCTTGTCCCACAGCTTTTCTGCGCCGCGCTTGGCCAGCGTGTGCTCGATGGGCAGCGAGCCGCGCAGACGCACCACGTCGGCAGCGGAGTAGCCGCGCTTCACACCCTTCCAACGGGGGTTGGTAGCCCAGTCTTTTTCCAGGGCGGCAATTTGCTGTTCGCGGCTCAGTTGTTCGTTGAGGGATTGGGGCATGAAGTCACTCCAGAAGGTTGGTTGAAAACAGCGGGCTACTGTGTGCGGCCCTTGGGGACAACTTTAAGTCTTCTATAAGAGTTGCGCAAGCTCTTATGTCTTATAGAAGAGATAAATTTTTTCCTTTCAAAACAAGCACTTAACCATGCAATTTCTCAATATAGAAATTGATTTCTCATATCGAGAAAAAATGCCGCAATGCAACATCTATGACATTCCGCAATGCAAAAATCAGTTTTTGTATTGTGAGAAAAATCACGCCCCGCGCCTGTTATTCCGCCTTTACCCAATCTCCATGCGCAATATGCTTTGCAGATGCCACGTACCGAGGGTTGATTTCGTACACGAGACACAGCGTAGGGTGCCCTTGCACATCCACTACCACCTTTCGCTTGACGTATTCGTCCGTGGGGTTCTCGCCCAGGTCTTCGATGCCATCCAGAACGGTCTCCAGAGCCGGGTCGATGGCATACACCTCCCCCTGCACCCACTGTTCACCGCCCAGAGTCATGCCGGGATAAGGCCCTAAGTGATAAAGAATGCCGGCGACCTGCGCCAGCCCTACAAACCGCGCTGCAGGCTGCAGGCGTGTGATGTCGTTGCTGCAGCCCCGGCGCAATGTGCCGTACACAAACACACACCGCGGCGGCTGAGGGGGCTGGGATTCATCGGGCATGATGCGCACTCTTTTTGTTGACCAGCGCCCAGTCTAGTGAAACCGCCGAACCGTCTCTTCGCCTACGCGTGTCTGGCGCTCAGCATGTCACTTGTGGGTTGTTACGTAGCCCTTTCCAAGCCGCTGGCGGCAGTGCTGCCCGTGTTTCTGCTGGCGTGGATGCGATTTGGCATTGGCGGGCTGGCTATGCTCCACTGGTTGAAAAAGCCGGTAGACGAACCACCCCTCACGCCGCAAACCAAACGCTTGCTGTTTCTGGAATCTTTTCTGGGCAACTTTCTGTTCACCATCTGCATGATCTATGGCGTGAGCCTGACCGATGCAGTTTCAGCCGGTGTCACCATGGCCTCGATCCCGGCCGCCGTCGCCTTGATGGGTTGGGCATTTCTACGGGAACGTGTGTCCCCGCGCACGTGGGCTGCTGTGGTGTGCGCTGTGGGCGGAGTGGCTTTGTTCTCACTATCAAAACCAGAGCATATTGCGCAGGCTGGACAAGCGCTAGGAGCCAAAAACACCCAAAACATGGCATGGCTGGGTCAGTTGCTGCTGGTAGGAGCCGTGATCTGCGAAGCGGCCTATACCGTAATCGGCAAGAAGCTCACCGGAAGCCTCGGGCCCAAACGCATCACCTCGCTGATCAACCTGTGGGGCTTTGCGCTGACAACACCGTTTGGGCTTTACCTGGCGCTGGATTTTGACTTTGCAGCGGTAGGTGGGAGCACCTGGATGCTGCTGCTTTTTTATGCCTTGGCAGCCTGCATGTGGACGGTCTGGCTGTGGATGACGGGGCTCAAGGCTGTCCCGGCGGCACAGGGCGGGGTCTTTTCAGTCATGTTGCCCGTAAGCGCTGCGTTGGTAGGCGTGCTGCTGCTGGGCGAATCTCTGACTGTCATGCAACTGGTGGCGTTTGCCATTGCCCTGGCCAGCGTGTTGCTGGCCACCCTGCCCTCACGCGCTGCAATGCGTGTGGGCCGAAAGAACCGGGCGGCCTGACTCGGGATTCCAGGGCCGCCCACGGCCTTGTTAGGGTACTTGGGCCCCGCCCGTTTATGTGGACAGCGCCTGCGCACTCACCACAATCCCGTCTGCATCGGCGTACAGCCAATCCCCAGGGCGCACCCACACGCCCTGGAGCTGGACCGCCACATCGCGCTGGCCCTCGTTGCGCTTTTCGGTCGGCAACGGCATCAGCGCCAAGGCACGGATCCCAACAGCAGCGGCATTGAGTTCCGCTACGTCGCGCACGCATCCGTCCACCACAATGCCAGCCCACCCGTTGCGCGCTGCGGCTGCGGCCAGATTGCCACCCACCAGCGCACGGCGCAGGGATGCGCCACCGTCCACCACTAGCACGCGGCCATCGCCTGGGGAATCCACTGCCGCCTTTACCAGGGTGTTGTCCTCGTAGCACTTCACCGTGCTGACCTGGCCGGCGAAGCTGGCCACACCACCAAACGACTGAAACACCGGCGGCAGGACGCGAAACGCGCCGCTGACATCGCCCTTGTGGGTATCGCAAAAGTCGCAGGTGCTGAACGCGGGAAAAGACGTGGAGGTCATTGCAAAAGGCCTTTCAGACAATGAAAACGAGGAGGAAATACAAAAGCACAGAAGCCTGCGAGCCGCTGCATGCCCCTGCACGGGCAACCAACGGCCCCCTTTCACGGATTGTTGCGCAGCGCTGCAGGAAAACTGCAAGGAAACAAGGTTCGCACGCCAGATCACAGCCAAAAAGTCGCGGAATCTCCTATAGAGCCCCCGAAAAGCAGCGCATCTGCACTTGATTTGTCAAGGCTGGCGCGGCTCATGGGGGACTTGCGGCGGGCCGCGCGGCTCCACAGCTACAAATCGAGGCAAAAAAAGCCGTTTCTCCCTTGGAAACGCGTTTTTTTACCAGTAGCATCGGCCTGCCAGAGAGACAGCCTCGTTTTCGCTGGTGAAGAAAATCTACTTCCAACAAGGAACACCCAACATGGCAACTGCAAAAAAAGCTCCGGCAAAGACAGCAACGGCAGCCAAGGCGCCCGCCACCAAGGCTGCTGCACCGGCCAAGAAGCGCACCCCCAACGCCGCCTTCATGAAGGCGCTCACGCCCAGCCCCGCGCTGGCCGCCGTGGTGGGCTCGGCTCCGCTGCCGCGCACGGAGATCATCAGCAAGCTGTGGGTCTACATCAAGGCCAACAACCTGCAGGATGCCGCCAACAAGCGCAACATCAACGCGGACGCCAAGCTCAAGGAGCTGTTCGGCAAACCCCAGGTGTCGATGTTTGAACTGGCTGGCCTGATCGGCAAGCACGTCAAATAAGTCGCCCAACGCTCTGCACTTGCTGCGAAAAGAAACCGGCTCTGGCCGGTTTTTTTTCGCCTGTACTGCCCGCAATGTGTGGTGCAGCAACATCAATACAAATGAGAATGACCCGCATTCGATGTAACATAACGCTGCACGATGGGGCACAGCCAATTGATCCAGCCACTGCCTCTCGCCCGCTCTTGGCGCATCTGCGCGCCACTCGCACACACCCATTGACGGAGGCCATCTTGGCAAAATCACGCGCTCAGCGCCGCAGCTCCGTGCTGCGCTCGAACAATTCTCCTGCTTCCCTCATCGTCACGCCCGCCCCCGCGCGCGCCCTGTCTTCCGAAAGAGCCCTGTTGCCGCTGGGCGCGCTGATGCTGGCTGCGTCGGTTGGCAGCTGGGCCCAAACGACCACCCCAGAGGCCACGCTGTCCACCGTGACGGTGAAAGAAGAAGCTGAAGTTCAAGGCAAAGACAGCCTTCTCATCAAGAAGACCACGGTGGGTAAGGGCAAGCAGGACATCAAGGACATCCCCCAGTCGGTCACGATCTTCAGCGAGAAGCTGATGAACGACCGCAACCAGGACGACTTCCGGGAAGTCTTGCGCACCACGGCGGGCGTTACGTTTCAGGCGGGCGAAACCGGTGAGGAAGACGTGCGTCTGCGCGGGTTCTCCCTCGGCCAGGCCGGCGACATCTACACCGACGGCATGAAAGACGCGCCGCTGTACGAACGCGACACGTTCAATCTCGACCGCGTCGAAGTGCTCAAAGGCTCGGCCTCCATGCTGTTTGGCAAGGGTTCGACCGGCGGTGTGGTCAACCAAGTCAACAAGGCTCCGCTGCTGATCGACCAGCATGAAGTCTCCTACACCTTGGGCACCGGTAGTTTCCACCGCCTCACGGGTGATTTCAACATCAAGACGGGCGAGAACGCTGCCGTGCGCTTGAACGCCATGGTGCACAACTCTGACAACTTCGGCGCAGCGCAAGACAAACGCGGCATCGCTCCCACGTTCACCTGGGGTATCGGCACGCGCGACGAGTTCTCGATCGGCCTTTATTACCTGGACGTCAAGGGCCGCCCCATCTACAACAGCCCCTGGATCAACAACAACGGCAAGATCGTGCCTACCTTGCCCGCCAAGAACTACTACGGCCTCAACAGCGATCACCTCAACACCTCGTCGCAGTACCTGACCCTGGGCCACATTCACCGCTTTGGCGATGGTGGCGAGTTGCAGACACGTGTGCGCCATGGCAAATACGAGCGCGACCTGCTGGCCAGCGTGATCCGTTTTGGCACTCCCATCACAGCACTGGACCAGATCAACGCCAACACACCGCTGACGCGTTCGTCCAAGGGACGCATCGGCGATAGCACGATGACGCAAGTGCAGAGCGACTACACCAACTCGTTCACGCTGGGTGGCAAAAAGCACGACGTCCTTGCGGGATTCGACTTCTACCGCGACGACGCCAACCGCAACTCCAACTACGCCAATTCGGCCGGCAACTCCTCCGCTACCAATGGTCTGGGCACCACGGTCGGGACCCCCAACAACGGTGCCTGGGCACCGGACATGCGCGCTCCTGTCGCCTACAACACGTTCAAGGCGCAGAACATCGGCCTGTACCTGCAGGACACGATGTCGCTGACGTCCACCGTCAAGTTGGTCGGCGGCCTGCGCTACGACAAATTCAAGGCTTCTTACCGCAATGCCACCGGAGCTCTGAGCGACGAGACATCCGACGGTTTGTGGAGCCCGCGCGTTGGCGCCTTGTTCCAGCCAGACGAATTGACGTCTTACTACGTGTCGTATGGATCGTCGTTCAACACGTCGGCTGACACGTATCAATTTGGAAACGTAGGAACCGGCACCGGTTCGCTGGCAGACACACCGCCCGAGAAAAGCCGCAACATCGAAATCGGCGGCAAGTGGGAGTTGTTTGAGCGCCGTGCACTGCTCGGCGTGGCTGCGTTCCACAGCGAGAAGTACAACGAGCGCAACACCGACCCCGACAACCCTGGCTACCTGCTGTCCGGCAAGCGCCATGCGACCGGCATGGAGTTCAACCTCGCGGGCCGCATCACGCCGAAGTGGGAAATTTTCATGAACCACACGTGGATTCCGCGCGCCAAGATTGACCGGAGCACCGTGGTATTAGCCTCCAACGGTGGCGGTGCGCAGGTGCAGGGCGACCGCCCTGGCCTGACGCCCAAGCACAGCGGCAGCATCTGGAGCACGTACGTGGTGACACCACAAGTGCGCGTAGGCGCAGGCCTGACCTACCGCGGAGCACAGAACCCCGAGGGTTCCCGTGCCATGGAATCCAGTGGTTTTGCCACCGCAGATGCCATGGTGGAATACAGCTTCAACGACAAGACCTCGGTCAAGCTCAACGTCACCAACCTGACGAACAAGCTCTACGCCGACACGCTGTACCGCGGCTTTTATGGCGCCGGTGCAGGTCGTGCCGTCCAGGTCACACTCAAGTCGCGCTTCTAAGCAACACGCCCCGTACCCTGCCTGCCGCCAACCTCCATGTTCTTGCACCTCAAAAATATTCTGACGCAAGATGAAATCCAGGCCGCCCGCGCCCTTTTGGGCGCGGACGCCCCCTGGATCGATGGTCGCAGCAGCGCAGGGGGCCAGGCGCTGGCCCAAAAACGCAACGAACAACTCGCGCAAGACAGCGCGCAATCACAGCAACTGCGCGCTCTGGTGCTGACCGCGCTCCAGCGTGATCCGCTGTTCTTTTCAGCGGCGTTGCCCAAGAAGATTTTCAACCCGCTGTTCAACCGCTACAGCGGCGACAGCAACTTCTACGGCGCTCATGTCGATGGCGCCGTGCTGAGATCCAAGTCACCCGACCAATGGGTGCGCAGCGATATCTCCTGCACCTTGTTTCTAGCCCAGCCCGACGAATATGAGGGCGGCGAGCTGCGCATCCAGGAAGCGCACAGCGAGCGCCACGTGAAGCTGCCAGCCGGCGATCTGGTGCTTTACCCCAGTTCTACCGTGCACCAGGTAGCCCCCGTGACGAGCGGCGCACGCATTGCCAGTTTTTTCTGGATCGAAAGCATGGTGCGCTCAACCGAACAGCGCCTGTTGCTGTGGAACATGGACATGCACCTGCTCAAACTGCGCAGCCAGGTGGGCGAACATGACGCCGCCGTGGTTGGCCTGACGGGCACGTACCATAACCTTCTGCGGATGTGGGCTGACGCCTGACGAGATGCAAGCAATGGCCCCGCAGACCCGAAGGCGGCGCCTCCATCTCTTGGTGTTGCGCACATCACTACATTTTTGATAGCTGCAAGCGCAATATCCATAAGCGCTAGAGGCCAATTTAGCATTCAATGTCCGACACCCCCACGTTGCAGCAGATTCCCCATGGCATCGCCACGTTGGCAGACCATGAAGCGTTGGCGCGCCAGCATCTGGACGACAACGCCTGGGCCTACTTCAGTGGCGGCGCGGGCGACGAGATCACCTTGCGCGCCAACCGCAGCGCCTGGGACGCCCTGCCCCTGTGGCCCCGCGTGCTGCAGCCGCTATCAGGCGGCCACACCCGAGTGGACCTGCTGGGCCGCACGCTGGCACATCCCATCTTGCTGGCACCCGTCGCTTTTCAGCGCCTGGCCCATCCGGACGGTGAACTGGCCATGGCGTACGCCGCCGCTGCTTTGGGCGCAGGCATTGTGCTAAGCACCCAGGCCAGCGTGTCGCTGGAGGCGGTGGCAGAGGCGGTGAAGCCTGACCCAGGGCGAGGCCCCTTGTGGTTTCAGTTGTACCTGCAGCACGACCGCGGTTTCACTCAAACACTGGCGCAGCGCGCCGAGTCTGCCGGTTACGAAGCCCTGGTGCTGACCGTGGACGCCCCCACCAGCGGCGTACGCGACCGCGAACGGCGCGCCGGGTTCAGGCTGCCGCCCGGTATCGGGCCCGTCAACCTTGTTGGCCTGCCAACGCCGCCATCGCCGCACTTGCAACCCGGCCAGAGCGCCCTGTTTGATGGGCTACTGCGGCATGCCCCGACCTGGGACGACATCGCCTGGCTGCAGTCCATCACCCGGTTGCCCGTGTTGCTCAAGGGCGTGCTGCATCCGGCCGACGCGCGGCACGCAGTGTCTTTGGGGGTGGCGGGACTGATCATTTCGAACCACGGCGGCCGCACGCTGGACACCAGCCCCAGCACCGCCAGCGTGCTGCCACGGGTGGCAGATGCGGTGGCGGGTGCAGTGCCCGTGCTGGTCGACGGCGGCATCCGCCGTGGCACCGATGTGCTCAAGGCCATGGCGCTCGGCGCCTCGGCTGTGCTGGTGGGCCGGCCTGTGGTGTGGGGCCTGGCCAATGCAGGCGCTGCCGGTGTGGCACATGTGCTGCGCCTGCTGCGCGACGAACTGGAGATCGCCATGGCGCTTACCGGTTGCGCGACTCTGGCCGATGCGTCACCCGCGTTGCTGGATCTTGACGCAGGGCAGGACAAGCGTTCTTGACGCCTTTCTCCCTGCTGGCAGGAATGATTTATTGCAAATGCGAGAGATTCGTATTTATAATGCACTTCATTCCTTCAACAGCCAGCCACACTGCCTGCCGCCATGATCGTCTGCGTTTGCCGCCGGATTTCTGACCGTGAGATTGCACGCCATGCCCGCGCCGGCATGAGCTTTGACGAGATCCAGTTTGAACTGGGCGTGGCCACCCAATGCGGGTGCTGCGAAAGCTGCGCCCGCGACGTGGTCGCGCAGTGCAATGCATCGCACCCGGTCGCCGCCCTGCGCAACGAGGCCGCACCGCAGCCGATCCAGCTTGCCAACTCCATTTTGGAAAGCAAGTCATGGACCTCCTCTCTACACTCGCAGGCAGCCTGATCCTGGTCGCAGGCTCGGCCTGGTGGATCTTTCGCAAATAATTAAGGTCTTTTTGGCCTCTAGCGCTTATTCCGTAAGCGCTAGCAGCTATCATTTTTATGTCTCAGCCTGATCGTTTTGCGCCCCCCGGGGGCGTCAGTCGCAATGCCGTGATCGTAGGTTCTGTGGTGGCATTGCATGTGGCAGGCATCTGGGCCTTGCAGTCAGGCCTGGTGCGCAAAGCTGCCGAGGTCATTGTCCCGGCCGAGTTGCTCAGCGAGTTCATCGCCCCGCCTGCTCCCCCCAAGATCACACCGCCGCCCCCGGCGCCCCCACCGCCACCCAAGCCCGCCCCCAAGGTCGCGCCGCGCCCTGCGCCCATGCCGGTGGCCATCCCGCACCCGACACCGGCCCCCAATGCCCCCACTGGCATCACCACACCCCAGCCGCCCGCGCCCCCCATGGAGGCCCCGGTAGCGCCACCAGCCCCGACACCCGCACCTCCTGCACCTCCAGCGCCGCCCGCACCGCCGCGCATCGACCTGCCGTCCAGCGACGCGGCCTACCTGAACAACCCCAGGCCCAGCTACCCCGCCATCAGCAAACGCATGGGCGAGCAAGGCAAGGTGGTGCTGCGCGTGCTGATCGGCACCGATGGTCTGCCGCAAAAGGTAGAGATCAACAAATCCAGCGGTTTTGACCGTCTGGACCGCCAGGCCCAGGAAGCCGTCATGCGCTGGCGCTTTGTGCCCGGCAAACGCAATGGCGTGCCAGAAGCCATGTGGAACCTGGTCCCCATCAACTTTGTTCTCGAATAACCAATTCACGCATATCACTGCATTAGGGGAGTTTTTTATGGAATCGCAATTCGGCATCGCCAACGTCTGGATCCAGGGGGACTTTGTCACCCGCGCCGTCGCCATCCTGCTGCTGGCCATGTCGCTGGCCTCGTGGATCGTCATCCTCATCAAGGCGCTGGACATCATCAAGTTCAAAAAACACGCCCGCGCTGCCAAGGACTTCTGGCACAGCGAGGACTTTGCCGCGGGCCTGACCAAACTGGGAGCCGACCCGGCCAACCCCTTCCGCCACCTGGCACTGGAAGGCCGCGAAGCCACTGCCCACCATCGCAACACCAAGGCCCACCTGCACGACGCGCTGGACGTGAGTGACTGGGTCACGCGCTGCCTGCGCAACTGCATTGACGAGTTCACCGCACGCCTGCAATCGGGTTTGGCCATCCTGGCGTCGGTGGGCTCCACCGCGCCATTCATCGGCCTGTTCGGCACGGTGTGGGGCATCTACCATGCACTGCTGGCCATTGGCACCTCGGGCCAGTCCACCATCGACAAGGTGGCCGGCCCCATCGGCGAAGCACTGATCATGACGGCCCTGGGGCTGGCAGTCGCCATCCCCGCAGTGCTGGGCTACAACGCGCTGGTGCGCGGCAACAAGTCCATCCTGGGCGGCCTGAACAGCTTTGCCCATGACCTGCACGCCTACTTTGTGACCGGTGCCCGCGTCAACGCCGGCGGGGGCGAGCCGGGCAAGGTGCTGCCCATGAAGAAAGGCGGCTAAGCCATGGCCTTTGGAACCCAAGACGATGCCGATGAGGTGATGAACGAGATCAACATGACGCCTCTGGTGGATGTCATGCTGGTGCTGCTTATCATCTTCATCATCACCGTGCCGGTGATGAAACACTCGGTGAACGTGGACCTGCCCCGCGCCACCAACCAGCCCGAGAACATCAAACCCGAAACCGTGCGGCTGTCCGTGGCGGCAGACGGTAAGTACTACTGGAACGAGTCCCAAGTGACGGACGAAGAGCTGCTGCCCCGCCTGCAGGCCGAAGCCGCCAAGGAACCCCAGCCCGACCTGCACATCCGCGGCGACAAGGAAGTGCGTTACGAACGCGTAGCTCAGGCCATGGCCGCCGCGCAGCGCGCCGGGGTGCGCAAGATTGGGTTTGTGACCGACCCGGCGCCCTAATTTTTTGCATCGGTTGCCCCGTTCCCTGCCCGGTCAGCCTCTTGCTGCCGGGCAGTTCACGTTTTGGGGTGAGGTTCGTGGGTACGGCGGCTACGGTCCCGTCGACGTCAGGAGCGCATTGCCTCAGTCCCAGAGGGCGGAAAAACCGCCCTCACAAAAAAAGAACAAAAAGAAACACTGAAATCGCTTGACCAGTAATTGCGAATCGTTATCATTAGCAAAACGCACTGCAACGCAACAGGAAAACTCTTTATGCAAGCCACACTGACCGCCGCCTCGCTCCTGCGTAACGTTTCATCCGATTTGCCCGTCTCGCATGCAGACCGCGACGTAGCCCGTCCGGCCGATGGCGTAACGGGCGCCGTGGACAGCAGCGCCCTGCTTCAGGGTCAAAAAGCGGTCGCCATAAGCCACAACGGCTCCGTGTACCGCCTGCAGGCCACCAAGCTGGGCAAACTCATCCTGACCAAGTAATCATTGCACTTGGATCCAAGTTTCATCGTGGGGCGACTCCCGGGCTTGCTACAAGCTCGAAAGGGTCGTTTTTGCCAGCCAACGGGCTTGCCCGCGTAGCCAGGCTTTTTTTCTACTCACGCACCTGCGCACTGAATTCATCGATGCACAAAAAAACCGGCCACTGAGCCGGTTTTTTGTTGCGCCAGAAAATTCAAGCCATTTTGGCTTCTAGCGCTTGATGAGTAAGCGCCACAAGCTATCAGTTCAATAGCAATCTGTCCATATCACTTCGTTCACAGCCCCAGAGCGGCGATCCCGGCGCGTGCAATTTGCGCGTCTTCGGTGGATTTGACGCCGCTCACGCCCACGGCGCCCAGGCACTGGCCGTCTTTCATGATCGGCACTCCGCCTTCGAGCAAGCCGTCGATGCCTGGAGCGCTGAGGAAAGACATGCGCCCGCCGTTGACAACGTCTTCATACACCTTGCTCTCACGGCGCCCCATGGCGGCAGTGCGGGCCTTGGAGGGGGCAATGTGGGACGACACCGCCGCCGCGCCATCCAGGCGCTGCAGCCACAGCAAGTGGCCGCCATCGTCCACGATGGCGATGGTCACGGCCCAGTTGTTCTTCAGGGCCTCGGCTTCGGCTGCGGCGGCCACTGCCTTGACGTCGGCCAATTCAAGTTCGGGTTTGGTTTTCATGGATCGATCCAGAGGATGGGAGAGAAGACGTAGAAAGAAGAAGTGCCGGGTTGGCGACAGGCCACCCCAAACGACAGTCGGCAAGCATAGCGACATCTCACCCGCCATTCACCCCCACCCAGGGCGAAAGAACCCTTACCAAAAGTAGGTGACCGCACGCGGTTATTGCAAAGCCCAAAAGCGTCACCACCTAGAATTTGTCCTGTCTGCGCTGTGCAGGCCAACAAGGAGAGACACAAGATGAATGACAACGTCACCACCCTGGGCCACTCTGCGGGCTATGGCATCTCGCAGGAAGATCGCCACAAGGTGCTTCGCAATACATACTGGCTGCTCGCACTGAGCATGCTTCCCACCGTTCTGGGCGCTTGGGTCGGCGTGGCCACCGGCATCACCCGCTCGCTGACCGGCGGCATCGGCCTGATCGTGTTCCTCGGCGGCGCGTTTGGCTTCATGTATGCCATCGAAAAGACCAAGCGCTCGGCCGCTGGTGTGCCGGTGCTGCTGGCGTTCACGTTCTTCATGGGCCTGATGCTGTCGCGCATGATTGGCATGGTGCTGGGCTTCAAGAACGGCACCGACCTCATCATGACGGCTTTTGCGGGCACGGCCGGCGTGTTCTTCGTGATGGCCAGCCTGGCCAGCGTGATCAAGCGTGACCTCTCGGGCATGGGCAAGTGGCTGTTCGTGGGCGCCATGGTGCTCATGGTCGGCGCGGTGATCAACATTTTTGTGGGCTCCTCGGTCGGCATGATGGCGATCTCGGTGGCTGCCATCGGTATCTTCAGCGCCTACATGCTGTACGACCTGAAGCAGATTCTGGACGGCGGCGAAACCAACTACATCAGCGCCACGCTGGCCCTGTATCTGGACATTTTCAACGTGTTCCAGAGCCTGCTGGCCCTGCTGGGCATCATGGGGGGTGAGCGCGACTGACCGTAGCGACAACACCCCGTTCTCCGTCAAAAGGCTCCTTCGGGAGCCTTTTTCTTGGGCACGCCAGAGGGTCAAGCCTCAATAGAACGATCCGCGTGCCGATAATGCAAGGACATGTCTCGCAAAACTCCATCCACCTTGCTGCGTATTTTGGCCGTCTCGGGCGTGCTGCTACTGGCCGCTTGCGACAAGATTCCGGGCATGGGCCCGGACCCGCGCGTGGCGCAGCGTGAAGAAGAGGCCAAGGCCATCGGCGGTGCCTGCCGCTATGCGCTGCGGGGGCTGGAAGACTGCTACACCTTGAATCCCAAGGCCGCCAAGGCCTCCGTGTATGCAGGCTGGAAAGACATGGACGCCTACATGCGCGAAAACAAGCTCGAAGGCACGCCCTCAGTGCTGGGCAAAGCCGAGAAGCCCGAGCGTGCTGAAAAGTCCACCGAAATTGAGACCGAAACGCGCGAGCCAGCGTCGGGCCGCAACCGCAGCTAGCGTCGCATCGCCCGCTCCCGAGGCCAGCTCCCTGAAGGGCCGCTAAGCGTCACGCCGGTGCCCTTCCCTTCCACGCTTTTTTACCCCGATGAAACCCGATCAAATACCGCCATGCTCTCCACATGGGCGGTGTGCGGGAACATGTTCACCATGCCCGCCGCCGTGCACTGATAGCCCCCCAGGTGCACCAGCAACCCCGCGTCACGCGCCAGGGTGGCGGGGTTGCAGCTGACATAAACGATGCGCTTGGGCGGGGTCCACCCCTCGGCCCCAGCTGGCAACGGCCCAGCCCCCTCGGCACCGATGCGGGCCTGTTCGATGTCAGCCAGCGCCTTGGCCAGCGCAAACGCACCTTCACGCGGTGGGTCGACCAGCCACTTGTCGGCAGATCCGTCGGCCACCAGCATTTCAGGTGTCATCTCAAACAGGTTTCTCGCTACAAAATCAGTAGCTGCCAGCGCTTTATGGTCGGGCGCCACGGCCTGATTCAATGCATAGTTTTCGCGTGAACGTGCCACCAGGGCCTCACTACCCTCGATGCCGAGCACCTCGCGCGCCTGGGTGGCCAGTGGCAAGGTGAAATTGCCCAGGCCACAAAACCAGTCGATCACGCGTTCGTTGGGCTGCACATCCAGCAGGCGCAGCGCACGGGACACCAGCACGCGGTTGATGTGCGGGTTCACCTGGGTGAAGTCGGTCGGTTTGAAAGGCATGGTGATGCCAAAGTCCGGCAGCGCGTACGACAACAACTCGCCACCTTCGTCCAGCAGCTTCACGGTGTCAGGGCCCTTGGGCTGCAGCCACCATTGCACGTGGTGCTCGGCTGCAAAAGCGCGCAGCCGGTCAATGTCGTCCGCGCTCAACGGCTCCAGGTGGCGCAGGACGAGCGCAGTCACGTTGTCGCCGCAGGCCAGCTCGATCTGGGGGCAGGTGTCGCGCGCATCCATGCCGGCAATCAGCGCGCGCAGGGGCATCAGCATGGCGTCTACATGGGGGGGCAGCACGGGGCACTGCTGCATGTCGGCCACATAGCGGCTCTTGCGCTCATGAAAGCCGATCAGCACCTGGCCCTTCTTGATCACATGGCGCACCGACAGCCGTGCGCGATAGCGGTAGCCCCAGGAGGGCCCTTCAATGGGGCGCAGCATGGTCTGGGCCTTGACCTTGCCGAGGTGCCAGAGGTTGTCTTCCAGCACCCGCTGCTTGACGGCTACCTGGGCGCCGACATGCAGGTGCTGCATCTTGCAGCCCCCGCACGCGCCGGCGTGCAAGCCAAAGTGCGGGCAGCCGGGGCGCACGCGTTGCGACGACTCGCGGTGAAGGGCGGTCAGGCTGGCCTGTTCCCAGTTGTTCTTCTTGCGGTGGGTGTTGGCGGTGACCAGTTCGAACGGCAGCGCGCCTTCAATGAAGATGACCTTGCCGTCGGGCTTGCGGGCAACGCCCTGGGCATCCAAGTTCATCGACTGGACTTGCAGCCAGCCTTCGGGGAAATCGGAAGCGTCCTGGGCGGAGGGTTCAAACGAGGGGGATAGTTCTTTTGGTTCGCTCATCCCCCGATTGTCTCAGGCCCGGGGCCGCATTGACCCGGGGCTGGACGGCATCCGAAGGATCAGCCCCGGTCCGCGCGGGCGGGGCGTCCGACCATGCCACGTTGCGCAGATGCGAGTGGTAGC
The DNA here is from genome assembly GCA_018828125.1 of Gammaproteobacteria bacterium. Taxonomy (GTDB): domain Bacteria; phylum Pseudomonadota; class Gammaproteobacteria; order Burkholderiales; family Burkholderiaceae_C; genus Acidovorax. The sequence goes on along the minus strand of JAHJWB010000003.1, from coordinate 469,142 downwards.
CTGTTGATGGCAACATCGCAGCCATGGTTGTCAGGTGAGAACACCAGCGTGGAGCCCGGCGCCACCAGGGGCAGGGTCTCATGGATTTGGCGGGACATGTCCACTGGAGGTTCGGGCGCGCGGTAGATGATGTCCTTGTCGGGGCCGTACACCACGTAGCACGAGGCGGCAGCCGACTGGCTGAAAAGGGCAGCCACCAGGGCAGCAGCAGCGTATGGGAAGGCGGTCATGGTTCTTCTCCTCAATCTGACGAATCTGCAGGCGATTATGCGGGCTTATGCCACGCGAGCCAATGCGGCTGTGGCTTTCAGGCCGACTTGTGGCGTCCACACGGCCGCCGCGCTCAGCGCAGATGCAGGTGGTTGGTGTGCTTGACCTCTTCCATCACCGCATAGGTTCGCGTCTCCCGCACGCCCGGCAGTTGCCACAGTACGTTGCCCGCAAACAGGCGGTAGGCGTTCATGTCGGCAGAGCGCGTCTTGAGCAGATAGTCGAAACCGCCCGCCACCATGTGGCATTCCATGATCTCGGGGTGCACCTGCACGGCAGCCTTGAACTGGTCAAAAACATTGGGCGTGGTGCGGTCGAGCAGCACCTCTACAAACACCAGCATGCCCGCGCCCAGCTTCAGGGGGTTGAGCCGCGCCTCGTAGCCCAGGATGAAGCCATCGCGGGTAAGGCGCTGCACCCGTGCCAGGACCGCCGTGGGCGACAGGGCCACCGCCTCGGCCAGCTTGAGGTTGGCAATGCGGCCGTCTTCCTGCAGGATTGACAGGATTTTGCGGTCGATTCGGTCGATATCTGGATCTGCTTGCATTCAAGATAGTCATTAGTTCGGCATGACGTGCAATTTTCGAACATTTATTCAGCGTCAGTCCACGGATCATTGCCATCAATACGCCAAACACCTTCTTGGCCCACAAATCCACCGAAAGACATCGCCATGACGCAGCCACTAGCCCTGCCCCCTGCTCCGTTCGCTGACTTTGCCCCCCGTACGCCGCTCTCCAACCCGCTGCGCGCCGCCATCACCGCCGCCTACCGCCGCCCCGAGCCCGAGGCACTGGCCCCGCTGCTGGCCCAGGCCCGCCTGCCTGCAGACCAGGCCACCTTGGCCGAACAACTGGCCCTGCGCGTTGCCAAGGCGCTGCGCGAGCGCAAGGCCAGTGCTGGGCGCGCGGGTATCGTGCAGGGCCTGCTGCAAGAGTTCTCGCTGTCGTCGCAAGAAGGTGTGGCGCTGATGTGCCTGGCCGAGGCGTTGCTGCGCATTCCCGACAAGGCCACGCGCGATGCACTCATCCGCGACAAGATCAGCCACGGCCAGTGGGACGCCCATCTGGGCAAGAGCCCATCCCTCTTCGTCAACGCTGCCACCTGGGGCCTGCTCATCACCGGCAAGCTGGTAGCCACGCACAGCGAAGGCAGCCTGGGCAACTCACTGGGCCGCATTATTGGCAAGGGCGGCGAGCCACTGATCCGCAAAGGCGTGGACATGGCGATGCGCATGATGGGCGAGCAGTTTGTGACCGGCGAAACCATCGACGAAGCGCTGCGCAACGCCCGCACGATGGAGGCCGAGGGCTTCCGCTATTCGTACGACATGCTGGGTGAGGCCGCGCTGACCAGCGAAGACGCCAAGCACTACTACGCCTCTTACGAGCAAGCCATCCACGCCATCGGCAAAGCCTCTGCCGGGCGCGGCATCTACGAAGGCCCGGGCATCTCCATCAAGCTCTCAGCCCTGCACCCGCGCTACAGCCGCGCCCAGTTTGGCCGGGTGATGGACGAGCTGTACCCGCTGGTGTTGCGCCTCACCGCACTGGCCAAGCAATACGACATTGGCCTGAACATCGACGCCGAAGAAGCCGACCGGTTGGAGCTTTCACTGCACCTGCTGGAGCGCCTGTGCCACGAGCCCACGCTGGCGGGCTGGAACGGCATTGGCTTCGTCATTCAGGCCTACCAAAAGCGCTGCCCCTTCGTCATCGACTACGTGGTGGACCTGGCCCGCCGCACGCAGCGCCGCCTGATGGTGCGCCTGGTCAAGGGTGCCTACTGGGACAGCGAAATCAAGCGCGCGCAGGTCGATGGTCTGAAGGACTACCCCGTCTACACACGCAAGGTGCACACCGATATTTCGTACATCGCCTGCGCGCGCAAACTGTTGGCCGCGCCCGAGGCCGTGTACCCCCAGTTCGCCACCCACAACGCCGAGACGGTGGCCACCATCTATCAACTGGCGGGCAGCAACTACTACGCGGGGCAGTACGAGTTCCAGTGCCTGCACGGCATGGGCGAGCCGCTCTATGAGCAGGTGGTGGGCGCCATCACCGCCGGTAAATTGGGGCGCCCCTGCCGCATCTACGCTCCGGTGGGCACGCATGAGACGCTGCTGGCTTACCTGGTGCGCCGCCTGCTGGAGAACGGCGCCAACACCTCGTTTGTGAACCGCATTGCCGACGAAACCATTGTGCTGGATGAGCTGGTGAAGAGCCCCGTGCAGGTGGTGGACCAGCAAGCCGCCACCGAAGGCACTGCCGGCCTGCCCCACCCGCGCATCCCCCTGCCAACAGCGCTGTACGGCGCCCACCGCAGCAATTCACGCGGGCTGGATTTGTCGAACGAAAACACGCTGACAGAGCTGGCTACCACGCTGCAAGCCACGGCAAGCCACGCCTGGACGGCATCGCCCCTGCTGGCCACTGACGCGCCCGCAGGCCTCCCCCAGCCCGTGCGCAACCCCGCCGACCACCACGATGTGGTGGGCCAGGTGCAAGAAGCCACCACCGCCGACGTAGACCAGGCCCTGGCCCACGCCCAGGCCGCCGCAGCTCCCTGGGCCGCCACGCCGCCCGCCGAGCGCGCCGCCGCCCTGCTGCGCACCGCCGACCTGCTGGAAGAGCGCATGCAACCCCTGCTGGGCCTGCTGATGCGCGAAGCGGGCAAGAGCGCCAGCAACGCCGTGGCCGAGGTGCGCGAGGCCGTGGACTTTTTGCGCTACTACGCCGCCCAAGTGCAGAGCACCTTCGACAACGCCACCCACATCCCGCTTGGCCCCGTGGCCTGCATCAGCCCCTGGAACTTCCCGCTTGCCATCTTCATGGGCCAGGTGGCCGCCGCACTGGCCGCAGGCAATCCCGTGCTGGCCAAGCCCGCCGAGCAAACCCCGCTGATCGCTGCCGAGGCCGTGCGCCTGCTGTGGCAGGCCGGTGTACCGCGTGCTGCTGTGCAGCTGTTGCCCGGCCAGGGCGAAACCGTGGGCGCGCGCCTGATTGGCGACGCCCGCGTGATGGGTGTGATGTTCACCGGCTCCACCGAAGTCGCCCGCATCCTGCAGCGCACCGTGGCTGGGCGGCTGGATGCTGCAGGCCGCCCCATCCCGCTGATCGCCGAAACGGGCGGGCAGAACGCGATGATCGTGGACTCGTCCGCGCTGGTGGAACAGGTGGTGGGCGATGCGGTGTCGTCAGCCTTTGACAGCGCAGGCCAGCGCTGCTCCGCCCTGCGCGTGCTGTGCGTGCAGGAAGAAGCTGCCGACCGTGTGGTCGAGATGCTGCAAGGCGCCATGGGCGAGCTGCGCGTGGGTAACCCCGCTGAGCTGCGCGTGGACGTGGGCCCCGTCATCGATGCCGAAGCACAAGCGGGCATCACCCAACACATCGAGAACTTCAAGGCGAAAGGCCATCGCGTGTTCCAGCACCCGCAGCACCTTCAGAACCAGGCTGCTGCGCCCAGTGAAGGCACCTTTGTGCCGCCCACGCTGATCGAGCTGAACCACATCGGCGAGCTGCAGCGCGAAGTCTTCGGCCCCGTGCTGCACCTGGTGCGCTATGCGCGCAACGGTCTCGACCAGTTGCTTGACCAGATCAACGCCACCGGCTACGGACTGACCCAGGGCGTGCACACCCGCATCGACGAAACCATCGCCCGCGTGGTGAACCGCGCGCACGCGGGCAACGTGTACGTGAACCGCAACATGGTCGGCGCCGTGGTGGGCGTGCAGCCCTTTGGTGGCGAAGGCCTGTCGGGCACGGGGCCCAAGGCCGGTGGGCCGCTGTACCTGCTGCGCCTGCTGTCGCAGCGCCCAGCTGACGCGCTGGCACGTACGTTTGCCGAGGCAGACCGTGCCACGCCCCCGGAGGACACACAGCGCGAGCGCCTGCTGGCACCGCTCGCCACCCTGCAGCAATGGGCGCAGAACCAAGGCAACGCATCACTGGCCAGCACCTGCCAGCAATTTGCACAGCAAACCCAAAGCGGCACCGCCCGCACCCTGCCCGGCCCCACGGGCGAGCGGAACGTTTACACCCTGGCCCCGCGCGCCCGCGTGTTGTGCCTGGCCCCAAGCGCAGACGACCTACTGACGCAAACTGCCGCCGTGCTCTCCGCCGGTGGCACGGCCCTGTGGCCAAGTGCCCAGGCGGGTCTGCGCACAAAGCTGCCTACGCTGGTGCAGGCCCAGGTCGCACTGCACGACAACGTGCTGGATAGCGCGTCCGTAGCGCTCGACGCGGTGTTGCACCATGGCGACGCCACATCGTTGCAGACCGTGTGCACCACCCTCGCCCGCCGCGCCGGACCCATCGTGGGGGTAACGGCTTTGCCGCCCGGCGCCATCGACATCCCGCTGGAACGCCTGCTGATCGAGCGCGCATTGAGCGTGAACACAGCGGCCGCTGGGGGCAACGCCAGCTTGATGACGATTGGATGAATGCCGCCCCACCCGAAGAACTTGTGGGCAATTCGCGGCCTCTGCAATGTCATCAACACGCTCTAAGGCTGTTTTCGCCTGAGAAATTTGAATGAAATTGGCCTCTAGCGCTTATTGGTAAAGCGCTAGAAGCTATTAAATCAATAGCATCAAGAAACGGATGCCAGCGGCAAGTTGAGCAGCAGGTTCTGCGGCTTGATGCGCACCAGCCCCCCCACGTCGGTGGCCAACCCCAGGTAAACCGGCTTGCCTGCCACGTCGGCACGCATCTCGGCGGGGTTGGCAAAGGTCAGCGTGAAAAGGCTGACCAGGCGCTGCATGCGGTCAGCCTCCACCGCACGGTCCTCGTACAGATCGTTGAGGATGGCGGTGGACTCCACATCCAGCCCCACATGCCAACGCCACGCACTGTCAGTGATCTGGTGCGCGGGCTCGATCACCACCTGCACACCCAGCAAGTGGGCGACCCAGCGCTCCAGCACGCGGGCCAGTGCCTTCAGGCCCGAGCGGGCTCGGGTCATCTTGAAGGTCAAGCCATGGCTCAGGTCCTGCGTGAGCTCGTGGGTCAGGTCGAGCAGAAAATGGTGGCGATCACTCGCCTGCCAATACCGGCCTGCGTTGTCGGCTGAAAGCACCTGAACCTGCGCCGTGGGCTGCAGTGCGCCGCTTTGCAGCAGCAGCCGCCCCACCTCGCCCAGGCCCGCTGTTTCGTTGAGCATGTCCAGTGTTGCCCGGTCGCCTGCCAGCATCTGCCCGTCTTGCAAGGTGATGCGTTGGGGGCGAAACAGCATCTCGGCCGCACGGGCTTCGAAGGCGTCGTTGCAGTCGTCCAGCAGGTTGCGCAGCAGGGCCTGCACTACGGCATCGATGAACACGGCAGGCACATTTACCGCACCACTGCGCATGAGCTGCAGGTAGTACGCCTCCAACGTGCCCGCAGCCAGTAGGCCATCGCGAAACCGCAGGAACACGGTGTAGTTTTCGCGGGCATCATCGTCCTGCACCGCAGCCAGCTCGGCCGATAAAACCACCCGCGCTGGCGACAACGCCAGAGATTCGTGCAAGGCGATCTCGGCAACGCAGGACTCCGGCACCAACGCCAGTTCAGGCCGGGCAAGTAACCACCGCAGATATCCATCGGTGGGCACAAGCCAACCACGCACATTGCGCTCCAGTGTTTGGAAACCGCAACTGGGCCAGAAATCGTGAGGAGTTGTCATGGAGAAAGAATGAGATCGTGCGGCAGCGGTGGATGGTAGCCGCTGCTGCTATCGCAGAACGATGACCTGGTGCAAGGGTGCGCGGGTAGTCGCCAGCTTCGCAGCCTCACCAATCAACAAAGGACTGCTGCCGCGCTTCGAGGGACCAGCACGCCAGCACTTCGTGCCTGCCCGGCCCGTAAAGGTTGTCGACCAAAGCAAACTGCATTGCCGTCCAAGCGATGGGCGCGACAGCGGTGCGGCCAATGCCTTGGTGCTGGTAATGCAACGTCATGTGCGGATGGAAATGGCTGCGTATCTGCGATTCGCCAAACCCCATGCGGCGCATGATGTTGCCCAATGCCCGCTGAAACCCTCGCAGCTCGCGCGCTGCACCCGCTTGTGCAGCCAACTCAACCGAACCTAACTTCCCTGCGCCCCCCCGCCCCGAGACTGCAGCAAACTGAGACTGACACCAAAGGGTTCGTAGTCCATCGCCCCACCTGCAGCCAGCGCCAGGTCGAGTACCTCTCGTGGAACGCCATTCATGAAGCGCCCCAGGGAGTGCAGAGTGATGTGCAGCCGGTCATCGGGCATAGGATCGCCTCTACCCAGCTGAAGCGCCCCCTGAGCGCATAGAAAGGCGCGCCTAGCCGCTTCGGCGATTAGCTGCGGGGGACAGAGAAAATAGTAGAGGTCGTGAGGTTGGGCCATGACACACAAAGCTCCGGGAGAAGCAGTGCATTGCGCATCAATACTGTTTAAATAAACAGTATTTCAATGAATCCGAGCCGCCCGCTCACTCCCACTCAATCGTCGCCGGCGGCTTGCTGCTCACGTCGTACGTCACCCGATTAATACCGCGCACTTCGTTGATGATGCGGCCTGACACCTTCTTGAGCAGCGCGTACGGCAGCTCGGCCCAGTCGGCGGTCATGAAGTCGCTGGTCTGCACAGCGCGCAAGGCCACCACGTAGTCGTAGGTGCGGCCATCGCCCATCACGCCCACGCTCTTGACGGGCAGGAAGACGGTGAAGGCCTGGCTGGTGAGGTCGTACCAGTTTTTGCCGGTGGCTTCGTCGACGTGGTTGCGCAGCTCTTCGATGAAGATCGCGTCGGCGCGGCGCAGCAGGTCGGCGTATTCTTTCTTCACCTCGCCCAAAATGCGCACGCCCAGGCCTGGGCCAGGGAAGGGGTGGCGGTAGACCATTTCGGGCGGCAGGCCCAAAGCCACGCCGAGTTCGCGCACTTCGTCCTTGAACAAATCACGCAGGGGCTCCAGTAGCTTGAGGCCTAACTGCTCTGGCAGGCCGCCCACGTTGTGGTGGCTCTTGATGGTGACTGCCTTCTTGCTCTTGGCGCCGCCGGATTCAATAACGTCGGGGTAGATGGTGCCCTGTGCCAGGAAGGTGGCGCCTTTATGGCCGCCGTCGCCGGCCTTCAGTTTGGCGGCCTCGGCCTTGAACACGTCGACGAACAGGCCGCCGATGATCTTGCGCTTGGCTTCGGGCTCGCTCACGCCGGCCAGCTTGCCGAGGAACAGGTCGCTCGCGTCCACGCGGATGACCTTGGCCTGCAGCTTGCCGACGAACATGTCCATGACCATGTCGCCTTCATTCAGGCGCAGCAGGCCGTGGTCCACAAACACGCAGGTGAGCTGGTCGCCGATGGCGCGGTGGATCAGCGCTGCGGCCACGGACGAATCGACGCCGCCCGACAGGCCCAGGATCACTTCCTCCTTGCCCACCTGCTGGCGGATCTGTTCCACGGCTTCGGCAATGTGGTCGCGCATGACCCAGTCGGGGCGGGTGCCGCAGATGCCGAGCACGAAGCGGTCGAGCAGCGCCCTGCCCTGCACGGTGTGCGTGACTTCGGGGTGGAACTGCAGCGCGTAGAAGCGGCGTTCTTCATCGGCCATGCCGGCAATGGGGCAGCTGTCGGTGCTGGCCATGAGCTTGAAGCCTGGGGGCAGCTCGGTGACCTTGTCGCCGTGGCTCATCCAGACGTTGAGCATGCCGTGGCCTTCGGGGGTGGTGAAGTCGGCAATGTCCTTGAGCAGTGCGGTGTGGCCGCGTGCGCGCACTGCGGCAAAGCCGAACTCGCGCTTGTGGCCGCCTTCGACCTTGCCGCCCAGCTGGTGGGCCATGGTCTGCATGCCGTAGCAGATGCCGAGCACGGGCAGGCCGAGCGTAAACACGGCTTCGGGCGCCTTGTCGGTGGTGTCCTCGTACACGCTGGCGTGGCTGCCGGAGAGGATGATGCCCTTGAGCGAGCCGTCCTTGGCGTAGTCACGCACCCATTCGTCCGTCACGTCGCAGGGGTGCACTTCGCAGTACACATTGGCTTCGCGCACGCGGCGGGCGATGAGCTGGGTGACTTGCGAGCCGAAATCGAGGATGAGGATTTTCTGGTGTTGCATGGCGGTGGGTGGTCGAGGGTGAATGGGGTTAGAGGCTGGAGAGGTCGAGAAGCGTTACGCCGCTGCGCTTGGCTGCGGCTGCCTGGGCGGCATCGAACGTGGCCAGGGGCAGGCGCAGGGAGCGGGCCAGCCACAGGTATGCGGCGTCGAAGGTGGGCAGGCCGGTGTCGAGCGCGACGTCGAGCACGGCCTTGTGCTGGGCAGGGGCCAGCTCGTGCAGCTCCACGCGGTGGCGGATGGCTTCGAGCACACCCCACAGGCCTTCGACCGATGCGGGCGGGATGCGGCCGCTGTGCACGCCGCTGCTGATGAGGTTGCTGCACTCCCACTGCCAGAGGTTGGGGGCCTGGGGCTCGACCTCGTCGCGGCGGATCAGGGTGTACAGGCGTCGGGTGTGCTCGCTGGCGGCATCGGGCAGCAGCCAGGCGGCGGTAACGGACGCGTCGAGCACGAAGGCGGTCATGCGGCGCTCCGGCCGTTGCGGCGCAAGTCTTCGGTGGTAGCAGTGGCGTTAGCTTCGCCTGCGGGGCGGATGCTGGCGTGCAGGGCATCCATCTGGCCCAGCTCCCGCGCGATCTGCTCGTCGGTGATGACAGGGCGGCGGCGCACGGGCAGCAGGCGCACCACCTCTTTGCCGTGGCGGGTGATGCGCACCTCTTCACCCTGCTCGACCAGCTCGATCAGGGCGGAAAACCTGCTCTTGGCTTCGTAGATACCGACGGACTGCATGGATGCGCGGACCCCAAAGAGAAAAAGTCTGGCCTGAATGGTGAATTCAGACCAGACTATATCATTCTGACCAGATATTTTCAATCAGGCCAGATTAGGTGACTCACCTTCAGTCAGCGCGGTAGTTCGGCGCTTCCTTGGTGATCTGCACGTCATGCACATGGCTTTCGCGGATGCCGGCCGTGGTGATCTCGACGAACTCTGCCTTGTTGTTCATGTCCTCGATGCTGGCACAACCGCAGTAACCCATGGCGGCGCGCACGCCACCGGCCATCTGGAACACGATGGAGACCATAGAGCCCTTGTAGGGCACGCGGCCTTCAATACCTTCGGGCACAAGCTTGTCCGCGTTGGGGTTCCCGGTGCTCGACTCCTGGAAGTAACGGTCGGCGCTGCCCTGCTGCATGGCACCGATGCTGCCCATGCCGCGGTAGCTCTTGTAGCTGCGGCCCTGGTACAGGATGACCTCGCCGGGGGCTTCCTCGGTGCCTGCGAACATGCCGCCCATCATGATGGTGCTGGCGCCTGCGGCTAGCGCCTTGGCGATGTCACCGCTGTAGCGCACGCCGCCGTCGGCGATGAGTGGGACGCCGGTGCCCTTGAGGGCGGTGGCCACGCTGTCGATGGCCATGATCTGGGGAACACCCACGCCGGCCACGATGCGCGTCGTGCAGATGGATCCGGGGCCGATGCCGACCTTGACCGCGTCCGCACCGGCCTCGACCAGCGCCAGCGCGGCTGCGCCCGTGGCGATATTGCCGCCGATCACGTCGATCTGCGGGTAGTTCTGCTTGACCCAGCGCACACGCTCAATCACACCCTTGCTGTGGCCATGGGCGGTGTCGACCACGATGGCATCAACACCGGCCTTGACCAGAGCTTCGACGCGCTCTTCGGTGCCTTCGCCCACGCCGACGGCAGCGCCCACGCGCAGGCGGCCCGAGGCGTCGCGTGCGGCATTGGGAAAGCTGGTCTGCTTGGTGATGTCCTTGACCGTGATCACGCCCTTGAGTTCAAAGGCGTCGTTCACAACCAGGATGCGTTCGAGCTTGTGCTTGTTGAGCAGCGCCTTGGCCTGGGCAGGCGTGGTGCCTTCCTTTTCGTTGACGGTGACCAGCTTTTCGCGCGGGGTCATGATCTGGTGGACCTTGACGTCATAGCGGGTTTCAAAGCGCAGGTCGCGGCCGGTGACGATGCCCACCACTTTGCCGCCGTCGCAAACGGGGAAACCTGAGATACCCAATTGCTCGGACAGCTGCAGAACCTGCAGCACGGTGTGCTCGGGAGTGATGACCACGGGGTCGCGCAGTACGCCGGATTCGTAGCGCTTGACCTTGGCCACCTGGGCCGCCTGCTCCTGCGCCGTGAGGTTCTTGTGCACGATGCCGATGCCGCCCTCCTGAGCGATGGCAATGGCCAGGCGTGCCTCCGTCACGGTGTCCATGGCGGCGGACACGAGCGGCAGGTTTAAGTGAATGTTGCGGGAGAGTTTCGTCGCGAGGGACGTGTCCTTGGGCAGGACCTGGGAGTACGCTGGCACCAACAACACATCGTCGAAGGTGAGCGCTTTTCCAAGAAGGCGCATGAGAAAGCTCCAAAAAACGGATTGTACCCGCGCCGCGTGTGGTGAAAACGCGCCCACCCATCGTCGCCGCACTGGCGGGCCTGGGGGCACATGGATAAACTTGTCCGCATGAAAATGCACAAGCTTCTCCTGCTGGCCGTGGCCTGCACCTGGGCCATGGGCGCTGCGGCGCAATGGCAGTGGATCGACAAAGACGGCCGCAAGGTGTTCAGCGACCGGCCGCCGCCACAAGAAATTCCCGAAAAAAGCATCCTGAAACAGCCTGGCGGCACCCGCCCCACGCGTGCAACATCGCCGGTTGCAGCGCCCACTGAAGGCGCCCCAGGCGCGGCAGCAGCAGCTGCGTCTACGGCCAGCGCACCCACTACTGCCGCCAAGCCAGCGGCCAGCGCGGCAGGCAGCGGCAAAGACAAAGAACTGGAGCAGAAAAAAGCCCAGGCCGAAGCCGCAGAAGCCGCCAAGAAAAAAGCCGAAGACGAAAAACTAGCGAAGGCCAAGGCAGAAAACTGCACCCGGGCCCGCGCAGCCAAGGCGACGTTCGCCACCGGCAGGCCCGTTACCCAATCCAATGCCCAGGGCGAGCGCATCTTTCTGGATGAAGCCGGACGTGCCGCCGAAAGCAAGCGCATCGACGGGATCATTGCCGCCGACTGCGCGCGCTGACCCCACCCGGTGCTGGCTTGCGCCAACTGGCGTTAGTCAGTAGCCGGACTTGCCTCCTGGGCGCTGCCGGGCAAAAAGCCCGGTGGTGCGGGCACCCTGGCTCGCAAAACGTTCGCGACGGGCCACTTTGGGGTCTACCTTCAAGCCGCGATACACCTCCACACGGTCCAGGTGCTTGATCGGCATTTCCACAGTGGTTGCACGGCCCCAAATGCCCAAGCGGCAGGGTTCCAGCCCTGCCTGCTTGCACACCGCTTCAGCACCACTCTCCCGCAGCGCGTCGCCAACCGTCGAGCCCGTGGGCAAATCCAGCGTCCACTCCCGTATCTCCCGTGGTGCAAGGCACACCACCACCGTCACCTGAACGGTGTCTCCCCGCTCGTCGATCGCACCCTTCAAAACGACAACGCCCGCAGCATCAGCCATACACCTGCTCTGCCCGCTTCACGAAAGCATCCACCATGCTGCCAGCGATGCGGTCAAACACCGGCCCTACCAGGGCCGCCAGGGCCGCGCTGTCAAAACCATAGTTCAGTTGCAGCTCAACCTTGCAGGCACGTTGTGTGCCGTCTCCTACGGGATGAAAGTGCCAGTCGCCATCCAGCCGCGAGAACGGGCCTTTGACCAAGTGCATCTGCACGCGACGACCCACTTCGTGTGTATTGCGCGTGACAAAGGTCTGGCGGATGCCGCTGAAGGAAATGCCGACTTCGGCGGTCATGCCTTCCTTTGTGGTCTCCAACACGGCCGCATGGTCGCACCATGGCAGAAACTCGGGGTAGTGCTCCACCCCGGTGACCAGGGCAAACATTTCTTCAGGGCTGTACCAGATGAGGACGGACTTGTGAACGGTTTTCATGCAGACGGGCTCAGCACCGATGTGCGCGAGCCGGAGGAAATTAGAATCGCAGATATCAAGGAGGCTGTTGGGCTTGGAACACGCAGTAGCGAACGGGCTGCAGCGATCCATTTCTTACCGTCCTCTCACTCCACAACTGGCTGTGGGGCTGCAAATTTGGCAGAAAGTGTCCGTGCTGGGCGCATTTTCTCTGGTCTGTGACCCTACCCGCCCTCCTCCCGGACGATAACTATTGTAGGGAGGCCTTTTATCTCCCGGTTTGCGCCGCATCTAAACCCTCATGGCAAAAAAACCTGACCCGACCGCACGCATTGCCGACAACAAAAAAGCGGCCTACAACTATTTCTTTGAAGAGCGCCACGAAGCGGGCATGGTGCTGTATGGCTGGGAGGTGAAGGCGCTGCGTGAAGGCAAGGTCCAGCTCACAGATGGATACGTGCTCATCCGCGAAGGCGAACTGTTTCTGCTGGGCTGCCAGATCAACCCGCTCAAGACCGCATCAACCCATGTCAACCCTGATGCCATCCGCACCAAGAAATTGCTGCTCAAAAAGGATGACATCAAGCATTTGATCATCAAAGTCGAGCAAAAGGGCTACACCCTGGTGCCCCTGAATCTGCACTGGAAGAACGGTTACGTGAAATGCGAGATTGCACTGGCCAAGGGCAAGGCCGAACATGACAAGCGCGACACCATCAAGGACCGCGAAGGCAAGCGCGAGGTAGAACGCGCCATGAAGAGCAGGAATAGGTAAGGCAGCGCAACAAGCACAGCGGTCTTTTTTTCATGTGCGGTGGAATAAACCACTGTGCCTCGGTGTTTGTGAGGGTGCAGGGCGGCAGATACAGCCCCCTGCGATCCCTACTCACTTGGAGAAACCATGAAAAAGACCCTGTTGTCCCTCGCCGCGCTTGTCGCCATTGCTGGCTGTTCCACCATGGCAGCCGACAGCCCTGTCAAATCGATGGATGGCGTGCTCGTCGGCACGGGCGGCATGACGCTCTACACCTTTGACCGCGATGCCACGGGCAGCGGCAGATCAGTTTGCAACGGTCCCTGCGCCACCAACTGGCCTCCGTTGATGGCCACCAAAGCGCCCGGCGGCGACTACAGCATCGTGACGCGCGACGACGGCAAGACCCAGCTGGCCTACAAAGGCAAGCCGCTGTACTACTGGGTCAAGGACACCAAGCCGGGTGACAAAACCGGAGAAGGCGTCAACCAGGTCTGGCGCACCGCCCGCCCCTGACGGTATTGACTGCGCTCCCATCGCTGCATGAACCGCACCCAGGTCGTCGAGCAACTGCCCGCACTGCGCCGTTATGCGCGTGTCTTGACGGGTGACGCCTGGGCGGCTGATGACCTGGTGCAGGACACCCTGGAGCGTGCCTGCAGCAAGTGGCTGCTGTGGCGAACCGGAACGGACCTGCGCGCATGGTTGTTCACGCTGATGCACAACCTGTACCTCAACCAGCGCCGTGCCCTGCCGACACTGGCGCCACTGGACATCGACGACGTGCAGGACCACCTGCCAAGCCCGGCCGGCGCCAGCGATGAAGCTCGGGACCTCGAACGCTGTCTGCAGCGCCTGCCTGCCGATCAGAGGGCGGTTTTGCTGCTGGTCGCGATGGAAGATATGGGTTACGAAGACACAGCACGCATCCTGAACATCCCCATCGGCACAGTCATGTCACGACTCTCCCGGGCGCGCCACCGATTGCGGATACTGATGGAACGCTCACCCGCGCCACCCCCTCGCGCGGCGGCGTCGCCAGCGACGGCTGCGGCGGTACCCCACGGCTTGCGCCGCCTCAAATGACGCCGACAGGCAGCAAGACAGACAAACATGGAAACGCCGCACCACAGCCCATCACCCGTCGACCCCGCTGAAGCCGACCGTTGGCACGCGCTGGTCGACGGGCATTTGCCTGCCCATAAAGCCGCTACCCTGCACCAACAACTGCAAGCGCACCCCGGCGCCCAGGAAACCATTGCGCACTGGCAGACACAGAGGGAGCGGCTGCACACGTTGCACCAGAACTTGCTCCACGAGCCTGTACCTGACCCCTTGATCGCTGCCGCCCTGCGCGCTGCGTCCCGCGGAGAGCAGCAGGCCCAGTGGTGGCGCTGGGGAGGCATCGCGGCATCGGTGGTGATGGCTTTTGTGCTGGGCTGGGCGGGGCGCAGTCAGTGGCCGCCGCATACTCCCTCCTCCAGCACTATCGCTGGTTCATCAACCCCGTCAGCGGTGGCCGTGGCAGCGCCAGCACAGCGCTTTGCGCAGCAAGCTGCCGTGGCCCATGCGGTGTACCAGCCCGAGGTTCGCCACCCGGTTGAAGTCACTGCAGCGCAGCAGGACCACCTTGTGCAGTGGCTGTCCAAACGGTTGGACCGGCCGCTGAAGGTGCCGGTTCTTGCTGCCCAGGGTTATGAGCTGGTAGGCGGCAGGCTGTTGCCCGGCGACTCCGGGGCGCGGGCGCAGTTCATGTACCAGAGCGGCACAGGCCAGCGCGTCACGCTGTACATGGGGGCCCTCACGCCGCCTGCGACGCGTCTCCTGACCAACGACACGAAGCCCAGGGTAGACGCCAAACCTTTGTCAGCGTCGACGCCCGCGGCGACCACAGCCTTTCAGTTCACGCAGGAAGGACCCGTTCCTGGCTTCTACTGGACCGACGGGGGGTTCGGCTACGCACTGAGCGGGCAGCTGTCACGCACCGAGCTGCTGGCGCTGGCCACCGCGGTGTACCCGCAGTTGCAGCCATAGCGCCAGTGCACCGGGCGACGCCGCGCCGGTGCAACACCTCCCATGCCCGTCAGCCGGTCAGCCGGTCAGCCGGTCAGGCCAGACTGGCCAGTGGGTGCGCGTGCACAGGCCAAGGGCTGGCAAAGAATGGCGCCACCATCTCGGGCGTCACGTCTTCGATGCGGGCAGGGGTCCACTGCGGCGCGTGGTCCTTGTCCACGGCCAGCGCACGTATGCCCTCCACGGTTTCGCTCTGGCCCGGGCGCAGGAAGAAGCAGTGCCGCACCATGTCGCGCTCCATGCGCAGGTCGTCGGCCAAGCCCATGCTTCGCGCACGGCGAATCTGCTCCAGCACCACGTGCAGCATCAGGGGCGAGCGCTTGCGCAGGGTGGCTGCTGTGGTGCGTGCCCAGTCGGTGTCTGCGGCTTCCAGGGCGTTAATGATTTCGCCCACGCTACCCAGTGAAAAATATTGGTCAATTTTGGCTCTAGCGCTTGCCTGTAAAGCGCTAGCAGCTACAAATTTAGAAGCAACATAGTCTTTGACGGCCGCGCCGCTGGCAAAGCTCTGGGTGCCCAGAGCGTCCCACACGGCGGCTTGCTGGTCGGCGGGCAGGCAGCCGTCGGCCAGTTGGTTGTCGATGGCGTCACCGGCACCGATGGTGTCACCCGTCAGCGCCAGCCATTCGCCCACCCGGCCGGGGCAGCGGCTCAGAAAATAGCCGCCGCCCACATCGGGGAACAGGCCAATCGCCGTCTCGGGCATGGCCATCTTGGTGCGCTCGGTCACCACGCGCAGCGCGGCACCTTGGCTGATACCCATGCCGCCGCCCATGACGATGCCGTCCATGAACGCGATGTACGGTTTGCCATAGTTGTGGATCAGGTGGTTGAGCGCATATTCCTCGGTGAAAAAGTCTTCCAGCAAAGGATTGCCCTGGCTACCCGCCTGGTGCAGAAAGCGGATGTCGCCCCCCGCGCAGAAGGCGCCGAAGGGGCCTTCCTTGTTGCTGCCACGGATCGCCACCGCCAGCACGCGCGCATCGTTTTGCCACGCCAGCAGGACACCCATCAGGTCCCGCACCATGCCCAGCGACAGCGCGTTGAGTGCACGCGGGCGATTCAACGTGATGAAGCCCACTTGGCCACGCACTTCACTCAATACCTCCGACACGACCGTCTCCGTCATTTCTGTTCCTTCCAACCTAAAAGTTCATTGAAAACCAGGGCGCCAATGACCAGCACGCCCCCTGTCAGTACCGCGGCGCTGGGCTCCTCCCCAGCGCCCACCCACGCGAGCAAGATACCGAAAATCACCTCCAGCAGTCCCAATAGAGCCATCTCAGGGGCCTGGAGCACACGCCCACAGCGCACCGCCAGCACACACGGAATCGCCAATTGCACCACGCCCAACAAGGCCAACAATGCGAGGTCGTAGGGTGATGCTTCAAACGGCAACGCTACCGGCAATGTGGCCACGACAGAGATCACAGCACCCACCAACACAGCGGGCACCAAATCCACCGCATGGCCGTGCCGCTGCGAGTGCTGCACAACCGTCCAGTTGATGGCCGCGGCCACCGGCACACACAACGCCACCAGCGTGCCCACCACGGGCAGGCCGGCCATCTGCGACCCATACATCCATGCAATGCCCAAACCCGCCACACCAATGGCGGCCCACGTCCGCGGCGCAATGTGGTGGCCGATAAAAATCCGCGCAAACAGAGCAGTGAGCAGCGGCCCCACGGCCATGGTAACCAGCACATTGGCCACCGGCATCAGCATGATGGCCACCATGAAGGCGGTGAACATCACGCTCCAGCACACGCCCGAGATCCACAGTGCCCGGCCACTGTGGCGCATGGACGTAAACACCGCCCGTCCCTGCAAGGTGGGCAATATGACCAGCAGCGCCATCAGCGTGAAGACGCTGCGCCAGAAGGTCACTTCAAAGCTGCGCGCGTACTCCAGATGGCGCGTGACCACGCCGGCAATGGACCACATCAGGGTCACTGCCACCATCAGAACCACCGCGCGGGAATGCGTGAGCTTGAACATTGGAACCTGCCGTTCAGGGCAATGGGGGACAACAACAATCACTGGCATGCAAGACGGCAAAAAGGGCCACAGCATGGCAGTGGCCCTTCGTGTTGCGCATCGCAAACGCAGCTATTCGCTGCGCGCCGATGCTGCCGGCTCAGGCCACCACGAGGGCGGCACTCACCGGCAAGGCAGCTCAGGAGCGGCCTGCGCGCTTGCGCTCGTTTTCCGTCAGGAACCGCTTGCGGATACGGATGGACTTGGGCGTGATTTCCACCAGCTCGTCGTCCTCGATGAATTCCACGGCGTATTCCAGCGTGGCATCGATCGGAGGCGTGATCTTGATCGCGTCTTCCTTGCCGCTGACGCGGAAGTTGGTCAGCTGCTTGGTACGCGTGGCGTTCACGATCAGGTCGTTGTCACGGCTGTGGATGCCCACAATCATGCCTTCATACACCGGGTCGTTGGCCTTCACGAACATGCGGCCACGGTCGTCCAGCTTGCCCAGGGCGTAGGTGAAGATTTCACCGTCGTCCATCGAGATCAGCACGCCGTTCTTGCGGCCGCCGATGTCGCCCTTGTGCGGCTCGTAGCTGTCGAAGATGTTGCTGATCAGGCCAGAGCCACGTGTCAGGTTCAGGAATTCGTTGGTAAAGCCGATCAGGCCACGGGCGGGGATGCGGTACTCCAGACGCACACGACCACGGCCGTCCGGCTCCATGTTCACCAGCTCGCCCTTGCGCTCGCCCAGCGCTTGCATCACGCCGCCTTGGTGGCCTTCTTCGATGTCGACCGTTACCAGTTCGATAGGCTCGTGCTTTTCGCCGTTGACCATCTTGAACACGACACGTGGCTTGGACACCGCCAGCTCGTAGCCTTCGCGGCGCATGTTTTCCAGCAGGATGGTCAGGTGCAGTTCGCCGCGGCCCATGACTTCGAAAATACCTTCTTCGTCGGTCTCGGATACACGCAGTGCCACGTTGTGTTGCAGTTCCTTTTGCAGGCGGTCCCAGATCTGGCGGCTGGTCACGAACTTGCCTTCGCGGCCTGCCAGCGGCGAGGTGTTCACGCAGAAGTTCATGGTCAGCGTGGGCTCGTCCACCTTCAGCATGGGCAGCGGCGAAGGGTTGGCCGGGTCGGTCACGGTCACGCCGATACCGATGTCTTCGATGCCGTTGATCAGCACGATGTCGCCGGGGCCCGCCAGGGGGGTTTGCATGCGGTCCAGGCCTTGGAAGGTCAGCACTTGGTTCACGCGGCCCTTGATGCTCTTGCCATCGGGGCCTTCCATCACCAGCACATCCTGGCCGGGTTTGATGGTGCCTTGGCTGATGCGGCCCACGCCGATGCGACCCACAAACGTGGAGAAGTCGAGCGCCGAAATCTGCAGCTGCAACGGAGCAGTTGCGTCACCCGAGTTCGGGGGAACGTGCTTCAAGATCGTGTTGAACAGGGCCGACATGTCGGGGCCCCACTGTTCGCCAGGCGCACCCTCTTCCAACGACGACCAGCCGTTGATACCGGAGGCATACACCACGGGGAAGTCGAGCTGCTCATCGGTAGCTCCCAGCTTGTCGAACAAATCGAACGCAGCATTCACAACCTTGTCGGGGTTGGCACCTGGCTTGTCCACCTTGTTCACGACCAGGATCGGACGCAGGCCCAGGGCCAGCGCCTTCTTGGTCACGAAACGCGTCTGGGGCATGGGGCCTTCCTGCGCATCGATCAGCAACACCACGCTGTCAACCATGGACAGAGCACGTTCCACTTCACCACCGAAGTCCGCGTGACCGGGGGTGTCTACGATATTGATGTGGGTACCTTCCCAGCTCACGGCACAGTTCTTGGCCAGGATGGTGATGCCACGCTCTTTTTCAATCGCGTTGTTGTCCATCACGGTGTCCACGACCTTCTCGTGGTCGGCAAAGGTGCCGGACTGGCGCAGCAGCTGGTCAACCATGGTGGTTTTGCCATGGTCAACGTGGGCAATGATCGCGATATTGCGGATTTGTTTAGTCATAGTTTTTCCAATGTGCCGCTGGCTTGCAGTTGCGGCGTGCTTTCTGAGATTTGTTGAATTTCCAGCGGACTCAGGAGCCTGTCCGGCACCAGCTCCCCGCCCACGATGTGGCCCACCCCCAACAGCGCTGGAGGATTTTCGCCAAACACCGCCACGGCACCGGCATCAGGCCAGTTGCCACGGCGACGCACGCCCGACAGGAATCGGGCTGCATTGTCGCTGTCCAGCGTGACACGCACGTGTTGTGCCAGTAACGACTCCGGTGCCTCCAGACACGCAAGGCGATCTGCCTCGGGCATGCCTTCAAGCTGCGCAAGCGTGACGCAGCGCTCCACACTGATACCACCTGTATCGATGCGGCGCAAAAAAGTCAGGTGTGCGCCACAACCCAATGCGGCACCGATGTCCTCACCCAGTGTGCGGATGTAGGTACCTTTGCTGCAGCTCACTACCATTTTGATAGCTGGCTGCGCTTTATCCGCAAGCGCTAGCGTCAGTTTTAATGCATAAATAACGACATCACGCGCCTCGCGCTCCACCGTAACGCCTGCACGGGCGTACTCGTACAGCGCCTTGCCGTCCTTCTTGAGCGCACTGTGCATGGGCGGCACTTGACTGATCGGCCCGGTGAACTGCTGCTGCACGGCGGCCAATCGCTCGGCCGTCAGCTGGGTGGGGTCCACGTCGCAGCGCTGCACCACATCACCTTCGGCGTCGCCGGTGGTCGTGGTCACACCCAGCAGTGCAACGGCTTCATAGGTCTTGGGGGCATCCAGCTGCAACTGACTGAATTTTGTAGCAGCGCCAAAACACAGGGGCAACACACCCGTGGCCAGGGGGTCGAGCGTGCCAGTGTGGCCCGCTTTTTCAGCGCGCAATAGCCATTTCGCCTTTTGCAAGGCGTCATTGCTCGAAAGGCCGAGCGGTTTGTCGAGCAGCAACACCCCGTGCACAGGGCGCCGCTGCACCCTGGTGCGAGGCGCGTGCATGGACTACTCCTCTTTGGCGCGAGAAGAAACCGCCTTGGCAATCAAGGCATTCATGTCCGCCGCACGCTCAGAGGTGCGGTCGAACACGAAGTGCAGCGTAGGCACCGTGTGGATGTGCAGGCGCTTGAACAGCCCGTTGCGCAGGAAGCCTGCGGCCTGGTTCAGCGCGGCCTGTGTCTCCACAGGGTCGCCCGTCAGCAGGCTGAAGAACACCTTGGCATGGGCGTAGTCGGGAGTTACCTCGACACCCTGTAGCGTCACCATGCCCACGCGCGGGTCTTTCAACTCGCGTGCGATCAGTTCCGTCAGATCGCGCTGGATCTGATCGGCCACCTTGAAGGCGCGATTGGGGGTAGAGGACTTCTTTGCAGCCATGTCGTCTTCGTCGATGCCTTACAGCGTCCGCGCGATTTCCTTGATGTCAAAGAACTCGAGTTGATCGCCTTCCTTGATGTCGTTGTAATTCTTGAGCTTGATACCGCACTCAAAACCTTCCTTGACATCCCGGACATCGTCCTTCAGGCGCTTGATCGAATCGACTTCGCCTGTGTAGACCACCACGTTGTCGCGCAGCAAGCGGAAGCGAGCGTTGCGATGGACCATGCCCGAGGTGATGTACGAACCGGCAATCGTACCGATCTTGGTGGCCACGAATACCGTGCGGATCTCGGCCGTACCGATGATTTCTTCGCGCTGCTCTGGGGCCAGCATCCCGGACATCGCAACCCGCAATTCGTCCACAGCGTCATAAATGATGCTGTAGTAATGCAGGTCCACGCCATTGCCTTCGGCCAACTTGCGGGCACCGGCATCGGCGCGCACATTGAAGCCGATCACGATGGCCTTGGAGGCGATGGCAAGGTTGATGTCGGACTCGCTGATCGCGCCGACAGCGGCGTACACCAGTTGAACCTTGACTTCATCCGTCGACAGCTTGAGCAGCGACTGGGCCAGCGCTTCTTGCGAACCCTGCACATCGGCCTTGACGATGATGGGCAGCATCTTCACTTCGCCCGCTGTCATGTCGGCAAACATGTTTTCGAGCTTTGCAGCTTGCTGTCGCGCCAGCTTGGTATTGCGGAACTTGCCAGCGCGGTACGTGGCAATTTCGCGGGCACGACGCTCGTCAGTCATGACCATGAACTCATCACCCGCCTGCGGCACTTCCGTCAGACCCTGGATTTCGACCGGAATCGATGGCCCAGCTGTCTTGGCTGTCTTGCCGTTTTCATCCAGCATGGCGCGTACGCGGCCATAGGTCTGGCCTGCCAACACAATGTCGCCCACCTTGAGGGTGCCAGACTGCACGAGCACCGTCGCCACAGGACCGCGGCCCTTGTCGAGCTGGGCTTCGATCACAAGACCCTTGGCCAGTGATTCCACTGGGGCCTTGAGTTCGAGCACTTCCGCTTGCAGCAGCACTTGTTCCAGCAGCGTGTCGATGCCCATCCCGGTCTTGGAAGACACAGGCACGAACGGCGAATCGCCACCGTATTCCTCAGGCACCACCTCTTCAACCACCAGCTCTTGCTTAACGCGTTCAAAGTTGGCGTCGGGCTTGTCCGACTTGGTGATGGCCACCACGATAGGAACACCAGCCGCCTTGGCGTGCTTGATGGCTTCCTTGGTTTGGGGCATGACACCGTCGTCGGCGGCCACGACCAGAATCACGATGTCGGTGGCCTGTGCACCACGGGCACGCATGGCCGTGAAGGCCTCGTGACCAGGGGTATCGAGGAACGACACCATGCCGCGTGGCGTTTCCACGTGGTAGGCACCAATGTGCTGGGTAATACCACCGGCTTCACCCGCAGCAACCTTGGCCCGGCGGATGTAATCCAGCAGCGAGGTCTTGCCGTGATCGACGTGGCCCATCACTGTCACCACAGGAGCGCGGGGCAGCAACTCGACGTCTTGTTGCTTGGAGTCATCGTCCGTGAAGGCTTCTGGATCGTCCAGTGCAGCCACCACAGCCTTGTGGCCCAGTTCTTCCACGATGATCATCGCGGTGTCCTGGTCCAGCGGCTGGTTGATGGTGACCATCTGGCCCATCTTCATCAACGCCTTGATCACTTCAGAGGCCTTGATCGACATCTTGTGCGCCAGTTCTGCCACCGTGATGGTTTCAGGCACGTGCACCTCGATAATGCGCGCTTCCACCGGAGCCGACGGCTGATGGTGGTCATCGCGATGATCACGACTGTCCCCACGGCGGCCACGCGGGCCACCGCGCCAGTTGTTGCGACCGACGCCGCCACTGCTGTCGCCGCGGGTCTTGATTTCTTTCTTCTTGGCAGGATCTCCTGCCCAGCTGGAGGACAGCTTGGCAGACTTGACTTCCTTACCAGCACCCGGCGCGGCAGGCGCAGCCGTGTTGGCGCCAGTGCGTGCCACGGCAGAACCCACGGCAGGCTTGTGCAACGTGCCTTTCTTGGCGTCGCCAGCCAGCGCAGGTTTTGCAACAGGCTTAGGCTCTTCTGGCTTCTTCGCAATCATGACCGCCTTCTTGGGCGTGGCCATCATGGAGCGGATTGCTGCAGCCTCGGCCTCGGCCTTGCGGCGACGGGCGTCCAGATCTGCAGCGCGAGCGGTTTCCTCGTCGGATCGAGCTTGGGATTCGGCCGCGGCCTTTTCGCGTGCCTCGGCCTGCGCGGCGGTGCGTGCGGCAGACTCTGCAGCCTGCTCACGCGTCGCTTCCTGCTTGACAGCAGAGGCTTGGGCCTTCTTTTCGATCTCTTGGGCTGCGTAAGCAACAGCGCGCTCCTCAGCTTCGCGCTCCCGCTTTTCACGGGCTTCCCGCTCGGCGCGCTTTTCCGCCAGCTCAGCTTCCTGGCGGCGAATCAATTCGGCCTGACGGCGCGCTTCTTCTTCGCGCCGCGCCAGTTCAAGGTCTTCGCGGGAAACCGCGGTTTCCTCTTCCACCGACACTTCGGACTCCGGCACGCTTTCGGCGCCTTCATCACGCTGGATGAACGTGCGCTTCTTGCGCACTTCCACCTGGATGGTGCGTGCTTTGCCAGTGGCATCGGCTTGCTTGATTTCACTGGTGGACTTTTTCACCAGCGTAATCTTTTTGCGATCGGCCGATGCAGTGCCATGGCTGGCCTGCAGGTAGGCAAGCAGTTTTTGCTTGTCTGACTCGGTCAGCGCGTCTGATGGAGCAGCCTTGCCCACACCGGCAGCTTTGAGCTGGTCGAGCAAGGTTTCAGGCGATTTTTTGAGTTCGGTTGCAAACTCGGCGACAGTATTACTGGACATATGTGGTTCGTGCCTCCCTGACCTTTACTCTTGCCCCGCGAACCAATGTTCGCGCGCCTTCATGATCAAGGCTTTGGCATCTTCTTCAGACTGTCCGGTCAGGTCGGTCAGTTCATCAATGGCCAGATCGGCCAGGTCATCACGTGTGTGAACACCACCGTCCGCCAACTTTGCAATCAGCTCGGGGGTGAGGCCTTCGAGGTCACGCAGGTCTTGTGAGACCTCATCTACGCTTTCCTCACGGGCGATTTCCATGGTCAGCAGAGCGTCCTTGGCACGTGCACGCAACTCGTTGACGGTGTCTTCGTCAAAACTCTCGATCTCCAGCATCTCCTGCAGCGGCACATAAGCCACCTCTTCCAGGGTGTTGAAACCTTCGGAGATGAGGATGTCGGCGATTTCTTCGTCCACATCGAGCTTTTCCATGAACAGCTTGCGTGCGGTATCAGACTCATTAGCCTGCTTCTGCGCGCTTTCTGCGGCGTCCATGATATTGATCTTCCAGCCGGTCAGGTCGGACGCTAGGCGCACGTTTTGACCACCACGGCCGATGGCGATGGCGAGGTTTTCCTCGTCCACGACCACATCCATGGCGTGCTTTTCTTCATCGACCACGATGGAGGACACATTGGCCGGGGCCAGAGCGCCAATGACAAACTGAGCGGGGTCTTCAGACCACAACACAATGTCCACGCGCTCACCAGCGAGTTCGTTAGTCACCGCATTCACGCGGGTACCGCGCACTCCGACGCATGTGCCGATGGGGTCCACACGCTTGTCATGGCTCAGCACCGCAATCTTGGCGCGCGAACCGGAGTCACGGGCGCAGCTCTTGATCTCCAGCAGGCCTTGTTCGATTTCGGGCACTTCCTGGCGGAAGAGTTCGATCATGAACTCGGGGGCCGAGCGCGACAGGATGATGGGCGCGCCGCGCAACGTCAGATCCACCTCCATGATCATGGCGCGCACACGGTCGCCACTGCGCAGATTTTCCTTGGGGATCATCTCTCCGCGGCGCAGGCGGCCTTCCACACGGCCGGATTCGACAATGATGTCACCCTTGTCCATGCGCTTGACGGTGCCGGTAAAGATACGCTCGCCGCGCGACATGAAGTCGTTGAGCAGCATCTCGCGCTCGGCATCGCGGATCTTTTGCAGGATGACCTGCTTGGCTGCCATGGCGCCAATGCGGCCGATGGGAACGGATTCGACGCCTTCTTCGATGTACTCGCCGACTTCGATGTCCGCGATGCGATCTTTCGCATCCATCAGCAACTCTTCAGCTTCGGGATTTTGCAGACCTGCGTCATCGGGCACTACCAGCCAGCGACGAAAAGTCTCGTAGTTGCCGCTATCGCGATCAACAGACACGCGGATGTCCACCTCACCTTGGTACAGCTTTTTGGTAGCCTGGGCCAGGGCGGCCTCCACGGCACCCAAGACCACATCAAGCTCCACGTTCTTTTCGCGCGAAATGGCCTCAACCAACATCAACAATTCGCGATTCATGCGACGACTCTCCTGTTTCATTCACCCGAAGGCAGGGCTGCGCACAGCGGCCACCCGACCCAACTCATCCGACAGTTCAGGCAGGCTTTGGCCCGGCTTTGCCCGCACGGCCCTTGAAATCAACGATGGACGCCAAACGGACGTCTCGCACTTCATCCAAGGTGAAGCCCAAAGCCTGCAACGGGGCGGGCACGCGCTTTTTGCTTACTCTTTGACCTGGCTTTACCGGTGGCGCATCGCTCCAGACGATCTGCCAGCCTCCAGCCTCGGCCCGCTCCAGCGTGCCGCGAAATTTCTTGCGGGTGGCGTTCACCTGTCCCGCCGCCGCTGCCACGCCAATGGGCGCCCGCAGGGTGACGTCGATGATCGAGCCTTCAAAACGCACAAAGTCTTGCTCGTGGCGCAAAGGGCGATCAATACCGGGAGAGGAGACTTCAAGGCGCTTGTACTCGACACCATCCACTTCCAGCGCAAACTGCAGCTGGCGGGTGACCTTCTCGCAATCTTCGACCGTTACAAACTGCTCCAGCACGGGGGTGGGCGCATCGGCGGCCGGCTGCACCCAAGGCAAATCGATGGTGATGCGCAGCAGGCCACCGGCAGAGCGCTCAATCTCCACCAGGTCGTACCCCAGGCCCGTCACAATTTGTTCAACGACTTGCTGCAATGCCACGTGTTCAGTTCAATCCCGGAAAACCACACGACTTACACAAACGCGGAGCAGGCCAGCAGCCCGTTCCAGAGAAGCCCCTTGGGCACCCTTGATTGCGCAAATCCAAAACAAAAAACCCGATAACCCCCGGAGACCCTCTCCGACAGCTTCGAGCTCCAAAAGCGTTCGACCAAAAAAAACGGGCGGTTGGTACCCGCCCGCTTGGTCGTGAGAGTCGTATTGTAGCGTGCAAAGTGTTGATTTGCAAAGACGCGCACAGGCAAAACTGTTGTCAACACGCCCTTTCCACGACCAAACGCGCGTCGATCCCAGCGTTCATGCGGCCTGCAGGGTCATCAAGTGCCAAAACAGCGTCTAGCGCTCATCCACCAAGCATCATCAGCTATCACTGCGATAGCGGTTGCAACAGTTCTGCCAGATCGCCCTCGGTAAACAACGGCTCTTTGCGCGCTGCAGACCCGCTGTACAGGCTGCCCGCCAGCACGGCTTTGCGCTCCTGCAGTGCCAGGATGCGCTCTTCAATCGTGCCCTGCGCCACCAGTTTGATCACCCACACGCTCTGAGTCTGGCCGATGCGGTGGGCACGGTCGGTGGCTTGGTTTTCCACCGCGGGGTTCCACCAAGGGTCGTAGTGGATTACGGTGTCGGCCTGCGGCAGGTTCAGCCCCACCCCGCCCGCCTTGAGGCTGATCAGGAACAGTGGCACCCGGCCGCTGGTGAACTGTTCGATGATCGCGTCACGCTTCTGGCTCTGCCCCGTGAGCTTGACCCAGGGCAGGTTGCGCGTTTTCAGCTCCGCCTCGATCAGCGTGAGCATGCTCGTGAACTGCGAAAACAGCAAAATCCGCCGCCCCTCAGCCAGCATCTCGGGCAACAGGGTCATCAGTTGCTCCAGCTTGGCAGACGTTTTCACCTTCTTGGCGGCATCGAGCGGTACCAGTTGCGGGTGGCAGCACACCTGCCGCAACTTGAGCAGCGCATCAAGGATGGTGATTTGCGACTTGGCCAGTCCTTTGGCCTGCAACGCTTCGCGCACGGTCTTTTCCATCCCCAGGCGGATGGTTTCGTACAGGTCGGCCTGCGCACCCGTCAGCTCCACGGGCATCACCGATTCGACCTTGGGCGGCAACTCACCGGCCACCAGCGCCTTGGTCCGCCGCAACATGAACGGCGTGATGCGCGCGCGCAGCTGTGACATGCGGGCGCCGTCGCCCTGCTTTTCAATGGGCGTGCGAAACACCTCCTTGAAGCGCTGCTGGCTGCCCAGAAAGCCAGGCATCAAAAAGTGAAACAGACTCCAGATCTCGCCCAGGTGGTTTTCCATCGGCGTACCCGACAGGCACAGCCGGTGGCGCGCCTGCAGCTGGCTGACCACCTGCGCCGCGTGGGTGCTGGCGTTCTTTATATTCTGCGCCTCGTCCAGCACCACTAGATGCCACGGGTGCGCCAGCCAGCGCTCGCGGTCGCGCTGCAGCAGCGAGTACGGGGCAATGACCAGGTCATGCTCGGTGACTTCATCGGCTACCGCGTGTCGGCCTGCGCCATGCAGCACCAGGCAGCGCAGACCTGGGCAAAACCGCGCGGCCTCCCGCTCCCAGTTGCCCATCAGGCTCACGGGCGCGATGACCAGCGCAGGGTGGGTCAGCCGCCCGGCGTCTTTTTCAACCTGGATGTGCGCCAGGGTTTGCAGCGTTTTGCCCAGGCCCATGTCATCGGCCAGCACTCCGGCCAGGCCGTGGGCGCGCAAAAACTGCAGCCAGTTCAAGCCCTGCTGCTGGTAGGGACGCAGCGTGGCGCGCACGCTGTCGGGCAGCGGCACCTGGGGCAAGGCGCTGGCGCCCTGCAGTTGGGCCACCATGGCGCGCAACGCAGTGCTTCCCTCCCACACCACGCCCTCGCCCAGCGCGGCGCTCGTGCGCAGCGCCTCCAGGCGCGAAAGCTTCAGGCTATCGCCTTGAAAGTCGTAGGCCCGGTCACCCACCAGATCCAGCAGCGCCGCCATCCACGGCCGCAGGGCGTCAGTGGGCAGGCGCACAAAACCCGGGCCGTTCGGCGCGGGCAGATACAAATGTGAGGGCAACTGGGGCTGGCCGGTGGCAGCGTCCAGGGGCTGGTGGGCTGCGGCAGCAATCAGGTTGGGCAGCCAGGGCAGGATGTTGTGGCGCACGCCATCAATCTCCATGCCCAGCGACAGTGCGAACCACGGCGATGTGGCCTCGTCATCGCTGCTAGGCTGCAGCGCCACGTCCAGCGTGTCGGCATGCTGGATCCAGCCGTCCAGCGCCGCATCCAGCGTGATGGCAAACCCCGCGTCGCGCAGCACCGCAAAGCCGTTGTCTGCCCAGTGCATCCAGTCGCCCTGCGAGCGTTCGCCCGGAATGCCGAACAGGCCGTCGTCGGTGCCCAGCAGCCCGAGGTTCATCAGGCTTTCGATAGCGTTGAGTTCGGCCACAGCGTCGCGCTGCAGCAGCACCTTTGCGCCATCGGCACCAGCCACCAGCACGGCCAGCTCCTGGCCCGCCCACCAGCCCACATGGCCCTGGTAGTCAAAACGCAATTGCGCGGTGATCAGGCCCATGTCCGGCACCTCGTGGGACAGCGACGGCGCAAGGTACAGCCGCGCTAACGGTTTCACCCCTTGCACCCGCGTGAGCGGCCCGAGCACCGGCGGCAGCGGCAACACCCCGCCGATGCGGCTGGCGACGTCGGCATGGTGTTTTTGCAAGGCCGTCGCGCTGAGTGCGGGCGCCTTGAGCAGCATGGCCACCTGCGCAGGGCTCAGGCCCTCGGCATGCGCGGGGCCGCAGACGCCGCGGGTTGCGTCCAGATACATCGGCGGATGGTTGTCGCAAAGGGTGGCGGTATGCCCAGGCAGCGTGGCCTGCAGCCCCCAGACGCTCTCGGTGCCCTGCGCCGACGCCGACTCTTTCCAGCCCCAGGTGATGAGCACCGGATCGCCCCAGCGCAGAGGGGCACCGACGGTGGACCCACCCGCATCCACGAACAGACGGCCCGTGGCGGCCGCCTGCTCCAGCGCCAACAAACCCACTGCACCTTCCAGCACCCCGATGGGCGCCACGCTGTAGGCCGAGTAGTAGCCCACGCTGCGCGGCATGGCGCGCAGCAGTTGCAGCACCTGGCGGTCGGCATCGCTGGCGCGGTCATACACAGCCTGGCCCGGCCCGGGCTGCGTGCGGATCTGCTTGGGCTTGGACCAGCCTCCGGTGACCTTGGGGTAAGACACCACCGCCTCCATCTGCAACTGCGGCACCGAGGTGCGCGAGCGTTCCACGGTGGAGACCAGATACAGATAACACTCGGGCCGCCCGGGCTGTGCCGTTGGCGCCAAGGGGGTTGCACTGCCCACAGCGCGGTCCCACTCCTGCAGCCAGTGCACCAGTCGGGCCTCGGCCTCGGCACGCGCCAGGGCGTCCTTTCGGTCTTGCAGCGACCGGAGGGCATCCACCGCTTGCACCGGCTGTTGGTCCTTGTCCGGGCCCCGGTGCGCGGCCTCCAGCGTCAGGGCCACGGCGTGTTTGCAGTCCCCGCCCACGGGGCAACTGCAGTCACCCGACCAGTGCTTGACCTGTCCGTTGGGTGCGAGAACCAGCTCTACCGACACTTCATAGGGCTCGGGCAGGCTGCCCTGCACCTCACCCTTGATCAGCCAGCGGTTGCCTCCGGCGTCTTCGATATCGATGTGGACCACCTCCACGCCGCGGTACAGGTCCATCCCACGCGACCATGCACCCTTGTCACATTGGGCTTGCAATGAATTGAGCGGAAACCACGGAGTGCGGGAGGTTGACACAAATTTCAAGCAAAAAATGGCTCTAGCGCTTATCTATCAAACGCTAGTAGCTATAAAAAAGGAGTATTCACTGGTGCAGACACGGGCCACAACAACACGCCGCGCTGCCAAGCCATGCCGCTAAGCCCCGCGCGCGGCCTGCACACGCTCAAAAACCGCCTGCGCCTCACCGCCCGCCCCTGCACCACCCAGCGCTGCCGCCTGCAGGCTGGTCAACAGCCGCGCCAGCACCGGCGCCTGCGGCAGCAGCGGCCCGAGGAACATCGCCCGCTGGCCATCTGCGATGAGTAACGTGGGAAAGGTCTCGACGTCCAGATCACCCGCGATGTCGGAGTCGTCCTCAATGTCCACCCACTCAAAACGCACCTCCGGATGCGCGCGGGCCAACTCGTCAAACAACGGGCGGTACACGCCGCAGGTGCCGCACCAGGCTGCACACAAGCACACGGCCCACCAGCCGCCGGGGGGGGTGGCGGCAGGATGGGGCGGAGTGGGTTCTGGCAACGCGGCCGGGCTTTGCATCAACGGGGCTCCTGGGTGGTCAGTCAGCACGCGGCGGGTGCTGAAGGCGGGCGAACACCGTCGTCGCCCTCCATCCATCACCCGCTACAAACCGCGCCGCTCGCGGGCACGATAAACCTCGATGGTACCCACACCGGGTGCCTGGTTGCCCCAGCTGTTGCGCACAAAGGTAGTGACAGCGGCCACCTCATCATCCGACAGGAACTGCTGAAACGGCGGCATGCCATGCGGGCGCGGGTTGCCTGCCGTCGCGGGCAGGTAGCCGCCCTGCAGCACCACGCGCACCAGATTGGTGGGGTCGTTCAGCACCACCGCCCGATTGCCTGCCAGCGCCGGGAAGGCCCCAGGCTCGCCCTGCCCCTGGTCGCCATGGCACTGCGCGCAGTGTTGTTCATACACCTTGCCACCGCGCACCATGGCGCTGGCCGGTGGTGCAGGCAGGTTGGAGGGAGCCTTTTCGTCTTGCTGCGGCAGGGCTTGCAAGTACACCGCCATGGCACGCGCATCGGGGTCCGTCAGGTACTGTGTGCTGCGAAACACCACCTCGGCCATGGGGCCCAGCACCGATCCGTGCGGGGCCACGCCGGTCTTTAGCAAGGCGACCACATCCTCGGTGGCCCATTCCTTGACGCCCGCCTCTGCCGCGGCATTGAGCGCGGGCGCATACCAGTTCTGCACGGGGATCAGCCCGCCCGTGAAAGCCTTGGCATCAGCGGTGGCGCCCAGCGCGTTGCGCGGCGTGTGGCAGGCGGTGCAGTGACCCAGTCCATTGACCAAGTACGAGCCCCGGCTGTACTCGGCGGTCTGAGCGGGCTCTGACGCAGGCGTGCCGGGCGCAAAGAAAAGCGCCCGCCACACGCCCAGTGCTGCCTGCGTGTTGTACGGAAAACGCAGCGCATGCGGGCGGTTGGCCTGCGCCACGGCAGGCACACTTTGCAGGTAGGCAAAGATCGCGTCCGAATCCTCCCGGGTCACCTCGGTGTAGTTGGGGTACGGAAACGCCGGGTACAGCAGCCGCCCGTCCTTGCTGCGGCCATGGTGCATGGCACGCCAGAACTCGGCAGAGGTCCAGTCGCCCATCCCGTGCCGCTTGTCGGCGGTGAGGTTGGAGCTGTGCACCACACCAAACGGCGTCTCAATGCCGCGCCCACCCGCAAACGGCGCCCCACCCTGCGCGGTGTGGCAGGCCATGCAATTGCCGACGCGGGCGAGGTATTCGCCGCGCGCCACCAATTCGGGCGTGCTTTGCAGGGTTTCGCTGGTGGGCAACGGTGCTTCGCCGCGCAGGTTCAACGTGATCAGCACGGCGGCGATGACGCCCAGCGCCGCGAGCAAGGAAGAGATCGTCCAGAGGATGCGTTTCATGGGGGCATCCTTTCTTAGCGTGAGCCGCCGATAACAGGGGCAGGGGCAGCAACCGCCGCCACAGGCACCTCGGCCACGCCACCGCACCGCGCGGGCATGGCAACGGGCAGCGTGCGTGCGGGCTTTCCGCCTGCCACCACGGGCTGGGCAGCCAGCCAGGCAGACACAGCACTCACATCGTCGGGTGTGAGCTGCTGGGCGATGCCAGCCATGCAGTCGGGAGCATGGGCGCGGCGCTGGCCGGTTTTCCAGGCGCCCAGCTGGCTGTTCAGATAGTCGCGCGGCAGGCCCAGCAGGCCGGGGATAGACGGGTTCACGCCCGTCATCGCCGCGCCGTGGCACGACACGCAGGCCGGAATGTTGCGCGCAGCGTCGCCCTGCTGCACCAGCGCCCGGCCACGCTCCAGCGCAGCGGGGGGTGCCTGGGGTGCGGGCGGCGGTGGATATGGGAGGTCCTGCGCGGCAAAGTGCTCGGCCATTTCGCGCAGGTAATCGTCGGTCAGGTGTTCGATGAGGTAAGTCATCTGCGGGTAGCTGCGCCGCCCATCCCGAAAGTTGAGCAGTTGGTTGGCCAAATAACCCGCAGGCTTGCCCGCAATGCGCGGAAAGTAACCTTCGGGCGTGGCGCGGCCTTCTTTGCCATGGCATGCCGTGCAGGCCAGCACGCGCGAGGACATCGATGACGCGGACACCGTGGCCGCCGAGGTTGCCGCAGTCGCGTGGGCGGGCGCCGTCTGGCCCCCCACACCAGCACCGAAAGCCAACGCCCCCAAGGCAGCGGCGCCGGGCAACCAGGAGGACGGACGAGAAACAGGACGCAGCACGCCGCGCAGGCAATTGATCATGGGTTTTGTCGTTCAAAAATTGCGCCCGCGGACGCGTCAACACGCCCACCAGTACACGTCGACACTCTACGCCCGCCCTCCAAAACAGTACAGATTCAGTTTCTAGTTAAAAATACAGATCAGTTTGCCCTGCATCAAACAGCATCACCCCATGAAACGCTACGAACGCCACGCCGACGCCATTGCCCAGCTCATCCACAGCGGTGCGCTGCGCCCGGGCGACCGCGTGCCCTCGGTGCGTGAGGCCAGCCGCACGCGCGGCATCAGCCCGTCCACCGTGTTCGAGGCGTATTACCTGCTGGAGGCACAGGGCCTGATCCACGCCCGCCCTCGTTCTGGTTACTACGTGAGTGCGCGGCTGCCCACCACGGCCGAAGCCCGGCCCGCCGAACCCCTGCCCTCCCAGCCCGCTGCGACTTCCACCGGTGTGGCCATCAGCGACCTGGTCTTCGAGGTGCTGGGTCTGGCGCGCGACCGCGACTTGGTGCCGCTGGGCTCGGCATTCCCGGGGCTTGAGCTGTTTCCGCTGGAGCGGCTGGCGCGCTGCCTCGCCAGTGGCATGCGCAAGCTCGACCCCTGGAGCATCGTGCAAAGCCTGCCGCCCGGTGATGAACGCCTGCGCCAGCAGATCGCGCTGCGCTACGGCCTGCACGGCAGCGCTGTGGACATGGAAGAGATCGTCATCACCAACGGCGCGATGGAAGCGCTCAACCTCTGCCTGGAGGCCGTCACCCAGCCCGGCGACATCGTGGTGGTCGAATCCCCCACCTTCTACGCCGCGCTGCAGGCGCTGGAACGGCTGAACCTGCAGGCGTTGGAAATCGCCACCCACCCGCGCGACGGCATCGACCTGGCCGCACTGGCCGAGGCGCTGCAGCGCCAGCCACCCCACCAGCCCATCAAGGCCTGCTGGCTCATGCCCAGCTTTCAAAACCCGCTGGGCAGCCTGATGCCCGAAGCCAAGAAGCGCGAACTGGTTGCCCTGCTCGCCCGCCACGGCATTCCGCTGATCGAAGACGACGTCTATGGTGAACTGCACTTTGGCCCCCAGCGCCCGCCCCCGGCCAAGGCTTTTGACACAGAGGGGCTGGTGATGCACTGCAGCTCGTTCAGCAAAAGCCTGGCGCCGGGCTACCGCGTGGGCTGGGTGGCGGCGGGCCGCTTTGCCACGGCCGTGCAGCGCCTGAAGCTCATGACCACGCTGTCGGCCGCCACCCCGTCGCAGCAGGCGTTGTCCGAATATCTGGCGCAGGGCGGCTACGACCGGCATCTGCGCGCCCTGCGCCGCAGTCTGGAGCAGCAGCAGGCCATTGCGTTGGCCGCGGTAGCGCGGCACTTCCCGCCCGGCACCCGCGTGTCACGGCCCGAGGGAGGGTACTTTTTGTGGGTGGAGCTCCCGCCCAAGGTCGACGCACTGGCGCTGCACCGGCAGGCACTGGCACGGGGCATCAGCCTAGCGCCAGGGCAGATCTTTTCGGCCGACCAGCGTTTTGCCAACTGCGTGCGAATCAATTACGGACACCCCGCGCAAGAGCGATTTGAAGACGCGCTCCAAACCGTAGGCAAACTGGCCTGCGATTTGTCGGGTTCGACCCAACCATAGCAATAACTATCAAAATAGTAGCTATCAGCGCTTACAGGTAAAGCGATAGAGGCACTTTTTATGTGAATTTTTTGCTTCCTACCCGGCATCGACGCAGCCACGCCTACACAACATCAGCTTGCGCAAAACTGACACATCCAACGCCGCGTTGGAAGCACCCAACGTCGGGTTCTCCCCGCTCCGGCATGGGACTTGCAACGGCATACTGATCGCCGCCCGCACCCCGGGCCGCGCTCTGCGACCGCTGGCCATCCGCCAGCCCCCGGTACCCACACCAACAACCACCCATGGCCACACCCCAGCCTGTCCCGTTTCTGACCGTAGAAGACGAAGACGACTGGGTCATCTCGTTCGCGCTAGGCCCACTGGGCGCCAACCGGCTCACGCTGATGCGCGCACCCCGGCTGGAGTTCATGCTGCGGCCCGAGCAGCGCGGGGTGTCGGTAGGCGCTGAAGCAGGCCAGCGCCCGTCTCTGCTGGTGGCCGTGCAGTGGGGTGCCAAAAGTGTGGATGTGGTTTCTACCGAAAGGCGCTACTGCCTGGACATCAGCAAGGTGGACGGCAACACGCTGGCTGCGGCGCTGCGGGTGCTGGGGAAGATGAACTTTGACCAGCGGTTTCAGTTGGCGGGAGCCTGAATTCTGCCGTTTACAGGCGGGTCGTCAGGAAACGCAAAGCTTCCGTTCCCGCCTCTCCAACTGCGCGCACCATTGCCGAAGCGCGCGAGGCTCGGTACCAGGCTCAGCGCATCATCTGAAACAGCGCGGTGGTAACTGCCACCTGAGACTCATCCAGTGAAGTCACGGTGGTAGATCCAAAAGCCATGCGGTCATCAATAGGCCAGGGTTGGCCGTTGAGCTCTGCGATGGAATTGCCCAGCGAGATGTCGCGCAAGCGCCCGAACCGAGCATCGCTGCGACCATCGATCTGTTGATCAAGTGCGCCAGCCAGCGAAAACGTCACACCCTCAATCACCATCACATTGCGGTTGCGTGTCACAAAAGTGTTGATCGTAGCTCCCGGCTCGGCCCACTGCACGCTCTGAAAACACACCCGCGCCTCTTGTGGGTTGCCATTGCTGTCCAGATACACGTAGCGATCCTGCTGGCCCTCTGTACGGCCCGTCGGCAGGCGGATACCGGCCGCCAGAAAAGCATTGATCATGTCCGCGCCGCACAGTTCGGTACCGGCTGCGGCGGCGCTTCCATTGACTTGCCCGGTGGGTGCGGTCGGGTTGTCACCGGGTGGGTAGCCCACGCCGTTGAAAAATCCTTCATAGGCGAGTTGCCAGCCCTGGATGAAGTCGGTTGACAGGCGTTGATTGGCGGCGGAGCGCTGCAAATCACGGCCAACGGCGACGGCGCCCAGCAACAAGCCAATCACGATCAGAACGACGCTCAGCTCCAGCAGCGAAAAACCACGTTGTCGACGCGAGGCAGCGCCATGAGGGTGGGGGTGGAATGGGGTCATGGTTGCGTCACTCAGTAAACGTCGGTCATCAAATTCATCAGTGGCCAATGGCATCAGCCTTCAACGCGTTGGTGTTGACATCGCGTGACAGCTCGGTCATGGCCGTGGTGCGCGTCGCGAAGTCCTTGAATACATCCTCGGCCTCCTTCAGAGAAAGCGCTGCATCTACCACGGCTGCTGCCGCCGCAATGTCGCTGGCCACGGCCAGACCTATGCCCACGGCGGCCAGCGCGATCTGGAACGCCCGCGCACCCACCGACATGGTGGTGTCGGCCACGGCTGACACCATCTCCTTGGCGGCATCCAGCGAACCCGCAATGGCAGAAAGTGCGCCCGCCGCCGCCGCCGCCACATCAGCGCGCGCCAGCACTACTGCGATATAGAGCTGATCGCGGTAGTCGTACATGGCGCGCTCCATCACAAAGGCCCCCGTCGCCACGTTGAAATGCGCGTGCGAATTGGCAGACAGTGCGGCCCCGCATTGGAGTTCGGTGAACAGTTCTGTGTGGCTCGCGGCCAGCACGATGTCGTCGTACAGGTCTGTCACAGCTTGGCCGGGCGAGGCGAAAGTGGGGTCAGCATTGGTGGCCGTGGCATTGGCGCCATCAAACGCCTGGCCATTGCCTTGTGCGTCCAACAGTCCTGGCGCGGCGACCACGAAGGCGGCGGTTCGCCGGGTGGCGCCGACTTGAGTGGCAAGCCGACCCGCTGGAGCCACCAGCGCATCGCTGGCGGTGTTCAACGCCAGGCAAATATCGATCAAGTTGACCGCATTGACCACGCCCAATGGGCAGGCCGGGTCACCCGCCGCATCACACGCAGGATTCAGTGGGGCCGCGTCATTGCCGGACTGGGTAATGCCCAACACGCTGTTCAGGCTGGGCAGCACCTGGGGAATGGGGGGAGCATTCGGGTTGGGGGCCTCGGTGTGGTTCTCGGGCTTTGGGTCGGGGGTTCGCACACGCAGTGGGTTCATGCGGTCGCGCGCCACCGCCAGATCCCGGTCCTGTGGTGCTGCCGCCATGGTGGCCCCCGCCGGCTCGCGGTACACGCCGTACCGAAGGCGTCCGGCTTCCGGGCGCGGCAGGTTCAAAGTGCGCCAAGGGAGATAGCCCATCTGGCGCAAAGTGGCGCCATCAGCGCAGGACTCCACGCCATTGGTGTCTGCAGCCGGGCACGGCAACCGGTAATGGGAATGCAGATATCCCACCAGCGCCTGGCGCGACTGCTGCTGCGCATCCATCTGCACGCCCGCCACGCGGTGCCGCTCTGACAACTGCCAGAAGATGACGGCACCAGGCAGTATCAGTCCCAGGGCCAGCAACACCAGCGACAGTTCGACCAGGGTGAAACCCAACATACGTTGTTTCATGGGTTGAGCCCTTTCTCATCCATCTGGTTTGCGGCCGTCAGTGCTTGCGTAAATGTTTTAAACACTTCAATCACATAAGCCCGCGATGCCACTTCCTTGTCTTTGGAGTCCTGAAGCGCTTGCTGGGCTTCAATCAGATCGGCCGCCGCGAATCCAACTTCAAAACCCGCAGTCACCACGTTGGCCGCAGCCAGCACCAGACCAAATATGGTGATCCCTTCCGTGTTGGCTGCCGAAGCGACGGAGAGGGCTGCACTACCAGCGGCCAGGGCCGCATTCATGGCCGCCATGATGACGCCCGTTTCCGCAGCCTCCAGGGCCGACTCTGCCTGTGCGATATCGAACACCCGCAGCGACCAATATTCCTGCACCACCCGCACGTTGTCAAAGGCGGTATAGGCACCCTGCGCCGCCGCCTGCATGGCGCCCAGACGCGCCACGCAGCCGATACGCGCAGCGAGATCACCTGGGCCCACTGCCACGGACAGGTCGTC
This sequence comes from Gammaproteobacteria bacterium, assembly GCA_018828125.1. Lineage (GTDB taxonomy): Bacteria > Pseudomonadota > Gammaproteobacteria > Burkholderiales > Burkholderiaceae_C > Acidovorax. Next base: position 432,257 of record JAHJWB010000003.1, on the reverse strand, counting down.
GAAATCGTTGTCTTGCGCCCGACCGGGAAGATCAAACCTGAACCCGGCGGCCCCACCCGCCACATTACTGCCTTCAAACACGCCATTGGCACCCGGGTGCGCGATCACAAATGCGACCGGGATGCTTGCGGTCAGATTGCCCGCACTAAGGACTCCGGCCACCGTTGGATCGGTCGCCAGACGGCGCACCACACGGCACCAATCCAGACCATTTACGGCGGCGCGCCGTCCGTTTGCAGCCGTTATGGCAGCCGTCACCAAATCCGCTGCATCGTTTACGTCCGTATCCGTCAACACGGCTAGCACCGGAATGGTGGGGCTGTAATTGATATTCAAGTCAGGAAATGCAGAGGCCGCAGGTGCGCTGGCCAGATCCAGCGACCCGCCCCGGTTGACCCCATAGTGCAACTGGCCCATCCGACTGGGCAGCCCGAGGGCACGCCACGGTAGCAGCACGGCAGCGGCACTGCTGTTGCCACAGTCTTCTGTCCCGTTGGTACTCGACGCAGCGCATGGCAGCCTGTGATTGGCCAGCACAAAGCCTTCCACCGCCGCCTGGGCTTCAGCCAGTTGGCTGATGATGGCTGAGCGTTCCATGGGCGCGCGCGTGTCGGCCACCCAGCGCCAGGTGATGATGCCGATCACCCCGACGATGGCCATGGCGACGCCCAGTTCCACCATCGACAGCCCCGCCTGGCGCAGGCGTGACGGAGACTGCACCTTCGTTCTCATGAACATCATCGCGTGCCTCCCTTGCGGTCCACGTCCGCCAGGATGGCCTCGGCCTGCTTTGGCGTCATGGGCACCACAGCCGAACCAGTAGCATTGCAGGGCGGCGGGTTATTGACCCGGTTCTGTGCCTCTAGCAACCGGGTGTCGGCCGTGGCCTTGCGGTCTAGCGCTGCCGCACGGCGCTGATTCAGAGCATCCAGCTCTTTTTGCAACTTGACGGGCTTGAGGTACTTGGCGTCGGTGCTCGGGCTGGTCATGGCCCCCAACCCAAAAAGGTCGACCAGCGCGGAACCCAACTGGCCGACGCTATTGATATTGACGTCGCCAGCTTGGCAAGCAGACGTGCATCCATGAGCAATCACCGCACCGCCGCTGTCGTAGATGTTGTACCGGGCCGTGCCGTTAACGAAATTTGTAATGGCGGCCTGGTAACTCGTCTGCGCCGTGGAATAGGCGGCGCTGGCAGAGGTCTGTGCCGCAAGGGCATTGTCCAACGCCGTCTGCGCGGTGGCCTGTTCAGCGACAGCTTTGTCGCGAACCGCCGTCAGACCGGCCACATCGCCAGCCAATTTGCGCTCCGCATCCTTGCCGTCGCGCTCATTTTGAAGGTCTGTCTTGTTGGGCGGATTGGTGGCGATCAGCAGGTCCAGCGCAGCAATTTCATTGTTGAGCCGGGTGAGGGTGCCTGGGATGTCTGCCAGCATCGCGTTGTACTTGGTGACCTCGGTTGCCCAGCGGTCACGCAATTGCGTGGCCTGCGTGACCTTCGAGTCGGCAGCAGCACTGGCGTATGAGGTATTACCCCACGTCTCCGCCCTCGCCAACAAGGTGGTGAGCAATCCGTCGATCTGTGAACTGGCTTGGCCATTTCGAATCAGGCTGGTCAGGCTATTGACGGCAGCGGTTCGCTGCGTGATCGCCGTATTGAGCTCCGTCGTCTTGTTGTTCACAGCCGTAGTAGCAGCGGACAGCTCGGTGTTGGCATCCGTCACCTCCTGTTGCGCGATGGACAGCATGAGATTGTTCACGGTCGGATCCATGGGAGGGCAGATTTCATCAGCCGTGGCATCGCTGTCGGCCAGCGTCAATGCAGTGCCAGCAATACCTGCTGCCACTGCATTGGCTACCACAGCAAGGCCATTGGCGATGATCACGCCCCCCGCCAGTCCAATCGCCACAGTGTGCTGGGGCGCGGCGGCGCAGGCATTGACCGCCAGGCCCAGTGACGCTGCACAGATGGCCCATTCGGCCGCTGCGTTTCCGGCATCTGAAGCCCCTTCGGCCACAGCAAGTGCAATCTCCAGCGCCGTCATGACGGCGGCCAGCGTACTAAAAGCGACTGAACGGCGGGCTGATTCGATGTTGTCAGCGCGCATCTCTGCCACATCCAGCGCCACATCGTGCGCCAGGGCCACTGTGTTGATGGAGTCGATCAAAGGGCGGCAATGAAAGGCCGACAGCAGGCTGTCGTAGGACCGCTCCAGCACGATGTCGTTGTAGCCTCCCAGGAGAGACCGCCGGTTGGGATCTTCCATGCGGCTGGCGTTGGCTGCGGCGTTGGAATTGGCGCCGTCAAAAAGATCCCCATCACCATCCGCATCGTTGTTACCCGGATGGGCCAACGCATAGGCAGTCGCGCGCGGGGTCGGCGCATTGACTTGGGCCAAGTTGGGTGACATCGTCGTCGTACGGCCCGTTTCGAGCCGTTGACACAGGTCAGGTAGCGTAAGGATATCTGCAGGATAGGAGCCTCCGCGCATGGCAAAAAAGCTACTGGCCCCATCGTCGTATTCAAGAGGGGTCCATGTGTCGGTCAACATCGTGAGGTCGTTGGCACCCCCATGGCGCTGAACGATGTAACGCAGCTGGCCCACGTCCACTCCAGGGTCAACACCCGCCATGCGCAAGGTCGTAGTCGGCAGCCATCCTTTCTGAGTGGCCGGAGCGCCGCAATCCTGCAGCCCATCGCGGTCGACGTCCGGGCATGGGAAACTGCGCGCCACCGTGGCATAGGCAATGAGTGCCTGGTCTGCCTGTGCCAAAGCCTGGCGCTCCTGACGGGACGAGTCCACCGCTGCGCGCTCACGCCATTCAAGGTAGCCCATCGTGGCAAGGCCAGCCATGACCGCAATCAGCAGCATCACCTGCAGCAGGCCAAAGCCGCCCGCGCGGCGCGCAGCACGTTGGGGCAATGGGGAAGAAACAATCGTAGACATGGGCAGCATGAAAATGAGGGGGACTTGCCGTCAGGGGAGGCTCTTGCGCAGCCACCCGGCCAATTGCGCTGGCGACTCCGCCACCACCACGTCATCTGAGCCAAAACGCGGCGGCGCAGAGGGACTCGCAGCGCACAGACTGGCAAGGGTGTGGGGAGCATCCAGGCGATTTCCGTCGCCGTCCTTGTCCTGAAGTGGAACCACCACCCAGTACGCCGCAACCATCACGCGGTTGGCAGCACAGTCGATGGCTCCTGCGGCCCCGCCGTCGCCCGTCAGATGCGTGCGTGTTGACGTCGCCGTCTTGGTGGACGCGTTGTTCAACGCAACGATCAGGTCGGTCACATCAAGGTATGTGGGAGCACCCAGCGCGTCGCCCGTTCGCTCCAGTTCAACCGCAAGGTCTGCGTCCTTCGCAGGCACGGCCAGGTTCGCTTCCCGAAAAACTGAATAGCGGGCGCGAAGCCGGTCCGTAGGTAGTTCCAACCCCACGCTGAGATAGGGAAACCAGCCCAGTTGGTTACCCGGTGAGCACGCCCCACCGGTGAGGGTTTCATACCCGTCGGGATTAGTCCCTGGACACGGAAGCCTCCCATTTCGGAGCGCAAACGCCCGCAGGATCGACTGCAACTGCTGGCCCTCCGCGCGGCCACGTTCGATTTCCTGCTGCTCGGACACCGTGACGTATCCACTGAAAGCCGCCCAAGACATCAGTCCCGCCACCACCAGCGCGATCGCTACCTCGATAAGAGAGAACCCTGCCTGCGAGGTGCACGCGGGCATCGCGCCAGAGCGGAAGCCATCATGGCTCATGGCACCTTGCCCCCCGGCGTCGGCCTGGGCACGAATGCCTGCATGGCTTTGGCTTCCGCAGCCACGCGTTCGCCCAGCGCGCGCATTTCGGCCAGGACAACCTCCTGCCGGGCTGCATCCTTGGGTGCCTTGCTCTTAATCAGGGATTGCAGTTCCGCATTGAGCACCTGTAACTTGGCGTTCAGATCGAGCATGGTGCGCAACGATTGGAAATAACGCGGATCGAAACTGGGGCCGGATAACGCTTCCAACTCATCCACCAGCGCCCGCATTTTTTGGGGTGATGCCTGAGCTCCTTGAGCGCTTAACGCCCTGAACTCGGCGCGCACTTCGGCCAGGCGACGGCGGCGTTCCTGCCTGGACGCATCCGCCGGCGCATTGCCATGCCCCGCACTGGGGGACATTGCAGTCGCGGGGGACGTTGGAGCAGAAGACGCAATGCGGGGACTCGTGGTCCGAGCAGCCACCACAGCAGCAACTGGGCCGGGCGGATTGCGATCAATCCACAAAGCGCCGGCAATTACAGCCAACAGCAGCAGCCCCAGGCCGCCACCGATCAAAACGGGCTTGCGCATTCAATCTCCCGCCCGAAAGAACGGACAGGCCTCGCCAAAATGTAGGTTCTCAGACGGATCCGCCAAACCCGACGGACGACGAACTTTTAGGGTCATAAAAATGAGTGCCGGAACCATCACCCACCTCCCATGGTCTGGCCGACCGATTGACGCACCAAGTCGTACACCGGCAGCAGCAGCGCCACGATAAGAAACAGGAACAGGCCACCGGCGACCAGGATGATCAGCGGCTTGAGGATTTCGGCCAGTGACTTCACAACCACTTCCAAGCGCTTGCGATAGTCGCTGGCCAGGTGCGCAAGCTGCTGGTCCAGACTGCCTGACTCCTCGCCCACCGAGATCATGCGCACAGCCATGGCTGGGAAGCCGCCCGTGCGGCGCATGGAGGACGACACCGACTCCCCACGCGACACCGACTCCGCCACCTGTATCAGGCGGGTACGGTAATAGCGGTTTTTGGTGGCTCGCCCCAGGATGCGCAGGCTGGAAACCAGGTCTACCCCGGCGCGCACCAGGATGGACAGGTGTTCTGTCACGTGGGCCATGCCCGAAGACACCAGCAGCGTGCGAGCGATCGGCAGACGATGCAGCAGGGTGTAAGTTGCCAACTGGAATCTCTCCGACCGACGAAATATCACCGTACCGGTGATAACCACCACAGCCACGACCAGCAGCACCCATGGCAGGTGGGTCGATAGCAGATTGGCAAACGACACCAACCCCTCGGTGATGGGAGGCAACTTGGCCTGCATTTGTTTGAACAGCCGAGCCATGCTGGGCACGACGTAGTAGATCCAGAAAATCGCCACCCCGATGATGGTGGCGAATACAAAGGCGGGGTAGATGAGCGCGGTCTTGATGTCGCGCTTGATATTGATCATGCGCTCCACATGCTCTGCGGCTTCTCCCAGCATGCGATCCAGCGTACCGGTTTGGTCGCCGATGGAAACGAGGTTGCGCACAGTCTCCGGGAATACGTCCGGATGCCGGTTGAATGCCTCCGTCATTCCAACGCCCGCATTCAAGTCATCCAGCATGTTGCGCGCCACATAGGCCATGGCACGGTTCTCGCTCGTGTCGCTTTCATCCACAAGTGTCTGCAGTGCGTCAAGCGCGGGCACACCAGCGCGCATCATCAGCCCCATATCGCGCAGAAACCCCGCCAGATCCTCACCTCGCACCTGTCGCCGAAACAGATGCATGAGCATCTCGGAGAAGAAGGCCAGCCACGCCGGAAAGCGCCACAGGCTTAGCACCGTTCCGTCAGTCTCCGATTCAATGCGCATGCGCACGGACAGCTCACGCTTGACCGCCAGGCGCAACATGCCCGAGCGAACCCTGCCGTGCGGCAGCAGTACGCGGTAATAGTAGGTATTGAGAGTGGCCATTGTCGCTTTCGCCAAAAGGCTCAGTCCTCGCCCACCGTGCGCAGGATTTCTTCCATCGTGGTCTCGCCCGCCAGAACCCGGTTTCGCGCCAACGTCAAGATTGGGCGCATGCCCGCACCCATCGCACGTTGGCGGATTTCGGCGCGCGTGGCGTCCGAAGCAATGGCGTCCGCCAAGTCACGGTTCACAACCAGCATCTCGTACACCGGAAGTCGGCCCAGATAACCTGTATCCCGGCAGTGCTGGCAACCTGCTCCGTGGAACACCTGCACGCCGTCATCGGCTTGCCCCTTGCCCAGCCAGCGGCGTTCATCATCTGTTGCCTGGCGTGGAGTGGCGCAGTGAGGGCAAATCCGGCGAACCAGGCGCTGGTTGATAACGGCCACCAGGTTCTCGGCAATCGTCTCCGTGTCCACGCCCAGCAGCTTGAGCCGGGGCATGACGCCGAAGATGGTCCCTACGTGCAGCGTGGACAACACCAGATGGCCTGTGGACGACGCATCCAGCGCAGCCCGTGCTGTCTCCGAATCGCGGATTTCGCCTACCAGAATGATGTCCGGGTCATGCCGCAAGAAGTGCCGCATGGCGTTGGCAAACTCATACCCTGCCCTGCGGTTGACTTCGGTCTGGCAGGCCACAGGCACGCGGTACTCCACCGGGTCTTCCACGGTCAGCACGTTTCGTTCGATGAGCGGCTGCATGCGCAACGCTGCGTGCAGGGTGGTGCTTTTGCCCGACCCCGTGGGCCCGGTGATGAGGATCAACCCGTGGGGCCGCGAAAACGCCTTGGCCATCACGGCTACGTCTTCCTCCATAAACCCCAGGTCGGCCAGCTTATCCAGGCTGCTGCGCTCTGGCAGCAAACGCAGCACCATGCGTTCGCCAAATTCAGAGATCAGCGTCGACACACGAATGGTGAAGTTGTGCTCCATTACCACAGCGGTAAAGCTGCCGTCCTGCGGCAAGCGCTGCTCGCTGGCGTCCATGTCAGCCTGCAACTTGACATACACAACAAGGCGATCCAAAGCGGGCGACAGCGCAAACACTGGTCGCAGTACACCGTCCACCCGAAGCAACACCGAGCGGCTGCGCGCCGTGGGTGCCAAGTGGATGTCCGTTGCGCGCTCGCGCACGGCCAGATGCAGCATGTGCTCAAGCAGCCGCGCAGGGCTGTAGGCACGGTCCACGTCGGCTTCGAGCTTGCGGACCTCGCTTTCGATCAGCCGGGCTGGAGGATGCTCCGCAAAGTAGTAGTGCTGTTGAATGGCCTGCGCAACGCTGTCGAACTCACCCTGGTAGAAGTGGCAGCCCTTGCCCAGCTTGCGCTGCACCAGCTCGGTCACTGCATCAGGCTGCGCATCTCCCAGCACGACGTCTATCAAGCCTTCGTCGTTTTCACGGACGGGCAAGAACCCGTAGTTGAGGCACAAGGCACGGTTGAACAAGCCAGCCACCGCGGTATCGGGCTCGGGCATTTCACTGGCGTTGACAAACTGCAGGCCACGCTGTCCTGCCAGTTGCCGCGCCACTTCGTTGGCGCTGGCAAAACCCAGTTCCACCAGAAGGTTGCCCATAGGCACCTTCTCGATCTTTTGCTTTTGCAAGACGTAGTCGATGGTCACGGCCGACACCAGACCGGCGTTCACCAGCGCGGCCCCCAGCGATGGGCTTTTTTCTCTGAGGACCGCCAGGCGATCAGCAGCAGACACACCAGATGTTGGCGTTGACTGGCCTGAGGTCTCCAGCAGTGATTCAGCGGGGGGATGCATCCTGGTGCTCCAAAAGTAAGAAGGTCAGATCGTCAGGCTTGCCCGTAGGAGCCAAACCGTGTTGCTGCTGAAAGCGGGCGAGCGCCTCCCCAGTCTTGGAACCAAAAAAGCCATCGTCCGGCTCACGCGGGTCGAGCAGGCCCATGCTCTTGAGCCGTGCTTGCACTTTGCGTGTTGCCTGCTGCGCAGCCACGATATGGAGCGCGTCATCGCGGCCCAGCCAGGCGACCCACGACTCCTGCCCCACCGCAAAGCGGCAGAACCGGGTAGAGGGCTGCCAGCTGCCGCCTACGTTATCGGGCAGGCGCTGGGCGTGCACCACTTCGCCAGGGGTCGCCAGCGCCTCCAGCTGGATCTCGCAGGACCGACGGGGAGAAACCTCGGCGGACTGTGCCACCGCTTGCACGGGCGCCGCAGCGACCACCGGTGCAGGAACCTTTGCTGCGCTGGCAAGCACCGGTGTCGGTTCAACTGCCGCTGTCGCCACTGCCTCGGCCGGTGCGACTGGAGCGCTGGCCTGCTGTGAAACCAGACCAAAGCTGGCGATTGCCACCGTGGCCGTGGTCCCAGCCAGCAGGCCCGCAAGAATCCAGGCCTTGCGGTTGCGGGGCACGGCAGACCCTGCCGCAGTTTTGGCCTCATCGCCCAGAGCAGGCAAATCCGCAACGGCGCGCTGAATCAGAGCAGGCGTGACCATCGAGCCCTTTGTGCTCGCCAGTCCATAAAGGCAGCGGTCCAGCACCAGATGGATGCGCCGCAGGTTGCCCTGCGTGGCACGGTGCAGCGCATCGACCGCAGCAGGCTCGATGGACAGGCGCCCTTCGGCTCCCGCCGCGTTGACACGAAAGTCAAAGTACCGCGCCAATTCGTCCTTCTGCAGACCATTGAGGCGCGCATGTTTGACGATGCGACTCTTGAGCTGCCGGAGCTCTGGCGTTGCCAGCGTCTCTTCCAGCTCTGGCTGGCCCACCAGCAGAATCTGGAGCAGCTTCTCCTGCCCGGTTTCCAGGTTGCACAGCAAGCGCACCAGCTCAAGCGAATCAACGCTCAGGTTCTGCGCGTCGTCTATCACCAGCAAGTTGATATCGCCCGCCTGGTGTTTGGCAATCAAAAACTCGGTCAGATGCGCGAGGCCCTGGTCTACCGACTCGGTGGACGGCAAGCCGAAGTCAGCCTGGATGGCCGACAGCAAAGCACTGTCTTGCAGGAACGTGTTCAAGATCAGTGCCGAATGGCAGTTCTTGTCCTGCAACGTGTCTAGCAAGCGCCGCACCAGCGTGCTCTTGCCCAGCCCCACTTCTCCCGTCAGCAGTACAAAACCTTTGCGGGCTTCGATGCAGTGGACGATTTCTGCAAAGTCCTCTTCCAAGCGGGGCGTAAAGAAATACGACCCCGCATCCGGTGTGGGAGGAAAGGGGTTGCGCGACAAACCCAGCGTTGCATAGATGGAGCTGACTGTCATTCGTCACCGCGCCGATGGAGTGAACTGGGCCAGGGCCGCGCGCAGCGCGACCGAGTCGGGCTGCAGGCGCACTGCCGCATCCAGGGTTGCACGGGCTTCTTCAGGCTTTTGCTGCCGGGCCTGAATGCTGGCCAGATTGATGGCGGCTTCCTCGTCGCCTGGCATGCGTTCGATGATGGCCCGGTAGCCATCGGCCGCCGCTGCATCCCGCCCTGCTCGCAAGTCATACCAGGCCTGTGCGCGCAGCAAGCCGATGGATCCGGCGGGAAGACGCTCTTTGAGAGTGCCCAACGCACGCTCCGCATCGGCATCGCGGCCTTCTTTCATTGCAGTCACATAACGGGCAAAAACCAACTCCACCGGGGTCTCATCCACCACGGGTGCCGCAACCGGTGCTGGTTCCACGGGCACAGACGGCCCGCCGGACCGTGTTTGCCGCTGCGAAGCAGGCCGAGGCATCACCTGTGCTACGGATGCACGCGTGGCTGACGTCGCGGCGGGCTCTATCGCCACAGCCGCAATAGAAACCTTGGGCGTTGCCGATGCAGTGGGGGCCGAAGGAGCAACGGACGCAGCTGACTGCATGGCCACTCTGACTGGCGCAACAATCGGTGTCGGCGATGCTACGGGTGCGGCCGGTGCATCCGCAACCATCGTCGCCGCTGCGGGCGTCTGTGCAACGGATTCAGCTTGCGATGGCGACACGCCGGCAGCGGGCGAAGCTATAGAGGGCGATGCGACCGGCTGCACTACCGTATTGACCGGAGCTGCGGCCACGGGCGACAGGTCTGCACGGGGCTTGACCAGGCTTTGCCAGGTGAGCCAGCCCACCACGCCCGCCCCCACCACAATCACAAACGCCAGCACGGCATCCAGCCATGCGGGACGACGACGCGGTGCCGTGGCAGGCGCGCGCGCCAGCACCAGCTTGGGGTCTTGTTGCGGCGCATCCATGGACTTGAGCGCATCGTGGATGAGGCTCATAGCACACGCACCCGCAAAACGATGACCAACTCTCGGCTGCCGTGCACCTTGTTCTCATTACCCAGCAACTTGCCCAGCACCGGCACATCAGAAATGCCTGGCGCGCCGCGGTCGTTGTTGGACGAGCGTTGGTCGATCAAACCACCCACCACCACCACATCACCGTCCCCCACGTTGAGCGTGGTGGTCAACCCCTTGTAGCTGACCTTGGGCAGCGATACCAGGTTTTCACCGCCCACCGCCACCAGCTGGAGGCTGGCAGGGTCTACATCGCTTTGCATGGGGTTGAGCAGCAGCTCGATGCGGCCATCGTCACGCACCATCGGCAGCACACCCACCATCACGCCCGAGAAAACGGTGTCGGTCTGCACGCTCGATGACGTGGTGGACGCGCCACCACCCGGCACGGTCTGCGTGGACGCAGACTGCGACACATAGCGCGAGCTGGTACCCACCGACAGCAGCGCCGGGGTGCCATTGCGCACCTGCACGTTGGGGTTGGACAGCACCTTCAGGTTGCCGAAAGAGCGCAGCGCATTGATCACGATCCCATAGTTGCTGCCCTGGTACGACATGCCGAGGGCCGGGCCCGAGACGCTACCGATGAGCGCAGCAGGGATCGAGATAGCACGTGCGGGGTAGCCACTTGCTGCATTGGGCAGCAGTCCGGAGCTGCCACCCAGTTGCATGGGCGACGAGCCAAAACCTGCTGCCAGACGGCTGCGTAGCGACGTCCAGTCCACGCCAAACTCGAAATTGTCAGACAGCTGCACGTCGATCAACTGCGCCTCGACATACACCTGCTTGCCCAGCACCTTGTGCACCTGGGCCAGCATCTTCTCGATAGCGCGCATCTTGGACGGACGGGCTTTGATGTACAGCGTACCGGTCATCTTGTTCAGCGTGAAGCCACTGTCTTCGCCCATCGTGGCCAACGGCGCCTGAGGCAACACAGGAGGCCGGGCGGCGCCAGGAGTCCCAGTCCACGGCGAGGCAGCGTTGGCCGAGATCCCCAGATTTTGTTGCTGCTGTTGAAGGGCTCGGTCCTGTGCGTTGTCACCCAAAACCGCCTTGATGGCGTTCTCCAGCTCCATGTAGGGGTCGGTGTTGCTGCCACCTGAGCCCGACATCGTCAGGCTGCCCTGTTGTGCGCCCGACCCACCGCTGCTGCTGCCCCCACCGCTTCCGCCCGAGCTACCGCTGCCAAAAACATTGCCGCCAGAACCCATCTGGATGCTGGTCTTGGTGTTCAGAAAATTCAGGGCAAAGAATTTCTCTTCCGTCAGGTTCACCCGCAGCGTGTTGCCGCGGAACTCGCCCGACACGTCGTACGTGCGCAGCACTTCATTGAACCCCTCGCGCAGCGTGACCTGGCGCAAGTGCATGTCCGCCAGTTGGCCGCCCTTGAGCACGTTGGGATCCACGATCAGATTGAGCTTGCCGGCATCGGCAAACGCACTCAGGATCTGGCTGATGCTGGCCTTGGACATGGCCACGTTGATCAGTTTGCCCTCCAGCGGATCAAACACAGGGGCCACGGGCGCAATGACCGGTGCAGCAGCCGCCTTGTTCATTTCGGCCAGCAGCATTTGTTGATGGATCAAAAGCCGCTGAGACTCTTGCGCCGCGTGTTCGCGCATCTGGTCGGCCGCCACCGTGTCAGGCGGGGGCAGGCTCGACGCGCTGCGCGGGGGCTGGTTGGCGCACCCGCTGAGCACCAGTGCGGCACATACCAGCGCCACGGGCTTGAGAAACGAAGAATGGTTCATGTCACTGTCCTTGGCGCTGCTAGCGTGATTCTTGAAATGTTCAGGACGAGAGGTTCACAAAGGTGCACGAGGCTCCCTAAAACACTCGCACAGATTGCTTGTTGGTTCATGGCAGGGTCCTGATGGGGCCAGGTTGGCCGCCCGGAAGACCCGCCTTGAACTCTTGCGAATTGACGCTGGCGAGCGACCCATCAGCCCATCGCAAAGTACCAACTCGCAGATCCCCCTGGGGCAAAGTCAGCGTCTGGCGACCCAGGCGCTCGGTGACCACAGCCTCGTTGGGACGCACGCGGACAATGCGGCCGCCACCGTCCAGCCGTGCCCCTTGGCGCGCAAGATGGCCGTCAATCACCACAGACTGCGTTTCAGCCGACAGGTCGTCCAGGTGCAATGACAGCGAGCGACGTGGCAATTGCACGCTGCCCACCACCTCGCTGCCCGGCACGGGCAACGCAATCAACCCCAGCGGATCGGTACCAGCGCTGGACGCCTGCGCCTGTATGCGCGACATGGCGTCAAAAGCATTCACCACGCGGGCTTGGTCGTTGCGCAGGGCTGGAGGCAGGGGGGCCAGTTCAGTCAAAATGGGCCTCACCGACGGCGTACGCGCCTGGCTCAGCTGAACCACGCCATACAACCCCCATCCCAACAAAAGGATGGCAAGGCCATTCAAAAGCAAAGCTGCGAATTTCATGGTTTCACATTTCCTGTGGCTGCGACCGACGACACCAACTCGTACGAGAAGGCGCCTTGGCCCGTGTAGGTGGGGTCCACAGCCTTGAGCGTCCAACCGGCCGCAATCATCTGCGATACCCAGCGCGTCACCGATGCCGAAGCGCCAGCCGCCATCACACCATCTACGCGGAACGCGCGACCCTTGTTCACGCCTGTGGCTGTCTCCAGGCGCACGCGCTGTATGCGGATGTCTTTGCCTGCCGACGACTTGAGCAGCGCGAGGAATGCCACGGGATCATGCCGCGCGCCTTCGTCCAGCGTCCGCGAGAACTCCGCCACCGGCAAAAGCTTTTGCGGTGCTTCAACCGTCGAAACAGCCTGAATGCGTTGCTGCAGCGCTGCCAGTTCACTTCGCTGGCTCTGGCCGTCTTCACGCTGCTGATCTGCCAGTTGGCCCACCAGCACGCCCAGCGTCACCAACACCACGCCAACCAGCGCCGTCACCACAGTGATGGGAGCCACCCAGCGCTCGGCGCGCCACGCCACACGTTCCACCAGCGGGTTCAGCGCGTGCCGGCCTGCAGCATCTCTTGCAAGTTCAGGCAGCACCGTGTGCACACGATCGCCGCCCATGGTTAGCTCGGTGGTCGGCATCACGCTTGGCGCGCCACCCAACACATTGCGCACAGCAGCCTCACAGGTGTCGATGTCCGCGGTGCTGGTGGTCCACATCGTGCCCCACTCCACGCCCTCGGAACCGAGCCGCGTCAGCAGCGTGCCCTGGTTGGCCGTCAACACCTGTGCCGCGCTGCCAATGGCCGATACGCCAGAGCCCAGCGCCTGGGTGGAGCCGAAGACCATGCCCTCTTCTGTTTGCGCAAAACACATCAGCCGCCGCTGCGACAGCATCACGCGCGCATGACCACTGGAAACACCATGGCACAACAGCCCTGGTGCTGTCATCACCAGGCAATGGTCTGCCTGCTCTTGCGCCCACTGCGTGCAGCGCTGCCACAGCTCCAATGGGATGGCAGTGAAGTAAACCTGAAAGCCGCCCGGCATCTTGACCAGACGGTGCACCACGATATGCGCGGCCCCCTCTACGAGGCCTTGTGTGCGAACACGTTTTTCAACCAGCGCTGAGGCGTAATCAGCCTTGCCTTCAAAGCGCCATACATCGGTAAAAACATCGTCCAGGTCCAGCACCACCAACGCCGTATGCGTCAACCGGGGCCAGGCCGGGACATCCTCGATCTGGTAACCATGACAATGCAACCAGCCCGCATTGGTGACACGATAAATATGTTCGGTGCTCATGGCTTTGCCCTGAGGGGTTGCGAAACAGACACAGTCTGAAAGTGCAGCGTTCCGCTGACGCCCAACGTGAGGCCCTGGTCACCGGGCAGCGGAGGAAGAAACAGGCTGGCTTCAGGCGAGACAGTGGCAATGTCAAACAGATCGGCCACAAAAATAGCGCCCGCTCCACCCCGACCCAACTCGCCCAAGAACTGCGCAGCCTCTCCGCGGGTAGCCGGCCCCTGCGATCGGCGCAACCGACGCTCACCCCACTGCGATGGGTCAAACCCCATGCGCTCCACCTGCTGCGCCACGTCATTGATCGACCGCACCAATTGCTCGCGCTGCTGTACCTCGGGTATCAGACGGCGGGCATTGTCCAGGCCCAGTTGCAACTGTGCGTACTGCTGGCGTTCAAACGCCAGGCGCTTGAGGCCCTTGTGTGCCAGCCACGCACCACCACCCAACAGGGCCGTGGCCAGCGCCAGGGAGACAAGCTTGAGCGTGCGGGTCGCGTTCAATTACTGCTCCATCGTCCAGTGGGCGGTCAGCAGGATGACGCGGTCTTCGTCGTATGTTCGGCCCGTTGCAGTGCCACCGGCGTTGCCGCTGGTATTGTCGATGCCCTGGCGCGCGTCGCTGTTGGTCATGGCGCTGTTAGCCCCGGTGTTGGCAATATTGACGCCCTCAGTGTTGTTGGCCTCCCACTGGTTGCCCGGCGCATTGGCCTGATTTGCGCCAGTGTGCGCAGGCCGACTCTGAATACGGAAGCGACCCTCACGAGAATCCGGTTTTCCGTCGATCACCTGATCCATGAAGCGTGCCAAGTCGGGGGTCAGACCGCGGATCACCATCACGTTGCCAGCACCACTTGCAGTACCGGACGTGTTCCACTGAAAACACACCTGCATTTCGACGGCATTGCCGTTGGAATCGATGTACAGGAAGCGGTCTTCATGACCTTCACCACGGCCGGGCGGCATACGCACACCAGTGCGGGTCATGAGGGTGCGAAGATTTTGGGTCGCCAAAGCCGCGTCCCCCAAGCCAGCCTGACCGGCCGCATAGCCCTGACCACTGCAGATCTTCAGCCCGCGATTTTCGAAGTTTTCTGGAATACCGGCTACTGCCAAGGAACCCGCGCGAGTGCACGCATCGGTGCCAGCTGGAATCTGCGTTTCAGACCCGTTGACCATATACGTAGGCGCTTGCTGGCAATCGCCGACCACCACACCAGCGCGCTGGTAATACTGGTCATAAGACATCTTCCACTGATAGGCAAACTTGTTAACGGCTTTCTGATACTCAGCGTTGCGCTGCACATCCTTGGCAATGGCAACCGCACCGATGATGAGACCGATGACGGCCAGCACGATGGCCAGTTCTACCAGTGTGAAACCTTGCTGGACCTTGCGGCCAAGCCTGCGAAACGAATTGGATTTGGACATTGAAAATCTCCGGCGATGGGTCGATACGGATGAGGTACGGTGTTGAAGAAAGGATGACAACCACTTATTGGTTCATCTTGTAGACAGCAGTGACGATGGCCACTTGGTCTTCATCAAAACCTTGGTTGTTGTTGGTGCCAATCAGGTCGCGATTGGAGCGGTTCCACTCCTGCCCTGGTGCGTTGATGGCGCCACCGGCGTTGTTCTCCACGCCTTGACGGCGGAAACGCCCTTCGCGCTCATCGGGCTTGCCATCTATCATCTGATCCAGCGACCGAGCTAGGTCTGGTGTCAGACCCGTGATGATCATTACGTTGCCAGAGCCTTCGCCCACAGCATTGGCAGCGGCGCTATCAGCAAGCGGCACGTTCCACTGGAAGCAGACTTGGATTTCCTGGGGGTTGCCATTGCTGTCCAGATACACATAGCGGTCTTCCAGACCTTCAGCACGGCCTGGGGGCATGCGGATACCGACGCGTGTCATCAACGTGCGCAGATCAGGATCTGTGCCAGCTGTAAACCCGCGTGCCATGCCCTGACCCGCCGCAGCCCTGCAAATTGCGTTGGGCGGCGCCACACCAGTCATGTCTCGGCCAGAACGCGTGCCGGCAGCCAGAAACCGCTCGCCGTTCACCATGTTCTGAGGTGCAGTCTGGTTGTCGCCCAGCACGACGCCCGTGCGCTGGTAGTACTGGTTGTACGCCTGCTCCCATTGGTCAATGAACTTGTTCTTGACCTTGGTGTATTCAGCGTTGCGCTGCACGTCTTTGCCAATGGCGACGGCGCCGATGATGAGACCGATGACTGCCAGCACAACGGCCAGCTCCACCAGCGTGAAACCCTGCTGCCGCGCTGAGCGCAGGCTGCGGATGGGGTGCTTGAATGCTTGGTTCATGATGTTGATTCCCTCGCCCTGATTCACTGGTTCATCTTGTAAATGGCGGTCAGGGTGATGACCTGTTCTTCGTCACGCGTCAGGCCAGCGCCAGTTGCGGCGGGCGCTGCGGCACCTCGGCCAAACGTGTTGTTGGCAGACCATTCGACGCCCGGCCCGTTGGGCGTTCCATTGACGATATTGCGCAGTCGGAACCGTCCCTCCTGCGCATCCGGCTTGCCATCGATCATCTGGTCAAGCATGCGGGCGAGGTCGGGGGTCAGGCCCGAAATCACCATCACGTTGCCAGCACCTTCCGGCGTGGTAGGCCGGTTCCACTGGAAGCAAACCTGGATTTCCTGCGGCGACCCGTTGGTGTCCGTGTAGACATACAGATCTTCCTGGCCTTCGGCGCGACCCGGAGGCATGCGAATGCCAGCCCGCGTCATCATGTCTCGCAAGGTTTCCACGGGCGCATTGCTTCGCATCACTCCCGCCTCGGGCACGCGGGCGCACACAGGCACAGGCTCGGCTCCAACGGCAACCAGAGTCGCCATATTTCCACCCGACGTGGGGGCACCTGCAGCCGCCGTGTAGGCAGCCCCATTCACCATGATCCGTGGCGCCGTCTGACTATCCCCCACCACCACGCCCGTGCGCTGGTAATACTGGTTGTAAGCCTGCTCCCATTGGTCCACAAACTTGTTTTTGATCTTTGTGTACTCAGCGTTGCGCTGCACGTCCTTGCCGATGGCCACGGCGCCGATGATGAGCCCGATGACGGCCAACACCACGGCCAGTTCCACCAGAGTGAAGCCACCCTGCGCGGCTCGGGGGCTAGCGGGCCGGTGCATGCGCCGAGATGGCAGGACGGAAAAAAGTGATCGCATGATTTCCTCAAGCGTTGAAATAAGAGTGAGCGCCGAGACTACTGAACGTAACGAATGTAAACAAGTGAAAATTGACGTCACAAAATATGTTGTGAAGACGCTTGACACCCCTCCATTGATATCCTTTTCGAAGAAGACCTTCTGCGTATGTTTTAGGCTCTAAAAAGTCAATTTCTTCAATGAAATCAATGCAAAAGCCGTATGTACACGCTGCATCTTCCACTCGATCAGAAGGTGCGCAAGCATCGCGCAACTGGGGCCGACAATCCATAGTGCTTATGTATTAGTGACACAACATACACAAAAACAAACAATTACAAGGAAAATTCGATTGGCATTAACTATCGAAAAATCAAGGGTTAACCCTTGTTTTTTCGATTGATTAATAGCGCTCATCTATCGATTCACCGGGAGTGGTTGATGTGCGTGCAAGCGAGCCCGTGCCGCCCGTCAGTCGAAAAGTCGGGGTAGATTGATAGGCGGCACGAGGCGACAGGCATATCGACAATGCGGACGCGGCGCATTGCATCCCAGTGGGCGTCACGCCCATCGATCCCAACAAGATTTATTGCGTGCCTGAGCGGCGTGAACGCGCTTGCAAACCGCTGCTACAGCGGCAGCGTTGTCGCGTTCCAACAAAACGCTCCGCAAAGACTTGGTAGAAGTAGCCTCGCGCGGCGCTTTAACAGGCCGGTAGCTCGCCCATCAAAGGCGCAGCACTACAACCTTCCATGTGGTTGTGGCCGACTGAACATGTCAGTCACGTGTGTGCGGCGGTACAGGCTCATCCAAAGCCGTCCACTTGCGCTCGCTCGCGGCGGATTCGAGCACCTTCTCAATGAACCGCACGCCCTGTGCGCCGTCTTCTACGCTGGGGTAGTCGGCGGCCATAGGGTCTGCGGCAGTGCCCAACTGGCGTGCGCGGATGTCTGCCGCCACGCCCAGGTACACGTTGGCAAAGGCTTCGATGAAGGCCTCGGGGTGGCCTGCAGGAATGCGCCCTGCCCGCTGCGCAGACTCACTGAGCCATGGGGAGCCGCGCGTGAGGATCCGGCGCGGGCCGTCCACCGGTGAATGCACCAAATGATTGGGGTCTTCTTGCCGCCAGGTGATGGTGCCCAGCGTGCCCGACACTTGCAGCCGCAGGTCGTTCTCCAGCCCCGCCGCCACTTGCGACGCCACGATGAAACCGCGTGCGCCGCTGTCGTACCGCAGCAGCAACTGCGCGTCGTCGTCCAGCCGGCGCCCCGCGCCAAAGGCTGTGAGGTCGGCGCACACCCAGGCGGGGCGCTGGCCGGTGACGGTAGCGGCCAGGTTTTCGGCGTGAGATCCGATGTCGCCCAGGGTGCCTGCGCTGCCGCTGCGCGCGGGGTCCAGCCGCCAGTCGGCCTGCTTGTTGCCACCGCCCGCTTCCACAGCCGTGGCCAGCCAGCCCTGGTTGTATTCGACCGTGATCTTGCGCAGCGTGCCCAGGGCGCCGCTTTGCACCAGGTGGCGCGCCTCACGCACCATGGGATAGCCGGTGTAGTTGTAGGTCACGCCAAACACGGTGCCTGCCTGCTTCACGGCGGCCACCAGCTCGTCGGCCTGCGCGCTGGTGTGCACCAGCGGCTTGTCGCACACCACGTTAAAGCCCGCCTGCACAAACGCCAGCGCCACCGGGTGGTGCACGTGGTTGGGCGTGACGATGCTGACCAGATCAATGCGCTCATGCACGGGGCGGCGCAGTTCGTCGGCCAGCAGGTCTTGCCAGGTGCCGTGGTTGCGGTCGTCTGCCAGGCCCAGCTCGGCGCCGGATGCGCGGGCGCGTTCGGGCGATGACGAGAGCGCGCCGGCCACCAGCTCGAACTGGCCGTCGAGCGCCATCGCCTTGCGATGCACCGCGCCGATGAACGCGCCGTGGCCGCCGCCCACCATGGCGTAGCGGAGCTTTTTGGGACTGGACATACGAAACGCCTTTGCTGGCTTGTGTGTTGTTGTTATCGGTTTAAGGCAGTCGTGCGGCTAGGCTTGCTTGTCGCGCGCAAACACTGCGTCAAAGGCGCCCGCCGCCGGTTTGAAATCGAGCCGCTTGCAAAACGCCGCGCTCTCGGTGGCGCCGTGCACGCGGTCCATGCGGCTGTCTTCCCATTCCACCGACAGCGGGCCCTGGTAGCCGATGTCGTTCAGCGCAACGATGATGGATTCAAAGTCGATCATCCCGCGCCCCACGCTGCGAAAGTCCCACGTGCGGCGCGCATCGCCAAAGCTGGTGTGGCCGCCAAAGGTGCCCACCGTGCCGTCGCCCTTGCCCCACCACACGTCCTTCATGTGGGCGTTGTAGATGCGGTCGGCAAACTGGCGGATGAACCTGACGTAGTCCACGCCCTGGTAGGCCAGATGGCTGGGGTCGTAGTTGAAGCCGAAGCGCTTGTTGCCGTTCAACGCTGCAATCGCGCGCTCGGCCGATGCAATGTCGAACGCGATCTCGGTGGGGTGCACTTCGAGTGCGAAGTTGATGTCGTGCTGCTCGAACACATCCAGGATGGGGCCGAAGCGCTTCGCAAAATCGGCAAAGCCCTTGTCCCAATACGCCTGCGTGGTGGGCGGGAAGGCATAGATCGAATGCCACACCGACGAGCCGGTAAAGCCTGTGACCGTCTTCACGCCGAACTTTGCGGCAGCACGCGCGGTGTCGGCCAGCTCGGCAGCGGCCCGCTGGCGCACGCCCTCGGGCTCGCCATCGCCCCACACATGCGGCGGCAGGATGGACTGGTGGCGCTCGTCGATCAGGTCGCACACGGCCTGCCCGACCAGGTGGTTGCCGATGGCAAAACACTGCAGGCCGTGCTGTGCCAGCAGTGCGTGTTTGTCTTTGACGTACTGGGGCGACGACAGCGCCTCCTGCACGTTGAAATGGTCGCCCCAGCAGGCCAGCTCCAGGCCGTCGTAGCCCATGCTTTTCGCCAGCGGCGCGAGTTCTGCCAACGGCAGGTCGGCCCACTGGCCGGTGAAAAGAGTGACGGGTCTTGGCATAGTGGGTCCTGTTGAAAGGAGGCGATTGGGGTTGTCTGTGTTCACTCCGGCCCACCCATCCGTTCAGCCTGAGCCTGTCGAAGGCCGGGGCATGGCTTCGACAAGCTCAGCCCGAACGGTGGGGGGTGTGGGGGCAGTCAGAGCGACTGGGAGCCAAGGCCTATCGCAAACCCAGCAAGCACCAATAACTATGCTTTTGATAGCTAGTGGCGCTTATTGGATAAGCGCTAGAGGCCAATTTGACTCAAATTTCCGTCATCAGAACGGTGAATCAGGAAAGTAGAAGTCCTTGGCCGTTTCCTTGGTGATCAACACCGACGGAATGATGGTCGTCGCAGGCAGCTTCTCGCCCTTGATGCGCGCCTCGGCCGTGAGCTTGATCGAGTCGTAAATGAACTTGGGGCTGTACGACACATTCGCCTGGATCATGGGGTTGCTGCCGTCCATCAGCGTCTTGATCATGCCCTTGGCACCGGCGCCGCCAAACACCAGCTTGATGTCCTTGCGCTTGGACTGCTCGATGGCCTTGAGCACGCCCACGGCCATGTCATCGTCGGCGGCCCACACGGCGTCGATCTTGGGGAAGCGGGTCAGGTAGTCCTGCATCACCTTGAAGGCGTCGTCGCGGTTCCAGTTGGCGTACTTGGCGTCCAGCAGCTTGATGTCGGGGTGGTTCTTGAGCACCGAGTTGAACGCGTCCATGCGCTCGTTGTCCAGCGTGGTCGCAATGCCGCGCATGGCCACCACGTTGCCCTTGCCGCCCAGCGCCTTGGCGATGTACTCAGCCGGAATCTTGCCAAACGCGGTGTTGTCACCAGCCACATACGCATCCTGCGCGCTGGTGTCGGTCAGGCCACGGTCTACCACCGTCACGTACACGCCCTTGGCCTTGACCTGGGCCACAGGCTTGGTCAGCGCGGCCGATTCAAACGGGAAGATGACCAGGGCGTTGATCTTGTTCACCGTCACCAAGTCTTGCAGTTGGTTGGCCTGCTCCGGCGCGCCGCCTGCTGTCTTGACGATGACCTGCAGGCCGGGGTGGGCCTTTTCCAGGTCCTTCTTGGCCTGATTGGCCCAGTACACGATGCCGCCGGTAAAGCCGTGCGTGGCCGATGGAATGGCCACGCCCACGATCGTCTTGTTGGCCTGCGCCATGGCGGGGCCGGCCAGCGCCAACGCTGCTGCGGCGCCCACGGCCGAGAGGGCCAGGCGGCGGGTGAAGGAAGAAGTCTTGCTATTCATGATGCGTTGTCTCCTGTTGCTATTGCTTTGATGAAAAGGCCATGGAAGCTGGCCGACTGGGGAACACTGCGAAAAAAATGCACGTAAAGAGTGGCTGGAAAACTCAGCGAAGCGGTACTGGCTAGGCGCTGTGTCGCAGACAGTGCGAGTAGCACGGCAAGAAACTGCAACAACGCCAGGAGAGTTGTTCCGGCCACTCCGTCACCTCTTGCCGCGCTGCATGAAGGCGACGGCAATGATCACAAAGCCCTGCACCGCCGCGTTCAAATACACGCTGATGATGCTGGTCAGGTTGAGGATGTTGCTGATGACCGAAAGCAGGATCGCGCCCACCACCGTGCCGGTGATGCTGCCCGCCCCGCCCTTCAGCACTGTGCCGCCTACGATGACGGCGGCAATCGCCTCCAGCTCCCACAGCAGGCCTGTGGTGGGCGATGCGGAACCCAGGCGCGGCACGTACAGCAGCGTGGCAATGCCCACGCACACGCCCAGCAGCATGTACGTCAGGATCTTGATCTTGTGCACGTCCACCGCGGCGTATTGCGCCACCTGCTCGTTGGAGCCGATGGCCTGCACATAGCGGCCAAAGGCCGTGCGGTTCAGGATGACGCCGCCGACGATGGCGACCAGCAAAAAGATCCACACCGGAATGGGCACACCCAGCAGGTTGGCGTAGTACACCGGGCTGTAAAGGTCTGACAGATCGTTCTCCAACGTGATGGCGCCGCCGTTGGAGAAGTACGTGAGGTACGCGCGGAAGATGCCCAGCGTGCCCAGCGTGACGATGAAGGGCTCGATGCGCCCCTTGGTGATCAGCAGCCCATGCACCAGCCCAAACACCGCGCCCAGCACGATGGCCAGCAGCATGCCCGCCACCACGGCGCCCATGGGCGATCCGATTACGGGAGCCATGGCGTTCATGAACAAGATGACCGAGCCCGCAATCAGCGCCGCCATCGACCCCACCGACAAATCGATGCCGCCCGAGATGATCACAAAACACATGCCCACCGCGATGATGCCGATGAAAGCCGTGCGGGTCAGCACGTTCATCACGTTGTCGTACGTGGCGAAGTTGCTGTTGAGCAGCGTGCCCGCAATGCACAGCAGCACCAGGCCGATGATGGGGCCCAGCCCATGCAGCTTGCCCCACCACGCTCCAGCGGCAGCGTGGCGGCCCTCGGCCGGCTGGGGGGCGGCGGCGTTTTCAGCGGGTACCTGTGGCATGAACAATCAACTCCTCTTCGGTCAAATTGGGCTCTTGGAGCGTGGTCTGCAGCCGCCCGGCACGCATCACCGCCACGCGGTGGCACAGGCCAATCAGCTCCATCAGTTCAGACGAAATCACGATGACGGCCAGGCCCTGCTCTGCCAGGCGCTGCACCAGGTGATAAATCTCGCGCTTGGCGCCCACGTCCACGCCGCGCGTGGGCTCGTCCAACACCACCACGCTGGGGCCGGGGTGCAGCACCTTGGCCAGCGCCAGCTTTTGCTGGTTGCCGCCGGATAGCGATGACGCACGCACATCCAGCGACCCGGTGCGAATGCCAAACTCCTGCACCGCATCGCGCAGCGCGGCCTGCTCGGCTGCGGGGTTCAGCCAGGGCTTGGCATAGCGCTCCAGCGCCATCAGCGTCAGGTTGGGCCGCAGGCCAAAGTGCACGTGCAGCCCCTTGCCCTTGCGGTCTTCGCTCAGGTACGTCAGGCCATGGCGCGCCGCATCGCGCGGGCTTTTCAGCTGCACGGGTTTGCCCGACAACTCCACCGTGCCTGCAGAGCGCGGGCGCAGGCCCAGCAGGCCCTCAAACAGCTCGGTGCGGCCAGCGCCCACCAGCCCGGCAAAGCCCAGAATCTCGCCGCGCCGCACTTCAAAGCTCACGTCTTCAGCCCAGCCGGGCACCGTCAAGCCCCGCACGTTGATGATGGGCTGGCCCGCAGGCGCCGGCAGCTTGGGCGGGAACAAGTCCGCCAGCTCGCGCCCCACCATCAGGTTGGCCATTTGCCGCCGCGTCACGCTGGCCGTGGGCTCGCGCGCCACCAGCAGGCCGTCGCGCATCACCACCACCTCGTCGGTGGTGCGCTCCACCTCGTCGAGCTTGTGCGAGATGTAGATGATGGTCACGCCCGCCGCCTTCAACTCGGCCATCAGTGCAAACAGGCGCTCCGTCTCGCCTGGGGTCAGCGTGGCGGTGGGCTCGTCCATGATGAGCAGGCGCGCGTTTCGGGCCAGGGCCCGGGCAATCTCCACCAGCTGCTTTTCGGCCACGATGAGGTTGCGCACGCGGGTGTCCGGGTCGATCTGCAAACCCACCTGGGCCAGCGCCGCACGCGTCTTCTCGCGCATCGCCTTGTCGTCCAGAAAAGGTCCGCGCTTGATCTCATGGCCCAAGAAGACGTTCTGCGCAATCGTCAAATCGTCCGCCAGGTTGAACTCCTGGTGGATCAGCACAATGCCCTGCGCCTCGGCCGCGCGCGAGCCACCACCGGGTGCGCGCACGGCGCCGTCCACCACCACTTCGCCAGTGGTGGGGCTCTCATACCCCGCCAAAATTTTCATCAGCGTGGACTTGCCCGCGCCGTTTTCGCCCAGCAGGCCCACCACTTTGCCCGGCTGCAGCGAAAAGCTCACCCCGTGCAGCACGCGCACCGGGCCAAACGCCTTGGTCACGTTGCGAAACTCGACAGCCACACTCATCGCGCAGCCCCCACAGACGCCGCAGCAGCAGCACGTGCCGACGAGGGCGACGACGAGGACACCGCGAGGCTTTGCTGCATGGCCAACACCCCCGCGCCCACCACACCGGCATCGTCGGCCAGCGGCGCGTATTGAATCTCCAGATGCCGCGTTGAAAGCGCCAGCGACCGGTGGTAAACGCTTTGCCGCACCGACGCGAGGAACAGCGGCCCCATGTCGGCCACGCGCCCGGCAATAAACACATGCGACGGGTTGAAGAAGTTGACGATGGACGCCAGCATCTGCCCCACCAGACTGCCCGCCCGCTGAATGATGGCGTTGGCCGCCACATCGCCCGCCCGGCTGGCCTGGGCCACGTCTTCGGTGGTCAGCGTGCCGGTGGCCTGCAGGCGCTCGGCCAGCATGGCGCTTTCACCGCGCTCTACGGCCTCCATCGCCATGCGCGCCATGGCGGGCGCAGCGGCCATGGCCTCTACACAGCCCTGGTTGCCACAGTGGCAGCGCGGCCCGCTCTGGTCCACGCAGATGTGGCCGACGTCACCGGCCGACCCATTGGCGCCCCGGTACACC
The DNA here is from genome assembly GCA_018828125.1 of Gammaproteobacteria bacterium. Lineage (GTDB taxonomy): Bacteria > Pseudomonadota > Gammaproteobacteria > Burkholderiales > Burkholderiaceae_C > Acidovorax. Next base: position 407,844 of record JAHJWB010000003.1, on the reverse strand, counting down.
TGCCCGTGGCACACGATGCCGCAGCCGATGCCCGTGCCCACCTTTATCACGAGGAAGTTGGGCAGGTTGCGCTGCAGCCGCCACAGCTCGCCCAGCGCCATCAGGTTCACGTCGTTGTCCACAAACACCGGCGCAGCAAACGCCTCGCGCAGGTAGTCGCGGATGGAAAAGCCGTCCCAGTCGGGCATCAGCGGCGGGTTGACGAGCTGCCCGCTTTCAAAATCCACCGGCCCCGGCACGCCCATGCCGATGGCGATCACCTGAGAAGCCTGCATCCCGCAGCGCGCCAACAGCTCCCGCATCAGCCCCCGCAGCCGCGCCAGGATCACGCCCGGCCCCTGACGCACATCAATGGGCTCGCGGTGCCGCGCCAGCACCGTCAGGTCGGGCCGCATCACTGCGACTTGCATGCTGGTGGCGCCCAGGTCGGCGCCAATCACCACGCCCAGGGTTTCGCTTAAACGGAGGGTTTCGGCCCGGCGGCCGCCAGAGGATTCCTGCAGGCCCACCTCGTCGAGCAGGCCTTCATCGAGCAGCGCCGCCACCATGGCGTTGGCCTTGCTCTTGGAATAGGCGAGCCGCTGCGCCAGCGCATTGCGCGACGCACCTGCGGACCAAAAGATGGTCTGCAGAACGCTCAGGTCTTCGGCGCCGCAGTGACTCCAGCGGGTGGATGGCAAGGCTTGTCTCCTGTCATGTTTTTGTGCAGCACCTCATGGGGGTGGGTGCTTGACAGGGATGCTATGCGGTCTACTTTGGCCGGGCAAGACTTAACTTTGACCACTTTTTGCCCGAAGTAAATAGTGCAGATCCGTGCCCGCGCTTAGCGCCACAGTGCGTTACGCGCATGTGGCAAGTGCTAGTCGCATCGCTTTCAACGGTGGGTGACAATCCACGCATTCAACTGAGGCGCTTTCCGGTCACTACGCGTGAACGGCGGTGAACGCCGAGCATTTTATTTTTGAATGCGCCGGCCTGCATTTTCATATTTTGCGCAAAAACGAAAAGGAATATTATGATTATACCTCCCAAGGCCATTCGCACGCTTCTAAGCCCAAATCCCATACTAAATCTCTCCGAAAGAGAAATTAACAGTCCGGAAGGCGTTGGTTTTGATTTGCGGCTATCTAGTCTTCACACCATTCAAGGCCAAGGTTCTTTACTCATTGAAACAAGAAAAACACCCAAGGCCGAAAAATTAGAACCAGATGCCGAAGGAATATTTACACTAACACCGAACAATTGGTATTTGGCGACTACGATTGAGGAAATGCGCTTACCTAGCAACCTCGCAGGAATTGTTTTTCCAAGAAGCACGCTGTTTAGGAGTGGTGTGGAACTCCATACAAGTATAACTCCAGCGGGTTATGAAGGGCCTTTGACATTCGGCCTTTCCGTTCACAATCCAGCAGGCTTTAGAATTGCCTCTGGCGCAAGGTTTTGCCATCTTGTACTGATGCAGGTAAAAAAGGGCGCAACCAAATACCGTGGTCAGTGGAACCAAGGCCGCATCGATTCACCTGATGAAGAAAGGCAAATATAGTGAGCGTAGTACACATAGCGACCAGAATAACGAGAGATCAACAGGCATTCGAGCAAAATTCGACTTCAGACAAGAGTTTGCTATGGCTGTCTAATAATGCGACTGCAGAGGCATTTTCGATTGACTTGACTGTCGGTGAGCAATGGAGTGAAAAGTATGGTCCAACGTCAAATGAAATGCACAAGATCGCCGACGATGGAATGCAAATTCTTCGTCATGGGTCCGTTGTGGTTACGGCAGCGGAGAACATTCGCGTCCCTCATAACATGTACGGCGTTTTGGTCCCAACGGGAAGCCTATTTTTAGACAAGGGAATTTTAATCGCACCTGCAAAAGTCGAACCGTCATTTTCGGGATACTTAAAACTACGCCTTTTTAACACTACCGCCTTGAAATATTGTTTAAAAAAGGGCGACAAGCTTGGTTCAGTCATTTTTTTCTCGACCGAAACCACAAAATTTCAAAAACCAGTTACCAAAGATAGCGTTTTGGTAAACAAACCCATTAAAGTAACTCAACGCATTTCATACTGGCTAAAGCAAAACTACCCCCAGTTAATTGGAGGAACACTTAGCTTTTTAGGCAGCTCTTTGATGGCTGCCATTGTTATTCACTTTATATTTCAACCATACTTTCCAAATAACCCAATTCCGGATACGCCCAAAACCTCATCACCATCTGAATCGCCATCACAAAATAAGCCATGATTATAATCTCAGAAAATCTTTCTGGCATAGCCAAATCGCTATCGATCTGCGATTCAGAACTAGTTGAAGAATTCTCCCTTCAGATTAAATTAGATCGAAAAATCAGGCGCCTTAAAATCCCAACAAAAACCACTCAACCGATAATGTATGGGTCGCCGATTAATTATGAAACATATTTTCACCATGAAGAAAAAATCTCAGACAGTTTGATTATTAAATCTGGCGAATGCGTTCTTGCCTGTTCACAAAACACCTACACAATGCCAGCGGGTTACTTCGGTCTAATACAGACCAAGGGGAGCCTAGCTCGAATGTTTGTTTCGGCTACTGCAAACGATGGTCAGGTAGAGCCTGGATACGCCGGAAAAGTCACGCTGGAGTTAATAAACCATTCTCCATTTCCTATAGCACTAAGACCCGGTGCAGCAATTGCGCAAATGTTCATCTTTAGGTGCAGTAGCGACGCCTCAACGCTCTACCAAGGGCGCTATCAGGATGCGACTGGGCCAACTCTCCCTACCTTTTATTGACGCATTCGGTCGGCTCGGTAGCCCTTGTAATTCACGCGCCCGCCACACAGCCCCTTAAGCATCCCCTCTAAACCATTTCCACTTCGCTGAACCCAACCTCCCGAACATCAACGTCAACCTCCGCCTGCGCCAGTTGTCAACTCCTCAGCAATCTTGGCCCGCGCCCAGGTCGCATGTGTCTGCACCAACTTGACACGCTGAGTAGCGCGATAACCACAGGTCGCTCTCACCTGCCCCGCATTCACTACCAGCACCGCCATCGGCCACGCTCAGATGAACCACACCTAGCGGCGGCCGGGCTTCAACCGTCGCCTGTCCCCACTAACACGCGGCCGTGGGCGGTAAGGTTTGCTCTATTTTTAATAGCTATAAGCGATTTATCAATAAGCGCTAGAGCCTGTTTTCACTCATATTTCTGCGCACCAGGTGCGTGCCTGCACGGCATGAAGCGCCCCGCCCGGTGGGGCTACAGCGCGCTCTTAGCAAAGATCACGCGCCACCACGCCCGCCGCTTCGCACCAGCGGTGGTAGTCCCCCCGGCGGTCCGCCGTAGTGATCCGCTGCAGCACCGTGTGGTGCGGGCCCAGGTATTCCACGCTGCCCTTGACGACCACATGCACCAGCAGCGTTTCGGTACCGGTCGCCTCCCACCAATCCACGTTGCCAGCGGGCTCGTGGATGTAGTCGCCCCGCCGCACCACGCGGCCATCGTTCAGGCGGCGCTCGCCTGCCAGCGTCAGGGCGTGCACTTCGCCCGTGTGCCGGTGCAGGCCCAGCCGCGTGCCGGGCGACAGGCGCATCAGCTCCACCCAACCGGCATCGTCGGGCAAGAACTGAATAGGCAGGGACCACTTGCCTTCGCCTTCGGGCACCCAATCGACCAGGCCCGCACGCTCCAGCGCCTGGGCCACGATCACCTCTGCGAGGTGGTTGTTCGTTGTCGTCATCGTCATGTCGGTGCTCCTGGGTAGCTACTGGTTGCTTGATTGCTTGCTTATTGCTCGGGGTGCTGGTGGCGGTATTCCTGCGTGCGGCCGCCAAAGCCGTAGGCGGCGGCGCGCACATCCTGCACGTAGACGTAGCTTTCAGGGTGCAGCGCGCCCAACAGGCCCTGGAAGGCTTCAAACGCCTCGGCGATGTAGCGCGCCTTCTCGGCCTTGGTGTTGGTCTCGTCCACCACCTTGACGTCGAAGTAGAAGCTTGATTGCTTGAGGTCGGCCAGCGACCGGCCGGCGACATACCAGTCGGCCGGGTCGACAAAGGTGATGACCACGGCCGTGAGGTCGCGGCGCTTGCCAAGCACGCGGGTGGTCAGGTCCAGCAGGGTTTCTGCAATGCGGGCAGACAGCTCGGGCGTGCGTTGGGCGGACACTTTGACGTTGAGGATGGGCATGGAGGGCTCCTGTTTGATGCGTTGGGTTGAAGGAGCCTTCACTGTAGAAATTGCGCCCCGCCACGGAAACCGCCGGTGGCGATAATGGCTTTTGCTCCGCACGCAAAGGCGCGCTCGATGAAAAACGCTTTCTTTCTCCCCGATCCGGCCGACCTGCGCTGGCTGGTGCGGTCGCTCGACCTGCGCTCTTTTTCTGCAGCGGCGCGTGAAATGGATGTGGCGGTGTCGGTCGTAGCGCGCGGTGTAGACCGGCTGGAGGCCGGCTACGGCGTGCGATTGCTGCGCCGGTCCACGCACGGCTTGTCGGCCACGCCCGAGGGCGCAGAACTGGCGCAGGAAGCGCGTGCCTTGCTGGCGCAGCTGGAGGACATTGGGGCTTCGCTGTCTGACCAGCGCAGCCGCGTGGCGGGCACCTTGCGCCTGGCCTCCAGCCAGGAGATCTGCGAGGCGCTGGTGCTGCCCCACCTGGCGGACCTGCAGGCGCGCTACCCCGCGCTGCGGGTGGAGCTGCTGGCCGATGACCGCGTGGCCGACCTGGTGACAGAAGGCATCGACGTGGCGCTGCGCACCACCGTGGGCAACAGCGACCTGGTGGTGGCGCGCGAGCTGGGCCGGTTTGACCGGCGCCTGTACGCGGCCCCTGGATATTTGGAACAGCACGGCACCCCCGCCGACCCCAGCGATCTGCAGCAGCACCACACCGTCACGCACACCGCGCAGGGGCCTGCGGTGACCTGGATGTTTCGCAATCTACAAGGCAAGCCGCTGGAGGTGACGGTGCGCTCGCGCCTGGCCGCCAGCAGCTCGGCCCTGGTGCACCACGCACTGGTGAGCGGCGCGGGCATTGGCATGCTGTCCGCCCCGCTGGCGGCGGCTGATGTGGCCCAAGGCCGGTTGATGGAGGTGCTTGCGCCTTTTGCCTCTGGCAAGGTGCACACGCTGTACGCGGTGTCATCACCGGGCCGGCGCAATGCGGCCAGGGTGAAGGCGGTGATTGATTTTCTGGTGAAGGCGGCGAAGGACCGGTGGGCGCTGGCGCCTGTGCGTTGAGGGTTTGTGCAACCCGCTGGGCAGGGCGGTGGCGGCCCCACCGCGCGACAACGCTCGGCGGCCATGCGTTCATTGGGTTCTGCAGTTCATCGCTTGTATCTGCGAACTCTTTCGTTGTGAACGCTTCTGTCGTCCGACATTGACTTGAATCTTCCGGCGCCGAATATCGCGACCCAACCGGCAGCGACCGCAAGAAAAATAAGCGCTCCAAAGGACCAAAGGTCGCTACCCGGCCTCATGGAAGTCAGCTCAAGAATCGCAACGGCAAGGGCCACCAGGCCTACGACTCCGACAGCCAGCGCACGATGCACCATCCAGATGGCAGCCATCACCCGCTCTGCCCGCGTAACCGGCTCGGACGTGCCAAGCCTGTCTTCGTACAACATCTGCCAGACAGTCCAAAAGGCAAGTATTGAGAGCAGGTAGCCGCTGAACACTCGGATAGGGTCTGGCTTCACGAAAAACAGCCAAGCCGCCGAGCCCACAAAACAGGTCGTGGCAGCCAGCAACACAAGCCTCTCAATGATTTCCCATCGCTCCTTAGGTTGCGAACCGTCGGCAGTGGACTTCATTTCTGCCAGTTCAGCCGCCTTCTGGGCTTCTACACGCTTGCGCATGTAGCCCCAGTCAGGCTGAGCTTCAACATGCAAATAGTTGGTGCTGGAAACGCTCAGATCATCAGGTTGGGTTGCTTCAACCGCCGTTTGCACGGTCTTCCGCAGGTGATCTCCCTCAGGCCTCACGGTCGATCCCCCGAAACCCGTTCAGCGGTGCCAGATCCATGCATGCCTCCAAAGCTCTCAAGGCTGGCCGTGAGGACGACGATTGAGCGGTGATTGCCGTATCTGAGCATGGTGGGAATTGTGCTTGCAAAAAAGTAAGTCACGAATCGCCAACGAGCGACCTTCAAGCCCATACCACCGACTGCCGCTGTGCTGATCCAAAGCAGCGGGATTAGCCACCGCTACGCGAGCGCCACCCAACCCCTGAACGCAAACCCCATGTAAAACATCTGCACGTCGCTGAACCCAGCCTCGCGCAGAATCGCTTCGTCTTCCTGCGGCGTCAGCACGGCCAGCTCTGCAGTCACCTTGTCCCGCGCCCTGGCCGCATGCTCCGGCGCCACGCCGGACGCCACCTGAAACTCCGCATAGCGCGACAGCCAAAGGTCGCGCTCCCCAGCCCAACCCACCTCGTCAGCAGCACCATGCGCCACGCTCAGATGCATCGCGACGAACGGCGCGCCGAGCTTCAATCGCCGCCGGATCTCCGAGGCCATGGGCACACGCTCCTCGCGCGGCACGAAGTGAAACGTCAGCAAACACGTCGCGCCATCAAACGGCCCGGCAGGTGCGCTTTGCACGTAGCCGTGGTGCAGCGCCACGCGGTCGCCTGCCACGCCTGCCACGCCTGCGCGCTGTAGCCGCTGCGCGGCCAAGTCCAGCATGGGCTGGCTGGGGTCTACGCCGTCGAACCGCCAGCCGGGGTGCGCCAGTGCCATGTCTTCCAGCTCCAGCCCGCCGCCCGCGCCCACCACCAGCACGCGGCCTATGGCGGGCACGCGCTCGGCCAGCAGGATGCGGACCATGGGCAGCAGGCTGTCGTAGCCGGGCACGTTGCGGCGCGGGCCTTCGGCGTAGCGGGCGACGGCGGCGGGGTCGGTGAAGGGGGTCGCGGTGGGTTGGGTCATGGTGGTGTGGTGCGCGCGCTGGTTCTGCGGTGTTGCGATGCGTTTGTCCAACGGGTTTGCCAGGTCAGCGCTAGGTTTCGGCAAGCTCAACCCGAACGGGTGGGGGTGAGGGTCGGGGGTGGGCAACGCTGAAAAATCAGCCAAATTGACCTCTAGCGCTTATCCATCAAGCGCTAGCAGCTATCAATTTTGTAGTTATCTGTTCGTGCCCGAGCAAGGTTTCTGGTGGCATGTTAGCATCACGCAACTTTGAATGTTGCATGAAACGAGATAGCCGCCTTTCCAACGTCCTCCACGCACTGCTGCACATGGCAGAGATGGATGGCCCCGCCACGTCTGAATCGCTGGCGCAGGCCATGCAGACCAACCCGGTTGTTGTGCGCCGCCTGATGGCGGGGCTGCGGTATGCGGGGTTTGTGGCGTCGGCCAAAGGGCATGGCGGCGGGTGGGTGCTGTCGTGCCCGCTGGCGGACATCACGCTGCGCGACATCCACGAGGCGCTGGGCGCGCCCACGTTGCTGGCGGTGGGCAACAGGGTGGAGAGCCCCGGCTGCATCGTGGAGCAGGCAGTCAACCGAGCGCTGTCTGACGCTTATCAGGCCGCCGAAGAGGTGCTGCTGGCGCGCCTGGGCGAGGTGACGCTGGCGCAGCTGTCGGCGGAGTTCCATCAACGCATGGTGGCCGGGGGCCACTCGCATAAGGCAATTGCTCATGACCATGACCACCACCACGACGACGCAAACGATGACCACAGTAGCCAAAACAACGACGACAGCGACAACGGCAGCGTATGACGCCATCGTGATCGGCGGCAGCTTTGCGGGCCTGTCGGCCGCGATGCAGCTGGCGCGTGCCCGGCGGCGGGTGTGCGTGGTGGATGCGGGCCAGCCGCGCAACCGGTTTGCAGCCGCGTCGCACGGTTTTTTTGGGCAAGACGGCGAGCCGCCGCTGGCGATGATCGAGCAGGCGCGCCGCAAGCTGCTGGCCTACCCCACGGTGACGCTGCGGCAGGGCACGGCCGTGTCGGCCACGGCGCAGCAAAGCACGGGGTCACCGGAGAACGGTTTTGTGGTGGTACTGGACGATGGCGCTGGCGAACCGACAACCATGGAGGCCCACAAGCTGGTGCTGGCCTTTGGTGTGCAAGACGGGCTGCCCGAGATTGCAGGCCTGCGCGAGCGCTGGGGTGCATCGGTGCTGCACTGCCCGTATTGCCACGGCTATGAGTTTGCGGGCCAGCGGCTGGGTGTGCTGTACCACTCGCCGCCATCGGGCATGCACGCGCAGCTGATTGCCGACTGGGGGCCGACCACCCTCTTTTTGAATGGCGAAACCACGCTAGAGCGCAGTGAACACGACCGGTTGCTGGCGCTGGGCATTGCCGTAGAGCCCGCCCGCATTGCCGCACTGGAAGGCGACGGGCAGGCGCTGCACGGCGTGCGCCTGCTGGCCGCAGATGGCAGCGACGGTGGCGATGGCGGCGCCGGTGGGGCGGTGCCGCTGGACGCGCTGTACGTGGCTGCCAGCACCCGCCCCGCCAGCCCGCTGGCCGAACAACTGGGCTGCGCGTTTGATGACGGGCCCATGGGCCCGTACATCCGCACCGATGCGAACAAGATGACCACCGTGCCCGGCGTATACGCGGCGGGCGACCTGACGCTGATGCGGCACAACGCCACGCTGGCATCGGCCGAGGGGGTGCTGGCGGGTGTGGGGGCGCACCAAGCCATGGTGTTTGGAACTTGATGGGTACGCAAGCCTAGATTTTTGGCCCTGTGGTTGGGCGCAGTCAAAGCGCGGTGCGGACCCGCGCCACGCGCAAAATGCCGGGCAGCCCTATCTCGGTTCGCCATGCCACAACGTTCAGCCATCTCCCACTTCTTTATCGCGCGATGCCAATGGCTTGTGTGGCTGTGCGCCCTGGGCGCGCTGACTGCGCCGGTGTCGCGCGTGCTGCCAGCTGATTCTTTGCCGCGCCTGCAGTGGCTGGTGGAGCTGGCGGCGCATTGGCAGTGGGCCTATGCCGTGGTGGGTGCGCTGGCGCTGGGTGTGCTGGTGTGGGGGCGGCGCAGCAGATGGCTGCTGCTGGCGGCACTGGTGCTGGGCGGATCATTCTGGTGGCAACCGGCCACGTTGCCGAGCAGCGCAGAGCCAGTGGCGAGCGCCCGGGTGTTGACCGTGGGCACGGCCAACCTGAACCTGGCAACCACCGATTTTGCGCCGCTGGTGTTGTGGCTTGCATCGGCCGACGCGCCTGATGTGGTGATGCTTCAGGAGTTCACCGAGCTGGCGCAGAGTGCGCTGGCCAGTCACCCCGAAGTGGCCGCGCGCTACCCGCACCGGCTGCAAGTGCCCCAACCCGATCCGTTTGGCCTGGCAGTGTTGTCACGCCACCAGCTGACCAACCTTCAGACGCTGCAGCCGCAAAACGAGCACGACACCTTGCGGCTGCGCGCCACGCTGGCGTGGCAGGGCACGGCCGTGCACCTGAGCGCGCTGCACCCCATGCCACCGCTGAACGCCGCGTATGCCCAGGCGCGCGACCGCGCCCTGGTGCAAGAGGCGCTGCACATCCAGCAAACCGGCGGACTGGGGGTGATGGCGGGCGACCTGAACATCACGCCCTGGGCGCGCGGCCTGTTTGCAATAGACGCACACATGCGCCGCGCCAACGGGCTAGCGCCCAGCTGGCCCAACGCGTGGGGTGGGTGGTCGGTGCTGCCGCTGGACCATGTGCTGGCGTCGCCGGGCTGGCAGGTGGTGGGGTCACATGCCGGACCAGACCTCGGGTCCGACCATCGACCGGTGGTGGTGCAACTTGCAGTGACCCCTTAACGTTCGGGCTGCGCCTGGTCGAAGCCTTGCAGCGATTTGACCCAGTGCGGTAAACGCTTCAACGCGGTTGCAATCGGATCAAAAAGGCGCCGCTTTCGACCAGCGACGACCAAGCACCCAGCCTCTTCAACCGCCCTCGGGCACAACTTGGGCGCGGCCCGGTCGCCGAATCGTCCACAGTGCGGCGGCCATCAGCGCCACGCCAGCCAACTGCATGGGGCTCAAGGTGCGGCCATACACCGCCCAGTCCACCAGCACGGCGGTCAGTGGGTACACAAACTGCAGCACCGCAATGCGCCCCAGCCCCAGCCGCGCCATGCCCGCAAACAGCACCACATAGGCCAGCCCCGTGTGCAGCACGCCCAAGCCCAATAGCCACGCCCATGCACTGGCGTGCTGCGGCCAGCCCAACACAAACGGCGCCCAGGCCAGCGCCACGGCACCCACCAAGCACTGCCACAGCGCCGTGGCAAAGGGGCTGATGGACTTTTGGGTATTGGCCAGCAAGGTGACGGCGGCGTAGCACAGTGAGCCGCCCAGGCACATGAGCAGGCCCGCGATGTAGTTGCCCGCATAGCTGCCTCCATGGCTGCCCGTTGCGCTGCCTGCGGCACTGTCGAGCAGGCCAGTGGTCAGCACCAGCCCGCCCAGTGCTGCCACGGTGGCCAGCCACTGGCCGCGCGATACAGCCTCGCGCAGAAACAACGCGCCAAACACCAGCACCCAGATGGGCTGCACATGAAAGATCACCGTGGCCACCGCAATCGAGGTGCGCGGGATGGCCGCAAAGAACAGCGCCCAGTTCACCACCATGAGCACGCCGGTGGCGCAGGCCACCCAGCGGCTGCGGCCGGTGAGCAGCAATTCGCGCCCGCGCCCGGTGGCCAGGCACCAGGACAGCAGTGCCAGTGCGCCAAACGCACAGCGAAACCACACAGTGATGAGCGGGTGCTGCCCGGCCTCTTCCACAAACACGCCAATGGTGCCCAGCAGCACGCCGCCCGCGATGAGCAACCACTGGCCATCGCGCTCGCGTGTGGCGTTGGCGGGCGATGCAGTGAAGGTGGCTGCGGCAGGAGCAGCGACAAGTGTGGCGGCAATGGGGGCGGCAACGCTGCCGGGTTTGTGGTTCATGCCCCAATGCTCAAAGAAACAGGTGCGGCGGTAAAGCGCATAGTTCGAAGCACTACCATTCGTTCTTCGAATACATAGCCCCACCCATCCCCATGAACTACCCCGACTTTCAGATTGATTGGCTGCGCGCCCTGGTGGCGGTGGTGGATGCGGGTTCGCTGTCGGGCGCGGCGCCGCTGGTGCACCGGTCGCAGTCGGCAGTCAGCATGCAGATCAAGAAGCTGGAAGCAGCGCTGGGCCGCCCGGTGCTGCTGCGCGGCCCGCGCCACCTGGAGGTGACGCCTGCAGGCGTGGAGCTACTGTCGTACGCGCGCCGCATGCTGGAGCTGCAGGCCGAAACACAGGCCGCGCTGTTTGGCCCACAACTGGCGGGGCGCGTGCGACTGGGGGTGCCAGACGACTATGCCAGCATGTACCTCACGCCGGTGCTGCGCAGCTTTTCGCACCGGTACCAGGGGGTGGAGATTGAGCTGACGTGTGAGCAGTCCACCTCGCTCATCCCGCGTGTGGTGCGTGGCGAACTGGACCTGGCGCTGGTCTCGCGCGACAAGCCGCAGCGGGGGCGATTTTTGTTTGAAGAGCCGCTGGTGTGGGTGGGTGCCGCGCAGTTCGACGTGTGGCGGCGCGACCCGCTGCCGGTGGCGGTGTACGAGTCCACCAGCATGGCGCGCACCGCCACCCTGAAGGCTTTGGCGGCACGACGGCGCGCCTACCGCATCGTGTACCACAGCTCCAGCCTGGCCGGGCAGCTGGCAGCGGTAGAAAGCGGCCTGGCCGTGGCCGTGCTCACGCGCTGCAGCGTGCCGGCGCACCTGCAGATTCTGCAGAACCTGCCGCCAGAGTTTGACCTGCCACCGCTCGATTCCATGAACGTGGCGGTGTTGCGCAGCAAGGCGTCGCAGCGTGCGCCCGCGGTGGATGCGATGTATGAGCAGATGGTGCGGACGCTGGGGGCCAAGGGTAGTTCTTGAGTCGGCAACCATCCCCTTGAAACCGCTCAAAGATGCCGCTGCAAGTACCACCTGGCTCGGGAAATCACTTGCGCGACCACGCATGGAAGGCAAAAACGTTTTAATAGGTTTCCGCCGCCCCTCTGAGCGCGCGCCCACCTTGTCACTGAAAGTACCCCATGACCACACCCACCCTTCCAACCACCGCTTTGCAACTGCGCTCGCTGGTTCAGCCTGATGGCACCCTGCAAGTCAGCCTGGAGCCCACGCCCGTGCCCACCCCGGATGCAGACGAGGTGTTGATCCAGATCCAGGCCACGCCCATCAACCCGTCGGACATCGGCCTGCTGTTTGGGCCCGCCGATTTGTCGACCGTGCAGGTGGCGGGCACGGCTGACCGCCCCGTGATGACGGCCCGCATCCCCGAGCGCGCCATGCCCGGCATGGCAGCCCGCCTGGGCCAAAGCATGCCGGTGGGCAACGAAGGCGCCGGGGTTGTGGTGGCGGCAGGGTCGTCCGCCGCTGCGCAAGCGCTGATCGGCCGCACGGTGGCGGTGATTGGTGGAGCCATGTACGCGCAGTACCGCACCATGCCTGCCGCGCAATGCCTGCCCCTGCCTGCGGGCACGACGGCGGCAGAAGGCGCTTCGTGCTTTGTCAACCCGTTGACCGCGCTGGGCATGGTCGAGACCATGAAGCGTGAAGGCCACACCGCACTGGTGCACACCGCTGCGGCCAGCAACCTGGGGCAGATGCTGAACCGGGTGTGCCAGAAGGACGGCATTGGCCTCGTCAACATCGTGCGCAAGCCCGAACAGGCGGCGCTGCTGCGCGAGATGGGCGCGAAATATGTGTGCGACAGCACAGCGCCCACGTTCATGGCCGACCTGACCGACGCGCTGGCCGCGACCGGCGCCACCATCGCGTTTGACGCCACGGGCGGCGGCACACTGGCGGGGCAGATCCTGCAGTGCATGGAAAGCGCCATCAACCGCACCGCCAAGGAATACAGCCGGTACGGGTCGGCCGTTCACAAGCAGGTGTACCTGTACGGCCACCTGGACACGCGCCCCACCGAAATCCAGCGCACGTTTGGCATGGCCTGGGGTGTGGGTGGTTGGTTGCTGTTCCCGTTCCTGAACAAGATTGGCGACGCGGCCGCCCAGTCGCTGCGCGCACGCGTGGCCGCCGAGTTGAAGACCACGTTCGCCAGCCAATATGCGCGCACGGTGTCGCTGGCCGAAGCGTTGAGCGCCGACGCCATCGCGTTTTATGGCCCGCGCAATACCGGGGCCAAGGTGTTGATCGATCCGTCGAAGTGAGGGGTGAGGGCCGAGGCAGGCCCGGTCGCTGCTATTGGGTCGGCATCTTTCAACTTCGCCCCTCCGTTCGGGCTGAGCCTGTCAAAGCCTGGGCGCGCCGGGTAAACGCCCCGTGCCCTGCAGCAAATCCAACGCGGCCGAAGAACAACGTCGTGAAGTCGCGTGGCAAGGCCGATCAAGACGCGAGCACTTGTTCCAGCAACTGCTCGCGGGGCCCCAGCAATGCGTCGCTGCTCAGCAGACGCAGTGCGCCGCCCTGCTGACAGCTGCCGGGTTAACGGCTTACTCCGCCTCGATGCCCGCGGCCCTGATCACCTTGCCCCACTTCACCGTCTCCGCGGCCTGGAACTTGGCCAGTTCGTCAGGCGTGGTACTCCAGGCCTCAGACCCTGCGTTGTCAAAGAAGTTTTTGGCGGCAGCGCTCTTGGTGGCGGCGGCCAATAGCTCGTTGAGGCGGGCCACCACAGGCGCTGGTGTGCCAGCTGGAGCGTAGGCGGCAAACCAGTAGCCCATGTCGTAGCCCTTCACGCCCGCCTCGTCGATGGTGGGAACATCGGGCAACTGGGTGCTGCGCTTTTGGGTGGAGTAGCCAAGAGCGCGCAGCTTGCCAGCCTTGACCTGCGGCACGCCGGTGGAGGTGTCGGTGATCATCAAATCAATCTGCCCAGCAAGCAGGTCGGTGATGGCAAAGGGGTTGCTTCTGTAGGGCACATGCAAGATTTCGACACCTGCCATCTGCTTGAGCATTTCGCCAGCCATGCGGCTTGACGAACTGCCGCTGCCAAAGCTGAGCTTGCCGGGGTTCTTTTTGGCAAAGGCCACGAGCTCGGCCACGCTCTTGTAGGGAGACGCCGCATTGACGACCAGCACCTGCCCGCCTTTGCCCAGCCCGGTCAGTGGTGCAAAGTCTTTCACGGGGTCGTATGAAAGCTTTTTGTACAGATGCTCGTTGGCCGCGTGGGTGGTGTTGGTGGTGATAAGCACGGTGTATCCGTCTGCCGGTGCTTTGGCTACAGCCGATGCCGCAATCATGCCGCTGGCACCCGCCTTGTTGTCGACCACCACGGCTTGTTTGGTGTCATTGGTGAGCGACTGGCCGATGGCGCGCGCCAGCTGATCTGTCGCGCTGCCCGCGGCAAACGGAACCACAAAAGTGATGGGCTTGTTCGGAAATGCAGTCGCCTGCGCCAGCACCAAGGGGCTGTGCAAGGCTCCCAGCGCTACCAGTGCAGCGGTGGCCAGAGCGTGGCGGCGGGTGGTGTTGGTCAAACGATGGAAAGGCGTTGGGTTCATGTTGTCTCCTGGTTTAGTTAGGTATGGGAAGGGAAGCAGAAAGACGCACGCGTCAGTGCGCATGATTGCGCGGGGAAAAATTCCGGCTCCGCTACATGGGCGGCCCTGCCAGATGCGACGCCATCGCGGCAGGCACCTGCACTTGAAGGTCTAGCAGCAAGTAGCTCAGCGCCTTGCCGTGGCTGTCGAGGTTGAGGGCGTCGTTCACGCCACCGTCCAGCACGTCGTCGAGCACGATGTTCATGGCCTGCAGTTGCGGCAGCAGGTAGCGCCTGACCTGGCGCGGCTGGCGCTGCGCAAACTGGCGGGCCACGGCGGCTTCGGTGACCTGGTCAACCAGCACCTCCCACAGCGCGGGGTGCCAGGCGATGACGCTGATGTTGGAGCGGTTGCCTTTATCGCCCGTGCGGCTGTGCGCCAGACGGTAAAGCGGGACGGTGATCGTTGAAGCAGTTGTGGAAGTCATGGTGCGTGTGTCCTCAATCCACGATCTCAAAGCGCACGACGACCGTATCGCGCGGCACCAGGCAAGACACGGTGCCCAGCCGGGGCCGCATCGCGGTGCGCACGCCACCGCCCCCTGCGGGGCCGCAGGTGTAGAGCGCGGTCACCTCCCGCACCAGGCGCTGGGCGGTGGCGTGGTCACGGTGCTGCAGGGCGACGCGCAGGCGCACATCGTGGGAATGACTGACTTCTTCAGCGGGCTCGTCCAACCATCGGCTGGTATCGTCGCCCAACACGCTGGTCACACCGATCAGGTCGATGCGCAGCGGGCCCAGGCCGCTCAGGCGCTCGCGCAGCACCTCGCCTGCCAGGCGCGCGCGCGACTCGGCTCGGGGGCCTGCGTAGGAGATTTCGCCTTCGGCAAACCAGCCGGATTCAAAACACACGTTGACCTTGAGCGTGGGCGGCTGTGGGTGGCCGCGCACGCCCTCCAGCCGTACTGCGTCAGTGCCCACCGCCAACACGCGGGCCTGGGTGATATCGGCCACCACGTCGGGCGTCAGGTAGGCAGCAGGGTCGTGCAGTTCGTACAACAACTGCTCCTTGACCGTGCGCTCGTCGATGCGCCCCCCGGTACCCGGTGGTTTGGTGATGGTGCAGTGGCCTTCGGCATCGATTTCGGCAATCGGGTAGCCCAGTTGGGCCAGGCCCGGCACATCCTTGTAGCCGGGATCGGCAAAGTAGCCGCCGGTGACCTGTGCGCCGCATTCGAGCAAGTGCCCGGCCATGGTGGCGCGGGCCAGGCGGTCCCAGTCGTCCATCTCCCAGCCATAGTGCGCGAGCGCGGGGCCTAGCACCAGGGACGGGTCTGCCACGCGGCCACACACCACGATGTCGGCGCCCGCGCGCAGCGCATCGGCAATGGCTTGCGCGCCGATGTAGGCGTTGGCGCTGACGATGGGCTCTGTGGGCATG
The DNA here is from genome assembly GCA_018828125.1 of Gammaproteobacteria bacterium. GTDB lineage: Bacteria > Pseudomonadota > Gammaproteobacteria > Burkholderiales > Burkholderiaceae_C > Acidovorax. The sequence continues at coordinate 391,978 of JAHJWB010000003.1, read as the reverse complement.
GCCGCACCCAGCGCGCCTTGCAGCAAGGTGCGGTGCGCGGGGCCGCTCAAGTCGTCGCCTTGCAGCACGGCAATGCGGGGGCGTCGCAGGCCCAGTTCGGCGGCCAGCGCGTGGATGCGTCGGGCGGCGCCATGCGGGTTGGCCGCGCCAAAATTGCTGACGATGCGCACGCCGTGCGACAGGCACAGCGCGAGCACGGGCTGCAGCAGGTCGACCAGCAGGGGCTCGTAGCCCGCATCGGGGTCGGTGCGGCGGGCCAGTTGCGCCAGGGCCAGCGTGCGCTCGGCCAGGGTCTCGAAGATGAGCACGGCGGGCTGGCCACTGGCGATAAGCGCTTGCACCACGGGCAGCGCAGCATCGGTGCGGTCGCCCGAAAAGCCGGCGGCGCAGCCGACCAGCAGGTGGTTGTTGCGATGAGCGGGGTTCGCCATGTTTTCCTTGCAGGCCGTTGTCTTTGTCTCTGGGGTCACTGTAGGGAGACTGCGGTATTCTGTGAAATAGATTGTTACGATCAATCCATCTGAAATTCAAATGAATAGCCGCCATCCGGCGCCCCCCACATCGCATGAGCGCCCACCACCTCTCCAGCCGCCAGCTCGACGCCTTCATTGCGCTGGCCGAGCAACGCAGCTTCACACGGGCCGCAGCGCTCAGCCACCTGTCACAGCCCGCGTTCAGCGCCCTTATTCGCGCGTTGGAGGACGACCTGGGCCTGCGCCTTTTTGACCGCAGCACGCGCCATGTGGACATGACGCCCGAGGGACAGAACTTTCTGGAATCCGCGCGTCGTATCCGCGCCGAGATCACGCTGGCGCTGGCCGCCGTGCGCGACACGGCCACCCTGCAGCGCGGACGCGTGGCCGTGGCCCTGCTGCCGTCGCTGGCCGCAGGCTGGCTGCCGGGCGTGCTGGCGCAATACCGTGCGGCGCACCCAGGCATCGAGATCGACATAGCCGATGTGCTGTCCGAGCCCTGCATCGACCGGGTGGCCAGCGGCCATGCGGACTTTGCGCTGGCCGCCATCCGCGCCGACACCCCGGCGCTGCAGGCCGAGCCGTTCTGCAGCGACAACTTCTATCTGGTGTGCCCGGCGGACCACCCGTTGGCGCGCAAGCGCAAGACCATCACAGCGCTGGACCTGGCCGCGTGGCCCTTCATCCACCTGGCGCGCACCAGCAGCGTGCGCCAGTACCTGGAAGCCGCCCTGCACCCGCAGGCCATGCACACGCTGATGGAGGTGGAGCAGCTGGCTACCGTGATGGGCATGGTGCGTGCGGGCCTGGGCATTAGTGTGGTGCCGGCACTGACTCTGTTTCACTTCGAGCAACCGGGTTTGGTCACACGGCCGCTGTCGCTGCCAGAGCTCACGCGGCAAATCTATCTGGTGCGGCGGCGGGACGAAAGCTTGTCGGTTGCGGCGCAGGCGCTGTATGCGCTGGTGATGGCGCAGCGGCCTCTGAGCCATAGGGGGCAATAACTACAAATTTGATAGCTATTAGCGCTTATCCAATAAGCGCTATCGGCCAATTTCGCTTGAAATCTATCGCTCAAGCTGCCTCAGCACGCGCATAACTCAAGGTCAGCATCTCCCACTGGTGCCCGTCGGGTTCGTTCCAGTAAACGATGCGGCCGCCATGCGCTGTGTCTACCTGGCTGTCGACCGGGCCGTGCACCGCGCTGCGGTACGGAATACCCGCCGCCTGGATACGCGCGAGGATGGCGCTGAACGCCTCATCGCTCACGCGAAAACAGTAGTGAATGTGCGGAATGGGATCTGGCCATTCGTCAAAGTCGATGGTGAAACCATCGTTCACGAACACGGGCGCAAACGGCCCGACGCCTGTTGCAGACCAGGGCACGCCCAGCAACTCGGCCAGCAGCCGGGCAGCGGCCAGTTTGTCGCGGGCAGGCACCATGAGGTGATCAAGCTGGATGGACATTTTTCAACCTCCTGTGACGATCCCAGCCTGGTGGTCTTGGGACTCGGATGGCCGCAGTGTAGGAGCAGCACAAGGATTCAGCCCGTCAGGTCAAACCGACCCAGGTGATCAAAACGGCCATCCTTCACCAGCGTGACCCGCAGGCTACCCAAATGCCCCGGCAGGGACACACCGACATGGTTGCGTTCGATGCACCACTGTCCCGGTGCAGATGGTCGGGTTCCAAGGAGGGCAGGGTTTTACAAACGTACCGCGCGATGGACCCGCCCAAGGTCGGGTTGCGCGCAAGACACGCATCTGCCTACGCTCTGCTGTTGCGCTACCCGCCCGTCCCCCTCCAACTATCTGCCATGCCTGCCACTGCCGTTCCATCTACCGCCCACATCCCCGCCACCATGCGCGCCTGGGTGTGCAACCACTACGGCGGCACGGATGTGCTGGCGCTGGAGATGCGCCCCTGCCCCATCCCCGGCCCGCGCGATGTGCTGATACGGGTTTTGGCGGCCAGCGTGTCGTCGGCCGACGTGCGCATTCGCACGCAGAACCTGCCACGCGGCTTTGGGCTGATGGGGCGGCTGGCGTTTGGGCTGGCACGGCCGCGCCAGCCGGTTCTGGGCACCGATGTGGCCGGTTTGGTGGAGGCCGTGGGCCGTGACGTGCAGGGCTTTCAGCCGGGCGACGCCGTGCTGGGCGTTGCTGGCGTGGCCATGGGCTGCCATGCCGAATATTGCGTGCTGCCCGCCAGCAGGCCCCTGGTCCACAAGCCAGCGCGGATGTCCTTCACCGCAGCGGCCAGCTTGCCGTTTGGGGGCATGACAGCACTGCACTTTTGGAGCAAGGCCCAGGTGCGGGCGGGCGAGAAGGTGCTGGTGATTGGTGCATCGGGCGCGGTCGGCAGCGCCATGGTGCAGCTGGCGCAGCACCGGGGGGCGCAGGTCACGGGAGTGTGCAGCACGGGGAATGTGGCACTGGTTCGGTCCTTGGGTGCACACGCGGTCATCGACTACACCGAGCAGGACTTCACCCAAATCGATCAACGCTGGGACGTGATTGCCGACACCGTAGGTGCCAGCAGCTTTGCGGTCTGCCTGCCGCGCCTGAACGAGTACGGCCGCTACATGTCGGTGGCGGGCAGCCTGATGGAAGTGTTGGCCCGCCCCCGCGCCACCCGCCGCAGCATTGGTGGCCCGGCGGCAGAGCGTGCCCAGGACCTGCAGTTGCTCATGGAGCTGGCCCAGGCGGGAGCGCTGCGGCCGGTGATTGACTGCACCTACCCCTTTTCAGAGCTGCCCGCTGCGCACGCCTATGTGGAGACGGGGCGCAAGCGCGGGGCGGTGGTGGTGACCATGCCTTAGAAGGCCTGCAATACCAAATTTGATAGCTACATACCCTTATCCAATAAGCGCAAAAGGCATTTTTTGATCATATTTTTATGTCGCTGCGCGCCAGCACCGCCAGCTCCTGGTGCAGCAGCAGTTCCACCTCGGTCGGCTCAAACTGGTCTTGCAGCAGCGGGATGGCAAATCGGTAGTCGCCGCCCTCGTGTTTGCGTAGCACGTAGGCCAGTTGCAGGCGCGCCAACGACTGGCGCAGCGCCTGCGCGTCGCCGGGGATGCCGTGGCTTTGCAGCAGCTGGGCCAGGGCCACCAAACCGGTTTGCCCGGACTGGGCGGTGTGGTAGACCACGATGCGGTCGAGGCGGCACGCAGCGTCGTCGTGGCTGAGGCGGCCCCAGCCAGCCAGTGCGTCCTGCACAGCCTGCGAGGCCAGGGCCTGGGTGAGGTGGCGGGCTTCGATCACGCGTTCGCCGGGCTGCAGGGCCTCCAGGCATTCCTGGCACAGGATGGCGACCAGGTTGGCGCGCTGGCCGCTGGCATCGACGAGGCGGTCCACCAGGCGTTCGTTGTCAAAACCCAGGCGCAGCTTGCGCAGTGGCTCGGTGGCAAGGTCGCGGCAGGCCTCACGCTCCAGCCCGCCGATGGCCAGCACCTCGCCAAAGTTGCGCAGGGGGCTTTGGTAGTCGAGCACGGCGGTGGCATACAAATCCCAGAAGCCCGCCAGCATGAACCAGCAGCGGCCCTCTTCGCTCAGCGCGCGCAGGGTGGACAACTGCACGTAGCCGTTGTTCGACTCGTCGCGGAAAAACAGGTCGGCCTCGTCGATCAGCAGCACCAGGCGCTTGCCCTGATACTGGGCCTGCAGGTGGTCCACGATGGCTTCCAGCGGCGTGTCGGCCGGCAGGCCAAACTGCAGCGCCATGCGCGGTGCCAAGCGGTGGTCGCGCAGCGAGACGTAGTGACACACGGTGTGCGGATGCCCTTGCATGCGACGCTGCACGGCCTTGAGCAGGCTGCTCTTGCCTAACTGGCGCCCGCCCACCACCAGGTAGTTGGCGGGCTCGCGGTTGATGACGCGGGCCAGCAGCTGCGCGCGGCCAAAGAAGGCGCCTTCGCGCGTGACGCCGCCGCGCGTCTGGTACGGCGAGATGCGGGTGATGCGCAGTTGCGCGGCCAGATGGCGCAGCAGCACCTGCAGTGCCTCGCCGCCAATCAGCCATTCGGTCTGGCTGGCGCTGTCCACCATCACATGCAGGTTGGCGCGGTCTTCGGTGTGGGCGTGCAGCAGGGGCCAGGGCGTGTCCACGCTGTGCGGACTCAAAATCAGCAGCACATCGCTGCCGGTTTGCGCGGCGCGCAATTGGCGCAGCACGGTGGCTTCGTCGATGCCTGCCGTGGGCACAAACACCATGCAGCGGTCCAACGACACCGGCAAATCGGGCGGGAACTGCCATTCAAACACCTGTCCGGGCAGCGCCCAGTCGGCGCTGGGCTGGCAGCGGGCCGACACGCGCTCGGCCAGCGCGCGGGCCAGGGCCGGGGCATGCTCGGCCCCTGTGGCCTGGGCGCACAACACGGCGCGCCGCCAATCCACCATGCGAATGTCGGCGGCCAGCAGCGTGGGTTCCAGCCGCCGCAAAAGTCGCAGCAGCCGGTCGATTTGCGGCAGGCGCGCCAGGGGCGTGCGGCGCAGGCGCGCGGGGCGCAGCTGGCCCGCGCCAATCAGGGGGTGGCGCACCACCCACACCACGGCGCCCACCGCAAAGATCACGCCGCACCACACGATGAGCGAGCGCAGCCAGCCGAAGGGGTCGGCGTCGGCGGCAGTGCGGTTGGGCTTGGCGGGCTCAAAGTCGTCGGTGCTGCCCTCTTGGCAGTTGATGGGCAGGTAGCCGGAGGGAATCGGCGGACTGCCAGGGCGGCAAGTCCAGGTGTGGGTGCCGGGTTTCAGCTCTACCACCACCTGCGTGCCCGCCAGCTTGCCCAGCTCGGGGTTGTGGGCAATGTCGGCCTGCAGCACGTTGGGGCGCGGAGATGTGACGCGCAGCTGCGGGTTGGCGATGGGTGGCGCGTATTTGTGGATGTCCTGGGGCCAGCGGTCCAGTTCATTGCGCGCCTCGATCATGGCGATGCGCCACTGCACCAGTTCGCCCCACACCGGGCCAACATTGACCGACGCAAGGAACGAGCCGCGCGTGACGGGGTTGAGCTGGGGCGTGAACAGCGCGCTGGCCACGAACAGCGTGACCGCCGCAATGACCACGCCGCGGACCACTGCCTTGGACAGGAGCGGGCTCAAACGTTCGAACATGCGTCCAGCACCATCAAACCCGCATCCCGGATGGTGGCGCAGCGCCAGTGCAGCCGCGCGGCATCGCCCGTGCCGCGCACGTGGACGAGGTTGCCCCAGAACAGGCTGCGCAGTTCGTCATCTTGCAGATAAGGACGCGCGCGGCCCAGGTCATCAGCCTGCAGCAGTTGTTGCAGGCGCGCGCGGCTGCCGGGCGCCTGCGCCAGCGGCAAAAAGGTTTGCCACAGGCGCGGGCTGCTGGCCAGCTGGATGCGCAGCGCGCTGGACGATGCGTTGACCTCTTCCACGCCTTGGTCCACCAACCACTGCAACCCTTCTTCAAACAACGCGGGGTGGCCACCGCTGGTGGCTTGCAGGGCCGCCAACACGGGCTGGGTCCACGCGTGCTCGGGCCAGCGCAGGCGTGCCAGTTGGGTCAGGTCATCCAGCGATGGATCGGGCCAGTGGTGGACCTGTGCAATGTTGAGCAGCGACAGGTCGCCGCTGCGGTATTTGAGGTCGGCCAGTGCCTCGCCGCCGCACAGCAGCAGGTGCAGGCGGCCACTGTGCATCTCGCTCAGGCTGCGCAAAATGCCCGCCAGCGTTTCGCGCAGCGAGGGCGTGCCCTGCTCAAAGCGGCTGACCAGGCAGAAGATGCGCTCACCCGCCAGCAGGCGGCGCTCCAGCGCCGATTCAAACTCGTAGTCCGACGCCACCTCGCCCAGGCCGCACTGGCGGCCGATGGCGGCGAAGTAGTCTGCCTGCGCAGTGCTGGTGCTGTAAGGCGGCTGGATGTGCAGCACCGACGCCTCGCCATACTGCGCGCGGGCGCGCTGCAGCAGCTCTTGCCGAAACGGCGGCTGGCCCCAGTGTGCGGGCGACAGCAGCAGCGAGATGGGGTACGGCATGGCCTGCGCAAGCTGGGTGAACACGCGGTTCTGAAACGCGGCAAAGGGCTGCGCGCCCACCGATTCGGACTGCAGCGGGAACTCGGGCTCGAAGCCTGCGGCGCTGAGCAAGCGGTTGGCCTCACCTTCCGTCAGGCGCAGATAGCGCGTGCAGGCGACCACCCGGTCGCGTGAGCGAGGGTTGGGGGCCGACAGTCCGTTGCGCCAGTTGTTCACGGCCTCGCGGCTCAGGCCGATTTCGGTGGCCACACCCGAAGCGCTGGCGCGGATGCGGCGCATGTAGATCGACAGCAGATCGGCAAAAGAATCGGTGGCCATAGACAAGGGCTAAGGAGGCTGGCGGCAAACAAAGCGACCAGCGACGGTCAAAGAGAAAGAAAAAAGGTGGCCGGGGGCTGGCTCGGATTGTCATCTGAGCCGAGGCCCCTGACCGCAAAAAGGCAACGGATCGCGGCGTCAAAGTCCCGACACCCCAAGCGACACGCCACGCCTCTGGGGTTTCGGAGGCACCTAGTGCAGTGTTTCAAGCCAACTGGCACATCAACGAACAGGCGTCTTCTTGCCAGCAAGCCTGAACCACTGCACTAGACCATTTGCTGAACCACCGGCCACGCCTTCACACAGCCCAGTCCACACGCCACCAGGACCGGGCTGTACAGCACCAGCGCTCCGACCACCGACATCAACCAGCCCGGCTCTTCGTTGTCGCCTTCCTGGACCGGTTCCGCTTCTCCTCCCTCCCCTCTCTTGTTTTTTTCATCGCCATCGTTATCGCTATCCCCGGCATCGCCCGTCATCTCCTGCACCAGCATCACCGCAACGATCAACAGCGATGCAGCCAGCACTGCGAGGTAGGCGTACCGCAGCGCGGTGTGCTCAAGCGAATAGAAATACCCCGCCAGCAACACCGCAGGCAGCAAATAGAAAGCATGCATCTGCAGCCGGTACCAGGAGATACCTTCCTCCTTTGTCTCCAGTGCGCCCATCACCATGTGGTGGGTCAAGGCACCCACCACAAAGATCAGCCCGCCCCACCATTCGATTGGCGTCAGCATGTGGGACTACCCCCGGGCCATGACGGTGGCCGGGTTGCCCTCATCGTCACTGCCGTTGTTGGTGTTGTTGCCGTCGTCATCGCCACTCGCATCACTGTAATCGTCGTCATCCCCCTTGATGTCTTTGTATTCACTGAGCATGTAATACAGCGGCAGCACCACCGCCAGCACCAGGCCCAAGCCCAGCCACAGCCAGAAACCCTTGAACAGCAGCACCGTGACGACCGTAAACACAAACGCCTGCAGCAACCCATTGAGCCCGGCGCGCAGCAGCACCACCGCGATCAGCCCTTGCACCGGTGATGTGCCACTGCCGCGCATGGCCTTGGCAAAGTCGACAATGGCCTCGACGGCTTCCTGTGCCTCGCGTTTGCGCTTTGCCTCCTGCTCGCGCAACTTGGTGACGGAAATGGGCTTGGCGGGGTCTTTGGAGCAGCCGTTGTCGGCGTCCCCAGGGGCGTCATCGCCTCCATCGGCATCACCCGTTCCGCTGCGGTGGGTCTCTGGTTCCACCACGGGTTGCCACTGCGGATTTTTCTGAAAAAACGCCTGGCGCGATACCCACTGCCCCGCGTCAAAGTGCATGCGTTCGGTTTCGCCCACCTGGTCGTAGAACACCTCCAGCACCGCGGCTTGCAGGCCATGGGCAAACAGGGCCTCCAGCGCGCGCAAGGGCAGGTCATCGGAGGTGCCAGTGTCAAAACGCAACGTCAGCCGATTCGGCTCTGCAAAGACTTCCTGGTTGAACCATTGGGCGTCCCACAGCGCGTCCAGATCGGCGCCGCCCAATTTGTCGGCCCAGCGCTGCGCCTGTTCAGTATTGCCCGCTACCAGGTACTGGTACACCAGTTGGCCCAACTTGAGCTTGATAGGGTCTTCAAAGAAGAGCTGCAGGGTATGGGTGTTTTGCGACATGAAGGAATGGCAGGTAGCGAAGTGGCTTGATTGTTGCGGTGGGCGGTGTTGCGCACCCTCTCCGCCTTGTCCAGCCCTGCAACTGCAGCGGTGGACAGGTTGTCAACCGCTGCCCCCAACGGTCAGGTTTCAGCCGTATTCAGTTCCTGCACCAACTGACGTATGTCCATCGCCTTCGCATATAACCAGCCTTGGGCAAATTCCACACCATGCTCCCGCAGGTAGGTGGCTTGCTCTTGCGTTTCGACCCCCTCGGCAATCATCCTGAGCTGGAGCGACTTGGCCATTTCGATGATGTGGCCGATCACGTTGCGAGTCACGGCCTGCGTGCCAATGGTGCTGACGAAGCACTTGTCGATCTTCAAGCAGTCCAGTTCAAACTCCGTCAGATACGACAAGCTGGAGTAGCCAGTGCCGAAATCGTCGATGGACACCACATGCCCTTGCGCGCGCAGCGCAGCCACAGTTTTGCGGGTCTGCCCCACGTCCAGGAAAACGCGTTCCGTCGCCTCAATGTGCAGGCTGCGCGGGTGCACCCGCATGTGGGCGCAGGCGCCCCGAAGGCGCTCAGGCAAGTCTGCGTTGCCGAAATCCTGTGCAGAGAGGTTGATGGCGATGTGAAAGTCGGGGCGCTCGCGCAGCAAATCGGCCGCATCCTGCACCAGCAATTGCACAACACGCTCGGTGACGCGCTCGATCAGGTGGCTGCGTTCGGCCTCAGGAATGAATACATCCGGGCTGACCATCACGCCATTGACATTGCGCCAACGCAGCAGAGCCTCGGCGCCCACCCAACGGCCGGACGCGAGATCCACAATGGGTTGGTACGCGAGGAAAAACTCATCGTTCTTGAGCGCGTCGCGCAGCGCCGTCGACAGCGTGCGCTGCAGTCGCACAAGTTGCGCCACCACCAGTGCCAGCACCAGTCCGGCACCGATGCCCACCGGCACCAACACCAGCATGGCACGTCCCGAGTCATGATCGATCTCGCTACGGGGGATGGCCACATACACCGCCAGGTCGTATCGGTCCGAGCGCTTCCAGGAAATGATGCGATTGCCATCGAAGAAGGTGGTCTCGTAAGTCCCCCCAATGTTTGCCAGCCAGAGAGGATCAAAAGCCCCGTGGCTGACGATGGCGGACTTGCTTCGAACTCCGACAAGACCGTAAGTGAGGCGGCTGTCGGCAGGTGCAACTTCAAGCACCGCCCCTTGGTGAATGAGTGTGGAGAATCCGGTCTTGGGATCGGTCGACATCACCAGCCGGGACCCTGGAAGGAGTGGATGCTCCAGTTGCGCGCGCACATCGTATCCCCCATCGCCCCGATAGCTGGGCGGACCGACGCGGTATTCGTTTCGACCAAACGATGAGCAGCGCATTTGGTTGTTCTCGACGTAGCCTACGTCGATCAGCAAATTGGACTTGACCACCAGCTTGCGCATGAGATCCAGGTTGGCGTCCGAGCAGGGGTTGGCGCCTTGCGTGGCGTTCAGCTCCTGAAAGACTGCCGCCATCTGCTCTGTAACCCTGTGCGTACGGTGCAGGATTTCGCTGGCGAGCCGGTTTGCCCGGTCTTTTTGCTGCTCGAAACTCCGGTACTCGGCCAGCAAAACCGCCGCCCCGATGGGCAGCAGGACCGCCAGCAGGCCAACGCCGTACAAGATGGCAATCCGGGTCTTGATGCGCCGCATGGAGCTCCTGTGGGTGTTATGGCGTTGGTCTTTGCGGCCCTCACCGCGCGCCGAATATGGCATGCCGCTGCGGCCCGGGCAATCCTGGGCAATACCAGTAGGACGCCATCGTGCGTTTACCGCGCAACCTGCAGGTGGTTTTGGTATGCAAGGTCGAAGGCATGTACACAGGCCCTCGGAAAACGCATGGCCGATCACCCAGCGGAGCGGGGGTGATACGCTGGGCACCAGCGCTCTGCGGCCAACCCTTGGCACCAGACCGCCGAAGCCCTGAAAGACCCGTTCTTGATTGCCCTTGTCGCAACGACTGTCCGCTTCCTGCTGCGCCATCTGATGGGTTTTGTGCTCATCTGCGCGGTGCTGCTCTTCGGGAAATGGGCCTGGGCAGAGTGGCAGGCCCACCAATCGACCCAAGCCGAGCTGGCGCAGCTGACGGCGGTCGATAAACACATTGCACGCGAGCTGAACACCCTGACCAGCGAAAGCCAGGATCGCGTTGCGAAGTTTGCCTCTGCGTCGCTGGACGCGCTGACGGCACGCATCAATGCCATAGACCAGGAGACGCGGAGCAAGCAGTTGGATCGCCAGAAGGCCAGTGCAATCGGCCCGGTGCTCAAGGGCCAGCCCATCGTTGCGCACCAGTGGGACGGCATGCGACTGGATGCAGAGATTTACCTTCTGAATGCCGAGCGCCAGCACCTTGAGGAACTGCGACTGCGGCTGCAAGCCACGCAGTCGGCGCAAGCACGCCGGGCAGAACTGGAGCGCTTGCGCCTTGTCCACCAGGGGCTATACACCCAGTGGCAGGCCGCCAAACGGGAGCGCGAGGCCATGGAGCAGGCCCACCCCGTGGCGTGCCGCCTGGGCATCAGCGGCATTGGTTCGGCCGAGTACCAGCAGTGCGAGCAGCTCCGGGGGCTACAGGCGCAGTTGCAGGCCGAAAACCGGCGCGCGGCCGAGGATTACCAGCGCCAAAACGCGCTAGCGCAGGCGATACAACCCCTTCCACCCCTGGCGGCATTTGCACCTCGCCAAGGTAACATCGATGCACTGCTGGCACCGCTGCGCGATCGGAAGGCGTCACTGCAAGACCAACGCGCGGGCAACTGGTTTTCCAGGCTGTCGCAGCCGCTGCAGGATGTGTTGCCCACCGCCTTGTTCATATTGTTGAGCGCCATCTTTGCACCGTTGGGCATCAAGGCCCTGTTCTATTTTGTGCTGGCACCGCTGGCCGCACGGCGCCCGCCGGTCAGGCTGCTGCCGGACAGCCTGGGTGAAGTGGCACTGGAGTCACACCTGTCCGCCGTGTCGCGCGAGGTGACGGTGGACGCAGCACATGAACTGCTGCTGCACCCCGACTTTCTGCAAAGCGCATCCATTGCGGGCCAGACCGACACCTGCTGGTTGCTCAACCGCCGCTTCCCCCTGACCAGCCTGGCATCCGGCATGGTGGCACTGACCCGCATCCGCACTACGGCGCCTGCGACCTATGTCGTGTCAGCAACCCAGGACGCTCACAGTGAAATCGGTGTGCTGGTGCTGCCAACAGGTGCCGCGCTGGTGATGCAGCCACACAATCTTGTGGGCGTCCTGCAGCAGCGTGGAGAGCCCGTGCGCATCACATCGCACTGGCGGCTGGGCAGTCTGCATGCCTGGCTCACGCTGCAACTGCGCTACCTGGCGTTTCACGGCCCAGCGCAGCTCATCGTGCAAGGCTGCCGGGGCGTGCGTGTGGAGCCTGCAGCCACCGGACGCAGTGTGAGCCAGGCGGCCACCATCGCGTTCAACGCCAACCTGGGGTACTCCACGCGCCGGTGCGAAACCTTCATCGCCTATGTGCGGGGCAAGCAGGCCCTGCTGAACGATTCCTTTCAGGGGGACAAGGGGTTTTATGTGTACGAGGAAATGCCCCATTCCAGCCAGCGCGATCGCGGCCCGGCCCGGTGGCTTCAGGGGCTGGCTGATTCGGTGCTGAAGGTGTTCGGGATTTGATCCGTCCGCGCAGCGCGCAGGGTGGGCGTGCCCGCATAGCCAAGAGCGGAGGGCATGAGTGAAGCAAGGGCGATGCGAGTCGCACGCGTTACCAGGAGCGCGGGGCCTTCATGCATACTCAGAAAACCGGGTTCAGCGCAGGCCGTTCCGTCACCACGCGCTACCACCCAGCCGCTGATGCCCCGGTCACGCTACCCCATAAAACCGGAGGGAAATCACCATGCGATTCGATACACGCTTTTGCGCACTTTTGTCCGGCGCCACGCTCATGCTGGGCCCCGTGGCCGCGCAAACCGACAATGCCGCGACCACGCCACAGTCCCGTGCTGCAGCCGCCCGCGCCGCCGCGGCGGCATCCCCCGCCCCCAGTTTTGGCGGCCCACGCGAAAAGCTGGTGGTGGCCATGCCCAAGACCTACGCCAAGAGCGAAACCATGCTGTTGTGGGGCGACTATTTCAACCATCTGGCGCGTTGCGGCAACCTGGATCTGCAGAACATCCATGGCGAATCTCTGGAGCGCAGCACCAACATCGACACCCTGGGCGAAAAAGACCTGATCGACGGCATCGTGACCGGCAAGGTGCAGTTGGCCCAGGTCAACCCCGGCCTTGTGCCGCAACTGGTGAGTGCAGGCCAGCCCGCGCCGTTTGGCGTGCCCGGCAACAAGGCCAGCGGCAAACGCAATTCCTACACGCTGATCCTCATCTCCCGCGTGGACAGCCCGTTTACCAAACCCCAGGATCTGGTCGGCAAGAAGATTGCGCATTCGACTCCCACCTCAAACTCCGGCAATCTGGCCCCGCGCGCCTTGTTCCCGGCCCTGGGCCTGCAGCCCGACCAGAACTACGAAGTGGTGTTCTCTAACGGCCACGAACGCTCTGTGACGGGCGTGATGCACGGCTTCTACCCCGCGGCAGCTGTGGCCAGCGACCTGTACCAGCGCATGGTGCTCAAGGGCGACGTGAAGGGCTCCAGCATCCGTACACTGTGGGAGAGCCCGCCCTTCATGACCGAAACATGGACCTTGGGCAAAGAGGTGTCGCCTGACCTGCAGACGCGCGTCAAGAAGTGCTCATACAGCTACAACTTCTCGCCCAAGCTGCGCCAGCTGCTGCCGGGCAACGACACGTTCTTGCCCATCAACTTCGAGCGCGATTTTGCGACGGTGATGGAGGTCTACACCAAGACCCTGGCCGCGCAAGCGGGCAAGGGCGCGGCCAAGTAACCCCGTCCGGCTTGCCGCTGCCGGCTCCTTCCCCCTGCCTGAGAGCGGTGGGCATGTGTCGGCTTGCTGGACGCAGAAATGGGTTCAGCCGACCGTGGTGGCAGACAACCGGTCGCGCGTGCGGCGCGCCACGTCCTTCACCCACGGCTGGGCAGCCCAGTGTCGGTTCGCAAAAGCCTGGATCCGATCGGCATACGCTAGCGATGCGCCCACCACATCCAGGCCCTGCAAAAACATGTGCTGGTGCCGGTCTGACAGCACAAAAGCCGCGGTGTGTCGGGCGCTTTGCACCCGGCGCTGCACCACGTCTATCTCCAGCGGCAACGGACCTGGCAGGTCTGCCGCTTCGGCCATGAAAGCCTGTACATCGCCCTCGGCCACCATCGCCAGCAGCAGTCCGTTGTTGAGCGCGTTGGAATAGAAAATCTCGCCAAAACTCGACGCCACCACCGCCTTGAAGCCGTATTGCTGCATGCCCCACACCGCATGTTCGCGGCTGGATCCACAACCGTAGTTGGCGCCCGCAATCAGTACATCCACCTGCGCAAAAGCGGGCTGGTTGAGCACGAAGTCCCCACGCGGCTGGCCTGCGCCGTCAAAACGCAAGTCGTACAGCAGGCCTGGGGCCAAGCCTGTTTTGTCAATCCGGCGCAGAAACTGCTTGGGCATGATCTGGTCGGTATCCAGGTTGGGCGTGGCCAGCACGGCGGCCTGGCCTTTCAGGATGCGTTGCTCACTTGTCATGCAGCGGTCTCCAGGGTTCTCACGTCGGTAATGCAGCCTGTGATGGCGGCAGCGGCGGCCATGGCCGGGCTCATGAGGTGCGTGATGGCGCCCCGGCCCTGGCGGCCTTCAAAGTTGCGGTTGGTGGTAGACGCGCAGCGCTGACCGGGAGCCAGCACGTCGTCGTTCATGGCCAGGCACATGGAGCAGCCGGGCTGGCGCCACTCGAAACCCGCCGCCTGCAATACAGCGGCAATGCCCTCGACCTCGGCCTGCGCCTTGACGGCGCCCGAACCGGGCACGACCATGGCGCGCACGCCCGGCGCCACCTGGCGCGTGCCCACGACCCGGGCGACTTCGCGCAGGTCTTCAATGCGGGCGTTGGTGCACGAACCGATGAACACATGCTGCACGGGCACACCGCGCAGCGCCTGCCCCGCCGCGAGGGCGGTGTAGCGCAGCGCCTGCTCGGCGCTGCTGCGCTGGGCTGCATCTGCCATGTGGGCGGGCTGCGGCACGGTGGCGTCGATGGCCAGGGCCTGGTCCGGGCTGGTGCCCCAGGTGACGTACGGGGCTACATCGCTGGCGTCGAAGTGGTGTTCTGCGTCGAACACGGCATGGGCGTCGCTGTGCAGCGTGGCCCAGTGCGCCAGGGCCTGCTGGCGCCACAGACCTGCGATGTCGGGTGCGCGGGCCAGCACGTAGGCAATCGCCTTGGCGTCGGGCGCAATCAAGGCACCGCGTGCGCCCGCCTCCACCGCCATGTTGCACAGCGTAAAGCGCGCCTCCACAGACAACGCGGTGATGGCGCTGCCGCAAAACTCCACCACGTAGCCACGCGCGCCCTGGGCGCCAATGTGGCGGATGACCATGAGGATCAGGTCTTTGGCGGTGGTGCCCGTTGGCAGCACGCCGTCCACGCGAATGCGCATGTTCTGCGCCAACCGGTAGACCAAAGTCTGTGTGGCCAGCACCTGTTCGACTTCAGACGTGCCAATGCCAAAACCCAGTGCTCCCAAGGCCCCGTAGGTGGTGGTGTGGCTGTCGCCGCACACGATGACCATGCCGGGCCGCACCATGCCGTGTTCTGGCGCCACCACGTGTTCAATGCCCTGCAGCGGGTCGTTGGTGTCAAACAGCGGGATGTGGTGCCGCTCGCAGTTGGCCTTCAGGTTGCGGGCCTGCAGTGCTGAGGGCGGGTCTTGAATGACGCGGTGGCGCACCGGGTGCGTGGGAATGATGTGGCTGACCACCGCCACGTTCTGCCCAGGCATGGGCACACCGCGCCCCGCATCGTGCAGCCCGGCAAACGCCTGCGGGCTGGTGTATTCGTTCATCAGGTGCAGGTCGCAGAACAGCAGCACGTTCTGCGCGTCCAGCACCGCCACGGTGTGTGATGCGACCAGCTTCTGGTACAGGGTTTGCGGCTGTGTCATGTGGTTTCCAGCAAAAAGGGCAAGGCAGCGGCCAGCAGTGCGTCCGGCGCCTCTTCGGCGATGTAGTGGCCGCAGGGCAAGGCATGGCCACGCACATCGCGGGCCACGCGCTGCCATTCGGCCAGGGGGTCAAAACACTGGTGCACCACGCCCTGCGCACCCCACAGCGCCATCACGGGCATGGCAAGCGGGCGCCCGGCATCGCGGTCGCCACGGTCGTGAACCAGGTCGATGCTGGCCGCGGCACGGTAGTCCTCGCAGATGCCGTGGGCCGTGCCGGGCAATGCCAGGCAGCGCGTGTATTCGGCCAGCGCCCGTGCATCAAACGGCGCCATGCCCGCGCTGCGGCGACCCATCACGTCGCGGATGTAGGCGGCGGGGTCGGCCTCGATCAGGCGCTCGGGCAGTGGCGCGGGCTGGATCAGAAAGAACCAGTGCCAATACGCCCGCGCAAAAGCGTCGGTGGTCTTCTCGTACATCGCCAGCGTGGGGGCGACGT
This sequence comes from Gammaproteobacteria bacterium, assembly GCA_018828125.1. Taxonomy (GTDB): domain Bacteria; phylum Pseudomonadota; class Gammaproteobacteria; order Burkholderiales; family Burkholderiaceae_C; genus Acidovorax. Next base: position 375,967 of record JAHJWB010000003.1, on the reverse strand, counting down.
CGAGCAGCACCATGCGCAGCACAGCATCGGGGTGGTCGGCGGCCAGTCGGTGGGCCACGCGGGCGCCGCGGTCGTGCGCCAGCACCGAAAAGCGGACGTGGCCCAAGTGCTGCATCACGGCCAGCATGTCGGCGGCCATGGTGCGCTTGCTGTATCGCAAGTGCGCAGGGTCGCCCGCGGGTTTGGCGGAATCACCGTAGCCGCGCAAGTCGGCCAGCACCAAGGTAAATCGCTGCGCCAGCGCGGGCGCTACCTTGTGCCAGATGGCGCTGGTCTGCGGGTGGCCGTGCAACAGCAGTAACGGCGGGCCGCTACCGCCCACCAGGGCGTGGATGTGCTCGCCGTCGGGTGTCGGGATGCGATGCGGCGCAAAGCCAGGAAACAGGTCGGGGTGGTGCATGACACGATGGTAAAAGCGCTGGCGATTCTTATAAATGGACTCAAAATCACTTCATTCGAAAATCAAACGCACGAATAAATCTGAGATGGACACCTTTTCCGACCTGCGCTTTTTTGGTTTGCTGATGAAAGAAGGAAGCCTGGCCGCCGCCGCGCAGCAGATGGGCATCACACCGCCTGCAGCAAGCCGCCGCCTGGCGCAGCTGGAGCACCGGCTGGGCGTTCGGCTGCTGCATCGCACCACCCGGCGCATGAGCCTCACACCCGAGGGAGAGACCTATCTGCTGGACGGCGCCCGCATCTTGTCGGACCTGGAGGCGCTGGAGCGCACCGTGGCGGGTGCGCGCACTTCACCGCGCGGGCTTATCAAGCTGGCGGCGACCCTGGGCTTTGGCCGCGTGCACATTGCGCCCGCCCTGTCCGCATTTGCCCGCGCGTACCCTGAAGTCGAGGTGCAACTGCACCTCACCGACCGGCCCATCCATCTGGTGGAGCAGGGTTTTGACGCGGCCATCCGGTTTGGCGACCTGCCCGACTCGCGTCTGACGGCTCGCAGACTGATGGCAAACCAGCGCGTGCTGTGCGCCTCACCGGCGTACCTCGCCCGCGCTGGCGAGCCCATGCAACCCGCAGACCTACTGGGACACGAGTGCATCGTGATCCGCGAAAGCGACGAAACCTACGGTACCTGGCACCTGCGCCAGGGCGACCAGCAGCAGACCGTGAAAGTGCGTGGCATGCTCAGCACCAACGACGGAGAAGCCGCCACCCACTGGGCGCTGGAGGGCCACGGCGTGTTGCTGCGCTCGGAGTGGGATGTGGCGCGCCATTTGCAATCCGGTCAGCTGCGGCGCGTGCTGGTCGCATGGGTTCCGCCACCAGCGGACGTGACGCTGGTGTATCCCAGTCAAAGTGATTTATCGGCCAAGACACGGGCGCTTGCGGACTTCCTCAAACGCTGGTTTGACGGGGATCGCAACGGGGAACTGCCAAGTCAGCGCCTGGGTGTTAGAGGAAGCAAAAACTCCTGATTTGATAGCTGTAGGCGCTTTTCTGGCAAGCGATAGCGACCAAAAACGTCTAAAAAGGCGACAGCTGTCTGAGCAACCCACCCGGTTGCGCTGACGAGCTTCGCAGCGCCCACCGCCCCTTGTCGCTCACATGGCTGCAACTCTCTGAAGACCGTTAGTTCCCGGCACCGCGCTCGCCGACACACGCTGACAGCCCGCTCCTACAAGGCGATCAAAGGGTGCTGCCTACATTCAGACACAGAGAACACGGCAGCACGCTACGCACTGCAGCCTGCCACCCCCGCCACTACCCGCGGCGTTCTTTGCAACGACACCGAACGCCGCCCCAGCCCAGGAGAAGACCCATGCGCACTTACAGCCCACCCCTTCGCCATTCGCCCTGGCCGTTGATCATGGCTGCCGCCGCGCTGATGGCGGTGCTGGCGCTGTCTGCGTGCTCCACACCCCGCACGCCCGAGGGAATTCAGGCCGTGAGCGGGTTTGATGTGGACCGCTACACCGGGCAATGGCACGAGGTGGCGCGCATCGACAACTCATTTGAGCGTGGCCTCACCCAGACCAGCGCTACTTACAGCCGCAATCCGGACGACACCATCAAAGTCGTCAACCGGGGCTATGACCCGGTTCGCAAGGAGTGGAAAGAAGCCGAAGGCACGGCTAGGTTTGTGGGCGAGCCGGATCGCGCAGCGCTGAAGGTGTCGTTCTTCGGGCCCTTTTATGGCGGCTACAACGTGGTGGCGCTGGACGAGAACTACCAGTGGGCTATGGTGATGGGCTCCAACCGCGACTATCTGTGGATCCTGTCGCGCACGCCCACCCTGCCCTGGCATGTGCGAGATCACTTGATGGAACGGGCGCAGGCGATGGGGGTCAACGTGAGCAAGATCGTATTTGCGCCGCCTGCGGGTGAGCAGCATGCGCGGCAGGCGGTGCGGACCTGAACCGGATTCAGCGCGCCAGTTGAGTCAAGGCCAGTTTCGCCCCGCGATCCGCGATACGCGATCCGTGACCCGGTACTGGGCATAAACCACGCATAAGACTACACTATTGATAGCTGCAAACCCTTTACCTTCAAGCGCTAGAGGCAAATTTCATTGATATTTCAGGCCGCAACTGACACGGTAGCCGCTGCCACCAGCTTCTGGGTGTACGGGTGCTGCGGCGTTTCCATCACCTCGGTGACGGTGCCGCTCTCCAGCACCGCACCATCTTTCATTACCAGCACATCGTGCGCCATGGCCCGGATCACATCCACGTCGTGGGTGATGAGCAGGTAGCTCAGGCCCTTTTCTTTTTGCAGGCGCTGCAGCAGCCCCAGCACTTGCTGCTGAATGGTCACATCGAGCGCGCTGGTGGGCTCGTCCAGCACCAGCACCTGGGGCTGCACAATAAGGGCACGCGCAATGGCCAAGCGCTGGCGCTGACCGCCTGAAAATTCGTGCGGGTAGCGTTCCAGCAGGCGCGGGTACTGCGCCTCGGCAAGCCCCACCTCCGCCAGCACCGCCTCCACGCGGGCACGGCGCTCGGCCACGGTCAAGGTGGGCGCGTGCACCTTTAGGCCCTCGCCCACAATTTCTTCCACCGTGAGGCGCGGAGACAACGATGAAAACGGGTCTTGAAAGACCACCTGCACGCGCCTGCGCAACTGCTGGTTGGCGGGCGTGTTGCGCATGGCTGGTTGCTGCCATGCCTGGCCGCCTACCTGCAGCTGCCCGGCATAAGGCAGCAGACCCAAAATGGCCTGCGCCAAGGTGGATTTGCCTGAACCGGACTCCCCCACCACCCCCAAGGTTTGCCCCGGCAGCAACTGCAGCGTGGCGCCTTGCACCGCCACGAATTCGCCCTTCTTGAACCAGCCGCGCACACCGGAGAGCGGTGTGGGGTACACCACACGCAAATCCTGCGACTGCACCACCGGCGCGGTACCCGCAGGCGGTTCGGCTTCCACGACATCGCGCCGGGGCTGGCTGGCAATCAGGCGGCGGGTGTAGGCATGCTGGGGCGTGCCAAACACATCCGCCACAGGGCCTTGCTCCACCAACACGCCCTGCTCCATCACCGCCACGCGGTCGGCAAATCGGCGCACCATGTTCAAATCGTGCGTGATCAACAGCACCGCCATGCCGGTCTGGCGCTGCAGGTCCGACAGCAATTCCAGGATCTGCCCCCGCAGCGTCACGTCGAGTGCCGTGGTGGGCTCATCGGCCAGAAGCAGCTTCGGGCTGCTGGCCAGGGCCATGGCGATCATGGCGCGTTGGCGCTGGCCGCCGCTAAGCTGGTGCGGAAAGCTGTTGGCTCGTCGCGCGGGCTCGGGGATGCCCGTCTGGGCCAGCAGTTCGATGGCGGCCTGCGCACACTGGGCACCCGTCAGGCCTTTTTTGAGCTGCAGGATTTCAGCGATCTGCAGGCCAATGGTCATCAGCGGATTGAGTGCTGTCATGGGCTCCTGGAACACCATGGCGATGTCGCCGCCTCGTACGCCACGCATCTCGCGCTCCGTCAGCGCCAGCAGGTCGCCGCGGCCCTGCAGCATCGCCTGGCCGGTGATAGCGGCATTGCCTGCCAGCCGCAGCAGGCTCAGCGCGGTGATGGTCTTGCCTGAACCGGATTCGCCCACCAGCGCGAGCTTTTCGCCAGCCGCGATGCAGAAATTGACGCCGCGCACCACCTCTTTGGGGCCAAAGCGAACATGCAGATCCTGCACCTGCAACAACGGAGTCTGGGCCGATGGTTTCACTGGTCGGCCTTTCGGGGGTCGAGGGCGTCGCGCAAGGCATCGCCCATGAAGGTCAGCAGCAACAAGGTGGTCACCAACACCGCAAAGGTGGACAGCGAAATCCACCACGCATCAATGCTGTTCTTGCCCTGGCTCAGCAGCTCGCCCAGCGATGGCGTACCGGGCGGCACACCGAGGCCGAGAAAGTCCAACGAGGTGAGCGCCAGAATGGCCGCGCTCATGCGGAAGGGCAAAAACGTGACCACGGGGGTCAGGCTATTGGGGAGGATGTGGCGCCAGATGATCTGCGCGTTGCCCACACCCAGGGCACGCGCAGCCTTCACGTAATCGAGCTGGCGGTTGCGCAAAAACTCGGCCCGCACGTAGTCCGACAGCCCCATCCAGCCAAACAGCGACAGTAGCACCAGCAGCAGCGCAATGCTGGGCGCAAACACCGCGCTGAAGATGATGAGCAAATACAGCTCGGGCATGGAGCCCCAGATCTCGATGAAACGCTGAAAGGCCAGGTCCGTCTTGCCGCCAAAGAACCCCTGGATGGCACCCGTGACCACACCCAGAAAAACGCCCGTCACTGTCAGAGCCAGGGCAAACAGCACACTCAACCGAAACCCATACAGCAGCTGCGCCAGCAGGTCCCGCCCCCGGTCATCCGTACCCAGCCAGTTGTCACCCGTGGGCGCCGAGGGATTGGGCGACTTGGCGAAGTAGTTGAGCGTGTTGGGCCCGTACGGATTGAGGGTGTACAGCGCCCAGTTGCTGCCGGTGGTCAGCCGTTCCTTGATGAAGGGGTCGAGGTAGTCAGTGGGGGTTTCAAAGTCGCCGCCGAAGGTCTTTTCGGGGTAGTCCTTGAGCATCGGGAAATACGTCTGCCCCTCGTAACGCACCACCAGCGGCTTGTCGTTGCTGACCAACTCGGCGCACAGGCTGACCAGCACCAGGGCGCAGAAGATCAGCAGGCTCCAGTAGCCCAGGCGGTTGCGCTTGAAGCGCAGCCAGGCGCGGCGCGAGGGCGAGAGCGAAGGCGATGCGGGAGCGGAACTCATCAGAGCCATGGGTTCGTTCGGGCTAGTCAAACTTCACGCGCGGGTCGACCCACACATAACAAAGGTCGCTGATGAGCTTGGTGACCAGCCCGATCAGCGTGAACAGATACAGCGTGCCCAGCACCACGGGGTAGTCGCGGCGAATCACGCTTTCATAGCTGAGCAGGCCCAAGCCATCGAGTGAAAACAAGGTCTCGATCAGCAGCGAACCCGCAAAAAACGCGCCAATGAACGCAGCCGGAAAACCGGTGACGATGGGGATGAGCGCATTGCGGAACACATGCTTCCACAACACCTGCCGCTCGCTCAGTCCTTTGGCACGCGCCGTCAACACGTACTGCTTGCGGATCTCTTCCAGAAATGCGTTTTTGGTCAGCATGGCCGTCACCGCAAAACTGCCCAGCACCATGGCTGTGATAGGCAGCGTGATGTGCCACAGGTAGTCCACGATGCGCGCGCCCCAAGACAACTCGTCCCAATTGGCCGACGTCAGCCCGCGCAGCGGGAACCACTGCAATTGCCCACCAAAGATGACCAATAGCGCCACACCCAGCACAAAGCCGGGGATGGCGTAGCCCACTAGGATGAGCAACGTGGTCACCAGATCAAAACGCGTTCCCGCCCGCACCGCCTTGGCCACACCCAGGGGCACGGCGACGAGGTAGCTGATGAAAAACGTCCACAACCCAAGGCTGATGGACACCGGCAGTTTCTCGATGATGAGCTGCCACACGTCCTTGTTCTGAAAAAAACTTTTGCCCAGGTCAAACCTCGCAAACTGGCCAAGCATCTGAAAGAAGCGCTCATGCGCCGGTTTGTCAAAACCGTAAAGTGCCTTGATTTGCTCCACGCGCTTGGGGTCCACGCCCTGGGACCCGCGGTAGCTCAGCCCGCCCCCCTCCGCGCCACCGCCGCCAGCTCCCGCTTTGGCCTCGGCCATGTACTGCTCCACCGGGCCGCCGGGCACAAACTGGATCACCACAAAGGTCAGCAGCAGCACGCCGAACAGCGTGGGCAGCATGAGCAGAACTCGTTTGAGGACGTAGGCGAACATGGTTGGGGCGCGATGAAGGCGTTGGAGCTATTTTTTGTCCGGGGCGGTCTGGGGTGGAACCCGCGCCCACCAGGTGTCGATGACCCAGCCTTCACCGCTGGAGTACGGCGGTACCACGTCGGGCTTGGCCAGACGCCACGCGTTGTAGGCCATGCGGTGGGTGCCCGCGGTCCACTGCGGAATCAGATAGTGGCTGTGCGCAATGATGCGCTCCAGCGCGTGGCAGGCGGGCAGCAGCTGGGCCTCGGTTTTAGCCGAGGTCATGGCCCTGATCATCGCGTCCACCGCAGGGTTCTTCACGCCCGCGAAGTTGCCGGAATCCTCCACGTCAGCCGCCTGGCTGCCGAACATGTCGGCAAACTCTTGGCCCGGGTTGTTGGTACCCTGGAAAGCCAGCGAGGTGATATCAAAGTCGAACTTTTGCAGGCGTTGCTGGTACAGCGCAAAGTCCACCGAGCGAAAACGCAACGTGATGCCCAGCTTTTCAAGGTTGCGCATCCAGGGTGCAATGGTGCGCACCCCGCCCTCGTTGCTGTCCATGTATTCGAACACCATGGCCTCACCCTTGGCGTTGCGCAGCACACCATCCTGCACCTCCCAGCCAGCGTCTTTGAGCAGAGCCTGTGCGCGACGCAGATTGGCCCGGAGGGATGAATCGCCATCGGTGCGCGGCGGCACCGTCATGGGGCCAAAGGCCGCTGCGGGGATGTGTTTTCGGTAGGGCTCCATCAGCGCCAGTTCTTCGGGAGATGGAGAGCCCTTGGTCTCGCAGGCGGTGTTGCCAAACAATCCGTTGACACGTTGGTAGGCGCCATAAAAGAGCTGCCGGTTCATCCACTCGTAGTCCATGGCCAGCCCCAGCGCCTCGCGGACGCGGGCGTCCTGCAGCAGGGGCCGACGGGTGTTGAGCACATAGCTCTGAAAACCCGAGGGCAGCTTGTGCTGAAACTCGCCCTTGACCAGCTCGCCCGTGTCAAACTTTTTGCCGGTGACGCGTCGGGCCCAGTCGCCTGCGCTGAAAAAGCGCATCAGATCAAACTCGCCGGCTTTCAATGCCTCTAGCTTCGCGGTGCTGTCCTTGTAGATCTTGACCAGCACACGGTCGAAATTGGCAGTGCCCTTGCGCACGTTCAGGTCGCGGGCCCAGTACTGCGGGTTGCGCACGTAGGTGATGTCCTTGCCAAAACGCACCGGGCCAATCTTGTAGGGGCCGCTGCCTATAGGGATGTCCATCACCACCTGGTCAAAGGGCTTGGCCTTGCCATTTTCTACGCCCCAGTCGCGGCTGAAAACGGGCAGGCCACCTACCGTCAGTGGCAGCTCGCGGTTGGGTTGTTTGAAGCGGTAGCGCACGGTGCGGTCATTCAGCACATCCACGCCCGCCACTTCGATCAGGGTTGTTTTGTAGGCAGGCGATGTAAACGGCCCCACCAGGGTGTCGTAGCTGTGCTTCACGTCCTGCGCCAGCACAGGCTTGCCGTTGTGAAACCGCGCTTCGGGCCGCAGGCGGAAGGTGGCCGAAAGGCCGTCTGCCGACACATCCACGTCTTCTGCCAGCAGGCCGTAACCGGTGGCTGTTTCGTCCATCGATCCCACCAGCAGCGAGTCGAACATCAGCGACGACAGGTAAGCTGGGGCGTTGCCCTTGATGGTGAACGGGTTGTATTTGTCGAAGGTGGAGACGCGCAGGTTGCTGACCAGCCGCAGCTCTCCGCCTTTGGGGGCGGCCGGATTCACGTAGTCGAAATGCGCGAACCCCGCGGGGTACTTGGGCTCGCCCCACAACGCATATGCATGCGCGGCCCACGCCGGACCAGCACAACCCAACAGCAGAAAAGTCAGCCAATACCGCATGCGACAATTCTGCACTACGTCGGTGGTGCCATCGCAGAGGCTGTGGAGATTTCCCCGCAGACCACTCGGCTGCCCCACTCAACGCCAATTCCTCGTATTCCTCAGGAGAACAACAATGGGTTTTCTGACCGGCAAAAAGCTGCTCATCACGGGTGTGCTGTCCAACCGCTCCATCGCCTACGGCATTGCCAAGGCCTGCCACGCACAAGGCGCCGAGCTGGCTTTCAGCTACGTGGGCGATCGCTTCAAGGACCGCATCACCGACTTTGCCGCCGAGTTCGACTCCAAACTGATTTTTGACTGCGACGTAGGCAGCGACGAGCAGATTGACCGCATGTTTGCCGACCTCGCCCAGGTGTGGCCCAAGTTTGACGGCTTCGTGCACAGCATCGGCTTCGCCCCGCGCGAGGCCATTGCCGGCAATTTTCTGGAAGGCCTGTCGCGCGAAGGCTTCCGCATTGCGCACGACATCAGCGCCTACAGCTTTCCGGCCATGGCCAAGGCGGCGCTGCCCTACCTGAACGACAAGTCGTCACTGCTGACCCTGAGCTACCTGGGCTCGCTGCGCTCCATCCCCAACTACAACACCATGGGTCTGGCCAAGGCCAGCCTGGAAGCCAGCGTGCGCTACCTAGCCGAAGCTGTGGGCCGCACCGAAGACGGCCGCAGCATCCGTGCCAACGGCATCAGCGCAGGCCCCATCAAGACGCTGGCCGCCAGCGGCATCAAGGACTTTGGCAAGCTGCTGAGCCGCGTGGCCGACGCCTCGCCCCTTCGCCGCAATGTGACGATTGAAGACGTGGGCAATGTGGCGGCGTTTCTGCTGTCCGACCTGGCATCGGGCATGACGGCCGAGATCACCTATGTGGATGGCGGCTTCAGTCAGACTGCTGGTCTGAGCGCCGATCAGGTCTAATTGTGGTTGAAAATTTTAGCCAAAACAGGCTCTAGCGCTTATTGGATAAGCTCTATCAGCTATATATTCAATAGCAAATGCTCCGCAGACGTTGCCTAGCCTGGATAGGCTACTTGGCCGTCATAGCGCTGCCCGCGTACGCTGCGGATGCCCCAGCGCTGCTGCTGGCCAATGTGTACCGCCCCGGCATGCCGCTGGCGGACTACTGGGTGAGCGAAAAGTACGACGGCGTGCGCGGCTACTGGGACGGCCGCACGCTGCGCACCCGCGGCGGAGAAACGGTGGCGGCACCGGCATGGTTTACCGCAGGTTGGCCCGACACGCCCATGGACGGCGAACTGTGGGCCGGACGCGGGCGATTCAGCCAGGCGCAGTCCACCACGCGCATGCAGGTGCCCGACAACGCTGCGTGGCGGTCCATTCGCTTCATGGTGTTTGACCTGCCACAGCACGGCGGCAGCTTTGATGAGCGGTTGCCCGTGCTCAATGCCTTGGTGCAGCGCATTGACCAGCCCTGGGTGCAGGCCGTGCCGCAAAAGCGCGTGGCCAGCGATGCGGCTTTGCAGGCGTTGCTGCAACGCACGGTGCGCGCTGGTGGTGAGGGCCTGATGCTGCACCGAGGAGCATCGCTGTACCGGTCTGGCCGCAGCGATGACCTTATCAAGGTCAAGACCCATGAAGACACCGAAGCCCGGGTGGTGGCCCACCTGCCGGGCAAGGGCAAACACACTGGCCGCCTGGGCGCGCTGCTGGTCGAGATGCCCGGCGGACAGCGATTCAAACTGGGCGCAGGGTTCAGCGACGCGCAACGCATTGACCCACCGCCGGTGGGCAGCTGGGTGACCTACCGCTTTCGCGGCACCCACGACGGCGGGTTGCCACGGTTTGCGAGTTTTGTGCGCGTGCGGGACGACTTGCCGCCGCGCTAACGCCCTAACGCCAGGCCATAGCTCCAAGACCGTTCAAGCAATGGGCTGTGTTATCGGACCCCGCCACTGGGCAGCTCCCCCTTGTGCAGCCGGCCTTCAATGTCCGCCAGCACCGGCAGCAGATCGGCCACCGAATCGATGACGTAGTGAGCGCCCGAAGTCCGCAGCTTTTCTGTCGCAGCGTTGCGCAATTGCCCCTGCTGCTCAATATCCAGCGCCGTCCATTCGGCAAGCGAAAGACCCACGGCATTGCCGCTCACCGACAGGCCCACCGTCCAGGTTCCCGCGTTCAGCCCTTCCTCGATGCCCACGCCGGTGTCATCCACCTTCACCACCGTGCTGGGCGGCCAAACGCCCAGGTCAGCGAAGCAGCGGTACATCATCAGCGGCGAGGGGCGGCCCGAGGCAAGATCACCCGCGCACACCAGGTTGTCGGGCACGTAACCGCCTGCTGCGGCAATGGGCGTGACGATGTCCATGATGGGCCGGTTGTAGCCCGTGGTGGAACCAATCTTGAGACCCCGCGCGCGCAAGCTGTTCACCACGTCGATGGCACCAGGGATGAAGTCGGCAAAGTCGGCCACCACCGCGGCGTTCATGGGGGTGAAGACTTCATACAGCGCATCCACATCCGCATCGACAAACGGCTTGCCGTAGCGTGCCTGCCACTGCGCGGCCACGCCGGGCAGCGTGCCCAGGGCCTTGATGTGGTCCCACTTGGCCATCCCCATGGGGCCTCGGGCCTCGTCGATGGTCAGTGTGATGCCGTATTTCTCAAACAGCCGCACAAAGGCCCCCATGGGCGCGCAGGAGCCAAAGTCGAGAACGGTGCCCGCCCAGTCGAAAACAACGGCGGTGAGTTGGTGGGGGGTCTTGCTCATGAAGGAGTCTCCTGAAAAGAAGGGCGCTGAAGCCGAAGTACCGGCCAGCCACGTTGCTCGGCCTGCTGCAAGAGATGCGCATCCGGGTCCACCGCCACCGGTGTGCCCACTGCGAGCAGCAGGGGTAGGTCGTTGATGGAATCGCTGTAAAAAATGGCTTCTGACAGCACAGCAGCAACCGCGCAGATACCCTGCCCCGCCAGCCAGGCCTGCAGCCGCGGCACCTTGCCTTCACGCATGTTCAGCAGACCATCGGTAGCACCGGTAAACCTGCCATCGGGGCCCACCGCCAGCTCTGTGGCGATGAGGTGTGCAAAGCCCAGTTCGGCGGCTGTCAGCTCGCACAGAAAGCGGTTGGTGGCGCTGCTGAGCACCAGCAGATCGCCCTGCTCCTTGTGTTGCGCCACGAGTGCACGCGCAGCCGCTGGAATGTGCGGACGAATGACCTCGGCCAGGAAGTCACTTCGGGTACGCTGCCATTCGAGCGGGCTGCGCCCGATGAGGGTGCTGGCGAAAAAGTTGCTGAACGCCGCTGCTGTGGCCTGGCCTGCGCGGTATTGCTGCTCCAGCGCCCGGTTGGTGTCGCCAAAGGTGGTGGGCAACTCTTTGCGCTGCAGCAGATAGTCGCACCACAGCGTGTCGCTATCGCCGGTGAGCAAGGTGTTGTCCAGGTCGAACACCGCCAACCGCGCACCCGCCGTCAATGCATCGGCAACAGGTGCGGTGGGTGTGGCCCGGTCAAGCGGCACTGGCAATGCCCATCTCGTTCAAGGTGCGAGCCACGGCATTGACGGCCTGCTGCATCTCTTTGCGGCCAATGGCGCCGATGCAACCGACCCGGAAGGTCTCCACCTCGGTCAGTTTGCCGGGGTACAGCATGAAGCCCTGCGCCTTGGCACTTGCATAAAACTGCTTGAAGTCGTACGCCGGATGCGCGGGCGCACGGAAGGTGACGATGATGGGCGACAGGTACTGCGGGTCGAGAAAGGTGTTGAAACCCAGGGCAGCCATGCCATCGACCAGCGTGCGCAGGTTGTCTTCGTAGCGCGCCAGGCGCGCGGTCTGGCCGCCCTCCTCCTTGAACTGCTGCATGGCCTCGGCCAGTGCCACCACCACGTGGGTGGGGGGTGTAAACCGCCACTGACCAGTGCGCTCCATGTAGTAGTGCTGGTCGCACAGGTCCATCGCCAGCGAATGGCTGTTGTCCGCGCATTGGGTCAGCAGATCCTTGCGTAAAAACACAAAACCCATGCCGGGCACGCCCTCCAGACACTTGCCGCTGGCTGCAATGAGGGCATCAAACCTCAATTCGCGCGCATCGATGGGCAGGGCAGCAAACGAACTCATGGCGTCCACTATCAGGCCCTTGCCCAGGCGCGCGCACAGGTCGCTGATGGCCTTGAGCGGGTTAACGACACCGGTGCCGGTTTCGCAGTGGATCAGCCCGACATGGGTGATGCTGGGATCGGCCAGCAAAAGGCGTTCGACCTCGCCTGTATCCACAGGCGCATCCTCTGTGCGGGTGGCAATGGTCGTCTTGCGGCCCATCATGGTGGCCAGCTTGCCCATGCGCTTGCAATAAGCGCCGTTGTCGAGCACCAGCAAATGGCCGTCGCGCGGAACGACGGTGGAAACGGCCGCCTCCACGCTGAAGGTGCCACTGCCCTGCAACGGCACCACTACATGGGTGTCCTGCGCGTGGAGGATGTCAAGCAGCTCGTGCCGCACGCGCGCTGTGATGGCGTTGAAATCGGCGTCCCACGACCCCCAGTCCTTGAGCATCGCAAGCTTGGTGCGCAAGGTGGTGGTCAGCGGCCCGGGGGTAAGCAGGATGTTGTCGCGGTCCATGGTGTGAAGTTCGGTGGTAGGAGGTTTGAATGGAATGGGAGGCTTCTTGCGCTGTGCTCCGTCAGCGCACTGGATTGCGCCATGCCTGGGTGCGCCGGCCCGCCCAGCGGCCCAGCAGCAGATACAGCAGCGTGACCGTGGTGGACACAACGACGATCAGCACAGCCATGGCGGCGGCGGCCCCCATTTCTCCGGCCTCGTCCAGGTTCAGGATGGCGACGGAGGCCAGCTTGGTGTCGGGGGAGTACAAAAACACCACAGCAGAAATTGTGGTCATCGCGTTGATGAAGAAATAACGCGACACCTCCAGCAAGGTCGGCAGGCAAATCGGCAGCGTCACGCGCCAGAAGGTCTTGTAAAAAGGCACTTTGAGCGACGCGGACACGGCCTCGAACTCCGGGTCAATCGCCTTGAGCGCCGTCACCATGGTCAGGTGGCCCGTCGTGTAGAAGTGGACGGTGGTGCACAGCACCAGCAGCGCGCCCGACTGGTAGAGAAAGTTGAGCGGATTGGACGGTGCATTGAAGAAGAAGATGTAGCCTAGACCCAGCACCAGCCCGGGTACGGCCATGGGCAACATGGCCATCAGCCGAATCAGTGGGCGCGCCCAGTCGAGGCCACGGGTTTTCTCCAGCAGGTAGGCACCCACAAACACCACGGCGGTGCCCAAGGTGGCGGTACCTGCCGCCATCTTCACACTGTTGACGACTGCATCGCCCAGCTCTGCGTCCACCAGTCCCGAGACATAGTGGTTCAGACTGGGCGTGAGGTTGTAGGGCCAGAAGGTGGCAAACGAGGCAAAAACCGCCATGCCGAACATCGCCAGCATCAGCGCGCACACCAGCACGCAGTACGCCGTCATGGCTGTATCAAAACCACGTGCCGGACGGGGCAACAGCGCAACGGCGCGCGCCGTCAGCATCGCAGTCTGGCGGCGCTGCACGTGGTAGTCGATGGCAAATGTCAGAACTGCCGGGGCCAGCAGCAGCAATGCCACCACGGCGCCGCGCTGAAAGTCCTGCTGCCCGATGACCAGCTTGAACACATCGGTGGCCATGACGTTGAAGTTGCCCCCCACCACCTTGGGAATACCAAAGTCGGTGATGACCAACGTGAAGGTCACCAGCGCAGCGGAGATGAGCCCGTACTTGGCGCCCGGCAGAGTGATGGTGAAAAACTTGCGCCAGCGCCTGGTGCCTAGCGCATCGGCCGCCTCATACAGGCGCGCATCGGCCAGCGTGAGGGCGGTCACCAGGATCATCAACGCATGGGGAAACACCGCAAAACACTCTGCCAGCACAATGCCCGGCGCACCGTAAATGCCGCTGAATCCCAGCGCCAGCCAAAGCTCCTTGGCCGCCCCCTGGTTTCCAAACCAGTAGATCAGCGAGATCGCAGACAACAACGAGGGCGCCAACAGCGGCAGCAAGGTGATGGTGCGCAGGAGCCCCTTGAATGGCATGCAGCTGCGTGTGAGCGCGTATGCAAACGTGAAAGCCAGCGGCAACACGATGAACGTGACCAGAGCGGACACCCAGACGCTGTTCCAAAGGCTCTGGCGCAAAGCGGGCGACGCCAGATAGGAAGCAAATGCAGAGCTGCCTTGGTCTTTGCCTTCTACGGGCTGCAGCGACTGGGCCAGGATAGACAGCAGCGGCCCCAGCAACCCAATGAGCAGGAGCAAGACGACGCCGATCAGCACGATGTGCGCGAGGCGATCCGTCCAATGGGTGCGCAACCGCGGCGCACTGTGGGTGACTGTGGACATGAAAGAGAGCTAAATGGAAGCGTTGCGACTGGGCGTTCAGGCAGCCGCGGCAGCAAACACGCGCAGCCGGTCAGCCTTCAGGGCAAATGGCACCGTGTGGCCCTTGCGGACGGCCAGTTCGTCCATCTGGTTCAGGGAGAACTGCAACTGCAATGTTTGCCCCGGCAGGCGGTCTACGGCCATCTCGGCCATGCAGACGCCGCCCAAGAATTCGATGTGGCGCACGGTGCCCATGCAGCGGTCAGGCGTCGCATCGTCCAGCCGTTCGACCACGCGGTCTTCTGGGCGCAAATAAAGCGTGACGGGGCTGCCAGGCCGAAAATCAGCCCCACCGCTTTCCGGGCAGCGCAGGCGCATGTCCCCACAGCGGTACCAGCGGTCGCCCTCTGCCACGGCATTCAGCCGGTTGACCTTGCCCACGAAGTTCGCCACAAAAGGGGATGCCGGTTCACGGTAAACCTGCAGCGGCGTGCCCACCTGTTCGATGACACCGTGATTCATCACCACAATGCGGTCGGCGATGGACAGCGCCTCTTCCTGGTCGTGCGTGACCATGATCGTGGTCACACCCAGCTCGCGCTGCAACGCGCGGATCTCGTTGCGCAGATGCACCCGCACAATCGCGTCGAGTGCGGACAAGGGCTCGTCCAGCAGCAATAACCCCGGAGACGTGGCGAGTGCACGTGCCAGCGCCACGCGCTGCTGCTGTCCACCCGACATCTGCGCAGGGTACTTGGCACCGCTGCCTGGCAGCCCCACCAGCGTGAGTAGCTCTTGCACTTTCGCGCCGATCTGGCTGGCCGGTTGCCCACGATTGACCAACCCGTAAGCCACGTTGGCCGCAATGCTGAGATTGGGAAACAGCGCGTACGACTGGAACACGATGCCGTAGTCCCGCTGCGCAGGGGGCAACAAGGAGATGTCGCGACCCGCTTGCACGAGACGGCCCTGGCTCTGGGTTTCCAGACCGGCAATGATGCGCAGCAGTGTGGTCTTGCCGCAGCCCGATGGCCCCAGAAAGCAGACAAACTCGCCACGTTGAATGGTCAGACTCACGTCATCAAGCGCTTTGAATGCACCGAATGACTTGTGCACGTGCTCGATCTGCAGATAGGGGACTTCTTGGCTCATGGCGGGTACAGACAAAACTGGAAAATGGTGGCCCCGTGGACACACGGCCGACTGCGGACGGCTGAAGCCGTACCGGCAGTGACGCCGCGCCAACGAGTGCTTACTTCTTGGGTTCGCTCTTTGCGTCGTAGCGCTTGGACCATTCGGCCAGGATGCGGTCGCGATTGGCGGCGGACTGGTCGAAGTCCATCTTGATGAGGCGCGCCTCATAGTCGGCCGGAATGTTCGCCAGCTTGGGGGCAACGCCGGGCTGTGCCGTGATGGCAAAGTTCTTGCCGTACAAGATCATTGCGTCCTTGGAGGACGCCCAGTCGGCCAGTTTGCGAGCGGCTGCCTGTTTTTTGGTGCCGTTGTAGATGGCGAACCCTTCCAGGTCCCAGCCCAGGCCCTCTTTGGGGAAGACGAGGTCAATGGGCGCGCCTTTGGCCTTGTTGGTGTGGCCGCGGTACTCGAAAGAGATGCCCGCCACGTATTCGCCTGCAGCCGCCATGTTGCAAGGCTTGGAGCCCGAGTGGGTGTACTGACCAATGTTCTCGTGGAGGGCATCCATGTACTTCCAGCCGCCACCCTTGCCGTTGTCATCGCCCCAGAGTGCTAACCAGGCCACCACATCGAAATAGCCTGTGCCCGACGAAGCCGGATTTGGCATGACCACAAGTCCCTTGAACTCCGGCTTGGTCAGGTCTTTCCAGGTTGTGGGCGTAGCGATGCCGCGCTTCTTGGCCTCTATGGTGTTGAAGCACACCGTGGCACCGAACACGTCCATGCCCCACCAGGCGGGTGGCGACTTCTTGTCGCGGTACTGCGGCATGATGGCATCGAGGTTCAGCGGCGCATAAGCCTCCAGCATGCCGTTGCGCGCAAACAGCGCGAGGCTGGAGGCAGCCACACCCCAGATCACATCCGCCTGCGGGTTCGACTTTTCAGCCAGCAGCTTGGCCGTGATCACGCCAGTGGAATCACGCACCCATTTGATCTCGACCTCGGGGTGCACCTTGTTGAATGCCTCTTGATAGGCCTTGAGCTGGTCTGTCTCCAGCGCGGTGTACACCGTCAATTGCGTGTTCTGCGCATGAGCGACACCACCCAACACCGCCAGACCCAGGGCACCTGCCAACAGCGACTTCCAGAATTTCATGGGGACTCCTTGTTGAAAAGAACAAACTGTGATCAAGAGGCATTTCATCTTGATGACACATCCCGTATGCAAAATGGATGCCATGTATAAAATTTAGTAGATCGTAGACAATCTACTAAAGACAACCTACCATTTAGCCATGTCTGAACAGCCCCGCCAACACAACGTCATTGCACTCTTGCAGCGCAATTCACTCGCCAGTCTGGTGCAGACCGAGATAGAGCGCCTCATTCTGGACGGCGAGCTGGGCTCTGGCGCAAAACTCACAGAGGCCACCATCGCGGATCGACTGGGCGTGTCGCGCGGACCGGTGCGCGAGGCTTTTCGCATGCTCGAAGAAGCCGGCCTGGTGCGCACCGAAAAGAACCGCGGCGTTTTCGTGCGCGATGTCCCCATTGAAGAAGCTCTGGAGATCTTTGAACTGCGCGCCGTCATGGACCAGTACGTGGGCCGCAAACTGGCCCAGAGCGTGACCACCGCCCAGACGAAAGAGCTGCGCGCCATGGTGGACACCATGGAACAGGCCTCACGCGCTGGCAACGCACAGGAATACCACCGCGTGAACCTGGCGTTCCATGACCGGCTGCTGGAACTGACAGGCAACGCCAAGTTCACAGCCACCTACCGCAAACTGGTCAACGAGCTGTCGCTGTTCCGCAGACAGAACCTCACCGACGAGTCGATGGCCGTGTACTCACGTGAGCACAGGGCCATCGTCAAGGCCATCGCATCGCGCGATTCAGAGGCTGCGGGGCAGGCCATGTTCTTGCATGTGATGAACAGCCGGGACCGCACTTTGCAGAACTACCAGAGTCGCAGCGAAGGCGCGTCAGCAACTCCTGAAGTGACTACCGCGCCGTCTGAGAAGCGCACCGCCTGAGAGCACCGCCCCAGCGCTTTCCTGGCGTGACGCGCCAACCATTTTTCTCGAACGAAACCGCCATGTCACTTTCTCTCAACGATATTGAGTCCTTGTTTACACAGCATGGTGGCACGCAGTACAGCGGCGAACCTGTGACACAACTGGAGCACGCTCTGCAGACCGCTTGGCTGGCCGAACAGACGGGTTCCGATGATGAACTGGTCACCGCAGCGCTTTTGCATGACCTGGGACACCTGCTGGTGCACCACGGCGATTCACCTACGCTCCAAGGCATCGACGATCTGCACCAGTTTGTCGCATTGCCTTTTTTGCGTGGCGTTTTCAGCGCACGGGTTTTGGGTGGTATCCAACTGCATGTTGATGCCAAACGCTATTTGTGCGCCACCCGTGCGGGCTACCAGCAAGCGCTGTCGCCGGACTCACAGCGCAGCCTGCAACTGCAAGGCGGTGTGTTCAGCGCAGAAGAAGCGCACGCATTCGCACTCAATCCGCATGCCCAAGAGGCTGTTGCGCTGCGACTGTGGGACGACCTCGCCAAACAACCCGCGCTTTACACCCCACCGTTGAGACACTACCTTGCCCGCGCGATGCGGTGTCAGCTGGCTTGACCCGACAGCGCTGTCCAGCAACATCGCCTCATTCCCGTCGCCTCACTCGAAAGCTCTTGCGTGGAACTCACCGGCCCCATCGTGCTTGCCGTTCTTTTTGGCGCACTCCTGCATGCATCGTGGAATGGGGTCATCAAATCTGGGCAGGACAAATCACTCGACACCGCGCTCATTCACAGCCTGGGCATCTTCGTTGCCGTCCCCTTGCTGTTCTTCACCGGGCCGCCCGCGCAGGCGGCGTGGCCGTACATCGCTGCGACAACGGTGGTGCACCTGGGCTACTACATCGCGCTGGCCGGCGCCTACAAACATGGCGACCTGGGCCTGACCTACCCCGTGATGCGCGGCTGTGCTCCATTAATGGTGGCAATGGCCAGTCACGCACTGATCGGCGAAACGATCTCGCTGGGTGCCTGGGTGGGCGTGGCGGCCATCTGCATCGGCGTGATCACACTGGGGCTATCACGCGCTTCGCTGCACGGCAGCGAAGCGCAACGGCGCAAGGCACTGGGGTTTGCGCTGGCAAACGCCGTGATCATTGCGCTGTACACGTTGATAGATGGATTGGGAGTGCGGGCCTCGGGCGACGCGGCAGCCTACGTGGCCGCGCTGTTCCTGTTCGACGGCATCCCCTACATGGTGCTGGTGATGTGGCAAAAAAAGCCCGCGGCACGGCGGGCTGCGCTGGCCTACATGGCAGGTCGCTGGCGCATCGCAGCAATAGGTACGCTGGCCTCGCTCGGAAGCTATGGAATTGCCCTGTGGGCCATGACCCGCGCCCCCGTAGCCACCGTGGCAGCATTGCGAGAAACCTCTGTCCTGTTCGCAGCCTTGATAGGCACTTTTTTCCTGGGTGAGCGGTTTGGATGGCAGCGTGCAATGGGCACCCTCATCATCCTGGCGGGGGTGATGCTGCTGCGCCTGAGTTAAGACGCGCAGGGGCCCGGCGGCCAGGGCTCCCTGCGCATCGACACACTAGGTCGCACCTGTGTCAGTTAGGCAACAGCACCTTGTCGATTACGTGGATCACGCCATTGGACTGGTACACGTCAGCAATGGTCACGCTTGCTGTGCCGCCCTTTTCATCGGTCAATGTAATCGTAGAGCCGCTAGCTTTGGCGGTCAGCGTGCCACCAGCTACTGTCTTGATGCTGGCCATACCCTTGCCATCAGAAATCATCTTGGACAGTGCTGCTGCATCCCATTTGCCAGCTACCACGTGGTACGTCAGCACCTTGGTCAGCGTAGGCTTGCTTTCGGGCTTAAGCAAGGTGTCGACCGTGCCGGCAGGCAATGCTGCAAAGGCTGCATTGGTCGGCGCAAACACGGTGAACGGACCTGGGCCCTTGAGCGTTTCGACCAGACCGGCAGCCTTCACGGCGGCGACCAGTGTGGTGTGATCCTTCGAGTTCACGGCGTTGTCAATGATGTCCTTGCTGGCCAGCATGGGAGCGCCACCCACCATGACCTGCGCCATGGCGGGGAAAGCCGCGGCGGTCAGTGCGGCGCTGAGGGCGATAGTGGCAAGGCGGGCATTCAAACGGATGGTCATGGGTATCTCCTGGAAGTAATGGATCAACGGTCACCGCCTGAAAATCACGCGGCTGTCAGTCCATACGCAGGCACGGGCCCAGTAGATTCAACAGCGCAAAAAAGAATCGCTCCGCGGCGTTTGCCGGGGAGCGACTCATGCTGTTCGGTGCGCGACGGCACCGATGCGTCAGCTCGGGTTCAACGCAAGCTCAGACATTGCGACTATAAGGGCCATCATCGCCCACCTGAACCAGGTTTTTGGCAGTCGCCAGCGGCTTGGGGTTCTTGCCAGGCTTTGATTGATCTGCCACACAGTCAGCGTAGTAACGCACTTGCCCCGTTTCGTCTTCAACTTCGACCAGTCCGTGAATGTCGGTTTCGAAACCGGGACACAGCTTGGCAAACTCGCGCGCGAACTTGAGGTAATCCACGATCTTTTTGTTGAACACCTCGCCCGGGATCAACAACGGAATGCCCGGTGGGTAGGGTGTTACCAGCCCCACAGTGATGCGGCCTTCCAGGTGGTCGATCTCCACGCGGTCTGTCTGGCGGTGGGCGATGTGTGCATACGCATCTGACGGCTTCATGGCAGGCGTCAGGTCGGACAGGTACATCTCGGTGGTCAGGCGCGCGATGTCGTACTTGGCGTACATCGTATGCACGTGTTGGCACAGGTCCTGCAGGCCCATGCGCTCGTAGCGCTTGTGCTGCTGGCAGAACTCGGGAAGGATGCGCCACATGGGCTGGTTCTTCTCGTAGTCGTCCTTGAACTGCTGCAGCGCGGTGAGCAGCGTGTTCCAGCGGCCCTTGGTGATGCCGATGGTGAACATCACGAAGAAGCTGTACAGGCCCGTCTTCTCGACCACCACGCCGTGCTCGGCCAGGTACTTGGTGACGATGGACGCGGGGATGCCGGTCTTGTCGAATTTTCCGTCCAGGTTCAGGCCCGGCGTGACGATGGTGGACTTGATCGGGTCCAGCATGTTGAAGCCGTCGGCGAGCTGCCCAAAACCGTGCCACTTGGCGCCCGCCTTCTTGCTCTTGCTGTCGCTGCGGATGATCCAGTCTTCTGCGCGGCCAATGCCTTCGTCCACGAGCTTCTCAGGGCCCCAAACCTTGAACCACCAGTCCTTCTTGCCGAAGTCGTTCTCGATCTGGCGCATGGCGCGGCGGAAGTCGAGCGCCTCCAGAATACTTTCTTCCACCAGCGCGGTGCCGCCGGGCGGCTCCATCATGGCAGCGGCCACATCGCAGCTGGCGATGATGCTGTACTGCGGGCTGGTGCTGGTGTGCATCAGGTAGGCCTCGTTGAAGAGGTGGCGGTCCAGCTTGGTAGTCTGCGAGTCCTGCACCAGTACATGGCTGGCCTGGCTGATGCCGGCCAGCAGCTTGTGGATGGACTGCGTGGCGTACGTCACCGAGTGCTTGGGGCGGGTGCGCTTCTTGCCCATGGCGTGATAGGTGCCATAAAAGGGATGGAAGGCTGCGTGGGGCAACCAGGCCTCGTCGAAGTGCAGGTTGTCCACGTAGCCATCGAGCATGCCCTTGATGGTCTCGGTGTTGTACAACACGCCGTCATAGGTGGATTGCGTGAGCGTGAGCACGCGCGGTTTCACCTTCTTGGCATCCACGCCCTTGAGCAACGGGTTCGCCTTGATCTTGGCCTGGATAGCCTCGGGCTCGAACTCACTTTGCGGGATGGGCCCGATGATGCCGAAGTGGTTACGGGTGGGCTTCATGAACACGGGGATAGCACCGGTCATGATGATGCTGTGCAGGATGGATTTGTGGCAGTTTCGGTCCACCACCACCACATCGCCCGGAGCCACCGTGTGGTGCCACACCATCTTGTTTGAGGTACTGGTGCCGTTGGTCACGAAGAAGCAGTGGTCGGCATTGAAGATGCGCGCGGCGTTGCGCTCGCTCTCGCCGATGGCACCGTTGTGGTCCAGCAGCTGGCCAAGCTCTTCCACCGCGTTGCACACGTCGGCACGCAGCATGTTCTCGCCGTAAAACTGGTGGTACATCTGGCCCACCGGGCTTTTCAGGAAGGCCACGCCGCCCGAGTGCCCTGGGCAGTGCCAGCTGTACGAGCCGTCTTCTGCATAGTCGAGCAGCGCCTTGAAAAATGGCGGTTGCACGCCCTCCAGGTAGCTCTTGGCCTCGCGGATGATGTGCCGCGCGACGAATTCGGGGGTGTCCTCGAACATGTGGATGAAGCCATGCAGCTCGCGCAAGATGTCGTTGGGCAGGTGGCGGCTGGTCTTGGTCTCACCGTGCACGTAGATCGGTACTTCGGTGTTCTTGCGGCGCACTTCGCCAATGAAATTGCGAAGGCTCAGCACAATGGGGTCCAGGCCGTCGCCGCCCGAGAACTCCTCGTCGTCAATGGACAGGATGAATGCACTGGCCCGGCTTTGCTGTTGGGCAAACTGCGAGAGGTCACCGTAACTCGTAACACCCACGACCTCAAAGCCCTCGGCCTCGATGGCCTGCGCCAGCGCACGAATGCCCAGGCCCGATGTGTTCTCTGAACGATAGTCTTCATCGATGATGATGATGGGAAAGCGAAACTTCATGCGCAGCCTCCGTGCAACCGTGCCCTGCCCGGCCAAAAAACGAAATAGGCGCGAAGTGTAAGGAATAACGTTGACGCGCCTTTGAACTGCCACCTATTTGACCCAGAATGTGGTGCACTAAACACAACCATAACGAGGAGGTCTTATATGGAGGAATCCACAATTTGGTGGCTGGCAGCGGGGGCGGTGGTCGTGGCGGAGCTGCTGACCGGTACTTTTTATCTGCTCATGGTGGCGATAGGCCTGGTGGCGGCGGCACTGGCTGCGCACCTGGGGCTTCCGATCGCATTGCAGATCGTCTCTGCAGCCATCTTCGGCGGCGGGGCTGTGGTGGCGTGGTACCTCGTCAAAAAACGACGCCCAGGCGACCCATCCGCGCGCGCGGACCGCAGCGTCAATCTGGACGTGGGCGAAACCATCATGATCGAAAGCTGGAACCCCGACGGCACCACTTCGGTGAAATACCGGGGCGCCACCTGGACGGCCATCCATCGCGCTGGCGTCACGCCATCGACAGGCATGCACCGCGTGTCAGAGCTGGTAGGCAACCGCCTGCTGGTAGACCCTGTGTAAAGCCAATTCCAACATCTGCAGGAACAACAAAGAAAGAAGGCTTCCCATGGAAATCGCCATCGTCATTCTCATCATTGCGGTGATCTTCATCGCACGCTCCGTCAAGGTCGTGCCCCAACAAAATGCCTGGGTCAAGGAGCGACTGGGCAAATATGCAGGTACGCTTACGCCGGGCTTGAATTTTCTGGTGCCTTTTGTCGACAAAGTGGCTTACAAACACAGCCTGAAAGAAATCCCGCTAGATGTTCCCAGCCAGGTCTGCATCACGCGCGACAACACGCAATTGCAGGTGGACGGCATCCTGTACTTTCAGGTGACCGACCCAATGCGTGCGAGCTATGGCTCCAGCAACTACATCATGGCGGTCACGCAGCTGGCGCAAACCTCCCTGCGCTCGGTCATCGGCAAGCTGGAGCTGGACAAGACCTTTGAAGAGCGCGACATCATCAACGCGCAGATCGTGCAGGCCATCGACGAAGCAGCACTGAACTGGGGCGTGAAGGTTTTGCGCTACGAAATCAAGGACCTGACGCCTCCGAAGGAAATTTTGCATGCCATGCAGGCGCAAATCACCGCCGAGCGCGAAAAGCGCGCCTTGATCGCTGCGTCAGAAGGCCGCCGCCAGGAACAAATCAACATCGCCACGGGCGAGCGCGAGGCCTTCATCGCCCGCTCTGAAGGCGAAAAGCAGGCCCAGATCAACAACGCCCAGGGTGAGGCCGCCTCTATTACCGCCGTGGCAGAAGCTACCGCCCAAGCCATCGAGCGCGTGGCCGCCGCCATCCGCCAGCCTGGTGGTGAACAGGCAGTACAGCTCAAGGTGGCTGAAAAAGCAGTAGAAGCCTACGGACGCGTGGCAGCAGACGCGACCACCACCCTCATCGTGCCGAGCAACATGACCGAGGTGTCGGCGTTGATCGGCTCGGCCATGAAGATGCTTCAAATGCAGAAGGCAACCTGAGCGATCGAATCCGGCATTTTTAGCTTGAATTCGGCGCCCCATCAAAATACCTGTTCGCCTATGGCTATAATCGTGGGCTTCGGAGAGGTGGATGAGCGGTTTAAGTCGCACGCCTGGAAAGCGTGTGTGGGCTAATCCCCACCGCGGGTTCGAATCCCGCCCTCTCCGCCAGACAGTCAGCTTTCATATCCAATGAAAGCGAATCAAACACAAAACCCGCACCTTATAAAGTGCGGGTTTTTTGTTTTTGCTATTGCGCTTGGCTGCATTTGCAACCATGCGTAACGATGCTTCTGCAGATACGGTATCGCACTTGTCTGACAGACGGAACTGTGGCTCTTTGCTGAAATCTCATCCATCGGCCATTGAGGCTGACTTGGGTGGTCATTGTGGCCCCCGCACCCCAATTTTTGGAAGGAAGCCAGCATGAAACAACGTCACTTGTCGCCCAGCGCGCGTGCTCTGCTCAGCTTCCTTGGTACCGTGGTGTTGGCTGTGCTGGCCTCCATGGCACTGCTGACCCCTGATGTGGCAGTGCCCGCAGTGGACTCGATGACAGCGGTACCGAACGGGTTGGACCAGATCTTGCCCACTGGCTTGTTCGAATAGATCCAAAATTCTTCTGCAGTGCTTACGGGCATCGTCGGGGAATGACCCATTTTGTGAGCCACACGGCTCGGGCTAGCAAAAACGATAGCATCGGAGTACCATTCGGCGCTGCACACCGGCAATTCGGTGGCACTCAAGAATGGAGGACGATCGTGACACCACGTTTTCGAAACTCTGCAGGCCGTTTTTATTCACCTATCTCCGCGTCTCGCCTTCTGGTAGCGGCCGTGTTGCTGGCAGCGGTGACCGGATGCTCAAGCCCACGTGATGTGGCGCTGGAAGAGTTCACTCGCTGGCACGACAGAGCTCGCGCTCAAGCCCAGGCGGGCATGTTGACCTGGAGTGAACTCTATAAGCAGAGCTTTGACCGACTCACTGCGCTGCCTTCGTCACTGCAGCAAGACACGCGACTAGAAAACACTGTTCTGTTGCTGTCCACGGCCCGCAAATACGAAGCCAACGAAATCGATGCGCAGCAATTTGCGGCAGAGCGCGAGCACATCGAAACTCAGCTCCAAGCCCGTCTGCGCTGAGCGGTTTCAGTCAAGCCACCGAACTAAGGTAGCGTCGTTCGCCTACTTCCCCCGTGGATTGCCTTGCTCGACGACCGCGAGACGGCGACGCAATGACGCCGCGGCTTGGGCATCACCCGCCGCATCTGCTCTTTGTACCTGCAGCGTCAGCCAAGCCATGAGCGGCCTGCGCCACCCTCGTGCAGACGCCGCCTCCGCTGCCTCAGCGATGACCGCAGGGCTGGCCTTCCCCGTTTGGAACAGCACACCCGCCGCCACCAGACGGGACAACGGGTCTTCAAGGCCCGCCAAAGTGGTCACAGTGCCAGAGGCCACCTTGCGCTGGGCTTCTGGCAGCAGGGCCACTTGCGCGGGGTCCAAGCGCCCCGCCAGGTAGTCTGCATACGCCAGCTCAGGGGGCGCAGCATCTGCTCGCAGCGGTTCAAACCGGTCACAAGGGCCGATAACCAGGCTGGCAACCTGCGCAGCACAACGCATGAGTTCCAGCCGGGCCAGAAGATCTGGTCGCCCGGTACGGGCGACTTCGGCGCGGGCGCGGTCCCACTCCAGGGCTTCAACGCGCGCGTTGCCGGACAAGTAGGCTTCCAAGGCTTTCTCTGACGCGCCCTGCGCGTTCATCTGCCAGTCCGGCACAGGCGGTTTGCTGGAGCAAGCCACCAGCAACATGGAGCCAACGAAAAGGCCGCCGTACATAAACCGCCGCACAGTCATCACGTCAGATCGCTTCATGGCAGCTTGAGCTCCGTGTCCCGCGCAAAGGGCCATTTGCGGTTGATTTCATTGACCAGGCTTTCCACTTTTCGCAAGTTGCTCTCCACCTCGGCGCGCAGTGCGCCCAGGTCGGTGGTGGCCTCCCGCGCATTGACGCCGATAGCCTGTGCCTCGACCAATACAGCGTCGACCTTTTTGAGGCTGGTACGCGTGTCCGCCAGCAATCCATTGAGCTGGGCGACAGTGGCACGCACCTCAGGCACCAGGGCGTCTTTGCTACCGTCGCTGCCAAACACTTGCCGGTCAGCCCGCGCAGCCATGCCGTCGAGGCGAGCTAGCAACGCGTTGGTGCGATCGAGCGTGCTCACAAGCTTTTTGGCATCCGCCTCGGTGCCCATGAGCACACCCAGCATGCCACCCGGGCCATTGAGACGCTCCGTCAGTGCCTGCACATTGGTCAGACTGCTGCCAAGCGCTGCGTCTTGTGCTGTCAGCGCGTTAAGGTTGGTCAGCAGTTCACGAGCGGATGACATGAGCTGAGGAATCTCGGCCGTGGCGTCGCCGCGCAGCACGGGCCGCACCGCACCATCAGGCAATGGCGAGTCGCTCAACATGCCGGTGTAGGCGCGAATATTGGTGCCCCCCACGATGCCGCGCACCAGCGTAAAGACGCTCGACTCGCGCAACCAGTGCGCATCCTTGCGCGGCACGTCGATCAAGATGCGGGCGTTGCCCTCGTTGGCCAGCTCGATGCGGCGCACACGGCCGATAGGAAAGCCAGAGAAGGTCATGTCCATGCCGACCACCACCCCTTCCGAGTCGTCAGCGGTAAGCACGAGGGTTTGAGTGGGCTCGAAAGCCCCCCGAGCGTACAAAAGGTACATCCCCGACCCAACGATGAGCGCCAGCGTGAACAGCAGCAAGGCGGCCGCCTTGATCTCCAGATACGCCACGGGGCGCAGGGTTTCCACGGGCAGGCGTTCGCCCGCCCCCGTCGTGTCTGCATGCGGGACCGGAGGCGGCGCTCTTTCGTGACTGGGGTCGTTCTTATCGGTCATGGGCGACATTAGGGGTCATCAAATGTGAGAGGGACTAAAGTGGCGCAAGCATCCGGCTGCCAGGGATGTCAGTAATAGTTGCCCATGAGCGAGGCGACCTCGATCAGCAGCAGCACGGCAAACATACGCGCAAGACCTCCCAGTTCGGAATCAGGCTGCGTGCGCTCACCGGTGTCATGCAAACCCGCCGCCATGGGGATCAGCGCCACCGCCAAGCTGAAAAACAGTGTCTTGAGTGCAAACACCATGGTCACGCTGGGTGTGAACACCTGGCCAAACATTCGCGTGTAGCTGGGCAGCCCGGCCAGGTTAAAGCCGTATACCCCCAGGTACGCCAGCACCAGCGCCACCACACAACTCAACGCGGCCAGCGTGATGCTGGCAAACACACCTGCGACGACACGGGGCAACAACTCCACCCGCACAGGGTCTGAGCCCTGGTGGCGCAGCGCATCAAAACGCCCCAGTTGCCGCAAGCGCGAAATTTGAGTTCCATTGGGGATGGTGCAGCGCATGGCCACAAACAACGCGGCGGTCAGCGGGATCAGCTCCAGTACCAACACGCGAATCACCATCTCTAGCGCATAGCGCGACAAGCCATAGCTCAGCGCCGTGACGACCACAATGCGAGTGAGCACCAGGCTGATCAATGCCGCCAGCACCGTGAAGCCCAGCAACACAGGCGCGGTGTCCAGATAGAGGTGGCGCGCCAGAGCCTTGCGGGTGCCTTTGCCATAGCTGGACGGCGACAACACCAGCACCAGCACCACAGCGCCGAGGTACAAGATGCGCCACCATGCCACAGCCCAACGCCGCGCCGTGTTTAGCACACGTTCGGGCAGGGAAAGGCCGGGCAAACGCGAAATCATGGCCGGATCATAGCGGCGCATGTTCGCTACCCTCCAAAAGCCATAAGGAACAAAATTCAACGTGTTTTTGGCCTCTAGCGCTTATCCACAAAGCGCTGCCAGCTATCAAAGAAGGAGTTTTCAGTACCCAGGTGAAACATGTCCTCACACGCGCACTGCGGCGGGCGTCAGACATGGCGCTTGCCCGGCCGGGTACTAGCAGAGGTCGCCAACGGCTGGGCGTCGGCGCGCGCGTGAAGCGTCTCGATGATGTGGCAATGCGCATCCGACCCATCACAGCGGCTGCGCAGCGTCAGCAGATCGGCCTCCAGCGCTTGAAGCTCCTTCAGGCGGGCCCGCACATGTTGCAAGTGGTCGTCCAGGGTATCGCGCGCGGCATCGCAGTCCTCCTGCTTGCTCCAGTCCAGGGCCAAAAGGGTGCGCACTTCGTCCAGTGACATGTCCATGGCGCGGCACAGGCGAATGAACCGCAGGCGGTGCACATCGGTCCCGGTGTATAGGCGGTAACTGTTGTCGCTGCGCAGCCCTGGCGCCAGCAAACCTTCCTTTTCGTAATAGCGGATATTGGCAGCGGTCACACCCGATTGCTGGGCGGCTTCCCCGATCCGATATTGCACACTGTTTGTTGTCATGGGCTTGACCTTCAAGTGACTTCAAGGTTTCAAATCATGCCATCGCTTTGAAAACACTGACTGGAGAACCCCTAATGTCTGCCCATTGCCACCATCACCACGACAGCCACCCGCACGGTTCGCCCGCCAGCGCCGACCCCCGCTATCGCCGCATTCTGTGGGTGGCGCTGATGGTCAACGCGGCCATGTTTGCCGTGGAGGTGGGCGCAGGCGTGCAGTCGGGCTCCGCGTCCCTGCTGGCTGACGCCATCGATTTTTTGGGCGACGCGGCCAACTACGCGCTGTCGCTGTGGGTGCTGACCATGGCCCTCACGTGGCGGGCGCGTGCGGCACTCGTCAAGGGCGCCAGCATGGTGGCATTTGGCGTGTTCGTTGTGGGCCGCGTGGCCTGGGGCGCCTGGCAGGGCACGGCCCCTGAACCCGTCACGATGGGCACCATCGGCCTGCTGGCCCTGGCCGCCAACCTGGGGGTGGCTGTGCTGCTGTACACCTACCGCGACGGCGACGCCAATATGCGCAGCGTGTGGCTGTGCACCCGCAATGATGCGCTGGGCAACGTCGCGGTGATGGGCGCTGCACTGGGCGTGTTCGGCACAGGCAGCGCCTGGCCTGATCTGGCGGTAGCTGCCATCATGGCCTGGCTTGCCATCGCCGGTGGGACCAGTGTGATCCGTCAGGCGCGGCAAGAGCTTGCCAGCGATACGATTCCTGCAGCACACAGGCACTGAGCCATCCCGGCGCCTCGTGTAGATGCCAAAGACCGCGGGGTGTCGCGACATCTGTGAGCCCTGGAGGCGCTTTACGCCTAAAACATGGCCCACTGGCGCTCGTGCCAAAAAGCTCTCAGCGAGACAACGCGCAGCAGCGTTCAAAGAATGCATCAAGCTCGGTCGATTTATCGAACATCCCGTCGGCCCCCAATTGCTCGCACCTGCGGCGCATATCGGCGGTGGCGTAGTTGGTGAGCACGTAAACATGCTGGTGCTCGAATTTAGGCGCAGCCCGTTGTTTCAATGCCTGCAGCACTTCCACTCCAGAGCCCTCGCTCAGGAACAGATCCAACACCATCAATTGCCACTGGCTGCCCCACTGCTCCAGCGCTTCTTCGGCGCCCACTGCGGTAGTCGCAATGGCAACTACGCGCGCATCTGCCAGTTCGGCCAACGCGGGCACGAGTGTATCCAGTATTGTCTTGCTGTCTTCGACGAGGATGGTATTAAGGGGCATCAGGGTGAGCCGGATAGTCCGTTCGTTGGGATGCTGCCTACAATCTACACGGCCGATCTTCAATGCCATGTAGGCCGTTGCGCCGCTTGCCCGGTAACCAACGTGAACTGAATAACCTCACTGAGTGCGACTTATGCCCCGCGATACGAACCAGCCTCCATCTTCGGAAGTGGCGGAAATTCTGAACCAGAATTTGGAAACCGCTGAACAGATCAAGTCCACGGCAGATGAGCTGGATGTGGTGCACGCAGTTCTTTCCACACAAATCCCGACGGATGCCATGCAGGGGGATCTGCAAGCCGCTGTAGAGCGTACGGACCAGTTGGAGCAAAAACTGAGCGAGACCGCAGACGCACTGGACAAGTCGAACCAGTTGCTTCAGCAACACATTTCGAACCAGGCTAAAAAGTGAGGCGGCTGCCTGTCGGCATGTGATCCACGCAGGCTTGGACGCCGCTGCGCACCGCAGCACTTCACTTTCACCGCCCTTTTGCCATTGCGCCGGCCTCTTGCCACGCGAACGGACTGCAGCGTCAGGGTTTCGCCCTCGCAGTACGGCTTTTCCGCGCCACCGATCGCGCTGGCTTGGTGTTTACACCCTCCAGCCACAGAAGGGAATCCATGTGCGAGAGGAATCGCCGCAGGTAGTCCGGAGACAACGTGCGCATCAACTCCAATGAGCGGAGCATGAGTTTTTGCGAGTTGAGAGGCCCCGCGTTTTCTGGCGCTCGGTGCAGGGCCTGCACCACCTGCTGATCGGCTGATATCTTCGACCAGACCTCGCTGAACTGGCGAACGCTCTTCATGTCCGAGAGGTTGGCGCTGTCGCCCAGCAGCATGTCCTGCGCATCGGACTGGTCGCGGGTTTTCAACTCATTATTCAGTTCTGCGAGTGCGGACCTTGCCGGCGGCATTGCTTTTGCAACGGCAGAGCGCACAGGCGCAGACGCTGCTCGGACTGCATAGTCAGACACCGCAGCGCCCAGCCGCCGAGCCAGCACTTGCTGCACGGTCGCCGGTTGCGCCTGCAGGCGCCGGGACAGAACCTCCAGGTAGTGAAACCGTGCGGGGTCGTGCAGATGAGCGCCCTGCGCCCGCAGCGACTCCAAGGTAGGCTCATTCATCTCGGGCTGGTTTTGCATTGGACGCCTTGGGCACCGGGGCCATCTCTACGCGGCGGTTTTGCGCGCGGCCTTTTTCGTCTGCGTTGTCGGCCACCGGCTGCTCAGCACCAAAAGCGGCCGCAAACACCTGCGCCGACGGCATGCCTTCTTCAATAAGCGCACGGGTAACGGTGAGCGCCCTTTGGGCTGACAGCTCCAGGTTGTCGGCAAAGCGCTGATGGGCACCGCGCAGGAGCGTGGTGTTGTCGGTAAATCCGCTCACCATCAGCATTTCGTCGCGTTCGCGCAGGTACACGACCAGGGGTTGCACCAGACTGCTAAGCAGTTGGCGCCCTTCAGGGCGCAGTTCATCAGAGCCCACCGCAAACAACACGCTGCCACTGATGCCAATGCGCCCGTTGTTCACCGTCACCCGGCCGCTGGCCAAAGGAATAGCCAGCGCCTTTTCCAGCGCCATGCGGCGTTGCTCCTCCATCTGGCGCTTTTCCACTTCCTGCTTCAAGCTGGCCACCAGATCGATCTGCACCACGAGCAGCCCCACCAGGATGAGAACAAATGCGCCCAGCAGACCCGACATCAGGTCACCAAACACCGCCCACACGGGGGCGGTTTGCTCCGAAGCTTCGTCGAGCGTGTCGTCCAGGCCGTTCACGCAGCCACTCCATGGGAGGCCACCCGGCCCACTGTGCCGTGAAGCCTGCGCAGGTCTTCCACAATGCCCTGCTGTGCGCTAATGCTCAGATCAATCACCTCACGGGCCTGGGCCACGTAGTAGGCCAGTTGCTCATCGCTGCGGCTCATGGACTGGCCGATGGCCCCTTCCATGCCCTGCAGGCTTGCCACCAGTTTTTCGTTGCTGGCACTGAACAAACCCACGCCATGGCTGAATGATTCGCCCAGGCTGGCAAGCTCTACGGCGCTGGCAGCCACATGCGCAGCCACCTCATCCACTTTTCCAGCCTGCGTTCCAAGGGCCTGTGCGAACTGGTCCCCCGCCTGTTCCAACACCTGCGCGGCCGAGCCCACCAAACTATCGATAGCGGCGCGCTGCTGCACCGCAGCTTCGTTCACCGAATGCAGCAGCGTTCCCACCTGCTCCATCATCGCCGTGCGTTCTGCCAAAGCAATGTTGTCGCGCTCGCTCAGCCGCGTCATTTCCTGGCGCAGCTGGGTAATGACTTCGGCAGCGGCCTGCGGCACATCGGAAGCGGTTTGCAGCAGGCGGGTAAGAGGTGCCTCCAGTGCCGCCCCTAAAGTCGCCAGGTGTTGCGCTACGGCTGTCTGCAGCGTGTCGAGCCGCTCCACTGCGGCCTGGCCGCGCAGCGCCTCCGCATCGCGCAAGGCCACCAGTTCGGTTTGCCACACACCCGTCAGTTGCTCCATTCGCTGGCCTTGTGCCTGCACCCATTGGGCTTCATACTCTATGCGGGTACGCAGCAGCGCATCCGACTGATCCATCAAGTTGGCCGCGCCGCCCAGCGTGCGGGCCACCTGTTCGGATACCTGTTCAGCCATCTGCGTAGCAGCGGTCTCCAGCGCCTGGGCTGCCTCCTGCTGCTGCGCCACCGATTGCGCACCCACGCGCTGCCATTCAGCACACAACGCACCCGACACGGCGTTCATGGAACGGCTCCAGTCATCCACACGTTGCTGCTCGGCCGCCAACTGATCGGCATGCGACTTCACCACCGTCTCCTGCAATGCGGCCAGCAGCGCGCCAGAACGATCTTCGAACGACTGTGTGGCCGCCAGCAAGCTCTGGTCAAGCTGCTTGGCGGTGGCTTCCAGCGCCGCGCACACACCCTGCTGCTGAGCCACTGACTGCGCGCCTGCTCGCTGCCACTCGGCGCCGAGAGAGTCAGTCATGGCTTCCATGGAGCGGCTCCAGCCTTCCAGCCGGTGCTGGTCGGCTGCGACCTGGGTCGCATGAGATTGCACAGCGGACTCCTGCAGTGAGGCCAGCAGCGCGCTGGATCGCTGGTCAAACGCTTGCGCGACGGTCTGCAGAGCCCGGTCGAGTTGCGCTACCAGTGCGCCATGGGTCTGGGTGTGATTGCGCAATGCCGAGTTCCAAGTGTCTGCCACCTGGTGCGCGGTGCTTGCCCATTGGGCCGTGAGGGCCTGTAATTGCGCATCAGTAGCCTCCCGAAGGCGCTCGTGCGAGCGCTGCGCTTCATGGGCAAGCGTTGTCATTGCCTGCTCCACCACAGGACGAATCGCCTCGCCCGCTTGGCGCGCGCTTGCGGTCAAGCTTTCTTGCAATGACGTCCCGACCGTACTGGCCAGTAGCGTATAGGCGGACGACGCCTCACGGTGGAATCCTTGCTGCTGGGCCAGCAGCTGTTCGTTGAGCTGGTCATTGCGGCGCTCCAGCCCCTCCATCAAGCCCTGCAGACGTTCGGCTATCAGCGGCATGGCATAGGCCTGCGTCTGGAGAGCGAGGACCATTTCGTTCCGTCGGTGCACCGATGAGAACGGCCGGAACACTGCAGGTATGTGTACGTCGAGCAGGCGGGCAGCGTCTATCCGCTGACGGCGGCTGATGGCCGACAACATGCCCAGCGCGGCCGACGCCGCCACACCGGCCACCGACGTGCCAAACGAAAGGCCCAGACCCTTGATAGGCGCGGCCAACGCGGTGCGGATCGACTCCAGGTTAGAGGATGTCTCCAGTGCGAACACTGCGCCCTTGAACGTAACTACCATGCCCAGGAACGTACCGAGCATGCCCAGCATGACCAACAACCCCACCAGATACGGCGTGAGTGCCGGGCCTGGCAGGGCCACGCGCTCGCCTTCAATGCGCTGGCGCACCGGGTTGCGCAGCGAAGGCGCCAAGCGGTGGAGCCATTCTCCCAAGTCGGCCATGGGCTCAGCGGATTTGTCGGCGAACCGCAGTGCCGCGACCAAGGACGCTGTGGCGGCGCGGAATTGCATCAACTCATACGCGCCCAGCAGATACACCCAGCCAATTACCAATGTCATCGCCAGCGCGAGCGGACTGGTGCCCACAAAAGCCCAGCCGACCCAGGCCACCACCGCAAGACCCGCCGCAAATACGGCGGCCATCACACTCTTGTTCATTCCTGTCGTCCTGTTTTCTCGTGGTGGGCGGCTTCAAGCAGCCCCGTTATCGGTAGCAGACGTACTTGCAGTTCTGCAATCAGCAACGCCTGAAGATCTTGTTCGAAGGCCCACAGCCAACCGCCTGGCTGGCGCCAGCGCAACGGTTCGTCGGCAACGCCGCTGTTTTGCAGCGTCTGCAGGTGCTTGTGATGGCGGAGCACCAGGCGTCGCTCCAGGTGGCCCGACAATGAGGCCCAAAGCCGCTGCTCACGAGCGCCAAGCATTTGCTCCATGACAGCATCCAGTGCCGCCAGTTGCCGCAAACCGGAAGACCCCAGGGCCAGTGCATGGCGAACCTGCACTCGCATGGCCAAAAGCCGTGTGTCTATCTGCTTTTGCAGATCCAGATAACGCGGGCCATGGGCGGCATAGTCAGTCTCGACCTGAGGGTCGGGCGCTTGCACGGGCGTATTGTCAGCCCGGGCACGCAGCGGTTTTGGGGCTGCGACCTTGGCTGTCACCAACGCGTGCAGGTCCGCCTTGGTCTTCTCGACCAGGCGATCTAACGCAGGCAGGTCCACGACCTCCAGGTTCGCCAGCGCCCCAGCTTCGCTAGGTAACGTCTCAATGGCATGCAGCGCCCGGCTCAGCTTGACGGCATCCACCGTGCCTAGCCACTGGGCCAGTTGCTCCGCCACATCGGTGTCTCCGGGGGGCGCTGGCGACTGCCCTGGTCGCTCGCCGTCCTGCCGCGCCCATTGCTGGAGCAGAACCACGAGTCTGGAGCTGTTGAGGGGGTGGTGCAAATACATCCTGGAGAGGCCATTCACTGTGCTGGCCGCGCCTCGAGATCCCCTAGGCGCGCCCGCATCAGGGAGCGGATCCCCAGTGGGCAAAGCCCGATATTTTCGCAGGAACGCGAACACCGCTCGGAAGATCCGCCGCGGCGTTGCAGGTGTTACAAATGAACGGTTTCATCAACACGCCAACCAAAGCGCCGATCAAAGCGCCACAAAGGGTGACTTTGTCGACCCAAACCGCTGCACGATTTCTTGACGCGCGACAACCAAGGTACAGGTCTTGCATGGTTCAATTCGCACCACCCGTTGGCACCGTCTGCCCGCCCCTTCACGTGTTTCACCGCGCCATGTCCAGCTCGCCCGCCACGCCGAATCCGCACCCAGCTCCACTCGCTGTCCCGGCTTTAACGCCCGCATCCACGCCCCACACGCTGGTCGAGGACGGGGTGGCCATCTTCACCGGGGTGCTGTTGATTTCAGTGGGTGTTGCGTTCTTTACCAGCGCCGGGTTACTGACGGGAGGGACGGCGGGGCTGGCATTTTTGTTGCACTACGCCACGGGCATCGGCTTTGGCAAGCTATTTTTTGTGGTGAACCTGCCGTTTTATTGGCTGGCTTTGCGAAAACTGGGGCGGCCCTTTACCCTCAAAACCTTCATTGCTGTTTTGCTGCTGTCGCTTTTGACAGAACTGCAGTCGCGGTTTTTGCAGTTTTCCCAGCTGCAACCGCTGTACGCAGCCATCGCCGGCGGGCTGATCACAGGCACAGGGTTTTTGGTGCTATTCAGACATCGCTGCAGCCTGGGAGGCGTAGGCATTGCCGCGCTGTACCTGCAGGATCGCTACGGCTGGCGGGCTGGCAAGATCCAGATGGCCGTGGACTGCTGCATCGTGTTGCTGGCGCTTTGGACGGTTGAACCCCTGCGGGTGGCTTGGTCCATTGCGGGAGCCATTGCACTGAACCTGGTGTTGGCCATGAACCACCGGCCCGGACGGTACATGGGCACGTAATAGTGGGTTCATACCCGTCCACCAGTCCTTGCGAACGGGTGAACATGCTCTATACCTCCCCCCCCGTCGAAAGCGCGGTCTTCTGCTCACCCCGCCCACCATGGCGCGCCCCGTAAAATGTCGCCTTCAGCAACCGTTTTCCGCACTGGAGTGGCCGTGGCCCAAGTCAATACCGTCCGTGATTTTGAGCAATTCCAGGCCATTCTCAGCACCCGTGGCGTGCGCGACGCGCTGGCCTATCTGGTCGGCCTCACAGATTACCGTTTCATCGGTATCTGGCGGTTTCAAGATGGCAAGGCCAATGCCGCCGTGCACTTTGACAAGGAAAACACAGGCACCCTGCGAGCGCAGGAAGTGGCGGACACAGCAACCTACTGCTGCTACGTGCGCGACAGCAAAGGCGTCTTCAAAACCGCGCATGCGTTGCTGGACTCCCGCACCGAAGGTCACCCCGCTCGCGAAGTTGTCCCCACCTACTGTGGCGTTCCGGTCATGGATTCCAGCGGCCTGCTGATGGGCACTTTGTGCCACTACGACCTGGTGCCACGCGACCCTGAACAGATCAACCTGGAGCTGATGTTTGCCGTGGCCAGCACGCTAGCCCAAGGGGGGCATGTCCCGCCTTATCCGTCGGCACACTGAACCTTCGGGGCCGCGCTAATTGCGCGACACGTGCAGTTGCCCCATCAACTGCTCAAAACTCTCCAGTGGCACAGGTTTGCTGAACAGGTAGCCTTGCCACAGGCTACAGCCATGGCGCTCGAGAAAAGCGCGCTGCTCCTCGGTCTCCACCCCTTCCGCGATCACATCGATGCCCAGGCTGTGTGCCATGCCGATGATGGTTTGCACGATCAGTGCATCGGTGTGCTGAATGCCAATGTTGCGGACAAAACTCTGGTCGATCTTGAGTTGGTCCAACGGCAACCGCGTGAGGTACGACAGCGACGATTGCCCGGTACCAAAGTCGTCCATCGAAAACCGCAGACCCAGGCTGCGCAGCGCATTCATCTTGGCGATGGTGTCGTCGACATTGTCCAGCGCCAAGCTTTCTGTCAGCTCCAATTTCAGGCGATCGGGCCGCGCGCCCGTCTGCCGCAAGACCTCCACGATCTGCTCCATGAAGTCGGCTTGACGGAACTGCCTTGCGCTTACGTTCACGGCCAATTGGAGGTGATCTGTGGCGGGATTGTCTTGCCACCTTTTCAACTGGGCGCAGGCCGTCTGCAGCACCCACAGGCCAGTCGGAAGGATCAATCCGGTTTCTTCGGCCAACGGAATGAACTCGAAGGGCGGCACCAACCCGCGCGTGGGGTGGTGCCAGCGGATCAGCACTTCTGCGCCCACAACGCGCACGCCGCAGCCCACCTGTGCCTGATAGTGCAGCGTGAACTGCCCCTGTTCCAGCGCCGTGCGCAAGTCGTTCTCCAGCGCGGCTCGGGCCGTGACGGCGGCTTGCATCATGGGGTCAAAAAACCGGATGCTGTTGCGCCCCGCCGTCTTCGCTGCGTACATCGCCAGGTCGGCGTGCTTGACCAGATCTTCCACGGTCTGGCTCTGACCGCTGAACAACACGGCGCCCACACTGGTGGTGCTGTGCACATGGTGAGATGCCAACTGATAGGGTCGATTGAGCGCGGCCAGAATTTTTTCGCCCACGTCTTGTGACTGCTCGGCAGCATCGGTGGCCAATGCACCCAAATCTTCCAGCAGCACCAGAAACTCGTCCCCTCCGAGCCGCGCCACCGTGTCACCCTCCCGCACACAAGCCGACAGTCGCTGCCCCACTTGCTGCAGCAGCACATCCCCCATGTCGTGGCCGAGGGTGTCGTTCAGATTCTTGAAGTGGTCCAGGTCCAGGCACAACAAGGCCCCCTGCAAACCGGTGCGTGCGCTGGTGGCAAAAGCCTGCTGCAACCGGTCCATCATCAACCTGCGGTTGGGCAGATGGGTAAGGGGGTCGTAGAACGCGAGGGTTTCGATCTCACGCGCAGCCTGCGCCCGCTGCGTGATGTCGCTGAGAGTGGCCACGTAGTGGGTGAGGGCCCCTTGCGCGTCTTTCACCGCAGTAATGGCCATGAAATGCAGGCTCACCTCGCCACTCTTGCAGCGGTTCCATATCTCGCCCTTC
Source organism: Gammaproteobacteria bacterium (assembly GCA_018828125.1). GTDB lineage: Bacteria > Pseudomonadota > Gammaproteobacteria > Burkholderiales > Burkholderiaceae_C > Acidovorax. The sequence continues at coordinate 338,334 of JAHJWB010000003.1, read as the reverse complement.
CACTCGCCATGCGTGCGCAGACTGGTCCACATTGCATCAAAAAACGCCTTGTCGTGATGCCCCGAGGCCAGCAGGTTCGACCGTCTTCCCACCGCTTCTTCGCCGCTGTAGCCGGTGATCTTGGCGAACGCCCGATTGGTGCGAAGGATGACGGTATCGTGATCGGTCACGATCATGCCCTCCTGCGATTCAAATGCGATGGCGGCGATGCGCAGCTCGTTTTCGTCGTTTTTGCGTGCAGTGATGTCTTTGCCCACACCCCGGTAGCCGCAAAAAACCCCCTTCTCATCAAACATTGGCGTACCGCTGATGGAGACCCAGTATGGCGCCCCCGACCTGTCGTGGCGCTGGAACTCGAAATCGCGAAACTCACCGTGTTGCTCCAGCAAAGCGCGGTGATCTTTCCACCACTCGTCGCTGATACCGGGCGCCGCCAACTCCCAGCGCGTTTTCCCCATATGAAGAGCCGCCTCTTTGACCAATCCGTCCTCGGTGCTGCCATCAACATGGACCAGCCGAAACTGCGCATCTTGCTCCCAGTACCAGTCAGACGACAGAGCTGCCAAGGTCCGAAATCGCGCCTCGTTGTCCTCCAGCTGTTTGCGCACGCGATAAGCACCAGAGACATCACTGAACACGAGCACCACGCCTACGATGATGCCGTGCGAATTGCGAATCGGCGCGGCGCTGTCGGCAATCTGATACTCGCTCCCATCGCGGGCCAACAGGGTGGTGTGATTGCTCAGGGCCACCACCTGACCCTGGGCCATCACCTGTTGCACCGGGTCTACCTGCGGCTCGCGCGTACTGGAGTTGACGATGCGGAACACCTCTGCCAGCGGCCTGCCCCGTGCCACATCAATGCTCCAACCCGTCAAGCGCTCTGCAACGGGGTTCATACGGCTGACATACCCATGCGCGTCGGTGGCTACTACAGCGTCACCTATGGAATGCAGGGTGATCGCAAGGTTTTCTTCGCTCTGTCGCAGCTGGGTTTCGGCCGTCTGGCGGGTTAACGCCATGCGATCAAACCGACGGCCCAGTTCCGTCAACTCCTGCAACCCGGTGGCCGGCATTCCAGAGACATAACGCCCCTCAGCCAATTCGTCCGTGGCGCGCAGCAAGCGCTGGATGGGCCCTACCACCCCGCGCCGCAGGCCTTCATGCGCGAGCGCAAACGATGCCATCAGGCCGACCAGCAAAATTGCGATGTCGGTCCACATCCGCCGATTGGCTGCCGCATACAGACTCCCCAAGGGGACGGTGAGGCTCATCGTGGCGACGGGCTTGCCCCCCGCTTCGATCAGCGGCTGGAACACGATCAACTCGGAAGTGCCGTCGGGGCCGGTGCGCTGGCGCTGCCCCTGCGGCGTTGCCATCGACAGCGCAAGAAAATCTGCATCCGCAAACGGGGCACCCAGCTCGCGCACATCAGGCGGATACCGCGCTATCACGCGCCCATCCGGGTCTGAGACCCTTGCAACGGCGCCTTCCGGAAGGCCCAGGTCCGTGAGCCGAAGACTCCACCACTCCAGTGACACCACGGCCACTGCCGCTCCCGCCACCGCCTGACTACCCGGCGGGACCACCGGATAGGCAAAATTGACGCTGGCCACCTGCGCTGCGCGGTCAATTTGAAAGCTGCCCACCGAAAACTCTCGTGCCGTGATCGCTTGCTGAAAATAGGGCCGGTTTGCAACGTTCACCGATGACTTCAGTGGAAGGGCATTGCACAGCAGGTCCCCATTAACGCTCGGCACTCCAATGTTGACGTAACTCGCGTTCAGGGACAGCACTTCGGCCAGATAGCGCCCACATCGCGCCAGTTCTGGCTGGTGTACCTGCGGCATGGCGGCAAGCTGCTGCAAAAACTGGCGGGTGTTTTCAATCAGGCGCCGCTGGCTACCCGCTACCGACTGAAGGGTATGCTGAGCCCGGTCTTCAGCCGCCGCTATCGCGTCCATCCGGTGCGCACGGGCCTGGTACACCACCAGCAGCACGGCAGGCAGGGTCGCAATCAGCACCAGCCACCGGATACGGGCAGACAAGGTGCTCCAAGCTCCTGCAAACCATGGCGGCATACGGACTTTTCCAGCAAACACGGGCACTCAGCGCTTAAAAAGGCAGCACCACGCACGCATCTGACCCAAACGTGCCAGCCCGCTTCATCGCATGGTAGCGCTCCCAAACGTTTGCACGCCAAGCTTTTTTGCACGGGTTTGCCCTCACGCAGCAACGCGTCTCTCATGAATCTGTGACCGTACGGGAACCTTGCCGGTGCCGCCTTATCATTCACCGATGCGTCGCGGGCTCTATTTCGTCTTGATGGTGGTTGTGGTTCTTCGGGGACTCACGGGCACCGCCATGGCGGCAGGGGTATTGCCGCCGCTGCTGACCAGTGGCATGGCCCCGCAGCAGCAGTCGCTGCCACAACATCAACACCACCATGATGAAAAGGTGGCCGCCGCCGAAGCGGGAGCCGACCACGCCAGCCATCACGATTTGCAGGCAATAGATGCCCTCTGCGAAGGTGAGAGCCCCGACTGCGACTCCCACGCCCACCACTCCGCCACCTGTTCCGCCTGCGAAATCTGCCATTCGGCCATGCTGGATACACCAGACCAGTCGAGGCTGACGCCCTCACAACCCGGCAACACGCTACCGCCGACCGCAGACCGTTTTGACAGCGCCCCCGCAGCGCTGGCCATCAAACCCCCCATCGCCTGATCTCCGACGCCCGAAGTGCGTCTGCCATTGCCTGAATGTCCGCTGACTGCAGCGGTCCTCGGGCGGCAGCGCAATGCCTTGTTCGTTCGTTGCCTGGAGATCGCCATGCGCGCCCCTGCTTCCCTTCCGTTTCCCTCTTCGCTCTGGCTTCTGAGGCCAAGGCGCCTCGTTTACCTTGCCCTGTGGTCGCCGCTGCTCTCGCTGGCCCAAGCCAGCGCCACTGGCGATGCAGCACACCCGAATGCGGCCACTGCTCCGCTCATTCACCAAAGCCTGCCGTTGCAGCCCCCGCTCGCCGACGCAACGCCATCGCCACAAACCTGGCGCGATGGGCATGCGGCTGTCAGCGCCTTTCCGCGTGGGCATGCCGACATCGTGGTGTGGGAAGCGCAACAACAAAAAGCCCAAAAACCGAACCTGGGTGCGACGCCTACTTCGTCCCATCTCCAAGCCCCGCCCCACCACGAGATGCACCCGGGCCGCCACCGCAGCACGCCGCCTATACACCGTCACCCCCCTCCACATGGAGGCAAGCCATGAGCAAGTTGCATCGCCTCTCGGTTCTGGTGGCTGCGACGGCATTGGCCGGCTGCGCCAGCGTCTCGCCGGATGGTCTGCGCGGCGACGTCGCAGCGCTCACGGCAGGCCGCACGGGCGGTGTGAACGCGCCCCTGCCAGCCGCCGACCCGTTCGCCCGCGCAACGGCGCAGAAATCCATTCAGGAATGGCTCGCCCATCCCCTCACGCAAGACGCCGCCGTTCGCATCGCCCTGCTCCACAACCCCGGTCTGCAAGCACGCTTGGCCGCACTGGGCGTGGCCGATGCCGAGCGCGTCCAGGCCATCACTTTGCCCAACCCACACTTGGCCCTCGGGCGATTCACCAACAGCCACGAGCGCGAAATCGAGCGCACCCTGGCCTTCAGCCTGCTGGACCTCATCACCCTGCCCTGGCGCACCGCGCGCCAGGCCGAGCGCCTGCAGATCGCGACGCTGCAAGCAGCGCAGGACGTGGTGACGCTTGCCGCCGATACCCGCCGCGCCTGGCTGCGTGCTGTGGCTGCGGAGCAAATAGCCGCCACCCACGACCGCATGGTCGAGGCGGCCGAGGCCGGGGCCGAGCTGGCCCGCCGCATGGTGCAGGTGGGCAACTGGAGCCGCCTGCAGCAGGCCCGCGAGCAGGCCGTGCTGCAAGAGGCCACCCGCCAAAGCGCCCGTGCCCGTCTGGCCGCAGCCACCGAACGCGAACAGCTCAACCGCCGCATCGGTGTGTGGGGGCTGCAGACGCAGTACCAGCTGGCCAACCGCCTGCCGCCCCTGCCCGCCACCGCCTTGCCCGCAGACGGCATCGAAACCACCGCGCTGCGCGAACGGCTCGATGTACAGGTGGCCCGTCGCCAGCTCGACACCCAAGCCACCCGGCAGGGCTGGAGCCGTGCGGGCGCTGTGTTTGGCGACATCGGCCTGGCCTACAGCCGCAACACGGCGACGGAGCGCGATGGTGGTCACCGCGAGATCACACGCGGCTGGGAGATCGAACTGCCCCTGCCCCTGTTCGACTGGGGCGGCGCAGCACGCACCCGCGCGCAAGCCGAGGTGGAACAAAGCGCCGCCCAGCTGCAAGACACCGCCGTGCGCGCCCGCAGCGAGGTGCGCGCCGCCTGGCTCACCTACCATACCGCACTCGACCTGGCGCGCCAGCAGCAGGCCGAGGTCGTACCCCTGCGCCAACTCATCAGCGATGAAACCACCCTGCGCTACAACGGCATGCTGGCCAGTGTGTGGGACATGCTGGCCGAAGCGCGCAACAGCACCCAGGCCGTGGCCAACGCCATAGAAGCACAGCGCGACTTCTGGCTGGCCGAGACCGATCTGCAGCTCGCACTCACCGGCACATCGCCAGGCGCCCTGCAGGGCCTCACATCCGGCGCCGCAGCCTCCACCACCCCACAAGGCCACTGACATGAACCGCCGCAATTTCTTCTCCGGCGCCGCCACGGCAGTGGCCGCAGCCTCCGTCAGCCGCGTGGCCCTGGCCGCGCTGCCCGAACCCGCCATGCAGACCAGCGCCGACACCGCGCCGCCGCTGCAACCGCCCACGGGCCGCCCCTACAACCCGGTGGTCACTTTGAATGGCTGGACCGCACCCTGGCGCATGAACGCGGGCGTCAAGGAGTTCCACCTGGTGGCCGAGCCCGTGGTGCGCGAGGTGGCGCCCGGCTTCATGGTCAACATGTGGGGCTACAACGGCCAAAGCCCGGGCCCCACCATCGAGGTGGTTGAAGGCGACCGCGTGCGCATCTTCGTCACCAACCGTCTGCCCGAGCACACCACCATCCACTGGCACGGCCAGCGCCTGCCCAACGGCATGGACGGCGTGGGCGGGCTCACCCAGCCCGCCATCCAGCCGGGCAAGACCTTTGTGTACGAGTTTGTGGCGCGCCGCCCCGGCACCTTTATGTACCACCCGCATGCCGATGAGATGGTGCAGATGGCAATGGGCATGATGGGCCTGTGGATCACCCACCCGAAGGCTGCGCACCCGCACATCGCCAAGGTGCAGCGCGACTACGCCTTCCTGCTCAACGCTTTTGACGTTGAGCCTGGCAGCATGACCCCCAAGGTCAACACCATGCTGGACCACAACATCTGGTGCTGGAACAGTCGCGTGTTCCCCGCCATCAGCCCGCTGGTGGCGCGCCAGGGTGAGCGCGTGCGCATGCGCGTGGGCAACCTCACCATGACCAACCACCCTATCCACCTGCATGGGCACGAGTTTGAAGTGACCGGCACTGACGGCGGCCCCGTACCCAAAAGCGCGCGCTCGCCCGAGGTGACCACCGACGTGGCCGTGGGCCAGATGCGGCAGGTCGAGCTGGTTGCCGACGAACCTGGCGACTGGGCCCTGCACTGCCACAAAAGCCACCACACCATGGGCGCCATGGGGCACGACGTGCCCACCATGATCGGCGTGGACCACCGGGGTCTGGTGGGCAAGATCCAGAAGATCGTGCCCGACTACATGGTGATGGGCGAGCGCGGCATGGCCGACATGGGTGCCATGGAAATGCCGCTGCCCGACAACACCTTTCCGATGATGACCGGCACGGGCCCCTTTGGCCCGCTGGAGATGGGCGGCATGTTCACCACGCTCAAGGTGCGCGCCGACCAGCCTGCGGGCGACTACCGCGACCCGGGTGACTTTGCGCAACCTGCGGGCACGGTGGCCTACGAATGGCAGGGCGCGCGCGCCAGCACACCCCGCCCCGCCCGCGCAGACGCCCCCGGCACTGCGCCCGGCGCAGCCAGCGCACGCAAGCCCGCTGCCAGCGGCCACCAGCACTGAACCTCCCCATCAGCACACACCATGAATACTATTAAATTGATAGCTGCTTGCGCTTTGTGGATAAGCGCCATCACCTCTTTTGGCCATGAAAACGCCCACCACACCGCATCGAACAGCCCGGTGGTCAAGGAGCAAAAGGACTGGGGCATCGCAGGCGACGCCAAGGCCGTGCGCCGCACCATCACCGTCCGCATGAGCGATGACATGCGCTTTGCGCCGAATCACATCGAAGTGCGCGAGGGCGACACCGTACGGCTGCTTGTAGAGAACAAAGGCAAAGTGTTGCACGAGATCGTGATCGGCACCAAGGCCGAGCTGGACCAGCACGCCGAGATGATGAAAAAGCACCCCGGCATGGAACATGACGAGCCCTACATGGCCCACGTGGCGGCGGCCAAGACCGGCGACATCGTGTGGCACTTCAACCGCGCCGGGAAATTTGACTTTGCCTGCCTGATCCCTGGCCACTACCAGGCCGGCATGACAGGAACCATCACCGTGCTGCCCCGTAACCAATAACTCCAGGAGAGACACGCCATGACCAACTCACGCAATTCACGCTCCGCATCCACCGCAGCCCACCCTGCCCGCCGCCAATGGCTCAGCACCACCCTGCCTTTGCTGGGCGCGGGTGTAGCCGCCGCACTGCTGCCAAGCATGACCCGCGCAGCCACCAACACCCCCACGCCGCTGGAGGTGTGGAAAGACCCCAACTGCGGCTGCTGCCAAGACTGGGTGGACCACATGCAGGCCAACGGCTTTGCCGTGAAGGTGCACGACACCGGCAACAACGCGGTGCGCGCGCGCCTGGGTCTGCCGCAAAAGCTGGGCTCGTGCCACACCGCCCTCGTCGGCGGCTATGTGGTGGAAGGCCACGTGCCCGCCAGCGATGTGCGCACCCTGCTGCAGCAAAAGCCGAAGGCCCTGGGCCTGGCCGTGCCTGGCATGCCCGTGGGCTCGCCGGGCATGGACGGCCCTGCTTATGGCGACCGGCGTGACCCGTACGACGTGCTGCTGGTGGCGCGCGACGGCAGCGCCCGTGTTTTCAAAAGCTACAACAAGAAGGCATCGACATGAAAATCCTGTCCATCCCACTGGTCGCCAGCCTGCTTCTCCTGGGCGCAGGGCCCGCTCTGGCGCAAGCCCCCACCCCTGCAGCCTCCGATAGCCACAACAGCCACAATCCGGCCCCGTCGGCGGCGCAGGTGGAAATGAGCGAAGGCGAGATCACCCGCTGGGACCCGCGCACACTGCGCCTCACCCTGAGACACGGCGAGATCAAGAACCTGGAAATGCCGCCCATGACCATGGTCTTTCGCGTGGCGGACGCCAGCGTGGTGGGTGACTTGAACCAGGGTGACAAGGTGCGCTTTCGGGCCGAGCAGGTCAATGGCGCTTACCACGTCAAGCAGATCGAAAAGGCCCCGTGAGCCCCCTGCCGGCTGACTGACGTCGCACAAACCAGCTCGTGCGCCCGGGCACCATAATCGGCGGCCATGAGTTCTCAACACGTTCTGGCCGGCAGCGCTGGCAGCATCACCCGCGTGGCGGGCATCGAGGTAGGCCACTTCACCGAAACCCGCCGCCCCACGGGCTGCACCGTCATCATCACCCGCGATGGCGCCGTGGCTGGTGTGGATGTGCGCGGCGCAGCGCCGGGCACACGCGAGACCGATCTGCTCCACCCCTCCAACCTGGTGGACAAGGTGCACGCCATCATGCTGGCCGGGGGCAGCGCCTGGGGGCTGGACGCCGCCACCGGCGCCGTGCGCTGGCTGGAAGAACGCGACATCGGCTTTGACGTGGCCGTGGGCCGCCTGCCGATCGTCCCCGCCGCCGTGCTGTTTGACCTTCTGGTCGGCGACATGCGCATCCGCCCCGACGCTGCGGCGGGATACGCGGCATGCGATGCGGCATCCACCGCCGACCCGGCCGAAGGCAATGTGGGCGCGGGCACGGGTGCAGCGCTGGGCAAGATCTTCGGCATCCAGCGCGCGATGAAGGGTGGCATCGGCACCGCTTCCGTCACAGTGGATGGCGTCACGGTGGGCGCGCTGATCGCCTGCAATGCCCTGGGCGATGTGATCGACCCAGACACCGCCCAGGTGATTGCCGGAGCCCGCACCGACGACGGCCTGCGTTTGCGCGACACCCGCCGCGCCCTGCTTCGCGGCGACCCGCCACAGCCTTTGCTGGCGGGCACCAACACCACCATCGGCGTGGTGGCAACCGATGCGATCATCACCAAGGTGCAGGCCCACCGCTTGGCCGTTGCCGCGCACGATGGCCTGGCCCGCAGCATCAACCCGGTGCATACCATGTCCGATGGCGACACCCTTTTCAGCCTGGGCACAGGCTGTGCCAAAAAAACGCTGGGCATGATGGTGCTGGCGACGATGGCCGCAGAAGCCACTGCGATCGCCACCGCACGTGCCGCCAGAGCTGCACGCTCAATCACGACTGCGGAGGGGCTTTATCTGCCATGGGCGGGCGAGTTGGCCAATAGGTAAGACCGGGGCTACAGCGCGGCGTTCCATGCCGGCGCGGCTGAAATGCTAATTGGCCCCCCCAAGGCTGCAGGCGCAAAAGACACTTCACTCTGAGGACCGCATGGAGAAGAAAGCCAATCCCCGCCTCTCCCAGCCCACGTGAGCGCTTGGCAGAAAAAATCGATGGGCCGTCAAAAACGTATTGACGGACTTCAATTGCACACCATACTGCACCCGTTTATCGTCTTTACTAAACCTGTGATTCGGCGGTTCGTGCCTTGTCGCACACCAGTCCACTGCAATTCTCGTTGTATGTTGCTCTTAGCCAATACGGGTTTTGCTCCGTGCCTTTTACATCGAAACCGCGCATCATCTATGTAACAAATCGGGGGGGGCCACTCATGAATGTCCTGCAGAACCTGAGCATCAAGTCGCGTCTTGGTATCGGATATGTTGTCTTGACCTGCGCACTTATTCTGGTGGCGGCCATGGGCATCCGCGGAGAAACCGTTACACGTGAGAGCCTGGACAATCAGGTGAACCACCTCAACGTCATCAAGGGCCTGGGTAATAACGTACTTGATGCCGCTAACGCACGTGCAGTTTCCGCACGCAATTTGGTGATCTCAAGCTCGAAGGAAGACGCCGAGTCTGAAACCAAACGCATCGTGATAGCACATGAAGGCGTGGGACGCGCGCTTAAGAGTGTAGAAGAAGCCCTCAAAAATGCACCGCCAGAAACGGCTCCGCTCCACAACCTCTTGGCGCAGATAAAGAACACCGAGGCGGCCTATGGACCTATCGCTTTGGAGATCACCCGCCTGGGTGGTTTGGGCGAAAAAGATCTCGCAATCAAGAAAATCAATGAAGAATGTCGCCCCCTTCTGACCAAATTGGTGGGAAACATCGACGCATTTCTGGCAGAAAGCGACGCTATCGGGAAACGTGGAAGTGAGCAGTCTATGCGCCAAATAGAAGCCCTACGGGTACAACTCATCGCGCTGAGCGTTGTGATGGTGATATTTGCCTGTGTGCTGGGCGTGGCAACTACGCGGTCCATTACCAAGCCGCTGGACGAAGCGAGCCGGGCTACACGCGAGTTTGCAGCAGGAAATCTGGCAAGCCCGCTGGTGGCGCGCGGCAAGGACGAAATAGCCACGGTGGTCGCCTCGATGGAATCCATGCGAAAGAGCCTATCCACCCTAGTTGCCGGGGTACGCCAGGGATCGGAGAGTGTGTCTGCAGCCAGTTCGGAGATTGCGCAGGGCAACCACAACCTTTCCATGCGTACCGAGCAGCAAGCAAGTGCACTGGAGCAGACCGCTGCGTCCATGGAGCAGCTGGGATCTACTGTGAAGCAGAACGCAGATTACGCCGTCAACGCCAACAAATTGGCACATTCGGCCTCGAAGATTGCGCAACAGGGCGGTGAGGTGGTGGCCATGGTGGTTGCAACGATGAAGGACATCAACGACTCCAGCCGCAAGATCAACGACATCATCAGCGTGATTGATGGTATTGCGTTTCAGACCAACATTTTGGCTCTGAACGCGGCCGTAGAGGCCGCCCGCGCAGGAGATCAAGGCCGCGGATTTGCGGTTGTGGCCAGTGAAGTGCGCAGCCTCGCGCAGCGCAGCGCTGCAGCTGCGAAAGAAATCAAACAACTGATCACGGAAAGTGGCGGCCGCGTGGAACAAGGAACTGCGTTGGTCGACAGAGCTGGGAACACGATGGATGAGGTGGTTGCAAGCATCAGCAACGTGACTCAGATCATGGGGGAGATCAGCGGCGCTAGTTCGGAGCAAAGTTCAGGTGTGTCGCAGGTGGGCGAGGCGGTCATGTTGATGGATCAGGCAACGCAGCAAAATGCCGCGTTGGTGGAAGAGATGGCGGCGGCCGCATCCAGCTTGCAGGGACAGGCCGAAGACCTCGTAAGTGCGGTGGCAATTTTCCGACTTGAAAATTCCGGGCGGACTATAGCGCTGTAAAAATGAGTGTGTGGCCCAGATGCTTTCTAGACTTGGACCGACATAGCCTGTCAGGCCGCAGACATGAGAAAGGCAGACTGACACGGAGCTTGCCACGACCCTGTTCAACAATTGCAAAAGAATGATGAGTGCACCATGAAAGACCCAAAACGTCTACGCAATTTTTGGCTGGTTTGCCTACCTTTGCTGATGAATGTCCAAGCCGCGAAGGCGCAAACCCAAGACCAGTTTGTAGAACTTCAGTCGCCAGGCGGTTACATGTCATACCGTTTACCTGACGACACAACACAGGTGGACCTGACTGAACAAACACAGGGCCAGTGCCGATTCAATCGCACCTGGGGATATGACCTAACAAACAGTGAGCTGTGGACCAATGGAGGTTGCGGCGGCCGATTCAAGATCACGCGCAGCTATGCATCAAGTAACGACAATGGCTCTAATGCGGGTGCTGCGGTGGCAGCAGTAGCGGCCATAGCGGGTCTTGCGTTGCTGGCCAACCATAACCGCCACGAAAACGACCGCAGGCCTGACTACCCGGACTACCCTGCGGGTGGCGGCGGACGAGGTGGAGAAATCAAGGTGGATGGCCGCTTGTGCTTAGACGTGACCAAAGGCAACATCCGGCCAGGCACAGCTTTGCAGGTGTATGACTGCAATGGCACCGCGTCACAGCGCTTCGTGGTTGGCCGCGGTGGCGAGATACGCGTACGTGATCTGTGTGTAGACGTGGAACGTGGCGACCCTCGCGATGGCGCGCGAGTGGTCCTATGGTCGTGCTCGGGGTCGCGTAGTCAGCGCTGGTCAACACGTGGCGGACAGATCGTGAGCCAGCTGAATGGCAAATGCCTGGATGTGGAGAACGGCCGGGTCCGCCAAGGGACTCCCACCATGGTGTGGTCTTGCAATCGCAGCTCCAGCCAGCGCTGGTGGTGGTAAGGAGTTCCCGATGATCATCAAAACTTCTAATAACCATGCCTTTCGTGCCACGCATCTGCTGGCTGCTGTCGCCATAGCAAGCGCACTTTTATTTGCACTCCCCGTCTTGGCCCAGGGAACACCCACAGCTTCTGTGCCTTCCCCAACATCACCTGTCAAAACAGCCCCTCACAAAGCGCACAAATCGGCGCGAAAGCCGTTGACGGAGCGACTCCAGGCCATATGTTCATCGGCCGATCTGAACCACGATGGCAGTGTTTCGTTGGACGAGTTTCACGAGAACATCGTGCAAAGCTGGCACAACATCTCTCCCGACGGAACGGGGTACGTTCAGCTGGCAGACTTGGCCAAGGTGCCAGGCATGGGCAAAGGTCGGCTAAAAAGGCTTGCCGCCATTGACAAGGACGGGGACGGAAAGTTGTCGTTCAAGGAAGTGGTAGAAACTCGCATGGCCTATTTCGACGCTGCGGATGCAGACAAGAATGACCAGTTGTCGATCAATGAATGCGTGGCCCACGAACGCCAGCGGCGCAGTAGCAAGCCTTGAACCAAATGAATTCGAGCAACTTGCCACTCGCTGCTCGAATTTAAGGAGAGGGGCTTCCTGAAGCCTGCCGCAAACTAGCGGCGCCACGGTGTGAGCACACTTGTGGAAAAAAACTTTCGCACCCCCCCCCCGCACACATGTCGCAGGACTTTGTGTGCGGCCCTATTTCCCATGACAGTCATCCCATGCCCCAGGTATTTCGCAACACCCTGCTTTCCCTGCGCGATCTGCTCGCATCTGCGGGGCCATTTGCATTTTTAGGGGTGGGGCTGCTGGTGCTCGCGTACTGGTGGCTCAACCCCAACCCACCCAAAACGGTGACACTCGCGACCGGCCCCGCGCAAAGTGCGTATGAAGAGTTCGGCAAGCGCTATCAGAAAGCGCTGGAAGTGGATGGCATCGATGTCGTACTGCTGCCCAGTGAGGGTTCATCGCACAACCTGCGATTGCTGCGCGACGGCAAGGCCGATGTCGCGTTTGTGCAAGGGGGCACCGCGGAGCTGCGGCCCGATGATGCGGACGAACTGGTGTCGCTGGGCAGTTTGTTTGTGGAGCCGGTATGGCTTTTTTACCGGACGGATGCGATTAAAAAGCGCGGCTCCAACGAACAAAAGGGCCAACTCGATGGATTGCCACAGCTCAAGGGCCTGCGCGTCAACGTGGGAACAGCTGGCAGTGGCGTCCCCACTCTGATGGACCGGTTGCTGGAGGCCAATCGCATTGAGCCCGGGGATGTCACCCTGTCGCGTCTGGAGCAGACACCTGCGACGGTAGAGTTTCTGGCGGGCAAACTGGACGCCCTGGTGTTTGCCTCGGCCCCCGAGTCGCTGATGGTGCAGATGCTGCTGCAAACACCCGGGGTCCAATTGATGGACTTTGCCCAGCACGAGGCCTACGCGCGCCGATTTCCGTTTCTGACCCCTGCCACGCTGCCGCGCGGCGTCGTTGACCTGGCAGCCAATGTGCCCGCGAAGGACGTGCGGCTGGTCGCCTCCACCACCTCGCTGCTGGCGCGAGAAGGAACGCACCCCGCCCTTTTGACCTTGTTTGCGCAAAACGCGCAGCGGCTGCACAACGGAGCAGGCTGGTTCAACCGGGCCAGGGAGTTTCCCAGCACCCGCCACAGCGAACTGCCCATCGCCAAAGAAGGCGAACGCGCCATCAATGAAACCGTGCCCCTGATGCAGCGCTACCTGCCATTCTGGATTGCCAACCTGATAGAGCGGATGTGGCTGGTACTGGGCATCTTGCTGGCTGTGATGCTGCCTCTGTCGCGCATCGTGCCGCCGCTGTACCAGTTCCGCGTGCGCTCCCGGGTGTTCCGCTGGTACGGCCGCTTGCGAGAAATTGAAAACGACATGGAAGGGGGCAAAGTCGAGTCGACCGACCTGCTCAAAGCGCTTGACGCTCTGGAGACGCAAGCCGAAAAGGTCAGCGTCCCGTTGTCATACGCCGATGAACTGTATGCGCTGCGCAACCACATCCATTTGGTGCGCAAAAAGTTGCTCCGGCCTTGAACCTGACGCGTGCACAGCCGATCGCCCTGGCCACCAACACAACTGTCAGAGATTCTTTGGCCATGAACTGGCCAAAACACCAGCCGACTACCGCCCGATTTGCCATGGGCAGGACGGGCTTAGGTCAGCGGTTTTTGGATATCTTGGAGGCTGATGGCGATGTCAGCGGTGCTGACTTCGACAGTGGCGCTGAGCGGGACAAGGGCGCCATCTTGGAACTTGACGGTTTAGCGCCGGGGGACTTGCCCTCTTGGTTTTTGCGACCCGGCACTGCGGTCACCACATCCAGCGTACGCGCCACCACCGGTTTGGCAGCCGGAACCACACGCAAAGCACCTTCAGCGGCGAGTTTGTCACGCATGCGACGAGTCATGGACTGGGTACTAGCATCGGGCGCGGTGAACAAAAACAACGTGCCATGCGGGCTGGCCCACGTCAGCTGGGTACGCACGACGCGCCCGCTCGTCACCAGTTCCACCCACGCGCCAATCACAAAATCAGCGTAGGGATCTGGCGCAACCTCTGCGGGGGTCGGGGCAACTTCTTCAGGCACTGCTGCAACCGACTGAGCACTTTCGTCGACCGCCACCGGCTCGGGAACAACCACTGCGGCGGGCTCTGGGTCGGGCGCCACGCCAACCCCTGGTGCGGGGGCGGGCTTTTCAAAAGCCGCCTGGTGCAAGCCCACCAACCTCTGCAGCAGAGCGCTGGTTTGCGTCGCGGGGTAATTGACCGTCTTCAAGCCCTTGCGCAGCTTGGCCAGCAGGCCTGGAATCGACTCGTTGAGGCGCTCAGGCTCCTGCCGGGTCAAGTCGGGCTGGGAACTCCATAACAACACCGGCACCAGCGCCAGAAAACCGCCAGGGTCGTCGTCAGTCGAATCAGGTGCTTTCATCACCTGGGCCAAAGCCACCACATCCGCCCAGGGACCGGCAGCAAAATCCAGGATATCGGCCGGCACCTTGCCCACGTCAGGCAGCTTGCGGATGTCAGCAGCGATTTTTTCAGCCAACATCTCGCGTTGTTCTGCCTGCAAAAGGGCTTTTTGCTGTGCCTCTTGGTGGGCCTTCAGCTTTTGCTCCTGCGTGTCCCAGGCGGACTGCAGGGCCTTGAGCACGGTATCAAAAGGGCCAGCGTCCTTGATCTCGTTGGCGGCGAGATGGTCCACAGCCCCCGTGACCAGCCGCATGAAACCGCTGAAGCCTGGCGCTGTCTCTGCCGTAAAGGCAAGACTGCGCTGGGTCAGTTCATCCAGCAGGCGCCTGGCAGGGTGGGCGCCATCGGTAAAAAACCGGCCGTCGTGCTGCACCAGTTGCTTGAGCGCGGGCTCCAAGCTCTTAACGGCCTTTTGCACAGGAGGAAGCAGACGCCCGTCCTGGGCAATATTGAACATCATGCGGCCCACGACTTCCATCGCCATGGCCGTAGATTGGGCAGCCGTCTCCATCGGCATGGTCGCATACACGACGGGGGCCATGCCCGGGAGGCCGCGCCTGCCCGACAACGGCACGGGCAAGGATCCCGGCTGGCTGACTGTGCCGCCACTGGCAAGCCGCCCTACCAGTCGCTCCAGCTGCGCCATGTCTTCGATGGCTTCTGCAGCCGCACCGCCAGGATAATATCCACTGCCAAGCCCCGACTGGGCACTGGCCGCACCAGCCCGAGGGTCCACGCCGGGCTGCGCGGCGCCAACTGGCACTGCCGCGTATTGCACAGGCATGACCCCGGCCGGCATTGCGCCATAGGCCCTTGGATCAAACGGATCCCCTCCGGCCAACATCTGGCGCAGGATACCGACGGTGAGCAAGGCTTCCTCCGCAGCGGGAGCGATAGCACCCTGTTGGGAATCTCCATGCCAACCGGTTCCAGGGCCCATCCCGCTGCGCCCATAGCCGGTATTGCCATAGTCGCCCATCGGCGTGTTCATCGATGGGCCGTAGCCGGAGTAACCGCCTCCATAACCAGTGCCTGGGCCGCTGGGGCCACCATAGCCTCCGCCGTATCCCGTGCCGCCGTATCCAGTGCCTTGCCCGCCACGCCCGCCGCCACTCGCCCCCGCAGGGGTGCCCAGCACGGCGTATCCCACAGGCTGAATGCCATGTTCACGCAAGCTGGCAGCGGTTTTTTTGTACTCCTCGACCAACAGCTTGCCCAGCAGATCGCGCATGTGCTGCATCCATAGCTGGCGCACCTCGGGCGACACACCGGTTTCGCCCACAACCTGCTGCAATGCGCGGATGTAACTTTCGGGGCGCAAGGGATTGCGCTCGGGTTGCACACTGCGCAAGCCCTGGGCGGCACTCACCAGCGTGTTGAGTTCTGCCAACACCGCATCGGTGGCATGCAAGGCTGACTGCTGGGCTTTGGAAAGCTCCACCTGGGCCTGCATCTCGCTCTCATCCATGAGGGAGAGTTCGCCAAAATCCATCCCGGTGTCATCAGCCGTCCGCCCTTTGGACGCAGCGGGCCCCTCCGCAAAGATCTCCAGCAGTGCCATGGGGTAGCCCTTGACCAGCGCCGCCTCGTGCTGGTTAAGAAAACGCAAGCTGTCGCTGATCAGGTTGCGTTGCTGGATATTGCGATTGCTGGACTCTTCCTCCGTCAGAGCCCCTTGCGTGACCTTGACCAGTTGCCCCATCAGCGCCTCGCCCCCACGCACGGCGTTGACAACACATGCGCGGAAAACGGCTTTCGGACTGGACGCTGTCTGGGACATGGTGGGATAAGACGGAAAAAAATTCCAGCTGCAATGCTACTTGACCTAGCGCCTTATTTGAGTGCCTTGAAACGCATCCGCTTGGGTTTAGCGCCCTCTTCACCCAGACGCTTTTTCTTGTCCGCTTCGTATTCCTGGTAGTTACCGTCGAAAAACGTCCATTGGCTGTCGCCTTCGCAGGCCAGGATATGCGTGGCGATGCGATCCAGGAACCAGCGATCATGGCTGATGACCATGATGGAGCCAGCGAATTCGAGCAGCGCATCTTCGAGCGCACGCAAGGTTTCCACATCCAGATCGTTGGATGGCTCATCAAGCATCAGGACGTTGCCGCCCGCAATCAGGGTTTTAGCCAAGTGCAGACGCCCACGCTCCCCCCCCGACAGCATGCCGACCTTCTTTTGCTGGTCCCCACCATTGAAGTTGAAACGGCCGCAATAAGCGCGACTGGCCATTTGGAACTTGCCGACGTTGAGAATATCGAGGCCGCCAGAGACGTCTTCCCAAACAGTCTTTTCGTCCGAGAGATCGTCACGGGTCTGGTCCACAAACGCCATCTTTACGGTCGAGCCGATCTTGACAGTGCCGCTGTCGGGCGCCTGTTTGCCGGCGATCATGCGGAACAGGGTGGATTTACCGGCACCGTTGGGGCCGATGATGCCGACGATGGCGCCTGCGGGCACCTTGAAGCTCAAGTTGTCGATAAGCACGCGGTCGCCAAAGGACTTGGTGACGTTTTCGAACTCAATCACTTCATGACCCAGGCGGTCGGCCACGGGAATGAAAATTTCGTTAGTTTCGTTGCGTTTTTGGTACTCGAAGTCCGACAGCTCCTCGAAGCGGGCCAGACGGGCCTTGCTCTTGGCCTGGCGAGCTTTGGGGTTTTGGCGCGACCATTCGAGCTCCTTCTTCAGGGCTTTGGCGCGCGACTCCTCACCCTTTTGCTCTTGCTCCAGGCGGGCCTGCTTCTGGGTCAGCCAGTCGCTGTAGTTGCCCTTGTAGGGGATACCGGAGCCACGGTCCAGCTCCAAAATCCACTCTGCGGCGTTATCGAGGAAGTAGCGGTCATGGGTAATGGCCACCACAGTGCCCGAGTAGCGCTGCAAAAATTGCTCCAGCCAGTCCACGGATTCGGCGTCCAAGTGGTTGGTGGGTTCGTCAAGCAGCAACATGTCGGGCTTGGACAACAGCAGGCGGCACAGAGCCACACGGCGCTTTTCACCGCCAGACAACAAACCCACCTTGGCATCCCACGGCGGCAGGCGCAGGGCATCGGCCGCGATTTCGAGCTGGTGCTCAGAGTCAGTGCCGGCGGTTGCAATGATGGCTTCCAGCTCGGCCTGCTCCGCTGCCAGGGCGTCAAAATCGGCATCTTCCGCACCGTAGGCGGTGTACACCTCTTCCAGGCGGGCCTTGGCGGTGAAAACGCGACCCATGGCTGCTTCCACGCTTTCCCGTACGGTCTGTTCAGGGTCGAGTTGGGGTTCCTGGGGCAGGTACCCGATGTTCAGGCCTGCCATCGGGATCGCTTCGCCTTCAATTTCCTTGTCCACGCCGGCCATGATCTTGAGCAAGGTGGACTTGCCGGAGCCGTTCGTGCCCAGCACGCCGATCTTGGCGCCGGGGAAGAAACTCAGGGAAATGTCTTTAAGAATCTGGCGCTTGGGCGGCACGATCTTGCCGACGCGGTTCATGGAAAATACGTATTGAGCCATTTGCTTGTGTCTTAAACCTGCGAAAGTGGGCAGAAGAAATTCTGCGCGCAAACCGTGATTATCGGGCCATGCGACAATATCCCTCGTTGCGGGCTCCAGTTGCCCGTCACATCAGCACACTGCTGGGGACGAAGGAAGCAAATTCCGGGCTCCCACCTTTGAACCTCATCAGCCTTAGACTGGCTCGGCAACCTACCGGTTGCTACGACAGGCCGATACCCAGCGTCCCGGACGGACGCATCCAACGACATGACATTTGACGAACTGAATCTGGCTCCTGCCATCCTGAAGGCCGTGCACGAAACGGGCTACGAAACACCTACACCCATTCAGGCACAAGCCATTCCCGCCGTGCTGGCAGGCCATGACCTGCTGGCTGGCGCGCAGACCGGGACCGGCAAGACCGCCGCATTCACCCTGCCCATGCTGCACCGCCTGTCGCAAAGCGCTGCTCCCAAGAACAAGTTTGGCGGCAAGGGCATCCGCGCGCTGGTGCTGACTCCCACCCGTGAGCTGGCCGCTCAGGTAGAAGAATCCGTACGCGAATACGGCAAGTACCTCGACATCAACTCCACTGTCGTGTTCGGCGGTGTTGGCATGAACCCACAGATTGATCGCGTCAAGCGCGGCGTGGACATTCTGGTGGCCACCCCCGGCCGCCTGTTGGACCTGCAGCAGCAAGGTTTCCTGGACCTGTCCACCGTGCAGGTGCTCGTGCTCGACGAAGCCGACCGCATGTTGGACATGGGTTTCATCCACGACGTGAAGAAGGTGTTGGCCCTGGTGCCGCGCGAAAAGCAGAGCCTGCTTTTCTCGGCCACCTTTAGCGACGAAATCCGCGACTTGGCCAACACGCTGCTCAAAAACCCACAGAGCATTCAGGTGACACCCAGCAACACCACCGTGCAGCGCATCACCCAGGTGATTCACCCCGTGGGCCGTGGCAAGAAGAAGCAGGTGTTGCTGCACATCATCCAGCAACACAACTGGAGCCAAGTGCTGGTGTTCACACGCACCAAGTTCGGCGCCAACAATGTGGCCGAATTTCTGACCAAGAATGGCGTGCAAGCCATGGCGCTGCATGGCAACAAGAGCCAAAGCGCCCGCACACAAGCGCTGGCGGGCTTCAAGAGTGGCGACATTCGCGCCCTCGTGGCCACCGACATCGCAGCGCGCGGTATCGATATTGACGACCTTCCACATGTCGTCAACTATGAAATCCCCAACGTCTCAGAAGACTATGTGCACCGCATTGGCCGCACGGGCCGTGCTGGTGCGACGGGTGAAGCGGTGAGCCTGGTCTGCATGGACGAAGAAGGCTTCATGATGGACATCGAGCGCTTCACCAAGCAGCAGATTCCGGTCCAGATCATCGAAGGATTCGGCCCCGAAGCCGGTGAGAAGGCCGAGCCCATCGCAATGGGCCGCCAGACCATCTGGGGCGGCGCCGGCAAGCCTCCAAGCCGTGACGTAATGCAGGCCGCCGCCAAGGCCGCCCGCAGCGAAATGATGGACCGTATCCGCACCAACAAAGCCGGCCAAGGGGCTAGCGGTGGTGGCGGCGGTGAACGCGCCCCCCGTGCAGGCGGCGGCAATGGCGGTGGCGGCAGCGCCCGTGGCGGACGTGCCGGTGGTGGAGCAAGCGCTGGCGGTGGCGGCGGCAATGGCCCGCGTGGCGGCCGTGCCGGTGGTCAGGGCGTCGGCACACGCTCGGGTGGTCAAGCGCCTGCACGCGGCCGTTCCGGCGGCGGTGGCGGCGGTTATGACGGTGGAGGTGGCGGCAATCGCTATGACGACTCCCAGCCGCCTCGCATGAACGCCCATCTGGGCACACAATCGGGTCACAGCAACCCTGGTAACCGCGCTTCCGGCCATGCAGCTGGCGGCCAACCAGATCCGATGCGCACCAGCGTTGACAGCATGAGCGGCGGTGGTCGCCGTGGCGGTGGCGGTTATCGCGGCAACTCGGGAGGTGGTGGCTATGGCGGAGGCACGGGTGGTTCTGGTGGCCGGGGCAACGGGCCTCGTGGGCCAGGCGGTTCTCGCGGCTCTTTTGGCCGCTGATTCGTCAGCAACAAAAGCGACAGCCAATCCAACGTCAGCAAAGATGGCGCCCGAAGTGGCGCTACCTCCCGAGGTGCATGCATTGCATGTCCAGGGTCGGCGTGTGCCGATCATCACACACCCACGGCTGCATCTGCATGCCGTGGATTTCGCAGCCTTGGCTGCGAATCCCCACATTCCCGCCCTGCCCCGTGTGGACGACGTGATCATTACGCTCGGCACCACCATCGCAGTCGCGGGCAGTCAGCAAGCGTTTCGGGCCGTGGACCACGATGCCGTTCTGACCACGGCGCGAGCAGCGCGTGCCGCTGGCGCTACCCGCTGCGGCGTGGTCACCGCCATGGGCGCCAACGCCCATTCCCAAATCTTCTATAACCGCGTCAAGGGCGAAGTCGAGAAGGCGCTTCAAGAAATGGGCTTTGCCACGCTGGTGATTGCGCGTCCCTCACTGCTTCTGGGTGAACGCCACACCCTGGGCCAACCGGCGCGCCCGGCCGAGTCGCTGTCCATCAAGGCGTTTCAGTGGCTAGCCCCCGTGATCCCGGCGAACTACCGTGCCAGACCGGGCGCAGACGTGGCGCGGGCTCTGGTGCGAGCCGTACTGGCCGGACAGACGCAGGGGACGCCCAAGGTTCAGATACTGAAGGGTGACGCGCTGAAGGCGTAACCGTCGTCACACCTCAAAGGGCTTGATTGCGGGGTCACACGGCATCCAACACAAAGCCGCTAGGATGGCCCTTTCTTCCGCCACTGCCCGCACCGTGGCTCTTCGCCCATCCCATGCGCCCCAACCCTTCTGACACCCGTCTGCCACTGGCCACCTTGATGATGGCCACCTGTAACGTCCTGAACCTGGCCAACCCGGGGCGCATGTTCTATCCCAACCAGGATGCATACACCCGCGCGGAATACGAGCGCAAGGTGGAGTGGCTCGGTAGCCGGTTTCGGATGCTGAACGCCGATGTCCTGGCCGTGCAGGAGGTGTGGGATGAGGCGGCCTTCAAGGAGGCACTCTCACGAGGTGGTCTTCGGTATGACTTCGTATCCGTGCCAGGTGCCGAAAACGATGCCACACACCGCGGCGCCCAAGGCACTCCGCGCGTAGGCTTGGCCACACGGCTCAAAGTAGAGGCCGTGCAGTCGTTTGTCGACTTTCCGCCCTCCTTTCAGGTAGAAGTCCCAGGTCTGGGGATGCACACGCGCTTCGAACGTCCACCCATGGTGGCCACACTGCGCATGAAGCACGGTCAGCCAGTGAACGTGCTCACCGCCCACCTCAAATCCAAACGCCCAAAGTTTTTGCAAGACGCCCAAGGCCAACCGCTGGAGGACAAGGATGATCGCAAGGTAGCAGCCCTTGCATCGCTGCGTTCGCTGGTGATGCGTGGCGCCGAGGCTATGGCCTTGCGCTATCTGGTGATCGACTTGCTGGAGCGCACCAGCGTGCCGCTGGTGGTGATGGGGGACTTCAACGACACGCCTGACAGTGTCACCACACAGCTCATCTGTGCAACCACGGAGATCGCGTACGACCGCTCAGCCCGCGACGTGGCGCTGTTCAACGCTTACGACCTTCAGGGCGAAATGGCGCTGAAGAAAGACGTGGCTTACTCCCACATTCACCAGGGCGCGCCCTACGTGCTGGATCAGATCCTGGTGAGTGAAGAGTTTTTGCCCCAAGGGCGCAACAGCGTGGGCGATGTGCGCCGAGTGGACTATTTCAACGACCACCTGCACGAAGGTCGCGACCGCACGCGCTCGGACCACGGGTTCGTCCGCGCATTGCTGCGCCTACAGATGCAGCCCCAGCCCACGCCCGTTCCGGGTGCGTTGTAACCCAGGCCCCTTCCCTCGGTCCAAACAGCTCGGAAAGCGAGCACAAAGTCTGTCAACTGCCTGTTTGCAACGGGATGTACGCTGACACGGCGAAAGGGGCTCACGCAGGTAACATCCCCGTAACAAACGCCGCCCCGCGTGGCATCCATCGGCAGAAACTACCATGACCATGCAAACCATTATTGGCCGCAGGCCTTCAGACTTCCCAGCCTCGGCTGCAACACGCACGCCATCACGGCCCATGCCCTGGAAAGCAACCGCGGTCCTGATAGCGGTGCTGCTGACAGCTTGTTCGAGCACCCCACTCCCGCCCTGGCCATCCTCACCAACCACCCAGCGGCCAACGGCCCCAGCGCCGGTGCCACGCGTGCAGCAGGGTACGGTGGTACCAACACCCCTCGGCCAGCAGCCGCAGCAGCCTGCAGTTGTAGCCAGCCCCCTGCCCCCTCCAGCGCCATTGTTGGTGCAAAACGAAGGGCCGATGGCGCCCCCCTACGGCGCAGCGGTGGCAGCACGGTTCCCAGATCCTTCGATGGCCTATAGCACACCGGGTCTGGGGCAAGACCGCCGGGCCTTCACTACCAATGCCGAGTTGGGCCAATGGCTGCGCTCACTGACCGCCTCCACTCCCTCCGGCCCCACGCGTACCAAGTTGCTCAATCTGGGGATGTCGCAACGCGGCGAACCTATTCTCGGTGTCGTAGCCACACGCGCGACGAACACCGACCCTGCAACACTGGAATCCAGCGGTCGTCCGACCGTGGTGCTGATAGGCCAACAGCATGGCAATGAACCGGCAGGCGGTGAGGCGCTGCTGGTGGTCAGTCGTGAGCTCACGCAAGGTCTGCTGGAGCCACTACTCGACCGGATCAATGTCGTCGTGGTGCCCCGCGCCAACCCGGATGGTGCGGCAGCCAACACGCGAGTCACCGCCAATGGCGTGGATATGAACCGCGATCATCTGCTGCTGAACACCCCCGAAGCCCGGGCCTTGGCCCAGGTGGTCAACGACTACCGCCCCATCCTGGTCGTCGACGCCCATGAATACACCGTGGTGGGCCGTTACCTGCAGAAATTCAACGCTATTCAGCGTTATGACGCGTTGCTGCAGTACACCACCACCGCCAACTACCCAGAGTTTCTGACCAAGGCCTCCCAGGAGTGGTACCACCAACCCATGGTGGCAGCGCTCAAGGGCCAGGGTCTCACCAGCGACTGGTACTACACCACGTCGACCAACCCGGATGACAAACGTATTTCGATGGGTGGTACGCAACCCGACACCGGGCGCAATGTCAACGGCCTCAAAAACACCGTGAGCCTTCTGATCGAAACGCGGGGTGTAGGCATCGGTCGCATGCACATTCAGCGGCGCGTGCATGCGCAGGTCACAGCCATCACCAGCGCACTGCGCAGCACGGCGGACCGGGCGGCCAACTTGGAGCAGGTGCGGTCCTTCGTGGTGCGCGACATCAGCGCTCAGGCGTGTCGCGATCAAGTGGTGGTCGAAGCTGCAGCCACGCCCACCCAACGCGATCTGGACTTTCTAGACCCCGAAACTGGAGCGGACAAGCCCATTCGTGTGGAATGGAATTCATCCTTGACCCTAAGACCCACGAAAACGCGCGCGCGCCCCTGCGGCTACTGGTTGGCGGCAAGTTCCACGGACGTGGTCGAACGCCTCAGGCTGCTCGGACTGCAGGTGCTGCGCATCGCAGAGTCTGGCTCGGTACTCGCTGACACCTACCGCGAGACTGCACGCGAATCGGGCGACCGGCAAGACGTGATCGGCACGATTGCCGGGAGTTCAGATATTGTGCGTGTACAGGTGTCGCCGGTCCGCAGCGCCATCGACGTTCCCGCAGGTAGTTTTTATGTGCCGCTGAACCAGCCGCGCGCCAACTTGGCCGTCGCCGCGCTGGAACCAGACACACAGAACAGCTACTTTGCCAATCGCTTGATCGAAGACCTGGGACAAACAGCACGGGTCATGTCTACCCCCTCTCTGGTGTTTGAAGAAAACGAATAAGTTTTGCCATGGCCCGGTGAGCGCATGGCGCTTGCTGGCCTTCCGCGGGAGACTGCACTCTGCAAGGAAGGCGCCGCCTGCGGCGCAGCAACAGTTGGCATTGAAGAAATAGCCGCGACAAGCAATCACCAACGAGCAAACAAGGTCTCGTTCGGTGGGGCTGCAGACGGCGTGCCCACCACCAAGCAACAGTCACGGTAAACCTACATAAGTCGAAAAACTATCAAATTGATAGCTGTTAGCGCTTATCTATAAAGCGCCACAGCCCATTTTGATATGTTTTTTCATCCCCGCTCGTGCAGCGGTGCTGGTGAGGTGTGTCGCGCCAAGCGCGACTCCGTCCGCTCCAACACATGCCTTGACATCGCTTGCGCCAGCGCTTCGTCGGCGACAAAAACGGTGCTGTCCCAATCCTGCCGCAAAACACGGGCTTCTGCCTCACCCTGGCTGCGGACCACCGTTTCAACGGCGGGGTTCAGCGTTCTGGCAGTTTCAATGATCTGCCGCACATTCAGGGTGTCCGGAGTCGCGATCACCAGCATGGCCGCCCGTGCGATATGGGCCTGGATCAACACCGCTGGATCGGTGGCATCGCCGAATACAGCTGCAATACCAGCAGCGCGCAATGTTTCTACCAGTTCGCGGTTTTGCTCAGCGACCACAAATGGAATGTCGCTTGCCGCCAACGTGCTCGCCACACGACGCCCCACCCGGCCATACCCCACCAAGACCACCTGCCGCGCGAGATAACGTGAATCCGTGCTCATCGGCAACTCCGCCAACGGATCATCGCGCTGCTCCAGCCGACGGGCCAAAGCTGACCGCGCGAGCAACCAGGCCTGCAACGGGGCAATGGCATGGAAAAGCAAGGGATTGAGCGCCATGGAAAACAGCGCCCCGGCCAATACCAGGCTTGCCCCTTCGGGCGGGAGCAACCCCAGTGAAGACCCAAGCGCCACCAGAATGAACGAAAACTCACCGATCTGCGCCAGGCTGGCAGATACGGTGAGTGCGGTGTTGAGGGGGTATCGAAACGCCAGTACCAGTGCCGCGGCAGCCAATGTCTTTCCCACCATGATGATCGCCCCCACCGCGATCACTTGAAGGGGGCGGTCCCACAGCACGGCAGGGTTGAACAACATGCCGACCGACACGAAAAAAAGTACGGCAAAAGCGTCTCGCAACGGAAGCGACTCCTGGGCTGCGCGGTGGCTGAACTCCGACTCGCGCATCACCATGCCCGCAAAAAATGCGCCCAAAGCGAACGACACGCCAAACAATGCTGCAGACCCAAAAGCGATGCCTACGGCCGCAGCCACCACGCACAATGTGAACAACTCACGCGATCCTGTGCGCGCAACCTGCCAAAGAACCCAAGGGAATAAACGACGCCCCACCAAAAGCATCAGCGCTACAAACCCGCCAACCTGAAGCAAGGTCCAACCCAGGGTCTGCCAAAGCGTCGCGCCATCCACCTCCGCAGTGGTGCCGCCCAGCCAGCCCGCCAGCGGCGGCAACAACACCAGGACCAAGACCATGGCAAGGTCTTCCACCACCAGCCATCCCACAGCAATGCGGCCGGTATGGGTATCGAGAATACCCAGCGTCTCCAACGCTCTCAACAGCACCACCGTGCTGGCCACAGAAAGCGCAAGACCGAACACCAGCGCGCCACCCAAGCCCCATCCCCACCAGGTGGCCAGCGACATTCCCAATGCCGTTGCTACCATCATCTGGACAACCGCTCCGGGAACCGCGATCTTGCGCACCGCCAACAGGTCACCCAGCGAGAAATGCAGGCCAACGCCGAACATCAGCAGCATGACCCCTATCTCCGCCAGCTGGCTCGCCATTGCAGCGTCGGCCACAAAACCAGGAGTGAACGGCCCTAGCACCACTCCCGCCAAAAGGTAGCCCACCAACGCCGGAAGCCGCAAGCGCGTAGCAATAAACCCCAACGCAAGCGCCAGTCCCAGCGCCGCGGCGATGGTGTGGATGAGTGCGACGCTGTGGGGCATGGAAGTGGACAGTAGGGATACGCGGATGCGCGCTCCCGTTATAACCTCAAGTCCCGCACCACTACAAAATCGTGCCGGCAGCAGAAGGATCGGCACCGCAGGCCGGGTATGATCCCAGCACTGCGCCCAACGCAGCGGCGGAAGTCATATTTCGCACCGCGAGTAGGCACCAAAGCCGAAAGCCCATCTGCCCGTAGCTCAACTGGATAGAGCAATAGCCTTCTAAGCTATAGGTCGGGGGTTCGAGTCCCTCCGGGCAGGCCAAGCACATTTCTGTGCGCTGGCTCCATAGGCACCATTAAATTCCTTGCGGCATCCAACACAAATCGCCCTTGTCACACTGCGGTAGCAGTGCTCAGAGCGACCAAGGGTCCTTCAAATTGACGCCGAGGCCTCGCCTCTTCCGCTCTGTTAACGGTTCGGCTGGGGAACGGCGGCGTAGTTCATCGCGATCGCCTGCATCACAGCACCTATCAAAGCACCATCCCCAGCGCTTTTGGGCAGAACCTCCTGCACGATCTGGACCGCATATTCCAGTTGCTCCTTGGCAAGGGCTGCGGACATGGCGTTACCACGTTTTTCACTGGGCGACGCATCGCGAATCACAAGGCTCATCGGAAACTCCTGAAAGGTAGGGCATGCAGTATGCGGTGCGCCGTGCCGTGTGAAGACCACACCCTTGAAATTGGTCACCAACAAACCTGAGCGAACTCAAGTTCAGGGAATTTCCAGTCGGCTAAAAGCAAAAAGCCTTGCAACGCAGAACGTTGCAAGGCTTTTACATATTTGGGGTGGCTGATGGGGCTCGAACCCACGACAACAGGAATCACAATCCTGGACTCTACCAACTGAGCTACAGCCACCGTAGCTTTGTATTATAGCCCGGGATTTTCACTCCAAGGCCAAAACGTTCAATTTTCTAGCGCTGCCTGCACTGTTGCGCTGGTGGGTCGTGGTGCCTTGATCTGGACCTTGAAACGTTGCTTGAGCAACTCATAGTAGGCCATGCCTTCCGCTGTGGTCCACCATTGCAGGTACTGTTGGCGCTCTTGCTGCGCGCGCGCTGCATCCGGTGCCTGGCGAGGAACCACACGGTTGACCTTGACGACGGCATAACCTTGGGCACCCAGGTCCACACCCATCCATCCGGGCAGCGCATCAGCAGGCGCGCGCATTGCGGCGTCAATCACCGGGCGGGGGAGGTTCTGGGGCTGCTCACGCGATATCTCCACTGCCGCGGCCAAACCTGCGGCCGATGCGGGGGCGGCCTTCCAAGCGGTCAGCTTAGCTTCGCCTTCAGCCCGCGCCAGTTCGGCCGCCTTCTCTGCAACGTACAAGCTTCGAACACGGGCACGTACTTCTTCCAACGGCAACGTGCGGGCAGGGGTGTAAGTAGTTACTCGACCGGACACCATTTGGCTAGGTCCCACTTCTACAGCCTCGGTATTGCGCTTGTTCTGTAACGAGTCTGAAGAAAACAGGGCTTCCAGAAACTTGCTGTTGGCCAACGGGCCCACAGCGTCTGGAGCGGGGGTGCGGGTGACGCCTGTTGCTGTCTGGATCTTGAGCTTGAGCTTTTCAGCAACAGGCTGCAGGCTATCGGCCTGCTCATATACGCCATTGGTAAATGTCTCGGCCACTTCGGCAAATTTGCGCTGGGCTTGCTGCTGTTTCAGCTCGGTTTCCATCGACGGACGCAGCTCTTCGAAAGTTGGCTGACGGGGCGTCTTGATGTCAGTAAGTTGAATGATATGGAAGCCAAAGTCGGATTCGACCACATCACTGATCTCACCCTTCTTCAATGCAAAAGCAGCATCTTCGAACGGCTTGACCATGGCACCACGGCCGAAAAAGTTCAGGTCACCCCCCATGGACGCCGAGCCCGTGTCGTCAGAAGATTTCTTGGCGACATCTCCGAAGCTGGCGGGGGACTTGCGTACCTGCTCCAGCAATTGTGTGGCGCGGGCCTTGGCCTTTTCACGGTCTGCCGCTGGGGCATCTTTTGGGGCATTGATCAGAATGTGGCTCGCACGGCGCTCTTCTTTGCCAGCCAGACGCTCTACGTTTTCTTTGTAGTAAGTCCGCAAATCATCTTCGTTAAGCGTGATGCCTGCACGCACGCTATCGACATCAAGGACCAAATATTCAATCGCGGCTTGTTCCAGTTGCTGGAACTGGGCCGGATGCGCTTTGTAATAGGCTTCAAGGTCGGCGTCCGTCGGCGACACTTTCGATGCAAAGTCTGACTGATTGAAGCGCGCAACCTGGATTTCACGGCGCTGATAAAGCGGATCGAGGGCCAGTTTGATCTGCGCGTCGGTGCCGAACACCGTGCTCATCACGCCGCCCATGACTTGGTTGACCGAAAGATCTCGACGCACGTTGGCTTCAAAGCCTTCGGGCGTCAAGCCCTGGCTGCCGACCAA
Source organism: Gammaproteobacteria bacterium (assembly GCA_018828125.1). Lineage (GTDB taxonomy): Bacteria > Pseudomonadota > Gammaproteobacteria > Burkholderiales > Burkholderiaceae_C > Acidovorax. Next base: position 309,978 of record JAHJWB010000003.1, on the reverse strand, counting down.
TGCCCTGTAAGCCTCCGCATCCAGCGTGCCATCGGCGCGCTTGAGGCCTGCAATCGCTGGAATCTCTTGCAGGCTGCGGGCCAAGCGGGCATCGGTGGTCACCAGATGCATTTTTTGCGCCGCTGCAGCCAACACCCGATCTCGCACCAAACGCTCCAAGGTAGCGTAGCGTGCTTGCGGCGAATCCAGCAGCTTCGGATCGACCGAAGGAGACTGCGCACGCATGCGGTCTGACTCCACGCGGTGGGCATTGTCCCAGTCCGTCTGGTTGATGTTGTGGCCATCAACACGTGCCACCACCGGACTCTTTTCGGAGAAGTAGTTGCTGTCGATGCCTACCAGCACAAACGAAGGAATGATCAGCAAGAACAATAAGATCATCACGATCTTGGAGTGCTTGCGGATGGATTCAAACATGGTCGATCTTTCAGAAGGCAAAAAAACAAAAGGCGAACTTACGTTCGCCTTTGTTCGGTGGTGGTGGGTCCTGACGGTCTCGAACCGCCGACCTACTCCGTGTAAAGGAGCCGCTCTACCAACTGAGCTAAGGACCCCACCTAAACTGATCCTCAGTTCAAGGCATCTTTCAATGCCTTGCCAGGACGAAACTTAGGAACTTTAGCAGCTTTGATTTTAATCGTATCGCCAGTACGGGGATTGCGACCTGTGCGAGCAGCACGCTTGCCGACTGCGAAAGTGCCGAAACCGACGAGCGATACGGTGCCGCCCTTCTTCAGAGTCTTCTTGACTGCCTCGATCGTGGATTCCAAAGCACGTGCCGCAGCGGCCTTGGAGATGTCGGCGTTGGTAGCGATGTGCTCAATCAGTTCGGTTTTGTTCACAAGAAGCCTCTCGGAAAAGAGTTGATGGAATGTCTCGCGGATATCTGGTCTTCACACGTCAAAAAGCACAGCCCTTGGGGCTGGTGGTGATTGGACGGGGGAATGACTGGCATACACAGCAGGTGCTGCTGCATCAGATTAAAGCCATCGAGTTTCCGGGTGTCAATACAACACGCTGTTTTGCGACAGCGTTGGGATGAATTCTAGTCGCATTTCACGCTGCGACAGGGCTTGCAGGCTGTTTTTGTCTCAAACACGCCGTATGGGCAGCATTCCGTATTGACACCTCAGCGTCATCAACCCCCAAAGCCCGACAAAGCCTCGGCAATGGCCTTGCCAACGTCTTGCGTACGGGCGGTGCCACCAAGATCTGCCGTGCGCGGACCTCCGCTCTTGGGGTCGAGCACGGACTCAGTGGCGGCCAAAACAGCATCATGTGCAGCGCGATAGCCCAAGAAATCCAGCATCATCGCGCCGCACCAGATCTGCCCGATGGGATTGGCGATGCCCTGCCCGGCAATGTCGGGCGCGGAGCCATGCACCGGCTCGAACAACGAGGGCATGGTGCGGGTAGGGTTCAGGTTGGCGCTCGGCGCGATGCCGATGGTGCCGGTGCAGGCCGGGCCCAAGTCGCTGAGGATGTCGCCGAACAGGTTACTGGCCACCACCACATCAAAGAAGTCGGGACGCTGCACAAAATGCGCCGTGAGGATGTCGATGTGGAACTTGTCGACCTTCACATCCGGATACGACTTGGCCATCTCGGCCACACGCTCATCCCAGTAGGGCATCGTGATGGCGATGCCATTGGATTTGGTGGCGCTGGTCAGGTGCTTCTTGGGGCGGGACTGCGCCAGTTCAAAAGCAAATTTGAGCACGCGATCCACTCCGTGGCGTGACATCACGGTCTCCTGCATCACGATTTCGCGTGGGGTGCCTTCGTACATGCGGCCACCGATGCTGGAGTATTCGCCTTCGGTGTTCTCGCGCACGATGAACATGTCGATTTCACCGGGCAAACGGGGTGAGCCATCGCGCCGCACCACGGGGGCGATCACGCCCGGCATCAGGCGCGCGGGGCGCAGGTTGATGTACTGGTCAAACTCGCGGCGAAACAAGAGCAGCGAGCCCCACAATGAGACGTGGTCCGCAATCTTCTCCGGCCAGCCCACCGCGCCGAAATAAATGGCTTCGTGACCGCCGATCTGGTCTTTCCAGTTGTCCGGCAGCATCTTGCCATGCTTCTCGTAGTAGTCCCAGCTCGAAAAGTCGAAATGGTCAAACTGCAGGTCGATACCAAACTTGCGCGCAGCGGCGTCCATCACGCGCAGGCCCTCGGGCATGACTTCCTTGCCAATGCCGTCGCCGGCAATGACTGCAATGCGATGCTTCGCCATAGAATGCTCCTGAAGAGATAGCTGCCAGCGCTTATCCAGCAAGCGCTAGCGACACAAAAGACTTGGAATTTACTTGACGCGAGCCCGTATTTCAGGGAGCGCCTTCTGCAGGTAATACACCATGGACCAGACCGTGAGCACGGCCGACGCCCAGATCAGCCAGGTGCCCCACACGCCGGTGTCGATCACGCCGAAAAGGCGCGCGTCGTACAGCAAAAACGGGATGGCCACCATCTGTACAGTGGTCTTAACCTTGCCGATCATGTGCACCGCCACGCTCTTGCTGGCACCGATCTGCGCCATCCATTCGCGCAGGGCAGAGATGGCGATTTCGCGCCCGATGATGATGAGGGCTACAAACACATCGGCGCGCTGAAGGTGCACCAGCACCAGAAGCGATGCACACACCAGAAACTTGTCGGCCACCGGGTCCAGAAAGGCGCCAAATGACGACGTCTGGTTCAGCTTGCGGGCCAGGTAGCCGTCCAACCAGTCGGTGGCGGCGAACACCACAAACATGACCGTGGCAATCAGGTTGCGCATGGAGGGGTCCAGCGGCGCGTAGAACACACCCACGATCAAAGGTATCGCGACGATGCGCGTCCAGGTCATCAAGGTGGGGATAGTCCAGAACATGGCGGCGATTGTGTCATGGCAACACGGCGAATTGCGGGGTGTGCGATATTAGCCATGGCGCATCAGGCGCTCAACGCAACGCCCTGTAAATCTCTTCTGCCAGTTCGCGCGAAATGCCATCCACGGTGATCAGGTCTTCCACACTGGCCGATGCCACCCCGCGCACGCCGCCAAACCGCTGCAGCAACCGCGCTCGTTTCTTGGGGCCTACGCCGGCAATCTCTTCGAGCTGGCCACCGCCCACGCGTACCTTCGCGCGTGCTGCGCGCATGCCGGTGATGGCAAAGCGGTGGGCCTCGTCACGGATCTGCGCCACCAGCATGAGCGCGGCCGAGTCCTTGCCCAGGTAAACCTTCTCGCGCCCGTCGGCAAACACCAGCTCTTCCAAGCCCACCTTGCGGCCCTCGCCCTTCTCCACGCCGACGATGCGCGTCAGGTCCAGACCCAGCGCGGTGAACACCTCACGCGCCACACCGACCTGGCCCTTGCCGCCGTCGATGAGCACCAGGTCGGGCAACCGTGCCACGCCCTTGGGCTTGACCGCGCCATCGGTGTTGGATGTGTCCGGCGGCGGTGCGGCCGCAAAGTCGATGCCCCCTGCCTCGCGCGCGGCTTCGGCCACCTTGCTGTAGCGGCGGGTCAGCACCTGGCGCATGGCGGCATAGTCGTCCCCGCCAGTGATGCCCTCGATCTTGTAGCGGCGGTACTCACTGCTCTGCATCTTGTGGTGGTGGAACACCACACACGACGCCTGGGTGGATTCGCCCGCGGTGTGCGAGATGTCGAAACACTCGATGGTGAGTTGCTCCAGGTCTTCGGGCGGCAGGTCCAGCGCGTCGGCCAGCGCGCGCGTGCGGGCCTGTTGCGAGCCTTCTTCCGCCAGCAGGCGGGCCAGTTGCAGGTCGGCATTTTTCTGCGCCATGTCCAGCCAGGCCCGACGCTGTTCGCGCGGCTGGTGGATGGCTGTCACGCGCACACCACTTTGGTCGCCCAGCGCCTCGAGCAGCGCCTTGTCCACGGGTTCGCTGGTGACGAGCACCGGGGGCACCGGCACGCCGATGTAGTGCTGCGCGATGAAGGCTTCCAGCACCAACACCTCGACACGGCGAACAGGCCTGGCCGGAGCGATGTCGTCAGCGCCTTCGCCGCCCTCTTCCTCAAAAATGGCGGCAGCGTCTTCCACATGCACCGGAAAGTACGGACGGTCACCCAGATGCCGCCCACCCCGCACCATGGCCAGGTTCACGCAGGCGCGGCCACCTTGCACGCGCACCGCCAGGATGTCCACGTCCTTGTCGTCCGCAATCTCGATGGATTGCTGGTGCAGCACACGTGACAGCGCCTGGATCTGGTTGCGCACCTCGGCCGCCTGCTCAAATTCAAGCCTGTCGGAATGGGCCATCATCCGCGCCTCCATGGCCTGCAGCACCTCTTGGGTTTCGCCGCGCAGCAGCGCCTCGGCATGCGAGACATCGGCGGCGTAGGCCTCGGGCGAAATCAGGTTCACACATGGGCCGGTGCAACGCTTGATCTGAAACAGCAGGCACGGCCGCGTGCGGTTGGCAAACACAGTGTCTTCACACGTGCGCAGGCGAAACACCTTTTGCAGCAGCTGGATGGTTTCCTTGACCGCCCAGGCGCTGGGGTACGGGCCAAAGTACCGATGGCGCTTGTCCACCGAACCCCGGTAATACGCCATGCGCGGGTAGACCACGCCCGGCGCATCGCCTGTGGCTGCGGGTGTGCCCGTGATCTTGAGATAGGGGTAGCTCTTGTCGTCCCTGAACAGGATGTTGAACTTGGGGTTCAGCGACTTGATGAGGTTGTTTTCGAGCAGCAGCGCCTCGGCCTCGGACCGCACCACCGTGGTCTCCATGCGCACGATCTTGCTGACCATGTGGCCGATGCGCGTGCCGCCATGGTTTTTGGTGAAATAGCTCGAAACGCGACGTTTCAGGTGCCGCGCCTTGCCCACATACAGCAGTGCGCCCTGGGCGTCGAAATAGCGGTAGACACCAGGCAGCGCGGGCAGCGCAGCCACTTGCGCCAGCAGTTCTTCGGAATGCACGTTAGACATGGCGCGTATTGTGGCGCCATGTCTTGCGAGGCACGAAAACTATCAAAACAATAGCTACCAGCGCTTATCCATAAAGCGCTGGCGGCCAGTTTGACCACTATTCTGCTTCGATCTTCGAGCTTTTCACCACCGACGCCCAGTTGGAAAGGTCCGCCTTGACCTTGTCGCCCAGCTGCGCCGGGGTCTGGTAGTCGGCCGTGGCGCCCTGCTCCAACGCCTTCTGCTTGAACGCGGCACTTTGCACCACGGTACGGATGTCGGCCGTGAGCTTATCCACCACCGGCTTGGGCACCGCTGCGGGCACAAACAACGCAAACCACGACGTCGCATCGACCTTGGGGTAGCCCGCCTCGGCGGTGGTAGGCACGTCGGGCAGGCTTGGCAAGCGCTCTTTGCCCGTCACCGCCAGCACGCGCAGCTTGCCGCTGGCGATGTGGGGCATGAACGGCGGCGCCGTACCAAAGGTCAGATCCACCTGGCCGCCCAGCAGGTCCTGGAGCGCGGGCCCGGTGCCTTTGTAGGGCACGTGCACCATCTTGATACCGCCTTGCTGTTCCAGCATGGCACCGGTCACATGCTGCAGCGAGCCATTGCCCGACGAGGCGTAGTTGAGCTTGCCGGGGTTGGCCTTGGCGTAGGCGATCAGCTTGGCCAGCGTTTTCACGGGCAGGTCGTTGCGCACCACGATGATCTGCGGGGCCGAGATCACATTGGCCACCGGCTGAAAGTCCGCCTGATCCCACTGCTTTTGCTTGGTGATGTGGGGCGAGATGACGTGGTAGCCCGAGTACTGCATGAACACGGTGTAGCCATCAGGCTCGGCGCGTTTGACGATGCTGGCGGCAATGTTGCCGTTGCCGCCGCCCTTGTTGTCCACGATGACCGACTGGCCCAGCACCGGAGCCAGCGCCTGGGCCAGCATACGGGCCGACAGGTCGGTGGTGCCGCCTGCGGCGGTGGGCACCACCATGGTCACATTTTTGGTCGGGTAGGAGCCTTGGGCCCAGGCTCCGGTAGACACAGCGGCGGCCAATGCCCCGAGCATCAGGGTGGTAGTGAATTGTTTGCGGGTGATATTCATCTCTCTGTCTCCTTTTTGTTGCTGAATAAAAACGTCAGGGCCGCGCAAGCGCCCGCTCGCGGATCGCGTCGAAATCGGCTGGTACCGGATGCAGCGCCAGGCGCGGACCGGCCTTGGCAATCTGGCTCGGGATGTCGTGGCCGATGAAGGCAGGCAGTAGCTGCGCCGCCGCCACGAGTTGGTCCAGGTCCACGCCCGTGTCATATCCCATCAGCCCCAGCGCATGCACGACCTCCTCACTGCACACATTGCCGCTGGCACCCGGCGCATACGGACAGCCGCCCAGCCCGCCCAGCGAGGCATCGAACCGGTCAGCTCCCCCGTCGATGGCGGCCAGCACATTGGCCAGCCCCATGCCGCGCGTGTTGTGGAAATGCAGGGTGAATTCCACACCCGGCCAGCGTGCGCGGGCCACGGACGTTAGCTGGTGCACTTGGGTCGGATAGGCCATGCCCGTGGTGTCACACAGCGCAATGCCGCGCACGCCCCGATCCACAAAACGCTGCACCCATCCAAACACATCGGCCTCTGGCACATCGCCTTCCATGGGGCATCCGAATACGCACGACAGCGACACATTCACCGCCACATTGGCGCCCTGCGACAGCGCCACCACCTGCGCCAGCGCCGCAAACGACTGTTCCTGCGTCATGCGCAGGTTGGCAAGGTTGTGTGTGGCGCTGACGGACATCACCAGGTTCAGCTCGTCCGTGCGCGACTCGATGGCGCGCTCTGCCCCGCGCAGGTTGGGCACCAGCGCGGTGTAGACGGTGCCGGGGCGGCGCGTGATCTCGCGCATCACGACTTCGGCATCCTTGAGCGCAGGGATGGCCGTGGGCGATGTGAACGAGGTCACCTCGATCTTGGACAGTCCGGCAGCCGACAACGCATTGCACAGCGCGATCTTGTCGGCCGTGGGCACAAAGGCCTTTTCCATCTGCAGGCCGTCGCGCAGGCCGACCTCCTGCATGTGGATGCGGCGGTTTGCCCCTTGCCACAACGAGTTGGATGCACTCATTGAATCACCCCCTTGCTGCGCAGCAGCGCGATCTGTTCGACAGTCAAGCCGGCCTCGGCCAGAACCGCATCGGTGTCATCGCCCAGGTGCGGCGCGCTGCTGCGGATGGTGCCCGGCGTGGCCGAGAGCTTGGGCACGATGCCCGGCACTTCCACGCTGTAGCCGTCGCGCGTCTGCTGGGTCAGCAGCATGTCGCGGGCGCGGTAGTGCGGGTCTTCAGCAATGTCCTTGGCGGTGTAGACCTTGCCCGCCGGGACGCGGGCGGCGCCCAGTGCGTCCAGCACCTGCTGCACGGTGCGCTGTGCGCTCCACGCGCCAATAGCGGCGTCAATTTCTGCCACGCGCGCTACGCGGCCTGCGTTGTCGCCCAGGTCGGGGGCAGCCCCCAGGTCCGCACGGCCAATCGCATCCATCAGCCGCTTGAAGATGCTGTCGCCATTGCCTGCCACCAGCACCCAGCCGTCGGTGCATGGGTAGGCGTTGGAGGGCGCAATGCCCGGCAGCGCACTGCCTGCGGCCTCGCGCACGGCGCCAAACGCGCTGTATTCGGGGATCAAACTTTCCATCACGTTGAACACCGCCTCGTGCAGCGCCACGTCGATCACCTGTCCTTGGCCACCGTTGACCTTGCGGTGGTACAACGCGGTGAGCACGCCGATGGTGCCGTGCAGCGCCGCCAGCGTATCGCCAATCGACACCCCCACGCGCACCGGCACGCGGCCCGGCTCGCCCGTCAGGTGGCGAAGGCCGCCTATGGCCTCACCAATGGCGCCGAAGCCCGGCAGGTCGCGGTAGGGGCCGGTCTGGCCGTAGCCGGAGATGCGCAGCATCACCAGGCCGGGGTTGAGCGCATGCAGTTCTTCGGGCGACATGCCCCAGCCTTCGAGCGTGCCGGGGCGGAAGTTCTCGACCAGTACATCGGCCTCGGCGATCAGCTGGCGGGCTATGGCCTGGCCTTCCTTCTGGCGCAGGTCCAGCGCCACCGAGCGCTTGTTGCGCGACTGCACCTGCCACCAGACGGAGGTGCCTTCCTTGATGAGGCGCCAGTTGCGCAGCGGGTCGCCGCCCGACGCACCGGGTCGGCTCGGGTCCGCGGGGGCTTCGATCTTGATCACGTCGGCACCAAACTCGCCCAGCGTCTTGCCGCAGAACGGCCCGGCGATGAGTTGGCCCATTTCGATGACGCGAACGCCTTGCAGCGCGGCGGGAGAGGCGATGGAATCCATGGGAATGTTTGTCTCTTGCGGGCGTGGGCCCTTGGCTTGTTGGCGCGAATGATGCGCACAGTCCGCACGACTGCAAAACGCTGATGCAACAAGCCGCCATCGCAAACCGGCATGGCATTTGGCAAACGGCTTACCATCACGCCCTCATGAAACTCGACCCCGTCTCTCTGCGCCTGTTCGTCGCCGTGATGGAAGAAAGCACCATCGCCGCCGCGGCTGCACGCGAGCACATCGCCGCCTCGGCCGTCAGCCGCCGCCTGGCCGACCTGGAAGACGCGTTGCGCGTGGCCCTTTTCACGCGCAGCAACAAGGGCACCGAGCCCACTGCCGCCGCGTTTGCGCTGCTCAACCTGGCGCGTGGCGTGCTGAACGACCTCGATGGCATTGCCACGCAGATGCGCGAGTACGGCACGGGCGTGCGCGGCCATGTGCGCGTGGTGGCCAACATCTCTGCCATCACACAGTTTCTGCCGGCCGAGCTGCAAAGTTTTCTGGCCCAACACCCACAGGTGGATGTGCGACTGCAGGAGCAGATCAGCAGCGCAATCGCCCACTCGGTGGCCGAGAACGCGGCCGACGTGGGCATCCTGAACGAAGGTACTTACGGCGAGCGCGTGACGCTGATTCCGTATCGCAGCGACGAATTGGTGCTGGTGGTGCCCACCGGCCACGCGCTGGCACGGCGCAAGTCTGTGCGGCTGGCAGACGCCCTGCCCTACGACTTTGTCGGCGCACACCCGGGCAGCGCCATCAACAACCAACTGACCCGCGCGGCAGCCGAAACGGGCCTGCCGCTGCGGTTGCGTATCCAGGTCACGAGCTACGACGCGCTGTGTCTCATGGTGAACGCCGGGCTGGGCGTAGGCGTGATGCCGCGTGGCAGCGCCGCGCTGTACCAGGGCACGCTCGCCATCCGCACCGTCACACTGAATGAACCCTGGGCACAGCGTCGCCTGTCACTGTGCGTGCGGTCTGAAGAATCGCTGTCCAGCGTCGCCCGGCTGCTGGTTGAGCATTTGCGTGCACAAGCAACCACGACGCCATCCCGATGAACCTTACCGTCCCTCCCTCGCAGTGGGATGTCTTCTGCCGCGTGATCGACAATTTTGGCGACATCGGCGTGTGCTGGCGCCTGGTGGCGCAATTGGCCGGCCGGGGCCATCGCGTGCGTCTGTGGGTGGATGACGCCTCAGCCCTGGCGTGGATGGCGCCCGAAGGCTGCCCCGGCGTGGAGCTGCGCGCCTGGGGCTCGCCACCGCCCGGCCCGGACGAGCCCGCACCCGATGTGATGGTGGAGGCGTTCGGGTGTGAAATTGCTCCTGAATTTATAGCTTACAGCGCTTATTCATCAAGCGCCAGAGGCCAAAAACATCCAAAGAATGGCTTCCAACCTCTTTGGATCAATCTTGAATACCTGTCGGCAGAGCGCTACGTGGAGCGCAACCACCGGCTGCCCTCGCTGCTCATGTCCGGCCCGGCGGCAGGCTGGACGCGCTGGTTTTTCTACCCCGGCTTCACTCCCGCAACAGGTGGATTGCTGCGCGAGCCGGACCTGATGGCGCGGCGGGAAGGGTTTGATCGGACAGCCTGGCGTGCCACGCATGCAACGGCATTCGGGCTGGGTGAAGTCGAGCCCGGACACCGCTGGATGTCCCTGTTTTGCTACGAACCCGCTGCGTTGCCCGACCTGCTGCAGCAAGGCCAGGCGCTCCCCACGCAGCTACTGGTCACTCCGGGCCGCCCCACGCACGCCGTGCGGTCGGCACTTGCAGAAAATACAAGTCAAAATGGCTTCCAGTGCTTATCCAGTAAGCGCAATCAGCTATCAATTTCATATTTACCCCACCGCCCACAAGCTGCATTTGACGAGATGCTGTGGGCCTGCGATTTCAACGCCGTGCGCGGTGAGGATTCGTTGGTACGGGCGCTGTGGGCCGGACAGGCGCTGGTCTGGCACATCTACCCACAAGATGACAACGCCCACCACGCCAAGTTGATGGCGTTTCTGGACTGGCTGGAGGCGCCCCCGACCCTGCGCGCGTTTCATGCCACCTGGAACGGATTGGACAGCGCACCACTGCAGTTGCCTGACGACGCCACATTGGCCGAATGGACGGCCTGCACTCAGGCTGCGCGCGCGCGCCTTTTGGGGCAAGACGATCTCGTCGCACAACTTTTGGGCTTTGCCGCCGAAAAACGGTAAAATCCGAGGCTTTGCGCAAAACAGGTACGGCACACCGGTGTCGAGCACCCGCGCAGTCCCGCCGCGGAACATGCATAGGCAAGGCGAGCCTTCTGCTCTCAGAAGACCACGAGCCCACGCGTTGAGCGGCCCCAACCCAAGCAACCTGCTATGAAAATCGCTCAAGAAATCCGCGCCGGCAACGTCATCATGCACGGCAAGGACCCCATGGTGGTCCTGAAGACCGAATACGCCCGCGGCGGCCGCGGTGCAGCCACCGTGCGCATGAAGCTCAAGAGCCTGATCGGCAACTTCGGCACCGAAAACGTGTTCAAGGCCGACGACAAGATCGACAACGTGATCCTGGACAAGAAGGAGTGCACCTACTCCTACTTTGCCGATCCCATGTATGTCTGCATGGACACGGAATACAACCAGTACGAAGTCGAAGCCGAAAACATGGGCGACGCACTGAACTACTTGGAAGACGGCATGACGCTGGAAGTGGTGTTCTACGACGGCAAGGCTATTTCGGTCGAACTGCCCACCAGCGTTGAACGCGAAATCACCTGGACCGAGCCAGCCGTCAAGGGCGACACATCCGGCAAGGTGCTCAAGCCCGCCAAGATCGCCACCGGCTTTGAAGTGCCCGTGCCTCTGTTTGTCTCGCAAGGCGACAAGATCGAAATCGACACCCGCACCGGCGAATACCGCAAGCGCGTGTAATCACCTGCCAACCCGCTGCTGACTCGCAGCGTTAGGCACAGCAAAAAGGCTTCCCTCGGGAAGCCTTTTTTGTTGGGTCATAGTCTGTGCACTAAGTGCGTTGCACGCGCCTTCGGAAATCGCCCACGTTGTTGCCGCGAATCTGCGTCTCCTGCGTACCCCGGACTTCGTTCACCTTCACATCCTCGCCAGCGCCAGTAACTGGCTGGGCCTTGACCTCGGTTTCGCTCTCGAAATGGTGCGATTTGTCGGTATTTCGGTAGTAGCGGTACAACATCCAGTACAACCCCGCGGCGCTCGCCGGGCCCAGCGCCAGGAGAAAAAGAATACCGTCACTGTCCATCGTCATCTCCCCACCAACCAGAGCGCTACGCCTTCGACAAACGTGCCCACGGTGAGCGCGGCGGTGATCAGCTTCCACTGCTGTACGGGCACACTGCCCATGGTCTCGCCGGTGCGGCCGTTCACGGCGATGTAGTGCAACATGCCGCCACTCCCACCACGGCCCGTGCCTGGCTGGTGGTACGAATACAGCCACACCGGCAGGTACATCGCCACCCAGCGCGTGCCGTGCACATCGATGCGCTCCTGCTCCCAGCGCACACCACGGCCGTACTGGCGCACTGACGACTGCACCTGCGCGCGCGCAATCGAGAGCAACTGGTCTTCGAGCTGCGGGTTCAAGTGCTCGACATCGCGGTCGCGCTTTTCCGAGGTGTAGCCCGCCAGGTACGAGGCGTTCCACTTCACTGCGTTTTTGGTGTCAAAGGGCAGGATGGTGTTGATGATGTTGTTGGTGTTGGCCTTGGTGTCCAGATTGCCACGCTGGGCGCTCGACTCCATCGTCAGGTCGTCCACCGTAAAGTCGACGTGCCGCTGCAGCTGGTACACATCGGCGTCGTAATAAGTCTTCTGGTCCTTGCCCTCGCCACGCGTGTAGCGGCGCGTTTCCACCTCCCCAAATCCCGCCACGTCTGCGCTGGCTTTGGCGTCCACCACCATGTAGGGGAGGTACACGCCAAGCACGTTTTCAGGCGAAAACTCTTCCTTGAAGGCCTTGAGCGCAAACATCTGGCGCTTGCCCACAAACTGGCGGATGCGCGCCACCGCGTCGTCCTTCTTGATTTGAAACGGCAATACGGCATCGGGCACTGCGCCGTTGTCGATCTGCTCGTTGACGCCCAGGACGTGGCGGCACCAATGGCAGCGCGCCGTCATCGCGGTTTCGGTGTTCACCACCACTTCTGCGCCGCAGCCACCGCACTTGAAGGTGCGCAGGCTGGAAACATCGGCCTGGATGGTTTTCGCCCCAGAGGCGATCACGGTTCCGCGCAGGTCATCAATGCCCTCGCCAAGACCGAATTCGTCCTCTACCCGCGTGCCCACCCACTCATGGCGGCAAAACAGGCAGATCAGCTTATCGGAGCCCGCACGATGCCGGATCTCCGTGGAGCCACACTTTGGACAGCGGTTGACGCCATCGCGCAGTTCGGTGGCAGAGGTGTCGATGGCGGTCGGGTCAGGGGCCTGCAGCTCGTCGCGAATCGACGCAGGCAGCGTCGCCGGGTCTACCGGAAACTGCCCTGGCGCAGGCGGCACATCCTGCGGCGACCCCGGCCCGGTGGGCATCACAGGCGTGGGCTGCGTCATGTGAACCTACAGGCCCAGCGCCTTGGCCTTCACCGCATCGTAATCGGCCTGCGTGATGAGTCCCGCGTCCAGCATCTGCTTGGCTTTGGTCAGCCGGACAATCGGGTCGTCGGCGGGCACAGGCGCCGCCGGCGGGGGTGCCGAGGACACGGGCACCGCTGGTGCCACTGGCTGCTGCAGCCCACTGATGCCCGCCACGCCCGCTGCCATGCCCATGCCAAAGATGCCGTTGGCGCCGCCGTTCTCACCCGCCGATTGCATGCCCGCTGCCACTGAGGCCTGCAGATTGGAATTGCCGCGCGCACCCAGCAGCGCATCCGCGCGCTGCACCGTCTTGAGTAGTTCCTTGGTCTGGGCGTCGTACTCGATCGAGACGATGGCCGTCTTGACGATGGCAAGACCGCGGTCGGATTTCCACTGGTAGGCGCTCTCCACCGCGTCAGACAGGCTCTTGGCAAACCCGATCGAGTCCTGCTGGATCTTGGTGATGCGGTTGCCCTTTTCAGGGTCGTTGGTGTACAGGCTGAACGCCGGTGCCAGGGAACCCACGACTTCATTGAAAAGCTGGCTGGCCGCTGCATTGTCAAGATCGGTGAAATCAAACACCTGGCCCGGTTGCAGGTACTTGGCCGGTACAAAGCTCTTGACGAAGAGGATCGGATCGACAATTTTCAGCGTGTAGCTGCCGCGGGTGATGGCGCCGACTTGCGCGTTGAGGTAGCGGTCATCCCAGTAAATGTCGGACTGCGTGCCAAACCGGTTATCGGGCAGTTCTTTGAGCGAAACAAAGAACGCAGACTGCTGGGAGCCCGGCTGGCCGCCAAACTTGAAGCGCTCCCAGCTTTGCTGGACCATCGATTCGACAAAACCACCGCCGGTAAAGATCGACTTCGACTGGAGATCGTTCGAATTCCACTCATAACCACCGGGCTCAGCGGCAAAGCCGGTGATCGCGCCATCCTGGAACAGCAGCAGACCGTAGCCCTCAGGCACGACGATCTTGGAGCCATTGGTAATGATGTTCGAAGACCCCCTGGTGTTCGAAACCCGCCCGGCGTTCGTGCCGCGCGGTACCGCGGCAAACAGAGCTGCCGTGGCGGGCAGGCCGTCGGGTACGGTGTAGAAGTCTTTCCACTGATCGGCAAGCATTCCGCCAATCGAACCAACAGCCGCCTGAATGAGACCCATGATGTATTCCTCGTATGTGTGGCCCGGATGGGGAACGCCGCCAAAAGCATATCCGAATTCGGAGGGGAATCGCCTTGCGGCGCAGCGGTGACAGCTATGGATATAGGAGCTGGTAGCGCTTCATAAACATAGGTTTCGATATCAAATCAACCTGAAACCCAATGGATTCAAGCGCTAGCAGCTCATATTTTTGCGATGCTCAAATAGGCTGCGCGACCAGATCATGCCCTCGCACGCCCACGATGCGCGCCTTGGTGAATTCGCCCACCTTCATGGTCTTGCTGATTTTCTCGGGTGGCAGCAGCTGCACAGTGCCGTCGATTTCGGGCGCGTCGGCATAGGTGCGGCCCACGCCACCCTTTCGGCCCAAACCGGGGGCAGAGTCAACCAGCACCTGCATGGTGGCGCCCACACGGCGCTGCAGCTTGGCAACGGACACCTCTTCGGCCACTGCCATGAAACGGGCACGGCGCTCTTCGCGCACTTCCATCGGCAGCATGCCGGGCAGCGCGTTGGCGGCAGCACCGGTCACATCGCTGTAAGCAAAGCAACCGGCTCGGTCGATCTGAGCCTCTCGCACAAAGTCGAGCAGGTGTGCGAACTCTTCTTCCGTCTCGCCGGGGAAGCCTGCGATGAAGGTGCTGCGGATCACGATCTCGGGGCAGGCTTCGCGCCAGCGCTGGATGCGCTCCAGGTTGCGCTCGCCACTGGCGGGGCGCTTCATGCGCTTCAGGACATCGGGGTGGCTGTGCTGGAAGGGCACGTCGAGGTACGGCAGCACACGGCCCGTGGCCATGAGGGGGATGACCTCGTCGACGCTAGGGTACGGGTACACATAATGCAAGCGCACCCAGGCGCCGTAGGGTTCGGCGATTTCGCCCAGGGTCTGCACCAGCTCCAGCATGCGGGTCTTGACAGGTTTGCCGTCCCAGAAGCCGGTGCGGTATTTCACGTCCACGCCATAAGCAGACGTGTCCTGGCTGATGACCAGCAGTTCTTTGACGCCGCCAGCGAACAGGGCCTTGGCCTCGCTCAGGACGTCGCCGATGGGGCGCGACACCAGATCTCCGCGCATCGACGGGATGATGCAGAAGGTGCAGCGGTGGTTGCAGCCTTCGCTGATCTTCAGGTAGGCGTAGTGCTTGGGCGTGAGCTTGATGCCCGCAATACCGAAACTGCCGGGCACGAGGTCGATAAAAGGGTCGTGTGGTTTGGGCAAATTGAGGTGGACGGCGTCCATCACCTCTTGCGTGGCATGCGGGCCCGTCACGGCCAGCACGCTGGGGTGCATTCTGCGCACCATGTTGTCGCCATCGTCGCCAGTGCGGGCGCCCAGGCAGCCGGTGACGATGACCCGGCCGTTCTCGGCCAGCGCCTCGCCGATGGTGTCCAGGCTTTCCTTGACCGCATCGTCGATGAAGCCGCACGTGTTGACGATGACCAGGTCCGCGCCCTGAAAGGTCTTGGAGGTTTCGTAACCCTCGGCGCTCAGTTGCGTGAGGATCAACTCGGAATCGGTCAAAGCCTTGGGGCAACCAAGGCTGACAAATCCGACTTTGGGTGTTTTTGTGGGGGACAGTACTTCGCTCATATCCCCGTATTGTCCCAGTTCCGGCGTTGGACAGGTGGGCTTACCCATTCTCCAAACGTTTGCCAGGCCCTGCAGCCGGTGAAACCGGTGCAATCCGACCGATGGACCCCGAGGATCGGCCGGCCCACCGCAAAAGCGCCGCCCCCCTTAGATAAAGAAAGGAGCAGAGCACCGCAAGCGTCTCAAGCCGTCGTCACCTTTTCAATCCAAAGGCCCCCAGCATCTGCTCGGTCTGCTTTTGCATCTGCTCCTGCATCTGGGTCAACATGGACTGGGACTGCTCCACGTAATTGCCCACCATGCCCTTGAGCATGGGCGACTGAAGGTTCATGAACTGGGCCCACATCTCGGGCGTCACGCTTTGTGATTGCTCGGCCAGCTTGGCTTGCACGTCGGTGAATGCCTGCACATTCTTCTCTAGATAAGCGCCCATGAATCCCTGCATCGCGTGTCCGTAAAAACGGATGATGTTGGCCAGCACCGCCTCGGTAAACATCGGCGCGCCACCGGCTTCTTCTTCAAGAATGATCTGCAGCAAGATACTGCGCGTCAGGTCTTCGCCGGTTTTAGCGTCACGCACTACCACGTGCTGGTTCGCCATGACGAGTTGCCGCACCTCGGCCAGCGTGATGTAGGTGGAGGTGTCTGTGTCGTACAGACGGCGGTTGGGATACTTCTTGATGACACGTTGCACCGACTTGGGAGCGGCACTTTTCTGTTCGGACACAACAAACTCCTCGGGCTCAACACCCATGTATTGCAGTGCAACACATTCTAGGGACCGGGGGGCCCGCCACCAGCAAAGGAATACCCTGATGCAGGGAGCGCATCACCCTGTCGCGGAGGCGACACGCTTGACCCGCGGCACCCGCGCTGCCCGTTGAGCCCCCGCCCCTCCCATCATCCTCGCAAAACCCTGCAGGGCACGTCCGACAGACTACTTGACGAAGGGGTGCGATAGTCTCCGTTTGCCCACCTGATCCGCTCATGCACGAAGGTTTTGAACTCTCTCCCGGTTTTGCCACTGTTGTAGCTGCGTTGTTTGCCATCACGTTGGCAGCCATCGCGCATCGCATCATCGCCATCTTGCTGCGCAGGGCGACGGCACCACTTCCGGTGGTGAATACCGTTGTGCTCGCTTGTATCCCCGTAATGCGAGTTTTTTTGCCGCTGATTGCCTTGCAATTGGTGTGGCAAGCCGCTGGCGATGACTTGCGTTACATCGGTGGTATCCGCCATATTAATGGGCTGGCCATCATCGCCGGGGCTTGTTGGTTGCTGATTGCAGCCATCGGGGGTCTGGCCAATGGCATCATTGCCCAACATCCCGCAGATGTAGAAGACAACCTGACCGCCCGGCGCATTGCCACGCAAGCGCGGGTGTTGTCGCGCACCGCCATGACAGGGGTCGTGATGGCGGGCTTGGCTCTGATGCTCATGACCTTTCCGGGAGCGCGCCAAGTGGGGGCCAGTCTGCTCGCATCGGCCGGGGTGGTAGGCATCGTGGCAGGTATTGCCGCACGCCCGGTGTTCAGCAACATCATTGCGGGGCTGCAGATTGCGCTGGCGCAGCCCATCCGCATTGACGACGTGCTCATCATCGAGGGCGAGTGGGGCCGCGTGGAAGAGATCACGAGCACCTACGTGGTGCTGCGCATCTGGGACGAGCGGCGTCTCATCATTCCGCTGCAGTGGTTCATCGAACACCCGTTTCAGAACTGGACACGCACAAGCTCGGAAATTCTGGGCACGGTGTTTCTGTTTGCAGACTACCGCCTGCCGCTGGACCCTCTGCGCGCAGAACTTCAGCGCATCCTAGAAACCGCACCCGAGTGGGACAAGCGCGTCAGCGTGCTGCAACTGACCGACGTGACCGAGCGCACGATCCAGATCCGGGTGTTGGTCTCGGCACGCTCGTCGGGCCTCGCGTTTGACCTGCGCTGCCGGGTGCGCGAGGCACTTGTCACGTTCATCCAACGTGAATACCCCGACTGTTTGCCCCAGGTTCGGATGCCTGCGGGCCCGGACGATCTGAAGAAGACCGGAGTTGAACCGCACGCAGCTCGTGTCATGAATACGCCCTGACATGCATGAGCCCCCCCGGTGCGGGAATCTGCCACTCTTAATATCGACAGAAACTCGGGAAGTTGACTGGCACAAGGTAACCAGGCGGATGGGTAAGGTCAGGCTTGTATTGATCGACTCTGAAAGGACCTACCATGCTGCCAGCACCCACCCCCTCCCCGGTACCGCCATTTCCTCCGGTGGAGACGCCACCCACATGGGTGCCCGAGCCTCCCCAGGGCGATCCACCCGCCCAACCTGGGGTCCCACCGGTGCAAGACCCACCACCGCATTTTTAATCAATGCGATCCGCGTTTGTTGAACGACGCACTGAAATAAAAGTGGCGAGGTCGATGGACTTCGCCGATTCCTCATCTGCCGCCATTCAGCACCGCTCGAATGCTCTGAATGCGCGGAGGTGGCATCGTCAATAGCCCATTTTGAAATAGGCGACCGCGATCACAGCCACAACCGCCACCAACGCGGCCAGCCAGAAGATTTGGATGTCGTACATGCCAAATTCAGGATCGGAGTCCGCCGTCAGCCCGCTGAGAGGAGGAGAAACGTTATGCGACGTGTTCATGGTGTGCGACCCTTACGAAGAAGAACCACAAGGTATCGCCCCGACTTCCCTTTCCATGTCAGACAAATGCGTATGCGCATGCCTGAGATGATCTGATTGGCGAATACAACTCTCACGAGAAGGGATGAGACGTCGTCTAAAGCAAGGGCGGCCGCCATGGCTCTCAACCCCGAGAGACATCAGGAGAAAAAAAGCTGCAAAACGAAAAAGCCCGCTAAGAAGCGGGCTGTTTCGGTTACAAGCCCTGGTTTGGCTTGCGGTGTTTGGTAGGCGCGATTGGACTCGAACCAACGACCCCCACCATGTCAAGGTGGTGCTCTAACCAGCTGAGCTACGCGCCTGTCGTTAATCAAGACTACGATTATAGCCATAAAAACAGAGCGCTTTTGCGAAAGCGCACAACAAAGTGCGCCGCATATGCTCTGCCCTTTAACGGCGGCGTGCCGAACGCACTCCCGAAACACCAGCAACGATGCCCAAGACCTTGTTCAGGCGCCCTGAATCGGACACCTCCACCGTAAACGTCATCCAGGCGGTACCTTTAACTGACTGGGTCTGGACGCCAATGACATTGGTTTTCTCACGTGCAAAAACTTCCGAGATATCGCGCAGCAGGCCCTGGCGGTCTGCGGCTTCAACGGCCACGTCCACGGGATAAACGGCGGCCACCGCCGCTGATTTGGAAGCGCCCCACTCCACCTCGATGACGCGTTCCATGCTGCGTGCAGCCATCTCGCGGAAATTGCTGCAATCGGCCCGGTGCACGCTCACACCCTTGCCACGCGTGACAAACCCCCGAATATCGTCGGGCGGCGCGGGTTTGCAACACTTGGCCAATTGCGTCATGAGCGAGTCGATGCCCACCACCAACACCCCTCCCTTCGGAGCAGATGTGTTCGTGCGCGTTTTCTTGAGCAGCAGAAAATCGTCGGGCTGGATGACGGGCTCCGGGGGGCGCAGCACCGTTTCGATATTGCGCAGCGAAAACTCGTCTTTGCCCACCACCTCAAACAGCGCATCGGCAGACTTGAAGCCCAGTTGAACCGCTAAGTCGTCGAGCTTGGTGGCGGTTTTGCCTTCTCGCTGGAGCAGTTTCTCTACTGCCTCGCGGCCACGTCCTATTGTCTCGTGCGTGGCCTGGGCATTGAACCAGGCGCGCACCTTGGCCCTGGCGCGGTTGCTGGTGAGATAGCCCAGATCCGCGTTGAGCCAGTCGCGCGACGGGCGCCCCTCCTTGACGGTGGATATCTCCACTGTCTGCCCGTTCTGCAGTTGCGTATTGAGCGTGACCATGGCGCCATCCACCTTGGCGCCCCGGCAACGGTGACCCAGGCTTGTGTGCACCGCATACGCAAAATCAACGGGGGTGGCTCCTTGGGGCAGTTCCACCACCGCAGCATCGGGCGTCAACACGTAAATGCGGTCTTCGAAAAGGCCCCGATTGGGCACCGAGCCCACCAAGTCGCGCTCCCACGCCAGCAGTTGGCGAAGTACGGCAATCTTGGCGTCGTATTCGCCTGTCGCGGACACGCCTGCATAGCCCTTGGCACCCGCTTCCTTGTAGGCCCAGTGCGCCGCCACGCCATGCTCGGCATGTTCATGCATGGCCTGCGTGCGAATCTGAATCTCGATGGGCTTGCCATGGTCGTCCCGCACGATGGTGTGCAGCGATTGGTAGCCGTTGGGCTTGGGCTTGGCGATGTAGTCGTCAAACTCTTCGACGATGGGTTTGAACTGTTCGTGCACCCAGCTCAGGGCGGCATAACAGTCCTTCACCGAAGGCACCACGACGCGCAACGCGCGGATGTCGAACACTTGGTCAAAGTTGAGCGACTTGCCGCGCATCTTTTTGACAATGCTGTAGATGTGCTTGGGCCGCCCTTGCACGCTGGCGCTGATGCTGCGCGCACGCAGATCAGACTCCAGACGGCCCCGCAGTTGCTCCATGTACATCTCGCGTTCGCCGCGCTTCTCGTCCAGCAAGCGGGCGACATCCTTGTAGGTCTCGGGTTCCAGGAATCGAAAAGACAGGTCCTCCAACTCCCACTTCACCTGCCAGATGCCCAGGCGGTTGGCCAGCGGCGCAAACACCTGCAGCGATTCGCGCGCCAGACTGGGCGGCACAGGCCGCTTGGTAGCCGCATGAAAGCGCAGTGTCTGCAGGCGTGAAGCTAACCGCAGCATCACGACCCGCAAGTCGCGCGAGAAGGCAAGCAGCATCTTGCGCACGTTTTCGGTCTGCATGACCGGGTCGTCCAGATGCTCGGCGGCGCGGGCCTGCTCCTGCACGCGCATGAGCTTGGTGGTCTCCACCGCCAGAGCCGCAAAATTGGCGCCAAAGGCCTTGGCAATCACGTCCTCGGGTTTGTTGAGGTGAATGCAGGCGTGCACCAGGTAGCTGGCAGCCTGCATGGCCTCCGAGCCCCCGATACTTTTCAAAATGGCGGCCACGGCATCCGCATGGGCCAGCGTGTTTTCGCCGGAGGTCAACGTTTCGCCGGCCAGCAACGGCTCGGCAAAAGCGCGAGCCCGCACCAACGCGTTCACCTGCTCCGGTAACGTGTGCGCAGTGGCGGCAATGAGCTGTGGAAGAGCGTCGGACTGGGGGGTGAAGGAAGCCTGCGCGGCGGGATTCGTCTTCATCCGGCCGCACCACCTTCCCCGGCCAGCAGAAAGTCCGTGACGGCAGCGACCTGATCGGCGGCCACCAATGTGGGCGCGTGCCCCACTCCTTCAAATTCGATTACCCGCGCGCGGGGCCCGCGCTGTGCCATGGCCTGGGCGGTCTCGGAAGACAGCAGGTCCGACTGCGCGCCCCTCAACAACAGCGTTTGCGCCGTGATGTGGTCATACAGCTGCCACAACGCCATTTCGCCCGCTGCCGCAGACTCTTGCGTCATGGCTTTGAACGGCACGGCAATGGCGGGATCGTAGTGCAGGGTCATGCCCCCGCCATCCTCATCGGGCAAGGGGCGCACCATGGCGCGCGACAGCTCCAGCCACTGCTCTGGCGTGTGTGGCCCAAAGCTGGTGGAGATGGCCCACATGGCGTCAGCAGCCTGCTGCACCGATTCATAACGCGCCAGCTGTCCCAGGTATTGGCCGATGCGCTGCAGCGCCAGCCACTGAATCACCGGCCCCACGTCATTGAGCACCAGGCGACGCACCGGGACGGGCAAAGGCAGCCCTGGCTGCCCTGTGATGCCCATGCCGATCAGCCCACCCATGCTGGTTCCCACCCAATCCAGGGTGGTGATGGGGCCTTGCTGGTGCAATTGCGTCAGCAACGCCAGCATGTCGGCGGCATATTGAGGGATTTGATAAGCCATGGGATCTGCCAGACAGTCGCTTTGGCCGCGCCCAACCACATCAGGGCACACCACGCGCGCATGCTGGCTCAATCCCCGCGCCAAGGTGTCGAAATCGCGCCCCTGGCGCGACAGGCCATGGACGCAGATCACAACGTGCGGATGCACCGGGTTTCCGGTGGCATTCCATTCCCAGTACGCCATCCGGTGCTGTGGAGTTGAAGCCGGGCCACCGCCGACAGGCGGCGACGGGGCCGCAGAACCAGGACACAGTACGTAGTTCAGCGTAGGTTCATTCATGGGTGCGAAATCCTGGAGCAGCGCTTGATAATGCTTGTGAAAGTCGGCCCGCATCTCCAACGCATGCGTGCCGACTTTTCCTTGCGTTGCATCGTAATTCATTCGGAGAGACTCTCATGCTGAAAGGCAAAACTGCCCTCGTCACCGGCTCCACCAGTGGTATTGGTCTTGGCATCGCCAAGGCCCTGGCCCGCCAAGGCGTCAACATCGTGCTCAACGGCTTTGGCGACGTGGACAGTCCCCGTGCCGAAGTCCTGGCGGCTGGTGAATCTGCGGGCGCCCAAGTGGCTTACCACGGCGCTGACATGAGCCGTGTGGCGGACATTGAAGACATGATGAAATACAGCGCCAGCCAATTTGGCCGCGTCGACATTTTGGTCAACAACGCCGGCATCCAGCACGTGGCCAATGTCGAAGATTTCCCGGTCGAGCGCTGGGACTCGGTGATCGCCATCAACCTCACCAGCGCGTTCCACACGTCCCGTCTGGCATTGCCCGCCATGAAGAGCGCCAACTGGGGCCGCATCATCAACGTGGCGTCGGTGCATGGCCTCGTGGGCTCCGCGCAAAAGTCGGCCTATGTCGCCGCCAAACACGGCATCGTAGGCTTGACCAAGGTCACGGCCCTGGAGAACGCCACCACGGGCGTCACTTGCAATGCGATCTGCCCAGGCTGGGTGCTGACGCCACTGGTGCAAAAACAGGTGGACGCCAAAGCAGTAGAGCACGGCCTGTCCAACGAAGACGCCAAAAAGCTGCTGCTGGGCGAAAAAGAACCATCCATGCAGTTCACGACGCCTGAAGAATTGGGTGAGTTGGCCGTGTTCTTCTGTTCACCTGCCGCCAACAACGTGCGTGGCGTGGCGTGGAACATGGACGGCGGCTGGGCGGCCCAGTAAGAACAACCCTCAGTGCGTCTACGCGCCGCCTTCCCCGTCTCTCGGTTTCGCCAGGAAGGGGACGACGCCTGCGCGGGAGGTGGCCCTAGCGCGGCATTTGCTGGCCAGGGCCCCCACTAGTGCCAAGCGTCATAGATGAAAAACAATAGCACCTAGCGCCTATCCAGTAAGCGCCAGGTGCTAATTTTACTGATACATCAGCGCATTTGCACTGATCCCGACACGTTCACAATGACCTGCGCCTTGCCTGCCTCCACCGGCACGGCCGAATCAGAGAACGAGCCCATCTTGGCTTCCGCCGCCATCATGCGCGGGCGCGGCCCGGGCACCATTTCATTGCTGTTCACGGCCACTTCCCGCAGGCTGTAGTTGCTAAAGCCAAAACCCTTGGCCAGTTCAGCAGCGCGGGACTTGAATTGTTCAATGGCTTCGGTCTGCGCCTCGGTCTCGACCTTGGCACGCGCTTCGCGCGACAGGCCAAACGCCACATTGCTGATCGCCAGGGTCTGGATCTTGCCGGCGGTGGTGGTGATGCGGGCAAAGTCGCGCCCCTCCAGCACCAGCTCGGCTCGGCCCTGCCAGCCGTTGATCTTGCCGTCCTTGCCGTAGCGTGGGTATAGGCCAAACGGGCCCGTGCGCACGTCGAGTTGCCCGGGCAGCGCGCTGCGCTTGGCTTCGGTCAGGGCGGCGTCCAGCGCTTGCTTGAGCTGGGTCTGAACGGTGGCGGCGTCGGCCGCTTCTTTGTTGGTGGACAGGTTCAGCACCAGCAAGTCTTGCTGTACTTCTACCGTGCCGGTGGCCGACAGCTGCACCACGTTCCGCGGCTCGGTCACAGCGGAATTTTGAGAAAAAGCGGCTCCAGCGCACACCAGTAAAGCGCTAGCAGCTATCAATTTTGGAGTAATTTTCATGTGAAATCGGTCCTTTGCATCGGTGCACCACCCGGGTCAGGGCAGCGCGGGCCACCACCTTAACGGCATAGCGTGACCCCGGCGATAAAGCCGCGTTACACGCAGCGCGAAGCTGCGCAAAACTTGTAACAGTTGGTCAAACCAGGGCTTAAAAGCCGAACTTCGGCGTTTCAACTGGTCAGAATCGGCTCTGTTACAAATTGGACTTGAGATCAATATGGCCACAACAACCAATCGCACCGACAAAGTTCTGGTGGTGGACGACGATGCGCGAATTCGCGATCTGCTCCGCCGCTACCTCACCCAGGAAGGCTTTGAAGTCATGGTCGCGGAAGACGGCAAGGCGCTCAACCGCCTGTTGCTGCGTGAGACGGTGGACATCATCGTGCTCGACCTCATGATGCCCGGTGAGGATGGCCTCTCGATCTGTCGCCGTCTGCGCGCCGCCAATGACCGCACTCCCATCATCATGCTGACCGCCAAAGGCGAAGACGTGGACCGCATCGTCGGCCTGGAGGTAGGCGCCGATGATTACCTGGGCAAGCCTTTCAATCCCCGCGAGCTGCTGGCCCGCATCCACGCCGTTTTGCGCCGCCGCCCCGCCCAAGAGGCGCCAGGGGCCCCTTCTGGCGACAACGAGGTGGTCACTTTTGGCCCCTTTACCTTCGACCTGGGCACCCGTGCGCTGCAGCGCAATGGCGAAGAACTGCCCTTGACCACGGGCGAGTTCGCCATGCTGAAGGCTCTGGTGCGCCACCCACGCCAGCCTCTGTCGCGTGAAAAACTGGCGTTGCTGGCCCGCGGTCGCGAGTTCGAGCCGTTTGACCGCAGTCTGGACGTGCAGGTGTCTCGCCTTCGCAAACTGGTCGAAGTGGACGCCGCCGCGCCGCGCTATATCCAGACCGTGTGGGGCGTAGGCTATGTATTTGTTCCGGACGGAACGAGCTGAGCCCTTCATGCGCAAGACCGACGGCAAGCCGAGATCATCGTTTCGGCAGTCCGTGACCGCCCCCTCCGACGCCACCAGCCCCGCGCCGCTTGAAGCGCTTCGCAAAGCGAGGGAGCATCGCGCGCGCGTGGGCCTGAATCTTTTCTGGCGCACGTTTTTTCTGTTGGCGCTGCTGCTGGTCGGCAGCATTCTGGCGTGGCTGCAAACGCTGCGCGCCCTCGAATTTGAACCTCGCACCTTGCACACAGCGCAGCAAATTGCGTCGCTGGTCAACTTGAGCCGTGCCGCGCTGGTGCACTCTGATGCCATTGCGCGCGTCTCGCTCATCAAGACCATGGCCGACCAGGAGGGCGTGCGCATCCTCCCGCGCGAGCCCAAGGACAAGTTTGCGCTGCTGGACAACACCGCGCTGGGGAACCGCCTGACCGACGAGCTTACCCAGCGCCTTGGGCCTGACACCATCGTGGCGCAGAGCGTGAACGGAGAAAACGGCCTGTGGGTGGGCTTCAACATCAACGGGGACCCCAACTGGCTGCTGATGGACCGTTCGCGCTTCAGCCCCGCCGGGGGCCGCACGTGGCTGATCTGGTTGATCACTGCGGCAGCACTGTCGCTGGCGGGCGCAGCAGCCATTGCGCGGCTGATCAACCGGCCACTCAAGCAGTTGTCGTACGCTGCCAACCGCGTGAAAGACGGTGACTTTGCTGCCAGCCACCTGGATGAAGAAGTGGTCACCAGCGAAATCCGCGAGGTGAACATCGGCTTTAACCGCATGGCCCAGAAACTGGCCAAGCTGGAACAAGATCGCGCGGTGATGCTGGCGGGTATTTCGCACGACCTGCGCACGCCTCTGGCCCGGCTGCGGCTGGAGACCGAAATGAGCGTGACCGATGAAGTGGCGCGCGAACACATGGTGGCCGACATCGTGCAGCTTGATGCCACCATCGACAAATTTCTGGACTATGCGCGGCCGGACCATGTCACGCTGACACCGGTCAACCTGCTTGCCGTGGTGTCGTCCTGCGTGTATGCAGTGCAAGACCACCGCGAGCTGCAGATCACCATGTCCGTGCCTGAAGACCTTAACGTGCTTGCCGATGAGGTGGAGTTGGCGCGCGTGATCTCCAACCTGCTGGAAAACGCGCGACGCTATGGCAAGGCAGACGACACCGGCATCACCAATGTCGATGTCGTGGCCAAGGGCCGCGAAAATTGGGTGTTGGTCAAGCTGCGCGACCATGGCCCGGGAGTACCGCCCGAGCAGTTGTCCAACCTGACCAAGCCCTTCTTTCGGGGCGACTCCGCACGCACGGCAGCCGCAGGGGCAGGCTTGGGGCTGTCCATTGTGGACAAGACCGTGCAGCGCATGGGCGGTATCTTTGCGCTGGCCAACTCCAGCACGGGCGGCTTGGTGGCGCACCTGCAATTGCAACGAGCCACGGATCTGCCCGACGGTGCAGACCCCAAACAGCGCCTGCAGCGTCCGTCCATCAAACGGCAGCTGCCGCGTCGGCGGGCCGAAGACCGGATGGCGTGACACGCGTGAGGCCGGCTTGCACCCGGCCCAGCGGGTCTACTTCAGATAGATCAGGGCGGCCGCCCGCGCCTCCATGGCCAGCCCCTGCCCGACAGGACCCAGGCGCTCAGCCGTTTTGGCCTTCACGTTGACCTGGCCCTCTTGCACTCCCACGGCGCGCGCAATCGCTGCGCGCATGGCGGGGATGTGCGCTGCCAAACGCGGCGCCTGCGCGACCACCGTGCTGTCAATGTTGCCAATCTCATAGCCTGCAGCGCGCACCCTGCGCACCGCCTCGGCCAGCAGCACACCCGAATCCGCGCCGCGAAAGGTGGCGTCGGTGTCCGGAAAATGGCTGCCGATATCGCCCAACGCTGCCGCACCCAGCAGCGCATCGGTGATGGCGTGCAGCAGCACATCCGCGTCCGAATGCCCCAGCAGGCCCATCGTGTGGGGAACGTCCACCCCACCGATCACCAATCTGCGACCTGGTACGAGCGCATGCACGTCCCAACCTTCACCGATCCTGAAATTCATGCCATGACCTTGTCTTGATGTGTGTGGTTGGCGCTGGTCGGGGTGTGCTCTGTGCGGTTGCACCAAGCCGCCCGAGCCACCGCTCAGAACAGGTTCTTTTTGCCTGGGGCCACGGTCACCTGGCCCCGTTCGCCGCCAAAACGGGCCAGCGTGGTGCCGTAGCCGCGCTGGGCCAGCACAGCCGCAGCCAGCGCAAAGTCGTCCGGATACGTCACCTTGAAATTTTGCGCCCCGCCCGGCACCAGACGGGGGTGCAGGCCCATCGCTTCCATCGCGCTTGCCTCGTCGGTCACGTTGGAGCCCACCTTCTCAATCGCATCCATCAACGGGCCGATGCGGAACATTTGGGGGGTCTGCGCCAACCACTTGTTGCTGCGGTCCACCGTAGAAGCCACCCGCACACCGCCCGGACCGTCGATGGAGGTCTTGAGCGTGTCGGCCAGCTTGTGCGCCAGCAGGCCCCCCACGCTGTCGCCTGCGCACTGGTCGATGAGGGTGTCGATCTGCTCTGAAGTGATGAGGCAACGCGCGGCGTCATGCACCAGCACCCAGTCGTCTGGCTGCGCCCCACGCGCCAGCAGTGCCTTGAGCCCCCCCAGCACGGTGTCACCACGGGTGGGGCCTCCGCACTCGACCACAAAAAAAGTCGCATGCGCATGGGCGTCCAGAAAATGATCGCCTGGCGCCACCGCCACCAGCGTGCCCAGCAACCGCCCCACGCCAGCAAAGGCACCCAGTGTGTGCAACACCATCGGATGACCGGCCACCGGGTGGTACTGCTTGGGCAACGGGCCAGCGGGCATAGAAAGCGCAACGTCTGCTGCAGAAAACGCGGCCAGCGTCGAAACACTGGAGGAGTCACCGCATGCTGCAGCGGACGAGGTGCTGCCCCCTGCGACGGGGTGAGCCGCAACACCTGCCGCGATGGCTCGGGAGCCGATCCCGGCACAGGGCACCAGCGCCCAAAATCGCCCGTGGGCAGACAAGGGGGCGAGCGGAGGTTGCAGCAACGGAGCAGTCATGGGTCGCTCATTCTAAAATCTCCCGTTGCCCCCCATCCAGCCCGTGCGCGTTTTGTGCCCCTGGGGATGCGGCGGGCCCAGACGACACCGTCCGCATGGAACTGCCCAAACTCTCCCCCGGAAAACGTTTTACCCTGCCCCGCCCTGTGGGCAGCGCCGATTCCCTGCTGCTGGCCCGGCTGGCAGAACGCGACAAGGCCGCGGGCCGCACCACCGCCATCGTCACGGCCGACGCCACCGATGCGCAGCGGCTCATTGAGGAAATGGCCTTCTTCGCGCCCACGCTGCGCTGCGCACTGTTCCCGGACTGGGAAACGCTCCCCTACGACACGTTCTCGCCGCACCAGGACCTGATCAGTGAGCGTCTGGCCACGCTCTGGCGCATCAGCCAGAAGGACAAGGACACCGGCGCCGACGTGGTGCTGGTGCCCGCCACCACGGCGCTGTACCGCCTCGCCCCCCCCTCGTTCCTGGCGGGCTACACCTTCCACTTCAAGGTCAAGCAAAAGCTCGACGAGGCCAAGTTCAAGGCCCAGCTCACGCTGGCCGGATACAGCCACGTGTCCCAAGTGGTGAGCCCTGGCGAATACGCAGTGCGCGGCGGGCTGATCGACCTGTTTCCGATGGGCTCGCTCGTGCCGTTCCGTGTGGACCTGTTCGACGACGAGATCGACAGCATCCGCACGTTCGACCCCGACAGCCAGCGCAGTCTGTACCCCGTGCCCGAGGTGCGCCTGCTGCCCGGCCGCGAGTTCCCCATGGACGACGACGCGCGCGCCAAATTCAGAAGCCGCTGGCGCGAGATGCTGGAGGGCGACCCCACCAAGAGCCGCATCTACAAAGACATGGGCGCGGGCGTGGCCACCGCCGGCATCGAGTACTACCTGCCGCTGTTCTTCGACGAGACGGCCACCGTCTTCGACTACCTGGGCGGCGAGGCCACGGTGGTATTGCACGGCGACCTCGAACCCGCCTTCCAGCGCTTCTGGCAGGACACCAAAGACCGGTTCCGCCTGGTGCAAGGCGACCCGGAACGCCCTGCGCTGCCGCCCGAGTCACTTTTTCTATCGGCCGACCAGTTCTATACGCGTGCCAAGGAGCACGCCCAGTTGTCGTTGCGCCCCGGCGTGCAGGACGTGGATGACAACCCAAGCTTTCACAAGCTCGGTGACCTGTCGGTGGTGCGCGGTGCCGAAGACCCGCTGGCCCGCCTGCACGCCCACATTCGCAATACGCAGCACCGCGTGCTGCTGCTGGCCGAGAGCGATGGCCGGCGCGAAAGCCTGCTCGACTTTCTGCGCGCCAGCGGTGTGAACCCGCCGGCCTTCGACTCGCTGGCCGAGTTCCAGGGCGAGCCCGCCGAGAAGGTGGGCATTGCCACCGCCGGCCTCACCGTGGGCTTCAGCTGGGTCGAGGACGGCATCGACTTCGTCACCGAAACCGAGCTGTTTGCCGCTGGCCCCACCACGCGCCGGCGCAAGAAGCAGGAGCAGGTGAGCGACGTCGAGGCGCTGATCAAGGATCTGGCCGAGCTGAACGTGGGTGACCCCGTGGTGCACAGCGCCCATGGCATCGGCCGCTACCGCGGCCTGATCAACATGGACGTGGGCAACAAGAACCCCGACGGCACGCCCGCCATGCAGGAGTTTCTGCACCTCGAATATGCCGACAAGGCCGTGCTGTATGTGCCCGTGAGCCAGCTGCAGCTCATCAGCCGCTACACCGGCGTGAGCGCCGACGAGGCGCCGCTGCACAAGCTGGGCAGCGGGCAGTGGGAAAAGGCCAAGCGCAAGGCCGCCGAGCAGGTGCGCGACAGTGCGGCCGAGCTGCTCAACATCTACGCCCGCCGCGCGCTGCGCCAAGGCCATGCCTTCCGCTACAGCCCGCAGGACTACGAGACCTTTGCCAACGACTTCGGCTTTGAAGAAACCGCCGATCAGAACGCCGCCATCCACGCGGTGATCCAGGACATGATCAGCCCCCGCCCCATGGACCGCCTGGTCTGCGGCGACGTGGGTTTCGGCAAGACCGAGGTGGCGCTGCGCGCGGCCTTTGTAGCTGTCACAGGCGGCAAGCAGGTGGCCTTCCTCGCACCCACCACGCTGCTGGCAGAGCAGCACTACCAGACATTGGTGGACCGATTCAGCAAGTGGCCGGTGAAGGTGGCCGAGGTGTCGCGCTTCCGCTCGGGCAAGGAGATCACCTCAGCCATCAAGGGCATCGGCGACGGCACGGTGGACATCGTGGTGGGCACGCACAAGCTATTGAGCGAATCGACCAAATTCCACAACCTGGGCCTCTTGATCATCGACGAGGAGCACCGCTTTGGCGTGCGCCACAAGGAGCAGATGAAGGCCCTGCGCGCTGAGGTGGACGTGCTCACCCTCACGGCCACGCCCATCCCGCGCACGCTGGGCATGGCACTCGAAGGTCTGCGCGACCTCTCGGTCATCGCCACCGCGCCGCAGCGGCGCCTGGCGATCAAGACCTTTGTGCGCAACGAGGGCACGGGCGTGATCCGCGAGGCCGTGCTGCGCGAACTCAAGCGCGGCGGCCAGGTCTACTTCCTGCACAACGAGGTGGAGACCATCGAGAACCGCCGCCAGAAGCTCGAAGAGATACTGCCCGAGGCCCGCATCGCCGTGGCCCACGGCCAGATGCCCGAGCGCGAGCTCGAGCGCGTGATGCGCGACTTCGTGGCCCAGCGCTACAACATCCTCTTGTGCTCGACCATCATCGAGACCGGCATCGACGTGCCCACGGCCAACACCATCATCATGAGCCGCGCCGACAAGTTTGGCCTGGCGCAGCTGCACCAGCTGCGCGGGCGGGTGGGCCGCAGCCACCACCAAGCGTACGCGTATCTGATGGTGCCGGACATTGAAGGCCTGACCAAACACGCCCAGCAGCGGCTCGACGCCATTCAGCAGATGGAAGAACTGGGCAGCGGCTTCTACCTAGCGATGCACGACCTCGAAATTCGAGGGGCGGGCGAGGTGCTGGGCGAAAACCAGAGCGGCAATATGCTGGAGGTGGGTTTCCAGCTGTACAACGAGATGCTGAACGAAGCTGTCAAAGCGCTCAAGGCGGGCAAGGAGCCCGATTTGCTCAGCCCCTTGTCCGTCACCACCGACATCAACCTGCACGCCCCCGCACTGCTGCCCGACGACTACTGCGGTGACGTGCACCTGCGCCTGTCGTTCTACAAGAAGCTGGCCACCGCCAAGAACCCCGACCAGATCGACGGCCTGCTCGAAGAGATCGTGGACCGCTTCGGCAAACTGCCGCCGCAGGCGCAAACCCTCATCGACGTGCACCGCCTGCGCGTGCTGAGCCAGCCCTACGGCGTGATGAAGGTCGATGCGGCGCCCGGCGTGATCAACATCACCTTCAAGCCCCAGCCGCCGATCGACCCGATGCGCATCATCGAGCTGATCCAGAAAAACAAACACATCAAGCTGGCGGGCAATGAGAAGCTGCGCATCGAGCGCGAACTGAAAGACCCCAAGGACCGCGCGCAGATGGTGCGGGACATACTGCGGTCGCTGGGGCAGCCGCAGCCCCTGGCGGCCTGAGTTGCGGGTGGCGGGCGCATCTGGCACGATCCCTGCACAGGTGTTGACATGACCCCCGCCACCCCGCACCCGCCCCAGCTCTCGCCCAAGCTGCCCCAACTGGCGGCCCAGGGCTTTGCGCTGCGCCACAGTCGGCAGCCGCACTACGAGTTCGACTGGCATGTGCACGACTGCGCCATGCTGCTGTGGCCGCGCAAGGGGGCGCTGCAGAGCGCCTGGCAGGCAGAAGGCGCGCACTCCATCAACGCCGGCTTTGACCAGATACGCTTGGCACGCAGCCAGGCCATCATCCTGCCCGTCTCCACGGCGCACCGCACCCAGTCCGCCACGCAACAGCAGGAGCATGGCGAGCTGTACCTAGCGCCCGAGATCGCGCGTACCTGCACGGGCCGTGGTGCCATCCGTCTGGACGCTGCAGCGCTGGCCATGCTCGATGCGCTGCTGGCCCCGGCGCTGGACCCGCGCGCGGCCGAGCCACTGGTGCTGGCCGTGGTGCGCCAGATCGCCCGGGCCCGCCCGCTCGACGTGGCGCGGCCGCGCTCGCCCGCGCGGCAGATGCTGGTGCGCTTTGCCCAGACGCTGGAATGGAACGAGCCCCTGCCCGGCATCGAGGCCATCGCCTGCGAACTGGGCACCTCCACGCGCCAGCTGCAGCGCGCATGCCAGGATGAACTGGGCCAGAGCCCCGTGGCGCTGCGCCGCCAGATGCTGGCCGCGCATGCGCGCCGGCTGCTGGCCACCGGCCTGTCGCTGGCGCAGGTGAGCGTGCAGCTCGGGTTTGCGACCAGCGGACACCTCACGCGCCTGCTGAAATCGGTACTGCACTGATCCATCCATCGCGCCTGCTGCGGCGCATGTCGCAAATGGGATCGCGGCCTGTCGCATCCTGGTTTTCCGGATCGGGGCGCCGTTCCTAGCATGAGGACTCCTTCGTGATGGAGTTTTTCCCATGCCCGCCTCGCACCCCGTTTCCCATCCCCGCAGACATGCCCTGCTGGCCCTGGCCCTTGCCCTCGCCGGCATATGCACCCCCTTGCTCGCGCAGACGAGCACATGGCCCTCCAAGCCCATCACCCTGGTCGTGCCTTTCCCGGCCGGCGGCGGCACCGACCTGGTGGTGCGCGCCCTGCAGCCCCGGCTGCAAAAGGAGCTGGGCCAGCCCCTCGTCATCGACAACCGCGCAGGCGCGGGCGGTACGCTGGGCTCTGCGCTGGTGGCCCGCGCAACGCCCGACGGCTACACCGCCGGCGTAGCCACCACCAGCACACACGCGGTCAGCGTCAGCGTGTTCCCCAAACTGCCGTTCGACCCGGCTAAGGACTTCGCCTACGCCGGCTTCATCGGCACGTCGCCCTATGTGCTGGCTACCACCGGTGGCTTGGGCAAGCCCGACACCAAGGCTCTGCTGGCCGCGCTCAAGGCCAAACCCGAGGGCTTCAGCTTCGCATCGGTGGGCGCGGGCACGGTGTCACACCTGCTGGGCGAGCAGTTCAAGGGCGTAGCCAAGGTGCCGCTGGTGCACATCCCCTACCGCGGCGCAGCGCCGGCCTACACTGACCTGATATCGGGCCAGGTGCAGCTGATGTTCGACAACCCGGCCGGGCTGGTGCCCTACATCCGCGCGGGCCGCATCCACGCCGTGGCCACCACAGCGCCAAATGCACTGCTCACCGGCGTGCCCACCTTCCAGCAGCAGGGCATGGCGGGGTTCGACCAGTCACTGTGGTACGGCATCGTCTTTCCCGCGCAGACACCCAAGGCCGTGGTGGAGCGCTTCAACCAGGCACTCAACACCGTGTTGTCCGACCGCGCCGTGGGCGCGGAGTTGGCGGCGCTGGGCTTGAATGCCGCAACGGGCACGCCCGATGCACTGAAAGCCGCCGTGGCTCGCGACACCATCTATTGGGGCCGCATTGCCAAGGCCGTGGGAGCCCGCTTTGACTGACCACATCTCTCACTTTCCCGCCTCGCTGCCCGCTGCTGGCCAAGTCGTTCTGATCAGAGTGTTCGTCAACGGCTCGGGCGGCGGCAACCCCGTGCCGCTGGTGGCCGATGCGCGCGGCATGGATGCAGCGCAGATGCAGGAGATTGCGCGCGCTCAAGGACACGAGTCGGCCTTCGTGCTGCCGGCGGATGGGCGCGGGGCTGACTGGCGCCTGCGCTTTTTTGTGCCGAACCACGAGATGGAGATGTGCGGCCATGCCACCGTAGGCAGCCTGTGGGCGCTGCGCCGCTGGGGCGTGTGGACCACGCCCACCGCGCGCGTGCAGACGATGAGCGGATTGGTGGACGTTGAGTGGGATGAAGAAGGCCAGCGGGTGTGGATCTCGCAGCCCGCCGTGCGCGAAGAGGTGCTGGAGAGCGCTGAGGCAGCGCTCGTGGCACGCGCGCTGCGCCTGCCTGCCGCCGCTCCCATCGCCATGACCAACGCCGCCACCAGCCGCGTGAAGACCCTGGTGCCTCTGCCTGATGTGGCGGCGCTGAACGGCCTGGCACCCGACTTCGCGGCCATGGAGGCAGTTTGCGATGCCATCGCCTCCACCGGCCTGTACCCCTATGCGCTAGCCTCCGACGGGCAGCCGACGGCAGAGCCCACCGTCTTCGCGCGCCAGTTCCCGCGCAAGTCCGGCTACCCGGAAGATGCAGCCACCGGCATTGCGGCAGCGGCGCTCTGGGGGCACTTGGCAGCCTCCGGCACCATCGAAATGGGCAATGCGGCAGCGCCCGTGGTCTGCACCGTGTGCCAGGGTGATGCCATGGGCAGCCCGTCAGCTATTGCGGTGCGGCCGCGCTTCGATGCACACGGTGCGGTGGCCGGCTGCTGGCTCAGCGGCGAAGTAGTCGGGGTGCGGCATGAATGACAAGACCGTGCACATGACGCCCGAAGAGCGCCTGACCGCCGCTAGCTTAGTACTGCCACCCGCACCCCAGCCGCGCGGCAGCTATGCACCCTACCATGTGCACGAGGTGGCAGGCCAGCGCTGGGTGGCGGTGAGCGGGCAGACCAGCCGCATCGACGGCCAGGCCCTGGCCGGCATCTGCGAATCAGATGCAGACCTTCAGCCCGCCCGCCAAGCGGCCACCGTGGCCGTGCTCAACACCCTGGCCGCGCTGCGCATGGCCTGTGGTGGCGAGCTGGCCCGCGTGCAGCACGTGGTGCGCATGCGCGGATTTGTGCGCTCTGCACCTGGGTTTGGCGCGCACCCACAGGTGCTCGATGCCGCGTCGCGCGTGCTGGCCATCGCATTTCCACAGCACGCGCTGCCCGCGCGCAGCGCGCTTGGGGTGACCAGCCTGCCCGATGGAGTGTGGGTGGAGCTGGAGATCGATGCGGTGCTGACCCCGTACTGAAGGCCGAGGTGCCGGCTGCCACCTCCGGTTGGTACAGGAGTTGCTCGAGCTCATCGAGCTGCGATATACCTCCTTCAGGTGATGGTTCTGGTACGCAAATCGATGGGCGCAGGCTTGCAAAAAATCGCGCTTGTCCTGTTCCATTCCATTGGGGAGCTTTTTGTCATGTAGCTTCCGTATTCAGTCCTCATCTTCACCTGCGCCCTGCTCGAGCTGGGCATCACTACGATCGCTCTCGCACAAGGCACTACCCAGACCGCCCCGTCAAGGTCATGGTAGCGCTGCCCGATGGAGGCAGCGCCGACATGATCGCGCGTGGTCACACAGTAGATGGCGGCCGAGCTGAGTCAGCCTTTTGTGGTGGACAACAAGGCCGGAGCCTCCGGGCAGATCGGCACGCCTTTTGTGTCGCGCTGCGCCTCATGGCTACACGCTGATGGTCTCGCCCGCATCTTTCCTGACCACAAACAAGAGCATCTCCAAGACCCTGCGCTACGACCCCGAAGCGGACTTTGTGCCCATCAACAAGTTCGTGAACCAGCCCATGGTGCAGGTGGTCAAGGACAAGCAAAAATTCCCCACCCTGGCCGCCGTGCCGAACGCCGCCAAAGCCGCGCTGGGCAAGCTGACCTATGCCTCATCGGGGGACAGCAGTCCACAAAATCCGGCGGGGCTGATGTACACCACCTGCACCCAGACCAACCTGCTGCACGTACGCCATAAGGGGGTGCACCCTCCATCAACGATGCGCTGGCGGCACGGTGGACATGCGCCGAAACATGCGACGTGGTTGGTGGCAGGAGCGTGCGGAGGTCACGGCGAACCCAAGAGAATACGAAACATATACGTTCCGCATATACTTCGCCTATGGGTATCGTCAAAATTTCCGACCAAATGCATGAGAACCTGCGCGTTGCCAGCAACGCGCTGTCTCGGTCCATCAACGCGCAGGCAGAACACTGGATGCGTATCGGCATGCTGGCCGAACTGCACCCCAACCTGGACCACCGCGAAATCTGCCAGTTGCTGATCCGCGCCGAACGGGCCGGCGGTTTTGATCTGGCCACCGTGACCACATCGCTTGCCGAGCAACCAGGCAGCCTGGCCAGAAGGCGTGTGCAATGAGGTCCGGCATCACCCTCAAATCCCCGGCAGAGATCGCCATGTCCCGTGCGGCCGGGCACCTGGCGGCCGAAGTGTTGCGCATGATTGCGCCGCATGTGCAACCCGGCGTCAGCACTGGCGAACTCGACCAGCGCTGCAACGACTTCATCGTCAACGAGCTGAAGGTAACCCCCGCCAACCTGGGGTACATGGACTACCCCAAAACGGTGCTCACGTCGGTCAACCATGTGGTCTGCCATGGCATCCCATCGGACGACAAGGTTCTGAAAGCGGGCGACATCGTCAACATCGACGTGGCCGTCATCAAGGACGGCTGGTTTGGCGACACCAGCCGCATGTTCTTTGTAGGCGAGCCCAGCGTGCTGGCCCGTCGGTTGGTTCACACCACCTACGAAGCCCTGTGCGCAGGCATCCGGCAGGTGCGGCCCGGCGCCACGCTGGGGGATGTGGGCCACGCTATCCAGACCGTGGCGCGCCGGGAGCGTTTCAGCGTGGTGCGCGAATACGGCGGCCACGGCATTGGTCAGGTCTACCACGACGAACCGCACGTGCCGCACTACGGCCAGCGCGGTCAGGGCCTGCGGCTGGAGGAAGGCATGGTCTTCACCATCGAGCCCATGATCAACGCAGGCAAACGCGAAGTGAAGGAATTGGCCGACGGCTGGACCGTGGTGACACGCGACCATTCGCTGTCGGCGCAGTTTGAACACATGGTGGCGGTGACTGCCGACGGCTTTGACGTGCTCACGCCCTGGCCTGAGGGCACGGGTGACTACCCGGCCATCCGCTGAGCGCCGCTCACTTGGCCGCATGGTGTTGGAGCCCTGTGTTGCAGCCGCAGTGTTTGACCCAAAACAAGCCGTCCAATGCGGGCTCGCTCCATAGTGGTGAAAACCACCACCAAGGACGGCCCCATGAAGCTGCTGAACGACCTTTTCTCTACCGACTACGGCCTGATGAGCATCATTGGCATCGGATTCATGCTCTGCATGGCCGCTTTTTTTGTGCGCATGTTTCTGGTCAAGATGAACGAGCCGCCCACGCCCAACCCCGCCACGGCGGGCCGCTCGGGCGACAAAAAGGGTTTTCCGCCTTCGCACTGAAGCCGATGGCAGGGGGCACTGGCGGCAGACGGAACCGCTGCGAGAGGGGCGATACCATTGCGGGTTCTGATCCCCGCATCCACCTGCCCCACTCCTCTGTGCCATGACCCACGCTACCGAATTCGCGCCCGGCCTTGTTATCCAGGGCATTGAAGCCCCCCTGTCCCTGTCGAGCTACAGGCTCATCGCGTTTGACATGGACTCCACCCTCATCAACATCGAGTGTGTGGACGAAATCGCCGACGCTGCAGGCCGCAAGGCCGAAGTGGCCGCCATCACCGAAGCCGCCATGCAGGGCGTCATCACCGACTACAAAGAGAGCCTGCGCCAGCGCGTGGCCTTGCTCAAGGGCGTGACGGTGCAGCACATGGAGCAAGTGTTCACCGAGCGCCTGCGCTTCAACCCCGGCGCCAAAGAGCTGATGAACGCCGCCAAAGCGGCAGGCCTGACCACGCTGCTGGTGTCCGGTGGCTTCACGTTCTTTGCCGACCGCGTGAAGGCAGGCCTCGGCATCGACTTTGCACGATCCAACATGCTGGAGGTGGAAGGCGGCCAACTCACCGGCCGCATGGTGGACCAGGCCTGGGGCGACATCTGCGACGGCGCAGAGAAACGCCGCACGTTGCTTGAAGTCGCCTCGCTCATGGGCATCTCGCCCGCCCAAGCCATTGCCGTGGGCGACGGCGCCAACGACTTGCCCATGATGAGCGCCTGCGCCGAAGCGGGTGGCCTGTCAGTCGCCTATCACGCCAAGCCCGCCGTGCGCGCACAAGCCAAGGTGGCCATCAATGAGGGCGGGCTGGACCGCCTGTTGGAAGTGTTGCGTTGAGCGCCGAACCTACACCTGCCCACCGCAGTTCGATGCTCCGATCTGTCTTCCATCGCACCTGGCGGTCGCTGCGCGTCGGCTGGAAGCGCCACCTGATCACCTTGGCCCTGGCCTGGATGGCCATCGTGGCGGTAGACACCTGGCGCACGCGCGACCTGCCCCAAGGCCCCGCGCCCGACGCGCCCCTGGTGATGGCACCGGCCGCACCAACCAGCGCGAACGGGCACAACGGCGCGACCCTGTCCACCACGCTCGCGCAGTGGCGCGCCCAGCACCCCGGCCAAGCCGTTGCCGTGCATTTTTGGGCCGAGTGGTGCGCGGTGTGCAAGCTGGAAGAGCCCAGCATTGCCAGCCTGTCCGCCACCTGGCCCGTGCTGGGTGTGGCGATGCAGTCGGGCAGCGCAGAAAAGGTGACGCAGGTGCAGCGCCAACGTGGCATGC
This sequence comes from Gammaproteobacteria bacterium, assembly GCA_018828125.1. Taxonomy (GTDB): domain Bacteria; phylum Pseudomonadota; class Gammaproteobacteria; order Burkholderiales; family Burkholderiaceae_C; genus Acidovorax. Next base: position 271,851 of record JAHJWB010000003.1, on the reverse strand, counting down.
CCTGGCCCACAGCAGTCGACCCACAAGGCGCGCTGTCGCGCAGCTGGGGCGTGCGATCCGTGCCTGCGCTGGTGGTTATCGACGCGCAGGGCCAGGTGCGGTTTGCCACCTCGGGCTACACACCCGAATGGGCGATGCGCTTGCGGCTGTGGTGGGCACAGACCATGCCCCAGTGGAATTCATTGCTCCCAAAATGGTAGCTATTAGCGCTTGATGGATAAGCGCCAGAGGCCATTTTCATTAATATTCCTGCGCAGCAAGCCCTGCGGCCATGATCCGATTGGCGCAGATCTTCAAGACCTGCGCCCACTGTGTTTGCACACTGGCCTCCGTACCACCACCGGAGGCCCGCATGCACATCACCCTGAACCAACAACACCAGCCTGTACCACCCGGCTGGGAGGACGAACCCCTGCTCTGGCTGCTGCGAGAGCCGCTGGGGCTGGTCGGCACACGCTTTGGCTGCGGCGTGGGCCAGTGCGGCGCCTGCACCGTACTCATTGACGGTGTGGCGCAACGGGCTTGCCTGAACACGGCTCGCGGGCTGCAGGGGCGCTCCATCACCACGGTTGAAGGCTTGGCTGCGGGAGACGACACACTGCACCCCGTGCAACAGGCCTGGCTGGACCTGCGCGTGCCCCAATGCGGCTATTGCCAAAGCGGCCAGATCATGGGCGCGGTGGCCCTGCTGCGCGCCACACCCCGCCCCACCGATGCACAAATCGACGCTGCCATGGCAGCCCACCTGTGCCGCTGCGGCACCCAGCACCGGGTGCGCGCGGCCATCCACCAAGCTGCCGGGGGCGCCACGCCATGAAGCGCCGCCAGTTTTTGGCTGCCGCTGGTGCAGGAGCGCTCACAGTCACCCTGTCGGCCAGCCTCACGGGCTGCTCGCTGGTGCCGGTGATTCCCAAGCGTCCCACCTCCACCGCAGATGACGCCCTGGGCTGGATACGCCATGAGGCGGGCCAAGGCGGTCGCTACACCCTGTGGCTGCCCAGTGCAGAGATGGGCCAGCAGATCAGCGCCGCGCTGCAGGGCCTGGCCGCCGCCGAACTGGGCGTGCCCCCTGCGCAGGTGCAGCTGCAGTTGCCCGGCACGGGCGACATTGCACGGGTGCGTGCCACGGTGGGCAGCGCCAGCGTGCAGGACTTTGCCCTGCCGCTGGCACGCGCCTGCGCCACGCTGCGCGAGGCCTTGGCCCAAGGCCAGACCACAGGCACTTTGACCGCACGCGACATCCCGGTCAGCGCACTGCGCAGTCTGCAGCCACGCACCAGCGTTCCCCGGTCCACGCCGCCCGCGCCGGGGCAGCTGCGCGCGCTCGTCACTGGCCAACCCCTGTTTGCGGGCGACACGCACCTGCCCGGCCTGCTTTATGGCCGCGTGCTGCGCGCGCCCGTGTCGGCCGAACTCATCTCGCGCCCACAGGCCTGGGACGAAACCGCCGCCCGCGCCGACCCGGCCTGCGTCGCGGTGGTGCAAAACCCGCGCCTGCAGCAGATGGGCAGCCTGGGGCTGGGCATCGTCGCCCGCACCCCTTCAGCGCTCGACCGCATTGAGGCTGCACTGGCCGTTCAGTGGCAGGTGGATGACGGCGCGTTTGATCAGGCGGCCATCGACGAACGCATCGACATCGACGCCCACCTGCGCCGTGGCCATCTTCCGCACAGCGTTCGCAGGGACGAACTTCCCGCAGACACGGCCTGGACACTGGACCTGCGCTTCGACGTGCCCCTGGCCGCCCACGCCCCCATCGAACCCCGCAGCGCCACGGTCTTGTGGCTTCCGCCCTCCAGCAACGGCACCGCCCTGCGCGTGTGGGCTGGCACCCAGGACATGTTTTATGTGCGCGATGTGCTCGCACGCCACCTGGCCCTGGGCGCGGAGCGCATTGAGGTGCAGGCCTGCCGCATCGGCGGCGGCTTTGGTGGCCGCACGCTGTGCACGGTCGAGCTGGAAGCCGCCGTGCTGGCGCAAGCAGCGGGCGCCCCCGTCAAGGTGCAGTGGAGCCGATCACAGGAGTTTGCCCAGGGCTTTCAGCGCCCTCCCTCCAGCCACCGCGTGCGGGCACGGGTGCACAGCGGGCGCATCACGCACTGGTGGCACGCCTTTGCCAGCAGCCACATCCTGTTCACGCCCGCCGCCATGCCAGTGTGGATGCAAAACCTGGCTGACCTGGTGGGCGACAGCGGTGTAGCGCGCGGCGCGCAGTTGCCGTATGACGTCTCTCAGCAGCGCATCGAGTTCATCGCAGAGCGCCTGCCCGTGCACACCGGCCCCTGGCGCGGCCTGGGCGCCGGGCCTAATACTCTGGTGGTGGAAAGCGCCATGGACGAATGCGCACGCCATGCAGAGGCGGACCCGCTGGCCTGGCGTTTGCAACACACCACCGACGAGCGCCTGGCCCAGGTGCTGCGCCGCGCCGCGGCCGACGCCCGCTGGCCAGAACGCCCCGCCAGCGACGCCACGACCCTGCGCGGGCGCGGCATCGCGGGCGGCATCTACAAAGGCGTGAGCTACGCCGCCGCCGTGGCCGATGTGGAAGTGCATCGCGCCACCGGTCAGGTACGTGTGGTGGCCCTGTGGTGCGCGCACGACTGCGGCCTGGTGCTGCAGCCCGATGGCGTGCGCGCGCAGACCGAAGGCAACCTCGTGTGGTGCCTGGGCATGGTGCTGCTTGACCAATTGCCGGTAGCCCGATCCGGCGTGGCAGCCGCTACCTTTGCCGACTACCCCCTGCCCCGCATGGGCGACGTGCCGCCGCTGCACGTGCACCTGATCGACAGCACAGCGCCCCCCACGGGCGCAGGCGAAACTGCCATGGTGGCAGGCGCTGGAGCCATTGCCAATGCGCTGCGCGACGCCACCGGCGTGCGCTTTACCCGGCTGCCCGTGCGCCGTGCAGATGTGCTGCGCGCCCTGGGCACACAGGGCTGACTGCCCCACCGGCAACGGCACAATCCGCCCATGCAAGACTTTGCCAGTGCCGCCATGGTCCGCCTGCTGGTGCGCGCTATGCGCGCGCACGGACTGACCCCACCGCCAGTTCCGCAAGGACTGGAGGCGCTCCAAGGCAGCCATGTGCCGCTGGCCTATAAACGCAGCGTCGTCGAATCCGTGTTGCACCAGGGCGGCCTGGGCACGTTGCTGATGCTGGCGCAGCGGGTGGACCTGTTGGCGGGTGACCCAGTACACCGTGCTCTGCTGGGTGCGAACAACGTGCCTGAGCTGTTGGCGCGCTGGCACCGGCTGGAGCGCTACGTCCACTCGCGCCATCAGGTCAGCATCGAGAGCTTCTCACCTGGCACCCTGGTCCTTCGCCACCATGCACGCCACAGTGCGCCTGAAGAGCCTCTACCTACCGAGAGCCTGGCCGTACTCGGCGTGTTGATGGGCGCCAGCCACGCCTTGGGTGTACGTGGGCTAGAGGTGGAAATCGGTGTGCCCGGAGCCTCGACCCCGCCGGCCATCCTTTACGCAGACCCGGACATCGGGTCCCGCCAGGCGGATCTACACGCACGGCTGGCACCGCTGGCCGCGCAGAGGCAGACGGGCCATTGGACCCTGCGCTGGGAGACTCATCACACTGGCAACCCCCCCACAGCTCCGGACATGGGGCCACAGTCCACCACCCATCTGTGCGACACCCTTGCCTGGCCGCACGTGGCCCACCAACTGGCACGCCACGTGCTGAAAGACCCGGCAGCACAACACACGGTGGATGCTCTGGCTGAACATGCAGGCCTGGCCCGCCGCAGCCTGCAGCGGACGCTGACCCAGCACAGCCTAAGTTGCCGCCACATCGTGACCGAGGCCCGCGCGCGCGTGGCAGCCCAGTGGCTGCTGGACACATCCCATGGGCTGGCTGAAATCGGATTTGCCTGCGGCTTCGCAGACCAGCCCCACTTCACGCGCGAATTTGCGCGGCACGTGGGAATGACGCCTGCGCGATACAGGCACGCGTTTGCCAACGGCGCCTGAAAAGGCCTGTCCCCGCGCACTTGCCGGGACCACGCCTGGAAACGTATACGTATCCCCTTAACAGAACCTCCTGTCGGGCGCCGCCCCACACGGCTACACGAGGCCCCCAGATCTGTCCTCGATGGGGGCTGCACAGTGCGCGCCATACCCACTTGCAGGAGAAATCCATGGCCCGTTTTGCGGCCTCCATCGCCCTCGACCACGTCCCCGCGGTGCAGGTCATTGCACCTCTCGCCAACCGCCGCCTTGCGCCGAGCGCTCTGCGCTCACTGGGGATGGCCACCCTCCTGGACTACGGGGGCGGGGAGATACCAAAGCCAGGAAGGGGACGGATACCCGTAGGGGCGCGGGCAACGGTATTGGAACGGGAGCCACCACCACGTGCTCGGTAGTGCCCGCCCTGCGCAAGAAACTCAAAGCCGCCAGTGGCGACGAGACGGACTGGATCCGGTCGGTGTATGGCGTGGGCTTTGCGCTGGAGCCCATGGATTCCGGCAAAACCGGTTGAGACGCTCGCCTGCCGGGGCAACATGCAACCACTACTTTTTTGATAGCTACTAGTGCTTATTCAATAAGCGCCAGAGCCTGTTATTACCTAAATTTCTCAACTCAATATGCCCGGCGCTGTACGAGGCGCTGTGCAAGGAGCTGTGCAGCCTCAGCGCACTGAAGGCACCGCAGAACATTCTGAAATGTGCCTGCCGTCTCACCCACCGTGTTGGATCGCACCTACACCCTTGGCGCCTGCGCGCTCGTGCAATCAGGAGCGTCACCACACCGTCGTTCCCGCCACGTTGGCCCGCACTCATTGCACCGCCGCCCATGCCCTCACCGCGCCCCGCCTCTCCGCCTGCTCCACCACCGGCCGCGATCCCCCCTCGGCCCACACGACTGCCGGGTGGACTTGTGTATGTCAGCCCCCAGCTCCCCGGCCTGACGCGCGTGCGCAGCGGCGAGAAGAAGTTTCGCTACCGCCAGGCCAACGGCCAGTGGCTCCAAGACCCCGACGAAATTGCCCGCATCAACCGTCTGGCCATCCCCCCTGCTTACACCGACGTGTGGATCTGCCCACTGCCCAACGGCCATCTGCAGGCCACCGGGCTGGACGCGCGCGGTCGGCGGCAATACCGCTATCACCCGGAGTGGCGCCAGCAGCGCGACGAAGGCAAGTTCGAACACATGCTGGCCTTTGGCCGCGCGCTGCCCCGCATCCGCACCCGCGTCGCGCGCGACCTCGCGGCACGCCGCAGCGGCCAGCCGCTGGCACGCACCCTGGTGCTGGCCACCCTGGTGCGCCTGCTGGACACCACTTACCTGCGCGTCGGCAATGAGGAATACGCCAGCAGCAACCGGTCCTATGGCCTGACCACATTGCGCACCCGCCACGCGCGGCTGCAAGGCAGCCATCTCAAGCTGCGCTTTCGTGGCAAAAGCGGCGTGCAACAAGAGGCCGAACTGAACGACCCGCGCGTGGCCCGCGTGGTGCGCCGCTGCCAGCAACTGCCAGGACAAGAGCTGTTTCAGTACCTGGACGAAGACGGCGTGCCGCGCACCGTGGGGTCGAGCGACGTAAACGACTACCTGCGCGAGATCACGCACAGCGGCCATGCCGAAGGTGAACATTTCACCGCCAAGGACTTTCGCACCTGGCACGGCACCACGCAGGCGCTGGAACTGACGCGCCTGGCCTGCGCGCCGGCGCCGAGCACCGATGCCGCAAACCCCGCAGCCATCAGCACCCGATACAGCGCCAAGGCGATCTTGGTGGAAGTGGCGCGGCAGCTGGGAAACACGCCTGCTGTCTGTAAAAAGTCATACGTACACCCCGCAGTCCTGGAGCTGGGCACGCGCCTGGCCTCGGACGCCGGCCCCGGCATGCAGGGCGTGTGGGACCGGATCGGTGGCACGGCATCGCCGCGGGGGCTGAGCGCGGCAGAGCGGCGGCTGCTGGCGTTTTTGGGCAAGCCGCGCAGGCAGCGCCCGCCTGCCCGTCCGCCCACCCGCACAAAAACGTAGCCCCAAAGCGGTGGTAATGGTCCGCAGGGCCATGCGTGTCGACAAATTCCCACGCCGATGTCAGCCATTCCCGACGATCGCCCCCCGCGGCGGCAGGCATCCTGAAGTCATCGGCAGGCACTTGCCCGCCCCAACATCCTTCAGGAGACCCACCATGGCCACCAGCAGCCTTCTCGGCATCGACCCCGAAAACATCCCGTCCGACCACCGTTCCACCGGCATCGACAGCCTGGGGCCCAGCGATGCATCGGACTCAGGCAGCGACAGCACCGGGGTTTACAACACCGACAGCGACACCGACCGCTTTGGCACCGGGGAACGCAGCAGCGTCGAACCCGCAAACCCACGCGCGGACGGCGACATCCTTCCCGACCATGTCGAGAGCATTGACCGCAATGACGATGCCACCCGCCGGGAAAGCGGCGCGCCGAGTGCAGAGGAACTGCCCAGCACCGAGCCCGACGACGACCCTATGAACGAGGCCGTGTGAACACCGCTTGAACGTCGCGGGGCAGGACCCGTGCGCAGCCCGCCATGACCACACTGCACCAAGCGCCTACCAGCGGTATGACGCTGACAACGTGGCCGTGCGTGGGCTGCCGTTCAGGCAGTTCGCGCCACTGCAGACCAGAAACTCCTTGTCCAGCAGATTGCGCACGTTCAGTGCCACGCGCCAAGGGCCTTGCTGCCAGGCCAGCATGGCATCTATGACGCCATAGCCCGGCACGCGGTACGCATTGCTCGTGCCATCCTCCATGTCGCCCGTATAGCGCAGGCCCGTACCCAGCGTCCACGCGGGAAGGCCCCAGGCCGCCAGGCGGTAGTTGCCCCACACCGACGCTTGGTGGTAAGGCACCTCGGCTGCACGGCGGCCCACTTCTTCAGGACGGTTGCTGCGGGTGATGCGGCGGTCCGTGTAGCCATACGCGCCTACCACCTCCAGATGGCGCGTGGCCTGGCCGCGCACCTCCAGCTCGGCCCCGCGTGAGCGGGCTTGGCCGGTCTGCACGCTGAATTGTGGGTTGACCGGGTCGGTGGTGAGCACGTTGTCCTGGCGCAGGTCGTAAACGGCGGCGGACAGCAGCAACCCGCCCTCACCCTGCGGCTGCCAGCGCACACCCACTTCAAACTGCTCACCCTCGGTGGGTTTGAAGCGCCCACCTTGCGCATCCGTGCCGCCCTGCGGCTGGAACGACTGGCTGTAGCCCGCAAACGGCGCCCAGCCGCCGGGGGCGAGGTACACCACGCCCACGCGGCCGGTGAACGCATCGGTGCGCTCCACCGACCACGGCGCTGCCGTGAAGAACGGGCGCGAGCGGTAGTCGCTCCAGTCGTGCCGCAGGCCCGCCAACGCCACCCAGCGCTCGCCCAGCTTGATCTGGTCCTGCACATACAGGCCCGCCTGCCAGCGCTGCGATGTCGATGAAAATGCCAGCGGCGCGGGAGCACCGGGCACGGCGCCATATTGCGGCTGGTACAGGTCCAGCGGGGTCTGCGAGCGGGCGTACCACTCGGATTCAGACCGGTACCGCGTGTAGTCCACCCCGGCAATCAGCGTGTGCTGCACATCGCCGCTGCGCCAGCGCTGTTGCCAGCTGGTATCTGACGAGAAGCCCCGCACGCGCTCGAACTCGTCGATGGCGCGGCGCTGCACACGCGTGGGCACAGCAGCGTCCGGCGTGGCGCTGGTGAAGAAGATGTCCGCTTCGGAATCAAAAAACCGCAGGCCCTGGCGCAAGGTGGCCTGCTCGTTCACCTGGTGCTCGAACAGCGCGGTCAGGTTGGTCTGCTCCACGTCCTGCCGGTCGTAACCCGGTTCGCCCACAAATCGGAAGCGTGCGATGCGCTGGCCGCCCGGGCCGAGCAGCAGCGTGCCCACCTGGGGCAGCGGGTACGAATACCCCAGGCGGCGCTTTTGGTGCTGCATGAGCAGTGTGAGCGAGGTGGCCGCCGACGGCTGCCAGCGCAGCGCGGGCGCGATGTAGATGTTGTCATCCTGCAGCGGGCGCACGGGCGTGTCGCTGTCACGCGCCAGGGCGGTCAGGCGCCAGGTCCAGTCGCTGCCGGGCGCTACAGCGCCGCCCAGGTCCACGCCGATCTGCTTGTGGCCGTAGGTTCCGACTTCGGTCACCACCTCGCGCACCGCGTCGGCCGTGGGGCGTTTGCTGACCGTGGCCAGCACGCCGCCCGGGGCCGACATGCCATACAGCACCGAGGCTGCGCCCTTGACCAGCTCCACCCGCTCCAGGCCATAGGGTTCTTGCTTGCCAGACGCCCAGGAGTTGTCGGACACCTTGAGGCCGTCGGCAAACAGGCTGCCGTTGCGCGCATCGGCCCAGAAGCCGCGGCTGTACACCGCGTCGTACGAGCCGCTGTAGCCCGACACCGGGCGCACGCCAGCCGAATATTCAAACGCCTGCTCCAGATCGCGCACGCGTTGCACCTGCATCTGGTCGGCCGTGACCACGGTGACGGTCTGCGGTGTTTCCATCAGCGGCGTGTCTGTCTTGGTGGCGCTGGCGCTGCGCTTGGCCAACAGCCCGCGCACGGGGCCGGTGGCGGTCTCGACTTCGGCCTCGGCGGCCACGCGCACTTCAGGCAGGGCGGCGGCGCCGTCGGCGGGTAAGCGCTCCAGCACCAGCGTGGCGCCATCGCGGCGCATGCGCAGGCCGCTGCCGCGCAGCAATTCGGCCAGCGCCGCCTCGGGATTGCGGGTGCCCTGCACCGGCTGCGCGCGGCGGCCCTGTACCAGGTCAGGCGGGTACACCAGTTGCACGCCCGCCTGGCGCGCGAACTGCGCCAGCGCGTCGGGCAGCGGCTGGGCCGCAATGTCAAACGCTGCGGTGGCAGGTGCGCTCTGGGCCGAAGCCAGCGGGGCGTGGAGTGATGACATCACCGCCAGCGCGGCGGCAGCCAGTGCGTGGCAATGAAAGCGGATGGCGGGCTTAGAACGGGAATAGCCCGCGGTGCGGGGCTGTGGTCGGGTCATGGTGAAGTCCTTTCGCCACTACAACGAATGGGCTGGGCCACTTCCTGAATGGGGTGGGGAAAAATGGATCGAAAGAGGCAAGCCTCATTACTATTAAAATCATAGCCTCTAGCGCTTATTGAATAAGCGCTAGAGGCCAATTTGGTTATAAATTCTCTTTCCGGGTTGTTTGCAGGGTCCGCCAAGTACCTGTTGCATCCATGCGCCAGGCCGCTCCATACGCTTACCGCGCCTGGACCTGCCACTGCCCTGCCACCAACTGCACCTGCACCGGCACTACGGCAGGCAGTGCGCGCACAAAATCTTCAGCTTGCGCAATGCGCACCTGGCCCGAAAGACGCAACGCGGCAGCATCCGCATCCACCCACACGGCGCGCGGCAGGTAGCGGCGCAGGCGCTCTACCGCGTCGGCCAGTGGGGTGTCGGTAAAGGCAACCACGCCGTGCCGCCAAGCTGCAGCCTCGTGCGTGGACGCCGGGGACGCCGGCAAAGGCTCGCCGGGAGCCACGCGCATTGCCTCGCCATCGGTCAGTTCGCGCGTGGCCGTCACCTGCCCATCGGGTCCGAGCGACTGCACCCGAACGCGGCCCTCCTCTACCTGCACTTCCACCTGCCCCTGCACATCCCCGCCGCCGGCTCCGCGCTCCACGCCAAATCGCGTGCCCAGCACCGTGACGCGCACCGCAGCGCCGTTCGCGTTGTCGGGCACCTCCACCACAAAGGGCCGGTCCACATCGCGCACCACATCGAAAAACACCGCCCCCGCCAGCAATGTCACCCGCCGTTGGCCTGCGTAATACGCCATGTGCACGCGGCTTTGCGCATCCAGCGTAATGTGGCTGCCATCGGGCAAGGGGTGGCGCAGCGTCTTGCCGTGGCCCGTGCTGGCCACCTGCTGCCAGTCGGCCACGGCCATGCGCCACCAGCGCCAGGCGCCCAGGCCCCCGGCCAACCCGATGCCCGCCACGCCCAGCAATGCGGCGAGAGAACGGCGGCGCCCAGTGCCCCGCACGGCGCTGTGCGCTGCACCAGTACCGGGCGCGCGGCCAGCAGCGTGCCAGTGCTCCATGGCGACCTGCACACGGTCCATGGCCAGCATCATGTCGCGCTCCACCATGTTGCGGGATATGCCGTATTCCGCCGCCAGCGTGCCCTGGTCCTCGCCGTTGACGCGGTGGCGCAGAAAGACCTGCCGCGCCCGGTCCGGCACGGTGGCCAGTGCCGCTTCCAGCATGTCCACGGCTTGCCGGTACATCAGTGATTCGCAGGCGTCGGGCACATGCTGGGCCCCACCTGCGTCACCCAGCGGCAGTGCTTGGCTCTGCGCGTGCCGCGCCACCACGCCCGCATGCCGCTGCCGGTCGATGACCAGGTTGCGTGCCATGGCAAACACATAGGCGCGCGCCTCGCTGTCGCACAGCGCGGGCTGCTCGCCGCGCAGGTTCATGTCCGCTAGGCGCACCCAGGTGTCGTGCGCCACGTCGCGCGCCTCATCAGCACTGCCGGTGCGGTGCGAGAGGTAGCGCAGCAAGTCGCGGTAGCTGTCGCGAAAGCTGGTCAACAGCGGCGACGAGAGCGCGCCTGTCCCCATGGTGTGCAGCCCCCGGCCTGGCGAGATCAGCGGCCCACCATGTTCCCCGGCACCACCCACTGGTCGAACTGCTCGCCCGTGACGTGGCCCGAGGCCACGGCCGCCTCGCGCAGGCTGCTGCCATCCTTGTGCGCCTTCTTGGCAATGTAGGCAGCCTTGTCGTAGCCGATGTGGGTGTTGAGCGCCGTCACCAGCATCAGCGACCGGTCCACCAGCTCGGTGATGCGCTCGCGGTTGGGCTCGATGCCTACGGCGCAGTGTTCGTTGAAGCTGACCATGCCGTCGGCCAGCAGGCGCACGCTTTGCAGGAAGTTGTGGGCCACCATGGGCCGGAACACGTTCAGTTCGAAGTTGCCCGAGGCACCGCCGAAGTTGATGGCCACGTCGTTGCCAAACACCTGCGCGGCCAGCATGGTCACCGCCTCGCTCTGCGTAGGGTTGACCTTGCCGGGCATGATGGACGAGCCGGGCTCGTTCTCCGGGATGCTCAGTTCGCCGATGCCGCTGCGCGGGCCGCTGGCCAGCCAGCGCACGTCGTTGGCGATCTTCATCATGCTGGCGGCCAGCGTTTTGAGCGCCCCGTGCGCGTGCACCAGGCCGTCCACCGAGGCCAGTGCCTCGAACTTGTTCGGTGCGGTCACGAACGGCAATCCAGTCAGGCGCGCCAGTTCGGCGGCGGCCTGTTCGGCGTAGCCCTTGGGCGCGTTCAGGCCCGTGCCCACCGCCGTACCGCCCAGGGCCAGTTCGCACAGGTGGGGCAGCGCAGCACGCACATGGCGCTCGCCGTGGTCCAACTGGGCCACGTAACCCGAGAACTCCTGGCCCAGCGTGAGCGGGGTAGCGTCCTGCAAATGCGTGCGGCCAATCTTGACGATGCCGTCGAAGTCCTTGGCCTTCTGGTCCAGCGTGGCGCGCAGCTTGGCAATGGCGGGCAACAGCTTGTGCGTCAGCGCCTCCACGGCCGCCACGTGCATGGCTGTGGGAAACACGTCGTTGCTCGACTGGCTGCGGTTGACGTCGTCATTGGGATGCACCAGACGGCCCTCGCCGCGCTCGCCGCCCAGGATCTCGCTGGCGCGATTGGCCAGCACTTCGTTCACATTCATGTTGGTCTGCGTTCCCGACCCCGTCTGCCACACCACCAGCGGAAACTCGCCGGGGTGCTTGCCTGCGACGACTTCATCGGCCGCGGCCACGATGGCCTCGGTCTTTTTCGCATCCTGCAGGCCCAGGGCCTGGTTGACCACGGCCGATGCGCGCTTGACCTGGGCGAGCGCCTGGATGATCTCGCGCGGCTGCTGCTCGCCCGAGATGTCGAAGTTCTGCAGCGAGCGCTGCGTCTGCGCGCCCCAGAGTTGGTCGGCAGGCACTTCGATAGGGCCAAAGGTATCGCGCTCGGTGCGGGTGTTCATGTCTGACAGGTCTCCGTCGTCAAGAAAAAGCCCGTGGTACAGCCCACGGTAAAGAGCCACAGGTGGAGTGTTGCGTTCTTCGGATCTGTTGTCACAGGTAGGCCGCTGAGCATACTAGAAACAAAAACCATTCTCATTTAAATCACCTCGCACGAGCAGTTTCTCCATGGTTAATGCCAAAGCTATCCAGGGACGGACATGGTTTTTTGCAACCGGAACATCAAGAGCACCCCCATGCCAGCGAAGGTTACAGCTTGTTTCATAAAATCCGTCTTCGCGCGCGTCGCGCGAACAATTAGCGCAGTGACGCGGCACGTGAACTCATAAGAGCTGCTGCCAGCCCGTTCCCAACCTTGCCGCCTCCCGGTATCGTTGCATCAACCGCCAGCCGCGGGCCCCTCTTTCCTCTTCTTCCTGTTCGCATGTTCCCCGAAATCGCCCCGCCGTCACTCGGCTTCATGCCCTCCATCCACGACCCGCTGGTGGTAGCCGCCTCTTTCGTGATTGCGGTGCTGGCGTCCTTTGTCACACTGGATCTGGCGCGGCGCGTGCGCACGTCCCAGCGCCGTATCGGGCTGATCTGGTGGCTGGCAGGCTCGCTGGTGATGGGCACCGGCATCTGGGCCATGCACTTTTTGGGCATGCAGGCTTTTCGCCTGCCCATCGCGCTGGGCTACACCGGCTTGATGACGTTGCTGTCTTGGGTGGCGGCTGTGGGCGCATCGGCGGTAGCGCTAGGCGTGGCCAGCCTGCCACGGTTCCGCGCAGGGCAACTGGCGGTGGGCGCGCTGGCCATGGGAGGTGGCATCTGCGCCATGCACTACATCGGCATGCAGGCCATGGAAATGTCGATCGCCATCGTGTGGGACTGGAAACTCGTGGCGCTGTCGGTCGCGGTGGCAGTGCTGGCGTCTGCTTCAGCGCTGTCGCTTTTTCATCTGCTGCACAGGGTAAACAACACGCGGCGCCCGCTGTACCAGGGGGTGGCGTCGGTGGTCATGGCAATTGCGATCTGCGGCATGCATTACACCGGCATGGCAGCGGCCAGCTTTCCGGAAGGCAGCGTCTGCCTGAGCGACAACGCCCTCGGAGGCCCGGGCCTCACCGCGGTCATCATCATCGCCACAGGGATGTTGCTGGTCAGCACCTTGTTTACGTCCATCCTTGACGCCCGCCTGCAAAGCACCGCGCGCTTGCTCACCCAATCCCTGCAGGAGAGCAACGCCAAGCTGCAAGATGCCAATGCTGAATTGCAGCAACGGGCGTTTGCCGATGCCCTGACCGGCCTGCCCAACCGCCTGTTGTTTGAAGACCGGTTGATCCATGCACTGCTGCGCCTGGAGCGTGCCAACCACCACCGCGTCGAAGAGCGCCTGGGTGTGCTGTTTGTGGACCTGGACGGCTTCAAGCCCATCAACGATTCGTTTGGCCATGCGGCGGGCGACGCCATCCTGATCGGTGCTGCCGACCGCCTGCGCGCCGAAGCCCGCGAAAGCGACACCGTGGCCCGCGTGGGCGGTGACGAGTTCTTGATGCTGCTGGAAGACGTGAACAACACGGCCGACTGCATCGCCATCGCCAACCGCGTGCTGGCCATCCTGTCGCAGCCTTTTGAGGTGGCAGGTAAACAGGTGCAGATTGCATGTTCGATCGGTGTGGTGGTGCACCCCGACCACGGGGATCGCCACAAACTGGTAGCCAATGCCGACGCGGCCATGTATGCGGCCAAACGGGCCGGAGGCAATTGCTATGCGTTGTTTGAGCCGCACATGGGTTCGGACGCTTCCGACCAGTTGGAGCTACAAAACGACCTGCGCCAGGCGATCAAGCGGGGCCAGATGTCGCTGCACTACCAACCCAAAATTGATGGCAAACGCGGGAGTATCAATGGCGTAGAGGCGCTGCTGCGCTGGAACCACCCCGAACGTGGGATGGTGAGCCCTCTGGAATTCATTGCCCTTGCCGAGCGCTTTGGCATCATCAACCAACTGGGTGCATGGGTGATCGACGAGGCGTGCCGCCAAATGGCGGACTGGGCCCGCAGCGGAATGCGGATGCGGGTCGCCATCAACCTCTCGGTGCACCAATTGCGCGAAAGTGGGCTGGCCGACCGCATCGGGGCTGCGCTGACCTTCCATGGGGTGGACGCGTCACAACTGCTGTGCGAGATCACGGAATCGGTTGCCATGGAGGATACGCAGGCGACGCAGCGCACGCTGGAGGGGTTGGCCAATATTGGCGTGTTTCTGTCCATCGACGACTTTGGCACAGGCTATTCAAGCCTGAACTACCTGCGCCAGTTGCCAGCCAGGCAACTCAAGATCGACCGCAGCTTTGTGAACGACCTGGAGCACCAGGAAGACGCACGCGCCGTGGTGCACGCTGTGGTGCGTCTGGCACATGCGCTGGGCCTGCGGGTAGTGGCAGAAGGCGTGGAAACCAGCGGCCAGCGCGACATTCTGCTGGCCATGCGCTGCGACGAATTGCAAGGATTTCTCTACGCTCGCCCCATGCCACCGGACACCCTGCTGGCGTGGGCACAGGGTGACAAGCCCGAGGGTTCCGCAGACTTCGCGCCTTCGGTGATCGGGAGCCTGGGTAATTTGTAGATCACACACGCTTGGCCAGCACGGGCCAGCGGACGGGACTACAGGAATTGCGGAAACGGATGACACGCTGCGCATGGGCGAGCCGCGAAAAATGGAGCTCCATCAACTGCTGGAGGCCCCATGCGCATACCCCCGCTCCCCCAATCCGAGATCGATGAGGCAGAACGCAAGGTTGGAGCCATCCTGGACGAGTTGGAAGACGACACCCATTCGGACGTGAAGGACATCGACCTGGAAGATGTCATTGAAACCGACAAGGACAGCGGAAAGCCCGCCCTGCACCAAGCAGTGGAAATCACGGTGCAACCGCGCGCGCAGCGTAAATGGATCAAGTGAAGCATTCGGCAATTTGACGAATTTGACCGGGTGGCAGCGCGGCTGGCATGCTGGCGGCTGCGCAAACCAGCCCCTCAGGTTTCGCGTCAGCCGCTTTTTGGAGAAGCGGACATTTGGAGATCGGGCAGCCAGGCTCACCCCCGCATCAGCGTGGTGCAAGGCAGGCGGCGATAATTGCGGGGTTTGTCCTTCTCTAAAAAAACCCCACCATGACCACGACCATCCGGTACAACGATCTCGTCGAGTCCGTTGCTGCGGCGCTGCAGTACATCTCCTACTACCACCCCACCGACTACATCGCCCACTTGGCCCGCGCGTACGAACGCGAACAGAGCCCAGCCGCCAAAGACGCGATCGCGCAGATCCTGACCAACAGCAAGATGAGCGCCACCGGCCAGCGCCCCATCTGCCAGGACACCGGCATCGTCAACGTCTTCCTCAAGGTGGGCATGGATGTGCGCTGGGAAGGGTTCACCGGCAGCCTCGATGACGCCATCAACGAGGGCGTGCGCCGTGGCTACAACCACCCCGACAACACGCTGCGCGCCAGCGTGGTGGCCGATCCGCAGTTCGACCGCAAGAACACCAAGGACAACACGCCCGCGGTGATCTTCACCGAGATCGTGCCGGGCAACACCGTGGACATCACTGTGGCGGCCAAGGGCGGCGGCTCGGAGAACAAGTCCAAGATGTACATGCTCAACCCCAGCGACAGCGTGGTGGACTGGGTGCTCAAGACCGTGCCCACCATGGGCGCTGGATGGTGCCCCCCCGGCATGCTGGGCATCGGTATCGGAGGCACGGCAGAAAAAGCCGTGTTGATGGCTAAGGAAAGCCTGATGGACGACCTGGACATGTACGAGCTGCAGGCCAAGGCCGAGGCCGCCAAGACCGGCGGCCCTGCGCTCGACAAGGTGGAGGCGCTGCGCCTGGAGCTGTTCGAGAAGGTCAACGCCCTGGGCATTGGCGCTCAAGGCCTGGGCGGCCTGACCACGGTGCTGGACGTCAAGATCAAGATGTACCCCACGCACGCGGCCAGCAAGCCGATTGCGATGATCCCCAATTGCGCCGCCACGCGCCACGCGCACTTTGTGCTGGACGGCTCGGGCCCTGTATACCTGGATCCGCCGAGTCTGGACCTGTGGCCCAACGTGAACTGGACGCCCGACTACAACAAGAGCAAGAAGGTCAACCTGGACACCCTGACCAAGGAAGAAGTGGCCAGTTGGAAGCCCGGCGACACGCTGTTGCTAAACGGCAAGATGCTGACCGGCCGCGATGCCGCACACAAACGCATCCAGGACATGCTGGCCAAGGGTGAGAAGCTGCCCGTGGACTTCACCAACCGGGTTATTTACTACGTAGGCCCGGTCGACCCGGTCAAGAACGAAGCCGTGGGCCCCGCTGGCCCCACCACCGCCACGCGCATGGACAAGTTCACCGACATGATGCTGGAGCAAACTGGCCTGATTGCCATGATCGGCAAGGCCGAGCGCGGACCGGTCGCCATCGAAAGCATCAAGAACCACAAGAGCGCGTACCTGATGGCCGTGGGCGGCGCCGCCTACCTGGTGAGCAAAGCCATCAAGACCGCCAAGGTGGTCGGCTTCGCCGATCTGGGCATGGAAGCCATATACGAATTCGACGTCGTCGACATGCCCGTGACCGTGGCCGTGGATGCGGGCGGCACCAGCGCCCACATCACCGGCCCGGCTGAGTGGCAAAAGCGCATTGCGACGGGCGAGTTCAAGGGCATCGGCGTCGCAGCGGCCTGAGCATCTGGAGGCCTGAGAGTGCCAGCCTACCCTGCCCGCGCCAGCCGCAAGGCTTGGCAGGGTAGTGTTGTGGGTGCTGCGGTTGACTCGCAGCCCTTATTTCCCAGTTCGTTCCCCGTTGCAATCCCCTTATGAACCAGGCCCAGCAGCCCATCGGCGTTTTTGACAGCGGTGTGGGCGGATTGAGCGTGTTGCGCGCTCTGCGAGTAGCGCTACCGAACGAGCGTTTTGTGTACCTGGCCGACAGCGCCAACGCACCCTACGGCGAACGAGGTGATGCTTACGTAGCAAGCCGGACGCATGCCATCACACAGTTCTTACGGGCGCAGCATCACATCAAGGCACTGGTGGTGGCATGCAACACCGCCACAGCAGCCGCCATCCACGAGGTGCGCAGCAGCCACCCTGACCTGCCCCTGGTGGGTTTGGAGCCCGCCATCAAGTCAGCCCTTGCGGTAACGCGCACCGGACATGTGGGCGTCATCGGCACGCGCGGAACGCTCACGAGCGCCAAGTTTGGCAAGTTGATGGCGTCGCTGTCAGGCCAAGCCCATTTTGTGGTGCAGCCTTGCGACGGTCTGGCCCATGCCATTGAACGCAGCGTGGCACAGCCCTTGCCAGCAACCGGCGCGTCGCCTGGAATCTTGGCAACATCATCCCTCGTCACTGCAAGCACCGAAACCGGTGTGTTGTGCGAACGATATGTTCGGGCCATGGGCGCGTTTGGCAATGGCCCTGGACAGATGGACACCCTGGTGCTGGGTTGCACACACTATATTTTTGTGGCGAACGAATTACGGGACTTGGTGGGCCCTGATGTCACGCTCATTGAGACCGGTGAACCCGTGGCACGGCAGACACGTCGATTGCTGGAGACGGTGGGACTGTTGAACAACGACAGCATCGGATCAGGCGGAATTTCAGCAGCCTCGCCAAACGCTTTGGCAAACGGCGACCCTAAGCCCTGCACTATCCGCCTGCTCACGACGGGCCCTTTACCGATGCTGCAGGCCGCAGCCCAGCGCTGGCTAGACCTGCCCCCAGCTTGCTGCGAAGCCGCCGTGGTGCCGTAATACAAATGAAATAGGGCTCTAGCGCTTTACCATCAAGCGCTATTAGCTACTCTATTTATAGTATCAACGCAGATCAGGCTGGGAGTTTTCAGCAGTTTCGGTACCCCAGAGCCGCTCGCCTGCGTGCTCGATGTGGGTGAGATAGAGGCGCAGGTCAAACTCATACTGGTGGTACTGCGGCTCCATATGTGTGCACAGCTGATAAAAGGCCTTGTCATGCTCTTTCTCGCGCAGGTGGGCCAGTTCGTGCACAACGATCATGCGCAAAAACTCGTCCGGCGCCTGCTTGAACATTGCGGCAATGCGAATCTCGTGCTTGGCCGCTAGCCGACTGCCCTGCACACGGGACACTGAGGTATGCAACCCCAACGCATGCCGCACCACGTGAATCTTGTTGTCGAAAAGTACCTTGTTGACCGTGCCCGCATTGCGCAGATAGCGCGACCTCAGGGTCTGTGCATAGTCGTACAACGCCTTGTCGCTGCGTACCGCGTGCGCCTGCGGATACTTGCGTTGAAGCACTGCCCCCAAACCACCACGAGCGAGCAGCTCGCGCGCCTGGTCCTGCAAGGACTCAGGGTAGGAACGCAGATAAGGAAGGTCGGATTTCATGGGCGAGAAACCACGCAGGCCGTACAGCCCGGAATTTTGCGCTCTAGCGCAGCGTCAAACGCTTCTGAACAACCGACGCAGCACCGCTGGCGGGACGGAGAAGGCCGGATCAGTGCAGATGCCGAGGACGGCGACCACCGCCACCGCCATGGCCGCTGCCAGAGCCACCAGAGCCGCGGGGGGGCTTGCCAATTTCCAGTGAGTTGACCAAGGCGTCAAAACGCTTGCTGAAGAGCTTGTCGATCTCGGTGACAACGCCTCCCAACTCGGCACCGTCGAAATGGCGCTCCATCATGTTGACCACGTCTTGCACCAGCAAATCACGCTGCACTTGCATGATGGCTGCGGGCGTGGGACCCACAAACAGCATGACAAAGTCGTCGCGCGACTCGGTGCTCTGCCCTTCATCTTCTTCATCAAAATCGGTGTCGTAGAAGGTCACTTCAATGGCGGCGCCCTGTTCGGCCAGCTCATTTAGGCTCATGCACATCTCGTCGAGCGACTGGCGGAAGTCTTCATCGCCCCGCACCGTCCAACACATCTGCAGCAGGTGCTCCTGCGCATCGAATTTGATACCGGGCTCCTCTTCATAAGCGCTGGCGGCGCCATCAGCCAGCGAGCGGGCACCCGCATAGGTCCAAAGGGGTTTTAACGCCTCCTGGATCTGATCAAAACCGGCATCAGCGCGCAGTTGAACCTGTCCATGGACGTGGATTTCGAAGGGAGCGTTGTAACTTGACATGATTGAATCGTAGTGGTGCCCCGAGCCGGGGTCGAACCGGCACGCCCCTTTTCAGGAAAGCGGCGGATTTTAAGTCCGCAGTGTCTACCAATTTCACCATCGGGGCGCCGGCTGCCCAGCGCACACCTGCGTCGCAGCGTAACCCGGGCTGCGCACGTGCGCAATGCCCTGTCGCTTCTCTGGCCACAAGTGCGTAGGTTACGAACCCACATGCCCTGCGCCTCCAAGAAAAAAGGGAAGCCGAAGCTTCCCTTACAAATTTGGAGCGGGAAAAGAGTCTCGAACTCTCGACCTCAACCTTGGCAAGGTTGCGCTCTACCAACTGAGCTATTCCCGCATTTGTTAACCCCTCCCGATGCAAACATCAGAAGGAATCAGCAAGCCTCAAATTATATCGCTATTTTTGGCTCATACGATTGAAAACCAAAAAACTTTGTCACTCCGTGACGCCCTTCTACGATTCCAACGAGGCTGCTTCAAGGAAGCAAAACCAGATGTTGATGACAATCGTATCTGGAGGCGCGGTCCGGAGTCGAACCGGACTAACCGGATTTGCAATCCGGGGCATAACCGCTTTGCTACCGCGCCAGAATTCTCTGCCCTTTGAAAAAAAAGGGAAGCAATTGCTTCCCTTTTTTCAAAATGGAGCGGGAAAAGAGGCTCGAACTCTCGACCTCAACCTTGGCAAGGTTGCGCTCTACCAACTGAGCTATTCCCGCATTTATCGAAGCCTCACATTCTACAACGTTTGCTGCGATGGAATGAATTGTAGCGCATTTTTTGAGGCTTCAAAGAAATTTTTGATTCAATGTTTCAGACCATCTGCAGATGCCGAGGTAGTCCCCGCTTTCTCTGCCGCCGCGGCTGCAACGACGGCAACTTCTTCATCGGTCAGCGGTACCGGCTGGCTCTCCAGCGCAATTTCGAGCACCTTGTCGATCCAGCGAACCGGAACGATTTCCAGGCCACTTTTGACGTTGTCTGGAATTTCCTGCAGGTCCTTGACGTTCTCTTCAGGAATCAAGACCGTTTTGATACCACCTCGCAGCGCAGCCAGTAATTTTTCTTTCAGGCCACCAATCGCCGTGACCTCGCCACGCAAAGTAATCTCGCCCGTCATGGCTACATCACCCCGCACCGGGATGCCCGTCAGTGCAGATACAAACGCCGTAGTCATCGCGGCGCCCGCACTAGGCCCGTCCTTGGGAGTTGCTCCGTCAGGAACGTGAATGTGTATGTCCCGCTTTTCAAACGCCTCGTCCTTGATACCCAGAAGGCGTGAACGGCTACGCACAACGGTGCGCGCGGCCTCCACAGACTCTTTCATCACGTCCCCGAGCGATCCGGTGCGCGTGATGACGCCTTTGCCAGGCATGGCAGCGGCTTCGATCGTGAGCAAGTCTCCACCCACCTCCGTCCACGCCAAGCCCACCACCTGGCCTACTTGGTTCTGCGCCTCCGCACGACCGTAGGTGTACTTGCGAACGCCCAGAAAGTCAGGCAAGTTGTCAGCCGTGACGACAACTTGAGGTTCCAGCTTCTTCAGCTGCAGACCCTTGACCACCTTGCGGCAGATCTTGGACAGCTCGCGCTCCAAGGAACGAACGCCCGCTTCACGCGTGTAGTAGCGCACCATGTCGCGCACAGCAGCCTCGGTAACAAGCAACTCTGCATCTTTCACACCATTGTTCTTCAGCTGCTTGGGAAGCAGGTACTTCATGGCGATGCTGGTCTTCTCATCCTCGGTGTAGCCCGACAGGCGAATCACTTCCATGCGGTCAAGGAGAGCCGGAGGGATGTTCATCGAGTTCGAGGTGGCGACAAACATCACGTCAGAGAGATCGAAATCCACCTCAACGTAATGGTCGCCAAAGGTGTGGTTCTGCTCGGGATCCAACACCTCCAGCAGCGCACTCGAAGGGTCGCCACGGAAGTCGGTTCCCAGCTTGTCGATCTCATCCAACAAGAAGAGCGGATTGCGCGTACCTACCTTGGAGAGGCTTTGCAACACCTTGCCGGGCAGCGCTCCGATATAGGTGCGGCGGTGCCCGCGGATTTCAGCCTCATCGCGCATACCGCCCAGGGCCATGCGAACATACTTGCGACCAGTGGCTTTGGCGATGGACTGGCCCAGCGAGGTCTTGCCCACACCAGGGGGCCCCACCAAGCAGAGGATGGGGGCTTTCACCTTGTCCACCCGCTGTTGCACTGCAAGATATTCAAGGATGCGGTCCTTGACCTTGTCCAACCCGAAGTGATCCTCATTGAGCACGCCCTCGGCATTGATAAGGTCGTGCTTGATTTTGGTCTTCTTGCTCCACGGCAGGTTGATGAGCACGTCAATATAGGTGCGCACCACCGTCGCCTCCGCAGACATGGGTGACATCAACTTAAGCTTCTTGAGCTCGCCCTCTGCCTTCTTGCGCGCCTCGACGGACATTTTGGCGAGCTTGATCTTCTTCTCAATCTCTTCAATATCGGCGCCTTCGTCGCCTTCACCCAATTCCTTCTGAATGGCCTTGACTTGCTCATTGAGATAGAAGTCGCGCTGATTCTTCTCCATCTGGCGCTTCACACGCCCACGGATTTTCTTGTCGACGTTCAGGATGTCGACTTCACGATCGAGTTGTTCGAACAGGTTTTCGAGACGCGCCTTCACATCCGACAGATCCAGCACCACCTGCTTGTTCTCTAGCTTGAGTGGAAGATGCGCCGCAATGGTGTCGGCCAAACGGCCGGGGTAATCAATGCTGGAGATCGACGTCAGTATCTCCGGTGGAATCTTCTTATTGAGCTTTACGTACTGATCAAACTGCTGCATCACAGCACGGCGCAAAGCCTCGATTTCGCTGGGCTTGTTGGCGTCCTGTGCGGCCTCGACTGGCGTCACGGTCGCCAAAAAATGCGTCTCGGCATCTTCGATGGACGACACCAAGGCACGTTGCTGACCTTCGACCAACACTTTCACCGTGCCGTCAGGCAGTTTCAGCATCTGCAGGATCGTGGACACGCAGCCCACATCGAACATATCCGACACGGACGGTTCATCTTTGGCTGCGGCCTTCTGCGCAACCAACATGATGCGACGATCAGTTTCCATAGCCATCTCAAGCGCCTTGATGCTCTTGGGACGCCCGACAAAAAGCGGGATGACCATGTGAGGGAAAACCACCACGTCACGCAGGGGCAACAGTGGCAAGTCGATGGGGGTGGCTGGCAGGGGGGTATGTCCGGACATGGAAATCCTCAAAGTGCTCTGTGGAATATGGTCCACATGTGGGGATTTTCAACCCTTGCATGCAGCCGCACTGCTTCAAGGGTTGATGGGACACGGGGCGACCTCAGGGCGCCCGTTCCAGTCATCTCAGGCCTTTTTGGCCGCTTCGCGATAGACGAGCAGCGGAGGCTTGTTTTCTTCGATGGTGGACTCGTCCACCACCACTTTCTCGACATTGCTCGTATTGGGCAAATCGAACATCGTGCCGATCAAGGATTGCTCCAGAATGGAGCGCAGACCGCGGGCACCCGTTTTGCGAGCCAGCGCCTTGCGGGCAATGGCTTTGAGCGCGGCGGGGCGGATCTCAAGGTCCACACCTTCCATCGCCAGCAACTTGCTGTATTGCTTTACCAAGGCATTCTTAGGCTCGGTCAGAATCTCGACCAGAGCATCTTCGCTCAGCTCGGCCAGCGCAGTCACTACCGGCATGCGCCCCACCAGCTCAGGAATCAGACCGAACTTGATCAGATCCTCGGGCTCGATCTCGGTGAACACCTCTGTCAACGAGCGTTGTTTCTTGCTTTTGACAGAGGCACCAAAGCCGATGCCCGAAGCCTCGGTACGGTTTTCAATGACCTTCTCCAGCCCGGCAAATGCGCCACCGCAGATGAACAAGATGTTAGTCGTGTCGATCTGCAGAAAATCCTGGTTGGGGTGCTTGCGTCCGCCCTGCGGGGGCACGCTGGCCATGGTGCCTTCGATGAGCTTGAGCAACGCCTGCTGGACGCCTTCGCCCGACACGTCGCGTGTGATGCTTGGGTTGTCAGACTTGCGCGAAATCTTGTCGATCTCATCGATGTAGACAATGCCACGCTGTGCACGCTCGACTTCGTAGTTGCAGCTTTGCAGCAGCTTCTGGACGATGTTCTCTACGTCTTCGCCCACATAACCGGCTTCGGTCAGCGTTGTGGCATCGGCCATCACAAAGGGCACATCCAGCATGCGTGCCAACGTTTGCGCCAGAAGCGTCTTGCCAGAGCCTGTAGGGCCGATCAGCAGGATGTTGCTCTTGGACAACTCCACATCATCCTTATGGGCCTTGTCCTTGTGACGCAGCCTCTTGTAGTGGTTGTATACCGCCACTGCCAGCGTGCGCTTGGCCACGTCCTGGCCAATCACATAGTTGTCGAGGTTGGTCTTGATCTCCACCGGGGTGGGCAGATCGCTGCGGCCTTCACGTGCCAGATCACCGGCCGGTAGCTCATCGCGAATGATTTCGTTGCACAGGTCAATGCACTCGTCGCAGATAAAGACCGACGGGCCAGCGATCAGCTTCTTCACTTCATGCTGGCTTTTACCGCAGAAAGAGCAGTAAAGGGTTTTTTCGCTGGAAGAGCCTTTTTTCTCGGCCATGGGGGCAATGCCTTGCTTGTTTACGGAAAGTTGTCGGGATGATAACCAAATAAAAAACGGCGTCTTCCCCAAGGGAAAACGCCGTGCGTCGCCCTTGGCTGATCAGGAACGCTTACTGATCACCTGATCGACCAGTCCATAGTCCTTGGACTCATCCGCCGTGAGGAAATAGTCACGCTCCGTATCGGCGCGGATCTTTTCCAGCGGCTGACCGGTGCGCTCGGCGAGGATCTTGTTCATCTGTTCCTTCGTGCGCAAAATGTCGCGCGCGTGGATTTCGATATCAGTAGCCTGGCCCCGGGCACCACCCAGCACCTGGTGGATCATCACCTTGGAATTGGGCAGCGCAAATCGCTTGCCCTTCGCGCCGGCAGCCAGCAAGAATGCGCCCATGCTGGCCGCAAAGCCACAGCACAGCGTCGAGACATCTGGCTTGATGAACTGCATGGTGTCATAGATGGCCATGCCGGCCGTTACGCTCCCGCCCGGGGAGTTGATGTAAAACGAGATGTCCTTGTCGGGATTCTCGCTCTCCAGGAAGAGCAACTGGGCCACGACCAAGTTGGCAGTTTGGTCGTTCACTTCGCCGACCAGGAAAATGACGCGCTCCTTGAGCAGGCGCGAGTAGATGTCGTAGGACCGCTCACCGCGACCCGACTGCTCGATGACCATGGGGACCATGCCCAGGCCTTGAATTTCCAATGCGCTCATGTTTTCTCCAGACAAGCAGGTACTGTACCCAGAAATGAATTGGGGCTTGTGCGCAAAAGCACAAGCCCCCCTGATGGACTCCTCGACAACCAATCGACCGAGAAAAGCGCTGGTCGGCAAAGGACAGGCTATCAGCCCTGTTGCGCCATCAGTTCGTCGAACGATACGGCCTTATCAACCACCTTGGCTTTGCTCAGTACAAATTCGGTCACATTGTTTTCGATCACAACGGCCTCGACGTCGGCCAGACGCTGACGGTCGCCGAAGTACCAGCGCACCACGTCTTCGGGCTTTTCGTAGCTGGCAGCCAGCTCGTCGATGTGGGCCTTGAGTTGCTCAGGCTTCGCTTGCAACTCATTGGCACGCACCAGCTCGGCCACCACCAGGCCCAGGCGCACGCGACGCTCGGCTTGGGGACGGAACACATCCTCTGGAATCTCGGCCTTGTCGGCGTCCTTAATGCCACGTTGCTTGAGTTCTGCGCGAGCGCCTTCCAGCAGGCGAGCGATTTCAGCCTGCACGCTGGCGTTGGGCAGATCCAGCTCGGCCTTGGACACCAGGGCGTCCATCACGGCAGCCTTGTTGCGGGCCAGCAGGCGGAACTTGACTTCGCGCTCCAAATTCTTCTTGATGTCCGCACGCAGACCATCCACCGAACCGTCGGCGATACCCAGCGACTTGGCCAGAGCATCATTCACTTCAGGAAGGTGAGCCGCTTCGATCTTCTTGATCGTGACTAGGAAGTCCGCCGTCTTGCCTGCGACATCCTTGCCGTGGTACTCGGCAGGGAACGCCAGAGGGAAAGTCTTGCTTTCGCCGGACTTCATGCCGCGCACGGCGTCTTCGAATTCCTTCAGCATCTGGCCTTCGCCGACCAGGAACTGGAAGTCTTCGGCCTTGCCGCCTTCAAACGGCTCGCCATCGATCTTGCCTTCGAAGTCGACGGTTACGCGGTCGCCGTCTTGTGCTGCAGCGTCCATGGCGCGCTGGGCAAAGCTGCGGCGCTGCTTGCGCAGGATGTCAATGGTCTTGTCGATGGCCGAATCGGTCACTTCAGCGGACAGCTTTTCGACTTCGGCATCTGACAGGTCAGCGATCTTGACTTCAGGGAACACTTCAAAAATGGCATCGAACGTGACCTGACCTTCAGGAGCGCCTTCCTTTTCGGTGATCCGGGGCTGGCCGGCAACACGCAGGTTGGCTTCGTTGGCTGCTACGGCAAACGCTTCGCCGACCTTGTCGTTCAGCACTTCGTACTGCACCGAATAGCCATAGCGCTGGGCAACCACGGTCATGGGGACCTTGCCAGGACGGAAACCGTCCATCTTCACCGTGCGGGCCAAGCGCTTCAAGCGCGTGTCGACTTCGGATTGGATCAGGGTGACGGGCACGCTCAGCGTAATCTTGCGCTCGAGCTTTTCAAGGGTTTCAACAGTAACGGCCATGGCTATTCCTCTTATGAATGTGGATCGTGCTGGCTGCAGCGCAGCAGCGCCGTGTTCCGCAAAGTCTCACATGGGTGGTGCGCGGGGGGGGACTCGAACCCCCACAGTGTTGCCACCGTCAGGACCTAAACCTGGTGCGTCTACCAATTTCGCCACCCGCGCGGTTCTACAAACAAACAGGCGGCAAGCTGAGCTGCCGCCTGTGTGAAATCGGTCAACCTTCTATTTTACCTGATGCGGAAGGGGCACCCTGTCAAACGCCGCCAAGAACCTCTGGCGCAGGTCGTTTGACGCGGAACCACGCGGCATACATTGCCGGCAACGCGAGGAGCGTCAGCACCGTAGCGACAATCAGCCCGCCCATGATGGCGACAGCCATCGGGCCCCAGAACACGCTACGGGACAACGGGATCATGGCCAGCACAGCCGCTGCAGCGGTCAGCACGATGGGGCGCAGACGCCGCACGGCCGATTCCACAATGGCGTCCCAAGCAGGCACTCCCCGGGCGCGGTCCTGTTCGATCTGGTCGATCAGGATCACGGAATTGCGCTGGATCATGCCCATGAGCGCGATCACACCCAACAGCGCCACAAACCCAAAGGGACGGTTGAGGACAATCAGCGCGCCAGCCACCCCCGCCAGACCCAGCGGCCCGGTCAGAAACACCAGCATCGCCCGGCTGAAGCTGTGCAACTGCAGCATGAGCAGCGTGAAGGTGATAAACAGCATGACCGGAATGCCAGCTGCAATCGAGGCCGAGCCCTTGGAGCTTTCCTCTACAGCCCCCGCCACTTCAATGCGGTAACCCGTCTGGCCCGCCGCATGCCACTTCGCCTCGATCTCCTTCAGTGAAGGCAGCAGCGCCGCCGTCACCGTGGCACCCTGGAGGCCCTCGGTCACGTCGCCCTGCACCGTAATGGCGTAGTCGCGGTTTTCCCGCCACATCACGCCCGGCTCCCAGGTGAACACGGGCTTGGCGATCTGCGTAAGCGGAATCGACTTGCCCGACGCAGTCGGCAGGTAGGCATTGGCGATGTCGGTAATGGCGTTGCGCTCGTCCAGGGGCTGGCGCAGCACGATGTCGATCAGCTTGTCACCCTCGCGGAACTGCCCCACCTGCGTTCCCGACAGGATGGTCTTGGACGC
This sequence comes from Gammaproteobacteria bacterium, assembly GCA_018828125.1. Classification (GTDB taxonomy): domain Bacteria; phylum Pseudomonadota; class Gammaproteobacteria; order Burkholderiales; family Burkholderiaceae_C; genus Acidovorax. Next base: position 244,779 of record JAHJWB010000003.1, on the reverse strand, counting down.
CTGGGCGATGGACTGGCTGGTGACGCCCAGCGCGCGCGCCTTGGCCTGGTCCACTTCCAGTCGCAGCACCTTCACGGACTCGTTCCAGTTGTCGTTTACGCCGCGCATGTCGGGGTTCTTGCGCAATTGCGCCTTCACTTCGTCGGCGCGCTCACGCAGCACCAGCGGCTCAGGCCCGACCACGCGGAACTGCACAGGGTATGGCACGGGCGGCCCGTTGGGCAGCAGCTTGACGCGGCCGCGCACCTCGGGGAACTCCTCGGCCAGCAGCGCAGGCAGTTTCACGCGCAGCGATTCGCGCACCTTCAAATCTTTCGGCACTACGATGAACTGCGACACGTTGCTTTGGGGGAACACCTGGTCCAGCGGCAGATAGAAACGGGGCACTCCCGATCCCACCCAGGTGCTGACGGTGTTCACGCCGGGTTCGGACAGCAAACGCTGTTCCACCCGTTTGGTGACCTCTTCATTGCCCACAAACGAGGTGCCCTCAGGGAACCAGACGTCCACCATGATTTCGGGACGGCTCGAATCGGGGAAGAACTGCTGCTGGACCTGGCCCATGCCCACAATGCCCAGCGCAAAGGTCAACACAGTCGCGCCTATGGTCAGCCACCGGTGCTCCACACACCAGTTCACCAGACGGCGAAAGGTGCGGTAGAACGGGCTGTCAAACACCTCATGCGGGTCATCCGTGATGCCTTTGTTGGCTTGCGCGGCCAGAACGTGGGGAGGCACTTTGAGCAACAGGGTGCCCAGATACGGAACGAAGTACACCGACACGAACCAGCTGAGCACCAGTGCGATCACCGTCACTGCGAAGATCGCAAACGTGTACTCGCCCGTGGTGGACTTGGCCAGACCGATGGGCAAAAAGCCCGCCGCCGTGATGAGCGTACCGGTCAACATGGGCATCGCCGTGATCTCGTAGGCAAAGGTGGCGGCACGCACCTTGTCGTAGCCCTCTTCGAGCTTGAGCACCATCATCTCAACCGCAATGATCGCGTCGTCCACCAGCAGGCCCAGCGCAATGATCAGCGAGCCCAGCGAAATCTTGTGCAGGCCAATGCCCCAGTACCACATGGCCAAAAAGGTCACAGCCAGCACCAGCGGAATGGTGATGCCCACCACGAGCCCGGGGCGCGGGTCGATGTACCAGCGCTTGTACAGCGGCTGCTTGCCAGGGCGCTTGTGCAGGCCCAGTGCAATAAAGCTCACCGCCAACACGATGACCACCGCCTCGATCAGGACCTTGACGAACTCGTTCACCGATGTGGACACCGCCTTGGGCTGGTCCTGCACGTTGACCAGCTTCACGCCGGCAGGCAAGGTCGACGCAATGCGGTCTGTCGTCGCATGCAGCGCTTTGCCCAGCGCGATGATGTCGCCGCCTTTGGTCATGGAGACCCCCAGCGCGATCACTTCCTGCCCCTGGTGGCGCACCTTCACAGTGGCCGGGTCTACGTAACCACGTTTGACCTCTGCGATGTCGCCCAGCCGCAGTTGCGCGCCCGACGGGCCCCGGATCGGCATGGCACGCAGGTCTTCAATGGCGTTGAACTGCCCTTCCACTCGCACCTGCACCTGGTCCTGGGGGGTCTGAATGGCGCCCGCGGCCTCCACGGCGTTCTGCTGGCCCAGCTGGGCCAGCACCTGGTTCATGTCCAGGCCCAATTGCGACAGGCGCTTCTGCGAGATCTCGATGAAGAGCTTTTCGTCCTGCACGCCAAACAGCTCGACCTTGGCCACATCCGGCACGCGCAGTAACCGCTGTCGCGCGTCGTCGGCAAATTGCTTGACCTCGGCGTAGCTAAAGCCTTCAGACTCCAGCGCGTAGATCACCCCATACACATCACCAAAGTCGTCATTGAAGAACGGCCCCTGGATGCCCTGCGGCAAGGTGTAGCGCATGTCGCCCACCTTCTTGCGCACGCTGTACCAGACGTTGGCCACCTCGCTGGCCTTGGATGAATCCTTGATCTGGAAAATGATCTGCGACTCGCCCGGTTTCGAATAGCTGCGGATCTTGTCCGCGTACGGCACCTCTTGCAGCGTGCGCTCGATCTTGTCGGTGACCTGCTCGGCCACCTGCTGCGCCGTGGCGCCCGGCCAGTAAGTCCGCACCACCATGGCACGGAAGGTGAACGGCGGGTCTTCATCCTGACCCAGCTGGAAGTAGGCGGCAAAGCCCAGCAGCATCAGCACCACCATCAGGTAACGCGTAAGGGCCGGGTGGTCGAGCGCCCACTTGGAGAGGTTGAACCCCTCTTTGGGTTGTACTTGCGTCATGGCCGACCTCAGTTGGCTGTGGAAGCTGCAGATGCTGCAGATGCTGCAGATGCTGCATCGGTAGCATCAGGCATTGCTACTGGATTAATAGCAGTCTGCGCTTTACTGGCGGGCGCTGATGCCACTTTTGGCTGATAAACCAGCACCTTCTGCCCAGGCGACAGCACATGAACGCCCGTAGCCACCACCTGCATGCCAGGGGTCAGGCCCGCAGCCACCACAGCCTCGTTGCCATCGGCCGTGGCAATCTGCACCACCTGCGATTTGATGGTGCTGCTGGCCGCGTCGTACACCCACACCGCCGTCGATTGGCCCTCTTGCCGCAGCGCGCTGGTGGGCAGTTTGATGGCAGGGATGCCCGCATGGCTGACGGCCTTGGGCGTGACATACACGGTGGAGCCCAGCGCGGGGGCATCGGATCCGTCAATGGACACCTTGACCTGGAACGTGCGGGTCGCCGCATCGGCGCTGGCCGCTACTTCGCGCACGCGCCCCGTCAGGTTGGCGCCGCCGGACCAGCCGCGCACCGCCACTTCAGAACCCTGCGTGATCTGCGCCACCTTGTCCTCGGGCACCGCAAACACCACGTCGCGCGGTCCGTCCTGCGCAATGCGCACCACCGGGGTTCCGGCGGACACCACTTGTCCGGGTTCGGCATCAATCCCGGTCACGACGCCAGACACGTCAGCCACGAGCGTGGTGTACGCCGCCTGATTGCCTTGCGACGACAACTGCGCACGAGCCTGGTCCAGCGTGGCCTGGGCGGCTTTCAGCGTCGCGTCGCGGCGCTCCAGTTCGGCGCCACTGATGAAATTCTGGTCTTTCAGCGCCTGGTAGCGCTTGTAGTCCGCAGCCGCCAGATCACGCTGTGTGGTGGCCGAGGCGAGCTGGGCGCGGGCAGCGTCCGCAGCCAGTTGATAGTCCTTGGGGTCCAACTGGGCCAGTACCTGCCCGGCCCGCACGCGCTGGCCCAGTTCGGCCTGGCGCTGCACGATCTTTCCCGCTACGCGAAAGCCCAATCGCGACTCCACCCGCGCCCGCACCTCACCCGAATACTCCAGGCTGGACTGCAACGCACCCACGCCCACAGTCAGCAACTTGACGGAGCGCACAGGCTCCTCGGGCGGTGCGGGGCGCGAGCAGGCTGCCAGCACAGCCGCGGTGGCCAGCACCAGCAAAGTCCGGCAGTGCCGTTGAAAAGGCCGCGAGGCGGAGGATGTGCGCATGGGAGATCCGGTGAATAAAGAAGGGCTACAAGGAAAGCTGCGAGGGCGGCACGCAAAACGCAGGCACGAGTGCCTGCGCTGCAACGGGACTGCGGTGGCAGATACCGGTCAGCCTCCTTGTCCCTGAATGAATTGTCTTTTGATTACTGACTGACCGGTTAGTAATCTATGAGAAGCCCCGTGCCTTGTCAAGCGACAATCCGGGGGTGAACGACCGACCCCGCCCCCCTACCCCCGAATTCCCGCCGGCAGCCCCAACCGCTGCAACTTCTGCGCCACAGCCACTTGCGCCGCCCCTGCAACCTGACGTTGCCGCGCGGGCCGCTCCTGTCACCCACTACGAGAACTTCCCGGTCGCGTCCGTGCTGTGCCCGCCGCACCTGCGCCAGCCCATTGCCGCCATCTACGGCTTTGCCCGCACCGCCGACGACATCGCGGACGAAGGCGACGCCCCCGCCGCCGCTCGCCTGACAGACCTGGCCGCCTACCACGCCGACCTGATGGCCATCGCCCAGGGCCGGCCGCCCTCGGCCCGATGGGCCAGCGTTTTTGTGCCGCTGCAAGCAGTGCTGCGCAGCCACCAACTGCCTGTGCCGCTGTTGGCAGACCTGCTCAGCGCGTTCGCCCAGGACGTCGAAAAAACCCGCGATGCTGAGGGCTATGCCGACCGTGACGAACTGCTTGACTACTGCCGCCGCTCTGCCAACCCGGTGGGCCGCCTGCTGCTGCACCTGTATGGCGTAACGGATGACAAGGCGCTGCAAGAGAGTGACGCCATCTGCACAGCCCTGCAGCTCATCAACTTCTGGCAGGACCTCTCCGTGGACATCCCTCGGGGCCGCCACTACCTGCCGCGCGCCGACTGTGCCGCCCACGGCGCCTGCCAAGCCGAGTTGCTGGCGCTGCGCAGCACCCCGGAGAACATCCGCCTCATCACCGGCTGCGCCCGCTGGGCCCGCGCCAGCATGCAAACGGGCGCGCCCCTGGTGCACCGCCTGCCCGGCCGCGCGGGGTGGGAGCTGCGCCTGGTCGTGCAAGGCGGCCTGCGCATACTGGACAAAGTCGACGCCCTCAAAGGCGGCAGCCTGCACACCCGCCCGCGCCTGCATGCATGGGACTGGTGCGTAATGCTGGGCCGCGCGCTGGTGATGTAAGAAAGATTCATGCGCCGCAAGCTGCGCTGACACTGTCCTGCGCCTGGGCCATGAATTTCAAGCCAAATTGGCCTCTAGCGCTTATCCATAAAGCGCTAGTAGCTATCAATTTTTAAGCATTCCAACGCTTTTGGCGGCGTGTGGCAACGCCCCGCAGCCCTGGAGGGGCAGGGATAGCGCGCATGGCACCGTCTTTGCAGCAGGCTAGTCTTGCGCCCATTGCGGACCGCAAGCCGCCCGAGCCCGATCAGGCACGAGACCTCAAACAACAACGACAAATCATCTGCAAGCCGCAATGCGTGGCGCGCCAGGAGGGCAAAAGTTTGACTGCCAGACAGCTTTTCAAAACCCTGCAATGGGGGCTCATCCTTTTCTGCCTCGTCTTTTCCATCGTCGGGGGCGTGGCGGCAGAGCGGGTGCTGGAGGTATTGCAGTGCCAGCCCCACACCGACCCCGCATTGCGCTCGTGCTCATGGCTCACCAACCCTGTTGCATTACGGCTGACGCCTTTTCTGTCTGCGGGCAGCATCGTGGACTACCCGTTTGTGTTGCTGCACAACTTTTGGGGGCTGCTGTTGCTGTGGGGCCTGGCGCTTCTTGCCGCACGTTGGGCAGACCGCAATCCCGCCGCAGCGGCCACACTGCTGCCGCGATGGCTACCGCGCCGCAGTACCGCCACGTCGGCCGATGTGCTGCGCTGGAGCGTGACAAGCGCGTTCTGGCTGCTGCTGGCCGGATTCATCGGATTCTGCCTGGCGCTGGGCGTGCCCATCGTGGGCAACCAGAATGCGCGGGCCATCATGGAGAGCCTGGGCTGCTCACCCGGCACGTTCGATCCGTTCTCGTCGCCCTGCATGAAAGCGCCGGGCTTCTGGACGCCTCGTCTGTCGCTCTATTTCGTCCCCTTGGCGGGGCCCCTGCTAGCGCCGGTATGGCTTGTCATGGGGTTCTGGGACGTGCTGCTGGGCTGGCTGGCGCTGATCGGCGCCACTTTCGCCTTGAAATCACATCTGTCGCAGCTGGCATCCCCACCTGCCCGCATCCACCCCCCGGCCCGGCCATTGCGCCGCCCCTGAGAGCCACCACCATGTCCGTCAGCGTTTTCGACCTCTTCAAGATTGGCATCGGCCCGTCCAGCTCCCACACCGTGGGCCCCATGATTGCCGCGCGGCAGTTTGCCTGCCATCTGCGCGATACGCTGGGCCTGGCCGCTGTGCACCATGTCACGGTAGAGCTGTTTGGGTCGCTGTCAGCCACAGGCGTGGGCCACGGCACCGACAAGGCCGTGCTGCTGGGCCTAGCCGGGCACGAGCCTGATCGCATCGATCCCGACCAGATCACCCCTGCCATTGCCGGCATCCGCACCCGACAAATGCTGGCCCTGCTGGACGAGCACCCTGTGCCATTCGTCGAGAAAGAGCACCTGCTGTTTCGCCGCAAAAGCCTGCCGCTACACCCCAACGGCATGGCGTTTCATGCGTTTGACGCACAGGGCACCGAGATCGCGGCGCGCGAGTACTACTCGGTGGGTGGTGGCTTTGTGATCGATGCCACGGGCGAACGCGTGCTCAACGCAGCCGCACACGCGCAGCCAGATGCGGCTGGCCACGCCCAAGGCCTCCCCTTCCCGTTTCGCACCGGCGCCGAATTGCTGGCCCAGTGCCAGACCACCGGCCACACCCCGGCGCAACTCATGGCTGCCAACGAGCAGCATTGGCGCAGCCCAGCCGAGTTGCGCCGCCAGCTGTTGGCCATCTGGCACACCATGGCGGGTGCGGTGCAACGCGGCTGCGCCAGCACCGGCACCCTGCCCGGCCCCATGAACGTGCGCCGCCGCGCGGCCGACCTGTACAAAAGCCTGACCAGCCAGTCCGAAGCCGCCCAGCGCGATCCGCTGTCGATGATGGACTGGGTGAACCTGTACGCCATGGCCGTCAACGAAGAAAACGCCGCCGGTGGACGCGTGGTGACCGCCCCCACCAACGGCGCTGCGGGCGTGATACCCGCTGTGCTGCAGTACTACGTGAACTTTTTGCCTGGAGCAGACGAGGACGGCATCGCCACCTTCTTGCTCACCGCAGGCGCCATCGGCATCATCTACAAAGAAAACGCGTCCCTGTCCGGCGCCGAGGTCGGCTGCCAGGGCGAGGTGGGCGTGGCCTGCTCCATGGCCGCGGGCGCATTAGCTGCCGTGATGGGCGGCAGCCCCGAGCAGATCGAAAACGCTGCCGAGATCGGCATGGAGCACAACCTGGGCATGACCTGCGACCCGGTGGGTGGCCTGGTGCAGATCCCCTGCATCGAACGCAACGCCATGGGCGCCATCAAGGCCATCAACGCCGCCCGCATGGCACTGCGCGGCGACGGCCAGCACGTGGTCTCGCTCGACAAGGTCATCAAGACCATGATGCAGACCGGCGCGGACATGAAGAGCAAATACAAGGAGACCTCGCGCGGGGGGTTGGCGGTGAATGTGGTGGAGTGTTGAACCGCCTGCCCGCAAGAAACTATAAAATTCATAGCTGCAAGCGCTTATCCATAAAGCGCTAGAGGCCAAAAAGTCTCTAAACCGCAGCGCACAGCCCGGTGGTGTCCGCCATGGGACAATCCCGCCCCATGACACCGCAGCAGTACGTCCAGCAAAAAGCCGTGGCCTCGGGCAGCAGCTTTTATTACGCTTTTCTCTTTTTGCCCGCGCCGCGGCGTGCGGCCATCACCGCGTTCTATGCGTTCTGCCGCGAGGTGGATGACGTGGTGGACGAAGTGACCGACCCCGGCGTGGCCCGCACCAAGCTGGCCTGGTGGCAGGCAGAGGTGGCCAAGGCCTACGCGGGCCAGCCCACCCACCCCGTGATGCTGGCGTTGATGCCGCACACCGCGGACTACGGCATTGAGCAACGCCACCTGCAGGCCGTCATCGATGGCTGCCAGATGGACCTGGAGCAAACGCGCTATCTTGACTTTGCAGGCCTCAAGGGCTACTGCCACTTGGTGGCGGGTATCGTGGGTGAGGTCACCGCGCGCATCTTTGGCCAGACCGACGAACGCACCACGCAATACGCCCACACTTTGGGACTGGCTTTTCAGCTCACCAACATCATCCGCGACGTGGGCGAAGACGCCATGCTCGGCCGCATCTACCTGCCGGTGAGCGAGCTGCAGCAGTTTGACGTCAAGGCGCACGAGATATTGAAGCGCACGTATTCCGACCGGTTTACGGCGTTGATGCGGTTTCAGGCCGAACGCGCGCACCGCCTGTACGACGAGGCCCTGGCCCTGCTGCCCGACGCTGATCGCCGCGCACAAAAGCCGGGGCTGATGATGGCCAGCATCTACCGCACCCTGCTGCGCGAGATCGAGCACGAGAACTTTCAGGTGCTGCACCAGCGCATCAAGCTCACGCCGCTGCGCAAGTTCTGGCTGGCGTGGAAGGTGCAAGCGCTTGGGCGCATGTAACCACGCAGCACGCACACCACCCACATCCCACACCATGGCCTCGCCCTCGTCCGCAAACCCGTCCGGCACACACCCCACGGTCAGCCGCGTGCCTGTGCAGCGCACGGCGGCATTTGCCCGAATCGTGCTGCTGGCCTTGGCACTTGCGGGCACCGCCCTGCCCGCTCAGGCTTTCTTGGGACTTCTGGGCAAGGCGGCCAGCGGCGCGGGCAAGGCGGCGGCAGGCACTGCGGGCAAAACCGCGGGTGTGGGTGCGGCGGCTGGCGCTGCCACGCTGGCTGACGACGCAGCCCGCGTGGGCGGCAAGGCGGCAGTGGTGGAGGGTGCCGCAGTGCCGCCGGGCAGTGGCGCGCTGGCCAGCGGCGTCAACGCAGCCCTGCCGCCTGAGGTTGCGATGTACTTGTCCAAGCCCGCCGCCAGCCTCACCGGCACTGATACGGCACACATGATGGACCTGTACCACCGCATGGTGGCGCAGGCGGGCAAAACCGGGGATTTCACGGTGGCAGAGCGCCTGCCGTCGACCCACACAGCGCCCAAAACCTTGGGCTCGACCCCGGCGGCAGTGCCCACGCCAGCGACAACCGCAACCGCTATCGCCCCTGCACCTGCATCCGCTGGTACCAGCGCGAGTGCGGGCGCAGAGATCAGCCTGCACGCCTTGCGGCTGCTGGCCCATGCCGCCAGCGCTGGGCATCGCGCGGCGCAAAGCGAACTCCGCCAACGCTGCGCCGATGCGGCCGTGCGCAAGGCGTCTGTCGATTTGCAGGCCCAGTGCAAAGCCAGCAAGGCATGAGCCGCATGCAGGTCGCCGTGATCGGCGCAGGCTGGGCGGGCATGGCTGCCGCCATTGCGCACACACAGGCGGGCCGCCAGGTCACCGTGTTCGAAGCCGCCCGCACCGTGGGGGGCCGCGCACGCGCGGTACAGGCCACGTTGCCAAACGGCACGCCAGCCACGCTGGACAACGGCCAGCACATCCTCATCGGCGCTTATGCGACAAGCCTGCGGCTGATGCGGCTGGTAGGCATAGACACGGACACCGCGCTGTTGCGCTTGCCTCTGACGCTGCAGTTTCCCGATGGAAAGGGACTGCAGCTGCCCGACCTGCCCCCGCCGCTGGACGCATTGCTGGGCATTGCGCGCGCCAGGGGCTGGGGCTGGGGCGACAAGCTGGCGCTGCTGCGCACGGCCACCGGGTGGCAGCTGAGGGGATTTCGCTGCACACCCCAGACTTCAGTGGCGCAACTGTGCGCCTCGCTCACGCCGCGGTTGATGGCGGAGTTCATTGATCCGCTGTGCGTGTCGGCGCTCAACACCCCCGCAGCGCAAGCGAGCGGGCAGGTGTTTCTGCGGGTGCTGCAAGACAGCTTGTTCAGCGGGCGTGGAGGCTCCAACCTACTGCTGCCGCGCACTGACCTGGGCGCCTTGTTTCCGCAAGCCGCAGCGGGCTGGCTGGAGCAAAGCGGCGGTTTCCTCGCCACGGGGAAGCGGGTGCAGCGCCTACAGTCCCTGCCGGGTGGGCGCTGGCAGATCGTTTCCGCCAATTCCCATACCGGCGGCGACGCCCTGCCTGCGTCGTTTGATCATGTGACCCTGGCGTGCCCGTCGTGGGAAGCCAGTCGACTGGTGACAGCATTGGCCAGCACCCCCGGCTTTGCCGACGCCCATCGGTGGGCCAGGCTGGCAGATGGGCTGCGCTTTGAGGCCATCACCACGGTATACGCCCACGCCTCGGGGGCACGTTTGCGCCAGCCCATGCTGGCCCTGCGCAACACAGCTGCACACCCTGCGCAATTCGTCTTTGACCGCGGCCAGCTTGACGGCCACCAAGGCCTGCTGGCATTTGTGGTCAGTGCCAGCGATGGCGACCGCCAGCAGATTGAACAGCAGGTGCTGGAGCAAGCCACCGCGCAACTCGCGCTTGCACCCTTGAAAGTGGTGCAAACCGTGGTGGAAAAGCGGGCCACTTTTGCCTGCACCCCAGGTTTGCAACGGCCTCGGATGCAGGTCATACCGGGTGTGCAGAGTCTTACCGCTTGCGGTGACTATGTGGAAGGGCCTTACCCCGCCACGCTCGAAGGTGCGGTGCTCAGCGGCACGGCGGTGGCTGGACGGGTCTGACAGGCCCGGCATCTGCTCTCCTTTCTCCGCGCGCCACAATGCAGGACACCGCCTACGCAGCGAACGGAAAGCCTCCTGCATAGCGTTGAACGCGGCCACGCAAAAGTGGCGATTTTGGTCGAGGCTCGGCCATTGGAGAACACTGGTGCAAAAAGAATGGACTCCCGCCACAGAGTTGCCTACTGGAGCTGTTTGACGGCAAAGACACGCTCGTCACCTATTTCTGGATGTACGGTCCGCAGCGCGGCCGCCCTTGCCCCATGTGCACCAACTGGCTCGGCGCAGTCAACGGCAGCGCGGCAGACATCAAGCAGCGCGTGGCCCTCAAAATTCTGGGGCGCTCCCCGGTCGAGCGGCAGTTTGCCTTTGCGCAGGAGCGCGGCTGGCGCCACCTCAACTTTGTGCAAACGGTGGGCGATGACTATGCAAAAGACCTGGGCGTCTTGATGCCCGACGGGAGTGAGTACCCGGCGCTTGTCGTCTTTCGGCGTGACGGCGACAAGGTGCGACTGTTCTGGGCAAGCGAAATGACGCGTGAAATGGCAGACCCCGGCCAGGACCCGCGCGATGCACCCGACATTGCCTCGCTGTGGTCCATCCTGGACCTGACGCCCGAGGGGCGCGGCACCGACTGGTATCCCAAGCTCAACTACTGAGCGGATGGGCTTGCCTACGGGCGTGGTGTGAGAGACACCAGAGTAGGAGATCAAAAGCAAAAAGCGCTGGACCCCAACGATCCGCCAGCGCTATTTCTCCAGCCACCACTGGATGACCACCTTGGCGACAAACCCCAGAAACCCCACGCCCAGGCCCAGAAACAGCACAAAGGTGCCAAAACGCCCCGCCTTGGATTCCCACGCCAGCTGTCCGATGATGAACAGCATGTACAGGATGAAGGCCCCCACCCCGTAGGTCAGGAAGAAGCCTGAGATCTGCGCCTCGGTAAAGCCGAAGATCACGGCTTGCCTCCCCCGGTCTTTGCAGAGGCCGCAACCTCGCGCTCCGGCAGGTTGGAGGCATCCACCAAATCACGGTAAGCATGCCAGCTGGCATGTCCCAGCACCGGCATCACCACCACCAGCCCCAGCATCAGCAACCCCAGCCCCATCAGCGTGAGCCCGAGGATGGTCGCCGCCCAGAACGCCAGGGGCAGCGGGTTGCCCAGCACCACCTGCCAGCTGGCCAGCACCGCTTGCAACAGCGTGGCGCGGCGGTCCAGCAGCAGCGGCATGGCGACCACGCTGGACGCAAAAATCGGTGCCGCCATGAGGCTTCCCAGGCCCAGCCAGATCTCAAACAGCCAACCTTCGCGCGCCAGCACTACATGGCGCAAGAAGTCCGACGGCGTCTCAATGGGCACGGGCGCGAGCAGGGTGATGAGTGCGGCGGATGTCATGACCCAGCCGGTGGCGGCCAGCGCCAGCAAGGCGCCGAACTGCACCATGCACCAGTAGTCGTTGCCCCATTTGTTGAGGTGGCTGTGTTGCCAGTTGAACCAGGTCTTGAGCACCACGCCCAAGTTGGCTGGCTCCCCGCGCTCCAGCGCGCGGCTCATCGCATACAAGCTGGTGGCCAGCACCGGCGCCACCACCAGAAATCCCGACAGCGCCCCCGCCAGCAGCCAGAACCGGTGGTGTGCGACCGCCATGATGGCCGCACCCAACAGCGCCAGAGCCACACCGTGTGAGACGCTGATCCAGCCCGCGCGGCTCATGTCACGCCAACCCAGCTTCAGCCAATTCAGCGGCTGGAGAAGTCCGATGGTGCGAACTGCGGGCAGAACAGGTGGGTTACGGGGCATGGTGGCAGAGTGTGGCGGCAGAGACCCGAGCGATCAAGCGCCAGGGTCCTCGCAGCAGCGAACTCTTGATCTGCGACAAGAAACGAGGACCAAGCCGCCCGTGCCTGGCGCCACAGGGGGGCCAGCGCCCTACGAAAGCAACTTACACAACGCGGTCAGGCTGCCCACCGTAGCGTGGGGCAATGCAGCATGCGGCCAGGGATGGTTGGCCGTGTTGATCCAGACGGCTTGCATGCCCGCATCCAGGGCGCCCTGAGCATCCAGGGTGGCGTCGTCGCCCACATGCAATACCTCGTGCGGCTGCACCTGTGCTGCGACAGCTGCCGCATGAAAAATGCGCACATCGGGCTTGGCCACGCCAAACACCGACGCACTGATGCTGGCCCGAAAATAATGGCCAATCCCGATGCGGTGCACGTCGGCATTGCCATTGGACAAGGCCACCACGGGATACCGCGCCGACAAAAAAGCCAGTGTGTCGTGGGCGTCTTCAAAAAGGTCGACACGCTGGCGCTCGGCAAAGAACAGATCAAAGGCGGGCTCCGCCAGGGCTGGTTCGTCACCGGCCTGCGTGAGCGCCAGGCGAATGGACTCGCGCCGCATGGCGCTCAAGTCACTTTGCAGATCGGGCCGCAGCGTGACCATCTGGTTGCGGATGGCCCGCAGCGACTCGGTGTTGGAGAAGAGTGCTGCCGTAGCCGGTGCGTGGTGGGTAAGCCAGTCCAGCAACACCGCTTCGGCCCGCGTGATGGTGGGCCAGATGGGCCACAGGGTGTCGTCCAGATCAATGGAAATGGCGCGAACGCGGGAAATGTCCAGGGAAGGATTCAGCACTAGGGCGCACCTGAAAAAACAGCACGGGGGAAGACAAAGCAGACGGACTGCACGGCCCTGCAGAACGCTGGGAGGCAGCCGCAAAGCATACCGCAGTGCCTCATGCACAAACGGGCAAACGGGCCAACGCACCCACCGACAAAGGGTCAGTCCGGCACGTTTGGCGATGGGAGGCCCAGCGACGAGCCGCGCACGATCAGCCGCCCCGGCAGAAGGCTTTCGCGCTCAGGGCCCTGCAGCCCGCCAAGCCGCTCCAGCAGGCACTGCGCGGCGCGGTGACCTATGGCGTCGGTGGGCTGCGCCAGCGTGCTCAGCCCGGGCCGAATCAGCGGTGCCCACTCGGGGTCGTCAAACCCTACGAACCCCAGTTCCTGCCCAAAGGTCCAGCCCAGCGGCGACACAGCGGCTGCCACGCGCAGCGTCACCACCGAATTGCCAGCGACCACAGCACAGCGCTCGCCCGGTTTTGCCTTCTGGTGCCAGCGCACAAGGGCCTGGTCCAGCGCCTCGTCGCTCTGCTCTGTCGCAAGCTCCAGCACCTCGCCGCGCACACTGCGGCCCTGCGCCGCCACAAAGGCGCGAAACGCCGCGGTGCGCTCCAGGCGCGAACTCACACCAAGCAACGGCTGGGTGATATAGAGCAGGCGCCGCCACCCTTGTTCCACAAGGTGGGCGCAGGCGTCGCGCATGGCGCCTTCGTTGTCGAGCGAGACAAAATCTGCCGCCAGGTCGGCATGGCGCCGGTCCACCAGCACGGCCGGTTTGCCGTGCAGCGTGTTGACGTCGGTTTGCCCATCGCCCTGCCCGAGCGTGTTGAGGATGAAGCCGTCCACCTGGTAGCTGGCCAGGGCGTCGATGGCGGCTCGCTCGCGCTCGCGGTCGTTGCCCAGGTTGAACAGCATGACCAGGTAGCCCGCTTCCTGGCAGACCTTCTCGGCGCCACGCAACACGGCCACCGAATAGGGGTTGGTGATGTCTGCCACCACCAGGCCAATCAGCCGCGACCGACCATGGCTCAGCGCCTGCGCCATGGGGCTGGGCACGTAGGCCAGCTTGGCGATGGCCGCCTCCACGCGTGCTGCGATGTCGGGGCTGAGCAGGCGTTCGCGGTGGTTGAAAAACCGCGACACGGTGGCCTTGGACACGCCCGCCTCTGCCGCGACATCGGCAATGGTGGAGCGGGCGCGGGGCGCTGCGGGCAGGTCGCTCATGCGTGTGCTGTGCGGTACACCGCCGCGGGGCGCTGGCCCGCCAAGGCCTGCAGCAGATTGGTGGTGGCCATCGCCGCCATAGCGTGGCGCGTATCGTGCGTGGCCGATCCAATGTGGGGCAGCGGCGTCACCCGCGGATGGGTGCGCAGGGGCGACGCGAGCGGCAGCGGCTCGGTGGCGAACACATCCAGGCCTGCAGCCCGCAATGTGCCATGGTCCAAGGCATGCAACAGGTCCTGTTCAACCACCGTGGCGCCCCGGCCTCCGTTGATAAAAATGGCGCCGGGTTTCATGGCCGCAAAGAGGTCGGCATTGACCATGCCGCGTGTGCTGTCAGACAAGGGCAACATCGCCACCACAAAGTCCGATTGGGCCAACAAGCGGGGCAGCGGGACATGCGCGGCCTTGCCCTGCAACTCAGGCGCCTGGGCGGCCAGGTCGACCGGTCTGCGGGCGTGGTAAATCACCGGCATGCCGAACCCCAGCGCCGCGCGGCGCGCCACGGCCTGGCCAATGCGGCCAAAACCGAGCAGGCCCAGCGTCTTGCCGTGAATATCGAAGCCAAAAAAATCTTCTCCAATGTTGTGGGTCCACCGGCCTTCGCGTACAAGTTGCGACAGCTCCACCACGCGGCGGCTGGTGGCCATGAGCAACGCAAACACGGAGTCTGCCACCGTTTCATCGAGCACCCCGGGGGTATGGCAAAGCAGAATGCCGCGCGCCTGCAGCGCGTCCAGCGCGTAGTTGTCCACGCCTACGGACACACTGGACACCACCTCCAGCAGAGGCGCACGGGCCAGCAATGCCGCATCGACCGGAAAACTGGAGCCAATCAACCCCTGCGCCTGCGACAGCGCTACATCAAAACGGGCACGTTCCTCGGGCTTGCGAGGGTTGGCCACGGTCACGTCATGCATCGCCTTCAACCGCGCCAACTGATCTGACGGAAGCTCGCGAAACACCAGCACCTGCTTGCGCACGGCATCGCGGCCTTGCGGCTGATCCAACAGGGTCACAGCCCGGCCTCCAGCAACTGCGCTTGGGATGGCAGGCCCTCGGTGTCGCCCAGCACCTGTACGGCACGCGCACCAATCCACGCGCCTCGCCGCACGGCAGATTGCACGGGCAGCCCGGCCAGCAAGGCACTGATCACGCCCACGGCAAAGCCATCGCCAGCGCCCACGGTGTCCACTACCTGCTCTACTGGCACGCCCGGCACATGGCCAGTGCCATATGCGGCGCTGTCGTAGTAGGCGCCCTCTGCGCCCAGCTTGACCACCACCAGCTTGGCGCCGCGTTCGCGATAGAAACGTGCCACGCCCTCGGGGGTGGTTTCACCGGTCAGGAACACGCCCTCTTCCATGCCGGGCAGCACCCAATCGGCGTAAGTCGCCAGGGTGTTGATCCAGTGGCGCATCGTCTCAGGCGATGACCACAGCGTGGGACGAAGATTAGGATCGAACGAAATGGTGCGGCCTGCAGCACGCATCACCTCCAGCGTGCGAATGGCGGCCAGCAGGCTGGTGTCCGAAATGGCGGCAAACACGCCGGTGGCGTGCAAATGGCGGGCAGACCGCAGCCACGCCTCGTCCACATCCGCAGGCCCCATCTGGCTGGCGGCAGAGCCCTTGCGGTGGTATTCCACCTGCGGGTCACGGCCGTCGGTCACGCGTTCCTTGAACTGAAAACCGGTGCGCTGCCTGGCATCACACACCACGTGCGAGCAGTCGATGCCCTCACCCTGCATGGCAGCCAGCAACGCGCGGCCCATCGAATCAGTGCCCAGGCGGCTCGCCCAGCCCACTTTCAGGCCCAGGCGCGCCAAGCCTATGGCCACATTGGTTTCAGCCCCGGCCGTGCGCTTGTGAAAGCCCGTGGCGTTCTCCAGCGGGCCCGGCTCGTTGGCCACCAGCAGCAACATGGCCTCGCCAAACAGGGCGACATCAAAAACCGGGGTGCTCATGCAGCCTCCCGCGCGGCACGGATGAAGGCCACCTGGTCGCGTGTCACGGCCACCAGGTCATCGCCCACCAGCGGGTACTCAATGGCGTGGGGCACGCTGGCGGGCAGCGCACGCAACACGGCGCGCCAGGGCGCCACGGACTCGGCCAGCGGCACTGCCACCCACTTGCCCGGCAGGCGCTGCACGCCCTTGCAGTGCACATAACAAACGTATGGAGCCAAGGCTTCAGCGGCCTGCAGCGGGCATTCGCCCTGCCAATGCCAGTTGCCCATGTCAAACGTCATGCCCAAGCCCATCCCAGCCTGCGCTTGGGCCGCAAAAAAGGCCTGCAGGGCGGGCAGCGTGCCGGCCGTGGCGGTCTGGTCGTTCTCAATCACCAGCCGCACCTGCGGGGCGCCCTCCAGCAAGGCCTTGAGCCGCACCAGCGATGCGTGCGACTGGTCGCCAAAACCACCAATCGCCATCTTCAGCCGCGGTGCCTGCAGCACCGCAGCCGCATGCAGACCGCGTGCCAACGCGGCCTCGTCAAGATGGCCGTCGTGAGTC
This sequence comes from Gammaproteobacteria bacterium, assembly GCA_018828125.1. GTDB lineage: Bacteria > Pseudomonadota > Gammaproteobacteria > Burkholderiales > Burkholderiaceae_C > Acidovorax. The sequence continues at coordinate 228,175 of JAHJWB010000003.1, read as the reverse complement.
CACAGCCCCTCGGGGCTGGAATACACCGCGGCCAGACCCGCCATGGCAGGCAGCTCCGCGGCCGCGTCGCGCAGCAACTCGCCACGCACCTCCACGCCATCGGCACCCGCCTGGCGACCCAGCTCGGTACACCACAACTGCCCATGGCGCGCAGTTTCAGCCGCGCCAAAGGAGGACAACGAAATCAATACCTTCATGTTTTTCTTTCAGGCCCCGTGACGAGACCTTTCAGCAGCACGCCCATCGGGGTCTCCTCAATGCGCATGGTGCGAACTCAAAATCTGGCCCAAAAACTGCCGGGTCTTTTCATGCTGAGGCTGTCCAAAGAACTGTTCGGGCGGCGCCTGCTCCAGAATCTTTCCGTCGGCCATGAAGATCACGCGGTCGGCCACGCTGCGGGCAAAACCCATCTCGTGCGTGACGCACAGCATGGTCATGCCGTCATCGGCCAGGCTGATCATGGTGTCCAGCACTTCCTTGACCATTTCGGGGTCGAGCGCCGAGGTGGGCTCGTCAAACAGCATCACCTTGGGCGCCATGCACAGCGCCCGCGCAATGGCCACGCGCTGCTGCTGCCCGCCCGACAACTGGCTGGGGTGCTTGTGCGCCTGCTCGGGGATGCGCACGCGCGTGAGGTATTTCATCGCGACCTCTTCGGCCTCGGCCTTGCTCATGCCGCGCGAACGCATCGGCGCCAGCGTGCAGTTTTCCAGAATGGTCAGGTGCGGGAACAGGTTGAACTGCTGGAACACCATGCCCACCTCGGCCCGCACGGCATCCACGTTCTTGCCGCCGGCGGTCAGCTCGATGCCATCGACCTCGATCCGCCCCTTTTGCACCGTCTCCAGCCGGTTGATGCAGCGAATCAGCGTCGATTTTCCCGAGCCCGATGGCCCGCAGATCACGATGCGCTCACCCGGCCGCACCGACAGGTGGATGTCGGTGAGCACCTGGAAGCTGTCGTACCACTTGTTGACACCCTCCATTCGGATGATCGGCGGGGCGCCGAGGGTGGTCGTGACTGCGTCGCTCATCAATGGCTCCTTGCGCTCGTTCGAAATTACTGCAGCTTGGGCAGGTCAGCGCCCAACCACTTCTGGTACAGCTTGTTCAACTCGCCATTGGCGGTGTTGCGTGCGACGAAATCGTTCACGGCCTTGTGCAGTTCGTCCTGGCCGGGGCGCAGGGCAATGCCCATGGCCTGCTGCAGCAGGTTGAACTTGTTCTCGAACGTGTTGGCGGGCACGCGCTTGGCAATCTGCGCTGCCACGGTGACCGAGCAGCCAATCGCATCGACCTGGCCGGAGATCAGCGCCTGCATGGCCGATGCGTCGTCGTCAAAGCGGCGGATCTCGGTGCCCTCAGGCGCGGCCTTGGTCACGGCCACGTCTTGGGTGCTGGCGCGGGCCACACCCACGCGCACACCCTTCAGATCGGCCGCACTCTTGATGTTCGATCCCGTCTTGCCGTACAGCACGATGGTCGCGGCCGCATAAGGCTGCGAGAACTGCACCTGCTTGGAACGCTCGGGCGTGATGGCCAGCGATGCGACCAGCACATCGACCTTGTTGGTCAGCAAAAACGGAATGCGGTTGGGGCCGGTCACGGGCACGATGTTGGCCTTCACGCCCAGGTCCTTGGCCAGCAGCTTGGCCACGTCGGCGTCGTAGCCGTCAGGCTGATTCTGCGCATTGGTGGTGCCGTAGGGTGGAAAGTCCACCAGCATGCCGATGGTGATCTCGCCCTTCTTCTTGATGTCAGCCACGCTTTGGGCCGAGGCCAGCGGGGTAAACGCCGCGAGAGCGGCGCCCAGGCCCAGTGCGGCCAAGGCGGCGGTGGCGGTGCGGCGTTGCAAAGAAAAAGTCATGGCATGTCTCCTGAGGGTTGGTATGAAAGGGCAGCGAAAAATGGAGGCACTCAGCGCGCCAGGGCCTGGGCGCGCTTGCGCTCCATGCGGGCGGCCAGCAGTGACAGCGGCCAGCAAATGACGAAATACAGCGCGGCCACGGTGGTGAACACATGCAGCGGCTGGAACGTGGCGTTGTTGATGATCTGCCCCGCCCGCGTGATCTCGGTAAAGCCGATGATCGCGGCCAGCGATGTGCCCTTGATGATCTGCACCATGTAGCCCACCGTGGGCGGCAGGGCAATCTTGAAAGCCTGGGGCAGCACCACAAACCGCATGCGGTTGAGGTAGCTCAGGTTCAGGGCCTGCGCGGCCTCCCACTGGCCGCGTGGCACCGCCTCAATGCAACCGCGCCAGATCTCTGCCAGAAACGCCGCACTGTTCAGCACCAGCGCCGCACCCGCAGCCACCCAAGGGTTGATGTCGAGCCCCATCACCGGGGCACCAAAAAAGATCAGGAACAATTGCAGCAGCAGCGGCGTGCCCTGAAACACCTGGATAAACGCCCGCGCCGCATTGCGGGCCACCGCGTTTTCGGATGTGCGTGACAGCGCCACCAGCAGGCCGAGCAGAGCCCCGCCGACAAAGGCGATGGCGGACAGCGCCAACGTCCACTGCGCGGCCTGCACGATGAAAAGAAACTCGGAGAGTCCAAAAGTACGCATGGAGGCAGTCCTGGCTCAGCGGCGGTCGGGGTAGTTGAGCGTGCGCTGGTAGATCAGCTTGAACAGCGCCGAAAACGCCATCGCCAGTGCCAGGTAGATGGCGGCCACCACGATGTAGATCTCAAAGCTGCGGAAGGTCTGCGACTGCAGGTTGGCCGCAACAGAAGTCAGGTCATCCGCCGAAATAACCGACACCACGGCCGAGCTGAGCATCAGCAAGATGAACTGACTGGTAAGCGCCGGGTAGATGGCCTTGAGCGCGGGCTTCAAAATGACAAACCGGAAGATCTCCCAGGGCTTGAGGTTGAGCGCCTTGCCCGCCTCGATCTGCCCCTTGGGAATCGACTCGATACCTGCCCGCACGATCTCTGCCGCATAGGCACCCAGGTTGACCACCATGGCGGTCAGCGCCGCGGTGTAAGGCGACCAGCGCAAGCCAATGGACGGAAGCGCAAAGAAAAAGAAGAACAGCTGCACGATGAACGGCGTGTTGCGGATGACCTCGATGTACGCATTGATCAAAAACCGCAGCCAGCCCGGCCCGCCCGTCTTGCCCCAGGCGCAAAAGATGGCCACCACCAGCCCCAGCAGCGTGGCGGTGAGCGACAACTGCACGGTGATCCACGTGCCCTTGAGCAACAGGGGCCACGCGGCAAAAACAGCATCGAACTGGAACTGGTAATTCACGGTGAACAGCGGTTATTCCAAAGTGCGCCCAGTTTATGAAACCGGTTTCAGACACGCATCGGGGATTACCCGATGAAGCAAAAAACCGCGCCGAACACGCGACAAAAGCCCCAGTTCGCCCAAGCAGGTCGCGTGGGTGAAAATGCCGCATGCCCTCTTTTCAGCCAGAACCCTCTTTCACCCACGGCCAGGCCGAACGCACTGCGGTGCTGCTCTGCAACCTGGGCACACCCGATGCCGCCACCGCCCCCGCCGTGCGACGTTATCTGGCGCAGTTTCTGGGGGACCACCGCGTGGTGGAGATCCCCAAGCTGGTGTGGTGGCCCATCCTGCACGGCATCATCCTGCGCACACGCCCGGCCAAGTCAGCCGCCAAATACGCCAGCGTGTGGACACCCGATGGCTCGCCGCTGGCGGTGTGGACGGCCAAGCAAGCCACGCTGCTGCGCGGCTGGCTGGGTGAAGCGGGCCACGCCGTGTTGGTGCGCCACGCCATGCGCTACGGCAACCCGTCCATCGCCAGCCAGCTCGATGCTTTGAAGGCCGAAGGCGCCACGCGTATCCTCATCCTGCCGCTGTACCCGCAGTACTCGGCCACCACCACCGCCAGCGTGTTCGATGCCGTTTACACCTGGGCTGCACGCACCCGCAACGTGCCCGAGCTGCGCTTTGTGAACCGTTATCACGATGCCCCCGGCTACATCGACGCGCTGGCCCGCACCATCGAAGCGCACTGGAAGACCCACGGCCAGCCTGACCAGCTGGTGATGAGCTTTCATGGCGTGCCCGAGCGCACCTTGCACCTGGGCGACCCCTACCACTGCGAGGCCCGCAAAACCGGCCGCCTGCTGGCCGAGCGCCTGGGCCTGCGCGAGGACCGCTACCGCATCACCTTCCAGTCGCGCTTTGGCAAGGCCAAATGGCTGGAGCCCTACACCCAGCCCACCATCGAAGCCCTGGGCAAGGCTGGCACGCGGCGGGTGGACGTGGTGTGCCCCGGCTTTACCAGCGACTGCCTGGAGACGCTGGAAGAAATCAACATGGAAGTGCGCGAAGCCTTTTTGCACGCGGGCGGCAAAGAGTTTCACTACATCCCCTGCCTGAACGACAACAACCACTGGATCACCGCTCTCAGCCGCGTGGCGCAGCAGCACCTGGCGGGCTGGCCCACCGAAGTGCCCACGGCTGCGGCGCTGGCCGATGCGCGCAGCCACGCGCTGGCCGGAGGCGCGCCCAAGGGCGTGTGCCCCGTAGCGCACTAATGGCCAGAAACTACTATTTTTATAGCTACTAGCGCTTATCCAATAAGCGCTAGAGGCCAATTTGACTCATATTTTTGTGAAGGCAGACACACTGTGGTGACCTGCCCTCCCCAACACCTGCACCGATGCCCGCTTCTGCCCTCGCCCCCCATCAGCTGCGGCTGACGATTGACCCCACCACGCTGGGCTTTGCCAGCACGGCAGAGCTGCAGGACCTGAGCCTGCCCTGGATCGGCCAGGAGCGTGCCCAGGCCGCAGCGCAGTTTGGACTGGCGATGCAGCAGCCCGACTACCACCTGTTTGCCTTGGGCGAAGTGGGAAGTGGCCGCGCGTCGTTGCTGCGCCGGGCCATGCAGGCCGCAGCGGCAGAGCGTGTGGTGCCGCCCGACCTGTGCTACCTGCACAACTTTGACGCGCCCGACCGGCCCCGCGCGTTGCGCCTGCCCGCAGGCCAGGGCCGCCAGCTGCGCCAAGGCATGGCGGATATGGCCAAAAACCTGCAGGCCGACATCCCCAAGCGCCTGACCAGCCCCGACTTCAAGGCCGATGCCGAGCGCATCGAAAAAGCCTGGCATGCGCAAGAGACCGAGGCCTTTGCGGTGCTGGATGCCTTCGCCGAGGCCCGCCAGTTCCGCCTGTCGCGCGAAGGCGGCCACATGGTGTTCACGCTGACGGGCCCCAAAGGCCAGCCGCTGACCGAAGGCGAAGCCCGCGCCCTGCCCCGCGAACGCCGCGCCGAGATCGACATCGCCGAGCAGGCCTTGCGCACCGAGATTGCGCGATTTCTGGAAGCCACCCGCCCGCTGGAGCGCGCCCGCGACAACGCACTGACGACTCTGCGCCGCCAGGCTGTCAAGCCACTGGTCGACCACGCACTGCACGCCCTGCGCCAAAACCTGCGCCAGCAAATCAAAGACGCCATCAAGCTCACCCAATGGCTCGACCAGGTGGAGCGCACCCTGCTCGACCACATCGACCTGTTCGAACCCGCCGATGGCGACCCGACCAACGACCAGGTGGCCGATGCCGAAGACGACCGCAAGGACGCGCTCGACGACCTGCTGGCCCGCTGCCAGGTGAACCTGGTGGTGGACAACCACGGCCGCACCGCGGCCCCCGTGGTGGTGGAAGACAACCCCACCCTGCGCACCCTGTTTGGCAGCATCGAACACGGATCGGACAGCGACACCATGCAGGCCGACCATTCGTGCGTGCACGCAGGCAGCCTGCTCAAGGCGCACGGCGGCTTCATCCTGCTGCACCTGCACGACCTGGCCGCAGAAGAAGGCCTGTGGCACCGGCTGCGCCGCTTTCTGCGCTGCGGCCGCGTGCAGATCGATGACGCCAGTGCGGGCCCCGGCCACGGCCCCGGCGGCACGGCAACGCTGCAACCCGAGCCGGTGGACGTGGATGTGAAGATCGTGCTGATCGGATCGGTGGACGAGTACTACGCCCTGCAGGACGCCGACCCCGACGCCGCCCGCCGCTTTCGCGTGAAGGTGGACTTTTCAGACCACTTTGCCGCCACCCCCGCCACCCACCACGCCACCGCCATCTTTGTGGCGCAGGTCTGCAAGAAGCGCGGCCTGTGCCACTTTGGCCCCGACGCGGTGGCCCTGCTGCTGGAGCAAACCCACCGCGAGGCCGACGACCAAGGCCGCCAGAGCGCGCGCTTTGCGCACACCGAGGCGCTGGTCATTGAAAGCGCCGCGCTGTGCAAGGCCCGCGGCGGTGTGCTGGTGCAAGCACCCGACGTGCAAGCCGCCCTGGCCGCCCGCACCCTGCGCCACAACCAGCCCGAAGAAGAACTGCACGAATCCATCACCGAAGGCGAGCGCCTGATCACGCTGCAAGGCTCCATCACCGGCCAGATCAACGCCATGACGCAGATCGACCTGGGCGACTACCGCTTCGGCTTCCCCGTCCGCATCACCGCGCGCACCTTTGCCGGGCAAGAGGGCCTGCTCAACATCGAGCGCGAGGTCGATATGTCCGGCCCCATCCACGACAAGGGCGTGCTCATCCTGCACAGCTACCTCACCGCCCTGTTCAGCCACGTGGCTCCGCTGGCGCTCAATGCTTCCATCGTGTTCGAGCAGGAATACAGCGGCGTGGAAGGCGACTCGGCCTCGTGCGCCGAGCTGTACGCGCTGCTGTCCAGCCTGTCAGGCCTGCCCCTTCGCCAGGGCATCGCCGTGACCGGCGCATTGAACCAGCACGGCGAAGTGCTGCCCGTGGGCGGCATCAACGAAAAGATCGAAGGCTGGTTCCGCGCCTGCGCGACGGCCGGGCTGGACGGCACCCACGGCGTGCTGATCCCCGCCCGCAACCAGCGCCACCTGATGCTGGACCGCAGCGTGCTGGACGCGGTGGAACGCGGGCTGTTCCATGTCTACACCATGGGGCATGTGAGCGAGGGGATTGCGCTGCTGACGGGCGAGGCGTCGGGCATGAGCCCGGCCGAACTTCTGCAGGCCCAGGCCGACGAGCTGGCCCACCGTGCTGCGGCCGTGGAAGACACGGTGATGCAGCGGGCGGAGTTGACATTGCGGGCGTACCGGCGGGCTTGTCAGATTGCGGGGGCTGCGCGGAGGGGGCGAGCGGTGCGGGGTCGGTAGATATAGCTCAGTGGCCGACGAAATTGAATGCTCGGGGTTCTAGCTGCTTAGCAGTGGTTGCCATCATCCGACGATTGCCATCGAACACGTACTATCGGCCAGGAGCAGCCGGTCACCGCAAATGAAAGCGGGCGTCCCCCTCGATGGACGGGTTAGACCGCATTGTGGAGTGAGAGGACGACTGTGGTGTCGGGAGCTACTCTCAGATGCAAAGCTCTGCTCCGCACTACACATGGAGTCTTTGGATCAATCGGTTCGAAGCCTGTACCAATCCACCCAAAGTTGATGAGGCTACTCGTCTTGAGAGCATCTGACAGCTTTGCCAGCGCCGCCACATGCGACTCGCGAGTGACGAACTCTGGAAGCCTTAAAGCGGAGTGGATTCGAGAGTACGCTCCTCTGACAGTGAAGAGCGGGCAACTTCCGAAGTAAGGATCTTTGTAGCCACTTGCTGCGGGGTTGCTTGGCTGAACTACTAGCTCATAGTCAGTTGCGCTATCCAGAGTGAGACTCTTAACGATGACTGGCTGGAAGGAGCCGCCGGCTAGCGCATTGCTTGTCAGCATGGGCACTGCGATCACAAGCAGGATTTTAGATACGCGTGACATGCGGTCTAAAAGTAATTTAGACCGCAAAGCCTCGGGATAAACTTGGACCGCGCGGGATACTCTGGACACTCATTCCTCCTGGAAGCGGCTTGCAGCTTGGACTTGCGGTCAGTGCGTTGTTCAAAAACACAGGTATAAAAATTCCGCCAAACCCGGCAAGCGTCGAGTCAGCAAACTATAGCGTGCCAGTAGGCGGGCACCGGACACCTAGACAGCGCAATTTGGACTGCAAGCCAGGGGGTAGTGAGTCAACGACAGCTTTGGGGTAGTTCTATCAAACGGCGGCTAAGGGCCCTAAGCCGACAGTGGGCAACCCGTCCCAAAGCGGCCTTTAATTCAAAACCGGTTGATAGGGCGCCGAGGCATACAGGTGGCGGACCCAGTGCTGCCTGCGGGCAGCTATAGTTTGTTGAGATGGCGCTTGCCGGTTTCCAAGCGGGTATACCTTGATCTTTAAACAGCTACCTGCTTGCAAAGCTATGTTGCAAGCGACTTATGGATTGAAGAAGAACGGCAAGTAAGGGAAACGATGAATTGGTTCAAGTTTGTTGGCTCCTTTGTGGTGGATGAGATATGCCTCAAGTCAAAGTACAAAGGGCTTGGGAATGACACTTTGATGCGGTGTGTTCTGGCAATTGCTTTTTCTGTGGGTTTTTACTTTTTTATCTATTATTTTCCCTACGAGGAACCAGAGCTTCGAAAAATTGAATGGCATCGCTTGATCGCCGGAACCATGTGTTCTGCTGGGATTTTTTTTGCAGTGGGCGAATACTCGATATGTCTCTGGCGAAGGATTAAAGCGCGGCTTCATGAGCACAGCTTGGCGCTTCGGGATCTACCCAACCGGCATTGAAATCACCTGCTTAGTGAATCACTTCTTCTAGCGATTCCCTCCGCCTGGGCTAGGAGAATCGTCCAAGACGACCCCGCCCCCAATGCCGCTGAGCTAATGAGTTGAGTGCCCGCTTTCAACTACTCCCACCGGCTGCTCTTGGCCGAAAGCAGGCATCGACCAGATCGCCACCACGGCGTCGAGCATCGACTACGCGAAGTCAACGCGCTCGCAGCCACGCCACAACATCCCCCGTCACCTCATCCCGATTCGTCTCATTCAAGATCTCATGCCGCGCCGCCGGGTACAGCTTGACCGTCACATCGGCCACACCTGCATCCCGATACCGCTGCCCCAGTTGCTCCAACAAGACCCCGCCTGCAGCCAGCGGGTCTGCGCCGCCGGATGCGATGAGGATGGGCAGGTCGCTGCGGATGCGCGCGAGTTGCGCGGGGTCGGCCAACCGGGGCGCAGGTGCGAAAAGCGAAGAGATCACGTCGTCCGGCATGTCCCAGCCGCACCAGGGGTCTGCGACGTAGGCGTCTACCTCTGCGGCGTCGCGCGACAGCCATTCGTAGCCGGTGCGGTGCTCAAAGCCAGCGTTGAATGCCGCGAGCCCGGCGGGCGCATCGGCGGGGGCGTTGGCCATGGCGGCGGCAAACAGGTCGAGGGCGGTGGAGCCTGACAGGATGACGCCAGACCAGTTGGAGGAGTGGTCGAGGATGGCCGCCTGCGCTGCGAACGAGCCCATGGAGTGGCCGAACAAAAAGAGCGGCAGCTGCTGCGGCCCATGCTGCGCGCGCAGCAGTGCGCCGAACTGGGCCACGTCGGCAATGAGGCCGCTAAAGCCTGCGCTGCCAAAGTCTCCCAGCCGCCCACCAGCGGTGCGCCCGTGTCCGCGATGGTCCACGGCGTGGACGATGAAGCCTGCGGCGTTCAAGGCCCGCGCAAAGCGGTCGTAGCGCTCGCCATGCTCGGCAAGGCCGTGGGAGAGTTGAACGACGCCCTCTGGTTGGCCCGGGGTTTGGGCCCAGGTGTAGGTGGTGATTTGGGTGCCGTCTGCGTTGGATTGGAAGGAGGAGGTGGTGGTGCTCATCGGTTCATTCTGGCATGGGGTCTGACTGCGTGTCACGCGCACGCGCCCCCTCCCCTGCGCTGCCATCACCATTCAATTCTTGCCCTGCCGAGGGTTCGCAGTCACCATCCACAGCAACCAGCCCACCACCCAATCCAGCATGCCGCTCCCCCCAGTTCTCGACCGTTTCCTCCAAGCCCAGGAGCCCGTCTGGCCCCGTGTAATCGCTGAGCTGCGGGCGGGCAAAAAGCGCACGCACTGGATGTGGTTTGTGTTTCCGCAGATCAATGGTCTGGGACACAGCGACATGGCGCAGCGCTATGCCATCCAGTCGCTGGCCGAGGCGCAGGCTTACCTGGCGCACCCGGTGCTTGCCGGGCGCCTGCGCGAGTGTTGCCAGATCCTGCTGGATTTGGAGACGTCTTCTGCGCTGGATGTGTTGGGCTCGCCAGACGACCTCAAGCTGCGCTCCAGCATGACGCTGTTTGGCGAAGCTTCTGCGCCGGGCAGCGTGTTTGAGGCGGTGCTGCAAAAGTATTTCGGAGGTGACAAAGATCTGCGCACGCTCCAACTGCTGGGGTAGCTTGTTTCCGAGGCAGCTGCAGCAATGTCCAAGCTTGCGTATTGGTGCAGGCGGGGCTTACCGCAGCCTGTGCAATTTCTGCTGCCGCACCCCCAAAGATTCTGTAGGAACTGCCGCTCTTTCTTTAACGAAATGGGCTGACCAGCCGCCTTGCTGTCCTCAGAGATAGTCAGGGCAGTGCCTCAAGTGGCCTCCAGCGCGGGCTGCAACCGAAATCGTTTTGGCTCTGTGCCTCAGCCGCGCTCCCACGTCTCATGGCTTGCGCTCGCTCTGCGCCATATTGTCAGAGCCAGCGCATCCGGAACGCGGACTTTTGAAAGGACAGCGTTTGTCGAACAATTCTCACACCTCCCCACTGCAGCAGCAGCAAGCGCAAGGCTTGGCGTCCACTGGCGTCACCGGGCTGGATGACATTCTGAGTGGTGGATTGCCAAAGCGGCACCTGTACCTGGTGGAAGGAAGTCCCGGCACAGGCAAGACAACTTTGGCGATGCAGTTCCTGATGGAAGGCCGGGAAAAGGGCGAGCGGGCCCTTTATGTGACGCTCTCGGAAACGCTGGAAGAGCTGACGCAAGTGGCCGCTTCACATGGTTGGACGCTGGACGGCATCCAGGTGTATGACCTGGTAGGTGAAGAGGGTTTGAGCGAAGAATCTGAGCAAACGATTCTTCACCCTTCTGACTTTGAGCTGGGTGAGACGACCAATGCTGTGATGAGGCTGGTGGGCGACCTGAAGCCGCACCGCGTTGTGTTCGACAGCCTGTCCGAGTTGCGGATGCTGGCGCAAAGCTCTCTGCGTTACCGCCGCCAGATACTGGCTTTGAAGCGATTCTTTGCCCAGTTGGATTGCACTGTTCTGATGCTGGACGACAAGTCATCGGGCGAGGGAGACCAGCAACTGCACAGCATTGCGCATGGCGTGATCCATCTGAACCAAAACGCCAGAGACTACGGCCCCGATAAACGCAATGTGCGGGTAGTGAAGCTGCGTGGCGTGAAGTTCAGAAGTGGTGAGCATGACTTCAACCTGGAACATGGCGGGCTGCAGGTCTTTCCGCGGTTGGTGGCGGGCGAACATGGGCGGTCTTTCAATGAGCAGCCCGTCTCTACCGGCACCCCCGCACTGGACCAGATGCTCGGCGGGGGACTGTCGCCCGGCAGCAACCTGCTGTTGGCAGGCCCGGCGGGCGTGGGCAAGACCACCACCGCCACCAGTTGCGCCCTTGCCGCGCTGCAGAGAGGCGAGAGGGTGGCGTACTACCTGTTTGACGAAGGGCTGAAAACGCTGCGGCAACGCTCCCGCGCGCTGGGCTTGGATATCGATTCGTTCATTGCCTCGGGTCATCTTTTTATCCGGTCGTTTGACCCTGCCGAGGTGTCGCCCGGCCAGTTTGCCAATTCCGTGCGCGGCGCTGTCGAAAAGGACGGCGTGCAACTGGTGGTTCTGGACAGCCTCAACTCCTACCTGCAGGCGATGCCGGGGGGCAAGTCGTTGTTGCTGCAGATGCACGAGTTGCTGGCCTACCTGAACGCACGGGGCATTGTCACGCTGATCATTTTGTCGCTGCACGGCACCGTGGGCGAGATGCAGTCAGACATTGACCTGAGCTACCTCAGCGACGCCATGGTGCAGTACCGCTTCTTTGAGGCGCGTGGTAACTGCCTGAAAGCGATCTCGGTCATCAAGAGCCGCACGTTGCGGCATGAGTCCACGATTCGCGAGTTTCGCCTGGGCCGCAATGGCGTGGAGATTGGCGAGCCGCTGGCGGACTTTCACGGAATCCTGGCTGGCGCTGCGCAATATGGGGGCCGGCAAGCCTTGTTGGGCGACACGGATGTCGCCTTACCCGCGCGATGAAAGCGGCCACGATGGAAAGCCGCGTACTCATCCTTGCCCCCCATGGGCGCGATGCCGGGGTGATTACGTCGGTGCTGCAGCGGGATCGCTTTGAATGTGCGGTTTGCCGTGACCCGGCAGCGCTGCTGGGTGAGCTGGAACGGGGCACCGCTGCGACCGCCATATTGACCGAGGAGGCCCTGACGGGCGGGCTGGATGACGCACTGCGCGATTTCTTGATACGCCAACCCGCGTGGTCGGATTTTCCGTTTGTGGTGCTCGCCATGCGCCAGTCCATCGGCCGCTCTGGGCACTCCGCAGCGTCGATGCAAGAGCTGGGAAATCTGGTGATTCTGGAACGCCCACTGAACCCCGAAACACTTTTGAGCGCCACGCGTTCGGCGCTGCGCGCACGGGTGCGGCAATACGCCGCGCGGCGCTACCTGACCGATATTGAATCTGGCAAGCGGACTGTGGAGCGCCTGAACGCCGAGCTCGAAAGCCGCATCGCAGAACGCACCAGCGATCTGGCGGGTGCCAACGACCGGCTGATGCGCGAGATTGCCGACCGAGAACGCATCCAGTCCAAAGTGGTTCAGGGCCAGAAGCTGGAAGCAATTGGGCGGCTGACAGGCGGCATTGCGCATGACTTCAACAACCTGCTGCACGCGGTCAGCCTCAATCTGCAGCTGATCATGCGCCTTTCCAGCGAAAGCAGGGCCGCCGACTACGCCCGCCGCGCCAAGGATTCTGTCGACCGCGGCGCACGGCTGACGGCACAGTTGCTGTCGTTTGCACGTGCCCAGAGCCTTCTGCCACGCATGCACAACGTGAATGAAATGGTCACTAGCCTGCAAGAACTCATCGAGGTGTCGGTGGGCTCCAAGATTCGGGTGCAGATTGAGGTATGCGAAGGCGAGGCGTGGGCCCTGATTGACGGCGCTCAACTGGAAATGGCGTTGCTGAACATGGCCGTCAACTCACGCGACGCCATGCCCGACGGCGGCAGTTTGACGGTACGCACCGAACTGCTGGACAGCGCCGACAACCGCCCGCTGGTGCAGATCAGCGTGCAAGACACCGGCTGCGGCATACCCGAGACGATTCAGGCGAAGGTGTTTGACCCATTTTTTACAACCAAAGGCGACGGTGAGGGCACTGGCTTGGGCTTGAGTCAGGTCTACGGATTTGCCAATCAGTCTGGGGGAAGTGCGGAAATTGTGAGCGGCGAGGGCCTGGGCACCACCGTGAAACTGCGGTTTCCGCAGGTGAAACCGATGGAGGTACACGACACGCCCGCCGGAGCCGCTGCCAACGGCGGTGGACCCACCGGCCATACGCGCACCGAGGTGCTGGTGGTAGAGGATGACGTGGCGGTAAGGCAAGGTATTGCCGAGGGATTGCGCTTGCTGAACTACAGCGTGCGTGAGGCCTGCGATGGCGAGAGTGGCCTGCAAGAGTTGCGGCGGCGCATGCCAGATTTGTTGATGTCCGACTACCTGATGCCCGGCATGAACGGCGCCCAGTTCATTGCGGCTGCGCGGCAGATTTATCCGCAAATTCCCGTGTTGGTGGCGACGGGCCACGCAGACATGGCAGAGGTGGAAAAGCTGGTGGGGGTGCAGTCTGTGCTGAAGAAGCCATTTGACCTGGAGACACTGAATGCAGCGGTGGGGTCAGAGCTTGCGCGGGGGCGATCTCGCGGCTGATTTGGTGGCTGGACTGGTGGTGAAGTGGCATGCAGTAGCTGTGCGGCAGCGACACCGCCAGCAATCGCACCCAATGCTCATATTTTTATGCAATATCGGCCGCTAGCGCTTGATAGCAAACGATTCAACATATCAAAACTATAGCAAACACCCGAAACTTTCACCAAGGCAATGGGTCTCCCCTGTAGGCATAAAACCCCCCTGTCGCCTCTGCACCGAGGCCATCCAGCACCCGCAACAAATCCCCCGCCGCCTCTGCGGGCGCTCGCCCAATCTCCGCCCCATTGAACGGGGCTGACAACGCCGAATGGACCGTACCCGGGTGCAGCGCGGCCAGCACTGCCAGTGGATGGGTGCGAGCCACTTCAATCGAGGCAGTTTTCAGCAGCATGTTGAGTGCGGCCTTGGAGGCGCGATAGCTGTACCAGCCACCAAGGCGGTTGTCGCCAATGCTTCCGACCTTGGCTGAGAGCACAGCCAGCAAACTGCGATCTTGTTTGGCCAGCAGCGGCGCAAAGTGGGCCAGCACCAGCGCAGGGCCAAAAGTGTTGGTACGGAAGGTGGCTTCCATCTGCGCGTAGTTCAACTGGCCCAGGCGCTTTTCGGGCAGCCCATGGGCGCCGTGCAGCATGCCCGCAGCGTGGAGGATCACGTGCCACGGACCTTGGTCCTTAAGGTGTTGGGCGGCTTGGGCAATGGTGGCCTCATCGTCCAAATCCACCGCTGGCTGCGTGTTGCGGCCCAGGCCCACAGCCAGGGCGCAGCGCGGGTCCGCCTGCAGGTGGTTCAGAAAGGCGCTGCCGATGGCGCCGGTGGAGCCGATGACGAGGGCGCGGTAGCCGTCGGGCAGCGATTGCAGAGAAGTGAACGGCGTTGCGGGCGAGCGTGTTTGAGACATGGCGCAGTTCTGCGGTCGGTGTGTTGTGGGTTGATTCGGAAGCCGGGCTACAGCGCGTCCAGCCGCATGCGCAGGCTGGCCGCATGCTCACGCAGCGCATCCAGTTGAGGTCCCTGCATTTTGTGCAGTTGGCGGTACACCATGCCGAGGCGAAAGTTTTGGCCCAGCGTGCCCTCGTTGCGTGCGAAAAAGTCCCAGTACAACGCGTTGTAGGGGCAGGCGCGGTCGCCCACTTTCTGCTTTTTGTCGTAGTGGCAGCCGCTGCAGTAGTCGCTCATGCGATCGATGTAGGCAGCGCTGCTCACATAGGGTTTGGTGGCCAGCAGGCCGCCGTCGGCGAACTGGCTCATGCCCACGGTGTTGGGCACCTCTACCCATTCAAAGGCGTCGATGTACACGCCCAGGTACCAGCGGTGCACGGCAGCAGGGTCCAACCCCGCCAGCAGCGCAAAGTTGCCGATGATCATGAGGCGCTGGATGTGGTGGGCATACGCATGCTCCAGCGACTGGCCCACGGCGTGCTGCAGGCAGCGCATTTGGGTCTTGCCCGTCCAAAACCATTCTGGCAGCGGCTTGTGGTGACCCAGGGCGTTGCGCTCGTCGTAGCCGGGCATGTGGGCCCAGTAGATGCCGCGCACATATTCGCGCCAGCCGAGAATCTGGCGGACAAAGCCCTCTACCGCTGGCAGCGGCGCAGCGCCTGCGTGGTACGCAGCCTGGGCGCGTTGCACCACCTCGTGCGGGCGCAGCATTTTGGTGTTCAGCGCGAAGGACACCAGGGAGTGAAAAAGCCGCGCGCTCTTCGTGCTCATGGCATCTTCGTAAGCACCAAAGTCGGGCAGCGTGGTGGTGATGAAGTGATCGAGCCACGCCAGGGCCTCGGCCCGGTTCAGCGGCCAGCGCAGCGCGTGGGCCTGTGGGTTGCCAAAGCTTTGTACGCCTGCGGCCTGGATGGTGGCCCAAAGGGCGCTGTGGTTGTGCGTGGGGCGCGTGTCTGGCGGCAGTGTGGGCGTGCCAGGCCAGGGCTTGCGGTTGTCGTGGTCGTAGTTCCATTGGCCGCCTTCAGGCTCGCCCGCTTCGTCGATCAGCACGCCGTAGCGCTGGCGCATGCGGCGGTAAAAGTGCTCCATGCGCCACTGCTTGCGGCCTTTGAAAACCTCGGCCATTTCGTTGCGTGTGGTATAGAAATGCTCGCTGCCGACCGCCTGCACGTCAAAGGATTGCCTCTCCCCCCAGCTGCGCAGTTGCTCGTCCAGCCGCCATTCATCCGGGTGCTGGTACTGCAGCGTGTGCGCGCCGTAGTGGGCCATGAGTGCCGCGAGGTTGTCGGGCATCGACTGGCGGTTGCTCGCATCGTCAATCGCCACGTAGCGCACGCGGTGCCCCGCCTCGCGCAACTGGCGGGCCACATCGCGCATGGCGGCAAAGATGGCCAGGATCTTTTGCGCATGGTGCAGCACGTAGTCGGTTTCTTGCCGCACTTCCATCAGCACGTAGACCACGCCGTCGTCCTGCGTGGCGAACCAGCTGTGCTCGGGGTTGAGCTGGTCGCCCAGCAACAGGCGCAGGGTGTGCGTGCGGGGCTGCGAGGTGCTCACAACGTGCCCCACATGCGGCGGTAGCTGCCGTCCGCATCGTGGTCTTGCGCTTGCTTGGCGGGGTTGAAGCGACGGCCTCCGCGCGGGTCGGTGCCGCGCCCGGCAATGTAGAGCCAGTTGCCCTGGTTGCTGTACACGTCGTAGTCCACCAGTTGCGATTCAAACCACGCGGCGCCCGCGCGCCAGTCGCCATGCAGGTCGTAGATGAGGAAACTGGCCACGACCTGGCGCAGGCGGTTGCTGAGGGTTCCCGTGGCGGCCAGCTCGCGCATGGCGGCATCCACCAGGGGCTCGCCGGTGTGGCCCCGGCACCAGCGCTCAAACCCTTTCGCGTTGTGCCGCGCCAGAGGCAATGCCGACAAACCCTGCCCCCGGTACAGCGCCGCGCCGTACTGCAAGCGCAGCAGGCGAAAGTAGTCGCGCCACAGCAATTCAAACCACAACCAATAGCTGCCGTCGTTGGCGCCGTGGTGGCCTTCAAAGGTTTTCAGGTCCGCATAGACCTGCCGGGGCGAGAGCGCGCCCGTAGCAAGCCACGGCGAGAACTTGCTGGAGTAATCCAGCCCCGTGAGCCCGTTGCGTGTGGCCTTGTAACTGTGGGGCAGCTTGCGGGTCAGGTACTGCGCGAGGTGGGCCAGTGCGGCGGCCTCGCCACCATCACAGGCGGGAGTGCCATAGGGGAAAGACGAGCGAGGGTCGCGCCCACCGGGGTTGTCGGATGCGGCGGCACCCTGCTCTGCCGCAGCAGGCACTGCGCCCGCGACGGCCCGCCACACATCGGGCGGTACCCGCGGGGGCGGCAACAGGGATGTGGGTGGGCGCAGCGGGGCCGGGGGCTTGAGGCGGGCGCGCTCCACAGCCTGGCGAAAAGGGGTGAAAACGGCGGGCAGCTCTGCTGCAGGCCAGGGCATGCCGGCTGGCGAGAGCAGGCTGCTGTGCCACACGGTGCGCACCTGTAGGCCGGCGGCGCGCAGGGCTGCGACCTCGGCCTGCTCGTACGGCGCTGCAATGTCTTCGCATACCACTGTGGTCGCGCCCCCTGCGCGCGCCAGCACGGGCAATGCCGTAGCGGGCGCCGAGTGGCAGACTTGCAGCGGGTTGCCCAGCGCTGCCATGCGTGCGCCAAGGTCACGCAATGCAGCGGCCACAAAAGCTCGGCGGTGCGAGCCCACTCGGGCAAAGCCCCACGGCGTGGACTCGTCTGCCGGCGGCAGGCACACCACGGGCAACAAGTGCGTGGCGCCGCTGGCAAGGGCGGCTTGCAACGCGGGCTGGTCATGCAGCCGTACGTCGTTGCGAAACCAGAAAAGGACGGTACTCATGCTGAACCCTCCCCTCTTGGGGCGTCGGCGGCGCTACCGCCGCGCTTGCGTTCGCTGCGGCAGCGGTCCGAGCAGAACTTCACTTCATCCCACACCTTCTCCCATTTCTTGCGCCAGACGAAGGGCAGGCTACAGTGCTGGCAGATCTTCTGCGGCAGGTCAGCTTTTTTGCGCATACGCATGGGCGGCGGACGTCCGGTGCAAAAAAAAGGGGGGGTGGAAGGGGTCAGGCCAGCTGCACTTGCGCAGCCAGCGCCCGGCCGCTGAGCCAGGCGCCTTCTACCTTGCCACCGTTCAACCAATCGCCACAAAGGCCCACGCGCAGCGATGCATCCCACCAGCTGCCCAGCGCCAGTGGCGCTTCGTTATCAGCGTAGCGCCAGCGGTGCGCGGTGGCCGCCAACGGCGCAGGGCCGCCCAGTTCAGCCAGCGCGGCGAGCAATGCGGCAATAACGTACTCGGGGCCGTCTTCGATGTGCGCTTCGCTCCACTCTGGGCTGGCGTGCAGCAACCATGTCTCTGCGCCTGTACGGCCCGGCTTGCTGCTGTCGCGCGCTACCCAGCGCAGCGGGCCGGCGTTGATGAAGGCAGCGTCCCACGGCATGACGACGGGGCGGGCGTATCGCAACATCACGGCCCAGCTGCCGCGCATGCGAACGCTGCTGGCCACGGTAGCGCCTGAGGGGGCAAGAGGGGCCAGAAGAGGCACGGCTTGGGGCGCGGGCACGGCCAGCAGCACTGCGTCATACCGCTGGCTGTGTACGCCGTGTTCTGCGGATGTGACGACCCACCCGCCCTCAGCGCGTTCGAGACCCTGCACGGTGGTTTGCCATTGCGCCAGCGCATGCTCGCCCAGGTTTTTCACCAGCCATGCGGCGGGCGATGTCATGCGGGGCGTGCCCACAAATCGCTCCAGCGGCGTCTGCGGTGTGGTCCAGGCGCTGCCATCAAAGCTGGCCAGGCGCGCATTCCACAGGGCGGCCACACCGGCCTGCTGCCACCGGGCGACCTCCGCTCTAAAGGCATGATCGCGGGCGGTGAAATATTGTGCGCCGTGGTCGCATTGCCACGGCCCGTGCTCGTCATCAGCGCGCCGTGTGCTCATGCGGCCCGAGGGGCCCCGGGCCTTGTCGAACACATGCACCGTGTGGCCTGCCTGCAGCAGCGCCTGTGCGCACGACAGACCTGCCAAGCCAGCGCCAACGACGGCAATGGTGCGAGGGGCGAGCTTGCTCATGGCTGTGGGTCGGTACGGTGGTGGGTCACCCAGATCAGCGCCTGGGTGTCGATGCCCAAGGCGCTCGCGCGGGCCGTGAGCTGCTCGCGCACCCCCGGCGGCAGTTGCCGGGTGCGCGACAGGATCCAGCAGTAGCTGCGGTCAGGCCCGACCACCAGCGCCCATTGGTAGTCCGCATCCAGTGCGGCAACGTGATAGCCGCCGTAGAACGGCCCAAAAAACGACACCTTGAGTGACGCGGTGTTTGCATCGCCGATGAACTTGGCTTTGCCTTCGGCCTGGCGCCAGTCGTTCTTATCGGTATCAAAGCCCCGGTTCACCACGCGCACGCTACCGTCACTTTGGCGCTGGTAAGTGGCGCTCACGTCTGTCATGCCGCGCTCGAAAGAATGGTCGAGCCGGGCCACTTCATACCAGCGACCCTCGTAGCGGGCCAGGTCAAAGGGGGTGACGGCGGCAATGCCGGGCGGTGGGGTGGTGGACGAACAACCCGTAAGCGCAAACAACAGAAATGCAGACAAAACCAGTGCAGACGGGCGGTCCCAGGAGAGCAGTAGCGGCATAAATTACCAATCAGTCATAAAACAAACCAAATGGTAACTCACCGCTGGGGGCCGGCAGCAAGTGCCCCCGATGACCTCTCGCCTGCCTGTTCCATGGCACGCCCGTAAACTTGGCACCATGACCCTCAAGATCACCATTTATTCCAAATCCGCCTGCCCGCAGTGCGATTCCGCCAAGAAGCTGCTGCAGTCGCGCGGTCTGCCCTACGAGGAAATCAAGATCGATGACGAGGCCGAGCGCCTGGCGTTTTATGCCAAATGCGGCCCATCGGTGCGGCAGATGCCACAAATCTTCATCAACGACCAGCGCGTAGGGGGCTTGGCGGGCCTCCAGGCGGCATTGGCCCAGATCGGCCAGTAGCTACTGGTTTTCTACCGGTACTGCGCGGCGGTGATGAATTCGCTGAACGTCTCACACCACACGATCACGGTGTTGAACTTGGTGGGGTCTACCCCCTGCGGTACAGGGACGATGAAGTTGTTGAACGTCTTCACATCGCCCACTCGCAGCATCTGCGGCTTGAGACGTTTGAAGTTAGCCTCCGTCTCTACGAACTCGGGCGACAAGTAAAGCTTGTAATCCGGCCCCGGGGCCAGTTTGCCCACCAGACTGATGTTTTGCGGGCCGATGGACACAGCGCCCTCCCCCCAATGCAGGGCGTCGCTGTCTTTCAGGTTGCGGCGGAAGGTGGCGGTCCACAGCGCCGTGGGGGTGCTGGCCTCAATCGCCTGCTGCGTGGGAGCCTCCGGCGCGATGAGGATCGGTAGCACATAGACACCCACGGCAAAGCCGATGACCAGCGTCAGAAGGTGCGAGGCGATAAGCAAAAGGGGTTTCATGGCAGATCACTCAAAAGCGTTGCCCCAATGTACCGCCAGCAGAGCCCGAATGCCTCCTCGTCAACCCTTCACTCGTCAACCTCTTGCGCTCGCCAGGAACTCATCCACCAGCGCGTAGTGCTCCGGCACATTGAGGGCAGGAGCGTGTCCGCAGCCCGCCACCTCCACCACGCGCGCCAAGCCCTTGGCGCCCGGGCCACGCGTCAGCATCTCAACCGTGGTTTCGCGCAGCACCAGGTCTGACTCGGCCCCGCGCAGGCACAGCACCGGGACGTCGATAGCATCGTAGTGGTCCCAGATCAGGTAGTCGTTGGTGTGGTGTGTGAACTGCTGCACCATGGCGGGATCGTAGTGCGGCGTTACGCGGCCGTCGGGCAGGCGACGGGTGCTGCTTTCCGTCAGCAGGCGCCATTGCGCATCGCTCAGCCATCCGTATGGCTGATACACCTGCCGAAAAAATGCCTCCAGCTCCTGCACTGTATCGAATGCAGGCGGGTGGCCTGCGTAAGCCTTGATGCGCTCCAGCGCGGCATCGGCAAGGCGCGGGGCGTTGTCGTTGAGCAGCAGGCTCTGGATGCGCCCCTTGAGCGCTGGTTCGAAAAGCCCCGACGCGCAAACCGTGCCAATTGCCCCGCCCATCGACGTGCCCACCCAGTGCGCTTTGGCGATGCCCAACTGGTCAAACAGGTCGGCAGCAATGCGCGCATAGAACGACAAACGGTATTCACTCTGCGGCGCACGCGCCCACTGGCTCAGGCCCCGGCCGATGGTGTCGGGGCAGATCACGCGGTAGCGCGGCGCCAGGTGCGCGGCCAGCGCATCCATGTCGCGCCCCGTACGCGCCAGGCCATGCCAGGCGACCACCACCGGTGCGTCACGCTCCCCCCACTCCGTGTAGTGGATTTCATAGCCAGCGCAGGTGGTGTAGCGCGAGGTGGGAGACATGATGACAGCCTTGTGAAAAGGGAAAAAGGATCAAAAGCTCACTTCATGAGGCGGCCGTTGCTGCCTATGACGGTGACTTCGACATAACGTGAACCGATGCGGTTGGTGGGCGAGTAGCTGAGCGTGATGCCGCCCAGGTCATAGCTTTGCAGCGACTCCAGCGCCTTGACCACTTTGGCGCGCGTGGGCGCTGGCCCTGCTCGGCGCAGCGCCTCTACCAACACCTTGGCGCCCAGGAACTGTTCAAAGCTGGTGTAGTTGACCTCGGCCTCGGGCGCGTATTTTTTGAGCAGCGTCTGGTATTCGCGCACCACCGGCAGTTGCGGCCGGTAGGGGTATGGCACCACCTGGCTGATGCCCAGTCCGTGGGCGTTCTTCAGGCCCGCCAACTTGACCAGCTCGGTCTGGTCGACCACCGAAATGTTGTACAGCTGCGCTCCGCCGCCTTGCTCGCGATAGCGCTGTATGAAGGCCGCGGCAGGCTTGTTCACCGCAATCATGATGACGGCGTGCACGTCGGAGGCCTTGATGGCCTTGACGGCGTCGTCCACCTTATCGGTGTTGCGTTCGTAGCCTGCGGCCACTACCAGTTTGAGATTGCGCTTGGCCAGTGCCGCCTCGACGCCCGCCAGACCTGCTTTGCCAAAACCGTCGTCCTGGTACATCACGGCCACGCGGTTCATGCCCAGGGTGGTGAGCTGCTGCACCATGTGCTCGGCCTCGTCAGCATAGCCAGCGCGCACATGAAAGATCCAGGGGTTGAAGGGGTTGCGCAGCGATTCACCGCCCGTGTAAGGCGCCACCAACGCGGCACCACCCTGCTCCAGCACGCCCTCAGCCAGCAACTGCGTGACATTGGCGGTGCCTGCGAAACCATACAGCGCGACCACCTCCGGCTTGGCCAGTAATTCGCGCGTCAGGCGCACGGTGTCGGCCACCTTGTAAGCGTCGTCCACCACCGCGTGGCGAACGGACGCGCCATGCACACCGCCTTGGGCATTGACCCAGTCAAAGTAAATCTTGCCGCCCAGCACCATCTGCGCGCCCGTGCTGGCCAGCACGCCCGACAGAGGTGCAACCTGGCCCACCACCAGTTCGGCTGCGCGAGCGGGCAAGGCATTGCCCAACCCTGCCACCATCAGCAGACCCGGCATCGCCAGGGCTGCTGCCATGCGGCGGCCCCATGTCATCCACACAGTCTTCATGTCCATCCTTGGTTGCGGTACAGGCCGTGTGCGGCGTCGGCCCGCGCACGGCTCCGGGTTGTCGCCGATCTGTCTGTCGGGCTATCGCCCCCTGATCAATCGGGTATGGAGATGGCTCCCGCGGTGATGGCAATGGCGTTGGCAGCGGCAGGTGCCGAGGCCAGCGGCGGCACGTTGGCCGCAGTGATGGCGGGCGCGCTGCCCGGCGTGCCGCCACGCGGCACGGTGCGCACCACCTGACTGGCCGGCAGCGCCTTGCCGTTGGCTAGGTGGTCGTACACCGCGTCGAGCGCGTGGTTCAGGTACACATGCAGCGGCACGTAGCGCGTGTCGTACCCGGGCAGCACCGTGGGCAAGCCGATGAAGCTGTCAAAGTGCTGTGCGTTGGCCACCTCCACATAGCTGAGCTTGCTGGCGTTGCCCTCGACCTTCTTGTTCAGCGCGGCGTAGGGGCGGGAGGTGTGGCTGACCGGCAGCAGCGCGTCCGCACGGCCATGCACGATGACCGTGGGCTTGCCGCGCAGGTTGCCGCTGCGGCGGGTTTCATCCACACCGGCCTGCAGCTTCTTGGCGGCAGCGTCGGTGCCGGTGACAAGGTTGCGCATGCACAGCGCGCCCGCGGTGTTCCAGTCGGCCACTCCCGCCGCAGTGAACGACAGGAAGTCGCGCGCAGGGCCCGCCACGCTGTTGTTGTTGACCAGGTTGATACCGCCCGAAGGCGGTACGCCATTGCCGGTGGCAAACAGGCCTGCCAGCGCTGCTGGGGCCAGCGTGGTGACCGCACCGGCCGCCGTGGTGGCGGCGTAGCTGAAACCGCACAGGTTGTCCTTCACGCTGCTGCGCGACAGGCTGTTGGCAAAGGTCACGGACACAGCCGGCGCCACTTCAAACGCTGCCAGCGATGCGTGCAGGTCGTTCGACTCGGGCTCCCAGCCGTAGGCGCGCAGCTTTTGCAGGGCCTCTTCGGCCTGCGTGGCGGTGGTGGATGCCGTCAGCAAACCTGCGGTTTTGAGCGCCGCGCAGCGGTTGGGCGCAATGGGCAGCGCCGCGCTGGCAAAGCCTGCCGCGAACGCAGCGGCGTAGGGACTGGTGCTGACCGATGGCGCCAGCGAGGCGCAGGCCTGGTACAGGTTGGCGTAGGTGGTGAAGTCCACCAGTGTTTTGCCGGTGACGGCCACCTCGGCAGCGCCGCGGCGCACGGTGACGCCGGGGTTGGCTGGGAGTTCCAGTGCGGGCTCGGACACCGCCACGCCGCTGATCAGGCCCTGGGTGTCTTGCTCGGCTGCTGCAATGGCGGCGCCGCCACCATTGGAAATGCTGGACGCAATGACGATGGTGTTGGACGGCGTGAGCGTCTTCAGGCGCTGGCCCGCAGCGTTGGTGTTGCCGTAGCGCTGGTTGAGGACGTAGTAGCCAAATTCCACGGCCTGCAGCGTGGTGGCGCCCCAGTCCTTTTCAGCGTTCTGGCCGGAATGCGCGTGCTTGAACGCAAAACGGTTGGGGTTGGCGGTGTTGAACGCCGACAGCTCAGACGCTGTGAGGCCTGCGTTGAACGCTGCGTTCTTGCCCGCAGCAGTGGCTGTGCTGCGGGTGCCGTCCATCAGCGGCACGGTGTCGTTCTGCAGGTCGTGCGGCGCGCCGCCCGTGCCCTTGTCTGAATACGCCACCGCGCAGCCCTTCTTCAGGCCCCACTCCCCGGTGGAAATGCCACCATACACACCGCGCGAACCCGATGCGGTGGCGGTGATCATGCAAGGCTTGGCCGGGTTGAAGCTGGCGGGCACTTGCACCATCAACGTGACGTTCTTGCGGCCGGTGCCGTCGTCGGCAAAGGCGATGTATTCGGCGCCTGCCACCTTGCCTTCGCCGGTGGTGACCTTGCCTTGCGCATCCACACTGGGGCCGTAAAGCGTGCCGTAGCCGCCCGCCGCCGTCATGTCGAGCATGGCGCGGTAGTTGGTGTGGATGGCCGTGCGGCGCAGTTCAGCAGCCGTCGGTTTGAGCGGGTCAGCATAGGCGGGTGGCACTGCGGCGGCCAGGCCCGTGGCCCCGAGGCCCGCGGTGAGCAGGTCGTTGCTGCTGCCGTCATACGTAGCCTCGCTGATGGCCCCGAGGTAGGCGGGCTTGGTGTTGAGGGCGGCCGCGCTGTCACCGTCGCTGCCGCCACCACAGGCGGCCAGAATAGCAGCTGCCAGGGCGGCGGGAACCAGCGGGCGAACCCGTGTCTTCATAGTGCTCATCTTCCTCATGTGCTTGTCTCCTGGTATTTTTTGTTAGCGTTTTTGCGCAGCTACCACCACCAATGACGCCTAGGCGGCGTTGGCTTCGTCATGCCACCTTGCGCGCAGCTGCCGCGCGCAGGCGCCCCACCACACCGGTGGGGAAGTAATAAACAGACAGAACGAACAGCACGCCCAGCCACAGCAGCCAGCGGTCGGGCGACAGCAGTGCGGACAGCCAAGGCAAGGCCGACGCGGCCTCGCTCCCCAGGCGCAGCAGGTCCTGCAGATAGCTTTGCGCCACCAGAAAGAGCACGGCGCCGATGGCCGATCCGTAGATGGTGCCCATGCCACCAATCACCACAATGAGCAGGCAGTCCATCATGATTTCGAAGCTCAGCGAGGTGTCGGGCC
Organism: Gammaproteobacteria bacterium; assembly: GCA_018828125.1. Lineage (GTDB taxonomy): Bacteria > Pseudomonadota > Gammaproteobacteria > Burkholderiales > Burkholderiaceae_C > Acidovorax. Next base: position 203,152 of record JAHJWB010000003.1, on the reverse strand, counting down.
CGTTGTAGCGCAGCCAGATCGCCAGCATGGCGCCGGCCATGGTGGCAAACAGTGCAGACAACACGCTGGACGTGGTGCGGTACACCACCACCCGGTAGCCGATGGCCTCGGCGCGGAACTCGTTTTCGCGAATCGCCTGCAGCACGCGGCCGAACGGCGAGTTGACGATGCGCAGCAGCGCCAGCACCAGCACCACGGCCACCACGAAGAGCAGGTAGTACGTGATGATCTTGCCGTCGATGAGCACACCCAGCACTTCGTTCTCAAACGGCTCGAAGCTGGGCGACAGCCACACCGGCACCTTGAAGGTCAGGCCGTCTTCGCCGCCCGTCCACTCCGACAGCTGTGAGGCCAGCGTCTGGAAGGCCGTGGCGACTGCCAGCGTGATCATGGCAAAAAAGATGGCCCGCACGCGCAGCGAAAACAAACCCACCGCCAGCGACAGCAGCAGGCTGATGCCCAGCGCGCAGACGATTCCCACAGCCAGCGCGCCCCAGGTGCCGCCCATGCGCGTGGTGGCAATGGCCACGCCGTAGGCGCCAATGCCAAAGAACATGGTGTGCGCAAAACTCACGATGCCGGTGTAGCCCAAAAGCAGATCAAAGCTGGCCACCAGGACCACAAAAATCAGCACCTTGGCGGCCACGTTGAGGGCCTTGACACCAGGGAACACGAAGGGCGCCAGCGCCAGCCCCACGAAAAGCGCCAGCAAGATGGCCGCAAGGATTTTGCTGCGCGGGTAGTCGTTGGAAAGAAGACGGTTCAACATGGTCTTGTTTCCTTAGCGGTTGGTGACCGGGTAAACACCCTGGGGCCGCCACAGCAAGATGGCCACCATGAGCGCGATGTTCGAGAACAGCGCCACCTTGGGCACCAGAAACCCGGTGTAGTTGGCCATCAGCCCCACCAGCAGCGCGCCGATGAGCGCCCCGCCCGTGCTGCCCAGGCCGCCGATGATGATCACGATGAAGATCAGCACGTTGACCTGCGCGCCCATCTGCGGGATCACGCTTTGCTGGTACAGCCCCCACATCACACCACCCAGGCCCGCCAGGGCCGAGCCCACCACAAACACGCCCACAAACAGGCGGCGGATGCGGTAGCCCAGGCCTTCCACCATCTCGCGATCTTGCACCCCGGCGCGGATCAAGAGGCCCACCTTGGTGCGCGACAGCACCCAGGCCAGCACGGCAAACACCACCAGGCCCACCACCACGGCGATCAGCCGGTATTTCTCGATGGCGGCGTCGCCTATCAGCAGCGAGCCGCGCATGGCTTCGGGCAGGGGCAGCGGGATCTGCGCAGGGCCCCAGATGACCTTGATGAGTTCTTCACCAATGATCATGCCGCCCATGGTGATGAGGATCTGCTTCAAGTGCTGGCCATACACCGGCCGCACGATGAAGCGCTCGAACGCCAGGCCCACGGCGCCCGCCACCGCCATGGCCACCACCATGGCGGGCAGCACGGCCATCAGGTTGCGCCACAGGTCGGCGCTTTGGGTGTAGTCGCCCATGGCGCCCAGCACGCTGGTGGCCACAAAGGCACCGAGGGCAATGAACACGCCGTGGCCAAAGTTGAGCACGTCCATCAGCCCGAACACCAGCGTGAGGCCCGAGGCGATGATGAAGATGATCATGCCCATCGCCAGCCCCGCCACGGTGAGCGTGAGCCAGGTGCTGGGCGAGCCGATGAAGGGCAGCACCAGCAGGGCCAGCGCAGGCACCAGGGCCAGGGGTTTCCAGTCGAAGTCGCGGGTGGTGGCGCTCATGCAGGTTCTCCCGCAGCGTGGCTGCCGCCGACCTCGTTCACTACCAAATTAATAGCTGCCAGCGCTTTACCATCAAGCGCCAGAGGCCATATAGACTTAAAAATTGCCATCTCACTCATAGTGCCAACCCCAGCAGCGAGCGCTGCAGTGCTTCGTCCTCGGCCAGCGCGGCCATGCTGCCCGCATGCACCACCTGGCCGTTGTCCATCACGGCCACGGTGTCGCCGAGCCGCTTGGCGAAATTGATGTTCTGCTCCACCAGCAAGATGGTCACGCCGCTCTTTTTGAGCTGGTCAAACGCTTCGATCATGTTGTTGATGATGGCGGGCGCCAAGCCCTTGCTGGGCTCATCGACGATGAGCAAATCGCGCGGCTCGACGATGGCGCGGCTCACGGCCACCATCTGTTTTTGTCCGCCGCTGAGCTTGCCGGCCGGGTGGTTCCAGAACTTCTCCACCGCCGGGAACAGCTTGAAGATCCATTGCAGTCGGGCCTCGTCCATCTGCGCGGCATTGCGCGCGCTGCGGGCAGCCAGCAGCATGTTTTCTTTCACCGTGAGGTCGGCAAAGATGCCCATGTTCTCGGGCACATAGGCGATGTTCATGCCCGCGATGGCGGGGGTGTTCAGTGCGGTGATGTCTTTGCCGCCAAAGTGAATGCTGCCCTTGGACGCATGCCACAGGCCCATGATGGTGCGCAGCGTGGTCGTCTTGCCCGCGCCGTTGCGGCCGAGCAGCATGGTGAGCTGGCCCTTGGGCACCGCCAGGTCAACCCCGTGCAGGATGTGGTACGCACCGATGTGGGTATGCACGCCCTTGAGTTCGAGCAAGTTGCCGCTGTGACTGGTGTTCGTGCTCATGCAGCCTCCTTGGTCACGCCCAGATAGGCCTCTTGCACCACGGGTGATGCAATCACCTCGGCCGGTGGGCCATCGGCCACCAGCGTGCCGTTGGTCAGCACGATAATGCGGTCGGCCAGCTCGCGCACCACGTCCATCTTGTGCTCCACCAGCAAGATGATCTTGGTCTTGTCCTTCTTCAGCTCGCGGATCAGGTTCAGGATCACCGGGGCCTCGTCGTGGCTCATGCCCGCCGTGGGTTCGTCGAACATGTAGACCTGCGGCTCCAGCGCCATCAGCAGCGCGACTTCGAGCTTGCGCTGGTCGCCGTGCGGCAGGCTGGCCACGGGCGTATCGGCACGGTCATTCATGGCCACGGCCTGCAGGATGACGCGGGCGCGCTGTACCAGCGCGGCGTGGTCGCTCCAGATGCTCCACAGGTTCAGGCCCCGGCGGTGTTTGCCTTCCTGCGTGGCTTGCACGGCCAGGCGCACGTTCTCCAGCACGCTGAGGTTGGGGAACAGATTGGTCAACTGAAACGCCCGGCCCAGCCCTGCGTGCGTGCGCGCCGACACCGACATCCCCGTGATGTCCTGCCCGCCCAGCGTGACGGTGCCGCTGCTGGCCTTGAGTTGCCCGGAGATCAGATTGAAGTACGTGGTCTTGCCCGCGCCGTTGGGGCCCACGATGGCGGTCAGCGTGCCGGGCTCGAAAGAGCAGGTCACGCTGTTGACCGCCACGTGGCCGCCAAAGCGGATGGTCAAGTCCTTGGTGGCCAAGGTGCTCATGGGTGGGGGTTCACTTTCTCGGTCATCATCATTCAGTAGAGGGGGGTTGATCCCCTGCCTGCCAGGCACGCAGGGGCAGCAACCACAGGTTACGGACAGGTGCCGATCACGTAGTAATTCGGTCCGGTCTGCTTGAGCGTTTTGGTGACGAACACGTTCCACAGACCCATGTTCTGCGCAGAACCGTTGGCGTAGGCGTAGCCGCCCTGCTGGTACGCCCTGCCCGCTTGCACGTGGGCATAGTTGCTCGCCGTGGTGCAGGTGGCCGTGCCGCCGCCGGAGCCTGCCAGCGTGGTGCCCGATGCAGCGGTAGACGTTGCGCCTTCGGCGCCATTCGCATCAGCCGCACGCACTGTCCAGCTGTAGGTGGTGGAAGCTGTCAGACCCGTGTCGCTGTAGCTGGTGCCGTACACGGGCAGTGCGTTGACCTTGTTGGCGTTGCGGTACACGTTGTAGCTGGCGGCGCCAGTGACGGCGTTCCAGCCGATGGCCATGCTGCTGGCAGTGGCGCCCGAGGTGCTGACGCCCGTGGGCGCTGGCAAGGCAACCGGGTCAGGGTTGGTGCCACCGCCGCCGTTTCCAGAGCCTGGGCCCGACGCAATGCGGTCCACCATGGCCTTGATGGCGACCATCTGCGTGCCCGCCTTCTTGGCAAAGTTGCTGCCATACCAGCCCACCCAGTCCCAGCAGGCATTGGGGTTGGGCAGCGAGCCGCTGGCGGCGGTGCTGCGGCTGGTGTTGTCTACCTTGGTCTGCGGGAACAGCACGATGATGTTGTTGGTATCGGCCCAGCGGCTGTAGCCCGTGTTCTTCACGAACTTGTCACCGATCTTGTCGGTGCTCTGCTGGCAACCATGCAGCGCCACATGCAGCTTGCATTGCGTGCTGCCGCTGGCGCAGCTGGCGGGCACATACAGCCAGCCGTTGGCCGCCATGCCCGGGTTGCTGCCGGTGTAGGTGCTCTGAATGAACTCGACGTAGTTGCCTGCTGCAGGCGCATCGTTGCGCGGGTTGAGCGCACCATAGAAATGCGTGAGCGCTGCCTTGGCGCCGTCGTACCCGCAGTTACTGATGTACGGCGACAGGGCGCTGGTGCAACCGTTGTTGCCGGTGCTGTCAAAGTCGGTGGGGAACACGTGCGCCGTGCTGGCACGCTGCACGTAAGAGATGTTGCTGGCGGGTACGCCGTTGTTAAGGTACTGCGTCTGCAGCGCCGTGGTCTGGTTGGGGCCCACGGTGGTGTCGCTGGTGCCCGTGAAGATGTAGATCTTCTGGCTGGCCAGATTCGACTTGTTGTCGATGGTGCCTGCGCTGCTGAAACTGTTGATGCTGTTTTGCATCGTGGTCTGCTGGCTGGCGCTGATGTTGGCGTTGTACATGCACGCCGTGTAGTTGTTGTGCCCCGCGCACATGTAGGGGCCGGCGGCGAATATGCCGACGCCCATGAAGGTGCTGGAGTACGCCACGCCCAGCTGGTTGGCCATGAACCCGCCAGACGACAGGCCCGACACGCTGATCTTGCTGGTGTCGATGTTGTACTGGGCCAGCGGTGTGGCACCCAGTGCCACGCCCGATGCGAGGGCCGTGGCGGCAGCCGCGATAAGAATCCGAGAAAACCGAGGGAACGTCATGTGTCTTGTCTCCTGAATATTTTTGGAAAAGCACTCACCATGCCCCCGTGTGCCCGGGGGTTCATTCGTCTAGGTACTGGAAAAAAAGGGGCGGCCGCCCCTGCGGGATGAACCCCGGTCACGGGCATCTTGAAGGATGCCTTGGCCGGGCCACGCAAACCGTATTGGGTGTCGTGTCTGCGTCGGACGGCTGGCAGACCCTGCGCCGGGCCCGCCGCCGCGGCTTCTTATCGCTGGTTGCGAATCGGCACGTTCATTTCTTCAGGCTTGATCTCACGCACCAGTTCGGGCACGCCCCAGGCGAAGGCGGGGTCCACCTTGATCTTGAAGTGGTACATGCTCTGCATGGCCTGGTGGTCTTCCTTGCGGAAGGTCATCTTGCCCTTGGGGGTGTCAAAGCTCATGCCTTCCATGGTCTTGATGAGCTTGTTGGTGTTGGTGTCGCCACCGGTGGCCTTGAGCGCGGTGACCAGCGCCATGGCCGAGCTGAAGCCGCCTGCAGTGAAGAAGTCTGGCGGGGTCTTGTATTCCTTGTAATGCGCTGCCACCAGGGCTTCGTTCACGGGGTTCTTGGGGATGCCGAAGTAGTAGTACGTGGCGCCCTCCATGCCCGGGAAGTTCTTGTACGCAGACATGGCGGGCAGGATGTTGCCGCCGGTGGAGATCTCGATGCCATAGCGCTTCAGGTCCATGTCTGCGATCTTGAAGGGGTTGCCTGCGCCAGCCCACACCACCCAGATGATCTTGCGGCCGGGCTGGTCCTTGAGCTTGTCGATGATGCGCTGGGCACCGGCGGTAAAGTCGGTGGTGGCGGCGGGCAGGTATTCCTCATGCGCGAGCTTGGCCTTCTTGACCGAGTCCTTGAAAGCCTTCACGCCATCGCGGCCAAATGCGTTGTCTTGCGCCAGCGTGGCAATGGTCACGCCTTCCTTGTCCACCGCCACGGCATTGGAGATCGCGTCCTGGCTGCTGTTGCGGCCAGTGCGGAAGATGTACTTGTTCCACTTGTCGCCGGTGATCGAATCGGCCACGGCGGGCTCCACCAGCAGAATCTTCTTGTATTCCTCGGCCACGGGCAGCATGGCCAGCGCCACGCCGGATGCGGTGGGGCCGACGGCAATGTCGGCCTTGTCGTCAGAGTACGCGGTGGCCAGCAGGCTCTTGCCCAGGTCGGGCTTGCCTTGGTCGTCCTTTTCAATCACGACCAGCTTTTTGCCATTGACCGTCATGCTTCCGCCGGTGGCGTAGTTCAGGCCCATCATCAGGCCGGTCTGTGTCTGCTTGCCGTAGGCCTCCAGGGGGCCCGTCTTGCTGTAGACGTGGGCGATGCGGATCTCACTCGACTGGGCGAAGGTGGACGCAGAAAACGTGGCGGCGGTAACGGCAACGGTGGCGAGGGCAACCAGGGTGCGACGGTGCATGGCGATGTCTCCTTGTAGTGATGCCTGAACATTGCACAGTTTGTGCCAGGTCGCAAGTGCTTGATTTTTATGACACTTTTATTTACAGACCAAGCCCTTGCCTGAAATTCGAACAAATAAAATGTCCAAAAATAAGACACTTGTTCAATAATTATTCAGGGTTTTCCAGACGTCCATAAAGCGTGGCGCGCGAAATTCCCAGCTGCCGGGCGGTGGCCAACTTGTTGCCGCCATGCGCTTTCATGGCTGCGGCGATGGCGCGTTGCTCCAGTTCGGCCACCTGTTCCGCCAAGGGGCGCAGGTAGCGCGTTTCGTCTTCGGCGTCGGTGGCGTTTGGCGTGTCCTGAACCGGGGCCGGAGCGGCGGGCTCTACACCCGCCTCCCGCAGGATGCGCTCCAGCTGCGCCGCGTCGATGGACTGCGAGTCGCTGCGCATCACCGCCTGCTCCAGCACGTTGCGCAGTTCCCGGATGTTGCCGCGCCATGGCTGGCCGGCCAGCAGCGCCATGGCGTCCGGTAGCAACTCGGGTGGCGCAGTGCTGTTGCGCAGGGCCAGATCCTCACCCAACGCTTCGACCAGTGCAGGGATGTCGGTGCGCCGCGCGCGCAGTGGCGGCACGCGCACAGGCAACACGTGCAAGCGGTAGAACAAGTCCTCACGGAACCTGCCCTCGCGCACCAGCGCTGCCAAGTCGCGGGATGTGGCGGCCAGAATGCGCACGTTGAATGGCACGAGCTTGTTGCTGCCCAGCGGCTCGATCTCGCCCTCTTGCAGCGCGCGCAGCAGCTTGGCCTGCAGGCTTTGGGGCATGTCGCCGATTTCGTCGAGGAACAGCGTGCCGCCATCGGCCAGCTTGAACTTTCCGTCACGCCCCTTGCGGTCGGCACCGGTGTAGGCACCTGGGGCTACGCCAAAGAATTCGGCCTCCAGCAACGTATCGGGCACTGCCGCGATGTTGACACTCACAAACGGGCCGCTGGCGCGACTGGATGCCGCATGGATGGCGTGGGCCAACAGCTCTTTGCCGGTACCCGTCTCACCCAGCAGCAGCACGGGGCTGCTGGACTGCGCTGCGCGACGTGCCTGGCGCTTGACCTCGGCAGCGGCGGGGCTGGAGCCGATGAAGCTGGCAAAGGTGTACTTGGCACGGCGCTCGCCATCGCCCGCCACGGCCAGCGAACGGCTGCGCTGGCTGGCCAGCTCGCGCCGGGCGTCGTCCAGGTCACGCTGCAGCAGCGCAAACTTGCTGATCAGCGGCTGCAGCGTGGTCTCAGGGTGGTCAAACAGCACGATGCCGATGGCGCCGATCACGCGGTCGGCATCGTCACGCAGCGGGATGCGGCTGACCACAAAAGTGCCTGCCTTGTTGGTGAGCAGGTCGATCAGCACGGGCTGGCCGGTTTCGAGCACGCGGCGCATCTGGGTGTTGGGAATGACCTCTTCGACCGTGCGGCCCACGAACTGGTCCACCGATGAAAAACCCAGGTCGGGCAGAAAGCGCTGATACCCCTCGTTCACCCACACGATGCGCCCGCTGCGGTCCACTAGAAACATGCCCTGGCTGACGCTGGAGAACAGCTGAAACATGGATCGTGCCGCCAATTCCAGGATGCCCTGGGCATCCAGCGGCAGTGCGGGGGCGTCATCGGTGATCAGGGGCATCCGCGGATGGTAGCGCGCAGGCGGTGCGCGCTGGGTTGCCCGGAGAAGCGCTGCCAACGCCCATGGCTACATTTTTTATAGCTACCAGCGCTTATAAATCAAGCGCCAGAGGTCATTTTCATTCAAATTTCAGGCGATTCCGCGGTCAGCGCCATCGGCGCCGCATGCGATGCGCGGCTCATGCGCGAGACCTGAATGGGTTGCAGCAAAGCCAAGGGCTGGTCCACCAGAATGCACGGCTTGCCGGTGCGACGGCAGTGGTCTTGCACGCGCCAGTATTCGTCGTGGCTGATGCAACCGGTCTGGCAGATCACCAAGTCTGCAGCAGCCAGGTTGGCGTCGAGGTCATATGCCGGCACCTCATCCACCAGCCGCGTGGATGAGTGGTCGGCGGCCTCCGCCCGTGGGCCACCGCCCTGCACTGCGCTTTGAACGTCACGGGCATCTACCTCGGCTGCCAGCCGCCAGCGAAGGCATTCGCGCGACAAAGTGGCGATGCGCTCGGCCAGCACGCTGACGTGGCGCGCCATGGCCTTGCGGCGCGGCAGACCGGGAATAGCCGCCTGGGCCTGCTCCAGCGCCTCGTGCGCCATGGCAAGACGCGTGTCGCGCACCACCAGTGCACCCCTCAGCCGCACGACTTCAGCCCTCAATGCGTCGATCTCAGTGGCCTGCGCCGCCATGGCGACACTGCAGCGCTGCTGAGCAGCGCCCAGCTGGCGGCAGAGAGCCAAGAACTCCTGCGGAAGTGAATGCATGAACCATCCTTGCAAATAAGAACTATTCGCATTTTATGATACATTTGCGGCTGTCAGTCCATTTCCAGATCAAGCGTGAACGCGAAGTCGAACCGCAGCCAGTGCAGGCATGCGGCAAGCAAAGCCGACAAAGTGCACGGTTGATATGCCAATGGAATCAGTCAGCAAGTCACCTTGGTGGGGAGGGCACCGGGGGCACAAAGCCTCCGGTGTCTGGCTTGCGCAAACACCTGCAATTTGATGCCCCCCAAAAGGACGTCCTCAAACAAAAAACCGCGCCATGTCGGCGCGGTTTTTTTATGGGTAATGGGGCGCGATCCGCACGCCTATCAGCCCTGCGCCATGGCCAGACGTTTGGCCGCCCAGCGCTTGAGTAAACGCGGCAGGATCAGAACCGCCAGCACGATGATGATCAGCGTCAGCGAACCCGGACGCTCCAAGAAGATCGTCCACTTGCCTTCGCCGATCGACACGGCATTGCGCATCTGCGCCTCGGCCAAAGGGCCCAGGATCATGCCCACTACCACCGGAGCGGCCGGGAAATCATAGCGGCGCATTACCACCCCCAGAAGCCCAATCGCATACAGCAGCACCAGGTCGAAAGCGCTTTGGCGCATGCCGTATACGCCGAGCGTTGAGAACACCAAAATTCCCGCGTACAGATACGACTTGGGAATCTTCAGCAGCTTTACCCACAGCCCGATCAGCGGCAGATTGAGAATGAGCAGCATCACGTTGCCGATATACATCGACGCTATCAGCGCCCAGACCAGCGCACCGTTGGTGTCAAACAATTGCGGGCCGGGTTGGATTCCATAGTTCTGGAATGCGCCCAACAGGATCGCCGTGGTGTTGGAGGTCGGAATGCCTAACGTCAGCAGCGGGATCAGCGTGGCCGTAATGGCCGCGTTGTTGGCGGCCTCAGGGCCTGCGACCCCTTCGATGGCGCCGGTAGTTCCAAACTCCTCTTTGTGCTTGCTCAGCTTTTTCTCGGCTGCATAGCTCAGAAAGGTCGGGATTTCACTACCGCCGGCGGGGACAGTTCCAAAGGGAAAACCAATCGCCGTGGCACGAAGCCAGGCGGGCCAGGAACGCTTCCACTCATCCTTGGTCATGTGGGTGCTGGTGAGCTTGTTTTCGCTCTCCACCGTACGGCCTTCGTACATCACGTTGTACAAGGCTTCGCCTACGGCAAACAGACCCACCGCAATCAACACGACCTCAATGCCATCCATCAACTCAGGCACGCCACCGGTGTAGCGCGCCTGGCCTGAAATCTGATCGATACCTATCAGTCCCATGGCCAGACCCACAAACAGAGCCACCATGCCCCGCAATGTGCTCTTGCCCAGCACTGCGCTCACGGTAGTGAACGCCAGCACCATCAGCATGAAATATTCCGGCGGGCCCAACCGAATGGCGTATTCGGCCACGATGGGCGCAAAGAATGTGACCAGAACCGTGGCGATGGTGCCGGCAACAAAAGAGCCTATGGCCGACGTGGCCAAAGCGGCTCCGGCCCGACCGTTCTTGGCCATCTTGTTGCCCTCCATGGCAGTCACCATGGACCCAGCCTCGCCGGGCGTATTGAGAAGGATCGAGGTCGTAGAGCCGCCGTACATGGCGCCGTAGTAGATCCCTGCAAAAAAGATCATTGATGCCGTGGCCTCAACCTTGACTGTCATGGGCAGAAGCATGGCCACAGCCACTGCAGGGCCAATGCCAGGCAACACACCAACGGCCGTACCGATGATGCAACCCACAAAGGCCCACATCAGATTGATAGGCGTTGCAGCAGTTGCAAAGCCCTGCATCAAAAGGTTAAACGTTTCCATGGCGTGCAGGCTTTAAAGCCACCCTGTTTTGGTCAGGCCGGGCAGATTGATGGCCAGCAGTTGCGTAAACATCCAGAAGATCGGGGCGGACACAGCCACACCAATCAATGAGTCTTTGACCCAGGCTTTCAGGCGCAGGTCCAGTGAGCCTTCGGCGCTGCGAAACCCACGCACCGCCAACACGAAACACAGAGCACAGCTCAAAATAAATCCGAGCGTGGTGATGAGAAAGGCGTTGAGCAACAGTCCCGCCGACACCCAGATAAACCCTTTCCAGTGCGCCCTCACATCCCCCGACCCGTCTTCCATGGCCCGGAACCCGCCGGTCAGTGCGTGCACGACACAGAGCGAACCACAAACCAGCAATGCAATGCTGATCACCCAGGGGAAAAAGTTGGGGCCCACGCCGCCGTACCCAGCCTCTGCGCTGACTGAGCTGGCACCCCATGCCAGCGCGAGCGCGAGCACAATCAAGCCCGCGCCTATCAATGTCTGCAGCGGCTTGGAGCGCGATGAGTGTTGTTGTGTCATGTTGTTCTTTCACGCCGACCGGTCAAAGACCAAGCCGTGCCCCCACCAGGAACACGGCTTGACTATATGAGGCGCCTACCCCTCTCAGATCAGATCATTCCAGACTTGACCATCGTGGCGCGCAAGCTAGCAAACTCGGCATCCACGAAGCTGGAGAACTCGTCGCCCGCCATCCAGGCAGGGGTCCAGCCGTTCTTTTCCATCGCGTCCTGCCAGGACTTGTGCTTAAAGGTCTTGGCGAGCGCGTCGATCAGCGCCTTGCGCTGTTCGGCCGTGATGCCAGGCGCGCCGTACACACCACGCCAGTTGCCGATCTCGACGTTGATGCCCTGCTCTTTGAGGGTGGGTACGCTCACGCCTTTCAGGCGCTGTGCTGACGTCACGCCCACTGCACGCATCTTGCCGACAGAGATGTATTCGGCGAACTCGCTGTAGCCGCTGCCGCCAACCGTGACGTTTCCACCCAGGATGGCCGCAGTGGCTTCACCGCCCCCACGGAAGGCCACGTAGTTGATCTTGGCAGGGTCCACGCCCACTTCACGGGCGATCATGGCCGCAGCAATGTGCTCGGTGGACCCGCGCGAACCACCGCCCCACTTCACGCTGCCAGGGTCTTTGCGCAGCTGGTCCACCACATCCTTCATGGTCTTGAAGGGCGAGTTGGCAGGCAGCACGAAAACGTTGTATTCGCTGGTGAGGCGCGCCAGAGGTGTGACCTTGTCCAGGCCCACAGGCGGCTTGCCAGTGATGATGCCGCCCAGCATCACGGCGCCCATCACCATCATGGCGTTTGGATCGCCCTTGCTGGAGTTGGAGAACTGCGCCAGGCCAATGGCACCCGCCGCGCCACCCTTGTTGTCATAAGACACCGACGACGCTGCCCCAGCATCCTGCATCGCCTTGCCCAATGCACGGCCTGTCGAGTCCCAGCCACCGCCGGGGTTGGCGGGAATCATCATCTTGATGGCCGACGCTGTTTGCGCCGATACAGGCAGCACGCTCGCTGCAGCCATAGCGGCCATGGATTTGAGAAAGGTATCGCGACGCATGGTGTCTCCTTGTAAGGTTTGCGAACCGCTCGATGATGCGCGCCCTGCCTGTCAAACGGCTGTCCTCAGACTCAGGGAAAACACTAGCATCTGGAGCCCAGTGAGTCGCTGCGCGCCGTCCCCCTCGGGGGACGCCCCCAGCGCGGCGGGGCGGCCCTTGCGCGGGGGCGCTGGCCCAGGACCGCGCGCGTCTTGAACCGCAGCAAGCGGGGTGCGGCCCTGCGGCAGACCGTGCAGCACTCGCCGCCTGCCTGGGAGTGATATGGTCCCGCGCATGCAATTGCTCCTTGTCGAAGACGACCCCACCATGCAAGCCACGCTGCACCGTGCCCTGACGCGCCGTGGCATGGAAGTGACTGCCGTCGGAGACGGCCGCTCGGCGCTCAGCCAATGGGCTTCTCGCCAGCCCGATGCGGTCATCCTCGACCTCACCCTGCCCGGCTTGGACGGCCTGCAGGTGCTGCAACAGGCGCGCACCCGCGGCCTGCGCACACCTGTGCTCATCCTCACGGCGCGCGGCACGGTGGGCGACCGGGTCATGGGGCTGAATGCGGGTGCAGATGACTATCTGCCCAAGCCGTTTGACCTGGACGAACTGGAAGCCCGCCTGCGCGCCCTGGTGCGCCGCAGCGCGGACCCCAGTGTCAATGCAGCGCCGCTCGCACCCAGCAATTTGCAGATTGGCGCCATCCGTTACGACAAGAGCAGCGGCGCGCTGTATCTGAACGGCGAAGTGATGGAGCTGACCCCGCGTGAGCTGGCGCTGATGCACGCCTTGCTGGCGCAGCCCGGCCACGCCGTTACCAAGGAACGCCTGTATGAGCTGGTGTTTCCCGGCCAACTCGACGTGCAGTACGAGGCCATTGAAGTCGTGGTCTACCGGTTGCGAAAGAAGTTGGCGGGCACCGGTTTGACGCTGATGACACTGCGCGGACTGGGCTATCTGCTGCGGACCGACGCATGAAAGCCACACGGGTGCCAGGCCATCACTCGCTGCGGCGAAGGCTGCTGCTGGGCATTTTGCTGCCGGTGGCGCTCTTCGTGGGGTTCAACACGTTCAGCCTGTACCGCCAGACCTTGAACTCGCTGAACACTGCCTACGACCGCACCTTGCTCGCATCGGCCAAGAGCATCAGCGAGCAGTTGGATGTCAAAGGCTACGACGAGAACGCAGAACTGCGCGCGACGGTCCCGTACTCGGCGCTGGAAGCGTTTGAGGCAGACAACCAGAGCCAGATGTTCTACCGCGTGTCCAATCTGCATGGCGAGATGGTGTCCGGGTTCGCTGAACTGCCGGTGTGGCGCGGCACCATTCCGGACCGGCCGCCCTACGCTGCACTGGTGGACTTTTATGACGACCGCTTTCGCGACCGCGATGTGCGCGTGGCGGTGCTGTTGCAGCCGGTTGCCAGCTCCAACGGTCGCGCCATGGCGGTCATTCAGGTGGCGGAAACCCTGGAGGTGCGCGAGACTCTGGCGTTGCAGATTCTGTGGAACACCTTGTTGCGCCAGGCCCTGCTGGTGGCGGTGATTGCATTCACCGTGGTGCTGGTGGTGCAACGGGCCACCAACCCCGTGCGCAAGCTCAGTCACCAGTTGCAGGCGCGCCGCGAAGGTGACCTGAGTCCCATCGCCGCGCCCTCCGCGCCGCGCGAATTGCAGCCGCTGATCGACGCCACCAACGAGGTCATGCAGCGCCTGCGGCATCTGCTGCGGCATCAAAAGCGTTTTGTGCGCGATGCCTCACACCAGCTGCGCACCCCGCTGGCGGTGCTGAAGACACAGGTGCAATCGGCACTGCGCGGCGACGTGGAACCGGTGCAAGCCCTGCGTGAAATCAGCGACACGGTTGACCGCGCCAGCCAGCTGGCCAATCAGATGCTGGCCCTGGCCAAGGTAGAACAACTGCGCCAGCAGAGCGCGCCGCCCATCACACGGTTTGACGAAGTTCTGCGCACTGTGGCCGTCGAAATCTCTCCCCTCATCGCACAGCGCGATCTGGACTTCGGCATCCACACCGAACCCACCTACATGCAAGCGCATGAATGGATGCTGCGCGAGCTGAGCCGCAACCTGTTGCACAACGCCGTACGCCACTCGCCTGAGGGCAGCGAGCTGACCGTCGACCTGCGGACAGACGGCCGCCACGTCGCTTTGACCATCAGCGACCACGGCCCAGGCATTGATGACGAACTGGCGACCCGGTTGTTCCAGCCGTTCTCGGCGGGCGATGTGCGCACGGGCAGTGGCCTGGGTCTGGCCATCTGCCAGGAGATCGTGCTGGCACTGGAGGGCAACATTGCCCTGACCAACCGGTTTGAGGCCGGACACGTGACGGGGCTGGACGCCGTTGTGCGCCTACCGCTTGCGCACCCCTGGGCTGACAACACTGACTCCCCGCAAGCGGCACAATTGACGCCATGAATACGCTGGAGACAATGCGGCTGGACAAATGGCTCTGGTGCGCGCGCTTTTACAAAACCCGCAGCCTCGCCACCGAAGAAATCGGCAAAGGCCGCGTCACCGTCAACGGCCAAGCCGTCAAGGCCGCACGCGATCTGCGCTGTGGCGACACTGTGGCCCTCAGGCAAGGCGCCATCGCCCGCACCGTGCTCGTGAAGGGCCTGAGCGGCGCTCGCGGGCCAGCCCCTGTGGCGCAGCAGCTGTACGCTGAAACGGCCGAAAGCATCGCCGCTCGGGAAAAAGCCGCAGAACAGCGGCGCCTGGCACCAGAGCCCGCCGCCACACAGCAGGAAGGGCGCCCCACCAAACGCGATCGGCGAGAGATAGACCGCGTCAACGACAGGTCTGGCAGCCGTAGCAAAAGCTGGGGCGACCGATGGAGCGCCTCTGTTGACGAGTGATGGCTGACGCGGCGTTTTTTCAGTCAGCCAACGCTTGTATTAATCACTCCCGTCCGCCCCTTCCGGTGGGATGGAACATCCGCCGATCCCAAGACCATCGCTATTGAAACTATTATTCACTTCAAGATTCAGTCAACCCCGACGGATGACCCGTCACCGGTTTTCCGGCCCTCAACTCATGGCCACAAGGGAAACACTTCGATGTGCGTTCTCGCATTTGCATTCGTCCCATTTGCCGCCATGTCGCTTGGCTGCCAGACGAGCCCTGATACGCCTCAAACGTTCAAGCCTGATGCACCTGTAGAAGCTACCAGTCCTAGTGCAACCGGAACTGCTGTGCCCAAATTCGGCCCCCCTTGTCACGATAGGCCCGACTGCCAATATCCCGAAATCGGCATAGGGGGCCTCCATTCTTGGAGGCACCCCTGCCACACCACCCGGCATGCGGGTCCGCACCGGGCGGTTCGAGAGTTTGAGGTTATGAGAGTCTGGGCAGCCCCAGCTGATCGAACCAGGCAATCGTCAGCACGCTATTGAGCAGCTTCGCACTGTTTCGCCACCAGCGACGGCCGTTCACAGCCGCTTGCTTTGCAACGTCGTGCGTTGCCCCGCGCGCCTTGAGCTCCCGGTAGATTGTCCCGCCTCGCTTCCATTGCTTGAGCTGGACTGCCCGCAGCCGGTGGCGCAGCCATTCGTCCAGCTCGCGCCAGACTTTTGGCGTTTGCGCCAACCCGAAGTACGCTTTCCAGCCCAACAAGTAAGGCCTGAGCTTGTCTACCGTTTGCTCCATACTGCATCCTCCACTACGGCACGTAAGTTGACGGATCCGGGCCTTGAAGCCTTGCATCGACCTGTCGGCTACTTTGCATTTGACTTCCTTGCCCTTGGCGACCCACAGCGCGTAGCCCAGGAACTTGCGCCCGAAGGCGC
The DNA here is from genome assembly GCA_018828125.1 of Gammaproteobacteria bacterium. GTDB lineage: Bacteria > Pseudomonadota > Gammaproteobacteria > Burkholderiales > Burkholderiaceae_C > Acidovorax. The sequence goes on along the minus strand of JAHJWB010000003.1, from coordinate 187,073 downwards.
TGGCCACCGCACTTTTGGCTTCGTTGATCTGAAGCTTCAGATCCGCGTACAGCCGGCGCAGGTAGACCATCACCCTCTCACCGGCCTTCTTGCTGCCCACGTAGACGTTACAGTCATCGGCGTAGCGCGTGAAGCAGTAGCCCCTCGCCTCCAGCGCCCTGTCCACATCGTCGAGCAGCACGTTGGCCAGCAGCGGACTCAGCGGCCCGCCTTGCGGCGTGCCCAGGTGTCTATCGACCACCACCCCTCCATCCATGATTCCTGCATTGAGGTATGCCCGGATCAGCCGGATCAGCCGGATCACTCCAGCATCATCGATGCGCTTTCTCAGCCGGTCGATCAGAATGTCGTGGTTGACCCGATCAAAGAATTTGCTCAGGTCCACGTCCACTACCACGCGCCTGCCCAATTGCACGTAGCCCCGTGCGGCCTTGACCGCGTCATGGGCCCGTCTGCCCGGGCGGAACCCGTAGCTGTGCTCGCTGAAGCTGGGGTCGATCAGGGGTTGCAGCACTTGCAGCAGTGCCTGCTGGATGAGTCTGTCCAGCACCGTTGGAATACCCAGCTCTCGCTGGCTCCCGTCCGGCTTGGGGATCGTCACCTTGCGTACCGGACTGGGCCGGTACTTGCCTGCCAGCAGCTCCTGACGGATGTCTGGCCAGCGTTGGCGGACCACCTGAGCGGTTTGCTCGATATCGAGCCCATCCATCCCGGCCGCGCCTTTGTTGGCCTTGACCCGCTTCCAAGCGGCTTGCAAGTTCTGCCTCGTCAGCGCCGCTTCCAGCAGGCCACCTGTGCCCGCTTTCGGCTTTGCCGACCCTGTGCCCTGGTGCTCAAGAAGCGGGCCGTAGGCTTCGTCGCTGACGGGATCACACGCGGCTTCACCGCGTGCTGCACCTGCCCGCCCGGATTGCTCCAGCATCTGACGCATGGCCTTTGACATCTTCTTGTCCTAGGTCACTCACTCTCGTTTGGTCCTTCGCTTTCGTCTTGCGGCCTCCTCAGCCCCGACTCCAGCTACTACGACCTGTGCTGACTTCTCGCCCCGGCAAAGCCGTCGGGCTTTCACCCACAAGGCGAGATCTCTCCAGGTAAGAACGCACACCTTCATCGCACAACCGCCGCATCTACGCCACCTCGCCTTGGTCACAAGAGCTTTGCGGTTTCTTGCCCGCTCGCCCTGCTCGGCAACGCCTTCTATGCGGTTCTTGTTCATCGGCTCGCGATTTACGCTCCACGCTTCCTTCCCACGTTCGGTCACCCTTACGCAGTTGCGCTTCACTCTGCTCACTGTGACCAGCTCGCAGCGGGACTTGCACCCGCAGGTGTACGCCCATGCTGGGCGCACAAGAGAAAAGCCCCAAGCGAGTGATCGCTTGGGGCTTTGTGCTCTGGCGGAAACGGAGGGATTCGAACCCTCGATGAGGCTCTACACCCCATACTCCCTTAGCAGGGGAGCACCTTCGGCCACTCGGTCACGTTTCCAATCCCGCTATTATGCCCCATTTCTGGGGCGCTTCTCGCGGGTTAGGCGGCTTCCTGGTCCAGCTCGAACGCCTTGTGCAGGCTTCGAACCGCCAGCTCGACATACTTTTCGTCGATCACGACCGAGGTCTTGATTTCAGAGGTCGAGATCATCTGGATGTTGATGCCTTCTTCGCTCAACACACGGAACATTTTGCTGGCAACGCCCACGTGGCTGCGCATGCCGATACCAACGATGCTGACCTTGCAGATCTTCGTGTCGCCGACCACTTCTTGCGCACCCAGCGCTGGCACCACTTTTTCATTGAGCAGGTCTACGGTGCGGGCGTAATCGCCGCGGTTGACCGTGAAGCTGAAGTCGGTCTTGCCGTCCTTGCTCACGTTCTGGATGATCACGTCCACTTCAATGTTGGCATCGGCCACAGCACCCAAAATTTGGTACGCGATGCCGGGCTTGTCGGGCACGCCCAGCACGGAGATCTTGGCTTCGTCGCGGTTGAAAGCGATGCCGGATACAACGGCTTGTTCCATTTTTTCGTCTTCCTCAAAAGTGATCAGCGTGCCGGACTTGGCTTCTTCGTTGATGTCGATGTCCCAAGGCGTGAAACTGGAGAGCACGCGCATGGGCACCTTGTATTTGCCAGCGAACTCCACCGAGCGGATTTGCAGGACCTTGCTGCCCAGGCTGGCCATTTCCAGCATTTCCTCAAAGCTGACCGTGTGCAGGCGGCGGGCCTCCGGTACGACACGGGGATCGGTGGTGTACACACCATCGACATCGGTGTAGATCAGACATTCAGCGGCCTTCATGGCAGCGGCCACAGCCACGGCCGAAGTGTCAGAACCACCGCGGCCCAGCGTAGTGATGTGACCCTGCTCGTCAATGCCCTGAAAGCCCGTCACGATGACCACTTTGCCGTTGGCCAGATCGGCGCGCACGCGCTGGTCGTCGATCGACTCGATGCGTGCCTTGGTGTAGCTGCTGTCGGTGCGGATGGGCACTTGCCAGCCTGCGTAGCTGACGGAGCCCATGCCCTCGGACTGCAACGCAATGGCGAGCAGGGCAGACGATGCCTGTTCGCCGGTGGAGGCCAACATGTCGAGTTCGCGGTTGTACGCGTCGGTGGCGCGTGCGGGAGCGAGTTCTTTGGCCAGCGCGAGCAGGCGGTTGGTCTCGCCACTCATGGCGCTGGGCACTACCACCATCTGGTGGCCTGCACGGGCCCACTTGGCCACGCGTTTGGCGACGTTGCGGATGCGCTCCGGTGAGCCCATCGATGTGCCGCCGTATTTGTGAACGATCAATGCCATTGGAATTTTGGGGGTGACGAATCCGAAGCTGCGGCGCAGGTTGAAAACACTGTTTTGGCGCGCCGCCGTTGTTCGTGCGATTAGGGGACCAAAACCTTTGGATTGTACCAATCGATATTTCGCCCGACCCGCACTACAAAGCCGCGCCCCACCTTGATGCGAATGTGGTGGCCACGCGTGGTGCAGGCAGCCACCTGGTCGAGCAACTCGTTCAACTGCGCGGCAGCTGGCGTGGTGTGGTGGAGGTGGCGCAACCAGTGGCGCAGCACATTGGCCTGACGCGACCGGCTCAGTCCTTGCAACTGGATGATCTGCGGCGGCATGCCAACCACGGCCAAATCCTGCCGAGCCACGTCTTCGAGCAACTCCGCCGCCTGCGCCGCGTTGGCCGCTGAACGGGCAAAGGTATCGCGAAAGGCCGGGAACGCAGCGTCCAGCACAGGCAACAGTTGCGCACGGATGCGGTTGCGGGTGTAGCGCTCGTCGGTGTTGGTGGGGTCCTCCACCCACGCCTGTCCTTGCAAGCGGAGCCAGTTGCGAACATGCTCCCCTTGCACCTGCAGCAATGGACGGTGCCACGCCAGGCCCGCACGCTCCCATCGGGCGGGCATGGCGGCGAGGCCGGCCACGCCTGCACCGCGTGACAGCGCCAGCAACAGGGTTTCGACCTGGTCATCTGCGTGTTGCGCAACCGCTATAGATTGAATAGCTGCTTGCGATTTACTGGCAAGCGCTACAGCCTCAAAAGCCTTGTATCTTGCCTGACGCGCCGCATCTTCGGGGCTCTGGCCCGGGGCGTGCCGTGCATCCAGACGCTCTATCCACAGAGGCACGCCAAGGCTTTGGCACAGGGCCACACAATGCTGTTCAAACCCATCCGCCGCAGCCTGCAAGCCATGGTGAACATGGATGGCTTGCACCTGCCCAGGCCAGCGGCGCGCGCACGCCAGCAACAGCGCAGTGGAGTCCGCCCCGCCGCTCAGGCCCACGGCCACCGGCAATGTGGGCGCAAAGGCTTGAATGGCAGCGTCGAACGATTGGGTCATGCCGACACCCGGCCCCCAGCATGGAATGGTGAGGCCACTTCAGGCGCGCAAAAGCAATGAACAGGGCGGGAATGCATGGGTGCCGATTATCGCGGGCGCCCTCCCCTGGCCACGCCATTCCCCCGCATCAGCCGGGCGGTGCGGACAAACGCGGCCCGGCACGGGAGGACTCGGCAGACAGGCGGAATGTACCCACCACCTCGGACAGCCGCACCGATTGGTCCTTGAGACTCTGCGCGGCTGCGGCGCTCTCCTCCACCAGCGCAGCGTTCTGCTGGGTCATCTGGTCCAGGTGCGACACGGCCTGGCCGACTTCGTTGATGCTGGTGCTTTGTTCGTTGGTAGACGCAGTGATCTCGGCCATGATGTCCGTCACGCGCTGCACCGAGGTCACGATGTCGTTCATGGTGGTGCCTGCGTCGTGGACCAGCCGGGAGCCGTTTTCCACCTGCTCCACCGACGCGCTGATGAGCTGCTTGATTTCCTTGGCCGCCTCCGCGCTGCGCCCCGCCAGGCTGCGCACTTCACTGGCCACCACGGCAAAACCCCGGCCCTGCTCGCCCGCACGCGCTGCTTCGACAGCCGCGTTCAGCGCAAGGATGTTGGTCTGGAAGGCGATGCCGTCAATGACCCCAATGATGTCGTTGATCTTGCGCGACGCGATGTTGATCTGGTCCATGGTGGTCACCACGTTGCCCACCACCTGGCCACCGTGTTGCGCCACGCTGGAGGCCTGGGCTACCAGCTGGTTCGCCTGGCGAGCGGCGTCTGCGTTGTGGCGCACGGTTTCGGTCAGCTGCTGCATGGACGCAGAAGTTTCTTCCAGGCTGGAGGCCGTGAGTTCGGTACGCCCGCTCAGATCATGGTTGCCGGTGGCAATCTCTTCGGCCGCCACCCGCACCGAGCTACTGGCATCGCGGATCTGCGCCAGCACACCAGAGAGCTTTCCGGCAAAGCTGTTGAAGCTGGCGGCGATCTGCGCCAGCTCGTCCTCACCCTGAGCATCGATGCGACGCGAAAGGTCTCCATCGCCAGCGCCGATCTCGTGCATGGCATCTCGCACCAGGGTCAGGCGGCGCAACCGCTGAGACAGAATGCCCGCCAATACCACCAGCGCTACCAACAACACCACAAGGCCCGCGCCGATGGACACCTGCAGCATGGTGCGGATGGCCTGGAGCGCTTCGCCTCTGTCCAGCGCTATTGCCAACAGCCAAGGCGTGCCCGTGACGGGCGCCACCGTCAGCAATACCGCGCGCTCCTGCAGATCCAGCGCATTGAGGTCGGCACGTTTGGCCATGTCGGCAAGTGAGGCGGCACTGAGGGAAGACGCGAGATCGGTCGCAGGTTTCAGCGCCAGCTTCACGTCGGGGTGCGCAATGACGTTGCCGTCGCTGCCCACCAGAAAAGCGTAGCTCGAAGGCGTGGGCTTGATCGAAGCCACATTGGCCACCACGGCCGCCAGGGACACATCACCCGCCATCACCGCTTTAACGCTTGTTCCCTCGCGGACCGCCTTGGCAAAAGTAACCACCAGCCCGGCTCCGCCGGCGTCCGGGTACGGCGCTGTCAACACCGCCGCGTCTGCGGCCGCTGCCTGCTTGTACCAAGGGCGCCCCGTGGGGTCGTAATCGGGGGGCAGGTTCTGCTTTTCAGAGAACACCGTGCGTTTGTCCGCATAGCCGAAGTACGTGGTCAAAAAATTGCCCGCCTTGGCCAGCATGAGCAGGGATTTGGCGGCATCTGCGTCATCCAGTGCCGCCGATGCGGACTCGACCACCGTGGCTTTGCCACGCGCCCAGTCGCGCAAGGTCTCGATGTGGCTGTGGGCCAGCGCCTGCGACTGTGCGGTGAGCGAGGCATAGGCCTGGGACCGCGCCGTAAGGTAGTTGGCCACGGTCAGGGCCAGTAGCCCTGCGACCAGACAACCGACCGACACCAGAAGGATCTGGCCTTTGAGCGTCTTCAGAAGCGACATGCTGCACCCCTTGATCCACCCGCAGGGGGCGGCCCGTCATCATGTTACATCCGGTATCACACAGAACGCCAGCGGGGGTTTTCGCGGATAACCCAAGGCCGGGCTGGTTCCGCCGCTAAAACAACAACGGCCCCGAAGGGCCGTTGAATGGGGGTACGAGCGCAATAAGCCTTAGCGGCTCTCGGCCTTGGTATCGTTAAAGCGGCCGTAGCTCTGCAAACGATCATAGCGGCGATCCAGCAGGTCCTTCGTCTTGAGGTCTGCCAACTGACGGAACGCGTCGCCCAGTGCACGCTTGAGGAAAGCAGCCATCTGCTTGTGGTCGCGGTGTGCGCCGCCCACGGGCTCGCTCACGATCTTGTCGACCAGACCCAAAGCTTTCAGGCGGTGGGCGGTGATGCCCAGAGCGTCGGCGGCTTCCTGGGCTTTGTCGCTGGTCTTCCAGAGGATGGAGGCACAGCCTTCAGGGCTGATGACCGAGTAGATGGCGTACTGCAGCATGACCACCTGATCGGCCACGCTGATGGCCAGAGCGCCGCCGGAGCCGCCTTCGCCAATGATGGTGGTAATGATGGGCACTTCGAGCTGCGCCATCTCGAAAATGTTGCGGCCAATGGCTTCCGACTGTCCGCGTTCTTCTGCGTCAATGCCAGGGTAGGCGCCAGGTGTGTCCACAAAGGTGAACACGGGCAGCTTGAATTTCTCGGCCGTCTTCATCAGGCGCAGGGCTTTGCGATAACCCTCGGGCTTGCTCATGCCAAAGTTGCGCATTGCGCGCTCCTTGGTGTCTCGGCCCTTTTGGTGGCCCAGCACCATGCAGGCGTGGCCGTTGAAGCGGGCCAGACCGCCCACGATGGACAGGTCGTCCGAATAGTGACGGTCGCCATGCAGCTCGACGAAGTCGGTGAAGATGTCGCGCACATAGTCGAGCGTGTAGGGGCGCTCGGCATGCCGGGCAATCTTGGTGATCTGCCAGGGCGACAACTCGCTGTAAATGTCTTTGGTGAGCTGCTGGCTTTTTTTGCTCAGCTGGTCGATCTCTTCCGAGATGTCAACGGCACTCTCGGTCTGCACGTAGCGCAGTTCTTCGATTTTGGACTCCAGCTCAGCGATGGGCTGTTCGAAGTCCAGAAAGGTTTTTTTCGCCAACGTTTTTCTCCTTGGGGATCGCACCGGTGTAGGGGTGCCACGAATGGCACGCACTGTAACCGACGTGTAACGGGTTGTGTAGAGCGCGTCAGGCAGCGTCAGCAGGCAACGGTAAGGGGTCCAGCGAGCGCCAAATATACCAAGTTGCCACACTGCACCAGGGCTTCCAGGCTTCGGCGACTTCGCGAGCATCGCTGCGGCTCACCAATTCGCCGGAAAAGTAGTTCTGACTGATGCCGGTGATCAGCCCTGGGTCGTCCAGCGGCAGCACGTTGGGGCGCATCAGGTAGAAGATCAGGAACATCTCGGCCGTCCACCGGCCAATGCCACGAATGGCGACCAGTTCGGCAATGATGGCCTCGTCATCCATCGCAGCCCAGTCCTTCACATGGAGCTTGCCCTCTTCAAAGTGAATGGCAAGGTCTACCAGGTAATCGACCTTGCGTGCAGACAAGCCCGCCGCCCGCATGTCGTCGATCTTGAGCTTGAGCACGCTGGCGGGTTTCATGCTGCGAGGCAGCGCGACAAAACGCTCCCACACCGTCTGTGCGGACTTCACCGAAATCTGCTGACCCACGATGGACCGTGCCAGCGTCGTAAACGCATCGCTCCGAGTCCGCAGTGCCGCATCGCCGAACTGGGGGATGAGGCGCTTCATGACCCGATCCTTCTTTACCAGGTGCTTGCAGGCCTCGGCCCAATAGTCCGGCGTGGCCAGAACGGACTCCACATCCGGCACATCAGATGCTATCTTTTTAGTAGCTGCCACCGGGCGTCCTATATGCCCTACAGGCGGTTTTCATTAAAAATACTAAGATCACTGCGCGGCTTCCCAGGTGGTTCCTGCAGCAGAATCCTTCAGCACGATGCCCTGGGCCAGCAGCGCATTGCGGATGCGGTCGGCCTCGGCGAAGTTCTTCGCGGCCTTGGCAGCGGTACGAGCAGTGATCTGGGCCTGGATATCTGCCTCGTCCACGCCACCCGCTCCGGCTTGCAAAAACGCTTTGGGGTCGCCTTGCAAGATGCCAAGGCACCCGCCGAGTGATTTCAACAGCCCGGCCAGCGCCGCAGAGCGGGTCTTGTTGACTTCACCCGCCAGCTCAAACAGCACCGCCACGGCCTCCGGAGTGCCGAAGTCTTCATCCATGGCTGCCTTGAACCGCGCGGCGTAGGGGTCCGCCCAGTCGATGGCGGCCCCATCGGCAGGGGTGACCAGGCTCAACGCGGTGTACAGGCGCTTCAGGGCCTGGCGCGCGTCGTCCAGGTGCGCGTCGCTGTAGTTGAGCGCGCTGCGATAGTGGGCGCGCACGATGAAAAAGCGTACCGTCTCGGCGTCGTACTGCTGGAGCACCTCGCGGATGGTGAAAAAATTGCCCAGGCTTTTGGACATTTTCTCGTTGTCCACACGCACAAAACCGTTGTGCACCCAGAACTTGGCCAGGGGTTTGCCCGTGGCGCCTTCGCTTTGGGCGATTTCGTTTTCGTGGTGGGGGAACTGCAGATCCGCGCCGCCGCCGTGGATGTCAAACGTCTCGCCCAGCGTGGCGCAGCTCATGGCCGAGCATTCGATGTGCCAGCCGGGACGACCCGCACCAAATGCGCTATCCCACTTGGCCTCGGGCGGCTCCTCGGGCTTGGCGGATTTCCACAGCACAAAGTCGAGCGGGTCTTCCTTGCCATCGAGCACGGCCACGCGCTCGCCGGCGCGCAGTTCATCGAGCGATTTGCCCGACAACTTGCCGTAGCCGTTGAACTTGCGCACGGAATAGTTCACGTCGCCGTTGCTCGCGCGGTAGGCCAGGCCCTTGCCTTCCAGTTGGCCGATCAGCGACAGCATCTGGGGCACGTATTCGGTGGCGCGCGGCTCGGCCGAGGGCGGCTCAATGCCCAGCAGCCCGATGTCCTTGTGCATGGCGGCAATCATCTCGTCGGTGAGGGCGCGGATGGTGATGCCCCGCTCCAGCGCGCGCCTGATGATCTTGTCGTCGATGTCCGTGATGTTGCGGACATACGTAACCTGCAAGCCACTGGCCTTTAGCCAGCGCTGCACCACGTCAAACGCCATCATCATGCGGGCGTGGCCGATATGGCACAGGTCATAAATGGTCATGCCGCACACATACATGCGCACATGGCCAGGTTCGAGCGGGGAAAACTCCTCCAATGCACGCGACAGCGTGTTGTAGATACGCAAACTCATGGGATACCAATAACGGGGGGATGGGAGAGGATGGGCGAGGCGGCTCACCCGGCAGCAAGGGGCGATGACCCCGCAAGGGGGAGCGCCCGGCAAGGGGCGACCAGCAAAATCACCAGCGGCAACAGCGCACCGTCATGACAACCCCCTCAGCTACAATCCGCCGCAGTATAAGCTCCCGCCCGGCGAGACGCTGTCCAACATTCCTGAACCCCCATGAAGCAAGTCCGAAGCACCATCCCACGACTTTTGCGCCTGCTGGCCCTGACCGCACTGCTGGGCACTGGCGTGGTTCACGCCGATGACTATGCCGACATCACCCAGTTGCTCAAAGCAGGCAAGGCCGCCGACGCGCTGACTAAAGCCGACCAACGCCTTGCAGCTAATCCAAAGGACCCGCAGCTGCGCTTCTTGCGTGGTGTTGCGCAGGCCGACTCCGGCAAGCAGACCGATGCGATCGCCACCTTCACCAAGCTGACCGAAGAGTACCCAGAGCTGCCCGAGCCCTACAACAATCTGGCAGTGCTGCACGCCAACCAGAACCAGTTGGACAAGGCCCGCACCGCGCTGGAGATGGCGATCCGCACCAACCCCAGCTACGCCACTGCACACGAAAACCTGGGTGACATCTACGCCAAGCTGGCCAGCCAGGCCTACAACAAGGCGCTGCAGCTGGACGCCAACAACGCCAACTCGGTCAAACCCAAGCTGGCATTGATCCGTGAACTGTTTTCGGCTGACAACAACAGCAAAGCGGGACGAGCTGCCGCTGCGGTTGCGGCGGCTCCAGCACCTTCACCGGCCGTCGTGGCCACGCAGCGTCCAGCACCCGCTCCGGTGCCTGCGGCGGCTCCCGCGACCCCCGCACCCGCGCCTTCTCCAGCAGCGGTTGCACCCGCACCGGCCCCCGCCGTGGCAGCGGCCCCGGTGGTTCCAGCCCCGGCACCGGCTCCCGCCGCTGCCAGCAATGCATCCATTCAGGCGGTGACGTCTGCAGTGCAGGCCTGGGCCGCAGCATGGTCGGCCAAAGACATGACGGCTTATCTGGCTGCCTATGACAAGTCTTTTGACCCACCCGGACGCCAGTCGCGCAGCGCGTGGGAAAAGGAGCGTGAAGCGCGCATCGTGGGCAAGTCAAAGATCAGCGTGCAAATCTCGGACCTGTCGGTTTCCATCAATGGCGACAAGGCTTCGGCCCGTTTTCACCAGGCCTACAGTGCTGACACATTGAATGTCACCAGCCGCAAGACGCTGGACATGGTCAACAACAATGGTCGCTGGACCATCGTGCGCGAATCCACAGGCGGCTGATCATGACCTCCGCCGCCGCGCCTGCGCCTGGAGCGCGGGCGTTTTTTTTGCTGCCCTGAGATGCCGCAAACCTCTGTGCACTGGAACCCGCGCAGCCGACAGACGCTGGTCGGCGTTTTAGTATGGGCGGCGCTGCTGCAGACTCCACCTGCGCTGTCGCAAACCAACGTGGCGCGGGGCCCTGCGCCGCCCGCTCCAGCCTCGGTGCCCACATCCGCTGCCGGCAGCAACTTGCGTGACGGCCAGGCCGAAGCCCGCTTGCTGGCGGTGTACAAGCTCATCGCCGAAGGCCGCGGGCGCGAGGCCCTCAAACAGGCCGAAAGCTTGGCAAGTGACTACCCCAACTTTCAGCTGGCGCAGTTGGCCGTAGGCGACCTGCTGACGGCTCGCACGCGCCCCATCCGCCGCCTGGGCGACCTGCCTGAACCGGATTCCGCCCGCAGCATCCAAGCGGCCACCACGCTGGAAGAGCTGCGCACCGAATCCCGCCAGCGTGTCGATGCGCAGCGCAGCCGCCCTCCGGCGCACACGATTCCAGCGCAGTTTCTGGAACTCTCTCCCCGCTCGCGCCACGCCATCGCGATTGACGCATCGCGTTCGCGTCTGTACCTGTTCGAGAACACCCCGGCGGGCCTGCGACTGGTCGCCGACTACTACGCCTCGGTCGGCAAGCTCGGCATCGAAAAGACGGTGGAAGGTGACCAGCGCACGCCGCTGGGCGTGTACTTCATCACCAGTCGCCTGGACCCCGCCACACTCAAGGACTTTTACGGCATCGGCGCACTGCCCATCAACTACCCCAACCCGCTGGACCTGAGCCGCGGCAAAACAGGCAGCGGCATCTGGCTGCATGGCACACCGCCCGACCAGTTTGCGCGGGCGCCGTTGGCCACGGATGGCTGCCTGGTGCTGGCCAACCCCGACCTGGAGCGCATCTTGCGCACGGTGGAGCCCCGGTCCACCCCCGTCGTCATTGCGCGGCAACTGCAGTGGGTCGCGCCCCACAGCGTGCAGGCAGACCGCAAGGCATTTGAAGCAGTGCTCACTGCCTGGCGCAGCGCCAAGACCGAAGGCGACATGAAGCGCCTGCTGGGGTTTTATGCCCCTGACTTTCAAAGCTACCGCAAGAAGCCGCTGTCGGAATGGACCTCGGTGTTGCAGGCAGAGACCCGCGCCCTGCGTGGCCGGGAACTCCACCTCAAGGACAAGTCTTACCTGCGGTGGACCGACTCGGCCGACACCATGGTGGTAACGTTCGGCGAAGTCGCCGAAGGCGCGCGCACCGGCCCCGTCAAGCGCCAATACTGGACGCGACGTGGCCAACAATGGCAAATATTTTTCGAAGGAGTGATTGGATGATTTCCAGAAGAAATTCGACCCTGGCGCTTGCTAGCATTGCGCTTACAGCTATGTTTTCAGTAGCATCCGTGCAAGCACAGACCGCCCCCAAGGTCAAGCTGGCAACGTCGATGGGCGACATCGTGGTGCAACTGGACCCCGCCAAGGCCCCCAAGACGGTCGAGAACTTTCTGGCCTACGTCAACGACAAGCACTACGACGGCACCGTTTTCCACCGGGTGATGGACGGCTTCATGATCCAGGGCGGCGGCTTCACGGCTGACATGCAGCAAAAAGCCACCAAACCCCCGATCCCGCTGGAAGCCAACAACGGCCTCAAGAACGACACCTACACCATCGCGATGGCGCGCACGGGCAACCCCAACTCGGCCACCTCGCAGTTCTTCATCAACGTGAAGGACAACGCGATGCTCAACGCACCCCAGCCCGACGGCCACGGTTATGCCGTATTCGGCAAGGTGGTTGAAGGCACGGCGGTGGTGGACAAGATCAAAGCCGTTGCCGTTGGCAACAAGGGCGGCCACCAGAACGTGCCGACCACCCCCGTCACCATCACTTCCGCCACCGTGGTGAAGTGAGTAAATTTTTAGAAGGAAGCATTGCCATGAGCAACCCCCAAGTCGAACTGCACATCGCCAACTACGGCGTCATCACCCTCGAACTCGACGCAGCCAAAGCGCCCAAGTCGGTTGAAAACTTTTTGGCCTACGTGAACAAGGGCCACTACAACAACACCATCTTTCACCGTGTGATCCCCGGCTTCATGGTGCAAGGCGGCGGCTTTGAGCCCGGCATGACGCAAAAGACGTCTGACGCGCCCATCGAGAACGAAGCCAACAACGGCCTCAAGAACGCCAACTACACCGTGGCCATGGCCCGCACGAGCGACCCGCACTCGGCCACCGCACAGTTCTTCATCAACGTGGCCGACAACGGCTTTCTGAACCACACTGCTCCCTCCGCCCAAGGCTGGGGCTACGCCGTGTTTGGCAAGGTGGTGGGCGGCGCTGACGTAGTAGACAAGATCAAGGCCGTGCCCGCAGGCCGCAAGGGTTTCCATGACGACGTGCCGAAGGAAGACGTCGTGATCGAGAAGGCCGTCGCACTGTGACCCCGACGCTTGCCACTTCGTGTGCTGCGCTGCCCCCCGAGGGGGCCGCAGACGCCTTGGGGCGGCCCGGCGGCGACTGAGGGCTGGCGATGCCGGCCTTCATGCCTGATCAGACCACGACCGTGCCCCGGTTCGAGGAGCTCGCCGCTCCTTCGCACTGGCGCACGGTCGATTTCATTTCCGACCTGCACCTGCAGACCAGCGAGCCCGCTACCGTCGCCGCATTCGAGCGTTACCTCGCGACTGTAGAGGCCGACGCCTTGTTTATCCTCGGCGACCTGTTCGAGGTATGGGTGGGCGACGATGCGTTGCGGGAACCCGGCAGCTTTGAAGCCCAGGCCTGCGCGGCGCTAAAAACCGCTGCACAACGCATGCCCGTGTATTTCATGCACGGCAACCGGGACTTTCTCGCGGGTCCGGCGTTCCTTGCCCACTGCGGCGTCACGGGCCTTTCGGACCCTGCGGTGCTGGGGTTTGGCGGCCAGCGATTCGTGCTCAGCCACGGTGATCTGTTGTGCCTGGACGACGTGGACTACCAGCGCTTTCGGGTGCAGGCACGCAGCGAGGCGTGGCAAACGCAATTTCTGTCCCAGCCCCTGGCCATGCGTCGCGCGCAGGCACGCGGCATCCGCCAGGAGAGCGAGGCGCGAAAACAGTCGGGTGCTACCTATGCGGATGTGGATGGCCCCGCCGCCATCGCCTGGTTGCAGGCGGCGCAGGCCCACACGCTCATCCACGGCCACACCCACCGGCCGGCCCACCATGGGCTGGCCCCCGGCCTCCAGCGGGTGGTGCTCAGCGACTGGGATGCCGCTGCATTACCTCCCCGTGCAGAAACACTGCGTTTGTCCGTTGCGGGCTTGGAACGCATCCCTCTGGTCCCCATGTACGAGCGATCTTGAACTGCGCGGGGCTGACCTCCTGCCACCTGATCGCCATGCCCCCTCTTCTCCATCGACTCTGGAGCCGCGTTCGCGCCACTGTGGCGCCCGTGCCCGACATCTCCGCTGCGCTGTGGCTCCAGACACTGCACCGCTACCCGTTTCTGGCCACCCTGTCGCTGCACGACCAGTCCAAGCTGCGCGCCATCAGCGCCTTGTTTCTGCACCACAAACAGTTCCACGGGGCGCACGGCTTGGAGGTGACCGACGCCATGGCCATCGACATTGCCGCACAGGCCTGCCTGCCGCTGCTGCACTGGGGCGACCCAGCCAAGGCGCTGGACTGGTACGACGATTTCGTCACCATCGTGCTGCACCCGGGTGAAGCCGTGGCGCGCCGCCAGACCGTGGACGAAGCCGGCGTGGTGCACGAACACACTCAGGTGCTGCTGGGCGAGGCCATGGAGCGCGGCCCGATCATGCTCAGCTGGCAACACATCGCCAACGCGGCCGAAAACACGGCGCGCGGCCACAACGTGGTGGTGCATGAGTTTGTGCACAAGCTCGACATGCGCAGTGGCCAGCCCAACGGCTGCCCGCCCCTGCCCGCAGGTTTTCTGGGCACCCGCAGTGGCCGCGCGGCCTACGGCGCATGGTGGGCCGCCTGGGAACCCGCGTACGAACAGTTCCGGGAGCGCGTGATCCTGTCCGAGCGCTTTGGAACAGAGCGCCCCTGGCTGGACGCGTATGGCGCCACATCGCAGTCCGAGTTTTTTGCCGTGGCCTGCGAGGCGTATTTTGTGAACCGCGAGAGATTCGCGCAAGAATTTCCAACGCTGATACCCGCACTGGACGCGTTTTTCAAGCGCCCTGCACTCGCCCACTGAACCTCTGCGCCTACCGCAAGCGATGAACGCCGCACTGGCAAGTTGATAGACGTTTTGTCCATTTTTTGACAATTTATCCAAAACTGGATAAATTGTCGACATGCCTGACAAAACCCTTCCCCGCTCCTCGCCATCCACCCGCGTCGCACATCGCGCCCCTGCGCGCACCGGTGAGCAGGCCGCCCTGCTCAGCCAGATCGAACAGATCGCGCAAGGCCTGGCTGCCACATTTGCGCCGTTCTGCGAGGTGGTGGTGCATGACCTGCTCGACCCCAAACACTCCATCCTGGCCATCCACAACAACCTTTCGGGCCGTGACGTGGGCGACCCGACCACCGAACTGGGCCTGGCCCGCATCGCGGACCCCGACTACCCGCAGGTGATTGCCAACTATGCCAACCAGTTCGCTGATGGCCGCCAGGCCAAAAGCACGTCCGTGGGCATCAAGGATGCTTCTGGCCACTACATTGCGGCGCTGTGCCTGAATGTCGACCTCACGCAGTTCCGCAGTCTGCAAAGTGTGGTGGGCCAGTTCACGGCCATTACGGGTGAGACGGGTCTCAGCGAGACCCTGGACCCCGCGGGCGCCGAGGCCATCCGCCAGCGCATCGACCAGTTTGCGGCACGCCTTTCCACCGCGCCGCGCGCGCTGAAGGCGGCCGAGCGGCGCGCGCTACTGCGCGAACTCAAGGACTCGGGCATCCTCGAAGTGCGCCGCGCGATGGAGGTGGTGGCCCAACATCTGGGTGTATCGCGCGCCACCGTGTACGGCGACGTGAGGTAACTACACCATGGCCGCGCCCCATACACCCCCTGCAACTTCCGCGCAGCAACTGCTGCTGCTCGACACGCACCAGGTCATCGCCCTGCTGCAGCCGCAGGCTGTGCTGGCCGCCGTGCGCGAGGCCTTTACCCTGCACAGCCAGCGCGCGGGCCGCGTCTTCCCGGTGGTGCGCGAGGCACTGCCCACGGGCGGGGTGTTTGGCATCAAGGCGGGCGATGTGTCCAGCCAGGGCCTGCTGGGCTTCAAGGCCGCGGGCTTTTGGCCTGCCAACCGCGCACGCGGCAGTGAGCCGCACCAGGCCACCGTCTTGCTCATCGACCCCGCCACGGGCCGCCCACTGTGCGTGCTGGACGGCAACGCCATCACCACCGAGCGCACGGGCGCAGCAGGCGCGTTGGGCCTGCTGCAACTGGCCCGCCCCAACAGCGAACGGGTATGTATCTTCGGCACCGGTGTGCAGGCCCGCGCGCAACTGCGCCATGCGCTGGCCGCCCTGCCCACGCTGCGCAGCGTGCGCTATGCTACGCACAACGGCCAGCGCGCACCAGCCTTTGAAGCGGCGTTTGCCGACCATTGCGACATTGCGCAGGCCTGCGACGTGAATGCCGCCGTGGCCGCCAGCGACGTGGTGATCACCGCCACACCCGGCGGCGGCCCCTTGTTCCACGCCGACGCGGTGCAGCCCGGCACCCACATCAATGCCTTGGGCACCGACACCCAAGGCAAACGCGAGCTGCCCGAGGGCCTGCTGCAGCGTACGCGGCTGTTTGTGGACGATGCCACTCAGGCCCGCCAGATCGGCGAAGCGCAGTGGGCACCCTCCGAGCTGCCCTGCACCGAGCTGGGGGACGTGCTCACCGGCCAGATTGCGGTGCGGCGCAGCGCCGATGACATCACTGTTTTTGATATGACCGGCCTGGCCCTCCAGGACCTGACCGTGGCCCGCATGCTGCATACGCAGGCCATGGCGCAGGGCCTGGGCACACGCATCGACTGGCCGTGGTGATCGGCTGCAGCACCTCCACCTTTTTCTTCTTCCTGCTCCTCTTCCCTGCTTACCGCCTCCTTTGCAACCACTTGGACTTCGCAACACCATGACCACTACCCTGACACTCCCGACCTATGACGACGTGGTAGCCGCCGCCGGCCGCATTGCAGGCCACGCGCACCGCACGCCGGTGCTCACCTCGCGCATCCTCGACGATGAGATGGGCGCCCAGGTGTTCTTCAAGTGCGAGAACCTGCAGCGCATGGGTGCTTTCAAGTTCCGGGGCGCTTTCAACGCACTGGCAAAGTTTGACGCTACCCAGCGCAAGGCCGGGGTGATCGCGTTCTCGTCGGGCAACCACGCGCAGGGCATCGCGCTGGCTGCACGCGAGCTGGGCATGCCCGCCACGATCGTGATGCCACAGGACGCGCCCATCGCCAAGGTGGCGGCCACACAGGGCTACGGCGCCAACGTGGTGTTCTACGACCGCTACACGCAGGACCGCGAGCAGATCACCCGCGACCTGGCCGCGCGCAATGGCCTGACCCTGATCCCGCCGTACGACCACGCCGACGTGCTGGCTGGCCAGGGCACCGCTGCCAAGGAGCTGTTCGAGGAAGTGGGCGAGCTCGATGCCTTCTTCGTCTGCCTGGGCGGCGGCGGCCTGCTCTCGGGCTCGGCCCTGTCCACCCGCGCCCTGTCGCCCCGCTGCAAGCTCTACGGCGTGGAGCCCGAGGCGGGCAATGACGGGCAGCAGTCGTTTCGCAGCGGCTCCATCGTGCACATCGACACGCCCCAGACCATTGCCGATGGCGCGCAGACGCAGCACCTGGGCCAGATCACCTTCCCCATCATCCGCCGCGACGTGGACGACATCCTCACCGTGAGCGATACGCAGCTGGTGGACGCCATGCGCTTCTTCGCAACCCGCATGAAGCTGGTGGTGGAGCCCACGGGCTGCCTGGGATTTGCAGCCGCGCGTGCACGCGCCGCCGAGCTCAAGGGCAAGAAGGTGGGCGTGCTGATCAGCGGTGGCAACGTGGACATGGAGCGTTTCTGCAACCTGCTCGCAGGCTGACCCCAACAGAGAAAAGGAGCCCCCGCCATGCAAGAAGCAACAGCCCACCACCTCGGAACACCCCTGGCACAGATTGACACCCCCGCCGCGCTGATCGAGCTGCCCCGCATGCAGCGCAACATCGCGCGCATGCAAGAGCGCATGCAAGAGCGCATGCAAGAGCGCATGAACGCGCTGGGCGTGCGCTTTCGCCCGCACGCCAAGACGGCGAAGTGCCCAGCGGTGACCCAGGCGCAGATCGCCGCCGGTGCGCAGGGCATCACCGTCTCCACCCTCAAGGAGGCAGCGCAGTTCTTCGCCCACGGCATCACCGACATCCTGTACGCCGTGGGCACCGTTCCGCACAAGCTGCCCCAGGTGCTGGCGCTGCGCCGCCAGGGCTGCGACCTGAAGATCGTCACCGACAACATCGCCGCCGCCCAGGCCATCGTGGACTTCGGCCGCGAGCACGGCGAGGTGTTCGAGGTGCTGATCGAGGTGGACACCGACGGCCACCGCAGCGGCATCAAGCCCGACGAAGCTGCCCTCATTACAGTGGGCCGTGCGCTGCACAATGGCGGCATGCATCTGGCCGGAGTGATGACGCATGCCGGTGGCAGCTACGACTTGAACACTCCCGCTGCCCTGACAGCGCTTTCCGAACAGGAGCGTGCAGGCTGCGTGCGCGCCGCCGAGCGCCTGCGCGCAGAAGGTCTGCCCTGCTCCGTGGTGAGCGTGGGCTCCACGCCCACGGCCCTGTCGGCCAAGGACCTCACGGGCGTGACCGAGGTGCGCGCGGGCGTGTACGTGTTCTTCGACCTGGTGATGCACAACGTGGGCGTGTGCAGCACCGACGACATCGCCCTGAGCGTGCTGACCACCGTGATTGGCCACCAGGCGGACAAAGGCTGGGCTATCGTCGACGCGGGCTGGATGGCCATGAGCCGGGACCGTGGCACGCAAAAGCAGTCGCGGGACTATGGCTATGGGCAGGTGTGCGATGTAGAGGGGCAGGTGCTGGACGGCTACGTGCTGACCGGGGCCAACCAGGAGCACGGCATTCTGTCGCGCGCCGATGGGCTGCTGGCGGGGGCTGACGACATCGCGCAGCGCTTTCCGCTGGGCATGCAGCTGCGGATACTGCCCAACCACGCCTGCGCTACGGGTGCTCAATATGGCGAGTACCACGCCGTGGAAAACGCAGTTGTGAGAGAAACCTGGGTACGGTTCGGTGGGTGGTGAATAACTATCAAATTAATAGCTATTAGCGCTTATTCAATAAGCGCTAGCGGCCAAAAACACCGATAATTTCAGAGAGAAGTGCGCGAAGCAATAGCCCGAGACTGTTAGCAGAGCAAGCACCGCCTGTAGCTCCGGGTGTCGGCAGACCATGCGGCAGGCGGCAGGCGGGGATCGCTAGTTAGGCAAAAGCACCCCATCAGAACCCCACCAAAACGGTACGCATGGGTGCGCCGCCGACACCGGTTCACGCCGACAGCAATTGCTCGACCGCCAGTTTGGCCTCTTCCAGGCTGCTGAAAAACCGTGTGGGCTGGGGCATTGCCTTGGGCAGATGGGATGGCGCCGGCCAAAGGCGCTCATCCGTCCAGATGGCAGTCCACCCTCCAATGTCCTTGCGCTTGATGGAGCAAAGTGCTTGCCCGTCCACCGTTGCGATCCAGGTCGTTGGTGGGTCGTTGTCCCAGGTGACTTGTGTCATGGCGCCCTCTCGCGGTTGCTGGGTCATTTTAGGAACCCTGCAACGGGTAGGACAACGGGTATTCACCCACCCCCACGGCGCCCATGTTCATCAGTCAGCGGCTATCGCACGCCGGGCCGCTTGAGCGATGCTGGCAGCGTCCACCCCAAAAAAGTGCCGCAGCGCTGCGCGCGTGTCACTGCGTCCAAAGCCGTCCGTGCCCAGGGTCACATACTTGCGGCCCTCGGGGATGAGCATCCGTACCGTCTCGGGCACGGCGCGCACGTAGTCGGTGGCGGCAATCACCGGCCCGTGTGTCGCGGCAAGTTGCTCGGTCAGCCACGCAGGCCTCGGCGTGGATTCACCCGCCAGCCAACGCTGCTCGCTGGCCACGCCGTCGCGCGCCAGCTCGCTCCAGCTGGTCACGCTTAGCACGGTCACCTCTATGCCTTCGGCGGCCAGCAGCTCGGCGGCCTTGACCACCTCGGTGAGGATGGCCCCAGAACCCATCAAGGTGACAGATTTGGGCGAAATCGGGCTCTCGCGCTTATCCAATAAGCGCTGATAGCTCTTAAATACATAGCACCCTCGCAACACTCCCTCTGCCGCACCGGCAGGCAGGTCAGGCTGGGCGTAGTTCTCGTTCATCAGCGTGACGTAGTAGAAAACGTCGCGCTGCTCGGTCACCATCTCACGCATGCCGGCGTCGATGATGACGGCCATCTCGCCCGCATACGCCGGGTCGTACGCCTTGCAGTTGGGGACGGTGGCCGCTACCAGGTGACTGCTGCCGTCCTGGTGCTGCAGCCCCTCGCCGCCCAGCGTCGTGCGGCCCGAGGTGGCACCCAGCAAGAAGCCGCGTGCGCGCTGGTCGGCAGCGGCCCAGATGGCGTCACCCACGCGCTGAAAGCCGAACATGGAGTAGTAGATGTAGAACGGCAACATGGCCAGGCCGTGCACGCTGTAGCTCGTCGCTGCGGCCGTCCAGCTGGCGATGGCGCCCGCCTCGCTGATGCCCTCTTCCAGGATTTGCCCATCCAGCGCCTCGCGGTAGCTCAGTACGGAGCCGATGTCCTCGGGTGCATAGCGCTGCCCCACGCTGCTGTAGATGCCCACCTGCTTGAACAGGTTGGCCATGCCGAAGGTGCGCGCCTCGTCGGCCACGATGGGCACGATGCGCGGGCCCAGTGTGGCGTCTTTCAGCAGCGTGCCCAGCATGCGCACGAAGGCCATGGTGGTGCTCATCTCCTTGCCGTCGGCCTGCAGCGCGAACTG
Source organism: Gammaproteobacteria bacterium (assembly GCA_018828125.1). Classification (GTDB taxonomy): domain Bacteria; phylum Pseudomonadota; class Gammaproteobacteria; order Burkholderiales; family Burkholderiaceae_C; genus Acidovorax. The sequence goes on along the minus strand of JAHJWB010000003.1, from coordinate 166,555 downwards.
CGCATAACTGGTGATGGCGGGCACTGGCAGTGCGTCGCAAGTGGTGTCGCGGCGTGGCAGGTAGCCGCCCAGCGCGTCACGGTGGCTGCGCAGGTAGCGCATTTCGGGGCTGTCTTCGGCGGGCTTGAAGAAGGCCAGGCTGGTGGCCTGCTCGTCGGTGAGAGGCAGGTTGAAACGGTTGCGAAACTCGATGAGGTCGGTCTCATCGAGCTTCTTCTGGCTGTGCGTGGTCATCTTGCCCTGGCCCGCCGTGCCCATGCCGTAGCCCTTCTTGGTGTGCGCCAGGATCACCGTGGGCTGGCCCTGGTGGCGCGCGGCGGCGGCATACGCGGCGTGGATCTTCACCAGGTCGTGCCCGCCGCGCTTCAGGCGATCGATCTGCTCGTCCGTCATGCCCTGGGCCAGGGCTGCCAGCTCGGGGTTCTGGCCAAAGAAGTTGTCGCGGTTGAAGCGGCCGTCCTTGGCGGCAAAGGTCTGCATCTGGCCATCTACCGTGCCTTCGAGCGTGCGCACCAGCGCGCCGGTCAGGTCGCGGGCGAACAGGCCGTCCCAATCGCTGCCCCACACCAGCTTGACCACGTTCCAACCCGCGCCGGCGAACAAACGCTCCAGCTCGTCGATGATGCGGCCGTTGCCGCGCACCGGGCCGTCCAGGCGCTGCAGGTTGCAGTTGACCACCCAGACCAGGTTGTCCAGCCCCTCGCGCGCGGCCAGGGTCAGCGCGCTCATGCTCTCGGGCTCGTCCATCTCGCCATCGCCGAACACGCCCCAGACCTTGCGCTGGCTGCAGTCGAGCAAATTGCGGTGCGTGAGGTAGCGCATGAAGCGCGCGTGGTAGATGCTGCTGATGGGGCCGATCCCCATGGAGCCGGTGGGGAACTGCCAGAAGTCGGGCATCAGCCACGGGTGCGGGTAGCTCGACAGGCCGTGTGCCCCGGCCGCTGGCGCCGTGAGTTCCTGGCGGTAATGCATCAGGTCCTGCTCGCTGAGGCGGCCTTCCAAAAATGCGCGCGCATACACGCCGGGCGCGCTGTGTGGCTGAAAGAAGACCAGGTCGCCCCGGTGCTGCCCCTCGCCCACGCCTTCGCGGGCGCGGAAGAAGTGGTTGAACCCGCTCTCAAACAAATCAGCCGCACTGGCATAGCTGGCAATGTGCCCGCCCAGCTCGCCATACGCTTGATTCGCCCGCACCACCATGGCCAGCGCGTTCCAGCGCACGATGGAAGCCACGCGCTCCTCGATGGCCAGGTCGCCGGGGAACACGGGCTGCTCGTGCACCGCCACGGTGTTCACATACGGCGTGTTCAGGTCGGGCTGCCAGCCAATGCGCTGCGCGCGCGCCATGCGCACCAGCTCTTGCAGCATGTGCCGCGCGCGCTCGGGGCCTTCGGTGGCGACCAAGGCCAGGAAGGCATCGCGCCATTCGGCGGTTTCTTCAGGGTCGGCATCCAGGGTAGCGCCGGGGGCTTGCTGCAGCAGGGCGTGGGAGGTGAGAGCGTTCATGGCAGCCACTGTACCTACGCTGCCTCCAAATGAGTTGCCGTATTGCCGTCGGCGCCGCACCACGATGGCACTTTATGCTGTCAAATCGATAAACTGCAGCACATGAAACTGGACACCCTCGATTTGCGCATTCTGGCCGAGCTGCAGGCCGATGGCTCCCTGTCCAATGTGGAGCTGGCGCGACGCGTGCACCTGTCGCCCTCGCCCTGCCTGGCGCGGGTGAAGGCGCTGGAAGCGGAGGGTGTCATCAGCCGCTATGTGGCGCTGGCCAATGCAGCGGCGCTGGGGCTGGGGCTCAATGTGTTCATCAGCATCAGCCTCAAGACCCAGAGCAAGGAAGCCCTGGCCGATTTTGAGCGCCGCATTGCCGAACACGACGAGGTGATGGAGTGCTACCTGATGAGCGGTGACAGCGACTACTTGATTCGCGTGGCGCTGGCGGACATCGGCGCGCTGGAGCGCTTCATCCTGGAGCAGCTGGCACCGATTCCGGGCGTTGAAAAAATCCGCTCCAGCTTTGCACTCAAGCAGGTGCGCTACAAGACGGCGCTACCGCTACCGAAAGCTTAGCTGCCGCGGCTGCGGTTCACCTCAGACCGCGCGGGCCGTGCTGGGCGGCTGACCGATGATGCGTTTGTACGCGCGGCTGAACGAGGCCTCGGACTCGTACCCCAGACGGTTGGCGGCCACCGCCACCCGCATGCCGTCGCGCGCGATCCAGCTGCGCGCCTGCGACATCTTCACCTTGGCCACATAGCGCGCCGGGCTCTCGCCCATGGTGCGGGTGAAGGATTCAGAAAAGCCCGACCGCGAAGCCCCCATCAGTTCGGCCAGCAGCGGCACATTCCAATCGCGTTCGGGGTCGGCGTGGATGGCGGCGATCACTTTGCCAATGCGCGGGCAGCGCACGGCGGCGATCCAGCCCGTGGGGTTGTTGCAACTGCATTCCACCCAAGCGCGGATGATGCTGGCGGCCAGCGCATCGGCCAGGCGCGCCAGGATGGCGCAGGCGCCCATGCGGTCCTGCGCTACCTCGCGCTCCATGGCGTCCAGCAAAACCGGCACGGTGGTGTCGCGCCGCGCCAGGTCGCTGGCCATCATCACCTCGGGCATCATCGCCATTAGCGGGTGCAGCGGGTCGAGGTTGAAGCGCAGCGCGCCGCAGAACATCACGTCGGGAGCGGGCGGCGGTGGCGGCGCGATGGCCGCCTGCGCGGTCTGGCGCGCATTGCGCCCGTCCACCAGGAAGATGTTTTCAGCCACAGCCTGGCGCGCCAGCGAATCGATGTCCACAGGAGCTACGTCGGGAGAACTGGCCAGCACATGGAAGCTGCCGTGCGGCAGGAGCACCGCGTCGCCGGGGTTCAAACGCTGCCAATCGGTGGTTGGCGTGCGCAGCCAGGCCCCGCCGTGGCCCACAAAGTGAAACCGCGCCGAGCGCTGCGCCGGGTAGGCAATGGCCCATGGCGGGTGCAGCACACAGCGGCCATACTCCACGCCGTCCAGGCGCAGGCCGAGCAATATCTGGGTCAGCAGGTCTGGCGGCTCGGCAAAAGGCGCCTCGGAAACCTGATCAAAAGGTTTGGACAAAAAGTCAAGCATTTTGGCTTTTATGGCATGGAAACGCCGCCATCTTATGCCTACGATGGCTTTCCCCATCCCCCAAGGCCTTTTCCGTGTCCTCTTCCCCTTCTTGCTCTACTTGCATTGACGCACCCATGAGTGCCGTGGCCGACGCCGTATCCCCACCAGCCCCGCACTACAACCCTGAGCCCACCGAGGCCCGCTGGGCCGCAGTGGGCTCCATGGCGCTGGGCGTGTTCGGTCTGGTGACGGCCGAATTTTTGCCTGCCAGCCTGCTCACCGCCATGGCCAGCGACCTGCGCGTGAGCGATGGCGCCGCGGGCCAGGCCGTCACCGTGACGGCACTGGTGGCAGCCGTGGCCGCACCGTCGTTGCCGCTGCTCACCCGCCGCATCGACCGGCGGCTGGTGATGATTTCTTTCACGTTGCTGCTGGTGCTGTCCAACGCAATGTCGGCCCTGGCGGGCAGTCTGGCCACGCTGCTGGTCGCACGCGTGCTGCTGGGCGTAGCGCTGGGCGGGTTTTGGTCGATGTCGGCGGCGTTGGCCATGCGGCTGGTGCCCACATCGCTGTTCGCGCGGGCGATGTCGTTCATCCTGACGGGGGTGTCGGTGGCCACCGTGTGCGCGGCGCCCATTGGGGCCTGGATGGGCGACCTGTGGGGCTGGCGCAGCGCGTTCATCGCAGCAGGAGGGATAAGCCTCATCACGCTGGCCGTGCAACTGGTCGCCATGCCCGCGCTGCCACCGCGCGACAATCCCAACCTCCAGGTGCTGGGCGAATTGCTGCGCCGCCCGCCGGTGCGTGTGGCGTTGCTGGCCGTGCTGCTGGTCATCTCGGGCCACTTTGCAGGCTTCACTTACATCCGCCCGCTGATGGAGCAGATCACCCACCTGTCAGTGCCCACCATCACTGCCGTGCTGCTGGGCTATGGCGTGGGCGGCTTCTTCGGCAACTTCGCAGGCGGCTGGATCGCCGGGCGCAGCGAGCGCCAGGCCATCGTCTGCGGCAGTTCCCTGATCGCGGTGCTGGCCGCTACCTTGCTGGTGGCGGGTGAGTCAGTCGCCATCACCGCCGTGGCCGTCACGCTGTGGGGTTTTGCGTTTGGTGCCTTCCCCGTCGGTTTTCAGACCTGGATCGTGCGCGCCGCACCCGACCAGGCCGAGGGTGCGGGCGGACTGCTGGTGGCTGCGTTTCAGATCGCCATTGCCAGCGGTGCCATCTTTGGCGGCCTGCTGGTGGACCATGTCGGCGCGTTGGGTGGCCCCGCGTTTGCGCTGGTGGCCCTCACACTGGGCGCCGTGCTGACGCTGCGGCACGGGCCGCGCACCGCAGCCGCCTGATCGTTAAACCAAAAATGCCGGGGCATGGGCCCAACGCCCTCATCACTGCCCAGGTTTGCGTGCGATCTCGCTCGTTGCCACCCGCTTGCGCATATCGCGGATCAACGCCTTGGCCCGCGCCTCGTTGGCGGGGCCCATGCGCACCAGAATCTTTTGCCCGCTGGAGAGCGATTCGAGCGCAGGGTTCACAAACTCGTACCGCACCCAGGGCCGCAAATTGGGCACTTCGGTGGTGACAGGCGTGAGCTTCACCTGCAGCGGGCCCTGGGGCTCCGGTGCCAGCAGGAGGTGGTCCAGCACACCCACCAAGCGGTCGTTGAAGTAACGCTTGGGGTAGCCCAGCTCTTCATACGCCTGCTGAAACAGCGGGTACAGCCGCGCATACAGCGCCACGGCAGGTTCCAGCGGCACCGCCTCTGCAAAAGTCAAAAACGCGCTGTAGCGGGCGGCATTGGTGGCCGCCACTGTGGTCGGTGCATCGCCCTCGCCATCGACCGCAAAGCGTTGCGGCATGGGCTGCACGGGCCACATGCGCGATGGCGCCTGGGCGCGGCCCAGGTTGTCCACCGTGGCCACGACGCGGCGCACGAACCCTTCTGTCAGCAAGAACGACGCGACCTTGCCACTGCCCAGCAATTCGGCCAGCATTTCCGTCACCCGCTTGTCGGATTCAGCCAGTGCGGGCAAGCTGGTGTCGGCCGAGGCCAGCGCATCCATCGGGTTTTGAGGACCCGAGGCTTCGGGCATCGGGGGCGGAGCCACAGGTGCCTCGGGGGCGGCAGCCACCGGTGGGGGCGCGGCCGGCGGCTCTGCTACCGGGCGCAGCCAGAACCACCAGGCGGCACCAGCGGCTACCGCGCAGGCCAATACGCCAGCGGCAACCCAAGGTGTGGACGATGTGCGCTCGGGCGCAGGACGGAATTCGGCGGTTTCTTGATCGGGCATCGGGTCTCCTTGAAGATCAGGAACAACCCTTGTCCGAGCGGCTGCGGCGCCGGGCGTTCCATGTCAATCCCACATGGGGAACTGCTTGATTGGAAGCCCGTGCGATGAAGCGCCCGTAACGCGATGTAGACAGCGATGTAGCCCGCGAGGTGGCCCGCGTTTCGAAACCAGGGCTAAAACGCCGTCGGTTTGGTCGACAGCGACTCCAGCCACGCCACCGTGGCCGCCAGCTCTGACGGGCGGATCTCGTGGGCGCTGGGGAACTCGTGGTAGGCCACCGTCACCGGCAGCGGCGCCATGTGGTGCGCAATGGCCTGCGCGTGGGCCAGCGGGATCACGTTGTCGTGGGTGCCATGGCTCAGCCACAGTTGCTTGCCGCGCAGCGCATCGGCAGGCGCCGTCAGGGGCACCACCTGCTGCAGCAGGCGGCTGTGCCACACCATCGCAGCCTGCATCAGCGCAGGCTTTGTCAGCAGCAGCGACAGCGCCATGATGCCGCCCTGGCTGAAGCCGCCCACCACCACACGCTCGGGCGGAATGCCCAGCTGCTCGGCAGCAGACTGGACGGCCTGGGCCACGAGGGCCCGGCTTTCGGCCTCTTGCGCCTCGTTGATGCTGCGCTCGCCGCCGGGCTCGATGGAAAAATCAAACCACGCATGCGAGCCCGGCCCCATGCGAAACGGAGCCCGCAGGCTCAGCACATGAAACCGTTCCGGGATCTGCGGCGCCAGGCTGAACAAGTCCTGCTCGTTGCTGCCCACGCCGTGCATCAGCACCAGCAACCAGGGGCGGGGTGTAGAAGACGCAGCGGGTCGCTGCAAAAATGTGAGCGGTAGATTGAGCATAGACAAGCGCCAGGGGCAATTTTTACCAAAAAAAAGCAGTTGTACGTGTCAGCCGGTCGGTAGATCAGTTCACCGGCTCCAGCACAAACGCATCCATCGACAGCATGCTGTACATCACCTCGCGGCTCAAGTAGTTTGCGTGCAGGTCGTCGCCTGCCGCACCCAGTGCAAAGAAGATGGGCAAGAAGTGGTCCTCCGTTGGATGCGCACGGCTGGCGTGCGGCGCCTGGCTGCGGTAGTTGAGCAGCGCCTTCATGTCGCCCCGTGCCAGGGCCGACTCGATCCACCGGCTGAACTCCAGCACGTAGGGAGCGGGCTCGCGCTCGCCGCCAAAAAACTCGGCCAGGTTGTGCGTCATGCTGCCAGACCCAACGACCAGCACGTTTTGATCACGCAGGCTCCGCAGCGCGGCTCCCATCGCGTACACCTCAGCCGGGCCAGCGCCCACGGGCAAGGCCACCTGCACCACTGGCACATCGGCCTGCGGGAACAAGTGCATCAACGGCACCCACGCGCCATGGTCAAAGGGGCGGGCCGCATCGCCTTGCGCGGCCACACCCGCCGCCTGCAGCAGGCCGAGCACCTCTTGCGCCAACGCTGGCGAGCCGGGGGCGGGATATTGCAGCTGGTACAGCGCGGGCGGAAATCCGCCAAAGTCATGCCAGGTGGCCGGCTGCGGCCCGGTCATGACCTGCGCGGAGCGCGCCATCCAATGCGGCGACATGATCACCACGCCCCGCAGGCCGGGGTACTGCGCTTTCAGGATCTGACCCCACTGCGTGAGCGCCGGGCCGGTGGTACCCGCGTCGATGGCGAACAGCGGCGCGCCGTGTGAAACGAACAGGGCTGGAACAACAGCAGGAGATGTGACAGGGGCTTGGGCAGAGGCAGACATGGCAATTCCATTCGGTGATGCAATGAATGTAGGACCGATGGCCCTTGATACCAAGCCCTGCGGGCCAGACAGATTGTTCTACCGATGATGCCAATGCGCCTTTGACCATGCGCAACCGGCAAGCTTCAACCACTCGTTCAAGACCCGTCGCGCACCTTGCCCCGCAGGGCCTTGGTCTCGCTGCGCTGGGTTTTGCCCTCCAGACGCCGCTGTTTGGAGCCATATGTGGGTTTGGTGGCACGCCGCACGCGGGGCGGCACGGCCACGGTGTTGACCAGCGCGTTCAGTCGCTCCAGCGCATCGCTGCGGTTCTGGTCCTGGTTGCGGTACTGCTGGGCCTTGATGACCACCACGCCGTCTTGCGTAATGCGGGAGTCGCGCAGGCACAGCAGGCGCTCTTTCACATCCACCGGCAGCGACGATGCCATCACGTCAAAGCGCAGGTGGACGGCACTCGAAACCTTGTTGACGTTCTGCCCGCCCGCGCCCTGCGCGCGCATGGCGGTGATTTCGACCTCGTCTTCCGAGATCTGCAGGGGCAACGGCGGGCCCATGGTCGATTTGCCCCCTTGGTGTTTCTGCCGTGTCAGGCCGCAGGTTGCGGGGCCAGCAATTGTGCCAGGCCGTCAATCGCGAGGCCATAGCCCAGCACACCAAAGCCGCACATCACCGCCTTGGCAGCCGCCGCCATGTACGAATGGTGGCGGAAAGGCTCGCGCGCATGCACGTTGCTGATGTGCAGCTCGATCAGCGTGATGCCCGTGCCCTTGATGGCGTCGTGCAGGGCAATACTGGTGTGGGTGTAGGCCCCGGCGTTGATGATCACGCCCGCCAGTTCGCCCGCAGCGTGCAGGCGGCCTGCTTCGTGAATCCAGTCCACCAGCGCGCCTTCGTGGTTGCTTTGGTGAAACCGCAGCGCAAAACCGTGACGCTCGCATGCAGTGCCGCACAGCTTTTCGACATCATCCAAGGTGGCTGCACCGTACACGGCTGGCTCCCGCGTGCCCAGCAGGTTCAGATTGGGGCCATTCAATACAAAGACGGTTTTCTTGACAGACATGCGGCACTCCGAAGGGCGTTGCGCCTGCCACGCGGCAGGCCAAAGTGCGGGATTATGCGGCGCCCAATGAACCGCCCCTCCCAAACGCGCACGCCCAAAGAAAAGCGGCCCCGAGGGGCCGCTATAAAAGGCAGCCCTCGCAGGAAGCTGCCTGTGAGCGCGACTTTGCGCCCAAGAGGTTGGTTACAAAAAAGAACCAGTAAGTCAATTAACGGTAGCCATGGCGGTCATGCCCGCGACCGTGATGCCCATGGTGGCGGTGGCCGCGATACCCATGGCCGCCGTAATACACCACGGGTGGTGGGGCGTAATACGCGGGGGGTGCGTAATACACAGGCCGGGGAGGTGCGTAATAAACGGGGGGTGGGGGGGCGTGATAGATGGGGGCTGGCGCGTAGTAGCCGTTGCTGGCCCCAATCACCACGCCGGGTACACCAACGCCAATCGACCAATTAACGTCACGGGCCTGGGCGGAACCAGCACCGGCCAGCAATGCCAGTGCCACGCCAGCCCCAGCGGCCATGGAGTAGATAGAACGGGTTTTCGTCATGGAAATCTCCTGTTTGAGCGAGGGGAGCCAGCCAAATGGACTTGCCTCACCGGTACACAACGCACCAAGTAGCCCAAAGGATGGCATAAAAGTGTCTTTACGTTGTGTCTGGACGTACACGCACTTGTTTCTCTGCGTAAAGCATCACGAAACCGCCGCCTAAAATGACTGAATGAGCACCCCCTCCCCCGCCACTACCCCTGCCAACCCAGCCGCTAACGCTCCCGCTGCGGCCCCTGAAGCCGTCAAGCCAAGCAACTTTCTGCGCCAGATCATCGAAAGCGACCTGGAAAAAGGCACCTACGCCAATCGCCGCTGGGCTGGCACCCCTGGCGACGCCGCCCACCAGGCCGCCGGCGAGCCCGACCCCGCCAAGATCCGCACCCGCTTCCCGCCCGAGCCCAATGGCTACCTGCACGTGGGCCACGCCAAGAGCATTTGCATCAACTTTGGCCTGGCGCGCGACTACGGCGGCGTGTGCCACCTGCGGTTTGACGACACCAACCCCGAAAAAGAAGACACCGAATACGTCAACAGCATCAAAGACTCGGTGCAGTGGCTGGGCTTTAGCTGGAACAACAGCGGCGAAAGCAACCTGTACCAAGCCAGTGATTACTTCGGCTTCATGTATCGCGCCGCCGAAGCGCTGATCGAAGCCGGCCACGCCTACGTGGACGAGCAAACCGTAGAGCAAATGCGCATCAACCGGGGCGACTTTGGCAAGCCCGGTGTAGACAGCCCCTTCCGCGCCCGCACCCCGGTTGAGAACCTCGCCAAGTTCCGCGAAATGCGCGACGGCCTGCATGAAGATGGATCGATGGTGCTGCGCGCCAAGATCGATATGGCCAGCCCCAACATCAACATGCGCGACCCGGCTATCTACCGCATCCGCCGCGCCACGCACCACAACACGGGCGACACCTGGTGCATCTACCCGATGTACACCTACGCGCACCCCATTGAGGACGCGCTGGAACAAATCACCCACAGCCTGTGCACGCTGGAGTTTGAAGACCAACGCCCCTTCTACGACTGGCTGCTGGAGCGCCTGACCGAATGCGGCCTGCTGGCCAGCCCGCCCCCCCGTCAATACGAATTTGCGCGCCTGAACCTCACCTACGTCATCACCAGTAAGCGCAAGCTGGCCCAGCTGGTGTACGACCACAAGGTGAGCGGCTGGGACGACCCCCGCATGCCAACAATAGTCGGCCTGCGCCGCCGGGGCTACACGCCCGCCTCCATCCAGACCTTTGCCGAACGCATCGGCGTGACCAAGTCCGACAGCTGGATCGACTACAGCACCTTGGAAGGCTGTCTGCGCGAAGACCTGGAACTGAAGGCCCACCGCGGCATGGCGGTGCTGAACCCGGTCAAGCTGGTGCTGACCAACTGGGACGAGGTAATGGGCGCCGGCCACCTGGAGCCCTGCGCCCTGCCCGCCCTGCCCCACCCACCCGAGGGGGTTGATAGCCCCGTACGCCACTTCACCATCGGCAAAGAAGTGTGGATTGAACGCGAAGACTTTGAAGAAGCGCCCCCCAAGGGCTACAAGCGCTTGTTCCCTGGCAACAAGGTGCGCCTGAAGGGCGGCTACGTCATCGAATGCACCGGCGCCAACAAAGACGCCAACGGAGTCATCACCGAAGTGCTGGCCACCGTGGTGCCCGACACCAAGAGCGGCACCCCCGGCGCCGACACCGTCAAGGTGAAAGCCGCCATCACTTGGGTGGGTGTGGCCGACGGCGTGAACGCCGAAGTGCGCATGTACGACCGCCTGTTCCTGGACGCCCACCCCGACGCGGGCGGCAAAGACTTCATTGAAAGCCTGAACCCGAACAGCCTGAAGGTGGTGACCGCCATCGTGGAGCCGTCATTGGCCAACGCCAAGCCGGACGACAAGTTTCAGTTTGAGCGGCACGGGTACTTTGTGGCGGATCGTATTGACCACAAGGCGGAGAAGCCGGTGTTTAACTTGGCGGTGGGGTTGAAGGATTCGTGGGGGAAGTGATTACCTCCCATTGAACAGAAGGCCAGCAAATTTTTATATTTGCTGGCCGTTTTCATTTGGACTGATGACTGCTTCTGAAGCGACGCGGTTTGTCGCAGTGCCATGGGGATCTGTCATTTGCTGCCGCTCCGTCAAAATCCCCGCCCTCAGGGTGAAATTTGCCCGTGTCGAGCACTTCGCACCTTAAGGGGGTCAAGCATCTAAACCATTAGCGGCTTGATTTGGAAACACGGTCTGCGACGTTGGATGGAATGGCGAATGATGATGCTGCTGTGTAAGCTTCAGCTTGAAAAGCGAGGAAAAAATGCTGCTAACCGATATTTCCGTCGAGCACACCCTGATATCCAAGACGAACGGAGTTCGTCAGACCTTCTTACTGCATCCGTTTACCGATACACAGCGAGATTCGCTTGGGAAATTCGAGATCGTTCGTGACATCAGCCAGCCAGGATTCAAAGACGTTAAACGTTCAACGTTCGTGACGTTTCAACAATTAGCAGAGTTGTATGCCAAAGGTGCACTCGAACAATTCGGGTTTTCCGTTCGCATGTGTCCGGGTCAGGGCACGTACCCCGCAAAGAATCCCATAAAGAAAATACTGCCAACCAGCATCAAGCCGGGTTCACCGTTCGACCAAGCTGTTCAACAGGTAGATATTTCAAAACCTGCAACCCGCGAACTGAGAACAGCCTTGCTTCGCACCAACGTCACCCTTTAAGGGTGATGACACTGATCGATATGGAAGTCCCTGTGAATTCATCCGTTGACTATGCTGAACTCATCGCCACTTTCAAGCGCGCGCAGGCAGATGCCGCTCACAAGCTCGGATTGATCCAAGCTGCTGCGAATAAGGGCCCCAGGGCAGTCCAAGCCGCCACGGAAACGGCTGCAAAGGCCGTAAAACGCAGGGACTCGTATGCCAAGAAGCTGGACAACCTGGGGGTAAGCCTCAAGGAGTAAGGCGGCCCGGCACCAGCCAGAAGCCACCGCCGACACCTGGCCGCAAGAGATAGGCAAGCGCTGCGGATTCTCTGCACGAATCGAGGGCAAGTCAGCGCTGCGGATTGGGAAGGGCTGCAGGGCACAAAACGCAGCGATAGCCGTAGCGATTGCGAGTATTTGCAACGCCGCGAACCGCCCGAGACCGCGGATGCACACGACACGATGATTTGCTACCGCACCGCAAGCGCCGCGCCATTTGCGATACAAACACCGCCATGCCCCCTTCCTCACCCCTGCCGTCCCCGTTCACCCCCACCTTTGCCCATGTGCCACCCGGCCCGCTGGCAGGCCCCTTGCAGTTGCTGCCCATCAACGCCACCGCAGTGTCCGTCCACACCGCCGACGGCGCGCATGTAGGCTCGCTCAAGCTGGTGAGCGGCGCTTGGAAGTTCAAAGCCATGGGCTACGACGCGGCGGGCCGCATGGAGCCGGGACATGGCCCGCTGACGGAGCAGCACAACATTGCGTTTGCCGCGCCCGATGCGGCCGAGGTAAGTGCCCGATTGCTGGGGGCTTTGCTGGGCCCGCCGTGAGAGGCACCCAGCTGTCGGCTGCTGTGGGCGCCAAATAGTCAGCGGCTGATTTGCTACATTTATAGTAGCTACCAGCGCTTATCCATCAAGCGCTAGAGGCCAATTTGGCACTAAAGATCAACCAACAGCGCTATCTCGTATCCCCACACACAAACTCCACCGCCGCGCACACCGCCGCCACCTGCGCCTCAATGCACTGCTCGGGCGTGGCGCGGGGGCTGTCGGGGTAGACCTCCGTCGTCGTGGTGTAGCGCGCGCCGCTGATGCCCGCACACAGGCCCATGGACTTCATCGCGTACCGAATCACGCCCGGCGCCACCACGGGCGAACCGATGATTTCGTTCTTCTCATCCGCGGGCGCGATGTGCGTCACGCGGCTGACCGCGTCGATGATGGCTTGCTGGAAGGCGGGCTGCGGGTTCTCGGTGTCGTCGACCAGGTAGAAGCCGTCCGGAATGCTGCCGGGCTCAAACACCTTGCCGTCGCGTGCGGCCACGGCGGGGCGGTATTCGGATTCGTCGGTGTCGGTGGTTTCGTGCAGGTCGATGTGGGCGGCAAACGGGCCGTATTGGCCGATGTGTTGCGCCACCAGGCGCATGAGGGCCAGGGATTCTTGCGCGGGCGAGCCTTCTTTGAATGCGCGGTTGGGGTCGATGGCGTCGAAGTTCCAGCGCTGAAACCGCTCGTACGCCCAGGGGCTGACGCAGGGCACCACCAGCAGGTTGGCGCGGCCTGCATAACGCTCGGCCTGGGCATCCACAAACCTGAGCGCGCCATGCACGCCACTGGTTTCGTAGCCGTGCACGCCGCCGGTCACCAGCACGCTGGGTACGCCGGGTTGCCAGTGGCGGCTGCGGATGGCGCGCAGGGGGAAGCGTTCTGCGGGGTGGTGGTCGTTCTCATACATCACATCGCCATACAGCTCCACATCAAAGCGGCCGCGCAGTGCCTCGATGGCGGTGAGCACGTCGTCGGCGTAGCTGCGTTGGCGCACCTGGCGCGCGCGCCATTGGTCGCGCTCTGCGGCGCCCCAGGCGTGGCCGGGCGTGCCGATGGGGTAGGAGTGGGTTTCTGGCATGGGGTGTAGGGTTTGCTGTGAGACGGGCTCTAGGAATGCTGAGCGTTCATAGAATACGCGATGCCTTTTCCCCTGCCCTGGCCGACGCGCCTTGCGACCCTGCCCCTTTTGTTGCTGGCCTGCGCCTTGACCCATGCCCAGAATGTGCCTCCACCTGCAGCCCCTGCGGCGCCACCGGCGGTACGCCCCGGCGGCGTTGGTGTGGCACAGCCCGCAACACCATCTGCCCCCCTCGCACCCCCCCCTCTTGCGCCGCCCGCACAGGGCAGCGGCGACCCTGCCGAGGGCAATGCGCCCGCAGCGGCAGCAGGCGCTGTAGGCGCAGCCGTGCCAGCGGCGCCGCTGTCGCGCGATGCACGGCGCATTTACGAGCTGTCGCGCGACAAGCTGGTGCAGATCCGCACGCTGCTGCGCAACGCCAACACGCAGGCGTCGATTGGCTCGGGCTTTTTCGTGTCGGCCGATGGGCTGATCGTCACCAACTTTCATGTGGCCAGCCAGCTGGCGCTGGAGCCCGAGCGTTACCGGGGCGTGTACGTGACGATGGAGGGCCAGGAAGGCGAGGTGGAGCTGCTGGCGTTTGATGTGCAGCACGACCTGGCGGTGCTGCGCGCCAAGGGCCGCACGGCGGCGGCGCCGGTGCTGGGTTTCAGGCCCGTATCAGACGCCCTGGCGCAGGGCGAGCGCATCTACTCGCTGGGCAACCCGCTGGACATTGGCTTTGCCGTGACCGAGGGCACCTACAACGGGCTGGTGCGCCGCAGTTTTTACCCGCGCATCTTTTTTGGCGGCACCCTCAACCCCGGCATGAGCGGTGGCCCTGCGGTAGACGACGCGGGCCGGGTGCTGGGCGTGAACGTGGCCAAGCGGCTGGATGGCGAGCAGGTGAGCTTTCTCATCCCGGCCGAATTTGCGCAGGCGCTGGTGCAGCGCGCCGCCAACGCGCAGCCCATCACCGCGCCCGCGCATGGCGAGATGACGCGGCAGCTGGTGGAGCACCAGCAATTGCTGACCGACCGGTTTTTGAAAGCCCCGTTTCGCGAGCAACGCCACGGTGGCTACCGCGTGCCGGTGCCCGACGATGCGCTGGCGCGGTGCTGGGGCTCGGGTCGCGACCCGGCCTTCCCGGGGCTGAACCTGGAGCGCACGCAGTGCCGGGCCGACAGCGATGTGTTTGCAGGCGACTTCAACACCGGCGCCCTGCGACTGAGCTACGAGGCCTACAACGCCCCCAGCCTGGGCGCTGCGCGGTTTGCGCGCATGTTTTCGCAAAGCTTTGCCAATGAACAATTGCCCAGACGTGGCAACCGCCACCAGACAGCCGCTGAATGCAGCGAACGGTTTGTGGACCCCGGCAGCGTGCCGCTGCGCGCGGTGGTCTGCATGTCGGCCTACCGCAAGCTGCCCGGCCTGTACAACATGACCGTGCTGGTGACCTCGGTCAACCAGCCCACGCAAGGCGTGCTGGGCCGTCTCGATGCGCAAGGCATTGCCTTTGACAGCGGCATCAAGCTGGCCAGCCACTACCTGAAGGCGTTCCGCTGGGAGGCCGCACCATGATGATGCCCACCCTCGGACTGATCGAAGCCTTTGACCACCACGGCGCGCTGCTGGCGCGTGCGCCCATCACCCGCTGGCCCATCACGGTGGGCCGCGCGCTGGACTGCGACCTGGTGCTGGACGACCCGTTTGTAGCGCCGCAGCACCTGCGCATCGACCGCACGGTGGACAGCGACAGCAGCGGCACCCGTACCGTGCATGTCGAGGTGCTGGAGACGCGCAACGGCGCACGCCTGCAGCGCAAGAAAAGCAAACACCATGGCCAGGGCGACCGGTTTGACTGGCCCGACGGCGTGCCGATTGACCTGGGCCACACCCACGTGACGCTGCGCCTGGCCGACACGCCCATTGCGCAAGAGCAGGCGCTGCCGCAGTTTCCGTGGCGCAGGGTGGGCGCCACGGCCGCGTTGGTGGCCATGGTGTTGGCGGGGGCGCTGGTGTCGTCCTGGCTGGAGTCGCGCGACACGTCGCAGTACCTCAAGGCGCTGCCGTCCGTGGTGCTGATGCTGCTGGCGATGCTGAGCGCCTGGTCAGGCCTGTGGGCGGTGGCCAACAAGATGTTTGCGGGGCACCTGCAGTTCTGGCGCCATGTGCGCATTGCCTGCGCTGCGGCCCTGGCGGTGGATGCGGTGCATCTGGTGGCGAACCTCACGGCGTTTGCTTTTTCGCTGGAGGTGTTTTCGCAGTTTGCCAATGTGCTGGTCATGCTGGTGCTGGCCGGGGCACTGTATGCCCATCTGGCCACCGTGCTGCCCCGCCGCCGCGTGGGCCTGGCCTGGACGGTGGCTGCCGTGGTGGCGCTGGGTGTGCCGTCATGGCTGGGCGCGCAGTGGCTCAACACCATGCGCCTGTCGAAAAGCATGTACATGAGCAGCCTGTTCCCGCCCAGCCTGCGCGTGGCCCCTGCCGTGCCGGTGGAACAGTTTCTGCAAGAAACCGAGTCCCTGCGCGGCAAGCTGGACCGCCGCCTGCGCGATGACGGGCAGGCGGACGAGGGTGACGACGAGTAGACAACATCGCGCAGGGCGCTCCAGCCCTGCTCTATCGACTGATCAGCGCCTACCCCATCCACCATGCGCCGCCGCAAGCTCCACCACCACGTCTACGTGGTCGAACTCTCCAAAGACGTGCTGCTGGAGCCGCGCTTTCGCCGGTGCAACCCGGGCTACGTCGACGGCAAACCGTGCGTGTATGTCGGCATGACGGGCCTGGACCCGGATGTGCGGTTCGACAAACACAAGGCGGGCATTCAGGCCAACCAGTTTGTCACGCAATACGGGCTGCGGCTGCTGCCCGACCTGTACGAGGGCTTCAACCCCATGAGCTACGAAGACGCGGTGGACCGGGAGATCGAGATCGGCATCGACCTGCGGTCGGCGGGGTTTGGGGTGTGGCAGGCGTGATGCGTGCTGGCGAAATCGACACAAAACCCCAAAAAAGGTACGACGAGCCCCAACACGCGTATTTCAACCATCCCTTCGCTGCATCTGACACCACAAACGCCCTGTTTCCCAAGGTGCGCCAGCGCGTTTGGGCCGTGCTGTTTGGGGCCCCGGACCGGGGCTTTGAAGGACCTGGTGATCGCCACGGCGGCTGTGTCGCAAGCCATTCAACAACTGCGCGACGGCTAACCGCACAGCGCCGCTGCGG
The DNA here is from genome assembly GCA_018828125.1 of Gammaproteobacteria bacterium. Lineage (GTDB taxonomy): Bacteria > Pseudomonadota > Gammaproteobacteria > Burkholderiales > Burkholderiaceae_C > Acidovorax. The sequence continues at coordinate 149,999 of JAHJWB010000003.1, read as the reverse complement.
GCTTGCGCACGTCCACGCCACGAACACACTCATCTATTCATAGCTGCAAGCGCTTATCCATCAAGCGCTAGGTGCCAATTTCATTCATATTTATTCATTCATCTCACCAACCACCATGAACTTCGCAGACCGCCTGAAACAACTCCCATCCGCCAGCCACCTCGCCGCCCTGCATCTGTTGGGCACGGATGGCCAGGTGCTGGCCACCATCGAGAACAAGCCCGGCCAGACTGGATCCCTGGTGGTGTATGCCGCGCTGGCGGCGCTGTATGGCGGCCGCATCACGCCCGCCGCGGCCAGCCTGGGGCTGGAGTGGTATGCCGAACACGTGGCCGATGCGCGGGCGTTCCCCGGCAAGCACCCCAACATCGATCGGCTGCTGGCCTGGGCCGAGGGTGGCGACGCTTACGGCGTTGCGCAGCAGGTTGCGGCCAGCGCCCTGGCAGCGGGCTGATAACGCCGATGCCCGGCAACGCGGACACCGGCAGCGGCGCGGACAAGGGCCAAGGCCAGGGCATGTGCCAGCCATTCGGCAGGGCGCGTGAACCGGACGTCGACAGCGTTTTGCACCTGCGCTGAGTCGGCTTTGCATCCGACGGGGGTTGGGCTGCGTATCCATCACTATCCCTGGGCGGTTGCGCTGTGCAGCCGCATGGGTCTGTGCCAGTGCGCAGCTTTTGCAGCAGGAGTTTTCATTGCAACAACCTCACTCTCACCGCAACGCAGATGCCGGTTCGGGCCCTGACGACCGCTTGAATACCCACCCGCGCCCCGCAACCTCCAGCGCAGATGATCGTGCTACGTGGGCCAGAAGGGTGCTGCGGACCACCGGCATCGTGGCGATGGTGGCTTGGCTGAGTGGATGCTCGGCGGTGGGCGTGCTCAACGCGATCACGCCCTCGGCCAGCAGAACGGTGCAGACGGGGGTGGCCTACGGCACGCTGCCCCGGCAGCAGCTGGACATTTACCAGCCCAAGGCTGCCGCGCCTGCTGGCGGGTGGCCGGTGGTGGTTTTCTTCTACGGCGGGTCTTGGAACGCGGGTGAACGGGGCGACTACCAATTTGTGGGCGAGGCATTGGCCGCGCGTGGTGTGCTGACGCTGGTCGCCGACTACCGCCTTTACCCTGAGGTGCGTTACCCCGACTTTTTGGTCGACAGTGCGCAGGCGCTTGCATGGGGCTTGAGCCATGCCGCGCAATGGGGCGGCAACCCGCAGCGCGTGTTTGTGATGGGCCACAGCGCAGGCGCCTACAACGCGGCCATGCTGGCGCTGGATGCCCGGTGGCTCAACGCCACGGGCCATACCCCGGCGGAACTGGCAGGCTGGATCGGCCTGGCCGGCCCCTACGACTTCTTCCCCACCCACAACCCGGACGCACAACCGGTGTTTTTTCACCCCAACTACCCGCCCCAGGCGCAGCCGATGGACTGGATTGCAGGCACGGCGCCACCCACTTTTGTCGGCGCCCCGGAGAAAGATGCGCTGGTGAGTCCAGAGCGCAGCACGCAGCAAATCGCGCGCAAGCTGAAGGCTGCGGGCGCAACCGTCACGCTCAAGTCGTACCCACGCGCCAACCATGTGACGCTGGTGGGCGCCTTTGGCTGGCCCCTGCGCTGGATAGCGCCGGTGCTGGACGATGTGAACGATTTCATCACGGCCACGCCGCCCGCCCTGCCGGTGTCGCGTGCGACCGGCAGGCCCTAAAAAGGCATGGTGGGCATGGGGCGCATGGTGGACGCGGAATTAACACCCAAAAACCAAGGTTTGCAGCGCCGCGTTGTCGAATACGCCCAGACTGATTCGTCGTAACGTGGTGAACCCAACGGGTGATTGACGGAAACGGTTCCGTGAATCACGCTTCATCCATCCCCCCATCGACCACCCCAGGAGACTGCGCATGACAACCAACACCCCCAGCGCCACCGGCACCGTCACGCTGCACCGCGTGCTGCGCGCCCCGCCCGAGCGCGTGTACCGCGCCTTTCTAGACCCCGACGCCATGGCCAAGTGGCTGCCGCCGCACGGCTTTACCGGCCGCGTGCTGAGCATGGATGCGCGTGTGGGCGGCAGCTACCGCATGCAGTTCACCAACCTGAGCAGCGGTGGCACGCATGCTTTTGGCGGCGACTATGTGGAACTGGTGCCGGGTGAGCGCATCGTGCACACCGACCGGTTTGACGACCCCAACCTGCCGGGTGAAATGCGCACCACCATTGAGCTCAAGAAGGTGATCACGGGCACCGAGGTGTCCATCGTGCAGGCAGGCATCCCGGCGGTGATCCCGACCGAGATGTGCTACCTGGGCTGGCAAGAGTCGCTGCAGTTGCTGGCGCTGCTGGTGGAGCCGGAGATTCCGGGCTGAGGCGGGCGGGGCGCGGTAGTGGGCACGTATTCGCTCTTCGCGCCCAGTTCTTTGGCCTTCATGGTGGCCGCAGGCCCATGCGCACCATAGAGCGCGTAGCAGTGGGTGCTGCCGGGGCGCGCATGGAGGCTGCGGCTCCAGCACACGCCGCGGGACGCCAGTGGCATGCAAGGGAGGCGCACTGCGCAAGTGCACAGGTACAAAAGTACGCGACGTAGGGGCGCAGCCCTTATGACCGCTCTACTTTTTGTAGCGCATTGGGCTTGAAGGATAAGCGCTGCACCTTCATATGCCCTCAAACTGAGTTACCCTGCCCGGCTAGCAACAAGGAAATCACCATGAAAAAACTCAACGTCACCATCCAACTCGAAATGACCGTGCCCGACGACTGGGAGCTGGCCGACACCTCCGAAGGCACGCCCGTCATCAAGCTGCCCGATGGCAAGTTCATGGACATCGCCATCGAACCCCTGTTCGCTGCCGACCCTGAAGACCTGTGGGCCAGCACCGAAGACGAAGATGTGCTGGACGACATTCTGGACATGGTCGACAGCGAAGCAGTGACGTACGAGTTTGTGACGCACTGATGCTTTTGGACTTACGCAACCTGGATGCAGCAAAGGCTTTGCCAAAGAGCCAGCGCATTGCCTAAGCCCGTTTTGCGTAAGTCGTGTAATTTTGATAGCTGCCAGCGCTTACTGGATAAGCGCTGGCGGCCAATTTGACTCAGAGTTGCGAGCGCAACCAGCCCGTCATTTTTTCATGCGCCTTCTCGCGCAGTGGGCGGTCTAGCCAAGCCTCGTAGGTCATGCGGCGCGACCGCTTGATGTCGTCTTCAAACACCCGCGTTTGCCGCTGCGCAAATGCCGCGTTGTACACGTTCAGGTTGGCCTCGTCGTTCAGGCGGAACGACCGGTTGTCAAAGTTGGTGGAGCCTACGGACACCAGCAATTGGTCCACGATCATGACCTTGCAGTGGTACATGGTGGGCCCATATTCATAAATCTCGGCGCCCGCTTGCAGCAGCGGGCCCCATGTGGCACGCGATGCGGCCTTGACGGTTTCGGTGTCGGTGTGTTCGCCAGGGGTGATGAAACGCACGCGCACGCCACGGGCCAAGGCGTCCATCAGCAGTTTTTGCGTCAGCTCGTCGGGCACAAAGTACGCCACTGACAGGTCGATGGTGTGCTCGGCCGCGGTGATGGCCAGGTGGTACATCAGCTGCATGCTCTCGCTGCCGCTCGACGGTGAACTGGAGAACATCTGCGCCTTCATCTCGCCCGCGGGCGCCAGCGGCGGAAAGTAGGGGTCACCGTGCAGCACCTTGCCAGTGACTTTGAGCCAGTTGTCTAAAAACGTGGCCTGCATCTGCGCCACAGCCGGTCCACGCACCATGTAGTGCGAGTCGCGCCAGTGGTCGGGGTCGCTGGCATTGCCCGTCCACTCGGGCGCAATGCCCACGCCACCGGTAAAGCCCACCTGCCCGTCCACCACCAACAGCTTGCGGTGGGTGCGGTTGTTCAAGCGGGCCAGGTTGTACCAATGGGGTTTGTGGAATTTTTCGATCTGTACGCCCGCCTCTTTCATCTCGGTGAGGTAGCTTTCTTCCATCTTGGCGCTGCCCACCCAGTCGAGCAGCACGTGGACCTTGACCCCGGCGCGGGCGCGTTCGCTCAAGGCGTCGGCAAAGGCCTTGCCGATGTCGCCCGACCAGTAGATGTAGGTTTCAAACGTGACGCTGTGGCGCGCGGCCTTGATGGCGGCCAGCATGGGGGGAAAGATCTGGTCGCCGTTGAGCAGTTCGGTCACCTCGTTGCCCCCGACGATGCCGGGCCCCAGCAGGCTGCCCATCGCACGTTCGAACTGCGAGCCGGCGGTGTTGTACAGGCGGGGCAACTGCTGCTGCACCTTTTTTTCGCCGGCGGTGAAGTTAAGTGCCAAAAGCACAAGGGCGCCCGTTACCAGGGCGGTCACAACAACAGTGAACATGGTGGAGCGGGGGCGATCCTCTGCTTTTTTCATGGCGCGATTGTGGGCGGCCCGGGCGTAACGCAATGTAGGCGGAGGCCGCCAACGGCGCTGCCGGGGTTGGATGGGGGCGGAATGCGGCGGCACAATGACACGCCTGCAATATGCGCGATATGCCCGCCGTGGCGCATCCGCCGGGTGCGCCCACCAGCTCCCGGCCCCGATCCATTTCTCTGCACTACCGATGTCCGTTACTGCCGTGTCTGACCCCACCGTTCTCGTCCACACTGCACCGCTTGTGCTCACCCGCCGCGCAGCACTGCTGGGCGCTGCGGGCTTGCTGGCACTGCCCGCCGTAGGCCAGCAGCCCAAGGCCAAGCCCCTGCCCCCGCCGCCCCCGCTGTGGCCACACGCGTTGGCAGTGCCCGGTGGCGTGGCGCGCCTGTCGCTGGGGCCTGCAGCCAAACGCCCGACCGCGCATGTGCGCCAGGGCGATGCAGACGTGCCGCTGCTGGTGACGGGGGATGCCATCGAATGGACCGCCGTGGTGGGCATTCCGCTGGCTGCAAAGCCGGGCGAGGCGCACATCACGGTGCTGACGGATGGCGGTGGCACGCGGCAGGTGCCGTACGCCATTGCGCCCAAACAATACAAAGAACAGCACCTCAAAGTGTCGCCACGCACCGTCGACCTGTCGCCGGAAGACCAGGCCCGCTACGAGCGCGAGCGCGACCACCAAGCCGTGGTGATGGCCACATTCACCGATCCGACAGCAGGCCATGCACTGCCTTCTCTGCGCATGCAGGTGCCGGTGCCAGGGCGCCGATCCAGCTCGTTCGGGCTGCGCCGCGTTTTCAACGGCCAGCCGCGCAATCCACACAGCGGCATGGACATTGCGGCCGCCACCGGCACACCCATCGTGGCGCCACTGGCGGGCCGGGTGATCGATGTAGGCGACTACTTTTTCAACGGCGGCACGGTGTGGCTGGACCATGGCCAGGGCTTGCTGAGCATGGTCTGCCACCTGAGCAGCATGGACGTGCGCGTGGACGATGTAGTGCAGGCGGGCGAAGCATTCTGCAAGGTGGGCGCCACCGGCCGCGTGACCGGCCCGCACCTGCACTGGGGCGTGATGCTGAATCGCACGATGGTGGACCCCGCACTGTTTTTGTAGCCCCCTGAGTCGCTGCGCGCCTTCCCCCAAAGGGGGACGACGCCCTCACTGCGGGGCGGCCCTTGCTCGGCGTCCATCGCTTGTGCCGCGCCTATTTCACGCTCGCGGGTTGTCGCACCGCACTGAAGCCAAAGCAGAGCGTTGAGCCGCTCCAAGCTTCCGCGGCTACTTCAAATAATTCATGAAACCCGTAATGATCACGGCGTTGAAGAAGTCGATGAACAGCGAGCCCACCAGCGGAATCACGAAAAACGCCTTGACCGATGGCCCGTTGACGGCCGTAAACGCCTGCATGTTGGCCATGGCGTTGGGCGTGGCCCCCATGCCAAAACCGCAATGGCCTGCCGCGATGACAGCCGCGTCGTAGTCGCGCCCCATCACGCGGAAGGTGACGAAGTACGCAAACCCGAACATCAGCGCGGTCTGCGCCACCAGGACAACCAGCAGCGGCCCGGCGACCTCGGCCAGCTCCCACAGCTTCATCGACATGAGCGCCATGGCCAGAAAAAATGCAAGCGACACGTTGCCCACCACTTCGAACTGGCGCAGCGGCAGTTCGCCATCACGCCAATCAATGATGTTGCGCACCAGCGCCGCCACCAGCATGGGTCCCAGGTACGACGGCAGCGTGAGCCCCAAGTCCTTGAGCCAGTTGACCAGCAAGGTGCCCGCACCGATGGAGATGGCGATCAGGATGCTGGCGTACATCACAGTGTCGTTGCTGCCGGACCGAGGAACGGGGGCGGTGTCGGGCATTTGCGCAGGCAAGGCGCCAGTGCCCACCGCTGTGTTGCGCGCCCCGGTGGTGCCGGGGGCCCGCAGTCCGTTGCGCCGCATGAGCAACGTGCCCAGCGGGCCGCCAATCACGCATCCCGCTACCAGGCCGTAGGTGGCGGCGGCAATGGCTGCAGGCAATGCGCCCGCAGCGCCCGCCTGCTCCAGCAGCGGCCCGAAGGCGGCCGATGTGCCGTGCCCGCCCGTGAGGGACACCGACCCCGCCGCCACGCCAATCAGCGGGTGCACGCCCAGCGCCGCTGCCAGCCCGGCACCCAGCATGTTTTGCAGCACCACCAGCCCGACAGCGGCCCCCAGAAACAGCGCCACGCCCACGCCGCCTTTTTTGAGCAATTCAAAACTGGCTGAGAAACCGATGGTGGTAAAGAACACCAGCAGCAAAAACGCGCGCATGGTGTCGTAGAACTGGAAGGTGAACCAGTTGGCCTGATGCCCCACCAGCGCAATGAGCGAGAAGAGCAACCCGCCAATGATGGGCCCCGGGATGAAGTAGCGGGACAACACGCCCACGCGCTTTTTGACGAATTCGCCCACCACCAGCAACACGGCGGCGATACCGATGGTCTGGGCAATGTCGAGCTGAATGGTGACCATGGCGGTGTCTCCTTGAGGCCTTGATGAGAGGGTCAGGCAACACATGCCCAGATAAATCAGCTATGGTTTGAATAGCTGCCAGCGCAAGCGAGAGTAGTGCTGGAGGCCGATTTTAACCTTCAACATGGCGCACTCCATTCGGCCAAGTGCTGGAAACGCTGTCAGACATGCACTTGTCCAAGCTGCCTGATCATCCAGCGCATGCGCAGCGGCTATGCTCGTCAGCCCTATCGCAGTCACCCAGCCAATGCCCGCCATGCCACCCCACCTGATCCGGTTCTACAAGCCCTACGGCGTGCTCAGCCAGTTCACGGCCGAGGGCAAATGGCAGGGTTTGAAGGACTACATCGACCTGCCCGGCGTGTACGTGGCCGGACGGCTGGACGCCGACAGCGAAGGCCTGCTGCTGCTGACCAGCGACGGCAAATTGCAGGCGCACATTGCCGACCCGCGATTCAAGATGGAGAAGACGTATTGGGTGCAGGTAGAAGGTGTGCCCGGCGCAGCCGCGCTGGACGCGCTGTGCAAGGGTGTGGTGCTGAACGACGGCCCCACCCTGCCCGCGCAGGCGCGGCTGCTGGACCCTGCGCCCGCACTGGCCCCACGCAATCCTCCCATCCGCGAGCGCAAATCCATCCCCACCGCGTGGATCGAACTCACCATCCGCGAGGGCCGCAACCGCCAGGTGCGGCGCATGACGGCCGCTGTGGGCTACCCCACGCTGCGGCTGGTGCGCGCGGCCATTGGGCCGTATTCGCTGGAAGGACTGGAGCCGGGGATGTGGCAGGCCTGCTGACGCGGCGCACCGGACCTGCGTGCGTGCTTGCTTGCGTGGCTGCGCAAACGTTCGGCCGCGGAACACCTCCGTCAGGCCACGGCGTTCAGCAGCAGCCCCGTCGTTTGGCCGGAGGCATTGACAAACGGCACGCTGCGAGGCGCAGGCGCGGTGTTCGCCAAGCTGTTGCTGGCATTACTGGCGCTGGAGCTGGCGTTGCTGGCCGCCGCAACGTTGCCACGCGCAGTGGCCGATCGCTCGTTCGCGTCAAACGCCCGGGCCGAGAGGTCGTCGGCGCGGGCTTGCTCCAGATCGGCAATCCGCTGCGCAGACTGGGCCTGCGAGTTGAGCGAACGCGCCGTCTGCTCGGCCTGCTGGGCCTCGCGGCGGGCGGCCTGCAGGGCATACGAAGCACCGGAGGATCCGCCGGACACTGCTGCAATGGAGGTGGCCATGGCAAAAATCGTGAAGATGAACTGCGGGCTGCTGAGAAGGTAAAGCGCAATTTAGCCGCGGCAACTGCGAAACGGCGGCAGACACCCTGCGTTCAGCGGGCCACCGAGCCTTCTGAATCCGCATAGGCACGGCGCAACTGTGAATCGGTCTGGGCGCGCGCACTGCTGGCATCGGCCTGCTGCGTTGCCTGCTCCGTCGCCTGCGCGGTCTGGGTGCGCCGGGCCTCCTGTGCAGCGTCGGCGGCACTGGCGGACTGCTGCGTTTCGGCCGATGCGCGGGCCTCATCATCCGACTGGCGGGCCGCCAGCTCTTGCGCGCGGCGGCTGAGCGTGACCGTAGTGGACTGCGGCTGCTGCGCCGCGGTGTCCGCAGTCGCAACGTTGCGCTGGGAGTTTTCGTCACCAGCAGCAGAACTGCGGGCTACGCCCAGAAAGCGGTTGGTGGCGGACGGTGCGAGCGAGGTGACTGAATCCATGGAAGGTCTCCTTCAAGGGTGTGCGCGTACATCTGCGGACGAAGCGGCAAAAGCCGCAAACCGGCGCGTCACAGCGGCAGATGGTGTTCCAACCCCCCGCAAAAGTAAAGAGGGGGTGGAGATGGCGCAGAGGCACGGAGGACCATTCAAACGCGAGCGGACCTGAATGAACCAGCAGCCCTGCACCACAACCAGCCCCCGCGCCCGCCCCCGTCACCCCAGCGGAACCCCCTTGCTGACAGGGTGCGACAGCACCAGCGCGGTAGACACGCTGCCATGCACGGCCAGGGCATCCACCACTCGCTCCAGGTCGGCTGGCTGGCCAAAGGCGCAGCGCACCACAAAACAGTCTTCGCCGGTCACCCGCACAGCGTCCAGCACTTCTGGCAGGGTCTGAAAAAGCTGCACGTAGCGCTGGATGTGCTCGTGTGTGGTGCGCACTCGCACCACGGCCTGCAGGCCCAGGCCGACCGCCGCCAGATTGATGCGGGCCGTGTAGCCTGCAATCACGCCCGCGTCTTCGAGCTTTTTCACGCGTTCGCTCATTGCGGGTTGCGACAGTCCGATCTGCTTGCCCAGCGCCGACAGGCTTTGCCGCGCGTCGTGCTGCAGGGCCATCAGGATCTGCCGGTCTTTCCTGTCCAGCTCCACAGTCGTAGTTCCTTTGGTTCGGTGATGCGATGACTTCAAGGTTTGGTAAGCAGATTTCCGATGGGTTGCTCTGTGCCAAAACGCCTTCGCTTTCTATCGTGGACGGGCAGTGATGACACTGCGCATCTGACAAACACAAGGAACCATGACAACACGACCCGTTTTACTCGTCCCCGGCATCTATAACTCCGGGCCCCTGCACTGGCAGTCATTGTGGCAAACGCAGCACGCGGGCGTGGCGCGCGTGGAGCAGGCAGCCTGGGCCCACCCTGTATGCGCCGACTGGGTGCAGGCGCTCGACGACGCCATTGCCCGGGCGCCCCAACCACCCATAGTGGTGGCGCACAGCCTGGGCTGCCTGGTGGCAGCGCATTGGGCCAGCCGAGCGGACCGGCCCGTTCACGCACTGCTGCTGGTGGCGGTGCCGGCCCCCGCCAGGCCCAACTTTCCGGCAGACGCCAAGGGTTTTGCCCCGGTGCCCACCACGCTGGTACCGCCTGGCCAGCCCGTGCGCCGGGCCACATTGCTGAGCAGCACCAACGACCCGTATTCAACCCCCGCGTTTGCAGCACGATGTGCCGCCTTGTGGGCTGCGGAACACAGGGAGGTAGGCCCGCTCGGGCACATCAACGCGGACAGCGGCCTGGGCGATTGGCCAGAGGGCTGGGCCCTGGTGCAGCGCTGGCGAGCGGCTTGAGCAACGAGGAGGTCAAGAAGGCGGTCAGTCCGCCTGCGCCTGGTCGATCACCAAATAGCGTTTGACCAGGTCAAAAAAGCTTTCATAAAACACGTCTTTGGAGATCGTTTCGCTGCCCACCTTGACCAGCGACTCGCTGCTGGACGAAAACGGCAGCGACACCGAACCGATGGCGCCCACGCCCAGGCTGGCGGAGTTGTTGGTCTTGCGCAGCGAATACGTGTCTTGCAGTGCGGTGACAAAACCGAGGCTGACCTTTCCGTCATTGGCCTCGGGCACGCAAACCACCCGCACCACCATCTGCAGGTGCGACTCGGCTTCGGGCTGAAAACTCTTCTTGCCCTCCACCAGATCTGCCGTGGCGGTCGAGATGATGTAGCCCTGGCTGAGCAGCGCCCGGCGCGACGCTTCGCAGGTCTGGCCCGGCGTGGCGTCGAACATGCGCGAATAGGTGGCAACCGAGCCAAAGTCTTCTTGCACCTCAAATGTCTTGCCCCCACCCGTGGCAGAACAGCCCGCCAGCCACAGGGCCGCAATGACTGCTGCCGTCGTTGCGAGAACCCGCGCCGGGCCACCGTTGCGGGTGCCGGTCTGCGAAGGGGATGGTTGGCGTGGGGTTGGAAGGCTCAAGACCGGGGACTCCTTGTGGTGTATAGCTGGCATCAACATTTTTGCCCAGGCAGGCGGTGGGAGAGGTGGCGACACGGGGCGGCTGCACGTGGGTTGTGATGGCGGCATCGTGCCCGGGTTCCGGCAATTTTGGAAAAGCGGCGCCATTCACAGGGTCTGCATATCGGCCCCAGGCCTGTCTGCACCCACTATGAGGCCAACGCCTTGCGGGGATTGCCAACGGGCAGGGGTTCAACGTATCAAATTGCTGCGCCCTGCATCGCATGCCAGCCATGATACTCATATAACGATAGCTACCAGCGCTTATCCAACAAGCGCTAGAGGCTGGTTTGACCCATATTTCGGCAGCGCAGCGCGGTGCAGCGCCATTTTGGGCACCTGCGCGCCACCAACGACAAGCTACACTATTGATAGCTGCTAGCGCTTGTCGATAAAGCGCTAGCGGCCAAAATCATTCAAATTTTCTGACGCCAGGCTGCTATTGCTCAGCCGGCTGCTTGCCTGCCTGCCCATGGGGCCCGGGTCTTTTTGCTTTCTCTTTTTGGCTTTTCACCGTGCCCCTCGCCGCCTCCCTGCTTTGCCTGGTCGTCGCCATCAGCGACGGCGACACCCTGACCGTGCGCTGCGGCAACCCGGGCGCCTACCAACAAGTGAAGGTGCGCATTGCCGCCATCGACGCCCCCGAGTCGCGCCAGGCGTTTGGACAAAAATCGCGGCAGAACTTGGCACGTCTGTGCTTCAAGCAGCGCGCCACGGTGCAACCCGTGGACCAGGACAGCTACGGCCGCACCGTGGCGTCCGTGCGCTGTGGCAACACCGACGTGGCCACGGCGCAGGTGAGCGCAGGGCTGGCATGGGTGTACACGCCTTACGCAAGCCAGCACCCCCAACTGGCACCGCTGCAACGGCAGGCCCGGGCCAGTGGCACGGGGCTGTGGTCGCAAAAGCGTCCGCTGGCACCGTGGGACTACCGCCACCGGCACGCGCGCTGACCGGCGTGCACAGCCCCCTGCAAGCAATGGCCGAACCCGATAGCATCCCCCGGCCCTGTTCCACCGCTTGCATGCGCCTTGTTCTGTGACCGCTCCCTCACTTCCGCCCTCCCCGCCCTCCGCCCCTGCCAACCCTGATCCGGCACTCGCACCCCAAAGCGTCTACCGCCATACCGGCTTTGTTTCCTTTCTGATCGCCCGCGTGGTGGCCGTGGTGGCCACGCAGGTGCAGGCCGTGGTGGTGGCCTGGCAGGTGTATGACCTGACGCGGGAACCGCTGGCGCTGGCCTATGTAGGGCTGGCGCAGTTTCTGCCCATGCTGTGCCTGCTGCTGCCCGCGGGTGATTTGATCGACCGGTTCGACCGCAGGCGCATTCTGGCCATCAGTTGGTCGGTGGGTGCCGTGTGCAGCGCGTTGCTGTGGTGGCTCTCCGGCCACGGGGCCAGTGGTGTAGCGGGCATTTACGCCGTGCTGGTGTTGTATGGGTGCTCGCGCGCTTTCTCGGGCCCCGCCATGCAAAGCCTGCTGCCGCAGATCGTGCCGCGCGGGCAGCTGGCACAGGCCATTGCCGCCAACAGCATGCTCATGCGCACCGCCAGCATTGGCGGGCCGCTGTTGGGCGGGTTGCTGTTCGCGCTGGGCGGCGGCGAGCTGACCTATGCCGTGTGCTGCGTGTGTTTTGTGCTGGGCGTGGTGTTGCTGCTGCGCGTGGTGGTGGCCTACGCCACGGCGCCCGGGCCCACGCAGGGCACGATGTGGCAGCGGTTTGGTGCGGGCATCACCTTCATCCGTTCGCGTCCCATCATCTTGGGCACCATTTCGCTCGACTTGTTTGCCGTGCTGCTGGGCGGCGTGGTGGCGCTCTTGCCCATCTACGCGCAAGAAGTGCTGCACGTGGGCCCTGCGGGCCTGGGCGCGCTGCGCAGCGCCATGGCGGTGGGCGAGGTGGGTGCGGGCCTGTACCTGAGCATGCGGCCCTTCAACCGCAAGGTGGGGCGCACCATGTTCATCGCCGTGGCGGTGTTTGGGGTCGCCAATCTGGTGTTTGCGCTGTCTACGCTGTTCTGGCTGTCGTTTGCGGCGCTGCTGGTGGCGGGCGCGGCCGACATGGTCAGCGTGTACATCCGCGGCGCGCTGGTGCAGTTCTCCACGCCCGACACCATGCGCGGGCGGGTGAACGCGGTCAACATGCTGTTCATTGGCTCTTCCAACGAACTGGGCGAGTTTCGCGCGGGCACCAGCGCGGCGTGGCTGGGCGCTGTGCCCGCAGCCATTGTGGGCGGGCTGTGCACGCTGGGCGTGGTGGGCGGCTGGACGCTGGCCTTCAAACAACTGCGCGAAGTGGACCGCTTTGAAGAGGCGGCCAACGCACATTGACGTTGGCCACTCGCTGCGCAGTGCTTACAACGGTTTTGCGTTGAAGGTGCCGGTCAGCAGTTCGGGTAGGCGTTCCACCCCCATCTTGAACCCGCAGGCCTGCGCATGGCCGCCGCCGCCCATGCTTTCGGCCAGCGCGATGCAGTCAAAGTTGCGCTGCGCGCGCAGGCCCACCTTGACGCCCTTGGCGCCTGCGCTCCACATCAGCGCAAAGGTGCCGGTCTTGGCCGACAGGATGTCGCCCACCAGGCTGTGGAACATGCCCGGCGCATTGACCATCAGGCCTTCGATGCCGTTGAACACCAGCGGTTGTGCGCCCTCGGCAATGTTGGTGCAGAGCTTGCGGTATTTTTCGTCCATGGCCGCGCCGCGCGCCATGAACAGTGTGAGTTGCTCGGGCGTGAAGGATGCGATCTCGCTCCAGCGCGCAAAGCTCTGCTCCTCCATGTCCAGCGCGGACAGAAAACCTGCGCTCTCGGCAAACTCCCACTTCCAGATGTCGCGGTCTTCCACGTACTGCAGCAAGGGGGGCACGGGCACGTGCGGGTGAAAAAACTCCCACGCCAGGCGCGCGCCCGACTTGCCCATGTCAAAGTGCACGACGCCACAGCGGCAGGCAAAGCCGGTGAGCTTTTCGGCAGCGCTTTTGTGGTGGTCCAGCATGACCAGCTTGGCCGCGCTTTCGTCGATGGCGCGCAAGATGTCGGCAGAGAACGAAAAATCGAGGATGTACACCGTGCGGCCTGCCACGGGGGGCAGGTCGTCCACGGTCTTGATATCGCCGTGGTCCAGCCCCAGGTATTCAGCACTGTCGCCGTAATACAGCCAGGCGGCCAGCGCGGCACCAAAGCCATCGGGGCAATTGCGCCCGTGGTACAGCACCAGGGGAGATGGGTCGTTTTTATCGGGGGCAACCAGCAGTTGCAGGGGGAGAATGGATTTCTTCATGGCCCCCGATTGTCGCGTGCCACCCGGCGGCAGGCGAAAGAATCATGGCAACAGCCGCCTGCGCAGTGCACCCCGCCCTGGTTCGCGCGCCGTGTGCACCAGGGAACCAATGCTGCGCCGCGTCCCTCCACCCTACCTTCTCCTTCTGTATCTCCAGCCGCTCCATGCTCAAGACACTCAAAGACCTGTTTGACAGCTTTACCCAGCCCGCCCCCAGCCAATCACCCGCGCAGCGCGAACACGCGTTGCAACTGGCCGCCGCCGTGCTGCTGGTCGAGGTGGTGCGGTCTGAAGCCTCCATGGACGATGCCGAACGCACCACCATGATTACCGCTCTGCGCAACAAGTTTGCGCTGACCGATGACGAACTGGAGCGCCTGCTGGAGCTGGCCGTGACCACTTCCAAGACGGCCTACGACTACCAGCGTTTTACCGGCAGTTTGAACGACCACTTCACGCAGGACCAGAAGATCCGCCTCGTAGAGGCCATGTGGCAGGTGGCCTATGCCGATGCGCACATTGACGCCAACGAGAACCACACCATCAGCAAGGTGGCGGGTTTGCTGCACGTAACGCATGGCGAATACATTGCGGCCAAGATGCGGGCAAAGGAAGCAGCACGCTGAAACCGGCGCGGCCCAGGCGAGCGCCGCCGTGCAAGGGCCGCCCCGCCGCAGGGGCGGCATCCCCCTGGGGGAGGCGCGAAGCGACTCAGGGGGGTTTATCTACACCGGAAGCCAGCGCCACCAGAACGGCTTGCGCTCTTCCTTTGCGCCACGGGCCTGCAGCAACATCACAAATTCGCTGCGGCGGTAACGGCGTGCGGCTTGCAGCGGTGTCATGTCGTCAAAGTCAGACCGCAACTGCGGGTCTGCGCCGTGCTCCAGCAGATAGTGTGCAATGGCGTCATGCCCGTGGATGAGGCTGGCCACCAGCGGCGTGCACAGAATCTCGGGGTGCTGGTAGTTGGGATTGACGCCTGCGTTGATGTGGTGGCGCACCAGCGCCAGGTCACCCGCCACAGCGGCGGCATACATGTCCTTCCAGTCTCCTGCCGACATAGGCCTGTTCCTTCAGTGCATTGCAACAGGCGCCTGAGTGTAGGCAGGCCGGCGTGCTGCACAATTCGCGCCTTCCCTACCCCACCAAAGAAGGGGCCTGGCGCTGCAGGTGCGCCTGCGCCCCACCTTGCCATGCACCAACCACTGCACATCCTCTGGCGCGACGAGCACATGGTCGCCGTCTACAAGCCGGCAGGCTGGCTGGTGCACCGCACGGGGCTGGATGCGAGCGAGACGCGGTTTGTGATGCAGGCCCTGCGCGACCAGTTGGGCCAGCATGTGTACCCCGTGCACCGGCTCGACAAGGGCACCTGCGGCGTACTCGTGATGGCGCTGCACAGCGATGCGGCGCGGGCGCTGTCGCAGGCGTTTGAGCACCATGCCACGCACAAGCGCTACCTGGCGATGGTGCGCGGCTGGACACCCGAGGCTGTTGAGGTGGACCACGCCCTGCGGCCCGATGACGCCCCGCCAGACGCTGCGGTGCAGGACGCACACACGCGCTTTCGGCGCATGGCGCAACTTGTTCTGCCCGAGGCGAGCGATGCACGGTTTGCCACCACCCGGGCATCGCTGGTCGAGTCGATTCCGACCACCGGGCGGCGCCACCAGATTCGACGCCACCTCAAGCATTTGGCGCACCCCATCATTGGCGACGCCACGCATGGCAAAGGCCCCCTCAACCGCTGGTGGGCCGAGCGGCTGGGGCAACAACGCCTGTGGCTGCATGCGTGGCAGCTGACGGTGCCACACCCGGTGTCGGGGGCAGCAATGGCGTTCGACAGCGGGCTGCAATGGCCTGCGCCTGTGGGCGAATTCAGCGAACACAACACTGAAGATTCAAACGCCAGTCCCACTGCCGACTGGCAACGATTGTTTTCGCGGCTGCCGTGGGACGTGGTGCCCGAGACACCGGACGCCTGACCCCTTGACCCCGGTCGCCGCAGGCACCGTAACGCGTGCGACACAGCGACTGCACGCTCGTCGAAATAATGGCCCCTCCAAAAATCAGGAGACACCGCCCATGACCGCACCTGCCACCAACCGCGTCCTCGCCCACACCGGCGCGCGCTACCCCATCATCCAGGCGCCCATGGGCTGGATCGCGCGCACCCAGCTGGCGTCGGCCGTGTCCCATGCGGGGGGCCTGGGCATCATCGAAACGTCCTCCGGCGAGACCGCCAACTGCCAGGCAGAGATCACCAAGATGAGCGCACTGGGTCTGCCGTTTGGCGTGAACCTGCCCATCCGCTTTTTGAAGGACGACGCCATGCTGCGGTTTGTCTGCGCATCGGGCGTGAAGTTTGTGACCACCTCGGCTGGCAGCCCGGCCAAGTTCATAGCGCCGCTGAAAGACGCAGGCATCACCGTCTACCACGCGGTTCCCACGGTAGACGCCGCGCTGAAATGCGTGGATGCAGGCATTGATGGCCTGGTGGTCGAAGGCGGCGAAGGCGGCGGCTTCAAGAACCCCGAAGAAGTCTCCACCCTGGTACTGCTGCAAGCCATCCGCGCGCGGGTGGACGTGCCTTTGGTGGCCGCGGGCGGCATCTGCGACGGGCGCGGCATGGCCGCAGCGTTTGCACTGGGGGCCGAGGCCGTGCAGATGGGCACGCGTTTTGTCAGCTGCGCCGAAAGCCCCGTACATGCCAACTACAAGAACGCCATCCTCGATGCGGGCGTGACTGGCACCTGGATGCTCAACACCAAGGCCAGCCCCTGCATCCGCGCGCTCAAGTCCGAGCGCACCCTGGCCATCCATGAAGCGGGGCTGATGCCGGCCGACAGCTTTGAAGGCATCCAGCGCGTGTACTTTGACGGCGACATGGAGGCCGCGCCCGCGCTGGCAGGCCAGACCGCCGGGCTGATTGACACGGTCAAAACCGCACAGCAAATCATTGACGACACCGTCGCTGAGTTTTTTGCCATCAGCCAGCGGATGGGGGCCATGGGCGATGCGCGCAGCTTTGGTTAACCGCTAGAGGCACGGTGGGGTGATGCGGCCGCGGTGGCCGCTCACAAGGACAAGGCGCGCTTGCCGGAGCCTGGCGCTCAGCCCGCCTTGGCCCCGAGGGCCTGCATGCGGCGCTTCCACTTGGCCACGCCGTCTTCGCCCAGTTGGTCCACGCTGCCCACCAGCGTCTCATGCACGGGGGCTATGCCCACAAAGCCCAGGATGTTGCGCTCCAGCGACTTCACGCTGTGCGCGCGGAAGTACCAGCGGTACACCAGAGCGGGCATGCCCAGGGTGACCACCACGCGCGCGCTGCGTCCGCTAAGCCCTTTGTGACCGAAGGGGTTGTTGCCATCTGCGGCAAACGCAAAACCCGGCCGAGCCACCTGCTCCAAAAAAGCCTTGAGTAACGCAGGCATGTCGCCCAGCCACAGCGGAAAAAACAGCACGATGTGTTGCGCCCAGCCAATGTCGGCCTGCGCGGGTTTGAGCGCGGCGGGCAAAAGGCCCAGCTCCCACTCGTGCTGGCTGCGCAGCCAGGGGAAGTCAATGGTCGCAATGTCGATTTGTCGCACCTCGTGGCCCGCGGCGGTGGCACCATCGGCGTACGACTGCGCCAGGGCATTGCAAAGGTGCGGGGCGGTGGCATCCGGGTGTCCCTGGATGAGCACAATGCGTTGGGGGTCCATTCAAGCTCCTTGCGGGCGTGCCAATTCCCAAAATGGACTCAGACTCTACGCCGCTCTCACAGGTTCAACCAGCAGCGCTCTTTGTCGGCGCCTGGGTGGTAAAGCGCACCAAATTATCAAATTGATAGCTGCTAGCGCTTTACCAATAAGCGCTAGAGGCCAATTTGATCAGATATTTGCAGTATCAAACTGCAAGAACCGTAGAGCTGTGCGTCGGCAGGCTCCTACCTTCGCCCGCGCGGCGCACCGGTAGACAGCGCCTCTGCCGTGCGCGACATTGACCCACCGCATCGCTCTGCAGCACCGGGCGATGCATTCAGCCCCTCGAATCTCCTAGCCCCGTGCTTACTGCCCCTCCCCCTGCCACTGCTTACGTTGAGGACGCTATGCCCCCACCCTCTAAAAACCTGCCTCTGCTCACCATCGACATGCACCGTAGGAGTGCGCCATGAGCGGCTGGTGGCAACAAATTGCGACCACCGTCGCCGCAGAGTTTTCAGACGTGCCCGACGTCTCGCAGGCCACCCGCATCGTGGTGCGCCTGGGCATGGCGGGGTTGCTGGGCGGTTTGCTGGGCTGGGAGCGCGAGCACGCGGGCAAGGCAGCGGGGGTGCGGACGCACATGCTGGTGGCCATGGGCGCCGCCCTGTTTGTGCTGGTGTCCCAGCAAGCGGGCATCAGCCCAGCGGACAACAGCCGCGTGCTGCAGGGCATCATCGCGGGAGTCGGGTTTCTGGGGGCGGGCACCATCCTGAAAGGCGACGCGGAAAGTCAGGTCAAGGGCCTGACCACCGCTGCGGGCATCTGGCTCACTGCTGCCATTGGCGTGGCCGCTGGGCTGGGGCAGGAAGCGACGGCGGTGCTGACCACGGGGCTGGCGTTGGTGGTGCTGTGGGCCATACCGTTGGTCCAGGCGTTGGCGGCAAAACGTGCGCAAAAATCACCCCCACGCCGCTAACCCGCCACAGAGGATGCCAACCGCCTGCGCCCACCTAGCCCCCAGCAGGCAAACCCCTGGTCACGGGCTAATGAACGATCCGCAGCACACCCTGTTTCCGAGACGGCCGCTAGCGGGCGACACGCTGGCGAATGACCGCCCAAGCCGCCACCACCATCAAGACCACGAGCAGCAGGCGGCCCCATTCTGAAAGCGTCGGGATCGCGGTGGCTCCACCCGGCCCAGCAGCCAGCAACGCAGGGCCTCCCGGGTCGAGGATCACAGCATTGGGTAGCAAATCGTCATCCCCTTGCTGACCATCCACTACCGTCAGCGTGATCGTATTGCCTGAGATCACAGCCCCTGGGTACGCATACCAATGGGGCGCGGGGTTGGATGGCGTGGCACCGTACTTCCAGTATTGGGTCCCCGTCGGTAGCGCAGTGGGATAAGTCAGCTTGACCGTAAAGGACGACCCTGGAACGCCACTGATCGCCACCAGGTCGAACAGCCCCATGGGGAACGACACGCCGCTGGGTGGAGCCACCGATGGCGACTTGGGATGCCCCGTAAGCGGGATGAAGCCCGCGTTTTGAAACTTGCCCGTGCCAGGCTCCGCGAACACCCAGGCCGGGGTCGATATGTCTGCCGCTGCAGGTCCTGCAGGTGTCGTACCCGTCACGCCCGGCCCGGCCGTGGGCGGCGGTGCCACCGTGAAGGTTTGCTGTACTTCCGGCGCTGCGTTGTAGTTCGCATCTCCCGCTTGGGATGCGATCACGCGACAGGTGCCTATGCCCAACAAGCGCACCGTAGTGCCGGACACAGCGCACACCAGGGGCGTTTCGGTGGAAAACCCCACCACCAGCCCGGAACTGGACGACGCAGACACCGTGAAATCCGGGTTGCCCAAAACCTTGTTGCCCAGCGCGGCGAAAGTGATGGTCTGCAGCGCTTTGCCGACCGAAATGGAAACCGTGCCGGACATTGCCTCGTACGTCGCGTCACCCGCCTTGGTCGCGGTGATTTCGCACACCCCGATTGCTGCTCCCGTGACCGTGGCGCCTGCCAGCGAACACGCAGCAGCACCCGAGGTCACCGCGTACGTGACTGCACCCGTTCCCGCCCCACCAGTGGTTGCCAAGCTGCTTGTGTCGTTGAGCGCCAGGTTGGAGGGTGTCGCTGAAACCACCAGCGCAGGCTGGGGTGCTTTGGTAACCACCACCCCGACAGTGGCGGTGGCTGCACCGTAATTGACATCTGCCGCCTTGGTGGCCGTCACTACGCATGAGCCCACACCCACCCCCGTGAGCAGGTTGCCCGTTACCTGGCAATTGCCCGCGCCCGATGTGACAGCGAAGCTCACGGCGCCAGAGCCCGACCCACCTGCGCTGGCCAGCGTGGCAGAACCCATGTAAACAATGGTGGGAGGCGTCGCTGTAGCGCTGAAACCAGCCTGTGCGGCTTGGTCGATCTGCACATCGACCGTTGCAGCGGCGGGCTCGTACTGCGCGTCGCCTTGTTTGGTGGCCGTGACGGTGCAAGTGCCCGGGGTCACTCCAGTCAGCACATTGCCCGCGAGGCTACAAGAAGCACCACCCGCAGTAACAGCAAGGCTGACAGCCCCCGTTCCGGTACCACCAGATGTGACCAGCGTCACAGAACCGTTCACGGTCGTGCTGGCTGAAGGCGTGGCACTGACGGCCCAGGCAGTTTGCAAAGCGCGCGTCACAGTGACCACCACCTGGCCTGTCACCTCGTTATAGAAAGCATCGGCGGCGCGGGTGGCCGTCACGGTGCAAGAGCCCACATCAATACCGGTCAACACGCTGCCTGCTACCGAGCAAACGCCCGCCCCTGCCGTTACAGCAAAGGTCACCCCTCCCGAACCGGACCCGCCTGCCGCTCCCAGGGTCGAGGTGTCGTGGAGTGCAATCGTCGCAGGCGCGGCCGACGCCGTCAGGGATGACTGGTTGGCCTTTGTCACGGTGATGTCCACCGTGGCTGTGGCTTCCAGGTAGTTGGCGTCCGTGGCCTTGGTGGCGGTGATGGTGCAACCGCCCACACCCGTCGCGGTGACGGTAGAGCCCGTCACCGAACAATTGGCAGCACCCGCGGTAACGGCATAGCTCACCGACCCCGTGCCCGTGCCACCTGACACCGACAAGGTGGACGTACCGTTGTAGACCACATTGGAGGGGCTGGCGAGGGCCGTCAGCGTTGCCTGGAGACCCTTTGCATTGGTCAGCGCCAGTGTCGTCTGCACAGCACCGGCCGTGGCCGTGACGTTGTAGGGGCCCGCCAGCATGTTGGCGGTTGCGTTGAGGGTGGCAATGCCAGTCGCATTGGTGGTGGCGGTGCCGCCAGAGTCGAGCGCCGCTGACGCACCAGTTCCGGGCACTGTGAAGTTCACCACCACGTTGGACAGCGCGCGGGAATCCACGTCAAATACCTGCACCTGCAACGGCACGGCAAACGCTTGGCCAATGGGCGTGGACTGGGACGCACCTGCCACCACATCTATCCGGTGAGGCGGGCCAAACGGATCAATGCGCAACACCAACCCGTTGGCGGCAGCCACACTGGCAGAAGCCTCTGTGGTGGGGTTTGTCAGCCCCCCTGCGCCGGAGGTGGTCACCCCGCCCACCGACAGGATCGTGTCGGTGTCCACCAGCGTGGCAGATAGGGCATGCATGGCATCTGCCCCGCTCGTGCCCAGAAAACCGGAATACACCAAGGATCCGGGAGTCGAGCGCGCAATCTTGGTCAAGAATCCGTCTTGCTGGCCGGGGCGCGTGGTAGTGATGCCGCTCTGGGCCACCACAGGGAACCCTGTGCCCACGCTGGTGGCACCTGTGGCATAAATGGCTTCGCCGTCGTCCGCAAGTGCCGCAACATAGTCATAGCCAGAGCCACCCAGATAGGTCGCAAACGGCGTGGTGGGGTGCAAACGGACGATAAATCCATCCATGTTGCCGCTACCGTTGTTCTGCGCCCCCCCGGCAATGAACCGGGACCCGGCGTCGTTCGCGGGGAAATTGGGGGCATTGGTTTCGCCCGCCACGATGACAACACCCTCGGTATCCACCATCACGGCGAGCGCTCGGTCCATGCCCACATCGCCGTTTTGCGGCAACGATCCCGTCAGGATCTGCATCTGCGCACTGCTGCCGTCTGCAGCGACAAATGCCACAAATGCGTCGACGGCGTCCAGCGACCGGGAGGCGAGTGTCGTGCGCGGACCAGTCAGGCTGGGCAGAGCCGCCGTGGAATCGGTGGCACCGGCCACGGCCACCCGGCCATCGGGCAAGAGCGCCAGGGCGTTACCCATCTCATCCCCGCCATTCCCGCCAACAAAACCGGCATAGTCCAGCCCGCCTCCGCCGGCCGCAACCCGCGCAACAAACGCGTCCATGCCGCCGGTGCCCAACTGGTCGCCGCCATGCGCCAGGTTCGGGCCGCCAAACGCTGGAAACGCGGGGGCCGCTGTGGTGCAGCCTGCCGCAGCAGTGGTGGTGCAGACCGAGAACCCCGTCACGTAAGCACGGCCCAGCGCGTCCACGACAATGGCATTGGCCTGATCGTCTTCAGCGCCGCCAATGAATCCTGAATAGGACACAGACGCGCCATTGCTGCCAAGCTGCATCACAAATGCGTCACGGTCATCCAGGGTTTTGGTGCGGCGCAGGCGGTTGTTGGCATCAGTGCCTGCGGTGGGGAAATTGGTGGAATGCGTGGCACCCGCCAGATAGATGCTGCCGCCAGCATCCAATGCCAGTCCGTGACAAGCATCGTTTGCACTGCCACCCACGTACGTTACAAACTGGGCCTCGCCCTTGGGGTCGAACTTCACCACAAAGGCGTCGTCACCACCGCGGCCTCCGACGCCGCCAGTGGTTGGCAGATTCAGCGACTGCGTAGCACCGCAGGCAAAGGTGTTGCCATCCACATCGCGGGCCACCGAAAACACCTGGTCATCGGCATTGCCGCCCACCAGCCCCGAATACCCGGTCCAGGCGGGGTCGATGATCAAAGGCTTGTTCACATCGTGGGCGGCCAAGACAAAACCGATGCGCCAGCTACGCTCGCCAGCCTGCTCCACCCGGTAGCGCGCAGCCACCGCCATGCGACGCGAGCCGTCTGTCTGAAACACCACCGGAGCGGCATCCACCAGGACCTCGTCGCCCACACGCCAATGCAACGAGCCATCGTCCTGTAGGCTCACTTCATCGGCCCCGTCCACGCGCCACACCACGCGCTGTGGGTCCGCACCTGGCACTAGTTCGAACTGGTATTTGAAGCCCCCTGCGTCCCCTGAAAAGACGGCGTCCACACCAGGCCACACACTGCGATACACCACCGAGCCATAGCTCTTGAGCCCTGTCTGCCATTGTGTTTGGTCTCCCACCAGCCAGTGGTAGACCGTGGGCGAAGCCTGTACCCCTTGTGGCGTGACCCCGGCCGCGCCTTCGAAGCTGTAGCGCAGGCCACCATCCGGGGCTGTCTTCGCGCCAAGGGAACGGGCCTTGGCCGCTGTTTCCTGCGCGCGCCGCGACTGCAAGACGACACCCGAGGAATCAAAAGCAATTTGGCGCCCACCCGCCGCCGCGCGAAACTGAGCCGACGCGTCACTGGCGGGCATGGCGACAAAGCGGTTTTCGCGCCCTGCGAACTCACGCTGCACGACAGGCTTGGTCTGCGACCAAGATGGCATTGCGCCTGCAACAAGCGCCAAAGCTAAAACGGTACAACGCATGGGGGAAGTCACGACAAGACGGATCGAAGAAATGGCGGTCAAAAACTGGGAACGCGGCACGCCACCTCAAGACCGCGGCGGGAAAACGCCTTGCAGGGCAATGATGAAATACGCGGTCAAATAGGGAGGCATGTTGTTGTGAGGCTGGCCGTTGCCAGTCACGCTGACAGCATCGACGCCCATGGGTTCGCTCGGCGCGGCGTTGGCATATGCCCGCGCGGGCGACGGCCCCAAACTGGCGCCAGAAGGGTCAGCCACCGCTGGTCCCGCCACATCACCGCCGCGCAACATATGGGTATGGGACGGGATCTCCGAAGCCTGCAGGCTTACGGTTTCCGCTCCGCCAGATTGGCCGAGGTCGTACAAAGACAGGCCAGGACCCTGACCCGGCATCATGGGAGCTCGCCCTTGCAGATCGGGCAATGCAAAGTTACTGGAGCCGTTTCCGCCATAGGTCGTACCCAGGAGGGAAAACAGCGCGGTGTTTTGTGAAAGGGGGAGCAGTTGCCCGTCGCACCAAGCCCATCCGCGGGGTGGGAAATTGAACGGGACGATGCGGATTTCTGCAACAAAGGGGTCGGCCATGGAGCGTGTTCTTTCGTCTGGAACGATCAGGTAGGCGAAGGAAATATGCCTTGCAGCGCAATCACAAAGCTCAGCGTGAGAAAGGGGGGCAAATTGAGATGTGCCTGCGAACCACCAATGGACGTAATAGTGTCCGCTCGGGTGGCCGCAGTTGCCGAAGCGGCGTAACTGCCGCGTGATGCAGCAAACACGTTGCCTGTCGGGCCTGTAGCGCGGCCCACCGCAGAAGTCGCAAGCGGGACATGGGTGTGCATCGGTAACTCACTCACGGACAAGGTATGCGCCTGCTCTCCGCCGCGCTCTCCCAGCGCATGCGATCCCCCGACATGGAGGGGCATGCGTGCACGGAAATCCGGCAGCGCAAAATTGACACGCCCGTCGCCGCCAAAGGTGGTACCCAACAGGGAAAACAGCGCCTGGTTCTGATTAATGGGCAAAAGCTGCCCGTTGCAAAAAGCCCATCCCTTGGGCGGGAAGCCAAACGAGACGATACGGATCTCGGAGAGAAAAGGTTCTGCCATGGCGTCAGGTCGGGGACGGAAAAATGCCGAAGAGCGAGATGATGAAGTTCACGCAGAGAAATGGAGGTCGGTTCTCATGCGGCTGGCTGCCTCCAACCGGCGGCAGCGTCGCCACGTGCATGTTCTGCGAGGCAGCGGCGTTGACAAAGGCCTTGTAGTCGCGATGGCGGGCGGGCAATGCCCCGACAGGAGACGCCACATAACCCGTGCCCGCAGAGGCCATCAGTGTGTGGTTGTGATTCGGAATCTGGTTCACCGTCAGCGTGATCTCTTCAGCACCGCCGGTTTCCGCAAGAATGAAACCGTTGCCTTGATGAATGGGGATCCGACCGCGCAGGTCTGGCAATGCGAGGGTGGACTGCCCGTCGCCACCATAAGTAGTGCCTATCAATTGGAAGATCGTCTCGTTTTCGGAGATCGGCAGCAATCGCCCATCGCACAGGGCCCATCCCGCAGGGGCAAAATTTCCGGCGAACATACGAATCTCGCCCACATAAGGTTGTGCCATGACGCGCTGCAGGCCATACGGCCCGCGAGTATTGGGGGGTTTGATCAGACGGGAGGAGGCGGTGCTGAAGGCGTAAAGCCAAGCTGAGCAGCCTTTCTCCCAAAAACGGAGGCAAATATAGGGGCTGCCGGAAATCGGCGCAAGACAAATATGGCGTTGCAGCAAAATCTGAGGCAAGATCGCTCCGCCCAAACTTCCAAGCCCCTATCGACCTACGACTGGGGCCGGAACTTCTGATTCAGTTTGACGATGAACCACCAAAGACGCTCTCTTCTCAAAGCTGCGGGTATCGCACCCGCTGCCGCTTCGACAGGACTTGTTCATGCCGCATTCCACCCTGCATCTGCACCCCTATCTGGGGGCTCGTTGTTGCGGCAACACTTTGTGCCTTTGGAGGGAGACGCTTTCGGTTTCAGCATGAACGGCGTGCAGGCCCGTGCAGTCCTGCAACATGCAACGGCGCTACAAGAAACAACAGATGCAGACCGGAATTTCCGTCTGCTCTTCGCCCCCTCTTCACCTCACTCATTGGCCCAGGGGACCTGGGACGTCACGCACCCGACCTTGGGAACACACGCCATCTTTGTCAGCCCCAACGATGCGCTAGGTCAAGAGTTCGAGGCCGTCTTCAATCGGCAGACTTGACCGGTGAGGGCCGCCGTCGCATACGCCTGTAGACGCCCTCGACACCTTCGTCGATAAAGCCCTCGCGTTCATAAAGCCGGTATGCCGGGTTGTTGGATTCCACGAACAACAACGTGTCGCGAGCTTCGCGGTCAGCACGTCCGACTACAGCGCGCACCAATGCCGTGCCCCAACCCCGTCCCCGCCACACAGGCATGAAAGCCAGATCCATCAGGCGCAATGGGCCAGGTGCGGTACCCAGATACAAGCGCCCTACGGGGACGCCTTGGTGTTCAATCACAAGAAACAGTGCGCCAGGGTAATGTGCGCGGTAGTGGCGATCTTGCAGCGCAAATTGCGAATCAGAGAAGGCCTGGCGCTGAGCCTCGGACCACGGCGTCAGCGCCAACTCCGGGTCGCGCACGGTGCGATACAGCGAGCGCAAAAACGCGAGATCAGACTCTTCAGCGTTGCGCAACTGCAGTTCAAGCGGAATGCTCGACAGGTCGGGCTCACACCACATGGGAAAAGCAGGCCTCGTACAAAAAGCCATCAGCCTTTTGGGCCATGGGGGTCATGAACACTGCGAAATCACCAAGTTCCGGATGCCGCAGTCGATAGGTCCCTTGTGCCATGGGTCCATTCGGTGGGCCTTGAAACGAGATGGCGAACTGGTGGGTTCCGGGCGCTGCTGGCGACTCGGTCACGCTGTGCACCATCAGCGGTATTTCCGCGACACCAGACGCGGCAGGCACGTACACCACCACCTGCTGGTCCACGAACCGCAATGCGTCGGCCCAGGTTAGCTGACGAGAAAAAAGGGCGGGATCCAGCATACGCACTCCATTGATCGACCAGAGACAGACTCTGCAACACCACCCGCTGCACATGGGTCAGCCGTTGCAACAGGCCTCGAAAGGCCCGCGGAGTATAGCGACGCAGCATGCGCAAATGCCGCCACTGCACGGCGATCAAGACCGGATCGGGATCCTTGAACCATCTACACTTTTTGGCTCGTTACGCGCGCCCTGTCCATCTCCCCACCATGCCATCAACTCCTCCCTCCGTCAGTTCCGAAAACCTGCGCGGCATCATCGCCATGGTGGTGGCCGTAGGTTTTTTCTCCGCCATGGACGCGCTGCTCAAAACCCTGTCGGCCCACTACCCGGCCATGCAGGTCGCTGCACTGCGGGGGTGGGCGGCGCTGCCGCTGGTGGTGCTGTACGCGGTGTGGCGCGGCGAAGTGACCCGGTTGCTCAAGGTGCGCTGGCGGCTGCACCTGCTGCGTGGCGTGCTCAATGTGGCGATGCTGGCACTGTTTGCCTACGCCCTCAAGGAGCTGGCACTGGCCGAAGCCTACTCCCTGTTTTTCATCGCCCCATTGTTGATCACGGCACTCTCGACCGTGGTGCTGCGCGAGAAGGTGCGCGCTGCCCACTGGGTGGCGATTGCGCTGGGGCTGGTGGGCGTGGTGGTGGCGTTGCGGCCCAGCCAGGACGCATTTTTGACCGTGGGTGCGCTGGCAGTGCTGGGTGCCGCGGTGGGCTACGCCGTGTCGGCCATCACGGGGCGCGTGCTGACGCGCACGGACTCCAGTGCCAGCCTGGTTTTCTGGACTACCGCCTTTCTGGCGCTGGGCGCGGGTGCGTTGGCATGGCCCCAGTGGGTCGGGGTGGCTCAGGCGCACTGGCCGTTGGTAGCGGGCCTGGCGGTGACGGGGTTTGCGGGCCAGTTGGCGATCACCGAGGCGTTCCGGCACGGGCAGGTGTCGGTGGTGGCGCCGTTTGAATACACAGCCCTGGCCTGGGGCATGGGGCTTGATTGGGTGCTGTGGCAGGCGGTGCCCGGTGCCTACACCTTGCTGGGCGGTGCCATCATCATCGGCAGCGGGCTGTATCTGGTGCGGCAAGAGCGCACGCAGCCGGTCATTCCGCCCTGATACACGCCACCAAACCCAGCGCGCCCACCTTTCCCACCCGCCCAACGGCGGCAACGGCCCGCGGGTTTGAGGGGCATGGTCTTACACCTCTTTACGCAGCCGCGATTTGTAATGTGCGGACGACCACAGCGGCAGACGCCGCAAACAAGGAGAGAAACTGCCATGACCCAACAAGCCACCATCCACGGCCACGTCACCTACACCCCCGGGGACGGCGCGCCACTGACCATTCCCAAAGGCCCCGTCGAACTGGAACCGTCCAAAGACAGCACCACGCTGAGCTGGACCGCAGATAACGAAGCCGCAGGCTCGGCTGCCATCCCCAACGACCAGTTCAATCAGTACGTGCGCGAAGGGAAGATCAAGCTCAAGTCTTAACGCAGGAAGAAACTATGAAATTGATAGCTGCTAACGCTTTATGATCAAGCGCTAGAGCCCAATTTCACTCCAAAATCACCATGCAAGCAGAAGACATTCTTCATTTCTGGTTCGAAGAACTCTCTCCCGCCCAACACTTTGCACAAGAGGACGCGATCGACGCGATGATTCGCGTTCGTTTCGGTACCACATGGCAAGCAGCGCAGCGGTGTGAACTGTGGTCATGGCGGGCGACGCCACAGGGTCGGCTGGCGGAGATCCTGGTGCTGGACCAGTTCTCGCGCAACATCCACCGCGGCTCGCCGCTGGCGTTTACGCAGGACGCGCAGGCCCTGGCGCTGGCCCAGGAACTGGTGGCCGGGCAGCACGACGGCGCGCTGACACCCGCCCAGCGCGCTTTTGCCTATATGCCCTACATGCACAGCGAATCAGCCGCCGTACACGAGCAGGCCCTGGTGCTGTTCGACCAGCCAGGGCTGGAGAACAATCTGAAGTTTGAAGTGCAGCACCGCGACATCATTGCGCGGTTTGGTCGCTACCCACACCGCAATGTCGTGCTGGGCCGGACCTCCACAGCCCAGGAGCTGGCATTTTTGGAACAGCCGGGCTCGTCGTTCTGACACGGTTGCCGCCCGGCCCTCCTCGTCACAAAGGTCGCGTCAGGTAAACGGCCTCACGGCCCACGATGGGTTCGCGCGTTGGCATGAGAACGGTGCAATCGTCACACAGCGCTCGGATTTCGTGTGTGCCGTCGGTCGCAATCAGCTCGTCCTTGGCAAACACCTCAAAGCCGTTCACCGGACGGGCAAACGCAAAGTCCGGGGTTCGCACCATGCAGGTCTCCAGAAGCTCATAGCGGCGCTGGGCCCCGGGCGCAGGCCGACCCGGTGTTGCTTCGACCAGGCCGAAATGCGCCAGAAAATCCAGCGCCGCCGCCGTTGCCACGTCCGCCGCTGACTGCAAAAAGTGCTGCCCGCACTCCACCACCAAGGCCACGCCGCCGCCATCGGCCTGCCCGTGCCGGCCGTGCTGGATCAGGGGCGTGCCCGAGCCCAACCCCCCGGGCATCACCAGGTGCACCGGCGGCTGGCCAATCGCCATCGCCGCTTCGGCGTTGCGGGGATAGCCCGGGTACACCCAGAAAGGCTGCACATCCTGGCTGGTGGAGTGAATGTCCAGAATGTGATCGGCTGCGGCCACCACCGGGCGCATTACCCGCGCGCGGTTCAGTTCGGGGCTCTCTGCGGAGCCGTCCAGCTCGGCCGCAGACCACACGCGGTTGAGGTTGTGCACCAATTGGCGGCTTTCAAACGGCCGGCTCTGGTCGAACGATTCATATGCGGCCACGTTGGCAAAGCTGATGGTGAGTGTGCCGATGAGGGGGCGCACACCCGTGTCCAGCAGGTGTGTGGCAGCCACCATGCCGCAGATCTCGTTGCCATGTGTCAGCGCATTGATCAACACATGGGGGCCGGGCTTGCCAGACTCAAAACGGTGCACATAGTCAATTCCGACATTGCCCGTGCGGTAGGCAGACAAGTCGCGTGGCAGGACTTCAAGAACGGGAGGATTGAGGGACATGGGGGTAATTGATAAGACAACACATCATTGTCAACGCAAAGCCGGAACCGTGCAGACCGGGGTGTACGATGCCCGCCGGTTGTCCCCACTGCCCTCTGCTGCCATGCCCATTGCACGACTTTGCCCGCTGACCGAGGTGACCGCGCTGATTCCGCTCGGCTGCTGGATCGCGGAGCGCTTGGCCAACGACCCAAACGCTCTGGGCAGCGAAATGGTGCTGCACATCTGCAGCGATGTGCAGCTGCCCGAACTGCACCTCAACGCGCCCCTGGCCACAGGCAGCGCACTGCGCACGTGGCTGCAACGCCTGCCAAACGACACCAGCGACACGAAACTCCCCAGCGCTCCGTTTCTTATCCTCATCGAAGGCAATTTGCAGGTCGACGGTGCGCTGACCTCGAATGACACTGATGGCACCACCCACCTTATCGTGACGGGCGACACCCAAGCGCAGAACATGGTGGTGGCCGGGCAACTGCTGAATGTGGGCGGAATGCTGCACGTGGACGACTTGCTGTGGGGGCACGGCAACCACGGCAACCACGGCGAGCTACGGGTGCAGGGTGGGCTGACGGCACGGGTGGCCGTCTTCACAGACAAGTACCACCTGCACATCGCGGGGCCCGAGCAGGCGGAGTTTTTGCTGGACGAAGTGCGCGGGGTGGCGCACCTGGCAGAGTTCTCGTGCGAAGTGATGGCAGCGGTGTTTGACACCGAGTTTCTCGACGATGCCGACACCGGCGCATACGGGATCAGCGCGCTGCTGAACCGCGACGCCGTGCTGGCGGCCGTGCGCGCGGGCGACAGCGCCACGCGCAGCAGCGCAGACATCCACACCCTCTCCCCCATTGCCCACGACCTCTGCGCTGACAACGCCATCAGCGTCGAAAACATCATGGCGGTGCTGCGCACACCGGTGATCGCGCACAAACAATACAAGGCCTACGGCTGGTTCCAAGAAACCGACTTTTCGCTGTGTCAGCGCCATGTGGACGAGGAGCAAGACCAGCGCGATGACAACGTGTTCATCACGGTCTGGAAAACCTGGGACTTTTATCTGTCGGTGGAACAGGTGCCCTTGCCCCAGGGACTGATGGCACGGCTGGCCGCAGCCGTGCTGCGCCGCACGGTGCCCACCAGCCTCCAGCTCACGCTGATTTACCGCGGCTACATCGATGGCGAACCTGGCGATTGGAAAGCATTGGCGCCCGACACCGACCCGAAAGCCTGGAAGGCCTGCCAACATGCTTGGCGCGGAGTGCTGGACTACGTGCGCAAGGCCGTGGGCCAACACCGCGCGCGCTACCCGCTGCACCAGCGCCTCAAAGCGGAGCTGACCACTGCGCGCATTGAAACCTTGACCACCCTGCCCGTGTTCACCGAGCGCTACAACGACTGGTGGGACAGCGACAAAAACGGCTACTGGGAAGATGACATCTGGGTGGGCGCCCGCCAGCCCTGCATGCACGACGGCGAGCCCTGGGGCCGCGCGCTCAAGCTCAGCTGGAAAAACGGCGACACAGCGCCCGGCGACGCTGCCGACAACGCACACAGCGCCTACCAGCTCGATGTGGATGAAGCCCGCGACGGGCCGGGTGTGGTGGATTTCACCTATTCACAACGCCAATCCGACAGCCGCACCGCCCTGCCCGCGTGCGCTGCAGACCACATTGCGCGCTTGCTGCGCTTTTATGGTGCGATGGAGGCGCGCATCAATACCCACCAGCAACAGGAACAAGCCCGCCAGTCTGAAGCGCGGCGCATTGAGGCCACAGTCCATCTGCTGACCACGCCCCCGCTGGCACCGGATCTGCCCGATTCAGCCGTTTTCCCGGTGGAACTGATGGTGCTGTCAGGCCAATGGCAGGCAGATGGAGAACGTTATGTGGCGGCCATCCGCACGCACCAGTTCACCCTGGACGCCGCGGACCGGGCCAGTGCAGATCCCGGTGCACCCGAGCGCAGTGACGACGATGCCGAAGAAAAGTCCGAGGAGGAGGCCGAAAACGAGCTGCCCGAAGACCCCCGCAAGGCATCCGCCCCCACCGTGCTGCAACTGGCCCGCGTGGTCAGCGCGTGGGGCGACGAAGACTTGTCCGAAAGGTTTCGCCAGCGCTTTGCGTTTGCAGCGGATGCCTTCGCCCCGCATGCCGCCCACGCAGGTCGCTTCATCGGCCCCGTTTTCGAGCTGGACGATGGCAGGGTCCTGGCGTGCATCGGCGCCCCATACGAAGACGCTGCGCACTGGGTGGCCCTGCACGGCGGCCATGCCAAACCATTGCCCGCGCTCAAGGGGTTGGGCCGCTCGTCCGACCGGAGCTGCTTCGCCCAAAGCGATGGCCAGCACATCACCACACACCGCGGTTTCGACGGCCCCGTGGTGGCGCGTTTTGCGCTTCCACGAGGCAACGAAGACTTGCCGCCCGCGCTAGAAATCGTGGCAGACCCGCTCGGCCAGCGGAGCGACGAACTCATTCCCTTTGACAATGGCCAGCGCGTGTTGCTGCGCAACCCCACAGGCATCTACCTTCTGGGGGAACACGGTGTGCAACGCCTGCACCCCCAGACTTTTGACGAAGACGGCCCCTACAACTGGCCCAAAAACCAGTCCGACGAAGACCGGGGTGCGGCGCTGTCCCTGAACATGCTGCACATGGCCCTGTCACCGGACGAGCGCCACATCGCCGTGGGCGACCAGGACAGTGTGCACATCCTGCTGAACGCTGCCGGCCAGTTGTTGTGCCGCTACGAACCCCTGTCGTCCTACCCGCACCACGCCACCTTCTCGCACGATGGCGCGCAGCTGTTTGCCAATTCCTGCCACTTCTACGTCGGCTGCACGCTGGCCGCGCCCGTGGGTGAAGCATTGCCAGACCTCGCGGCGAACAGCGAAGCGGAAACGCTGGAAGCCCCGGCCATCAACACCCAGTGGCGCGTCTATGCGTCTGCCACCCTGCCGGGCATGGTCATCATGGGCGACGCCAATGGCTACCTGCATGCGGTGGATGACACGGGCCAGAACCTGTGGCGGCACCACATCGGCAGCACCATCAGCGCCATTGATGTGTCGCCGGACGGCAGCTCGATCGTGGCCTGCAGCTATGGCGGCTATCTGGTCATGCTGGAACGGGTGGAAACGGGCATGGACCTGTATTCCATCGGGACATCGCCCTGGGTGGAGAGGCGGCGCTGGATTTTCTGGACGGATGAAGCAGCACCGCTACGGTGGTAGACCGTGCGGAAATTGGCCTGGCCGACGAGCGGTCTTTCTGCGCTCGCATTGCGCCAGGGCCAAAAAAACACAGCCTCATGTCGATTTGGCTTGCTGTCATTCGTCGAGAAGGTACGAGGTGCCCATCTGCGGGCACGTCGAATGGTCAACCAACAGGAGTCAAGATATGTCTTACATCGATGGTTTCGTGATCGCGGTCCCGACCGCCAACAAGCAGAAGTTCATTGAGCACGCGCGCCAGCTCGATCCGATATTCATAGAACTGGGCGCGATCCGGGTGATCGAGGGTTGGGGTGATGACGTCCCCGACGGCAAAGTCACCGATTTCCGCCGTGCAGTTCAGGCCACGGCCGAGGAGACGGTGGCCTTTTCGTGGGTTGAATGGCCGGACAAAGCAACGCGCGATGCGGGCATGAAGAAGATGATGGAAGACCCCCGCATGGACCCGTCCACACCCGGCAACCCGCCCATGCCTTTTGATGGCAAACGCATGATCTTCGGCGGTTTCGAACCCGTGGTCGAAGTGAAGGCCTGAGGCGCTGTCAACATCGCACAGCACGCATCCCAAGCAGTTAAATCGCTGAGAGCGCTCCAAGCGCATAGCACCACAGGGCTGGAGAGCAAAGGCCCATTTTTGCGCGGGCATTGACGGATGCAGGCTGGGTGTGTGATTTCCATCCAGAGGAACCACACAAACGCCCCCCAGTGGGCCGGGCTGGCATGCAAATGCACACGCCGACTCAAAAATGCGGCCCGGGTCCCTGTTGGGCCAGCGTGTCTTGCGCATTGCGCAGCGGGCAGACCTTGAGCGACAGGCAGCCGCAGCCAATGCACCCATCCAGCTGGTCACGCAGTGCCGTCAGCGTGCGAATGCGCTCGTCCAGGTCTTCACGCCAGCGCTGCGACAGGCGCCGCCAGTCAGCCACCGTGGGGGTGCGGCCAGAGGGCAGGGCCTGCAGCGCCTGGGCAATGGCAGCCAAGGGAACGCCCATGCGCTGGGCCACCTTGATCACGGCCACCCGGCGCAGTACCGAGCGGGGGTAGCGGCGCTGGTTGCCCGCGTTGCGCACGCTGGCCAGCAGACCACGTGATTCATAAAAATGCAGGGCCGATACCGCAAGGCCGCTGCGCCGTGCCACCTCACCCACCGAAAGCTCGGCCGTCAGGTCTATGGCGCCATCGCCAGCGGAATCGTCGTGTTTCATGCGTGTGCCTCAAAAAAAAAATGGGTTGACCTTAACTTTACTTGAGGTTTGACACTACCCACTTCTTCAACCCTGAACGGATCACACCATGCCGCAGATCGCTTCAAAACTTTCGCAGACCCACATGTCACTCACCCACATCAAACCGACCGGGCTGTACGACCCCGTGCCCAACGGGTATTCGCACGTGGTGGTGGCGCCGCTGCGGGGCCGCACCATCTACGCATCGGGCCAGGGTGGGGAGAATCTGGCGGGCGAGTTGTCGCCCGACTTTGCGCAGCAGCTGGAACAAGCGCTGGCCAACATGCGCACGGCGCTTACAGCGGCGGGCGCCACGGTGAACGATGTGGTGCGCCTGACCTTGCTGGTGGTGGACCATTCCGAAGCCCGCCTGGCGATCTGGGCCGATGCCGCGCGCCGGACGTGGACCGACGGCCCAGCCCCGGGCTGCACGCTGATTCCGGTGCCGCGACTGGCTCTGGACGGCATGTTGGTGGAGATGGAAGCCACGGCCGTGGTGGCGGCAGCGCCGGAGTAAGAACGGGTTCCCCTGGACCGCAGGCGAGGCATTCAACGGCAGCCCGCGGCGCCATCAGCGCAGCCACGCAAAAGAGCCCGGCGGGCCACTGCGATGCCCCTGGTTGTGGCGTACCATCCTGCGCAGCGGTCCCATCCCGAGACCTTACAGGAGGCACTATGGCCAAAGGCGAACAACGCAGTAACAAGATGGCGAAGAAACCCAAGAAGGATACTTCGCTCCCCAAGGAGAGCAGCGGCTCTGACCGGCCCATGCCACCGACGACCGCGGTGATTCCTCGCGGCAAAGACAAGAACAAGTAGTCGGCGCTGCGGATTCGCCGCAGACTTTGATTGCTGCTAAAAACATAGCTGCCAGCGCTTATCCATAAAGCGCTAGCAGCTATTTTTACTTGTATTTTCAGTGGGCTTCACTGGGCTCGCGCACCGCCTCCGGCACGCGGTCTACCCCAACGCCTCGGCGGGAGCAACCGGTGCCAGGCGGGCCAACCAGTCCACATCCGGCTCGGGGCGACCAAACAAATAGCCCTGGTAGACGATGTCTGGCGCGCGCTGGCTCAAGAAGTCGGCCTGTGCACGCGTCTCCACCCCCTCGGCCACCACGCGCAGGCCAAAGTGGCGGGCCACCGACAAGATGCCTTCCACCAGCACGCCGTCGTCGGCGTTGG
Organism: Gammaproteobacteria bacterium; assembly: GCA_018828125.1. Taxonomy (GTDB): domain Bacteria; phylum Pseudomonadota; class Gammaproteobacteria; order Burkholderiales; family Burkholderiaceae_C; genus Acidovorax. The sequence goes on along the minus strand of JAHJWB010000003.1, from coordinate 114,930 downwards.
TGGGGGCGTCGTGCACAAAAGACCGGTCGATCTTGATCTCTTGAATGGGCAGTCGCTTGAGGTACGCCAGCGATGAATAGCCCGTCCCGAAGTCATCCAGCGACATGTCCACGCCCAGCGCGGCCAGCTCGTGCATTTTGGCCACCACGTCGTCAAAGTCTTCAATCACCAGGCCTTCGGTGACTTCCAGGGTCAACAGCCGCGGGTCAGCGCCGCTCGCGGCCAGCAGAGCCCGCAATTGCGGCACAAAACGCGTTTGCCGAAACTGCCGCGCGCTGAGGTTGACCGACAGCCGCAGCCGCCGCGCCTTGAAGGCGGGCTGGGCCAGCAGCGCGCATGACTGCGCCAGTACCCAGCCGCCCACGCTGACGATGAGATCGGACTCTTCTGCGATGGGAATGAACACTCCCGGCGCCACCAGCCCATCGCGCGGGTGTTGCCACCGCACCAGCACCTCGGCACCGGTGAGCTGGCCGTGCACGTCCACTTGCGACTGCAGGTACAGCCGCAAATCGCCTGCGCCCACGGCCTGGCGAAGCTCGCGCTCCACCCGAAACCGCTGCTCAGCCGCCTCGCCCATGCCCTGCTCAAAAAACTCGGCACGCCCGCCCCCCGCCTGCTTGGCGCGGTGCAGCGCGGTGCCTGCGCGGCGCAGGGCGTCGTGCGCGCCGTCGTCGGCCGTTTGCGGGTACAGGGTGATGCCCACGCTGGCACCCAACTGGGCTTCTTCGGCATCACCGTCCAGCCGCAGAGGGCGCAACAGCGCAGCCTGCAGTTTTTCGGCAAACAACAGGGCCTGGCTGCCCGCCAGCGACACGTCAGCACCCAGGCCGTGCAGCACCACCGCAAACTCGTCCCCGGCCACGCGCACCAGCAGGCCCTGCGCGGGCAGTATTTCCGACAGGCGCAAGGCCACAGCGCACAGCAGCCGGTCGCCCATTTCGCTGCCGCGCGCGTCGTTGAAGGTGGTGAACCTGTCCAGGTCCAGCAACAGCAGCGCGTGTTGCGCCACAGAGGGACGGCCGGGGCGACCCTGCAGCACCGACAACCGCTCCATCAGCGTGAAGCGATTGGGCAGGCTGGTGAGGCTGTCGAAATGCGCAAGCCGGTGGATTTCATCAGCCGCACGTTTGCGCTCGGTGATGTCCTGCTTGAGTTCTACATAGTGGCTCACATGCCCGTCGGGCTGGCGGATGGGCGCCACCACCACCGACTCGATCAGCGCCTGGCCGTCCTTGCGGTAATTGACCTGCTCGCCCGCCCAGGAATCCCCCCGCGCCAGCGCGGACCGCACGCCTTCGCGCTGCGCGGGCGCCAGTCCGTTGCTCGAAAAGCGGGCCGACGCACCGCCCACCACCTCGTCGCGTGCATAGCCGGTGCGGCGCACAAAGGCATCGTTCACGTACTCGATGTCTTCCTGCAGATCGGTGATGACGATGCTCTCCGGGCTTTGCTCCACGGCGCGCAGCAGTTTGCGCAACTCCGCCTCGCTGGCGGCCAGGTTGGCGGCGGTCTGCTGCGCTTCGTGCACGCGGCTCATGTAGTTGCGGCGCGACAGCAAGGTGGCCGCCGCCGTCAGCACCAGAATCCCCGCCAGATACACCGCCCCCGCCACACGGTTGGCCACTTGCACCGGTTTGAACATGCCCTGGACATCTGCCCATATGAATCCCATGAACAGCAGCGCCGTCAACCCCACCAGCGTGAGCGTAGCGCGCACCCCCAGCAGCCAGCCCGCCAGCACGATGATCACCGGGTAGTTGAGCAGGTTGGGGCCGTTGACCCCGCCGTTGCGGGCCGCCACCAGCGACACCGACACCCACACCCCCCACACCAGCAGGTGGGCCGCCTGCGTCCAGCGCCCCATGCGGGCCAGCAGCAGCGCGCTGCCGCCCACCGCGCCCGCCACCAGGTTCAGCGCCACCCGCAAAGGCTGCACCGGTTCGTCCCACATCAGCAGCAGCCCAATGACAACGCCCAACACCATCACTGCCCAACCCGCCACACGGACCAGATGGCGGGTGGTGGCGTCTTGGTGGTGCAGGGGCGGAACAGCAGAGGCTTCGGCCATGGCGACTGGGGTTGGAAGGCGGGAGACCATCCTAACTGCGGCTTTTGGAATCAGCTACCGGCAAAACACCACGCGCTGCAAGCGTCACCCGCAAACGGACCCAGTCGAGCCACCTCCAATTGTTATAGTGTTACAGTAACGATGTAACATCAACATTGGAGGATTTCCATCATGAATCGACACGCCTTCTTGCGCCTGGGCGCGCTCACCGTGGCCAGTGCCGCGCTGCTGGCCGGTTGTGGCGGCGGCGGCTCAGGCGACGCGCCTGTCGACGAAGCAGAGCGCATTGACTCTGCCGGGCGCCTGGCCGTGCTGCAGGCCGACAGCGCCAACGTGCGCATCTGGGACCTGGACGAAGGCAAGCTTGCGCAGTCATTCGCGCTGGACCACCCACCCGCCGCCGTGGTCGCCAGCCCGGAGGGCCGCTACGCCATCGCCCTGCAGCGCACGCAAGACCAGGCGCAGTTCATCGACGGTGGTCTGTGGCAGGAGGACCATGGCGACCACCTGCACGACTACCGCCAGGCGCCGCGCCTGCTGAGCCTGCGCATGCCCGCCGTGCGCCCTACGCATTTCGAGACGCATGGCAGCCAGGCCGCTTTGTTTAACGACGGCCTGGTGGCCGACAACAAGAACGCCGAAGTGGTGTTGCTCAGCGACGCGGGCATTGGCAAAGGCACGGCAGATGCACGCCTGCCGCTGCCCCTGCCCATGCATGGCACGGCAGAACCATTGGGCGAGCACCTGCTGACCACCTACCGCGACTCCGCCAGCACCGGCACCCTGCCCGTGCAGGTGGATCTGTACCGCCGCACCGCCACCGGGTTCACATTTGTGCAGCGTTTTGCGGAAACCTGCCCCGACCTGCATGGCAGTTTTACCAACGCAAAACACACGGCATTTGGCTGCAGCGACGGTGTGCTGGTGGTCAGCCGCTCCGGCACGGGCGCCAGCGCCACCTTCACTGCACGCAAGCTGCTCAACCCTGCCGACATGCCCACAGGCGTACGCATTGGCACCATCAAGGGCCACGACAAGGTGGCGCAGCTGGTGGGCCTGGCGTCGCCGGGGCATTTGTTCGTCATCGATGCGGATGCAGGCCGCATCACGCGCCTGAACTGGGCTGAAGGCCGCACCGTGCGCGCTCAGGGCTTTGACCGCGCAGGCAACAACTACGCGGTGCTGGACGACCAGGGCGCGCTGCACATCACCAGCCCCGCCAACGCTTTTGCCACGCGAGCCAAGGTGAACGTGTTGGCACAGATGCCCACGGCCGCACCCTTCCCTAGCCTGGTGACCAGCCTTACGCGGGATGAATTGTTGGTGTCAGACCCCGCGGCCCGCCAGGTGGCGGTGGTGGACGTGCCCAGCGCTAAGGTGGGCAAGCGGCTGGACATGGGCTTTGCGCCCACGGGTCTGGCCTGGCTGGGTATTGCGCCCTGATGCCCTGGCGGCGCCCGCGGCCCTTACCGGCCGCGCGCGCCGCTAAACTGCCGCGCATGCCTGCCAAGAAAAAGTCCACAGCCTCCCACAGCCACGCCCCCCATGCCATGCCCGATGCTTCGGACCCGCAGGCCCTGGGCCAGTGGCTGGACGCGGCCCGCGCGCACTGCAGCCACAACGGCGCGCAGCTGACCGAGCAGCGCCGCGAGGTGCTGGAGCTGCTGCTGCACCGCGGGGGTAGCGCCAAGGCCTATGACCTGCAAGACGACATGCAGACCCGCAAAGGCCGCGTGGCCCCCACCACGGTGTACCGGGCGCTGGACTTCTTGATGGAGCAGCGGCTGGTGCACAAGGTGGACGCCACCAACACCTATGTGGTGTGCACCGACGCCGAACACGACCATCCCAGCATGATGCTGGTGTGCACCCAGTGCGGCGAGATCACCGAGTGGCACGACGACCCACAGTTCAACGCGTTGAGCGCGCAAGTGGCCGCCTACCTTCCGGGGTTTGAGGCCCGGGGCCTGGAGATCAAGGGGCTGTGCCAACGCTGCGCAGACAAGGCCCGGCCCGCAGACTGAGCCAGCGAGGCGCCTATAACGCACTCAGTCTTCGTCGCTGCCCGGTGCAGGCTCGCGCACACCCGACCCTTTACCCTTGGCTTTGGTGCGCGCATCTTTTTTGGCCTGCCGCTTGGCGTCTTCGGCCAGACCTGCTGCGCGCCAGGCTTCAAACTCGGTGGGCGTCTCCAGCGTGATGCGGCCCAGGATGGCGGTGCGAAAGTCCGTCATCACGATCTCGGCCGTCTTTTGCAGGTTGACCTTGCCGCCGCCCAGCATGGCGCCGCGTTTGCGGCCAATGGCTTCGAGCAGTTCCTCGTCATGCATCTCGGCCACCGCGCCCGCAGGCAGGCCCAGCTTGTAGCGCGCCTCCAGCAAGGGTGCGTAGTTCTTCTGCAGGCGGCGCAGCAGCTCCAGCGCGACCAGTTCTTCGTCGTACGCATTGCGGCCCACGGCACCGCTGGCGGCCAGGTTGTAGCCGCTCTCGGGCACCACAATGCGCGGCCACAGCATGCCGGGCGTGTCCCACAGGTAAAAGTCGTCGGCCAGCGTGATGCGCTGTTCCAGCTTGGTAATGCCCGCCTCGTCACCGGTCTTGGCTTGGCGCTTGTTGCTGAGCGTATTGATGAGTGTGGACTTGCCCACGTTGGGCACGCCGCAGATCAGCACCCGCATGGGCTTGGCCATGCCGCCCCGGTTGGGCGACAACTGGTGGCAGGCGTCGATCAGCTTGCGCGTGGGGGCCGGGTCGGACGCATCCAGCGGCAGGGCGCGCGTGTCGCTCTGGGCGTTGTACCAGTCCACCCACAGCGCGGTGCGTTCGGGGTCGGCCACGTCCTGCTTGTTGAGAACCTTGAGCGTGGGCTTGTGGCCCGTGATCTCGGCCAGCAGCGGGTTGGCGCTGGAGCCCGGCAGGCGCGCGTCCAGCACCTCGATCACCACATCAATGTCCTTGATGCGTTCGGTGATGGCTTTACGGGTCAGGTGCATGTGACCGGGGAACCACTGGATGGCCATGCGGGGGTACTTTCTTCGTTGTTCTGGGATCTATCAGGGTCGCAAGGATAATCGCGGTCCCACTTGCCCCGCGCCACGGCGTTCATTGCCCCCTATGCCAGCCCCTCTCGACACCCCACGCCAAGCCGCCACCACCAAGGCCCAGAAAGAGCTGCTGTTCAAGAGCGTGACCCTGGCCATGATTGGCCTGGTCATCTTGCTGGCGCCGTACGTGGCCCGGTCCGCCAGCGTGCGCGACCTCATGGGGCAGGCGGCCCTGGTGGGCTGGTTTGCGCTGGTGCTGGGCATTGCGTTCGGGGTGCAGTACGGCCTGCGCCGTGCCAAGGCCGGGCGTCGCCAGCCGTGACATCGGCCGCTGTCGCAGCCCCAACCCCCGCTGTGGACGGCGCCACAGCCCAGGCCATGTTCCTGGCAATGCAGCAGCGCGCTACAGACGCTGGCATCACGCTGCGCAACCCGCCCCCTGAGCCCACCACCTGCTGTGGGCGCGGCTGCAATGGCTGCGTGTGGGAGGGGTTTCTGGACGCGGCCGAATACTGGCGGCAAGAGGCGCTGCTACAGCTACCGGGCTGAATTTCAAGCTAAATTGGCCTCTAGCGCTTGATAGGCAAGCGCCAACAGCTATCAAATTAAGAGTACAAATAACACTACCTTGCAGCAGATATGGCCTGAAACTGCGCAGCCAAAGCCTGTGCCACCGTGGAACTGGCTCTGCCAGGCCACCGGTGGCGTCCCCCTTGGGGGAAGTGGCGCAGCCGCTCAGGGGGTCAATTCCTTCACCGACATATACTGCTCGCGCCACTCTTCAAACGGTAGAGTGTCTGCCGCCTCGATGGCCTTTTGCGCAGCAATCGATTCATCGGCCATGGCCAGGTAGCGGGCCTGCTGCTCGGCCGTCCAGGGCAGCGCCAGCAACGCGTCGCGCGCAGCGACGGACCGTTGGCGGGCAAACGATTCAAAGCTGTTTGCGTGACCCTGCACCATGTGGTCCAGCACGCGAGCAGACGGCGTCTGGGCGGGCGCCGCCATCAGTGCGCGGGCTTCGCGCAGGGCGGTGCTGTAGTCGTCGGTTCCGTGCGTGGCGTCCAGCGCGGCGGCCAGCGGTTCGCACGCGGCCAGCACTTCAGCGCCCCATTCGGTCAGCGCCACGCTTTGGCCATTGCGCATCAGCTGCAGGCCCTGCTCGCGGCCGCGCTCGGCCGTGAGGTGCTGGTTGTGTTTGAGTTCGGCAATTTCGGCCGGCGTGTCGGGCGGGCTGTCGGACAGCAGGCAGTGCAGCAAAAACACGTCCAGCATGCGCATGGTGCTGGCCGTAATGCCTACGGGCACAAACGGGTCCAGGTCCATCAGGCGCACTTCGACGTATTCGACACCGCGCTCGCGCAGTGCGTGCAGCGGGCGCTCGCCCGTGCGCACGGTGCGCTTGGGGCGGATGGTGCCGTAGAACTCGTTCTCGATCTGCAGCAGGCTGGTGCCCAGCTGGTTGTAGTCGCCACCCGGGTTGCGCACGCCCACGGTTTCGTAGGCGGGATACGGCTTGGTCAGCGCCTCGTGCAGCGAATTGGCATAACCCGTGAGGCCGTTGTAGCTCACGGCCAGCGTGGACTGGGCATCGCTTTGGTAGCCCAGGCGGCCCATGCGCAGCGACGTAGCGTGGGGCAGGTACAGCGCGCTGCCGCCTGCCATCTGCTGCAGTCCGTGTTCGCGGCCTTCCACAAAACAAGGACACAGCGCGGGCGAAGCGCCAAACAGGTACAGCAGCACAAACGCGTGGCGGCGGAAGTTGCGGATCAACGAGAAATACTGCTCGCTGTCCACCCCCGGCAGCGACCAGTTGTAGTGAATGCCCGAGATGGTCTGCATGCGCCGACCGTAGCGGTGGCCCAGGCCCATGCGGTACACGCTTTTGGCGCGGCCCACGTTGGAGCCGCCGTAGCGCCCCAAGGGAATCGTCTCGTCCGTGGGCAGGCCACAGGGCATGCTGGAGGCCCACAGCAGCTCGCCGCTGTCCTTCAAGGTGTGGTGCACAAACTGGTGCACCTCGGTCAGCTCATCCAGGCACTGCATCACGCCCTTGTGGGCGCCGGTGATCAGCTCCAGCTGCGACTCGCTGTAGTCGGTGGTGATCAGCGGGTGCGTGAGGGCCGAGCCCAGTGCCAACGGGTGGGGCGTCAGGGCCAGGCCACCGGTCGGCAGCACGCGCAGTCCTTCCTTCTCGATGCCGCGGCGAATCCCCCCCAGGGCGTCCGCCGGGTAGGCGGCCAGTCTCTCGTGCAGTGTGCTCATATGTTTATACCGATCCAACTTCTGTCGGCCCGGAACTTAGCACGTTGAGCGCTGGCCCGCCTCTGGGGAAATCAAGCCCTTGCAGCCAAGGCCTTTCCAACTTCGTTGGTTCCTTGGGCTGCGCCACTTTGTGGTACTTGCTCGCCGGCACGGTCCGTCACCTGGGCCAGGTGGGCCGCCAGTTGCTCGGGCACATCGGCGCCGATGCCCAGATGCACTCCCTGCGTCAGCGTGATGTGGGCCGCTTCAAACGTGCCCGCGCCTGCACACAGAATGGTGCGCGACGGCGCGCTTTCGTGCGCCAGCACCAACATGGCGGGCACCACGGCTTCGGGCTTCAAGGCGTCCAGCACTTCCTGGGGCATCAGGCCCTCGGTCATGCGGGTGGCGGCCGTGGGGGCCAGGGCGTTCACATGGATGTTGTACTTGGCGCCCTCGATGGCCAGGGTCTGCATCAGCCCCACCTGGGCCAGCTTGGCCGCGCCGTAGTTGCTTTGGCCAAAGTTGCCATACAGGCCGGTGGACGATGTGGTCATGACGATGCGGCCATATTGCTGGGCCACCATGTGCGGCCACACGGCCTTGCAGCAATTGGCGGCGCCTATCAGGTGCACGTCCACCACCAGGCGGAAGTCGTCCATGCTCATCTTGGAGAACGATTTGTCGCGCAAGATGCCCGCGTTGTTGACCAGCACATCAACCCGGCCCCAGGCGTCGATGGCCTGCTGCACCATGGCCTCGACCGCAGCGAAGTCGGTGACCGAAGCGCCATTGGCCAGCGCCTCGCCACCCGCCGCGCGGATCTCGTCCACCACCGCCTGCGCGGCGCCCACCGTGGCACCGCTGCCGTCCACCGCGCCGCCCAGGTCGTTGACCAGCACCTTGGCGCCGCGTTCCGCCAGGGCCAGCGCATGCTGACGGCCCAGACCGCCGCCCGCGCCCGTCACGATGGCCACACGGCCCTTGAAATCGATACCCATGGTGAAGCTCTCCTGTTGTCTCAATGAATAACCAAATGAATGTGAAGCCAAAAAAGCCTGGCAACTGCTCCAGGGCACTGGCGCCGCGCGCTGCACTGTAAGCCACGCGCCGTGGGCGCCCGGTTGCGCAGGCGACTGAACCCAGGGCGCTTGCCCCCCGCCAAGCTCCCGGGTTGCCAAGTTCGCGTGCACACGCGCGGCACATTGGGAATAATCTGCCTCGCAATCCTTTCCCGGGCACCGCGCCTGCTGCGGCGCGCCATTACTCACAATTTCATAGCTAATCACGCTTGTTAATCAAGCGCTACAGGCTATTTTTACCAAGGATTTTCATCATGAAAGCAATCTGGAACGACGTGGTGGTGGCCGAGAGCGACGACACTGTGGTGGTCGAAGGCAACCACTACTTTCCTGAAAGCGCACTCCACCGCGACTACTTCACCTTCAGCAACCACAAGACCACCTGCCACTGGAAGGGCCAGGCCAGCTACCTGTCGCTCCTGGTCAACGGCGAAATGAACACCGACGCCGCCTGGTTCTATGCCGACCCCAAGCCCGAAGCACAAGAAATCAAGGGCCGCGTCGCTTTCTGGAAGGGCGTGAAGGTGTCGGCCTGAGCCTGCTTGCAACCTGCGCGGCGGGTTATCCCTGCCAGCGCTGGACAATCATGTGGATAAGTTTGGACAAGCCTTGTATGAAAGCGCCAAGTGCTTGATTTGTAATGGACCGGCCTGCATCGCTTAATTTTTAAGCAGATCGATTTGCCAAGTCGATAGTTATCCCGTAGTGCGCTGGACAATCTTGTGGATAACCTTGGATAAGCGTTGTATGACACTCTTAAGTGATTGATTCAAAAGGAATATCCTTGCATCGCTTAAAAAACAGGCATGCGCAAATCCCGTTCCAACGGGGCGGCCCCCAAGCCTGAGACAGCCCCAAAACCGGTGGTTATCCCTGCCCGCACTGGACAATCTTGTGGATAACCTTGAACAAGCCTTGTATGACAGGCTTAAGTGCTTGATTTACAAGGATTATCCTTGTGTCGCTTAAAAAATGGGCAATACCGTGTGGGCAAGACGACTGCGATACAGTCCAGGTCAGCGCTCTTGTGCCGCTCCCAATTTGATAGCTTCTACCGCTTATCAGATAAGCGATAGAGGCCAAAAACACTCAAAATTATCCATGGCCGTCCCGCAACTTCAGCACAGCCCCGCCGCCGAACGCAACCAGGCCCCCATACTGGCGCAGTTGCAGGCCTTGCTGGCGCCCGCTGGTGCAGCGCTGGAGATTGCCAGCGGCACCGGCCAGCACGCCGCGCACTTTGCCGCCGCCCTGCCCGGCTGGACCTGGCAGCCCACCGACCAGCACGCCACGCACTTTGGCTCCATCAGCGGCTGGGCCGCCCAGGTGGGCGCCCGCAATGTGAGTGCGCCACTGCGGCTGGACGTGCTGCAAAGCCCCTGGCCCAGCGAGGGCCCCGCTTTCGGCGCCGCGTTTGACCTCATCTACTGCGCCAACATGCTGCACATCGCCCCCTGGGCCTGCTGCGCCGGGCTGATGCACGGCACCGCGCACCACCTGACGCCCGGTGGCCACCTTGTCACCTACGGCCCCTATCTGGAAGACGGCGTGCCCACCGCACCTGGCAACCTGTCGTTTGACGCCAGCCTGCGCGCACAAGACGCGAACTGGGGCATCCGCCGCATCGAAGACGTGGCCGCCGTGGCTGCCGAAGCAGGCCTGCAACTGGCCGCACGGCATGCCCTGCCCGCCAACAACCTGCTGCTGGTGTGGACCCACGCCACACGCAACGCTTGAACGAAAACGCCACCATGAACACACCCACCGCTGCTCCCTTCTTCATCGCCAAGGTGGAGCCCGATGGCCAGCAATGCGACGCCTGGCCCGAACAACCCCTGCTGCTGTCACTGGAGCAAGGTGGCATCGACTGGCCCAGCTCCTGCCGCAACGGCACCTGCCGCACCTGCATCGGCCAGTTGGTCGAGGGCACGGTGCGCTACGCCATCGAATGGCCGGGCCTGACGGCCGAAGAAAAGGAAGAAGGCTGTGTGCTGCCCTGCGTGGCCTACCCGGCATCGGACGTCGTTCTGCAAGGCAGCGCCATCTGATCGACATTGGGTAAAGCGCCGGTTGCAGAGGAACCGGCGCTCGGTGGACTAAAATCCTCGGCTTCCGGGGCAATTTGCCCCATTGACGTGCGGCAGCGCCGCATCGCATGTTCTTTGGGGCGGTTTCTTGGAGGCACAGCAGTCGCCTCCGGCCACGGGAACCTGTGCTGCAGCACACCGCCAGCAGGCAAATCGCCAGCGGCCCCCACAGAAAGCCCCAGCCTTCCATGACCTCCCCCCTCACCCCCGTGCCGATCTCGCCTGTCGAGGACATCGTGGCCGAGATGCGCGCCGGGCGCATCGTCATCCTGGTGGATGAAGAAGACCGCGAAAACGAAGGCGACCTCGTGCTGGCCGCCGACCACGTGACACCCGAGGCCATCAATTTCATGGCCCGCTTTGGCCGGGGCCTGATCTGCCTGACCTTAAGCCGCGAGCGCTGCGAGTTTTTGAAGCTACCGCCCATGGCTGCGCGCAACGGCACGGTGTACAGCACAGCCTTCACCGTCTCCATCGAAGCCGCCGAAGGCGTGACCACCGGCATCTCGGCCGCCGACCGCGCCCGCACCGTGCAGGTGGCGGTGGACCGCAACTCCAAGCCCACCGACCTCGTGCAGCCCGGCCACATCTTTCCGCTGCAGGCCGTGGACGGCGGCGTGCTGATGCGCGCAGGCCATACCGAAGCCGGGTGCGACCTGGCCGCCATGGCCGGCTGCAGCCCCGCATCGGTGATCTGCGAGATCATGAAGGACGACGGCACCATGGCCCGCCTGCCCGATTTGCAGCTGTTTGCCGCCGAGCATGGCCTCAAGATCGGCACCATCGCCGACCTGATCGAACACCGCAGCCGCAATGAATCCTTGGTCGAAAAAGTCGGCCAGCGCACGCTGCAAACCGCCTACGGCGAGTTCACCGCCCACGCGTTCCGCGACAAGCCCAGCCAGGCCGTGCACCTGGCGCTGGTCAAAGGCCAGTGGAGCGCCGAGGATGTAGTGCCTGTGCGCGTGCACGAGCCGCTGTCGGTGTTTGACGCGCTCGAAATCAACCGTTCCATGCACTCGTGGGGCCTGGACACCAGCCTGCAATACCTCAATGCACAAGGCAAGGGCGTGGCCGTGCTGCTCAACTGCGGCGAAAGCGCGGGCCAGCTGCTGGCGCAATTTGAAGGCACCGCCCGCTCCGCCCAGGCGCCCGAACGCGGCCGCATGGACCTGCGCACCTACGGCGTGGGCGCACAGATCCTGCGCGAATGTGGCGTGCACAAGATGGCCCTCATGGGCCAGCCGCGCCGCATGCCCAGCATGACCGGCTACGGCCTCGAAATCACCGGTTTCATCCCCAAAGAGTAAAAAGAACAGGATCACTATGTTTGGCGCAGACAAAGGAACAGCGGACAAGCTGGACGGCAAGAAGCTGCACATCGGCATCGTGCAGGCCCGCTTCAACGAGAGCATCACCAACACCCTGGCCGCCGCCTGCCGCGCAGAGCTGCTGGCCCTGGGCGTGCAAGAAAAGCACATCAAGCATGTGCTGGTGCCCGGCGCGCTGGAGGTACCCGTGGCATTGCAGGCCATGGCCGAAAGCGATGAGTTCGACGCGCTGATTGCGCTGGGCTGCATCATCCGGGGCGAGACCTACCACTTCGAATTGGTGGCCAATGAGTCTGGCGCGGGCGTGACCCGCCTGAGCCTGGACTACCAGATCCCGATTGCCAACGCCATCATCACCACCGAGAACATGGAACAAGCCATCGCCCGCCAGTCCGAAAAAGGCACCGATGCTGCCCGCGTGGCGGTGGAAATGGCCAACCTGCTGGAAGATCTGTCATGAGCGAAAACACCCCCACGCCGTCGTCGGCACGCCCGCCCAAGCAGGTCCGCACCGGTCTGAAAAGCACCGGCGTGCGCAAAGCAGCGTCCAAGTCCAACCGCAGCCGCGCGCGCGAATTCGCGTTGCAGGCGCTGTACCAGCACCTGGTGGGCGGCAACGCACCCGAAGCCATCGACGCGTTCACGCGCGACCTGGCGGGCTTTCACAAGGCCGACTCGGTGCACTACGACGCGCTGCTGCATGGCAGCATCAAGACTGCAGCTGAGATGGATGCGCTGATCACGCCCTTGCTGGACCGCAAGATGGCCGAGATCTCGCCCATCGAACACGCCGTGATGTGGATCGGCGTGTACGAGTTTCAGCACTGCCTGGATGTGCCATGGCGCGTGGTGCTCAATGAATGCATCGAACTGGCCAAGGAGTTTGGCGGCACCGACGGCCACAAGTACGTGAACGCCGTGCTCAACGGCCTGGCCCCCAAGCTGCGCGCGATGGAAGTGGCTGCTGACAAGGCTTCGGGCGCGACGCCATCGACTCCCACACCCGCCGACGACGCCTGAGCGCATCGCCGAATGCCCCCGCCGCGTGTGCAACCCACTGACACGCCCGGAGCCTTCCCTCTTTTGGTTGTGAACCAACGCCCGACCTGCATCGGGCAGGACGCCTTCCCATGAAGTTTTCCACGCGCGCCGAGCGCATTGAACCGTTCTATGTGATGGAAGTGGCCAAGGCCGCGCAGACCCTGGCCCGCGAAGTGGCCGGCACGCGCGAGCCGATGATTTTTCTGAACATCGGCGAGCCGGACTTCACCGCGCCGCCGCTTGTGCAGGAGGCCGCCACGCGCGCCGTGCGCGACGGAGCCACGCAATACACCAACGCCCTGGGCCTGGAGCCGCTGCGCGAACGCATCAGCGGCTGGTACCAAAGCCGCTTTGGCGTAAACGTTCCGGCACGCCGCATTGTGATCACGGCCGGTGCGTCGGCCGCGCTGCAACTGGCGTGCCTCGCGCTCATCGAATCGGGCGACGAGATTTTGATGCCCGACCCCAGCTACCCCTGCAACCGCCACTTCGTGAGCGCCGCAGAGGGCAAGGCCGTGCTGCTGCCCACCACGGCGGCCGAGCGCTACCAGTTGAGCGCGGACAAGGTGCGCGCCGCATGGGGCGAAAAAACACGGGGTGTGCTGCTGGCCTCGCCGTCGAACCCCACGGGCACTTCCATTGCCCCAGACGAGCTGCGCCGCATCCACGAGGTGGTGCGCGAACACGACGGCATCACGATGATCGATGAGATCTACTTGGGCCTGTCGTACGAAGAAGAGTTTGGCCACACGGCACTGGCCATTGACGAGAACATCATCAGCATCAACAGCTTCAGTAAATACTTCAACATGACCGGCTGGCGCCTGGGCTGGATGGTGGTGCCTGATGCGATGGTGCCAGTGGTGGAGCGCCTGGCGCAAAACCTGTTCATCTGCGCCAGCACCGTGTCGCAGCACGCGGCACTGGCCTGCTTCGAGGCAGAGAGCATTGCCGAATACGAACGCCGCCGCGCAGAGTTCAAGGCGCGCCGCGACTTCTTCATCCCTCAATTGCAGTCGCTGGGCCTGAACGTGCCCGTGATGCCGGACGGCGCCTTCTACGCCTGGGCCGACTGCACGCAGGCTGCGCAGAAGCTGGGGGTGAGCGGCAGTTGGGACTTTGCGTTTGAGCTGATGCGCCGCACGCACATTGCAGTGACGCCGGGGCGCGACTTTGGCACGGCCGAGCCCGAGCGTTTTGTCCGCTTTTCGACCGCCAACTCGATGGCACAGCTGCAGGAGTCGGCAGCGCGGCTGCGAAGCGTGCTCGGATAACCCGATGGCATTCGAGTTTCCGATTCGCATTTATTGGGAAGACACCGATGCGGGCGGCATCGTGTTTTATGCCAACTACCTCAAGTTCTTTGAACGCGCCCGCACCGAGTGGCTGCGGTCGCTGGGCGTGGGCCAGCAGCAATTGCGGGAACAAACCGGAGGCATGTTTGTCGTAACCGATGCGCAGCTGCGCTACCACCGCCCGGCGCGGCTGGACGATGAACTGATTGTTACCGCCGCCCTGCAAGCCACGGGCCGCGCATCGTTGACAATAGTGCAGCAAGCGCTCCTGAAACCAGAGCAGATGACCGAACAAGCCCCGTTGTTGCTGAGCGAAGGCACCATCCGCATCGGATGGGTTGATGCTGCCACCCTGCGACCCGCAAGAATTCCGAACACCCTTCTGGAACAACTCACACCATGAACTCCCAAGACATGTCCATCATCAACCTGGTGCTGCACGCCAGCTGGGTGGTGCAACTCGTCATGCTGTTGCTGCTGATCGTTTCGGTCGCCAGCTGGGCCGCCATCTTCCGCAAGCTGTTTGCCTTGAAGCGCGTGAAGGCCCTGAACGATGATTTCGAGCGGGACTTCTGGTCGGGCACCAGCCTGAACGACCTGTTCGCCAGCGCTGCGCAAAACGCCAAGCAGGCCGGGCCCATGGAACGCATTTTCGCCAGCGGCATGCGCGAATACCAAAAACTGCGCGAGCGCCGCATTGCAGACCCTGGCACGTTGCTGGACGGCGCACGCCGCGCCATGCGCGCCAGCTTTCAGCGTGAGATGGACGTGGTCGAATCCAGTCTGTCGTTCCTGGCCTCCGTCGGCTCTGTGTCGCCTTATGTGGGCTTGTTTGGCACCGTGTGGGGCATCATGCATGCGTTCACCGGCTTCGCGGGCATGGAGCAGGTGACGCTGGCCACCGTGGCCCCCGGCATTGCCGAGGCGCTAGTGGCCACGGCCCTGGGCCTGTTTGCTGCCATCCCCGCCGTGATCGCCTACAACCGCTTTGCACGAGACATCGACCGCGTGGCGACGCACCAGGAGACATTCATCGAAGAGTTCTCCAACATCCTGCAGCGCAACCTGGGCGCCCAGCCCGCAGCCGCAGGCCAGTCGGCCTCGGGTCACTAAGGGGGCTGCAAAATGCCCGGAATGGCATCTCGCGGCCGTGGCCGCCGCACCATCAACGAGATCAACATGGTCCCGTTCATCGACGTGATGCTGGTGCTGCTCATCATCTTCATGGTGACCGCCCCCATGCTCACGCCCGGCGTGATCGACGTGCCCAGCGTCGGAAAAGGCAAGAACATGCCCAAGGTCGTGGCGCAGGTCATCGTCAACAAGGATGGATCGCTGCAGTTCAAGACCCCAGAAGCGACCCGCAGCGTGACCCAACGCGAGATCGGCGACGCAGCCAGCCGCTGGCAGAAGAGCCAGGGCGAGCCCAACAGCGCGGTGGTCATCAGCGCGGACAAGGGCGTGCAGTATGAAAACGTGGTGAAAGCCATGGATGCCCTGCAAAAAGCCGGCGTGCAACGCGTCGGCTTGTCTGTCAAACAAGGCGGCTGACCCGCTCCCCTCGCCGTTCTTCACACTCCATGCACGCCCACGACGACCGCGACCAGTTTTCTCCGCCCCGCCCCCCGGCGCGCCTGCGCGCCATCACGCTGGCGGTGCTGGTGCATGCGGTGTTGATTGGCGCGTTGACCTGGGGCGTGAACTGGAAAAACAGCTCTGACCAACCTGCGGTAGAAGCCGAGCTGTGGGCCGCCGTGCCCCAACAGGCAGCGCCGCGCGCTGTGGAACCACCCCCGCCCCCACCGCCTCCTCCCACACCGGAGGTCAGAACACCCCCACCGCCAGCACCACCGCCACCCCGTGCGGTGGAACCGCCCGACACGCGCGAGGCCGACATTGCCATTGAGCGCGAAAAGAAGCGCCTGGAGCAGGAAAAGAAATTGCGCGAACAGCAGGCAGAGCGCGACAAACGTGAGCGCGAACGCAAGGAAGACGAGCGCCGCGACCGTGTGGAGCAGGAGAAAAAAGAGCGCCTGCAAAAGGAAAAGGAACAGCGCGAGAAGCAACTGGCCGAGCAGAAAAAGGCCGAGCAGGAAAAGCAAAAGAAGCTGGCCGAAGACAAACGCAAGGCGGAAGAAGCCGCCAAGCGCAGGGCCGAGGCTGAAGAGAAGCAACTGGCCAAGCAGCGTGAGGACAACCTTCGCCGCATGCAAGGCCTTGCAGTGGGCACAGGGCCCGCGACGGCAACAGGCACCGCCGCGCGCAGTGCGGGCCCATCGGGCGGCTACGGCGACAAGGTGGCGGCCAAGGTCAAGCCCAACATCGTCTACCCCGACGCGATCTCGGGCAACCCGCGCGCGGAAGTGGAGGTTCGCCTGTCGCCAGACGGCACCATCGTCGGCAAGCGCCTGGTGCAGTCCAGCGGCAACAAAGCCTGGGACGACGCGGTGCTGCGCGCGCTGGACAAGACAGAAACCCTGCCCCGCGATGTCGATGGCCGCGTGCCTTCGTCGCTGACCATCGGATTCCGGCCGCAGGATTGAAACAGCCCCAGGGCTGCCTGCCGCCGCAGAAATTGGCGCAGCACAGCAAATCGTCAGAAATATTGGTCAAAAGTGGCTCTATCGCTTATCCATTAAGCGCTAGCAGCTATGCTTTTTCTAGCATTCAGACGCCATACAGATCCCTGTATGGCGCAGTGGATCTTGGAACGTCACTGCGCTGGCCTCGTCGGCATGTCGGCGCGCCACTAAAGCCCCAAAAGACCCGCCTTCACCCCTCTGATTCAACCTTTCGGCGGCTTGGTCGATAACCATAGGGACACGCCCCGTGCCACCCCCACCGGAGATCAGCATGGTCACGCCTTCCATCGGATTCCCCCGCGCCGTTACACTAACACCCCCCAACCCGGCCGGCACCACGGCCCCGCCAGGCGGCGGCACGTCAGAAGCGCAAGAAGCCCTGGCGTCCGTACCGGCGGTCAATAGCGGCACCTCCGCAGGCAATTTGCGCACCCAGCAGAACGCGCAAATCCTGCAGGCGTCGATGGACGTGTCCATCCAGTCCGGCAATGCGTCGCTGACTTTGCTGTACCGCACCGCCATTGACCGCATCAACGAATTTCTGGCCCCCGAGTTCGGGCCCAATGCCATTGCCACCGCAGAGGCTCCAGACAACACCCCTGAGGCCACGGCCGCCCGCATCCTGTCCTTGTCCACAGCCTTCTATGACGCCTTTGCGGCACAGGGCAAGAACAAGGACAAGAGCCCCGACGCGCTGGCGCAGGAGTTTGTCAATCTGATTCGGGGAGGGTTTGAGCGCGGCTTCGGCGAAGCAAAAGACATCCTCAGCGGCCTGAATGTGCTGGGCGAGGACAGCCCCATCGAACAGGGCATCAACCAGACGTATGCACTGGTCATGAAAGGGTATGACGATTTTCTGGCGGGCAAATTGGCATCGGCCACGTCCCCCAACCCGCCAGCGCAGAACGACAGCAAGGACGCCTCAGCCGCCTGAGCGCTCTGCCCTGCTGCCGCGCATCAACGCAGATTCATCGGCAGCGGGCCACAAAAAGGCCCAGCCGCACATCGGCGGTCGGCACGCCCCCTCCGCAATGACAAAGCCCCGCAGGCGGCTGCCTGCGGGGCTTTGTCGCTTCGGGCTTTCAAGAGCCGACCCGAATTCAGCGCGCCAAGCGCGCCGAACGGGCCGGAGGCCCCCAAAGTGCCGTTCAGGCGGTGACGCCGTCCGCCACTTCCTTGAATTCGGCGATCTGGTCAAAGTTCATGTACTTGTAGACCTTGTCGCCGTTCTGGTTGAGCACACCCATGTCGGCCAGGTACTCTTCCTTGGAAGGAATGCGGCCCAGCTTGGAGCAGATGGCCGAGAGTTCGGCTGAGCCCAGGTACACGTTGGTGTTCTTGCCCAGGCGGTTCGGGAAGTTGCGGGTGCTGGTCGACATGACAGTAGCGCCCTCTTTCACCTGCGCCTGGTTGCCCATGCACAGCGAGCAGCCGGGCATTTCCATGCGGGCACCGGCCGCGCCGAACACGCCGTAGTGCCCTTCTTCGGTGAGCTGGTGCGCGTCCATCTTGGTAGGCGGCGCCATCCACAGCTTGACGGGGATGTCACGCTTGCCTTCGAGCAGCTTGGAAGCTGCGCGGAAGTGGCCGATGTTGGTCATGCACGAGCCGATGAACACTTCGTCGATGGCGGCGCCCGCCACGTCCGACAGCGTCTTGGCGTCATCGGGGTCGTTGGGGCAGCACACGATGGGTTCGGTGATTTCGGCCAGGTCGATCTCGATGACGGCCGCGTACTCTGCATCCTCATCAGGTGCCAGCAGCTGAGGGTTGGCCAGCCAGGCTTCCATGGCCTTGATACGGCGACCGATGGTGCGGGCGTCGGCATAGCCCTGGGCGATCATGTTCTTGAGCAGCACGATGTTCGAGTTGATGTACTCGATCACGGGTTCCTTGTTCAGGCGCACCGTGCAGCCAGCGGCAGAGCGCTCGGCCGATGCGTCAGACAGCTCGAACGCCTGCTCGACCTTCATGTCTGGCAGACCTTCGATTTCGAGGATGCGGCCCGAGAAGATGTTCTTCTTGCCCTGCTTGGCCACGGTCAGCAGACCGGCCTTGATGGCGTACAGCGGGATCGCATGCACCAGGTCGCGCAGCGTGACGCCAGGTTGCATCTGGCCCTTGAAGCGCACCAGCACCGATTCCGGCATGTCGAGGGGCATCACGCCCGTAGCGGCGGCAAACGCCACCAGGCCGGAACCGGCCGGGAAGCTGATTCCGATGGGGAAACGCGTGTGCGAGTCGCCGCCCGTGCCGACGGTGTCGGGCAGCAGCATACGGTTGAGCCAGCTGTGGATGATGCCGTCGCCGGGCTTGAGCGAGATGCCGCCGCGCGTGCTGATGAAGTCGGGCAGCTCGTGGTGCATCTTCACGTCCACGGGCTTGGGATAGGCGGCCGTGTGGCAGAAGGACTGCATCACCAGGTCGGAGCTGAAACCCAGGCAGGCTAGGTCCTTCAGTTCGTCGCGGGTCATGGGGCCGGTGGTGTCTTGCGAGCCGACCGAGGTCATGCGCGGTTCGCAATAAGTGCCTGGCACCACGCCCTGGCCTTCAGGCAGACCGCAGGCACGGCCGACCATCTTTTGCGCCAGCGTGAAGCCCTTGCCGGTGGCAGCGGGCACGGTGGGCAGGCGGAACAGCGTGGAGAGGGGCAGGCCCAGCGCTTCGCGGGCCTTGGTGGTCAGGCCGCGGCCGATGATCAACGGAATGCGGCCGCCAGCGCGCACTTCGTCAAACAGCACTTCGCTCTTGACTTCGAATTCGGCAATCACATTGCCGTCCTTGAGCGCCTTGCCAGCGTAGGGCAGCAGTTCGATCTCGTCGCCCATGTTCATCTGGCTCACGTCCAGCTCGATGGGCAGCGCGCCTGCGTCTTCCATCGTGTTGTAGAAGATGGGCGCGATCTTGCTGCCCAGGCACACACCACCAAAACGCTTGTTGGGCACGAACGGGATGTCTTCGCCCGTGAACCACAGCACGCTGTTGGTGGCCGACTTGCGGCTGGAGCCCGTGCCCACCACGTCGCCCACATAGGCCACGAGGTTGCCCTTGGCACGCAGGTCTTCGATAAATTTCACCGGGCCGCGCTTGCCGTCTTCTTCAGGCGTGATGCCGTCGCGCTTGTTCTTGAGCATGGCCAGCGCATGCAGCGGGATGTCAGGACGGCTCCACGCATCGGGCGCGGGCGACAGGTCGTCAGTGTTGGTTTCGCCGGTAACCTTAAGCACGGTGAGCTTGATGCTCTGGGGCACTTCGGGACGGCTGGTGAACCATTCGGCATCGGCCCAGCTTTGCAGCACGGCCTTGGCGAAGGTGTTGCCCTTGTCGGCCTTCTCCTTGACGTCATGGAACTGGTCGAACATCAGCAGCGTCTTCTTCAGCGCTTCGGCGGCGACGGAGGCCACGGCCGCGTCGTCCAGCAGGTCGATCAGGGGGGTGAGGTTGTAGCCGCCCAGCATGGTGCCCAAGAGCTGCGTGGCGCGCTCGCGGCCGATCAGCGTGCACACTTCGGTGCCGTGCGCTACGGCAGCCAGGTAGCTGGCCTTGACTTTGGCGGCATCGTCCACACCAGCAGGCACCCGGTGCGTGATCAGGTCCACCAGCATGGATTCTTCGCCCGCAGGCGGGTTCTTGAGCAGTTCGATCAGCTCGCCGGTTTGCTTGGCAGTCAGTGGCAGGGGTGGGATGCCCAGAGCGGCACGCTCTGCCACATGGTCACGGTAGGCTTTCAACATCATTTTTCTCCGGTTGCGTTCTAAAGTGGGGCGGTGTGCGGTGGCACCGTTGGCGCAAAGGCTTCAAGGCCTATGCGCAGGGGTATTTGTGCGTTCTTCCAGGGACGGGGCGGGTGTTTCAGAACCCGACGGCGTATTGATTACTTGATGGGTTCCAACACGCTCACGGGCGGATTCTTCTTGATGGCTTCGGCCACCAGCAGTTGCTGTGGGCTCATGCACTCGTCCGCCAGTCGCTGACCGAGCTTCTGGTTCATCAGCATGGATTTGTTGCCGATCTGCAGCCAGACGGCGCCGCCCTTCTGGTCTTCCAGGCGCACCGTGTTGGTCGTGGTGGCCACAGGCGCCATGTAGTACTTGAAGCCCTTGCCTTCGATGTGGAAGCGGCCGGGGTTCACGGTGTCGGCCGTCACGGTCACAAAAGCGCCCAGCTCGCAGGGAATGCGGCCTACATGCACACGCTCGGCGATTTCCAGTTCTACAGGCGTCAGGGCAGCCTCGGCCGCGATGATGCCCGCAGCCACCTGACCGGTGGCGCTCTTGAGCTGGGTGCGGCTGCTGGTGGCATCGGCCTTGTCGGCGTCCGCCTTCTTGGTGGTTTTCTTGGTGGTTTTGGCTGCGGCTGCCTTGTCGCTGGACTTGGCCACTGGCTTGGCCGCCGCTTTGGCGGCAGGCTTTGTCTCTGCCTTCGCGGCAGATTGTGCAGGCGTTTGGGCCAGGACGAGGGCTGGAGCCAACAACATCAAGGCGGAGGCAATGAAAGATTTCATGGGAAGAGGTCCTGGGTGGAAATGTTCTGAACGGAGTTCACTGCGAAACGAAGGCCGGTGCGCCAAACCACTGGCGCACGGCAACGGGTAGTGCGCGCCCCGTGCTGTGGGCGCGCTCCAGGACCTGCCAGTAAAAGCGGTAGCTGGCGCGGTCATGCAATGTGCCATCGAAACTGATGGGAGCCCAATCAGAATCAGCGGCAGCAGCTATTATTTTGGAAGCAACTTCAATGTCATCCTGCAACGGTGCAAACGCCTGCAGGATGGGCCGGATCTGCGCGGGATGGATGCTCCACATCCGGGTATAGCCCAGCTCGCGCGCTGCCCGGGTGGCCGCGCCTTGCATGGCGGCGGTATCCGCAAACTCGGTGACCACGCAGTGCGACGGTACCTTGCCATGGGCATGGCAGGCTGCGGCAATCTCCAGCTTGGCACGCACCACCAGTGGGTGCGAAAACTGCCCCGACGAGGTCATGCCTAGCGCAGGGATGGCACCACCGTGGGCAGACACGAAATCCATGAGCCCGAAACTCAAACTCTGCACCCGGGGGTGCGCGGCAATCTCAAACGCGCGGTGCACCGCCGCCGGGGATTCGATCAATACATGGATGGGCAACTGTGCGGCAGAGGCGCGTTCAAGCGCACGCTCTACCTGCAGCACATCGTCCACCGATTCCACTTTGGGCACCATGAGGTGGCACAGCCTGTGCCCCGCCTCGCCTGCAATCGTGGCGACATCATTGGCGAACGCCGGGTGGTCTACCGCGTGGACCCGGGCGGCGACGCGGGCCTTGGGCGCAGCATCCAGGGCCAGGCGAGCCACCAGCCAGGCATGGTCTCTTTCGAGCCCGACGGGCGCGCCGTCTTCACAGTCGAGCGTGACATCGAAAACGCAGGTACCGAACTCTTGCGCCATTTCGGCCTGCAGCTGCAGGCTTTTGCGCATGCGCGCTTCCACACCACTGTAGTGGTCACAGACCGGCAAAAATCCCGTCTGTGCCTGAGCCCCCAGCAGCACATCGCGGGGATGGGATGGTGGAGATGGCGCAGCGCCCAGCCCCTCGGCGGGGACCTGGGCGGCCCGAAGGCCCGATGCCTGTGGCGTCGGCTGCATGTGTGCGCCTGGTTTACAGCAGGTGCTTGACGCCGTCTTGCTCGCCTTGCAGCTCGGCCAGGGTCTTGTCGATGCGCTCTTGCGAGAAGGCGTCGATCTCCAGGCCTTCGACCAGCTTGTACTCGCCGTTTTCGCAGGTGACGGGGAAACCGAACATGGTGTCCTTGGGGATGCCGTACTGACCATCCGATGGGATGCCCATGGTGACCCACTTGCCGTTGGTGCCCAGGGCCCAGTCGCGCATGTGGTCGATGGCGGCGTTGGCAGCCGATGCAGCCGACGACAGGCCACGCGCTTCGATGATGGCGGCGCCGCGCTTGCCCACGGTGGGCAGGAAGGTGTTGGCGTTCCATTCCTGGTCGTTGATCATCTTGGCGACGCTTTCGCCGTTGATGGTGGCGAAACGGTAGTCGGCGTACATCGTGGGCGAGTGGTTGCCCCAGACGGTCAGCTTTTCAATGTCGGCCACAGCCTTGCCGGTCTTGGCAGCGATCTGGCTGGCAGCGCGGTTGTGGTCCAGGCGCAGCATGGCGGTGAAGTTCTTGCGTGGCAGGTCAGGAGCCGACTTCATGGCGATGTAGGCGTTGGTATTGGCGGGGTTGCCCACCACCAGCACCTTCACGTTGCGCGAAGCCACGGCGTTCAGCGCCTTGCCCTGTGCCGTGAAGATGGCGCCGTTGACGGCCAACAACTCGGCGCGTTCCATACCGGGGCCGCGGGGGCGCGAACCGACCAGCAGGGCGTAGTCGGCATCCTTGAAGGCGGTCATGGGGTCGCTGTGGGCTTCCATGCCAACCAGCAGGGGGAACGCGCAGTCATCCAGTTCCATCATCACGCCCTTGAGCGCTTTCTGGGGGCCTTCCACGGGCACTTCGAGCAGTTGCAGGATGACGGGCTGGTCTTTGCCCAGCATTTCGCCGGAGGCGATGCGGAACAGCAGGGCGTAACCAATTTGGCCAGCGGCGCCGGTGACGGCCACGCGAACAGGCTTCTTGCTCATGGTGAAAAACTCCAGGAAGTGAAAAAACAGAGGGTGATGCAACGCAAGCACCAGCGCCTGTTACCAGCAGCCCGTGCCCCGCAAAACAGCCCAGGAGTGTACTGCCGATTGAGGGTGCAGGTCAATTTGTCTTATGTCTTATATAAGATATGATTGTTACCTGTTCGCCGTCTGCTTGTCATGTGGCAAACGCGCTGCCGCAACGCCGCCGCCGAACCCTTTACGCACCCGCCCACCACCATGTCGTCCCTTCCGTTCGCCGCCGACCCTTCTGCCACGTCCTCGGGCGCAGCGGGCGCCAATACGCCGGCATTCAGCCCGCTGTATCAGCAGATCAAGGGCCTTATCCTGCAAAGCCTGCAACAAGGCGAATGGAAACCCGGCGAAGCCATCCCGAGCGAGATGGAGCTGGCCGCGCGCTTTCGCGTCAGCCAGGGCACCGTGCGCAAAGCCATCGACGAACTGGCCGCCGAAAATCTGGTCATGCGCCGCCAGGGCAAGGGCACGTTTGTGGCCACCCATGCCGAGCAGCATGTGCAGTACCGATTTTTGAAATTGCTGCCCGACACGGGTGATGCGCGGGTAGAAGGCCCCGCCCAGCGCAGCGTGATCGATTGCCGCCGGATGCGCGCCAGCGCTGACGTGGCGCGCGCGCTGGCCTTGCGCAGCGGCGATGCCGTGATGCAGGCAAAACGTATTCTGTCGTTTGGGGGTGTGCCCACCATCCTGGAAGACATCTGGCTGCCCGGACAAGCTTTCAAAGGGCTGACGGCAGAACAACTGGCCAACTACCAGGGGCCTACCTACGCCATGTTCGAAATTGATTTCGGGGTTCGCATGGTGCGCGCCGAAGAAAAAATCCGCGCTGTGCTACCCGATGAGGAGCAGGCAGGCTTGCTGCACATCACGCCCGTGACGCCTTTGCTGAGCGTGGAGCGCGTGGCCTACACCTACAACGATGTTCCGATGGAGTTACGGCGTGGGCTGTACCTCACAGACACCCACCACTACCGTAATGAACTGAGCTGACACCACCCTGGCAAGCCTGGGCAACTGAGCGGAACTGTCGATCTTTATGCCCGAAGGTCACCGCCCTTGTTGCGTTGCAATAGAATTTTGCGTTCTTTGCATCTTCAAATTACAAAGCAGTTACATCCACGAAAGCACAAAACATGACTGAACTCGCCAAAAAACGGCCTGAATTCCGCAACATCAATGCCTTCAAGGACCTCACCACCTACCGCATGACGCCTGCCGCTTGGGTGTCGATCCTGCACCGCGCCAGCGGGCTGATCATGTTCTTGCTGCTTCCTTTCATCATCTGGATGTTCGACACCTCGGTGTCCTCCGAAATCTCGTTTGCCAAGTTTGCGGCGGTGTTCAACATCGGCGTTGGCTTTGTGCCCGGCTGGTTCATCAAGCTTGTGGCGCTGGCCCTGATCTGGTCTTACCTGCACCACTTCACTGCGGGCCTGCGCCACCTGTGGATGGATGTGAGCCACAGCGCCGTGACCAAGGAATTCGGCAAGTCCTCCGCTTTTGTCGTGCTGGCCATCAGCATTGCGCTGACCCTGGTGCTGGGCGCCAAGCTTTTCGGCCTGTACTGATCGATCCACCCACAAACGGTGGTTGCTGCCAGACAGCGCCCGCCAAAGAAAAGAACGAGAGGAATTCCATGTCCGTCAATTACGGTTCCAAACGCGTCGTCGTCGGCGCCCACTATGGCCTGCGCGACTGGCTCAGCCAGCGTGTCACGGCAGTCCTGATGGCACTGTTCACCCTGGCCCTGCTGGCCCAGGTGATTTTCTCCAGCGGCCCCATCGGCTACGACAAATGGGCAGGCATCTTCTCGGCCCAGTGGATGAAGGTGTTGACCTTCTCCGTGATCATTGCCTTGGCCTGGCACGCCTGGATCGGCCTGCGCGAAGTGCTGATGGACTACATCAAGCCCGTGGGACTGCGTCTGGCCCTGCAGGTGTTCAGCATCGTCTGGCTGGTCGGCTGTGCTGGCTGGGGTATCCAGGTTCTGTGGCGTCTCTGATTGATCCCCGCGACTGAAGGCAAAAAATAATGAGCTACACCAACGCTAACATCACCAAGCGCAAGTTCGACGTCGTCATCGTCGGCGCAGGCGGCTCCGGCATGCGTGCCGCGCTTGAACTCTCCCGCGCAGGCCTGAACGTGGCCTCGCTGTCCAAGGTGTTTCCCACCCGTTCACACACCGTGGCGGCGCAGGGCGGCGTGTCCGCATCGCTGGGCAACATGTCCGAGGACAACTGGCACTACCACTTCTACGACACCATCAAGGGTTCGGACTGGCTGGGTGACCAGGACGCCATCGAGTTCATGTGCCGCGAAGCCCCCAAGGTCGTGTACGAGCTTGAACACTTCGGCATGCCGTTTGACCGCAACCCCGACGGCACCATCTATCAGCGCCCTTTTGGTGGCCACACCGCCAACTACGGCGAAAAGCCCGTGCAACGCGCTTGCGCCGCTGCTGACCGTACCGGCCACGCCATGCTGCACACGCTGTACCAGCAGAACGTGAAAGCCAAGACCAACTTCTTCGTTGAATGGATGGCGCTGGACCTGGTCCGCGACGCCGACGGCGACGTGGTGGGCGTGACCGCACTGGAGATGGAAACCGGCGACCTGTACATCCTTGAGGCCAAGACCGTGCTGCTGGCCACCGGCGGTGCTGGCCGCATCTTTGCCGCATCGACCAACGCCTTCATCAACACCGGCGACGGCCTGGGCATGGCGGCGCGTGCCGGCATTGCGCTGCAGGACATGGAGTTCTGGCAGTTCCACCCCACCGGCGTGGCTGGCGCAGGCGTGCTGCTGACCGAAGGCTGCCGTGGCGAAGGCGCTATTTTGCTCAACAGCAATGGCGAACGCTTCATGGAGCGCTATGCGCCCACCATGAAGGACTTGGCACCGCGTGACTTCGTGTCCCGCTGCATGGACCAGGAAATCAAGGAAGGCCGAGGCTGTGGTCCGAACAAGGACTACATCCTGCTCAAGCTGGACCACCTGGGCGCAGACACCATCCACAAACGCCTGCCTTCGGTGTATGAGATCGGCGTCAACTTCGCCAACGTGGACATCACCAAGGAGCCAATTCCTGTGGTGCCCACCATTCACTACCAGATGGGCGGCGTGCCCACCAACATCAACGGCCAGGTCATTGCACAAGCCAACGGCATTCACAACGAAGTGGTCAACGGCCTGTACGCCGTGGGCGAATGCGCTTGCGTATCGGTGCACGGCGCCAACCGCCTGGGCACCAACTCGCTGCTGGACCTGCTGGTGTTTGGCAAGGCCGCCGGCCGCCACATTGTCGAGTTCAACAACAAGCACAAGGAGCACAAGCCCCTGCCCAAAGATGCGGCCGACCGCACCCTTGCGCGCTTGAACCAGCTCGACAATTCCAACGAGGGTATTTACGCGCAAGACCTCGCGGGCGACATCCGCGCCGCCATGCAGCAACACGCTGGCGTGTTCCGCACCCAGGTGAGCATGGACGAAGGCGTGCAGAAGATCGCAGAGATCCGCAGCCGCGTTGCCAACGTGACCCTGAAGGACAAGTCCAAGGTGTTCAACACCGCGCGCATCGAGGCGCTGGAAGTGGACAACCTGATCGAAGTGGCGCAGGCCACCATGGTGTCGGCCGCAGCCCGCAAGGAATGCCGTGGCGCGCACACCGTGTACGACTACGAGCACCCTGCCGACCACGCCGAGTTCCCGCTGGGCCGCAACGACCAGGAGTGGATGAAACACACCCTGTGGTACAGCGCAGACAACCGCCTCGCCTACAAGCCGGTCAACCTCAAGCCCCTGACGGTGGACAGCGTGCCTCCCAAGGTCCGTACGTTCTAACCAGTAGCCCCACGAGAGAAGAACCATGCAAAAACGCACATTCCAAATCTACCGCTACGACCCGGACAAGGACGCCAAGCCTTACATGCAGACCATCGAGATCGAACTCGACGGCCACGAACGCATGCTGCTGGACGCTCTGGTCAAGCTCAAGGAACAAGACCCCACGCTGTCGTTCCGCCGCTCGTGCCGCGAAGGTGTTTGCGGCTCGGACGCCATGAACATCAACGGCAAGAACGGCCTGGCGTGCCTGACGAACATGAACACCCTCAAGGGCACCATTGTTCTCAAGCCCCTGCCCGGCCTGCCCGTGATCCGCGATTTGATCGTGGACATGACGCAGTTCTTCAAGCAGTACAACTCGATCAAGCCGTACCTCATCAACGAAGAACTGGCCCCTGACCGCGAGCGCCTGCAGTCGCCCGAAGAGCGCGACGAGCTGAACGGCCTGTACGAGTGCATTCTGTGCGCCAGCTGCTCCACCAGCTGCCCCAGCTTCTGGTGGAACCCCGACAAGTTCGTGGGCCCTGCCGGTCTGCTGCAAGCCTACCGCTTCATCGCCGACAGCCGCGATGACGCCACGGCCCAGCGCCTGGACAACCTCGAAGACCCGTACCGCCTGTTCCGCTGCCACACCATCATGAACTGCGTGGACGTGTGCCCCAAGGGCCTGAACCCCACCAAGGCCATTGGCAAGATCAAGGAACTGATGGTGCGCCGCGCCGTCTGACCTGACTCGACGTCAAGACCCGATAGCCACGCCATGGGTGAAACCGCCACCACTGCAACGGCAGCAGCCTCACCGCTGCTGACCGAGCGCGAACTGAGCAAGCTGCACTGGCGCTGCCGGCGCGGCCTGCTGGAAAACGACCTGTTCATCGAACAGTTCTTCGCCCATTTCGAGCCCGAGCTGACCCAGCGCCACGCCCAGGGCCTCGCAGCCCTGATGGACCTTGCAGACAACGACCTTCTGGACCTGCTGCTTCGCCGCAAGGAACCCGAAGCAGCGCTGGATGCACCCGAGGTGCATGAAGTGCTCGGCATGCTGCGGCAAAGCGGCGGCACCCCCGTGCTGGTGTCCTGAATACGCATCTTTTCTGATTGCGCTTTCAAGCACCAGCCCCTCAAGCCCGGATGATCATCGGCAAACCTAAGGAAAGTAACAATGAAGCTAGCTGACAACAAAGCCACCCTGTCCTTCAGCAACGGCAGCCCCAGCGTGGACCTGCCGGTCTACCAGGGCAGCATTGGCCCGGAAGTCATCGACATCCGCAAGCTGTATGCGCAGACGGGCATGTTCACCTATGACCCGGGCTTCATGTCGACGGCAGCCACCCAGTCGGCCATCACCTACATCGATGGCGACAAGGGCGAGCTGCTGTACCGCGGCTACCCCATTGAGCAGCTGGCTGAAAACTGCGACTTCATGGAAACCTGCCACCTGCTGCTGTACGGAGAACTGCCCAACGAAGCGCAGAAGGCCGACTTCACCAGCCGCGTGACCAACCACACCATGGTCAATGAGCAGATGCAGTTCTTCCTGCGTGGTTTCCGCCGTGATGCACACCCCATGGCCGTGCTGACCGGGCTGGTGGGCGCGCTGTCGGCGTTCTATCACGACAGCACCGACATCAACAATCCACAGCACCGCGAGATCTCGGCCATTCGCCTGATCGCCAAAATGCCGACGCTGGTCGCCATGGCCTACAAGTACGGCATGGGTCAGCCTTACATGTACCCGCAGAACAACCTGAGCTATTCGGGCAATTTCCTGCGCATGATGTTTGGCACGCCGTGCGAAGAGTACAAGGTCAACCCTGTGCTTGAACGCGCACTGGACCGCATCTTCATCCTGCACGCAGACCACGAGCAAAACGCATCGACCTCCACCGTGCGCCTGTGCGGTTCGTCGGGCACGAACCCATTTGCAGCCATCGCTGCGGGCGTGGCCTGCCTCTGGGGCCCCGCACACGGTGGCGCCAACGAAGCTGCGCTGAACATGCTGTACGACATCCAGGCCCAAGGCGGCGTGGAAAAGATCGGCGACTTCATCAAGCAGGTCAAGGACAAGAACTCCGGCGTCAAGCTGATGGGCTTTGGTCACCGCGTGTACAAGAACTACGACCCCCGCGCCAAGCTCATGCAAGAAACTTGCAATGAAGTGCTGGCCGAGCTGGGCCTGGAAAACGACCCGCTGTTCAAGCTGGCCAAGGAACTGGAAAAGATCGCCCTGGAAGACGAATACTTCGTCTCGCGCAAGCTGTACCCCAATGTGGACTTCTACTCGGGCATCGTGCAGCGCGCCATCGGCATCCCTGTGAACCTCTTCACTGGCATCTTCAGTCTGGCCCGCACTGTGGGCTGGATTGCCCAGCTGAACGAAATGATCGGCGACCCCGAATACAAGATCGGCCGCCCCCGCCAGCTGTTCACCGGCTCCGAGCGCCGCGACGTGCCGCCCATCAGCAACCGTTGATCAGTGCGCGGCAACGCTGCCGCCCACCTCCACCGCAAAGCCCGCAGGCCCCACCGCCAGCGGGCTTTTTTCATGTCGCAAGGGCGAGCCCAAAGCATGGACACGCACCTTGGGTGGCAGTTGCGACACCGCGCAATCGAGAGCGGGGGGCCATCTGTCATGGTGTTTTGGCGAGAAGGCTGGCACGCTGGAGGGCGCGGGTTGAGGCCAGCGCGGCGAGCACATCAACTTATACTACCCCCTAGTAGTGGTTGTTTTATATGCCCTACCGCTTTATCCATAAGCGCGTTGAATTTATACTGCCCCCAGTACATCCTCAGAACGGACCGTTGCCCCACTGGCCGAACTGGCCCACCGCCACTCTCCATGCCCCATAGCCCTGAAGACAAGCAACGCGCCATCACCCGCCTGCGCCGCATCAAGGGCCAGGCCGAGGCGCTGGAGCGCGCCGTGGAAGCGGGCCGCGAATGTGCCCCCATCCTGCAGCAGCTCGCCGCCATGCGCGGCGCGGTGCACGGCTTGATGGCCGACCTGCTGGACGGCCATGTGCGCGAGATCCTTGCCGAAAAGCCTGCGCCGTCACAAGAGTCTGTAGAGGAAACACTGGCGCTGCTGCGCTCGTACCTCAAATAGCCCCCACACCCATCCGTTTGACTGAAAGGACCACCCCATGAAATCCCGCGCCGCCGTTGCCTTCAAAGCCGGAGAACCCCTGCAGATCGTCGAGATCGACGTCGCGCCGCCCAAAAAGGGCGAAGTGCTCATCCGCATCACCGACACCGGCGTCTGCCACACCGATGCTTTCACGCTGAGCGGTGACGACCCCGAGGGCCTGTTCCCCGTGGTGCTGGGCCATGAAGGCGCAGGCATCGTGGTGGAAGTGGGCGAAGGCGTGACCAGCGTGAAACCCGGCGACCATGTGATCCCGCTGTACACCGCCGAATGCGGCGAGTGCCTGTTCTGCAAGAGCGGCAAGACCAACCTGTGCGTCTCTGTGCGCGCCACGCAGGGCAAGGGTGTGATGCCCGACGGCACCACGCGCTTCAGCTACAACGGCCAGCCCATCTACCACTACATGGGCTGCAGCACCTTCAGCGAATACACCGTGGTGGCCGAGGTGTCGCTGGCCAAGGTCAACCCCAACGCCAACCCCGAACAGGTCTGCCTGCTGGGCTGCGGCGTGACCACGGGCCTAGGCGCCGTCAAGAACACCGCCAAGGTGCAGGAAGGCGACACCGTGGCCGTGTTCGGCCTGGGCGGCATCGGCCTGGCGGTCATTCAGGGTGCCAAGATCGCCAAGGCGGGCCGCATCATTGCGGTGGACACCAACCCCAGCAAGTTCGACCTGGCCCGCACCTTTGGCGCCACCGACTGCGTGAACCCCAAGGACTTCGACAAGCCGATCCAGCAGGTCATCGTGGAGATGACGACCTGGGGTGTGGACCACAGCTTTGAATGCATCGGCAACGTCAACGTGATGCGCGCCGCGCTCGAATGCGCGCACCGCGGCTGGGGCCAGTCGGTCATCATCGGCGTGGCGGGCGCGGGGCAGGAAATCTCGACCCGCCCCTTCCAGCTCGTTACCGGGCGCAGGTGGATGGGCACGGCGTTTGGCGGCGTCAAGGGCCGCAGCGAGCTGCCCGGCATGGTCGAAGACGCGATGGCCGGCAAGATCCAGCTGGAGCCTTTTGTCACGCACACCATGGGCCTCAAGGACATCAACGAAGCGTTTGACTTGATGCACGAAGGCAAGTCGATCCGCTCGGTCGTCAAGTACGCAGCTTGACCTGAACAATGGGCGCTTAAGGCCAAATTGGCCTCTAGCTCTTATTCATAAAGCGCTAGCAGCTATTATTTACAGAGCAAACACCCCATGACCAACTCCCTGGACCTGCAAAGCACCCACGCCTGCTTCGGCGGCGAGCAGCGCTTTTACAAGCACGCCTCCACCGAGATCGGGCTGCCGATGAAGTTCTCGGTCTATCTGCCGCCCCAGGCCGCGCAGGGCCCGGTGCCTGCGGTGCTGTACCTGGCGGGCCTGACCTGCAATGAAGAGACCTTCATGGTCAAGGCCGGAGCTCAGCGCCTGGCCGCAGAACTGGGCCTGGCACTGATTGCGCCCGACACCAGCCCGCGCGGCGAAGCGGTCGAATCCCTGCCCGACGCCACCGCCAGCTGGGACTTCGGCGTCGGTGCGGGCTTTTACCTGAACGCCACGCAGGAACCCTGGCGCGCCCACTGGCGGATGGAAAGCTACCTCGTGCAGGAGCTACTGCCGCTGCTGGCGCAGCACCTGCCCATCGACGTCGAGCGTGTTGGCATCTTCGGCCACTCGATGGGCGGCCACGGCGCGCTCACCCTGGCCCTGCGCCACCCGGGCCGGTTCAAGACCGTGTCGGCCTTTGCGCCCATCTGCGCACCCACGCAGTGCCCGTGGGGCGACAAGGCGTTCACCGGCTACCTGGGCGCCGACCGCACCGCGTGGCAAGAGCACGACGCCACCGTGCTGATGCAGAACCAGCCAGTGGCGCCCTACCCCGGGGGCATCCTCATCGACCAAGGCCTGGGTGACAAGTTTCTGGCCGAGCAGTTGCACCCGCATTTGCTGGAAGAAGCCTGCGCCGCCATCGGCCAGCCGCTGACGCTGCGCCGCCATGCGGGGTACGACCACGGCTATTACTTTGTGCAGAGCTTCATGGCCGACCACCTGCAGCACCATGCCCAGGGGTTGCTGCAACGCTGAAACCATCCAGGCTGGGGTGGTTGAACAAGCCACTAAGGCACCGCGCGGGACGTTAATGCGGCCTTAAGTCTGCGGCGCCACAGTGCGCCCCATGCCCTTGATCCTGCAGCGCCTGCTGCACCCTCACCTCGCCGCTGGCGCCCCGCCCCGCGCCAACTCCCTCTCCCCCGCCGCCGCGGCTGCTGCTGTCTCTGCGCCGCGCCCGCTGCACCCCGCCTGGGTGGTGGTGTTCATCAGTTCCTGGCTGGCCACCGCCTGCAACGTGCCGCTGTGGCGCGAGGTAGCGCAACTGCCGGGCCAGGGCAGCCTGCGCGGCTGGGGCTTTGCCATCGCGTTTGCGCTCATCGTGGCGGCAGGCAATGCCGCGCTGCTCAGCCTGCTGGCCTGGCGCTGGACGCTCAAGCCTGCGGCCGCCCTGCTGGTGGTCATGGCGGCGTTCGGCGCGTATTTCATGCTGGCCTATGGCGTGGCCATCGACGCCAGCATGCTCACCAACGTGCTGCAGACGGATGTGCACGAGGCGGGTGACCTGCTCAACTGGCGCATGCTGGGCACCGTTCTGGCACTGGCCGTGCCGCCGCTCTGGTGGCTGCTGCGCCGCCCCGTGCAGCGTCTGAGCCCCCTGCGCCAGGTGGCGCACAACGGGCTGCTGCTGGCGGGCTCTGTCGTCGTCATCGTGGTGTGCCTGCTGCTGGTGTTCCAGGACTTTGCGTCCACCATGCGCAACCACACCAAGCTGCGCTACCTTATCAACCCGCTCAACAGCGTGTACGCGCTGGGCAACATTGCCACCAAGCCTCTGCGCATGGACACCCGCACGCTGATTCCGGTGGGGCGCGACGCCCAACTGGGGGCCAGTTACAGCGGCCAGGCCAAGCCGCCGCTCTTGGTGCTGGTGGTGGGCGAAACCGGCCGCAGCGGCAACTTCGGCATCAACGGCTACGCACGCAACACCACCCCGCTGCTGTCCGCCCGCACCGACCTGGTCAGCGCCCGCAACGCCTGGTCGTGTGGCACCAGCACGGCAGCATCGGTGCCCTGCATGTTTTCGCATCTGGGGCGCACCGGGTACGAGGCACGCTCAGCCAACTTTGAAAGCCTGATCGACGTGCTGCACCACGCAGGCCTGGCCGTGCTGTGGGTGGACAACCAGTCTGGCTGCAAAGGCGTGTGCGACCGCGTGGGAGAGACCATCACCAGCCAGCAAAAAGACGTGGCGCCAAACCCCGCCCTGTGCCCCGGCGGCGAGTGCCTGGACCGCGTGATGCTGCAAGACCTCGACGCCCGCATCGCCGCCCTGCCCGCCGAACAACGCCAGCGCGGCACCGTGGTCGTGCTGCACCAGATGGGCAGCCACGGCCCCGCGTACTACAAACGCTCGGCGCCCGACAACAAGAAGTTTGGCCCCGAATGCACATCCACATCGCTGCAGGAATGTGACCGCCAACAGGTCGTCAACGCCTATGACAACAGCATTGTTGAAACTGACTTCTTCCTCGACTCAGTGCTCAAATGGCTCTCAGCGCAGGACAGCAAAGCGCAGACAGCTATGGTTTACGCAGCAGACCATGGCGAATCGCTGGGCGAGAACAACCTGTACCTGCACGGCCTGCCCTACTCCATAGCACCCGACGTGCAAAAGCATGTGCCCTGGATCACCTGGCTGTCACCCGCCATGCAGGACCGCACCCACGTGGCCACTGGCTGCCTGCAGCAAGACCTGGCCGAGCGGCGCATCACGCACGACAACTACTTTCATTCGGTGCTGGGGTTGATGGAAGTGAAGACCGGCGCCTACAACCCCGGGCTGGACATGTTTGCGGCGTGCAGGCAGGCGCCAGGGATAGCCGGGGTGGCGGGCTGACACAGCGGCAGCAACAGTATCTTGCCGACGTTCACGCCAGACTCCATGCGACTGTGCGCCTGCGCAGCGTCTGCCAACGGGTAGGCGCTGTCGATCACCGGCCGGATCGCACCGGCCGCCAGCGCGGGCAGCCACCGCGCGGCAAAGCGCTGCACCATGGCCTGCTTGACCTCGGGCGGGCGCGACTTCATCACCGTGCCAAAGATCTGCAGATGGCGGTACAGCACGGCGTCCATCGGCAACGTAGCGCCTTGTGCGCCACCCAGCAAGCCCACGGCCACCATGCGCCCGCCCACGGCCAACGACCGCACGTTGCGCTCCAGGTATGGCGCACCAATGAAGTCGATCACCACGTTCAAGCCCTTGCCGTCCGTCACCTGCGCCACCACGGCCGCAAAGTCCTCGCTGCGGTAATCAATGAACACATCCGCACCAAAGCCCAGTACCGCGTCACGCTTGTCTGCGCTTGCCGTGGCAAACACCCGGGCGCCCGCCGCTTTCGCCAGTTGCACCGCCGCCGAGCCCACGCCGCCTGCGGCTGCGTGGATCAGCACCGACTCGCCCGCCTGCAGGTTGGCCAGGTGAAACAGCGCCTCGTGCGCGGTCACAAACACCTCCGCCACCGCACCCGCTGCCACGATATCCAGGCCCGCCGGCACGTGCATGGCCATGCGGTGGTCAATGCGCGACAGCTCGGCGTAGGCCCCACCACCCACAATTCCCATCACCCGGTCGCCCACGGCAAAGCCGTGCACCAGCGGGCCCACCGCGACCACCGTGCCCGCGATCTCCAGCCCCATAGTGTCCGCATCGCCAAAGTAGGCTCGGCCGTAGGCCCCCTTGCGGTGCAACAGGTCCGCGCGGTTCACGCCGATGGAGGCGTTGCGCACCAACAGGTCGTGCGGGCGCACCCCGGGGGTCGGGACCTCACGGGCCACCAGCACCCCAGGCCCACCGAAGTCGTCTAACACGATGGCCTGCATGGTGGGTGGTACGGCGGTCTGCACCGTGGCGGGATGTTGTTCAGTCACAGCGGTGGGCATGGGTTGCAGTCCTCAAAAATGTCATTCAGGCCTGCAAGGTTACAGCGCCAACGCACTGTTCAAACGCAGCAATTTCGCTCTGTAGTGATGCAAAATTGCATCACTGCTACCCAATGGGCACCACCATGAACTGGGACGACACCCGCATCTTTCTCGCGCTGACAAGAGCCCCCTCCTTGCGCGCCGCAGCGCGCAGCCTGGGCATCGACCAGGCCACCGTGGGGCGGCGGCTGAATGCACTGGAGGCCGAGCTGGGCGCCAAGCTGTTCCTGCGTGCCAAAGATGGATACCTGCTCACACCGGCAGGCGAAACAGCCCTGGCAGCCGCCCGCCGCATGGAAAGCGCAGCCCTCGACCTGCGCACCAAAATCGAAGGCCAGGACGAAAGCCCCGGCGGCATCGTGCGCGTGACCAGCACCGACTCGATTGCCATCGACCTGCTGCTGCCCGCCGTCGAGCGCCTGCAGCGGCACTGGCCCCACATCCGTGTGGACCTGGAGGTCTCCACCCAGTTGCTCAGCCTCAGCCGCAGGCAGGTGGACATAGCGTTTCGCAACGTCCGCCCGGAGACACCCGACCTGGTCGTGCGCCGCGTGGTGTCATGGCCGGTGGGCTTGTTTGCCAACGCAGGCTATGTCGAGCGCTTTGGCGAACCCGTGCCCGACGACGAGCTGCGCGGCCACCACCTGGTGGCCTACGGCCCCTACCTGGAGCAAAGCCCGTTTCTGACCATGGCCGGTGTGCCCGCCCGCCAGGCCCGCATCGCCATGGCCGTGCGCTCCAGCCTGCTGGTGCGCAAGGCGGTGGCGGCGGGCGTCGGGCTTGGCGAAATGCCGGTGTGGATGGGGGAGCGTGAAGGCCTGGTACGCATCTGGCCCCAACGCCGTCGTGCCACCGACTACGAGGTCTGGCAAGTCATGCACCCCGACCTGCAACGCACCGCCCGCGTCCGCGCAACGGCAGAGTTTCTATGCGAGGCTTTTGGAGCCGGGTAGATTCAAAGCGGCGGACGGCTGCACGTCGCCCCCGACCCAAAGCGCGTCAGCAAGCGAACCAACAATCCAATAACCCAACAAGCAGCGGCGGGCACAGGCTGCTGCGCCATACTCCAACGCCAACCCATCAGCTTTGTCGATTCGCCAATCCATGCCCCACACCATTCAGCACCAGGAACAAGACGCCAAGGGCGCCTTTTACGTAGAGAAAGACGGCCAGCGCCTGGCCGAGATGACCTACAGCCGCACCAACGCCACGATGATCATCGTGGACCACACCGAAGTCGACCCGTCACTCAGCGGGCAGGGCGTGGGCCGTGAGTTGCTGGGGGCACTGGTGCAGTGGGCCCGGGCGACAGGCACCAAGGTGATGCCGCTGTGCCCATTCGCCAAGGCGCAGTTTGGCAAGGACGCCACGCTTCGGGACGTTCTGGTGTAAGCCATCCCGCGGGCAAGCGGTGCGCCAGCGGGACCACCACCACCCGCACCGCGCGGGCCTCCAATACTATCAATTTGGTAGCTATCAGCGCTTGATGGATAAGCGCTAGAGCCCTATTTTGCTTGTATTTTTGGTGATGACGGGCGGCTGAGGCACAGACAACACGAGCCCGTGCAGGCACTGAAATGAAGGCGCCGAGCCGACCCCGGCACAGATGCTGCTCGTCCCCAGAAAGCGCATTTTTGGGGCCTTTCGGCCGGTATACATTCCAGACATATTGCGTGCGCAGAATGCACGATTCAGTGCTGACCCGCTCCCGAATGGCGCCCAGCCTCGCGTCCACCCGTCTCTCCGTCTACCCAGACCCAGGCCCCACGCGCACATCCATGCCACTCACATTCGTTTCATCTTCCGCGCCGCACCAGGCGACCACCGCAACCCTGTCGCTTTCCTCCAGGTCCGATCGGCCAGCCGGTGCACGGCGCGGGGCATGGGTGCTCGTGGCAACGGCTGCGCTTTTGCTGTCCGCCTGTGGCGATAAGAAAGCGCCCAGCGCTGCACCTGCAGCCCCGCCAGTCGGCGTACTGACATTGGTGGCGCAGTCGCAAGGGCTGCACACCGAGCTGACGGGCCGCACCAAGGCCTCCCAAAGCGCGGAGGTACGGCCCCAGGTGTCGGGCATTCTGCAAAAGCGTCTCTTCACCGAAGGGAGCACGGTCAAGGCAGGCCAGCCGCTGTACCAGATCGATGCCCGCACGCTTGAAGCAGCGGCCAAGAGTGCGGAGGCAGCGCTGACCAAGGCGCGGGCCTCGGCACAGACTGCCCGCACCAATGCCGAGCGCAATGCGGAACTGGTGAAGATCGACGCCATCAGCCGCCAGGTGTTTGACGAAAGCCAGGCGCAGGTCGCGCAGTCGGCCGCCGATGTCGCGGTGGCCCAGGCGGCGCTGGACAACGCCCGCATCAACTTGCAGTTCAGCCGCATCGTCGCGCCCATCGGCGGGCAGACCGATCTGTCCGTGGTGCTCCCCGGCTCGCTGGTCACCGCCAACCAGGCCCAGGCCCTGACGACCATCAGCCAGCTTGATCCCATCCATGTCGACATCACCCAGTCCAGCGCCGAGCTGCTGGCGCTTCGGCGGCAATGGCAGGCCGGGGTATTCGGCAAGGTGGACGCCAGCGGTGCCCCGGTGCGTTTGATGCTGGAGGATGGCAGTGCGTATCCGCACGTCGGCAAGCTGCAGTTCACCGGCGCCACCGTCGGCCAGAACACCGGGGCCATCACCCTGCGCGCGGTGTTCCCCAACCCCGACCAGCTGTTGATGCCCGGCATGTACGTGCGGGCACAGCTGGCCACGGGTGTATCGAGCGATGCCATCGTGGTGCCGCAGCAGGCGGTTCAGCGCGACCCTGCAGGCAAACCCAGCGTGCAGCTCGTCAATGCCGACAACAAGATTGAAAAACGCCCAATCCAGCTGGGCCAGGCCCTGGGCGCGCAGTGGCTGGTGCTGGGTGGTTTGAAGGCCGGAGACCGTGTGATGGTCGATGGGTTTCAGAAGGCCCGCGTGGGCCAGGCCGTGACGCCAGTGGCGATGCGCGTCGAAGGCAGCCGGGTGGTGGAAGCCCAGGCTTCGGCGCCAGCAGGACAGGCGGCCTCCGCCCCACCCAAACCCTGACCCCGCCCACGGGGCCACGCCGACGAACCGGGTGGCCCGGATTGGCTTGGTGGGTCCGCGAAACGCCCACTCAATGCCCGGTAGCGCCGGGTGACCCTGTCATCTTTTAGAGCCCACAGAACTCCCCACGCTGCACCATGGCTTATTTCTTTATCCACCGTCCGGTCTTCGCCTGGGTGCTCTCCATCGTCATCATGCTGGCGGGGGCGATGTCCATCTTCACCCTGCCGCTGGAGCAGTACCCCGACATCGCCCCCCCGCGTGTGTCGATCAACACCACCTACACCGGCGCCTCGGCCGAGACAGTGGCGGACTCGGTGACGCAGGTGATCGAGCAGCAGCTCAAGGGCATCGACAACGTGCTCTACATGAGCTCAACCAGCGACTCCGCCGGGCGCTCGCGCACGCAGCTGACATTTGCGCCCGGCACCGATATCGACGTGGCCCAGGTGCAGGTGCAAAACAAGCTGCAGACCGCGATGAACCGGCTGCCCGAAGCGGTCAAAAGCCGCGGCGTGTTTGTGAACAAGGGCGGTCAGGACAACCTGATGACCTATGTCTTCACTTCGCCCGACCCCACGGTCACGCAGGTGGCGATTGGCGACTACATCTCCAGCAATGTGGTGGACGTGATCTCGCGCATCGACGGCGTGGGCGATGTCAACGTGTTCGGGACCAGCTACGCCATGCGCATCTGGATGGATCCCGGCAAGCTGGAGCAGTTTGCGCTGATGCCGTCAGACCTCATCTCGGCGCTGAACTCGCAAAACGCCCAGGTGTCCGCAGGGCAGCTGGGGGCGCTGCCGGCCGTGAAGGACCAGATGCTCAACGCCACCATCACGGCGCGCACCAAGCTTAGGACGGTCGAGGAGTTCCAGGGCATTGTGCTCAAGGCCGCCACCGACGGATCGCTGGTCACCGTGGGCGATGTGGCCCGCGTGGAACTGGCTGCCGACAATCTGACGGTGAAATCCCGCCTCAACAACCAGCCGGGTGCGGGCCTGGGCATCGTGCTGGCCGACGGCGCCAACGCCATGGCAGTGGCCGGCGCCATCAACGCCAAGATGGCCGAACTGGCACCGTTCTTTCCGGATGGCATCACCGGTGTCATCAGCTCGGACAGCACGCCCTATGTGCGCGCGTCGATCAAGGAAGTCGCCATCACCCTGGCAGAGGCGATGGTGCTGGTGGTGATCGTGATGTTCATTTTTCTGCAGAACCTGCGTGCCACGCTGATTCCGGCCATTGCCGTACCAGTGGTGCTGCTGGGCACATTTGGCGTGTTGTCGGCGCTGGGCTACTCCATCAACATGCTCACCATGTTTGCGATGGTGCTGGCCATCGGCCTGCTGGTGGATGACGCCATCGTGGTGGTCGAAAACGTGGAGCGGGTGATGCACCAGGAAGGCCTGCCCGCCAAGGAGGCCACGATCAAGTCCATGGCCGAGATCACGCCCGCGCTGGTGGGCATCGGGCTCACGCTGTCGGCGGTGTTCATCCCGATGGCGTTCTTCTCGGGCTCGGTGGGGGTCATCTACCGGCAGTTCTCGGTCGCCATCGTCTCGGCCATGGCGTTCTCGGTGCTGGTGGCGCTCACGCTGACCCCGGCGCTGTGCGCGACGCTGCTCAAGCCCACGGAACACCTGCACGAAGGCACCCCCGCCCGCAAAGGTGTTCTGGGCTGGGTCGACCGGTTCTTTCGCTGGTTCAACGCCAGCTTTGACCGCAACTCCACCCGTTACCAAGGCGCTGTGCGCCAGTTGCTGTTGCGCGGCAAGCGCGCGATGCTGGTGTTCCTGCTGGTCATCGGCGGTGTGGTGCTGCTGTTCCAGAAGCTGCCCACGTCGTTTCTGCCGGTGGAAGACCAGGGCTTCCTCATTACCAGCGTGACCATGCCCAGCGGAACTTCGGATGCGCAGCTGGAGCTGGTGCTGCAGGACATCACCCGTTACTTCAACGCCCAGCCCGACATCCTGCGGGTGTTCTCCGTGGCGGGCAACAGCGGCAACCAGAGCTCGGGCAACCTGTACGTGCGCCTCAAGCCGTGGGACGACCGGCCGAACGCCGAACAGAGTGCCGAGGCCATAGCGCGCAAGGCCACGCGCGATCTTTCCCGCATCCGCTCGGCCCGCGTCTTCGTATCCCAGCCCCCCGCCGTCCGGGGCCTGGGCTCGGATGCTGGCGTGAACTTCATGCTCAAGGACATCAATGGCCTGGGCAATGACGCCTTGCGAGCAGCCAAGGATCGCGTGATCGAACTGGCCAGGGCGCGGCCGGAACTGGCCAGCATGCGCACCACCGACTTCGACGTCACCTCGGAGCTCAAGGTGGTGATTGACGACCGCAAGGCGGCTGCCCTGGGCGTGTCCACCGCCGATATCAACAACGTGCTCTCCAGCGCCGTGGGCGGCTCGTACGTGAACGACTTCGTGCACAACGGCCGCGTCAAACGTGTCTATGTGCAGGGCGATGCGCCGTTTCGCATGCTGCCGCAGGACATCGGGCAGTGGACGGTGCGCAACCGCACCGGCGACATGGTGCCGCTCTCGGCTTTCACCTCGACCGCCTGGACCAGCGGCCCTCCCCAACTGCTGCGTTACAACGGATCTCCGGCCATGGAAATGGTCTCGAACACAGCCCCCGGGGTGAGTTCAGGTGCTGCCATGCGCGCCGTGGAGGAAATCATGCGCGAGATGCCTGTGGGCATTGGCTATGAGTGGACGGGAGCATCCTTGCAAGAGCGCCAGTCCGGCGCGCAGGCGCCGTTGCTGTACGCCATCTCCATCCTGTTCGTCTTCTTGTGCCTGGCGGCGCTGTATGAAAGCTGGAGCGTGCCGTTCTCGGTCATCCTGGCCGTGCCCCTGGGCATTGTGGGCGCCTTGCTGGCCACCTACTTCCGCGACATGTCGAACGATGTGTACTTTCAGGTCGGCCTGTTGACCACCGTGGGCCTGGCCTCCAAAAACGCCATCCTGATCGTGGAGTTTGCGGTGCAACTGCAGGACCAGGGCAAAAGCGTGTTCGACGCCACGCTGGAGGCCGTGCGCCGCCGGCTGCGGCCCATCTTGATGACCTCGCTGGCGTTCGGCTTCGGCGTGCTGCCGCTGGCACTGGGCACCGGCCCTGGCGCCGCCAGCCGCCAGGCCATCGGCACGGCGGTGCTGGGTGGCACGGTGCTGTCCACCCTGTTGGGGCTGTTCTTCGTGCCCGTGTTCTTCCTGCTGGTGCGCAACTGGGTCAACAGAAAGCGACCGAAAGAGACACCGCCCACACCCAGTGTGGATCCTTCGCTCTCGCAACAAGGAGAACCGTGATGCACCGGTCGATTGATGGCTTGAAACCCCTGGTCACCGTCTCTGCGCTCATCGTGCTGCTGACCGGATGCGCCCAGCAACCGCCCGCCAAACCCGACGTGTTGGGCGTGGTCGCCCCCACGCTGGGCCAGCCACTGGCCGTTGCCGACGCCAGTGCGACAGCACTGCAAACGTCGCAGCGGCTTGCCTGGGTGCAGCACCCGGGTTTGCGCCAGTCGATTGCGCAGGCGCTCACCCACAACCGCGACCTGCGCGTGGCCTTGGCCAACATCGAGCGGGCACGGGCGCAGTACGGCATCACCAGTGCTGCGCAATTGCCCACCATCGCCGCCGCTGCGCAGGGCAGCCGCAGCCGCACGGCGGCGGATCTGTCTGGCACCGGGCAGGCCGCCACCTCCAGCCAGTACAGCGCGCAACTTGCCGC
Organism: Gammaproteobacteria bacterium; assembly: GCA_018828125.1. Taxonomy (GTDB): domain Bacteria; phylum Pseudomonadota; class Gammaproteobacteria; order Burkholderiales; family Burkholderiaceae_C; genus Acidovorax. The sequence goes on along the minus strand of JAHJWB010000003.1, from coordinate 72,685 downwards.
CACCAGTTTCGAGCTGGATCTGTGGGGCCGTGTACGCAACCTCAACGAGGCAGCGCTGGGGCAGTTTCTGCAGTCCGAGGCAAACCAGCTGAACGTGCAGATCATGCTGGTGGCCGATGTGACCAACGCGTGGCTGAACCTGGCCGCCAACGAGGCCCGCCTCGTTCTGGCGCGCGATACCCTGGCCAGCCGGCAGAAGGCGTACCAGCTCACCGAGCGCATCCACCAGCTTGGCGGCACATCCGGCCTGGTGCTGGCGCAAAACCGGATCACGGTGGAAACCGCGCGCGGAGATGTCGCCGCCTTCACCGCCCAGGTGGCCAAAGACCGCAATGCGCTCGACGCACTGGTGGGCAGTGGCTTGCGCCCCGACTGGCTGCCCACCGCCGACACCCTGCGCGGCGAAGCCGCTGCGGCGCCCACAGCCCTGATGGCGCTGCCCGCTGAACTGCCGTCCAGCCTGTTGCTGGCTCGCCCCGATGTGCGTGTCTCCGAATACAACCTGCAGTCTCTGTCGGCCAACGTCGCGGCAGCACGGGCGGCGATGTTCCCCACCATCACGCTGAGCACCACCATCGGCTTTGGCAGCCGCGAGCTGGGCAACCTGCTGGGCAGCGGCAACAACACCTGGAGCTTTGTGCCCCAGATCCGCTGGCCCATCTTTGACGGCGGCAGTGCCCGCGCGGCGGTGGATGTGGCGCAGGCCAACCGCGACATCGCCGTGGCCCAGTACGAAAAATCCATCCAGACCGCTTTCCGCGAAGTGTCGGACGCCCTCGCCGAGCGTGCGCAGTGGCAAGAGCGCCTGTCGGCGCAGCAGGCCGTCGTGGACGCCAACGCACGGGCGTTCGAGCTGTCCGAGGCGCGATTCACCTCGGGCGTGGACAACTACCTCACAGTGCTGGACGCGCAACGCAGCCTGTACGCCGCACAGCAGACGCTGATCGGCCTGCGGCAGTCCGAGCAAGCCAACCGCGTGGCGCTGTGGAAGGTGCTGGGCGGGCAGCTTGCGTCTGCCGCCGAAGCGCCCCGCTAACTTCGCTGGCGCCTCGGTTTTCTGCGGGGATTAAGCTATAAATAGAATAGCTAATAGCGCTTTATGGATAAGCGCTAGAGGCCAATTTAGCTTGATTTTTTTGGTTGATAGCACCTAGGACACTGGACATAGCAGAGGATGTGCTTCTAGACCGTCGGCAATGTCCCCCCATCGATCACATGCTCCGAGCCCGATATCGCCCCCGCCCGTGGTGACGCCAGAAAAATGATCAGGTCGGCCACCTCCTGTGGCTTGGCTGGTCGTCCCAGCGGGATGCCACCCAGCGCCTGCATGATGATCTGCTTGCCACCCTCGTAGTCCGTGCCGGCCTGCGCAGCCACACGGTCGGCCAAAGCGATGGCGGCATCGGTTTCAATCCAGCCGGGCGAGACGCTCAGCACCCGGACGCCTTGTGGCGTGACCTCTTTGGACAATGCCTTGCTGTAGGTGGACAAGGCTGCCTTGGCGGCCGCGTAGGCGGTGGTCGACTCTGGCAGTGGCAGCACGCGCTGGATGGAGCTGACGTGGACGATGACGCCCGAGCCCTGGGCCAGCATGGCGGGCAGCAGGGCGCGGTCCAGGCGCACGGCAGGCATGAGGTTCAGGTTCAGTTCGTTGAACCACTGCCCATCGTCCAGCGCCGCAAAGCCGCCGCCCGGCGCGCTGGAGCCACCCACCACATGCACGACGATGTCCACGCCGCCCCAGCGCACCCGCACCGCCTGCGCGACCTCTGCGGCGCCCTCTGCGGTGGAGACGTCAGCGGGCACATACATCAGGCCTTGGGCTGCGTGCGCAGGCACCGAACGGGCAGTGGCGATCACCTGCACTCCGGCGTCCAGCAAACCTTGCACCACCGCAGCGCCCAGCCCCTTGGTGCCACCCGTGACCAGCGCGCGCTGACCGCGCAGTTGAAGATCAAAGCTCATGCGCTGATCTCCAGGGATGCGATCAGCCCGCGCTCCAGACGAAAGCGGTAGCGCAAGTCGACCGGGCTGCCCGGGAAGTTGCCCTCCACGCGACTGGTGACGACCGGGTGGCCGTCGCTGTGCTCCAGCGCAAAGGGTTTGGTGGTGTACGTGTACTGGGTAGATGCCGCGGCCTTCCAGGCCTTGATGGCGTCAACGCCTGCATGGGTGCGGCCCTCGTCCTTGACGACAGCGTGGGCCGTAAAGCACCTGGCCACGGCGTCGGCATTCTGGTGTTGGTCGGCCGCAAAGTACGCGGCAATGGGTTCGGGGAGGATCAAAGTGGCCATGGTGTGGAACTCCTTGTGTGGTTGAAGCCGTCAGGATGCGCCGACTGCAGCCATTAGTGAATGGCCTAGAATTTGAATTAGCTATGTAGAAAGCAATACACAATGCGTGGATCGGACTTTGCCGAACTGAAAGCCTTTGCCGCCGTGGTGGAACGCGCGAGCTTTGCGCGCGCGGCGGAGCACCTGGGGTTGTCGCCCTCCGCGCTGAGCCAGACGATTCGCCAGCTGGAAGCGCGGCTGTGCGCACGGCTGTTGAACCGCACCACGCGCAGCGTGGCACCCACCGCCACCGGGGCGCAGCTGTATGCGCGCATCGCGCCCCTGTTCAGGGACATGGCCGACGCGGTGGCCGAGGCCAGCGCAGCGGCGGGCCAGACGGGCGGCTCGCTGCGCATCAACACGCTGGGCATGGCCGCCTCTCAGGTCATCGCTCCACGGCTGGGACGGTTTCACCAGGCGCACCCGGACGTGGTGCTGGACATCGTGGTGGACGACGCGCTGAGCGACATCGTTGCAGGCCGCTTCGACGCGGGCATCCGCGTGGGCGGGCGGCTGGAGAAGGACATGATCGCCGTGCGCCTGACCCCGGACGTGAAGATGATCGCCGTGGCATCGCCCAGCTACCTGGCGCAGCACGGCACGCCCAAGGCACCTGCCGACCTGCATGGCCACGCCTGTATCAACTGGCGGCTGCAGGTGGACGGCCGCACCTACCGCTGGGAGTTTGAAAAGAAAGGCAAGCGGGTGGAGGTAGCCGCGGAAGGACCGCTGGTCACCAACCACTCGGACACCGGCGTGGCCGCGGCCTTGCAGGGCCTGGGCATTGCGTATGCGTTTGACCGCGAGCGCGTGGACGCGCACATCGGCCAGGGGCGTCTGGTGCAGGTGCTTGCCGACTGGTCAGTGGCAAAGCCCGGGCTGTTTCTGTACTACTCCAACCGGCGCCACCCTTCTCCCGCGCTGACGGCGTTCATCGACTGCATGCTGGATCGGGACCTGCCCAGCTCCCGGTAACAGCGTGTCGCCGCGCACGTTTTTGCGGGGGTCGCTCAGGCCCGTCGACGCGGCCGTGCAACACCAGGGTGTCGGCCCCGTGCCGTAGCACGGCCATGGCCCATCGATGTTTCGGACCGCTACGAAATAGATAGCTACCAGCACCCTACCAACAAGCGATAGAACGTATTTCTATTCAGTTTTTTTGGCTGCCCACCACTAGCGCACCACGCCAGCGTCCTGCCCGAACAGCAGGCTGCGCGATGCCGCATCGACCACTGGTGCGGTGTTGATCTCGCTGGCGCGTTGGTAGGCGCGGACCGTGGCGGGGCGCTCGCGCACACGCTCCAACCAGCGGAGCAGGTGCGGGAAGTCGGGCAGCGTCTGGCGTTGCCTTTCGTGCGGGACGACCCAGGGGTAACACGCCATATCGGCAATCGAATAGTCGTCGCCTGCGATAAATGCCCGACCGTCGCTCAGCTGCTTGTTCAACACGCCGTACAGACGCGACGTTTCCTTGACATAGCGCTCGATGGCGTAGGGCAACGGTTCAGGCGCGTACTGCACGAAGTGGTGGTTCTGTCCGGCCATGGGCCCCAGCCCACCCATCTGCCAGTACAGCCATTGCAGCACCGTGTTGCGGCCGCGCAGGTCCTGGGGGATGAAGCGTTTCGTCTTGTCGGCCAGGTACTGCAAGATGGCCCCCGACTCAAACAGCGACAAAGGCCCACCCCCGTCTTCGGGGTGATGGTCCACGATCGCCGGGATGCGGTTGTTGGGGGCGATGCGCAGGAACTCGGGCGCAAACTGCTCTCCCTTGCCGATGTGCACGGGCACGATGCGGTACGGCAACCCGGCCTCCTCCAGGAACATCGTGACCTTGTGGCCGTTCGGCGTTGTCCAGTAGTAGAGGTCGATCACCTCAGACTCCGGGCGCTGCAGGCAGGCGGCTGTTTTGCGGGAACAGGGCCCGCCGCGCCTCGTCATCCACAACCGCCTTGAACGCATGTTGAGTTTTTAGGGCTTCGGCGCGCTGCGCTGCTGGCCGCGCGTTGATGGTGTCGAGCAGCCGCTTGACGTGGGGCAACTGCTCCCACGGGTCTGTGCCCAGCACATAGGGCACCACGCGTGCCCAGCCCCAAACCGCCATGTCGACAATGGTGTAGTCGTCACCCAGCATCCACGCGCGGTCGGCCAGGCGGTCATCAATGAGCTTCCAGTGCCGCCAGGCTTCAAAGTCATACCGGTTGAGCGCATAGGTCTTGGGTTCGGGCGCCACATGCCGAAAGTGCACCGACTGGCCCGAGTACGGCCCGATGCCGGTGGCCACAAACATCAGCCACGAGTGCATGGCCGCCCGGGCCGCGGGCGTGTTCTGGGGCAGGAACAAGCCCGTCTTTTCGGCCAGGTAGAGCAGGATGGCGTTGCTGTCGAACACAACGGCGTCACCGTCCACCAGCGCGGGCGTCTTGGCATTCGGGTTGATGGCCAGAAACGCGGGGTCGTGCTGCTCGCCGCGGCGCGTGTCCACCGGCACCACCTCATACGGCAATGCGGCCTCTTCCAGAAACAGTGCGACCTTGGCCGGGTTGGGCGACGGGTGGTAGTAAAACTTGATCATGGGGTGCTCCTCAAAACGATGAAAGAAGTGGATGGGGTCGGAAGGCCCTGCTCGGGCAAGACTGCCGAGGCGGCATGGGCGCGCGGGGGCAGAGTCTTGCGCCGTTCAGTGCCTTCCCGCTTGCTGGGCTGGCGGGCCTACACCTCGGCGGTGTACTCGCCCCGTGCCGGATAGTCCTTTGCCAGCGCAAAGTCCAGCGCATCTCGCAGCTCATCGAAATGGGGCCGCGCGAACGGCATGGTCTGCACTGCGCCGTAGTAGAGGGTGCCATCGGGTCGCACCAGGAACACGCCGGGCTCGGAGAACAGCGCGGGTTCTTCCACACCAATCGACGTCATGCCGCGCGAGGTGCTGATGTACAGGCCCCATGCACGCGCCACGGCCAGCGGCAAGCTGTGGCCCATGCGCAAGCCGGGTGCACGGACCTTGTCGGCCATGGCCTGCGCGCGCTCGGCCGTGTCACTGGACAGCGCGATCACCTTGACGCCCCGCTGCTCAAATTCGGGCACCAGACGGCCCAGTTCCAGCAGGTACTTGAGGCAAATGGGGCAATGCAGGCCCCGGTAAAACACGACCAGCGTGAAGTGTTGCGCGGCGTCGCTGGCGAGGGTGAAGTCCCCATGCGCAAGCGTGGGGACGGAAAGGGCAGGAACGGGTTGGCGGGGTATCAGCACGGTAGGTCCTTCAAAGTGCAAAACGGTCAGGCATCCGCGCCAATGTACCCGCGATACCGAGACGCAATGAATCGATACGTCTCCAACAAGATACCATTCGTCTCATGCTTGACCGACTATCCGCGCTATTGGCGCGCTTCCCCCTGCACGCGCGGGTGCTGCACAGCGGCGCACTGCCCCGCATGCTGGACCTGCAAGACACCCGCCATGGCAGCCACCTGCACCTGCTGTGCGCGGGCCAGGTGGACCTGGTGACCACCACCGGACAACGGTTGACGGTGACCGAGCCCAGCGTGCTACTGCTGCCGCGCCCACTCGGACACCTGTTGCTGGGGCAGCCCCAGGCAGCGACCGAACTGGTCAGCGCCGCCATCGACTTTGGGCCCAGCGACGAGAACCCCCTGCTGCGGGGTCTGCCCGACGTGATGCAGGTGCCGCTGGCGCAATTGCAGGCGGACGCCGCCGCCCTGGCGCCGGTGCTGCAGTCACTGTTTGCCGAGGCGGCTGCGCAGCGCTGCGGCCACACGGCAGTGGTAGACCGGCTGGTGGAGGTTTTGTTGATACAGCTGCTGCGGCACGCCATGGCGCAGCGCCTGGTGGACGTGGGCGTGCTGGCCGGGCTGGGCGATGCGCGGCTGGCGCGGGTTTTGAATGCGCTGCACGCCGAGCCCGAGCGGCCCTGGACGCTGGACTCGATGGCGCTGCTGGCCGGCATGTCGCGTGCACGATTTGCGGCGCATTTCAGTGCGGCGCTGGGCACCCCGCCTGGGGAATACCTGGGCACCTGGCGCATTGGTCTGGCGCGGTCGCTGCTGCGCCAGGGCAGGTCGGTCAAGCAGGTGGCCCCGGAGGTTGGCTACGCCAATGCCAGCGCGCTGGCGCGGGCCTTCACACAACGGCTGGGCCAGTCACCCACGGCTTGGCTGATGCAGGAATCGCGCGGAGCGGGCTGACTTCAGCCACCAACGCCAGCCCCCTACTGCCAGCCGTTGAGCCACCCCTCCACCTCGCCCATCAGGTGCGCCCGGAACACCTGCGCAATCGGTGACAGCTGCTTGCCCTTGGGCCACACCAGGTGCCATTGCGACTGGATAGGGAAGCCCTGCACGTTGAGCACGGCCAGGCCGTCGTGGTGGGCACCCAGCGCGTGGCGCGACACGATGGACACGCCCAGCTGGCCCTCCACCGACTCCTTAATGGCCTCGTTGCTGCCCAGTTCCAGCACGGCGCCGGGGGCAAAGCCCAACTGGCGCAAGTGCGCGTCGGTAGCCATGCGGGTGCCAGAGCCTTTTTCGCGCAGGATGAACCGCTCGGCCTGCAGATGGCCGAGCGTGACGCGTTTTTTGTGCGCGAGTGGATGGCCTGCCGGGGCGATGACCACGAGCGGGTTCGGCATGAGGATCTCGTCCTCCAGCGGCAGATCGGCCGGGGGCATCGACATGACGTAGAGGTCGTCCAGGTTGCTGCGCAGCCGGTGAATGACGTGGTCGCGGTTGAGGACCTCCAGCGAGATGTCGATGTGCGGGTGTAGCTTGCAGAAGCTGCCCAGCAGGCGCGGCACAAAATATTTGGCGGTGCTGACCACGGCGACCTTCAGGCGCCCGCTGGTCAGCCCCTTGGCGCCGGACACGCGCTGCTCAAACGCATCCCACTCGCCCGCAATGGCGCGTGCCGTGCGGGCCAGCGCCTGGCCTGCCTCGGTCAGGTGCACCCGGCGCGAGATGACTTCGTACAGCGGCAGGCCCACCGCCTGGGTCACCTCGCGCAGCTGCATGGATGCAGTGGGCTGCGTGACGTGCATGACCCGCGCAGCGGCGCTGACGCTGCCGGTCTCCGCCAACGCCAGGAAAAGCCGCAACTGGCGAAAGGTGATGTTCATAGATTTTTATCTATACATAAATGCATTCGAATCGATTTTACTTTGCAGCCTGCGCTGCCTACCATTGCCGCAAAAGGAGTGAATGATGCAAAGCCTGTTAGACCCTGCCATCTTGTTTTTTGCCCTGGGGGTGTTTGCGGGCCTGGTCCGATCCAACCTGGAGATGCCAGCGGCCATCTCCAAATTTCTGTCGATCTACCTGCTGATGGCGCTGGGGCTCAAGGGCGGCTTCGCGCTGGCCGCGTCGGGGCTGACACCCAGCGTGCTGAGCAGCCTGGGCCTGGCAATGCTGCTGGCGGTGGTGGTGCCGCTGGTGGGCTACGTGCTGCTGCGGCGGGTGCTGTCGGGCTTCAACGCGGCGGCGGTGGCGGCCACGTATGGGTCGGTGAGTGCGGTGACGTTTGTGACCGCAACGCAGTACCTCGAATCGCAGGCGGTGCCCTACGGTGGCTACATGGCGGCGGCCATGGCACTGATGGAGTCGCCCGCGATCATCCTGGCGGTGATGCTGGCCAATGCGCAGCGCCAGCGACTGGCGGCTGCAGGCACTGCGCCCCACTCGCTCCACACGCCAACGGTGCTGGCCATGGCGACCCCGGGCACAGGCGGGGTGGCAACGGCCACGCCAAGGGCGGGGCACGGCGGGCCTGGTTTTTCGATGGGCAAAATCCTGCATGAATCGTTCACCGACGGCACACAACTGTTGCTGTTGGGCGCGATGGTGATCGGCCTTGTGACCGGCGACGCGGGCAAGGCGGCCATGCAGCCGTTTTCGGGCGACCTGTTCAAGGGCATGCTGTGCCTGTTCTTGCTGGACATGGGGCTGGCCACTGCCCGCAACCTGCCCGCGGTGCGCCACCAGTCCCCCTGGCTGCTGGCCTATGCGGTGCTGGGGCCCCTGGTGCACGCCAGCCTGGCGCTGGGGCTGGCATGGGTGGCCAAGGTGCCCGCAGGCGATGCGGTGCTGCTGATGGTGTTGGCCGCCAGTGCGTCGTACATCGCGGTGCCTGCGGTGGTGCGCTTTGCCATCCCCGAGGCGGATCCGTCGCTGTACGTCAGCCTGTCGCTGGGGCTGACATTCCCGCTCAACATCGTGCTGGGGATTCCGCTGTACACGCAGGTGGTGCAGGGGCTTTGGGGTGCATAGCGCGGAAGCCCCCTTTTACCTACAACGTTTTTTATAGCTACTCGCGCTTTATGGATAAGCGCCAGAGGCCATTTTCACTCATATTTTTTCGGCACCGCCCGTCAAAACAGGCTGCTCTGCCCTTGCAGCAACCCCGGACGAAACTGGGCCAGGTCCAGCTCCACCCGTTCGCGGTTCAGCCCCAGCTTGCGGCAGGTGGTGGCAAACCGCTGGCGCACCAGGTCGGCCCACAGGCCGCTGCCTTTCATGCGGGACACGAAGTCGCTGTTGTAGGTTTTGCCCGCGACGCGCTGGGCGTCCGTAAGGTTGTGCAGGTCTTGCACCCGCGCCATCACGCGGGCGGCGCGCTGCGGGTAGTGCACCTGCAGCCATTCACGGAACAGCGTGTCCAGCTCCCACGGCAGGCGCAGCACGGTGTAGAAGGCGCTGCGGGCACCGGCCTCGTGTGCAGCCTCCAGCACCTGCTCCATGTCTTCAGTGATGAAAGGAATTTGCGGCGCCACGCTCACGCCCACGGGCACACCTGCATCGGCCAGCGCGCGGATGGTGCGCAGGCGCCGGTGGGGCGCGGCGGCGCGGGGCTCCATGCGGCGGGCCAGGGCCGGGTCCAGCGTGGTGATGGTGACGTACACGGCGGCCAGCCGCTGCGCGGCCAGCGGCGCCAGCAGGTCCAGGTCGCGCTCGACGCCGCTTGACTTGGTGATGAGTGAAAACGGGTGGCGCGCGTCGCGCATCACTTCGATGAGGCTGCGGGTGAGTCGCAGGTCGCGCTCCACCGGCTGATAACAATCGGTGGCCGAACCGATGTTGAGCAAACGCGGTACATAGCGCGGCGCGCACAGCTCGCTGCGCAGCAACTGCGCGATGTTCTGCTTGGCGATGATCTGCGTTTCAAAGTCCAGCCCCGGCGACCAGTTGAGGTAACTGTGGGTGGGCCTAGCGTAGCAATAAATGCAACCGTGCTCGCAGCCACGGTAGGGGTTGACGGACAGCTCAAAGAAGATGTCTGGCGAGTCATTGGCGCAGATGGCGCTGCGCGCGGTCTCCAGATGCACGCGGGTGGCCAGCGCGGGGGCGGGTTCGGTGCCGTCTGCGTGATCTATGCCGCTTTCATCTGGCCAGGGCGCGTGGTTCCACCCGTCGTCCACCGTTTCGCGCGCATCCCGCACAAACCGGTGGGCCATGGCCGAGGCCGCGCCCCGGCCGCGAATGGCCTGCAAGGGTATGCGGACCTCTTCAGGCGGTGTGGGAATGTCAGACGTGTCGGTAACGGTGGGGGGCATGGTGGGTCAGGGCAAGGCGCTGGTTGCCTCCGCGGCGACTTGATAACTGTGTTTTCATACAGCCATCGTACCCGATTGCCCGCAGACGCGCCCACCAGACCGCGCTGCGGGCAGGCCCCCTGCCCCGGCCACTACCGGCTACTCAGCACACACAAACGATGCGGCGGCGTTGACGTCGCCCGTGCCCTTGTACTTGGGCCACTGGGGGTAGTCGCACAGCGGGCGGGTGCGGCCGGGAACGCCCGTCACGTCGGTGGTGACCTGGCCGGAGGGGCTGACGCCCTGTTCCGTCCAGCGCTCCAGCGTGGTCAACGAGTCCCAAGTGGCGTTGAAGGCTGTGCTGACGGCATGGCCCAGGCCAGGCACTTCGTAGTACCTGGCAAATGATTTCACGCGGTCGGTGCCCAGCTGTGTTTGAAGGCGCCGGTAGTAGTCCTCGGTGGCGCGGGAGCTGACCAGCACGTCGGCCAGGCCATGGGCCAGCAGCAGCTTGCCCCCGCGTGCGGCAAACGCCGAGATGTCGGTGCTGGTGTCCAGCTGGCGGCTCAGGTCGCTGATGCGCGTGGCGTAGGGGCCGGGGTTTTCGGGGTCGAGCAGCAGCGAATTGAAGTTGGCGTCGCGCGTGACCGAATACTTGATCCACTGGTCCACCAGCACGCTGATATACGGCGCCGAGCGCGGCATGGGCATGGTGGGTGCGGTGGTTCCCAGCGCCAGGAAGGTCACCACCGGTTGCACGGGCGATGGGTTAGAGGTGATACCCAGGTCTGCGCCCCACACGTTGTAGCCGGGGTAGCGGGTTTCGCCGCTGGCCAGCTTGAAGTTGAAGACCGTGTCGGTGTTCATCACCTTCAGTGCTCCGATCTGCGCGTCGGACAGGCAGGCATCGCCCGTGTCCGCCCCGCCCGCGCAGCGCAGTGCCGCGCCGCTCACGGTGGCGGTGGCAGGGTCGAACCGTGCATTGCACTGGCGCTGGTCGCTGATGAGGCCATCCTGCACGCCATCCAGTGCGTCGCAGGCTTCCATGGCGGCGCGGTACACCAGCGCACGCTTGGGGGTGTTGGGGTAGGCACCTGGCTTGGCCAAGGCAATGTTGCTGCGGTGGCCGCCCAGCAGCGCTGCGGCGTCGTTCCAGGCGGGGTACCAGGCGATGGCGCCGTCCCAGTCGGCAGGCCAGCGCTGGATGGCGGCCAGGGCCTCGCGCCCGCCGGTGGAGCCGCCTGCAAAGTACGACTTTTGCGGGCTGGCTGCATAGCGCGCCTTGATGATGTGCAGCGCCGCGTCCCGGGTTTTCTTGAGCGCGTCGCCGCCAAAGTTGCGCACCGCCTCTTCGTTCAGGCCCCAGGTGCCGTCTTGCGAACCGTAGGCGTTGGCCTGGTGGCCCGAGTCACTGGCGAACGTGGCATAGCCACGGCCGATGGGTGTGGCCTGATCGACAGGGCCATTGGACACGTTGCCGCGCACGTTGGGGATGGAGCCGTTGAAGCCACCGCCGCCGAACATCATGGTCTTGTTGTTCCAGGTGGCGGGCAAGGCAACGTTGAAGCGGATGTCCGGCGCCGCCGTGTCGACCGGTGCGATGCGCCCCACCACCAGGCAGTGCGCAGGTATCAGCGTGGCGCCGCTGCCGGTGGCTTCTACCGACGTGGCCGTCAGCACGCTGCCGCCGGACGTGGGCAGGCCGATGACCGAAGCTGGGATGGTCAGTTCCGCAAGCTTGTCGCAGCTCAGCGGGGTGGCGGCGGCCTCGCGGCTGTCACTGCCACCACAGGCTGCGGTTGCAGCCGCCGCGGTGGCCACAATGAACCACCGCGCAGGGGTGCTCAGGGCATGGAAGAAGGGTTGTCGCATGTTGTCTCCTTGTTGTCGTTGGATGGCAGGCGGTGCGCGGTGGCAACGCCTCTGCCCAGTCTGTGGGGGTTCGCACGCCAGGGCTATGTGCGCGCCCCACACCTGACACGTGCGCCAAATGTGCGCGGCGGCCGCCTTGCTAGGCGGCGCTGGCGGCGTCCGCCTCCAGCAGCCCCGCCTTGGCCAGCTCGTGCTTGTACTGTTCCCAGCCCGACGCAGGCACCACCTCCTGCGCGCGCGCCTGCACCTGCGGCAGACGGCTGCGCACGGCCTCGGCTGCGTGGGGCGTGTCGTCCACATGGATGCCGTGGGTCATGGTGATGTGGGCTGATTCAAAGCTGCCAGCGCCCGCCAGCAAGATCATGCGGGTGGGAGCGTCGTCGGCCACCAGTGCCACCAGCCCCTGGCTGACGCGCGCTGGCGCCAGGCTGGCCAGCACGTCAGCGGGCAGCACGCCGTCTGTCATGCCCGTGGCGGCGCTGGGTGCGAGGCAGTTCACACGGATGTCGTGCTTCATGCCCTCCAGCGCCAGGGTCTGCATCAGGCCGACCAGGGCCATCTTGGCCGCGCCATAGTTGGCCTGGCCAAAGTTGCCATACAGGCCCGATGACGACGTGGTCATGACGATGCGGCCATGGCCCTGTGCGCGCATCAGGTCCCACACGGCCTTGGTGCAGTTCACGGCGCCCATCACATGGACATCCATCACCAGGCGAAAGTCGTCCAGCGTCATCTTGGCAAACGACTTGTCGCGCAGGATGCCCGCGTTGTTCACCAGAATATCGACGCGCCCCCAATGCGCCACCGTCTTGTCGACCATGGCCTGCATTTGCGCTGGCTGCGTGACGTCGCCACCGTCGGCCAGGGCCTCGCCACCGGCCGCGCTGATCTCGTCGGCCACACGTTGAGCGGCAGAGTCTGCGCGGTCACCGCCCAGGTCGTTCACCACCACGCGGGCACCGTGGCGCGCCAGCTCCAGCGCATGCGCCCGGCCCAGGCCTCCGCCGGCTCCGGTCACGATGGCCACCTTGTTCTGCAATAGCTTGCTCATGGGTCTCACTTTTGAAATAAAAAATGGTTGGGGGATACCGAGAATTGGCGTGTCAGAAAGCAACCTTGTCCGCCCCTTTGAGGCCCAGCATGGCGCGCGCCTCGGCGGGCGATGCAACCGGCAATGACAGCTCTTGCAGGATGCGGCGGATCTTGCGCACCTGCTCGGCGCACGATGTGGCCAGCTCGCCTTTTCCCAGGTACAGGCTGTCTTCCAGCCCCACGCGCACATGGCCGCCCATCACCGCGCCCATGGTCAGCAGCGGCATCTGGTGGCGCCCGGCGCCCAGCACCGAGAAGCGGTAACCATTGCGCCCGAACAGCCGGTCGGCCGTGGACCGCATCACGTACAGGTTCTCAGGGTCGGGGCCCAGGCCGCCCAGAATGCCGAAGATGGCCTGGATGAACAAAGGCCCCTGGATGAGCCCTTCATCCACAAAGTGCGCCAGGTTGTACAGGTGGCCCACGTCATAGCATTCAAACTCGAAGCGCGTGCCGCAGTCCTCGCCCAGCACCTTCAGGATGTGCTTGATGTCCCGAAAGGTGTTGCGAAAGATCAGGTCTTCCATGCCCTCGATATAGGGCTTCTCCCAGTCGTGGCGCCACTCATGGATCTTGCGGGCCGCCGGGTGGATGGAAAAATTCATCGAGCCCATGTTGAGCGAGCACATCTCGGGCTGGGCCTTGAGCGGGTAAGCCAGTCGCTCCTCCAGCGTCATGCGCGTGCTGCCGCCCGTGGTGATGTTGATCACGGCGTCGGTGGCCGCCTTGATGCGCGGCACGAACTGGTCGAACACGGCCGGGTCGGCCGTGGGACTGCCGTCGGCCGGGTTGCGCGCATGCAGGTGCAGGATGGCAGCGCCCGCCTTGGCCGCCTCGATGGCCTGCTGGGCAATCTGATCGGGCGTGAGCGCCAGGTAGGGCGACATGCTAGGGGTGTGCACCGAGCCCGTGACGGCGCAGGAGATGATGACTTTGTTCTGGGTATCGAGCATGGTGTGTCGTCTGGTTCGTCTGGTCTATGGGGGTGGGTATGGGGTGTCTCGGCCTTCGTCCGACTCAGACCGCCAGCCAGTCGGCCAGCAGTTGCTCATCGGCCATCAGGGCCTGCGGTGTGCCCTCGAACACGATGCGTCCGTGGCCCATCACGCAGACGCGGGTGGACACCTTGAGCGCAATGGCCAGCTTCTGCTCGACCAGCACCACCGACACACCTCGGCGGTGCATGTCGCGGATGCAGTCGGCCACGGCGGCGACGATCTTGGGAGCCAGGCCTTCGGTGGGCTCGTCAATCAACAGCACCAAGGGGTTGCCCAACAACGACCGGCAGATGGTCAGCATCTGCTGCTCGCCGCCCGACAGGCTTCCCGCCTTGGTGTTGCGCCGCTCCTTCAGGCGTGGAAAGTAGTCGAACATCTGCTCGATGGTCCAGGTCACCGCGCCGGGCACCGTGGCCTGCTCGCCCATGCGCAGGTTCTCGTCCACGGTGAGGTTGGTGAACACCTCGCGCTCTTCGGGCACGTAGGCCAGCCCGGCGCGGCAGATCGTGTAGGGCCGCTGCCCGGTCAGCCCGCGCCCCTGCAGGTGCACGCTGCCGCCCGTCGGCGGCAACAGGCCCATGAGGGCCTTCATGGTGGTGGAACGTCCCGAGCCATTGCGGCCCAGGAGGCTCAGCACTTCGCCCTGCCTCACGTCAAACGTGACACCGTGCAGGATGTGGCTCTTGCCGTAGTGGGCGTGCAGCTGGTCCACGCTCAGCAGCGGGGGGCCTGCGGTCATGGCTGACGTCATGCTGCCACCTCCTCGCCCAGATACGCTTCCTTGACGGCCGCGTTGTCGCGGATCTCGTCGGGCGTGCCCGTGGCAATCACCTGCCCGTACACCAGCACGCTGATGCGGTCGCTGATGGAGAACACCACCTGCATGTCATGCTCGACGATGAGCAGCGCCCTGCCCCGCGTCACCTCGCAGATCAGCTCGGCGGTGTAGGCCGTCTCTTCGTTGGACATGCCCGCCATGGGTTCGTCCAGCAGGATGGCCTTGGGGTCGCTGGCCAGCGTCATGGCGATCTCCAGCGAGCGCTGCTCGGAGTACGACAGCTCGGCGGCCATCATGGTCGCCTTGGGCTGCAGGCGCACCTGCTCCAGCAGGCGCTCGGTCTGCTCACGCACACCCGCGGCGTTGTCGATAAAACGCCAGAACGTGTACTGCAGCCCGTGCGATCGCATCACCGCCAGGCGCAGGTTCTCAAACACCGAGAGCTTGGGGAAAATATTGGTGATCTGGAACGACCGCGCCAGGCCACGGCGGTTGATAGCCTGGGGCGTCTGGCCGTCGATGCGCTGGCCGTTGAACACAATCTCGCCCGCGGTGGGCTTGAGGTTGCCCGAGATCAGATGGAACAGGGTGGACTTGCCCGCCCCGTTCGGCCCGATGAGCGCATGGCGCTCGTCACTGCGCAGGTCCAGATCGACGCCACGGATGATCTGCGTGGGCCCAAACGACTTGGTGAGCCCTTGAAGGGTGAGAATGGATTCGGTCATGCAGACTCCTTGGCGGAGACGGTGGCAGGGGCAGTGGCGGTGACATTGGGGGAAGCAGTGGACGCCACGGAGGCCAGGCTGGCGCCGCCCTCACGCTCGTCCAGCAGCCCTTGCAGCCACCTGCGCGCCACATAGGCCAGAGCGCCGCCCACACCCAGCAGCACCACCGGAACCAGCCAGGTGCTGATGGCGCCCGGAGCCCAGTCCACCCCGTACAGCGGGATGGCGGGCCAGGGGGCCGACGGATCGGCGCCCAGCATGGCGCGGTAGTCGCGCGAGAACAGGCGCCGCAGCGCCTCCACCACAAAGGCCGTGCCGCCTGCCAGCAGCGCGGTGGCAGCCACGAAGCTGGCCATCAGTGGCAGCAAGCGCAACACCCCGAACCTGCGCCACAGCATTGCCGTGCCGCTGAACAGGCCCGCCAACCCCTGGGGCATGAACATCATCACCACCACGAACAAGATGCCCTGGTACAACAGCCAAGACTGCGTGAGGTCCGACACCGCGTAGCCAAAGAACGTCATCAGCGCCGCGCCCAGCGCCGGGCCCAGGAAAGTGCCCACCCCACCGATGTACGTGTTGAGCACGGCCGCCGCCGACAGCGTGCTCTCGAACAGCACATAGTTGGCTGCCTCGTTGTTGATAACCTGCAGCCCCCCCGCGATGCCCGAGAACATCGCCGACACGGTGAACACCAGCACGCTGAGCTTGTGCGTGTCGTAGCCCAGGAAGGCCAGGCGGTGGCGGTTCTCCCGCAGGCCCAAGGCCAGGCGCCCCAGCGGTGTACGCGTGTACAGGTACAGCAGCCCGAGCGATGCCAGCACCCACACCAGCGCGAGGTAGTACACCTCGGTGGTGGAGCCAAAGGTGAGCCCCAGCGACGGCATGCGCATGCTGGAGACGCCGGCCTCGCCGCCGAACACGGTTTTGATGTGCGGGGCGATCGAGTGCAGCAGCTCGGCAATGGCCAGCGTGATCATGGCGAAGTAGGTGCCCGTGCGCTGGGTGGAGAACCACCCGGCAATCACGCCCACCACCAGCCCACCCAAGGCACCGGCCAGCGGCAGCAATGGCGTGGGCACGATGCCGGTGCCGCCCAGCGCATTCATGGCATGCACCGTGGCAAAAGCACCCACGCCAAAGTAGGCGGCGTGGCCGAACGACAACATGCCTGCCTGGCCGCACACGACGTTGAACGCGGACGCGAACAATGCGGCAATCAGCATCTGGATGGCGGCGTTGAGCAGCCCCGTGGACAGCAGGAAGGGCAGGCCCGCCAGAATGGCAGCGCCCAGGCACAGGGTGCCGATGAGAAGGTTGCGAGTGTTCATGGTGTCAGGCCTTCTCGCCCATGAGGCCCGAGGGCCGGATCAGCAGCACCAGCAGCATCAGCGCAAACGGCAAGGTGGCCGCCAGGCTGGACAGCTTGAGCGTGAGCAAGCCGCCCACGCCTTCGGCCCAGTCTCTTGCGCCCACCACTGCCAGGAGGTCCGCCAGGCTGGCATCAATGGCCACGGCCAGCGAGGTGATCACACCGATCAGCAGCGAGGCCAGCATGGCGCCTTCCAGCGACCCCAGGCCGCCCACCACCACGACCACAAAAACCATCACGCCCAGCTCCAGCGCCATGTTGGGGTTGGTGGTGTAGAAGGCCCCGGCCACCGCTCCCGCCAGGCCCGCCAGGGCTGCGCCCACGCCAAACACGCTCATGAACACCAGCGGCACGTTGTGCCCCAGGGCCTCGGCCATGTGGGGCTTGTAGATGGCAGAGCGCACCACGATGCCCACGCGGGTGCGGGTGAGCAGCAGGTAAATGACCACAAACATGACCACCGCCACCACCCCCATGAACACGCGGTACGCCGGGTAGCTGGCCGACCCGATCGTGAAGGCCGAAAAATCCAGCCCCGAGGGGATGCGGTAGTTGACGGGGAAGTTGCCGAAGAACAGCTTGATCAGCTCGGCAATGATGAAGGACAGCCCGAAGGTCAGCAGCAGCTCGTGCGCGTGGCCGTGGTGGTGCACGCGGCGCAGAAAATATTTTTCCACCACCACACCCACCAGCCCCACCAGCACGGTGGCCGCCACCAGGGCCAGCGGGAACCCCAGGACGTCTGTCAGGGTGTAGGCAAAGTACGCCCCCAGCATGTAGAAAGATGCGTGGGCGAAGTTCAGCACACCCATCATCCCGAAGATGAGCGTGAGCCCGGCCGAGACCATGAACAGCAGCAAGCCGTAGATGGTCCCGTTGAGCAACGAAACGATGAAGGTGTCCATACGTGTGGGAAAGGTGTGGGCGATGCGCGGGCAAAGGGGCAGCCACAGCGGGCGCTTGTGGCACGCCCGCCGAAAGCCAGGAACATCAAGGAGAAAAGGGCAGGACGCCCCACCGGGGGGCGCCCAGGACGTCAGCGCGTCACGTCACATCACGAGGGGCGCTGCATCTTGCAGCTCGCCTGCGCGGGCGTGGCGGCCTCCTGCGCTGTGAACAGCTTGACGGGCTTGAAGCCCATGTCGGTGCCGTCCACCTTGAACTTGGCGTCCTTGGTCACCGTGGACACCACCACAGGCAGCAGCGCCTGGTGGTCTTCGGCCCGCATGCTGATCTCGCCAATGGGGGTGGTGATCTTGGCGGTCTCCAGCGCACGCGCAAATGCGTTCACGTTGAACTTGCCCCCTTCAGTCTTCACACGTGCCAGCGCGTCACCCACCATGAGCAGGCCGTGGACCGTCTGGGGGTCGGTCGCCACCGGCGCATTTCCCATCTTGGTCCGGTAGTCGTTGACGAATTTCTCGCCCTCGGCGCTACCAGCTTCGGCGTTGAAGGTGTGCGCAATGAAGTGGCCTACCGCCAGGTCACCCGCGTTGGCGATGTTGCCGGGCTGGTCCAGAAAGATGGTGCCAAAGCGGGTTTTGAGGCCTGCTGCACGGGTGGCCTTCATCAACAACAGCAGGTCGTTCGACCAGTTTCCGGTGATCACCGTATCGGCCTTGGCGGCGCCGATCTTGGCCACATAGGGGGCGAAATCCTGAATGCGATTGACGTCGTGCAAGGTCTTTTCGACCACCTGGTAGCCGCCTGCGGACGCGTTGTCCACCGTGGCCTGTTCCATATCCTGGCCCCAGGAATAGTTCTGGTTGATGGCGTAGACCCGCGAGCCCAGGGCGCCAGCCCCCTTCATGGCCTGCACCAGCGCCTTGGTGCGCACCTGGGCGTTGCCGCTAAAACGGAAGTGGTGAAAGTGGCACTTCTCGCCCGTCAGCTCCAGGGCCTCGGCACCCACGTTGATGTAGACGATCTCCTTGCCCGCATTGCGCAGGTTGTGCTTGCGCACGTCTTCGGTCAGCTGGCCACCCACCGCCGACGACGCGCCTTGCACGATCAGGTGCACGCCGTCCGAGATGGCGGTCTTGAGCTTGTCGGCAGCGCCCGTTGGGCCACCCTGGTTGTCGTACTCCAGCAGCTGCACGGGCTGGCCGTTCCAGCCGCCTTGCGCATTGATGCGGTCCACGGCGTAGCGGGCTGCTGTACGGTACATCAGGCCCGACGCGGCCTGGGGGCCGGACAGCGTTTCGATCACGCCAATCTTGACGGTCTGGGCCGACACGGCGCCGCTGGCGGCCATGCAGGCTGCGGCAATGGCAGTCACGCCAAGGGTTTGGATCATCTTCATACAGTCTCCTTTTGTTGATATGGGGCGTACCGGAATACGGGCGCGTTACAGGTACTCAAGATTTCCGTCCACGCTGATGGCTTGGCCGGTGATGTTGCGGGCCGCTGGGGAGCACAGGAACAGCGTGGTGGCAGCGACGTCTTCGGGTGTCACCATGCGGCGCAGCGAAATCTTGCGGATGTATTCGTCGCGCATCGCATCCACACCCACGCCCGTGGCGTGGGCGCGCGCGGCGATCACGCCGCTCATGCGCTCCCCCTCCACCGTGCCGGGCAAGATGGCGTTGACGCGCACCCCTGAAGGCCCCAGTTCGACCGCCAGCGATTTCATGAGCCCCACCACGCCCCATTTGGTGGACGCGTAGGGTGTGCGGTAGGCGTAGCCCAGCCGCCCCGCCACCGAACTCATGGCCACGATGCAGGGGCTGTGGGCCGACAGGCGCAGCAGCGGCACGGCACGCCGCGCAAAGAGAAACTGGCTGTTCAGGTTGACGTCCATGGTGCGCTGCCACTGGGCAGCACTGATGTCTTCGATGGGCCCCGTGGGCCCGGCAATGCCGGCGTTGTTGACCAGCACATCCAGGCCGCCAAAGCTGCCCACCACGTCTTCAAACACCAGGTCCACATCGCGCTCGACCGACGCATCCGCCACGCTGGCGGTGACACCTGGCAGCGCCGTCACCAGGCGGTCAATCGCCGAGCGGTCGATGTCACAGATGTGAACGCTGGCCCCGGCCTCGCTGAAGGCGCGGGCAATGGCGGCGCCGATGCCGCTGGCGCCTGCGGTCACCAGCACACGCAGACCGGGCTGGGGAACCAAAGAATTCATGGTGCTCATAAAAAAACAAAAAAACGGTTGCGTTGCGATTGACCTGGCGGGCTGAAAGACGGGTGGGGCAAGGGGGTTCAGGGCCTTCACAGGCCGGCCCTTGGGCGCACACCCAGACTGTCTCTGAGTTACCGAGCCATCGCTATGTGGAAACAACACACCGAGACCCCCACACCGATGTGTGCAAAACACTCCGTGGAAACCCGAATCACAGCGCATTGCAGGGGACAAATGCGGTGCCGAGGCCTCACACTGCGGGCCCTGGGCGCTACCGTGTGCGCCCTTTCAAGACACCTGCCCTACCCTGTGGAGACCGCGCGCATGACCCGTGCTGTAAGTAGCGTTGACACCGATGCGAGCGACCGCATTGGCGAGGAACTGATCGAGCTTTTGCACCGGGCGGACTCTGCCGAAGACCTGTCGGCCTGCATGGCCCGGGTGGAGGCACTGCCCGAGGACAGCCCTCGCAAGTCCGACCTGGTGGAACTGGTGCGCATGGCCATGGCCATTCGTCACCGGTTGGATGTGCAGCACCAGCGCGAAAGCGGCATGCTGGCGGTGATCGAATCGGCGCGCGACCTGTCCAGCCGCCTCGACCTGCCCGAGCTGCTGCGCATGGTGGTGTCCCGGGCGCGGCGGTTGCTCGGGTCGCAGGTGGCGTGGCTGTCGGCCTACGACGCCAGCCTGGACGCCTTTCACGTGCTGACGGCCGACGGCGCACTGGCCCGCGGAACGGGCCAGATGCTGGCAGGGCGCGACCTGGGCATCGTGAGCGTGGTGGTGAAGACCCGGCTGCCGTTCACCACCGCCGACTATTTGCACGACACACGCTTTCCGCACGACCCGCAGCTGGACATCACCTTTCGCGAGGAAGGCATCGCGGCCGTGGTGGGCGTGCCCCTGTTGTGGGAGGACGAGGTGATCGGCCTGCTGTTTGTGGCCGACCGCTACCACCGCACCCACACCACACACAACATCTCCATCCTCAGCACCCTGGCCACACATGCGGCCGTCGCCATCAAGAACGCCATGGCGTTTGAGCAGACCCATGCTGCGCTTCGCAGCGCAGAGCTGGCCCACACGCAGCTGGCGCAGCACGCACAGGGCGTGCAGGCGGCCGCAGAGGCGCACGACCAGATGACCTCGCTGCTGGCCAAAGGCGCCACGCTGGCCACCATTTGCCAGTCGGTGGCCGAGATCATGGAAGGCGCGGTGCTGGTGCTGGACGAGGTGGGACAGACCATCGGCACCGGCGTGGCCGACGGCTATGGGGGCCAAGGCGCCACCGCCTACCACCCACATGGCGACCACAGCGAAGCCCTGGCGCGGGCGCTGGGCGAAAGCCGACGCATTGGCCGCTCAGTGTTGGCGTATGAGGCCGACGGAGAAACCTGCCGCCTCAACGCCGTGATTGGAGGCAACGATGTGCTCGGCACCATGCTGCTGTTTCGCACCGAGCCGCTTGACGGGCTGGCCGTGCGCACCTACGAGCGGTGCGCAAGCATTGTGGGCATCGTACTGCTGTCGCGCGAGCGCACCGAGGCATCGCAAAGCCGCGACCTGTCAAGTTTGCTGCGGGGTTTGCTGTCGCCCCGCCAGGACGACCTGCACCTGCTGAGCGACCGCGCCGACCGGTTTGGCGTGGCCCTGTCGCGCCCCACATCGCTGTTGTTGCTGGAGACGCGTGCCACAGAGGCCAGCTACTTGCTGCGGCGCCTTCGGTCCACGCCACTGCTGCCGCACACCCTGTTTGACGAGATTGATGGCGTGCTGACCATTCTGTGCGCCACCACGCGGGCCGACGACGTGCGCCGCACCATCGAGGACGCTGCCCGCCAGCATTTCGGGGCGGCGTATCTGGGCGTGCTGTCGCGACCGATCCCGCAACCGTCCGAGATTCCTGCGCTGTATTCGTCCCTGCGCCGCGCGCTGCCCGTGCTGGCGCGCATCGGCATGCGGGGGCACATCGTGGGGCAAAACGAGCTGGCGCTGTACTCGACTCTGTTTGAAACGCACGACCAGGCCAGCCTGCATGCGTACCTCAAAAGCACCATTGGCGCCCTCATCGCCCACGACGAGAAGCGGGGCTCCGAGCTGGTCGCCACATTGCTCGCGTACTTTGACTGCAACCAGAACGCCAAGGCCGCCGCCGAGCGGCTGGGCATCCACGTGAACACGATGCGGCAGCGGCTGACCACCGCTGAGGGACTGGCAGGCCACTGGGGCAATGCACTGCGAGCGCTGGAAATCCACGTTGCCTTGCGGCTGTGGACGCTCAGTGGTGGCGCGAAGGAGGGGGTTCAAAACACCACGTCGGCATTGACAGCGGAAGGGGAGCCCGCTGCCCGCTGAAGGTGATGATGCAGGAGCGACGAGGGGCTGGAGAGTTGAACTTTCGCGGCACCCTTACATTGCAAATATCAAGCCTTTTAGGCCTCTATCGCTTACTGGTAAAGGGTTAGTAGCTATCAATTTTGAGCGAAACAGCTATTCACTGAACAGCCGCACGATCACGCTTTGCAGCCACTGGTTGCCGGGGTCACTTTCAAACCGGCGGCTCCAATGCAATGACACGGTGAAGTCGCGCAGCGGCAGCGCGGGTTCGATGATGGTGTAGCCCGCGTCGGCGGCAAAGGTCTGGGCGACGTTGCGCGGCATGACCACGGCGAGGTCGGTGCCCCGCACGATGGAAGGCAGCGCCATGAAGTGCTCGGCGGTGAGGCGCAGGCGGTCTTGCAACTGCAGCATCTCCAGGATGCGCAAGGTGTCTGAATGCGTGCGCACAGCCACAAACTCCAGTTGCCGCAGGTCACGCAGCAAGGCGGGACCGCTGCGCTTGCGCAGGCTGAACGGGTGGCCCGCGCGCAGCAGCACGATGTAGCGGTCTTTAAGCAACTGCACCCTGCGTGTGTCTTTCACGGTGGGCAAAAAGCCGAAGGCAAAGTCGATGCGCCCGCTGTCGAGCATGGCCGCGATGTCGCTGCGGGGCACGGGCAAGGTTTCCAGTCGCACGCCTGGCGCCTGCTTTTGAAGCGCCTGCATCAAAGCAGGCAAAAAGCGCCCTTCTCCGATATCGCTCATGTGGATGCGAAACACCTTGCGAGATTGCAGCGGGTCGAAAAGCGCGGACTCGCTGAGCGCTTCTTCGAGCATGCCTAGCGCACTGCGCACGGCATCGGCCAGCCGGTCGGCCTTGGGCGTGGGCTGCACGCCGCCGCCTGCGCGCACAAACAAGGGGTCCTTGATCAGCAGGCGCAGGCGCGTGAGTGCCTGGCTGGCTGCGGGCTGAGTCAGATCCAGAAGGTCCGCCGCCCGGCTGACATTGCGGGTGCGATGCACTGCATCGAACAGACGCAGCAAGTTGAGGTCGATGTCTTTGATATGCACTGAATGAATACCGCTTAGTCGCTTCATTGTATTGATGGATGAAGCATGGCCGCCGAAGATCGGACTCCGTCTCTCAGCACGCACTTTCTCCATGACCCAGGCCTCCTCGTCGACCACTGCAACTGCTGCGCGCCCCACGCCATCCGCCCGCCCCACCGTGCGCGAGGTGGTGCTGGACCTGCTGCGCGGCTTTCAGATCAACACCATTTTTGGCAACCCGGGCTCCACTGAGCTGCCGCTGTTTCTGGATTTCCCGAGCGACTTTCGCTACATCCTGGGCCTGCAGGAGGCCGTGGTGGTGGGCATGGCCGACGGCTATGCCCAGGCCACGCGCAACGCGGCCTTCGTCAACCTGCATTCGGCCGCCGGCGTGGGCCACGCCATGGGCAACATCTTTACCGCGCACAAGAACCGCACGCCCATGGTGATCACCGCCGGGCAGCAGGCGCGATCCATATTGCCGTTCGACCCGTTCCTGTTCTCGGGCCAGGCCACCGAGCTGCCCAAACCGTACGTGAAGTGGAGCGTGGAGCCCGCCCGCGCCGAAGACGTGCCGCTGGCCATTGCCCGCGCCTACTACATCGCCATGCAGCAGCCGCGTGGGCCGGTGCTGGTGTCCATCCCGGCAGACGACTGGGACAAGCCCTGCGACCCCCTGAAGGCCCGCACGGTCAGCACCGAGACGCGGCCTGAGCCGCATGTGCTGGATGCGATTGGCACCGCACTGGATGCCGCACAGCGGCCCGTGTTTGTGGTGGGTGCGGCGGTCGACCGCGACGGCGCTTGGGACGATGTGGTGGCCCTGGCCGAGCGGCACAACGCAGCCGTGTGGGTGGCGCCCATGTCGGGCCGCTGTGGTTTTCCGCAGAACCACCGCCTGTTTGCCGGGGTGCTGCCCGCCATGCGCGAGAAGATCGTGGCGCTGCTGTCGGGTCACGACCTGGTCTTTGCACTGGGTGCCGCCGCCTTCACGTACCACGTCGAGGGCTTTGGGCCCCACGTGCCACCCGGCGCACAACTGGTGCAGCTGATTGAAGACCCCACCACCGCCGCGTGGACACCCGAAGGCACGTCTGCCGTGGGCGGCATCCGCCTGGGCGTACTGGACCTGCTGGCGCGCCCTGCCCCGTCGCCACGCACGCCGCCCCCACCCCGCGCAATCCCCCCGCGTGCCGAACCCACTGGCCCGCTGATGAGCGTGCCGTATGTGATGCAGACCCTGGCCGAGGTGCGCGACGCGGCCTCCATCGTGGTGGAAGAAGCCCCCAGCTCCCGCGCTGCCATGCAGGCCTACCTGCCCATCGTGCAAAGCGAAACCTTCTACACCATGTGCAGCGGAGGCCTTGGCTACGCCATGCCCGCCGCCGTGGGGGTGGCATTGGCCAAGCCGCAGTGCAAGGTGATCGGGCTGATCGGAGATGGTTCGGCGATGTACTCCATCCAGGCCCTGTGGAGCGCGGCGCAGCTGAAGCTGCCCATCACCTTCATCATCCTCAAGAACCGGCGCTATGCGGCGCTGCAGGAGTTTGCGCCCACCTTCGGGTTTCATGAAGGCGACAAGCTGGAAGGCACCGACCTGCCAGACCTCGACTTCCTGGCACTGGCCCGCGGCCAAGGGTGCGAGGCGGTGCAGGTGAGCGACCCCGCCCAATTGCACCAAGTGCTGCGCGACGCGCTGGCCAGCCCCCGCTCCATCCTGGTGGAGGTGGAAGTGGCCTGACATCGGCTGCCGCCAGACACCAGCCATCCCCCCACAACGCCAACATCCACCCCGACAAGAGCCGGTATACCGGCCCCCCCCGCTTTTATAGGAGACACAGCATGCCATCAACCCAACACAAAAACCACCTCCACCGAACGCAGCACCTGCGCAACGCCATCGCGCTGGCCTGCGCGGCTTGTGCGCTCGCGCTGCCTTTCGCCGCGGTGGCAGACACCTGGCCCAGCAAGCCGATCAAGGTCATCGTGAACTTCCCTGCGGGCGGCGCTGCCGACCAGATTGCACGCGCCGTATCGCTGCCGCTGCAAACCGCGCTGGGACAACCGGTGGTCATTGAAAACCGAGGGGGCGCGGGCGGCAACATTGGGGGAGACGCTGCGGCCAAATCGCCTGCCGACGGCTACACGCTGCTGCTGAGCTCGGGCGGCATGGTGTCGGTCAACCCGCACCTGTATCCCAAGATGCCGTTCGACCCCGTGAAGGACTTGACGCCGGTGGCGGCAGCGGCGCGCGTGCTGGTTTTTCTGGAGGTGAAACCCACGCTGCCGGTCAACAACGTTCAGGAGTTTCTGGCCCACCTCAAGGCCAACCCGGGCAAGCTAACGTTTGGCACCCCCGGCAATGGCAGCTCGCCGCATCTGGCCGCAGAAATG
Organism: Gammaproteobacteria bacterium; assembly: GCA_018828125.1. Classification (GTDB taxonomy): domain Bacteria; phylum Pseudomonadota; class Gammaproteobacteria; order Burkholderiales; family Burkholderiaceae_C; genus Acidovorax. Next base: position 47,088 of record JAHJWB010000003.1, on the reverse strand, counting down.
ATGAAAGCCCAGGCCGATGTGTTTGCTGTGCATGTGCCGTACCGCGGCGCAGCACCCGCCATGCAGGACCTGCTGGGGGGACAGGTGGATTTCATGTTTGACCCGGGCATTGGTCTGCAGCATGTGAAGGCGGGCAAGCTCAAGCTCTTGGCTGTGGGCAGCGCCAAACGCTCGCCGCTGTTCCCGGACGTGCCCACGCTGGATGAATCGGGCCTCAAAGGGTTTGATGCCGACACCTTGTTCGGCTTTTATGCGCCCGCGGGCACCCCGGCTGACGTGGTGAACCGGCTGAACCGCGAAATCAACAAGGCCCTTGCGACTCCCGCCGTGCAGGAGCGCATCAACGCACTAGGCGGCGTGCCAGCACCCATGTCGCCTGCGGAGTTCAACAGCCGCGCCACCGCAGACAGCGCGCGGTTTGGCGCACTGATCAAGGCGCGCAACATTCAAAGCGATTGACGGCGCGCCGCAGCGCAAGGTGAAAACACGCTTGGCGTTGTCTGCGCCCGCAGTGACAATGGCACCCGCCATGACCACGCCATCCCCCTCCAACGACCCCACCGCACTGCCCGAAACCTTCGACCCGGACTCGACCACCGCGTTTCAGCGCCGCATGGAGCGGGCGCCGGAGTGGTTCTGCTCGTTTTTGGCGGGCAACAGCCGTGAGAAAAGCCGCCTCAAGCGCGAGATGGCGACTATGAAGGGGTCGGTGGTGTGGCTGGTGCAGCAGCGCCGCCAAGGCAACTGGAACGCTGAAGAGCGCGCGCATCTGCGCGATGTGATGCGGTCGGCCTCGTCCGTCAGCCCCTATCTGTTCATCTGGGTGATTCCGGGCTCGATGCTGTTGCTGCCGTTCATGGCTTGGTTTCTGGACAAGCAACGCAAACGCCGCGAGCGCAATCTGCAGCGCCACCAGTGAGCGGCGCACCGCACGTGGGCGTGCCGCGACGCCGCCTCAAGCCCAGTGGCTGGACACCACCACCAGCAGGCCCGTTCCCACCAGCCCGGCTTGCCAGCGCAATGCCGTGGACCACGACGGCACATGCCGCTCCACCCGCAAGTACATCCACCGACCCGCCAGCAGAGAGAGCACGAACGCCATCAACATGCCCAGGGCATTGATCCCCAGAGAATCAGGCCACATGGTGGCTACCAACGCATTGACCATGAGGCACACCGCGAAGTGCACCAGGAACACCGAGTACGACATCTGACCCAGCTGCACAAGCGGAGCCCACACGGACAGGTCGGCCCAAGACCGCACGCGCTCAGAGCGCAATGCCAGCACAAGACCTGAAGCGGTGAGCACCGACACGGCCACGCGGCCCCGGTAGTCAAGCGCCAACGCCACCCCACCCAATGCCACGATAGCCATCAGCCACAGTGAAGGCCTGGGTGAACGCACCGCCCAATAGGCGAGCATGCCCAAGCCGTAAGACCCCAGAAAATACAGCGCCCACATGTCCAGTGCCGATATGCAATTGAAGAACCACAACGACGCAGCAATGCCCGCCACGATCAATCCGCGCGCCAGGACCACCGCGTGCCGCTGCGCCCATGCCCCAGGCAACGCGCGCACACCGGCCCACATCAGCACGCTCAGCGTGAACAGCTGAAAGTCGATGGCCACATACCAAACCCCCGCCGACAACGCGTCTTGGCGCACCAGGTCCTGCAACAGCAAAGCGTTGGCCAGCAACTGCGCCAAGGTGGGCTCGCTCGGCACGGAGGGGTGATCCAACGAGGTACGCACCAACGCAGACACCACCACCGTCAGTACCAGCGCCACTGCGTACGGCACAACCAGCCTGACAAACCTTTTGGCGATGGCGCTGCCGGCCTGGTCAAACCGCGCTACGCCTTGTGGCGCCAGGCTGCCCGCTGCGAGGTAACCGCCCACCACCAGAAACACCTGCACCGCCATGCGGCCGTAGTCATACAGCCAGGCCATCAGTGCGGGAGCCAATGGCAGGGCGATGTCTGACATCGGCCCGTAAAAGGCCAGGTGGTGCCAGACGATGGTGATACACGCCATGCCTTTGACCATATCGATCAGCGGTGAGCGAGAGATTGCAGAGCGCATGCGAAACGGAAGCCGGTGGGAGAAGGAGGTTTAGCAGCGTGGACCCACGCCGCACCAACAAAAGCCTTCTATTGTCGTCGGAAGCGGCTTTTTCGGTGGCCCAGCTCCAGACACCCGGTGGTACGACCCGCCAGCGAGTTCTTAAACCCTTGCTACTGAATTTTCAGTAATTACTGAAAATTCAAGAAATAAGGAGCAAAATGCGGGCTCTATGAGCTACGTCAATCATTTACCGCCACTGAACCGCCAGTTTGTGGCCCATTTTGGCGAGATGGGGAGCCGTTGGGGCATCAACCGGACGGTTGGTCAGATGTATGCCCTCATCTTCCTGTCGCCACGCCCGATCAATGCCGACGAGATTGCAGAAACGCTGGAGTTCTCCCGCTCGAACGTGAGCATGGGTCTCAAGGAGTTGCAGGCCTGGCGGCTGGTCAAGCTGAGCCACCAGCCCGGTGACCGCCGCGAGTATTTTGAAGCGCCCAAGGACGTGTGGGACATCTTTCGCGTTCTGGCCGAGGAGCGCCGCCGCCGTGAGATAGAACCCACGCTCTCGATGTTGCGCATGGCCTTGCTGGAAGAACCCAGCTCTGCCCAGGAGCGCCATGCGCAAGAGCGCATTCGCGAGATGCACGAACTGATTGACCGGTTGATGACCTGGTTTGATGATGTGCAACGCTTGGCGCCCGAGACCGCCATGCAGCTGATGGGCATGGGCAGCGCCGTGACGCGGGTGCTGGAATTCAAAGACCGGTTGACCGGCAAGAACGCGGGTACCGCCAAGAGCAACAACCAAGGAGCCTGAGCCATGGATGCCTTCATGCTGTCGCGAATCCAGTTCGCAGCCAATATCAGCTTTCACATCCTGTTTCCCACCATCACGATTGCACTGTGCTGGTTTCTGGTGTTCTTCCGTTTGCGCTATACCGCCACGCGAGGCACGCCAGCGGCGCTGGGTTGGGAGCAGGCTTACTACTTCTGGACCAAGGTGTTCGCGCTGACCTTTGCGCTGGGTGTGGTGTCGGGCATCACCATGAGTTTTCAGTTCGGCACCAACTGGCCCGGCTTCATGGAGCATGTGGGCAACATCGCCGGTCCGCTGCTGGGCTACGAGGTGCTGACCGCGTTTTTTCTGGAGGCCAGCTTTCTGGGCATCATGCTGTTCGGCCGGGGCCGCGTGTCGGAGCGGGTGCACCTGACGGCGACGCTGATGGTGGCCTTTGGTACCACGTTGTCGGCCTTCTGGATCCTGAGTCTGAACTCATGGATGCAGACGCCCGCAGGCTACGAGATCATCGATGGCAAGTTCCATGCAGTGGACTGGCTGGCGATAGTGTTCAACCCATCCTTCCCCTATCGCCTGGGGCACAAGCTGCTGGCGTCTGCGTTGACTGCAGGCTTCTTGATTGCAGGCGTGAGCGCTTGGCAGCTTATCAAGGGAACGGCGACAGACGGCACGCGCAAGGCACTGCGTACGGCCATCACGGCGGTGGCGCTGGTGATCCCGCTGCAGATCTTCATGGGCGATCTGCATGGCCTGAACACCCTGGAGCACCAGCCCGCCAAGGTCGCCGCCATTGAAGGCATCTGGCACACCGAAAAGGGTGCGCCGCTCACGCTGTTCGGCCTGCCCAACGAAGAAGTGGGCCGCACAGACTACGCGCTGCAAATCCCCAAGTTCGCCAGCCTCATCTTGGCGCACGACATCAATGCCGAACTTAAGGGGCTCAATGAGTTTCCGGGCGCCCATCCCCCCGTGGCACCGGTGTTCTGGGGGTTCCGCGTGATGGTGGGCGTGGGCATGCTGATGCTGGCTGTGGCCTGGGGCGGCGCGTTTGTGCTGTATCGCCGCCGCGGGCAAGACCCAGCGACGTTGCCGCGCGCACTGTTGTACACGCTGGTGGGCATGACGTTTTCGGGCTGGGTGGCCACGCTGGCAGGTTGGTATGTGACGGAGATCGGGCGCCAGCCTTATCTGGTGTACGGCCTGTTCAAGACGGCTGACGCCGTGGCGCCCCATGCGCCGGGCATGGTCGCCACCACGCTGGTGGCGTACCTCGTGGTGTATGTGCTGCTGCTGGCCGCCTATGTGGGTGTGATCAAGTACATGGCCGAGCACCCTACCATGCCCGTGCCTGCAGTGCCGCCACCCTCGCCGCAACCGTTGACACAACCGTCAAACCAGCCCAAGTCGGCCTGAAACCCAGTTCAAAGGAGGTCCCCATGGAAATGACCCTGGCCCATACCCTGCCCCTGGCCTTCATGGCTGTGATGGGGTTGGCGCTGCTCGCCTATGTGATCCTGGATGGATACGACCTGGGCGTGGGCATCTTGTTGCCCTTTGCCAGCGATACGGAGAAGGACGTAATGGTGTCCAGCATTGGCCCGTTCTGGGACGCCAACGAGACCTGGCTGGTGCTGGGGGTGGGCGTACTGCTGATCTGCTTTCCGATGGCGCATGGCATTGTGCTGACGGCCCTGTACCTGCCGGTGGCGGTCATGCTGCTGGGCCTCACGCTTCGAGGCGTTGCATTTGACTTTCGCGTGAAGGCCCGCGACTCGCACAAGGCCACGTGGAACCGGCTGTTTGCCGGTGGCTCGCTGGTCACCACCATGGCACAGGGCTGGATGCTGGGTGCGTATGTCACCGGCTTCCAGGGCGACGCCTGGGGCCTGTTGTTTTCTGCAGGCATTGCGCTGACCTTGCCCGCCGCCTACGCCTCGCTGGGCGTGGGCTGGCTGCTGATGAAGACCGACGGCGACCTGCAGCACAAGGCGGCGCGCTGGGGTCAGCGCGTGTTGTGGCCGATGGGCTTGGCCCTGGCGGGCATCTCGCTGGCCACCCCGCTGGTCAGCCACACGGTGTTTGCCAAGTGGTTTGTGTTGCCTGAGCTGTTTGCGTTGTTGCCCATTCCGCTGGCCTGCGTGGCGGCGTTTTTTGCCATCCGCCATGTGCTGGCAACACCGCGTGTGGTGCAGGCAGGCTATGGCTGGATCGTGTTTGTGGCTACCGTGGTGATCTTTGTGCTGGCCTTCTTTGGTCTGGCCTACAGCATCTATCCCTACATCGTGATTGACCGGCTGACCGTGTGGGACGCCGCCAGCGCGACCGAGTCTCTGGTGGTCATCGGGATCGGCGTGGCGATCACGCTGCCCGTCATCATCATCTACACCATCTTCATGTACCGCGTGTTCTGGGGCAAGGCACGCGAGCTGACGTACGGGCTGTAGGCAGGGCGCAATCAACGCCGCAGGGCGCTCAATATCTCAGGCTGCCTTCTGCGTCCACGATGGCCAGTTCCACATAGGTAGAGCCGTTGTGGTTCTTGGGCGAATACTTCACGTTGAATCGCCCGAACGAGATTTCGCCCGCGTCTTCCATGGCCTTGGTGAAAGACTCGGTGGTCAGGTTGCGGCCCGCGCGGCGCAGGCCCTCCACCAGCAACCGCGCATGCACAAACCCTTCAAACTGTGACGCCGAGGGCTGCGCCGCGGGTGACTTGGCGCGCAGCAGGCTCAGGTATTCGGCCACCACCGGAATGGTGGTGTTGCGCAGCGACGGCATGATCTGCGCCAGGATAATGCCACGCGATTTTTCCTTCAGTTCGCGGTTGATGACATCCAGGCTTGCCACAGAAAAGCCGTAATACGCAGGCCGTGCAGCCGTCAACTGCACGGCCTTGATGTAGTGGGTAAAGGTGGCACCTGCCGTAGCCACGATCACCGCCTGCGGCTGCGCCTTTTCGGTCGCTGCGGCTGCCGCGGCAAAGTCGGGTTGTTGAGGGTTGACCTTGATTTCGGCGATGAACGGCAGCTTTTCATCGTCCGACGCCTTCTTCAACTCGGCCGCCAGGGTTTTGCCCAGCCCGTCGTCCTGGTAGAACACCGCCACGCGGCTCACACCCTGTTGGCGCAACTGCGAGACGATCTTGCTGGCCTCGTTGGCGTAGCCCGCGCGCACATGAAACACCTGCGGGTGGAAGGTTTCACGAAACACCGATGCGCCCGTGACCGGGCCAAACATCAGCGTGCGGTGCTCTTTGATCAGCGGCAGGATGGCCGCCGTCTGAGCGGTGCCGGTGTTGTTGTAGATCATGAAGACTTTGTCGGTCTCCAGCAGCTGGAGCGTGTTTTAGACCGCCTTCTTTGCATCAAAAGCGTCGTCCAGCGTGGTGTAGCGAATCATGCGGCCATGCACCCCACCCTGGGCGTTGACCGCGTCGAACATCAGCCGCGAGCCTTCGCCGTACTGCACGGTTTGCGCCCCCAGCGGCCCAGAGAGCACCGCCGACGCCCCGAGCCGGATCTCGTCGGCTGTCACCCCCTCATTGCGGGCATGGGCCACACCGCCCGCACACAAAGCGGCAAACAGCAGCACAAAAGAACGAAACATGACGGCCCCACCTTGCAAAAAAAAGCAGAACAATGGCCAAAGTCCACACGCTTTGGTTATTGTTCATCACCATTATCTGCAGCGGCTGCGTTGCGTTGATGGGGGTTTGCCCTTGCATCAGGAGCGCCAGAAACAACTTCGCCCGCGGTGCGTACCAAGCGCATTGCGGGCGAAGGGATATAGCCGTGCACCACCACGAAGGAGTCTTCGACGGCGCGATGACGCCCCGCGTGACGCGCCTTAAAGCTTGAGGCGGGCGCGGGCGGCCTGGTATTCGCTGCGCAGTTTGGCCACCATCTCGGCGGTGCTGGTCACTGCATTGATAGCGCCAATGCCCTGGCCGCAGCCCCAGATGTCTTTCCAGGCCTTCTTGGAGTCGCCACCGAAGTTCATCTTGCTGGGGTCGGACTCGGGCAGGTTGTCGGGGTCCATGCCCGCCGCGCGGATCGAGGGCGCCAGGTAGTTGCCGTGCACACCGGTGAAAAGGTTGCTGTAGACGATGTCATCAGAGCTGCCGGCGACGATGGCCTGCTTGTAGTCGTCGCTGGCACGCGCTTCGTGTGTGGCAATGAAGGCCGAACCGATGTAGCCAAAATCTGCCCCCATGGCCTGCGCCGCCAGCACCGCGTCGCCGCTGGCGATGGAACCGCTCAAAGCGATGGGGCCGTCGAACCACTGGCGGATTTCCTGGATCAACGCAAACGGGCTCTTCACGCCCGCGTGGCCACCGGCACCAGCCGCCACGGCCACCAGGCCATCCGCGCCTTTCTCAATCGCCTTGTGGGCAAACTTGTTGTTGATGATGTCGTGCAGCACGATGCCGCCCCAGGCGTGCACGGCCTGGTTCACGTCCTCGCGGGCCCCCAGGCTGGTGATGATGATCGGCACTTTGTACTTGGCGCAGACCTGCATGTCGTGGTCCAGCCGGTCGTTGCTCTTGTGCACGATCTGGTTGATGGCAAAGGGCGCTGCGGGCTTGTCGGGGTTGGCCTTGTTGTAGGCGGCCAGGGTCTCGGTGATTTCGGCCAGCCATTCGTCCAGCAACTCGGCGGGGCGGGCATTGAGCGCGGGCATGGAGCCCACCACGCCGGCCTTGCACTGCTCAATCACGAGTTTGGGGTTGCTGATGATGAACAGCGGCGAGCCAATGACGGGCAGCGACAGGTTTTGCAATACGGGAGGCAGTTTGGACATGGGATCAATTTCCTGAACAAAATTTGGGATGAAATATGCCTCTAGCGCTTATCTATCAAGCGTCAAAAGCTATCATTTTTATATCAAGTGGCCTTTCAATGCGAGGCCTCGTCTCCTCACAGCACTCAACAATCTTCAGAACGATTCCAGCGCCAGCTCGGTCACGCTCGCTGCGCCTTCCACAATGGAGTCGCGCAGGCCAGGGGCCTTCACCAAAATGTGGTCGGCATAAAACTGGGCTGTGGTGATTTTTGCGCGCATGAAGGCTGCGTCCTGTCCCTTTTGCAACAGGTCCTGCGCCACCAGCAGGCTGCGTGCCAATTGCCAGCCCGCTACCACATTGCCGGCAAGCATCAGGTACGGCACGCTGCCCGCAAACACGGCGTTGGGCTGGGCCTTGGTGCCTCCGGCCACAAAGTCGACCACATCAACCAACGCTTTGCGCGCTGCCGTCAGACGCTTGGCCACCGCCAGCGCCGCGGGTGTGCTGCTGGTCAGCAGGTCAGCTTCCGTTTTCTCCATCTGCGCGGCAATGCCCTTGGCCACCTGACCTCCATCGCGCGCGGTCTTGCGGCCGACCAGATCGTTGGCCTGGATGGCTGTCGTGCCTTCGTAGATGGTCAGGATCTTGGCGTCGCGGTAGTACTGCGCGGCACCGGTTTCTTCGATGAAGCCCATGCCGCCATGCACCTGCACGCCCAGGCTCGTCACTTCGAGGCTGGTCTCGGTGCTGTAGCCCTTGACCAGCGGCACCATAAATTCATAGAACGCCTGGTTCTGCTGGCGCGTGTCGGCGTCAGGATGGTGGTGGGCAGCGTCAAACGCAGCGGCAGCCACCGTGGCCATGGCGCGGCAGCCCTCGACAGTGGCGCGCATGGTCATGAGCATGCGCTTCACATCGGGGTGGTGAATGATGGCGGCGCTTGCGGCGATGCTGCCGTCCACGGGGCGGCTTTGCACGCGGTCTTTGGCGTACTGCACGGCCTTCTGGTAAGCGCGTTCAGAAATCGCTATTCCCTGCATGCCCACGGCGTAGCGGGCGGCGTTCATCATGATGAACATGTATTCGAGGCCGCGGTTCTCCTGGCCCACCAGGTAGCCCACCGCACCGCCATGGTCGCCAAACTGCAGCACGGCCGTTGGCGATGCCTTGATTCCCAGCTTGTGTTCGATGCTCACGCAGTGCGCGTCGTTGCGGGCGCCCAGGCTGCCGTCCTTGTTGACCATGAACTTGGGCACCACAAACAGGCTGATGCCCTTCACGCCCTCGGGCGCGCCCTGCACGCGGGCCAGCACCAAGTGCACGATGTTCTCGGCCATGTCGTGCTCACCGTAGGTGATGAAGATCTTGGTGCCAAAAATCTTGTAAGTGCCGTCAGGCTGGGGTTCGGCACGCGTCCGCACCAAGGCCAGGTCCGAGCCTGCCTGAGGTTCCGTCAGGTTCATGGTGCCGGTCCATTCGCCGGTCACCAGCTTTTCGAGGTAGGTCGCCTTGAGCTCGTCACTGCCTGCGGTGAGCAGGGCCTCGATAGCGCCATCCGTCAGCAGCGGGCACAGCGCAAAGCTCATGTTGGCGCTGTTGGTCATCTCGATGCAGGCCGCGCCAATGGTCTTGGGCAGGCCCTGGCCGCCGAAGTCGGCCGGGTGTTGCAGGCCCTGCCAGCCGCCTTCACCGTACTGGCGAAAGGCGTCCTTGAACCCGGGAGTGGTGGTGACCACGCCATCTTTCCAGCTCGATGGATTCTTGTCACCCTCGAAATTCAGCGGAGCCAGCACGCCTTCGTTGAACTTGGCGCACTCTTCGAGCACGGCTTGCGCAGTGTCGAGCCCGGCGTCTTCAAAGCCGGGGATCTGTGCGATCTGTTCGATGTTGGCCAGGTGCTCGATGGCGAACAGCATGTCCTTGACGGGGGCGGTGTAGCTCATGGTTGTCTCCGAGGGAAATTTCGTCAAAAAAAAGGCATCGCAAGCGATGCCTTTGTGTGCGCAGGGCGCGTTCTTACAGGGCCTTGACCAGTTCTGGCACGGCCGTGAACAGGTCTGCTTCCAGCCCATAGTCGGCCACGCTGAAGATCGGGGCTTCAGGGTCCTTGTTGATCGCCACGATCACCTTGGAGTCCTTCATGCCGGCCAAGTGCTGGATGGCACCCGAGATCCCGGCGGCCACATACAGCTGCGGTGCCACGATCTTGCCGGTCTGACCCACTTGCCAGTCGTTGGGGGCGTAGCCCGCGTCCACCGCTGCGCGGCTGGCGCCCAGGGCAGCGCCCAGCTTGTCGGCCAGCGGGGTCATGACTTCGTCGAACTTTTCCTTGCTGCCCAGCGCACGGCCACCCGAGACGATGATCTTGGCGGCGGTCAGTTCGGGGCGGTCGCTCTTGGCGATTTCGCTGCCCATGAACTTGCTCTTGCCGTCGTCTGCCGTGGCGGCAGCGGTCTCGACGGCGGCGGAGCCGCCAGTGGCGGCTGCGGCATCAAAGCCTGTGGCACGCACGGTGATGATCTTCACGGCGTCAGCACTTTGCACGGTAGCAATGGCGTTACCGGCGTAGATGGGGCGCTCGAAGGTGTCGGCAGAGACCACCTTGGTGATGTCGCTCACCTGCGCGACATCCAGCTTGGCGGCCACGCGGGGAGCCACGTTGCGGCCGCTCGCGGTGGCGGGGAACAGGATGTGGCTGTAGCTGCTGGCGATGGCCAGAACCTGGGCGGCGACGTTCTCGGCCAAGCCGTGTTCGAGACCAGGGGCATCGGCATGGATGACCTTGGCGACACCAGCGATCTGGCCGGCAGCAGAAGCCGCGGCGCCCGCATTGTGGCCGGCCACCAGTACGTGCACGTCGCCACCGCAGGCCACAGCAGCCGTGACGGTGTTCAGCGTGGCGCCCTTGATGGACGCGTTGTCGTGTTCAGCAATAACGAGTACCGACATTTAGATCACCTTCGCTTCGTTCTTGAGTTTCTCCACCAGGGCGGCCACGTCAGCCACCTTCACACCCGCGCCGCGCTTGGCGGGCTCGGTCACCTTCAGGGTCTTCAGGCGCGGAGCCACGTCCACTCCGAGGTCTTCCGGCTTGACCGTATCGAGCTGCTTCTTCTTGGCCTTCATGATGTTGGGCAAGGTGACGTAGCGGGGCTCGTTCAGTCGCAGGTCGGTGGTGATGACGGCGGGGAGCGTCAGGTCCAGGGTTTCCAGGCCGCCATCCACTTCGCGGGTCACGCTGACCTTGTCGGCGGAGAGTTCGATCTTGTTGGCGAACGTGGCCTGGGGCAGGTCTGCAAGGGCCGCCAGCATCTGGCCAGTCTGGTTGGCGTCGTCGTCAATGGCTTGTTTGCCCAGGATCACGAGGCCAGGTTGTTCCTTGTCCACCAGCGCCTTGAGGATCTTGGCGACGGCCAGGGGCTGCAACTCGACGTCTGTCTCGACCAAGATGGCGCGGTCAGCCCCAATGGCCATGGCGGTGCGCAGGGTTTCCTGGCACTGCGTCACACCGCAGGAGACAGCGATGACTTCGGTCACCAGGCCTTTTTCTTTCAGGCGCACGGCCTCTTCAACGGCGATTTCGTCAAAGGGGTTCATGCTCATCTTCACGTTCGCGATGTCCACACCCGTGTTGTCCGACTTGACTCGAACTTTCACGTTGTAGTCCACCACGCGCTTGACAGGGACCAAAACCTTCATTGCTGCGGCTCCTAATAGAGTTGGTTGAATTGACGTTTACGTAAACTGGAACATTCTATGCCGCACTGCAACGGGAAAGCGTTACGGCCCAATACCTCAAGGGCATTCATAAAAAAGCACGATCGTTCTTTTTCGAGATTATAGGCGAGTGACCAGTACCCCTGTCTATAGCAAGCTGTCACCTTGGGTTGGCGCATTGCGCCTGCTGTGCGCCAGCTTCAGTTGGCAGGGGGTAGCTCACTGCCCGCCTGAGCCATGGGGCGCGGCGCGGCCAAGGGCAACTCAAGGCTCTGCAGATGCACCACGCGCTGCGGGTAGGGAATCTCGATCTGATGCGCTCGCAGCGCCTGCAGCACCGCCATATTGATCGCCGACCGCAAGCCAAGTGAACCGTTTTCGGGATCGGCAATCCAGAATCCCAAAGTGAACTCCAGCCCATCAGCACCAAACGCGGACAAGGCCGCGCTGGGCGCGGGGTCTCGCAGCACGCGGGGGCTGGCAAGTGCCGCCTCTGACAACAGTCGGCCGACCAGATCCACATCACTGTCATACGCCACGCTGACCACGGTCGACATCCACACATGGGGGTCCGAGAGCGACAGGTTTTCAACCCGCTGTGTGATGAGCAATTCATTAGGCACGATGGATTCGCGCCCGGAAGGCGAACGGATAACCGTGTACCGGGCATTGATTTGCGTGATGCGCCCTTCAAAGGCATCGAGCTTCACGTTGTCGCCGATGCGCATGCTGCGCTCTGCCAGGATCACAAAGCCGCTCACATAGTTGGCCGCCAGTTTCTGCAAGCCAAAGCCAATACCCACGCCCACGGCGCCGCCCAGAACCGACAGTGCGGTCAGGTCGATTCCCACCGCAGACAGCGCCATGATCAGGCCTACAAACACCAGCAAAGCCCGCATGGCATTGCTCACCGCCTTGCGCAATGACAGCTCGCCACCGGTGGCCGAGCGCAGCAAACGCGACTCGATGGCCGCGGAGATCCACAACGCCACCAGCAACACGGCGCCCGCCGTGAGCGCGCCTTCAATCATGGTGCGCACCGAGAGGGTCGACGCCCCCACCTTCCAGGTGATCTTGTCGAGTTCATCCAGTACGCGCGGCAGCAGGCCCGTCACCCAGAGCACCATTGCCAGCCATGCGAGCCAGGAGATGGATCGCTCGATGGGCCGCACCCATGCCGACTCCGGGAACGCCACCTGCAGCACCTTGACACCGATGCGAATGACCACCAGCGACATGAGCACCGGAATCACCAGCTTGAATGCGGCCAGCGGCACCCAGGCCACCAGCAGGGTGCGAGCCAGATATCCCAGGCCCAGCAACATGATGGGGAACAGCGCACCATCCACCACGCGGGCACCAAACAGAATGGAGCGCGAATCCCCTTGCCCCAAACCACGGCCCAGCGCCGTCACCACGCCCCAGGCCAGGAACACACAAAGTGCCAGCGCCCCCAATTCAATGAGCACCGTGGGTTGCGCAAACGCTTGAAACCAGCTGCCCACGTCATCGAGCATGGCCGTGCCGTTCGCAAACCCTGCCATCAGTGATTCTTCCAGGTGGGCTGGCGTTTCTCTGCAAAGGCGCGAGCCCCCTCCTGTGCGGCGTCATCCATCATGTTGGTGGCCATGGTCTGGCCTGCCAGCTGGTAAGCCGCATCCATGCCCATTTCACGCTGCTGGTACACCAGCGCCTTGCCCATGGCCACTGCCACACGGGGCTTTTGCAAGATGGCCTCCACCAGCTTTTCGACCTCGGTATCCAGCGCGTCGCCAGGCACCACGCGGTTGACCAATCCTTGTGCCAACGCGGTGGGAGCATCGATGAAATCCCCCGTGAGCAGCATCTCCATGGCGCGTTTGGCAGGCACGTTGCGCACCAGTGGCACGCTGGGTGTGGCGCAGAACAGACCGTAGTGGATGCCGCTCGTGGCAAAACTGGCGCTATCGGAAGCCACCGCCAGATCGCACTGGGCCACCAACTGACAGCCTGCCGCCGTGGCCATTCCCTGCACCCGCGCTATCACAGGCACAGGCAGCTTGTGAATCGTCAGCATCATGCGGCTGCATTGCGCAAACAGCTTTTGGTAGTACGCCAGCTCAGGGTTGGCCGCCATGTCCTTGAGGTTGTGACCCGCGCAGAACGCCTTGCCGGCAGCAGCCAACACCACCAGACGCACCGATTCATCACGGCCAGCGTCTTCCAGAGCCTGCTGCAAGGCCGAAAGCATCTCACTGCCCAGCGCATTGAAGCGAGACGGGTCGTTCAGAGTGAGCGTGACCACGCCACGTGCATCGCGGGTGAACTTCAGCAATTCATCGGCATTCGTCGTCATCATTTCTCCAGAGTTCTGCGGAGCCTGGACGGCCGGAACTGGCTTTGCCAGGCCGGAGACGTCTACGGGGAAGCTACAAGTCCGCCAAGACGCGCAAATGCGCCTCCACGCTGCGCGCGAGCGGCCCCATCACATAGCCACCCTCCAGACACGACACGATGCGTCCTTTGGAGTACCGGCGCGCCACATCCTTTACACGCTGGGTGATCCAGGCATAGTCTTGTTCGGTCAGTCCCAGCTGGCCCATGTCATCTTCGCGGTGGCCGTCAAAGCCCGCGCTGACAAAAATCATTTCCGGCTTGAAGGCTTCCAGGCGGGGCATCCAACTCATCTCGATGATCTCGCGGATGTCCATCCCGCGGGTGTACGCAGCCACGGGCACGTTGACCATGTTGGGTGCTGGGTCCTGGTCGCCGCTGTAGGGGTAAAACGGGTGCTGAAAGATGCTGACCATCAGCGCACGTGGGTCGTTGGCCAGGATGTCCTCGGTGCCATTGCCGTGGTGCACATCAAAATCGACCACCGCCACGCGCTGCAGGTTGTATCGTTGCAACGCGTATTTGGCGGCCACCGCTACGTTGTTGAAGAAGCAAAAACCCATGGCCTTGTCGCGGCAGGCATGGTGACCCGGGGGGCGCACTGAGCAAAACGCGTTCTCCACCTCGCCCGCCATAACGGCGTCGGTAGCCGCCAGAGCCGCCCCGGCGGCACGCAGGGATGCCCTCCAGGTGTGCGCGTTGATGGAGGTGTCGGTGTCGATCTGGGCATAACTGGGGCCACCCGCCAATATTTCTTCGTTCAGGCGATCGGACATGCCACGCAGTGCCGCAATGTGCATGCGGCCATGGGCCAATTCGATGTCGGCCAGCGATGCTTCGGGGGCTTCATACCGCTCCAGCGCATCGGCGACCCCGGTGATCAGCAAGCGGTCTTCAATGGCATCCAGCCGTTCGGGGCATTCGGGGTGGCCCGGGCCCATCTCGTGCTTCCAACAATCCCGATGGGTGAAATAGCCCGTCTTGCTCACAGTCAATCCCCGTGTCTCGTATTTTTCGGATAACGTCGCGCCATGAATGCACAGCACAAGATCAAATCGTTACTGGATCAGCTTAACACGGTGATCGTGGGCAAAAACGCCCAGGTACAGGACTGCGTAGCCTGCCTTCTGGCAGGCGGACACCTGCTCATCGAAGACGTTCCAGGCGTGGGCAAAACCACGTTGGCCCATGCCCTGTCTCGCACCTTCGGCCTGCAGTTCTCGCGGGTGCAGTTCACGGCCGACCTGATGCCCAGCGACTTGACCGGGGTGTCGGTGTACGAACGCGGCAAGGAAGCTTTTGTGTTTCATCCCGGCCCGGTGTTTGCCCAGGTGCTGCTGGCCGACGAAATCAACCGCGCCAGCCCCAAGACCCAGAGCGCACTGCTCGAAGCCATGGAAGAAAAACAGGTGTCGGTCGAAGGGGAAACCCGCGCACTGCCCCACCCATTTTTCGTGATTGCCACGCAAAACCCCCACGACCAACTGGGCACGTTTGCCTTGCCGGAATCCCAGCTTGACCGATTCCTGATGCGCATCTCCATCGGCTACCCCGACCGCGCCGCCGAACGCGTGCTGCTGGCCGGCGCCGACCGCCGCGACATGGTCGACAGCATGTTGCCCTTGCTGTCCGACGAAGAACTGGCCGAACTGCAACGCCAGGTGCAGGCCATTCACACGGCCGACCCGCTGCTCAACTATGTGCAGGACCTGATCGCCGCGACACGCTCCGGCCGCTGGTTCTTGCAGGGGCTCTCACCGCGCGCTGGCATTGCGCTGGTGCGCGCCGCCAAGGCCCAGGCCCTTATAAGTGGCCGCGACTACGTGGCGCCCGACGACGTGCAGGCGGTGCTGCCCCAGACCATTGCCCACCGCCTGGTGCCCGTGGGCGACGCCGGACGCGGCGCCGTGGAGCAGGTGCGCGCCATGGTCGAATCGGTGCCACTACCCTGATCCAGGCAGAGTCCATTGCCCATGGCCACTGCCGCATCAAATTCAGCGCCCTCAGCGCGCGCCACGCCCTCCACATCCGCCGGACGGTTGCGCGCAGCCATTGCGTCGCTCAACCCGCTCATCCCCATCCGCAAGCGCTTTGAGGGCTGGTGGATGGCGCGCCGCCCGTTGAGCGACACTTTGACGCTGACGCAGCGCAACGTCTACATAGTGCCCACCGGCTCGGGATGGATGCTGGCGCTGACGCTGCTGGTCCTGCTGATTGCGTCCATCAACTACCAGCTCAACCTTGGCTATCTGCTGACCTTTTTGCTGGCGGGCAGCGCGGTTGTGGGCATGCACATCTGCCACGCCACCCTCCGTGGAATCACGCTGCATTTAAAGGCGCCCGATCCGCATTTCATGGGAACCAGCGCAACGTTTGAAGTGCAAGTGTCCAGCGACCGCAAGACGCCGCGTTACGGCATTGGCCTGGCGGTGCACGGCACGGCAGGCGCACCCCACCACTGGGCCTGGACCGACGTGCCGGCCCAAGGGCAAGCCAGTTTGCACGTGGCGTTTTCGCCCGAGCGGCGCGGGCTGCACCGCATCCCCACGCTGACGGTGGAAACGCGGTTTCCTTTGGGCACCTTCCGCGTATGGACCTACTGGCGCCCTGCAGCCCAGGTGTTGGTGTATCCCGCGCCCGAGATCCCTTCGCCCCCCTTGCCGGCGGGGGAGCCCCGCGGCGGCGGCACCGGCAGCGCACCGTCCCAAGGCATTGGAGAGTTCGACGGCGTGCGCGCCTACCGCCGGGGCGACCCGCTCAAGCTGGTGGTCTGGAAAAAGGCCGCCAAGTCTCTGGGCACGGGTACGGACGACCTGGTCAGTCGCGATTCACAACAGGCCCAGCGCCATGAGCTCTGGCTAGACCCGGTCCTGGCGTCCCTCCCCGACCCTGAGGCCCGCATCTCCCGTCTGACCGCCTGGGTTCTGCAGGCCGACCGGCTGGGACTGGACTATGGCTTGCGCCTGCCCGGCATGGAGATTGCGCCGGATACGGGCGCTGCCCACCGCCGCCGCTGCCTGGAAGCACTGGCCCTGTGCTGAACCTTTGCCCATGAATTGCCATCCACCCACACAGCGCAAACGTCGCTGCGCCTCGACCACCCGGAAACCCGTCGTTTCATGAGCCTGCGCCAGACCCTTGCCTCCCTGCCACGCGATGCGCGGGACACCCTGTTCCTGCTCTTCGTCACGGCGTGGGTGATTGCCCCCCAGGTGACCAACCTGCCCGGCTGGGCCGCGGCCATGGCAGGCGGCATGCTGCTGTGGCGCGGCTGGATGGCCTTCAGGGGACGCCCGCTGCCGGGGCGATGGCTGCTTACGGCATTGGTTATCTTGGCCGTGGCGGGCACACTCTTTACACATAGGACCATTCTGGGGCGCGACGCGGGCGTCACGCTCATGGTGATGATGCTCGCGTTCAAGACGCTGGAGCTACGCGCGCGGCGCGATGCCATGGTGGTGTTTTTCCTGGGCTTCTTCACGATGCTCAGCAATTTCTTCTTCTCGCAGTCTCTGCTGACTGCCGCTGCCATGCTGGTGGCACTATTAGGTCTGCTGATGGCGCTGGTCAATGCCCACATGCCCGTGGGACGCCCGCCGCTTGCGCAGACCTTCCGGATTGCCGGGACCATGGCGCTGCTGGGTGCACCCATCATGGTGGCGCTGTTCATGCTGTTCCCGCGGATGTCACCGCTGTGGGGCATGCCTGGCGAAAACCTCACCGGGCGCAGCGGACTGTCAGGCACGATGAAGATCGGCGACATGGCGGAGATCGCGCTCGATGAGCGGATCGCCATTCGCCTGCGTTTTGAAGGGGCCGATACCGACGTTCCACCCCAATCGGCGTTGTACTTCCGCGGGCCGGTCATGGCCGCGTTCGACGGCCGACAATGGCAAGCCGAGCCCTTTCGTGAGGACAGCCCCTGGGCCGCCCGTGTCGCCGTACCCGCCAACCTGGAGGTCACCGGCCCCGCCGTACGCTACGAAGTGACGCTAGAACCGCAGCGGCAGCCCTGGTTGATGGTGCTGGAAGCCACCCCTGAGGCCCCCAAGCTGCCCAACATGCAGGCCTATATGACCCAGGATCTGCAGTGGATGACCACACGCCCCATTACGGACGTGCTGCGTTACCAGGCCGTGAGCTACCCTGAATTTCGCCACGGCCCTCCGCAGTCCATTCGGCAGTTGCGTGTGTACACCGAACTGCCCCCCGGCTTCAACCCCCGCACGTTGGAGCTTGCAGCGCAGATGCGTGCCGACCCCGCACTGGCAAACGCCAGCACCGACGTTCTGGTGAACGCCGTGCTGCGGCGCCTGCGCACCGGCGGCTACAACTATTCGTTGGATCCGGGCGTGTTTGGCGAGCACACGGCCGACGAATTCTGGTTTGACCGCAAGGAAGGGTTTTGCGAGCACATTTCGTCCGCCTTTGTCGTGCTGATGCGTGCCATGGATGTACCTGCACGCATCGTCACCGGCTACCAGGGGGGCGAGCGCAACCCGGTGGACGGCTACTGGACCGTGCGCAACGCTGACGCCCATGCCTGGGCCGAGGTCTGGATGGAAGGGCGCGGCTGGGTGCGCGTGGACCCCACAGGTGCCGTCTCGCCGGGCCGCGTGGGAGCGTTCCAGCGCCTGCGGCCGCCCCAGGGGGCGTTTGCAAACGCCATGGGCACCTTCAGCCCCGGCATGGTGCAGAACCTTCGTGCCGTGTGGGAGGCCGTGAATAACAGCTGGAGCCAGTGGGTACTGAACTACAGCCAAAGCCGCCAGTTCGATCTGCTCAAGGCCCTGGGCTTTGAATCTCCCAGCTGGCAGGACCTGACCACAGTGCTCGGCATTCTGGTGGGGATCGCGGCGGGCGGCGGCGGGCTTTGGACGCTGTGGGAGCGCAGCCAGCACGACCCTTGGCTGCGTTTGCTGGCGCGCACGCGCCAGCGCCTGGCGCGCGCTGGCCTGCAGCTTCCTGACACATTGCCTCCCCGCGCCATGGCAGAGCGGGTACGCGCACAATTCGGCGCGCCTGCCCAGGGCGTGGCCGATTGGCTGCTGCGCCTGGAGCAAATGCGCTACGCCCCTCAGCCTGCTACCGAATTGACCCATTTGCGGCGCGAGTTCCGCGCTCTGCCTTGGCCTGACATTGCCATCGCAACCAAAACCTGAAAACTGGACATGCCGAAGAATCTCCGAAGGATCGCAATAGCTATTGCATTGATAGCAGCTTGCGTAATACCAATAAGCGTTAATGCCCAAAAACCCTCTAAAAATCCTACCCAGAATGACAGCGGCCATGGCGGCAGCGGAAAGAGCCGCAACGGCAACAGGACAACGTCTGCATCCGACAAACCCCAGATCTTGTACGCCACCCGCGCGGACGCACTGCAGTTTGCCGACGACCTGGCCACGCGCCGCGACCTGGACCGCGAGTGGGTGCGCCAAGCCATCGGTCAGGCCCGCCATTTGCCGCAAGTGCCGCGGCTCATGTTGCCACCGCCCAAGGGCACGGCCAAGAACTGGCGCGTATACCGCAGCCGCTTCATCGACCCCATTCGCATCCGGGCCGGTGTGCGCTTCTGGCAAGAGCACCGTGCCGCGCTGGAGCGCGCCGAGCGCGAGTACGGCGTGCCCGCCGAAATCATCGTGGGCATCATCGGCGTGGAGACCATCTATGGCCAGCAGATGGGAACCTTCCGCGTGATGGACGCCCTGGCCACGCTGGCGTTCGACTTCCCTGCAGCTCATCCCCGCGTCAAAGAACGCACCGAGTTTTTCCGCCGCGAGCTGGAGCAGTTTCTGAGCCTCACCAACCGCAGCAACACAGACCCCTTTGCGCTCAAAGGCAGCTACGCAGGCGCCATGGGCCTGGGCCAGTTCATGCCGTCAAGCTGGGTGCGCTACGCCGTGGACTTTGATGGCGATGGTCGGGTGGACCTGTTCAACAGCCCCGTCGATGCCATTGGCTCGGTGGCCAACTACTTCATCGGCCACGGCTGGACGCCCGGCATGCCCACCCACTTTGGCGTGCAATTCGACGCCAGTCGGCTGCAACTGGACGACTTGCTGCTGCCTGACATCCTGCCCACCTTCAGTGCTGCCAGCATGCAAGCCCAGGGCGCCATGCTGGATGCTGCTGGATTGCAGCACCCGGGGCCGCTGGCGCTGGTCGAGCTGCAAAACGGCGGCGACACGCCCAGCTATGTGGCGGGCACCGAGAACTTTTACGCCATCACGCGCTACAACTGGTCCAGCTACTACGCCATGGCGGTGATCGAACTGGGGCGCGAGGTGGCTGCAGCACGGGAGCGGTAACCAACCAACGGAGTCACAGCGGCATTGCCTGTAAATTAAGCAGATAGACAGGCGCCTTGTCCCCGCCCAAGCAAGGCAGCGTCAGTCGGTCCACAATCGTGCGCTTCGACCGCTGGCGTGACAACGTCACTGCAGCAGCCCGCCCCTGTCTGACCGCCACCCTATGCCTGCACCACCTTCGACCACACCTGCCGCAGACGCCATCGTGCGCGTACGCGGTGTCAGCAAAACCTATGCTGGCGGCTTCCAAGCGCTGAAGAACATCGACCTTGATATTCGCCGGGGCGAAATATTTGCCCTGCTTGGCCCCAACGGCGCGGGCAAAACCACGCTCATCAGCGTGATCTGCGGCATGAGCAATGCCACCGAAGGCCGCATCACCGCCGACGGCCATGACACCGTGCACGAGTACCGCGCCGCCCGGGCCGCCATCGGCCTGGTACCCCAGGAGCTCCATACCGACTCGTTCGAGACCGTGTGGGCCACCGTCAACTTCAGCCGGGGCCTGTTCGGCAAGGCGCCCAACCCGGCCTTCATCGAGAAGATCCTCAAGGACCTGTCGCTTTGGGACAAGAAGGACAGCAAGATCCTCGCGCTGTCGGGCGGCATGAAACGCCGCGTGCTGATTGCCAAGGCGCTGTCGCACGAGCCCAAAATCCTGTTCCTGGACGAGCCCAGCGCTGGCGTCGACGTGGAACTGCGCCATGACATGTGGCGCCTGGTGCGCGAGTTGCGCGACGGCGGCACCACCATCATCCTCACTACCCACTACATCGAAGAAGCCGAAGACATGGCCGACCGCATCGGGGTGATCCGCAAGGGCGAGCTGATCGTGGTGGAAGACAAGGACGTGCTGATGCGCAAGCTGGGCAAGAAGCAGCTCACGCTGACCCTGCAGCAGCCGATGGACCAGGTGCCCGATGCACTGGCACGCTGGCCGTTGGTGCTGAGCCAAGGCGGCACTGCGCTGACCTACTCCTTCGACACCCAGCAGGAGGACACCGGCATCGCCGCTCTGTTGCGCGCGCTGGCCGAGCACGGTATTGACTTCAAGGACCTGCACTCCAGCGAAAGCTCGCTGGAAGACATCTTCGTGAGCCTGGTGCACCAGGACACTTCAGAACAGAAGAAAGCACCCCAAGCATGAACGGCCTGAACTGGCATGGCGTGAGCGCCATCTACCGCTTCGAGATGCACCGTGCGTTTCGCACCTGGATGCAAAGCCTGATTGCCCCGGTGCTCACCACGGCGCTGTATTTCATCGTGTTTGGCTCGGCCATCGGCTCGCGCATGGGCGACATTGGTGGCGTGAGCTACGGCGCCTACATCATTCCCGGCCTGCTCATGCTGTCACTGTTAT
Organism: Gammaproteobacteria bacterium; assembly: GCA_018828125.1. GTDB lineage: Bacteria > Pseudomonadota > Gammaproteobacteria > Burkholderiales > Burkholderiaceae_C > Acidovorax. Next base: position 25,680 of record JAHJWB010000003.1, on the reverse strand, counting down.
CCGAGAGCATTTCCAACTCGGCCTTCGGCATCTACATGCCCAAATGGTCCGGCACCATCTACGAACTGCTCAGCGCCCCGGTGAACTGGGTGGAAGTGCTGCTGGGCTATGTGGGCGCAGCGGCCAGCAAATCGCTGCTGGTGTCGGTGCTCATCCTCACCACGGCGCGATTTTTTGTGCAGTACGAAGTGGCGCATCCGCTATGGATGGTGGGTTTCCTGGTGCTCACCGCGGTCACCTTCTGCCTGTTCGGTTTCATCATCGGCCTGTGGGCAGACAGCTTTCAGAAGCTGCAGGTCATTCCGCTGCTGGTCGTCACGCCGCTGACCTTTCTGGGCGGCGCGTTCTACAGCATCAGCATGCTGCCGCCGTTCTGGCAGACCGTCTCACTGTTCAACCCGGTGGTCTACCTGATCAGCGGCTTGCGCTGGGCTTTCTACGGCCAGGCTGACGTCCACATCGGCGTGAGCACGGGCATGACACTCGCGTTCATGACCCTGTGTCTCGTGGTGGTCTGGTGGGTGTTCAAGACCGGACACCGCATCCGGCGATGATGGATCGGCGAACGCTGTTTCAGTAGCGCTGCATCTGGCAAGTGTGTGGCTGCTGGGCCTTGGCCGGCGTGATCTGCCGCACTACGCGGAAGCCGTAGCCCGAGCCTTCCACGTCGAACTTCACGCCCGGCGCACCCTTCCTGTCCATCACCCCCACGGCCAGCGCCTGCTGAAACTGATGGTCTGCCGCACGCATGCTGCCCCCCTGCCCCGCCAGCTCCACCTGCGCGCTCTCCATCTGGCGCGCAATGGCCAGTACATCGGTGCTGCCAGCGCGCTCAATCGACTGCGCCAGCGCTTCAATCATGAGCTGCATGCGCATGTGAACATAGTCGTCCTGGGGGCGCGGAAAGCGTGCGCGAAACGCCTGGTAAAAACCTTCGCTCCGGGCGCCCGGCACATTGGGCAACCAATCGGCTACGGCCACGACCTTGCCAATACCCGCGTCGCCCATGGCGGCAGGCGCCCCCAAAGCATTGCCATAGAACGTGTAGAAGCTGCCTTCGTAGCCCACCTCACGCGCTGACTTGACCAGCAGCGTCAGGTCATTGCCCCAGTTGCCAGTGACCACGGCCTGCGCGCCGCTGTTTTTGATCTTCACGGCATAAGGAGCAAAGTCCTTGACGCGGCCCACCGGGTGCAGCTCGTCCCCCACCACAGTCACGTCGGGACGCTGCGCAGCCAGCTGCTTTTTGGCTTCGCGCAGCACCGCTTGACCAAAACTGTAATCCTGGCCGATAAGGTAAACGCTCTTGATGGCCTTGTCTTCGCGCATCACTTCCATCAGCGCCGCCATGCGCATGTCGGCATGGGCATCGAAGCGAAAGTGCCAGAAGCTGCACTTCTCGTTCGTGAGAATCGGATCCACCGCCGAGTAATTGAGGAAGAGCACGCGCTTGTTCGGCTCACGTTCGTTGTGTTTGTTGATGGCTTCGATCAGCACCGCAGCCGTAGCCGACGAGTTGCCCTGCAGGATGACCTGCGCGCCATCGTCAATGGCCGCGCGCAGTGCTGATAGCGCCTCTTCGTTCTGGCCCTTGCTGTCGTAGCGCTCCAGCGCCAGCAGGCGCGGGCCGCCCGCGTTGACGGGCAGAGCCACGCCGCCACGCGCATTGACGCGTTCCATGGCCCAGTAGAGGTTGCGGTAGACGGCTTCGCCGGTGTTGGCGAACGCCCCCGAGAGACTTTCGATGAGCGCCATCTTCACGGGTTTGGAGGAGGCAGTGGCTGCAGGGGCTGTTGTGCCCTGGGCCCAACTGGCAGAGGCCGGTGACAGCGCGCAGATCAGTGTGGCCGCAGCAGCCAAAACGGAATGACGTAATGCCGCAGCGCCTGATTTCAAGCCCGCGAACCGCAATTTATTCATGCTCTTTTTACCCTTGAAAACCCTTGCGGCCGTACACAAGTTCTGTCCATGCGGCGACCACGTCGAGAGCCGCGCAGTGTATAGGAGTCCTTTTCCATGATCTTCGCCCCCGTCGCCCGCCGTTCCGCATTCAACAACGCCCCCCGCTCTGCCGACCTGGCGCTGCAACGCTTTCTGCTCGGCAACTTTTCCAACGCAGCCCCGGCCCGCTCTGCCGGCGTGACCGTCACCCAGGACGACAAGGCCACCACCTTGCAGCTCGATGTGCCCGGCCTCGCCCGTGAGCAACTGCAGATTGCCATTGAAGGCAATGTGGTGCGCCTGTCCAGCGTGGAAGGCGCGCCCCGCCAAGTGCAGCGCGCCTGGGAGCTGGCCACCGACATTGATGCCGCAGCCAGCACCGCCAAGCTTGAAAACGGCGTGCTCACGCTCACCCTGGTGCGCGTGGAGCCCGTCAGCAAGGCCACCACGCTGAGCATCCAGTAAGTCAATACACGGCGCAGTGGAGCGTTGCCTGGCGGCCGCGCTCCACCCCGCGCATGCCTTTTGCCCCTGTCCGGCAAAGGCCTTGTCCCATCAGGGCTTTGCCCCCGCTTTCTCTCACGCGCAGAACCGCAAGGGTTCCGTCAATTTCCGTACGCGCGCATTCCCAACTGCACCAACACCGCCAGCCCCAGCACGCACGACACGGCCTGCCAGAACATCACCGGATTGCGCTCCACCAGCGGTGGCGCACGCAGACGCTGGAACTGCGCGCCCGGCGATTGCAGGTCCTGCAGGAATTCCGAGACCGCCTCCTGGCGTTTGACCGGCTGCGGCTGCAGGGCCTTGTGCAGCACCCCATCGAGCCAGGCCGGCAATTCGGGCCGCAGATGGCGCACGGGCACATAGCGCAGTTGCTTGAGCTGGGCCGGTGAACGCAGGCGCACCACCTGCAGGCCGTAAGGCAGTTGGCCGGTGAGCATCTGGTACGTCAGCACTGCCAGCGAGAACAAGTCCGACCGGGCATCGCCCTCGCCGCCCACGAAGTACTCGGGCGCGGTGTACTGCAGCGTGCCGGCAATGGCATCCGCGCGCGTAGCGCCCGTCCCCTCGGCAAGGCCCGCCACATGCACCGACCCGAAATCGATGAGCTTCACCGTGCCGCTGCGGTCGATCAGCAGGTTCTCGGGCCGGATGTCCTGGTGCAGCATTTCGCGCGCATGGAAGGCCTGCAGGCCCTTGCCGATCTGGGCGACGAGGCTGCGCACGGCGTCCAAGCCGGGCTGGGGGTGGTCGGTCATCCATTGGCCGAGGGTTTGGCCTTCGACGAATTCCATGGCCACATAGACATGCTGGCGCGGTCGCTCGCTGCTCGCGGCCCGCAGCACATGCGGGCTGTGGATGCGCCGCGCCACCCATTCCTCCAGCACAAAGCGGTCCAGGTAGTCCTTCTCGGCGGCCAGGTCCACCGAAGGGGTCTTGATGACCACCTGCTGGCCCGTGGCATCGTCCACGGTCAGGTGCACGTGGCTGCGCGAACTCGCATGCAGCTCACGCACGATGGTGTAGCCCTCGAACTGCATGCGCGGCGACAGCGGCGGCGGCAGGGCCAGACCCTCGCGCTGCGGCGGCAGGAGCGCCAGCGCCCGGTCCTCGGGCAGCGCGTCGATGCGCAACAGCTGCACCGTCAGGTCATCGGTGGCCCCGCGCGCCTGTGCGGAAGCGACCAGCGCCCGCGCGGCTGCGTCCAGGTCGTCAGCATGCGCGATGGCGGCATGCACACCCGCCACATCCAGGTGCGTGTACGCCCCGTCGGTGGCCAGCAGGTAGAGGTCGCCCACCTCGGCCGGCAGGCTACGGTAGTCAATCTCCACGTTGGGCCCCATGCCCAGCGCACGGCCCAGGAAGGACTCGACCGAGGACAGGTGCACGCGATGGTCCTCGGTCAGTTGCTCCAGCACCGTGGCGTGCACGCGGTAGATGCGCGCATCGCCCACATGCAGCAGGTGCACCTCGCGGCCCTTGAGGATCAGTGCGCTGAAGGTGGTGACGTAGCCGCGGTCCTTGTCGAAACGGGCATGGCTGCGCAGGGTCTGCGCATGCAGCCATGCGTTGGTGGCGCCCAGCACGCGCTGGGCCGAGCGGCGAACCGACCAGGTTTCTGAAGTGGCGTAGTAGTCATCCAGAAAGCCGCGTACCGCCGCCGCGCTGGCCTCCTGGCTCACGGCGCTGGAGCCGATGCCATCGGCCAGCGCCAGCGCGATGCCCTTGGTGCCGCGCTGCGGCCCCGTGGGCAACATGGCACCGTGGAAGTCCTGGTTGACTCCCTTGTGACCTGCCTCGGAATGCTGACCGAGCGTGACGCGCAAGGCGTTCTGCACGCCTAGGCCTTAAGCGATCTTGCGCTTGGGCGCGGTCTTGTAATGCGTAGAGTACAGCGTGGCGCCCACAAAGGTCAGGCCACCCACCAGGTTGCCGAGCACCGTGGGCAGCTCGTTCCAGATCAGGTAGTCCATCAGAGTGAACTTGCCGCCCAGCATTAGCCCCGTAGGGAACAGGAACATGTTGACGATGGAATGCTCGAAGCCCATGTAGAAGAAGATCATCACCGGCATCCACATTCCGATGGCCTTGCCCGAAACACTGGTGGACATCATCGCGGCGACCACGCCGGTGGACACCATCCAGTTGCACATCACGGCGCGCACGAACAGCGTGAGCATGCCGGCCGCGCCATGCGCGGCGTAGCCCACCGTGCGGCCCTCGCCGATGTGGCCGAGCTTCTCGCCGACGGCGTTGGGCGCCTCGCTGAAGCCGAAGGTGAAGATGATGGCCATGAACACCGCCACCGTGAGCGCACCCGCAAAGTTGCCCACGAACACCAGGCCCCAGTTGCGCAGCACGCCGGCCCAGGTGGCACCGGGGCGCTTGTCGAACACGGCCAGCGGCGCCAGCGTGAACACGCCGGTCAAGAGATCGAATCCCATCAGGTACAGCATGATGAAGCCCACCGGGAACAGCATGGCGCCGATCAGCGGGTTGCCGGTGTTGACCGTGACAGTCACCGCAAAGGCGGCCGCCAGCGCCAGGATGGCACCAGCCATGTAGGAGCGGATCAGCGTGTCGCGGGTGGACATCAGGAGCTTGGATTCACCGGAATCGACCATCTTGGTCACGAACTCGGCGGGGGCGAGGTAGGCCATTGCATTTCCTTGGGGACGGGGAGACGGACATGCGCCCCAGGGAGTCCACCCTGGGAAACGCGCAAAGAGACGAAAAAAGAAAACGGCGTCCGCTGCGCCCCCCATGCAGATGGGGAACGCAATGGACGCCGTTATCCTCGGATGCGCGATTCCTGGGCCTGCGGGCAACCGCAGGCCGTGGATGGCAGGCCGCCGTTAGCCCACCCTCCAATGCATCCCATGCAATTTCCGTACCCCCGTTGGGGCAGCCGAAGCTGCTTTTAGTCCCGCATTCCGTGCATGCGCGGCGCATGCACCGCACGAAGCGCCTCAAGGCGGTGCAGGCAAGGCACCACCATGGATCAGGCGGGTTTGTTACCCTTGCGCTCGGGGTGTGCGAACACCAGGTCCGGCAGGGACAGCGTGGCCTCGGCCACGTCGAGCAGGCGGCGGTTCTGGTCCATCGAGGTCTTTTGCAGCACGCGGAAGGCCACCTCCTCGTTCATGCCTAGGCGGGCCATGAGCACGCCCTTGGCGCGCTCGATCACCTTGCGCTCGTTGAGCGTGCGGCGGGCGGCCTCGAGCTCGGCCTCCATGCTGGCCATGCGCGCCGACTGGGTCTGCAGGAGCTCCAGCAGCGAGGCCGATTCACCGGCATGCGCGCCAGCAGCCTGGTCGGGCACGGCCACTGGAGCGATGGCGATGTCGAAGAACCGATCCACTGCGTGCGTGCGCTGCGGCGGGTTGTCGCGCAGGCCGCGCAGCAGGCCCCTGGAATCCTGCAGATCCTGCTGGGCTTCGAGGATGCGGGCCGCGCAATCTTCGCGCAGGCGCTGCACCAGCTCGACCTGCAGCAGCCACAGCGCGTTGATGCGCTCGGTGGACACATCGAACCAGGCGTCGCTCAGGTTGCTGTCCAGCGCGGCGCCGGGGCGGGCCACGCACAGCGTGCGCCTCAGGCGTTCCAGCTGGGCCATGCCCGGGGCCAGTTGCTGCTGCTCCCAGCGCGTGCGCAGGGCCGGGTCGGCAAATTCGGAAAACACGCGCAGACTGCGCTCCTGCGCATCGATCAGGTGCAGCACGCGCTGCTGGTGGGCGTCGCTGCCCTGGCCCGAGGCGAAGAGCAAGGCACCCATGGCCCGCTCCTGCCCCGCCTCTTCCTGCGCCTGCACCAGGTGCACCAGGGCCACGAGCTGGCGCGAGACGCTGGGCAGAGCGGCCGCATCCGCCACGTGGAAGACCAATTCGATCAGCCCCGCGATCAGGTGGCTGAAGGCAGCAATCGAGTCGTGCGCCGCCATCGCCTGCTTGTCGATCTGGCTGCGCAGCGCGGGCAGCGCATCAAGGCCCAGCAGCGCCCACGCCATCAGCGACAAGGCCTTGGCTGTGGCGCCCTGTGCGGGCTCGACATGCTGGGCAAACTCCGCGCGCAGCTTGGCTTCCAGCAGCACCACCTCCTGCACGATGCGACCGCGCAGGTCGCCAAACCGCTGTGCCTTGGAGGCCAGGTAGACGCCCGATGCACCGCGCTCGCGCTGCAGGCCCTCGATCAGCTGGCCGACCACGTCCACTAGCGCGGCCCGGCTGGCCAGGTGGTGCACCGCATCGATCTCGAGCTGGCGCGAGCGCAGCACGAGGCTGGAAACGGTCAGGGGCGCGGCGGCCAGGTCGGGCATGCGGTGACTCCGGGATTGAGGATACGCAGATGCTAACCCCGCCGGACACCTCCCAAAGCGTTCAAGCGACTGCCACGCTGATGCGTCCGCCCTCGGCGCGCACGCCGTGCGCCTGCACCGAATGCTCGGGCGCCTCCAGGCATTCGCCGGTGCGCAGGTCGAAATGGTTCTTGTACAGCGGCGAGGCAACCACCACGCGCTCGCCAAGGTTGCCGATGAGCCCGCGCGAAAGCACGCTGGCGCCCGACTTCGGGTCCACGTTGTCGATGGCAAAGAACTGGTCGCTGCCGGTGCGGAACACGGCCACGTGGCGATCGGCCACCAGCGCGCAGACGCCGGTGCTGGGTAGGATGTCGTCGACCGCGCAGATGTCAGTCCAGGCAAGGGAGTCGGTGCTGCTGTTCATTGGGAGTGCGCTCATGGTGTTCTCGTCCTTCTTCAAGCTGCCTGGCGGATGGGGATGACCTTGGCAGGGCCGGTTCCACGCTCCTCAGCGCGCGCCGGGCGGATCTGTCCCCGCTCTTCCACGAAGAGCACGTTCTCGTCGGCCTTGTCGCTGTTCACGAACGAGCGGAAGCGCTTGCGCGTCTCGGGGTCGGTCACCGCCGTCTTCCACTCGCACTGGTAGGTGGCCACCACGTGCTGCATCTGGGCTTCGAGTTCGGCGCACAGGCCCAGGCTGTCCTTTTGCAACACCTCCTTGAGGTAGTCGAGGCCGCCCTCCAGGTTCTCGCGCCAGGTGCTGGTGCGCTGCAGCCGGTCGGCCGTGCGCACGTAGAACATCAGCACCCGGTCGATCATGCGCACCAGGTCTTCCTTGCTGAGGTCGGATGCGAACAGCTCGGCATGGCGTGGCTTCATGCCGCCGTTGCCGCAGATGTAGAGGTTCCAGCCCTTTTCGGTGGCAATGATGCCGATGTCCTTGCCCTGCGCCTCGGCACATTCGCGCGTGCAGCCCGAGACGCCGAACTTGATCTTGTGCGGCGCGCGCAGGCCTTTGTAGCGGTTTTCGAGCTCCACGGCCAGTCCCACGCTGTCGCCCACGCCATAGCGGCACCAGGTCGAGCCCACGCAGCTCTTGACCGTGCGCAGCGACTTGCCGTAGGCATGGCCGGACTCGAAGCCGGCCGTGATCAGTTCTTCCCAGATCAGCGGCAATTGCTCCAGCCGCGCGCCGAACATGTCCACCCGCGCACCGCCGGTGACCTTGGTGTACAGGCCGTACTTCTTGGCCACTTGGCCCACGGCGATCAGGCCGTCGGGCGTGACCTCGCCGCCGGGCATTCGCGGCACCACCGAGTAGGTGCCGTCCTTCTGGATGTTGCCCAGGTAGTAGTCGTTGCTGTCCTGCAGGCCGGCCAGCTCCTTCTTGAGCACGAACTCGTTCCAGCACGAGGCGAACACGCTGGCAGCCACGGGCTTGCAGATGTCGCAGCCCATGCCCTTGCCATGTTTGGCCAGCAGGTCCTCGAAGCTCTTGATCTGGCCCACGCGCACCAGGTGGTAGATCTCCTGGCGCGAATACGCGAAGTGTTCGCATATGTGGTTGTTCACAGCCATGCCACGGCGTGCCATCTCGGCCTTCATGACCTGGGTGACCAGGGGCACGCAGCCGCCGCAGGTGGCGCCGGCCTTGGTGCAGGCCTTCATCTCGGCGATGGTGCAGGCACCATTGCCCACGGCATCGCAGATGCCGGCCTTGGTGACGTTGTTGCACGAGCAGATCTGCGCCGTGTCGGGCAGGGCATCCACGCCCAGGCCGGGTTTGGCCTTGCCGTCGCTGGACGGGAAGATCAGGAACTCGGGGTTTTCGGGCAGCGCGATGCCGTTCAGGGCCATCTGCAGCAGCGTGCCGTATTCGGTGGCGTCGCCGATCAGCACGGCGCCCAGCAGTTGCTTGCCGTCTTCGCTGATGACGATCTTCTTGTAGACCTGGCGGCGCTCGTCCACGTACTGGCAGGTGCGGCTGTGCGGTGTTTTCGCGTGCGCGTCGCCGATGCTGGCCACGTCCACGCCCATGAGCTTGAGCTTGGTGCTCATGTCCGCGCCCACGAAGGCGGCGTCGGCGTCGCCTGCGATATGGCGGGCGGCCACACGCGCCATGTCGTAGCCGGGCGCCACCAGGCCGAAGGTCTGCTCGTTCCACGAGGCGCATTCGCCGATGGCGTAGACGTCGTGGTCGCTGGTACGGCATGCACTGTCGATGGCCACGCCGCCGCGCGGACCGACCGCCAGCAGGCTCTGGCGCGCCAGGTCATCGCGCGGGCGGATACCGGCGGAGAACACGATCATGTCGGTCTCCAGCCAGGTGCCGTCGGCGAACACCATGCGGTGGCGCGCGCGGGCGCCATCGGTGATCTCCTGGGTGTTGCGGCCGGTGTGCACCTGCACGCCCAGCTCCTCGATCTTGGCGCGCAGCACGCGGCCGCCGCCCTCGTCCACCTGCACGGCCATGAGGCGCGGGGCGAATTCGACCACATGGGTCTCCAGGCCCATGTCGCGCAGCGCCTTGGCGCATTCCAGGCCCAGCAGGCCGCCGCCCACGACCACGCCGGTCTTGGACTTGGCACCCGAGGCCAGCATGGCCTCCAGGTCCTCGATGGTGCGGTAGACGAAGCAGTGCTCGCGCTCGCGCCCCGGCACCTGGGGCACGAAAGGGTTGGAACCGGTGGCCAGCACGAGCTTGTCGTAAGGCAGGACTTCGCCCTCGGCAGTGGTCACAGTGCGGGTGCGGCGATCCACCGAGGCGGCCCGTGCGGCCAGACGCAACGTGAAGCCGGTGCGCTCGAAGAAGCCGGGCTCGACCAGGGAGAGTTCGTCAGCTGAGGTGCCGCTGAAGAAGGCCGACAAATGCACCCGGTCGTAGGCGGGGCGTGGCTCCTCGCAGAGCACGGTGACTTCCACACCGGTGACACCGGTCTCGGCCAGGCTTTCGAGGAACTTGTGGCCGACCATGCCGTGGCCGATAAGAACGATTTTCATGCTTGCTCATCCTGCAAGAACCCGGTGAACCGCATCAGGGGTGCAGGATATGCCGTGCCAGTTGGCACTACACACCCTCCGCGGAACCACGGGCGTGGGTTGGAACTACCAAGCGGCCGACCTCAAGGGTCGCGGCTCGCCCGGGTGTTCCGCCATCATTAGCGGAGGGGTTTTTATCAGTACGTTGGCAGCTTCACCGACGGACACCCTGTGTCCAGCAATAAGCATGCCGGCCATTTTTCAAGCATTTAGGCCTCTGTGGCTTCGAGAAGGCGCAAGGCTGCACCCCAGTGGGTGTAGCGCCCCGGAAGGCGCGCATCGCCGCAGTGCAGGACCTCACCAAGTTGGGGCACGAACCGGACCCGTGTAACTCCTGCGAGGTGCACGCGTCGACATGGCCATGTGCCGTGCCGCGTGCCATCCTGTGCTGCTCCAGCGTATCTATGCGCGAGCGCTCGCCCGCGGCATCGGAACACTCCAAACAGCTCAGTGCGCCAGCAACGCCAGTGCGGCCTCGCCACAGGTCCGCACACGGTACTCACTCGGGCTGCACCCCACATGTGCACGGAAGGCCCGACTGAAATGGGCGCTGTTGCTGAAACCCCAGGACAGCGCAATGTCGGTGACGGATCGCTGGGTCTGTGCAGGGTGGCGCAAGTCGCGCAGGCAGGCCTCCAGGCGGCGGCGCTGGATCATGGCGGCCAGCGTTTCGTCGTCGTCGGCCACCGCGTTGTAAAGGTGCCGCTTGCTGCAGTTGAGCGCCTGGGCCATGCGATCAATGGTGAGGTCCGGGTCGCCCAGATGGCGGTCGACATATTGGCTGATGCGGTCGCGTAAGGCCTCGCGTTGCGACAACAGGCTGTGCTGCCCATTGCGCTCCAGCAGCGAAAGCTGCACCAGGTGCGTGATCACATCGGCCACGCCGTCGGCGGCGGCGTCGGACATGGTTGGCAGCTCGGAGAACGCGGCCCGCATGGTGTCCCAGGCCAAGCGTGAGACACCGCTGGTGCCTGAAAAGCGCTGCACCATCAGGTCGTCGAGCTTGAGCTTGCGCTCGGGCAACTGTTCCTTCGGAATCATCAACACCATCTGGCGCACGGCTTCGGGGTTGCTGACAGCGTAGGCGCGGGTTGTGTCGTACACGCTCCACTCGCCCGGCGAGAGCCATACCTTGCGCCCGTTCTGCTCGAAGCAGGCACGCCCTTCCAGTTGCGCCACGACCTTGATATACGCCCGGTCGCTGCCGCGGATGAGGCTGGGGGTGCGCACAACGCGGTGGCGGCTGACGCTGAGCTGGCACAGGTTGACATAGCCCGCCTGGCCCGAAGCGATGTGGCCCGCAAAGGCCTCGTCGCCAAAGGCATCCGACTCCAGGCCACCAATCAGCCGCCACACCGCATCACCCCACAGGTGCAGGCGGTCGCGCGGTGCCACGGTATCGGTGGATACCTCCATCAAAGGGTGGGCCATGGTGTCTCCAATCTTGCAGCAGGTGCCGCCTGTCGTTCGCCGGATTATCCGGCGCACTCCTATTCCTTGGCCCTGCGCGGAAATCCGGGTAAACCCGCTGGCTCCTGCACGCTCGGACAAGCGTTTTGTGCACGCTCAGCGTAGCGTGCAATGACACGTCTCCCTACGATCCAGGGACGGCTTGCACTACGCGGGCTCACATCCGAGGAGACAACAAATGACGCAGCATCAACCATCCAAGCGGCAGTGGATCAAAGGGGCCGCAGCCACCGTCGGCACTCTGGCCGTCGCGCCGCAACTGTGGGCCCAGGGCAGTGGCAGCAGCCCCGTGCGCATCGGCTACGCCATCGCCCGCACCGGCCCCTGGGCGGCCGGCGCGCAGGTTAGCCAGGAACCCAACTACCTGCTGTGGGCAGAACAGGTGAACGCAGCGGGAGGCCTCAGCGTCAAGGGCACCAAACGCCCCATCGAACTCATCGGCTACGACGACCGCAGCGAGACCGAAACCTGCGTGCGCACCTACGAAAAGCTCATGGGCAGCGACAAGGTGGACCTCATCTTGCCGCCGTGGGGTTCGGGCGCCAACTTCGCCATCGCGCCGCTGGCTAACCGCTTTGGCTACCCGCTGCTGGCACCCACGGCGCTGTCGCGAAAGCTGATCGACATGAACCTGCCCTACTTCTTCTCGCTGCTGCAGCAGCCCGACAAGATGATGGGTGCGCTGGTGGACATGCTGGTGGCCAACAACGTCAAGACCATTGCCATCGTCTACATGGACGACCTGTTTGGCCTGGAAAACTTCGCCGCGCTGAACAACGCGCTGAAGAAGACCAGCATCCAGGTGCTGGAGCGCAAGAGCTACCCACTTGGCGTGAAGGACCTGGCGCCCGTGCTGCGCGGCATCAAGGACCAGAACCCCGATGCCTTCATCGGCATCACCTACCCGCCCGACACCATTCTGGCCAGCCGCCAGGCGCGCGAGGTGGGGCTGAACCCCAAGTTCTTCTACGCCTCGGTGGGCACGGCCTTCCAGCTCTACAAGAACGTGATGGCCGCCAACACCGAGGGCGTGATCGGCATGGGCTCGTGGAGCGTGAAGACCAGCCCCGAGGCCAAGGCCTACTTCGACGCACACGTGAAGAAGTTCAATAAAGAGCCCGACCGCTGGGCCAGCGGCCACTCGTGGGCGGCTCTGCAGATCTTGCAGCAGGCCGTGGAGAAGGCGGGCCTGGACCGCAAGGCGCTGCGCGAGCACATTGCCAAGAACGAGTTCAAGACCATCCTGGGCGGCATCCGCTTCGAGGGCAGCGAGAACGCATCGATTCCTGGCACGGTGAGCCAGTGGCAAGGCAACGACTTCGAAGTCGTCTGGCCCAAGGACCGCGCCACAGCACAGCTCAACACCAGCAAACCCGCCTGGAAATAAACCTTTCGGAAACTGCAACGTGTCTTTGACTTCCTGGGCCGAACTGGTCGCCAGTGGCCTCATTACCGGTGGCATCTACGCGCTGGTGGCCATGGGCCTCAATCTGCAATACGGGCTGATGCGCATCATGAACATCTCGCATGGCGAGTTTTTGATGCTCGGCGCCTTTCTGACCTGGTGGGCGCACACGGCCACAGGCATCTCGCCGCTGCTGCTCATGCCGCTGGCGTTCATCGCGCTGTTTGTGCTGGGAGTAGTGGTGCATGCGCTGTGCTTCAAACGCCTGGCCGCCCGCGCGCCCAACGTGGATGTGTTCGAGGCACGCAGCCTGATGGTGGGCTTTGGCCTGATGTTCCTGGTGCAGAACACCGCCCTCCTGATCTGGGGCGGCGACCTGCGCGGGTATGAATACCTGGCCGACCCGGTGCAGATTGCGGGCATGCGGTTCACTGAAAACAAGCTGGTGCTGTTTGGTGTCGCGCTGGCGCTTTCGGCGGCTCTGGTGGCGCTGCTCAAGCTCACGCTGCTGGGGAAGGCGGTGCGGGCGCTGATGCAGTCACCCACCGGCGCGCAGCTGGTGGGCATCAACACCCGGCGCCTGCACCCGATGATGTTCGGCATCGGCTTGGGCCTGTCGGGCGTGGCGGGCTCGCTGCTGTCCATGACGTATGAAATCTCCCCGTCGATGGGCGAGCCGTATACCGTCACTGCGCTCATCGTCATCACGCTGGGCGGCTTTGGCAGCTTGGCGGGCAGCCTGGCTGGCGGGCTGCTGCTGGGCGTGGTGGAGGCGCTGGGCATGCACTTCAGCAGCCCGTCTCTCAAGATGCTGCTGAGCTATGCAGTGTTCATCGGCGTGCTGATCTGGCGCCCCAACGGACTCTTTTCGAAAAAATGACTTCCCTACATTCCAACAAACCTTGGCTGGCGCTGGCTGCGGGGGTGGCGGTGGTCGCCACCCTGCCGTGGCTGGTGTCCGAGTTCATGGCCTCCGTGCTGCTCAGCTGCCTGATGTACATCGCGCTGGCCACCAGCTGGTCGCTGTTCTGCGGCGCCACACGCTACCTGTCGCTGGCCACATCGGCCTTCTTTGGGATTGGCGCCTACACCAGCGCCACGCTGCTGGCGGTACTGCCCTGGCCGCTGGTGATTTTGAGCGGCGCACTGATTGCCACAGCCGTTGCCGTGGTGATGGGTGCCGCCGTGCTGCACCTGCGCGGCACCTACTTTGCAGTGCTCACGTTCGGCATGACCGAGCTGATCCGCCATGCCGTGACTTTTGTTGAAAAGCAGGTGTCTGGCACGGTCGGCCGCGTGCTGACGGTAGTGCCTAGCAACGAAACCGTGTACCTCACCGTGCTGCTGATTGCGGCCACTGCCATCGCGGCATCCATTGCCATCCAGCGCAGCCGGTTTGGCCTGGCGCTGTCGGGCATCGGAGCGGACGAGCAACGCGCACAGACGCTCGGCGTGGACACACGGCTGGCGAAGATCATGGGGTTTGGCATCACGGCCGCTTTTGCGGGCGCCGTGGGCGCGGCCATGGCGGTGCGCTGGACGTACATCGAGCCCGCGGCTGTGTTCAGCCCTTTCATTGGCTTCCAGACGGTGTTGATTGCATTGATTGGCGGCGCCACCAGCATCGGCGGTCCCATCCTGGCGGCCATCGTGTTCAGCCTGCTGGCCGAGACCCTGCGCCTGCAATTGCCTTATGGCTACATGATGGTGCTGGGCCTGCTGCTGATCTTGTGCGTGATGTACCTGCCCAACGGCCTGGCCACGCTGTGGCAACGGCGCAAACCTGATGTGGAGGCACACCATGGCTGAAGCCCTGTTGACCATCGACGCCGTGACCGTGCGCTTTGGCGGCCTCACGGCCGTGGACGGCGTGAGCGCCACACTGCGCACGGGCGAGCTGATCGGCATCATCGGCCCCAACGGTGCGGGCAAGACCACGTTCTTCAACGCCATCTCTGGCGTGCAGCCGCCCACCTCGGGCACGCTGGTGAGCGGCACCGACGACCTGACTGGCAAGGGCCCGCACCACTATGCGGCCCACGGCATTGCGCGCACCTTCCAGACGCCGCGCGTGTTCCCCGACATGACAGTGCGCGACAACGTGCGCTTTGGCATGCAGTTCGCAGGCCGCCACCGCCAGGGCCCCGAGGGGCTGCGCGGCGAAGGCGAAATCCTGGCCATGCTGGGCCTGGCGCACTTGGCCGACCGCCCCGCTGCCGACGTGACGCCATCGCAGCAGCGCCTGCTGGAGATCGGCATGGCCCTGGGCACGCGCCCACGCCTGCTGCTGCTCGACGAGGTGGCCGCGGGCCTGACTGAGGCCGAGGTAGACGCCATGGCCCAGCGCATCCGCCGCCTGCGCGATGACTGGGGCCTGACGGTGGTGTGGATCGAACACGCGGTGACCACACTGCTCAAGTACGTGGAACGCGTGCTGGTGCTGCACCAGGGCCGCAAGATCGCCGACGGCACGCCCGCCGAGGTGGTGCGCAACCCGCAGGTGATCGAGGCCTATCTGGGTGATGAGATGACCCATACCGCAGAACATGCAGAGCACGCAGTAAAAGCGGAACAAGGAGCCACGGCATGAGCGGCGCACACCTGCAAGTGCAGAACCTGACGACCGGCTACCACGGCTTTCAGGTGCTGCAGGACCTCACACTGGAGGCCGCGCCCGGCATCACCGTGATCGTTGGCCCCAACGGCGCGGGCAAGACCACGCTGCTCAAGGCGCTGGCCGGGCTGCTGCCGCGCACGGGTACCGTGCAGCTGGACGGTCAACCCGTGCCTGCCGTGAACGCCACGGCGTGCGTGCAACGTGGCCTGGCTCTGGTGGCCGAAGGCCGCCAGCTCTTCCCGCAGATGACGGTGACCGAAAACCTGGAACTGGGCGGCTGGCTGGTGCCATCGCGGGTGCGGGGCGAGCGTCTGCAGCAGGCCTTTGAAGACTTTCCCCGCCTGAAGGAGCGTGCGCAGCAACTGGCGGGCACCATGAGCGGCGGCGAGCAGCAGATGGTGGCAGTGGCCCGCGCAATGATGAGCGGCCCCCGCCTGCTGATGCTGGACGAGCCCTCGCTGGGCCTGGCCCCGCGCATGGTCGATGAACTGCTTGCCATCGTGCAGCGCATTGCCACGCAGGGTGTGACGGTACTGATGGTGGAGCAGAACGTGCGCAAGGCGCTGCAGATCGCGCAGCGCGGCTACGTGCTGGAGCGCGGGCGCACCGTGGCGTCAGGGGATGCATCCACCCTTCTTCAATCCGATGTCGTGAGGCAGGCCTATTTGGGCGTCGCCTGAACTTTCGTTCTTCGTCCTTTTCTTTCCTCTTTTCTTTTTCTTCTTTTTGTTGTTATCCAGGAGCTATTGATGACTGCCATTTCCATGTTGATCAACGGTGCCAGCGTTCAAGCCACCGGCGGGGCCACTTTTGAGCGCCGCAACCCACTCGACGGCACTGTCGCCACCACCGCGCCTGCCGCCACCGTGGCCGATGCCGTGGCCGCTGCGGACGCAGCCGCCAAGGCTTTTCCCGCGTGGTCGGCCCTGGGGCCCAATGCCCGCCGCGCGCTGCTGCTGAAAGCCGCCCATGCACTCGAATCCAAGGTGGACGCCTTCGCCGCCGCAATGGCCGCAGAGACAGGGGCCTCCGGCATGTGGGCCGGTTTCAACGTGCACTTGGCGGCGGGCCTACTGCAAGAGGCCGCAGCGTTAACCACACAAATTGCCGGTGAAGTGATCCCCTCCGACGTGCCCGGCAGCCTGGCCATGGGCGTGCGCCAGGCTGCGGGCGTGGTGTTGGGCATCGCACCGTGGAACGCGCCCATCATCCTGGGCGTGCGCGCCATCGCCACACCCCTGGCCTGCGGCAACACCGTGATCCTGAAGGGCTCCGAGCTGTGCCCCGCCACGCACGGCCTCATCATCGAAGCGCTGCAGGAAGCCGGTTTGCCTGCCGGCGTGGTGAACTTTGTGACCAACGCCCCGGCCGATGCAGGGGCCGTGGTCGAGGCCATCGTGGCCCACCCGGCGGTGCGCCGCATCAACTTCACCGGCTCCACCAAGGTGGGCCGCATCATAGCGCAGACCTGCGCCAAGTACCTCAAGCCCGTGGTGCTGGAGCTGGGCGGCAAGGCACCGCTGCTGGTGCTCGATGATGCGGACATCGATGCCGCCGTGGCGGGCACCGTGTTTGGCGCGTTCGCCAACTCGGGCCAGATCTGCATGTCCACCGAACGCATCATCGTGGACAACGCCGTGGCCGACGCGTTCGTGGGCAAGCTGGGCGAGCGCGCCAAGGCCTTGCCCCTGGGCGACCCGCGCAAGGGGCCGGTGGTGCTGGGCTCGGTGGTGGACATGGCCACGGTGCACCGCTGCAACGCCCTCATCGACGACGCACTGGCCAAGGGCGCCAAGCTGGTCTGCGGCGGCAAGAGCGACAGCACGTTGATGCAGGCCACGGTGCTCGACCACGTGACGGCCGAGATGGACATCTACCGCGAGGAATCGTTCGGCCCCGTCAAGCCCGTGGTGCGCGTGAACGGCGTGGAAGAAGCCATTGCCTGCGCCAACGACAACGAGTTCGGCCTCTCGTCCGCCGTGTTCAGCCGCGATGTGGCGAAGGCCTGGAACGTTGCGGCGCGCATAGAGTCGGGCATCTGCCACGTCAATGGCCCTACGGTGCACGACGAAGGCCAGATGCCGTTTGGGGGCGTGAAGAGTTCGGGCTACGGCCGCTTTGGCGGCATGGCCGGGGTGCGCGAGTTCACCGAATTGCGCTGGATCACCGTGCAGACAACACCTCGGCACTACCCGTTCTGACATGGGTGTGCCGAGTAATTGGGGAGTTCTGGCGCTTGTTCAATCAATGTCAGCGGCGCTTGCATTCATGGTCCATCGACGAATAGCGACAGAGGCTCGCTGGCCATGCGGCGCGGCGCACCCCGAATGCCAGGCAACCGATTTGCTATGCAATCAATAGCTTCCAGCGCTTATCTGACAAGCGCTAGAGGCTATTTTTGGTCAAATTTTAGCCCACCGATGCGGCGGTGATTGCATCCAGCGGCCAGCGGGGCTTCACGTCAAACGCATAGTCGGTTCGGGCCTCCTGCTGCCCTGCCTGCAGGCGCATGGCGGCGGCCATGGCGATCATGGCGCCGTTGTCGGTGCACAGGTTCAGCTCGGGGTAATGCACCCGCACCTTGTTCTGCGCACAGGCCGCATTCAGCTGCGCGCGCAGGTGCCGGTTGGCGCCGACGCCGCCAGCCACCACCACACGCTTGAGCCCGGTCTGCTTGAGCGCCGTGAGCGTCTTCTTCACCAGCACATCCACAATCGCGGCCTCGGTGCTGGCGGCCAGGTCGGCCTTGCGGGCCTCCAACTCGTCGCCCAGCTTCTTGGCTTGCGTCAGCACCGCCGTCTTCAGCCCGGCAAAGGAAAAATCGAGGTTGCCGCTGTGCAGCAGGGGACGCGGTAGTTTGAACGCCGTGGCGTCGCCCTGCTCGGCCAGCCGCGACAGCGCAGGCCCGCCCGGGTAGCCCAGGCCCATGAGCTTGGCGGACTTGTCGAACGCCTCGCCTGCGGCGTCGTCAATGGTCTCGCCAAGGATTTCGTAGCGGCCCACACCGTCCACGCGCATCAGCTGGGTATGACCGCCGGACACCAGCAACGCCACAAACGGAAATTCGGGTGGGTCAGCGCTCAGGAAGGGGGACAGCAGATGCCCCTCCAGGTGGTGCACGCCCAGCACCGGTTTACCCAGTGCCGCACCCAGCGCACAGGCCACCCCCGCGCCCACCAGCAGCGCCCCGGCCAGACCGGGGCCGCGGGTATAGGCCACCACATCCACGTCGGCCAGTGTCTGGCCCGACTCGGTGAGCACCTGCGTGGCCAGCGGCAGCACGCGGCGGATGTGGTCGCGGCTGGCCAGTTCGGGCACCACGCCGCCATAGGCCTGGTGCATCTCGATCTGGCTGTGCAGCGCATGCGACAGCAAGGTCGGCACGGCATCGCCGGTGGAGCGGACCAACGCCACGCCCGTTTCGTCACACGAAGATTCAATACCCAGGATCAACAAGCTCATGCCGCGAGTGTAAAACCCGGTCTCTTGCCCAGCCTGATGCAAAAACCCCTGCGGGCGGTGACCGGCAGGGGTTTTGCAGACATGAACGCCCGTGGACGCAACCGTATGAGGGCCTTGTCTGAAGGTCTCGCAAGCCCCAGGTGTTACCAGCGGTCCGACCGCATGCGCAGCTCCCACGCCCCGGCACGCAACTCGTACACGCCCACGGCGCCGTAGCGTTGTTCACCCTTGTCGTCCCAGGTCATGGTGCCGATGACCGGTGCGTAGCCGTTGATGCTGTGCATGGCCTTGGTGATGTCCTTGGGGTCGGCCGACTTGGCCTTCTGGATGGCAGCAGACAGCACATACATGCTGTCGTAACTGTAGTGGCCACCGTATGCGGGCGGCTTCTTGTACGCCTCGATGTATTTTTCGAGGAAGGGCTTGCCGGTGGTGAACTCCTTGGCTTCCAGCACGGGCGACGTGGCATAGATGCCTTCGACCATGCCCATGCCCTTTGTCATGTCGGTGGTCTTGATGGTGTCGCCGCCCAAAAGGCTCACCTTGGTGTGGTCGACTTTGCGCAAGGCTTCGAGCAAGGCCAGGGCCTGGAAGTCGTTGAGGGTAGAGACGATCACTTCAACCTTGGCAGCCTTCAACTCGCCAGCGAGCTCGTCAAAAGCCACAGTCTTGTCGTCAAACGACTTGCGCACCAGCACTTCTTTCTTCTCGGCCTTCAGCTGCTCGGCGGCGCCATCGGCCAGGCCCTTGCCATAGGGGGTGCCGTCGTCGAGTGCCGCGTAGCGGGTGGCGCCCAGTTGCGTGGCGGCAAACGAGCCGATGGCGCGGGCCTGCAGGGTGTCGTTGGCCACCATGCGGAAGGTGGTCGAAAAGCCCAGTTGCGTGAACTTGGGGTTGGTGGAGATGGCGATCTGCGCAATGTCTTTGGCAGCGTAGATGGGCGCCGTTTCAATGCTGACACCCGAGTTGAGATGGCCGACCACCGCCACCACACCCGCGTCCACCAGTTGCTGGGCCACGGTTTTGCCGGTGGCGGCGTCGGCCTTGTCGTCCACCGACACGACCTCCAGCGTTACCCGCTTGCCGTCTACGGTGTAGCCGCCCTTGTTCAGCTCGGCCACGGCCAGGTTCACACCGTTGAGCAAGTCTTGCCCCAAGGCACCCAGCGGGCCACTCAGGGGCTGCGCCACACCGATCTTGATGGTGTCGGGCACTTTGCTGCAACCCGCCATGAGAATGGACGCGGCAAGGGCCGTCAGAGCCAAGCTGGCCGAAAAGCGGCGCCGGTCGATGTGTTGGTTCATGCAAAAAACTCCATAGGAAGATGTCAATGTGACCGGATGTATATGCGACGCTGTTCCTAAAGGCCTACCGGGTATGCCCTGCCGCCCATCTCACTATTAGCAAGTTTCAGGCCCTGAAAGCCGCCAAGCCCCCCGAAGGCCCTGGAAACGAGGGTATGCACCGCTTCGATGCACCAATTTATGGCGTAAAAATTGCTTATGCTCAGGGCATGAATGAGGCTTTGCGCATCGTGGTGGTGGCCCCGGATCTGGCAGTCACCGACCCTGACGACGAACACGCCCTGCTGCAGGCAGAGCGGTCGCGGGCGCTGCGCATCGGGCTGCTGGAAAACAACTTCAACCTCATCGCCACCCTGCCTGCCGACGTCTTTCTGAGCGACCGTCTGGCCCAGTTGCAGCCAGACCTGATCATCGTGGACGCCGAAAGCGAGGCCCGTGACGCGCTCGAACACGTGGTGATGGCCACGCGCAACGAACGCCGCCCCATCGTGATGTTCACCAATGATGAAGACACCTCCCACGTGAAGGATGCGGTGGCCGCAGGAGTGTCTGCTTACATCGTGGCGGGCTTGTCGCCCCAGCGCATCCGACCCATTCTGGATGTGGCGATGGCGAGGTTTCAGCATGAACAGGCCCTGCGCGCCGAGCTGGCCGATGCCAAGACCGAACTGAAGGACCGCAAGACCATTGACCGCGCCAAGGGCATGCTGATGCAGCGCCAGGGCCTGACGGAACAGGCCGCGTACGAAAAGCTGCGCAAGACCGCGATGGACAAGGGCCTGAAGCTGGTGGACGTGGCGCAACGCATGCTGGATGTGATGGACCTGCTGGGGTAGCAGGGACACCCCCCTGAGGCGCTGCGCGCCTTCCCCCTTCTCTCGAATCGCTGGCGCGATTCGGGAAGGGGGACGATGCCCTCGCTGCGGGGCGGCCCTTGCTTGGCATCCCTGGCCTGGGCCGCGCCCAAATCCACCGGCTTCTCCCAAATGGTGCGCCGCACAAAGGCAGTGCAGCCCAGGGCACGTGCACCGGCTCTGGCCATTTCAAACCAAACAGGCCGCTCGCGCTTTTCCACCGTGCCTAAGCAGCTATTAAGAGCATAGCGCTAGCGGCGCCAAACTGGCGCATCACACGCTGGCACGCTGCTTGCGTAATCCCTGGCGAGACCAATGAAGGTCCCACCCCTGACAGCACTGACCCAATGGCGGGATGGTGCTGACTCAAAGCCCCCCAATGGGCTTTGCCATGGACAAAGGCGTCCCTCTCCGAGGCCGGTTTGCAAATGCAGCCAGCCCAGGAGAGGACGCCTTTTTTGCTTTGTAACGATGCGAGGAAATGCCCCATGACCGATCTGCTGAAAACCAGTCTCAACCGCCGCACCGTGCTGCAGGCCGCGACCGTAGGCGCCGTGGGCGTCAGCCCTGCCCTGCGCGCCCTGGTGCATGCCCAGGGCTCTGACGCCCCCGAGAAGAAGGAAGTCAAGATCGGCTTCATCCCGCTGACCGACTGCGCCAGCGTGGTGATGGCCTCGGTGCTGGGCTTTGACAAGAAGTACGGCGTCACCATCATCCCCACCAAAGAAGCCAGCTGGGCAGGTGTGCGCGACAAGCTCGTCAACGGCGAACTGGACTTTGCCCATGTGCTGTATGGCTTGGTCTACGGTGTGCACCTGGGCACTGCCGGCCCCAAGAAGGACATGGCGGTGCTGATGTCCATCAACAACAACGGTCAGGCGATCTCGTTGTCTAAAGCGCTGGCCGACAAGGGCGCGGTGGACGGCCCATCGCTGGCCGCTCTGATGGCCAAGGAAAAGCGCGAATACACGTTTGCAGGCACCTTCCCCACCGGCACCCACGCGATGTGGATGCACTACTGGTTGGCGGCTGCGGGCATCAACCCGCTGTCGGGCGCCAAGCTGATCACCGTGCCCCCGCCGCAGATGGTGGCCAACATGCGTGTGGGCAACATGGACGGCTTCTGCGTGGGCGAGCCCTGGAACCACCGCGCCATCATGGATGGCATCGGAGTGACCGCCAACACCACGCAGGACATCTGGAAGGACCACCCCGAGAAGGTGCTGGGTACGTCCGCCGAGTTCGTCAAGAAGAACCCCAACACCACGCGCGCCGTGATGATGGCCGTGCTGGAAGCCAGCCGCTGGATTGACGCCAGCCTGTCCAACAAGATGAAGATGGCCGAGACCGTGGCCCAGAAGTCCTACATCAACACCAGCGTGGACGTTATCAACCAGCGCATTCTGGGCCGCTACCAGAACGGCATGGGCAAGACCTGGGACGACCCCAACCACATGAAGTTCTTCAACGACGGCGCGGTGAACTTCCCCTACCTGTCGGATGGCATGTGGTTCCTGACGCAGCACAAGCGCTGGGGTTTGATCAAGAGCCACCCTGACTACCTGGCCGTTGCCAAAGAGATCAACCAGGTGGACCTGTACAAGTCGGTTGCAAGCGCCATGAAGATCAGCGTGCCCAAGGACGTGATGCGCACCAGCAAGCTGATCGACGGTGTGGTGTGGGATGGCAAAGACCCCGCCAAGTACGCCGACGGTTTCAAGATCAAGGCCTGACGATACCGCCCACCCGCCGATCCCACCCGCCCCGCAAGCCCTGCACACAGGAGATTCCCATGGTCAGTGCCGTCTTTCACTCCCCCCTGGACGCAGCCCCCGTGGCTGCACAGAATGCTATGACTAATGTAGCTAGCAGCGCTTTACCCACAAGCGCTAGAGGCCAAAAACACTCGAAATCTGCTGCCGCTACGCCCGTGGCAGCGTCCGCAGCAGCTCCGGCCCGCGACTGGGCGGCCCTGTCGCGCAGCTTCTGGATGGCCGTTTTGCCGCCGCTGTGTGGCCTGGGTTTGCTGGTGGGCCTATGGGCGGTGGTCTCCACCACCACAGGCGGCAGCATTCCAAACCCCAAGGACACCTGGCTGCAGGCACTGGAAATTTTCAGCAACCCGTTCTACAGCAATGGCCCCAACGACCAGGGCGTGGGATGGAACGTGCTGATGTCGCTCGAACGTGTGGCCATCGGGTTTGGCATGGCGGCGCTGGTCGGCATTCCAGCCGGGTTTGTCATTGGTCGCTTCAGCTTCCTGTCGCGCATGTTCAACCCGCTGATCAGCCTGCTACGACCCGTATCGCCCCTGGCATGGTTGCCGATTGGTTTGCTGGTGTTCAAGGGCGCCAACCCGGCCGCCATCTGGACGATCTTTATCTGCTCCATCTGGCCCATGATCATCAACACCGCCGTGGGCGTGCAGCGCGTACCGCAGGACTACATGAACGTGGCCCGCGTGCTGAACCTGAGCGAATGGAAGATCGCCACCAAGATCCTCTTCCCCGCCGTGTTGCCCTACATGCTGACCGGTGTGCGCCTGGCCGTGGGCACCGCATGGCTGGTGATCGTGGCTGCCGAGATGCTGACCGGCGGCGTGGGCATTGGCTTCTGGGTGTGGGACGAGTGGAACAACCTCAACGTCAAGAACATCATCATCGCCATCTTCGTGATCGGCATTGTCGGGCTGGTGCTGGAGTTTGCGCTCATCAAGCTGGCCACTGCATTCACGTTTGAAGAGGTCAAATCTTGACCCACCCCTGAGCCGCGCCTACGGCGCGTCACCCCCTCAAGGGGGCACCGCCCGTGGCCCGGCAAAGCCGGTTCCACGGTGGTCCTCGAAAAAACCAGGAGCTCCTCATGCATGCATCTCTCACCACCAAGTTCATCGAAGTCCACGGCGTCGAGCAGACCTTCAAGACGGCCAAGGGCCTGTTCCCCGCGCTGCGCGACATCAACCTGACGATTGCCAAGGGCGAGTTCGTGGCGCTGATCGGCCACTCGGGCTGCGGCAAGTCCACGCTCTTGAATCTGATCGCCGGGCTGACCACGCCCACCAACGGTGCGCTGCTGTGTGCCAACAAGGAGATCAAGGGCCCAGGCCCCGAGCGCGCCGTGGTGTTCCAGAACCACTCGCTGCTGCCCTGGCTCACCTGCTTCGACAACATCTACCTGGCCGTGGAGCGCGTGTTTGGCGGCAAGGAAAGCAAGTCCCAGCTCAAGGCCCGCACCGACGCAGCACTGGCCCTGGTGGGCCTGACCCCCGCTGCGCAAAAACGCCCAGGCGAAATATCGGGCGGCATGAAGCAGCGCGTGGGAATTGCCCGGGCGCTGAGCATGGAACCCCAGGTGCTGCTGATGGACGAGCCGTTTGGCGCGCTCGACGCGTTGACCCGCGCCAAGCTGCAAGATGAGCTACTGGAGATCGTCGCCCGCACGCAGAGCACCGTGGTGATGGTGACCCACGACGTGGACGAAGCCGTGCTGCTGTCCGACAAGATCGTGATGATGACCAATGGCCCCGCGGCCACCATTGGCGAGGTGCTGGCGGTGGACTTGCCCCGCCCCCGCAAGCGTGTGGAGCTGGCCGAAGACCCTCAGTATGTGCACTACCGCAAAGCGGTAATCGACTTTTTGTACACGCGCCAGGGGCATGTAGAAAAAGCCGCTTAAAACAGAGTGCAACCCACTGAGGCGCTGCACGCCTTCCCCCTTCTCTGGAATCGCGTCGCGATTCGGAAAGGAGGACGCTGCCAACGCACGCAAGTCCAGCGCTGCCTGCGCAGCATGGCGGCTCTTGCGCGGCGGCCGCGCGTGCTCAACGCTCAGTGATCCCAGAACGGTAGACGGGCGGAAGGGAAACTATCCCCAGCAAAAAACGGGCTCTGATCAGATCGGTCAGAGCCCGTTTTTGCATTCAGTGGCTACCGGTGATGTAGTGCTCCAGTTGCTCAATGATGAATTTCTGCTCGGAGATGATGTCCTTGACCAAATCACCGATGGAGATCATGCCCACCAGCTTGCCAGCGCTGTCCACCACCGGCAGGTGGCGCAGGCGGCCGGTGCTCATGATCTGCATGCACTGCTCGCTGGTCTGCTCGGGCCGCACAAAACGCACCGCGGTGGTCATGACATCGCGCGCCAAAGTGGCCGCTGAGGTACGGCCCAGCAGCGCAATCTTCCGCGCGTAATCGCGCTCGGTGAAGATGCCCACAATGGCATCGCCTTCGGTGACTACCAGGGCACCGATGCCCTTGTCTGCCATGCGCTGGAGCGCGTCATACACCGACGTGGTGGGCGCAATGGTGTGAACCGTGGCGTCCGGTTTGGACTGAAGAATCTTGGCAACACTTGTCATGAAAACCTCCCTCGTGAGACCTGGATCAGGCACAGAGAGATTTCAGCCCATAAGCCTCCATTGCGCAACCCACGCAAGCCCGATTCGCCCCCCGTTTCGCACATCGCCCTGGGGCTCGATGCATTTGTTTCGCCCCTGTTGCATTCACCGTGGCGCGAAACAAACCGAAAAGAACCGAAACCACGACGAGACGACGCCCGGCGCCCTCCCCGGCACCATTGCGGTCATGTTCAAAGCGATCTGCCAACCCACCCCCGCACCGCGCCCCGCTGTGCACAGAAAAGGGCGGTTGATTGTTTCCAATACCAGAACAGTCAGTTTGCGACGAGGTAGTTTTTCTCTGAACACCCCCGGCGTACAGTTCAACCCATCGATGAGCCGAACCCGCAAGGCGACTCACCGAACCCGGGTTGCAGCAGTTTTCCAT
>JAHJWB010000014.1 GCA_018828125.1 Gammaproteobacteria bacterium | reverse complement strand
TTGAGGTCTTTGAAGTTATCGAGGTCGATGAACAGCAGGGCGCCCTGGTTCTTGCTGCGCTGGCAGGCGGCGATGGAGCGTTGCAGGCGATCGAGCAGCAGGCGGCGGTTGGGCAGGCCGGTGAGGGCGTCGTAGAAGGCCAGGCGTTCGATTTCTTGTTCTGCGCGCTTGCGGTCTGTGATGTCCATAGTGAAGCCATGCGACACCACCGAGCCATCGGGCTCACGGTGCGGAATGGCGTTGGTCATGTGCCAGCGGATGCTGCCGTCGTCCATGCGTACGCGGTATTCGCACTGCCAGGGCACCAGTTTGCGCACCGACGTGATCGCCGAGCGCTGCACCAGCGGCAGGTCCTCCGGCAGCACGCGGTGGATGAGCACGCCGTGGTCGGCGGTGACCTCATGCGGCTCCACACCCATGAACTCACGCACGGCGTCGCTGATGTACTGCACGCTGGTGCTGCCGTCGGTGTGCAGCCGGTATTCGTAGATGAAACCGGGGATGCGGCTGGCAATGCGCTGGATGAACAGCAGCTGTTCGCGCAGCTGCTCTGCGGCCCGGTGTTCATCCGTGACGTCCTGCACCACCCCCATCACCACCTGTACGCCGTCACGCGGCAAGGTGCGGCGCACGCGCGACCGCATCCAGCGCACATCGCCATCGGGGCGGCGCCAGCGGTATTCCACATCCAGGCCCTGGCCGCGTTCGCGCGCCTGGTTGAAAACGTGCACGTCTTCCGGGAGGATGCCGCTGACGGCGCGCTCAGGGTCCACCCACTCTTGCTGTTCAAACCCGGCGATATCGCACAGGCCCGGAGACCACAACAGCACCGTTTCACCCGGGTCTTCAATGCGGCGCCAGTGGCCCGTGCGCGCCAGGCTTTCCATGGTGTTGAAGACTTCAGATTGCTCGCGCAGTTCGCGACGCACTTCTTCCAGTGAACGCTCTGCCGCCGCCAATGCCACACGCAGCGTTTCGGCCTCGGAGGCGTCACGCACGGTGACCACAATGCAGTCGTTGGTCACACGGCGTGCAGACAAATCCCACGCCAACAACAACCGTCCGGGTTCGCGCACGACCTGGCGGCATTCCAGCGGGGCGCCGATGCGTACAACACCGTGCAACTGATCCACCAACTGCGTGTTCACCAACAGGTCAAACACCTCGTTGGCCTCGACGCCGGGGTGACGCACGGCCCCCAGGCCCGGCATGCGGCGGGCGGCTGCGTTGGCCGCCAGCAGCACCAAGCGCCCTGCGACCAGACGAAACTCCATCAATGCAACCGGAACGGCATCCACCAGCGCCTGCAGACGCGCCTGCGCCATCGGCTCTATGAGGGGGCCCTCGCCCGTAGCGGCGAGGAGGTCGGTCAACAGTTCGGACGAAATCACGGTCGCTCTGAAACCTCTGGTTGGATAAGGGCCCGCGCATGCGGCGGGCCGGTGGTCAAAACCAAGGCGCCAGCATACAGGCAAGAGTATGTCAAAACGTAACAGGACACCAAAACCCGCGGCAATTCCTTGAGGGGAAACCCCATGCGCTAAAGTCCACGCCTCATTTCCCGGCCCCCGCATGTCCGACACGCTAGAGCACCACACCCCCATGATGCAGCAGTACCTGGCCCTCAAGGCCGGGCATCCCGACACGCTGCTGTTCTACCGCATGGGTGATTTCTACGAGGTCTTCTGGCAAGACGCCGAGAAGGCTGCGCGGCTGCTGGACATCACGCTCACGCAGCGGGGCCAGTCGGGCGGGCAGCCGGTGGTGATGGCGGGTGTGCCTTTCCATGCGCTGGAGAACTATCTGGCCCGTCTGATCAAGATGGGCGAGTCGGTGGCCATTGCCGAGCAGGTGGGCGAGGTAGGCGCCAGCAAGGGCCCGGTGGAGCGCAAGGTGGTGCGCGTGGTCACGCCCGGCACGCTGACCGACACTGAACTGCTGTCCGACAAATCCGAATCCATGCTGATGGCCGTGCACCAGGCGCCGCGCGCGCGCTGCGGCCTGGCGTGGCTGAGCGTGACGCAGGGCCGCGTCTTCCTGGCCGAATGCGTGCAGGATGAACTGGGCGCCTGGCTGGCCCGCGTGGCGCCCAGCGAGCTGATCTACAGCGCAGGCGTGACCGAACGCTTTGAACAACAACTGCAGGTGCTGCGCCAAAGCGGCGCCTTCACCTGCCCCATGAGCCCTCGGCCCGACTGGCAGTTTGATAGCGCCCTGGGCGAGCGCAAGCTGCTGGAGAACCTGGGCGCCGCCAGCCTGCAGGCGTGGGGCGCCCACGAGCTGGGCGAGGCCCACGCCGCCGCCGCCGGGCTGCTCACCTATGCCGAGCACACACAGGGCCGCACGCTCACCCATGTGCACAGCGTGCAGGTGCAGCGCAACGACGACCTCATCGACCTGCCCGCCACCACGCGGCGCAACCTGGAGCTGGTCAAGACCCTGCGCGGCGACGATGCGCCCACGCTGTTTTCGCTGCTAGACACCTGCATGACCGGCATGGGCAGTCGCCTGCTCAAGACCTGGCTGCTGGAGCCGCGCCGCGACCGCACTGAGGCACGCCAACGCCTGTCGGCCACCACCGCCCTGCGCGGTGCGGGTGGCGCCGGTGGCGGCACTGGCCCGTGGGCCTTGCTGCGCGGCGAACTCAAAGGGGTGAGCGATGTGGAGCGCATCACTGCCCGCATCGCCCTGCGCCAGGTGCGCCCGCGCGAACTGGTGGGCCTGGGCAAAACGCTACAAAAAGCAGAGCTACTAGCGCTTAATGGACAAGCGCTAGAGCCCTATTTGATTCAAATTTTTGGCCAACTGCAGCCACCCGAAGGCTGTACCAGCCTGCTGCAGGCCGCCATCGCCGAAGAGCCCGCCGCCCTGGTGCGCGACGGCGGCGTGATCGCCAACGGCTTCGACACCGAGCTGGACGAGTTGCGCGCCATCCAGACCAACTGCGACGCCTTTTTGCTGGACTTGGAAACCCGTGAAAAAGCGCGCACCGGCATCCCCAACCTGCGCGTGCAGTTCAACAAGGTGCACGGCTTCTATATTGAAGTGACCGGCAGCCACCTCGACCGCGTGCCCGACGACTACCGCCGCCGCCAGACATTGAAGAATGCCGAGCGCTTCATCACGCCCGAGCTGAAAACCTTCGAGGACAAGGCCCTGTCGGCCAATGAGCGTGCGCTGGCCCGCGAGAAATGGCTGTACGAACAGATCCTGGATCAACTGCAGCCCCACGTGCCCGCCCTCACCCGACTGGCCCAGGCGCTGGCCACGCTGGACGTGTTGTGCGCGCTAGCCGAGCGCTCGCTCACGCTCAACTGGTGCGCGCCGCAGTTTGTGCCCGAGCCGTGCATCGAGATCGAAGGCGGCCGCCACCCCGTGGTCGAAGCCCGGCTGGCCGAGACATCGAGTGGCAGCTTCATCGCCAACCACACGCGGCTCAACACCAATACGCGCATGCAGGTCATCACCGGCCCCAACATGGGCGGTAAATCGACCTACATGCGGCAAGTCGCGCTGATCGTGCTGCTGGCCAGCATGGGCAGCCACGTGCCCGCCGCCAGTTGCCGCCTGGGGCCCATCGACGCCATCCACACGCGCATCGGTGCGGCGGACGACCTGGCCAACGCGCAGTCGACCTTCATGCTGGAGATGACCGAGGCCGCGCAAATATTGCACGCAGCCACGCCCCACAGCCTGGTGCTGATGGATGAGATTGGCCGGGGCACCAGCACCTTCGACGGCCTGGCCCTGGCCAGCGGCATTGCCACGCACCTGCACGACAAGACCCGTGCGTTCACGCTGTTTGCCACGCACTATTTCGAGTTGACCGAGCTGCCCGCCAAGGCGCGCCACGCCATCAACATGCACGTGAGTGCCACCGAGTCGGGCACCGACATCGTCTTTTTGCACGAGATCCAGCCCGGCCCGGCAAGCCGCAGCTACGGTATTCAGGTCGCCAAGCTGGCGGGCATGCCCTCGCCTGTGCTGCACCACGCGCGGCATGCCCTGACGGCGCTGGAAGAGCGGGCGGGCGAAGATGATTTGCAGGTGGACCTTTTTGCAGCCCCCGTGGTGCCCGAGAGCGCCGGTGCCAGTCCGCTGGAAGCGGCATTGGCTGGCATCAACCCCGATGCGCTGAGCCCCCGAGAAGCGCTGGATGCGCTGTACCAACTCAAGAAAATGGCGGGCTGAACCGCCGCCACAAACCAGCGCGTCCCAGCCGCCTTGGGCAACTGCCCGCCCTATAGATCCTGTGCCACCGGCGCCAACTGCCCCAGCATGAAGGTGATGAACGGCGGCACGCATTCGAGATGCCCTGCCACCGGTTGTGCGCGGCAGTCGGTCAGGCTGACCAGGTCGCCCGCGCCGCGGTTTTGCATGGCACGCAGGGTGGTGACCGAACTGGCATACGGCACGGTGCGGTCATTGCGGCCGTGGTACAGGCGCACGGGGACATTGGGTTTGTAGTCGTACACGCTGCTGATGTCGCTGAGCGCGCGCACATCGTCGGCCAGAAAGCGGTCGATGAAGCGGGTGTCGTAGGCCACATCCGCGTCGCCCGGAATCAGCGCACGCAGCAGCAGGCGGCGCACCTCGCGCTGCACGCTGCCGCCCAGGTAACGCAGAAAGCCGGGGTTGATGAGCGCACCGATCAGGGGCTGTTCGTTGCGCACCACATCCACCAGCCCGTCCATCGTAGTCTGCACGTTATAGGGTCCGGCGCCTGCCACCACCAAACGCAGCTGTTGCAAGTGCGGCGAGCCGCCCATCTGCAACGCGCGGTGCGTGGCCATGGTGACATAACCTCCTTCGGAGTACCCGGTCAAAAAGAGCTGGCCGTTGTCCGCCACGTTGGCCTGGCCGCGCCAGGTGCGGGCGGCGGTCAAAAAATCCGCCGTGGCGGCGGCTGAGGGCGCCGACAGCAGGTAGGGGTGCGGCGTACCTTTGGAGGCGCCAAAACCCACGTAGTCGGGCGCGAGCACGATGTAGCCCAGTGACGCCAACACCAGGGCGACTTCAGACGCCACGGCGTTGTTGCTGGGCGCCTCGGCATCGCGAAAGATGGTGCCGTGCTGGTAGCTCAACACCGGGCTTTTGGAACCGGCGGGCTTTTGCGGCACGCTGACCAAACCCGAGGCGCGCACCTCTTTGCCATCGGCGTCGGTGGTGAGGTATTCGAGGCGGTACGACGCAACGCTGTAGCGCGGCACTACCCCTTCGGCCAGCGACTCCTCATCGGCCAGCGCAGTGGCAATGTCGGCGGCAGAGATAGTGCCCAGCGGGGAGGCGGATTCGAGCTGGCCAGAACGCTCGGGCGTAGGGGTTGGTTCTGGTAGGGGGCCGTTGGTAGCGGAGTCGCTGCCTCCCCCACAGGCTGCAAGCGTTGCGACAAGGGCCAGCACCCAGGTGCGGCGGGTGACGGACGAGATCAAGGGGGTCAACACAGCAAAGGCCTTCGAAGTGAAGCGGCGGATGATAGGGCTGGCACGCCCGCGCTGCCCGAAATGCGCGCAATAGCCCTCAGCACGCGCCGCTGCGCTGGCGCCCCCTGCAGGTCTGAAATAGGGCCACCGCTAAAAATATGAGTCAAATTGGCCTCTAGCGCTTATTCCACAAGCGCAAGCAGCTATCAATCTTGATTTACGCCCCATCGATGGCCCGCGTGCCTCCGGAAGGGCCAGTTCGAGGGCTCGCCCTGCGCCGGACTAAACTCGCCGGTTCCCCTCCTATTACGACTCCACTTTTCTCATGACGTATTGCGTCGCCATCAAACTCAATGCCGGACTGGTTTTCTTGTCCGATTCCCGCACCAACGCCGGTCTGGACCAGATCAGTTCATTCCGCAAGATGATGGTCTATGAGAAGACGGGCGACCGTTTCATGGTGCTGTTGTCCGCGGGCAATCTGTCCATCTCGCAGTCAGTGCGCGAGATCCTCCAGAACGAGCAGATCAAGGACGGAGAGTCTGGCGAAGCCATCACGATATGGAACGCCAAAAGTATGTTCGAAGCCGCACGCGTGCTCGGCGCGGCGGTGCGCCACGTGCACGAACGCGACGGCGCCGCACTCAAGCGGTCGGGCGTGGACTTTAATGTGTCCATGGTCTTTGGAGGCCAGATCAAGGGCGAGGGCATGCGCCTGTTTCAGGTGTATTCGGCTGGCAACTTCATTGAGGCCACCACCGAAACTCCATACTTCCAGGTGGGCGAGTCAAAGTACGGAAAACCGGTGCTGGACCGCGTGCTGACCCCCGAAACCCCGCTGGACGAAGCCGCCAAATGCGCCCTTGTTTCGATGGACAGCACGCTCAAGTCCAACCTCTCGGTGGGCCTGCCCCTGGACCTGGTGGTGTACGAGGCTGATCGCTTTTCCACCGACAAGATCATCTGCATCGACGAGCACAACCCGTACTTTCGCATGCTGCACGACAGCTGGGGCCAGAAGCTGCGCGAGGTGTTTGACAGCATCGAAGACCCCGCCTGGGGCGGCGGCTCTACCGAAGTGCCCATTCTGGTGAACCCGTCGCGCAGCAAGCCGCTCAAGAAAATCACCAACCATACGGACCGGCTGATCTGAGGGCGCAGGTGGAGGCTACAGTGGCCGCCCCACCCGTCCTCCGCTCATGAACGCCTTCCACGCTTTTCATGCTCCCCATCGTTTTCTCCCACGGCAACAGTTTTCCGGCCAGTACCTACCGCCTGCTCTTCAAGCACCTCAAATCCCGCGGGTTCGACGTGAGCGCTGTGGATCGCTATGGGCACGATCCTCAATACCCGGTGACGAGCAACTGGCCCCACCTGGTGCAGCAGCTGGCGGACTTCGCGACAGAACGGGTGGAGCGCCTTGGCGCGCCGGTATTTCTGGTGGGCCACTCGCTAGGCGGATTTTTGAGCGTGATGGCTGCAGCCCGTCATCCCGAGCTGGTACGGGGGGTGGTATTGATCGACTCTCCGCTGATTGGGGGCTGGAAGGCCAACGTCGTCGGTGTGGCCAAACGAACACAGGTGGTGGGATCGATATCCCCCGGCAAGGTCAGCCGCCAGCGGCGCTTCAGCTGGGCCAGCAACGAAGAAGCGCTGGAGCACTTTCGCAAGAAAAAGAGTTTTGCCCGCTGGCACCCCGAGGTTTTGCAGGACTACATCACCCACGGGCTGCGGGACCATGAGGGCAAACGCGTGCTGGGTTTTGACCGCGCGGTGGAAACCGCCATCTACAACACCCTGCCCCACAACCTGGGCCGCCTGCTCAGCAGCCACCCGCTGCAATGCCCGGCGGCGTTCATCGGCGGGCGGGATTCGGAAGAAATGAAACAGGTCGGCATGGCCATGACGCTGCGCGTCACCCAAGGCCGAATCATGATGCTGGACGGCAGCCACCTGTTTCCCATGGAGCAGCCGGTGGGCACGGCGGCGGCTATTGAGGCGGCAGTGCTGAATCTGGCGTCCATCGCTCCCGCAAAGCGCTGACCCAACTCTGCTGGAGTTTGGCAAATTCGCGGTGTGGGTGGATGTTGCGTGCGCTATAGCACCAAACTCTTCCCCGCAACGACCGGAAAAGCACCCCTGAGAAAGGCGTCCATCAGGTCAAACAAGGTTCGCCTGCAAAGAGGCAATCCCCTACACTGGTGGAATTGTTACAGCGTGATACACCCATGCCGCCCCAAACTCTCTTTGCCTCGCGTCTGCCCGTGCTCAGTTATGTGCTGCTGGCCCTCTATCTGGTCGCTATGGCGGTCCGCACCCACAACGACACCACGATTGCGTTGGTGATTGCCTCGGTGATCATGTTTGCCTGCTGCTGGGCAAGTGCCACCCACCTGCTGGGCGCGCGGCCCGCCCTGCAATTTGTGTTGATTGCGATCAGTTTTGGCTGGTTTGCCGAGCAAATGGGGTCCTCCCGCGGTTGGTTCTTTGGCCAGTACACCTACACCGAGGTGCTGGGCCCCCGATTGGGCGATGTGCCCCTTGTCATCCCGCTGATGTGGTTTTCACTGACGTATGCGGGCTACGTGATCTGCAATTTGATCGTGTGGCAAAGCGCTGTGGACGGGACACGGGGCATTGGCAATGCCGCCATGCTGTCATTTGTGGCGGCGATGATCGTCACCGCGTTTGACCTGGGGGCCGACCCCTATCTGGTGTACACGTTAAAGGCCTGGATCATGACCAAGACCGACGGCGCCTGGTTTGGTGAGACGGTGCAGGGCTTCTTTGGCTGGGTTTTTGTGTCGTTCGTCATCATCTTTGGTTTCCGCATGTCGGTCCGCAAACTGGCGCTGCAGCCCAGCAGCCCGTTTCTGCGGCACCATGCCCTGATACCGCTGGCACTGTATGGAAGCAACATGGTCTTTCAGATGATGTTTGGCAACCCCGTGGAAATCCGTTCGATTGCGCCATTTGCAATGGGCATTCCCTTGTTGTGTGCGCTGGCGGGCTACCAGCGATGGTCCGCTCCTGCGAAGGCCAGCGTATGAGCCACAACCCTGCACCCACACACACCGTATCAGACGCCGACCTGGCGGGCATGCAGCACCACGCCGACCCGCTGGCAGACCAGACCATTGCAGACATCCTGGGTGATTGGCCCGCGGGAGATGTGACAGCAGACGCACCGCAGTGGGCGCGCATCGAAACCGTGAACCGCCTTTTTGGACAATGGACGGACAACGCCAGCCTGGTGAACTGGACGGCCCAGGGCGACGGCGTGGACGACGCCATGGCCGAGGCGTTGCACCGCTATGTGCAGACCGCGCAGGTGCTGCCGCCATGGGCCGACGCCCACAAGATTGAACGTGCAGAAAAGCTGTTCATGGACCATGGAGCGCTGTCGTGCATCTTGCTGTTCTGCGCAAGTCTGCCCGAGTGTTACGTGATACCGGACCTGTCGAGCGTGCTGCATACCTCGGGCCAGCTGGAGCAAAACGCTGAGTACCGCATCCGGTCCACCGCTGCAATGATCTTCCCGGTGATGATGCATGGAGGCTTGGGACAGCGTGGCGCAGGTGTGGCCCAGGTGCTCAAGGTTCGACTGATCCACGCCACCATTCGCAATCTGATCCTGCATGGCAGCCCCCAAAACGCGGTGGCGCAATTGCTTGCTGGCGGTGTCGGACGCATTGCGCCGCAAACACCTTTGTTGAAGGGCGGGCGACAGGCCATGTTCCAGGCCCTGTATGCCCGCGGCTGGAACCTGCAAGGCGATGGCCTGCCCTGCAACCAGGAAGAGCTGGCCTACACCCTGCTCACGTTTGGCTATGTGTTTCTGCGCAGCCTGCGCCGGTTGGGCATTGGGTTACCAGCCCGTGACGAAGAGGCCTATCTGCACGCCTGGAACGTGGTGGGCCATATTCTGGGAATCGACCAGACGCTGATGGTGAACACCATGGACGAGGGCGAGGCGTTGATGGCGCGGATGCAGGCGCGGGGCCGTGCGGAACCCGTCACGCCAGACCCCCGCCCTGCGCTGGGTCGGGCCTTGATGATGACCATGGAAAACTCGCTGCCGTGGAAGATTGTGAAACCCTTCCCCGAACTCATGACACGCTACCTGTGCGGGCGCGACACGGCCAGCGACCTGGGCCTCACCCAGCCGGTGCCCTGGCCTTCTGCGCTGATGTTCTGGGGCGTATTGCTGCTCGCCCGCGCCATTGATGTGGTGGCGCGTATGGTGTTGCCACGCTTTTCCATCGTGCGGACCCTTACTCGCATCCTGGGCTATCACTTCATGAGCCGGGTGCTATTGAGCCAAACACGGCCCTTACAGTTGCCGACCGAACTGCTAAATCAGGTGGACGACGTAGTGCACAGCTGGAGCGATGACCCCCACGCACCCCGCTGGCTCAACCGGATGGAAGACCGGTTGACGACCCACGGAAGCTGGAGCCCGGGCCTTGCAGGCAGCGCTCCGCAACAACCAGCGTCCCCGTAACGCCCCGCTGATGCCTCTGCTGGTCTGCACCCTGTTACGGATGCTCGCGCGGCTTCGGCACGCGCGCGGCGGTGTGGGGGTGGCCTTGGTGTGCCTGATGGCGCCGCTGGCCGTGTCCTCAAACGCCCAGACGGCATCCCCGCTGGTGCTAACGCAGGGCGGCCCTCAATTGGACGCCTGGGACGCCATCACACTCAAGGCTGACTCCACGTATCAGCTCTCGGCACAGGACATGCTGAACCGCCTGGACGATTTTCAGGCACCTGCGCAGCGCAACAGATCCCTGGGTGTGCAAAAGGCGGCGATGTGGTTGCACATTCCCATCATCGCGCACGAAAAGCTGCGCACTCCGTGGATAGTCGACATCGGCTACAGCTCGCTGCAGGCCGAAATTTATCTGGCCAGCGGTGGCAAGGTGCTGCAACAGGTTCATTCCCGTCAACCTGGAGAGATGCAGATCGCGAGTCGCACACCGGCCATGGCGTTTGACCTGCAGGCCGGGCAACCTTACGACCTCCTGATCAGGGTGCAGGCCACCGGTCCGCTGATTCTTCCCATTACCGTGGGTGAGATGCCTCACCAGATGCAGCAGGCACTGCGTGAACAGATGCTGCAGGGCCTGCTCAATGGGCTGGCCTTCTTTCTTCTGATGTACAGCCTGATCCAGTGGATCACCCAGCGTGAGCGCCTGTTTGGCTTTTATGCTCTGGTGGTGCTGGGTAGTGCTGGTTTTTCGCTGCAGTTTTTTGGCATCGGCGATCAGTTTCTGTGGCCTGGCAACTTTTGGATGTCTCGCTACGGGGGCCTCGTAGCTGGCCTGACGGCACTGGCAGGCTCCTTTCTTTTCCTGGGCACAGCGCTGTCGGATGGTACGCAAAGCTGCTATGCGCTCACCATGCGCGTTGGCGCTGTGGTTACGGCGGCCGTGTGCTTTGCCGTCATGGTCGGCGGGCTGAGCGTGCAATTCGCGATCGCTTTCATGAGCCTGGCAGGGCCACTGCCTTCTATCTTCAGCTTGCCTGCTGCCATCCGGCGGGTACGACAGAAAGACCCGATCGGCACCACCTTGCTCGTGGCATGGACAGTCTTTGGAGTGGCGGCGGCCGTGATGGTGTGCCTGGTCCAAGGATGGGTGCCAGCCAACTTCTGGACATTGCACTCGTTCCAGTTCGGCGCCACGGTGGACATGCTGCTGTTCCTGCGCGTCATGGGCCTGCGAGCAAATGCCATGCGCCAGCAGGCACAGGAGGTGGCGCGCGAGCGCGACATGATGCACTACCTGGCGCACAGCGACCCGCTGACGGGCCTCGACAACCGCCGCGGCCTTCAGCACGCGCTGCGGGCTGCACTGTCGTCCTGTGCACCAAACAACCTTGTCGCGGTGTATCTGATGGACCTGGACGGGTTCAAACCCATCAACGACGTCTATGGGCACGATGTGGGCGATGACCTTCTGGTGGCAGTGGCCCACCGATTGCAAGCCAACGTGCGCCGCCAGACCGATCTGGTGGCACGGCTCGGAGGCGACGAATTCATCATCATGGCCAGCAACCTGGGGACAGCCGACGATGCCGAAGAACTTGGGCGCTCTCTGTTGCGCGCTTTCGACGCACATTTTGTACTGAGCCACCTGAGGCTGCGGGTGGGCCTGACCATTGGATACGCCCTGGCTCCGCTGGACGGAAACGAGCCGCAGGCTTTGATCCGCCTGGCCGATGCCGCGATGTACGCAGGCAAACAAAGCGGCAAACACTCCATCCGCCGAAACTCAGGCGGCTTGGCCCTGTCCTTGTGAGAACCCGCATGCCATGAGGACCTACCACCTGCTGTCAACGACATCACGCGGCCTATACTGGCCCGGCACCTCCATTACCATGCCCCGCCGCCCCCTCATGCAGACTTGGCCCTGGCTGCGCCCCCTGACCTGGCTCGCCCTGCTGTGGGCATTGCTGGCCTGTCCCTGGGCGCAGGCCGCTGCAGCGCCCCTGGTCCTGCACGATGAAAAGGCCACGATCGACGCCTGGCCTGCAGCTAACCTGCTGGTGGACCCCAGCCTGGAACTCACGGTGGAAGACGTGATTGCACGACGCGACCTGTTCGCAATGCCTCCCAGCGTGGGCGCCACGCTGGGCATGCGGCCGGACGCGGTGTGGCTGCGCATCCCGTTTTCAGTCCCTGCCTCGTCGGACGGCCAATGGATACTGGACCTCAACCATGCTGACCTGAACCACGTCGACGTGTACCTCACCACCGGCGGCAGCGTGGCCCAGCAGGCTACTCTGGGGAGCCTGCAACCCTATTCGCAACGTCCGCTGCAAAGCCGTTCCCACGCGGTACCTCTCAATCTGCTGCCAGGTCTGGAGTACGAGTTGCTGGTGCGCATCCAGACCCGGGGTGCAATGATCCTGCCGATTGCCTTCCACAAACCCGCTGCCATGCTCAGCAAAGCGATCAACGAACAGATGCTGCAAGGTGTTCTCACAGGGCTGGCGCTGTGCTTGCTGGTGTACAGCGTGGCGCAGTGGATCAGCCTGCGGGAGCCCCTTTTCATCTACTACGCGCTGCTCACGTCGGGCAGCCTGCTGTTCTCGATGCACCTGTTTGGCGTGGGCCGCCAATACCTTTGGAGCAACAGCCTCTGGCATGAGGTTCACATCGCGGGGCTTGCGGCGCTGCTAGCGACCTGCGGCTCCTTCCTGTTCATCAGCCAAGCATTGGCCGGCGACAGGCCCGGCAGCCGCTTTCTGCGGGCGATGCGCGGTGGCGCGGTGCTGTGCGTGGTTCTGGCCATTGCGTATGCCGTGGACGCCATCTCCACGCGCGCCATCGCTGCCATCGTGAGCATTCTGGGCTTGGTGCCCGCGCTCATGGGCATCCCGGGAGCCGCGCGGCGGGCGGCGCGGGGCGATGGGGTGGGCACCAGCCTGCTGCTGGCATGGCTGATCTATTTCATTGCCACGGCCACCGTCATCGGTGTGATCAACGGGTGGGTGCCTGTGAATTTCTGGACGCTGCACTCCTTCCAGTTCGGCGCCACGCTGGACATGCTGTTGTTTATGCGGGTGCTGGGCCTGCGCACAAAGGCACTGCGCCTGGAGGCGCAGGATGCCAACCGGGAGCGCGATGTCATGCACTCGCTGGCCCACACCGACCCGCTGACAGGCCTTCCCAACAGGCGTGGACTGAGCATCGCGCTGGCGTCGGCGCTTTCTCGCTGCGGTCCCGAGAAGCTGCTGGCGGTCTATGTCATGGACCTGGACGGCTTCAAGCCCGTCAATGACCAACATGGGCACGATATCGGCGATGAGTTGCTGATTGCGGTCACCCGACGTCTGCAAGGCCATGTGCGCCAGAGCGACGTCGTGGCGCGCCTGGGGGGCGATGAATTTGTGGTGATGACCGGACACCTGAGCAGCACGCAGCAGGCCCAGGAGCTCGGAGAAAAATTGCTGGACGCCTTCCGATCCCCGTTTTCGCTGGGGGATATCAAGGTGCAGGTAGGACTGACCATTGGCTACGCCATCGCCCCGCACGACAGCAACGATGCCGTAGGCTTGCTCAAGCTGGCTGACGCCGCCATGTACAGCGGCAAGCAAGGTGGCAAGTTCTGCGTACGCCGCAACACTGGCGATCTGGCCCTGTCGTCGGCCTGAATCGACCAGGCCGCGCGCTGTGGGTGCGTGGGTGCGCAGTCAGCTGCACTACGCCAGCCATTGCCAACTGGTCAAATCGCACAGCATCGGTTACACACGGGACTTCGTGTTTTCATGAAGGATCGTTCTCCATGGCCCACCGCAAAAGTCCCGCCCGTATTGCCAAAGACGCACGCGTCGCGCATTTTCGATCACTGGCAATCCAGAATTCAGCCAGCGATGCCCCCGGCTCCACCCTGACGTGGGAGGCAGTCGCAGCGCTGGAAAGCCGGCTGGTGGGCCGTGTCGTACTGCCGTCCAGCCCCGACTACGACAAGGCCCGGCAAGAGTCGAACCCTGCATTCCAGTCCTATCCCGAAATCATCGTGTTCTGCGCCTGCGAAAACGATGTGCTGGAATGTTTGGCCGTGGCCCGCACCTATACCCTGTGGGTCGCCGTCCGATCCGGCGGACACAGCACGGCAGGCTACTCCGTCAACAATGGCATGGTGGTAGACCTGAGCGAGATCCAGGGCGTGGTGCTGGACCCGCCAAATCAGATCGTGCATGTGCGGCCCGGCACCGACTTTGATCATTTCAACGGCGCCATGAACCATACCGGCTGGCACGTGCCCACTGGCGCATGCGGCAATGTACGCGTCGGTGGTTTTGTGCAGGGCGGCGGCTACGGGTACACCTCTCGTGCATTCGGCATCCAAAGCGACCTGGTGGAATCTTTTCGCGTAGCGCTGGCCAACGGCACCATCGTGACGGCCAGTGCCAACGAGCACTCCGATCTCTTCTGGGCCATGCGGGGCGGCACGGGTGGAAACTTTGGTGTGTTGCTGCAGGTGACGTACCGCATGTTCCGACTTGATCAAGTCTGGGCCTGGTCCATCAGCTGGGACGAGGCCCATGCCGCGCAGGTGCTCACGCTGATGCAGCATGGCTTCATGAAAACCGGGGCGCCCGATGCGCTCGGCTACATGATGAACCTGGGCTACCAAAACGGTGTGCCGGTGTACATGGTCCAGGGCATGTTCTGCGGCACGCGTGAAGAGGGCCTTGCGGCCATTGCGCCCCTGTTGGCAATCCCCAGCGCCCAACTGCTGGTGGACAAGATGGGCACGTACCCGGAGATGAACAACTGGCTGGAAGACCACCCCTACACCTTGCCAGACAACCTGCCGGACGGTGCCGCCGAAAGCAAGGCAAGCGGCTACATCAATGCCGCGTTGACCCCGGAGGACTGGCAAAAGATCATCAATTTCTTCAAGACATCACCCAATGCCTACTCGATGGCCTACCTGGAACCTTATGGTGGCGCCATCAACCGCTACCCAGCGGCCGACAGCGCCTTCATTCACCGCAACGTGGATGCCGACTTGGTGGTGGATGTGTTCTGGACCAACGCCACCGAACGCGCGACGATGGAGGCGTGGCTCGCGACGTTCATGCACCAGTTCCAAGATTTCATGAACGGTCATGTCTATCAAAACTACCCCGACGCGAGCCTGAAGGACTTTGCCAACGCCTATTGGGGGCCTGCGTATCCGCGCTTGCAGCAGGTAAAGGCGCAGTACGACCCCACCAATTTTTTCCACTTCCAGCAGAGCATCACGTTGCCTGCGCGGTAGAAGCGCCAACGATCAGGTGCAAGCGGCCTGTGCGTAGTGCAAGCGTCCCTTGCCTGCGCGCTTGGCCGAATACATGGCTTGGTCAGCGCGATTCATCAACGCCTCAATATCGCTCTCTAGCGGGGGGTTGAGCGCCACGCCGATGCTGGCGCCGATGTTCAGATCGCGGCCCTCCACCGTCATGGGCTGGTGGAGCGCTTCGATGATGCGGTGACCAATGCTGTCGGTCACATCACGGGTGACCTCGCGGTCTAGCATGACCAGAAATTCATCTCCCCCCAGCCGCGCGATCGTGTCTCCAGCGCGCACCGTGCTGGCGATTCGCGTCGCAACGATGCGCAGCACCTCGTCGCCGGCGCGATGGCCTTCGGTGTCGTTCACGCGCTTGAATCCATCCAGGTCAATAAACAGCAGTGCCACCGCGCCAGCACTTTGTTGCGCTTGGGCCAGAGACTTTTCGAGGCGACTTTGGAATGCAGCGCGGTTCAGCAACCCCGTCAATGAATCGTGATTGGCCAGGTAGTGCTGCTGGCGCGCGATCTGGATCTTGGCGGAAACATCTTGCACCAGCGCCATGATCGAGGTCACTTGACCGCCCTCGTCTGTCAGCGCAGAGTTGAACCATTCGCAGTGCACCTCGGTGCCATCCTCACGCACGAAACAGGTCTCCGCGCGGTTCTGTGATTCCTCGCCAGACTGGAGACGTTGCAGGGCCAGCGGAAGACTGTCATCGGGCGACGCCAGCGCGAGCACTTCCGTGAGCGGTCGTCCTTCCAGGCCGGCCACATGCAGCCACCCCATCAATTGCACGGCACGCTGCGAACAATGCAGCAACTGCAGCTTGTGATCCATTTCCACCACCGCGAGGGGGCTGTTTTCCATGTGTGACGAAAGCCGCTGGTTCGCGGAGCGCAGCGCGTTCATGGTCACTTGCAGTTCATGCACATCGAGGGCCGTGGTGATGAAGCCATCGATGGCACCTTGCGCGTTGTGCCAAGGCGTCAGGCAAATGGTGCGCCATTCATCCACGCCATAGGGAGTGCGCAGCATGCGCTGGTATTGCACGCGCTCTCCGCTCAATACCCGCTCTACAAACGGCATAAAACGAGCGGTATCCTGCTCGCCGTACACCTCAACGATTGTCTTGCCGATCAGCTGCTGCGGCGTGGTGCCAAACCACCGCGAATACTCCTCGTTGACGTAAATCATGACCAGACTGCGGTCCAGCACCGCCATGGTCGCGCCAGCGCTCCGTGAAATCAGGTCCAGCAACTCCGCCTTGGACCAGGTGTCCTTGCGTTCTACTGGCGAGTTATGCGACAACTCAGGCTCGTCTTGCATCATGCGGTGAATGCCCCCGGAGGGAGTGGACATCGACAAGGGTGGACAACCCGACGTTGGTCTCGTCTTGCGCTCAGCGGACGAAGCGCGGGGCTGCCCTGCTAGGGGTAACAGTGTGTCACTGGCAGCTTATCACTATCGCAATACCGCGTCCGCCCCCCCTTGCATCCACCTGACGCCTGGCAAGAATATTGGAATGGACCTTCAATCCGCCCACTGCACCCATCCGGTCCATGCTGTCACCAGCACAATGATCCCGAACACGATGCGATAGTAGGCAAAAGGCACGAAGCTGTGGCTGCTGATGTAGCGCAACAACCACCGCACACAGATCCAGGCGCTGATGAACGAGAACACCAGCCCGGTCGCGAACATCGGAATGTCTGCCACCGACAGCAGTGCGCGCTCTTTGTAGAGGCTGTACACGCCGGCCCCGATCAGCGTGGGAATGGCCAGAAAAAACGAATAGTCTGTGGCCGCCTTGCGCGACAGGCCGAGCAGCATGCCGCCAATGATGGTGGAGCCACTGCGGCTGGTGCCCGGCACCATGGCGAGACATTGCACCAACCCCACCTTCAGCGCGTCCAGCGGCGTCATGTCGTCTACCGACTCGATGCGGGTCGCCGAAGGTGCGCGCCGCTCTGCCCACAAAATGATGAAGCCACCGATGATGAACGTGCTGGCCACGACCACAGGGGTAAACAGGTGCGCCTTGATGGCCTTGCCAAACAGCAGGCCCAGCACCACCGCAGGCAAGAAACCAATGAGCACGTTCAGCACAAATCGCTGCGCCTGGCGCTCAGTCGGCAACGCCACCACCGTCGCACGTATTTTTTGCCAGTACACCAAGATCACCGCAAAGATCGCGCCCGTCTGGATTGCGATGTCGAACACCTTCGCCTTGGCATCGTCAAACCCCAGCAGGGCGCCCGCCAGAATCAGGTGGCCGGTGGAAGAAATGGGCAAAAACTCGGTCAGGCCCTCGACGATCCCCATGATGGCGGCCTTGACCAGCAATACAACGTCCACTCTTGCTCCTTCAAAATTATGATCAAAATGGCCTCTAGCGCTTATACACAAAGCGCTACCAGCTATCAAAACAGGAGTATATGCCGTGGCCGTCGTGGATTATCCGCCAGGGCCAGGCTGCCACGGTGCCTGCCACCCGCCGCCCAGGAACTGCACCAGCGTGACAGCCGCCAGTTGCCGGTTGACCTGCAGCTGCAACAACGACCGCTGTGCGGACAGCGCCGAGGCCTGGGCTGTGACCACCTCGGTAAAGCCCACCTGCCCTTCGCGGTAACGGTTGAGCAATTGCTGCGCAGTGCGTTCGGCGGCAGAGACGGCCTCGCGGCGCAGGGGTTCCTGCTCCTGCAACGTGCGCAGCACCGTGAGTTGGTCTTCCACCGTTTGGAACGCCGTCAGCACTGTCTGCCGATAGACAGCGACACGCCCGTCGCGCGCGGCCTGCGCCTCCTCCACCCGAGCGGCCGTCGCACCCGCGTCGAAAATCGTCTGCGCAATCGACAACCCCAGTGACCATACGGTGGTCGATGTCCGGAAAAGATCTGCCACGCTGGTGCCACCGCTGCCCAGCGATGCGCCCAGGCTGAGACTGGGGAAGTAGGCCGAGCGTTGAATGCCGATCTGCGCATTGGCCGCGGCCACCGCCCGCTCCGCCGCAGCGATGTCGGGACGGCGCTGCAAAAGCGTGGAAGGCACGCCCACCGGCACCTCGGGCACTTGGGCCGTCCATGGACCCGAAGGCAAGGAAAAAGCGGCGGGCGCCTGCCCTGTCAGCACCGCCACTGCGTGCTCAAAACGAGCCCGGTTCTGGCGTACCGTGGCCAGGTCGGCGCGGGCATTGGCGAGCTGGGTCTGCGCCTGCAGCACATCCGTCTGGGCTACCACCCCTGCGGCATAGCGATTCTGCGCAATCGTCAGACTGCGCACATAACCCTCTACCGTGGTCTGCAGCAGCTCGATCTCGGCGTCGGCCTCCCGCAACTGAAAGTAGGCCGACGCCAGTGTTCCCACTGCCGACAGGCGGGCAGCCGCCAGGTCGGCCTCGCTGGCCTGAGCATTGGCTTGTGCACTGTTGACCCCGTTCTGCAGACGCCCCCACAGGTCGGGCGCCCAATCCACAC
The DNA here is from genome assembly GCA_018828125.1 of Gammaproteobacteria bacterium. Taxonomy (GTDB): domain Bacteria; phylum Pseudomonadota; class Gammaproteobacteria; order Burkholderiales; family Burkholderiaceae_C; genus Acidovorax. The sequence continues at coordinate 188,371 of JAHJWB010000014.1, read as the reverse complement.
CCAGAGACGCCTGCGTGGCGTTGCCCGCGCGGGCAGAGCCCTCGCCGCCAGATCGCGTGGCACCGCCCGACACGCTGACCGACGGAAACAGTCCCGCACGCTGCTGCCGCACCACAGCCTGCGCCTGGGCATATGCGGCCACGGCTGCAGCAATGTTCTGGTTGGACATCTGCACTTGCTCGGCCAGCCGATTCAGCTCGGCGTCACCAAACAACTCCCACCAAGGGCCCCGGTCCAACGCATCCGCGGGTGCAGCGGGAGCCCAGGTGGCGCCTGCCTCCTTGAAAACCGTGGGCAGGGGCAGATCAGGGCGCTGATACGGCGGCGTAACGGAGCATGCGGACAACAACGCGACAGCCAGGCCCAGCGATGCCAGCCGGACCGTCCGGTGGCGCAGGCTCAAAGGAGCCGCACGAACCCCAGACGTCCTCTCGGTTCGGGTTGATCGATTCAGGGGAAATGTCATAACTCGCCCATCAGGCCGCAGTACCGGAAACTCCGGCCCGGCTCAGGTGTTGTTCATTGGGAGCCGGCGTGCGCAACTTGTCGAGCAGCACATACACCACCGGCGTGGTCAGAAGGGTGAGCAACTGGCTGGCTATCAAGCCACCGATGATCGCCACGCCCAGCGGCTGGCGCAATTCGGACCCCTGCCCAAAACCGATGGCCAATGGCAGCGCGCCCAGCGCAGCGGCCATGGTGGTCATGAGGATGGGGCGAAACCGCATCATGCAGGCCTCACGCACGGCCTCCAGGGCTGTGAGCCCACGCGCACGTTCGGCTTCCAGCGCAAAGTCGATGATCATGATGGCGTTCTTCTTCACGATGCCGATCAGCAGAAACACGCCGATCAACGCAATGATGGTGAACTGCATGTTGAACAGCAGCAGTGCCAGCACCGCACCCACCCCGGCCGATGGCAAGGTGGTCAGCACCGTGATGGGATGGATGAGACTCTCGTACAACACGCCCAACACGATGTAGATCACCACAATCGCTGCAATGATCAGAAACGCCTGCTGCCCCTGCGACTGCTGCGCGCTGAGCGCCGTGCCCTGAAAACTACCGCGCACGTTGGTCGGCATGGCGATGTCGGCCTCCGCCTGCGCAATGACGTCCTGCGCCTGCCCCAGCGAGGTGCCGGGGTCGATGTTGAACGAGATGGTGGTGGCCAGCTCTCCGTCCTGGTGGCTGATGGACGTGGGCGAAGCCCGCTCCACCACACGCGCAACGGCGCTGAGCGGGACCATGGTGGACGGCTGTGTGCTGATCACGTTGCCAGTCGACGCGCCACGCTGGCCCGGATTGGCCGCGCTGCCCGTTGTACCGGCGAGGTTTGACGCGACGTAGATATCCTTGAGCGCAGGCGGCCCCTGCGCGTAACCCGGCGCCCATTCCATGATGACGGCATATTGGTTGAGCTCGCCGTAGATGGTGGCCACCGACCTTTGCCCGAAAGCGTTGTACAGCGCGTTGTTGACAGCCGAGGCGCTGACGCCCAACCGCGACGCACTTGCACGGTCTACCTCTATATAGGTCTCCACCCCGTTTTCGGCCTGGTCGGTGTCCACATCCTTGAGCAAGGGTTCGTCCTTGAGCCGATCAGACAGCGCGGTTGCCCATTTTTTGAGGTCTGCCAGGTTGTCGCTCTTGAGCGTGTACTGGTAGGTGGAGTTGCTGGACCGCCCGCCCATGCGCAAGTCCTGCACCGGGTTCAGAAACACGCGCAGTCCTGTAATCTGGTTGAGCTGGGGACGCAGGCGGGCAATGACGGCAGGGGTGGTTTCGGTGCGCTGACCAAGCGGCTTCAGGTTGACAAACATGAACCCGCCGCCCGCCCGACTGCCACCCGAGAACCCCACGACGGTGTCCACCGCCGGATCTTTTCGGATGATCTCCACCGCCTCGCGCAATTTGCGCGCCAACGCATCCGAAGAGATGCTCTGATCGGCCCGCAGACCGGCACTCAGTTGGCCGTTGTCCTGCTCAGGAAAATAGCCCTTGGGAATCTTGGCAAACAAATAAACATTGAGCCCCACTACGGCCAGCAAGATCAGCACCACCAGCCATTTGCTGGCCAGTGCCCAGTCCAGACTGCGTTCGTAGCCCCGCAGCACCTGGTCATAGCCACGCTCAGCCCAGCGCGCAGAGCGCGATGGTGGTTTGTCTTTAGCCGGGTCATGCGCACGCAACAACCAGGCGCACATCATGGGCGTAGTGGTGAGCGATATCACCAGCGAGATCATCACCGCGGCAGACAGGGTGATGGCAAACTCGCGGAACAACCGCCCCACCTGTCCGTCCATGAACAGCAGCGGTATGAACACGGCCACCAGCGACAAGCTGATCGACAGGACCGTAAAACCCACCTCACGCGCGCCCTGCAGTGCCGCCTCCATACGGTCCATACCCGCCTCGATGTGCCGCATGGTGTTCTCCAACACCACGATGGCATCGTCGACCACAAATCCTGTGGCGACCGTCAGCGCCATCAAACTCAGGTTGTTGAGGCTGAAACCCAGAAAATACATGACCCCGAATGTGCCCAGCAACGACACGATGGTGGCCACCGCGGGAATCACCGTAGCGCGCGCCTTGCGCAGAAACAACCCCACCACCAACACCACCAGGGCAATCGACACCATCAGTGTCAATTCGATTTCGTGCAAGGACGAGCGAATGGAGTTGGTACTGTCTGAAGCCACCGCCACGACGATGTCCTGTGGCAGTTGCGCCTGCAGGTCTGGCAGCAGCGCCCGCACGGCATCCACGGTTTCGATGATGTTGGCGCCCGGCTGGCGCGTGACCAGCACGACGATGGCTGGCTCGCCGTTGAACAGGCCTACCGTGCGGCGGTTCTCCACACCATCCACCACCCGGGCGACGTCGCCCAGGCGCACGGCAGCGTCATTGCGCCACGCAATGATCAGCGATTCGTACTCTGCTGCCTTGCGTGCAGGCGCGGGCGTGTAGATTTGCAGTCGGCGGCCATCCCCCTCGATCGCGCCTTTGGGGCGGTTGGCGTTCGACGCTTGAATCGCTGCGCGCACGTCTTCGGTGCTGATGCCGTAGCGGTTGAGCGCAAAGGGCAGTAGCTCCACCCGCACGGCGGGGAGCGAGCCCCCACCGATTTCCACCTCGCCCACGCCATCCACCTGTGACAACCGCTGGCTGACAACGTTGGACACCGCGTCGTAAATCTCTCCCGGCGTCCGCGTTTTGGACGTCAGCGCCAGGATGATGACGGGCGACGCTGCCGAGTTGCGCTTGCGGTACGTGGGGTTGCTGCGCAAGGTGGCGGGCAGATCTGCGCGTGAAGCGTTGATGGCCGCCTGCACCTCGCGGGCAGCGGCGTCGATGTTGCGGTTCAGGTCAAACTGCAGACTCACCCGGGCCGACCCGTTGGAGCTGGTCGAGGTCATTTCGTTGACACCTGAAATCACGCCCAGCCGACGCTCCAGGGGCGTCGCCACGCTGGTGGCCATGGTCTCTGGGCTGGCGCCAGGCAAGCTGGCAGACACCGAAATGGCGGGGTAGTCCACCTGCGGCAGCGGCGAGACGGGCAACACAAAAAATGCGGCAATACCCCCCAACGCGATCCCGATGGTGAGCAGAACGGTGGCAACGGGCCGCTCAACAAAAGGGCGTGAAAGATTCACAGCACCTCTCCTGGCTGCACGGGCGCCGCAGCCGTGCCCCGGCCCGTCCAGCGGCGGCCCAGGCGGTCAAACGCGAGGTAAATCACCGGCGTGGTGAACAGCGTGAGCATCTGGCTCAGGATGAGCCCCCCGAAAATGGCCAAGCCCAGTGGGCGCCGCAGTTCGGCGCCCTCGCCCCAGCCCAGCATCAGCGGCAGTGCCGCAAAAAGCGCAGCCAACGTGGTCATGAGAATGGGGCGAAACCGCAGCAACGCCGCCTGGTGAATGGCCTGCTGCGGCGGCATGTTCTGGTTGCGCTCCGCATCGATGGCGAAGTCGATCATCATGATCGCGTTCTTCTTCACGATGCCAATCAGCAAAATGATGCCGATGATGCCAATCACTCCCAGGTCGTTGCCCGACACCATGAGTGCCAGCAAAGCGCCGACACCCGCCGAGGGCAGAGTCGACAAAATCGTCACCGGATGGATATAGCTCTCGTACAGAACCCCCAGCACGATGTACACGCAGACCATGGCCGCAAGGATGAGCCACAGTTGGCTGGACAGCGATTTTTCGTACGCCCCGGCCGCGCCCAGAAACTCCATCGACAGGCCCTGTGGCAACCCGATCTCTTTGGCGGCTGCGCGGATCGCATCCACAGCGCTGCCCAACGACACGCCCTCGGCCTTGTCAAAGCCCAGCGTCGCTGCAGGGTACTGCGCCACGCGCGTGACTTGTAATGGCGCCAGCTGCTCACGGATGGTGGCAACCGCCGACAAGGGCGTGGGCGAACCTGAGCCCGTGCGCAACTGCAACGTACCCAGGGCCTGTGGAGTGTTCAGATCTTCTTGCTGGGCCTCCAGAATCACGCGGTACTGGTTGGTCTCGGTAAAGATGGTGGACACGATGCGCTGACCAAACGCGCTGTAGAGCGTGTCGTCGACCGAACTGGCGGTCACCGACAGGCGCGAGGCCGTGTTGCGGTCAATGTCCACATAGGCGGACAAGCCTTGCGCGCCTGCGTCGGTGGTGGCGTTGCGCACCTTGGGTTCGCTTTGGAGCCGCTCCACCAGCTTGTGGGTCCAGGCGTTGACCTGCGCCGAATCCACACCGCCAATGGACACGCGGTATTCGGTAGGACCCGTCTCTGCATCAATGGTCAGGTCTTGCGTGGGCTGCAGGTACAGCGTCACGCCCGCCACGGATTGCACCCGTTCGCGCAGCCGCGCCATGATGGCCTCCTGTGCGTCACGCTGGGGCTTCAGGTTGATGAGCATGCGGCCCGCGTTCAGCATGGTGTTGTTGGCCGCATCCACCCCCACAAATGAGCTGAGTGACGAGACATCCGGGTCTTGCAAAATGGCGCGCACTGCCGCCTGTTGCAGTTCGCTCATGCGCGTATAAGACACGTCCTGCGAGGCTTCGATGCGCGCCTGCAGCTGCCCCGTGTCCTGCGTGGGGAACAAGCCCTTGGGAATGACCACGTACAACAACGCTGTCAGCACCAGCGTCAGCACCGCCACCACCAGCGTGGCGCTCTGGTGACGCAGCACCCAGTGCAGCCAGCGGTCATAGCCCGCAATCACCCGGTCAAAGCCACGGTTGATGCGGCCCGCGACTCCTGTGGGCCCGCCCTCGGGCTCCGCACGCAACCAGCGGGCGGCCATCATGGGCACCAGCGTGAGCGACACAACCCCGGAGATCAGGATGGTGATGGCCAAAGTAACCGCAAACTCCCGAAACAAGCGCCCCACCACGTCGCCCATGAAGAGCAGCGGGATCAGCACTGCAATCAGCGACACCGTCAGCGAAATGATCGTGAAGCCGATTTGCGTGGCGCCCTTGAGCGCGGCCTGGAAGGGAGGTTCCCCTTTTTCCAGATAGCGCGCGATGTTCTCGATCATCACAATGGCGTCGTCCACCACAAAGCCCGTAGCAATGGTCAACGCCATCAGGCTCAGGTTGTTGAGGCTGTATCCCAGCAGGAACATGACGCCACAGGTGCCGATGAGCGAGATGGGCACCGCCAGGCTGGCGATGACGGTCGCGCGCACGCTGTGCAGAAAAAAGAAGATCACCAGCACCACCATCAACACGGCCAATGCCAGTTCCATCTCGACGTGGTGTACCGACGCACGAATACCCGTGGTGCGGTCTGATAGCACCTCGACCTTCAGCGACGCGGGCAACCCGGCCTGTAGCTCGGGCAGCAGCTTTTTGATGTCGTCCACCGTGGCAATCACGTTGGCGCCGGGCTGGCGCTGCACGTTCAGGATGATGGCCGGAGTGACTGTGGCCCCCACGCTCCCCACTTCATGTGGATCGCCGCCCCCCGGGGGCACGCCGCGATGGGGGTCGTTGACACCCGCCCACGCACCCAGCCGATTGTTCTCGGCGCTTTCCACCACGCGCGCCACTTCTAGCATGCGCACCGGTGCACCGTTGCGCCATGACACGATGAGATTTCTGTAATCGTCCACCGTCAACAGTTGGTCGTTTGCGTTGATGGTGTAGGAACGCTGGGGACCATCAAAACTGCCCTTGGCGCTGTTGGCGTTGGCCGAGGTGATGGCGGTGCGCAGCGTATCCAGCCCAATGCCATAAGACGCCAGCGCCTTGGTGTCCGCCTGGATGCGTATGGCGGGCCTTTGTCCGCCGGCCAGTGACACCAGGCCCACTCCGCCGACCTGGCTGATCTTTTGGGCCAGACGTGTGTTCACCAGGTTCTGCACTTCGGTCAGCGGTAGCGTGTCAGAGCTGATGGCCAGCGTCAGCACCGGCGCATCGGCCGGGTTGACCTTGGCATACACGGGCGGGGCGGGCAGGTCTGCTGGCAGCAGCGAATTGCCCGCATTGATGGCTGCCTGCACCTCCTGCTCGGCCACATCCAGCGCCAGGCCCAGGCCAAACTGCAGCGTGATGATGGAGACACCAGACGCGCTGGTGGATGCCATGCGCTCCAGGCCCGACATTTGCCCAAACTGGCGCTCCAGGGGCGCGCTCACGGTGCGGCTCATCACCTCGGGACTGGCACCGGGATACAAGGTCTGCACCTGGATGGTCGGGTAGTCCACCTCGGGCAAAGCCGACAGCGGCAGAAAACGGAAACCCACCAGCCCCGCCAACACAATGGCCAGCATCAGCAGCGCCGTGGCAACGGGTCTTTCAATGAACGGACGCGAAGGACTCATGCTGTGTCGGTCCGTGCTCAAGAATTCTGGGCGGGACGCTGGCGGCGCTGGCCGCCTTCGCCAGGGGCCGAAGCGCCACTGCGGGGGCCCGATGCGCCGCCGCGAGCGCCGCTGGCGCCCGTGCGCGGCCCACGCGCACCAGCCGCTCCTGCAGCACCCGGAAGTTGCACGGACATGCCGTCCTGCAGGCGGTCTCCGCCTTCTGTCACCACCCGTTCGCCCTCCTGCAGGCCCTCGGCAATCGCCATCAGTCCCACGGTGGCCTGCCCACGTTTGATCTTGCGCAGCGAGACGGTGCGGTCTTCATTGATGACGTACACATAGTCCCCATTCGCCCCTGTGCGCACAGCGGTGACGGGAACCACCACCGCCGATACATTGCGCAGCAGCAACTGCACGTTCACAAACTGATTGGGGAACAGCGCACCCGCCGCGTTGTCAAACCGAGCCTTGGCCTTGACGGTGCCGGTCGTGGTGTCCACCTGGTTGTCGAGGGTAGAGAACTGGCCTTTGTCCAGTTCGGTCTTTCGCGTCCGGTCCAATGCGGTCACGGCGAGCACTGCCGAATCCGTTTGTGCGGCCCGGATGTCGCCAACGCGGTCCTGCGGGACCGCAAATTGCACATCAATCGGTGCCACCTGGGTGATCGTGGCCAGCCCCGCAGCATCTCCAGAGGTCACATAGTTGCCGGCATCCACCGTGCGCAGACCGATGCGCCCTGTCGCGGGCGCGGTGATGCGCGTGTAGTCCAAGTTCAGTCGGGCCGTGTTCTCTTGCGCTTTGTCGGTCATGACCGTGCCTTCGAGCTGCTTCACCAATGCCGCCTGGGTATCGACATCCTGGCGGGCGATGGAGTCTTGCGACAGCAGGGTGCGGTATCGCTCCAGCGTCAGTCGCGCGTTGTCCAGCTGGGCTTCATCACGTTGGCGGGTGCCTTGGGCCTGCATCAGCGCCTGCTCGAAAGGCCGAGGGTCGATCTGCGCCAGCAATTGCCCCTTCTTGACCATCTGCCCCTCCGTGAACAGCACCTGGGTGAGCATGCCCGACACCTGGGGGCGAAGGACAACAGTCGTCGCGGGCGTCACGGTGCCCAGCGCATCGATGATGACCGGCAGATCGGCCTTGCGCGCCACTGCGTTGCCGACGGTCACCGTGGGACGGCCGCCGCCTGGCCCCCTGGGCATCCCGTCACCGGACTCGCCATTGGCGCGCTTGACCAGGTACCACGCGGCGGCGCCGACCAACGCCACCAGCAGCAGCGCCACCAGGGTCCCGACCCAACGAGAGCGGCGTGGTGGGGGATTTGGAGGAGCAGGTGGGATAGCCGATGGTGGGCGCGCGTGGGCTTCTTGCGGGGTCATGACGGTCCTGATTCGTGTTCTTGGGTGCGGGCCGGAATGGGCCAAGCGCGGGATCTGCTGGATCGCGCCGTACCGGATCGTAGAGGGTCCACCCACGCTCTGCCTTGAACGTTATGCGAAGAAAAGTAAACCTGAGGGGTTCCCCCTTGAATCCAGGTTCAGGGCGCGGGCCCCTCCCCCTAATTCGGCTGAACAGGCCTTCACCTCGCGCCGTCCTCCTGCATCTCGCACCCGCACATCCGCATTTCGTCGCAGCGCGCTGGCGACGCACAGGGCGGGTGGGCACAGTTCACTCCACCGAACGCCAGGAGCCCACCCATGCAACTTACTCCCATCATCGCCATCCACCTGGCTGCCGCGCTGGCCGCCACTGCCCTCGGCCCCATCGCGTTGTGGGCACGCAAGGGCCGCACCCAGCGGCCACGCCTGCACCGGGCTGCGGGATATGCCTGGGTCACTCTTATGGTTGCCACTGCGGTGTCTGCCATTTTCATCAGTGGTGGCAACGGCCCGCGCTGGGGCAGTTTTGGCCTGATCCACCTTTTGATCCCGCTCACGCTGGGCATGCTGGTGGTGTCGTTCGTTCTTCTGGCACGCCGCAACATCGTGGGCCACCGCCAGACCATGCAATACATCTACGTCGGCGCCTGTGTGGTGGCCGGAGGGTTCACCTTGCTGCCGAACCGCCTTTTGGGCCACTCGCTGTGGACGGCACTGGGTATGGCCTGAAGTCACGCGACCGGCCTCTGCCCATTCTTTTCATTTTTTTCAATTCGTCGGACCCGCACCATGCTGTTCAACCTTCTCATCCAACAACCCCAGGTACTGGGCCAGATCATCCAAAACACGCCCTTCTGGGTGTGGGCCTTGTTGACCGGACTGCTCGGGCTGGGCGGCAGCCAGATCTTTGACCGCCAGGTCAGCTTGGTGCGTGCCATGGTCATGCCCGTGGCGATGACCGGCCTGTCGGTCTATGGGCTTGTGTCTGCGTTCGGTGCGTCGGGCCCGGCAGGTGCGGTGCTGGGTGCCTGGCTGCTGGCCGCCGCGCTGATCGCTGCCCTTGCTCTGTGGTTCCAGCCCACCGCCCCAAAGGGCACGCACTATGCGGGCAGCTCGCGCAGCTTCTACATACCCGGCAGTGCCATGCCACTGGTGCTGATCCTCGGGATTTTCCTGACCAAATACTTCGTCGGTGTCGAGCTGGCCATGCAGCCTGCCTTGGCAGGTGACGGTGGCTTTGCGCTCCAGATCGCTGTCTTGTATGGGGTGTTCAACGGCCTGATTGCAGCCCGGTCATGGCGCCTGTTGCGGCTGGCACGCGAGAACGCTCCGCGGGCAGCAACCACCGCATCGGCCTGAACACCTTCACCCTCACCTCACCCCCTCCACGACCGGTACACCCCATGCGCCACGATTACCCCTCCGCCGACCCCCTCGAACGCCTGGCCCGCAAGCGCGCTGGCGCCAAACTGGGCTGGTATCTCCACGCCAGCGTCTACATCCTGGTCAACCTGCTGCTGATCACGCTGTCGGCCGCCAGCGGCCGCCACTGGGCCGTGTTTCCAGCGGTTGGCTGGGGCATTGGCCTGGCCGTGCATGGCGTGGTGGTGTTCTTGGTGACGGGTGGCGGGGGGATGTACGAACGCCTAGTGCAGGCGGAACGCAGCCGCATCGCTGCGCAAGATCGATCGTCCTGAGCCATGACCACCATGACTCGGTCTTCAAATCTCCTCCCACGTCGCGTCACCGCCATGCTGCTCCTCGCCTTTCTCCTGACTGCGATCGTCGGCTGCGCTGCTGCCGTGGCCTGGGGCGGCCCCAAGGACATACCGCCGCTGGCCAGCATCAACAATCCGTTTCGGGATGTGGACTACAGCCAAGTGCCGAAGGCGCAGCGGTACACCGCGCGTGATGGGACCCCACTTGCCTGGTACGGCTACGCGCCCGCACCAGCAGCCACCGCCACCCTCGCGCGCCGTGTGGTCCTGGTACACGGGTCGTCCGCCCGCGGGCAGTCCATGCATGTGCTGGCCCAGGCCCTGGCGGCTGAGGGATATGCGGTGGCAGCTTTGGACATGCGGGGGCACGGAGAATCGGGTGTCCGTGGGCAAGCCGCGTATGTGGGCCAGATGGAGGACGATGTGGAAGACTTTCTGCGCGCCGTGCCCCACACCGGCCCGCAGACGTTGATGGGCTTTTCGGCGGGCGGCGGTTTTGCGCTGCGTTTTGCGGGCAGCGCGCGGCAGGATCTGTTCGACCGCTACGTGCTGCTCTCGCCTTTTGTGCACCACAACGCTCCCACGTCACGGCCGGACAGCGGCGGCTGGGCATCAGTGGGGCTGCCCCGCATCGTGGGACTCACGACACTCAACCAGATCGGTATCAGCCAGTGGAACCACCTGCCGGTGCTGCGTTTTGCGCTCAACGATGTGGCGCGCAGCCTGCTCACCCCGAGCTACTCCTACACCGTCGCCATGAATTTCCGTCCCCACAACGACTACCAGAGCGACATCCGCAACGCCCGCGGCACTGTCTGCATTGTGGCTGGGCAGGACGACGAGCTTTTTTACGCCGACCGTTTTGCGGACCTGTTTGCCCAGGCGGGCAAGCCTGTGCCCGTGACCTTGGTGCCCGGCGTGAACCACATGGGGCTGACGCTGGACGCCGTGGCCGTGCAAGCGGTGGCCCAGGCCTGCAAGGCTTGACAGCCCAACGACCGGCATTGCAACGCCACTGCCCGCCTAAAATTGCGCCTCCATGCCCCATCCCATGACACCCGACGACCTCGACCAACTGGCCCGCAAGCGCGCTGGCGCCAAACTGGGCTGGTATACCCACGCTGCGGCATTCACCGTGGTCAATCTGGTGCTCTTTGGGATGTCGCGCTACGGCTTTGGCAACCGGCCCTGGTCGGTGTACCCGTTGCTGGGCTGGGGGCTGGGCCTCGCGTTGCACGGCATTTCGGTGTTTGTGCTGGGCACCGGCAGCGGCCTGCGGGAGCGCATGGTGCAAAAAGAGCGCGAGCGGCTGCAGCGCGAGCAAGACCGCAACGGCCGTTGAACGCGACGATGCAAGCATGAAAATCGACTGGATCGCCAAGCTTCGGCACTTTTTGCAGATCACCGCTTTTTGCCTGGTCATCGCGGCTATCCACTATGCGTTCAGGCCCCACAAGCCCTACGAAATTGCACTCGTCTATTCCCTGACCATCGGATTGTCGTCGTGGGTACTGATCGACTTTGGACGCCATTTTTTTCCGTCCAGCCAAGACACCGGCTGGCCTGAGGGTGTCGCGGGCATTGCCCTGCCCCTCGTTGGCAACGTTATGGGCTTTTTGGCGGGCACATGGTTTGCCGACCGCTGGTTCGGTTTTTCGTCCTGGAGCTTTGACGACCGCCCGCAATTGCGCATCTCCATCGGCATCACGGTGCTGTCAGCGCTCGCATTGACCTACTTTTTTTACAGCCGTGGCAAAAGCGCCTGGCTGCAAGCCAAGGTGAACGAGGTGCGCAGCCAGGCCACCGAAGCACAACTCAAGCTGCTGGAGACGCAGCTGGAACCGCACATGCTGTTCAACACCTTGGCCAATCTGCGCATGCTGATTGGCACCGACCCGGCACGCGCGCAGGACATGCTGGACCGCATCATTGCCTACCTGCGCGCCACGCTCACGGCATCGCGGAGCACCCAGCACCCGCTGGCCAACGAATTTGACCGCCTGCGCGACTACCTGGAGCTGATGGCCGTGCGCATGGGCCCGCGCCTGGCCTACACGCTGGACCTGCCCGACGCGCTGCGCAACGTGCCCGTGCCTCCGCTGCTGTTGCAACCCCTGGTGGAAAACGCTATCCGCCATGGACTGGAACCGCAGGTAGGGGGTGGCCACATCACCGTGCGTGCGAGCACGCGCCCAGGCGCCAACGGCCCGCTGCTGGTGATTGAAGTCAACGACACCGGCGCGGGCCTGCCCGACACGCTGCCTACGCCCGGGCCGGGCCAGAGCTTCGGACTGGCCCAGGTGCGCGAGCGTCTGGCCACCTTGCATGGCAGCTTGGGAACTCTCGAATTAATAGCTGCTAGCGCAGGTGGGACAAGCGCTAGACTCACTTTTCCCTTAAATTTTCCCTTGACATGACATCCCTTCAGCCCCGCGCCCTGATCGCCGAAGACGAGCCCCTGCTGGCTGCCGCGCTGCAGCAAGAACTGGCCCAGGCGTGGCCCGCGCTGCAGATTGCTGCCACGGTGGGCGACGGCCTCTCGGCCGTGCAGCGGGCGCTGGCGCTGCAGCCCGACGTGCTTTTCTTCGACATCCGCATGCCCGGCCAATCGGGGCTGGACGCTGCCGCCGAACTGGCCGACGCCTGGCCTGTGGACAAGCCCTTCCCTGCCCTGGTGTTCGTCACGGCCTACGACCAATACGCCGTGCAGGCCTTCGAGGCACAGGCGGTGGACTATCTTCTCAAGCCAGTGCAGGGCCCCCGCCTGCAAAAAACTGTGCAAAAACTGCAGCTAGCGCTTTCCAGTCAACCTTCAGCAGCTATTAATTTGGAAGCAAATTTGGAAGCCACCATCGCGCAACTGCGCCACCTGCTGGCGGCGCCGGGCGTGGCGTCTGCCACACCGGCGGCAGCGGCGCCCCCCGCCGGCACGGCGCCGCTCACCATGATCCAGGCCAGCAGCGGCAGCCAGATTCTCATGGTGCCCGTGGCCGAGGTGCTGTACTTCGAGGCAGCCGACAAGTACGTGCGCGTGCTTACTGCCACACGCGAGTTCCTGATCCGCACGCCCCTGAAGGACCTGACGGCTCAGCTGGATCCACAGGTGTTCTGGCAAGTGCACCGCAGCACCTTGGTGCGCGCTGGCAGCATCACCACCGTTACACGCGACGAGGCCGGCAAACTGCACCTGGAGGTGGCTGGGCGACCCGAGAAGCTGCCGGTGAGCCGCCTTTACGCGCATTTGTTCAAGGCGATGTAGCGATCAAGATCCGCGCTGAAATGCCCTACTGGCACATGGGCTCCACAACCCCTGACGCACGGCATGAGGCACACGCACTGTCCTTGCCAGCACCCATATGTCACAGGCCCACACATGCGACGGGCTATGCTATGCGCGGAGCGCCAGCTCGCCCAGACCCATGCATCACAACGAACTTTCGAACACCCTTCTGAACCTGTACCGCGCGGCGCGGGAAACGCCGATGTCTGACTTTTGTGACACCGCTCTGCAAACCACCCGGCATCTACTGAATTTTGAGACTGCCAAGTGGGGGCTCGTCGTCACCGGCACGCCTGACGCGGTGCTGTTCAACAATGTGCACCTGTACGCGGACGAACCGGCCACCCTCGAAGCCTATGCGCAGATAGCGCACGAGGACTTCGCGGCGCTGGCAATGGTCGCCAGCGGGGGCACCACGCTGAACCTGAACATGGACGTGCTGTGCAAGACCCACGGACGCAAGGGGCTACGGGCGTATACGCATGGCGTGCGTCACGACAACGCGCTGGTGTCCTGCTCGCACGAGACCAGAGGTTTCTTCCGCTCCATTTCTCTCTACAAAGGTGACGACGACAACCAATTCAGCGAACGCCAGCGCCTTGCCTGCCAACTTCTTTTCCCCCATCTGCTGGAGGCACAAACGATCAACATGGCATTGGCCTTGCCGGCATTCGGCCAAGAACCAGCGGCTCAGCGTTGGCCCCGGGCGATCTGCGACGGATCGGGCCACCTGCACTATGCCGAGCCTGGCTTTGTGGAGGTTTTGCGTCAGCAATGGAGTCAGCCCAGTGCCCATCGGCTTCCCGCTTCAGTGGCTACCGAATTGCTGGGCCGCAACCGGCTCCGGTACAAGGGCAATCAGGTGCTGGTTGCCCGGATTGCCGTCTGCGGTGACCTGCACATCCTCAAGGCCCGCCCCGTGCAGGCGGTGGACGCGCTCACCCCGCGCGAGCGGGACGTCGCGACCCAAGTCACGCGCGGACTCTCCCACAAGGAAATCGCGTTGGCGCTGGGCCTGACGCCCGCCACCGCACGCAACTACATCCAGCGCATACATGCCAAGCTCAACGTGCGCTCCAACGCGCAGTTGGCTGGCCTGCTCAGCGCAGCCGACTAGCGTCGCCAAGCCCTCTGCGGATGCAAGTTTGGTGCGCTCCTAGGCGCTGCCAGCCCTAGCCAAAGCCATGGACGTGTTTTGCGCCTGCAGTCTCATACAGATCTGCAACGCGCCCGCTCCGCACGGATTGTGTCGATGACTTGTACAGGATGCATTTGCATCCTGTCGGTTCTGCGCCCTGCCCGATAAAGTCACCGCACAACGTCCATTCCCCCACGCAAGGTTGGCGGGATCCGCCTTGGCCGCAGCGCTGCCACACATGCGCACGCTTAAGTCAGGGCCAAGTGCCCGACCAGTACGGCCACACAGGTTTTGACTCTTGGGGCCCCTCCTGAGAACACAAAAAGAACTATCAAGGCAGAAGCAAACAGATGAAACCTTCTCTTCACCCTGCGCGGTTGGCTTTTTCCGCGCTTTGCTTGCTGGCTCTGGTCCAAGGCCTCGCGCATGCGGCGTCAGGATGCGCAAACATCAACCTCACGACGGCAGGCGACACCACCTGCGTCGTGCCTGCAGGCGTGCAGGCATTGAGCTACGTGGTGGTGGGAGGCAATGGCGGGCGCGGCGGACCCCGCCTTGGAGACACTGGCTCCGGTGGCAGGGGGGCGCACATCAGCGGGGTGCTGCCGGTGACACCGGGGCAGACCTTGTACTTGACCGTCGGCGGCCATGGTGCTGATGTCAGCGCCGGTTATCCCGCGGGTGGTGGTGGCGGCGGGTATTCGGCCATTGCGCAGACCAGCCACGCAGCGGGCCCGCTGGTCATTGCGGCGGGCGGTGGTGGCGGCAATTCGGCCAACAATGGCGCTGGAGCGGGTGGAGATGCGGAGAAGTCGGGTTGGGTGTTTGTGCCAAGTGTTGGGGTGCGGGCGGACCAACCTCCAGCGGGCGGCCCTGGCGTCGGAAGTACAGGGGGCACTGGCGGGACATCAGACTATCCCGCAGCTTACGGGACAGGAGGTGCCGGCGGCAATGCGGGTGCCGCGGGGGTAGTCGGTAGTGACGCCACCTATGCCGGCGGCGGTGGCGGCGGTGGCGGGTTCGGTGCGGTAGGGGGCGGGGGCGGAGCAGGGACCTTCGCCGCGAATGTTTCCGGTGGTGCGGGCGGTGTGGGTGGCGGAGGCTCGGGCGGGGGCTCGGCATCCGACGCTGCCCCGGCAGCCGGCGGCGGCGGCGGCGGCTACGCGGGTGGTGGCGGTGGTGGCCATCGTGGCGGCGGTGGCGGTGGCTCCAACCTCGTGCCCTCGGGCGGCACGGCCGCGTTGAGCGATGGAACGCCACGCATCGTGCTGTCCATCGCTGTGCCTACCGTCGCGACGGGGGCCGCGACGGGGGTTCTGAGTTCTGCCGCCACACTGAACGGCAGCGTGGGTGCGGTGGGTTCGGACGTGAGCGCGGCGTTCTTCCGGTACAGCACAAGCCAATGGGTTGTAGATGGAGGAGGTGGCGCGATTGCGGCCGCCACGCCCAGCACCGTCAGTGCTGCGGCCGGGGTCACGTCGGTGACGGATGTGTTGACGGGCCTCGCGGCCGGTACAACCTACTATTACCGTGCTCATGCCACCAATGCGGGCGGCACGGCGCAAGGCGCGACCCAGTCCTTCACCACACCGAAGGCCAACCAGTCGCTGATCTGGGGTACGGTGCCGACGGTGACGTACGGTGCAGCCAGCACCGTTGCAGCGACAGGAGGTGGGTCTTCAGCCCCGGTGGTGTTCAGCTCGCTCACGCCAGCGGCCTGCACCGTCAGTGGCAATCAGGTCACGGGCACGGCCGTTGGCACGTCCAACTGCACGCTGGCGGCCAATCAGGCGGGCGACGCGCAGTACAACGCGGCACCACAAATTACGCTGACGCTCTCCGTCATTACTGGTGTCCCTGGTGCGCCCGGTACTGTCACCGCAACCTCTTCAGCGGGACAGGCCCAGCTCACATTTATCGCCCCATCCCTTGACGGCGGCAGCGCCATCACGCGTTACGCGGCCACATCAACCCCAGGCAATGTCACGGGACATTGCGATGTGCCTGTCGGCTCGCCGCCTGGCACGGTGTGCACCATTACTGTCCTGGGCCTGGCGAATGGCACCAGCTACACCTTTGCCGTGAGGGCGTTAAACGCAATAGGCATGGGTGCTGCATCGGCAGCTTCGAACACCGTGTTGCCGCGCCTGCTGCAAATCGAGTCTGCTCTGGATGGGGTGCCGGCAATGACGGGCAGGGCCACAGCGACACTGTCGGGTGGTGGCCCCAGCTGCACACTGCAGGGCGGTGCAAGCGGCTTCGGCACCACCAGCTCGATACCGCCGGGCTGGAACGCGCCGCATGGAGAATTCAGGTTCACTGCAGAACATTGCACTGGCACCGTCACCATCACGCTGCAGTACCCCAGCCCGCTTCCCACAAGCGTACGCTTTCGCAAACCCGACGGCGCAGGCGGGTGGTTCGACCCCCAGGACGCAGCCACACCGCTGAACGTGATCCTGAGCGGTGACCGCAGAACCGTGAGCTACACCATCACAGACGACGGGCTGGGGGATGCGGACGCCGCCACAGGCACCATCGTCGACCCGTTTTTGCCCGTGGTGTTGGCCGCGCCCTCTGGTGCGCAGAGCATCCCCACGCTGAGCAACTGGGGCTTGGCGTTGCTGTCTGCTATGGCGGGGTTATTGGCGATGCGGCGTGCGCGGCGCCGAGCTTAGCGCGGGTGAGTGATAGCTCCCGCAGCGAATGGGCGACGCCCTGACTCAGAGTGAAACCACCTGATTCCATTGCACCCCCGGCAGCGCTTCGTAGTGGGCCACCACAACCACGCGCCCAGCCTGCGCTGCTGCCCCGGCCAGCGCCTGCGTTAGGTACCCCACCGAGGGTTTGTCCAACCCGCCCACGGGCTCGTCGATCAACGTGAGCGGCGCGCCCGACGCCAGGGCCCCGGCCATGAGCACCTTGCGTTTGCTGCCGGTGGACAGCGCGTAGAGCGGCTTGTCCAGGTGTTCGTGCAGCGTGAAGCCGTCGATGTGCGCGGCCAGCGCCGCAGCATCCCACCGCGGGTAGCGGGCGGGCAGGCTGTCGAGCCAGCCGCGGGCGGTGAGTTTGTCCAGGTCGCCGGAACGTGGGTCGGCCCAGAACACCTGCTGCGCATAGGCCTTGGGCGCATCGCTTGCGCTCAGCCCCTGCAGCGTGATCTGCCCCGCTTGTGGCCTGAGCTCGCCCGCCAGCAGACGCAACAAAGTGGTCTTGCCACTGCTCTCATCGCCCCGCACCAGCGCCAGGCCTGCAGGCAGGGCCATGGACCAGGCGTCCAGCACCCCACATTCGGGGTAGGCGAAACACAATCCCTGAACTTCCAAAACCACGTTGTCGGCCACCATGTTTCCTTGCACTGAAAAGCCGAATTCTAGGAAGTGCGCCGTGCCCACAGCCAGCCACCGGTCTGGTTGACCACCAGACCGCACAACACGGCGGCTGCGCCCACCCACTGCAATGGCAAAGGCGTCTCGCCCAAGAACGCATACGCAGCCCACAAGCCCACCACCGGCACCAGCAGTGAAAACGGCGTGACCCGCCCGGCCGTATGGCGCTGCAGCAACTGCGTCCACAGCGTGTAGGCCAGCAACGTGGCTAGCAACGCCAGGTAAAGCACTGCCAACAATGCCGTGCCATTGAGAGCCTGCAACTGCGCCACCACCCCGTTGGCCCCTTGCGTCCACACCGCCAACGCAAAGAACGGAACGATGGGCACCACGCTGCTCCATACGATGAAGGGGAACGGGGCATAGGCGCCCGCCTGCGCCGCGCGGCGCGCCACCAGGTTGGACACCGCCCACATGAACGCCGCGCCGAGGGTGAGCACAAAACCGGCCAGGGTCATCTGCCCAGGACCTTCACCGTGGGCGAGGCCAATCGTCATCAGCCCTCCCAACGCCAGCAGCAGCCCGCCCCACTGCCAGGGCTTGGCGCGTTCGCCGAGCAGTGGGGCGGCCAACAGCAGTGTGAAGAAAGCCTGCGTCTGCATGACCACCGAGGCCATGCCGGCGGTCATGCCCAGCTGCAGCCCCAGAAACAAAAAACCAAACTGCCCGAGCCCTTGCGCCAGCCCGTAGCCCACGACAAAACGCCAGGGCAGCGAGGGGCGTGGCACGAACAGCAAAAAAGGCAACGACGCCGCGGTGAACCGCAGAGCGCCCAGCAGCATGGGGCTGAGCCCCTGCAAGCCCAGCTTCATCACCACAAAGTTCAGCCCCCAGATGACCACCACGGCCAATGCGCGCAGCAGGTCGCCACGGCTCAGTGCCACTGCTGTCATGCGGATACCGCCCGTACCGCTGCGGCCACAGGCCGGCCCTGGCGCGCACGGGCAGCCACAAAGGCGTCGAACGCCTCGGCGCTGGTCTTGCCGGGCACATAACCCAGCCCGTCCTTGAGCGCCGTGTTGAGCAGCACCGGGCGGTAGCGCAGAAAGTCCAGTTGCTCGGGCCCGTAGCGGCTGACTCCCAGCGTGGAGCCCACGGCCAGCGCTGCTCTCAGCAGGCCTGCGGGCAATGCCAGCAGCGGTTTGCCCAGGCGCCGCGCAATCTCGCGCAGCGGCAGCGCACCATCACCCGCCAAGTTGAAACAGCCCGCGCACTGCGTGCGCAGGGCATGCATGATCGCGCCGGTTACGTCGTCGTCCCAGATGAAGACAAACGGGCTCTCGCTACCGCGAATGGCCAGCAGGCGGGGCTTGTCGAACAGCGCAGTGATCTGGTTGTCCACCCGCTCGCCCAGGATGGTGCCGATGCGCAGCACTGTCTGCGCCAGCGCCGGGTGTGCAGCGCGGTACTCAGCCAGCATCTCTTCGACCAGCCGCTTGTGGTGCGAATAGGCAAACACCTCGTTGCCGCGCAGCGCATCGGTCTCCCGCAGCCAGGCGGGGTTGTCGGCGTGGTAGCCATAGGCCGCGCCGCTGGAGCTGACGACGATGTGTTTCACCCCCGCCACCACGCAAGCATCCAGCACGTTCTTGCTACCCAGCACATCCACGGAATACTCGAACTCGCGGTTGGAGCCTTTGCCGGGCGTGACGATGGAGGCAAGGTGCACCACGCTGTCGATGGCATGGTCGGCCAGCGTCTGCACGAGCGTGGGGTCGCGCACGTCCTGCACCAGATAGGTCACGCCGGGCAGGCGGCGCTCGGCAGGCACCTCGCGCACATCGGCCGCCACCAGTGTTTGCACACCCTCGCGCGCAAGAGCTGCCACCACACCCCGGCCCAGAAAGCCGTCAGCCCCGGTCACCAGAACACGGCGCGATGTCCAAACAGCGTCCGTCATGCGCCGTGCTCCTTGGCTGCAGCCACCGGGGGTAACACGGCTGGTCTGCGCCCCCACCACCCCGCCAGCGCCAGGCCTGCGATGATGTCCCAGAAACCCCACACGCCTGCGACCACGGCCATGCCGCCCAGGCCGCCAAAGAAGCTGAAGATCAGCACCAGGCCCAGCCCAGCGTTGCGGATGCCGACCTCGATGCTGACCGCGCGTCGGTCGTAGTCCGGCAGGCCGCAGGCGCGGGCACACGCGTAGCCGGTGCCAAAAGCCAGCGCGTCGTGCAACACCACGGCCAGCAGCACCAGCCCCACGTAGTCGAGGAAATACCGCCAGTTGCCCGCCACAGCGCCCACGATGAAACCAATCAGGCAGATGAAGCTGAGGATGCGCACGGGTTTGTTCACCCGCTGGGTGAAGCGGGGCAACTTTTCGGCGCACAGGATGCCCAGCGCAAATGGCAGGCCGATGATGACAACGATGTGCCCCGCCATTTCCAGCGGGTCCAGTGCAATGCTGCGCAACAGCGGTGCAGCGGTAGGGTGCATGCCGCCCCAGAACGCAAAGTTGAGCGGCATGAGCACGATGGCCAGCGCGTTGGAGATCGCGGTCATGGACACCGACAGCGCCACGTTGCCGCCAGCGCGGTGCGTGAGGATGTTGCTCACGTTGCCCGGCGGGCAGCAGGCCACCAGGATCATGCCCAGCGCAATGCTGGGGCCGGGTTGGAGCAGCAGCGTGAGCCCAAAGGTGACCGCAGGCAGCACGATGAATTGCGCCGCAATGCCCACCGCCATGGCGCCGGGCATGCGCAGCACGCGCTTGAAGTCGGCCACCCGCGTATCGAGCGCGATGCCGAACATGAGAAAGCCCAGCACCACGTTCAACGCCACGAGCGACGCGGGGTTGAAGTTGAGGCGAATTTCGTCGACAGGCAGCATGGTGAGCCTTTCAGGCCAAGGCCGCCGAGGCGGCGCGCACCGCATTGCGGTATGTGTCCTTGTGCACGTAGTACGCCATGCGTTCGAGCTTGAGGTACTTGAAGCCGCCGGACAGGTCGGGCGCAGGACCGGCCTTCGCCTGGCGCAGGGCGTCGGCCCGAGGCGACCCCTCCGCCTGCGCCTTGAAGAAACGCGCCACAAGTTCTGCCTGCTCGTAACGGCCCTGCCAGCCAATGCCGCTGGCTTCGATCATCCCCATCACCGCCAGGTTGTCAAAGCGCGGCGACAGGATGTTGAGGTACAGCTGTGGTGCCATGCCCTGCCAGTTGAGAAGGCCGTGGTCGATGAAGGGGTAGTGCAGTTGGTAGCCCGTGGCGCACAGCACCAGGTCGTAGTCCTGCGCGCGGCCGTCCTTGAAGTGCACGGTGTGGCCTTCAAAGCGAGCAATGTCGGGTTTGACGTGGATGTCTCCATGGCCCATGTGGTGCAACACCAGCGAGTTCACCACGGGGTGCGACTCGTACATCTTGTAGTCGGGCTTGGGCAAGCCAAACCGCGCCGGGTCGCCGGTGAACCACTGCAGCACCACGCTGTCGACCTTTTGCTTGAGCCAGGGCGGCATCTTGAACTTTCCGCCCAGTGTGTCGGCGGGCTTGCCGAACACGTATTTGGGCACGAAGTAGTAGCCACGCCGCACCGAGATGTCCACGCTGCTTGCGTAATGCACCGCATCCACCGCAATGTCGCAGCCCGAGTTGCCCGCACCCACCACCAGCACCCGTTTACCCTTGAACAGCTCGGCACTTTTGTAGGCACTGGTGTGCAGCAACTCGCCATCAAACCGGCCCTCAAACCGCGGCATGTTGGGTTCAGCCAGTGTGCCGTTGGCAATCACCACGCCCTTGAACTCAGCGGTTCGCGCAGGGCCGCCGTGCTGGCTCCAGGTGATGCGCCACAGCGGCGCGGCGCCCTCGCCCGCCGGCGCAACCTGGAGCACGCGGGTGCCAAACCAGTAGTGCTGGTGCAGGCCGAAGTGCGCGGCAAAGTCCATGAAGTACTGGCGCATCTCGCGGTGGCTGGGGTAGTCGGCCACCTCGGAGCGCATGGGGAACTCGGTGAACTCGGTGGTGTGTTTGCTGGAAATCAGGTGCGCCGATTCGTACACCGTGCTGCGTGGGTTGTCTATGTTCCACAGTCCGCCCACGTCGGTGTGCGCTTCAAAGCCCTGGAAGGGCACGCCCTCCTTTTGCAGGTTACGGGCTGCCGCCAGGCCGCTGGGGCCCGCGCCAATCAGCGCAATCTGGGTGCGGGTGTCTGTCACGGTCGGTGTCGTCTCCGTTGTCATGCGTCTTTGCTTTCGTTCTTGATCGGTGTGTTTGTCGGCAACGGTAGCCCGGGGATGCGGGTGGCGCCAGCCTCGCCCACGCGCGGTTTGCGCGGTTGACCCAGCAGCAAGCGGTCGTGCAGAGCATCGGGCAGCACATTGAGCAGCCGCGCGAGCCAGCCTATGCGTGCCGGAAGAACGATGTGGGTGCGACCTTGCGCAATACCCGCCAGCATGGCCTTGGCCGCCGCGTCAGGCTCCATGAGGCCCGGCATGGCAAACCGGTTACCCGCGGTAAGCGCGGTGCGCAGATAGCCGGGGCTGACCGTGGTGACCACAATGGATTCACCGCGCAATTCGGCACGCAGGCTTTCCAGGTAGCGGATGAGCCCCCCCTTGCTCGCGCAGTACGCTCCATTGCCCGGCATACCGCGCCAGCCCGCAATGCTGGCAACGCCCACCAGGGCCCCACGCCGCTGCGCACGCATCGCTTTCAAAAACGGCTGAAACGTGGTGGCCGCGCCCAGCAGGTTGATCTCCAGCATGCGGCGTAGCACGGCCAGGTCGTCAGCTTCGGCGGTGTCAAAACCGCCCGCCACGCCAGCGTTGGCAATCACCAGATCGGGAGTGCCCCAGCGTGCCACCCAGTCGGCCGCCATGGCTTGCATGGCATTGCTATCGGCTACATCGGGCGTATAGACGGCGCACCGCCCGGGTGCAAGCGCCGCCAGCGTTTGCAAGGTGGGTTGGTGCAGTCCGACCAGGGCCACAGCAGCGCCTTGCGCAATCAGTTCACGCGCCAAGGCCTGGCCCAAGCCGCCGCAGGCACCGGTAAGAACCGCATTATGGAAAGTCGCTGTCATGGGTGTTCCAAGAAATCTTGGTTTGCAGCTTAGCCACAGTGCGGAATAATCTCGAAATCATTTACGGATTCGTCTCGAATTTCGAGATTTTGATGAACAAACCCGCCCCCAGCCTGCGCCTTTTCGAATTGCTCGAAATCATGTGCACCCACGGCCGTCCCTTTAGCCTGGCCGAGGCCATCGAAGCGTCCGGCTGGCCCAAACCCAGCGTGCACCGCATGCTGAGCCAGCTGGAAAGCGGTGGCCTGCTGGCGCGAGAGCCCGATGGTCGCCGCTACACCCCGGCGCCGCGCCTGTTGCGCTTGGCGGAAAGCACGCTCAGCGCGGGCACACAACATGGTGTTCGCCATGCGGTGTTGCGACAACTGGTGGCTGACATCGGCGAAAGTTGCAACCTCACGGCCCTCAGCGGCGCAGAGGTTATCTATCTGGACCGAGTGGAGTCGGCCTTTCCGCTGCGCATGGAACTGCGCCCAGGCACCCGCGTTCCGATTCATTGCTCGGCCAGCGGAAAGCTGTTTCTGGCCTACTTGTCTGGCGCGCGGCGCGCGGCCATTTTGAATGGCTTGCCACTCACGCGGCACACCGCCACCACACTTACGAACCGCGGCGCACTGGAAGCCGAACTGGAACAGATCGCGCGCCAAGGCTACGCCACTGACGCTGAGGAGTTTGTAGACGGCCTGGTCTGCGTGGCCGTGCCCGTTCTGGGTGCGGGGCGACGCATGGTGCACAGCGCAGTCGCGCTGCAGGCACCCGCGGCGCGCATGTCACTGCTGCAAGCATTGCAACAGGTGCCCCGTCTGTGCGAAGCCGCTCAGGCGTTGGGGCGCACCTGGCTATAAACCCATGTCCACCTTTTGCAATCCACCACCATGACGTTGAACTACCTGGACTTTGACTACAGCGAAGATGCCGACGGAACAGGCACCTTTGATGCCATGGCAAGCGTATCGCCCGCTCAGCTCCCGGCGCTGCATGCCGAGATAGCCCAAGTGCTGGCCTGGGCCTACAGGCACTTCCCCGATGGCTGCGGGCCGGAGGAAGATGGAGGCCTGTGGCAATACGACCTGCAGGGAGTCCAGGAGGTGAGCACGCTCCTGCAACTGGACTTCGATGCAACGTCTTCGTCCATCCAATGCGGGCTGGGCAACGCTTCAGCGCCCCGCACCACCCTCACGTTGTCTGTTAGCGGCAATGCGGACTTTTGCGAGGCGCTGCGAGACGCATTTGACGTGGAGTAACGAACACGGTGCGGAAGCGCCGAGCATTCGAACCGCCGTTCGCGCTTAAAAACCCCACGTCACACACAGGATCGGACCGCGGCTGGCAGAAAAAACTGGCCGGAAGTTACAGTCCAAAACTCATTAGTTCAACCCGAGACTGGAGAGTTTTATGCTGTCACGCCGCCACTTCCTGGGCGCAAGCCTCGCTACGACCGTCTACGCAGCGGGCTCTTTTGTTCCTGTCTGGGCCCAGAACGCGCCCAACTTCGGCACACCCACGTTGCCCAGCCCGAGTTTTCGCCGTGTGAAGGTGGGCGATGTTGAGGTGATTGCGCTGAACGATGGCATTACCCGCCGCCCGCTGGTGGAAGAGTTTGTGAAAAACGCCCCCCTGGCCGACGTGCGTGCGCTGCTGGCATCGCAAGGTCTGCCAACAGACTACATCGATGTGCCCTACACCCCCTTCCTGGTGGTGGCTGGCGGACGCAAGATCCTCATCGACACCGGTTTGGGCGAGTTTGGCGGCCCCACCACGGGCAAGTTGCTGGAGAGCCTGCGCGCAGCGGGCCTGCAGGCGTCAGACATCGATACCGTGCTGATCTCGCACTACCACGGCGACCACATCAACGGCATTCGCAACAAGGGGGGTGAACTCACCTTCCCCAAGGCCAAAGTGATGGTGCCCGCCGCCGAGCATGCATTCTGGATGGACGACGCCCGCATGGCAGCAGCGCCCGCAGGCATGAAGGGCGCCTTCGACAATGTGCGCCGCACTTTTGGCGCCATGCCTGCCGACACGCTGGTTCAATTTGCTGCAGACGCCGAAATCGCCCCGGGCATTAAATCGGTGGCGGCATACGGTCACACACCGGGCCACACGCTGTTTGAACTGACTTCTTCCAGCCAGAAGTTCTTTTACGTGGCGGACTTGACCAATGTTCCCGCGCTGTTTGCCCGCAATCCAGACTGGGCGGTGACCTTTGACATGGACGCGGAAGCAGCCCGCAAGGTACGCCGCGAAGTATTCCAGCGCATCACGGCCAGCAATGCCATGTTGGGCGGCTTCCACTTCCCGTTCCCCGCAATGGGACGCATGACCGCGTCGGGTGCTGGCTATGCCTTCCAGCCAGCCACTTGAATCCCGCCACATCCCCCGCCGTGCCGTTCTAGGCGCGGGCGCGATGGGAATCAGCCTGGCCTTCGCCAGCCTGCGCAGTTGGGCAGCGCAGGATTCGGGAGCCGAAGCCCTGCTGCGCAAGGGCGGTGTGGTGGCGGCGTTTCGCCACTCGCTGGCGCCTGGCACCTTCGATCCTCCAGGCTTTCGCCTGGGCGACTGCAGCACCCAACGGAACCTGAGCGAAGACGGCCGCGCGCAGGCGCGCGCAGTGGGAGCATGGTTCAAGCAACGGCAACTGCAGCCCGACAAAGTCTTGTCGAGCCCCTGGTGCCGCTGCGTGGACAGTGCCACCCTGGCGTTTGGCACAGCAGAAACCTGGCCAGCGCTCGGATCGCCACGGGGCAGTCCAGAGACCACCAGCGCCGACCATTTGCGCGAATTGCGCACGGCACTGACGGCGGCGACATCCAAGGCGGGTCGGTTTGAGGTGTGGTTTACGCACATGTTTGTGCTGTCCGACCTTGCCAACACCAACACCAGTTCGGGTGAGGCGTTGATTCTGCGGGCGGATCGCAGTGGCAAGACAGAAGTGTTGGCGCGTCTGGCAGTTTCTGCGTAATGCAACCCACCCGTTGCATTGGAAGATGGCGACACCGTAGCGCTCAAAACGCTTGGGTATGTTGGCGGTCAAATTACCGGGCCGTTTGCCTACACCTAACGCGGACCTATCGACTATCCTGAAGCCACGCTGCTGTGCCGGATGCCCCGATAAGCAGCGCCCCAAGGATATGCCCATGGCAACTACGCAAAGCCCTCCCTCCCCTTCAGCCGCCCGCAACCCCACCGCAGCACCTCCTGCCTACCCGGCGCAGCAGACAGCAGCAACCGCTCAGCCCACCCATGACCGGGTGCGCATGGAACTGCAGATTGACCTGAGCTATGAGGTCGACCAATACGGCGCTGACTTTGTGTTCAACATTCACGCAGCGCAAACCCCCAACCAGTCGGTGAGCGCAGAGCGATTGGTCATCAACCAGCCCATTGCGCACCATGTGCACACCGACCCGGTGACCGGCAACCGCTACCTGCGGCTGCATGGTGAGCCTGGCACGCTGGAGCTGTCGTATTCGGCCACTGTAGACATCAACCACTACCGCATCGATCCCACCCAGCTCGCGGAAGTCCCTGTGCGCCGCCTGCCGCAAGAGGTGATGGGTTATATCTACCCCAGCCGCTACTGTCAGTCCGACCGTCTACTGCGTCTTGCGACCAACGAGTTTGGAGCGCTGTGGCAGGGACACAGCCGTGTGCAAGCGATCTGCGACTGGGTGCAGCGGCACGTATCGTTCACCTCCAATACATCGAACTCGAACACCTCGGCGGTGGACACCTTGGTCGAGCAGGTCGGCGTGTGCCGCGACTTTGCTCACCTGATGATTGCGCTGTGTCGCGCCATCAACATACCGGCGCGCTTCACCACCGGCACCGACTTTGGCGCCGACCCGGCGCTGGGCCCCCCCGACTTTCATGCCTACGTTGAGGTGTACCTGGGGGACCGCTGGTATATTTTCGATCCTTCTGGTACGGCCATTCCCATGGGCTTGCTGCGTTTCGGCGTGGGCCGCGATGCAGCGGATGTGGCATTTGCCACCATCTTTGGCGGGGTGTGGGCCAAGCCACCCGTTATCCGCACCCGTGCCATTCAAGATGCCGCGCGTGGTTTCGAGTTACCCCGTCACTGCACACAGGCCCTTTCGACCGACCATGGTGCGGGCGTAGCCGCAAGTTTTGTGGCCCCGTAAAGGCCAGCAAAACACCGACCGACAGCCTGACAACCCGGCTGTGGCCTAATATCACTCTTTTTTCCACTATCTCAGAGACCTACCATGGGCAACAAGATCGTCACCGAAGCAGACCGCAAGCACACCCCCCAACCCAAGCCCCTGCCCGGTTTCACCCTGCGCACCGGCGGCCGTGGCCAGCGAGTGAGCCTGGAGCGCGGTGTTGCAACCCGCAGCAAGAAGAACCCTGGCAAGCGCTCCAAAAAGGGCGGCTGAATCGCCAAGGGGTGCTCCGAGCCCCCTTACCAAAAACAAAGCCCTCATCTGAGGGCTTTGTTTTTTTTGCGGCTTGTACAAGGCTTTCAACTTGCCTGCTGACAAGCCGCACCGAACAGTCGCATTACTCCAGCGCCGCAGGCAGGGTTTCAGACTGCCCTCGCGCGGGCAACACGATGTGAAAGGCGGCCCCACTGGCGGGCACGTTGCGGGCATAAATCTGACCGCCCATCGCCTCCACAATCTTGCGGCAAATCGCCAAGCCCAGCCCTGTACCTCCAGAGCCATCCTTGGTCTTGCTGGACTGAACAAATGCCTCAAAAATGCGGCCCAGCTCGGTCTCCGGAATCCCTGGGCCTTCGTCCTGAATCACCAGATGCACCTGGTCTTTGGAGTCCATTCGCCCCTCCAGGGTGATGGTGCTACCCGGGGGCGAGAACTTGATGGCATTGGCCACCACGTTGCGGATTACCTGCTGAAAACGCACTGGGTCGGCCTTGGCCACCAATGGCATATCGGACAAGCGCAGGTCCATCATCAAATGGCTGCGCGCAAGCAAGGGCTCCAGTTCCCTGATCACCGGGCGCACTACGCCGCGCAGGTCGAGGCGCTCCATGTGAAATGTCCCCACGGTGCTTTCGAGCTTGGACACGTCCAGAAGATCATTCACCAGGGTGAGCATGCGCTGACCTGCCGAATGGATGTCCTCAAACATTCCAGCAAGCTTGGGGGTGGCCTTCCCGCGCAGCATGCCCAGCTCGGCAAAACCCAGGATGGACTGCAATGGCGTGCGCAGTTCATGGCTCATATTGGCGACGAACTCGGACTTGGACCGCGAGGCTTCTTCTGCCGCATCTCGCGCCTCCTCGGTTGCCCGCTCTGCTGCGCGAAACTCACTCACATCCATCAGAATGCTCAATACCCCAGTCATACGCCCGTGCTCATCCGAAATGGCCGACTTCGCGATGCGTGTGTCCCGGCGCGAACCGTCTCCATGCAGCACCTTGGTTTCCACGTAGGTGCGCCCACCCCAACGCAAAAGTTGCGCGTCGGCTGCTTCATGTAGTTTGGCCTCCTCTGGGGGAAGGAACGTGATCAACTCGCGACCCATCACCGACGCACGGGGGCGACCTTTGTACTCCTCCCATGCCCGGTTCACTCGCACCACGCGGCCTTCGGCATCGATCACGGAGATGGGCAGAGGGTTCGTCTCCAGCAGCAGGTCCTGGAAAGCTATTTGCGCCTGCAACTGATGCTGGGCCACCCAGCGCTCTGTCACATCCACCGCACTCCCCGCAAAGCCAACCACGCGACCGTCCACCCGCAGCGGGACCACCGCCATCTGGAACATCAACTCGCGCCCGGGCGCAAAGCGGGCAACCACTTGGCACACACGCACACCCTCGTCGGAACCGGGGTCCAGCGCGTTGATGACATCTTTGCGACTTTCGGGCGCGACGATTTCTTGCAATCGCTGTCCGATCGCACGGCTGGTGTCGTCCCCCGTGAAGGCGGTCCAGTGGGCATTGACGTATGTGATGACGCCCCGCAAGTCTGTACGAAAGATCAACTCTTGCACACTGCGCATCAACACCTTCAGCTCGTGTTCACTTTGGGCGATACGCGCCTGTGCACCCAGTACCGCTTGCTGGGCGTATTCGCGGGTGCGCACGCCCCGCCAGACAGCAACGGCCAAGCCCACCACCATCAATATCAGCGCTATGCCGATGCCGATAAGCGCCCGTGCGTTGGCAAACCAATCCCAGGCAGCCGCACGGTAAGACTGCTCAACAATGACAACCAAAGGCTTGGTTCCCGACGCACGGAAGCTCAGGATCTGTTGAAGACCCAGCACCCCAGCGCCTAGATAAGTGGCGTGCTCCTGCTTGGGCAGGAACTGATTGAACACGGGTATGTGCCCAACGGTCTGCCCTACCAAGGAAGCAGCACCACCAGAGCTAGCCAGAATTTGCCCGTCATACGACGTAAGAACGGAGTCGAAAGGCTCGGACTCCAGCGCCAAACGCTGAAAGTTCGACAACGCATCGGGATTGATCAGCGCGGCCAGGGTAAGAACATGCCCGGCTTCATTGGTGTATCCATACAGAAACGGGATGTAGCCCACACCCGCCGGGGCATCTATTGGCTCTCCACGCAACCGGATGCTTTGCAAGCTGCGGCCTGCCAGAAAGCCACCCAACGCGCTCTGGCCGGGCATGACTTTGGGACCCAGTTTGTCCATGTCCACAAAAATTTCGGCATCCTGTGCCAGTGTGCTGGCCACCACGCGTCCACCGGCATCCACCACAGCCAGACCTCGCAAAAAAGACAGGCTCACCAAAGCCTGATTCAGCGCGTCGGCCATGTTGCGCGGGTCTGTCGCCGCAGCGTTAAGCGCAGGCGAGCTCGAAAGAGCCTCCAGCGCAAGCTCGACAGTAACGAGCGTGCGGGTGGCCTGGTCCTCCAGCACGCGCGCAAGCGTGGCAGTATGGTTCTCACTGTTAGTCCGCGCAGCACGAAAATCATTGACCGCCAACGCAGTCACGGCGGCCAATGTCAACATGGCAGAGGCGCCGCCGCCGATCAGCACCAGATGACTGGTTTGTGAAAGCCATGAACCCAGTTCGTTCCAGACGCGTCGGCGAAACAATTTCATGTCAGCGAACCACAATTGCGTCAAGGCCATGACGACCAGCCGCGTCCTTCAATCGTCCGTCCCGTTTGATGCGGGTCACAAAAGCATCCATGGTGGTCAGCCAACTTTCATCGCCGCGTTTTACCGCATAGCCATATGGCAAAACGAAGAATGGTTGCGGCGGTTCGATGAGCCGAGCCCAGTCTGCGTTGTCCAACAGCCGTCGACTGTAGGGGTAGTCGGTCATGAACACATCGACGCGGCCTGCCACCAGTTCCCGCTCGCGTGTGGCGGGGAGTTTTACCGTCACCAGGGTGGCTTTCTTGAGGCTCTGAGCCATCACCGGCTCCATGAAGGTCCCCGCCTGGACACCCACCATCACACCGGGTTTGTCAATATCGGTCCATTGTTTGACGACGGCATTGCTCTTGGTCGTGATGCCGTAAATGTCGCTGCGCAGATAAGGTTGGGTAAACGCCAATTTTTCGGCCCGCTGAGGCAATATGCCGATTGCAAACATCGCCACGTCGCACCGGTCGAGGGTCAAGTCGTCGATGAGCGTCGGAAAAGAAGACTCCACAAATTCGACTTTGGCTTTCAGGTCGCGCCCCAGTTCAGCGGCCAGTTCAATGTCGATTCCATTCAGTTCCTGCGTCCGCGGGTGCCGGTAGGTGACGCCGTAGTAAGCCGGCCAGATGCAGACTTTGACCGTTGCCCCGGTCTGCACTCTTTCCAAAACGGCCCCTGCAAAAGCAGGGGCTGCGCTCAGCGCTAGGTATATGCCGAGGACCAACGAAGCTCGGCCCACGATGATGTTTTTCGCATTCATTTCATTGGATCCCGTTCCAGGGGTTGCAAAGGGCCTCACAAGGAGTCAATCAAGGCCTCGAAGGATGGTCGCTCACGCGTGATCCGGCAGCGCAAGGCATCAATTTCTTCTGCATGGGCCAAGAATGCATTCACCACCATGGGGTCAAAGGCAGCGCCACTCTCTGCAACCAGCATGGACAAAGCACGTTCTACCGTGAAAGCAGGTCGGTACA
The DNA here is from genome assembly GCA_018828125.1 of Gammaproteobacteria bacterium. Taxonomy (GTDB): domain Bacteria; phylum Pseudomonadota; class Gammaproteobacteria; order Burkholderiales; family Burkholderiaceae_C; genus Acidovorax. The sequence goes on along the minus strand of JAHJWB010000014.1, from coordinate 157,556 downwards.
CACGATCCATCGTCAAAGCATCGAAAAAATCCACCACTGCCGTGATCCGACCCGACAGAGGTATCGCATCACCCACAAGTCCAGCAGGGTATCCGGTGCCGTCATAGCGCTCGTGATGGGTCAGCGCAAGCTCGGACGCCATGAGAAAAACAGGAATGTGTGATCGCCCCAGAATCTCTGCACCCATCGCTGCGTGCGTGTTCATTACCTGTCTTTCCTCGTCGGTCAGCGGGCCGGGCTTCTTCAGCACACTGTCCGGAATTCCGATCTTGCCAATATCGTGCATGGGTGCGGCTTGGCGCAGCATCCTGGCGTATGCGGGGCTTTGGCCTAGGCAAAGTGCCAGCGCCTCTGCCAAATACCCCATCCGCACAATGTGCACCCCTGTATCGTCATCCTTTTTTTCTGCTGCCAGGGAAAGCTGCAGCAGCCCTGCCTGATGGGCCCGCGTCACCTCGCGCAAAGCTTCATTTCGCTCGCGGTACATGCGCCGGAAATCCTGCACAAAACACTCCATCTGCGCTCCCGCCTCTTCGTCAAATTGCCGCATCTGACCGTCCCTCAAAGGGCAGTCCGGTCCGGGGCACTCGGCATTCACAGCGCGGCCTCCATGCGATAGATAGTCTCCAGCACCTGCAGTGTGCTGAACGGCTTCATGAGGTAGTCATCAGCACCCGCCGCCGCGCCCGCTTCCCGGTCCGCCGCCTGGACCCGCGCTGTCAACATGATCACTTTCGTGTGCCGCATCCGGGGATCATTTTTGATGAGGCGGCACACATCCAGCCCATTGAGCGCTCCCGGCATCATCACGTCCAGCAGAACCATGTGAGGCCGAAGATCTTGCGCCTTTGCCCAACCTGCATCACCAGTATCGGCTTCGTGGATTTCAAAATCATCAAACTCCAGGGTCATTCTGAGCAGCTTGCGGATGTCCATGTGGTCTTCGACGATCAGGATTTTTTTCATGGGATCACTTCTCCTTGGGCGAAATCATTTGAGCGAGCAAAAACCAAGTTATTGGGTGATTTTTGCGATTGATTCAATCATATCAATCATATTTATCAAATACAAGTTCAAATACAAGAAAATTTGCGCCAAAATGCGCAAGCCATGCAATCTGACACCTACACCCCCTCACAGCCGCCCCTCGACCACTGCACCACACTGGAGGTCGCCAAGATGCTTGGCATGGCCGTGCGGTCCGTCCAGCTGATGGTGGATCGCAATGAACTAGAAGCCTGGAAAACGCCGGGGGGGCATCGAAGAATTTCGCGCGCATCGGTAGAGCGCTGGATCAGTGCCCGCGGCCATACCGGGGCCGACAATGCAACGCCTCCTGTCCTCGCCGGTCGCGAAAACGTTTCAGCCAAGCGACATCCCTCCCCATCCGTCAAAGCGGCGGTCGGCGTAAAACAGATTCTTTTGATCGAGGACTCCGTTCACTTCCAGAACTTGGTGGGCCTGATCGTGCAGCAGCATTTCCCTGGCGTTGTGCTGCATGTGGCCAACGACGGAATTGCCGGTCTTGCCATGTATGGCCAGACACAGCCGGACGTGCTCATTGTGGACATCCTGCTGCCAGGCATTGACGGCGCAACGCTGATCACGGCGCTGCGCTCGCAGTCCCAATTTGCGCGCAGCCATCTGATCGTCGTGACCTCGCTGGACGAAGAGCAGCGAGAGCCATACGCATTCGCCTTGCAAGGTGTTCAGGTCATTCACAAGCCGCGCCTGGTGGCCGAGTTGCCAGCGGCGCTCTCTGCATGCCTGCAGTCCCCGAAGGCGTCTTCATGACTCAGCCCCGGGTGCTGCTGGTCGAGGACGACACCTCCATTGCCCGCTTTGTGCAGATGGCGCTGGACGAGCTCCCCATTAAACTGGTGACTTGCAGCAACGTACCGGATGCCATGCAGGCCCTGCGCTCCGGCGGGGTGCATTTGATCATCACAGACTTGATGCTGCCCGGAGAATCGGGCATCGATCTGGTGCGGAAACTGCTCGACGGACCAGCGCTGGGCCGCACAGTGCCAGTCGCAGTGTTCAGCGCGGGGCTTACGCCTGTGGTGCGTGAACAGCTGGTTGCCATGAACGTGTGGCGCATGCTATCCAAGCCAGCCTCCGTGCTGGACCTGGAAACGTGTGTACGCGACGCGCTCCATCTCACGGCCGATCTGCCAGCCATTGCGCAGACAGGCAATGACTCTGATCCGATCAGTGCCACGAGCGCAGAAACCGATGAGGCGCACGCCATTGCGACCCATTTCGCCGGTGATGCCTTCCTTTTCAAGGCCTACAAGGACAGCTGCCTGCACCAGTTTCATGCAGATGTAAAACTGGGGGACGCCGCCTGCGCGGCGCAGGACTGGCCCGCTCTGCGCCGCCTTGCGCACAGTCTGGCCACGGTACTTCTGACACTTGGTCACCCAACCGAAAGTGTGCGAGCGCAGCAACTCGAAACTTCTGCCTCCCATTTGGCAGCAGGGCAATGTGTGGAGCACTGGCTGGAGCTGCGGGCTTTCCTGGCGCGGCTCTGACACGCTCTCTAGCCGTTAGCGCGGCAAGCACACACGCTCAGGCAAACGGGCTGCCGAGGATGAAAGTCAGCGCTTAACAACCTGGGCCCCGACCGCCCCCTTCGCAATCGTCCTAGCGAGCACCGCGCATGCGCAGCGGTTATGCCCGGGGCTGGGTCGCACGCAATAGCGCTCGCAACAAGACACTGCGACGTCGCCATCCAAGTGTGTATGCAGCGCATATTGAATAAGATGCACCGGATGATCACTGTCCACCACCTCGAAACCTCGCGCTCGCAGCGCATCCTCTGGCTCCTGGAAGAATTGGGAGTTCCGTACGAACTGAAGATTTACCAGCGCGACAAGGCCACAAAACTGGCGCCGCCCGAGCTGAAAAAGATCCATCCGTTGGGCAAATCTCCGGTGATAACGGATGGCGATGAGGTGATTGCGGAATCCGGGGCCATCGTCGAATACCTGGTGGAAACCTACGGCGCGCAGGCTGGCGGCGATCTGGCCCACCTGCAGCCGGTGCGCGGCACGCCTGAGTATCGCCAGTGCCGCTTTTGGATGCACTATGCCGAAGGCTCGCTGATGAACTGGCTGGTGATGAAGCTGGTGTTCATGGCCATCCCTGCCCAACCCATGCCTTTTTTTGTCAAACCCATCGCCAAGGCGCTGTGCGGCAAGGTGCAGGAGAAGGTGATCGACCCCAACCTGGACACGGCACTCGACTTTATGGAAAGCCACCTGGGCCAAAACACCTGGTTTGCAGGTGAGCACCTCACCATGGCCGACTTTCAGATGAGTTTTGCCGTAGAGGCGGCCCTGTCGCGCACCCGCAAGGCCAGTGCCTGCCCCAAGCTGAAGGCCTACCAACAGCGCATGGAGGCGCGCCCTGCTTACCAGCGCGGCATTGCCAAAGGCGGCCCGGTGGTGATGTCAGCCTGAGCATCGGGTTGTTGACATGCGCGCGCACGCAGCCCCATTTTCGGTCCTGTTTGTCTGCATGGGCAACATCTGCCGCAGCCCCACAGCACATGGTGTGTTCCGCCACAAGGCAGCGCACAGCGGTCTGGGGGACCGGGTTCGTGTGGACTCGGCGGGCACCCACAACTACCACCCCGGCAAGGCGCCGGACGAACGCACCCAGCGGCACGCGGCAGAACGGGGCTACGACCTGTCGGACCTGCGCGCACGGCAAATGCTGGCCACCGACTTTGATGAGTACGACTTGATCCTGGCGATGGACTGGGACAACCTCGCGCTGGCGCAGGATCTTTGTCCGCCCGGGCAGACCCATAAGGTACGGCGCATGACCGAATTCTGTTTGCGGTCCGACAGTCCGGTGGTGCCTGACCCGTATTACGGCGGAAGCCAAGGGTTTGAGGAGGTGCTGGACTTGGTGGAAGACGCCTGCGAAGGGCTGCTCAAGCATGTCCAGCAACAGTTGCAGAGGTAGTCACCACCACATTCCGCGTTCTTTTTTTCAGCGCACTCCGCACACCAGCGCACCAGGGTCGTTGTGCGCCTGTTCCCGGTCGTTCTTGGCCTGGGCCACTTCCATGTCACGCGGCAGCGTCACGCCGTTTTTAACGGCCAGGATCTCGGCCATCACGCTCACCGCAATCTCGGGCGGTGTTTTGCTGCCGATGTAGATGCCGATCGGCCCACGCAGGCGCGCCAGGCCTTCCTCGGTCTGGTCAAAGTGTTCGATCATGCGGGCGCGTCGTGCCTCGTTATTGCGGCGCGATCCAATACCACCCACATAAAAAGCCTCGGTGTTCAGCGCCTCCAGCAACGCCAGATCATCCAGCTTGGGGTCATGCGTGAGGGCCACCACGCAACTGCGCCGGTCGGGCTTGAAGGCCAGCACCACATCGTCGGGCATGTCGCTCACCACGGTGGCGGCGGGCACGTTCCAGCTGCCCCGGTATTCCTCGCGCGGGTCACACACCGTGACCGCAAAACCATTGAACAACGCCATGGTGGCCAGGTACTCAGCCAGCTGGCCAGCCCCGATCAACAACATGCGGTATTCGGGTCCGAAGGTATTGGTGAGTTGCAGGGCGTCCACCACCAAGTCAGCGGGTGCCGCTGCAGGTTGTAGTGTGGCCAGGCCATCGGCCAGGCGCACGGTGCGCTGCATCAAGCGCCCAGCTCCCAGTGCGGAAATCAGCGCCGCCAGACCGTCGGAGTCCGGGTCGAACTCCAGCAGCAACTCCAGCGTGCCGCCGCAGGGCAAGCCGAAGCGATGCGCTTCGTCGGCGGTGACTCCGTACTTCACAAACGTCGGCGGACCGCTGGGGATGCTGTGGTCTGCGCGGTGGTCCCCGGCGCTCCCCGCTTGGGATGCGGGCGCACTTTGGGCGTAGGCCCGCGTATGGCGGTCGATCAGGTCGTCTTCAATACAGCCGCCCGATACGGAACCCACGACGGCTCCGTCTTCGCACAGGGCCATGATGGAGCCCACAGGCCGGGGCGAAGAGCCCCAGGTGCGCACCACTGTGGCCAACAGCGCCCTCCGCCCGGCGGCACGCCAGCCCTGCAGCGTACGCAACACCATCACATCCAGGTTTTCCATTTCCTCATCACCTATTCATTTGCAGCGATTTACAGTGTTCCGAACCCACTGCACTGCCGCTACCCCTGTCTTCAAAAACTGGCGCGCCTCGATACCAGCGCCACCGTGGAGCCGGCTTCGCCGGGCCACTGGAGGCGTCCCCCTCAGGGGGATGACGCGAAGCGGCTCAGGGGGAGCCCAGTTGTCGGCTCAGGGTGAGTCAGTTAATCACCCACGCTAACACCACCAACGCAGCAGCGCCCGCCACCCACACCCAAACCGGTATGCCGCTCGGGGGATTGTTCTCACCCGCAGAAGCCGCCAGCGCAGTCAGGGCACCGGGCTGAGTGGGCTCTTCAGCCGGCACGGTGTCGGGCCCATGAGCCGATTCCGCCACCTGGGCCCTCGGATGGCGGCGCTGCATCTCGTGGTCAAAACGCTTGAAAAAATCCTCGGCCATGCTCTTGGCCGCGCCGTCGATCAGCCGCTGACCCAGTTGGGCGATCTTGCCGCCCACTGTGGCGTGCACGGTGTAGTGCAGCTCACAGCTTTCCTGCCCGGCAGCATCGGCAGGCAACGCCACCAGTTTGACTTGCGCATTGCCCTTGCCAAACCCAGCCACGCCGCCCGACCCGTCAAAAGCAATGGTGTAGCTCTCGGGCGGCACGATCTCGGACAGCGTGATCTTTCCCGCGAACTTGGCCGACACGGGACCGATCTTGAGCGCCATTGCCACCGCGTACTGGTTTTCGCCCGTGGGCTCCACCTTGTCGCAGCCGGGGATGCACAGCTTGAGCACCTCGGGGTCGTTCAGCGCCTCCCAGGCCTGCTGCTGGCTCACGGCAAGGGTTCGGCTGGCTTGCATTTCCATGGTGGATTCCTCTTTTGATGTCGGTATTCTTGAACCGGGTCACTGCCGTAGCACGGCGGCCAGGCTGGCCGCCAGGTCTTGCAGGCGGCTCAGGTTGTGCACGGCCAGCATGCTGTGGGCCTGGCGGTGCAGTGCCGATGCGCCCCGCGCTGTGGGCGCATAGCCCTCAAAACGCAGCAACGGGTTGAGCCACAGCAGGCGGCCACAATGGCGGCGCAGCCAGCCCAGCTCGCGCCCCAGCACTTCGGAGGCGCCCGTGTCCAGCCCGTCGGTGATCAGCAGCACCAGCGTGCGCCGCCCTACCAACCGCCGGGCGTGCTGCAAGCGCAGCTGATTCAGACTGTCGCCCATGCGTGTGCCGCCTGCAAAGTCACTGATGGAGTGGCTGACCACCTGCAGCATCGCGTCGGTGTCGGCCAGGCGAAACGCTGGGGTCAGCTCGGTCAACCCTGTCCCGAACGCAAACACGTCGCGGCGCAAGGCAGCGCCCGTATGGCGTGGTGCGGTGGTGGCATGCAAGAACGCGAGCAGCAGCCGCGCATAGCGCTCCATCGAACCCGACACGTCGACCAACACCAGCAACGGCACCGGCTGTTGACGCCGCTGCAGCAGAGGCACCCGCAGCACCTCGCCCCCCGTGCGGGCCGCGTGCTGCATGGCGCCCGGCCAGTGCGGGCGGCTACCGCGCACGCCGGGCCGGGTACGTCGGGCTGCATAGTGCGGCAGGGGCAAAGGCACCTCGCGCGCCAGGCGCTCCACCAGCAGATATTCGCTGGCCGAGAGTTGGTTGAAGTCTGCGTGGCGCAAGCGCTGCAGGTCGCTGGCCGTCATGGCGGCATCGAACTCGATCTTCTCGTCCTCGCGCGGCGGGGGCGCGTTGCGGGCAGCGCGCACGGGGGCCAGGGCCTCGCTCACGCGCGGGCGGCGCTTGGCGGGCTCGGCCTTGGATTCGGCGCTGGGCAACATCTGTGCGAGCAGCTTTTGTGCCACGTTGGGGTTGCGAAAATACGCGTCGAACAACTCGCGGAAGACCAAACGGTCTTGCTCGCGGCTGACCAGCACGGCCTCCAGCGCAGCGCTGAAATCCTCACGCCGCAGGCCCACCAGCATCACCGCCTGCTGGGCCAGCGCCATGCGGGCGGCGTCCACGCGCACACCAGCGCGGCGCAGGGTGCGGCCAAAACCGCTGAGGTTGTCCGCTAGCTTGCCGGTGCGTGCGTCACCGAGTTGCGAAATTGTCTTGCCCTCTGCCACGGCTGAGCCCTCAGGCATCAACGTCGGCAGGCTGCAGCAGCTGCGCGGCCATGTCGCGCGTGAGCGCCGCCACATCCTCGCGCTGCTTGAACAAGATGCCTGCGGTGTCCGACACCACCTCCGGGTCGACCACGATGGTGTCGAGCGCGACCAGCGCCTTGGCCCACTCCACGCTCTCGGCAATGCCGGGCGCGCGCTGGAAGGCGTTGGCAAACGGCTGACTGCGCAGGCGCCCCACAAACTCGGCCACCTGCTGCGCCAGCGCGGCGCTGGCGCCGGGCACCTGGGCGCGCACGATGGCCAGCTCGCGCTCGCGCTCAGGGTAGTCCAGCCAGTGGTACAGGCAGCGGCGCTTGACGGCGTCGTGCAGATCGCGTGTGCGGTTGCTGGTGAGGAGGGTGACCGGCGTGGCCGTGGCGCGCACGGTGCCAATCTCAGGGATGCTGACCTGGTACTCGCCCAGGTATTCGAGCAAGAAGGCTTCAAAGGGCTCGTCAGCGCGGTCCACTTCGTCGATGAGCAGCACCGCACCGGGCGCGGGGGCCTGCAGTGCTTGCAGCAAGGGGCGGCGGATGAGGTAGCGGTCCTGGTACACCTCGCGCTCTACCTGCGCCATGTCGGCACTGCCTTGGCCTTCTGCAGCACGCATGTGCAAGAGCTGGGCTGCGTAGTTCCATTCGTACAGCGCCTCGCGCTGCTCCAGGCCGTCGTAGCACTGCAGGCGGATCAGGCTGCGCTCCAGCACCTCGCCCAAGGCCTTGGCCAGCGCCGTCTTGCCCACCCCGGGCTCGCCCTCCAGCAACAGCGGGCGCTGTAGCTTGAGTGCCAGAAACACCGCCGTGGCCAGCCGCCGGTCGGCAAAGTAGCCCACCCCCTGCAAAGCCGACACCAAGGCGTCGATGGAGGACAGTGCGGGCGGGGTCATGAACGCAGGAGGGGAAACGGTCATTACTATAATTTTTATAGCTACTAGCGCTTTATAGAAAAGCGCTAGAGGCCAATTTCATTCAAAAACCCGCCGCAGAATGCAGCACCGTGGCAGCAGGTGTCCTCCGGCCGGTCAGCCCACCATCTGCGCCACCGCGCGCTGGGTCTGCACGCTGATGAGGTTGGCGCGGTAGGCGGCGCTGGCGTGAATGTCGGCATTCAGATCGCTCGCATCGATCTTCACCGCCGCGGCCGACGCAGGCGTAAAGCTCTGGTTGAGCGCAGCCTCCAACCCCGCATGCCGAAACACACTGCTGGCCGCACCGGTGATGGCCACGCGCACGCCACCCTCGGTCTGCGCCACAAACACGCCCACCAGCGAGAAGCGCGATGCCGCCTGCTTGAACTTGAGGTAGGCCGCACGCTTGGGGATGGGGAAGCGGATGGCAGTGATGATCTCGCCCTCTTCCAGCGCCGTGGTGTACATGCCCACAAAAAAGTCATCGGCCGCGATCTCGCGCTGGTTGGTGATGACCGTGGCGCCCAGGCCCAGCACGGCGCTGGGGTAGCAGGCCGCAGGGTCGTTGTTGGCCACCGATCCGCCCAGCGTGCCGCGTGCCCGCACTTGGCGATCACCAATGTGGGCGGCCAGGTCGGCCAAGGCGGGGATGGCGGTTTTCACGTCGGCACTGTTCGCCACATCCATGTGGCGCGTCATGGCGCCAATGACCAGCGCATTGCCCTCGCGGCGGATGCCCGCCAGCTCGGGGATGCTGTTGAGGTCCACGATCTTCTCGGGGTTGGCCAGTCTCAGCCGCATCGACGGCAGCAGGCTCTGCCCGCCCGCCAGCAGCTTGCCGCCCTGTGCGATGAGCTGTGCAGCGGCAGCAGTGGAGGAGGGATTTTCAAAGGTGAATGCGTACATGTTCGCGCTCCTTATGCTTTGGCCGACTGGATGGCTTCCCACACGCGATGGGGCGAAGCAGGCATATCGAACTCTTTGACGCCCAGCGGGTGCAGCGCATCGAGCACCGCGTTGATCACCGCCGGCGGCGATCCGATGGCCCCCGCCTCACCACAGCCCTTGGTGCCCAATGGGTTGTGTGTGCAGGGCGTGCACACATGGCCCAGCTTGAACTCGGGGAAGTCGTCGGCGCGCGGCATGGCGTAGTCCATGAAGCTGCCGGTGAGCAGTTGGCCTGTTTCGCGGTCGTACACGCAGTTTTCCATCAGCGCCTGGCCGATGCCCTGCACCAGGCCGCCGTGCACCTGGCCCTCCACGATCATGGGGTTGATGATGGTGCCGAAGTCGTCCACGGCGGTGAACTTGTCCACCCGCGTGCTGCCCGTGGCGGGGTCGATCTCCACCTCGCAGATGTAGGTGCCCGCAGGGAAGGTGAAGTTGGTCGGGTCGTAGAAGGCCGTTTCGTTCAGGCCGGGTTCCAGCACGTCCAGCGGGTAATTGTGTGGCACGTAGGCGGCCAGAGACACTGAACCAAATGGCACCTTCTTGTCGGTACCCCGCACGCTGAATTCGCCGTTGGCAAAGTCGATGTCGGCGTCGCTAGCCTCCATCAGATGCGCGGCGATCTTCTTGGCCTTGGCCTCGATCTTGTCCAGCGCCTTCATGATGGCCGCGCCACCCACGCTGATGGAACGCGAGCCGTAGGTGCCCATGCCGAACGGCACCCGGCCCGTGTCGCCGTGCACGATGTCCACGTTCTCCACCGGGATGCCCAGGCGCGCAGCCACCACCTGCGCAAAAGTGGTCTCATGCCCCTGGCCGTGGCTGTGCGATCCGGTGAACACCGTCACGCTGCCGGTGGGGTGCACACGCACCTCGCCGCATTCAAACAAGCCCGCCCGCGCACCCAAAGCGCCGGCGATGTTGGACGGCGCAATGCCGCAGGCCTCGATGTAACTGCTGTAGCCAATACCGCGCTTCAAGCCCTTGGCCTCGCTGGCGGCCTTGCGCGCCGCAAAGCCCGCCACGTCGGCCAGCTCCTGCGCCTGCGTCATGCACGCGTGGTAGTCGCCCACGTCGTACTGCAGCGCAACAGGTGTCTGGTAAGGCCAGCTGGTGATGAAGTTTCGCTTGCGGATCTCGTCCTGCGACAGGCTCATCTCCCAGCCGCAGCGCGAGACCAAGCGCTCCAGCAGGTAGGTGGCTTCAGGCCGCCCCGCGCCCCGGTAGGCATCGACCGGCGCGGTGTTGGTGAACCAGGCGTCCACCTCCACATAAATTTGCGGCGTGGTGTATTGCCCGGCCAGCAGCGTGGCATAGAGGATGGTGGGCACGGCGCTGGCAAAGGTGGACAGGTACGCGCCCATGTTGGCGTCGGTGTGCACCCGCATGGCCATGAATTTGCCGTCCTTGTCCATGGCCATTTCGGCGTGGCTCACATGGTCACGGCCATGCGCGTCGCTCAGGAACGATTCGCTGCGGTCGGCCACCCACTTGATGTTGCGGTTGAGTTTTTTGGCGGCCCAGGTCAGGCAGACATCTTCGGCGTACAAAAAGATCTTGGAGCCGAATCCGCCGCCTACGTCGGGCGCAATCACACGCACCTTGTGCTCAGGCAGACCCATCACAAAGGCCGTCATCAGCAGGCGCTCGACGTGCGGGTTCTGGTTGCTGACGTACAGCGTGTATTCGTCGTTGGCGCGGCTGTAGCTGCCAATGGCCGTGCGCGGCTCCATCGCGTTGGGGATCAGGCGGTTGTTGACCAGATCGAGCTGGGTGACGTGTGCGGCGTTGGCAAATGCAGCGTCCACGGCGCCCTTGTCGCCAATGGCCCACTTGTAGCAATGGTTGTCGGGTGCGGCGTCATGCAGGCCAGCGCCGGCCACCTTGCCAGCAGCAGCATCGGCCACGCTGACCACGGCGGGCAGCACGTCGTAATCCACCTCCACCAGCTCGGCGGCATCACGCGCCTGCTGCTGCGTGAGCGCCACCACCATCGCGACGTGGTCACCCACATAGCGCACCTTGCCCTGCGCCAGGATGGGGTGCGGCGGCTCCTTCATGGGCTGGCCATCGGTGCTGGTAATGAGCCAGCCGCAGGGCAGGCCATTGATGTTGTCGGAAGCCACATCGGTGCCTACAAACACCCCGAGCACGCCTGGGGCGGCCTTGGCGGCGTCGGTGTTGATGCTGTTGATCTTGGCGTGCGCGTGCGGCGAGCGCACAAACACAGCATGGCTTTGGGCGGCCAAGACCACGTCGTCGGTGTACTGGCCCGCGCCGGTCAGAAAGCGGTAGTCTTCCTTGCGCTTGATGGATTCGCCGATGTGCGGCAGCTTGGAAAAGTCGGATGCACCCATGGTTCTCTCCTGTGTGGTTAAGCCGAAGCCATGGCTTTTTGGCCGACTTGCACCGCGCGCACGATGTTCTGGTAGCCCGTGCAGCGGCAGATGTTGCCTTCGAGCAGCTCGCGGATTTCGCCTTCGGTGGCGTTGGGGTGGCCGTTGCACAGATCCACTGCGCTCATCACCATGCCGGGTGTGCAGAAGCCGCACTGCAGGCCGTGGCACTCCTTGAAGGCTGCCTGCATGGGGTGCATCGTGCCGTCGGGTGTTGCCAGTCCTTCGATGGTGAGAATGTCGGCGCCCTGCGCCTGCGCGGCCAGCATGGCGCAGGATTTGACGGCCCGGCCGTTCACGTGCACGGTGCACGCCCCGCATTGGCTGGTGTCGCAACCCACATGGGTGCCGGTGAGCAGCAGGTGCTCTCGCAGCGCATGGACAAGCAGGGTATTGGGAGGGACATCAACGCTGGCGGCGCGCCCGTTGACCGTGAACTGGACTTGCATCTGGCTGTCTCCTGGAATGGTTTTGGCTGGATTGGCAGCGCACATCTTGTGCCCCGCGTTTTCCCACATCCCTAGGGACAACCCTAGATTTTCGGCAGCCCCCGCCGGATATTCTCAAAATGAAACATGTTGCAGCGCACACCGGCGCATCATGCGCAGCTCAAAGGACCCCGTTCACCATGCTGTCGTCCTCCGCGCCCCACTCCACCTCTGCCGATCGCCGCCACGCGCTCATTGCGCAGGCCCGCCAGACCCTGCTGGCCGATGGCGTTGTGCCTTTGCGCACCGAGGTGGAGCCGTGGATTGCGCGGTCGTGGCAGCGCTGCCTGGCCCGGGGGTTCAACCCGGCCCAGCAGGTGGCGTTTGACGCCGTGAGCGCTCCGGCACTGCGCCGCAGCCAGGAGCAGAACCACCACTTGCTGCGCGCCGCCCGGCCCGTGCTGGATCAGCTCACCCGCGCCATTGCCGGCATGCGGTACTTCGCGATGCTCACGGACGCACGCGGCATCGTGGTGGATGTGCAAGGCCAATGCGACCAGGGCGATCCGCGCGCCAGCGCCATCGGCCGCGTGGGCATCGACCTGTCTGAAGCCGCGGTGGGCACCACTGCCATCGGCGCGGCGCTGGCCGAGTTGCAGCCCGTGTGGCTGCACCGGGGCGAACACTTCTTTGATGACAACAGCAGCTACAGCTGCGCAGGCGCGCCGCTGTTCGACCCCCACGGACAGTGCGTTGGCATGCTGGACCTGACCGGTGTGGACGTGCCCGAACGGCCCGAGCTGCGCCACCTCATAGCCCGTTCAGCCCGGGCCATGGAAGATGCCCTGCTGCTGCAACTGCCCCACGCGCTGTTGCTGCGCATGAACTGGCCCGGCTGCCCCCTGGGTGGCGAAGGTGATGGATTGCTGACGCTCGATGGCGACGGGGTGGTGGTGGGCGCCAACAGCATGGCCCGCCAACTGGTGCCCCAACCGCTGCGCATGGCGGGCACACCCATCCACTGCAGCGACTTGCTGGCCCTGCCATGGACCATGTTGTTCGATGCGGCACGGCGGCACCCGGCGCAGCCGCTGGATTTGCCGCTGTGGTCCGGCCTGCGCCTGCAGGCATTGGCACTGCTGCCAGCCGCCGCCCGCGCACCGTCCAGCGGGCAGGCCGTGTCGGTAGCGCACGCCATCACCGGTACATCTGCGGTGGCAGCCCCGCTGCGCGAAGCCGAAACCGCCTTGATCCGCCAAGCCGTGCAAGACGCCCGGGGCAACGTGGCCGAAGCGGCCCGCGCACTGGGCATCAGCCGCGCCACGGTGTACCGCAAGCTGGGGGCACCCAAGGGATAAAGAAAGGCACTGGCAGTACAAAATATGAGCCAAAAGTGCCTCTAGCGCTTGATGGTAAAGCGCTAGCAGCTATTGATTTAGTAGTATGTCATTGCGCAACAACACGGGGCCACCCTCCCATTCAGTTTTCATGGTGCGCAGCATCACTCACGACCCATGAAACTGGCGCGGCACAGGCCAAGCAGCCAAGCGAGGGCTGCGTCCCCCTGCCCGCTGCGCGCAGCGCTGCGAGAGCGGGGGGAAGCGGCAAAGCCGCTCAGGGGTGTTTCACTTCAGGCGTCCGCCAGGGCCAGCACCACGGCGTTGTCTTCCACCACCAGCACCACCGAACTACCCGCCCGCAGACCGCTGCCCGGTGCCGCGAAACCCACCATCTGCAGCCCCCCCGCCAGCTCGGCAGACACTTCGTCGCCCGCTTCGCCGCGCACCACGCGCGTGGCCTTGGCAAACAGGCGGTGGCTCCCAGCAGGCGCCGCGAGAGAGGGCGTTGCAGTGGGGGCCAGCGCCACGCCCCCCCGGCGCTCCACCCGCACCGCCGTGGCCTTGCACAGCGCCTGCACCGCCAGACCCGGTTGCAAGCCCAGGAGTTCTGCACTTTCGAGCGTGATGCGCGACGCCAGCGCGGCGGGCGCTTTCGCCTCCGTCGCAGCCGCGGCTTCATCGCCCAACCCCAGGCGCAGGTGCACCCACACCAACTGCCCTTGCACGGTAAGCCGCTCCACCACACACGGCAACTGGTTGCGCATGCTGGTGCGCACTGCCAGCCGCGCCAGCGCGGAACCTGCATGCGGCGTGGTCTGCCAGCGCGACAGCACGGCACCCCGCGCCTGCGCCATCGCGTCGGCCGCCGCCAGCAGCTGGTGCCCCGCCTCGGTCAATTGCGCCCCACCGCCACCAGCCCCGCCCACGGCACGGGCCACCAGCGGCGTGCCCGCCAGATTGGTCAACGTGTCCACCGCCTGCCACGCGGCCTTGTAGCTCACGCCCACGGCACGCGCGGCCTGCGAAATGGAGCCACAGGCACCGATCTGGCGCAGGATGTCGATGCGTTTGTCGGCCAGCGCATGGCCCAGCGCGTCAGAGAGAGAAAGAGAAGCAGCAGGCATGCGTCGATGATGCCTCAGGGGCTTATTCACGGAGCTTTTCGGCGCAGCCCCGAGACCGACTTGGCGCGCGTCTGCTGGCGCTCCAGCGCTCCCGCCGCTGCGGCCTTCAGAAGCCGCTGAAATGAGGGGCACTGCGCATGGCTTTCGGCCGGGCAGGCGGCTGCGTGCCGCAGACCGTTGCTCATCGCCTTCAGGCGCTTGACCATGGCGTCCAGTTCATCGGCCTTCGCTGTGAGGAGTTGCCGGTCGATGCTGGGCTCGCCACTGGGCAGAAACATCGCCCGGATGTCATCCAGGGAGAACCCGGCCGACTGCCCCAGCGCAATCAACGCCAGCTGATCGAGCACCCCGGGCGCAAAACGGCGGCGCTCACCGGGCTGCCCGACCGAACGCACCAAGCCCTTTTCCTCGTAATACCGCAGCGTGGAGGCCCGCAGGCCCGAACGTTTTGCCACTTCAGCAATGTCCATCAAAAACCCCTTGACTTCAAGTTAACTTGAACTTCTATAGTGAATTCAAAAGATTCTTCCGTCAACCCAAAGGGCTTCGAAATGACAATCTCACAGCAAGACATCCCGATCTCCATCCTCATCGGCATTGGCGCTACCGCCTTCATGGACGCATGGCTTGTGCTGCTCAAACGCATGGGCATCCCCACGCTCAACTTCGCCTTGATTGGCCGCTGGGTGGGCCACCTGCTCCGGGGCCAGTTCGCCCATGCGGCCATCGCCAAGTCAGTGCCCATCCGGGGCGAGCTGGCGTGGGGCTGGCTCACGCATTACGCCGTAGGCGTGGTCTTCGCCACCGTGCTGGTCGGCATGCAGGGCGCGGACTGGTTGCGCAGCCCCACCTTGCTGCCCGCACTGCTGGTAGGCATCTGCACCGTGGCAGCGCCACTGCTGGTCATGCAGCCCGCCATGGGCTCGGGTTTTGCCGCATCGCGCACGCCCACTCCCTTCAAGAACTGCCTGCGGAGCGTGGCCAACCACACCGTCTTTGGCCTCGGCCTCTATCTGTCCGCGCTCGTCATCGCACCGATTTCACGATGACGTCTCTTTGCGCTTTGCCTTCAGAAATCACCACAACGGAAATCACGCCATGAAAAACATCGCCATCATTTATCACAGTGCCCACGGGCACACCGCGCACATTGCCGCCCATATTCTGGAGGGTGCCCGGGGTGTCCCGGGCGTCCAGGCCGAATGGATCCGGGCCGAAGACCTGACCCACACGCCCGATGATCTGCTGCGCTACGACGCCTTCATCCTCGGCTCGCCCACCTACCTGGGCGGGGTGTCGGGGCCGTTCAAGTCCTTCATGGACGCCACCGGGCGGCTGTGGAAAACGCAACAGCTCAAGAACAAGCTTGCGGCAGGCTTTACCGTGTCGTCGCTGCCCTCTGGCGACAAGCAGTCCACGCTGCTGTCGATGTTTGTGTTTGCCATGCAGCACGGCATGGTGTGGGTAGGCAACCCCATCCTGCCAGAGCAGCATGCCGGTGTGCCGTACGACGAGGCGGCCAACCGGCTCGGTTCCTGGTCAGGCCTGATGGCACAGGCAGGCCACGGGGCGCCTGCCAACGCGTTTGTGCCGGGGGATGTCAAGACTGCGCGGATGTTCGGCCGGCATTTTGCAGAGACCCTGCAGCGGTGGGCCGATGTGGGCGCGCACCAGCCAGTCGCAGAGGTCGCCGCATGATCCCGGCCCGCTACGGCCCCGTGCTGTTCAGCTTCATCCTGTCGGGATGGATGTCCCTGCTGGTGTCGGGAATCTCCACTTTTCGGACGCTGCCGGCGCCTCAGGAGTTTCTGGGCCTTTGGACAGGCGCCTGGCTCACGGGATGGCTGTTCGCGTTTCCGGCGGTGATGGTGGCGGCGCCGCTGGCGCGCAAGATCGTGGCGCGCTTCACGGCGCGCGCGGGGTAAAGGCAGCCGCCCACAACCTGCCTATACTCTCGCTATTCCATTCATGAATAGCGAATTCACACCCCGCCGCCATGCTCCACCGCCTTGCCTCCGTGGCCTTGACCTTCGCTGGCATCGCCTTGACTAGCCTGCAAGCGGCGCATGCCGACACCGTCTCTGTCGCCGTGGCGGCCAACTTCACGGCGCCCATGCAGAAGATCGCCGCGGCCTTTGAGGCCGACACGGGCCACAAGGCCGAGCTCTCGTTCGGGGCCACTGGAAAATTTTACGCGCAGATCACCCACGGCGCTCCCTTTCAAATCCTCCTGTCGGCAGACGACACCACGCCTGCCAGGCTGGAACGCGAAGGCAAAGCCGTGGCCCACTCGCGGTTGACCTATGCCATCGGCACGCTGGTGTTGTGGAGCGCGCAGCCGGGGTATGTAGATGCGCAGGGGGATGTGCTCAAAACGGGCAGCTTCAAACACCTGG
The DNA here is from genome assembly GCA_018828125.1 of Gammaproteobacteria bacterium. Classification (GTDB taxonomy): domain Bacteria; phylum Pseudomonadota; class Gammaproteobacteria; order Burkholderiales; family Burkholderiaceae_C; genus Acidovorax. Next base: position 140,777 of record JAHJWB010000014.1, on the reverse strand, counting down.
CCATCGCCAATCCCAAGTTGGCGCCCTATGGCGCGGCGGCCGTTCAGGTGATGGACAAGCTGGGCACGACGGCTGCCCTGCAGCCGCGCCTGGTGCAGGGCGAGAACATTGCGCAGACCTTTCAGTTTGTTGCTACCGGCAATGCGCAACTGGGTTTTGTGGCGCTGTCGCAGGTAATGGCCGATGGCAAGATCCTGAGCGGATCGGCATGGCAGGTGCCCGCCAGCCTGCACGACCCCATTCGCCAGGACGCCGTCTTGCTCCAGTCCGGCAAGGACAGTGCCGCTGCTGCCGCGCTGCTCACATACCTGCGCGGCGCCAAAGCGCGCGCCATCATCCAGTCGTACGGCTACCGTTTCTGACCGCAACTGCAGACCTACGCCATGCCTTTCTCCAGCGCCGATCTTGCTGCCATTGGCCTTACGCTGCGGCTGGCTGGCACCACCATGGTGCTGTTGCTGGTGCTGTGCACGCCGCTGGCCTGGTGGCTGGCGCACACGCCTTCACGCTGGCGCGGGCCGGTGTCGGCCGTGGTGGCGTTGCCGCTGGTGCTGCCGCCCACGGTGATCGGCTTTTACCTGCTGGTCACCATGGGTCCCCACGGGCCGCTGGGGCAGTTCACGCAGTGGCTGGGGCTGGGCACGCTGCCGTTCACGTTCTGGGGGCTGGTGGTGGGCTCGCTGATCTATTCGCTGCCCTTCGCGGTGCAACCGCTGCAACACGCGTTTGAAGCCATCGGCCGACGCCCGCTCGAAGCGGCGGCCACATTGGGGGCCGGACCGCTGGACCGCTTCTTTACCGTGGCACTGCCGCTGGCCCGCCCGGGCTTCATCACCGCCGCCATCCTGAGCTTTGCGCACACGGTGGGAGAGTTTGGCGTGGTGCTCATGCTGGGCGGCAACATCCCCGGTGTGACGCGTGTGGTGTCGGTGCAGATCTATGACCATGTGGAGGCGCTGGAATACACACAAGCGCACTTGCTGGCCGGCGGCATGGTGGTGTTTTCGTTTGTTGTGCTGCTGGGCCTGAACCTCAGCCGCCGCAAAGTGCCGTCGATGGTGCAGTGATGGCCCCAGGCACCTCCCAGGCACACATCACCGCGCAACTGGTCGTTGCGCGCCCGGGCTTCACGCTGAACGTCGACCTGCAATTGCCCGGGCGTGGTGTGATCGCATTGTTTGGGCCCTCGGGCTGCGGCAAAACCACATGCTTGCGCGCCATTGCGGGGCTGGAACGCGCGCAACCCGGGCGCGTGCTGGTCAACGGAGACGTATGGCAGGACGACGCGCAGCGCATCTGGCGCGCCCCACACGAACGCGCGCTGGGCTACGTGTTTCAGGAGGCCAGCCTGTTTGATCACCTGAGCGTGCGCGGCAATATTGACTACGGTCTGAAGCGCACGCCCCCCGCTCGCCGCACGGTGGCGCTGGAGCAAGCGGTGGAGTTGCTGGGCATCGGCCACCTGATGGACCGCAAAACAGAAGCCCTGTCGGGCGGTGAACGCCAGCGTGTGGCCATGGCCCGCGCACTGGCCACGAGCCCCCGTCTGCTGCTGATGGACGAGCCCCTGGCAGCGCTGGACGCCCAACGCAAGGCCGAGGTACTGCCCTACCTGGAGCGGCTGCACCGCAGCCTGGACATCCCCGTGCTCTACGTCAGCCATGCCATTGATGAAGTGGCGCGATTGGCCGAGCACATGGTGTTGATGCAGGAAGGCCGCGTGCTGGCCCAAGGACGCACCGATGCATTGATCGTGCGCCTGGACCTGCCCCTAGCCCACGGCGACACCGCCGCCACGGTGATTGACGGCACGGTGCAGCAGCACGATGCGCTGGACCACATCACCACCGTCACGTTCGGTGGCGGGCAGCTGTTGCTGGTCAGCCCCACGGCGCGCACGGCGGGCGAAACCATTCGGCTGCGGGTACAGGCCCGAGACGTCAGTCTGGCACTGACAGCCCCCAGCGACAGCAGCATCCTCAACGTCTTGCCCGCCACGGTGGCGGCACTTGGCGAAGACAGCCCCGGCCAGCTGATGGTGGCACTGGATGCGGGGGCCACGCGGCTGCTGGCGCGGGTGACCCAGCGCTCCGCCCAGGCGCTGGGGCTCGCCCCTGGCAAGCCGGTTTTCGCGCAGGTCAAAGGCATTGCCGTCGTGAACTGAATGGCCGTTTGAGCGCGTTTGCAGCGCAGGGCCCGCATATCCTTTTGTAAGAAAACGCGCCACCCTTCGGCCGTATGATCACCGCCAAAACAAGGGCGGGAGTGTGTGGACATGGTTTCAATCTGGCATGACGCCACACAGGCGTTTGGAGTGGCGTTCCCGCCACTGCTTCAGAGTCTGTTGTTCTGGCTGTTCGCCTCGTTGGTGGTGCATGTGTGCCAGCAGCAGGTTGAACACACGGCGTACTCGGTTGACCCGTCCAGTCGGCGCATCAGCGCTTCGCATGCGGCGCTGTGCATTGGCTGCATTGTGTGGGCGATGGATGTGGTGGGCCTCTTCATGTATGCCGAGCTGGCGCACCATGTGCTGGAGTTGGTGCCAGCGCTCAGCGGCCTGCTGATCATGGCCATCAGCGCGCGTTTCACCATTCCGACGCTCAGCACCAGCGCCAGCAAGCGGCGCATTGTGTTTGCCGGGGTGTGGCTGGCCGCGGGCATGCTGGCCGCGCACTTCACGATCACACGCGGCCACGTGCACAGCTTTGCGCAAGTGAACTGGCTGGCCATCGTGTTGTCGATGGCCACGGCGGTGGGCCTTGCCACCTATACCTCGGTGCGCCACCGCTCAGCCAAACTCAGCGTGCTCACACCGCATTTCAGGCACCAGTCCTGGCAAGACAAGCTTCTGTGTGGCGCCGCCATCCTGTTGTTGCACTGGCTGCTGGTCAACACCTTTCCCCTGCACCTGGGCGACCCCAGCGGCGAATCGGACGGGATCGCCCTGCTGGCTATCGTGCTGGTGTTTGCGATCGCGGTCTCCCTTGAACAACTGAGCAACATGCGCTGGGACGCTGGCCGCCAGCAGTTGCTGCGCCGGGGGTTGTCGATGATGCGGGTGTCGAACATGTCGCAGAACGCCGAGCGCGATATGGAGCTGTCCCTCATTGCCGACCACCTGCACACGCTGTTGCAGCCGGATCGCCTGACGCTGCACTTTCAGCCCATTGTCGATTTTCAACAGCGCGGCGTGCAGTTTGAGGCGCTGCTGCGCCTCACGGACAAAACCCTCGGCGACATCAACCCGGAAACCTTTTTGCTGGTGTGCGAACTGCAGGGCAAGACCCCGCAGGTCGACCGCATGATTTTGCGCAACGCACTCGACTGCGTCCAAGCCTGGAAAACCGCGGGCTTGCATGACGCGTCGATCAGCGTGAACGTGGCGCCCGTCACGCTGCTGGACGACCACTTCGCGCCGTGGCTGCGCGACGAGCTGGCCCAGCGAGCGCTGCCCGCCCGCACGCTGAAGCTGGAGATGACGGAGCACGCCATCATTGCGCTGGGCTCGCAGATGGTGGCCGCCATCCACGACCTGAGCGCCATGGGCGTGGCCGTGCTGATGGATGACTTTGGTGCAGGGTATTCATCGCTGGGCATGCTGGCTGATCTTCCAATTGCGGGCATCAAGTGCGACCGCCTGTTTGTGCGCCAGCTTGCACAAGACCGGCGTCGGCAGTCGCTGCTGCGGCACGTGGCGGCGCTGGCGCAGGAGTTTGGTCTCTCGGTGGTGGTAGAGGGCGTGGAGACAGTCGAAGAGCTGCAGACACTGGCCTCTGTGGGGCTGCACAGCATTCAGGGCTATGTGTTCAGCCGACCCATGCCAGCCCACGCGGTGCCGGAATGGCACCGCACGCAGATGCCCGCCCAACGCGCGGCGTTGCAGGCCACCCTGCACGCGCCCCGCACAGTACAGGCCCGCTACGCTGCACATGCCCCCGCCCTGCCCCCCGTGCCCTGGGCGCCCAGAGCCTGACCCCAACACCACCCATCCGCCCACGTTCGTGACTGCACTCAAAACACTGGTCCTCGGTGGCTATGGCAACTTTGGCACCCGCATCTGCCGCGGCCTGGCGGGCGACCCGACCAGCCACCACAACATTGCGCTGCTGGTGGCGGGCCGCGATGCTGGCCGCGCCCAGGCGCTGGCGGCCACACTGCACCACGGCGCACAAGGCGTTGCACTGGACCACCAAGCGCCGGGCTTGGCAGACCGGCTGCGCGCGCTGGGCGTGGGGCTGGTCATTCACACGGCGGGGCCGTTTCAGGCGCAGGCCTATGGTGTGGCACAGGCGGCCGCCGAAGCCGGTGCGCACTACATCGACCTGGCCGATGGCCGCCGCTTCGTGTGCGATTTTCCGGCTGCCATGCATGCGCATTTCGAGGCCGCACAACGCACGGCCATCACCGGTGCCAGCACGGTGCCCGCACTGTCGTCCGCTGTGGTGGACCACCTGTGCGCAGGATGGCAACACATCGACAGCGTCGACACGTGCATTGCACCTGCACAACGCGCGCCCCGCGGACAGGCCACCCTGGCAGCCGTGCTGAGCTACTGCGGTCTGCCGATCGACGTGTGGCAAGCGGGCCGCTGGCAGCCACAACGGGGCTGGGCGCAGCCCACCAGGGTGCACTTCCACCGGCTGCGGCCCCGGTGGGGCGCGGTGTGCGACATCCCCGATCTGGAGCTGTTTCCCGCCCACTACCGCGCCCGCGACCGCGTGATCTTTCGCGCGGCGCTGGAGGTGGGGCTGGCACAGCGCATCTTTGCGGCCATCGCCGCACTGCGCCATTGGGGCGTGTTGCCGCACCCTGAAAAGCTGGCGGCGCTGATGCACCACACGGGTGGCGCGCTGGACTTCATGGGCACAGCGCTGGGAGGAATGGTGGTGCGCGTCGCCGGCACCGATGCGCAGGGCCAGCCCCGGCACCTCGCCTGGCACATAGCGGCCGACCACGACCACGGCCCCGAAATCCCCTGCATGGCCGCAGTCTTGCTGGCGCGGCGGCTGGCCGCCGGGCAGGCTTTGCCCATCGGTGCGCACACCAGCACCAGCCAGCTGCCCTTGGAGGCGTTTGCACCCGAGTTCGCGCGATGGGGCATGGTGACGGATACGCTGGAGGAAGCCTTGTGATGCAGCCGACCATACCTCTTCCAACGACACATTCCCCAATGCCATGAACCCCGCCGCCCGTCAGTTGCTGCGCTTGAGCCTGGTGTTTGTCTGGCTGGCCACCGCCATCGTCAGCGTGGTGGAGTTGCGCGGGCAAAGCCGCGACTTGCTGGTCAGCCTGCCCGCCGCCTGGAGCGACCTGCACTTGGCCACCGCCCTCATCCTCGGCGGCGCCGCAGCCAACGCCGTGCTGGGACTGTGGATGGCGTGGCGGCCCGGCCGCACCGTCTACTGGGCCGCATTGGCACTGATGGCGGTGACGACCTTTCTGGCCACCTTCGTTGACCCAGCTTCGTGGCTGCACCCCCTGGGTCCGCTGACCAAGAACCTGCCGATGGCGGCCATCTTGCTGGTGCTGTTGCAAGACGAAGCGCGCGCGCAGACCTGAGCCCGTACTTTTCGTTCCAGTCAACCTAGACCCTTGGCCACCCCGACCGACAGTGGGCATGGGCTGGCCTGCATCTGCTTTCGCTCAGGGCGCTCCAAACCCCAGACGCTGCAACACCGCTTGCGCTGCGGGCTCCTGCAATGCCCGGGCAAACGCCTGCGCGGCAGCAGGTGCACCGGTGCGCACCGTCAACCCGTAGGCTGCGCCCACTTGCAACGATGCGGGCAACTGCACCACGCGCAAACGGGGCACCTCGGCCTGCGCAGCGACGGCGTTGGTGCAGTAGGTCAAGAACACATCGGCCTGGCGCTGGTCCATGACCCAGGCGTAGGTGCCCTGGCCTGCCGGAGGTTTGGGAGAGTCAGCCCCGCCCGTCAGTTGGAGGGCCTTTGCGTCCAGCTGCGCATAAGCGCCCGCCTGCACGGCGTCGGCCTTGCGAAACATCGCCCAGGCGTAGTCGCCTGAGGGATCGGCTCTGGGAGTAGAGGTGCCCACCCGCACATCGCTGCGCAGCAGGGTGGCCAGCAGGGTGTCGGGGGTCGCGTTGACCTGCTCGCTGGTCAGCGCGCACAGCGCATTGCGCGTGAACACGGTGGGCGCCTGCCAGCCGCCACGCGCCGACAGGCGCTGCGGGTGGTCCATGTCGGCTGAGGCAAAAACCTGCGCGGGTTCGCCCTTTTCAATGCGGTCACGCAGCAAGCCCGATGCGCCAAAAGTCAGCACAAGCTTTTGGCCTGTGCGTGCCTCATGGGTACGCGCGATGTCAGTCAGGGCCTCGCGCAGGCTGCCTGCGGCGTACACCTGGACGAGTAAAGCGTTAGCCACAGGCGCCCCGCTGGGCGCGGAGGCACAACCGCTCAACGCCGCCGCCAATGCCGTGACCGCCGCGAACCCCGTCCTCGGGTTGGCAATGGTGGCGTTGGTCATGGCTCACGGCGCCGCGTTAGGGAAGAACAGCTGCTCGCCACCAATCTTGTAGGCTGCGATGGCGGTCTGGCCGGCGGGCGACACGATCCAGTCCACAAACTTCTGCGCGTCTTGCGCCTTGACGTGGGAATGCTTGGCGGGGTTGACCACCATCACGCCATATTGGTTGAAGAGCTTGGTGTCGCCCTCCACCAGCACCGCCAGGTCGGCGCGGTTCTTGAAATTGAGCCAGGTGCCGCGGTCGGCCAGCGCGTAGGCGCCACTGGATGCCGCGATGTTGAGCGCGGGGCCCATGCCACAACCGCATTCCTTGTAACCGCTGCCCTTGGCGGCATCGGCCCCGGCGAGCTTCCAGTAGCGCAGCTCGGCCGCGTGGGTGCCGCTCTTGTCGCCACGCGAGATGAAGTTGCCGTTGGCAGCAGACAGCTTCTGCAGGGCCTGCACGATGTCCTTGCCTTTCGTGCCTGCCGGGTCGTTTTTGGGACCGATCAAGATGAAGTCGTTGTACATCACGGGGTAGCGCTTCACACCCCAGCCCTCGGCCACAAACTTTTCTTCAGCCACCTGGTCGTGCACAAACAGCACGTCGGCGTCGCCACGGCGTGCCATGTCCAGCGCCTGGCCAGTGCCCAGCGCCACCACTTTCAGGTCAAGGCCACTGGCCTTCTTGAACTCCGGAAGCAGGTACGAAAAAAGGCCCGATTGCTCGGTGGACGTGGTTGATGCCATGGTGATGCTTTGGGCAAACACCGAGCCAGACGCTACCAAAATAGTAGCTATCAGCGCTTTATGGATAAGCGCTAGAGGCTTAAAAGGCTTGAAATTTTTCATCGCAGGGCCGCCCCAAGATGAAAAAGGGGTCCCTTCAGGGGGCAACGACCCAACGAAGTGGGGAGCGCGGGGGGCAATTTTCGTCATACCAGTTCTCCTTTGACAAACAAGCGGGCGGCCTCGGGCAGGGGGCCATTGAAAAAGTCGTGCACGGGCAGATCGGCCACCACACGGCCGTGCTCCATGTAAATCACGCGGCTGGCCAGGCGTTTGACCTGGCCCAGGTTGTGGCTGCTGAACACCATGGTCACCGGGTGCGCGGGCCCGGCTGCGCCGTGGCTGGCGGCAAAGTCGGCCATCAGCGCTTCGACCTCGCGCTTGGCATGCGGGTCGAGGCTGGCCGTGGGTTCGTCCAGCAGCAGCACGTCGGGCCGCAACGCCCAGGCGCGGGCAAGCGCCACCCGCTGCTGTTGCCCACCCGACAATGTGCGCGCGTTCTGCACGGCAATGTCTTGCAACCCCACGCGCTGCAATGCGGCCAGTGCGGTGATGCGCGCATCGCGCCAGCGTGTGCCCCGCAACCACAGCGCCAGTGCCACGTTGTTCTGCGCGCTGGTGCGCAGCATGTGCGGGCGCTGGAACAGCATGGCCTGGCGAAGGGCGGCGTCGCACCGCAGGCCAGACCCGTGGGCGCTGCCGTTGTGCGCGGCCAGGCCGTGCAACACGCGCAGCAAGGTGCTTTTGCCGCTGCCGTTGGCGCCCACCAGCGCCACGCGTTCGCCGGGCGCAATCCGCAATGTGACGTCCGACAGGGCGACCACGCGGCCGTACTGCACCGTCACTTGCCGCAAATCCGCCCACAGCGCGGTGGCCGACGCGGTCATGCCGCCACTCCCACGGGCGTGCTGGACGCAGCGCCGTCCACCCGCTCGCGCCAGCGGCGCACCAGCGCAATCAACACATTGAGCGCCAGCACCACGGCCAGCAAGATGATGCCCAGCGCCAGTGCCAGGGGCAGGTCGCCCTTGCTGGTCTCCAGCGCAATTGCGGTGGTCATCACCCGGGTAAAGCCGTCGATGTTGCCGCCCACAATCATCACTGCGCCCACTTCAGAAATCGCGCGGCCAAACGACGCGATCAAAACCGTGAGCAATGCGTAGCGCTCGTCCCAAGCCAGCAGCAGGCTGCGCAGCAGTGGGCCCGCGCCCATCGACCGCAGCTGCTCGCCATGCGCGCGCTCCGCGTCCTCCACCGACTGGCGTGTGAGCGCTGTGACCACCGGCAAAACCAGGATGGCCTGCGCCAGCACCATGGCCTTGAAGCTGAACAACCACCCCAGCGACCCGAGCGGCCCGCTGCGCGACAGCACCAGGTACACCACCAGCCCCACCACCACCGATGGCACTGCCAGCAAGGTGTTGAGTACCGCCAGCACAGCGCCCCGCCCTGCAAATCGCGCCACGCCCAGCCAGGCGCCCAGCACCAGCCCCACACCGCAAGCCAACACACAGGCGGTGGCACTGACGGACAAGGAGCGGCCCACGATGCTCCAGAGGACGGGGTCGGATGAGAGCGTGAGTTGCAGCGCTGTGCTCGCGCTTTCAGTAAGAGTGGACATGCGGTCTTGGCATCGGGTTCGGCTATCGTAGGCACCCAATCAATATCCAGCGATATGAACGTCCGTGCATAGGGTCCAACTTCACTACACACTCAGCCGGGATGCAGGCAACGCACTCATCCGCAATCCGCTGCCCGAATTGCTGCAGGCCGTGTCCGAGCAGGGCTCCATCTCCGGCGCGGCGCGGGGCCTTGGCCTGTCGTACCGGCATGTGTGGGGGGCGCTCAAGCGCTGGGAAGACCAGCTCGGCGGAGAACTCATCGTGTGGGGCAAGGGCCAGTCGGCGCAGCTCAGCGAGTTCGGCACCAAGCTGCTGTGGGCAGAGCGCCAGGCGCAGGCCCGCCTGGCCCCGCAGATCGCCGCGCTGCATGCCGACCTGGAGCGGGCCTTTGCCGTCGCCTTTGACCCCCATGCCCACGTACTGACCCTGTACGCCAGTCACGACGACGCTCTGGTGGCGCTGCGTGCACACGCCGCCACACCCAGCGAGGCGGGAGCTTTGCACCTCGACATCCGGTTTACCGGCAGCGTGGACGCCATCCGCGCACTGAACGAGGGGCGCTGCACGCTGGCGGGCTTTCATACCGTGGAGCACGCCGCCTCTGACGCGTGGACTGCTCGAACCTACAAGCCATTGCTACAGCCAGGCCTGCACAAGATCATCGGGTTTGCCCAACGCACGCAGGGGCTCATCGTGGCGCCTGGCAACCCGCTGGGTCTGCACAGACTGGCCGACGTGGCACGCACCGGTGCACGTTTTGTGAACCGGCCACTGGGCAGCGGCACGCGCGTGTTGCTGGACGACTTGCTTGCACAGGCCGGGATTGCGACCGACGCCATCACGGGCTATGGACTGAACGAACCCTCGCACACCGCGATTGCACAGGCCGTGGCAGCCGGCGCTGCCGACGTGGGCATGGGCATCGAACTCGCGGCCCGTGCCCGGGGGCTCGGCTTTGTGCCCCTGGTGCACGAGCGCTATCACCTGGCCTGCCTGAAGGCCAGCCTGGACCAGCCCGCCACACTGGCATTGCGCCAGTTGCTGCAAACCCCCGACTGGCAGGCCCACATGGCGGCGCTACCGGGCTACGCGCCGTTGCACTGCGGCGAAGTGCTGGCGATGAGCACGGTGCTCCCCTGGTGGCAGTTTGCGCGCCAAAAGCGGTCCGCAGCGCCTAGGAAGAAACCCTAATCACTCCTAAAAACAGAGCAACACCCTGAGCATCTGCCTAGGGATAGCCCCGTCACGCTACCGTCAGACTCCGCCTAAACTGCTCCGTAAAATCGCGCCCTTGTAAAAGTTAATCGGGCGTCCTTCGCTGATCCGGAGGCCGCACCGCATGTCATAAGCGCGGCCTTTCAATTGGAGACACCATGCAGGCTTTACTCAAATTTTCCAGGGCAGTGGACTGGCTAAGCACCGGGATCGGCAAGCTCAGCATGTGGCTCATCCTGGCCACCACCCTCATCAGCGCTGGCAACGCCGTCGTGCGCAAGGCGTTCAACACCAGCTCCAACGCTTTGCTCGAAGTGCAGTGGTATCTGTTTGCCGCGGTGTTCATGCTGGGCGCTGGCTATTGCTTGCTCAAAAACGCCCATGTGCGCATCGACTTCATCGCTTCGCGCCTGTCGCCCCGCACCCGCAACTGGATCGACATCGTCGGCATTGTGGTGGTGCTTTTCCCGTTCTGCCTGATCTGTATCGACCTGGGCTGGCCTTTGTTTATGCGGGCCTGGGAGTCTGGAGAAATGTCGCAAAGTGCAGGCGGCCTGGTGCGCTGGCCCGCATATGTCTTGATTCCGCTGGGATTCGCGCTGCTGCTGCTGCAAGGCGTTTCTGAACTGATCAAACGCATTGCATTCTTGCGGGGCGTGGGGCCCGATGCGCTTTCGCACGACGATGAGCCGACTGAAGAAGAGCAACTCGCCGCCGCCATGGCTGCGCAGCTCGAACGCGAATCCCAAGCACCCACTCCTTCCAAGGCAGGCTAAGCCATGCTAGTGACCTTCTTGACGCAAAACTTTGTCCCGCTGCTGTTCTGCGGCCTGCTGCTGCTGCTGCTGACGGGCTTTCCAGTGGCGTTTGCCCTGGCTGCCGCCGGCATGGGCTTTGGCTGGATCGGCATTGAGCTGGGGCTGTTCCCCTCGGTGTTGTTCCAGGCGCTACCGTTGCGGATCTTCGGGATCATGCAGAACGACACGCTGCTGGCCATTCCGTTCTTCACCTTCATGGGCATCATCTTGCAGAAGTCCGGCATGGCCGAAGACTTGCTGGAGACCGTGGGGCAGATCTTCGGCCCCGTGCGCGGGGGCGTCGCGATTGCCGTGATTTTGGTGGGCGCACTGCTGGCCGCCACCACCGGCGTAGTGGCCGCAGCCGTAATCTCCATGGGCCTGATCTCGCTGCCCATCATGCTGCGCTACGGCTACAGCCGTGTGTTGGCCACGGGTGCCATCACGGCCTCGGGCACGCTGGCGCAGGCCATCCCGCCATCGCTGGTGCTGATCGTGCTGGCCGACCAACTGGGCCGCTCGGTGGGCGACCTGTATGCGGGTGCCCTGGTGCCTGGCTTCATGCTGGTGGGCTTTTATGTGCTGTTCGTGGTGATCGTGGCCATCGTGTTGCCCAAGTGGGCTCCAGCATTGCCCCCCGAAGCGCGTATCTACCGCGAACCTAACGGCAATTCCGGGCACAAGTCGTTGCTTGCGCTGTTGATCGTATGTGCCACCGTGGGTGTCGTGTGGGCTCAGATGCACGACAGCTTGATGACCCGCTGGCTGGAACGCAGCATGCCCTCGGCAAAGGATGAAATCGTCATCCTGTCGATGACGCTGGCGTCGCTGACCGCCTTGGTGCTGTCCATCGCCAATCGGGTTGCGCGCCTGGGCTTGCTTTCGCGCCTGGCCGAGCAAGTGACTTTTGTGCTGATGCCCCCGCTGATCCTTATTTTTCTGGTGCTGGGCACCATCTTCCTGGGTGTTGCTACGCCGACCGAAGGGGGTGCTATGGGAGCCGTGGGTGCGCTGATTTTGGCGATGATGAAACAGCGGCTCAGTTGGAAGCTCATGCAGGAAGCGATGGACAACACGGCTCGCCTTGCTTCGTTTGTGCTTTTTATTCTGATTGGCTCCACCGTGTTCAGCTTCACCTTCAATGCGGCCGATGGCCACATCTGGGTGGAGCACCTGTTCGACAAAGTGCCGGGTGGACAGCTGGGCTTCCTGATCGTGGTGAACCTGCTGATCTTTGTGCTGGGCATGTTCATAGACTTCTTCGAGATCGCCTTCATCGTAATCCCGCTGCTGGTGCCCGTGGCCGAGAAGATGGGCATCGACATGATCTGGTTTGGCGTGATCATCGCGATGAACCTGCAAACCTCGTTCCTGACCCCGCCGTTCGGGTTTGCGCTGTTCTATTTACGAAGCGTGGCGCCCCGCAACGACTACAAGGACAGGGTGACAGGAGCGAACATACGTGCGGTCAGCACCACGGAAATCTACAAGGGTTCCATCGCATTCATCTGCATTCAGATCGCCATGGTGGCGTTGATCATGGCCAATCCAGGCCTGGTGACTGGCAACATAGAGAAAGCCGAAGCCATGAGCAACGAAGAAGTCATGCGACGCCTGAACAACATGGGCGGAGATTTGGACCCCGCACCAGACCCGACACTGGGCATGGAAACAGCGCCTGGCGCCGATGCAACACAGGGCGATGTGCCCCCTGCCGCTGAAGAAGTGGACCCACTCAAGGCTCTGCAGGAATCGCTGGCAAACGAAAAGAAGAACTGACAGACGCATAGGCCAAGCGGCAGCAGCGGGTGCTGCTCCCGCGGGTCATTGCTCACCCGCCCGAGCCCGCCAGACCCAGCGTCTGGCGGCTAAATTGGGCAACAAGGCCCCTGGCAGGAAATCCTCCTGCCAGGGGCCTTTTTCATGGGTTACAGCTTGGGTTCGGCGCGGGTCATGCGGGCGACTGCAGCAAGGAGGGCCAGAGAGAATGACTGGCGGCAGGTTTGCACCCTCTCAACCAAAGGTGAGTTCTCTTCCCCCGCCCTCTCACGCCATCGCCAAGGCCCGCTACCACCCGCCACCCGCCACTTCCACTTCCACTTCCACTACAACCAACTGCCGCTGCCGCCCGCCATACGCCCGCGGCAGCGATGCCTGCTTGCGAGCCCTTCGCGTTCGTTCCCTTCCCGCGTTCGACACCCTGAAGGGTGACGCACAGCAAGCACCTGCGGCGCACCACGCCCAGTCACCGCCAGCAGGACGTCAGAAACAACAAAGCCCGCCAGATGAACCGGGCGGGCTTCAAAGATCGGGAGGAGCAGCAACGTGAACCGCTGCCCCGCGCGCGTGCGCTTAGATCTTCTGTGCGGACATGAAGGTGTCGTAGCGTGCTTCTGCAAAACGGAACCAGAGGATCTGGTCGCGCTGGAAGGTACGCATGTCAGCGTAGATCTTCTTCCACTCGGGGCTCTTGGCGTCGTTTTCGGCAAACACTTCCATCGATGCCTTGAAGGACGCATCCAGAATGGCTTGCGAGAACGGCAGCACCTTGGTCTTGGCAGCCACCAGCTGCTTCAGAGCGGCTGGGTTCAGCGCGTCGTACTTGGCCAGCATGTCAGCCGCAGCGTAGGCGCTTGCTGCTTCGACGATGGCACGGTTCTCGGCCGACAGAGATTCCAGCGCCTTGTTGTTGACGTAGAAGTCCACTTCCGGGCCGCCTTCCCACCAGCCGGGGTAGTAGTAGAACGGAGCCACCTTGTTGAAGCCCAGCTTCTGGTCATCGTATGGACCCACCCACTCGGCTGCGTCCAGCGTGCCCTTTTCAAGCGACTGGTACACCTCACCACCAGGAATGCTTTGTGGCACTGCGCCCAGCTTCTGCATCACTTCGCCCACCAGGCCGCCGCCCAGGCGCATCTTGAGGCCCTTGAAGTCAGCAGGCGTCTTGATTTCCTTGCGATACCAGCCACCCATTTGGGTACCGGTATTGCCGCCAGCAAAGCTGGTCATGTTGTAGCCGTTGTAGAACTCGTTCATGAGCTTGCGGCCGTTGCCGTGCATCATCCACGCGTTCATCTGGCGGGCGTTGAAGCCGAACGGAATGGCGGAGCCCAGCGCAAAGGCGGGGTTCTTGCCATAGAAGTAATAAGGCACGGTGTGGCACATCTCCACCGTGCCAGCCTGCACGCCGTCCACCACGCCGAAGGGAGGCATCAACTCGCCACCGGCATGCACGGAGATTTCAAACTTGCCACCGGACATGGCTTTGACGGCCTTAGCGAAAACCTCAGCGCCGCCGTAGATGGTGTCCAGCGACTTGGGGAAGCTGGAAGCCAGGCGCCAACGAACGGCTGCCTGGGCGTGGACAGCAGGCGCTACGCCTGCAGCCAGCACGCCAGCGATGCCGGCCTGCTTGATGATTGAACGACGATCCATGAGGTTCTCTCCGATATAGTGATTGCAAAACTTGAGGCGCACGCGTTGTGCACGGTGCCCAAGGACTTGTTTCAGCCAGGTTCATTGTAGAAACATGCCCCCTGAGACTTTTGCGGGTTTTCCCGCGAAAAATCAACCTCTTGTACAAGACTTCAGGCTTCTGCAAGCATCTGCGGGACAGCACCCAAAAAGTGCACCGCAGGCGTCGACAGAACGCCCAAAAATCGCGGCCGCAGCCACGACTTCAGAGACGCATCCCGCTGAGATTGCGGGTCCATGAGCGAGCGATTGTGGGGCGACTACTGCGCGCTTGCGGGCAGAAAGCGGCCAGCAATCGATGCGCGAATGCCAGCGGCGTCCAGCCCCTGCAGCGCCATTAGCTTGACCGGGTCGCCATGTTCAATGAACACATCGGGCAGACCCAGTTGAAGCACAGGGCGCACGATGCCTGCGGTGTTGAGCGCCTCGGTCACGGCGCTGCCCGCACCGCCCATGATGGCGCCGTCTTCCAGTGTGACCAGCGCATCGTGGTTTTGGGCTACCTCGCGCAACAGCGCTTCGTCGATCGGTTTAGCCCAGCGCATGTTGACCACAGTGGCATCAAGCGCCTCGGCGGCCTCCAGCGCGGGGTACAGCAAGGTGCCAAACGACAAGATGGCGATGCGGGGCGCATGGCTGTCTGCACCCTTGCGCTCGCGCCGGATCTCGCCCTTGCCGAACGGCAGGCTGTCGAGTGTGGCCAAGGGTGCCACACCCGCACCGCTGCCACGCGGGTAACGCACGGCCACGGGGTGGTCTTGCTCAAACGCAGCGCTGAGCAACTGGCGGCATTCGCGCTCGTCGGCTGGGCAGGCCATGCTCATGTGCGGAATGCAGCGCACGAACGGAATGTCGTAGGCCCCGGCGTGGGTGGCGCCGTCCGCGCCCACCAAGCCTGCGCGATCCAGCGCAAACACCACGGGCAGGTTCTGCAGGGCCACATCATGGATCAATTGGTCGTAACCGCGCTGCAAGAACGTGGAGTAGATCGCCACCACGGGTTTGACGCCCTCGCAAGCCATTCCGGCCGCAAACGTCACGGCGTGTTGTTCCGCAATCCCGACGTCGTAGTAGCGGTCCGGGAAACGCTTTTCAAACTCCACCATGCCCGAGCCTTCGCGCATGGCGGGTGTGATACCGACCAGGCGGCTGTCGTGGGCGGCCATGTCGCACAGCCATTGGCCAAACACCTGGGTGAAGGTCGGCTTGGGCGCAGCGGTGCTTTTGACCAACCCCACAGCGGGGTCGAACTTGCCGGGGCCGTGGTAGGCAACAGGGTCAGCCTCGGCCAGCTTGTAGCCCTGGCCTTTTTTGGTGACCACGTGCAGGAACTGCGGGCCCTTCAGGCTTTTGATGTTCTCCAGCGTGGGGATGAGCGAATCGAGGTCGTGCCCGTCGATGGGGCCGATGTAGTTGAAGCCGAATTTTTCGAACAGCGTAGCGGGCACCACCATGCCCTTTGCTTGCTGCTCAAAACGCTTGGCCAGTTCCAGCAAGGGCGGCACGGGGCGCAGCACAGTTTTGCCCACGTTCTTGGCAGCGGCGTAGAACTGCCCGCTCATCAACTGCGCTAGATAGCGGTTGAGCGCGCCTACAGGCGGGCTAATGCTCATGTCGTTGTCGTTCAGCACGACGAGCAGGTTGGCATCGGCCACACCGCCGTTGTTGAGCGCCTCAAACGCCATGCCCGCGCTCATCGCGCCGTCGCCGATGATGGCGACAGCATGGCGGTTTTCGCCCTTGCGTTTGGCGGCCAGTGCCATGCCCAGCGCTGCGGAGATGCTAGTGCTGGAATGCGCGGTGCCAAAGGTGTCGTAAATGCTCTCGGCCCGCTGCGGAAATCCCGAGATGCCGCCCAGCTGGCGCAGCGTGTGCATGCGCTCACGCCGCCCCGTGAGAATTTTGTGGGGATAGGTCTGGTGACCCACATCCCACACCAGTCGGTCTTCAGGGGTGTTGAAGACGTGGTGCAGCGCCACCGTCAGCTCCACCGTGCCGAGGTTGGAGCTTAAATGCCCGCCCGTTTGCGCCACGCTCTCGATCACGAACCCACGCAGTTCGGTAGCCAGCACCTTGAGGTCTGCACGCGAAAGCTTGCGCAGGTCCGCCGGGTCATTGATGGTCTGCAACAGGGGAAAGGACGTCGTGGACATTTACTATTCTTTTAATAGCTACCAGCGCTTAATGGATAAGCGCTAGAGGCCAATTTGACACAATATTTTGTGCAGTGGGGCCAGCCGCAGACCACACCGCGCGACGGTGGCATGGCATCAGTAGGAGCGCCTCACCACCATGTCTGCAAGCGCGGCCAGCGCGCGGGTGTCCGGCAGGCCGCTGCCGACGAGGGCGGCATGCGCCTCCGTCAGCAACGCCTGGGCATAGGCTTGCGCCCGCTCCAGGCCCAGCAGCGACACATAGGTGGGTTTGTCAGCCGCCGCGTCTTTGCCAGCAGTCTTGCCCAGCGTAGCTGAATCGGCCACCACGTCCAGAATGTCGTCCACCACCTGAAACGCCAAGCCCATGGCCGCGCCGTAGTCAGACAACGCCTGGTAAGCCGTGGCAGCGGCGTGGCCACACACTGCACCCATCAACACGCTGCCCTGCAGCAGCGCGCCGGTTTTCAGGCGGTGCATCTGGCGCAGCTGATCTTCCGTCAGCGCCACCCCCACACTGGCCAGGTCAATCGCCTGCCCGCCCGCCATGCCTGCCGACCCGGCGGCACGTGCCAGCAAACGGCACAGGGTGGCCTGGACCGAGGCGGGGATCAAGCTGTCGTCTGGCGTGAGCAGTTCAAACGCAAACGCCTGCAAGGCGTCGCCCGCCAGCAAGGCGGGGGCTTCGCCAAATTGCACATGCACGGTGGGTTTTCCACGGCGCAGTACGTCGTTGTCCATGCACGGCATGTCGTCGTGCACCAGCGAATACGCATGAATCAACTCCACTGCGCAGGCCGCACGGATGGCCGCATCGGCCAGCACCGGGGTGGCCTGTGCCCCAGTGCCACCGCTGCAGGCCGCTTCGTAGGCCGCGAGCACCAGCAGCGGGCGCAGGCGCTTGCCCCCATCGAGCACGGCGTAGCGCATGGCGTCGCCCAGCCCGGCGGGCGCTCCGTGGCCCACCCATTGTGACAAGGCTTGTTCCACGCGGGCCAGATGGTTCTGGCTCCAGGGCGCCAAGTCAAACACGGGACTCTGAGACATCGGCACCGCGCTCATTCCTGAGTCCATGGTTGAAGTTGCCCTTCGTCCAGCACCTTGATCTGGTCCTGCACGGTGTCCAGCCGCTGGCGGCAAAAGGCCAGCAGTGTCGCGCCGCGCTGGTAGCCCGCCAGCATCTGGTCCAAGGGCAGTTGGCCCGATTCAATGTGGGCCACGAGCTGCTCCAGCTCTTCCAGCGCCGCTTCATAGCTGGCGGGTTCGGCGGTCAGAGCAGATTTGGCGGGGGCCTTGGGCATGGAGGGGGCGGCGGAGCGCGGGTGAAAAACCGGTGATTTTAGGCGCACCCTTGCAGCGAAAGTGTCAGACACGCCCCGATACCCACTGCGGACGGCCCTGCAGTAGCGATGTTTTCAATACACGTAGCGGGGATGCGGGAATAACCCCACCGCCTATAATCCCATTCCAGTCGAGCCGGCTAGTCACCCTAGCCGGTTTCTTTTTTCCAGATGCGCTTTCCCAGGCGCACCTCCCGCACTTTCTCCCTGTGGGGAGTCTTTAGGTCAGGTCACCCATGTCTGATTTAAGTCTTCAACTGCAGCAGGCCGCGAGCCAACTACCAGTTTCAAGCTACTTTGACGATGCGCTTTTCCAGCGCGAGCTGGATACCATCTTCCAGCGCGGGCCCCGCTACGTGGGGCACCAATTGGCCGTGCCCAATGCGGGCGACTACTACGCGCTGCCCCAGGAGGGCGAGGGCCGCGCCCTGGTGCGCAACGCCCAGGGCGGCATCGAGCTTGTCTCCAATGTCTGTCGCCACCGCCAGGCCGTCATGCTCAAGGGCAAGGGCTCGCTGCAAGGCCAGGGCAAGGGCCATGCCGGCGGCAACATCGTGTGCCCGCTGCACCGCTGGACGTACAGCCCCCAGGGCGAACTGCTGGGTGCGCCCCATTTCTCGCACGACCCGTGCCTGAACCTGAACAACTACAAGCTGCGCGAGTGGAACGGGCTTCTGTTTGAAGACAACGGCTACGACGTGGCCGCCGACCTCGCCCAGATGGGCCCGCGCGCTGACCTCAGCTTCGACGGCTACGTACTCGACCACGTGGAAATGCACGAGTGCAACTACAACTGGAAAACCTTCATTGAGGTCTATCTGGAGGACTACCACGTGGGGCCCTTCCACCCGGGCCTGGGCAGCTTTGTGACCTGTGACGACCTGCGCTGGGAGTTTGGCAGGAATTACTCGGTGCAGACCGTGGGCGTGGCCAACCGCCTGGGCAAGGCCGGCAGCCCCGTGTACGAACGCTGGCACGAAGCCCTGTTGGCCTACCGCGAGGGCAAGCCGCCCAAGCACGGCGCCATCTGGCTCACGCTGTACCCGCACATCATGGTCGAGTGGTACCCGCATGTGCTGACCGTGTCCACGCTGCACCCCATCAGCCCGACCAAGACCATGAACATGGTCGAGTTCTACTACCCCGAAGAAATTGCGGCGTTTGAGCGCGAATTTGTGGAGGCGCAAAAAGCCGCCTACATGGAAACCTGCATCGAAGACGACGAAATCGGCGAGCGCATGGACGCAGGCCGCAAAGCCCTGCTGGCCCGGGGCGACAACGAAGTGGGCCCGTATCAGAGCCCCATGGAAGACGGCATGCAGCACTTCCACGAGTGGTACCGGCAAGCCATCGGCGGCAACGCCATTGATCCGACCGCACCAAAGCGCTGAATACGGCGGGAAATCCCCGCCAATCCGCGGGCCGACGCGTGCCTGCTCTCATTACAATAGCTGCCATTGCTTAATAAATAAGCGCTGGCAGCTATTTTCACTTCTGCGCTGCACGGCGCATTTCGAGAGATCACAACCCGATGCAAGCCCTCTGGATGGTGTTGGCCGCGTTCCTGTTTGCCAGCATGGGCGTGTGCGTCAAGATTGCCTCGGACTTCTTCAACTCGGCCGAACTCGTGTGCTATCGCGGCATCATCGGCATGTTCATTTTGTGGCTGCTGGCCCGCTCGCAAAAAGTGACTTTGGCCACGCAGTACCCTGGCATGCACGCATGGCGCAGCCTGGTGGGGGTGGCATCCCTCGGTGCGTGGTTTTATGCCATTGCCCATCTGCCCCTGGCCACGGCGATGACGCTGAATTACATGAGCAGCGTGTGGATTGCGGCGTTTCTCGTCGGCGGCACGCTGCTGGCATGGCGACCCTCCGCAACCAGCCCGCGCCCCGCGCTGCAAGGCCCGCTGGTGTTGACGGTGCTGGCCGGGTTTGCCGGTGTGGTGATGATGCTGCGCCCCAGCCTGGACCAGAACCAGGCTTTTGCCGGAATGATCGGGCTGATGTCCGGCCTGTCGGCAGCATTTGCCTACATGCAGGTCGTGGCGCTTTCCCGCCTGGGCGAGCCCGAGTCGCGCACCGTCTTTTACTTTGCGGTGGGCTCCGCCGTGGCGGGCGGCGCTGCGTTGCTGCTGACGGGCACATCGGAATGGCCCGGCTGGCAGGCGTTGTGGCTGCTGCCCATTGGCGTTCTGGCTGCGGGAGGTCAGCTGTGCATGACACGCGCCTATGCCAGCGCCAAAACACAGCGCGGCACCTTGGTGGTGGCCAATTTGCAGTACTCGGGCATTGTCTTTGCCGCCCTCTACAGCGTGCTGCTTTTTGGCGACATCATTCCGCCCGTCGGCTGGATTGGCATGGCCCTGATTGTGGTCAGCGGCATTGTGGCCACCGTTTTGCGAGCGCGGGCCGCACCGGGTGCGCCGGCGGAAGAACATTGATCGGCATCGGCTGACACCTGGGGTATTCGCCAAGTTGCCACAATAGACCCGTCCTTTTGCACACCTACCGCCACACCACGCCCCAAACCGCCGCTGATGACCACCTACACCACCCTCATCTCTGCCCCCGAACTGCAATCCCTCATCGCAAGCGGCGCTCCACTGATGGTGTTCGACTGCAGCTTTGACCTCACCCAGCCCACGGCAGGCGCACAACAATTTGCTCAGGCGCACATCCCCGGCGCGGTGTACGCCGATCTGAATCAGGACCTGAGCGCCAAACACGGCGCCCCTGGTGCTGGCGGCACGCTTACCGCGCAAGAGGCCGACCTGCCCGCATCGGGCGGCCGCCACCCGCTGCCCAGTCGCGAGCGCTTTTCGGTGTGGCTCTCCAGCGTAGGCTTGGCCAACCACATGCAGGCTGTTGTCTATGACCGCCAAGGCGCCAACTACTGTGGCCGCCTGTGGTGGATGCTCAAGTGGGCGGGGCATGACGCGGTCGCTGTGCTCGATGGCGGTCTGCAAGCTTGGCAGGCCGCAGGCGGCGCGGTAAACAGCGGCGAAGAACCCGCACACTTTCAATCCAACTTTGAACTGAGCGCTCCCTTGCGCCAACTGGCCACGGTGAGCGACGTGCATGCACGCCTGCACCAACCCGGCCAGACGGTGATCGACGCGCGCGCAGGTGTGCGGTTTCGGGGCGAAGTCGAACCCCTCGACCCTGTGGCAGGGCATATTCCCGGCGCGCTCAACCGCCCGTTCGTCGACAACATCGGCCCCGACGGCCGTTTCAAACCCGCCGCTGTACTGCGTGCGGAGTTTGATGCGTTGCTGGCAGGCCGTGACCCGGCCACCGTGGTGCACCAGTGCGGCAGTGGCGTCAGCGCCGTGCCAAATTTACTGGCCATGGAAGTCGCGGGGCTGGGGAAAACCTCTCTCTTTGCGGGCAGCTGGAGCGAATGGTGTGCAGACCCCGCGCGGCCGGTCGAAAAAGGCGAAGCAACAGGCTAGGTGAAAGGCCAAAAACAGGACTGATTTGAGGGGGCGCGGGCCGGTGCAGCGTGGCAACGGTTGCAAAAGCACAAAAAAGATGGTTTTGACCGCGCTATCAAAACCATGAGCAGAACCCTGGGCTTCGCGTCTGCTCACGCAGCAGGCTCTACCGAGTGCAGTGCGGGACAGAGCCTCAGCGGCTTGTCAGGCAAATTCCTACACGCTGCACCGCAGAACCAGACACACGGCACATCCAAACGCCGACTTAATTTTTGATTGGGGCAGTTTCACAATCCATTTCAACGGATCACGCAAAACCTGCAAAAAGCAGAAAACGCAAGACCCGGAACTGGAAAAAAGGAAGCTGCCATGACCAACGAACAAATCCTCGCTGAAATCCGTGAAGCCAATCTCACGTATCTGATGTTGGCCCAGACCCTGATCCGTCAGGACAAGGCCGAAGCGGTTTTCCGTTTGGGCATGAACGAAGAGTCTGCCGATATTCTGGCATCGCTCTCGGCAGCGCAAGTGATGAAACTGGCCTCCAGAAACACGCTTCTTTGCAGCTTCCGGGTGGACGACAACCTGGTGTGGAGCTTGCTGACCAATCACTCGGCCAAGAAGGTGGGCAACGAAGCCACAAACACGCTGCACGCCAACATCCTGATGGCCAGCCGCGTGTCGGAAGTGCTCTGAACGAGCACGCTCCCGTCTCCGTTTCCTTGTCGCCACCGAAAGCCCGCCATGTCCAGCACCACCTCCACTGCCAAAGCCCCCGCCAAAAGCGTTCTGAACGAGTCCAAGCAGATCGAACGCGCGGCCATGTTGATCCAGATGGGCGCCCGCATGCAGGTGCTGGAGTCGGAAACCACGCTGTCGTATGAACGCCTCATCCGCCTGTACAAGGAAATCGCAGGCAAGTCGCCGTCCAAGGGTCAACTGCCCTTCTCGACCGACTGGTTCCTGACGTGGCAAGAGAACATCCACAGTTCGCTGTTTTTGAACATCTACGAATATTTGTCCAAGGGCGTGGACCTGGATTCAGTAGAACTGTTGACCAAGGCCTACCGCCTGTACAACGAACAAGTGGCCACCGCCGAGATCGAGCCGCTGCTGTCCTTCACCCGCGCATGGCGCCTGGTGAAATTTGTGGACGCCAGCATGTTGACCCGCACCAAATGCAGCCAGTGCAGCGGGCAGTTCGTGACCGAGCTGTATGAAAACCGCCATTTCACCTGCGGCCTGTGCAACCCGCCTGCGCGCGCTGGCAAGAGCAAGACGGCCGGCGCATTGATGCTGCACTGAGAACCCCCTGAATTTCAGGTCAAATTGGCCTCTAGCGCTTTATCCATAAGTGCTTATAGCTATCAATTTAGTACCAATTCACCCCTGATCCACTCAAAAGAGAAGAGGCCTTGCGATGGCCTCTTTTTTGCTCTCGGCCCACTGTCGGGCAAAGACACGCCGCACTGCACGCAGCCGCTAGCGTCCCGCCAGCAACGCTCGCACGTTGTCATCCATCGGCACGGCATAGTTGTGCGCCGCCACCACCAGGTTGCCGTCGGGCTTGACCAGCTTGATGCTGACGTAAAGGATGGTGGACGACACCGCATAGGTGCCCACCACCACGGCCTGCGCGTCGTGCGCGCGGCTCACATCCCGCAGCTCGCGCGACAGCAGCAACTCGCCTTGCTCTCGCTGCATCGCCACACTCTCGCGCATCTTGAGCTCGGTGACCGACAGACCCCGCTGCACCAGACGCCCCGCAATCTGCTCAGAAAAAATTCGACCAAGGCGCGATGACTCGCTGAGCCGGTCCACATTGACCAAGGTGGCCACCAGCACGGCATGGTCCCGGTCCAACGGAGCGCCCTGCAGCAACATGTCGGCCGCGTGGTGGTTGGCCGCGATGACAGACGTGCGGGACGAAGATCCACCCCCGCCCGCGCCGCCCGTGTTATCCCCGTAGTAATAGCTGGACGCGCAACCCGTAAGCGACCAAGCCACCGCGGACACCGCCGCAGCCGCAATCGCGCGCAATGCCCTGCGCCGCATCATGGGCTGACCACCCGCCAGGTTTTGATGGAGGCGGGCGCCGGTCCGGGCAAACGGGGTTCGGCCGGCAGGTAGAGCAAAGCGTCATCGTGCGTGAGCGAATACACATCCGACGTGCCCGCCAGATAGCGCCCACCGCTTTCGAGCGAGCCTGTCACCAGCACCTCGGAACGCGACGGCGTGCCCAGGCGCGGGTAGTCCACTGGAGTATCGGGCGCTGCAGCGGCTTTTCTGATGGGCGTCGGCGGCATTGCGGCGGCCGCAGCCACTGCCGCATCAAACGCGCTGCCCGGGGCTACCACCACATCGCCCTCGGACGACGGCCTCGCCATGGCTGGCGTGTCCATGTCTTTGCGCGCACCGTCGCCGTTCAGGCGGCTGGAAGGGCTGAAAGAGTTGGCGCCGTGATAGTGCACACCATCCCGCGCCACACTCACGCCCGACGCAAGGGGAATCCAATGAAGCACGCTCGACGCGGGCTGCAGGTGTTGCACCACCTGCGCTTCGAATACCAGGTGCACGGCGGTGGACTCGGTCGACACCGTAACGCCCTGCTCCACCAGGCGCGTGATCAGCAACTTGCGAAAGCCTTGGTTAAAGCGCGTGTCGGCCTTGGAGGTGACATAGATCGGATGCTCGCCCGCGGGCCAATCGCGGGTCTTTTCGGCAATGCGGGTCGCCATGTCCTGCGCCAATACATCCCAATGGTGCACAGCGCGCAGCGTTTTTTGCCCCGAAGGCAGGTGGTTGTCTGCAGAGGGCACATCCAGGCCCGCACATCCGGCGCCCAACAGCGCCAGCCCCAGCACGGGCCAGCAAAGCCAGCGGCGCTTAAAGGCGCCGCTTGAGCGAACGTGATGATCTGATTGCATGGGCAAGATGCTATGCGGGTGTGCCCGGGCCTATCGGTCAAACAGGCAGGGATTTGCGGGGCACTTTGGCGACGCAGACCCTCCGAACGCGTCCCAGATGGCGCAGGAGCAGCTGAAAATCGCAAACGCGTTCTCAGGGGGTCGCCACCTACAGCGCTTCTACACCGCCTACGCCACAATCCGCGCATGACTGCGCCCTCTGCCGAACCGCTGCCCCCCACATCTCAGCCATCCACGCCCGGACCTGCGCCAGCGTCGGCCCCCGCCCTGCCACCTGCGCCGCCCTCCCCCGACAGCCCACCGGCGCCCACAACACCGCATGCCGCAGACCTTGCCGCCGCAGACGCTGCGCTCGCTGACAACGCACCCACTGGTGCCGCGGCCTTTCCTCCCGGCAGCCCGCTCATGCTCCACATGCCTGTGGACGTGCGCAACATGTCGCTCGCCCTGTTGGCGCTGTTTGCCACGGTGGCCCTGCTGCACTGGGCCAGCGCCGTGTTCATCCCCATCATGCTCAGCCTGCTGCTAACCACGGCCCTGCGTCCTGCGGTAGAGGCGCTCAAACGCTGCTACGTGCCCCGCTGGCTGGGCGCTGGTGTACTGCTGATTGCCATAGTCTCAACCCTGGCCGTCACCGCGTGGTCGCTCAGCGACGGCGCTGCGCAACTGGTCGACTCATTGCCCGTGGCAGCCAAAAAAGTACGCGACAACCTGAAGGCCCGCACTGGCACTGCCAGCCCGCTGGACACCATGCAGAAAGCCGCCTCACAAATCGAGCAGGCCGCCACCGACGGAGCCACGACCGCCCCACCCCGGCGAGGTGTTCAGCGCGTCGTCGTGGAACGCCCCCCCTTCAATATCCGCGACTACCTGGTCAGCGGCACCATGGGACTGATGTCTGCACTGGGGCAACTGACGGTGGTGGTGTTTCTCACCTACTTCGCGCTGGCATCAGGCAACCTGTTTCGCAACAAGCTGCTGCGCATAGCGGGTTCCAGCCTGGAGCGGCGCAAGATCACCATTCACGTGCTCGAAGACATCACCAGCAACATCCAGCGCTATTTGCTGGTGCAGGTATTCACCAGCGTGCTGGTGGGTGTGGCCACCGGCCTTGCCTACTGGGCCTTGGGACTGGAAAACGCGGCCGTGTGGGGTGTGGTGGCTGGCGTGCTCAACCTCGCGCCTTACATCGGCTCTGCACTCACGGCGGGCGCATCGGCGCTGGTGGCCTTCCTGCAGTTCGGCACCCTCGACATGGCACTGGCCATCGGCGGCGCCTCACTGGTCATCCACACCCTGGTCGGCAACCTGCTCACGCCCTGGCTCACCAGCCGCACCAGCCACATGAGCCCCGTGGCCGTGTTTGTCAGCGTGCTGGTGTGGGGCTGGCTATGGGGCCTGTGGGGCCTGCTACTGGGCATCCCCGTCATGATGGCCGTGAAAGCTGTGTGCGACCGGGTGGAGGATTTGAAGGCGGTGGGGGAGTTGCTGGGGGATTGAGCCCTTCATCCCCCCTCCAGAATCAACCGGTATTGCGCAAACCCGCCGCAATCCCGTTGATGGAAATGTGTATCCCCGTCTGCACCCGTTCATCCCCTTGCCCCGCACGCCAGCGGCGCACCAACTCGACCTGCAAGTGGTGCAGCGGGTCGATGTACGGAAAGCGGTGCTTGATGGACCGGGCAAGAGCTGTGTTGTGCGTGAGGCGCTGTTTGTCGCCCGTGATGCGCGTGAGCGCTTCGGCGGTGCGGTGCCATTCGGCTTCGATGCTGGTGAACACTTTCTTGCGCAGGCGGGCGTCTGTGACCAGCTCGCTATAGCGTGAGGCCAGGGCCAGATCGCTCTTGGCCAGCACCATGTCCATGTTGGACAGCAGCGTGCGGAAGAACGGCCACTGGCGGTACATCTTTTGCAGCAGGGCCAGTTGGGCCTTGGGGTCCTTGCCTTCCACGTTTACAAAGGCTTCGACGGCCGAGCCAAAGCCGTACCAGCCGGGCAGAGTGAGGCGGCATTGGCCCCAGCTGAAGCCCCAGGGGATAGCGCGCAGGTCTTCGATTTTCTGGCTGGCCTTACGGCTGGCGGGGCGGGAGCCAATGTTCAGCTCGGCGATCTCGCGGATGGGGGTGGAGTTGAAGAAATACTCGGTAAAGCCCGGGGTTTCGTACACCAGCGCACGGTAACGGCCCATGCTGGCCAGCGATAGCTGCGCGGCGGCATCCAGAAATGCCTTGGTGGCGGGCTTGGTGGGCTGCAGCAGCGTGGCCTCCAGCGTGGCTGCCACAAGCGTCTCCAGATTGCGGCGGCCGATCTCGGGGTTGGCGTATTTGGACGCGATGACTTCGCCCTGCTCCGTCAGGCGAATCTGGCCGCGAACCGTGCCGGGGGGCTGCGCCAGGATGGCCTGGTAGCTGGGTCCACCGCCCCGACCCACGGTACCGCCTCGCCCGTGGAACATGCGCAACTGGATGCCGTGGCTGGTGGCGAGTTCGTCGAACAGTTCAACAAGAGCGATCTCGGCCCGGTACAGCTCCCAGTTGCTGGTGAAGATGCCGCCGTCCTTGTTGCTGTCGCTGTAGCCCAGCATGATGTCCTGCTCGCCACCGCTGCGCTGCACCAGCCCCGCCACGCCGGGCAGTGCGTAGAAGTCGCGCATGATGGGCGCGGCGTTGCGCAGGTCTTCGATGGTTTCGAACAGGGGCACCACGATGAGGTCGTTGCGCGCGTCGCCATCCAGCGTGCCACGCATCAGGCCCACTTCTTTTTGCAGCAGCAGCACTTCCAAGAGATCGCTCACCGTTTCGGTGTGGCTGATGATGTAGTGGCGGATGGCCTGGTGCCCGTAGCGCTTGCGCATGGCAAGCGCCGCTTCAAAAATCGCGAGTTCGCCTTGGGCATGGTCGGTGTAGCTGGCGCCCACCACGCGCAGGGGACGAGCGTCGTTGAGCAGGCGCAGCAGCAATGTGCGCTTTTCAGCTTCGTCCAGCGCCGAGTATGAGGTCTCGATGCGCGCCTTGGCGAGCAGCTCGGCCACCACCTCTTCGTGCTTGTCGGAGCTTTGGCGCAAGTCCACCGTGGCCAGGTGGAAGCCAAACACTTCCACCGCGCGAATCAGCGGGTGCAGACGCTCGGCCGCCAGGGCCTGGCCGTGGTGCGACTTGAGCGATGCCTCGATGACGCGCAGGTCGGCCAGAAAAGCCTCGGCGCTGACATAGGGGTTCTGCGGTGCCACAGCATGACGGGCGGCCTCACCGCCCGTCAGCTCCTTGAGGGTGGCGGCGAGCCGGGCATAGACGCCCGTGAGCGCGCGGCGATAAGGCTCGTCCACGCGGTGTTCATTGGTGTCGGGCGAGCGCAAGGCCAGGGCTTCCATCTCGGCCGATACCTGCACCAGGCGGGCCGACAGCGACAGCTCGCCGCCCAGGTAGTGCACCTCGGTCAGATAGTGGCGCAGGGCGACTTCGGCCTGGCGGCCGAGGGCGTATTGCAGGGTTTGCGCGGTGACGTTGGGGTTGCCGTCGCGGTCGCCGCCGATCCACTGGCCCATGCGCAAAAAGCTGTGCACGGGGTACTGGCCCAGTTCGGTTTCGAGATCTGCGTAGATCTTGGGGATCTCGCGCAAAAAAGTCGCTTCGTAATAAGACAGCGCGTTCTCGATCTCGTCGGCCACGGTGAGCTTGCTGTAGCGCAGCAGGCGCGTTTGCCACAGCTGGGCCACGCGGGCGCGTAGCAAGGATTCGTTGGCGGCCAACTCGCGCGGGGTGAGGGCATCTTTGGCGCTGTTGTAGAGCTGGGCGCGCACCTGAATGTCGTCGCGCGTGGCCAGCAACTGGGCGATGTCACGCTCGGCGTCCAGAATGCTCTTGCGTTGTACTTCGGTGGGGTGGGCGGTGAGTACCGGGGCCACGTAGCTGCTGGCCAGCGTCTGCGCAATGGTCTTGGGCGCAATGCCCGCCCAGCGCAGACGCGACAGGGCCACCTCGATGCTGCCCTCTTGCGTGTCGCCCGCGCGCTCGTGCACGGCGCGGCGGCGGATGTGGTGGCGGTCTTCGGCCAGGTTGGCCAGGTGGCTGAAGTAGGTGAAGGCGCGGATCACACTCACCGTCTGGTCGCCCGACAGCGACTTGAGCAGCTTTTTCAACGCGCGGTCGGCTTCCTGGTCGGCATCGCGGCGAAAGGCCACCGAGAGCTTGCGGACCTGCTCGACCAACTCATACGCGGCAACGCCCTCCTGTTCGCGGATCACATCGCCCAGGATGCGGCCAAGCAGGCGGATGTCGTCGATCAGGGGCTGGTCCTTGTCGGATCGTTTCATGCAGGTGTCTCCGGGAATGTGAAGAATGGCCTGGGGCCGCCCGCCCGGTTTGCGCCAAGCCACACCACAGCCCCGGTGCGGGGGCATGCTAGCATCGCCCGCCCCTGAATGATTACAAACAGGTTACGAACTTGAGCCTCCAGAACGCCCCCCTTTCCATCGTGATCGCTACCCGCGAGAGCCGCCTGGCGCTGTGGCAAGCCGAGCATGTACAGGCCCTTTTGCGCGCACAGGGACACACGGTAGAGCTGCTGGGTATGACAACCAAGGGTGACCAGATTCTGGACCGCTCGCTTAGCAAGGTGGGCGGCAAGGGTCTGTTTGTGAAAGAACTGGAAGTGGCGCTGGAAGAAGGCCGTGCGCACATCGCCGTGCATTCGCTCAAGGATGTGCCGATGGAGCTGCCCGAAGGCTTTGCACTGGCCTGCGTGATGGAGCGCGAAGACCCGCGCGATGCGTTTGTGTCCCCCCATTACTCCAGCATCGATGCACTGCCCCAGGGTGCGGTGGTGGGTACCTCCAGCCTGCGCCGCCAGGTGCTGCTGCAGGCGCTGCGGCCTGATTTGAAGATTGAACCCCTGCGCGGCAACCTCGATACGCGCCTGCGCAAGCTGGACGATGGCCAGTACGACGCCATCGTGCTGGCAGCAGCAGGGCTGAAGCGCCTGGGACTGGAGAGCCGCATCCGCGCCACCTTCGAGCCCAGGGCGATGCTGCCTGCGGCGGGCCAGGGCGCGCTGGGCATTGAAGTGCGCAGCGACCGCCAGGACCTGATCAATGCACTGGCCCCGCTGGCCCACCAGCCAACCTGGCTGACCGTGGCCGCAGAGCGCGCCGTGAGTCGGGCGATGGGCGGAAGCTGCTCGATGCCGCTGGCAGCACACGGCACGTTCACCGACGGCGTACTGCAGCTCGATGCGGCATGGGGGGACATGGACGGGCAGGCCCCGTTGGTGCGCGCAGAAGCCAGCGCCGCCGTCAGCACGCTGGCGCAAGCCGAAGCGCTGGGCGATGCCGTAGCGCAACGCCTGTGCGACGGTGGCGCCCGCGTTGCAACCCCCTTGCAGAACACCTGACTGCAAATGCCATGCCCCGGGTGATCGTCACGCGGCCCGCCCGCGAGGCCGCGCACTGGGTACAACAGCTGGGCCAGCACGGCATCGACGCCGCCGCGCTGCCGCTGATTGCCATTGGCCCCCACACAGACCCCACCGCGCAGCGGGCGTTGGCACGGGCACGCAAGCACCTGGATCAATACCGCGCCCTGATGTTTGTGAGCGGCAATGCCGTGGTGTATTTTTTTGATTCAAATTGGCCTCTAGCGCTTGATGGAAAAGCGCTAGAAGCTATAAATTTAAGAGCATGGTCACCCGGACCGGGCACGGCGCGCGCGCTCCAGCAGGCAGGCGTGCCGCCAGACCGCATCGACGGGCCTGCGATCGATGCAGCGCAATTCGACTCCGAAGCACTGTGGCAACAGGTGTGCGCACAAATCAGGCCCGGCGACCGTGTGCTGATTGTGCGTGGTCGCTCGTACGGGGTGCATGAGGCCTCCCAAGGCTCCGGCCGGGACTGGCTGGCCCGGCAGATAGAAGCCGCAGGCGGGCAAGTGGAGTTTGTGGTGGCCTACCAACGCGGCGCACCGCGACTCACGGACGCCGAGGTGGCGCTAGCGCAACAGGCCGCCCATGATGGATCGGTCTGGCTGCTGAGCAGCTCGGAGGCCGTGGCCCACCTGGGGCAGGCGCTGCCCACGGTGGACTGGAGCGCAGCCCAGGCCCTGGCCACCCATCCGCGCATCGCACAAGCGGCACGTGCAGCGGGCTTTGGCAGCGTGCGGGAATGCCGCCCGGCACTGGAAGACGTGGTGGCCTCGATAGAATCGGCCGCATGAGTTCCGTGCCCCCCAACGACTTGCCTACCGCGACACCTGCCGCACCCGCGCCATCGCCTGCGCCATCGCGCACCCCGTCGCCGCAGGCCGCACCTGTGGCACCGACAAGCCCCGCCCATCGGCGCAGTGGTGTGGTCACGGTGCTGTTGACGGCAGTGGCCATCGCCGCCCTGGCCAGCAGTGGCCTGCTGTGGCAAAAACTCAGTTCGATTCAAGAACAACTGGCTCGCCAGTCGGCCGACTCGGGCGCGCTGGCCATCGAGGCCCGCACCATGGCCCGCCAGGCTGAAGAACTGGTGCGCGAAACCGCGGCGCGCCTGTCGGTGGCAGAAGCCCGGGTCAGCGAGGTGGCCCTGCAGCGCAGCCAATTAGAAGAGCTCATGCAGAGCCTGTCGCGTTCGCGCGATGAAAACCTGGTGGTCGACATTGAATCAGCCATCCGCCTGGCGCAGCAACAAACCCAGTTGACCGGCAGCCTGGACCCGCTGGTGGCCGCACTCAAAAGCGCCGACCAGCGCATCGAACGTGCCGCGCAGCCCCGCCTGACCCCCGTGCAACGCGCCATCGGCCGCGATCTGGACCGATTGACACGCGCCGCCGTGACCGACACCGCGGGCCTGCTGGCCCGGCTGGACGAACTGGTACGCCAGGTAGACGACCTGCCGGTGCT
The DNA here is from genome assembly GCA_018828125.1 of Gammaproteobacteria bacterium. Classification (GTDB taxonomy): domain Bacteria; phylum Pseudomonadota; class Gammaproteobacteria; order Burkholderiales; family Burkholderiaceae_C; genus Acidovorax. The sequence continues at coordinate 109,683 of JAHJWB010000014.1, read as the reverse complement.
GAACGCCGTGGCCCAGGCCGCCGCCACCCGCCGCCTGGCAGCAGCCCCCACACCCCAAACCACGCCGCCGCTGAACCAGGGCGATCTGGCATGGTGGCAGGCAGCCCTGCAACGCAGCTGGGAGGTAGTACGCGACGAAGCCCGCGGCCTCGTGCGTGTGAGCCGCGTAGACCAGCCCGAAGCGATTTTGCTGGCGCCTGAGCAAACCTTCTTCTTGCGCGAGAACCTCAAGCTCAAGCTGCTCAATGCACGTCTGGGCGTGCTGGCACGCCAATATGAATCCGCCCGCGCCGATCTGGCCGCCGCCACGGCCGCCTTGAACAAATACTTTGACCCGGCATCGCGCCGCACCCAAATCGCTGCCACCACGCTGCAAACGGCGCAAGCCAGCATGAAGGCCGCCGAGCTGCCGCGCCTGGACGAAACCCTGTCGGCCCTGGCGACTGCCGCTGCAGGACGTTGACGACATGCGTGCTGCACTTTGGCTTTTGGCGTTGTTTGGCGTGGCCGTGGCCGCCGCGCTGTTCGCGGGCAACAACCAGGGCACCGTCACCCTGTACTGGCCCCCCTACCGCATCGACCTGTCGTTGAACCTGGTGGTGCTGCTGCTGGTGGGCGGGTTTGTCACCATCTACGCCGCACTGCGCGCGCTGGCAGCGCTGCTGGAACTGCCGCACCAGGCTCGCCGCTGGCGCGTGCAGCAAAAGGAGCGTGCCATGCACGCAGCCTTGCTCGACGCGCTGACCCACATGCTGGGGGGCCGCTTCATCCGCTCGCGCAAGGCCGCCGTGGCTGCGCTGTCCCAAGAGAACGCGCTGGCCACCGCGGGCGAGGCAGTGCCCCACGGCCGCCAGTTGCGCGCCCTGGCCCACATGATTGCGGCCGAGTCGTCCCATGCCCTGCAAGACAGCGCCACACGTGAAAGCCACCTGCACGACGCATTGCAAGAAGCCCCGCTGCGCGGCACCGTGAACGAACAAGAACTGCGCGAAGGCGCCCAGATGCGCGCCGCCCGCTGGTCCCTGGACGACCGCGATGCCAGCGCCGCGCTGGAGCGCCTGGCCGCCCTGCCCCAGGGTGCTGCCCGGCGCACGCTGGCCCTGCGCATCAAACTCAAGGCCACCCGGTTGGCGCGGCAAACCCAGGACGCGCTGGACACAGCGCGCCTGCTGGGCAAACACCGCGCGTTTTCAGCCGCCGCAGCACAAAGCATCGTGCGCGGTCTGGCCATCGAACTCATCAACAGCGCGCACGACACCGCGCAGCTGCAGCAGATCTGGATGTCGCTGGAGCCCGCCGAACGCAGCATGCCGGAGCTGGCCATCCACGCCGCGCAGCGGCTGGCCATCCTGGGGGGCGAGGCTACACAAGTGCGCGGCTGGCTACTGCCTGTGTGGGATCGACTGGTGGACCTGCCCAACGCGCTGGCCGAACACCACGCCCTCAAGCTCGTACGCGCGCTCGAAGCCGGACTGGACGCGCTGGATGCCCCGTGGCTTGCCCGCATCGAAGCGGCGCAACAGGCCAATCCCCGTGATGCGCGCCTTTCGTACCTTGCGGGCATGGCCTGCCTGAAGCGCCAGCTGTGGGGCAAGGCCCAGCAGCTACTGACCCAGGCCGCCCACCAGCTGGCCGACACCAGCCTGCGCGCCAGCGCCTGGCGGCATCTGGCCGAGCTGGCCGAGCAGCGCGGCGACGAAAGCGCTGCGGCCGACGCATGGAAGAAGGCGGCCCTCGGCCGCTAGAACATGCGCCACCCTCTTTGGGTGGAAACATGGCAAACGCGGGGGCTCGCTGAACGCCACGGTCCCGCCTTCGATAGCGTATGCCTTCCAAACGTTCGGTTAACCGTCGTCGCAATTCGCAGCACCAATAGAGACCGGTGGGGCCCGCTGCTGCACCGCCCTGTAGCAGCCGCCATTGTTTTGCACAGCGTTGGGGAACTTTGAGCGCTCAGGCCCTATCAATTCAGTTTTTTTGAATTGAAGCATCAATCCGCCTGAAGCCACGTACAGCACCGGCTTCCTACACTGCTCCAACATTTGGCAAGCCTTAGCTGCGATGCAGCCGATCGCTCAGTGCCCCGGCACCTGCATTGTTTCCGCCTTCCTGCCACCCTGATCCGATGACCGCTTCCTCCACCACTGCTGCCCCCCGCCGCTACACGCGCACCGCCATCGTTTTGCACTGGGTGCTGGGTCTGGCACTGATCAGCCTGTTCGGCGTCGGCATCTACATGACCGGGCTGCCGTTCTCGCCGCAGCGCCTGAAGCTGTACAACTGGCACAAATGGGCCGGGGTCACGCTGCTGGTGCTGTCTGCCTTGCGCCTCCTTTGGCGCGCCACCCACCGCCCGCCAGCGCTGCCCAGTGCGATAGAAGCCGCCATGCCCGCCTGGCAAAAGCTGGCGCACCACGGCACCCACTTTCTGCTTTACGTGCTGTTCTTTGCGGTGCCGCTGATTGGCTGGGCCTACAGCTCGGCCGCCGGGTTTCCCATCGTGTTTCTGGGTCTGTGGCAGTTGCCCGACTTTGTACCGGTGAGCAAAGAATTGGCAGAAGCCATCAAGCCTTGGCACCAGTACACAGCCTTCACCATGGCGGGCCTCGTGGTCCTGCACGTGGCTGCAGCGCTCAAACACCACTTCATCGACCGCGACGGCTTGCTTGCCCGCATGTTGCCCGGCAAGCGCTGAGCCGGCTGCAGCCCCCGCATTTTTTTGATCCTTTCTGATCCCCCTGTGATTTACGGAGCTTCCATGAACCTGTCTTCCTCCCTGTCCCGCATCCTGCTGGGCGTAGCCTTGGCAGTGAGCGCCCAGGCCGCCCTCGCCCAGCAACAACTGGTGCCCGCACAAAGCGAGGTGCAATTCACCGCACGCCAGATGGGTGTGCCACTGGAGGGGCATTTCAAGAAGTTCAGCGCCCAGGTGGCGTTTGACCCCGCCAAGCTGGCCACCAGCAAGATCAACTTCACCGTGGACACCGGCAGTGCCACCCTGGGCTCACGCGAGACGGATGCCGAACTTCCCAAGCCCGCCTGGTTCAACGTTCCCAAGTTTCCACAGGCCCAATTCGAGTCGTCAGCCATCAAGGCGCTTGGCGCAGGCAAGTTTGAAGTCGCGGGCAAGCTCACCATCAAGGGCAATGCCCAGAACGTGGTGGTGCCCGTGACGTTGACCCAGAGCGGCTCGACCACCACCGCCACTGGCACCCTGCCCATCAAGCGCCTGGCATTCAAGATCGGCGAAAACGAATGGGCCGACACCTCCATGGTGGCCGATGACGTGACGGTTAAGTTCAAGCTCGCGCTGACCGGCGTGGGCAAGCTCTGACGCACCGCGCGCTCTTTTTCGCAGCACCTTCCTTTTCCTTTTTTTTGTCTCTTTTTTCAGGAGTTTTCACCCATGCGCAAATCCCTCGTTTCCCTGTTCGCAGTGGCCGCCGCCACCGCCATGACTGCGGGCGCAGCCCAGGCTGCCACCTACGCTATCGACCCTACGCACACCTTTGTGACGTTCGAGATCAGCCACTTTGGCGCCACCACCAACCGTGGCCGTTTCGACAAGAAGCAGGGCACCGTGGAATTTGACCGTGCCGCCAAGACCGGCAAGGTGGACATCACCATCGACACGACCTCGGTCAACACCGGCACGCCCCCGTTTGACAAGCACCTGCAAAGCGCCGACCTGTTCGACGCTGCCAAGCACCCCACCATCAAGTTCGTGTCTGACAAGTTCAGCTTCAACGGCGACAAGGTCAGCGAAGTGACCGGCCAGCTGACGCTGCTGGGCAAGACCGCGCCCATCACGCTGAAGGCCACGCAGTTCAACTGCTACGACAGCCCCATGCTCAAGCGCGAAGTGTGTGGCGGCGACTTTGAAGCCACCATCGACCGCACCCAGTGGGGCATGAACTACGGCGTGGAATGGGGCTTCCCCAAGAACGTGCGCCTGGTCGTGCAGATCGAAGCCGTGAAGCAGTAATTCATTGGCAGGCGGCAGGCTGCTCGCCCGCAGGGCGCGGCCTTCACGCTTGGCGCAAGAATCACCCACTGCAGTCATGCAGTGGGTGATTTTTTTATGAGCGCGCTCTGTGGCCAAACGCGTCAGGCGGCCACCAGAGACGCATCCAGATCCCAGCCTTGGGGCTGCCAAGCCCACACAACATCAGGTTGAAGTGCGCGCAGAAACGTGATGTCGTGCGATACCACCGCCAAGGCACCCGTGAAGCCTCGTAACGCGGCCTGCAGCGCTTCGATCGCATCCACATCCAGGTGGTTGGTGGGTTCATCGAGCAGCAGCATCTGCGCAGGCTCTCCCGCCCACAGAGCGCAGGCCAGCGCGGCCTTGATACGCTCCCCGCCGCTAAGCAGACCGGCCGGGAGCAGCACCTTGTCCGTACCCAGCCCCAACTGGGCCAAGTGGGTGCGCAACGCCGATTCTGGCAGGGGTGAGCCAAGCGTCTGAAGACGTTCAAGCACGCTGCATTGCGGCGGTAGCAACGCGGCGTTGTGCTGGTCCAGCCATGCTGCCCGCACACCGCAGTGCACCCTCCCCGCAGCCACACTATCCGGGTTGGCGATGAGGCGCAGCAGACTGCTCTTGCCACAACCGTTGGGGCCGGTGATGGCAATGCGCAAGGGTCCGCTCCAGACCCCGTTCAGCGCCGGAAAACCTGGCGTCGCGTAAGGTACACACACCTGCTCGAACGCAAGCACCTCCTTGCCAGCGGGCACTGCGCTCTGTGGCAGCACAAGTACCATGGCCGCCTGGTCGGGCACGCGGAGCGCCGCTTCGCGCACCGCCTCGTCCAGCCGCTGGCGCTCCTGCTCTCGCCGCTCGCGCTCACGCCCGGCATAGGCCTGCGCATTGTTCTTCTTGCGGTCCAGCAGGATGGACGCCTGGTTGGCCGTGCGCCCCGCTTCGCGCCCCCGCGCTGCACGGCTTTGTTGCGCATCGTGTTCACGCTGCCGCACCCGCGCGCCCCGCTCTCGCTCGGTGCGGGCATGGTCCAGCGCAGCCTGCGCTGCAGCGGCTTCGGCCAGGCGTTGTGACTGATACAAGGACCAGCTTCCACCGTAGCGCTGCACGCCTGCAGTGGACAAAGCAACAATGCTGTTCACCGCCTCCAGCAGCTCGCGGTCGTGGCTGGCCACCAGCACGCACCCCCGCCACTGCGCCAGCGACTCCTGCAGCCAGCGCCGACCCGGCCGGTCCAGGTGGTTAGTGGGTTCATCCAACACCAGCAGATCTGCGCCCGAGAGGAATGCCCCCGCCAGCGCCACCCGCATGCGCTCGCCGCCGCTCAGTTGCTGCGCCGCGTATCCCTGCGACAACTGGCCCAATCCCAGCGCGCTCAGTGCCTGCTGCCAGCGTGATGACAAGTCCCACCGCCCATCGGCCAGAAGCAGATCGTCGGACGTTCCCTGCCCCGCCTCCAATCGGGCGAGTGCGCCCAGAACGGGGCCCAGGCCCGCAATATCGGCGACAGTGGCCGAAGGTGCAGCACCGACCTCCTGCGCCACCGCGTGCAGGGACGGGCTGCCCACCACCACACCGCTGGCAGGCTGCAGCATGCGCTGCGCAAGTTGCAAGAAAACGCTTTTGCCGCTGCCGTTGGCGCCCACCAAGCCGATCACGCCTTGGCCCAGGGCCACATTCAGCGGGCGTGCCCACAGGGCCTGCCCGTCAGGCAAGCTGAAGGTAACGTCGTGGAACTGCAGGACAACTGGGCCAGCAGACAAAGCCGCACTTCGGGTGGCGGCAATAGAGGACGGAGCAGGGAAGGCAGCCGTCGAGGCTGTAACAGCGCTCCCGCTGCCATGGGCAAAATCGCCCCGTGATGAAGGTGTCGCCATGCAAAAGCACTCCAGACAAGACATGCAACCGCCTGGCCCGGCACGGGCAAACAGGGGAAAGGCTTGAGAGGGGCTTACAGACGCATCGGACGAATACCTCAGGGAAGAAAGGAATGAGGGCGAAATGTACCGCAACTCGCCATCAAAAAAATTAACTTAACGTAAATCAATTACGAATAGTAGAATTGCAAAAATCAATGTAAGGAGACTTTGCATGACCGCCGCCCTGAAGCCCGAATTGGCCACCCTGCCCACGCCCGCCGCCATCCAGCAGTTGCACCACTACGCCTACAAGGCACGCGACGCAGAGGAAACGCGCCAGTTCTACGAAGACATCCTGGGTCTGCCGCTGTACCACATCATCCAGAGCGACTACGTGCCCAGCACGGGCGAATACTGCCCCTACACGCACTTCTTCTTCCGCTTGAAGGACGGTTCGTTCATCGCCTTCTTTGACCTGGGTGACGATGTGAAGGCAGAGCCATCGCCCAACACGCCCCTGTGGGTCAACCACATCTCGTTCCGCGTGGACACCGTGCGGGAGCTGGAGAACACCAAGGCGCGGCTGGAAGCCTTTGGCATCGAGGTGCTGGGCGTGACCGATCACCACATCTTCAAGAGCATCTACTTCTTTGACCCCAACGGCATCCGCCTGGAACTGACCGCGCAGCTGGCCAACGAAGAAGCCATGGCCAAGGACAGCACTGTGGCCCACACCCGCCTGAACGAGTGGACGGCCCGCAAGGAGCAATGGCGCAAGGAGCGTGCGGAGGGCAAGGCAGCCGAGCCGCTGAAGCCGCAACAGAACGACCGGCCGGAATTTGCCAAGAACTGATCGGCCTCACTTCCTTAGCCGCCGATCTCTTCTTTTGGGCTGAAAAAATATGGTCAAAAAGGCATCTAGCGCTTATCCATCAAGCGCTGGTAGCTATACATTTGATACCAACCGTTTGCCATAGACCTGACGCCACGTGGCAGATCAGGCCTCCAGCTGGTGCGCCCGCATGATCTGGTGCCGCTGCCAGTACGCGCCCACCACGGCGTTGAACTCGTCCTTGTCCTTCTTCAGCCCTGGTAGCTTGATCTTGCTGGTCTTGGCGCCCAGGCCCAGGGCGTTTTTCTCGGGATGGGTCACGACCAGGGCGTTGCCAAAGCTGCTTTCCTTGAACTCCAGGGCCTTCACGGCATCCCAGAACACGGTGGTGTCGTCGGCGGATGTCTTGATGCCGTCGATGCTGACTTCCACCGTGTCATCCCCTTTCAGCGCAAACACCACGGGCGGAAAGTATTGCAGCACCAGAGCGCGCTCCTGGTCGTTGGCGGGCTCGTAACGGTATGCCAGGCTGCGTTCGTGGTCTTGCGCGAACTGCTGCTCGTAGTCGCTCCACAGGCGCTGTTCAATCGCGTCGGCCGTCAGGATCTCCTGCACCCAGGTGGCGGCGGGCTTGCGCACGGCGATGGCGCCATAGTCGTGTTCTTTCAGCGGCATTCCCACGTTGCGCAGCCGCTCGGGCATGGCGGGGTGTGAGTCAAACGGATGGGGTACGTTGGCCGTTTTCATGGCGTCCAGAAAATCATCGGACGCGGCGTAAGGTGTGAGGCCCTGCGCCACAAAACCGGCGATGCCCAGCGAGGTGTTGTCGTGCCGGTCGTTGCGGCCAAACAGCTCGTCCTCGATCTTGTAGCGGTATTGCGCGTAGGCGGCGATTTTGACCAGCGACTGCGCAATGGCGGCCGGCGACACCAGCTTGGCGGCAATGCGGTCGGCCTTGAACTCGCGTTCGCGGCTGTCGCGCGCCAGGGCAAACTCGAAAATGGTGCGGTACAGGTCCAGCACCGGCGACACCACCGCTGACAGGCCGCCCGTTCGGATCGCGTGGCGGTAGTGGTCAAACTGAACGAGCTTGGGGCCCAGCCGCGCGCTGCTTTCGGTGTCGCCCCCGCGCAGGTGGGCCAGTTCGTGTCCAAACACGGCGTCGGCCTCGGTCTGGTCCAGCACGCGCAGCAACGGCAGGCTCACAAACAACGTGCGGCCGGTCAGTGTCTTGTCGGCCACTGTCAGCGGTGCTTCGGTCACAAAAAAGTTGGCATCAATGCCTGCCACGATATGCTGGGGCGGATCGGTCTTGAGACGCTGGGCCATGTGGCGGATGCGCTTCCAGAGCATCGGCGCGTCGGCTTCGGACACCAGTTCGCCCACGGCACGGTTGTCGGACTGCACCCGTTTGAAAATGCCCGCCACCGCCACAAACACACCGGCGGCCACCGCCAACCCCACCACGATGATGAGCTTGGGTGAATATTTTTGAAAGAAAACCGCCGTTACCCAGAACGACAACCACACGGCCATGGCGCCTTGCAACACCAGTGATGCGGCACTGGCCCAAGTGGTCAGGTGCCAGCCGGCGACAAAGCTGGCGCATTGCATCTTGCGGTCTACAAAGGCCAGTGCGCCCAAGCCCAGCACAGCCAACAGCAACACGCCACTGGCCACCAGGGTGCCCAACGACACCTTGCGCGCCATGTGGAACTGCCACACATCGCCATACCGCTCACACATCGCCGCGCGGTAGTCCTCGGCATCGGGGTCGGTGCTGCTGCAGATGGTGGACGGTGGGTTGCTGCGGTAGTAGTCCTTGCGGGCCTGTTTTTCGTCCGGAGCAAGGCGCTTGTCCGCGTCGATGCGCTGGCTGATGCCTTCCACAAAACGGGTGTCCTGGTCGCGTTGGGCGTAGCCGGTGAACACATAGGTCACGGCAGGAATGAGGAACAGTGCAAGCAGTGCGTAGGCAAAGACCTTGGCCAGGCCAAATTTGAGTGCAGATTGAATCGACATGGGTTCGGACGATGTGTAGTGGCCTGGGCAACACAAACGCCAGCGATGAACAATGCATGCGCCCCAACGAGGGAATCCCTCCCCTGTCACGCACCGCGCCGTCTCTCCAAGCATCTCTCGTTTTGTGTTGCGCAAGCCGTGTTGTAAGTAGTAATCCGGCATTCACGCATGGAGCGTGGTTCGCGTTGCCGCGCCCTCCTCTCGCTCCATGGGGCGGGATTATCAGGACGGGAGCCTGTCGCGCTCGAACATCAAGGTAACAAATGGATAGCGATGCGGCCACCACACGCCAACCTCGGTCACTGGCCTCCGCGGTTGGGCTGGATGCCGGTTGGGGCTTCACGCCGTGGCGCATCCCCCAATGGCGCGCTCCCTTAAAATGCTCGATTCACCCTCTTGTCCGTCCGTCGAGGCGCCCCAGCGGCCGCCTCCACCATAGCCACACCCCATGAACATGCCTGTGCAACAACCCGGCCTCGAAAGCCTGTCCAAGTCGTTTGAACCCGCTGCGCTGGAAGCCCACTGGGGCCCTGAATGGGAAAAGCGCGGATATGGCACCGCAGGCCACCGGGGCACGGGCGCCCCGCAGGCGGGTGAGCCCGCGTTCTCGATCCAGCTGCCCCCGCCCAACGTGACGGGCACGCTGCACATGGGCCATGCGTTCAACCAGACGATCATGGACAGCCTCACGCGCTACCACCGCATGCGCGGCTTCAACACCGTCTGGGTGCCCGGCACCGACCACGCGGGCATCGCCACGCAGATCGTGGTGGAGCGCCAGCTGCAGGAACAAGGCATCAGCCGCTACGACATGGGCCCCACCCCGCCCGAGGCGCGCAAGAACTTTGTGAGCAAGGTGTGGGAGTGGAAGGAAAAGTCGGGCAACACCATCACCACGCAAATGCGCCGCATGGGCGACAGCGTGGACTGGAGCCGGGAATACTTCACCATGGACGACAAGCTGTCCAAGGTGGTGACCGACACCTTCGTGAGGCTGTACGAGCAGGGCCTGATCTACCGCGGCAAGCGCCTGGTGAACTGGGACCCGAAGCTGCAGTCCGCCGTGTCCGACCTGGAAGTCGAGAGCGAAGAAAAAGACGGCTCGCTGTGGCACATCGCCTACCCGCTGGCCGACGGATCGGGCAGCCTGACGGTGGCCACCACGCGACCTGAAACCATGCTGGGCGATGTGGCGCTGATGGTGCATCCCGAGGACGCGCGCTACACGCACCTGATCGGCAAGATGGTCAACCTGCCGCTGTGCGACCGCCAGATTCCAGTCATCGCCGACGAGTATGTAGACAAGGAGTTCGGCACGGGTGTGGTCAAGGTCACCCCCGCTCACGACCAGAACGACTATGCCGTGGGCCAGCGCCACAAGCTGCCGATGATCGTGGTGCTGACACTGCAGGCCACCATCAACGAAAACGCGCCCGCCAAATACCAGGGCATGGACCGCTTTGTGGCTCGCAAGGCCGTGGTGGCCGACCTTGAAGCCATCGGCGCACTGGTGGAGGTGAAGAAGCACAAGCTCATGGTGCCGATCTGCACCCGCACCGGCCAGGTGATCGAACCCATGCTGACCGACCAATGGTTCGTGGCCATGAGCAAGGTGTCCGACCAGGACCCCACCGGTAAGAGCATTGCGCAAAAGGCCATCGACGCGGTGGCCAGCGGCGAGGTGACCTTTGTTCCCGAGAACTGGGTGAACACCTACAACCAGTGGATGAACAACATCCAGGACTGGTGCATCAGCCGCCAGCTGTGGTGGGGCCACCAGATCCCGGCCTGGTACGACGAAGACGGCAACGTGATCGTTGCGCGCACCGAAGCCGAGGCGCAGGCCAAGGCGCCTGGCAAGACCCTGAGCCGTGATGAGGACGTGCTGGACACCTGGTACTCGTCTGCGCTGGTGCCCTTTAGCACCATGGGCTGGCCCGAACAAGGCACGGCCGACACCGACGACTTCAACCTCTACCTGCCAAGCACCGTGCTGGTCACGGGCTACGACATCATCTTCTTCTGGGTGGCCCGGATGATCATGATGACCACGCACTTCACGGGCCGCGTGCCGTTCAAGCATGTGTACATCCACGGCCTGGTGCGCGACGCGCAGGGCAAGAAGATGTCCAAGTCCGAGGGCAACGTGCTCGACCCGGTGGACCTGATCGACGGCATCGCGCTCGACCCGCTGCTGGACAAGCGCACCACCGGCCTGCGCAAGCCCGAGACCGCACCCACGGTGCGCAAGAACACGCAAAAGGAGTTCCCCGAGGGCATTCCGGCCTACGGTGCCGATGCGCTGCGCTTCACCTTCGCGGCGCTGGCCAGCCTGGGCCGCAGCATCAACTTCGACAGCAAGCGCTGCGAGGGCTACCGCAACTTCTGCAACAAGCTGTGGAACGCCAGCCGCTTTGTGCTGATGAACTGCGAGGGCCAGGACTGCGGCCTGAAAGAGCACACCAAGGAAGAGTGCCAGCCCGGAGGCCCTGCCCACGGCTACATGGCATTCAGCCAGGCCGACCGCTGGATTGCGTCGCTGCTGCAGAAGACCGAGGCCGAAGTGGCCAAGGGCTTTGCCGAGTACCGCCTGGACAACGTGGCCAACACGATCTACGACTTTGTGTGGAACGAGTTCTGCGACTGGTACCTGGAGATTGCCAAGGTGCAGATCCAGAACGGCACCGAAGCCGAGCAACGCGCCACCCGCCGCACCCTGATCCGCACACTGGAAGCCATCCTTCGCCTGGCGCACCCGATCATTCCGTTCATCACCGAAGCGCTGTGGCAAACGGTGGCGCCGGTGGCAGGCCTCAAGGGCGACTCGGTCAGCATCGCCCGCTATCCCGAGGCACAGCCGAGCAAGATCGACGAGGCTGCCATTGCGCACATGGACCGCGTCAAGGGCCTGGTAGACGCGTGCCGCACGCTGCGGGGCGAGATGAATGTCTCGCCATCCACGCGCCTGCCTCTGTACGTGGTGGGTGACACCGATTTCATGCGCGGCGTGGCGCCGGTGCTCCAAGCGCTGGCCAAGCTCAGCGAGGTCAAGGTGTTTGACAACGAGAGCGACTGGGCCACCGCAGCCCAGGCTGCACCGGTGGCCATGGTGGGCGAGGCGCGCATGTGCTTGCACATGGAGATTGACGTGGCGGCCGAAAAGGCCCGTTTGTCCAAGGAAATCGCCCGCATCGACGGCGAAATCACCAAGGCTAACGCCAAGCTGGGCAACGAGGCCTTTGTGGCCAAGGCGCCCCCCGCCGTGATTGACCAGGAGAAAAAACGCGTGGCCGATTTTGGCACCACGCTGGGCAGATTGCGCGATCAGCTGACACGGCTGGGCTGAAACCCACGCGATACTGTGTGACCCCTTGGGTCCGTTACGGCGGGCCTTTACACGCTTGAACCGCCCAGAAGGAGCCCCATGACTGTTGCCACCACCGTCCGCAAAGCCGTATTCCCCGTCGCTGGCCTGGGCACCCGTTTTTTGCCCGCTACCAAGGCCAGCCCGAAGGAAATGCTGCCCGTGGTCGACAAGCCGCTGATCCAGTACGCGGTGGAAGAGGCGTATGCCGCAGGCATTCGCCATATGATTTTTGTCACCGGCCGCAGCAAGCGCGCCATTGAAGACCACTTTGACACCGCCTACGAGCTGGAAAACGAGCTGGAAGCCGCTGGCAAGCTGGAGTTGCTGAACCTCGTGCGGTCGGTACAGCCCGACGACATGGACTGCGCCTTTGTGCGCCAGCCCCGGTCCCTGGGCCTGGGCCACGCCGTTTTGTGCGCCGAGCCACTGGTGGGCAAAGAGCCCTTCGCCGTGCTGCTGGCAGACGACCTCATGGCCGGTCCCCAGGGTGGTGAGCCCGTGCTGGCACAAATGGCGACGGCCTTTCGCCAGCAAGGTCGCTCGGTCATCGCCGTGCAGGAAGTGCCGGAAGACCAGGTTCACAAATACGGCATCGTGGCAGGCGAGCCCGCAGGCGGCCCGCTGATCCGCATTGAACGCATTGTGGAAAAGCCCAAGGCCGCCGACGCCCCATCGCGCATGGGCGTGGCCGGTCGCTACATCCTCACGCCTGGCGTGTTCGACGAGATCCGCAACCAGCCGCGTGGCGTGGGTGGCGAGATCCAGCTGACCGACGGCATCGCCCGCCTGATGAACCACGAGGCGGTGTATGCGTTTCAGTACGAAGGCAAACGCTACGACTGCGGCAGCAAAGAAGGATTTCTGGAGGCCACGGTGGAACTGGCCTTGCAGCATCCGCAAGTGGGCAAGCACTTCCGCGAATATCTGAAGACGTTGGCGCTGTAACCCGCAGCCCTTCCATCCGCTTCATAATTGATAGCTTCCAGCGCCTATCCAGTAAGCGCTGGCAGCTATTTTTACTTGGTTTTTGATGACTTCTACGGCTGTTGGTTCTGGCCCGTCGCAGGCTGTCCGCGGCGAGCACCCCGGCATCGACAGGCGGAGCCCGAAAGGCTAGGGGTTGGGCTTGGGAATCTGAGAGGGACGGCGAATCGTGCGATTTCTACCTGCGGCGCAGGATGTGGATGAACTCTTCGCCCACGGTCTGCTGCTCCACCAACTCATTGCCCGTCTGCTTGGCAAACGCCTGAAAGTCCCGCAGCGACCCACCGTCGGTGGCCACCACCTTCAGCAACTGGCCGCTGGCCATGTCTGACAATGCCTTCTTGGCCTTGAGGATGGGCAGGGGGCAGTTCAGGCCCCGGGTGTCGATTTCTTTGTGAATGTCCATGGTGTTGTTTCCTCAGTCCTTGGGCAGTTGCGGTTGCGGGTCGTCCAATCCACGTCGGCGCTCTGCATTTTCTTCGGCGGTAAAAAACACCGGTTCGTGTCCTCGGGTGCGCAGCCAGTCGGCCAGCGCATAGCCCGTGCCTGCGGGCCAGCACCTCAGGTCCGGCAGATCGTACAGGCGGTAGTCCACCAGCTCGGGCGACAAACGGACCTCGCCCTCGGCGACCACGTGGTACGCAATGATGATCTGGTTCATCCGCAAAAACTCGTACGCCCCCACCAGCGTGGTGGCCGTCACGTCAAGGTTGGTTTCTTCTTTCACCTCGCGGGCAATGCCCTCTTGTGGCGACTCACCCGCTTCCATAAAGCCGGTGATCAGTGCAAACATCTTGCCGGGCCAGGCTGCGTTGCGGGCCAGCAGCACCTTGCCGCCCACCTCCACAATCGCGGCCAACACGGGCGTGGGGTTGTTCCAGTGCGTAAAGCCGCAGGCGGGGCAGCGCAGCCGCTCTTTGTCGCCGCCGTCTTCGGCCATGGTGATGGGCTGCAGTGCGGTACCGCAGTGAGAACAATGGCGGACTTCGTAGTGCATATCGTGATCTATCGATTACTCTTATTTTGATAGCTGAAAGCGCTTATCCATCAAGCGCTAGAGGCCAATTTTATTCAAATTTTGGTGCCAGCCACCGGCTGCATTCATCCCATCACGCCGGGAACACGCCAGTAGACAGATACCGGTCCCCGCGGTCGCACACGATGAACACAATGGTCGCGTTGCTGTCGCGCGCCGCAATCTGCTGCGCCACCCAGCAGGCGCCAGCGGCCGAGATGCCCGCAAAAATGCCTTCTTCGCGCGCCAGGCGGCGGCACATTTCTTCGGCGTTGTCCTGGCTCACGTACACCAGCTCGTCCACCGTGCTCGCGTCGTAAATCTTGGGCAGATACTCTTGCGGCCACTTGCGAATGCCCGGAATGCGCGAACCTTCTTCGGGTTGCGCACCAATGATCTGGATCGCCGGGTTTTTTTCTTTGAGGAATCGCGACACCCCGGTGATGGTGCCCGTGGTGCCCATCGCGCTCACAAAATGCGTGATGCGCCCGCCGGTCTGTTCCCAAATCTCGGGGCCCGTGGTTTCGTAGTGGATGCGCGGGTTGTCTTGATTGGCAAACTGGTCCAGCACCTTGCCCTCGCCGCGCTTTTGCATCGCCTCGGCGAGGTCGCGCGCATGCTCCATGCCACCGCTCTTGGGGGTGAGCACGAGCTCGGCTCCAAAGGCTTTCATCGTCTGCGCCCGCTCGATGGACAAGTCTTCGGGCATCACCAGCACCATGCGGTAGCCCTTGATGGCCGCTGCCATCGCCAGCGCAATGCCCGTGTTGCCCGACGTGGCCTCAATCAGCGTGTCGCCGGGCCGAATGTCACCGCGCTCCTCCGCACGACGAATCATCGACAGCGCAGGCCGGTCCTTCACCGAGCCCGCCGGGTTGTTGCCCTCCAGCTTGCCCAAAACCACATTGCCGCGCGCGGCGTTGTCCTTGGCCCCAATGCGCTGCAACGCGACCAAGGGGGTGTTACCCACAGCATCTTCAATCGTCGGATATTTCATGCGCCCTACTGTGCCATAATTCAGGGCTTAGCGAATATCAGCCCGGGTGGTGGAATTGGTAGACGCAGGGGACTCAAAATCCCCCGCCGCAAGGCGTGCCGGTTCGATTCCGGCCCCGGGCACCACGAATGAGTCCAGAAGAGTCCAAACTCTTCTGGACTTTTTTCGCTTTAGCAATCGGTCTTGGAGTTGTCTATCAGGACTGCGCAGGCGAGGCGCAAATGAAAGCACCACCCCGGTGGTCAACCGCCCGGGATGTGATCTGGGCAGGTAGACTCTTCCGCTAACCGCCTTAGTACGGCGTTTTTATGTTCCACACCGGCTGTTTGCGCACACGCACGCAAAACCGATGCTTTCTCGAAGGGGAAAATGGCATCGCCAGCCCCGCTCAATTCTTGAGAGCCACCCCCAGCGCAGCCAGCCTCTCGTCATACGAATCCCGACGCTTCGCTGCTTTGGTTGCGGTAAATAGCCCCACACGCACCGCAACTCAACTCCGTAAAGGCTTCTATCGAAAACGGTACTGAGCCTGCCCCAAAATAAAAGCCCCGAAAGCACAGAAAGCGCTTCGGGGATTTGCGAAATCCTGTGCGGCGCAACGACCGCACCACGTCATTTGACAGCGTCTTTGATATCTTCCTTGGCATTGCCGTAGTTCTTTTGCACGTTGCCTTCCACCTGCTTGGCGGCGCCCTTGACTTGCTGCTCAGGGCTATTGAACACTTCGCCCGTTTTTTGCTGAACTTTGCCAGCAACTTCTTTCGCTGCACCCTTGACTTGATCGGTATTCATATCAACTCCTATCGTCATTTCATGTGAAGAGCAGAGCAGGATGGCTCTGCAGGGAACAAAGATTAAAACGTTGTGAAGGCGGTCATCGCGGGCGGATGGCGCGGTATTGCGTCAGCAGCGGCTTACAGCAACAAGACTGCAGCGAAGACAAGCCCCAAAAAATCTGCGCGGGATTGTCAAACTACAGCGGCCGACGAACCCCGCCTGAACATGCCTTGGCTGCACACGGGCTTTCGAAGGCGTCAGCGACCAGCCAGCACCAAAAAGTCCTGCTCATAGCCCTTTACCGACTGCACAGCTTTCAGCCGCTGCGCAGGTGTCATTGCGTTGTGCACCTTTGAAAATCCCTCGCAGCCCTCTTCCAACAGCGTTTGCGCATAGCGTTGATGGGCCACGTCGGGCGACGTGTTAAAGCGGTCGAGGTACCCACGCAGCAGCGCGCGGGCCTGGTCGGTGTTCGTGCGGTCTTCGGCAATTTTTTGCAGCACTTGCACCAAGTCTTTCTGCCGACGCAGGCGTTCGGCATACGTGCGCTGAGGGTCGAAAGACGACTGGGCGATAAAAGTGCGCAAGGCCGCTTTCTGCGGTTCGTCCAACGTGCCGTAGAAGGTTTCTGCGCGCGACGAGAGTTGCTTGAAGCGCTGCTCGCGCAGTTTTTCAGGAGTGACATCCAACCATTCTTTTCTCCAATCAGCGTTGCTGTCGGCCTGTTTCTTCTGCAGGTTGCTGATCTGGGTGTCGGTGAGTTGAGATGCCAGCCATACGAGCTTGGGTTCGGCATGGTCAACGACCTTGTCGATCTGGGTCCGCACAGCGTCGTACGTACGGCAAACCTGGTCGGGCGCTATCGCGGATGGCAATTGCTCCTGCACTTTTTGCAGCAGCTCGGCATGCCGGGGCAGCATGGTGTCGCGATGCCACCGGTGCAGGTCGCCCAGTTCATCGCGAACGCGCGCGGTCTGGTTTTCTGAAAGGTCGAGATAGCTGTCCAGCTGCCAATAAGCCAGGTGCGAAACCTGGTTGTAGGCCAGTTTGACGGCGCTGCAGCCTTGCAGCAGCACACCGCTTGCCGCCAAGGTGGCGATCAACAGCGCTTTGCGAACGGGAGACGACGATGCGCGCACGGGAGGCTCCTCGTAAGGGAAGGATGTCAGTCGGACAGACCAACACGGGATAGGGCGAACGCGGCTCCGCCGTGGCGGCGAACGCAATAGTCCAGCCAGCGCACGAGGATTTGCTGCCCGCGCCACGGTCACGCGGACAGCGCAAACCGGGCCCTCGGCAGCGTCGCTACGCTGGGGCGCAGCGGGCAATAGCGGAGCGCCTCGGTGGTTGAACTCAGTTGTCCTGTCGACGTATCAGCTGGCGACCGCTGGGCGTGATGGCCAGCTCGCCACCATTGCCTTTGGCGATAAAGCCCCATTCGAGCAAACGACCTGACACGTGGTCTTTGAGGGCATGGGGCAGCGTGATGACCTCGCCCATTTCGAGTTGTTTGAGGGTTGCGATTTCGTCCACGGTGGGATCGAAATGCGGAGCATGGTAAGTGGTCATGGGGTCGCTCTCGAACAAGTTTGATGAAAGACAGACTTCCGCGCCGCCAGATTAGTTCAGTGCCCACGTCGGCGCAAGCGCGTCATCCCTCACATCCCGACGGCGCCCTGCCCAATCGGTCACCCGACGGCCGAAGATGCCGCGTTCGCACCCGTCTCGGCCATGCCCTGCAGCCACCGAGCAAACACCGCCAGCACGGGCGGCTGCGACTGGGCCGGACTGACAAGGTAATAGGCGCGCTCGCCCCGTAAGGGCTTGGCACACGCCACCACCAATTCGCCGGTGGCCAGCTCGGCCTCGATGAGCAAAGGCGGGATCAGCGCCACGCCCATGCCATGCGCGGCAGCCACGGCCAGCATCGAGAACAACTCGTAGCGCGGGCCATCGAGCGCGTGCGGCGCGTCCACGCCCATGGCATCGAACCACTGGCGCCATCCATAGGGGCGGGTGCTTTGCTGCAGCAGGGGCAAATCGGCAAGCGCCTCGGCTGCTACGGGCTGGTGGGCGCGACCGCGGCCCCGGGGCGCGGCGGATTCGAGCAGGCGGGGGCTGCAGACGGGCACCACGTCTTCGTGCATCAGCAGTTGCGCCTGCACGCCGGGCCAATTGCTGACCTGCTCCGGTGTGCCCGCGTAAAGCGCGGCGTCGAACGTGGTGTCGGCAAACAGAAACGGCCGGGTTTGCGTGTCGATGTGCACCACGATGTCGGGGTGCGTCTGCGCCAGATGGGGCAAGCGTGGAATGAGCCAGCGGGTGGCAAAGGTGGGCACAGCTGCCAGGGTGATGGTGCCGCCCTCCCCCTGGTGGGCCATCACGTCCAGCGTGTCGCGCTCCAGCCCCTGCAGCCAACGCGCCACCTGGCGCCCGTAGTGCGCGCCTGCAGGCGTCAGCACCACACCGTGGCGCGTGCGGCGGAACAGCGCCACACCCAAAAACTCCTCCAGCGCCTGGATCTGGCGCGAGACGGCACTTTGCGTCAGCGACAGCTCCTGCGCGGCGCGGGTGTAGCTCTCGTGGCGGGCGGCCACTTCAAAACAGGCCAGGGCCTGGGTCGATGGAATGTTGCGGCGCATGATGAAGAGGAACTTCTGAAGAGTAACCAACCCTTGAAGCTGGCGAAGGCAAGTATTTCATACATTCCATAAACGCATGTCTGGATGAATAGAACTCGCTTGCAGGCCACCACCCCAAGGCCTACGATGCGTTCCAGATTCGTTTTTTCTCACCCCTCTTTCCGACCTGGAGACACACATGGCCCACGCCGCTTTTCAATGGGATGACCCGTTCCTTCTGAGCCAGCAACTGACCGACGACGAGCGCGCCATCCGCGACGCGGCGGCTGCCTACTGCCAGGACAAGCTGGCGCCCCGCGTGCTGGACGCCTTCCGCCACGAAAAGATGGACGTGAGCATCTTCCGCGAGATGGGCGAAGTGGGCCTCCTGGGCCCCACCATCCCCGAGCAGTACGGCGGCCCCGGCCTGTCGTACGTGGCCTATGGCCTGATCGCCCGCGAAGTCGAGCGCGTGGACTCGGGCTACCGCTCGATGGCCAGCGTGCAGTCGTCGCTCGTGATGGTGCCAATTTATGAATTCGGCACCGAAGCGCAAAAGCAGAAGTACCTGCCCAAGCTCGCCACCGGCGAGTGGATCGGCTGCTTCGGCCTGACCGAGCCTGACCACGGCTCTGACCCCGGCAGCATGGCCACGCGCGCCTACAAGGTCGATGGCGGCTACAAGCTCAAGGGCAGCAAGATGTGGATCACCAACAGCCCTGTGGCCGACGTGTTCGTGGTCTGGGCCAAGGAAGTGTCCGAAGGCGGTGCCGTGGGCCCCATCCGCGGCTTTGTGCTCGAAAAGGGCATGAAGGGCCTTACGGCCCCCGCCATCCACGGCAAGGTGGGCCTGCGCGCCTCCATCACCGGCGAGATCGTGATGGACGACGTGTTCGTGCCCGAAGAAAACGCCTTCCCTGAAGTGCAGGGCCTCAAGGGCCCGTTCACCTGTCTGAACAGCGCGCGCTACGGTATCGCCTGGGGCGCGCTGGGTGCTGCCGAGTTCTGCTGGCACACCGCCCGCCAGTACACGCTGGACCGCAAGCAGTTTGGCCGCCCCCTCGCCGCCAACCAGCTCGTTCAGAAGAAGCTGGCCGACATGCAGACCGAGATCGCCATCGGCCTGCAGGCCTGCCTGCAGTTTGGTCGCATGAAAGACGCGGGCACGGCCAGCCTGGAAGGCACCTCCATCATCAAGCGCAACAGCTGCGGCAAGGCGCTGGACATTGCCCGCCTGGCGCGCGACATGATGGGCGGCAACGGCATTAGCGACGAGTTTGGCGTAGCCCGTCACTTAGTGAACCTGGAAGTGGTGAACACGTATGAAGGCACGCACGATGTGCACGCGCTGATCTTGGGCCGTGCGCAGACGGGCATTGCGGCGTTCGCTAACTGAGACAGCAGGCCCCTTCTCTCCCCGCTGTACGCTGGGCGGTGAGAACTCCCCCCTCCCCTCTCCCCTCGCGGGAGAGGGGCCGGGGGAGAGGGGGCAGCGGCGCATACGTTGTGCCAAGTCACCCCCTCTCCCCAACCCTCTCCCGCGAGGGGAGAGGGAGTGCATGCGGGGCTCTCACACGCGCATTTCAAGTGTTTTAGACCGTTAGCGCTTGGTGGACAAGCGCAAGCAGCTATCAATTTAATAGTTTCAAAGCCCATGACCACACCCACCCCCAACGCTGGCGCCCTCGCAGGCATCAAGGTGCTCGACCTCTCCCGCGTGCTGGCCGGGCCGTGGTGCACACAGATCCTGGCCGACCTCGGTGCGGACGTGGTCAAGATAGAGCGCCCCGGCGTGGGCGACGACACGCGCCAGTGGGGGCCGCCCTTCTTGAAAGACGCGGACGGCAACGACACCAACCAGGCCAGCTACTACACCGCCTGCAACCGCAACAAGCGCTCCGTCACCATCGACATGGCCTCGCCCGAAGGCCAGGCGCTCATCAAGCAGATGGCGCAAGAGGCCGACATCGTGGTGGAGAACTTCAAGGTCGGCGGCCTCAAGCAATACGGCCTGGACCAGACCAGCCTGCGCGCACTCAACCCGCGCCTTATCTACTGCTCCGTCACCGGCTTTGGGCAAGACGGGCCCTATGCCGAGCGCGCGGGCTACGACTTGATGGTGCAGGCCATGACGGGCTTGATGAGCATCACCGGCCAGGCCGACCACCAGCCCGGCGGCGGCCCCATGCGCGTAGGTGTGGCCGTGATCGACCTGTTCACCGGCCTGTACGCCAGCAACGCCATCCTGGCCGCGCTGCATGTGCGCGACAACGCCACCAATGGCACAGGCCAGGGCCAGCACATCGACATGGCCCTGCTGGACGTGGGCATGGCCGTGCTGGCCAACCAGGCCTCGGGCTTTTTGGCCACAGGCAAGGCGCCCGGCCGCATGGGCAACAGCCACCCCAGCCTCGCGCCCTACCAGGACTTCCCCACGCAAGACGGCAACATGCTGCTGGCCATTGGCAACGACGGGCAGTTCCAGCGCTTTTGCGCCGCAGCCGAGCAGCCCCAGTGGGCCAGCGACCCACGTTATGCCACCAACACACTGCGCGTACAAAACCGCACCGCGCTGATCCCCGCCATGGAGACCGTGACCCGCACGCGCACCACCGCCGACTGGATCACCCTGCTGGAAGACAAGGCCGTGCCCTGCGGGCCAGTCAACACCATTGCCCAGGCGTTTGATGACGCGCAGGTGCAGGCCCGCGGCCTGGCCGTGACGCTGCCGCGCTGGAAGGATGACCAGGTCGCCACCGACAACGTGCAGCAGATCACGGGCGTGGCCAGTCCGCTGCGGCTGTCCGCCAACCCGCCTGTGCTGCGCAACGCACCGCCAGCGCTGGGCCAGCACACGGACGAAGTGCTGAGCGAGATGGGACTGGACGCTGCGCGCATTGCTGCACTGCGCAGCCAAGGCATTCTTTAAATCTGTTTCCCAATGATCTGGCGTGCCCCGCAACGGGGCCACGCCGGCGGGTGCTGCGCCCTTCCAAGACGCAGGACTGGCGATCCCGCCCCCCGCAGGGGCAGGGGCAGGCGTATCACGCCACAGATTCACATCAATAGCCACCGCCACTCGCGGTCATTTGATAAATCTGCTTCGAAGAATTCCTATCCTGGAGACCTTGCGCCAATTTCAGGCCGCAAAACCGTCTGCACTCCATTCAAATGAGAAATTTGATAAATTCAAAATAATTGATACAATCATGTACAAATTATTGCAACCGTCAGACAATGTATCTGCTTCTCCCCGCGCAGATGAAGCCGGGGCCTGTCCATACAAGGCGGGCGCAGAGATGGCCGTTGCACTCCTTATCCAACGCAAAGGGCTATTCCATGAAACTCAGTCTCAAGCTTCCCCTGGCATTTACTGCCGCCCTGCTTTTGCTGTTCGCTGCCGCTCTCTTTGGCATCCAACGCTTGAACCAGGCGCTGGACACTTACCAGACCACTGTGGCCCACAAGTTCGAACAAGAGCGCACCATCTCGGGCGTCCTGAACGATTTCAAGGTCCAGGTCCAGGAGTGGAAAAACGTCCTGCTGCGCGGCAAAGATTCCGCCCAGCTTCAGCGCTACTGGGCAGCCTTCGAAAAGAAGGAAAAGGACATCAACACCAACGCTACGGCGCTGCTGAACGCGTTGCCCACTGGCGAAGCCCGGGACAAAGTGCAGAAATTCATCCAGGCGCATGAACGCATGGGCTCCGCCTATCGAAAGGGGTTTGATGCATTCAAGGCGGCCGACCACGACCCGCATGTGGGCGACAAGGCCGTGCAGGGCATGGACCGGGAACCCGCGCAGCTGCTGGACCAGGCGGGAGACCTCATTGCCAAAGAAAGCAGCCAGGTTGCACAAGATGCAGCAGCCAACGCGCAGCGCTCCACCACAGTCAGTTTGGTCGTCATGCTCGTAGTCTGTGCAGTCGGGATTGCGGGGGCTGTGGCATTCAGCCGCACTGTCGTGAACCCGCTGGACAACGCGGTGCGTGTGTCCCAGGCAGTGGCCAGCGGCGACCTGACCGTGGCCACTGCCGTGCAAGGAAAGGACGAGATTGCAATGCTGCTCAATGCCTTGTACGCCATGCAGGGCAGCCTCTCCCAGGTCGTCAGCAATGTGCGCACCAATGCCAACAGTGTGGCGATGGCGAGCTCAGAAATTGCGCAGGGCAACAACGATCTCTCGGCCCGCACCGAGCAGCAGGCCAGCGCCCTGGAAGAAACCTCGGCATCGATGGAAGAACTGAACTCCACCGTTCAAGCCAACGCAGACAACGCCCGGCAGGCCAATCAGCTGGCGGTCAGCGCGTCGACCGTGGCGGTGCAAGGCGGCGACGTGGTGGCCGAGGTCGTGACTACGATGAAAGACATCAACGACAGCAGCAAGAAGATCGCCGACATCATCGGTGTCATTGATGGCATCGCGTTCCAGACCAACATCCTGGCCCTCAACGCAGCGGTTGAAGCCGCCCGCGCTGGCGAGCAGGGCCGGGGTTTTGCCGTGGTGGCCAGTGAGGTGCGCAACCTCGCCCAGCGCAGCGCAGAGGCAGCCAAGGAGATCAAGGGCCTGATCCATGCCAGCGTGGAGCGTGTGGAACTGGGCACCACGCTGGTGGACCGTGCGGGCGCCACGATGACCGAGGTGGTGGCCTCCATCCGCCGCGTGACCGATATCGTGGCCGAGATCAGCGCCGCCAGCAACGAGCAGAGCCTGGGCGTGTCGCAGGTGGGCGAGGCCATCACCCAGATGGACCAGGCCACCCAGCAAAACGCGGCCCTGGTGGAAGAAAGCGCGGCAGCCGCCGACAGCCTGAAGGTGCAGGCGCAGCAACTGGTGCAGGCGGTGGCCGTGTTCCGACTGGCGCCCGGGTCAGATGGGCTGACTGATACCGCGGCGCTGGCACCAATGCGGCGGCATTTGCCGAAGTTGGCAGCGGGGTGATGGACGGCACTGTCCTGCGCGCCGGTCACGGGGCGCAGTGCAGAGTGGTGAGCATCCAGGCTTCACGTTGCTTCCGAGCGAAATTGCCTGCATATCACCGGCCTCACACCGGCCGTTCACACTGGGCCTGTTGATGGATTGTTCGCAAAAAGCAACCAAGCGTCGACGGGCTCAGCCCGAACGGATAGCGGCAGATGTCGAGCGCCAGAATACAATTCAAAATGACCTCTAGCGCTTGATGGCAAAGCTCTAGCTGCCATATAAAAAATAGCAGTTCATACGGCGGCTCTGCCGCATTGAGCGTCGCGACAAAACGCAGCAACGCGGTTCTGGCTAGGCGCTGCGTCGCAGGCAGCGCTGCAAATTCGGCAAGTACGCAGCAACAATGCCAGAAGCGTTTTTTAGCCGCTCCGCCCCCCCCCAGCACGTCAATCGCCGTGGGCAGGCTCCAGCGCCTTGTACTGGGCCATGGTGTCCAGGCAGGCGCGCGCCACTTCCGCGCCCTTCTTCACAAAGTGCTCGCGGAAGAACTTGAGGTGGTCTTCGTGCTCATGAAAATCGCGCGGCGTGAGCACCGCAGACATCACGGGCACGTCGGTGTCGAGCTGCACGCGCATCAAACCTTCGATGACGGCGGTGGTCACAAACTCGTGGCGGTAGATGCCACCGTTGACCACCAACGCGCAGGCCACGATAGCGTCATAACGCCCGCTTTGCGCCAGGCGCTTGGCCAAGAGCGGGATCTCGAAGGCGCCAGGCACTTCGAACTGCTCGATCTGGCCAGCAGGCAGACCGCTGCGCGCAAACTCGGCCGTTGCCGCATCACGGGCCTGGTGAACGATGTCCCGGTGCCAGCTGGCGCAGATGACCGCAACGCGCTCGCTGCGGTGCGCCGTTGCTGTGCGGCCGTTTTGGTCGGCGTTGGCAGCAGCTGCATGGTGGGAGTGGAAGGACGACTGATTCATGGATTTTCTCGGACAAAGAAAAGGGTTACCAGAATCAGGGCGCGCGCGAGCAGAGGCCTCCGCAAAAAA
Source organism: Gammaproteobacteria bacterium (assembly GCA_018828125.1). Taxonomy (GTDB): domain Bacteria; phylum Pseudomonadota; class Gammaproteobacteria; order Burkholderiales; family Burkholderiaceae_C; genus Acidovorax. The sequence continues at coordinate 85,252 of JAHJWB010000014.1, read as the reverse complement.
AAGGAGGTGGCACCCCATGCGTGCAGGCACACGAACAAGCGCCACGCAGACAGGTCCAGTCCAAAAACGAGACAACAGCCCCACACGGCCCAGCTCCACGCACCAAAACGCACACGGGCAAACCATCCCAGCGGGAGGCCCATGGCTTCGCGATCTCTTTCATCCGGACTGTGACCGTCGGCTCTGGCATCGCACCAGATCTGCTGACCCTGCGGAGCAAAAACTTCTCCACAGGCGCTCGCGGGCTCCCGCAGACCTTTCTCTTCAGTCCGCGGATACCGCCGGTGGGGAGTTTCGCCCCGCCCTGAGAACGCAATCGGCCCCGAAAACACTCCGGGGCCAACGCGCAGATTCTAGGGTCTTACCCTGTGGCGCCGCGTCGCCCAGGCGATTGGCAACACCGGCAGTGCGCTTTCTCTTCCCCCGGTCTCGTCAGCGCGGCTTTTCGAACCCGCCCTGGGCCCAGGCCGTGGCGCTGTCCATTGTGAGCTTGAACGTGGGGGGCACGGGCACCCGCGCCAGTTCTTCGCCCAGGTCGTCCATGGCGCTCAAGGTGGCTGTGGCGCCTTCTTCATCGGGCACGATGGCCAGGGCCACACGCAGGCGCTGGCCATCGGCGGTGGTGATGGTCACGTTCTTGTTGAGCTGCGCGTGCAGTTGCTGCTCGTGGCGTCGCAGCACCTCGCTGGCGGTTTTGACCAGCGTGTTGAAGGCCGACAAATCGAGCGGCTTGGGGTTCTTCTTGTCGCGGCCCATGGTCCACGGCCCTACCAGCGCGGGCTCGGCCTCGCCATGCAGCGTCATGGCCACAGCCCAGCCATCGTCGTCCTCGTTCTTGATGACCTGCGCAATCCAGCGCTCGTCGCTCCATACGCGGGCTTCGTGGATGGGGGTGGGCGTGTCGTCGGCAAAGTCGGTCATGGGGCAGCAGGCAGGTTTCGGTCAAAGGGCGCAGAGCATAACGGCGCGGGGGCAGCAGCAGGCGGTCAATCCCTGCCAGCGACGCCTACCCATGCCAAATCGCCTTCATTTTCAATAACTTTTGGTTATTGATGCAACAAACGGCCAAAGCACCTTATGGCGCTTCGGGGGCCACGCCCGCTGTGTCGCGCAGCACGTCAATAAAGGCCTGCGCCGAGGGTGTGGGCTCTTCCCCCAGCCGCGTGATCAGGCCGTAGCTGGGCATACGGTCGGGAAGGTTCAGGGGGATGCGCGAAAGCAGGCCCTTGTTTACGTATTTCTCCACCAGGCGGGCGGGCTGAAGCGACATCATGTTCGTGGTGTTCATCAGCTCCAGCGCAAACAAAAAGGACGGCGTCTCGACCACCCCTGCCGTCAACGCCAGGCCCGCGCCGCCAAACAGGTCGTCCGACATTTTGCGCACCGCTGTGGAGGCGGGGTACAGAATCCACGGCCAGTGGGCCAGCTCGGTCAGCGCCAGGTCCGCAGTTCCGCGCAGCGGATGGTGCTGCCCGCCCACGACGTACAGCGGTTCGGACGACAAGCGCTCGTAGTGGAACTGGCTGCGCTGGGCCTCGTCGGTAAAGCGGCCGATCATCAGATCGATCTTGCGCTCGGCCAGCCACTGGATCAGCTGGTCGCTGCTCTGCTCCAGAATTTTCAACACCAGCAAGGGCCGAAGGCGTTGGATTTCGACCACCGAAGCCACCAGCACATGGGCCGCCGAGCCGGTGATGGCACCCACCGTCAGGTGGCCGTGCCCGCCCTGTTTGAGGGCGTTGAACTCATCTACAAATTGGCGCTGCCCGTCGAGCGCCGCGCTGGCATAACGCAGCGTAAAAAGCCCCAGCTCGTTGGGCCGCATGCCGCGCGAGAGGCGGTCGAACAACCTTGCTTCCAGGATCTCCTCAATGTCCATCAGGATCTTGGTGGCCGCAGGCTGCGTGACGTGCATCTGCTCGGCAGTCAGCCGCAGGTTGCGGGTGCGCCCCAGGATGTCCAAAAATTGCAAATGCCGAAAGCGCAGCCGCGCACAGGCCTGCGCCAAAGACAAGGGTTTACCCGGAAATTCGTCTGGACTCATAAGCGTTTGGAATGGATCGTAGCAAAAGATTCAGTGGACCCGTGCGGGCGTGAAACCTAACCTTCGCCTTGCGTTCATGACGGCTCCAACAAAAAAGCCGCAGTCGCCGACGGCCTCGCCAGCGGGGTCCCGCCATTCCAACGGAGACAAGACACCATGCAATTCAAAACACTCGCCCTGGCCGCCACGCTGCTGGCCGCCCTCACCGCCCCCGTCGCGGCGCAAGTCAAGGAACACACCTTTAAGGTCGGCATCGGCCTGAGCGACGACCACCCCCAGGCGCAGGCCGTGCGCCACTTTGCCGAACGCCTGCAGGCCAAGAGCGGCGGCAAGATGAACGCCAAGCTGTTCGCCAGCGGCGCGTTGGGCAACGACGTGAGCATGACCTCGGCCCTGCGCGGCGGCACGCTGGAGATGACGATCCCCGATTCGTCCACGTTGATGTCGCTGATCAAGCCCTTTGGCGTGCTGAACCTGCCACTCACCTTCAACACTGAGGCCGAAGCCGACGCCCTGCTCGACGGCCCCTTCGGCCAGAAGCTGCTGGCCATGCTGCCCGACAAGGGCCTGATCGGCCTGGGTTTCTGGGAAAACGGCTTCCGCCACGTGACCAACTCGCGCCGACCCATCAACACGGCCGACGATCTGGCGGGCCTGAAGCTGCGCGTCATCCAGAGCCCCTTGTTCCTCGACACCTTCAACGCCCTGGGCACCAACGCCACGCCCATGCCGTTCACCGAGCTGTACACCGCCATGGAACAAAAGGCGGTCGACGGCCAGGAAAACCCGCCCGCCACCATTCTGGCCAGCAAATTCTTTGAAGTGCAAAAGCATCTGGTGCTGTCGCGCCATATGTACAGCGCCTGGGTGCTGCTGATGTCCAAGAAGACCTGGGATGGTCTGTCGGCCGATGAGCGCAAGATCGTGCAAGAGGCTGCCCGCGAGGCCACGCTGTTCGAGCGCAAGACCATCCGCGCCTTCAGCGAAACCGCCCTCGGCGAGCTGAAGAAGGCCGGCATGCAGATCACCGAGCTGCCCGCTGCCGAGCAGGCCAAGCTGCGCACCAAGCTGCAGCCGGTGCTGGTGAAGTACGGCAAGGAGTTTGGCGAAGAGACCACCAGCGAAATGATGGGTGAGCTGGCCAAGGCGCGGGGCGGCAAGTAACTGATCCGCTTCCCCAAGGCGCAGCTGGTTGCGGCTGCGCCCCGCCTTTCCGCAGCCACGTCTCGAAACCCATGACAAAAATTCCCCGCCGCCCCTTTCGCTCGCGCGACTGGTTCGCCGATCCTGCGCGCTCCGACATGACGGCGCTCTACCTCGAACGCTTCATGAACTACGGGCTCACGCCCGAAGAACTGCGCTCGGGACGGCCCATCATCGGCATTGCGCAGACGGGCAGCGACCTGTCGCCCTGCAACCGCATCCACGTCGACCTGGCGCGCCGCGTGCGCGACGGCATCCGCGATGCAGGGGGCATTCCGATGGAGTTTCCAGTCCATCCCATATTTGAAAATTGTCGCCGCCCCACGGCGGCGCTGGACCGCAACCTGGCCTATCTGGGGCTGGTAGAAATTCTGTACGGCTACCCGATTGATGCGGTGGTGCTGACCACCGGCTGCGACAAGACCACGCCTGCGGGGGTGATGGCCGCCTCTACGGTAGACATCCCGGCCATCGTGCTGTCGGGTGGGCCGATGCTGGACGGCTGGCACGACGGGCAACTCGTAGGCTCGGGCACCGTCATCTGGCGCAGTCGGCGCCAGCTGGCAGCGGGCGAGATCGACGAAGAAGAGTTTTTACAACGCGCCTGCAGCAGTGCGCCGTCGGCTGGCCACTGCAACACCATGGGCACGGCATCGACCATGAACGCGGTGGCCGAGGCGCTGGGGCTGTCACTGCCCGGCTGCGCGGCCATCCCGGCGCCGTATCGCGAGCGTGGCCAGATGGCGTACGAAACCGGGCGGCGCATTGTGGAGATGGCGTATGAAGACCTGCGCCCCTCGCGCATCCTGACGCGCGAGAGTTTCCTGAATGCACTGTCAGTCATCAGCGTGGCCGGGGGCAGCAGCAATGCGCAGGTGCACGTGATGGCCATGGCGCGCCACGCGGGCGTGGTGCTGGAGGCCAAGGACTGGACCGAACACGCATACGACCTGCCCTTGCTACTGAACATGCAGCCCGCAGGCCAGTTCCTGGGCGAGCGTTTCTTCCGCGCGGGCGGCGTGCATGCGCTGATGTGGGAGCTGCAGCAGGCGGGCAAGCTGCACGCCGACTGCGCCAGCGTGACCGGCAAGACGGTGGGCGAAAACCTGCAGGGCGGCGAGACGCGTGATCGCGAAGTGATCCGCCCATTCAGCGCACCGTTGATGGAGAAGGCGGGCTTCATGGTGCTCAGCGGCAACCTGTTCGACTTCGGGATCATGAAGACCTCGGTGATTTCGCCCGCGTTTCGCGAGCGTTACCTGAGCCAGCCCGGGCGCGAGGGCATCTTTGAAGCGCGGGCCGTGGTGTTTGAGGGCGCGGACGACTACCACGCACGCATCAACGACCCCGCGCTGAACATCGACGAAGGCTGCATCCTGGTGATGCGCGGCGCAGGCCCCATCGGCTGGCCCGGCTCGGCTGAGGTGGTGAACATGCAGCCGCCCGATGCACTGATCAAGCGCGGCATCAACACGCTGCCCACACTGGGCGATGGCCGCCAGTCGGGCACGGCAGACAGCCCTTCCATTCTGAACGCATCGCCCGAAAGCGCGGTGGGCGGGGGGCTGTCCTGGCTGCACAGTGGCGACACCATCCGCATCGATCTGAACACCGGGCGCTGCGATGCGCTGGTGGCACCCGAAGAAATCGCACGCCGAAAGCGTGATCTGCCCGCGCCGCCCGTTCCCGCCAGCCAGTCCCCGTGGGAGGCGCTGTACCGCGAGAAGACCGGGCAACTGGCCGATGGTGCGACGCTGGACTTTGCGTTGGGCTTTCGGCGCATCTCCGAAACGACGCCGCGTCACAACCACTGACACCAACCGGGTGGGCCACGCGGGCTCCCCTGGCTTTTTCCAAAGGACTCTCCATGATCAACATGACGGCAGCGGCAGTTGCCGAACGAGCCGGTGCGCCCCAGACCGCCTTGCAAGTGCTTCCCGAAGACCGCCTACAGGGCACCTTGGTGGGCCGTGCGTGGGCACCTCATGGCACGGTTCCCGGCCCAGCCGTTGTGGCAATTCGTCCCGAAGGTGTGTTTGACGTGAGTGCGCACTACCCCACAATGAGCACGCTGCTGGACACCTTGGCGCCAGCCGAGGCCGTGCGCACAGCCACCGGCCAGTACCTGTGCAGCGTGGAGGACCTGCTGGCCAACAGCCTGCCCGGTACGCGCGACACCAGCCGCCCCTGGCTGCTGGCACCCTGCGACCTGCAGGTTGTGAAGGCTGCGGGCGTGACCTTTGCCGCCAGCCTCATCGAGCGCGTGATCGAGGAACAGGCCCGGGGCGATGCCAGCCGCGCGCAGGGACTGCGCAGCCAGGTGATCGGACTCATTGGCGAGAACCTGGCAGACATCCGCCCGGGCTCGCCCGAGGCCATGCGCCTGAAAGCGCTGCTGCAGGAAAAAGGGCTGTGGTCGCAGTACCTGGAGGTGGGCATCGGCCCCGACGCCGAGGTGTTCACCAAGGCGCCCGTGCTGGCCTCGGTAGGCTGCGGCGACGACATCGGCATCCGCTCCGATTCGGCCTGGAACAACCCCGAACCCGAGGTGGTGCTGGCCGTGAACAGCCGGGGCCAGATCGTGGGCGCCACGCTGGGCAACGACGTGAACCTGCGCGACATTGAAGGCCGCAGCGCCCTGCTGCTGGGCAAGGCCAAGGACAACAACGCATCGTGCGCGTTAGGCCCGTTCATCCGCCTGTTCGATGGCAACTTTGGAATGGACCAAGTGCGCAACGAAACCGTGCACCTGCGCGTGACCGGTGCAGACGGCTATGAGCTGCGCGGCATCAACACCATGGCCAGCATCAGCCGCGACCCGGCCGACCTGGTGGCGCAGACGCTGGCCGCGCACCAGTACCCCGACGGGTTCATGCTGTTCCTGGGCACGCTGTTCGCCCCCATCGAAGACCGCGACGAACCAGGCAGCGGCTTCACCCACAAGCTGGGCGATGTGGTCACCATCCAGAGCGCCTGGCTGGGCGGGCTGCACAACCGCGTGACCCACAGCGAAACGGCGCCCCCCTGGCGCTTTGGCCTGCGCGCATTCATCGGCAATCTGGCGCAACGCGGCCTGCTGCACAGCGCAGCGCTTTGAACACAGCCGGCCACCCCCGTCCGCAGATCAGGAGTACTTCATCATGCTGAACGCCTTCATAGACCGGTGCTGCCGGTGGATCAACGTCCTCATCGCGCTGGCGCTGGCCGTGATGGTGGTGATGGTGTTCGGCAACGTGGTGCTGCGCTACGCCTTCAACTCCGGCATCGCGGTCAGCGAAGAAGTGTCGCGCTGGCTGTTTGTGTGGATCACCTTTCTGGGCGCCATCGTGGCGGTGAAGGAGCACGGACACCTGGGCACCGATCTGGTTCTGACGAAGCTCCCACCCGTTGCGCAACGGATATGCCTGGTCATCAGCCACGGGCTCATGCTGTTTTGCACCTGGCTCCTGTTCAGCGGAGCGCTGTCGCAGGCCCGCATTAACTGGGATGTGGAAGCGCCGGTCACCGGCGCTTCGGTGGCGATCTTCTATGCGTCCGGGGTGGTGTTTGCCATGGCATCGGGCCTGTTGCTGTTGCTCAACCTGTGGCGGCTGTTGTCGGGGCAGGTGCCAGACGACCAGTTGGTACGGGCTTCGGGGTCAGAGGACGTGGCCACCCTTGCCGACATGCAACTGGACGGCGCCGCCGCACCCAAGCCGCCCACCCCTTGAGCACGACCCGGAGAGACCCTCATGACCATTTTCATCTTTCTCGGCGCTCTGTTGGCTGCGATGGCCATTGGCGTGCCCATAGCCTACGCCCTGCTGGTCTCCGGCGTGGCGCTGATGTGGCACCTGGACCTGTTCGACGCGCAGATCCTCGCGCAGAACGTCATCAACGGTGCGGACTCGTTCCCGCTGCTGGCCGTGCCCTTCTTCATGCTGGCGGGCGAGATCATGAACGCGGGCGGGCTGTCGCAGCGCATCGTCAAGCTAGCCCTCACGCTGGTGGGGCACAAGCGGGGCGGGCTGGGTTTTGTGGCCATTCTGGCGGCGTGCATGCTGGCGGCGCTGTCGGGCTCCGCCGTGGCCGACACCGCCGCTTTGGCCGCATTGCTGCTGCCCATGATGGTGAAGGCGGGCCACGACAAGGCGCGTGCCGGGGGGCTGATTGCGTCGGCGGGCATCATTGCACCCGTCATTCCGCCGTCGATTGGTTTTGTGGTGTTTGGCGTGGCGGCCAATGTGTCGATCAGCAAGCTGTTTCTGGCGGGCATCGTGCCGGGGTTGTTGATGGGGCTGTCGATTGCCGCAGCTTGGTACTGGGTGTCGCAACGCGAGAACATCAAGCCGCCAAAGCGCGCGTCCACAGCCGAAAAGTGGCAGGCGCTGAAGGAATCCACCTGGGCGCTGTTTTTGCCGGTGATCGTGATTGTGGGGTTGAAGATGGGTGTGTTCACGCCCACAGAGGCCGCGGCCGTTGCCGCCGTCTACGCGCTTTTCGTCGCCACGGTGGTGTACCGCGAACTGCACTGGCGCCAGTTGACCGCCGTGTTTGTAAACGCTGCCAAGACCACGGCCATCATCATGTTTCTGGTGGCTGCCGCCATGGTCAGCGCCTGGCTGATCACCGTGGCCGACATACCCCGCCAACTGGTGGAACTGCTCAAGCCTTTCATGAACAACCCCATCCTGCTGATGATGGCCATCATGCTGCTGGTGATGGCCGTGGGCACCGCCATGGACATGACCCCCACCATCTTGATCCTGGCCCCCATGCTCATGCCTGTCGTCAAGGCCGCAGGCATCGACCCGGTTTACTTCGGCGTGCTGTTCATCATGAACAACGCCATCGGCTTGATCACGCCGCCGGTGGGCACGGTGCTGAACGTCGTGGCGGGGGTTGGAAAGATGCGCATGGACGAAGTCACGCGCGGCGTGCTTCCCTTCATGGGCGCGCAGTTCGCGATGATGTTCCTGATGGTGCTGTTCCCGTCCATCGTGCTGGTGCCGATGCGTTGGTTTGTGGGGTGAAGATTCGCCGAAAACGGATCGGTTGATTCAATGCGGGGGCCGGGTTGTGGACTATTTCACGCCCAAATACGTTGCTAGGCTGCGGGGTTGGTCACTCTTCGGGAAGATAGGCCTTCCCGGTTTTTCTCGCCAACGCGACTGGCTCGCCAAAGCTTGACGGAGCCCCGCCTTCAACTTTGGACACGCCCATGCGCGCCACGCTAAAACATCCGATTTCCCTCAGCAGCGACCAACAGATACTTGTTGGATGGATTCTGCTTGCAGTATTTGCCGTTTGGCAGTTCAACGGTATCTACCTTTCCGCTATGGGACAGGGGAGCGCCCTGTTCTTCTGGATGCTTGACGGGGTTCAATGGATCGTACTTCCCGTTGCCTTGATTGCATTGCTTGCGCACAAAGGGGCGCTGTATCCAGAACACTATGGGCTTGCTTCACCCGGCAAGAACCTCTGGCCGCTTGCATTGCAGGGCCTCCTGATATTTGTCATCGCCGGATTGGTTTTTATCGTGGTGCGTAACTTGTCGTGGCGGGTGCTCGGCCCATCGCCCGGCAATTTCCAGTTGGCTCAATTCTTCCTGCAAGGTGTGGCAGGTACGGCACTTCAAATCTACGCCGCCGTCAGTGCAGGCCTGGTTGAAAGCATTTTCTTCATCGGGTTGCCATGGCTTTGGTATGCGAACGCACGCAGCAAACCCTCCAAGCTGCACTTCATGCTCATCGCATCGGCCATTTTTGCGCTCGCACATTGGGAACACGGCAGGCACATCATGATCGCTGCGTTTTGTCTTCACCTAGTGCTGTGCAAATGGTTCTTCCAATGGAACACGCTGTGGCCTGTCGTGCTGGGCCACACGCTGATTGGTCTGGCATTAATGGTCTAAATATAGGAAAGGGCAACGTCCTCCAGACGGAGCCCATCGAGGCCGCAAAACTCAGTTCGCTACCGTAAACCGCTTTTGCACATGGCGTGGCGTTTCCAACTCGTCGGCAATGGCCACGGCCAGGTCGGCCACGCTGATGCTGCCAGGCTGTTCGCCGTTCATCAACGGCGCTTCGTCGCCCAGGCGGTACTGGCCCGTGCGTTCGCCGGGTTGCAGCAGGATGGGGGGTGAGAGGAAGGTCCAGTCCAGCGTGCTTTCGGTGCGGATCCAGTTCAACGCCTCGCGGGCGGCCAGGGCGCCCTGCTTCCATTCGGCGGGGAACTGGGGCGTGTCCACCAACTGCACGCCGGGCGCCACAAACAGGCTGCCTGCGCCACCCACCAATAAAAAGCGGCGCACGCCAGCCGCTTTGGTGCCGTCCATGATGGCGCGCGTGCCTTTCAGGAATTCGTCGTGGATGTTGGGGTTCTCCCAGCCCGGGTTGTAGGCGCTCACCACGGCATCGTGGCCCAGAGCGGCCCCGGCGACCTGGGCGGCGTCTTGCGCGTCGGCCACCGCCACCGTCAGGCCTTCACGGGCGTCGAGCTTGGCGGGGTTGCGGGCCAGCACGGTCACGCGGTGGCCGCGTTGCAGCAATTCATTCAGCACGGCCGAGCCGACAAAGCCAGTGGCGCCAATCAGGGCGATATTCATACGAGTCCTTGGTACAAAGTTGCGATGCCGTGAGAATAGGAGCTTGTCAAAGCCAGCAGTAGGCGGCTAAAACCGCCTTCTCTTTGAAGCTCAACTTAACAATAAATGAATCACCCCTTTGAGTCACGTTACCCCTCCCCCAACGCACAAAAACGAAGCGCCGCACAAGCGGCTTGTCGGCCCTAGCGCGGGGGCACTGGCCTTGGTCGCGCTAGTTCCAAGGCCTGGGGACGGACAACAGCCCAGTGGGCATTGAAAAGAAGACCTGATATGGAAGACCTCAAACGCATGGCCGTGTTTGCCGCCGTGGTGCAGCACGGCTCAATGAGCGGCGCCGCGCGCTCCCTGGGCATGAGCACCTCGGCTGTAAGCCAGCAAGTGCGCAAGCTCGAAAGTGACGGGGGCGTCACACTGCTGCACCGCTCTACCCGCAAGCTCGCGCTGACCGAGGCGGGCCAGCGCTACCACGCACGATGCGCCGCGATGTGTACGGCAGCCGACCAGGCGCGGGCCGAGCTGGCCGCGTCGCGCGATGCGCCCAGCGGCGAGTTGCGGTTGTCCGCCACCGTGGGCTTTGCGCGCCATATCGCGCCCGCCCTCGGCCATTTGCTGGCGGCCCACCCCGCGCTGCGTTTAAGACTGTTGGTGGACGACTCTCCCATCGACCTCATCAACGCCCGCATTGACCTGGCCGTGCGTTTTGGGCGGCTTGCGGACTCCACCTGGGCCGCCCGGCGCTTGTGTGGCATGCAGTGGGTGCTCGCAGCGTCGCCCGACTGGGTGGCCGCGCATGGCGCCCCCCGCGACCCGGATGCGTTGCTGACCCACAGCTGGCTGGGTTTTGCGCGCGAGGGCGGGGGGTTGGTCATCGATCTGCGAAGCCCCGTGGGTGAGCCCCGGTCACTGCGGGTAGAGCCGCGCATTGCCAGCAACAACCAGCTGTCGATCCAGGAGATGTGCGAGGCCGGTCTGGGCTTGGCGCTGGTGGGCAGCATGGACGCGCACGACGCGCTGGAATCGAGGCGGCTGGTGCGTTTGCTGCCAGATTGGTCGTTTGGCACGCTCGACATCTGGGCCGTCACCCCGCAGCGAGACGCCCAGCCGGCCAAGGTGCGGCAAGCCATTGCGGCACTGCACGACTACTTAAGGCAAGTGCCTGGCATTTCTGACTGATCAGGCCGACACACGGGACCTGCAACCCATCAATTTTTTATCGGCGCGGGCCACAAATTCCATCGTTGTGCTGGCACGGTGCGCTGCGTAAAGTCGCGGCTTCCGTTCACTCAAAGCACCGACTGGAGACTGCAATGCCCCCCACCCCCGCCACCCTTGCCGCCAACCCCGCCACGGGCACTTACCCCATCGATCACGTTCTGGCCGCCTTTGCCCAAGGCGATGTCCCTGCACTGCTGGGCCGCGTGGCCGACGACCTGGATTTCCGCATTGACCATTATCGAGACGACGCGGACACCCGTTGGCAGGTGGCCACTAGCAAAGAGGAGCTGGTCACTGTGTTGCAGCGCCTGGCGACCGAGGTGTTTCCGCGGGGCACGCAGATCCTGCACACCCAAAGCCAGCCGCTGGGCAATGACTGGGTGCTGACGCAGTTTCAGCAGCGCTTCTTTTATGCGGTACAACAGCGCGAAGTGGAAAGCCTGACCTGGATCGTGAGCCACTCCCAGGGGGACCAGATCGACTACTTCCGCGAGACCGTGACTACCATCACATGAAACACCCCGCGGCTCGGCGGGCGCCTCCTTTCGCTGGCAATGCTGCGCCCTGCGGGATAAGACGCCATCCGTGCTGCGGGCACCGCTCCACAAAACCGGTACCCTTGGCATCCCATGTTGTTTGATCTGCGCGCCTTGGGCTACTTTGTGGCCGCTTACGAAGAACGTTCGGTCACCGCGGCTGCGCGCAGGTGTTTTGTGGCACAGCCCTCCATCAGCATGGCGATCAAAGGGCTTGAAGACGCACTGAACACCGTATTGTTCGAACGCAGCCGCCAAGGCCTGACCCCTACGCCGGCTGCCCACCGGCTGTATCCGCGCGCATGCAGCCTGCTTGCGCAGTCCAGCGCCATGGTGCGGGATTTTCGGGATGCCCCGCGCGAGACGCTGGGCGTTTTTCTGCAGGATGACCTGCTGGTGGCCGCCGCCGCACCGCTGTTTGCCCAGTTGCAGCAGCACTGGCCCCATGCCATGGTTCGGCTGACGGCCAACGCCGAAGATGCCCGGCTGCGCTTGGTGGCCGAGCACTGCAGGCCCTCGGGCGACACCTTTGTGTCGCTGTGGCGCGAGCCCTATGTGATGCTGGTGCCCGAACAGCACCCGCTGCGGTTCAAGAAGCGTTTTGGATTGGCCGACCTCAAAGGCCTGCCCCTCATCGAGTGGCCCCATTGCCCCTTGCACCAATCCTTCATCAGGCTGCTGGCTGAGCGCGGCATCGCCCTGGAGGTGTGCGCCAGCGCCGAACGCGAAGGGATGTTGCTGCACATGGTCGACAGTGGCATGGGCTTGGCCGTGGTGCCGCAATCCCATGCGGCCTATGCCCGCCATGCGGTCATCCGGCCACTGGACGGCGCACTGGCTTTTGAGCGGCACCTGGGTCTGGCCTGCGATGCATCGGACGCACCCATGCTGGAAATATTGGGCCTTTTGGGGGCAGGCATGCAAACGCCCGCAGCACCACCCCAAAGCAGCAGCGTGGCCTGACCCGGCGCTTCTGGAGGGAATTCACGTGGCGGCAATTGCCTGAATATGTCAGGCCACCACGGATGGGGTTAAAAGCAGCGCGGTGTGTATTCGCGCCGCGACGGCGCCATGCTGCGGCGCACTATTCGGGTATTGCCTGAAGATTTACCCCACTACACACTGCGTTCTGATCCTAGAATTTGTAAACGCGCGTATCTTTTGCGCGAAGGACCCATCATGAAAGCAGTGCAGCAAGACATCGACGAGCGGACCAACCTCACCAGCACCAACAAGTTCGAGCTGCTGCTGTTTCGCCTGGGCACCGACAGCGCTCTGGGCAAATCCGAGTTGTTTGGCATCAACGTTTTCAAGATCCGCGAGATTGTGGCCATGCCCAGCATTACGCCAATTGCGGGCACAACGCAGTTCTCGCTCGGCGTGGTCAACCTGCGCGGTCAGGTGATTCCGGTGCTGGACCTCCCCGCCATTGTGGGTTGCAAGCCACAGACGGGGCTGAACATCATGCTGGTGACCGAATACGCGCGCACCACCCAGGCGTTTGCGGTGGAGTCGGTGGAAGACATCGTCCGCCTGGACTGGAAGCAGGTGCTGTCGGCCGAAACCAGCGGCGCAGCAGGCAAGCTGGTGACCAGCATCGCCCGCCTGGACGGCAATACAGACGAGTCCCGGCTGGCACAGGTGCTGGATGTGGAGGCCATCCTGCAGATGGTGTCCCCATCGGACGGCCACGAAGTCACGGAAGAGAAGGTGGGCGCCAAGCTCAAGCTCAAACCCGGCACCATCATTTTGGCGGCCGACGATTCGTTTGTGGCGCGCTCGCTCATTGAGCAAGAGCTCAAAGTGCTCGCCGCCCCTTATGAAATGGTCAAGTCCGGCAAAGAGGCGTGGGACCGGCTCAATGCCATCGCCAAAAGCGCTGCGGCCGAGGGCAAAACCGTGCTCGACCGGGTTGCCATGGTGCTCACCGATCTGGAAATGCCGGAGATGGACGGGTTTACCCTGACACGCAACATCAAGCAGGATGCGCGGTTTCATGGTTTGCCGGTGGTCATTCACTCATCGCTGTCGGGCTCTGCCAACGAGGACCATGTGCGCAGCGTTGGCGCAGATGGCTATGTCGCCAAGTTCGTTGCCGAAGATCTGGCCGAAACCATTCGGCGCGTATTGCCCAAGTAAGGGCTGTCCGCACAAAGGAATATGGGTCAAAACAGCCTCTAGCGCTTATCCTGTAAGCGCTAGCAGCTATGAAATTTGATAATTCTATTTGTAGGTACGTCTCACTAGCGCCGCAGCACGCAGGGGTGCCTCCTGGAAGTCAACCAAAGCACCCCTCCAAGCGCTAAGGGGTGATGCCCTGCGCCACCGCTGAAAAGATTTGTAAGGCCCCGCCGGGGTGCTTTTCAAGGGCTTTACCTACAGGGTGGAACGCACCCAACCTGTCAGAGTCGAAACACTATGAAAACCCACATCGCCCGCATCATTTCTGCCACGGTACTGGGCACCGTGCTGACCGGCTGCGCCACGGTGCCTGGCGATCCGTATTACCAACAACAACCCAGCTATCAGGTGTATGAGCAGCCGGGCTACATCTACAGCGCACCCCCGGTGTACTCGTCCCCGCCGGTGTATCGGGCACCGCCAGCCGTGTACTACGGCGGGCGTGACAATCGCGATGATCGCTGGGACAACCACCGGGATCGTGACCGTGACCGCGCAGAACGCGACCGCCTTGCGCGGGACCGCGCCGATCGGGACCGCCGCGAACAGCAGGCGCGGGATGCAGCCAACCGTGACCGCGCACGCGACCAAGCCCGCCGCGAGCAAGCAGAACGTGACCGTCGTGCCGAAGAGGACCGGCGCAACCGCGAGCAACGCCCAGGGCGCCTGGCCCCCGGCAGCTATACCCCCCATCCACAGGACTGGCGATCACGCCAGTTTGAGAATAGCGGCGAAAAGCCTTGAGCCCCTCCCTACCTTCGTAGGGCCTCTCTTGCAGCCTTGTAGGCCATGATGTTTCGCCTCCGCCACATCTTCCTGGGACTGTGCGCCGCCTGGATGCTGGCAGGCGCGCATGCGCAGGTGGTGCGTTGCACAGATGCACGTACCGGTAAAGTCACCTACACAGACGGGGCCTGCGCGGGTGGTGCGGCAGCCCGGGAGGTCGAGCCGCGCAAGTCTCCTGAAGAGCTCCAGCTGGAGCGAGAACTGGCTGCCGAAGCGTTGGAACGCAAACAACAACGCCTGCAAGCGGAGACCAGCGCCGCTGAAGCAGAAACGCTGCGCAATGTCGAACGCGACCGTGCCCGTGCTGCACAGGCCGCAGCCGCCGCTTCCCAGCCGCAGGACTATGCGCGCTCAGCCGAATGCGCGCGGTCGCGGCGCAATCTGGATATCGTGACCAGCAGCGTGGCGCGGTCCACGTACGAACAAGAGCTGCGCGCAGAGGCCGCCCAGCGCCAAATGGACCTCGATTGCCTGGGTCCACAAGGGTACGCCGAGGTTGAGAAGGCACGGGCCAACCAACCCCGTGTGGTGGTGGTTCCCTCTGCACGCCACCGCCCCTTGTACCCTGACCCCTTCCCACAAGTCGGTCGCCCTCAGCCTGCGCCGCGGCTTACGCAATGCGGCGACTTTCGCTGCACCGACAACTTGGGCAACACCTATCCGCGAGCGGGCCCAGGCCGCTTTCCGGGGCAGGGCGGGGTATGCCGCTCCGCAGGTGGGCAAGCCCCCTGCTGAAACTGCGTCAAACGTGCAGGCCTTCGGCCACGCTGGGGTAGCGAAGGCGCACCCCCAGCTCACGCAGCATGCGGTGGTTGTCCAGCCGACGCGATTCACTCATGAAACTCAACAACATTAACGACAGGTGTTCTTGCGCGCCGCTGCGGGGGACCCGCGGAGGGCGGGGCAGGCCATACAGGTCCGCCGCCAGGTCAAAGTAGTCGCCCATCTTCATGTGGGTGGAATCACTTACGTTGTAGGCCCGTTGCGGGCGGCCGCGCCACAGTGCCGCGATGCAGGCGCGTGCCAGATCGTCAGCGTGGATGTGGTTGGTAAAAACGTCATCCTCCGCGCACAACACCGGGGTGCCCCTGCGCAGGCGGGCCTCAGGCGTGCCCCCCTCACGGTCGGGCGCGTAAATGCCCGGAATGCGCAGGACGCTGGCCCGCACCCCCGCCCGCCCCAGGTGTCGCACAGCACGTTCGGCATTCACCCGGCGCTGCGCCCGAGGGGTGGCCGGGGCGACGGCCCGTGTCTCTGCCACCAGATCGCCCTGGCAGTCGCCATACACCCCGCTGGTGGACGCATAAACCAGGGATACCGGCAGGCCGCGCAGACGCAGCGCCTGGGCCAGCGCTGCCGTGCGCGGGTCGCGCCACCAAGCGGTGCCTCCAGCGCCTTCACCGGGGGGGGGGGCCAGATGCAACACCCGTGTGGCCACGCCGGACAATCGCCGCAACGTGCCGACCGCGTCCAGGTTTCCTACCAAGGGTGTGGCGCCCTGGGCGCGCAGCCCGGCCACCCGGGCATCGCTGGAGGTAAGCGCCAGCACCCGCATGCGCCCAGCCCCGGGGCCGGTCTGCAGATTGCGCAACACCCGTTGTCCGACATCCCCGCAGCCCACGATCAGCAAGCGTTCACGGCGAAAGCGCGCTGGCAGGGCACCGAGGGGGTTTTGGTTTGAAGGCAAAATCAGGTCCGTTTGCTTAGCTTGTGTCGACTCCGAGGATACCTACAACATGACCAGCGCAGAGGCTGCCACCCCCGCAGCGTTTCAGATCACCGTGCAGCCCAGCGGCCGCGCTTTCAGTGCCAATGCGGGCGAGCCCATCCTGGCGGCTGCCATCCGCAGCGGCGTGGGCCTGCCCTATGGCTGCAAGGACGGCGCCTGTGGGTCGTGCAAATGCAAAAAAATCAGCGGTGCCGTGCACCATGGCGAGCACCAGTCCAAGGCGCTCACCGCCGACGAAGAAGCCGCAGGCCTGGTGCTGACCTGCTGCGCAGAGGCTCTGACCGACGTGGTGCTGGAGTCGCGCCAAGTCACCGACGAAAGCGCCTACCCCATCAAGAAGATGCCGGTGCGGGTGTCCACGCTAGAGAAAAAGTCGCACGACGTGATGCAGGTGCGCCTGCAGCTTCCCGCTGCAGACACCTTCCGCTACCACGCGGGCCAGTACATTGAATTCATCCTGCGTGATGGCGCTCGCCGCGCCTATTCGATGGCCAATGCCCCACACACCCAGACGGAGGCGCCGGGGGTGGAACTGCACATCCGCCACATGCCGGGCGGAAAGTTCACCGACCACGTGTTCAGCGCCATGAAGGAAAAAGAAATTCTGCGGGTGGAAGGCCCCTTCGGCAGCTTCTTCTTGCGCGAAGACTCCAGCAAGCCCATCGTGCTGCTGGCTTCAGGCACCGGCTTTGCACCCATCAAAGCCCTGATCGAGCACATGCAGTTCAAGGGCATCACGCGGCCCACGGTGTTGTACTGGGGCGGCCGCCGGCCCGGCGACTTGTACCTGCACGACTGGATGCTGGCGCGCGTGGCCGAAATGCCGCACCTGACCTACGTGCCCGTGGTATCCGATACGACAGCGGAAGACGGCTGGTCAGGCCGCACCGGCTTTGTGCATCAGGCGGTGATGGACGACTTCGCAGACCTCTCGGGCCACCAGGTGTATGCCTGCGGCGCCCCCATCGTGGTGGACTCGGCACGCGACGCCTACAGCGCCCACCGCGGTCTTCCGCCCGAAGAGTTCTTCGCGGACGCCTTCACCTCCGAGGCCGATAAACATGGGCCCCCCTGAGGCGCTGCGCGTCTTCCCCCCCGAGGGGGGACGCACCCGGTGGACTGGCGAAGCCAGATCCACGGGTGCACAGGCAGGGTTCGTGCCGGTTCTCATCGATTGCGGCGGTAGTCAAGGACGGGCCTTTGTGGCTCTGTGCAGAGACGGGGGCAGCATACGACGATGGAACGCCGCGTAACCCAGCCCACGCACGGCGCGACGAGCCGGGTCTTTCCGACGAACCGGATGCGCCGGGCCCTGCGCGGTACGGGTCCCATGGCGGCCGTGTTGAGCCTGGCGGTATTGCTGGTGTTGGGCGCAGGCGAATGGGCGACCCGCAACGAGCTGGACACCCAATGGGACAACCTGCGCCGATCCGGCGAGGTGCAGGCACTGGCTCTTCGGGGGGTGGCCACCCGCTACAGCTACCTGCCCTTTACCGCCGCGCAGCAGCCCCTGGTGGCAGCCCTGCTGCGAAACCCCGACGCCCGCAGTGTGCGGGATGCGGCCAACACCTATTTGCAGACCGTGAACGCCAACGCGGGATCGGACACGCTGTATGTGATGGACCCCAATGGCCTCACGCTGGCATCCAGCAACTGGAACACCCCCAGCAGCTTTGTGGACCAGAACTACCGCAACCGGCCGTATTTTCGCGATGCGCTGCAGGGGCAGGCCGGGCGCTTTTACGGCGTTGGCAAGACCACTGGAGAGCCTGGCCTGTTCGCGTCTGCCCCTGTCTACGAGGACGGCAGGGTCATCGGCGTGGTGGCCGTCAAGGTGCAAATGCAGCCCATAGTGGACACCTGGGCACAACTGCGCGACCCGGTGTTTCTGGCGGACGAGCGCGGCATTCTCTTCCTGGGTTCGGTCGCGCCCTGGCTGTACAAGACCACCCGCCCGCTGACCGCGCAAGAGGTGCTGCAGGTGCAACACGACGAGCAGTACGGCGCACGCTGGGCGCCAGAGCCCGTGCCCTGGAAGACGCGCCAGCGCGACGACCAACCCGGCGTGGAACTGGCGCTTCCAGACAGCCGCAAGACCTATCTGGCATTTGAAGAACCCCTGCACGATCTGGGCTGGACGCTGACCCTGACCGCAGACAGCAAGGGGGTGGCCCAGGCCCGGCAGCAGGCGTGGGCACTGGCCACCCTGGCCTCCGGCTTGCTGGTGCTGGGCGCCCTGTACTGGCAGCTGCGAGAGCGGCGCCTGCAAGAAAACCGGCAGGCCCGGATTGAACTGGAGCAGCGGGTGCTGGAGCGCACCCATGCACTGCAGCAGGCGCAGGCGTTTCGCCAGTCGATGGAAGACTCGCTGCTGGTGGGCATGCGCGCCCGCGACCTGGAAGGCCGCATCGTCTACGTGAACGCTGCCATGTGCGACATGGTGGGCTACAGCGCGGACGAACTCATCGGCTGCCTGCCGCCCTACCCCTACTGGCACCCGGACGACCTGGACCGGCACTGGAACGACAGTGACACCGCGCTGGCTGGCAAAGCCGCGCCCCAGGGCAATGAAAACCGGCTGCGGCACCGCAATGGATCGGACGTGTACACCATGTTCTACACGGCGCAGCTCATCGATGGCGACGGCAGGCACATCGGCTGGATGAGTTCGGTGGTGGACATCACTGCCCAGAAACGCGCCGAAGAACAGCAGCAACAGCGCGAGGCGCAATTGCAGCGCGTGCAGCGCGTGATCACTGTGGGTGAGATGGCCTCCACCCTGGCACACGAGCTGAACCAGCCGCTGGCCGCCCTGGTCAACTACGCGGCCGCAGCCCGCTCGCTGGCCACGCAGGGCAAAACCGAGCTGCTGAACGACAGCCTCGCGGCCCTGTCGGCCCAGGCACTGCGCGCCGCCGACATCGTGGGACGCATCCGCCGCTGGGTTCGACAGCACCCCGAAGCGCGCGAGCCCTGCGACCTGAATGCGGCCGTGGACCAATCGCTGGACCTGCTGCTGCGCGCCGAGGCCCGGCGCCATGGCGTAGTGGTGCGATTGGACCTGGCGCATGCCCCTGTGCAGGTGCACGCAGACCGCGTGCTGCTGGAGCAGGTGGTGCTCAATCTGGGGCTGAATGCCCTGCAAGCGATGCAGGCCATGCAGACTGCAGCCAAGGCCCTGCACACTGCCGCACACCCCCAAGAGCTACTGCTGCGCACCACCACCGACGCAGGCCAGGCATCGCTGCAGGTACTGGACCGGGGCCCAGGCCTGCCACCCGAAATCGCCGAGCGGCTGTTCGAACCGTTCTTCACCACCCGCTCCGACGGACTGGGTCTGGGCCTCAACATCTGCCGCTCGATTGTGGAGAGCATGGGCGGCGAGCTGCTGGCCCGCAACCGCGAAGGTGGCGGCGCAATCTTTGAAATCCGTTTGCCCCAGGCGCCCACCCCATGACAGATGCCCCCCTCACCCCATCTGACGAAACCGAGCCCGCCACCGTCCACATCGTGGATGACGATGAGGGCGTGCGCCATTCACTGGCGGCCCTGCTGCTGGCGGGTGGCTACGCGCCGCACACCTATGGCAGCGGACCAGAGTTTCTGGCCCGGGCTGACCTGGCACAACCCGGCTGCGTGCTGCTGGACCTGCGCATGGACGGCATGAGCGGTCTGCAGGTGTTCGAAGACATGCGAAGACGGCAAACGGTGCTCAAGACCGTGTTCCTTTCGGCCCACGGCGAGCTGGCCTCTGCCGTGGCGGCCGTCAAACAAGGGGCGGTGGACTGGCTGGAGAAACCCTGCAACGAGCAGACGCTGCTGAGCACCGTCGCCAAAGCGGCGGCCTTGTCAGAGGTCGAAGCGCAGCGCGCCCAGCGCCGTCACCAGCTGATGGAGCGCTGGAACGGCCTGAGCCCGCGCCAGCAAGCCGTGGCACGCCTGTTGGCCACCGGCCTCAGCAGCAAAGAAGCTGCCCGCGCCCTGGCCCAGCAGGACCCCGAGCGCCCGATAGACCCCCGCACGGTGGACACCCACCGACTGGCCATCTTCCTCAAACTGGACATCCGCACGTCGCACGAACTGGGCATGCTCGTCGAGGACCTGGGCTTGTCTGCAGATGTTTTTCGCACCCAATGACAGGGTTTCATAAGCTTTCTTACGATTTTTTTGCACAATGGCACCCATGAACCGCAGAAACCACCTCCTCGCCGGCGCTGCTCTTGCAGCGGTTTTCTCATCCCCCTTTGCCACTTCGGTTGCGCTTGCGCAGGATTCCGCACAGCCCATTCGGCTGATCGTGCCCTACGCACCGGGTGGCCCCATCGACGTGACAGCGCGCGCGCTGGCCGAGCGTGTGCGTGACTCGTTGGGCACGGTCATCATCGACAACAAAGGCGGCGCAGGCGGCAACATCGGCGCCGACGCCATTGCAAAGGCTGCGCCCGACGGCCTGACCATCGGCATCGCCGCCACGGCCACCCACGCCGTCAACCCCTGGCTGTACGCGCGCATGCCGTATGACGCAGCCAAGGACTTTGCGGGCATCACGCAAATGGTGCGCGTGCCCAATGTGCTGGTCATCAACGCCGCCAAGGCCGAGCAGCTCAAGATCAACACACTGGCGGACCTGATCGCTTACGCCAAGGCCAACCCCGCCAAGCTCAACTACGGTAGCGGCGGCAACGGCAGCGCGGGCCACCTGGCGGGCGAAATGTTCAAACAGCGCGCAGGCATCTTTGCGCTGCACATCCCCTACCGCGGCGCCAACCCGGCGCAGCTGGCCTTGCTGGGCGGCGAGGTGGACTTCAATATCGACAACCTGGCGGCCGCAGCCCCCAACATCCGCGCAGGCAAGCTGAAGGCGCTGGCCGTCACCTCGCTCGAAGCTTCGCCTTCGCTGCCCGGCGTGCCGCCACTGTCGGCCACGTTCAAGGGTTTTGCGATCGACACCTGGTGGGGCTTGGTAGCACCCGCCGCCACACCCAAGCCGGTAATCGAGAAGCTGAGCAAGGCATTTGTTGCGGCCCTCAACGCGCCCGAAACCAAGACCCGCTTTGGCCTGTTGCTGGCCGAGCCCGTGACCAGCACACCCCAGCAGTTCGACACCTTCATGGCCAGCGAACGCGCCAAATACCAGCAAGTGGTGAAGGCGTCTGGCGCGAAGGTAGATTGACCCCTGAGCGGCTGCGCCGCTTCCCCCAAGGGGGACGCCCCCAGCGCAGCGGGGCGGCCCTTGCGCGGGGGCACGGGTGTTGGGCCGCGCCGGATTCATCCGGTGCGGGTCAAACCGGCGCGCGGGGAAGATTTTTAAGTGTTTTTGGCCTCTAGCGCTTACCTATCAAGCGCTAGTAGCTCCTCTTTCAGGAGCGCTACAAATCGGGTGAGCCTGCAGCGCACAACCCGGCATCCGCAGGGGTTGATCTGGCGGCGGCTCATCAAAGAAGCCACCGCAGCGCCCTCAAATCCAATTGATTTTGGCCTCCAGCGCTTATCCATCAAGCGCGAGCAGCTCTCTTTTCAGGAGCGACTGCCCCTCAACGCACCGGATCTGCCAGACCTGCCCAATCCGACCCTTCCAGCGGGTGGATGTCCTGCGACGCCACCGCCTGCAATGCTGCGGCGTCCACGCGCTGGGGCTCCAGGTCGGCCAGGGGGCGCAGCACAAAGGCGCGCTCGGCCATGCGCGGATGGGGCACGGTGAGTTCGGGGGTGTCGATCACGCGGTCGCCAAACCACAGGATGTCCAGGTCCAGCGTGCGCGGGGCGTTGCGGTAGGGCCGCTCGCGGCCTGCGGCCTGTTCGATGGTTTGCAGCGCCTGCAACAGGGCCTGGGGAGTCAGCGTGGTGGCCAGCTCGGCCACTGCGTTCAGGTAGTCCGGGCCACCCGCATCGACCGGTGCACTGCCATAAAGCGGTGACACACGCACCACCTTGATGGCGGGCATTTGACCCAGCGCCGCAAGTGCATCACGCAGGGCGGCTTTGCGGTCGCCCAGGTTGGCGCCCAACCCGATGAACACCGCCACACCCGCCTCGGCTTGGACTGGATCGGCCATGGGCGGCACCCGCGCAGCGTCGTCGCTTAGCGTCACTCGCCTGCAGCGGCGGGCGCGGCGCCTTCACCGCTGGCACCACCGCCGGGCTTACGGCGACGGCGGCGTCGTTTTTTGGGCGCGCCACCGTCAGAGGGAAATTCAGCATCGCCATCGGCCGGGCTGGCATCTGCGCCAGCGCCTTGGGGCAGTCCGCGCGCGTCGGCTGCAGGCGCAGCGCGGGGCACGCGCTTGACCACGGGTTGTGACTTCTGGCGGGCTTTCTGCTCTTCCTTGGCCTGGTCCATCAGGTCTTCGCGGCGCTCGTCGTCGGCGGTCTGGAAGTCCTGCCACCATTCGGCCAATGCTTCGCCGACCTCGCCCACATCGGCGCGCAGGCGCATGAAGTCGAAACCGGCCCGAAAACGCGGCTGCATCACCATGCCAAACGGCGTGCTGCCCACGCGCTTTTCAAAGCGCGGCTGCATGACCCAGATCTCGCGCATGTCGGCCGCCAGCTTGCCGCGACCGGACACGTCGCCAATGCGTTTGTCGAACACCTCGTCAATCGCCTCCTGCAGCGCAGGCAGCGGGTGGTGGCGCTGGTTCAAGCGTTCTTGCCAGCCGCTCCTCACGTCTTCCCACAACACGCAGGCCAGCAAGAAGCTGGGGGCCACGGGCTTGCCTTCGTTCACGCGGCGGTCGGTGTCGACCAGGGCCGCTTTCACAAAGGCGCTGTCGGCACGCTCCACCGCCACGTCCAGCAGGGGATAGATGCCCTTGGCCATGCCCAGCTTGCGCAGTTGCTCGATGGTGGCAATGGCGTGGCCTGTCTGCAAGAGCTTGAGCATTTCGTCAAACATGCGGCTTTGGGGCACATCGGCCAGCAATGTTTGCGACTGCACCAGGGGTGCAGCGGTTTTGGCCTCGATGCTGAAGCCCAGGGCGCTGAGCTTGGCTGCAAAACGCACGGCCCGCATGATGCGGACCGGGTCTTCGCGGTAGCGCGTGGCGGGGTCGCCAATCATGCGCAGCGTCTTCTTCTTGGCGTCCTGCAAACCCTTGTGGTAGTCGACCACGATCTGGCTGACCGGGTCGTAGTACATGGCGTTCACGGTGAAGTCGCGGCGCGTGGCGTCTTCGTCCTGCGGGCCCCAGACGTTGTCGCGCAGCACGCGGCCGCTGGCGTCCACGGCATGCTGCATGCCCGACAGCTGGGCCTTGCTGGTCTTTTCGTTGCCCGCCACCTGGCCGGCGGCGGCATTGTCGAGGTAGGCGCGGAAGGTGGAGACCTCGATCACCTCATGCTCGCGGCCCCGGCCGTGCACCACATGCACGATGCGAAAGCGCTTGCCGATGATGAAAGCACGGCGGAACAGGCCCTTGACCTGCTCGGGCGTGGCATTGGTGGCCACGTCGAAGTCCTTGGGGCGCAGGCCCAGCAGCAAATCACGCACGGCGCCACCCACGATGTAGGCCTCAAAACCGGCCTGCTTGAGTGTGGCCACCACCTCTGCGGCGCGGCGGTCCACCAGCTCGGGGTTGATGCCGTGCACCGAGGCAGGCACCTCTTCGCGCTTGCCGAAGTGAGGCTTGCCGCCCGAGGTACCGGGTGTCGATTTGCCCATCAGTTTGTCTAGGAACTTCTTGATCATGGAATGAAAGGATTCAGGGGGTCGGGCACGAAACGGCGGCTGCGGTGGCTGCAAGGCGCATCATTCAGCGGGGATGGGGGCAGGCGTTTCGGCATCGGCCGCAAACAGGTCCAGTATGCGCCAGCCGCGCTCCTGGGCCAGCGCACGCAGGCGCGGGTCGGGGTTGGTGGCCACCGGATGGTTCACCTTTTCCAGCAAGGGCACGTCGTTCATCGAGTCGCTGTAGAACGTGCTTTCCACATCATCCCAGCCCAATTGCCGCTCGGACAGCCATTGTTCCATGCGGCGCACCTTGCCCTCGCGCATAGTCGGGATACCGTCGATCTCGCCGGTGTACCAGCCGCTGGTGTCGCGCACCAATTGCACGGACAGCAATTGCGGCACCCCCAGCGCTTGGGCAATGGGGGTGGTCACGAACTCGTTGGTGGCGGTGACGATCAGCACTTCATCGCCGGCGGCCTGGTGCTGGCGGATAAGGCTCAGCGCCTGCGGCTGGATGGCCGGGGTGATCACATCGCGCATGAACTGCTGGTGCGCGGCAGCCGCTGCCTCGGGGCCGCGTGTGCGCACGGCCTCGGTCGCAAAACGCACGTAGTCATGCACATCGAGCGTGCCAGCCTGGTAGTGCGCGTAGAACTCGTCATTGCGGCGCGCAAACTCCACGGGGTCGTTCCAGCCAATGCGAATGGTGAACTCGCCCCACTCGTAGTCAGAGTCGAGCGGCAGCAGCGTGTGGTCCAGGTCAAACAGCGCAAGCCGCATGCGGCGGGGTTCAGAAGTCATTCGAATTCACAAAAAGGCAAAGAGGAGCGCAGCATCATTCCGACTCCAGCATGGTTTTGAGCAAGGGAATCGTGATGGCCCGCTGGGTGCGAAGTGCAAAGGCATCGAGCTGATCCAGCAACTGCATCAGGCTGCCCAGGTCGCGCGAGAAGCGGTTGAGCATGTAGTCCATCACGTCGTCGCCCAGGAACACGCCCCGCGCATCGGCCTCCTGCCGCAGCACGGCGCGGCGTTCGGCCTCGCCCAGCAGCTGCAGCTGGAACACATGGCCCCAGCCCAGGCGGCTGCGCAGGTCGTCGCGCAGCGGCAAATCGGCGGGGGGCATGTTGCCTGCCGCCAGCACCCAGCGCTGGCCACCGCTGGCGGGGCTGATGGCGTTGACGAACCAATTGAAGGCGGTGGCCTGCTGGGCGGTGCTGTACAGGTGCACGTCGTCCATGACGACGGCTGCCCATCGGTCGTCAAAATCCGGCGGCTCGCCCACCGAAGGGTCAAGCCAGCCCACACTGGAGCCCTGCTCTCGCAGCGACTGGCGCACGGCGTTCAAGAGGTGGGACTTGCCGCTGCCTGCCTCGCCCCACAGGTAGGTGGGCACGGGGGACCGGGTGGCCTGGCTGCTGCCCTGGCCCACGGCCAGCCGCAGGTGCTGCAAAGCCGCCTCATTCGGCCCGGCATAAAACCGGGCCAGGGTGGGCCCGGTGGCCAGGCCAATGTCCAGCGCCAGCTGTTTCATCGTGCGCGGCGCCCTGCCAGCAGGGGCGGGCCCGAGGGAGCAGAAGCAGGAGCGGTGGGCAACAAGGAGATGGGCGACTGCATCACAGAGGAATTGGAGGGCGTCTGGCCACATGTGACTGCGGCGGGGCATCTTGAAAAAGTGGTTCGGTTGCGTTGTCGCAACAACCCTTCTTCTTACAAAGCGTTTTGGCGGCAACGGGTCCGATTTTAGTCTGCGGCAAATGTCCTGCACCCACCATCAGGCCTCGCCCTCGCAATCCCCCTTCCCACGCCCCCTGGGCGACTGCCCGGACGCGCGGGGGTGGTCAGCCCGCGGCTGGACCTTTCTGGTCATTTGCAAGGCCACGGCCACGGCCAAGGCACGGCGAGGCGCGAAGCGACACAAGCGGCGCCTGTCTCAAACAACCGCCTCCCAGCGACCCGAATGCTCCGAGCGCCAGAGTGCATCAATCGCCCGGGCCTGGGCTACAGCCTCGTCCAATCCATGGGTCTGCGGGCTTGTGCCATCGCGCACGCGGCGGCAAAAAGCCTCGACCTGCAGCCGGTACTGATCCGCCGCTGGCAGGGTTTCAACGGTGACACTGCTGCCATCCAGAAGGCCTCCTTCGTCCAGTGCCAGGTGCATCTGCTCACCCCGGGCGGCATTGAACGGAATAAACAGCTCGATGCGGCCCGCGGTGCCTACCACCTGCACCTTTTGAAACCGGACGCTCTGCGTCGAAACCGTGAAGTTGAGTTGCCGTCCTCCGGCAAAATCCAGCAGCGCGCTGGTGAGCCGGTCGGTCCCCAGTTGCGGGTCACGGTCAACCAACGAGATTGCCCGCCGAGGTTCTCTTTCGAACAGATAACGACCAGCCAGCACTGCATAGCAGCCGATGTCGTACAGCGCGCCGCCCCCCAGGCTGGGCTGGTTGCGGATGTTGCCTGGCTGATCATTGAAATACGAGAAAAACACCTGCACCGCCTGAAGCTCGCCAATGCGCCCGGCGCGCACAAGCTCCCGGGCTCGCTGCCACTGGGGATGGTGGCGCACCATGAAGGCCTCTTCGATGTGCACCCGGGCCGCGGCGGTGCGCAGTGTTTCCGCCTCGGCGGCAGACAGGGCCACC
The DNA here is from genome assembly GCA_018828125.1 of Gammaproteobacteria bacterium. Lineage (GTDB taxonomy): Bacteria > Pseudomonadota > Gammaproteobacteria > Burkholderiales > Burkholderiaceae_C > Acidovorax. The sequence goes on along the minus strand of JAHJWB010000014.1, from coordinate 58,658 downwards.
GGCTTCTCGCACAGCACATGCTTGCCTGCAGCCGCCGCCTGCAGGGTGAGCGGCACATGCAGGTGGTTGGGCAGCGGGTTGTAGACGGCCTCAATGGCCGGGTCGGCCAGCAGCTCTTCGTAGCTTCCGTAGGCCTGCGCAATGCCCATGGACCGCGCTACCTCCTGCGCGGCGGGCAAGGAACGCGATGCGATCCCCCGCAACTCGACCAGCGGGCTGGACAGCATCGCCGGGATCACGTGCTGGATACCGATCTTGGCTGTGCTCAGCACGCCCCACACCACAGGTTTCATGGGTACTCCCGGTATTGGTGGTCGGTCAGAGATAGCTGTTGAGCAGATTCTCGATCAGCTCCTGCCGCCCGGAAACTGGCCGCGCGTCCTGGTTGCGCTCCATGGCCCGGGTCGCCACCTGGTCCAGCCCCAGCCGGCCGGCCAGCAGATCCTGGCCGAAATCTGTGCTCCAACCAGCGTAACGGGCATCGACATGGCGGGCCAGGCGCCCGTCGGTGATCATTTTCTCGGCAATCAGCAGCGCCCGGGCCGAGACATCCATGCCGCCGATGTGGCCGTGGAACATGTCCTCGGCGTCCAGCGACTGTCGCCGCACCTTGGCGTCGAAGTTCAGACCGCCGGTGGTGAAACCGCCGGCCTGAAGGATCAGGTACAGGGCCAGGGCCGTCTCGGGGATGTTGTTGGGGAATTGGTCGGTGTCCCAGCCGCACTGCATGTCGCCGCGGTTCATGTCGATCGAGCCGAAGATGCCCAGGTCGATGGCGGTGGCGATCTCGTGCTCGAAGCTGTGGCCCGACAGCGTGGCGTGGTTGGCCTCGATGTTGACCTTGATCTCCTTGTCCAGCCCATAGCGGGCCAGGAAGCCATAGACCGTGGCGGTGTCAAAGTCGTACTGGTGCTTGGACGGTTCACGCGGCTTGGGCTCGATCAGGATCGTGCCCTTGAAGCCGATCTTGTGCTTGTACTCCACCACCATGTTCAAGAAGCGGCCCATCTGGTCCAGTTCATGGCCCACGCGGGTGTTGAGCAGGGTCTCATAGCCCTCGCGGCCACCCCACAGCACATAGTTCTCGCCGCCCAGCTTGAGCGTCGCGTCCATCGCCTCTTTCACCTGCAGGGCGGCCAGGGCAAAGATTTCGGGGTCGGGGTTGGTCGAGGCGCCGGACATGAAGCGGCGGTGGCTGAACAGGTTGGCCGTTCCCCACAGCAGCTTCATGCCCGTCTCGGCCTGCTTGGCCTGCAGCACATCGACCATCTCGTGCAGGTGGTTCACGCTCTCGCGGGGGGTGCTGCCCTCGGGCGCCACATCGCGGTCATGAAAGCAGTAGTACGGCGCGCCCAGCCGGGCAAAAAAGTCGAACGCCGCATCGGCCTTCAGGCGCGCAGCTGCCATCGGGTCGGCCACCCGCTGCCAAGGCCGCTCGAAGGTGCCGTCGTACCCAAAGGGATCGAACCCGTTCCAGCAGAAGCTATGCCAGTAGCACACGGCAAAACGCAGGTGGTCTTCCATGCGCTTGCCCAGCACGAGGCGGTCTTTGTCGTACCACTTGAAGGCCAGCGGATTAGCAGATTCGGGGCCTTCGTAAGCGATGGGCGGAATGTCGGAAAAGTAGGTGCTCATGGATTTCTCGGCTAAGGACAGGACGTGGCTCAGGACATCAGGGCCTGCGGTACAGGCTGCGAAACAGGGCATGGCGCGGCGCCAGCAGGGCATGCTCGGCGGCATCGGGCTGGTACACGGTGTCGATGGGGGGCGGCAGGCAGGCCCACTCCATGGGGGTGCCGACGCTCAAAGCGCCCAGGCGTGCGGCCCCCAGGGCACCACCCACGGCCGACCCACCGTGGGTCACGATCTCGACGCCCAACGCGCTGGCCAGCATCTGCGCCCAGAAGGTGCTGCGGGCGCCACCGCCCACCAGCGACAGGCGCGACACCTCGCTGCCTGCGGCATGCAGCGCAGCCAGGCCGTCCAGCAGGCCGAAGCTCACGCCCTCCATCACGGCATAGTCCAGGCGCGCGGCGTCGGTATCCATATCGAGCCCGTGGAAGCTCCCGCGCACCCGCGCATCGTTGTGGGGCGTTCGCTCGCCGCTGAGGTAAGGCAAAAACACTGGCGCCGCCTCACGGTCCCGGGCGCTCAGCGCCGCGGCGCGTGCCGCCACCTCGCCAGCGTCCGCAGCGCCCAGCAGGTTTGCCACCCACTGGAGGGCGCTGGCGGCTGCCAGCATCACGCTCATCTGGTGCCACCGGCCTGGCAGGGCATGGCAGAACGCATGCGTGGCACTGGCGGCATTGGGCTGGTACGCGGGCGTCACCACAAACAGCACGCCGCTGGTGCCCAGCGACAGGAAACCCTGGCCCGGCTGCACCGCGCCCATGCCCACCGCGCTGGCCGCGTTATCGCCCGCGCCACCGGCCACCACCGTGCCGGGCCGCAGCCCCAGGGACTGCGCCACATCGGCCCGCAGGCGCCCGCTGCCCTCGCTGCCTTCGACCAGGCGCGGCATGTGTGATCGCGCGAGGCCGGTCAGCGCCAGCAGTTCGTCCGACCAGTCGCGTCGCTCCACATCGAGCCAAAGGGTGCCGCTCGCGTCGGAAAGATCGCTCACGTGCTCGCCGGTCAGCATCAGGCGCACATGGTCCTTGGGCAACAACACCTTCGCAATTTTCTGAAATACCTCGGGCTCGTGGCGCGCGACCCAGCGCAGCTTGGGCGCTGTGAAGCCCGGCATGGCCAGGCTGCCGCCCAGACCACTCAGCGTCGGCAGCTCGCGCATCATCTCGGCGCACTCTTGAGCGCTGCGCGTGTCGTTCCAAAGGATGGCGGGGCGCAGCACGCGGTCATGTGCGTCCAGCAGCACCGCTCCATGCATCTGTCCGGACAAGCCGATGGCCTCGGTCGCCGCGTATTCCTGCGGGTGCACCGCCCGCAGGCTGCCCAGTGCGTCCTGCGTGGCCGCCCACCAGTCGGCGGGGTCCTGCTCGCTGTGACCGGGGTGGGGGCGCGACAGGGACAGGGGCGCACCGGCCGAGCCCAGCACCTGCTGGTCCGGGCCGAGCAGCAAGGCCTTTACTTCAGAGGTGCCGATGTCGATGCCGATATACATGGTGGGAGAAACTCAGTGAAGAAGGTGATGCGTTGCGCCGCTCTGCAACGCTTCGGGCTCGGCCGGTGGCGCAGCAACCGCAGGCGCGTGCATGGGCCGCAGCTCGTGATGCAGCACCAGCGCGGCCGCACCCACGGCCGAGGCCAGCAGGCCATAGCGGGCCGCGCGCACGGCGGGTGCCGCCACGCCAGCGCTGGCTGCATAGGCATGGAGCGTTTCACGGGCTTGCCGCACGATGGCGGGATACCGCTCGCACGACGGCCCGCCCACGACCAGGGCACCAGGGTTGAAGGTGGTCCAGAGGTTTTGCAACACCACGCCCAAGAAAACGCCTCCGCGCGCCGGGTCGCTCTCGCGTTCCAGGGCACGGGCCCCGAAGAAGGTCTCGGCACACCCCCTGCGCCCGCAGGAACACGGCGGTCCGTCGATCTGCAGGATGCTGTGCCCGATTTCGCCGGCCATCCCCTGCAGCCCGGTGAACAACCGGTCGTTGAGCACGATGCCTGCCCCCACGCCCACGCCGCAGGTCACGAAGATCAGTGCCTGGGCCGCCTCCCCACCCGCAAACTCGTACTCGCTGAGCGCGGCGGTATCCGCCTCGTTCTGCACATGCACCGACACCGGCGGGCTACCGGCCTCGGCCAGGGCACGCGTGATCAGCGGCAGGAAGGCCACATCACGCCAGCCCAGGTTGGGCGCAAAGCGGATGGTGCCGGTGACTTCGTCGAACGCGCCGGGCACGCCAATGCCGATGCCCGACACCGTGACGGGCCTAACCGCCAGCTCGGCCTGTGTGCGCACCACCAGCGCTGCCACCTGGCGGCACGCAGCCCCCGGTTCGCGGTCGGCCAGGGGTTCCTCGGCCGAACACAGCACCTCGCCGGTGACCGACACGCCGACCACCCTCAGCGACTCGACCCCAATTTCCACGCCCACCATGGCGCGGCGGCTGCCGTCCAGGCGCAGCGGGGTGGACGGGCGGCCCATGCCCTGCGCGGCTGCCAGCTCCGTCTCCGCGATCCAGCCTTCGTCGATCAACTCCCGCACCAGCAGGCTCACGGTCGATTTGGTCAGGCCGCTCTCGCCGGCCAGTTGGGCGCGGGAGAGGCCGCCGCGCAGGCGCAGCAGCCGCAGCAGCACGCTGCGGTTGATGCGTTTGACAAGTTGTTGGTCGCCGGTGGTTTTCATGCGGGTGTGGTGGAAGGCGCGGGCTCGCCAGGGCGGTGGGCCTGCGCTTTTCCTTCGGGTTGTTTGCCTGCGATGATCATGCCCAGAACTTCGTCCTCGGTGACATCGGCAGTGCGATAGGCGCCTACCAGCCGTCCGTTCTTCATCACCGCCAGACGGTCGCTGAGCCCGAACACATCAGGCATGTCGTGGGTGATCAGAAAAATGCCCACGCCTTCGGCCTTGAGCTGGCGCACCAGGCGGCCCACCATGGCGGTCTCCTCGGGGCCCAGCGCTGCGGTGGGCTCGTCCATGATCAGGATGCGCGCGTTGAAATAGATGGCGCGCGAGATCGCCACCACCTGGCGCTGCCCGCCCGACAGGCGCCGCACTGGCGTGCGCACGTTGCGGAAGTTCTTGTTCAGGCGCTCAAACACCTTGCGGGCTTCGGCGTCCATGCGGTGGTCGTCCAGCGTGTTCCAGCGGGTAAGCAGTTCGCGGCCCAGAAACAGGTTGGCCACCGCGTCCAGGTTGTCGGCCAGCGCCAGGGTCTGGTAGATGGACTCGATGCCCAGCCGCTGCGCGTCGATGGGCGTGCGGATGTGAGCGGCTTGGCCCTGCACCTGCACCTCGCCGCTGTCGATGGGGTAGGCGCCCGCCAGCATCTTCATCAGCGTGGACTTGCCCGCGCCGTTGTGCCCCAGCAAGGCCACCACCTCGCCCGGGTACAGGTGGAGGCTGACATCGTCCACCGCCCGCACGCCCCCGAACGACTTGCGGATACCGCGCATTTCCACCAGTGGCGCGCTCATGCCGTGTCTCCGGTCAGGCGGCGGTAGACCACGTCAAACACCACGGCGGCGATCAGCACCTGGCCGATGATCACGTAACGCAATCCGATCGAGATATCCAGCAGCAACAAGCCGCTGTCGATGCTCTGCATGATCAGCGCCCCCAGCACCGACCCCAGGATGGAGCCACTGCCGCCCGCCAGAGCCGTGCCGCCGATCACCGCAGCGGCGATCACGAACAGCTCCATGCCGGTGCCCAGCGAATTGGTACCGGCATTGAGCCGCGCAATCGAGACCATGGCCGCAATCGTGATGAGCACGCCCATCAGCGCAAACAGCATCAGCGTGACGCGGCGCACCGGGATGCCGACCAGGGCGGCGGCCTCCGGATTGCCGCCGATGGCGAACACGTAGCGCCCAAAGCGCGTGCGGCGCACGATGAAGGAGAGCACCACCGCCACGCCGCCCCAGATCAGCACAGGAATGGGCACGCCCTGCGGCGCGTCTTTGGTAGGGATCTGGTACGCGTTCATCGTGGCGACAAAGCCCACGGCGATCACGGCAGGCACCGCCGCCACCAGCGCATCCAGCCACAGCGCAGGGTTGGGCACGCCGTACGAGGCCTTGGCGCGCCGCCGCAGCCAGGTCTTCAGCGCCAGCGCCACGACCAGCACCAAAGCCAGCCCCCAGCTGGCCTGCACGCCGATGGCGCCATCAAAGCCGCCGCCCAGGCGCTGAAAGAAGCTGTCGCTGACCGGTTGGGTCTTGCCGTCGGCCACCATGAAGGCCGCGCCGCGAAACGACATCAGCCCGCCCAGCGTGACCACGAACGATGGCACTCCCAGCATCGCCGTGAGCGCACCTTGATAGAGCGACACGCCAATCGCCACCGCCAGCCCGGCAAGCGACGCCGCCACCCAGTGCCAGCCGGCGGTGTACATCAACGTGGCTATCAGCACCCCGACGAAGCCCATCACCGAGCCCACCGAAAGATCGATGTGGCGCGCCACGATCACCAGCACCACCACGGTGGCCACGATGCCGACCACGGCCGTCTGCTGGGCAATGTTGTAGAGGTTCTCGGGCGACAGGAACAGGCCGCCCGAGAGGATGTTGAACACGATGGCGGTGACCACCAGGACGGCGCCCATCAGCACCAGCCGCCAGTCGATGGCCAGCTGCCTGAGGGCATGGGGAACAGGACTCACAAGCGCACTCCGCCAGAAATGAGAAGGGACCGGGTTCAGACCTGCCCGCCGCGCACGGCAAGACCCGATCCCGGTCTGGGAGCTTCAAAACGTGTTGTTCAGAAACTGGACGCCGCGCAGAGCGCGTTCACTTGCAGGCGGCGGGTGCCTTGGCAGCGTCCACTCCCTTGCACAGCGCGTCCTTCTGGATCCAGCCGGCCTTCACCACCAGGTCGAGGTTCTTGGCGGTGATCGGCACGGGCTTCAGAAACTGCGCCTGCAGCGGCACCTTCTTTTCCCCGCCATTCCAGGTCTGGGCGCCCGCCACCTTCTGCCCCTTGGCCAGCGCGACGGCTGCTGCTGCGGCGTCCCGGCCCAGGTCGCGCGCGTCCTTCCAGACCGAGACCGTCTGCGAACCCTGGGCCACACGGTTGAGCGCGGCATGGTCGCCGTCCTGGCCCGACACCGGGATGCCCTTGATGCCCTTGGCCGTCAGCGCCGCCACCACACCGCCGGCCGTGCCGTCGTTGGAGGCCACCACGGCATCGATCTTGCCGCCGGCCTTGGTGATGATCTGCTCCATGTTCTTTTGCGCCACCTCGGGCTTCCAGCCTTCGGTGTATTCCTCGCCGACGATCTTGATGTCGCCCTTGGTGATGGCTGCCTCGATGACCTCCTGCTGCCCCGCGCGCAGGAAATTGGCATTCGGGTCGGTGGGTGAGCCCTTGATCATCACGTAGTTGCCCTTGGGCTTGGCCTCGAACACGGCGCGCGCCTGCATGCGGCCGACCTCGACATTGTCGAAGGTGATGTAGAACACCCCGGGGGCTTCGATCAGGCGGTCGTAGGCCACCACCGGGATCTTCTGCTGCGCAGCCTTGTTGACGGCGGGCAGGATCGCGTCCTTGTCCATCGCCAGCACGATCAGGACCTTTGCGCCTTTGGCGATGAGGGAGTCAACATCAGACAGCTGCTTTTCGGGCGAGCCACCGGCATCGGCGCTGATGTAGCTGGCGCCCAGCTTGGCCAGTTGTTCCTTGATGGCTTTTTCGTCGGTCTTCCAGCGCTCTTCCTGAAAGTTGGACCAGCTCACGCCCACCACCTGGGCAAAGGCTCCTGCGCTGGCCAAGCCCAGCGCCAGGGCGGTCAAGGTTGTCTTCAATTTCATTCTTGTCTCCATTGAACGGCCTCGTGCGGGCCTTGGTTGGTGTGAACGACGTTGACTGTCGCGCCGCAATCCCTCTCGCTAAACCCTCCAGGCTACGTACCGTGCCAGGTCTGTTTCCCTGCGGATACAGCCCTTCCACGGACATAGTGCGGACGACGAACTAATTATGAAAGGGGCCAACTGGCGCACGCATCCGGGCAAACCCGACATAGTTTGATGAGTGAACTTATTGATTTGCGAGCGCATGCCCGTGCGGTGTTGGAGGTATCGCCAGCCTGTGACACCGACCCGCTACAGACGCGGGCCGCGGCGCGCGCGGCAGGCCACCGCCCTGTTGCGGCACCCCAAAGCCCCCGCCCAGACAGGGCCGAGAAAGTCGCCCCGGGCGGTGCCCCTTAAAATCCCCGGATTCCAGCCCGCCTGGCGGGTCTACCAGCACCAAAGCCCTTTCCATGAGCTCCTCTGCCTCCTCCACCCCCATCTCCTACAAAGACGCTGGCGTCGACATCGATGCGGGCGACGCCCTGATCGAGCGCATCAAGCCGCTGGCCAAAAAGACCATGCGCGAGGGCGTGCTGGCCGGTATCGGCGGATTTGGTGCGCTGTTTGAAGTGCCCAAACGCTACAAAGAGCCTGTGCTGGTGAGCGGCACCGACGGCGTGGGCACCAAGCTCAAGCTGGCGTTTGAATGGAACATGCACGACACCGTCGGCATCGACCTGGTGGCCATGAGCGTGAACGACGTGCTGGTGCAAGGCGCCGAGCCCCTGTTCTTCCTCGACTACTTTGCCTGCGGCAAGCTGGACGTGGACACCGCAGCGGCGGTGATCGGCGGCATCGCCAAAGGCTGCGAGCTCTCGGGCTGCGCGCTGATTGGTGGCGAGACGGCTGAAATGCCCGGCATGTACCCCGCAGGCGAATACGACCTGGCTGGTTTTGCAGTGGGTGCGGTCGAGAAGGCGAAAATTCTGACGGGCAAAGAAGTCGCCCCGGGTGACGTGGTGCTGGGCTTGACCAGCCACGGCGTGCATTCCAACGGTTTCAGCCTGGTGCGCAAGTGCATTGAACGCGCCGAGGCCGCGGGCACCCTGCCCGCTACTCTGGACGGCAAACCCTTCAAGCAAGCGGTCATGGAGCCCACCCGCCTGTACGTGAAGAACGTGCTGGCCGCGCTGGCGGCCCACCCCCATTCCGAAGGTGCGGCGGCAGCACAAGGCGGCATCAAGGCCCTGGCCCACATCACCGGCGGCGGCCTGCTGGAGAACATCCCCCGCGTGCTGCCCGAAGGCACCGCCGCCCACCTGACCAAGGGCAGCTGGCCCCAGACCGAGCTGTTTGCGTGGCTGCAAAAGACCGCCGGCATTGACGACATCGAGATGAACCGCACCTTCAACAACGGCATTGGCATGGTGGTGGTGGTGGCTGCCGCCGCCGCCGACGCCACGGCCGCCACGCTGCGCGCCGCCGGTGAAAAGGTCTACGCCATTGGCACGATTGCGCCGCGTGGCGACGGCGCAGCCGTAGTGGTGGCCTGACCCCCGCCCCAGCACCTCATCTCCACACCACGAACGCCCGCGCATGGCGCAAAGCCCTCCCTCGGCCCCCGTCGTCATCCACAACACGCCCGAGCCTGCCCCCACCACGCTGCCACCGCGCCACAGCACGCACGGCATTGTGGTGGCCAGCTACGTGCTGATGGCCGCAGCGCTGCTGCTGGTCATGTGGCGCGGGCTGTTGCCGGGCTTGTTGTGTGTGTGCCTGGGATTTCTGCTGACCCGCGCGCTGACCCGCTGGTTTGCACAAGGTCTGAGCCGCTTGCGGCGCCGCAGCCATCCGTCCGTCTCGGGGCTGCGCGCGGCGCAGATTGCGGCGGCGGCCCTCGTCATGCTGCTGCCCCTGGCGCTGCTGGCTGTGGGCCTGACCCATTCGCGCGGTTACCTCGTCACCGCGCCGCAGCAGTACCAGGAGCTGATGACCTACATGGCCCGCACGGTGCTGGAACTGCGCCTGAAATTGCCGGTGGACATGGCCTCCCACCTGCCCGAAGGCGCCGCGGAGATCCAGCGCATCATCGCCAACTACCTGGGCGCCAAGGCGGGCGCATTGGCCATGGCCGGGCGCGCGTGGCTGGCAGGCGTGTTGTTTGCCTATGTGGGCCTGTTGATCGGCTCTCTGGCCGCAGTGCGCCCCGCAGTGCTGGCGCGTGGCCCGCTGGCGCAGCAACTGCGGCTGCGCATCTCGCTGTTCGGTGAAGCGTTCCGCCAGATCGTGGCGGCGCAGTTCTGGATCGCAGCCTTCAACACCTTGCTGACCGCGCTGTTCCTGCTGTTTGTGCTGCCGCTGTGGGGCCTGGAGCTGCCCTACACGCCAGTGCTCATCACCTTCACGTTTGTGGCGGGGCTGGTTCCGATTGTGGGCAACCTGATCTGCAACGTGGTCATCACCATCGTCGGGTTGTCGGTGTCGCCCCTGGCGGCGGCGGCGTGCCTGGGGTTTCTGATCCTTATCCACAAGGCCGAATATGTGATCAACGCCAAGGTGGTGGGCCGCCGCACGCAGATGGGCGTGTGGGAGCTGTTGTCGGTGATGTTTGTGGCTGAAGCCGTGTTCGGACCCGCGGGGCTGGTGGCAGCGCCGTTGTTCTACGCCTACCTCAAGAAAGAACTGGTGGCGGCACGGCTGGTGTAGCGCTGTCGAGCGGGCATCACTCACACCTAAATTGATAGCTGCAAGCGATTTATGGATAAGCGCTAGAGCTCAATTTGACTCATTTTTTGGCGAACTGCCGCGCCACAAAGGCCCACACCAGCGCCGAGGCGTCCGGCCCGGCCGGGTCGCTGAAGGACAGGTGTGCCGTGCCGCCGCTCCAGGCGTGTGCCAGCCCGGCCACCTCGCGCAGCGCAACCACGGTGCGCCCCCCGGTCTTGAACTCTGTGACCCGCATCGCATGGCGCTGTCCGCGCTGCAAGGTGCGAATGGCGCCTGCGCGTGCGCCCAATGCACCCGCCCACAGCAGTGCGGTGGCCGCGGCATTGCGCACGGACACCACCCCATCGGCATCGCCGTGCAGCACCAGCAGCGGCGGAAGCGCGACGGGCGCCGCCCCCTCGGAGAAGGTGTCCGGCAGTTGGGCCTCGCGCCGCCCGTGCATGGCGGCCATGGCCGATGCGGCGGATTCGGCGGTGCCCGGCGCCACGCCGGAATGCATGGCCACAGCGCAAAACCGCTCGGGGTAACCCGCCGCCATCAGCACGGCCATGCTGGCCCCGGCCGACAGGCCCGCCACGGCCACCCGCGCCAGGTCCACCGGCTGCTTGCGCGCGATCAGGTCGACCGCGGCCAGCAGCGTGGCGGCTTCAGCCTCGGCCTTGCCATTGCGGCGCTCAAACCAGTTCCAGCAGCCGTGGGCGTTGGCCATGCGCTCCTGCTCGGGGTACAGCACCAGAAAGCGATGGCGCGCGGCCAAGCGGTTCATGCGCGACACGGCGGCCAGGTCGCGCCCTGTCTGCCCGCAGCCGTGCAGCATGACCAGCAGCGGCAGCTTTTCGCCCGCCCTAAGCGCCAGCCCGGGCGGTATGTACAACTGATACCGCCGCGCCCCGGCAGGCCCAGGCGCAATGCCCGCCAGCCATTCGCCGCTGGCCGGCGTGGGCTTGCCCACCGACGGCTTGGTGCGCGTCACCGAGGGCGCCTTGGGCGACACCACGCGCAACTTGGCAGGTGCCTTGGGCCGCACGGGTTTCGTCGCCCGCGCAAATGCCTTGAGGTTGCGTTGGTAAGCCCGGGTCAGTGCAGACAACGAGAACAGACGGGAACGGCGCGGCATGGCAGGGTGGAGAGCTGAAGGAGCGGGGGTCAGTTGGGGTGAGGGCGTAGCAGATATAGGGAAAACCCTTGCCACCATAGCAGCTTCCGGCCAATGACGTGAAAACTATCAAATCAATAGCTATCAGCGCTTATTGGATAAGCGCTAGAGGCCAATTTGGATTAAAAACCATGCGCCGGTGAGTCCTTTGAACTGCAGGAATGCACCAAGCGCTCTACCAAACGCGCCATCCAATGGCTGAAAATGATCGACTCTTGTCTGCAGGGGTTCGGACATTGCCGCAGGATCTAAACAAAATAAGCGGCATCAACCACCCGCAAAGAGATTCACCCCATGAAATCTTGTCTGATAGTGATCGACGTCCAAGAATCGTTTCGCAACCGTCCCTACTTCACCGATACCGACCTGCCCGCCTACCTGAACGCGCAGAACGAACTCATCAACGGCTGCCTGGCGCGCGGTGTGCCTGTGGTGCGGGTGTTTCACAGCGACGGGCCCGATGTGCCCGAGAACCCTTTTTCTGCAGCATCCGGCCATGTGCGCCCGCTCGAAGGGCTTGCCCCGTTCGACGCGGCCGCCACGTTCACCAAGTCCCGCCACAGCGCACTAGTGGGAACCGGGCTCGACGTGTGGCTGACGCAGCACGGCGTGCAACGCCTCATCGTGAGCGGCATCCGCACCGAACAATGCTGCGAGACCACCACCCGCCACGCGTCAGACCTGGGCTGGGAGGTGGACTACGTGACCGACGCCACGCTGACCTGGGACATGGTGCAGCCCGACGGCCAGACGCTGACCGCTGCAGACATCAAGACCCGCACGGCCACCGTGCTGCAGGGCCGTTTTGCCACGCTGTGCACCGTGCAACAGGCGCTGACACGTTCGACGCCGACCACGCAACCTGCATAACAGGATAACTGCACAACCCGAAGGAGCCACCATGCTGGAACTGCGCCCCACCTGCGAACACTGCAACACCGCCCTGCCCCCGGCCTCGCTGCAGGCCCGCATTTGCAGCTTTGAATGCACCTTTTGCGCCAACTGTGTGGACACCGTGCTGGGCAACGTGTGCCCCAACTGCGGCGGCGGTTTTGCGCCCCGCCCTGTGCGCCCGGCGCATGACCGCCGCAACGGCAACTTCCTGGGCAACGACCCGGCCAGCACCCAGGTGCGCCATCGCCCCGTGGATGTTGCTGCGCACGCGGCTTTCGCCGCCAGCCTGCAGGGCGTGCCACCCGAGCAGCGATGACCCCTGCAACCTTGGGCCAACGCCCCGACCCCATCCATATCTACTTCGCGCTGCTGCCCCACAGCCTGCTGCTGGACTGGGCGGGGCCGGCCGAAGCCCTGCGCATTGCCAACCAGACGCTGCGCGCGCTGGGCCAGCCCGAGCGGTTTGTGCTGCACTTTGTCAGCCCCACACCACAGTCGGTCACCTCGGTGGGCGTCATGCTGACGGGGCTCGCGCCACTGCCCGACACAGCAACCCTGCCCCGCCCCTCCTGGGTGGTGCTGGTGGGCCTGCCCGGCCAGCGCATTGATGTCATCAGCAACCCGGACGCGCTGGCCCTGCTGCACTGGCTGCGCGGCCTGCGCCTGGCCACTGGCCGGCTGGAACTGGTGACCGTGTGCGCAGGCGCCGTGCTGGCCGCCCACGCGGGCCTGCTGACCGGGCGCCGCGCCACCACCCACCACCAGCACTTGGACGAACTGGCCGAGGTGGACCCGCAATGCGACGTGGCCGCCAACCGCGTGTTTGTGGCCGATGGCCCGGTGCACACCAGCGCGGGCGTCACCACCGGCATCGACCTGCTGCTGCACCGCATCTCTGACACCTGCGGCCCCGCCGTGGCCGCACAAGTCGCTCAGACCATGGTGGTGGCCTTGCGCCGAGGGCCCAACGACCCCGAACTGTCGCCGTTTTTGCACCACCGCAACCACATGCATGCCGCCCTGCACCGCGTGCAGGACGCCGTGGGCCGCGAGCCCCAGGCCGACTGGAACGTGCCCGCCATGGCCGGGGTGGCCCACACTTCGCCCCGGCACCTCACGCGGTTGTTTCTGGAACACGCGGGCATCGCGCCTTTGCAATACCTGCGCCGCATCCGCCTGGCCACGGCCGAGGCGGCACTGCAGGCCGGGCAGAAAGTGACGCAGGCCGCGCTGATGGCGGGGTTCAGTTCGGACACCCAGCTGCGCCGGGCGTGGCACCAGTTCGGGCGCGCGGGAACGCCGTCGCAAGGCGTTGCGGGGCGGGCGCACTGACCCTCGGTTGTGGTGCGCCGGGGCCGCACTTATTTTTTAAGTGTTTTCGGGCTCTAGCGCTTGATGGATAAGCGCTAGCAGCTACTCATTCAATAGCAAACCGGCGACAGCGGCATGGCCCGGCGCTCAATACACCTCGGGCACGTACATGCTCGCAGGCACAGGCTGGCGCAGGTATTCGGGGTTGCGCACGCGGGCGGGCAGCACCACGGCGGGGTGGGGCACATCCTGGTAGGGCAGCTGTGACAGCAGGTGCGCAATGCAGTTCAGGCGCGCCTTTTTCTTGTCCACCGCCTGTACCACCCACCAGGGCGCTTCGGGGATGTGGGTGCGTTCCAGCATGGTTTCCTTGGCCTTGGTGTAGGCCTCCCAGCGCACGCGGCTTTCCAGGTCCATGGGGCTCAGCTTCCACTGCTTGAGCGGGTCGTGAATGCGGCCAAGGAACCGCAGATGCTGCTCTTCGTCGGTGATGGAGAACCAGTATTTGACGAGCGTGATGCCCGAGCGCACGAGCATCTTTTCAAACTCGGGCACGGTACGAAAGAACTCTTCGTACTCGTCGTCGCTGCAAAACCCCATCACGCGCTCGACACCCGCGCGGTTGTACCAGCTGCGATCAAACAGCACCATCTCGCCCGCAGCAGGCAGATGCGCCACATAACGCTGAAAGTACCACTGGGTGCGCTCGCGGTCGTTGGGCGCGGGCAGCGCGGCCACGCGGGCCACGCGGGGGTTCAGGCGCTGGGTGATGCGTTTGATCACACCGCCCTTGCCTGCAGCGTCGCGCCCTTCAAACAGGATCACCACCTTCTGGCGGCTGTGCTGTACCCAGTCCTGCAGCTTGACCAGCTCACCCTGGAGGTGAAACAGGTCTTTGAAATACTGTTGGCGCGCCAGCCGGTCGGTGGGCTGCGGCGCGCCGATGTCGTCCACATTGCGGTCCTCGATCTCCAACTCCAGCTCTTCGTCGTAGCTGTCGATCAGGTCGTTGGCAATGCGCTGCATCAGGTCCTGGGTGTCGAGGGCGTTGTTGTGGAACATGGGCGTCAAACCAGGCAAAAAATGGAATGTGCCATGGTGGCGCCCGTGGGTGACAACGGCGTGACATCTGTGACAACTGTGACATTTGCGCGAAATGTCACACCAGCGTCACAGCCTCACCAGAACCTGAGGTCCCGTGCCCGCTGCAGACCGACCTCCCCACACTTTCGCCGCCGCCCTCCCCTCGGTGAGCGCCAGCCTGAACTATGGCGGCGACGCTGCCGGGCTGATCTGCGGCTACCTGCTGACGGAAGGGGCGGCGCCCCAAGCGGTGGACTCTGCGCAAGCGGCGCACTGGCTGGCACAGCGCGTGGCGCACGCAAGCAGCGTAAGCCCGACACCGCCCTCGGCGCCACGTACTTTTTTGTGGCTGCACTTCAACCTGAGCCACGCGCAGGCGGTGCGCTGGATGGAGCGGCACGCCGATCTGCCCGAGGCGTTTTTTGACGCGCTGAAGGACCGCTCGGTCTCGACCCGCATCGAGCGTGACGACGACACGCTGATTGCGGTGCTGAACGACGCGCATTTCGACTTTGCGTTCGAACCATCGGACATCGCCACCCTGTGGACCAGCGTGGCGCCCCACCTGATGGTGACGGGGCGCACCCGCCCCCTGCGGTCGGTGGATGCATTGCGCACCGCCCTGCGCGCGGGCAATGCCCCCAGCTCCAGCGTGGCGCTGCTGGCCGAGCTGATGCGCACCCAGGCTTCAGGGCTGGTGGACATCGTGCGCGGCGTGACGCAGCGCATCGACGATGTCGAAGACGCGCTGCTGGCGGGGCGACTGGACCACAAGCGTGCGCGCCTGGGTGTGCTGCGGCGCCTGCTGGTGCGCCTGCAACGTTTGATGGCGCCAGAGCCTGCCGCCTTGTTTCGCCTGCTGCAACACCCGCCTGCGTGGATGGCCGCAGACGACGCACAGGAGCTGCGCGATTCGACCGAGGAGTTCTCGGTGGTACTGCGCGACATGCTGGGGCTACAGGAACGCATCAAGCTGCTGCAAGAAGAAATTGCGGCCAGCGTGCAAGAGGCCAACAGCCGCAGCCTCTTTGTGCTGACCGTGGTCACGGTGCTGGCCCTGCCCATCAACATTCTGGCCGGGCTGTTCGGCATGAACGTGGGCGGCGTGCCGCTGGCGGGCAACGGGCAGGGCTTCTGGATCATCGTGGCGGTGGTGGCGGCATTCACGGCCGTGGCGGGCTGGCTGGCCTTGCGGGGCACGCGCGACCGGTAGCGCCTGGCACGGAGCGAAGCGCCAGCCTGTCTACAATCGCGCCCCTTGCCTTGATCCCGGACAGCACGCCCACCATGAACATCGTCGTCAACGAAGAACTCAAAGCCTATATCGAACCCCTGACCCCCGACGAGCACGAGGCGCTGGAGCGCAGCATCCTGACCGAAGGTTGCCGCGACGCGCTGGTGCTGTGGGGCGATGTGCTGGTGGACGGCCACAACCGCTATGGCATCTGCCAAAAGCATGGCCTGCCGTTTCATACGGTGCAAAACCCGCGGTTTCAGTCGATGGAAGACGTGCACCTGTGGATGATCGACCAGCACCTGGGGCGCCGCAGCGTGTCGGACTTCCAGCGCGGTGTGCTGGCCTTGCGCAAGCGTGAAATCGTGGCCGACCGCCGTGCCCGCGCGGCCGTAGCCCCTGACGAAACCGGCGCGTCGAGCGAAAGCGCCATCGGCACCTCCCCCGCAGAAACCGCTGCAGGCTTGCCCGCGACCGACCCGCTGAACAGCCGCGAAGCCATTGCCAAAGCTGCGCGCCTGAGCAGCAGCCAGGTCGTGATGATCGAAAAGATCCAGAAGCAAGCCGCGCCGGAACTGGTGGCTGCAGTCAAGTCCGGCACCATCTCCATCAACGCTGCAGCCGCCGTGGCCACCTTGCCTGCCGAAGAGCAGGTGGCGGCGGTGGCCGCGGGCAAAGATGAGCTGAAGCAGGCTGCCAAGCGCGTGCGCGATCTCAAGCGCAAGCCACCGCGGGAAGATGCGCCAAAAAAAGCCGCCGATGCGGACGAAGCCTCTGCGGAAAGCGATAGCGGCAGCGATGAAATACAGCGCCTGCGCCAGCAGGTCGCAGAACTCACGGCAGAAAACGCGGAACTGCGCCGGCAGCTGGCCCAGCTCAACCCGGCCGATCAGCCGTTCTGACGTGGTGTGTTGACCGCCGCCAAGGGGGCGGTCCGCCCGGTCTGCCCGGTTTACCGGTTGGCGCTGCGCAGTGCGCTCAGCCGGTCGGCAATCAGGTCAATGTCCAGTCCATCATCGGCATGGGCCAGGTAAGCCTCCAGATCGGCCACAGCCTCGGCTGTATTGCCGCGCTCGGCATGGGCCAGGCCGCGGTCGCGCCACTCGCCCCAGGCCCCGGGCAGCAGCACGATCAGCCGGTCGAGCACGGCAATTAGCCGCTGCCAGTCCTGCTGCGTGCGGTGCACTTCTTTCAGATTGCGCAACATGCGCGCAATGATGTCGCGCGGCGTGGCGGCCTGCAGGTAAAGGCCCAGTGGCACGTCGTAGTCGTCCACCAGGCCGTTGCGGCGCTTGTAGGGCTCCAGCCGCTCGGCCAGCTCTTCGCGGCTCAATGACTGGCCCGAGATCGGGTCAAGCACCACCTGCCCCTTGGGCAGCAGCACCTTGACCATGAAATGCCCTGGGAACGCAATGCCCCGAGCATGCAGTCCCAGCCCCTGGGCCAGCTCCATCCACAACACCGCCAAGCTGATGGGGATGCCCCGGCGGGTGCGCAGCACGGCATTCAGATAGCTGTTTTCGGGGTCGTAGTAGTTGTTGATGTTGCCGCCAAAGCCCAGGTCAGCAAAAAAGAATTGGTTGAGGGTGCGCAAACGCTGCAGCGCAGGCGCATCGGCGGGAAGGCGGCGTTTGATGCGGGCGAGCAATTGGTCCATATCGCCCAACAGCAATTGCATGTCCAGCTCGGGGTACTCGTCCTGGGCCAGGCTGGCCGCGGCCTCCAGCAGCGGGAAGTGTTCGTCGCTCTGCACCAGCGATGCAAAGTACTCCAGCGAAGTGGGTACGGAATAACTCAGGGACATGACAGGGTTGTAAGGGCCTCGCCCGGCGGCGTCAAGCGACAGGAAGAGCGGTTTCAAGGGGCATTTGACGGCTTTGCAGGGACGCGCCCGTGCCATCAGCGCCGCAGCATCTTGCGCAGCTTGAGGCCCACCGCCCACAGCGCGCCAAAGTACAGCACGGCGGCGGCGGCCATCAGCGCGGCCAGCAAACCCACGCGCTGCAGCGATTGGCTTCGCATTCCCACCCAGTCAAAGTGCTGGGTACCCCACACCAGCAACACCGCCAGCAGCGCGCTGGCAGCCACCACCTGCAGGGCAAACTTGCCCCAGCCCGGCAGCGGCTGATAGCTGCCGCGCCGCAGCAGGCCCACCAGCAGCCACAGGGCGTTGATGAGCGCGCCCAGGCCAATCGACAGGGCCAGGCCCGCGTGCGCGATGAAGGGCACCAGTGCAATGTTGAGCACCTGGGTGATGACCAGCACCACGATGGCGATCTTGACGGGTGTGCGCACGTCCTGGCTGGCGTAGTAGCCAGGCGCCAGCACCTTGATGGCCACAATGCCCAGCAGCCCTGCACCATAACCCGACAGCGCCATGGCGATCTGCCCCACATCACCGTCCTCCAGCTTGCCGTGATGAAACAACGTGGCCACCAGCGGCGTGGAAAACGTGAGCAGCGCCACAGCGCAGGGCACAGCCAGCAGCACGACGATGCGCAGGCCCCAGTCCAGCATGGCCGAGTACCGTTCAGAGTCGCCCGCGGCTTTGGCGGCCGTGAGCTGCGGGGTGAGCACCACACCCAGGGCCACGCCGAGCAAAGCCGTCGGAAACTCCATCAAACGATCAGCGTAGAAAAGCCAGGTCACACTTCCAGGTGCCAAGTAGGAAGCGATCTGGGTATTGATCAGCAGCGAGATCTGCGCCACGCCCACGCCCAGCAAGATGGGGGCCATGAGCGTCAGCACGCGGCGCACGCCGGGCTCGGCCCAGGCCGCGCGGATGGCGCCCCACGTCACGCCAATGCGGGGCAGAAGCCCGAGTCGCATCAAGGCAGGCACCTGCACCGCCAGTTGCAACACGCCGCCCAGCATCACACCGCCTGCCATTGCAAAAATGGGCTCGATCCCCCGCGCTTCCAGCAGCGGCGCGCCCAGCCAGGCAGCGGCGATCATGCACAGGTTGAGCAGCACCGGCGAGACGGCGGGCACGGCAAAGTGCTTCCAGGTGTTGAGAATGCCCGCGGACAGCGCCACCATGGACATGAAGCCAATGTACGGAAACATCCAGCGCGTCATCAGCACGGCGGCGTCATAGGCCTCGCCGCTTTGGCGAAGGCCGCTGGCCAGGGCCCAGACCAGCACCGGCGCGCCGAGCACGCCCAGAATGCAGACCAGCAGCAGCACCCAGGCCAACACCGTGGCAACGGCGGCGATGAGCTGGCGCGTGGCCTCTTCGCCCTGCTGCGCCTTGGTGGTGGCCAGCACGGGCACAAAGGCCTGGCTGAAGGCGCCTTCGGCAAACAGGCGACGAAACAAGTTGGGAATGCGGAAGGCGACGTTGAAGGCGTCGGTCAGGGCGTTGGCCCCGAACATGGAGGCCATCAGCAGATCGCGCACCAGGCCCGTCACGCGGGAGGCCAGGGTCAGCAGGGAGACGGTAGAGGCGGCTTTGAACAATGACACCGCAGGGAGTGTAGCCCCCTGTGGCGCTACGCGCCTTCCCACCAAGGGGGACGCACCCGGTGGACTGGCAGAGCCAGATCCACGGGTGCGCTGGCGATGGCGCTGTGCCAATTTCGGGGGACGGGGTGGATGCGGGAAGTGCCCTGGGCTATAATCGCGGGCTTTGCTGGCATCATCCACAGACCCCAAGGAAATAAATTATGGCATCCGCTAAACCAAAGAAGAAGAACCCCCGCCTGGCCTCAGGCCGCAAGCGCGTCCGTCAGGACATCAAGCTGAACGCTGCGAACACCTCCATGCGTTCCAAGTATCGTACCGCTGTCAAGAACGTCGAAAAGGCTGTTCTGGCTGGCGACAAGACCAAGGCGACCGAACTGTTCGCCAAGATGCAAGCCGTGGTGGACACCGTGGCTGACAAGGGCATCTTCCACAAGAACAAGGCAGCTCGCGACAAGAGCCGCCTGTCGGCCAAGGTGAAAGCCCTGGCCCTGGCAGCCGCCTAAACACTCATCGCCTGCCTCGGCAGGCAAACAGCCCGAACGGCATGCGCCGTTCGCCGTTTGTAACGGGTGCGCTGCCAGCAAAGAAAAACGACTAAGCCGCCTTCGGGCGGTTTTTTCGTTTCAGCCCCCTCTTTTGGTAACTTGCTACATTGCGCGGGTTCACACAGAGCCTTCATGATCCTGCGCCAGAAATCAGCCTTCGACGGATTTACCTACGAGTTCGTGGACGAGCGCCGGGCCACGGTGCTGGGCGGGTTCCGCTACGCATGGTTTTCACAGGCCAAAAATGCCAGATTGCGCATCCACAGCGAAAAAGATGCGGCAAAGGGCGACATTCACATGACACTGAACGGCCAGGGCTGGAGGGTGCGCCACCTTTACCTGAGTCGCGGCCACTTGAGCGATATCCGCTACACGCTGGAATCCGACCATGACACCATCCACGCGGTCGTGGACGTGCTGGGCAAAAGTGCCGGGCAACGACTGCCACGCATCGTGATGACCCAGCCCATCTCGGTGGAGCTGGGTACCGCTTCGGGGTGGCTCAAGAAGAGCTACGCGATCACGGACAGCGCCACACGCCGTCCCATGGGCCGCATCCGCGAGCCTTCGGCCATCACCCTCAAACGCGAGTTGGTGATTGAACTACCGGGGGTTGAGCCACCCTTTGCAGCGTTTCTGGGCATTGTGGCGCTCATCGTTCGGTATTGAGCGGGCACCGTGGGGTGCAGCACACCGCGTTGACAGAACCATTGCCCAGGTCAGCCGTCAGGGTTTGGGAAGCGGCGGAACGTCCGGCAGCAAGCAGGCTTCGGCCACCTGCAGGTTGTTGTCACGCGCGAAGTTGATGACGAAATCCCAGGCCATGGGCTCGTGATCTCGCAGATCGTGGTTCACCACCACACATTTCACGCCATTGAGCGTGGTCGGAATGCACCAAGGCGAATAGCTCAGATGGCTGCCGGGGCGCGCCCCACCCGGCCGGAAACTGCTCATCACCCCGGCCAGCCGCTCGGCCCAGTCGCTGGGCCGAAAGGTTTTCCCGTCGTGGGTGATGCCCTGAATGAAGACTTCTTTGGAGGAGGGGGAAACCATCGGGGATTGGAGTGGTAATGAGGGTGACAGACACAGGATCACTGCATGCTGCACCGCAGCGCGACATTCTAACTCTTATATAAGAGCTACCTCCCTAATCCTTATGCCGCGCTACACATAGAAGCCAAACCCAAGCAAGGCGCGGCATTGCAGTAATGCGCAATCGTCAACAGACGATCACCGGGCTCCCCCTAGAATCGTGCTTCGCTTTTTCGGGTTCATACCGGCCACAAGCCGACCCATCACCGCACCGTCAGGAGATTTCTGCATGACCGCTACCACCCCGGCAGCCTCGCCCCACGTGATGAACACCTATGGCCGTGTGCCGATTGCACTGGCCCGTGGACAAGGCTGCCGAGTCTGGGATGTGAACGGCAAGGAGTACCTTGACGGCCTGGGCGGCATTGCGGTGAACACGCTGGGCCACAACCACGCCAAGCTGGTGCCCGCGTTGCAGGACCAGATCACCAAGCTGATCCACACCTCCAACTACTACCACGTGCCCCTGCAAGAGCAGCTGGCCGCCAAGCTGGTGGATCTGTCGGGCATGACCAATGTGTTCTTCTGCAACTCGGGCCTCGAAGCCAATGAGGCGGCCCTGAAGATCGCGCGCAAGTTCGGTGTGGACAAAGGCATCGCCAAGCCCGAGATCGTCGTGTACGAGCGCGCCTTCCACGGCCGCTCGATCGCCACCATGTCGGCCACCGGCAACCCCAAGATCCACAGCGGCTTCGGCCCGCTGGTCGAGGGGTTCATCCGCGTGCCCATGAACGACATCGAGGCCATCAAGCAGGCTACCGAAGGCAACCCCAACGTGGTGGCCGTGTTCTTTGAAACCATCCAGGGCGA
The DNA here is from genome assembly GCA_018828125.1 of Gammaproteobacteria bacterium. Classification (GTDB taxonomy): domain Bacteria; phylum Pseudomonadota; class Gammaproteobacteria; order Burkholderiales; family Burkholderiaceae_C; genus Acidovorax. Next base: position 36,925 of record JAHJWB010000014.1, on the reverse strand, counting down.
AGGTGGCATCAACCCCATGCGGGTGGAATACCTGCAGCAGCTGCGCAAGCTGTGCGATGAGCGCGACTGGCTCATGATGATCGATGAGGTGCAGTGCGGCGTTGGCCGCACCGGCAAGTGGTTTGCCCACCAATGGGCGGGTATCGTGCCGGACGTGATGCCCCTGGCCAAAGGTCTGGGCTCGGGCGTGCCGATTGGCGCGGTGGTGGCCGGCCCCAAGGCGGCGAACGTGCTGCAGCCCGGCAACCACGGCACCACGTTTGGCGGCAACCCGCTGGCCATGCGCGCCGGGGTCGAAACCATCCGCATCATGGAAGAAGACGGCCTGCTGCAGAACGCCGCCGCTGTCGGTGACCACCTGCGGGCAGCGCTGCAACGCGAATTGGGCAGCCTGCCCGGCGTGAAGGACATCCGCGGCCAGGGCCTGATGCTGGGCATCGAGTTGAACAAGCCCTGCGGCGCACTAATTGGCCGCGCGGCCGAAGCAGGCCTGCTGCTGTCGGTCACGGCCGACACCGTGATCCGCCTGGTACCCCCGCTGATCCTGACCACCGCCGAAGCCGACGAAATCGTCGCCAAACTGACCCCTCTGGTCCAAGCCATCCTGACCGAGTGATCGGCAGGCACCGAGACACAAGCCCATGAAACATTACCTGCAGTTCAACGACCTCAACGCCGACGAATACAGCTACCTGTTCGAGCGCGCCGCGCTCATCAAGAAAAAATTCAAGGCCTACGAAAAGCACCACCCTCTGGTGGACCGCACGCTGGCCATGATCTTCGAGAAGGCCAGCACCCGCACGCGCGTGAGTTTTGAAGCCGGCATGTACCAGCTGGGCGGCAGCGTCGTGCACCTGACCACTGGCGACAGCCAGCTGGGCCGTGCAGAGCCCATCGAAGACAGCGCCAAGGTCATCAGCCGCATGGTGGACCTGGTGATGATCCGCACCTACGAGCAGACCAAGATCGAAGACTTTGCCGCCAATTCGCGCGTGCCGGTCATCAACGGCCTGACCAACGAATACCACCCCTGCCAGATCCTGGCGGACATCTTCACCTTCATCGAGCAGCGCGGTTCCATCAAGGGCAAAACGGTGGCCTGGGTGGGTGACGGCAACAACATGGCCAACACCTGGCTGCAGGCCGCTGCGCTACTGGGCTTCAAGGTGCATGTGAGCACGCCCCGTGGCTATGAAATAGATGAGAAATTGGCCGCTGGCGCTGGTGGAATAAGCGCTGATAGCTATCAATTTTTTAGCAACCCCATGGAAGCCTGTAAGGGCGCCGACCTGGTCACCACCGACGTGTGGACCAGCATGGGTTACGAAGCCGAGAACGAAGAGCGCAAGAAGGCCTTTGCCGACTGGTGCGTGGACACCGAGATGATGGCCGCCGCCAAGCCCGATGCCCTGTTCATGCACTGCCTGCCAGCGCACCGGGGCGAGGAGGTCGAGGCCGATGTGATCGACGGGCCGCAGTCGGTTGTATGGGATGAGGCTGAAAACAGGATGCACGTGCAGAAGGCACTCATGGAGTATCTGCTTCTGGGCAAGGTGGCCTGACGTTTGGAATTCCATGCCCTGGCGCCGCCAGCCCGCCCACTGCCCTGAGCTACTGGCGCAGTGGCAGCGACTGGGCCAAGCGCTGGACCAGGACACAGCGGCCTGGCGCGCCGAAGGGCGCCGCCTGGTGCTCAGTTGGGCTCGCTGGCCCCGTGCATACCACGACACCACACACCTCTGGGCCTGCCTGCGGCATTGGCAAGTGGTGCAGGATCAGCAACCGGGTGCGCTCAGCAACCCGCACGCTGTGGCGCTGGCCCTGTGGTACCACGACGCTATCTACTGGCCGTGGAGCAAACACAACGAAACGCGCAGCGCCGACTGGGCCGTCTGCTTCCTTCTGGGTCAGGGCCTGCCCGGCACGCTGGTGCAGACCGTGCACCAGCACATCATGGACACGCGCCATACGCCAGGCCCGCTCATGGGCGATGCGCAGTGGGTGGTGGACGTTGACCTGGCCATCCTGGGCCAGAGCGACACGGTGTACCGCCAGTTCGAACGCAATGTGCGCCGCGAATACTTCTTTGTGCGCTGGCCGCGTTATGCGGCGGGCCGCAGCGCTGTGCTGCAGGGGTTTCTAGACCGGCCACGCATCTACGGCACAGATCTGTTTCACCAACAGTACGAAGTACAGGCGCGCACGAACCTAGGCCGTGCGCTGCAGGCACTGAGTGAAGGGCGGTTGTATGGCTGATCCCAACGACCACAGTCCAGAGTCGGAACTATGCATCTGCGCCTACCGGGAAGGTCCGAGGGTCTGCGCAAGGTAGCCGTCCAACTTCTCCTTCCACAGTGCAGGAAAGCCATGGATGCTGTGGCCGTTCTGTCCCGGTGGCAGCGTATAGCTGACCATCTTGCCCTTCCCGCCGGCAGCGAGAAAAGACTCAAAACTGGCCCGACTGTGATCCAGCGAATAGTAGGAATCACGTTCCCCATACAGCCATAGAGTCGGCCGGGGCATGGCCGCGCCCCGTAAGAATCCGGCGCGGTTAATGAGAGCAGCCTCCTTGCACCCTTCCCCCATCCACCCGCCCACAAAATTCACGACGCCCAGGAACATGTCTGGCCGGGTGCCCGCATACGCAACCGACAGAAGACCGCCGCGCGACACCCCGCCGATCAACAAACGCGCCTTGTCGACATCGGGGCGTTGCAGCACGTGCGCCATCACTGCGTTCAGATCTTCTATCGCACGGTCCAGCCCCTGCAGAGATCGTTCGGGCTGGCAGGTGTAGCCCTCCGCACGGTTGGCACCAAAACCTTCGTCATACAAGCCATCCGACTTGCCGCGCCCTCGGCGTTGTGGGAACACGACCTGCCACCCCATGGAGGTGAAATACTGCGCCACCTCGGGACTGGTCCAGGTCAACGCAAACCAGCTGGGGCGATTGCCTGTGCCCGTAGAGCCATGGTTGAACACGAGCGTGGGCAACAGCCCCCTAGCGTGGATCGGACGGACCACCACCGCCTCCAGCGTCTGGACACGACCGTCGGCATCGGTCCAAGGTGTGGGGAGGCGTTCAACCACACGCGTATATTGCCGTGCCAGCGGCTTATTGGTCAGCACACCAGACGCCAGCAACTGTGCCTCAGGACGCCACACAGACATTTCCATTTCAGCCACCTCGCCCCGCAGACGAAGCACTAAGCGCGCACCTGTATGCAGCCGAGCGCGTAGTTCGTTGCCAACGAAGCTTCCCTGCGCGCGATCGGTCACCTGGGGCTGTTGCTCGCTCGCGCCGGCGTACACAACGGTGGCGCCGGTCGCGTGACGGACTCAATGGCAACGCGGATATCGCACGCTCTTGACATGCAAGCCCACCCCTGCCACACACCGCTCCAGCGGGCCTTTTCGACGGGGAGCGATGCATCGGGAGGCGTGATCACGACGTCAGCCGGTAAAACTGCCGCAACCGAGCTCTCCGAAAAACCAGCGACCAAATCGGGCATGTAACTCGGCCATGCGGTGATCGTTGCCGGAACGGGGTCAGGCTGCTGCGCCACGGCCTGCCCACACAGAATGATCTGAAGCCAAAAATAAGCGGCAACCCTGGCATATTGCAAAGGCTTTTGCAATGCAAGCCTGAGACGAAAACTGAACATGGACAACCCTTGTAAAACTGGAGCAGTAACCAGCACCGTTGGCAGGCCTATCGTCAATCGCAGGGCTGAAACCGTCGGCATTCTTCCACGACATGGATGGAGGTCAACACATTCACACTATCCTCAGACCGGGCCTGAAACTTGACCCAGGCACCTTCCGGAATGTCGGCCAGAAGTGCCTTGTCGCGCACCACAAACGTCAGCGTGGAAAACGGAATCTTGGAACGCGGTAGCAACTTCAAACGCACCAGAATGCGGTCGTTCGATTCCTTGTCTACGGATACCAGCCGCGCCCGCGTATAGACCGGCTCCACGGTCGCGGCGCCGGTGCCGCCCGCCGCCGGGGCAGGCGGTGCGGCAATGGCATTCGCTGCCAAGGCGCCGCACAGTGACGCTGTCGCAACCAGCTTTGCGACGTGGCTAAAAGCGCCTGAAACTCCGATTCCTGCTTTCATACCGACCTTTCTCGCTGACTCAGCGGTTTGACCGAGCGCAAACACAGAGACAGACGCCTCGGCGCCACCCCGCACAAGCATCAAAACTGCGTTCCCACCGTGAGGTATGCGCGTGGCGTCCACTGCATGCTGCTGCGACTGACCAGCGGCAGTGTGCCCGATGCATCGATACGGTCACGGCGGAAATGCGCGTCGCCCACGTTGTATACCCCCAGCCGCCAATACCCCAGTCCGCGCACCAGCTGGCCCACGTAAAAGTCCAGCATGGCGCTCGCGCGGTTCTGGCCGGTTAGAGCAGTGTTGATGTCCTGGTCGGCGCGCCCCGTCACGGTCAACGTGGTGCCGCCGTACCAACCGCCGCCACGTGGCATGGGCTTGGCAGCGGTCAGTGTGGCCACGTAGCGGGCCTGCCCGGGAATGCGACGCCCTTCGTTGAGCCCGCTGGTCATGCGCGACTGCAGCAGGCTGGCGTTGGCCGACAGCGTCCAGTCGCGCCCCAGGCCCAGCCATGCAAGCCCTGTGCGGGCATCGGCCTCCAGGCCCCACACCATCGCGTCGCCCACGTTCGCACGCTGCTCCACCCACCGCGATCCGTTCAATTGCAGCGTGGGCGCCAGCACGTCGCTCATCTGCCGCACAAACAGGTTCAGGCCAGCATGCCCGTTGGCAAGGCGCCGCTCAAAACCGGTGTCCAGCGTCCACGCAACTTGCGGGCGCAGGTTGGGGTTGCCGATGGTATCGGGGTTGCTCAGGCTGTTGCTGCCTTGGCTGGGGATGACTCGGTCCACCAGGTCCCACACGCGCGGCAACTGCGTGACGCGGGCCAGATTCACACGCCACTGCAAGTCGTCGGACAACGGCGTGCGCGTGTGCAGCGAGGGTTGCAGGATGTTCCATTGCTTGCTGCCCGCCACTGCGGAGCTTCCACCGTTCAATTCAACACGCTCGCCGCGCAGCCCCAGCGTGAGCGTGGTGCTGGCAGGCAGCTCCCATTCGTTTTGCCCCCAGAGCACCCACCGGCGGATGCCAGCGTCCAACGCCGAGCTCACCGGCAGGGCGCCATTTGCATCCGTGCTGACGAAGAGCTTGCGATCCTCCAGTTGCGCCCCGGCGCTCCACAGCAGCGCATCGGCCGTGCCGGTGAGCTTGCTGCTCAGGCTCCACACATCCTCGCGCCGATCATCCACAAAGCTGTAGCTGTCGGTGACCGTGGCGCCGCCCGCACCGATGGTGCGCAGCAGGTCGCCCCTGCGGTCCACGGTGTCGCTGGCGCGGCTGGCGTTGAAGGTGGTTTCGAGCTTGCTGGCAGCAAAGCGGTGTGTCCAGTCGGCGGCGGCTTGCAGATAGCGGCGGTCGTACTGGTGCGACTCCTGCGAGCTCAGCGCATACGTTCCGTCGCCGCTGCCCACGCTGTCGGCTGTGCCGCCAAAGTCCGCCCTGCTGAGCGTTGCCCGAAATGTCACCTGGTCTGCGGCGCCCAGCTTGCCACTGATGCGCGGCACCAGCGCGTAGTCCGTGCGCTTGTAGCGGGCGCGGGAGTCGGACTGCGCCACTTCGGTCCCGGCACGCTGCGTGCTGCGGTGCGTGTCCGACCCCAGCAGCAGCCCCGTCGCAGACGCTGCGACGAAGTACGACCAGGGGTTGCTGGGCTCGGCGTCACCTGGCTCCTCGGTGCGCATCGCAGTGGCACCCAGCGGGCCGGTGCGCGAGAAGAACGCCTGCCCCGCATTGCGGCCCCACACATGGTTGTCGGTCAGGCGCAGCGTCGTTTCACGCTTCACGGTGGCTTGCCGCAACACGATGTTGAGCGTGCCGCCCGTGGCGCCCGAGAACTCTGCGCTGGGCGCGCGCACCACCTCGATGCGCTCGATCAGTTCGGGCGGCAATTGGTCGATGGGCAATTGGGTGCGCTTGCCCCCCACGCGCTGGCCGTCAATCAGCAACTGCGTGGCGCCGCGCTCCATGCCGCGCATGCGGATCTCCACGCTGCCATCGGCAGACGGCGTGACCTGTACCCCCGGCAACTGGCGCAGCACGTCGGCCACCGAAAACGCGCCCATCTGCTCGATCTCGCTGCGGTCCACCACCACCAGAGACCCTGCCGCAAAGAACCGCTGCTCCAAAGACCTGCGCGCGGTGACGGTGACGCCATCCAGCTGTGGCGTGGCGCCGCCCGTTCCGTCCGGCATGCCTTGTGCCCAGGCCGCACTGCTTGCTGCGGATGCCACGCAGGCGGCCCAGATGGCGATGCGATGGCGATGGTGTTGTGCTGGTTTCATGGACTCCCTCTCTGCGCCAGATTGTCCGAGGGCAAGCCTTAAGCGCAGCCAAAGACGCCTGCCTTTCGCCACCAGTGACGGCCAATCTGCAGCATCCAGGCGACAGCCATGGAAGGCCCCACCTCAAGGCGCGCTCAACCCACCAATGACTTGCGATAAATCGTGTTGCGCTTGACCACCTGAAAGCCGCAGTCCTCATACACGCGATTGGCGCCTGTCAGGTTTTCTCCGTCCACTGCCAGCGCAGACTCGGCCATCCCTTCGTCGGCCAACAGGCGCAGGCTGCGGGCGATCAAGGCCCTTGCCAAACCGCGCCTGCGCCATTGGCGGCCGACGCTGATGAACTCGGTGTAGCCACGTCGCCTGGACAAATGGCGGTTCTCGTCCTTGTTGATATACGTGCGGACCTGGCCTGCGACTTCACCGCCGTCCCATGCCACCTGCCAATGCGCGGGCTGAAAAATTCGGCTCTCCAGCCAGATGTCGTAGTCACGAAGCAAAGGTGGCCCCATGCCCCAATGGTCTTCAAACGCGGTGTGGTGCGCATCCCAGATGGCGCGGTAGTGCTCGGGCAAGACGGGTCGCAGCTCCAGCCCTTTTGGCATGGGAAAGTCCGGCGCGGCATGCAGTTCCGTGTTCAGCATTTCAAAGAAGTACCGCATGGGCGCATAGCCGCTGGCCTCAAGCAGCCTAGCGCGCGCTTCCTCGCCTTGCTGCACAAAGGCATGGTGCACGTGCGGGCCGCCCGGCTGCTGGGCTGCCAGGGCGCGGTTCCGCTGCTCGATCCAGCCCTGCAGCGCACGACCAATACCGCGCCCGCGCCAGCGCCCGGGCACAAAACCGATTTGTGCGTGCAGCGTCAATCCGTCGGCCTGCGTAAACCGCCAGCACCGGCCGTAGGCGACCAGCTCGCCGTCCAGCTCGACCATGATCGCGTCCTGATACGGATCACAGTTGGTGAACGCGGCGTAGTCACGCGCTAGGTCTTCGGGTGTGCGTCGCGCAAGCACCCCGTCGGCATCAAAGCTGGCGTTGGCCACCTCGGCCATGGCCGGGAAGTCCGATGCGCCGCGAAACGGCCGCAGCACCAGCCCTGAAGGGGCCGATAAATTCGACATCATCGATTGGTCATCACCCACAAGGGCGCCCTCCTCTTTTCGATCCATTCATTCTTCTTTATCCACGGTCGGCGAGCGAGCCACACCGCACTGCGTGCGATGCCATTGTGCAAAGCGCACCCTTAACGCCAGCCAAAGGCACGGTGGCTGGCAACTCCCGGCAGCCACTGCACCCGCCACAATCGCACCCCATGCATATCCTGCTCATCGAAGACGACCTGGACCTGGGCCGCGCGTTGCAGTCGGCCCTGAAGGTGGAGGGCCTGACCAGCGAGTGGCTGCGCCGCGCCGTGGACGCCCCCGCCACGGTGGACGCCACCACGGTCGACTGCGTGCTGCTGGACCTGACGCTGCCCGACGGCAGCGGGTTCGATCTGCTCGCGCGCTGGCGCAACCAGACAGGCCAGGGCGGGCAGGTGCCCATCATCGTGATCACGGCGCGCTCTGCGGTGGAGGACCGATTGGCCGGGCTGGATGGTGGCGCAGACGACTTTGTGATCAAGCCCTTTGCCACGGCCGAGCTGATGTCGCGCATCCGCGCCGTGCTGCGCCGCAGCGCGCGCCAAGCCAGCGAGCGCTGGGTGCTGGGCGGCTTGGTGATAGAGCCCCGCCGCCATGCCGTGCAGCGCGACGGCGCGGCGCTGGACCTTTCGCCACGCGAGTTCCAATTGCTGCTGGAGCTGGCGCGCGAGCCGGGCGTGGTGGTGTCCAAAAGCGTGCTGTCGCAGCGGCTGGACCCGCTGGGCGAGCCGGTGGACTTTGGTGCGATTGAAGTGCATGTGTCCAACCTGCGCCGCAAGATCGGGGCGGAGTTGATTCGTACGGTGCGGGGCGTGGGCTATCTGCTGCAGTCATGACCCGCGCCATGACTCCTTCGCCCGTGTTGCGCAGACTTTGGACCCGGCTTGCCGAACCCACCCTGGTGCGCCGCAGCGTGTTGTCGGTCACCGTGGCGTTTGTGCTGGTGTGGGCGGTGCTGCTGGGCTACAACTTCGTCAACTATAAGCACGCCATCACCAACGACCCGGGGCTGCTGAAGTACGGCGACGCGCTCCTGGATTCGCTCGACCTGATCGCCGACCCGGCTCAGGCTGCCGCGGTGGTGTCGGCCACCAACCACTGGACCAACATCCGCCGCAGGCAGATCGGCCTGCTACCGGGCGTGGCCATGCATGAGCTGCGCGATAGCACGTCCGGACAAGTGGTCTATGTCCCCACAGCTCTACAGGAGCTGGGTATTCCCCTTTCGCCACCACAGACGAGCTCGACCATCTCAGAGCCCGTCGTGCATGGTCAGCGATACCGCGTCTACGCAGGGCAGACACCACGCTGGACCCTGCGCATCGTCGAGATGAAACGGCCCGACGCGGATTACCTTCGCTACAACGGCCGCTACTTGGTTCCCTACCTGCTGCTGGCCGCTCCCTTCGTGCTGCTGCCCGTGTGGCTGTCGGTGCGCAACGGCCTGCGCCCGCTGCAGCAACTGGCCCGTCGCATCGCCCAGCGCAACACCGACGACCTGCAGCCCGTCGGCTTCAACGCCCGCCACCGCGAACTCAGCCCCCTGGAACAATCGCTGGACACTCTGCTGGCCCGCATGCGCCAAAAGGTCGAGCGCGAGCGCGCGTTTGTGCAGGACGCCGCGCATGAGATCCGAACGCCCTTGGCCGTGATCACCGCGCAAGCCCACGTCATGGCCCGCTCGCAAAGCGAGGAAGAACGCACGCAGGCGCAGGCGCACCTCGAACAGGCCATTGCCCGCACCTCGCACCTGGCGCAGCAGCTGCTGGACCTGGCCGCGCTGGATGAAGCCCAGCGCCCCGCCCCGCGCGACCTGGACGTGGCCCAGTGGCTGCGTGCCGCATTGGCGCAGGCCGCGCCCCAGGCTATGTCCCAGCAGATCGAGCTGTCGCTGGAAGCGCCCGACACCCTGCCCGCTCGGCTGGACCTGCCCGCGCTCGAATCCATCGTGCACAACCTCATCGACAACGCCGTGCGCTACACCACCGCTGGCGGCAACGTGGCGGTGGGCCTGCGGCACGATGGCACCCTGCTCCACCTGGTGGTGCAGGACGATGGGCCGGGCATTCCGGTCACCGAGCGCAGCCGGGTGTTCGAGCGCTTTTACCGGGGCGTCGGGCATGCGGCCAATGGGTCGGGCTTGGGCCTGGCCATCGTGCAGCAGGCGGTGCGGCGCATGGGCGGGCAGGTGCAAGTGGGGGATGGTTTGAACGGCAAGGGCGTGGGATTTTTCGTTAGCATTCCCCTGCCCCGCAACGCCTGAGTCCGTTCAGGCGAACCCATCAACCACTTCGCGCCATGCCCGACTCCATCCACCCCTGCCTGACCTGTGGCGCATGCTGCGCCAGCTTTCGCGTGGACTTTGCGGTCGAAGAAATGCAGGAGATGGGCGGCACCGTGCCAGGAGGCCTGGCCGTGACAGTGACCAGCACCACCTGCCGCATGCGCGGCACCGACCATGTGCCTGCGCGCTGTGCGGCGCTGACAGGCAAGATCGGCGAGAAAGCGGCCTGCGGCATCTACGAATGGCGCCCCTCGCCCTGCCGCGAGTTCGAAGCGGGCGACGATGCATGCCACCGTGCACGCATGCGGCACGGGCTGCCGCAGCTGGCAGAGGGCCTGATCTTCTGACTTGGCCGGGAACAGGCTGATCGTTTAGGCCTCAACAAAAAACCGCGAAGCTGTTGGAAATAACCGACACCACGGTTTTTCCGGGACATGCAAACTTTGTCCCATGCCAGCAAGACATTCTTCCAACGCCCGCCAACTTTGGGATATCTCGCCGCCTGTGCATGCGGGCAGTCCCGTGTTTCCGGGTGACACGGCCTACAGCCAGCAGTGGTGCGCCACCATCGGCCTGGGTTGCCCGGTCAACGTGAGCGCGATCACCCTGTCGCCCCATGTTGGCGCCCACGCCGACGCGCCGCTGCACTACGACGCAAGCGGCGCCGCCATCGGTGATGTGTCGCTCGACGCCTTCCTTGGGCCCTGCCGTGTGATCAACGCCATCGGCTGCGGCCCCCTGATCACCTGGGACGACATTGCCCACGCAGTCGATGACACCCTGCCAACGCGCGTGCTGGTCCGCACCTACGCCCAAGCCCCCGAGCAGTGGGACGGCCAGCTCGCCGCCTACGCCCCCGACACCATCGAGCGCCTGGCCGACCGGGGCGTGCTGCTGGTGGGCATCGACACCGCCAGCATCGACCCGGCTGACAGCAAAACGCTGGACAGCCACCAGGTCATCCGCCGCCGCGGCCTGCGCGTGCTGGAGAACCTGGTGCTCGACCACGTGCCCGAGGGCGACTACGAGCTGATCGCCCTGCCGCTGAAACTGACCACCGCCGATGCATCGCCGGTCCGCGCCGTGCTTCGCGCGCTGGCATGACCCCCCCTGTGGCGCTTCGCGTCATCCCCCCTGGGGGACGCCACCCCTGGCCCGGCAAAGCCGGTTCCACGGTGGCACTGGTACCGGCCGCATGCCGTATTGCACGGCATCGCCCTGATAGAAATTTCAAGCCTTTTTGGCCTCTAGCGCTTATCCCATAAGCGCTAGCAGCTATCAAAACAGAAGTAACTGACCTGAACCGCCATGACGACAACCCTGCAAGACTGCCACGCCCTCGATGCGCAAGACCCACTCGCCCCGCTGCGCTACCACTTCAGCCTGCCTGCAGGCGTGATCTACCTCGACGGCAATTCGCTGGGCGTGTTGCCCAAGGCAGCCGCTGCGCGTGTGGCCGACGTGGTGGCACGCGAATGGGGCACCGATCTCATCAAATCCTGGAACACCGCAAGCTGGTTCGACCTGCCCCAGCGCCTAGGCAACCAATTGGCCCCGCTGATCGGCGCGGGCAAAGACGAAGTGGTGTGCACCGACAGCACCTCCATCAACCTCTACAAGGTGCTGAGCGCAGCGCTCAACATCGCGCGCGAAGACAGCCCCGCGCGCAAACGCATCGTGAGCGAGCGCAGCAACTTCCCCACCGACCTCTACATTGCAGAAGGCCTGTGCAAGGAGCGTGGGCTGGAACTGGTGCTGGTGGAGCCCGAGGAGATTGCCGCAGCCCTGACCAGCGACGTGGCCGTGCTGATGCTCACGCACGTGAACTACCGCACCGGCGCCATGCACGACATGGCCGCCATCACCTCCGCCGCGCACGCCCATGGCATTTTGTGCGTGTGGGACCTGGCGCACAGCGCGGGCGCGGTGCCGGTCGATCTGAACGGTGCAGGCGCAGATTTCTCGATTGGCTGCGGCTACAAATATTTGAACGGCGGCCCCGGCGCCCCGGCCTTTGTGTGGGTGCATCCACGCCATGCCGACCGCTTCTGGCAGCCGCTGTCGGGCTGGTGGGGCCACGCGGCACCGTTTGCCTTCACACCCGACTATCAGCCCGCACCGGGCATCACGCGCTATCTGTGTGGCACGCAGCCCATCATCAGCCTGTCAGCACTGCAGTGCGGGCTGGATGTATTCACGGCGGCGCAATCGCTGGGCGGCATGGCCGCGCTGCGCACCAAGTCGCTGGCGCTCACCGACCTCTTCATCAAACTCGTGGAAGAGCGCTGCGCAGGCTATGGCCTGGGTCTTGCCACACCGCGTGAGCATGCCCAGCGCGGCTCGCAGGTGTGCCTGACCCGGGACGAAGGTGCAGGTGTCAACGGCCAGGGCAGCGGCGCCTATGCCATCGTGCAGGCGCTGATTGCACGCGGTGTGATCGGCGACTTCCGAAAGGGTGACGGCGGCACCGGCCCGCACAAGGACATCCTGCGTTTTGGCTTCACACCGCTGTACATCGGCTTTGAGGATGTGTGGAACGCCGTGGAGCACCTGCGACAGGTGCTGGAAAGTGGCGATTGGCAAAAGCCCGAGTTCAACCAAACCCACGCGGTGACCTGATCATGTGCCCCTTCTCCAACACCCCCGCGGACAAAGCCGCTGGCGACGCCAAAGCCTCTGCCCTGCCCGAATCCATCGTCCACGAAGAACGCGCGCAGCTCGACTTCAGCAAAAGCATGAGCTACGGCGACTACCTGCAACTCGACGCCATCCTCACCGCGCAAAAGCCGCTGTCGCCCGCGCACGACGAGATGCTGTTCATCGTGCAGCACCAGACCAGCGAGCTGTGGATGAAGCTGATGCTGCATGAGCTGCGAGCTGCCATCGCCCACATTGCCAACGACGAGCTCCAGATGGCTTTCAAGATGCTGGCGCGCGTCAGCAAGATCATGGAGCAGCTGGTGCACGCCTGGGACGTGCTGGCCACCATGACGCCGCCCGAATACACCGCCATGCGGCCCTACCTGGGGCAGTCCAGCGGGTTTCAAAGTTACCAATACCGCAGCATTGAATTTGCCCTGGGCAATAAGAACCGCGCCATGCTCAAGCCGCACGAGCACCGCGCCAACCTGCTGGCGCAGGTGCAGGCAGCGTACGAAGCACCCTCGCTGTACGACGAAGCCCTGCGCCTGCTGGCGCGCCGTGGCATCCCCGTGCCCGCCAGCCACACCGACCGGGACTGGACGCTGCCCTACTCCGAAAGCGAAGCGGTCGAGCAGGCCTGGCTGGTGGTGTACCGCAACCCCAAAGAGCACTGGGACCTGTACCAGCTGGGCGAAGAGCTGACCGACCTGGAAGACGCCTTCCGCCTTTGGCGATTCCGCCATGTGACCACGGTGGAGCGCGTGATCGGCTTCAAGCGCGGCACGGGCGGCACGGGCGGCGTGAGCTACCTGCGCAAGATGCTGGACGTGGTGCTGTTCCCCGAGATCTGGCGGCTGCGCACCGATCTGTGATCTGAGTGGCCAGCCCGCATCGCAGCATGCTCAGCTGGCGGCCTTCAGCGCCGATTGCAGGAATCGCAAGAACCGTATGTCGTTGGCGTAGGCCACATTCACCCGCATGGCCTGCAGGGCCTGTTGCTGGCCCTGCCGCTGCGGAAAGAACACAGCGCCCGGCGCTAGAAAAATGCCCCGCTCTGCCGCGCTGCGGGCCAGGCCCAGCTCGGTGAGTCCAGCAGGTAATTCCACCCACAGGTAGTAGCCGCCCGGCGGACTGGGGTGAACGGTGAGGCCCAGGCGCGCCAAGGCCTTTTGCGCCGGGCCCAAGGCTCCATCCAGCCGCGCCTTGAGCCGGTTCAGGTGCCGCCGGTACTGGCCTGCCGAGATCAGCTGGTGCACTACGCGTTCCACAAAATCGGACGTGGACACCACCGTCACCATTTTCAAATCACACAGCGCGTTGATGCGGTGCGCCGCCCCCGCGATGTAGCCCACCCGCAAGCCGGCTGACAGGGTTTTGGAAAAGCTGCTCACGTAGATTACGCGCTCCAGCTGGTCCAGCGCGGCCAGGCGCGGGGCGTTGGGCGGCTGCAGGTCGGCAAACGGGTCGTCCTCCACTACCAAAAATCCGTGGGCCGCCGCCATCTGCAACAGGCGGTGCGCCTTGGGCAGGCTGATCGACCCGCCCGTGGGGTTGTGCGCCAGCGACTGGGTGAAGAACACCTTGGGCCGGTGCTTTTCCAGCAGCGCCTGCAGCGCGTCCAGGTCAGGGCCGTCTGCCAGCCGGGGCACGCCCAGCATCTCCACCTTGGCGAGCTTGAGCTTGCCAAACAGCGGGTAGTAGCCCGGCGAATCCACCAACACCTCGTCCCCCGCATCCAGCAGGTGCCGCACGATGAGGTCCAGCGCGTGGTTGGCGCCCTGTGTCAGCAGCACCTGGCGCGGGCTGACAGGGATGGTGCGCTCGCCCAGCATGCGCGCAATGGTCTCGCGCAGCGGCAGGTAACCCCAGGGCGTGCCATAGCCATGTTCGATGTCCGTCAGCCCCTGCGAGCGCGCGCGGCGCAATGAGCTGCCCAACTCGGACCCCTCCATCCACGACGCGGGCGGGCGGCCGTCGCCCACGCGCACCTCGTAGTGCTGCTCCAGCTGCTCGCGCAGTAGCGACACCACGTCCACGGCCTCGGTCACGTGCGGCGCGGGCGCCTGCACATGGCTGGCGCTGGGTTTGCGCACGTAGTAGCCAGAGCCCGGCCGGGCCTCCACATAGCCGCGCGCAGCCAGCCGGTTATAGGCTTCGACCACCGTGTTGCGGCCCACGCCATCCTTGGTGGCCGCGTCGCGGATGGACCGCAGGCGCGTACCCGGCAGCACGCTGCCCTGTTCGATGGACAACGCGATGCGGCGCGCCAGCGCTTCGACCTTGCTGTCGGGGGACACGTCTTCTTCGGGGTTAGGCACAAGTTGTCTCCGAATGTGTACCCCCTTGTTGATGGGTACAGTTTTGTTATCTGTGCCTAAACTGTATCCAACGCAGCGGCTGTTTGTCCATATACTTTTATGGACTCGCGACCCACCGGCAGCTGCAACGCCAGCGCACCGGGCCGAGACGCAACCCCACAGCGATGGGGCAGACATTCCAAACCAACCGGAGACAAGACATGGCAGACAAAGCCGTTCAACGCCGCAACATTCTCAAATCCACCCTCGCAGCCGCGGCAGCAGCCGGTGCAGCCGCACCCCTGGTCAGCCATGCGCAGGCCACGGTCACCTGGCGTATGCAGGCGCTGTGGGACGGCGGCACCACACCGCAAAAATTTGAAGAGCGCTTTGTGGCCCGCGTGGCAGAGCTGACCGGTGGCCGCTTCAAGATCAATCTGTTCGCCGCTGGCCAGATCGTGCCTGCAGCCCAGGCGTTTGATGCGGTGCGCGGCGGCGCGTTCGAGTTGATGAAGACCTTCGACGGCTACGAGGCCGGCAAGATTCCTGCGTTTGCCTTCACCAGCACCATCCCGTTCGGCTTTGCCGAAAGCGACGAATACGAAGCCTGGTTCTACGAACGCGGCGGGCTGGAGCTGGTGCGCCAGGCGTATGCACCGGCGGGCCTGCACTACATCGCCCCCACGGTGTACGGCCAGGAGCCACTGCACTCCAAGGTGCCAATCCGCAAGATCGCCGACCTCTCGGGCAAGAAGGGCCGTTTTGTGGGCCTGGCCTCGGCCGTGATGGGCGCCATGGGCGTCTCGGTGACGCCACTGCCCACGGGCGAGGTGTATTCGGCGCTCGACAAGGGCGTGATCGACATGGCCGACCGGGGCGACCTGACGGCCAATTTTGAAGCCGGCCTGGCCGAGGTGGCCAAGTTTGTGGTGGTGCCGGGCTTTCACCAGCCCACCACGGCCACCAGCTACGTGGCCAACCGGGGCGCCTACGACAAGCTGCCCGCCGAGTTCAAGGCTGCACTGGCCGTGGCGGCGCGCGAGATCTCGGCGGCACTGCGCCAGCACATCCTGGTGAGCGACGCCGCGGTGCTGGCCAAGTACCAGGCCAAGGGCTGCGAGATCATCCGCTTCAGCGCCGCCGACATTGCCGCTGCGCGGCCCAAGGCCATGGCCGCATGGCGCACCGCCACCAAGGGTGATGCCCTGGCCACCAAGATCCTGGACAGCCAGGTGGCCTTCATGAAAGAGCTGGGCCTGCTGGCCTAAGCCCGCTCGGCCCCAGCCCCCTGCACCCTGGCGCCCACGAAGGACGCCAGGGCGCTACGCCTTTGCCCCCAAGGAGTCACCCCATGCCGTCATGGCTCTCTGCCTCCACATCTGCCATCACCACCCTGAACCGCTGGATCTTCCAGGTCACGGTGTGGTTGATGGCCATCGTGGTTCCCGTCATGCTTTATGAAGTCATTGCACGCTATGTGTTCAATGCACCCACCGTGTGGGGCATGGAGCTGGCCGTGCTGCTGTTCGGCCCCTACTTCCTGCTGGGCGGGCCGTACCTGCTGCACCTCAAGGGCCATGTGGCGCTCGACGTGGCGCGCCAGCGCCTGAGCCCTGCGTGGCAGCGGCGGCTGGACCTGGTGAACTTTCCCATCATCGTGCTGTTCTGCGCCATCCTGCTGTACTTCAGTGCACCTGCCGCGTACAGCGCGTTCACCTACCGAGAGACCAGCTTTTCCGCCTGGAACCCGCCCATCTGGCCCGTGAAGGCCGCCGTGCCGCTGGCCCTGGCGCTGATGCTGCTGCAGGCCGTGGTGGAGTTTTTTCGCACGCTGTTTAGCGAAAGCACTGCTGACGTTTCCGCAGCGGAGGCCCACCCATGACCGCCAACATGATCCTGGTGCTGATGTTCGGCAGCCTCACGCTGTTCATGCTCACCGGCCTGCCCATCGCCTTCGTGCTGGGCGGCCTGTCGCTGCTGTTCACCGTGACGCTATGGGAGCCCAACGCGGTCATCGTGCTGGTGCTGCAGATCTTCGACACGATGAAGTCCGAAGCACTGCTGGCGATCCCGCTGTTCATTCTGATGGCGTGCATCCTGCAGCGCTCGGGGGTCATCGAAGACCTGTACCGAGCGATGGAACTTTGGTTCGGTCGCCTGAAGGGTGGCCTCGCCATCGGCACCGTCATCATCTGCGTGGTGATGGCGGCCATGACCGGCGTGGTCGGCGCCGCCGTGACGGCCATGGGCATTCTGGCGCTGCCGGAAATGCTCAAGCGTGGCTACAAGCCCGAGCTGGCGCTGGGCACGATCTGCGCATCGGGCACGCTGGGCATCCTCATTCCGCCGTCGGTGCTGACCATCGTGTATGCCGTCACGGCGCAGATCTCTATCGGCCAGATGCTGATTGCGGGCATCGTGCCCGGCATCATCCTGGCGGGGCTGTACATCGCCTACATCATCGTGATCGGCTGGGTGAAACCTGAATGGGTGCCCATTGACCCCAGCACCCGCAAGGCGCCGCTGCGCGAAAAGTTGCTGGCGCTCAAGGCACTGATCATCCCGGCGATGCTGATCGTGATGATTCTCGGGTCGATCTTCTTCGGCATTGCGACCCCGACGGAATCGGCCGCGGTGGGCGTGGCGGGCGCCCTGCTGCCCAGCCTGATCAAGCGGCGCTTTCAGTTCAACATGCTGCGTGGCGCGGGCACCGATGCCCTCAAGGCCACAGCCATGATTCTGTGGATCACGCTGGGCGCCAAGGCCTATGTGGCCATCTTCACGGGCCTGGGCGGCGCCGACACGTTGCTGCAGTTCATCCAGGGGTTGGACGTGAACCGCTGGCTCATTCTGGCGGCCATGATGCTGCTGCTCGTGTTCCTGGGCACGGTGCTGGACGAGCTCGGCATCATCTTGCTCACCGTGCCCGTGTTCCTGCCCATCGTGGGGCTGCTGGGCTTTGACGAGCTGTGGTTTGGCGTGCTGTACGCCATCACCATCCAGATGGGCTACATCAGCCCGCCGTTTGGCTACACGCTGTTCTACATCAAGGGCACCCTGCCCAAACACATCGGCATGAACGCCGTGTACTGGGGCGTGTTGCCGTTCTTCGGGCTGCAGTTTGTCGGCCTGCTCATCTGCGCGGCCTTCCCCGACCTGGTCACCTATCTGCCCCGGCTGATGGCGTCGCGTTGAGCCGCTTGTTCACCTTTCATCCAAAGAGACTTCCATGACTTCCACCGCACACCCCAGCAGCCGCATTGGCGGTTTTCACAAGCTCGCCATTCCTGCACGCATCGACGCCGTGGCCCAGTTTGCAGGCCTTGGCGACGACGACAAGGCCCACCTGCTGAACACCGGCAACCTGCCGGCCGAGCTGGCCGACCACCTCATCGAAAACGTCATCGGCACCATGAACATCCCGGTGGGCATCGCCACCAACATGAAGATCGACGGGCGCGACCGGCTGATCCCCATGGCCACTGAGGAGTCATCAGTAGTGGCAGCGGTGTGCAACGCGGCGCGCCAGTGTTATGACCACGGCGGCTTCATCACCTCCATGTCGGGCACCGAGATGATTGCGCAGATCCAGCTCACGCAGGTATCTGACCCACAGCACGCGCGCATCCGCATCCTGGAGCACAAGGAAGACATCCGCACGCTGTGCGATGCCTGCGACCCCATCCTCGTCAAGCTGGGCGGCGGCTTCCGCGATTTAGAAGTGCGCGTGATCGACACACGCGGCGGCACCATGGTGATCACCCACCTCATCGTGGACACACGCGACGCCATGGGCGCCAATGCCGTCAACACCATGGCCGAAAAGATCGCGCCGCAGATTGCGGCCTGGACGGGCGGGCAGACCAACCTGCGCATCCTGTCGAACCTGGCCGACCGGCGCCTGGCGCGTGCCCGCTGCGTGTGGCGCACGGCCGACATTGGTGGCGAGGCGGTGCGCGACGGCATGCTAGCGGCCTACCACTTTGCAGCCGCCGACCCGTACCGCGCGGCCACGCACAACAAGGGCATCATGAACGGCATCAGCGCCGTGGTGCTGGCCACCGGCAACGACACCCGCGCCGTGGAAGCCGGTGCCCACGCCTACGCCGCACGTGGCGGCCACTACACCAGCCTGACCACGTGGGAGGTCACTAACGACGGCGACCTGGCAGGCTCCATCGAGGTGCCCATGGCCGTAGGCCTGGTGGGCGGCGCGACCAAGCTGCACCCCACCGCCAAGACGTCGCTCAAGATCCTCGGCGTCACGTCTGCCAGTGAATTGGCCCAGATCATTGCCGCCGTGGGCCTGGCGCAAAACTTCTCGGCCATGAAGGCGCTGGCCACCACAGGCATCCAGAAGGGCCACATGGCCCTGCATGCGCAGAACATCGCGATGATGGCGGGCGCGGTGGGCGACGAGATCGACCGCGTGGCGCAGGTGCTGGTGGCGCAAGGCACTGTGCGCATCGACGTGGCCGAGGCAGAACTGCAGCGGCTGCGGGGTGGCGCTGGCGCTGGCGCTGGCGCTGGCGCATAAAAATCAAGCAAAAATGACCGCTAGCGCTTATCAGTCAAGCGCTATCAGCTATCATTTTTGATATACCTGGGGTTGCAGGTCAGTCACCCACCTTGTAAAAGGTTTGCCCGCCAGACAGCTGATACACCCCGTTGTCGATCTGCAAGCTGCGTTCGTTCCACAGGTCATATTGGGCGTTCCAGCCCGGCACCGGTGGTTCGGCACCCGTCAGGGTCGTAGTCGCCAGCATTGACCGCGGTGTCAGAGTTCCCGTGTTGGTGTTGATCTCCCATCGCGCCGCACCCTGCTCGCCCCGCACCGGGGGCGGCGTGCCGACGATGCCCGACACACGCATCACGCGGGCCGGGAAGGCAATCCACACACGCGAGCCCTGCTGCAGCACGTTGAGCACGGGGCGCGCTCCCCCCAGCGTCGTCGTGCTGCCGTCCAACCCCAGGGTGTCGGCGGCCGCCCGGCGTGCCTGCGCAGGGTTGCGCACATCAAACAGCGCCAGCGGAATACCGTTGGCCACGCCGCCGTCGCTGCGGTCCTTGCCAATGCCCAGCAGCCAGCCGTTGGGCAAGGGGAACAGATGGTCTTTGTGGCCGGACGCCGCAACCTCGCCCGCCATGGCCGGATTGGCGGGGTTGCCAACGTCCACCACATACACCGGGTCGGTCTGCAAAAAGGTGGTGGCGTACGCCCTTGCACCCGCAAAGTGCACCGTGTCGACCTGCTGACCGCCTTGCCCCAGTGGCGACAGCCGCTGCCGGATGGGCAGCTTGGACAGCAGCGCAAGCCGGCTGTCGCCCGGGTGGTCGCGCAGCACCGACAACAACGCGGTGGACACGGGCTTGGACTGGATGGTGATGGGTGCGGTGCCGCTCTGACCCGTCTGGCCCGTGAAGCTCACCACGCGCAGGTCGCCCTGGTATTCGTTCATGCGCTCAGGCAGCCGTGCAAGGTCCCAACCCAGGTGCCCATCGACACTGCCGGATGCGTTGTAGTCCACCTGCGCGCTGCGCAACGCAAAACGGTGAATGTCGGTGCGGCTGCCCGTGGGGAACACGGTGTTGGCCACATCGCCCGCATAGCGGTACTGGCGCGAACTGGCCAGGTACACGCTGCTCGCACCCATGTGCAAACCCTCGCTGCCGCCCGCAAAGCAGCGGCTGCTGCGCGCCAGATTGCTGGATGACAGGTCAATGGCGGTGACGGTGGTGACCTGCAGCGCCAGCGATGCATTGGCGATCTGCACCAGGCAATCGGCCTCGGCCACCAGCGGCTGCGCCTGGCCGCCGTCCACACGCAGGGTGGGCAGGATGTCAGCGGTTTTCAGGTCTTTCAGGGCTGTGTCCACGGCCCACTCCGTTGCACCCGCCGCCACCGAAAACCGCGTGAGGTCGGGCGACCAGGTGGTGACGAGATACAGCGTGTTGCCTATCAACCGGCTGCCCACCACCAAGCCATCAATGCGCATCTGCTTGAGCTGCGCTGGCACCACGTCCTTGCCGATGGAGAACACGTCGACCGACAGCGTGCGGCTGTATTCCGGCAGCACCGTGATGCCTGCCGGGTCATCGGCGGCGTGGACAGCTGCGATCGGTTGACGGTCAGCGTACGGGTCTTGCTGGGACAGGATGGCAGCGCGCGTGCCACCGCCGGCCACATAAAAACCATAGGGAACGAATTTGGGGTCCAGCGTCACGCGCCCCACGCTGCGCAGGCTTTCATCTGGCAGCCGCGCCATGGCGGAGAAACGCGGCGGCTCCTTGCCGGTGTCGGTGGCGTAGCCCCGGTGCAGCGCGTACACCATGCTGCCGTCGGCCTTTAGCAGGCCATCCTCTTCCACCGCAGGCCCCACCAGCGGCGCGCCCGTGTTGCCCACCACCGAGCCCGCTGTCGTAAGCCCGCCCACCGTAGGCACGGTGATCGCGGTGCCTGGCAGCCCCGCCGCCACGCGCTGCGCGACCTTGGTCTTGAAGTAGCCCACCACGTCGCCATACCGCGCGCTTTGCAGCCGCGCCTCATTGGGTGTCTGGGGCCCGCCCACATCGATGCTGCCTCCGCCGCAGCCCCCTACAAACGCGACCGCGCACAGCGCGCCCCAGCCCAGTCCCGCGCCCAGCTTTGCTTCCCAATTCGCCATTTTTTGCTTCTCCAGATAGGTATCTGCAGCGGACGGGCGCAAGCGTTCGTTCAATCCGGTGTTGCGTCATCACGGGCCACACCCGCTGCAGATAAGTGGGATAATATCCCACACATTTCCGCAACGTCAACCAAGCACAATGGCAATCCACTACTGCCCCTCTCTGCGTTTTTGACCATGTCCTCCCGCTCCGCCATCGTTCTGGCCTGTGCACTGCACGTGTTGCGCCCGCTGGCACGCCTGCTGCTACGCAATGGCGTGGCCTACCCGGCGTTTGCGGTGGCGATGAAGAAGGTGTTTCTGGACGCTGCACATGCCGAACTGCAGGCCACTGGGAAGAAGCCCACCGACAGCGCGGTCAGCCTGATGTCGGGTGTGCACCGCCGCGACGTGCGCAACCTGGGGCGTCTGGCCGAGCCCGCCGCGACCGATACCGAAGGCGAAACACCGCTGAACATGGCCAGCCAAGTGGTGGCACGCTGGCTGAGCCAGCCCGATTGCCTGGACGACGAAGGCCAGCCACGCCCCCTGCCCCGTTCGTGCGAGGGTCCCCACTTTGATGCGCTGGTGGCCAGCGTCAGCCGCGATGTGCGCCCGCGTGCCGTGCTGGACGAGTTGGTGCGCCTGGGTATGGCAAAGGAAGACGAAAACCACGTCACGCTGCTGATGACCGGCTTTGTGCCGCGCCAGGGTTTTGCAGAGATGGCCCAGCTGATGCAGGACAACCTGCACGACCACATCGCCGCCGCCAGCCTGAACCTGCAGGGCGAGCACAACTACCTGGAGCAGTCCGTTTTTGTGGACCAGCTCAGCGACGCATCCGCGCAACGCCTGCACACCGTGGCAGCCAAGGCCTGGCGCCAGGCCTTCAAAACGGTGATGACCGAGGCACAAGCCCGCTACGACCACGACCAGCAACACACCGACGCCGACCTGCGCATTCACCGCGCACGGTTTGGCAGCTACTTTTACGCGGCGGACAAAGATGACAACCCTTCCTGACCTTGCAAGGCGCGCGCTTGGGGCGTGCGCACTTTCGGCATTGCTGCTGCTGGCGCTGTCGGCATGTGGGCCGGGCACCGGCGGCACCGGCACGGGCCCCGTCACCGGCGTCTTCGGCTATGGGGGCCCCGGTTTTTCCGTCGGTGCGCCGTGTGTGGCCGACTGCCAGGGCGTCAGCCTGGTCCTGGAAAACGACCGTGTGGAGTTCACCGCACCGTGCCAGCGCTTTGTCTACCTGGGTCCATGGGAATTGGATGAACAAGGGGTGGTGGTGCTCGAAGGCACGCTCGAAACCACCGATGTGGTCAACGGCCAGCCCCAGACCACCCGCAGCCCCGCGTTCATGCGCCTGCAATTCAACGATGCCGCGGACGACAGCCGTGAAGTGGCGCTGACCGTGCGCGACGCCACAGGCGCGAACCTGGTGGCGCCCGTAACCTTGCAACAGGGCTCCCGGGCACACGCCCCCGCCAGCTGCGGCAAGGGCCTGTGATGCGCCCACGCCGCCAGCCCTTGAAAAATAGGCATAAAAAAGGCCGCTAGCGCTTGATGGACAAGCGATAGCAGCTATCATTTTTGATGATTTGCGATGGAGACGACGCGTTGATTGTTCCGGTTGCCTGAATTCAGTCAGACCGGCAGACCCGGCCAAAAATGGTAGCGCAGGTGCGCGCTGATCAGCGGCCCGACACCAACATGGGGCGTCCGCGGCACCAGATGGGGGTGAGGTAGCCGATCTGGATGGTCATCTCGTTGCCCTGGCCGCGCACCGTGGTGGGGCCGTTGCTGAAGGCGTAGCCGGTCTCGGTGGCCTGCTGGGGCAAGCCCACGGTCCAGCCGTTGCGCACCAGCACGCTCATGCCCTCCTCGGGGAAGAACTGCATCTCTACCTTGTCGCCATTGCCACACGCAAACTGCATGTTGTTGCTGCGCTCGCCAAACGCCACCTTCTCGGCGGGAACGCTTGCACATCCGGTGGTCAGGACAGCTACCAGCAAACCAGTACTCAAAGTACCCAAGGTACTCAGTGGGGCGAACTTCTTCATCCGTTACTCCTGATGGCGGCGTGCTCTGCAGCACCCGCGAAACCTGCAAATCCTGGCCCAGGGGCGCAAATAGTGCACCCCGCAAGGCTTCATAAGCACAAAGCCTGCCAAAGCCGCTGCGAACACCAGGCTTTACAAACACCTGCAAAAACATCGCTTGGCACTGATACGTCAGCACGTGGATGCAAGATTGCCCCATGCAGCCGGGGCCGTCATTGGGGTGATCCCTGCTCGGGTACTGCCCGGAGTCTGTCTGCAGCGCGTTGCACCCCTGTGACGCCCCGGTGACCGGTAGAAATTCGGGGTTAACCCTTGGCTGGGGCGATACGGGTGCGACATCAGGCCGCGGATTTGGAGATGTCTGCGGGTGACAGACACGCAGGGGTTCAGCGTTTACGCTCGACCCCTTGCCGTTGCCCCCGCTCTCTCCCCTTCCCGCCTCCTTTACCTCACCGCTTGCCTGTGCCACCTCCCCACGCTCCCAAAGTCCCCGACCCTGGCGCCCTCGTGCCGCCGCCCCTGGCCACCTTGCCCAGCCGCACCGCATGGACCATGCTGCTGGCGCTGATCTCCGGCTTTGCGTTGAGCCAGGCGTTTCGCACCATCACGGCCATCATGGCCACCGGGCTCCAGGCCGAATTTGGCTTGTCGGCGCAGGCGCTGGGGCTGTTTGCAGGGGCATTTGCGTTCGCGTTTGGCGCGATGCAGTTGTTCATGGGCATTGGGATTGACCTGTACGGCGTGCGGCGCACGCTGCTGGTGGCGTTTCCGCTGGCCATTGCCGGGGCGCTGGTGTCGGCGATGGCGCCGGGCTATGGCGCGGTGCTGCTGGGGCAGGTGCTGATTGGCGTGGGCTGCGCACCCGCCTTTTTGGTGTGCACGGTATTTATCGCGCGGTATTTCGCGCCGTCACGGTTTGCCATGGTGTCGGGTGTGGCCATGGGGGTCGGTGGGCTGGGCATGTTGTTCACGGGCACGCCGCTGGCGTGGCTGGTGCAGCTGTCGTCCTGGCGGATGGGCTTTGGGGTGTTGGCCGGGTTGTCGGTGCTGGCGTGGCTGCTGATCTTCTGGAAGGTGCACGAGCCTGCCCCCACCACCCACAACGCCCCACAACGCGAATCGGTGGGCGCCGCCATCCGCGGGTTTGGCGCGCTGTTTTTGCTGCCGCACACCGCAGGCATCATGCTTCTGGCGCTGACGACATATGCGTCCTTTCTGGCGCTGCGAGGCCTGTGGCTGGGGCCGCTGCTGATCGAGCGGCACGGGTACTCGCTGGTGGCCAGCGGCAACGTGGCAGTGATCGTGTCGCTGGTGTCATTGTTCAGCCCGGCGCTGTTTGGGCGGTTCGACCCCGGCCCGGGACGCCGCCGACGCTGGATCACCGGGTTCACCCTGCTGCTGGCCACGCTGTTTGCGGCCATTGGGGTGCTGCACCGCGAGTGGCTGGACGTGGGCGGCGCCATTGCCGTGGGGCTGCTGTCGGGCTACATGGTGCTGCAGTATTCGGACGTGCGCTCGGCCTACGCCCCCGCCGTCACGGGCCGCGCCATGGCGGTGTTCACCATGGCACTTTTCCTGGGCGTGGCGCTGATGCAGTGGGTCACCGGCGTCGCGGCATCGGTGGCCACCTCGCAGGGTGCCGACCCGTATGTGGCGGTCATGATGACCATTGCTGCCATGCTGGCGGCGGGCACACTGGCCTTCAGGTGCCTGCCCGCGCCTGCACACTGACACGCACTTGGGTAGCATCGGTCACCCGCCACCACTGCAGCAAGCCAAACAGGAGTTCGAACAGCGTGAAGC
Source organism: Gammaproteobacteria bacterium (assembly GCA_018828125.1). Lineage (GTDB taxonomy): Bacteria > Pseudomonadota > Gammaproteobacteria > Burkholderiales > Burkholderiaceae_C > Acidovorax. The sequence continues at coordinate 11,647 of JAHJWB010000014.1, read as the reverse complement.
CCAGCACGATGGCGCTGGCGCCCTGCGTCACCGCATAGATCTGCCAAGCCGCAAACAGAAGCCGCGCCACGCCATCCAGCCGCCCCAGCAGCATTGACGGCGCCACCATGCGCGCGAGCGACCACACCACCACCACCGACCCGAGCAGGTTGGCCAGCAGCATGTGGGTGGCATCCAGCGGGTGCAAGGTGCCTGGCAGACCCAGTAGCGCTGCCAACATACCCAGATGGGCATACAGCCAGGCAAAGGTCCAAGGCAATGCAAAGGGCCAGGTCACCAGCAGGTCGTACCACCCGCTGGCGCGCACGATGCGCAGATAGCGGTGCGTAGACAAAGAGAATGCGGCAGCGGATGGAGCGGCGGTTGCGCGAACGGCAGGAATGGTGGACATGGCAGCGCGGCAATAGAAGTGAAAGAAGCCCGCAGCTTCAGGCCTGAAGTACGCTTCAAGGTCAAGCAGAATCTTCTGCCCCGCCCTTTTGATGGAAACACGCCCCCATGAACCTCATCCAGCTGACCGATCTGCGACCTGAAGACATCCGGCACATCTGGGCACTTGTCAACGCGCCCGGGCCCACTTTGCAGGGAACGGTGGCATGGTCGTTCGAAGGTAATGGCATTCGCACCCGCACGACCTTTATTGAGGCCTTCCGGCAGCTCGGGCTGGCGTTTACCGAGCTGCCCAATATGCTCAAAACCGGCGAACGGGCCTGCGACCTGGCGGGCTACCTCGACCCGTTTTACGCGGTGTATGTGGTGCGCGAAACGAACCACGCGCGGCTGTCGGAGTTTGCCGCCGCGTCGCAGCGCCCGGTGATCAACGCCATGTCGGCCCAGGGCCACCCATGTGAGGTGCTGACCGATGCGTACTTTGTCGATACGCAGATCAAGCCCCTGGCGCAGGCGCGCGTGTGCCTGTGGGGGCCCAGCACCAATGTGTTCCGTTCATGGCACGGGCTGGCCCAGGTGCTGGGGTTTGAGCTGGTGCAAGTGTGCGACCGGCATTTTCACGAGGTACTGCCGCAGGTGGCGTTTGTCGAGCCTTCCGCGCTGCAAGGCCCGGTGGATGTGGTGATCACCGACAGCTGGCCCGCAGGCGCCGAGGCCGACGCTGAAACCCAAACCGACATGACACCGCTGACCGAAGACCACCTGGCCGCCCTGGGCAACCCCGCCCTGCTGCCCACACCGCCCTTCACTCTGGGCCGCGAGCTGACGGTGGACCCGGTGGAATACCCCGGCTTTGTGGGCTACCCGCAAAAACAACTGTTGCTGCCGGTGCAGACCGCCATCCTGCGGTGGGCGCTGGGTGCAGCCAGCGAGGCCCCGGGCGGAGGCGACCGTGCTGATCGGTGAGCTCGCCACCGCCTCGGGCCTGAGCCGCGAAGCCCTGCGGTTTTACGAGCAACAGGGGCTGATACGCGCGCAACGCCTGGCCAACGGCTACCGCGACTACCCGGCCGAAACCACCATGCTGGTGCAGTACATCCGCACCGCACAGCAGCTCGGTTTTACGCTGGCCGAAATCGGCGACCGCCTGCCCGCCATCTGGGATGCGGCCGACCCCGGCCCTGCACTGGCCCAGGTGCTGGCGGTCAAGCTGCAGGAGATCGACACGCGCATCGCGGCCTTGCAGGCCCTGCGCCAGACGCTGGCCGAGCGGGTGGCCACGGACTGCCCGCTGCGGGAGGCGACAGTCTGAGCGGCTGACGCGCGTCGGCGGCGACAGGCGCAGTGGTCCAACGCGGGGCATTGCCACAAAAATATGACTCAAAAATAGGCTCTAGCGCTTATCCAATAAGCGCTAGCAGCTATGTTTTACATAGCAAAAAGCGTTTCCAACTTTAGGCAAAACGCAGGCCCGCACGTTGTGCAAGTGGTGACAGCAGCAGCATCGCGAACCGGCGCGGCGCGCTGCCTTGCGCTGCCATCCCCCCTCCGAGCGTGTTCGCTCTCAGCCCCGGGTCACGCGGACGATGCAGGCACCGAGTGCAGCAGCACCGGATGGTTGCCATAAGCATCCACACTTTCGATCTGCACCCCAAAACCCCACAGGCGCGCCACGTGCCGCAGCACTTCCTGCGTATCGTCGGCCAGCGGGCGGCCCTGGTACTGGGTGTGGCGCAGGGTCAGGCTGCGGTCGCCACGCAGGTTCACATTCCACACCTGGATGTTGGGCTCGCGCGTGCCCAGGTCGTATTGCTGCGACAGGATCTGACGCAGGTTGCGATAGCCGTTTTCGTCGTGGATCTCGCTGACCAGCAACTCGCTCTGGCTGGTGTCATCGTGCAGGGCAAACAGGCGCATCTCGCGCATCAGGTTCGGGCTCAAGAACTGGCCGATGAAGCTCTCGTCCTTGAAGTTGCGCATGGCATGGTCCAGCGCGGGCAGCCACGGCGTGCCTGCAATGTCGGGGAACCAATGCCGGTCTTCGGCGGTGGGGTTCTGGCAGATGCGCTGAATGTCGCGGTACATGGCAAAGCCGAGCGCATAGGGGTTGATGCCGCTGTAAGCGCGATGGCCCACGGGCGGCTGAAAAATGACATTGGTGTGCGAGCCCAGCCATTCGATCATCACCCCGTCGCTGAGGTAGCCGTCGTCGTACAGCGTGTTGAGCAGCGTGTAGTGCCAGAAGGTGGCCCAACCCTCGTTCATGACCTGGGTCTGGCGCTGGGGGTAGAAATACTGCGCGATCTTGCGCACGATGCGCACGATCTCGCGCTGCCAGGGCTCCAGCAGGGGCGCGTTCTTCTCGATGAAATACAGGATGTTCTCCTGAGGCTCCTGCGGGAAGCGGTCGTTCTCCTGCGCCGCGTCCTCCTTGCCGGGGCGCGTGGGCAGCGTGCGCCAGAGTTCGTTCACCTGCTGCTGGGCGTAGGCCTCGCGCTGCGTGCGCTCCAGCCGTTCGCGCGCCAGGGGCTTCTTGGAAGGGCGACGGTAGCGGTCGACACCAAAATTGGCCAGCGCGTGGCAAGAGTCCATGAGCTGCTCCACTTCGCCCAAGCCGTAGCGTTCTTCACACTGGGCCACGTAGTCCTTGGCGTATACCAGGTAGTCGATGATGCTGGACGCGTCGGTCCACATGCGAAACAGGTAATTGCCCTTGAAGAAGCTGTTGTGGCCGTAGGCAGCGTGGGCAATCACCAGCGCCTGCATGGCGGTGGTGTTCTCCTCCATCAGGTAGCTGATGCAGGGGTTGGCGTTGATGACGATCTCGTACGCCAGCCCCATGTGCCCGCGCCGGTAACGCCGCTCGGTGGCCAAAAATTCCTTGCCGTAGCTCCAGTGGCGGTAGTTCACCGGCATCCCCACGCTGGAATAGGCGTCCATCATCTGCTCGGCAGTGATGACCTCCAGCTGGTTGGGGTAGGTATCCAGCCCAAACCGCTCGGCCGTGGCGGCAATGGCGGCGTGGTAGCGATCAATCAGCTCGAAAGTCCAGTCGCTCGGGTCGGGCAGCGGCTGCGCGGGCCGTGCCCCGGCGGGCAGGGGCTGCGCGGGCACGGCGCGGTGGCGGCGTTCGCCCACGGCGGCGGCCTTCCAGGGGTTGTCGCGGATGCGGCGCTCCAGCACCGGGTACTGGGTCATGTTGATCACGGGGTCACCTCCGGGCTTGGCACTGCGGGCCGAGCCTGGCTTACAAGCCGCGGTACAGCGCTCATACCTGCACCCCCTCTTTCTTGAAAAGGTCGCGGAACACAGGGTAGATTTCGCCCGGATCGGACACCTTGCGCATCGCGAAGTGAGAGAACACCGGCAGCAACTGGCTGTATTCCTCCCACAGGTTTTGCTCCACCTCGGTCACCTGCACATAGGCAAAGTAGCGCACCAGCGGCAGGATGCGGTCTGCCAGCAGGTTGCGGCAGTTGTCGCTGTCATTGGTGAAGTTGTCCCCATCGCTGGCCTGGGCGACGTAGATGTTCCAGTCGCCCAGCGGGTAGCGCGCCTGGATGATCTGGTCGAGCAACACCAGCGCACTGCTGACCACCGTGCCCCCGCTCTCGGTGGAGTGGAAGAACTGCTCCTCGTTCACCTCGGCGGCCTGGGTGTGGTGGCGGATGAAGACGATGTCGATCTTCTCGTAGTGCCGCGTCAAAAACAGGTACAGCAGGATGAAGAAGCGTTTGGCCAGGTCCTTGCGTGCCTCGTCCATGGAGCCCGAGACATCCATCAGGCAGAACATCACCGCCTGGCTGTTGGGCACGGGGACCGGGACGCGGGCCCGAAAGCGCAGGTCGATGGGATCAAGGTACGGAATCCGGCCGATGCGGTCTGTGAGCGCGTTGATGCGGCCCCGCAGTTCTGCCAGCAGCTCGCTGGTGCCATCGTCCTGGGCCAGCAGGGCGTCGAGCTGGGTTCGCAGTGCCTGCAGTTCGCGGTGCGCAGATTTGCCCAGCGCGATGCGCCGCCCCAGCGCCCCCCGCATGGTGCGCAGCACCGCCAGATTGTTGGGAATGCCGTCCTGGCTATAGCCTGCGCGCCGCGACTTCCATTGCGGGTTCTCGCCGATGTGCGTGCGCAGCAGGTTCGGCAGCGCCAGGTCCTCAAAAAAGAGCTGCATGAACTCTTCCTTGGTCAGCGTGAAGGTGAAGTCATCCTCCCCTTCCCCGCTGTCGCTGGCCTGCGATCCGCGCCCGCCGCCGCCTTGGGGTCGCTCGATGCGGTCGCCGCGCACGTGTTCGGTGTTGCCGGGGTGCACCACGTCGCGGATGCCGCCCTGGCCGTGGTGGAACGCTGGCTCATTGATGTCCTTGCGGGGAATGGTGATGCTCTCGGCCTGTTCCATGTCGCGGATGCCCCGCTTCGACACCGCACGCCGCACACTCTCCGCGATCTGCTCCTTGAAGCGGCGGACAAAACGTTCGCGGTTGCTCACAGATTTGTTCTTGCCTGCGAGCCTGCGGTCGATGATTTGCAGTGCCATCCGTTGCTCCCACGTGGGCCAGCGCCCCGGAGGATGCACTGGCAAAACCTTCAAGAGCGGCCAACAAAGCTCAGCAAAGCGGTTCTGGCTAGGCGCTGCGTCGCAGGCAGTACGAGTAGTACGGGTAGTACGACAAGACGCTGCAACGACGCCAGAAGAGTTTTGTTGGCCGCTGCGCTAGCTGCTCTTGCGCACGCGCAGGTACCATTCGCACAACAACCGCACCTGCTTGGGCGTGTAGCCTTTGTCCACCATGCGGGTGACGAAGTCCTCGTGCTTGCGCGCCTCTTCGGCACTGGCCTTGGCGTTGAAGCTGATCACAGGCAACAACTCTTCGGTGTTGGAGAACATCTTCTTCTCAATCACCAGCCGCAGCTTCTCGTAGCTGGTCCAGCTGGGGTTCTGGCCCTGGTTGTTGGCGCGTGCGCGCAGCACGAAGTTGACGATCTCGTTGCGGAAATCCTTCGGGTTGGCGATGCCTGCAGGCTTCTCGATCTTCTCCAGCTCGGCGTTGAGCGCACCACGGTCAAACACTTCACCGGTGTCGGTGTCGCGGTACTCGTTGTCCTGGATCCAGTAGTCGGCGTAGGTCACATAGCGGTCGAATATGTTCTGCCCGTACTCGCTGTAGCTCTCCAGGTACGCGGTCTGGATCTCTTTGCCGATGAATTCGGCATAGCGAGGCGAGAGGAATTCCTTGATGTAACTGGTGTACTTGGTTTCCAGCTCTGCAGGGAACTGCTCGCGCTCGATCTGCTGCTCCAGCACGTACATCAGGTGCACCGGGTTGGCCGCCACCTCGGCGCTGTCGAAGTTGAACACCCGCGACATGATCTTGAACGCAAAGCGCGTGGAGATACCAGTCATGCCTTCGTCCACACCGGCGTAGTCGCGGTACTCCTGGTAGCTCTTGGCGCGTGGGTCGGTGTCTTTCAGGCTCTCGCCGTCGTAGACCTGCATCTTGCTGAAGATGCTGGAGTTCTCGGGCTCCTTCAGGCGCGTGAGGATGGCGAACTGCGACATCATCTTGAGCGTGCCCGGTGCGCACACGGCGTTGCCGAGCGACGATTCGCGGATCAGCTTCTCGTAGATCTTGATCTCCTCGCTCACGCGCAGGCAGTAGGGCACCTTGACGATGTAGATGCGGTCCAGAAACGCTTCGTTGTTCTTGTTGTTGCGAAACGCCTTCCACTCGCTCTCGTTGCTGTGCGCCAGCACCACGCCATCAAACGGGATGGCGCCAAACCCTTCTGTGCCCTTGTAATTGCCCTCTTGGGTAGCCGTGAGCAGCGGGTGCAGCACCTTGATGGGCGCCTTGAACATCTCCACAAACTCCAGCAGGCCCTGGTTGGCTAGGCACAGACCACCGCTGTAGCTGTAGGCGTCGGTGTCGTCCTGGGCAAAGGTTTCGAGCTTGCGGATGTCCACCTTGCCCACCAGGCTGGAGATGTCCTGGTTGTTCTCGTCGCCCGGCTCGGTCTTGGCGATGCCCACCTGCTTCAAGATGCTGGGGTAGCGCTTGACCACGCGGAACTGGCGGATGTCGCCGCCAAACTCTTCCATTCGCTTGACAGCCCAGGGCGAGAGCACGCGTTGCAGGTACCGGCGGGGGATACCGAACTGCTCTTCCAGCACGGGTCCGTCCTCCATCGCGTCGAACAGACCGAGCGGTGATTCGTTCACGGGCGAGCCCTTGAGCGCATAGAACGGGATCTTCTGCATCAGGTGCTTGAGCCGCTCGGCGATTGAACTCTTGCCTCCACCGACGGGGCCCAGCAGGTAAAGGATCTGCTTGCGTTCTTCCAGCCCCTGCGCGGCATGGCGGAAAAAACTCACCACTTGCTCGATGGAGTCTTCCATACCGTAGAACTCGGCAAACGTGGGGTAGCGCTTGATCAACTTGTTGGCGAAGAGGCGCGACAGTCTTGGGTCTGTGCGGGTATCCACCATTTCGGGCTCGCCAATGGCGGCCAGCATGCGCTGGGCGGCCGAGGCGTAGGCCATGGGGTCAAGCTTGCATTCGGCAAGGTACTCGTCGATCGACATTTCCTCTTCGCGGCTACGGGCGTAACGCGCGGCGAAACTGCTGATGGCATCCATACGACCTCCTCTGGCGGCGCCCCCGGCTGGCTCGGGTAGTGCCACGGTGTTGCTGTCGGAATCGTTACCGGCTCAGCCCTTTGTAGCACCACGGCCCGCGCTTGAACAGCGGATTCATAGAGACATTGGGTGCCTTTAACGGACTTAGCACGCACTTAGGTAGAGCGTGGCACACTCAGCAAAGTTCACCCCATGGCGCATATCCAAGGGCATGCGCGCATAGGGAAATTCCTGAGGCCAGGAAAGCAACGTATGCAGCCCTTGCGTGTTTGGCGCTAAGCCGCCAAGGACGTTACAGCGAGCTCGCGCCAGCGCCGTCACCGCGGTACAACCACGGCACGTCCAAGAGCCGTTCGCCCAGCAGACGCAGCGACAGATCCCGCCCCCACCGCACCGGCCCCATGGCATGGAAGATGCGTCCGTTGCGCGTGGAGCGTGCCTGCACACGTGCGTTGCGCTGCCAGCGGTTGAGGGCGTAGCGACGCAAGCGCAGTGACACGTCCATGTCATGCATCGCCAACGCGCGCTGCAGTTCGGCCGCGTCTTCAATGGCCATGCCTGCACCCTGCGCCAGATAAGGGCGCATGGGGTGGGCAGCGTCCCCGAGCAGGGCCACCAGGCCACACGCCATTTCGGCCGCGTTGCGCACGGGGGGGCGGTCACACAGGGGCCACAGGCGCCAGCCGGGGCCTCCTGCGGCACCCACGCTGCGCACCACATCCTGCAGTGGGGCGCAGGTGCCCTGCAGCGCGTGTTCGAGACCCGCGGCGTTGGCAGCGTGGTCCCAGCTCTCCAGGTCCTGGGGTGCGGGGCCTTGCACGATGACGACGATGTTCTGCAGCTCACCCCGGCGCACGGGGTATTGCACGACATGCAGGCGGGGGCCCAGCCAGGCGGTGACCTGGCCGGTGCGCAAAGCATCGGGCAGCGCATGCTGCGGCACGAGCGCGCGGTAGGCCAGGTGACCCGTCACGCGCGGAGCAATGGCGCCCAGCAGCTGGGTGCGGGTGCGGCTCCAAAGTCCGTCTGCACCGATGAGCGCATCCCCCTCGATCTCCTTGCCGCGGCTGGTGCGCACGGTGACGACACCCTCGGCATCGGAAAAACCTTCAATGGCGTGCTCCAGATGCAACTGCGTGTCGGTGTATTTGGTGACGGCTGACAGCAGCAGATTGTGAAGGTCGGCGCGGTGGACGGTGGCATACGCGGCGCCGTAACGCTGTACTGCGGTGGGGCCCAGCGGCAGCACCGCCAGCTCCTTTCCACTGACGGCGTTGCGCACTTGCAAGCGGCTGGGAAAAGCGGCTACTGTCTGCAGCGGCTGCTGCAGCCCCCACGCCTGCAGGCGGCGCACTACATTGGGACCGATCTGCACGCCCGCGCCCACTTCGCTGAAGGCCGGGGCGCGTTCGTAAAGCCGTACATCCCACCCGGCGCGCGACGCGCCCAAAGCCGTGGCCAAACCACCGATGCCGCCACCGGCAACCAACACCTGTTTTTTCATGGCGCGATTGTGAACTGCACGCGCTGGCGGGCCCTTGTCATAGCGCAGGTCATAGCGCAGGCCGCAGCGCACGCTCCAGCACTTCAGCGGGCATGGGGCGGCCAAACAGGTAGCCTTGAAACGACTTGCAGCCATGGCGCTGCAAAAACTCCAGCTGGCCGGTGGTCTCTACGCCTTCGGCCACCACCGCCAGATCCAGGCTGTCTGCCAGGGCCAGGATAGTGCGCACGATGGCCGCGTCGTTGGGGTCGGTCTGAAGGTCGCGCACAAAACTCTGGTCGATCTTGAGCTGGTCGAGTGGCAGGCGTTTGAGGTAGCTCAGCGAGGAATAGCCCGTGCCAAAGTCGTCCAGCGAGAAGCCCACACCAAAACGGCGCAGGTATTCCATGCGCGCAATGATGTCCTCCACATCGGCAAGCAGCAGGCTTTCGGTCAGCTCCAGCTTAAGCCGCTCCGGGTTGGCGCCGCTGGCGTTGAGCACACCCAGTACCCGCTCTACAAAGTCGGGCTGGCGAAACTGCCGCACGCTCACGTTGACGGACAAGAAGAACTGCCGCGTGAGCGTGCTGCGCGACCAGGCGACCAACTGCGCACACGCAGCCTCCAGCACCCAATGCCCCAGCGGCAAGATAAGCCCCGTCTGCTCTGCCAGCGGAATGAACTCGGCGGGCGATACCAGCCCCCGGCGGGGATGCTTCCAGCGCACCAGCGCTTCGGCACCCTGCAGGCGGCCCTTCGCGTCCACAATGGGCTGGTAGTACAACACCAATTCTTTGTCTTGCAAGCCCCGGCGCAGGTCCGCTTCCAGTGCGGACCGGTTGCTGACGGCGGCCTGCATGTCTGGGTCAAAAAACCGCTGGGTATTGCGGCCTGCAGCCTTGGCCTGGTACATGGCCAGGTCGGCGTGTTTGAGGAGTTCGTCCACGGTGCAGGCTTGTTGGCCAAACAGCGCAATGCCCATGCTGGGGGTGCTGTGGTGGCTGGTGTCGCCCAGTGCATAGGGCTTGCCCAGCGTGGTGGCGATGTGGCTGGCCACCAGCGCGGCCTCCGCGCTGGCATGCGCGGCGTCATAGCTCAAGCCCTCCACCAGCACCACAAACTCATCGCCGCCAAAACGGGCCACGGTGTCTACCTCGCGCACGCAGGCTTTGAGGCGCTGCGCGGCCTGCAAAAGCAACTGGTCTCCCGTATCGTGGCCCAGCGTATCGTTCAGGTCCTTGAAGTTATCCAGGTCGATGAACAGCAGCGCACCCTGGGTCTGGGTTCGCTGCACCGATGCCAGCGAGCGCTGCAGGCGGTCCAGCAGCAAGCGGCGGTTGGGCAGGCCCGTGAGCGCATCGTAGAACGCGAGCTGCTCGATCTGGCTCTCTACCCGCTTGCGCTCGGTGATGTCGCGGCCCACACCACGGTAGCCGCGCAGCGTGCCCTGCGCATCGACCACGGGCACGCCACTGACCGATATCCAGTGCATGGTGCCGTCCGGCCGTTCACGCTGCAGCTCCAGGTCACGAAACGGCTGCTGGGCCTGCAGCACGGCACGGTGCGCCATCCAGTCGGCATCGGTCATGTTGAGCGCGCCGATCTCCCACCGTGTGCGGCCCATCACGCTGGACAGCGGAATGCCGTTGACACTGAGGTCGCCCGCCAGCTGCATGAAACGCCCCTCGGCGTCATGCTCCCAGTACCAGTCGGACGACAGATCGGAAAGCGACCGAAACCGTGCCTCGCTCTCGCGCAGTTCGTTCTCTACCCGCACGTAGTCGCTCACATCCGCAAAGGTGCGCACCAGGCCACCGTCGGGCAGCGTGGTGGTGCGCACCTCCAAAGTGCGGCCATCGCGCGCGGTGCGCCAGTACAACGCCGGCGCAGGCGCCACGGCGCCCTGGGCGATGTAGTTGTGCCCTCGCTGGTCCACCAGGCTGTAACCCTCGCCAAAGTCGCCCCGCTCGGCTTGTATGCGGGTGAGGTCGGCCAGCGTGGGGCGTGTGGCCATCAAGGACTCCGGCAGGTTGAGCAGCTCCAGCACACGCTCGTTGTAAACGGTAATGCGCCCGTCCGGGCCCGTCTTGAAGATGCCCTGGCTCATGCTGGCCAGCGTGGCTTGCAAGGCCGCGCGCTGCTCTTGCAGCATCGTTAGTGCTTCTTGCCAGATGCGGGCATCCACCATGCGCACAGGCTGCCCCTTGCCCTGGGCGTTGTGAATGAGCGCCGCCAGTCGGTGCAGCAACTCGCTGAGGTGGGCAATGCCGTCCACTTCGGGATCGCGCAGCACATAGTCGCCGAGCCCGCAGCGAAACGCGCGTGCGGCCAGCACCTCCTGCGCGGCGTCGATACACAGCAAGACGGGGCGGCCCGCGCACAGCTCCAGCAGACCGGGTAGCTCATGCACCGACGGTCTCAGGCACAACACGACTGCGGCCCAGGCCTGCGATGCCAAAGGTGCCAGCGCGGTTTCAGCCGTGGGAGTGTTAACCACGCGCCAATGGGGGTGGCGCGCGCCCATCAACCGCCGTGCGGCGGCCGCATGCTGGGTGTCGCTGTCTACCCACAACACGCCGGGTGCCGTCATGGGGACTCCCTTCGCTCGGTGGACGCCGTCACCGGTTGCGGTGCCATCAGGCCCAGTTCGTGTTCACGCGCAAACACATCGATGGGGGCCGGCCGCCCAAACAAATACCCCTGAAACGCCTCACACCCGTGCAGCCTGAGGAAACCCAGCTGCCCCGTCGTCTCCACCCCCTCGGCCACCACCTGCAGGTCCAGGCTGGTCGCCAGCGCCAGGATGGTGCGCACAATCGCCGCGTCGTTGGGATCTGTCAGCACATCCCGCACGAAGCTCTGGTCGATCTTGACTTGATCGAGCGGCAGGCGTTTGAGGTAGCTCAAGGAGGAGTAGCCGGTGCCAAAGTCATCCAGCGCAAATCCCACGCCTTCGCTTTTGAGTTGCACCATGCGGGCGATGGTGTCTTCGATGTCTCCCAGCAGCAGGCTTTCGGTGAGTTCCAGTTTGAGTTTCTTGGGGTCTGCGTTGTGTTGCTGCAGGGTGTGCAGGACTTCGGCCACAAAGCCGGCTTGCCTGAATTGCCGGGCGCTGACGTTGACGGCGATGGTCAGGTGGG
>JAHJWB010000013.1 GCA_018828125.1 Gammaproteobacteria bacterium | reverse complement strand
TTTCGTCGACTGGGGAGCGCCTGCAAGCTGCTCTTGCAGGTTACCTTCGCGGCTTCGCCGCTACGGCGGCCCCTCACATCAACGTTGAGCGTCCGCTTCATCTGCCGCCACAGACCGCTCCTGGCCGAATTCTGCCCCACGGTGAGGGACGCTAGCGGGCCCGTTGCTGCCTTTCGCTCTTGCCCAAAGCAGACATTAGCCCGACGGCCGATCGTCCCTGTGAAGCTGAACTTCTCCACCAATACGCTGCAACGAAAAACACATTGCATCCGCATAACGATCGTCGGAAAGTAGTACCTGTAGTGGCTGGCGGGCCGCGATTTTTTTTACTACCGTCTTCGCCTCCAGTCGTGATATTGGAGTGCTCATCATCAGAAGGCGCATGAACATCGTCTCTGTATATCGGCCTTCGAGACCCGGAAGCCATGCGGACGAGTCATTCCAGCCTGTCACCATCAAAGTGCACGGGGTGGAATTTTTGCGGCGATTTCCTTCGAGACTCTTCAATGTAATGTCCGCTTTTGGCCGTTAATTGGTCATGCAGGAGATGTACCTTCGACCCAAATTGTCTGCCCAGGGTGATGCTCTTCGATAGTGCTTACAGCGTCATCCAGCAGAAACCGATCCCTTAACTCATAGATAAAACGAGTGCATCTAGGCGGGGGTAGCGCGGCACATGCTTCCTCTGAAATCGCATCGGCACCACACCATACCGCGTCACCGCTCCCTGCCACATGCAGCGCTTGAGCTAGGCCCTCTGAGGTTATTGCAAGGTAGATCATATGAAGATTGGTTATTCGAAGACGTCTTGCTGGGCTTCGCCTAAGAGCGCTTCTGCCGAATTCTGCCCGACGGCGAGGGCGGTAGCGGGCCCACAGCGGACAGTCAGGATTCCCAGAAGCGGAAGTTCAATGCCATTCGAACGTCCGCCACCCTCGCAGGTCGAGCCAAACTCTAAGCCGAGGCTTTAATGGCAACAGGCGGTAATCAATCAATGTCAGCGATGCACAGAAGCCACCATATTCCACGGGCACTCTGCCAAGCCGCGTAGGACGTAGATATGGTTGCCTCCTCAGTCGCTTGACACCACCGCGCGTCGTCGAGTCGGAACACGTGAATGTCGTCGAACGGACGCGGGAAGGCGGCATCTAGGCCAGCTGCCACTACGGCTCGAATGTGTTCTTGAGAGGTTCCGCTCGTGCTGCGATGACAGCCACCGGCAACCGCCACAGATACGAGTGAACCTTCAAACTCGAATCTATTGAGGGTGCTGTATCTCATGGGCTCAGCTGTGATCGCCCCAAGTTCCCCCGCTCGGGCTTGAAATGCAGGTAAGGCGAACAGACTGGCGAGCGGACTGGCTGTGTCAAACGCCGGAGCTATGGGCGGCTTCGGCTTGAGGAAGAACGAGACGACTTGTCCACACTGACTGAGCAAGTGCAGCAACTCACTCAACTCAGGCTTGATGACCTCGTAACTCTCACTTGTGGTCATTTGTTGGGTCCGATACGGCGAAAGCTGGCCTGTTGGTTTTGATGTCCCGAATGTCCGCTCCTGGCCGGTTACTGTCACTCGCTACAAACCTCACCCCACCGCCCGCATCCCCACCAACCCCGGCATTGCCCCCCGCATCGCCTCCAAAAACAACCGCAACCGCGCCGGATAAAACCGCGCATACGGATACACCAGGTACACCGGCAGCGGCGCCGCATGCCAGTTGGGCACCAGGTGTAGTAGCTTCCCTTGCCGCACATCGTTGTCCACGATCCACGCCGATGAAATACACGCCCCCAGCCCGGCCAGGGCGGCGCTGCGCAGGGCGTACAGGCTGTCGGTGGCCAGGCGGGGCGTGATGCCGAAGGTGTGGGCCTCGCCGCCGGGCTCTTGGGTCAGTGTGACTTCGCGGCGGTAGAAGGTGCTCAGGGCCAGCCATGGCAGGGGTTGCAGGTCTTGCGCGTGCTGGGGCGTGGGGCGCCCGGCCATGAGGGCGGGGGCGGCCAGCACGATGCGGGGCACTTCGGCCAGGCGCACCGCGACCACGCTGGGGTCGTCCACCGCGCCGACCTGGATGGCGCAGTCGATGCCTTCGGCGATGAAGTTGGGGCGGCGGTCGTGCAGCATCCATTCCACGTCCACCTCGGGGTAGCGGCGCAGATAGGCCATCAGCGGGGCGATGAACTGGTCTTGCCCAAAGGCGTGTGGCGCCAGCACGCGCAGCGTGCCGCGCGGGGTGTCTGCCGTGCCGCGCAGGTCGTCTTCCATGGCGCGCCAGTCTTCCAGCAGGGCCTTGGCGTGGGCAAAGCAGCGGTCGCCGTCTTCGGTCAGCTTCATCACGTGGGTCGAGCGCTGCAGCAGCTTGAGGCCCAGGTGGCGCTCCAGCGTTTGCAGGCGGCGGCTGATGGTGGGCTGGCTGGTGCCCAGCAGCTGGGCGGCGGCAGACAGGCTGCCCGCTTCGACGATGCGCACAAAGGTTTGCAGCAGCTCAATGCGGTCTGCGCCCGGAATGGTGGGTTCTGTCATGCGTGCAGCGTATAACAAATGTGCGCTGTGAACCACTACCGTGGTGTGTTGCGGGTGATGACAATCGCATCAGTCCAAATCACTCCGGGTAAACACCATGTCATCTATTCAATCTGCGAATGCAAGGCCGGTAGCAGCAGACGCCGCAGTAGCAGCTGCAACACCTGCAGCCTCGGCAGGGCCCGCCACGGGCATTGCGCCGTCGTTGGTGCTGTTGTTGGCGTCTGCCGCAGGGTTCAGCGTGGCGTCGCTGTATTACAGCCAGCCCATGCTGGGGGTGCTGGGGGCCGACATTGCGGCCAGCGACCAGGCGGTGGGGCTGGTGCCCACGCTCACGCAACTGGGGTATGCGCTGGGCATTTTGCTGCTGGCGCCGCTGGGCGACCGGTTTGACCGGCGCCGCATCATCCTCATCAAGGCGGCGGTGCTGGCGGTGGCGCTGCTGCTGAGCGGCCTGGCCCCCGGCATTGGCTGGCTGCTGGGCGCCAGCCTGGCGGTGGGGCTGATGGCCACGTTGGCGCAAGACGTGGTGCCCGCTGCGGCCACGCTGGCCCCGGCCGAGCACCGGGGCCGGGTGGTGGGCACGGTGATGACGGGGCTGCTGTTGGGCATTTTGTTGTCGCGCGTGGTCAGCGGGTTTGTGGCCGAGCACTTTGGCTGGCGCGCGGTGTATGTAGCGGCTGCGGGGGCGGTGGCGCTGCTGGGTGTGGCCGCATGGCGCGGGCTGCCGCGTTTTGCGCCGACGACACAGTTGGGCTATGGCGCGCTGATGGGGTCGATGTTGTCGCTGTGGCGCCGCCACGGCGCCCTGCGCCGCGCGGCCTGGGCGCAGGGGTTGTTGTCCATCGGGTTCAGCGCGTTCTGGTCTACGTTGGCGGTGATGCTGCACAGCCAGTTCCACCTGGGCAGTGCGGCGGCGGGGGCGTTTGGTTTAGCGGGTGCTGCGGGTGCTTTGGCTGCGCCTCTGGCCGGGCGCCTGGCCGACAAGCGTGGGCCTGAGGTGGTGACCCGCCTGGGCGCTGCGCTGGCGGTGGTGTCGTTTGCCAGCATGGCGCTTTCTGTGGTGCTGCCGATGCAGTGGCAACTGGGGCTGATTGTGGTCAGCGCCATTGGTTTTGACTTTGGCATTCAGGCCGTGCTGGTGGCGCACCAGACCATCGTGTTTGGCATCGAGCCCGCTGCGCGCAGCCGGTTGAATGCGCTGCTTTTTACCGGCATGTTCATCGGCATGGCGACGGGCGCTGCGCTGGGTAGCCTGGCGCTGGCGCAGTGGGGGTGGATGGGGGTGGTTGGGCTGGCTACGGTGGCGTCCATCGCTGCGCTGGGGGTGCGCGTGTGGGGGCGCAAGGGGTGATTTGCCTGCGTCCAGGTTCCGGTTGCGGGTGTTGTTTGCAGGGGCTTATCTGACACCCGCTCCCCACGGTGAGAGGGTGTGGAGTGTGCGGGTTGTCAGCCAGTCAGTGCGTGTGTATGTTTGATGAAAATTGGTCTCCAGCGCATTATCTATATGCGCTTGCAGCTATCAAATGAATAGCTTTGCAGCGTGCAGTTGATCAGTTTTTGCGGTTGCACTGCTCAACAGCCATTCAGCGCCTTAGTTGCAAAAGCTCCCTCAACATTTGCCTGCCGCCACCAAACCCGCTCGGTACTTGCGACCGTGCTCGTCCCGCCAGGCGTCCGCCTGGACTTTGCCTTGCGCACGCAGGCGCTGCTTGTACTCCGCCTCCATGGCGCGGCGCTCGGGGCCCGGACCGGAGTCAGCAAAGCAGCGGCTCGAAACCGACTTGGACGATGTTTTGCCGCGGGCAATGTTGCCGGACAGCTTGTTCGCCATCACACCGGTGGCGGCCTGCCCGGCAGGCATGGGGTCCACCGGCGCGTATTGCGCGACAGCAGGCCCGGCCACACAAAGGATCAAGAACGCGGTCGTGATCTCAAAAAAGGTACGCATCATGTCGTATCAGTCTCCTTTCCTTTTCTTCATCGCAGGCGCGTGGGCTGGGGGCTCCCACTGCAAGCGCGCTCCGCAGCGCTCTGCGTGCGTGACTGGAAAAGTCTAGATGGGCTTGGCGAGGCTCCCGGTAACGTGTTGCAACGCTTATAGGGTGGGCGCCGATCCGGGCCCTCCATCGGACTTTGGTGACTGGCGTGAGGCGAAAGATCCGCGTCGCACCCAGTCGGCATTAGCCCGCAGCCGACGCAAGTGCGGCTGCCGCGTCACAATTCGCCGCCTATGACTTCTTCTCCTTCAATGATGCTGCGCCTGATCAGCCTGGCGGCCTTTTGCAGCATGGCGTCCATGCGTGTGTGCGACCCGATGCTGGTGGAGCTGTCGCAAGAGTTCAGCGTGACCACGGGCGATGCGGCTGCGGTGATTGCGGCGTTTGCGGTGGCCTACGGTGTGTTGCAACTGGTGTATGGCCCGTTGGGCGACCGGCTGGGCAAGGTGCACGTGATCATCGGGGCCACGTCGGCCTGCGCGGTGTTCAGCGCCATCACGGCACTGGCCCCCACGTTCACGGTGCTGGTGGCGTCGCGCGCGGCCATGGGGGCGGCGGCAGCCGGGATCATCCCGCTGTCAATGGCGTGGATTGGCGACCAGGTGGCGTACGAGCAGCGGCAGGAAACCCTGGCGCGGCTGATGGTGGCCACCGTCACCGGAATGATGGCCGGGCAATGGTTTGGCGGCTTTGCCACCGAAACGCTGGGCTGGCGCACGGCGCTGGGGGTATTGGCGCTGATGTTTGCCGTGGCGGCGGTGCTGCTGTTTCGCCAAGCACGGGTTGCGGGCGTGCTACAAGCCCCTGCGGGTGCGGGCAGTGGTGCAGCGGCGTTCTCGTTGCGGGCCTACCTTGCGGGCACGGCGGCGCTGCTGCGCATCGGGCGCGTGCGCTGGGTGCTGGCCGTGGTGGCCATTGAAGGCGCACTGGCCTTTGGCACGCTGGCGTTTGTGCCCGCCCGCATGGTCGACGGGTTTGGCCTGTCGGCGTCTGCCGCAGGCGGCGTGATGGTGCTGTATGGCGTGGGCGGGCTGATCTACAGCGTGTTTGCGCGGCGCTGGCTGGCGGCGCTGGGCGAGCAAGGCCTGGCGTTGACGGGCGCCACGCTGATTGCCGCGGGACTGCTGGCGCTGGCCTGGGCACCCGCGGTGGCGTGGGCGGTGCTGGGCTGTTTCTGTGCCGGCCTGGGGTTTTATATGTTGCACAACACGTTGCAGGTGCAGGCCACCCAGATGGCGCCCGAGGCGCGCGGCACGGCGGTGACCCTGTTCGCCTGCCTGCTGTTTCTGGGTCAGTCGGCGGGCGTGCTGGTGGTGGCTTTCAGTGTGGACCGGGGCTGGCTGCCGCCAGTGTTTTCTACTGCGGCGCTGGGGGTGTTGGCGCTGGGGTTCGTGATATCGCGGCGCGTGCAGGCGCGGGGCGCTGTGATGGGGGCCTAGGGGGACCACACACGGGTGGGCGTGCGGCAGCGGGTTCATGTCTGGCTGCGCCGCGCACTGCGTTATCACCTCCGTTTCAATCCATCTTCGCCTGTAGACTCGGTGCTCTCTGAGCACGCCGGTGCCCCTTGCCGGGCAGGCGAGAGCATCGCACCTGCCGGGTTGGTTGGAGGGATGTGTGATTGAACCGGTCCCTGATTTTTCGGGACACATTTTCTTTATGAACCATTCTGTGCCCCCACTGCCGAATTTCCCATGCGCCAAGGGCGCCATGAGCGCAAAGGTTCGCGACCACGACTGGGCCAGCACACCGCTGGGGGGCCTGTCGCAGTGGCCCCCAGCGTTGCGGTTTGCGGTGGAGACCATGTTGTCGTCGCGATTCCCCTCGTGTCTGATCTGGGGACCGGAGCACACGATGCTCTACAACGAGGCATACCAACCCCTGATGGGCAGCAAGCCCGAGGCGCTCGGCCGTCCGCTGTCGGAGGTTTGGAGCGAGTCCTGGCCAGCCCTCAAGCCGATGGTGGACAAGGCCTATGCAGGGGAGGCCACCTTCATCGAAGACTTTGAGCTGGAGACCACGCGCTTCGGAAAGCTGGAGCAGGCGTATTTCACGTTTTGCTATAGCCCACTGCGCGACGAGTCGGGTCAGGTGAGGGGCATGCTCAATACCGTGGTGGAGACCACCAGCAAGTTCCTGGCATTGCGCCAGACGCAGAAACTGGCTGCATCGCTGGAAGAGCAGGTGGCCGAGCGCACCGCCGACCGCAACCGACTGTGGCAGCTGTCGGAAGACGTGCTGCTGGTGGCTCGCTATGACGGCGCGATCACCGCCGTGAACCCGGCGTGGACGGCTACCCTGGGCTGGTCGGAGGAGGAAACCATTGGCCACGCCATGGCCGGGTTCGCGCACGCCGACGACAAGCAAGAGGTGGCCAAAGCCATGACCCAACTGGCCATAGAGCCTCAGCGCCGCCAGATTGTGGCGCGCTATCGTCATCGTGACGGCGGCGAACGCTGGATCGCCTGGACCGCTGTGCCCAGCGATGGTTTCATCCAGGCTGTGGGCCGCGACACCACCGAAGAGCACTTGCGCGAACAAGCCCTGCACAACGCAGAAGAGCGTCTGCGCCAAAGCCAGAAAATGGAAGCCGTGGGCCAGTTGACCGGCGGCATTGCGCACGACTTCAACAACATGCTGCAGGGCATCGTGCTGCCGCTCCAGATCATTCGCCAGCGCATGGCGCAGGGGCGTTACGACGAGGTGGGCCGCTACATCGACTCGGGCCTGGCTGCCGCCAAGCGGGCGGCGGGGCTCACGCAGCGGCTGCTGGCTTTTTCGCGCAGGCAGCCGCTGGACTCGCGTCCCGTGGACCTGGGCGCCTCGTTGAGCGGGCTGGAATCCATGCTCAAAACCACCTGCGGCGAGAACATTGCGCTGCAGCTGGAACTGCCCCAGGGCCTGTGGCCCGCGCTGACCGATGCCAACCAGTTCGAGAGCGCGGTGGTCAACCTGGCCATCAACGCGCGCGACGCCATGCCCACGGGCGGCGCGCTGCATATCTCGGCCGCCAATGTGCAGGCTGACGCCGCCATGTCGGCGTCCATCCCCGGGCTGGAGCCGGGCGACTATGTGTGCATCACCGTGCGCGACACTGGCACCGGCATGCCGGGCGACGTGGTCGCGCGCGCGTTCGATCCGTTTTTCACCACCAAGCCGCTGGGGCAGGGCACGGGGCTGGGGCTGTCGATGATTTATGGCTTCATGCGCCAGTCGGGCGGCATTGCAGTGTTGGACAGCACCGTGGGCCAGGGCACGGCCGTGGCGCTGTACTTCATGCGGTCGCGGCACCAAGAGGCCGAGGCAGCACCCACCGAGGCCTTGACCTCATTGAGCGGCGCACGCCGTCCCGACTCCATCCTGGTGGTGGAAGACGACGACACCGTGCGTGCGCTGGCTGTCGAATTGCTGCGGGACATGGGCTTTCAGGTCATGGAGGCGGCCACGGGCAGTGCCGCCATGGCCCTGTTGTCGGGTGCCGTGCACTTTGACCTGCTGGTGTCCGACGTAGGCCTGCCCGGCCCCAACGGCCGCCAGGTGGCCGACTACGCCCGCGAGCAGTTTCCGTCCATCAAGATCATCCTGATGACCGGCTACGCCGAGCAGGCCGCCATGACGCCGCAGTTTTTGGGCGCGCACATGGAGCTGCTGGTCAAGCCCTTTGACGCCCAGGCGCTGGTGGCCAAGGTGCATGCGGCCATGGGGCAGGGCAGCGCTTGACCGGCTAACCGCCCCAGCGGCGCCGTTCGCCCCGGACCTACGAAGGGGTATGCGGGCGCGCCCTGGCTTCGACTGGGGCAGTCCAACGGGTTGAGTAGGAAGGCCAATGTTGACTCATTCAAAATATGAGTCAAATTCGCATCTGGCGCTTATGGGAAAAGCGCTTATAGCTATCAAAATGGTAGTTGTGCAGCGTATCTATCACGTTCGTTATAACCAACGCATCTAATCACCCGATTTTTTGATCGTTTGTGTTCTTACGATTCGCCGATACAGTCCCGCATCCTATTCCTTAGACCCTTTTAGACACTGCGCGCCGCAGTCAGGCTCTTGTCACCAAGGCCTGTGCGGCGCCTTTGCATTTTCATGATCGACTTACGGGGTATCACCCAAACCTACCAGGGCTCACAAGGCCCGGTCGAGGCCCTGCGTGGCATCGACCTTCACATCCACCCGGGCGAAGTGTTCGGCATCATCGGCAAAAGCGGGGCGGGCAAAAGCTCGCTGGTGCGGGTGATCAACCTGCTCAACCGGCCCACCACGGGCCAGGTGATCGTGGGCGGGCGCGACCTGACCCAGCTCAATGACGCACAACTGCGCAAGGCGCGCCGCGACATCGGCATGGTGTTTCAACACTTCAACCTGCTGTCGTCCCGCACCGTGTTTGACAACGCCGCGCTGCCGCTGGAGTTGGCAGGCATGAGCAAGGCCGCCATCCGCGAGCGCGTGAACCCCCTGCTGGAGCTGGTCGGCCTGTCGGCCCTGGCCGACCGCTACCCGGCGCAGATCAGTGGGGGGCAAAAACAGCGCGTGGGCATTGCGCGTGCGCTGGCCAGCCGCCCCAAGGTGCTGCTGAGTGACGAAGCCACCTCGGCGCTGGACCCGGAGACCACGCGCTCCATCCTCGACCTGCTGCGCCAGGTCAACCGCGAGCTGGGGCTGACGGTGGTGCTCATCACCCACCAGATGCAGGTCATCAAACAGGTGGCCGACCGCGTGGCCGTGATCGAGGCCGGCCGCATTGTGGAGCAGGGCCGGGTGCTGGACGTGTTCACCCGCCCGCAGCAGGCCATCACCAAGAGTCTGATCGACGAGATCCTGCCGCAAGAGTTGCCCGCCAGCGTGCTCGGCCACGTGCGCAAGCTCGCGGGCCAGCTCAACGGTGGACGCACCGGCCAGCTGCTGCGCCTGTCGTACGCGGGGGACAGTGCCTACCAACCCATCCTGTCGCAGCTGATCCGCCAGTTCGGTGTGGACATGAGCATCCTGCACGGCCAGGTGGACGAGATCCAGGACGAAACCTTTGGCTCGCTGGCCGTATATGCCAGCGGCGAGGCCGACAGCCTGCGCGGTGCAGTGGCGCACTTGCGTGCAGGTGGCGTCGAGGTGCAAGAAGTGGCCGTGGCCGGTTAAGAAGGACAAGAAATCATGTTGGATAACTTCACTCCGGCCATGCTGGATCTGTTTGCCTCGTCGTTGTGGGAGACGCTCATCATGGTCGGTATCTCCGGCCTGGTGGGCGGGCTGTTGGGTGTGCCGCTGGGCGTCTTCCTGCGGCTGACCGACGACGGTGGCGTGCTGGAAAACGGCCCCTTGAACAAGCTGGTGGGCTGGCTGGTCAACGCCGTGCGCTCCACGCCTTTCATCATCCTGCTGGTGGCCATCATCCCGTTCACGCGGTTCATCACCGGGTCGTCCATTGGTACGGCTGCCGCTGTGGTGCCGCTCACCATCGCCGCTGCCCCGTTTGTGGCGCGCCTGGTGGAGTCAGCCCTGCGCGAGGTAGACCACGGACTCGTCGAAGCCGCCCAGGCCATGGGGGCCACCACCAGCCAGATCGTCTGGAAAGTGCTGCTGCCCGAAGCGCTGCCCGGCATCGTGGCGGGCCTCACCATCACGTTCGTGAGCCTGACCGGCTACTCGGCCATGGCGGGTGCCATCGGTGGCGGCGGCCTGGGCGACCTGGGCATCCGCTACGGCTACCAGCGTTTTCTGCCCGAGATCATGCTGGCCGTGGTGCTGGTGCTGATCTTTTTTGTGCAGGCGGTGCAGAGTTTGGGTGACTGGGCTGTAAGGCGGTTGAGCCACCGGTGATGGGCTGGTTTGCTATTGAATAGGTAGCTATTGGCGCTTGATGGTAAAGCGCCAGGGGCCAATTTGATTAATATTTTCGCCTCAATCCCTGAGCCAACGAGAGCGCCGGTGTTCACACACTCTCTCCCACCAGGGGTGAGGGAGCCCCAAAGCGATCACCCCGGCACCCGGTAGTGATACCCGTACGCCGTCTTGAACCCCAAGCCCTCATACAACCCCAGCGCCGCCGCGTTCTGCGCCCGCACCTGCAGATAGGCCGATGTGGCCCCGGCGTTGGCTGCCCAGTGCAACAACGTCTCCACCAGCGCCCGCCCGCGGCCGCAACCGCGGTGTGCGGGGGCTACGGCCAGGTCGTACAGGCCGACGGCGCCACGCTCCAGCACCCCCAGGCCAAAGCCCACGGGCTGGCCCTCGGGGGTGTGCAGCACGGCAAAGGCAGTGGGGTGGGCAATGGCTTGCACCATGGTGCGGTGCAGGGCGCGGTGGTGCAGGGCGACGCCGTTGGCGTGGGCAAAACCTTCCATCCACGCATCCGAAGGTGTCGGCATGATCGTGGCGCCGCCACTGGGTTTGGCCAGCCCGGCCAGCGGCCTGTGCAGCACCACGGACGGGTCAAAGTGCTGATAACCCGCGTCGGCCAGTTCCTGGTCTGCCTCGGGCGGCGCCAGGGGCGACAGCCTGAAAACCGTGGGCAGCCCATGCCGCGCATACAGGGCAGTGGCCGCTTCGCGCACACCGTCAAACGGCGCACCGGGCACCAGCGCGTTCACCGAATTGGCGCGTTTGGTGTAGCCGCCCGACAGCCGAAACACCCACCCTCGGTGAAACACCGTCTGGTGCGCGGGCCAGGCGTTGAAGGCGCGCTCTTCAAGCGCGCGGATGAGGGCGATGGGGGCGGCAGCGGGTGCCAGTGCGTGGGGTGCGGCGGCGTCGGTCATGGCTGCGTTATACAACCCGCCAACACCTCCGGCAGCGCGGTCGGGCCAGCACGCCGTGAAGATTTCTTGATGTGGGTGGCCTCACTGCGCCTCATCTGCGGTAGGGTGTAGTGGCCTGATTTTGCCGCTCTATGCGGCGACACCGTCACGGTGCAACCACCGCAAACCCCCCGCTCAGCCCCCGCGCACTTTGCCCATGAAAACACTCGCTCGTTCTTCGCGCCACTTGTTGCTGGCGTGTGTCGTGGTTTCACTGCCGGTACTGGCTACCGCCCAGTCCCGTGGATCTGAATCGGCTTCGGCACCTGGATCTGGTTCCCCCGACTGGGTGGTGTCACCCGATGGCGCCTACGTGTATGACCTTCGCGCCGGGCTGGCCTGGCCGCGCTGTGTAGAGGGCATGCAATGGACCGGCAAAACCTGCACCGGAAAACCCTTGCTGCTGGACCGCGCCGAAGCCACTGCACTGGCAGCCAACCGCTGGAAGGCGGAGGGCACCGGTTGGCGACTGCCCCGCGCCGCAGAGCTGCAAAGGCTGGTAGACAAGACGGCAAATCCGCCAGGCCTCAACACCCGCTTTTTCCCCGCCGCGCCAGACCTTTGGTACTGGTCCTCCACCGCCAATGTCAGCGGTCTGCGCGCCACCAATCCATACAACTACAACACCATCCGCCAGGACCGCCAAGGCGACAGCGCAGGCCAGATGGCGCTGCTCAACGGCTGGGCCGTGGCCTGTCCACCGGCGAAGTGAACCGCCCCGGTTTTGAACTGACCCCTTGAAGTTGGACCAACTTCAAGGGGTTTCATGAAGAAGTATCAGACAGATTTCAAGCTCAAAGTGGTCAAGAGTTTTATGGCTGGGGAAGGTGGGGCAAAGCTGCTGGCGCGCCAATGGTCAGTGCCTGAGGAGAAGATCCGCACTTGGGTGAGCCACTACCGCCTGCACGGCATTGACGGGCTGCGCCCCAAGCGCAGCACGTACAGTGCGCAGTTCAAACTGCAAGTGCTGTCCCATGAGGATCGCGAACAGCTCTCCAGCCGCCAGGTCGCTGCGATCTATGACATCCGCAATCCCAACCAAGTCGTGGTCTGGCGACGCAATCTCGATCAAGGCAGCCTGCAGGCTATTGAGAACGAGAAAGAAGAGCGTCCCAAGATGAAGCTGGAAGGCCGCTGCGCAGCGTCGTCGGACAAGGTTGCCGCCGACGCAACGCAAACCCTACGAGAAGAGAACGAACGACTGCGCGCCGAGGTCGCGTACCTAAAAAAATTGCAGGCCTTGATTCGGTCGAAGAGGTCAGCTGCGCCGACAAAGCGCGCCTGATTGCCGGGTTGAGGCATCACCATAAATTGGCAGACCTGTTACAGGTCACAGGCCTGGCACGCAGCACGTTCTACTACCAGTGCCAGGCGAGCCAGCGCGCCGACCAGCAAAATGCCTTGGAGGCCAGGATCCGTACTGTCTATGACGAGCACAAAGGACGCTACGGCTACAGACGCATCACGGCCACGCTATGCAATTCGGTGGCGGAACCGATCAACCACAAGTGCGTGCAGCGTCTGATGCGCAAGATGGGGCTGCGCGCGTTGATTCGGGCGAAGAAGCGATCCCGGCATATCCCGGGCGTGAGCGATGCGCACGTGCCTAACGTTCTGCAGCGCGACTTTCGTGCGACCGCGCCCAACCAGAAATGGGCAACTGATGTCACCGAATTCAATGTGAATGGCCACAAGCTCTATCTGTCGGCCTGCATGGACCTCTACAACGGCGAGATCGTCGCCTACAAAATGGCAAGGCGTCCGGTCTTCGAGATGGTTTACAGCACGCTCGAGGCAGCGCTGGCGCGGACCGTACGCACAGCGGAACTGATCGTCCACTCGGACCAAGGCTGGCACTACAAGATGCAGCCCTATCGATCAATGCTTGTGAAGCGCGGAGTACAGCAAAGCATGAGCCGCAAGGGCAACTGCTTTGACAACGCAGCAATTGAGAGCTTCTTCGGCACCCTCAAAGCCGAGTACTTCCGGCTGGCTGCACCCAACAGCCTTGAAACGCGCGAAGCGGGCGTGCATGATTACGTTCATTACTACAACCATGAGCGCATCAAGCTCAGGTTGAACGGACTCAGCCCGGTAGGATACCGGCTGAGAATCACTGCCTAGTTGGTCTGGGGGTCAGTTCATTTTTAAGGAGGCTCTTTTCTCTGAGAGGATTGAGCCATGAAGAAGTCGAACAAGTTCTCGCCTGAGGTGCTGAGCGCGCAGTGAGGATGGTGCAGGAGCAGCGAGGGGAATACCCATCGCTGTGGGCCGCCATCGAATCCATCGCCCCCAAGATTGGCTGCGTGCCGCAGACCCTGAACGAATGGGTCAAGCGCGCCGAAGTGGATGCAGGTACGCGAGAAGGCGTCACCACAGCCGAAGCCCAGCGGGTCAAGGAGCTGGAACGCGAGGTCAAAGAATTGCGCCGGGCCAACGAGATTGAAGCTGGCCAGCGCGTTTTTCGCCCAGGCGGAGCTCGACCGCCGACTCAAGTCTTGAAGGCCTTTATCGACCAGCAGCGCAATGCTTTCGGGGTTGAGCCGCTCTGCAAGGTCTTGCAGGTTGCCCCGTCGGCGTATTGGCGCCACGCCGCGCTGGTGCGCGAGCCTCACAAGCGCTGCACCAGAGCCAAGCGCGACGAGGTGCTGATGTCGCAGATTCAACGCGTCTGGCAGGCCAACATGCAGGTCTATGGTGCCGACAAAGTGTGGCGGCAACTGGCACGCGAAGGAGTGACCGTAGCCCGCTGCACGGTCGAGCGACTGATGCGCCGCATGGGGCTGCGTGGTGTGATGCGTGGCAAGGTCGTACGCACCACCATCGGCGATGCCAAGACGCCATGCCCGCTGGACCGCGTCAATCGGCAGTTCCGGGCCGAGAGGCCCAATCAATTGTGGGTCAGCGACTTCACCTAGGTCTCGACCTGGCAGGGTTGGCTTTATGTGGCCTTCGTCATCGACGTGTTTGCCAGGCGCATCGTTGGCTGGCGGGTAAGCAGTCCGATGCGCACAGACTTTGTGCTCGATGCCTTGGAACAAGCCCTATATGCCCGTCAGCCCGAACGCGACGGCAGCTTGGTCTGTCACTCCGATAGAGGCTCGCAGTACGTCAGCATCAGGTACACGGAGCGGCTAGCCGAGGCAGGCATCGAGCCTTCTGTGGGCAGCAAGGGCGACAGCTACGACAACGCCCTGGCCGAGACCATCAATGGCCTGTATAAGGCAGAGTTAATCCATCGTCGGGCGCCATGGAAAACCAAGGAAGCCGTGGAGTTTGCGACGCTCGAATGGGTATCGTGGTTCAACCACCACCGCCTGCTCGAGCCTATCGGGTACATCCCGCCTGCAGAGGCTGAGGCAAACTACTACCGGCAACTCGCCAGTCAGGTCACCGAGGTGGCGGCCTGACTTAAACCAAACAGCCTCCGCGAAAGCCGGGGCGGTTCAGCTTGTTTTCCTTGGGCGGACCATGTAGGCGATTCACTGTTGGTTGCCCGCCATTCCAGGGATGCCGGTTTCATCGAAAGGCCGACGCGAATCGGTTTCTGGCGTCTAGGTTGTACCACCATGTATCAATTCTTGAGTCTTCGGAAACTGCGCCACACAATGCTCGCTCAACTAGCCGGAGGCCGCCATGCCAATGGAGAATTTGCAGGGTTTGGAGCGTGATGACCTCCCCCTGATCGAGTCGGATGTACGCAACATCGACAAATTGCGAGTGCTACGCGCAGCCGGGATGGTGGAAGTTCGATTGCCGCCAGTGGATGCCGATCAGCCGAAAGCGCATGTGCTTTACATCACGGGGTTGGGTTGCGCCACGCTGCGGGCCCATGGAGCAGGTCGGGCAACGCCGCGGCTGCAAATGCGGTGCGACCTTGAATCGTCATTGGATTGACGGCCGTCCACGCTTCATGCATCTGCGCGCATGCGTCCTACAAATTGATGCGCTGCACAAGAAGCTTATTTCAACGCCTCAAAAATACGATAGGCCATCCGTATTACTGGCTTAGCCAGTTGAAAGGCGCATATGAGCACTTGGTACAAATTGGAACTCGGCAATGATGATCAGGCTTTCGAGCCCACGTTGCGCATTCAGCAGATGTTCATGTCAAAGTTTCTGATGTGCCCACCGGGATCAGGTCGTGCGCTGTTTTCCTGTTATGAGAAAGAGAAAGACAACCTTTGCTTGTATTTCTCACCCGCAGCTGCAGACATTGCGCTGCGCGTTTATGCAAAGCCATGTGATCCGCCCACGACGTTGGATTGCATAGGCCTTTTGGCGGGGGAGGGCGATGCTCTGGGAATTGAGCCCTGGGAGTTTGCCAAGGCGGCTTGATATTTGGGTCGAAACGCACGCGCTGTCGTTGCATGAGGGATGTTGCGCAGGCTGACACTTTAATTTTGCAGTGGTTGGCAATCGCTCGTAGTCTTTTTCCTACATACAAGCGTTGCTGCATCTGACCTGTAGGGAATGGTACGTGCGACCCAATGGATATGAGGCTGCGCCAAGCAGAACTCATAATGCGAGGGCCATAGCATGTTCTCCTTTGAAAAAATATCGCACCATGTAGAAACTTGGACTGACGTCCCATCGCGGCAAATGGGGCAGCCATCGGATCATGTAGAACAGCGACAGTTGAGTGATAGCATAGAACTTTATTCTGGCGACAGCCATGGTGTGGACCGGGAGCTTCAGTTTGCAGACGGGGGCCTCCCGCAGACCCAGGCGATGGGCTGATCGCGTCTGTCCGAATGTTGGATTCGCATCATCCAACAAGGAGCCAGATAGTTGTATTGACGCTGCATATCCGCCACGAGGGCTCGCACCATTTTTTGGCTAGGGTGTTTGACGGTCGGGAACTGGTGGGGCTACCCACCGACCACACCCGGATCGACGAAGCCATCGCGTCATATGGAGAGTTGGGCGCGCAGCGCTTCCTGGGTGTCACGGCGTTTGCAATTTGGTATGACGGGTGGAGCGTGGGGGAAGTGCCACTTGGCCAAATGCGTACCGACGCTGCCAATCTGGCGAACCGTTTGGTGGTGCTTTCAGCGGTTCTTCGTTAACGCCTCCGGCGTTATGTGGCTGGATACAAAGTGAAATAAACCGAAACTGCGTCGAGAAGACGCCTGCCGGACCACCCGGCACTATCAGGGTCATGTTCAACACCGTCCTTGAAAGGACTGCATCATGAAACCCTGGATCAAGAGAGCCCTCATGGGCTTGTTTGGCGCCACTATTGTGGCGGGCAGTTTGACCGCGTGTTCTAGCAGCTACCACCATCGCGGCCCGATGTCTGCCGAGAAAATGTCCGAAGTGCGGGGCAAAGTGGTAGACCGGGTCAGCAGCAAGCTGGACCTCAACGACGCGCAGAAGCTGAAGCTCAATGCACTGGCAGACAAGATGGAGGCGCAGCGCGCAGCGTTTGTGGGCAAGACGGCGGACCCACGGGCCGATATGCAGGCGATTGTGTCGGGTGATAAGTTTGATCGGGTGCGCGCGCAGAGCTTGTTAGACGAGAAAACAAGGGCAGTTCAAGCCAACAGTCCTGAGGTGATCACCGCACTGGCAGATTTTTACGACAGCCTGAACCCTGAGCAGCAGCAAAAAGTGCGAGAGCTGATGCAGCGCCGCAAGGGGTGGATGGTTCGTGGGTAACGCGGTGGGTCCATTCATGTCTCCCACACGCGCACCTATTCATCAACTCGCGCAGGGTGTGCGGGCGCACGGCCCCGCTTTGTTAGCCGGAATAGACGATCCCCATGACGAGCTCATGTCGCTGGTATGGGGCCCGCGGTTTGACCGCGAACACGCGCTCGGTCTACTGGCCCGACAACCGCAGACTGCAGCTCACACATTGCCTGCTGTGCTGGCGGCAGCGGATCACTTTGATGCGTTACATGCCCCGGCACAAGGTCGATTGCGCAGGCTGATCGTGCGGCACCGCGCATTGGGCGCGGCTGGCGCTGGCGGCATAGTGGGCGGCGCACACTGCTCTGTCACAGAGGTCAGCAACGCCTGACGGTGTAAGAATTGCTCATGCACCGCATTTTGCTTATTGACGACGACGCGCAGCTTGGACCTCCACTCACCGTTTACTTTCAGCGGTTTGAGTTGGAACTTGTTCATGCCCTCAAACCCAGTGACGGGCTAGCCCGGCTGGGGGCGGGTGGTTTTGATGCGGCGATTTTGGACGTGATGCTGCCGGAGATGGATGGTTTTGAGCTGTGTCGCACCATTCGCAAGCAAGGTGATCTTCCGATCGTGATGCTCACGGCGCGGGGCGAGGTCATGGACCGCGTGGTGGGCCTGGAGCTGGGCGCGGACGACTATCTACCCAAACCGTTTGAACCGCGCGAGCTGGTGGCCCGGCTGCAGACCGTGCTGCGCCGCCGCCGTGCGCCAGGGCCGGGGGAGGCGCTGGCGTCGCTGCACTTTGAAGGACTGATGATTGACGCCGCGCGCCGCAGTGTGCAGCGGCAGGGCGTGGCGGTAGAGCTCACGGGAACCGAATTTGACTTGTTGCACTTGCTGGCGCGAGAACCAGGCAAAGTGTTCAGCCGAGACGACATCCTGAACCAACTTCGCGGTCATGAGGCAGAGCTGTACACGCGTGCCGTGGATATTGTGATCAGCCGCCTGCGCAAAAAGCTGGAGCCGCTGGACTGCATCAAGACATTGCGCAACGCAGGCTATTCGCTGGCGCTGCGCAAGGCCGTGCCATGAGGTTTTGGGACCTCCCAGCGCACCGGCCTGGCGAACACGATTGTCCTTGGCACCTTCGTGCGCGCAACGCGGTGGGGTACTCGCTGCGCATTAGGCTGGTGTTGGTGTTCATGGCATTGGCGGTGACCGTCGCCGTCACCTTTATGGGGGGCGTGCAGAAGGCGGTATCCGTGGGCTGGCGCGAGGCCGCCCGCCCTCTGTTGATGGACTATGTCGACCGCCTGACGGCAGAGATTGGCAACCCACCCAGTGTTGAGCGAGCGCAGGCCGTAGCCAACCGTTTGCCTGTCACCCTGCGCATTCAAGGCCCAGCGGTGAACTGGGCGTCGCACCCAGATCAACCTCAGCCCCATTGGATGAGCGACAAGATTCGCAAGGACGATCACTGGTCGGGAGACGAGAACGGCAAGAGTTTGTTGCAGCGCACAACCGCCGATGGCCACACCATTGAGTTCGGGCTGAACGCGCTGTCCTGGGACAAGCGACCGCGCATTGCGTGGGGAACGCTCACCGTTTTGTTGCTGCTGACCGCGTTGGCATTTGTGTACGTGCGCCATCTTCTGCGCCCGCTGGATGACATCCGCAGTGGTGCGCAGCGTTTTGGCAATGGCAACTTTGCGCAACCCATACCAGTGCGGCATGCGCATCGCCCGGATGAATTGGGACATCTGGCTGCCACCATCAACACCATGGGCGACGATATCCACCAGATGCTGGAGGCCAAGCGCGCCTTGTTGCTGGCCATGAGCCATGAGCTGCGCAGCCCCCTGACGCGTGCGCGGCTGAACACTGAGCTTTTGCCCGAAACCGGCGATGTGCAGACCCAGCGCCTGGCCCTGATGCGCGACCTGGGCGAGATGGCGGGTCTCATCACGGATTTGCTGGAAAGCGAACGCCTGGCCGGCCGCCACGCCGCGCTGCACCGCGAGCCCACCGACATTGTCGAGCTGGCGCGCGAGGTAATTGCAGACCTGCAATCGCGCCATGCCGGCGCTGCCTTGATAGCGGTGCATGTGGCGCAAGCGGTGCCCCCTGTCCGGTTGGACCGGTCCCGCCTGCGGCTGCTGCTGCGCAATCTGCTGGACAACAGCCTGCGCCACAGCGACCCGAGTGCACCGCCGCCCGAGCTGTACTTGCGGCTGGTGGATGGTGCGGTCGAAATCGAAGTGCGCGACCATGGCCCGGGTGTGCCGCCCGAGCATCTGCCGCATCTGGCCCAGGCGTTTTACCGGCCAGACACAGCCCGCCAGCGCACCACCGGTGGTGTGGGTCTGGGCCTTTACCTTTGCCGTCTGGTGGCCCAGGCGCATGATGGGCAATTACACATGCGTAACGTGGAACCTGGCCTTTCCGTCACGGTGCGCTTACCTGTGATTGAATGAACGAAAGAGCAGGCGAGGTCGCTGGACAATCTCTGCGGCACCGGACTTTGTAGCGCATGGAGGGCTGCGCTGCCGGCAAGTTTGCAGCAGCTAGCCTCCGGCCACTCGCATTGCACCACCATGGTGCAAGCGCCTATTCCGGGGCGAGTGTTATCCGCCAGAAGTGGCACAAGCAGCATCCGAAAATATTAGCAAAATTGGCCTCTAGCGCTTATGCATCAAGCGCTAGCAGCTATTAAATTGATAGTTTTCATCTGGTGGCTGGTGCGTGTCGGTGTGCTGAACTCCGCCCTGGCCCCAGTCTTGCTAGGTTAGTACACCTCGCCACATGAACCGGTGATTTTGGTGTTTACCCTGTATATACAGGTATGCTTCAACTGTCATCATGGCGGCCGGGATGCGGGTGCAGCCCTGCCGGGTGGGCCCAGGAACTTATCTTCAAACAGGAGCAGATGATGACTCGATCGGTTGTGAAATGGACGTCGCTGGCAGCGGCAACAGCATGCGTGATGGCACTGGCCGCGCCAGCCCAGGCGCAGGACACCAAAATCGTGTTGGGTATGTCCGGCTGGACGGGTTTTGCCCCGCTCACGCTGGCTGACAAGGCGGGCATCTTCAAGAAGAACGGCCTGGATGTGGAGATCAAGATGATTCCCCAAAAGGACCGCCACCTGGCTCTGGCCTCCAAGTCCATTCAGTGCGCTGCCACCACCGTTGAGACGCACGTGGCCTGGAACGCCAACGGTGTGCCCATCGTGCAGATCTTCCAGATGGACAAGTCCTACGGCGCTGATGGCATTGCCGTGCGTGGCGACATCAAGGGCTTTGCCGACCTCAAGGGCAAGACCATCGGTGTCGATGCGCCGGGGACCGCCCCGTATTTCGGCCTGGCCTGGATGCTGAGCAAGAACGGCATGAGCCTCAAGGACGTGAAGACCACCACGCTGTCGCCCCAGGCGGCTGCACAGGCGTTTGTGGCCGGTCAGAACGACGCTGCCATGACGTATGAGCCTTACCTCTCGACCGTGCGCGACAACCCAGCCGCCGGCAAGATTCTGGCGACCACGCTCGACTACCCCATGGTGATGGACACCGTGGGTTGTGACCCCACCTGGCTCAAGGCCAACGGCAAGGCCGCTCAAGCCCTGGCCAATTCTTACTTCCAGGCGCTGGACATGATCAAGGCCGACCCGACCAAGTCCAACGAGATCATGGGTGCCGCCGTCAAGCAGACGGGCGAACAGTTTGCCAAGTCCTCGTCCTTCCTGCGTTGGCAAGACAAGGCCGCCAACCAGAAGTTTTTTGCAGGCGAACTGCAGTCCTTCATGAAGGACGCCACAGCCATCCTGCTGGAGGCCGGCATCATCCGCAAGGCGAATGAAGACCTGAACGTCACGTTCGACGCGAGCTTCATCAAGTAAGAAACCGGAAGAAGAACGCGCCATGTCTGCCGTGCAACCCTTGTCCGCTACCGAGCCAAAAGCCACCGTGCGCCATCGCTCACTCGCTCCCCTGGAGCCTGTGAGCGCCCGTGCCCGCTGGATGTTGGGTTTCGGCTTTTTTGTGTTGTTTGTGCTTGTGTGGGCGTTCTTCACGCTGGGCGGCTACGTGTCGCCCACGTTCTTGGCCAGCCCCGTCACCATGGCCAAGGAGGGCTGGCTGCTGTTTGCAGAATACGGCTTTCACAAGGACATCGGCATGACGGTCTGGCGTGTGTTCGGCGGCTTCATCCTGGCCGCAGTCATCGCCGTGCCGCTGGGCATTGCCATGGGCGCCTACAAGGGCGTCGAGGCGTTTTTTGAGCCCTTCATTTCGTTTTGCCGCTACCTGCCAGCGTCGGCCTTCATCCCGCTGCTCATTCTGTGGGCGGGCATTGGCGAGGCGCAGAAGATCCTCGTCATCTTCATCGGCTCGGTCTTTCAGATCACGCTGATGGTGGCCGTGACGGTGGGCAGCGCGCGGCGCGACTTGGTCGAAGCTGCGTACACGCTGGGCGCTGGCCACAAGGGCATCGTCACACGTGTGCTCATTCCCGGTGCCGCCCCTGACATTGCCGAGACCCTGCGCCTGGTGCTGGGCTGGGCCTGGACCTATGTCATCGTGGCCGAGCTGATCGGGTCATCGAGCGGCATCGGCCACATGATCACCGACAGCCAGTCGCTGCTCAACACCGGCCAGATCATCTTCGGGATCATCATCATCGGCCTCATCGGGCTCGTGTCCGACTTCGCCTTCAAGGCGCTCAACCACCGTCTGTTTGCCTGGAGTTTTGTTCGATGAGCCGCGTATCCATACAAGCCGTTTCGCGCGTCTTCGAAACCGCCAAGGGTCAGCGCACGCAGGCGCTGCAGCCGGTGGATTTCGAAGTGCGTGACAACGATTTCGTGACCATCCTCGGCCCCTCGGGCTGCGGCAAGTCCACCCTGCTGCGCATCGTCGCGGGGCTGGACCACGCCACCAGCGGCCGCGTGCTGCTGGACGGCGCACCGGTCGAGGGCCCAGGCGCCGAGCGCGGCATGGTCTTCCAGAGCTACACGCTGTTCCCCTGGCTCACCATCGAGCAGAACATCCGTTTCGGCCTGCGCGAGCGCGGCATGCCTGAGGCGCAGCAAAAAGAGCGCGCTGACTACTTCATTGCCAAGGTGGGGCTGCGCGGGTTCGAGCAGCACTTTCCCAAGCAGTTGTCGGGCGGCATGCAGCAGCGCACGGCCATTGCGCGCGCACTGGCCAACGACCCCAAGATATTGCTGATGGACGAGCCCTTCGGTGCGCTCGACAACCAGACCCGCGTGCTCATGCAAGAGTTGCTGCTCGGCATCTGGGAAGCCGAGCGCAAGACCGTGCTGTTTGTCACCCACGACATCGACGAGGCCATCTTCATGGCCAACCGTGTGGCCGTGTTCAGTGCCCGGCCCGGCCGAATCAAGACCGAGCTGGCGGTGGACTTGCCCCACCCGCGCCATTACACGATCAAGACCAGCCCCGAGTTCATGGACCTCAAGGCGCGCCTCACGGAAGAGATCCGCGCCGAATCCATGGCGGCCGATCTGCATTGAACTGAGTCCTCACCATGAGCGCCCGTCCGTCACGCCGTCCCGCCGCTGCGCCGCGCAGCGTCCGCCATGCCGCCACCTCCAATGGAGTGGGGGCGGTGGCGGCACCTGCGCAAGCCATGGCGTTGTACGAGCAGGTCAAAGACCATATCTCGCGCAAGATCCAGGAAGGCATCTGGCGCGCGGGCGACCGCCTGCCCTCCGAGAACGAGCTCGTTACCCTGTTCGGCATCTCGCGCATGACGGTGAACCGCGCACTGCGCGAGCTGGTGGAGCAGGGGCGCATCGTGCGCGTGGCCGGTGTGGGCAGCTTTGTGGCAGAAGACAAGCCGCAGTCCACGCTGCTGCAGATTGCCAACTTGGCGAGCGAGATCCGCCAGCGCGGGCATGACTACCGCTGTGACGTACTGGCCGTGGAGCGCATCTCCGCCACGCTGGAGGTGGCCGCCGCGCTGGACCTGCGCACGGGTGAGTCGGTGTTCCACTCGCTGTGCATCCACCGCGAAGACGGCCTGCCCGTGCAACTGGAAGACCGTCACGTGAACCCGCGCCAGGTGCCTCATTTCGCAGCGCAGGATTTCACACAGCTGCAACCCTCCGAATATCTGGTGCGCAACGTGCCCTTCGACCAGATCGAGCATGTGGTCGATGCCGTCATGCCCACCGCCGAGCAGGCCGCGCTGCTGGAGATGTATCCGCAGGAGCCGTGCCTGCTGCTCACCCGCCGCACCTGGTCGCGCGGCGTGCCGATCACCGTGGTGCGCTGCCTGCACCCCGCCACCCGCTACCGCCTGGGCAGCCGCTTCCGCGCCGACGGCAACCCCGTCGCCGGTTGAAATTTTTCGCCAAAAGCACAGAATTTTTTCGCTTGTACCTACTTGTATATACAGGATAAATGCCATGACACAGAACGCATCTCCCATCACCCTGCACCCCGGCCGCGTCACGCTGGCCGAGCTGCGCCGCATCCACGCTGGCCCCGTGCAACTGGTGCTCGATGTGTCGGCGCGCGCGGGTTTGCAGAAATCCCTGGCCACGGTGCAGCGCATCGTCGATGAAGACCAGGTGGTCTATGGCATCAACACCGGCTTCGGCAAGCTGGCCAGCACCAAGATCGCCCACGAGCGCTTGGCAGAGCTGCAGCGCAACCTGGTGCTTTCGCACAGCGTGGGCACAGGCGATGCTTTGGCGGACGATGTGGTGCGCCTCATCCTCGCCACCAAGGCCATCAGTCTGGCGCGCGGGCACTCAGGCATCCGGCCCGAGATCGTGGATGCGCTGCTGGCCATGGCCAATGCCAACGTGCTGCCTGTCATCCCGGCCAAAGGCTCCGTCGGTGCGTCGGGCGACCTGGCACCGTTGGCGCACCTGGCCTGCGTGCTGATCGGGGAAGGGCAGGCCAAGGTGGATGGCCAGGTGGTGCCGGGGGCAGAAGCCATGCGCTCCATTGGTTTGCAGCCGTTCGTTCTAGGCCCCAAGGAGGGGCTGGCACTGCTGAATGGCACGCAGGTGTCCACCTCGCTCGCACTGGCCGGGCTGTTTGGTGCGGAGAGCGTGTTCGCTGCCGCGCTGGTAGCAGGCTGCCTGTCGCTCGAAGCCATCAAGGGCTCGGTCAAGCCGTTTGATGCGCGCATTCACGAAGCACGCGGCCAAGCGGGGCAGATCGCCGTGGCGGCCGCCGTGCGCGCGCTACTGGATGGCAGCGCCATCGACCCCTCGCACCCGAATTGTGGCCGCGTGCAGGACCCGTACTCCATCCGCTGCGTGCCCCAGGTGATGGGCGCGTGCCTTGATAACCTGCACCACGCCGCCCGCGTGTTGACCATCGAGGCCAATGCGGCTTCCGACAACCCGCTCGTTTTCGAAAACGGCGATGTGATCTCCGGCGGCAACTTCCACGCCGAGCCGGTGGCGTTTGTGGCCGACATCATCGCGCTGGCAGTGGCCGAGATCGGCGCCATCTCCGAGCGCCGTCTGTCGCTGCTGCTCGACCCCGGCCTCTCGGGCTTGCCCGCGTTCCTGATCCGCGACAGCGGCGTGAACTCGGGCTTCATGATCGCCCAGGTCACCGCCGCCGCGCTGGCGGCCGAGAACCAGTGCCTGGCCAACCCCAGCAGCGTGACCAGCCTGCCCACGTCGGCCAACCAGGAAGACCATGTTTCCATGGCCACCTACGGCGCGCGCCGCCTGGGCGACATGGTGCGCAATGCAGCGGTGATGGTCGGCATCGAAGCCATGGCGGCCGCACAGGGCATGGAATTCGATCGCGCTTTGAAGTCTTCTCCTTTGGTGGAAGAGCAGTTCGCCGCCATTCGTCAGCGCGTGGCGTACCTGGAGCAAGACCGTTTCCTCGCCACCGACATCGAAGCCATGCGCGAGTGGGCCCAGCAGTCCACTTGGCCCGCAGCGCTCACGCAATGCCTGCCCAGCTTCGCCTGATTTTCTCGCATACCCACTGATTCACAGGAGCCCACCATGAACGCCAATGACGCCATCATCGCCGCCGCTTCCAACACCGACCCCCGCCACGACGCCAGCCGCTTGATCCGCGCGCCGCGCGGCAGCCAGCTCACCTGCAAGAGCTGGCTCACCGAGGCCGCTTACCGCATGATTCAGAACAACCTCGACCCCGAAGTGGCCGAGCGCCCGCAGGACCTGGTGGTGTACGGCGGCATCGGCCGTGCTGCGCGCAACTGGGAATGTTTTGACCAGATCCTCGCCTCGCTCAAGGACTTGAACGACGACGAGACCCTGCTCATCCAGTCCGGCAAGCCCGTGGGTGTGTTCAGGACCCATACCAACGCGCCCCGCGTGCTGCTGGCCAACTCCAACCTCGTGCCCAAGTGGGCCAACTGGGAGCACTTCAGCGAGCTGGACCAGAAGGGCC
This sequence comes from Gammaproteobacteria bacterium, assembly GCA_018828125.1. GTDB lineage: Bacteria > Pseudomonadota > Gammaproteobacteria > Burkholderiales > Burkholderiaceae_C > Acidovorax. The sequence continues at coordinate 334,380 of JAHJWB010000013.1, read as the reverse complement.
TGTTCATGTACGGCCAGATGACGGCCGGCAGCTGGATTTACATCGGCACGCAAGGCATCGTGCAAGGCACCTATGAGACTTTTGCCGAGGCGGGTCGCAAGCACTACGGCGGCTCCCTCGAAGGCAAGTGGATCCTGACCGCGGGGCTGGGTGGCATGGGCGGCGCACAACCACTCGCGGCAACATTTGCGGGTGCGGTATCGCTCAACATCGAATGCCAGCAAAGCAGCATCGACTTTCGTCTGCGCACACGCTATGTGGACAAGCAGGCGCGTGACATTGACCACGCGTTCGAGTTGATCCAGCAGCACACCGCCGCCAAGGAGGCCGTGTCGATTGCGTTGCTGGGCAATGCTGCTGAAATCCTGCCCGAGCTGGTGCGCCGCGCACAGGCGGGTGGCCTGAAACCCGACCTGGTGACCGACCAGACCTCGGCCCACGACCTGGTCAACGGCTACCTGCCCGCAGGCTGGACGGTGGCGCAGTGGCGCGCCGCGCAGCAGGACGTGACCCAGCATGAAGTGCTGAAGAAAGGCGCCGCCCAATCGTGCGCCGTGCACGTACAGGCCATGCTCGACTTCCAGTCCATGGGCATCCCCACGGTGGACTACGGCAACAACATCCGGCAGGTGGCGTTTGACGAAGGCGTGAAGAACGCTTTCGACTTCCCCGGCTTTGTGCCTGCGTACATCCGCCCGCTCTTCTGCGAAGGCAAGGGCCCGTTCCGCTGGGTGGCGCTGTCGGGTGACCCGGAAGACATCCGCAAGACAGACGCCAAGATCAAAGAACTTTTCCCTGAGAACAAGCATGTGCACCGCTGGCTCGACATGGCGGGCGAGCGCATTGCCTTCCAGGGCCTGCCCGCACGCATCTGCTGGCTGGGCCTGGGCGAGCGCCACATCGCTGGCCTGGCCTTCAACGAGATGGTGAAGAGCGGCGAGCTAAAGGCGCCCATCGTGATCGGCCGCGATCACCTGGACACCGGCAGCGTGGCCAGCCCCAACCGCGAGACCGAAGGCATGAAGGACGGCACGGACGCTGTGAGCGACTGGCCGCTGCTCAACGCCTTGCTCAACACCTCGGGCGGCGCCACTTGGGTCAGCCTGCACCACGGTGGGGGCGTGGGCATGGGTTACTCGCAGCACTCGGGCATGGTCATCGTGGCCGATGGCACCGATGCAGCCGCTGCGCGGCTGGCCAACGTGCTGGTGAATGACTGCGGCAGTGGCGTGATGCGTCACGCTGATGCAGGTTATGAACTGGCTGTGGAAACGGCCAAGAAGCAAGGCCTGAAGCTGCCCATGGTGAAGTGATGGAAGGGCAGGGGATGACAGGAATGTGAAAAAGGGAACTGCATTCCCATCCACTGGGAATGCTGGGTTTGAATGCCGCAGCAATCCTTTGATACTGGGTCCATGCCCACCCGTGGACCTTCCTCCGTTGCTGCCGCCGACCGTGTTTTGCACGTGCTGGCGGTCCTGGCGCAGCACGGTCAGCCGATGTCGGCTGCCGAGCTGATGGAGACCACGGGCCTTGCCCGCAGCACGCTGTACCGTCAGCTTGCACGTCTCAAGATGTGGGGCTTTGTGTTGGAGAGCAGCGGGCACTACGCCCCCGGGCCGCTCAGTCTGCAACTGGCCTTGGGCTTTGACATGGCATCGCATCTGGTGCACCACGCGCGGCCGGACATGCAGGTTTTGGCCCGGCAATCCCACGAGAGTGTGGGGCTGGTGGTGGCCGTCAACGACAGCGTGGTGTGCCTGGACATGGTGGACAGCACACAGGCCTTGCGCTGCTCGTTCGAAAAAGGGCGCAGCGTGCCACTGCGTGCAGGCGCCTCCGCCAAATGCTTGCTGGCCCATGTGGCCTCAGCCACCCGTAATGCCATTCTGGACCTGCACTATGGCGCAGGTACGCCAAAGCGCGAGGCAGCGTTGGCGGAGCTGGAAGACATTGTCAAGGCGGGTTACGCCGTCAGCACGGGCGAGGTGGATGACGGTGTCTGGGGCGTCAGCGTGCCCGTGTTCGGATCTTCCCGGCAGGCAGCGGGAGCCATCACCCTGATGGCCCCGATCTTGCGAGCCCATGGACAGGAGGCTGCGCTTACCGGCATGGCCGTTGTCGCCGCAGCGCGCATCTCCCGCCAGCTCACTTCTCCCTGATTTTTCCCACCCCTCCCAGGAGTTTTTTCCATGAACCTTCGCCGCAACCTTCTTCTCGCCAGCCTTGTCGCCGCTGCTGCACTTTGCACCACGGGTGCGCAAGCCCAGGACAATGTTCTGCGGGTGGGCACCGATGCCACGTTTCCGCCTATGGAGTTTGTCGAGAACGGCAAGCGCACGGGCTTCGACGTCGAACTGGTGGAGGCGATTGCCAAGACCCTGGGCAAGCAGGTCGAGTGGGTGGACATCGACTTCAAGGGCCTGATCCCCGGCCTGATCTCCAAGCGTTTTGACATGGCGGTATCGGCCATCTACATCACCGATGAGCGCAAGAAAGTAGTGGACTTCACCGATTCCTACTACGCGGGCGGCCTGGTGGTCATGGTGAAGGCCGACAACAAAGCCATCAACAAGCTGGCCGACCTGGATGGCAAGAAGGTCAGCGTACAGGTGGGCACCAAGTCGGTGGGGTATCTCACCGAAAAATTTCCCAAGGTGCAGCGCGTTGAGGTGGAAAAGAACCAGGAAATGTTCAACCTGGTGGACATTGGCCGCGCCGATGCCGCGGTGACCGGGAAGCCCGCCGCGTTTCAGTACGTGCGCACCCGTCCTGGGCTGCGCGTGCTGGACGAACAGCTCACCACCGAAGAATATGGCATGGCCCTGCGCAAGGACACGCCTGAGTTGACGAAGGCGGTGAACGGAGCGATCGCCAAACTGAAGGCCGACGGTTCGTACGAGGCCATCGTGAAGAAGTGGTTCAGCAACAGCGCAGCAAAGTAATTCAGTAGCCGGACTGCGCGATGGACCTCGATTTTTCTCCTGTCTGGGCGGGGATGCCCCAGTTGTTGGCGGGCGCGCTTGTCACCGTCGAAATCACGGCAGTCTCGCTGCTGCTGGGTTGTGTTATGGGTTTGCTGGTCGGCATCGGCCGGTTGAACCCCAAACGGCGCGTGATTTATGGGCTTTGCACGGCGTATGTGGCCGCGATCCGCGGCACACCGCTGCTGGTGCAACTTTTCATCCTGTTCTTTGGTCTGCCTCAATTTGGCATTCTCTTGCCTGCTTTTGTGTGCGGCGTGATTGGACTGGGCGTTTACTCGGGTGCGTATGTGTCCGAAGTGGTGCGCGGTGCGATCCAATCCATCGACAGAGGACAAATGGAAGCCGCCCGCTCCATTGGCATGTCGTCCGGTCTGGCCATGCGCACCGTGGTGCTACCCCAGGCCGTGGTGCGCATGATTCCGCCGCTGGGCAACGAGTTCATCGCGCTGATCAAGAACTCCGCGCTGGTGTCGCTGCTGACCATCCACGACCTGATGCACGAGGGGCAGAAGATCATCAGCGTGTCTTACCGCTCGCTGGAGGTTTACCTGGCCATTGCGGTGGTTTATTTCATCCTCACCGGCATCACCACATTGGTGCTGCGCCGCATCGAGATGCGCCTGCGCGCTGGGGGGATGGTGCAATGAAAAAAGAGTCTGTGATGAACGGAGCGAGCCAGTCCACCGAGCCCATCGTGCGCATCCGGGGGCTGCGCAAGGCGTTTGGCAGCCATGTGGTGCTGAACGGCATCGACTTTGATGTGTTGCCTTCGCAGGTGGTGGTGGTGATTGGGCCGAGTGGATCGGGCAAGAGCACTTTTCTGCGCTGCTGCAATGGCCTGGAGCAGCCAGAGGGCGGTACGGTGGAGATTTGTGGCCGTACGCTGGTGCAGGACGGTCGCATGTTGCCCGACCCTGAACTCAACGCGCTGCGTGAAGAGGTGGGCATGGTGTTCCAGTCGTTCAACCTGTTCCCCCACCTGTCGGTGCTCGACAACGTCACGCTGGGCCCGCGCAAGCTGCGTGGCATCTCTCGCAAGGAGGCGAATGACCGCGCCCAGGCCTTGTTGGCCAAGGTGGGCCTGGCCCACAAGGCAGATGCAATGCCCGCCAGCCTGTCGGGTGGTCAAAAGCAGCGCGTAGCCATCGCCCGCGCGCTGGCGATGGAGCCACGCGTGATGCTGTTCGACGAGCCCACTTCGGCGCTCGACCCGGAGTTGGTGGGCGAGGTACTGCAGGTCATGAAGCTGCTCGCCAGCGAGGGCATGACCATGATGGTTGTGACCCACGAGATGGACTTCGCGCGCGATGTGGGTGATGTGGTCGTCGTCATGGACGGCGGCGGGATCATCGAGTCTGGTGCGCCCGCCACCATCTTCACCAACCCCACGCAAGAGCGCACGCGCTCCTTTCTGCAGGCTGTGCTCACACGCGCTTAAGGCGCAAGCCGCAAACGCATGGTCCACCGTCAACCCGAGGAGGAAACCCCGCATGCCATCGATGTCCCCCCTGGTGTTGCAGCGCTTGCAAGACCGACTCTCCGACGAAGACGTCGCCCGCTTTCGCCGTGACGGCGCGCTGTGCATCAAACAGCTGCTCGCGCCCGATGAGGTGGCCCTGCTGCGCGGCGGCATTGACGCCAACCTGGCTGCGCCCAGCCCGCGCGCCAAGGTGGCCAGTCGCCCGGATGACCCGGGCCGTTTTTTCGAGGACTTCTGCAACTGGCAAGACATCCCGCAGTTTGGCCAGTTTGTTCACGAAACGCCGCTGGCCCTGGCTGCGCAGCGCTTGATGCAGTCGCGCACGGTGCGGCTGTACCACGACCATGTGCTGGTCAAGGAGCCAGGCACGCGCCAGCGCACGCCGTGGCACCAGGACCAGCCGTACTACAACATCGACGGCACTCAGAACGTGAGCATGTGGATTCCGGTGGACCCGGTGTCCCGCGCGGCCACGCTCGAATTTGTGGCGGGGTCACACAAGGGCCCATGGCTCATGCCTCGCACCTTCATGGACAACCTGGCGAAGTGGTTTCCGGAAGGCAGCCTGCAGGATCTGCCGAACGTCGAGGCGGACCGTGACGCGTTTCCCATCGTGGGATGGGAGATCGAGCCGGGCGACGTCGTGTGTTTTCACATGCTCACGCTGCATGCCGCGGGTGGGGTGGAGGGCACCAATCGTCGCCGGGTTTTTTCGGTGCGGTTCCTTGGCGACGACACCCGCCATGCGCCGCGTCCCTGGAAGACGTCGCCCGAGTTTCCCGGCCTGGCGGACGTGCTGCCCGCAGGCGCCGAGATGAACCACCCACTGTTCCCGCTGCTGGTGGATGGTGAAGCGATGGCGGGCGACCATGCTGCATGAATGCCTCGGTGTGCTGGAATTTTTTGACTTGGCGGCGACCCCCGGCGTGCCCTGGAAAAACGGTGGCGGCAGCACACAGGAACTGGTCTGCTGGCCGCCCGGTGCCGGCATGGAGGGGTTTGAGTGGCGCGTGAGCGTGGCCACCATCGCCACGCCCGGGCCGTTTTCGGCGTTCCCCGGGGTGGACCGGCAGATCATGCTGCTGGAGGGCGACGGCGTACAGCTGAAGGGCAAGGCCAGTGGGTGGCAGCACACACTCGACCAGCCCGGCGTGCCCTTTGCCTTTGCGGGCGAGGAGCCTGTGGATTGCCAGATGCTGGGTGGCACCTCGACCGACTTCAACCTGATGCTGCGCCGCGGCACATGGCGCGGTGCGCTGCAGGTGGTGCGCAGTGCGCAGTCGCTGGATGGGATTGGCGCTGGGCTGTGCATGGTGCTGCAAGGCGCATGGCGCTGGCACGATGGCGTATCCACCCGCACACTGGCTGCGGGGCAGGGTGTGTGGTGGTGGAACGGCGAGCATCAACACGAGCACCCGAACGAAGGCCGCCAGGTAGTGCCGGTGGGCGCTGCGTTCAACACCGGCTGCGGCGAGCAGTCCGCGGCACTCGCGTGGATCGCACTTGAGCCGACTCGTTGCGTCTGAGAGACTGCATCTTCTTGAAAATATGATTCAAATTGGCCTCTAGCGCTTTACCAATAAGCGCTAGCAGCTATCATTTATGTAGTAATTGAAGCGATAAACACCATGGCTGCCAACAAGATGCTTGACGAACTACACCGGCCTCTGTCGGCCCCCAGTGCGGACGGGGTATGGGCTGGTCTGCAGCCGGTGGCTGAATTGATGGTGGCCGACGTGCCAGTGCCACCAGGTGTGCGCGTGTGCGTAGCGGTGCAAGACGGCACGGTCCGTTGGGTGGGCCCGCAAGGCGGGTTGCCAAGCTCCTTTAGCGATTTGCCGCGCTTTGAAACGCAAGGTGCGCTCGCTACCCCGGGTCTCGTGGATTGCCACACGCACCTGGTCTACGGTGGACAGCGTGCCAACGAGTTTGCAATGCGCCTGGCCGGGGCCACGTACGAAGAGGTAGCGAAAGCCGGTGGCGGCATCGTGTCGTCGGTGCGCGCCACGCGCGAGGCGACCGATGACGAACTTTTTGCGTTGGCCGCGCCACGCCTGCAAGCCCTGCTTCAGGAGGGCGTATGCGCCATCGAAATCAAATCGGGCTACGGGTTGGCACTGGAGCATGAACGCAAACAACTGCGTGTGGCCCGCCGCCTGGGGGATGCTTTTGGCGTGACGGTGCGCACCACGTTTTTGGGCGCCCACGCGCTGCCGCCTGAATACTCGGGGCGCAGCCAGGACTACATCAACCTGGTTTGCAACGAGATGCTGCCCGCACTGGCCGCCGAAGGGCTGGTGGATGCGGTCGATGTGTTCTGCGAACGCATCGCCTTCACCCTGGCGGAAACAGAGCAGGTGTTCCAGGCCGCGCAACGGCTGGGAATCCCCGTCAAGCTGCACGCCGAGCAGTTGTCGGACATGGGCGGCGCGGCCCTGGCCGCGCGCTACGGTGCGCTGTCGTGCGACCACATCGAGCACCTTTCAGCTGACGGCATTGCCGCCATGCAGGCCGCAGGCACCGTGGCGGTGCTGCTGCCGGGTGCTTACTACACGCTGCGCGACACCCACCTGCCCCCCATTGCGCAACTGCGTGCCGCGGGTGTGCCCATGGCTGTATCTACCGACCACAACCCTGGCACATCGCCCGCGCTGAGCCTGCTGCTGATGGCCAACATGGCGTGTACGCTGTTTCGCCTCACGGTGCCCGAAGCGCTGGCCGGTATCACCACCCATGCAGCGCGGGCACTGGGGCTGCGGGATTCGCACGGGGTCATCGCATCAGGTCGGCCTGCCAACTTTGTGCTTTGGCCGGTGGCCGATGCCGCGGAGCTGGCGTATTGGTTTGGTCACAAGCCAGCCGCCACCATCGTGCGCCAGGGCCGTGTGGTGGCCGATGGCCTGGGGATTTGCGCAGCACCAGGGGAGCACCATGGCATTTGAACCCGACAACACAGGGAACCGCCTTTTTGCAGCAGATGCCCTGCTGACCGATGGGTGGGCGCGCAACGTGTTGGTGCAGTGGGATGGGGCAGGGCGCATCACCCACCTCACAGCCAACTCCGTCGCGTCAGCGGAGGTGCCGGTGGCAAAAGGGCCTCTGCTGCCTGGCATGCCCAACCTGCATTCGCATGCATTCCAGCGCGCGTTTGTGGGCCTCACGGAGTACCGCGGTGAAAGCCAGGACAGCTTCTGGAGCTGGCGCAACCTGATGTACCGCTTCGCGTCGCGCATCACGCCCGAATCGCTGGAGGCGATTGCCACCTGGCTGTACGTGGAGATGCTGGAGGCAGGCTATACCTCGGTCTGCGAGTTTCATTACGTGCACCATGACCAGGGCGGCAGGCACTATGCCGATGACGCCACCTTGTCGCTTGCGTTGCTGCGTGCGGCGCGCAATGCGGGCATTGGCATCACCTTGCTGCCGGTGCTGTACCAGACCAGCGGGTTTGGTGCCAAGCCGCCGCGTGCCGACCAGGCCCGGTTTATCCGCAGCACAGACGACATGCTCTCTTTATTAGAGCGCCTCGCGCCTGCTGCACAAGCGCAAGGAGCTGTTTTGGGCCTTGCCCCGCACTCGCTGCGCGCCGTGCCGCCCGACAGCCTGGCGGCAGCGGTGCAAGGCTTGGTCTCCCTGAACCCGCAGGCGCCCATCCATATCCACATCGCCGAACAAACCCAGGAGGTGGAGGACTGCATCGCCTGGAGCGGCCAACGCCCCGTGCAATGGCTGCTGGACCACGCTCCCGTGGATGCCCGCTGGTGCCTGGTGCATGCCACGCACATGACGCCCGATGAATACGCCGCAGCTGCGCGCACGGGTGCTGTGGCCGGCATCTGCCCCACCACAGAAGCCAATTTGGGCGACGGCATATTCGACATGCCGCTGTGGTTGCAGCACGGCGGCCGCTGGGGCGTGGGCTCGGACAGCCACGCCTGCGTGAATGCAGCCGAAGAGCTGTTGATGCTGGAATACAGCCAGCGCCTGTCGCGCCGCCAGCGCAATGTGCTGGCCAGTGCTGCGCAGGCCGAGGTGGCTACGGCCATGACGCTGCAGGCTGTGGCGGGTGGGGCGCAGGCCGCAGGGCGTGCCATTGGAGGTATTGCGTTAGGCCAGCAGGCGGACATGGTGGTGCTGGATGCGCAGCACGTGGCGCTGCGTGATTTGCCCGCGCACAGCATGCTGTCGGCCCACGTGTTTGGCAGCCACCGCACCTCCGCCATAGACAGCCTGTGGGTGGCCGGTGCCCGCCGCGTTTCTGAGGGCCAGCACGTGTTGCACGACGCTGCTGCCCAGGCTTTTGTGGCCGCACGCTCAGCCACCATTGCGCCGGATTGAACTTGTCTCTGTTTTGCCTTTCTGAGCCAGCCATGACCGAAACCGAAAACTCGCCGCCCCCTTTTCTTTTTCACCAAGGCACGCAGCCCTTGTTGATTTCCATGCCCCATGCGGGCACCTATGTGCCGCCTGCGCTGGCGGCCCGCTTTACCGATGAAGCACGCCACGTGCCTGACACCGACTGGCACATGGAACGCCTGTACGGGTTTGCCAAAGACCTGGGAGCCTCCATCCTGGTGGCCACGCATTCGCGCTATGTGGTGGATCTGAATCGCCCGCCCGACGGCGCCAGCCTGTATCCCGGCCAGAGCGTCACGGGCCTGTGCCCGATCGATACCTTTGCCGACACACCCATTTACGCCAACGGGGATGTGCCCGACGACGCAGAAGTTGCCGCACGGCGCGATGAGATTTGGGCGCCTTACCACGCGCAATTGAGCGCCGAGCTAGGCCGCATCCGCGCCCTGCATGGCGTGGCAGTGCTGTGGGACGCCCATTCGATCCGCTCGGTGTTGCCGCGCTTTTTTGAAGGCAAGCTGCCCGACCTGAACCTGGGCACAGCCAACGGCGAAAGCTGCGACCCCGCACTGGCGCAAGAGCTTCTGTCCATCGGCAAGCAAGCCAGCGGCTACACGGCGGTGCTCAATGGCCGCTTCAAAGGGGGCCACATCACGCGGCAATACGGCCAGCCTGGGCAGGGAGTGCACGCCATTCAGCTGGAGATGACGCAGTGCAGCTACATGCAGGAGGCGCTGCCGTTTGATTACCTACCCGAGGTGGCGGCAGGGGTGCAACCGCATCTGCAGCGCATGTTGAAAGCGGCACTTCGCTTCGCCGCAGCGGCATCCGCTGCTTGATGGCTCCCTTGCCGTGGGGACATAACTGTCCACCATGAGCGCGGCTTCAGTGCTACCATGAGCTTACAGTCTGTCACAGACTGCCGTGTGGGTCCGTGTTTGGCCCACTCCAGCGGAAGGAGCCGCGCCGTATGGATCCAACCGCCTATTACTACATGCCCCATTTCAAGCCCGGCGCTGCCGTGCGGTGGAATCAGCAGCGCGAAACGGTGAGCCACGTTGTCATCCGCCGCAACATGCTGATGGTTTACCTCGTGGGCAATGACACCCCGGTTTACCCCGAAGCCTTGCAATTGGCCCCGTCAGCCTTCCATTTGACCCGTGTGCCAGACCACGATTGAAAGCGCTTATCTGGGCGTCGCTCTCTTCGCGTGACGGGTTGCTGAGCGGCTCAGCAGGGTCCATTTGCTGGAGTCACGAGGGCACACGCTGCGCCATGGCCTCGCCCAGTTGGATCGCCCGCGTAGGGGCCCATTGCGGGTTGAACTGCAGCGGGCCTTGGGGAAACAGCATTACCACGGTCGAGCCGAGCAAGAAGCGGCCCATTTCTTCTCCCTTTTGCAGTTGGACTTGCCCGTTGGCGTAGTCCCATTGGCGCGATGTGCCGCTGCGCGGTGGGTTTACCTGCCCATGCCATACGGTGGCCATGCTGCCGACAATGGTGGCGCCCACCAAGACCAGTACGAACGGTCCGTCGGTAGATTCAAAAAAGCACACCACACGCTCGTTGCGCGCAAACAGGCCGGGTACTCCCCGCGCAGTGGTCGGGTTGACCGAAAACAGATCCCCGGGCACATGCACCATGCGCGTCAGCTCGCCTGCGCAGGGCATATGAATGCGGTGGTAGTCACGGGGGCTCAGGTACAGCGTGGCGAAATGGCCGTTGTCGAAACGTGCCGCCGCTGCAGCATCGCCACCGACCAGTGTGGTGGTGGAATAGCTGTGGCCTTTGGCCTGGAATATCTGGTCTTTTTCGATGGGACCAAACTGGCTGATGGCACCATCGACCGGGCAGATCAGGTCGGCCTCAGCCAGGGGGCGGGCGCCTGGCTTGAGAGCGCGCGTGAAAAAGTCGTTGAACGACGCGTAGCTGGTGATGTCAGGGTTGGCTGCCTCGGCCATGTTGACCTTGTAGCGGGCGACAAAGCGGCGGATTACCGACGTAGTCAGCCCCCCCAGCTGAGCCGAAGCAAACTTGCCCGCCAGGGTGGTCAGGGCCTGCTTGGGCATGAGGTATTGCGGCAGAACTGCCAGACGATCAGACACGGGCGAACCCCTCAAGGACGAAAGCGGACGATTCTATCGGCGCAGCGACGTGAGCCGCCACAGCTGTCTCACACACCCAGGTACTGCTCCAGCAACTGAGGTTGCGCGTGCAGGGCGTCGGAGCTGCCTTCGAACACTACTTGGCCTTTGACCAGGATGATGTTGCGGTCGGTGATCTGGGTGACGTGTTTCCAGTTCTTGTCGACAATCACGCTGCTGATGCCGCTCTCCTTGATCAGGCTGCAGATGCGCCAGATCTCGCGCGCGATCAGCGGTGCCAGACCTTCGGTGGCTTCGTCAAGGATGAGGACATCGGGGTTGGTCATCAGCGCGCGGCCAATGGTCAGCATCTGCTGTTCGCCACCGCTCAGTTGCTGTCCGCCATGGCCCAGCCGTTCTTTGAGGCGCGGAAACGTCTCCAACACCCGCTCATAGGTCCAGTCGCGCTGGCCCCGTGTGCCGGCGCGTGCCGCCATCTGAAGGTTTTCGACCACGCTGAGGTTGCCGAAGATGCCACGGCCTTCGGGCACATACGCAATGCCAAGCCGGGCCACCTCATAGGGCGGTTTACCGGTCATGTCACGGCCCGACATGGTGATGCTGCCCGACCGTGGCTTGACCAGCCCCATCAGCGATTTGAGCAAGGTGCTTTTGCCCATGCCGTTGCGGCCCATCAGGCCAATGGTTTCGCCCTGACCTACGCTGAAGTCCACCCCGTGCAGGATGTGGCTGGCGCCGTAGAAGGTGTGGATGCCCCGGGCATCGATCCAAGGTGAGTCTTTCATCTCAGTGGTCCTCGCCCAGATAAGCGGCTTGCACCGTGGCATCGGCGCGTACCTCGGGGGGCGTGCCATGGGCAATCACTTCGCCATTGACCATCACGGTAAGGTGATCGGCCAGCGCAAACACGGCGTCCATGTCGTGCTCGACCAGCATGATGGCGTGGGCGGGCTTGAGGCGCTGCAGCAGTTCGACCATGCTTTCGGCCTCGGCCACGCCCATGCCGGCCAGGGGCTCGTCGAGCAGCAGCACCTGGGGCTCTGTCGCCAGGGTCATCGCGATCTCCAGCTGGCGCTGTTCGCCATGGCTCATGGCGCCCGCAATGGCAGTGCGTCGATCTTTTAAGCCGGAAAGCTCGATAGCGCTTTCCAGACGGTCGTTGGTGGCTCTGTTTTTGATAGTGTTTTTGCGCGTGTCGAGCCACCAGCGAAGCGGGTTCCATGGTTGCTGCGCATCGCGCGACTGGGCAGCCAGCCGCACGTTTTCATGCACGGTGAGCGGCAGGAAGATGTTGGTCTTTTGGTAGCTGCGCCCCAGGCCCTGGCGCGAGATGCGCTCGGGCGCCCACCCTGTGACATTGGTGGTGCCGACCTGCACCTGCCCCGAGGTCGGAATCAAGTCCCCGGAAAGCAAGTTGGTCAACGTCGACTTGCCTGCGCCGTTGGGCCCGATCACGGCGTGGATGCGGCCACGCCACAGGTCCACCGATACGCCATTGACGGCAGCCAGGCCACCAAACCGTTTGGTCAATTGCTGGGCCGAAAGCAGTACCTCAGCCATGGGGGGTGTCCTCCTGCACTTTGCTGGCGGTGCGTTGCCCCAGCATGCCCAGCAGCCCGCGCGGTGCTGCCACCACCACCAGCACAATGAACCCACCCATCAGCAACTGCCAATGTTTGGTGATGTCTTTGAACACGTGGAGCAGGTATTCAAACGCGAACGCGCCCACGATTGCCCCTGCAAAGTTGCCCATGCCGCCGAGGATGACCATCATGATGGCGTGCGCGCTCATGTGAAAACCCATCAGTTCGGGGTTCACATAGCCCGTTTGTGCACCCCATAGATAGCCTGCCAGGCCGGCGAGGGCACCTGCGACCGTGAAGGCCGTGAGCTTGTAACCCCGGGTGCCGAACCCCATGGCACGCATGCGATGTTCGTTGATGCGAATGCCTGCCAGCGCACGGCCCAGTGGGCTCCACAGCAAGCGACGCAGTAACACGTAGACCAACACCACAAGGGCCAGTGTGAAGTAGTAGAAGGTTTTGCGGCCTTCCAGGTCGAATGGCAACCAGCCGAACACCGAGGCGTCGGGCCGGAAGTTGATGTACAGCCCATCCGATCCGCCCAGCATTTTGTTGTCAAAGAACAGGTAGAACACCATTTGCGCGAACGCCATGGTGACCATGATGAAGTAGATGCCGTGGGTGCGAACAACGAAGAACCCGATGATCAAGGCCACCAACCCCGAGCCGGCAACGGCCAGGGGCAGTGACCACCACAGGCTCACCGGCGTATCGGCCGGTGTGAGAAAGGCCAGCGCATAGCCCGCCACGCCAAAGTAGGCAGCGTGGCCCAGGGACACCAGGCCGGTCACACCCTGCAGCAGGTCCAGGCTCATCGCGAAGATGGCCATGATCATCATGCGCGTGACCATTTGCACATAAAAATCGCTGCCGACCACGGGGAACAGCAGCAGCGCGGCCGTGCCCAGTGCAAGAGCAAACTGCACGCTGCGCGGCAGCACTTCGATATTGGCGCGGGGTGTGCTCATGAGCCGTTACCGGTCCGCACTAGGGCAAGGAGCGCTCTTCTGGGGGACTCCGAAGTGCGCAAAGTGACGAGCATGGGGGCAGTCATTGTTTAAAGAGACCTTCAGGTTTCCATAGCAGCACGGCCGCCATCAGCATGTACACCAGCATGCCGGACACCGATGGCAGCAGCACTTTGCCAAAAGTGTCCACCAAGCCCACCAGCAGCGCCGCAATGAGCGCGCCACGAACGGATCCAATGCCACCAATCACCACCACGACAAAACACATGATCAGCACCGAGGACCCCATGTTGGGGTAGACGCTGGACACGGGCGCTGCCACCATTCCCGCGACGGCGGCCAGGCCCACACCGAGTGCAAAGACGGTTGCGTGGATCAATTTGATGTTCACGCCCAGCGATTCCGCCATGTCGCGGTTGAAAGCGCCAGCCCGGATCTTCATGCCCAGGCGGGTTTTGGAAATCAGCAAATACAGTCCAATGGCCAACGCTATGCAGACCGCCGAGATGAACAAGCGGTATGCAGGGTAGGAAAGGGTGTCGGTGAGGGGGATGGACCATTCCAGCAAGGGGGGAATCGGCACGCCATGCACGTCATCTCCCCACAGGATGGAGCGTAGCTCTTCAAAGATGTAGATCAGACCGAAGGTCAGCAGCACTTGGTCAAGGTGGTCGCGGTGATAGAAATGGCGAAACAGCAGCCATTCCAGGGCCAGGCCGAACACCACGGCGATGGCGGCTCCTCCGAGAATGGCCAATGCGAGACTGCCAAAGTAGGCTGACAGCGAATACGCCAAGTAGGCACCCAGCATGTAGAAGCTGCCATGCGCCAGGTTTACAACTCCCATGATTCCGAAGATCAAGGTCAGGCCAGCAGCCAGCATGAACAGCAGCAAGCCGTACTGCACACTGTTGAGCAACTGGATCAGAAAGGTGGCGAAGTCCATGGAGGTTGGCTGGATGGTTTACGCGGCGCGGCGCGTTGCGAGAAGCAATGTGCCCATCAGCGCGAATAACCCGCCGCAGACCCGGTTGAACCACTGCATGCGGGTACCGGAGCGCAGCACGGGTGCTAGACGCGCCACGCCCAGCGCGCATAGCGTGAGTACCGTGAATTCACATGCTACGAAGGTGCTGGCCAGCACCGTAAATTGCGGCGCCCAGGCGGCGGCAGGGTCCAGAAACTGCGGAAAGAATGCGGTGAAAAACAAGAGTGCTTTGGGGTTGCTTCCGCCCACGATCAAGCCTTGCAAAAACTGCTTGTGTAGAGGGAAGGTCGCCCGTGCTACCGCGCCTTTGGCGCCCGCGTCGTTTTGCTTGGGCAACTCGTCAAACACGGTGGCACGGCTGCGGAAGGTCTTGATGCCCAGCCATATCAGGTAACCTGCGCCTGCAGCCTTGAGTACCCAGAAAGCAGTTTCGGAGGCCGCCAGTAGTGCTCCCAGTCCCAATGCGGACAGCAGCATGGTGCCAAGCACGGCAGTCACGCTGCCAGCTGCCGCGGCAAGCGCCTTGCGAGGGCCATGCTGCAGGGAATAGGTCATGCACATCAGCATGGTGGGTCCTGGGGACAAAACCAGCAGGGCCACTGCGGCAAGGTAAAGCAGGTAGGTACTGAGCGACATGGGTGCGTAAGAAGGAGGAATGACCACAGCGCGCGGACGCGCGACGGGGCCGCCCGCCAAAATGGCAGACGGCTTGTCCATTGTGTCAAAAGCTGCTGCGTGCCAAAGCACTCGGACGGGGCCGATGCCTTGACGGCAGCTTAGTCAGCTGTGCTGTGCTTCAGCCCATGCGGCAACCGGCGCCGCTGTCGGCCAGGGCCTTTGCTGCCACGCCAATGACCTTGTTTTCCTTGTTTTCAACCTGCCGCAGGTAAATATCCTGCACCGGGTTGTGTGCCTTGCTCATCGTCCATTTGCCGCGAGGGCTGTCGATGACGGCACTTTCCAGCGCCTTGTAGAGAGCGGGCTTGGAAGACAAGTCGCCCTTGACCGCATTGGCGCCTTGCACCAGCAGCAAGCCGGTGTCATAGCCTTGCACCGCATACACGTCAGGCTGGCTGCGGAACGCCTTGGCGTATTCGAGGCGGAATTGCTTGTTGCGCGGCGTGTCCAGCGAATCGCTGTAGTGCATCGTGGTAATGATGCCATTTGCGGCAGGGCCAGCGGCGTCCAGCACGCCTTCGGTGAGAAAGCCCGAGCCATACAGAGGAATCTTGTCCTTGAGGCCAGCGGCTGCGTAGTCTCGGATGAACTTTGCTGCACCGCCACCGGCAAAGAAGCACGCGACAGCGTCGGGCTTGAGCGCGGCAATTTCGGTGAGCAGGGCCTGGAACTCAACGTTGGGGAAGGGAAGTCCCAACTCTTTCACGATGGTGCCACCTGCGGCGGTGTAGCTTTGCTTGAAACCTTCAAAAGCCTCGTCGCCAGCGGCGTACTTCCAGGTGATCCACACCGCCTTTTTGTGGCCCTTGTCGACCATGGCCTTGCCCAGTGCCAAGGTGGGTTGAGAGTTGCTGAACGATGTGCGGAACACATTGGGGGCGCAAAGTGCACGCGTCGCTGCATGTACGCCCGCGTTGGGAATCAGGCTGAGCACTCCAGTATCGCGCGCCACCTTTTGGATTCCCATCTGAACACCGGAATGCACCGTGCCAATCAGCACATCGACTTTATCGCGCTGAACCAACTTGCTAGCGTTCTCGACACCTTTGCTTGGCTCCGATTCGTCGTCCACCTTGAACCATTCGATCTCGCGTCCGCCGAGCTTGCCACCTTGCTGGTCAATTGCCAGCCGCACGCCGTTTTCGATGGCAACGCCCAGCTGGGCAAAGGTACCTGTGTAAGGCAGCATGAAACCCACGCGCACTTTGCCACTTTGCGCACGCACGATGGAGGGCAGCAACAGGCCCGTGGAGGCGGCGCCTACGAGGGCGGCACTGCGGCTGATGACGAGGCGGCGTGTGGTCATGGGAAGAGACTCCTTTGTTTAGGCTTAAAGTAATTTACTCCAAGCCTCCTGTGGTGAAAACCTATGGCTTACCCGTACCGATGGGATGGGGCCTGTCGGCCTGCACCCTTAAAACCAAGCTATGTTTTGAGGGTGTGCACAAATTCACATCAACATAGATGAATTAAAGTGCATGAATTTTTGCTTGATGCAGTATAGATCATGAGATTGGTTTGAGAGTAGGCTATTCGGCGCTAACGCCTAGGTAGTTTCCAGAGTTGGCGGTTAAAAATGCCGCAAAGACGAATTGCCAGCATCTTGGTATTTCAATCGGGCTGGCGGTGGCTGGGCGTGTCTCTCAAAGACGCGTGGACGTTGATGCTTGACGAGCAGATCAAGGCGCTGCCAGTGGTCGATGCACTTGGCAATTCCAAGGGCTAAATGGCAGCTGTGGTAGCTCCCAAAGCCGGGCCATAGTCAAAAACAAGTACATCGCGGTACAATTGACAGGCTATGCACAGCGCTTGAGCCTGTCCATTGAAGCCGTCTCCCGGCCTTCTGCCTGATCTGCGCCCCGGGTGCAGCGACTCCCACCGCCCGCAACGCACCGTGTGTCGAGCCTGACCACGCTGCATCGGCCGTGGTGGATGCCCCAGCGTTCAGGCGCCGATCATCAGATTTTTGATTTTTGAAAAGACAAGAGAACATGGCCAAAGAAGAATTGATTGAAATGCAAGGCTCCGTGACCGAAGTGTTGCCCGACTCGCGCTTTCGCGTGACGCTCGACAACGGTCACCAGCTGATTGCCTACACAGGCGGCAAGATGCGCAAGCATCACATCCGCATCTTGGCAGGAGACAAAGTGTCTTTGGAAATGTCTCCTTATGACCTGTCCAAGGGACGGATCACCTTCCGCCATCTGGCAGGCCGTGGCCCTGGTCCGTCAAGCCG
Source organism: Gammaproteobacteria bacterium (assembly GCA_018828125.1). Taxonomy (GTDB): domain Bacteria; phylum Pseudomonadota; class Gammaproteobacteria; order Burkholderiales; family Burkholderiaceae_C; genus Acidovorax. The sequence continues at coordinate 316,999 of JAHJWB010000013.1, read as the reverse complement.
TTAATTGACTTTTGAGTGTTCGGTAGCGAACGCTGAATCGTTTTGTAGTCTTTCTATTCCCGCAGTTTGCCTTGTCGCTTTAAAAAAATTTCAAAAAGTGATCAGCAAGCCAAAAAACACAAAATTGACGAGTTAGAATACGAGCTGTCGGAGCGTAGCGCAGCCTGGTAGCGCATCTGCTTTGGGAGCAGAGGGTCGCGAGTTCGAATCCCGCCGCTCCGACCAATGTTTGAAGGCCTTGCAGCAAATGCTGCAAGGCCTTTTTTCTTGTCCGCATGCGATCTCCACGCGCGAGCGGCGCTAGAACTTTCGTACGATGCGTCTTTCGCTTCGGGTCAAACAAAACCCGAAGGGCTTCTGGCTGGTCCGTCCATGCGCGTCCCATCATCTACTTCATCCACTGCGTGCTCTTTGCCATCACACGATGGTGTGTCCAATCGCTCGGATCGCTACGACTCGGTGGATGTATTGCGTGGGCTGGCGATGGTATGGATGACGGTGTTCCATTTCTGCTTCGATCTCAGCCACTTTGGCTTCTGGCCGCAGAATTTTCGCGTGGATCCGTTCTGGACCATGCAGCGGACAGTCATCGTCAGTCTGTTTCTGTTTTGCGCGGGCCTTGGGCAGGCGATTGCCCTGCACCAGGGGCAGGGCTGGCATCGATTTGGCCGCCGGTGGGCACAGATATTGGGCTGCGCCTTGTTGGTCACTGCAGGCTCGTTCACCATGTTTCCACAGAGTTTTATTTACATGGGGGTGCTGCATGGCATGGCGATCATGCTGCTCATTGCAAGGTGCACCGCTGGTTGGGGAAACTGGTTGTGGTTGGCCGGATTAATCGCCTTGGCTCTGCCGCCCCTGGCGCAGCATCTTTTGACGTCGATCTGGGTGGAAGCTGCGCCCCTGTTCAATAGCCGCGGGCTCAATTGGCTGGGATTGGTGTCACGCAAGCCCTTCACTGAAGACTATGTGCCCGTATTGCCATGGCTGGGTGTACTTTGGTGGGGCTTGGCATTGGGGCGCTGGACGCTCGACCATCGCAAGCGCTGGCTATCAGTGGCCGTCCCACGGTTTATGAGACCGCTGGGGATGCTGGGTCGTTGGAGCCTGAGCTACTACATGCTCCACCAGCCGGTCATGATCGGACTGCTGATGTTGGTGGCCTGGGTGGCGCGCTAGGGCGCCATCGAATGGACCGCGGACGCGGCCATAAAAAAACGCGGCCTTGGCCGCGTTTTTTATTCAACCTCACATCGAGGCTGTCGTCAGCGTGAGTTACTGGATCTTTGCTTTGGCGCGTAGATCTTCCTGGAACTTCACCAGCTTTTGCTGTTGCAGTTGCTCTGCCACTTGGGGCCTGACGTCGTCCAGCTTAGGCAATTCGGCTTGGCGCACGTCGTCCAGGCGGATGATGTGCCAACCGAACTGGCTTTTGACCGGGGTTTCGGTCATCTTGCCTTTTTCGAGCTTCACCATGGCTTCGGTGAATTCGCTTACGTAGTTGGCAGGTGCTGCCCAGTCCAGATCACCACCCTTAGCGCCGGAGCCTGGGTCTTTCGACTGCTTCTTGGCGATGTCTTCAAACTTTGCCCCCTTGCTGATGGACCCAATGATGGCCTTGGCCTCGTCTTCGTTTTCCACCAGGATGTGGCTAGCCTTGTATTCCTTGCCGCTATTGGCCGCTACAAACTTGTCGTATTCGGCCTTGATGTCGGCATCGGTGACAGGATTCTTCTTTTGGTAGTCAGCGAAGAGTTCGCGGATCAAAATGGTTTGACGGGCCAGTTCCATCTGGGTTTTGTAGTCGGCCGAGGCTTCCAGTCCGCGCTTCTGCGCTTCCTGCATGAAGACTTCGCGGGCGATGACTTCTTCTTTGATCTGGCCTTCGATTTCTGGCGTCACAGGACGGCCCGAGCGTTCGACTTGCTTCTTGAGCACTTCTGCGCGTTCTTTGGGCACGGCCTTGCCGTTCACGATGGCAAGGTTCTGTGCGGAAGCGGGGAGGGCCACTGCGCCCAGCACGGCAGCGGCCACGAGGCCGGACAGGAGCTGTTTCTTCATGCGAAATCCAAAAAATGAGGGGTTGGTGCCAGCTGAGGTCCGGCGGAATAGGAACTGGGGCCGGTTCAGAGAACTTCAATGGCGAGGGCGTGTACGCCTTGGTCAATAAATTCTTGCAGCGCATCATACACAAGGCGATGCCGCGCGACCCTTGACTTACCGGCAAACAAAGGTGACGAAATGCGTACCCGAAAATGGGTGCCAAAGCCAGTGCCGTTGGCGCCAACGTGGCCAGCATGGGCAGCACTTTCATCCAGCACTTCGACATGGCTGGGGTCCAGCCGAGTGGTCAACGTGTGGTGCATGCGCTGTGCGAGATCGGTCAGGGGCAACTCGTTCATGCTGCGGGCTCGTCACTTTTGAGGTGTGGGGCGATGTAGATCCCCTGGGCGACCAAAAACACTAGCGGGAACGCATAACCCCAGAGTTTGAAGTCCACCCAAGCCTCGGTGCTGAAGTTCATGACGACATAAGCGTTGAGTGCTGACATGAGGGCGCAATACGCAATCCAAGCCATGTTCAGGCGCAGCCACACAGCATCCGGAAGCTCCAGCTGGCTACCCAGCAGCATCTTGAGGAAGTTTTTCTTCATCACCCACAGGGCCACCGCCAGCGCCACTGACATCGCGCCGTACAACACCGTAGGTTTCCACTTGATGAACCGGTCGTCTTGCAGCACCAGGGTGAGCGTGCCAAATAACAGGATCAGCACCAAAGTCACTTTGTGCATCGTCTGCAGTCGCCGGTCGATGGCGTAGATGAGGCCCATTTGCACTACTGTGGCGGCCATGAGCACCGCCGTGCCCACGTAGATGCCGTAGAACTTGTACGCCCCAAAAAACAGCAGGATGGGGAAGAAGTCGATCAGAATTTTCATGGATGGAGAAAAGAATCCCGGCTTTCAGCTTGCATCGGACTCGAAATCCAACGATGCCGAATTCATGCAATAGCGCAGGCCGGTGGGCGTGGGACCGTCTTCAAAGACATGGCCCAGATGAGCCCCGCATTGTGCACATACCGTCTCGGTGCGGACCATGCCATGGCTCCGGTCGACGATTTCGGCGATGGCGCCCGGGATGGCCTCAGAGAAACTGGGCCACCCGCAACCCGCATCAAACTTGGTGCCCGAATCGAACAATTTAGCCCCGCAGCAGATGCAGTGGTAGCTGCCATCTGCCCAGTGAGCCTCGAATTTTCCGGTGAACGGCCGCTCGGTGGCTGCATGGCGAGTGACCTGAAGGGCCGCCGGCTCAGCGCCTTTTTCGCGCAGAACGGCTTGCCATTCGGCATCGGTCTTCTGGATAGGGTAGGTCATGATGAACAACTGATCTCAATAGAAGAAGCCCAGTCGGGCGGGAAGGCTGCGTAGGCGTCGTGCCCCGGGTGTTCGTCGAAGGGGTGTTCCAGCAGCCGCTGAAGGGTTTGGAGTTCACTGAAGTCGCCAAGTTTCGCCGCCTGGATGGCCTGCTCGCCCAGATGATTGCGCAAAACGAATTTCGGATTGGTTTTGAGCATCAAATTGGATGCTAGCGCTTTATCATCAAGCGCTGTTTGCTCTGAATATGAGAGCAACCACTGGTCAAAACCTGCGCGGTCGGCAAACAGGTCGCGCACTGGCTCGAAATCGCTGTCCTGAACAGCGTGCGAAAGGCGGCGCCAGAAGATGGTGTAGTCCACACCGTTCTGAGCCAGCAACAGCAAGATTCCGTCTATCAACTGAGCATGTTCTGCGCGCGACTGGAGGAGCCCCAGTTTGCTGCGCATGCGTGACATGAACTCCGCTGGGAACAAGGTCTTGTAGGACTCCAGGGCTTCCTTGGCAATCTCCTGGTCTTCTATCAGGGGCAACAAGGCCTGGGCCAGGCAGAACAGATTCCAATACGCCACATTGGGCTGGCGGTTGTATGCGTATCGGCCCTGGGTGTCGCTGTGGTTGCACACGTGGCCGGGTACAAATGCATCGAGAAACTGAAAGGGGCCATAGTCAATCGTCAGGCCCAGCATGCTCATGTTGTCGGTGTTCATCACACCGTGGCAAAAGCCCACCGCCTGCCAGTGCCCCATCAGGTGGGCTGTTCGCTCGCTCACGCACTGCAGCAGGGCGGCGTAGGGGTTGCCGGCCAAGGTGCTGGCGGACCGGCACTCCGGGTAGTAGCGGTCGATGACGTAGTCGGCAAGAGCCTGGAGTTGGGGTTCTTGGTCGTTGGCAGAAAAATGTTCGAAGTGACCAAAGCGTACAAAGCTGGGTGCGACCCGCGTGACCACGGCGGCTGTCTCGATGGTTTCGCGCCGCACATGCGCGGGTGAGCCGGTGATGCACAGCGCACGTGAGGTCGGAATGCCCAACCCATGCATGGCTTCGCTGCACAAAAATTCTCGGATGCTGGAGCGCAGCACCGCGCGGCCATCGCCGCCCCGGGAATAGGGCGTGCGGCCAGCCCCCTTGAGTTGAATCTCCAAACCGCCCGCAGTCTCGCCCAGGAGAATGGCCCGCCCATCGCCCAACTGCCCCGCCCACACGCCAAACTGGTGCCCACTGTAGACACTGGCCAGCGGGCGAGAGCCCGGGAGCAGCGTGTTTCCGGTAAATGCCTGCAGCGCCTCGTCACTGCGCAACCAGGTTTCGTCCAAACCCAACAGCTTTGCTACGTCGCTGCTCGCGCCCACCCAATGCGGCGACGGCAGGGGCGTGGGGCGCAGTTCGGTAAAGAAATCCGGGCCCAGTGCGGCAAATCCGTGGCTCCAGTCCAAGCCGATGTGGCCGGTGGTGAGGTCGCTTTCGGCGGGCAAGTTCATGGACCAGATTGTCTCGCACCGCGGATGCCCCGGCGTGTGCAGGGCCTTGGGGTTGGGTGCAGCCTACGCTGCGTAGGCAGTTGTCTTGTGGTCCGCTTCTGGCTGCAGCAACTGTGCGCGGTATTGGCCAGGAGGCATACCAAACCAGCGCTTGCACGCGCGAAACATGTTGCTTTGATCTGCGAAGCCCAGCAGGTCCGCCACTTCGGTCAGGTTGCGGCGCGGATCTGAGAGGTACTGGCGAGCCAGCTCGCAACGCGTGTCATCCAGGAGTTGCTGGTACGTCGTCGATTCGGCCTGCAACCGGCGTTGCAGCGTTCGATCGGTCATGTGCAGGCGTTCTGCGATGTCGTCGCGGCGCGGTTCGCCTTTGTTCAAGGTGCGCGCAATTTCGGTACGCACACGCGCGCTGGTCAGCGCTTGGCCCAGGTGGACCAGTTCGGTTTCGACCAGGCGTTCATGCATGGCCCACAGGCTGGGGTTGTGCGTGGGAATGTCTGCCAGGACATCGCTTTCGGCCAGTAAAAAGCGGTTGCTGGGCTGGTCAAAACGAGGCAGCAAACCAAACGCCGCTTGGTAGCGCGCATCGTTATTGCCGGACGGCTGCGGCGTGATCAGTTCCACCGCCAGGGGCTGCAACTCGCGCCGTGTGAGCCAACAGCACAGCGTGAAGAGGGTGAGCAGGGCATATTCCACGCGTTGGCGCGGGATGGGCCGGGTTGCGCCAATGTGGGCGATCGACAGCCAGTAGCCCTGTGCATCGCGCTCCAGGTCGAACGTGGTGCAGTCCGATATCACCGCCATGTGGCGCACAAGATGCTGAAAGCCCACCAGAAGATTGGGGCCAGAAGCCAGCGCGTAGCCCACGAGGTCCACATTGCCAAAGCGGGCTGTGAGTTGTGGGCAAAGCCCCAAGTCGACTTTGCCAGAGCGTTCCACGGCAAGTTCCCACAGACGACTGACCCGGTCTACCTCGACCCGGGCCTGTGGGTGCTGTAGCGCTGGCAGATTGATCCCCGCTTCATTGCACAGTTCAGCCGCAGGCAAACCTTCAGCGGCCAGCATGTCTGCAATGCCGCGCACCCAGGCAGCAGAACTTGTGCGGGGATGTGTGGGAACTGTCATGCGATCAGGGTTTACGCCAGGAGGTGATCTGAAGTCAGTGTTTTGGCAAGGTTGCGATAGTAGCCAAAGCGCTGCCCGTTCACACAATCGGTCCCGAGGTCGCGCCCTGATTTCTCTGTGCGTAGTGTGACGTGAGACAGAGGCGCGCCCCATTCCTGAAAACCCCCAAGGAGACAAGACATGATCGATTCGCGCTGGCGTTTGCAATGGTTGGGAGCGGCGGTTTCCGTGCTGGCAATGGCGGGCTGCGGCGGAGGTTCTGGCTTGGTCCCCGAGCTGCGCGAGACCGCTTACGGCAAAGTGCGTGGCGTGGACGACAGCCACGTCACCGGCACCTACGCCTGGAAGGGCATTCCCTTTGCCCAGCCTCCGGTCGGTGAACTGCGCTGGCAGCCGCCCGTGACGCCAGCGGCCTGGTCGGGCGAGCGCGACGCAACGCGCTTCGGCCATGCCTGCTTGCAGATGGGGCGCTTGTATGGACCCGGCGCCAACAACCGCTTTGACAACACCATTGGCGAAACACTGGGGACCCCGGTGGGCAATGAGGATTGCCTCACGCTCAACATCTGGCGCCCCGCGAACACGCAGGACAACCTGCCCGTGTTGTTGTTCCTGCACGGCGGCAGCGCCATCTCGGGCTACACGGCGGATCCGGTGTACGACGGCGCCGCGCTCGCACGCAAGGCCAATGCCGTGGTGGTGACCGCCAACTACCGCCTGGACGTACTCGGTTTTCTGCAGATGCCGCAGTTGCACACAGGAACTGGCCCCTACACCGGCAACTATGCCCTGCTGGACAACGTGCAGGCGCTGCAATTCATCAAACGCAACATCGGCAATTTTGGCGGCAATGCGGGCAACGTCACGCTGATGGGGCAGTCTGCCGGTGCCATCAATGCGCTTGCGTTGCTCACCGCGCCCCAGGCTGCCGGGCTGTTCCACAAGATTCTGCCCATCAGCGGTGGCATATCCCTGCCCAGCAACCTGCCAGCGGGCACTATTCCCACGCTAAATCCTGCGTCGAAATATGCAGCCCAGTCGGGCGCGTTGCTGGCGGCGTTGGCGCTCGCCGATGGGCTCGCACCAGACGGCGCCGCGGCCGCAGCGTTGGTGGCCGGCTGGACGCCGGCCCAGACGGCAACCTATCTGCGCGGCAAAGATGCGCGCGTGGTGTTGCAGACGGTGCTGCAAAAAGGTCTCACAGGATCGGGGCCCATTCCCGACGGGGTTGTGGTGCCTGCGAATCCGGTGGGTGACATCGCGGCTGGCCGATACCACAAGGTCCCCGTGCTTTCTGGCTACACGGCCGACGAGGCCAAGCTGTTTGCGCCCTTCCTGGCACTGCTGGGTGGCAAGCCTGGGATGAAGATCACCGATGCGGAGCGTTTTGCAATGACGCAAAACTTCAATCCTGACGCGCCCGCTTCGCTCATGGTGGCGGACATCCTGGACCCTTCGTACTTGCCCGTCACCACACCCGCCACCGGCTACAACGCCCGCATGAAGCTATTGGGCAGCTTGTTCATTGACCCGAGCCGCGACAACTTGCTGGACACCTTGCGCACGCAGCAGTCCAACGTATGGAGCTATCAGTTCGATTGGGCCCAGCAGCCTGCACCCTGGGCCGATGTGTACGGCGCGGCGCATGGTTTTGATTTGCCCTTTGTGTTTGGCAACTTTGGGCCGTCTCTGCTGGCCAAAGCGGCCAACAGCACGGCCAACCAGCCGGGGCGCCTGGCTCTGTCGGGCGTGATGATGGACAGCGTGCGTGCCTTCGTGCACACCGGCAACCCAAACCACGTCGGCCTGGGCCAGGAATGGCAACCCTGGCCACGCAAATTCATCTTCGATGCCGACCTCAAGGCCACGCGCCTGAGCATTCAGTGAGGACCTGAGCGCTCATGTTGCTTGCCATGCCCTTTCCGTTCTCCATTGCGCATGTGCTTCCCGCAACACATGGAGCTGGTGCGACCGAAGCCAGTGCCCTCGTGCAAGGGCCGCCTCGCCACGCTGGGGGCGTCCTCCTCCCCGCATGGCGCAGCAATGCGAGAGAGAGGGCGAAGGCGGGAAGCGCCTCAGGGTGTGCGTCATTTCATGCCGCCGTGGCGATGAGGTACGCGTTCAGCGCCTCATCATCCACGATGGCGACACGCCCGAAGTTGAGCGACACGATGCCGATGACTTCGAGCGCGCGCAGCACCTTGTTCACGGTTTGCCGCGAGAGCCCCACCAACTGGCCCAGTTCATCCTGCGTGAGGTTCAGGCGACGCGTGCTGCGCCAGAACAACCGGCTCAGGTACAGCGCCACGCGGTGCTCGGGCGATTGTGTGCGACCCGCTTCGATAATGGTCATGGCCTGGCCCAAACGCATGTTCAGGTGCAAGACCAAAAACTGGTTAAAAGCCATGCTGGATTCCCGCAGCGTCGCAAACAGGGGCAATGGCAAACACAACAGGGTGGTGGGACGCAGTGCTACAACGTTGTACCGGCGCGCTTCGGGTTTCAAGGCAGACCCCTCTCCAAACCAGTCGCCGTCCGGCACGCCTATGAAGGCTGAGGACCGCCGGTGGCTGGTGGGGCTTTGCAGCATGACGAGGCCCGACAACACCGCATACCAGCCGTTCACCGCGCTGCCTGCGGGCAGCATCACGTCACCTTTTTCGCCTTGCACCGCTTGCACCTCTGCGCGCAGGCGTTCCTGCATTGCCGCCGGGACGCTGGCGAACCACGGTTGGGTGGCAATGAATCGCGAAGCGGATGGGGCGGAGTCGAGCATGCGGCTCATTGTCGCTGCGACTTTGCGGCCGGTGCAGGGTATTCCCTTGGCTTTTGTCAATCGGACGACATGTGTTGGCAACCATGATGGGCAGGCGCACACTGACGTTCTGTTGTCGGGGCCTGCGGCAAATTTGCATGACCCCGGAGACAGTTCAACCGCACGACCCGCGCTACGATGATCAATCCATTTACTACAACATCCAAGGAGCACACATGCTGGGCCTGATGCAGAGCCAACCGTTGCTGATCTCGTCGCTGATCGAATTCGCAGAGCGCCACCATGGCGACGCCGAAATCGTCTCGCGCCGGGTAGAAGGTGACATCCACCGCTACACCTACCGTGACCTGGGGGCGCGCGCACGCCGTCTGGCCAATGCGCTGGATGAACTCAAGCTGCAATTCAGCGACCGCGTGGCCACCCTGGCCTGGAACGGCTACCGCCACATGGAGATGTATTTTGGGGTGAGTGGTTCTGGCCGTGTGCTGCACACCGTCAACCCGCGTCTGCATCCCGACCAGATCGCCTGGATCATGAACCATGCCGAAGACCAGGTGCTGTGTTTTGACCTGACCTTTTTGCCGCTGGTGCAAGCGGTGTATGCCAAGTGCCCCACGGTGAAAAAGTGGGTGGCGCTGTGCGATGCTGACAAGCTGCCTGCGGATTCCGGCATTCCTGGCCTCGCCAGCTACGAAGCCTGGATTGAGGCGCAATCGCCCGACTACGCCTGGCCCGAGTTTGATGAAAATTCTGCGTCGAGCATGTGCTACACCAGCGGCACCACGGGCAATCCCAAGGCTGCGCTGTACAGCCACCGCTCCACGACTTTGCACGCTTATGCCGCTGCACTGCCCGATGTGATGTGCCTCTCGGCGCGGGACTCGGTACTCCCCGTGGTGCCCATGTTTCACGTCAATGCCTGGGGTATTCCTTATTCAGCCGCGCTCACGGGCTGCAAACTCGTGTTTCCTGGGCCCGCGATGGACGGCAAGTCCATCTACGAACTCATCGAATCCGAAAAGGTCACCTACGCCGCCGGGGTTCCCACCGTGTGGCAGATGATGCTCGGCCACATGAAGCCGACGGGCCTGAAGTTCTCCACCTTGCGCCGCACGGTCATTGGCGGCTCGGCCTGCCCGCCCGCCATGATCCATGCGTTCAAGGAAGACTATGGCGTCGAGGTGCTGCACGCCTGGGGCATGACCGAGATGAGCCCGCTCGGCACGCTGTGCACATTGAAAAACAAGCATCTGACGATGTCCAAGGATGAGCAGATGAAGATCCTGCAAAAGCAGGGTCGTGCCATCTACGGGGTGGACATGAAGATCGTGGGCGGCGACGGCAACGAGTTGCCGTGGGATGGCAAGACCTACGGCGACCTGCTGGTCAAGGGGCCGTGGATTGTGGACAGCTACTTCAAGGGCGAGGGCGGCCATCCGCTTGTCAAGGATGTGCAAGGCCGCGGCTGGTTCCCCACAGGCGATGTGGCCACCATTGACGCCGACGGCTTTATGCAGATCACAGACCGCAGCAAGGACGTGATTAAGTCCGGGGGCGAGTGGATCAGCTCCATCGACATCGAGAACATTGCGATGGCGCACCCATCCATTGCCATGGCCGCCTGTGTGGGCATGCCACATCCCAAATGGGACGAACGCCCCATTGTGGCGGTGGTCAAGCGGCCTGGTACCGAGGTCACGCGCGAGGAATTGCTGGCCTTTTACGAGGGCAAAACCGCCAAGTGGCAGATTCCGGACGATGTGGTGTTTGTAGACGCTATTCCGTTGGGGGCGACCGGCAAGATGCTCAAGACCAAACTGCGCGAACAACTCAAAGATTACAAGCTTCCGGGTCTTTAAACCGGGGCAATGCACCGTGGTGGTGCTCGGGGGAGCACCGCCGCAGTCACGTGGGCGACGCTGCTAGGGGCAATCCCTGAGCATCGCTTTGTTGCAACGCGGTACGCTGCGTTGTGTCGATTTACAAGGAGACAAGACCATGAAATTCGCTATTAAGGCTATAGCAGCCTCGGTAATGTTGGTAGGCGCTAGCGGCGCGTTTGCTCAAAAGGGCGAGACCGTGAAGATCGCTTGGCTCGACCCCCTTTCGGGCCTCATGGCCGCGGTGGGAACGAACCAGCTCAAGAGCTTCCAGTTCATCGCTGAAGAGTTCAATAAAAAGAACCCCGCAGGCGTCAAATTTGAAATCATCGGCATCGACAACAAACTCAGCCCGCAGGAAACCACCAGCGCCCTGCGGTCGGCCATGGACCAAGGCGCGCGTTATGTGGTGCAGGGCAATGGCTCGGGCCCTGCGCTCGCCATCATGGATGCACTGGAAAAGCACAACTCCCGCAACCCCGGCAAAGAAGTTCTCTTCCTGAACTACGCTGCGGTGGACCCAGACCTGACCAACAGCAAATGCAGCTACTGGCACTTCCGTCTGGACGCGGACACCTCCATGAAGATGGAAGCGCTGACGACCTACATGAAGGACCTGCCGGAGGTCAAGAAGGTCTACCTGATCAACCAGAACTATTCGCACGGCCACCAAGTCTCGAAGTTCGCCAAAGAAATGATGCAGCGCAAGCGTCCTGATGTGCAATTCGTCGGCGACGATTTGCACCCCCTGGCCCAGGTGCGCGACTTCTCGCCCTACATCGCCAAGATCAAGCAGTCGGGCGCCGACAGCGTAATCACCGGCAACTGGGGTTCCGATCTGGCACTGTTGATCAAGGCCGCCAACGATGCGGGCCTGAACAACGTAAATTTCTACACCTACTACGGTTCCGTTACGGGTAGCCCCACCGCCATGGGCTCTTCCGCTGCAGGTCGCGTGTACATGGTGGCATATGCCCACATGAATATTCCAGGGCCTCTGAATCAGATCGTTCAGGATTACAAGAAGAAGTTCAACGACGACATGTACACCGGCGCTGTCTACCACGCCTTCACCATGCTGTCGGATGGCTTCGTCAAAGCTAAGTCGACGGACCCTGTGAAGGTTGCCGCCGCGTTTGAAGGCATGAAGTTCAAGAGCTTCAATGGCGAAGTCGAGATGCGCAAGACCGATCACCAACTGCAGCAGGGCCTGTTCATCTCCAAGTGGGAGAAGGCGGGCGGCAAGTACCCGATCGACTCTGAAAGCACTGGCTACACCTTTGTTCCGGTGAAGTACTACGAGCCCTACGTGGCCAGCACGCCCACGTCGTGCCAGATGAAGCGTCCATAACATCCGTTTTGGATCTTCGAGGCCCGACCTACTCGGGCCTTTTTTTTACCTTGTGATGAAAAATTCCAATGAATCCTGAGTTTTTCGTGATCTCTCTGCTGAACGGCGTGAGCTACGGGCTCCTGCTGTTCATGCTGAGTTCCGGCCTCACGCTGATCTTCAGCATGATGGGCGTGCTCAACTTTGCACACACCAGCTTTTACATGCTGGGTGCCTATTTCGCGTTCACCATCTCTGGGGTGGTGGGCTTTTGGCCCGCACTGGTGCTGGCTCCCCTGGCCGTTTTTGCGCTGGGAGCCGCGTTCGAGCGCTACTGTCTGCGCCGGGTTCACAAGTATGGCCACGTGCCCGAACTGCTGGTGACCTTCGGCCTCTCGTACCTCATTCTTGAACTGGTGCAACTGGTGTGGGGGCGCTCGACGGTGCCATATGGTTTGCCAGAGCAACTGCAAGGCCCACTGTTCTCCCTGTACGGCACGCAGTTTCCCAAGTCCCGCTCCTTTGTGATGCTGGTAGCGCTGTTGATGCTGGTGTCGGTGTGGCTTCTGCTCACGCGCACGCGCATCGGCCTGGTGATACAGGCGGCGCTCAAGTACCCCGCCATGGTGGAGGCGCTTGGCCACAATGTGCCGCGCGTGTTTATGCTGGTGTTTGGTGGTGGCGCAGCGTTGGCCGGACTGGCGGGCGTGATCGGCGGCAATACCTACATCACCGAACCGGCGATGGCCGCCTCGGTGGGCTCCATCATCTTTGTGGTGGTGGTGGTGGGCGGCATGGGCTCGTTGGCCGGGGCGTTTCTCGCCTCGCTGCTCATCGGCCTCGTGCAAACCTTTGCAGTGGCGCTGGACTATTCGCTCATTCATGTCTTCGAGGCAGTGGGTGTGGCGGTGACCGACCAGACCTTCGGCTACCCCTTGCTCAAACTCACGATTTCCCAGGTGGCGCCCATCCTGCCGTACCTGTTCCTCGTGCTGATCCTGATCTTCCGCCCCAAGGGCCTTCTGGGCACGCGGGAGGACTGATGCCATGAATTCCACTACGACAACCATTGCCGATTCCGGCGCCACGTCTTATTACCGGTTCAAGCCCTTCAATGTGGGGCGGGTCATCATCTGGACCTTGTTTGCCGCCATGCTCATCGTTGCGCCCATGGTGTTTCGCAGCAGCCTGGCGCTGACCATGCTCTCTCAGATCGGCTACCTCATCATCATCTGCCTGTCGTACAACATTCTGTTGGGGCAGGGCGGCATGCTGAGTTTTGGTCATGCGGTGTATACGGGGCTGGGCTCGTTCATTGCGATCCATGCCATGAACATGGCTACCAAAGGCACTTTCAACATTCCACTGGTGTTGATCCCACTGGTGGGCGGCTTGGCCGGCGCGTTCTTCGCCATCTTGCTGGGCTTTGTCACCACCAAAAAATCAGGCACCACGTTCGCGATGATCACGCTGGGTATTGGCGAGCTGGTCGCGTCCATGGCGCTGATGTTCCCCGAGTTTTTCGGTGGCGAGGGTGGTATCACGACGGACCGCGTGTATGGCACCGCGTTCTTCGGCATCAGCTTTGGCCCCGCCATTCAGGTGTACTACCTGATTGCTGTGTACTGCTTTGTGTGCACGGCCGCCATGTTTGCTTTTACCGGCACACCGCTTGGCCGCATCCTCAACGCTGTGCGCGACAACCCGGAGCGCGTGGAGTTTATTGGCTACAACACGCAGCGCGTTCGTTACTTCGCTTTCATCATCGCGGGCTTTTTTGCCGGCATTGGCGGCGGGCTGGCCACGATCAACTTTGAGATCGTCACCGGCGCTGACAGCCTGAGCGTGATCCGTTCGGGCGGCTACCTGCTGTTTACCTTTCTCGGCGGGGCTACGTTCTTCTTTGGGCCCATCATTGGTGCGGTGCTGCTGGTGCTCGCATCGGTGTTGTTGTCCGAGCTGTCGATGGCCTGGCTGCTGTACCTGGGCCTTGTGTTCCTGTTCATGGTGATGTATGCCCCCGGCGGCATTGCGAGCCTGATCATGATGAACCTGCGGCTGGCCAAATACGGCAAGCTGCGCCCGCTCTGGGGCTCGTACCTGGCTCTGGGGGGCACTGCTCTGGTGGGTGTGTTGGGCGCGGCCTGCATGATCGAGATGACCTACCACCTGCAGCTCAATGCGGCCCTGGGATCGGAGCTCAAGTTTCTGGGGGCCACGCTCAACGCCAAGGGCTTTAGCAGCTGGTTTGGCGCCATTTTTGTGATGGTGACGGGCTTTGCGTTGTTTGAGCTGTGCCGTCGCCAGTTCTTGCGCCAATGGAGCACGATCCAGGAAGAGATTGAACATGAAATCAAGCGTGGGGAGGCGCTGTAAACATGGCGGCTGACAACGCAACCTATGCCCTCGAATTGCGTGATCTGCGCAAGAGTTTTGGCAAGACAGAAATCATCCGAGGAGCCAACCTGGTGGTGGCACCTGGCGAACGTGTGGCCATCATCGGGCCCAATGGGGCGGGCAAGTCCACGCTGTTCAATCTGATCAGCGGGCGCTTTGCGCCCACCAGTGGCGACGTGATCCTGAACGGGCAGCGCATCAACGGGCTGGCTCCTTACGAGATCAACCGCAAGGGCTTGTCGCGCAGTTTCCAGATCACCAACATCTTTCCCAAGCTGTCCGTGTTTGAGAACCTGCGCTGCGGAGTGCTGTGGAGCATGGGCTACAAGTACACCTTCCTGCGGTTCCTGTCGAACCTGCACGATGCCAACGAGCGCGCCAAAGAGCTGATGGAGATGATCAAGCTCGACAAGAAACACGACACGCTGGCAATGAACCTCACCTATGCTGAGCAGCGGGCGCTGGAGATCGGCATCACCATTGCGGGTGGCGCCAACGTGATCCTGCTGGACGAACCCACCGCTGGCATGAGCAAGAGCGAGACCACGCGTTTCATCGGCCTCATCAAGGAGGTCACAGAAGGGCGTACGCTGCTGACCGTCGAACACGACATGGGCGTGGTGTTCGGGCTGGCCGACAAGATCGCCGTGGTGGTGTATGGCGAGGTGATCGCTTTCGATACCCCTGACAAGGTGCGCGCGAATGCGCGTGTGCAGGAGGCCTATCTGGGATCGGCAGTGGCCGACGAACAGGGCGGGGGACACTGACTTATGCTGAAAATCGAAAACCTTCACGCCTACTACGGCAAAAGCCATGTGCTGCATGGCGTCACGTTCGACATTCAGCCGGGCGAAATTGTGGCCTTGCTGGGCCGCAACGGTTCGGGCCGCTCCACCACCGCCAAAGCCATCATGGGGCTGGTGGACTGGGAAGGCACTGTGCAATGGAAAGGGCAAGAACTCAGCGGCAAAAAAGCCTATGAAATTGCCCACTTGGGCATTGGCTACGTGCCAGAAAGCCGCGACATCTTTCCCAACCTCACCGTGCACCAGAACCTGCTGTTAGGTCAGAAAGGCAGTGGCAAGGGTAGCCGTTGGTCGTTTGACGACATGTACGAGATGTTCCCGCGCCTCAAGGAGCGGCAGCACACCGAAGCCGGTGTGATGTCGGGCGGCGAGCAACAGATGCTGACCTTGTGCCGCACGCTGATGGGCGACCCGGACCTCATCATCATCGACGAGCCCACCGAAGGTCTGGCGCCCAAGATTGTTGAACTGGTGGGCCAATATTTGCAGACGATCAAGAGTCGTGGCATCTCGGTGTTGCTGATCGAGCAAAAGCTCACCATCGCCATGAAGATCTCTGACCGCGCACTGGTGATGGGCCACGGTGCCATCGTGTTCCAGGGTACGCCCGACAGCCTGCGGGCTGACAACTACATCCGCAAGGAGTGGCTGGAGGTTTAGCAGAGCGATCCCCCTGAGGCGCTGTGCGCCTCGGTGCAAGCTATTCGGATCGTCCAAGCCTGCGCAGGCAGGCTTGGAACCACGACCCTCAGCCCCTTCTCTCGAATCGCTGCGCGATTCGAGAGAAGGGGGACGCAGCCCTCGCTGCGGGGCGGCCCTTGCTCGGCTGCCCTGGCCTCGGGGCGCGCCAGTTGCAAAGATCCGGGGCAGGGCGGACGCACTGGAAGGCGCGCCACCAACTGTGATCCACAGAGGTGCCCGGCCTTCGGTGGCGCCTCTTTTTTTGCCTGCCGGAATCTGCTCTTCTGGGATGTCTGGAAACCCCCTTGTCCCGCCCGGGACAAATTGAAACGCCAAACGGGTTTGAAATCTCTACAATAAAAACGCACGATCGTTCTTTTTCACTTTCCAAGGAACAACAGCACCATGACCGCTGAATACAAAGTCCACGGCTCCGTTGCCGTGATCACCATGGCCAACCCTCCTGTCAATGGACTTGGCTTGGCGACCCGCCAAGGCATCGTGGACGGCCTCAGCCGTGCCAATGCCGACGCAGCGGTCACATCCATCGTCATCACTGGCGCTGGCGGTGCCTTCTCCGGTGGGGCCGACATCAAGGAGTTCGGCACCGACAAGTCGCTGCAAGAGCCCAACCTGCTGTCGGTGATTGCCGCCATCGAAAACTCGGCCAAGCCTGTCGTGGCCGCCATGCACAGCGTCGCCATGGGCGGCGGGCTGGAATTGGCCTTGGGCTGCCACTACCGCATTGCGGCGCCTGGCTGCTCGATTGCGCTGCCCGAAGTCAAGCTGGGCCTGATCCCCGGCGCAGGCGGCACGCAGCGCCTGCCGCGCGTGATCGGCGTTGAAGCCGCGCTCAACCTCATCGTGAGCGGCGAGCCCGTCAAGAGCGAAATGATCGGCGCGGTGCCCGGCCAAAAGCTGTTCGACAAGATGGCCGCGTCGGCCGAGTCGCTGGCTACCGAAGCCCTGGCGTTTGCGCAAAGCGTGGCCGATGCCCGTCCTCTGCCCCTGGTGCGCAACTTCCCCTGCAAGCACCCCGAAGGCGATGCGTACTTCCAGTTCGCGCGCAACATGGTCAAGGGCATGGCCAAGAACTTCCCAGCGCCCGCCAAGTGCGTGGACGCGGTCGAAGCTGCCACCAAGAAGAAGTTTGCCGAAGGCATGCTGGTCGAGCGAGAGATCTTCATCAACCTGATGTGGACTGCCGAGTCGCGCGCACTGCGTCACCTGTTCATGGCAGAGCGTGCAGCGAGCAAGATCCCTGACGTCGCATCCGACACCCCCAAGCGCGATATCAAGCTGGTGGGCGTGATTGGCGCAGGCACCATGGGTGGCGGCATTTCCATGAACTTCCTGAACGCCGGCATCCCCGTCAAGATTCTGGAAATGAAGCAGGAAGCCCTGGACCGTGGAGTAGCCACGATCAAGAAGAACTACGAAGCCCAGGTCAAGAAGGGCAAGCTCAAGCAGGACAAGTACGACCAGCGCATGGCGCTGCTGAGCACCACGCTGAGCTACGACGACCTCAAGGACTGCGACCTGATCATCGAAGCCGTATTCGAAGAAATGGGCGTGAAGGAAGCCGTGTTCAAGCAACTCGACGCAGTGGCCAAGCCCGGCGCCATCCTGGCCTCCAACACCTCCACACTCGACGTCGACAAGATCGCAGCGTTTACCAAGCGTCCGCAGGACGTGGTGGGCATGCACTTCTTCAGCCCCGCCAACGTGATGAAGCTGCTGGAAGTGGTGCGTGGCAAGGAGACCGCCAAGGACGTGCTGGCCACCGTGATGGCCATCGGCAAGAAGATCAAGAAGACCTCGGTGGTCTCGGGCGTGTGCGATGGTTTCATCGGCAACCGCATGATCGAGCAGTACAGCCGCCAGGCCGGCTTCCTGCTGGACGAAGGCGCAACGCCGCAGCAAGTGGACAAGGCCATCGAAAAGTTCGGTTTTGCCATGGGCCCGTTCCGCATGGGTGACCTGGCAGGCAACGACATCGGCTGGGCGATTCGCAAGCGCCGCGCCACCGAGCGTGCCGACATGAAATACAGCCGCACCGCCGACAAGCTGTGTGAACTGGGCCGCTTTGGCCAGAAGACCGGCGCTGGCTGGTACGACTACCAGGCCGGCAAGCGCGATGCGATCCCGAGTGATCTGGTCAACAAGATGATCGAAGACCACCGCAAGGAACTGGGCATCACGCCGCGCAAGATTTCGGACGAAGAAATCGTGCAGCGCTTGGTGTTCGCACTGGTCAACGAAGGTGCGCACATCCTGGAAGACGGCATTGCCAGCAAGTCCGGCGACATCGACATGGTGTACCTGACCGGCTACGGCTTCCCCATCCACCGTGGCGGCCCCATGCACTACGCCAGCGAAGTGGGTCTGTTCAACGTGGTGCAGGCGATGGACCGCTTTGCTAAGAACCCGCTGGATGACGCAGCGTTCTGGAAGCCCGCTCCGCTGCTGGCCAAGCTGGCCGCCGAAGGCAAGGCCTTCCAGTAAGCGCGCACCTTCTTACCGAACAAAGGATTTCACATGACCTCCGCAGTGATTGTTTCCACCGCCCGTACGCCGCTCGCCAAGAGCTGGAAGGGTTCTTTCAACATGACGCACGGCGCCACCCTGGGCGGCCATGCCGTGCAGCACGCTGTGCAACGCGCTGGCATTGACGGCGCTGACGTGGACGACGTCATCATGGGCTGCGCCACGCCTGAAGGCGCCACCGGCAGCAACATCGCACGCCAGATCGCCCTGAAGGCCGGCCTGCCCATCACCGCATCCGGCGTGACCGTCAACCGTTTCTGCTCTTCAGGCCTGCAGACCATTGCCATGGCCGCCCAGCGCATCATCGCCGGCGAGGCCGATGTCTTTGTCGCAGGTGGTGTCGAAAGCATCTCCTGCGTGCAGCAAGAGATGAACCTGCACATGATCCAGGACCTGGCGTTGGCCAAGCAAAAGCCCGAGATCTACTGGAGCATGCTGCAGACGGCCGAACAAGTGGCCAAGCGCTACAACATCGGCCGCGAAGCCATGGACGAATACGGCGCCGCCAGCCAGCAAAAGGCCTGCGCTGCGCAAGCGGCTGGCCTGTTCGATGCCGAAATCGCCCCCATCACCGTCACAGCCGGTGTGGCCGACAAGACACTGGGCCTGATCACCAAGCAAGTCACGGTGAGCAAGGACGAGGGCACCCGCGAAGGCACCACGGTGGAGGCCATTCAAGGGCTGCGCTCAGCACTGCCTGGCGGTTTGATCTCGGCCGGCAACGCCAGCCAGTTCTCTGACGGCGCCGGTGCCTGCGTGGTGACCAGCGAAGAGTACGCCAGCAAGAAGGGCCTCAAACCCCTGGGCCGTTTCCTCGGCTTTGCGGTGGCAGGCTGTGAGCCCGACGAAATGGGCATTGGCCCCGTGTTCGCCGTGCCCAAGGTGCTGAAAAAACTGGGTCTCACTGTGCAGGACATCGACCTGTGGGAGCTGAACGAAGCGTTTGCCGTGCAAGTGATCTACTGCCGCGACAAGCTGGGCATTCCGGCGGACCGCCTGAACGTGAACGGCGGCGCGATCGCTGTGGGTCACCCTTACGGTGTGTCGGGCCAACGCCTGACGGGCCACGCCCTCATCGAAGGCAACCGCCGAGGCGCCAAGAAGGTCTGCGTGACCATGTGCATTGGCGGCGGCATGGGCGCTGCTGGCATTTTTGAAGTGTTCTGAACATGCCGGGTGAAACCTCTGGGCAACCACCGGCTGGCGGGGTGTCGCCAGAGGTTTTCCTGGCCATGGGGCGCGAGGTGCTCGCCGCCCAGGCATTCAGCCAGTTGCTGGGCGCAACGCTTCAGGCGTTGTCGCCCGGGCATTGCGAGCTTCACCTGCCCATTCGGCCCGACCTGTTGCAACAACACGGTTTTGTGCACGGTGGTGTGCTCAGCTACGTGGCGGACAACGCGCTGACCTATGCGGGTGGGACGGCCATGCAGGTGCCGGTGGTCACGTCCGAGTTCAAGATCAATTACCTGCGCCCCGCCGTGGGCGAGCTGTTGATTGCGCGGGCGAGCGCCGTGCATCACAACCGCTCGCAGGCCGTGTGCCGGTGCGATGTTTTTGTGGTTCAGGCGGGCGTAGAAGAGCTGTGCGCCGTGGCGCAGGGCACCATTGCCGCCTTGCCTGCGCGCCATGCCGATGCAGCCACGCCTGTAGCGGGTGCTTGAAAGTGCAACGCCGTGGCTGCGCAAAACCCAACTGTGAACCGGTACTCATATTTTCATAGCTGCTAGCGCTTTATGGATAAGCGCTAGAGGCACTTTTTGCTTGGAATGCCATGAGCTTACGCCCTACCGTCGACTTCCTGCTGTACCAATGGCTGCACGCCGAAAATCTGCAGGAGCGCAGCCGCTTTGCCGACCATTCCCGTGAAACCTTCGACGCGGTGATCGACACCTGCGAGCGCATTGCGCGCGAGAAGTACGCGCCGTTCAACCGCACGGTCGATACGCAAGAGCCGCACTTTGACGGCGAGAAGGTCACGCTGCCCCAGTGCACGCACGATGCGCAAAAGGCGTACGCGGCGTCCGGCATGCTCAGCGCCGCGCAGGACTACGACATCGGCGGCATGCAACTGCCGTACACGGTAGAAGCTGCGGCCAACAGTTTTTTCGCGGTGGCGTCGATCAGCATGGGATCGGGCCTGCTCACCGTGGGCAATGCCAACCTGTTGATGGTGCACGGCACCGAGGCTCAGCAAAAGGTGTTCGCGCTCAACGAATTTTCGGGCCGCTTCTCGGGAACTATGTGCCTGAGCGAACCACAGGCCGGTTCGTCCCTTAGCGATGTGGCCACCCGCGCCGTGCCCGATGGCGAAGGTTTTGAAAACGACCCGCTGGGTCCGCGCTACCGCCTCAAGGGCAACAAGATGTGGATCTCGGCCGGCGAGCATGAGCTGACCGAGAACATCATCCACCTGGTGCTGGCCAAGATCCCCGGGCCTGACGGCAAGCTTGTGCCCGGCACCAAGGGCATCTCGCTGTTCATCGTGCCCAAAAAGATGGTGGACACCGAAGGCAACCTGACCGGTGTGCGCAACGACGTGGCGCTGGCTGGCCTGAACCACAAGCTGGGATGGCGCGGCACGACCAACACGCTGCTCAACTTTGGCGAAGGCAAGTACCCGGTCGACGGCCAGGCCGGCGCGGTGGGCTACCTCGTCGGCCAGGCGGGCAAAGGCCTGCACTGCATGTTCCACATGATGAACGAGGCCCGCATCGGCATCGGCATGGCCGCCACAATGCTGGGCCTGGCGGGCTATTACGCCAGCCTGGACTACGCCAAGAACCGGCCCCAAGGCCGCCCGGTGCAGGGACCCAAGGACGCATCTGCCACCGCCACTGCGGCGGTGGTGAAAGACGTCGCCCAGCCGCAGGTGCGCATCATTGAGCACGCCGACGTCAAGCGCATGCTGCTGGCACAAAAGTCGTATGGCGAGGGCGCGCTGGCGCTCAACCTGTTCTGCGCGCGACTGGTGGACGAGCAGGCCACCGGCGATTCGGCGGCTGCCGATGAAGCCCGCCTGCTGCTGGAGGTGCTCACCCCCATCGCCAAGAGCTGGCCCAGCGAGTGGTGCCTGGAGGCCAACAGCCTCGCCATCCAGATCCACGGTGGCTATGGCTACACGCGCGATTTTCCGGTGGAGCAGTATTGGCGCGATAACCGCCTGAACATGATCCACGAAGGCACGCACGGCATCCAGGCCATGGACCTGCTCGGCCGCAAGGTGCTGATGGAAGGTGGCCGCGGCCTGCAACTGCTGGCCGGGCGCATCAACGCCACGATCGAGCGTGCCATCCAGTTGCCCACACTGGCTGCCCATGCCAACGCGCTGGGCGCCGCGCTGGCGCAGGTGGGCGCCGCCACCAAGGCCGCCTGGGCCACGGGGCAGCCGTCCGATGCACTGGCCAACGCCGTGCCCTACATGCAGGCCTTTGGTCACACGGTGCTGGCGTGGGTATGGCTGGATGTGGCGCTGGCCACCCTGCAGGCCGATGCCGCATTGGCGCAGCCTGCCAGCGTCGGGCGGATGGGGGCTATGCAATTTTTCTTCCACTACGAGCTGCCGAAGATCGGCGCCTGGCTGCAGGTGGTGAGCGCGCGTGACGCGACCTGCGCGGCATTCCCTGAAGAGGCTTTTTGATGGCTTCTCCCCAAAGCCTTCAGCGCCTGCACCAGCTCATCTGGACGCTGATCTATGGCGGCCTGTTGACCCTGGTGCTGGGCCTGGCCACCGCGCGCACGGACGACATGATCGGCTGGACGCTGACGGTGGTGGGGGGCGTGGTGGCTGTAGCGGGCGTGGTGCTGATTGGCGTGCGGGCCCGGCTGCAGAGCGACCACCATCGCTGAACCCGCGACCGACGCGGGGGCGACACAATGGCCCTGCGTTGCGTCGCACAATCATTCTTTGCGTGTGGGTTGCAGCACCGGCGATCCCACCATCAACCAGAACACTAGGAGACACACCATGACACGCACCATCCAACAATTGTTTGACCTTTCGGGCAAGACAGCGCTGGTCACAGGCGGCTCGCGCGGCCTGGGCCTGCAACTGGCGCATGCGCTAGGCGAGGCGGGCGCCAAGATCGTGCTCAGTTCGCGCAAGGCGTCTGACCTGGAAGAGGCCACGGCCGACCTGCAGGCCGCGGGCATCGACGCACGCTGGATCGCTGCCGATTGCGCGAAGGAGGAGGACATCCGCCGCCTGGCCGACGAGACGCTGCAGCGCCTGGGCCACGTAGACATTCTGGTGAACAACGCGGGCGCCGCCTGGGGTTCCCCGGCCGAAGACCACCCCGTGGAAGCCTGGGACAAGGTGATGAACCTCAACGTGCGCGGCTACTTCATCCTCTCCCAGCACATTGCCAAGCACAGCATGATCGCGCGCCGCAGCGGCAGCATCATCAACGTGGCGTCCATCGCGGGTCTGGGCGGCAACCCCAAGGGCATGAACACCATTGCTTACAACACCTCCAAGGGCGCGGTGATCAATTTCACCCGCGCGCTGGCGGCGGAATGGGGCGCGTACAACATCCGCGTCAACGCCATCTGCCCAGGCTTCTTCCCCAGCAAGATGACGGTCGGAACACTCAAGGCCATGGGCGAAGAAGCACTGGCCGCACACGCCCCGCTGGGCCGTTTGGGCGGCGACGAAGATCTGAAGGGCCTGTGCGCGCTGTATGCATCGGACGCGGGCAAGCACATCACCGGCCAGTGGCTGGCGGTGGACGGCGGCGTGAGCATCGTCACGGGCGGCTAGTCAACAACGGCGTCAGGGGCGTAAAGCGCTCGCTATGCTCGCCTTTTTGTTCTGAATACCGGAGTTGCCCTTGCTGAAATTTGGCGTCGAGATCCCCTTTGTCAGCCACCTCGGCTTTACGCTGCACCGCATGGAGGGCGGCGAGTCTGAGCTGCACTACGAAGCCAAACCCGAGCACCTGAACTCGTTTGATGTGACCCACGGTGGTGCGACCATGACGCTGCTCGACGTGACCATGGCCACGGCCGCGCGCAGCGATACGCCGGACATGGGCGTGGTCACCATCGAGATGAAGACCAGCTTCATGCAGGCATCGCGTGGGCCGCTGGTCGCCAAGGGGCGGCTCATCCACCGCACGGCCACCATGGCGTTTACCGAAGGCACGGTATTCGACGCGCAAGGCAAGGTGTGCAGCCATGCTACTGGCACGTTCAAGTACGTGCGGCGCCTGCCGGTGGACAGCCGCAGCGCCAACGGGCTCAAGGTGATTTCCACCGATTGAATGCCAATTCCCCAAGCCAAACAGGCCTCTAGCGCTTTATTCATAAGCGCTAGTAGCTATTGAATTCATAGTAGTAGACATTCTGAAGGAGCCTTTCATGCCACGCAATCAACAAATCGTTCTCGACAACCGCCCCCAGGGCGAAGCCGTGGCCAGCAACTTCAAGCTGGTGGCTGTGGATACGCCTGCGCTCAAGGACGGCGAGGTGCTGGTGCGCCACCACTTCCTGAGCCTGGACCCGTACATGCGCGGCCGCATGAACGAGAGCAAGAGCTACGCCGCGTCGCAAGGCCTGGGCGAAGTGATGATCGGCGGCACCGTGGGCGAAGTGGCCGACAGCAAAAACCCCAAGTACGCCGTGGGCGACAAGGTGGTGGGCATGGGCGGCTGGCAGGAATACAGCGTGGTCGACGGCAATGCGGTGGGCGCGCTGCGCAAGGTGGACACCACCCACGTGCCGCTGTCGCACTACCTGGGCGCCGTCGGCATGCCGGGCGTCACCGCGTGGTATGGCCTGGTCAAGATCATTGCGCCCAAAGAGGGCGAGACCGTGGTGGTGAGCGCTGCCACCGGCGCCGTGGGCAGCGCGTTTGCCGCCTTGGCCAAAGCCCGCGGTTGCCGCGTGGTGGGCATTGCTGGCGGTCCCGACAAGTGCAAATACGCGGTCGAAGAACTGGGCTTTGACGTGTGCATCGACCACCGTGAGCACGGCGACCTCAAGTCCATGTCCAAGGCCTTGAAGGAAGCGTGCCCGAACGGCATCGACGGCTACTTTGAAAACGTGGGCGGCTACATCCTGGATGCGGTGCTGCTGCGCTCCAACGCCTTCGCGCGCATTGCGGTGTGCGGGATGATCGCTGGCTATGACGGCCAACCGCTGCCGCTGCAGAACCCCGCGCTCATCCTCGTCAACCGCATGAAGGTCGAAGGCTTCATCGTGAGCGAACACATGGAAGTGTGGCCCGAGGCTCTGAAGGAGCTGGGCACGCTGGTCGGCACCGGCAAGCTGCGCCCGCGCGAAACGGTCGCCGAAGGCATGGCTGCCGCGCCAGAAGCCTTTTTGGGCCTGCTCAAGGGCAAAAACTTTGGCAAACAGCTCGTCAAGCTGATCTGACGATGAGCGCCGTGCCACCCAAGCTGCGCTGGACCTGGGCCCGGTTCGACGAACTGGGTGTGCATGCTTTGCACGATGCGCTGGCACTGCGCTGCAAGGTCTTCATCCTGGAGCAGGGCCCGTACCAGGACCCGGACGGCGCCGACAAACAATCGCACCATCTGCTGGGCTATGACGAGGTGGGTGTCGCGCAAGCCTGCTTGCGTGTGGTGGACCCGGGCGTGAACTACCCCGAGCCCTCCATTGGCCGCGTGGTGACGTCCAAAGAGGCACGCGGCAACGGCACGGGCCGAGCGCTGATGCACGAAGGCATCACCCGCTGCCAGCAGGTGTTTCCTGGCCAGGGCATCCGCATCAGCGCGCAGGCCCATCTGCAGGGCTTTTACGGCAGCTTGGGTTTTGTGCCCGTGTCGGAAGAGTATCTGGAAGACGATATTCCCCATATCGAGATGTTGTGGAGCCCGCCATGACCCCCGCTACCGTCACCACCGCCCCCGCCGCCAGCGCTGCACGCACGCACGATGTGTTCAACCAGAGCACGCCGTGGGTGGATGTGAACCTGTTCACCACCAACCAGCCTTTGCAGGACGCACTGCGCCTGCACGCCCCCAGCCTGCCACTGGCGGGCCTTACCGCGTTGGGGGCCGAGATGGGGTCGGCCGAGATGTTGACCCACGCCCGCCTGGCCAACACGCACAAGCCGCAACTTCGCACGCATGACCGCTTCGGCCACCGCACGGACGTGGTGGAGTTCCATCCCAGCTACCACGCGCTGATCGGCGCCGCGCTGCGCCATGGCCTGCATGCCACGCCATGGTCCCGCCAGGACACGGGCCACGCGCACATCGAGCGGGCGGCAGGGTTCATGCTTTTTACCGAGGCTGAGCCGTCGGTGCTGTGCCCCGTGTCGATGAGCTATGCCGTCACACCTGCACTGCGTGGCAATGCCGCCGTATGGGCCGACTGGAATGCCGGGCTGGCCAGCACGCAGTACGACCCGCACCTCGCCCTGTTCTCGCAGAAATCCGCGCTCACCATGGGCATGGGCATGACGGAGAAGCAGGGCGGATCGGACGTGCGCGCCAACACCACGCAGGCCGCGCCCGATGGTGAAGACGCCTGGGGCTCGCGCTATCGGCTGACCGGCCACAAGTGGTTCTTTTCCGCGCCCATGTGCGATGCCTTCCTGGTGCTGGCGCAGGCGCCCGGTGGGCTCACCTGTTTCTTCCTGCCGCGCGTGCTGCCCGATGGGGCGCAAGGATCGGTTAACAACATCCGCATCCAGCGCTTGAAAGACAAGCTCGGCAACCACGCCAACGCCAGCTCCGAGGTCGAGTTCGTCGACGCGATCGCCTGGCGCGTGGGCGAGGAGGGCCGCGGCGTGGCGCAGATCCTGGAGATGGGCACCATGACGCGGCTGGACTGCGCCCTGGGCACCAGCGGGCTCATGCGCCAGGCGCTCAGCATTGCGCTGCACCACACGCGCCAGCGCTCGGCTTTTGGCAAGAAGCTCATCGACCAGCCGCTGATGCGCAACGTGCTGGCCGATCTGGCGCTCGAAAGTGAAGCGGCCACCGCTTTATCGATCAGGCTTGCCAGCGCTTTTGACCACAAAGAAAAGAGCGAACACGAGGCCATCATGGCCCGCCTGCTCACGCCGGTCGCCAAGTTCTGGGTGTGTAAGCGCGGCAGTGCGTTTGCCCAGGAGGCGATGGAATGCCTGGGCGGCAACGGCTATGTGGAAGAGGGCGGCGAAGGCGTGATGGCCCGCATCTACCGCGAGATGCCGCTCAACTCCATCTGGGAAGGCGCGGGCAACATCATGGCGCTGGACTTGATGCGCGCCGTGCGCCGCGCCGACACCGCCGCAGCCCTGGACGCAGAACTGGCCCCCGCACGCGGCGCCCACCCGGCACTGGACCGCCTTGCCGGTACGTTGCCCCTGCGCGTAGACGCCATGACCACCGAGGCCGAAGCCCGCCGTCTGGCGCAAGACGTGGCATTGGCGGTGCAGGCCGCCCTGCTATTGCGCAGTGCGCCCGGTGCCGTGTTTCGCGCGTTTTGCGACTCTCGCTTGGGCGGTGACTGGGGCTACGCTTTCGGTACGCTGGGCGCTGGGGTCAACCTGGATGCCTTGCTAGCACGCGCCTTACCAACATGAAGCTCCCCCTGAGTCGCTTCGCACCTTCCCCCTCACTCGACTCACTGCGTGAGTCGGGAGGGGGACGCCCCCAGCGCACACAAGCGAAGCGCCGCATACGCGGCTTGGCGGCCCTTGCGCAGGGGCGCTGGCCTGCGTCGGGCAGTTTTGTCCGCCGGTGTCGCTTCTAAGCTCTCCAGACAACTTACACATCCTCCGAGGAGAACCCTATGTCCCACCTCATCCTGCACCATTACCCCTCCTCGCCGTTCTCCGAAAAAATCCGGCTGGTGCTGGGCTCCAAGCAACTGGCCTGGAAGTCCGTGATCATCCCCAGCATCATGCCCAAGCCCGACGTGCAGGCATTGACGGGCGGCTACCGCAAGACGCCGTTTCTGCAGATTGGCGCCGACATCTATTGCGACTCGGCCCTGATCTGCGATGTGCTGGAGCATGAACAACCCGAGCCCGTGCTGTACCCGCCGCACTTGAAGGGCGTGTCCCGTGTGTTTGCGCAGTGGGCCGACACCACGTTGTTCTGGGCGGCCATGGCCTACAACCTGCAGCCCAAGGGCGCAGCGGTGATGTTTGCCAACCTGCCGCCCCAGGCCGCTCAGGCCTTTGGCGAGGACCGCCGCGAGATGAGCGCGGGCATGCAGCGCCTGCGCCCGGCCGACGCCACCGCCGCCTACCGCTCGTACCTGCGCCGCATCGCGCACATGGTGGAAGAACACGACTTTTTGTTTGGCGCAGAACCTTGCCTGGCCGACTTTGCGGCCTACCACCCCCTGTGGTTTACCCGCCAGTGTGTGCCGGTGATGGCGGACATCTTCTCCAACACCCCGGCGGTGCTCGAATGGATGGACCGCATGGCCGCCCTGGGCCATGGCCGCATGGAAAAATTCAGCGCGGCCGACGCGATCACCGTCGCCGCAGGCATGGACCCATTGCCCCTGATGGACGATGTGTTTCAGGATGAACACGGCATTGCGCTGGGCAGCCAGGTCACGATTGCCGCCGAGACCTTCGGCACCGAGCCGACCGAGGGCGAACTGATCGCCGCCACCCGCACCCGCTACACCCTGCGCCGCACAGACCCGCGTGCAGGCACGCTGCATGTGCACTTCCCGCGCATTGGGTATGTGCTGCGGGCGGTAGCGTCCTGAAGGGGCATGCCCCCGAATCACCTCGGATTTAGCACTTAGCACTTAGCACAGGGTCTCGCCGCCCGAAGCCACTCCTCGCCGTTCAGGCTGAGCCCGTCGAAGCCAGGGCACTGCACGGAAAAGCGCTTCTGACAGGTTCGGAGCGAACGGGTCAGGAGCCGCTCTTGGCGAACCCCACATCCGATCCACTAGACCACTGACGACCCCAAGGAGACAAAAACATGATCGACAACTTTGCTGGCAAAACCGCCGTCCTCACCGGTGCAGGCTCGGGTTTTGGCCTCGAATGCGCGCGCATAGGCGCCCGCCTGGGCATGAACCTGGTGCTGGTGGACGTGCAGCAGGACGCGCTGGACGCCGCCACAGCCGAGATGCAGGCTGCCGGGGCCCAGGTGCTGGCCCGCAAGGTCGACGTGTCGAACGCCGCCCAGATGGAGCAGTTGGCCATCGACGTGGAGCAGCGCTTTGGCGCGCCGCACCTCGTGTTCAACAACGCAGGCGTGGGCGCGGGCGGGCTGGTGTGGGAAAGCTCGGTAAAAGACTGGGAATGGGTGTTGGGCGTGAACGTCATGGGCGTGGTGCACGGCGTGCGCCTGTTCACCCCCATGATGCTGGCCGCCGCCAAAAAAGACCCGGCCTGGCGCGGCCACATCGTCAACACCGCCAGCATGGCGGGCCTGCTGGCGGCGCCCAACATGGGCATCTACAACGTCAGCAAGCACGCAGTGGTCAGCCTGTCGGAGACGCTGTACCAGGACTTGGCGCTGGTCACCGACCAGGTCAGCGCCAGTGTGTTGTGCCCCTTCTTTGTGCCCACCGGCATCAGCCAGAGCCACCGCAACCGCCCCGGCGAGCTGCCGGCCGACAAGCCCACCAAGAGCCAACTCATCGGCCAGGCCATGAGCGACAAGGCCGTGGGCAGCGGCAAGGTCACCGCTGCCGAGGTGGCGCAGAAAGTGTTCGACGCCGCAGCGCAAGGCCAGTTCTACATCTACAGCCACCCCAAGGCCATTGCGTCCGTGCAGACGCGCATGGAAGACATCATGCTGATGCGCAACCCGACCGACCCGTTTGCAGCCAAGCCTGAACTGGGTGCGCAGCTGCGCACCGCGCTGCGGGCGGATTGAGGGCCTGAGCGGACAGTGCGGTGAAAATATGAGTAAAAATGGCCTTTAGCGCTTATCCAATAAGCGCTGATAGCTATTAAAAGTGTAGTAAATGCCATCCCCTGCCGATTTGGCTCAACTCGCACCCGACAGCGCCTCTGTCCATGGCCATGCACTGTTTGACACCGCCATTGGCACCTGCGGCATTGCCTGGGGACCGGGCGGCATTGTTGCGGTGCAGTTGCCCGAGGTGGATGCGGCGGCCACGCGAGCGCGTTTGCTGCGGGGGCTGCCTGCGCCATGTGCCGACTTTGCAGACCCGCCCCCCACTGTGCGCAACGCCATCGAAGGCATTCAGGCGCTGTTGACGGGCCAGCGACGCGACCTGTGCGAAGTGCCGCTCGATATGGCTGGCGTTTCGCCGTTTCACCAGCAGGTGTACGCCATTGCGCGGGCCATCCCGCCTGGGAGCACCCGCACCTATGGCGACGTGGCCGAGCAGTTGGGCAGCAAAGGTTTGTCGCGGGCGGTGGGGCAGGCGTTGGGGTTGAACCCCTTTGCCCCTGTGGTGCCGTGCCACCGCGTGCTGGCGGCTGGGGCAAGGCCGGTGGGTTCTCCGCTGGTGGCGGGGCGGTCACCAAACTGCGCATGTTGGAGATTGAAGGTGCGTGCCTGGGTGGCACACTGCCCTTATTCGGGTAGCCCCGGTTGCAGTAATTCGTAAAGTCTGTGCGCAAACTGCGCATTGTGTTCGCCAGCGAACAGACGGTGCGCGTGGACCCCTTGTACAAGAACCTCAGAGCGTTGCTGCCCGTCAGCTGCGCCGTTCACTTGTACCCAGGAGTCCCCCATGTCCCATTCCACCGTTTTTTGCTCTGCATGGGACACCTCTTGCGCGGGGCAGCCTGCCGATGTGTCGTTGATGGAACTGTTGACGCTGGGTGACCATCTTGCGCATTGCGGCGCGTTGCGCGGGCCGCTCGATAGCTTTGTCGCGGGGGCGGGTCTGCTGCAAGCCCTTGTGGCCGAACATGTGGTGACGGTGGCGCTGTTGATCACGCTGGTGGTGGGTGCTGTATCGCTGGTCGGTTAGGCGTGGCGCGAAAGGGGTTGCGCACACAGTGGACATGGGTACCCGCTGCCATTGACCGCATGCTGGATGCCCGTGGGGGCCCGGTGCTGGAGCCGCTGCGGGCAGAAGTTTTTGGTATTGCGCGGTTTGAGGAGCACGGACGCCACTTGGGCGCATCGCACGATGCTGGCAAGGCGCCGTTTGGCCGCAGCACGTTTTACCCCCGGCTGCAGAGCAACATCCGCGCCCTGCGTGCGTCCTACCACTACATCTTTGACACGCCACACGACGAACACCCCGTCAGCCCGGCGGCCGAATGGCTGTCTGACAACTTTCACCTCATCGAAAGCCAGCTCAAGCAGATCCGCGCCGGCCTCCCGCCGCGCTACTACCGCTCTTTGCCGCTGTTGCAGAACGCGCCCCTCGCGGGGTTGCCGCGTGTGTATGGCGTGGCGTGGTCGTTTGTGGCGCATACCGACAGCGCGTTTGACGAGTCGCTGCTGGTGCACTTTCTCAATGCCTACCAGGGCGAGCGCGAACTGAGCCAGGGCGAGCTGTGGGCGCTGCCCACCACCTTGCGGGTGGTATTGATCGAAAACCTGCGGCGTCTGGCCGAACGCCTGGCCAGCCACAAGGCTGCGCAAGAATTGGCCAGCCTGTGCGCCACCCACTGCAAAGACCTGACCCTGCCCGCGCTGGACGCCGCACGGGCCAGCCTGGACCGGCGCGGCGTGGGCCCCGTGTTTCTGGTGCACCTGGCGCAGGCCATGGCAGGGCGGCGTGCGCTGGGCGGGCAGACCCAGGCCTTGCTGCCGGTGCAGGTGTGGCTGCAGGCGGCGGTGCCCGACCTGGTAGCCTTGCAAACCCGCCAGCAGATCGATCAGGCCGCAGACCAGCTGAGCATGGGCAACGCCGTGACGGCGTTGCGGCTGATTGGTGCGGCCGATTGGTCCGACATCATTGGCGAGACCAGCCTGGTGCTGCGCGTGATGCTGCAGTCGCCGGTTTTTGCTGCGGAAGACGAAAGCACCCGCAACACCACGCTGCACGGCATAGAACGCCTGTCGGCCCGCAGTGGACGCGGCGAGGCGGCGGTGGCCCAGGCGCTGCTTGCACTGATGACAGGCGCCACCGAAGCGGCCGCCCTGGCGGGGAACTGGCTGCAGGGCGCAGGGCGCGCACAGCTGGAGCAAACCCTGGGCGCAAGACGCCACTCCACCGATGCGGTGGCAGTGTGGCGCTCTGCCGCTGCGTTGTCTCGTGTGCCGTTCTATCTGGGCGCGTTGCTGGTGGGCACCCTGGGGTTGCTGGCGTGGCTGGTCGCGCCGCTGTGGGGCAGTACGGCGTGGCAGAACGCGGATGCGTTGCATTGGCTAGGCGCTGGTGTGGTGGCGGCGCTGTTGTTGTTCCCACTGTCTGAAATCGTGGTGGCGGTGGTCAATCGGCTCATTGGCGAATCGGTCAAACCTACCTACATGCCGCGCTACCTGCTTCCTTCAGGCATCCCGCCCAGCGCGCGCACCTTGGTGGCGATACCCGCCATGCTCAGCAGCACAGGCACGGTCACACGCCTGGTGCATCGCTTGCATCTGCACTACCTTGCAAACCCGGAGCCGCACGCGCAATTTGCATTGCTGACGGATGGAGTCGATGCCCACACGGCCGACCTGCCTGACGACGCCGCGTTGCTGGCCCATGCGCAGCGCCTGGTGCAGGCGCTGAACGCGCAGCATCCGGCCGATGCGGGGGCGCCGCTGCGTTTTGTGTTGCTGCACCGCGCCCGCCTGTTCAGCCGCACCCAGCAGCAATGGATTGGCTGGGAGCGAAAGCGCGGCAAGCTGGAGCAACTGGTGGCCGCGCTGGCCACGGGCGAGCAGGGCGCATTTTGTGACCTGGGCGATCTGTCGCAGCTGGCGCCGCACACGCGCTATGTGCTGACGCTGGACAGCGACACCCAGTTGCCCCCCGGCCGCCTGCGCAGCCTGGTGGGCGTGGCCGAGCACCCCGAGAACCAGCCCCGGCTGGATGCCAGCGGCCAGCGCGTGGTGCAGGGCTACGGCATCTTGCAGCCGCGTGTTCTGGCCCCGCTGCCCGCGCACGCCACCACCTCCCTGTGGCAGTGGCTGTTTGCGGGCCAGCAGGGGCTGGACCCGTACAGCGCCATGACATCCGACGTGTACCAGGACTTTTTTGCCGAAGGCAGCTTCACCGGCAAGGGCCTGCTGCACGTTACCACCGTGCACGCGGTGCTGGGTGGTCGCCTGCCCGAAGACCAGGTGCTCAGCCACGATCTGCTGGAGGGCGCATTGGCGCGCTGCGCCGTGGTGAGTGATGTGACGCTGGTGGAGGCAGAACCCGAGCACAGCGACACCGCAGCATCGCGTCTGCACCGCTGGACGCGGGGCGACTGGCAGTTGTGGCCGTTTTTGCGCCACGCTCGTCGCTGGGGTATCGGCCCCATCCACCGCTGGAAGCTGCTGGACAATCTGCGCCGCTCGCTGGTGGCCCCGGCTTCGCTGTTGCTGACGGTGCTGGCTTTCATGGGGGTCGGTTTGCCTTTGACAACCACACTGGCCGTGGTGGTGGCTGCGTACACAGCCGCACCCTTGATGGGTGCGCTGGCAGGCTGGGTGCCCAACCGGTGGGGGCAGGTGGGCGCGCGTTTTGTGCACGAGGCGTCGGTCGATCTTTTGCGGGCGCTGGCCACGGGGGTGTGGCACCTGGCGCTGCTGCCGCAGCAGGCATGGTTGCTGGGCGATGCCGTGGTGCGCACCGTGTACCGGCAGGTGGCGAACCGTCGGCGTCTGCTGGAATGGATCACGGCCGAGGCCGCGCAGAACACCCTGAGCACCAGCCTGCGCGCCACGCTGCGACGGCATCTGATTGCGCCCGTGCTGGCGGTGGCCTGCGCTTTGGCGCTGTGGGGTTGGGGGCAGAACCCTGAGGGGCGCGCCTTGGCGCTGCTGATGGCCGCCTGGCCTGTGCTGGTGCTGTGGGCGCTGGCACCCCTGCTGGTGTGGTGCGCCAACCTCACCCGGCGCGGCGCCGATACCCAACCGTTGGCACCGGAAGACCGCGTGCTGCTGGAGGGTGTGGCGCGCGACACCTGGCGGCTGTTTGAACGCTGCGTGGACGCGCAGAACCACCACCTCCCGCCCGACAACCTGCAAACCGCCCCGTACGAAATACTGGCGCGCCGCACCTCGCCCACCAACATCGGGCTGTATCTGCTGAGCACTGCGTGTGCGCGCCAGTTTGGCTGGATCGGCACAGAGGAGCTGCTGGACCGCATGGAGGCCACGCTGGCCACCTTGCGCACCATGGAGCGCCACCGTGGGCATTTTTTGAACTGGTACGACACCGAAACGGCGCTGCCACTGCACCCGCGCTATGTGTCTACGGTAGACAGTGGCAACCTGTGCGCGCATCTGGTGGCAGTGGCGCAGGCGTGTTGTGCCTTGGCCCAGCATCCACTCGACCCGCAGGCGGGAGCACTAGCCTCGCGCGCATCGCTTGCGCGGCTGCAACCGCGGTTGAGCGCGCTTGCACTGGGTGTAATGGGCCGGGTGCCACACCCGGCGCTCAGCCACCTGCTGGGCATGCGCACACCCGCCGCCGACCAGCTGGAGGATGCCGCTGCGTTCCGCGCGCTGATTGAGCAGGCGCAGGATGAATTGCGCCACATGGCGCTGCCGCACAACCCGGCCGTGGTTCACACCCCGCCGACGGAGCGGGATGAACTGCTGTGGCTGCTGGCCGACCACCTGTCCACCTTGCAGT
Source organism: Gammaproteobacteria bacterium (assembly GCA_018828125.1). Taxonomy (GTDB): domain Bacteria; phylum Pseudomonadota; class Gammaproteobacteria; order Burkholderiales; family Burkholderiaceae_C; genus Acidovorax. Next base: position 282,964 of record JAHJWB010000013.1, on the reverse strand, counting down.
CTGCCGACCGCGACGCCGTGGCTGTGCTGCAGGGCGGCGCCGCAGCGGCAAGTGATCGCCTGATGGCCTTGGCCGAAGCGTTTGACGCGCTGGCGTGGCAGGCGGATTTCCGTTTTCTGTACCACGCTAAGCGGCATTTGCTGCACATCGGCTACCGGCTGGATGACCAGCAGCTTGACGCGTCGTTTTATGACCTGCTGGCGTCCGAGTCGCGCACCACCAGTCTCTTTGCGATGGCCAAGGGTGATCTGCCCATGCGCCACTGGCCTGCGTTGGGCCGCCCGTTTTTTGCCAACGGTTTTCATGCGGTGCTGCGGTCGTGGTCGGGCTCGATGTTCGAGTACCTCATGCCCACGCTGGTGATGGCCGAGCCCTACGACAGCGCATTGAGCGAGGCAGGGCGCTCGGCCCTGCGGGAGCACACAGCGTTTGTGCAGTGCATGAAGGTCGAAATGGGGCTTCAAGGCAGCATTCCCTGGGGTATCTCGGAGTGCGCCTACGCAGGACGCGATCACACGCTGGCTTACCAGTACGCCCCGCAGGGTGTGCCCCGTCTTGCCCTGCGCCGGGCGCCCGTGGGCGAACTGGTGATTGCACCGTATGCCACCGCGCTGGCAACACAGGTGGACGTGGGCGCGGCTTGTGCCAACTTCCGCGCGCTGGCTAAGCTGTCAGCACGCGGGCGCTATGGTTTTTATGAGGCGCTGGACTTTACCCCTGAGCGGCAGACCCATGGCGAAAAATTTACGCGGGTCAGCACCTACATGGCCCACCACCAGGGCATGACCATTGTGGCGCTGGCCAATGTGTTGCTCGGCGGCGTGGCGCAGCGCTGGGGCGTGGCCCACGCGCGCATCGAGGCCATGCTGCCGCTGCTGCAGGAGCGCGCCCCGCGTGAGCTGCCTGCGCTGGTGGTTACGCCGCCGCGCCTCCTGCCGCACGCGCGCCAGCAAAAGACCCCCGACCATGTACGCCCGGTGGTGCCAGGCGCCCAGGCGCTGGAGCCCACCCACCTGCTCAGCAATGGTCGCTACAGCGTCACCCTGCGCGCCAACGGCGCAGGCTGGAGCCGCTGGCACCAGACGGGCATCAGCCGCTGGCGCGATGACGCGCTGCGCGACGCGCAGGGCAGTTTTCTGTATGTGCGCCAGCAAGACTCCAGCGTGCCGGTGTCCATCACCAGCCACCCGGCGCCAGATTCCAGGGCGGTTTACCACAGTATCTTTCACACCGACCGCGTGTGTTTTGACGCGCTGTGGCCCGGGCTCAAGGCGCACACCACGGTGTGGGTCAGCCCTGAAGACGACATTGAGCTGCGCAAGGTGGTAGTGAGCAACCTGGGCAATGAGGTGATCGAGCTGGAGCTGATTTCGGCCCTGGACATCACGCTGGCCACCCACGCTGCCGACGAGGCACACCCTGCGTTTTCCAATCTGTTCGTGCAAGCCGAATGGCTGCCCGCGCAGCAGGCCCTGCGGTTTGTGCGCACGCCGCGTCTGCAGACCGAAACCACGCTGCAGGCGGCGCATTTCGTGGCTAGTGCCGAAGGCCAGGTGCTGGGGCTGCGCTGCCAGACGGACCGCCTGCTGTGGCTGGGGCGCAATCACACCCCCGCACAGCCTTTGGCCGCGCTCAACCGTGTACCCGATGTGTTGACGACGCTCGACACGGGGCTGGACCCGGTGGCCGCATTGGGGGTCATGCTACGCATCGCGCCCGGTGCCCAGGCCTGCGTCACCTTTGCCACGGCGGCGTCGCAAGACCCGGGCACGCTGTCGGCCATCATCGACAAGTACCGCCAACCCACCTATCTGGAACGGGCGTCAGCCATGTCGGCCACGCTGGCCAGCATTCAGTGGGCATCTCAACGCCCCCACCGCGACTATTTGCCCGCGTTGCAGGCGCTGACGACCGCGCTGGTCATGACCTTGCCCAAACTCGATGGGTTGAACGGGAGCCTGCTGGCTACGCCCCTTGCCCCCCATCGTGTGTGCGACCGGCGGGTGTTGTGGCAGTTGGGTATCTCGGGTGACCGGCCCTTGGTGCTGGTGATGGCCGGGTCGCCTCAGGGCATGGGCCTGCTGCGTACCATGGCGCAGGCCTTGCGCGAATGGGCACACGGCGGTGTGGCGTGCGACATGGTGGTGCTCAGCACCGAGGCGCACTCCTACCAGATGCCGCTGCAGCGCGAGCTGACCCTGCTGCGCGAACACCACGACGCCAATCTGCAGACGCACTCTGGCCCAGCCGTGACCAGCTTTCGCGTACTGCGGCTGGACGAGCTATCCGTGCATCAGCTGGGCACTTTTGCAAGCCTGGCGCGCATCACGCTGCAGGCGAACGGGCAGCCCTTGATGCACCAGGTCAAGGCCTGGATTGCTGAGCAGGGTGCATCGATGGCGACCCCTTGGCGCGGAGGTGCCACGGATGAAGTGCGCACCTACCAGAGCAGCACCCGGGTGCTGGCGCCCGAGGGCCGTTTTGCGCCGGTCACGGGAACCTTCGGGTTCGACGTGGCCACGGGTCTGCGACCGCCAAAACCTTGGGTCAATGTGCTGGCCAATCCCCACATGGGCGCGCAGGTGTCGGAGACCGGGGCAGGCAACACCTGGGCTTTGAACAGCCGTCTCAACCAGCTCACGGCGTGGTCCAACGACCCGGTGGCAGACCCCCCCGCCGAATGGCTGCTGCTGCAGGACCGCCGCACGCGCGACGTGTGGAGTCTTTCGCCCTCTGCCTGGGGTGCCGGGGATGCGGTCTACCACGTGGAGCATGCGCAGGGCACCACCACCATCAGCCACCGCCGCGGTGCGCTCGAGGTGGTGGTGCGCTGGTGTGTGGACCCCGTCACCGCCATCAAGCAAGTGCATGTGGTGGTGCGCAACCTGGGTGGGCGGCGTGCGCACCTGCGCCTGGTGGGCATGGCGGAGTGGATGATGGGCGAAAAACGCGGAGACCGCGCCACGCTGGCGACGGCGCCCTGTTTTGCACCGCTGCCCGACGGCAGGCTGCTGGGCCTGCTGTGTACGCAGACGGAAGAAGCCGCCGGTTTTGGCGGCGGTACGGCGATTTTCTGCGAATCATCGGCCGGGCCAGGAACAGATGACCGCGTCAATGAAAGCCTGGACTGGACCTGCGACCGCCGCGAATTCTTTGACGCCCGGGGCGACCTTGTGCTGCCCTTGCAGATGGCGCAGCGCAGCGGTTTTGGGCTCGACCCCTGCGCCGCCGTGTCCCGCATGGTGACGCTGCGAGCGGGCGCATCGTTTGAGCGTGTGTACCTGATGGGGTACGCACCCACGGAAACCGCTGCACGCAAGCTGATGTCTGGCGCATTGGGCGTGGCGGCAAGTGCGCGCGAAGCCGCCACCACTGCCCACTGGAACGCGTTGCTGGGCGCCACACAGGTCACCACGCCAGACCCTCTGTTCGATGTGATGGTGAACCACTGGTTGCTGTACCAGACCGTGGCGTCGCGGCTCTATGCCAAGGCGGGCTTCTACCAGGCCGGTGGTGCCACAGGCTATCGGGACCAACTGCAGGACACCATGGCGCTCACGTGGGCGCAGCCTGGCGCCTTGCGCGCGCAGATCGTGCTGTGCGCATCACGCCAGTTCGATGCGGGCGACGTGCAGCACTGGTGGCACAGCCCGGGCGGTGCGGGGGTGCGAACGCATTTTTCGGACGACCTGCTGTGGCTGCCTTTTGCGTGCGCGCACTACCTGCAGCGCACCGCAGACAGTGCCTTGCTCAACGAGTTGGTGCCGTTTCTGGAAGGTTCTTCGATTCCCGAGGGCGCGGAGGACGTGTACGAAACGCCCCGCACCAGTGCGGCCACCGCGAGTGTTTACGAGCACGCAGCGCGCGCCATCGACCACAGCCTGCGCACGGGGGTACATGGCCTGCCACTGATGGGTGGGGGTGATTGGAACGATGGCATGAACCGCGTGGGCGATGGCGGCCGTGGGGAGTCGGTGTGGCTGGCGTGGTTCTTGTGCGCCATCGTCACCGACTGGATACCGCTGGCCCGCCAGCACGGCGACCTGGCCCGTGTGCAGCGCTGGGACGCCGCGCTGACCGGCTGGCGCGCTGCGCTGGCTACGGAGGCCTGGGATGGTGCCTGGTACAAGCGCGCATTTTTTGACGACGGCACACCCTTGGGCACACACACCCGTGGAGAAGGACGCATTGACCTCATTGCGCAGGCTTGGGCCGTGCTGTCGGGCGTGGCAAGCCCTGAACGCCAGCGTCTGGCGATGGCTGCGGTCGAGGCGCACCTCGTCGACGCCCAGGCAGGACTCATTCAATTGCTGGCGCCCGCATTGCGCCATGCGGAGCCCAGCGCGGGCTACATCCAGGCCTATCCGCCCGGTGTGCGCGAGAACGGCGGGCAGTATGCGCACGGCGGTGTCTGGGCGCTGATGGCAGCGGCCGCACTGGCGGGGCAAACTTCGGGCGGAGACGACGCGGAGGCGTTGGGCGATGTGCCCTACCGCTACTTCACCTACCTGAGCCCCGCCCACCGCGCGCAGCATGCCGTGTGGGGACGGGCGTACGGGGTGGAGCCGTATGTGATGGCGGCCGACACGTACAGCCAACCACCCTATGTGGGGCGCGGCGGCTGGAGCTGGTACACCGGGGCGGCCGGCTGGCTGCACCGGGCAGCGGTGGAGTCGATCATGGGCCTGCAAATGTGTGCCCATGAGTTGTTCTTCACGCCCTGCCTGCCATCGCACTGGCCCGGCGCAGAGATCAGCCTGACGCGGGCAGGGCGCACCCTGAGGTTCATCCTGGTGCGCATGGCGGCCAGCGAGTGGGAGTCAAACCGCAGGCCGGACAAGATTGTCGCTGGCGCCAGTTGGCTGCACATCGGCCAACGGCTTCGCTGGGCGGATGTGTCGGTGGATTCCTGCTTTGTCGTGCCAATTGGCATCTCTGCGACAGGTACTGAACCAGACATTGAACGTGCTGTGGGAGTGGCGGTTAGGTAAAAGTGTGTATGTGCGATACCGTACAGACCATCCGGCGCGCACCTTTGCATACTGTTGCGAACGCAATGCGGCGGCATCTTTCTACGGTGTCTGCCGCCTCAATGTAGGCATTCCCATTAAAAAAATTGAAGTCATCCCCCCCCCCCTGCAGAACCATCTTTTGGCCTCGTTGCCCGAGACTGAGTTAGAGCGCTGGCTGCCGCAGCTCGAGCCTATCGACCTGGCGTTGGGGCAAGTGCTGTACGAGTCCGGGGCCACGATGCCCTATGTGTACTTCCCCACCACCGCGATCGTCTCCCTGTTGTATGTGCTGGAAGACGGTGCGTCGGCTGAGATTGCGGTGGTCGGATTTGAAGGCTTGGTGGGCATCTCGATTTTTATGGGAGGCGGCTCTACGCCCAGTCGGGCGGTGGTTCAAAGCGCGGGCTCGGGGTATCGCATGCGTGCCGATGTCATGAAGGAAGAGTTCGCACGCTCCGGGCCTGTGGTGCATCTGCTGCTGCGGTACACGCAGGCGCTCATCACCCAGATGGCGCAGACGGCCGTGTGCAACCGCCACCATTCGCTGGACCAGCAACTGTGCCGCTGGCTGCTGCTCAGCCTGGACAGGCTGCAGGGCGATCAGTTGGTGATGACGCAGGAGCTGATTGCCAACATGCTGGGCGTGCGCCGCGAAGGCGTGACCGAGGCTGCGCTAAAGTTGCAAAAGGCAGGCTTCATCAGCTACGCCCGTGGCCACATCAACGTGCTCGACCGCGCGGGCCTTGAGGGCCGCACCTGCGAGTGCTATGAGGTGGTGAAGAAGGAATACGACCGGTTGTTGCCTCCGCGAACGGCCCGTTAGCCGCGCCTGTTGGCGACTGTGTGCGGTGGCACACAGTCAGGGTGCTGTTGTGCGCCCACACTGATCGCAGACGTGTGCTGGCCTGACGCCGGTGCAGTCGCCATGACGCCACTTCTTTGAGTGGTGCTGGTTGACCAGTGAAGCCTCTTGATGCTCCGACCTGAAAACCAAATCATCCACCAACTCTCGCCCGCGGACCGCAGCCAGTTGTTGGACCATTGCGAGCCCTTTGATCTGGTACTTTCCGCCGAGCTGAGCGTGCGTGGTGAACCCTTGGCCTACGCGCACTTCCCGAACGTGGGTTTTTTGTCGCTGGTGATCGACGTGGACAGCCATCCGCCGCTGGAAGTGGGCATGGTGGGCGTCGAATCCATGCTCGGGTCCGAGTTGATTCTGGGGACGGCCGCCACGCCCTGGCGTGCTCTGGTGCAGGGGGCAGGCTCTAGCTGGCGCATTGGTGCGGCGCAGTTGCGTGCGCAGATTGAGGCGATCCCCGCATTGCAAAAGCTGGTGCAGGCCTGCTTGCTGGCGCGCTTGCACCAGCAGACCCTGGCTTCTGCCTGCCAGCGCTATCACGCCATCGCCCCACGCCTGGCACGCTGGTTGTTGATGAGTGAAGACCGGTCGCGCACCGAGAGCTTTCATGTCACCCAGGAGTTCATGGCGCTGATGCTGGGTGTGCGCCGGGTGGGCGTGACCGAAGCGGCCAGCCATTTTCAGGACACCGGCCTGATTGCCTACCACCGCGGCGAGTTGACGGTGCTTAACCGCGCCGCCTTGGAGGAACAGGCCTGCAGTTGTTATGTCGCCGACAAAGAAATCCACAACCGCTTGATGAAAGCCCGTGCCTGAGCCTCAATCGTCCTGCACGGACTACTGTTTGATCTGCAGTTCATCCTGGATGCTGCCGATTCCCAGAACGCCATAGGTCAGCCGCATCCACCGACGAAGGGTTGATGCGGGCGCCATGACATGTGCGTTGTTCGTGCCCGCTGACGTTGAAGGCTCCGTAGCCGCCGGTTCATCCGAGGCGGCTGGCAAACGTTGGGGCGCGCGGTCACGCTCGCGCTGGTGCTGCAGCAGCTGGGGGGGCGGGCGATTCAGCGCTGGGGCTGCTGTCGTTGTTGTTGCGGCTTGCACTGCTGGGTGCCGGGGCGATTCCGGTAGAAAACATGAAGCTGTCCACCTTGGTCACGCCGGGCACGTTCAGAGCTACAAACATGGCCAGATCCCGCTGGGTGGGGTCTGCCACCATGCCGCTGAGCAACACAACACCCTGGTGTGACTCCACACCGATGTTGATGCTGCGCACCACCGGCGACAACAGCAGCGCAGCCTTGACCCGCGAAGTCAGCACGCTGTCCTCCAGAAACGCCACGGGTGTCGGGCTGTTCGGTGTCCAGGTGGTCATCCCGTCGGCGCGCTTGCAGCTTTGCAGCAATAGCAGTGAAGCGAGGAAAGCAATGGCCAGTACGCCAGATGTGACGCGGGGAAATGGGGGAGGAGTGTGGTGATGCGTCATGAAGCAGGTCCTCAGAGAGCGGTTCGGCAAAGGACCGACCGTTGTATGCACTGTTCCACGTTGTGCAGAAATCATCTGTACGTAACCGCACGCATTTGCCTGTAACTTTTAAACAAGCCCGTTATTTTGCAGATCGGGGGCGTTGGCAGCGCTGTGAAACGCAAACCCGCAGCCATCCCGTTTGGCGGCGTACATGGCCGCATCGGCGCAAGCCAGCAATTCGTCGGCGGTGATGCCATGCTGTGGGCAGATCGCAATGCCAATGCTGGGGCGTACCAGCAGTTGCAACACGCCAATTTTCATGGGTGTTGACACGACGTCCAGCAGCTTGTTGCACAGCTGGCGCAACGGCACCTCGTCTGCCACATCCTGCAGCAGGCATACAAATTCATCACCGCCCAGGCGCACCACGGTGTCGCCCTGGCGCACCGCGCCGCGCAGCCGTGCCGCGGTAATGCGCAGCACCTTGTCGCCCACGCCGTGGCCATAGGTGTCGTTCACGGCCTTGAAGGCGTCGAGGTCGAGGTACAACACCGAGAGCCCGGGGCTGTCGGGCTCACGGCGCGCCAGTGTTTCGCTCAGCTGTTCCAGCAGGTGGCGCCGGTTGGGCAGGGAGGTGAGTTCGTCGTGCAGAGCCAGGTGTCGCGCACGGCGCTCTCCGCCTCGAACGTGGTTCAGGTCAGCTTCGGCATGAACCAGCGCGGTTTGGGAGGTTTGAAATGCGCGTTCCAGTTCTTGCCGCTGCGCAGTTTCGCGTTGCAGTGCCATGTGCATTTCATCCAGTGCCGCCACACATTCGCTCACGCTGAAGTCCGGCCCTGGCTTGGACTGGGAGAACTGCATCTCCTGATCCTGCTGGGGGCCGATCGACAGTTCCCGGTTGATCAGCCGCGTACGCAGGTTTCTCAGAACCTGGTTCCAGTGCTGAAGTTGTGTCGCACTGGGCCACGTCGTGGTGAGCGTCTTGCCGAAGAGGAACTGTCGCTGTTTCATACCCATACGTCGGTCCTTTCGGTGCCACTGTGAGAGGTGGGACAAACGTACCGTGATCAGAACAATGTCCTTACTTGTGACGCAGTCTGACCGGACGAGCAGGGTCTTTCTGTCTGGCAGCGCACATAGCGTGGGGTCGCTGCGCACCTTGGGGCGACGCTGTCGATTGCGTAGTGCCTCCAAGCGGGGCCATTTCGCTTTCCTCGGCATGGTCATGCGGCCTTTTTGTCCCGAAGAAGGGGGCGGCAGTAGGTAGCGAAACCACACGAGACCCGCACAGGAGCGTCTTTGAGTGCTACATTCATCGGAGCGCCCGGCCGCACCCTGCGTTGCAGGCGTGCACCACCCCTCCCGCTGATTCACAGGAACCTGCCCATGTCACCGGAACGCCAGCGACTGATCCGCCTGTTGTTCGATGAGTACATCGAGATGTACGCCGCGCGGGACGAGCGGTTGCTCACACGGTTCAGCGATAACTTCAGTGGCTTTGCGGGCAGCAGCGACCAGCTCATCAAAAGCCGCAGCGAGTGGGTGGATGTGACACTGCAGGACTTTGCTCAGGTCTCCGGCCGCATCGGCATCGACGTGGTGGACCTGTTCCCTCAGGAGCTGAGCGATGAGGTGGTGGCCATCACCGCGTTTTTTCATATCCACCTGCCCATTCCCGATGCGCTGTTTGCGCGCGAGACTGCGCGGCTGGTGCTGGTGTTTCGCCACGAGGGCGACGACTGGAAGATTGCGCACAGCAGCGTTTCCATCCCTTTTGGCGTGGCCCGGCAGGGCGAGGTGTATCCCGTGGACCGGCTGCAGGAGCACAACCGCGAGCTGCAGGGGCTGGTCGAAGAACGCACCCAGGCGCTGGCACAGGCCAATGAGCAGCTGCGACTGATCAGCAACACCGACGGGCTTACAGGCATCGCCAACCGACGCTACTTTGACCAGGCCCTGGCGCACGAATGGGCGCGTGCCCAGCGCTCGCAGGCGCCGCTCGCGTTGATCATGCTGGATGTGGACGTGTTCAAGCATTTCAACGACCAGTATGGCCACCTGGCCGGTGACAAATGCCTGCAGGCGCTGGCACTCACCTTGGCGCAAAGCGGGGGGCGGCGCGAGGGGGATGTGGTGGCGCGTTTTGGGGGCGAGGAGTTTGTGGTGTTGTTGCCCGCAGCGGATGCCCAGATGGCCATGGATGTGGCCCACCAGATCAATCACGCCATCCAGGCGATGGCTTTGCCGCATGAAGGCGCGCCGTTTGGCATCGTGACCGTGAGCTTTGGCGTGGCTGTGGTGGTGCCGCAGCGTGACCAGGCGCCGGAAGAACTGGTGCGCCGCGCCGACCGCGCGATGTACCGCGCCAAGCAAGGCGGCCGCAACCGCATCGAGCTGGCCCCCGACTGACGACGTGGGCTTGCGCGCGCGTGGACCGCTCGCCCGCCTTCCTGACTGACTGACTGACTGACTTTTTATCTGCACGCAGCGACACGGGGGCGTTGAGAAGCAGTTGATACAGGGTTTACCCGAAAATCGTGCACCGAAATGGTGACAATCGGCGGCTATGCACTTCTCCCGCTTTCTCAAAATGGCCCTCATCCTGGGCCTGCTCTCGGCCATCGGGCCGTTTGCCATCGACATGTACCTGCCCGCACTGCCGGACATTGGTGCCAATCTCCAGGCGTCCGTGGGGGCGGTGCAGTGGAGCCTGACGGCCTTCTTTCTGGCCCTGGGGGCTGGCCAGCTGTTTTATGGTCCCATCTCCGACATGGTCGGTCGCAAGCCGCCGCTGTACTTTGGTCTGGGTCTTTTCACACTGACCAGCGTGGGCTGCGCGCTGGCGACGGACATCGAGACCCTGATCGCACTGCGCTTTCTGCAGGGCCTGGGCGCTGCGGCAGGCATGGCGATACCGCGTGCGGTGGTGCGAGACCTGCACACCGGCACCGATGCCGCGCGGCTGATGTCGCTGCTGATGCTGGTGTTCAGCGTGTCGCCCATCCTGGCGCCGCTGGCGGGCAGTGGTGTGATTGCGCTGACTGGCTGGCGCGGCGTTTTCTGGGTGGTGGCGCTGGCTGCGGTGGCCGGTCTGGCACTGGTGTATGGCAGCTTGCGGGAGACCCGGCCTGCATCACAGCGCGTGGAAAGCAGCCTGGGCGGCGCCCTGCGCGCCTATGCCTTGCTGCTGCGCGACTGGCACTATCTGGGGCTGGTATTTATCGGCGGTTGTGCCATGGCCGGGTTTTTTGTGTACCTGGCAGGCTCGCCTTTTGTGCTCATCAACCACTATGGACTGACGCCCACACAGTACAGCGTGGCGTTTGGCGTCAATGCAGCGGCATTCATCGGTGCCTCCCAGTTCACCGCCACACTGGGCGAGCGCTTTGGCATGGTGCGGGTGGTCAAGGTGGCGGCCACGGCATCAGGCGCGGTCATGGTGTCGTTGCTGCTGTATTACCTGGCGGGCGGAGACAGCCTTTGGGTGCTGATCGGTTTGTACTTTATGGCAAGCGGTCTCATGGGGCTGGTGATCCCCACCACCTCGGTGCTGGCGCTGGAGAAACACGGGGCCATCGCAGGCACCGCATCGGCCCTGCTGGGCACGCTGCAGATGCTCAGCGGCGCCCTGGCCATGGGTGTGGTCGGCTTGTTTGCCAACGGCAAACCCCTGCCCATGGTGATTGGCATGGCCTCGGGCGCGCTGGTGGGCGTTGCCTTGGCGTGGGTCACGCTGGGCGGCAAGCGCGGCGCGCTGGTGCATGCCTAATCTGTGACGCAGAGCGTGTGCTGTAAAAAATATCAGTCAAAAGGGCCTCTGGCGCTTGATGGATAAGCGCTAGCAGCTATCAATACATGAGTATTGGCGGTGCCATCGGTTTTGGGGCGTGGACGGCCAAAGCGCGCAATGAAAGCAGGGGCTCCCGCGCAGCACGGTTTGTTCAACCGGGTGGCATAGCCTGCAGTGCCGCAGACACTTCTTCTGCCACGCCCCGCACCGTCAAGGGCGCTGAGCCTTCGGCGTGGTTGCTGATGGTCACATACGCGTTTTGTCCCCGGCGGGTCATGCCTGCAATCACGCTGGCAAGCTCCGCGCGGGTTTGCAGGTCGGGGTGGTGCAGGCGGTTGTAGGGCTCATACAACTTCTCCGCGTTTTCATAGCCATACGGGCCATGCACCGGGTTCAGGTTCCAGCGGCAGACCAGCGGGCTGGGCCACAGCGCGCGCAGCAGGGGCAGTTGCTGCTGCAGCGGCGGCATCTTGGCGTGCAGGCCCAGGCAGTAGGTGGCACCGCATTCGCGCAGCACGGCCGCAAAGTCGGGCGTCAGCCATTCGGGGTCGCGCACCTCCACGGCAATCACGCCATCGGGCGCTAGCGGGGCCAGCGCGGGCAGGGCGAGCAGCATGGCGCGCAGCCGCTCCAGCAGCAGCGGCATGCGGTCTAGTTGCGCCAGGGGCAGGGGGCTGAGCTGGAACACCAGCGCGCCCAGCTTGTGCCCCAGGCCTTCCAACGCGGGCTCCACACATTCACTGCGCGCAAGTTCGGGGCTCAAAAACGCCGGGTTGGGCTGGCGGCCCCGGCCGTCTTCACTGCGCACCAGCGCGTCGGTGACCACGCTGGGCGCTTTCACCACAAAACGAAAGTCGTCCGGCACCTGCGAGGCGTAGCGTTCGTACTGGCTGGCGGTCAACGGGCGGTAAAAACTGCGGTCAATGCTCACCGTGCGCAGCAGCGGGTGCTGGGCGTACACCGCGAGGCCTTGTTTGGACAGCTGCGTGTCGGAATGTTCGCCTTCCCACACCAGGCCCTGCCAGCCGGGGTAGGTCCAGCTGGAGGTGCCCAGGCGCAGCGTGGGGGGCAGGTTGCGGGCCAGCGCCGGCACGGTTTCGTCCTGCGGCTGTGCAGTGACGGTGGTGCTTTTCTTCTTGCGCGCGGGTGGTGGCGCGGGGGCGGAGGTGGTCGCGGACGCCGATGGAGGCGCCGGCGAAGGCGGCGAGGTCGGCGGAGGACCGCCAAACAAATCGTCCTGAACGCTCATGCGGCCTTCTTATCGCCTGGTTTTATGCCAGCGGCGCGGTGGCTGCGGGCTGCGAGGGTTGATCGATGGCATCGGCCGCTTCTTCGTTCAGCGCCCGTGCCTCGCGCTGGGGCTGGGTCAGCGGGGTGGGAATCCACTTCTTGCCCTGGAAGAACTGGCGGGCAGCGTCCTTGTCGCCAGCCAGCTCCAGCTGCAGCCGCTCGGCATCGCGTGCGCGGATGCTCTCGGCCACCTGGGCCACTTCGTCGGCGTCCACGCCCAGCGTTTCGAGCGCCTGCATGCCAAAGCCCATGGCCGATTCAAAGGTCTCGCGCATCTGATAGTCCACGCCCAGTCGCAACAGCTCGATGGCGTGCTGCCGGTCGTACGCGCGAGCCAGCACGGGGATCAGCGGACACTCGTGTTTGAGCATCTCGACAATGCGCGTGGTGGTCTTCGCATCGTTGGTGCACACCAGAATGGACTTGGCGTGGTGCGCACCGCTGGCGTGCAGCACGTCAAGCCGCGTGCCGTCGCCGTAGTACACCTTGAAGCCAAACTTCGCGGCAGCGCGGATCATGTCGGTGTCGTTCTCGATGATGGCAATGTCGACGCCCCGCGCCAGCAGCAACTGGCTGGCAATCTGCGCAAACCGGCCAAAGCCGATGATGAGGACGGTGCCCTTGAGACCATCGGCTGCCTCCACACCGTTCATGTCCTGCGCGGGCTCGGGCGGCATCAGCCAGCGCAGCGACAACACCGCCAGCGGCGTGAGCGCCATCGACAAGATCACGGCGGCGGTGAGCACGGCGTTCACGCGGGCTTCCACGATGCCTGTGGCGGCGGCGGCCGAATACAGCACGAATGCAAACTCACCGCCCTGCGCCATCAGCATGGTGCGCTGCAGCGCTTCGCCGTGTTTTGCCTTTGTCAAACGCGCCACCGCATACACGCCAACGCCCTTGACGAACATGCAGGCCATCACACCGCCCAACAGCAGCGGCCAGTTGTGCAGCACCAGCTGAATGTCCAGCGACATGCCCACACTCATGAAAAACAGGCCCAGCAGAATGCCACGGAAGGGCTCGACATCGGCCTCCAGTTGGTGGCGGAAGGTGGATTCGGACAACATCACACCCGCCGCAAACGCGCCCATCGCCATCGACAGGCCGCCCCACTGCATGGCCAACGCCGCACCCAGCACCACCAGCAGTGCGGCGGCGGTCATCACCTCACGTGCTTTGGCGCGGGCCAGCAGATTGAACATGGGGTTCAGCAACCAGCGGCTGACGGCGATCAGCCCCACCACGGCCACCAGCGCCGCGCCCACCGTCACCCAGCGCGACACCGCCTGGCCTGCGGGTGCGGGCGACAGAAACGCCACGATGGCCAGCAGTGGCACGATGGCCAGGTCTTCCAGCAGCAGGATGGACACGATGCGCTGGCCCCGCGGGGTGGAACTGTCGCCGCTTTCGTCCAGCAACTGCATCACGATGGCCGTGGACGACAGCACAAAACCCGACGCAGCGATAAATGCCACCGCTGGCGACAACCCGGCCAGCACCCCTGTGGCCATGAGCAATGCGATGCACACCAGCACCTGCGCCAACCCCAGCCCGAAGATCTGCCGCCGCAGGTTCCACAGCCGCGACGGCTGCATTTCCAGCCCGATCACAAACAGGAACATCACCACGCCCAGCTCGGCCACATGCAGGATGGTCTGCGCCTCGCTGAAAAAGCCCATGCCAAAAGGACCAATGGCGAGGCCTGCCGCCAGATAACCCAACACCGAGCCCAGGCCCAGGCGTTTGAAGAGGGGAACGGCGATGACGCCAGCGGCCAGCAGCACGACGACTTTGACGAGTTCGGTGCCTGATTCAGCGGCCATGGGGACTCCGGGATGACGAATACAAAGAAAAGCGCGACGGGTTCGGCAGGGATGGTAGCGCCATCCAAGGGGCTTCCAGCGCAGCGCGTGGACTGCGCCCTGGGTTCACGAATCCGAAAACAGGCCGCCTTCGTTCAGCAGCTCATAAGTGATCTCGGGCCGCTGGTCCATGCCCTTCTTGATGGCGGCGGGGATGGCCTGGCGTGTTTTGCGGCACAGGCCGCGCTGCTCATGAACAAGGATGGTGATGCCGCGCAGGGTGCGCACCTCGTTGGGGCTGGGGGCGATGGTCAGCCCGATGCCCAGTTGCTGCTGCATGCGGTCCTGCATGCGACGCAGGTCGCTCAGGCTGGCAATGTTCTCCAGCCGCTGCAGGAGTTTTTTCTCCTCCACCTGCGTGAGCTGCAGGATGCGGGTGTCACCGTCCGGCGCTTGCATCAGTGCGTCCCGGTCGCACACACAGGCGCCGGGCGGGCATTCGGTGCGGATGGGGAAGCGACTATCGATGGGCATGGGGAAGCTGCGTGGACAGTCAAGTTTTAAAGTGAAGGCGCTGTATGGGGCGAAGGCTTTACCGCATCGTGGGTCGATGGCATTTTATGGAACCACGATGGTGAAGTGTCTGGCAAGGAGACGATATCTTTTGAGAAGAGAAAGATCCGATGGGAGGAACGGGCGGCTTCGGTGATGGACCTTGATCACTTCGCCGGCGCAGCCCTCCCGTTTCTAAAGTAAAACGCGCCACATCTGCAAACAGTGAATCTGTCTCCGAAGAGGGTTGTTGGAGACGCCTCGTAGACACCATTTATTACCGCATTTCCTTCACCGCTTTCGGGTGCCACAAGCCCGCCGACCACCCGGGGAGCCCCTTGGGCACGCGCCGCCCTGTTGAGGCGCTGCCCGCGCCCGACACGTTGGGCCTTATTCAGGCCAGTCAGGTGGGCATGCACTACAGCGTGCGCGCCCCGGCTGTCCTGCGATGGCTGCGCCAGTTCCTCGCATGGGGCTGCTCGGCGCTGCTGCTAGCCTGCCAACCCATGGCTTTGGCGCAGGAGGCAGATTTGCAGGCGCAGGATGCGCTTCAAACACTGACCTATCAGAACCTGGCCCTTGCCAAGGCACAGCTGAATGCGCAGGCGCCGGGCTGGATGGCTTCGCCGCATGTGGTGGTGCGGCGCGGCCACCTGGACACGGTCATCGCGGTCGGGTTGGAGGAAGGCCAGATGGACCAGGTGGACGGCGCGAGCGCCGCGCTTCTGGCGCTGTCTGCAGAAACCGGTGACGACGTGGCGCGTGTGACGGCGCACAGCGCCAGGGCATTCAGTCAGGGTGCTCGGGGCAAGGCAGGCGAGGTGCTGCAGGCGCTCAATTTGATGGAACCGGTGGCCCTGCGCAGCAATGACCCGCAGGCGCTGTGGATATTTCACCTGGCGCGCGGAAGTCTGCACAACACGATGGGCCAGTTTGATCTCGCTTTGGCCGATATCCTGCGCAGCAAGGACTTTGCCCTGCAGCGGCCACGGCAGGCGCAGGTGTCGTTGCTGCGCTCGCAGACCTATGCGGGGCTGGTTCACCTGTCGATGAAAAATTTCGACAAGACGCTGGAGTCCATCGACACGGCACAGGCGCTGGCCAAGGAACTGGGCGCGACGCTGGCGCAGGGCACTTTGCAATTGAACCGCGGCTATGCGCAATCGGGGCGGGGACGGCTTGAAGCCGCCCGCGCCGCGTACTTGGCCGCGCTCCAGGCAGGGGAGTCGTCCGGGGTGCTCTGGCTTCAGGCCACCGCGCTCAATAACCTGGGCGACTTTCACCTCCTTCGCAAGGAGTACAGCCTGGCGGAGCCTTATGTGCGCCGCGCCCTGGCCAAGCACCAAGAGGCGGGCGACGCTGCTGGCGCTGCCATGGCGCGATGCAACGTAGGCTTTGCCCTGATGGGGCAGGGCCGGGTCGACGAGGGCGTGGCGGAGGTCAAGGCGGCGCTCAAGTTCATGCAGGATGCGGGGGCCCGCACCACCGAAGAATTGATTCTGGAAGAGTTGTCGCGCATGTACGAGCAAGCGGGCCGTTACCCCGAAGCGGTGGCCACCGCCAGAGCCCAGCAAGCGCTGGCCAAAGATATCTTGCGGGCCGACCGTGAGCAAGCCGTAGCGGAGCTGCAAGCCCGGTTTGACGCTGTGCAACGCGATCGCCAAATCGAGACGCTGGCGCACCAGAACAGCCTGAAAGACATTGAGATCAGCCAGCGCCAGGGGCAATTTGTGCTGGCCATCATCGGCGCCCTGGTAGTGCTGCTGGCGGCTGGCGTCATTGGCGTGCTGTACCGCCGTACGCGGCAGGCCAACCTCAGTTTGCTGGAGGCTAAGCGCAGGGCCGATTCGGCATTGCACGACAAGAGCCTTTTTCTCGCTACCGCCAGCCACGACTTGCGTCAGCCGGTGCACGCCATGTCGATGCTGGTAGAGGCGATTGGCCTGCGCAACCGCAACACCGCCATCACGCCACTGCTGGCCGACCTCAAGAACAGCATGGCAGCCATGAACCAGCTGTTCAATGCCTTGCTGGACCTGTCCAAGCTGGAGGCAGGTGCCAGTGCGTCCCACCGGGTGCCGGTTGATCTGAACGTGCTGGTGGAAGAGGTAGTGCACATGCTGCGCAGCCAGGCCAGCAGCGGCGGGCTGCAGCTGCGCATGCGCCTTCCCGCCTGCGGCGCCGCGGCCAAGGCCGACCCGATGCTGCTGAAGCAGGTGCTGCTGAACTTGGTGCACAACGCAATCCGCTACACCCCCGAGGGCCAGGTTCTGGTGAGCGTGCGTGCACGCGATCGCCAATGGTTGGTGGAAGTGTGGGACACCGGTATTGGTATTGCAGCAGCAGATGACCGGCGGCTTTTCAGCCCCTACATTCGCAGCAGCGCCTTTCAGGAGATGGGCGGATTCGAGAATCCGCACGCCAACGGGAGCCAGATCAACGATCTATCCATACATGCAGACAGCGTCGAAGGCCACGGCCTGGGCCTGGCCGTGGTGGCGCGCTGCGCCCAGTTGATGGGCGCGGAGTATGGGTACCAGTCTCGTCTTGGCAAGGGTTCGCGCTTTTGGCTGCGCCTTGCGGCCACGCCGCAGGCGGACGCACCGGCCACGTCCGTGGCCACACCACCTGCGCCAAAGCATGCTCCCGATTCCGACGCTATGTCGCTGGCTGACCTGCGGGGCAGGTGCCTCGTTGTGGAGGACGACCCCCAGGTGTTGAGGGCCTGGCGTGCGCTGCTGGAAGGGTGGGGCGTGGAGCTGCGTTCAGCCACCAACGCCGCTGAGGCCGTGGAACACCTCAACGCGGGCTTTGTGCCCGCAGCAATCTTCTGCGATCAGCGGCTGCGCAGTGGCGAGAGCGGTTTTGCCGTTTTGCAGGAATTGCTCGCCCGTTGCCCTGCTGCCAGCGGTGCCATGGTCAGCGGCGAACTGGACTCTGAAGACCTGCGCGCTGCCGACCAGGACGGCTATCTGGTGTTGCGCAAGCCGCTCGACCCCGCCGTGCTGCACGCTGTGCTTACCCGCTGGCTGTGCGATCCACAAGACCTGAGTTTGGCACGCTAAATCCACAAAAAAATTCAATAAAAGTGCTTCTGCCGCTTTCTGTATATAGACTTTTAGCTATGAATAGAGGAGTTTTTTGGCCACCCTCTGCCCATGTGCGACAGTGACACTTCTTTTCAATTGAGCGGCCAGGGTGGCGTGTGCTGGCCGCAGCGGGTGGTGCTGGACGTGATGGCCTCCGGTACGGTTGCGGCGATACAGAACACGTATGGCAAACTTCGCCGCTTCGCGTTTTGAACGGGCTACCAAAAGCCCGCCCCACACATGCAGCAGATCATCCGGCAACTGGCCGCAGAAATCAGGGTTACCGAACAACAGGTCCGGGCAGCGGTAGAGCTGCTGGATGGCGGCGCCACGGTGCCCTTCATCGCCCGCTACCGCAAGGAAGTGACCAACGGGCTGGACGATATCCAGCTGCGCGAGCTGGAAGCCCGCCTGTCGTACCTGCGCGAGCTGGACGATCGCCGCGCCGCTGTGCTGAAAAGCATCGACGAGCAGGGCAAGCTGACCGATGCATTGCGCGCCGCCATCGCTGCTGCGCCGACCAAACAAGAGCTGGAAGACCTTTACCTGCCGTTCAAGCAAAAGCGCCGCACCAAGGGCCAGATGGCCCGCGAGTTCGGCATCGAGCCGCTGGCCGACAAGCTGTTTGCCGACCCCACGCTCGACCCGGCCACCGAAGCCGCCGCCTTCACCAAGCCTGCCGAAGTGCTGGACGATGGCAAGACGGGTGCTGACTTTTCGACCGTGCCTGCGGTGCTGGACGGTGTGCGCGACATCCTGAGCGAGCGATGGGCCGAAGACGCGGTGCTGGTGCAAAGCCTGCGCGAGTGGCTGTGGTCAGAAGGTCTCTTGCGCAGCAAGAAGGTGGAAGGCAAGAACGAAAACGACCCCGAGGTCTCCAAGTTCCGCGATTACTTTGAGTACGACGAACCCATCGGCCGCGTGCCGTCTCACCGGGCGCTGGCCGTGTTCCGAGGCCGTGGTCTGGAAATTCTCGAAGCCAAGTTGGCCTTGCCCGTCGAGCCTGAACCCGGCAAACCCAGCATTGCCGAGGGCAAGATCGCCCTGCATTTGGGCTGGAGCCATGCCGGCCGCCCGGGTGACGACCTTATCCGCAAGAGCGTGGCCTGGACCTGGCGCGTGAAGCTGAGTTTGTCGACCGAGCGCGACCTGTTCGCCCGCTTGCGCGACGAAGCAGAGAAGGTGGCCATCAAGGTGTTTGCCGACAACCTGCGTGATTTGCTGCTGGCAGCGCCCGCTGGCCCGCGGGTGGTGATGGGGCTGGACCCGGGCATCCGCACCGGCGTGAAGGTAGCGGTGGTGGATGCCACCGGCAAGCTGGTCGAGACTGCCACCGTGTACCCGCACGAGCCGCGCCGCGACTGGGAAGGCTCGCTGCACACGCTGGGCAAGCTGGCTGAAAAACATGGCGTGAACCTGATCGCCATTGGCAACGGCACCGCCAGCCGCGAGACCGACAAGCTGGCGGCCGAGCTGATCAAACTGATGGAAAAAGTGTCTGTAGCGCAGACAGATCAAGCGCGAGCAGCTATCGAAAAGGTAGTGGTGAGCGAGGCAGGTGCCTCCGTCTACAGCGCCAGCGAATACGCATCGCAGGAGATGCCCGATGTCGATGTGAGCCTGCGCGGTGCCGCATCCATTGCGCGTCGCCTGCAAGACCCGCTGGCCGAGCTGGTCAAGATTGACCCCAAGAGCATCGGCGTGGGCCAGTACCAGCACGACGTGAACCAGAGCGAGCTGGCGCGTACGCTGGGCACTGTCGTCGAGGATTGCGTGAACTCGGTCGGTGTGGACCTGAACACGGCCAGCGTGCCGTTGCTCAGCCGTGTGTCGGGCCTGTCGGGCAGCGTGGCCAAGGCCGTGGTGCGCTGGCGCGAGGCCAATGGTGCGTTCAAGAGCCGCAAGCAGCTGATGGACGTGGCGGGTCTGGGTGCCAAGACGTTCGAGCAAAGCGCGGGCTTCTTGCGCATCCGCGGCGGGGACAACCCGCTCGACATGACCGGTGTGCACCCCGAGACCTACCCTGTGGTCGAGCAGATCATGCAAACCACCGGCAAGCCGGTGGTCGAGTTGATGGGCCGCGCGGACATGCTCAAAACGCTCAAGCCCGAGCTGTTTGCGAACGACAAGTTCGGCGTGATCACCGTCAAGGACATCCTGACCGAGCTGGAAAAACCCGGCCGCGACCCGCGCCCCGACTTCAAGGTGGCGCGCTTCAACGATGGCGTTGAAGACATCAAGGACCTGAAGGAAGGCATGATTTTGGAGGGCACGGTGAGCAACGTGGCCCAGTTCGGCGCCTTTATCGACCTGGGTGTGCACCAGGACGGCCTGGTGCATGTGAGCCAGCTGGCGCACAAGTTTGTGAACGATGCGCGCGAAGTGGTCAAGACCGGCGACATCGTCAAGGTCAAGGTCATGGAAGTGGACGTGGAGCGCAAGCGCATTGGCCTGTCGATGAAGCTGGGCGAAGCGCCACCGCGCCAGGGCGGTGATCGCGGCGACGGGGGCGCACCGCGCGAGAACCGGTTTGAAGGTGCAGGCCGGGGATATGCGCAACCCCAGCGGCGCGCACCCGAACCCACGCAGCAGTCGGCTATGGCGTCGGCATTTGCAAAGTTGCAACAGGCCAAGGGCCGGTAGTGGCCAGATGGCTTCCGGGTAGCCGAGCAGGCACCCCGGGGCCATAATCGCCAGCACCTGAACCCACCCCGGCACATCATCCATGGAGTTGAACGCACTGCTGGCCCAACCAGTGGCACTGCCCAGCCTTCCGCGCGCCGTGGCGCTGCTGATGAGCGAACTGGCCCATGCCGAGCCCAGCCTGCGCCGCCTGAACCAGCTTTTCAGCACCGACCCCGCCTTGGCAGCGCGGCTGCTGGAGCTGGCCAACTCCCCCACGTTTCAAATGCCCCGGCAGATCGCCGGCATCCCCGAGGCTCTGGCCTTGCTGGGCACGGCCCAGGTGCGCACGCTGGTCACGTCGGCGCCCTTGGGTACCACCTCGCGTTCGGTGCCAGGGGTCAACATGCAGCAGTTCTGGCGTTACAGCCTTAACACCGCCAAGCTCGCGCGGTCGTTGGCAGGCATCGTCCACCAGAACCAGATCGCGGCATACACGGCGGGCCTGCTGCACGCGGTGGGTGAGCTGGTGATTCACCTGGCAAACCCTGAAAGAGCCCAGTCGGTGAACACGCTGGTAGCACCTTTTGACCTGCGGCGCGACAAGGTCGAGCAGCGCATATTTGGCTACAGCTACGGCCACGTGACCGCCGGATGCGCGCGCCGCTGGCAACTGCCCGAGGTGGTGATTGACGCCTTGCAATACCAGAGCGCGCCGTTCGACAACAACGCCTACGAACCCCTGGCCGGTGTCATCCATCTGGCGGCCTGGCGCGCTCGTGCGCGAGAGGCCGAGCTGAGCGAGAAAGAGCTGGCCGTGTCCTTCCCCGGCGAGGTGGGGCTGACGTTGGGGCTCGACATCGACATGGTGCTGCAGCAGGACCCCATCGACTGGACGGCCAAGCCGGAAGCAGCGGACTACGTGGTCTGAACCTCGGGACTGTCGAAGTGCCGCGCGCTCAGGCGGTGCGCTTGGCGACACGCGACACCGCAGTGCGCTGCGACAATGCCGCCCATGATGAAAGCCCTGCGCATCCATGCTGGCCCCCGCGCCCGCCAACACCTTGAACAACACGGCCTGCAACCCGGCGACGTGAGCGTCATCCCGGCCGCGGCTGGTGGCCCCAAGGGGCTGATCCTGGGCCCGCTGGACCGCTTCATCTTTGGCCAGTGGCTGGCGCAGTCCCGCCAGCCCGTGCATCTGGTGGGTGCCTCGATTGGCGCCTGGCGCATGGCGACCGCATGTCTGAACGAATCCGTGGCTGCGTTCGAGCGCCTGGAGCATGACTACATCCACCAAAGCTACGACCTGCCTCCCGGCAAAAAGCGCCCCACCGCAGCGCATGTCAGCGAGCGATTTGGGCAGAACCTTCAGGCGTTTTATGGCGGGCGCATCGACGAGGTGCTGAACCACCCGCGCTACCGCTTGCACATCGTCACATCACGCGGACGCCACCTGCTGGGGCGCGAACATGGCGTGGCCACACCGCTGGGGTACCTGGGCGCATTTTTGACCAACACCGTGCACCGCAAGGCCATGGGCGCCTGGCTGGAGCGCGTGGTGTTCTCCTCGTCAGGTGCTGCCCTGCCATTTGCCACCACCGACTACCGCACCCGCCAGATCGGCCTGAACGCCGACAACTTCATGCAGGCACTGCAAGCCAGTTGTTCCATCCCCTTCGTTTTACAGGCCGTGCACAACATTCCCGGAGCGCCACGTGGCGCCTATTGGGATGGCGGCATTACCGATTACCACCTGCACCTGGCCTATGGAAAACAGTTGGAAGGCAATTCAAAAATGATAGCTGCCAGCGCTTATCAAGAAAGCGCTAGCGGCCAAAATGACTCAGATACGCGTGCGCCGGACATCGAAAAACCCGCTGCAGGCATCGTGCTCTATCCCCACTTTCAGCACCGCGTTGTCCCCGGCTGGCTCGACAAAAACCTCAAGTGGCGCCACAAATCTACGTCGGCGCTCGAGAACATGGTGGTGCTGTCACCCCACCCCGACTGGGTGCGCAGCCTCCCCAACGGCAAGCTGCCCGACCGCAATGACTTCACACACTACGGAACGGACAGCCAGGCCCGAGCGAAAGCGTGGCTGACTGCCACGCAAGCCAGTCAGCAGTTGGTGGAGGAGTGGGCTGAGTGGCTGCAGACGCCGGACATGGCGAAAGTGGGGATTTTGTAGTTGCGATGCGAGGCCAATTCAAGCGCTTGCCCGCAATTGTCAACTTCCAGCGGGCGTGCAACTAGTCGTTTGAATTTTCAATCCGTTTCACAATAAAACGTACTGTTTCTTTATTGTAGGAGGAGGGCGTCACCGAATAAATACAATAATTATCTGAATTATTTTCGGAAAATGAAATGCTGCAAATTGATGAACAAGGAATGCTGGTGTCTGCTCACGTTCGACCACGTCGATTTTCGCAGATCGAAAGGCAACCATTGTCCGAAGTAAAGGGAATTGTTGTTCATCAAACCGGAGCTGAGCGCGCTCTGAGTTCTTTCAATAGTTATGGCAACGCCAACGCGAATGGAGCCCATTTTTTAATTGATAAAGATGGCGTCATATACCAGACAGCATCAGTTTTTAAAAGAACCAATCACGTTGGTTCTTTGCAAGCACGCTGTCTCGCGGAATACACTTGCAAGCCTGCAGAGTTTAAAAAGTCAAACAGCTTTCCTCAAACTGGTGCAGTGGATCGCATGCATGCGATCGAGATGTTGAAATCGGTTCCTGCACGGTATCCGTCGAACGTTGACAGCATTGGAATAGAAATTGTAGGAAAGCCATCTCTACCACCCGGAAAAACGCCTCCTGCAGGAGCAACGCCTAAACAGAAAGAAGTTTATTTTAATAATAATGCGGTGTACGAGAGTGTGAATGCAGCGCAGAATGTCTCGCTGCGCTGGCTAGTGAGCGAATTGATTCAAGCTTTGAAAATTTCGAAGGATGAAGTTTTTCGGCATCCCGTTGTAAGTCGAAAAAACCCCACAGAGGCAAGCACGGCATCATGGTAAAAGAAATTAGATTTCTTTCTGCAGTTATTTTGGTTTCTGCTGCATGCAGTGGTTTGGCAGTTGGGGCTGAAAAAAATGGCAATCCTGAAAATTGCACCAAATTATCTTCTAAGGACGAGCAGGAGGATTGTGTAAGAAACGCTGCGCGCGCTTATCCAATGGTGGCCATTAAAAGTATAAAAATAAATGGATCGAAGTATTTCGATGCAGATGGAAAGCTGTGCGCTCACAGTGCTGGCCCCCATTTGACAAAAGAAAAAATTCGACTGTTTCTGAAAAATTCTGTTCCGGTCTCACAAATGTCGGTAATGAATTACTACGGACAGCACGGGGAGTGCACCAGCGAAACTGCAAAAATCATATTTTTCGATGGTCGAATAGTACATTTTTCACTGTCTAGCGAAGCGAAGGTGGCCTACTTGTCGCCCGTGCAAAAGGGGAAGGAAGTAGATGTATTTTTTTATTATTGCGAGCGATGCTCAAAATAATCGAGAAGTCATTTCTGTAGGCTTTGGGAATAGGGGCTGTTTACACTGCAGTTTTTCTGGCAGTCAGCGTTGTGGACGACGGACCGGTCGGTGTTTGCAGGGCAGTATGGCGTGCCGCCCAGCCCATCACTTCCTGCGCTGGCATGGGCCGCGCTATGCCAAAGCCTTGAGCGCGTTCGCAGCCCAGTTCCAGCAGCTTGGCGCATTGCTCCTGGGTTTCCACGCCTTCGGCGACCACGTGGCGGTTGAAGGCGGCGGCCAGGGCCACGATGGCGCTGACCAAGGTCAGATCGTCGCCATCTTCCAATATGCCGCGGACAAACGACTGGTCAATCTTGATCGTCTCTGCGGGCAGGCGCTTGAGGTAGGACAGCGATGAGAAACCCGTGCCAAAGTCGTCCAGCGCAAAACGCACGCCCAGCGCCTGGCAGCTTTGCATCATGCGGCGCATGTACTGCATGTCTTCGAGCGCTGCGGATTCCAGAATCTCTAGCTCCAGCCGGGTGGGCGACACCTCGGGGCAGGTGTGCAGGATGTCCTTGAGGCGCTGAACAAAGTTGGGGCGGTGAAAGTGGGGCGCGGCAACGTTCACGCTGATCTCCCACAACATACCCGCGTCGGTCCATTGCCGCATCTGTGCCAAGGCTTGGCGCAGCACCCACTCGCCCAACTCCACTACCAAGTCGTTGTCTTCGATCAATGGCAGTAGGTGCTGCGGCCCGAGCAGACCAAATTCGGGGTGCTGCCAGCGCAGCAGCGCTTCCAGGCCCAGGATCTCTCCGGTGCGCAAGTTGACCTTGGGCTGGTAGTGCAGCACCAGCTCGCCTCTATGCAGCGCCTGCGCGATGCGGGTCTGGCGCGTGTGCTGGGTCTGTACTGCGTGGTCCAGCTGCACGTCAAACACATGCATCTGGTTGCGGCCAAAGCTCTTGGCCTGGCACATGGCCTGATCGGCGTGTCGCAGCAGTGTGTCGGGGTTGGCGTCATCTTGCGGAAACACGGCCACGCCGATGCTCACGGTGGTGTGGAGCACGCGGTCGTCGATGGCGTAGGGTGCCGCAAGTTGCTCCATCAGCACCGCCACACGCGCCTTGATAGCGGGCACATCGGCTTGTTCGCCCAGCAGCAGCACAAACTCGTCGCCGCCCATGCGCGCCACGGCGTCTCTAGGGGTGGCGAAAGCCTCCAGGCGGCGCGCGGTCTCTTTCAGCAAACGGTCTCCGACACGGTTGCCGTAGGTGTCGTTGACGGTCTGGAAATGGTCCAGGTCGAGCATGCACACCGCCAGCAGCAGACCTTTGTTGCGCGCGACAAAGATTGCGTGTGTCAGGCGTTCTGCCAGCGCCGCGCGGTTGTAGAGGCCCGTCAATGCGTCGTGCCGGGCGTGCCACGAGATCTGGTGGCGCAGGTTGCGGGTTTCCGTCACGTCGCGGAACACCAGCACGCAGCCCACGGCCATGCCGTCGCCTTTGCGAATGGCCGATGCGGTGTATTCGATGGCGTAGCGTTCGCCCGAGCGGTGGATCAGCACCTCGTAGGTGGCCTGTTTCAGCGCGCCGGTCTGGCTGTCGCGGTCAGACGCTGCGCTGGCTGTGCGGCTCGCAGGCTCTTCGTACAGCCGGAACACACTGTCGAGCTGAAGCCCGGTGGCCTGTTCGGCCGTGAACCCGGTCATCAGCTGAGCGGCTTCGTTAATGCTCTCTATGCGGCCGGCCAGATCGGTGGTGATCACACCGTCACCGATGGACGCCAGCGTGACTTCTGCCCGTTCTTTTTCTGCGTGCAATGCCTCCTGCGCACGTTTGCGCTCGGTCACGTCGACGAGTGTGCCGATGGTCCCCGCCAGCGCGCCGCTGGTGCTGGTGAATGGCGCCTCGTAGTACGCCATGTAAAGGGGCGCCTGGTGCGCGCGCTGAATGCGGATTTCGTTGTCCTGCGCATGCGCGATCTGGGCCGAACGCTCGGACGACAATTCCTCGGGATAAGCCGGGGCAGATGTTCCGGCACGCGAAGCGGCTGTGCTGGGGGACGCCCCAAACAGCTGCTGCCAGGCGCGGTTGGCGTCCAGATAGCTGCCGTTTGCATTGCGCACAAATACCGGCAGGGGCAAGGCGTCAATCAGCTGCCGGGTGAAATGCAGCTGCTCGCTTTGCATCTGTTGGGTATCGCGCAGCGACAGCACCAACGACTGTACCTTGCCCGCCATGTCGTTGAAAGTGGCTGCCATGGCACGCGATTCCAGCGTGCCGGTCTCGTGCATGCGCGTATCCAGACGGCCTTGGCGAAACGCGTCGGTCGCTTCGGCCAGGCGGCGCAGCATGCGCGCGTTGGCACGCAACAGCAGGGTCAGCAGAACCAGGATGGTGACGATGTTCAGTGCCGAGATGCGCGCCTGCACGATGACCGTGCTCCAGATTTCGCGGACCATCGGCTCGGTGCGCAAGGTCACAGTCAGCCGCGCGTTGGGCCGGTCGGGGGCCGTTTGCGCAAACTGCTGCACCGGAGGCGCAAGGCCTACCCAGTCCACAAACCACGGTGGGGCCGTGGCGGTGTCCGCTGGCAATGCTGGGGTGACTTCGACAGCGGGCTGGTCGCCTGCTTGCCACTTCAACGATTGCAAGCTGCTCCCCAGGTTGGCGGCACCTTCGCGCAACACGGTGGCGATTTCTGTGGCGTCGATGGTGGCGGTGGGGGGCAGGGCTGCCAGCAAGGGCAGCAGATGGTTTCCGGCGCGCTGCAGTTCGGTGGCCGCGTGGCGGCGGACCTCATCGGTTTCTGCGGCCAGCAGATAGTGATAACGGACAACCGTGACGATCAGGATGATCAGCACAATAGGCAGATACAGCCGGGGATAGGTGCCCCGAAGGAGCCATGTACTGAGATTTCCGGTGCGCATCGATACAGGCCCTTCTCAAAAAACCCCAGGGTAATGAATTGTTAATTAATTGTTGACTGGGGCGAGTCTAGCGCGTAGGGATGCGCGAAAGGAGGAACGGGGTAGCGCAATCCCGTCCCGTTGTAGATGTGTGACGGTTTGTAAACGGCCGCAAGGCTGGCGCAAGGTGTGTGCGCCAGGGAATTGGCGACATGGGTGGAATGGACGCTAGGTCGCGCGCAGTCTCTGACCTTGACGGCGGTGTGGTCGGCCTTGCGCCGGACCTGCCACCGTTGCCCTAGCTGCTGCAACTGTCGTGGTTGCTGCAACTGGGGATGACTACAGCGATTGCGTCAGCATGTCCCGGTATTCGTCCGGTGTGGCCACGCGGGGATTGGTCTTGTGGCAATGGTCTGCCATGGCCCCTTTGATGATGTCGTCGAACATGGCGTCCGTCACGCCCATCGCGGCCAGGCCGGTGGGCAGGCCCAGGCGGGCGTTCATGTCGCGGATGGCCTCGGGGATGTCGCCCGCGTTGGTCAGGCCCATGGCGTGGGCCATGCGTTCCAGACGCTTTTCCTTTTGCACTGATTCGGCCGTTGCGTTGAACCGGATCACAGCCGGCAGGAACATGGCGTTGAGCGTGCCATGGTGCAGGCGCGGGTTCACGCCGCCCAGGCTGTGGCTGAGCGAATGCACGGCGCCCAAGCCCTTCTGGAAGGCCATGGCGCCTTGCATGCTGGCGCTCATCATGTGCAGGCGCGCGTCGCGGTCGCCGCCGTTTGTGGTGGCCTGCTCGATGTTCGCCCAGCCGCGTGTAAGGCCGTCCAGCGCGATGCCGTCCGCGGGTGGGTTGAACGCTGCAGACATGAAGGTTTCCATGCAGTGCGCAATGGCATCCATGCCCGTGGCAGCCGTGAGCATGGGCGGCAGGCCCAGCGTGAGTTCGGGGTCGCAGATAGCGGTCTTGGGCACCAGGTGCCACGAGTGAAAACCCAGCTTGCGGTGGTCGTCCACGATGATGATGGCGCCGCGGGCCACTTCGCTGCCCGTTCCGCTGGTGGTGGGCACGGCGATCAGCGGTGCGGCGCGTTCGGTGATGCGGGGTGAGCCACCTTCGATGGTGGCGTAGTGGGTCAGCGGGCCCTCGTGCGTGGCGGCAATCGCAATGCCCTTCGCACAGTCGATGGCCGAGCCGCCGCCAACGGCAATCAGGCCGTCGCAGCTTTGGGCCTTGTACATCTCCACCGCCGCGCGCACGGCGGCCTCGGTGGGGTTTGATGGCGTCTGGTCAAAGACGGCCACGGTCATGCCGGGCAGGGCGTCCAGTGCTTTTTGCAGCACACCGGCGGCTTTTACGCCGGGGTCCGTCACGATCAAAGGGCGCGTGATTCCGACGCGTTCGCATTCTTGCTTGAGCAATTGGACGGCGCCGAATTCGAACTGGATCTGGGTGACGTAGTAGATGAATGCCATGGTGCAACAGGATGTGTGAAAGAAAGCGCCAGCGATTACGATAGTCCGCCAACGTTGAGAGCAACCAACGAATAGCCCACTTTATAAGGAGGAGACACCCGTGAACACGAAGCAAACCCTGATGGCAGCACTCTTTGCCGTCACCTCTGTGACAGGCGCCCAGGCCCAATGCCTCACCGATGCGCAGGCAGCCGACATGGTGGCAAGCTACATCGCCAAGACCCCGGCAACCAACCCCGAGAACCTGTCGGACGCCGATGGTGCCTGCACGCGCAGCAAGGTGAACGCATTGCTCGCGCAGCGCCTGGGCAAGGTGGTGGGCTACAAGGCGGGGTTGACCAACCCGGCGGTGCAAAAGCGCTTTAACACCGACAAGCCCGTGTGGGGCAAGCTCTACGAAGGCATGGTGCTGCCGAGTGGCGCCACTGTGGACGCGGCATTTGGCGCACGGCCTTTGTACGAAGCCGACATGCTCGTGCGCGTAAAAAGCGCGGCCATCAATCACGCCAAGACACCCATGGACGTGTTGGACGCCGTAGACCAAATCATCCCCTTCATCGAACTGCCTGACCTGATGGTGCAGGCACCGCCCAAGCTCAACGGTGCAGGCGTGACGGCCATCAACGTGGGTGCGCGCCTGGGCGTGGCGGGTGCGCCCATTGCCGTGCCTGTCTACCGGGCCGAGCGCTTTGCGATGCTGAAGGCGCTGGCCGACATGAACGTGTCACTGGCGGACGCCGCGGGCACCCGCCTGGGTGGCGGCAAGGGCAGCGACATCCTGGACCACCCCCTTAACGCCGTGGTCTGGCTGGCCAGCGCGCTCAAGCAAGAAGGCCTTGCCATGCAGCCGGGCGATCTGATCAGCCTGGGATCGTTCTCGCCACTGCTGCCCCCCAAGGCGGGCTTGGCGGTGACGGCCACGTACGACGGCTTGCCAGGCGCTGTCCCGGTGCGGGTGACCTTCAAGTAAAACACCCCAGAAAAACACCCCTGGTTTGCCCGCGCTCTGCGGGCTTGTTTCTGTTGTCGAGACTTTGACCGTTGACCGATCTGCACATTCACCACACCCGTCTGACCCCCCAGATGCGCAGCGTGCTCGAACGCATGGCCCGCGCAGGGCATGCACCCCTGCACACCCGCTCCCCGCAAGACGCGCGCGCGGCCTACCAGGCGGGCGCCGATGTGCTGGAGGTGCCCAAGGCGACCCTGGCGCGCGTGGAGGACCTGCAGATCTCGGCCCGCGACGGCCATGCACTGCCTGCCAGGTTGTATGCCGCTTCGACGGACGCGCGGCTACCCGTGCTGCTGTACACCCATGGCGGGGGATTCACCATTGGCAACATCGCCACGCACGACATCCTGTGCCGCGAACTGGCGCGTCTGGCTGGGTGCATGGTGGTGTCGCTGGACTACCGGCTGGCGCCGGAGCACCGCTTTCCCACGGCCAGCCACGATGCGTGGGATGCATTGCAGTGGCTGGCATCCCACGCTGAATCTTTGGGCGCCGACCCCGCGCGATTGGCGGTGGGTGGCGACAGCGCAGGGGGCACCCTGGCGGCCGTCAACGCCATCCTGGCGCGCGACGCAGGCCTGCCGCTGGCATTGCAGTTGCTGATCTACCCCGGCTGCGCCGCCCACCAGGACACGCCCTCTCACACGACCTTTGCACGCGGTCTGGTTCTGGAAGAGCCCGCCATCACCTGGTTCTTTGGCAACTACGTGCGCAGCCGCGAGGAGCGGGACGACTGGCGCTTTGCACCCCTGAACGCGCCCGACGTAGAAGGCGTGGCGCCCGCATGGGTGGGCTTGGCCGAATGTGATCCGCTGGTGGATGAAGGCATCGAATATGCCGACAAGCTGCGCCTGGCCGGCGTGCCCGTCGACCTCGAAATCTACCGTGGGGTGACCCACGAATTCATCAAGATGGGCCGCGCGATTCCTGAAGCGCGCCAGGCCCATGCCGATGCGGCCCGTGCGCTGCGCCGTGCTTTTTCTTTGGAGTGAGTCAAACCATGCAACGCAGTGACTTCCGCTGTTTTCACCGCCTGCGCGTGCGCTGGGCGGAGGTGGACATGCAAAAAATCGTGTTCAACGCGCACTACCTGATGTACATCGACACCGCGATGAGCGATTACTGGCGTGCGCTGGCCTTGCCGTACGAGGCCAGCATGGAGGCGCTGGGCGGCGAGATGTACGTGAAGAAAGCCACGGTCGAATACCACGCGTCTGCGCGGCTGGACGACACGCTGGATGTGGGCCTGCGCTGTGCGCGTGTGGGCAACTCGTCTAGCCTTTTCGAGGCAGGCATCTTCAGTGGGGACCAGTTGCTGGTCTCCGCCGAGTTGATCTACGTGTTTGCCGACCCTGCCACCCAGACCTCGCGCCCCGTGCCGCCTGCGCTGCGTGCCATTTTTGAGGGTTTTGAAGCTGGCGCAGAGATGGCGGAAGTGCGCACGGGCGACTGGAATGCGCTGGGCCGCGATGCAGGCCGCCTGCGCACCGCGGTGTTTGTGCGCGAGCAGCACATTCCGGCAGAGATCGAGGCCGATGCGCTCGACGCCACCGCGCGCCATGCCGTGGTCTACAACCGCCTCGGGTTGCCGGTGGCCACCGGCCGGTTGCTGCAGGAGTCGCCGGGCGTGGGCCGCATTGGCCGCATGGCTGTCGACCGGTCGGTGCGCGGCGCGCAATGGGGGCGGCAGGTGCTGGAGGCGCTCGTCGCCGCGTCGCGTGACCGCGGCGATAACGCTGTCCATTTGCATGCCCAGCGCAGTGCCGAAGGCTTTTATCGCCGGGCGGGGTTTGTGGTGCGCGGGGAACCGTGGGAAGAGGCGGGCATCGCGCACATCGCCATGGAGCGGCGGTTGTGAGTGGTTGCTATAAAAAGAGAAGCTGGTGCCGCTAGATAACATTGGCTTATAGATAGTTTTCTATCTGAAAGCCTTTTGATTCAAGCGCTACCAGCTCCTCTATTGATAGCTTTTGCCTGATGGGCTTGCTGCAACACTCTGCAAGGTGCTGCAGCGGGCTGGCAACGGGTCGGCACGAAAACTCCCGTATGTGTGTCAGATATCCGCGAGCAATTCGTAGGGCAGGGGGGCCAGCGTCAGTGGCACGCCGTCCGTGTTGCCCACTTGCAGCGCACCCTCGGCGGCCGACGCAATCTGCAGGGACACGATGGCATCGACCCCACCGCCCGGTGCGGGCGCAACCTGCACCACGGTGCCACAAGGCTGCTCCAGGTCGCTGGCCGCAAACACTTCAGCACCAACCACCACTTCGGCGTCCGCGTGTGCAATGTACGCCCGGCGCTTGAGCGTGCCGCGGAACTGGCTGCGTGCCACCACCTCCTGTCCGGGGTAGCAGCCCTTCTTGAAGTTCACACCACCCACGGATTCGTAATTGAGCATCTGCGGAACAAAAGATTCGAAGACGGGTGTGGTCAGCGTGGCCACACCGCTGCGCACCTCGCTCCACAGCCACAAGGCCGGGTCGATGGCTGTGCCTGCAGGGGCGGGTTCTGATGCGGGGGCGACCCAGAGGGCTCGGGGTTGACCATCGGCCGGATACAGGTGCACCACACTGGCGGCACCGATGTCAGTCTTGGTCCACGCCGCCTGCGGCCCACTGGTAAAGGCCGTGACAGCATCTCCGGCCAGCCCGTACAGCGCAAAGTCGGCAGTGGCATCCGTCAACTTGGCCTTGCTGCGCATGACAAACATCGAAAGGCGCTTGAGTGTCGCGGGTAAGAGGTCGTGGCTGCAGAGCAAAAGTATTTCGGTGGCGCTGCGCTTAAAGCCAATGAAGCTGGCTTGCATGCGGCCTTTGGCCGACAAAAAGGCAGAGAGACGGGCCTGGTCCAAGCCCAGCAAGGTGAAATCCTGGGTGAGTTGGCCGTGCAGAAACTTGGCGGCGTCTTCGCCTTCCACGCGAATCACGCCCAGATGGGACAGGGGGGCAATGCCGTTCAGGGAGTAAGTCATCGCTGAATTATGATGCCCGGTCCCATTCATACAGGCAGCAGGGTTGTGCGACGTTTACTGGTTTTGATCGTGTTGGTTGTGATTGCATCGGGTGGCGCCGCCTTCTGGTGGCTGCATCAACCCCTGGTGTTGGGTGGCGACGCGCTGGAGCTCGCCATCGAGCCCGGCACCACACCACGCGGCGTGGCCCGCGACGTCGTGGCAGCCGGGGCCCAGACCGACGCGCGCTTGCTGTATGCGTGGTTTCGGTTCTCGGGCCAGGACCGTGCCATCAAAGCGGGCAACTACGAAATCCCGTCCGGCACCACGCCCCGCAGCCTGCTGCAAAAGCTGGTACGTGGGGAAGAAAGCCTGCGCGCCATCACCCTGGTGGAAGGCTGGAACTGGCGCCAGGTGCGCCAGGCCTTGGCCCGCGAAGACCAGCTCAAGCGCGACTCCACCAACCTGACCGATGAAGCGCTTATGGCGCAACTGGGTCGGCCGGGCGTGCATCCGGAGGGACGCTTCTTCCCGGACACGTATACCTACGCCAAAGGCTCCAGCGACATCGCACTGCTGCGCCGGGCCCTTCACTCCATGGATCGCCGCCTGGAGGCCGCATGGGCGCAGCGCGCGGCGGACACACCGCTCAAGTCAGCCGACGAAGCGCTGATCCTGGCCAGCATTGTCGAAAAGGAAACCGGCCGCGCCAGCGACCGCGCCCAGATCGCCGGTGTGTTTGCCAACCGCCTGCGCATTGGCATGCTGCTGCAGACCGACCCAACCGTGATTTATGGCCTGGGTGACAAGTTTGACGGCAACCTGCGCCGCCGCGACCTGCAGACTGACACGCCATGGAACACCTACACCCGCGGTGGTCTGCCGCCCACGCCGATTTCGATGCCTGGCAAGGCGTCGCTCGTGGCGGCCGTGCAGCCCGAAGCCACGCGCGCCCTGTACTTTGTGGCCAAGGGCGACGGCACCAGCCATTTCAGCGCGTCGCTGGAAGAGCACAACCGCGCGGTCAATCGCTACCAGCGGGGTCAATGACGGCACGTAGCGCACCTGTCGCGTCCATCGGGTCATTGCCTGCACACCTACCACCCGCTTCAACCCAAGGTTTTCATGTCACGACCCGGTCTGTTCATCAGCTTTGAAGGCATCGACGGCGCCGGCAAGTCTTCGCACATCGAGGGACTGGCGACGGCGTTTCGCGCGCAGGGCCGTGCTGTCACCGTGAGCCGCGAGCCCGGTGGCACGCCCCTGGCAGAGAAGTTGCGGGAGATGGTGCTGAACGACCCCATGGATGCGCTCACCGAGTCGTTGCTGATTTTTGCCGCCCGGCGCGACCATTTGCGCAATGTCATCGAGCCTGCCCTGGCGCGTGGTGATGTGGTGCTGTGCGACCGGTTTACCGACGCGACGTTTGCATACCAAGGCGCAGGGCGCGGTTTTGATCTTGAGGTGCTATCAACATTGGAGCAACTTGCCCAGACTGGACTAGCGCTAGACCATGATTTGATGCGTGAACCTGATCTGACGGTGTGGTTTGATCTGGCCCCCGAGGTGGCGGCGCAACGCCTGGCGGGTGCCCGCGTGCCTGACCGGTTTGAGGCCCAGCCCGTAGAGTTCTTTCGCCGCGTGGCCCAAGGCTACGCTGACCGCGCGTCGGCAGCGCCGCAGCGATTTGCCCGGCTCGACGCCGCGCAGGACCGGCACCGCGTGTGGCAGCAACTGACCAGCGTCTTCGTGCGCAAGGGGTGGCTGGCTATCATGGTGGCGTCCCAAGGAGGACCCCAATGACCGAAACCGCGCAAGCAGGCGCATCCGCCCTCGCGCCCTGGTTGGCCGCCCAGCGCTCCAGCCTCCTGGCCCAGCGCGGCCACGCGTGGCTGCTGCAAGGACCGTCCGGCTTGGGGCAGTACCGCCTGGGGTTGGAGCTGGTGCGCGCGTGGCTGTGTGATGCACCCACCGGGCAGGGCGCTTGCGGCCACTGCAGCAGCTGCCACGCGATTGAAGTGCGCACGCATACCGACCTGTGCGTGCTGATGCCCGAGGTACAGATGATGGCGCTGGGCTGGCCTTTGTCCGAAAAGGCGCAAGCAGACATTGATGACAAAAAGCGCAAGCCCAGCCGCGAGATCCGCGTGGAGGCGATGCGTGACGCGGTCGAGTTCTCTCAGCGCACCTCGGGGCGGGGCCGCGGCAAGGCTGTGCTGGTGTATCCGGCCGAGCAGATGAACCACATCACGGCCAATGCGCTGCTCAAGACATTGGAGGAGC
This sequence comes from Gammaproteobacteria bacterium, assembly GCA_018828125.1. GTDB lineage: Bacteria > Pseudomonadota > Gammaproteobacteria > Burkholderiales > Burkholderiaceae_C > Acidovorax. The sequence continues at coordinate 248,369 of JAHJWB010000013.1, read as the reverse complement.
CCCCTGGCGATGTGCGGTTTGTGCTGGCCAGCGAAGCCGCCCATCAGTTGCTGCCCACCATCCGCAGCCGTTGTCTTGGTCACACCATGGTGTGGCCCGCCGATGCCGAGATGCAAGCCTGGATGCAGTCACAAGGCATTGCGCGCGACGCTGCCACATCGTTTTTGCGTGCTTCGGGAGGGCGACCGGATGATGCCTTGGCGCTCGCCCATTCGGGCCGCAGCCCACAAGCATGGGCCGCTTTGCCCCAGGCCATAGCCCGGGGTGATGTGACGGCATTGGGTGATTGGGCCCCCGCCCAGGTCATCGATGCCTTGCAAAAGCTGTGTCACGACCTGCTGGCAGCCAGCGTGGGCGCTACTCCGCGGTACTTCGCCGTGGCGGACCTCCCTAAATCGCCTCCACTCGGGGCGTTGACCCGCTGGTCGCGTGCGTTGACCAAAGCCGCGCGCACGGCCGATCACCCGTTCAATGCCGGACTCATGCTGGAGGCGCTTGTCGCCCAGGCGCGAAACACCCTACACTCCAAACACTAAGGCCACTCCTTCCACCCATGAGCAGTCCATCCACCGCCCCCCGCCCCAGCGTCATGCAGCTGGCCATCAAGGAAAAGGGCGCCTTGTATGCGGCCTACATTCCCTTTTTTGCCGAAGGGGGCATTTTTGTACCCACGCAGCGCGACTACAAGCTGGGCGATGATGTTTATGTATTGCTGACCCTGCCAGACGACACGCAACGCTATCCCGTTGCCGGCAGGGTGGCCTGGGTGACACCCGCGCGGGCAGCGGGTAACCGCACGCAAGGGGTCGGCATCCAGTTTCCGAAAGACGAAAAATCGCGCCAGCTCAAGGCCAAGATCGAAGAATTGCTGGGCACGGCCCTGGGTTCTGACCGCCCGACCCAGACCATCTGAGCCCGGCCTTTGCTTGTGCCGACCTGCGCTCGCGGGTCGGCTTTTTTATTTGAAACCACATGTTCACTGATTCGCACTGCCACCTCAACTTTCCGGAGCTGGTGAGCCAGTTGCCCGCCATTCGCCAGGCAATGGCCGAGGCGCAGGTTACCCGCGCCCTGTGCATCTGCACCACGCTGGAAGAGTTCGAGGGAGTGCATGGACTGGCCATGGCCCATGACAATTTCTGGAGCACGGTGGGCGTGCACCCCGACAACGAAGGTGTGGCCGAGCCCACGGTAGACGACTTGTTGACCCGCGCGGCCCTGCCAAGAGTGGTAGCCATTGGTGAAACGGGTCTGGACTATTACGGCATGGAGGACCGCAAGGGCGGCCGCAGCGTGGCGGACTTGGACTGGCAGCGCGACCGCTTTCGCAATCACATCCGGGCGGCCCGTGCGTGCGAAAAGCCGCTGGTCATTCATACCCGCAGCGCATCAGACGACACCCTGGCCATCTTGCGGGAAGAAGGCGAGGACGGCGCGGGCAACCGGGCGGGTGGCGTGTTCCACTGCTTTACAGAATCCATGGTGGTGGCGCGCGCTGCGCTGGACCTGGGGTACTACATCTCGTTCTCTGGCATCGTGACCTTCAAGAGTGCACAGGAGTTGCGTGATGTGGTGGCGTTTGTGCCGCTGGACCGGATGCTGATCGAGACCGACAGTCCCTATCTGGCGCCCGTGCCCTACCGCGGCAAAACCAACAATCCTTCGTATGTGCCCTATGTGGCCCGGCAGGTGGCCGAGACCAAAGGCATCGCACTCGAATTGGTGGCTACCGCCACGAGCCACAATTTTGACATCCTGTTCAAGGGAGTGACGGTATGACTGTCTTGGATCGCCGCACCATATTGGCTGCCTTCGGGCTAACGGCTTGCGGGGCGTTTATTGCATTGCCCGCCAACGCGGGAGCCTTTGAAGACTTTTTTATCGCCATCCAACGCGATGACGGGGACGCCATCACCACGTTGTTGCGCCGCGGGTTTGATCCGAATACGCGCGACCCGAATGGGCAGGTTGGGCTCACCCTCGCGTTGCAAAATGGATCGCTCAAGGCGTTCGCTGCGCTGATGGCGGCGCGCCAGGTCAACGTGGAAGCGCGCAATGCCCAGGACGAGAGTCCGTTGATGATGGCAGCGCTCAAAGGCAATGTGGATGCGGTCAAGGTTCTGTTGGCGCGCGATGCCGACGTCAACAAGACCGGCTGGGCCCCTTTGCACTACGCATCATCGGCGGGCTCGCCCCAGCACGCTCAGATCATCTCGCTGCTGTTGGAACGCCATGCCTACATCGACGCCGCGTCACCCAATGGCACAACCCCCTTGATGATGGCTGCCCATTACGGTTCAACCGAAGCGGTGCAACTGTTGCTGGAAGAGGGCGCCGATCCCACGCTCAAAAACCAACTAGGCCTCACGGCAACCGATTTTGCAATGCGTGTGGGCCGAACCGAGTCGGCCGAAAAAATTGCCGCAGCCATCCGCCGGCGACAGCCCAACCGGGGCAAGTGGTAAAAAAATGTTCTTGCCCTGATGGGTCTATAGGGTGGGTCTCGGCTGAGCTTCTGAGACTTCGGGCTGCTCGTCTGTGGTGGTTGGCGGCCGCGATTGCAGGCGCGCATACAGGCCGCCGCTCGCCATCAGTTCATCGTGGGTGCCCTGTTCGGCGATGCGTCCACGCTCCATGACAATCACCCGATCAGCGTGTTCGATGGTCGAAAGGCGGTGGGCGATGACCAGGGTGGTGCGGCCCTGCATCAGCCGCTGCAGCGCTTCTTGCACCAGCCGCTCTGACTCCGTGTCCAGCGCCGACGTGGCCTCGTCGAGAATCAGTATGGGAGCGTCCTTGTAGAGCGCACGCGCAATCGCAAGCCGTTGGCGCTGCCCACCCGAAAGCTGAGTGGCGTTGTGCCCCACCACGGTGTGGATGCCCAGCGGAAGGGCGGCCACGTGCTCAGCCAAGTTGGCGGCCGCCAGACATTCGTGCACGCGGTTTTCATCCACCGCGTGGCCTAACGCCACGTTGGCAGCAATGGTGTCGTTGAACATCACCACGTCTTGGCTGACCATGGCGAACTGCGAGCGCAGTGAGCCCAGGTCCCAGTCTGAAAGGGTGTGTCCATCCACCTGAATCTGGCCCGATGCGGGCAGTGCGAATCGTGGCAACAGGTTGACCAGTGTGGTCTTGCCCGCACCAGACGGGCCCACCAGCGCAACAATCTCGCCGGGTTCTACCCGAAGGCTCACACGGTCCAGCGCAGGCGCGTGGTCGGGGCCAAAGGACACGGTCACGTTGTCGAGCATGAGCGCGCCCTTCACTCGGTCAGTACGATGGTGTCCACCGGTCTCGGCGCCAGTGTCGCCCAACAGGCCCAGACCCCGCTCCAACGCGGCGACGCCGCGTGTGATGGGGCTGGCCACATCTGCCAGGCGCCGTATGGGCGCTATCAGCATCAGCATGGCGGTGATGAACGAAACGAAGCCCCCGACGGTGACGTCCTTGGTGTCCACCGCGCCGCGGCTTTGCCACAGAGCAATACAGATCACAACCGAAAGCGCAGCCGCCGCAAGCAACTGGGTCAACGGCGTCATGGCCGCGGAGGCGATGGTGGATTTGATGGCCAGCCCCCTCAGGCTCTGGCTCAAACGTGCAAACCGTTGCGCCTGACCCGCCTGCGCGCCGTGCAGACGCACCATACGATGGGCCAACACGTTTTCTTCCACCACATAGGCGAGTTCGTCGGTGGCCTGCTGGCTGCTTTTGGTGAGGTGGTATAGGCGACGCGAAAGCGTTTTCATGATCCAGGCCACACCCGGCACGACCACCGCCACGATCAGCGTGAGTTGCCAGTTGAGGTAGAGCAGATAGACCAGAAGCGCCACTAGCGTAAAACCGTCCCGCGAGAGACCCAACAGCGCTTGCACCAGCAGCGTGGCGCCCGTCTGAACCTCATACACCACGGTGTTTGACAAGGCGCTGGCAGATTGCCGTGCGAACAGACCCATCTCTGCGGCCAATACGCGCTCAAACAACGCTTTTCTGAGCGCCAACATGCCTTCGTTGGCGATCCGCGCGAGCGCATATTGCCCCACAAACTGGGCAATCCCACGCACAAAAAAAACGCCCAGAATGGCCAAGGGTACCGCCCACAGTGGCAGGGTCCCTTGGGTAAACCCCTTGTCTAGCAACGGTTGCAACAGCGCGGGAATAAGCGGCTCTGTGATGGCGCCGACAAGGGTGGCAATCACCGCCAGACTCCACGTCATTCTCTGATTGCCAAAGTAGACAGACAGACGCCTCAGGCGCGTCATCAAGCTGGAAGAGGGAGCGGAGGCAGGAGAGGGCGGGGAGCCCGTGTCGGTGGCTTGCATGTGGCCGCGATTTTACGGGCGCGAAACTTTCGGCTGCACAGTTTGTCACAGGGGCTCTTCCGCTGTGTGTAACATTCGGGTTTGCCCTTCGGCCCCTGTTCAGCTAATGCTGGCCGCCAATGACCACTGATCGCAACTTCTCAAATTCCCCTCTCGCGGCTACGCCGCACCCGCTGCGCCGCCATGTTTTGGCCGCGCTTGTTGCCACCCCTTCGTTGCCGGTGCTGGCCCAGTTCCGCGTAGAAGTGGTGGGTGTGGGCTTGACGCAACGACCCATTGCCATCGCCCCATTTCGGGCGGAGGCACAGGCCCCGCAAAAAATCTCCGCCATTGTTCAAGCCGACCTTGAACGCAGTGGCCAGTTTTCCGCCGTGGACGCATCCGGAGCCGCTCTGGATGAAACCTCGCGTCCAGATGTCGCCATGTGGAAGCAGCGGAATGCAGAGTCGCTTGCTACCGGCAGCATCACGCGCTTGGCAGACGGCCGGTTTGACGTGCGCTTTCGGCTGTGGGACGTGGTGAAGGGGCAAGACCTCGGCGGTCAAAGCTTCGTGGTCACGCAAGGCGACCTCCGCTTGGTGTCACACCGGATTGCGGATTTCATTTACGAAAAGTTGACGGGTGAGCGGGGTGTGTTTTCTACACGCATCGCTTATGTCACCAAGACTGGATCCCGTTACAGCCTCTGGGTCGCAGATTCAGACGGCGAAAACGCCCAGTCGGCGCTTTCCAGTCCCGAACCCATCATTTCGCCCGCATGGTCGCCCAATGGCGGGCAGTTGGCATACGTGTCTTTCGAGTCTCGCAAACCCGTGGTGTACGTTCACGACGTAGCGTCGGGTCGCAGGCGCTTGATTGCAAACTTCCGCGGATCCAACAGTGCCCCCGCATGGGCACCAGATGGCCGTTCATTGGCCGTAACGCTGAGTCGGGACGGCGGTTCGCAGCTGTACATGATTGATGCGAATGGTGGGGAGCCTCGGCGACTGATGCAAAGTGCTGGTATTGACACCGAGCCCGTTTTTTCGGGTGATGGGCGTTCAATTTATTTTGTGAGCGACCGGGGTGGTGCACCGCAAATCTACAAGGTCAGTGCCTCTGGCGGCAATGCCGAACGCGTGACGTTCACGGGCAGCTACAACATCTCGCCCAGTGTCAGCCCGGATGGCCGCTGGCTTGCGTATATTTCGCGGGTGGGTGGAGCTTTCAAGTTGCATGTGATGGACTTGACCTCGGGAACGGTGAATGCAGTCACAGACTCCACCGCGGATGAAAACCCAAGCTTCGCACCGAATAGCAAACTTATCGTCTATGCGACCCAACAACAAGGCCGTGAATCGCTGATGACCACGACCTTGGACGGAAAAATAAAGGCCCGCCTTGCGGGACAGGCGGGAGACATTCGCGAACCGGATTGGGGTCCGTTTCAAAAGCAGTGAACTTTCACTCAGTTTCAATTAGCAAGTTTTCAGGAGATTTTTGGATGATCAAACGCGTAACTTTTGCCCTTACTGTCTTGGCACTTGTCGCCGGATGCAGTTCCGGCGTCAAGCTGGACGACGTGCCGGTGGAAGATAAAACCGCTACCTCTACCATGGGTGGTGCAAACACCGGTGCAAACTCTGGCAGTACAGGCCAGAGTGGTGTGGCAGGTGTCGACCTCAACCAGTCCGGTCGTGACGGCGCGGGCCCGGTGGGAGTCAGTCGTATCGTGTACTTTGACTACGACAGCTACGTGATCAAGTCTGAGTTTCAGTCCCTCATCGAAGCCCATTCGCGCTTTATCAAAACGGGTCAAGGCCGCAAGGTCATGATTGAAGGCCACACCGACGAACGCGGCGGTCGTGAATACAACCTGGCGTTGGGTCAGAAGCGTGCAGAAGCCGTGCGTCGCTCGCTTGCGCTCCTGGGCGTCCAGGAAAGCCAGATGGAAGCCGTTAGTTTTGGCAAGGAAAAGCCCGCTGCACAGGGTGGCACTGAAGATGTACACGCGCAAAATCGCCGCGTAGAACTCTCTTACCGCTGATGCAGCAACGACTATTGCACATGCCACAACGCACGTTGGCTGCGTTGGCATTGTCTGTTTTGACCATGTCCACCAGCCACGCGGCATTGTTTGAAGACAGTGAAGCGCGGCGCGCGATCATTGAAATGCGCCAAAGGGTAGATGGGTTGCAGCAATCGGGCCAGAGATCTGCTGATGAGCTGCGCAAGCTGGGCGAGGAAAACAGCCAGTTGCGCAGGAGTCTGCTGGATTTGCAGAACCAAATTGAAACCTTGCGCGTTGAGCAGGCGAAATTGCGCGGTCAGAACGAGCAGCTACTTCGGGACGCTGCAGACTTGCAGCGCCGCCAAAAGGACATTGCTCAGGGAGTGGACGAGCGATTGCGCCAGTTCGAGCCGGTGAAAGTGGCGTTGGATGGTCAGGAATTTCAGGCTGATCCAGCGGAAAAACGTGACTATGAAGCCGCACTGGCCGTGTTTCGATCAGGTAAATTCTCTGAAGCAGGGTTGGCCTTTGGTGCGTTCGTCAAGCAATACCCCCGCAGTGGCTTTACACCTTCGGCAAGGTTTTGGCTGGGCAATGCGCAGTACGCTGGCCGTGACTACAAAGAAGCCATCAACAACTTCAAACTGATGTTGTCCGAGGCTCCCACTCACGCACGAGCCCCTGAAGCGGCGCTGTCCATCGCCAATTGCCAGATCGAACTCAAAGACACGCGGACAGCACGCAAGACCCTCGAAGACTTGCTGCGCGCATATCCACAGTCCGAAGCCGCAGTAGCAGCCAAAGAGCGTCTTTCGCGATTGAAGTGACGTGATGTCGGTATCGGAACCAGGAGAGCAGGTCGTTGCGAGCGAAACCACGTCCGACGCAACGATACAGCGCCGGTTTGGGGGGCTTGACCGCCTTTACGGAGTGATGGGCGCTGCAAGGATTCGAAACGCCCATGTGGTCGTGGTCGGAATCGGCGGAGTGGGCTCGTGGGCTGCCGAAGCTTTGGCTCGCAGCGGTGTGGGCCGCATGACGCTGATTGATCTTGACCACGTTGCGGAATCGAACATCAATCGCCAGATTCACGCCTTGACGTCGACCGTAGGCCAGGCCAAGGTACTGGCCATGCAAGATCGTATTGCCCTCATTCACCCGGATTGTGTCGTGCAATGTGTGGACGAATTCGTGGACGCGGAAAACTGGCCAGGATTGCTACCACCCGGGCCAGTCGATGCAATCATTGATGCCTGTGATCAAGTAAAAGCTAAAACTGCATTGGCTCACTGGGCGAAAGGCCAAGGAGTGTTTCACATCGCAGTGGGCGCCGCAGGTGGCAAACGACATGCGCACAAAGTGGACATCGATGACCTTGCCAATACTACCCACGATCCTTTGCTTGCCCAGCTGCGTTACCGCCTGCGCAAATTCCACCGAGCACCTCGCGAAGGTAAGAAAATCGGGGTGGCCTGCGTCTTCAGCCGTGAAGCGGTGGCGCAGCCGGATGCTTCATGCAATATCGACGGTGATGGGTCACTGAACTGTCACGGTTATGGATCCGTTGTTGCCGTCACGGCAACCTTCGGCCAGTGCGCGGCAGGATGGGTGCTCGACAAACTCGCCACGACTTCTCAAAATTCGCCCAAAAATGACGCTATAATCTGAGGCTTTGCAGCTATCGATAAGATAGTTTCAAATGTTGGGACGTTAGCTCAGTTGGTAGAGCAGCGGACTTTTAATCCGTTTGTCGTGGGTTCGACCCCCGCACGTCCCACCACTCTTTTCAAAGCTCAATCGCTTGATTTCAAAGGCCTCCTTGTGGAGGCCTTTGTTTTTGGGGTTTTATTTTTCTCGCCAGTTTGGATGGTGCGCCGAAGAAGGTGGCAGGTAACCACCATCACATCATGTCGTAGGCGTGTCTGCATGGCTGGGGGCAAAAAGATCCCAGCAGGCCATGAACAGTGCTGCGATCACAGGGCCTATGACGAAGCCTGTAAGCCCGAACATGGACATGCCGCCGAGGGTCGAAATCAGCACCACGTAGTCCGGCATTTTGGTGTCCTTGCCCACCAAAATTGGGCGTAGCACGTTGTCTACGAGCCCAATAACGAAGATGCCGAAAGCAGTGAGAACAACCCCTTGCCACACCGCACCGGTGGCCAGGAAATAGATGGCCACTGGCACCCAGATCAGACCAGCGCCCACTGCTGGCAAGAGCGACAGAAAAGCCATCAGCACACCCCAGAGGACGGGCCCCTGAATCCCCAGGATCCAGAAAATCGTTCCGCCCAGCGCGCCTTGGGCTGCTGCCACCACAATGTTGCCCTTCACCGTAGCCCGAATCACGGTAGTGAATTTGCTTATCAGTTGTCGCTTATGGGCGTCGTCCAGGGGGGCTGCCTGTCCGATCCGGAATGCGAGGCTGGATCCGTCTCGCAGCAGAAAAAACAGCAGGTACAGCATGATGCCGAAGCTCACGACAAACTGCAGTGTGTTCTGGCCGATGCTGAGCGCTTGGGTTGCCACAAACTGACTGGCCTGGACTGCCACGGAAGAAAACTTCTGCTGCAATTCTCCCAGCGTGGTCAGGTTCAGGCGGTCCAACAGATTGGCTGCCCACTCCGGCAGCGCGGCAATCACCTGCTGGAGATAGAGACCGAAATTCAGTTGGCCTGACCGCACCCGCTCGTATATCACCGTTGCTTCCTGAATCAACGATATGGTGATGGCAGTCATGGGCAGGATGACGATGACGAGACATAGGCCCAGCGTGCACAGTGCAGCCAGATTCTTTTTTCGGGGCATCCGCCGCAACAGCTTGCGGTGCAAAGGGGCAAACAGGATCGCAAGGATCACGCCCCAGAACACCGCGCCGTGAAATTCCCACAGAATGGCCCCGAAAGCGATGGTGACAACGATCAGCAGTAGCAGGAAAGTTTTGTTTTGGAGGGTCGAAGGTGTCATGTTTGGGTCAGGCAATCGGATACCCGGAATGTACGCGACCGCCTGTCGCGGGCAGCAGTTTTTGGGCGGATCTGTTTGATTTCCAAAACCACCAGGGTTGGGCGTACTCGCGTTCAGTGGCACAATGGTGCCCGTACCAAGGCCCTTCCCTAGCCACAGTCGCATCCGCCAACCGGTTCAGCCGTGTCGCGGAAGGTTTCTCAACCAGCTAATGCTTTCCCAAGGAAAGCGGAGGTCAGCGGAATATGAGCGATACGACATCCGTCTATCAAGCCTACCAAGGCAACACCTACCTCTTCGGCGGCAATGCGCCCTATGTCGAAGAGATGTACGAGAACTACCTCGAAAACCCCGGCAGCGTGCCTGACAACTGGCGCGAGTACTTTGACGCGTTGCAGCATGTGCCAGCTGTTGACGGCTCCAATGCCAAAGACGTCCCCCATCTGCCTGTCATCAATGCTTTCGCAGAGCGCGCAAAACAAGGTGGCACGAAGGTCGTTGTTGCCACTGGTGCCGACTCTGAACTGGGCCGCAAGCGCACCGCCGTTCAGCAGTTGATCGCCGCGTACCGCAACGTTGGGCAACGGTGGGCCGATCTCGATCCCCTGAAGCGCACCGAGCGCCCTGCAATCCCGGAGCTCGAACCCTCTTTCTATGGTTTCAGCGATGCTGACCAGGAAACTGTGTTCAACACCAGCAACACATTCTTCGGCAAAGAGTCGATGCCGCTGCGCGAGTTGATCAACGCGCTGCGCGAAACGTATTGCGGCTCCATCGGTGCCGAGTACATGTACGCCACCGACCAGAACCAGAAACGCTGGTGGCAGGAAAAGCTGGAAAAAATCCGCAGCAAGCCCAGCTTCGGCGTCGAAAAGAAAAAGCAGATTCTGGACCGTCTGACGGCTGCGGAAGGCCTGGAGCGTTTCCTCCACACCAAGTACGTGGGCCAGAAGCGTTTCTCCCTTGAAGGGGGTGAGAGCTTCATCGCCGCGATGGACGAGCTGATCCAGTCTGCTGGCGCCAAGGGTGTGCAGGAAATCGTGATTGGCATGGCCCACCGTGGCCGCTTGAACGTGCTCGTGAACTCCATGGGCAAGATGCCCAAGGACCTGTTTGCTGAGTTCGATCACACCGCGCCTGAAGACCTCCCATCCGGTGATGTGAAGTACCACCAAGGCTTTAGCTCCGACGTGACCACCCCTGGCGGGCCAGTTCACCTGTCGCTGGCGTTCAACCCGTCCCACCTCGAAATCGTGAATCCCGTGGTCGAAGGCTCGGTGCGTGCGCGCATGGACCGCCGTGCTGACCCGCTCGGCAAGCAGGTGCTGCCTGTGCTGGTGCACGGCGATGCGGCTTTTGCTGGCCAAGGTGTGAACCAGGAAACCCTGGCGCTGGCGCAGACCCGTGGCTACTCCACTGGCGGCACGGTCCACATCATCATTAACAATCAGATCGGCTTCACCACCTCCGATCCACGCGACACGCGGTCCACGCTGTACTGCACCGACATCGTCAAGATGATCGAGTCGCCCGTGCTGCACGTGAATGGTGATGACCCAGAAGCTGTGGTGCTGGCCACCCAGCTCGCCCTGGAGTTCCGCATGGAATTCGCCAAGGACGTGGTGGTGGACATCATCTGCTTCCGCAAACTGGGCCACAACGAGCAAGACACGCCGGCTCTGACCCAGCCACTGATGTACAAGAAGATTGGCCAGCACCCTGGCACGCGCAAGCTGTATGCCGACAAGCTGGCTGCGCAGGGGATGGGCGAAACCCTGGGCGACGATATGGCCAAGGCCTACCGCGCCGCCATGGACGCTGGCAAGCACACCGTCGATCCGGTGCTGACCAACTTCAAGAGCAAGTACGCCGTCGACTGGAGCCCGTTCCTGGGCAAGAAGTGGACCGACGCAGGCGACACTGCCATCCCGTTGGCTGAGTGGAAGCGTCTGGCCGAAAAGATCACGACCATCCCAGAAAGCGTGACACCGCACCAACTGGTCAAGAAGGTGTACGACGACCGTGCAGCCATGGGCCGTGGCGACACGCCGGTGGACTGGGGCATGGGCGAGCACATGGCGTTTGCCTCGCTCGTGGCCAGCGGCTACCCGGTGCGTCTGTCGGGCGAAGACTGTGGTCGCGGCACGTTCACCCACCGCCATTCGGTCATTCACGACCAAAAGCGCGAGAAGTGGGACATCGGCACCTATGTGCCGCTGCAGAACGTGGCCGAGAACCAGGCTCCGTTTGTTGTCATCGACTCGATCCTGTCCGAAGAAGCTGTGCTGGGTTTTGAGTACGGCTACGCTTCCAACGATCCCAATACCTTGGTGGTTTGGGAGGCGCAGTTTGGCGATTTTGCCAATGGCGCACAGGTCGTGATCGACCAGTTCATCGCCTCGGGTGAAGTGAAGTGGGGACGCGTCAACGGTATTACGCTGATGCTGCCGCACGGCTACGAAGGCCAGGGCCCTGAGCACAGCTCGGCACGCCTGGAGCGTTTCATGCAGCTGTCGGCCGACGCCAACATGCAAGTGGTGCAGCCCACCACGGCCAGCCAGATCTTCCACGTGCTGCGTCGCCAAATGGTGCGTGATCTGCGCAAGCCGCTGATCATCATGACGCCCAAGTCACTGCTGCGTAACAAGGACGCGACCTCGCCGCTGTCTGAGTTCACCAAAGGCAGTTTCCAGACCGTGATCCCTGAGCAAGACGAAACCATCGTCAAGAAGGCGGCCAAGGTCAAGCGCGTCATCGCTTGCTCCGGCAAGGTGTATTACGACCTCGTGAAAAAGCGTACCGAACGCGAAGACGAGGACGTCGCCATCATCCGGGTGGAACAGCTTTATCCGTTTCCGCACAAGGCGTTTGCCACGGAACTCAAGCGCTACCCCAATGCAACCGATGTCGTGTGGTGCCAGGACGAGCCACAGAACCAGGGTGCCTGGTTCTTCGTGCAGCATTACATCCACGAAAACATGCTTGACGGCCAGAAGCTGGGCTACTCCGGCCGTGCGGCTTCGGCATCGCCCGCTGTCGGTTATTCGCACCTGCACCAAGAACAGCAAAAGGCGCTGGTGGACGGCGCGTTTGCCAAACTCAAGGGTTTTGTCCTGACCAAGTAAGGCCAGCTGCACCCCGAAAACAGAACAGAACAGAACCCATTCCGAAAGAATTGATATGGCTATCGTAGAAGTCAAAGTCCCACAGCTGTCCGAATCCGTGGCGGAAGCCACCATGCTGACGTGGAAGAAAAAGGCCGGTGAGGCTGTGGCAATCGATGAGATTTTGATTGAGATTGAAACCGACAAGGTCGTGCTGGAAGTGCCTGCCCCGGCAGCAGGCGTGTTGACAGAAATCGTCCAAGGGGACGGTGCCACGGTGGCGGCGGAGCAGCTCATCGCCAAGATCGACACCGAAGGCAAGGCCGGGGCAGCCGCACCTGCTCCCGCCGCAGCCGCAGCACCCGCTGCTGCCACGGCGTCGGCTCCTGCAGCCGCACCGGCGGCTGCCGGTGGCTCCAAGGGCGACGTGGCCATGCCTGCGGCTGCCAAGTTGCTGGCCGAGAACAACCTGTCTGCGTCGGCTGTGGCTGGCACTGGCAAGGATGGCCGCGTGACCAAGGGAGATGTGCTTGGCGCAGTCGCCGGTGGTGCCGCCAAGGCCGCCGTTGCAGCGCCTAGCGCCATCCCCACGGGTGTGCCTACCAAGGCGCTGCCGCAAGTGGCTGCACCTGCAGGCAAGGAAGACCTGAGCGGTCGACCCGAGCAACGCGTGCCCATGAGCCGCCTGCGCGCCCGCGTGGCCGAGCGCCTGCTGCAATCGCAATCGACCAACGCCATCCTGACCACGTTCAATGAAGTGAACATGGCGCCGGTGATGGACATGCGCAAGAAGTTCCAGGACGCATTCACCAAGGAACATGGTGTCAAGATCGGCTTCATGAGCTTCTTCGTGAAGGCGGCCGTGCATGCCTTGAAGAAGTACCCCGTTCTGAACGCTTCTGTCGATGGCAACGACATCGTTTACCACGGCTTCTTCGACATCGGTATTGCCGTGGGCTCGCCCCGTGGCCTGGTGGTGCCCATCCTGCGCAACGCCGACCAGATGAGCTTTGCCGACATCGAGAAGAAGATTGCCGAATTCGGCAAAAAGGCCGCCGAAGGCAAGCTGGGCATTGAAGAAATGACCGGCGGCACCTTCTCCATCTCCAATGGTGGAACATTCGGTTCGATGATGTCCACCCCCATCATCAACCCGCCGCAGTCCGCCATTCTGGGCGTGCACGCCACCAAGGACCGTGCAGTGGTCGAAAACGGCCAAGTTGTTGTCCGCCCCATGAACTACCTGGCAATGTCTTACGACCACCGCATCATCGACGGTCGCGAAGCCGTACTGGGCCTCGTGGCGATGAAGGAGGCGCTGGAAGACCCGTCGCGCCTGCTGTTCGACATCTGATAGCACCCGAATCGACCCACCCGCGTGGCCGGCCCTTGGCCGCGCCCGCCGGTGGGTCTTTTTTTCCAATGAACAAGTGATTGAGACCGATATGAGCAAACAATTCGACGTGATCGTCATCGGTGGCGGCCCCGGCGGCTACATCGCCGCCATCCGTGCCGCCCAATTGGGCTTCAGCGTGGCCTGTATTGACGAGTGGAAGAACGAAAAGGGCGGCCCCGCACCCGGTGGCACCTGCACCAACGTGGGCTGCATTCCCTCCAAGGCGTTGTTGCAATCGTCCGAGCACTTTGAGCACGCCAACAAGCACTTTGCCGAGCACGGCATTACGGCCACCGGCGTGAAGATGGATGTGGCCAAGATGATCGCCCGCAAGGACACCGTTGTGAAGCAGAACAACGACGGCATCCTGTACCTGTTCAAGAAGAACAAAGTCAGCTTCTTCCACGGCCGCGGCTCGTTCGTGAAGGCTGCCGAAGGTGGCTATGAGATCAAGGTGGCCGGTGCCGCCGAAGAATCGCTGACGGGTAAGCAGATCATCATCGCCACGGGCTCCAACGCCCGTGCGCTGCCCGGCACGCCGTTTGACGAAGAATTCGTGCTGTCCAACGACGGCGCGCTGCGCGTGGGCGCAGTGCCCAAGAAGCTCGGCCTCATCGGCTCGGGCGTGATCGGGCTGGAAATGGGCTCGGTGTGGCGCCGCCTGGGTGCTGAAGTCACCATCCTTGAAGGTCTGCCGACCTTCCTGGGTGCGGTGGACGAGCAGATCGCCAAGGAAGCCAAGAAGGCCTTCGACAAGCAGGGCCTCAAGATCGAGCTGGGCGTGAAGGTCGGCGAAATCAAGACCGGCAAGAAGGGCGTCTCCATCGCCTACACCAATGCCAAAGGCGAAGCCCAGGCGCTGGAGGTGGACAAACTCATCGTCTCCATCGGCCGCGTGCCCAACACCATCGGCCTGAACACCGAAGCCGTGGGCCTTGCCCTGGACGAGCGCGGCGCCATCGTGGTGGATGCTGACTGCAAGACTAACCTGCCCGGCGTGTGGGCCGTGGGTGATGTGGTGCGCGGCCCGATGCTGGCGCACAAGGCTGAGGAAGAAGGCGTGGCCGTGGCTGAGCGCATGGCCGGCCAACACGGCCATGTCAACTTCAACACGGTGCCTTGGGTCATCTACACCAGCCCCGAGATCGCATGGGTGGGCCGCACCGAGCAGCAGCTCAAGGCCGACGGCGTCAAGTACAAGTCCGGCAGCTTCCCGTTCCTGGCCAACGGCCGTGCGCGGGCGCTGGGCGACACCAACGGCATGGTCAAGATGCTGGCGGACGCGGAGACTGATGAAATCCTGGGTGTGCACATCGTGGGCCCGCAAGCCAGCGAGTTGATCGCCGAGGCAGTCGTGGCCATGGAGTTCAAGGCCAGCAGCGAGGACATCGCCCGCATCTGCCACGCACACCCGTCCTTGAGCGAAGCCACCAAAGAAGCGGCCCTGGCCGTGGACAAGCGCACGCTGAACTTCTGATTATTGATAAAAACGGGCTCTAGCGCTTTATAGGTAAGCGCTAGTAGCTATTAAATTCATAGTATCAGAGCATCCACCGCGTGACTGTAAAACAGGCTTATCTGGCCGAACTGGCCGCCAAAGGCTACCAAAGTGACCCTGCCCAATTGCGCGCAGTGGATGCCCTCCAACGTTGTGCGGACGACTGGGCGTCTTACAAGACGAGCCGCTCCAACGCACTCAAAAAACTGATCAACCGCCCCGATGTTCCGCGCGGGGTGTACATGTATGGCGGGGTGGGGCGGGGCAAGAGCTTCCTGATGGAATGTTTCTTTGACGCTGTGCCACTCAAGCGCAAAGTGCGCCTGCACTTTCACGAGTTCATGCGCGAAGTGCACCGAGAGCTGTCGGGCCTCCAGGGCACCGTCAATCCGCTGGACGTGTTGGGTGCGCGCATCGCAAAGCGCTACAAACTCATCTGCTTTGACGAGTTTCATGTGGCCGACATCACCGATGCCATGATCCTGCACCGCTTGCTGGCGGCGCTGTTCCAGAACGGCGTGGGTTTTGTCACCACCTCCAACTTCAAGCCTGACGACCTGTACCCCGATGGGCTGCACCGCGACCGCATCTTGCCAGCGATTGCCTTGTTGAACGAGCGCCTTGAAGTCGTTAACGTAGATAACGGCACTGACTATCGTCGGCGCACGATGGAGCAGGTGAAGCTGTACCACACGCCGCTCGGGCCGCAGGCCGATGCGGAGATGGGCCAAGCGTTTGACCAACTGGCCGAAGTGCATGATGAAGACCCGGTGCTGCACATCGAAGCGCGCGAGATCCGGGCGCGTCGCAAGGCAGGGGGGGTGGTCTGGTTCGACTTCCAGACCCTGTGTGGCGGGCCACGTTCGCAAAATGACTATCTGGAAATCGCCACCCAGTTTCACACCGTGCTGCTGTCGGATGTGCCTTATCTGCCCGTCAGCATGGCGTCTCCTGCAAGGCGTTTTACCTGGTTGGTGGATGTTTTGTACGACCGGCGGGTGAAGCTCATCTTGTCTGCCGCGGTGCAGCCGGAGCAGCTGTACACCGAAGGCCCATTGGCCCATGAGTTTCCTCGCACGGTTTCACGGCTGAACGAAATGCAGTCCAAAGAGTTTCTGGCGCTGGATCGCCGCATGGTGGATACGGGGCTCACATGAGAGTGTCTATGCGTTCGGTTATGGCGTCTGCTGTGCTTTGCTGGACGGTGGCGGGCTCATCAGCGGGTGCTCAGACGGCTGAAGTGACCGATGAATCCCCCAAAGCGCTGTCCGCTGCGCTTCGCAAGGCCGAACACGAGCGCATTCAAAACGAGCGCACGGCCATTAACGCGAAGCGCCAGCATGAGGAGGCCGCGTGTTATCAGCGGTTTTCAGTGGAGGATTGCTTGCGCGGCGTGCGTGCAAAGGTGCGCGATGCCGAGACGCGGCTGCGCGCCCAAGAGATCGAACTGAACGACGCTGAGCGCAAAGAGAAGGCAGCAGAGCGCCTGCGTTCCATAGAAGAGAAAACCAAAGGCGTGCCTCCCGCCGCTGCCCAGGGTGTAATACCCGGCGCTTCTGTGCGAGGCGCGCCTGTGGTTGCCAACCCGCAGACCCATAAGGCCACCCTGGCCCAGCGCGAGCGCGATGCCGAGCGCCGTGCGCAGGATCAGCGCGATCGGGTGCAGACCCAGGCCTCCGAGCAGGCAACCCGCAACGGCCAGAACGCAGACCGTGCCGCCAAGGCACGAGCCCGTCAGGCCCAGGTGATCAAGGCGGCCGAAGAGCGCCGCGCGCGGGTAAAAAAATCGCAGGCCGATGCCGCCGCTGCAGGCCGCAAACCGGCGGCGCCTTTACCCGCCGCATCGTTGCCCGCAGGACGATAAACACAACCCTCCGTAACGGAGCCCACGGCTTTCACTGCGTTGCTGTGCCCACCACAGCGTCGCCGGAGACTTGCAGGGTGCGGCTCAGGCGCGGCCCGCTTCCACAGGGGCGAGGCGCGCCACCTTCTTTTCTTCCACCAGCGCTTCGATCTTGACAATCACCAGTGAGAGGTTGTCGCCGCCTCCACGGGCACGCGAGCGGGCTTTTTCGATCAGGAATTCAGTGGCCTCCCGCGGCGACAGGGAGTCGACCACTGAAGCAAGTTCGGTAGGGGAGAAGTAATGCCACACACCATCGCTGCAAGCCATCAACACGTCACCGGGCTGCAGTTGTGGAACCACATGGGTCGTGATGGGCGGATCGCTTTCGGTACCGAGGCAGCCAACCAGGATGTTGGAGTGCGGATGGTTGTTGGCCTCCGCTTCGGTCAGTTCACCTCGGTCTACCAGTGCCTGCACGTACGAATGGTCGCTGGTGCGAAACACCTGCCGGGTGCCCTGAAAATGGTAAATACGCGAGTCACCCGCATGCACCCAGTGACAGTCGCCGCGGGGGTTGATGAGGAAGGCCGCAATGGTGCTGTGAGGCTCCTGTTCTGCCGAAATCGCAGTCAGGCGAATCACGATGTGGGCCTCTTCCACCATGCTTTTGAGCATGGCCACGGGGTCGTCGGTGTCTGGCGAGTACCGCTCGAACAGTTGGCGCGCTGTCATCATGACCTGATCAGACGCCTTGCGCCCGCCGCTGCGGCCGCCCATTCCGTCTGCCACCACGCCCAGCACACAACCGTTGTGCCGCTCGTGAGAGATCAAGGCCACCTGGTCTTGTTGGTATTCCCGGTCACCCTTGTGGATGCCGGTGGACGCTATAAGGCGGAACGCTTTGGTCATGCTGGTGATTGTGGGGGGCGTGTGTGCAAACGCCCACCGGGGCGGCAGGCCAAGCGCGTATTATCCGCCCGCCTGTGGCATTTTTGCCATCCTTTGGCGTCTTGCCTTGAAACCCAGTTTCCACACTCCCCACCGACACCCGATTGAGCTGCCCCTGGAACATGCGGGCTCGGATGCCTTGGTTGACCGCTGCGGCACTGACACGGCGCCGGTCCCCCTCACATGGCATCGCCTCAAAAAGCGTGGTCTGGTACACCGAGGCATCTGGGTGCGGTGGGAGCGCGAACTCCATCCTCAAGAGCCCGCCTGATGTCTCTGGTCGCGATGGTGCACGAGGTTTTCGCCGACGGCGGTGTGCTGTCGCGGTCGGATGTGCATTTTCAGCCCCGGGAAGGCCAGACACAGATGGCGGTGGCAGTGGCGCGCACCATGGAAAAGGGCGGCGCCCTGGTGGTCGAGGCAGGCACGGGGGTGGGAAAAACCTTCTCCTATCTGGTGCCTGCGCTGCTCAGCGGCGAACGCGTCCTGTTGTCGACCGCGACCAAGGCGTTGCAAGACCAGTTGTTCGCGCGCGACCTGCCGCGGTTGGCCCAGACGCTGGGCACGCCGGTACGGATGGCATTGCTCAAAGGACGCGGTAGTTATCTGTGTCTGTACCGCATGGAGCAGGCGCGCCACGATGCGACAGGGCAGGACCGCGGTGTGGCGCGTGTGCTGGCCAAGGTCGAAGCGTGGTCGCAGAGCACTCGATCGGGTGATCTCGCAGAGTTGACGGGACTGGACGATCGCTCCCCCGTGATTCCGCTGGTGACATCGACGCGTGAGAATTGTCTGGGTTCGCAGTGCCCCCGGTTCCGGGACTGCCATGTTCACTTGGCGCGCCGCGAAGCGCTAGCGGCAGACATTGTGGTCATCAACCACCATCTCTTTTTTGCCGATGTGGCGGTGCGTGAGTCGGGTATGGCGGAGTTGTTGCCCACCGTGCGTGTGGTGGTGTTTGATGAAGCGCACCAGATCAACGAAACCGGGGTTCAGTTTTTGGGCATGCAACTATCCACCGGTCAATTGATCGACTTCAGTCGCGATCTGCTGGCAGTGGGTCTTCAGCACGCTCGCGGGCTGGCCGACTGGAGCGGGTTGGCGAGGCTGGTCGAGCTATCTGCGCGTGATTTGCGATTGGCGGTCGGCGGAGAGCGAATCGCTGCCAAGTTGCGCTGGATAGACGAAGTACCCGAGGGCGCCGACGGCGATGCGTGGAAAACTGCTATAGGGCGCGTGGCACAGGCGTGCGCGAAGGCCCTCGAGGCTCTCGACACCGTGAGCGAAATCGCTCCGGACTTTGTTCGTTTGTATGAGCGGGGTTCCGAGCTGCTGGCAAAGGTGGGCCGGTTTTCGGCACCTGGCAATCCTGACGCAGTGCGCTGGGTCGATGTGGGCGCGCAACTGCGGCTTGTGGATTCGCCGCTGGATATTGCCGATGCCATGCGTACGCGGCTGTTGGCGGCGCCCGCTGAGTCAGCAGATTCAGACGGCTGGCCCGATGAGCCGGCGGCAGCGCCCGGCCGGGCCTGGATATTTACATCCGCCACGCTGGGAGATGACGAACGCCTGACCTGGTTTACCGAGCGAGCTGGCCTGCAGGATGCGGAGATTTTGCGGGTCGCGAGCCCCTTTGACTATGCGGCGCAGGCTGCGCTGTATGTGCCGCGCCACCTGCCATCCCCTGCGGATCCGACGCACAGTGGTGCTCTGGCGCAATGGGTGGGCAATGCCACCGCACAGCTGGGGGGGCGGACCTTGGTGCTGACCACCACGCTCAAGGCTTTGCGCAGTATTGGTGAAGCGCTCAGAAACCGATTTGGCGGCTCTGCGGATATCGAAGTTTTGGTTCAGGGCGAATGGCCCAAACGCCGCTTGATGGAGCGGTTTCGCGAAGGCAGCGATGGAGGGCGGCCAGGGTGTGTATTGGTGGCTTCCGCCACGTTCTGGGAGGGCTTTGACGTGCCGGGCGATGCGCTGGAGCTGGTCGTCATCGACAAGCTACCGTTTCCTCCACCGGGGGACCCTTTGGTGGAGGCACGCACGCACAAGATCGAGCAGTCTGGCGGGAAGGCGTTCAAGTCTTATGCGCTGCCGGAGGCAGCCGTGGCCCTCAAACAGGGCGCAGGGCGTCTGATACGGCGCGAAACTGACCGGGGGCTGCTGGTGGTGGGAGACACCCGCTTGGTCACCATGGGCTATGGCAAGCGGTTGCTGTCGGCCTTGCCGCCCATGCGGCGCCTGGAAACCGCCGCGGACTTTGAAGAAGCTTTGAAGGCGCTTACCAGAACTTCCACCACGGATCCGACTTGCCCTTGAGACCGCCCTTGGCCAAGGTGCTTTGCGGATACGAGGTATCCATCACGCGCCGCGCATCGTCGCGCAACTGGGTCATACCCAAAGCGTCGTACGACTGGATGAGGATGTACAGCGCTTCTTCCAGAGCCGGAACGCCCTGGTAGTCGGCCAGCGCTACCTGCGCGCGCCCGATGGCGGCTACATAAGCGCCGCGTTGAAAATAGTACCGGGCCACGTGCACTTCGTACTGCGCCAACGAGTTGACGATATAAGTCATGCGCTGGCGGGAATCCTGCGCGTAGCGCGACTCCGGAAACCGGGTGACCAGTTCGCTGAAGGCCTCAAACGAATCCTTGGCTGCCTTCTGGTCTCGCTCTGACAGATCCTGGCGCGAAATGAAAGAGAACAGGCCCAGGTTGTCGTTGAAATTCACCAAGCCCTTGAGGTACAGCGCATAGTCGAGCGCTGGACTGGCGGGGTGCAGCTTCATGAATCGGTCCAGCGTGGCAACCGCCTGGGCTTTTTCGCCCGCCTTGTAATGCGCGTACGCTTTGTCGATCTGGGCCTGCTGTGCCAGCGGCGTGCCAGCGGCGCGGCCTTCCAGCTTTTCTAGCAGCGGAACCGCCTTGTCGTACGCTCCGCTGTTCATTTCATCTTGCGCTTCGGAATGAATGCGGTTGGGGCTCCATCCCGCCGTTTTGTCTTCGGAAGTGCTGGAACAGCCTGCCAACAGGCCAGCAACCAGCAGGGCGGAAACGAGGGGCAGTGGGGCACGCAGCATCGCAAGCAGCTTTCAGCAAAAGGGGAGAACAGGCGTGGAAGGGGGCGGGTGGGGAGCAACTTACATGTCTTGCAAGGCACTCCGGTTGGCGGCACCCCGGGCACGAAAAGGCATTGTACTGGTGCCGGTACCTGTCAATAAACGTTATGCCACCGCCTTTGTCCTGGCAGGGGCGTGGGGTTTCTACAATGGGCTCCATGTTTGTTCACTTGCGCCTGCACACCGAGTTTTCCGTCGTTGACGGTACCAACCGCATCGACGAGGTCGCCAAGGCCGCCGCCAAAGACGGCCAGCCAGCGCTGGCCATCACCGATCTCAACAACCTATTCGGCGCGATCAAGTTTTACAAGGAAGCCCGTGGCAAAGGCGTCAAGCCGATTCTGGGTGCCGAGGTATTTCTGGAAGGAGAGACGGGCGCTGCTCCGTCGCGCATCATCGTTCTGGTGCAAAGTCGCCAGGGCTATCTCAATCTGTCGGAGTTGTTGGCCCGCGCCTGGACGCGCAACATCGTCAAGAACCAGGCTTTGTGCACCTGGGATTGGTTGCAAGAGCTCTCCGAAGGGCTGATAGCGCTGGCGGGTGCACAAGCCGGGCCAGTGGGGCAAATGCTGCTAAAGGGTGACGAATCCGGCGCTGCCCAGGTGGCACTACGCTTGGCAGGAATATTTCCGCATCGGTTTTATCTCGAACTGCAGCGTGCAGGCAGAGTGGACGACGAAAGCCATGTGGTGGCCGCGGCCCAACTGGCTGCGCGCCTGAACCTGCCCGTGGTGGCAACACATCCGGTGCAATTTGCAACCGCCGAGGACTATGAGGCGCATGAAGCGCGCATCTGTATCTCGGAAGGCGAAATCCTGGCCAACCCGCGCCGGGTGCGCAAGTTCACGCGCGACCAGTATTTCAAGTCATCCGCCGAGATGAAAGCCTTGTTTGCCGACGTCCCCTCGGCCATCGCCAATACGGTCGAAATCGCCCAGCGTTGCAACCTCACTCTCGTGCTTGGCAAGCCCCAACTGCCGGACTTTCCCACCCCCAACGGCATGCCAATCGACGAATACTTTCGCGTTGCGTCGTTTGAGGGGCTGGAAACGCGTCTGGAGCTGCTCTATCCCAACATAGCGGAGCGAGACAA
This sequence comes from Gammaproteobacteria bacterium, assembly GCA_018828125.1. Lineage (GTDB taxonomy): Bacteria > Pseudomonadota > Gammaproteobacteria > Burkholderiales > Burkholderiaceae_C > Acidovorax. The sequence goes on along the minus strand of JAHJWB010000013.1, from coordinate 226,087 downwards.
ACAGCGTCCCCGGTATGTGGAACGGCTGGAGTTTGAGATCGGCACGATTCTCAAGATGGGTTTCCCGGGCTACTTCCTCATCGTGGGCGACTTCATTCAGTGGGCCAAGGCCAACGGCTGCCCCGTGGGGCCGGGCCGGGGGTCGGGTGCGGGGTCGTTGGTGGCGTACGCGCTCAAGATCACCGACCTCGACCCGTTGGAATATAACCTTCTGTTTGAGCGGTTCTTGAACCCGGAGCGGGTGTCCATGCCCGACTTCGACATCGACTTTTGCCAGTCCAACCGTGACCGTGTCATTGACTATGTGAAGGACAAATACGGCAAGAACGCGGTAAGCCAGATCGCCACCTTCGGAACCATGGCTGCCAAGGCTGCGATCCGCGACGTGGGCCGGGTGATGGACATGAGCTACACCTTCTGCGACGGTATCTCCAAGCTGGTGCCCGGCAAGCCCGGCATGTCGTACACGCTGCAATACCCGCCCGACCCGAAGAAGGAGGGCGACAAAAACAATTACGCGCTGGAACTCGAACCCATGCTCTACGAGCGGGTGCGCAAGGAAGAAGACGTCAAGACCGTCATCGAGATGGCGCAAAAGCTCGAAGGCATGACGCGCAACATCGGCATGCATGCTGGTGGAGTACTGATTGCGCCGGGCAAGCTGACGGACTTTTGCCCGCTTTACCAGCAGCCGGGCAGCGAGTCCGCGGTGAGCCAGTACGACAAGGACGATGTGGAGGCCATTGGCCTCGTCAAGTTCGACTTCTTGGGCTTGGCCACGCTCACCATTCTGGAAATCGCGCGCGAGTTCATCATCAAGCGCCACAAGGGCCAGGAGAACTTCGCCTTTGAGACCATCCCACTCGATGACGGGCCCACCTATCGGCTGTTCTCGGAGGGAAAAACCGAGGCGGTATTCCAGTTTGAAAGCCGCGGCATGCAGGGCATGCTGAAAGAGGCCAAGCCGAGTCGGCTGGAAGACCTGATTGCGCTGAATGCGCTGTACCGGCCTGGTCCCATGGACCTGATTCCGAGTTTCGTGAACCGCAAACACGGCAAGGAAGTGGTGGAGTACCCGCATCCTCTGGTGGAGCCGGTGCTGGCGGAGACGTACGGAATCATGGTGTACCAGGAGCAGGTGATGCAGACCGCTCAGGTGTTGGGTGGCTACAGCCTGGGCGGCGCCGACATGCTGCGCCGGGCCATGGGCAAAAAGAAGGCCGAGGAGATGGCCGAGCACCGCGAGATCTTCCGCAAGGGTGCCGCAGAAAAAAACATCAGCCAGGCAAAGGCCGACGAAGTGTTCGATCTGATGGAGAAGTTCGCGGGCTACGGCTTCAACAAGTCGCATGCTGCGGCGTACTCCCTGCTCGCATATCACACGGGCTGGCTCAAGGTGCATTTCACCGCGGAGTTCTTCTGCGCCAACATGACCGTGGAAATGGACGACACCGACAAACTCAAGGTGTTGTACGAGGATGCGGTCAAACACTTCGGCATCAGCTTCGAGCCGCCAGATGTGAACCGGGGCTTCTACCGGTTCGAGCCCGTCACCGACAAGATCATCCGCTACGGCCTGGGTGCGGTAAAGGGCACGGGTCAGCAGGCGGTCGAAGCCATCGTTGCCGCACGAGAAGGCCGAGGCGAGGGCCCCCAGGGGTCCACAAGCGGCCCTTTCAAGAGTCTCTTCGATTTTTGCCTGCGTGTCGACAAGGCGCGCATGAACAAACGCTCGGTAGAAGCGCTGATCAAGGCCGGTGCGTTTGACTCCATCAACCTCAACCGGGCGGCGCTGGTGGCATCCATCGACCGGGCGTTCGAATTTGCCGCCGCGACGTTGGCGAACGTGAACCAAGGCGGTTTGTTCGACATGATGGGCGACGACTCGCATGGCTCCAGCACCCAGGAACCCGACCTTGTCGATGCCGTTCCCTGGGGCATCAAAGAGCGTCTCACGTTGGAGAAAACGGCCGTTGGCTTCTATCTTTCCGGCCATCTATTCGATGAGGTGGCCTCGGAGGTACGCCGCTTTGTGCGCACCCAGATCGATGAGTTGCTGGACAGCCGCGAACCCCAAGTGTTGGCGGGAATCATCAGCGACTTTCGCGTCATCAACGGGCAGCGCGGCAAGCTGGGCTTGTTCAAGCTCGATGACAAATCGGCCGTTATCGAGGCATCGGCCGATGAGAGCCTGCTCAACACTTATCGCAACCAGCTCAAGGACGACGAGTTCGTCGTGATGATGGGGCGTTTGCAGCTTGACCATTTCAGTGGCGGCTTGCGAGTGAAGGTGCAACAGGTGTGGGACCTGGCCGGGGCACGTTGCCGATTTGGCAAATATTTGCACGTCATGGTGGGAGACAAGGCGCCCGACGTCCCCCGGCTGGTCCGGGAGTTCCCGCCGCGCCGTGAGGAGCGGGCGGAAGGGGACGAACTGGTGCATGGCATGCGTGTGCGAATGGGCGTGCGTTGCACCGCCGACGACGCAGCCGCGGTCGCAGAGTTGCAACTGGGCGAAAGTGCGCGGTTTTACCCCACCGACGCAGCGCTAGCGGCGTGGTTGGCGCAGGCGGGGACCGGAACTGCCACGGTGGTTTACGAGTAGAAGCTGGCTGGCAGACAGAATCTGCAGCGCATGGGTTGAAAAAACCGGGTCAACTACCAATTTCTCTCACAGCAGCACCCCATGGGGGTCGCTAGAATGAAATTCATGGCAACAAAACCACCTTCACCCCCTACCGCGCCGCCCGTGACCCGGCCTGCGCGGGATGATGGCGGTTCGGTCGTGCTCGAAAGACGCACCCAAAAGACCCAGCCACCGCAGATGTACCAGGTGGTCATGCTCAACGATGACTACACCCCCATGGAGTTTGTCATCGTGGTTTTGCAGGAGTTTTTCAGCAAGGACCGTGAACAAGCCACCCAAATCATGTTGAAGATTCACCTGGATGGCAAAGGCGTCTGCGGGGTTTACTCCCGTGATGTGGCTGCCACCAAGGTAGAACAAGTGCTTGACGCCGCCCTCAAGGCGGGCCACCCACTGCAATGTGTCAGTGAACCTGTTGAATAACAGGTTTTTCGTCCCGATCTACAGTTATCTCTTCCACGCAAGCACAAAGGAGTTCACATGATTGCCCAGGAACTGGAAGTCAGCTTGCACATGGCCTTTGTTGAGGCCCGCCAACAGCGCCACGAGTTCATTACCGTGGAGCATCTGTTGCTTGCACTGCTCGATAACCCCAGCGCAGCGGAAGTGCTGCGCGCTTGTTCGGCCAACATCGATGATCTGCGTTCATCGCTATCGAACTTCATCAAAGACAACACCCCACAGGTCGCTGGCACTGACGAAGTGGACACCCAGCCTACCTTGGGCTTTCAGCGTGTGATCCAGCGCGCCATCATGCACGTGCAGTCCACAGGCAATGGCAAAAAAGAAGTGACGGGCGCGAACGTGCTCGTGGCGATCTTTGGCGAAAAGGATTCGCACGCCGTGTACTACCTGCACCAGCAAGGTGTGACGCGCCTGGACGTGGTCAACTTCATTGCCCACGGTATCAAGAAGGGCGAGCCGCCAGAACCCGCCAAGCCTGAAAGCCAGGGAGAGGGGGAGGAGGGCGGTTCCTCGGAGCGCAACGAAAAAGCTTCGCCGCTGGAGCAATTCACCCAGAATTTGAACCAGGCCGCCAAGGAAGGCAAGATCGATCCGCTGATCGGGCGCAATTACGAGGTGGAGCGCACCATCCAGATTCTGTGCCGTCGCCGCAAGAACAACCCACTGCTGGTGGGTGAAGCTGGCGTGGGCAAAACCGCGATTGCCGAGGGCCTGGCCTGGCGCATTACGCAGAACGACGTGCCAGAAATTTTGGCCGAGGCCGTGGTGTACTCGCTCGACATGGGCGCGTTGCTGGCGGGCACCAAGTACCGCGGCGATTTCGAACAACGCCTCAAGGGCGTGCTCAAGTCGCTCAAGGACAAGCCCAACGCCATCCTGTTCATCGACGAAATCCACACCTTGATCGGTGCGGGCGCGGCCTCGGGCGGCACGCTCGATGCTTCCAACCTGCTCAAGCCCGCGCTCTCCAGCGGTCAGCTCAAGTGCATCGGAGCGACTACGTTCACGGAGTACCGTGGCATCTTCGAAAAAGATGCAGCGCTGTCGCGTCGCTTCCAGAAGGTTGACGTGGTCGAGCCCAGCGTGGCCGAGACCATTGACATCCTCAAGGGCCTGAAGTCGCGCTTTGAAGAGCACCACAGCGTGAAGTACGCTGCGGCAGCCCTGCAAGCTGCGGCAGAGCTGAGCGCCAAGTACATCAATGACCGCCATCTGCCCGACAAGGCAATTGACGTGATCGATGAAGCCGGTGCCGCCCAGCGCATCATGGTGCCGAGCAAGCGAAAGAAGACCATTGGCAAGGCCGAGATCGAAGAGATCGTGGCCAAGATTGCGCGGATTCCGCCTGCCAATGTGTCCAACGACGACCGCGGCAAGCTGCAGACGCTCGAACGTGATCTGAAGAGTGTGGTGTTCGGCCAGGACAAGGCGCTCGAAGTGCTCGCCAGCTCTGTGAAGATGGCGCGTTCGGGCTTGGGCAAGGGTGACAAGCCGATTGGCTCGTTCCTGTTCAGCGGCCCCACGGGCGTGGGCAAGACCGAGGCGGCCAAGCAACTGGCCTACATCATGGGCATCGAGCTGCTGCGCTTTGACATGTCGGAATACATGGAGCGCCACGCCGTCAGCCGCCTGATTGGTGCGCCTCCGGGCTACGTCGGGTTTGACCAAGGTGGCCTGTTGACCGAAGCCATCACCAAGAAGCCACACGCGGTGTTGCTGCTCGACGAGATCGAGAAAGCGCACCCGGACATCTTCAACGTGTTGCTGCAGGTCATGGACCATGGCACCCTGACGGACAACAATGGGCGCAAGGCCGACTTCCGCAACGTGCTCATCATCATGACCACGAATGCGGGTGCCGAGACCATGAACAAGGCGACCATTGGCTTCACCAACCCGCGGCAGGCGGGCGACGAAATGGGCGACATCAAGCGCCTGTTCACGCCCGAGTTCCGCAACCGGTTGGACGCCATCGTCAACTTCAAGGCGCTCGACGAGCAGATCATTCTGCGTGTTGTGGACAAGTTCCTGCTGCAGTTGGAGCAACAGCTGGCCGAGAAGAAGGTGGAGGTCACCTTCACCGACACGCTGCGCAAGCATCTGGCCAAGAAGGGCTTCGATCCGTTGATGGGCGCACGTCCGATGCAACGCTTGATCCAGGACACGATTCGCCGTGCACTGGCCGACGAGCTGTTGTTTGGTCGCTTGACCGACGGTGGCCGCCTCACGGTGGACATCGAGGTGAAGACCGACGACAAGGGCGTGGAAACTTCGGACGTGCTGCTGGACATCCAGCCGCTGCCCAAGAAGGAACGTTCCGCCAAGTCCGAGCCTGCCGAGCCCGAAGAAGCTACTGCCGACTGAACGCGTCGTTGCAGCACCAAGCCCTTGTGCTGAGTGCTGCTGCAAAATCAAAAAAGCCCGTGGCGTAACAGCCCCGGGCTTTTTAGTTGGTCGACGCACTGCAGAGTGCGGATGAACGTGAAGCCGTTCGTGCTGAGCGTTTCGAAGCCACGCCGCAATGCCTCCACCGCAGCGCGCAAGTTCAGCGTGACGGTTCTAGTGGATGGGTGTCGCCTGATACTCCAGCATGAGACCCCATCCTCAATGGCGTGTGGCGGGTCTTACTGAGCCGCCTGCAGCCGCTCCAGCAGCGCCGCCGTGGGGTAACCATCGGCCACCGCGCCGATGCTTTGCTGAAACCGGCGCAGGCCGGCGCGCGTGGCCGGGCCCATCACGCCGTCGGGCGTGCCAGCGTCAAACCCTTTGCTGTTCAGTGCCGTCTGCAACTGGCGCAGCTGGTCGCGGTGCAGGGGTTCTATGTCGCGAGGCCACGCGGTGGCTATAGGTGCGCCGCCGTCGATCTGGCGCGCCAGAAGGCTCACGCCCAGTGCGTAGTTGACGGAGTTGTTGTAGCGCAGGATGGTGCGGAAATTGGGGCCCACCAGAAACGCTGGGCCCCGAGCGCCTGCGGGTGTGATGACGGAAGCCTCGCCCAGTTCGGGCAGCGCTTGGCCGTCCAGCGCACGCACCCCTTCTGCCGCCCATGCGGTGGCGTTCTGTCGAATGGTGAGCTCTGCGCGCGCATAGTCAAAGCCTGAGGGCAGTTGCACTTCAACACCCCACGGCTGGCCACTTTGCCAGCCCATGCGCGATAGAAAGTGGGCCGTGGACGCCGTCACGTCGGGGATGCTGCCCCAGATGTCCCGGTGACCGTCACCATCCGCATCCACGGCATAAGTCAAAAACACCGAAGGCAAAAATTGCGTGTGACCCATGGCGCCTGCCCACGATCCGATCATGCGATCGGCGGCAATATCGCCCTGGTCCACGATGCGCAAAACGGCCAGCAACTCGGTCTGGGCCCAGCTTCGGCGGCGCCCCTCAAACGCCAAGGTGGCCAACGCATCTACCGCGCGGAAGCTGCCAAAGTTGCTACCGTAGTTGCTCTCCATGCCCCAGATGGCTGTAATGATCGGGGCCGGAACACCATAGCGCGCGGCGGCGGCATCCAGCGCCGCCTGGTGCTCGGCCCGCTTGGCCTGGCCTTGGGCTATGCGCTGGGCGGACACAGCGCTGTCCAGATAGGCCCACGGCGTGCGGGTGAACTCAGGCTGGGCGCGGTCCAGGTCCACCACCCTTGTCAGAAGCTGTGCATTGCCCAGCACCGTGCGCACCGTCTCGGGGCGAATGTTGGCGGCCAGCGCCTGGGCCGAAAATTGATCGCGCCAGGCGACAAACGCCGCCTGTTCCGCCGATTCAGTGTTGCTTGTGGTGGGTGTCGCTGCGGTGGCGGCCGATGAAACCGTGGGTGCGGTCGGTGAGGTCGGTGCGGTGGTGGCCGGTACAGCCGTGGGCTGCAACCCTGGCCGTGGCGCCGGGCGTGGCGTTGCATCGGGGGGTGTGGCAGAAGCACAGCCCGAAACCGCGATGGCTGTGACCAGCGCAAGCCACCAGGGGGTTGAAAGATGGAAGGAGGGGGCCGAAAGCGGATAGAGGGGGCGTGTCTGCATCAGTACATTGTCGTGCCCCCACCCATGGCATCTGCCCAACGGGGCGTGTATCGATTTGCAAACCTCTGTTACTACTGAATTGATAGCTGTCGGCGCTTTATTGACTAGCGCTGGGTGCCAAAAACATCATAAATCCGGTTACAGTCGGAGACCGCTTGCCTACCGCCTGTCTACCGCTCACAGCCATGTCCCCCCATACATTTCTCTGGCACGACTACGAAACCTTTGGTGCCAACACGCGCCGCGACCGCCCTGCGCAGTTCGCCGCGATCCGCACGGATGCCGAACTCAATGAAATCGGCGAGCCTTTGATGATCTACTGCCAGCCGGCCAATGATTACCTGCCGGATCCCCAGTCCTGCCTCATCACCGGCATCACACCGCAGCAGTGCCTGGAGCAGGGCGTGCCCGAGCACCAGTTCGCCGCGCGCATCGAAGCCGAGTTTGCGCAGCCCGGCACCATTGGCGTGGGCTACAACACCATCCGGTTTGACGACGAGATCACGCGCTTCATGTTCTGGCGCAATCTCATCGACCCCTATGCGCGCGAGTGGCAAAACCAGTGTGGCCGGTGGGACCTGCTGGACGTGGTGCGCATGACCTACGCGCTGCGGCCTGACGGCATTCAGTGGCCCAAGAAGGAAGACGGCGTGACGCCCAGCTTCAAGTTGGAGCACTTGTCCAAAGCCAACGGCCTGTTGCATGAGGCTGCGCACGATGCGCTGTCCGACGTGCGCGCCACCATTGCGCTGGCGCGCCTGATCCGTCAGCACAACACCAAGCTGTTTGACTTTGCGCTCAGCCTCCACAAAAAGGACCGCGTAGCCGCCGAGCTGCGCCTGCCCGCCACCACCGTCACCGCGCGCCCGTTTTTGCACGTGTCCGGCATGTTCCCCGCCGAACGGGGTTGCTTGGGTGTCATGTGGCCTCTGGCCAGCCACCCCACCAACAAGAACGAACTCATCGCCTGGGATCTGGCCCACGACCCGGCGCCGCTGGCCACCATGGGCCCCGACGAGATTCGCCTGCGTTTGTTCAGCAAGGCCGATGCGCTGCCGGAAGGCATGACGCGCTTGCCCGTCAAGACCATCCATCTGAACAAATCTCCCATGGTGGTGGGCAACGTGAACACGCTCACGCCCGCGCTGGCGCAGCGCTGGGGCATCGACATGGCGCAGGCCGCAGCACATGCCGAGGTGGCCCGCGCGTTGCCCGACATGAGCGGTATCTGGCCCGCCGTATTTGCCCGCCCTGCAGAGCCCACGCCGGACGTGGACCAGGACCTGTACGGCGGTTTTGTGGGCAGCAACGACCGCCGCTTGCTGAACGACCTGCGCACCCTGAGCGGTGACAAACTCGCCAAGGCGCGCGCCAATTTTGAAGACCCGCGCCTGGCGGAACTTTTCTGGCGCTACCGGGCGCGCAACTTCCCGCAAACGCTGTCGCCCGAAGAAGCCGAGCGCTGGGAGGCCCACCGCGCCGCCTGCCTGTTCGACGGGCAGGGCGGGGCGCGCACGGTGGAGCAGTTGTTTACCGAAATCGATGAGCTATCGGAGACTGCCGACGACGACCGCACGCAGGACATATTGGGCGCCTTGTACGATTACGCTGAGCACATCGCACCTGAACGTTGACCCCCCTGAGGCGGTGCGTGCCTTCCCCCGAGGGGGGCGCGCCCGGTGGCCTGGCAAAGCCAGTTCCACGGGTGCACTGGCGTTAAGGGCGCGCCGGTTGCAAAGAGCAGTGCCATGCATGCAGATAACCATCGCGAGTTTTTATGACGACACCGCAGAACCACAGCTTCACCACCCAGATCGTGCATGCCGACCGCCTGGGCGGCGCCGAGCACGGCGCCATCCACAAGCCCATTCATACCTCGGTGCAGTACGGCTACGACAAGGTTGAAGACCTGATCGCCGTCTTCCAGGGCACGGCCAAGGGTGGCTTCAACTACGCGCGCCAGGGCACACCCACCACGGCGGCGCTGGAGGCCAAGATCACGCAGATGGAGCGCGGGCTGGGCACCATCGCGTTTTCCACTGGCATGGCAGGCATCTGCGCGGTGTTCTTCACGCTGCTCAAGGCGGGGGACCATCTGGTGGCCAGCCAGTTTGTGTTTGGCAACACCAACAGCGTGCTGGGCACCCTGGCCGACCTGGGCATTGAGGTGACCACGGTGGACGTGACCAACGCCGCCAACGTGGCCGCGGCGCTGCGCCCCAACACCCGCATGGTGTTTGTCGAAACCATTGCCAACCCCGGCACGCAGATCCCAGACCTGGAAGGCATCGGTGCCCTGTGCAAGGCGCACGGCGCGCTGTACGTGGTCGACAACACCGTTGCCTCGCCTTACTTGTTCCGCGCTGCCACCGTGGGTGCGGGGCTGGTGGTCAACTCGCTCACCAAAAGCATCGGCGGGCATGGCGACGCGCTGGGTGGCGCCATCACCGACACCGGCTTGTTCGACTGGTCGAACTACCCCAACATTTTTGCGGCCTACCGCAAGGGCGACCCCACGGGTTGGGGCTTGCAGCAACTGCGCAAAAAGGGTCTGCGCGACATGGGCGGCACGCTGTCGTCGCACGCCGCACACCAGCTGGCGCTGGGCGCCGAAACGCTGGCCCTGCGCATGGACCGCACCAGCGCCACGGCGCTGGCGCTGGCCCAGTGGCTGGAGGCGCACCCCGCCGTATCGCGCGTGCTGTACCCCATGCTGCCATCCCACCCGCAACATGCCTTTGCCAAAAAGCATCTCAAGGCGGGCTCCTGGCTGATGTCGTTTGAGCTGCGCGACCCCGACCAATGCCTGCCCGTGTGCAACCGTCTGCAGTTGCCCATCAAGGCCACCGGCCTGGCCGACACGCGCACGCTGATCATTCCCGTGGCACACACCATCTTCTGGGAGGCGGGCGCTGAAGTGCGCGCCTCCATGGGCATCGCCGACAGCATGATCCGTCTTTCCGTCGGCCTGGAAGAGGTCGAGGACCTGCAGGCGGACTTTGCGCAGGCGCTTGCCGGAGCCTGAAACCGAGCCCTGAACACACGCCCACCCTGACCGGAGCGCCCCATGTCCACCACCACGTCAGCCCCGCCTGCCAACATTGGCAAGTACCGCATCGAGCGGGAGCTGGGCCGAGGCGCCAGCGGCATCGTGTTCTTGGGGCTGGACGGCTTTCGGGGCCGCAAGGTGGCCATCAAGCAGACGCACGCCTACCTGCTCAAACAACCCGACCAGGCCGACCGCTACCGCAAGCTGCTGCGCAACGAGGCCGCGCTGTCGGGCCGACTGCGGCACCCCAACATCGTTCGCCTGCTCGACGCCGACGAAGAAGCGTTTCCACCCTATCTGGTGCTCGAATACATCGACGGCCAGGCGCTGTCCGACTTTGCAACGCCCGACACCCTGCTGCCTGTGCCCCAGGTGCTCGACATCGCCTTCAAGTGCTGCAACGCGCTCGAATACGCCTGCCGCGAAGGCCTGGTGCACCGCGACATCAAGCCTGCCAACCTCATGCTGGCGCGTGATGGCGACGTAAAACTGACCGACTTTGGCGCGGCGCTGTCGCTGCGCAGCGACGCCACGCAGCTGTCAGGCCTGGTCGGCTCGCCGTCGTACATGTCGCCCGAACAAGTGCGCGAGCAAGACCTGACGCACCACAGCGACATGTTCTCGCTGGCCGTGGTGGTGTACGAACTGCTCACCGGCCGCCGCCCGTTTGATGGCGACACCGACTTTGCGACGCTGTACAAGATCAGCAACGAAACCCCCACGCGCCCCAGCCTGCTGCGCGCATCGCTGCCCGCCCATGTAGACGACGTGCTGCTGCGCGCCCTGGCCAAGCAACCCACCGACCGTTTTGCCACCTGGGACGACTTTGCGCAAGCCTTGTTGGCCGCCCACCAAAGCCTGCCCCGCCAAAAATCGCAAGACACCGAGGCCGAGCGCTTTGCCCGCCTGCGCGCGCTGCCATTTTTTGCCGACTTTCACGACGTGGCGCTGTGGGAGCTGATGCGCCTGGGCAACTGGCGCAGGCTGGAGGCCGGCACCGTGCTGATGCGCGAGAACACCCCCGGCGACTCGTTCTGCATCCTCATCGAAGGCCAGGTGGGCGTCAGCCGCCAAGGCTGGAGCCTGAGCACCCTGGGCCCCGGCGTCACCCTGGGCGAAATGACCTACCTGCGCCCCGAGAACAAAATGCGCACCGCCTCCGCCGTGGCCGAGACCGAAGTGCTGGTGCTCAAGGTGCGCAACCCTGCCTTGCGCGAGGCGTCTGAGGATTTGCAGTCGCGGTTTGACAAGGCCTTCATCAAGCTGCTGGTGGGGCGGCTGATTGCGACCAACGAGCAGTTGGCGGAGTGGGAGCAGGGGTTGAGTGAGCCGGAGTGAGGGGGGAACGTGGATGGTGTAGACGAGGTACCCCCGGCGGCGATGGGGTGTAGCTATTAAATGTATAGCTGCTAGCGCTTGATGGATAAGCGCTAGAGGCTAAAAATGCATTAAAAGTGCCCTGGATTATTTGATATCTATGGGCTGAGCCAGACCAAGCCCCACGCAATCACAAGCTACCGTTTGTCCGGTCTAAATCCGCCGGGTTTGTCGAATTTTTAGATCGGAGTTTTTGGACACTGCGCCTGGCGAAATCGCAAGTTTTCAGCCCGTATCGTCCCGCTTTTCCCGCAAGTTGTGCGGGACAGCTTATTCGCCATGCCTCACAAGGAAACGCCGCATGACAATCGAATGGAAAAGCAACAGCGACAGCATCGACTGGGAGGAGCTTTCCGCGCTCTATCGAGCAGCTCCGCTTGGTGAGAAGACGGCAGCCCATCTCCAGAAGGTGTATGCCAACAGCATGTTTAAGTGTTTTGTGTACGAAGAGTCCAGGCTGATTGCTGCTGGGAGAGCGCTGGCTGATGGCGGAGACTGCTCGTACATCTGTGACATCGCGGTCCTGCCGAGTCATCAGGGCACAGGCGTTGGCAAGCAAGTCGTTGAGCACTTGGTGGCAGCGTCGCGCGGTCACAAGAAGATCCTCTTGTACGCAGTTCCGGGACGAGAGCCTTTCTATCGGAAGTTTGGCTTCCTTCGCATGCAGACCGCAATGGCCATCTTTGCCGATCAGGAAGCGCAGGTGTTGCGAGGCTACCTGAGTGAAACCTGAGCCCTCCACCAACTGCCTTTTCAGGGGGCTTTGGGCATTTCCAGTTCATTGAATCAGGAGATTTGCATGACGCCTTTTGCCAGCGCCACGGTTGCCGCGAAGTTCGCTGCGTATCCACCCCACGTGCGCGCCAAGCTACTGGCTTTGAGGGAGCTCGTCTTTGAAACTGCTGCTACGGCCGAAGGCGTGGGGGACATCGAGGAATCGCTGAAATGGGGTGAGCCTGCGTACGCTACAAAAAACAAGAGTGGCAGTACCGTGCGGATGGACTGGAAGCAGCAGCATCCCCATCAGTACGCGATGTACTTCAACTGCCAGACCACGCTGATTGAAACCTTCCGAACCATTTTCCCCACGGACTTCAAGTTCGACGGAAACCGGGCATTGGTGTTCTCGCTGGAAGAGGAGGTGCCGAAAATTGGCCTGGCCATGTGCATTGCAGCTTCTTTCACCTATCACTTGAAGAAGAAGGCCGCGAAGGCTCCGAAGGGTTCGAGGTGATGACCACCGGCGGGCTGATGCTGGGCGTTGGATCATGATGGTGCTGGATACGGCGCTGGGGTGAGAGCAGCCCTTACCGCATAAAAGTATCATTTTGATAGCTGTTAGCGCTTTATACATAAGCGCTAGAAGCCGATTTGGCTTGAATTTTCGTCCGTCAGCCGAAGAACCAGTAGCACACCGCAATCGCCGCCACCACCCCCGCCAGTTCGGCCAGCAGTGCGCAGCCCACCGCGTGTCGTGCGCGCTGGATGCCGACGGCACCAAAGTACACGGCCAGCACATAAAACGTGGTTTCGGTGCTGCCCTGCACAGTGGCTGCAGCCAGTGCGGCAAAGCTGTCCACACCCTGGGTCTGCATGGTCTCGATCAGCATGGCGCGCGCCGCGCTGCCGGAAAAGGGTTTGACCAGAGCGGTAGGCAACGCGTCGACAAACCGGGTGTCGGCACCCACCAACTCCACGCACCAGCGTATGCCGTCCAGCACATAGCCCAGCGCCCCCGACGCGCGGAAAACGCCCACCGCGCACAGCATGGCCACCAGGTAGGGCAAAAGGCTTTTGGCCACGTCAAAACCTTCACGCGCACCGTCGATGAATGCTTCGTATACCGGCACCTTGCGCCAGGCGCCGATGCCCACGAAAAGCAAGATCAGCGAAAACAGCGTGAGGTTGCCCAGCAGTGACGACAACTGCGCCAGCGCCGTCGCGCTGAGCGTGGTCAGCAGCGCCATGAAGGCGGCGAGGCCCAGCGCCACCGGCAGCAGATAGGCCAGCACTACCGGGCTCCACAGGGGCAGCCGCTGCACCACCGCTACGCTCAGCAGGCCCACCAGGGTGGATGCGGACGTGGCCAACAAGGTGGGCAAGAACACCAGGGTAGGGTCGGCCGCACCCTGCTGCATGCGGTACATGAAGATGGTGACGGGTAGCAGAGTGAGCGACGAGGCGTTGAGCACCAGGAACAGGATCTGCGCATTGGTAGCGGTGTCGGGCCGTGGGTTGAGCTCTTGCAGGGCCTTCATGGCCTTGAGGCCCATGGGCGTGGCCGCGTTGTCCAGGCCCAGCGCGTTGGCGGCGAAGTTCAATGTCATCAGTCCCAGGGCGGGATGGCCGCTGGGCACCTCAGGCATCAGCCGCCTAAACAGGGGCGCCAGCCAGCGGGCCATCGCATCCACAACGCCGGCCTTTTCGGCAATGCGCAAGAAGCCCAGCCACAACGTGAGCGTGCCAAACAGCAGCACCATCACCTCGACCGACAGCTTGGCCATGGCAAACAGCGACTCGACCATGGCCGCAAAGACCTGCGCGTTGCCGCCCACCAGCCATTGCGCCACGCCCGCCACCGCCGCCGCCACAAAAAAACCCAGCCACAAGGTGTTGAGCATCAGTGGTCCTGGAGTGCGTAGGGTGAAAGGGCGCGCATAAGGTGATGAGGTTACCCGCCCCTGCGCAATGCCGGGCCGTTTGGCGTGGCGGCGCGGCAACGTGCGGGTCAGTGGTACCCTATAGGGTTCGGTTCAGACGTGCATACCGTCCTTTTGCCAGGGTTGCAGGGGGTTTCGGATGCCTGCACGCAGGGGCCGCCAACACATTCACAGGCGCCGTGGCGCGCCGCAACTCCAAGAAAGACATCACCATGGGCGCGCAGTGGAAAGCAAAGGGCAAGGCACAGGTCGCTGATGCCAGAGGCAAGCTGTTTGGCAAGCTGGTCAAGGAAATCACCGTGGCCGCACGCGGTGGTGCGGACCCGGCCAGCAATGCGCGCCTGCGCCTGGTGGTAGAGCAGGCCCGCAAGGCATCCATGCCCAAGGACACACTGGAGCGCGCCATCAAGAAGGGCTCTGGCACGGGTGCCGACGCCGTGAATTACGAGCGCGTCATCTACGAAGGCTATGCCCCCCACCAGGTGGCGGTGATGGTCGAATGCCTGACCGACAACGTCAAACGCACGGCGCCCGAGATGCGCGTGCTGTTCCGCAAGGGGCAGCTGGGTACCTCGGGTTCGGTGGCATGGGACTTTGACCATGTCGGCATGATCGAGGCCGAGCCTGCCGTTCCAGGTGCCGACCCCGAAGAAGCTGCCATCGAAGCCGGTGCCCAAGACTGCGAAGCGGGCGACGAGGCGGGCACCACCACTTTCTGGACCGACCCCGCCGAACTCGACCTGGTGAGCCGCGCGCTGCCCGCCCATGGCTTCAATGTGTTGTCAGTGAAGTTGGGCTACAAGCCCAAAAACCCCGTGGACCCTGCCAACCTGACAGCCGAACAGCTGGAAGAGGTTGAGAGTTTTCTGGCGGCCATCGACGGCAACGACGATGTGCAAAACGTGTTTGTGAGCCTGGGCGGTTGATGCAGGCCTTGTATCGACGCCACAGCGAGTGGCAACAGCGGTGGGCAGCCGCCTTGTTTCTTCAGCCATGACCGCAGACCACTACGCAGCCCTGGGGCTTGCTGCCAACGCGACGCTGGCGGACATCAAGAAGGCGTTTCGCCAGAAGGCGTCTTTCTACCACCCGGACCGCAACAACGCACCCGACGCAGCCCTGCAATTTCAGGCGGTGCAAAAGGCCTACGAAGTGCTGTCAGACGACACCGCCCGCCAGGCCTACGACGACAACCGCCGCCGCAACCTGCTGGACGACCCGCTGCAGACGGCCCAGGAAATCTGGCAAGCCTATTCCACGCGCATTTTGACGACGACGACCGCATCTTGAAAATCTCTCCCTACTTTTATGACCTGTGCTCGGCCTACCAGGCCGAGCTGGATGACTTGGTTTCCGACTCCGAGGGCAACGATGTTTTGCGCAAACGCCTGGCAGAAAAGCGCAACGAGATTGCGTTTTTGGTGCAGATGATGGAGTTGGCCCCTGAGATGGTGGCCGTGGCCTTTCACAGAGGGTTTCGGTTCGTCAAGCCTGCAGCGGTCGAGCACTTGCTGGGCCTGCCGATTGATGATTTGCCCGATTGGCACAGCCTGACCCATGCCATCACGCTGGAGCCCTGGGCAACCAGCCTGGCGCAAACCGTGCTGCGCGAGCCACAAGGCGCGCGTTTCATGGCCGTGGCGGCGGGGCTGGAGTATCTGCAGCAACATGCACGCATGGCGTCTGCTGCGTCCTTGCATGCGGAAGGCGAAGGCGAAGCGGACGATGCAGACGACGCAGCAGAACACGAGGACGGCTACGACGCGCTGAGCGCCGACGATGCGGTGGATCCCAAGAACAGCCGGGGCCGTGAAGAAGCCAGCTCGAACTGGCTGTCGGATGTGGGCTTTGACCGCAAGGAATGAAGCACCGGCTGAGCCGTTGCGCGCCTTCGCCATCCATAAGGATGCCGCAGGCGCGGCGGGGCGGCCCCTGCGCGGTGGCCACTGGCGATTGCTGCGCCAGTTTTATCCGCTGCGCTATGCGTATTGCGCAACGCACCAATGAAAAGGAATTTCGCATGAGCAACAACACCCATCTCGCCCTCATCACCAAAACCACCAGCCTCATTGCTGCGGGTGACATTGTGGGAGCCGAGTCGGCATTGGCCGAACTGGCCGACACCGACGGCGACAACGCCCTGATGGTGGTGCTGGACCAGTTGGCGCCCAAGGACATTCTGGCGGTGATGCGCGAATACGACGAGTCCAAGGCGTCGGTGGTCAATATGCTCGTCACGCCCGAGCAGTTTGCCCGCGCGATGGTGCTGGAAAAACAGTACAAAGACCTCACGCACACGCACCTGCGCAGCATGGTCAACGCGGTCGTCTTCCGCGATGGCGCCGATACGGTGGAGTTCCTCACTGCCATCGGCGAGCTGGACGGTGGAAGCGAGGCGCTGGCCAACTACTTTGCCGAGAAGTGGAGCCGCATTGAAGCCTTCGCCCGCACTGGCACGTTTGACGCGGCTGAAGACTACGGCGTGACGCTGACGGACGACGAACTGCTGGCCTCCGGCTACGTGCAGCCGCGCGTCGATCAGGACGAAGTGGCCGACCGCGACTGGATGCAGATGGCCTGGCTGCTGCGCTATGAATGTCGCGATTTGTTCATCGAGATGCTGCTGGTGCTGCGCGCCAAAGCCCGTGCCTTTGACCTGGGCTTGGAAGAGGGCGATGAACCTGCCGAAGAAGACGACGGCAAGTTCGAAACCAGCGATACCGACCGCGGCAAGGCCACGCCTGCAGCTCGCGCATCCGACGAAGAATCGGCAATCTGAGATGGGGCACCCCCCTGAGTCGCTTCGTGCCTTCACCCCTGTCTCGCATTGCTGCGCAATGCGGGAGGGGGACGCCCCAGCGCACGCAAGCGAAGCGCCGCTTACGCTGTCTGGCGGCCCTTGCTCGGGAGCGCTGGCCTTTGCAGTGCCAGTCTTAACGGCTGATGGAATGGCCCACTGAATGACCGCTGACGAAAAGTCCTCCACCCAGGCTGCGGGGGCCAAAGCCCTGCAGCTCCATGACGCCCGCCCTTTTTTCGAAAAGGCCCTGGCGCACGGCGTGCAACACGGCATCATCGATGCGGCCAAGTTGGACGCCATGAACGCTGATGCGCCCAAGGGCATGGTGCAGATTGCGCGGTACTTTGGCAGTGAGTTTTTACGCCCCGAGCTGGAAAAAGCCCGCGACCGCATGGTCAATCTCATCAGCCTGTACCTGCTGGACAGTACCGGGGGTGACTTGAACAAGGCCGCCGCATCATTGCGCGATCACTCCTTTTTGTCGCGGTCCAAGGGTGGATCCGACATGCTCAAGCGCCTGATTGCGATGCCCGAGAGCAGCAACTTTGGCATGGCCGGGTACGCCGATGCCGAGACCCCGCTGCTGGCGGTGTGGTCGCTGCGCAGCCACACAGACTACCGCGCCGAGCTGGCCCGCCGTACGGAGGTTGCACAGGCCATTGCCGCCGCACAGTGGCTGGCCGAGCAGTACGACCTGGATACCGACGAGCTGGAGGCCGCAGGTGCCGACGCTGAGGCCGTCATCCGCACCGGCTTGCTCATGCAGGCGCTGGCGCCCAAAGCCATGGCCCTGGGCGAATGGCCCAACGCCACCAGCTTCGAAAAACTGCTGCTGGCCCTTCGCAAGAAAAAGCAGGCACCCGCCCCCGGATTGCACCTGCCCGCCGGTGTGCCGCCCGAGCTGCGCGAGGTCATGCTGGCCCAGTCCGCTGCGGTGCTGGCCGATATGCCGCGGTTGCTGGACGGCGCCACCCCGCCACGCACGCTGCTGCGCCCCACAGGCTCGTTTCGCGCCCGGTATTTTTTGCTGGACGACCCATTGGCCGAGGTGGACAACTTCCACCGCAGCCTGGATGCGCTGGAAGAGGGCGGCGACCCGCCCCTGCCCGCCAGCAAGACCTGGACGAAAACGACCGAGGGCAATGACGACGAGCACTCGTTGCTGACCTTGTTTGTGTGCCTGGCCGCAGGGGTACCCAAAAAGACCTTGCTGACCGAAAAAACGGCCGCCAGCCTTATCCGCAAGATCCGCAAGTCGGGCTGGCAACCCGCATTGGCCGCCGATTTCATCCGCACGCATGCCGCAGGTGCCTACCAGCAGGACTACACCACGCTGTGGACGGCGTTTGTGCAGGACGCAGAAAAGACGCTGACCAGCGACAGCGACTACCAGCTGCACGACGCGCTGGCACTGCTGCGCAGAGAGTGCAACGTGGTGGGGTGACCCCGGGCGTACAGGCCACGCGGTGCGACAGCGGCCAGATCCCCCCGTCAAGGCGCCTCGCGACGGCCTTGGCAAACAACAACAAGATCGCCGCAACGCCGCAGAAGCCGAAAATTCATGTAGTGCCCGGTTAACATTCGAGCTGCCCCCGCTCGTCGCAAGCCTTCCGTGCACAGCCCCACACTCCTCACCCTTGCCGCCATCCTGACGGCGCTGATCACTTCGGTGCTGTATGCCGTGTGGTTCTTCAACAAGACCATTCCGGGCTTACGCCTGTGGATGCTCTCGTTTCTGTTTGGGTCGGTGTTCAGTGTCAGTTTGCTGGTGCGGGACTGGGTTCCTGAAGTGTTCGCCGTCATGATCTCGCAAGCGGCGATTTCCATAGCCGCGTACTTCTGTCTACTGGCCAGCCGCAATTACATGGGGCGTCAGCCGGTGTCGCACGTCTATGGGGTAGTGGGCATTGGGGTTTTGATCTCGCTGTCGGTGTACTTCACGGTGGTGCAGCCGCACCTGGGCATGCGTTTTTTGCTGGCCGGGTTGGGATCGGGCATCTGCTTTTTGCTCACAGCCTTTACGCTCGCAAAGGGTGAACTGCGCCGGGTTCCTGCGCGCTATTTGCTGGCGATGGTGGCCGGGTTGCACGGCACATTCTTGTTGCTGCGGCCCGTATTTTTCAAGCTGGCATTGCCCGCAAACGCCAGTGGGCAGATGGATGTCAATCTGGTGTCGCAGTTTGTGGTGCTGGAGGCCATCTTGGCGGTGGTGCTGCTGGGGTTTGGCGCGCTCATCCTGACCAACGAGTTCATCACCAGCGAACTGCGGCACCTGGCCGAAGTTGATCCGCTGACCAACGTATTCAATCGCCGGGCGTTTCTAACGTTGCTGGACAAAGCGATCAGCAGCGCCGAGCGCACCCAGACGGCGGTGCCTGTGCTGGTGATGGATCTGGATCATTTCAAGAAGGTGAACGACACCTGGGGGCACAGGGCGGGTGACGATGTGCTGCGCCATTTCGTGGTTCTGGCCAATCGCTGCCTGCGCAACGAAGACGTGCTGGGTCGTCTGGGAGGCGAAGAATTCGCCATCTTTTTGCCCAACGCGGGCGGCGGCGGCGCCATTGCCGTCGCAGAGCGCCTGCGGGCGCTGATAGAGGCGCACCCCCTGGTCACTGACCAGCGCCCCATTCACCTAACCGTAAGCGTGGGCGTGACCTTGTGTGCCCATGGCGACACTGCAGACGCAGCACTGCAGCGCGCCGATGAGGCCATGTACCTTGCCAAGGAGAGGGGTCGCAACCGGGTCGAAGTGCTGGCGAAGCCTGCAGCAGTGCCCGACCTGCCGGTAGCAATGACCGCTGCGTGAGTGAGTACGTGAGTACTTGAGCGTGTGACCTTCCGAGGGCGCGGGTCATTGCCGTTGCGCTTTTGGCAAGCGTCTCCGACCGCTTCGCCCACCGTGCAACGGTCTGCGGGACTGAACGCCCATCTGTGTCGGCTGGGCGACCCCCACGCCGTAAACCTCGTCATAGCGGTAGCCGCTGCAGGTCTGGGTGACGACAAAATGCCGGATACCCCTATCTCATCTCTTGCAGATTACAACCCTATGCCAGCCACTTCCAACGGCAGCGACCAAGGCGCTGCTAAATCCCCTTCTGCGCCGCCCGGGGCCGACACACCGCGCAGAACGTTCCTGAAGGGTGGCGCGGGTCTGGCGGCACTTGGCGTGGCTGCTGCCGCTGGGGTCGGCTACCTGTTGCACCAGCCAGGCAACGACCGGCAACTGGTCTTTGGCACTCTGGGCGATGCCATGCGGGAGGTCGAGCGCCTTGCAGGAGCGTCGGTCAGCGCGCTGGCACCCGCCACGGCCTGGAACTGGTCCCAGACGCTGGAGCACTGCGCACAGAGCATCGAGTTTTCGCTGCGGGGCTTTCCGGCGCCCAAGTCGGCACTGTTTCAGAACACACTGGGCGCTGCAGCCTTCGAAGTATTTGCGCTGCGCGGCCACATGAGCCACAACCTGGCGGAGCCCATCCCGGGCGCGCCCGCGCTGGATGCGTCCACGCCGGACGCCGTCGTGGCACTGGTGCGGTTGCAAAAGGCCGTGCAGGATTTCGCCACCCATGCCGGGCCGTTGCAACCCCACTTTGCCTACGGGGCATTGAGCAAGGCGCAGTACGAGCAGGCGCATGCCATGCATCTGGCCAATCACCTGTCGGCGTTTGATGTACGCGGCTGAGTGAGGGCTGGTGCCACCGTGCGGCGAGGGCAGCAGAACTGAACCCTAAGAGATGATTTGCTATAAATAATAGAGCAGATTTCGCTTGTTCAGTAAGCGCTAGAGCCACTTTTTATTCAAATTTTCAGATTGCGCACTTAGCCCAGATCGCCAAAGTCCCACTCTGCGCAGAGCGCGTCGAAGTGGTCGGCGTCCAGGACGCTCAGAAAAACACCCGGCTCCGCTAGCGCCTCCTCGGCATGCAGGTACCACACCAGCGCCTGCGGCCCCACGGTGAAGATGCGCAGCCCCGCCACATCAACCACAGCCTGTGCCTGCATGGCTGCAATCAGTGCAGCCAGCTCTCGTGGCGTTGAGAACCCATCGCACGCGCGCATGCCGCAGAACGGGTAGCCACCCTGTGCCATCTGGTAGTACGCGATGGTGTGCAAGAACGCTTCCATGCCCATGGCCTCCTCGTGCCAGTCGGGCGTTTCCAGGTCGGTGGTCTGCCACACCCGCTGCTGCGCATCGGTGGCCCACCAGCACACGCCCTGGTTTTCCTCCAGAAACACCAGCTTGTCGCCCCTGCGCTCCAAGTCTTGCGGCGGCGCGAACCGCTGAAAACCGTTCATCAAATCGGCACGCCGCCCGACGGCTGCGTAAAAGGCGTGCAGGGCAGGGGGCACCGGGAACCCGAGGCGCTGGCCCGCAGCAGTCAGTTCAGTTTGCGGCAGCCCGTCTTCGGGACTCATGGGGCGGCCCAGCAGCCAAGCCAGAGTTTTCAAAAGGGGCGGGGTGGCGCGGGTGGTCATAGGTTGCTGTTCAAGGATCGAGAGCGCGCGGCTGCACAGGCCACATGTTCGGGTGGCGATTGATACAGGTCAAGAGACGGTGTGCTGCAGCCGCAGATGGCGTGGGATGCAAAGCTACCATCCACCAAGGGGTTAACGCGCCCACAAGGATGGACCATGAGCAAGCAATGGAAGATCGCTGCGGCCTTGGCCGTGGTGTTGTTGGGAGGAGGGCTGCTGCTGCACTGGGCGCCATGGCAGCCCAAGGGGCCTGGCGCCGGATTCGTGAGCGGCAACGGCCGCATCGAGGCCACCGAGATCGCCGTGGCCACCAAGCTCGCGGGCCGGGTGCTGGAGGTGCTGGCGTCCGAGGGCGACTTCGTCAAAACCGGGCAACCCCTGGCACGCATGCAAATCGACGGCCTGCAAGCCCAGCGTGAAGAGGCCGTGGCCCGGCTGCAGCAGGCGCAGCTGGCCATCAGCAGCGCGCAGGTGCAGGTGGCCCAGCGCGAGAGCGACTACCAGGCCGCCCTGGCCGTAGTGGCGCAGCGCGAAAGCGACCTCGACACCGCCCGCCGCCGCCTGCCGCGCTCCGAGCAGTTGGCGCGCGAGGGCTTTTTCTCCAGCCAGTTGCTCGATGACGACCGCGCCAAGGTGCGCAGCCAGCAGGCCGCCGTGACGGCTGCCAAAGCCCAGGCCAAGGCCGCGCAGGCGGGCATCGGTGCGTCGCGCACGCAGGTGACCAGCGCCGAGGCCAATGTGCGCGCGCTGCAGGCCACGCTGGCGCGCATTGATGTGGAGCTGGCCGACAGCGAGCTCAAGGCCCCGCGCGATGGGCGGGTGCAGTTCCGCGTGGTGCAGCCCGGCGAGGTGGTGGGCGCAGGCGCGCGCGTTCTGCAGCTGGTGGACTTGACCGATGTGTACATGACCTTCTTTTTGCCCGAGACCGTGGCGGGCCGCGTGGCGCTGGGCAGCGATGTGCGCATCGTGCTCGATGCCGCGCCGGGCTTTGTGATTCCTGCAGAAGTCTCGTTTGTCGCCAGCACCGCGCAGTTCACCCCCAAGACGGTGGAGACCGCCAGCGAGCGCCAGAAGCTCATGTTCCGCGTGCGCGCGCAGATCGACAAGGCGCTGCTGCTGCGCCACCAGGAGCAGGTCAAGACCGGCCTACCCGGCGTGGCCTGGCTGCGGGTAGACCCTGCGGTGGAGTGGCCCGCCAACCTCGCCATCAAGGCCGGCCAGTGAACCTCCCCGGCGGCGTGGCACCCGTGGCCCGCCTGCGCGGCGTGGGTCAGCGCTACGGGCGCACGGTGGCGCTCGCAGACATTGATTTGGACGTGGCTGCGGGCCGCATGGTGGGCCTGATCGGGCCGGACGGCGTGGGCAAGTCCAGCCTGCTGGCCCTGGTGGCGGGCGCACGCGCGGTGCAGCAGGGCACCGTGGAGGTGCTGGGCGGCGACATGGCCAAAAGCCGCCACCGGAGCCGGGTGTGCCCCCGCATCGCCTACATGCCGCAGGGCCTGGGCAAGAACCTGTACCCCACGCTGTCGGTGGAAGAAAACCTGCAGTTCTTTGGCCGCCTGTTTGGGCACGACGCGGCCGAGCGGCGCCGCCGCATTGACGAACTCACGCGCAGCACCGGCCTGCACCCGTTTCTGGCACGGCCTGCGGGCAAGCTCTCGGGCGGCATGAAGCAGAAGCTGGCGCTGTGCTGCGCGCTCATCCACGACCCCGACCTGCTCATCCTGGACGAGCCCACCACCGGCGTGGACCCGCTGGCGCGCGCGCAGTTCTGGGATTTGATCGGCCGCATCCGCGCCGCCCGGCCCGGCATGAGCGTGATCGTGGCCACCGCCTACATGGAGGAAGCCCAGCGCTTTGAATGGCTGGTGGCCATGGACGAAGGCCGCATTCTGGCGACCGGCACCCCCGCCGAGCTGATGGCCCGCACCGGGCACGATTCGCTGGAGCAGGCCTTTGTGGCCCTGCTGCCCGAGGCCAAGCGTCGAGGCCACCAGGAGGTGGAGATCCCGCCGCTGGACCGGTCGCAGGCAGACGACGCCACCAACGTCGCCATCGAGGCGCGCGACCTCACCATGCGCTTTGGCGACTTTGTGGCAGTGGACCATGTGAGCTTTCGCATCCAGCGGGGCGAGATCTTTGGCTTTCTGGGCAGCAACGGCTGCGGCAAGTCCACCACCATGAAGATGCTCACCGGCCTGCTGCCCGCCAGCGACGGGCAGGCCTGGCTGTTTGGCCAGCCGGTGGACCCCAAGGACATGGCCACGCGGCGGCGCGTGGGCTACATGTCGCAGGCGTTTTCGCTGTACAGCGAGCTGTCGGTGGAGCAGAACCTGGTGCTGCACGCGCGCCTGTTTCATGTGCCCGAGGCCGAGGTGCCCGCGCGCGTGTCGGCCATGCTGGAGCGGTTTGATCTACAGGCCGTGCGCGGGTCCATGCCCATGAAACTGCCGCTGGGCATGCGCCAGCGCCTCTCGCTGGCCGTGGCCATGGTGCACCAGCCCGAGCTGCTGATTCTGGACGAGCCCACCTCGGGCGTGGACCCGATGGCGCGCGACAACTTCTGGCGCCTGATGGTGGAGCTGGCCCGGCGCGACAAGGTCACGATCTTTATCTCCACCCACTTCATGAACGAGGCCGAGCGCTGCGACCGCATCTCGCTGATGCACGCAGGGCGCGTGCTGGAGAGCGCTGCGCCTCAGGACATCGTGGCCAAACGCGGCGCCGCCACGCTGGAAGAAGCCTTCATCGGCTACCTGGAAGATGCTGCGGGAACGGCGCCAGACCCTGTGCCTATGCAGGCTTCGGAGCCCTCTGCGCGATCGCCCGTGCCTGCCCACGACGCCCCTACCTGGCCCACCCGCCTGCGCCAGAGCCTGGCCCGCATCCACAGCACCCAGTGGCGCGAATCGCTGGAGCTGCGCCGCGACCCGGTGCGCGGCGCCATGGCGCTGCTGGGCTCGCTGATCCTGATGTTTGTGATGGGCTATGGCATCAGCATGGACGTGGAGAACCTGCGCTTTGCCGTGCTGGACCGGGACCAGACCGCGCTGAGCCGCGCCTACACGCTGAACCTCGCGGGCTCGCGCTACTTCACCGAGCGGCCGCCCATTGCCACCTACGCCGAGCTGGACGCGCGCATGCGGTCCGCCGAGATATCGCTGGCACTGGAGATCCCGCCTGGCTTTGCACGCGACCTGGCACGCGGCCAGCCGGTGCAGATCGGCGCGTGGGTGGACGGTGCCATGCCCCAGCGCGCCGAGACGGTCATCGGCTACGCCCAGGGCCTGCACCAGCAGTGGCTGGTGGAGCAAAGCCGCAGCCGCACGGGCACGGTACCACGGGGCCTGCTGGAGGTGGAGCCACGCTACCGCTACAACCCCGACGTGCGCAGCCTGCCGTCCATGGTGCCTGCCGTGATCCCTTTGCTGTTGCTGATGTTGCCCGCCATGCTCACGGCACTGGCGGTGGTACGCGAGAAAGAGCTGGGCTCCATCATCAACCTGTATGTCACGCCCACCACACGCACCGAATTCATGCTGGGCAAGCAGCTGCCCTATGTGCTGCTGGCGCTGTTTAATTTTGGCTTGATGTGCCTGGCGGCTCTGACGGTGTTTGGTGTGCCCATCACGGGCAGTTTTGCCACGCTGACGCTCGGCGCCGTGCTGTTCAGCCTGTGCTCCACGGGCATGGGTCTCTTGGCCTCCACCGTTACGCGCAGTCAGATTGCGGCCATGTTCTTCGCCATGGTGGGCACGCTCATCCCGGCGGTGCAGTTTGCGGGGCTCATCAACCCGGTGTCGTCCATGACCGGCTTTGCGCGCTGGGTGGGCGAGGTCTACCCGGCCAGCCACATGTTCACCATCAGCCGGGGCGTGTTCAACAAGGCGCTCACCTTGCAAGACCTGCAGGCCGAGTTCTGGCCCATGCTGGTGGCGGTGCCGGTCATCGTCGGTGCTGCGATCTTGCTGCTACGCAAGCAGGAGGCCTGACATGGCGCTGAGAGGCCGTTGGGCGAACATTTTCCGCTTGGGCATCAAGGAGCTGTGGAGCCTCTGGCGCGACCCGGCCATGCTGTTCCTCATTGTCTACACCACCACGCTGGCGGTGTACTCGGCGGGCATGGCGCAGCCCGAGACGCTGTACCACGTGCCGATCGCCATCGTGGATGAGGACGATTCGGCCTTGTCCCAGCGCATCGCCACCGCGTTCTACGCACCCCAGTTCACACGCCCCGCCATGATCAGCATGCGCGAGGTGGACCCGGGCCTGGACGCTGGCCGCTTCACGCTGGTGCTGCACATCCCCGCGCATTTCCAGCGCGACGTGCTGGCGGGCCGGGTGCCGCAGGTGCAGCTCAACATCGACGCCACGCGCATGGGGCAGGCGTTTGCGGCCAATGGGGCAGTGCAGCAGATCGTGCAACTGGAAGCGGCCGAGTTTGTGCAGCGCGACCGTACCGTGGCCGCGCAGCCCATCGAACTGACGGTGCGCTCGCGCTTCAACCCGGCGCTGAACCCCGCGTGGTTCGGCTCGCTGATGGAGCTGATCAACATCGTGACCATGCTCTCCATCATCCTCACCGGCGCCGCGCTGATCCGCGAGCGCGAGCATGGCACGGTGGAGCATCTGCTCGTCATGCCCGTCACCCCTGGTGAAATCATGCTGGCCAAGGTCTGGGCCATGGCCCTGGTGGTGCTGGTCGCCACGTGGATTTCTCTCACGGCCGTGATCCGCTGGGCGATTGGTGTGCCCATCGAGGGTTCGGTGTCGCTGTTTCTGCTGGGCGCCACGCTGCACCTGTTTGCCACCACGTCCATGGGCATCTTCATGGCCACGGTGGCGCGCAGCATGCCGCAGTTTGGCTTGCTGATGGTGCTGGTGATGATGCCGCTGCAGATGCTGTCGGGCGGCGTCACCCCGCGTGAGAGCATGCCGCTGTGGGTGCAGTACGGCATGGCGCTGGCGCCCACCACGCACTTCACCGAGCTGGCCCAGGCCATCCTCTACCGGGGCGCGGGCTGGGCGGTGGTGTGGCCGTCGCTGGTGTGGCTGCTGGGGATTGGGGCGGTGCTGTTCACACTGGCGCTGGCGCGGTTTCGCAAAACGATTGCGCGGATGGCGTAGATGCTTGCAATGCTATTGAATATGTAGCTGTTAACGCTTATTGGATAAGCGCTAGAGTCTAATTTGACGTGAAATTCACGCTTTCAGGTCGCCCCGGCAGCTGCAGTTGCGCCACAGGCGCAGGGCTGCTGGCCACCCGCCGGCCACGCCGCCACACGCCCAGGCGCGCGGCGCGCAGGCGGATGGCCTCCACCGGGTTGCTCGCGTGCAGCAGCACAAAGTCGGCATGGCAGCCGGGCGCGATGCCGTAACCTTCCAGGCCCAGCAACCTGGCGGGGTTGACGGTGACGGCATCAAAACACTGCCGCATTCCGGCCTGGCTTGTCATCTGCCCCACATGCAGGCCCATGTGCGCGGCCTCCAGCATGTCGGCGCTGCCGCCGCTGTACCAGGGGTCCAGCACGCAGTCGTGGCCAAAAGCGACCGTCAGGCCTGCAGCCATCAGTTCGGGCACGCGGGTCATGCCCCGGCGCTTGGGGTAGGTGTCGTGGCGGCCCTGCAGCGTGATGTTGATGAGCGGGTTGGCCACCACGCCCAGGTCGGCCTCGGCCATCAGCGGGATGAGCTTGCTCACGTAGTAGTTGTCCATGCTGTGCATGGAGGTGAGGTGCGAGCCGGTGACGCGGCCATGCAGGCCCAGGCGTTGGGTTTCGTACGCCAGGGTTTCGACGTGGCGCGAGTGCGGGTCGTCGGATTCGTCGCAGTGCATGTCCACGCGCTTGCCACGCTCAGCGGCCAGCTCGCAGAGGATCTTCACGCTTTCGGCGCCTTGGGCCATGGTGCGTTCGAAGTGCGGAATGCCGCCCACTACGTCCACGCCCAACTCAAGCGCGCGCTTCAAGTTGTCGAGCCCGCCGGGCGCGCGCAACACGCCGTCTTGTGGGAAGGCCACCAGTTGCAAATCCAGGTACGGCGCCACGCGCAGCTTTACATCCAGCAGCGCCTCCACCGGCAGCAGGCTGGGGTGGCTGGTGTCCACATGGCTGCGAACGGCCAGCAGGCCGCGCGCCACGGCCATGTCGCAGTACTGCAGTGCGCGCTGCACGATGGCGTCGTGGGTGAGCGTGGGCTTGAGCTCGCCCCACAGCGCAATGCCTTCAAGCAGCGTGCCGCTCTCGTTCACGCGCGGCTGGCCGTAGCTCAGGGTCGAGTCCATGTGGAAATGCGCATCCACAAACGGGGGGCTCACCAGCAGCCCCCCCGCATCCACGGTCTCATGCGCGGGGGCTTGCAGGCCCTCGGTTACTTCGGCAATGCGGCCGCCCTGCACGGCGATGGACATGTTCTGGCGGCCATCGGGCAAGGTGGCGTGGGTGATGAGCAGGTCGAGCATGGGGTGGGCGGGTGTGTCGGGGTGTCGGTTTTGTTCAAGACCTGGGCAAGTTCTGTGCCTAAGCTCTGGATCTCGCTGGGCGCATCAAGGGGTCAGCGCATCCCGTCATTTTTACAAAGGCAGTTTCATGCAATTTGGCTACACGATTCTCTACGTCGAAGACGTTCCCCAAACCATCGCTTTCTACGAAGCCGCTTTTGGCTTTGCCCGCCGTTTTGTGCACGAGGCAGGCGACTTTGGCGAATTGGACACCGGCGCCACCGCGCTGGCGTTCTCGTCGCTGCGGCTGATGGCCGAGCTGGGCAAGAACCCGCAGCGCGCATCGGCCGATGCGCCCAGTTTCGAGATCGCGTTCACCACGGCCGACGTGGCCGCCGCTGTGCAGCGCGCGGTGGCTGCCGGTGCGCGGCTGGTGCAGGCGCCCGAGCAGATGCCCTGGGGCCAGACCGTGGCCTATGTCGCGGATATCAACGGCGCGTTGGTGGAGCTGTGCACGCCCGTGGGGCCGCCAGCCGCTTGAAGCGCCTGGGTTGTCAAGGCGCTGGCGGTGTTGTGGGCCCCCCGCCGTGGATGTCCAAAAACGATCAGCCATAACCCGCCTGCGCCACGGTTGCCAGCCCTTGTGGTGTGCGCCGCAGTGCTGCAGGGGTCTGCCCCAGCCAACGCAGGCAGTCGCGGCTGAAGTGGGCCTGGTCGGCATATCCGTGCTCGGCCGCAATCTCGGCCAGGGGTTGCGCCGTGCCCAACTCTTGCGCCGCGCGGCGCACCCGGGCCAGGCCGCGCCAGAAGCGGGGCGGGCGGCCGGTGGCGCGCTGGGTCAGGCGCTCCAGGCTGCGTTCAGACACCCCCAGGCTGTGTGCTGCCGCACCCACCGTGCGCACGTACGCCAGCGCATGCAAGGCTTCTTGTGCGCGCGGGTCCATGTGGGTGTGGCGGTCGATGGCTTCCAGAAACAGGGCCTCCAAAGCCGCCGTGTCACGGGTCAGACGGGAGGAGGGCAGCTCCGCGCGGCGCTGGCCCTGTTGCCAGATGGATTGCACAGACTTCAGCAAAGCGGCCGTGTCGAAGTGCGTGCCGGGCCGCAAGCGGTAGCCCAGCCATTGCTCGCCAGCGCACCCGGGCACCTGCATGGCAGCGTCGGCCAGGGGCGAGATATGCCAGCTGGACAGGCCGCATCTGTCCACGTGCAGGATGAGGTCGCTGCAGCCATCGGGCAACACGGTCGTGGGGCTGGCGTCGGTGGTGTCGAACTGCCAGCGCGCCAGCACTGTGGGTGGCAGCGCAGGTGGTGCGATGTGATGAAGCTGCGTGGCGGGCATGGTCGGCGGGGGGGCTCAGCGCCTTTGTGTGGTGCTAAAACGCACCTCGCCTGGCTTGTGCCCTGCATCGATGGTGATCCGGAATGCACGGTCTCCATGGCCCGACTCCGCCCGCGCTGTAAAACGAATGCCTCGGCGCGTGGCCTGGCAGTTCATCTGGCTCAGGGAGATTTCGGCGTGGTCGTTGTTGATGAGGTCAAAACTCTGCGTGTGCACCTCGCTGGCGCTGTCGTTGCCATCACGCACGATCCATTGCAGGTACACAAAAGACTGCCCATACCGCGTGGCATGCACGATGCGGTACATGCCGCGGCCTTCCGCGGGCTGTGCGGGGGCCGGCCATTCGCCGCAGACCTTGATCCAGTCCACGTCCGGGGCGGTGGCAAACGATTCATAGGGCACGTCCATGCCCAGTGCGTGAGCCTGGACCGCGCAGGCCAGCAGAGCCGGGGCCAGCCAACGGGCCGCGGTATGGGGATCCAGTTTCATCGCTCTCCCTTGCGATACGGCTTCATCAGCGCCTGCGGATACGCGGCTTTGCGCGCCACCAGCACCAGCGCCAGGATGGACAGGAGGTAGGGCAGCATCAAATACACCTGGTACGGCAGCCATGCATCGCCCGCCTGCTGCAGCCGCAACTGCAGCGCATCGAAGAAGGCAAATAGCAGGGCGCCCAGCAACGCCTTGCCGGGCCGCCACGAGGCGAACACCACCAGCGCCACGCAGATCCAGCCGCGCCCGTTGATCATGTTGAAGAAGAAGGCGTTGAACGCCGACAGCGTGAGGAAGCTGCCTGCCACACCCATCAGCGCCGAGCCTGCCACGATGGCGCCCGTGCGCATCGCCGCCACCGAAATGCCCTGGCCCTCGGCCGCCTGCGGGTTCTCGCCCACCATGCGCACTGCCAGGCCCAGTGGCGTGCGCAGCAGCACCCAGGCCAGCAGCGGTACCAGCAGCAGGGCCAGCAGCGTGAGTGGGGTCTGTGCAGAGAGGATCGGAATCGGCAGCCAATCCATCGCCGCAAACGGCTCGATGGTGGGCGGTGTATTCACCTTCGGAAAACTCACGCGGTAGCCGTAGTAGCTGAGCGCCGTGGCCAGCAGCGTGATGCCCAGGCCCGAGACATGCTGCGACAGCGCAAGCCCTACGGTCAGCCACGCATGCAAAAGCCCGAACACTGCGCCAGTCATCGCCGCCACCAGCACGCCCGTCCATAGCCCATAGCCCGCATACACCGCCAGCCAGCCGGTGAAAGCGCCTGCGACCATGATCCCTTCAATGCCCAGGTTGAGCACACCCGCGCGTTCGCACAGCAGCACGCCCAATGTGCCCAGGATGAGTGGGGTGGCGACGCGCAGCGTGGCAATCCAGAACGCGGGGTTGGCGAGGATGTCGAGCAGTTCGGTCATGTGCCCGCCTCGGTACTAGGTACTTCTGTTTTGATAGCTTCCAGCGCTTGATGGATAAGCGCTAGAGGCCAATTTGGCTTGAAATTTTTGTGATAGTGGATGTGCATGGCTACCTCCACCGCACGCGGTACTGCGTGAGTAGTCCGGCCACCAGCACCGCAATCAGCGAGGTCGCCACGATCACATCGGCAATGTAGGTCGGCACGCCCACCGCGCGGCTCATGCTGTCGGCCCCCACCAGCACGCCCGCCACAAAGGTGCCCGCCGCAATCACGCCCAGCGGGTGCAGCCCCGCCAGCATGGCGATCACGATGCCGCTGTAGCCATAGCCGGGCGACATGTCCAGCGTGACATAGCTGGTGCGGCCCGCTACCTCGATGGCACCCGCCAGCCCAGCCAGCCCGCCCGAGAGCAGAGCGACCAGCACCACAGTGCGGGTGATGGGCACTCCTGCAAAGGCGGCCGCCCGCGCATTTGCTCCCGCCGCGCGGATGTCAAAACCCGGCACCGTGCGCGCCAGCAGCGCCCACAGCATCACCGCCAGAGAGATAGCCCACAGCAGGCCTGTGTGCAGCCGCGTCTGCGGCACCAGCTTGGAGAGTTCCAGGTCGCCCTGCAGCGCCACGCTCTGC
Source organism: Gammaproteobacteria bacterium (assembly GCA_018828125.1). GTDB lineage: Bacteria > Pseudomonadota > Gammaproteobacteria > Burkholderiales > Burkholderiaceae_C > Acidovorax. The sequence continues at coordinate 194,780 of JAHJWB010000013.1, read as the reverse complement.
GGCCAGCCCATGGAGAGCGGGTCTTTCATCGGTCCATCGAGCAAGGCAGACACCAGCAGCAGCATGATGAAGTTGAGCAGCAGCGTGGTGACCACCTCGTCCACCCCCAGCCGCGCCTTCATCAGCGCCGGACCCAGCAGCAGCGCCGCGCCCGCCAGCGCGGCGGCCAGCATCATCAGCGGGAAGAGCACATAAGGCGACCACTCCAGCCCCGTGCCGCCGTGCATGCCGCCCACCGCCACGGCAGCCAGCGCCCCGGCGTAGAGCTGCCCCTCGGCCCCGATGTTGAATAACCGCGCGCGGAAGGCCACGGCGGCTGCAAGTCCGGTCAGGATCAGCGGCGTGGCGCGGGTGAGGGTTTCGGTCAGTGCGAATACCGAGCCGAACGCGCCTTGGAGCAGCAGCGCGTAGGTCTGGCCCACGGGCGCCCCGGCCCACAGCACCAGCAGGCCGCTGATGAGCAGCGTGAACACCACGGCGCCCACCGGCGCCAGCACGTAGGCGGCGGGGGAGGTGTGGTTGCGTTTTTCGAGTCTCATGGGTTTTCTCGTTGTCGCTCAGTGGGCTGCACCGGCCATGGCGAGGCCGATGGCCTCGCGCGTCCAGTCTTCTGCGGGCCGGGCCTCGCTCAGATGTCCGTCATGCATCACCGCCACCCGGTCACCCAGCGCCAGCACTTCGTCGAGGTCGTCCGAAATCAGCAGCACCGCCGCACCGGCCTCGCGCGCGTTGATGAGTTGCTGCTGCACAAACGTCACCGCGCCAATGTCCAGCCCCCAGGTGGGCTGGTGGGCCACGATGAGTTGGGGGGCGGGCGCTGTGTTGCCTGCGTCATCCTGCGGCGGCATCAGGGCGCGGCCGAGAATCAGCTTTTGCATGTTGCCGCCTGACAGGGACCGGGCCGGGGTGTCTGGCCCCCCGCCGCGGACATCAAAGGTTTCGGCCACCCGCTGGGCATGCTGGCGCGCGGAGCGGCGCTTGATCCAGAACGCGCGGAACCACGGGTGTGCAAACCAGGGGCCGCGCAGGCGTTCGGACACGGCGTTCTCCCACACCGGCAAGTCGCCCACCACACCCACGGCGTGGCGGTCCTCGGGGATGCGGGCCACGCCCTGGCTGACCAGCCACGTAGGCCTTGCTTGCAGCGGTGCCCCACGCAGCGTGACGTGGCCTGTGGAGGCTCCGCGCACACCGCACAAAACGTCGGCCAGGGCCACTTGTCCGTTGCCGCTGACACCTGCGATGGCGACGATTTCTCCTGCATGCAGGGTGAGGGACACATCATTCAACCGGTCCCGCCCGGTGGGTGCAGTGCTGACGTTGCTCAGGGTGCAGATGGGCTCGCCTACGTTCCTGGCAGGGCGGCGCTCGGCCGCCTCAATCGCATGGCCCACCATCCATTGCGCCAGTTGCCCCTGGGTCGTGCCCTGCGCAGGCGCTTCGGCCACCAGCTTGCCCTGACGCAACACGGCCACGCGGTGCGATACACGCAGCACCTCGCCCAGTTTGTGGCTGATGAAAATGATGGACAGGCCTTGCGCCACCATCTGCGCCAGGGTGTCGAACAGCAGCTCGCTCTCCTGCGGGGTGAGCACGGCGGTGGGTTCGTCCAGGATGAGGATGCGGGCGCCCCGGTAGAGGGCCTTGAGGATCTCGACCCGCTGGCGCTCGCCCACCGAGAGGCTGCCGACTTTCGCATCGGGGCTAACGGGCAGGCCAAACTGCTGCGATACGGCCAGCAGCTTGGCGCGTGCCTCGCTGCGGCGGGAGAAGGGTTGCCACAGCGGCTCGCTGCCCAGCAGCACGTTGTCGAGCACCGTGAGGTTGTCGGCCAGCGTGAAGTGCTGGTGCACCATGCCAACGCCCGCCGCTAGCGCCGCACGCGGCTGGCCGGGGGGCAGGGGCTGGCCGAAGACTTCGATGCTGCCCTCGTCGGCCACGTAGTGCCCGAACAGGATGGACATCAGTGTGGACTTGCCCGCGCCGTTTTCGCCCAGCAGGGCCAGCACTTCGCCGCGCGCCAGGGTCAGGCTGATGGCGTCGTTGGCGACGAGTTTGCCGAAGCGTTTGGTGATGCCGGTCAGGCGCAGGACGTGTGTCATATCAGCACGCATGGAGTCGTGCCCCGTCAGCGGCACGTAAAACTGGCGCGGCCCAGGCCAGTGGGCGCCGCGCAAGGGCCGCCCCGCCGCGCTGGCGTCGTCCCACTGCCCGCAGTGCGCAGCACTGCGAGAGCGGGGGGAAGCGGCGTAGCCGCTCAGGGGGGTGTTTCTGCTTCACTTCCAGGCCGCCAGAAACGCCCGCAGCACCTTGGCCGAATTGGCGGCCGCCACGCCCATGAAGGTGCCCATTTCGTTCTCGCCTTCGCCACCCCCGGCCAGATCGCTCAGTGACCGGAAGGCGATGTAGGGCACGCCGTTGCTGTGGGCCACCATGGCGGTGGCGCCGGTTTCCATGTCGAGCACGTTGGCCTCGAAGGTCTTGAAGGCGTATTCGCGGAAGGCCTTGTTGTCCACAAAGGCTTGGCCCGACACGCCGTTGCCGCCCACTACCAATTGCGGGCGCTGCTTGAGGCAGGTGGCGGCCAGGCAATGCTCCAGGCCCACGTTCTGCAGGCTGCGGGCGGTGGCCAGCATTTTGGGGTCGGCCTCAAACCAGAACTTTTTGCTGAGCTTGGGGTTGGCGGCCGAGCGCACTTCGACGGGGCGCGGGTGCATCATGCCGAAGGCGGGCATGGTCAGCTCGCTTTTCATCCACGCGGGGGCGCTGTACTGGCCAGGCTTGTCTTCGCGCGCCATCAGCCATTCCATGTACTGACCCCATTGCGCCGGCACGGTCACGTCGCCAATGTGCAGGCCGGGGTTCACGCCGCCCGCGATGCCGCTGAAGACCACGTGGCTCACGTTGAAGCGGTCCAGCACCAGCTGCGTGTTCATGGCCGCGTTGGTCATGCTGATGCCGGAGAGGAATACGACCACAGGCTTGCCTTCGAGCGTGCCGGTGGTGAACTCCACGCCATTGACGCTGTGTTTGGCGGGCTGCTGCACCTGGGGCAGCAGCACCGTCAGCTCGGGCGCGAAGGCAGAGATGACGGCGATGCGGGGCGTGTCGTCCAGCCGCACAGCAGTCTTGCTGGTGGGGCTGGATGCACAACCGACCAGCGCGCCAGCCAATGCCAGTGCTCCCAGCAGCCGGGTGAAACGAGAGGCGATGGAGTGGCGCAATAGGGTGGGCGAGGTGGTGGTCATGGGCTTGAGTGATGACAGTGAAGGGTGGGCACAGACAACGGAAAGGGCCACCGCAGTGAGTGGTGGCCCAGTTATTTATCCCGTTGATTCGTGCTGGATTGGGAGTGGCTGACAAAGCTCAGCGCAGCGGTTCTGGTCTGGGATCCTCTGTACGAATCGAGCGGCAAGGGTGCGCTGCGGATCGGAGCGGGCTGCAAGGCGCAAAACGCAGCAATAGCCGTAGCTATTGCGAGTATTTGCAACGCAGCAGATCGCCCGAGTCCGCAGATGCACACGGCGCGATAATTTGTGCAGAGCATCCCTAAGCGCTGCGTCGCCGGCAGTACTGCAAGTACGACAAGACACAGCAACAACGCCAGAAGAGTTTTGTCATCCACTCCTCTTACTTGGCCGTGGACTTGGGCTGGCTGTCGTCCACCTTCACGGTGAACTTGCCGGCCAGGATGTCGGCCTCCTTGGCCTTGACCTTGGCAACGATGTCTGCAGGCACCTTCTTCTCAAACGTACCCAAGGGGGCCAGTTCCGAGCCCTTGTGCTTCATCATCGAATACGGGCCGTAGTCCTCGGGTGTGAACTTGCCTTCCTTCACCAGCTTGAGCGCGCGGTCAATGCTGGGCTCCATGTTCCACAGGGCAGAGGCCACCACGGTGTCGGGGTACTGCTCTTGCGTGTTGATCACGTTGCCGATGGCGAGCTTGCCCTTTTCCTTGGCGGCATCAGACACGCCAAAACGCTCGGCGTAGAGCACGTCGGCGCCCTTGTCGATCATGGCGAACGTGGCTTCCTTGGCCTTCGGCGGGTCAAACCAGCTGTTGATGAAGGTGATGGTGAACTCGACCTTGGGGTTGGTCTCTTTGGCGCCCGCCATGAAAGCATGCATCAGGCGGTTGACCTCCGGGATGGGAAAGCCGCCCACCATGCCGATCTTGTTGGACTTGGTCATGCCACCCGCGATCATGCCGCTGAGGTACGCGGGCTCCTGGATGTAGTTGTCGAACACGCTGAAGTTGGGTGCCTGGGGCTTGCCCGACGAGCCGAGCAGAAACGACGTCTTGGGGAAGTCCTTGGCCACCTTGCGAGCGGCGGCCTCTACCGCAAAGGCTTCGCCCACAATGAGCTGGTTGCCGCCGGTGGCGTACTCGCGCATCACGCGCTCATAGTCGGCGTTGCTCACGTTCTCGCTGGCCTTGTACTCGATCTCGCCGCGAGCTTCGGCCGCTTTCAGCGCCTTGTGGATGCGGCTGACCCATTGCTGTTCAAAAGGCACCGTGTAGATCGCCGCGACCTTGGTCTTGGACTGCGCTGTGGCCAAAGAGGGCGCCATCGCCATGGCGGCCGAAAGGGCCATGGAGGTGCAGAGCAGGCGTCCGGTGAAGATGCGGCGAGTGGTCATGGTGGGGGTCCTTCAGACAAGCAAACAAGGAGGTTGGGTGTGCCGTTACCAAGCAAGGAGCGCGCCAATCGGTGGCTTTGGAGCGGCAAACCAGCGGCAAGTCTGCCAGAGGAAAGCCACCAGTTGGTAAAAAAATGGCAGGTGTCTGCTGCACACCCCTTAACAGGCCTCGGACACCCCACCTGGGTAGGGCGCCAAAGTGCTTGCTACGCAACGCAGGGTGGCCCGGCAATGAAAAAAGCCACCGCTGGCGGCAATGCCCTGCAGTGGCTGGTGCACGGGCGCAGCCGCCGTGCGCTTATTTGGTGCCAAAAATCCGGTCGCCTGCGTCGCCCAGGCCCGGCAGGATGTAGCCGTGGTCGCTCAGTTCGCGGTCGATGGCGGCCGTGAAGATCGGCACGTCGGGATGCGCTTTTTGCATGGTGGCGATGCCTTCGGGGGCTGCCAGCAGGCAGACGAATTTGATGGAGCGGGGATTGAGCTTTTTAAGGCGATCTACACACGCCGCTGCCGAGTTGCCGGTGGCCAGCATGGGGTCGACCACGATGATGTCGCGCTCGTCCATCTCGGCGGGCATTTTGAAGTAGTACTCCACAGGTTGCAGCGTGGCCGGGTCGCGGTACAGGCCGATGTGGCCCACACGGGCGCCGGGCACCACGTTGAGCATGCCGTCCAGAAAGCCGTTGCCCGCGCGCAGGATGGACACCAGCACCAGCTTCTTGCCGTCGATCATCTGGCCGGTCATCGTCTCCAGCGGGGTTTCGATCTGCACGTCCTGCAGCGGCATGTCGCGCGTCACTTCGTACGCCATCAGCGTGGAGAGCTCGCCCAGCAGGCGGCGAAAGCTGTTGGTGCTGGCGTCCTTTTTGCGCATCAGCGTGAGCTTGTGCTGCACCAAGGGGTGGGTGATGACGGTGACGTTGTTGTTGGTAGCGGTGCTCATGGCGCGGCCTTTGGTCTGCGGGGATGGATGAATAAGCGGTGGCGGTATTTTGACGGTACTTGTACCCCCGCCCTTAAAAACTGGCGGGGACCAACGCCAGTGGCCCCGCGGAACCGGCTCTGCCGGGCCGCTGGGGCCGCCCCCTTGGGGGGAGGCGACGCAGTCGCTTCGGGGGGGAGTCAGTCCGCCAGAAACCGCGCGTACCGGGCCAAGTCCACATTGCCGCCGCTGACGATGATGCCCACGCGCTCGCCCTGCAACAGCTTGGCGTTGTCATCCTCGCCCGAGAACGCCTGGGCGCCCGCAAAGGCGAGGGCGCCCGTGGGCTCGACGACGATTTTCATGCGCTGGGCGAAAAAGCGGAGGGCCTCGATCAACTGCTGATCGCTGACGGTGATGATGTCTTCGGCGTGGTCGCGAATGATGGGGAAGGTCAGCTCACCCAGCGCCTGGGCCTGTGCTCCATCGGCGATGGTTTGGGGGTGGCCAATGCGCACGATGTGCCCGGCGCGCAGCGACTGCTGGGCGTCGTTGGCGGTTTCGGGCTCCACACCAATCACCTTGCACTGCGGCGCCAGCGCCTGTGCGGCCAGCAGGCTGCCCGACATCAGGCCACCGCCCCCCAGGCAGACAAAGAGGTAGTCCAAGTCGGGAACTTCTTGCAGCAGCTCCAGCGCGGCGGTGCCCTGGCCTGCAATGACGTGGGCATGGTCGAACGGGGGCACCAGCGTCATGCCACGCTCGCGCGCCAGTTGCTGGCTGATGGCCTCGCGGTCTTCGGTATGGCGGTTGTAGGTGACGACCTGGGCGCCGTACTCGCGCGTGGCGGCCATCTTGGAGTGGGCGGCGTCCTCGGGCATCACGACAAGCGCTGGCATGTCCAGCAGCCGTGCCGACAGCGCAATGGCCTGCGCGTGGTTGCCGGCCGAGAAGGTGAGCACACCGCCCTCGCGCTGCGCATCGCTGAACTGGGCTAACGCGTTGTAGGCGCCACGGAACTTGAAGGCGCCCGTGCGCTGCAGGTTCTCGCATTTGAAGAACAGCTTGGCGCCCAGGCGTTCGTCCATGTGAGCGCTTCGCTTCACGGGTGTGCGATGCGCAATGCCGGAGAGCCGCTCGGCGGCGGCGACCACGTCTTGGTATGTGGGAGGGGTGAGGCTGGGCAAGGTCATGGTGGCGTCCCTGGGTGCCGGAGCGCACGCTGGCCCCGGTTGCCTCATGATAGCCGCATGTGGCAATGTTTCAAGCCAAATTGGCCTCTAGCGCTTGTGCAGCAAGCGCTAGTAGCTATGAATTTTGATGTATTGGCTGCGGATGGCCTTCACGGGTCTCCGTACTGTTGCAGAGCTGGCGCCGACTACCGACTTGCCGACCAACCATCCACCGATGCGTAGATCTGCGGTTCAACCCAGCTCACTGAAACGTTGCAGCGGTGTCAGCGCCGGGAAATCTCCCGCCCGCTTTTGTTTCATCGCGGTGACCGATTCGCGCACGTGCTGGTTGCTCCAGATCGCGCCCTGCAGCCAGCCCATCTGGCGCAGGCTGTCTTCCACGCTGTGGTCGCGGGCGTAGTTCACGGCCTGCTTGGTACCCCAGATGGCAACTGGCGGTTTGGACGCAATCTCCCGTGCACATTGCAGGGCGGCGGCCAGCATGGCCTCTTGCGCATCAAACACCTCATTGACCAGGCCGTAACCCAGCGCTTTTTGTGCGCCCAGGCGCCGACCGGTGTAGGCCAGCTCCTTGACCACGCCCAGCGGGATGAGCTTGGGCAGGCGCTGCAGCGTGCCCACGTCGGCCACCATGCCGATGTTGATTTCCTGGATGCAGAAGAACGCGTCGGCCGTCGCGTAGCGGATGCAGCCCGCAGTGACCATGTCCACCGCGCCACCAATGCAGCCACCGTGGATGGCCATGATGACGGGGATGCGCAGGTTGTCGATGCGGGTGAAGGTGGCCTGCATGTCGGTGAGCAGATCAAAAATGGCGGCGCGGCCTTCGGGGCTTTGGTCGTCCATGGTGATGGCGCCGCCAAAGGTTTCGAGCGCCATGCCGGCGCTGAAGTGTTTGCCCGTGCTGCTGACGACCAGCGCCCGCGCTTCGCCTGACTGGTGCAGGTGGGCCAGCACCTCATCCAGCTCGCGCCAGAAGGTGGGGTGCATGGTGTTCATGGCCTCGGGCCGGTTCAGGACCAAGTGGGCCACGTGGTCGGTGATGGTGAGGGAAAAGCAAGTGAAGGAGGTCAGTACGGGGGTGTTCATGGGTGCCACTGTAGACCTGCTGGCGTGCGCAGTGTCGTCGCCTGGGTGACTTTGGGTGTTTTTGACCTCTAGCGCTTATCCAGTAAGCGGAGGTAGCTATAAAAGAAGGAGTGTAGTGCGCGTGTTTGGGTGAGGGCGCGGGGGCGTTCCGTTTCGGGTGTGGGTGGGCGGATCAGTCGCCCCCACCCCCGCAGCCGCCGCCATCTCCGCCACCGTCTGCGCCGCCGTCCGAACTGTCGGCCCCGCCAAAATCGCCCGAGCTGCCGCTGTGGCTGCCGTCCAAAAAGCTGGTGCCGCAGTGGGTGCCGCCGCCACCGCAGCCGCCCGCGTCGCTCTTGCGGGCAATGTCCGCACAGTCGGGCACGTAGGTGAATCCGCCTGCGATTGCGAACTTGGCATCCAGCGCAAACAGCAGTGGCAGGCGGCTGGGGGCTTTGGGGTCGATGGACTCCTCCTTGCAGGCCCAATACCAAGCGCGGCGCAGGCCGTCGTTGTGGCGGGCCCTTTTGCCCAGGGCCTCGGCGGGGGTATGGTGCAAGAAGAACCCCAGCGCGTCGCGGCACCAGAGTTTGTAGGCCTGGGTGTGAAGGATGAACTCATGCCATAGCGCATCGACTGCCTTGGACGGCATGGCCACAAACTGCCTGTTGCTGCGCAGGCAAGCGAGGAAGAACTGGCGCAGACCGCGCTCGACCAGTTCGCAGTCGCGGGGGCCCAGGTGCGGATAGGTTTCACGCAGCTTGCGCTGCAAAAAGTGGGGCAGGGGGGCTTCGCGGATGTGGTTCTGACGCACGGATTGTGTCCAGTGTCGCACCAGGGCGATGAGGACCACGGTGACAAAGACGTAAAAAATCCACACCCCGCGCAAGCGCCAGGCGCCTGCAAAAATCCCGACGAAGGCCAGCACCCAGACCATGATCGCCAACAGCGTGACCTTGTCGCCCAGGCGCAGCAGCAGGTTTTCGAATCGTTTCATCGTCCCTCCTTTTTGTTGTTGTTATGTCTGGCGATTTCACGACGGTCATATGACTGATTGATGACACATTCTGGCGTGTCGTTGAATTGTCACGCGCGCTTCTTGCAGTCCGAAGCGGGCGGGCTACCGGAGTGTTTTGAAGCGACTGAGGGGTTGTCCTCGATCCGGGTGCGAGGAGTGTCTTGGGCTGCCGGTGGGGTGGCGCGTGCAGAGCCCCATCCAAAGGCTCAACGGCGTTTGCTGCCACCAAAGATGCTGCCCAGCACCCCGCGCAAGATCTCTTTGCCCAGCGAGGTGCCCATGGTGCGCACGGCCGACTTGGCCATGGTCTGGGCCAGTCCGTCACGTTTGCCACCGCGCGGGCCCGTGCTGCCAAACAGCACATCGTTGAGGCCGCCCATCAGGCCGCCACCGCCGCCTTCGGAGTTCGCGGGCGTACCTTTGTTGCCATTGGCAGGTGCCTGCGCGCTGGCTTCGGCGGCGCGGCCCTTGAGTTTTTCGTAGGCTGACTCGCGGTCCACCACCTTCTCGTACACGCCCGCCACGAGCGAGCCAGCTACCAGCACTTTGCGCTGCTGCGGCGTAATGGGCCCCAACTGGCTGCCTGGGGGCAACACAAACACCCGTTCGGTGATGCTGGGGCGGCCCTTGGCATCCAGAAAGCTCACCAGCGCCTCGCCCACGGCCAACTCGGTAATGGCGGTCTCGATATCGAGGCCCGGCTTTTGCCGCATGGTGGTGGCCGTGGCTTTGACGGCCTTCTGGTCACGGGGCGTGAAGGCGCGCAGCGCGTGCTGCACGCGGTTGCCCAGCTGCGCCAGCACGCTATCGGGGATGTCGAGCGGATTTTGGGTCACGAAGTACACCCCCACGCCCTTGGAGCGCACCAGGCGCACTACCAATTCGATGCGCTCCACCAGCACCTTGGGTGCCTCGTTGAACAGCAGGTGGGCTTCGTCGAAGAAGAACACCAGCTTGGGCTGCTCGGGGTCGCCGATTTCGGGCAGTTGCTCGAACAACTCGGACAGCATCCACAAAAGGAAAGTCGCATACAGGCGCGGCGAGTTCATGAGCTTGTCGGCCGCCAGGATGTTGACCACGCCCTGGCCGTCCACCGTTTGCATGAAGTCGTTGATGTCGAGCATGGGCTCGCCAAAAAAATCCGTACCGCCTTGCTGCTCGATCTGCAGCAGCCCGCGCTGGATGGCGCCCACGCTGGCGGCGCTGACATTGCCGTATTCGGTGGTGAACTCCTTGGCGTTGTCCCCCACGTACTGCAGCATGGCGCGCAGGTCTTTGAGGTCCAGCAACAGCAGGCCGTTGTCGTCTGCGATCTTGAACACCAGATTGAGCACGCCCAGCTGGGTTTCGTTCAGGTTGAGCATGCGGCCCAGCAGCAGGGGGCCCATGTCCGACACCGTGGCGCGCACGGGGTGGCCCTGTTCGCCAAACACATCCCATAGCGTGGTGGGGCAGGCCAGGGGAGCGGGCAGCTCCAGGCCACGCTCCTTGAGCACGGCGGCCAGCTTGTCGCCAATCTTGCCGGGCTGGCTGGCGCCGGTGAGGTCGCCCTTCACGTCCGCCATGAACACCGGTACGCCAATGCGCGAGAAGTTTTCGGCCAGGGTCTGCAAGGTCACGGTCTTGCCCGTGCCGGTGGCACCGGTGATGAGCCCGTGGCGGTTGGCCAGGCCCGGCAGCAGGTGGCATTCGGTGGTGTCGTGCTTGGCAATCAGCATGGGTTCGGCCATTTTGGGGTTTCCTTGGAGTGAGGGAACCTCTGCACGGGTCGCGCGCCGTGCGCATCTGCGGTTTCGGGCGGTCTGCTGGGTTACAAATGCTCGCAATAGCTGGCTATTGCTGCGCGTTGCGCCTAGCAGCCCATCCCGAACCGCAGCGCACACTTGACCAGCGCGATCCGTGCAGAGGTTTCCTGGGTCAGGCAAAAAGTAAAATCGCGCTCAGTAGATTAAATCAATACAAAAGGACTTCTCGTGGCAGGACACAGCAAATGGGCGAATATCCAGCACCGCAAAGGGCGCCAGGATGAAAAACGCGGCAAGATCTGGACCCGCATCATTCGCGAAATCACCGTAGCCGCCCGTTCAGGTGGCGGCGACCTGTCTGCCAACCCTCGCCTGCGCCTGGCGGTGGACAAGGCCAAGGCGGCCAACATGCCCGCCGACCGCATCAAATACAACATCGACAAGGCCACAGGCAACGCCGAAGGCCTGACTTATGAAGAAATCCGCTATGAAGGCTATGGCATTGGTGGCGCCGCGATCATGATCGACACCATGACCGACAACCGTGTGCGCACCGTGGCTGAAGTGCGACACGCTTTCAGCAAACACGGTGGCAACATGGGCACCGAAGGCTCGGTGGTGTTCCAGTTCAAGCATTGCGGCCAGCTGATTTTTGCCCCCGGCACCAGCGAAGACAAGGTGATGGAAGTGGCGCTGGAAGCAGGCGCCGAAGATGTGGTGACGGACGACGATGGCGCGGTCGAGGTGCTGACCGCCCCAGCCGACTTCGAAGCCGTGAAAAATGCTCTGGAGGCCGCGGGACTGACCCCTGAAGTGGCCACGGTGACCATGCGCGCTGAAAACACCATCGAACTGGCCGGCGACGACGCCGCCAAGATGCAGAAACTTCTGGATGTGCTGGAAGACCTGGACGATACCCAAGAGGTTTACCACAACGCGGCATTGTGAAGCTCCCCCTGAGCGGCTGCGCCGCTTCCCCCTCTCTCGCTGCGCGGGAGGGGGACGCCGCCAGCGCGGCGGGGCGGCCCTTGCGCGGTGGCCCTGGCCTGGGCCGCGACAGTTGCGCCGTCTTGTTGGCAATGCGTCGCGCAACGGATAACTGAGATTTTTTCCCGGAGTTTTGGCGTTCGGCATAGTGCAACGCCAAGAGTCCACTAAAGGTTCCTATGAAAGTACTTGTGATTGGTGGCGGCGGCCGTGAACACGCGATGGCGTGGAAATTGAGCCAGTCCCCCAAGGTGACCAAGGTGTATGTGGCACCCGGCAACGGCGGCACGGCCTTGAACTCCAAGCTCGAAAACGTGGCCATCTCCGATGTGCGTGAACTGCGCCTGTGGGCACAGGCCGAGAAGATCGCGTTGACCGTGGTGGGCCCCGAGGCGCCGCTGGCGGCGGGCGTGGTGGACGAGTTCCGTGCCAACGGACTGCGCATCTTTGGGCCCACCAAGGCTGCTGCCCAGCTCGAAAGCTCCAAGGCCTTTTCCAAGGCCTTCATGCGTCGCCATGGCATCCCCACGGCCGACTACGACACCTTCACCGACCCCGCTGCGGCCCACGCTTTTGTGGACCGCCTGGGTGCACCTATCGTCATCAAGGCCGACGGTCTTGCGGCTGGCAAGGGGGTGGTGGTGGCGATGACGTTGCAAGAGGCCCACGACGCCGTGGACTTCATGCTGGTGGACAACAAATATGGTGTGACGCACAACGAAGGCGGCGCGCGCGTGGTGATCGAAGCCTTTTTGGAAGGTGAGGAGGCCAGCTTCATCGTGCTGTGCGACGGCAAGAATGTGGTGGCCTTGGCCACCAGCCAGGACCACAAGCGCCTGAAGGACGGCGACGAAGGCCCCAATACCGGTGGCATGGGCGCGTATTCGCCCGCGCCGGTGGTGACGGCCGATGTGCACGCCCGCGCCATGCGCGAAATCATCATGCCCACCATTCGGGGCATGGAAAAAGACGGCATTCCCTACACTGGGTTTTTGTACGCAGGCTTGATGATTGACGCCAAGGGCCAGCCCAAGACGCTGGAATTCAACTGCCGCATGGGCGACCCTGAGACACAACCCATCCTGATGCGCCTGAAGAGCGATTTCAGTGACGTGATGGCGGCCGCGGCGGACGGAAAACTCGACCAGATCGAGCTGGAGTGGGACCGCCGCACCGCGCTGGGCGTGGTGATGGCCGCACACGGTTATCCCGAAGCGCCCCGCAAGGGCGATGTCATCACCGGCCTGCCTGCCGAGGCCGATGACGCCGTGGTGTTCCACGCGGGCACGCAGCTCAAGGATGGCGTGGTCAGTGTGACGGGCGGCCGTGTGTTGTGCGTCACGGTGCTGGCAGACAGCGTCAAGCAGGCGCAGCAACGTGTGTATGACGTGGCGCGCGGTATCCAGTTTGACGGGGCCCAGTACCGCCGCGACATTGGCTTCCGTGCGTTGAAAAGCTGATGGCGGACGCGCAGACCTTGAACCCCGCCGACACGGTGGCCCGTGTGCGCGACTACCTGGTGGGCCTACAGGCCAACATCACGCATGCTCTGGAAGCAGTGGAAGGCGAGGGCGGAGCACGCTTTTTGGCCGATACCTGGAGCAAGCCGCCCGGTGAGCCGCTGCAGGGTGACGGCATCACCAAGATTCTGGAGGGCGGCCGCATTTTCGAGCGCGCGGGCTGCGGCTTCAGCCATGTGCGCGGACCACAGTTGCCGCCCTCGGCCACGCAGCACCGGCCCGAGTTGGCGGGTGCGCCGTTTGAGGCCATGGGCGTGTCGCTGGTGTTCCACCCGCGCAACCCGTATGTGCCCACGGTGCACATGAACGTGCGCATGATCGCAGCCGGGCACCCCGGGCAGACGCCGACTTGCTGGTTTGGCGGGGGCATGGACCTCACGCCGTACTATGGCTTTAAGGAGGACGCGGTGCACTTTCACCGCGCCTGCCGCGATGCGTTGGCGCCCTTTGGCGATGACAAGTACCCGCGCTTCAAGCAGTGGTGCGACGAATACTTTTACCTCAAGCACCGCAGCGAACAACGTGGCGTGGGCGGCGTGTTTTACGACGATTTCTCGGAACTTGGTTTTGAGCAGAGTCTGGCCATGACGCAGTCGGTGGGCGATGCTTTCCTCAATGCATACCTTCCCATCGTGGAAAAACGCCAAGGCATGCCGTACGGCGAGCGCGAACGTGACTTTCAGCTTTACCGCCGTGGCCGCTACGTGGAGTTCAACCTGGTGTGGGACCGTGGCACGCACTTTGGCCTGCAGTCGGGCGGCCGCACCGAGTCGATTTTGTTGTCGATGCCGCCGCTGGTGTCGTGGTCGTACCAGCGCTCGGATGCATCGGATTCGGCCGAAGCGGCGCTCTCGGAGCGCTTTTTGGTGCGGCGTGATTGGCTCGCAGAGGGGGTTGTTCCCACGTCCTGAGAGCCATGAAAAGCGCTAAAGCTATAATTTCAATAGCTGCCCGCGCTTTTTACATGAGCGCAAGAGGCCCAAAACACCTCACATTGCTGCAGCGCCCCAGCACAACACCCGCGCAACACCCAAGGCCCAGCCCGCTGGCTGCGCGCTGCGTTGCACGCTATATTGATTCCATTCTCTTTCTATTCACCGCCTGATGACCACCTCCACCAAATCGGAAACCGCCGCCAAAAAAGACGTCACCAAACTCCAGCGCGCCATCGTCGATGGCCTGGAAGACGTCAAGGCGCAAGATATCCAGGTGTTCAACACCGAGCATCTCTCGCCGCTGTTTGAACGGGTGATCGTGGCATCGGGCACCTCCAACCGTCAGACCAAGGCGCTGGCCGCCAGCGTGCGCGACGCGGTGAAGGAAGCCGGCTTTACCAAGCCGCGCATCGAAGGCGAAGACAACGGCGAGTGGATCATCGTGGACTGCGGCGCCGCCGTGGCGCACATCATGCAGCCCGCCATTCGCCAGTATTACCGCCTGGAAGAGCTGTGGGGCGACACGCCGGTGCGCCTGAAGCTGGGTGCCGCCAAGCCCGTTTCCAGTGCCGCCACTGCGTTGGCCGAAAAGAAGTCGGCCCAAAAGGCTGCCAAGTCAGACGCGAAGTCTGCTGGCAAGGCTCCGGCCAAGAAGGCGGCAGCACCTGCGGTAGCCGCCCGGTCGGGCAAGGCAACGGTCAAGGCCGTCTCCAAAACCGCCGCCAAGCCCGCAGCAGCTCCAGCCAAAGCCGCCACCAAGACCACCGCAAAAGCGCCTGCCAAAACCATCGCCAAGGCTCCCGCAAAAAGCAGCAGTACGGCCAAGGCCACCGCAAAGCCAACCACGGCGGCGAAGAAGCCCGCAGCCACCAAGGCGCCTATCAAAACCGTGGTCGTCAAGCCATCGGCGTCCCGCAGCAAGGCCGCTGCCGCTGCCAAGACGGGCGCCAAGCCCACGTCCGCACGTGGAGGCGCAGCTGCCAAGCCTGCCGCCAAGAGGGCACCGGGTCGCAAGTGATCGGTGCCTAGGCCCGTCGACATCACCTCCCAGCGCACAGCGCCTGACCTGCCATGAAGCTGTTGATCGTGGCCGTGGGCCAGCGCGTGCCCGATTGGGCGCAAACCGCCTACGACGACTACGCTAAGCGGTTTCCGCCGGAGCTCAAAGTCGAACTCAAAGCCGTCAAGACAGAGCCGCGCGGCTCCAAGACTTTGGAGACGCTGTTTGCGGCCGAGCGCGAACGCATTGAAGCGGCTATCCCCCGTGGCACACGCGTGGTGGCTTTGGACGAACGCGGCACCAACCTCACCACCAAGGCTCTGGCCGAGCGCCTGAAAGGCTGGCAGCTGGGCGGGGACGATGTGGCGCTGGTCATCGGCGGCCCGGATGGGCTCGACCCCGCCTTCCGCCAGGGGGCACACGAACGCATTCGGCTGTCGGATCTGACCTTGCCCCACGCCATGGTGCGGGTGTTGCTCATCGAGCAGCTGTACCGCGCCTGGTCGGTGAATGCCGGTCACCCCTACCACCGCGAATGAGGTGGCAGCAAGCCGGGTGGCGCATGCGTTACTATTTTATTGATAGCTACTAGCGCAGGATGGATAAGCGCTAGAGCCGATTATTACTAGAAATCTGTTCATGCCTGACTTCGTCTACCTTGCCTCCCAAAGCCCACGCAGGCGCCAGTTGCTCGAACAACTGGGCGTGCGCCACGAACTGTTGTTGCCCAACGTGGACGGTGACGAGGCCGAAGACGCGGAAGCCATCGAGGTGGTCTTGCCCGCTGAAGCCCCCACGGCCTACGTAGAGCGTGTCACTGGCCTCAAGCTCGACGCCGCCGTGGCGCGACGCGTGCGGCGGGGGTTGCCCGATGCGCCCATTCTCTGCTCTGACACCACCGTGGCGCTGGGCCGCACCATCTATGGCAAGCCGGATGACGCTGAGCATGCCGCGCGCATGTTGGGCGAACTGGCGGGCCACGAACACCGCGTGCTCACGGCCGTGGCCTTGCAGGTGGGCACCAAGCGCCTGTCGGCGCTGTCCGTGTCGCGTGTGACCTTTGCCGCCATGACGCTGGCGCAGATTGATGCCTATGTGGCCACGGGGGAGCCGATGGGCAAGGCCGGGGCTTACGGCATTCAGGGCCGTGCGGCTGCGTATGTGGAACACCTGGCGGGCAGCTATTCGGGCATCATGGGCCTGCCCATGTACGAGACTGCGCAACTGCTCCGTGCAGCGGGCTTTCAGATATGAAGCCCCCCTGAGTCGCCTGCGGCGCCTTCCCCCCAAGGGGACGCCGTCAGGGGCCAGGCAAGGCCAGTTCCCCGACGGCACTGGCCTGTCGCAGGGGTGTTTCCAAGGGCAGCGAGAACGTTACCGATTCGAGAAAAGAAGAAGCCATGCAACAAGACATCCTGATCAACTGGTCGCCCCAGGAAACCCGCGTGGCCGTGGTGGAGCATGGCGCAGTGCAAGAGCTGCACGTAGAGCGCACGCTGGAGCGGGGTTTGGTTGGCAACGTCTATCTGGGCAAGGTGTCGCGCGTGCTGCCTGGTATGCAGTCTGCCTTCATCGATATTGGCCTTGAGCGTGCGGCGTTTTTGCATGTGGCCGATGTCTGGCAACGCCAGCCCGATGGCGAGCCGCCCGCATTTGCCCGCAAGAACGAGCCGCAAGTGCCCATTGAAAAGCAGGTGTTCGAAGGCCAGTCGCTCATGGTGCAGGTGATCAAGGACCCGATTGGCACCAAGGGCGCGCGGTTGTCCACCCAAATCAGCGTGGCCGGGCGCCTGCTGGTGTTTTTGCCGCAGGACGACCATGTGGGCGTGTCGCAAAAAATACCGCCCGCCGAGCGCGACGCCCTGCGCGCGCGGCTGCAGGCCCTGGTGGGTGACAAATCCACGGGCGGAGGCGGCGGTTTCATTTTGCGCACCAATGGGGAGGATTCGACCGACGCCGAGCTGGCCGAAGACATTGCCTATCTGCGCAAAACCTGGACGCGCATCAAAGAGGCATCGCTGAAATTGCCCGCGGGCTCGCTGTTGCACCAGGACCTGGATTTGCTGCAACGCGTGTTGCGCGATTTGGTGGGCGACCACACGCAGACTATCCGCCTTGATTCGATGGAGCAGTTTCAGCGGCTGCGCGCGTTTGGGCAGGAATTCATGCCAGCGGCCTACGGCAAGCTGCAGCACTACAAGGGCGAGCGGCCCATTTTTGACCTGTACTCCATTGACGAAGAAGTTGCCAAGGCGCTGGGCCGCCGGGTGGATCTGAAATCGGGCGGCTACCTCATCGTGGACCAGACCGAGGCGCTGACCACCATCGACGTGAACACCGGTGGCTATGTGGGTGCGCGCAATTTCGACGACACCATCTTCAAGACCAACCTGGAGGCCGCGCAGGCCATCGCGCGCCAGCTGCGTCTGCGCAACCTGGGCGGCATCATCATCGTGGACTTCATCGACATGGTGCGCGACGACCACCAGCAGGCCGTGATGTCTGAGTTCAAGAAGCAGCTGGCGCGGGACCGCGTCAAGACCATGTCATCGGGCGGCTTTTCGCAGTTGGGCCTGGTCGAGATGACGCGCAAGCGCACCCGTGAATCCCTGGCCCACATGCTGTGCGAGCCCTGCGAAGCCTGCCAGGGCAAGGGCAGCGTGAAGACCGCGCGTAGCGTGTGCTACGACATCCTGCGCGAAATTTTGCGCGAAGCCCGCCAGTTCAACCCGCGCGAGTTCCGCGTGGTGGCCTCGCCGCGGGTGGTGGAGCTGTTTCTGGACGAGGAAAGCCAGCACCTGGCGGGCCTCTCGGACTTCATCAAGAAGCCGATCTCGCTGCAGTCCGAGAGTGCGATGGGGCAAGAGCAGTACGACATTGTCTTGCTCTAGACACTTTCATCTTGTCACTGAATGCCGCCACTGCCCGTGCGCCAAGTCTTTGAAGTGCATGTCCTGAATATGCGTCCAATCCGAAAGCTTCGTCACCATGCTTGATATTGCCGCTATCTGTCTCGTTGTGACTGCGCTTTTCTCTTATGTGAACTTCCGCTTTGTCCGGCTGCCCACCACCATTGGGGTGATGGTGATTGCCATGGTTTTTTCGCTGGCGCTGGTGGCATTGAGCGCTGCGGGCCTGGACTACGGCCTGCTGGCCCGCGAAGAGGACTTCCTGCGTACGCTCGATTTTTCCGAAGTGCTGATGCAGGGCATGCTGTCGTTCCTGCTGTTTGCGGGCGCGTTGCATGTGGATCTGTCGGCGCTGCGCAAATACCGATATACGGTGGCAGGGCTGGCATTGGTGGGCACAACGCTGTCCACCCTCCTGATCGGGTTGGGGATGTGGTGGGTGCTGCCCTGGGTCGGGTTGCCCGTGCCGCTGCTGTACTGCCTGTTGTTTGGTGCGCTGATATCGCCCACAGATCCCATCGCCGTGATGGGCATTCTCAAGTCCGCAGGGGCGCCCAAGTCGCTCGAGTTGGTGATTTCTGGCGAATCTTTGTTCAACGATGGTGTGGGTGTGGTGTTGTTCTCGTTGCTGCTGGGGGTGCTCGCCAGTGGCGGCCTTCCCACGGCGGCGCAAGGCGCGTCGCTGCTGGCGCAAGAGGCGGGCGGTGGCATCGTGCTGGGCCTCGTATTGGGTTGGGTCACGGTATGGCTGCTCAAAACCATCGACCAGTACCAGATCGAGGTGATGTTGACGCTGGCCTCCGTGGTGGGCGGCTACGCCCTGGCGTCGCATCTGCATGTCTCCGGGCCGCTGGCCATGGTGGTGGCTGGCTTGATGGTGGGCAATGGGGGACGCGCCCGCGCCATGTCGGACACCACGCGCCGCTATGTGGACATGTTCTGGGAGTTGATCGATGAAATCCTCAATGCCGTGCTTTTCGTGCTGATTGGCATGGAGGTGTTGCTGATCTCCTTTTCGGTTCCGCTGTTGCTGGCAGGCGCATCGGCGGTGGTGGTAGCCCTGGTGGCGCGCTGGCTCACTGTGGGGTTGCCGGTCCATGCGGGAGCGCGGTGGCTGAATTTGCCACAGGGTTCTGAGAGGGTGCTGGTGTGGGGCGGCTTGCGTGGGGGCATCTCTGTGGCGCTAGCGCTGTCATTGCCTGCAGGCCCTGAACGAAATGTTGTGCTGACACTGACCTATTGCGTGGTCGTGTTCTCCATTCTGGTGCAGGGCCTGAGCATTGGGCGTGTGGTGCGGTTGGCGATACGTGGTGATGCCGACAAAGGCGGGGCGCATTAACTAACGTGCCCCTTTGCGTATCGCTGGCGCCGATGCTGCGCCCGCACCGCGTCAAGCGTCGATCTGCATTGCCGGGCGCGATTGAACTCGGGTGAGCCACGCCTGCACATGCGGGTGTGCTTGCACTGGCGCGCCAAGATAGACGCTATAGCCGACCACTGAGCCCACCACGAGGTCCACCAGCGAATACTCCGCACCGAGCATCCAGGGATGCTTCGCCAATCGCGCATCCAGCAGTGCCAGATGTTCATTCAGTCCACGAACTGCCGCTTCAACCTGCACCGGGCTGCGCAGGGCTTCTTCACCTTGGGTGGCCAAAAACAAGCGCGTCACAACGGCCCCGTAGGTCACGTAGCTCCATGTGCACCACGACAGAGCCTGGAGTGCCTCCGGTGTCCCCGCTGCGGGCCACAGCCCCTGCTCGATTCCGAAGCGGTGTCCCAGCCACAAATGGATAGCCAGGGCCTCGAACATGGGCGCGCCGTCCACCGTCAGCGTAGGCACTTTGCCGTTGGGGTTCAAGGCCAGATATTCGGGGCGGCGCTGCTCGCCGGTGCGGATGTCGATCTTGACCCGATCATGGGGAACGCCCAGCTCGGTGAGTGCGCAGGCAATGGGGGTGGCGCTCGACATTGGGTGCCAGTACAGGACGATGGACATAAATAGCTCCTTGAGGGGGTTGAAAAGGTGACGCCACTGTAGAACCCATTGCGGACAGTTTCGGTCCGCAATCCGCCGTACAGTCGCACCATGCTGACCTCCTCGACCCGGCTGCTACGCCTGTTGTCCCTGTTGCAGACCCGCAGCCACTGGCTGGGTCCCGAGCTGGCCGAGCGGCTGGAAGTGCACCCGCGCACACTGCGGCGCGACATCGACCGCCTGCGCCAGCTGGGCTACCCGGTGCAGGCCAGCAGTGGCGTGGCGGGCGGCTATGCGTTTCGGGCCGGACAGGCGTTGCCCCCGCTGCTGCTCGACGATGAGGAAGCCCTGGCTGTGTCGATTGCGCTGCGCACCGCCACTGCGGGGGCTGTGGGGGGCATTGAAGAGCCCGCCTTGCGCGCCTTGGTGAAATTGGAGCAGGCCATGCCCCTGCGGCTGCGCGAGCAGGTGGACGCACTGCGCTCCACCATCCTTCCGCTGGACCGAGTGGGCCCGGTGGTGGAAGCCTCGCTGCTCGCCACGCTGGCATCGGCCTGCCGCGACCAGTTGCGGCTCGGGTTCTCGTACGAAGACGGCAAGGGGCGCGCTACCCAGCGCACGGTGGAGCCACAGGGCGTGGTGCACACCGGCATGCGCTGGTACCTGGTGGCGTGGGACTGCGGCCGTGGTGACTGGCGCACTTTCCGCATCGACCGCATGGTGTCAAAGCCCGAAGTTGGCGCGCATTTTGTGCCCCGCGCTGGACCCGATGGCGGCGACCTCAAGGCCTACGTAACGCGCTCCATCACCGTGGCACCGCACCCCGACCAGGCGCGGGTGGTTCTGCATGCCCCATATGCGGAAATGGCCCGGCGCATTCCGCAGTCGGCCGGTGTGGTCACAACGCTGGCCGATGGGCAGCAGTGCCAGCTGGCATGCGCCGCCAGCGATGCACTGGTGTTCTGGCTCATGGCGCTGGATGTGGAGTTTGAGGTGCTGGCACCCGCGTCGCTGCAGGAGCGGCTGCGCGTGGCGGGGGAGCGTGCGTTGCGTTGCACTGGTACACGCAGTCCGTGAGTTGGCGTCAGGGTACGAACCGGTACCCAATGCCTGCCTCAGTCCGCAAATGCCGGGGCATGGACGCATTCTCTTCCACCTTCTTGCGCAGGTTGGCCATGTGTACGCGCACGTAGTGCGTGTCTTCCGCATGGCCTGGGCCCCACACGGCCTTGAGCAGCTGCGCGTGGGTGATGACGCGGTCGGGCTGGGAGGCCAGGTAGGTGAGCAGCTTGTATTCGATGGGCGTGAGGCGCAGGGCCTCGCTGCCATCGTCTGCCGTGCGTCGCTCTACAGTGCGGCGGGCCAGGTCCACAGTGATGGGGCCGAACTGGATGACGGGCGTGGCTTCGGCGCCGGATGCGCGCTGGCTGCGGCGCAGCTGGGCGCGCACGCGGGCCATGAGCTCGCCGGAGCCAAAGGGCTTGATCAGGTAGTCGTCGGCCCCGGCGTCCAGCGCCGCTATCTTGCTGGCCTCGGCGCTGCGGGCCGAGAGCACGATGATGGGCATGGTCGACCAGGTGCGCAGGTCGCGGATCAAGTCCACACCGTCGCCATCAGGCAGGCCCAGGTCCAGCACCACCAGGTCGGGGCGGCGGGTGCCGGCCTCGATCAGGCCGCGCTGCAGGGTGGCGGCCTCGTGCACGGTGTGGCCTTCGCTCTCCAGCGTCAGGCGCACAAAGCGGCGGATGTCGGCTTCGTCTTCGACGATGAGGATGTGGGTGGGCAGGTCGGTCATGGGGATTGCGGGGGCCGCGCGGTCAAACTTCGCTGGGGGTGTCTGCATCGGCGCCCAGATCGGTAGGCGGTGTGCCGCGTGGCAGCAGCAGCGTAAAGCGTGCACCTGCAGGCAGGCCCTGGGCATTGTGGATGGTATCGCCCCGGATGCTGCCGCCGTGCGCCTGCACGATGGCGCGGCAGATGGCCAGCCCCAGGCCCACGCCGGGTGTGGCGCTTTCGCGGGCGCCGCGTTCGAATTTTTCAAACAGCTGCTCTTCGCGGCCTTTGGGCAGGCCGGGGCCTTCGTCGGTGATGGTCAAGGCCACGGCGTCGCTTTGCGGCTGTGCGCTGATGCGGAGGGTGGTGTCTGCGGGCGTGTACTTGGCGGCGTTTTCCAGCAGGTTGACCAGCACGCGCTCCATCAGCACGGCGTCGATTTGCAGCAGCGGCAGGTCGTCGGGCAGGGTCACTTCGATGCGGTGCGCAGCAATGGCCGGCGCGCAGGCGGCAAGGGCGCTGCCCACCACTTCTTCCAGCGGCTGCCACGCTTTGTTGAGTTGCACGGCCCCGGCCTCCAGGCGGGCCATGTCCAGCAGGTTGTTGACCAGCGCGCTCATGCGCTGGGCCGATTGCTGGATGGCGCCAGTCAGCTCTTGCTGGTGGGCCGGCAGGGGCGGCTGCACCACGGCCAGCGATTCAGCCAGGCCCACCAGCGAGGCCAGCGGCGTGCGCAAATCGTGCGAGATGGCCGAGAGCAGCGAATTGCGCAGCCGTTCGGACTCGATCTGCACGGTGCTTTTTTGCGCCACGTCGATGTAGTGGATGCGTTCGAGCGAAATGGCCAGCAGCGACGCGCAGGTCTGCAGCAGGCGCCGTGGCTCTACACCGGGCACTTGGCCCTGAGGCATTGCGACGACAAGCACGCCACGGATGCGCATGGGGGCCTTGAGCGGCAGCACCAGCGTGGGGCTGGAGTGCAAGGTGTCCGTACCCCGGCCTGCGGGCTCGCCGCGCTCAAACGCCCATTGCGCCACGGCCATGTCCACGGGGGCGGTGCCTCCGGGCAGCACCTGCAGGCGGTTGTCGTCGTCGGCCACCACCAGCGTGCTGCCCGCGCCGAACTCGCCGGTGATAAAGCGTGCGCCTATCTCTGCCACCTGCTCGGGCAACAGCGCGGCCGACAAGTCCCGTGCCATGTCGTACAGACTGCGCACGCGGTGTTCGCGGTCGGTGGCGGCCTCGGCCTGCACCTTGAGGCCGGCGGTGAGCTGGCCCACCACCAGGGCCACTACCAGCATGACGGCGAAGGTGACGAGGTATTGCGCATCGCTGACAGCAAAAGTGAAATGCGGTGGCACAAAGAAAAAGTCGAAAAACGCCACCCCCAACACGGCAGCCAGCACGGCGGGTCCGCGACCCAACTTCAGCGCAACGCCCACCACTACCAGCAGGAACAGCATCACGATGTTGGTGAGTTCCAGCACGCTGGCCAGTGGCGTGGCGATGACGGCGGCCACGCAGCAGGCCAGTGCGGCGGCGATGTAGCCGGGCCAGAACGCGGCGCGCGGGGCGACACCGCTGATTCGGGTGGCTTTTTGGTCTGTGGGGGCCGTGCGGCCGGGCAGCGAGCCCACCTGCAACAGATCCAGGTCGCTGGCCCGTTGGTCAATCTGCTCGGCCAGCGTGGTTTGCCAAGGCCAGCGGCGGGCGCTGCGGCCCATCACCACGCGGACCAGGTTGTGTTCTCGCGCATAGCGCACCAGGGCTTGCGCGGGCTGGGCTGCGGGCAGCACGGCGCAGGCAGTGGCCCCAAGTTGCTGGGCGATCTTCAGCGTGCGCTCCACCTGCGGGGGCAGGGTGACCGACTGGCCTTGCTGCTCGGGCGTTTCCACATGCACGGCGTGCCAGGGCAGGTCGAGCTGGGCGGCCAGGCGGGCGCAGCTGCGCACCACCTTTTCCGCGTTGTCGCCCGTGCCCACGCAGGCCAGCAGGGCCTCTCGGTTGGGCCACACGGCCTGTGGCGCCGTAGTGTTGGCGCGGCGGTAGGCACGCATTTCGTCGTCCACCCGGTCGGCGGTGCGGCGCAGGGCCAGCTCGCGCAGGGCCAGCAGGTTGCCTTTGCGAAAGAAGTTGACGGCGGCGCGCTCGGCCTGCTGGGGCAGGTAGACCTTGCCAGCTTTGAGGCGCGCCAGCAGCTCGTCGGGTGGCAGGTCCACCACCACCACTTCGTCGGCAGCGTCAAAGAATTGGTCGGGCACCGTCTCCCACACGCGGATGCCGGTGATGCCGCTCACGATGTCGTTCAGGCTCTCCAGGTGCTGCACGTTCATGGTGGACCACACGTCGACGCCTGCGGCCAGCAGTTCTTCGGCGTCTTGCCAGCGCTTGGGGTGGCGCGATCCGGCCACATTGCTGTGGGCCAGCTCGTCCAGCAGCACCAGCCCATCAGGGTGCGCGGCGCCCCAGGCCAGCGCTGCGTCCAGGTCAAATTCGGGGAGGGTGCGGTCTTTGTAGGGCAGGGTGCGCAGCGGCAGTCGCGGCAGGTGCGCGGTCAGTGCCTCGGTCTCGGTGCGGCCATGCGTTTCGACCACGCCGATGGTGACGGGCGTGCCTTGCGCTTGTGCAGCGCGGGCGGCCGACAGCATGGCAAAGGTCTTGCCCACCCCCGCGCAGGCCCCAAAAAACACCTTGAGCCGCCCGCGTTGCTGCTGGGCTTGCTCTTGCTGGATGCGCTGCAGCAGCGCGTCGGGGTCGGGGCGATCCTGCATGGGCTCAGTGTACTCGTCAATTTGGAGTCAAATAGGCCTCTGGCGCTTATCTATCAAGCGCAAGGAGCTATGGTTTTGGTAGCGAATCAAGCGCGAGATTCAAGGCCAATACGTTCACACGCGGCTCGCCCAGCAGGCCCAGCCAGGGGCTTTGGGTGTGCTGCCGCACCAACGCCTGCACCTGCGCCACGGGCACGCCCCGGGCGCGGGCCACGCGCTCGGCTTGAAAGGCGGCGGCTGCGGGGCTGATGTGGGGGTCCAGCCCGCTGGCCGATGCGGTGACCAAGTCCACGGGCACGGGTTGGGTGTTGCCGGGGTCGGCAGCGCGCAGGGCCTCGATGCGCGCCCTGACGGCTCCGGCCAGCGCCGGGTTCGTGGGGCCCAGGTTGGACCCGCCCGAGGCCGCTGCGTTGTAGGGCATGGGCGTGGTGGCCGAGGGGCGGCCCCAGAAGTGGCCGCGCTCAGTGAACGACTGCCCGATCAGCTCCGAACCCACGGCCTTGCCACCCTGGGTGACGAGGCTGCCGTTGGCCTGGTGTGGAGAAACCGTTTGCGCCACGCCCGTGACGGCCAGCGGGTACAGCAAGCCGGTGATGAGAGAGAGCACGACAAACAATGTGAGGGCGGGGCGCAAGATGCCGCCGGTGCTAGCGGGCACGTCGTCGCGGGGTATACGGATAGGCATAGAAGGGTCCTCTTTATGGAAAGTTGGGGCGCGGCACTAGCGGTGGAGCACAGGGTCAAGCCATGCCCATGGCGGCCAGCGCCATGTCGATGAGCTTGATGCCAATGAACGGCACCACCATGCCCCCCAGCCCGTAAATCGCCAGGTTGCGGCGCAGCAGCGCAGCGGCACCCACGGCGCGGTAAGGCACGCCTTTCAAGGCCAGTGGAATTAAAAAGATGATGATTAGCGCGTTGAACACCACGGCCGACAGGATGGCCGACGAGGGGCTGGCCAGGTGCATGAAGTTCAGCGCCGACAGTTGCGGGTAGGTGGTGACAAACGCCGCCGGGATGATGGCAAAGTACTTGGCGATGTCGTTGGCAATGCTGAAGGTGGTGAGCGAGCCGCGCGTCATCAGCATCTGCTTGCCGGTCTCGACGATCTCGATGAGCTTGGTGGGGTTGCTGTCCAGGTCCACCATGTTGCCCGCCTCCTTGGCTGCCTGGGTGCCGGTGTTCATGGCCACGGCTACGTCGGCCTGGGCCAGGGCGGGGGCATCGTTGGTGCCGTCGCCCGTCATGGCCACCAGCTGGCCATTGGCTTGGTAGCTGCGGATGAGCTGCAGCTTGGCCTCAGGGGTGGCCTCGGCCAGAAAGTCGTCCACCCCCGCCTCGGCGGCAATGGCGGCGGCCGTCAAGCGGTTGTCGCCCGTCACCATCACGGTCTTGATGCCCATGCGGCGCAGCTCGGCAAAGCGTTCCTTGATGCCGCCCTTGACCACGTCTTTGAGCTCCACCACGCCCAGCACATGGGCGCCATCGGCCACCACCAGCGGGGTGCTGCCACGGCGCGATACATCGTCCACCGCCGTCTGCACGGCGGTAGGAAAGCGCCCGCCCAGGGCCTCCACATGCTTGCGGATGGCATCGGCCGCACCCTTGCGCAGCAGGCGCGCGCCGGGCAAGTCCACGCCACTCATGCGCGTTTGCGCAGTGAAGGGCACAAACTGGGCATTCAGACTGGAGAGGTCGCGCTCGCGCAGGTTGAACTTCTGCTTGGCCAGCACCACGATGCTGCGGCCTTCGGGGGTTTCATCGGCCAGCGACGCAAGCTGCGCGGCATCAGCCAATGCGGCATCTGTGACGCCAGGGGCTGACACGAACTGGCTGGCCTGCCGGTTGCCCAGGGTGATGGTGCCGGTCTTGTCCAGCAGCAGCACGTCCACATCGCCCGCAGCCTCCACCGCGCGGCCCGAGGTGGCGATCACATTGGCCTGCATCATGCGGCTCATGCCCGCCACGCCAATGGCGCTGAGCAGACCCGCAATGGTGGTGGGGATCAGGCACACCAGCAGGGCCACCAGCACGACCAGGCTCACCGGCTCGCCCGCGCCGCTTGCCTGCACGCTGAACAGCGAGAACGGCAGCAGCGTGACCACCACGCCCAGGAACACGATGGTCAGCGCCACCAGCAGGATGGTCAGCGCAATCTCGTTGGGCGTCTTGTGGCGCTTGGCGTTTTCGACCATGGCGATCATGCGGTCGACAAAAGTCTCGCCGGGGTTCACGGCCACGCGCACCACAATCCAGTCAGACAGCACGCGGGTGCCGCCGGTCACGGCACTAAAGTCGCCGCCCGATTCGCGGATCACGGGGGCGGATTCACCCGTGATGGCGCTTTCGTCCACCGAGGCCACGCCGTCGATCACCTCGCCATCGGCGGGAATGGTGTCGCCCGCTTCTACCAGCACCACGTCGCCCTTGCGCAGATTGCTGGCCTCCAGCGGCAGCCAGGTCAGCTCGGTGCGTGGCGTGGTGCGGTCAAACTGACCGTCGAGCTTTTTGGCCCAGGTCTGCTTTTTCAGGCTGCGCAACGAGGCCGCCTGGGCCTTGCTGCGGCCTTCAGCCATGGCCTCGGCGAAGTTGGCGAACAGCACGGTGAACCACAGCCACAGCGCGACTGCTGCCGTGAAGCCCTCGGGCTTGCTGGCGGCCAGCGCGGTGGTGAAGGCGCTGCCCACGTACACCACAAACATCACCGGGTTGCGCCATTGCACGCGCGGGTCCAGCTTCTTGAAGGCCTCCAGCAGCGCGGGGCGCACCAGGGTGGGGTCGAACAGGGTCAATGTCTTGCGAGTCATCACAATCTCCGTGCCATTTCTTTAGCGTGTGGTCAGCACCAGGTGCTCGACCACCGGGCCCAGCGCCAGGGCGGGCACATAGTTCAGCAAGCCCACCAGCAGCACCACCCCCGCCAGCAGCGCCACAAACAGTGGGCCGTGGGTGGGTAAGGTGCCGTCGGTGGCGGTGGCGCGCTTCTTGGCGGCCAATGATCCGGCCATGGCCAGCACGGGCACGATCACGCCAAAGCGGCCCAGCCACATGGCCGCTGCCAGCAGCACGTTGTAGAAGGGGGTGTTGGCCGACAAGCCTGCGAAGGCGCTGCCGTTGTTGTTGGCGGCGGAAGACAGCGCGTACAGCACCTGACTAAAGCCGTGCGCGCCAGGGTTGGAGAGGCCAGCGCGGCCCGCCTCGCTCATCACTGCCACAGCCGTGCCCAGCAGCACCAGCAGGGGCGTGACCAGGATGGCGATGGCAACGAGCTTCATCTCATGCGTCTCGATCTTCTTGCCCAGGTACTCGGGTGTGCGGCCAATCATCAGCCCGGCAATGAACACGGCCATGATGGCAAACACCAGCATGCCGTACAGGCCCGAGCCCACGCCGCCAAACACCACCTCGCCCATCTGCATGAGCACCATGGGCACCATGCCGCCCAGGGGCGTGAAGCTGTCGTGCATGGAAATCACCGCGCCGCAGCTGGCCGCTGTGGTGATGACGGCGAACAGGGCGGAGGTGACGATGCCAAAGCGCGTCTCTTTGCCTTCCATGTTGCCGCCCGCCTGCAGGGCACTGGCGGCCTGGTCCACACCCAGCGATGTCAGCAGTGGGTTGCCCTGCTGCTCGAAGGCGGTGGCAGCTACTACGGCCACCACAAACAGCAGGCTCATCGTGGCCAGAATCGTCCAGCCCTGGCGCTCATCGCCCACCATGCGGCCAAACACCAGGCACAGCGCAGCGGGGATGAGGAAGATGGCCAGCATCTGCAGCAGGTTGCTGGCGGCCGAGGGGTTCTCGAACGGGTGGGCCGAGTTGGCGTTGAAGAAGCCACCGCCATTGGTGCCCAGCATCTTGATGGCCAGCTGCGAGGCCACGGGGCCCATGGCCAGGGTTTGGGTGGTTTGCGTGGCGGGTTCCGTCACCGGGGCGCCCTGAGCGTCCAGCACCGGCTGGCCCGCGCCATCGAGCTTGGGCGCGTCGTAGTGCACGGGCTCCAGTGTCTGTACCTCGGTGTAAGGCGACAGGTTCTGGATCACGCCCTGGCCTGCAAACACCACGGCCAGCACCAGCGATAGGGGCAGCAGCACCCACAGCGTGGCGCGAGTCAGGTCGGCCCACACATTGCCAATACTCTGAGCCGAATGCCGCGCGAACCCGCGCACCAGCGCAATGACGACCACCAAGCCTGTCGCGGCAGACAGAAAGTTCTGCACCGTCAACGCCAGCATCTGCGTGAGGTAGCTCATGGTGCTCTCGCCGCCATAGCCCTGCCAGTTGGTGTTGGTGACAAAGCTGATGGCCGTGTTGAAGGCCGAATCGGGTGCCACCGCAGCCATGCCCTGCGGGTTGAGCGGCAGCACCGCTTGCCAGCGCTGCAGCGCATACACCGCCAGCACGCCCAGGCCGTTGAACACCAGCAGGCCCAGCGCGTAGCGCAGCCAACCGGTCTCTTCGTCGGGCCGCACGCCTGCCAGCTGGAACAACGGCCCTTCCAGCCGCCGCCCCAGCGCAAAGCGGCCTGCCATCACGGTGTCGATGTAGCGCGCCAGCGGCCAAGCCAGCGCCAGCAGCAGGGCCAAAAACACTGCCAGTTGCAGCCAGGCACCGGTGCTCATGAAAAGTCCTCCGGCCGCAGCAGCACGGCGATCAGATACACCAAGAGGCCTGCAGCCAGAACAGCCGCCAGAATCATCCAGCCGCTGGTCATGACCGCCCCCCTTGTGCCTGGCGTTGCAGCAGCGCGCAACCCTTGGCCAAGCCATAGACGGCCAGCCACAGCAGGCCTTCCACCGCCATCAATATCCAGTCCATATCGTCCTCCTTGAGTCATGGGCCGATGCTAGGAACGGCCGCATCAAGATGGGCGCAAGAGTGTGGGGTGGGGTATCAAGATCGCATCAAGATGCGCGGGCGCCAGGCCTGGCTGGCAGAACAATGCATGGCAATTTGCTATTGAATTTATAGCTGTATGCGCATGATATTCAAGCGCTACAGGTTGGTTTTATTCAAAGTTTTTCCTCGATGCGCGGGTTTGCCGGTTCTGGCACTGGTTTCGGACGTCTGCACGCTCGGCAGGGGCAGAACGCTCCGGGTCAATCCGTTCTCAATACGGGTCATCGAAGGAGGCGCGCATTGGCCTGAAGCAAATGCGCTCGCAAGCTGCGATCATCCCCACCCTGCATCACGCTTCTTTGCTTCATGACCCAGGCCACACCGCTCCGTCCCAGCCCTTCCAGTCCGCTCGATTCCCTTGTCCCTCTGCTTTTTGTGGCGCTCTGGAGCACCGGCTTTATCGGCGCCAAGCTGGGGCTGCCGTATGTGGAGCCGCTGACCTTTCTGGCGCTGCGGTTTGCCATCGTCATCGTGCTCATGCTCGCGGTGGTCGCCGTGGCGCGTGCGCCGTGGCCGCCGTCGGGCAGGGCCTGGATACACATCGGGGTGTCGGGCCTGCTGGTGCACGGCGTGTACCTGGGCGGGGTGTTCATTGCCATCGGGCATGGGCTGCCGTCGGGCATCACGGCGTTGGTGGTGGGATTGCAGCCGCTGCTGACAGCCCTGGTGGCCGGGGCTTTGCTGGGCGAGAAGGTGCGGCCTGCCCAGTGGGCGGGCCTGGCCCTGGGCTTTACCGGCGTGGCGCTGGTGGTGGCCGGCAAGGTGGCTACCGTGCCGGCGGGTGCGTTGCTGGGCATGCTGCTGCCAGCGGTGGTCGCGCTGCTGGGCATCACAGCGGGCACGCTGTACCAGAAGCGGTTCTGCCCCTCGTTCGATTTGCGCACGGGCTCAGTCATCCAGTACCTGCCCTGTGCGGTGGCGATGGCTGCGGTTGCCTACGCTACCGAGTCCATGGCCATATCGTGGACGGGAGAGTTTGTATTTGCGCTGGGCTGGCTGGTGCTCGTGCTGTCGCTGGGGGCTGTGAGCCTGCTGAACCTGCTCATCCGCCGGGGCGGTGCAGTGAACGTTGCCAGCTTGTTTTACCTCACCCCCCCGACTACAGCGCTGATCGCGTGGGCTATGTTTGGCGAGACGCTCAGCGGCTGGGCACTGGCTGGGATGGGGTTGGCTGCGGCGGGTGTGTGGCTGGCGCGGCAGACGAGATGAGGGCGGGGCACTGCCATGCCACTCCGTGGAAAACGCGGGGTTGGTGTGGCAGCCAGGGTGATGGGTAGAGAGTTTGCTATTGTATTTGTAGCTGTTTGCGCTTTGTGGATGAGCGCAAAGGCCACTTTTTCTTGAATTTTTGCTTGCTGCTGAACGATATGGGCCCTGTCAGGCAGCGGGGTGCACGGCAACGATGTTAAGTGGCCCTGAAATGGAGAGTCCGCTGAAACCCGTGGGGGATTCCAGCGCAGACACATGGCCGCCCTCCGCCCACACATCCACCAGCGCATCTTTCGTTCCAAACTGGCAGGCAATGGTGGCGATGCGGAATGTGTCCGTCCGGTCGAAGAGAAGCGCTGTCGGCCATCGAACCTGAAACCAGCGTTTGCACTGGAATTCGATGCGCTTCCAGTCGAATGTGCGGCGAATGTTGTTGATGCAGTCCACCTGCTTCGCCAGCAACACCGCCTCAGCTGGTTGCAGCGCGGAAGCGGTGGCTTGGAGCAACGCTTTCTCAAACGGCAGCAGTTGGTCGGTGGGCGTCGGCGCGACGATGGGCCGGAGAGATCCGGTCAGTGCAACCATGGCAACGGCCTCAGAGCTTGCGCAGCCGCTCCAGCGCGGCGCGCAGCGTCTCATCCTTCTTGGCAAAGCAGAACCGCACTACACGCTGGTCAAATCCGTCGCCATAGAACGCTGACAGCGGAATCGCTGCCACACCCACCTCGCGGGTGAGCCACTGGCAGAAATCGGCCTCGTTCAAATCGCTGATCGCCGAGATGTCCACGCACTGGAAGTAGCTGCCGGTGCTGGGCAGCAGCTTGAAGCGCGAGCCTGCCAGCCCTTCGCGGAACAGGTCGCGCTTGGCCTGGTAGAACGCGGGCAGTTGCAGGTAGGGCGTGGGGTCTTGCAGGTAGGCGGCCAGGCCGTGCTGCACGGGGGTGTTGACGGTGAACACGTTGAACTGGTGCACCTTGCGGAACTCGGCCGTCAGCGCTGCGGGCGCGGCCACGGTGCCGACCTTCCAGCCGGTGACGTGGAAGGTCTTGCCAAAGCTGGACACGATGAACGCGCGGGCAGCCAGGCCGGCAAAGCGAGCGGCGCTCTGGTGCTCGGCGCCGTCGAACACCATGTGCTCGTACACCTCGTCGCTGATGAGCAGGATGTCGGTGGGCGCGAGCAGGTCTTCTAGCTGGCGCATTTCCTCGGCCGTCCAGATGGTGGCACTGGGGTTGTGCGGGCTGTTGATGATGATGGCGCGGGTGCGGAGCGTGATGGCCGCGCTGATCTTGGCAAAGTCGGGGCGGAAGGTGCCGGGCGTGAGCGGCACGCGCACGGCCTTGCCACCGGCCAGCTCGATGTTGGGCACATAGCTGTCGTAGCAGGGATCGAGCACGATCACTTCGTCGCCCGCGTGCACGATGGCCAGGATGGTGGTGATGATGGCCTGCGTGGCGCCTGCGGTGATGGTGATTTCGGTGTTGGGGTTGTAGGCGCGGCCATGCAGCGCCTCGATCTTGCGGGCCACGGCCTCGCGCAGCGCGGGAATGCCGGGCATCGGCGGGTACTGGTTGTGCCCGGCCTGCATGGCGGCGGTGACGGCATTCACCAGCTCCGGGGCGCATTCAAAGTCCGGGAAGCCCTGGCCTAGGTTCACGGCTTTGTGCTCTGTGGCCAGGGCCGACATTACGGTGAAGATGGTGGTGCCGACGTTGGGCAGCTTGCTGGGGAAGGCGGGAGTGCGGGCGGTGGCGGTGGTCTGGGTCATGGCACTGCGGTGAATTCTGCGATGGGCTGTGAGAGGGGGGAGGCTGTGTGGGGCGAGAGCGGTCAGAGTTCGTAGTCGTTGACGTGCCCGGTCATGGCGCGGGCGATGAGGTCGCGGCTCAGGCGGTCGCTCAGCAGTTCGGCAAATTTGTAGACAAAGTTGCGCAGGTAGGCACTGCGCTTGAAAGCGACACGGGCCACGCTCTGACCAAAAAGGTGCCCCACAGGGCGCACGGCCAAGTCGCCCACCGGGTCGTCGCGCATGGCCATCTCGGCCACGATGCCGATGCCCAGGCCCAGGCGCACATAGGTCTTGATCACGTCGGAGTCGATGGCTTCAAGCACGATGCGCGGCTGCAGCTTGCGGGCCGCAAAGGCCTGGTCGATCTTGCCCCGGCCGGTGAACGAGGGGTGGTAGGTGATGAGCGCCTCATGCGCCAAGTCGTCCAGGCCGATGCGCTCCTTTTGCGCCAGCGGGTGGTCGTTGGGCACCACCAGCACGTGCTGCCATTCGTAGCAGGGCAGGGTGACTAGCTCAGGGTAGTCGGCCAGCGATTCGGTGGCCATGCCGATTTCGGCCACTTCGTCGATCACCATGCGCGCCACTTCGTGCGGTGTGGCCTGGTGCAGGCTGATGTTGACCTTGGGGTAGGACTCGCGCAGCCGGGCCACGGGCACGGGCAGCACGTAGCGGGCTTGGGTGTGAGTGGTGGCGATGCTGAGGGTGCCGCTGTCTTGCGCGCTGAACTGTTCGCCAATGCGCTTCAAGTTGCCCACCTCGCGCATGATGACCTCGATGCTTTTGAGCACGTGCTGGCCGGGCTCGGTAATGCGCTTGAGGCGTTTGCCGTGGCGCGCGAAGATGTCGACGCCCAGTTCTTCTTCCAATTCGATGATGGCCTTGGATACCCCCGGCTGAGACGTGTGCAGGGCCTTGGCGGCTTCTGTCAGGTTCAGGTTGCGCCGGGCAGCCTCTTGAACGAAGCGAAATTGGTGCAAGTTCATATCTGATATTGCCTAAAGAGTTGCATCATTATGCTGCAAGCATCTAAGGAATTTCAGCAGAACTGTCAGGCGGAGGGGGCTTCGCAGGCAATTTCAGCCATGAGGGCGGTCATGCGCGGATCTTCGCCGATAGCGGTCTGCACGTGGAATGGGACGGTGGGGTGGGCGGCGTGCAGATCCTGCACCAGCAAGGGCAGGTCTTCACGCGCATGCTTGCCAGTGCCAAGAAACATGGGAACCACGGTGACCTGCGTGGCGCCCTGAGCGACAAGGTGTCGGGCGGCATCCGCTAACGACGGGGTGCAAAGTTCGAGGTAAGCACACAGAACAGGCCGGTCTGGCTGCTGGGCAGCGATGCGTGCCGCAACGGCCTCCAGCGGCAGGCGCCACAGTGGATCACGGGAGCCGTGTGCGAACAAAATGATAGCTGCTTGCGCTTGCTGCATAAGCGTTAGAGTCCAAAAAGGCTTGAAGTTTTTTGTCGCCGGGCCGCCCCAAGACAAAAAGCGGACCCCTCGGGGGGCAGCGGCCACACGAATTGGCCAAGCGTGGGGCCCATCTTTCTACCGCCGAAGCACCAGCCAGCCAAAGGCCGCCAATGACAATACCGAATAGATGAGTCCCGGCGCTGCTGCGGTGAGCCATGGTGACCAGTTTTGCAGGTTGCCTGCGTAGCCAAACACGTTGTTGAGCAGGAAGAAGCTGATGCCCGCCATCACACCTCCAAACACGTAGCCCGCAATACCGCCGGATCGGAAATGCAAGTACGCAAAGGGCAAGGCCAGCACTACCATCACCAGGCAACTGAGGGGGTAGAACACCTTGCGCCAGAACTCGATCTCGTAGCGCTGAGACGACTGGCCGTTGGCGTCCAGATGCATGATGTACTGGAACAAGTCAATGGTGGCCATGCGGTCAGGCTTGAGCAGCGATGCGGCCACCATGTCGGCACTGATGCGGGTGGGCCACTGCAGCGTGGGAGCGTCCAGGTGTTCCACCCGTGCTTCCTCAGTGCTGCGTTGTTCGAACCGGCTGCGCTGCACGGTTTCCAGCTCCCAAGCGCCGTCCGTCCCAAACTCGCCCTTCGCCGCCCGCGTCTGTGAGGCGAGTCGCCCCTTGGCGTCGAACTCGAAGACGCGCACGTCCAGCATGCCGCCATCGGGGGTAAGGGCGCGGACATTGACGGCGTAAGAGCGGTCTTCTTGCCGCTCTTTGAGCCAGGCCCCCGTGGCACCGGTTGTCAAGCGGCCGAGGTAGCGTACCTTGACCAGTTGGGCGGCGCGGTCTGTCCAGGGGGCGACGTAGTCCCCAATGGCAAAGGTCAGCAACACAAAAAAACCGCCCAGTGTGAGCAGTGTGCGCAGCGCGCGCCACGGGCCCATGCCGCTGGTGCGCATGATGGTGAACTCGGAGCTTTGCGCCAGTCGCGCCATCACAAAAATGGTGCCGATGAGCACGGTGATGGGGAGCAATTCGTAGAGGTGGCTCGGAATGCTGAGCACCACGAAGAGGAACGCGTGCGACAGCTGGTAACCATCAGCGCCAGTGCGGCCAACCCACCGCAGTTCATCCACCAGATCAAAAAAGAAAAACAGGGCCAGAAAACCAGCGGTGACGAAGCTGACGGCGAACAATGCCTCGCGGTGAATCAGGCGGCGAATGGTTTTCATGCGGGGCTCCGGGGCTGGCGGGCGGACCTGAACTGCCACAGGCGTGCCACGGTCCATTGGTTGTGCCGGGCAGCCAGAACGAGCAGCGACATCAGCATCATGCCCCCATGCAACAGCACCATGAAGCTGACCAATCCCAGGCGGCCAGCGCCCACCCAACTTTGTCCCAAGGTCATCAGGTTGTAGTAAACGATGAACCCGAAAAGCGCAAACACCAGCCCGCTGCTGCGCGCGGCGCGTGGGTTGACGCTGGCCACGGCCAGTCCCAGCACGACAAAGTTGAGGGCCGCGAACGCCAGTCCCAGTCGCCAGCCGAGTTCTGCTCGGTAGGCTGGGAGGGGTTGCATCAGGAGTTCGTGGGTGGCCCGGGTCTTGACGGACAGCTCTTCCGCCGAGCCCGTGGGAGCAGATCCAATACGGGTGCCGTATTCGACAAACTCGCTGATCTTGACGCCAGGCTTGTCGCGCGAGGTCTCCAGTCGCTGCCCGTCGCTTAGCAATGCCAGCCGTTCGCCGTTCTTGGTTTCGAGCCGGGCGCTGCGTGCCGAGGTCACGGACTCGCGCATGCCGTCGGTGGCCGCAATGAAGACGTTGTTCCCGGACTGAGTGTCGGGGCTGTCTTTGTCGATAAAGAACACCCGGCTACCGTTACTGGACTCTTGAAATTCTCCAGGCGCTATGCGGTCGATGTCGCTGCGCTGCTCGTATTGGGTCTTGAGTTCTTGAATCTGCGAGTTGGCCCAAGGCCACACCAGCAGCGACAGCACTGCGATGACCGCCATCACAGGCCAGGCAAAACGCACCAGGGGCTTGAGCAGGCTGATGAGGCCGCGCCCGCTGGCGAACCAGATGACCATCTCGCTGTCGCGGTACATGCGCGACAGGGTGCCGACCACGGCGATGAAGAGACTAAGGCTGAGAATGGTGGGCAACTGCCCGAGCACGGTGAAACCCATGACCAGCATGACGTCAGAAGGGCTGACGCTGCCTTTGGATGCCTGACCCAAGGTGCGGATGAGCATCATGGTCATGACCACGGTCACCAGCACCACGAGCGTCGCGCCAAAGCTGCGGGCCAGCTCTTTGCGGATGGATGAATCGAATAACATTGGCTAAGAGCTTGCTATGCACTTTTGAGTGCACTGTGAAAGTGCATAGCACGCTCAAAAGGAAAACACCGATTATGAACTTTGATCTCAAGACCCTTGAACTGGCTGCGGCGGCCTCCGAAAAATGTGACCTTTTGGTCGCATTGATTCCGGAGGGCTTCAAGCCCGGGCAGGATGCGTTGTCGGCATTGGCCGCGCTGGCGCTCAAAAACGGAGATCTTTCTGTAAAAGCGGGTAAACATCTGCAGATGTACCAAGCGCCCGCTATAGCGGCCCGCCGGGTGGTGCTGGTGGGGTCTGGCGACGGTTCAGCACGCGCAGCGCGCCAAGCAGTGCTGGCAGTGGGGGCGGCGGTCAGGGCGCCACAGACCAAACGTGTGGTTGTATGTGTTGCCGGAGCCGCCAAGCCGGCTGCCGTATGCGCGGTGGTGCAGGCAGTGGCGGAGGCCAGCTATGTGTACACCAGCACCAAGTCGAAGGTGGAGGCCCGTGGTCTGAATCGTTGTGTGGTGGGCGTTCCCAACGCAGCCGACGCGCGCGAAGGCTTTGACAGCGGAGTTGCATTGGTCGCAGGGGTCGAGTTTGCACGCGAGTGGGGCAATCGCCCAGCGAACCACGCTACGCCCACTTTGTTGGCCAATGCCGCCAAGACGTTGGCCAAGCTGCCGCGGGTTCAGTGCAAGGTACTGGGCCCAGCCGAAGTGGCGCGGCTGAAAATGGGCGCGTTTCTGGCCGTGGCGCGTGGCTCGGAGGAGCCCCTGCGTTTTATCGAACTGCGCTACAACGGCGCTGCCAAGGACAAAGCGCCCGTGGTGCTCGTCGGCAAAGGCATCACGTTTGATACCGGGGGCATCTCCATCAAACCTGCGCCCGAGATGGACGAAATGAAATTCGACATGTGCGGTGCCGCCAGCGTGCTGGGTGTGTTCCGCGCCTTGGGTGAATTGCAACCGGCCATCAATGTGGTGGGATTGATCCCCGCATGCGAAAACATGCCCGATGGTCGCGCGGTGAAACCGGGCGACGTTGTGACCAGCATGAGCGGCCAGACCATCGAAATTCTCAACACCGATGCGGAAGGCCGCCTGGTCCTGTGCGACGCATTGACCTACGCAGCCCGATTCAAGCCTGCGGCGGTGGTGGACATTGCCACCCTGACCGGAGCCTGCGTGATCGCCCTCGGTGGCGTGCGCAGCGGACTGTTTGCCAACAACGATGCACTCGCTTCGGCACTGCAAGACGCTGGCAATGAAGCAGAGGATCTCTGCTGGCGCATGCCGCTGGACGATGACTATGCCGACGGCCTCAAGAGTAATTTTGCGGACATGGGTAACGTGGCGGGGCGCGCGGGCGGCTCGATCACAGCAGCCAAGTTTTTACAGAAGTTTGTGGGTGACATGCCATGGGCCCATCTGGACATTGCGGGTACGGCCTGGAAAGGAGGAGCGGCCAAGGGCTCTACCGGTCGCCCTGTGGGGCTTCTGGTGCAGTACCTCCTGAATCAGGCCCAAGCACCCGTGTCGCGCCCTGCCGTCAAGCCGGCAGCAAAACGCTCCCCACGGGCCAAGGCTGTTTGAACGCCATTGTGTCGGGGGCCCACCCACATGACTGAGGTCGCTTTTCACTTCAACGCGCCAGACAAGCTGGCCTACGCCTGCCGCTTTGCCCGCAAGGTACAGCGCAGCGGAGCTCGGCTGGTGATTGCTGGACCCGCCGACACGCTGGAGGCCTTGGACCGAATGCTCTGGACCCTGGCGCCACAAGATTTTGTGGCCCATTGCCGTGACAACGCAGACGAGGAAATGATCCACGTATCGCCGGTGTTGCTGGCGGAGGATGCGCGCCGGTCTCCGCACCACGAGGTCCTGTTGAACCTGAATGCAGCTGTTCCTGAAGGGTTCGGCCGGTTTGACCGATTGGTCGAAGTGGTGAGCGCACACGATGAGACCGATCGCAGTGCTGCTCGGGTCCGGTGGAAACACTATGCATCTCGCGGATATGCCATCACGCGTCACGATCTGGTGCTGAAAGCGAACTGATGTCGCAGCCTCCTCGAACCCCCCCGCGTTTTGTGCCCACTCTCACCGAAGTGGTGCAGACACCGGACGTCACTCGCGTCAGTCCCGGTAATCCGGGCGCAACAGAGACTTTGCGTACGACGGTGATGTCGCCACCAGCGGCTGCGCGGGTGTCTTCCTCGCCCGCAGCATCGCCTGCTCCCCCGGCAGTGGCCCGCCCGTCACCTGCAGTGTCCCCTGTTGTGCGGCCGACACCCGCGGCCACACCGGTCGTGCCGCGGCCCAATCTGTCATCGCCTCCGCCTCTGGTAGCGCGGCCTGCTATTGCTGCGACACCGAGGCCGACGGCGGCATCAACTCCAAGATCTGTTGCAACGCCTGCGCCCGCATTTGCACCCGCAGTAACACACCCACCGACGTTGGTACCGTCTATGCCAGCGTCTCCCCCTGTATTGGCGTCTCGGCCCGACTCAGGCGTTGGTCCTCGCTCAGAGCCAACGCTTGCCCAAACTGCTCCCAGCGGCATTCCCGTCGTCACGCCAGTCGCTCGCCCCATGCCTGAGGGCATGGAAGAGTACATGGTGCACAGGGTGATGCAGCGCGTGGATGTGGTGCTTGACCAGCGCTTGCGCGAAGCGATCGCCACAGTGGTGCAAGAGCAAACCCGATCGGTGCTTCCGCGTTTGCGGGAAGAGATCGAATCCGTGGTTCGGCATGCAGTTTACGAGGCTGTGGCCGATGAGTTGGCGAGCGGCGCCCCTTCTGCTTCAAAGGGATGACAGGGTATTCCCCTGTGGTTTCTCTCTCGT
Source organism: Gammaproteobacteria bacterium (assembly GCA_018828125.1). GTDB lineage: Bacteria > Pseudomonadota > Gammaproteobacteria > Burkholderiales > Burkholderiaceae_C > Acidovorax. The sequence continues at coordinate 155,834 of JAHJWB010000013.1, read as the reverse complement.
TTAATCGTGTTCCCTAATGATCTGGCCCGTAAATTGCGATATGTTCGCCTGCGTTGAGACACAAGAATATTCTCAGCGTTTATCTTTACTGGAGATTGATATGCAATTGAAGTTGAAACTGACCGTGGTTGCTGCTATCGCGGCTGCTGCTGGTGTGGCCTCTGCACAAGAGCAGGTGGTCAAGATCGGCCACGTGGCTCCGGTTTCCGGCGCCCAAGCCCACTACGGCAAGGACAACGAAAATGGCGCCCGCATGGCCATTGAAGAGCTGAACGCTCAAGGCATCACCATTGGTGGCAAGAAGATCAAGTTCGAGCTGCAAGCCGAAGATGATGCAGCTGACCCAAAACAGGGCACAGCGGCCGCACAGAAGCTGTGTGACTCCAAAGTCGCAGGCGTTGTCGGTCACCTCAACTCCGGTACCACCATTCCCGCTTCCAAGGTCTACAACGACTGCGGTATTCCAATGGTGACTGGCGCTGCGACCAACCCCAACCTGACGAAGCCCGGCTACAAGACCACCTTCCGTATCATCGCCAACGACAACGCCCTGGGCGCTGGTCTGGCGTTTTACGCTGTGGACACGCTGAAGCTCAAGACTGTTGCCATCATCGATGACCGTACCGCTTATGGCCAAGGCGTGGCAGACGTGTTCAAGAAGACGGCTATCGCCAAGGGCATGAAGGTGGTGGATGAGCAGTTCACGACCGACAAGGCCACCGACTTCATGGCCATTCTGACCGCCATCAAGTCCAAGAACCCTGACGCTGTGTTCTACGGCGGTATGGACCCCCAGGCTGGTCCTATGCTGCGCCAGATGGAACAGCTGGGCATGGCCAACGTCAAGTACTTCGGTGGTGACGGCGTCTGCACGTCCGAAGTCGCCAAGCTGGCTGCCGGTGCCAAGACCCTGGGCAACGTGATCTGCGCTGAAGGCGGTTCTTCGCTGGCCAAGATGCCTGGCGGTACGGCCTGGAAGGCCAAGTACGACGCCAAGTACCCTAACCAGTTCCAGGTTTACAGCCCTTACACCTACGACGCTACGTACTTGTTGGTAGATGCCATGAAGCGCGCCAACTCGGTGGACCCCAAGGTGTATGTGAACGAACTGGCAAAGTCCAGCTTCAAAGGCGTGACTTCCACTATCGCCTTCGAACCCAACGGCGAAATGAAGAATCCTTCCATCACCTTGTACAACTACAAGGACGGCAAGAAGACGCCTCTGTAATAGAGCGGTTCACTCACTCAACAGGGCACTCCGGTGCCCTGTTGCAGATGCCAAAAAGGCTTCCTTTGGGAAGCCTTTTTTGTGTGCTTATCCTGTACAGATTCCAGCTCTTCTCGGGCTATCGGCGCAGCGCGAGTCCACAGCGCGGAGGCTACGGCGAAGATCCTAACGTCGCACTTGCAGCGAGCCGGGGTTCACGATGTTGGTTGGCGTGCCTTTGATGAAGTTGATCACGTTGTCAAAGGCCGCACCAAAATACAGCTCGTAGCTGTCTTGCTCCACGTACCCAATGTGGGGCGTGCAAATGCAGTTTTCGAGCCGCAGTAGGGCATGGCCCTGCAAGATGGGTTCGCTTTCAAACACGTCTACCGCTGCCATGCCAGGGCGACCGCGGTTAAGCGCTGCAATCAGTGCGTCGGGCTCGATCAATTCCGCACGGGAAGTATTGACCAGCAGCGATGTGGGCTTCATGCACGACAAGTCTTCCAGCGAGATGATTCCACGGGTTTCATCGGTTAGCCGAAGGTGCAGCGAAATCACATCGCACTGTGCAAAAAATTCCTCGCGAGTTGTGGCCGCTTGATAGCCATCGGTCAGTGCTTGCGCGCGAGAAGCCTCGCGGCCCCATACCCGTACGTTCATGCCAAACGCTCGTCCATAGCCTGCTACCAGTTGCCCAATGCGGCCATACCCCCAGATGCCCAGCGTTTTGCCGCGCAACACATTGCCCAGGCCAAAGTTGGGTGGCATGGAGGCAGTCTTCAATCCTGATTGTTGCCAGGCGCCATGCTTGAGATTGGAGATGTATTGGGGCAACCTGCGCATAGCCGCCATGACCAGTGCCCACGTCAGCTCAGCGGGTGCCACAGGGGAACCGACCCCTTCCGCCACCGCAATACCGCGCTCCGTGCACGCTGCAACGTCAATGTGATTACCAATCTTGCCGGTCTGAGCAATGAGTTTCAGACGGGGCAGCTTTTCTACCAATTGGCGGGTGATGTGCGTACGCTCTCTCACCAAAACTATGATGTCTGCATCCTTGAGCCTCACAGACAGCTGGCCCAATCCTTTGACGGTGTTGGTGTAAACCTTGGCGGTATATGCGTCGAGCCGGGAAGCGCAGTGGAGTTTGCGCACTGCGTCCTGGTAGTCGTCGAGTATCACGATATTCATCCCGACATTGTGCCTTGGCAAGGAAAGCCGCACTGCCTCGGACGGTGCCGCACCTCCGCAAAATGCCACGCTTTTGGTGACGGAGTGTTGATTTTCGCTTTGTACAGACCTTGCTTACGGACCAGATGTCTCAGGACTGAAAGATCACCAGCGAAGCCGCGCAAACAGATTTCGTCAATGGGCAACGCAAAGCTGTGGACGATGCGGTGCCTGAAGCAAGCATCCCAAGCCCTGGCAGCTGGCCTTTCCGCGTTCTTCTTACTGAGTTCTGAATCCCTCAGATGCAGCCATCCGGTCCAGTTCTGCGCACACATCGGCCATACGGCCCGCAATGACAAGCCGACCAGCGCCCGCTTCGGTCCCTCTTCGCAACACTTTGGCCGTCCGGTGTTGAGGCCCCTCCGCGGCGAGCGTCGCAAAAAAAGTGTCCCTGCGGCTTGCTGGCGACGAAGGCGGCAGAAAGGATCGTGTAGCGCCTGTCTGCGGCCGAGCCGGTACTTCGGCTGCGGGGGCTGGGGGACGGACATTGAACGGCCAGTTTCCCCGCAAGGGGCGATGGTCTGCGGGCAGAGCAGGGCGGTGGTTCGCCGTCGCTGTGGCATCACCCAAGGCTGCGTGGCGGTGGGGGGCGGCGCGACCCTGCAAAGTGTCGACGGAAGAGGTTGTTGGGGGCGTGTGGCAATGGGGAGAGCCCGTTGTCTCCAGGCGTGTCGCCTGCTGCAACCAGCGGGTCAATGTACGCAGCGGGGCGGGCAAAGCAGAAAGGGTGGACAAAGCAATTCCCATGTGAAAACTCCGAAGGTCGGGGGTTGGACATAGGCAGGATTGCAAGGCGAAGCAACACCGCAGGGCTGGCCTGTGAATGGTAAGAGACCATCCACATGCCAAACGCCCGCCACCTGCGGTGCAGCAAAAAGGAGGGGAAGCGCCTACATCAGCATGGTGTTGCGGATCAGTCCGACTGCAAGACCTTCAATTTCAAAAGGTTCGCCGGGCTGGACCACGATCACCGGGTAGTCGGGGTTTTCAGGCAGCAGCTCGATGGCCGTTGCGGTGCGGCGCAGCCGCTTGACGGTGACGTCGTCTCCCAAACGGGCCACGATGATTTGGCCGTTGCGGGCCTCGCGCGTGGATTGGACGGCGAGCAGGTCACCATCCATGATGCCCGCATCGCGCATGGACATGCCGCGCACCTTCAGAAGGTAATCGGGGCGGTGCTGAAATAGGCTGTTTTCCACGCTGTAGGTTTGGTCGACATGTTCCTGCGCGAGAATGGGCGAGCCCGCTGCGACGCGTCCCACCAGAGGCAGCACCAATTGCGACAAGCCCGGAATGGGGAGGTGAAACTGGTTGCCGCGTGCCGCGTTGATGGAGCGCACGGTATCGCTGCGCAGACGAATACCCCGCGAAGTGCCGCTGACCAGTTCAATCACGCCCTTGCGGGCCAGCGCTTGCAAATGCTCTTCGGCGGCATTGGCCGACTTGAACCCCAACTCGGCGGCAATTTCAGCGCGGGTAGGGGGCGCACCGGTGCGTGCAATGGCGGTCTGGATGAGATCCAGAATCTGTTGCTGGCGGGCGGTGAGTTTGGGGTTGTCGAGCATGGTGGTTTCCGGTGGAGGCGGTTACAGTGACGAACAACTGTTTTTTAATCCAGTAACTGTATTTTTCACCAGTTTTTCGGAGTGCGCAAGTGAGTGGGCAAAAAATTGTGGTTTTGGGCACAGGTGGCACGATTGCAGGCACATCTGCACAGGCGGGAGACAACATTGGCTACACCGCGGGCCAGGTAGGGGTGGCCCAATTGCTGGACGCAGTGCCCGGCCTCCAAACAATCGCGGGCGACTTGCTGATCGAGCAAGTGGCACAGATCGACAGCAAGGACATGGATGCTGAGATCTGGCGGGCTTTGGCCCAGCGCTGCGCTCACTACCTCAATGCTCCCGAAGTGCGGGGCATTGTTATCACCCATGGCACCGATACGCTGGAAGAAACGGCCTGGTTTCTGCATGAGGTCCTCGATGCAGGCAAGAAGCCTGTGGTGTTAACCTGTTCCATGCGCCCATCCACCGCGTTGACGCCTGATGGCCCGCAGAACCTGCTCGATGCGATGGCTGTAGCAGCGGCGCCTGGCGCTAGGGGCGTGCTCGCAGTGGCGGCGGGCGAGGTGCACGGCGCGCGGCACGTGCAAAAGGTGCATCCGTACCGCGTGCACGCTTTTGCGTCAGCCGACGTGGGTCCTCTGGGGTTTGTGGAGGAAGGCCAAGTGCGCTTGATACAAAATTGGCCTCTAGCGCTTGATGGTGAAGCGCGAATAGCTATTGAAAATATAGCGAATATGAATGTGTGGCCCCGCGTAGAAATTGTGATGAGCCATGCGGGAGCCACCGGCTTTATGGTCGACGCGTTGGTGCGCGACGGGGTACAAGGGCTGGTAGTGGCCTGCACCGGCAATGGCACGATTCACCACCATCTTGAAGCAGCGCTGTTGCGCGCACAGGCCGCGGGTGTGGCTGTAGTGCGGGCCACGCGCTGCCCCGAGGGGCAGGTGTTGCCCAAGCCGGGTGATCCGTTGCCGGATTCGCAAGGACTGTCTCCTGTCAAGGCGCGCATTGCGCTCATGCTGGATCTGCTCCGCTGAGACTAGAAAATACAAAGGGCGCTTCGCATGTTTGCCTCCCTCAAGACACATGTCTGGGCCTACCCGGCGCTGGAGGTGGTGCACATCGTGGGCATTGCGCTGCTGCTTGGCAACCTGGTGTTGCTGGAACTGCGTGTGTTTGGCCGGGGGGCGGCGCTTGCCATCCAGGATTTGGCGCGCTTGAGCCTGTCGGTGGCGTTGTGCGGATTTGCGCTGGCGGCTGGATCGGGCCTGTTGATGTTCGCCACGCAGCCAACGGAGTTGCTCAGCAACCGGGTATTTACCTTGAAGATGCTGTTGTTAATGCTTGCAGGCTGCAACGCGGCATGGTTCCATGGGCGCGGGTCACTGGTGCGTCTGGATGGACTCGCGCGTGCGCAGATGCTGGCATCCACCGTGGTCTGGTTGGCTGTGGTGGTGTGTGGCCGCTGGATTGCCTATCTTTAGCAAGGAGAGAGCCGTCATGAGTCACCTGCAACGTCGTCATCTGCTGCTGGCCGCAACGGCCCTCCCGCTGGGCGCGAATGCCCATCATGGTTGGAGTAGTTTTGACCCCGAGCGCCCCCTTTATCTTGAAGGCACTGTGCGCAAAGTGCGCTGGCAAAACCCCCATGCAGAGCTTGACCTGGAGTTGCCTGCAGGCCTGAAACTGCCCCCAGACTTGGCGCAACGGCCATTGCCTGCGCAGACCGCTCCGGTCGACGGTAAAGCCCTACTGACCAAAACCGTGTTGCCCACGCGCAAGGACAAGGTCTGGGAAATCGAATTGGCGCCGCTCACCCGCATGCATGCATGGCAGGTGCAGGAAGTGAACCCGGGTGCTTCGTTGTCAGTGGTAGGTTTCACCTTGCGCGAGGAAAAAGGCGAGGCCGTGCTGCGTGCGGAGTATCTTTTTGTGGACGGCAAGACCTATGCCCTGCGATCCAGTCCAGCCTGATCAAATTTAACTTGAAGGTGGAGGTTGCCCGCTGATACCGGTATTGATGCCGGTATGCGTGTCAGCATCGACTTTGCCTCTGACCGGCGACTTCCCATGCAGCAAAAAAAAAAGCGACGTCTAGCGGTAGAGCGTTGCTTCTTGGAGCCGTCCCTCTGACGTTTCTCTGAATAGCATGTGGGTACCGTGCTAGCGCCGCAAGAACGCAGCGCTACCAAGGCTTTCCAGTCCGATCAGCCTGCCAGGGCTTGCAATGCGCGGGATGTGATTTCGTCCACGCTGCCCGTGCCGCTGATGGCGCGGTACTTGGGGGCGGTTTCGGGCTCGGCTTTGGCCCAGTTGCTGTAGTAGTCCACCAGGGGGCGCGTCTGGTCGCTATAGACCTGCAGACGCTTTTGCACGGTTTCTTCCTTGTCGTCTTCGCGCTGGATCAGGTCTTCACCGGTTACGTCGTCCTTGCCATCCACCTTGGGCGGGTTGAACTTGACGTGGTAGGTGCGGCCGCTGGCGGGGTGCGAGCGGCGGCCGCTCATGCGTTCGATGATGGCGTCGAACGGCACATCGATTTCGAGCACGTAGTCGAGCTTGACGCCTGCCGCCTTCATGGCGTCCGCCTGGGGAATGGTGCGGGGGAAACCGTCGAACAGAAAACCGTGTGCGCAGTCGGGCTGGGTGATGCGTTCCTTCACAAGGCCGATGATGATGTCGTCACTGACCAGGGCGCCCGAATCCATCACGGCCTTGGCTTGCAGGCCCAACGGTGTGCCTGCCTTGACCGCTGCGCGCAGCATGTCGCCGGTGGAAATTTGCGGGATGCCGTATTTCTGGCAGATGAATGTGGCTTGCGTGCCCTTTCCGGCGCCAGGCGCGCCCAACAAAATTAGTCTCATGGAAGTCCTCGAAGGTTAGAAATCGGTTGGCGCCGCTGGCGGGGACGCTCGAACGGCACCTGAAGCCGTTCTGTGCGCCCGGGATGCGGTGCTCTCGTTGCGGGCGAGGATAGCATGTGACCACCTTGCGTTCACTTACACGCGCCCACCGCCAGCGGGACTGAAAGGCGCCTGTGTGACGATGCCCGCCGGTGCGCAGCCCTGCGGCGTTCAGGCAAAAAGACGGCGCACCCGCTCCAGGTCTGCAGGCGTGTCCACGCCGGGGCCCGGGGCTGCGGCGGCCAGGTGCACGGCAATTGGATGGCCGTGCCACAGGGCCCTCAGTTGCTCCAGAGCTTCGACAGCTTCGGTAGGGGCTGGCGCAAGCGACGGAAATTGCCGCAAGAAGCGCGCGCGATAGCTGTAGATGCCGACGTGGCGCAGCGGCGCAAACCCGGAAAGGCTGGCGACACCGGGCGAAGCTGCCTGGGCTGCACCTTGCCACCATGCGGTGTCTGGGTGGTCACGTGCAAATGGGATCGGCGCGCGGCTGAAGTAGTGCGCAAGTCCCCGCGCGTCGAGCACTACCTTCACCACATTCGGGTTGGTGCAGTCCGCAAGGGAGGTGATGGCGTGCGCTGCGGTGCCCATGCTGGCTTCTGGTCGGGCGGGCAGCAGGGCGGCCACGGCATTGATCAGGTCTGGCTCCATCAGCGGCTCATCGCCTTGCACATTGACCACGATGTCGTCGCCATCCAGTCCGAGGTCGGTGCAGGCTTGGGCCAGACGGTCGCTGCCGCTGGCATGGTCTGCACGGGTCAAGATCGCCTCGACACCGTGGTGGGCGCAAGCCTGCAGAATGCGGGTGTCGTCGGCGGCGACGACCACGCGGGCCGCTGCACTCTGCGCCGCTCGCCGGGCGACCCGCACCACCATGGGCTGGCCGGCAATGTCCGCCAGGGGTTTGTCCGGCAGCCGGCTGGACGCCATACGCGCCGGGATCAGCACCGTAAATTGGGGGGCTGGAGTGGCGCCGGCAGTGCCGCTGTTGGGCGCTTGGCTCACTGCTCCAGTTCCTCGTCGGTCAAGGTGCGGGCCTCGTTTTCGAGCAGCACCGGGATGCCATCGCGCACCGGGTAGGCCAGCCTTGCGCTGCGGGAGACAAGTTCTTGTGCGTCGCGGTCAAAGGTCAACGGACCCTTGGTGACGGGGCAGACCAGCAGTTCGAGCAGTTTGGGGTCCATGGTGGCGGGCTTTCCGGGAAGGGTCGTTCAGGCAGAGGGGGATGATAGCGGTGGCCCTGGCGTCGTTGGCGTTGCAGCAAGGCAGCCGTCCAGGTGCGCGTCCACCGCTGCAAAAAACGCGGGGTCGATCAGCACCTGCAGAGGCACGGCCAGGGCGTCGGGGTGCTGTGCCCACAACTTCACTGCATCTTTTTCGGTGCAAATCAGGGTGTAGCGCTTATCTGATAAGCGCTTCCAGCTATTGAAATCATAGTGGTCGGGCAAAGGCTCCGTGTGTGCGAGCGTCAAACCCTTCGCCTGCAGCATGCCAAAGAAGTCCTCTGGCCGTGCCACCGCCGCCACGGCGTGCAGCGGTTGGCCCTCAAGTTTGGACAGCGGAACCTGGGTGCCGTCAGACTGAAGAGCGCAGGGCGCCAGATCGCGCCGCATCCCAAACGCGGAGTTTGGACTCTCGGTTTGGACAGGCGCCATACCGCCCGCATGTAACACCAGATCCACCGTCCGCGGCCAGGGTTCACGCAGTGGCCCGGCCGGCAGCAAGAACCCGTTGCCAATGCCCTGGTCGTTGAAGATGCAGATTTCAAGATCGCGTTGCAAGGCAAGATGTTGCAAGCCGTCATCGCACACGATCACATCGGTGCCTGGGTGGGCTGCGAGCAGGGCGCGCGCCGCGGTGATGCGGCGGGAGGCCACAAAAACAGGCACCTCGGGCCCATTGGCAAAACTGCGCGCTATCAAGGCGGGTTCATCGCCCACCTCGCTGGCCAGGCTGGCGGCTGTTGCGGCACGGCAATCGGTGGTGGCGCGCCCGTAGCCACGGGAGATGACCCCCGCGCGCAGGCCACGTGCCTGCAGGTGCCGCACCAGCGCAATGACCACCGGGGTTTTGCCCGCGCCGCCGGCAATCACATTGCCCACCACCACCACCGGGCGGCCCGGGTGCTCGGTCTTCAATATTCCGCGCTGGTACAGCACCCTGCGCAGCTCGACCAAACTACCGTACAGCAGTGACAGCGGCCACAGCGCCCAGGCGGCAATGCCGCGCGACTGCCAAATCTGTTGCGGCCCGCGCGGCGGGGAGTTCCCCACAGCTTGGGGCGAGGAACTGGAAGGCGGTGATGGCGCGGGAGAAGGCGAGGGCGGCTGCGGCCCGGAGGCAGCCATGCCGGTCAGCGGCTGGCGGCGCGGCCCGATGCCGACGACTGTGTGGCAAAGGTGATCTGCGTGAGGCCCACACGGCGCGCAGCTTCCATCACGGTGACCACGGACTGGTGGGGCGACATGGCGTCGGCACTGATGATCACCACGCTGTCACGGCCCGCGCTGGCGGCGGTGCGCAGGGCCTGGGCAATGGCGTCCACGCTTTTGCCGTCGACGCCGGTTTTGTTGACGGCGTAGCGGCCGTCAGCCGCCACCGACACCACCACTTCCTTGGGGTGGTCGCGCTGCTGTTCGGCGTCGGCCACGGGCAAGGTCAGCTGCAGTTCGGTGAACTTGCTGTAGGTGGTGGTCAGCATCAGAAAGATGAGGATCACCAGCAACACGTCGATGAACGGGATCAAGTTGATCTCGGGCTCGTTCTTGGGCCGGGGGCTGAAGTTCATGGCAGGGCTCTCAAAGGGCGGGAGGCCGGTGGGCAACAGGCGAACAGCCCGCCTTACTTCACCTTGCGCAGGCGCAGGATGTGGCGCACGAACTGTTCGGAGGCCAGCTCCAGCGTCAACAGATAGGCATCCACCCGGGAGCGGAAGTAGCGCCAGAAAATCAGCGCCGGGATGGCCACGATCAGCCCGAATGCGGTGTTGTAAAGCGCAATCGAAATACCGTGCGCCAGTTGAGTGGGGTTGCCACCGCCCATGGCCTGGCCCATGCCGCCCGTGCCCGCTTGCGAGCCAAAAATCTCAATCATCCCGATCACCGTGCCCAGCAGGCCCAGCAAGGGCGCCGCCGAGGCGATGGTGGCCAGGGCCGAGAGGTACTTTTCAAGCCGGTGTGCAACGCTGCGACCGGCGCCTTCCATGGCCGAGCGTAAGTCGGTCTCGCTGCACTGGGGGTTGCTGTTGAGGGTGCGCAGGCCGGTGGCCAGCACTTCGCCCAGCGCCGAGTTCTGGGCCAGCTGGTTCACCACGTCGGGCGTGGGCACCGACTTGGACGACACCGTGATGGCTTCGTCGAGCAATTTTGGGGGGGCAACGCGGGCCGTCTTGAGGGCCACAAAACGTTCGAAAATCAGCGCCATTCCCAGGATGGAACACGCAATCAGGGGCCAGATCGGCCAGCCTGCGGCTTGTATGATGGACAGCAAATCTCTCTCCGCGCAGATGGAAGCAATCGGCGATTATGGCCCAGCTTCAGGGTGCTACTTCGTCACAAACCGTTACGTTGCTGTGCGCACGATACGCGGGGCTGCTCACTCACAAAAACTGTGGATAACTTTGTGGGCAACCCACGTCGACACCCTCACAAAGTGGCGCCACGCCGTGCTTGCAACAGATTGATGAAAAATTGAGCAATGAAAAGCGTATATAAATCAATGACTTGGACGTGCTCTGGTGTTTTGCAGCCGGTTGTGGGGTGGGCTCTCGGTCCGGCGTTCGCTCGGCCGTTTCTGTGGAGTACTCTTCTTTCAAGCACCGCGCAAAGGCGCACGGCGTCTCATGCTTGAGCGCCCGGGCCACGGTGTGGCGCCCCGTGTGTGGGAAGTTGGCGCGCTGTGCCGCGCCATTGCTGATGCTCTGGAGGCGCGATTCAATCCTGTCGCGGTCCGCGGTGAGATAACGGGCTTCTCGCGCGCATCCAGCGGGCATTGTTATTTTTCGATCAAGGACGCCAACGGACAGTTGCGCTGCGCCATGTTCCGGCGTGCCGCCACCCTGCTTGACTTTTCGCCGCGCGATGGCGAGTTGGTGGAAGTGCGGGGCCGCCTGGGGGTGTATGAGGCACGGGGCGATCTGCAGTTCATCGTCGAAAGCATGCAGCGGGCCGGGCAGGGCGCACTGTTTGAGCAGTTCTTGCGGCTCAAGGCGCAGTTGGACGCCGAAGGCCTGTTCGATGCCGCCCGCAAACGTCCGCTGCCGCTGCAGCCGCGCGGAATTGGCCTGGTGACCTCCACCGGAGCAGCCGCGCTGCATGACGTGGTGACTGCGCTGCGCCGCAGGGTGCCCCACATCCCGGTGGTGCTGGTGCCCGCGCAGGTGCAAGGGCTGGCAGCCCCTGCATCCATCATTGCGGCGCTATCAAAACTGTATCTGCTAGCGCAGGCAGGACTTGCGCCAGGGGCCGATTTGACTCAAAAACCAGCGATTGACGTCATCCTGCTGGTGCGGGGGGGCGGTTCCATCGAAGACCTGTGGGCTTTCAACGACGAGCGTTTGGCGCGCACCATCGTGCAAAGCCCGGTGCCGCTGATCAGCGGTGTCGGGCACGAGACCGACTTCACCATTGCCGACTTCTGCGCCGACCTGCGCGCGCCCACGCCCACCGCAGCGGCCGAATTGGTGTCCCAGCCCCGCGATGTGTGGATGGGTGCGCTCGGGCTGGTGGCAGGGCGCCTCAGCGACGGGGCGCAACGCCAGCTGGATGCCCGCCACCAGCGGCTGGACCAAGCCGCAGCGCGCCTGGGCCGGCCCTCAGGTCTGGTGGCGCGCCAGCAAATGCAACTGGCCCGGTTGGCGCAGCGCATGCGCCATGGCGTGCTATTGAAAATGCACCGGCTGGCGCAGTCACAGCAAGCGCTGGAGGCCAATTTGCCCCAAAAATTGCAGCGACACCTCGTAGGACAGGCGGACCGGCTCGATCGCGCCGCGTTGCGACTGGAGCTGCTGGACCCACGTCTGGTGCTGCAGCGGGGCTATGCCCTGCTGACCGACCCTGCCGGCCATGCGGTGACCAGCGTCCAACAGGCCCAGCCCGGGGATGCTCTCCGTGCAACGCTTGCAGATGGCACGGTGGACGTGACGGTATTGGGGCAGCCGCGGTTGCTCTGAAAGCCGTATCGGAAGGGGGGGCATATGACGCAAGCCAGCGGCACGGCTGTAGGACAGTGGCGTGTTCTGGGGCTTTCTGCGGCTTTCGCCAGACGGCGTCTGCCCTGATCCGGCACAGGTCACCCGATCTTTCTACAATGCCCCCTCGCGCCGTGCCCGACTGCATTGCCCACCCAGGCGTTGCGGATGGCATCCCAGAATTTCAAACCACGAGGAAACACCACATGGAACACACCCTTCCCCCGCTGCCCTATGCCATCGACGCATTGGCGCCGAACTACAGCCAGGAAACCCTGGAGTACCACCACGGCAAGCACCACAACGCCTATGTGGTGAACCTCAACAACCTGCAAAAGGGTACCGAATTCGAGTCGATGACCCTCGAAGAGATCATCAAGAAGTCGAGCGGCGGCATCTACAACAACGCAGCCCAGATCTGGAACCACACGTTCTTCTGGAACTGCATGGCCCCCCAAGGCGGCGGCGAACCCTCCGGCGCGCTGGCCGATGCCATCAATGCCAAGTGGGGCAGCTACGCGGCCTTCAAGGAAGCGTTTGTGAAGAGCGCCGTGGGCAACTTTGGTTCGGGCTGGACCTGGCTGGTGAAGAAGGCCGACGGCAGCGTCGACATCGTCAACACCGGCGCCGCAGGCACGCCGCTGACCACCGCCGACAAGGCGCTGCTGACGGTGGACGTGTGGGAACATGCGTACTACATCGACTACCGCAACCAGCGCCCCAAGTTTGTCGAGACCTTCCTGTCGAGCCTGGTGAATTGGAAGTTTGCTGAAGCCAACTTCGCCTGATCTGCCTGGCACGTGCGAGCTTTGATCGTGCGGCTGGCGGACCCGGCAACAAACAAAAACGGCCCTCGGGCCGTTTTTTCATGGATTTTCAGCATATTTTTGGCCTTTAGCGCTTATGGGTAAAGCGCTGAATGCTATTGAAATGATAGTTGATGCCTTTGCGCAAAGGCCTCCTTTCATTTGCGGCTGAACAGCGCACCCCCCAGCTTGGCGCCTGCCTTGATCCCCTTTTTGGCAAACCAGCCCTGGTTCATCTCCAGCACATACCGCACGGGCTTGGCGGAGCAGTGCGAATCCAGCGTTTGCGGCTTCATGTCAGCCAGGTTGACGATGGTGCCGTCATCGTCCACAAATGCTGCCGTCAGCGGCAACAAGGTGTTTTTCATCCAGAAGCACTGTTGTGCGGGTTGTTCAAAGACGAAGAGCATGCCTTCGTGCTGGGGCATTTCCTTGCGGTGCATCAGCCCGGTCTGGCGCTCTTGCGGGGCCTGGGCAACCTGAGCGTCGATGCGGTGCATACCTGCCGTCAACTCCACACGCTGCAGATGGAGTTGGGGCCCCTCTTGCGCAGCGGCAATGCCGATGTGCAGCGTGCACGCCAAAGCCAGCAAGGCACTGTGGACCCTGCGGGTGGTGCGACGTGTGACCCGGAAGGGCGCCAGGGGGGCAGTGGCAGGGCAAGAAGCGATCATGGCCAAGGCTTTCAAGGAAGAGCAAGACGGACAAGGGACGGACTGCGGACGGGGCGGTAAGTTCAACCGGGCAGATGGCCTGCCAGGTTCCGCATGGAAATCGCCCGCAGGTGCGGGCGATTGTGATGTGAAGCGCTCAGACTGCCTGACGAGCAGGTTGGCAGGAGTCGCTGGCTGCGCCGACTCAGGCGAGCTTCTTAGCGGTTTTCTTCTTCGCGACCTTTTTCGAAGTTTTCTTCTTGGCTGTTCTGGTTGTTTTAGTCGCTTTGGCGGACTTGGCCGACTTTGCCGTTTTGGCCGCCTTTTTCTGGGCTACCGGGGCTGCAGCAGTTGCTGGTGCGGCCATGGGGGCGGGTGCTGCCGCTGCGGGTGCAGTGGCCATGGCGGGTGTGGGTGTGGGTGCGGTGGCGGGTGCTTGTGCAAATGCACCTCCAGCGAACAGACCAGCCACCAGGACAGCGAGGAGTTTTTTCATATATGCCGTTTCCAATGTGAACAAGAAGGGGCCGCCGAAAATCCGCGTGGCCCCGGGGGCGACGATAGCAGCGACCACCTCTGTGGCGAGGGGTCTGGTGCAAAATTTTTCTCATTAGAATGATTCGGCTTTAGCTGGCCAAGCGCCAACTGCGGACCCCGTTTCAGATTCTCCCGGAGACCCACCACCCATGACCACCTACCAGCACATTACGGTGCCTGCCGAAGGCCAGAAGATCACCGTCAATGCCGACATGTCCCTGAATGTGCCGGACCAGCCCATCATCCCTTTCATCGAAGGTGACGGCACGGGGCTGGACATCACGCCCGTGATGATCAAGGTGGTCGATGCTGCGGTGGCGAAGGCCTATGGCGGCACCAAAAAGATCCATTGGATGGAGGTCTACGCGGGCGAAAAATCCACCAAGGTGTACGGCCCCGATGTGTGGTTGCCGGACGAAACCCTGCAGGTGCTGCGCGAATACGTGGTGTCCATCAAGGGACCATTGACCACGCCCGTGGGTGGCGGCATCCGTTCGCTGAACGTGGCCCTGCGCCAGGAACTGGACCTCTACGTCTGCCTACGTCCCGTGCAGTATTTCAAGGGCGTTCCGTCGCCACTGAAGGAGCCCGAAAAGACCAACATGGTGATCTTCCGAGAGAACTCGGAAGACATTTACGCCGGCATCGAGTTTGAAGCAGAGTCCGACAAGGCCAAGAAGCTCATCAAGTTTCTGCAGGAAGAAATGGGCGTCAAGAAGATCCGCTTTCCCAATACTTCTGGTCTGGGCGTCAAGCCCGTTTCCATCGAAGGCACGGAGCGCCTGGTGCGCAAAGCCATTCAGTACGCCATCGACAACGACAAGCCGAGCGTGACCATCGTGCACAAGGGCAACATCATGAAGTACACCGAAGGTGGCTTCCGCGACTGGGCTTATGCGCTGGCGCAGAAGGAATTCGGCGCCGAACTGATCGATGGCGGCCCATGGTGCCGTCTCAAGAATCCCAAGAACGGCAAGGAGATCACTGTCAAGGACAGCATCGCCGACGCATTCCTGCAGCAGATTCTGTTGCGGCCTGCCGAGTATTCGGTGGTGGCCACGCTCAACCTCAATGGCGACTACATCTCGGATGCACTCGCAGCGCAGGTCGGCGGCATCGGCATCGCCCCCGGCGCCAACATGTCGGATTCGGTCGCGTGTTTTGAAGCGACCCACGGTACGGCCCCCAAGTACGCGGGCAAGGACTATGTGAATCCCGGCTCCGAAATTCTGTCGGCCGAGATGATGCTGCGCCACATGGGCTGGACAGCCGCTGCCGACCTGATCATCAGCTCGCTTGAAAAGTCGATTGCGTCCAAAAAGGTGACCTACGACTTTGCACGCCTGATGGATGGCGCCACACAAGTGAGTTGTTCGGGTTTTGGTCAGGTGATGATCGATCACATGTAACGCTGTCAGCGGCAGACAGCAGCGAACACCGTGCTTGTGCAGCGCCTTGAACGCGCTGCAAAGGCGTTTCATGAAGCCCCTGTTCCAGGTTGGATCAGGGGCTGATTTTTTTGCCGCCACCTGGTCCGCGCGTGTCACCTTCGATTTTGGGGCGGGATTTTTCCGGCACCCGTGGTCAATTGCCGTTTGGTGTTTATCCCACTTAGCCTCTAAGATGTTTTGAAACAGAGAGGGCTGGGTCACGCCTTGGGTTTCCGAGATTGGATTGGACATGCCGGGGCATTCGCTGGCGCGCCCGGTTCGTTGGAACTCCATTTTCTGGCGGGCTGCGGCGTGATGGGCTTGAACGCGTGAGGCACCAAAGGGGGCCTGCACGTTGCGGCTCCAATACAGGGGACTGAATGGCGTCTGACTTTTCTGCGGCATATTGGGAGCAAAACCCCGATGCCCTGCTGGTGCTGTCTCCGCAAGGCATAGTGCTGGAGTGGAACCCCGCGGCCGAGCGAATCTTTGGCTACGTTCAGGCCGAAGCCGAAGGGCGCTCGATCCTTGACCTCATCGTTCCCACCGACCGCGCACATGAAGAAGAGGCCATCCGCGCCGAGGCGCTGCGTTTGGGGACTGCCGTGCACGAAACGGTGCGCCGCCGCAAAGACGGGTCACTGGTGCACGTCAACATCTCCACCAAGGCCGTGCTCGACGCCGGGGGGCAGGTGCTGTACTTCCTGTCCAGCAAAAAAGACGTCACGCAGCTCAAAGTGCAGCGGGACGCCAAATTGCTGGAAGCACGGTTTCGCGACCTGCTCGAATCCACCCCGGACGCCATCGTGATGGTCAACGTGACAGGCCGCATTGTGTTGGTGAACTCGCAAGCGGAGCGCGTCTTTGGCTACCAGCGGGCTGACCTGCTGGGGCTGCCGGTGGAGGTGCTGCTGCCTCAACGCTACCGGGGTACTCACCTGGGACGCCGCAGCGGTTTTTTTGCACAGCCGCGCACCCGCACTATGGGCGCGGGGCTGGAGTTGTATGGCTTGCGCCAAGACGGCAGCGAGTTTCCGGTGGAGATCAGCCTGAGCCCCATCGACACCGAAGAAGGCGCCATGGTGATGAGTGCGATCCGCGACATCACGGACCGCAAAAAGGCTGACCAGAAATTCAAGGACTTGCTGGAGGCTGCGCCCGACGCGATGGTCATCGTCAACCGCGACGGGCGCATCGTGCTCGTCAACTCTCAGGCCGTGAGGCTGTTTGGCTGGAGCCGCGACGAGTTGCTGGGCCAGCAGATCGAACTGCTGGTGCCCGCGCGGTTCAGTGGCTCACACCCCGCGCACCGCCGCGGCTTTTTTGCCGAACCCCGCAGTCGCTCCATGGGCGCCGGACTGGAGTTGCACGGTCTGCGCAAGGATGGCAGCGAGTTTCCGGTAGAGATCAGCCTGAGCCCGCTGGAGACAGAAGAGGGACTGTTTGTGTCCAGCGCCATCCGCGACGTGACCGAGCGCAAACGCATCGAGCAGGCGCTGCGCGAGAAAAACCTGGAGCTGGAGAACGCAGCCCTGGTCAAGGACCGGTTCCTGGCCAGCATGTCACATGAGCTGCGCACGCCGCTCAACGCCATCATTGGGTTCACAGGCACCTTGTTGATGAAGCTCCCGGGGCCTTTGAACACCGAGCAGGAAAAGCAGCTTCGCATCGTGCAGACGGGTGCGCGGCATTTGCTGTCGCTCATCAACGATCTGCTGGACGTGGCCAAACTCGGGGCCAACAAGGCGACCTTGAATCTTGAACTGGTGGACTGCCGCGCCGTGGTGGAAGAGGTGGTTGCAACGCTGAGCCCGGAGGCTGCGCGCAAGACCCTGGTGTTCACATCCGACCTTCCTTCAACGCCCGTGGTGCTGCGGTCCGACCGGCGTGCGATGAGCCAGATTCTGATCAACCTGGTGGGCAACGCCATCAAATTCACACAGCAGGGCAGCGTTCACTTGACGCTGAAGGACGATGTTTTGCGAGCCGGTGGCCGCATGGTGGTGGTGTGTGTGCAGGACACGGGGCCAGGGATTCCTGCTGACGACCAGACCCGGCTGTTTGAAGCCTTTTCGCGCGTCGAAAGCGCCGACCGACGCCACCAGGAGGGCACCGGCCTGGGCCTGCACCTGAGCCGCAAGCTGGCCGATGCCCTGGGTGGGCGTATTCACTTTGAAAGCACCGAGGAGCAGGGCAGTACCTTCATCCTCGAATTGCCGGAGCCCCGCGAATGACAGCTGCCCACATACTGGTGATAGAAGACGACGACGCAAGCCGCCTGCTGGTCGCCTACCTGCTCGATGCGGCGGGGTATACGGTGCACGTGGCCGAAAACGGGGCTGTGGGGCTGGAGCTGGCCCTGTCCCAGCCCCACGACCTCATCCTGTGCGATTTGCAGATGCCCATCATGAACGGCTACCAGGTGGCGCAAACCCTGCGCTCCCATCCGAAGTGGCAGCGGGTTCCGCTGGTGGCGGTGACGGCGTTCTCCATGCCCGGCGACCGTGAGAAGGCGCTGGAGATGGGCTTTGACGACCACCTGTCCAAACCCATCACGCCCGAAACGTTTGTGCAGCAGATCGAAGTGTTTCTGGGAACCGCCTCTGCGCCACCGCCCGCACCGGCTGAAGGGCCGAGCGGGGACTGAACGGCCTACACAGAAGACAGCATGGCAAAGATACTGGTTGTAGATGATCTCCCCGCCAACCGGGCGCTGGTGGTCACGCTCATCGGGCACGGTGGCCACCAGGCGCTGGAGGCGTCTGATGGCGCAGAAGCGCTGGTGCTTGTGCGTGCAGAGCGTCCGCAATTGGTGATCTCCGACATCCTGATGCCCACCATGGATGGCTACGAGTTTGTGCGCCAGTTGCGCGCCGACGCAGCGATCGCGCACACCCAGGTGGTGTTCTACAGCGCCCATTACCGCGAGCTGGAGGCACGCAATCTGGCACTGGCCTGCGGGGTGACACAGGTGTTGATCAAACCCTGCGAACCGCAGGACATTCTGGACGTCATTGACGAGGCCCTGGCACAGGCGCCAGCGTCGTCGCCCCTGGTACCGGAGCACAGCTTTCAGACGCAGCACCTGCGTTTGATGACCGACAAACTCACGGGCAACGTGGCGCAACTGGAAGCCATGAACTTCCGGCTGGCAGCGCTGACCGACCTGAACCTGCAACTGGCGTCCGAACGCGATCCGCAGGTGCTGCTGGCGAATGTGTGTAAGGGCGCGCGGGACTTGGTGGGCGCGCAATATGCGGTGCTTTGCATTTCGCGCAAGCACAGTTCCGACCCCATCGTGTGCACCAGCGGGCTGGACGCAGAGCGTAACGAGCGGCTGGCGACTCCCGTGGTGTCACACGGCCTTCCGGGCACTGTGCGGGCCGAGCGACGCTCACAGCGCTGGACAGATCCCTCCGGTCGACCAGAGGCCATCGGCCTGCCACCGGGCTACCCACCGCTTTTTACGGCGTTGATCGTGCCGGTCACCTCGCTGTCTTTTTCGTACGGATGGATCTGCCTGGCCAACAAGCTTGGAGCCGATGGTTTCAGCGTCGAAGACGAAAAAATCGTCACCATCCTGGGCGCCCAGGTAGGGCGCATTTATGAAAACGGCAGCCTGTATCAGGAGGTGCAACGCCACGCCGAGCAACTGCAAGTCGAGGTGCAAGAGCGCCAGCGCGCCATGGATGCGCTTCGCGCCAGCAAAGCCAGCCTGCGACGGGCGCAGTCGCTGGCCAAAATTGTCCACGTCATCAGTGGCCCCGACGGAGCTTTTGAAAGCTGGCTCGACACCTTGCCCGAAATGCTGGGCTTGTCTGACGAAAACATGCCTCGGTCCGCGCGCGCCTGGCTCGCCTTGGTGCATCCGGACGACCGCGCAATGTTCCGGCGCCATGCGCTGGAAGCATCGAACGAAGGCGTGCGCCTGGACTTCACCTACCGATTGGTCTGTGCCAATGGGCAACTCTTGCACCTGCGGCAGGTGATGGAACCCCTGGACGACGAGGTCGGGCGGGGGCAGCCCCGCCGCTGGTTCAACACCATTCAGGACATCACCAAGGAAAAGCGCGCCGAGGAGGAACTGCACGAAAGCGACCGCCGCTTTAACGACATGCTCGACAAGGTCGAGATGATCTCGCTGATGCTGGACAGCGAAGGCCGCATCATTTATTGCAACGACTACCTGTTGCGGTTGACCGGTTGGCAACGTGAAGAAGTTTTTGGGCGCAACTGGTTTGCACTGTTCTTGCCGCCCGACGCGCCTGGCGTGCGTGAGGTATTTGCCGACCTTCTGGCAGACCGGCCTTCGGCCTGGCACTACGACAACGAAATTCTGACCCGCTCGGGAGAGCGGCGTCTGGTGCACTGGAACAACACGGTGTTGCGTTCGGTGGCAGGCGATGTAACCGGCGTGGCCAGCCTGGGCGAAGACGTTACCGAGCGCCGTGAAGCCGAGCGCAAGATCAAACGCCTGAACCGCGTGTACGCCATGCTCAGCGGTATCAACACCCTGATTGTTCGGGTGCGCGAACGCGATGAGTTGTTCCGCGAGTCCTGCCGTGTGGCGGTAGAGCACGGACAGTTCCGGATTGCCTGGATCGGCAAGGTTGACGGTGCCCGGGAATTCGTGGTGCCCCTGGAATTGGCCGGTGCGGACGGGGACTTTCTTGCTCAGCTCAAAGGTCGGCTGCGCTTGTACCCAGCGCCGACCAAGGGGGAAAGCCTGAGCTCGGAAGTTGTGCGCGAAAGGCGCCCCGTTGTGTGCGACGACATCCTCAGCGACCCTCGCATTCTGCTGAAGGAAACCCTCATCCACCACGGGGCGGCCTCCATGGCGGTCCTGCCCCTCATGGTGGGGCATGAGGTGGTGGGTGTGCTGACCCTGTTTGCTGATGAAGCGGGCTTTTTTGACGAGGGGGAAATGAGCCTGTTGACCGAACTCGCGGGCGACATTGGCTTTGCCATGGACCACCTCGACAAGGAGGAGCGGCTCAGTTACCTGGCCTACTACGACGAGATTACCGGCCTGCCCAACCGCACACTGTTTCTGGAGCGATGTAGCCAGCACCTGCGCCCGCGAGAGGGGAACAGGCCGGTGCTGGGCATTGCGCTGATGGACATCAGCCGGTTTCGCATCGTCAATGACACGCTGGGTCGCCAGATGGGCGACGAATTGCTCAAGCAGGTGGCGCAGCGGCTGCAGCGGGCGGCAGGGGACGCTTTCGACGTAGCGCGCATCGGCATCAACAGTTTTGGCATTGCCGTGCCTGACCCGCGTGACGCGGGAGCCGTAGCGTGGGCGGTGGACCATTTGATGCGCGCGTGCTTTGATGCGCCTTTTGCACTGGGCGACACCGAGTTGCGCATGGCCGCCAAAGGGGGGGTCGCCCTGTACCCCATGGATGGCATGGACGCCGAGGCCCTGCTTCGCAATGCCGAGGCTGCCACGGACAACGCCAAGGCATCGGCCGACCGCCTGCTGTTCTACACCTCCGAGATGAACACCCGCGTGGCGGAGGCGTTGAGCCTGGAGGGCCGCCTGCGAGAAGCGCTGGAGCAAGGCCAATTTGTGCTGCATTACCAGCCCAAGCAGCATCTGGCCAGCGGCGCGGTGGCAGGCGCTGAAGCGCTGATCCGCTGGAACGATCCTCTGCGCGGTCTGGTGCCGCCAGGCGAGTTCATCCCCATCCTGGAAGAAACGGGGCTTATCTACGACGTGGGCCGCTGGGCGCTACGGCAGGCGCTGGCAGACAACCAGCGCTGGCGACAGGCAGGCCTGCTGGCGGTGCGAGTGGCGGTGAACGTGTCGTCTTTGCAGCTGCGGCACCGTGGCTTTATTGCCGAGGTGCGCGATGCGATTGCCTCCGACCCTTATGCGGCCTCGGGCCTGGAGCTGGAGATCACCGAAAGCATGCTGATGGACGACGTAGAGCAAAGCACGGTCAGCCTGCACGCGCTGCGCGACATGGGCATCACCGTCGCCATCGACGACTTTGGCACGGGCTTTTCTTCATTGAGTTATCTGGCCAAGCTGCCGGTGGACACGCTCAAGATCGACCGGTCCTTTATCACGGGCCTGTCGTTGGGGCCGCAGGGGCTGGCGCTGGTGTCCACCATCATCAACCTGGGGCACTCGCTGGGCCTCAAGGTGGTGGCGGAAGGGGTGGAGACCGAGGACCAGTCGCGCATGCTGGCTTTGCTGGGGTGTGACGAAATCCAGGGCTATCTGCTCAGCAGACCGGTGCCCGCCGCGGTGTTTGAGGCGCAGTTTCTGCGCAGCCTGGTCGCCGCCCAGGGCTGGTGAAGACCACAGCCTGCGCGGGTGCTCTGGCGGGCCTCCTATGATTCACCGCAGGGAGCGATTTGTGCGCGCATGCGCGGTCGCCTCAGGCTGAGCGTCTGCGATTCTTCTGCGCTCGGCTCCTCCCTTTCTTTCCTTCTTTCTTCTTTCCGTCACCCTCCACACTCCGCATGGGCACCGAACCCCACCCTTTGTCGCCCGCCGACAACAACCAGTCCACGCGCCGATTGATGCGGGTGGGCACGCTGGGCATTCTGGCGTTCTGGCTGGTGGTCATGGCCGCGCTGTACTTTGCAATGCAGTACGCGATGAAACCCAAAGGCGTCACCGTGACGGCCGATGGCGCGGTGGTGATCCCCCGCCACCATGACGGCCACTTTCGGGTGGCAGGCAGTGTCAACGGCGTGCCGGTGATGTTTTTGGTGGACACCGGCGCCAGCCTGGTGGGTGTGACCGAGGCGCTGGCCCGAGAAGCCGGTTTGCAGGGCGGAGACCCCATCACGTTTCAGACGGCCAACGGCCCCCGGCAGGGGCGGGTGATTGCGTCAGACTCCGTCACGGTTCGGTCGCTGGCTGTGTCCGGCTTGCGTGTGGGCATCGGCTACACCGGCCGCAGCGACGACGACGCGTTGCTGGGGCAAAACTTTCTGCGGCACTTCGACGTGGAAATGGGCCGCGACCGGATGGTGCTGCGGCCCCGTGGTGGTTAATTTCATTACTATCGATTTAATAGCTGCTAGCGCTTTATGGATAAGCGCTAGAGCCACTTTCCATTCATATTTTCAGCGGTGGGCCGCAGCCAGCTGTGCAAAGCGTGCAAGCAGGCTGCCAGCGTGGGGCGTGGGCTGCACCTGGTGCTGCAAGGCGTCGGCATCCACCCCCGTGCGCCGCAGCGATGGTGCAAAACATTGCACATAGTCGCGCATCACGCCATCGCTGAACTCGGGGTGAAACTGCACGCCCCAGGCGCTGGGGCCGACGCGAAACGCGTGGTGGGCCTCGTGGGCGTTGGCCGCCAGTGCCACCGCCCCCGGCGGCAGGCGGCGCACCGATTGTTCGTGCACCACATGCGCCGCAAATTCGATGGGCAGGTCGCCAAACAGGGCATCTCCTTCGGCGGCTGGCATCTGCTGGATGGCCACCGTGCCAATCTCCAGCCCGCCAGGGTGCCGCGCCACCTCGCCGCCCAGCGCATGGGCCAGCAACTGGTGGCCGTAGCACAGGCCCAGTACCGGCACCTGCGCGTCCACCAGTTGCGCCAGCCACGCGGCGGCGCGCTCGCTCCAGGGTTCACGGTCCGTCACCATGGCGGGCGAGCCCGTGACCACCACACCCGCAATGCCCTCCATGGCAGGCCATGGCGTGGTGGTGCGGGCATCCAGGGTGCGCACGGGCAGCGCCGGGAGGTTGCCGTTCTGAGCCAGCCCCCGAGCAATCCAGTCTTCAAAGTCACCGTGCACGGCACGCAGCGGCGGCAGTGCATCGCCGGTTTTGAGGATCCACAAAGTGGGGGGGAGGTCTGTGTGGGCCATGGGTGTAAGGGGTGTGCGACGGTTTGGTTGACGAACTTTAGATGTTAGCGATGCTCAGATTTCGGTCGGATGCTTCGCGGGTCGCTTTGGGCCCCGAGCGGTTGTCGGCATTCCCAAACGTTCGTATCCAAATTGAATCTGCAGCTTGACCTGACTATGACCGTCACCAATAAATTTAAAGCTCCTTGATTTATGGAGACCTTCATGGCTGCTACACCCCTTATCGACGACGTAGCGTTTGTCACCGCAGTGAACAATTGCCAATTGCTGCCGAGCGAATTCGGCCATTTGCAGCATCTGCGGTTGGGTTGGCTGCAACTTCGAAGTGCTCCACTCGAAATGGCCATTGAGGAGACCTGTACGGCTCTCGCCCGCTTCGCCACTCACTACGGCGCCGAAAATAAGTTTCACCGAACCATCACAGAAGTACTACTGCGCCTGATGGCCCAGGGCGGCGCAATGGAGCCGGAAAAGGATTGGCCTTGCTTCTTGCACTGCAACCAAGCCCTGGTGAATGACGCGCGCAGCGTGCTGGCTCGGCACTATTCACCAACATTGTTGGCCAGTGATGAAGCGAGACGACACTTTCTTCCCCCCGATCGCTTACCGTTCAATGCATGAGCCCTCCACGCACACTGACCTTGGGCCACCTGGCCCGCACCTCGGGGTTGGCACGCTCATCCCTACTGCACTATGAGGCTCTCGGCCTGTTGCAACCACTATCGCGCAACCAGGCCGGATACCGGCTCTACGGTGATGAGGAACTCCGTAGACTACAAACCATCCGTCACTACCGCGAGGCGGGCTTGTCGCTGCAGGCTATTGGAGTGTTGTTGCAGCAGCGGCTCAGCGCGGATGGTCCGGCCGCTTTGCTGGAGCAGCGACTACTCTCACTTTGCGATGAAGTGCAACGCTTGAGAGAACAACAGAAGGGTTTGGCGCGTTTGCTTGCTATGCCTGAGTTCCATGGCCAGCGACAAGCCCGAAGAAAGAGTGAATGGGTCGAACTGCTGCGGCAGGCTGGTTTCGATGATGACGCCATGCGCCATTGGCACAGTGCTTTTGAATTGGACGCGCCCGAACAGCACGCAGCATTTTTGCGTTCGCTCGGACTGTCACGGAGAGCGGTTGCAGCAATTCGGCACGTTGCGAAAGATTTCGGCCCTACAGCAACGAATTGTGCGAAGAATGATTGAGCTGTGAAGCAATCGCGGATGCTCGCTTCTGGCCGAATGCGGAAGCCGAGCCTCAGGTTCGACATCCCACAATTCGAGGTGAACTTAATCAGCGTGCTGTTAGTTGCCACGCTGGGTTAACTGGTTCATCGGCTTTTTTCCACGCTGGTCAGACTGTGCAAAAAACGTCAGCAAAACGCTGGCGTTTTTTGCGATAGAGAAAAACTCAACTCTTCTGCACCATCTTGATAATGCTGGAAAAATCCAGCCCCCCATGCCCTGCCAGGCTGTGTGCCGCATACAAATTGCGCGCCATGCCCCCCAGCGGCGTGGCAGCCTTCACCGCCATGGCGTTCTCCTGCGCCAGGCCCAGGTCCTTGAGCATCAGGTCCGTGCCAAACCCGCCCGCATAGCCTTTGCTCGCAGGCGCCGTTTCCATCACGCCGGGGAAGGGGTTGTACTTCTCCAGCGCCCAATTGCCGCCCGAGCTGCGGCGCATGATTTCGCTCAGCACCTTGGGGTCCAGGCCGTTGGCTACGCCCAGGGCAATGGCTTCGCTGGTGCCGGCCATCAGGATGCCCAGCAGCATGTTGTTGCAGATCTTGGCCGTCTGGCCTGCGCCCACGCTGCCTGCGTGGAAGATGTTGGCGCCCATTTTTTCGAGCACGGGGCGGGCACGTTCCAGGTCGGCTGCGTCGCCGCCCACCATGAAGGTGAGGGTGCCTGCAATGGCGCCGCCGGTGCCGCCCGACACTGGGGCGTCGATAAAGGCCACGCCCTTGGCCTTGGCGGCCTCGGCCACCTTGCGGGAGGTGGCGGCGGCTATTGTTGAGCAGTCGATGACCAGCGTGCCTGCGGGCAACTGAGCCAGCAGGTCGCCCGCGCCCAGGAACAGGCCGTCTACATGCTGGCTGGCGGGCAGCATGCTGATGACGACTTCGGCGCCTTGCACGGCGGCCTTGGCATCAGCGGCGATGGGCACGCCGTCTGCGGCCAGCTTGTCGCGGGCGGGTTGTGAGAGGTCGAACGCGCGCACTTCGTGGCCTGCCTTGTGCAGGTTGTGTGCCATGGGGCCGCCCATGTTGCCGAGGCCGATGAATGCGATTTTCATGGTGTGTTGCTCCTTGATGTCGTTGTGATGGTGAAAAGGAAGGGGTACGGGTTTGGTATGAATTTGATAGCTAGAAAGGCATATCCATTGCGCGGTAACGGCCTAAAAAGCTTGAAATCTAGGTGCTGATGTCTGCGCCGCGGGCTTGTAGTTCGGCGCGCAGCACCGAGCGGTGGCAGCGCGCTTCGTCCTCGCAGTAGCAGCCCACTGACATTGCGCTGTGGTGCGACAGTGCGGCCAGCAGGTCGAGCGTGCGGCTGGCTTCGGGCTGGGCCAGCTCTTTGCGGAACTGTTTGACGAACGCTGCCCACGCCTTGTCGCCTTCCACCCCGGACGGCACCTGCTGGCCCTGGGCCATGAGGTCGGAGGTGGGGGCGAGCAGGGGGTACCACACGTCGTAATAGTCGCGGCTGGCGAACTCGGCCTTGGGCACGCCACGCGGCGGGCGGCGCACGGTGCCGATGCGGGTGCCTTCCCCGGTGGCGCGCGGGGTGCCGAGGCGGACGATGCGGATGGGCATGGCGGTGGGCTCCGGTGGGGTGGGGCGGATCAGTCGTCGGCTTCGAAGATGCTGTGCTTCTTCTGGGCGGCGGCTTTTTTCCTGGGCGCCTTGCTTGCGGCAGACGGCGCCTGCTTGTCTGCAGCCGCCACGGTGCTTTTCTTCGGCTTCTTGCGCGGCGTGGCTTTGGCCAGCGGGTTGTAGGCCAGGGCTTCGTCCAGCCAGAAGCTCCACTGCGCGCGCGTGGCGTAGCCGTTGGGTTCCACCCAGAAGTAGCCCTTCATGCCGCCGCCGGGCGAGAGTTCGCGGGTGTTCTGCATCTCCTGCAATTCGGTGTGGCGGTCTGGCGGCAGGCGCACCAGCAGGTCTTCACCTTTGATGCCGATGCACAGCTTGCCGTCCACAAAGAAGCAGTAGCAGCCGAACATGGTCCGCTCTTCCACATCGCTGCGGTGCGCAAGTGCCGTGCGCACGGCATCGATCAGGTGCAGGGTTTCGTCGCTGAGGGGGCGGGCGGGCATGGTCAGACGCGTTCCATGGCTTGGTGCGGCGGATCGGGCAGGTGCACAGCGACGGCTTCGCCTTCGGCCACGGTGCCGCTGGCGAGCACCACCGACATCACGCCGGCCTTGCGCACCACGCGTCCCTGGTCGTCCCGCCCCAGCATGGCGGCCAGCAGGCCGCGTTGGTGCGCTTCGATCTGCTGGCAGGGGTTGCGCAGGCCGGTCAGCTGCACGACGGCACCGCCTGCAAAGCGCAGCTGCGTGCCCACGGGCAGGGCAATCAGCGCACGCCAGTCCAGGCCTTCCGCGTCAGCCAGTGTGATGTTTTCGCCCAGCTCGCCGGGTGCGATGGTGAAGTCCAGGTCTTGCAGGTGTGCAAAGAGCGATTCGGACATGAGATGCACCTGGCGCAGGTTGGGCTGGCTCGGGTCCACCCGCACGCGGGACCGGTGCTGAACTTTGCGCCCGGCATGCGCGTCGCCCACCACGCCGATGCCCGCCACCAGCTCGACGGACGGCACGCGCTCTTTGGAAAAGCGGTGCTCGGCATCGCGGTGGACTGCGGCAACCGTGGTGGACAAGATCATGTTAAATTGAAGCTAAATATGCCTCTAGCGCTTATTGGGTAAGCGCTAGTAGCTATGGATTTTGGAGCAATCGGGGTTAACGAATCACCTCCGCCGCATCCCCATCCAGCATGCGCCGCGCAATGATGACCCGCATGATTTCGTTGGTGCCTTCCAGGATCTGGTGCACGCGCGCGTCGCGCAGCAGGCGCTCCAGCGGGTATTCGCGGATGTAGCCGTAGCCGCCGTGCAGTTGCAGGGCGTCGTTGATGACGGTGAAACCTGCGTCGGTGGCAAAGCGTTTGGCCATGGCGCAGTAGGTGGATGCGTCGCGTGCACCGGCGTCCAATTTGCTGGCGGCCAGGCGCACCATCTGGCGGGCGGCGACGAGTTCGGTCGCCATGTCGGCCAGCTTGAACTGCAGCGCCTGGAAGCTGGCGATGGGTTTGCCGAACTGTTTGCGGTCCTGCATGTACTGCTGCGCCGCGTTGAGCGCGCCTTGCGCCGCGCCCACCGAGCAGGTGGCGATGTTGATGCGGCCGCCGTCCAGGCCCTTCATGGCGATCTTGAAGCCTTCGCCTTCGCGGCCCAGCAGGTGGTCGGCCGGGATGCGCACGTTGTCAAAGCTGATGGTGCGCGTGGGCTGGCTGTTCCAGCCCATCTTTTGTTCCTTCTTGCCGTAGCTGATGCCGGGCGCATCGGCTGGCACGGCAAAGGCGCTGATGCCGCTGGCGCCCGATGCTGCATCCCCAGTGCGGGCCATGAGCACCAGCACATCGGTGCTGCCCGCGCCGCTGATGAAGGCCTTGGCGCCGTTGATGACGTATTCGTTGCCGACCAGCTCGGCGCGGGTCTTGAGCGATGCGGCGTCTGAGCCTGCACCGGGTTCGGTCAGGCAGTACGACGCGAGCTTTTCGCCGGTGGTCAGCAGCGGGCCCCAGTGGTCGCGCACGGCGGGGGTGGCCCAGGTGCCCAGCATCCAGGTAGCCATGTTGTGGATGGTGATGAAGGCGGTGGTGCTGGGGTCGATGGCCGCCATTTCTTCAAACACCAGCGTGGCGTCGAGCCGGGGCAGGGCGAGGCCACCGGCGGCTTCGGGGGCGTACAGGCCACAAAAGCCCAGCTCGCCGGCCTTGGCAATCGCTTCCTTGGGGAAGATGGCCTGGGCGTCCCACTCGGCAGCGTGGGGGGCGAATTCGGCCAGCGCAAAGTCGCGGGCCGTCTGGGCAAAGGCGCGTTGTTCTTCGGAGAGCTCAAAGTCCATGGTGTTTTTGTCTCGCTGTCGCTTGTTGTGGTGCGTGTCCCTGGTCTCTGTTCTCTGGCCTCAGGGCTTGGCCGACGGGTGGTCCAGCGTCAGCCAGCGCAGCAGTCCCCTGCGGCGGGCCTCGGTCTCTGCGGTCAGGCACTCGTGGTACAGGCGCGGCCACGTGGGTTCTGACTCGCTGGCGCGGGTGGCCTGCTTGCAGCGCGCGATGCGGTCCCGCTGCCAGGCGGTGTGCTCCTGGCGTAGCTGGGGGCGTTCATGGGCCGACAAGGCACGCATCACGTCGCCATACAGGATGGCGATTTGCGTGTCTGTTTCCTGGTAGGCCTTGACCGCGCAGGCGTTGGTCGCCTCGACGGTTTGAGAGTCACTGCACGCAGCGCCACCTTGCGCTTGTGCACCGGCGCTCAACAACAACGCACACACAGCGCCCGCGTTCAGCGCCATCGTCGATACCCAATGCTTCCGTTTGAAAATATGCATGTCCCGCTTTTACCACCGACCCATGCGGTTGACACCGGCGTGGCCCAAGGCCAGTGCCACCGTGCAAGGGCCGCCATCACGCGGTTCAGGCACGGGTGGCGTCCCCCTTCCGCATCGCACAGCGATGCAGAGAAAGGGGGAAGCGGCGCAGCCGCTCAGGGGGTTACTTCAGACTAATCGTCGTGTTCACACCATGCGAGATGGTGCTGTCATCAAACCAGCGGGCCGTGACCGTCTTGGTCTGTGTGTAGAACAACACGACTTGCTTGCCGTAAGGGCCCAGGTCACCCAGCTTGGACGCGCGCGAACCCGAGAACGAGAACAGCGGCACAGGCACGGGGATTGGCACGTTGATGCCGACCTGTCCCACGTCGATTTCTTCCTGGAACTTGCGTGCCGCAGCGCCCGACTGCGTGAAGATGGCGGTGCCGTTGCCGTTGGGGTTGTTGTTGATGAACTCGATGGCTTCGTCAATGTCTGCTGCAGCCGACAGGCACAGCACGGGGCCAAAGACTTCCTGCTCATAGATGCTCATGCCGGGCTTCACACCGCTGAACACCGTTGGGCCGACAAAGTTGCCCTTTTCGTAGCCCGCCACCTGCGGGTTGCGGCCATCCAGCTCCAGCTTGGCGCCGTCGGCCACGCCGCGTTCGATGAGGCCTTGCACGCGCTCTTTGGCCGCACACGACACCACCGGGCCCACGTCCGTGCCTTTTTCGGTGCCCGCGCTGATCTTGAGCGTCTTGGCCTTGGCCACCAGCTCAGGAATCCACTTTTGGGCCTCGCCCACCAGCACCACCACCGACAGCGCCATGCAGCGTTGGCCTGCCGCGCCAAAGGCAGCACCGGCCAGGGCGTTCAGGGTTTGCTCCTTGTTGGCGTCGGGCATGACGATGGCGTGGTTCTTGGCGCCCATCATGCACTGCACGCGCTTGCCGTTCAGGCTGGCGCGGTTGTACACGTGCGTGCCGACCTTGGTAGAGCCCACAAAGCTGATCGCCTTGATGTCCTGGTGGTCGCAGATGGCGTTCACGGCCATCTCGCCGCCGTGGATCACGTTGAGCACGCCGGTGGGTACGCCCGCTTCCAGCGCCAGCTCCACCAGGCGCATGGTCACCATGGGGTCTTGCTCCGACGGCTTGAGCACGAAGGTGTTGCCCGTGGCGATGGCCATGGGGAACATCCAGAGCGGGATCATGGCGGGGAAGTTGAACGGCGTGATGCCTGCGCACACACCCAGGGGTTGCATCAGGGTGTAGGTGTCCACACCACCGGCCACGTTGTTGGCCAGCTCGCCCAACTGCAGGTTGCCAATGCTGGCAGCGTGTTCGACCACTTCCAGGCCACGGAACACATCGCCTTCAGCATCGGGCAAGGTCTTGCCCTGTTCGGCCGTCAGGATCGCGGCCAGCTCGGCCATGTTTTCGCGGATGAGCTGCTGGTACTTGAGGAAGATGCGCGCGCGTGCGCCGATCGGGGTCTTCTTCCAGGTCTTGAAGGCTTCCTTGGCCGAGGCCACGGCGGCGTTGATTTCATCTGCAGTGGCAAACGGCACGCGGGCCAGCACCTCTTGCGTGGCAGGATTCACCACGTCGCGCCACTCGGTGGTCTTGGACTCGACGAACTGGCCGCCGATCAGCAGCTTGACGGTGGGGGCCAGTACGGCCGAAGAGGTGGGTGCGTTCATGGGTTTTGTCTCCTGATAAGTGAGGGCGCTAGAAGCCAGTGAAAAGGGCAAGAAGCGGGTAACCCGTGCATGGTAGCTGTGCAAAATTGTGAAGACAATAGACAATACTGCGCACAGGGTTTGCAAAAATGCAGATCGACGCACAAGCCGCGCGGTGTCTGCAGCATGCCGTTCCACCACCCAGAAAGTTGGCGATGAAAACATGGTTGATCACGTTGCTGTCCACGGTCTGCCTGGCGTGGACATCCCCCGCAGCGGCTGCCGCACAGACTCTAGAGGAGTTGCTGGCAGGCTCTCCCGCTGCAGCGGCGAAAGCTGCAGCCGAAAAGGGCGACACCCGGTTCATGGGTGTTCCGGCCTGCGTGGCCAACCAGATGCCGGGCATGCCCTTTGAGCCTTCCGCCTGGTGGAAGGGGCGGGATCGCGTCGAGCCGCTGGAATGCACCACCGTCGTAGGCAGTGTGGCGGTGGAGCGCATGGGCAAGCTCCAGCAATTTGCCAAGGAGTACAACGCCGCCATGCTGGCGCACGTGCGCCGTCATGGCCTGTATCCCCTGTACCCCTGGGACGCGGAGCCCAACCACCAGCCCACGCCCCAGCAAGAGGCGTTGGTGGCGGCCGAGGCTGAGGCTGCGCTGAACGCGTTCTACGCCTCAAAAAGGCCTGCATCCGCACGGCTCAACGACGATGTGGGCGTCTGGATGACGCCAGAGGGTGCGCTGTCACGCCTTTTCGTCAGCTCCCAGGTCGACGCGGCCGAATGGAAAAAGTCTTTCCAAACCGGGCTATGGAAATCCGTGCCCACGCCACGTGACTTTGTACGGACGGCACACAGAGCGGCGCCCAGCTATACGGGCACGATCAATGGCAAACCCGCCTACCTGTTCGTCAGTCCCGGCCGCAGTGGCGAAGTCCTAGTGGCCATGGTCCTGGTCTATGACGCTGGCGAGCCTGCAGCAGGCGACGCGTCACCCAAGGCTTCGCGCTGATACCCCGTCCGCCAAACACCATGGACTGGGACAACCTGCGCTACTTTCTGGAACTGGCCCGCGCTGGCACGCTGGTCGGCGCCGCGCGCCGTCTGGCCGTAGACCACACCACCGTCGCACGCCGCCTGCAGGCGCTGGAAAAGCAGGTCGGCTCCGCCCTGTTTGCGCGCGAGGCGGGCGGCCATCGACTGACCGAAGCCGGGCGCGCGCTGCTGCCCCAGGTCGAGGCGATGGAGGCCGCGTTTCTCGCGGTCGAAAGCGCAGCGCCCGGCGTGCGCCAGGGCTTGCACGGCCTGGTGCGCATTGGCACCACCGAAGGTTTTGGCAACCTGATCCTCGCGCCGCAGCTGGCCCGGTTTGCGCTGGACCACCCCGGCCTGGTGGTCGACCTGCTGGCCCTGCCGCGCCTGGTGCACCTTTCGCGGCGCGAGGCGGACATCGTGATTTCGCTGGAGCGCCCTGCGCGCGGCGCGGTGCTGGTGGTCAAGCTCACCGACTATGTGCTGCAGCTATATGGCGCGCGCAGCTACCTGCAGCGCCACGCGCCCATACACGCCGCAGACGATCTGCGGGGCCACACCTTCATCAGCTATGTGGACGACCTGTTGTTCAGCAAAGAGCTGCAAATCCTCGACGAGCTGCACCGCCCCGCGCACTTTGCGCTGCGCAGCACCAGCATCCTGGCGCAGTACGAGGCGGCGCGCGCAGGAGCAGGCTTGGCGGTGCTGCCCGCGTTTGTGGCAGCGCAAGACCCAACGCTGATACCGGTGCTGCCGGGCGTGGCGCGGTTTCAGCGCACGTTCTGGATGTCGATGCCGCCCGACAACAAGCACGTGGCGCGCATGCAGGCCACCTGGACGTTTCTGCGCGAGGCGGTGGCGGCGCAGCAGGCGTTGTTGTTGCCCCCGCGGCCTGACGGAATCTGAATTTGATGCTGTATTTTTTATAGCAATAAAGTGTTATCCAGAAAGCGCTGGAGGGCATTTTTATGTGCATTCCTTGACTCAGGCGATAGAACGAATTGGGCGGGATCAGACAGGAGCAGCCCGGTCAGTGCTTTGGCGTGGCACCGGTGGATCGCCATTCCTCAGGCACTGCGCCATACAGGGGGCTTGGGTCGCGATGCCAGCTCTGTGGCAACGTGGACACCGCGGCACTCTGAGGCAAGCCGCTGGGGCTGAGCTCAATGGCTGCCAGTTGCTGCATCCAGGTGACATCAAGGGTGCCGTCCGGCGAGGGGCGCGAGAAGATCATCGCCAGCATCCGGCGGGCCTGGGGGTCGCCGCCAGCCGCCGCGATCTGGTACAGGCGGACAGCCTCGGTGTAGTTGGCGGGCACGCCGTCGCCACGGTGATAACGCCGTGCTTGTGCGTACCAGTCTGCGGGGCTGTAGCGCGCAAACCGGTCGCGGGTGGTGGGGCCGCTTTTGATGCGGCTGATCAAGAGCTTGGCGTTGGCAGCCGCGGCCTCGGACCGTGAAGACGCGGCATTGAACTCGGCAAGCGCCTGTTCCAGGTTGCCTGCAGCCAGGTACTCCAGCCCCAGTTCATTGCTGGCCTGCGCATTGCCTGAACGGCTGGCTTCCAGCAGCATTTTTTGCAGAGCCGGGCTGGAAGGGGGCGCCAGCGCGCCAGCATCGCGGCTTGGTGGCTCTGTTTTAGGGTCTATCAACGGCGCCAATGCCTTGGAGGCATGCCATTCCAGGTACTTGGCAAGCCCGTAGTCTGCGCGGCGCACCAGGGCAATCCAGTGCAGTGCCGCCGTGGGATTGGGCGAACCGACGCATCCACTGAGCTGGCACCACGCCAGGCCAGCGGGCGCCAGGGGGTGCCCCAGCATCTGCGCAATCTCAAACCAATGCTGGGCTTGGGGCAGGTCTGTGGGCATGGCCAGGCCATGCAGCGCCAGCAGACCCAGCAACCATGCCGCATCGGCAGGGGGCATGTCTGCTGTTGCGCGGCCCGCGGAGGGCCGGGGTTTGCGTGATGGACCGTCACCGCTTTGCGCTGCTCTGCGTAGTGTTTGCAAGATCTTCTCCCGGGCGGGGTCATCGGGCCCTGAGACGCGCGGTGTGGCACCAGCCAGGGACGAGCGTTCGATGGGGTTTTCGGAGGGCGGTTGCACCGCATTCACGGAGGCCAGCGCTGAGCCGGTCCCACCGTGGATGGCGCTGAATGCCAGCGCAGCAGCACCCGCCCATTGCCGTGTCCATTGCTGTGCCGATTGCCTTGCCGTCGGCCGTCTGGCCGGGATGAGCGATGCAACGTTGAAAGTCATGGCAGTCTGTAGGTGTTCGGGTGTTCTGCTGCCCACGGTGCAACATTTGTGACCCACTACTTGCGAACGGGCGGTTGTGCCGGGCTGGGCGGCACCGCACGGCGAGGCACCACGTTCCAGTACACGGCGTTGCCTGTGTAGCCCTGGGTGCCCAAGGCGGCTGCAAACACTTCGTTCACCCGCTCCAGGGCGTGAAAGTTCTTCAGCGGCTTGAGCGGCGGGCCGCGCAGCTCTTGCGGCAGTTTGGGCATGCTGTCTTCGTCGCTGGCAAAGCAGGCAACACCTTCGGTTCCGGGGCTGGCTGCGTCCATGATGAAGCCCGGGTTCGGGCTCATCCAGTCCGGGATGCGAACGGCCTGATTGGCGGAGACCCAGCCGGTGGGATTGGCCTTGTTGGGAAGCAGGCGTATGACCGTGCCCGTGGCGTCCGCTAGGTAACACTGCAGGTACGACGCCCGCGATACCGTTGCGGACAGAAAGATCTGCTCGCCCACGTCGAACGCTGTGCGATCCAGCAGCACGTTTTCGATCTGCAAGCTGATGGTGCGTTCGATGGGCGCCGCCCCGTACTGCAATGCTTGGGTCATGCCGGCCGCCGCCACCGTTGAAGCGCCACCCGAGGTTTCCGATGCCGCGGCGGTGGCAGGCGGCTCGGGTGCCGTCGCGACCGGTTCGGCGTGGGTGCTTTCCCAGCCAATCCGGGCCAGCGTGCCATCGGCAGACAGGCTGACAAAATTGCGCAGCGCCCGTTCGTAGGTGGGAAAGTCCACCACCCCCGTCACGACCATGCCTTTGTCAGCCTGAAAGCGGGCCAGCGCCTGACGCAAAGGAACACTGTCGTCGGGCACGGGTGTGGGGCCGGGTGCCAGATAGCCCTGGCTGGTGAGTGAGCGCGCGACCAGTTGCGTGCGCACGGCTGGCGAGCCTTCGTCAAACCAGTCGCGCAGTTGCCGCTGGAAATCCGGGTGGTTCTGCTCCAGCGTCAGGCATTGCCAGTACGGCACGCGGGCCCATTTGCCGACCAGCTCGATGGTGGCCAGGTCCACCAGGGTGCGCACCGCGCCGCCCGAGCCCTGCGTGTAGTCGCGGCCAATGTTGAACTGCACGCCGTAGGTTCCGATCCGCCCGGCAAGGTCCAGGCCTTGCCCGCCGCCGCCCACTATGACTTCGTTGGCAGAGTCGAGCCCCGGGATTAGCGTGCGGGTGCGAAAGTCGCCCAGGTGCATCTCCAAACCAATGATGGTGGCGTTGCGGCTCTGGCTGAAGCCCAGGTCCACACGCGGGCCCGAGAGGCCGGTATCGAACCGGTTGCTGATCACGTTCTGGTCCACAAACGAGATCGAGCCCGACAGGTACAGCGCAGGCCGCTGCAGCTGCATCTGGTTGTTGTTGAGCAGGATGGTGGTCATGTTTTGCACCGTGTCCTGTCGTGCAATGTCCACCTCGTAGTCCACGTACCTAAACGCGTTGCTCAGGCGTGACATCTGCGACAGCGCCGTGATCACCATGTCCTTGGCGGCCACCGCCACGCGGCTGGAGTAGTCCGGTATCTGCTTGCTGGTGATGAGGGTGGTGGGCAGCTGTGCGTCGCGCAGCATGTGGTCCATGCACATCAGCGAGTCCGAGAAGCTGGAGATCGAGCGGGTGGGGCGCACCGCAGGGCGGTCCGTGATGGACGCGCGGCTTTGAAACTCGCGGTCCTTGCGGGGGTCCATGGGAGTGGCGCAACCGGCCAGCGCCAACACCATGGCCAGCAACAGCATGCATGGCGCTGCATGCCACGGGGCTCTGCGTGCGCCTGGATGGGGTTGGGGCCGTGGCGCCAAGCGAGGAGCGGTGGGGAACATGTTTTCTCCTGGCGGCAAGGCAACGGGGCGGGGGACTATTTGCAGATGTTGACGAGGTCGCCACGCAATACGACCACCTGCGGCGCCTGGTTCGGGCCGTATTTGCCCGACCCGGTCGTGTTGCTCGACACCGTGGTGCTGCCCACCTCCTGGACGCAGGTCTTTTGCATGCCTTGCGCGTTGGCGGTCGTGACCACATCGTTGTTGGTCAGCACGCCCGAGGTGTCATCGGAGAAGGCCTTGGCCTCGTAGCGCGCAATGCGTGCGCGCAGCCAGGACGGCATCACATTGCCGTTGTCCAGCCCGGTCGATGCAGCGGCGGGGGCAGTGGGCTGCATCTGAAGCGTGGGTTTCTTGGTGAGGATGACCGGGTCCTCGCCGGGGGCCTGGGACCAGGCGGGCCCGGCAGCGGGCCCAAAGAGCAGCGCAATGCTTGCGCAGCACACCAGTAAACGTGTGTTCATGGAACACCTCCTGAAAGGGGTAGAAGAGGGTCGCACCTGCACTGCGCGTGGCAGTCATGCAGGTGCGCCTCTGGGCAGATTGATCGGGGCAACCAGAGCTGCCCGGGTCAGACCGTGTTCGGTCGTTCCATCGCCGTGGTGGTTCTTTCAGTTGGGCCAGCCGGATGTCTTGGTGGGCTGGCAGGTAAAGCAGGCATTGTTGGTGGCAATGTTCTGCACGGCCTTGCTGTTACTGCCACTGGACATGTTGTTGACCGACGAATTGATCAGGGCCGTGAACTGGGTCGACTTGCCGCTGATGGTCACTTCGCCCACGTTGGAGGACAGGTTCTGGCTGGCGTAGGCGTCGCTGCCGCTGGCCGTGTTGGTGATGCTCCCGCCAAAGCCGGTCACTGTCTGCATGGAGGTTCCGCTGATGCTGACGTTGCCTGTGTTGGTGGCCAGGTTCTGGAACGCTTCGCTCTTGGAACCCGTGGAGTTGTTGTTCACCGCCATAGACGTCAGTGCGGCCGTCTGGATGGAGGTGCCGGTGATCGTGATGTCGGGAGTGGAAGCCACGGGACCGGTGGCCATTGCTGCAGTGGCGATAACGCTGAGTGCGATGAAAGCGAGGGTTTTCATGACAGATCCTTCAATGATGAACTTCGACAGGGACTGCGGCCGCAGCGAATCTGCGGTGCAGGGGTTAAGACGGTGCTTGGCGGTCATGGCGTATTTAGAAAAAGTGCCTGGGCCGTTTTGCGCTGTCGGGTTCAGTGTCTTGGGGGAGGCGTAACAGGTGAATACCGCGGGATGACTAGCTGGATCTGACGAGCGGCAGGAAGAAAAGCCCACAAAAATCTGGCGGAAACCAAGGGCTGCAGGCGCTTCCAACGCCGCCCGAAAAATCTAAAAATCAAGGTAGTAACTAATTGTTAAATTTGTGTGGTTGACATTTAGTTATAGATTTAAATCGCTTTCAGGCGCATCGTTGAAAGTGAGGTCGGAGGATTGCAGCGTGGACAGTTCACGTCTGAAAGCCGCTGGGCCCGTGTCGTGCTCAGTGCCCGATTGAGGGTTTGAAACGTTTTTCGTGACAGTGGGCGGGGCCCGCAGGAGCTTGGCAGTGAAGAACAATCAGCATTCGGAGCAGGTGCCGGTCACGACCGCGAGCCTGTTCTCTGTAACGAACACAGGCGCCGCGTCGCAATGGTCTTCAGGCCAGTTCGATACGTTTGACAATCCGCCCTCCGTATGGCCCGACTTTCTGACCGGGCAAAAAACCAATCCTGTGCGCGTCCTGCTGGTCGATGATGACCCGCACATTCGGCTTGTCATTGCCCAAGAGCTAATGGCAGACCCCCGAACCCTGCTGGTGGCGCAGGCCACCAGTGTTCGAGAAGGCCGCAAAGCCATCCGACTGCATGAATTCGATGTGTTGCTGGTGGATCTGAATCTCGGTGATGGCGATGCGTTTGCCCTGTTGGAATACATCCGGCCCATCCGTCCGTCTGCTCAAGCGGTCGTCATGTCGGTCATGGAGAACGATGAGCAAGTCATCCGAGCGTTTGAGCTGGGTGCAAGCGGGTATTTGGCCAAGAACTCATGGTTTCAGAACTACACCCAGGCCGTGTTGCAGGTGGCCAACGGTGGGGCCGCCATCACACCCAATCTTGCCCGTCGGCTGCTGCAGCGTTTTGACCGCGCCCAGTCACCTGAATCCAAACGGCGCAAGCCCGATGAGACAGACCAGTTGACCGCGCGCGAGAAAGAGATCTTGCGCATGGTGGCCAGCGGTTACACCAGCGACGAGGTGGGTTCGCGGCTGCTGATCAGTGGCATGACGGTCAACACCCACCTGCGCAACATCTACCGCAAGCTGCAGGTGCGCACACGCGCGCAAGCGGTGCGGTTTGCTTCGCTCAGAGGGTTGTTCTAGCCGTCTCAGCCAAAGGCTGAGACACCCGTCCTCACACGTCGCATCACAACCAAAGACGCGCCGTGTTCCGCACCCGCCCTCCGTTCTTTGCTTTGGCATGTGTCGGTATCTGGGCGCTGCAGCTGGTGCTTGTCGCTGCTTCATTCCGTTGGGTCGGCTCGGCGGCGCCCTCCATGCAACGCTGGTGGGAATTTGCCGCAGTGGCAGCCTCTTTGGCGCTGGGCGGCCTGTTGCTGCTGCAACTGCCCAGGGCCCTGCAGTGGCGCCCCAGACTGCACCTGCGTGTGAGTGCAGAGGTCATTGAGGAGCGGCGCCGCATTGCCGGGGACCTGCATGACACATTGGGGTCGCAGCTGATCGGCGCACTGGCCATGCTGGACCTTGCCCACGCCCGTGACCGCGCGATTCGTACCGTGCTGGAGCGATGCATGCTGGATCTGCGATTGCTGGTGGACTCCATGGACGGAGCGGAGGCCCCGATTGAAGTCCGCCTGGCACAGTTGCGCTACCGCATCGAACCTGTGCTGGCGCACCGGGGTATTCGCATGTTGTGGGATGTACAGGCACCGGATTGCACAAAATTTGTGCACGCGGACAGCGCGGCGCATCTTGTCGCCATCGTTCAGGAGGCCCTCAGCAACGCGCTGCAACACGCCCAGGCGACCGAAATAAAGGTGAGTGCCCGAAATATGGAAGGTGAAAAATCTTGGTGTGTGGAGATCAGCGACAACGGCCAAGGAATTCAGTCGCACCAAACCCCGGATGGCTTGGGTCCTGCAGGTTACGGCATTACGGGAATGTCCCGCAGGGCGCGCCTGGCAGGCGGGGAACTGTTTGTGCAGCAAGGGCACGCTGGCGGCACCAGCATCCGAGCGGTGGTTCCGTGCAGCCAGCCCGAGTGAGGCCGCCCGGGGCTGTGTCCACCCAGCTGTTTGCACTGCATGGTTTGGGGGCGGGACATGCCGCAAGGTGCGCGTGGTTAGGATTGCAGCGCCTGCGTTGAACATTCGTAATGCTGTCTGTCCTCCCCATGTCATTTGCCGACGTTGCCCAGATCCGTCCATCCCCGCGCGTGCGCCAGCGCGCCGCAGCCCTCATCACCCACGACGGGCGGGTGTTGCTGCACCAATTGGATGGCGACAGCTTTTGGGCCTTGCCAGGTGGCGCTATCGAGCCCGGCGAAAGCGCTGCGCAAGCGCTGGTGCGCGAAATGCACGAAGAACTGGGCCTGGACCTCGGGGGTGCCATCTCCGTCGGCCCCCTGGCGTTGGTGGCCGAAAACTTCTTCAGCTACGCAGGTGTGGCGTACCACGAGATCGGGCTGTATCTGCACGCCATCCCCTTGCCCGGCAACCCCTTGATTTCGACCCCTGGGCCTTATGACGGCGTGGAGGGCTCCCGCAGATTGACATTTGCGTGGTTCAGCCTGGACGAAGTCGACCGCCTGGACATACGGCCTGCCTTTCTGCGCCAATTTTTAAATGACTTGCTGGCGCCGGAGCCAAAGGGCGTGCTGCACATCGTGCACCGCGATACGCGATAAGCCCTTGCAGAATGCCAACGGCGGCGAGCTGCGCTGCCGGCCCCGCACATCCAGGGGCGGCGCAACCCATTTCTCCCAACATCGATCTCAGGAACTCCTTTGACTCCTCCAGAACTGCAAGCTTATCTGCACCAGCACATCCCGTTGTCCCATGCAATGGATGTCACCGTGGTCGAGGCGTCACCTCTCCAAGTGGTGCTGAGCGCGCCTTTGGCCCCCAACATCAACCACCGCGATACCGTGTTTGGGGGCAGCGCATCGGCCGTGGCCATCTTGGCGGCGTGGTCCATGCTGCATTTGAGGCTGTCCGCTGAAGGGCTGGGCAGCCGCTTGGTGATTCAGCGCAACACCATGGGTTACCTGGCGCCCATCGACGGCAGTTTCACCGCAGTGGCCCAGGCGCCCACGGCACAGGTGTGGCAACCCTTCACTCGCATGCTGCAGCGCAAAGGACTGGGCAGAATCGCCCAGGCGGCAGTGCTGCACTACCAGGGCCAGCCTGCGGGCCAGTTGGTGGGAGAGTTTGTGGCGTTTGGGCCGGGCTATCAATGACCATTGCGGTACAACACCCGATCCAACGACTTCACCGGAGCACAGCACATGGGATTGTTTGATGGCGTGATGGGCAACGCATCCAAGATTGATGCGGCCAAGATTCAGGACGAGTTCAGCCGCATCCTCGCTCCAGGCGAGGTGGTAGAGCATGCCTACCAACTGATCCGTGACTACTTCGTGTTCACCAACAAGTGGCTGGTGCTGGCAGACAACAGGGCTTGACCGGCAGCAAGGTTGAATACCACTCGCTGCCTTACAAAAATATCACCCACTTCAGCATTGAGACCGGGGGGCACGTTTGATTTGGATGCCGAGCTCAAGATCTGGATATCGGGCTCTGCCGCACCGTTTCAGAAGCAGTTCAACAAGAAGCTCAGCATTTACGACGTGCAGTCTGTGCTGGCCAGCTATGTGCTGAAGTAAAGCGGATTGCGCCGGTTCATCCGGGCATTGCTGCGGGCGCAGGCCGCGTACCCTCGACTCATTGGGGGAAGCTTTCGCCCCACAGGAGTTCACCGCAATGTCCCCGCTCATTTCTGGCCTTGCCACGGTCGCTTCTCTGATTTTCAACGCCGCATCCAGCGGCCCGGCCAAGGCGGCTGCGTCGCGGCGCAGTGGAGCGGATGTGGAGCCCGAGCCCTCTGCGGTGCTCACCCTCAGCCCGCAGGCAGAGGCCATGGCCGGTTTTGCGGGCAAGGGCATCATGGTGTCGCAGGGTAAGCTCGAAAACGCCCTCGGTGCAGTGGCACGCGGCAGCGCAGGGGCCGCAGCCAACGCGGCGTCGGCGGCGTTGTCGGGCCGCCCCGTGTCTACGCAGGATTTTCAGGAGCTGCTGACCCGCTTTGGCGCAGACGATGCGCAAAAAGCGCAGCTGACGGCCGGGTTTGATGCGAACAAGGACGGCGCCATCACGCAGGCCGAATTCTTGAAGGGTTTGGCCCAAACCAAGGGCCCTCAGGCGGGCAGCGATTTTTCGCAGGCTGTGATGCAGCTGATGGACCGCGGCGGCAATGCTGATGGCAGCGTCGCGGACAAGGAGTTTGCAGCGTTTTCGACCGCCTTCATGGCCACGGGTGCCAAGAGAGCTGGGGTGGCTTAAACGCCGCTCCATGCTTTGTGCCTTCCCGCTTCCGATCGCTCCAGATAAATGCACAACGGCCCTTGGAGGGCCGTTGTGCATTTATTCGGTTGCGCCACCACTATTCAGTGACTGGCTACAACCGAGAGAGAGGATGGTCCGACGTTTATATCCGGCCCATCAGCAGCAGGATCACCAGGATCAGCACCACCAAGCCGATCCCGCCGCTGGGTCCGTAGCCCCATGAGCGGCTGTGGCCCCAGGTGGGCAGCGCGCCGACCAGGATGAGGATCAGGACGATCAGGAGAATCAGGGAGAGCGACATGGTGTTTCCTTGTTGTGTGTTGCGGTGAATGCATTGTTGGGTGCAGTCAGCGCGCAGCCCGAAGGTGTCGCGCCCGCAGGGCGGTCAGGGTTTTCCGACACGCGCTGTGGGATGGAGAGCTGAGGTGGTTTGTGCAGCCGCAGATAGGATGCTATGCAAAATATAGCTGATAGCGCTTGATGGATAAGCGCTAGAGGCCTGTTTGGCTTGTATTTTGGCTGCGACCGTTGTCAACTACCTCAATGGGCCCCTGCCGCATCGGCAGCCCCGGCGCCTGTGGTTTTGGCGGGGCGCTTGGTCAACCAGATCAACCCGATCAGCAGCAAAAACAAACCTGCCGAGCCCAGGAAGATGTCGTTGGCGGCGCGGGTAAACGCCTGCTGGTCGATCAGCCGGTTGATCTGTGCCAGCGCCTGCATCTGGGTAAGGCCAGACGCCACCAGTCCATCCAGTGTTTGTGCAAACACCCCCTGGCCCTGCACCAGCGCTTCGGTCAGGTGCGCGTGGTGCATGGCGGCGCGGCTTTCCCACAGCGTGGTGGCGATCGATGTGCCCATGGCCCCGGCGGTGATGCGCACGAAATTGCTCAGGCCCGCAGCCGCCGGAATGCGCTCGGGCGCGATGCCCGACAGCGTCAGCGTGGTCAGCGGGATGAAGAAGAACGCCATGGCTGCGCCCTGCAGCAGGGTGGGGATCAGGATGTGGATGAAATCCGTCTGCACCGTGAACTGCGAGCGCATCCACAACACCACACCAAACACGATGAACGCCCCCGTTGCCATGCGGCGCGGGTCCCACTGACCCACCTTCTTGCCGACCAGCGGCGTGAGCAGAATGGCGAACACGCCTACCGGTGCCAGCGCCATACCCGCCGAGGTGGCGGTGTAGCCCATCCACTGCTGCAACCACAGCGGCAGCAGCACCACGTTGCCAAAAAACAGCGCGTAGGCCACCGACAGCGCCAGCGCGCCAAAGGTGAAGTTGCGGCCCTTGAAGAGCTTCAGGTCAACCACCGGGTGCTTGTCCGTCAGCTCCCAGACCAGGAAAACCGCAAACGCCACCACCGCCACCACGGCCAGGGTGATGATCTCGCCGGAGGCGAACCAGTCGAGCTCCTTGCCCTTGTCGAGCATGAGCTGCAGCGCACCCACCCACAGCACCAGCAGACTCAGGCCCACGGTGTCGATGGGCAGCTTGCGGATGGGGGTCTCGCGCTTTCGGTAGATGCCCCAGGTGAGCACACCGGCCAGCAGGCCTACGGGCACGTTGATGTAGAAGATCCACGGCCAGGAGATGTTGTCGGTGATCCACCCGCCCAGCAGCGGCCCCACCACAGGTGCGACCAGCGTGGTCACCCCCCACAGGGCCAGGGCGGTGCCAGCCAGCGCCTTGGGGTAGCTGGCGAGCAACAGCGTTTGCGACAGCGGAATCATCGGCCCGGCCACCAGGCCTTGCAGCACGCGGAAGAACACCAGCATCTCCAGCGACGAGGCAAAGCCGCACAGCCACGAGGTCAGCACGAACAGCAGCACGCTCATGGTGAACAGCCGCACTGCGCCAAAGCGCTGCGTGAGCCAGCCGGTGAGCGGCACCGAAATGGCGTTGGCCACGCCAAAGCTGGTGATGACCCAGGTGCCCTGGCCCGGGCTCACGCCCAGGTCACCGGCAATGGCGGGGATGGAGACGTTGGCGATGGATG
Source organism: Gammaproteobacteria bacterium (assembly GCA_018828125.1). GTDB lineage: Bacteria > Pseudomonadota > Gammaproteobacteria > Burkholderiales > Burkholderiaceae_C > Acidovorax. The sequence continues at coordinate 112,493 of JAHJWB010000013.1, read as the reverse complement.
AATCCAGCACGTTCATGAACGTGGCCAGCGACAGCGACAGCGTGCCCAGCAGCAGGGCCGTGCCTTGCAGTGGTGGGTAGGCGGCTGGCGGCCCGGGTGGGGCCGGTGGTGGTTGCGTTGTTGCAGGCGCAGCCATGGCAGGTGCCTGGCTGGCGGGATCTGCGGTGGGGTTGGCGGCAGTCATGCGGACACCCGTTTACTGAACGGCTGGCGATTGCAGGGACTGCAGGGGTGCGGTGGGCGCAGATGCGTGTTTCTCGGTGCGGGGCGCCGCTGCGGCCCTGGCAACGGCGGGTTTCCCGGCCGCGGAAACACCCACCTTGGGAGATGCCACCGCCAAGGCCGCCTTGTTGCGCCCCAGGTTGGCTGCGATGATGTGCGCCACTTCGTCGTTGGCGGCCTTGAACTGCTGGTCAAACACGGCGGTGGCAGCCACGGGTGTGGTGCGCTGCGTGTCGGCCAGGGTCTTGCCGCTCTGGTCAGCCGTGTCCACTTTCACTTCCATCGACAGGCCCACACGCAGCGGGTGCTCGGCCACCTCCTTGGCATCCAGCGCAATGCGCACGGGCACACGCTGCACCACCTTGATCCAGTTGCCCGTGGCGTTCTGTGCGGGCAGCAGCGCAAAGGCGGCGCCTGTGCCAGCGCCCAGGCCCGTCACGGTGCCGTGGTAGACCACCTTGGTGCCATACACATCGGCCTCCAGTTCGGCGGTCTGGCCAATGCGCAGGCTTTTGAGCTGGCTTTCCTTGAAATTCGCGTCCACCCACAAATCGTTCAGCGGCACCAGCGTCATCAGCGGGGCACCGGCCTGCACACGCTGGCCCACCTGCACGCCGCGCTTGGCCACATGGCCGTCCAGCGGGGCGACCAGTTGGGCGCGCTGCACGGCCAGATACGCCTCGCGCACACGGGCGGAGGCGCGCTGCACAGTGGGGTGCTGCTCGATGGAGGTGCCTTCGGTCTGCGTCTGGCTGGCGGCCAGTTGCTCTTGCGCGGCCACCACGGCGGCCTGTGCGGCAGCCACCGTGCTCTTGGCCGCGGTGACCAGGGCGTTGGCGTGCTGGAACTCTTCTTTGCCCACGGCGCCGCTGGCCATCAGCGGCGCGCGGCGGTTCACGTCGTCTTGCAGGCGGGCGGCATCGGCCTGGGCACGGGCCAAGTCCGCACTGCGCAGGCTGACCTGGGCCTTGAGGGTGGAGTTGTTGGCATACAGCGTGCGCACTTCGCGCACGGTCTGCGCCAGCTGGGCCTCCGCCTGCTCCAGTGCCACGCGCGCATCGGAGGGGTCGAGCTTGACCAGCAACTGCCCGGCTTTCACATAGTCCGTGTCGTCCGCACCAATCGACACCACGGTACCCGCAATCTGGGGCGTGATCTGCACCACGTTGCCCGCCACATAGGCGTTGTCGGTGGTTTCGACATGGCGGCCGTTGGCCCAGTGCCATGCGCCCCAGCCGATAGCGGCAATGGCCACTGCGGCGGCGATCAGGGTCAGGCCGCGGCGGCGCGCGGGGTTGGTTGCTTGGTTGTTGGGGGTGGCGGCTTCGCTCATGGCAAGGTTCCTCGGTATGTGCTTGTTGTGTATGGTGTTTTGACGGGTGCGGTTCAGTGCGCGGCGGCGGTCTGCAGCGTGGCGGTGTCGTCGGTCCAGCCACCGCCCAGCGCCTTCATCAGCTGCAGGCGGGTGTCCAGCTGGCGGGCGCGCAGGTCCACGGCCAGGCGGCGCTGGGCCAGCACTTGGCTTTCGGTGGTCAGCACCAGCAGGTAGTTGCCCAGGCCCGCGCGATAGCGCTCTTGCGCAAAGCGGTAGGCCTTTTCGGCGCTGGCTACGGCATCGTCCTGCAGCGCTTGCTGGCGGGTGAGCGACTGGATGGAGGCCATGGCATCGCCCGCTTCTTTCACGGCATCCAGCACGGCGCCGTTGTATTGGGCGATGGCGGCATCCAGCTCGGCCGCACGGCCGCCCAGTTGCGCGCGCAGGCGCCCGCCGTCAAAGATCGGCAGGCGCAGCGCGGGGCTCACGCCCATCTGGCGTGAGCTGGTGTTGAAAAGATGGTCCAGCCCCAGCGAGTTCAGGCCGATGAAGGCGGCGATGTTGATGTTGGGATAGAACTCGCTCTTCGCGCTGTTCACGCCTTGCGTGGCAGCCTCCACGCGCCAGCGCGCGGCCACCACGTCCGGGCGGCGGCCCAGCAGGTCGGCGCCCAGCACCTGGGGCACAGCGGTGGGTTGAAGTGCTGTGAGCTGGGGCGTAACGGTGAGCAGGGCATCCGGCGCCTGGCCGGTCAGCACGGCCAGTTGGCGGCGGGCCAGGGTGATCTGCTCTTCGAGTGCTTCGATCTGGGTGCGGGCATCGGGCACGGCGCCCTGCGCCTGGGTCAGCTCGACCTGGCTGTCGAGGCCTGCGGCAGTGCGTTCCTGTGTCAGCTTGCGTTGTTCTTCGCGCTGGGCCAAGGCCCGTTGGGCCACATCGCGCTGCGCTACCAGCCGGGCCAGTGCCACATAGCTGCGGCCCACCTGGGCGGCCAGGGTGTTGGCAGCGGCAGCAGCATCGGCCTGGGCCGCGCGGGCCTGGCCTAGAGCAGCCTGCAGCTCGGCCGCGTGCTGGCCAAAAAAGTCTGGCGACCAGCTCAGCGATGCCTGCACGGTGCCGCTGTTGTAGGTGTTGCCGGCGATGGGCGCGGGCACCAGGCCATTGGCGGTGTAGCGTTGGCGGGTGGCGTCCACGCCCAGCGTGGCCTGCGGGCCGTTGGCGGCCTCACGCACTTGGCTCAGGGCCACAGCCTGTTCCAGGCGGGCGCGGCTCACGGCCAAGCTGGGGCTGCCTTGCAGGGCCGTGTCGATCAAGGTGTTGAGTTGTTCGTCACCCAGCGTCTTCCACCACTGCGGCTGCGCGGCGGTTTCGGTGGCCGCGGCGTTCAGGCCGAGGGCGGATGGCGTGGTTTGGGTCAGCGGTGTGTGGCTGGGGCCGGGATTGGCGCAGCCGACGAGGAAGAGGGCGGCTGCCAGGGCAATGGCCGACACCGCCAGGTGGGCGGCGAATGCAGAGCGGGTGGACAGCGGAGTGGGTGCTGTGGGTGTCACGGAATTCTCCCGAATGGTTTTTAAGGGTGTTATGTGGAGGAAAACGAGGGCGTTGGAAATTGGCGAGGCCGAAGCCAGGGCCACCGGTGGCGGCGCCGTTCAGGGAGAGGACACCGAAGAACCCGAAGGCGGTGAAGAAGGCCCAGGGGGCTTCCCGTTCACCAGCATGCGGCGCAGCATGGAAAGCAGCAGTTGCCATTCGTCATGCGTGAAATCGCTCAGATGCACGTTGAGCACGTCCGCCAGCACCGGCGGCACCAGTGCGGCAATGCGCTGGCCTTCGGGGGTGAGCTTCAGTTGCACCACGCGCCGGTCCACCGTCGATCGCTCACGCACCACCAAGCCTTTGGCTTCCATGCGGTCCAACGAGCGGGTGGTGGAGGCGGGGTCGGTTTCCAGGTCCCGCGCCAAGCTGGCCACCGTGGCGGTGCTGGACAAGGAGAGCTTGAACAGGGGCAACCACTGGGCGTAGGTCAGATCGTGCGATGCCAACTGGGCATCGGCCTGGGTGCGAATGGACGACATCACCTTGCGCATCAAATAGCCCACGCTGTTTTCAGGCACCAGCTTGTCGGGGTCGTAGTGCTCGGCGTTGTAAAAGCCGGGCGCAGCGGGGGAGTCGTGCTTGGAAGTCATGGGGTGGAAATTTAATTGACTAGACAATTATTGTCTTCGCAATCATTTGATTCCCGACCTCGCGTAAGGGGCTTGGATGGGCTCGTACCGCACCGACAGTCCAGAACCTTTCGAGTGCTTTTGCTATTTACTTGATAGCTGCTAACGCTTTATGAATAAGCGCTAGGGGCCAAAATTGCCTAATATTTTCTTGAAGAGCGCTGCCTGATATCGTTCGTGCCACTGTCAGCTCAACCCACCAAGGACCCCATGACCCATGCCGCTTCCCCCTCCCAACCTTTGTTGAACATTGCCGTGATGGGCGCGGGCGCCGTGGGCTGTTACTTCGGTGCCTTGCTGGCCCGGGCGGGCCACGCCGTCACGCTCATCGGGCGGCCTGCCCATGTGCAGGCGGTGTTGCAGCAGGGGCTGCGCCTGCAGACGGCCGTGCTGGATGTGCAGGTGCCCATGTCGGCCAGCACCGAGGCCAGCGCCGTGCAAGGCGCCGATGTGGTGCTGTTTTGCGTCAAATCGTCCGATTCGGAAGACGCCGCGCGGCAGATTCGACCGCACCTGGCCCCCGGCACGCTGGTGCTGACGCTGCAAAACGGCGTGGACAACGACGAGCGCGTGCGCGCCGTGCTCGACGCCAGCACTCCGGTGGCCGCAGCGGTGGTGTATGTGGCCACCGCCATGGGTGGACCCGGGCACGTAGTGCACCACGGCCGGGGCGAACTGGTGATTGCGCCATCGCCACGCAGCGACGAGGTGGCCCGGCAGCTGACGGTGGCGGGCATCCCCACCCAGATTTCGGACAATGTGCGCGGCGCGCTCTGGGCCAAGCTGGTGCTCAACAGCGCCTACAACGCGCTGTCGGCCCTGTCGCAACAGCCCTACGGCCCGCTGGTGCAGGTGCCCGGCGTGACGCAGGTGATTGCCGACATCGTGGCCGAATGCCTGGCGGTGGCCGCTGCTGACGGGGTGACGATTCCGGGCGATGTGCAGGCCGCCGTGCGCGGCATCGCCACCACCATGCCAGGCCAGTTTTCGTCGACCGCCCAGGACCTGGCGCGGGGCAAACCCAGCGAGATCGACCATCTGAACGGGTATGTGGTCCAACGCGGGGCGGCGGTCGGGGTGCCCACGCCGTTGAACCACGCGCTGCAGGTGCTGGTGAAGTTGGCTGAGATGAAAGGTCAGCGGAGCGCGCCCACGTTGGGGTAATGGCGTGCCAGCACGGACACGGCGGGTGCACCGCCCGGTTCACCGGTCCACCAGCTGCTGCGCCCAGCGCGGCAATTGGGGCACCAGCGCGGTCGTTTCATGCGGCGTGCACACGGCCACGAGCTGAGGCCCGGTGCCCGTGACCTCGGCGGCGTCATACAGATACGAGACATTGGCCTGGCGCACGGCCTGTGCCAGGTTTTCCAGGGTGCGGGGGTAGCGGGCCAGGATGCGCTCGGGCGGCACGGCATGCCCACCTTCGCGCACGCGCTGTGCCACGCGGCTCAACAGCCGGCTTGGGTCATCCAGAGCCACCACATACAACGCCACGGTGTAGCCAAGGCGTTGGGCTTCTTCAATGAGTGCCTGTTTGGAGGGGTGTGAAAACACGGTTTCGCTGGCAAAGTCGGCGCCCTCGTGCAGCAGCGTGGCGCGTCGCTCGTCGGCCCATTGGCGGGCCGCTTCGGAACGGGCTTCCGGATCAGTGAGGTGCTGCAGATGCGCCTGCTCGTACAGGTCGGCGTTCACGAACTCCATTGGTGGCCCCAGAATGCCTTCGCGAACCAGTGCTCGGTACAGCGTCGACTTACCCGCGCCGTTGGGGCCGGCCAGCAGGTGGAACCAGCGGGGGGACTTGCGAGCGCTCGATAGCGGGGAGGGCGTGTGCGAGGTTGCCACCACGTGTGTCAAACAGCAGCGGTGGCTTTGGCCTGGTTCTCCAACACCACCTCGCGCACCCGCTGTGCCAGGGTGCCGCGCGTTTGTGCGGCCAGCAGGCGGGCAGTGAGGGCATCGACCGAAACGGGGGATGACGCTGTAGCGGTGCGGGATGCCGCCGCTTCATATTGCTCAATGGCGCTGCGGGCCTCTTGCACGCTCAACCCGGTGTGCTCCACGATCTGGCCCAGCGTGGCCCAGTATTCGATCTGGCTTGCCACGGAGCGGCGCATGGGCTGTGCGGCTTGGCGGGCTTGCTCCACCAGGTGGGCGGGGAGTTTGACGGACGAAAAAGGGGTGGCGGACATGGCAATCTCCTGATTGGCGCATTTTGCGCCAATCAGGATGGACTGGCAAATGGGGTCGTCATACCCTGCGGTGTGCGCTTTAGGTGAACGCTTCTTCCAGCAACCGCTCACGCACAACCTGCGCCGCCTGCACCATGTGGCGCAACGCCGCTTCGGTCTCGGGCCAGCCCCGGGTTTTGAGGCCGCAGTCGGGGTTCACCCACAGGTGCTCCACGGGCACCACTTCGGCGGCTTTTTCCAGCAGCGCGGCCATCTCCTGCACGCCGGGCACGCGGGGCGAGTGGATGTCGTACACGCCGGGGCCGATCTCGTTGGGGTATTTGAAGTCGCCAAAACCCTGCAGCAGCTCCATGTCCGACCGGCTCGTTTCAATCGTGATCACATCCGCATCCATGGCCGCGATGGCGAGCAGTATGTCGTTGAACTCGCTGTAGCACATGTGGGTGTGGATCTGCGTGTCGTTGCGCACGCCGCTGGCACTGATGCGGAAGGCACGCGTGGCGCGCTCCAGGTAGCTTTTCCACCCGGCGCGGCGCAGTGGCAGGCCTTCGCGGATGGCGGGTTCGTCGATCTGGATGATGGCGATGCCTGCGGCCTCCAGGTCGCATACCTCGTCGCGGATCGCCCAGGCGATCTGGTCGGCCGTGGTGGCGCGGGGCTGGTCGTCGCGCACAAAGCTCCATTGCAGGATGGTGATGGGGCCGGTGAGCATGCCCTTCATGGGTTTGGCGGTGAGGCTCTGCGCGTACTGCGTCCAGGCCACCGTCATGGGGGCGGGGCGGGCCACGTCGCCGTAGATGATGGGCGGCTTCACGCAGCGCGAGCCATAGCTTTGCACCCAGCCGTTGGCGGTGAAGGCAAAGCCGTCGAGCTGTTCGCCAAAGTATTCGACCATGTCGTTGCGCTCGGCCTCGCCGTGCACCAGCACGTCAATGCCCAGCGCTTCCTGCTTGCGCACGGCCAGGGCAATTTCCGCTTCCATCTTTTGTTGGTAGTGCCCTGCGCCGAGTGCGCCGCGCTTGAAGGCGGCGCGGGCCGCGCGGATCTCCGCCGTCTGCGGGAACGAGCCGATGGTGGTGGTGGGCAGCAGCGGCAGCTTGAGCCGCGCGCGCTGGGCTTTTTGTCGGGCGGGGAAGGCGCTGGCGCGCTGGTCGGCGTCTGGAGCAGCGGCCGCAATGCGGGCGGCCACGGTGGCGCGGTGTACACGCGGGCTGGCGCGGCGGGCGGCCTGGGCGGTGCGGGCGGCGTGAAGTTCATCATCCACTGCCGCTTCGCCTTGCGACAAGGCGGTGGAGAGCACGCACAGCTCGTCCAGCTTTTCCACCGCAAACGCCAGCCATGACTTCACCTCGGCGTCCAGCTGTGTTTCGGCCTCCAAGCTGAACGGCACATGCAGCAGCGAGCACGACGGCGCCAGCCACAGCTCGCCCTGGTGCTTGTCGGCCACCGGGCGTAGCTTGGCCAAGGCCGCATCCAGGTCGGTGCGCCAGATGTTGCGGCCGTCCACGATGCCCACCGACAGCACCTTGTGCGAGGGCAGCCAGTCAGCCACGCCCACCAGCTCGTCGGGCGCGCGCACAGCATCCACATGCAGCCCGGCTACGGGCAGCTGGCAGGCCAGGCGCAGGTTTTCGGCCAGGGGCGAGAAGTAGGTGGCCAGCAGCAGCTTGGGCGCGCTGCGGGCCAGTTGCCAGTAGCTGGGCTCAAAGGCGTGGCGCCACGCATCGGGCAGGTCCAGGCCCAGGATGGGCTCGTCGATCTGCACCCATTCCACGCCCTGGGCCTTCAGGCGTGCCAGCACGGTTTCGTACACGGGCAGCAGGGACTCCAGCAGGCTGAAGCGGTCAAAGCCCGCCGTTTTGGATTTGCCCAGCCACAAAAAGCTCAGCGGCCCCAGCAGCACGGCCTTGACGCGGAGGCCCAGCGCCTGGGCCTCCGCCACTTCGGCAAACAGGCGCTCGCTGGCCAGGTGGAACTGGGTGTGAGCGCTGAACTCGGGCACGAGGTAGTGGTAGTTGGTGTCGAACCACTTGGTCATCTCCAGCGCGGGCTGTCCGGTGGTGGGGTGTTTTGCGGTGCAACCGGCGCTGCAGCCTTGGTGGTCGTCTGAGGCCTGGGCCGACACGCCCCTCGCCATAGCAAAGTAGCGCGCCAGCTCGGGCGCTTGGGCGTCAAAGCCAAAACGCGCAGGCTCGCAGCCCAGCAGCTGGATGTGGTTGGCCACATGGTCGTACAGAGCAAAGTCGCCCACTGTGACAAATCCCAGGCCCGCATCAGTCTGCGCCTGCCAGTGTTGCTGGCGCAGCTGGGCGGCGGTGGCTTGCAGCTCGGCCTCGGTGCTGTCGCCGCGCCAGAAGGATTCGAGCGCGAATTTCAACGCGCGCTGCGCCCCCATGCGCGGAAAGCCCAGGGTGTGTGTGAGCACGGGGCGGCGGGTGGTGGCGATGGCGGTAACTGCGGCGAGCGACATGGTGATTTCCTTCTTTTGTACGGAGCAATGTAATGAAGGCACCGATGGTCGCGCGGGCTCGTTTATTATTCAAACGAAAGTTTTAGTCGATCAACTTGAAAATTAATAATGAATCAGTCGATTCTGGAAGTGCGGCACCTGCGCACGCTGGTCGCCCTGCGCGACAGCGGCAGCCTGGTGCGAGCCGCGCAGCTCCTCAACCTCACGCAGTCGGCGCTGTCGCACCAGATCAAGCTGCTGGAAGACCGCTACGGCCAGCCGCTGTTTGAGCGCAAATCGGTGCCGCCGCAGTTCACCGCCGTGGGCGAACGCCTGCTGGCCCTGGCCGATGCCGTGCTGCCCCAGGTGGAAGGGGCCGAGCGCGACATTGCCCGCCTGGTGCTGGGGCAGGGCGGGCAGATGCGTATTGCGGTGGAATGCCACACCTGTTTTGACTGGCTAATGCCCGCCATGGATGCCTTTCGCACCCGCTGGCCCGAGGTGGAGCTGGACATTGTGAGCGGCTTTCACGCCGACCCTGTGGGCCTGCTGCACCAGGGCCGGGCCGACGTGGCCATCGTGTCGGAGGTGGATGCCGACGAGGCGGGTGTCGACTACCACGCGCTGTTTGGTTTTGAGATCCGCGCGTTGCTGGCCAACACGCACCCGCTGGTGGGCAAACCGCACTTGGTGGCGCAAGACTTTGCCGACCAGACCATCATCACCTACCCCGTGCCCGATGAGATGCTGGACCTGATCCGCCAGGTACTGGAGCCCGCCGGTGTGCGCCCACCGCGCCGCACCACCGAGCTGACGGTGGCCATGCTGCAACTGGTGGCCAGCGGGCGGGGCGTGGCCGCGCTGCCGCTGTGGGCGGTGCAGAGCTATCTGGACCGGGGCTATGTGACGGCGCGGCCCATTGCGTCAGGGTCTGGTGAAAAAGGTCTGCGCGGCGAGCTGCACGCCGCCTGCCTGCCCAGCCTGTGGGCCAAGCCGTATCTGCAGGACTTTGTGCAGGTAACGCGGGAGACAAGTTTCGTCACGCTCAAGGGCGTAGAACTTTTGTAGCCTAATCAGGCGCGTACTTGTCGCCCACCTCTTCGCGCAGTGGGTGGGTGTCGTAGACGATGTTCATGTCGCGGATGCGCGTGCTGCCCGCGTCGAAGGTGAACACGTCCACGCAGGTGAAGGTCACCTCGCGGCCATCGTTCAAAGTCCAGTCGTAGCGGAAGTAGGCGGCGACCCGCACGGCGCCGCCGTTGTCTGGTTGGGCGGATTCGAACAGATCCAGCACGGTGATCACGCTGCCGCTGGAGGCCTGGGCCAGCTTCTGGAAAAAGTCGCTGGCGCGCATCGTGCCCAGGAAGGGCGAATGCACCACACCATCATCCTCAAAACAGGCAATCAGCCCGTCAGTATGGCTGGCGTGCAGGTGGGCGAGGTAGGTTAGGACGGTGTCGAGCGGCGTGGCCATGGTCATGAACAGAACCCGGTAAGTGAAAGGTGCCCCGAGCTTCGCCGCGCAAAGGCCTTGCAGCAAGGGACAATGCCGCCTCATACATAAAAGCTGCTTATGTATCTGCGCTATCTCCACTACCTCCAATCCGTCATCGACCAGGGCTCGTTTGCGCGTGCAGCGCAGGCCTGCGGGGTGACCCAGCCCGCCATCAGCCAGGGCATGAAAGCGCTTCAGGCGCAGTTCGACATGCCCTTGCTGGTGCGCGATCGGCGCCGTTATGTGCCCACCGAACTGGCCCGCCGCGTGGTGGCCGAAGGGGCTCCCCTGGCCCAGCGCATCAGCGACTTGTCGCGCACGCCGATCGGTGTTGCTGACCGCAGGCAACTGCGGGTAGGGCTTACCACCTCGGCGGCCCTGGTGTGCGGACCTGTGCTGTACCAAAGCTGGTGTGTGCCCGATTCCAGGCGATCCCTGCACATGACCACCGCCGATGAAGGCAGTCTGCTCACGGGCCTGTTGCAACGGCAGTTCGACGCCGTCATCGCACCCAGGCCGCGCAAATTTGACCACCCCGATGTGGCGCAATGGCGCCTCTACGCATTGCATCCACGCATCTATGTGCGCCAACGCCATCCGCTGGCCCGGGCCCGGTCGCTGGCGCAGTTGCAGGGCGCTGCGTGGGCGTGTGTGGGGCCCAGCGTGAGCGGGCCGGTGGATGTGTTGACGGAAGCGCACCGCGTGCGCGGCATGCCGGCACCCCGCATGGCGGTGCACTGCGCCGACTTTGCGAGCATGTTGAATCTGGTCGTGCAGTCCGATTTGCTGGCGGTGTTTCCACATCCGGCACTGCTGGGCGGCGCCTTTGAAAAGGTGGTGGCCTTGCAGCTGACCGAGTCCTTGCCGTTGTACGAAATGTGGCTGTTCCAGCGCAAAGGGTCCAAGCCGCGGATCGACCCCGCGGTGTTTGCTGAAAGCGTGTGAAACGTGTGAAACGTGTGAATGCTTCTGTTTTTATAGCTGTTAGCGCTTGCTGAATAAGCGCTGGAGGCCCAAAACACTTAAATTTCCCTCGCCCTTTGCGGGAGCGGGTGGGGGAGAGGGGAAACCACCGGGGCGAAATTGAAGGCGTTGCCTCTGCAGCCCTGCCGTCGCATCTAGGTTCAGGGCAGCGCCGCTGTCCCCGGCACCGGCACCCGCACTGCCCCTGTGGCGTAGAACGCCTGCAAATTCTCCAGCACCAGATCCGCCATCGCCCGCCGGGTTTCGTGCGTGGCGCTGGCGGTGTGCGGGGTCAGCACCACGTTGTCCAGGGCCATCAGCGCGTCGGGCACGTTCGGTTCGTCCGCGAACACATCCAGCCCTGCACCGGCAATGCGGCGTTCGGCCAGGGCGGCGATCAGCGCCGCCTCATCCACCACGCTACCGCGCGCCACGTTGATGAGGTAGCCATTCGGGCCCAGGGCACTCAGCACATCGTCGTTGACCAGATGTCGCGTGCCAGCGCCGCCCGCAACGGTTAACACGAGGTAGTCGGCCCACTGCGCCAGCGCGGTCAACGACTCGAAATAGGACAGCGCGCAACCCTCGGCCGGACGGCGGTTGTGGTAGCCCACCTCCATGCGAAAGCCTGCGGCACGCTCGGCCACGGCCTGGCCAATGCGGCCCATGCCGACAATGCCCAGGCGCTTGCCGGACACCCGGGTGCCCAGCGCGAACTTGGCCTGGCGCCATTCGCCCCGGCGCACAAAACGGTCGCTGGCCGCAATGCCGCGAGATACATCCAGCATCAACCCAAACGCCAGGTCTGCCACGCAGTCATTCAGCACGCCGGGCGTGTAGCCCACCTGCACGCCACGGGCCTTGGCCGCATCAATGTCCAGCGCATCAAAACCCACGCCAAAGCTGCTGATAACCTGCAACTGGGGCAGGGCTGCAATGACGTCGGCCTTGAGGCCGATGGATGCGGTGGTCACCACCCCGCTGAACTGCGCGCCGTGTGCGGCCAGAAAGGCGGCGGGATTGGGCTGGTCGGCCAGGCACGACACATTGAACTGGGCCGCCAGTTCGGCCTCCAGTGCGGGAAGGGGCAAACGGCCGATTTGCAGGATGCGGGGCAGGGTGGCTGTGGTCATGGGTTTCGTGGAGCGGAAGGGCAAAAAACAGCGGGCCGCATCCGGCGGCCCTGCGGGCTACATCATGCCGCTACCCGGACAGCCTGGCGGGCCAGCAGCTTCCACTGCCCGCCTTGTTGCTGCCATACGCCCAGGATCTTGATCTGCACCTTACCGGGCTTGCCCGAGTCGTTGGTATCGGCCGTGAGGGTGTGGCGCACCAGGGCGGTCTGGCCCACGACCTTGATGGTCTGGTCGGTGATGGTGATGGTGACGAAATCGGATTTGCCCGCAACGAGGTCGCCAATGAAGCTGTCCTTGGTGTCCACGCGGCCGCCCGAATGCCCGTAGCTCAGGTCATCGGCCACCAGTGGAGCAAGGGCCGCAGGAGAAGGGTCGATCATGGCCAGGCGCAAGCGCTCGGAGGCGGCGGCAACGGCTTGCTCGGACGATGCCGATGCCACGGTCGTTGCATGGCTGGCGCAGCCACTCAGGGTCACCAGGGCCAGGGCGCCCGCTGCCGCGAGGATGAGGGTCTTCAACATGGTGTCAGTCTCCGTCATTGAGGTTGGGTTTTGGCGTGCCGCGTTGGCACCCCGCGCCCGTGCTCGGCCAGGCGTGGGGAGTTGATGTGACGAAATCGCAGGACAAAAGGGCCTGGAAAACCAGGCCCTCGGGCGTCTCTCAGAGCGCTTATTGCGGACCGAGCTTGTCGATCAGCGCCTTGAGTTCTTCCATCTCGGCGGGCTTGAGGTCGGTCAGCGGTGCACGCACCGGGCCGCCGTCGTGGCCCACGATCTTGGCGCCGGCCTTGATGATGCTCACGCCGTAGCCTTCCACCCGGTTGCGGATGGCAAGGTAGGGCATGAAGAACTGCTTGAGCAGGCGGTGCTGGGTGGCCGTGTCGTCAGCGGCCACGGCCTTGTAGAACTCCATCGCCGTCTTCGGGATGAAGTTGAACACTGCAGACGAGTACACGGGCGTGCCCAACGCCTTGTAGGCCGCGGCATACACCTCGGCCGTGGGCAGGCCGCCCAGGTAAGAGAAGCGGTCGCCCATCTTCATGTAGATCGAAGACATCACCTCGATGTTGCCCACGCCGTCCTTGAAGCCCACCAGGTTCGGGCAGCGGTCCGCCAGGATGGCCAGCGACTCGGCCGTGAGCTTGGTGCGGTCGCGGTTGTAGACGATGACGCCGAACTTCACGCTGTTGCAGACTTGTGCCACATGCTCGATCAGGCCTTCCTGGCCGGCTTCGGTCAGGTAGTGCGGCAACAGCAGGATGCCGTGCGCGCCCAGGCGCTCGGCTTCTTGCGCGTGTGCAATGGCGGTGCGGGTGGGGCCACCAGCGCCCGCAATGATGGGCACCTTGCCGCGGCAGGTGTCCACAGCGGTTTTGATGATCTGGCCGTATTCGGGGCCCGACAGCGAGAAATACTCGCCCGTGCCGCCCGCTGCAAATAGCGCGCTGGCGCCGTAGGGGGCCAGCCATTCCAGGCGCTCGATGTAGGTCTTGGGGCGGAAATTGCCCTGCTCGTCAAAGTCCGTGATCGGGAAGGACAGCAGGCCGGAGCCCATGATGGATTTGAGTTCTTGGGGGGTCATGTGAGTGCGCTCTGGGTAGACAACAAACGGGGAAATCGGGGGGCAAAAAGTCAGTCGAGCTTGATGTTGGCGGCCTTGACCACGGTGGCCCAGCGGGCGCGCTCCTTGGCAAAGAACTGGTCTTGCTCGGTAGGCGTCATGGTCACCACTTCGGCGCCCTGGCCAGCCAGGCGCGAGCGGATTTCGGGCGAGCGGATGGCGGTGATGAAGGCGTTGTTGAGCTTTTGCACCACGGCCTCAGGCGTGCCGCGCGGCACCAGAATGCCTTGCCAGGTGCCCGATTCGAACCCGGCCACACCCTGCTCGGCAATGGTGGGCACCTCGCCGATCAGCGGCATGCGGGTGGCCTTGGACACGCCCAGCACCTTGAGCTTGCCGCTTTGCACGTGCGGCAGGGTGGCCAGCATGCCGTTCATCAGGATCTGGGTTTGGCCGGCCACGGTGTCCTGGATGGCGGTGACGCCGCCCTTGTAGGGGATGTACTGCCAGCGCGCACCGCTGGCGCGCTCCAGCGCCACGCCCGCTACGTGGGGGGCGCTGCCGGTGGCCGTCACGGCAAAGTTCAGGTCGTTCTTTTTCGAGTACGCCACCAGTTCCTTGAAGTTGCTGACCGGCACCGACGGGTGCACCACCAGCAGGTGGGGCGAGTAAGCCAGCATGGTCACGCCACGCAGATCCTTGGAGGGGTCGAACGACAGCTTGGTGTAAACCGAAGGGCTGATGGCCAGGGCGCCCACGTCGCACAGCAGCATGGTGTAGCCGTCTGGATCGGACTTGGCCACAAAGTCGGCGCCCAGGTTGCCGTTGGCGCCGGGCTTGTTTTCAACGATGACGGATTGCTTGAGCGCATCAGACATCACCTGGCTGATGGAGCGGGCAATGATGTCCGAGCTGCCGCCGGGTGGGTAGGGCACCACGATGCGCAGGGTCTTGGCAGGCCATTGGGCGGTCTGTGCGGTGGCCGTGGCCGTTGCCAGGGCAGCGGTGCAGGCCAGAAAAATGGCGGTTCTGCGGGTCAAAGTCATCGGATGTCTCCAGTAGAAGTCTTGTTGTTAGTCATCGTACAACTATGTCGGACGGAAAACAATGGGCGCTCTCGAAAAAATGCATTTTGGATGCTAAATCTAGGGTGTTCACTATCTCCTCGCATGTGATTACATTCGATTTACAGAGGGGGACTGATGCGAAAAGATGTGCGAGATCCTCGGGTAATCCCTTTGAGTCTGACGCCAAATCAGCGTAACAATGCTTCCCATGTTGTATGACAACATATGACAATGTCCGCTACGGATGCATGCGCGAGATCCTGACGCGCCGCCAAGCACACCAATGCAACAAACGCGCAGCCCTGCTGGGGCTGTGCCACACCTGAAGGAGACCTTGCAATGCACGCTGTGTTTCACACCCGGGCTGCGCCGCTCGCACTGGCGGCGCTGTGCGCGCTTGGGACGCCGGGCAGTTGGGCTGCCACCTGGGTGTACGTGTCCAACGCGGACAGCCAGGATGTCTCGGTGTTTGAACTCGACCGCAGCGCCGCCGCGCTCAAACCCGTGGATACGACGGCGTTGGGCGGCAACGCCATGCCCATGGCCGTCAGCCCGGACAAGAAGGTGCTGTATGTAGCGTTGCGCTCTCAGCCATTTCGGGTGGTGAGCCTGGCCATTGACCCTGCCAGCGGCAAGCTGCGCAAGTTGGGCGAGGCGCCCCTGGCCGACAGCATGGCCAACATCGACACCGATGCGACCGGTCGCTGGCTGTTTGCTGCCTCGTACCCCGGCCACAAGATCACCGTGAACAGCATTGGCAAAGACGGTGCTGCGGGCGCCGTGCAGCAGCTCATCCCCACTGCGCCCAATGCCCACGCCATCCACGCCGATGCCGCCAACCGCCATGTGTTTGCCACCAGCCTGGGCGGCGACAACCTGTCGGCCTGGCGTTTTGACGCCGAAACCGGCAGGCTTACCGCCCACGAGCCCGCGCTGACGCAGGTGGCGCCCGAAAAATCCGGCCCGCGCCATTTTGTGTGGAGCGGCGACCAGCGCACCATGTACGTGCTGAACGAGCTGGATGCCGCCGTTCATGTGATGGCCTACGACAAGGAGCGCGGCACGCTGCGCCATGTGCAGCGCACCACCGCGTTGCCCGCAGGCTTTAACGGCAAGCCCTGGGCGGCCGACCTGCACCTGTCGCCCGACGGCCGCACGCTGTATGCGTCCGAGCGCACCTCCAGCACGCTGAGCAGCTTTCGCGTTGATGCCGCCACCGGCCAGCTGCAGCCGCTGGGCCAGGTGCCCACCGAGAAATCACCGCGCGGTTTTGCGGTGGATGCGTCAGGCCGATTTCTGATCGCGGCGGGGCAAGAGTCGCACCACGTGGCATTGCACCCCATCGACCCAGCCACCGGCATCCCCGGCGCACACACGCGCGTGCCTGCGGGCAAAAACCCCAATTGGATCGAGATCGTCGAGCTGCCCTGAGGCCGTTTTGCGCGCCCTGCACGACCGATTATTTAGCGCCTTTTTTTCCTTTCCTGACCAAGCCTTTATCGCTCGACTGATTCACCCATTGACCCATTGACCATTCATTACCAGGAGACAACACCATGCAACGCAGAACCCTCATCCACACCGCAGCCCTGGCCGCCGTCGCCTGCAGCGCCATCTTCAGCCTGCCCGCAGCTGCCCAGGGCACCTGGCCCACCGGCAAGCCCATCACGTACATCGTGCCGTTTGCAGCGGGTGGCACTACCGACACGCTGGCGCGCCTGATCGGCCAGCAACTGGGCACGGCCCTGGGTACTACGGTAGTGGTGGAGAACAAAGGCGGTGCGGCAGGCAGCATCGGGTCTGAAGCTGCTGCGCGCGCAGCGCCGGACGGCTTTACCGTGCTGGGCGGTACCGTCAGCTCGCACGCCATCAACGTCAGCCTGTACCCCAAGCTGGGCTACGACCCCATCAAGTCCTTCAACCCTGTCACGCTGATCGGGACCAACCCGGTGGTGCTGGTGGTGGCGGCCAACAGCCCCTACAAAACACTGAAGGACGTGCTGGCGGGCGCCAAGGGCAAGCAGGGCGGCCTGTCGTCGGCGTCGGCTGGCACCGGCAGCTCGCAACACCTGTCCGTGGAGTTGCTGGCCTATAAGTCGGGCGTGAAGTTCACCCACATCCCGTACAAAGGGAGCGGCCCGGCCATTCAGGACGTGATCAGCGGCCAGGTGGACATGATGTTTGACACCACCGTGGTGGCCGCGCCGCACATCCAGAGCGGCAAGCTGCGCGCCATTGCCGTGACGTCATCTCAGCGCCTGGCCTCCATGCCCGACGTGCCCACCGTGGCCGAGTCGGGCGTGCCGGAGCTGAAGGACTTTCAGGTGCAGTCGTGGCAGGCCATCTTTGTGCCCACCGGCACGCCCACGCCGGTCGTCACACGCCTGCACGACGAGATCCGCAAAATCCTGGCCCAGCCCGACATGCAGACCCGTCTCAAGGGCTTTGGCATGGAGCCTGCCGACATGAACGTGACCCAGATCGCAGCGTTCCAGAAGGGCGAAGTCGAGAAGTGGGCGCAGGTCATCAAGGCGGCCAATATCAAAGTCGATTGACCCGCCCGATTCCCCCATCTCGCTGTGAAGATTTTGCGGAACCGCTTTCGGGTTGTTCCGCATTTTTTATGGTCGGCGGGTTTTCAGTCCGCTGATGCCGGACCGCCGGTGGGCTGGCGGGGGGCCAGAACGAAATCGGGGTGCTGTCCCGTCAGCAGCAAAAACATCGCAAACACCGGCCCCTGCATGTTGCGCTCGTCCGTGGAGCTCTCCAGCGCCTGCCAAGTGCGCGACTGCACGCCCCCCCGGCTGCCGGTCTGCAGCGGGTAGTCCATCAGCTCAGCGGCCTGGGCCTGGCTCAGCCCGGCGGCAACGCGCGCGGCTTTGAG
This sequence comes from Gammaproteobacteria bacterium, assembly GCA_018828125.1. Classification (GTDB taxonomy): domain Bacteria; phylum Pseudomonadota; class Gammaproteobacteria; order Burkholderiales; family Burkholderiaceae_C; genus Acidovorax. The sequence goes on along the minus strand of JAHJWB010000013.1, from coordinate 94,988 downwards.
CTGGTCGCCAGTGGGGACGGGCATGTTCAAGGGCATGACAGGAGTGTTCATCATTGATCGTGGGGGGCACTGCAAAGCCCAAGTCTCAAAAACCGGTTGTTAAGATTGCTATCAAAATAATAGCTTTTAGCGCTTTATCAGCATGCGCTAGAGGCATATTCTGTCAATATTCTGATGGTGTCCGCATGGTCACGCGGTCCACCCCTCGTAAATCGTTTGACAGGCCAGTAGTTCGTCGTCAGTCGCCTCTTTGCCTGTCCATAAACCAACCTTAGAGGCGCCCGCAGCCTCGGCCAGTTCGCGAAGTGCGCGCATTTCTACCTGTGTATAGCCGCCTTCGGGGTCGCCCAGGGGGTGCATCACGATGCGGGGCGCGAAAGAAAACAGCCCATTACCTAAGCTTTGCCTGACGAAGTGCTTTATCACCTGTTCTGCCACTGTGAAGTCAGAGACGATGGAGCGAGGATGGGAAAAAGGATTGACCAACAATGCCCCAGAGGCAATAGCGGCCGCTTGGGCGTTATCACCAATGGCAACGATGATGCGGCGGGGCGCATGGGAAATTGCGACGTCCGGTCTCTCTGCAATGGTGGTGTGCGTTTTTACGTTGCGCACGCTCAGGCGCTCTGGGGAAAGCTGTATGTAGAGGAAAGGAGACAGAAACTTCTGCATGAATGTGGCGTAGTACGATGACTCAAAGCCTGTCATTTTTGCCGAGTTCCGCAGGTTGCCGCTCTGACCCATCGCCACCTCGCCTTGCGTGCGTCGCCATCATGCGCCGTTGCGTGATCAATTTGCTACGCGCCCGCTCCGAGGTCATGTTCATTCACCTGCGCAAAGTAGGACTCGGGCTGGATGTTGGTGTAGTTGGGGATGTCGGCGGCTAGTTCGGCCATGGTCGCTTTGGCGGCCGTCTGCGCTTGTTTCAGGTCACTGAAGAACGCATTGGTCAGCGCCACCACTTGGCCGGGGCGGGGCTCGCCGGGGTACAGCACGCGGTCGCTCTCCAGCCGCACCAGGCCCAGCGGCTGCAATGCTGCGCGGGCGATGCGCATGTGCTCGCCGTGGTAGTAGTCATGGTTGAAGGTCGCGCCTTCGCGCCAGCGGTACAGGGCGGTGACTTTGATCATCTGCGGCTTTCTATGCAAGTTCTGAAGCCCGCCACGGTAGGCACATCGCGCCGGTCCCACAGCCGCCTGCGCGACAGCGCCAGTTCGGTTTCAGGCGCTCAGTCCTCTTCCGACTCGCCCAGGAAGCCACCACTCTGGTGCCCCCAAAGTCGCGCATACACGCCGCCCTGGCCCAGCAGTTGCGCATGGGTGCCTTCTTCCACGATGCGCCCTGCGTCCATCACGATGAGGCGGTCCATGGCGGCGATGGTGGACAGGCGGTGGGCAATGGCGATCACAGTCTTGCCCTGCATCAGGCTGTCCAGGCTTTGCTGGATGGCAGCTTCGACCTCGGAGTCGAGCGCGCTGGTGGCTTCGTCCAGCAGCAGGATGGGCGCGTCTTTCAGCATCACGCGCGCAATGGCCACCCGCTGGCGCTGGCCGCCCGAGAGCTTCACGCCGCGCTCGCCCACATGCGCCTCGTAGCCGGTGCGGCCCTGAAGGTCGGTAAGCGTGGCGATGAAGTCCGCCGCCTCGGCACGCTCGGCCGCCTGGTGCAGGTCGGCCTCGCTGGCGTCGGGGCGGCCGTACAGGATGTTGTCGCGCATGGAGCGGTGCAGCAGCGAGGTGTCTTGCGTCACCATGCCGATGTTGCGGCGCAGGCTGTCTTGCGTGACATGGGCAATGTCCTGCCCGTCGATGAGGATGCGGCCCGACTGCACGTCATGAAAGCGCAGCAGTAAGTTGACCAGCGTGGACTTGCCTGCGCCTGACCGGCCGATGAGACCGATCTTTTCGCCGGGGCGGATGGTCAGGTTGAGTTGGTCGATGACCGTGCGGGCGTTGGGCCCCTGGCCATAGGCAAAGCTCATGTTGTCAAACCGCACCTCGCCTTGCGCAACCTGCAGCGGTTGTGCGTCCGGTGCATCCACGACGGTGCGGGGCTTGGTCAGCGTGTTGATGCCGTCCTGGATGGTGCCCACGCTCTCGAACAGGGTGGTCATCTCCCACATCACCCAGTGTGCGTGGCCCGATACGCGCAGCGTCATGGCCGTGACGGCGGCGACGGCCCCGGCGCCCACCTCGCCCATCGACCACAGCCACAGCGCGGTGCCGCAGGCCGAGAGGATCATCGCCACCACCAGGATGTGGTTCACGATCTCGAACCGGCTCACCAGCCGCATCTGCGCGTAGCCGGTCAGCTTGAACGCATCCATTGCAGCCCGCGCAAATTCAGATTCGCGCCGCGTGTGCGAAAACAGCTTGACGGTGGCGATGTTGGTGTAGGCGTCGGTGATGCGCCCCGTCATCACCGAGCGCGCATCGGCCTGTGCCTTGCCCACCTGGCCCAGGCGCGGCACAAAGTACCAGCAGGCCAGGCCGTATGCCACCATCCACCCGGCAAACGGCACCAGCAGCCGCGCATCAAACCCGGCCAGCAACACCAGGATGGTGACGAGGTAAATGCCCATGCCAATCACCACGTCGGTCGTCGTGAAGATCATGTCGCGCACGGCCAGCGCGGTCTGCATGATCTTGGTGGTGATGCGGCCTGCGAACTCGTCAGCGTAAAACGCCATGCTCTGGCCCAGCATCAGGCGGTGAAAGTTCCAGCGCAGCCGCAGCGGAAAGTTGATGGCCAGCACCTGGTGCTTGATGCTGGTCTGCACCGCCACCAGAGCGATGGACGCCAGCAGCAGGGCGGTGATGCCGATCAGCGCGCCCTTGCGTTCGGCCCACAGCGCGCCCGGGGCCATGCTGGAAATCCAGTCCACGACGTAGCCCAGCACTGCAAACAGCAGGGCTTCATACACCGCAATCGCGGCAGACAAACCCGCCATGGTGGCCACATAGCCGCGCAGGCCACGGGTGCCGTCCCACACAAAGGCCAAGAAGTCCTTGGGGGGCAGGTGGGGTTCGGCGGGGGGGTAGGGGGGAAGGCGGCTTTCGAAATACTTGAACACGTAGCAGGGCTCCTTGGTGCCCGATGGTAGGCGCCCCGCGGGCAGGAGGCTGTCGGCATTGCGCTTGTCCGCAAATGGAGTGGGTGCACGGGATGGGCCGTAGCAGCGGCGGCGGATTTGTGCGTGCGCCTGCGCGCTATGAAAACTGCTCCAGCAAGAAATCTACAAAACTGCGCAGCTTGGGCGAGCGGTAGCGGTTCGGCGGGTACACCACGCTCATCGGGCGACTTGGGAGCGCATAGTCGGGGAACAACTGCACCAAGCGGCCTGCACGCACTTCTGACGCCAACTGGAAGGACGGCTGCAAAACAATGCCCAGACCATGCAAGGCCGCCATGCGCAGAGCCTGCCCGTTGTTGACCTGAAGGCGACCCGACACGGGCACGCGACACATTCCATCCTCGCCCGTCAAACTCCACTCCTTTAGCGCGGCAGGGCTGAAGGCCACGCACTCGTGACCCGTAAGGTCGGCAGGCTTTTGGGGCGTACCCCGGCGCGCCAGGTAGGCCGGAGACGCGCACACCATCAGCCGATAGGGTGTCAGAGGCCGGGCGATCAAGGCCGAATCCGGCAGTGGACCGATGCGGATGGCGGCCTCGAAGCCTTCCTCCAGCAGGTCTACCACTCGGTCGTTCAGCACCAGGTCCACGCTGACATCAGGGTAGCGGTCAAGGTAGGTCGATAGCACGGGCATCAGCGCCTCGGTGCCAAAAGTGACGGGGGCCGTGATGCGAAGCTGGCCTGACGGAGCGAGTTGCTGGTTCTGCGCCAGGGCATCGGTCTCGGCCACCAGCCGCAGAATCTCCCGGCAGCGCGCGTAGTACTCCTCGCCAAAAGCAGTGAGGTGCTGGCGGCGCGTGGTGCGATGCAGAAGCTGCGTGCCAAGCCGCTTCTCAAGCATGCGCAGGTGATTGCCCGCCATGGTGGCCGATATGCCGGACGCCGCAGCAGCGGCACTGAGACTGCCTTTTTCTACCGCCAGTACGTAAATCTCCATGCTGTCCAACATATTCATTTGTAATTCCTGATTTCAAATGATCAAAGTATCTGGCACTTTATCTGCAATGAGTTGCAAATCACACTGCGGATGTGTCATGGCCCCGGGGCCAGCACGGTTCCCTTCATTTTTGATCACAGGACTCTTGCCACCATGAAAGCCATAGAACTCACCGCGCCCTCGCTCACTTCCTTTCGCGCCACCCAACTGCCCGACCCCACGCCCGCGCGCGGTGAAGTGGTGGTGCGCCTGCGGGCGGCGTCGCTCAACTACCTGGATGTGGCCATCGCCCTGGGCGGGATACCGGTGAAGGGATTTCCTATGGTTCCGGTGGCCGACGGTGCAGGTGAGGTGGCAGTGCTGGGAGAGGACGTTACCGGCGTCGCCGTGGGCGACCGCGTGGTGCCGCATTTCATGCCCGGCTGGATGGGCGGAGCCATCTCTCCCGAGCATGTGGCCGCAATGCGGGGCGTGAGCCTGCCAGGATCGCTGGCAGAGTACGTAGCCGTACCGGCAGCCAGCCTGGTCGCGTTGCCGCCACACCTTGACTTCGTGCAGGGCGCAGCCCTCCCGATTGCTGCTACCACGGCCTGGAACGCGGTGCGTTCGGGATCGGTGCGGCCCGGTTCTGTTGTTGTGCTATTGGGCACGGGGGGTGTCAGCATTTTTGCGCTGCAGTTTGCAAAGGCGAGCGGTGCCACGGTGATTCTGGCTTCGTCTTCTGACGACAAGCTCGCGCGTGCGGGCCAGTTAGGTGCAGACCACCTGATCAATTACCGCGCCACCCCTGCCTGGGACGAGGAGGTAATGCGGCTCACCAACGGGCGCGGCGCCGACCTGGTGGTGGAAACTGTGGGCGCCGCCACGCTGATGCGCTCCCTGCAGGCCACGGCGTTTGGCGGCACTGTGTTCACGGTAGGCTTCGTCGCCGGGTCGGTGGCTTCCATCGACATGCTGCCAGTCATCGTGAAATCACTGCGCATCGTGGGCAACAATACCGGCTCGGTGGCCGACCTGGCGCAGGCTGTGAGCGCCATTGCGGCGCACCGTATCGTGCCTGCCATTGACCGCGTGTTCGGTATTGAGGAAACACAGGCGGCGTATGCCGAACTCAGTGCGGGCGGGCGGCATTTTGGCAAGCTGGCCATCCAGCATTGACGTTGCCAGGGGCGGGGTGCCGCAGCCCCCGGCAAACGCGGCGTGGCGTACGCGTTACAGCAGCAGCGTGACCACCACAATCACCACGCCCAGCGCCAGGTTGACGCCGACCAGCGTGCGAATGCTGCCCAGTGCCTTGCCGCCTGCGGCCCAATCCGATGCCGCGACGGCGCGCTGAAGCCGCTTGAACAAGGCAAAGCGGATGTGGCCGAAGATGGCCATCATCACCAGGCCCAGCGTAGCCATGAGGGTCCAGTCCAGCGGCATCGCAAAGCTGCCCCCGGCCTGCACGGTTTGCTTGGCCACGCGGCCCATCATCCACAGGCCGCTGCCCAGCACCACCACCACCGCTACGCTGACCGCAGCAAAAAAACGCTGCAGCACGTCATGCATCAGGCGCACGCGCTGCGGCGGCTCCAGCGACAGCGTGGCAGGGCGCAGGAAGAAATGGGCAAACACCATGCCGCCGATCCACACAATGATGGACAGGACATGGACGAGCTGGAGGGCGTTGTAGAGCATGGAGGTGCGGCGCTGGCGCCCGAGGGGCTACCTGCAGTCCGTTCGCAGGGTTGTGTGGGGTTGGGATGTTGTGTCGGCATTGTGCCGCTACCCGCGTGGAGAACGCCCGCCCCACGCGTGCTGTATCCCTGCGACCCATGGGTGTGTTCGAAAGATTGTGTCCAAGGGCGCCAGGGCGCTCCAGTGCGCCGCAGGACGTGTTGAAGGGCCCGGTCCAACCCTTCGGAAGAAGTGCGGGGGCGACAAGCGCCACCACAGCATGGCGTGGGCTATTTGGCCGGTACAACATCCGGCGCGGGCTGTGCCGCGCGGGCTACCCGCACCTGGTTGCCGCCGCTTTTTTTGGACACGTACATCGCCTCGTCCGCATGGCCCAGCAGGTGGTGTTCTTCGTTGCCGTGCTCGGGGTAAATCGCCACGCCAATGCTGGGCTGGATATGCAGCCGGTTGCCTTCCAGGTCAAACGGCTGGCTGAAGGCCGCCAGGATCTTTTCAGCGGCAGCGCTGGCGTGTTCACGTGCCTGTCCGCCTTCAAGCAGCACCACAAATTCATCTCCGCCCAGCCGCGCCACGGTGTCAGAACCGCGCACCGACTCGATCAACCGCTGCGCCACCCGCTGCAGCAGCAAATCCCCCATGGCATGGCCCAAGGTGTCGTTCACGTCCTTGAAGCGGTCCAGGTCAATAAAGAGCAGGGACAGCAGTTTCTCGTCGCGCCGCGCGCGGGCCAGGGCTGTCTTGAGCCGGTCCAGAAACAGCTGCCGGTTGGGCAAGTGCGTGAGCTGGTCGTACTGCGCCATGTGCTGCAGCCGCTCGTGCATCTGCTGCCGGTCAATGGCCGCCGCGACCTGGGTGGAGACAAACTGCAGCAGTTCCTTATCCTTGTCGGTGTAGCGGGCCTGCTCGGTGTAGCCCTGCAACACCAGCGCGCCCATGGGGCCGGTCTGTGATTGCAGGGGCACACCCAGCCAGTACAAGGGGGCATGGTCGGGTGGCAAGGACACGCGGCTCGCCAATGTGGCGCGGGTCTCGGGCGTCAGCAGCAGGGTGTTGCCGTGTCGGATGACCTCGGCGCACAGCGCGTCGTCGTTCAGCGCCAGCGGGGCCGGCGCAGGGTGGTGTTCGTTGACGTGGTATGGAAAGCTCAGCTTGTCCTTCTGCGGGTCGTACAGCGCCACGGCAAAGTTGGTGGCGGCCAGCAGTTTGCCGATGATCTGGTGAATGCGCTCGAACAGTGTCTCCAGGGTTTGCGCGTGGTGGGCCGCTTCCGAAATAGCGTAAATCGCCTGCTGCATGGTTTCGGTGAATTTGCGCTCTGTGATGTCGTGCGCCACCGCCAGACGCACATTGCGATCAGGTACCCAGCGTGCTGTCCAGCTAATGTGGGCAACGGTCCCGTCTTTGCGGATGTAGCGGTTTTCATACTGCAACTGCAGTTCGCCGTCCATCACATTCTGGGCCTGCTGCACTGTGGCGGGTTGGTCGTCGGGGTGCACCATGTCCAGCATGCGACGGCCTATCACTTCCTGGGGCCTGTATCCAAAGATCCTCTCGAAAGCGGGACTGACAAAAACGATGGTGCTGTCGGGCTCGACGATGCACACCGCGTCGAGCAGGAGGTCCACCACGTTGAGAGAAGAAATGCGATGCATAGGCGCGGCGTACAGGGGGCTTGCGGAGACGTGGAAGACCCATTGTGACGCGCCTGTGCGGGATGGCGCTGGCATAAACCCTATTTCAACCCGCCAGATGTGACTAATACGCTACTGAACTGATAGCTGAACGTAGGTGTACACGGGAAGCATATTCAAACAATGGGGCGACGGTTTACCCACAGAAGGCTATCATTTTGATAGCTATAAGCGCTTATCAAGCAAGCGCCATAGGCACTTTTCATTGATATTTTTCTTCCCGAGCGTCCCAGATGTCCTTGCGCACCAGCCGCTGGCGTTCTGCAAACGGCGCCACCAGAGCGGGGGTCTCGTCGATGCGTTGCGTGTCGCGCAGCACCGTGAGCGCTTTCTGCATGCCCGCCACTGCCCCTTGCAACGCCGCGTTGGCATACAGCACCATGCCATAGCCCAGCGTGGCCAGCTCTTCGGCGCTGGTGATGGGCGTCTTGCCGCCGATCACCATGTTCATCAACTGCGGCGCGGCCAGCCGCTGGGGCAGGGCGCGGATCTCGTCCAGTGTGGTGACGGCTTCGACAAACAGGATGTCGGCCCCGGCCTCCTGAAAACGCTGGGCGCGCTCCACGGCCGCCTCAAAGCCCTGCGTGGCACAGGCGTCGGTGCGGGCCAGGATGAGGGTGTCCGGGTCGCGCCGGGCATCCACTGCGGCCTTGATCTTGCCGAGCATCTCGCAGGTAGCGATCACCTCTTTGCCGTTGAAGTGCCCGCAGCGCTTGGGGCTGACCTGGTCTTCGAGCTGAATACAGTCTGCGCCTGCGCGCTCCAGCGTCCGGACCGAGTGGTAGGTGTTGAGGGCGTTGCCAAAGCCGGTGTCTGCATCGACGATGAGCGGCAGGTGCTCCACTGCGTCGCGGATGCGCGCTGTGTGGTCGGCAATGTCGGTGAGGCCCATGAAGGCCTGGTCCGGCAGACCGAACCACATGTTGGTCACGCCTGCGCCGGTTATGTAGATGGCTTCAAACCCCAGGTCGGCGACCACGCGGGCAGAGAGGGCGTTGAAGGCGCCCGGCACGATGACGCCCCGGCGGGCCTCGGCCAGGGCTTTGAGTTGTTGTTTGGTGTTCATGGGTAGGGAATTTAACGCTATATTTTTGGTAGCATATAGCGCTTGATGGATAAGCGCTAGAGGCCAATTTGGCTTAAAATATACTGGCAGGGACCCGCACCCAGCCTTCCATCAGGATGCGGGCGCTGCGGCTCATGAGGGCCTTGGTCACCTTCCATTGGCCGTTGATTTGCGCTGCCTCGGCCCCTACACGCAGGGTGCCCGAGGGGTGACCAAACCGCACGCTGCTGCGCACGCCACCGCCCGTCGCCAGGTTGACCAGCGTGCCGGGGATGGCTGCCGCCGTGCCAATGGCCACCGCTGCCGTGCCCATCATGGCGTGGTGCAGCTGGCCCATGGAGAGTGCGCGCACCAGCAGGTCGATGTCTTTGGCGTCGATGGCCTTGCCGCTGGAGGCGGTGTAGCTCGCAGGTGGTGCGACGAACGCGATCTTGGGCGTGTGCTGGCGGGTGGCGGCCTGGCTCAGGTCCTGGATGAGGCCCATGCGGACGGCGCCGTGTGCGCGGATCGTCTCGAAGCGCGCCAGCGTCGCTGCATCGCCATTGATCGCGCCTTGCAGCTCGGTGCCGGTGTAACCCAGCGCTTGTGCGTTGAGAAAGATGGTGGGAATGCCCGCGTTGATCAGCGTGGCGGCAAAGCTGCCGACGCCGGGCACTTCCAGCGTATCCACGACATTGCCGGTGGGGAACATGGCGCCGCTTTCCTCTCCCTCATTAGCAGGGTCGATGAACTCCAGCGCCACCTCAGCCGCTGAAAACGTCACGCCATCCAGCTCAAAGTCGCCCGTCTCCTGCACCTGCCCGTTGTTCATCGGCACATGCGCCACGATGGTCTTGCCGATGTTGGCCTGCCAGATGCGGACAGGGAAGGTGCCGTCTAGCGGAAGGCGCGCCGCATCGATCAGCCCCATGTGAATGGCGCAGGGCCCCACCGCCGCCGAGAGGTTGCCGCAGTTGCCGCTCCAGTCCACAAAAGGCTTGTCGACGGACACTTGGCCAAACAGGTAGTCCACGTCGTGCCCTGGTCGCGTGCTGCGCGACAGGATCACCGCCTTGCTGGTGCTCGACGAAGCGTTGCCCATGCCGTCGATCTGCTTGCCGTAGGGGTCGGGGCTGCCGAGCACGCGCAACAGTAGGGAATCGCGCGCGGAGCCGGGTTGCTGGGCGGGGGCGGGCAGGTCGTCCAGGCAGAAGAACACGCCCTTGCTGGTGCCGCCGCGCAGGTAGGTGGCGGGAATGCGGATCTGTGGTGCGGGGGAGATGCTCATGGAAAAATTAAATTTGATAGCGTATGGCGATTAATAGGCGTGCGCTGGAGCCTTTTTTAGGTCTGCATTCTTGGCAAGAAAGTCTTGCGCAAAGCGCTGCAGCACGCCGCCTGCTTGGTAGATGGAGACCTCTTCAGCGGTGTCGAGGCGGCATGTCATGGGCACCTGGGTCACCTCGCCATTTTTGCGGCGGATGACCAGGGTGACTTCAGCACGGGGTTGCATGCCGCCCTCCACGCCATACACCTCCGTCCCATCCAGCCCCAGTGTGGCGCGGTTGACCCCCACCTCAAACTCCAGCGGCAACACCCCCATCCCGATCAGGTTGGTGCGGTGAATGCGCTCAAAGCCCTCCGCCACCACCACCTCCACACCCGCCAGCCGCACCCCCTTGGCTGCCCAGTCGCGGCTGGACCCCTGGCCGTAGTCGGCACCGGCAATGATGATGAGCGGCTGGCGGCGGTTTAGATAGGTTTCGATGGCTTCCCACATGCGCACCACCTGGCCTTCGGGTTCCACGCGGGCGAGCGATCCCTTTTTCACTTTGCCATCCACCATGGCCATCTCGTTGACGAGCTGCGGGTTGGCAAACGTGGCGCGCAGGGCGGTGAGGTGGTCGCCCCGGTGCGTGGCGTAGGAGTTGAAGTCCTCGTCGGGCACGCCCATGCGCGCCAGATATTCACCCGCAGCGCTGTCCCGCAGGATGGCGTTCGAGGGTGACAGGTGGTCGGTGGTGATGTTGTCGGCCAGGATGGCCAGCGGGCGCATGCCCTGCAGGGTGCGCGGGTGGGCGGCCAGTGCGCCAACGCCTTCGGTGTCCCAGTAGGGCGGACGGCGGATGTAGGTGGACTGTGGCCGCCAGTCGTATTGCGGCGACACGCGTGGGCCATCGTCTTGCCGCAGGGCAAACATGGGCTCGTACACGGCGCGGTACTGCGCGGGTTTCACGGCCGCTTGCACCACGGTGTCGATTTCTGCATCGCTGGGCCACAGGTCCTTGAGGCGTATGGGCTGGCCATCCACCACCGCGAGCACATCCTTTTCGATGTCAAACCGCACCGTGCCCGCAATGGCGTAGGCCACCACCAGCGGCGGCGAGGCCAGAAACGCCTGCTTGGCATACGGGTGGATGCGCCCGTCAAAGTTGCGGTTGCCCGAGAGCACGGCGGTGGCATACAGGTCGCGGTCGATGATCTCCTGCTGAATCGCAGGGTCCAGCGCGCCACTCATGCCGTTACAGGTGGTGCAGGCAAAGGCGACGATGCCAAAGCCCAGCGCCTCCAGGTCGGCCAGCAGACCGGCTTCCTTCAAATACAGTTCCACCGCCTTGGAGCCGGGCGCTAGCGAGGTCTTGACCCAAGGCTTGCGCGTGAGGCCCCGCCGGTGGGCGTTGCGCGCCAGCAGGGCGGCGGCGATCACGTTGCGCGGGTTGCTGGTGTTGGTGCAGCTGGTGATGGCAGCGATGACCACGGCGCCGTCGGGCATCGTGCCTTCGCCTGGCGACGGCAAGGCCCAGGGGCCTGCAATGCCCCGGGCGGCCAGGTCCGAGGTGGCCACGCGTGCATGTGGGTTGGAGGGACCGGCCAGGTTGCGCACCACGGTAGACAGGTCAAAGCGCAGGGTGCGGTCGTACATGGCGCCGTTGAGCGTATCTGCCCACAAACCTGCGGTTTTGGCGTAGGTTTCGACCAGCTTGACTTGGCTGGCCTCGCGGCCGGTCAGCCGCAGGTAGTCCAGCGTCTGCTCATCGATGCTGAAAAGCGCCGCCGTGGCGCCATATTCCGGCGCCATGTTGGAGATGGTGGCGCGGTCGCCAATGGTGAGCTTGGCGGCGCCTTCGCCAAAGAACTCCAGGTAGGCCCCCACCACCTTGGCCTTGCGCAAAAACTCGGTGAGCGCCAGCACCACGTCGGTGGCGGTGATGCCGTCCTGGCGCTGGCCGGTCAGCTCCACACCCACGATCTCGGGCAGCCGCATCATCGATGCGCGGCCCAGCATCACGTTCTCGGCCTCCAGGCCGCCCACGCCGATGGCGATCACGCCCAGGGCATCCACGTGCGGCGTGTGGCTGTCGGTGCCCACGCAGGTGTCGGGGTAGGCCACACCCCGGTCGGCATGGACCACGGGCGACATCTTTTCCAGATTGATCTGGTGCATGATCCCGTTCCCCGCCGGGATCACATCCACGTTGGTAAAGGCTTTTTTCGTCCACTCGATGAAGTGAAAGCGGTCTTCGTTGCGGCGGTCTTCGATGGCGCGGTTCTTGGCAAACGCATTGGGGTCGAACCCGCCACATTCCACGGCCAGTGAATGGTCCACGATGAGCTGCACCGGCACCACGGGGTTCACCTGGGCCGGGTCGCCGCCCTCCTTGGCAATTGCATCGCGCAGGCCCGCCAGGTCCACCAGCGCCGTCTGGCCCAGGATGTCGTGGCACACCACGCGCGCGGGGTACCAGGGGAAGTCGCGGTCGCGCCTGCGCTCGATGAGCTGGCGCAGGCAGTCATTGACGGTGTCCGGGTCGGCGCGGCGCACGATGTTCTCGGCGTGCACGCGGGCGGTGTAGGGCAGGGTGGCCCAGGCGCCGGGCTGCAGGGCCTCGACAGCGGCACGGGCGTCAAAGTAGTCAAGATCGGTGCCCGGCAACGGGCGGCGAAACAGGGTGTTCATCATGGGCTTGAGTGGCGGGGCATTGTGGCGCCCGTCGGTTCACTCCCCTCTTCCCTCGCGGGAGAGGGGTTGGGGGAGAGGGGGCTGTGGCAAGGTAGCGCTGCGGTGGTTCACCCCCTCTCCCCGGCCCTCTCCCGCGAGGGGAGAGGGAGGAAGAGAAAGGGGCGGGGGTCAGCACTACACGCGCTGTTCGATCGGCACAAACGCCAGGTCTTCGGGCCCGGTGTAGTTCGCGCTCGGCCGGATGATCTTGTTGTCGATGCGCTGCTCGATGATGTGTGCCGCCCAGCCGCTGGTGCGTGCAATGACGAACAGCGGCGTGAACATGGCAGTGGGCACACCCATCATGTGGTAGCTCACGGCGCTGAACCAGTCGAGGTTGGGGAACATCTTTTTCACCTCCCACATCACCGATTCCAGGCGCTCGGCAATGTCGAACATCTTGGTGCTGCCCGCCTCGTGCGACAGGCTGCGCGCCACGCCCTTGATGACGACGTTGCGCGGGTCGCTCACGGTGTAGACCGGGTGGCCGAAGCCGATCACGACCTCCTTGGCCTCCACGCGGCGGCGGATGTCGGCCTCGGCCTCGTTGGGGCTGTCGTAGCGCTTCTGGATCTCGAAGGCCACCTCGTTCGCGCCGCCATGCTTGGGGCCGCGCAGCGCGCCGATGGCGCCGGTGATCGCCGAATACATGTCGCTGCCCGTGCCTGCCACCACGCGGGCGGTGAAGGTGCTGGCGTTGAACTCGTGCTCGGCATACAGGTTGAGCGAGGTGTGCATGGCGCGCTCCCAGGCCGCGGTGGGCGGGGCGCCGTGCAGCAGGTGCAAAAAGTGCGCGCCGATGGAGTCGTCGTCCGTCTCCACCTCGATGCGGCGGCCCGAGCTGGCCCAGTGGTACCAGTACAGCAGCATGGAACCCAGCGATGCCAAGAGCCGGTCGGCAATGTCGCGCGCACCTGGCAGGTTGTGGTCGTCCTTTTCGGGCAGGGCGCAGCCCAGGGCCGACACGCCCGTGCGCATCACGTCCATGGGGTGGCTGGCGGCGGGCAGCTGCTCCAGCGCCTGCTTGACCGACAGCGGCAGGCCGCGCAGGGCCTTGAGCTTGGCCTTGTAGGCACGCAGCTCGGCGCGCGTGGGCAGCTTGCCGTGCACCAGCAGGTGGGCGATTTCTTCAAACTCACAGACCTCGGCAATGTCCAGGATGTCGTAGCCCCGGTAGTGCAGGTCGTTGCCCGTGCGGCCCACGGTGCACAGGGCGGTGTTGCCCGCCGTCACGCCCGACAGGGCCACGGATTTCTTGGGCTTGAAGCCCGGGGTTTCAACGGTGGTGGGGGTGGTCATGGTGTCTCCTCCTGGTTCACATAAGCGTTGGCGATGGGCGTAGGGCGGCCTTTGGCGTCCACGGCCACCATGTCGAAAACCCCCTGCAGCACGGCCTCTGGTGGCGAGCCCAGCGTGGTGGCCAGGCCGTTCACGCACACGGTGAGCGAGCTGCGGCCCATGCGACTGACCCAGGCGCGCAGCGTGAGCACATGGCCCACGGGCACCGGGGCCAGAAAACGCACATCGGTCACGCCCGCCATCACCACGTCGCGCGCTGCTGCACCGCGTGCCGCCAGAAACGCCGCCTTGGCCATGAGCTGCAAGGCGTTGCCGCCAAACAGCGTGCCGTAGTGGTTGGCCTCGGCGGGGAAGACGATTTCCGTTAGCTCGACGGTGCCTTGAGGGGTTGTCATGCTTCGCAATTTACGCAAAATGGCACCCCTCCGTAAGGGCTGAATTGGCGAAAGATTGCGAAGACAGCGTTTGCGATTTGCAAAGTTTGCGAATGAATGACTCCACTCCACTGCGAAAGAAGCGATGAAAAAAACCTTCATGGGTGTGCGCCTGCGCCGCCTGCGCGAAGAGCGCGGCATGACCCAGGTCGCACTGGCTCGGGCCTTGGATCTGTCGGCCAGCTACCTGAACCAGCTGGAGCAGAACCAGCGCCCGCTCACCGTGCCCGTACTGCTCAAGATCAACGCCGTGTTTGGCGTGGATGTGCAGCGGTTCTCTGACGACGACGAGGCGCGTCTCATCACCGGCCTGCGCGAAGTGCTGTCCGACCTGCCCGCAGGTGTGGGCGGCGATGCCGTGTCGCTCGCCGAGATCCGTGAGCTGGCCGCCGGAATGCCCGCCGTGGCGCGCACGCTGCTGGCGTTGCACCAGCGGCATCGCCAGGCGCTCGAACGCCTGGCCGCCCTGGGCAATGACCGGGGCGGGGAGGGCACCGTGGCCCACCACCCGCCCATGGCCTATGAAGAAGTGCGCGACTTCTTCTTAGCGCGCCAGAACCACATTGCCGAGCTGGACGACGCGGCCGAGCGATGTGCCGCCGACTGGGGCCTGCTGCCCGGCCGGGCCGACGAGGCGCTGGCCCAACGCCTGCTGGCCGCCCATGGCGTGCGGGTGGTGGACGTGGCCGACCTGGCGGGGCAGGCGCAGCGCGTGTTTCAGGCCGACACTGGCGTGCTGCAGTTGGCGGCAGGGTTGGAGCGGGGGCAGCGCGCGTTCCAGATGGCAACGCAGCTGGCGTTTCTGGAGCAGGGCGCCGAGTTGCAACGCCTCGCCGCTGGCGCGGGTTTGTCCAGCGACCAGGCCCAGGCGCTGGCGCGCATTGGCCTGGCCAACTACTTTGCGGGGGCGCTGGTGCTGCCCTACACCGCCTTTTTGCAGGCGGCCGAGGCCCACCACTACGACATTGACCGGCTGGGCCAGCAGTTTGGCGTGGGCTTCGAGACCGTGTGCCACCGTCTTTCTACGCTGCAGCGGCCCAGTGCACGCGGCGTGCCGTTCTTCTTCATCCGGGTGGATCGGGCGGGCAACATCAGCAAGCGGCAGTCGGCCACCCACTTCCACTTCAGCAAGATCGGCGGCACTTGCCCGCTGTGGAATGTGTACGAGGCCTTTGCCCGACCCGGGCGCATCGTGCCGCAGGTGGCGCGCATGCCGGACGGCCGGGCCTACCTGTGGGTGGCGCGCACCGTTGCGCGCGGCGGGGGCGGGTGGGGCGTGCCGGGCAAGGAGTTCTCGGTGGCACTGGGCTGCGACATCCGCCACGCGCCGCAGCTGGTGTACTCGCGCGGGCTGGACCTAGCACGCCCCGAGGCCGCCGTGCCCATCGGCATGGGCTGCAAGGTGTGCGAACGTGACGCTTGCCCGCAGCGCGCGTTTCCGCCCATCGGACGGGCGCTGGACGTGAACGAAAACCGCAGCAGGTTTGCGCCGTACCCGGTGGCAGGGTTCTTCCTCGTGGGTAACCGTCGCGACCCATGATTCACAAAATATGCTCATCATTTCATAGCTGCTCACGCTTATCTGTGTTGCGCTGGAGGCACTTTTTAATTAAAAGTTTGATCGTAACCATATGTTGGCGCCACAGCGGCTGAATTCCCGCTATCCTGCGCTTTCCCACGCGGCCGGATGTCCGGCTGGCAACCCAAAGGCCCTTCGTCTGTCTCCGCTGACTTCCCCTCCCATCGCTGCTTTGTTGCAAACAGGTCGTTACAGACACTGGGTGTCGGGCATGGGTGTGGCCGTGTTGGGGTTGCTGTTGAGCTGGGGTTTTGGTCAGCAGCAGGCCGAGTCGGTGGCGCAGATCGAGCAGGCACGGTTTGTTCAGGAGGCCCGGGTGTTTGCAGACACCTTGTCCCAGCGCATTGCGGGCCACACGGAGGTCGTCAACGGCTTGCGCGGCCTGTTCACTGCCAACCCGCGACTGTCGCGCCTGGATTTTGAGCGCGCAGCCAGTGAAGTAGAGGTGGGGCAACGTTACCCAGGCGTACGTAACCTGTCGTTTACCCGCTGGGTGCCCGGGGCCGAAAAAGCGGCCTATGAAGCCCGCGTGCGTGCCGACACCTCACTGTCTCCTGACGGATTCCCCGATTTTGCGATTCATCCGCCCGGCGATCGGGACGAGTATTTTGTCGCCGAATATCTGTGGCCCATGATCGGCAACGAGAGTGTGCTGGGTCTTGATATCAGCGCCCAGCCCACCAACCTCGCTGCCATGCGCTACAGCCGCGACAGCGGTCACACCGTGGTGTCCGCGCCTTTTGATCTGCTGCAGGAAGACAACCACCGCACCGGCATTGTCATCCGCGTGCCCGTGTTCGACCCGACGGCCGGCACGCCCGAACTGCGGTTCCTGGGGGCAGTGGCGTCCACCATCCGGGTGTATGACCTGGTGCAGGGACTGGGCAGCCAGGGGTTTCTGAACGGCATTACCGTGGCCATGAGCGACCATGGCCCCCTGCGGCTGGGCACGGGCGACACAACAGTCCGGCCCTTGCTGCAGCAAACCTCTGCCGCGCTGCCGGGCGCCGAAGCCCATGTGCGCGACCTGGTGGTGCACGACCGGCGTTGGCGTCTGACTTTTTATCCCACGCGTTCCTTTCTCTCCCCTTCCGAGGCGCGCTTGCCGTTGCTGGTTGGGCTGGTGGGGGTCCTGGTGTCGTTGCTGCTGGCGTCCACGGTGGGTCTGCTGGTGCGCCAGCGCACTCTGGCGCTGGCGCGCGCGCAGGTGTCTGAAGACGCGCGCCACGAAAGTGAAGAGCGGTTTCGCGCACTTTTCAACCAGGCCACCATGGGTGTGGGGCAGGTCGAAGCCCGCACCGGCAATTTTGTGCGAGTTAACCAGCGCTTCGCAGACATCGTGGGCTACTCACCCGATGAGTTGCTGGCGCTGAACTTTCAGGCCATCACCCACCCCGACGATCTGGGCGGCGACCTGGCGCAACTGGAGCGCATGAAGCAGGGCGAAACGCCCGAGTTCCGGCTGGAAAAGCGCTACATCCACAAGGACGGGCACGCGGTGTGGGTCGACCTCACGGTGTCGCAAATGTGGACGCCAGGGGACGAGTCGGACTACCACATTGCGGTGGTGCAGGACATCACGTCGCGCAAGCGCATGGAAGAGAACCTGCGCGCCAACGAGCAGCGCCTGCGCAGCATTCTGGAGCGTCTGCCCGTGGGACTTTGCCTGGTGCAGGACGATGGCCGAATCGGTTTTCGCAATGAGCGGTATGTTCAGATCTGCGGCTACACCGAAGAGGACGTCCCCGATATTGATACCTGGTGGTTGCGCGCTTACCCAGACGCTGTAGAGCGGGGTGCGATCCGGGAAAAACTGCGCAACAACCGGAGCGCGGGGGTGATTGCCTCCGCCGAATACAACATTGTGTGTGCCGACGGAATGCGCAAACCGGTCGAAATCTCCGGGATCTTTGTCGAAGGTGGCCGCCTGATCACTATGCAGGATCTGAGCCAGCGCAAGGCGGCCGAAGAAGAAATCAATTCGCTGGCTTACTACGACCCGCTCACCCGGTTGCCCAACCGGCGCCTTCTGATGGACCGGCTTCAGCACGCGCTGGCCACCAGTGCGCGCCACCACCGCAGCGGCGCCTTGCTGATGCTGGACCTCGACAACTTCAAGACCCTGAACGAAACCCGCGGGCATGACCGGGGCGACATGTTGCTGCAGCATGTGTCCCACCGGCTGCGCAGCTGCGTGCACGAGGACGACACCGTGGCCCGGCAGGGCGGCGATGAATTTGTGGTGGTGCTGGAAGACCTGGGCGACAGCCCCGAGGACGCCGCCGCCCGCAGCGAAGAAGTGGGCCAGCGCATTCTGTCCGTGCTGCGCGAACCCTACGAACTGGACGGCGGCGAGCATCACAGCTCCATCAGCATGGGCATCACCATCTTCAGTGGCATGCGTGAGACGGTGGACGAGTTGCTCAAACGCGCTGATCTAGCACTGTACCAAGCCAAGGATGCGGGGCGCGACACCCTGCGGTATTACGACCCCCAGATGCAAGCCGCCGTGACAGCCCGCGCCGCGCTGGAGCTGGACATGCGCGTGGGACTGGCCCAAGGCCAGTTCGAGCTGTACTACCAACCCCAGATCGACCATGGCCGCATCACCGGTGCAGAAGCGCTGCTGCGCTGGCGCCATCCGCGCGACGGGTTCATTTCGCCCGCGCACTTCATACCGCTGGCAGAAGACACCGGGCTGATCCTGCCCCTGGGCGAATGGGTGCTGCAGGCGGCCTGCAAACGCCTGGCCGTCTGGGCGCGCCAGCCAGACTTTGCAGGGCTGAGCCTGGCGGTCAACGTCAGCCCACGCCAGTTTCACCAGGTCGGCTTTGTGGCGCAGGTGCTGGCGTCGCTGGCGGGGTCGGGGGCCGACGGGCATCAGCTCAAGCTGGAGATGACCGAGAGCCTGCTGCTGCAGGACGTGGAAGACACGATCGAGAAGATGGGCTTGCTCAAGGGCTACGGCGTGGGGTTCTCGCTGGACGACTTTGGCACCGGGTACTCCTCGTTGTCTTATCTCAAGCGACTGCCGCTTGATCAGCTCAAGATCGATCAGAGTTTTGTGCGCGATGTATTGACGGACCCCAACGACGCCGCCATTGCACGCACGGTAGTGGCCCTGGGAACTAGCCTGGGCCTGCGCGTGATTGCCGAGGGCGTGGAAACAGAAGACCAGCGCGACTTTCTGGCCCGCCACAACTGCCATGCATGGCAAGGCTATCTGCTGAGCCCGCCAGTACCGGTGGCGGACTTTGAGGCCCTGGTGCGGCAGACCAATGGCGCACTCGTTGACCCTCCAGGCGGTTCGGGGACAGGTCCGGGTGCATGATGCTCCCTCGCCTTTCCTGACCTGCTCCCAGCACGGCGTTCCCTGAACGGCCCGCATCGGAACGCTTTCCGCTCATGTTCTTCAAAAAACGTCTTCGTCTCGGCACGCCGGTACCATCGTCTGCAACACCGTCTGCATCGCCATCGGGCGATGGCTTTGATGCGCAAAGCGAGCGCTCGGCCCTGGCTGAAATGCTGCTCAAACGCTCTGCCCAGCTGGTGCTGGGGCGGGGCGAGCTGGAGATTATCCGCGGTGTGTGCCAGGCAATTGCCGACATCACACCCCGCATTCGCCTGGCCTGGACCTGGTTCGGGCCATCGGACACCCAGACCATTCGTCCCCAGGTGTTTGCGGGACCGGCGCTGGAATATGCCGAATCCCTGTGCATTGAGCGCAACCTGATCACCCAGGTGGGCCCCGCCTTTTCGATCTTGGATGGCAAACCTGCCGATGCTTTCACTGTGTCGCAGTTTTCACTGTTCGGCCCCTGGCGCCATGCCGCGCGGCAACACGGCATCCGCCATGTCCTGGCCTTGCCCATCACCTCGGCCTTCCATGGCTACAGCGGCATCTTTGTGTTGTATGCCGACCGCGAGCGCTACTTTGATGACGTAGGAATTGGCCTGTTTGCGGGGCTTGCCGAGTTGTTTGGCTCACTCATGACGGTGGCTGCGGAGCGCGAGGAACTGCAGCGGGCTGCGTACCACGATGCGCTGACGGGCCTGCTCAACCGCCACGCCCTGGACTTGGTCGACCGCCGCGTGTACCGGACATCCTTGTTCGAGCCCGTGTCGTCCATCCTGATGCTCGACCTCGACCGATTCAAAAGCATCAACGACCGGTTTGGGCATGACACGGGCGACAAAGCCCTGCAGTCGGTCGCCCGCGTGCTGCAAAACGCCCTACGCCGCGGCGACGAGATCATTCGCTGGGGTGGCGAGGAGTTTCTGGTCTGCCTGCCCCAGACACCCCTGGCCGACGCCCTCACGGTGGCTGAAAAGCTGCGCAAAAGCGTGGAGAGCGTGACCGACCCCGAACCCCTCACCGTGTCCATCGGCGCCTGCGAGATTGCGCCCCTTCAGCACTTGGCCCAGGCCGTAGCCCGTGCGGACCAGGCGCTGTTCCAGGCCAAATCCTCAGGGCGTAACCAGGTGTGTGTGCTGCCCTGATTTCTGCAGGAACATGGATTGGATCAGCTATTCAAAATTCATAGCTGCCAGCGCTTGGTGGATAAGCGCTAGAGCCTGTTTTTATTCAAAATCTCAGGCTGCAACGCCCTGTTTGGCGCTGCGGCCTGCTGTTCAGCCAGTGCAAGAGGGCGGCGCGGTATCATTCCGCCCTCGCAGCCGTTGCCGCGCTCTCTGCCCGAAACGCCCGTCCAGCGCCCCTGCATCCCGCTTTTGCCCACTCCCTTAGCCCAGCCCCTGACCCGTGCGTCTCACCTCGATCAAGCTTTCCGGATTCAAGTCGTTCGCTGAGCCCACCAACTTCATGCTGCCCGGGCAACTGGTCGGCGTGGTGGGCCCCAACGGCTGCGGCAAGTCCAACATCATGGATGCGGTGCGCTGGGTGCTGGGCGAGAGCAAGGCCAGCGAGCTGCGTGGCGAGAGCATGCAGGACGTGATCTTCAGCGGCACCACTACCCGCAAGCAGGCCAGCCGCGCCAGTGTGGAGCTGGTGTTCGACAACTCCGACCACCGCGCAGGCGGCCAGTGGGGCCAGTACGGCGAAGTGGCCGTGCGCCGCGTGCTCACGCGCGACGGCACCAGCAGTTACTACCTCAACAACCAGCCCGTGCGCCGCCGCGACGTGCAGGACGTGTTTTTGGGCACGGGCTTGGGGCCCCGCGCCTACGCCATCATCGGCCAGGGCACCATCAGCCGCATCATCGAATCGCGCCCCGAGGAACTGCGCCTGTTCCTCGAAGAAGCTGCCGGCGTCTCCAAATACAAAGAGCGCCGCCGCGAGACCGAAAACCGCCTGTCGGACACGCGCGAGAACCTCACGCGGGTCGAAGACATCCTGCGCGAGCTGAACGCCAACCTCGAAAAGCTCGAAAAGCAGGCCGAGGTGGCCGCCAAATACAACACGCTGCAGGCCGACGCCACGCTCAAGCAGCACCAGCAGTGGTTTTTGAAGCGCGCCGAAGCCGAAGAACAACAGACCAAAGTGCGCATGGAGGGCCTGCAGGCCGTCAACGACCTCGAATCCCGCATGGCCGACCTGCGCGCGGTCGAGTCCGACCTCGAAACCATCCGCCAAGCCCATTACGCGGCAGGCGACCAGGTCAACCAGGCCCAGGGCAAGCTCTATGAAGCCACGGCCGAGGTCGGCAAGCTTGAAGCCGAGATCCGCTACGTCATCGAAGGCCGCCAGCGCGTGGAGCAGCGCCTGGTCACGCTGGCCGAGCAGATCGCCATGTGGCAGGCCCGCAAGGAAGAGGCCGATATCGAACTCGAAAACCTGGCCGGTGCCGGTGTGGACGCCGAAGAGCGCGCCGAAATGCTGGCCGCCCAGGTCGAAGAGCAGGCCATGCAGCTGCCCGACCTGGAAGAAGCCCTGCGCCAGGCACAAAGCCGCACGACCGAGCAGCGCAGCGCCGTGGTGCAGGTGCAGCAGCAGATTGGCGTGCTGGCCGCCGAGCAACGCAGCTTTGACGAACAAAGCCGCCAACTGGACAGCCGTTTTGAGCGCCTGCGCACCGACCGCAACGCACTGGCTGCGCCCGATGAAACCCGTTTGGACAACCTGCGCGAGCAGTTGGCCGAAGCCCAGGAGATCGCCGAAACCACCGAGGCCCGCCTGCACGAGCTGCAAGAGTCCGTGCCCCAACTCGACGACGACCGCCGCACGCGCCAGCAAGCCGTCAACACCGAAAGTGCGCGTCAGGCCGAGCTGTCGGCGCGCATGGAAGCGCTCAAGGCGCTGCAGGAAAAGGTCAAGACCGACGGCAAGCTGCGCCCCTGGCTGGCCAAACATGGGCTCGACGGCCTGCAAGGCTTGTGGAGCCGCATCCACATCGAACCCGGCTGGGAAAACGCGCTGGAAGCCGCCCTGCGCGAGCGCCTGGCGGCACTGGAAGTCGGCCGCCTGGACATGGTGCGCGGCTTTCTCGGCTCCGGCGGCAACGATGCGCCGCCTGCGCGCCTCGCTTTTTACAGCGCTCCCGCTGCGGGCCACCCTGAAACATCGTCACCCCACGCCCGTCTGTCAGACCTGCTGCGCCTGAACGACGCGGGCCTGCGCGCCGTGATGAAAGACTGGCTGCAAGGCTGCTACACCGCCCCCACGCTGGATGAAGCCCTGAGCCGCCGCAGCACGCTGCAACCCGGCGAGATGGTGTTTGTGCCCACGGGCCATGCCGTGAGCGCCCACAGCGTGAGCTTTTATGCTCAGGATTCCGAACAGTCCGGCATGCTCGCCCGCGCGCAGGAGATCGAACACCTCGAAAAAGAGCTGCGCGCGCAGGCGCTCATTGCCGAAGAGTCCCGCAGCGCCTTGGTCCGCGCCGAGGCCGCCTATGCCGATGCCTCGCAGCGCCTCGTCTCTGCACGCCGTGAAGCCACCGAAACCCAGAGCCGCGCCCATGAGCTGCAGGTCGAAACCCTGCGCCTGACCCAACTGGCCGAGCAGACCCGGGCCCGCAGCGCGCAAATCGATGGCGACCTGGCCGAAGTCGAGGCCCAACTGGCTGATCTGCAAGAACGCCGGGTGTCTGCCGAGGCGCGTTTTGAAGAACTGGACATGCAGCTGGCCGATAGCCAGGAGCGCGAGGCCCAACTGGGCGACAAGGTGATCGAAGCCGAGCGCAAGCTCACCGCCTGCCGCGAGCAGCAGCGCACGCTGGAGCGCCAGGCGCAAGAGGCCACCTTCTCGCAGCGCAGTGTGGAGGCGCGCCGTGGCGAGTTGTCACGCTCCATCGAAACCGCCACGCAGCAGGCCACGGCCCTGGCGGACGAACAGCAGCGCGCGCGCGATGAACTCGCCCGTCTGTCCGACGCCGCCGCGCAAGGCGGCCTGCAGCAGGCGCTGGACGTGAAGATGGAGCGCGAAAAGGCCCTGGGTGCCCAGCGCAGCGAATACGACGACCT
Source organism: Gammaproteobacteria bacterium (assembly GCA_018828125.1). Taxonomy (GTDB): domain Bacteria; phylum Pseudomonadota; class Gammaproteobacteria; order Burkholderiales; family Burkholderiaceae_C; genus Acidovorax. The sequence continues at coordinate 71,768 of JAHJWB010000013.1, read as the reverse complement.
GACCACCAAGCTGCGCGCCAGCGATGAACGCCGCATGCAACTTGAACGGGCGCTGGACCCACTGCGCGCGCGCATCACCGAATTCCAGCTCAAGGAGCAGGCTGCGCGCCTGGGCCTGGAGCAATACACCACCTTGCTGGCCGATAACCAGGCTGATCTGGAGGCCGTGGCCCAGTCCATCACCGACGGCAATGTGCGCGTGACCGGCCTGCAAAGCGAAATCGACCGCCTGCACCGCGAAATCGCCGCCTTGGGTGCCGTCAACCTGGCCGCGCTGGATGAGTTGAAGCTGGCCAGCGAGCGCAAGATCTTTCTCGATGCGCAGACCGCCGACCTGACCGAGGCCATGAACACGCTGGAAGACGCGATCCGCAAGATCGACGGCGAAACCCGCCAGTTGCTGTCGGGCACGTTTGATACCGTCAACGGCCATTTCGGGCGCATGTTCCCCGAGTTGTTTGGCGGCGGGCAGGCCAAGCTGATCATCACGGGTGACGAAATCCTGGACTCGGGCGTGCAGGTGATGGCGCAGCCACCCGGCAAGAAGAACCAGACCATTCACCTGCTGTCGGGCGGCGAGAAGGCGCTGACGGCCATTGCGCTGGTGTTTGCCATCTTCCAGCTCAACCCCGCACCGTTCTGTTTGCTGGACGAAGTGGACGCGCCGCTGGACGACGCCAACACCGAGCGCTATGCCAAGCTGGTGTCCAGCATGAGCAAGAGCACGCAGTTTCTGTTCATCAGCCACAACAAGATCGCCATGGAAATGGCCGAACAGCTGATTGGCGTGACCATGCAGGAGCAGGGCGTGTCCCGCATCGTGGCGGTGGACATGGAATCCGCGCTTTCAATGGCCGAACTATGAGTACCCCTGAGTCACTTCGCGCCTCCGCACCGCTGCCAGAGTCGGCGGCTCTTCGGGCACGTCCAAGCCTGCGCAGGCAGGCTTGGAGCCGCGGCCCTCAGCCCTCAAGGGGACGACGCCCTCACTGCGGGGCGGCCCTTCTTCGGCATCCCTGGGTTGGGCTGCGTCAGTTTTCTGCGCTGCTGGCCGTGCGCAGCGCTGTGGATAGCCGAGAATTTCTTTTATGAGCACATTGCAATTGAGTCTGGCCATCATCGGCGGCCTGGTGCTGGCCTTCATCGTGGCCTACAACACCTGGACCTCGCGCCGCAACGCGCCCAAGCGTGCGTTGCCGCCAGACCCCGAACACCCGGCCGAGCCCGCCATGCGGCAAGAACCCGGGTTCGATGCTGCCTCCGCGCCGGTTCCCGCAGGTGACTACCACGGCCTGGACCGTGGCCCGGAGCCGTTGGAGCACACGGTGGATGCCAACGATGCGTTGCAAATGCCCGTTCCCGCGTTCTCGCTGGAGCGCCGCCCTGGGCTGGATTCGTTGATCGACGTCATTGCGCCTCTGCAGCCCGAGAACCTGGTGTCCGGCGACGCCGCCCTGGCAGCGCTGCCGCCCACACGCCGCGCGGGCAGCAAGCCCTTTGCAGTCGAAGGCCTGAACGAATCCACGCAACAGTGGGAGACCCCCGCGCCCGGCCAGCGCTACCAGAGCTTTCAGGCAGGCGTGCAACTGGCCAACCGCATGGGTGCGCTCAACGAGATCGAGTTCTCTGAATTCGTCGTGAAGGCCCAGGCGTTTGCCGACGCCATCAATGCGGCGCCCGACTTTCCCGACATGCTGCAAGAAGTTGCCCGCGCGCGGGAGCTGGACCAGTTTGCCAGCGACCACGATGCCCAACTGGCCTTCATGCTCCGCGCTCGCCAGGCCGCCTGGAGCCCCGGCTATGTGCAGCAAAACGCCGCTCGCCTGGGTTTTGTGCATGGCGCCATGCCCGGCCGCCTGGTGCTGCCCGCGAGCACACAGGGGTTGCCGCCACTTCTCACGCTGGGTTTTGACACGCAGGCCGCACTGGCCGAAGACCCCGACCAGTCCGCCATCCGCGACATCACCCTGAGCCTGGACGTGGCCCAGGTCCACCGCACGGAACAGCCCTTTGCCCGCTTGCGCGAAGCCGCGGCCGTGTTGTGTGAAGCCATGGACGGCGTGTTGTGCGACCAGAACGGCACCCCGTTGCCCGCGATGGCCATGGACCCGATTGCGGCAGACCTGGAGCTGCTGTACGACCAACTCGATGGGCGGGAGCTATCGGCCGGGTCGGTGTTGGCGCGCCGCCTCTTCAGTTGAGCACGGGTGCGGCCATGACCGAAAGTTTGGACCTTTTTTCGGCCCCAGCGCCTGTTGATAAAGCGCCACCAGCTATCAAAATAAGAGCGCTGCGCAACCAGCTGAACCACTGGGCCCACCAGTATTACGTGCAGGACGAGCCCACGGTGCCCGATGCCGAATACGACCGGGTGTTCCGCGAGTTGCAGGCGCTGGAGGCCGCGCACCCTGACCTCATCACGCCCGACTCGCCCACGCAGCGCGTGATTGGCGCGGTGATGGAAGGCCTCACGCCCGTGCGACATGCGGTGCCCATGCTCAGCATCCACACCGAGACCGACACCGAGGCCACGGGCGCGCAGGCGTTTGACGCACGCGTTCGGCGCGAGCTGGGGTTGTCGGACGCCGACCCCGCCATCGAATACGTGGCCGAACCCAAATTCGATGGTCTGGCCATGAGCCTGCGCTATGAAAAAGGACGCTTGGTGCAGGCCGCCACGCGCGGGGATGGCGAAGTGGGCGAGGACGTGACGCACAACATCCGCACGATTCGCCAGATTCCATTGACGTTGCCCGACGATGTGCCGCCTTTGCTGGAGGTGCGCGGCGAGGTCTACATGCGCCGCGCGGATTTCGACGCGCTCAATGAGCGGCAGCGGGAGCAGGGCGGCAAAACCTTTGTAAACCCGCGCAACGCCGCTGCTGGTGCGGTGCGCCAGCTGGATTCGAACATCACCCTCCAGCGCCCCTTGAGCTTTTTTGCCTACGGCCTGGGCGCTGTCACGCCGCCTGCCGAGGGCGGGCCTGTGTTTCGCACCCACTACGAAATGCTGTTGACCCTGAAGTCATGGGGTTTTCCGGTTGCAGCGCAGGTGCTGGTTGCGACGGGTGCTACTGAATTAGTAGCGTTTCACCAGCAGGTTGGGGGCAGCCGCAACGCCCTGCCGTACGACATCGATGGTGTGGTCTACAAGGTCAATTCGCTGCAGTTGCAGCGCGACCTGGGTTTCAAGACCCGCGAGCCCCGCTGGGCCGTGGCGCACAAGTACCCCGCGCAGGAGATGGCGACCCGCATCGAGGGTATTGACGTGCAGGTGGGCCGCACCGGCAAGATCACGCCGGTGGCGCGACTGGAGCCCGTGTTTGTGGGCGGCGTCACGGTCACCAACGCCACGTTGCACAACCTGTTCGAGATCCGCAAGAAGGGTGTGCGCGTGGGTGACCAGGTGATCGTGCGCCGGGCGGGCGATGTGATCCCCGAGGTGGTGGGCGTGATGCCGGGCAACCGCAGCGCCTACGTTCCCAACTTTCGCATGCCCAAGCAATGCCCGGTGTGTGGCAGCGATGTGGTCCGCGAAAAGGGTGAGGCCAACCACCGCTGCACGGGCGGTCTGTTCTGCGCCGCGCAGCGCAAGGAAGCCATCTTGCACTTTGCTGCGCGCCGCGCCATGGACATCGAAGGCCTGGGTGACAAGCTGGTGGACCAGCTGGTGGACTCCAACGTGATCCGCACGCTGCCCGACCTGTACCGGCTGGGACTTACCTCCCTCATCGCGCTGGAGCGCATGGCCGAAAAATCGGCCCAGAACGTGCTCGCGGCGCTGGAGAAATCCAAGCAGACCACCTTGCCACGGTTTCTGTTTGGCCTGGGCCTGCGCCATGTGGGCGAAGCCACGGCCAAGGACCTTGCCAAACACTTTGGCACGCTGGACGCCATCATGGACGCGAGCGTGGAGCAGTTGCTGGAGGTGAGTGATGTGGGCCCCGTGGTGGCACAGAGCCTGCACACCTTCTTTCAGCAACCGCACAACCGCGAGGTGGTTGAGCAACTGCGCGCCTGCGGCGTGACCTGGCCCGAAGGCGCCCCGGCCGAACGTGCCCCGCAGATCCTGGCGGGCAAAACCGTGGTGCTGACCGGCACCTTGCGCACCCTGAGCCGCGACGCAGCCAAGGACATGCTCGAAGCCGCTGGCGCCAAAGTGGCCGGTTCGGTCAGCAAAAAAACCAGCTACGTGGTGGCGGGCGAAGAGGCTGGCAGCAAGCTGGCCAAGGCCGAAGAGCTGGGCGTGCCGGTGCTGGACGAGGCGGGCATGCTGGCGCTGTTGGCGGGGCACGCCGGCTGAGCGGGCTCCGCCCCAACCCTATTTGATTTCTTTGATGCGCACCTTTTTTCGCTCTGTGTGGTCCCGCTTGAGGGCCTTGTTCCACCGCGTTTCGGGCTGGTTTGCCTGGATGCCGCGGCCGGTGCGGTGGGGCCTTTTTTGGACGATGGTGGCTGTGCCCACGGCCGTATTGCTGTACGCGCTGGCACTGGTGCCCACGACGCCCAGCGTCAGCGACATCCGCAAGGCTAAAAGCGAGCTGCCCGCCCAGCTCATGTCGGTGGATGGCAAGTTGCTGGCCGAATACCGCTGGGCCAACCGCGAGTGGGTGGAGCTGAGCCAGGTGTCGCCCAACGTGATCGACGCCCTCATTGCCACCGAAGACCACCGCTTTTATGACCACTGGGGCATGGACTGGAGGCGCACGGCGTCGTCGGTGGTGCACACGCTGCGGGGCGCCCCGCAGGGCGGCTCGACCATCACGCAGCAGTTGGCGCGCAACCTGTTTCCGGAAGAAATCGGCCGCTCGCGCACCATTTCTCGCAAACTGAAAGAGGCGGTTACGGCCCTCAAAATCGAGGCCTCGTACTCTAAAGACGAAATCCTGGAGACCTATCTCAACACCGTGCCGTTCTTGTACAACGCCTACGGCATCGAGATGGCGGCGCGCACCTATTTCGACAAGTCGGCCGACAAACTCAATGTGCTGGAGAGCGCCACGCTGATCGGCATGCTCAAGGGCACGGCCTATTACAACCCGGTGCTCAACCCCGAACGCGCGCAGGCGCGGCGCAACACGGTGCTGGCGCAAATGGTCAAGCGCGGCAAGCTCGATTCCAAGGAGTTTGATGTTCTCAAGATACGTCCGCTCGGCGTGAACTTTGAGCGCCAGACCGAGGTGATGGGCCCCGCACCGCACTTTGCCATGCAGCTGCGCAAACAGCTGATCGACTGGGCCGACAGCCGTGGCTACAACCTGTACTCCGATGGGCTGGTGATTCGCACCACCATTGATTCGCGCCTGCAAGCCATCGCCAACCGGGCCGTGGAGCGGCAAGGGCTGCAACTGCAGGGCGTGGCCGACAAAGCCTGGTCGCAGCGCAATGGCTGGGGCCCCGAAAACGAACTGGTGCAAACGTTGGTGCGCGAGAGCCCTGAATTCCGCGCAGCGGTGGACAAGGGCGACGACCCCGATACCACGCTGAAGGCGTTGCTGGTCAACGAACCCTGGCTGCAAAAGCTGCGTACCGAAAAAACGCGGGTGCAGGCAGGCTTTCTGGCGCAAGACCCTGTGACCGGCCACGTGCTGGCGTGGGTGGGTAGCCGCGACTTTGCACAGGACCCGTTTGACCATGTGCAGGCAGCACGGCGCCAGCCAGGGTCCACCTTCAAGCCCTTTGTGTATGGCGCTGCGTTTGCGCAAGGGGCCTTGCCCTCTGACACCCTGATGGACTCGGCTGTGGAGATTCCGCTGGGCGGCGGGCGCGTATGGCGCCCCACCGACGGCGGCCCGCCCAGCGATGAGCCGATGACCCTGGCCGATGGCCTGGCGTTCTCGAAGAACACCATCACCGCGCAGGTCATGCAGCAGGTGGGCCCGGCCCGCGTGGCCGAGGTGGCCCGTGCGCTGGGTGTGCGCCAGTCCAAGCTCGAAGAAGTGCCGTCGCTGGCGCTGGGCACCAGCCCGGTCACGCTCAAGGAAATGGTCTCGGCCTACAGCAGCATCGCCACCTTGGGGCGCTACATCGAGCCCGTGCTCATCCTCAGCATTGAAGACCGCCACGGCAAGGTGCTGGAGACTTTTGCCCAGCCCACCCCCGAGGTCGTGTTTGACGCCCGCGCCGCACAGACCCTGCGCAACACCATGCGCGGCGCGGTCGACAAGGGCACCGCCACCGCCATTCGCACGCGCTACGGCGTGCAGGCGGACGTGGCGGGCAAAACCGGCACCACGCAGGACAACACCGACGGCTGGTTCATCCTGATGTACACCCGTGTGGTGGTCGGTGCCTGGGCGGGTTTCAACGATGGCCGCATCACGCTGCGCAGCGATTACTGGGGGCAGGGCGCGCGCAGTGCGCTGCCTATGGTGGGCGAATTCATGCAGCAGGCGATCCGCACCAAGGTGCTGGATGGCAACGACCGGTTTGTCGATGAGTTCGCCCCCATCGCGCCACCGCCTCCCCCCGATGCCCCGCTGGAGAACATGCGCGACTGGATCCGTGGTCTGTTTGGCGGCAGCGGCACGCCCAGGCCATCGGGCCCCCAAGGTTTGCCGCCCGTCACCACCGATCCCGGCTATCCGTCCGGCCCGCCAGTGCCCGCGGAAGAGCGCGTGGGCGGGTAACGGGCGGGGTCTTTAACCGGTCACCGCCGGGCACCGTTCGTCACCAGCAGTCACGGGTGGTCAGCCAATAGGCTGGCCTGGGGCCGGCGCCGTTATTCGATGTCCACGAAATGCGTGCCAAACACGCCCGCCTTGCGGTCGGCAAAGTAGTGCTCCAGCGTTTCTTTGACGGTGCGAAACGCAATCTCATCCCACGGCACTTCGTGTTCGGCAAAGAGCCGCGCCTCAATGGTTTCGTAGCCCGGGTTGAACTGGTCGCTGAGCAGATTGGCGCGGTAGAACAGGTGGACCTGGCCGACGCGCCGCACGTTCAGCAGGCTGAACAAGGGGCCCATTTCAATCTGCGCACCGGCTTCTTCATCGGTCTCGCGCGCGGCGCCCTGGGCCGTGGTTTCGTCCAGCTCCATAAACCCTGCGGGCAGGGTCCACTTGCCCCAGCGCGGCTCGATGTTGCGCTTGCACAGCAGCACACGCCCGTCGGGCATGGCGGGCACGGTGCCCACCACGTTCAGCGGGTTCTCGTAGTGCACCGTGTTACAGCTGGGGCAGACCGCACGCTGCTTGGTGTCGCCGTCGTCTGGCAGTCGGTAAACCACGGCGGTGCCACAGGCGCGGCAATGTTTGATGGGGCTGCGGTACGTCATGCAGTTTTATGAGTCAAATTGGCCTCTAGCGCTTATCCATTAAGCGCTAGTAGCTATTAAAATCGTAGTGGTTTGGTGGGGCGCACCGGGATGACCAGGCATCCGTGGCGCGCCAGTTCCGGTCACACCACCGTCAGCCGCAGTGTGCCCAGGCCCGCCACGCCGCCTTCCAGCACGTCGCCCCGCTTCACCGAGTCCACGCCCTCGGGCGTGCCGGTGTAGATGAGGTCGCCGGGTTGCAGCTCCCAGGCTGCGGACAGGTGCTCGATGGTTTCGGTAATGTTCCAGATCAGGTGGGACACGTTGCTGCGCTGCCGGTCTGCGCCATTCACTTTGAGCCAGATGGCGGCGTTGGCGACATCGCCCGCGTGGGTGATCTGGGTGATGGGAGAGATGGGCGCGCTGGCGTCAAACCCCTTTCCGATGCACCAGGGGCGGCCCTGGCGCTTCATGTCGGCCTGCAGGTCGCGGCGCGTCATGTCCAGCCCCACCGCGTAGCCGTAGATGTGCCCCAACGCGTCGGCGGCCTTGATGTTTTTGCCGCCCTTGCCAATCGCCACGACGAGTTCGATCTCGTGGTGCAGGTTGGCTGTGAGGGCGGGGTAGGGCAGCTCGCCGGTCTGGCCGTCGTTGACCACCACGATAGCGTCTGCAGGTTTCATGAAGAAGAACGGTGGCTCGCGGCCGGTGAACCCCATTTCCTTGGCGTGTTCTTCATAGTTGCGGCCCACGCAGTAGATGCGGTGCACAGGAAATTGGTCACCGCAGCCCATCACGGGCACGCTGGCCACGGGTGCTGGAGAAAACACGTAGCTCATGTCAACCTCTCGAATTCAGGAGTTCAATGCAAAGGGGAGTCGGACGGCGCGGTGGCTGGAGCTTGTGCGGTTGCAAAAAACCCCGGTCTGCGCCCGGCGCGGCCTCGGTGTGGCAGTGTGCCATGGGTGCGCTCACGAGGTTGCGCCCGGTTACAACAAGAGGGGCAGCTTGGGGCCTTGTGTTGCGGTCTTCCCCCGGGACCCCTTGGGGTGACGAGGAGGTGACGATGGGGCGCTACACTCGCGCCCATGGCACAGAGCTTTGATTTCCAAAATACGCCGGGCCACTTGGTGCGCCGCGCCCACCAGCGAACCGTTGCGCTTTTCATGGAAGAAACCGCGGGATTTGACGTCACCCCGGTGCAGTTCGCCATCCTGCACGAGCTGCTGGCCCAGCCCGGCGAAGACCAGGTCACGCTGGCGTCCCGCGTGGCGTTTGATGCAGCCACCTCAGGCTCGGTCATCGGGCGCCTCGAAAAGCGCGGCTGGATCCGCCGCGAACCCGACACCCGTGACCGCCGCCGCAAGCTGTTGTGGATCACGCCGGAAGGCGAAGTGGCGGCGCTGCAGATGCGCGACGCCGCCCAGCGCGTGCAAGAGCGCCTGACGGCCCCGCTGACCCCGCAAGAGAGCGCTGACCTCATGGTGCTGCTGTCTAAAGTGGTCTACAACCACCAGGACCCCGCGGGCACCTCAGGCGCGTGAGGGGTGGCGCGGCCTTACCGCGTTCACCGTCCACAGCCGGGGCGGGTCGGCATGCCCTGCAGCCACATCAGTTGCAGTTGGATTGCCTCCTGATTGCCCTTTGACCGCATCTACATTGCAGATTCATCGACAAACCCTTCGTCCGTCCATGCAACTCCACAACTACTTTCGCTCATCGACCTCGTTTCGCGTACGCATCGCGCTGGCGATCAAAGGGCTCAGCTACGACTACATCCCCGTTCACCTGGTGAAGGGTGAGCACAAGAACCCTGCCTACGTCGAGCGCATTGGCGATGCCATGGTGCCCACGCTGGTCACCGACGAAGGCGCAGCGCTGTCGCAGTCGATGGCAATCGTCGAATACCTGGACGAGATGCATCCCACCCCTGCGCTGCTGCCCGACACACCGCTGGCCCGTGCCCGCGTGCGTGCGCTGGCGCAGACGGTGGGCTGCGACATCCACCCCATCGCCAATCTGCGGGTGCTGAAGTATCTGGTGCACGACCTGAAGGTCGACGAGGAGGCAAAAAATGCGTGGTACCGCCACTGGGTGCGCAACGGGCTGGAAGTCTTCGAGCGCCAGTTGGCGCTGCTAGGGAAAGAGCGTGCAGCGCAGGGCCTCGCCCCGTCGATGCTGTGCTGGGGAGACACCCCCACACTGGCCGATTGCTGCCTGGTGCCGCAGATCTTCAACGCCCAGCGCTTCAAGGTCAGCCTGGACGACTTGCCGTTGACCATGGCCGCGTTCGATGCCTGCATGGCCTTGCCCGCGTTCCAGCAGGCGCAGCCCTCGGCCTGCCCCGACAACGAAGCCTGATGACGACGGCGGCGCGCCAAGCCCCACACGCAGACTGGCTGGTGCCGGACTGGCCAGCGCCCGCCAGCGTACATGCGTTGTGCACCACGCGCGCTGGCGGCGTCAGCGTGCCGCCTTATGACAGCCTGAACCTGGGCACGCACGTGGGAGATGATCCGGCGGCGGTGCAGACCAATCGCAATACCCTGCAACGGGCTGTGCAGGCCCGGACACCCGGGGCGCGTGCCACCTTCTTGAACCAGGTGCATGGGGTGGGTGTAGCCCACGTGGATTTGTTGACGCCCGATGGCACAGACGCCGATGCCTGCATCACCACTACGCCGGGTGCCGTCTGCACCATCATGGTGGCCGACTGCCTGCCCGTGCTGTTGGCTCATCGCTCGGGCACCACGGTAGGGGCGGCCCACGCGGGCTGGCGCGGCTTGGCAGGGACAGACGGATGGGGTGTTATCGAGTCTGTTTTTGAGTGTTTTAAGGCTCTGGCGCTTGATGGTAAAACGCTGGCAGCTATCAATTCAGAAGCAAATTCATCGCCTGGTGGTGAGGATTCAGCGGACGACATTGCCAAGGACACATTGGTCTGGCTGGGCCCCTGCATTGGGCTTGAGGCTTTTGAAGTGGGCGCCGAGGTCCGCTCAGCGTTCTGCGACATCGACACTGCTGCGCAACATTGTTTTGTGCCCCGGGCGGACGCCCCCGGCAAATACCTGTGCGACCTGGCAGGCTTGGCCAGGCTGCGGCTGCAGGCGATGGGGATCACTCATATCTACGGCAACAACAGCACAGCGCCGTGGTGCACCGTGGCCAACGCCTCACGGTTCTTTTCGCACCGGCGCGACAGCGCTGCCCTCGGCGGCAGTGGGCGTTTCGCTGCCTGCATCTGGCGCGACTGACGCCAGCCCGGGGGCCTGCTGTTGAAGGGCTGCCTGCTCCGCGTCGTAAGCGGCCTGCTCAGCTGCTTCGCGGGCCTTGATCTTCCGTTTGCGCGAAGGTGTGCCCAGGATGTAGATCAGGATGCTCATCGGCAGCATTCCATACAGCGCGAATGTGACCAGTGCGCCCAATACGGTGCCTTGTGGACTGGTGGCTTCGGCCACGGCCATCATGAGGGTGACGTAGGTCCAGGCAATTACGATCAGGTACATTGATTTGTATTCAGGTGAAGGGTCGAAGCCGTTGCCTTGCAGAGGAGGGTGGGCAACAATGAACCCAAGCGGAGAGCCCCGCCGCTGCGAGCGACCAACCATTGAGGAGACAGCATGAATTCTGAATCACCCTGGGCCGATAGCGCTCAGCAATTCCAGCAGATTTTCGGGCAAAGCTGGTCGCAGGCGCTGCAATCGTTCCAGAAGCTGGACCTGGGCACCCCGGGTCCCGCGGCGGCACCTTTGCAACTGTCGCAAACCAAGCTGCAGGCGCTGCAGCAGCAATACCTGAACGAGGCCAAAGAACTCTGGGCCCAAGGCCTGCAGGGCAATCCCGAAGTCAAAGACAAACGGTTTGCCGGCGAAGGCTGGGCTAGCAACCCGGTGGCAGCGTTTTCTGCAGCGGCGTATCTGCTGAACGCCCGCACCCTGATGGGCTTGGCCGACGCCGTCGAAGCCGACGAAAAAACCAAGGCTCGCATCCGCTTTGGTGTGGAGCAGTGGATGGCGGCCATGGCGCCGAGCAACTTTCTGGCCTTCAACGCAGAAGCGCAGAAAAAAGCCATCGAGACCAAGGGCGAGAGCATTGCCAAGGGCATGCAAAACCTGCTGCATGACATCACCCAAGGCCATGTGTCGATGACCGACGAAAGCCTGTTCGAGGTGGGCCGCAACGTGGCCACCACCGAAGGCGCAGTGGTCTACGAGAACGAGCTGTTCCAGTTGCTGGAATACAAGCCGCTCACCACCAAGGTCTATGAGCGCCCGTTTCTGCTGGTGCCCCCTTGCATCAATAAGTTCTACATCCTTGATCTGCAACCCGAAAACTCGCTGATCCGCTACGCGGTAGAGCAGGGCCACCGCACCTTCGTCGTGAGTTGGCGCAACCCCGACAGCAGTCTCTCTCACAAAACCTGGGATAACTATGTCGAAGACGGTGCGATGGCAGCCATCGATGTGGTGCAGAACATCACAGGCGCTGAGCAGATCAACGCGCTGGGGTTCTGCGTAGGCGGCACCATCTTGAGCAATGCGCTGGCGGTGCTGGCTGCGCGGGGGGATGAGCCGGTGGCGAGTGCCACGTTTCTCACCACGCTCATCGACTTTTCTGACACGGGCATCCTGGATGTCTTCATCGACGAAGCGTTTGTGAAATACCGCGAAATGGAGATGGGCAAGGGTGGGCTCATGAAGGGTCAGGACCTTGCCTCCACCTTCAGCTTCTTGCGGCCCAACGACCTGGTGTGGAACTATGTGGTGGGCAACTACCTCAAGGGCGAAACACCGCCGCCGTTTGACCTGTTGTACTGGAACAGCGACAGCACCAACCTGCCTGGGCCGTTCTACGCCTGGTACCTGCGCAACTTTTATCTGGAAAACAAGCTCGTGCAGCCGGGCACGCTCACGGTGTGTGGCGAGAAGATGGATCTGTCCAACCTCACCATGCCCGTCTACATCTACGGGTCGCGCGAGGACCATATCGTGCCCATCAATGCCGCGTATGCGTCTACCCAAGCACTCCCCGGCAAGAAGCGTTTTGTGATGGGAGCCTCGGGCCATATCGCTGGTGTCATCAACCCACCAGCCAAGGGCAAACGCAGCCACTGGATTCGCGCCGATGGCAAGTTGCCTGCCACCCTCGACCAATGGTTGAGCGGAGCCACCGAACACCCTGGCAGCTGGTGGACCGATTGGTCAAACTGGCTCAAAGGGCACGCGGGCAAACAGATTGCGGCGCCCAAGGCCTATGGCAAGGGCACCAAGTTCAAAGCCATCGAACCTGCACCGGGCAGCTACGTTAAGCAAAAGTCCTGACCTGAAGGCCTGCGAGAATCATTGGGCAAAACCCAGGCTTTCCAATCACATCCAAGACAGCGGGCCCATTGCTGGGCCCGGACCGATCCACTCAGAAAGAAGGACATTCCATGGAAGACATCGTCATCGTTTCAGCCACCCGCACCGCGGTGGGCAAGTTTGGCGGCGCATTGGCGAAGACGCCTGCCACCGAACTGGGCGCCATTGTGATCCGCGAGGCCATTGCCCGTGCAGGCCTGTCGTCTGATCAGATTGGGGAAGTCATCATGGGCCAGGTGCTGGCGGCTGGCGTGGGGCAAAACCCGGCGCGCCAGGCCTCGATGAAGGCCGGTGTAGCCAAGGAAACCCCCGCCCTCACCATCAATGCCGTGTGCGGCTCTGGCCTCAAGGCCGTGATGCTGGCCGCGCAGGCCGTTGCCTGGGGCGACAGCGAGATCGTCGTGGCAGGCGGCCAGGAGAGCATGAGCATGGCACCCCACGTGCTGCCTGGGTCGCGTGACGGCCAGCGCATGGGCGACTGGAAGCTGATCGACACCATGATTGTGGACGGCCTGTGGGACGTCTACAACCAGTACCACATGGGCATTACCGCAGAAAACGTAGCAAAGGCCTATGACATCACCCGCGAGATGCAAGATGCACTGGCATTGGGCAGCCAGCAAAAGGCAGCCGCTGCACAAGACGCTGGCAAGTTCGTGGACGAAATTGTGGGTGTTAGCCTGGCGCAGAAGAAGGGGGACCCCATCCTTTTCAATGCCGACGAATACCTCAACCGCAAGACCAACGCTGAAGCGCTGGCAGGCCTGCGTCCGGCCTTTGACAAGGCAGGCAGCGTGACGGCAGGGAATGCCTCGGGGCTGAACGACGGTGCAGCGGCTGTGGTGGTGATGAGTGCCAAGAAAGCCGCTGCTCTGGGTCTAAAGCCCCTGGCGCGCATCGCTGCCTTTGGCACCAGTGGTCTGGATCCCGCGACCATGGGCATGGGCCCGGTGCCAGCGTCGCGCAAGGCGCTGCAGCGCGCAGGCTGGAACGCGGCCGATGTAGACCTGTTTGAACTGAACGAAGCTTTTGCAGCACAGGCCTGTGCGGTGAACAAAGAGCTGGCGATTGACCCCGCCAAGGTCAACGTGAACGGCGGCGCCATCGCCATCGGCCATCCCATCGGCGCGTCTGGCTGCCGGATTCTTGTCACATTGCTGCACGAGATGCAGCGCCGCGATGCAAAGAAGGGTCTGGCTGCGCTGTGTATCGGTGGTGGCATGGGTGTGTCTCTGGCGCTGGAGCGTTAAGCAAGCCAGCAGTGGTGCACTGCACGCTGGGCAAGAGGCCGCGTATCAACGTGGCCTTTTTTTATCTGGCCAGATTCTTAGACAAGCCAACTCTGTCGGGGCGTACTTCACGTGTGCGAGGCGCTAGAGAGGGGCAATAAGCCGTCCATTCTGGAATCATGCGCTAGGATATTTGTACATGACGACGACAATTTTTGCCCAGCCCTTTCAGCCCGTGGGGTGCCAGTCCTGTCGCGACAAGACGCAGTTGCCGTTCGACTTCACGATGGCGTTTCAACCCATCATGGACCTGGACCTGGAGCTTGAGCGCCCCTTTGCCTACGAGGCCCTGGTGCGTGGCGTGGACGGTGAATCTGCAGGCACGGTGTTGTCGTGGGTGGACGATACCAACCGCTACCGCTTTGACCAGGCGTGCAGGGTCAAAGCCATCGAACTGGCCTCCCGACTGGGCCTTGCGTCGTTGCCAGACTGCAAACTCAGCATCAATTTCTTGCCGAATGCCGTCTACCGTGCCGAAACCTGTATTCGGGCCACGATGGAAGCCGCCCAGGAGTTCAAGTTTCCGCACAACCGCATCATGTTCGAGGTGACGGAAGGCGAGCAGGTGACCAACGGCGCTCACCTCAAATCCATCTTCAACGAATATCGTCGCCAGGGTTTGATGACCGCGATCGACGACTTCGGTGCCGGGTATGCAGGCTTGAACATGCTGGTGCAGTTTCAGCCGCATGTACTGAAGATCGACATGGAACTGATCCGCAACATTGACCAAGACCCCGTGCGACAGGCCATTGTGTGTGGCGTTGTTCTGGTGTGCCAGCGACTCTCCATTGATATCGTTGCCGAAGGAATTGAAACCCCCGCAGAGTCGGCGTACCTACGGTCAGTGGGCGTTCGGTACCAACAAGGCTATCTGTTCGCCAAACCGGGCTGGGAAACGCTTCCGCTGGCGCCCCATACGGTTTGAGCGGAGAGGGGCTGGTGCACGACATTCGACACTGCTTGGGGTGGGGACTTTGACGTGCATCAAGGGCGCCGGGCAATTGTTTGTAACGCCCGGGCCGCACCAAAACATGGCGTTTCTCTTCTGAATATCCCGCGTCAGCTGTGTGACGCATGTGGATATGTCGAAAAGGAAACGGCTTCAGTGTTTACCTTCACGGCGGCGTGCGATTTCTTGGGTAGAGTGGGCGGTGAGCACATCACTAACAAGGAGAAATCACATGAGCCAAAAAGTTGCGTACGTCACCGGCGGCATGGGCGGAATCGGAACTGCCATCTGCCAGCGCCTGCACAAGGAAGGCTTCAAAGTCATCGCAGGTTGTGGCCCTACCCGTGACCATGCCAAGTGGCTGGGTGAACAAAAGGCACTGGGCTACACCTTTCATGCATCGGTCGGCAATGTAGGCGACTGGGATTCCACCGTGGAGGCGTTCAGCAAGACCAAAGCTGAACACGGCAGCATTGACGTGCTGGTCAACAACGCGGGCATCACCCGTGACCGGATGTTCCTCAAAATGTCTCGCGAAGACTGGGATGCGGTCATTGAAACCAACCTGAACAGCATGTTCAACGTCACCAAACAGGTGGTGGCAGACATGGTGGAAAAGGGTTGGGGCCGCATTGTCAACATCAGCTCGGTGAACGGTGAAAAGGGCCAGGCAGGTCAGACCAACTATTCCGCAGCCAAGGCGGGCATGCACGGGTTCTCCATGGCTCTGGCACAGGAACTGGCCACAAAGGGCGTTACCGTAAACACGGTGAGCCCAGGCTATATCGGCACGGACATGGTGAAAGCCATTCGCCCAGATGTGCTAGAAAAAATCGTCGCCACCGTGCCCGTCAAGCGCCTGGGAGAGCCCAGCGAGATCGCTTCCATCATTGCTTGGCTGGCGTCGGAAGAAGGCGGCTATGCAACGGGTGCCGATTTCTCGGTAAACGGTGGCCTGCACATGGGTTGATTCTGGAAAAGGGAGCAATGGCCTGCGCCAGACAACAAAAAAACCCCGCATTGCGGGGTTTTTTGTTGAGAGGGGCAAAGAGAAGTTGGGAAGGGGCCGCTTGAAAGCAGCCACACCTTCAGCAGCGGGCGGGAGCGCGCTTGCGGTCGCGTTCGTCTTCGGGCCAAGCAGTCAAGATTGCGGTGGTATTCATACTGGAAAACTCCTGTGATGTACCAACAACGCGGTCGATCAACAGTCCGTTGACAGCGTTTCGCAAAAAAATGCAACCGTAAGTGCCTGGGTATTCAGGATGTAAGCTGCTATCAAATTCGAAGCGAACTATTAAGCCCTCACAATGCAAAAGGCCAACTATCTTTAAGTTTTGTTTACACGGTTTTACACATTCATGCCGCTGTGAAACCCTCGATTTCTTCAAGCAACGCAGAAATTTCTAACCAACGCTCTTCAAGTTGGGCCGTTTCGTCATGGCCGGTTTTGAGGCGTCGGCCACACTCTGCGATCTCGGCGGGCGGCAGCGCTTCGGTGAGTTTTTGCTCCAGTCCTGCACGCTCGGTGGCAAGTTCCGCCAGTCGCTTGTCGATTTGCTCCCGCTCTTTCTTGAGCGGTCGAGATTTTTCAGCCTGCTGTTGGCGCGCCTGGGCATCCAGCTTGCGTTGTTCTCGCCCATCGCGAGCGGGGAGCGCAGCGGGAGCCGCCGCGGGAATGCTGGCAGCCACAGGCACCGGTTTGACTGCCGGCGACGGCGTAGGGAGCACCTGGGAGCTAGCGCTGGCCAAAGATGTGTGTGCCTGTTCGGCCAAACGTGCCTCCTCGCGCAAGCGTTTGGACTCTTCCAACAGGTATTGTTGGTAGTCGTCCAGGTCGCCGTCGAAGGGACCCACCACGCCACGGCCCACCATCCAGAAGTCCTCGCAAACCGAACGCAGCAGCGCACGGTCGTGACTGACCAGCATGACGGTGCCATCGAAGTCGTTGAGGGCCATGGCCAGCGCCTCGCGCGTGGCCAAATCCAGGTGGTTGGTAGGCTCGTCGAGCAGCAGCAGGTTGGGGCGTTGCCAAACGATCATGGCCAGCACGAGGCGGGCTTTTTCGCCGCCGCTCATGGTGCCTACGGCCTGCTTGACCATGTCCCCTGTGAAATTGAAGCTGCCCAGGTAACTGCGCAGGTCCTGCTCGCGGCTGGGTTGCTTTGCGTCTGGGCCCAGCTCCTTGGCCAGGCGGATCATGTGCTCCAGCGGGTTGTCGGCAGGGCGCAGCACGTCCAATTCTTGCTGGGCAAAATAGCCAATGTTCAGGCCCTTGCCTTCGGTCACACTCCCGCCCAAGGGCTTCATGGTGCGCGCAATGGTTTTGACAAGGGTGGACTTGCCCTGGCCGTTGGCGCCCAAGATGCCGATGCGCTGGCCCGCCAGCACTGAGCGGTTAACACCCGAGAGGATGGTGGTGGGCACGCCCTCGTCATCCACATAGCCAAAGGATCCATCACTGATCGCCAGCATAGGATTGGGAAGATTGGCCGGTTCCTTGAATTCGAAAGTGAAGTCGGCCTCGGCCAGCACGGGCGCGAGTTTCTCCATGCGGTCGAGCTGCTTGACCCGGCTTTGCGCCTGTTTGGCCTTGCTGGCCTTGGCCTTGAAGCGGTCGATGAACTTCTGCAGGTGGGCCATTTTTTCCTGCTGCTTGGCAAAGCTGGCCTGTTGAAGTTCAAGCTGCTGGGCGCGCAGCTCTTCGAACTTGCTGTAGTTGCCGCCGTAGCGGTTCAACTCGCCCTGCTGGATCTGCAGGGTGACGTTGGTGATGGCATCCAGAAACTCGCGGTCATGGCTGATCACGATCATGGTGCCTGCGTAACGCTTGAGCCACGCTTCAAGCCACACTAGTGCGTCCAAATCCAAGTGATTCGTGGGCTCGTCCAGCAGCAGGAGGTCGCTGGGACACATCAGGGCGCGCGCGAGTTGCAGTCGCATGCGCCATCCGCCAGAAAAACTGTTGACCGGCTGTTCCAGCTCGCTGACACGAAATCCTAAGCCCAAAATCAGGGCTTGGGCGCGTGCCACTGCGTCGTGTGCGCCGGCATCGTGCAAGTCCGAATACGCATGCGCGATGGCCATGCCGTCGTCGCTGGCCTCGGCCTCCACCAGTTGGCGCTGCACCTCGGCCAGACGCGTGTCGCCGTCGAGCACAAACGCGGTAGCCGATTGTTCGGTCTCCGGCATGTCTTGTGCCACCTCGGCCATGCGCCAGCTCGTAGGGATATAAAAATCTCCACCGTCTTCATGCAGCTTGCCGCTGAGAAGTGCAAACAGGCTGGATTTACCCGCCCCATTGCGGCCCACGAGCCCGACGTTTTCGCCCGGATTGATGGTGCCGGAAATATTGTCGAGCACGACTTTGGCGCCGCGTCGCAGGGTAACGTTCTTGAGGGTAATCATTGAGGATGTACTGAAAACCACGCCCAACCGGCGCGCCTCTCAAGCACCCGCAGTTGAGGGTTGTTCAAAAATTGATCGGCATCAGCTTCTCGGGTGAGCACCACTTGAGCGCCGGTCGCTTTGAAATCAAACCGCGCGGCATCAATGGTCACGAACACCGTGTCCGAAAGCTGTGAACGAGTACTTACGCGGTATGTGCTCGGAGGCTCGACCTCCCCAGGAGCGAAAAAAAGATGCTGATAACGATTGACGACAGGGAGATCTGCTCGCGGTAGGTGCATTTCTGCCCACAGCGAAAACTGTGGATAGTAAAAAACACCGTTCACCACCGGGACTCCCGCTGAAGCCAGCGACATGGCTGCGCGCATGCCGTCATCTATGCCGACCGCTAACACGCGTTTCCGTAAAGCGGATGTTCCTGGTTCCAAAATCTGCAAGAAAGGACGTACCGCTGCATGCAATTGTATTTGACTAGGACCTTGGGCGATCGGATTGAAGCTTACGGCTGCAATCAGGTACAGCGACAGGTGGAGTGACAAAGCCGCCCAAATTTGGCCGCTCGATAGCCAGTAAGCCATCAAAAAGCCTGCAACTGTCACCGTTGCCAGGAATACTGGACTGAGCGACGGATACAGAACGTCAGGCAATGCCAGCAAGGCGACCGTGATCAAGCCTGCACTGGTCGCGGCGGTCATCAGTGATGAAAAGTGAAGTGACAGGTACTTGTAGCTACGGGTGGAAGCTCCATCGGGTACAAGTGCGAGCAATACCGTGCAGCCCAGCGCCAAGGCCAAGTCCACTCTATGGGATGGCACGAAATGCCAGAGCAATGCTTTAGATAGCCAGAGCGGTACGCCAAAAACGATAAAAACCAAGGTCCAGGCGGTAAACGCACTCCACGCGCAAGCCATCCATCGGTGTCGACCCGTGGGGTCCGAGATCAGTCGCCAAGCCAATAGCGCCAAAGGAATGGGCAGAAAAAAATAGGCTCCAAACTCGCTGGCGTTGGTCTCGCTCGCTCCTAGATGGATCAATGTGTCCAGATTGGAGTATCCCCGCATCAGCCAATACAGAGGGAACTCACCACCTTGCAACGCCGCTCGCCCGCCCGGATAGACCGTGCCTTGCATGGTGGCGATAGCATCTCTCGCATCGATCCACCACACTCCGAGCAGTGTGGCGGCGATAGCCAACGATAGCAAAAGTGCTGGTGGAACTATTCGCGGCGGTTTTGGGCGATGGTCAGCGTACCAAGTGAGCAGCAAGAGAATGCACAGCAATGCCAGTGGTATTTGCCAAGGCGGATACAACACCAATGCAAATCCCGCTGCAAGCAACCCCAGCAGCATTGACAGGAGCCATATGTTTATCGCTTTGGAACCTTGCACCATTGACATGATGGCCCACAGTGCTCCCACGGCGAAAAATGTTGCGTACAACGGCCAGTAGGACCATCCTGTGGCATACGGAGCTAGGCAAAACAGCAGGGAAAGCGCCAAATTTCTGGATGAGCGAATGGGGGCCAGCTTGTTAAGAAGCCCCCATAGCGTCAGTAAGCAGGCAAACAAAGGGAAAAACCAATACCAAGCCAGCGCGTTGGCGAGTGGCAGCACGAAGAAACCCCAGGTGGCTGGACGTACAAGCGCGGATACATGATGTACCGGCACTCCAGTCATCCCGATGATCATCATATTCTGACCATCGGTACCAAGATGATGATTGATCACTGGGAATGGCGGCTGATGGTGTATCTGGGCCAAAGCGCTGGGGGTTATCACAAGCCACTCGTCCGACCGAATGGCACGCGGGGAGAGCGCTATAGTGCGCATATCGCTTTCCGGCGATAGAAAGGCATGCGCTCCAGCCTTATCGGGGTCACCTGTTAGCAATTGCAACGACAAGCCCGTCCATCCCAATGCCACCAGCGACGCGAAGACTCCTATAACCAGCAGTGCAATTAGGCGGACATTTTTTTTAACTGCCGCGTCGATGAGCTGGACGAGTACCGCCGCTCGCGAAATGCGGGCGCACAATAACAGCACAAGTAAAAATGCTGTCAGCGATGCTGCAAACCACCAATGTCGAGGAGGAATGGCAATGCCTGAAAATGATCGTGCTTGATTGGAAGCCGGAGCCAGTTCTTGCTCGATATCCTCCCACTTGGCGATAACGGAGATTTGGTGTTTCCTCCAATTCAACCCCCTTGGCGTTTGAACTTCGAGAACGAATCCCGCCAGAGCTGGCGAAACGCCCGGGAAAATAGCGTTGACGTCTTCGCGCGCGACCTGATCCCTTCTTGTGATGGTGACCTCGCGTCCGTCGATGCGGACTTCGAAGGAGGAAGGAGGCTCTGCATTTGATGCTTTGAAACTCCAGCCATGAATTTGAACCGCCCGTTGGTCGCGGTCATATCGCAAGGAGTCCACCGAGCCGCGAACGAACGGCTCAGACGACGTGGCATCGCGCGGCAACTCCTGTCCATGCAGGTTGGAGAGTGCAAGGATGGCAAACACGGGAATAGCCCATGGTGTGCCCAATAACCGGATAAGCAAATAGAGCATCCGATTCGCGCAAATGGCCGCGACACGAGCAAGCGCCATTCCCGCCGACTTCTGGTTAGGGCCTGCTCTCGCGGATAACTCCGGCCAACTGTCGCTGTCCACGGATCAGAGCTTCAAGAGGCTGGTTCTTTGAATCAGCAATACTTGATCTTCGCCAGCACTGGTGCGAAGCCAGTACGCGGGCAAAGAGGGAAAAGCGCCCTCAAAATTCGTGCGCTCATTGCCGATCTCCAGCACGAGCACAGCGTCTTCGGTCATGCATGCGGGGGCAGCGGCGAACAGCTGGCGTATGAAGTCCATGCCGTCACTACCCCCCGCCAGCGCGAGTTTTGGTTCTGCGCGGTATTCGGCGGGCAGCGCCGCCATGCTGGCTGCGTTCACATACGGTGGATTGCACAGGATTAGGTCCCATGGACCGGGCAAGGCCGCAAGGCCATCCGACAGTTGCAGTTGGATGCGGTGTTGCAGGCCATGCTTGTCGACGTTTATGCGCGCCACAGCCAATGCGTCGGATGAAATGTCGGCGCCGGTGACTGCGACATCGGGCCACGCCATGGCGGCCAGCACAGCCAAGCTGCCGTTGCCGGTGCACAGGTCCAGCACTCGGCGGGTGTCCGCGCTCAAGAATTCGTCCACGCTGCCATCGACAAGAAGCTCGGCAATAAAGCTGCGCGGCACAATGGCACGTTCGTCGATGTAGAAGGGGATACCTTGCAACCAGGCCTCTTGCGTGAGGTACGCGGCGGGTTTGCGCGTGGTGATGCGGTCGCTGAGCAGTGCTTCGACTTCGTCGCGCTGATCCCCGGTGATGGGCATGTCTTCAACATTATCTAGCTGGTCCAGGGGTAGACCCAGCTGCCAAAGCACCAGCCACGCGGCTTCATCGAATGCATTGGTCGTGCCGTGACCGAACGCAACCCCTGCTGCATCCAGGCGCGCGGCGACGAAATCGATGAGTTGCAGTACGGTCTTCATGCGCTGGCTCTCATTGCAGCATCCAGGTTCTCCAACGTTCGGCGGTAAATATTCTTGAGGGGTTCAATGTCAGCCACGACCACATGCTCGTCGATCTTGTGGATGCTGGCGTTGGGCGGGCCCATTTCAATCACCTGGGGACAGACCTGGGCAATGAAGCGACCGTCGCTCGTGCCGCCTGTGGTGGAGAGCTCGGTGGTGATGCCAGTCTCTTCTTTGATGGCCTGTTGAACGGCGTGGACCAGCTCACCGGGCGTGGTCAAGAACGGCTGGCCGCCCAGTGTCCACCGCAGGTCGTATTCAAGCTCGTGGCGGTCGAGAACGGCGTGCACACGTTGTTGCAGTCCGTCTGCGGTGGATTCGGTCGAGAAGCGGAAGTTGAAGTCCACCACCATGTCGCCCGGAATGACATTGGTGGCACCGGTGCCGCTGTGGAGGTTGCTGATCTGCCAACTGGTGGGTGGGAAAAACGCATTGCCGTGGTCCCACGCGGTCGCAGCCAGCTCCGCCAATGCCGGCAGGGCCTGATGGATGGGGTTGCGCGCCAGTTGCGGGTAGGCGATGTGACCCTGAATGCCGCGCACGGTGAGCTTGCCGCTGAGCGTTCCGCGGCGGCCGTTTTTGATCATGTCTCCGGTTTTTTCGACCGAGGTGGGTTCTCCGACGATGCAGTAGTCCAGCGGTTCACCCCGCGCCTTGAGTTGTTCAACCACCACTTTGGTACCGTCCACCGACGGGCCTTCTTCGTCGCTGGTCAACAGAAACGCCAAGTTGATCAGTGGATCCGGCGCGGCGGCCAAGAACTCTTCGACTGCCACGACAAACGCGGCAATCGAGGTTTTCATGTCGCTGGCTCCACGACCGAAGAGCTTGCCGTCCTTGTGGGTGGGCACAAAGGGGTCGCTGCTCCATTGCGCCAGAGGGCCTGTGGGGACCACATCGGTATGGCCTGCAAACACTACTGTTTTGATAGCTGGTAGCCCTTTATGGGTAAGCGCTACAGGTCGTTTTGCCCATAAATTGCTGACGCGGAAGTCATCCGGGCCGCTGTCCAGGCGTTCGCACACAAAACCCAGTGGGGTTAACCGATCAGTCAGCAGGTCAAGGCAACCCCCATCCTCAGGCGTGATGGAAGAAAGGGAAATGAGCTGTTCGGCGAGGTGCAGGGTACGGGACATTGGGGATTCGGTGGGATGGGGCCGTGCAGTCAGCGGTGATTAGAGAGCGATGCGTAAGCATCAGCGCGGCCTAGGCGAGAGACGCCTGGCAAGGGCCGCACCCGCAGCGAGGGCGTCGTCCCCAAGGGGGGAAGACGCCACAGGCGACTCAGGGAGAGACATTTCACGCTGCTGGCTTGACGTCCAGCACGATCTCCGTGAAAGAGGGCTGGTCATCGGGCGCATCGCGGGCTTCTTTTTGTGCTTTGGCGGCATTGGCTGCCAGAGAGAAGTCGTTCTGCAGGCGCCACATGAGGTTGGTGGGCGAGTCGGCGTACGCCATGCCTTCTTTGCGGTCGATCTTGCCCTCCATGATCAGTCGAGCCAGCGCTTCTTCAAAGGTCAGCGAGCCTTCGGCCATGGATTTCTCCATCGCTTCTTTCACGCCGGAGAAATCGCCTTTTTCGATCAGATCGGACACAAGCTTGGTGTTGAGCATGACCTCCACTGCTGGCGCGCGACCGCCCTCGACAGTACGCACCAAACGTTGCGAGATGATGGCCTTCATGGCGGATGCCAGGTCGCCCAGCATGGTGGGCCGCACTTCGACAGGATAGAAAGACAAAATGCGGTTGAGCGCGTGGTAGCTGTTGTTGCCGTGCAGGGTGGCGAGGCAAAGATGGCCCGACTGCGCATAGGCAATGGCGGCCGACATGGTTTCCCGGTCGCGGATTTCGCCGATCAGGATCACATCGGGCGCCTGGCGCAGCGCGTTCTTCAGGGCGGTCTGCAGAGACTGGGTGTCGCTGCCGATCTCGCGCTGGTTGACGATGGACTTCTTGTTCTTGAATTGGTACTCGACCGGGTCCTCGATGGTCAGAATGTGGCCCGTGAGCGCCTCGTTGCGGGTGTCGATCATGGATGCCAGCGACGTGCTCTTGCCGGACCCCGTAGCGCCGACCATCAGGATCAGGCCACGCTTTTCCATGATGAGATCGCGCATCACCGGCGGCAGACCCAGCGAGTCGAATTCTGGAATCGCCTGCGAAATGAACCGGATCACCACCGCATAGCTGCCACGTTGCCGCATGGCGCTGATACGAAAGCGGCCGACGCCGCTGAGCGGCACGCCCATATTGAGCTCACCGGTTTCTTCCAGCTCTTCAATGCGGTCGGGAGGGATGACCTCGGACAGCAGATTGCGTGGTGCGTCGGGCGGCAGGATCTGGTTGTTGATCGGCACACATTCGCCGTTGATCTTGATCAGCGCCGGGGCATTGGCCGACAGGTAAACGTCTGATGCCTTCTTTTCGCTCATCAGGCGAAGAATCCGCTCCATCGTGCTCATGGTGTTTCCCTCTTTTTGTCGGTTGTTGTCGTGGCGATGATCATGGCGTCTTGCGTGCTGATGATCAACTGCGGTGCAAGGGGGTTATCACGGCTCAGTCGCGCAGCAGGTCATTGATGCTGGTTTTGGACCGGGTCTGTGCATCCACCTGCTTGACGATGATTGCGGCGTACATGCTGTACGGTGCGCCGTTGGCCGCTGTCTTGGGCAGGTTGCCACTGACCACGACCGAGCCCGAGGGCACGCGGCCATAGCTGATCTCGCCGGTGGCTCGGTTGAAGATGGGGGTGCTCTGGCCCAGGTACACGCCCATGCCCAGAACAGAGTTTTCCTCGACGACCACGCCTTCGACGACTTCGGAGCGGGCGCCGATGAAACAGTTGTCTTCAATGATGGTGGGGCCTGCCTGCAGGGGTTCCAGCACGCCGCCAATGCCCACGCCACCCGAGAGGTGCACGTTGGCGCCGATCTGCGCGCACGAGCCCACGGTGGCCCAGGTATCGACCATGGTGCCTTCGCCCACATAGGCGCCGATGTTCACGTACGAAGGCATCAGGATCGCGCCCTTGGCGATGAAGCTGCCACGGCGGGCCACGGCCGGGGGCACCACACGCACGCCCGTAGCCTTCATTTCTTCTTCCGTCAGGTGCGCGAACTTGGTCTGCACCTTGTCGTAAAAGCCCAGGTCACCGGCCTTCACGACTTCGTTGTCTTTCAGGCGGAACGACAGCAGCACGGCCTTCTTGACCCACTGGTGCACGGTCCACTGGCCCACGCCTTCGCGGGTAGCCACGCGCAACGAGCCATTGTTCAGCTCGGCGATCACGTGCTCGACAGCGTCCTGGATCTCCTTGGGGGCGGCGGCGGGCGAGAGGCTGGCGCGGTTGTCCCAGGCGTTGTCGATGATGGTTTGGAGTTGTTGGGTCATTTGATGGTCAGTCGATTCAGTCTGTCTATCTGTCTATCAGGCAGTACGGGATTGGATGAATTGCACGATGCGCAGCGCGGCTTCCGCGCATTCTTCGGTTTCGGCCACCAGGGCCATGCGAATACGCTGAGCGCCAGGGTTGCTGCCCTGGGCCTCGCGGGCCAGGTAGCTGCCGGGGAGCACGGTGACATTGTATTGAGCCAGAAGGGCGCGCGCGAACTCGGCGTCGTCCATGCCCAGCGCCTCGGGGACCTTGGCCCACAGATAAAAACCTGCGTCGGGCAACGCCACTTCCATCACGCCTGCCAGCAGGGGGGTGACCTGTGCAAATTTCTTGCGGTACATGGCGCGGTTTTCCACTACATGTTTTTCGTCACCCCAAGCGGCAATAGTGGCGGCCTGCACGATGGGGCTCATGGCACTGCCGTGGTAGGTGCGGTACAGCAAAAACGCTTTGATCAGCGCCGCATCGCCCGCCACAAAACCACTTCGCATCCCCGGCACGTTGCTGCGTTTGGACAGGCTGGTGAAGGACATCAGGTTCTTGAAATCGCCTCGACCCAGCTGGGACGCCGCCTGCAGCCCCCCCAGCGGGGGTTCATCACGGAAGTAGATCTCGCTGTAACACTCATCAGATGCGATCACAAATCCATATCGGTCGCTCAGTTCGAAGAGTTTTTTCCACTCCGCAAGGGGCATGACGGCACCCGTGGGGTTGCCGGGCGAGCACACAAACAGCAGTTGGGTGCGCTCCCATACTGCCTCCGGCACCGTGTCCCAGTTCACTGCGAAGTTGCGCGTGGGGTCGCTGGGGGCGTAATACGGCCCGGCGCCCGACAGCAGCGCGGCGCCTTCGTAGATTTGATAGAACGGGTTCGGGCAGACCACCAGCGGTTGGCCTTGCGACGGGTCGATGACGGTCTGGGCGAAGGAGAACAGCGCTTCACGCGAGCCGTTCACGGGCAAAACCTGACTGCCAGGGTCCAGTGCGAGGGCGTAGCGTTGGTTCAGCCACTGCGTGAAGGCCTCACGCAACCGGGGTTCTCCAGCCGTAGCGGGGTAACTGGCCAGACCGCCGAGGTTGTTACAAAGTGCGTCTTTGATGAACTGCGGTGTAGGATGGCGTGGCTCACCCATGCCCAGGCTGATAGGGCTGTACGCTGCAGGGGGGGTAACCCCCAAAAAAAGCTGCCGCAGCCGCTCAAATGGGTATGGCTGGAGGTGGGAAAGCAGGGGGTTCATGGGGCGACATTATGGGTGAATGACTTGTATCAGCGGCCAGTTTGAACGACCGGGACGAGTTTGACGGGTTGCGGGGGCATACCTATCGGAAACCCTCGCTGGGCATGAATCGTCAATTCGACGTAAGAGCGCCCCCCTAGCATCGCCCGGCACTCGTAAGAACGACAAGGGAGACAAGATGGCAGGATTTTTTGCGCTGCGCCCAGGCGTGTGGTGGATGCGCCGTTGGCATCTGCCGGGAAAGCTGCTGACATTGGGGCTGTTGACGGCAGTGGCACTGGCGCTTGCCGCGGTGTCTGCTCCCGGGTGGGCGGTGGCGCTCAGCGCGGCGGTGGTTCTGTATGCGTTGGCGGCGCTGTACAGCAGCTTGTCGTCGGACCTGGCGAGCTTGGCGCGTGCCATGGACCTCACAACCGGAGGTGATCTGCGTGCCCGTGCAGGTGTCTACGGGAGTGATGAAGTCGGCGAGTTGGCCAATTCACTGGACCGCATGGTGCTGACGCTGTCCTCCATGGTGGCCGATATCCGCAGCAATGCGGCACTGGTCGCCCACGCCGGGCAGAGTCTGGCCGAGGGCAACCGGTCGCTGGCAGACCGCACCGAGCAACAGGCGGCGAACCTGGAAGAAACCGCCGCCAGCGTGGAGCAGTTGTCGTCCGCCGTACAAAACAATGCACAAACAGCCCAGGGCGCAGACGTGCGCGCCGCCGCCGTGCGCAAGGCTGCCGATGCGGGGTCTGAGGCCATGGCGCTCGCCGTGCAATCAGTCGAAGCGATCCAGCAGGGTGCGCGGCGCATGACCGAAATCATCGGGGTCATCGACAGCATCGCGTTTCAAACCAACATCCTGGCGCTGAACGCGGCGGTGGAAGCTGCCCGCGCGGGTGAACAGGGGCGCGGCTTTGCGGTGGTGGCGGGCGAAGTGCGCACGCTGGCCAAGCGGTCGGGCGATGCGGCGCGTGAGATCCGCGAACTGATTGGCGCCTCGGTGAGCCAGGTCGAGACCAGTGCGGGCCTGATCCGGTCGGCAGGGGCGGGTATTGCGGACATGGCGGGTGGTATTCGCAGCGTGGCAGACAGCGTGAGCGAGATATCCGGGTCGAGTGCCGAACAGAGCACTGGTCTGCGCGAAGTGAGTGCGGCGGTGCAGCAGCTCGACCAGATCACGCAACACAACGCGCAAATGGTGGGCCATGCCGTGCAACAGGCCGAAGCGCTGGAGGTCCGTGCGTCGACCCTGTCCCGCGCCGTGTCCGCATTTCGCTTGCAGCAAGGCACGGCAGAGGAGGCGGTGGCGTTGGTGAACAAGGCGATGGCGCTGCACAAGACCACATCGCGCGACCAGTTCTTGCGCAGCATCACCGACAAAAATCAGCCCTATCACGACCGGGACATGTACGTGTTTGTGCTCGACGCTGCTGGCACCTACCTGGCGTTTGGGGGGAACCCCGCCAAGGTGGGCACGCGGGTGCAGGATATTCCCGGCATTGCGGGCGACCGTCTCGTGAGTGACATCGTCACCCAGGCGGAGCGCGCGCCGGGCTGGGTGGAATACGACATCACCAACCCCGCCACCGGTGCGGTGCAGACCAAGATGTCCTATGTCAGTCGCGCAGGGGATGGGTACGTGGGATGCGGCGTGTACAAGGCCCTCGCGGCCAAGTAGCGCCAAGCGGCAGATGGAGTCCGCACCAGCCCTGGCGCACCGTCTTGGCTCAGCCCGGGGTTTGCGCGCGGCGTTGCCGTGCGCGCTCCATGGCGGCAGCAATCGCCGCTTGGCGCGCGGCAGCGGCGTCAGGTTTCGTTTCAACCTCAGCGGGTGCGTTTGCTGCGGGGGCGGTGTCAACCGACGTCTCTTCCGGATCTTCCAGCGGCACGCGCAGCCGGTGTGTCTGGTAGCGTTGGCGCGCCTGCTGCGCCAGAGGTGTTGACCAGGCCGCCCAGCCGCTGGTCGTTCCACTCACGTTGGCCAGCTGAATGCAGTCCACCGGACATGCAGGAACACACAACTCGCACCCGGTGCAATAGGGCTCGATGACCGTGTGCATCATCTTGTTGGACCCCACGATGGCATCCGTGGGACAAGCCTTGATGCACAGCGTGCAGCCAATGCACCAGGCCTCGTCAATGAAGGCCACAGCACGCGGTCCCTCCACGCCATGGTCAACGCTCAGCGGTACTACAGGGAGGCCGGTGATGGAGGCAAGCCGCACCACACCCTCGGCACCCCCGGGTGGGCATTGGTTGATGGGAGCTGCACCCTCGGCAATGGCCAGCGCGTAGGCAGCGCAGTCCGGGTAGCCACAGCGCGTGCACTGTGTCTGCGGCAGCGCAGCATCAATTCGCGCCGCAAGCTCAGCCAGGGCGGTCGGTGTGCGGAGTTCCGGTGCGGGTCTCAACCTTTTCGCGCAGCGCTAGCGCGGACGCGGGGACGGGTTGCGGGCGCAGCCGTCACGGCGGCCTTGGCGGTTCCAAGTTCGGTTTCAGGGGCTGCAGCGGCCCCGGTAGGCTGTTCGCCCGCAGGCTTCACCCAGCGGGTCGCAACGGCCGACGCCGAGGCCGCGGCTTTGGGGACCGCTTTTGGCGAGGGCTTGGCAGCAGCTTTTGGGGCTGCCACCGCTTTGCCGGGTTTCGTTGCCGCGGGCTTGGCCAACTTGGGGGCTTCGACCGGTTTGGCTTTGGCAGCAGCGCGGGTCGCTGTTTTGGCGGGCGCGGCCTTCAAGGCAGGTTTTGCAGCCAGCTTGCTGGCAGCCACCACCGCCTTGCGGGCCGGTGGGTTGTCATCCGGGATTTCCACAATGGTGGCGGCCGTGTTCTTTTGCGGCACTTCGTGCTCAAGGATAAATGCGCGCACCTGGGGGTACACCATGTCGCGCCAACGGCGGCCACTGAATATGCCGTAGTGGCCCGCGCCCTTGGCTTCCAGGTGGCGCTGCTCCTTGCGCACCACACCGCTGCACAGGTCGTGTGCAGCTTCGGTCTGGCCCGAGCCGGAGATGTCATCCAGTTCGCCTTCGACTGTGAAGAGGGCCGTGGTGGTGATGTCCTGCGGGCGCACGCGTTCGACCTTGCCTTCGGGCGAGCGCACGTCCCACGTGCCGTGCACCAGTTTGTAGTCCTGAAACACTGTCTGGATGGTTTCCAGGTAATAGTCCGCGTCCATGTCCAGCACGGCGTTGTATTCGTCGTAAAACTTGCGGTGGGCTTCAACGCTGGTGTCGTCGCCTTTGATCAAGTCCTTGAAGTAGTCGTAGTGGCTGGTCGCGTGGCGGTCTGGGTTCATGGCGACAAAACCGGTGTATTGCAGAAAACCGGGGTATACGCGTCGGCCCGCGCCGGGGAAGTTGTCCGGCACGCGGTAAATCACATTGTTCTCAAACCACTCGTAGCTGCGATTGGTGGCCAGGTTGTTGACCGCTGTGGGGGACTTGCGGGCATCGATGGGGCCGCCCATCATGGTCATGGTCAGCGGGGTGGTTTCGCCACGGCTGGCCATCAGCGACACTGCGGCCAGCACCGGCACCGTGGGCTGGCAGACGCTGATGACGTGGCAGTTACCGTAAATGCCCTGCAGGTGACGAATGAAGTCCTGCACATAGTTCACATAGTCATCCAGGTGGAATTCCCCCTCGGACAGGGGCACCAGCCGGGCATTCTTCCAGTCGGTGATGTAAACCTTGTGGTCCTTGAGCATTGTGCGCACGGTGTCGCGCAACAAGGTGGCGTAGTGGCCCGACAGCGGCGCCACGATCAACACCACAGGCTGGGTCTTGAGCTTGGTCAGCGTGTTCGTATCGTCCGAAAAACGCTTGAAGCGGCGAAGCTCGCAAAACGGCTTGTCCACCTCGATGTGTTCATGCACCGCCACACCCACGCCATCCACATCCACCGTGTGGATGTCGAACGTTGGCTTCTCATAGTCCTTGCCCAACCGGTACATCAGGTCGTAACCCGCCGACATGCGCTGTGCCAGCGGGCTCTGGCTGAGCGGCGACATCGGGTTGCTGAAGAGCTTGGCAGCTGCCTGCGCAAAGTCGGTAAAGGGCTCCATCAAAGAGCGCTGGGTTTCGTAGATGTGATACAGCATGGGGCGAAACTCCGTTATGTTGCAGTGCAATATAGCAGCACTTGGTAACGAGTGCATGGAGGAAAACCACCAATGGCGAGTCGCCTTTGTGACAAGGTGGGGCGGAATTTGCAGCTCAATGCGTGTCTCAGCAATGCGCCGCTTTTAGATATGAAAACAATAGCTATCAGCGCTTCATCCATAAGCGCTAGAGGCACTTTTGACTCAAATTATTGAGGTTTAGGCTCTGCGTGTTCCTGCAGCCAAGTCTCAAACGATTCTCGGGCTGAATTGCGCAGGGCAGGGCGAAAAGCGGCCTTGTTACTCAGATACAGGCAATGCCGGATCACGGTGTAGGGGTTGAAGCTGCCTTGCGGGTTTTGCTCCTCCAGATGCTGCTTATAGCGTTTGACCACACCTACCGTCTCACGCATCAATGCGTTGAAACGCGCGCGGGTCATGCCCGGTGACCATGCCTGGATATCGTCCACAAAGCCGTCCACCTTCGAGGGCTCGAACTCGAAATCCTTGAAGAAGTGCGTGGCGATTTTGAGAAACGTGAACGCATTGAGCTCGCTGCTGCTGGCTGCGGCCTTCTGGGGTGTGAGGGCGTCGAGTTCTGCATCAAAGGCCGGCTCGGCGGTTTCATCAGGTGCTTCCAGCAGCTCGGCGGCTGTGGCGTCGCGGATCTGCCGAAACTCCCGGTCGGCCAATTCGAACAAGGCCGACAGCACATTGATGCGCCGCTTGAGTTGGCCCGGGATGGATTTCTTGTACTTGATCTTGTGGTCCAGAACGCTCCACGAATCCTGGATGATGGTGCGCACCTGCAACTCGAAGGGCAGGTGGGCATAGGCGGTGTGCTCGGGCAGATCGCGCTGGGCCGCGCTGAGCTTGAGGTCCAGGTGCAGACCCTTGTAGCCAAACGAGGCTTCGGTGCTCTCGACGGCAGTCACCTTGTCGGTGACATCGATCACCGCAAAATGCGCTCGCACTATCTGGGCGATTTTTTCCAGTTCGTCCTCATACAGGCACACCACGCGCACGCCCACGAGGTCGGTGATGTAGCTTTGAATGTCGAACGGAGTGTTGCTTTCTTCCAGTGCCGGCCGGTACTTGCGCACGAACTTGCGAATGCACTCGTCAGCGTCCTTGACCCGGCCCTCCACCTTGGCGATGTCCACGCCACCCGCTTGCTCTACCACCTCGGCCACCATGCCGGTGAGGGCTTCGCAGGCGTCTTTCAGCGCGGCGCACTGCTGCGCATAAAAAGCGCGAAAAAGGGATTCCTCCCGGTCGAAATCAAGCGATGGCATGCCGTTCGATGTCCCATGGGTTGTGGTTGAAGCTTTGTGCGCACCGCGCGCATCCAGGGTCGCCGCCAAGCATATCCAACAAGCCGTCAACCCCGGCAGCAAGTCTGCACGCAAATGCACCTTGGCAGTGCAAGACAGATGCTCATAATGGTGCGATGCTCCGACCCGCTCCGGGCGTGCACGGGCCCGTTGGCCGCACCAAGAATCAAATGGGAACGCAATGCCCCCCTCAGACCCGTCCCGGACCGATGCCCCGCCCGGCGAAAGCCCCAGAGACGCGCCGCGCACTGCGGATTCGACCGGTGGACAGGGTGCGGTGAGCCACCGCTGGGTGCCCGTGGTGTTGCCGCCGCTGGTGGCGCTGTTGACCTTGGGGTTCACCTTTCTGTACTGGCAGGCTGAAGAGCGGGGTGCGCTGGCAAAGCGGGCGCAGAACTTTCAGGTGGCTGCCGACCACATTGCCTACAACCTCAAAGACCGCATGGCCACCTACGAGGTGGTGCTGCGGGGCGTCAAGGGCTACTTTGAAGGCTCTGAGCGCATTGACCGCGAAGAATTTCGGGCCTACGTGGATGCCCTGCAGTTGCAAGAGACGCGCCCCGGTTTGCAAGGGGTGTCACTTATCCTGCAACTGCAATCGGCAGAACTCGACGCCCACATTGCCGACATGCGCAGTCGCGGCTTTCCCGAATACACCGTGTGGCCTGTGGGACAGCGTAGCGCATACGCCCCCATCACCCACATCGAGCCCTTGAAAGGCGACAACCTCAAGGCCCTGGGGTTTGACGCGCTCACCATCCCGGCCGCGCAGGCGGCCATGCACAGCGCCCGCGACAGTGGAGATCTGGCGCTGTCTGCGCCGCTGGCGCTTCAGCAAGACACACCTTTGCCTGGCAAACCGGCACAAGCCCTCGCCCAGCCAGCGCCGGGCTTGGTGATGTATCTGCCGGTCTATCAACCCGGCGCCGTCATCACCGATGCAACCCGTCGCCGCGCGGCCCTGGTGGGGTGGGTATCGGCACCCTTCAAGCTGGCCGATGTGATCAGCGGGATGGCGCAGGAGTTTGATTCGGACATTGGCCTGCAAGTCTTTGATGGCCGCGAGGCCAATGCAGGCAACCGCTTGTATGGCAGTGCAGTGGGCGCAGCCACTCCTGCCAGCGCGGACGCTGCAGCGTCCCCCACGCAAGACACCCGCTTGTTGTCGGTGGGGGGGCGCAATTGGTTGCTGCAGATGTCCCCCTTGCCTGCTTTCGAGCAGCGCTACCACGACAGCGGCCACTACCCGGTTGCGGTGGCAGGGGGCGTGCTGAGCTTGTTGTTGGCCTGGTTCACCTGGCTGCTGGCCACAGGGCGCGAGCGTGCCGTGGCGCTGGCGCGCAGCATGACCGCCGAGCTGCGCGCCACGCGGGATGACCTGGAGAGCACCCTCAACGCCATTCCCGACCTGCTGTTCGATTTGGGCCTGGACGGCCGCATTCACCACTACCGGTCGGCCCGCTCGGAAGTGCTGGCCGTTCCGCCCGAGATGTTCCTGGGGCGGCTCATCACCGACGTGGTGCCGCCCGCTGCGGCCGCGGGCTGTCATGCTGCCCTGGACGCGGCCCACCGCACGGGGTACTCCGCGGGCCACCAGTTTCAGCTGGAGCTTGATGGAAAAACGCATTGGTTTGAACTGTCCATCGCGCGCAAGGAAAGTCCAGCCCCCGGTGACGCACCGCGGTTCATTGCGCTGTCGCGTGACATCACGGAACGCAAGCGAGCCGAGGCGCGCACCCACCAGTTGGCGTATTTCGATGCGCTGACAGGTCTGCCCAACCGGCGCATGTTGCTGGACCGCATGGAACATGCCTTGCTCGGAGCCCAAAAGACCGCGCAGGTGGGCGCGGTGCTGTACATCGACCTCGACAACTTCAAACAGATCAACGATGCCCGGGGCCACACCGTGGGCGATGCCCTGCTGATGCAGGTGTCCCAGCGGCTCACCCTGCAATTGCGGCCGGGTGACACCGTGGCGCGCCTGGGCGGCGACGAGTTTGTTGTGCTGGCCCACAACCTGGCGCCGGATGTGGAAACTGCGGGCCGCGCTGCGCTGCTGGTGGCTGAAAACCTGCGCGCCGTGCTGGAGGCGCCGTACGCCATCGACACGCACCTCTACAGCAGCACCGGCAGCATCGGCATCACCCTGTTTCCCAAACGCGGCGAGGGCGTGGAGGACCTGCTGCGCGAGGCAGACACTGCGATGTACCGTGCCAAAGATCTGGGCCGCAACCGCATCCGCTTTTATGAAGCTGCCATGCAGGCCGACGTGCAAGAGCGGCTGGCGCTGGAGCAAGACCTGAAAAAAGCGCATGCCGAAGGCCAGCTGGCCGCTTTTGTGCAAAACCAGGTGGACGCATCCGGCACCGTGGTGGGCGGCGAGCTGCTGATGCGCTGGACGCACCCCACGCGTGGCAACGTGCCGCCCAACCGCTTCATCCCCATTGCAGAAGCGTCGGGCCTCATCCTGCGCATGGGTGACTGGATGATCCAGCAGGCCTGCGAGACCCTGGCCAGCCTGCAAGCCGCTGGGCGCGAGCTGTCACTGTCGGTCAACGTGAGCGAGCGGCAGTTCCGCCAGGATGATTTTGTCGAACGCGTGCGCCATGTGCTGGCCCATACCGGCGCGCACCCGGCCAATCTGATTCTGGAAGTGACGGAGAGCCTGCTGATCGAAGACCTGGACGACACCATCGCGCGCATGACCGAAATCGTGCAACTGGGCGTGCGGTTCTCCATCGACGACTTTGGCACTGGTTATTCAAGCCTGGCCTACCTCAAGCGACTTCCGCTGTACGAACTCAAGATCGACAAGAGTTTTGTCGACGACACGCCCGACGATCCCAATGACACCGCCATCGTGCAGTCCATCATCTCGGTGGCCCGCCACTTGCACCTGCGCGTGGTGGCAGAAGGCGTTGAAACCCGCGCCCAGGCGGATTTTTTGGTCGAAAGCCAGTGCGAATGCCTGCAGGGTTACCTGTTTGGACGGCCGGAGCCGTTGGGGGTGTGGTTGGCGCGCCTGATCCCGACCCCTTGAGGCGACGGGGCGCGGTGGTGATGGCGGTAACGGTGGTTAACTGGCCACGATGGCCCAGCGCTCATGGTCACGCCAGCGGCCGTTGATCTTGAGGTAGCGGGGTGAAAAGCCCTCTTGCGTGAATCCGCAGGCCCGAACCAGCGCGATGGAGGCCGTGTTGCCGGGCTGGATATTGGCTTCCAGCCGGTGCAGGTTGAGATGTGCAAAAGCATGGCGCACCACCTGTTGGAGCCCCGATCGCATCACACCCCGGCGTTCGTAGCCCGCAAAGACGTAGTAGCCAAGGTACGCACTGCGAAAGTTGCCCATCACCATCTGGGACAGATGGATCGCTCCCGCGATTTGCTCACCGCCACGATCAGCTACTGCCGCGCCCGGCAGGCAGACGAGAAAAGTTTGGTTGGCAGGGGACTCCAGCTGCGCCAAGTGGGCTGCGAATGCTTCTGGCGTAGACGGTGCAGAGGTCCAAGGGGAATGCAGTGCGCGGCTGCGCAGAGCCAGCGCCGTGAATACCCCCTCATCCGCCGCCACTGGCATGCGCAAGACCGTGCGCATGGGGCTCACTCTGGTCATGGCAACGCATCCCTTTTGTGGTTGGAACCAGCCGAAGCCAGTGCCGTGTCAAGCCGGCAAAGCCTGGGCTGTGGGGTGCTCCGAACCGGATTCTGAACCGGCGCTGGCATAAGACTGCACCGCCAGCGCATGCACCTCCCGCGCTGGTCGGTCCTTGAGCAGATGGTTGCTCCACACCTGGCGCCAGATGCGCGCGCCGGGCAGGCTGTGGCGCAGGCCCAGCATGTGGCGGGCGATGTGGGGCCATGGGGTTCCGTACTGGGCAGCCTCGCGCTCCATGTACTCGACCATCTTGATTTCGACTTCTTCGCGCGTCAGGGGGCAGGGCACACCACCTTGCTCGCCGTAGTAGAGCTGGTCCCACCGGGCCATCCACCAGGGGTTGTGGTAGGCCTCACGGCCAACCATCACGCCGTCCAGACGCTCCAGGTGCTCCTGCACCACTGCATCAGTGGTGATGCCGCCGTTGATGGCAATGGTGAACTGAGGAAACTCGGCCTTGAGCTGGTGCACCATCTCATAGCGCAGCGGCGGGATGTCGCGGTTTTCCTTCGGGCTCAGGCCTTGTAGCCAGGCATTGCGCGCATGCACGATGAACACGGTGCAACCTGCGTCGGCCACGGTGCCCACAAAGTCGCGCACAAAACCGTAGTCTTCCACCTTGTCGATGCCGATGCGGTGCTTGACGGTGACGGGCACATCCACCACGTCTTTCATGGCCTTCACGCAGTCGGCCACCAGCTGGGGGTCTTTCATCAGGCTGGCGCCGAATGCGCCACGCTGCACACGGTCGCTGGGGCAGCCGCAGTTGAGGTTGATTTCGTCGTAACCCCATTGCGCTCCCAGGCGCGCGGCCTCGGCCAGCTTGTCGGGCTCGTTGCCGCCCAGTTGCAGGGCCACGGGGTGCTCTTCGGCGTTGAAGCGCAGATGCCGCTCGGTGCCGCCATGGATGATCGCGCCCGCGTTCACCATCTCGGTGTACAGCAAGGTCTGGCGGGTCAGCAGCCGGTGAAAGTAACGGCAGTGGCAGTCGGTCCAATCCATCATGGGGGCGACGGACATGCGCCAAGGGCTCAGGGTGGGTTCCACGGGCAAACTAGAAAACGGGGAGGGTGGCGGTTGCATGGGAGCGCGTGGGGGGATGAAGGCGCCCGCAGGGCTGCAACCGGAAAGCCGCGATTATCCCACCGACCTTGCGGCCAGCGCCAGTGTGTGGTTTTGAATAAAAATGGGCTCTAACGCTTATCTATAAAGCGCCAGCAGCTATCAAAAGAGAAGCATTGGTTTGCCACAGTCCCAACGAGGGTCATGGGGGTCAGTCGGTCTGCTAACCCGCCGGTTGCGCCGCATCTCGCAGACCATAGCGTCGCACCACCAGCGCGCGGTGCCGCGGGTCGATGTTGAGGCGGGTCGCATCACGCCCCACCATGGCCAGCAGGCGCGGGTCCATCACCCGACGCCACAGGGGCGGGAAATAGGCCAGCGTGAACATGCCGAAGTAGCCAATCGGCAACTGCGGCACGTCCTCAAAATGCCGCAGCGACTGGTAGCGCCTCAGCGGGTGCGCGTGGTGGTCGGAGTGCCGTTGCAGATGGAACAGCGCCCAGTTCGAGAACAGGTGGTTGCTGTTCCAGGAGTGGTGCGGCTGACAGGGTTCATAACGACCGCTGGCGTCTTGCGTGCGCAGCAGGCCGTAGTGCTCGACATAGTTGGCGGAGGTAAGTTGGAAATTGGCCCAGAACGATGCCACCAGCAGAAACAGCAGCACGGCTGGGCCCAGCCACAGCGCCAGGGCGGTCCACAGCAGCAGGGTGATCAGTGCGGGTTGCAGGATTTCGTTGTGCCAGGACAGCAGGGGCAGGTGCTCGCGCGCCAGCCGGTCTTTTTCCAGCGCCCAGGCGCGGCGCAGGGCGCCCGGCATTTCGCGCAGCACAAAGCGGTAAATCGACTCGCCCATGCGCGACGACGCCGGGTCGGCCGGGGTGGCCACATCGCGGTGATGGCCCCGGTTGTGTTCGATGAAGAAATGCCCATAGGCCGTGGGCGCCAGCACCAGCTTGGCGAGCCAACGTTCCAGCCTGGAGTTCTTGTGGCCCAGCTCGTGTCCCAGGTTGATGCAGAAGCCACCCACCGTGCCCGTGGTCAACACCATGGCCAGCACACCATGCCAGGGCAGGGGCTGCGTGGCCACAAACCAGGTGCTGAAGATGAAGGCGGCCCACAACACCGGCACCAGCAGGTAGGTGATGCGGCGGTAGTAGCGGTCGCGCTCCAGCGCGGGCACGGCAGATTCAGGCGGATTGCTCTGGTCCACACCCAGCAGCCAGTCGAGCAGCGGCGCCACCAGGTAGAAAAACGCTACCGGCGTCCACAGAGCCAGCGGCTCGCCCGTCCACAGCATCAGGGTAGGCCCCACAGCCACTGTGCAGGGCACGACGAGCGACAACAGCCACGCATACCGCTTGCGGTCGCGGTAAGAGGTGTCGTCGTAGCGGGCGGTGTGCAGCATGTTCAAAGCGTGGTGAGTTGGCTCCAGGGTTCGGGCCATGCCAGCCATTTTGGTGAGGCGGGCTTGAAACGCCAGATTTTTTTGACCAAAGCGCCGCCGGGAAAAGATTGTTGACAATGCGGCTGCGGACGCGCTTCAGAAGCAATGCGAGGGGCAATGCGGGGACGTTTCAGGGGCGATGTTGCCCTGCCTCAAACCCGGGCATAGGGCCCATCGGCGATACTCCCCGCGCCTCTGCTGCGTGCGGCGCGACAGCCGCCGCCTTGTTTTCTGCCTCCCCCCTCATGCACCACACCATTTTTGACACGCCCGTTGTCAACACGCTCCTGCGCGCTGTGTCCCGTTTTACGCTGCACATCACCGGCTGGAAGATCGAAGGGGCCTTGCCTGCCCACGCCGCCAAAAGCGTGCTGATCGCCGCGCCGCACACCAGCAACTGGGATCTGCCGTACACGCTGATGCTGGCGTTTTCACTGCGCCTGCGGGTGTACTGGATGGGCAAACAAAGCCTGTTCAGGGCGCCGTTTGGTGGGGTGATGCGGTGGCTGGGGGGCATCCCGGTGAACCGCAGCCAATCCAGCAACCTGGTCGCAACATCGGCCCAGGCCATGCGGGATGCGGATGGCCCCATGCAACTCATCGTGCCGCCCGAGGGCACGCGGGGCAAGACGCGCCACTGGAAGACGGGCTTTTATTTCATCGCCCAGCAGGCGGGCGTGCCCATCGTGCTGGCGTTTGTGGACTACCGCCGCAAGGTGGGCGGCCTGGGGCCGGTGTTTGAGCCCACGGGCGATCTGGACGGCGACATGGCGCGCATCAAGGCGTTTTATGCACCTATTAAAGGCAAGAACCCGACACAGTTCGACGCCTGAAGATGTTGTTCTGGAAATTTGAATGAAATTGGCCTCTAGCGCTTATCTATGAAGCGCTAACAGCTATCAAATACGTAGTAACGCAGCCCAGCGCAACGTTTTTAGGCCCCCACGCTGCGTCGATCAATCTTGCGGCTGAGCACGATGCTGGTCTGCGTCTGGTGCACGCCGTCCAGTTGTCCCACCTTGTCGAGCAGGGTGTCGAGCTGTTCATGGCTGCTGCAGCGCAAGAACACCAGGTAATCAAACGGCCCGCTCACGGCCGATACCTCTTCGACCTCGGCCATGGCCTCCAGTGCGCGCAGCACGGCAGGCGCAGTTTTGGGCAGCACGCTGATGGAGCACCAAGCACGCACCGTCGTAGCGTCGAGCCGGGTGCCCAGCCGCACGCCATATCCGGCGACCACCCCCGAGCGCTCCAGCCGCGCAATGCGCGCCACCACGGTGGTGCGGGCCAGCCCCAGCTTGCGCGCCAACATGGCCGTGCCTTCGCGGGCGTTGGCCTGCAGTAGGCTGAGCAGTTCGCGGTCGGTGTCGTCCAGGGCCTGTGTCACGATAGTTCCTGAAAAAGTCATAGTGCCCATGATATTCGCCGTTATGGCTAAACAAACACCACTTTTCGACGTTTTGGGCGCTACACATTGACAGCGCTGTTGCCTAGCATCGAGGCATCTACAACATCGCTTGCTGCTTTACGCGGTGAGCACTACCGGGAGCGCCGCCATGACCCACCATTTCACCCCCTCCGCCACCCCTGCCCACCGC
Organism: Gammaproteobacteria bacterium; assembly: GCA_018828125.1. GTDB lineage: Bacteria > Pseudomonadota > Gammaproteobacteria > Burkholderiales > Burkholderiaceae_C > Acidovorax. The sequence goes on along the minus strand of JAHJWB010000013.1, from coordinate 32,119 downwards.
AACATCACCATTCTGGGCGCGGGTCACATCGGCTTTGCCATGGCGCTGTTGCTGCAACAGACGGGTGACTACGACATCCGGGTGGTAGACCGCGACCCGGCGCGTTTGGCCGAGGTGGCCTCCCTGGGGGTGTCCACCCGGCTGGCCACGGACGACGCGAGCCTGCGGGACGCCGTTGAAGGCCGTTTTGCCGTGCTCAACGCGCTGCCGTTTCACCGCGCTGTGTCCGTGGCTACGTTGTGCGCTGCCGCAGGCGTGCACTACTTTGACTTGACGGAGGACGTGCAAAGCACCCAGGCCATCCGCGCACTGGCCGCCAACGCCCACAGCGTGCTGATGCCGCAATGTGGCCTGGCGCCAGGGTTCATCGGCATCGTGGGCAATGACCTGGCCCGCCGTTTTGACACACTGCACACGCTGCGCATGCGCGTGGGGGCGCTACCCCGCTACCCGCAGGGCGCCCTGCGCTACAACCTGACCTGGAGCACCGAAGGCCTGATCAACGAATACTGCAACCCCTGCGAGGCCATTGTGGACGGTGTGCGCACCACGGTGCCTGCGCTGGAGGGGCTGGAAACGTTTGCGCTGGACGGCGTGGAATACGAGGCCTTCAACACCTCGGGCGGGCTGGGTACGTTGACGGAGACGCTGGCGGGCAAGGCGCGGCAGGTGGACTACCAGTCCATCCGCTACCCGGGCCACAACGCCATCCTGAAGCTGCTGCTCAACGACCTGCGCCTGCGCGACCGGCGCGATCTGCTCAAGGACATCCTCGAAACCGCCATCCCCACCACTGAACAGGATGTGATCATTGTGTTTGCCACTGCTTCGGGTCTGAAGGGCGGGCGGCTCGTGCAAGACTCGTACTCTGCGCGCATCGTGGGCACCCAGGTGGCGGGGCACACGTTGAGCGCCATCCAGCTCACCACGGCAGCGGGCATTTGCACGGCGCTGGACCTGGTCGCCCAAGGCGAGCTGCCGCAAGAAGGTTTTGTGGGGCAGGAGGCCGTGGCGCTGGACAAGTTTCTGGCGAACCGCTTCGGTGCGGCGTACACCGAAAAAAGCGCGCTGGCCTTGTGACTCAGCGGCCCCCAGGCTTTTGGTACATACCTTCAATCGCTGGCGCAAAAAACGCCATCAGATTGTTGCGCTTGAGCTTGAGCGTGGGGGTCATGAAGGTGTTTTCAATCGTCCAAGGCTCAAGCGTCAGGTGCACCGCCCGCGGAACGGCGTAGCGCGCAAAGCTGGCGGTGTTCTTTTCGATGCGGGCCAGCACGGCGCGGTGCACGCTGGGGTGGTTCAGGCTGTCGGCATCTTGCGGGGCCAGGCCCAGGTCGGCTGCCAGTCGCTGCCACTCGTCCCGCTTGAGCACGGCCACGCAGGCAATGAAAGGGCGGTTTTCGCCCACCACAAAGGCCTGCTCCAGCAGCGGATCGGCCAGAAGTGCCAGTTCGAGGTCACCAGGTGGAACCTTCTCACCGGTAGAGGTGACGATGATTTCTTTGATGCGGCCCTTGATGTAGATGCGGTCGTTCACGATCTCAGCCTGGTCGCCCGTGCCCAGCCAGCCGTCCGCGCTCAATATCTTTGCCGTGTCTTCAGGCCGCTTCCAGTAGCCCTTCATCACGATGGGGCCGCGCACCTGCAGCTCGCGGTTGTCCCCAATGCGCACGTCCACGCCCGGCAGGGCCTTGCCCACACAGGCGGGGTCGTTGTCGTCCAGCGAATTGACCGACACCACGGGTGCGGTTTCGGTCATGCCGTAGCCCTGGATCAGCGGCAGGCCCAGGCCCAGGAAACACTTGGCGATGGTCGGCGAAAGCGGGGCACCCCCGCTCACCGCCACCCGAACCCGGCCGCCAAACTGGGCCAGAAGCGGCTGGGCTACCAGCGCTTGCAGCACCGGCCAGGGCAGGGCTGCCATCCAACCCGCGGCCCGTCCATCGTCTGGGGCAGGTGCTGGCAGGCCTTGCGCGGCACAAAACCGTGCCCAGCCCTTGTGCTGTGCGGCTTCATACAGCTGCATCTTCCACGGCGCGGGCGACAGTTTTTCGAGCAGCTTGGCGTGGATGCGCTCATAGATACGGGGAACCGACACCAGCACGGTGGGGCGCACGGCGCGCAAGTCGTCCGCCAGTTGTTGCACGGATCTGGCATAGGCCACGCAGCTGCCTGCAGCGATGGGCAAGTAATAGCCACCGGTGCGCTCAAACGTGTGCGACAGCGGCAGGAATGACAAAAACACGTCGTCCACCGTGGGCGCGATGCGGTCCAGCACAGCTTTTACGTCACTGACCACATTGCGGTGCGTCAGCATCACACCCTTGGGTTTGCCGGTGGTGCCCGACGTATAGACGATAGCGGCCAGGTCGTCGGCCTCTGGCGCCTTGGGCACAGACGCGTTGCCTGCATGCGCCGTCCCCGTCAGCCATTGCGCCAGCGAGCCCACCGCCGGGCCCTCGCCAGAAGCCGCTGTGGCCTGGAACGTTGACGTGTCGTCATCGGTGATCACCACCGCCCGCAAGGCGGGAAATGGCGTGCCCACGGCCTGAATCTTTTCCCACTGCTCGGCCTGGCTCACGATGAGCATCGACGCTTCGCAGTCGGCCAGGATGTAGGCAATGCTGCCGGGGTTGTCGATGGCATGCAGCGGCACTGGCACGCAGCCCGTGGCCAATGTGGACTGGTCGGCACACATCGCGTTGAGCCCGTTGGGCAGCAAGATCGCCACGCGCGCAGCGGTGGGCAACTGCATGGCGGCCAGGGCTTGCGCCCAGGTGCTCACGCGCTGCGCGGTGTCGGCCCAGGTCAGGCTGACCCAGGTGTTGGCATGTGGATCAAAGGCGCGGTAGGCCTCTGAATGGGGGGTGCGGGCAGCGCGGAAGGCGAGAAGCTGGGGCAGCGTCTGGACGCTTGCGATATCGGAAGGGGAGGGGGTCATCAAACTCGGCGGTGGAGGCGGCGGCCGCTGGCTGCGCCATTGCCTCAGTGGAAACCCGAAGAATCATAACGACCGAATCCGCACCAAGGCGGGGCGCTGCGCATTGTTGTGTTGCAAATGGTGCGTTCCGACTTTCGGAATGGTGGCATTGCCGCCACTAGGGAAGTTTGGCACGCGAGTCTTTGGGGACAATCGGTGGCAGTTGATTTGGTGTGTAGGCAGAGGTTATGACGATTTCTGTCGGCTTTGCAGTGCATACCGAGCGCGACACCACATTCGACAAGATGCTGCACCGTGCAGACCAGGCGCTGTATGCCGCTAAAACCGGCGGCCGCGATCGGGTGGAATTGGCGGCTTAAGTCGTTCTCAACGCCCGCGGGCTCAGGTGGCCGCTTCGAGCCCCTGCGCAAAATGCGCCTTCATGGCCTTGACCGTGGCCTTGGCATCCCGGGCCACCATGGCTGCCAAGATGGCGCGGTGCTCGTTCAGCGAATCTTCAATGCGCCCCTGCTTGAGCAGCGAGTTATGGCGGTTGAGCTTCATCACCTTGCGCAGGTCGGCCACCATCTGGCTGCGCCAGCGGTTGTCCGCCAGCTCCAGCAGCAGCATGTGAAAACGCTCGTTGATAGCAAAAAATCGCTCGCGTTCGGCTGCGGCAGCCTCCAGCTCGGCATGCAGATCCCGCAGGGTTTGCAGCTGGGCGGGTGTGGCGGTGGTGGCTACCACGCCGGCCGCGTCGCTCTCCAGCAGGCTGAGCAGGTGGTACACGTCACGCAGGTCCTTCTCGCTCATCTCGGTCACATAGGCGCCTCGGCGCACCTTCATCGTGACCAACCCCTCGGCCGCCAGCACCTTGAGGGCCTCGCGCAGGGGCGTGCGGCTGATGCCGAATTCCTCGGCGATCTTCAGCTCATCTATCCAGCTGCCGGGCTCCAGCTCGCGGCGGAAGATGCGCTGGCGCAATTGCTCGGCCACTTCTTCATAGAGCGCGCGGGGAGTGAGGGTGACAGCGGACATGGGGCGGATTGTAAGCCGGGCAGAATATTTTGAATCAATAATTATGAATGATGTAAACTCGCCGCCACATTCGGGCATGCCCTTACAGTTTTCTGTGCCCCAACGCCATCTTCGGAGAAGCTTTCGCCATGAGTGACACCACCCCCCACAACGCCCCAGAGTTCGCTGCGTCTTCGCTGGACGCCTGGGCAAAGGCAGCGGCCAAGTCGGCTCCAGGGGGCGATGTGACCGCCCTGAACTGGGTGACACCCGATGGCATCACCGTCAAGCCGCTGTACACCGCCGAGGACACGGCCAACTTGCCCTATGCCAACACGCTGCCGGGTTTTGAGCCCTACCTGCGCGGCCCCCAGGCCACCATGTACGCGGTGCGCCCGTGGACGATTCGCCAATACGCCGGCTTTTCGACCGCTGAAGAATCCAACGCCTTCTACCGCAAGGCCCTGGCTGCGGGCGGGCAGGGTGTCTCGGTGGCTTTCGACCTGGCCACCCACCGCGGCTACGACAGTGACCACCCGCGCGTGACGGGCGACGTGGGCAAGGCCGGGGTGGCGATTGATTCGGTGGAGGACATGAAGATCCTGTTCGACCAGATCCCGCTCGACAAGGTCAGCGTGTCGATGACCATGAACGGCGCGGTGCTGCCGGTGCTGGCGGGCTACGTGGTGGCGGCGGAAGAACAGGGTGTGTCGCAAGACAAGCTCAGCGGAACGATTCAGAACGACATTCTGAAAGAGTTCATGGTGCGCAACACCTACATCTACCCGCCCAAGCCGAGCATGAGGATCATTGGCGACATCATTGGCTACACGGCCAAGAACATGCCCAAGTTCAACTCGATCTCGATCTCGGGTTACCACATGCAGGAGGCGGGCGCCAACCAGGCGCTGGAGCTGGCCTTCACCCTGGCCGACGGCAAGGAATACGTGAAGACCGCCATCGCTTCCGGTCTGGACGTGGATGAATTCGCCGGGCGGCTGTCGTTCTTCTGGGCGATTGGCATGAACTTCTATCTGGAAGTCGCCAAGATGCGCGCCGCACGCCTGCTGTGGTGCCGGATCATGAAGGAGACCGGGGCCAAGAACCCCAAGAGCCTGATGCTGCGCACGCACTGCCAGACCTCGGGCTGGAGCCTGACGGAGCAAGACCCGTACAACAACATCGTGCGCACCACCATCGAGGCCATGGCGGCCGTGTTTGGTGGCACGCAGAGCCTGCACACCAACGCGCTGGACGAAGCGATTGCGCTGCCCACCGAGTTCAGCTCGCGCATCGCGCGCAACACGCAGCTCATCATTCAGGAGGAGACACACATCACCAACGTGGTCGACCCCTGGGCCGGCAGCTACATGATGGAAAAGCTGACCCAGGACATGATGGACGCCGCCTGGAAAATCATCGAGGAAGTCGAAGCCATGGGTGGCATGACGCAGGCCGTGGACAGCGGCTGGGCCAAGCTCAAGATCGAAGCCGCTGCGGCTGAGAAGCAGGCCCGCATCGACAGTGGCAAGGACGTGATCGTCGGCGTCAACAAGTACAAACTGGCCAAGGAAGACCCGGTCGATATCCTGCAGATCGACAACGTCAAGGTGCGCGACGGCCAGATCGAGCGCCTGAAAAATATCAGGGAAAAACGCGACCCAGCGCTTGTCCAGAAAGCGCTGGATGCTCTCACTTCTGCAGCAGAAAGCGGCGAGGGCAACCTGCTGGATCTTTCCATCCAGGCCATGCGCCTGCGCGCCACGGTGGGCGAGGTGAGCGATGCATTGGAGAAGGTTTACGGGCGCCACCGCGCCGATACGCAAAAGGTGACCGGTGTGTACGCAGCTGCTTATGACTCGGCCGAAGGCTGGGACAAACTCAAGACCGAAATCAACGAATTTGCCGAAGCCCAGGGCCGCCGCCCGCGCGTGATGATCGCCAAACTGGGACAGGACGGGCACGACCGTGGCGCCAAGGTGGTGGCCACCGCGTTTGCCGACCTGGGATTTGACGTGGACATGGGCCCGCTGTTCCAGACGCCCGAGGAATGCGCGCGGCAGGCGATTGAAAACGACGTGCATGCGGTGGGCGTGAGCACGCTGGCTGCGGGCCACAAGACGCTGGTGCCCGCCATCATCCAGTCGCTCAAGGACCAGGGCGCCGACGACATCATCGTGTTTGTGGGCGGGGTGATTCCAGCGCAGGACTACGAGCACCTCTACGAAGCGGGCGTGAAGGGCATTTACGGCCCGGGCACGCCGATTCCGGCCAGCGCGAAGGATGTGCTGGAACAGATTCGCAAGGCCGTGGCGGCCTGACTTACCTCAGCGATCCTTCTCCCGTCCCTTTTTTTATCGCATTCGATCAAAGGACTTGTATGAACAAGCAATTGAGCCCAGCAAACCGCGTGCTGTCTGCGATATGGGAAGGGCTCGTGCTGGGAGGGGTCGGCGCTGCACTGATTCGAAACGAGTGGAGATTTGCTGGCGTGTGCGTCATCCTGGTTGCAGTCGCCCTTGCGGTCTGGATCTTGTTGCGTTCATCTGAAAACTGATCTCGGATGAAGTCTTTACGTTCTTTGGCTCCCGCGGCAGCAGAGGCATTCACATGAACCTGTACACGGGCATAACTGGAGCTCCAGGCCAGGTCCAGCGCCGCGCCTTATCCAAAGCCATCACCCTGCTCGAATCCACCCGAGCAGACCACCGCGCGCAGGCCGATGATCTGCTCACTGCGTTGCTGCCACACACCGGAAAGTCCTTTCGCCTCGGCATCAGCGGCGTGCCCGGTGTAGGCAAGTCCACCTTCATCGAAGCCCTGGGCCTGTACCTGATCAGCCACGGCCACCGCGTGGCCGTGCTCACCATCGACCCGTCCAGCACCGTCTCGGGCGGCTCAATCCTGGGTGACAAGACGCGCATGGAACACCTGTCGGTGCACGAAAAAGCCTACATCCGCCCCAGCCCCTCCAGCGGCACCCTGGGCGGGGTCGCAGAGAAAACCCGCGAGGCCATGCTGGTCTGCGAAGCCGCAGGCTACGACGTCGTCATCGTCGAGACCGTGGGCGTGGGCCAAAGTGAGATTGCGGTGGCAGGCATGACGGACATGTTCGTGCTCATGCAGTTGCCCAACGCTGGCGACGACCTGCAGGCCATCAAGAAGGGCGTGATGGAGATCGCCGACCTGGTGGTCATCAACAAGGCCGACATCGACAAGAACGCTGCAACGCGGGCCGAGGCGCAGATCACGTCCAGCCTGCGCCTGCTGGGCATGCATGGCAACCCTGACCACGCCACCCACGGCGCCCTGTGGCAACCACGAGTGTTGCAGATCAGCGCATTGCTGGGGCAGGGCGTGGACGCTTTCTGGACGACCGTGACGCTGTTCCGCGAGATGCAGACCACCAATGGCCGCCTCGCTATGCGCCGCGAAAAGCAGGCGCTGTCGTGGATGTGGGAGCGCATCGACGCGGGCCTCAAACAGGCGTTCCGCCAGCACCCGCAAGTGCGCGAACTGCTGCCGCAGATGCAGGCCGATGTAGCCGCCGGGCGCGTTGCGGCATCCACTGCAGCACGAAATTTGCTGCTAGCGCAATCCAGTAAAGCGCTAGCAGCTATCAAATAGATAGTAATCACAAAGCAACCCGATTCACCAAAGGACGACCATGCAAGACATCCTGGAACAACTGGAGAAAAAACGCGCCCAGGCACGCCTGGGCGGCGGGCAAAAGCGCATTGATGCGCAGCACGCCAAGGGCAAGCTCACCGCGCGCGAGCGCATAGAGCTGCTGCTGGACGACGGCACGTTCGAAGAATGGGACATGTTCGTCGAGCACCGCTGCACCGACTTCGGCATGGAAGACAACAAGATCCCCGGCGACGGCGTCGTGACCGGCTACGGCATGATCAACGGCCGTTTGGTGTTCGTGTTCAGCCAGGACTTCACCGTGTTTGGTGGTGCCTTGTCTGAGACCCATGCCGAAAAAATCTGCAAGGTGATGGACCAGGCCATGAAGGTCGGCGCACCGGTCATCGGCCTCAACGACTCCGGCGGCGCGCGCATTCAGGAAGGCGTGGCGTCCCTCGGCGGTTATGCCGACGTGTTCCAGAAGAACGTGCTGGCCAGCGGCGTGATTCCGCAGATCAGCATGATCATGGGCCCCAGCGCTGGCGGTGCCGTGTACTCGCCTGCCATGACGGACTTCATCTTCATGGTCAAGGATTCGAGCTACATGTTCGTGACCGGCCCGGAGGTAGTGAAGACCGTGACGCACGAAGAAGTCACGGCCGAAGAACTGGGCGGCGCCGTGACGCACACCACCAAGAGCGGGGTGGCCGACATGGCGTTTGAGAACGACGTGGAGGCGCTGATGATGCTGCGCCGCCTGTACAACTACCTGCCACTCAACAACCGCGAAAAGGCACCTGTTCGCAAGAGCAACGACCCGGCCGACCGCATGGATCTGAGCCTGGACACGCTGGTGCCCGACAACCCCAACAAGCCGTACGACATGAAGGAGCTCATCGTCAAGACAGTGGACGATGGGGACTTCTTTGAGCTGCAGCCCGAATATGCCAAGAACATCCTGATCGGCTTTGCCCGCATGGAAGGCCAGACCGTGGGCATTGTGGCCAACCAGCCGCTGGTGCTGGCGGGTTGTCTGGACATCAAGAGTTCTATCAAGGCCGCGCGCTTTGTGCGGTTCTGTGATGCGTTCAACATCCCGGTCGTCACGTTCGTGGACGTGCCCGGCTTCATGCCCGGCACCAGCCAGGAGTACGGCGGCATCATCAAGCACGGCGCCAAGCTGCTGTACGCATATGCCGAGTGCACCGTGCCCAAGATTACCGTCATCACCCGCAAAGCCTACGGCGGCGCGTACGACGTGATGAGCTCCAAACACCTGCGCGGCGACGTGAACCTGGCCTGGCCCAACGCCGAGATTGCGGTGATGGGCGCCAAGGGCGCGGTGGAAATCATCTTCCGCGAAGACAAGAACGACCCGGTGAAGCTGGCCGCACGCGAGGCCGAATACAAGCAGCGTTTTGCCAACCCGTTTGTGGCCGGTGCGCGTGGCTTTATTGACGACGTGATCCTGCCGCATGAGACACGCAAGCGCATTTGCCGGTCGCTGGTGATGCTGCGCGACAAGAAGCTGGAAAACCCATGGCGCAAGCACGGCAACATTCCGCTGTGATACGAGCGCTCTAGCATGGACACCGCTGATCTTCAGCCTCAAATTCGCGCCGATTGGCAGCCGCTGCCGCACGTGGTGGAGCCAGAGCTTTGGCGCGGAACGGTGCTTCGAATCACGGCCGCTCAGTGGCCGTACGAGCCAGTCGTTGATTTGATGTGTCTGGAGTCACGGATTTCCGATTGCGGGTTGAGTTTGGTCGTCTGTACAGGTCAAAAAGCTGGACTCACGCTGATCGAACTTCCTCTGGAAGCTAGGTTTCAGCTGGGTGCAAGCTCGTTGTCTGTCGAATGGCTCAAGACGAATTGGGAACGATGGATCTATCCAGAATGCTCTGTCGAGCAAGTGCTAGTGATTCCTCAATACCCAAGCAATATGTGTATCAACCACCGCGAAGCCGCTGCGTCGCGGGATCTCCAAGTTGAGTAGGGCAAAGCAATGTTTACAAAAATCCTGATCGCCAACCGTGGCGAAATCGCCTGCCGCGTCATCGCTACTGCCCGCAAGATGGGCATCAAGACGGTGGCCGTCTATTCCGACGCCGACAAGGAAGCCCGCCACGTCAAGCTGGCCGACGAGGCTGTTCATATTGGCGCCGCGCCCTCGCGCGAGTCGTACCTGCTGGCCGACAAGATCATCGCCGCCTGCAAGCAGACCGGCGCCCAGGCCGTGCATCCCGGCTACGGTTTCCTGAGCGAAAACGAAGCCTTCGCCAAGCGCTGCGAGGACGAGGGCATTGCCTTCATCGGCCCCAAGGCGTTTTCGATTGCGGCCATGGGCGACAAGATCGCGTCCAAGAAACTGGCCAACGAGGCCAAGGTCAACACCATCCCCGGCTACAACGACGCCATCAGCGGCCCCGAGCAGGCGGTGGAGATTGCCAAGGGCATCGGCTACCCCGTGATGATCAAGGCCTCGGCCGGCGGTGGCGGCAAGGGCCTGCGCGTGGCGTTCAACGACAAGGAAGCGTTTGAAGGCTTCACCAGCTGCCAGAACGAAGCGCGCAACAGCTTTGGCGACGACCGGATTTTCATCGAGAAGTTTGTGCAGGAGCCGCGCCACATCGAGATCCAGGTGCTGGGCGATTCACACGGCAATGTGATCTACCTGAACGAGCGCGAGTGCTCCATCCAGCGCCGTCACCAAAAGGTGATCGAAGAGGCCCCAAGCCCCTTCATCAGCGACGCGACCCGCAAGGCCATGGGCGAGCAGGCCGTGCAATTGGCCAAGGCCGTGAAGTACCAAAGCGCAGGCACGGTGGAGTTTGTGGTCGGCAAGGACCAGGACTTCTACTTCCTGGAGATGAACACGCGCCTGCAGGTGGAACACCCTGTGACGGAATGCATCACCGGCCTGGACCTGGTGGAGCTGATGATCCGCGTGGCCGCAGGCGAGAAGCTGCCGCTCACGCAGGCCGATGTGAAGCGCGACGGCTGGGCCATCGAGTGCCGAATCAACGCCGAAGACCCGTTCCGCAACTTCCTGCCATCCACCGGCCGCCTGGTGCGATTTGCCCCGCCCGAAGAATCCATGTTCCAGTCCGATACGACCAGGAAGCTGGGCGTGCGGGTGGACACGGGCGTGTACGAGGGCGGCGAGATCCCCATGTTCTACGACTCGATGATCGCCAAGCTCATCGTGCACGGCACCGACCGCAACGATGCGATTGCCAAGATGCGCGCGGCGCTCAACGGCTTCGTGATTCGCGGCATCAGCAGCAACATCCCGTTCCAGGCCGCGCTGCTGGCACATTCCAAGTATGTGACCGGCGACTTCAACACCGGCTTTATTGCCGAGAACTACGGCAAGGGCTTTCACGCCGAAGACGTGCCGCACGCCGACCCGATGTTCCTGGTGGCGCTGGCCGCATTCATGCACCGCCGCTACCGCGCACGCGCCTCGGGCATCAGCGGCCAGCTGGCGGGGCACGAGGTGAAAGTGGGCGAAGCGTTTGTGGTGGTCACGCTGGGCGCCGAAGGGCAGAACCAGCACCACGAGGTGACGGTGTCCGACTTTGAAGATAAATCGGGCTCCAGCGCAGTACTGGTGGGCGGTACCAGCTACCAAATCAGTAGCAATGCCACGCTGGGCCAGATCCGCGTGCAGGGCGCGTGCAATGGTCAGGGCTTCACGGCACAGGTGGAGCGCGGCGTGGGCAAGAACCCGCTGGCGTTGCGCATCGCGCACAACGGTACGCAGATTGACGCGCTGGTGCTGTCGCCGCTGGGCGCACGGCTGCACAAGCTGATGCCGTTCAAGGCGCCGCCAGATTTGAGCAAGTTCCTGCTCTCGCCCATGCCCGGCCTGCTGGTCGACGTGGCGGTGCAGCCGGGGCAGAAGGTGCAGGCAGGTGAGAAGCTGGCCGTGATCGAAGCCATGAAGATGGAGAACATCCTGTTTGCCGCGCAAGACGGCGTGGTGGGCAAGGTGCTGGCGGGCAAGGGCGAGTCACTGGCAGTCGACCAGGTGATTCTGGAGTTCGCTTGATCCAGGCAACGTCGTCGGCGGTCACAGCGGGCGTTCGCCCGACGCAACCGCCAGCGGTTGCGAAGCACGGTTGGCCGTGGGCGCGCATTGCCAGCTTGCTGGTGGGTGGCCTGCTGCTGGCAGATGCCCTGGTGTTGATGGGCAAGGGCTTTTTCATGGTCGGCGTGACCGTGCCGGGCGTGCTGGGTTTGGCGCTTTGTGCGCTGGGCTCACGTTGGCACAGTGTGCGAACCTGGCTGCAGGGCAAACGCTGGGGCGTCGTGGTGTGGCGAGGTGGCTGGCTGCTGCTGGCGGCGTGGGTCGTTAGCGTGGCGGCGTTCTGGGTTTGGCTGGCGCAACAGGTGCGCGGCTTTGAAGGCGCTGCCACCGCCGCGCCTGCGCAGGCCATTGTGGTACTGGGAAGCGGCACGCCCAACGGGCAGCCATCACCCGCGCTGCGCGCCCGACTGGACAAGGCGCGCGAACTGGCCGCCACGCATCCCCAGGCCTGGGTGGTGGTGTCGGGCGGCGTGGACTTTGGCGAAACGCTGAGCGAAGGGCAGGTGATGGGCCACTACCTGCGCGAACAAGGCATCGCCCCATCGCGCATCCTGCAAGAGGAACGCAGCACCAGCACCGAGTTGAACCTGCAGTACAGCCTGCCGTTGTTGCAACAACAAGGCCTGGGTTTGAACGCTCCTGTGGCCGTGGTGACCAGCGACTTCCACACGGTGCGTGCCCATCGCATCGCCCGAAAGATCGGGTACACGCAGGCCATCCCCGTTCCGGCACCGACACCGCTTTACATCCGCTACAACGCCTGGCTGCGCGAGTATTTCGCCATGGCCAGCAGCTGGGTGCTGCGCGAGGTGTGAGCGGGTTTGTGACAAAAGTTTGAGCAAAATTGGCCTCTAGCGCTTATCCATCAAGCGCTGATAGCTATCAATACAGGAGTAAACAAGACATGACTGCCAGCACCCGCCCGTTCAAAGTTCTGGGCATCCAGCAGGTCGCCATTGGCGGCACCGACAAGCAGCGCATGAAAACCCTGTGGGTAGACATGTTGGGCCTCACGCAGACCGGCACGTTCCAGAGCGAGCGTGAAAACGTCGACGAAGACATTCTGTGCATGGGCAAGGACGCCTTCAAGGTCGAGGTGGACATCATGCAGCCGCTCGACATCGACAAAAAACCCGCTGTGCACACCACACCGCTCAACCACATCGGTCTGTGGATCGACGACCTTCCCACCGCGGTTGAGTGGCTGACGGCCCAGGGCGTGCGCTTTGCGCCGGGTGGCATCCGCAAGGGGGCGGCGGGATATGACATCACGTTCTTGCATCCCAAAAGCAATGACGAGTTTCCGATTGCCGGTGAGGGGGTGTTAATCGAGCTGGTGCAGGCGCCGCCGGAGGTGATTGCGGCGCTGAGCTGACTACCGGGCAATTCAGGCTGCGGTGCCGAGCTGAACGGCGGTTGAATTCCGCCGCCGGACCCGCGCCACGATGCTGCAATCTGGTGGGGTGACATCGCCAGGTTTCAATCCTTGCGTCTTGTTACTGCGTGCGGACATGCAGGCGCAGCCGTTGAACCACTGACGCGGCATTTGGGCTTTACATTCGCGGGTTCCGAGTTCACCCGCATGTGATGGCCCATGAAAATCTCTATGCTGCCCCTCAGCGCCGTTTCCGTCTTGCTGGCTTTTTCGCTGCAGACGCAGGCCCAAAGCCCGGGCCGAACCCAAGACGGGAAAATCCAGAACAAGGTCTACAACATCTCCTCGCAAGATGCCGAGATGGAAGCGGCCATTGCCAAGGCCCGGTCCACGCTGGATGCGTTTGTAAAGGTCCAGGCCAACCCGCCGAAGGGTGCAGAAGACTTCAAGATCAAGGTCCTGTTCACTGGCGGCGGCCATTCAGAACACATCTGGGTCACACCGTTTCAAGTCACCAAAACAGGTTTCAAGGGCACGCTGGCGGGCGAGCCGCGGTACGTGAAGCACTTGGTCAACGGGCAAGACGTCACGTTCACCCGTGCTGACGTCTCGGATTGGGGCTACACCTTGAATGAAAAACAAAAGGGAAGCTACACCGTGTGTGTGATGTTCAACCACATGCCCGCAGCCGAGGCCAACCGCTATCGGCGTGACTACGGTTTTGAGTGCTGATTCCATTGCGATATCAAACGTGCACTTTGTCGGCTTCGCTTGCCGTACGCCTGTACTGCCTGCGCTTCGCCTTCGCGTTCACGCTTGATCTAGAAATGGAATGAAACCGTGCCTACGGATGCCCATGCGCTTTAAAACTTCCTGCACCTTCATTTCGGCGGATGACTGCCGTACTGATCTCACCGTCAACAATGTGTCCGAAGCCCAGGCGGCTTGGGAAGATCAGGACTGGCGCAACGAAGTGGCGCGGGCCGAAAACGTGACGGGCCAATTCCCTTGTGTCTGGTTTGTGCGCTCTGAAGAGCCCACCACCGCGCTCAACATTTCTGGCGAAGACGGGGGGCGTTTTATGTTGCTGCTGCAGGTGGTGGTGAAGCCCGGCATCCTTGGCGTCTTCGGGCGAGACGCCGTGGACCTTGATATTCATGGGGCGAGCGCCGACCAGGTCCGCCTTTTCGTCCAGCAGTTTTTCAACTTGGACAAACAAGCTGTTTATGCGTGGGCCAAGTCGGTGCCAAAGGGCTGAGGCGACGCGCTGGCACCCCCTGTATTGGAGCGCCAGCTTTGCGCATGCGTAAATTGACACGCATCAGCTGCCAAATCCTGCGCGAACCTCGCTCATCTCCAAGCACCTGGCAAAGAAGTTATATGCAAGTTCGCCACCAATCACCGCCGTTTACGCCATCAGAAAAAGGCCGCTAAGCGCCTGTAGCCAAAAGCCGGCAAATACACCGCAAAACCAACCATCTGCGCTGAAACGTGCAGCGATTTTGATGTGCGTTGCAGCGGCTTTTTCTTGGCACTTTTTGTGACCCTACAGCGCACTTTTGCACCTTCTTTCGCTTGAAAATCCGCGCACCGCTGCAGCGCAGCAAGACAGAAGGGAAGAACCGCCATGTCCACAACCGTGTCCACCATGACCCCATCGCCCGTTGCCCAGCCTGTGCAATTGCACCGCCGCGCACCCGCAGCCCAGTCGGCTGTTGATGCGGCATGGACGATAGACGCCATCCAAGCACTGCTCGACAAACCACTGATGGATCTGTTGTTCGAGGCCCAAACGGTGCACCGCCAGCACTGGCCAGCGGGAGACATCGAGCTGGCCACTTTGCTCTCTGTGAAGACTGGCGGCTGCCCTGAAAACTGTGGCTACTGCCCCCAGGCCGCCGAGTTTGACACCGGCGTGAAGGCCGACAAGCTGATGGAAGTGGACGAGGTGGTGCGCGCCGCCCAGGCCGCCAAAGATGCGGGTGCCACGCGGTTTTGTATGGGGGCTGCATGGCGGGCCCCCAAAGACCGCGACATCGAAAAAGTCAGTGCCCTGATTGGCGCGGTGAAAGACCTGGGCCTGCAGACCTGTGCCACCCTGGGTATGCTCGAATCGCACCAGGCGCAAGCCCTGAAAGACGCAGGGCTTGACTACTACAACCACAACCTCGATACCGCGCCGGAGTATTACACCGACGTGGTCAGCACACGTGCCTACCAGGACCGGCTGGACACCTTGCAGCATGTGCGCAGCGCGGGCATCAGCGTGTGCTGCGGCGGCATTGTGGGCATGGGCGAGGCGCCCGTACACCGCGCAGGCCTGATTGCGCAGCTGGCCAACCTGCAGCCTTACCCCGAATCAGTGCCCATCAACAGCCTGGTGCGCGTACCCGGCACGCCCCTGGCCGACAGCGAACCTATCGACCCGTTCGACTTTGTACGCATGATCGCTGTGGCCCGCATCACCATGCCCAAGGCACGTGTGCGGCTGTCCGCGGGTCGCCAGCAATTGGGGGACGCGGTCCAAGCCCTGTGTTTCATGGCAGGTGCCAATTCGATCTTCTACGGGGACAAACTGCTGGTGACTGGCAACCCGGATGCCGACGCAGACGTGCGTTTGCTGGCCAAACTGGGGTTGAATGGTCATCGCACCACGACCACGGAAGCGGGGCAGTTGCACCCCGCTTGAACACGCTCTGAGCGCCTTTTTGCAACCCGGACGTCTGCCGGGCAGGGGGAGGAGCGGGCTTCCCCGGGGGGGGGCCTGGGTTAGGAGTCGCTCAGGCGGCGGTGGTCGTGCCTTGTATGCGCAGCAAATCTGCACGCAGTTGTTGCACTTCGCTGCGCAGTTGCGCGTTTTCACGCAGCAAGTCAAAGTCCTTTTGCAGCTGCTTGCGGTGCTCCACATAGACCATCAGATTGCTGACGCGCAGCCGTAGAAGGTCTGGGTCGATGGGTTTGAACACGTAGTCAATGGCCCCCAGGCTGAGGCCCTTGTGGCGTGCGGCTTCATCCGTCACCGCGGTCACAAAGATGATGGGGGTGCATTCGGACGAATGGTGTTCGCGCAACCTGCGCGCCACCTCAAAACCGTCCATGCCGGGCATCATCATATCGAGCAGGATCACGTCGGGCGGCGCGTCGGACTGGCAGATGCTCAGCGCCTTTTCTCCACTCTGCGCGACTTTCACTTTGAAACGGTCGCGGAACAGCCCGGCCATCAGCTGGAGGTTGTCGGGCGTGTCGTCTACCACCAGCAGGGTGGCACGGTCAGGGTTTCCATCGTCTGGCGCGATGGGCTGGGCGGTATCTCTTGTGAGCACACGCTGCATGCGTTCGATCAGTCGGCGCACAGTAAAAGGCTTGACCAGCAAGTCGTTGATGCCCAGCTGGATGGCCTTGGCAGCGGAGCTGCGGTCAAGCCCGCCCGACATCAAAATGAAGGGAACGCTCGCAAGGCGCGGTTCGGCACGCATGGCTTCCAGCACCTCCAGCCCGTTGTGAACCTGCATGTCCATGTCGGCCACCACCACCTGCACGGGCTCGGACCGCAAGATCTGCAGCGCGCGCAAGCCATCTTTGGCTTGTAGAACCTGGCCAAAACCGACGCTTTCGAGTTGACTGGCCAGCGCCTGGCGCATGGCGCCAGCACCTTCAGCGAGCAGTACAGTCGTCTTTGCGGGTTGCATGTGCAATACGACCTTTATTCGTCGCGCACGGTCAATTCGATGCGTTCCGCTGGCACATCGGCTGCTAGGCGCTCTACCTGTGCCTGGAGCACGGGAGCGCTGTCGGCGAACCGCTGGGCGATGGCCCGAAACTCTTCAGATAGCACCAGAAATGCATCCACCATGTCCGGGTCAAAGTGGCTTCCCCGGCCGTCCCGAATGATCTCGACAGCCGTTTCGTGGGTGAAAGCGGACTTGTACACACGTTCGGAGATGAGGGCGTCGTACACATCCGCCACCGCCATCAGCCTCGCTGACAGGGGAATGGTGTTGCCCATCAGGCCTTCGGGGTAGCCAGAGCCATCCCACTTTTCCTGGTGGCTGTAGGTGATCTCCTTGGCGTAGCGAAAAAACGGGTTGTCCAGCATCGCATCCGTCTCCGCAGCCACGATGGCGTCCCGCCCGAGGGTGGTGTGGGTTTTCATGATCTCGAACTCTTCTGGTGTCAGCTTGCCTGGCTTGAGCAGAATGCGATCGGGAATGCCGACCTTGCCGATGTCGTGCAAAGGCGCCGACTTGAAAATCGTCTCGATGGCCGTGTTGGTGAGTTCGTCTTTGAACCGTGGGTGGTCTTGCAGCTTGCGGGCCAGCGCTTCCACATAGTGCTGCGTGCGGCGGATGTGGTTGCCGGTCTCGTTGTCACGTGTTTCTGCCAAGGAGGCCATGGCGCGGATGGTGGCGTCTTGCAGTTCTGCCAGGGCACGCGTGCGGTTGGCAATCTCCTGTTCCAGAAAATTGTTGTGGTGCGCCAGAAAATCGCGCGCCCGCTTGAGCTGCAGATGATTGCGCACCCGGGCCATCACGATGGCGGGGTTGATGGGCTTGGTGATGTAGTCGACGGCACCCAGCTCCAGTCCCACGCTCTCATCGTCGGCCGCACTCATGGCCGTCAGAAAAATCACCGGAATGTCCTCGGTTTCGGGGTTGAACTGCAGGCGGCGAAGCACCTCGTAGCCATCCATCTCCGGCATCATGATGTCCAAAAGGATGAGGTCGGGCTTGCTCTCTCCTGCAACGATTTGCAGCGCACGCTCGCCACTGGTGGCCAGTTTGACCTTGTAGTCCGTCCGCAGCAGGTTGCTCATCAGCGACAGGTTGTCGGGGGTGTCGTCGACGACCAGCACCGTGCACTTGCCGCTCAATTCCAATGGGTTATTCATGAACCGGTTCCTCCTTGTTGTCTGTGTTGTTGACGGTGGTCTGGCGCAGCACGGCAAGTGCTTGCACAAAGTCGTAGTTGTCCAGTGCTCTCTTGATTTCGGCGTGAGCCGCGCCCAGCACGGCTTTCA
Organism: Gammaproteobacteria bacterium; assembly: GCA_018828125.1. Taxonomy (GTDB): domain Bacteria; phylum Pseudomonadota; class Gammaproteobacteria; order Burkholderiales; family Burkholderiaceae_C; genus Acidovorax. Next base: position 14,067 of record JAHJWB010000013.1, on the reverse strand, counting down.
AAGACGTCGAAGCATCTCTGAAGAGTTCGATGGCGTCGGAGTCGTCGTCGGCCAGCAATGCCTCTAACTGCGCCACCAGCTTTTGTGCGGACTCAGCGTCTATCGGCTCGTCCCCATGGGGTGGTGCGGCGCTTTCGTCTTCGGCTGGCAATGCTTTTTGCAGCGCGGCCACCAATGTCTGGCAGGCCTCGTCCACCGGTTGCAGCAATTGCTCCAGCGCGTGGGGCGTAGCGTTGTGCCCGATGGCGTGCTCCACTGCCCGGGCAAGATCGGCCAACGGGCTCGCGCCGATGGTGCCCGCGGTGCCTTTTAGCGTGTGCATCGCCCGCAAAGCATCGTCGCGCTGGCCGGCCAAGAGCGCGGTGCGGGTGAATTCAACCGCATGTGCTTGCCCGCCAACGAACTTGCGCAACATGGCCTCGTAGGCGGCGCGCTTGCCCAGCACGCGCTTGAGGCCAGCGGTTGCATTCAGTCCTTCGATGCTGCAAAGCGCTTCGTCTAGCGGAAAGGTATCCAAGGCTTCGACTGGCAGGTCTGCCGCCGTCCCTTGCCGTGGTGCGTTGTAGTGCGGTGCGATCCACTGCAGGAGGCTGGCAAACAGTTCGTCCGGATCGATGGGCTTGGCCAAGTGGCCGTTCATGCCCGCTTCGAGGCACCGGTCTCGGTCGCTGCTCATGGCGTTGGCGGTCATGGCCAACACGGGAAGGGCGGACCATGCGGGATTTTCTCGCAGTCGTCGTGTGGCGGTCAGCCCATCCATCACCGGCATCTGCATGTCCATCAACACAAGGTTGTAGTCGGCACGGGCCAGCATGTCCAGCGCGACCTGTCCGTTGTCTGCCACCTCCACCACCAGTCCAGCACCGGCCAGCAGTTCGGCACCCACTTGCTGGTTGAGGTCGTTGTCGTCCACCAAAAGCACCCGCGCACCACGAACCGCCGACATGTCCAGCGCCGTTCCTTTGCGTGGTTGGCGTTGCGCTTCGGCCAGAGGCGCGGCCCCACCGAGTGCACGCAGTGCGGTGTCAAACAGCTGCGAGGGGCTCACGGGCTTGGTCAGCATGAGTGCGATGCCAGCGCGGGAGAGTTCTTGGACAACATCTTCCCGTCCATGCGCCGTTACCAGCACAGGGCAGGGCGGGTGCGGCAGCAGCGCGAGCTGGCGGTAGGTCTCAAACCCATCCATTCCAGGCATCTTCCAGTCAAGAAACGCAATATCGAAGGGGCGCCCGGTGGCATAAGCCTCTTTTGCACAGGCTATGGCGGCTTCGCCAGAGCTGGCGGTGACCACGTCGAAACTCATGCTTCCCAGCAGCCCGGCAAGAATTTGCCGGGCTTGTTCACTGTCGTCCACTAACAGCATGCGGCGGCCTCGCAGGTCGGGCTCCGGCACAAGTGCGCGGGGCGTGGCCAACCCCAGCCCAAGTCCCAGTCGCGCGGTAAACCAGAACGTGCTTCCTTGGCCTGGGGTGCTCTCAACCCCAACATCGCCACCCATCAGTCCTGCCAGTTTTTTGGAGATTGCCAGGCCCAGGCCCGTACCTCCGTATTTCCGGGTGGTCGAGGTGTCGGCTTGCTCAAACGAACGGAACAGGCGGGATTGCTGCTCTGGTGTCAAGCCGATGCCCGTGTCGTGGACCTCAAAGCGCAGGAGAACGCCGCCCACGTCGCGCGCCGTCTCCCGTACGCGGATAACAATCTCTCCCTCGTCGGTGAACTTGACTGCGTTGTTGCCGTAGTTGACCAGTATCTGTCCCAGTCGCAACGGGTCTCCGCGCAGATCGTCCGGCAGTGCCGGGTCCACATCGAACATCAGTTCCAGACCCTTGCTGGCGCATTTCTGACCGATGAGATTGGCTACGTTGTCGAGCACGCTGCGCAGCTCGAAATCGACCACCTCGACATCGAGCTTGCCTGCCTCGATCTTGCTGAAATCGAGAATGTCATTGATCAGTCCGAGCAGATGCTGGCCAGAACGCTGGATTTTCTCGATGTAGTCCCGCTGGCGAGGCGAAAGGTCGGTACCCAGTGCCAGGTGGCTCATGCCGATCACGGCGTTCATGGGCGTGCGGATCTCGTGGCTCATGTTGGCCAGGAAGTCCGACTTCATCTGAGAGGCGTCTTCGGCCTTGGCCCGCGCAATCTCCAGCTCTTCCTCGTGCTCGCGCAGCGCCACGTTGAGCGTTTGCAGCTCTGTGGTGCGCTGCGCTACCCGGGCCTCCAGCGCCTCTTCGTTGCGTTTGAGGGCTTCGACCAGTTCGGCTTGCGCTGCCAAGGCCAGTGATTTGGCCTTTTCTCGTTTGAGAAATTGCCGGGCCATGGCAAAAGCCAGCAAAAACGTGAGAACGGCCTGAAAGGCGGTGAGTCCGGTGGTGAGCAGGGTCTGGTGCTTGACCTCCGCGTTGCGTGTGTCGCCCAAAAGGGCCGAAACGCGAGAGGCATTCAGCGAAAGCTCTTGCACGGTGTCGCGCAAGGTATCCAGCTCCGCACGCAATAGCCCCATGTTCTTCTGGCTGGAGGCGGTGTCGACGCTTTGCCCAAAGTACATGTCACCCGCAGCCACAAATTTTTGCAACGCGGCCAACGCCTTTCCGTAAATCGCTTCCTCTTGCATGAGCGAGCGTGCCGTTCCGCTTTCCAGGGCGCTGAACCGGCTCAGAAAAAGGTCGTAGCGCAGCTCCAATCGTTCGAGCGGCAGGCTGGCCGGGTCCAGCGTGAACTGATGCAGCGCGTGGTCGAGCTTTTCATACTCGACATTGAGCTGCAGAAATGACCAGAGCGCATTGACATCGCCCCTGCGCATGACAGCTTCGACGCTGCGGTATTGGTGGTATTGCACCGCTGCAATCGCAACGTAGGCCACCATCAGGCCCGCAATGATCAGTCGCAGAAGGTGTTTGCTGCGCAGCATGCGTCAACAGGTCCAAGTCCGTTTGGCCTGGCAGCGTTATTGGATTCGCAGTACGTTGAGCTGCCAAGCCGCGCGGTTGTAGTACAGCTCGGTGCGCAACTCTGCCTTGGTATCAAATGGAAACACGATAAAAAGCGGCCCCTTCTCGCGCACAGGCATGGGCCGGTTGTTCATCAGCCGGGCTACGATCACGTCGTGCCGGGTGGCATCGTCGAATGGGATCTCGGTCTTGTAGTCGTTGAGAGCTACCGCGGTGATCTTGGTGCCCTTGGCGCCTACGGCGGCCAAAACGTCGCGCAGAAGAGGGCCCGTGAAAGTTACAGCATCGGGGTACCAGGGCGTTTTGGTCGAGAAGCTGTGCTGCGGCAGCTTCTCCAGCATCTTCATGTCGAACTGCGCCTGCGGGCCATTGTTGGTCTGGCTGATCGTGCCTTCGATGGTCAGGATCACCCGTTCCGCGGGTTTGTCGAGGGCAAACGCTGCTGATGTTGTCAGGGTGAGCACACCGACGATGGTTTTTCCCATCCACCGCGCAACCCAACGCGCTATCGAAACTCTGGCGATTGCGAACATGTCAACCTCCCCTTGGATGCAACAGTTTGATGGCTGGTTGATCAAAATGTAAACTGATTTTTACCAACCGGTGGCTATTTCAGTTTGGGAGGTGGTGCGTCCGTGGCTTGTGTCGCGTTTCGGCGATCAAGGTCGCAGGTTGTCGAATGCGAAGACTCTGTTGTTAGGCGTTGGCCATGGCGTCCCAGGCCGCCAGTGCTTCGGCGGTGTACATCAGTGCCGGGCCGCCGCCCATGTAGACGCATACGCCCAGCATTTCCTCCACCTCCGCGCGGGTGGCGCCCAGTTTTTGCAGCGCTTTGACATGAAAGCCAATACACCCAGAGCAACGCTGGGTGACGCCGATGGCCAAAGCAATGAGTTCCTTGTGTTTGCTGCTGAGCGTGCCTTCCGCCATGGACGCCTGCGCCAGTTGCGAAAATCCCCGCATGGTGTCCGGTTGCGCCCGCCGAAATGTGCTGAGGCCTTCAGTGATCCCCTGGATCAGACCTGCATGGTCGAATGTGCTCATTGCAAAAAATCCATCTCTTTTGAAAAACGTTGCAGACACAGCCGCATGTCCGCACTGTGCTCGCCGCTTCCTCTACTTGTTCACGGGGCAGGTGTTAATGCCGAGAAGCGCGTAGGCCGGGCAAAAGCGAAAGAGGCCAGTGGCCAAAGGCACCACGCCCAGCCAGCCCCACCACCCTACTGTGTCGGTGGCAGCCAGTGCGATGAGCACCACGCCTGCGGCGATGCGGGCTAGCCGGTCTAAATTTCCGACGTTGATCTTCATGGTGTTTCCTTTAGGTGATAACGCCCCCCGGAACGAGGGCTTTGGTTGCACAGGTTTGCTCAGGTGGCGGAGAGCCAAGCAGCACTCCGACCAGTTAATCGAACGAGGGGGCCGAGGTCGAAACCACCGGCTGGCCGGCAGCTACCCAGGCATCCATGCCGCCCGCTATGGACTCCACATGGAGGTAGCCCATGTCTCGCATGGCGCAGGCAGCCAACGCCGCTCGACCGCTGGTCTTGCAGTACAGGACCACTTTCAGATCGCGCGCGCTGAGTTCGGGCATGCTGCTGAGCTTGAACTCCAACACGCCGCGGGACGCATGGATGGCGCCGGGAATGTGACCCGCCTGGTACTCGTCGGCCTCCCGCACATCAATGAGTACATCGGCGGCGCGGATCGCGTCTTCGGCTTGGTCGACCGCAATCTCGCGGACATGGGATTTGGCAGCGGCGACAAGGTCGTGAGCGGTTTTCATGGGTTTCCTGGGTGTGATGAAGCCGGGGAGGGAAACCCCACTGGCTGAATGAAGGGTGTCACAGTGCGTTGACAGGGATCTTGAGATAGGTCACGCCATTTGCTTCTGCGGGGGGCAACTCGCCCGCGCGGATATTGATCTGCACCGAGGGCAGGATCAGAACGGGCATTTCCAGCGTGGCGTCGCGCCGGGTGCGCAGTTCCACAAAGGCGTCTTCTGTCACTCCGTCGTGAACGTGGATGTTGTGAGCGCGTTGGTCCGCTACGGTGCTTTGCCACGTGGCGTCGCGTCCGGAAGGCGGGTAGTCATGGCACATGAACAGGCGCGTTGCCGCGGGCAAACTCAGCAGCTTGCGCACCGACTGGTACAGGGTGTGCGCGTTGCCACCCGGGAAGTCGCAACGCGCCGTCCCCACATCCGGCATGAACAGGGTGTCGCCCACAAAAACAGCATCTTCAACCTGGTAGGCCATGCAGGCCGGGGTATGGCCTGGCACGGCGAGCGCCTTTGCGGTTAGCGCACCGATGCGGAATTCCTCATCGTCATGCAGCAAGTGGTCGAACTGGCTTCCGTCCGGGCGGAATTCTGGCTCCAGGTTGAACACGCCTTTGAACACGTCTTGCACTTCGGTGATGGCTGCGCCAATGGCAATCTTGCCGCCGAGCTTTTTGCGCAGGTAGTGCGCGGCTGACAGGTGATCGGCATGGGCATGTGTCTCCAGAATCCATTGCACGGTCAAGTTTCGGCTTTGAACAAACTCGACGAGGCGCTCTGCAGAGCGCGTACTAGTGCGGCCGGACTTGGGGTCGTAGTCCAGAACCGAGTCCACCAACGCGCAATGGCCGCCGGGTTGGTCAAAGACGACGTAGCTCACTGTCCAGGTGGCATCGTCAAAGAAGGCTTGTATCTGCGGCTTCATGGTGGGCTCCGTTTTTCGATTTCGATATCCATAGTTTATTGACAGATATATTGTTAGTCAATAGAATATGAGTAACGAAATTGAAAAGGAGCGCATCCCTATGCTCACCGATACAGCTATCGACCTTGAAAGCCTGCGCCGTTCGGCAGACAGCGCGTGCCGCCTGATGAAGGTTTTATCTAACCCCGACCGCCTGCTATTGCTGTGCCAGCTCAGCCAGGGCGAAAAGAGGGTGGGAGAGCTGGAGGCACTGGTCGGCATCTCGCAACCCACGTTGTCCCAACAACTGGGTGTGCTACGCGAGGACGGGTTGGTCAACACGCGCCGCGACGGCAAAAACATCTATTACGAAATCGCCAGCCCGCAGGCGATGGCTGTGATGAATGTGTTGTTTGAGCAGTTTTGCGGACCTGCCAAGGAGACTCACCCATGCTGATCGACTGGACTCATTTCACACCTTGGACGGCTCTGGCAGGGGGCGTGCTGCTGGGCCTGGCGTCAGCAGCGTTTGTTCTCCTCCATGGCCGCATTCTGGGTATCAGTGGCATCGTGGGTGGTTTGCTGCGCCATCGCGCAGGCGACTTGGGCTGGCGCGTGGCGTTTGTGCTGGGCATGCTGGCGGCCCCCGCGCTGTATTGGCTGGTTGCGGGGCCAACGCAGCCACGCATTGATGCAGGTTGGGGAATGGTGGTGGCAGCGGGCCTGTTGGTGGGAGTCGGAACGCGCTACGGCTCGGGCTGCACCAGCGGGCACGGGGTGTGCGGGCTGTCGCGCATGTCGCCCCGTTCCTTGATTGCCACCTTGGCTTTTATGGGGGCCGGATTTGCCACGGTCTTTCTCATGCGCCATGCGCTCGCTTGATAGGCGCCAACTTCAACGGAGCATTACCTTGAAACATCGAATCTCGGAATTTTTGGTCGGCCTTGTGTTTGGCTTGGGGCTCATCGTGTCCGGCATGACTGACCCCAGCAAAGTGTTGGGCTTTCTGGACCTGGCCGGTTTGTGGGACCCGTCTCTGGCGTTTGTGATGGGAGGCGCTATCGCTGTCGGCTTTTTTGCATTTGCAGTTGCCCGAAAGCGCACAACGAGTTTTCTGGGCGGCAGTATGCATTTGCCGACCTCCAAAGATATTGATCGCCGCCTCGTCATTGGCAGTCTGGTATTTGGTGCAGGCTGGGGCCTTGCCGGCTTTTGCCCCGGACCGGCGATTGTGTCCGCGGGCGCAGGCCAGCCCAAAGCCATCGTGTTTGTGGTGGCTATGTTGGTGGGCATGTGGCTTTTTGAAGTGGCTGAACGCCGCACCCGCGTCCCCACCTCCAGCAATGCAGGAGCCCACTGAAATGACCTGGCAAGCCATCGCACTTACCCCTGACTTTGCCGTGTCGCCGCAGCTGGCTGCGAATGATTTAGCTGGGGTCGCCGCTCAAGGGTTCAAAACGGTCATCAACAACCGTCCAGACGGGGAGGGTGGGGGCGAGCAGCCCACCAGCCCGGAGCTGGCGCGCGCGGCCGAAAGGGTGGGGCTGCACTATGTTTACCTGCCGGTTGTGAGCGGCGCCATCACGGCGGCGCAGGTGCAAGCGATGCGCGATGCGCTGGCGTCTTTGCCAGGGCCCACACTGGCATTTTGCAGATCAGGTGCACGGTCGGCGCAAATGTTCGGATTGACGCAATCTCAAGACTGACGAGCAATCTCGAAGAAGCAGCACACACCATGAACGTCATACCCAACTGGATGCGCCACTACCAGAAGTCCTGGCTGTCCGGCGATGTCGTCGCCGGAGTGATCGTCACCGTGATGCTGATTCCGCAAAGCCTCGCTTACGCGCTGCTCGCAGGATTGCCGCCTGAAGTTGGGCTGTACGCCAGCATCCTCCCTATCATTGCCTACGCCTTCCTCGGTTCGAGCATGACTTTGGCCGTAGGCCCGGTGGCTGTAGCGTCGCTCATGACGGCAAGTGCACTGCAACCGCTGGCAGCAACTGGTTCGGCCGACTATGTGGCTTTGGCGATGCTGCTATCGCTGTTGTCAGGCGGCATGTTGTTGGTGTTTGGAGCGCTCAGGCTCGGTTTTTTGGCTCACTTCTTGAGCCATCCAGTCATCAGCGGGTTCATTTCGGGTTCGGCCATACTCATCGCGGTCGGGCAGCTTAAACACCTACTCGGCGTGCAGGCAGGCGGTGCGAGCGTGTTCAATACGCTGATCCAGTTGGTGCAGGGCATCCCTCACACCAACGGCGTGACGTTGGGCCTTGGGGCAGGAAGTGTGCTGTTCCTGGTGATGGCTCGTCGATACCTTGCGCCACTGCTGGTACGTGCCGGGGTCAGCACTCAATTGGCCGACATTGCTTCAAAGCTCGCTCCCATGCTGGCGGTCATCGTCTCGACCGTATTGGTGGCGTTGTGGCGATGGGATGAAACTGCAGGCGTCAGCATTGTCGGTGTGGTGCCGCAGGGCCTTCCCACGCTGGGTTTGCCCGACCTGTCTGCATCAGCCATCGGACAGTTGTGGCTGCCTGCCTTGCTGATTTCTTTGGTGGGGTTTGTCGAGAGCGTTTCCGTAGCGCAGTCGCTCGCGCTAAAGCGCCAGCAGCGCATCAGCCCCAACAGAGAACTGTTGGGGCTGGGTGCGGCCAACGTGGCCAGCGCGCTGTCGGGCGGGTTTCCGGTGACCGGCGGGTTTGCACGTTCGGTGGTCAACTTTGCGGCGGGTGCCAATACGCCCTTGGCGGGCGTGATCTCTGCCGTGCTGATGGGCGCCGTCATCGCGGCGATGACAGGCCTGTTCCACTACCTGCCTCACGCAGTGCTGGCCGCCACCATTGTGGTGGCCGTGGTGTCGTTGATTGACGTACGAACCTTGCGCGAGGCATGGCGCTACGATAAGGCCGACGCGCTGTCTTTGCTTGCAACGGCGGCCGGCGTCATCGTGTTTGGCGTGGAAGTGGGCATCCTGACGGGAGTTGCCCTGTCGCTGGGTACCCTGGTATGGCGCAGCAGCCATCCGCACATTGCGGTGGTCGGGCGCATCCCGGGCACAGAGCACTTTCGCAACGTGGCGCGCCACCCCGTAGCCGTTGAACCTGGGTTGATCGCGGTGCGTGTGGACGAGAGTCTGTATTTTGCCAATGCGGATGTCCTGCAAGACACTGTCGAATCGCTGGTGGCCGCACAGCCTGAAGCCCGGGCTGTGTTGCTGGTGTGTTCGGCGGTCAACCAGATCGACGCCACCGCATTGGGCGTGCTGACAAATCTGGAGCACAGCTTGTCGCAGCGCGGCCTCGTGCTGTTGCTGGCTGAAGTTAAGGGCCCGGTGCTCGACCGCCTGCAAAGCACCGTTTTTGGCCAACGCATGCAGGGAAGGGTGTTTTTGAGCACGCACGATGCCTTTGTGTTCGCACATCGGGAAACCACGAAGCGGCCGCCGATGGTCGATGGGCTGCCCACTTCGGCGCTATGACCGTTCATTAGTGGGTTACGGCGGTATTCTTGGCGTTTTTTCGTCTCGACCATCCGCCAAGCCCCCATGCGCATCAACCTGATCACACCGTTTGCAGAAAAAGACGCCGCCAAAGCCCTCGGCGCTCGCTGGGACTCAGCGCGCAAGATCTGGTACGTGGTGGATCCCCAAGACCTCACGCCATTCATGCGTTGGATTCCGGACATAAATGCCGCGACGGAAGACGCAGCAGCCGTTGGCAAAGGTACGACTGGTGCAACCGCCGCAAACGCAGCCAAGGTCGTGTCCAAAGACAAAGCCAGCGTTGTCACGGGACCTGCGGGTGACATTGCCCATTGTGGTTGCGATGTACTGCCGTGGATCGATTGCGCGCATACAGTCAGATGAGGGCGAAAGTGAAAACGGCAGCCAACGAGGCGGGTGAGGCAAGTCGTTTGACACTGAAGAGCGGCTTCTCACTTGAGATTGGGACGACACAATACAACTGTCAAACGAATTGGCTCAAACACTGGTGAGGTAATTCATTAAACATCCCGTCGCTCCAGAACTGGATCAAAGAGGTGCATGTCACACACTTCCGCCGTGACGAGGGCTTCAGTCCAAATCCCATTTGGAAATGGCTTGCAACAGTGATCTCATGAATGGCCACGAAGGATCAACTCCGGATGGCCTCGATACCCGATCTCAATCACCTGCGTATTCCCGACGCACCTGAACACTGAGTCCATTTCGACCTGACCACGCTGCCGGCACCGATGACAGGTCACCAACCCCTTGTCCAGGCGCTCCTCTAAGACAGAATTCGGCCAAGAGCAGTCGGTCGCCGCTGGCGAAAGCGGACTCTCAACATTGGAGGTAACCGGCGCGCGCCCGGAGGCAAAGCCGACCAGAGCGCGCCCGCTTGACTAACCGGTTAGCAATCAAGGTATCAAGCTGAGTCCATACCAAATTGAAGCTATGCCTCGCGTGTCAACAACCTGGGGCCGAGCCAAAGCGAAGCACTCATTATGAGAAAGACAGAGGTCATACTTAATCCAAACACGATCCAGAAGCGGCCAGCCAAGGCGTAGTCAGCAAAGCCGCAAAGAAGGGGTGCGATGGTCCCAGCTACACAACCGGTGACCATATTTTCCGTGACCCAGCCTTCCGCCACGCCGATGCATACGTAAACCGCCATCAGCATCGCATATGACAGGAGCACCACCACAATCGTAGTCCTCAGCCAAATTGGCCTACGGCCGCGAGCTGCACTCAAAAAATAGAAGCCGACAACTGACATTGCCATTGCGCCCAAGAACGCCGCGATGAACGGTGCTGGCATTGACTGCTAACGTAAAAATGACCGGACTACGAACACAAGCGGCGAAGCCGCCTGCTGCTGTTGTGGGTCCGTGTCGATTGACAAGTTAATCCTCAGCTTGGCCACGTATCGTCGGCCTCCACGACAAGCGAAATCGGCGATGCATACAGATGCGTATGATCGCCATCCTGCAGGACGCCTATCCGCTCGCGAAGTTGAACCAGTTCCGGAACGCTGGCCTTCAACGCAAGCCAACGGTCTTCCCCGATCTGAAGTTCGGGCGCTAAGAGTTCGACTTTCTCAACCCTGAGCCCTTCGAGAAACTGTGCATAAGGCTCCGCGCCCCCAGACGTATGCGACGGGAACGAATGTGCGCTAGCCGCGCTTGCCAAAAACGCCTCCAGCTCAGAACCAAACGCGCGCAACCCCTCCTCGTTGTCGAGAAGCATGGGGTCGCCGACCTCGGAACTGAAGATGCGCATCGTGAGGATTAACGAAATGTATACCGCAAAACCTGCGGGATAAACTGGACCGTGCGGGATATTCTGGACATTGGTTTTCCCTAGAAGCGTCTTGCAGCATGAGGTTGCAGGCGATGGCCTGTCTGAACATTCAGGCATAAAAATTCCGCGAAACCCGGCAGGCAGCAACAAGAGAAACTATAGCTCGCTACCAAGCTGGGACTGTGCACTCAGGGGTTGCGTATGAACGGCAGCTTTGCGGTTGTGTTCTCCAACGTCGGCTCAGGGCCCGGAGCCGCCGTTGGACAAGACTACCCCATAGCTGCCGTTGACCTCACTACCCGCAGACTTGCAGTTCAAACCGCGCTGTCTAACTTCCGGTGCCTGCCTACCAGCAAGCTATAGTTTTCTGAGTTGAGGCTTGCCGGGTTTGGTGGAAATTTTATACCTGTGCTTTTGAACAGAGCACTGACCGCAAGCGCAAGCTAGAAGCCACTTTCAGGAGGAATCAGTGTCCAGAATATCCCGCAAGGTCCAGTTTATCCCGCAGGTTTTGCGGGATACATCACGTTAAACAGCAGAAGGAGAGACCGTGGTTCTGATTTGGCATCGGTGGGGCATTCTGGCTGTCCCCATTTTTGTCGTTGCGCTTCTGCTAACGCAGGTGGCCGTTGATGCGAACTGGGGAAGCGGTTACTACACCGCAAACTTCTGGCCGAAAGCCACTGCATCGGCTGTCGCAGCAATTTCGATTGGACTGGTAGGCTGGCTCATGAATCGGAAGCATGAGACGTGGGCTACGAAGCACCGATTCTTCTTTCTGCCAATGGAGTATTGGGCTGGCATCGTCCTCTTCATCACAGCCTGTATTTCGTACGGCCATTTCAAAGGCGTGTCGTGAGCCTGCGGTTTAACCTTTTGGTCAAGCGGACCTGCGCCAGCTTCGCTGGCTGGTCCGCTTACCGCGAACGTTAGGCCTCACCACAGAATCTCTCCTGCCATTACGCTGACAGTAGCCGCCTCTATTCTGCTGGCCTCATTATTTGGAATTATTTATGAATACGCTTTCCTCACTCTTTGCATACAAGACTTGGGCGGATACGGAACTGCTGGAGCTCATTGAGCAGGCGTCGAGCACGAAGTCACCTAATGAATTGCGTTCCGCTATTCGCAGGCTCAATCATGTGAATGTCAGTGAACGAATTTTTCGTGCGCATTTGTCCGGGGAGCGGCATTCGTTCGCTGCTACAAATACCGAGGAAACCCCGTCAATCTCCGAACTCAAAGCTGACTTACTTGAAAATGATGAATGGTTCGAACACTACGTCAGTTCCAGCAGTTCCCTGCAGTTGCAGGAGGTGATTCCCTTCACATTCACCGATGGAGATAAAGGCGCAATGTCTTGTGAGGAGATGCTTCTTCACGTAATTACTCATGGCGGTTACCACCGCGGCAACGTTGGAGAAATGCTAGATGCCATCGGTATTGACGCGCCGCGAGATCTGTACACACGCTTTCTCCACCAGCTTCAGCCTGCCCGCCGTGAGGCCTAACCGGTCGCTCGAGCTGACGTCCTTCGGCAAGCCTCAGTCCGCAGCTCAGCTTCAACGTTAGAGCTCAGCGACGCGCCATGGACAAAAAGACCACCGATAGAGCGATTAACCGATGGGTTCTGAAGTTTCTTCTCGGCCCCGCGAGCCTTATTTCGCTGCTCGCGTTCGGCGTAGGTCATCTGTACCTTGATCTCGCCCTCGCGGTACAGCCGTTGGCGCAGCGATTGGGCCTGGACCACGTTGTGGCAGAACGCACAATAGGCTCTCAGTTCGCGTCGGCTGCTTATCTGTATTGGTTCACGTTCTGGCTGACTTTGCCGCTCAATCTGTTTTGGCTGCTTCGGGTGGGATACGCTGAGCGGGTGTCGGAAGCGCTCTGCGCCATAGAGCGCTCAAATCTGCGTTCCGGGATCCGAGATCCAGCCAAGTTCACCCTATTGCGAGGTTACCTGGTCTGGGTAGCTGCAGCGGTGATGTTCATCGCGCTTTTTGCCACGCAGCTATTGATAGCGCACGAACCGTCGTACTGCAAAGGGTGCGAGACTACCAGCGTGCCGGGCTTCGTGATCATAAATTGGGGTATGACGCATCTATTGCTCATCGCGATCTACATTGGACTTTCGAAAGTAGTCTCTTGGGGATCCGTTCGTTCCGCGTTCGGGGACTGAGCTCTAACATGGCAGTCGACACGGACGTTCTCGCGGCACGCTGTCGCGTGCCTATGGCCCGCCGGTCACTTCTACGTTAAACCGCACTGATTGCCATGTCTGCAATGCTCGACGAAAACAAGATATTGGCGTTCGCCGTTTATGAATTGCGCTTGCTGCTTGCTGGCCACCTCGGCAGTGAAGCAGCAACTGACCCTGCAGTTCGTGCAGCCGCGCACCTGGCCTATGCGCTGCACAACCAAGCGCTGGCCGTCCTCGAAGGCAAGAGATTCAGTGCGTCAGAAGCTGAAGCTGCAATTGCAGCAGTTGATCGGCTGTGCGGAGAGAACTTCGCTCAGAGACTATCGACGGCGGTGGGTCGTGCGGCTTAACCCTTTGGTCATGCGGACCTGCGCCAGCTACGCTGGCTGGTCCGCATACCGCCAACGTTATGCATCGGTGCAGGTAGGAGCGTAAGTGGCATTCGATATGTATGTTGGTGACAGGAACGAAAGCATCGGCCATCACGAAGAGTTCCTCTTCTCGTTGGCGCAAGAAGATGAGTCCCGCTATCCCGAACTAATAGCCGTTTGGCACGCGTTCTACAGCGGGCCGCGCATATCGTCATCACACGCAGGCGCGCTAGTTCACGAACTCATCGACCTCCTCTCGTCGAACGGTGGTCTTGCGAACAAGCCATTGGCAAACACTGTCGCGCGTCTTTTGCCGTTCTTCAGTATGGCCTATCGCACACAACAAGAAGTCAGGTGTAGCAGTGACTGAGGCGCATAACCCATTGCTGTAGCGGACGGCTTCGCCGCTCGCTAAGCGCGAACGTTGAGCGTCCGCTTTCATTTGCGGTGACCGGCTGCTCATGGCCGCATTCTGCCCTTTGACGTTCAGCCGAAATCGATGGACCTGACGATGGAGCCCGCGTCGACGAGCTCGGTCGCGGCATCGCCACTTGCAGCCGCTACCACGTAGGTGACAAGC
>JAHJWB010000002.1 GCA_018828125.1 Gammaproteobacteria bacterium | reverse complement strand
TCGGTCACCTGCTTGACCGCTTCCGCCTTGAATTCAGCCGGGTATCTCACTCTCTTCATTTCTCAATCTCCAGTTCAATTTCGACCTTGATAGGTGTCTATTGAACCGGGTGAAGTCCACGGTCTTCGAGCGGTCTGAGGGAAGCGTCGTAGTACGCATAGCATCCGCGCCCGCGTCGCTTGGCCATATACATTGCCGAGTCTGCGTTTCGGCACAGATTCACCACATCGTGCCCATCGCGTGGAAACATAGCGATGCCCATGCTGGGACTGGTCTGGACGTTGTGGCCTTCGATCTCGTTGTAAGGCTGACTGAGCTGAAGCAGCAGCTTCTTTGCAATGGCGTCGATGGACTCTGCGGAGTCCAGTTCGGTGAGCAGCACAGCAAACTCATCACCACCCATTCGGCCGATGATGTCCGCACCGCGCAACCCGTTCGCCAGGCGCTCCGCCACAACCTGCAACAGCCGATCACCCACGTGGTGACCCAGCGTATCGTTGATCAGCTTGAATTTGTCGAGGTCAAGGTATATCAACGCATAGTGCTTGCGGCTTCTGCGGGCAACTTCCAGGTGGCTGACCGCCAGCTCATTGAACATGCGCCTGTTATGCAGTCCTGTGAGGTGGTCGAACGATGCCAGAGCCACGGCACGCGCTTTCTCCTCAGTAAGCTGGGCGATGAGTGAGCGATTCTCATCATCCGCGTTGACCAGTGCCGAAAAGAGCAGTTGCTGCCGTTGGAAGCCGCGCACCAGGCCCCATGTGGCGATGCCCAGTACGCTAGCTAATACGGCAATAGAACCCCAGACACGCGCGCTGCTACGCACATGGCTTGCGCGCACCTCTGACAACTCTTTGCTCACCGCCACGATGAAGGGCGACCGCTCTACCCGTCGCACGCTGGAAACGTGTTGCCCGTCACCATGAAGATCGACGACAAGATTACTGTCTTTTCCTGCTTTGGCGGCGGCAGCGAACTCCGCAAACTTTTGAGCCTGAAGCCTGTGGGTCAAGCCTTCAGATCGTGCCTCCGCCAATTCGGTACCGTCTTCCCCAAGTATGTGAATAACGCCGCTGCGCCCGATATCGATATTTCGATAGAGACTGAGGAAGTACCCCATATCGAGCGTGATGAGAAGAAACCCTTTACTCACACCAATCTCGTCAGCCACGGGGAAAAGGACAGGTGTCGCCCACCGGCGTTCCTGCAGGTCGGACGTTGGCAACACAGCCAGTGTCCGCGTGGAGGATCGATCACTGCCTAAAAGTAAGGACTGTAGGTCCTCCAAGCGTGGGGCGTTTCCTCCTGCTGGGGTAGAGCTGTAGACCAGTTCGAGGGATGTGTTGTAGAGCGAAAAATTCAGGAATATCTGATCGATTGCCAAGATGTTTGCAAGGCGTTGCTCGGCTTCCTCCAGATCTCCACCAAGCCATGACTCTGCCACCACGGCGACCGTGCGACCTCTGTCCATCACCTGCGACAAATTCTCCGAGATGATGGTCGCCAGACTTTGGTGCTGCGCCTGGGCGTTGGCTTCCAGCAGCTGCTCTTCCGCTTGCAAGCGCTGCCAGGTCAACAAGCAAATCAGGAAAACAGCACTACCTGCAATTGCTATGCTGGCCCACTGGATTCGTTGCCAGATATCCCCTTTTGAGAATGCACGTCCCGCGAAACTGTCTGTTGAAAAATACTTCCGCACGCGACGCAGCCCTACTGTTGAGTAACACTGTGATTGTCGCAATAGAAACAAAATGTTTCGTGACAGTTTTATTTCACTGTAATGAATTTCAGAAGAGGTCGAATGTCCGTACTTCCGGTCTCAACAAACGGACCCATTGCACCCTAGGTCGGCTGCGCTGCGGGAGACGCCTTGTCGTCTGGGAGCGGTACGAAGTTGAGCTGTGGGTTGGATACGCTCAAACCCCCGTCCCCCGCGACCTTTCACCCTCTTCCAGCAGCCACGCGCGAAACGCGGTGAAGCCGGGCAGGTCGAGACGGTCAGGCCGATAGCAAAGGTAGTGGCCCTGGTCTACCCGGATAGCGCTGCCGCAGGGGCTCAACAGCGAACCTTCGGAAAATTCCTGTTGCACCAAGAGCGCGGGCACAAGCCCAATGCCAAGGCCGTTCAAGGCGGCTTGAATCAATGCGGAATACTGGGCAAAGCGCGGGCCTGCCAGGGTCTGAACCTCGGGTACCCCATGCTGCGTAGCCCATTGCCTCCAGGCGGTTGGTGCTCCCTCATGGTGCAGCAAGGTGTGACCCAAGATGTCGGTCGGTTGAGCGATGCGGTGGCGCCCCTCGATCAGGCTGCGCGCTACGATGAGCACAAACTCGCGCCCCGCTATGTATTCCGACACCACGCCCGGCCAGCCGTCAGGCCCGTAGCGGATGGCGGCATCCACCCCGGCCGGTATGCCGTCGCTCGGCTCCAGATGGCGGCTGAAGCTGAGCATCACGTGGCGGCTTTTCTGGCTGAAGTGCGGCAGACGCGGGATCAGCCACTTGGTGAGGAAGGTGGGCACGCTGGCCAGCGTGAGCAGGCCCGCGCCCGCGTCGCCCGAGCGGGCCTCGAAGGTCGCAGCCTCGATGACGCGCAGCCCGCCCGAGATCTTCTGCCAGTACACCCGCCCTTGCGGTGTCAGCTCCACCCCGCGGCCGTTCTTCTGCAGGAGTTGGCGGCCCAGAAAGGCCTCCAGTCCCGCAACCTGCTTGCTGACCGCACTGGCCGTGATGCACAGCGCGCCCGAGGCGAGGGTGATGCTCTCGTGGCGCGCCACGGCGTCGAAGGCCAGCAGTTCCTGAATGGTGGGGCAGTCACGTTTCATATCCGGGTTTGGTGAAAGCTGTGTGAAAAACGTTTTCCAATTGCTCAAGTGTCCTCATCCAGGTTTCACCCATCAATGGCTGAGTTCTCCCTAGAATTTGTCTGGTGCTGCGGGCCTGTCCGCTGCAAACAGTAGCGTATCCGGAAAGTGTTCCGGGCGGCAACGGTATCGGAGACAAACGGTGGTTCGCGGAATTTCACTCATCTACGGCCTGTATTTGCTGCTGCCCATCGCGCTGCTGATGGTCGGCAGCGTGGGCGGCAACTGGACCAACACTCTGCTGCCCACGGGCATCACCGGCCAGTGGTTCCTGGACCTGTGGCAGGACACTTCGTTTCGCAAAGCCTTCGTGAGCAGTCTCGTGGTGGCCATGGCCGCGTGCGCCATCAATACCGTGCTGGCACTACCGCTGGCATATGCCCTGTATCACGGAGCCAGACGCGGGGGTGGCATGGCTGCGCGCATCGTAAGTGCTATGCCGGTAGCAGTGCCGGCCATCACCCTGGCCTTTGGCTACATGGTGGTGTTCAACACCGACCTGGCGCCCTGGCTCGGCTCCATGCCGCTCTTGATCGCGGCGCACGCCATCCTCACGCTGCCCTACCTCACCAACACGCTGCTGACCGATCTGCGCCACCTGGACCTTGGCCGGCTCGAACAGGCGGCGGCCACGCTGGGCGCCTCGGGCTGGCAGCAGTTCAGCGGCATCGTGCTGCCCAGCCTGCGCCAGAGCCTGATCAGCGGGCTGGTGATGGTGGCCGCCATCTCGGTGGGCGAGTTCGGTGTCTCCAACCTGCTCACCAGCTTTCAGAACCGCACTTACCCGGTCGTGCTGCTGCAGGCCTTCTACGGCGCCACGGGCTTTGCCTGCGCCGCCACGGTGATCTTGCTGGTGCTGGCCGGCGCATCGGCCCTCCTGTCCTCCTCTTTGGTAAAGCAACGCCCATGAGCCTCGTCCTCGACAACGTCAGCTACCACTACCCGGGCAGTGCGCACGGCCTGCACGATGTGTCGCTGCAGGTGCGCACCGGCGAACTGGTGGCGGTGATCGGGCCCAGCGGCTCGGGCAAATCCACGCTGCTCCAGCTGGTGTCGGGGCTCACCACCGGCCACACGGGCCACATCGCCTTCGATGGCAAGGATATGTCGCGCACACCGGTGCACGAGCGCCGCATGGGCATGGTGTTCCAGAGCTATGCGCTGTTTCCGCACCTGTCGGTGCTCAACAACGTGGCCTACGGCCTCAAGCTGCGCAAGGTGGGCGTGGCCGAGCGCCACCGGCGAGCGCAGGAACTGCTCGACATCGTGGGTCTGGGTGCGTATGCGGAGCGTGGCGTTGCCCAGCTCTCGGGCGGGCAGCAGCAGCGCGTGGCATTGGCACGCGCATTGGCCATCGATCCGCTGGCCCTGTTGCTCGACGAGCCGCTGTCGGCGCTGGATGCCAGCGTGCGTGGCCACTTGCGTGACGAGATCCGTTCCATCCAGCAGCGCTTCAACGCCACCACACTGTTGGTCACACACGACCAGGAAGAAGCGCTGGTGATGGCCGACCGCGTTGCCATGCTCAAGGACGGCCGATTGCTGCAGTTCGCCACCCCGCGCGAAATCTACGAGCACCCAGCCAACCGCGCAGTGGCAGAGTTCGTGGGGCTGTCGACCATCCTGCCTGCCAAAGTGGCATCGCCAGGTCGACTAGACCTCGGGTTTGCTGAGCTTCTGGCAGATACGGGCAGCCGCGTTGCAGGCGCCGAAGTGCATGTTCTGGTGCGGCCAGAACACATCCGGCCCGACCCGCCACCGGATGGCGTGAACCATTTGCAAGGGCGCTCGGGTGCACAGCGCTACCTGGGTGCGCTCACGCGCTACGACTTCGAAGTCCAGGGCGCTAGCAGGCCTTTCCTTGCTGAATCGCCTGTTCCGGCGGCGCAAGCGATTGCCATCGCGCCGGAGCACATCCGCTTGCTCGACCACTGATTTCATCATTTCCATCCCAACCCACTGAGGAGCCTCCATGCAACGCAGACAACTGATCCAGGCCGCAGGTGCACTGCCCGCACTGTCATTCGCCACGCTCGCCGCCCGCAGCGCTTTTGCATTCGATGGCCCCGAACTCTATGCTGGCGAGAAGGCACTGTACGCAGAGGCGCAGAAAGAAGGCCTGTGCGTCTCCTTCGACACGGGCCCCGAATGGGCCAACTGGAAGTCACTGTTCCGCGACTTCAAGAAACGCTACCCCGAGATCGAGCTGACCTACAACGACATCGGCTCGGCGGCCACCGTGGTGGCGCTGGAGAAGACCAGGCGCCGCCCGCAGGCCGACACCGCCTACTATTTCGCCGCGTCGGCCGTGGACGCCGCGAAGAAGGACGTGGTGGCGCCCTTCAAGCCCGTCAACTTCGACAAGCTGCCGCCCGTGTTCCGCGAGGCCGATGGCCGCTGGTTCACCATCCACACGCTCAACATCGCCTTCCTGGTGAACAAGAAGCTTGTGAAGAACGTGCCCACCGGCTGGGCAGACCTGCTCAAGCCCGAGTTCAAGAACACGGTGGTCTACCTGGACCCGCGGTCCACCGGCATCGGCCAGGTGCTGACCTTTGCCGCAGCCTACGCCAACGGTGGCAACGTGGACAACGTGCAACCCGGCACCGACTACCTGGGCAAGCTGCATGCTTCCGGCAACGTGCTGCGCGTGGAGGGCACCACGCCTTACGCCAAGTTCCTGAAGGGCGAGATTCCGGTCTGGATCAGCTACGAGAACGATGGCCTCAAGGCCAAGCATGTCGATGGCATGGGCGATGCGGTCGAGGTGGTGATCCCCAAGGAGGCCAGCGTGGCCGCGCCCTATGCGATCAGCCTGGTCAAGAACGGCCCCAACCCCAATGCCGGCAAGCTCTGGCTCAACTTCATCATGAGCGAGGCCGGGCAGTCGCTGTTCGCCCAGGGCTTCGTGCGCCCCGCCGTACCGGGCACGCCGCTGTCCGCCGACGTGGCTGCCAAGATGCCGGCCGCACCGCAGATTCGTCCGCTTGACGTGGTCAAGGCCTCCGAGCGCAAGGCCGAGGTAGACCGCCTCTGGGCCCTGGCTGCGCTGGGCAACAAGTAGGCCTGCCGGCATGCGACGCTTCGGTGCCTGGCCCGCATGGGCCTTCGTGGCGCTATTTTTTGCGGCGCCGCTGGCGGCCTTACTGCCCGAGGCTTTCGGCGATGGCGGCAGCGCCTTCGCGCGCCTGTTCGGCAACCCGCTGTTCCTCGGTGCGTTGCGCAACACGCTGGCACTGGGGCTGGCGGCGGGCTCTGTGTCGGCGCTGGTGGGCACCTGCATCGCGATCGAGCTGGCGCGCCAGAGTGCGCCCCGTCGCCAGTGGATGATGACGTTGCTGGGCCTGCCGCTGGCTTTTTCGGGGCTGGTGATTGCCTATGGCTTCATCCTGGCCTTTGGCCGGGCAGGTTTCGTCACGCAGTTGCTGGCGGGCCTGGGCGGCGACCCGGCAGTCATCGGCGGCTGGATCTACAGCGTCTCGGGCCTGGGCGTGGCCTATGCCTACTACCTGATTCCGCGCGTGGCGCTGTCGCTGTATCCGGTGTTTGCCAACCTCGACCTGCGGCCTTCGCAGGCCGCGCGCACGCTGGGTGCATCGCGCGCGAGGGCGTTTTGGGACACGGTGGTGCCAGAGGTGCTGCCCTCGGTACTGTCCAATGCCTGCATGGTGGCCGCGATTGCGATGGGCACGTATGGCACGGCGTTGGCTCTGGTGGGCACGCAGCTCAACATCCTGCCGCTGATGCTGCTGGCTCAGGTCAGCGATGGTGGGTCGGATTTTGCGGTGGCAGCGGCCTTGTCGCTGGTGCTGATGGTGGTGTGTGTGGTGGTAATGGGAGTGGGTGATGTCTTTACGCGAAGTCGCGAGCGGGGTGCCGTTGGTGCCGGTCATTGAGGAGCTGTCGGCATCGGTCACACAGGCGCTGCAGCGCCTAGCCTTCAAACAAAAGGGGCCATCGCGCCACCGCCAGCCGGTGGCCGTGATCGGGCCGGGCGATGCAGGGGCGGCCGAGTGCGCTGCCGCTTACGCTGTGGCGCATGCGCTGGCGGGAGCCGGTATGGTGGTGATCTGTGGCGGGCGCGGTGGCGTCATGGCGGCCGCATCGCGTGGGGCCTGCGAAGCCGGAGGGATTGCCGTGGGCATCCTGCCCGAGGACGATGACTCCCAGGCAAACGAGTGGCTGAGCGTGGCGGTGCCCACCGGAATGGGGGAGATGCGCAATGCCATCATCGCGCGCAGTGGTGTCTGCCTGGTGGCCATCGGCAGCAACTTGGGCACACTGTCGGAGATGGCCATGGGCCTCAAGTGGGGCAAGCCGGTCTTCGTCATGCATGGGGATATAGAACTGCCCGGAGCGATCCAAGCGCTCAATGTCGATGACATGCTTGCGAAGGTATTGGTTAGGCTACTCGGTTGAGGCGCACACAGCAATGCGCTCAGCCAACGGCTGGAAAATGGCAGATATCACGGTCCAAGTGCTAGTCGCCCCCACATGGAATGACGGCGATGGTTTCGAAGCTGCCCAACCACAATGAACAGGTTCAATGCAATTCGTCAACAGACTATTGCTGAGCAGGATTCTCCGAGCATCTTCCAAAAACGATTTTGTGGGTGGGGCGCCCTTGCGACGATTGCATCAGCAACCTTGCTGATTTCCCTGGAGAATTGACCAGATAACTCCCTTTCGCGACGCTGGGTTGGCGTGGGCAAGCTGATCTGCCCCACGCAGGCTGGGCTTGGCCGTGGAACGGCAAAGACGTGCCTGATCGGCTTCTGATAGCAAAAGTCGCCCTGTGTTTTTCTTGAGTGTCACGCCCTTGACGCGCTCGCCGCCCATGCTCCCGTGCTTTCTTCATCATCCGCAGAAAGACACTCAACATGGGCTTCGCACTCAACTCCTTCTGGCGCCGCTTGGCCGCCGCCTCTACCCTCATCGCACTGACGGTCACCCTGACCGCATGCGGTGGCAGCGACGATGAAAACAAGACCGGCGAATTCCGCGTCGCCTCGCTCAGTTTGATCGGCACAGCCTCTATCCCCACCGGTACGCTGTTTGAAGGCGTGGAGTTTGGCGGCATCTCGGGGCTGGACCAAGCCACGGACGGCAGCTACTGGGCAATCTCGGATGATCGGGGCGGCGAGCGCGGCACGCCGCGCTTCTACAACCTGAGCATCGACTATGCAGCCACTGGCCCCGTCACAGTCAAGGTCAACCGCCAGACGTACATGCAACGCGAGGATGGCGCCTCCTTCCCTGCTACGGCGCGTACGGTGGACCCCGAGGCGATCCGCTTGGCGCCCAATGGCAACCTGTACTGGTCGTCCGAAGGTAACTGGAGTACGACAGCTGCAACCTTGTTTCAGCCCTTTGTGCGGGAAATGACCACTGCAGGCAAGTTCGTGCGCGAGTTCAAGATGCCGACGATTTACAACTACGTGGACAACACCACCACGGGCGCGCGCAGCAACAAGCTCTTTGAGGCGCTGACCGTGGCGCACGATGGCACGGTCTTCGTGGCCAATGAGGATGCACTGATCCAGGACGGCCCGCTCACCACCGTGCAGGCCGGCAGCGTGGTGCGCGTCACAGCACTCGACTCAGTCACAGGTGCAGCCAAGGCACAGTATGCCTACCAGTTGCCGAAGATTCCCGTGGATGCACCGGCCGGAGCGCCGTTCGGTCCGGACAATGGTTTGTCGGATTTCCTGGCCATCGGCAACAAGAAGTTCATCGCGATAGAGCGGGCCTTTGCCTCCGGTATCGGCAACACCATCCGCCTGGTGCTGACCGAGATCACCGACGGCACGACCAACGTGATCAACATGGCCAGTCTCGCGGGCGCAGCAACCTACACGCCCATGACCCGCAAGCTACTGCTGGAGATGCCGATCACCTACGAGGGTTTGAAGCTCGACAACATTGAGGCCATCACCTGGGGAAAGACCCTGCCCAATGGCCACCGCACCATCGTGCTGGCGGCGGACAACAACTTCACCGCCAATACACAGGCCAATCAGTTCATCGCCTTCGAGGTCATTCCAGACTGACTGGGTGCACAGACAGGACTGCGCGGCAGAGATCGCAACCGCTAGAGTGCTTCCCGCCAATTAGTCCGCGGTCCGCCACCTGTCCATACGCGCTGACAGCGGCGGTCGACTTGACTTTGGTCGCCCCCCCACGTCTATTGTTTGCTAGTGCGGGGGTACTAACACTGGCGGTGCCGCCCCAATCTTCACTCCCTGCGGATGAAGATAGAAAATTTGACTCGCTTTGTGCCGTTCGTCTAAGACCGCTGTGTCGGCGTCACGGTGGTGTCACGCGTAGCGCCAATGATGTAAACGTTTCCACAACGATTGCATTCAGGCATGCCAAACCCCCAACCGTCAGGTGACGGCTCCGTCGCCAAGGCACCGACTATCAAAGAGGTGGCCGCTGCAGCGGGAGTTTCGGTTGCGACCGTATCGCGGGCGCTCAACGCCAGCGGCGCAGTGCATGGCACAACTTCGGCGAAGGTCCTGGCCGTGGCGAGGCAACTTGGGTTCCGCCCCAATCTCATGGGTCGAAACCTGCGCGCCACCCGCACGCGCACGCTCGGCGTGATGCTGCCGACACTCAATCACCCGGTATTCGCCGAATGTCTGCAGGGCATC
The DNA here is from genome assembly GCA_018828125.1 of Gammaproteobacteria bacterium. GTDB lineage: Bacteria > Pseudomonadota > Gammaproteobacteria > Burkholderiales > Burkholderiaceae_C > Acidovorax. The sequence goes on along the minus strand of JAHJWB010000002.1, from coordinate 7,546 downwards.
GAGACGCAAGCGCAGTCGCACCAACAGGTCATCGCCGTAAGCACCACGGGATACCAGGTCGATGCGGAGGAACGAGCCAGCGAGCGCCTGCTACAGCAACGCGTGGACGGACTGATCCTCACAGTGGCGGACGCTGCTCACAGCTCGGTGCTGGACAAGCTCGATGCCGAAGGGGTCCCCTATGTATTGGTGTTCAACCAGCCTGGTGGAACACAGCCATCCCTGGCTGCGCGCCCTTTTGTCAGTGTCGATAACTTTCTGGCGGGCAGACAGATGGTGGAGCACCTTCTTTCTCTGGGTCACCAGCGCGTGCACATGCTTGCCGGACAGTTTCAGCAATCGGACCGCTCTCTCCAGCGCTTTCTGGGCTACCAAGCGGCCATGAGCGCCGCAGGTCTTACCTGGAGTCAGCCTCTGGAGGTTCCCTTCACCACCTGCGACATGCGCAGCGAACTTCAGGACTTACTGGGTCGGCGCTCACCGCCCACGGCGCTTTTCTGCTCCAACGACCAGCTGGCCATGACGGTCATCCGTGACCTGCGTGACTTGGGCTTACGCGTCCCAGAACAGGTCAGTGTCGCCGGTTTTGATGGCGTGCAGGTGGGCGAATGGTTGAGTCCTGTGCTGACCACGGTGGTGCAGCCCACCGCCGAGATTGGACGTGCAGCGGTCGATCTTCTGCTGCAGTTGATTGCCGGTGAGCGCTACTTGGGTCCCGCCCTGCTGCATCACACGCTGCGCCTGGGAGGCACTGCCTCGCAGCGCGCTCAGCAACACCAGGCAGGTTCCGTTCCTCCCCCTTGACCGAAAACCCCGCAACCCTTCCTCAACGCAAAAGGAAACTCTGATGATGAATCGCCGCGATCTCCTCCTGGCTGCTGCTGCAGTTGGCACCAGTGCTGCCTTGCCAGCGTTTGCCCAGTCTTCACGGGCCATCTGCTACAACTGTCCGCCCGAATGGGCTGACTGGGGCGGCATGCTGCGCATGGTCAATCAGCGTCTGGGCATCCAGGTGCCACCGGACAACAAGAACTCCGGCCAGTCACTCGCGGCCTTGATTGCAGAAAAAGCCAAGCCCGTGGCGGACGTCGTGTACCTGGGAGGACAAGTGGGCCCCCAAGCCAAGGCGGCCGGCGTCATCGAGGCCTACAAGCCCAAGCGCTGGGCTGACATTCCAGCGTCTCTGAAGGACGCAGAGGGAAGCTGGTTCACGATCCACTCCGGCACCCTGGGCTTCTTTGTGAATACGCAGGCTCTGCGTGGCAAGCCCGTTCCTCGCAGCTGGGCCGACCTTCTCAAGCCCGACTACAAAGGCCTGGTGGGCTACCTCAACCCCGGCAGCGCAGCGGTGGGCCAGGTGGGCGTGATTTCCGCCAACCTGGCGCTGGGCGGCAGCTATGAGAACCTGGACCCCGGCATCAAGTTCTTCAAACAACTGCAAGCCAACAACCCCATCGTTCCGACGCAGACGGCCTATGCACGCGTGTTGTCGGGAGAGATTCCGATCCTCATCGACTACGACTTCAACGCCTACCGCGGACAGTACGGCGACCAAGCGCCCACTGTTTTCGTGATCCCGCAGGAAGGCACGCAGCAGTTGCCTTACGTGATGGGCTTGGTCAAGAACGGACCCAATCCCGAGCAGGGCAAGAAGCTGCTTGACTTCGTGCTCTCGGACGAAGGCCAAAGCCATTGGGCCAATGCCTATCTGCGCCCCGTGTTCTCGGCAGCCATGTCGGCAGATGTCAAAAAGCGCTTCTTGCCTGATACGGAATACCAGCGTGCCCAGGCGATCGATGTGCAGAAGCTGTCCTTGGCTTCCAAGGCCATTGGCGAGCGCTACCAAAAGGAAGTGGGCTGATGAAATCGGACCGCGCCTGGCTGCTGGGACTGATGCTTCCATGCGCGGCCGTCTTTCTGGTGTTCTTCGCGATTCCTCTGACGCGGTTACTGTTGATCGGGGGAAGTGGGGAGCTGGGATGGGCAGCCTACAGTGCAGCATTCACAGAGCCGCGCTACCTGCGCAGCATGGTCTCCACCGTAGTGCTGTCAGCCCTCGTCACGCTGACCACGCTCGTGATCTCTGCTATCGCAGGGGTTTTCCTGGCACGCCATGAGTTTGCCGGTCGCCAGGTGCTCACGGCGATGCTGACCCTGCCACTGGCTTTCCCGGGTGTCGTCATCGGTTTCATGGTCATCATGCTGGGAGGCCGGCAGGGACTCATTCCATTGGCCACAGAGTTGCTCATCGGTGAACGCCTGGTGTTCGCCTATTCCATGGCGGGCCTCTTTGTGGGATACATCTACTTTTCCATCCCCCGCACCATCCTCACGGTGATGGCTGCGGCAGAGAAGCTGGATCCACAGTTGGTAGAGGCTGCCCGGTCCTTGGGCGCTTCGCACTGGCGCATCTTGCGCGATGTGCTCATTCCTGGGCTCAAACCTGCACTCCTGGCAGCAGGAGCCATTTGCTTCGCAACATCGATGGGAGCCTTTGGTACAGCCTTCACGCTGGCTACCCGCATCGATGTACTTCCCATGATCATCTATACCGAATTCACGCTGCAGGCCAATATCGCCATGGCGGCCGCACTCTCGTTCGCCCTAGGCCTGCTGACTTGGGCAGCCCTGGCGTTTGCCCGAACACTCACAGGCAACAGCGTTGCCGCAGCCGCATGACGCAGTCACCAAATACGCCTGCGGTCAACGCTCCGCGCGTAGGCCGTACTCCACTATTCTGGGCACTGCTCGCGTTCACTGGGTGCGTAGCAGCCTTCCTGATCGTGCCAGTGATCCTGTCGGTGCTCACCGGGCTGACCAACAACCAATTCGTGGGATTGTCCAGCGGGCTGACGTTCAAGTGGGTAGCCAAGGTCTGGACTGACTACCAAAGCAGCCTGTGGCTATCCATGGGTATCGCCATCGCTTGCCTTGCCTGCACTTTGGTACTGGGGGTGCCTGCGGCATACGTACTCTCTCGAACCCAGGGGCGACTAGCTCGGACCATTGAGGAACTGCTCATGCTACCCGTGGCCCTTCCTGGGCTCGCAACGGGACTGGCACTCATCGTCACGTATGGTGCCGTGGGAGAGTTTCGGACGCATTGGACTTTCGTGCTCGTGGGCCATGTGCTTTTCACGCTGCCATTCATGGTTCGGTCGGTCCTTGCCGTGCTGTTATCGGTGGATATGCACACGCTGGAGGAAGGTGCACGAAGCCTGGGTGCATCGTTTTTCCAGCGCTTCTTTGGAGTGGTACTGCCCAACTGTCGCTCCGGCATCCTTGCGGGAGCGCTCATGGTGCTGACGCTGTCCATCGGCGAGTTCAACATGACGCTGCTGCTGCACACCCCACTGACGCAAACACTGCCCGTGGGCTTGGCTGACGCATATGCATCCTTGCGCATCGAGGTAGGCAGCGCCTACACGATCGTTTTCTTCATGATGATTGTTCCGCTGCTGCTTGCATTGCAGCTGGCGGGTGCAAAGAAAGCCTCCCCATGAATTTGAGCCACCAGGATCACGGCGTCCGTGTGCGCCTTCACGCCTGCACCAAAACCTACAAACAGCAACGGGTGCTGGAGCCGACCGATCTTCAGATCGAGGCCGGCGAAACGCTGGTGCTTCTCGGTCCCTCGGGCTGCGGCAAGACGACCACGTTGCGCATCATTGCGGGACTGGAGTCGCCCGATGCGGGGGTTGTGCACTTCAACGATGACGACGTGACACACCTGCCCATCGAGCAGCGCAATGTGGGCATGGTCTTCCAGAGCTATGCATTGTTTCCCAACATGACAGTGCAAGAGAACATCGCCTATGGACTCAAGGTGCGGAGCATGCCGAGCGCTGATCGCGACATCCGTGTCAAGGAGATGCTGGCCATGATGCACATTGAGTCGCTGGCCACACGCCAGATTAACCAATTGTCAGGCGGGCAAAAGCAGCGGGTGGCATTGGCCCGCGCTATCGCGCCGCGCCCGCGTGTTCTCTTACTGGATGAGCCCCTCACGGCGTTGGATGCGCGTCTGCGTGAAACGCTGCGCTCGGACATCAATGCACTGCTGCGCAGCCTTGGTATCACCACCGTTTACGTAACGCATGACCAGTCGGAGGCCATGGCCTTGGGGGACCGTATTGCCGTGATGGATCGGGGGCGAATCTCGCAGATCGGCACTCCAAAACAGATCTACTTCAATCCGGCCAACGCATTTGTGGCAGATTTCATAGGCACACTGAATGTGGTTGGCAGCCTGCGCTTTCGGCCCGAAGACGCTGTACTGGTACCTGCGGCGCTGGCGGATTTGCAAGGCACCGTTGTCTCCTGCCTATTCCTGGGTGATCACCACCGTGTCCAGGTCCGTTTGCAGGGAGGTGAGGAAGTCATCCTGAAGTTGCCACCCCGGACTTCGCTGTCGCAAGGACAGGCAGTGGGCTTGCGGGTGGACGCATTTTCTGAAAGCACCCTATGCTGATCGCGCAGCTTTCAGACATGCATATCAAGGCCAACGGAAAGCTTGCCTACGGCGTGGTTGATACAGCGGGTCTGCTTCGTGAGTGCGTGACTGACATCCTGGGTCTGGCCACTCCACCCGATGTGATTCTCATCACTGGCGATCTCGTTGACTACGGCCGTCCAGAAGAGTACGCATTGCTCAATGAATTACTGGCCCCACTCACCATGCCGATGTACGTCGTTGCTGGCAACCATGACGAGCGAACAGCGTTGCGAAAGGCCTTCAATGGACCTCGCTTCGACTACCTCTCGGAGATGACAGAGTTCTTGCAGTACGCGGTGGACTTGGGGCCACTGCGGCTACTTGTGCTCGACACGGTGGTCCCTGACGAGGGGCGTGGGCAACTGTGCGACAGAAGATTGGCCTGGCTAGACGCGCGTCTTGCAGAAGACAGTCGCCCCACGGTTATTGCCATGCACCACCCTCCATTTGCAACCGGCATTGCACACATGGATGCAGTCGGATTGGAAGGCGCCGATGCCTTGGAAAAGATTCTGCTCAAGTACAGGCATGTCGAGCGTGTCGTGTGCGGCCACCTGCATCGGTCCATTCAGTGCCGTTTTGGAGGCACGGTTGCATCCACTTGCCCGAGTCCTGCCCATCAGGTGGCGCTGGATCTGAGCCCAGAGGGGCCCGACGGCTTCGTGATGGAGCCACCCGGCTACCAGCTACATACGTGGCTGGGAGGGAGGCTCGTGACACACACCTGCGTTGTAGGGAGTTTCGCGGGGCCTTACAGGTTCCGAAAGGGCGGTGTGCTGATAGATTAGGTCGTCGTGGACACCGCAAGAGTTGGCCGAGAATCCATGAAACGCATGTCAATTCTCCGCCCTCCCCTTTTCCCGAGCGAGATCGATGAATGTGCGCAACGCCGCTGAGAGATACCGCTGCCGCGGGTAGTAAAGGTACGGGGCGCCGATGCCCGGCGACCAGGGCTCCAGCAACCGCACAAGACAGCCTTCGGCGATTTCCCGCTCAACGTACTTCTCGTGCACATATGCCAAGCCTCCGCCCGCTAACGCGGCATTCACCGCAATCTGCGCATCGTTGACGACGATACGCCCCGGGGGCAACTCGACCTTTGCTGTGCGCCGCTGAAAAGCCCACGTCTGCAAGGAGCCTCCCGGAAAGCTACGTCGAATGCATTCGTGTCTGACGAGGTCGCGAGGCGCGAGTGGAGGCGCCCGTCCATCAAGATAGTCCGGTGAGGCAACGATCGCGTAGCGCTGAGCATTCCCGATGCGTACAGCCACCATATCTTGGGGCACGTCATTTCCGAAGCGCACGCCAGCGTCAAAGCCTTCGAGAACGATGTCCTGCAAGGCAGCCTCGGCCACGATTTCGATCGCGACGTCTGGATGGTCGCGTGTAAAACGTGCTGCTAGCGGCGCCAGAAGAAACTGCGCAATGGGCGCGGGCGCATTGATGCGCAGGGAACCGATCGGAGTTCCTCGGTGGAGGTTGACTCGCTCGACCGCGTCCTGGATCTGTCTTAGACCAGGCTCCAGGCTGGCGAGCAACTCAGCCCCTGCGGCGGTGGGCGCGACGCTGCGCGTCGTGCGCCGTAGGAGCACTACGCCGAGCTGGTCCTCTAGCTTGCGCATTCCTTGACTCGCCATCGACGTTGAGACTTTCCGCTCCGCCGCTGCGCGCCCGAAGTTGCCGTGCCGGGCGATAGCCGCGAAAAGTTCAAGTTCAGGCAACATGGATCGCATTGGCATTGTTCACTCTGGGTTAACAGCTCTTCCTTGATTATGTAGCTAGTCGCTTTGGCTTATCCCTCATAGCATCGACATAACTCATCGAACATGAAGGAGAGGCCCATGAACATCACCTTTCACCAACTGCGTCAATTCGCGGTTTCTCTGGCAGCAGTGGCTGTGGTCACGACACCTGTTCTCGTGCGAGCGCAATCCGCAGGCGTTTGGAGCAAGGCAGCTCCCGCTGGTGTGGCCCGGCAGGAGCTGTACCCAGAGGTACTTAACGGTCGCATTTATGTGGCGGGAGGTTTGCTCAGTCCGAATACTGGCTATTCAGCGCACTTCGAGGCCTACGATCCTGCAGCGGACCAGTGGACACGCTTGGCCACGCTGCCTCAAGCCAGGCACCACATCGCTTTGACCGCCGCTGGTGGTCTGCTCTACGGCATTGGCGGTTTCAGCGGCGGTTTTCCAAACTGGCAGGCGCAATCGGAGGTGTTTGTGTACGACGCGAATGCCGATCTCTGGCGCAGCGGAGTTGCGATGACCCAACCCCGAGCGGAAGGAGTCACCGCTGCGGTGAACGGCAAGATATATGTCTTTGGCGGCAGAGTACGTGCCAACAGCGACGCGAACCATTTCAACGACCATGTCGACACGAAGCTGGCCGAAATGTTCGATCCCTCCTCTGGCCAGTGGTCACGGCTGCCGGACGCCCCCAGCGCGCGGAACAGCGCAGGAGGTGTCGTGATCAACGGAAAGATCTATATCGTCGGCGGGCGCCAGGTCCTCAAGCAACCTGACGGCAGCTTGCGCCAGCTAAACGTGGCGAGTCTGGAGGTCTTCGACCCCGCCACGCTCAAATGGGAGGTCCGCGCCCCAATGCCGCAGGCTCAGGGCGGTCTTGCTGCTGCGGCTCAGGGTGGTAAGTTGTATGTCTTTGGAGGGGAACAATGGGTTCCTGAGCAGAAAGTGTTTGCTGAGAGCTGGGTCTATGACCCGCAAAGCGACCGATGGAGCTCTGCGTCGCCATTGCCCACGCCCCGACACGGCCTGGGCGCGGCCGCCATCGGAAATCGCATTCACGTGTTCGGCGGCGGTTTGGGTGCGGGTGGCAATGCTGCCACTGCTACGCACGAGGTTCTAGTTCTGGCGCCTTGACCGAATGACCGACGCCCAACCAGTGCAATGCGTCCAGTCGCCGAAGACTGCAATGCAGCGATTGCAGCCGTTCGCACCTCGGTCACGAATGGGTGCTATCCAGGCTGAAGCGGATCTCAAGTATTCAACGTCCATCGTCTTCCACGGGCGCGGAGTGCGGGCCGCCCTTCAT
>JAHJWB010000012.1 GCA_018828125.1 Gammaproteobacteria bacterium | reverse complement strand
GAACAGTCAGTTTGCGACGAGGTAGTTTTTCTCTGAACACCCCCGGCGTACAGTTCAACCCATCGATGAGCCGAACCCGCAAGGCGACTCACCGAACCCGGGTTGCAGCAGTTTTCCATGTCGCTTCTTCCCGGTTTTTTTGAGACGCTTTTTTAACTTTCAGGACTTATCAATCATGAACACCACCGCCCGCTTTCTCTCCATTGCCGCTGTTGCCGCTTTCGCTTCTTTTGGCGCCCACGCTGATGAAGCCGATGCTTCGCAGTTCGCCACCCAGTTTGAAACCAACCGCACCCGTGCTGAAGTGCAAGCTGAAGCAGCCACCGTCGCCCAGACCCGTTCGATTGAGCCAGCAGGTTCACGTGTGGTGACTTACAAGTCGACGGCTGACCGCGCTGCGGTGCGTGCCCAGGCGGCTGAAGCGCTGCGCACGGGCCAGATTCCTTCTGGCGAAATCGGTTCGATGTAATTGCCGCACCGTTTCAATCGTCCCGTTTTCACCCCCCATTTTTTGAACCTAGCAGGAGTTTCACCATGAACAAGACCGCACGTTTCCTCTCCCTCGCCGCTGTTGCCGCATTCGCTTCTTTCGGCGCCTCTGCTGACGAAGCAGACGCTTCGCAGTTCGCCACCAAGTTTGAAACCAGCCGCACCCGCGCTGAAGTGATGGCGGAAGCCTCCACAGTGCCACAGACCAGCGGAGCCATTCCTTCGGGTTCTCGCGCTCTGGTCTACTCGTCTACGGCCGACCGCAATGCGGTGAACGCCCAGGCAGTGGACGCACTGCGCACCGGCAAGATTTCTTCGGGCGAAATCGGCTCGTTGTAAGCCGATGGGCCTGCGCTGCGGCGCGGGCACGAAGTTGCAAATGCCAGAAGGCCGAGGCCCCGTAAGGGGCCTCGGCCTTTTTTACGTTTTATCGCCATGCCGAGCAAGCGCAAGGAACCAAAGCACAATCGGACTTCACCTCCCCACCCATTGCGCATGCCAGCCTATCGATCCATCGACCACGTGATGTTGCGTTTGCATGCCGCAGAGCCCCTGTTCGACCTCCTCACCAACGCCTTTGCGCTGCCCGTGGCGTGGCCGCTGCAGTGCACCGAATTCGCTACCTACGGATGGGTCCACGTTGGCAACACAGATCTGGAGTTGTGGGCGGCGGCCTCCAACGCGGATTTGCCAGAACACGCGCAGCCACCACTTTTCCACGGGTTCGCGCTCGAGCCCGCATTGCCCCTGGCCCAAACCATTGAGCAGGTCACCGCATCCGGCATCACTTGCAAACCACCACGTGCCTTCGAAAGCACTAACACTCGCGGAGCGCGGGTCACCAATTTCACCAACTCCGTTCTGCTTGACCTGTCCGCGCCAAGCTGTTGTGTGGTCTGGTGTGAATGGAGCCCACTTGCGGCCATTTACCCGTGGAAGGAGCCCGTCACACCAGCGCAGCGCCGTCCACAGCTTGGCAATGAGTTGCAAGCCCGCGGTGGCGGGCCACTGGGGCTGTTGGGCCTGCATGCCATCCACATGGGAACTCCCAACCTGAAAGAGCACCTGCACCAATGGCAGGCCCTCAGTGGCATGGCGGGCCATCCCATCCCACTGACTCCTGAGATCACCCTGTCGCTTTTCTCCGCTGACCACTTGCGGATCGAATCGCTGACATTTGCCGTTCGCTCGCTGGATGTTACGCGCAGCTTTCTGAACCGCCGTCACTTGCTGGAAACGGATACAGGCACTGCGGTCACCGTGTCGCTGGGCGGACTGGAGCTGCGTTTTACAGAACGGGCATCACAGAGTCCTCTCTAGCGACGGTGGAGAGGCAAAGTTCTCCGTGACGCAAACGCCCTTACCTCATCAGTCACGCAGGCGTAAAAAAACCCGGCATTGCCGGGTTTCTTGCTGATGCCGGGTCCGCACACAGGCGGACATCGGATCACTTCTTCTGACGGAACTTGCGCAGCGCAGCAATCTGAGCCGCCATCACGGCCAACTCTGACTGGGCGCGGGCCAAGTCAATCTCGCTCTTGGCGTTCTTGAGCGCTTCTTCAGCCGATGCCTTGGCGGCATTGGCCTTCTCGTCGTCCAGGTCCTTGCCGCGGATGGCGGTGTCAGACAGCACGGTTACGCAGTTGGGTTGCACTTCCAGAATGCCACCGGCCACGAACACGAACTCTTCGCTGCCGTCGGCCATTTCGATGCGCACCGAGCCCGGCTTGATACGGGTGATCAGCGGGGTGTGGCGGGGAAAGATGCCCAGTTCGCCAGATTCACCAGGCAGCGCGACAAAACGTGCTTCACCGGAGAAGATGGACTCTTCGGCACTGACCACATCAACGTGGATGGTGTTCATCATTGCTCCTAGGAAAAGAGGGGTTGCTTGATTGCTCATGAAGGCCGAGTGACTTCTTCTAAAGGCCACTCAGCCGCCGCGCAATCAGGCCACCTTCTTGGCCTTTTCGAAGGCTTCGTCGATGGTACCGACCATGTAGAACGCTTGTTCTGGCAGGTGGTCGCATTCGCCAGCCACGATCATCTTGAAACCACGGATGGTTTCCGACAGAGGAACGTACTTGCCTGGCGAGCCCGTGAACACTTCGGCCACGTGGAAAGGCTGCGACAGGAAACGCTGGATCTTGCGAGCGCGAGCCACGGCCAGCTTGTCGTCAGGAGCCAGTTCGTCCATGCCCAGAATGGCGATGATGTCGCGCAGTTCCTTGTAGCGCTGCAGCGTGCCTTGCACCGCGCGGGCCGTGGCATAGTGGTCTTCGCCCACGACGTTAGGGTCCAGCTGACGGCTGGTGGAATCCAGAGGATCCACTGCAGGGTAGATACCCAGGGAAGCGATGTCACGCGAAAGCACCACAGTGGAATCCAAGTGGGCAAAGGTCGTGGCAGGCGAAGGATCGGTCAAGTCATCCGCTGGCACGTAAACGGCCTGGATTGAAGTGATCGAACCCACCTTGGTGGAGGTAATACGCTCTTGCAGGCGACCCATTTCTTCGGCCAACGTAGGCTGATAACCCACGGCGGAAGGCATACGGCCCAGCAGAGCGGACACTTCGGTACCGGCCAGTGTGTAGCGGTAGATGTTGTCCACGAAGAACAGCACGTCGCGGCCTTCGTCACGGAAGGATTCCGCAATGGTCAGACCGGTCAGCGCCACGCGCAGACGGTTGCCTGGAGGCTCATTCATCTGGCCGTACACCATGGCAACCTTGGACTCTTCGAGCTTCTCCAGGTTCACCACGCCGGAATCGGCCATTTCATGGTAGAAGTCGTTCCCTTCACGGGTACGCTCGCCCACACCAGCGAACACCGACAGACCCGAGTGGGCCTTGGCGATGTTGTTGATGAGTTCCATCATGTTCACGGTCTTGCCCACACCGGCGCCACCGAACAGGCCCACCTTGCCGCCCTTGGCGAAAGGGCAGACCAAATCGATCACCTTGATGCCGGTTTCCAGCAGCTCTTGCGACGGCGACAGTTCGTCGTACGCAGGGGCCTTGCGGTGGATGGAGGCTGTCAGTTCTTGGCTGACCGGACCACGTTCGTCAATGGGCGCGCCCAGCACGTCCATGATGCGGCCCAGCGTCGCCTTGCCCACGGGCACAGTGATGGCGTTGCCGGTGTTGGTCACCATGATGCCGCGGCGCAGGCCATCGGACGAACCCAGCGCGATGGTACGCACTACGCCATCGCCCAGTTGCTGCTGCACTTCCAGCGTCAGGGTCGAACCTTCGAGCTTCAGAGCGTCGTAAATCTTGGGCATCTGGTCGCGTGGGAACTCAACGTCCACCACCGCGCCGATACACTGAACAATCTTGCCTTGCACTTGAGCCATTTTTTGCTCCAATAAAGATGTTGGTTGAGCTGCTTACACAGCAGCGGCGCCAGCCACGATTTCCGAAAGTTCTTTCGTGATCGCTGCCTGGCGCGTCTTGTTGTAGACCAGCTTCAACTCGCCAATGACGCTGCCGGCGTTGTCGGTGGCGGCCTTCATGGCCACCATGCGTGCCGACTGCTCGGACGCCATGTTTTCCGCAACGGCCTGGTAGATCAGGGACTCGACGTAGCGAACCAGCAGATCGTCGATCACGGTCTGTGCATCGGGCTCGTAGATGTAGTCCCAGCCATGTTCGGTCTTCTCGGCCTGCATCTGCTCGGACGACAGGGGAAGCAACTGCTCCACCACCGATTCCTGCTTCATGGTGTTGATGAACTTGGTGTACGACAGGTACACCGCGTTGATCTTGCCTTCTGCGTATGCATCGAGCAGCACCTTGACCGGTCCGATCAGCTTGTCCAGATGGGGCTTGTCACCCAGGCCCGTCACGTGCGAAACCACCTTGGCGCCGACACGGTTCAGGAAACCCAGGCCCTTGTTGCCGATGGCGACCGCCTCAGTGGACACGCCAGCGCCTTGCAGCTCACGCAACTTGCCCGTCACGACACGCAGCACGTTGGTGTTCATGCCACCACAGAGGCCCTTGTCGGTCGTCACCACAATCACGCCGGCCACCTTGGCATCGTTCACTTTCATGAACGGGTGCACATATTCCGGATTGGCGTGGCCGAGGTTGGCTGCAATGTTGCGGATCTTCTCGCTGTAAGGGCGGGCAGCCCGCATCCGTTCCTGCGCCTTGCGCATTTTGGATGCAGCCACCATTTCCATGGCTTTGGTGATCTTCTTGGTGTTTTCCACCGATTTGATCTTGCCGCGTATTTCCTTGCCTGCTGCCATGATCGCTCCTCGTCCGGCTTAAGCGAACGACTTCTTGAACGCGGCGACAGCAGCGGTCAATTCGGCTTCAGCGTCCTTGTCCATGGCCTTCGCCTGTTCGAGCTTGGCCAACAGTGCGGCGTGGCTGGTCTTCAGGAACTGGTGCAGGCCGTGTTCGAAGTCGAGAACCTTCTTGACGTCGATGTCGTCCATGAAACCCTTGTTCACAGCGAACAGCGTAGCGCCCATCAGCGAGATGGGCAGCGGGCTGTACTGCGCCTGCTTGAGCAGTTCGGTCACGCGGGCACCGCGGTCGAGCTGCTTGCGGGTGGCTTCGTCCAGGTCGGAAGCGAACTGCGCGAACGCAGCCAGTTCACGGTACTGGGCCAGGTCGGTACGGATACCACCGGACAGGTTCTTCACCAGCTTGGTCTGGGCGGCACCACCGACGCGCGACACCGAGATACCAGCGTTGATGGCGGGGCGGATACCGGCGTTGAACAGGCTGGTTTCCAGGAAGATCTGGCCGTCCGTGATCGAAATCACGTTGGTTGGAACGAAGGCAGACACGTCACCCGCTTGCGTTTCGATGATGGGCAGTGCCGTCAACGAACCGGTCTTGCCCTTGACTTCACCCTTGGTGAAGGCTTCGACGTAGTCGGCGTTCACACGGGCTGCGCGCTCGAGCAGGCGGCTGTGGAGATAGAACACGTCGCCAGGGTAGGCTTCGCGGCCTGGTGGGCGGCGCAGCAGCAACGAGACCTGGCGGTAGGCCACGGCCTGCTTGGACAGATCGTCATAAACAATCAGGGCGTCCTGGCCGCGGTCGCGGAAGTATTCGCCCATCGTGCAGCCCGAGTAAGCCGACACGTACTGCATGGCAGCCGATTCGGAGGCCGATGCGGCGACCACGATCGTGTATTCCATGGCACCGGCTTGTTCCAGCGCGCGCACCACGTTCTTGATCGACGAAGCCTTCTGGCCGATGGCGACGTAGATACACGAAACACCTTGCCCCTTCTGGGCAATGATGGCGTCGATGGCCACGGCGGTCTTACCGGTCTGGCGGTCACCAATGATCAGCTCGCGCTGGCCACGACCCACAGGGACCATGGAGTCGATGGACTTCAGGCCGGTCTGCAGGGGTTGGTCCACCGATTTACGGGCGATAACGCCTGGAGCGACCTTTTCGATCACGTCGGTGAGCTTGGCGTTGATAGGACCCTTGCCGTCAATAGGCTGACCCAGGGCATTCACCACGCGGCCAATCAGCTCAGGGCCAACCGGCACTTCCAGAATGCGGCCCGTGCACTTGACGGTATCGCCTTCGGAAATGTGTTCGTACTCACCCAGAATCACGGCGCCGACGGAGTCGCGCTCGAGGTTCAGGGCCAGGCCGTAGGAGGGCTGACCGTCCTTTGTGGCGGGGAACTCCAACATTTCGCCAGCCATCACGTCCGACAGGCCGTGCACGCGCACGATACCGTCGGACACGGACACTACGGTGCCCTGATTGCGGATATCGCTGCTGGCAGCCAGACCTTCGATGCGGCTCTTGATGAGTTCAGAAATTTCTGCGGGATTGAGTTGCATGACTCTTTCCTTCTTTCTTTGGTTCGCTGTCCTCGCCGCGGTTACGCGGTGAGGGCCGCTTTCATTTGTTCAAGACGGGCCTTGACCGAAGTGTCCAGCACCTCGTCACCCACCACTACGCGAATGCCACCGATCAGGGACTCGTCCTGCTGAACGGTGAGATTGAGCTTGCGGCCAAAGCGCTTTTCCAGCGCAGAGCCGACTTCGGCCAATGCTGCGGCATCCATCGCAAAAGCGCTGTAGACCACGGCATCCGAAGAGCCACTGCGGCGATTCACAAGGGCACGAAACTGCGCAGCGACTTCCGGCAGCGCGTTGAGGCGCCCGTTGTCGATAACCGTGCGCAGGAAGTTCTTGGCCGTATCGGACAGCGCCGAACGCGCAACACCCGTGACCACAGCAAACACCTGGTCTGCCGTCACCTTTGGGTTGTCCGCCAGCTGACGCAACTGCGGGTTGGCGGCAATGGCCGCCAGTTCATCGACCCAGGCAGCAGTGCTGACCAGATCCACGCCCGCACCCGCAGTAGCGGCCTTGAACAGGGCTTCCGCGTAAGGGCGGGCAATGGTGGCGAGTTCAGCCATGTGTGTCCCCTTACAGCTCGGTCTTCAGGCGGTTGAGCAAGTCGGCGTGCACGCCGGCATTGACTTCCTTGCGGAGAATCTGCTCAGCACCCTTGACGGCCAGCGCAGCAACCTGCTCACGCAGGGCTTCGCGGGCTTGCACCGTTTGCTGTTCGGCTTCGGCACGAGCGGAAGCGACAATCTTGTTGCCCTCTTCCGTGGCGCGTGACTTGGCTTCCTCGATGATGGCCTGGGCACGTCGGTCGGCGTCCGCAAGACGCGAGGCCGTTTCGTTGCGCGCCTGTGACAGTTCCTTTTCGACGCGCTGGTTGGCAGCGGTCAGCTCGGACTTGGCACGGTCAGCAGCAGCGAGGCCTTCGGCGATTTTCTGGGCTCGTTCATCCAACGCCTTCGCGATCGGGGGCCACACGAACTTCATCGTGAACCACACCAGAATCAAGAAGACGATGGCCTGAACGAACAGGGTCGCATTGATACTCACGGCAACACCTTTCTAGAGTGGCGTTGAACGGGACTTACTTGGGCAGGTTGGCCAAGAATGTCGAAGCGAAGGGATTGGCGAACGCGAACAGCAGAGCGATAGCCACACCGATCAGGAAAGCAGCGTCGATCAGACCAGCCAAGATGAACATCTTGGTTTGCAGTTCGTTGATCAGCTCAGGCTGACGTGCCGACGATTCGAGGAACTTGCCACCCATCAGTGCGATACCGATGGAAGCGCCGATAGCGCCGAGGCCAACGATCAGACCACAAGCCAGAGCGACGAGACCGAGAATGTTTTCCATGATGACTCCTGAGTAAAAAAGAAAAGTTAAGGAAAGAAAAACGAAAGGGAAACTTAGTGCGCGTTGTGCGCCTGACCAAGGTAGATCAGTGCCAGCATCATGAAGATGAATGCTTGCAGCGAGATCACCAGAATGTGGAACAGCGTCCAGATGGTGCCAGCGATGACGTGGCCCACAGGCAGCAGCACACCCGACAGCGACAGTGCAGCCGCACCACCCATCAGGGCAATCAGCATGAACACCAGTTCGCCAGCGTACATGTTGCCGAACAACCGCATGCCATGCGACACGGTGTTGGCGACATATTCAATGATCTGCATGAGCAGATTGATCACGCCCAGGATCAGGGCGAAGATGGGATTCTTGCTGGTACCAAAAGGAGCAGACACCAGTTCGTGGGCCCAGCCGCCAGCGCCCTTGATCTTGACGCTGTACCAGAACCGGAGAATCAGGACCGCAAATGCCAGACCCAGGGTGGTGGAGAGGTCGGCGGTGGGCACGACCCGCAGATACGCGTGATGAGGATCATGACCCGCGGCACCGTAGATTTGCGCCCAAATTGATGGCAGCAGATCGACCGGGATCATGTCCATGAAGTTCATCAGGAAAATCCAGACGAATACCGTCAGACCCAAAGGAGCGATGAATTTACGGCTCTCGGCATTGTGGATGTTGGCCTTGGCCTGGTTGTCCACCATTTCAACCAGCATTTCAACCGCAGCCTGAAAACGACCCGGCACGCCGGACGTCGCCTTTCGGGCAGCAGACCAAAGGATCAAAAGCGTGAGAGCACCCAGAACCAAACCAATGATGATCGAGTCGTAATTGAAGACCGTGAAATCAACGATTTTGGTCTGGTTGACGTTTTGAAGATGCTGCAGGTGGTGAACGATGTATTCACTTGCAGTCGGAGCGTGCGCTTCTGCGGCCATCGGACAACTCTTCTCTATATCAATCGGTTTTTCGGACACCAGGCCGCACCAACAGGGCTACCCAGTACGTTTTCATTGTGATCACCATACCCACCACAAGAGCCATCCAGCTCAAGCCCGGGACCACCCAGGGTGCCGCCGCAAGCAGCGCCACCGTCAGCACGATCTTGGCAATTTCCCAACCAAAGAACCCCACCATGGCCGCACGCGGATTGGTCGACGCCTTGTGACTCAACACACCACGGGCAAACAAGGCCGCAGGAACCACCACTGCCAGCGCACCATAGGCTGCAGACCAGCCCACTCGCACACTGCCTGTAAGAGCCCAGGCCACCAGGGCCACCAATACACCAACCAGTGCCTGACCCGCCACCACCTTCCACACCGAGATGGGAGGATTGCGACTGCGCCACACCGCGGCTTCATCGGCCGTCAGGGGCTTGAAGTCAGATTCTTCAGCCTCAGTTTCAGTCTCAGGGGCGATTGTTTTCATTGTTCAATGACGCCCGCGTTACAGACTGCAACTTTCACAAAGCCTCTAATTATAAGTAAAAACCCATGCCACCCGACAAAGACCCGCAACCGCGGCACGAAACCAGTGCGCCCGTGTGCTTTGTTGTGGTGATGGGCCAACGGCTTTTGATGTGCATCAAACATGGCGATGCACCGATTTGGCGCATACAGAATGCGCCGCTTTCTGCACCAATACGCCGCTACCGCACAATGGCCAAGCTGATACAGCTATTGAAATCGCAGCAAACACACCAGCACCCTTCACCATGACCTCCTCTACCCCGCCGCCTGCAAATGGCCTCGATACACAGGCTACTGATCAACGCAAGGATTCGTTGATCGAATACCCCTCCCAATTTCCGATCAAAGTCATGGGGCTCAAGGTGGACGGCTTTGTCCATGCCGTCACCGAACTGGCCCGCAAGTTTGATCCGACCTTTGACGCTGGCACCATTGAACTGCGCGATAGCCGCGGCGGCAATTACCTCGGAGTAACTATCACCATTACCGCCACCAGCCGCGAACAGCTCGACGACCTGTACCGCGCCCTGTCCTCGCACCCCATGGTCAAAGTGGTGTTGTAGGTCTCGTGGCTTTTGGCAAAGCTCTCGCATGACCATCAACACTCGCAACCTTGGCCGCGCGGACTATGCCGCTACCGTGCAAGCCATGCAGGACTACACAGCCCAGCGCACGGAAGAGACGCCGGACACATTGTGGGTGTGTGAACACGCTCCGGTGTTCACCCAGGGGCTGGCGGGCAAAAGCGATCACGTGCTCCACCCCGGCGCCATCCCTGTGGTGGCCACCAACCGCGGCGGCCAGGTCACGTTCCATGGGCCAGGCCAGGTGGTCGCATATCCGCTGATAGACCTTCAGCGTGCTGGCTATTTCGTCAAGGAATACGTCTACCGCGTGGAAGAGGCGGTGATCCGCACGCTGGCGCACTTTGGCGTCACGGGACACCGCGTGGGCGGTGCACCCGGCATCTACGTGCGCCTGGACGACCCGCACAGCCACGCCATGCTGCCCCAACGGCCGCAAAAGCGTGTGGACGCGGCAGCGCCTACGCCGGATTTTGAAGGCCTGGGCAAGATCGCCGCATTGGGCATCAAAGTCAGCCGCCACTGCACCTACCACGGTGTGGCACTCAACGTGGCGATGGACCTGGAACCCTTTGCGCGCATCAACCCTTGCGGATACGCAGGTTTGCAAACGGTGGACCTTTCTACAATCGGGGTCCACACCACCTGGGAAGAAGCCGCGCAGGTGCTGGGCCAGCAGCTCAGCATCCGGTTGGCGCCCTGAACCTGCCTACATGCCATGAGCACCCCTGAAGTCGTCCGCGAAGCGCAATCCACCGAAGACTACAACCCGCTGGCCAAGCAAAAGGCTGCGGCCAAGCTGTCGCGCATTCCGATCAAGGTGGAGCGCGGTGAAGTGCTCAAGAAGCCCGACTGGATCCGCGTGAAAGCAGGCAGCCCCACCACGCGCTTCTACGAGATCAAAGAGATCCTTCGCGAGCACAAGCTCCACACCGTGTGCGAAGAGGCCTCGTGCCCCAACATCGGCGAATGCTTCGGCAAAGGCACTGCCACCTTCATGATCATGGGCGACAAGTGCACCCGCCGCTGCCCGTTCTGCGACGTGGGCCATGGCCGCCCCGACCCACTGGACAAGGACGAGCCGCTGAATCTTGCCAAGACCATCGCAGCACTCAAGCTCAAGTACGTGGTGATCACCAGCGTGGACCGCGATGACCTGCGCGACGGCGGCTCCGGCCACTTCGTGGAATGCATCCAGAACATCCGCGAGCTTTCGCCCCAGACACAGATCGAAATTCTGGTGCCCGATTTCCGGGGCCGTGATGACCGCGCGCTTGAAATCCTGAAGGCCGCACCGCCCGATGTGATGAACCACAACCTGGAGACCGCGCCGCGCCTGTACAAGGAAGCGCGCCCGGGGTCGGATTACCAGTTCAGCCTGAACCTGCTGAAAAAGTTCAAGGCGCTGCACTCCAAGGTTCCGACCAAGAGCGGCATCATGGTTGGCCTGGGCGAGACGGACGATGAGATCCTGCAGGTGATGCGCGACATGCGCGATCACAACATCGACATGCTGACCATTGGCCAATATCTGGCCCCCAGCAACAGCCACCTGCCCGTGCGCCGCTATGTGCACCCCGACACCTTCAAGATGTTCGAGGAAGAGGCCTACAAGATGGGTTTCAGCCACGCGGCGGTGGGCGCAATGGTGCGCAGCAGCTACCACGCCGACCAGCAGGCACACGCCGCGGGCGTGTGAGAACCCACAACACCCCCACAACCAACCAACCCGGCGAACGCCATGGCTCCAGCTGGATTGCTCTCGCTGCGACACTACGGCGCGTCGCCTGGCAGCCACAGCCACGACCACTTCCAGATCTTGCTGGGTCTGTCAGGCGCACTGGAGTTGGAAGTCGCCGGGCGGGGGGTGCGCGTGGTAGCTGGCGACGGCTGCGTAATTTCGCCCGGGGATCGCCACGACTTTGAATCCTCTCGCGGCAGCGTGTGCCTGGTGCTCGACACCACACATCCCGCATGGGCGCAGTGCGCAGGGCGGCCCGGCGCTGCTGTGCCGCCTGCGGATGCGTTGCCCCTGGCGCGCTACCTGGCCAGCGCATTGCAACAAGGCCGCCCCCTCGCCACCACCCACGGCCCTGCCCTTCTGCTGGAGGCGTGGCTTGGCAGATCTGCGCAAAACACCTCGCCCGCAGTCAGTTCGCGTCGTCGCAGCATTGACTGGCCCGCGCTGCAGCATTGGGCGGCGCAGCGGTGGCACAGCGACCTGTCCGTGGCCGACCTGGCGGCGCAGGTGCATCTGAGTCCCAGTCAATTTGCCGCGCGCTGCCGTGAAGCGCACGGCGTGGGCGCCATGGCCTGGTTGCGCGACCAGCGCATGGTGCAGGCCCGGTCGCTGCGCGACGGCGGCATGGCCGTGGCCGAGGTGGCACGGCGCACCGGATACCGCTCTCCCTCGGCGCTCACCGCAGCGCTGCGCCGCGCGAACCCTTGAGTTGCACCGACCGTTGATGCGCGACGACGGACCGCCGTTGCGCGACGATCCACGACAAGCGGCCCGCGTAAGCTCGGCACCATGCAAGCCAATCTGTATGCCCTGGGCGCCATCGCGCTGTGGGCCTCCCTCGCATCGCTGGGCGTTTCGCTCACCCACGTGCCACCGTTTTTGCTCACGGGCATTGCGCTCATCATCGGCAGCGTGCCCGCGTGGCCTTTTGTGCTGCGCGACCCGACCCAGTGGCGCATCCCGCTGCGCACGTTGGCACTGGGTGTGTACGGCCTCTTCGCGTACCACTTCCTGCTGTTCATCGCGCTGCGCCACGCTCCGCCTGTAGAGGCCAACCTCGTCAACTACCTGTGGCCGCTGTTCATCGTGGTGCTATCGCCCGTGGTACTGCCCGGGGTATCGCTGCGCCTGCCACATGTGCTGGCGGCGGTGTTGGGCTTTGCAGGTGCTGCCATCGCCATCGTGGGTGGGCGCGAGTTGAGTGGCACGCTGGCCTGGGGCTATCTGCCCGCGCTGGCAGCGGCGTTCATCTGGGCCACCTACTCACTTCTCACCAAACGCGTGGCGGCTTTTCCGACCACGGCGATTGGGTTGTTCGGGCTGGTGTCGGGGGTGCTGTCGCTGCTGTGCCATGTGGCGCTGGAGCCTGCTGCGTCGCTGCACGCGCGCGACTGGGCTCTGCTCGCTGTGCTGGGCCTCGGGCCGCTGGGGGCTTCGTTTTTTATGTGGGACAAGGCGCTGAAGCTCGGCGATGCGCGGCACATCGGCATCCTGAGCTACCTCACACCGCTGGCATCCACCGCATTGCTCATCTTGGTGAGTGGACGCCCGTTCGCCTGGAGCATTGCACTCGCCACCGGCATGATCATCAGCGCGGCGGTGATGGGGATGCGGGCACGCTGACCCACAAAATATGAGTCAAATTGCCCTCTAGCGCTTACCCACAAAGCGCTAGCAGCTATCAAATCGTGAGTTTCTGCACCCGACGCCTATGACGCCAGCAAGGTGGCGGGCTCGTCGCCTTCCAGCACCAGTTGCGCCCAGGGTGCCAGCTTGCGGGTGTCGGCGCGCAACACCTCTTGCTTGATGGCCAGGATCTGCGCTGGGTGCATGGAAAAGCTGCGCAGGCCCAGGCCCAGCAGCAGGCGGGTCATGGTCACGTCCCCCGCCGTTTCACCGCACACACACACGCTTTTGCCCTGGCGCTCGCCTTCGGCAATCACATCGGCGACCAGACGCAGCACGGCGGGATGCAGCGGGTCGTACAGGTGCGCAACCGCCTCGTCAGCCCGGTCAATCGCCAGCGTGTACTGGATGAGATCGTTGGTGCCAATGGACAGGAAATCGAAATACTTGAGGAACGTGCGCACCATGAGCGCGGCGGCAGGCACCTCGATCATGGCGCCCAGTTGCACCGGCCCATAGGGCACGCCTCGCGCGTCCAGCTCGGCACGGGCGAGGTCCACCTGCGCCAGCGTCTGCTGGATCTCGTGCGTGTGCGCCAGCATGGGAAACAGCAGGTTGACCTTGCCATGCGCCGCCGCACGCAGCACCGCGCGCAACTGGGTGCGGAACATGGCGGGGTCGGCCAGGCTCCATCGGATGGCGCGCAGGCCCAGAGCGGGGTTCAGGTAGCTGTCCTTGTGGCCCTTGTTGTCCAGCGGCTTGTCGGCGCCCACATCGATGGTGCGAATGGTGACGGGCAGGCCTTGCATGCCATCCAGGGCTTCGCAGTAGGCGCGGTACTGCTCGTCCTCGCCAGGCAGGTTGCCCAAACGGCCCATGAACAGGAATTCGCTGCGAAACAGCCCCACCCCCACGGCACCGGCCCGCACGGCGGTTGCGGCATCGCCGGGCTGCTCGATGTTGGCCAGCAGCTCAACCTTGTGGCCATCGATGGTGATGGCGGGGGTGTGCCGCAGACGCGCCAGGCGCTCGCGCTCCAGCTCGACCTGGCGCTGGCGAAAACCGTATTCGGCCAGGATGATGGGCGAGGGGTCGACGATGATCACGCCCGCGTCGCCGTCAATGATGACCCAGTCGTCCTGGCGCACCAGCTGGCTGGCGCTGCGCGCGCCGACCACCGCGGGAATGTCCATGCTGCGCGCCACGATGGCAGTGTGGCTGGTCTTGCCGCCCACGTCGGTCACGAACCCCGCGAACACGCTTTGCTTGAACTGCAGCATGTCGGCCGGAGACAGGTCGTGGGCCACCAGCACCAGAGGCACGTCTACTGTGTCGTCCAGCAACAGGTCTTGTTGCGTCTTGCGGCGCGGGCTGCTGACGGGCGGCGCCACGGGGCTGGCCACGCCTTTCATATACCGCAGGATGCGCTCGACCACCTGCTCCAGATCCGCCTTGCGTTCGCGCAAGTACTCGTCCTCCATCTCATCAAACTGGCGCGCGATCACTTCCAGTTGCGTGGTCAGCGCCCATTCGGCGTTGTACAGGCGCTCGGTGATCCAGTGCTTGACGCCACCGGTCAGGGCCTCGTCCTGCAGCAGCATCAGGTGCACATCCAGCAGCGCGGTCAGCTCGTGTGGAGCATCAGCAGGCATGTCGGTCTGCAGGCGCTGCAGCTCCTCGACCACGGCATTGCGGCCATTTCGCACCCGCTCGATTTCGCCCTCGACCTGCTCGGGCTGCACAAAATAGTGCGCCACGTCCACGCGGCTGGATGCCACCAGTACCGCACGGCCAATGGCGATGCCGCGTGCGACGGCGAGACCGTGGACGGAAAAAGTCATGGGGGTGTCACAGGTTCATCAGTCCAGGAAAAGTGCGGGGGAACTGCAGGTTCACTCACCCTCACCAAACTTGTCAGCGATGAGCGCCAGCAAGGCGTCCATGGCCTCTTGCTCGCGATCGCCGCTGGTTTCAATTTCCACTTCAGTCCCCATGCCAGCCGCCAACATCATCACGCCCATGATGCTTTTGGCGTTGATGCGGCGATCGCCGCGGCTCATGAAAACGTCACACGGAAAGCTGCCCGCCAGCTTGGTGAGCTTGGCCGAGGCACGGGCGTGCAGGCCCAATTTATTGCTGATGGTCGTACGAGTCTTGATCATGTCGGTTTCGGCGGTTCTGGTTCTGCGGCGCGGAGATGGCTACCTGCATCACCCCTTGTGTGCCCCCCACCACCGCGCGGGTGACGACGGAGTCAAGGGGCTCGGCACGGTAGCTCACGGCGCGCAGCAGCATGGGCAAATTGACCCCCGTCACCAGCCGCGAGCGCACGCCGTCCACAACGCGTTGCGCAATGTTGCAGGGTGTGGCGCCAAACACGTCGGTCAGCACCAGGGTCGAATCGGCACCCAACTGGTCGAGCAGGATGCGTGCCTGCGCCAGCGACTCTTCGGGAGGCTGGTTGGGCTGCACATCCAGCGCCGTCAGGCTGCTGCCGCAATCGGGAAACACGTGCAGCGCACATTCGCGCAGCGCATGGGCCAGCGGGGCGTGGGCAATGATGAGGATGCTGGTAGTGCTCATGGCGTGGAGGTTGAAAGGACATTATGGCGCTGCCCCCGCAGCAGGAACCACGCATAGGCCGCCACGTTGCACGCCAGGTACACGCCCATGGCCGCCTGGAACGATGGCACGGTCGACAGGCCTGCAGCGGCAAACGCATCCACTGCCAGCCCGATGCCCCACTGCACCACAAACACGCCCGCAAAGATGACCAGGTTGTATGCTGACAGCGCCCGCCCGGCCAGCGCCTGCGGAAACGCCATGGCCACTGCCGGTTGCGACAGCGAGACAAAGGTGCACGACACACAAAACAGCGCCCAAGCACCACCGCCCGCCTGCGGCCCGGCGACGATGATGCCCAGCAGCACCACGAGGCACAGCGGCAGGCCCGCAGCCATTAACCGGTCAGCCCCCAGCCCTTTGCGCAGCAGCCACGGACTGACCATGCCCCAGGTCCAGAACGTGCACAGCATGGAGACATTGATCCAGAAAAGGCCCGTGGCGGACTCCAGCGGTGTGTAGCCCGCCACCCGCTGCATCCACGGTCCGGCCCACAGTGTCTGCATGGCGACCATGCCGCCGTAGACAAAGAAGCCCAGCGGCGCGAGACGTTGAAAGTACGGGTGGCGCCATACCATGGCGTAGCCATCAGGCACTGGCCGGTCATCTGCCATCTGCGACCCGGCTGCGCTTGCCGGCTTGGAGGAGCGGCCCCAACTAGGCACCCACACCGCAATCACCACCATCGACAACGCAATCAGCGCGGCCAGTCCCCAGAACAAGGGCCGCCAGCCCACCAATGGCAGCGCCCACTGCACCGGCAACGTGGAGGCCACCATCCCGAGCGATCCTGTCATCAGCATCCAGGAATTGGCGCGCATCTGGGCCGTCGGCTCCAGCCAGCGCCGGTAGCCCGTCAGGGGTGCCATCAGGCAGGCGCTGACGCCCGCGCCACACAACACGCGCCCTGCCAGCAAGCCCGAAAACCCCGTCGCCACGGAAAACACCAAGCTACCCACCACCGCCACGCCCAGAAAACCCAGCGCAACCTTTTTGGGACCATGGCGGTCCAGCCAAGTGCCCAGGGGCAGCTGCGTGGCTGCAAACCCCAGAAAATACCCGCCCGCCAGCAGGCCAAGATCGCTGGCCTGCAGCGTGAATTCCTCTGCGAGCGTCGGCGCCAGGGTGGCGGTGACCGCCCGCACCAAGGCCGATAAAAAGTATGCAAAAGCGAAGGCCAGAAAAACGATGACGGCGGTGCGCCGCGGGAGCACGCCGCTCATTGCAACGCCAACCCGGCAAAGAACTGGTCAGCCACCTCTGGTCGAGGCTTGGGGGTGTAGACCACTGCGTGGTACAGCCGCACCTGCGGCCCCACCGCCCGCGCAAACCACACGCCCTGCGCCGCGACGGCGCTGCCATCCGCGCGCTGCCCCTGTGCAACGGTGCGCACCGATTGCGGCACGGGCAATACGCCCGGCGGTGCATAGGGTGTGTCTACCGCAGTGGCATAGGCCTCTTTTCCCAGAACGGCCAGCACCGCGGCGCGCCAGTGGGTCAGTGCGTTTCCCAATTGTGAGGGGTCCGAAAGCGTCACATGCGACACCGCAAATGTCGCGCCGTCGGCATCGCAGCCCACCATGGACAACTCCACAGGCGCGCCCGCGAGCTCCACTTGGCGCGTGGCCCGGTCGGGCTTGCAAGGAAGCGTGATAGTGAGTGCGGCCTCAGGTACCGGCACGTTGCGCCAGTTCAGCGCGGGGCTGCAGCCCGCAAGCAGCAGCAGGGCGGTTGCGCCCGTCAGTGTCCAATTCATTGGGTCGATTATCGACAGTGCCGCCCATGTTGGGTGCGCGGCCCCTTCAAAGCCACCGCACCCCCGAACTTTTGTGACGCGACCGAGTCCACCCCCGCTGGGAACGGGGGCGCTGCCGCGCAGATGGGGACCCCGGTACCGCGTCCGGCACAATGCCGGTTTGGGCTTGGCCCTTGTTCTGGATGGATGGTGAAGTCATGGCGATCAAGCATTGGGCAGCAGGTGTGGCGGTGGCGGCGTTTGCGGCCGTCGGAGCTTATGTGTATCTGGATACCGGCCGCGCCGCGGCGCCTGCGTCGACCTTCGTGCTGCTGGATGGCTCCAGCAAAACCACCGCCGACATGCAGGGCAAGGTGACGCTCGTGAACTTCTGGGCCACCAGTTGCACCACCTGCGTCGCTGAAATGCCCGAGATTGTGGCCACCTACAACAAGTACCAAAGCCAGGGTTTTGACACCGTGGCGGTCGCCATGAGCTACGACCCACCGAGCTACGTGGTGAACTTTGCCGAAACCCGCAAGCTGCCCTTCAAAGTTGCCATCGACAACACCGGCGCCGTGGCCCATGCCTGGGGCGACGTGCGGCTGACACCGTCCACCTTCATCGTGAACAAACGCGGGGAAATCGTGAAGACCTTTGTCGGCGCGCCCAACTTCCCCGAGTTGCACCAGCTGATCGAGAAGCTGCTGGCAGAGACCTGAGCCGTTTCTGTCTTTGCAAAAAACACAAGGCCGATTTCCTATGAAATCGGCCTTTCGCTTATGCAGTAAACGCTGATAGCTATTAATTTTGCAAGATGGCACCCACAACAGGCGTTGCACAGACCAGCGGACGCCGCGCAAGTGCCGCCAAGCCGCGTGGGTGGCGCTTCGCTTGCGTGCGTTGGCGCATCCCGCTCCCCGGAGCGCGTAGCACGAAGAGAAAAGGGGCTGAGGGCCGCGGATCCACGCATGCCTGCGCAGGCTGGTCGGCCCGAAGAACTGTCACCCCTAGTGACCAGCACCGGGCGGCAAGGCCTCAGGGAGATGTACCTTATTTCGCGCGGTAGTTGTCGTGGCAGGCTTTGCAGGTGCCCGCAGCAGCGCCAAATGCGGTCTTGAGGTTGTCCAGATTGCCCGTCTTGGCAGCCGCCGCCAGCTTGATCGACTCGGCCTCCAGCTTGTCGGAGTGTTCTTTGAACTTGGCCTGCTCGGTCCAGATTTCAGGCAGCGCCTTGGTCGGAGCCCCCTTGTCGGTACCTGCGCCGAAGCCCGCCCACGGCAACTTGGCCATCTGAACCACCACATCGGCGTTGTCTTGCGCCAACTTGGCGTCAAACGGCACACGGCCGTTGGCCATGGCGCCCAGGCGACCGAAGTGCTGACCCATCACAAACAACGCGCTTTGGCGGTATTTGATGGCGTCTTCGGCTTTGGCAAACTGGGCAGACGCTGGCGCCGACAGGGTCAGGGCGGCAGCGGCAAGGGTGAACGCGGCAAGTGCTTTCATGGGAGCTTCCTTTTTCGTGGGGGACAGAAACTGCGGGGGCGGTTGGCAGTATGCCGGTTTGCCTGCTTTTACGCAGCTTGTAGGCTTCCGGACAAACCCCCAGTCCCGCACAATGCCATGATTTCGCCGCCACCCCACGCCCAAGCAACCCAACCACCCACACCATGACGACGCCACACACCGTACGCATCTGGGACCTCCCCACCCGCATCTTTCACTGGACACTGGCCGCCAGCGTGATCTCGCTGGTGATCACCGCCAAGGTGGGAGGCAACGCCATGGAGTGGCACTTTCGCCTGGGGCATCTGGTGCTTGCGCTGCTCGTGTTTCGCATCATCTGGGGGCTGATTGGGGGGCGCTGGTCACGGTTTGCCGCGTTTGTGTACGCCCCGGCCCGGCTGGTGCGCTACCTGCGTGGCACGCCACATCCCGAAGACGGCGTGGGCCACAGCCCGCTGGGCGCACTCTCGGTGTTTGCGCTGCTGGCAGTGTTAGCGGCGCAAGTGGGCACTGGCCTGCTCAGCGATGACGAGATCGCCTTTGCCGGGCCCCTGACCCGTTTTGTCTCCAACGCTGTGGTCGGCCAGGCCACCAGCTACCACAAGGAAGTCGGCCAGTATCTCGTGTTGGGCTTGGTGGCCCTGCATGTGCTGGCCATCCTGTTCTACGTGCTGGTGCGCAAGCAACGGCTGGTGCGCCCCATGCTGCACGGTGACAAGGCGCTGGCCAACCCTGTAACCGCTTCGCGCGACGACATGCTGAGCCGGACCGTCGCGCTGGTCGTGCTGGGCCTGAGCCTGGGGTTGGCATGGTGGGTTTCGTCCCTGGCGGCTGCGGCGTTCTGAACCGGACTCGCTACACTGCGGTTTTTGTTGTTTTACCCGGCTCGTTTTGGACAAACCTACAGTCACCCTGCGAACCCCAGTCTCGCCTGCCGAGCTGGACACGGTTCGCGAAATCTTTCGCGAATATGCTGACGCCTTGGGCGTGGACCTGTGCTTTCAGGACTTTGAGGGAGAACTGGCAAACTTGCCTGGCGACTATGCAGAGCCGCGCGGTGCGCTGCTGCTGGCCGAGGTGGAGGGCGCCATTGCGGGCTGCTGCGCACTGCGCCCCATGGACACCGCAGACTATCCCAATGCCAGCGAGATGAAACGCCTGTTTGTGCGCAAGGCTTTCCGGGGCTTCGGCTTGGGCCGCGAACTGGCGGAAGCCATTCTGGACCGCGCCCGCCAGGCAGGATATGCCAGCGTGTTGCTGGACACGCTGGACGACATGGAGTCTGCGCGAGCGCTGTACACCGATCTGGGCTTTGAAGAGATCCCGCCCTACTATCACAACCCGATAGCAGGCGCGCACTATCTGAAGGTCGACATCTTTTGATGTTTTTGGTCGCTAGCGCTTATTCAGTAAGCGCTAGCAGCTATTTATTCAATAGCAAAACCGATAGGCTCAACCTTTGGCCTGGGCCAGCAGTGTGTCGGCGTCGCTCACTTCAAACTTGCCGGGAGCTTCCACGTTGAGCGTGACCACCTTGCCGTCGCGCACCAGCATCGAGTAACGGTTGCTGCGCAGGCCCAGGCCCTTGCCATTGAGGTCCAGCGTCAGGCCGGTGGCCTTGGCAAACGTCGCATCACCGTCACCCAGCATGCGGACCTTGCCCTCGGTCTTCTGATCGCGTGCCCAGGCGCCCATCACAAAGGCGTCGTTCACGCTCACGCACCAGATTTCATCCACGCCTGCAGCCTTGAACTCCGCCGCTTTCTCCACGTAGCCTGGCACGTGCTTGGCCGAGCAGGTAGGGGTAAAAGCGCCCGGCAGTGCAAAAAGGGCAATGGTCTTGCCTGCGGTGGCCTTGTCCACCGGCACGGGGTTGGGACCAATGCTGCAGCCTTCGCCTTCGACTTCTGAATATTCCATCAGCATGCTGGCTGGCAGGGTGTCACCGACTTTGATCATTGAGTTCTCCTTGGGATGATGGTCTGCTGAATGCAGGCGGTTTGAACGAACGCATTGCCCGGCGCCACGCAATCGGGGCCCACAAAGCAAAACGACCCACATTGTGGGTCGTTTTTGAAGGGCCTGACCGCACAGGGCTTTCGCCACGGAGCGGTGGGTGCTGTTTTATTACAGCAGGCCGGCCTTCTGAACCAAGCGGGTCGCGACCCAGTTCTTGGTCTTGGAGAGCGGACGGCTCTCGGTGATTTCGATGGTGTCACCCAGCTTGTACTCGCCATTTTCGTCATGGGCGTGGTACTTGCTCGACTTGCCAACGATCTTGCCGTAGAGCTCGTGCTTCACACGACGCTCGACCAGCACGGTCACAGTCTTTTGACGCTTGTCGCTGACCACCTTGCCAACCAAGGTGCGCTTGAGGGATTTTTTAGGTTCCGTCATATGGGCTCCTTACTTGGCGGCTTGCTTTTCAGCAAGAATGGTCTTGGCACGGGCGATATCGCGGCGGGTGGCGCGCAGCGTATTGGTGTTACCCAATTGCTGTGTAGCCTTTTGCATGCGCAGGCCGAAATGGGCCTTTTGCAGCGCCTTGATTTCGGTCTCGATACCGGCGACGTCTTTTTGGCGCAGTTCAGTAGTCTTCATTGCTTAGTTCTCCTGAATTACGCGCCGATCAGGCGGCTGACGAACGTGGTGCGCAGAGGCAGCTTGGCGGCAGCCAGGCGGAACGCTTCACGGGCCAGTTCTTCGGGCACACCGACGATCTCGAAAACGATCTTGCCGGGCTGGATTTCAGCCACGTAGTACTCGGGGTTGCCCTTACCGTTACCCATACGCACTTCTGCGGGCTTGGTAGAGATTGGCTTGTCCGGGAACACGCGGATCCAGATACGGCCGCCACGCTTGACGTGACGGGAAATCGCACGGCGTGCAGCTTCGATCTGGCGGGCCGTCAGACGGCCACGATCGGTGCACTTCAGACCGAAATCACCGAACGCAACGGAGGCACCCCGAGTTGCGACGCCAGTGTTACGGCCTTTTTGCTCCTTGCGGTACTTGCGGCGAGCAGGTTGCAGCATACTTATTCTCCTTTTCCGTCCGCTGCTGTAGCGGGCGCGGCGACTTTGCGTACGCGCTTAACGGCGGTGTTATCAGCGCCACCAGCTTCCACTGGCTTGTCGCTGCCGTCGGCCGGAGCGGTGTTACCACCGACTGGACGACGTGGGGCTCCACGGCCTGCGCCTGGACGATCGCCACCTGGGCGGCCATCACGGCGTGGACCGCGGGGGCGGCGCTCTTCGTCTGGACGCGGAGTTTCCACGGCTGGCAGGTCGTTACGACCCAGCGTGTCACCCTTGTAGACCCAGACCTTGACGCCGATCACACCGTAGGTGGTCTTGGCTTCAGAGGTACCGTAGTCGATGTCCGCACGCAGCGTGTGAAGTGGCACGCGGCCTTCACGGTACCACTCGCAGCGAGCGATTTCGATACCGTTCAGACGGCCGGACGACATGATCTTGATGCCCTGGGCACCCAGACGCATGGCGTTCTGCATGGCACGCTTCATGGCGCGGCGGAACATGATCCGCTTTTCGAGCTGTTGCGTGATGCTGTCGGCGATCAGCTTGGCATCGATTTCGGGCTTGCGCACTTCTTCGATGTTCACTGCGACAGGCACGCCCAGGCGAGTGGCGAGCTCCTTCTTGAGGTTCTCGATGTCTTCACCCTTCTTGCCGATCACCACACCAGGACGCGCCGAGTAAATGGTGATGCGGGCGTTCTTGGCAGGACGCTCGATCAGGATGCGCGACACAGCCGCGTTCTTCAACTTGGCCTTCAGGTACTCACGCACCTTGATGTCTTCGGCCAGCATGCCCGCGAAATCACGGTTGCTGGCGTACCAACGGCTGGACCAGTTGCGGCTGACCGCAAGGCGGAAGCCGGTAGGATGGATTTTTTGTCCCATAGTCTTCCCGAGCCTTTAATTGCCAACCGTCACGTACACATGGCACGTGGGCTTGCTGATGCGGTTGCCGCGGCCTTTGGCGCGCGCGGTGAAGCGCTTGAGCGTGGTGCCTTGTTCGACGTAGATGGTCTTGACCTTCAGTTCGTCGATGTCAGCGCCATCGTTGTGTTCGGCATTGGCGATGGCCGACTCCAGAACCTTCTTGACGATTCCCGCAGCTTTTTTCTGCGTGAAGTTCAGGATGTTCAGAGCCTGGTCCACCTTCTTGCCGCGGATCAGATCAGCGACCAGACGGCCTTTGTCGACCGACAGACGGACGCCCCGGAGGACTGCACGTGTTTCAGACATGGTCGTTCCTTACTTCTTCGCTTTTTTGTCAGCGGGGTGACCCTTGAAGGTGCGCGTCAGGGCGAATTCGCCGAGCTTATGGCCCACCATCTGGTCGGTAACGTAGACAGGTACGTGCTGCTTGCCGTTATGCACGGCAATGGTCAGACCGATGAAATCGGGCAGAACCATGGAGCGACGCGACCAGGTCTTGACTGGTTTCTTGTCCTTGGTGGCAACGGCCTTTTCGACCTTAGCCAGCAAGTGATGGTCAACAAATGGACCCTTTTTAAGAGAGCGAGTCATCTGTGCCCCTTACTTCTTGCGACGCGACACGATCATGATCTGTGTGCGCTTGTTGTTACGGGTGCGATAACCCTTGGTCAGATTGCCCCAAGGATCGACTGCATGGCGGCCTTCGCCGGTGCGGCCTTCGCCACCACCGTGAGGGTGATCCACTGGGTTCATGGCAACGCCGCGAACCGTTGGGCGAATACCCATCCAGCGCTTCACACCGGCCTTGCCGAGTTGGCGCAGGCTGTGTTCTTCGTTGGCAACTTCACCAATGGTGGCGCGGCATTCGATATGAATCTTGCGCACTTCACCCGAGCGCATGCGCACTTGAGCATAGGTGCTTTCGCGGGCCAGCAGCGTTGCCGAAGCACCTGCCGAGCGAGCGATCTGCGCACCGGCACCGGGCTTGAGCTCGATGCAGTGGATGGTCGAACCCACGGGGATGTTGCGGATAGGCAGCGTGTTGCCAGCGCGGATCGGAGCTTCCGAACCGGACAGCAGGGTTGCCCCTACTTCCAGGTTGCGGGGAGCGATGATGTAGCGACGCTCGCCGTCGGCATAGCACACCAGAGCGATGTGGGCCGTACGGTTAGGGTCGTACTCGATGCGCTCAACCTTGGCTGGAATGCCGTCCTTGTTGCGCTTGAAGTCCACCACGCGGTAGTGGTGCTTGTGACCACCGCCCTTGTGGCGGGTAGTGATGTGACCGTTGTTGTTACGGCCAGCCTTCTGGAACTGTGGTTCCAGCAGGGGGGCGTACGCTTCACCCTTGTACAGGTGGTCACGCGTGACCTTCACCACGGCACGTTGGCCGGGCGAAGTGGGTTTCATCTTGATGACAGCCATGATTACGCAGCCTCCCCGGAGAGGTTCAGCTCTTGACCTGGTTGCAGCGTGACATACGCCTTGCGAACGTTGTCGCGACGGCCCATGGTCTTGCCAAAACGCTTGGTCTTGCCTTTGGTGTTCACCACAGAAACGCCCTTGACCTCGACCTTGAACATCAATTCCACAGCGGCCTTGATTTCGGGCTTGGTTGCGTTCTG
The DNA here is from genome assembly GCA_018828125.1 of Gammaproteobacteria bacterium. Classification (GTDB taxonomy): domain Bacteria; phylum Pseudomonadota; class Gammaproteobacteria; order Burkholderiales; family Burkholderiaceae_C; genus Acidovorax. The sequence continues at coordinate 2,092 of JAHJWB010000012.1, read as the reverse complement.
CAGCACCTTGAACGTCACTGCATTGGACTTTTCAGCAACCATGGTGGCCTTTTCGGACACGATGGGAGCGACCAGCACTTGCATCAGACGACCTTCGTCAAACTTGAGTGTGCTCATGCGAACATCTCCTTGAGTTTGTCGATTGCGCCCTTGGTGACGAGCACTTTCTTGAAACGGACGAGCGACACGGGATCGGCGTAACGGGGCTCAACGACGAGCACGTTCACCAAATTGCGCGAAGCCAGGTACAGGTTTTCGTCCACTTCGTCGGCGATCACCATCACCGATTGCAGGTTCATCGCCTTGAACTTGTCAGCCAGGACCTTGGTCTTGGGAGAATCAAGCTTGAGCGAATCGACCACAGCCAGACGGCCTTCGCGGGCCAGCTGCGACAAGATGGCAGACATACCGGCGCGGTACATCTTCTTGTTGATCTTTTGCGTGAAGTTTTCGTCAGGCATGTTCGGGAAAATCCGACCGCCCCCACGCCACAGAGGCGAGGAAGTCATACCTGCACGTGCGTTACCCGTACCCTTTTGCTTGAAAGGCTTCTTGGTCGAGTGACGGACTTGCTCGCGGTCCTTCTGGGCGCGAGTGCCTTGGCGTGCGTTGGCCTGGTAGGCCACGACGATCTGGTGAACCAGATCTTCGTTGTATTCACGACCAAAAACGGTTTCGGGAACATCCAGCTTGGATGCGCCTTGGCCTTGGTCATTCAGGAGTTCGAGCTGCATTAGTTCGCTCCTTTGGAAGGTTTGGCCTTGATCGCTGGACGCACCGTCACGAACCCGCCCTTGGAGCCCGGAATAGCGCCCTTGATCAAGAGCAGTTGACGCGCTTCGTCGATGCGAATGACATCGAGGTTTTGCGTGGTCTTGGTGACATCGCCCAGATGACCCGTCATGCGCTTGCCGGGGAACACACGACCTGGGTCCTGTGCCATACCGATAGAGCCGGGAACATTGTGCGAACGGCTGTTACCGTGCGACGCGCGCTGCGAGCTCATGTTGTGACGCTTGATGGTACCGGCATAGCCTTTACCGATCGAGGTGCCTTGCACGTCGACCTTTTGACCCACGGAAAACACGGACGCCACAGCCACCGACCCACCAGCTTGGTACTGGGCTGCGGTATCAGCGGTCACGCGGAATTCCTGGATGATTTCACCGGCTTCCACACCTGCCTTGGCAAGGTGACCGGCTTCTGGCTTGGTCACGCGCGATGCTTTGCGCGAACCGAACGTGACCTGCAGGGCCACGTAGCCATCGTTCTCTTGGGTTTTGATCTGGGTTACGCGGTTGTTGGATACATCCACCACCGTGACAGGCACTGCGTCCCCATCATCGGTGAATAGACGCATCATGCCCACTTTGCGACCCAGCAACCCGAGGGAGTTGCTCAGACTCATTGGTTTTCTCCAAAACTCTCACCGCCACAACTTCAATTGGCTGTGGCGTTTCCGCAAGTTCTCACTCGCGTGCATGAAAGAAGGTTAATAAAACTCCACTCGACCAGCGGCTTTTAACAGACGCAAATTGAGCGAAGCCCTAAAGTATAACGCGAACTGCTTTTTCAAGCAAGTTCGCGTTATTTCAGACATTGCTGGGTGGGCGTGCCCGCCCAGCAACATCCATTACTGCAGCTTGATTTCGACGTCCACGCCCGCGGGCAGGTCGAGCTTCATCAGCGCGTCAACGGTTTTGTCCGTTGGATCCACGATGTCCATCAAGCGCTGGTGCGTGCGGATTTCCAGCTGGTCGCGCGACGTCTTGTTCACGTGTGGCGAGCGCAGGATGTCGAAACGCTTCATGCGGGTTGGCAGGGGCACGGGGCCCTTGACAATCGCGCCGGTGCGTTTGGCGGTGTCAACGATCTCAGCGGCAGACTGGTCGATCAGCTTGTAATCAAACGCCTTCAGGCGGATGCGGATTTTTTGCTTGGACATGGCAATTCCTTGTGCGACTCAGAACCAATTACGCGAGGATCTTGGCCACGACGCCAGCGCCCACGGTACGACCGCCTTCGCGGATAGCGAAACGCAGACCTTCTTCCATGGCGATGGGGTTGATCAGCTTCACAGTGATCGACACGT
>JAHJWB010000001.1 GCA_018828125.1 Gammaproteobacteria bacterium | reverse complement strand
TCGGTCACCTGCTTGACCGCTTCCGCCTTGAATTCAGCCGGGTATCTCACTCTCTTCATTTCTCAATCTCCAGTTCAATTTCGACCTTGATAGGTGTCTATTGAACCGGGTGAAGTCCAGTTTTCCTTGTTCCACTGCCAGATGGCGGGTGGGGTGTAGGGGGTGGTGTTGGACATTCGGAGATCCTTAAAACGCACATAACCAAAGGCGTTTTGTCTTCTACTGAATGAGTTTACTAACGAGGTTTGTTTTCTATTTAACACGGGAGAAAATTGAGTCGGCTCTTCAAATCTGGACATCCATGGAGAGTCAGAGAAGGCATGAACCGATGAGGTGCCTCGGACGCAATACGACCGCCTTGAGCCATGTGCCGCACGGCCGGCAACCGTTTTGTGATTTCGATAAGGATTTGCCAAATTGATACACATGGTGACAATGCAGCACGGCTTCTCTGCTCGGAAACACGTAGCCGACGAGCGGTTACGCATCCCATCCACTGATCGCCGCAACTTGCGGATCACTCAGGACATGGCTCCTTAGGTACTTTCTGCGACTGACAACACACATGGCCGATCCAACAAAAAAACTGCATAGCAAGTACGCACCGAAAAATCGCTATTCAAATTTCGGCCATTGCCTCCGGCAAGTTCATATAGACGGGTTCCGCGGCATCTCTGCGATGGATCTGACCCTTGATCACCCTATCACTGCGATTTCAGGATTGAATGGAGCAGGCAAAAGTACGCTGGGTCAATTGGCTATCTGCGCCTACAGAAAACCATCAACAGCAATAGATTACAGGCGTCAATACATCAAGGATTTCTTTCCAATTTCAGTGGCTGACCCAAAGCCAATAACTGATAAAGCTAAGGCCATCTACACCTACGAAACAGATGACTACAAGAAGCCCCAAGAAGTCACTATTTCGCGTGTTAACTCAGCATGGTCAGGCTACAAGCGGCAACCCGAAAGACATTGCTACTACATCGGCTTCACTGTTTACATTCCGAAGGTCGAACGTAGAGATTTGAGCGTTTATGGAGGTGCCAGTCTGGCTTTCACTGAGAAGCGGGATCTTGATCCTGAAGTGATCAAGCGTATGGCCAGAATAATTGGACACAAGTACGACACTGTTGGCTTTCAAGGTGTCTCACACAAAAATCGCGAATCGGAGATCGGTATCGCGTCCCGACTTGGTTATTCCTACTCAGAGAACAATATGGGGTTCGGCGAAGGGCGAATCCTGTACACCGTAGACGCACTTGAAACGTCCCCGGAGCAAAGCCTTTTCATCCTTGAAGAGCCAGAAACGTCATTGCACGAAAGTGCTCAGTACGAATTCACGAAGTACTTGCTCGACGTATGCAACAGACGTCACCATCAAGTGATCCTGTCAACTCACTCCAGCGTCATACTAAACGCGCTACCGAGCGAATCAAGAAAGCTACTGCTAAGAGATGCAACCGGGGTAGACCTCCGCAATCAAATCTCGTCAAATCAAGTGCGCTCAATTCTTTCCTCGGGGCACGTACGCGCATTAGACATCTGCGTTGAAGATGTTTTTGCGAAAGTACTGTTATCCGAGGTCATTAGAAAAAAGAGAAATGATTTATTGAAAGCGGTTGCGATACACGACATCGGATGCAAAGACGCCGTGCGGGAGGCAGTCCGCGTACTAAACAAGACAGGGAAAAAGGCAATTGCCGTGCGCGACGCTGATGTTGGCAGCCACGCTATCGACGGATTGTTCTCGTTTCCGGGCAGCAGACCGCCTGAGGTTGAAGTTTTCAACAATCCTATGGTTCGCGCACTAATGAAAAACAAATACGGTGTCGACGTAGATTGGGTTTTGCAGCGAGACGACGTCAAAGACCACCACAAAATTGCGTCTTGCATCGCAGAAGAAGCTGAAGCCGAGGAAGAAGTTATTCGAACTCTCGCAATTGAGACTTATATCCAGTCAATTGACACCGAGTTTGACGCACTGATAACGGCCATCGAGCAAGCATTTGCTTGAGCATTTAATCAAGGTAAGGCGGTTTGAGCTTTGCCCTCACGTTACGCATGCGGGCTCAATGCGCCTTATCCCAATTCAGCCCCACCCCCACCTCCGCCAACAGCGGCACCTTGAGCGCAGCCACTTCAGCCATCAGTCGCGGGATGTGTGACCGCACCCACTCCACCTCACCCTCAGGCAACTCAAACACCAGTTCATCGTGCACCTGCATGATCATTTTGATGTCCGGCTTGTGTGCGTCCAGCTCCTTTTGCACCGCCACCATTGCCAGCTTGATCAAATCAGCCGCCGTGCCCTGCATGGGCGCGTTGATAGCCGCACGCTCGGCGCCTGAGCGGCGCGGGCCGTTGGGGGAGTTGATTTCGGGCAGGTACAGGCGGCGGCCGAACACGGTTTCGACATAGCCCATGGACTTGGCCAGGGCCTTTGTTTCGTCCATGTACTGCTTCACGCCGGGGTAGCGCTGAAAGTATTTGTCGATGTAGGCGGCTGCGGCCTTGGTTTCGATGCCCAAATTCTTGGCTAGGCCGAAGCTGCTCATGCCGTAGATGAGACCGAAGTTGATGACCTTGGCGTAGCGGCGTTGTTCGCTGGTGACTTGGTCTACCTCCACGCCAAACACTTCGGCGGCGGTGGCGCGGTGCACGTCCAGCCCGGCGTGGAAGGCGTGCAGCAGCGAGTGGTCGCCGCTCAGGTGGGCCATGATGCGCAGCTCGATCTGGGAGTAGTCGGCACTGGCGATCACGCGGCCTGCGGGGGCGACGAAGGCCTCGCGCACGCGGCGGCCTTCGGGGGTACGGATGGGGATGTTCTGCAGGTTGGGGTCGTTGCTGGACAAGCGGCCCGTGACGGCTACGGCCTGCGCGTAGTGGGTGTGCACGCGGCCAGTGCGTGGCAGGGCCAGCTGGGCCAGTTTGTCGGTGTAAGTGCCTTTGAGCTTGCTCAAAGACCGGTGCTCCAGCAGCTTGGCGGGCAGGGGGTAGTCATCGGCCAGCTTTTCCAGCACTTCTTCATCGGTGCTGCGCGCGCCGGTGGCGGTCTTTTTGACCACGGGCATGCCCAGCTTGTCGAAGAAGATTTCGCCCAGTTGCTTGGGGCTGCTCAGGTTGAAGGGCTGGCCTGCGATTTCGTACGCCTCGGTTTCGAGTTGCAGGATGCGCTGGCCCAGCTCGTGGCTCTGGTTGGCCAGCGTGGGGGCGTCGATGAGCACGCCATTGCGTTCGATGCGGTACAGCGCCTCGCTACTGGCCATTTCCAGGTCGTAGACAAAGCGCAGTTTCTCGTCGGTCTGCAGCAGCGGCCACAAGGCGTTGTGCACGTCCAGGGTCTGGTCGGAGTCTTCGCACGAGTAGGCGGCAGCCTTGTCGACCGGCACCTGCGCAAACGGGATCTGGTGCGCGCCCTTGCCACACAGGTCTTCGTAGGTGATGCCTTTGCGGCCCGTATGGCGCTCGGCCAGGCTGGTCAGGTTGTGGGGCTTGTGCACTTCAAGCACGTAGCTTTGCAGCATGGTGTCGTGTGCGTAGCCCTGCACCTCAATGCCGTGGTTGGCGAACACATGGCGGTCGTACTTGATGTGCTGTCCCAGTTTTGAGTGCTTGGGGTCTTCCAGCCAGGGCTTGAGGCGGGCCAGCACTTCATCGAGCGGCAGTTGCGCGGGTGCGTCTGGCCCCTCATGCCGCAGCGGGATGTAGGCGGCCTCGCCCGCTTGCACGCTGAAAGAAATGCCGACGATCTGCGCGCGCATCTCGTCGAGCGAGTCGGTTTCGGTGTCGATGGCGGTGAGCGGGGCCTTGTGTAGGCGCTCCAGCCACTGGTCAAAGTCGGCCCAGTTGAGGATGGTGTCGTACACCACGGCGCGGTGCTGAGCCTCTTCGGCCACGGTGCTGGCGGAATGGTCGGAAAACAGGTCGCCGCTTTGACCTGGCATGGCGACCGGGGGGGCTGCGGTGGCAGGGGACGCTGCACCCTTGATGGCGCTGGCCAGGCCCTTGAAGCCGTACTTTTCGTAGAACGGCAGCAAACCAGCACTGTCTGGCGCGTCCAGCGTGATTTCGTCAAACGCGGGCAGTCCGGGGATGTAGTCAGCCAGCGCGCAGTCGGTCTTCATGGTGACGAGCTGGCGGCTCAACGCAAGCTGCCCGCTGGCAATCGCCTCACGCAGGTTGTTGCCCGCCACACCCTTGATGGCGTCGGCATTGGCAATCAAGCTGTCGAGCGAGCCATGTTCTTCCAGCCACTTGGCGGCGGTCTTGGGCCCTACCTTGGCAACGCCGGGCACGTTGTCCACGGTGTCGCCCACCAGCGTCTGGTAGTCCACCATCAGCGCAGGCGGCACGCCAAACTCGGCCGTCACGCCCGCCACGTCGCGGCGCTTTCCGCTCATGGTGTCGATGATGGTGATGTGCTCGTTGACCAGCTGGCTCAAATCTTTGTCGCCACTTGACACAATGACCTCGATGCCCTGTGCGGCCGCTACGTTGGCCAAGGTGGCGATCACGTCGTCGGCCTCTACGCCAGGCACGGTCACGACCTTCCAGCCCAGCAGGTCCACCACCTGGTGGATGGGCTCGATCTGGGTGCGCAGGTCGTCGGGCATGGGCGAGCGCGTGGCCTTGTATTCGGTGTAAAGGGCGTCGCGGAAGGTGGGGCCCGAGGCGTCGAACACGCACACGGCGTAGTCGGCAGATACCTCTTTGCGCAGCGCCTGCATCATGTTGATCATGCCGCGGATGGCGCCTGTGGCGGCGCTGGTCATGTCGCCCGGCACGGCCCGCAGGTCGGGCATGGCGTGGTAGGCGCGGTAGAGGTAGCTGGAGCCGTCCACCAGCACCAAGGTCTTTTTATTGCTCATCTGTCAATTGTGCACACGATGCCAGCGGCCCGGCATCACCTTGGCCTGCAGCCCTGGCAAATACACTGGAGTATGGGCAGACCTGTTTCTGTCCCATCGCAGAACAAAAACCAAACAAACACCAAGGAGACATGCGTTGAAATTCAGGAACATCGCCCTAGGGGCCTTGCTGGTCCTCGCCGTGGCCGGCACCGCGGGCTGGCTCAGCCTGGACAAGGAAACACGGGCTTTGCTCAAGACCGTTCCCACCAACCGCGACTTGCTGTTTTGGTCAGTGCCGCAGCGGGACGCCGCCTTCAGGGCGCTTGACCGCATCTCGCTGCTGGCCAAGTGGCACGTGGTTCCGGCCAGCACGGCACCCTCGCCCCTGCCACCTGGCCCTGCACTGACCCTGCCGATCAACGTGGACACCTACATGGCAGAGCAGCGCAGCGCGGCCCTGCTGATCCTGCACGACGGCAAGGTGCGGCTGGAGCGCTACGGCCTCGGATTTGACAAGGACGGGCGCTGGACAAGCTTTTCGGTGGCGAAGTCGTTCACCTCCACCCTGGTGGGCGCCGCCCTGAAAGACGGCTTTATCCAAAGCCTGGACGACAAAGTCAGCACCTACATTCCGGACATGAAGGGCTCTGCCTATGACGATGTGAGCGTGCGCCAGTTGCTCACCATGACCTCGGGCGTGCGCTGGAACGAAAACTATGGCGACCCCAACTCTGATGTGGCGCGGTTCAACAACCACAAGCCCGAGGCCGGGGTGGATGCGCTGGTCAGCTACATGCGCCAGTTGCCGCGCGAAGCGCCTGCTGGCACGCGCTGGCTTTACAGCACAGGCGAGACCAATCTGGTGGGCATCCTGGTCAGCCAGGCCACCAAAAAGCCTTTGGCAGATTATCTGGCCGAAAAGGTTTGGCAACCTGTTGGCATGGAGCAGCAGGCCACGTGGCTGCTGAACAAAACAGGGCAAGAGATCAGCGGCTGCTGCCTGCAGGCCTCAGCCCGCGACTTTGCGCGGTTTGGTCAGTTCATCCTCAACGGCGCCACAGTCAACGGCCAAAGCATCGTGCCAGACGGCTGGATGGCCAATGCCACCACCAGCCGCACGCCCATCGGCCAGCCCGGCCGGGGGTATGGCTATCAGTGGTGGACCTATGACACCGGCAGTTTCAGCGCGCGCGGCATCTTCGGCCAAGGCATTTTCATCGACCCCGCACGCAAGCTGGTGATCGTGTCGAATGCCAACTGGGCGGGCGGCGCGAGCGAACCCGTGGCTTTTCAAGGCCGCGAAGCGTTCTACCGCACGGTGCAAAAGGCGGTGGACGACGAGGCGGCAAGCACCACAGCCGGTACAGCGCCTGCACAAAAGCAGTAAGGCACCGTGGATCGGATCGGGCGTTCAGAGTGGCGACCCGGCCCAGTTCGCCGCGGGCCGCCCAGGCGCAGGACTCCAAGTGCCAAGTGTGGAGGCTGGGTGTGCAGCCCTACAATTCGCCCATGCGCGCCCCACACCTCTTGCTCCTGCTGGCTTTGGCCACCACCCCGGTCTTTGCCCAGAATTCATCCCCAAATTCTGTTCCAGGCAATCCTGGCAAGGGCGAAGCGCTACAAGATCCGGAGCAACTATCGGGCCGGGGCAACCAGCGCACCGAGCGCATCCAGATCGAAGACGCGGGCAGCCGGGTCGATGAGTTGCGCGTTGGCGGCCAGACGCAGACGATTTCGGTGCAACCCAAGGCGGGCAACATGCCCAGCTACGAAGTGCAGTCCCCCGATGGTGCGCGCAGCCGTGTTGGCAGCCACAACGGCGCTGAAACCAATACCGCCCCCCGCGTCTGGAACGTGCTGAAGTTCTGACGCGGCCAGGCAGGTCGCACCCGTCCTCCCCGCCTGTCCGCTGCACCGCAGCCCCTGCACGTCCCGTTGTTGCAGTCTTTTCCCACCCCACCCACTTTCGACCCTTCTGAGCGATGGCCGTTTTTACCGAAGTCTCCAATACAGAAGCGCGCGAACTGCTGCGCCGTTTGCAACTCGGTGAGCTGGTGGAGCTGCGCGGCATCAAAGGCGGTATTGAAAACACCAACTACTTTTTGACCAGCGACCAGGGCGAGTTTGTACTGACGCTGTTCGAGCGCCTGACGGCAGAGCAGTTGCCGTTTTACCTGTACCTGATGAAACACCTGGCGCACGGCGGTGTGCCTGTGCCCGATCCGCGCGCTGACAAGACCGGCGACATCCTGCACACGGTGTGCGGCAAACCCGCTGCGGTGGTGAACAAGCTGCGCGGCAAAAGCCAGCTGGCCCCACAAGGCGTGCACTGCGCCGCCGTGGGCACCATGCTGGCACGCATGCACCTGGCGGGGCGCGGTTTTGACCGGCACCAGCCCAACCTGCGCGGCCTGCCCTGGTGGAACGACACCGTGCCGGTGGTGCTGCCGCACATCGACGAAGCCCAGGCCGCACTGCTGCGGTCCGAGCTGGCCTACCAGAACCACGTGGCCGCCAGCTCGGCCTACACCGCCCTGCCCCGCGGCCCGGTGCATGCCGACCTGTTTCGCGACAACGTGATGTTTGATGGCGAAGAACTAACGGGCTTCTTCGATTTTTATTTTGCGGGCGTGGACACCTGGCTGTTTGACCTGGCCGTGTGCCTGAACGACTGGTGCATTGACCTGCCCACGGGTTCGCATGACGCAGAACGAGCCACCCGCATGCTCGACGCTTACCAGGCGGTGCGTCCCCTCAATGCAGCCGAGCGCGAACTGCTGCCCGCCATGTTGCGCGCGGGTGCCCTGCGGTTCTGGATCTCGCGCCTGTGGGACTTTTACCTGCCGCGCGAGGCCTCCATGCTCACGCCGCATGACCCCACCCACTTCGAACGGGTGCTGCGCGGGCGCATCGCCCAACCGGTTCACGCATAAGCCCTTTTCCCTGCGGCCGATGGCCTCAGGACCGTGCAGCAGCCGACAACGAGCGGCGACCCGTATCCGCCACCGCATACCCCATGCTGCACCTGCAAATCCTGCACTGGGGTAAATTCGACGCCATTGCGCTGACATCCAGCGCACCTAAGCTCTTGCCGCGCCCCACCACGGGCGCGGGCTCCCTTTTCTCTCCAACGCATTCATGAAACTCCAAATCGTCCCCGCACGCACCGGCATGGCCTGGGTCAAGCTTGGTATCCGGGCGTTCTGGCGGCAGCCCATGGCCCTGGCGGCACTGTTCTTCATGACCATGGCCGCCATGTCGCTGGCCACCATGGTTCCCCTGGTGGGCCCGGCCATTGCGCTGGCGCTGTTGCCTTCTGCCACGCTGGCCATGATGGTGGCGGCAGCGCAGGCCTCGCAAGGGCAATTTCCAACGCCCGCCCTGCTGCTGGTGGCGTTTCGCACCGGTCGCCAGCGGTTGCGCGACATGCTGGTGCTGGGAGCGCTGTATGCCGTGGGCTTTTTGGGCGTGATGGGTCTGTCGGCCTTGATCGACGGCGGGCAGTTTGCGCAGGTGTACCTGGGCGGCGCCCCCCTGACCAAGGAAGTGGCAGAGAACCCCGCGTTCCAAAGCGCCATGTGGCTGTCGATGATTCTGTATTTGCCGCTGTCGCTGCTGTTCTGGCATGCCCCCGGGCTGGTGCACTGGCATGGTGTGCCACCGGTCAAGGCACTGTTCTTCAGCATCGTGGCCTGCGTGCGCAACTTTGGCGCCTTTACCGTGTATGGCCTGGGCTGGTTGGGCGTGTTCCTCATCGGCGGGCTGGTGGTGGCCGTGGTGTCAACCCTGCTTGCGGTGGCGGGCCTTGCGGGTTCGGCTGCAGGGGGCATCATGGTGGGCACCGCGATGATGATGGCCGCCATGTTCTTCACCTCGGTCGTTTTCACCTTCCGTGACTGTTTCGAGCCCCCTACCACCACAGCCCCAGAGGCGCCCCATGCCACAACCTCAAGCACCGCAGCATCCAACGAACCACCAGACAACCCAGCTTCTGGGCCGCAGTGAAGATGAATTGGCCTGGTTTCAGCGGCGCGGTCTTCTTCAGGCTGCAGGCGTCTGGATAGCCGGGGGCGGATGGGTCTCGGCACACGCGCAGGGGCGCAGCAATATCGTGGAGCTGCGGGGCGACGTGCTGCGCAATGGTCAGAAGCTCACGCCCGACCAGCGGGTTGAAGCCGGTGACAGCATCCAGACCGGGCCTGGCTCCACCGCCGTGTTTGCAGTGGGCAACAGCGCCTTCATGGTGCGTCAGAACTCGCGCCTCTCCATTGATGGCGACGCCCCCACGGCCGTCAAGGCACTGCGCCTGTTATCGGGCGCGGTGGCCAGCGTTTGGGGGCGAGGGCCCGAGCGGCAGGTGGTGCTGCCCACTGCCACGGCAGGCATCCGGGGCACCGGCGTCTATGTCGAGGTGTTCCCTGAGCAGGCCTTTCGCGGCTACCTGTGCAATTGCTACGGCACGGTGGCTGTGGATGCTGGTGGCGAGAACGTGCTCAGCCAATCGTCCTATCACCAATCCTTCTGGGCTGAAGCCGAGCCGCGCGATGGGAAGTTGCTGCGCCCCGCAGGGGCCATCAACCACACCGACGATGAGCTGGAGTTTCTGGCGGGACTGATCAACCAGCGCACGGCGTGGCAGATTGCCGGGCGCAAGGGAACCAAGGACGGCAGCGGGCGAAGCGGATACTGATCCGGTGCACGGACCTTGCTCCAAAGAAAAGGCCGCCCCTCGGGCGGCCTTTGTTTCGTCGATGCATCCGAACAATGGGATGAACTTATGAAAATCATAGCTGCCAGCGCTTACTGGATAAGCGCTAGAGCCCTAAAACACCTTAACTTCCGATCACGCCGCCATCGTTCTTGGTGATGACGATGGTCGCCGAGCGGGGACGCTTGCCAGCGCCGTACCCTGCGTTCGAGGGCCATTGGCTTTGGTACTTGGTGGCGTCGCCCACATTGGCCATGGCGGTGCCTTCACCAGGATGCTGAATGTTGACGAAGATCGCCTTGCCGTCAGGCGTTTCGGTCAGGCCGGTGATTTCACTGCCCTTGGGGCCGACCAGAAAGCGCTTGAGGGTGCTGTCCGTGGCGGCCTTGCCCACGGGGGTCACGATGTCCAGCTTGCTGCCGTCGGCCTTCGTGTAGCTCAGCGTCTTCTTGGCGCCATCGCCCACACTGCCGGGCACGGCGGCCAGCATCATGCAGTTGGTCACGTCGGTGTAGGCACCATCGTCCGTCTGGATCCAGCAGATGCCTGTGGCCTTGCTGAACACCAGGCCGTCAGGGCTGGAGAAGTCCTGGTCTGCCGTCAGAGCGGAGATGTTGACCATCGCCTTGTCGGCACCGGCTTCAGCACCAAACAGGTACACGTCCCATGAGAAGCTGGTGGTGGATGCACCTTCCTTCATCCGCACCAGATGACCGTTGGGGTTCCCGTTTTGCGACGAGGTGCCCTTCATGTCGGTGTAGGCGCGTGGGTTGGCTGCGTCAGGCAGGTACTGGCTGCCCGTGGGGTTCACGCTGCGGTTGCTGTTGTTGGTCAGCGTGAAGTAGATCTCGCCGTTGGCAGGGTTCACCGCGTTCCACTCGGGGCGGTCCATCTTGGTGGCGCCCACGGCGTCGGCCGCGATGCGGGTATTGATGGCGATGTCAGCGGCGTCCGCAAAGCTGTAGGCGCTGTAGCCCGAAATTGCCGTGTTGGACAGCGACAGTTCCACCCAGGTGCCCGTGCCGTCTGCATTGAACTTGGCGGCATACAGCTTTCCGCTGTCCATGTACTTGTCGCCCACGGCCATGCGGTCGGCAGCGTTGGCGTCGGCGGCGCTCCACAGGGCTGTGGACACAAACTTGTAGATGTACTCGCCACGCGAATCGTCGCCCATGTAAATCGACAGCGGCTTGCCTGCCTCGACCTTGCCGAACGCTGCGCTTTCGTGCGCGAAGCGGCCCAGGGCCGTGCGCTTCTTGGCGCTGCGGGTCTTGTCATAGGCATCGATCTCGACGATGTAGCCCATGCCGTTCATTTCATTGCGGTAGTCGTCGCTGCCGTTGGCCGATGCGCCGGTCTTGCTGTTGTTCCAGCGCTGGTATTTGTCGTCGGCACCACCGGTTTCCCAGCCGTGGCGCGATGTGGCACCCTGGTTGCGGCCATAGCGCTTGAGCGAGGTCACGCTCTTGTCGTTGCCACGGGCGGCGTCGTCTGCCGCGCCGCGGGTGAAGTAGCCAAACCAGTTTTCTTCGCCAGTCAGGAACGTACCCCACGGCGTCTTGCCCGTGCCGCAGTTGTTCAGCGTGCCGCGGGTCATGGTGCCCGTAGGCGAAAACTTGGTGATGAGCTGTGCATTGCCGCGCGCGGGGCCAGCAATCTCGATGGGGCTCAACGACGTCAGGCGGAAGTTCTGTGCAGAGTTTTGCACATACGACCACTTGCCACCGCTCTTGGCTACTTCGATCACGGCGATCCCGTGGATGGCGGTTTCCTTGTCGACTTCGGCTGCAGGGCGTGGCAGCGTCGAAGTGCCGCCATTGGCGTGCAGGAAGAAGGAGGACAGCTTTTCGTCCGTGGTGGCTTCGTGGTTGATGGCCAGCAGACCGCGCTCCGTGGCGTTGTCGTTGCGCTTGCCATCCGCGCCCAGGCCAAACCACTCCATGCCGTCATGGTGGTCACCCGCACGCTTGTCAAAATCGCCATCGGTACCGTCGTTCTTGTAGGCAGCCACGCCAGAGGCGATAGGATCACCCAGCGCAAACAACACGCTGGCGGTGTAGCCCGCAGGCACGGCTACTACGTCGGCCAGGCTCTTGGGCACGGCACCAAAGCCCAGCAGCTTGGGCGCTGCGGGTGGCTCCACCACCGCCGGGTCATCACTCCCACCACACGCTGTCACGCCAAAACCGGTCAGCACTGCCGTGCCCACCGAACCCACACCACCACGCAGCAGTCCACGGCGCGACAGACGGGCGCCCAACACGGCGTCAAACGTAGGGTTGGCAGAGGTGTTGGAGTTTTCGTTATTGAAGTCAATCGCCTGCTCGGGCGCATCCACGCGGTGGTTCATCGGGGTTCCTTGGGTTGTGGGTTGCAAAACCACTGGAGCGTAGAAACCGCCCGTGACATGACCGTGAAGCTTTCATGTCGATTGAATGACACCCCGAATGCCTGGGATTTTCAGGCGCCATTCAAATACGAATCACTACCATTTGTATAATTACAGTTCCCTTTTGCCCACCCAGCCATGCCACCCGCGCTTCTCCATGCGCGGGCTCTGTCAGAGCCAGTGCGGCCTCCCCATCCATTGCATTCCCATCGCAGTGCCATGACCGTCCACCGGCCGCTCATGCACACGCCTCGGCGCCACTGCATGCCCCAATCCCAGGAGACCACTGCATGACTTTCCCCTCCCTGAAGACGTCCCTCTTGGTGGCTGCTTTGTCCGTCGGCTGTTTCAGCACCCACGTCAGTGCGCAAACCAGCGGTGCCGCAGCCTCAACAACACAAGCCCCAGCATTGAGCAGCAATACCGTGGCAGCCCACTATGCCCACCTGGTGCACACCAACTACACCGACACCCTGACCAGCGCCCAGACCATGCGCGCGGCCATCCAGGCGTTTACCGCCCAACCTTCGGTGGAAACGCTGGCACAGGCCCGCAAAACCTGGCTGGCCGCACGCGAGTTTTATGGCCAGACCGAAGCCTTCCGCTTCTACGGCGGGCCTATCGACAATGACAACGGCCCGGAAGGCCGCATCAACGCCTGGCCCATGGACGAGTCCTTTGTCGACAGCGTCGACGGCAAACCCAATGCAGGCCTCGTCAACAACCGCAAGTTCGCCATCAACAAGAAGAACCTGAGTGCACAAAACGAGCGCGGCGGCGAAGAAAACATCGCCACCGGCTGGCACGCGATCGAGTTCTTTTTGTGGGGCCAGGACCTGTCGGAAACGGGCCCGGGCAATCGCAACTTTGAAGATTTCGTGGATGGCAAGGCTCCCAACGCCGACCGCCGCCGCCAATACCTGAACGTGGTCACCGACCTGCTCATCGACGATCTCACCACGCTGGTCAAGGCCTGGGCCCCCGACGCCAAAAACAACTACCGCGCCCGGTTCGCCAAGGGCGGGCAGGAATCGGCACGCAGGATGCTGGTGGGCCTGGGCTCGCTCTCCCGCGGCGAACTGGCGGGCGAGCGGCTGGAAGTGGCCCTCAACAGCCAGGACCAGGAAGACGAGCACTCGTGCTTTTCGGACAACACCCACCGCGACGCGGTTACCAACGCCGAAGGCATCCAGAACGTTTGGCTGGGCCAGTACAAGCAGGCCAACGGCACGGTGCTGATGGGCCCTTCGTTGCGCGACCTGGTGGCCGCCAAGGACGCTGCGCTGGCCGACAAAACCAGCCAGCAGATCGCCGCATCGTTGGCCGCTGCCGAAGGCATCCAGGCGCCGTTCGATCGCGAAATCATTGGCGGCAAGGACGCCCCGGGTCGCCAGCGCATTCAAAAGACCATCGACAGCCTCACCCAGCAAAGCAAGGATCTGGTCGCCGCCGCCAACGCCATCGGCATCACCAAACTGACCCTGGTCCAGCCCTGAACATGCAGCTCCCGCAAGCCAAACGCCGCCACCGCTCCCTGCGCCTGGCGGCTGCCAGCATCGGCGTCGTTGCACTCACCAGCTTCTGTGGTCTGGACATTCAATCGCTCACGGCAGCCCCCCAACCCGACCCGCTGGGTGAAAAAACCGGCGGCGACACCACCGTGTACGCCACGGGCCGCAATTCGTTCTCGTTCCCGGCTGCCAATCTGGAAGACCCCGAGCGCACGCGTTTTGTCATCGGCAATTCGTTCTTCAAACGCAACTGGGTCGAGGCACCCGCATCGACCAAAGCGCGCGACGGCCTGGGGCCGCACTTCATTGCGCGGTCTTGCGGCGGCTGCCATGTGCAAGATGGCCGCGGCGAGCCCCCAGCGATCTTCAACCGCCTGGGCGACACCAAAGACCCCACGGTGGCGCTGTTGATCCGCCTGTCCATCCCTGGCAAGGACGCCCACGGCGGCCCCAGGCATGAACCTGTTTATGGCGACCAGTTCAACAACGCCGCCATCCAGGGCGTCAAGCCTGAAGGCCGGGTCACGCTGCGCTACGAAACCATCAACGGCAGGTTTGCCGACGGCACGCCCTACACGCTGCAAAAGCCCATGTACGGCTTTGCCGACCTGGGCTACGGCCCTCTGCACCCTGACGTGATGGTGAGCCCGCGCATTGCACCGCAGATCATTGGCGTGGGTCTGCTAGAAGCCATTGCCGAGGCCGACATCCTGGCCAACGCTGCTGATCAGGCGGCGGCTCCCGGCCCCATCAAAGGCGTGCCCAACACCGTGTGGGACGCACCCTCGGGCCGCATGATGACCGGCCGCTTTGGCTGGAAGGCCAACGTCGCCACCATCGCGCACCAGACGGGTGGCGCGTTTCAGGGCGACATGGGCATCACGTCGCGCCACTTCACGAACGAGACCTGCACACCCGCCCAGAAAGACTGCCTGGCAGCCCCCAGCGGCAAAAGCGCCGCCACACAAGGGCAGCCGGGCGTAGAGATCGACGACAAGACCTTTGACGACGTTGTGTTCTACCAGGCCACCCTGGCGCCGCCTGCACGCCGCAAGCCCAACGATGCACAGGTGCTGCAGGGCCAGGCCCTGTTTGCGCAGGCCCAGTGCGCCACCTGCCACCGGCCGAGCTACGTCACCAAGGAAGGGCCGTTCCCCCACCTGACCAGCAAGGCCCTGAACGGCCAACGGATCTTCCCCTACACCGACCTGCTGCTGCACGACATGGGCGAACGCCTGGCCGACAACCGGCCCGACTTTGGCGCCAACGGGCGTCAGTGGAAAACCCCCGCACTGTGGGGCACCGGGCTGATCAAGGACGTGAATGGTCACACCCGCCTGCTGCACGACGGCCGCGCGCGCGGTGTGCTGGAAGCCATCCTGTGGCACGGTGGCGAAGCCGAAGCGGCCAAGGACCAGGTGCTCCAGATGAAGAAGGCGGACCGAGACGCGCTGGTGAAATTTGTGGAGTCCCTATGACCCTCTCTTGCCCGAACAGCTTCCGCACGACGGTCCGCACAACAGCCCAGGCATCGGCGCTGTTGCTGGCGGCTTTGCTGACGGCGCTGCCGCCCGCCACGGCACAGGCCCAGTCCTCAGCAACCGCCCCCGCATGGCAACGCGAGGCCGTGCCGTTCTACGACACGGTGCATGCGCTGCAGGGCATCTACGGCCACTGGGCCCTGCCCCGCGCGCAAGACTTTGACCGCGCCGCGCGCGCCCTGGTGCCTGCCGTAGCCGCGCTGTGCCAGGCCCCGGCTGGCGGCGACAAGGCCGCCCTGGCCGTCGCACGCGGCGCCTGGCAGACCACAGCCCGTGCATGGGAGCAACTGGTGGCTGTGTCCATCGGCCCCGTCATTGCCCGGCGCAGCCAGCGCGCCATCGACTTCACCCCCACCCGCCCCGCCCTCATCGAAAAAGCCATCGCCACCCAGCCCCAGGGCGCCAAGGCGTTCGAGCACATTGGCACCCCCGCCAAGGGCCTGCCCGCGCTGGAATGGCTGCTGTGGACGCGTCCCGCCCAACCCGGCACCCCCGCCTGCAGCTATGCGCACGAAGTGGCGCAGGACCTGGCGCGTGAGTCCGACGCGCTGCAAGCTGCCTTCACCACCGCCGCGGGCACCAACTGGGGTGCAGAAGACGAGCAGGAGCGGTCCACCCAGGCCGTCAGCGAGTTCGTGAACCAGTGGGTGGGCGGCATCGAACGCCTGCGCTGGGCGCAGATGGAAAAGCCCCTGCGCGCAGCCCAGGGTGGCAAAGCGCCTGCCTACCCCCGCGCCGCCAGCGGCAGCACGCTGGCTGGCTGGTCCGCGACCTGGGCGGGTCTGCGCAGCGTGACCGCACTGCCCGCCCGTGCCGCCGTACCCGGACCCGGTGAAGCACTGGTGCCGCTGGAGACGTACTTGCGCGGCAAGGGCTTGAACCCGCTGGCCGACAAACTGAACCAGGCCACCAACAAAGTCGACGCATCGATGGCTCAGGTGCGGACATCCGGCGTGCAGAACAAGGCCGCCATCCAGCGGACCGCCAAGGACCTGGCCGCGCTCAAGTTTCTCGCCGAATCCGAAGTGGCACCGGCGCTGCAGGTGAGCATTGGATTCTCGGACGCCGATGGTGATTGACCCCCACCGCCGCCAAACGCTGGCAGGGCTGGCCACACTCGCAGGTCTGGGCGCGTGGATGTTTGCGCCCGCCCCGGCATTCGCAAGCGCCAACAGCTCCGTATTTTTGGCTGCCGCCTGGGAGCGCCAGGGCAGCTTTCACATCGGACTGCTGTCCACCCAACCGGGTGCCGGGCAGCCGCTGCAGATCCAAGCATCGCTCGAAGTCCCCACCCGCGCCCATGGCCTTTTTGTGCTGCCGGATGGCTCGGTGTTGGCCATCGCCCGCCGCCCGGGCGACTGGCTGGTGCGCTGGATGCCCAGCCAACGCGCTGAACCCCAATGGCTGTGGCAGGACGGCGAGCGCAGCTTCAACGGCCACGTCATCGCCAGCCTTGACGGAACCCGGCTGTACACCACCGAAACCGACACCGAAACGGGTGCCAGCTGGATCGGCGTGCGCAACGCCCGCAGCCTGCAAAAGACCGCCGAATGGCCCACCCACGGAATCGACGCCCATGAGCTGACCTGGGACCTGCGCACCACCCACCACGGCACGCCCACCCTGATCGTCGCAAACGGTGGCGTACCCACCGCGCCCGAAACCGGCCGCGTCAAGCGCGATCTGGAAACCATGGATTCGTCCATCGTTCGGCTGGACGGCCACACCGGCCGCCTTCTGGGCCAATGGCGCCTGCCAGACAAACGACTGAGCCTGCGCCATCTGGCCTGGAGCCCCGATGCTCGGACCCTGGGCATCGCCCTGCAGGCCGAGCACGACGACAACAATGTCAAAGACGCCGCCCCCGTGCTGGCTCTGTTCGACGGCACCGCTCTGCGGGTGGTGCCCACGCCCGAGCACATCGCGCAAAGCATCCACGGCTACGGCGGCAGCATGGCCGCCACGCCCGCAGGCTGGGCCGTGAGCTGCCCACGCGCCAACGGCATTGCCACATACACGCCGCGAGGCGAATGGCGGGGGCTGGTGCCGCTGCCCGAGGTCTGCCCCCTGGCCGCGCACGGCGGCGCGCTGTGGGCGGGCGGTTTGGGCGCCAGCCTGCAGCACGCGCAGGCCGCTGCGCCTGTGAATCACCCGCATGGCCGCAGCCTGCAAGGCGTGCGGCTGGACAACCACTGGGTGTTGGCAGCGTAGAAAATTGAAGCAAAAAATGCCTCTAGCGCTTGTTGGTAAAGCGCTAGTAGCTATAAGTAACTGAGCAAACCGCCTGCACGCCTACGGCTGGCGCGCATAGCGCCCGGGCGCCAGCCCCACATGGCGGCTGAATGCGGTGCTGAAGGTGCTGGCCGAGCTGTAGCCCACGCGCGCGGCCACTTCGTCGATGCCTAAGCGGCCGTCGCTGCCGCGCAGCAGCTTCTTGGCCAGCGCCATGCGCCAGGCCAGCAGGTATTCCATGGGCGGCACCCCCACGGCGCGCAAGAAGCGCTCAAAGAATGTGGATCGCGACAACGCCGCCTCGCGCGCCAATGCATCCACTGTCCACGACTGCTCTGGCGCGCTGTGCATCAGGCGCAGGCCCACCGCCACGCGGGCGTCTGCCAGGCCGCGCAGCAGCCCGGGGGGCGCACCCGCCTCGCCGCTCGACCGCAGGGCCTCGATCAGCAGCAACTCCACCAGGCGGTCCAGCACTAGGTCTCGGCCGGGCAGCATGGCCAGGCATTCCTGCCGCACCAGTTGCACCAGGGTCGGCAGCCGCTCCACCCCGCGCACATGCAGCAGGTCCGGCAGCAGCGACACCAGCAACGCGGCGTCGGGCGAATCAAACTCAAAGTAGCCGCCCAGCATGCGCATGTCCGGCGGGCCGTCGGGCGTGCCATGGCGCAGCCCGTGCTCGCCATCGGGCGCTGGCAAACGGTGGGGGTCCATGAACACCGGCTGCGCCGGTGGCTGCTCCATGCCCGACAAGGTGAACCCCGGCGTCGCGGGCATCAGCACAAAGTCGCCCGCCTCCAGCGTCACCGGCTCTTGCCCCGCCACGGCCAGCACGCACTGGCCTTCCAGCATGGTGCAAAAGCTCGGACTGCCGAACTCCCCATAACGCACGGCCCAGGCGCCCGCGCCGCTGATCACCTTGGAGAACACGGCGCGCGGCCGCAGCAGCGCAATCACTTGGGCAAGGGGATCCACCACCGCCGGACTCCTGCAAACAAAAATTGGACGTTTGATTGTAGTTAATCCAGCCTTGGCCCGATATCGCTGCACCACCTTCCATCTGTTCCCATCCACCACCCCCAAGGAGTTTCACCATGAAGACCATTCTCATCACCGGCTGCTCGTCTGGCTACGGCCTGGCCACCGCCCGCCACTTTCACGCCCAGGGCTGGAACGTGATCGCCACCATGCGCACCCCGCGCGCTGACGTGTTGCCCGCATCAGACCGCGTGCGCGTTCTACCACTGGACGTCACAGCGCCCAACAGCATCGCCCAGGCATTACAGGCCGCTGGTCCCATCGACGTACTGGTGAACAACGCGGGCCTGGGGCTGTTCGGCGCCTTTGAGGCCACGCCCATGACCACGGTGCGCGAGATCTTCGACACCAACACCTTCGGCACCATGTCCATGACCCAGGCCGTGCTGCCGCAGATGCGCGAGCGCGGTGCGGGCCTGGTGGTCAACGTCACCTCCAGCGCCACCCTGGCGCCCATGCCGCTGGTGGCGGCGTACACCGCCAGCAAGACGGCCATCGAGGGGTTTACCGCATCGCTGGCGTTCGAGCTGGCGGCATTTGGCGTCCGCGTGAAACTGGTCGAGCCCGGCTACGCGCCCACCACCCGGTTCGCCGCCAACGGCGCCGAGCGCATGCAGGGACTGGTCCCCGAGGCCTACGCCCCGTACGCCCATTCGGTCTTTGCAGCCTATGGCCAGCCTGCGGCTGTGACGACCGAGCAGGACGTAGCCGAGGGTGTGTGGGCGGCGGTGAAAGATACTTCGCCGCGCCTGCGCTACGCCGCAGGGGCCGATGCGGCGGCGCTGGCAGAAGCGGCGTTGGGGGAGCCTGTCGGGGCGTGAGGGCCAGTGCGCGCTGACGTGTCAGTTCCGACTGCCCATACCGTGGTCCCGATGCAATCGATGCACTTTGGCCAGCAGTAGTGCTGCGGCCTGCTCTGCGTCCAGGCTTACGGTGTCCAACACCCACCGTTCTTCGTTCCATTGCACGTAATCGTGCTGCAGCACCGCGTGCCAAGCGGGCGCCACCAGTCCTGGAACGTCAATGACCCGTTTTTCGACCCGCCGACGGTGCTCTGCGGCGTCTGAGCAGATCACCTCCACTTGCAGGAAGGGCACCTCGGTGTCGCGGGCCAGGGTACGCCAGGCCTCGCGCGTTACAGGCAGTGGGTTGACCCCGTCGGCCAGCACCGGCATGCCCAGCGCAAGCTGGGTGCGCGCCAGTGCATAGGCCGTCATATAGCCAGCAGCACCCACACCTCCCGCGATGAGCACGCCAGAATCCCGCAGAGCCTGCTCAATGGTGTCGATCCGCAAGTACACCGCAGGCCAACACGCCAACAAGGCGCGAGCGATCGTGCTTTTGCCCACACCCGGCAGACCGCCCAACACGACAAGGACGGGCGCGGGTGCGGTGGCTGCGCTCAATCCACCACCGTCAGCTTGGCCACGCTGAGCGCCAGCCATTTGGCGCCATGGCGCGGAAAGTTCACCTGCGCGCGTGCGTCGTCGCCCGTGCCTTCGATGGCCAGCACCTTGCCTTCGCCGAACTTGGTGTGGAACACGTTGGTGCCCGCGCGCAGACCGTGCGACGGCGCGGTCTTCTGCACGGGCACTGGCGGACTGGCAAAGGTGTCAGATTTAAAGCCAAATTGGCCTCTAGCGCTTGATGGATAAGCGCCACCAACTCCTGAATTAGGAGCATATGACCCAAACCCCTGCTGCTTGGGCGTAATCCACTTGAGCGCGGCCTCGGGCAGTTCGTCGAAAAAGCGGCTCTTGATGTTGTAGCGCGTCTGGCCATGCAGCATGCGCGTTTGCGAGTGGCTGAGGTACAGGCGCTTGCGGGCGCGGGTGATGGCCACGTACATCAGGCGGCGTTCTTCCTCCAGCCCGTCGCGTTCATTGGCGGAGTTCTCGTGCGGGACCAGGCCCTCTTCCATGCCGCCGATGAACACGGCATCAAATTCCAGCCCTTTGCTGGCGTGCACGGTCATCAGTTGCACGGCGTCCTGCCCGGCCTGGGCCTGGTTGTCCCCCGCTTCGAGTGCGGCATGGGTCAGGAAGGCGGCCAGGGGCGACAGGGTTTCACCGGTGTCAGCGTCCACGATGCCGGGCACGGCGGGTTTCAAGGGTTCATCGAGCACCGGTGCGTCGGGGTCGATCCCCTGGCTGACCGCGCTTTGCGTCAGCGGCGTGCCATGCTCATCCAGCGGCAGGGCTATGGCGTCGCGCCCAAAACCTTCTTGCGTGACAAAGCTCTCGGCGGCGTTGACCAGCTCCTGCAAGTTCTCGATGCGGTCGGCGCCTTCCTTCTCGGTGCGAAAGTGCTCCACCAGCCCCGTGGATTCGAGCATCTGCTCAATGATGCCGCGCAGGTTCAGGCCCTGGGTCTGCTCGCGCAGCACATCGACCATGGCGACAAACGCGCTCAGGTTGGCGCCCGCCTTGCCGGGCACGGCGCTCACGGCGTCGTGCAGCGAGCAACCTGCTGCGCGGGCGGCGTCTTGCAGCACTTCGATGCTGCGCGCGCCAATGCCACGCGGCGGAAAGTTGACCACGCGCGTGAAGCTGGTGTCGTCGTGCGGGTTCTCCAGCAGGCGCAAATAAGCCAGCGCGTGCTTGATTTCAGCGCGCTCAAAAAACCGCAGGCCGCCGTACACGCGGTACGGCACGCTGGCATTGAACAGTGCCGATTCAATCACCCGGCTTTGCGCATTGCTGCGGTACAGCACGGCGATTTCCTTGCGGTCAAACCCGTCGCTGCGCACCAGCTGTTTGATCTCGTCGACCATCCACTGGGCCTCGGCCAGGTCAGAGCTTGCTTCGTACACACGCACGGGCTCGCCCGCGCCCTGCGTGGTGCGCAGGTTCTTGCCCAGGCGGCGGCTGTTGTGGCTGATGAGGGCGTTGGCCGAGTCGAGGATGTTGCTGTAGCTGCGGTAGTTCTGCTCCAGCTTGATCTGGCGCTGCACATCGAACTCGCGCACAAAGTCGGTCATATTGCCCACCCGTGCACCACGGAAGGCGTAGATGCTTTGGTCATCGTCACCCACGGCGATCACGCTGCCGCGCGCTTCAAAGCGCCCACCCACATCGTTGCCCGCCAGCTGCTTGAGCCACGCGTACTGCAGCTTGTTGGTGTCCTGAAACTCATCGACCAGGATGTGTGCAAAGCGGCGTTGGTAGTGCTCGCGGATGGGGTCGTTGTCGCGCAGCAGCTCGTAGCTGCGCAGCATCAGCTCGCCAAAGTCCACCACGCCTTCGCGCTGGCATTGTTCTTCGTACAGCTGGTAGATCTCGACCTTTTTGCGCGCATCGCTGTCGTGCGTTTCGACATCACCAGGGCGCAGGCCTTCTTCCTTGCAGTTGGCAATGAAGTACGACAGCTGCTTGGGCGGAAAGCGCTCGTCGTCCACGTTGTGCTGCTTGCACAGGCGCTTGATGGCCGAGAGCTGGTCTTGCGTATCCAGAATCTGGAACGACTGGGGCAGCCCCGCCGCCTTGTGGTGCGCACGCAAAAGGCGGTTGCACAGACCGTGGAAGGTGCCGATCCACATGCCGCGCACGTTGACGGGAAGCATGGCGGACAGCCGTGCCACCATTTCCTTGGCGGCCTTGTTGGTAAAAGTGACGGCCAGAATGCCCCCGGGCGTGGCGTAGCCGTTTTGCAGCAGCCAGGCGATGCGGGTGGTGAGCACCCGGGTCTTGCCCGATCCGGCCCCCGCGAGTATTAGCGCGTGGCCTGCGGGGAGCGTGACGGCAGCCAGTTGCTCGTCGTTCAGATTGGCCAGAAGGGGCGATGCGGCCGAGGCCGCACCAGAGTGTGGGGGCACCAGGGCATCTGGTGCGCCCGAAAACGGGTCTTGTGGGAACATGCGGCCATTGTAGAAAGCGCCCCTACCACCCCACATCCGACCATGAAAAACATTGCCTGCACCCTGGCCAGCGTCCTGGTCCTCACCCATACGGCTTCTGCGCTCGCTCAGGCCAGCTGCAGCAGCGACGGCGCGCCCCAACCAGTGGTCATCTTCGAGCGGTTCATCAGTGCGGACTGTCAAGCCTGCTGGGGCGACGCATCCGCGCCTACTCCGTCTGCATCGGCAAGCGTGGCGACCCTGGACTGGATCGTGCCAGGCAAGGCGGGCGACGAGGCCCCCCTGTCGGCCGCTGCGACCAATGACGCACTGGCCCGCCTGAGCGCCTTGGGGCGCAAGCCGCCAACCACCACCGATGTGTATGTCGCGTCCGTCGATGCGCCCATGTCTGCGCGGCTTCGGGTGGCCTATGGCCAGCCTTTCAATGACTACCTGGGCACCGGTATGTCGCTCACGCCCGCCCGCAAGGCGCCATCATTGACAGCGCCGGCCAAGGATCTGACCTTTCATCTGCTTCTGGTCGAGGCCATACCCGCCGGCAGTGATGGCACTGCAGTGCCCCGCTTCATCGTCAGAAATATGCTGCAGGGCGCATGGAGCCATGGCGACTTGAAGGCCAGCGCCAAAGGCATGCCCCCCCACTGGATGGAAACCCGTTCCATGCGCATCCCGGACGGTGCCAAGGTGGAACAACTGCGCCTGGTGGGCTGGGTACAGAACACCCGGGGGCAACTCGTGGCAGCAGCACAGTCCGTATGCAGGTAATACCGTCAACGTTATGACAGCCTTTTTTGAGGCGGGTAGAATCAATCACCGGGCCCAAGTTTCTTGACGCCCGGTTTTTTGTGCCTGCGCTCAGCAGGGTTCGGAGTGACTGCCACGCTCACTCCCGCAAAACCGGTCCCAAGCCAAGCGCCCACCGCAGTGGAAATCGTTTTACTGCGTCCTTTGATGGAGCTTGGAATCTGATGGAAATCTTCGACTACGACAACGTCTTGCTGCTACCCCGCAAATGCCGTGTGGAGAGCCGCTCGGAATGCGACGCCAGCGTGCAACTGGGCGGGCGCTCGTTCCGTATTCCCGTGGTGCCCGCCAACATGAAAACGGTGGTGGACGAAAAAATCTGCGCCTGGATGGCCGAGAACGGCTACTTTTATGTGATGCATCGGTTCGACCTGGACAACATCCAGTTCGTCAAGGACATGCACGCCAAGGGCTGCTACGCATCGATCTCGCTTGGCGTGAAAAAGCCCGACTACGACACCGTAGACCAGCTTGTAGCCCTGGGCCTCACACCCGAATACATCACCATCGACATCGCCCATGGCCATGCCGACAGCGTGAAAAACATGATCGGCTACCTCAAACAACATCTGCCCAAGGCGTTTGTGATTGCAGGCAACGTGGCCACGCCCGAGGCCATCATCGACCTGGAAAACTGGGGTGCCGACGCCACCAAGGTGGGGGTGGGCCCAGGCAAGGTATGCATCACCAAGCTCAAGACCGGGTTTGGCACGGGCGGCTGGCAGTTGTCAGCGCTCAAATGGTGCGCGCGCGTGGCCACCAAGCCCATCATTGCCGACGGGGGTATCCGCAGCCATGGCGACATCGCCAAGAGCATCCGCTTTGGCGCCAGCATGGTGATGATCGGATCATTGTTTGCAGGCCATGAGGAGTCGCCGGGCGAGACCGTGGAAGTGGACGGCGAACTGTTCAAGGAATACTACGGTTCCGCCAGCGACTTCAACAAGGGCGAATACAAGCATGTTGAAGGCAAACGCATCCTGGAGCCCATCAAGGGCAAGCTGGCCAGCACGCTGATCGAGATGGAGCAGGACGTGCAAAGCTCCATCAGCTATGCGGGTGGCAAAAAGCTGATGGATGTCCGCAAGGTGAATTACGTGATCCTGGGCGGCGACAACGCGGGCGAGCACCTGTTGATGTGAACCCGGCTTTTGCTGCGCGCCCAGAATCAAGCGCGCAGCAGATTGAGCGCCATGTGGTGCAGGTCATGTCCGGGTTTCGCCAAGGCATCCACGATGCTGAAGTGGTGCAACCCTGGCAAGGCTTGGCTGCGGGGCACGAAGTGGCTGCCCCAGGCGTTCTGCATCAACTGGTTCTGCCGCAAGAATTCCGGGCTTTCATCGCCTCCCACCACGCAGTACAACTGGCCTGTCGGTGGCTCCAGAAGCCGCGCCGGGCTGCATTGCAGCACCTGTTGCGCTGTGAGTTGCAAAACGGACTGGTACATCGGTGTGTACATGATGGGATCCAGATCATGCACACCCGAGATAGACAGCGCATTGCGCACCAGTCCGTCCGGAAGGCCTTTGCCGATCAAAGGCCAGACACTAGTCAACAGCATCGCTGCCAACTGCCCGCCCGCAGAATGTCCTGCCACAGTGATGCGCTTGGGGTCACCCCCATGGCCTGCAACGTGGTGGTAGACCCAGCCCAACGCTTTTTCCATCTGCCGCACGATGTGGGGAATCGTCACGGGCGCCTCGGGCGTTCCCGGGCACAAAGCATAGTTCACGTTGATGACACAAAACCCCGCCTGCGTAAACGGTGGAGCGATGAACGAATGGTCCGATTTGTCGAGCGACCGCCAGTACCCGCCGTGAATGAACACCAGCACCGGGACACCTGCCCCGTTTACAGCAGGCGCACGCGCGGATGGGAAGATGTCCAGCGTCTCGCCGGAACCGGTGCCATAGGCGACATCCAGCACACAGGGCACATTGGCACGCACCTGGGCCGAATCCCGGGCCCAGCGCTGCAGGTAGTCCACGTGGTCTGGCACCAGCGCACGGTTGTTGTACATGCGCTCTAGCCAGGCGGGATCGTTCAGAGGCAAGGTCATGGGTGAAGTCTCCTTTGGGTGAAACCCTCATTGCGCGGCCATCATCTTTGCAATCGGGCCACGCTGCAAGCTCCTTGACAGGGACACGCACCAAAAAAGCCCATGATGCGTTCAGAGACAACATTCAAAAATGAGAATGACGCCATGACAACCACACCGCTTCGCATCGCTGTTTTGGGCATCGGCATGATGGGACGCCCCATGGCGTGCCGCCTGCGAGAGGCCGGGCACCAGGTTCACGCCTGGAACCGCACCCGCGCAAAAGCCGAGCCGTTAGAGGCATTTGGCATCTCCGTGCACTCCGCCGTGGCCGATGCGGTACGCGGCGCTGACATAGTGGTCAGCCTGCTGGAGAATGGTCCCGTGGTGGGACAAGTGCTGTTTGAGATGGGCGCCGCACAGGCCATGCGCAAGGGCGCCCTCTTTATCGACATGGCGTCCATCCAACCCCGAGAAGCCCGCGACCATGCGGCGCGACTGGGGGAAATGGGTTTGACACACCTGGATGCACCGGTATCGGGCGGTACGGTGGGCGCTGAAAACGGAACGCTCGCCATCCTCGTGGGGGGGCGGCCCGAAGACTTTGTACGGGCACAACCGGTATTTGCCGTGTTTGGCCGCGCCACCCACGTAGGCCCCCATGGCGCAGGCCAGTTGACCAAGCTGGCCAACCAGATGATCGTCGGCATCACCATCGGTGCCGTGGCCGAAGCTCTGCTATTTGCCGCCAAAGGCGGTGCCGATATGGCCAAAGTGCGCGAAGCTATCAGCGGCGGCTTCGCGGACAGCCGCATCCTGCAACTGCACGGCCAGCGCATGGTGGAACGCGATTTCGCCCCGCGCGGCCGCATGGCGGTACAACTCAAAGACATGCGCAACGCCCTCGCCACCGCTGGCGAGATTGGCTTTGATGCACCGATCACCGCACTTTTCGAAAACCTTTATGCAGAAGGTATCGAACATGGGCTTGGCGAGTTGGACCACAGCGGGCTTTTCGTCGAGCTTGCCAGCCGCAACGCAATGCAATAAATTTGAGTTCGCTTGCCAAGCACCAAAAAATTGAGGCATAATTCGAGGCTCTGCAGCAACGCAGACAAATTTTAGATTTGGGTTCTTAGCTCAGTTGGTAGAGCAGCGGACTCTTAATCCGTAGGTCGAGTGTTCGAGTCACTCAGGACCCACCAAATCAAAGCCCTTGGGCACAAAGCCTGTTACGTAAAGTAGCGGGCTTTTTTATTGCCCAAACACTGTCTATCCGCGCATGGCGCTTCAAAGCACAGTGTTTTGACCGTGAGCACTCCCGTCTGCAAACTCCGCCACTCGAGAACATCCCAGCGACCGCAATCACTTCAGTTGACCCCGCCGAGTCTTCACCGTAGGCCGTGAACCTCAGCAACTCAACCAGCAACAACGGAACTCCCGGCGGGACAGATGGAAACATTGAATCCAACTCACATCCCGGTGCGTATTGCCTACGTAGCTTAGGTGCGCAGGCCCGCTACACATTGCAAACAAGTGTCTTCGCCAACTTCCGATGGGACCCTGATAGATACACTTTGTCATATAGATGACACACCCGCTGACTCCGAGCAGGGCGTAACCCCCTCAACCACGAGCGAGCCCGAAAAAGCATTGTGAATTGTCCAAAAATAATAACCAGCGCCTCTCCCTTTGTGACCGCATTGGTTGTGGCGGTACTGATCTCCGCGTCACATCCCTC
The DNA here is from genome assembly GCA_018828125.1 of Gammaproteobacteria bacterium. Taxonomy (GTDB): domain Bacteria; phylum Pseudomonadota; class Gammaproteobacteria; order Burkholderiales; family Burkholderiaceae_C; genus Acidovorax. Next base: position 622,670 of record JAHJWB010000001.1, on the reverse strand, counting down.
CGCCCATGCCCAAGTTTCAAAACCGAACGAATCCAAACCCAAAGAGCGTATAAAGCCGCGCTCGGGGCGTAACGCTGTTCTTTTGGAGATCGCTACCGAGGGCGTCGGCACGGATGCCCCTCAGGTAGCGCTGCCTCAGTTGTCTCGTCGTCAATGGAAAGTAAGCCTGAAAGACCTCGGTACTGCACGTCCTATCGCTTTGCGCGGCGTGGAGAGCGAAGCAAGCGTTGGCGTGGGTGTGCGGCGTGATGAGTTGGTTGAAGCAGCCAAACTTCGACTGACCTTCACACTCTCGCCAGCATTGATTCCGACGCTATCGCACCTGAAGGTGATCCTCAACGACGAGACGTTACAAACCGTCGTACTCGACAAGGAGCGCCTGGGCACGCCGCAGACGGTCGAGCTGAACATTGACCCGCGCTACTTCACCGACTACAACCGCTTTCGCTTCCAGTTCATCGGGCACTACACGATGGAATGCGAGGCGCCCAACCATTCGAGCCTGTGGGCCACCATCAGCAATGAAAGCCAGCTGGACCTGTCGCTGCGCCAGATCCCGCTGCGCGACGACCTGGCCCTGCTGCCCGCGCCGTTCTTCGATCCGCGCGACAACCGGCCGGTGAACCTGCCTTTCGTGTACGGCGCCAAGCCCAGCACCGGCACGCTCAAGGCATCGGGCTCGATTGCCAGCTGGATCGGCATGCTCGCCGGCTACCGGGGCAACCAGTTCCCGGTGTTCGAGAACCAGCTGCCACGCCAGCATGCCGTGGTGCTGGCCACCAACGACAACCGCCCCGCCTTCCTGCACGCGATGGCGCCGGTCACCGAGCCCACCCTCTCCGTGGTGCCCCACCCCGAGGTCCCGGGCGCCAAGCTGCTGCTGGTGCTGGGCAAGGACGATGCGCAGGTGCAGATGGCCGCCGATGCGCTGGCCCTGGGCAAGGCCGTGCTCTCGGGCCAGACCATCGCCGTCAAGTCACTTGAATACCCCGACCTGGCCAAGCCCTACGATGCGCCGCGCTGGATCACCACCAAGCGCCCCGTGCGCCTGGCCGAGCTGGTGCAGAGCGCGGCCGACCTGCAGCTGCGCGGCTCGGTGCTCAACGACACGGTGAACGTCTACACGCGCATGGCGCCCGACCTGTTCACCTGGAACGCCAAGGGCGTGCCGCTGGACCTGACCTACCGCTACACGCCCAACAGCGTGTCGGACCACGGCGCGCTGAACATCTCGATCAACAACCAGTTCATCCAGTCCTATCCGCTGCAGTCGCGCGAAGACCGCACCAGCGGCAAGAGCACGGTGATGCTGCCGCTGTTCGACGACGGCAATGCCCAGACCCGTTCGGACCTGAAGATCCCGGCCTTCATGATCGGCGGCGACAACCAGCTGCAGTTCGCCTTCCAGATCCCGCCCAACGACCTGGGCCGCTGCCGCTCGGCGCCGCCCACCGAGCTGTTCGCCGCCATCGACCCGCAGTCGACCATCGACCTCACGGCGTTTCGCCACTACCTGGCCATGCCCAACCTGGCGGCCTATGCCAACAGCGGCTTCCCGTTCACGCGGGTGCCCGATCTGGCGCAGACCTCCATCATCCTGCCCAACCAGCCCACGACATCGGATGTGGAAGTGTTTCTCACCGCCGTGGGCCGCATGAGCGCCTCCACCGGCTACCCCGGCACGCGTTTCAAGCTGCTGCGCGCGGACGAGGCCGACAAGGCCGCCGACACCGACATCCTCGTGATCTCCCAGGCCGACAGCGACGGCCTGCTGCAGAAGTGGAAGAGCCACCTGCCGGCCCTGCTGGCCGCAGGCGCGCGCTCCGTGCAGCCGCTGGAGCGCGCCATGGGCTCCTTCATCGACCTGTTCAACCTCGAATCCAACCAGCGCCTGTCGGCCTCGGGCGGCCAGGCCATCCTGCAGGGCAATGGGCCGCTGGCGGCCGTCACGGGCTTCGAGTCGCCCCTGTCGGCCGGGCGCAGCGTAGTGGCCCTCACGGCCACCGACAAGGAGGCCATGGCCCTCTTGAGCCTGGGCCTGAATGATGCCGGCAAGATCAAGAGCCTGCGCGGCGACCTGGGCCTGATGCGCGGCGACGCCATCGAGAGCTTCCGCATCAAGCCCGTGTACTACGTGGGCGACCTGCCGTGGTGGCAGCGCCTGTGGTTCCACATGCACAGCCATCCGTTGCTGCTGGCACTGGTTGGGATCGGCACCGGCCTGCTGCTGACCTTCATCGTCTACGCCGCGCTGCGCAGCATGGCCCGGCGCCGACTGGCGGCACGCAATGACTGATTCCCTTCGACGCCGCACGGCGCTGCAGGCCACAGCCGGTGCCGCACTGCTGTCCTGCCTGCCGGCCGCTCTGGCCCAGCAGGCGGGCGCCGGCCGCGCGGTTTGGCCCGCCTGGGATGCCTTCAAGGCCCAGTTCATCAATGAAGGTGGCCGCGTGGTCTCCGACGACGACGGGGGTGGCCAGACCTACTCCGAAGGCCAGGGCTATGCGCTGTTCTTCGCGCTGGTGGCCAATGACCGGCCCATGTTCGACAAGCTGCTGCGCTGGACCGAGAACAACCTGTGCGCTGGCGACATGACTGCGCGGCTGCCTGCCTGGCTCTGGGGCAAGCGGCCCGACGGCACCTGGGGCGTGATCGACGCCAACGCCGCCTCCGATGCCGACCTGTGGATCGCCTACGCCCTGGGCGAAGCCGGGCGCCTGTGGAACGAGCGCAGCTACCGCGCCCTGTCGGCCCTGCTGGCGGCGCGCGTGCTGCGCGAGGAGACCGCCGACATCCCGGGCCTGGGCCCCACCCTGCTGCCCGCACCCAAGGGCTTTGTGCAGCCCAATGGCCGCTGGCGCCTGAACCCAAGCTACATGCCCATGCACCTGATGCACTGGCTGGCGGCGGGTGACGCCGACCCGCAGTGGAAGCTGCTGGTGGACAGCTCGCTCAAGGTCATCCGCGGTTCGTCGCCAAAGGGCTTCACGCCCGACTGGACGGTGTACGACGCCAAACAGGGTTTCCTCGTCGACACCGAGGGCAAAGAGAAAGGCCATGGCACCTACAACGCCATCCGCGTCTACCTGTGGGCCGGCATGATGCACGCCGACGCACCGGGCCACAAGGCGCTGCTCGACACCCTGGCGCCCATGGCCCGCTACGTGCGCGACCAGGGCTATCCACCCGAATCCATCGACATCCTGACCGGGCAGGCCTCGGGCCCTGCGCCCTCGGGCTTTTCGGCCGCGATGCTGCCCTTCCTGCGCGCCGCGGGCGACGACAAGGCCCTGCAAGCCCAGCGCATGCGCCTGGAAGCGCGGCCCCTGCGGCCCACGGCCTACTACGAACAGGTGCTGGCCCTCTTCGGTCAGGGCGCATTCGATGGCCAGTACCGCTTCACGGCGGCGGGCCAGCTCATCGCGCGGTGGAAACCGTGACCCCAATGCCCCGCCGGACCCGCCAGTGGCTGCCCTCGCTCACCTTGCTGGCCGCCGCCTGCCTTCCGGCCAGCCACGGCGTGCTGGCCAGTGCGCCGCCCGCCATCGAGGCCGAGCTGCTCAGCGGCGCACGCCTGTGGTCGTCCAAGAACCGCCCCGACATGGCGCGCCAACTGGTCGACAAGCTGCTGGCCATGGACCCCTACTCCCCCCAGGGCCTGGGCACCCTCGGTGACCTGGCGCTGCGCGAGAAGAAGACCGACGAGGCCAAGCGCATCCTGGAGACGCTGCGCACCCGCCACCCCCAGAACAAGGTGACCCAGGAACTCGAGACCCTGGTGCGCGTGTACGGCCCCGACCGTGAAAAGCTCTCGCAGATGCGCCTGATGGCGCGCGCCGGCCGAAAGGCCGAGGCCGCGGACCTGGCGCGCGAGCTGTTTCCCGCCGGCCCACCCGAACTCGGCGGCCTGGCCCTCGAGTACCACCAGATCCTGGGCTCGGGCGCCAAGGGCGGCGGCGAGTCCGTGCGCCAGCTGGGCAAGCTCTACCAGGACACGGGCGAGTCGCGCTACCGCCTGGCGCAGCTCGAAATGCGCATGCACGGCGGCGAGAACCCCAGCGCCGTGGTGCAGGAGATCGAAGCGCTGGCCAAGCAGCCCGACGTGAATGCCCAGCAGTTGCAGGACCTGTGGCGCCGCGCCGTGGACCGCCTGCCCAACACCGCGGCCAACCTGCCGCGCGTGCGCAGCTTCCTGCAGCGCTACCCGGGCGACCAGGCCATGGTCGACCGCCTGGCCGCCATGCAGCAGGCCGTGGAACGCGCGGAGCGCGCAGCCCGCGACCCGGCCAACATCGCGCGCAATGCTGCGCGCCTGGCACTCGACCAGGGCAACACCGAACGCGCCGAGGAGCAGTTGCAAACCGTGCTCGCGCTGCGCCCCGGCGATGGCGAGAGCCTGGGCAACCTGGGCATGATCCGCCTGCGCCAGGGCCAGCATGGAGAGGCCCAGGACCTGTTCGGCCAGGCCTTCGCGCTCACGCGTCAGGGCAAGTGGAGGGACCTGCAAGCCACCTCCCGGTTCTGGGGCTTTTTGCGCCAGGCCGACGTGGCGCTGGAGAAGAACGAACTGGCCACGGCCGCCGACCTCGCAGGCCGGGCCCTGTCCATGCAGCCGAACAATGCCGAGGCACTGACCACACTGGCCAGCATCCGCGACCTGCAAGGCGATCGCACCCAGGCCGAAGCCCTGTACCAGAGCGCGCTCAAGGCCGAAGCCAACAGCAGCTCGGCCCTCAAGGGCCTGGCCGGTCTCTACGCGCGCACAGGCCGCTCGGGCGAGGCCCTGGTGCTGCTGGAAAAGGCCTCTGCCAGCGACACAGCCCTGGGCGAGAAGCTGGTGGGCACGCAGGCCGACATCCTGGTGGCACAGGCCGACGGGCACATGCAGGCCCAGCGCCTGAGCGCTGCCATGCGCACGCTGGAGTCGGCCATCGTGCTCACGCCGGGCGATGCCTGGCTGCGCCACCGCCTGGCCCGCCTGTACCTGCGGCTGAACCTGCCGCGCGAGGCACTGAGCGTGATGGACGAAGGCATCGCGCGGGCCACCACAGCCAGCGCGGACCGCAGCGCCATGCACTATGCACGCGCACTGATCCGCTCGGCCGTGGACAACGACCCGGGCGCCCTCGCCGACCTGGCACAAATCCCTGCCGCAGAACAGACCGATCCCATGCGGGCGCTGGTGCAGCGCTCCACGGTCAAGTCGCTGGTCGCACGGGCCGGCGCCAGCCGTGACGCGGCCGACGCACAGGCCCTGCTGGCCCAGGCCGAGCAGGCGGCAGGCAACGACGCCGAATTGCTGTATGCCGTGGCCAACACCTGGTTCCGCCGCACGCAACCGGCCCGTGGCGTGGCCGTGTTCGACCGCCTGGCCGCACGCAGCCCCGGTTTGCCACCGGAGGTGCAGCTCGACCATGCCCAGTTGCTCAACCGCGCGCTGGACGACGTGGGCCTGGCCGCCCGCCTGCCCGCCCTGCTGCAGTCGCCCGGCTGGAGCGAGGAGCAGGAGGCACGGCTGATTGCCCTGTACACCGCGCACCGGGAGCGGCTCATCGAGCAGCAGCGCCAGGCCGGCAACCTGGGCGAGGCCTTGCGCCTGGCGCGCCAGCCGCTGCAACTGCCCGACACGCCGACCACGGCGCAGCAGCGCACGCAGACGCAGGCGCGCCTGCTCATGGCCGCCGGCGAATACGCCGATGCAGCCCGGTTGCTGGCACCGCTGGCCAAGGCCCAGCCCGACAGCCTGGAAATCCGCATGAATCTGGCGGACGCACTGTCGCGCCTGGGCGATGCCCGGGGCACCACCGAGCAGGCGCTGTGGCTGCAGGACCACCTGCCGCCCGCCGACGCCGGCCAGCAACTGGCGCTGCTGCGCATCTGGCAGCGCGCAGGCCGCATGGACGAAGCGCGTACCCTGTCCGCCAGGCTGCTGCAGGCCTTCCCGCAGGACAGCGACGTGCTGCTGCATGCCGCACGGCTGGAACGCGCCAACCGCAACTATGCGCAGGCGCTGGTGTTTTTCCGCAGCGCGCTCACGCTCGAGACGCGCGGCGCTGCCAGCGCGCCCACGGAGCCCGCCCCAAGCGAATCCGCAGTGGTCGAGCCCCCGCTGGTGCTGCAGCAAAGCTACGCCCTCTCACTGCCGGTCGACCAGGCTGTGGTGGCCAAGATCCAGGGCGAGATCGACTCCATCGAGGCGCGCCGCCAGGTGTGGATCGAGGCCGCCCACACGGGGCTGCGCAAGAACTCCACAGACGGCATCTCCAGCCTACGCGGCTGGGAGCGGCCCCTGGTGGCCTTCATGCCGCGCGGCTACGACGGGCACTATTTTCTGCATGTGGACCGGGTCAAGCTCGATGCGGGCGAACTGCCGGCCGATGGCTCGGACATTCTCGATTTCGGCCAGGTCGCGGCCTTGCCGCCCGGCTCGCCCCTGGCCTACCGGCGCCAGCGCGGCTCGGGGACCAACCTGGGCTTCGGCTTCGTGGGCGACGATTTCCAGTGGGACATCGGCACCACGGGCGTGGGCTTTCCGGTGACCAACCTGGTGGGCGGCATTGCCCGGACCGGCGACCTGGGCCGCTACGGCTACAAGCTCGAAGGGTTTCGCCGCCCCATCACGGGCAGCCTGCTGTCGTATGCCGGCGCGCGCGACCCCATCACCGGCCAGGTGTGGGGCGGCGTGGTGGCCACGGGCGCTTCCGGGCGCCTGTCGACCGACTTCGGCCCCTACAGCAGTTCGGTGAGCCTGAGCCTGGCGGCCCTCACGGGCAAGAACGTGGAGAGCAACACCCGCGCCCAATTGCGCGTGGCGGTGGACCGCGATGTCTGGAAGAACAGCCACAGCCTGGTGAACATGGGCGTGACCTTCTCGGCCTGGCACTATGGCAAGGACCTGTCCGAGTACAGCTTCGGCCACGGCGGCTACTACAGCCCACGCAGCTATGCCTCCGTGGCCCTGCCCATCGAGTGGCGCGGCCGCAAGGGGGCGTTCACGTGGCTGGCGCGGGGTGCGATCTCGGTCTCGCGCAGCAGCAGTGCCGACACCAACTACTTCCCGCAGAACGCGCTGCTGCAGTCGCTGGCGCGCGCGCGCCTGGCCGAAAGCGGTAGCGTGCCGGTGTACACGGGCAGCTCCGGCTCGGGCTTCGGCCGATCGTTCCGCGGCGTGCTGGAGTACCAGGTCAGCAAAAACCTCGCGCTGGGTGCCCAGCTGGAGCTGGACCGCTCGGCCTACTACGCGCCCACCAACCTCATGGTCTATGGCCGCTACCGCTTCGATCCGGTGCTCGCGCCGCTGGAGAACCGGCCGCGCCCCGTTCAGCCCTACTCGAGTTTCTGAGATGTCCTCCGCCTCTTCCTCCCAGCGAAAAGCCGCCCCGCCTGCGGGTTGGCTGCGCTCCCTTGCCCGGCTCGTGCGGCCCCCATCGCACCAGGACATGGTCGGCGGCGCCGCGCCCACGCGCATCGGCATCGAAGGCCTGCCCGACGGCGTGGGGCAGTTGCCCCCGCATGTGCCGGTGTCCCTGGTGGCGGCCGACGACAGCAGCACCGCGCTGTGGTTCCCGGCCCTCATCGAGGATGCCGTCGCCGCAGGCCCGGTGGCCCTGGTGGCATCGGGCATCGCCTGGGCGGACGAACTGCTGCTGCGCCCGCCTGTGCGCGAAGCCTGCCGCACGGGCCGGCTCAGGCTGTGGGTGCTCTCTCCCGGCCTGCAGGCCGAGGTGCGGCGCCACGGCCTGCCGCCCTTGATGGAAGAGCTCGGGCGCACGGGACTCAAGGACGAACACGCCCTGTACATCTGCGACGCGCAAGGCCTGCTGACGGGCCTGAGCGTGACCGAGCTGGCGCGCGTGAGCCGCCAGCTCAGCGCGCTGTGCCGCGAGCGGCTGCGCCCCGTGGTGCTGGGCTTCTTTCCCCCGCTGGAACCCGAGGTGCTGCTGCCTGCGCTGCGCAACCTGTGCCAGATGTCCATGCACATCGCCACGCTGCACACCGAGGCCGACCGCTGGAGCCTGGGCCTGGAGCGCTGGAACACCGATGCCGGCGCACTCTTCCAGACCGCCTTCGGCCTGCTGCACGACGGCGCATCGGGCCGCCTGGCCGCCGATGGCACGCGCACCCGCGGCGCCGTGCGCGAGCTGGTCGAGGCGGTGGACCAGTCGGAGGTGATCGCCACACGCGCCTCGGTCGATGGCCAGCGCGGCGTGCCTGGCCACTGGCGCATCGTCGACAGCCTGGCCGACATGGAAGTGGCCGCCGCCGCGAGCGTGGCCGCCACGGTGCTGATCGACGCGGGCCAGGCTTCGGACTTCGAGGCGCGCGCGCGCCTGGTGCACCAGTTGCGCCTGGCGCGCCCGCTCACGCTCAAGATCGTGGTGCGCGAGAACCTGGGCAAGCTGCGCACGCACAGCGAGCAGGCCCTGCTGCAACTGGGCGCGAGCGCCGTGGTCTACAAGGAAGTGGGCTTCTCCCGGCTGCTGCAGCTGCTGCAGGACATCAACGCCCAGAGCCACACGCGCAAGGTGCACCCCGACTACGAAGAGGCGCTGGACAGCTTCATGCCCGCGCGCGAGCGCGGCTACCAGCCGCCCGCGCAGTTCTGCGCCCTGGTGCGCGGCATGCTGGACCGCACCCACGGCATCGGCCTGTCGCACAGCCTGGTGCGGCTGAATGTGCTGGCGCAGATCCCCCACCTCGACGCCCTGCGCGCCTGCCACACCTCGCGCGACGGTGACCTGTTCACGGCCGACCACGAAAGCGTCTACGTCTTCCTGTTCGCCTGCCGCGAACCCGACGTCGAGCTGGCGCTCAACCGCCTGTTCACGCTGCCATTGACCCAGCTGTTCTCCAGCGAAGCCACGGACAGCTCGGACACCGGCATCCGCGCCATGGTGACGCCCCTGCAGGAATCGCTGCGCAAGGGCCTGCCCGACTACAGCGCCGCCCTGGCGGACAGCCCCCGGCCCAGCGCTTCACCGGCCCCTGCGCTGGCGGCGCGGGCGGTGGCTCCGGTCTCTGCGGCGCTGCCTAGCGCGCCCATCCCGGCGCCCGATGCGCCCGGCACCGAATCCCGCCCGCTGCTGCCCATGGCCGCCGGGCCTGGCGTGCAGCACCGGCCCATTGGGCGGCGTACTGTGCCGCGCCCCTCACCGAGGTCCATGGCATGAAGATCCTGATGGAGCTGCTGCTCTACACCGTGCTGGGCGCGCTGCTGGCCTGGCCCTGCTGGCTGGTGCTGCGCCGCCTGCGGTACGCGCGCCGGCCGCTGCGCTGCGTGCAGCCCTACCGCCCTGAGCTGCCGCCCCCCGGCGCAGTGACCCCGCCCCGCGCGGAATGACCGAACGAATGAAGAGAGACCCTGCATGCGCGTGATTGCCATCGTATCGCCGCTCGGTGGATCGGGGCGAACCACCCTGGCCGCCCACCTGGCCACGCTCCTGGCGCGCCAGGACCAGCCCTGCCTGGCGGTGGAACTGTGCGCCCAGAACCTGCTCGCCAGGCACCTGGGCATGCAAGAGCCCAGCGCACTGGGCTGGGCGCCTCTGGCAGCGGCGGGCCAATGGTGGGCCGATGGGGGCTTCGACAATACGGACGGCGTCTGCGTGCTGCCCTTCGGCAAGGCGCCGCCTGATGCCATCGAAGCCCTGCACCGGCAACTGCAGGCGCAACCGCGCTGGCTGCTGGACCAGCTGGAACTGCTCGACGTACCCGACGATTGCACGGTGGTGCTGGACACGCCCGCGTGGCCATCGCCCCTGGCGCGGGCTGCGCTGCGCTGTGCCGATGTGGTGCTGGTGACACTGGAGGCCTCTGCCCGCGCCTGTGCCGACCCCGCCGGGGTGCAGGCCATGCTGCACGAGGCCGCCGCAGCACCGGCCGACCAGGGCGTGCTGGTGACGCGCTTTGACCCGCGCCGCATTTCGCACCGCGAGGCCCTGCAGACGCTGCGCCAGCAATGGGGCGAACAGCTGATTCCCTACACGCTGCACGAAGACGAGAACATCCCGCGCGCGCTGGCACGCGCGATGTGCGTCCACAGTTTCGCGCCCCAGGCCCAGTCTGCCCATGACCTGCAGGGCGTGTGCAACTGGCTCACCGGCCAGCGCCAGGCGCCCCCGTCGATGCTGGTGGCGGGAGCCAGCCGGCCATGATGGCGCAACCCGATACCAGCGCGGCCCTGCCCGCTGGCACCCCGAGAGCGCAAGACACCCGCGCGCGGCTGCGCCTGGCGTGGGCCTGGTTGGCGCGCCAGCTCGAAGTGGCACCCGGCGCCCCCTGGTGGATGTGGCTGTGGCGCTGCGTGGTGCTGCCCGCCACCCCGGAGCGCGCCCTGCTGCCCTGGCTGCTGAAGCCGGTGCACTGGCTGTTTGCCGGCCTCTCCTTCGTGCTGCGCTGGGGCTGGAAGGGCCTGGAACTGCTGCTGACCGCCGTGTTCTGGCCGATCCGGCTGTTCCTGCGCGCCATGGACCGCCTGGCCGCCCACGTCAATGTGGGAAAAGGCATGCGCCTGGCCGACCAGGTGCTGTCCCCCGCCCTGGAGATCCCCGGACTGCGCTGGGCAGTGCTGGCCGTGGGCATGGTGGCCGGCCTGGTCGTGATGACCACGCCCTTCAACTGGTTCGGGCAGACCCTGTTCATGCTGCTGTGCTGGAGCCTGTCGCTGGTGCTGCGCCGCCTGCCGGGGCGCTACCCGTCGCTGGCCCTCGCCGCCATCAGCCTGCTGGCCATGGGCCGCTATGCCTGGTGGCGCATCACGTCGTCCATCGAGTTCGACACGGTGATCGAGGCCTTCCTGGGCTACGGCCTGCTGGCGGCCGAGGCCTACACCTGGCTGGTGGTGGTGCTGGGCTTCATCCAGACCGCCTGGCCGCTGCAGCGCCGCCCGGCCGCACTGCAGGGCATGCCGGCCTCGTGGCCCACGGTGGACGTGTACATCCCCACCTACAACGAGCCGTTGAGCGTGGTGCGCACCACGGTGCTGGCCGCCATGGCGCTGGAATGGCCCGAGGACAAGGTCAAGGTCTTCATCCTGGACGATGGCCGGCGCGAAGAATTTCGCGCTTTCGCCGAGTCCATGGGCGTGGGCTACATCGTGCGCCCCGACAACAACCATGCCAAGGCCGGCAACCTGAACCACGCGCTCGCCAAGACGGCCGGCGAGCTGGTCGCTATCTTCGACTGCGACCACATCCCCACGCGCTCCTTCCTGACCACCGCGGTGGGCTGGTTCCAGCGCGACCCCAAGTGCGCCATGCTGCAGACGCCGCACCATTTCTTCTCGCCCGACCCGTTCGAGCGCAACCTGGGCACCTTCCGCCGCGTGCCCAACGAGGGCGCGCTGTTCTACGGCCTGATCCAGGACGGCAACGATTTCTGGAACGCCACCTTCTTCTGCGGCTCCTGCGCGGTGATACGCCGCGGCCCGCTGATGGAAGTGGGCGGCATCGCCGTGGAGACGGTGACCGAGGACGCGCACACGGCCCTCAAGCTGCACCGGCGCGGCTACACCACGGCCTACATCAATGAGACGCAGGCCGCCGGCCTGGCCACCGAGAGCCTGTCGGCCCATGTGGGCCAGCGCATCCGCTGGGCGCGCGGCATGGCGCAGATCTTCCGCGTGGACAACCCCTTCACGGGCAAGGGGCTCACGCTGTGGCAGCGCATCTGCTATGCCAATGCCATGGTCCACTTCTTCTTCGGGCTGCCGCGGCTGGTGTTCCTCACCGCGCCCATGGCCTTCCTGTTCTTCGAGTGGCACATCATCAACGCCGGCGCCATCATGATCGCGCTGTACGTGCTGCCCTACATCCTGCAATCGAACATCGCCAACGCCCACGTGCAGGGCGAGCACCGGCACACATTCTGGGCCGAGGTCTACGAGACGGTGCTGGCCTGGTACGTGGCCCTGCCCACCACGGTGGCGCTGATCAACCCGCGCCTGGGCAAGTTCAACGTCACCGCCAAGGGCGGGCTGGTGGACCAGCCCTATTTCGACTGGGTGATCTCGCGCCCCTACACGGTGCTGGTGCTGCTGAACTTCGCCGCCTTCGGCATGGGGCTCATGCGCCTGTTCTTCTGGAACACCGAGGAGACGGCCACGGTGCTGCTGAACCTGCTGTGGACCACCTACAGCATCCTGATGCTGGGCGCGGCGCTGGGCGTGGCCTCCGAGGCACGCCAGGTGCGCCGCATGCACCGCGTGTCCACGCAGCTGCAGGCCACCCTGTACCAGGACGACGGCAGTGTGCTGACGGCCGTGTGCACCGATTTCTCGATGACCGGCGTGGGCCTGCAGCTGCCGCAAGGCACGCAGCTCACCGTGGGCGAGCAGGTCCAGGTGGGCCTGTGGCGCGGCAACACCGAGTGCACCTTCCCTGCCACCATCATGCTGCACCGGGGCCAGAGCGCCACGGGCCTGCAATTTGACCCCATGACCCGCGAACAACAGATCGACCTGGTGCAGTGCACCTTCGCGCGCCCCGACACCTGGCGCGAGTGGAACGACAGCCATGACACCGACCGCCCTTTGCACGGTCTGCAGGAGATCGCGCAACTGGGGGTGCTGGGCTACCGCAAGTTCTGGGAATCGCTGGCGGATGCCACCAAGGCCCGCTGGCCGCTGGGTGGCCTGCGCGGGCAACAGAGGCTGCGTGCATGAGCTACTGGAACCTGTATTTCCTGGCCAAGGTCGGCCTCACCTTTACCGGCTACATCGGCTTCAATTGGTGGCTGAACCTGCTTCTGTGGCTGGCGCTGCTGCCACCCATTGGCCACCGGCTGCTACGGCGCACCCGCGCGGTGCTGGCCTGGCCGGCAGCGCTGGCGCTGCTCTACCACGACTCCTACCTGCCTACGCCGGCACGCGTGCTCTCGCAGCTCAAGGCGCTGGCCGGCTTCAGCACGGACTACTGGTTGGAGCTCGCCACGCGGCTGGTGAATCCTGTGGCGCTGGTGCTGGCCATTGCCGGACTGTTCCTCTACGCAGCGCTGGCACGTCGCGTGCGCTTTGCCACGTTTGCCCTGGTCGGCATCCTTAGCGTGCCGCTGGTGGCGGCCATCCAGGAGCACAAGGCCCAGGAAAGTGAAGCCGGCGGCACCCTGGCCAGCCGGGGAGATGGCACGCAGCCGGCCGATGCCTCGAACCCCGACGCCCTTTTGCAGAAGTTCTACGCCAGCGAGGGCCAGAAACGCCTGCAGTTCACCTCGGCCGCCGGCGGCACGCCGCCCTTCGACATCATCCTGCTGCACGTGTGCTCGCTGTCCTGGGACGACATGGATTTCGTGGACCAGCGCAACCACCCGCTGCTGCAGCGCTTCGATGTGCTGTTCACCAACTTCAACAGCGCGGCCAGCTACAGCGGCCCGGCCTCGCTGCGGGTGCTGCACGGCTCCTGCGGGCAGATGCAGCACAAGAAGCTGTACGAGGGCATCGATCCGCAGTGCTATGTGTTCCCCAACCTGGAAAAGCTCGGCTACCAGACGGCGGGCCTGCTCAACCACGATGGCGTGTACGAGGAGTTCGCCCACACGCTGGAGCAGCGTGGGGGCCTAGCCGGCAAGCTGCAGCGCAACCAAGATGCGCCGGTGCACATGCAAAATTTTGATGGCTCGCCGATCTACAACGACCATGCGCTGCTCTCGCAGTGGTGGAAAAAGCGCATCGCCCAAGGCGACGGCGCGCCCGTGGCGCTGTACTACAACACCATATCGCTGCACGACGGCAACCGCGTGCCGGGCATGAGCTCGCGCAGCAGCCTCGATACCTACAAGCCGCGCCTGGTGCAGCTGATGGCCGACTTCGACAAATTCATCACGGAACTGGAGAGCGCCGGCCGCCCGGTGGTGGTGGTGCTGGTGCCCGAGCATGGCGCCTCGCTGCGCGGCGACAAGATCCAGATCTCGGGCATGCGCGAGATCCCGGGCCCACGCATCACCCTCGTGCCGGCCGCCGTGAAGCTGGTCGGCATGAAAAAGGCTGCGGACGCGCCGCCCGCCGCGCCGGTGGTGGTGAGCCAGCCCATGAGCTACCTGGGCCTGTTCACGCTGCTGGGCGACATGCTGGCCGACAACCCCTACGCGGCAACGGCCCGCCCGCTGGCAGAGCGTCTGCAGGCCCCCGAGACCACGCCTTTCGTCTCGGAGAACGCGGATGTGATCGTGATGCGCAACGCAGCCGGCAAGTTCATGATGAAGTCGGGCAACGGAGAGTGGATTCCGTATACCTACTGACGCCCGGAGGCGCACGCTCCCAGCCCCAATCTGGTGCGGGGATTGCGCTGGCACCGTGCCGCAGTCCGCCGCTTCCCGCATAATCAGCCGGAGAGCCCGCCACGCGTCGGGCCTCTTTCCTGCCCACCTGCGGCACCTCCCGTCACGAACTCCCGGCCCCTCCCGCATGAACCCACAAGCCCACCTGCTCTGGAAAGCACCCCGCTGGGCCCTCGCGGTGTTGCTGGCGGTGCTGGGCATGCTGGGGCCGTTCTCCATCGACACCTACATTCCGGCGTTTTCGGGCATCGCGGCGGCGCTGGGAGCGACACCGGTGGAGATGCAGCAGACGCTCTCGGCCTACCTGTTCGGCTTCGCCTTCATGAGCCTGTTCCACGGTGCGCTGGCCGACAGCTTCGGCCGCCGGCCGGTGATCCTGTGGGGCATCGCGGTGTTCACGCTGGCTTCGGCCGGCTGCGCACTGTCGCAGACCATCGGGCAGCTGGTGGTGTTCCGCGCGCTGCAGGGCCTGTCCACGGGCGCAGGCATCGTGGTATCGCGCGCGGTGATACGCGACATGTTCCCGCCCGCCCAGGCCCAGAAGGTGATGAGCCAAGTCACGATCTACTTCGGCGTGGCCCCTGCCATCGCACCCATCATCGGCGGGTGGCTGTTCGTGCACACCGGCTGGCACAGCATCTTCTGGTTCCTGTCCCTGGTGGGCGTAGTGCTGTGGACGGCCAACTACCGGTTGCTGCCCGAGACGCTGCACATTGAGCAGCGCCAGCCCTTCAACGTGCGCCACCTGATGCAGGGCTACGTGCAGCTCGGCTCCAGCGCGCGCTTCGTGCTGCTGGCGTTGGCCAGCGGCGTGCCCTTTAACGGTATGTTCCTGTATGTGCTGTCGGCACCTGCCTTCCTTGGCAATCACCTGTCGCTGGCACCCACACAGTTCTTCTGGTTCTTCATCCTGACCATCTCGGGCATCATGGGTGGCGCCTGGCTCAGCGGCCGCCTTGCCGGCCGCATCCCGCCCAAGCGGCAGATCCGCCACGGCTTTCTGATCATGTTCACGGTGGCGCTGCTCAACCTGGCGACCAACCTGCTGTTCCCGCCCCATGCCTGGTGGGCGCTGCTGCCCATTGCGGTTTTTGCCTTTGGCTGGGCCCTCATGGTGCCGGTGGTGACGCTGCTGGTGCTGGACCTGCACCCCGAACGCAGGGGCATGGCCTCGTCGATGCAGGCCTTCGTGGGCTCCACGGCTAACGGGCTGGTGGCCGGCGTGATCGCACCGCTGGTGATGCATTCGACCGTTCTACTGGCCCTGTCCTCGCTGCTGATGCTGTGCATCGGCCTGATGTCGTGGATCTACCTGCACCACCGCTGGCCCGACATCGGCCGCGCGCCCGTCAATTTCTGACCGGCCACCGCTGCTTCAAGCAACTGCGGCATCACGGGCACGACTGCCGGCGGTCCTTGTCCTTTTGCTGGTAGTAGCGGTTCTTTTCCGCGTACATGGCTTGGTCGGCACGGTTGATGGTGGCCTCCACCGCGTCGCCGGACTGGCAGCTGGCAATGCCCATGGCCAGGCTCAGGTGCTGGCCGGGGTAGAACTGGTTGTTCAGGTCCAGCATGGAGATGATGCGCTCCTGCAATGCCAGGGCGCCGCGCTCGTCGGTGCCCGGCAGCAGCACGGTGAACTCGTCGCCACCAATGCGTGCCGCACAGGCCGGGGCATCCACGGCCTTGGCCAGCACCTCGCCCACGCGGCGCAGCATGGAGTCACCGGCCGCATGGCCCTGCTCATCGTTGACGACCTTGAGGCCGTTGAGGTCGATGGCGATGACGGACAGAGGCCAAGGCCCCTTGCGCGTGAGCCGGTTGAGCTCTTCGGCATAGAAGGCGCGGTTGCGCAACTGGGTCAGCACGTCGTGCTTACCCAGGTACTCGAGGTAGGCCTCGGCCTTCTTGCGCGCGGTGATGTCCACTAGCGACAGCAGCACCAGGCCCCAGTCATGCCGGTGGCTGTCGAGCACCGAGAACTGCATGTGGATGTTCACCGCATCGCCCGAGAGCGAATAGTTCACCACCTCGCGCTGCTGGAAGGTCTTGCCCTCCCACAGGTCCTGCAGTTGTTCGCCGAAGGATTCGTGCATCTCCCCACGGAACACGCGGCCGATGCTGTTGAGCAGCATCTCCTTGCTGGAGGCACCGAACATGCGCAAGGTCTGCTGGTTCACGTCGATGACGCGGATCTCCTGCATGCAGCGGGCCACAAAGTCGGGGTGCACCTTGAGGAAGGTCTTGAAATCGCCGATGCCCTGCGCACGCACGCCATCGAGCAGGTTCTTGACCGCGCTGAAATCCTCGACCCACAGCGATACGGGCGAATGTTCGAACAGGTCGCGCGCGTACTGCTCGCTGCGCTGGATGCGGCGCGCATCGTTGAACTGCACAGTGTTGTCTTCCAGCGAAACGAGCACACGACTCCAGTCGTGCTCGTGGCCCGGCAGGATGCGCGCACGCACCTGCACATCCAGGCGCCGGCCATCAAGCGCATAGTTCACCGTCTGGTTGGAAAACTCCAGTTGCCCATCCCACAGCTGCGCCAACTCGTGCGCCGCGGTGTCGTGCCGGTCGTCGCGAAAGACCTTGTCCAGGTTGACGACCAGGTGCTCTAGGCTGTCGGCAGAGAACAGCTCCAGCGTGCGGCGGTTGACCTGCAGGACGCGCAGCGACGCGCTGCACTGGCGCAGGCGGGCCCGGTCCTCGGATAGGTGCGCGCGGATATCGGTCACCCCTTGCGCGCGCCAGCCGTCGAACAGCTGCTTGAGTTCGCTGAAGTCCTCCAGCCACAACGACACGGGCGTCAACTCGAACATGTGCTCGTAGTCGGCCCCCGAGGATAGAGATGACACCACGACAATTTCCTCCGTGGGCAATTATTGACGACATGTCCAGGGAAAACCGGGCCTGTGCAAGCTGTCGACGCAAAAAAGGGCTGGCACCTTGCGGTGCCAGCCCTTCATGATCCTTCAGACTAGGGTGCCTGTGCAATCAGCGAGCAGGACGGGCAGGACGCTTGCGTGCGTCGTGGGCCACGAACGGCTTGCCGCCTCCAGCGCCGGCTGGCTTGGAGAATGCGGGCTTGCGGGGAGCGAAGTCACCACGCGGTGCGCCAGCGTCGGCACGGGGGGCGAAGCGGCCCTGGCCCGCGTCACCGAAGCCTGGCTTGCGGCCATAGCCATCGGCATCGCGGCGCGGAGCGCCACCACCGAAACCACGGTCTTCACGGGGAGCGCCGTAGCCGCCGCCACCGTTGCCACCCTGGTAGCCACCTTCACGGCCGCCACCCTGGGGGGCGCCGCGGTTGTCGCTGCCACGGCCGGCAAAGCCGCCGCCAAAGCCACCACCGAAACCGCCACGATCGTTGCCACCGCGGTCATTGCCACGTGCGGGGCCGTTGAACCGGCCGCGCGATGGGTTTTCACGGTTGTCGTACGAGCGGCCTGGGGCGCCACGGCCACCGCCGAAGTCGCCACCGCGCGGCGCCTGGGGCGAACGCTGCGAAGGCTCCATGCCGGCGATCACTTCCGACTTGAACTGCTGGCGGCTATAGCTTTCAATGTCGAAGATCTTGCGGCGATCACGGAACTCGGCGAAGGTCACCGCCAGGCCGTCGCGGCCGGCACGGCCGGTACGGCCGATGCGGTGGGTGTAGTCCTCTGCTTTCATGGGCAGGCCGAAGTTGAACACGTGGGTGATCGTGGGCACGTCGATGCCGCGGGCAGCCACATCGGTCGCCACCAGGATCTGCACCTGGCCAGCGCGCAGCGCCATCAGGCGGCGGTTGCGCAGGCCCTGGCTCAGGGCACCGTGCAGTGCCACGGCCGAGAAGCCCTCTTGCTGCAGGTCGTTGGCCAGGCCGTCGCACTCCACCTGGGTGCTGGCGAAAACGATGGCCTGGTTGATCGTGGTGTCACGCAGCCAGTGGTCCAGCAGCTTGCGCTTGTGCTGGGCGTTGTCGGCCCAGTACAGCATTTGCTTGATGTTGGCGTGCTTCTCTTGCGGAGAATCGATGGTCACCTTCTGCACAGACGAGCCGCCATCGTGCATCACGCGCATGGCCAGTTGCTGGATGCGCGGCGCGAACGTGGCGCTGAACATCATGGTCTGCTTGCGCTGGGCGGTCAGCTGGTTCAACTCGGCCAGGTCGTCCGAGAAGCCCAGGTCGAGCATGCGGTCTGCTTCGTCGACAACCAGGAACTGCACCTTGTCGAGCTTGATCTGCATCGAGCGCTGCAGGTCCAGCAGGCGGCCGGGTGTGGCGACCACGAGGTCGGCGTTCTGCAGCTTGGCGATCTGCAGCTGGTAAGGCATGCCACCCACCACGTTGGCAACGCGCAGGCCACGGCAGTGCTTGACCAGATCGATGGCGTCGTGCGCCACCTGCTGGGCCAGTTCACGCGTTGGGCACAGGATCAGGGCGCCAGGGGTAGCGGCCTTGAAGTTGCGCGAGCTGGTGGGGTCCTTGCGCTTGGCGCGCTTGGGAGCGGGTTCGCCACGCTCGGCGGCTTCGGCCACTGCGCGCTCGAAAGCGGCACGTTCTTCGGCTTCGGCAGCGGCTTGCTGGTTGATCAGCGTGTGCAGCACCGGCAGCAGGAAGGCCGCAGTCTTGCCAGAGCCGGTCTGGCTGGAGACCATCAAGTCGATGAACTTCGAGGCATCGCTGCCCATGGCCAGGGGAATAGCCTTGAGTTGCACGCCGGTAGGCTGGGTGTAGCCCAGGTCGGCCACAGCCTGAACGAGTTCAGGGGCAAGACCCAGTTCCACGAAGCCATTGGGCTCTGGGGTCACAGCGGCGTCAGCCTCAGCGGCAATGGCCACGGCGGTATCCAGGGGGGAGGACTGCACGGAAAGGTCGGCAGCAAAGGAAGTATCGGCAGGCGCGAATTCGCCCTGCACCAAAGAGGTGTCGGTCATGAATTTTTCTCTCACGAAGACGGTCGCAGGCGCTGCCCACGATTGGCTTCGTCAAATGGTTAAAAAACATCAACCATCAAACGAAACCTGCGCTGACTCTATGCTGGAGGTCGGTGCGGGTGGGCGTTATTCGCCAGTCCTGAACTGTCAAAACAGTCGGCTGGCAAGCCCGGTGTGTGAGGGGAGATGCACAATCTGCGTAGTGATTCCTGCGCAGCCAGTGATTATGGCACGCTTTAGGGTTTCCCCGCAATAGTCCTTACAAAGATGCCGAAGAACGGCGTTGCACAGGTCGGCGCCTTTAGGTCAATTTACACCGACAGCAGGTATTGCCGGTAATGCGCCAACTCCTCGATGGATTCATGCACATCGGCCAAGGCGGTATGTTTCTGGGCCTTCTTGAAGCTGGTGTAGGCCTCAGGCTTCCAACGCTTGGCCAACTCCTTGAGTGTGCTGACATCGATGTTGCGGTAGTGGAAAAACCGTTCGAGTTTGGGCATGTAGCGCACAAGAAAGCGTCGATCTTGGCCAACACTGTTGCCGCACATGGGCGCTGTCCCTTTAGGCACGTACCGGCTCAAGAAAGCGATGATCTGCTGCTCGGCCTCTGCTTCAGTCACGGCAGATGCCTTCACCTTGTCGATCAGGCCGCTGCGACCGTGGGTGCCCTTGTTCCAGGCATCCATCTTGTTCAACAATTCATCTGGCTGGTGAATCACAAAAACAGGGCCTTCGATACGAGGCTCCAGACTGGGACCCGTCACGACAACGGCGATCTCCAGCAAACGGTCTGTATCGGGTTCAAGGCCCGTCATTTCGCAGTCGAGCCAGACAAGGTTCTGGTCGGATTTCGCAAGCGCGGGAGGGGTGGGGTTGTTGGCTTCTGACATGGCGCGCATTGTCGCCGATGGCCTAAACTCGCCGCACATGCCCACCTCAGACTTCTTCACCGACACTTTTTCGCCTTCCGTGGCGCTCACGCTGGCGTTTGCGGCCGCACTTGTACTGGGTCTCGCGCTCAAATTCTGGCTTGCAAGCCGCCAGGTTCGCCATGTGGCGCGCCACCGCGCCGAGGTCCCCGCACCTTTTGCCGAGCGGATTGCACTGGCCGCGCACCAAAAGGCGGCCGACTACACCATCACCAAAGCCCGGCTGGGCATACTGGAAATGGCCCTGGGGGCTGCGGTGCTGCTCGGATGGACGCTGCTCGGCGGTTTGGATGCCCTGAACCAGACCTTGCTCGCAGGACTGGGCGGTGGTTTTTGGCAGCAGTTGACGTTGTTGGTCGCGTTTGCAGCCATCAGTGGAGTTATTGACCTGCCTCTTTCGCTGTACCAGACGTTTGTGGTGGAAGAACGCTTTGGCTTCAACAAAATGACCTGGCGCCTGTGGCTGGCAGACGCCCTCAAAGGCCTGGTGGTCGGAGCGATCATCGGCTTGCCCGTGGCTGCGCTGATCCTCTGGATGATGGGTGCAGCCGGCCCGCTTTGGTGGCTATGGGCATGGGCGTTCTGGATGGGATTCAACCTGCTGCTCATGGTGATCTACCCCACCTTTATTGCACCCATGTTCAACAAGTTCCAGCCCCTGGAGGATGAATCCCTGAAGGCGCGCGTCACGGCGTTGATGCAACGTTGCGGCTTTTCGGCCAAGGGGCTTTTTGTGATGGATGGCAGCCGCCGCAGTGCCCACGCCAACGCCTACTTCACGGGGTTTGGCGCGGCCAAGCGCGTGGTTTTCTATGACACGCTTTTACGGCAATTGGCACCGGGCGAAGTCGAAGCGGTATTGGCCCATGAGTTGGGGCATTTCAAGCACCGGCACATCGTTCAGCGCATCGTGACCATGTTCGGGCTGAGCCTCGCAGGCTTTGCGCTGCTGGGTTGGCTGTCGGCGCAGGTGTGGTTCTACACGGGACTGGGTGTGACGCCCAATATCTCCTTCGATACAGCGGTGGCCGCCGCCGCGCCCAACGATGCACTGGCATTGCTGCTGTTCATGCTTGTGCTGCCCGTTTTTACCTTCTTCATTTCGCCCCTGTTTTCCCAGCTCTCCCGCCGCCATGAGTTTCAGGCAGATGCCTACGCCGTCGCCCAAGCGAGTGGCGCCGACCTGTCGTCGGCACTGCTCAAGCTGTACGAAGACAATGCCTCCACCCTCACACCCGACCCGGTGTACGTGAAGTTTTACTACTCGCATCCACCCGCCACCGAACGGTTGGCACGCATGCAACTACCTGATCAACCATGACCACTATTTTGAAGAAAAAAGACTGGTCAGCGCTTACCCGTCGTGCGCTGACAGCTACTGAAGTTGTAGCAAATCTGGCCAAAATCGAAGGCTGGAAACTGACCGGCGATGGCGCCGATGTGGCCATTGAGAAGACGTACCATTTTGCCAACTACTACGAAACCATTTCGTTTGTGAATGCCTTGGCTTTTGTTGCCAACGCACAGGATCACCACCCCGACCTGTCGGTGCATTACAACCGCTGCGTGGTGCGCTTGAACACGCACGACGTGAACGGTATCTCAGCCACCGACTTTGAGTGCGCCACCCAGTTCGACGCGCTGGTGGCCTGACCGCATGACCCAACGCACACACCATGGCTGAACGCAGCGCCCTCATGGAAGGTACCGTGGTGGGCAGCCATGGGCGCCATTGCATGGTCGAAACTCCAGATGGCGCACGGCGCATCTGCCACCCACGCGGCAAAAAAAGCCAGGCCGTCGTCGGCGACCATGTGCTGTGGCAAGCACCACCGCTCGGCCAAGGTGAAGAAGGCACGATCGAAAAAGTCAAGGAGCGGCGCAATCTTTTCTACCGCCAAGACGAAATCCGCACCAAGTCGTTTGCCGCAAACCTCGACCAAGTCCTCATACTGATTGCGGCAGATCCGGTGTTTTCGGAAAGCCAGCTTGCCCGCGCGTTGATCGCTGCAGAGGCCGAAGGCATCAAACCGATCATTGCACTGAACAAGAGTGATCTGGTTGAGCCGTTTGCCCGCGCTTGGGAGCGACTGCTACCCTACCGCCACATGGGGGAAGGAAAACACTACGGCGTGCTGCCACTGTCGCTCGCGCTCTCCAGTGATGTCGATCGCGCCTTGTTGATGAAGCATCTTTCTGGCAAGACCACGCTGGTGCTTGGCCCCTCTGGCTCAGGCAAAAGCACGTTGATCAACCTGCTGGTGCCGGGAGCCACCGTGCTTACAGGTGAGATCTCACGCGCGCTGAACTCGGGCAAACACACGACCACCAGCACGCACTGGTACTGGATGGACAAAGAGCGCACCACTGCGCTGATCGATTCGCCAGGTTTTCAGGAGTTTGGGCTGCACCACATTGCGCCCATGCAGTTGGCCGCGTGCATGCCCGACATCGCCGCACACGCCACGCATTGCAAGTTCTACAACTGCACTCACCTGCATGAGCCAGGCTGCGGAGTGCTGGAGGCAGTCAAAGTGGGCTCTAGCGCTGGTGGAATCAGCGCCACTCGCTACAAAATTTATAGCGATCTATTTGACGAACTCAGCCACACGCGTTATTGATCTTTACGAAACGGACTGCGTGCCACCCTCGCCCTTCCAAGTCCCACGGATGACTGCGTTAGCCTAGCAGCCGGGCCAGGGTCAACAGTGCCAGCAGCAGCATCCAGACCACCACGGAGCGCCACACCAGCCCCACCACGCTGCGCAGATGGGCCACCTCGGGCGCGCGGCCGGGGGTGGAGTCGCTGTCCGCCATGTCAGCGTCAATCTCCAGGCCCTGGGGAGTGTGCAGTTCAGTGCGCGCCTTCAAAGCTTCGCCACCCAGGCGCACATTAATGGCACCTGCCGTAGCCGCCAGCACCACGCCGTCGTTGTCGTTGGGAAACCGCTGCGCATGAAAACGCCAGCCTTCAATCGCTTCTTCAAAACTGCCTACCACCGCGAAGCTCAATGCGGTAAGTCGGGCGGGTAGCCAATCAACCGCCGTCCAAGCCTGGGCGGAAGCCCTCTGAAGCGACTCACTCGCAGGCTGTGCGCCTGTACGCCGCTTGTAGTGCCAGTATCGCGACACAAATTCGGCCAGCCGGTACAACACCGCACCCGTGGGCCCAAGCCCCAAGGCTGCAAGCACCGAAAACCATGCCAATACACCAAACACATGCCGGTGTGCTGCCAGCACCGAATACTCAATCACGTGGCGTACGATTTCGCTGCGTGGCAGTACGCCTACATCGACTTGCTGCCAATGCGCCAAACGTTCGCGTGCGGCATCTTCGTTGCCCTCTTCCAGCGCATCCCGAATGCCAGTGAAATGGTGGCTGAACTGGCGAAACCCCAGCGTGACATACAGCACTGCCACGCTCCAAAGCACGGCGAACGGCCAACCGAGCCCCCACAGCAACAGCCAATGAATAGCCAGCGTGATCAACGCAGGGACCAGTACCGCAAGGCTCCAGGCAACCCAGCCATGGTGGGATTTTCCAGCGTCAAAATTGCGGCTCACGGACAGCGCCCAGGCGCGCAAGCCTGCATGGATGGGGTTGCTGCGTGCCAGAGGTCGTGCCTGCTCGATCAGCAAAGCGAACAGAATCGCGAAGAAACTCATGGAGGGCAATGATACTGGGGCTTCAGGCCCATGCACCCCTGTTGTGCAGCCACGGTTCAGGCCTGCATAAAGCGATAGAAGTTGCGCAGCATCCCCGCGGTGGCCCCCCAGATGTAATGGTTCTTGGGACCATCCTGGTATGGCATGGAAAACCATTCCCGGTGTACACCGTCCCTATCAAACACATGGCGCTGGTGGTTTGCCGGATTCAGCAGAAACGCCAGTGGCACTTCGAAAAGATCAGCCACTTCGTAAGGGTTGGGAGTGAGCACACAGTCTGGCTGCACCAGCGCCACCACAGGCGTAATGATGAACGACGAGCCCGTCACGTAATGGGGCAAATGGCCCAGCACCTCGACAAACTCCCGACCCAGCCCAACTTCTTCATAAGCTTCGCGCAACGCCGTGTCTGAAGGCGAGGCGTCTTCTGGGTCTGCGCGGCCACCGGGAAAAGCCACCTGACCGGAATGCGTTGACAGGTGCGCCGTGCGCTCGGTCAGCAACACCATGGGCTCGTCACGCAGCACGATGGCGAGCAGCACCGACGCGTGGGCCGGCTCGCGGTTCATGAATTTCTTCTCCAGCACCACCTCAGGCTCCCAATGGGGGGGTTGCGCAAACCGGGCGCGCAGCGCCGCTGGCGTCTGTGCCTCGCGTGGCACTGCTGGCAAGTGCGCATCCACGCCCAACACCGGCACAATGCGGGGATCAAAATCGGGAAGCGCCGCAAGCGGCGTGATCACCGACGACACGGGAGTGGGAGACGGGTTCACGAAAAGGGATTCAGTGCAAGGGAAGAGATGGCCGCAAAACGCAAAAAGCCGCTACAGGCGAATGCTGTAGCGGCTTGGTCAGGACGAGCCCGCGCCTTATGCGGCGGTGGTTGCAGTCTTGACCTTGTTGACGCGCGAAGGCAGCTTTTCCTTGATACGTGCCGACTTGCCGCTGCGGTCACGCAGGTAGTACAGCTTGGCACGGCGCACATCACCGCGGCGCTTGACTTCGATGCCAGCGATCAGCGGGCTGTAGGTTTGGAACGTACGCTCCACGCCTTCGCCGCTGGAGATCTTGCGCACAGTGAAGCCGCTGTTCAGGCCGCGATTGCGCTTGGCAATCACAACGCCTTCGTAAGCCTGCACACGCTTGCGGGTACCTTCCACCACGTTCACGCTCACAATGACAGTGTCACCAGGGGCGAATTCGGGGATGGTCTTGTTCAAGCGGGCGATTTCTTCCGCTTCCAGGGTCTGAATCAGGTTCATGTTTGATATCCAACGATCTTGGCCGCGCCAAAAATGGCTGCGTCGGGATTGACGTCTCAGTGTTTTGCGGGAAAGCTCCCTATCAAAACGGCCGGGCAGAGGATCGAAAAGCCTTTGATTATAGCAATTCAGGTAAGCTTGGCCAATACCGCCTCATCCGCCTTGCCCAAGCGCCCCGCTTGACGGGCTGCGTCGATCAGATCAGGGCGGTGCCGGGCTGTAATGGCCAGACGTTGATCGCGCCGCCAACGCTCAATCTGCGCATGATGGCCTGACATCAGCGCGGACGGCACTGCCTGCCCGGCCCACTCTTCAGGGCGGGTGTAGTGGGGGCAGTCCAACAGGCCATCCAATGCAGGATTAAAGCTGTCCAGCTGGTGGCTGCCCTCGTCATTGAGTACACCCGGCTGCAAGCGGGCCACCGCATCGAGAAGTGCCATGGCGGCAATCTCTCCCCCGGACAGTACAAAGTCCCCCAGGCTGATCTGCGCATTCACGTGTGCATCGATGAATCGCTGGTCGATGCCTTCATAGCGCCCACACAGCAACACCGCACCAGCGCTGGCAGACCAACGCTCTACCGCACCATGGTTGAGGGGCTCGCCGATGGGGGAAAAGAGCACCACAGGCGCTTGCGACGTAAGGTCCTCGCCGCGCTCGGCGCGGATAGCGGTGAGGCACCGCGCCAGAGGCTCGGCCATCATGACCATGCCCGGGCCACCGCCGAAGGGCCGGTCGTCCACGCGACGGTAGTTGCCTTCCGCATGGTCACGTGGGTTCCAAAGCCGCACATCGACTTGTCCGCTGGCGTAGGCACGCCGCGTTACGCCGCTCGCCAGAAAAGGGGCGAACAGCTCGGGAAACAGGGTAATGATGTCAAAGCGCATGGTGTGCAGCGCAATGGCGTGGCAAAGCGGCTTTCGTTTCAGTAATCGGGCTGCCAGTCGACGGTAATGCGCTTTTCAGGCAAGTCCACCTTGTCGACAAAAGCCGAGACAAAAGGAATCATGCGCTCCTGCGCCTTCCCGTCTTGTTCGTATGCCAGCACCAGCACAGTTTGCGGACCAGTAGAGAGCAGTTCTCGGACCTGACCCAGCGCCACACCTTCTCGATTGAGGACATCAAGGCCAATCAGATCGACCCAGTAATACTCGTCCTCGGTGGTGGAAGGAAAGCTCGACCGCGGTACAAAAATGCGTGCGCCGCGCAAGGCTTCGGCGCCATTGCGGTCATCGATGCCCTGCGCCCAGGCCACCACGGTATCCGAGTGGTCCTTGGCTTGCCGGATCGATAGCAACGCGGTGCCTGCGAAGGACTTGGCACCCCGCTCGGAAGGCTGCAAATACCAGCGCTTGGCCGAGAAAAGCGCCTCAGGATTGGCACTGTAGGGAACCACCTTGAACCAGCCTTTGACGCCCCAGGCGTCGGCAATATGCCCCACCTCAATCGCATCGGGAGGAAGTTCTGCGGATTCGAGGGTCAGGGTCGTGGCCATGGTGTGCGCAATACAAAAAGAAAAGGGCGGGTTCCGCCGGACATGCCCGCGAAACCCGCCCTTTTCAGGGAGCTTTAAGCAGCCTTCTTGGCAGCTTGCTTGATCAGACGGTCCACGGTAGGCGACGTTTGAGCGCCCACGCCAACCCAGTAGGACAGGCGATCTTGAACGATGCGCAGGCCTTCTTCGGTTTCCTTGGCGGTGGGGTTGTAGAAGCCGATGCGCTCGATAAAGCGGCCATCACGGCGCACGCGCTTGTCAGCAACGACGATATTGAAAAAAGGACGACCTTTGGAGCCGCCGCGGGAAAGTCGAATGACGACCATGATTTATCCTTCGGGTGGTGAACTCCGGCAACATTTGCCTTGAGCCACAGTGTTCGCAACCATATTCGCAACGCTTGAGACACGCGACATGGCCACCCGGCCAGCGACACGCTGCAAAGCCCGCGATTATATCCACTTCTCCCTGACATGCCCAATATCCGCCCCAGCACTGACAGCGACATCGCTGCAATTACCGCCATTTACCAACACCATGTGCTCCACGGCACGGGCACCTTTGAAATAGATCCCCCATCCGAAAACGACATGGCCGGTCGCCGTGCCGACGTACTGGCGCGCGGTCTGCCCTGGCTGGTGGCCGAAAAAGACGGGAAGGTGCTGGGCTTTGCGTATGCCAACTGGTTCAAGCCACGCCCGGCCTATCGCTTTTCGGCCGAAGACTCCATCTACATGGCAGAGGAAGCCCGCGGCATGGGCCTGGGCAAGAAGCTGCTGACCGAGCTGGCGGCGCAGGCCGAGGCTATGGGTGTGCGCAAGCTCTTGGCTGTGATTGGCGACTCTGCCAATGCGGGCTCGATCGGCGTACACCGGGCGCTGGGGTTTACCGAGGTGGGCGTGATGCGCTCGGTAGGCTGGAAGTTCGGCGCATGGCGCGACATTGTGCTGATGGAAAAGACCCTTGGCGCAGGCGACACCACTTCGCCTGAATAATCGGCTCTATGAAAATTACCTCCCCAGCCCTTCAGCCCAAATTGTCGCGGCCCCTCATCGGGGCCGCGTTTCTTATTCGAATGGCCCGGCGATGAAAAACAAAACCGTAGCGGCCTGGCTCGCCTTTGTGGGCGGGCCACTTGGTCTGCACCGCTTTTATCTGCACGGCCTGACAGACATGCTCGGCTGGCTGCTGCCCATTCCAACGGCTTTGGGCATCTACGGCATTCAGCGTGTGCAGGCGTTGGGTCAGGACGACCACTACAGCTGGGTTCTGATCCCGCTGCTGGGCTTCACGATTGCGGGCTGCGCACTGCGTGCCATCCTGTACGCGCTGATGACACCCGAAGCGTGGAACGCGCGCTACAACCCCACATCCGCCCCCGATGCGGCGCCCGGGCAAACCCAGTGGATCACCATTGGCGCCATCGTAGTGTCACTGCTTTTTGGCACCACAGTGCTCATGGCCAGCTTGGCGTTCAGCTTTCAGAGGTACTTTGAGTACCAGATCGAAGAAGCCCGAAAAATTTCGCAGTAAGGCCGAGCGGCGTTGCAACCCACCCGGGCGACGCCGCGTCCCCTGGCACTGCAATTTGAGTCAAATCGGGCTCTAGCGCTTATCTGTATTGCGCCTTAAGCTATCAAAATGATAGTTATTTCTGTCAGCAGGCAACGGGCCCTGGTCAGAAGATCTGAAGGCTGATCCAGTACGCCACCGCTGCCACGAACGCGCTGGCCGGGATGGTGAGCACCCACGCCCATACGATGTTGCCCGCCACGCCCCAACGCACAGCGCTGGCTCGCTGGGTAGACCCCACACCCACGATGGCGCCGGTGATGGTGTGTGTGGTGGACACAGGAATCCCCAGCGTGGTCGCCAGAAACAAGGTGATCGCTCCGCCGGTTTCAGCACAAAAACCGCCCACGGGTTTGAGCTTGGTGATTTTCTGGCCCATGGTCTTCACGATGCGCCAGCCACCGAACATGGTGCCTAGGCCGATGGCCGCATAACAGCTCACGATGGTCCACACTGGAGGCGATGCGTCTGAAGCCGAGGTGTAGCCCGTCGCAATCAGCAACAGCCAGATGATGCCGATGGTCTTTTGCGCGTCATTGCCGCCGTGGCCTAGGCTGTATGCGCCCGCCGACACCAGTTGCAGGCGCCGAAACCACTTGTCCACCCGGCTGGGGCGTGCTCGGCGGAAGATCCATGCCACGGCGACCATCATGAGCGAGCCCAGCAAAAAGCCGAGCAGGGGCGACACAAAGATAAACGCTACCGTTTTCAGGATGCCGGACGAGATCAATGCGCCCGCCCCCGCCTTGGCGATCACGGCGCCCACGATGCCCCCGATCAGCGCGTGAGACGAGCTGCTGGGGATGCCGTAGTACCAGGTGATCACATTCCAGCTGATGGCTCCCACCAAGGCGCCAAAGACCACGTGGGTATCCACGACCCCGGGCTGAACAATGCCCTTGCCGACGGTGGCGGCCACGCTGAGGTGGAAGACAAAAATGGCGATGAAGTTAAAGAATGCCGCGAACAGCACTGCCTGTCCGGGCTTGAGCACACCAGTGGACACCACCGTGGCTATCGAGTTGGCCGCGTCGTGAAACCCGTTCATGAAGTCGAACAGGATCGCCAACGCCACGAGCATCACCACAACCCACAGGGCCGTTTGTACGGTTTCCATGCTGATCAGCCCGGGGGAATCAGGAGTTTTCGAGGACGATGCCCTCGATGCAGTTGGCGACATCCTCGCACTTGTCGGTGATCGTTTCGAGCAGCTCGTAGATCGCCTTGAGCTTGATCACCTCCCGCACATCGGGCTCCTCACGGAACAATTTGCTCATCGCGCTGCGCATCACCCGATCAGCATCCGACTCCAGCTTGTCGATCTCTTCACAGGTCTTGAGCGCAGCTTCGGCCACGGCCGGGTCGGCAATCTTGTCGAGCAGCTTGACGGCGTCACGCAGGCGCTCGCAGCACTTGAGACTCAGGTCCGTGAGGCGCGTGATCTCTTCGGTCATGTGGCGCACGTCGTACAGTGCCATGGTTTCTGCGGAGTCCTGGATCAGGTCGGCCACATCGTCCATCGTATTGATGAGCGTGTGGATCTGCTCACGGTCAATGGGGGTGATGAAAGTCTTGTGAATAGCCTTGTTGACGTCATGCGTCACACGGTCGGCTGCGCGTTCTGCGTTGTCCACATCCTGGTTGTACTTGTCGCGCAGGTGTGGGTCGCTGTAGTTGGCCACCAACTGAGAGAACGCCCGGGCAGCCTCGACGATGCGGTCCGCATGCTGGTTGAACATTTCGAAAAAGTTGCCTTCGCGTGGCAACAGTTTGGCAAACAGCATGGAAGCTCCTGGATCGGGGTCAGATTTCTGAACAATGACAAAGCCATGTCGATTGCATGACTATTTGTGACCCGCGGAGTTTAACCGTGTGCCCAGATGGCCCGTGGGGGTATCAAGATGTGCCCCTTGCCACCTGCGCCCCCATTCAGGCACCACGAAAGATGAAGTACACCGCGCCCACCAGGCACAAGCCCGCCCACAGGTAGTCCCACTTGAGTGGTTGCCCCATGTAGAACACCGCGAACGGCACAAACACCGCCAGCGTGATCACCTCTTGCATGATCTTGAGCTGCCCCACGTTGAATTGCGTATAGCCGATGCGGTTGGCGGGCACCTGCAGGAGGTATTCAAAGAGGGCAATGCCCCAGCTCACCAGGGCTGCGATGTACCACGGCGAAGTGGCCAGATTCTTGAGGTGCCCATACCAAGCAAAGGTCATGAAGATGTTGCTGGCCACCAGAAGCGCGATGGTCTGCAGCGAAATGGGCAAGGATTGGAGTGCGGTCATAGCGGCCTACTGAGCACGGAACGGGAAAGGGACACTGCCACGGGGCGGGTGGAGAAGCCTGAAGGCCGATTATGTATACAAACACCCTCTAGCGCTTTGTACAAAAGCGCTGCAAGCTATACAAAACATAGCAAAGGTGTGCACACAGCTTTACGCGTTACACCCTCGACCGCATCTTCCCCAGCCCCGCCGCACAGGTCAGCCAAGTCCTACGGACACGGGCCATGTGGACCCACAGGCCGTTTGAAGCGCGGGCCCTAAATTGAATGTTCGCCGAGCATGTGACGCGTTCGATACAGGCCAAGCGCGGCCGACAGCCGCTGCGTCACGCGCGTTTCTCATTTGTGCCCTTACCAGACCCTGCCCCAAGGACCCCCAATGATGACTCCCTCTTTTCGCACCCTTCCTGTGGTCCTGGCTGTTGCTTGCGCAGCCATGAGCGCACAGGCGCAGACCTCTTCCTCCACATCCCCCGCGCGTGCTGACCGCAGCTCGCTCGTTCCATACACCCAGGACGGCTACGTCGGTATCAGTGGGGGGCGTTCCAAATACGAATTGAACAGCGGCCCTGCTGGCTTGGCCTCTGACAATTCGGACTCCGCGCTCAAGCTCTACACAGGCGGCTTCTTTCACCCCAACATGGGCGTGGAGTTTGGCTATATCGACATGGGCAAAGCGCATCGCCTGGGCGGCGATACGAAAGCGCACGGTTTCAACTTGAGCCTGGTCGGTCGCGCACCACTGAGCGAGCAGTTTGACCTGTTCGGCAAGTTGGGCACCACCTATGGCCGCACCCGCACCTCAGCCCAGGCTGGCACGGGCGTGCAGACAGGCAAGGAAGACGGTTTTGGTCTGTCGTATGGCCTGGGGGCGCGCTGGGCGTTTACGCCTCAGTGGGCGGCTGTGGTGGAGTGGGAGAACCACAAGTTCAAGTTCTCGGATGGCAACTCCGACGTCAAGCTGACCACGGTGGGCCTGCAATACCGTTTCTGACGACAGGCAACCTTGTCGCCAGCCGGTCAAACGCGGGCGCAAAAATGGGCGCGGTCCTTACGGATCGCGCCCCATTTTTTGTGCTGATGGACGGCCTGGCCTGCAGGCCGAGCACTGCGCCGGATTACTCGCCCAGGTAGGCTGCGCGAACTTTGGGGTCGTTCAGCAGTTCCTGGCCTGGGCCCGACATGGTGATCAGACCTGACTCCATCACATAGCCGCGGTCGGCAATGGCCAGCGCGCGGCTGGCGTTCTGCTCCACCAGCAAGATGGTGACGCCCAGGGCGTACACATCGCGCACCACTTCAAAGATCTTGTCCACCATGATGGGTGACAGGCCCATGGAGGGTTCGTCCAGCAGCAGCACCTTGGGCTGGCTCATCAGTGCGCGGCCCATGGCCAGCATCTGCTGCTCGCCGCCCGACATGGTGCCGGCCAGCTGGTCCTTGCGCTCGCGCAGGCGCGGGAAGATGGTGAACATCTTCTCGATGTCCGCCAGAATGCCCGCCTTGTCCCTGCGAAGATACGCACCCATCTGCAGGTTTTCGGTGATGCTCATGCGGGCAAACACGCCACGGCCTTCTGGCACCATCACAAGCCCCTTCTTGACCAGGTCCCAGGCGCCTTTGCCCTTGATGCTTTCGCCCAGGTACTCAATGCCGCCCTCGCCCAGAGGCAACGAGCCGGTGATGGCCTTCATGGTGGTGGTCTTGCCGGCGCCGTTGGAGCCGATCAGCGAGACCAGTTCACCCTCACGCACTTCAAAGTCCACGCCCTTCACGGCCTGGATACCGCCGTAGGCCACTTTCAGGCCCTTGACCTGCAGCAGTACCTTGTTGGTTTTTTCGGCCATTCTCAATGTCCTCCGGTGCCCAGATAGGCCTCAATCACTTTTTCGTTCTTCTGCACGGTGGCAGGCGTGCCTTCGGCGATCTGCTTGCCATAGTCGAGCACCGTCACGCGGTCGCACAGGCCCATCACCAGCTTCACATCGTGTTCGATGAGCAAGATGGTGCGGTTGTCGTTGCGAATGCGGTCGATCAGCTCGCGCAGCAACACCTTTTCGGTGGCGTTCATGCCAGCTGCAGGTTCGTCCAGTGCGATCAGTTGCGGGTCGGTGGCCAGAGCGCGGGCGATCTCAAGCCGGCGCTGGTCGCCGTAGCTCAGGGTGCGCGCCTTGTAGTCCGCAAACTTCCCGATGCCCACGTAGTCGAGCAGCTCTTGGGCACGCTTGGCGATGGCGGCTTCTTCTTCCTTGAAGCCCTTGGTGCGCAGCACAGCGCCCAGCAGCCCCGATTTGGTGCGGATGTGGCGACCGACCATCACGTTCTCCAGCGCCGTCATGTCCGAAAACAGGCGGATGTTCTGGAAGGTGCGTGCGATGCCCGCCTTGGCCACTTCGTGCACGGCGGTGGGCTCATACGGCTTGCCCGCCAGCTCAAAGGAGCCGCTGTCCGGCGTATACAAGCCGGTGATCACGTTGAAGAACGTGGTCTTGCCCGCGCCGTTGGGGCCGATCAGGCCATAAACCTGGCCCCGCTCGATGGTGATACCCACGTCCGAGAGGGCTTGCAAGCCGCCAAAGCGCTTGGAAATGCCGGCAACCCGCAGCACCACATCGCTGGCTGATTTCTGAATGTTCTCTGCCATGTTCTAACTTTCTGCGGTGTTCAGGTCTTCTGCGTGAGGCTCTTGCCATGGTCGGGCGCAGGCCACAGACCACGGGGACGCAACAGCATGATGATGATCATGGCCAGCGCGATTAGCAGCTGGCGCAGGATGGCGGAGTCCAGACGGCCATCCGTCATGGCCTGCAGCGGGCCCGCCACATAACGCAGCACTTCGGGCAGGGCCGACAGCAGAACGGCACCCAGAATCACGCCGGGAATGTGGCCGATGCCACCCAGCACCACCATGGCGACGATCATCACCGACTCCATCAGGCTGAAGGACTCGGGCGACACGAAGCCCTGGAAGGCACCGAACATCGAGCCCGCCACGCCACCAAACGAAGCGCCCATGCCGAAGGCCAACAACTTCATGTTGCGGGTGTTGATGCCCATGGCTTTGGCGGCGATTTCGTCTTCACGGATGGCCATCCATGCACGGCCGATGCGCGAGTCCTGCAGGCGGTAGCAAATGATCACGGAAAAAACCACGAGCACCAGGAACAGGTAGTAGTACAGCGTCACCGAGCTGATGTCGAAACCAAACAGCTCCAGCCGCTTGCCCAGGTCCAGCCCGAAGATCTTGACCGAATCGATCTGGCCCAGCCCCTTGGGGCCGTTGGTCAGGTTGGCGGGATGGTCCAGGTTGTTCAGGAAGATGCGGACGATTTCACCGAAGCCCAGTGTCACGATCGCCAGGTAGTCCCCCCGCAGCTTGAGTGTGGGCGCCCCGAGCAGCGCCCCGAAAAACGCCGCCAGCAACGCCGCTAACGGTATGACCAGCCACAGCGAGGTGTGCAACCCGTTGGGGAACATGGCGGCAAACGAAGCAAAATTATCCGCAAGGTGCGGCGATGCCATCAAGGCAAACAGGTAGGCGCCCACGGCGTAGAACGCCACATAGCCCAGGTCCAGCAGGCCAGCGTAGCCGACCACGATGTTCAGGCCCAAGGCCAACAACACATACAGCAGGGCCAGGTCGGCAATGCGCACCCAGGCGTTGCCGAAGAATTGCAGGATCAACGGCAACACCAGCAGCGCAACGGCGCCGATGATCCAGTTGGTTTTGGTGTTCTGTATCTTCATGGTGTAGGGCTCCTCAGGCGCGATCGGCCACTCGCTCACCCAGCAAGCCCGAAGGGCGCAGCGTCAGGATGATGATGAGCACGATGAACGCAAAGATGTCGGTGTAGTGGCTGCCCAGCAGGCCGCCCGTGAGCGTGCCGATGTAGCCCGAGCCGATGGCTTCGATGAGGCCCAGCAAAATGCCGCCCACCACCGCGCCCGCCAAATTGCCGATACCGCCAAACACCGCCGCCGTGAAGGCCTTGAGGCCGGGTAGGAAGCCCATGGTGTGCTGCGCCGTACCGTAGTTGGACGCATACATGATGCCCGCCACCGCCGCCAGAATGGCGCCGATGATGAAGGTGGCCGAAATCACCATGTCGGGTTTGACGCCCATCAGGGAGGCAACGCGGGGGTTTTCTGCTGTGGCGCGCATCGCGCGGCCCAGGTTGGTGTGATTGACCAGATACATCAGCGAGGCCAGAGCCACCGCCGTCACGCCCAGAATCAAGATCTGAGTGGGAGTGATGTATGCACCACCAATCTCGAACGGTGCGCTGGGCAACATGGTCGGATAGGGCTTGTAGTTGGGCTTCCAGATGATCATGGCCAGCGTCTGCAGCAGGATCGACATGCCGATGGCGGTGATCAGGGGTGCGAGACGCGGACTGTTGCGCAAGGGCCGGTACGCCACTTTTTCGATCACGAAGTTGAGCGTGGCAGCCACGATGCAGGCAATGATGGTGGCCAGCAGCAGGATGAGCCAGCCAGGAGCGCCTGGCATGGCCGCCTGCATCATTCCGATACAGCTCCAACTGGTCAATGCGCCAATCATCAGCACCTCACCGTGGGCAAAGTTGATGAGCTGAATAATGCCGTACACCATGGTGTAGCCCAAGGCTATCAAGGCGTACATGCTGCCCAGTACCAGACCGTTGATGATCTGTTGCAGCAAAATGTCCATAAGAGAAGTCCTTCGTTTGTGACGTACCCACCGCTTTGGCACCGGAATCGGTACAGCCTTGTGGGCCCGACTGCCATCTAGCAAAAAACCCGCCAGAAATGCAGCTGTGCGGGTTTGTGGACGGGATTGTAGCGAGTAGTCACAAGCGCCCCCGTTCAAGCTGGGCGGGGTTTTCCCTCGGATTTCGACCCTATCAGCGGGCAACGCGATTCATAAGGAAACTTGATGCACACAGGAAAATTGATGTGCAAACTTATTATCTTGATCATGCAATATTTGCATACCCACCTTTGATAAAAAATCTTACGGTATCCATGAACGGACACCGACACGGCGCTGAAAAACAAATAAACAAAAAGCCGCCAGCCTTCAAGGGCTGGCGGCTTTCCTTGGCAGTGCCCCTACCGTACAAGCGTCTGCGTGAGGGGATCAGTTATATGTATATGTGACGGTGTAGGGCACAGTCATCGCCACCGGTGAGGTGATGGTGAGCGTGGCCGACACGCTGCCGGTATTGCCACTGAAGGCGCAGCTGTTGATCGTCAGCGTGCCCGAACCGCCAGGCACCGCCTGCGTCAGGCCGATACCGGACGACGGGTTGGTGATTTCGCTACAAAACTCAGCCTGGGTGGACGGTTTGGGAACGTTGGTAATGGTCACTGGCGGCGCAACTACCCCTCCTGCATTGACATTCAGGGTCAGTGTGTAGGTGCCACCGGTGCCGCTGCCACCACCATTGCCCGTGCCACCACCCCCACCTGTGCCTCCTACGGTGATCGTGGTGTGGGCGTTGCCTAGAGCAATACGGAAACCATCAGACAAGGTGAACGTCGTGTTGCTGGCCGCGCTTACCAATGCCACGTAGTCCATACCCAGCGCGGCAAGGGCCTGCTGCAGCGCTTCGAGCACATCATCCACCTTGTCCTTGGGCGCTGCGCTGAAGGCTACGGTGCGCGGATCAAAGGTCTGTAGCACCGTCAGGCCCAGCGCAGCGCGCAGGCTGGCCAGCGCCTTGTCTACCTGGGCAGATGCGATGGTTCCCACGTCGGTGGGCCCGGTGGAGCCCCACCAAGCGGAGGGCAACTTACCCGTGGCGTTCGCCACGATGAGATCCGTCAGCGGTGTGATGTTGGTGGTGTCGAAGCTCAAAGCCACCGAATGCAGTGCCTGACCCGCAGCCAGGCTGCCACCACTCACGCGCACTGCACAGGGAAGGGACTGGCCCGTGGTGTCCACCTGCCAGGCACCCGTAGCGCTGGTGACGGACTCCAGTACATTGCCGCCACTGCAACGCACCTGAACGGTGCCGCCCACAATGGGCGCACCCACCGCTGCCGTTCCAGCAAGACTCGTGGCCGCCGGGGCGGGTGTGCTGCCCGCGTCCCCATCACTGCCGCCCCCACATGCGGCCAAGCCTGTGGCCGCAGCCAACACCAGCACCCGACCCAACGGCCCCCAACCCTTCTTCTTCAGAACACCTTGCTGCATGACTGACCTCTCTGCGTGTATTGGTTAAAAAATGTAGCCAGGCAAATTGTTCAACCGAGCCCTTGGTAATGACAATCCCGTGTTCACGGGGGGTGGTCGACGGAAGGGAGAACCTCTACATTCACCGTCCGACCATGACCGCGCCCCGCTCCGCTCCACGTCCCCCCTCGCGCTGGCTGTTTGCGGCATTCGCCTATGCGCTGGTCACGGCCGCCGTGACGATGGGGTTGTCCCTGCAGACACCGTGGCTGGGACTGCGCCTGGCACCCTGGAAAGAAGGCGTGCGCGTGGAAGCAAGCCAGGGCCCCGCTGCCGCCATTCCTGTCGGCGCCCGGCTTCTCGGCCTGCGCACAGAAGGCGCAGGCCCGGGCGCTGCAGAGATTGCGCTGCGCGCTGAGGACTTGATCGAAGAACCCGATGTAATGAGTACCTACGCCCAGATCGACGGGTTCTTTGCGCGTCAAGAACAGATCGCCAGCGTGCTGGCGCAGCCGCAGGTTCAACTGCGCTGGGAGGCGAACGGGCCGGTTTCAGAGGCCCTCGTCGCGCCACAAGACAGGCCCATCAGCTCGCTGCCCTTGCTCTTCTGGTTTCAGTTGGTGGTGTCGATCACCGGCTGTCTCATCGCCTGCTGGGTGTGGGTGCTGCGGCCACACGACTGGGGTGCGCGCATGTTTGGCATTACCGGCCTGCTGTTTCCGGTGTTCGTCATGCCGGCGGCGGTGTACAGCGGCCGCGAACTGGCGGTGTCCGGCGACCTGTTCTTTGCGCTCAATGCGCTCAACCACTGGGGCTCCATCATGTTTGGCGCCGCCTTCGGCGCCATCTTCCTGGTGCACCCCCGGCCGCTGGTACGGCCCGTACACATGGCCTGGCCCTTCGTGGTGTTCAACCTCTGGTGGCTGAGCGATGTGCTGCGTCTCGCGCCCAGCCCCGCGGTGGGCATGCAGTTGTCGGTCATCACCGAAATGCTGCTGGCCATGGGCTTCGCCGCCGTGCAATGGCGTCAAAGCCGGGGCAACCCGCTCGACCGCGCTTCACTGCGTTGGTTCATCCTGTCGCTGATGGTGGGCAGCGGGCTATTCATCCTGCTCATCATCACCACGGCCATGCTGGGGTGGCTTCCGCCCATGCCGCAGGGGTACGCATTTGGCTTTTTTCTCTTCATCTACGTGGGGATCGCGCTGGGCCTGCGCCGCTACCGCCTTTTCGAACTGGACGAGTGGGCTTTCCGCATGCTGCTGTGGCTGGGTGGCGCCTTGGCGGTGGTGGCGGTGGACGCCCTGCTGATCCTGGCGCTCGACTGGTCGGCAGGCCCAGCCATCGGGGCTTCGCTGTGGATCTGCGGGGCGCTGTATTTCCCTGCACGCCAGTGGTTGTGGCAGCAACTGGCACACCGGCCTGGGATGCAGTTGCACGAGCTGATGCCCGACGTGGTGCGCATTGCCTTCCAGCCATCCCGCCGGGCGCAGGAGGATGCCTGGCAAGACCTGCTGCGCCGCATTCATGACCCTTTGCATCTGGAAGCCGACCCCGGCTTTGACCAGCCCCACGCACAGGTGCAGGACGGCGGCCTTGCGTTGCTGGTGCCTGCCTGCGGGGGCCTGCCCGCGCACCGCCTGAGCTATCCCTCCCGGGGGCAGCGCCTGTTCTCGACCAAGGACGCCACCTTCATCGGCGCGTTGTGCCAGCTGCTGAACGAGGCGGAAAGCAGCCGTGACGCCCAGGAACGCGGCGCCCGCGAAGAGCGCAAGCGCATTGCGCGGGACATGCATGACGACGTGGGCGCGCGCTTGCTCATGCTGATCCACCGCGCCCAGTCGCCCGAACTGACCGAACTGGCCCGCGCAGCCATGAACGACCTGCGCACGGCCTTGAACGTGATGGATGCACACGCCATTCCCTGGGCTGACGCCATGGCCGACTGGCGGGCCGAAGCCACCGAAAGGTGCGACGCAGCGGGCGTGACGCTCGCCTGGGGTGCACCACAGCAGCCCGCTGGCGAACTCGCATCGCGCCAGAAGTCGGTCATCGAACGGGCGCTGCGCGAGAGCCTTACCAACGCGCTCAAGCACGGCCAGCCACGGCAGGTCGAAATTTCTGTGGCCCTGGATGCCGACGGCCTGATCGTGCGAATACGCAACGATGGCGCCCCCACCCACCCCGAGCAGTGGGTGGAAGGCCGAGGGCTGCGTGGCATGCGCCACAGGCTGGAAGAATATGGTGCCCGACTGGATGCGAGCACCCTGCCCGACGGCCGCACCGAGGTCTCCTTGCGCCTGCCTCTGGCACAGGAGCCCCGCACTGCAACACAGGAAGCTTCATCATGAAACACATCCTGGTGGTCGACGATCTGGTGGACGCACTGGCCATGCTGCAAGACGCGATCCAGGCAGCCTTTGGCGACGTACCCTGCACGCTGGCACGCAGCGTGCGCGAGGCGCTTGGCGTGATCGACAGCGGCGCTCCGTTCGACTTGGCGCTGATCGACCTGGCACTGGGCGACGGCAGCGGTCTGGAGCTGATAACCCGGCTGGCGTTGCGCCAGCCTTACTGCGCCGTGGTGGTTGCCTCCATCCATGACGACGACGATCACCTTTTTCAGGCCCTGCAGGCGGGTGCGCAGGGCTACTTGCTCAAAGACCATCCCACACCATGGCTGGCCCTGCAACTGCAGGGAATCGCCCAGGGGCAGCCCCCGCTGTCGCCCGCCATTGCGCGCCGCCTGTTGCGCCACTTCCAGCCATCGGCACCTTTGCCAGCGCAGGCTCCGGCAGCGCCCACAGCCACCGACCTGAGTGCGCGCGAGCGTGACGTTCTGGGCTTGCTGGCGCAGGGTGTGCGCATTGCGGACATTGGCATCGCGCTAGGGATTTCACGCCATACCGTGGGAGACCACGTGAAAAACATCTACCGCAAGCTCAACATCAGCAGCCGCGCCGAGGCTGCGCTGCAGGCGCGGCATCTGGGGTTGATCTGATCGCCTCCCAGCGGCACGGGTGCGAAACGCGGAACGCGGCAACACCCCACACCAGCGCCTCAATCCTTGCCTGCCTCCTCATCCAGCTGCCGCAGGTGGTTCAGCTTTTCTGCGATCTTGGCCTCCATGCCGCGCGGCACGGGCTGGTACCAGCGGGGGGGCGGCATGCCGTCCGGCAGGTAACTCTCCCCAGCCGCGTAACCCCCGGGTTCGTCATGTGCGTAACGGTAGTCCCTGCCGTAATCCAGGTCCTTCATGAGTTTGGTGGGTGCGTTGCGCAAACGCATGGGCACGGGGCGCGTGGCGTCCTGCTTTACGAAGGCGCGCGCCGCGTTGTACGCCTTGTAGACCGCGTTGGACTTGGGCGCCACGGCCAGGTACACCACACATTCGGCCAGCGCCAGCTCGCCTTCGGGCGTACCCAGGCGCTCGTACACCTCGGCCGCGTCCAGCGCCAGGCGCAGCGCCCGCGGGTCGGCCAGGCCGACGTCTTCGCTGGCCATGCGCACCAGGCGGCGCGCCATGTAACGCGGGTCGGCACCGCCGTCGAGCATGCGCACCAGCCAGTACAGCGCAGCATCGGGGTCGGAGCCGCGCACGGATTTGTGCAGCGCGCTGATGGTGTCGTAGAACTGCTCGCCACCTTTGTCGTAGCGGCGCATGCGTTCGCCCAGCACCTTGAGCAGCCAGACATCGGTGATGTCGGCCAGTTTCTCCTGCGTGGCCGCCATGGCCAGGGTTTCGAGCGTGTTGAGAAGGCGGCGCGCGTCGCCATCGGCGTAGGCCACCAAACGGTCTATTGCTACATCTTCGATAGCTGGCAGCGCTTTCTCTGCCTGGGCCAGGGCCACAATTTGCTTCAAATCCTGCTCGGACAGCGGTTGCAGCACATAAACGGCGGCACGCGACAGCAGCGCGGAGTTGACCTCGAAGGATGGGTTTTCGGTGGTAGCGCCGATGAAAGTGAACAGGCCGGATTCAACATGCGGCAAAAAGGCGTCCTGCTGGCTCTTGTTGAAGCGGTGAACCTCATCCACAAACACGATGGTGCGCTGCTGCATCAGCCCGTCGCGCGCGACTTCGGCGCGTTCGACGGCCTCGCGGATGTCCTTGACTCCGCCCAAAACGGCGCTGATGCTGATGAACTGCGCGTCAAAAGCATCGGCCATTAGCCGCGCGATGGTGGTCTTGCCCACGCCGGGCGGACCCCAGAGGATGCAGCTGTGGGGGCGACCCGATTCGAATGCGAGTCTGAGTGGCATGCCCGGGCCCAG
This sequence comes from Gammaproteobacteria bacterium, assembly GCA_018828125.1. GTDB lineage: Bacteria > Pseudomonadota > Gammaproteobacteria > Burkholderiales > Burkholderiaceae_C > Acidovorax. The sequence goes on along the minus strand of JAHJWB010000001.1, from coordinate 581,829 downwards.
CACATGCTGCTGGCCGATGACTTCGCCCAGTGTGCGGGGCCGCAGGCGCTCAGCCAGGGGCTGGTTGGCCGACGGATGCGCCGGGTGTACCTGAGAGGGGGCGGAGGCACTGCGCGCTGCCATGTTTCGTGTCCTGTCTACATCACGCCGTTTTCTGAGCCAAATTGACCTCTAGCGCTTTACCATCAAGCGCCGGCAGCTATATTTTGCGTAGCAATTACTGCTTGACCACATCCGCACCAGCAGGCGGCTTGAACTGAAACGTGCCCGCAGGCAGCGCCGCGTTGGCTTGCATGCCGTTGAAGCGGATCAACGAACGCTGACCGAAGCTGTCCAGAATGTCGAGGGCTGCCAGCTGTTCGCCTGTAAAGCCCACACGCACGCTCTTGAGCTGCCCGTCCTTGGTCTTGGGGCTGGCCAGCACCCACTGCAGGCCATCCTGCTCCGGTGCGGCCTCCAGCGTGAATTCGGCCTTCAGCGCCGACAGGTCGGGCGCAGAGGCCAGCAAGGCTGCAGGCGTGCTGCCCAGGGCCTGGGACTGCGAGCGCTGGGTGACCTGGTTCAGATCCAAGTCATACAGCCACAGGGTTTGCCCGTCGGCCACGATGGTCTGCTCGAACGGTTTTTTATAGATGAACTTGAAGCGCCCGGGGCGCTGAAATTCAAAGCTGCCGGTAGAGGTTTTGGTGCGGGCCGTCTGCCCATCCTTGGGCGGCGAGGTGACCGTCTGGGTGAAATCGGCACGGCCCGTCTGCGTGCCTTTCATGAAGGATTCAAGGCTTTTCAGGCCGTCAGCGCTTGCCAGCGTTGCACTGGCAGCTATCAAAATTGCAGTAACGGTCTTTTTCAAATGAGAACTCCTGGTGGGGGGCATGGGCCGGGCTTGGAGCCCAGCACCGGATCATTCGCTGCGCGCGGGTACCAAGACCTCGCGCTGGCCGCTGCTGGTCAGGCCGCTCACAAGGCCTGCCTTTTCCATGTCTTCCAGCAGTCGCGCCGAGCGGTTGTAGCCAATGCGCAGCTTGCGCTGCACGTACGAGATGCTCGCCTTGCGGTCCTTGAGCACCACTTCGACGGCTTGGTCGTACATGGGGTCCTTCTCGCCCCCATCACCACCGCCGCCCTCCCCTGACAGATCGCCGTCGCCATCCACAGTTCCGCCTTCGAGCACGCCCTCTATGTAGTCCGGCTCCCCTTGTTGCTTGAGGTAACTGACGACACGGTGTACTTCTTCATCCGACACGAAGGCTCCATGCACCCGGATCGGGAGGCCGGTGCCGCTGGCCATGTAGAGCATGTCACCCATGCCCAGCAGGGCTTCGGCCCCCATCTGATCCAGGATGGTTCGGCTGTCGATCTTAGAGCCCACCGAGAACGCAATGCGGGTGGGGATGTTGGCCTTGATCAGGCCCGTGATCACATCCACGCTGGGGCGCTGAGTGGCCAGGATCAGGTGAATGCCCGCCGCGCGCGCCTTCTGCGCCAGCCGGGCGATCAGCTCTTCGATCTTCTTGCCCACCACCATCATCAGGTCGGCCAGCTCGTCGATGATGACCACGATGTGCGGCAGGCGCTGCAGGGGCTCGGGCTCCTCGGGCGTCAAGCTGAAGGGGTTGTAGATGAATTCCTCGCGCGCCTTGGCCTCGTCGATCTTGACGTTGTAGCCCGCCAGGTTGCGCACGCCCAGCTTGGACATGAGCTTGTAGCGGCGCTCCATCTCGGCCACACACCAGTTCAGGCCGTGCGCCGCCTGCTTCATGTCGGTGACCACCGGGGCCAACAGGTGCGGAATGCCTTCGTAGACCGACATTTCCAGCATCTTGGGGTCGATCATCAAGAGGCGCACGTCACGGGCCTCGGCCTTATAGAGCAGCGAGAGGATCATGGCGTTGATCCCCACCGACTTGCCCGAGCCCGTGGTACCGGCCACCAGCACGTGCGGCATCTTGGCCAAGTCTGCCACCACCGGGTTGCCCACGATGTCCTTGCCCAGGCCCATGGTGAGCATGCTCTTGGCCTCGTGGTAGACCTGCGAGCCGAGGATTTCGGACAGGCGGATGGATTGGCGCTTGGCATTGGGGAGCTCCAGCGCCATATAGTTCTTGCCCGGGATGGTCTCTACCACGCGGATCGAGACCAGGCTGAGCGAGCGGGCCAGATCCTTGGCCAAACCCACGATCTGCGAACCCTTGACGCCCGTGGCGGGCTCGATCTCGTAGCGCGTGATCACGGGGCCAGGCGAGGCCAGCACCACGCGTACCTCCACACCAAAGTCCTTGAGCTTTTTCTCGATGAGGCGGCTGGTCATCTCCAGCGTCTCGGGCGCCACGGTTTCCTGGCGCTGCTGCGCTCCGTCGAGCAGGTCCACCAAGGGCAGCTTGCTGTCTGGCATTTCGGTGAACAAGGGCTTCTGGCGTTCTTTCACCACGCGGGTGCTCTGGGGCACGTCCACCAGAATGGGTTCGATGATTTGCACCGGCTGAGGGTGTTGCACCTCGCTCTCGGAGCGCTCTTCGAGCACCACCACTTCGCGCTCGCGGGCGGCCTTGCGGCCCACGGCCACGTCTTTGGCGACCTCGCGCTTGGCCAGGCGCGATTGCACTAAAGCGTCGATGCGCCCCCCCAAAAACTCGGCCACATGGCCCCAGGAAAACCGAAAAACCAGCGCGGCACCCAACACTGCCACCACAATCGCCAGCAGCCCCGAACCTGTGAACCCCAGCCACTTCACGCTGGCAGGCCCCACGATGTAGCCCAACACGCCACCCGCGTGGCCCGGCAAGAAGGATTCAAACCGGTACATGCGCGACCATTCCAGCGCCGTGCTGGAACACATCAGCGCCACAAGCCCCGTCCAGAAAATGACACGGCGCGCCATCGGGCTCACAGCCCCCGCGACAGGTTCCCCACCCCGCATCCAGCGCGCCAGGGACGACAGCCACGCACGCACACCCGCGGCCACACACCACCACACCGAAAAACCCAGTGCAAAGTAACTGCCATCGGACAACCAGGCGCCAAATCGGCCTGCCCAATTGGCAACCAGACGCGAGTCACTGGCACCCGAGGTGGACCAGGCCGCATCCTGCGCGGAGTAACTGACCAACGCCAGGAGCCAGAAAACGAGAGCCAGAAGCCCCAGGACAAGGCCAATTTCATGGCCAAAACGTGCGGCGCCAGTGCGAGGGGGCGACTTGGCCGCTGCGGAGGCATTCAGGGTATTTAGGGAATAGGTCATAGGCTTGCCGGGCGAGCTTACCGCAAGCTCTGGAGGCCGTTAACGCATGAACGGGCGCGATCAACTGAGCGCGTTCAAACGGTCTTTCAACATGGTGGCGCCCGTGGGAAGCAGTTCAATAAAGCCGCGCTCCTCCAGGTCCTTCATGACCCGGCTGACCATTTCGCGGGAGGCCCCCACCATCTTGGCCACATCCTGCCGGGAGATTTTTTCTTTGATGATGAGTTGGCCATGTGCGTCCGGAACGGCAAAGTCCAGGAGCGCATGGGCGACGCGCCCATAAACATCCAGCAGCGCGAGCGACTCGATCTTGCGATCTGCATGGCGCAGTCGCTTGACTAAACCGCGCATCACGACCAGCGACATGGACGCATTCTCCGTCAGGCAACGGGCAAACTCGGCACGCCCCAGCATCAGCACATCGGTCTGCACCTCGGCCCGCACGGTGGCCGAATGGGGTTCGTTGTCGATGATGCTCATCTCACCCAGATAGTCACCCTGCGCTAACGTTGCCAGGATGACCTCGCGGCCCCGGCTGTCGGAGGTCATCACGCGAGCGCGGCCCGTGAGCAGAATGAACAGGGCATCGGATTTCTGCCCCTGCTCCACCAGGGCCTCACCACGCTTGAAACGGCGCTTGATCACCGCACCACTGATCACCTCGGCCTGGGCGACCGTCAGCAGCGAAAACAAGGGCACCCGGCGCAACAGGTCCAGATTGGACAACATCGTCGACATGCAAATATCTCCTTTCAGGGGTGCGACCCAACCGGAGCCGCAACGGGTTATCAATGGGTTCTTACAATCACCGTGATTGAAAAAGGGGGCTCGCGCACGAGGGGCCGCCGGTTGATACTCGGCAGTCGACCCCCAGCTTTCCCAACAGCGCCCCATGTAGGGAGCGCAAAACACAGGCTTTTACCATGTCCACCACCCAACACGCGAAAGTTCTGATCCTCGGCTCTGGCCCAGCGGGCTACACCGCTGCGGTCTACGCCGCGCGCGCCAACCTGAACCCCGTGCTCATCACCGGCATGGCCCAAGGCGGCCAGCTGATGACCACCACAGAGGTGGACAACTGGCCCGCCGACGTGCACGGCGTGCAGGGCCCCGAGCTGATGCAGCGTTTTCTGGAGCACGCCGAGCGCTTCAAGACCCAGGTGATCTTCGACCATATCAACAAGGTCGATTTCAGCCAGCGCCCTTTTACGCTGACCGGCGACAGCGGCACCTACACCAGCGACGCGCTGATCCTGGCCACCGGCGCATCGGCCAAGTACCTGGGCCTTCCTTCGGAAGAAGCTTTTATGGGCAAGGGCGTGTCGGGCTGCGCCACCTGCGATGGTTTCTTTTACCGCGAGCAGGATGTCTGCGTGGTCGGGGGCGGCAACACGGCCGTGGAAGAAGCGCTGTACCTGTCGAACATTGCCCGCAAGGTCACCCTGGTGCACCGCCGCGACAAGTTCAAGGCCGAGCCCATCCTGGTGGACAAGCTCAATGACAAGGTCGCGGCTGGCAAGATCGAGCTGAAGCTGTTCAACACACTGGACGAAGTGCTGGGCGACAACACCGGCGTGACGGGCATCCGCATCAAGAGCACCAAGGACGGCAGCACCGAAGACATCAAGTTGCAGGGCTGCTTCATCGCCATCGGCCACGCACCCAACACGGAGATCTTCCAGGGTCAGCTGGAGATGGAAAACGGCTACATCATCACCCAAGGCGGACTCAAGGGTTTTGCCACCCAGACGAGCGTGCCCGGCGTGTTCGCGGCGGGCGACGTACAGGACCATGTGTACCGCCAGGCCATCACCAGCGCAGGCACGGGCTGCATGGCCGCGCTGGACGCCCAGCGCTTCCTGGAACAAGAGTCTTGATGAAAAACTAGGCCGCAGGCTATAATCTGCGGCTTTGCTGAATTCGGCCCGTTTTTGCGGTCCTCCGAAACAGGCAAATCAATCGGGTTACCGCCACCCTTTCTGGCGAGGTGAGGCCGCAAGCCAACCTGGGGATTCAGCCCCAGGGTCCAGCGAACGGCCGTTAAAAAGTATCGGAGTGTCCTCATGGCACGCGTCTGCGACGTAACGGGCAAGAAGCCCATGACGGGGAACAATGTTTCCCACGCCAACAACAAAACCAAGCGCCGGTTCCTGCCGAACCTGCAATACCGCCGTTTCTGGGTCGAGACCGAAAACCGCTGGGTTCGCCTGCGTGTTTCGAGCGCTGCCCTGCGTTTGATCGACAAGAACGGTATCGACTCGGTGCTCGCAGACCTGCGCGCACGTGGTCAGGCTTAAGGAGAAGCACCATGGCAAGCAAAGGCGGACGCGACAAGATCAAGCTGGAATCCACTGCGGGTACCGGTCACTTCTACACCACGACCAAGAACAAGAAGACCATGCCCGAGAAAATGCTGATCATGAAATTTGATCCAAAAGCTCGCAAGCATGTGGAATACAAGGAAATGAAGCTGAAGTAATTCAGTCTCCTTCCCAAAAAAAAGCCGCCCGATTTATGTCGGGCGGCTTTTTTATTGGGTCAGTTCCAACAGCTGTGAGGCAGAGACCTTCGACAGCGCCCGTGCAATGAAACGGCCCACCCGGCCAACGATGGGATATCGCCAGAAGATTTGGCGACCATCGTGCTGGCACAAAAAAAGCCGCTGCAGGCCATGTGCCCGCAGCGGCTTTTTAGAGGTTGTATCTACAGCGAATCGGTTCGTCAGGCGCGCGCGGCACGCAGGCTGATCGAAAAATCCCTCAACGCAGCAATCCCGCTTTCCTCCGCTCGACGGCACCAGACCTGCAAATCGGCCGTGAGTTGCTCGCGAGACTGAGAAGTGTTGAGCCACAACTGCCGCAGTTCTTCACGCATGATCACCATTTTGTCCAGCGCTGGATGCGCAGCGCGGGCCTGCGCGAGTTGCGGCAGGGCCACTGCGGGCACCTTTTCAGCATCACGGTGCAACCAGCGCTTGGCTGCCTTCAGCACCGAAGCATCCGCCTGACGCGCCTGCAACGCGGCAATCTCTTCCCTGCAGGCCTGGCGCACACCCCGTGCATAGCCCGCCATCACTTCGTAACGATTGGCGATCAGGGCTTCCAGGGTTTTTTCATCGGCCACCGGCTTCACATCGCCCAATTGCAACTTGGGCGGCACCTTCTTAACCGTCGCCCAGCCTATTTTCTTCATCACGCTGATGTAGGCCCAGCCAATATCAAACTCATACGGCTTGACAGAGAACTTGGCCGAAGTGGGATAGGTGTGGTGATTGTTGTGCAGTTCTTCTCCGCCAATGATGAGGCCCCAGGGGGACAGATTGGTGCTGGCATCCTGGGCTTCAAAGTTGCGATAGCCCCAGTAGTGCCCCACGCCATTGACCACACCTGCAGCCCAGAAGGGAATCCACAGCATTTGTACGGCCCACACGGCGGCACCCAGCGCGCCAAACAGCGCCAGATTCAGAATCAACATGAGGCCCACGCCTTGCCAACCGTAGCGGGTATAGACGTTGCGCTCCATCCAGTCATCGGGCGTGCCATGGCCGAACTTCTTCATCGTCTCCAGGTTCTTGGACTCGGCGCGGTACAACTCGGCGCCGCGCCACATCACGGTGTCCAGCCCACGGGTCTGGGGGCTGTGAGGGTCGTCCACGGTTTCGCACTTGGCGTGGTGCTTACGGTGAATGGCCACCCATTCCTTGGTGACCATGCCCGTGCCAATCCACAGCCAGAAACGGAAAAAGTGCGACGGAATGGCGTGCAGGTCGAGCGCGCGATGCGCCTGGGCGCGGTGCAGAAAAATCGTGACTGCGGCAATGGTGATGTGGGTGGTTGCCAGGGTATACAGAATCACCTGCCACCAGGCCAGGTTCCACAACCCATGGCCCAGCCAGTCAATGGCAGCGTTCAGCACAGCCCAATCGGGTAACAGCATAGTCAAAAAGCCTTACTTCAACAGATATCCCGCTCACCAACGGACCGGGCGTCTGATTCTAGAGTGGCACCCACCAAAAAATTCGGGAGTATCCACAGCATTTACATTGATTTCACGTCTTCAGAGGTGTAACTCAGCTCTTTTTACTCCAAACAGCGGCAAAAAATCCATCTGTCTGGTGGATATGGGGCCAAAGGCGCAGATATCTACTGCCGGACTCTCCCCCGCTGCACAGGCCCTGGGCGCCTTCCACCTTGAGCTGTTCGAGCAGTTCGCCCGCGTCCACCCATTCGAAATCAGGGTGCGCCGCGCCAAAGGCCTCGGCGATGGCCTCGTTTTCCTGCGGCAAGATGCTACAGGTGGCATATACCAAGCGGCCACCCGGCTTGAGCAGACGCGCAGCACTGTCAAGGATGGCGGTTTGTTTCGCGACCAGCTCTTCCACCGCCTTGGCCGATTGGCGCCACTTGAGATCAGGATTGCGCCGAAGCGTACCCAGGCCCGAACAAGGCGCATCGACCAGCACGCGGTCAATCTTGCCCACCAGACGCTTGACGCGCTCATCGCGTTCATGCGCAATGGCGGCAGGATGCACGTTCGACAGACCACTGCGGGCCAGACGGGGCTTCAAGGCATCCAAACGATGGGCCGACACGTCGAAGGCGTACAGCCGCCCGGTGCTGCGCATTCCCGCGCCGATCGCCAGCGTCTTACCCCCCGCGCCCGCACAGAAGTCCACCACCATCTCCCCACGCTTGGCGTCGAGCAAAAGTGCCAGCAGTTGAGAGCCTTCGTCCTGCACTTCGACGGCACCACGCGTAAATGCGTCCAGCTTGGTCAGCGCAGGCTTGTCGTCAATGCGCAGCCCCCAGGGAGAGTACGGCGTGGGGCTGGCCTTGATGCCGGCCTTGGCCAGTTCTTTTTGCACATCGGCACGCTTGTCCTTGAGGGCATTGACACGCAAGTCCAGCGGGGCGCTCTGGGCCAAACTCTCCACCAGGGGCCAAAACCCCGTGCCCAATTGGTCCTTGAGGGGCTTGACCAGCCATTCGGGCAGGTTGTGGCGGTGGCGCTCCATCAGGTCATCAGGTTTCACGGCGTCGCACTGGTCCAACCAGTTTTTCTCCTGATCGGTGAGGGCACCATTGAGGAAATCGCGCGAACCATAAAAGCCCAAAATGGCCAGTCGGCGCTCTTTGGGGCCCGAGCCCGATGGGGCCATGTGGTCAAACAACAGTTTTTTGCGCAGCACGGTATAGACCGTTTCGGCCAGCGTGGCGCGCTCGCGGGGACCAAGGCCCCGGTTGTCGCGGAAGAAACGTGACACCACCGCGTCGGCGGGGTGTTCAAACGTGAGGGTGAGCCTGACGAGTTCAGCGCAGGCGTCTAAGAGAACTTTGGGATGCATCCCCGTATTGTCCACCCCCTGAGTCGCTTCGCGTCATCCCCCGAAGGCGGACGCCACCGGCGGCCTGGCGCAGAGAAGAAAGGGACGAACAAAAAGCTGTCAATCAACGCGTGTAGACCGGCTCAAACGCATAACGCTGAATCTCTTTCAGGCTGGGGGACTCACCCGCCCACAGCGCGAGCGCAGGGCCGGGCAGGCTCAGATTGCGCTCCATGGAACGACACAGGTGGTAGCGGCTTTCATCGTCGAGGCCGGGCAGTTCCACAAACACCAGATACGCGCGCCGCTGCGGATGCTCTCGCAGATTCTTGCGCACCAACCAGCAGCGGGTCAGAGGCGCACAGCGGGCCAGTTCTGACTGGAGTTCGGCCAGTTCGAAGGCACTCAGATCATGCCGCGCGATCTGGCTGAAGAATGAGGTGCCTGACAACTCCTCCCACGCTCGCTCTTCCGACTCTTGCGCGCGCTCCAGTCGTTTGCGCCACTGCTTGAAGGCCGCCGCGTCGTGGTCCATCCCCATGCGCGGGGTCTCCAGCTCGGCCAGTGCGGTGCGTGCGGCCCAGTAGCGATCGTTGCTTCCGGCCTCCCACACCCTGTGCAGCAGCAAGAGTTTGCCGTCGCGGTCATCCTCCGGCAGACAGGTGACGAGCCCGCGCAGGGCCTCGGGGTGCTCAGGGCTGCGCTCCAGTGTCAGTGCATACAGCGCACGCACATCAGCGTGGGGGTCGAGATGGCGTTTGAGGCGGGCCAGCTCTACCAGCTCGGCCGCATTGCTCTGGGATGTCGATGCGGCCAGGGCTTCGGCCCGTGCACGCACACGGACCAACCACGCATGGTGCTGCTTCCATTCCGAGGCATTGTCTCGGCACCATTGTTTGTCGAAGTGTTTGACCCAGCGCTTGGCCTCATCGCCCAACAGGGCCAGGGCATTGCCACGCGACCAGTCGGGCAAGGTGGGCGTGGCGTCCAGCGCCTCAATGCGATCGCGCAGGCCCGGATGGGTATCGTCCACACTGCTCAGGCGCTTGAGCGCCTGGCGCAGCGCGTCGTTGGCAAATGCTGCGTCCGGCGCCAAGGCCAGATACCGGCGCATGCTGCGATACGGGCCCACGGGCAATGGATTGCCCGCGGCTGCACACCAGTGGTTGCCCCAGAACTCTGCGTGCAGCGATGCGCCGCGGATCTTGATCTCGGCCAGCGCAGCGGCCATCACATCGCGGCCCAACAGCTTGCCCGCAATGCGGTCGGCCTCGTACTCGTCCTGGCGGGCCAACGCAAAAGTCTTAGCAAAAAAACGCGGGAAGTACCACCGCATGAAAGCCTGCGTGGCCGCAGCCACAGGGCCTTCGTCGTCGGCCAGGCTGCGGTTCAGGCGCATCCACGACAGGCGCGTGCGGTAGATCCAGGCGCGAAACCGGCCATGATCTCCCCGCAGATGTCCATATTCGTGGGCCAGCACGGCCAGAAAGCGCGGCCGGTCGAGCGCCATCAACAGCGGCAGGCCAACGCTCAAGTGGTTGACGGCACCGCCCAACAGGCCGAATTTGGGCGTCTGCTGAATGCTGGCATTGAACTCGTCGTTCAATGTGACTTTGTGGATGGGGGGGCCCTTGATCTTGCGGCGAATGCGCTCCAGGGCCTCAAACAACTCGGGCGCCTCCAGCGCCGTGATCTCCACCCCTTCTGGCTCGTCCAGCCGAACCCAAAGCGCCCGCAGGCTCACCCACAACAAGCCCGCCGCGCCCAGCAGCAGCCATACCATGGCAAACCGGAAGCGCCCCTGCAGCACCTGCGGCACGATCCACAGCAAAATGCCCACGGCCAGCCCCAGGCAGCCCAGCACCCACGCATAGCCCAGCGCCGCAAACGCGGCCACACTGCGGCGGTACGCACGGCTGTTGTCGGCACTGGCATGCTCGCTCATGCGCACCATGTGCACAAAATCTGCCTGATCCACGGGCGCCCCTCCCTCTTAGTATTGATTTTTAGCAGCCGCCATCCTAACCACTCAATCAGCTACGCCCCATGACCGACGACGACCTGCCCACTATCATCCGCACCCCACCCGGCCTGTACCGCCACTACAAGGGCATGCTCTACGAAGTGATCGACACCGTGCGCCACAGCGAAACGCTCGAATCCATGACGCTGTACCGCGCGCTTTATGGTCAACGGGGCTTGTGGGTGCGCCCGGCCGCAATGTTTGAAGAGCAGGTGGTCATCGACGGCGTGCTGCGGCCACGGTTCGAGAAATGCGCTGACGATGTCGCACCTTCAGAAATTTAGATAAAAACAGGTTCTAGCGCTTATATATCAAGCGCTTATAGCTATACATTTAATAGCAAATACCCCGCAAGGCGCTGCGGGGTGCTCTGACCTAGAGCGTCTGCACCAGCGCGCGGACGGCACGCGGGTAGATCACATGCTCCTGCGTGAGCACGCGGGCCGCCAGGGTTTCGGCCGTGTCACCCGGCAGCACGGGCACCACCGCTTGGTCCAGGATAGGGCCCACGTCCAGCTCGGCCGTCACCTGATGCACCGTCACCCCCGCAAACTTGCAGCCCGCATCGATGGCCCGCTGGTGGGTGTGCAGCCCGGTGAACGCGGGGAGCAGCGAGGGGTGGATGTTGATGAGCCGCCCGGCGTAGTGCGCAACAAAACCCGGCGTGAGGATGCGCATGAACCCCGCCAATACCACCAGCGCAGGCTGGTGGCGGTCGATGGTCGCGGCCAGTTCCGCGTCAAACGCTTCGCGACTGGCAAACGCCTTGTGGTCCAGCGCCTCGGCGGCAATACCCTGCTCCCGTGCAAACACCAGCCCAGCGGCATCGGGCTTGTTGCTGACCACAGCCGCCACGCGGGCGCCGTAGCGCTGCTCCCAATTTTCTTGTTGTGCCGTCCGCACGATGGTCGCCATGTTGGAACCGCCGCCAGAGATCAAAATCACGATGTTCTTCATTTGCACCGGATTATCCCAGCCATGCCCTTCGATCCTGCCACCCGCCCCCTCACCCCCAACGAAGCCCGCGTGCTCGCGACCCTCATGGAGAAGGCCCGCACAGTGCCCGACAGCTACCCCATGTCGCTCAACGGTCTGCTCACTGGCTGCAACCAGAAGACCAGCCGCGACCCGGTCATGAGCCTGAGCGACGCCGAGGCGCAGGAGGCCCTGGATTCGCTCAAGCTGCTGACTCTGGCCTTTGAAAGCAGCGGCAGCCGCACCACCCGGTGGGAGCACAACTTTCAGCGCGGCGTCGGTGTGCCCGAGCAATCCGCTGTGTTGCTGGGCCTGCTGATCTTGCGCGGGCCGCAAACAGCGGGCGAATTGCGCATCAACTCCGAGCGCTGGTACCGGTTTGCCGACATTTCGTCGGTCGAAGGCTTTCTGGACGAACTGCAGGAACGCAGCGCGGAAAAAGGCGGCCCACTGGTCGTGCAATTGCCCCGCGCCCCCGGCGCCCGCGAACAGCGCTGGGCCCACCTGATGTGCGGCCCGGTGGATGTGACTTCCCCCGTCGGCAACGGGCATGCGTCGGCAAGCGCAGGCGCATCTGCTGCGATGCAGGCCCGGATGGAAGCGCTGGAGGCAGACGTGGCCAGCCTGCGAGCCACCGTGCAGCGGCTGTGTTCAGAACTGGGAATTCCCCCGGATAGCGCTCCCATGTCGCCACCCGGACAGGAATAAAACGAACGACCGTGCTACAAATGCGGGATCACTAGGAGACGCACCGCATGGATCTCGCATTCACCCCCGAAGAACAGGCCTTCCGCGAAGAAGTTCGCGCATGGGTTCACGCCAACCTTCCCAAGGAAATTTCGCACAAGGTGCACAACGCCCTGCGCCTGACCCGCGAGGACATGCAGGGCTGGGCCAAGATCCTGGGCAAAAAGGGCTGGCTGGGTTTTGGCTGGCCCAAGGAGTTCGGCGGCCCCGGCTGGACGGCAGTTCAGAAACACCTGTTTGAAGAAGAATGCGCGCTCGCCGGCGCACCGCGCATCATCCCCTTCGGCCCCGTGATGGTGGCCCCGGTGATCATGGCGTTTGGCAACGCCGAGCAGCAAAAGCGCTTTTTGCCCGGCATCGCCAGCGGCGAAGTGTGGTGGAGCCAGGGCTACTCCGAACCCGGCTCGGGCTCAGACCTGGCATCGGTCAAGACCCGCGCCGAACGCGTGGGCGACAAGTACATCGTCAACGGCCAGAAGACCTGGACCACGCTGGGCCAGCACGGCGACTGGATGTTCAACCTGGTGCGCACCAGCACCGAGGGCAAGCCACAGACCGGCATCTCCTTTCTGCTGCTGGACATGAAGTCCAAGGGCGTCACCGTGCGCCCCATCAAGCTGCTGGACGGCGAGTGCGAAGTGAACGAAGTGTTCTTCGACAACGTCGAAGTGCCCGCAGAAAACCTGATCGGTGAAGAGAACAAGGGCTGGACATACGCCAAGCACCTGCTGAGCCACGAGCGCACCAACATCGCCGACGTGAACCGCAGCAAGCGCGAGCTGGAGCGCCTGAAGCGCATCGCCAAGACCGAAGGCGTGTGGGACGACCAGCGCTTCCGCGACCAGATCGCCCTGCTCGAAGTGGACATCGTGGCGCTGGAAATGATGGTACTTCGCGTGTTGTCCGCAGAGAAAACGGGCAAGAACTCGCTCGACATTGCAGGCCTTCTCAAGATCAAGGGCAGCGAGATCCAGCAGCGCTACGCCGAACTGATGATGCTGGCCGCCGGCCCGTTTGCCATGCCTTTCATCGAAGAGGCCATGGAGGCCGGCTGGCAGGGAGACTTCCCGGGCGGTGTCACCGCCAACGCGCCGCTGGCTTCCACCTACTTCAACCTGCGCAAGACCACCATCTACGGCGGTTCGAACGAGGTCCAACGCAACATCGTGGCTCAGACCGTCCTCGGCTGAACCCAAGTTCCAGGAGACAAGAACATGGATTTCGATTTTTCTGACGACCAGGAACAACTGCGCGACGCCGTGCGCAAGTGGGTGGATAAAGGCTATACGTTCGAGCGCCGCCGCGCAGCCGTGGCCGCGGGCGGTTTTGACCGTGCCGCCTGGAACGAACTGGCCGAGCTGGGCCTGACCGCACTGACCGTGCCCGAAGCCCATGACGGCATGGGCCAGGGCGCCATCGACGCCATGGTGGTGGCCGAGGAGCTGGGCCGCGGCATGGTGCTGGAGCCCATCGCACAGGCCTTCATGGCCAGCAGCGTGCTGAGCCACTACGCACCGGCCGACCTGCAATCGGCCTGGCTGCCCCGCGTGGCCAGCGGCGAGGCCCTGGTGGTGCTGGCCCAGCAGGAGCGCAAGGCGCGCTACCGCCTAGATGTGTGCGAGGCAAAAGCGGCCCCAGCGCAATCTGGATATGCGGTAACAGCTATCAAAAGCGTAGTAGCTGCCGGTGACAAGGCCGATGCGTTCATCGTGCCCGCGCAGCTGGACGGAAAAATCGCCCTGTTCCTCGTCGAGCGCACGGCCAGCGGCGTGACCACACAAGGCTACGTCACCCAGGACGGCAGCCGTGCCGCTGAAGTGAAGCTGGCCAACGCCCCCGCCACGCTGATCACCACCGACGGCCTGGCCGCGCTGGAACTGGCGGTGGACACCGGCATTGCCGCCACCTGCGCCGAGGCTGTAGGCGTGATGGACAAAACCGTGGCCATCACCGTCGAATACATGAACCAGCGCAAGCAGTTCGGCGTGTTCATTGCCAGCTTCCAGGCGCTGCGCCATCGCGTGGCCGACATGAAGATGCAGCTGGAGCTGGCCCGCTCGATGAGCTACTACGCCAGCCTGAAGCTGGGCGCCCCCGCCGACGAACGCCGCCGTGCCATGGCCCGCGCCAAGGTGCAACTGGGCCAGTCGATGCGCTTTGTGGGCCAGCAGGCCGTGCAACTGCATGGCGGCATCGGCGTGACGGACGAGTACATCGTGAGCCACTATTTCAAGAAGCTCACCCAACTTGAAGTGGCCTTTGGCGACACGCTGCACCACTTGGGCGAAGTATCAAGCCGTATGCAGGACACCGCAGGCGTATTTGCCTGACACAGCCGCAAGGACTGTCACGCAAGCGTGCAATGCTCGTGGACTCACCAGTCCACGGGCATTTTTTCTTATTGGAGACACCCATGAACAAAAAGCTATTGCTACAACGCCGATCCCTCCTGCTGGCAGCGGCTGTCACAGCCACATTGACACTGGCCGGCTGCGCCACCCGCAGCCCCAGCTTGGCCGAGGCCCCACCCGTCGTCTTCGTGCATGGCAACGGCGACACCGCCGCGCTGTGGCAAACGACCGTGTGGCGATTCGAATCGAACGGCTGGCCCCGCGAGCGCCTGCATGCCATCGACGTGCCCTACCCGCTCTCGCGCGATGACGACTCCAAGGCCCAGCCGGGTCGCACGTCTAGCGCAGAGCACATGGCCTACCTCAAGGCCGAGGTGGACAAGGTGCTCAAGGCCACGGGTGCCCGCCAGGTCGTACTGGTGGGCAACTCGCGCGGCGGCAACGCCATTCGCAACTACATCTACAACGGTGGCGGCGACAAGACCGTGAGCCACGCCATCCTGGGTGGCACGCCCAACCACGGCGTGTGGGCCATTCCGGGCTTTCGCGAAGGCAACGAGTTCTCGGGCACCGGGCCGTTCCTCATGGGCTTGAACGCTCCCAAGAACGCTGCCGGGGACGAAGTCAGCGGCCCGGTCAAATGGATGACCATCCGTTCTGACAACAACGACAAGTTTGCACAACCCGATGGCCTGTGGATCGGCCAGAAAGGCAAGCCCACATACGTGACCGCAGCGGGCCCCGAGCTGAAGGGTGCCACCAATGTGGTGATCCCGCGCATCGACCACCGCGAGACGTCGTACTCTCCCGCAGCGTTTGAAGCCAGTTACCGTTTCATCACCGGCAAGGCACCGCAGTCCACCACCATTGCGGCTGAGAAAGCCGTGGTGCTCAACGGCAAGATCACGGGCCAGGGCGTCGACCCGGCCGATCCCAAGACCGGCAACTTCAGCAACAACCTGCCCCTGGCGGGCGCCCAGTTGGAGGTATACGCCACCGACCCCACCACGGGGGCGCGCACAGGCGGTGCCTTGCTGCGCAAAACCGTGGGCGCGGACGGCCAGTGGGGTCCCCTCACGGTACCTGCCGGCTCGCCCACCGAGTTCGTGATCACGGCACCCGGCTATGCCACCACGCACATCTACCGTAGCGGATTTCCACGCAGCAGCAACATCATCCACCTGCGCGCAGAGCGCATTTCCGATGCCGACAAGGGGGCGGAAAGCGTTGTGACCCTGACCCGCCCGCGCGGCTACCTCGACCCGGCGCGCGACAAGATGCTGCTCGACGGTGCCGTACCTGTTGGTGTGCCCTCCGGTGCAGGCGCTGCCAGCACAAAGATCAAGCCCAGCGGCGGTGTGCGCCCCATCACGGCCGAGTTCAATGGCGAACGCGTTACCGGCCAGACATGGCCGGCGGCACAGGGGCGGGTGGTGATGCTGGAGATCAGCCAGTAAGCGGTTGTCGGGCAGGCCAGCGCACCCGGTGCCTGGCCTGTGTGATCAGCGCCCTGCCAGGGGGCGAAAGGGTGGGCGGGTGCCACCCACACATCCCGCGGTCAGTGCTTGTGCCCGCTGTGGTCGGCGTTTTCGGCCCGCTGGTGGTCGTCCACCACGTTCACCGTGACCCCGTTGGGCAGCAACATGTCGCCCGGGCGTTGCCCCGCGTCGCAGGCCCCCAGCCACCGCGCCTCAAACACCATGCGCCCCGTGTTGTGCAGGGGCGTTTGGGGAAACCTGGCCTGAAAGCTGCCACGGTAGGCCGATTGCAGGTCTCCCAGCAACTGCATCTGAGTCTCCACGCGGTTGTCATGCACGTAGCAGACCGTTTGGATGTCATAGCCCGCATCGGCACCCTTTCCGCGTCGGCGGACCTTGCGTTCGTGGCAGTCCTCCTGCCCCGGGACGATGGACATCAACATGACCGGCTCTGCCGCAGCGCTGGTGCATTGGCGCACCGTGACAGGCTGTGGCGATGCGCGCCCCGCACGCT
This sequence comes from Gammaproteobacteria bacterium, assembly GCA_018828125.1. Lineage (GTDB taxonomy): Bacteria > Pseudomonadota > Gammaproteobacteria > Burkholderiales > Burkholderiaceae_C > Acidovorax. The sequence goes on along the minus strand of JAHJWB010000001.1, from coordinate 565,180 downwards.
TGAGCACCAGGTCGTCGCTGCGGACGAGCACTTCCCAAAGGCCGTCCTTTCGCGATGGCAGCGACGGCTGCCGGGACTGCGGAGCTCCCACGGCAGCGGCGCCCTCAGGGTGCTTTGCACCCTCTTGGTGTGCCGGGTGGGCAGCGACCGACGCGGCCCATGCCAGCAGACACAGTGCCAGAAAACCGTCTTTTGAAGACCGCATGCTTGCTCCAATGGATTCAAAAATCATAGCTATCGACGCTTTTCGGACAAGCGCTAGAGGCCAATTTCATTAAAATACCAGCGGTACCGCAAGGCACCGCTGGCTGCAGGAGACCGAAGCACGCACGGCGCCCGGTTTCGCAGGCTGTCGGCTGGGGATCAGAACATCCGTCGGCGGCGCAGGGCCACCATGCACAGGGCGATCAGGGCCGACATCGTGATGAGCCCCCACTCGCTGAGGGTGGGAATGGACTGGGGATTGGCAGCCGCAGCCACCGCTGCAAAGCTGAAGACCATGGCGCAGTTGGCCGTTACGTTGGGCACTGTGTAGGTCGTGTTGGCTGCGTCAAAACTGCCCCCTGTGCAGGTGCTGGCCGGGTCCGCTGTGCCGGCTCGGCTCAGGGTGAACACTGCCGAGCCACCGCTCGCCACGTTCTGGGTGGCGCCCACCGTCACGGACCCAGGGCCTGCAGACGTGCCGCTGACCGAGCCAGTCACGGTGAACGAGGCGAGGAAGGCAAAGGTGACATTGCAGTCCGTGCTGATCGGTGTGACGGTGTACTCCGTGCGGTCGGCGTTCCACGACCCCACGCCGGGCGCGCAGGTGTGGGTGGGGTTGCCAGCCACGAAGCCCGAGTTGGGCACCACACGCCAGGTCGCCGACCCGCCAGGAGCCACGGTCTTGGCGCCCCCCACGACAGAGCCACCGGCAGGGGCGTTGGGCGTCGCAGTGACCACGCCGCCTGCGTTGGTGAACGTCACGTCGACCGTGCAGTTGGCGGTCACCGTGCCCGTGGTGTAGGTGTTGCCCACATAGCTGCCTGCCGGGCAGGTGCCACCAAATACGGGGGCAAAACCTGCGTTTGGCACAACGTTGATGGAGGTAGTGCTGCCAGACGCCACTGGCACCGTGGTGCCGCCGGGGGGCGTCACGGTGCCGCCAGCACCTGCGGTGACGGACACATCCAGCGGCACAGAGAACGCCGCAGTCACGCTGCGTGCCTGATCCATCGTCACCAGACAGGGCTGCGCGGTACCCGAACACACACCGCCCGACCAGCCAGCGAAGATGGAGCCAGCTGGCGCGTTCGCGTACAACGCTACCTGCGATCCCGAAGTGAACTGCTTGCTGTCGGCGCACTGCATGCCCGCCGCGGTCTTGTCGCAAACGATGCCCGGCAACACGGAGGTCACCCGGCCAATGCCGTCCCCGACCGTGTTGACCGTCAACGGCTGCAAGGCAGGGCCTGAGCTCATCGAATGGGCACTGGTGTTGTTGGTGGAGTCAGGGTCCACGATGGTGCCGACCGCCGCTGGCAGGCTGACGCTGACCGGGTAAACGATGGAGCGCGAGCCACCAGAGCAGGAATCCACGGTGGCGGCCACGGTGTAGACCAACTGTTCGCCCATGGCCCAAGGGGTGGTCGTAGTTCCCGCAATCGATCCGGAACCGGTGGTTGCAGGGCATGCAAGCGCCCCTGTAGCGGTACAGGTCCAGTTGCCGGCGGTCAGCCCGGCTGGCACGCTATTGCCAATGGTCACCCCGGCTGGCGCGGTGTCGAGCCCGTCGTTGTCCAGCGTGACGGTGTACGTGGTGCTGGATCCACAGGTCTGTGACGACGATGGATTGGACACAGCGACCTTGAGGTCCGCACGCTGCAGCGCCGTCAGCGTTGATTTGACCAGCGGCCCCAGCAGCGGCGGCGAGCTGGCCGACTGGATGTAGTAGTTGCCATGGTTGAGCGTGGGCGCGCGCGCATTGTCGGGCACGATCCATTGCAGCTTGAGGTCGCCCACATTGCCGGGGTTGAGCGTGCCCACATCGCAAGTGACCACATCGATGGAACCCAGCGAATTGTCGGCGTGGGGGGCGTTGATGGTTTGCGTGATCGAGCAACCGGCGGGCAGTGATCCCGGGTCCACCCGCAGATTCTGCTGGCGATTGATCACAGCACCGGTACTTGCATTGCGCTCGTCCTGGTCCTGCGGAGACCGGATGATGACCCGGCTGTTGGGCATGGGCGCTTCGCCCCCATTGCTGTAGTGGTAGTTGTAGGAGACGGTGCGCTGCCCGGCGGGCGCAGGTATCGACGGCGCATTGGCTCCCGCATCCGAACGCACCACGTACTCCGGTGCCGTGGCCGTCACGAAGGGGCCGGGCAGCGTGGTCAGCCCCTGTCCTGAATCCACATACACCAGGCCACCGTGGCCGCTCTGCCCGCAGCCGCCACTGACGATGATGACTTCCACCTGGTCACCCACGTCCAGAACGCCTGCGCCGGGGGACACGTCCACAGCCTGCCAGTTGGTGAACTGATAGCTGCCCACGGCCTGCCACGCCACACCCGTCTGGTTCGCAAAATTGAAGGTGTAAAAGAGCTGTGTACCCTTCGTCACGTTCTTCACTTCAACAAAGAAGTAAGGCTGCTGGTTGCCAGGGTGGGTGGGTGCGTCCAGCACCGGGGCAACCGCAAAGCGCACGTGCACCTTGCCATCGGCAGGATCAATGTCGCCAACGCCCATGGTGGCTGTCTGGCGAATCTGTGCGCCGCGGTACTGTGTTCGTCCGTCGCCAACGCGTGCACTCTTGTTGCCAAATAGCGGCGTGGTCAGCGCCCCGCCCGTGTTGGGCGCGACCGTGCTGCCCACCACCGCCGACAGGCCCGGATCCGTGGCTACCCAGGGGGTCGTGCCCAGATCTTCGAACTTGGTCGGTGGAAACACCGGAATCGTGGTGGCCACGCGCAGGGGCGACACTGTCCAGCCAGCCCAGTCCTGTTCAAAGCTCCCATTCTGGAATTCGGCATGCGCCATGGGCGCTGCCAGCAAGGCGACAACGAGCGCCCAGCTTGCTCGCACTGACTTCCCTAAAACCTTCGTGTTCACGCAGTTTCCCTTCATCTGTCTGTTGTCTATCCAAGGCATTTCAGGCGCACACAGCCCCGCCATGGACCTGCGGTCCATCGCATGAAAAATGTGTGTTGTATGGAGTCCCGGGCTGGCATGGGCCCACCCCGCGCCCCCGAGTCAGTTCAACTCATGGCACGAATACAAGCCCCTTGCCGAACACCGCACGCACGGGCAAGGCCGTACCCGTTGTTTCCAGGGTCTTGCGACGCAATCGGGTCAGCTGGGACTCGATGCGATGAAACCCGTCTTCTGCTTCGTCAGCACCCACAGCCTCCATGAGGGCCTGCTTGGTCACCATCGCTCCCGGCATCGCCATGAGGCAGCCCAGCAGCTCCAGCTCACGGCTGGTCAGATCGATGGCGCGTTGATTGGGGGCCACCATCCGCGACGCGGCGCGGTCCAGGCGCCAAGGCGCGAGCGTGTCACCCTGGGCTGCGCGTGGCGCCATGTGCCGCAGCTGTGAGCGAATCCCCGCTGTCAGTTCCTGCATGTCCACCGGCTTGACGAAATACTGCAGCGCTCCCGCATCCAGCCCGGAGATTCGGCTGTCGAGATCAGCACGCGCGGTCATCAGCACCGTGGGCACTCCTTGGCCTGCAAGCCGGGTCACCAGGCTGAGTCCGTCCTCACCCGGCAGGCCGATGTCCACCACCACCAGATCGGCGCGGTCGCGCAACAGCCGCACATAGAAATCTTCGGCGGACTCGGCCCCCCACGCGCCGAAGCCCGAACGCGCAAGGTAGCTGCAGACGTTCGCGCGAATGTCTTCGTCGTCTTCAACAACAGCGATGATGGATTCGGCGGACATGGAAATAGGGGTCACCTGGCGGCGTGGAAACATCTGGACACCGGCTATTCTCCTTGCGCCGTTCGCAGCCAGCCATGCACAAACACTCACAAATACTCACATCGCATCCCGAGCGCCACCGGGCGTTCTGGGCTTGGTGTCTCCGGGCTGCGCACTGGCTGTGCTTTGCGCTGTTGGCACTCGTGCTCATACCCGTGGCAATCGCACAACATGGCCCCGAACCGCAGGCGCCACAGGCGCGGTTGCTGGGTTGGGACATTCCCATGCAATGGGTGGAAGACGTCAACGACAACATGACGCCCGATGCAGTGCTGTCAGAGCTGAACAGGCATCTCGCGTGGCAACCGTTGAACTACGCGCTCAACGTCGGCTATCTGAAGGACGTCGTCTGGCTCAAGTTCACCGTGCCCGCTGCAGCCACTCCGGGCGATCCGGTCTGGCTGCTGGCGCAACCGACTTATCTTGATTCGGTCACCCTGTATGAGCGCGACACAGACACTGGGGCCTGGCATACGCAGACGAGCGGCGACCATGTCCCGGCGCACCTCAAGGCCGGCGTTCGCCAGCACCTGTTTCGCCTTCAGCCGGGCAAGGTGGCACTGATCCGCATCGCGACCAGCAGTGCCATGCAATTCCAGGGCGTGGTCTTGTCCAGCACCGAGGCGTTGGGTGCAGAACTGGCCGCGAGCGAAAGATCCATGGGCCTGTACTTCGGCGCAATGGCCGCGCTGCTGCTGGGCATCTGGGCGGCATCTGCCATCTTCCGCACCTACAACCTGCATGCACTGGCGCTACTGGGTACGGTCAGCGCATTGCATGTGTTCAATGTGCGTGGCTACCTGAGCCTTTGGATTCCGGAAGCCTGGACGATGTGGGCCAGTCACGCTGTGGGCGTGGGCGCTTTCGGGATCGCTGCCACCTTGGCGTGGCAAATGCGTGAACAGTTGACCCGGAACACTTCTTACCGCGTCGCGGACCGTGTGCTCATGGGGATCACAGCGCTCAACCTTCTGGGCACCCTGAGCGTGCCTCTGGGCGTCTATTCGAACGTGGCATGGATCAACCTCGTTTCCTTGGTGACCAGTGACGTCATTGCTATCGTCCTGTGTTCGCTCGCATTGATCCACCGCCAGCATCGCGCCCAGCATGCCCTGCTGCTGACAGCCTATGGAATCCACTTGCTGGGAGGCATACCGACCACCACCGTGATGACTGGCCATGCACACTGGAACGTCGATGTGACCACCCTGTGGCAGTTTCAGGTCCTGGTCTTCACCGGACTGATCACCTGCGCAGTCTTCGTGGGCATGGTGCTGCGCTACCGGCAGGCCGAGGTATTGAAGGACCAGGCCATTCAACACTTGGCGCATGCCGAACAGGTGCTCGAAGACAGAATTGACCAACGCACGCGGGAGCTATCACTGGCCCAGACGTGGCTGAGGCAGGCGCTGGACAGCGAACGGGACTTGCGAAACGAACAGCGGCAGTTCTTCCACATGATCAGCCACGAATTTCGCACGCCCTTGGCCGTCGTCGACAGTGCGGCCGCCGAGCAGCAAAATTTCCCGTCCCCGGACCTTGCAACCCAGACGACCCGGGCTAAGCAGATTCGCAGGGCGTGCCGAAGACTGACCTCCCTGGTGGACAGCTGCCTCATCAGTGAACGCCTTGACTCCGCGGGTTTTACGCTGCATGCAGCACCTGCCAACGTGGCGGCACTGCTGGAACATGCTGCGCAACTGGTGCACTGGTCCCCACGCCATCGACTGCAACTTTTTACGGCATCGGCCCCCGCGGAGTGGATATGCGATCAGACGCTGGTGCGAATTGCCCTGTCCAACCTGGTGGACAACGCAGTGAAATATGCGGCCGAAGGAGAAATCTTCATCGCAGCCCACAAGAACGATGCGGGTCTGCTGGAGATATCTGTTGCAGACGAAGGCTCGGGCATGTCCCTGGAATTGATGAGCCGCATCTTCGAGCAGTTTGAACGCGGTGACCGCACTGACCAAACCAAGGGATTCGGTTTGGGCTTGTGGGTCAGCCGCCGCGTGGCGAGGCTGCACGGAGGCGATATCACGGTGGAATCGCAGCGGGACCATGGCGCGTGTTTCACGTTGACCCTGGCACCTCAGCGTCTGAGTGGCCACGGTGGCGCCTGACCCGGGCTTCGAAGGCGATCACGACACCACTTGAACAGGCTTGCGCGAGGCTCATGCAGCGAGCCCTTGTCCAGAGCCAGGGCTCAGCCAGTGGCCTCGCAGACCTGCAAGGCGTGTGGAAGCAGAGCCGCACAAGCCGGCCGCCGGAGGGTGCCTCCGCGAATCCGGGATAATCGTCAGCTCTATCTTTACAGCATCTGACTCGCCGAACCAGGCAGACCGCGCAGCGGTCCATTTGCAAACATCCAGCACCCATGAGCGCTACAGCGACCGACCCCAACCTCAAGCACCTGACCAAGGCCCGTGAACAGATCGCCAAGGGCGACCTCAAGAACGCTGCCCTTACGCTCAACAAAGCCAATACCCAGTGGCCCCAGGATCCACGCGTCTTCATGCTGGGCGGCCTGCTGGCGGAAAAAGCGGGCAATGTGAAAGGTGCTTTTGAAGCCCTGCGCAAATCTGTATCGCTGGCCCCGGACTGGGGCCCAGGATTGCTGGAGCTGGCCTTGCTTTTGGCGCGTCAGAACCAGTTCAAGGAAGCCGTCGAAACCGCAGAGAAAGTGGCTGCGCTCGAACCCAAGAACCTTCAGGTGCTTGCCGGTGTGATCGATATTGCGCACCGCGCCGGACACACAGAAATGGCCATTCGCCACCTGCGCCGTGGTCTGGAGCTGGTGCCCGGTGACCAGTCGCTGCGCCGCCTGCTGGCCAAGGACCTGAGCGAGCAAGGCAAGCATGACGAGTCGATGGCCGAGTGGGATGCGCTGGTTCAGGAGTTTCCGTCGGACCCCCAGTCTTTGGTCGGTCGCGTGCAGGCGTGCATCGCCGCAGGCAAGCCAGAAGACGCCCGCGAAAACACCACCGCACTGCTGGGCCTTGCCCCTGCCGATGCGGTGTACCAGTACTACGCCCAGCTTGCCGCTGGCGAAACCCCCGCCCAACAGCCCGCAGAGCTGACACGTCCGCTTTTTGACAGCATGGCGGAGTTTTATGACCTGCATATGGTCCGCAGCCTGAAGTACCAATTGCCAAAGCAAGTGGGCGACAAGATCCTTGCGCGCCACCCCGACAAGAAGATCAACGTGCTGGACCTGGGCTGCGGAACCGGCCTGCTCGGCGTCTGCCTCGGCCGCCTGGATGGCGCGCTCGTGGGCGTGGACCCTTCGATGAAGATGATCGAGCAGGCGGCCCGGCACAATGTGTACGACCGCTTCCACACCGTCAATCTGCACGACGCCCTGCGTGAGACGCCCGATGCGTTGTATCAGGTGATTGCCGCGCTGGATGTGTTCATCTACGCGGGCGACGTGACACAAGCCATTCCCAACGCGCACCGCGTTCTGGTGGCGGGCGGCATGATGGTTTTCTCGTTTGAGACCGCTCCCGACCAAGGCACAGACCTGGTGCTGCAACCATCTGGCCGCTATGCCCACAAGCGCAGTCATGTGCAGGCCCTGTGCGAGGCCGCAGGGTTCGCGACGGTGGAGATGGAGGACACCGTGTTGCGCGAAGAAAACCACCAACCCGTGAACGGGTTCGTGGTCACGGCCTACAAGGCGGCCTGATCTCGCAGATACATGCCCCGCCGGCCCGCATCAAGGGGCGGCGGGCATCACGCCAGAAGGCGTGACGACTTGGGAACGTGCGCCATCAAAAATTCCATCTGGTCGGCCAGAATTCGCCGGTTGCGCAGGATGAAGTCTTCCCACAGGCTAGGCACGTAAGGCGCATACAACAGCGGCATGTGCGCCTGCTCTGGCGTGCGCGGGCCCTTCCTGTGGTTGCAGGGGCGGCAGGCGGTGACCACGTTCATCCAGTGGTCCTGCCCGTTGCGCGCAAACGGCACGATGTGTTCGCGCGTGAGATCTTCTTCATGAAAGTGCCCACCGCAGTAGGCACACACATTACGGTCACGCGCAAAGAGTTTGTTGTTTGTCAGGCCGGGCTTGAGGTCAAACGGGTTGATGCTGGGCACGCCCTTGGTGCCAATGATGCTGTTGACGGAAATCACCGATTGCCCGCCCGTGATCGCGTTGTGCCCGCCACGGAACCGGGCGATGTGGCCTCCGGATTCCCAGCGCACCTCACCCGCAGCGTAATGAATCACCGCTTGTTCGAGCGAAATCCACGATTGGGGCAGCCCTTGGGCCGACAGCTTCAAGACCTTCAAAACACGCCTCCTGGAACAAAAGTACACAAGGATTCGGAACGCAGATGTCTCGCGTGCAGCCCTGCAGTGGGCAGCCCGTGGGTCACAATATACTCCGTTTTCATGACAAATTGGCGTCTTGCGCTTGATACACCTGCGCATGCTGCTATCAAAAAGATAACAAACCGATGAAGATCTTTCGCGGATTCCACCACCCTGGTATCGCCCACGCATGCGCGCTGACCATTGGCAATTTTGACGGCGTGCACCGGGGGCACCAGGCCATGCTGGCCTTGCTCAATAGCGAGGCGGCGCACCGGGGCGTGGAAAGCTGCGTGCTCACGTTCGAGCCCCATCCGCGCGATTACTTTGCGGGCGCCCACCACAAACCCGACCTTGCGCCCGCACGCATCGGCACCCTGCGCGACAAGCTGACCGAACTGGCCCGCTGCGGCGTGCAGCAGACCGTGGTGCTTCCGTTTGACGCCAAGCTGGCTGCGCAGTCGCCTGAAGCGTTCATCGACGAGGTGCTGTTGAAGGGGCTGGGCGCCAAGTACGTACTGGTGGGCGATGACTTTCGTTTTGGCCGCCAGCGAGCAGGCGACTCCGCCATGCTGGACGCAGCCGGGCAAGCCAAAGGCTTTGACGTGGCGCGCATGAACAGCTATGAGGTGCATGGGCTGCGTGTCTCCAGCTCTGCGGTGCGGCAGGCACTCTCCCAGGGCGACATGGAAGCCGCAGCGCGGCTGCTGGGGCGGCCCTACACCATCAGCGGACACGTCGTACACGGCCGCAAGCTGGGACGCGAACTGGGTGCCACGGCAGCCGGTGCAGGCAACGGGTTTCGCACCCTGAACCTGCGGTTTGCGCACTGGAAACCCGCCGCCAGCGGCATCTTTGCCGTGCTGGTGCATGGTCTCTCTGGCGCTCCGCTGCCAGGCGTGGCCAACCTGGGCGTGCGCCCCTCGCTGGACCCGAACGACGTCAACGGCGGCCGCGTGCTGCTGGAGACGCATTGCCTGCACTGGCCTGCCGATCTGGGGCCCGAGGGGGCGTACGGTAAAATCGTGCGCGTGGAACTGCTACACAAACTGCACGACGAGCTGAAATACGATGGTCTGGATGCCCTGACGGCGGGCATTGCCAAAGACTGCGCCGACGCGCGTGCCTACTTTGCCTCGGCCCAGGCCCCCAACCACACTGAGACCCGGCGCCAGACCACCCGCGACCGAATTTGAGGGGGGCTGCTTTTCGCAGCGCCCGCCAGGCGGGCCCGTCATCCTTCGCGCTCCCACCCCGTTCCTGCTCTGGGCCTTGCCCCGGAATGCCCTGTTTTTAAGGCTCCCTCATGTCCGACGACAACGCCAGCACACCTTCCGCAGCCTCTCCGGCCACGGACTACCGCAGCACCCTGAACCTGCCCGACACCCCCTTCCCCATGCGCGGCGACCTGCCCAAGCGCGAGCCGGGCTGGGTCAAGGAATGGGACGACAAGGGCTTGTACAAGCGCCTGCGCGATGCCCGCTGCGGCGCGCCCAAGTTCATCCTGCACGACGGCCCGCCGTATGCCAACGGCCAGATCCACATGGGCCACGCGGTCAACAAGATCTTGAAGGACATGATCACCAAGGCGCGCCAGCTCGAAGGCTTCGACGCGCTGTACGTGCCCGGCTGGGACTGCCACGGCCTGCCGATCGAAAATGCCATCGAGAAGAAGCACGGCCGCAACCTGAGCCGCGACGACATGCAGGCCAAGAGCCGGGCATTTGCCACCGAGCAGATCGCACTGCAGATGCAGGGTTTCAAGCGCATGGGCATCCTGGGCGAGTGGGACCATCCCTACAAAACCATGGACTACGCCAACGAAGCCGGGGAAATCCGCGCGTTCAAGCGCGTGATAGAGCGGGGTTTTGTCTACCGGGGCCTCAAGCCCGTGTACTGGTGTTTTGACTGCGGTTCGTCACTGGCCGAGTTCGAGATCGAATACCAGGACAAGAAGAGCACCACGCTGGACGTGGCCTTCAAGTCGCACGAACCAACCAACCTGGCTGCGGCGTTTGGATTGCCCTCTTTGTCCAAAGACGCCTTTGTGGTGATCTGGACCACCACCGCCTGGACCATCCCTGCCAACCAGGCGCTGAACCTGAACCCCGAGATCAGCTACGCGCTGGTGGACACCGGCGAGCGCATCCTGCTGGTCGCCGAGCCGCTGGTGGCCTCGTGCTTGGAGCGCTACGGCCTCACCGGCACCGTGCTGGCCACCACCCTGGGCAAGAACCTGGGCGGGCTCACGTTCGAGCACCCCCTGTACGACGTGGCCAGTGAAGACGGCAGCTTTGGCTACAAGCGCCTGTCGCCCGTGTACCTGGCCGACTACGCCACGGCCGACGATGGCACCGGTATCGTGCACTCGTCACCTGCCTACGGGCTGGAGGATTTCAACTCCTGCGTGTCCCACGGCCTGGCGCTGGACGACATCCTGAACCCCGTGCAAGGCAACGGCACCTATGCGGCCGACTTCCCCCTGTTTGGCGGCCAGCACATCTGGAAGGCCGTGCCCGTCATCATTGAAGCGCTGCGCAATGCCGGCCGCCTGATGACTACCAAGGACATCACCCACAGCTACCCCCACTGCTGGCGCCACAAGACGCCGGTGATCTACCGCGCGGCTGCGCAGTGGTTCATCCGCATGGACGAAGGCGAAGGCGTGTTCACCAAGGTGGGCGAAAAGCCCGCCAGGACCCTGCGCCAGATCGCGCTGGAGGCCATCGAACACACGAGCTTCTACCCCGAAAACGGCAAGACCCGCCTGCACGACATGATCGCCGGGCGGCCCGACTGGTGCATCTCGCGCCAGCGCAGCTGGGGCGTCCCGATCCCGTTCTTCTTGCACAAGGATTCGGGCGAACTGCACCCACGCACCATGGAGATCATGGATCAGGCGGCCGACATCGTTGAAAAAGGCGGCATCGAGGCCTGGAGCCGCGTGACGGTCGAAGAGATCCTGGGCGCCGAAGACGCAACGCACTACACCAAGAGCACTGACATCCTGGAGGTGTGGTTCGACTCGGGCTCCACCTTCAGCCATGTGCTGCGCGGCACCCACCCCAACGTGCACCATGACACCGGCCCCGAGGCCGACCTGTACCTGGAAGGGCACGACCAGCACCGCGGCTGGTTCCACAGCTCGCTGCTGCTGGCCTCGGCGCTTGAAGGTCGGGCCCCCTACCGCGGCCTGCTGACGCACGGCATGACAGTGGACAGCCAAGGCCGCAAGATGAGCAAATCGCTGGGAAATGGCATCGAGCCCGACGAGGTCAGCAAAAAGATGGGCGCCGAAATCATTCGCCTGTGGGTGGCTGCCAGCGACTACTCCGGTGACATCGCGGGCGACGACAAAGTGCTGGCGCGCGTGGTGGACGCCTACCGACGCATCCGCAACACGCTGCGCTTCCTGCTGGCCAACGTGAGCGACTTCGACCCGGCCACGGATGCGGTGCCGTTCGACCAGATGCTGGAGATCGACCGCTACGCGCTCACCCGCGCGGCCGAGTTCCAGGCCACCGTGCTGGCCCACTACAAGGTGTACGAGTTCCATCCCGTGGTGGCCAAGCTGCAGCTGTACTGCTCGGAAGACCTGGGCGGTTTCTACCTGGATGTGCTCAAGGACCGCCTCTACACCACGGCGCCCAAGAGCCTGGCGCGCCGCAGTGCCCAAACTGCGCTGTACAGCATCACGCACGGCATGCTGCGCTGGATGGCGCCGTTCCTGTCGTTCACGGCCGAAGAGGCCTGGAAGGTGTTTGGCAACTCGGACTCGATCTTCCTGGAAACCTATGGCTCCATGGCGGGTGCGGACGAAGGCTTGCTGGCCAAGTGGTCGCGCCTGCGCGAGATCCGCGACGTGGTGAACAAGGAGATCGAAGTTTTGCGCGCGGCGGGGCAAGTGGGCTCGTCGTTGCAGGCAACCGTCACCCTCACGGCAGCCCCCGAGGACCATGCCCTGCTGGCCAGCCTGGGCGATGACCTCAAGTTCGTGTTCATCACCTCCGCTATCGAATTGGTAGCTGGTGGCGCTTTACAGACAAGCGTCAAAGCCAGTTCTGACACCAAATGCGAGCGGTGCTGGCACTACCGCAGCGATGTGGGCCATGACGCCGCACATCCCACCATTTGTGGCCGCTGCACTAGCAACCTGCATGGCGCAGGTGAACAAAGGGCGTTTGCATAATGGCGCGCTCGTCCTCCTCCGCGTTTGGGCGCTCGGGCGCCAGCATGTGGCCTTGGCTGGCGTGGGCGGTGGTCATCCTGATCGCCGACCAGGTCACCAAGACCCTGATCCTCAACCACTACCGGCTGGGCGATTCCACGTTCATCACCAGCTTCTTCAACATCGTGCGGGCGCACAACACGGGCGCGGCGTTTTCGTTCCTTTCGGACGCCGGCGGCTGGCAGCGCTGGTTATTCACCGGCATCGGCGCGGTGGCCACAATGTTTATCGTGTGGCAGCTGCGCGCCCATCCGGGGCAGAAGCTGTTTTGTTTTTCGCTGTCCAGCATTCTGGGCGGCGCCATTGGCAACGTGGTGGACCGGTTGATGCACGGCTACGTAGTGGATTTTCTGGATTTCCATGTCGGCGGCTGGCACTTTCCGGCCTTCAACGTAGCGGACTCGGCCATCACGCTGGGGGCGGTGTGTCTGATCCTCGACGAGTTGCTGCGTGTGCGGCGCGAGCGCTGACGGTCCGGCACCCAGCCCTTTGTTCCCAAGTCCCTTGCAACAGCCCGCCCCGTGCGGGCTGTCTGCTTTTGGCGGGCGTGCACACGCGGGCAAATATGGAGGCAAACAGGCGGCACAACGCCCGAGCGCACCCAATGGCGACAAGGGCATCCCTGCGGTCTGGCGGAATCAGGAGTATGCTTATGTGTCAATTTTGTGACAAATGATCCGGGTGCCGCAGTTTTTTATCTGTGCGCTCTTCATCCCGGAAGCCGCGCAGCCTGGTCCCGCCGCCTCGTCCGCCGCCGCCTACGGGCACAAAAATGAAGGAAACCGCCTCTCTGCACTGGCGCCAGCGTGACCGCTTGCGTTGGCGCAGTGCATGGCGCATGCTCTTTTGGGTCAGTACAAAAAGAATAAACACGGTTTTTCATGAAGCATCTTTTGAATTTGTTGGCAGCCGTGGCGCTGCTGATCTGGGGCACCCATTTGGTGCGCACCGGCATCCTGCGGGTGTTTGGCGCCAATTTGCGGCAGTTGATTGCGCACAGCGTCAGCAGCCGCTTCACGGCGGTGCTGTCGGGCATCGGGGTGACGGCGGTGGTGCAGTCCAGCACGGCCACGGCGCTCATCGTGTCGTCGTTTGTCGGTCAAGGGCTGGTGGGCCTGCCCGCCGCACTGGCGGTGATGCTGGGGGCCGACGTGGGCACCAGCGTGATGGCGGTGGTGTTCTCGATGGACCTGTCGTGGCTGTCGCCGCTGTTCATTTTTGTGGGCGTGGTGTTTTTTATCTCGCGCAAAGACACCACCGTGGGCCGCGTGGGCCGGGTCCTCATCGGGCTGGGGCTGATGCTGCTGGCGCTGCGGCTGATCACCGAGTCCACCACCGTACTCACCCAATCGCCTACCGTGCGCACCCTGCTGGGCGCGCTCACCAGCGATCTGCTGCTGGAGATTTTTACCGGCGCTGTGCTGGCCATCCTGGCCTATTCCAGCCTGGCCACCGTGCTGCTGACGGCTGCGCTGGCGGGCTCGGGGGGCATTCCGGCCGACGTGGCCCTGGGCCTGGTGCTGGGCGCCAACCTGGGCAGCGGCGTGCTGGCGGTGCTGACCACGATGAAGGCCAATGTGCAAACCCGGCAGGTGCCGCTCGGCAACCTGTTCTTCAAGATCATTGGTGTCATCATCATGACGCCGCTCACCGGGCTGTGGCTGCAGCATGTGCGCCCATATGTGCCCGAAACAGCCACGCTGGTGGTGCTGTTCCACTTGGCGTTCAACGTGGTGGTGGGCCTCATCTGCATCGGCCTGACGGGCACCGTGGCGCGCACCGTGCAGCGACTGTTGCCCACCGAGAGCTCCCAGCCCACCGCAGGCACCCGCCCGCAGCACTTGGACCCCTCTGCGCTAGACACCCCGTCCCTGGCCATCTCTTGCGCGGCGCGTGAGGCGCTGCACCAGGCCGACGTGGTGGAGTCGATGCTGCTCGGCCTGCACACCGTGATCCGTACCGACGACCTGCGGCTGGCAGAAGACCTGCGCAAGCTGGACGACCAAGTGGATGGTTTGTATTCGGCCATCAAGTACTACATGACCAAGATCTCGCGAGAGGCGCTGGACGAACGCGAGGGCCGCCGCTGGGCCGACATCATCAGCTTCACCATCAATATGGAGCAGATCGGCGACATCATCGAGCGCGTGCTGATCGACATCGAGGACAAGAAGATCAAGAAGAACCGCCAGTTCTCCGAAGCCGGCATGGAAGAAATCAACGAGCTGCACGCCCGCCTGATCGACAACTTGCGTCTGGCGATGAGCGTGTTCCTGAACGGCAGCGTGCGCGATGCACAAAAGCTGCTGGAAGAAAAAGCGCGTTTCCGCGACCTGGAGCATGCGTATTCAGCCACCCACCTGGCGCGGCTGTCGGACAACACGGTGCAGAGCATCGAGACCAGTTCGCTGCACATCGATTTGATCAGTGAACTCAAGCGCATCAACTCGCTGCTGTGCTCGGTGGCCTACCCGATTCTGGAATCGGCCGGAGCACTGGCGCCCAGCCGACTCAAGACGATGGTGGACCAGGGCTGAGAAAAGAGAGGCAGAACACCGGCCGACACCCGCCACACACGGCGGGCAGTAAGGCCGCGCGAGCGCTAGCGCAGCAGGGCCAGCACACCCTGCGGCAGTTGGTTGGCCTGGGCCACCATGGCCGTGCCGGCCTGCTGCAGGATTTGTGAACGCGAGAGGTTGGCGGTTTCTGCGGCAAAGTCGGCGTCGAGGATGCGGCTGCGCGAGGAAGACAGGTTTTCAGACGTCACCTGCAGGTTTCCGATCGAGGTTTCAAAACGCGATTGCAGGGCGCCGAGCTTGGCGCGCTCGCCGTTGATGAAGGCCAAGGCCGAGTCCACAGTTTTCAGCGCGTTGGTGGCGTTGCTGAACGTGGTCACGTCAAGCGACGCCACGGCCTGAAGCCGAGATCCGCCAGACTGGAACTGGTTGGTGGTCGATGTCACAGCAAAGGATTTCTCGGAGTCAAGGGTGATGTAGCCACCCACCGATATCTGGAAATCCAGGCCAGAGTTGTCCAGCAAGTCGGCCGCCCCCACAGCGCTCCCGGCAGCGTCATAGCCCTGCACCCACACATCCCCGGCAGAAAGGGGACCCGTGGCAAATTCCCCCAACGCGATGTTGTTGCCCGAACTATTGCGCAGGATGACCTGGGAACCATCGCTGTTCAATGACGCAGTGATCCCGGTCTTGGAAGTCTTGTCATTGATGGCAGCCACCACGGGGGCATAGCGGTCATTGCCTGTGGTGGAGGTCAGGGTGAACGAAATGCTCACCGGAGAGCCCACGTTGTCCCCTTCGAGGAAGAAAAGGTAGGCCCCCGTGTCGTTCATGTCGTACAGGCGCGCTTCGGTGCTCGCCGTGGCCGTCACGCCAGTGGTGGCCTTCAAGGCATTGATGCTGTCCGCCGTTGCTTTGGCCACTGCCGTGGATGCCACCGAAACCGTGCCCGTACCCAGGTAGCCGCTGAGGGCCACAGTCCCTGCCGAGATACCATTGACCGGGGCGCTCCCGAGCCCTTGACCAAATACCCCTGCTCCCGCGCCATTCGAAGCTGCGTTCTGGTTGTTGCCATAGACGCTGGTGCGCAGATTGGCCGTGGCCGCCACGATGGTCTGGTTGGCATTGGCCCCCACCTGGAACTGTTGTGTGCCAAAGGTGCCGTCCAGCAGCTTGGAGCCGTTGAATTCCGTGGCTTGCGAGATGCGGTCCAGTTCGGACACCAGCTGCCCTACTTCCTGTTGCAACGCCTGGCGGTCACCCGCACTGTTGGTGGCATTGGCCGACTGCACGGCCAGTTCACGCACACGCTGCAGGATGTCGCCAGAGGCCTTGAGCGCGCCTTCTGCTGTCTGCGCCAGCGAGATACCGTCATTGGCATTGCGAACCGCCTGGTTCAGGCCCCGGATCTGGCTGGTGAAACGCTCAGAAATGGCCAGGCCAGCAGCGTCGTCCTTGGCGCTGTTGATGCGCAGCCCCGACGACAGGCGCTGGATGGAGGTGTTCAGCGAGGTCTGGCTCATTCCCAGGTTGCGCTGGGCCGTCAGCGATGACACGTTGGTATTGATCGTTGAAGCCATGCTTATTCCCCGCCCGGTCCGCTCGTTGGAGTTTTAGTGTTGTTGTGTGAAGCCCTGCACCGCCAGCACTTTGTCCATGTTTCGGCAAGGCCAGACCGAACTTGAGGTGCTTTTCGCGGCGCTCCGGGTATCCCCGGCCCCCGCATCCTGCTATGTACGGGGATTTGGTACGTGGGCCCCGCAGAGAAAAACCGTCAGGTCGCCACGCCCGCCCCCTCCTCAGCCAACCCCGTGTACCGCAGCAGCCCCGCCACCAAGGCATCAAACGTGTGCCTGCAGCGTGGGCTGTTGCGCAGGTCTTCGTGCATCACCACCCAGGTGTCCAGCTCGGCATTGAACTGCTGTGGCAGCAACCGCACCAGCTGCGGCGTGCGCCGGGCCAGCGCCACCTGGCAAATCCCAATGCCGCCGCCCGCGCGGACCAGTGCCAGCTGGGCCAGATCGCTGTCGCGGCGCAGGGCAAAGACTTCGCGGCGCCACGGGGGCATCGCCTTGCGGGCTGCGCGGATGAACGGGGTTTCCTGATCAAAACCGATGAGCCGGTGGTGCGCCAGGTCGGCCAGCGATGTGGGTATGCCCTGCGCCTGCAGGTAGCTGGCATGGGCGTGCAGGCCCAGCGCCCCCACACCCGCAAGGGCGCCGTGCGCGTGGAGCTGGAGCGCCGCCTGCAGCAGGCCACCCAGCCCCACCCGCTGGCCCCGGGCACCTGCCGCGTGATCATCGTGCGGGCCGGCGACTACTTTGGCCCCCAGGTGGGCAACAGCTGGTTCTCGCAAGGCCTCGTCAAGCCCGGCCAGCCCGTGAAGGCGGTGAACCTGCCCGGCGCACCCGGCGTGGGCCACCAATGGTCATACCTGCCCGACGTGGCGCGCACCATGGTGCAGTTGCTGGAGCGCCGCGCCACACTGCCCGCGTTTGCACGCTTTCACATGGCCGGGCACTGGGACGCCGACGGCACGCAGATGGCCGCCGCCATTGGGCGCGCCCTGGTGGCGCACGGTGGTGCGGCCCCGCGCGTGCGGGCCTTTCCGTGGTGGCTGGTCACACTCGCCTCGCCGTTTGTGGCCACGCTGCGTGAACTGTGGGAGATGCGCTACCTGTGGAAACAACCTGTGCACATGGCCAACGACCCGCTGCGCGCTGTGCTGGGCGAAGAGCCCCACACGCCGCTGGACGCGGCCGTGCAGGCCACGCTGTTGGGTCTGGGCTGCCTGCCAGCGGCCAAAGCGCCGCTCACAGCCCCAGGAAACCCGCAATCACCAGCCCGGCTTCCAGCGTGAACCGACCCTGAGCGACCTGCGCGCGCACCTCTTCCAGCGGCAGCAGCGCAAACTCGTCCACCTCGCCGTCCTGGTTGTCGGGCGCCATGCCATCGGGCACCACGGCGCTGAACCAGTCGATGCGCTCGACCATGTAGCCCGTGCCGCCGCCTTCGCGGCTGGGGCGGCTGAACAGCACGTGACCGCGGTGCGCCACCTCCGACAGCGCATCGATGTGCAGACCCGCCTCTTCCCAGGTCTCGCGCGCCAGGGCCTGGGGCAGCGAGTCGACGGCCGAGATCATGCCGCCCATAAGCGTGTCCCACAGGCCCGGGTCGTTGGGTTTGTTCAGCGACCGCTTTTGCACCCACATGCGCCCGTCGGGCGCCAGGCTCACCAAGTGAACGGCGCAGGTGGTGATGCCCAGCACGCGCACGGCGCCGCGTTCCACGGTGCCCACCACGTCGCCCTGCGGATTGGTCACCGCCAGTTGCTCGTTGCGCCAGGGGCCGCACAGGTTGGCGTCGCGCAGCGCTGCGGCCAGGGTGTTCAGGGCGTCCGTGATGGCGTTGCCATCAGCGTTGGCGCCAACGTCGGGCGGCAGGTCCAGGTTCCATGCGGGCGCACCGCAATGCTCACCAATTGATAGCTGGTAGCGCTTATCCAATAAGCGATGGAGGCTGATTTGCCTTAAAAAACCTTTTGCCACCGAGCCCACCACCTGCCCCGCCACCACCAGCGGTTGCCGCGGCTGGAGGGCGGGCTGGTGCGCCAGTTGCCGGGCGCCCACCAGCCACTGGTCGAACGACGCACTAGGTTGTGACGCCGTCACAGCGTGAGGATGGTGCAGCCGGTGGTCTTGCGTGCTTCGAGCGCGCGGTGCGCCTCTTGCACGTCGGCCAGTGCAAACCGCTGCTCGATGTGGATCTTGACTTGTCCGCTGGCGACCACGGCAAACAGCTCGTCGGCCATGGCCTGCGTGGCCTCGCGCGTGGCGATGTGGGTGAACAGTGTCTGGCGCGTGACGTAGATGGAGCCCTTGGCGCCCAGCGAGCCGGGCGCAAACGGTGCCACGGGGCCCGAGGCGTTGCCAAAGCTGGCCATGAGGCCGAAGGGGCGCAGGCAGTCGAGGGATTTGTCCCAAGTGTCTTTGCCCACCGAGTCATACACCACCTTCACACCTTTACCGCCGGTGATCTCTCTCACACGCGCGGCAAAGTCTTCGGTGTTGTAGTTGATGGCGTGCGTGGCGCCGTTGGCCAGAGCCAGCTGGCACTTGGCGTCGCTGCCCGCCGTGCCAATGAGCTGCAGACCCAGCGCCTTGGCCCATTGGCAGGCAATGAGGCCCACACCGCCCGCTGCGGCGTGGAACAGCACGTGGTCGCCGCTCTGCAGTCCTTCCACCGGCAACGTCTTCTTGAGCAGGTATTGCGCCGTCAGGCCCTTGAGCATCATGGCTGCGCCGGTTTCAAAGCTGATCGCGTCGGGCAGCTTGCACACGCACTTGGCGGGCATCACGCGCACTTCGCAGTAGCTGCCGGGGGGTTGGCTGGCGTAGGCGGCGCGTTCACCCACCTGGAGGTGCGTCACGCCCTCGCCCACGGCTTCCACCACGCCCGCGCCTTCCATGCCGACGGTGGCAGGCATGCTGAGCGGATACAGGCCGGTGCGGTGGTACACGTCGATGAAGTTCAGGCCAATGGCGTGGTGGCGGATGCGGATCTCTCCGGGGCCGGGCTCGCCCACGGTGACGTCGACGAGGTGGAGTTCTTCGGGACCACCGTGCTGGCGGATCTGGACGGCAAGGCTCATGGCAAAACGCTCCTGGAAAACGGGGGGTGGCGGGTCGTTCCGTCGAAAAAAACGGAACAAGACAAACGGCGGCCATCCTGCCACGAATTGCAGGAGGGCGTGATCAACGCAAGCGCTGCCGATCAGCGCCAAGGCCTTGTTGCCGCGGCCAGCAAGCCACGGCGCGCACCGTTACAGTGCAGCCCCATGACACAAAAACTCACACCCGGCACAGCCGTGCTGCTGGTGATTCCGCCCTTGCTGTGGGCGGGCAATGCCGTTGTGGGGCGGCTGGTGCACGACCTGATTTCCCCCTCCGCCCTGAACTTCATCCGCTGGGTGCTGGCCTTTGCCATCCTGCTGCCCCTGGCCCACGGCGTTTTGCGCGCCAACAGCCCGCTGTGGCCCCACTGGCGCCGGTATGCCCTTTTGGGGTTGCTGGGCATTGGCCTGTACAACGCGCTGCAGTACATGGCGCTGCAGACCTCCACGCCGATCAACGCGACGCTGGTGGGCTCCAGCATGCCGGTGTGGATGCTGGCGGTGGGAGCGCTGTTCTTCAAGGCGGCCATCACGCGACGCCAGTTGCTGGGCGCTTTCTTGTCGATATGTGGCGTGCTGCTGGTGCTCAGCCGGGGCGAGTGGGCGCAACTGATGGCGTTTCGCCTCGTGCCGGGCGATTTGTTCATGCTGCTGGCCACTATCTCATGGGCGTTTTACAGCTGGCTGCTGTCCGCCACCCGCGAGCCGACCCACATCCGCGCCGACTGGGCAGCGTTTTTGATGGCGCAGATGGTTTTCGGCCTGGCATGGTCCGGCAGTTTTGCCGGCGTGGAGTGGGCCACGGGTTACAGTCACATTGCCTGGGGCTGGCCGCTGATGGCAGCGCTGGTGTTCATCGCCGTGGGCCCGGCCGTGCTGGCCTACCGCTGCTGGGGCGTGGGGGTGCAGCGCGCAGGGCCTGCGGTGGCCGGGTTTTTTGTCAACTTCACACCGCTGTTTGCAGGGGTGTTGTCCACCGCGTTTCTGGGCGAAACGCCGCAGTTGTTTCACGGGGTGGCGTTTGCGTTGATCGTGGGCGGCATTGTGGTGTCGTCCCGGCGTTGACACGAATGCTGGATGCTGAGGCCGAGGCTGACGCCGCGGCTCAAAATTCAATCCAAATTGGCCTCTAGCGCTTATCCATCAAGCGGTAGCAGCTATCAAAGCAGGACTAAGCACTGTCAGCCCTGCACCGGTACGGCATTGTCCAGCAGGGCTTCCAGTGCCGCCACCGGGGTGGGCCTGCCCATCAAGTAGCCCTGGAATAACTGGCATCCGTGCAGCGCCAGAAAGTCTTTTTGTGCCTGCGTCTCTACACCCTCAGCAATCACGTCCAGCTCCAGGTTGCGCGCCATGCCGATGATGGTCTGCACAATCACGTCGTCGGTGTGGCGCACGCCCAGGTTGTGCACAAACGACTGGTCGATCTTGAGCTGGTCCAGCGGCAGCCGCGTGAGGTAGGCCAGCGACGAGTAGCCGGTGCCAAAGTCGTCCACCGAAAAACGCACGCCTTTGGTCTTGAGCATGCCCATCTTGGCCACGGTGTCGTCAACGTTGTCCAGCACCAGTGATTCGGTGAGTTCGAGCTTGAGCAGGTGGGGCCGGGCGCCGGTTTCGCGCAGGACCTCCACCACGCGGGCCACAAAGTCGCGCTGGCGGAACTGCCGCGCACTCACGTTTACGGACAGCTGCACGTGCCGGTAGCGGGCGTCGTTCTCCCATGCGGACAGTTGTTCGCAGGCGGTGCGCAGCACCCAATGGCCCATGGGCACGATGAGTTCGCTCTCTTCGGCCACGCTGATGAACGCGCCGGGGGCGATGAGTCCGCGCTCGGGGTGGTGCCAGCGGATGAGGGCCTCGGCACCCACAACGCGGCCGTCCAGATGAAATTGCGGCTGGTAGTGCAGCACAAACTGCCGCCCCGTAAGCGCCTGCTGCAAGTCGCCCTCCAGTTGGGCCCGCGCGCTGATGGCAATCTGCATCTGCGGGTCAAAAAAGCACAGCGCATTGCGCCCCTGCGACTTGACCTGGTACATCGCGATGTCGGCCTGTTTGAGCAGGTCCACCGTGGGCTGGAGCGCCCCGCCCATCAGCGTGGCGCCGATGCTGGGGGTGCTGTGGTGGGTGTTGGCGCCCAGCGTGTAAGGCACGTTGAGCTTGCGCAGAATTTTCTCGCCCACCCGCCGCGCATAGGCCGCGGCCTCGTCGCTGTTGACGGACAACTCGTGCAGCATGACGACAAATTCATCGCCACCCAGCCGGGCCACGGTGTCCTCGCGCCGCACGCAGGTTTTCAGGCGCTGGGCCACCTGGCGCAGCAGCATGTCACCCACTTCATGGCCCAGGGTGTCGTTCAGCGTCTTGAAATGATCCAGGTCGAGAAACAACAAGGCGCCGTATTGCCCGCTGCGCACGCTGGCGGCCACCGCCTGCTGCATGCGGTCCATGAGCAAGCGGCGGTTGGGCAGGTTGGTGAGCGGGTCATAAAACGCCAGGCTTTCGATCTCGGCGCTGGCCTGCCGCAGGGCCGTGACGTCGTGGTAAGTGATGACCAGGCCGCCGTCAGGCGTGGGGCGCTCGGTGATCTGGATGGTCCGGCCGTTGGGCAGCGTCTGTTCATGCGCCGCCTCGTCCTGCTTTTGCTTGAGCAGGCGCTGCTCTACCCACCGCATGCGCTCATCGTGAGAGCCACGCGGCAGGTGGTGCCGCGATGTTTCTTCCATCACCCGGCGAAACGGCACCAGCGGCACCATCACGTCCTTGAGCCAGGGGTAGATGTGCTCGAACTGGCTGTTCCACTGCACCACGCGGTTTTCACGATCCAGCACCATGAAACCACTGACCATGGATTCAAGCGCCTGGTCCAGCGTGGCTTTGGACTGCGCAATGGCCATGCGGGCCTGCGCAAGGCTGCTGAGATAACGCAGCGCCAGGCCCCCAGCCGCCAGAATCATCGCCACAAACAACGCGGTGGTCAGCGCGATGGCGTTGCGTTGATCACGCCAGCCAGCCAGCGCAGACACCCGCGGAATGCTGGCCGCAATGCGCAGGTCCTGGTACAGGATGGGCCGGTACACCACCAGGCCCGGCTCGCCAGTGAGCCGCGCTGGGGCATCCCAGTTTTGGCCGGATTCAGTCAGGTCCACCAGTCTGGGTGTGAGGGTGGGGGCCAGGGCCTCTTCGCGATTGGGCACGCTGAGCAGCAGTTGTCCCCCTGCCCGCTCCAGCGTGACTTGCAGACCATTGATGTCCACGCCCTGCACCAGCACAGAACTGAGCGCCGCCACCGGCAACTCGGCCACAGCCACCACCAGCGAGCTGTCTGCCATGCGCAGGTAGCGCGCTACATACAGCACACGCTCCGAGCTGGCAAAGCTGATCACGGGCGCACTGATCATGAGTGTGGACACCGGTTGCCCCATCACCGCTGCCAGGAACCCCAGCGGCAATTGCACCTGCAGCTCACCGCCCGAAGCATCTGAAGACGCGAGGGCCTTGCCCGTGCCGTCGAGCACGGCCACGTAACGCACCATGAGGTTTTGCCGGGCCGAGCTGCGCAGGCGCTGGCTGGCGACTTCGGGGTCAATCCAGTCGGACATGGCCGTGGACAGGCCCAGCAGTTCATCGGTGCTGGCCAGCAGCACATCCACCGCCAGCAAAGACCGGTTGAGTGCCGCCTCTGCCCCCGCTACAAACCGGGTGCCCTGCGCCTCGCCGTCGGCCAGCGCCACTTTGCGGGCGTTCCACGCCAGGGTCGCCGCCACCAGCACCACCGCCACCACAAACATCACCACACCGGACCCGACAAAAGCCCTGATGCGCAGTGGTGTGGTCCGCTCACTCATTTGCTGGCAGGCACCGCCACCAGCCCGCGCACGGGTCCGATGGTTTGGTTCCATATCTGCGCACAACGCGCTCCGCAGCGCTGTACCCAGCGGGGCAATACGGTCGACGACAGGATGTCCTGGCGGCTGCGCTCATCCTGGGCTGACACGGGCACCAGCACCATGTTTCCCTTGCGGCCGGCCACGCAGCTGGCCGCACCGCGGTTGCAAGTCATGCCATCGGCGGTCTCGCGTTCGGACTCCTCCCAGATGGCGGCTTCCAGCTTGGGCAGTTCGCGCCCCAGCAGCGCCCGCAGGTCGGGCGGCAAGGCTGTCCAGGCCGTCCGGTTGGCCCCAAACACCGCAAGGCCCCAGGTGACCGGCAAGGCGTGGACATGCGAGGTGAGCGTGGGCAGGCCCAGCGTGTTGCCGGACATGGTGCCGGTGATGGCGCATTCGACATTGCCCGCGGTAAGGCCGGGCACGATCTGCGCAAAACCGGTGAGCACCGGCACGCCCCCCAGCGCCCCGACAAAGTCAGCCTGCGTGGACGAGGAAACCCGGATCCGCCGTCCCGACAATTCGGCCAGCGAGCGCAGTGGCTTTTTGCAAAACACCACCTGCGCGGGATACACGTAGATCGCCAAAGCCTCCACCCCATGCTGGTCGCGCAGGGCTTTTTCCAGATAGGGGCGAAAGGCGGCCAGGGTGGTCTTGAGCGTGGCGATGTCGGGGTTCAGCCCGGCCAGGTCGGGCGCGGTGTATTCGGGGTATTGGGCGGTGAACGAGCTCATGAGCGTGGTGCCAAACGGCACGACCCCCAGTTGCAGCAGCCGCAGCATCTCGGAGCCAGGCACACCAGCGCGGTCAAAAGGGACGATCTCGGCCTCAAACCGGCCGCCGCTCAGGCGCGAGAGCTCCTTGTTCCAGAAAGGCTCTTCCTGGCGTGTGTACTGATTGAGCCCCGCAAGACCTCCGACGATGCGCAGCTTGTAGGGAGCCTGCCCTGCGGATGCGGCAGAGGAAGGTGGGGACACAGGCGCCGTCTGCGCCTGCAGGCCACCGGCGGCGGCAAACGCCACGCACCACCCGATTGCGCTCCGGCGCACGGGAAGGGGGAAGGCAGAGAAGATGTGCATGGCGGAGTCTCCGGCCCCATTCTTCACCAAGTTTTTCCGCAAATCAGAAAAGCTGTCGGCAAAACACCACTGGGGAGGCGGTGCCTGCGCGCAGTGAGTATCGCTTGGGTACACCCGGCTGCGGTCGAATCCATTGTGCCGACTAAGCTCCCGCTTGGAGCGTTCAAAAAGCGGGGAGTATCCCCAAGGTGCCGCAGCCATCGCAGCCGGCAGCCCGCAGCCAAGCGATGGCCAGGACCGCCTGCACAGCGGTCGTTTTCAGTGGGCGCGTCTCAATGCCCTTGGCTTGTCAGAACGTGCCCGCGTATGCACCGCCGTCAGCCAGCACGTTTTGGCCGGTCATGTAGCCGGCCTGCACGCTGCACAAGAACGCGCAGATGGCACCAAATTCGTCGGCAGTGCCATAACGCCCGGCCGGGATCTGAGCCTGTTGCGTGGACCGGACGTCGTCCACGCTTTTGCCAGCCTTGCTGGCGGCGGCCGTCACGGTGGCGGCCAGGCGGTCGGTGTCGAACTTGCCAGGCAAGAGGTTGTTGATGGTGACCCCACGCGCGGCGATCTTGCTGCGCGACACACCCGCCACAAACCCGGTCAGGCCACTGCGGGCGCCGTTGGAGAGGCCCAGGATGTCGATGGGTGCCTTGACGGCGCTGGAGGTGATGTTGACGATGCGGCCAAAGCCCCGTGCGGCCATACCGTCCACCGTCGCCTTGATGAGTTCGATGGGGGTGAGCATGTTGGCGTCCACCGCCTTGATCCACGCATCACGGTCCCAGTCGCGAAAGTCGCCCGTGGGTGGGCCGCCTGCGTTGGTGACCACCATGTCGAAGTCGCGCCCGGGGCCTCCGGCCACGGAAAACACGGCGGCGCGGCCTTCTGGGGTGGTGATGTCTGCGGCAACGGCCAGCACCTGAGGTTTTGAACCATTTTGGCCGCTAGCGCTTGATGGATAAGCGGATTCAGCTATCAAACGGGTAGCAGCGGCAGTCAACGCATCGGCGTTGCGGGCATTGATGACCACGTTGACCCCTTCGCGCACCAGCGCCTGTGCGCAACCGTAGCCCAACCCCTTGCTGGCGCCACACACCAGCGCCCATTTGCCTGCAATACCCAAATCCATAACAATCTCCTAGTTGCACACTGACACATATAGCGTCTCAAATCATAAATGGAGAGCACCACCATGAACTGGCTGCACCGCGGAGCCCTTGCCCCCTGGCTGGCATTGGCCGTCTTGGTGACCTTTGCAGGCACCACACACGCCCAGGAGGCTGCCGTCGTCAAGCGCGCCACCCAGCTGCGTGACACCCCCGCCGAGAGTGGCACCAGCGTGGCGCCCCTGGCTGCCAACACCGTGGTCACGCGCACCAGCGAACGCAAGGGACCATGGGCCAAGGTCAGCACGCCCCAGGGCGCTACGGGCTGGGTTCACATGTTTGATCTGGGACCGCAGGCAGGATCAGCATCGGGCACCGGCAACGCGGCCACGGGCGGGCTGCGCGGCCTGGGTGGCCTGTTCGGCGGCAGCAGCGGGCCGACCACCACGGCCACGTCGACCGTGGGGATCCGCGGTCTGGGTGCCGAGGACATTGCCAATGCACAGCCCAACCCGGCCGCTGTGGGCCAGGCCGAGGGTCTGCGGGTGAATGCGGACCAGGCCCGCAAGTTCGCCACCACCGCATCGCTGCAAACCCGCACGGTGCCGCCGTTAACCGAGCCCCCTCGCCCCACGACCAGTGGAGGCTCGGGGGCCACAGGGTCGTCCAACAACCCGTCTGACCCCAACTTCAGCCCTAATTGATAAGGAGCACCGCCATGCGACTGCCTTTGACTCGTCTTGCGCGCACGCGGCTGGTGGCCACGGCCTGCGCCGCATTGGCTCTGACCTTGCTACCCAGCCAGGGGCACAGCCAGAACGTGATGAACCTGCTGAATTCACTGGGTGGGGGTGGCAACGCGGGAGGGATTCTGGGTGCTGTCACGGGGGGCGGTGGTGCCGCCCAGGGCGATGACCTCATCAGCATGCTCAGCCGCTCGGTCGACAGCATTGACGAGCCGCGCGAGGCCCAGATCGGCCGCCAGCTGGCCGCCGTGCTGTTGGGCAGCAAGCCCCTGCACCCCGACATGGCGCTGCAGCGCTACGTGAACCAGCTGGGCCGCTGGATAAGCCTGCAGTCCGAACGTCCCCACCTGCCCTGGACTTTTGTGGTGCTGGATGACCCGGGCTACAACGCCTTTGCAGCGCCCGGGGGTTATGTGTTTGTGACCAAGGGGCTGATCGACCGCTGCGCGGACGAAGCGGAACTGGCGGGCATCCTGGCGCATGAAATCATCCACGTCACCGCCAAACACCATCTGCACGCCATGCGCAAAACGGCGCAGTCCGGCCTGCTGACGCAACTGGTGGCATCGCAGATCAAGACCAACGCGGTTGGCAACATGGTGGCATCGCAGTTCTTGGCCCTGGGCCGCAACCTGTATGCGCGTGGCCTGGACCAGACCGACGAATACGATGCCGACCGATCGGGCGTGGCCCTGGCCACGCGGGCGGGGTTCGACCCGTACGGCCTGGTGGCCGTGTTGCAGCAGCTGCGCACCGCAACACCGGACAACCCCATGTTTTCGCTGGCCCTGGCCACCCACCCCCCCGCACAGACCCGGCTGGATCAGCTGGAGCTGGCCATGGGCAAAAACCTGGACGCCTTCACCGGAGCCGCACCGATCACCGTGGCCCAGCGCTTGAGCAACGGAGCCCCATCGACAGCCGCGGCACCCGCAGCAAAGACAGCAACACCCCCCGCCGCAGCCCCGGCGCGCAAACCACCGCCGCCGAAGAAGAAAGAGAAAAAGGCATCGTGACGCGCCCAAGCCTGTGAATTCGCCGCGCCATCAGAGGCGGTTTTGCCGCGCCCCTTTTCCCATTTGTCTGCTGTCCCCCGGTCAAGTAGAAGGCCGACGCGCCATGCGGGTGAACACAAAGATCCCGATGATCACCAGCGCCGTGCCGGCGGCCACCCACACGGTAAAGGGTTCGCCCAGAATCCACACGCCCATGAGGATGGTCGACAACGGCCCCACCATGCCGGTCTGCGCGGCCATGCCTGCACCAATGCGCTCAATCGCCATCATCACCATCAACACCGGCACCGCCGTACACAGCGTGGCGTTGAGCACCGACAGCCAGATCACCTCGGGCGCCACGGTGGCAGCGCTCAGGGGCCGCAGCACCACAAACTGCAGCAGGCAACACAGGCAGGCCACGGTGGTGGCCAACCCCACCAGGCGCAGCGAGCCCAGGCGCTGCACCATCTCGCCGCTGTAGACGAGGTAAATGGCGTAGCTCACGGCGCTCAAGAACACCAGCAGCGTTCCGAGCGCTGCGTTGGTGCCCTGCAAGTTGGCCTCGTGCCCAAACACCAGCACCACGCCGCAGTAGCTGATCAGCATGCCCGCCGCCTGCCCCCAGCGGATACCGCGACCGTACAAGGCCCAGCCCAGCATCACGACCAGCGTAGGGTTGAGGTACAGGATCAGCCGCTCCAGGCTGGCACTGATGTAAGCCAGCCCGGCAAAGTCCAGAAAGCTGGCCAGGTAGTAACCCGTCACTCCCAGGCCCAGCACACCCAGCCAGTCCTTGCGCGAGAGCGGCGGCTTGCCGCGACTCGCCCACCAGGCCATCACGGCAAAGATGGGCAGCGCAAACAGCATGCGGTACATGATGAGCGTGACCGCGTCCACGCCGTAGCGATACGCCAGCTTGACGATGATGGCCTTGCCACTGAAAGCAATGGAGCCAAACACGGCCAGCAAAAGGCCTGTTGCTACGTTTTTTCTAGCTAATAGCGCTTGTGGCGATTGGGCTGAAGGCACTTTTTACTCAAATTTCATCAAGAACTGGTCACGAGGCCATGGCAGCGCGCGCAGCGGGCAGCGGGCAGCCCGATGGCTGTACGTTGGAGGCCGCGCCCGTAGCCAGAGAAACCAGCCGCGCGCCAGATCCTCTCGTGGGTATGGACGAGTGTGGCACGGGACGCCCGGCAGAGGCCATCTACCCTCTGTGCTGGAGCCCCCGCCATCGACGATGGTTTGGGCACCAGACGCCGTTCACGGGCGAGCGAAACAGGCGCGTGTCGGTCTGAGTCCGTGGGAACCATTCAGTCCGTCCGCGCAACCGTGAAGGCGAAGCCGACCACAAAGCGCAGGTTGGATGGAAGAGTGGAATCAGTGGGGCCTGGAAAACACGCGGTGGTGCAGGCGCCGCAGCGACCACCACACCCCTGCTGCCACCACCGGTATGGCCAGGGCGGCGGTGCTTTCGGGGGACAAAGGCCAGCCCAGTTTCTGCGCGCCCTTGGCCAGATAGCTCACCAGCCCCACGATGTAATAGGTGATGGCGGCAACCGACAGGCCCTCCACCGTGGACTGCATCTTTAGCTGCAGGTCCTGCCGATGGTTCATGGTGGTCAACAGCGCTTGGCTGCTCTGCTGCTGCTCGATCTCGACCCGCGTGCGCAGCAGGTTGCTCATGCGCGAGACCCGTTGAGACAGTGCGTCCTGCCGCCGCGCGGCCCATTCGCAGGTGCTGCGCGCGGGGGTCAGGCGCCGGTCCATGAACTCGCGAATGGTCTGCATACCCGCCAGGCGGGACTCGGCAATGTCCTGAATGCGTTTGTCGAGCAGCTCAAAGTAGGCGCTGCTGGCAGAAAAGCGCGAGTGGGTCGCCGCGTACTGGCTTTCCACCTGCCCGGCCAATCGGGTCAGGCGGTCGAGCAGTGCCGGCTCGGCATCACGATTGGCGGTGCGGATGGCATCCGCCAGCGCGGCCAGTTCGCGCTCGGCAAAGGCCAGTTCGCTGGCGGCCTCGCGGGCGGCAGGCAGGCCCAGCAGGGCAGCCATGCGGTAGGTTTCAATCTCCAACAAACGCTGCACCAGTCGGCCCAGGCGGCGCGGCGTCATGCCCCCTGCCAGCAGCACCATGCGAGAGAACCCGTCGGCATGGATGGCGAAGTCGGTGTACACCTCGCCGTGCCCGTCGGCCACGGTCGAGGCCACCAGGGTGTCTTCGTACAGCACATGTTTGACGAGCGAGCCGGAGCCAAATGTGTGCGTCGGCAACACCCACAAATTGAGGCTACACAGGCATTGGCCGGGCAAGGCGGCCAGCCAGTCGCGCGGCACGGCATCGATGGCACTGGCGGGCTCGCGCTCGCCAAAGGCCTCCACTGCGGTCGGCACCGTAAAAGTCCAGGACACAAACTCGGTGTGCATCTCCCAGCGGATGCGGTATGCGCCCAGGTCCATGCGCAAGTGGGTGGTGTGGGCATCCGGCAGCGCCATGTGGTGGTCGCGCAAAAGCGCCGCCACGTGGACACGGCTGGCTTCACGGCCCGCGGCATCGGCCAGCATCACGATGTGGGCAATGGCCAGGGGGGCCATCATCGCCTCGGGCGGACGGGCGTGGATTTCGTTGTGCAGCATCGCCCGGTGGGGATGCTGTACGGGATAAACAGGAGTTGGCATGCGGACGGACCTTTGCCCGCGATTGTGTACCGGCCCAGGTGGCACAGCGGCCTCCAGACCAGCACACGGGCCGTGAAGCCACCCAAAAAACAACGGCACCCGAAGGTGCCGTTGTGATGGACTCAAAGCAAAGAGGTGTCGATCAGTCTTCGACAAACGCCTCTTCGCGTTTGCTCTTCACAGCCGGCAGCAACACGATGACGAGCAGCAGGGCTGCAGCAGCCAGCAGGCCAGCAGACAAAGGACGCGTCACAAACACGCTCCAGTCACCGCGTGACAGCAGCAGCGCCCGGCGCAGGTTTTCTTCCATCATCGGGCCCAGAATGAACCCGAGCAGCAGCGGAGCGGGTTCAGTGCCCAACTTGTGGAAGATATAACCCACCAGGCCAAACAGACCCACCATCCAGATGTCCCAGGTGTTGTTGTTGGTGGAGTACACCCCCACGGCACAGAACAACACGATGGACGGGAACAACCAACGGTAAGGCACGGTCAACAGCTTGATCCAGATCCCAATCAGCGGCAGGTTCAGAACCACCAGCATTGCATTGCCAATCCACATCGATGCAATCAGACCCCAGAACAGCTCGGGGTTGCTCGTCATCACCTGGGGACCCGGCTGGATGTTGTGGATGGTCATGGCACCGACCATCAGCGCCATCACGGCATTGGGCGGAATGCCCAGCGTCAGCAGCGGGATGAAGGAGGTTTGCGAACCCGCGTTGTTGGCAGCTTCAGGAGAGGCCACGCCGCGAATGTTGCCTTGTCCGAAAGGAACTTCGCCGGGGTGCAGCTTGGTCTTCTTTTCAATGGTGTAAGCAGCAAAGGCAGACAGCAAAGCGCCACCACCGGGCAAGATGCCCAGTGCACAGCCCAGGGCCGTACCGCGCAGCACGGCGGGGAACATCCGCTTGAAATCTTCCTTCGTGGGGAACAGGCCCTCGACTTTGGCAGTGAACACCTCGCGCTCATCGTCGGGACGCGAGAGGTTGGCAATGATTTCGCCGTAACCAAATACACCCATGGCGATGGTCACAAAGCCGATACCGTCGGTCAGCTCAGGAATGTCAAAGCTGAAGCGTGCCACACCCGAATTCACATCGGTGCCCACCAGGCCAAGCAGCAGGCCCAGCACGATCATGGCTACCGCCTTGAGCAACGAGCCAGACGCCAACACAACGGCACCGATCAGGCCCAGGGTCATCAGCGAGAAGTATTCGGCAGGGCCGAACTTGAAGGCAACTTCGGTAAGGGGGGGCGCGAAAGCAGCCAGAATGACCGTACCCACACACCCTGCAAAAAATGACCCCAATCCTGCCGCAGCCAGCGCCGGGCCAGCGCGCCCCTTGCGCGCCATCTGGTAGCCATCGATCACGGTCACAACGGACGATGACTCGCCAGGCAGATTGACCAGAATGGCCGTGGTCGACCCCCCGTACTGCGCACCGTAGTAGATACCTGCCAGCATGATCAGCGCGGCCACAGGCGGCAGCGCATAGGTGGCAGGCAGCAGCATGGCGATGGTCGCCACGGGGCCAATGCCGGGAAGCACGCCAATCAGCGTGCCCAGCAGACAGCCAATAAAGCAGTAGACAAGGTTTTGAAACGTGAACGCGACGCTAAAACCAAGCGCCAGATTGTCAAATAGATCCATGGTCGGTGCTCCTGCTCAACCTGTGATGAAACTCGGCCACACAGGGAACTGCAGCTTGAGCGCCCAGACGAATGCCACATAACTCCCCACCGCCAGCACTGTGGCAAGGACGAACACGGATTTCGCGTGAAACTCCTGGCCCGCCAGGCTGGAAATGAACGTCAGTGCGTAGATGCCCACAATGAGGCCCATCGCTGGAATGCCCATAGTGGGCAGACCACCGAGCAAAATACCGAACGCAAAGTTGGCAGCCAAAATGAAGAAGAGCGGCTTCCAGGCCCACTTTCCAATTTTGTCGCCGTCCTGGGTTTCCACCGTGGTTGCCTTGAAGGTGATCAGGCTGCCGATAAAGGCAAGCAAGATACCGAGCATCAGGGGGAAGTAGCCAGGGCCCATGCGGGCGCCGTTGCCAACGTTGTACGTGGTGGCACCCCACGCAAACGCTACGCCGATACTCATGAACATGAGACCGGCAAAAAAGTCTTTTTGACTCTTGATTTTCACGAATTGTCTCCTTTGGGGGAAATCTCAACTGGGCGATTGTGCGGGCAAGCATCCCCTTCGCGGATGTGGATTCCACCTACATCCGGTAACGCCTGAGCCGCCCACCCGAAGCTTCATCGGCAGGTGCCCCTCGTGTAGAAGACGTCTAGGTGTGTTCCATCGGCGGCGTGGCAGCCACCACCTCTTCCAAAGTTGTCAGTCCTTCGGCCACCCGCAGAGCACCCGCGAGACGCAGGGGGCGCATGCCGTCGGCAACGGCCTGGCGGCGCAGTACGTCGATTGACGGTGCCTGGGTAATTTTGTCCTTGAGCGCCTCGCTCACCGTGAGCAGTTCGTACAGACCCATTCGGCCCCTGAAACCGCTCATGCGGCAGTCCACGCAGCCGACAGGTTTGTAGGGCTGGTAAGCACCGTTGATCTTCCAGGGCTTGACCACTTCGGTCAGCGTCTCGCGGGCTGCAGCTTCGTCTATTTGTTTGCACTGCTTGCACAGCGTGCGCACCAGCCGCTGGGCCAACACACCCAAAAGTGTGGCGTTGATGAGGTAGGACGGAACCCCCAGCTCCATCATGCGGGTGATGGCCGACGGTGCGTCGTTGGTGTGCAGGGTAGAGAACACCAAGTGGCCTGTCAGCGCTGCCTGAATGGCCATTTCGGCGGTTTCCAGATCGCGGATTTCGCCGACCATGATGATGTCTGGGTCCTGCCGCATCAACGCGCGGAGGCCTTCCGCAAAATTGAAGTCGAGCTGGGGCTGCACCTGCGTCTGATTGAAGCTGGGCTCGATCATTTCGATGGGGTCTTCGACGGTGCTGACGTTGACTTCTTCGGTCGCCACCCGCTTCAGGGTCGAGTACAGCGTAGTAGTCTTGCCTGAGCCGGTGGGCCCCGTCACCAAAATGATGCCGTGCGGGCGCTTGACCAGCGCCTCCCAGCGCTGCGCATCGTGCTGGGCAAAACCCAGTGCATCTAGGTCCTTGACGGCGTTGTCGGGATCAAAAATCCGCATCACCATCTTTTCGCCAAACGCGGTGGGCAGCGTGGACAAGCGCATTTCCACCTCGTCCCCGCGCTGGTTGCGGGTCTTGATGCGGCCATCCTGGGGGCGGCGTTTTTCGACGACATCGATGCGGCCCAGCAGCTTGATGCGCGACACCATGGCGTTGTGCACGCCCATGGGCATCTGGTAGACGGGGTGCAGCACCCCGTCGATACGGAACCGGATCACGCCCTGGTCGCGCCGTGGTTCCAGGTGAATGTCGCTGGCGCGCTGATCGAACGCGTACTGCCAGAGCCAGTCCACCACCTTGACCACGCCCTGGTCGTTGGCATCGAGCTGCTTGTTGCTTTTGCCCAGCTCTACCAACTGCTCAAAGCTGCTGCCGCCCGACGCGCCCCCGGCCTTTTGCGCGGCGCGCACCGATTTGGCCAACGCAAAAAACTCAGCGGTGAACCGGTGAATATCCACCGGGCTGGCCACCACCCGGCGCACGGTGCGCCGGGACTGGCGCTCCACTTCGGCCACCCAGTCATCGATGAATGGCTCGGCCGTGGCTACTACCACCTCTTTGGTGGTCACTTGCACGGGCAGCACCTTGTGGCGCTCGGCATACGTGGCGCTCATGGTGTCCGACACACGTCCCACATCCACCTTCAAAGGGTCGATGCGCAAATAGGGCAGACCCGCACGTTTGGCGAGGTACTCGGATAGCGACTCGATGTCCAGCGGCTTGCCATCACTGGCGCGCGCCATGGCCACGTTGGCCAGGCGCACCAAGGCGTGTTGCGAGCTCTCGGCCTGCGAGCAGCGGGCGATGGTGCGTTGGGCCTCTTCGGGGGAGATCACGCCATCATCACTGAGCCATCCGACCATGCGGCGCCAGTCCACAGGTCCCACATAGCGCGTCGGTGTTGCAAGCGGGATGGACACTGAATCTGTTTTCATCTCAATCCTTGGTTGGCGTGCGCCACGGTGGAGCGTCGCAGCTCAAGCGGCCACGGGTTTGAACACCCGCAGCCATTTGCTGGTGGGCAGGCCCCATCGGGCCTGAATGGCCTCGGCCCGGGCTGCAAGCTCGGTGCGTTTGGGCCGCAGGGGCGTCCGTTGGGCCAACACCACGGTATTGCCTTCTCGCGTGGGCTTGAACGCCCACAATGCGTCTTCACCAAAAGCCTCGGCCATGCTTTTCAAGCTGCGATCAAAGCTGGATGCACGGCCAAACAAGTTGACGGTCATGCAACCGTTTTCGGCCAGCAGAGCCCTGCAATCGGCATAAAAGTCAGGGCTGTCGAGTACGGGGGCGGCTGCTTCGTGGTCATACAGATCCACCGCCAATGCGTCAACCGTGCCCAGCCACATCGGGTTTTGGATCTCTTGCGCGGCATCTGCAATCACCACACGCAGCTTGGGACCATCGGGCGGCAGTTTGAACCACTGGCGGCACACGGTCAAAACCTGCGGGTTGAGTTCAATGGTGGTGGTGCACACCCGCAGCTTCTTGTAGCAAAACTTGGTGATAGCTCCCGCCCCGAGACCAAGTTGCATCGCGTGCCCCTTGGACACCTGGGCCAGATCGGCAAACAGCAACCAGGCCATCATGCGCTGCACGTATTCCAGCTCAATCTCGAACGGCTGATCGACACGCATGGAGCCTTGAATCCATGGTGTTCCCAGATGCAGATGGCGCACCTCGCCATCGTCCGACACGCTGACTTCAGGAAGTTCTATCGATTTCTCTTTTTTTCGGGTCATTCACAACAATCCGTGCCGGGCCATCAGATCAGACCAGGCAGCCAATTTACGTTCAAAACTCCAGGAGGCATTTGCCGGGCTGGTGGAGGGCAGCTTAATGGATTCGATGGGCGCATTGGCCGCGTCCACTGCAGGCAGATGCAGACTTCGCAGCACCTGGGGGGCGTGCTTGAAGCTTTCAGCCCCGTTGTGGGCAATGGCGCTCAGCCCCGGGCAATGCGCGCGCAGCGAGGCAAAGTCATTCACGATGGCCTCGCGGATAGAGGTGTCCAAGCTGCCCTCTCGCACGCAGCTAGCGTACACATCCCACACCCCCAGGCGGTGATCGAGCAGCCATTGGCACCGCTCGGTGTAGCTGCCGGGCCCCGTCGGCAAAACATCCTGCGGCCACAGGGCCTCCAAAATGCGCCAGAAATGGTTTTGCGGGTGGCCGTAATACTGCCGCGCACGCAGTGACGCGATACCCGGGAAGCTGCCCAGTATCAGCACCCTTGCGTGCGGAGACACCACAGGGGGCAATCCCGACAGCCGCGCACCAACTGGCATCTTCGAAGTCATCGCTCATGCGCCTCCTGCGCCTTTTTCGCCTCTTGCAGAGGTGTTGGTGTGGCGGAGTCCGCGTGCAGCGTTGGCGCAGGCGCCTCACCTTCTGCCGCCATCTCTACAGCGGAGCCGCTGCGAGTGCGCGCCTTCACGGCTTGCTGCGCTGCATGTCGCAAGGCGCTCAGGCGGCGCAGCGTGTCTTCCATCGCAGTCAGGCGCAACTGCCCTTGCGCACCCGCCGCGAGCAGTTCGGCCTTCAGGTCTTGGTAGGAAAATTCCATGGAAGCGGCATGGGCAGCCACAAGCGCGGGGCTTGCCACCCCAGCCATGGGATCACACAGCGCCAGCAACGCATCCGTCTGCTGCACCAACACCTTATGCAGGGCGCCGACCGGGCCATCAGGCAGGCCGGTCAGTGGTGCCGCGTCAACCGCTCTTTGGGCGGTGGTCTGGTAGTAGCGTTGCACGCGCAACACCCTTGCCAGTCGCTCGCTGGTGCTCTGGGGCATGGCCGTGCGGTTCATGCGTTCGACAAAAGACTCCGCAGCCGCATCCAGCTGAGCGACCACATACTGGTCGCGCACCAGGGCTTGCACTGCAGCCCCGTGCAGGGCGAGACGCGCCATGCGTACAGCGACATGACCCATGCGTGCCACCTCCAGATCCAGCGCATCAAGTGCCAGCGATGGCACCGCCAGCACGTTGTCGTCGAGGTGCTGGGGTTGGGCTTCATCTTCTTCACGGGCCCTGAAACGTTGCTGGAGCCAGCGCGCCAGGCGCCCAGCCAGAGGCCACATCAACAATATCCCCATCAGATTGAACAGCGTGTGGAACAGCGCCAACTGGGCGGCCGGGTCGGCAGGTAAGTGAAGCGCTTCCCGGGTCGCAGATATGGCGGGTACCAGCCAAGGCAACATCAGCAGTGCCACTGCACCGGTGATGCCATTGAAAAGCACATGGGCCGCAGCCGCACGGCGCGCATTGGCGGTGGCGCCCAGCGTGGCCAACACAGCCGTCACGGTGGTGCCCACGTTGGAGCCAATGACCACGGCGGCGGCCCCCTGAGGTGTCAAAAGCCCTTCCTGCGCAGCCGTCAATGCAATGGCCATGGAAGCGCTGGAAGACTGCATCAGCACCGTCATCAGCGTCCCAATGCCCACCTGCGCTGCAACAGCGAGCACGCCCTCACCCTGCGGTAGGGTGACCTGGCCGCCAAGCCCCGTGAAAGACTGCTGCAGCATGGCAATGCCCATGAACAGCAGCCCAAAACCCGCTAGCGCC
Organism: Gammaproteobacteria bacterium; assembly: GCA_018828125.1. Classification (GTDB taxonomy): domain Bacteria; phylum Pseudomonadota; class Gammaproteobacteria; order Burkholderiales; family Burkholderiaceae_C; genus Acidovorax. Next base: position 528,272 of record JAHJWB010000001.1, on the reverse strand, counting down.
GAGCCCAAGGCACCACGGCGGCGCCCCTCTCCGGTCAACCGCATCACCACACCCAGCCCCAAAAGCGGCAGGGCCAACGCTTCAATCTTGAATTTGAGGCCCACCAGCGCCACGATCCAGCCCGTCATGGTCGTGCCCACATTGGCGCCAAACAACACCCACAGAGCAGCCCCCAGTGGCAGCAGCCCCGCGTTGACAAACCCAATGGTGGCAACCGTCACTGCACTGGACGATTGCACCAGGGATGTGACCAGCATTCCTGATCCCAGGGCGTGCGCACGGGTGCGCGTGGCACCGGCCAGAATGCGTTCCAAAGCCGGGCCAGCTGCCAGGCGCAGGCCGTCGGTCATCATCGTCATGCCCAATAGAAACAGGCCCAGCCCTCCCACCACACTGGCGAGAATTCCCCACAAACTCATGTCCAACCCCACAAAGCCATGGCCGTGATTGTGACAATGCATACAGCGTTGAGCCACAAATCGCCTCGCATCTTGGTGCCCTGCGAAACAAGGCCCGTCAGAAACTCAATGGCATTGGGTGGGGTGCCCCGCAAGGGTGGCGACTCCTCCAGTGCTGACGCTGCAGGGCAGCACAAACAAAACGAACGCCAGCTCGCGCGGACGTGCAGCTTGCAAGCCACATCTCCATCGTCAGGGTGCGCAGCAGCCTCAGCGCGTTGGAAACATCATGACCGCGGTGGCCCTTGGAGGCCGTTGGTGGTCGTAGTGGCGCCGGGTACTGCTTTGGGGTCGTTCCGACGCCTCAGGTCATGGGCTGTCCGCACCCAACCCGATGCGGGCGCGACGTTTGCGGCGAGACCACTTCACCTTCAAAAACCAGATCCACGTCACGAGCATGTACGTGAGCAACCCCACACCGGTCGCCACCAACGCCAGCCCCAGCATCAAGGGCTTGCCCACACTGCGCAGGCGCTGTACCAGCGTCTGCCACCACCCTTGCTCAGGCGCGTCTTCCAATGTGACATCCGGTAGCGGAGGCTCTTCACCGGGTCGCAAGGGCTCGCCCAAAATGGCGCTGCCCAAGCGCCACGCGGCGTAATAGACAGGTCCGAAGGTAACGGGATTCGTCACCAGCGTGCTGGCCACCGCCGCGGGTACGTTGGCCCGCAGCACCACGGCAGCACCAGCGGCAAAAGGGATCTGGGCAATGGGAATGAGCAAACCGAAGAACACGCCCAACGCCATGCCCATGGCTATGCCACGGCGGCTCATGTGCCACAGACGGGGGTGGTGCAAAGCGGGGCCCAACCAGCGCAGCCAGCGGTTGCTGCGCAACGCTTCAGGGGTGGGCATCAAGCCGAGCAGGCGTCTTTTCATGGGGTCTTCACAGGTCTACCAAGGGCCTTCCACGGGTACGCGGCTTGCAACGCGTACCTTGCAAATGTTACCGACCCCGTATTGCCCCTTCCACCCACTTGCCAATGGCTGCCGATGCCACTGCAAACCAACGCGGCAATGATTCGCACCTGCCCATCACAGCCCCAGCGCCGCCAGCCGGGGCAAAGCCGATACCGCATTGCGTGTGGTGGTCTGGGCCAACTGCTGCAAGGGCACTCCGCGCAGCTGGGCCACCTGCTCCGCGATGCGTGGCAACTCTCCCGGCGCATTGCGCCCCTGCCGATGCCCTGCGGAGCGATCGGCCGCCGTGACGTACAGCCAATGAGGGGGAATATCAGGCGCGTCGGTCTCCAGCACCAGCGAGTCGGCGGGCAGTTCGGCAGCCAGGCGGCGCAACTGCAGAGCGCGGTCGTATGTGACCGCGCCTCCAAAGCCGAGCTTGAAGCCCATGGCCACAAACGTTTGGGCCTGCTGCAGACTGCCGTTGAATGCATGGGCAATTCCGCCTTGAACGGGCAAATCACGCAGGCCCTTGAGCAACTTGTCCGCTGAGCGGCGCACGTGCAGGATCACAGGCAGATCAAACCGGCGTGCCAGCTGCAACTGAGCGCGGTAAAAGCGCTCCTGGCGTGCGGGGTCGAGGCCTGGCACAAAGTAATCCAGCCCTATTTCGCCAATGGCCACGAGGCGCGGGTCGGCACCGTGTTGCTCCAGCATTTCCCCCAGCAACGCCACATCCCCCTCGTCGGCAAGACCGGTGTACAGCGGATGGATACCCAGCGCATAGCTATCCCCATGCTGGTGCGCCAATAAGCGCACGGTGTCCCAGTTGCTGCACTCCACAGCAGGAATCACGCAATGGCTTACGCCTTGTTCCTTGGCCGCGCCGCGCACGGCATCGCGGTCGGCATCGAACTCGGGTGCATCCAGGTGGCAGTGGGTGTCAATCCATACAGGCATACATGGATGATGCCCGATGAATCCCTGCATGTGCATTCGGCAACGATCCGTGCTACTGTGAAAGCCGTGCGCCCGTTTGCGGCGTAAGTAAAGGTGACAGGATGCCCCGGCCCGCCCTCTACAGCAGCTCCCGCAATGCGCGCCGCCCCGCCCTGGACGCGGCCGCACCCATAGCCGCCCCCACTGCAGAGGCCTCTGCCGACGCCTCGCCAACCGCGTCGGCCGCGACGCTGCCCGGTGCCACCAGCATCTCCAGACGTCACCTTCGCACCTTGTGGTCGGTGGTGTTGCTGCTCACCGTGTTGCTGGGCACCAGCCTGTGGCTGCACCAGCGCCCTCCTGACCGCAAGATCACCCAGGAAGACATCGACGCCGCGGTGCTGCGCACGCTGGAAACCACCACGCTGCCCTCGGCGGCCGCGCGGGCTGTGGATGCGATCGCACCGTCGGTGGTGCGTGTGGTGGGCTATGGCCGAAGCAAAAACGGCAAGGAAGAAGTGGAACGGGGCGTGGGCACCGGTGTGGTCATTGTGGACAAGGGAATCATCCTGACCAACCTGCATGTGGTGCTGGGCTCAGACCGCATCGCGATCACCTTCCACGATGGACTCGAAACCACGGCCAACATTACTGGTGCGCAGCCCGAGAACGACCTGGCGGTGCTGCAGGCGCACAAGGTACCCGACGATCTGGAGGCAGCGCCCATGCGATCCACCCAGGACCTGCGTTCTGGCGATCAGGTGGTGGCCGTGGGGTTCCCCTTCGGCATCGGGCCGTCGGCCTCGGCTGGGGTGGTGTCCGGGCTCAAGCGCGAGTTCACCTCGCCCGAAGGCAAACGCCAGCTCAGCAACCTGATCCAGTTCGATGCCGCTGCCAACCCTGGCAATTCAGGGGGGCCGTTGGTCACCATGGATGGCGAGGTGGTGGGCATCGTCACCGCCATCCTCAACCCGACCCCTGCGCGCACGTTCATCGGCATCGGGTTCGCCGTTCCCATTGAAAACGCCGCGTCGGCCGTTGGCATGCCGCCGTTCTAACGGCCCCGCCCGTTCTGTCCTTCTTGCCCCTTCTCCCCAAGGAATCCCATGGAATCGACGACCACCGCACCGCCCTCCAACGCCGCTACAGCAACCCTGATGGAACAGGTGCTCTACGAAGTCAAACGCGTGGTGGTCGGCCAGGACCGCTTTTTGGAGCGCGTCATGGTCGCCATCCTGGCGCAGGGCCATCTGCTGGTAGAGGGCGTTCCGGGCCTTGCCAAGACGCTCACGGTAAAGACCTTGGCCAGCACCATCCAAGGCAGCTTCAAGCGCATCCAGTTCACGCCCGACCTTGTTCCCGCCGACTTGGTGGGCACCCGCATGTACAACCAGAAGACGGGCGAGTTCAGCACCACGCTGGGCCCCGTGTTCACGCACCTGTTGCTGGCCGATGAAATCAACCGCGCGCCGGCCAAGGTGCAGAGTGCGTTGCTGGAAGTGATGCAGGAGCGGCAAGTGACGATCGCGGGCGAGACACACAAAGTGCCCGAACCTTTTCTGGTGATGGCCACGCAGAACCCCATCGAGACCGAAGGCACTTACGCCCTGCCCGAGGCCCAGGTGGACCGGTTCATGATGAAAGTGCTGCTGGGCTACCCCACCGAAGAAGAGGAATTCGTGATTGCCCAACGCGCGCTGGACCTTCCTGTGCAGGTTCTGCCCGTGGCCACCACCGCCCAGCTGGCCGCGCTGCAGGCAGAGTGCCGCACCGTGTATGTCGATCCTTCGATGCTGCAGTACGCCGTCAAGCTGGTAGCCGCCACCCGCGTGCCTGCCAAACACGGGCTGAAGGAGTTGGCGGACTACATCAGCTGCGGCGCCAGCCCGCGCGCCACCATTGCGCTGGCCGAAGGTGCACAGGCGCTGGCCATGCTGCGGGGGCGCAACTATGTGTTGCCCGAAGACATGACCGACCTGGCCGCCGATGTGCTGCGCCACCGTGTGGCACTGTCATACGAAGCGTTGTCAGAAGGACTGGACGCCGATGCGCTGATCTCCCGCATCATGGCCAAGATCCCCGCGCCTGCGCGACCGCTGCACCACGAGCAAAAGGCCGCCTGATCTCCCGCCGAGTTCCCGCACCATGAGCCCCACCCCGTCCGCCAACGCTCCCGCTGCTTCGCCCCGCGCCCTGCCCACACTGCCCGGGCAGGCCGACCGGCTGCTGCGCGAGCTGGAATGGAAGGTGATCCGCCGCCTGGACGGCCTGCTGCAGGGCGACTACCGCACGCTGATGCGTGGCGGTGGCCTGGACTTGGCCGACCTGCGCGAATACCAGCCCCATGACGATGTGCGCCACATCGACTGGAACGTGACCGCGCGGCTGAACATCCCCCATGTGCGGGTGTTCACCGAAGACCGCGAGATGTCGGCCTGGTTTCTGCTGGACCTGAGCCCGTCCATCAACTTCGGGCCGCAAGGCAATGCCAAGCGCGACATCCTGACCGGTTTTGTGGCCGTGTTGGCACGCCTGCTGACGCGCCACGGCAATCGCGTGGGCGCCATGCTGTATGGCGCAGGCGACACCGCTGCCCGCGCGGTGGACACCGTTTTGCCCCCCCGCAGCAGCCGCGCGCACGTGCTGCATCTGGTGCACCGGCTTTTGACGCCGCCTGCCGCCACGCCCGACAAATCCGGACAAGGTGGTGGCGCCACCGAACTGCATCGTTTGCTGCAAACAGGCCTGGCCAACCTGCGACGCCGGTCCACGGTTTTTGTGGTGTCTGACTTCATCAGCGCCCCGGGCTGGGAAAAGCCCCTGGCCCAGCTGGCCCAACGCCACGACGTGGTGGCGGTTCGATTGCTGGACCCGCTGGAACTGGAGCTGCCCGACGTGGGCCTGGTGACCCTGCGCGATGCCGAAAGCGGCGAACAACTGCAGGTGGACACCCATGATGCGGGCTTTCGACACCGCTTCGCCCGCCTGGCCGCCCAACGCGAAGGCGTGCTGCGCGAAGGCTTGACCAAAGCGGGCGCCGACACGCTGGAGTTGTGCACCGACGACGATCTGGTCGATGCCTTGCTGCGTTTTATGGACATGCGCCAGCGCCGGGTGCGCCGCCCTCTTGCGACGTCGCTGGCGTGGCCTACCGAACCGGTGGCCGCCTAAATAAATCACCCGCGCCACCCACCACCGAACCCACGCCCCAAGGACACGCCACCATGGTTTTTCTCTGGCCCACCCTGCTCTGGCTGATGCTGGTAGTCCCCGTGCTGGTGCTGCTGTACTGGTGGCTGCTGCATCGGCGCAAAAAAACGGCGCTCAGCTACTCCAGCCTGTCCCTTGTGCGCGAGGCCTTGGGCCCCGGCCAGCACCTGCGCCGCCACATCCCGCCCGCCCTGTTTCTGGTGGCGCTGATCGCACTGCTGCTGGCCGCTGCGCGCCCGCTGGCTGTCATCACCCTGCCCTCGCAGGACCAGACCATCATGCTGGCCATGGATGTGTCCGGCAGCATGCGCGCCACCGATGTTGAGCCCGACCGCCTGACCGCCGCCCAAAACGCCGCCAAGGCCTTCATTGCAGAGCTGCCCCGCCATGTGCGCGTGGGCATCGTGGCGTTTGCGGGCAGTGCGCAGTTAGCCCAGTTGCCTACCCAGAGCCGGGACGACCTGGTGAATGCCATCGACAGCTTTCAGTTGCAGCGCGGCACCGCCACCGGCAACGGCATCATGCTGTCGCTGGCCACCCTCTTTCCGGACGCGGGCATCGACATCTCGGCCCTGGGTGGCCGCCAGGCCATGCGCCCTCGTCCCATCGATGAGATCGGCAAGCAGGACCCTGCCAAATCCTTCACGCCGGTAGCTCCCGGCTCCTACAACTCGGCCGCCATCATCATGCTGACCGATGGTCAGCGCACCACCGGTGTCGACCCGCTAGAGGCCGCCAAGTGGGCCGCAGACCGGGGCGTGCGCGTGTACACCGTGGGCGTAGGCACCGTGCAGGGCGAAACCATCGGCTTTGAAGGCTGGTCGATGCGGGTGCGGCTGGACGAAGAAACCCTGAAGGCCGTGGCCACCCGCACCAACGCCGAATATTTTCATGCGGCCACGGCGGCCGACTTGAAGAAGGTGTACGAAACGCTCAGCTCACGGCTGACGGTCGAGAAAAAGGAGACCGAGATCTCTGCACTGCTGGCACTGGCAGGCGCGGCGCTGGCCTTGCTGGCGGCGGCGCTGTCGGTGTGGTGGTACGGGAGGGTGATGTAGCAATGTCATCAACACATGTTCCAACCAGGAGACATCCATGCGTTCTTTGATCCGGGCCTCGGCCCTTGTGCTGCTTTCGATGGCTGCTGCGGGCACCGCGCTGGCCCACAACTGCCCCAATGAAATGAAGGCCATCGACGCCAAATTGGCCACCAACCCCGCGCTGACAGCCGACAACGCCGCCAAGGTCAGAAAGCTGCGCGCCGACGGCGAGATGCACCACAAGGCAGGCAAACACGACGATTCGATGAAGTCCCTGGCCGAAGCCAAGAAGATTCTCGGCATCTGACTCACCACGCAGTCCAGTTGACCTGCGGGCCCTGGCGCTGCGGTGGCGCCAAGAGGGCGTAGGTCTAGCTCAGCCGCCCCAGCACCAGCCGCACCACGCGGTCGCAGCGCGCCGCCAAGGATTCATCGTGCGTGACCATCACAAACGCCGTGCCCTGGTCGCGCGCGAGCTGCAGCATCAAATCGAACACGCCGTCGGCGGTGGTGCGGTCCAAATTGCCCGTGGGCTCGTCGGCCAGCACGCAGGCAGGCCGCGTGACCAGCGCTCGCGCAATCGCCACACGCTGGCGCTCGCCGCCTGACAGCTCGGCGGGCCGGTGCATCAGACGGTCTTTCAAACCGACAGACGTGAGCACCCGCTCAGCCTCTGCTTGGCACTGCGCCAGCGGCAGACGGCGGATGCGCAGCGGCATTGCCACGTTGTCCAGCGCGCTGAATTCGGGCAGCAGGTGGTGAAACTGGTAGATAAAACCCAGGTGCTGGTTGCGCAGCTGGCCCTGGCGTTCAGCCGACAGGGACGACATCTCATCGCCTTTGAGGCGCACCGTGCCCGACGTGGGCGCATCCAGTCCGCCCAGCAGATGCAGCAGCGTACTTTTGCCCGAGCCCGACGCACCGACGATGGCCAGCGTTTCACCGGCATGGATCTGCAGGTCCACGCCCTGCAGCACGGTCACATCCAGACGTCCTTCGGTAAAGCGCTTGGTAAGGCCACGGGCTTCGAGTACGACCTGGTGTTTCAAGCCATTTTGGCCTACAGCGCTTGATGGCATTACACTTGTAGCTACATTATTCATAGCGAAGTGCCTCGGCAGGGTTCACACGGCTGGCGCGCCAGCTGGGGTACAGGGTGGCCACAAAAGCCAGCACGAGCGAGATGATGCCGATGGGCATGATGTCGCTGCTCTGAGGTTCACTCGGCATCTTGCTGATGAGGTAGATGTCCTTTGGCAAGAAGCTCGCGTTCAGCGCCTTCTCGATGGCGGGCACGATCACGTCGATGTTGAAGGCAATGCCCAAGCCCAGCAGCAGGCCGACGGCGGTGCCGATGACGCCCACCATCGCGCCCTGCACCACAAAGATGCCCATGATGCTTTTGGGGCTGGCGCCCAGCGTGCGCAGGATGGCGATGTCAGCGCGCTTGTCGGTCACCGTCATCACCAGGGTGGACACCAGGTTGAACGCGGCCACCGCCACGATGAGCGTGAGGATGATGAACATCATGCGTTTTTCGAGCTGCACGGCCGCAAACCAGGTGCGGTTTTGCTGCGTCCAGTCGCGGATCAGCAGTTGGCCGCTGAGCGAACCTGCCAATTGCTGGGCCACCTCGCGCGCCTGGTGCAGGTCTTTGAGTTTGAGGCGCACGCCGGTGGGGCCTTCGAGGCGAAAGATGCGCTGCGCATCTTCGTGGTGCAGCAGCACCAGAGCCGAGTCGTATTCGTAGTGGCCCGAGTCAAACGTGCCTGCCACCGTCATCTGCTTGAGACGCGGCACCACGCCCGCCGGGGTGACCTGACCTGCAGGCGCAATCAGCGTGACCACATCGCCAGCGCGCACGCCAAGGGCGCGGGCCAGTTCGCCACCCAGCACCACGCGGAATTCGCCGGGCACCAGCAGATTGAGGGTTTTTTCGTTGGTGGCGGCCAGGTCCGTCACCGCACCTTCCAGCGCCGGGTCAATGCCACGCACCAGCGCGCCCTTCATGTCCTCGCCCCGCGCCAGCAGGGCCTGCGCGGCCACAAAGGGCGCAGCGCCGACGACATTGGGGTTCTTTTTGGCTTCGGCCAGCGTCAGGGCCGGGTCGGGCAGCGCAGCGCCCTGGGGCGCAAAAATCTCGATGTGCGAGACCACGCTGAGCATGCGGTCACGCACTTCTTTTTGAAAGCCGTTCATCACGCTGAGCACGATGATCAGCGCCGCCACCCCGAGCGCAATGCCCAGCATGGACACGCCCGAGATGAACGAGATGAAGCCATTGCGCCGCGTGGCGCGGCCCGCGCGCGTGTAGCGCCAGCCCAGGGCCAGTTCGTAGGGAATTTGCATGGATTTGGAAAGAAGGGCCCACACGGTGCGGGTGCATACCGCGGGCCGGGGCAGATTGTGGCATCCCGGACAATAGGCCCATGTCGGACACCACCCATTTGCTCATTCCATACGCCGCCAGCGCCTCGGAGGGATGCCAGCAAGCCCTGCAGGGCCTGGCCCTGCCCCACCTGGACCGGCTTGTGGCCCGGCTCAGCCCCCACCCCGCCCACAGTGACAGCGGCGGCGAGGAAACCAGCTTCTCTGCCCCCCACGAACGAGCCCTGGCGCGCGCCCTGGGCTTGCCCGCACAGGACGGCCGCATCCCCTGGGCGGCATGGCACCGCCACCAGCAGGGCCTGCCTGCCAGCGGCGACGCCTGGGCGTTCGTCACGCCCTGCCAGTGGCAGGTCAGTACCGACCACGTCACGCTGCGCAACCCCGAGCACCTGGCGCTGGACGAGGCCGCATCGCGCGCGCTGCTGGCCATCGTCACGCCCTGGTTTGCCGAAGACGGCATCACCCTGCACTACGACCAGCCCACGCGTTGGCTGGCCAGCAGCCCGCTGTTTGCCGACCTGGCCACCGCCTCGCTAGAGCGCGTGCTGCAGCGCGACGTGCGCGCCTGGATGCCGGATGCCAAAGCGGCCCGCACCCTGCACCGCCTGCACAGCGAGATGCAGATGCTGCTGTATACCCACGCCTTCAACGACGCGCGCTCGGAGCGCGGCCTGCCGGTGATCAATTCGTTCTGGGTGCACGGCACCGGCACCATGCCGACGCCCGCACCCGCCACCTTTCCTGCGCCAGTGATGCCCACCCCCTTGCGCGACGCCGCGCTCAACGAAGACTGGCGCACCTGGGCCGCTGCATGGACCGCGCTGGACGCAGGCCCCGTGGCCGACCTGCTGCGCCAGGCCGAAGGGGGCACGCCTGTGCAACTGACCCTGTGCGGCGAACGCAATACCCTGGCTTTTCACACCGCGCCCCGCACGCTGGCCCAGCGTTTTCAAAGCCTTTTCAGGCCCCAGCGCTTTACTGAAATGCGCAATCAGCTATGAAAATAGTAGCAAGAGACATTCCCCCGCGCGCCGCCTGGGCGCTGGAACAGGCCGGTGTGCACCCGCTGCTGGCCCGCCTGTATGCCGCGCGCGGTGTGCGTGCCAAAGACGAGCTGGACGACGGCCTGGGCCGTTTGCTGCCTCCCTCGGGCCTCAAAGGCATTGACAACGCCGCCCGCCTGTTGGCCGACGCCATGGCGCAAAACAAGCGCCTCGTCATCGTGGCCGACTACGACTGCGATGGCGCCACCGCCTGCGCCGTGGGCGTGCGTGGCTTGCGCCTGCTGGGCGCGCAGAACGTGGACTACCTGGTGCCCGACCGCGTGACCGACGGCTACGGCCTGACTGCCTCCATCGCTCGCCGCGTAGCCGAGCGCGGCGCCGATGTGTTGGTCACCGTGGACAACGGCATCGCCAGCGTGGAAGGCGTGGCCGAGGCCAAGGCGCTGGGCCTCACGGTCGTCGTCACCGACCACCACCTGCCCGGCCCCGAACTGCCCGCGGCCGACGCCATCGTCAACCCCAACCAGCCCGGCTGCACATTCGAGAGCAAGTCCATGGCCGGGGTTGGTGTGATGTTCTACGTGCTGCTGGCGCTGCGCGCTGAGCTGCGCGCTCGCGGAGTCTTCGACGCCACCACCCAACCCAAGCTCGACCCGCTGCTCACGCTGGTGGCGCTGGGCACGGTGGCCGACGTGGTCAAGCTCGACGCCAACAACCGCCGCCTGGTCGCCCAGGGCTTGAAGCGCATCCGCGCAGGGCAAATGCCTGCCGGGGTTGCCGCCCTATTCCACGCCGCCGGCCGCAAGGCGCCCGTTGCCACCACCTTCGACTTTGGCTTCGCCTTAGGACCGCGCATCAACGCTGCTGGGCGCCTGGCCGACATGACATTGGGCATTGAATGCCTGCTGACCGACGACGCAGGCCGCGCCGCCGAACTGGCGGGCACGCTCGACGGCATCAACCGCGAGCGCCGCGAGATCGAAGGCGGCATGCGCGACCAGGCCATGCTGATGGCAGAAAGCCTGTTCCAGGAGGACGAAGAACCGCCCCCGGCCATCAGCGTGTTCGACCCGGACTTTCACGAAGGCGTGGTGGGCATCGTGGCCAGCCGCATCAAGGACAAGCTGCACCGACCCACCTTTGTGTTTGCCGCCAGCAGCGCGCCGGGCAAGGGGCATGAGCTCAAAGGCTCCGGCCGCTCCATCCCCGGCTTTCACCTGCGCGACGCGCTCGACCTGGTGGCCAAGCGCCACCCGGGCGTGTTGCTCAAATTTGGCGGCCACGCCATGGCCGCAGGCTGCACGGTGGACGCAGACTCGTTCGACACCTTTGAGCAAGCGCTGGCCCAGGTCGCGCAGGAATGGCTGGACGCCGCCCCCCTCCCCCGCCGCATCGAGACCGACGGGCCGCTATCGCCCGAATACTGCCGCGCCGACATGGTGGACACCCTGCACCACGAGGTCTGGGGCCAGGGCTTTTTGCCGCCCACCTTCAGCGAAGAGGTACAGGTGCTGAGCCAGCGCCTGGTGGGCGAGGCCAAGAACCACCTGTCGATCAAGCTGCTGCACCAGGGCAACCCGGTCGACGCGATCTGGTTCGGCCACACCGAGCAGTTGCCTGCACGGGTGATGCTGGCCTTCCGGCTGGATGTGAACGAATGGAAGGGCGAGCGGAAGGTGCAGTTTTTGGTCGAGGGGGCGCAGCTCTGAGCGCAAAGCTCAGGCCTGCGTCGGCCCTTTGCGCCGCTGGCGAATCACCGTCACCGGCTCGCCCCCCTCGCCCCAGTTCTCGGGGTCTACTTCATCAATGATGACGGTCACGCTCTCGGGCCGTTTGTCCAGCACCTGCTGCATGAGCTGGGTGACACCGGCGATCAAGGCTGCCTTTTGTGCAGCGGTGGTGGGCTGGTCGCGCCGCGCCAAGCGGATATTGACCAGAGGCATGGCCGGGTCCTTTCGGGTGTTGTCGCAAAGACAAAAGGCAGCGTGGGCTGCCTTTTGCGAGATGGTGGAAGAACAGAATCCAAATTAGCCTCTAGCGCTTATTCCATAAGCGCTAACAGCTATCAAATCAGTAGTATCTCAATCTCAAAAGCTTTCCCAATCATCATCACCGCCTTTGGCCTGCGCACGCGGCGCGGCGGCGGGTGCCGATGGCGCTGCTGCTGCAGCAGATGAAGAAGAAGCGGACGACGAAGGCTTTTTTGCAGCGGGTGGCGTGGACGAAGACAAGCGGGCGGCCGATGGCTGCGGCTTGGCTGCTGTTGGGGAGCCGACGGCGCGGGGAGCGGTGGCAGGCGCTTTGGCCAACGGCCGGGGCGCGGGTGCCCTGGCCGCGGCGGGTGGCGGGGCTGCCACGGCGCCGACGTTGAACATCGCCACCACTTCGGCCAGCTTTTGTGCCTGGTCGCGCATGGAGGCGGCAGCGGCGGTCGATTCTTCGACCAGCGCCGCGTTCTGCTGGGTCATCTGGTCGAGGTGCGTCACCGCCTGGTTGACCTGGGCGATGCCGTCGCGCTGTTCGGTGGACGAGGCGGTGATCTCGCCAATCAAGTCGCTCACGCGGCGCACGCTGGCCACAATCTCCTCCATGGTCTGCCCGGCCTGGGCGACCTGGGCAGAGCCCGATTCCACGTTTTCGACCGAGGCACCGATCAGGTTCTTGATCTCCTTGGCGGCCTCGGCGCTGCGCCCGGCCAGGCTGCGCACTTCGCTGGCCACCACGGCAAACCCCCGGCCTTGTTCGCCCGCACGAGCCGCCTCTACCGCCGCATTCAGCGCAAGGATGTTGGTCTGAAACGCAATGCCATCGATCACGCCAATGATGTCGCTGATCTTGCGCGAGCTTTCGGTGATGTGCTGCATGCTGGTGACCACCTGGCCCACCACTTCGCCACCTTTGGCAGCGGCCTGCGCGGCGGTGCCTGCCAGCTGGTTGGCTTGGCGGGCGGTGTCGGCCGACTGACTGACGGTGGCCGTCAGTTGCTCCATGCTGGCCGCGGTTTCTTCGAGGTTGGAGGCCGTTTGCTCGGTGCGCGCCGACAGGTCCTGGTTGCCGTTGGCGATCTCGATGGATGCCGATGAGACTGAGTGAACGCCCGAGCGCACTTCGCTCACCACCGCCCGCAGGCGGGTTGACATGCCCGACAAGGCCCGCGTGAGCAGCCCGAGTTCGTCCTTGCGGTCATCGTGGATGTCCTGCGTGAGGTCTCCGGCCGAGATGGTTTCGGCCAGCGCCACTGCCCGGTCGAGTGGCCGCGTGATGGAGCGCACCAGCACCGCCGCCATCAGCATGCCCAGCAACACCACCGCAACGGCCGCCGCGGCGCCAATCAGCACCAGACGTCCCCGCGCGTCACTCGCGGCCAGCATCGCTGCCTCGCGCTGGCGCTCTTGCACGACCACAAATTTGTCGATCGACTCCAGGTAAGCCACCACCTTCGGGCGGTAGGTGTTGGCCAGATAGGCCTGTTTGGCGGCCGCATCGCCTGCGTCGGTCAGCTCCTTGAGCTTGTCGGTCTGGCCCCGCACATCGGCCCGAGCGGCGGCTACGCTGGCCAGGGCCGCCTTGTCCTCGGCTGACACCGCCGCCTTGTTGATTCTTTCCTGCACCGGGGTGATGCGGGCGGTCAGCGCGGCGACACGGGTGCCAAAGTCGGCCTTGAGGGCTTCGTCCGTGGTGACAAAACTGGCCATCGACATGGTGACGGCCACCTCGGCCAGGCCCCGCCAGGTCACGGCCGTCGTGATGGCCGACTCGTACTGGTTGACGGATTGCTCGGCGGCGGCGGTCACCTGCCGTCCATACCACTGGGTCCAGATAGCGGCCACCAGCATCAGTGCCAGCAGACCCAGGATCACGCTCCACATCTTGTGGGCGACGCGCAGGTCGTTGAATTTCATGGTTGCTCCTGATGCTTTGCGCAAGGCTCGATGGCCCTGCGTTGTGTTGATCGACGCAGAATAACCATCCCCACTCGTTACCGGCAATGACATTAAGCAAGAACGGCCACCTGAAAGGTGCAACCCGCCCCGCAGCCAGTGTTCCCGGATTCCAGAGGGCGCGTTATCAGTACAAGCCCTAAAATGACCCGGTGACTCCCATACTCAACGCCGACCTGCATTGCCATTCCGTGGTTTCCGACGGGACTTTGTCGCCCGAAGAACTGGCGGCGCGCGCCAAAGCCAACGGGGTCGAGCTGTGGGCCCTGACCGACCACGACGAAATCGGGGGCCAGCGCCGCGCCGCCGCCGCCGCCCGCGTCCAGGGCATGGCCTACCTCACGGGGGTCGAAATCTCGGTGACGTTTGCCGACACCACAGTGCACATCGTGGGGCTGGGGTTTGACCCCGACAACACCCAGCTGGCCGAGGGTCTGGCCGCCACGCGCGGCGGGCGCGGCGAGCGCGCCAAGGACATGGCCGAGCAACTGGCCCAGGTGGGCATCAAGGACGCCTACGAAGGCGCCCTGAAGTTTGTTGGCAACCCCGCGCTCATCTCGCGCACCCACTTTGCGCGGTTTCTGGTGGAAACCGGCGTGTGCAAAGAGACCTCGGAAGTGTTTCGCAAGTACCTGACCGAAGGCAAGCCCGGCTACGTGCCCCACCGCTGGGCGACCCTGGGCAACGCAGTGCGCTGGATTACCGAGGCGGGCGGCATTGCGGTGATTGCCCACCCGGCGCGCTACAAGTTCAGCGCCAACGAAGAATTTGCACTTTTTTCCGAGTTCAAGGCCCATGGCGGGCGCGGCGTAGAGGTGGTCACCGGCAGCCACAGCCCTGCCGAGTACGTCACCTATGCCGCCATGGCCAAGGAGTTTGAGCTGGCCGCTTCGCGCGGCAGCGACTTTCACAGCCCCGACGAATCGCACACCGACCTGGGCACGCTGCCCCTGCTGCCAGGCGCCTTGACGCCCGTGTGGGACCTGCTGGCCGACCGCATTCGGCCCGCGCACTGACCCGTTCGTTCGTCTCTTTCAGCGATTGCCATGGCCCAGTATTTCGAAGTTCACCCCGACAACCCGCAGCCGCGCTTGCTCAATCAGGGCGCCATGCTGCTGCAAAAGGGCGGCATCCTGGCCGTGCCCACAGACTCCAGCTACGCGCTGGTGTGCCACCTGGACGACAAGGACGCGGTCGACCGCATGCGCCGCATCCGCCAAGTGGATGACAAACACCACCTGACCCTGCTCTGCCGCGACCTGTCGGAGCTGGCCAACTACGCCCGGGTGGACAACCGGCAATACCGCTTGCTGAAGCTGGGCACGCCCGGGCCCTACACCTTCATCCTCGAAGCGACCAAGGAAGTGCCGCGCCGCGTGAGCCATCCGTCCCGCAAGACCATCGGCCTGCGCGTGCCCGACCGCAAGGGCCTGCAGTTGCTGCTGGAACTGCACGGCGCCCCGCTGCTGGCCACCACGCTGATCCCTGCGGGTGAAACCGAGCCCCTCAACGACCCGCAAGAGATCCGCGATCGCTACGAGAAGCTGCTGGACGCCATCGTGGACGCGGGCGCCTGCCCGCTGGAGCCCACCACCGTGGTGGACCTGACGCCCATGGGCGCGGGCGGCGAGCCTGAAGTGATCCGCGAAGGCCGCGGCAGCCTGCAGGCACTGGGGTTGTAAAACGAAGTCTCAGGGCCCTCTGCTGCGTCTACGAAGACCGGGTTCCTGCACCCAAAGCTAGCGCGACTCCACGCCAGCACAACCGTGAATCCGGTTCGGCAAGTGCACCGGATGCGCCCCTAAGAGGCGAACACGGAGCAGCCGTAAAAGGCGCTTACAGCCTGAACGCACCCACCGCCTGCTCCAGCTCCCGCGCCTGTGCTGACAAGGCCGATGCGGTGCTGACCGCATGCTGCACCAAAGACGCCGTGTCCTGCGTGGTGCCATCCATGTGCGACACCGCCTGATTGACGTGGCCGATGGCGTCGCTTTGCTCGCGCAGGGCGGTAGATATCTCGCCCAGCAACGCGCTGACCTGTCCCACGGCAGTGACGATTTCCTGCATGGTGCGCCCGGCTTGGCCAACCTGGCCAGCGCCGCTTTCCACCTGATCCACCGAGGCGCTGATGAGGGCCTTTATCTCGCGCGCCGCCACGGCGCTGCGCTGCGCCAGTCCTCGCACCTCGTTGGCCACCACGGCAAATCCACGGCCCTGCTCACCGGCACGGGCGGCCTCCACAGCTGCATTGAGTGCCAGGATGTTGGTCTGGAACGCAATGCCTTCTATGACTTGGATGATGTCCACGATCTTGCGCGAGCTGCCACTGATGGCCTGCATGGTCTGCACCACCTCGTCCACCACGGAGCCGCCTTGACGCGCGATGGACGTGGCGTTTACTGCCAGGCTGCTGGCCGATGCGGCGCGCTCAGCGTTCTGCCGCACGGTGGCCGTTAGTTGCTCCATGCTTGCTGCCGTCTCGGTCAGCGACGACACCTGGTCTTCGGTGCGGCGTGACAGGTCGGTGTTGCCGTGGTCGATGTCCACAGCCGAGGCCGTGATGGAGTCCGTGCTCTGCTTGATGCGCGAAACCAGATCGGTCAGCGTATCTTCCATGGTGCCCAAAGCGCCCAGCAGACGGCCAAAATCCCCTTGCAGGTCTGAGCTGAACTCTTGGCTCAGGTCGCCCGAGGCGACCGTCTCTGCGATCAAGATGGCCTGGTTCAACGGCGCCACGATGCTGGCCCGCAAGATCAGAGCAGCAGCCAGGGCCAGCGCAAACACCAGACAGCCGCAGCCGATGATCCAGGTGCGTGCGCTTTGCAGTTGGCCTCCTACGGCCTGCGCCTGCGCTGCGCTCGACGAGCTCCCCTGCAGCGCTTGCTCCGCCGCACCGATACCCGACAGCGCCATGCTCATCAGCACCGCTACCAGCAGAGCAAGGCAACCAAACGCCAGGGACAGGCGCGTTCCAATCTTCAGGTTGTTCAACATCAGGTCTCCACCTCCAGGACTGTCGTTCTGCTTTTTGATGCAGGACGGCCCCGCAAGAACGAACACATGCGCCCATCCAGACGAATGAATGGCGATGTGTGGATGCTAGCAATGAAGCGCCCTGACGGAGCGCTCACGCGCTACGTACTACCCACAATCGACGGGGCGCCCGAGGGCAGAGACAGACTCCGCATTGCCTCGGCACCGCAGGGTTGGTAGATCGTCTGAGACAATCAGCGGGTGGACATCTCCAATCTCATCCAAACCGTTCTGATCTACGCCCTGCCGGTGTTGTTTGCCATTACCGTGCACGAGGCAGCCCATGGCTACGCCGCGCGCCACTTTGGCGACAACACCGCGTACATGATGGGCCGCATCACCCTCAACCCGCTCAAGCACATCGACCCCATCGGCACCATCCTGATGCCGCTGATGCTGTACTTCGCCACGTCGGGGGCTTTTCTGTTTGGCTACGCCAAGCCGGTGCCGGTCAACTTTGGCAACCTGCGCAACCCCAAGAAGCACATGATCTGGGTCGCACTGGCGGGGCCGGCATCCAACTTTTTCCAGGCCATTTTCTGGGCGGTGCTGCTGGTGTCGATGGTGGGCTCTGGCATCGAGGAACGCTTCTTCATCGAGATGGCGCGCGCCGGTGTGCTGGTCAATCTGGTGATGTGGGCCTTCAACCTGTTTCCGCTGCCACCGCTGGACGGCGGCCGCATTCTGGTCGGCTTGCTGCCGTGGAAGCAAGCGAACTTGGTGGCGCGCGTTGAGCCCTATGGCTTCTTCATCGTGCTGGGCCTGGTGGTGGCCGGGGTGCTGGGCTCGCTGTGGCTGCGCCCCCTGATGTCGCTGGGCTACAGCGCCATCAATCTCTTGCTCACACCCCTCACCGCCCTGCTGCGCTGATCGTTTCGTTCCATTTTTTGCTGACACCGTTTCCATGAGCACTACGCGTTTTCTCACCGGCATCACCACCACGGGCACGCCCCACCTGGGCAATTTTGTGGGGTCTATCCGCCCTTCGGTGGCGGCCAGCCTGACGCCGGAGGTGCAGAGTTTTTATTTTCTGGCCGACTACCACGCGCTCATCAAGTGCGAAGACCCGGCGCGCATCCAGCGCTCCACACTGGAGATCGCCGCCAGCTGGCTGGCAGCGGGCCTGAACCCCGAGAAGGTCACGTTCTACCGCCAGTCCGACATCCCCGAAATCCCCGAGCTGACCTGGCTGCTGACCTGTGTGACGGGCAAGGGCGTGCTCAACCGCGCCCACGCCTACAAGGCCAGCGTGGACAAGAACACGGCGGCCGGGCGCGAGCAGGACGACGGCGTGACGGCCGGCCTGTTCATGTATCCTGTGCTGATGGGCGCGGACATTTTGATGTTCAAGGCGCACAAGGTGCCCGTGGGCCGCGACCAGATCCAACACATCGAGATGGCGCGCGACATGGCAGCGAGCTTTAACCACCTGTACGGCGAACACTTTGTGCTGCCCGAAGCCGCCATTGACGACCATGTGGCCACCTTGCCCGGGCTGGACGGCCGCAAGATGAGCAAAAGCTACGACAACACCATCCCGCTGTTCAGCTCGCGCGACCAGCTCAAAAAGCTGATCGGCGGCATCCTGACCGACTCGCGCGCGCCCGGCGAGGCAAAGGAGGTCGAGGGCTCGGCGCTGTTCCAGATCTACCAGGCGTTTGCCACCCCCGATGAAACCGACGCGCTGCGCCGCGCCTATGCCGATGGCATTGCCTGGGGCGATGCCAAGCAGGTGCTGCTGGAGCGTGTGGACCAGGTGATTGCGCCCATGCGTGCCGAGTACGAAGCCCTGATCCACAACCCCGCCCGCATCGAGCAGACGCTGCTGGCCGGAGCCGAGCGTGCCCGCGCGCTGGCCACGCCGTTCATCCGCGAACTGCGCTCCGCCGTGGGCTTGCGCAGCCTGGTGCAGGGCACTGCAGCGGCCAAGCCGGCCAAGGTTGCCAAGGCCGCCCTGCCCTCGTTCAAGCAATACCGTGAGGCGGATGGCAAGTTTTTCTTCAAGCTGGTCGATGCCGACGGTCGCCTGCTGCTGCAAAGCACCGGCTTTAACGCGCCCAAGGATGCGGGCCAGGCCATTGCGCGGTTGCAGCGCGAGGGTCTCACCGCACTGAGCGCGCTGGCCGGGCAGCTGGCGCCTGTGGATGGCGTGGTGGATGCCGACGTGGCGGCTGCGCTGAAGGCGCTGTCGGACGCTGCGGCGTAACGCAGCACACCCATATCCATTACTCCATTTTTGATAGCTACTAGCGCTTACTGGATAAGCGCTAGAGGCCAAAAACACTCAAAATTCATTCCCGAAAGCGCACGCGCAGCCACAGCGTGGGCTTCTCCCGGCCATCGAGCGGTGTCTGCACCGACCCGATGAGCGACCAGCGCCGGTCCGAAAAATCCATGGAATGCGCCAGCGCAAGGCTCCAGCCCGGCGCCTCGCTGCGGCCGTTGAGTGCGGTGGTGAACCGTGCGCTGCGGTACACCAGCGATCCATAGGTGTAATCGCGCCCGCCATGTTTCCACACATTTACCAGCACCAGCGTGTGGCGCGGAAACCCGGGCAGCGCGTTGCCCGGCACCCAGTCGCCCGTGTTGCGCGTCTGGGCCCAGGTGTAGCCCGCCAGCAAGCTCCAGCGCGGCGTGAGGATGCGGTTGAGTGCCACGCCCGCCTGCCGAAGCTGGCCCTTGTCGAACAGGGGAGTGCCGTTGTAGGCATCCACGGCGGTTTCGGCGGTCTGGATCAGCGGGCCCAGAGACTCCACGCGCTCGCCCACCAGCACGTTGGGCATGTACAGCAGGCTGCCGTCCGAGTACATGGCGTTGGCGATGGTCTGCTGTGACAGGCTGGCATAGCCGAAGGTGCGCGCGTTGAACTCCCAGTCCAGCTGCACGGCGGTCTTGCGCACCAAGCTGCCCGGCATCTGGTATTGGTGGTCGATGGGGATGGTGCCCACAGACACGGGCGCCAGCGTGTTGGCCGCCGGGGCATGCAGGCTCTCGATGTAGGCCGCGTGCAGTGCGCGCCCGGGGCCGAAGCGGTACGACACGCCCAGTCGCGGCAACAAGCGGCGCGGGTGGCCGCCCTCGTCCAGCAAAGGCGCTCGCAGGTCGTCGCCCGTGGCACCTGCAAACACGCGGGAGCGGTAGCGCATGTCAAAGTGCGGCCAGGAGGCCTGGGCATGCCAGGTCCACGGGCCGTGGGTGCTCTCCAGCGCGAGCCACGGCATGTCAAAGCGCAGGTCGGAGTTCTCAGTGCTCGTGACGAGCGAATATGCGCGTTGGAAACCCAGACGCACCCGGCTGCGCTCCCATCCCGCGCTCCAGCGCTGGGCGCCATGCTGCACCGTGTGGCGCAGCATCAGGCTGTCCGCCGTATCGGCGCTTCGCTCATCGTATGCACCGACCGGGTCTTGCTGCAGCGCCTTGCGGTCGCCGTAGCTGGCACGCCCGACCTTGAACCAGGTCTGCTCGTCGGCCGACCAGCGCCACGCGCCGCCCACGTCGGTGCGACGCGTGGGACTGCGCGCCTGGGTGTTGAACACCACGCCGTCGATATCGACCAGTCCGCCCGGTACGGAGTAGCGGGTACGGTCCTCGAAGTGCAGCAGCAACAGGCTGAGCCGGTCGGTGGGTTTGATGCCCACGCCGAGGCGCATGCCTGAGGACAACAAGCGGTAGCTGCCCGTGCCGTCGCGCGGGTCTTGCTGCTGGCCTTCGATGCCTACTCGCCAGGCGATGGGCATGGGTGCCGACGCCAGGCCTCGATGGCCCACATCGAACACGCCCGCGTCGTGCACCGGCCCGCGCTGCGCGCTGGCACCCGCCAGCCACTCGCTGCCCGTGGTGCGCAGCAGCGGCGCCTGCTTTTCGCTGGCACCAAACGCCAGCGGGTCGGCCAGATAGCCCTGGTACAGCTCGGAGCTGCGGCTGAAGCTGCTTTCATACCGGTTGGCCATGAAAAAGTGGCTGCCCGCCCACAGTGGGTAATACGACTGCTGCGCATACGCGCGCGCCCAGTGCTCCAGGCCAAAGTCTCCCAGAGCCTTGCCCAGGTTGGCCGAGCCCTGGCTGTCGGACACCAGCGGGTTGAGTGACTTGAGGTAAGGCAGCCGCACCAGCGCCTGACGTGCGGCGGCAATGGCGGCCTCTGGCTCGCCGCTGTCGTTGCGCAAGATGGATTCAATCTGCCACGGCAGCGGGTCGTTGGGGTCGGCCAGGCGCGCGCGGTCCAGCGAGTCCAGCGCTGCAGCGCGTTCGCCCAGCTGGTATTCGGCCACGGCCAGCCATACCTGCGCCCGCGCATAACGCGGCTCGATCACCAGCGCCTTGAGCAGCTCTTTGCGCGCCGTTTCTGCATCGCCCTGTTGCAAAGCCAGCAAACCGGCGCCCGCCAGGCTGGTGTAGTCATCGCCCGCCAGCGCCAGGGCGGCGTCAAAGCCCGCGCGCGCCTCGGTCAGCCGCATGGCTTCGGTGTCTGCGGTGGCTTGCTCGGCGCGGTAGCCGGGGTGATCAGGCGCCAGTTGCACAGCACGCGCCAGGGTGGCGCGGGCCGTGTACAGATCGCCGCGCTCTTGCAGCGCGCGGCCTAGGCCCCACAGCGCGGCTGCCAGCCGTGCGGTTGCCGGATCCTTTGCGGCGGCCAGACGCGCGGTTTCCGGATCCGGTGCGGCAGCCAGACGCGCGGTGGCGGGGTCCAAAGCCGCTGCCTGCTGCGCCTCGGTTTCGGCGCGATCCACAGCTTGCCGGTACAAGGCCAGTGCGGCATCACCCTGGCCTTCCAGCCGGTGCGCGTCGGCATCGGCCAGCAGCAAGTCGACCGAGGTGGGGGCCACTGCACGGCTGCTGTCGATCCAGGCGCGCGCCTCGGCGGGGCGGTCCAGCGCCAGGAGCAGCTCGGCCCGGCGTGCGGCGGTGCGCGGGTCTTGGGTGCGCTGCCAGGCGCGTGCCAGGCGCGCCTGGCCAGCCTCCAGCTGGCCTGCGAACACCTCCAGGTCCGCCAGCGCCAAGTCCACCACAGCCGGTGCATCAGTCCCGCCGGACAAGGCCTGGAGCCGTGTTTGTGCCACCCCCCAGTTGCCAGACCGCAAATCGGCTCGCACCTCAGCCAGTGGGGCCGCGATGTCCGTCCGCTGAAACTCCGCCCAGCGGGTAGCGTCCCCGGGGTAAGCCGCCACCCACTGCACACGTTCACGCGGGTTCACCAGCACCCGCTTGACGGGCGCACGGCCGGGCTCTACAAAACCCTGCTCGGCCGGGCCGAGTTGCACACTGCCCTGGGCGTTGGACAGTTCCACCAGCCCGGACAACACAGTGAGCGTGGTGCGCCCGGCGGCATCGACCTCCACATCCCAGTCGGTGCCCCGCACCACGGCCAGCGCGGCCGGGGTTTGCAGCTGCAGCGTGGCGGGTGTTTTTTTGGTGCGCGCCCACAAGCGCCCGGCGGCCAGCTCCAGCAAGGTGCGGGTGGGCTGTGACTCGCACAGCCGCAATTGCGCGTTGGCCGACATGCGGATTTGCGTACGGTCTGCCAGCAGCAGTGCGGCCGATGACAGCGCCAGCGTGCGCATGTCGGCCCCAGCCCCCAGTTGCTGGGCCAAGGCTGCAGACGACCATGGCTCCACGCCCGGCGCACGCGTCTGCCCCTGGCCTGCCAGGGCGACGATCTGCGCCGCCGCAGCGCCGGGTGCCAGCGTGGCGCCCGCACACTGCGCCCAGGCCGCCGGGGCGCTCAGGGTTCCCAACGCAACAAGCCCCACGGGGGGCAGCCAGGACAGGCGGTGTGCAGACATGGAGGGCCTTTCGTGAGCAGGGTCCGTGGTGGTGAAGTCAGGATTTGTCGAGCGCTCGGGCACCAAAAGCCACGGGTGCATCCACAGGTGCATCCGGCGCCTGTGCAGCGGCTTCGGCCAGGGCGTTTACCCTGGCAAACAGCAGATCGGCATGCGCAGTCCAGTGCGGAGCCAGCTGGCGGGCATGGGCCTGCCAGTCCGCACAGCGCCGCAGGGCCAGCGCCCACTCGCCAGCGTCCAGATGGCGTTGTAGCGCAAGGCTGGTGACGACCAGCGCAGCGTCGTCGCACAGCGTGTACACCTCCAGCCCCGTGCTGCGCCCCGCGAGCACCACGATGTCGAGCCAGAGCAGGTGTGCACGGCGCGGGTCGTCACCGGGCAGGGCTGCACGGGTGGCTTCGGACAGCAGCACGCCGGTGCCAAACGCCTTGTTGGCACCCTCCAGCCGCGCGGCGGTGTTCACCGCATCGCCCACGGCGGTGTAGGCAAAGCGTTCGTGCGAACCCAGGTGTCCCACTGCGGCTTCGCCCGTGTGCAGGCCAATGCGCAATTGCACGTCGGCAAACGGCGTGCCTTGCCACAGAGCGCGCAGGGCTTCCATGTCGACCTGCATGGCCTGTGCGCAGGCCAGCGCGCGTGCGGCATGGGCGGGCTCTGGCAGCGGTGCGTTCCAGAACGCCATGACCGCGTCGCCAATGAACTTGTCCAGCGTGCCGCCGTGCTGGTGCACGGTGTGGGTCATGCGAGAAAAATACGCGTTGAGCGCCTGGGCCACGGCCTCGGGCGGCAGGTGTTCGCTGGCAGATGTGAACCCGGCGAGATCAGAAAACAGCAGCGTGAGCACGCGTCGCTCGCCCTGTAGCGCCGGGGTGGCACCGGCAGCGGCCAGCGCGTCCACCACCGCCGGGGGCACGTAGCGCGCAAATTCATTGCGCAGTTGCTCGCGGCGGCGGCGCTCGCGCAGGTAGCTGTCTGCGGCGCCCACGTTCAGATGCAGCGCCAACGCCGCCAGTGTGGGCAACGCGCTCCACCACACGCCCACCAGAAACGCCCACAACCCGCCCAGCAACGCGAGCAACGCCAACGCCACGCTGAGCCACACCGCCCGCCACCCGCGCCAACGGCGCGTCATTGCGGCCACAAAGGCCACGGCCAGCAGCGCTTGCAGCAGCGGACCTGCGGGGTGCGCAGGCACCAACCAGTCGCCCGTCAAACCGTTGATCAAGGCCGTGGCATGCACAAACACGCCCGACTGTGTGCCGCCACCGCGCCCGCCCAAGCCTCCCAGCACTCGCAAAGGCGTTACGAACTGGTCCACGCCTGCCACGGGGGTGTTCTGCCCCAGCAATACCAGCCGCCCTTGCAGTGCCCCCGCGGGCAAATGGGCGACCGGGTCCAGCGCCTGGGTGTAGTGGGCGTAGGGCAAGGGCACTTCGGGGGCGTAGTAGCGCAGCAAAGCGCCGGGTGGCGGCACGGTGACCGCACGCCCGGCTGCGTGCGCCAGCACGCGCCACAGGGCATCGTCCTGCGCAGGGGCCCGGCGCATCACACCGTCGTCGTCGATGTCCACCGCCACGCTGCCCTGGCGTGCCTCGGGAAACACGCTGGGCACGGTCTGCGTGTATTGCGCCACTTGGGAGCTTTGCACCGCCACCGCGGCGCTGGCCAGCACCACGGGCATGCGGCCCTGCAAGGCCTGCGCAAGTGCCGCGTCGTCCTCGGGTGTCTGTGGAGCGCCGAACAGCATGTCGATGCCCAGCGCCGCAGCCCCTGCCGCGGCCACTGCATCTGTCAGTAGGGCATGCAGGCGGCGAGGCAACGGCGGCGCCTGGTTCAGTGCCGCGAGGCTGGGCTCGTCCAGGCCCACCACCAGCACGCGCGCGTCGGGCCGCACGGGCGCGGTCAGGCTGCTGAGCAGGTCGTACTCCAGGCGCTGCAGTGGTGTCCACACGGGCAACGCGTGCAGCAAAGCCAACAGCCCCAGCGTAAGCAACACCCGCAGCACCCAGGCCTGCCAGGCATCTTTCACCCCCGGTGCCAGACTGCTCGCCATCCGAACCCTCCCAAGGGTGTTAGCAACTGGGTGGAGCGCCGATAAGAATGGTGCGAGCGCATGTTGGATTCACGACCAACACGTCAAGCTCGGCGCTTTTACGTGTAACGCACTGTATCTCGATCCACCCACGCTGCCCAGCGAGGGACAACCCCATCCGGCCGATGCGGGCCGCTGCAAAGGCTCCAGCACGCGCACCGAGCGTCCGCGATCGTGCTTAAACTGCCCCACCGCTTTCACCCACCCGGAGTCCCCATGAAATCGCTGATCGCCACTGTCACCGTGCTCGCCGTACTGGCGGGCTGCAACGCCACATCGTCCCAGCGCCCTTCCGGCCCCATGGCCTCCGGCCGCGACCGCACCTTCAGCGTGCCGGTGTATGGGGTCGACACGGCCCCTGCCCAAGCAGCCGCTACGCGCGAATGCCAAAAACTCATGCTGTTTCCCAAGCTTTTGCGCAATGACGGTTCCCGCATGGTCTTTGAATGCGTGAGCGAAGCCCCCGATCGCCAGCCTTGAGCCGCACCACCGGGCAGGCCTTGAAATCGCTGGCCTGGCTGGGCCGGCAGGCCACGCTCACATCCATGCTCACGGCTGCGTGCGCGCTGGCGGCGCCGCCACTGGCACCTGCCGCGCACACCGCCCCATCGGTGTGGACCAACAGCCTGGGCATGAACTTTGTGCGGATACCCGCGGGCAGCTTCTGGATGGGCGGTGTGGAGCCCGTCGATGCCCTGGCGCGCGCCTACCCGTTGCTGGAAACCCGGCGTTTTACGGACCTGGCGGACGAAGGCCCGGCACACCGCGTGCGCATTCGCCGCGCGTTTTACCTGGGGCAACACGAGGTGACGGTGGGGCAGTTTCGCAGGTTTCTGGAGGCCTCGGGTTACCAACCCGAGTCGGAAGCCGATGGGACCGGCGGCTACGGCTACAACGCCGACTACGACCCTGCCACCACCCGGCGGGGCGATGCGTTCGAGGGGCGCGATCTGCGTTACTCGTGGCGCAACCCCGGTTTTGCGCAGGGGGACGACCACCCGGTGGTAAACGTGACCTGGAACGACGCCCAGGCCCTGGCGCAATGGCTGAGCCGCACCGAGGGCCACACCTACCGCCTGCCCACCGAGGCCGAATGGGAATACACGTGCCGCGCGGGCACCCGCACCCGCTACCCCCATGGCGACGACCCACAGGGCCTCCTACAGACGGCAAATACCTTCGACCAAGATGCGGCGCCTTTGTGGCCCCGCTGGCAGCAGCACGCATTGGCGGGCAGCGATGGCCACGCGTTCACCGCGCCCGTGGGCCACTACGCACCCAATGCCTTTGGCCTGCATGACATGCTGGGCAATGCGTGGGAATGGGTGTCGGACTGGCACGGTGACACTTACTATGCCCAATCACCTCGCACCGACCCGCAGGGCCCGTCAGAGGGATCGGTGCGGGTGCGGCGCGGAGGCTCCTGGCACACCTGGTCGTTTTATGCGCGCTGCGGGTATCGCAACTGGAACAGCCCCCAGACGCGCTACACCCTGGTAGGCATGCGGCTGCTGCGCGAGATTGCCCCGAAGTCGCAAAAATCCAATCATTAACAAATGTCAACCGCCTTCGGCATGCGCCGGTGTGAGCCGCGCAACGGGCGCGATATCGCAAATAATGCGCGTTTGTCCTTTTGTTGGGGGAACCATGCGCATAGCCGCTCTGGACGACGATGCGCTTCAGCTGGACCTGTTCAAGCAGGCCACGGAGGCGATGGGCCATGTCTGCCACACCCATCTAACTGGCGCAGAACTGCTGCGTACGTTGCGACGCGAAACCTTTGACCTGCTGATCGTGGACTGGCACCTGCCCGACACCACAGGACCCGAAGTGGTGCGCTGGGTGCGCAAGAACGTGGCGGCCCAGTTGCCCATCCTGTTTGTCACCAACCGCCAGGAAGAGCGCGACATCGTGGAGGGCTTGGCAAGCGGGGCCGACGACTTCATGGTGAAGCCCGTTCGCATTGGCGAGCTCAACGCCCGCGTAGCCGCCTTGCTGCGCCGGGCCTACCCTGACAACTCAGCGGGCGTCATGGAGTTTGGCCGCTACCGGTTTTTGCCGGAGACCCGGTCTATCGAAATGGACGGCGCGCCGGTAGAGCTGAAAAACCGTGAATACGACCTGGCCCTATTTCTGTTTCAGAACATGGGCCGCCTGCTGTCACGCGACCACCTCAAAGAGATTGTTTGGGGCCAGGTGGCAGAGGTGATGTCGCGCTCGCTGGACACCCACATCTCGCGCCTGCGCACGCTGCTGGACCTGCGGCCCGCCAACGGTTTTATCGTCAGCGCCATTTACGGTGTCGGCTACCGGTTTGAAGCCGTTGACACACCACCCAAGGCCTGAAAACGTCTGAAAGAACCTCTCCTGCGCGTTCGTCCCCCTCGCCGCGCTTGTAGCGCCGGGTTCCTTCACACCGTCTGAGGCCGTCCCCACACCCCCTGAACTTGTCCGCCATCTTTGGCACACGGAGATACGACTTGGCAATGCCCCACCATCACGCGCTTCGGCCACCTAGCGCCCTGGCCGCCCTGGCCCTCAGTGCGTTCGCAGCCTTGTCAGGCACCAGCGCCCATGCCAACCCTGCCGCAGCCGATAGCCCTTCGCAAGCCGATGAAATCGCCCATACGGTGCAGGACGGCGACACCCTCGAAGGTCTGGCCAAAGCGTACCTGGCGGCGCCACGCCAATGGCCCCTGCTGCAGGCGCGCAACAAGGTGACCAACCCGCGGCGGCTACAGCCGGGCTCCATCATATGGATTCCGGTTCGCCTCCAGCCTGCCGAATCTGCCACGGTGGAGTTTGTGCATGGGGCCGTCACGGCACGGGCAAACGCGAGCGATGCGCGGGCGCCGGTTGCCAAAGGCAACAAGCTCGACGAAGGAACCGCGCTGCAGGTCGGGCCCGATGCATTTGTTTCCGTCAGACTGGCCGACGGCACGGTGGTGCGCGTGCAGGCCCAGTCCGAGCTGCAACTGCGGCAGTTGCGCCGACGCGGTCGCGCGGGCAGCGTGCAGTCGGTGCTGGAAATGCGCAGCGGCGCGGTGGAGGCGAGCGTGCCACCCAGCGCAGAAGCGTTTCGCCGCATGGAGATTCGCACGCCTCTGGCAGTGACCAGCGTACGCGGCACGCGTTTCAGTGTAGCGCTGGCCGAATCCGGCCAAACCACCGCATCGGTGCTCAACGGATCGGTGGCCGTGCAATCGCGCCGGGATGAAGGCGTGGGCGCCAGCGCCTCCTCCGCCTCCTCCTCCGCGCAAGCATCTGCAATCTCCATGCTGGCCCCGGGCCAGGGCTTGGCGGTGGCAACCGATGGCACCGTCGGAGCGCCTCGCACACTGATTGCAGCACCGGACACCTCCGGCATTCCCGCCACGCTGGGCGACGCCAGCATTCTGGCCCTCAACGTGCCCACCCAGCCGGGCGCCACGGCCTACGTTGCTCAGGTGGCGCAAGACGCGGACTTCACCCAGGTATTGCGACACGGTAGCTTTGCCGACGGCCAACTTCGCTGGAAGGCGCTGGACGACGGTCGTTACTACGTCTCGGTGCGGGCGGTGGACGACGCGGGCATTGAAGGCCTGCCCGCCGTGCAGCCCTTCACCATCAAGACCCGGCCCGTGGCGCCGCTGCATCAGCTGCCAGCCCCCGGCACGACCCTGGCCACCGGCGCGGGCGAACTGCGGTGCACGTCCGTTCCCGGTGTGCGCTGGTACCGCGTGCAGGTAGCGACCGATGCCCAGTTCACAGCCCTCGTCAAAGACGAGCAGAGGTTGTCCGAGTGCCGCCTGCCTGTGACCGACCTGCCTGCGGGCCGCTACTTCTGGCGCATGGCCAGCCTTCTGCAGATACCGGACGGCCAGGCCGACCAGGGCCCGTTTGCGCCATCGCAGGCATTTACGGTGGCAGACCGCCCTGCCACCCTCTCGGCGCAATCGCTGCGGGCGCAGGATGGCGACACCACGGTGCGCCTGAACTGGCAGGGCCAGCCCGGCCAGCGGTTCCGCCTGCAATTGGCCAGCGCCAATGACGCGGCGTTCGACAAGATCACGCTGGACACCACGCTGGACCGCGCGGAATGGACCGCCAGCGACCTGCCCGCGGGGGAATACCTGGTGCGCATCCAGGTGCTCGACCCATCGGGCCTGCAAAGTGAGTTCTCGCCCCCACGCCAGATCCGGGTCGGATCCGGCATCAGCACCGGCAGTGGCCTGCCGGTGTCCACCTCCAGCGGTCAACCCGTGGGACGGCCTTGACCATTCCGCGCACCCGCGGACAACGGCGGCGGCTGGAGTGGAGCCTGCTGGCGGTTGCCTTGCTCGGCCTCGTGGCCTGGCTCAGTGTGTCGGCAAGCCTGGGGGGGGCGAACCACCTTGTGCAAGACGTGGGGCTGCGCCTGGTGGCGCGCCCCGCACATTCCGACATCGTCATCGTCGCCATTGACGACCGCAGCATCGCTGTCATTGGGCGCTGGCCCTGGCGGCGCGCCCTGCATGCCGAGTTGATCAACCGCATCTCGGTGCAAGGCCCGCGCGTCATCGGGATGGATGTGCTGTTCAACGAAGAGGATCTGGACTACCCCGCAGACGACCTGTTGCTGGCAGATGCACTGGCCCGCAGTGGCCGCGTGGTGCTGCCAGTGCTGCGGCGCGGCCATGGGCCCGCCGCCAATGCTGCCGACCTGCCCTGGCCTGCCTTTGCCGCCGCAGCGGCCGGCTTGGGCCATGTGCATGTAGCGCCCGACAACGATGGCGTGGTGCGCGGCCTGTACCTGCAAGAGGGCCCCGCCACCGCGCCCTGGCCCCACTTCAGCACGGTGATGCAGTGCGTGGCCGATGCCGACAAGCGCCCCTGCGGCGCAGCCCAGCCCGGCACACCCGGCACCCCGCGCGCAGATCACGGGGCAGCAGAGACAAGCCCCTGGCAACGCTCGGAGCCTGCGCTGATCGCCTACGCAGGCGGCCCCGCGCATTTCACCACCTACTCGTACATCGACGTTTTGCGCGGCCAGGTGCCCGGTGACGCGTTCCATGGCAAATACGTGCTGGTGGGCGCAGCAGCTTCGGGTCTGGGCGACATGTTTGCCACACCGGTCAGCCGCCAATCGCGCCTGATGCCGGGCGTCGAAGTGGTAAGTCATGTACTGGACGGGAGTCTGTCGGGCGTGCAGATACGGCCCGCGGCACCGGTACAAAACCTCGTGTTCAACCTGCTGCCCGTGGCGGGTGCACTGGTGGCATTGTTGCTGCTGGGCCCGTTTGTGGCGCTGCTCACCAGCGCCGCGCTGGCGGCGGTCACCGTCCTGCTCAGCGTGGCGCTGACCGGCTGGGTCGGTTTGCAGTTTGCTCCCGCTGCAGCCTTGGTGGGCCTGGTGCTGGCCTACCCCCTGTGGAGCTGGAGGCGACTCAGCGCAGCGGCGCACTTTCTGCGGCTGGAGATGGAGCGCCTGCAAAAAGACGGGCTTTCGATGCGGTTGCGAGAACGCCCGGGCGATACCAGCGATTTTCTGGAACGGCGCATCAACGCCGTGGAACGCGCCTCTCGGCAACTGCGCGACCTCCACCATTTTGTGAGCGAAAGCCTGCAGCAACTTCCCTCCCCCACACTGGTGTGCGACGCGCAAGGGCGCATCCTGCTGACCAACGTGGCCGCACGCCTGCACGTGGGCGGCGACGCCGACGTGTCTTTGCAGGGCCTGTCAGCCGTTGAACTGCTGCGCGATCTGGTGCAAACAGGTACCAACCTGCCGCTCATCACGCAAGACAAGCTGCGCAGCGGGTGCATGGCCGAACAAGCGGAAGGCCGCGACGCCAAGGACCGCAGCATGCTGGTGCAATGCAAGCCATTCACCGACCTTGCGCAGGCGGGATGGCTGTTGACGCTGGTCGACATCACCGACATGCGCCGTGCGCTGCAGCAGCGCGATCAGGCCATGAACTTCATCTCGCACGACATCCGCGCTCCGAATGCGTCCATCCTGACCCTGCTGGAAATGCAACGCGCCTACCCGGGCCGCATGCCCCACGAAGAGCTGATGCAACGCATCGAACGGTATGCACAAAACTCTCTGGGCATGGCTGAGAACTTTGTCAAACTGGCCGGCGCACAAACACAGGAATACCGCATGGCGCCCCTGGACCTGGTGGCCGTGCTGGCGGAGACCGTGGACGACGTCTGGGCGCTGGCGCGTGAAAGCGAGGTGGAAGTCACCATCGCCACCACACCCGACACGGCTCCCGCACTGGGCGACCGGTCTCTGCTGTGCCGCGCGTTGGCCAACGTGCTCCACAACGCTGTCAAGTTCAGCCCTGCCGGGAGCGTGGTGGTGTGCGCCATCACGCAACGCGACCGCCACTGGGTGGTGTCAGTGCGCGACCAAGGGCCAGGCATCGCCCCCGAACTGCAGGGCCAGTTGTTTGCCCCGTTCCAGCGACTGCACGACCGCAGCCACCCTGCCATCAGCGGCGTGGGCCTGGGGCTGGCGCTGGTGCACACGGTGATTCAGCGCCACGGCGGGGCGCTAGAGGTGGATAGCGACGTGAACCAGGGCGCCGAGTTTCGGCTGGTGCTGCCGATGCGGTTGAGTAGCGAACCTGCTGCCGCATGAGTTCGGCGCTCCGCACGTTGGCCACTGCGTCAAAAAGGAATGTTGACCCGGGCGGTTGCGCTGGTGTATCGGTATCCGCCGGTCTGCCCTGCAAACAGGGGGGCGGTGTTGCTGGCCTCGAACCCCACAAACCACTGCACCGCGTTGCGCCGACGTGATGCAAAGCCCACGCTCCCTTGCCAGATGGGTTCCGATCCGCCATCGATGCGCTGCTGCCCGGTGTCCACGCTGGCGCTCAGCACAAAAGCCTGAGCCACCTCGAACCGAGCAGACAGCCCCAGCGAGATTTCGCTCAGCCGCTCGGGAGAAAAATACTCCGCCCGGTAAGCGTTGGTATTGCGGTAGTTGCGGGTCTTCACATAGGCATTAAGCCCATAGCGTTCGTCAAGCGAGTAATTCCAGCGGGTGCGCAGTATCGGGCGGTCGTTGTCATTGGAAAAATGTGCAGAACCGGCCGCCACCCCCACGTTGAACCGCTCGCTGAACGCGTGGTCGAGCACCAGCGCCAACGCCGTGAAATGCGTGCCATTTTCGATGCCGCGGATGGAGTTCACGAAATCACGCTCGACGCTGAGCCCCGCCGATGTAGAAGCGCTCAGCCGTTGCATGTAGTCGAGACCACCCACCAGGTAGCTGGTGTCCGATACCCGAGCTGCCCCGAGGTTGGCGTCAATGGTGCGATTGTCATTGGTGCTCTTGTACGTGCCCGCCAGTACGCTGCCGCTGGCCGACCAGCCCGGTGCGGTATACCGTAGCGGCCCAGCGCGCAGCCCCCAGCCCGAGGTGCCTGCATAGCCCAGCGTCTGTTTGCTCTCGCGAAATCCATCCGAGTCATGGCTGGCAAAAAAACCGCCCGAGACAGACTGCGCCTGCGCCAATGAGCCTGAGAACGCGACCACCGCGAACAGGAAATACGTCTTCATTTGGTGCCCCAATTTTTTGTTCGGCTGACTATTTCCTGCAGGTAACCTACCACACATGCGGGCTGCAGGACGATGCTGTAAAACAGCGCATAAAAAATGAACCCGGGCACATTGCGGCGGACCGTCAGACCCTGTTCGGTGAACATTTTCGACTGGATGCTGTACATCAGGTAATTGACAAGCATGGCCAGCGGCAGCACCAGCAGCGTCATCGGGCCCGCCAACCAGTAGATGCCGAAAAGTGCCAACACCAAGCCTGGGATAAAGGCAAAGGTATAGACAAGGTCCATGTATGGGAACAACAGGTTCCACCAGATAAACAAGGTGGTCATGCGCGGCTTGAACAGCAGACGCCAGTGCGCTTTGAAAGCCTCTATGAGCCCGCGCGACCAGCGCTGGCGCTGGCGGATGAACTGCAGCCACGTATCCGGAGCATTCGTGAAAAGGCAGGCGTTCTCTGCAAACCCGACGCGGTAGCCCCGCTCCAGGATGGCCCAGGTCAGTACGATGTCTTCGCCCACCGTGTGCGGCCAGCCATTGAGTTCGCGCAGCAAGGCCGTGTCGTAGATGGAGAAAGCGCCCTGGGCCACTAGCGTGCCCTGGTATAGGCTTTGAAGACGCTTGATGGCTGCAATGCCGTGAAAATAATCCCATTCCTGGATGGCAGTGACGAAGTTCTTGCGGGAGTTGCGCACCAGCACGGCACCAGCCACAGCGCGGGTGTTCTCCGGGTCGCTCATGTACCGGCGCACCAAGTTGTGCAACGCCTCCTTGTAAAGGTACGAATCACCGTCGACTGTGATCGTGAGGTGGTGGCTTACCAGGGACAACCCCGCGTTGAGCGCGTTGGCCTTGCCAACATTGCGCTCCAGGTTGAGAACCTCAAGCCATGGGTAGCTCAAGCTGGCCAGCTTCTCGGCGGTGGAATCGCTAGACCCATCATTGATCACCACGACCTGAAAAGGCCCCTCATACATCTGACGTGCAATGCTCTCGATGGTGGAAACGATGCTCGCTTCTTCGTTGTAAGCCGCCACCAGAATCGAAATGCCAGGGTATCTTGCATCCGATCGTCTGGCGCCAGGGCGCCTGTCCAGCATGAGGCTTACCACCAGAAACGCATTCATGAACCCGGGCACCACCGCAATGCCATAAATCACCAGGTATGCCGGGACCGGGCCGATGGCCACGCTCAGGTCATGCACCCAGGCATCCGCCACATACACGGCAAACCCCATCCAGCACAGCCCCGCCAGCAGTGCCAGGGCAAACTTCCATCGCACGGGTAGATAAAAACCCGCTCGCTTCTGCTTGCCCTCGGGAAGGGGCGCTGCGGGAAGGGAAACGCGTTGCGGGATCGACTCTTCCTGCGACACGGTATCGCGGCTGCGCAAGGCAGCAGAACTAAAGGGAGGATTGACAGTCATGAAACGCAGACACCGCTGCGCCAAGGGTCCGCAGGCGGGCAAGAGAAAAAACGAAGACGGCTGAGAACAAAACGATGGTCAACGGGGTACAGGTTTGCAGCGCGGGGCACCACACAGAGTGCGCGCGCGTGCATCTCGGACTCACTACGCAACAAAAGTCGGCGCGGATTCAAAAATTTCTATGGCGAAGCGTTTCATCTTTGTTGGGGGTGGAGCCCACGGAATGAGAGAGCGGACTGACGCATCGCGCCCAGACATATTGACCAGCGGGCACTGATCACCCGGGCGAGCCTTACAGGTAAGCAACTACCGTAAGTGATGTCAACGGACATCGATGTAAGGTTAAGCCTTGTAACGATGTAGCTACGGTATGCGAAGGCAAGCGCCCGGTATGTACGGTATCCAACACTGTCCCGTCCGGCGCTCTAGCCGGATACCAAAAAGCGACAAGCCGCAGCAGCGAGCCGTAGCCATTCAGAGGAGCCCCTTGCGTGCACCGTCGGCTACCGGGCCGCGCTTTACCTGCGACCAAGAAAAAAGCCCTGCGCTATGGATTAGATAGCTGCAGGGCTTTGATGCTGGCGGAGAGGGTGGGATTCGAACCCACGGTAGTATTGCTACTACGCCTGATTTCGAGTCAGGTACATTCGACCACTCTGCCACCTCTCCTATGTGTCGAAGCCTGCGATTATAGCAAGATTCGGATGACGGATTTCTTCCGTTTCAGCCCATCACTTTTGCAGCGGGGCAACCGTCGATCAATACAGCGGCGCTGCCAGCTTCACCACGTGCAGGGTGTTCGCGTCTACCTTGCCGTTGCCCAGCACCTTCTGACGCACGCCGCCGGTGCCGTTGGGCTCGATGGCAAAGTCGTCGTCGTTGACGATGCCCACGCGGGTGGCGTCTATGACCCACAGGCCTTCCATCTTGTCGTGCGGGTAGGCCATTTCCCTGACCGCGTCGTACACCAGCGTTTTGACTACGGGCTGGATGCCCACGGCGGCCAGGGCCGCCCACCCGGTCGCGTAGTTGTTGTCGGTGCCGCCATCCTTGGCCACCAGTTCCAGCGTCTTGCCGTTGACCAGGAGGCCGGTGGCCGTGTCGCGGGTGATGGCGGGGTGGTTCAGCGTGCTGCTGCTGGCGTCCACGTTGGTGGCTTTGGCGATGTCGATCTTGTAAAGGTTCTTGCGCACCGTGCCGGTGTCGCGGCCAAAGAACTTGGTGTCACGCTCGATCACCAGAAAGCTGGTGGCCGACAGGGCCACGATGTCGGAGTTGGCCAGCCCGGCTGCGTCCTGCTTGTACAAATACTGGGCACGCGCCCCGGTGTCCAACTGCATGGTGACGATGCGCGTGAGGTTGATGCTGCCCACGGCAGACGTGGGGTTGTACAGGTTCGACTGCATGATGCCCACCAGCGTCTTGCCGTCCGGCGTGATGGCCAGCCCCTCCATGCCGCGGTTGGGCCATCGTTTGGCCAGTTCTGGTGGCAACACGCGGCCTGCGCGGTTGCGAGGGTCGGCGGCAAAGGGGTTGATGCGCGCAATCTCCTTGCCGCTGGCATCAAAGTGCACCATGTGCGGGCCGTATTCGTCGCTCACCCAGAAGCTGCCGTCGGCCAGGGCCACCAGCCCCTCGGGGTCCAGGCCACTTTCGTCAACGCCCTGCACACCGCTGCCGTCCGGGTCCAGCGTGACTTTGCTGCCGTCCAGGTTGTAGGCGACTTCGCCGGTGGAGCCAAACGCCGAGTTGGGCAAACCGGTGATGGAGCGGCCCTTGGGGTCCTTCAGCGCCACGGTGCGCACCAGCGTGATCTGGCCTTTGTCATCCAGCTTGAACAAGCCAATCTGCGGTGTGAATGTGGGCACTGGAAAGAACTTGCCGCCCGGGATAGCGCCTGCCAGCGGGTCAGCATTGGGGCCGCGGTCCGTCATGGCGTAAAAATGCCCGGCCAGCGTGGGATGAGGCGCCATGGCAGACCCAAAGCCGCCGTTGCGGATAGCGGTCTTGTCGGCGTTGTTCAGGGTTTGCAGGGTGGTGAACGGGAGCGCAGCGCCATCCTTGCCTGGGTAGACAAAACCATCGCCATCATTGCCGCCGCCGCACGCGGCGAGCAACAGGCTGGTAACAAAAAGGCCGCAAGCAAAACGGAGTTTCATGGCGCACGATGCAGTGAGTGAAAGAACCGCGCGATGGTGCGACCCGCATGTGACCGGCCGATGAACGAACGATGACAGGGCTGCCTGCCGCACGCCCATGCAACTTGAACAGCACAGGACGTATGAAAATATGATGAAAAACAGGCTATAGCGCTTACTGGCAAAGCGCTAGTAGCTATCATTTTATAATTCAATCCTCAGCACGTTCGCTGCAAAAAAGCAAAGGGCCCTAAGGCCCTTGTTGGTTGTCCATGCTAGGTTGCCCCAGCGGGCGCTGTTTGCGACTACGCCGCTGCCAGCACCGCCACGCCACCCATGTAGGGCCGCAGCACTTCAGGAATCGTCACACTGCCGTCTTCCTGCTGGTAGTTCTCGAGCACCGCCACCAGCGTGCGCCCCACTGCCAGGCCAGAGCCATTCAGCGTGTGCAACAGCTCGTTCTTGCCCTGCGCGTTTTTGAAGCGGGCCTGCAGTCGGCGCGACTGGAACGCTTCGCAGTTGCTCACCGAGCTGATTTCGCGGTATGTGTTCTGTGCGGGCAGCCACACCTCCAAGTCGTAGGTTTTGGCCGCGCCAAAGCCCATGTCGCCGGTGCACAGGCTCATCACGCGATAAGGCAGGCCCAGCTTTTGCAGCACGGCTTCGGCGTGGCCGGTCATTTCTTCCAGCGCTTCGTAGCTCTTGTCGGGGTGCACGATCTGCACCATTTCGACCTTGTCGAACTGGTGCTGGCGGATCAAGCCCCGAATGTCGCGCCCGCCGCTGCCGGCTTCAGAACGGAAGCACGGCGTGTGGGCGGTCAGCTTGATGGGCAGATCGGCCTCGGGCGTGACCACATCGCGCACAAAGTTGGTCAGCGGCACTTCGCTGGTGGGGATGAGGTATAGCGCGGTGTTGTCGGGCACGGGTTCGCCGTCCTGGCCGCCCTTTTTGGCGGCAAACAGATCGCCTTCGAACTTGGGCAATTGGCCCGTGCCTTTGAGCGAATCAGCGTTCACGGCATAAGGCACATAGCACTCGGTGTAGCCGTGCTCGGTGGTTTGCACATCCAGCATGAACTGCGCCAGAGCGCGGTGCAGGCGCGCGATCGGGCCCTTCATGACCGTAAAACGCGAGCCCGACAGCTTGGCGCCCATTTCAAAATCCAGGCCCAGCGGCATGCCCACATCGACATGGTCTTTGACTTCAAAAGCGAACGTGGCGGGGGTGCCCCAGCGGCGTACCTCGACGTTGCCCGATTCGTCGGTGCCCACCGGCACGGATGCGTCCGGCAGGTTGGGAACGGCCACCAGCATGGCCAGCAGTTCGGCCTGGATTTGTTCGAGGCGGGCAGCGGATTGCTCCAGCTCTGCCTTGCCTGCCGCCACCTGCACCTTGATGGCTTCGGCGCCGTCCTTGTCGCCTCGGCTCATCAGCATGCCGACCTGCTTGGACAGCTGGTTGCGCTGGGCCTGCAGCTCTTCGGTTCGGGACTGCAATGTTTTGCGTTCGGACTCCAGGGCCTGGAAAGCGGAAACGTCCAGGAAGGCCTGGGGCTTTTTGCGGGTTTCCAGCCGCGCGATGGCGGTGTCTAAGTCTTTGCGGAGGAGAAGAATGTCAAGCATGGCTGGATTTTAGGCCCCCCTGAGTCGCTTCGCGCCTTCCCCCCCAAGGGGGGACGCCCCCAGCGCGGCGGGGCGGCCCTTGCGCGGGGGCGCTGGCGTGAGCCGCGCCCGGTGCCACACGCGCGCTCAGGTGAGACTTGCGGGGTCGAAATTGGCGCCGCAAAGAATGAGCGCCACGGTTTCCTGCGGTTGGAGTTTGTATGCGCCAGTTTGCAGCGCCGCGAGGCCCAGCGCGGCGGCGGGCTCCACGGCCAGTTTCAGCTCCTTCCACAGCCACAGCTGGGCGGCGCGGATGGCGTCGTCGGGCAGCAGGAGGGCGTCGTGCACATGGCGCTGGCTGATCTCCCAGCCGATGGCGCCGATGCGCTTGGCACCCAATGAGTCAGCGGCCACACCGCCCACTTCTACATCCACCGGTTGCCCTGCGGCGCGCGCCGCATGCAGGGTGGGGGCGCGCTCGGGCTCCAGCGCCACCACGTGGGCGCGGCTCTCAACCCACGCTGCCACGCCGCCAATCAGCCCACCACCGCCCACGCTGACCAGCACGGTGTCCGGCAGGCGGCCGCCCTGCTCTTCCATTTCCAGCGCGAGGGTGCCCGCGCCCGCCACCACTTCGGGTTGGTCGTAGGCGTGGGCCTGCAGCGCGCCAGTGGCCTTCTGGCGGGCCACGCAGGCTTCAAACGCTTGGGAATAGGCCGCACCTGTAACGACGACTTCGGCGCCCAGCGCCCGCAGCCGGGCGCGTTTGGCCTCGGGCGAGACCTCGGGCACAAACACCTCGCAGCGCACGCCCAGCGCTTTGGCAGCGGCGGCCACGGCAATGCCGGCGTTGCCGCCCGAGGCAATGATCACGCCGCTGTCGGGCACCGGGTTGGCCAGCAGCCGGTACAGCATGCCGCGCGCCTTGAAGCTGCCGCCCACCTGCAGGTGTTCCAGCTTGAGCCAGACCTCGGCGCACTCAACCCCCAGGGACTGGCCAGACACGCGCATCAGCGGCGTGGTGCGCAGAAAGTCGGGCTGGGTGGCGAGTTGGCGGCGGGCGGCGGCGATAGCGGCGCGGTCGATCATGCAGGGGCTCCGTGGGGCAAAGGGACGCAGTTTAGAGGGAGCCCCTCTCCCCTGCAGACGGCTGGCGGATACAGCGCGATACACGGTGTGCTGCAGGCCCCGCCACGAACTGCCGATAACATGGCCATGCAGCCCCCTTCGCGAACACCCTTCGCGGGTCTGCGCGCAGGAGAAAAGCATGTTTTTTGTGTTCGGCCCCTCGGGCCAGATGTACCGGGGCGGCCCCGAAAACCTGGCGCGCATTTCTGCTGTGCGCAATGTGCAGCGGCCGCAGGCGCTGCGCACCCGGGCGCTGGATGTGGCCGCCGAGCCTGCCCCCAGCTTCCGCATGCCCCACGACCCCGCCGCGGCCGATGCCACCAGTGCTGCGCCCGCGGCCGTGGTCAACCTGCGCATGCAGGACGCTGTGAGCGCCTATGCACAGACCGAACAAGGCTCCCAGCACGCTCGCCAGCCGCTGACCAAGGTGAGTGACGTGATGACCACCGAAGCCCTCAGCGTGCCGCCCGATGTGCGCGTGAACGATGCCTGGCAGACCCTGGCCGAACACAAGGTGGCGCAGGCCCCCGTGGTGGATGCGCTGGGCCGCGTGATTGGCCTGCTGCTGCGGGCCGACATGGCGCCGCTGGACCTGCTGCCCGAGCCCGGCGCAGTCAAGCAGGCCATTGACCTGGCGCGCCGCCCCGTGTCCGAAGTGATGGTGAGCCCCGTGCCCACCGTGGCCGCCGACACCGAACTGCGCCGTGTGGCAGCGGTGCTGCTGGAAACCGGCCTGCCCGGTCTGCCGGTGACGGACGAGGCGGGCGTGCTGTCGGGCTTTATCTCGCGCACCGACATCCTGCGCGCCGTGGCGGCCGACCCGCCGCTGGATTTGTGGAGCGGGCCTGCGATGGCGCTGTAGGTTGACCTGATCTGCACCAAAATTATTAGTCAAATTAGCCTCTAGCGCTTATCCATCAAACGCTAGTAGCTATCCAAACAGAAGCATCCCTTGAGCCACGGACGGTGGTGCCCCGCAGCCGTCAATGCCGGGCAGGACCCGTCTCTGGTGTGCGTTCGGTGATGGTCAAGCCTGTGGTGGCGTCGATCTTGAGCCCCTTGGGCAGCGGGAATTTGATGGTTTCCTCGATGCCCGCCATGGTGCGCACCGACACCGCGCCCAGCGCCTTGATGCGGTCGATGACCTGCTGCACCAGGATTTCGGGTGCCGAGGCTCCGGCGGTCAGGCCCACGCGGGCCGTGCCGTCAAACCACTCACCGCGCAGCTCGTCGGCGCTGTCCACCATGTAGGCGGTGGTGCCCAGCTTGGCCGCCAGTTCACGCAGGCGGTTGCTGTTGGAGCTGGTGGGGCTGCCCACCACGATCACCACGTCCACCTGCGGGCTTAGCACCTTGACGGCGTCTTGCCGGTTTTGTGTGGCGTAGCAGATGTCCTGCTGCTTGGGCTCGCGCACGCTGGGGAAGCGCGCACGCACGGCGGCAGAGATTTCGGCCGCATCGTCCACACTCAGCGTGGTCTGAGTGACCACGGCCAGTTTTTCGGTCTGTGCGGGCTGCACACGGGCCACGTCGGCCACGTCTTCCACCAGGTGAATGCCATGGTCCAGCTGGCCCATGGTGCCTTCCACTTCGGGATGGCCCTTGTGGCCGATCATGATGAATTCGTAGCCCTCTTTGGCGAGCTTGGCCACTTCGACGTGCACCTTGGTCACCAGCGGGCAGGTGGCGTCAAAAATACTGAAGCCGCGCGCCACGGCCTCTTGCTGCACGGCCTTGCTCACGCCATGGGCGCTGAAGACGAGCGTGGCGCCGGGGGGCACGTCCGACAGCTCTTCGATAAAGATCGCGCCCTTGGCCTTGAGGTCGTTCACCACATAGGTGTTGTGCACGATCTCGTGGCGCACATAGATCGGGGCGCCAAACTTTTGAATGGCGCGCTCGACGATCTCGATGGCGCGGTCCACACCCGCGCAAAAGCCGCGCGGCTCGGCCAGCAGGATCTCCTGGGGTTTTTGCATCACAGGACCCCGATCAGCTGCACTTCAAACGTCACCGGCTGGCCTGCCAACGGGTGGTTGAAGTCAAACAGCACGGCCCCATCGTCACGCACCTGCAGCACCGCGCCGGCATAGCTGCCCTGTCCATCAGGCGTAGGGAACTGCACCACATCGCCCACGTTGTACTTTTCGTCGGGGTCGCCCAGTTGGTTCAGCAGTTTCTTTGCCACCCACTGCTGCATGTCGGCATTGCGTTCGCCAAAAGCCTCGCCAGGCGCCATGTCAAACGTGGTGCGGGTGCCTTCGGCCAGGCCCAGCAGGCGCTGTTCCATGGCGGGCGACAGCTCGCCCGTGCCCAGCGACAAGGTGGCCGGTTTGTCGGTAAAAGTGTTGATCACATCCCCCGCCGGGCCCGCGAGGCGGTAGTGCAGGGTGAGGAAGGAGCCCGGCTGGACAGTGGGCAAAGCGGCAGCGGTAGATGTCATAACGGTCTCGATAAACTCCTGCGATTGTAGAAAACCGGGCAAAGCCCTATCGCTGGCACCGCCAGTACCGCGGCTTACGGGCCGTACACCCCCATCCCATGCCCCTCAAAGACCTGCCTTCTGACGCCCAGCCCCGCGAAAAACTGCTGGCGCGTGGCCCTGCTGCCCTGGCCGACGCCGAGCTGCTGGCCATCTTGCTGCGCACCGGCATCGTGGGCAAAGGCGTGCTGCAGATGGCGCAAGAGCTGCTGGAGGCGCCCAGCGTGGACGCCGCCACCGGCAAAGTGAGTGGTGGCTTCGGCGGAATCTCCGGCCTGCTGCACACCAGCGCGGCCGACCTCACGCGCATCAAGGGCCTGGGCCCCGCCAAACGCGCCGAACTGGTGGCCGTGCTGGAGCTCGCCCGCCGCGCGCTGGCCCAGCAGTTGCGCGAGCGCGAGGTGTTCGACTCGGCTGACACCGTCAAGCACTACCTGCAGCTGCACCTGGCCGCCAAGGGGCACGAGGTGTTTGCGGTGCTGTTTCTGGACAGCCAGAACCGCCTGTTGGCGATGGAAGAGCTTTTTCGCGGCACGCTCACCCAGACCAGCGTGTACCCGCGCGAGGTGGTGCTGCGCGCGCTGCACCACCAGGCGGCCGCCGTGGTGCTGGCCCACAACCACCCCAGCGGCAGCGTGCAACCCAGCCGCGCCGACGAGGCCCTGACCCAGACACTCAAAACCACGCTGGCGCTGGTGGATGTGCGCGTGCTCGACCACGTCATCGTGGCGCCGGGCCAGGCGCTGTCGATGGCGGAAAAAGGCCTGGTCTAAGCCGGGGCGCACCCCCACCACGCCAGGAGGCGGCTTCCGCCTACACTCGCGCCCCATGCGACACGTGCCGTCTTTGCCTTTTATTCCCCTTCGCAAGGCCTGCGCAGCACTCGCCTTGCTGGCCACCGCCACCCTGCTGCCAGCCTGCGGCGCCCCGGCCGCGCCACGGGCGGCTGCAGATACTGCAAAGGCCCAGTGCCAGGCGCCCTGCCTGCGCCTCATCGGCGACGTGGTGCTGGACCAGCGGCAGGTCTTTGGTGGCACCACCATTGGTGGGCTTTCGGGCGTTGACTACGACGCGGGGCGCGACACGTACATCCTGATCTCCGACGACCGGTCTGCGGTGGACGACGCACGCTTCTACACCGCGCGCATCCGCTACACCGCCAGCACCCTCGACCGGCCCCAGTTCACTGCCGTCACCCCCTTGCGCAACGCCGCGGGCCAGCCGTACGCCTCCAGCCGACGCGCCCAGGCGGGCGTGGCCGTGCCCGACCCGGAGGCCGTGCGCTGGCTGCTGGACGGCACCACCTTTCTGTGGACGAGCGAGGGCGACTTTGCCCATGGTTTTGGCCCTGCCCTGCACGCCGCGCGGGCGGTTGATGGTGCGCTGCTGCGCGAGTACGTGTTGCCTGCGGCCTTTCAACCCGTCAAGGGCGCGCAGGTGGGCTCGCGGACAGGCCCGCGCGACAACGCCACGCTGGAGGGCCTGGCCCTGTCGCCCGACGGGCGCACTGCTTGGCTGGCCATGGAAGGCCCCTGGCTACAGGACGGCCCCCGCGCCACGCCCACCAGCGGCGGGGCGCCAGTGCGCATCACCGCCATCGACGTGCTCACGGGTCAGGCGCTGCGCCAGGTGGCCTACCAGCCCGACCCTGTGCCCCACAAGAGCCCCATGCCGGGCGGCTACACCACCAACGGCGTGAGCGAGATCCTGGCCGATGGCCCCGACCACCTGCTGGTGCTGGAGCGCGCCTACACCCTGGGCGTAGGCAACTCCGTGCGCCTGTACCGCATCAGCGTGCGCCCTGTGGCCGCACCTGGCCACAACACGCTGGACCTGCAGGCGCTGGCGCCAGGCAACCACACCCCAGTGGCCAAGACCCTGGTGGCCGATTTTGCCCACCTGGGCCTCCAGCAGTTGGACAACATCGAGGGCATGACCTGGGGCCCGCCCCTGCCCAGCGCAGCAGGCGGTGGGCGGGTGCTGTTGTTTGTGAGCGACGACAACTTCAACCCGGCGCAGGCCACCCAGTTCATTGCCGCCGAATACGTGGAAGCCAGGGCCACACCGTAACGCGGTGACGCGGTAACGCCGCAGTGACGCAGCGCCACCCGCTGGCAATCGGGTCATTGCAAAGCCCTGCCTCGGCGGTGCGGCAGCGCGCATCGGGTACAACTGGCAGTTCATGACACGCCCCCTTCGAGCCAAATCCTTTGCCGACCTGAAGCCGATGCGCCAGGCGCTGGCCGACGTCGCCGCACGCGAGGCACGGCGGGCGCAGGAGCGCCTGGAGGCCGAGCGCCGGGCGCGGGCAGAGCTGATGCTG
Organism: Gammaproteobacteria bacterium; assembly: GCA_018828125.1. Taxonomy (GTDB): domain Bacteria; phylum Pseudomonadota; class Gammaproteobacteria; order Burkholderiales; family Burkholderiaceae_C; genus Acidovorax. Next base: position 484,852 of record JAHJWB010000001.1, on the reverse strand, counting down.
TTTCAAAACTTTGTGGGCCCGGTCAAGGCACTCAAGGACCGGGGCGACCGGCGCTGGCACACACCCACCAAACCCGCGCCGCTTCCCGTGCAGCACTGGCTGGACGAAGAACGTGTGCTGCTCGAATCCATCAGCGACGACTTTGATGTGAGCACGCTGCTCGACACCGACGACCAGCTGAGCTACCGGCGCCCCGGCATTGGCGTGGAGGTCACGCGCCGCCTGCGGTCTGGCCACTGGAGCATTCAGCGCCAGCTCGATTTGCACGGTTTGCGCGTGGACGAGGCGCGCGAGGCCCTGGGCGACTTCATCCGCCACGCCCACAAGGCCGGCATGCGCTGCGTGCGCGTGGTGCACGGCAAGGGACTGGGGTCACCCGGCAAAAGCCCCGTGCTGAAAAGCCGCGTGCAACGCTGGCTGGTGCAGAAGAACGAGGTGCTCGCCTTTGTGCAGGCCCGGCCCATGGACGGGGGCGCGGGGGCGCTGGTGGTGCTGCTGCAACCTGCGTTCAGAAAAAACACATGAAAACAGCCTCTAGCGCTTATTCTGCATGCGATAGCAGCTATAAAAATAGTAGCATCAACCCAGCACCTTTGGGCTTGGCATGAAGGTGGGTTTCGATACCATGCCGCCATGAGCCGCCCCCCAGCACCCGCACCCGTCGAATGGGTGAAGCACGCCGAACCGATCGACGGTGTGAAACGCATTGAAGCGCGCTTTCATGGCAAGGCCTATGCCATGCACCGCCACGACACCTATGCCATCGGCAGCACGCTGGCGGGCGTACAAAGCTTCAGCTACCGGCGCGGCCAATGCAACAGCCTGCCCGGCAACACCATGGTGCTGCACCCTGACGAGCCCCACGATGGACAGGCGGGCACGGAGGAGGGATTCCAGTACCGCATGGTCTACGTCGAGCCTGCGCTCTTCCAGGCGGTGCTGCAGGGCAGGACGCTGCCCTTCATCGAAGGCGGCGTGACCACCGATCCGCGCCTGGCAGCAGCAGCCAGGGCCTTGTTGGAACACATGGACACCACCATCGAGCCGCTGGAACACAGCGACGCGATTGCGGAACTGGCGCATGCGCTCGACGCCGTAGCGGGCGCCCCCGCGCAGCATTCCAAAGGCGATTTTCTGGCGGCCCGGCGCGCCCATGCGTATCTTTGCGACCACCGTGCCAAGGTCGTCACGATGGCCGATCTGGAAGCGGCCACCCAGCGCGACCGCTGGAGCCTGTCCCACGACTTTCGCGTGTTCTACGGGACAAGCCCCTACCGCTTCCAGACCATGCGGCGCCTGGACACCGTGTGCCAACTGCTGGTGCGGGGCGGCTCGCTGTCAGACGCGGCAGCAGCAGCGGGGTTTGCCGACCAAAGCCACATGACGCGCCATTTCACCAAGACCTTCGGGTTGACGCCCGGGCGCTGGCTGCGCATAGCGGCGGGAGCACGCGGCGCCTGACCATCTAACCATCGCCCACAAACGTTCAATACAGCCACAGAAAGCCCGCGTACGGTTGGCATCTTTTTTTCTTCGAATGGAGCGACTGATGTCCCCGACCGCAAACCCAACCGCCACACCCGCCGCTCCCGCAGCGCGGGGCCAAAGCCAAACCATCGACCTGGCCGACAAGATCCGCCGCATCGAGGGCCACTGGCAGCCGCGCGTCGTTGCCGAAATGAACGATTACCAGTTCAAGGTCGTCAAGGTGCTAGGCGACTTTCCATGGCACCGGCATGCAGAGACGGACGAGACCTTTTTGGTGCTGGACGGCGAACTGCGCATCGAGCACCGCGCGAGCCCGCACGACGAGCCAAGCGTCATCGTGCTGCGCGCAGGGCAGATGGCCGTGGTGCCCCAAGGCGTGGAACACCGGCCCTCTGCGGAGCACGAGGTGAAGATGCTGTTGATAGAGCCACGAGGCGTGGTGAACACCGGCGATGGCGCCAAGGGGGAACGGACTGTCGCCAACGACCAGTGGGTGTGAGACCCCACAACGCGCAATCAGGCGATGCGACGCACGTCGCCGTTGTGCGGTGACGCACTCTCGTGAAACAGATCTTCCAGAAACTGCGCCAGCTCATCTTCTTGCACAAAGTCGGGCACCACAAAACCCGCAGGTGTGCGTTTGCCATCGGCCCCCACACGGTAGACCTGCCACTGCGCACCCTCGCGCCGCACTTCGACGACGCGGCCAAAGACGTTGAAGCGGGGGTGGTGGGCATCGGCCATGCTGCTTACCCTTCGGCCTGCTGCGGGTAGCCGTCGCAAATCACCACCCAAGGCGCCTTGGACGCCACAAAGATGTGTTTCTGCGGCGGGGTTTCATACGGCGTATCGAGCGCGCCCAGCGGCACCGCCACCCAGTCGGCATGGGCTGCCTCGCTGTGCCACAGCAGGGGCGAACCACACGCCGCGCAGAAGCTGCGCGTGACCTGGGAGGACGACCGGTAGGCGCGCACCTGGTCTTGCCCCTGCACAAACCGGTGGTGCTCGCGGCGCACGCTGCCGTAGCTGCCGAATGCGGCGCCATGCGTCTTGCGGCACATGGAGCAGTGGCAGTGCGATGCACCCTGCAGCGATGCGGTGGTCTCAAAGCGCACGTTGCCGCACAGGCAACTGCCGCGGTGATAAACGGGCTCTGACATGGTGACGTGGGTCCTCTTTCAGGTGAATCGCGCAAACGGGTCCACCAGCGACGCGATGGTGGTGGCCCCAGGCGCCGCCACGCCGCCTTCGCGCCGCAGGGGCTCGGGCCCGGCAGCCACGGGAACAGCAGGCAAGGGTTGCATGCGGCGGCCGAACACGCGCTGCACACGTTCGTCGAGCGTGGGGTGGGTGTCCAGCCAATGCTCTAGGCGGCTGCCACTGGCAACGTCCACCAGCAGCATGTGCTGCACAGAGGGATGCGAGAGGCCGGAGTGGCCCCGCTCTTCGTACCCACGGGGCGTGTCGCGCCGCTGGGCCATGACCTTACGCAGTACGCCGCCCAGGCCGTCCTTGCTGCGCGTCCACTGCACGGCGCGGGCGTCGGCCAGGTATTCGCGCTGGCGCGACACGGCAGCTTTCAGCATGCGGCCCGTCAGCCAGCCTGCAAACCCGGCCAGCATGATGGCCGAGCCGAACCACCAGGCCAGGCCACGCCGCTCGCGCATCGTGTCGCCAAAGTTGTAGACCAGCTCCAGCCCGAACACCATGCCCGCCAGGCGCATCTTCAGGCGGGTGTCGCCCTCGTGCAGGTGGCTCAGCTCGTGTGCCACCATGCCCTGCATTTCCTCGCGCGTCAGGTAGTCGAGCGCGCCCTGCGTGACGGCCACCACGGCGTCGCTCTCGTCCCACCCGGCGGCAAAGGCGTTGATGGCATCGGTGCGTGGCATGACCATGACCTGCGGGCGCGGCATGTGGGCGGCAATGCACAGCTCATCGACGATGTTGGACAGCCGCTGCTCGGCATGCGACAGCGAGGGCCGCAGCTCGCGCGCGCCTACGCGCCGGGCCAGCTTGACGCCGCCCGCGCGCAGGTTGGAGGTCTCTACCCACCAGCCGCCCAGCACCAGCAACAGCGACACGCCCACGTTGGCGGCCAGAAAGCCGCGAGGGAAATCCAGGTGCCCCGGCAACACGGCGGCCATCAGCAGCCACGCCAGCGCCAGCGCGGCATGCACGGCCACCACCAGCACGACCACGGCCAGCGTAAAACCCAGCAGCAGGCGGCGGGTCTCGCTGCGGGCATTGGTCTGGTGGTCCCAGAATTTCATGGTGTCTGTGCCCTTCCAAAGCTTCTCAAGCGGCTCAGAACTTCACCATGGGCGCCGCGCGCTCTTCGTCGTTCTGGGTGGATTCGAGCATGGGCACGGTGGGGAAACCCAGCAGCCGCGCCACGATGAGGTCCGGGAACTGCGCAGCCTTGTCGTTGAACTCCAGCGCCTGGTCGTTGTACGCCTGGCGCGCAAAGCCCAGGCGGTTTTCGGTGCTGGTGAGTTCTTCGGACAGCGACTGCATGGTGGCGTCGGCCTTGAGGTCGGGGTAGGCCTCGGCCACTACCATGAGGCGCCCCAGGCTACCACCCAGCACACCTTCGGCGGCAGCCAGAGCGCCCATGGCGCTGGCGCTTTCGGGGCTGGCGCGCACGGCGGCGGCAGCGCCCTGGGCCTGGCCGCGGGCCTTGATGACGGCTTCGAGCGTGGCGGCCTCGTGCGCCAAGTAGCCGCGCGCCACCTCGACTAGGTTGGGGATCAGGTCATACCGGCGCTTGAGCTGCACGTCGATCTGGCCAAATGCGTTGGCGATGCGGTTGCGCAGTTGCACCAAGCGGTTGTAGACCGCGACGGCCCAGACCAGCGCGACCACCACCACCCCCAGAACGATCCAAGCGGTTGTTGACATACCCTGCCCTCCCTGTTGTGAATGAGCGCATCTTAGCGATGCCGCCACCGGGGCACACAGGCGGGGCGCACGTCCGCCCCTTCAGTAGCGACGGTCTTCCACACACCGAGGCATGCACCGCTCAGTCGGGCGCCACCGCCCCTTCAAAACCCAGCGCCATAGGCTGTTTGAGGTCGCCGGTGTTGTGCATGCCGACAGGCGCCAAGCGCAGGCCCCGGGCCTTGAGGTACAGGTAGCCGTTGACCTGCGACACGGTCACACTGCCCGCCTTGTCGCCGCTTTCCCAGCCCAGCAGCTTGCCGCCGGACGAATCCAGGAACGAGACCTTGGCTTTCTTTTGACCGGCGTTGGGCTTGGCAGCCACTTCGTACACCCCGGGTGCGGGTTTGTTGGTGCCAAAGTCGACTTCAGTGACCTGCAGCTGCGGGTTGGAGGCGAACACGAAGGACTTGGGGGTTTCAAGGTAGCTGAGCCCCGTCTTCATGGCGTAGCGTTTTCCCGCACCGCCTGCCACCTCCGCACGCACCTCGCCAAAATTGTGCCAGCCGTTGGGGCCTGCGTAGAGCTTGCTTTTGGGGTTGGTGAAGCGGTCGTCCGACGCAGAGGGCACGTTGCCCCAGGTGTCGTTGCCTGCGGCGGGGGCAGCGGGTGCGGGCTGCGCGTGGCCCACAGCGCAGGCCAGCAGGGCGGCGCACAAGACAAGGGAATGTTTCATGGAGAGCGTCCTGAACCGGTGAAGGAAGGGACGGCCACGGTACCACCGCTGGGCGCAAAACACCATGAATATTTGGTGTTTTAGGCCGCCAGCGCTTATCCATAAAGCGCTGACAGCTATATTTTCAGGAGCATTTGCATTTCGGACGCCAAGCGATCCTTGGGGGTCTCAGACTCCCTTGTTGCGCATCCAGTCTGCGGTGCCCATGAAGCTTTCCTTCAGCCGCGTGCGCAGGTCCGTTGGCACGCCAGTTTCGTCCATGGCCTGGTCCATGCAGGCCACCCACTGGTCGCGCTCCTTGATGCCGATGGCAAACGGCATGTGCCGGGCGCGCAGGCGCGGGTGGCCGAACTGGTCGGTGTAATACGACGGCCCGCCCAGCCAGCCGCACAAGAACATGAATAGCTTTTGGCGCGCCTGGGCCAGCTCGCTGCCATGGGCGGCGCGCAGTTCGGCGTAGCCGGGCTCCAGGTCCATCAGGTCGTAAAACCGCTCGACCAGCGCACGCACGCGGCTCTCGCCGCCGATCCATTCGAAGGGGATGACGGCGGCGGCGGGCTCGCCGCCACTGCCACCGGGTTGTGAAGCGTCAGAATTCATATCAAAACAGGCCTGAGCGCTTATCCATCAAGCGCTGGTAGCTATCAAAAACATATCAACCAGACGGTGTCAAACCCACAGGGCCTGCGCACCGCTTACTCTGCCGAGCGCCGCAGCGTGTCGACCACAGGGCGCAGCAGCACCTCGCGCAGTCCCCACCAGCCCGCCGCCAGCGCCAGCACCGCACCTGCCACGGCGCCGCCCAGCGGCACCCAGGGTGACGCCGTCCAGGTGAAGTCGAACACAAAGCGTGCCAGGGCCCAGCCCACACCCACCGCCACCGCGCTGGCCAGAAAACCCGCCAGCAGGCCCACGCCCACCAGCTCGGCGCGCTGCACCTGGCGCAGCAGGCTGGCGCGGGCGCCGACGGCGCGCATGATGGCGTACTCGCGGGCGCGCTCCTCGCGCGTGGCGGTGACGGCGGCAAACAGCACCACCAAACCGGCAGCCAGCGTGAAAGCAAACAAAAATTCGACCGCGCGGATCACTTGCTCCAGCACGCGCTGCACCTGGGCAATGGTGGCGCCCATGTCCACGTTGGTGATGTTCGGGAATTGGCGCACCAGGGCATTGTCAAACCCATTGGTTTCGGGCGCGCGGTAGGCCGCGAGATACGTCACGGGCACGTCCTTAACGGCGGCCACCGGGTACATCACGAAGAAGTTGGCGCGCATGGAACCCCAGTCCACCTTGCGCAGGCTGGTGATGCGGGCTTCGTTCTGCACGCCGCCCATGTCGAACAGCAGGCGGTCGCCCATCTTCAGGCCCAGGGTTTCGGCAATGCCTTCTTCGACGCTGATGGCGCCCTCTTCGCCGGGCGTCCAGGCACCGGCCACGACCTGGTTGTGGGGCGGCGCCTCCACGGCGTTGGACAGGTTGAACTCACGGTCCACCAGGCGCTTGGCGCGGTCATCGGTGTAGTCGGCGGGGCCCACCGTCTTGCCGTTCACGGCGATCAGTCGGCCGCGGATCATGGGGTACCAGTCGTACTTGGCTACGCCGCCCTCCTTGAGCTGTTGCTGGAAAGCGTCCGCCTGGTCGGGCATCACGTTGATCACAAAGCGGTTGGGCGCATCGGGCGGCGTCGCGTTGCGCCAGCTGCTGATGAGGTCGGTGCGCAGCAACACCAGCAGCACCAGCGCCAGCAAGCCCACGGCCAGGCTGCTGACCTGCACCACGGCATAGGCCGGGCGCGCAGAGATCTGACGCGTGGCCAGCACCAGCCAGCGCGGTGCGGTGGCCTCGTTCACGCTCTTGCGTAGCAGCTTCACTGCCACCCACGAGAGCCCGGCAAACAAGGCCACGGCGCCGGCAAAGCCGCCCACGGCGATCAGGCCCAGCAGCACGTCGCTGCTCACTGCCAGCAGCAGGGCGGCGAACCCGGCAATGCCCACGCCCAGCACGGCCAGCGACGCCGGCTTGAGCCCGCCCACATCGCGCCGGATGACGCGCAGCGGCGGCACCTGGGCCAGTTGAAGCACCGGCGGCAAGCCAAACGCAAACAGCAGCGTGAGCCCCATCCCCAGGCCAAACGCCACCGGCCAGAGGCTGGCTGCAGGCAGGGCCGATTCGACCAAGCCGGCCAGCAGCAACACGAACACGTAATGCACCAGGTAGCCCAGCAGCACGCCCAGCGCGCTGGCAAACAGGCCGATCAACGCGAATTCGGTGGTGTAGGCGCCGGCAATGGTGCGCTGGCTTTGTCCCAGCACGCGCAGCATGGCAGAGGCGTCCAGGTGGTCCGCAGCAAAGCCGCGCGCGGCCAACGCCACCGCCACGGCAGACAGCAATGCGGCGAGCAGCGCCACCAGGCTCAGGAATTTCTGCGCGCGGTCCAGCGTCTGGCGCATTTCGGGACGGCCGCTTTCCAGCGACTCCACGCGCACGCCATGCACTTCGGGATTCTTCAGCTCGGCCACCGCCCAGTCATTGAAGGCCTTGACGGCCGGGGTGGCGCCGATGACGGCAAACCGGTAGGTAAGTCGGCTGGCGGGCTGCACCAGGCCAGTGGCGGGCAGGTCGGCCTCGTTGACCATGACGCGCGGCGCGAAGCTCATGAACCCCGCGCCCCGGTCCGGCTCGATGACGATGATGCGCGCGATGCGCAGTTGCGCATCGCCCAGCAGCAACATGTCGCCCATGGCGAGGTTCAGAGATTCAAGCAGCGGGGCATCCACCCACACCTCGCCGCGCGCCGGGATGTCGCGCGTGGGCTGGTCCAGCGCCCCGGGCGCATCGGCCACCGTGAGGCTGCCACGCAGCGGGTAGCCCGGCTGCACGCTTTTGAGTGCCACCAACTTGCTGGCGCCGCCTTGCGCGTCGCTGGCGCGTCCCATGGTGGGAAAACCCAGCGTGGTCACGGTCTGCAGGCCCAGCGACTTGGCACGCTCCACGAATGCGGCGGGGGTGGGGTTGTCGCTGGCCACCACGGCATCGCCGCCCAGCAGCTGCAGCGCGTCGCGCTGCAAGCCGCCTTGCAGGCGGTCAGCAAAAAAGCCGACCGACGTGAGCGCGGCCACTGCCAGGGTGACCGCAACGATGAGCAACCGCAATTCGCCCGCGCGCAGGTCACGCGCCAGGGTGCGCCAGCCGAGGCGTAGGAAAGACAGATTCATGGCGTGGACCTTAGCGCAAAGCGAACGGGCTGGCGGGCTGTGGGGGGTTTCTAGTGTGGTGTTGCACGCTTGGCGGCACATTTAGAACAGATGAATTTTTGGTCAGGGCAAGGCGCAAACCACAGCGATACGGGTAGGTATCGCGCGGATTTGCAACGCAGCCCTGGCCGAAAAGACACGGTATAAAGTGCCGGATAGCGCGCAACACCACACCAGGGGCTACCTTGCGCTGGTAGCTACCGGCACGCTGTCACCCGGGGTGGCCGCAAGGCGCTGCTCCAGCGACTGCAGCACAGGAGCAATCTGCGTGCCTACGCGGATCTGCGGGTTGGAGAACCCATCGGATTTGCCCGCCTCAATCTCGCGCTCTGCGATCAGGGGCACCGCTTTTTCAAAAGCCTGGCTGAACGAATGGGTCTGGCGCAATTGCTCGTTGAACACGGCGCGGCCAAAAAACGTGAGCTCCGATCGCGTGCCACAACCATAGGAGGTGTGCGTGGCATCGGCGGCCGTCATGATCAGGGTGCTATCCGTGACCAGGGGGTCAATCCAGCCGCCCGAATAGCAGGCTGATACGGCGATCACGCGGTTGCGAATGCCCGCCTCGTCCAATGCTGCGCGCAGCATCTCAGGCGTGGCAGGTGACACCTGCAGCGGCCAGTGGGCGGCAGCCAGCTCGTGGTTGCGCGCGCCGTGCGAGGTCATGTAGATCACCAGCAGATCGTTGTCGCGGTCCATGCGCTGGGCCAGCCCGGCAATGGCACGCTGCAGGTTTTGCGGCGTGGCCCAGGCATGGGTGCTGGCGGTTTCGGCATGGTTGAGCAGATGGATCACCCGGCCCTGGGCGTCAAAACGCTCTTGCAGCAGGGTGCTGACCATGGTGCTCTCGCGGCGGAACACTTCTTCGCCCGCATAGGGTGCAAACACCAAGCCGTAGACATCGACCACGCCGGCACGTTCGGGTGCAAGGCTTTGTAGCTGCTGTTCCAGCAGGGGCTGCTGCGCCTCAAACACAGCCTGCGACAGTGCCAGCCGAACGGGCTCGGGGGCTGCTTCACCCGCCTCGCCCGACGCCGCGGCCTGTGCTCGCGCCGCCTCGGCATCAAACTCCCAGGGCCGGTCCGGAAACTGCCAGGTGCCCAGCGCAATCACGCCCACCAGACCGGCTGTGTACACCGCCGTGCGGGCGGCCGAGCGAATGAAACGACCACTGACCACCACCAGCGCGGCCACGAGCCACACCGTGAGCAGGCCATAGATCACCCAGAACGCGATGCCCGCCGCCTCACTGGCCCACAGCGAGGGCTTGTGCGTTACCGTGGCCAACAAGCCATACAACACCAGCGTGGGCAGCAGCGGCGCCCAGGTGGACAACACATACCAGGCCGCGACACCGCCCGACAGAGCGTGCCCGTCGGAGGGGGGTCGGGACTGCGCGGGCGCCATGGCCCACCAGCCCAACCACAACAACACGAGGCCGGTCCACAGCGGGGTCAGCCAGTTGCGCAGGTTGAATTGCGCAGGCCCCACCACCTCCAGCCGGGCCATGCCCAGCATCAACGCAGTGCTGAGCAACACCACCACGATCAGCTGCCAGGGTGTGGGCGCGCTTGCGCCGGTGCGGGGGCGAAAAAACAGCGTGGCGCGCAAGCCTTCGACAAGCCAGCGCATGAGGGGCAGCCGCGTGGCGGCCACCGCGGCGGACGGGGCCGACTGCATCGCCTGGGGCTGTAGCCCCGGTTCTGGATGCCCCTCCAGCGGGATTTCAATCTTGGCGAGCTCGGGGCCCCATTGGCTGGGGAGGGTGTCTGCCCAGGCGCTCTTTCTCTCGGCGTGCAGGTCTTTCATGCGCGCATCATGCCATTGCGGCGTGACCGCGCCGCATGCCGAATCCTGCCCGTCCGCTGGCTATTGAGCGCCAGGTTGCGGCGTGGCAGGCGCCATCGACGGCGGCGACGCCAGCTCAGGCTGCAGCACCAGGCGGTGCTCGCCGCTGTAGCACACAAAGCGCCGGTTGGTCGCGCGGCCAATGGCGCAAAGGCCCAGTTGCTGGGCCACCGCATGGCCCATCTGCGTCATGCCGCTGCGTGACACCACAATTGGCACGCCCATCTGTGCGGACTTGATCACCATCTCGCTGGTGAGGCGGCCCGTGGTGTAGAACACCTTGTCGGTGCCCGACATCGGGACGTGGAGCCCGGCCGATGCAGTCGCAGCATCGCTACCGGAGCGGGGGCATGCTGCAGTTGGCGCGGGTGCGAGCCCCGTGCTGGCAGATTCGGCCTGCACCGATTCCGGATTCATCCACATCCAGCCTGCAATGGTGTCGATAGCGTTGTGGCGGCCCACGTCTTCGACAAAAGTCAGCAGATCCTCGCCCCGGAACAATGCACAGCCATGCACCGAACCTGCCGATTTGTAGGTGCTCTCCTTGAGGCGGATGGCGTTCACGATGCCGTATAGCTGGGCCTGGGTCAGCCGCGCCTCGGGCAGGTCGATGCGGTCCACCTCGTCCATCAGTCCACCAAACACACTGCCCTGCCCGCAACCCGTGGTTACCACCTTGCTGGCGGTGCGCTCTTCGATGCGCGCGATGCCATGGCGCGTGCGCACCGCAGCGGCATGAACGTCCCAGTCCACCGTAATGGATTCGATGTCAAACACCGACTCCACCAACCGCTGGTTGCGCAGGTAGCCCAACACCAGCAGCTCAGGCTGCGCGCCCAGGGTCATGAGCGTGACCAGCTCGCGTTTGTCGACGTAGACGGTGAGGGGTCGTTCGGCGGGGATCTGCACCTGCTCGCGTTCTCCGCGCTCATTGACCACGTCGACCGCATGCGTGAGGGGCGCCTGGGCCTGCGTCAGACGGGGCCAGGCGGGGGCAAATTCAGGATCAGGGCGGGAACTCATGGGTCAAATGTACGCAGTGCGCGCCGGCGCATCAGGAAGAATCGGAATGGCGCTGCGCAAAGTGCGGACTTTTCGAAAGCCTAAGGTGCGAATTACACATGGGGCGCGCCCTCGCGCGTCACCAAAGAAAAAGCCGCACCACGTTGCGTGGTGCGGCTTTGCGCAGGATAGTCTACCGCCGGCGCGGTCAGGTCACGACTTGGGGGCCGACGCCGATGCAGCTGCCCCAGGCGCCTGTGGAACCTGGGTATTGGGCGGGCTGCTGGCCGTGCCCGGTGGCGAATGAGCACCGGCAGCCTCAAGGGGTTTGGCGGAAGGTGGCGTGTAGGCAAAAGGCCCCGGATCCGTGCAAGTCGAAGCAGCTGCGGTCGCTGGTTTTGCCGTCGGATTGGACTTGCGGTAATGCGCTGCGACCCTGTCTTGCGACATGCACAGCTTGTAGGCGTCGACCTTGCCTGCCCAGGCCGCTTTGGCACCTGCCTCAGCAGCCTTGGCAGCGGCTTCCGGCGACGGCGGGGGCAACTTGGCTGCAGCCAAAGTGCAGACGCAGGTGGCGCACAGTGCCACCAGGGTTTTACGTGCGAGGAGTGTCATCGTCATGGGAAACCTCATGCCTGAACGGGCTTGCCTGCAGCGGCCTCGCCCGTGGGCGTTGTGGCACTGCGCTGTTTGGGAATCTTGCCAGCCTGAATATCGTCGTACCAGAGTTCGTGGTGCTCCTTGGCCCAGGTTTCGTCCACATAGCCCGTTCTCATGGCTTTGTAAGCGCCCTGCATGCCTACGGTGCCCATGTAAATGTGCCCCATGAACATCACCATCATCACCACCGTGGCAACAGCGTGCACCATGTGCGCAATTTGCATGGTGCCGCGCTCATAGATCAGGCCGGGAATCAGCATGTCGAGCACCAGCCCTGACGCCACCACGATAAAGCCCAGGCCCAGCACACCGCCCCAGAAAACCAGTTTCTCGCCCGCGTTGAAGCGGTGAGAAGGCACTTCTTTGCCGGACAACATTCCGCCCCCCTTGGCAAGCCAGGTCGCGTCTTCCTTGCGCGGCAGATTGTCTTTGAGGAACGTGAAGAACACAATGATCAAAGACACCGCAAACAGCGGGCCGGCAAAGTTATGGAGGTTCTTGAGCGCGTAGGTCAGCCAGCCAAACAAGGTGCTGCCTATGATGGGGAGCAGGAGGAACTTGCCAAACGCCATCACCAGACCAGATATGGCCAACGCCACAAAAGCGATGGCATTGGCCCAGTGCGCAGAGCGCTCGAATGGGGTAAAGCGCTCGATCTTGCGACCGGTCTCTGCGCCGTGCAACATCATCATGCCCTTGCGCCAGTAGAACAGCGCAATGGCGCCCGCCACGATCAGCAACAACGACCCGCCGTAAGGAATGATCCAGTTGTTGCGCACCTGCCGCCACGCCTCACCCGCACTCGTCACACGGGACCCGGGGTACTGCACAAAAGGTTGGATCAGGTTACCCGCTTCAGGCGCCTGGCGTTTGGGAAGGCTGCTGTAGCCCGTCACGCCCTGCCCAACCTGGCGCCACATGGGCGCGTTGTTGCCGGGTTGCACCTTGGCGCGTTCGCCATTGGTCTGCTCGGCATATTTGGGGTCGGCGCTGGCGTCAGGCTTCACCTGAAAAATGTTCTGGCTCTGAATGCCGCCGGGCGCCGCCGCAGGGGCGGCCGCCGGCGCGGGAGCCACGGCGGCCGGGGCCGCCGCTGCATCCGACGCCGCGGGCGCCTGCGCATGGGCCGGAACCCAGGCAAGGCCAGCCGCCAACGCCAATGACCACACGATGTGTTTCATGGTGGGCCTCACTTGGATTGGGTGCGGGTGTATTCGTTTTGACCGTACTGCTGGCGCGTCTTCAACTGGGCTTCCCAGCTGGCTTTGTCACCCGCCTTCCAGCCGGGGTTCATGAAGTTGCTGCCAGTACCGGCGAAAGGTGCCGCGTCGCCACGGATACCTGCGCCCGTTTGCGGCTTCTCGCCGCACGCCGTCAACGCAGCCACGGCAAGGGTGGTGGAGAGAATGAGGTGTACACGCTTCATGACTTGCCTCCTGCGGGCTGACCCGCCTGTTGCGAACCGTAGGCCGTGCCCCAGCCCCACACCTCGGCGCCCTTGCCACGCTGCACCACGCGGTTGCGGAAGATGTCTGCCACAACGTCGCCGTCACCGGCCAACAGGGCCTTGGTAGAGCACATTTCCGCGCAGGCAGGCAGCTTGCCTTCAGCCAAACGGTTGCGACCGTACTTCTCGAACTCGGACTGGCTGCCGTGTGTTTCAGGGCCACCGGCGCAGAAGGTGCACTTGTCCATCTTGCCGCGCACACCAAACGTGCCCGACGATGGAAATTGAGGGGCACCAAAGGGGCAGGCGTAGCTGCAGTAGCCGCAGCCGATGCACACGTCCTTGTCGTGCAGTACCACGCCCTCTTCGGTGCGGTAAAAGCAGTTGACGGGGCAGACCGCCATACAGGGCGCGTCGCTGCAGTGCATGCAGGCCACCGAGATGGATTTCTCGCCGGGTACACCGTCGTTGAGCGTCACGACGCGGCGGCGGTTCACGCCCCACGGGACCTCATGCTCGTTCTTGCAGGCGGTCACACAACCGTTGCATTCGATGCAGCGCTCTGCATCGCAGATGAATTTCATTCGTGCCATGTTGGGTCTCCGTATGGCGCGCTATCAGGCGCGTTCCACGTTGCAGATCGTGGTTTTGGTTTCTTGCATCATGGTCACGCTGTCGTAGCCATACGTCGTTGCCGTGTTCACGGCTTCGCCGCGCACCACAGGCGCCGCGCCCTTGGGGTAATACGCCAGCATGTCGGCGCCCTGCCAGTGGCCCGAGAAGTGAAACGGCATCCACACGGTGTCGGGTGCCACACGCGCGGTGACCAACGCCTGCACATTGATGCGCGCGCCGGTCGGAGAACTCAGCCACACACGTTCGCCGTTGCGGATACCGCGATCAGCGGCCGTCTTGGGGTTGATCTCGACAAACGACTCTTGTTGCAGCTCGGCCAGCCAAGGGTTGGACCGGGTTTCCTCGCCGCCGCCTTCGTATTCGACCAGACGGCCGGAGCTCATGATGAGCGGGAACTTCTCGTTTATCTTGTCAGCGATGTTCTTGTCCTGCACGCTCTTGTAAAGAGTCGGCAGGCGCCAGAAGGCTTTCTTGTCGTCATGTGTGGGGTACTTGGCCATGAGGTCTGGCCGGGTGCCATACAAAGGCTCACGGTGCTGCGGAATTGCATCAGGGAAGTTCCACACCACGGCGCGGGCCTTGGCGTTGCCGAATGGATGGCAGCCGTGCCCCTGCATCACCACACGCTGAATGCCGCCGGACAGATCAGTCTTCCAGTTTTTGCCTTCTGCCTTGGATTTTTCGGCATCGGTCAGGTCGTCCCACCAGCCCAGCTTCTTGAGCAACACGTGGTCAAACTCAGGGTAACCGGTGGTGATGTCGGCCCCCACCGAATGGGAGCCATCTTCTGCCAACAGGCTCTTGCCATCGCGCTCCACGCCAAAGTTGGCTCGGAAATTACCGCCGCCATCCATCACATGCTTGGAGTTGTCGTACAAATTCGGTGAACCAGGGTGCTTGAGTTCGGGGGTACCGTAGCAAGGCCAAGGGAGCCCGAAATAGTCGCCCCCGAAGTCATATCCCGTTTCCTTGTCCTTGCCGCCTTTTGATTTGAGCGTCTTGACATCGAACAAGTGCATGTTCCGCATGTGCGCCTTCAGGCGTTCCGGGCTTTGGCCGGTATAGCCGATGGTCCACATGCCGCGGTTGATTTCACGCAGGATGTCTTCGACCACGGGCTCGTCCATGCCCTTGACCTTCTGCATTTTGTAGTTCTTGGACAGCTCGGCCGCGAAGCCCAGTTTCTCGGCGAACTGGTGCATGATCATGTGGTCCGAGCGGCTCTCCCACAGCGGCTCGATCACCTTCTCGCGCCACTGGATGGAACGATTGGACGCCGTCACAGAACCACTGGTTTCAAACTGCGTTGCCGCTGGCAACAGATAAACCGCGCGATTGGGGTTCTGGTCCTCGGCCTTGCCGGGCATTGCGGCCATGGCGGCCGTGGCCGATGGGTAGGGGTCCACCACCACCAGCAGATCCAGCTTGTCCATGGCGCGCTTCATTTCGAGGCCACGGGTTTGCGAGTTGGGTGCATGACCCCAGAAGAACACGCCGCGCAGGTTGGAGTCCTGGTCGATCAGTTCATTGTTTTCCAGCACACCGTCGATCCAGCGCGACACGGTGATGCCGCTCTTGGTCATCATCGCGGGCGAGGCGTACTGCTTTTTGATCCATTCGAAGTCCACGCCCCACACGGCAGCAAAGTGCTTCCACGAGCCTTCGGCCAAGCCGTAATAGCCGGGCAGCGAGTCTGGATTGGGGCCCACGTCCGTGGCACCTTGCACGTTGTCGTGACCGCGGAAGATGTTGGTGCCGCCGCCAGACTTGCCCACATTGCCCAAGGCCAATTGCAAGATGCACGACGCACGCACCATGGCATTGCCGATGGTGTGCTGTGTCTGCCCCATGCACCACACAATGGTGGCAGGCTTGGCAGTGGCCATCATCTGGGCCACCTTGAACATCTGGTCTTCCTTGACGCCGCAGGCCTCTTCCACCTTGTCAGGCGACCACTTGGCCAGCACATCTTCGCGCACCTTCTCCATGCCATAGACACGGTCGTTGATGTACTGCTTGTCCTCCCAGCCGTTCTTGAAGATGTGATACAGCAAGCCGAAGAGGAAGGGAATGTCGGTGCCCGAGCGGATGCGCACGTACTCATCGGCCTTGGCGGCAGTGCGAGTAAAGCGCGGGTCCACCACAATCATCTTGCAGCCCGTTTCCTTGGCGTGCAGCATGTGCAGCATGCTGACCGGATGGGCTTCAGCGGCATTGGAGCCGATGTACAACGCGCACTTGCTGTTCTGCATGTCGTTGTACGAATTGGTCATGGCGCCGTAGCCCCAAGTGTTGGCCACTCCCGCCACCGTGGTGGAGTGGCAGATGCGGGCCTGGTGGTCGCAGTTGTTGGTGCCCCAGAAGCTCACGAACTTGCGCATCAAATACGCCTGCTCGTTGTTGTGCTTGGACGAGCCCACAAAATAAACGCTGTCGGGGCCACTGGCCGCGCGCAGCTCTTTCATCTTGGCGGTGATTTCATTCAGCGCTGTGTCCCAGCTGATGCGCTCGTACTTGCCGTTGACCAGCTTCATGGGGTAGCGCAGGCGGTATTCGCCGTGGCCGTGTTCACGCAGAGCAGCACCCTTGGCGCAATGGGCGCCCAGGTTGATAGGTGAATCAAACACCGGCTCCTGCCGCACCCAAACGCCGTTTTCAACAATGGCATCCACTGCGCAACCCACCGAGCAGTGGGTACAGATGGTGCGCCGCACTTCGATCTTGCTGTCGCCGATTGCGACTTTGGCGCCCTCGGCAGCGTTTGACTTTTTGACCAGCACCAGCTGCGATGCAGCAATACCGACGCCCACACCAAGGCCGGAGCGGCGCAGGAACGAACGCCGGTCCATGGTGGGCAGCGCTTGCGACAGGCCGCGACGCAGGCTGTGCACAAAAGGAGAGGCAGACGACGATACGGTCTGCCCCGTGTGGGAGGACTTCTTGGTTAACAACATGGCACGCCCCGCGTCAGAGTTGGGTGGTCTTGTAGTACTGCTTCACGTGCGCAGACAGGTGGTAGCCACCGCCTTTTTCTGGCGCCACGCGAGCGGGCTCAGACACGACGGCGTCTGACGGAGCTACATGGGGAAGTGCCACAACGGCTGCTGCTGCAGCCCCTACGGTGGCGGCGCCGGAAAAGAAACTCCGGCGGGACGAATTCGGCTGGCGGTTCTGCATGCGTGTCTCCAGAATGGCTGGCAGCTATGAAACGGATTTCATACAGTCTATGTCAGTGTGTAAAACACTGCAATCGAGCTTTACACCTCCCACTAACTCACTCATCTTTTATAGCGCGGGCATCAGGGTTTATGCGGACCCCACGCTCACTCCAACATGTCAAAACCCTGGGCTTCCACCGACACGAAAGCGCGCGTGAACTGGGCCACTGCAGCATAAAAGCGTGCTTGGGGATGTGCTCCGAGCGCATCGCACAGCTGCAAAATCCAGGGTTGCAAATGCGTTGCGAAAAAGTTGCGCTGCGATGTCAGGTTGCAGACAGCAACATCATCTCCAGCAATCAGGTAACGCATGACCTCAAACAGGTACGCCGCGTGGTCTTCGGTTTCTGACATGGCATCGTCACGCGCAAGGCCCATGCCATCCAGATCATTGCGCAGACGCGCCAGTGGTTTCTCGTTCAAGAATCCACTGAGATAGTGCGACCCGTATAGATAAATTTCAGGCTTTCCCACTCCACCAAACAAGCGGTCGAACTCCAGCGCAATCGCGGCATCGCTCAGGTCGCGGGTAGCGCCCACCAGCACCTGCCAGGGCTCCTGCAAAAAGGCTCCATCGGCCGGAGCCTCGGTCACCGCCACGCGCACCGCAGCCAACAGTTCTGCGCTGGGCACAGCGTAGTACAGCTGCGACAACACCCCATACAGCTCTGCCCGCGCGGTTTCTTCATCCAGGGCCGAACTGCCCGGCGGGATCAGGGAAGGGTTGGCACTCACAGGTCGGTCACTTTCGTTTCGCTTTGGGAGGAATACAGGTCAATCACACGGCAGTCGCTGCACATTTTCAGGCGCTCCAGCGCATCACCCTGGAACATGGCATGGCCCGAGAGTTTGCCCAACATGGCTTCGATGGCCTTGACGGTGCCAAAGGGCTTGCTACAGCGCACGCAGGACCAGGGCTTGGCCTCATTGAGCACGCGCAGCTGCGCACGCTCAGGGGCCAGGAGCAAACGGGGTTGCAGCGTGATGGCGTCTTCCGGGCAGGTGGTGGCGCACAGTCCACACTGCACGCAGTTCTTTTCGATGAAGCGCAGCTGTGGCAGCTGCGGGTTGTCTTGCAGCGCACTGGCCGGACAGGCGCTCACGCAACTCAGGCACAGCGTGCAGCGGTCTTTGTTGACCTCGATGGTGCCCAGGGGCGACCCCACAGCAGGTAGGGCAATGGCCTCTGGGCGTTCTGCCACAGGCATAGGGGCGTGCTCGATGAGGTGGTCCAGCGCCATCTCCAGTGTGCTGCGCTTTTCCTGCGCCACTGCAAAACGGGCGGCCACGGCCGGGGTCTTCTGCCGCGTCTGCCCCAGGGCCTGCAATGCGGCGTCCAGCTCGGTGGGGTGCGTGGCGCGCAGCAGCTGCACATGCGTGCCGGTGTAGCCCAGGCCGCGCAACAAAGTCTGCGCTACGTCCATCTGGGCCTGCAGGCCATCCAGGTATTGCGGCGCCTCTTCATTCGTCGTCAACAGCACCACCTGCGAGGCCCCGTAAGCAATGGCGCTGAGCCAAAGGTCCACGCCCGTGCTGGCCGTGTGCCACAGCGCCACCGGGATGACGTTGGCGGGCACGCCGTGCGCCAGTTTGAGCTGGGCAGCACGGCCCAACTCTTCGACCAGTTGCTGGCCTCGCTCCTGGCTGTGCAGCAGCAGCACGGCGTCCTTGCCGCCTGCAGCGGTGTAGGTCGACAACAAGGTCTTGAGCTTGGTGCCCTGCTCGTTCGCGCTGGGGTAGGCATAGGTCAGCGCACCTGTGGGGCACACGGTGGTGCAGGCGCCGCAGCCCACGCACAGGTTCGGGTTGACCTTGATTTGCTGGCGGCTCTTATCGCTGGCAATGGCCTCGGCCGAGCAGATGTCCACGCAGGCATTGCAGCCCACAGTTTCGTTGCGGCTGTGGGCGCAGAGTTTTTGTTTGTAGGCAAAAAACTTGGGCTTCTCGAACTCGCCCACCAGTTCGCGCAGCTTGAGCAGCGTGGACATATCACCACCATCACGGCGCCCGTCCCAGCGGAAATACCCTTGCGGCACCGCATGCTGCAAGAAGGTGGGTGTGGCGGTGGCCGCGCGCAGGTCCAGCACCAGGTCAAAGCGCTCTTGCTGCACCGCCGCTTCACGCGTGAAATCGATGGCGCCAGCCACCTGACACACCTTCACGCAGTCGCGGTGCGAGCTGCAGGCCCCCATGTCGATTTGGTAGTCGAGGCCAATGGCGTTCTCGGGGCAAGCCGCCACACAGGCATTGCAGCGTGTGCACAGGTCGAGGTCGATGGGGTTGTCGCCTTTCCACTGCAGATCAAACGCGCCCAGCCAGCCCGTGAGGCCCGTGATGCGCCCGCCCAGCACCGGAAAACGCCGTGTCTGCGCGCCCCCCGCATTACCGGGGCCTTGGGTGAAAAGCGTCACATCCAGCACATCGGACACCAGCGCCGCAGCCTGCTCGGCCTGGTCCAGCGGGCCGATGATGAGCAAACGGCCCGTGCTTTTGTAGGTAACCGTGGGCACGGGTTGGGGATCGGGCAAATGCGCGGCAGCCAGCAGGGCGGCGATCTTGGGGCTGGCTTTTTCAGCGTCGCGGCTCCAGCCCCCTGTTTCGCGGATGTTCACGAAACGGATGGGGGACACCGCACCTTCGGTCTGCTGACCCAGGTCGCCAAACAGGCGCTGCTCTTGCGTGCAGGCCACCACCACCTGATCGCCCGACTGGATGGCCTTTTGATACGCCCCCGCATCGCGCCGACACAGGGTGGAGTGAAGGGTCAGGTCTTCATGCAGTGCCGCGCCCAACGCCTTGGCGTTGAGGGGCATCGTCTGGTTGCAGTCGCAGATGAGCGTCGTGGTCATGTTCTGTGTGGCTGGCTGGCATGGCCACCGCATCCCCTGGGGAGCCGGTAACCAGCGCAAGCTCGCTGGAGGGGTCGCTAGGAATAGCGTTGCATACCCCGGACTGTGCCACGTCTGAGCGCGTTTCTACCTCCGCATCATCCCGAGGCTGAGCAATAGCAGGGGCTATTGCGTTTGCGTCTGCTTCCGTGGACGCAAGCGGCTCGGCGCCCTCATCCGGGACAGCCCCACGACCCATACCCTCGGCCGATGCTGCGGCATCGGCCTTCTTCTCATCGTCAAAAAACCCCAGGGCGTGGGCGCTGGTCATTTTGCGCAGCATGCCTGCGGGCAGCGGGTCGGGCTGGGTGTAGTCGCCGATGTAGATGTCGAGTCCATCCATCACATTGAAATGAGGATCGGCAAAAAGCTTCTTCATGGCCAGGTTGCGCACTTCGGGCGCAACGTCGTGGGCCACAAAGGCCTTGAAATCAGAGGCAGGGGTGAGCGCCTGGGCGTCGGCCAATGTGGGCGGCGGCGGTGCCTCT
The DNA here is from genome assembly GCA_018828125.1 of Gammaproteobacteria bacterium. GTDB lineage: Bacteria > Pseudomonadota > Gammaproteobacteria > Burkholderiales > Burkholderiaceae_C > Acidovorax. The sequence continues at coordinate 464,310 of JAHJWB010000001.1, read as the reverse complement.
GCCGGGGCAGCGACCTCGGGCGCAGCGTCTGCCGCGCCGCCGGGCACGCCTGCCGATGAAGACGCTGGCGCCATCGAAGGCCCCGCTGATGGCGCCGTAGCGACGGGCGAGACCGGCGTTGGCGGATCTTCCACCGGCTTGCCCTCGCGCACCTCCTGCTTGCGGCGCGACCAGCGGCCCAGAAATCCGTCAGCCATGGCCACCTCCGCCTGCGCTCCCACCACGTCCACCACCGCCCGCCCCACCGCCACGTTGCTTCTCGGTAGACACCGATGCAGGATTGCCAAACCGGTCCTGCAACGGCCGGAAACTATCGGGGCGCTTGCGGCGCTTGGGTTCGGGCTGGTAATGCTCGTCAACAAAGGCTTGCATGGCCTGCACCACTTCAGGCGCTGCGGGCACCTGTTCCACACTCTCCTGCGCGTCCAGCCAGCGCCCTGCGTCGTGGTAGCTCAAGCTCACGGCAACAGGGCGAGCCAGCGGGATCTCGCCCGTGCCGGGGTCTTCGTCGCGGCGCCACATCACAAACCAGCACGGGGCTTCGGAGGTGAGGTTCAGGCTGTAGCCCTCTGCATCGTCACGAAACAGCTCGACGCGGAACCCCGGAAACAGCCAGCGCTGCTCACGCTCGTCTTGAATGATCTGGCGCGGCTCGGTGCCAAAGGCAGGCTCGTTGATCACCACCTCCGCCAGTGACCACCGCCAGGGCTGCCAACGGTTGTCGATGTGCTCGCACCGCATGATCACGGCAACGTCGGTGTAGGGGCGCTCAGTCATGGGCGCTGACTTTACCCCGGCTCAATGTCATGGGCGGCAATGTCCTTAGAACCCGTTCAAAGCAAAGCCTTTTCGGGTTCGCGCGCCCATCAGCTTGCAGCGCTTTCCGGCACCTCCACCGCCACTGCGCAGTATTTGAACTCCGGAATCTTGCCGAACGGATCGAGCGCAGCATTGGTCAGCATATTCGCCGCTGCTTCCACATACGCAAACGGCATGAACACCGTGCCACGCGGCGTGCCGTCGTCGCGGCGCACGCGCACCTGCAACATGCCCCGGCGCGAGCGGATGCCCACCAGCGCGCCGGGCGCCACGCCCAGCCGTGCCAGCTCATCGCCATGCAGCGATGCAGTGGCCATGGGCTCGAGGGCGTCCAGCACCGTGCTGCGCCGCGTCATGCTGCCGGTGTGCCAGTGCTCCAGCTGGCGGCCCGTGATGAGCACCAGCGGGTAGTCGGCGTCGGGCTTTTCGGCTGCCGGGATCACGCTGGCGGGCACCAGTTGCAAGCGGCCCGTGGGGGTGGGGAATTTTTCGGTGAAGACGATGGGCTGGCCCGGGTCGTCGTCCGTGAGGCAGGGGTAGGTCACGCTGGAGTCGCGCGCAAGGCGCTCCCAGGTGATGCCTTCGATGCTGGCGTGCATGGCCTGGCGCATTTCGTCGTACACGGCGGCCACGCCGGATTCTTCCCCTTCGTAGTTCCAGTCGAGGCCCATCCGCGTTGCCAGTTGCTGAATGATCCACAGGTCCGGCTGCGCGTCGCCCGGCGGGTGCAGCGCGCGGCGGCCCATCTGCACCATGCGGTCAGTGTTGCTGGCGGTGCCCGTCTTCTCGGGCCAGGCGCTGGCGGGCAGCACCACGTCGGCCAGCCAGGCGGTTTCGGTCAAAAAGATGTCCTGCACCACCAGGTGCTGCAAGGTGGCGAGCGCGTGGCGCGCGTGGTTCAGGTCGGGGTCGCTCATGGCAGGGTTCTCGCCCATGATGTACATGCCGCGCACCTTGTGCGGGTCGCTGTCGTCGGCCAAGGCTTTGTGCATGATTTCGACCACGGTGTAGCCGGGTGTCTCATCCAGCTGGGTGCCCCAGAAGTCCTCAAACCAGGCATGTGCCCCGGCGTTGTCCACGCGCTGGTAGTTGGGGAACATCATGGGAATGAGCCCCGCGTCGCTCGCGCCCTGCACGTTGTTCTGGCCGCGCAGCGGGTGCAGGCCCGATCCAGGCTTGCCGATCTGCCCGGTGATGGCGCACAGCGCGATCAGGCAGCGCGCGTTGTCGGTGCCGTGCACGTGCTGGCTGATGCCCATGCCCCACAAAATCATCGAGGCCTTGGATTGTGCAAACGCGCGCGCCACTTCGCGCAGGCTTTCGGCCGGGATGCCGCACACGGGCGCCATGGCCTCGGGGCTGCAGCCCATCACGTTGGCTTTGAGGGCCTCGAAGTTATTGGCGCGGTCGCGGATGAAGGCCTCATCCACCAACCCCTCATCAATCACCGTGTGGATCAGCGCATTGAGCATGGCCACGTCGGTGTCGGCCTTGAACTGCAGCGTGCGCCAGGCATGACGCCCGATGTCCGTGATGCGCGGGTCGGCCAGCACGATCTTTGCGCCACGCTGGGCCGCGTTTTTCATCCACGTCGCAGCGACCGGGTGGTTGGCCGTGGGGTTGGAGCCGATCACGAAGATCAGCTCGGCATGTTCCACATCGTTCACCGGGTTGCTCACCGCGCCCGAACCCACACCTTCGAGCAGCGCGGCCACGCTGGAGGCGTGGCACAGCCGCGTGCAGTGGTCGACGTTGTTGCTGCCAAAGCCGGTGCGCACGAGCTTCTGAAACAGGTACGCCTCTTCGTTGCTGCCCTTGGCGGAGCCAAAGCCCGCCAGCGCCTTGGGACCGTGGGTGTCGCGCAGGTTTTTGAGCGTGCCAGCCGCTAGGTTGAGCGCCTCGTCCCAACTCGCCTCGCGGAAGGTGTCACGCCAGTCCGCTCCATAGGGCCGCACTTCCTTGGGCACGCCCGGCTTTCGGATCAGCGGCGCCGTGAGGCGGTCAGGATGATGGGCGTAGTCGAAACCGAAGCGCCCTTTCACGCACAGACGGCCATGGTTGGCCGGGCCATCGCGGCCTTCGACGCTGATGATTTTTTCATCGCGCACGTTGTAGGTGATGAGGCAGCCCACACCGCAGAACGGGCAGACCGAATCGACCTTGCGGTCCACCGCCTGCGGGCCGATGTGCGTCTTGGGGCTGAGCGCGCCCGTGGGGCAGGCCTGCACACATTCGCCGCAAGCCACGCAGGTGCTCTCGGCCATGGGGTCGTCGAGGTCGAAGACGATTTTGCTGTCGGCACCACGCAGCGCGTAGCCGATCACGTCGTTCACCTGTTCTTCGCGGCAAGCACGCACGCAGCGGTTGCACTGGATGCAGGCGTCCAGGTTGACCGCCATGGCGGGGTGACTTACGTCGGGCGCGGGTTGCTCGCGGCGCAGGGCTTTGAGCGCCGGGCGCACCGAGACGCCCAGGCGGTCCGCCCATTCGCTCAGTTCGCCGTGCTGGCCTGTTGTCTTGTAAATATTTGATTCAAATTGGCCTCTAGCGCTTGATGGATAAGCGCTACCAGCTATCAATTCAGGAGTTTCTGCTTTTTCATCGTTCCACTTGTAGCCCACATCGGGCATGTCCGACAGCAGCATCTCGACCACCATCTGCTGGCTCTTGCGGGCCCGCGGGCTGGTCGCCTGCACCTTCATGCCTTCAGTCGGTGCACGGCAGCAGCTGGGGGCCAAGGTACGTTCGCCCCCGATCTCGACCACGCACGCGCGGCAATTGCCGTCAGGGCGCAGGCCGTCGGTGTAGCAAAGGTGGGGGATGTCCACGCCGTGGCGCTGCGCCGCTTTCAGGATGGTTTCGTCAGGCAAGGCTGTGACGGGCTGACCGTCCAGCTCGAAGTCCACGCCGGGCTGCGCAGCGGCATGGGTCAACACGGCGCTCATGGCTGCACCCCGCCAGGCAGTTGCTCTGTGAGCGGGCTGTTGCGCGGCTTGGGTAAATCGCCCGGCCACGGCGCCTCGCCCACCTCGTGCGGGAAGTATTTGTGGATGCAGCGGATGGGGTTGGGTGCCGCCTGGCCCAGGCCGCAGATGGACGCGTCGGCCATCACCTGCGCCAGGTCATCGAGCAGCTCCTCATCCCACTGCGGCGCTTCCATCAGCGCCGCCGCCTTGGCCGTGCCCACGCGGCAGGGGGTGCACTGGCCGCAGCTTTCATGCTCAAAGAAACGCATCACATTCAGCGCTGCATCACGCGCACGGTCGTGCTGGCTGAGCACGATGACGGCGGCCGAGCCGATGAAGCAGCCGTAGGGCTGGAGCGTGTCGAAGTCGAGCGGGATGTTATTCAGATGGGCGGGCAGGATGCCGCCCGAGGCGCCGCCGGGCAGGTAGGCATACAGCTGGTGTCCGTCCAGCATGCCGCCGCAGTATTCGTCGATGAGCTCCTGCACCGTGACGCCCGCAGGCGCGAGCTTGACGCCGGGGTGCTTCACGCGCCCGCTCACGCTGAAACTGCGCAGCCCCTTGCGGCCGTGGCGGCCAAAGCTGGCAAACCACTGCGGGCCGCGTTCGATGATGTCGCGCACCCAGTACAGCGTCTCGAAGTTGTGCTCCAGCGTGGGCCGGCCGAACAGGCCCACCTGCGCGATGTAGGGCGGGCGCATGCGGGGTTCGCCACGTTTGCCCTCGATGCTCTCGATCATGGCCGACTCTTCGCCGCAGATGTACGCGCCTGCGCCCCGGCGCAGCTCGATATGCGGCAGGGGGCATGGTGGCGCGGCGTGCAGGTCGTCCAAAGCCCGCTGCAGCAACGCGCGGCAGCCGTGATATTCGTCGCGCAGGTAGATGTACACGGCCTCGGTACCCACCACCTGGGCGGCGATGAGCACGCCTTCCAGAAAGCGGTGCGGATCGCGTTCCAGATACGTCCGGTCTTTGAAGGTGCCGGGCTCGCCCTCGTCGATGTTCACCGCCATAACGCGCGGAGCGGGTTGGTCGCGCACGATGCGCCACTTGCGCCCGGCCGGGAAGCCTGCGCCGCCCAAGCCACGCAATCCCGAGTCTTCCATGGCGGTCAGCACGGCATCGGCATCCATCTCGCCGTTGACCAGCGCAGCCGCGGTCTGGTAGCCGCCGTGGTCGCGGTAGGTCGCCAGGTCGGTGTGGGCGGGGTTGATGCCTTCTGGCTGCGCTGGCACGCTCTTCTCGGTCATTCCACACAAATCAAAATTAATAGCTACAAGCGCTTGTGGATGAAGCGCTAGAGCCCGATTTGACTTGAAATTGACCGTTTCCAGCACCGCATCGACCGTGGCGTGCGGCACTGGGCGCTGGTGCACCACGGCAACGGGCGCCTGCTCGCAACGGCCCACGCAGGGCACCGCTTTCACTTGCACATCGCCCTGCCCGGCCGCCCGCAGGCGCTCGGGCAGCAGGGCCAGCAGTTCACGCGCACCCGCCATGCTGCAGCTCAGGCTGTCGCACACCCGCAGCACAAGCCGCGGTGCCTGCGCGTCCTTGCCGCGCACGATGTCAAAGTGGTGATAGAAGCTTGCCACTTCGTACACCTCGGCCATGGGCAGGTTCGTCTGCTTGGCCAGGGCTACCAGATGCCGATCGTGCAGCACGCCAAAGTGGTCGTTCAGGCGGTGCAGGTGTTCGATGAGCAGATCGCGGCGGTAGCCCTCGGGCGGGCGCGGGCCCAGCAACTGCGCCACGTCGGCCATTGCAGCGTCTTCGGGCTGGCGGCCCTTGAGGCGGCTTTTGCGGCGGATGCGTTCGCGCATGTCATCCACAGACACGGCGGCCACGACGGCTGCGGTGGGGGCTTCGGGGGCAAGGTGCATTGGGTGTTGGTTTTTGTATGAAGGCGCCTGCATAGGCTGACGCGCCGCCGCAGTGTCGGGCACGGCCGCCGCACCCGTCAAATTGCTGATGCACATGGGTCGATCACAAAAACAAATGAAACGCCGCAGAAGGCTGCGCACCGCAAATCAACCGCAGCCGCCCCGCTGCGGCTTGCAGATATCAACCTGCAGCCAACAAACCGCTGTGCGCCGTGGCGTGCCGCAGCCAGTTCGCGTCCTGCGCCAGCGCCAGCGCCGCATCCAGCGCCCGCGTGGGCTGCACCTGCCGGTGCGACATGAAACCGATGGGGGTGGTCAGCACCGGGCCAACCAGGGGCAGGGCCTCCAGCCCGTCATGGCCGCGCACGGCATCGACCAAGGCCCCGGGCAACACACTGCACAGCTCACCCGCCACCACGCTCAAAGCCAAAGTCAGCACCGAGTCCGTTTCCATGGCAGGCAGAACCTGTGCGCCCGCGCTGCGAAAGGCGCTGTCGACCAGACTGCGGTTGTGCATCTCAGGGGTGAGCAGGCACAGCGGCAGGCGTGCGGCATCGACCCACTGCATGGGCGCGCCGATCTGCAGACCGCGCGCCGTGGCCCCAGGGGCGCGGCGCAGCAGAAAGTAATGCTCCACATACTGCGGCCAGGCCCGCAATTGCCCACCGCGCGCCGGCATGCGCTCGGTGTAGCCCAGTGCCAGGTCCAGCGAAATATTCTCCAGCCCTGCCTCCAGCGCCTGCGAACTCATCGACAGCGCCACCGGCACGATGCCCGGGTGCCGCGCCTGCAGCTGCGCGGCAAACCGCGCCAGGATAGGCATGGCCGTGGGCACGGCACCCAGCCGCAGCGTGCCGCGTGGGTGGGCGGCGTCGCTGCAGAGGTCCTGCTGCAGCACCTGGTGCTCGTGCAACATGCGCTGGGCCGTGGCCAGCACGCGTTCGCCCTCAGGCGTAAAGCCCTCAAAGCTGCGGCCCCGGCGTACCACGACCACACCAAACTCTTTCTCCAGCGCCCGCAGTGCGTTGGAAAGCGCGGGCTGCGTGATGTGGCACGCCTGCGCGGCACGGCCAAAATGCCGGTGCTCGTGCAGCGCCACGAGATAGCGCAGGGAGGCGAGCAGGTTCATGGGGTCCCGCTTCGCATCGTTAGCAGCCACGGCCAGGCGCCCCCACCTTCAGGGAATTGGGCAAGCACCTCTTGCACAATTCGTACGATCATGGTCTTTCCAATGGTTTTTGGCCTGCAACGCTTGCCAATCAAGCGCAGACAGCTATCTTTTCAATAGCAAATCCAGCTCAGGTGTTCTTGCTGATCGAGATCGTCGGGAACTTGCTCGAAAAATCTTTCGCCTGTTGCGCGATCTTCACCGCGACATCGCGTGCCACCTTCTTGTAGATCTTGGCCACGTCGCCATCCGGGTCCGCCACCACGGTGGGCTTGCCGCTGTCGGCCTGCAGGCGGATGCTCATATCCAGCGGCAGTGCGCCCAGGTAGTCCATGTTGTATTCGGCCGCCATCTTCTTGCCGCCGTCGGCGCCGAAGATGTGCTCCACGTGGCCGCAGTTGCCGCACACGTGCGCCGCCATGTTCTCGACGATGCCCAGGATGGGCACGCCTACCTTTTCGAACATCTTGATGCCCTTCTTGGCGTCCAGCAGCGCAATGTCTTGTGGCGTGGTGACGATGACCGCGCCGGTCATGGGCACGCGCTGGCTCAGCGTCAGCTGGATGTCGCCAGTGCCGGGCGGCATGTCGATGATGAGGTAGTCGAGGTCTTTCCAGTTGGTCTGGCGCAGCAGCTGCTCCAGCGCCTGGGTGGCCATGGGGCCGCGCCAGATCATGGCTTCGTCCTGGTCCACCAGGAAACCGATGGACATGACCTGCACGCCGTAGTTCTCCAGCGGCTCCATGGTCTTGCCGTCGTCGCTTTCGGGCCGGCGGTTGATGCCCAGCATCATGGGCTGGCTGGGGCCGTAGATGTCGGCGTCAAGCACGCCCACGCTGGCGCCCTCGGCGGCCAGGGCCAGGGCCAGGTTGGCGGCGGTGGTGCTTTTGCCCACGCCGCCCTTGCCCGAGGCTACGGCGATGATGTTCTTGACCTGTGGCAGCAGTTGCACGCCGCGCTGCACGGCGTGGGCCAGCACCTTGGTGGTGATGTTGACCGATACGTTGTCGACCCCGGCCACACCCTTGGCAGCCGCGACCAGGCCGCGGCGCAGTTCGGGCACCAGGCTTTTGGCGGGGTAGCCCAGTTCGACGTCAAAAGCCACGTCGCCACCGGTGATCTGCAGGTTGCGCAGCGCGCGGCTGCTGACGAAATCTTTGCCCGTATGCGGGTCCAGCACGGTGGAAAGTGCGGCCAAGAGGCCTTGTTCGGTGACTGCCATTCAAATAACTCCTGTGGGGCAGGTAGTCTATCCAAGCAGTGTGCCCTCGGAGACTGAAGGACAATGCGCACGCTTTGCCCGCGGCATAACGCCGTCGCCCCCTCCGAAAAAAGGACCCCCGTGAAATTCAAGATGGCCGAGAAATCCCTGTTTGCCGTGCTGCTGCGCTCGCCATGGTGGATCAGCTTTGGGGTGGTGGGCCTCATCACGCTGGCATCGGGCGTGCTGCTTCCCAAGGAATACTTCGTGGTGGGCGCGCTGGCGGGGTTTCCGATTTTTGTGGTGGGCTGTATTGCCGCCTGGCGCCAGCTGCGTGCACCCAGCCCGGCCAAGGTGGCCGAGATGCTGGACGCCGTCAACAGCATGCCCTGGCGCAGCTTTGCCGATACGCTGGAGTCCGCATGGACGCGAGAGGGCTGCACCGTGGAGCGCCTCAAACCCGGCGGCGCCGCTGATATGGCCCTGATCCTGGGGGGCAAAACCACACTGGTCAGCGCCCGTCGCTGGAAGGCCGCCACCCATGGCGTAGAGCCGTTGCGCGAACTGCACGCAGCCATGCAGGCGCGCGACGCATCGGCGGGTGTGTATGTGATGACCCAAGGGCAACTCAGCGACACCGCCCGGACATTTGCCCGCGACCACAGCATCGCAGTGCTGCAGGACGAGGGCGTGGCGCGGCTGCTGTTGGCCCAGCGATAACGGGCTCACCCGCCTTTTCAGATCTCGCAGATCCAGCGCCCTCCCGAATCAGCCTCCGCGCATCTTCGGGTTTTCCCACATGGTGCGGCGGGGGCGGCCCTCCACACTTGGGGCGTTGCTTGCCGCTCCTCTACCGACCTGCCCTGCCCAGCCTGCCCCGCTTGCCGATGTCCTCCAACGACCGCGCCGATACGCCCCCTCCCGACTCCAAATCGCCTGCCACCGGCCTGCTGCTCACCGGCGGCGGCGCCCGCGCCGCCTACCAGGTGGGGGTGCTGGAGGCCATTGCCGACATCCGTAACGCCTGCGGAGAGGGCGGCGGTCCCAATCCCTTCCCCATCATCACGGGCACGTCCGCCGGGGCCATCAACGCCGCCGCACTGGCCTGTGGCGCAGACAACTTTGACCGCGCGGTGCGCCGCATTGCCCGCGTGTGGCGCCAGTTCCATGCCCAACAAGTGTATGGCGCCGACTCGCTCAGCGTGATGCGCAGCGGCGCGCGCTGGCTCACGCTGGTGTCGCTGGGCTGGGCGCTGGCGCGCTGGCGGCGCATGCGGCCGCGCTCGCTGCTGGACAACACCCCGCTCGAAAAATTGCTGGTCAAGATGGTGCCGCTGGTGCGCCTGCCCAGGCTGATCCGCAAGGGGCACCTCACGGCGCTGGCGGTGACGGCGTCCAGCTACAGTTCGGGCGAACACGTCACGTTTTTCGAAGCGGCCACTCCCGTCAAGCCCTGGGTGCGGTCACAGCGCAAGGCCGCCAGCGACCGCATCACGCACGAACATTTGCTGGCTTCGTCGGCCATCCCCTTCATCTTCCCGGCCAAGGGCATCACCATCGACGGCCATGTCGAATACTTTGGCGACGGCTCCATGCGCCAATCTGCACCGATCGCACCCGCCATCCACCTGGGAGCCGAACGCATTGTGGTGATTGGCGCGGGCCGCATGCACGAACCCAAGGGCGACGCCGCCGCCAACCCCACGGCCACCTACCCCACGCTGGCGCAGATTGCGGGGCATGCGCTGTCCAACATCTTTCTGGATGCGCTGGCGGTGGACGTGGAGCGGGTGCAGCGCGTTAACCAGACCCTGTCGCTCATCCCCGAAGAAAAGCGCCTGCACAGCGCGCTGCGCCCCATCGAGCTGCTGGTGATTGCGCCCTCGCAGCGCCTGGACGCCGTGGCCGCGCGCCATGTGGGCGACCTGCCCCGCCCCGTGCGCGCCATGCTGGGCGCTCTGGGCGTCACGTCCAACATGGCCGATGTACGCGGTGCCGCCCTGGCCAGCTACCTGCTGTTTGAGGCCAACTACACACAAGAGCTGATCGCCCTGGGCCGGGCCGACACCCTGGCCATGCGGGCGGAGGTGTGCCGTTTTTTTGGCTGGACGGACACGGGTGCAGAAGTGCAGATGCGGCACCACAGCTAAAGGCTGCACGGCTGCATGGCTGTGCGCTGCCGTTGCGGCAGTTGGTGCGGCCTTCTGCGGGTCGCACAGCCGTTGCGCCAAAGGTCAGGCGCCCAGCGGCAGGGTGTCCAGTGCGGCGTAGGCGTTCTTGAGCCATGTTTTCACCCGCTGGCGCTCCAGCATGCCCAGAGCGTCCACCCCGGTAGTGGCGTGGGCGGCGGCCCAGAAGCTGGCGTTTTGCCGGTCGATCTTGCGCATGCTGGCCTCATGCAACTGCGCGAGTTCAATCACGTGGCCGCCCAGCGCCTGGGCCTTCTTGAGCGCGCCCGAGGCATCGAGCTGAGAAAAATCGCTGCCTCGGCCCTTGTTCTTCACCACGATGTAGTTGGGGCCAACGCCATAGGTGGCCACGAGGCGGTCCAGCAGATCCACAGAATCCTTGCCCGCATCCGCCACGTGCCAGAAGTTGACCGACACCCCCATGCTGGCCATCAGCGGCACCAGGTCCGAGTCGTGCACCCAGCGCGCCAAAGGGGCCGCGGTCTGGGCCGCCAGATCGACGATGACATGCGGCAGGGGCCCCACCACAGGCGGTGTCTCGTACACGCTGGCAATCGAATCGAGCCCCTCGTAGGTGTCCACCACCACCGGCGCGGCGTAGTCGGCATAAAACCGGGTGAAGGAGGTGTGCGAACGGTCGGTGTCAAAGCCCGTAAAAGCGCGCCCCTGGTCGATGAAATACTGCGCCAGCAGCCGTGCCACGACGGATTTGCCGACCCCGCCCTTTTCGCCGCCGATGAAATTGATGGATGCCATGGGTTTCCTTGAACAGACAGTGAATATAGACAAAAGCAAGACGCGTGCTAGCGCCGTTCACCATACTTTCCACCGCAAAGCCCGCCCCTGCCACACCCACCCAGGTGCCGTGCGACAAAAGGCGCGGCACCAACCGCCTAAAATCTCCGGTTCCGCCTGAGAAAGCCGCTTTCATGACGTCATCCCCCCGCAAACTCTTCGTAACCACCGCCCTGCCGTACGCCAACGGCAACTTCCACATCGGCCACATCATGGAATACATCCAGGCCGACATCTGGGTGCGGTACCAACGAATGCAGGGCAACGCGGTCAACTTCGTGGGCGCGGACGACACGCACGGCGCGCCCATCATGATTGCCGCCGAAAAGGCAGGCAAAACGCCCCAGCAGTTCGTGGCCGACATCGCTGCGGGCCGCAAGCAGTACCTCGATGGTTTTCACATCAGCTTTGACAACTGGCACAGCACCGATGCGCCGGAAAACCACGACCTGGCCCGCCAGATCTACCGCGACCTGCGCGACCGCGCCGACGGCAGCCTGATCGAAGTGCGCACCATCGAGCAGTTCTTCGACCCGGAGAAGAACATGTTCCTGCCCGACCGCTACATCAAGGGCGAATGCCCCAAGTGCCACGCCAAGGACCAGTACGGCGACAACTGCGAGGTGTGCGGCTCGGTGTATGCGCCCACCGACCTGATCAACCCGTTCTCGGCCCTCAGCGGCGCCAGGCCCGAGTTGAAAAACTCCGAGCATTTCTTCTTCAAGCTGTCGGACCCGCGCTGCGTGGAGTTTCTGGAGCAGTGGACCCAAGACGGCAAGCTGCAGCCCGAGGTGGCCAACAAGATCAAGGAATGGTTCAGCGTTCGCACCAACCCGGACGGCACGCAGAGCGAAGGCCTGGGCGACTGGGACATCAGCCGCGACGCGCCGTACTTCGGCATCGAAATTCCGGATGCACCGGGCAAATACTTCTACGTGTGGCTCGATGCCCCCGTGGGTTACCTCGCATCGCTGAAGAACCTGCTGGAAAAACGCGGCGAAAGCTACGAAGCCTACATGGCCGATCCTGCGATGGAGCAGTACCACTTCATCGGCAAGGACATCGTCACCTTCCACACCCTGTTCTGGCCCGCCATGCTGCACTTCAGCGGCCGCAAGACGCCCAACAACGTGTTCGTGCACGGCTTCCTCACGGTGAATAACGGCGAGAAGATGAGCAAGAGCCGCGGCACGGGCCTGGACCCGCTCAAATACCTGAGCTTGGGCATGAACGCCGAATGGCTGCGCTACTACCTGGCCGCCAAGCTGTCGGCGCGCAATGAAGACATCGACTTCAACGCCGAAGACTTCATGCTGCGGGTGAACAGCGACTTGATTGGCAAGTTCGTCAACATTGCCAGCCGCGCGGCGGGCTTTTTGACCAAGCGCTTTGACGGCAAGCTGACCACCGACTTCGGCGCCACGGGCAGCACCTTGCTGGCCGACGTGCGCGGTGCGGGCGATGCCATCGCGCAGATGTACGAAACGCGCGAGTACAGCAAGGCCACGCGCGAGATCATGCTGCTGGCCGACAAGGTCAACGCTTATGTCGACCAGAACAAGCCCTGGGACCTGGCCAAGAACCCCGACAACAACGAGGCTCTGCACCAGGTCTGCTCGGTGCTGATCAACACCTTCGCGGTGCTCACGCGTTACCTGTCGCCCGTGCTCCCAGGCTTGGCCCAAGCCGTGCAAGGCTTTTTAGGCGTGAACATGCAACAGTGGAACGTGGCAGGCGACGTGCAGGCCATCCAGCCTTACCAGCACCTGATGCAACGCGTCACCCCCGAACAACTTGAAGCATTGTTTGAGGCCCCAGCGCAAGCAGAACAAGCGCCAGCAGCTACAGAAACCGTAGCAGCCCCCGGTGGCGAGGCAATCGCCCCCACCATCACCATCGACGACTTCACCAAGATCGACCTGCGCATTGCGCTGATCGTGAACTGCGAGCCGGTGGAAGGCTCCACCAAGCTGCTGCGCCTGACGCTGGACGTGGGTGAAGGCCGCACGCGGAATGTCTTTTCAGGCATCGCCAGCGCGTACAAGCCTGAAGACCTGGTCGGCAAGCACACCGTGATGGTGGCCAACCTGGCACCACGCAAGATGAAGTTCGGCATCTCCGAAGGCATGGTGCTGGCCGCCAGCCATGGCGACGAAAAAGCCAACCCCGGCATTTACGTGCTGAACCCCTGGCCTGGCGCCACACCTGGGATGCGCGTTCGCTGAACGGCCCTCCCCCTCTCGATTTCAAATGGCCCCAAGAGGGCCATTTTTTTCGTCTTGAAGCCTCGTGCTGCTTACTGTCGGGCGCAAGTGCTGACATCACCGCTGTCATTGACTTCGGTTGCACACGTAACGCTTGGCAATCATCGCCCTGCAAACACCGACCCGTCGGCGAGGGGATGTCTGACAACCGACGGAAATGCCCAGCCATTCAATGAATTCATGAACCCACAGACTCGGGTGCGACGCACGTCGGCACCCCAAGGCTGTCCACCATGTCGAAAGGTTGTCATGTCCCAAAACCCTCTGTCACCGGCACTGATCCGTGAATCCATCGCGGGAGAAGAAGACCCGGGCGCATCATTGGATATCGTGCGCTCGCTTCTGAAGGGCGCTGCTGCCCGCGCGCCCCACACCGCCTCCCCCCAAATCATCCACATGGACTGCACCGAAGGCAGTGACGTCATTCAGGTAGACGTGCGCTGGCCAGACCGAAGTGATAACAAAGGTGCGGCAGAACTGCTGGGCTTGGTGGTCGGCTACCACGACCGGATCGCCAGCACCGCATGGTCGTTGTGCGCCAGCACGGGAAAACACGCGATTGAACTGGAAATTGACGAGGACGAAGACGGCGTGTTTTATGTCAGCCGCCGAGACGGCTGATCCACGGATATCCGCCACGCGGGTTGGGTGCAGGCGTACGTCAGGCCGCTTTCAACACCGATGGGTGCCGACCTGTCGCCTGTCTTAAGTACCACTCTGCGGCAAACAAATTGGGCACCCAGCACAGCCAGGCGATGTAGGGGTACGACACGTCCAAGTCCACATCCAACCCCGCGCTGAGGCCCAGGTAAATGCGCAGCGTGATGGCAGCGGCGGTGAGCGCGTAGCTGCGGACCATCCAGCGCCGGTGCTCCACAAAACGCCGCTGCAGTGCGCAGACCACCCCCAGCCCTGTGGTTGCCACCCACACCAGGCCCAGCGCCAAAAACCCCGCGGCTGCCACTGCGCCCGTCATGGCGTGCACGGCCATGGGCAGCGATGAAAGCCAGGCCACGGCAATGGCCAGCACGTAGCCTCGACCTGTCCAGCGGTGCAGCACCGGAAACCGGCTGCGCAGCGACGCCACCAACTGCAGCGGCCCCAGCATCAGCGCCAGCGAGGCACTCACAGCGTGGACGATGAACGCTTGGGGCGACAACTGCAGGCTGGGCAGGTCCGACGGAAACGGCATACCCGGCAACGCATAACGCAACGAAAAGAGGCCCACCGCAAGGGCTGACAGCGACAGAAAGGCCCAAGCCAATGCTGCGAGGGGATGGCGTTTTTTCATGGAGATAACTTTCAGGAGAAGGAAGGTTCATCCACTCTAGAAAGCGAGACTCAGCCCAGGATTAGCACCGGCTTAGCGCTCAATGAGCCGCGCCCCAAATGCACCCGCGCCACCAGGCCACTGGCGTCATCGTCGCGCGCGCGCAGCTCCACCCGCAGCCCCTGGCGCAGCGCTGCTGCCTGGGTGATGGCGAGGCCCAGCCCGCTGCCGTCCGCCACGGTGCCAGGCACGCGGAAGAAGCGGTCGAACACCCGCTCCCGCAGTTCGGGCGGAATGCCCGGGCCGCTGTCCACCACGTCCACCACGGCTCCATGTTCCAGCCGGTGCAAACACACCTCGACGGCCCCGCCCTGCGGCGTGTAGCGCAGCGCGTTGTCGAGCAGGTTGTCCAACACGCTGCGCAGATCTTCCGCGGAGGCCTGGACGACGACCTGCGCTGCGCCGTCAAATCCGACATCGATGCGCCGCTGGTCTGCCAGGGGCATCAATTGCCCCACGCTCTCGCGCAGCAGGGCGGTGATGTCTACGGAGGCCGGTGGGTGTGTGGACGCGGGCGCCTCCTGTCTGGACAGGCGAAGGAGCTGGCCGATCAGGTGCTGTGCGCGCCGCATGCCCGCATCCAGCTGCGCAAACTGGTGCTGCGCCTCGCCCGGCGGCACCCAGGGGCTCAGGTTTTCCATCTGCAGGGCCATCGCGGCCATGGGCGTTCGCAGCTCGTGCGCGGCGTCCTGCACAAAACGGCGCTGGGCGGCAAACGCCTCGCCCAGCCGTGCCAGCAGGGCGTTGAACGAAAGCACCAGCGGCACGATTTCTTCGGGCACCCGGTCTGTCGGCCCCATCGGGATGGCGCCCAGGCTGCGGTCGTCCCGCTGCGCCACCTCGTCGGCCACCCGGCGCAGCGAGCGCGATGCGCGCCCCACCACCCACCACAAGGTGAACAACAAGGCGGGCACCAGCACGGCCAGCGGCAGCAACACGTACAAGGTGCGCCCCAGCACCTCTTCCCGCAAAAACTGCTCGCTCTGCAGGACCTGCACCCGGTGCAGACCAGGCCCCGCAGGCGCGGTGGCAAACACGCGCCAGCCGTAGTCCCACGCAGAGCTTGGCCGTACCAGCGAATGGCCCGCAGCGGCCTGCAAGGGCACAGCGACATCGGGACTGGAGGTGGCGAGCAAACGCCCGTCTGCGGACCACACCTGTACCACCAACGCGCCCCACTTCACGATGTTTTCTTCGTCCAGCACCGGCAGCGCCTGCGGTGCATCACCTGCACCACTGGGCACATGAGACCGGGCCAGCACCTCCATCTGGTTCTTCATGAACGTCTGCAGCAGGTAGCCGTAGCTGGCGTAAAACGCCCCGCCCGCCACCACGGCGCCCACCAGCACCCAGGGCGTCAGCCACAAAAGCAGTTGCCCTTGCAGCGACCGGGGCTGGTACCAGCGGGCGGTGGCCTCTGCCTGCGGTGGTGGGGCGGCCGTCATGGCGCCGCCACCCGCCAGCCCAGGCCGCGCACGTTGCGGATAGCGTCGGGCCCCAACTTGCGGCGCATGCCGTGGATCAGCACGTCCACGGCATTGCTGCTGACCTCCTCGCCCCAGCCGTAGATGCGGTTCTCCAGCTGCTCGCGTGACAGGATGGCGCCGGGGCGCTCCAGCAGGGCGCGCAGCAGTGCAAATTCACGCGCGGTCAGTGCCTCGCGCACGCCACCCAGTAGCACCTCGCGCGTGGCCAGGTCCAGCTGCACCGCGCCATTGCCCACGATGGACTGCGCCACGCCACTGCGCCGGCGCACCACCGCACGCATGCGCGCGAGCAGCTCCGGCACTTCAAAGGGTTTGAGCAGGTAGTCGTCCGCGCCAATGTCCAGCCCCAGGATGCGGTCATCAAGCCCGTCGCGCGCGGTGAGCACCACCACAGGTGTGAGGTCGCCCCGCGCCCGGGCGCGGCGCAGCACTTCGGTGCCGTCCAGCCCGGGCAGGCCCAGGTCCAGCAGCACGCAGCTGTAGTCGCCATCGGCAAATGCGCTGTGGGCCAGGGCGCCGTCGCGCACCCAGTCCACCGACCAGCCCGCTCCCTTGAGCGCGTGCGAAAGGCTGCGCCCGATCATGTCGTCATCTTCCACCAGCAATGCACGCAACGGGGTCTCCTTGGGGATGGTGGACCACAGCGTATCGCGACTTTCTTAGCGGGCCATGAGCACGGCGGGAGGGTGTGCAAACCACGACATGCCCACAGCGGTGGTTGGCAATACCCGCAAAAAACCCACTAACGCGGCGCTAAGAATGGGCTTTTACAGTGCCCCGGCCAGCCGCGCTCGGCCACCTTTTTGCCGCGCCGCACGCTAACACCGCGGCGCCACCGTGTCCACGGCTGGCCGCCTTGCCCTCGTAGTTCTTTATTGTGGAAATCTCAACCATGCCCTTTTTTGCCGCCGTATTTTCGGCCACCCGCCGCCTGGCGCCCGTACCCTGCATCGCCGCTGCGGCGTCCGTGGCCGCCACTGTGGTGGCGCTGGCTGCCCCTTCCAGCGTCTGGGCTCAGCCCACTGCCGACGCCCCCGCGTCCGCCTGGGGCCTCGGCCTGGCCGTGAGTGCCGACCGCAAGCCTTACCGGGACTTTGATGACAAGGTGCAACCGCTGCCACTGCTCACCTACGAAAACCGCTGGATCAGCATTGCCGGGCCGGGGGTAGATTTCAAGCTGCCCTCGGTGGGCCCCGTGGGACTTCGTCTGCGCTCGCGCTTTGGGTTCGAGGGTTACGAAGCCGAGGATTCGCCCTGGCTGGCGGGCATGAACGAGCGCAAGGGCGGCGTATGGCTGGGTGCCGTCGCCACCTGGCACACCGACGCCGTGCAACTGTCTGCCGAACTGCTGGCCGATGCGTCGGGACACAGCAAGGGGCTGCAGTTCACGCTCAAGGCCGATCGCCGCTTTCAAGTGGGCGCGTTCGACGTCACGCCACGCCTTGCGGTGCAGCAGCAGGACCGCAAATATGTGGACTACTACTACGGCGTGGAAAGCAGCGAAGCCTTGCTGGCCCGCCCCGCCTACGAGGGCAGTTCAGCCGTCAACCTGCAAGTCGGCCTGCGGGTGGGCTACACGCTGGCACCCCGCCAGTGGATGTTTGTGGACGTGAGCACCACGCGCCTGGGCAGCAGCATTCGCAACAGCCCCTTGGTCAACCGGTCGAGCCAGCCCGCGGTGACAGCGGGATATCTGTACCGGTTTTAAAAGCACGCGACCCACGGGGCCTACCGCCCGCTCATTCTGCGGTGTAGCGCCCCGGCCGGTGGCTGATCCACAAGAAACCGCTCATCACCAGCACCGCCAGCACCGAATACGCCACGCGGTCCACCGGCACCACAAACAGCGCCAGCAGCACTACAGTGCCGTCAATCATCATCTGCACCTTCCCCGCGCGCATGCCGTAGCGGGCCTGCAGGTACAGCGACACCACCGTGGCGCCCCCCAGGCTGGAGCGGTGGCGGGCCAGGAACAAGCAGCCCGTGCCCAGCAGCAACCCACCCAGCAGCGAGGCAAACAGCGGGTTCAGGTAGTCCACATGCATCACGTGCGGGAACAATTCCGTCAGCAACGACAGCAGGGCCACGCAAACAAAAGTCTTGATCGTGAATTCACGCCC
This sequence comes from Gammaproteobacteria bacterium, assembly GCA_018828125.1. Lineage (GTDB taxonomy): Bacteria > Pseudomonadota > Gammaproteobacteria > Burkholderiales > Burkholderiaceae_C > Acidovorax. The sequence continues at coordinate 446,088 of JAHJWB010000001.1, read as the reverse complement.
CATGCGCGTCCACGCAAACCAGTAGAACGGCAGGTTGACCAAAAAGAACAACTTGCCGAATGAGATGCCCGTGACGTAGTGCAGCAAAAACGCCGCCCCCGCCGTGCCGCCCACCAGCAGCCCCGCCTGATTGAACAGCATGAGTGCCATGGCCACAAACAAGGTGCCGGCAAACAGCGCCTGCGCGTCTTCAAACATGCCGTGGCGCAGCGACGGTGTGGGGGGAATGACGGGCGGTTGCATGGCAGGGGATGGCGTGTCGTGCATAGGGCGTGTGGTGTGTGCCGGGCGGTATCTGCCTGGAGGCACAACTAGCAAGCAACGCGCCAATGCCGGGGTTTGGGCGGGGGTGGGAGGTCGGCACAACGACTGCATGCGAACCGACAGGGCTTGCAAAGACGCCCCGGCGCAGCCATTCCATCGACCCCTCGCTTTTTGGCATTTTTTTAGTGTTTTAGGGCGCTAGCGCTTGTCCATCAAGCGCTACCAGCTATCAATTGTGTAGTGTTTACCGCACAACGCTGACACGACGCTGAAGCCACTACACGAAGTTGTGGCGCTGTGGCGCCGTAGGGTTGCAATCGGTTGCGCTTCAAAAAGTGCTCACTACACTGAACGCCTCCATGCTTGAACTGATGCTCTTAGCCCCCTGCGGCGCCCCGTGCGCACGGGGGGGCAGCCCGCCGAGCTGAACGCGCCGCGCACCCCACGCCACCGTTCATAGCTCCGGAGCCTTCATTCATGCAGTTTTCCACCGCCTTCCGCCCCCGCCTGATCGACTCCCTGCGCGGCTACACCAAAAGCCGCTGGCTGGCCGACGTGGGCGCGGGGGTGACGGTGGGCATTGTGGCGCTGCCGCTGGCCATGGCGTTTGCGATTGCAAGCGGCCTCAAGCCCGAGGCGGGGCTGTGGACGGCCATCATTGCGGGTTTTTTGATCTCCGCCCTGGGGGGCACCAATGCGCAGATTGGCGGGCCCGCGGGCGCGTTCATCGTCATTGTTTACGGCATTGTGGAACGCTATGGCGTGGCCAACCTGCTGATTTCCACCGCCTGCGCCGGCGTCATTTTGGTGCTGCTGGGGCTGTTCCGCCTGGGCACGCTGGTGCGGTTTGTGCCGGTGAGCATCGTGATCGGCTTTACCAACGGCATCGCGGTGCTGATTGCGTTGTCGCAGGTCAAGGACTGGCTGGGGCTGTCAGTTGACCGGATGCCGGGCAACTTCTTTTCACAGGTCAACACGTTGGCGCAACACATCGACACCGTCAACCCCTATGCCTTCGCACTGGGGCTGGCCTGCGTGGCGCTGCTGTTTCTCTGGCCCCGGCTGTTTCTCAAGGGCTCGCCGGTGATCCGGTTGCTGGAGGGCCACAAGGTGCGCCGGTTTGCGCGCGTGCCCGCGCCCGTGGTGGCGCTGGTGGTGCTGAGCCTGCTGGCCTGGGGCTTCAGTTTTCCGGTGGAGACGATTGGGTCGCGGTTTGGCGGCATTCCGCAAGGGTTGCCGGTGTTTGAGCTGCCTGCTTTTTCGTGGGAGACGGTGCGGCTGCTCGTTACGCCCACGCTGACGATTGCGCTGCTGGGCGCCATCGAATCGCTGCTGTGCGCGCGCGTGGCCGACCAGCTGGCCACAGACCCGCACCACAAAAAACACGACCCCAACCAGGAGCTGATGGCCCAGGGCGCCGCCAACATGATCGTGCCGTTTTTTGGCGGCATGCCGGCGACGGGCACCATTGCGCGCACGGTGACCAACATCCGTTCGGGCGCCACTTCGCCCGTGGCGGGCATGGTGCATGCGGCCACGCTGGCGGTCATCGTGCTGGTGGGGGCGCCGCTGGCGCTGCATATTCCGCTGGCGGTGCTGGCGGGTATCCTGCTGTTTGTGGCCTGGAACATGGGCGAATGGCACGAGTTTGCGCGCCTCAAGCACTTCAGCAACCACTACCGGCTGCTGATGCTGAGCACGTTTTTTCTCACCGTGGTGTTTGACCTGACGGTGGCGGTGGAGGTGGGCCTGTTCATGGCCTGCGCGCTGTTTGTGCGCCGCATGAGCGGGCTGTTCCGGGCAGAGCGCCAGCCCGATGTGGCGCCGCCACAGCCCACCGACCTGGCCGCGCAGCCACCGTCTGCCCCCGTCCACCCAGTGCACCCCGTCGCCACCTGGCGCCTGCACGGTGCGCTGTTTTTTGGTGCCGCCGCCAAGATCGACCCGATCATCCAGGCGGTGGAAACCGGCCCGCCCGGCATGGACGTGGAACTGGACGCCTGTGAACTGGTGGCGCTGGACACCACCGGGCTGGACGCGCTGGAGCAGATACTGAAAGCCGTAGCCGCGCGTGGTGGGCGGCTGAGCGTGGTCCACCTGCACGAACAACCGCGCTCGCTCATCGAACGCTCGGGCTTTGCCGACCGGCTGGCGGCGCAGGGCGGTTCCGGTGTGGACGTTTAGCGCGCGGGGCTACTTGCCACCCTTGAACTCCGGCGCATCTGTGTCATCGCCCGTCTGGGTGCGCAACACCACCTGCCCTGATCCGTAGACCACGGTGAATACGCGGGCCTGGTTGGCCCCCTGCAAAAAGCGCCAATCTGCCCAGGTCTCGTTCTTCAGCTCGTAGGGCGTGACCTTAGCGGGCTTGCCCAGCAGGCGGCGCACCTCGTCCATGCGCATGCCGGGCACGATCTTGGCGAAGTTTTCGGGTGTCAGCACCTGGCGCACTTCGGTCAGGCGGCCGTCCGGGCCCAGGGTGATCATGTAGTTGACCTGGCCTGCGGGCTGGCGGTTGTATTCAAAGGTGCGGGCGCCGTCGGGCTCGTCCCACACGTTCTCGGGGGCACCAAAGCGGTCGCGCACGTCGGCCTCGGTGGAGACGCCGGGCTGCAGTTCGCTGATGCGCTGGGGGTCGCAGGCGGTGAGCGCCAGCAGGGAAAAGGCGGCGGCCACGAAAGCGGTTGCGCGATATATCAAGGGCATAAATTCGTCCCGGTAAAATCTTGGACCTTTGGTGCGTCACTGTGCCTGACGCGAACCAAGAAAAGAGATTAACAGTCCATGTCCATCTTCCGCCGCCCCGACTACCAGTCCGACACCACCCAGTTCATCAACCAGCTCAAGGCAAACAAGCCCGAACTGGAAGCCGAACAGCTCGCAGGCCGCGCCCTGCTGTGGGACAAGAACGTGGACCGCAAGATCTGGGTCGAGTACCGCGACGGCCAAGTCGAACAAAAGCCATACGTCTACCAGACGAACGCAGAATAAGCATCAAATTGGACTCTAGCGCTTATCCAATAAGCGCTAGTAGCTATATTTAGCATAGCATAGCAAAACATGACCACCGCGAGCCCCGCTGAGGCCGCCGACTCGCAAGGCGCGCAAGCGCTGGACGCGGGCGGCATGCCCGTGGTGATCGACCAGGTGGCGCTGGCCCGGCTGTATGGCGAACCCCTGTTTGCCATGCCGACCGACCTGTACATCCCGCCGGATGCGCTGGAGGTCTTCCTCGAAGCCTTTGAAGGCCCGCTGGACTTGCTGCTGTACCTCATCCGCAAGCAGAACTTCAACATCCTCGACATCCCCATGGCGGGGCTGACGCGCCAGTACCTGAGCTATGTGGACGAAATCCGCAGCCGCAACCTGGAACTGGCCGCCGAGTATTTGTTGATGGCCGCCATGCTGATCGAGATCAAATCGCGCATGCTGCTGCCGCCCAAGAAGCAGGCCGAAGGCGAAGAACCCGAAGACCCACGCGCCGCCCTGGTGCGCCGCCTGCTCGAATACGAACAGATGAAGATGGCCGCCATGCGGCTGTCGCAGGTGCCGCAGTACGGGCGCGACTTCTTGAAGGCCCAGGTCTACATCGAACAGAGCCTGCAGCCGCGGTTTCCAGACGTGCACGTGGTGGAGCTGCAGGACGCATGGCGCGACATTCTGAAGCGCGCAAAACTGGTGCAGCACCACCGCATCACCCGCGAAGAACTGAGCGTGCGCGAGTACATGAGCATGGTGCTCAAGACCTTGCAGGGCCGCCGGTTTGTGGAGTTCGAGGAATTGTTCGAGCCCGAAAAAGGCAGCACCGTGCTGGTGGTGACCTTCATCGCTTTGCTGGAACTGGCCAAAGAAACGCTGATCGAGATCACGCAGGCCGAAGCGTTCGCGCCGATTTACGTGCGCCTTGCATATACCCCGGCATGACACCGGAATGACACCCCCTGAGTCGCCTTCGGCGCCTTCCCCCTCTCCTTCGGGAGGGGGACGCCACCGGTGGCCTGGCAAAGCCAGTTCCACGGTGGCCCCGGCCTGAAGTCGATCCCTTTTCCAAGGCAACGGCGACCCTATGGCATCCCACGACTTCGACGTCCTCATCGTAGGCAGCGGCCTTGCCGGCCTTTCGGCTGCGCTGCACCTGGCGCCCACGCACCGCGTAGCCGTCATCACCAAGCGCTCGCTGCAAGATGGCTCCAGCGGCTGGGCCCAGGGCGGCATCGCCGCCGTGCTGGCCGACGACGACAGCTTTGCCGCGCACATCGAAGACACGCTGGTGGCAGGCGCTGGCCTGTGCGACCTGGCCACCACGCGCTTCGTGGTGGAGAACGCCCCGGCGTCAATTGCATGGCTGCGCCAGCTGGGCGTGCCCTTCACGCTGGAAGGTGACCAGCTGCACCTGACGCGCGAAGGCGGCCACAGCGCGCGCCGCATTGCCCATGTGACCGACGCCACGGGCGCGGCGGTACAGCGCACGCTGATTGACGTGGTGCGCGCGACGCCCGGCATCACGCTGTTCGAGCAGCACACGTTGGTGGACCTGATCACCACGCGCAAGCTGGGCTTGCCCGGCAACCGCTGTCTGGGCCTGTACGCGCTGGACAGCGACACCGATGAGGTCGTGACCTTCCGCGCCCCCCAAACCATCCTGGCCACGGGCGGTGCGGGCAAGGTGTACCTGTACACCACCAACCCTGACACGGCCACCGGCGACGGCATTGCCGCCGCCTGGCGCGCCGGCTGCCGCGTGGCGAACATGGAGTTCATCCAGTTCCACCCCACGGGCCTGTACCACCCGCACGAAAAGTCTTTCCTCATCAGCGAGGCGGTGCGCGGCGAAGGCGGGCAACTCAAGTTGCCCCCATCGGCCGGCGGCACCCGCTTCATGCCCGACCACGACCCGCGCGCCGAACTGGCCCCGCGCGATGTAGTGGCCCGCGCCATCGACTTCGAGATGAAGAAACACGGCCTGGACTGCGTGCACCTCGATATCTCGCACCAGAGCCCCGCGTTTTTGCAGGAGCACTTCCCCAACATCCTTGCGCACTGCGCCGGGCTGGGCATTGACATCACCCAAGAGCCCATCCCCGTGGTGCCCACCGCCCACTTCACCTGCGGCGGCGTGCTGACCGACCTGGCGGGCCGCACCGACCTGCCCGGCCTGTTTGCCGTGGGCGAGGTCGCCTGCACCGGCCTGCATGGTGCGAACCGCCTGGCCAGCAATTCGCTGCTCGAATGCATGGTGTTTGCGCGCGCAGCGGCGCAGGCCATCGCCGCCGCGCCCACAGCAGAGCTGCCTCCCGTGCCCGCGTGGGACGACAGCCGCGTGACCGACGCGGATGAATCCGTCGTCATCTCCCACAACTGGGACGAGTTGCGCCGCTTCATGTGGGACTACGTGGGCATTGTGCGCACCAACAAGCGGCTGGAGCGCGCAGCGCACCGCATTGCGATGCTGCAGGGCGAGATCCAGGAGTTCTACGCCCACTTCCACGTCACGCGTGACTTGCTGGAGCTGCGCAACCTCGTGCAGGTGGCCGACCTGATCGTGAAGAGCGCCCAGCTGCGCCGCGAAAGCCGGGGCCTGCACTACAGCCGCGATTACCCCGACATGGCAGCCCCAGCGGCACCCACACTTTTAGTTCCACCCGTGCCCCGATGACTTACAGCGTCAAAGAAATTTTCTACACCCTGCAAGGCGAAGGCGGCCAGGCGGGCACGCCCGCCGTGTTCTGCCGCTTTGCGGGCTGCAACCTGTGGACAGGCCGCGAGCAGGACCGTGCGCAGGCCATCTGCCAGTTCTGCGACACCGACTTTGTGGGCACCGACGGCACGCTGGGCGGCAAGTTCGAGACCGCCGTAGCGCTGGCCGAGTTGATCGCCGCGCAATGGCCTGCCGGCGCAGGCCACCGCCTGGTGGTGCTGACGGGCGGCGAACCTCTGCTACAGGTGGACCGTGAACTCATCGACGCGCTGCACGCCCAGCAATTCCGCATCGCCGTGGAGAGCAACGGCACCGTGGCCGCGCCCGAAGGCATCGACTGGCTTTGCATCAGCCCCAAGGCGGGCGCGCCCTGGGTGCAGCGCAGCGGGCAGGAGCTGAAACTGGTGTGGCCCCAGCCCGGCTTCGACCTGCAGGCGCTGGAGCAGGACACGCAGTTCAACCACCGGTTTTTGCAGCCCATGGACGGCCTGCTGCAGCGCCAGAACACCGCCACCTGCATTGACGCCTGCCTGGCCCACCCCGCATGGCGCCTGAGCCTGCAAACCCACAAGCTCACCGGCATCCGGTGAGCGGCTTTCTTTTTTGGTCCCCGTATGTTGTTCACCATTTCCCAGCGGTTCTTCTTCGACGCCGCCCACACCCTGCGCCGCGAGATCGAGGCCGAAGGCAGCCGCCGCGTGCATGGCCACACGTACCACGCTGAAGTCTTTGTGACCGGCCCGCGTGACCCGGCCACCGGAATGGTGCTGGACCTGGGCCTGCTGCGCCGGGGCCTGGACGTGGTGCGCGAGCAGCTGGACCACCACATGCTCGACGACGTGCCCGGTCTGGGAACACCCACGCTGGAAAACCTGTGTGTGTTCATCGCGCAGGCATTGCCAGCCGACCTGAGCGCCAGCGTGAGCCGCGTGCGTGTGTGGCGCGAAGCGCTGGGCGACAGCTGCGTGCTGGATTTCCCACGGGCCTGAACGGCCATTGCCCCTGCCCGCTGCAGGCGCCCCTACCTTCACCGACTTCATCCAAGGAAGCCCGATGTTCCGCACCCTGCTGAAATCCAAGATCCACCGCGTGGCCGTGACCCAGTGCGAGCTGCACTACGAAGGCTCGTGCGCCATTGACGAAGACCTGCTGGACGCCGCCAACATCGCCGAAAACGAGCAGATCCACGTCTGGAACATCAACAACGGCGAGCGCTTCATCACCTATGCCATCAAGGGCCAGCGCGGCAGCGGCATGATCTCGGTGAACGGCTCGGCCGCACGCCGCGCATCCGCAGGCGACCTCATCATCATTGCGGCCTTCGCCCAGGTGCATGAGGACCAGGTACCTAAGCACCAGCCGCAATTGGTGTTTGTGGACGAGCACAACCGCCAGACCGAACTGCGCCACGCTGTGCTGACCCAAGCGGTTTGAACATGCAACAGCCCACGCACGACGGGCTCGTGGCCCGCAGCCTCGCCAGCGTCTGGCACCCGTGCACGCAAATGAAGCGGCACGAGGCCCAGCCGCCCGTCGCCATTGCCCGCGCGCAGGGGCCGTGGCTGTACGACACCGCCGGGAAGCGCTACCTCGACGCCATTAGCTCCTGGTGGGTCAACCTGTTTGGCCATAGCCATCCGCATATCCAGGCGGCACTCACTGACCAGTTGGCACGGCTGGACCATGTGATGTTGGCGGGTTTTACGCACGCGCCTGTTGTGGAGTTGTCAGAACGCCTGGGTGCCCTCACAGGCCTGGGCCATGCGTTCTATGGCAGCGATGGCGCGGCCGCCACCGAAATCGCGCTGAAGATGAGCGCGCACTACTGGCGCAACACCGGCCGCCCCGCCAAGAGCCGCTTTGTGGGCCTGGCCGGTGGCTACCACGGTGAGACTGTGGGCGCGCTGGCGGTGACCGACATCGCGATCTTCCGCGAAGCGTACGCACCACTGGTCCGCCTGGCCGATACCGTTCCCAGCCCCGATGCACGAGGGGCCGCGCCGGGCGAAACCGCCGAAGACGTGGCCCGGCATGCCGCGGCGGCGCTGGAAGCCTGGCTGGAGGAACACCACGCCACCACGGCCGCGCTGATTGTGGAACCGCTGGTGCAATGCGCCGCCGGCATGGCCCTGCACGACCCCGAGTACCTGCGCCTGGCGCGCGCGCTTTGCAGCCGCTACGACGTGCACTTGGTGGTGGACGAAATCGCCGTGGGCTTTGCCCGCACGGGGACAATGTTTGCTCACCAGCGGGCAGGCATCCAGCCTGATTTCATTTGCCTGTCCAAGGGCCTGACCGGCGGCACGCTGCCGCTGTCCGCCGTGCTGACCACGGATGCGGTGTACGCCGCTTTCTACGACGACGACGTGGCGCGCGGGTTTCTGCATTCGCACTCGTACACGGGCAACCCGCTGGCCTGCCGCGCAGCGCTGGCCACGCTGGAGCTGTTTGACCAGCTCGACGCGCTGAACGCCAACACGGCACTGGCCCAGCGCATCGACGCAGCCTGCGCCCCCCTCTCCCGCCACCCGCGCGTGCGCCATGCACGCCACCTCGGAATGATCTGGGCCTGGGATGTCGACACCCCATTTCCCGATTTTTCGCGCCGCTACCACCGGCACGCCATGGCGCGCGGACTGGTGCTGCGCCCCATCGGAAACACGCTTTACGCCATGCCGCCCTATGTGCTGGACGAAGAGGCCGTGCAGCGCCTTGCCAGCGGTGCGCTGGACGCCTTGAACGCGACCCTGCTAGAGGAGACTTCATGATTGGATGTTTTGTCACCGGCACCGACACCGGCGTCGGAAAGACGCTGGTGTCTGCGGGCCTGCTGCATGCGCTGGCGGTGCACCACCGCCGCGTGGTGGGCATGAAGCCTGTGGCCGCTGGCGTAGTGCCCTGGGGTGATGACTGGGCCAGCGAAGACGTTATTGCCCTGCGCGCAGCTTCCACCCTGGCCGTGCCCCCCGCACTGGACAACCCGGTGCTCCTGCTCGACCCGCTGTCGCCCCACATCGCGGCGGCGCGCGCTGGCGTTCAGATTGACATCGCGGCCATTGTGCGCAGCTACCAGGCGCTTGCAGCGCAGGCCGATGCAGTGGTCGTGGAAGGAGCCGGCGGCTTTCATGTGCCGCTCAGCGACTCGCAGACGGGTGCCGACCTGGCCCAGGCTCTGGCGCTGCCGGTGGTGCTGGTGGTGGGCTTGCGCCTGGGTTGCCTGAACCATGCGCTGCTGACCGCTGAAGCCATTCGCGCGCGTGGACTGGCACTGGCAGGCTGGGTGGCCAATCGCATCGATCCCGAGATGAATGCCGTGGACGAAAACATCGCCTACCTGCGCGCACGCCTCGCCGCCCCGCTGCTGGCCGCTGTGTCCCATCAGGAGCTGCCCGAGCCGGGCAAGCTGGTGTTTGAGCTGCCTGACGCCTGGCTATGACGGTTGTGCATGCTTCACCGTCCTGGCTGGACGACATTCCCTCCCGTCTGGCCGACCTGGACCAAGCCCACCTGCTGCGCCGCCGCCGGGTGGTGCTGCCCACCGAAGGCGCCCGCATGCAGGTGGACGGCACGACCATGCTGGCCTTTTGCAGCAACGACTACCTGGGCCTGGCACAGCACCCTGCCCTGGCCGAAGCCGCCCGCGAGGCCACATACAGCTTTGGCGTGGGCGCGGGTGGCTCGCCGCTGGTCAGCGGACACAGCGCCGCCAACGATGCGCTGGAGCACGAATTGGCCGCGTTTGTGCAGCTGCCCCGCGCGCTGTACTTTTATGCGGGCTACGCCACCAACACCGGCATCATTCCCGCGCTGGTGGGCGATGGCGATGCGATCTTCTCTGACGCGCTCAACCACGCCTGTTTGATCGACGGTGCTCGCCTGTCGCGCGCCACCATCCACCGCTATCCGCATGCCGATTTGGCGGCGCTGGAGGCTGCTCTGGCCACCAGCGCTGCGCGCCGCAAGCTGGTCATCAGCGATGCCGTGTTCAGCATGGATGGCGACCTGATCGACATCCCGGCCCTGCTGGCGCTGTGCGAACGCTACGACGCCTTGCTGCTGCTGGACGACGCCCACGGCTTTGGCGTGCTGGGGCCCCAAGGGCGCGGCAGCCTGGCGCACGCAGGCCTGACGGGTGCGAAAGCCTCGCGCCGCGTGCTGTACATGGCCACGCTGGGCAAGGCGGCGGGTGTCGCGGGTGCCTTTGTGGCGGGTGATGCTGCGCTGGTGGAATGGCTGCTGCAGAAAACACGCACCTACATCTTCGCCACCGCAGCCCCCCCCTTGCTGGCCACTGCGCTGCGCAAAAGCCTCGAACTGATCGCCACCGCCGACGATCTGCGCCACGCGCTGCACCAGCGGATCGCGCAGCTACGCAATGGCCTGACAACGCTTCCGACCAACCTGGGCTGGCATCTGCTGCCGTCCAGCACCGCCGTGCAGGCGCTGGTGATTGGCAGCAATGAGGCCGCCTTGGCGGTGATGGAAAACCTGCGCCAGCAGGGTTTGTGGGTGCCGGCCATCCGCCCGCCCACGGTGCCCGCGGGTACTGCGCGGCTGCGCATTGCGCTGTCAGCCGCGCACACAGAAGACGATGTGGATGAGTTGCTGGTGGCCTTGAGGCACTGCGCGCAAAGCGGCACACGCCCCGTGGCAACAGCATCCGTTTAGCGATGCCGGGCCGCGCATGCGGCGAACCCACAGCCACCGAGGAACCGGATTTGCCAGGCCTCCGGTGGCATCCCCTCATTCAAGCGAGGGGGCGAGCGGCCAAGCCGCTCACGGGGTGGCGCCTTGCTTCAGGCGCTTTCCTTCACCACACGGCCGTTGAGCGGCTGCACCGGCCGGGCGTTCGCGTTGTAGAGCTGACGGAACGCCTTGATCTGCTGCGCGCCCAGTTTCACGGGTTCCTTCAGCACCATCCACTGCACACCTTCGGAACAGGGTGGCGTGGTCAAAGATCCCGCAAAGCTGTAGTAGCCCTTTTTGGCGGGCAGAAGGGTGCTCGCGTCCAGACTGAGGCCATCCACCGTCACATGCTCGCCCACACGGGGCAAGTGCGCAAAGATCGGCGCCCAGGCCGCGTTGGTCTTGCCAGGCTGGATCAGCACGGCCACCACGCCCAGCCCGCCGTCCGCAGCCTTGTGCACAAAGTGCGCCACCATGGCAGCGTGTTTGCCGCCAATCGCCTCTTCGCTGGGGGTATGGAAGTGGAATTGCAGCAACTCCATCGCCTTGCCGTCCACCACCAGCTTGCTGCCCGCAGGCATGTTCACCTGCACGGTGTGCCCGTTGTTGATCAGGGTGGGCGCGCCAGCGGCGTACTGGAAGTCCAGCGCCGGCAGCGCCTCTTTCACTGTTTTGCGAATGTCGATGGGGCTTTGGGCCGCACCGCGTGCGCAGGCTTCAAAGCCTGGCTCCAGCGCGCCCCAGTGGGTGGCGCCATGTTTGCCTTTGTATTCCCAATGAGGATGAGCGCCCTCAGCATGAGCTGCCAGCGTGCAAACCGCCAGGGCGGCAAAGGTCAGATGTCGAATCAATTTTTGGTGTTTCATGGTTTTATTGAAGACAAAAGTGCGTAACAAACCGACACGGGCCCCATCAAGACAAGAGGGGCCCGCGCAGGGCTTGGCAATTACCAGGCCGACGGGATTGTGAGCGGGCCCCATGGCTGCAACAAATCTGTTGCGCATGACCCTTGCGGCGTCCCGGGCGTTCCAGACTGGCTTTCTGCCATGCGTGTGCGCAGTCACTGAGTGCAACACCACACGGAAAATCCAACAAGCTACCACCCTGCCCTTTAAACTGGCACGGCACGCGCAGTGCGCCCAGCTCCACACACCGGAGCCACCCTTTGACCGGAACCACCATGCCCCACCTCACCGTCGAATATTCCGCCAACCTGCCCCACTACCCTGAAGCCGAAACGCTGACGGCCCTCAATGCCACCTTGTGCGCCCACGCCGAGATCCAGGACGAAGCCGATCTGAAGACGCGTTTCATCGTGGCCGATAGTTTCGAGATCGGCACAGCGCCCGCGAGCCGTGCCTTTGTGCACGCACAACTGCGCCTTCTGTCAGGGCGTACGCCCGAGGCCAAAAAAGAGTTGTCCGAGCGCATTGCGGCCGTGCTGCGCGAGCGCACACCCAAGCCCCAGGGCGTCCTGGTGCAACTGAGTGTGGAGGTGGTGGATATGGACCGCGGCTCTTACGCCAAAGAGCGCCTTTGAGATCGGGCTTCGCCGCGGCGAAGCCCCAGTGGAACAAGCGGCCGGCTGAAACGGCGCAGCGCGTTTGAAGGCTTCAAGCCCCGTCGCCCGCGTTGCCCGTGATGGGCAGCACGATGCCCGTGATGTAGCTGGAGCAACACGGCGCCGCCAGGAAGACATACGCCGGCGAAATCTCCTCGGGCTGTGCGGGCCGGCCCAAGTGGGTGCTGGCGCCAAATTTTTCGATGTCGTCGGGCGTTTTGTCGGCGGGGTTGAGAGGGGTCCACACCGGCCCCGGTGCCACCGCATTCACCCGAATACCGCGCTCCGCCAAGTTGTGGGCCAGGGCCTTGGTAAAGGCATGAATGGCGCCTTTGGTGGCGGAGTAGTCCAGCAACTCCTTGCTGCCGAGCAGGCCGGTGACCGAGCCCGTGTTGATGATCGAATCCCCGCGCTGAAGATGGGGCAAGGCCGCTTTGGCCATGTGAAAGTACCCATAGATATTGGTGCGGAAGGTCTCGTCGAAACGCTCTTCCGTCAAATCCTCCAGCGATGCCGCGTGCTCCTGAAACGCTGCATTGTTGACCAGCACATTCAGCTTGCCAAAGGTGGCCACCACCTTGCGCACAACGGTGTCGCAAAACGCCACGTCTTTCACGTCGCCAGCCATGGCCAAGCTGCGTGTGCCCTCTGCCTCAATGAGCTCGCAAGTCTTGCGCGCATCCTCATGTTCGTCGAGGTAGGCAATGGCAACATCGGCCCCCTCCCGGGCGCACAAGACGGCCACAGCGCGACCGATGCCAGAGTCCCCACCAGTGATCAGCACTGACATGCCATCCAGCTTGCCGCTGCCACGGTAGTGCTCTGCCGCGTACCGTGGCTCCAACTGCAGATCGCTTTCACTGCCAGGCTTTTGCAGCGTCTGACGGGGCAAGGGCGGCTTGGGCTCTTCGTGTCCTGGGCCCGGTGCGGCAAAGTCGTGGCTGGACTCCGACGGCTTCTCTTTCGATGACCTCTTTTTCGAATCATCGTGGTGGTCTTGCGCGGCCTGAATGGCACGTTGCTTGGCAACGGTGTCGTGGGCGGGCGCAGCGTCTGCGGGCAAGGTGGAGGAGGAAGGCTTCTTGGAGGTAGTCATAACAAACGCGATTTTTAAGGCGGTAGCGCTCGCGGTCGCGAACGCAAAGGGAGCGTCGCCAGCAGGGGCGTGAGGGGTGCGTGAAGGGCGTCGAAAAGTGGCGATCAGGCGGTCTGGCCGCCACCGGCAGTAGCACTGGCGGCTGACAAGCGGCTGCGATGGGGCTCCGACGGTTCTGAAATCCCGCGCAGGGCATCGCCTGCGTCGTCTTCGTCACCCTTGGTGGCAACATCGCCCAATGTGACGATGCCGACGAGTCGTTTGTCCTTGTCCACCACGGGAAGACGACGCACCTGCTGCCTGCGCATCGACTCCATGGCCGACGGCACGGTATCGTCCTCGTGGCAGTACAAAAGTCCTTCGGACATGACATCCTGGAGAGAGACATTCACCCGCTCCTGCGCCACGCCACGCACCACGATGTCGCGATCAGTCACCATGCCCACCAGACGCACTCCGTCGCACACGGGTATGGAGCCCACATCCAGTTCTTGCATGGCCTGGGCGGCTGCGGTCAGGGTGTCGGTGGGAGACAGGGTACGAACCCCTCGGGTCATGACGTCAGATACGGTCTGCATGGGATGCTCCTGGAGAAATAAAAAGCTTCAGTCTGGGCGGCTGGTGGCGAAGAGGATGTAGGACGGTGTCTGCCACGCTTGACCATCCTGGTCACGATGTGAGGAAACGGAAAAAGGAATGGGGCGGCTTGATCCCACGTGCGCACACCAAGGCGCTACTGCGCAGTCACACATCAACTGGCCGATCATCATCTGTAACGGTGTGTACATCCGCATTTGCGCTCACAAGCAACCCGTTCAGAATGGGGAGCCCTGCGATAAAGGAGTTGATTCATGCCAATGGAATTACTGCATGCGATAGCGCAGGGCAGCCTTCCCACCACCCTTCATGAGCCGGAAGAGATTGACAAGCTGCGTGTTCTGGCCGCGGCCTTTTTGGTGGAGGCCCGGCTGCCTGATGTGCACGCTCACGAGCAAGTAGCGCAGGTGCTGTCCATCACTGCGGAGGGGCGCGCCGCATTGGCACGCGACACCCCTCACTGGATCAACTTGCAGCGCCGCACCCCGGCGTAGCGACATCTATCGCCGACCTAGCCGCCACGGCCCTCTGTGGGGGCTACGGCGGTAACGGCAACGGCCGCCGGTTTCGTCAAAGCTGCTTTTGGGGATTGCGGGCTCCACCCTGCTGTTGATTGCCACGTTCCGGTTGTGAATCAACATCAGATTGACCGCCTTGCTGGCGGCCAGGGTTTTGGCGAGGATCGGTGCTCTGCTCCGCTTGCCGCTGCTGCCCGCCTTGGCCGGGTTGCCGTTGTGATGAGGCGTTGCTGTCGGCCTCATGATTCTGGCCTTGTTGGTTCATCTGCTGATTGCGGGGAGTCTGGGTGGACATCAATAGCTCCTGTTGAAGATTGAAGGTTGAAGGTTGAAAACAATGCACAAAATCACGGTGTGCAAAGGCATTGTTTTCAATGCGCCCACGCTGTTTTTGTAGGCGCCTTCCTATCACCCTGTCGGTCTCACTCGATGCGTTGTAAGCAATCGAACACCCGGTTGCCGGATGCAAGCCACGCTCGTTTCAATCGATTTTGTCGAGCCAGCTTTTGCCCACGTCGCTCCGCGCAAGAACCGCGTCAGGCGTCCAGCGTGGCAGAAAGCCACCCGCGAAGGCTGTTCATAAATGCCCAGTGCTGCACCCTGGGCACGTCCTCCACACGCAGCACCGCTTCGCTCATCCACCCATCTCGCAGTGCCAGCGCGCGGCCAATGCCGGGCAGCAGGCCGCAAGACAACGGGGGTGTCACCCAGCGGTCATCGATGAAGGCAGCAATGTTGCCGAAGGTGCCTTCGGTGATCTCACCGGCCTCGTTCCACAGCACTGTGTCGAACACGCCGGGCGCGGTGGGAGCAAACGCCGCGTAATGCGCGCGGCGGGTAGTCTTGTAGCGCACGAACTCGCTGCGGGCATCGCCAAACGGACTGTCTGCCAGTTGCAGACGCACGGGCTCGGACGTGGGCTGCAGGGCAAACGCTTCTGTGCGCGCTTGTCCATTGGCCGCTAGCAGCAAGCGCACGCGCCACGCGCCGTCACGGTGCTGCAAGGCGGCAATCTGCAGTTCTTGCCGTACGGCATGTGCATTGCAGGCAAAACCAAAGTGCGCGGCGGCCTCAACCATGCGGCGCACATGCAGGTCGGTGTGTTGAAACTTCCCGTGTTGCAGGCCCAGGGTTTCCAGAATTTCAAACGGCATGCTGGCACGCTCCACAAACGCACGCTTGTGGCGCCACTCGGCCCACTCGGCGCTGGGCGCGGCACCCGATGTGATGCCGCTGCCAATGCCGCAACTGGCGACCACAGCAGCGGCTGCACTGCTTGCCCCGTGGTCGGCACCGGTGCGCAGCACTACGGTGCGGATAGGGACGTTGAAGGTGGCCGCCACGCGGTGAAGGCCATCGGCACCAGCAGAGGCGCCTGCAGGCCGCACCACACCCACAGCGCCGCAGTAAACACCGCGCGGCGCGGGCTCCAGCGTGTGGATGAGCTGCATGGCGCGCACCTTGGGCGCGCCGGTGACCGAGCCGCAGGGAAACAGCGCCGCAAAAACATCGGTCAACGTGGTTCCGGGGCGCGTGCGCGCGGTCACGTCGGACGTCATCTGCCACACCGTGGGCAGCGCCTGCGTGGCAAACAGGGCGGGCACCTGCACGCTGTGCGGCAGCGCGATGCGCGAGAGGTCGTTGCGCAGCAGGTCCACGATCATCACGTTTTCGGCGCGCTCCTTGGGCGCCGTGCGCAGATGCGCAGCGTTGTCGGCGTCTTGCTCGGGTGTGGCGCCCCGCGGTGCCGTGCCTTTCATGGGACGGGCCAGAATGCGGCCACCCTCGGGCGCGTCCTGCCAGTCAAAAAACAGCTCTGGCGACACCGACAGCACCTGCTCTGCGTCCGCATGGATGTACGCGGCATATCCGCCGGGCTGGGCGCGCTGCAGCGCGGCAAACAGGGCCTCGGCACTGCCTCGCAAGCTGCCCCGCAGCGGCGCGGTGTAGTTGACCTGGTACAGCTCGCCCGCACCAATGGCCTGCTGAATACGGACCATGGCGGCATCAAACTCACCGCGGCTCAGGCTGTCTGCCCACACCACTTCGGCAGCATCGGCAAGCGGACCGGCCGCTGCGTCATCCGGCCACGGCTGCGGCGCGTCGTAAACCGCGAACCAGGCCAATACGCCATCGGCCGCATATGTTTGCAATGCCGCGTCAAACGCTGCAGCGGCTTCGTAACGCACGTGTCCCACACACCAAAGGCCGCGCTGTGCAGCGGCATGCACGGCGTCGAGCACGCCGCGTACATCGGCCAGGGTGTGCGCTGCCAGCACCTCGCGCGGAGCAGCAAAGCTGTGCCTAAGCCGTGGAGCGCTCGCATACAGCGGCTGGGTGAAGTCGATGCGAGAAATATGAGTCAAAACAGGCGCTAGCGCTTTATGGACAAGCGCTAGTAGCTATCAAAAATAAAGCAAACGGTGAACATGACCGCCGTGACCCTCACGCCGCGCCCAGGTGCGGCACCAGTGCGCCGGTAGGTTGCCCGCTCTTGAGCGCTGCCGTGAAAGCCAGCATGCGGTCAATCGGTTGCCGGGCGCGGGGGATCAAGTCGGCGTCTACGTGAACGGCGTTGGCGCCCGTCTCCAGCACGCGGGCCACGTCGGCCAGGCCGTTCATCGCCATCCAGGGGCAGTGCGCGCAGCTTTTGCAGGTAGCGCTGTTGCCTGCGGTGGGGGCCTCAATAAACGTCTTGCCGGGGTTCAGCGTGCGCAGCTTGTGCATCATGCCGTTGTCGGTGGCCACGATGAATTCCCGTGCATCCATCTCGCGCGCAGCCTTGAGGATGGCGCTGGTGGAGCCCACCGCGTCGGCCAGGGCCACCACGTCGGCGGGGCTTTCAGGGTGCACCAGCACTTTGGCGCCAGGGTGCTCCTTTTTCAGGGCTTCCAGCTCAAAGGCCTTGAACTCGTCGTGCACGATGCAGGCGCCGTTCCAGAACACCATGTCGGCACCCGTTTCGCGCTGGATGTAGGCGCCCAGGTGGCGGTCGGGCGCCCACAGGATCTTCTGGCCAGCCGCCTTCAGCGCGCCCACGATGTCGAGCGCGCAGCTGGACGTCACCAGCCAGTCGGCCCGCGCCTTCACCGCCGCACTGGTGTTGGCGTACACCACCACGGTGCGGTCCGGGTGGGCATCGCAGAATGCGCTGAACTCTTCAATCGGGCAGCCAAGGTCCAGCGAGCAAGTGGCGTCCAGGTCGGGCATGAGCACGGTTTTTTCGGGGCTCAGGATCTTGGCCGTCTCGCCCATGAAGCGCACGCCGCTCACCACCAGCGTCTGGGCGGCGTGGTCGCGGCCAAAGCGGGCCATCTCCAGCGAGTCGCTCACCAGACCGCCGGTTTCTTCGGCCAGGTCCTGCAGGTCGGGGTGCACGTAGTAGTGCGACACCATCACCGCGTTCTTTTCTTTCAGCAGGCGGCGGATCTTGTCCTTCAGCGCGGCACGCTCGGCCTGCGAAGGCTCGGGTGGCACGCGGGCCCAGGCATGATGGGTGGAGCAGACGGAGCCTTCCTGGGCACCCAGCGGCTGCTCGTATTCCACGTCGATGCGGTTCAGTACAGCAGTGGTGGTCATGACAGCTCCTGCAAGCGCATCGAAAAATCGGTCGCCTTCACATCCTTGGTCAGCGTTCCGATAGAGATGCGGTCCACGCCCGTCTCGGCCAGCGCGCGCAGGCCTTCCAGTGTGACGCCACCCGAGATTTCCAGAATGGCCCGGCCCGCATTGATGCGCACCGCTTCGCGCAGCGTGGACAGGGGCATGTTGTCGAGCAGCACCATCTTTGCGCCCGCATCGAGCGCCTCGGTCAACTGCTCCAGCGTTTCCACTTCGATCTCGATGAACTTCGCCTGCCCTGCAACCTTGTCGGCGGCGCGCAATACCGCCGTCACGCCACCCGCGGCCGCAATGTGGTTCTCCTTGATCAGCACCGCGTCGTGCAGGCCAATGCGGTGGTTGGTGCCGCCGCCCACGCGCACCGCGTATTTTTGCGCCAGGCGCAGGCCTGGCAGCGTCTTGCGCGTGTCGACGATGTGGGCGCTGGTGCCCGCCACCGCGTCCACATAGGTGCGGGTTTTGGTGGCCACGGCAGACATCAGCTGCAAGAAGTTGAGCGCCGTGCGCTCGGCACTCAGCAGTGCGCGGGCGTTGCCTTCCAGCTCCAGCACCATCTGGTCGGGGGTGCAGCGCTGGCCTTCGGCCACATGCCAGGTGATCAACACGGAGGGATCGAGCGCACGCAGGGCAGCTTCGGCCCAGGGGGCGCCGCAGATCACGGCGGACTCGCGCGCCAGGATGCGGGCGCGGGCGCGGCGGGTGGGGTCGATGAGGCCAGCGGTCAGGTCGCCGCTGCCCACGTCTTCGGCCAAGGCGCAGGCCACGTCGGTGCGGGCAAGTTCGGCGACGTTGTTGTCTAGAGGCGGTGGGTTCGAAAGCGTCATGGGGGGCGAGCATAACGGGAACCCAAAGGCCACGGCGTCAGCGCAAACCGGGTTCCGCCGTGCTGGAAACCGATAAGTACACCCAGTATTGCTCGCATAGACTCGCGGCAATTTTTTTGCCATGGACGCCACATGACTGACGCCAGCAACGTTTCTGCCACGCCCTACGGTACCTTGCCGCCTGCGTCGCCGCTGCCCCAGCGGCGACCAGTCAGCCTGCCGCGTCTGGCGCAAATGCGCGAAGCCGGCGAGAAGATCACCATGTTGACCGCCTACGACGCCACCTTTGCGGCGGTGGCCGATGCGGCGGGCGTCGACTGCATTCTGGTGGGCGATTCGCTGGGCATGGTGTGCCAGGGGCTGCCCAGCACGGTGGGGGTGTCGCTGGACACCATGGCCTACCACACGGCCAGCGTGGCGCGAGGGCTGCAGCGGGTGCAGGGCACCACGTGGCTGGTGGCCGACCTGCCCTATGGCACCTATGCCGAAAGCCGCGAGCAGGCGCTGCGCAGCGCCTGTGTGCTGATGCAGGCGGGCGCCCACATGGTCAAGCTGGAAGGCGGTGGCTGGACGGTGGCCACGGTGGAGTTTTTGGTTCAGCGCGGCGTGCCCGTGTGCGCCCACCTGGGCCTCACGCCGCAGACGGTGCACGCCCTGGGCGGCTACCGCGTGCAAGGCAAGACCGATGACGCCGCCCGCACGCTGCGCAAAGAGGCGCACGACCTGCAGGACGCTGGCGCCGCCATGCTGGTGCTGGAGATGGTGCCTGCGGCGCTGGCCGCCGACCTGACGGCCGAGCTGGCGCATTGCCACACGATTGGCATTGGTGCGGGCAATGGCACGGCGGGCCAGGTGCTGGTACTGCACGACATGCTGGGCATGAACCTGGGAAAGATGCCGAAGTTTGTGCACAACTTCATGCAGGACGCGGGCAGCGTGCGCGGCGCCATGGAAGCGTATGTACAGGCCGTCAAACAAGGGCGTTTTCCAGACAACGCTCAGCACGCCTGGTAACCCACGACCCATTTTTCGAAGACTTTTCGCACGCCATGCTGATTGCCCATTCCATTGCCGACCTGCGCCAGGCCCTGGCGCCCTACCGCCACCCCGCCTTTGTGCCCACCATGGGCAACCTGCACGATGGGCACATCGCCCTTGTTCGCCAGGCCAAGCCCCTGGGCGATGTGACCGTGGCCAGCATCTTTGTGAACCGCCTGCAGTTCTTGCCGCACGAGGACTTCGACAGCTACCCCCGCACCTGGGAAGCCGATTGCGCACAGCTCCAGGCCGCCGGTTGCGATGTGCTGTTTGCCCCGCGCGAGGCGGACCTGTACCCCGAGCCACAGACCTTCA
This sequence comes from Gammaproteobacteria bacterium, assembly GCA_018828125.1. Taxonomy (GTDB): domain Bacteria; phylum Pseudomonadota; class Gammaproteobacteria; order Burkholderiales; family Burkholderiaceae_C; genus Acidovorax. The sequence continues at coordinate 425,870 of JAHJWB010000001.1, read as the reverse complement.
AGGTGCACCCCGACCCGCAGCTCGCCGACATGCTGGAAGGCCACTTCCGCCCCGGCTTTTTTGTGGGCGTGAGCACGGTGGTGATGAAGCTGTTTGCCTGCGTGCTGGGCCAGACCGGCGGCACCGCCGTGTTTGGCAAGAAGGATTACCAGCAGCTCTTGGTGATACGCCACATGGTGCAGCAGTTTGCGCTGCCCATCAAGGTGATAGCGGGCGAGACCTGCCGCGCGGCCGACGGGCTGGCGCTGAGTTCGCGCAATGGGTATCTGGGTCTGGAAGAGCGACAAGAAGCCGTGGCGCTGTCGCAAGCGCTGAAGCGCCTGGCGCAGCAGTGGTGGATGGCCAACCCCGCGCAACGCGCCAGCCTTGAGCCCCAGGCGCTGGACGCCCTGCGCGCGCGCGGCTGGGCACCCGACTACCTGACCGTGCGCCGCCGTGTGGACCTGATGCCTGCGACGGCCGAAGACGCAGAAGGAACACTGGTAGTGCTGGGCGCCGCGCGGCTGGGGAACACGCGGTTGATTGACAACCTGGAGTTTTGATTTACTACCAATTTAATAGCTGCTAGCGCTTACTGGATAAGCGATAGAGGCCAAAAACACTAAAAGCCGCAGTCAAATCCACCCGCTGAGGGCCATCCACTGCACCAGCAGGTGGTTCACGGCATCGGGTTGCTCCATGGTCAGCATGTGGCCGCTGTCGGCCAGCACGGCGTGGTCGGCATGGGGCACCAGCGCCGCGATCTCGGCAGAACATTCGGGCGGGGTGAGCTGGTCGGCGGCGCCGCACACCACCAGCACGGGGCAGGTCAGGTGAGGCAGTTGCAGGCGCGCATCGGGCCGGTGGATGACGGCGCGGTTCTGGCGCACCAGATGCGCTGCACCTGCGTCCAGTACAAAGTCGAGGTAGGCCTGCACCAGCTCTGGGTCTGCAGCGTTGTGGGGGTGAAAGGCCAGGGCCACGTTGGGCTCGATCACCTCGCGCAGGCGGCCTTGCTCGAACAGTTCAATCGCCGCCTCGCGCAGCGCCCGCATGTCGGGCGTTTCGGGGCGCGCCGTGGTGCCCAGCAAGGCCAGCCCCGCAATGCGCTCTGGCGCCTGGCGTGCTGCCTCCATGGCCACCATGCCGCCCATGGACGCCCCGGCCAGCACCAGCGGGCCAGGGTGCTGCGCCAACACCCGCGCGGCGAAGTCTTCGATGGAATGCAGCGCCACATCCTGGTGGGCCGTGGTGACCTCGGGCCGCAACGCAGCGGGCAACAGCGGCAGCATGCCGCGCCACATGCGTTCATCAGCGGCCAGGCCGGGCAAAAGCAGAAGTTGGGGTTGTGGAGGCATGGCGGAAAACCGTGTTGTCACCAAGATGGTGCCGGGGTGGAAGGGAGCAGGCGCTGGACGGATCGACCAATTTCAAAACCCGCAGCGCAGATTGTGAACAGACGATGAGCAAAAAGCATAGCCCAGGGAATAGTTACCCGCGATGGCTCGGGACTTGCTAGCATGCCCTGCATATGCCCATCCACGCCGCGCTCCACCACGTCACGCACTATCAATACGACCGGCTGGTCGGCCTCGGGCCGCAAACCGTGCGATTGCGACCTGCCCCCCACTGCCGCAGTACCGTGATTTCGTACTCGCTCAAGGTCGAGCCCGCGCAGCATTTCATCAACTGGCAGCAAGACCCGTTCGCCAACTACCAGGCCCGCCTGGTGTTCCCCGAAAAAACGCGCAGCTTCAAGATCACGGTCGACCTGGTGGTCGAGATGGCTGTGTACAACCCCTTCGACTTTTTCCTGGAGCCAGACGCGGAAGAGGTGCCGTTCAACTACAGCGACGAGGTCCAGCAAGAGCTGGCACCCTACCTGGCGGCCGAACCGATCACCCCGCTGGTTCAGGCCTACCTCGACAAGGTCGACCGCAGCCCGCAGCGCACGATCGATTTTCTGGTCAAACTCAACCAGCAGGTGGCAAAGGACATCCGCTACCTCATCCGCATGGAGCCCGGCGTGCAAGGGCCCGAAGAGACGCTGCAAAAAGCCAGCGGTTCGTGCCGCGACTCGGGCTGGCTGCTGGTGCAACTGCTGCGCCACCTGGGGCTGGCGGCGCGGTTTGTGTCGGGTTACCTGATCCAGCTCACGCCCGACGTGAAGGCGCTGGATGGCCCCAGCGGCACCGAAGTCGACTTCACCGATCTGCACGCCTGGTGCGAGGTCTATCTGCCCGGCGCGGGCTGGATTGGCCTGGATGCCACCAGCGGCCTGATGGCAGGCGAAGGCCATATCCCCCTGGCCTGCACGCCCCAGCCTTCGGGTGCCGCGCCCATCGAGGGTGGCGTGGACGAAGCCGAGGTGGAGTTCAGCCATGAAATGCGCGTGACGCGCATTTATGAATCCCCGCGCGTGACCAAACCCTACACCGAGGACCAGTGGCAGGCCGTGCTGGCGCTGGGCGACCGGGTGGACGCTGATCTGCAAGCGGGCGATGTGCGGCTGACCATGGGCGGAGAACCCACCTTTGTTGCGGTAAGCGACCGTGACGCGGCAGAATGGAACACCGACGCCCTGGGACCGACCAAGCGCGGCTTTGCCACCGAGTTGATGCACAAACTGCGCGCTGAATACGGTCAAGGCGGTTTTCTGCACCTGGGCCAAGGCAAGTGGTACCCGGGCGAACAGTTGCCACGCTGGGCTCTGTCGATCTGCTGGCGGGCCGATGGCCAGCCCGCCTGGACCAACCCCACGCTGTTTGCCGATGAGCGCGACCCGTCGCACTACACCAGTGAAGACGCCCACCGTTTTGTGCACCACCTCACACGCAAGCTGGGCATCACGGACCGCACCATCCTGCCCGGATACGAGGACACCTTCTATTACCTGTGGCGCGAACGGCGCCTGCCGGTCAATGTCGACCCATTTGACGCACGCCTGGACGATGAACTGGAGCGTAACCGCCTGCGACGCGTATTCGAGCAAAAGCTCGACAGCGTGATCGGCTACGTGCTGCCCCTGCAAGCCGCCGAGCCAGGGAGCGCAGGCAAGCTTGCAGGCAGCGCGTGGAGCACCAGCCCCTGGTTCTTTCGCGACGAGCGCATGCTGCTCATCCCGGGCGATTCGCCCATGGGATACCGCCTGCCGCTGGACGCCCTGCCCTGGGTGAGCGCGGCCGACACCGACCACCTGATCCCGCAAGACCCGACCGTCCCCCAAAGCCCGCTGGCTGCGGCCAATACGCTGCGCGCACGGTATGCCACTGCGGCGGGCCCCGTGGCCGGAGACCGTGACCTGCCCTATCTGGCGGGCGCCACCGCCCCTGGCGAAGCGCGCCGTGTGGCCCAACAAGGCACCGCAGGGGGCGACCACGCGCGCCAGGCCGGACAGCCCGATCCGCAGGCTGGTGTGCAGCCGCCAGCACGCTTCGTGTCTGCCGCCGGGCTGTCTCGCACGGCGATGTGTGTGGAGGTGCGCGATCCACGCCGCGCCAGTGGCCCCAAGGCCGAGAAGGTGGGCGAAAAATACGGTGTGCTGTATGTGTTCATGCCGCCACTGCAGCGCCTGGAAGACTACCTGGACCTGTTGGCCGCTGTGGAGGCCACGGCCCAAGACCTGGGCATGAAGATCGTGCTGGAGGGCTACCCGCCGCCACGCGATGTGCGCCTGAAGATTCTCCAGGTCACGCCCGACCCGGGCGTGATCGAAGTGAACATCCACCCCGCCAGCAACTGGCGCGAGCTGGTGGAACACACCGAATTCCTGTACCAGGCCGCGTGGGAGACGCGCCTGTCGGCCGAAAAGTTCATGACCGACGGCCGCCACACCGGCACCGGGGGCGGCAACCACTTTGTGATGGGCGGCGCCACACCGGCAGATTCGCCCTTCTTGCGCAAGCCCGAGCTGCTGGCCAGCCTGCTGCTGTACTGGCACAACCATCCATCGCTGAGCTACCTGTTCAGCGGCCTGTTCATTGGCCCCACCAGCCAGGCGCCGCGAGTGGACGAGGCACGCAACGATCAGTTGTACGAGCTGGAGATCGCGCTGCGCGAGATCGAAACCAACCGCGCGACCTACGGCCAAGATATGCCCCCCTGGGTGGTGGACCGCACGCTGCGCAACATTCTGGTGGACGTGACGGGTAACACCCACCGCAGCGAGTTTTCCATCGACAAGATGTATTCGCCCGACAGCAGCACCGGCCGCCTGGGCCTGCTAGAACTGCGCGCGTTCGAGATGCCACCCCATGCCCACATGAGCGTGGTGCAGCAGTTGCTGCTGCGCGCCCTGATTGCGCGCTTCTGGAAGACGCCCTACCGCGCCCCTGTCGCCCGCTGGGGCACCGAGCTGCACGACCGCTGGATGCTGCCCACCTTCATCCAGCAAGACATGCACGATGTGGTGGCCGACATGGTCGAAGCGGGCTATGCGTTTGACCCCGCCTGGTTTGCACCGCAGTTCGAGTTCCGCTTTCCCCTGGTCGGCACGGTGCAGTCGATGGGAGTGGAGCTGACGCTGCGCAACGCGCTGGAGCCCTGGCACGTGATGGGTGAAGAAGGCTCTCCGGGCGGGACCGTGCGGTACGTCGATTCGTCGTTAGAACGCATCGAGGTGCGCGTGACCGGCTTCAATGAAAGCCGCCACGTGGTCACCGTCAATGGCCAACCGCTGCCGCTGCAGACCACGGGCACCACTGGCGAATTTGTGGCCGGTGTGCGCTACAAGGCCTGGAACCCGCCCTCGGCCCTGCACCCTACCATCGGCGCCCATGCGCCGCTGACGTTCGACATCGTCGATACGTGGATGAACAAATCCGTAGGCGGGTGCCAGTACCACGTAGCGCATCCGGGCGGGCGCAACTACGACACCTTCCCGGTCAACGCTTATGAGGCGGAAAGCCGCCGCCTGACGCGGTTCTCGCGCATGGGCCACACGCCAGGCCGGCTGGCAGTGCCACCCGCCACCATCCATCTTCCGGGCAGCCGGGAGTTTCCGTTCACGCTGGATTTGCGGCGCAAGATGCGGCCGTGAATTGACTCCCCCAGTGTCGCCTGCGGCGCCTTCCCCCAAGGCGACGACGCCCTCGCGGCGGGGCGGCCCTTGCTTGGCGTCCTTGGCCTGGGGCGCGCCAGTTTTTGAGGGTGTGAGTTACCCGCAGCGTGTTGGCGACCAAATGCCTGAGAATCCAGCGCAGTGGAACCATTGAACGACACCCTTTTCCCCCTGGATACACAGGACACTGCCGCCGGTCTGGCTGCAGCCCTGGCGCCTGCCGCCGCGACTGGTCATTTTGATGAACTGCGGGGTTACGACCTGCCCCCCCCTGGCGCAGAGAGCGCCCACGATGACAAAGAGGCCCTTTGTGAGGATGCCCCCGTGGCCTCTGCGCAGTCGCAGTCGCAGTCGCAGTCGCAGTCGCAGTCGCAGTCGCAGTCGCAGAATGCTGCACCAGGCATCTCCAGCACCTGGAGCGATTTTTTTGAGCACTTGGGAAGCGCCGGGTTTGACGACCTGGACCGGCGCACCCAGAGCCTGCAGCGACAGGTGCGCGACAACGGCATCACCTACAACGTGTATGCCGACGCGGACGGGCCGCAGCGGCCCTGGTCGGTGGACCTTTTCCCGCTCATCCTTTCGCAAAACGACTGGGCGCACATCGAACACGGCGTACAGCAGCGGGCCCGGCTGCTCGACCGGGTGATGGCAGATGTGTATGGCCCGCAAGCATTGCTCCGCCAAGGGCTGCTGCCCAGCGCACTGGTGCAGGGCCACCCAGGCTATCTGCGCGCCCTGCATGGCGTCAAACCCGTGGGCGGAAATCACCTGCACATCGCGGCCTTCGACATGGCCCGTGATGCGCAGGGCAACTGGTGGGTGGTGACACAGCGCACGCAGGCCCCCTCGGGCTTGGGGTACCTGCTGGAGAACCGGCTGCTGATCTCGCGGCTGTTTCCCGAAGCTTTCAGCCAGATGCATGTGCAGCGCCTGGCCGCTACCTACCGGGCCCTGCTCGACGGCCTTCGGCAGATGAGCCCCGCGGGCCAGGATGCCCGCATCGTGCTGCTGACGCCGGGTCCCTACAACGAGACCTACTTCGAGCACGCCTACCTGGCCCGCTATCTGGGCCTGACACTGGTGGAGGGCAACGACCTCACCGTGCGCGACGACCACCTTTACCTCAAAACGCTGCACGGACTGCAGCCGGTGCACGGCATCCTCAAGCGGCTGGACGACGAGTTTCTGGACCCGTTGGAATTGCGCAGTGACTCGCGCCTCGGCGTGCCGGGCCTGTTGCAGGCGATCCGCGCGGGCAACGTGCTGGTGTCCAACGCGCCGGGCTCGGCGTTTCTGGAGTCGTCGGCGCTGCTGGGGTTTATGCCCGCACTCTCGCGCCATTTGCTGGGCGAAGAACTTGTGCTGCCCGCCCTGCCCACCTGGTGGTGCGGTGAGCAGGCGGCCCTGCAAGCGGTGCTGCCCGAACTGGCCGACAGCGTCATCCGCCCCACCTGGCCTCTGGCACAACGAGCCCCGGTGCTGGGCGGAGCGCTGTCCCCGCAGGCACTCAAGGAGTGGGCCCAGCGCATTGAGGCCCAAGGCGATGAATACACCGTCCAGGCGTATTTGCCGCTCTCGCAGATGCCGACTTGGCGCACGGACCAACGGGGCAGCCACATCTCGCCCCGCTCGGTGATGCTGCGGGTGTTTGCGGTCTGCGATGGCCCCGATTCCTGGCGCGTGCTGCCCGGCGGGCTGGCCCGCATCGCCAACGATGACCGCGAAATCACGTCCATGCAGCGTGGCGGCAGCAGTGCCGATGTCTGGGTGCTGACCGATGGTCACGTGGACAAAACCACCCTGCTGGCGCACAACCAGAACGCGCCGGCGGTGGTGCATCGCAGCCGGCGCGTGACCAGCCGCGCTGCCGAAAACTTGTTCTGGCTGGGGCGCTACACCGAACGTACCGAGAACGTGACCCGGCTCGCACGCATCGCCATCCAGTGCCTGAACGGCGAAGACCAATCGTCCCAGCCGCTGCTGACTTGGCTTAGCGCCATGGCGGTAAGCCAGGGGCTGGTGTTGTCCACCGTCCCCCCCGCAGCGCAGGCGCGGCGGGTGTTTGAGCGCTCGCTCATTGCCGGGCTGACCAATACGGCGCAGCTCACCAGCGTGGGCTACAACCTGCAGGGGATCATGGGGGCAGCCTCGGCGGTGCGCGACCGTCTGTCGCAAGAGCACTGGAATCTGATTGTGGGCGCCGAAGCAGAGTTTTTTGCGGCCCGCCCCGGCGCGACCGAAGATGCCGACTACTCGCCACTGGAAGCCCTGCGCCAGCTCGAAGCACTGAGTGGCCGCACCGCGGCCATGACGGGCCAACAGACAGACCGCATGACGCGCGACGACGGTTGGCGCCTGCTGTCCATCGGCCGGCATCTGGAGCGTCTTGGATTTCTGGCTGCCACGCTGGAAAGTGGGCTCCAGACCGGCGCCGTGTCAGACGAAAGTGGCTTTGAGGCCATGCTGGGATTGTTCGACAGCACCATCACCTTTCACGCGCAGTACCAACAACGGCGCGACATGCCGGCCCTGCTCGACCTGCTGGTGATCGACCGGGACAACCCTCGGTCATTGGCCTGGGTGGCGCAGACCCTGCGCGGGCGCATCGCCAAAATCGAAGCTGCGGCGGGCACGCCGGGGGAGTCCGCGGTGGTGGGCATTCCGGATGCGTCCGACCTGTCGTTGACGGCCTTGTGCGCACAGGATGCCGCGGGCCAATATGTGGCGCTGGGGCAATACCTCCATCGCTGCGTTCAAGGTGTGCAGGGGCTGTCGGACGTGTTGGCGACACGCTATTTCACGCACTCTGCCGACGCGTTGCGACACAGCGTGGGCGCTTGACCATGAAACTGCGCGTCATCCACGAAACGGTGTACCTCTACACGCCAGCGGTACAGAACGCACAGCACATGGCCCATCTGCGCCCACGCACTGACTTGGTGCAGCGGGTCCTGACCCATTCGCTGCAGGTGGAGCCGGCCCCCACGCAGTGCCACACGATCGAGGACGTGTTTGGCAACACCCGCGCATTCTTCAGCTTGCCGTTCACCCACGATGCGTTGCGTGTGCGCGCCGAAACCCTGCTCGAGACACGCAATCCACCCGTTGCACCGCCCGGTGAGCCGTGGGAGACCGTGCGCGAGCGCCTCTGCTACCGGAGCGGGCTGCCCTACCAACCCGCGGCGGAGTTTGGCTTTGCCTCGCCCTACATCCCGCGGCACGCCGAATTTGCGGCGTATGCGCGAGACAGTTTTGCGCCCGGCCGCCCTCTGATGGAAGCGGCCCGCGACCTGATGTCCCGCATTCATGCCGATTTCGCGTACACCGCCCACGCTACGGACGCAGGCACGCCCGCACTTGAGTCCCTGCGGTTGCGCCGCGGGGTGTGCCAGGACTTCGCCCACGTGATGATCGGCTGCTTGCGCAGCATGGGCCTGGCCGCGCGGTACGTGAGCGGCTACCTGCTGACCGAACCGCCGCCGGGCCAACCCCGGCTGGTGGGGGCCGACGCCTCACACGCCTGGGTGTCTGTGTGGTCGCCCCCTCCGGCCGTTGAGGCAGAAGGGAATGACCTGGAAGGACCCGTGGAATGGTTTGACCTGGACCCCACCAACGACCGAGCTGCGGGCGAAGACTATGTGACCCTGGCCATCGGGCGCGACTATTCGGATGTCTCGCCCGTGCGCGGGGTGATCCACGGCGGCGACCACCACGTGCTGCAGGTAGCCGTAACAGTAGAGCCTGCGATGGCACCCTCAGCGGACCCAGCCACCGCTGACGCGTCGGCTGAGGCCACCCCGCTCACGCCGTCGACGGCAACAGAAAATCCCGGCTGATCCGCCCGCCCAGGTCGTTCACGCGTTCGAGGAACTGCGTGAGATAGGCATGCAGTCCGTTGGTCAAAATTTCGTCGATGTGCGCAAACTTGAGGTGCGCCAACAGCCGGCCTGCGTGGCGCTGGGTTTCGGCCGACCGGGTGCCGCTCAGCATATCCAGGTTGCCCATCACTTCTTTCATGCAGGCATGCAGCGACCGTGGCATGTCAGCGCGCAGGATCAGCAGTTCAGCCACGCGCTCGGGGGTGATCACATCCCGGTAGACCTTGCGGTAGGTTTCAAAGCCTGAGACGCTCAGCAAGACCGCACTCCAGTGGTAGAAGTCGTAGTCTTGGTCCTGCGCAAGGGCGGCGCCAAAATAATCGGTTTGTACAGCGTGAAACTTCACGTCCAGCAGCCGGGCGGTATTGTCAGCACGCTCCAAAAATGTGCCAAGGCGCATGAAATGCAGCGCCTCATCCTGCAACATGGTGCCCACCGTTACCCCGCGCGAGAGGTGGGAGCGGAACTTCACCCATTCAAAGAACCGGGCAGGGTCGCTCTCCAGTGCCCCATCCTGAATCAGCCGGTTCACCTCCAGCCATGTCTGGTTCTGGATCTCCCAGGCCTCCGTGTTCAGTGCGCCGCGCACCGCTCGCGCGTTCTCGCGCGCAGCCTGCAGGCATGCCACGATGGACGAGGGGTTGGCCGGGTCTTTGACCATAAAGTTCAGCACTTTGGCGGGCGTCACCTCGCCGTGCGCTTGGGTGTAACGGGGCAATAACTCGCTGATGGACAGCAAGCCCTGCCAACCGAGCAGCGCGACTTCTGGCGACTGCGGTAACAACGCACTTTGGTAGTTCACGTCCAGCATGCGGGCGGTGTTTTCCGCCCGTTCGGTGTAGCGTGACATCCAGAAAAGATGGTCGGCGGTGCGGCTTAACATGTGACCACCCCGAGCGCAGAACTCTTCGCGCACTGAGCCCTGCAAAGATTGCCGTGCGACAAAACGCTGATGTACGTCTGCATATGACTCAACCTCCTGCCCGACTTCAAGCAAGTTCCAGGCCGCCCGGCCTCTGCGATCCCATGCAGGGAAAACTTGTCGCAAAATTTGCCTATAAAGAGGTTCTAGCGCAGGTCCTTATTGGCTTGTTTGCTATTTTTTTTGATATTTGGCTTGGAAGCTGGTGTGGGTGCTGCTGGTACGGCATTGACGGCCGCGACTGGGGCTGAACTAGGCGAAGGCGCGGGAACAGGAGCGATAGTGGCGGTCACAGTTGCAAGTGCGGGAACGGGGGGAACCGTAGGCCGGTTCGCCTCTTCACGCACCATGTCGTGGACAAACCGGAGCTTCTCCAGCGCCTCTCCAGCCAATGCGAACGGGTACGCATCCGGTTGACCCAGGCTGCGGGTCAGGCTGTTGAGCAGCAGCGTCAATGGCACCAGTTGCAGCAGCATGGTGTCGAAGTCGGGTGCGGGCTTGGCAAAAGGGTCTAACGCGCTGCTGCGCTGGGCACCGTAGATGCCGGGAACCGTGATTTCAGTGCCATAGCTGGCCGAAGTTTCCAACAAATCGATCATGTGCAGGTAATGGGCCCAGGTCTCGGCCCAGTCCTCCCAGGGGTGTGCGGCCGCGTACGCGCTGACATGCCGCTCCGCCCAGTCCCCCACGTCATTGCCTTTGGCGTAGTGTGCGTCCAGCGCTGCTGCGTAGTCCTGGCTTTCATCGCCGAACACGCTCCGAAACGCCTCCAGTCGCCCCCCGTCACGCACAAGCTGGTCCCAATAGAAGTGACCGGATTCGTGGCGCAAATGGCCGATGAGGGTCCGGTAAGGCTCGCCCAACGCAATGCGGCGGCGCGCACGTTCGTCGTCATCCGCCTCGGCCACGTTCAGCGTAATGGTTCCGCTGTGGTGGCCCGTCATGATGGAAGGTCCACCGGGAAGGTCGGCCAGAAATTCGAAAACGGGCCCCGGTCGCCCTGGCGCAGGTTCCAGCCCAAGCCGGGCCAAGGTGTAAAACAACCGGCGCTTGGCTGCTTCAATCTGCATCCAGCGTCCACGGTTGGCGGTCTCAGACAGGTCCGGCAACACCCGAGTCTGGCGGCAAGAAACGCAATACTCGGCGTAATCATTGGCTGGCACTGCGAAATTGCACGCTTGGTGCTCTATGTGGTTGTGGCACAGCCGGTACAAGCGACCACTGTATTGAGCCGTGCCTCTCCCCCCCATGCGTCGCCACAGTCCCGCGCCATCCTGGGGTGCAGGCGCCAAGGCGGCCATGGTGAGCGCGTCCGGCAAAAAAGCCAGCGTGCTGCCACAGTGCACACATTGCACGCTGTCGAAAAAAACCAAGTGACCGCAATGGTCGCAATTGAATACGCGCATGGTGTTGAGCTTATACGCAGTGGCGAGCAGCTAAGATCCGACGGGAATGGGGGCGACTGGTCAGCAGACCGAAAGATGGCTGCTGTTGCTGCCCAACGCAAAAGAGCAGGCTCAAGGACGGGACCCCGAGTCTGCTCTCGTGTTGACTACCGGTATACCGATGGGATCAGCCCCGCCAGAACCGCCGTCAAGTGACCTGATCGATCAGGGGCGCACAACAATGCTGTTGCGCACTTCACGCACATTTTTGGTGTTGCGTGCGATGGACTCGGCTTGGTTCTTCTCGGCTTGCGACTTGGCAAAACCAGACAGTTGAACCGTGCCATTGAGCGTTTCCACGCTGATGGACGTTGCGGCAACGGTCTTGTCTTCCGCCATCTTGGCCTTCACCGCAGTGGTGATACCAGCATCGTCGACATAGGCACCGGCGGTTTGCTGGTTACGGGCGACGGAACAGCCAGTGGCTGTCACGATTGTCATGCCGGCGACAGCGGCGAAAGCGAGGGCACGTGCGTATTTCATGGTGTTGTCCTTTTAGAAAATGGTTGGGAACGCGGGTGCTGGAAAGCTTCAATCTGCCGGTCTGTTGCACCCTCCGCGACCGACGGACTGTTAAATAGAAGTTGCAAACGCAGGGGCGTTGACCATGCTTTTGCAACTTCCGGGGGTGTGATGCTCAATAAGAGCTGCGGCGGCGAGACATCCAGAACATTAGCGTTGCCAGCGCAGCACCCGATGCAGCGGCAATGACCAGCGACTTGCCGGGCTGCTCAACCACATATTTGTTGGTGGCATCTGCGGCCTGATGTAGTTGGCGGCGAGCGCGGGCACTGGTTTCTGCGCAGTAATCAATGCTGCGGGTCGCCAGTTCCTGTGCACGTGCGGCCAGATCGTCAATTGCGGGGTCTGTGCGGCTGCGCAGTGCCCGAACACCGTCTTCGGCGCGCTCCAGCGTACTGTTGGCGGCGCTTCGAGTCGATTGAACAGCGTCTTGAGCGCTCTGCAATACATCATCAGCAAGCTTGTGGGCGCTGTTGGCAACTTTGTCGGTGGCAGTCTGAATGCTCATGGGGGAACTCCTTGGGGTGCGGGTTGTGAGATGCGTGAAGCGGAAGGCGGCGTGGGCGACTGTGGGGGCAATCAGCGCTGACTAGCGCCGCTTCAGCAGGCCCAACACGAAGGTCACGACGGCCATGATCACAAACACAAAGAACAAAATCTTTGCGATGCCCACGGCACCAGCAGCAATGCCGCCAAAGCCGAAGAGGGCTGCGATCAGCGCGATAACCAGAAAAACCACTGCGTAATGCAACATTTCCATCTCCTTTTGTCGGGGCCGGTGTATCGGCGGATTGAGTGGCGAGATAACTTCAGCGCCTGGGATTCACTGTAGACAGCAAGAGGGGACGAAGATGCCGGTAGCCGGCGCGCACGCGTGTCGGCAGCCCTGCGGGGGCGATGTAGGACATCACGCTCCAGACGGCTGCGTCAGCGCTACGCATAACGCGCCCCTAGGCGCGACCAATCGCCCCCTCTTCGTAGAGGAAGCGATAAGCCAACGCGCGTGTGAGAAATTGCCGCAGAGCAGAAGCGCTCTGAAGCCCGGCTTTAAGCGTCTTGCGATTCAATCTTGGGGACGTCGCCCGTCACCCGTTGCAAAGGCAGGACCGCCGACAACAACGTGCCATCGCCTGGGCTCGAGGTGAGCGAAAGGCGTCCACCCGCGGCCTCAACCCGATGGCGCATGCCCGCCAGTCCGTGCGAAGTGGGCCGCACAGTGGAGGGATCAAAGCCCACGCCGTCGTCACGCACCTGTACTGCTACGTGGGTGGGATAGGAGTGCACGGATACCAGCACCTTGCTCGCCTTGGCGTATTTGCCGATGTTGGTGAGCGCTTCCTGGACCATGCGGTACACCGTCAATTGCGTCGCATCAGGCAGTTTGACTGCTTCCAGGCTGGTCTCGACCTCAATGCCCGCGCGCTCAGCGTATTCACGCGTGAGGATTTCAAGGGCTGCCGTCAATCCCAGATTGGACAGCGAAGACGGCCGTAGATCCTCGATGATGCGTCGCTTGAGCGCAATGCCGCTGTTCAAGGTTTCTGTCAGGTGCTTCAACCGCTCGGCAATGTCGGGCGCCGTGGCGTCTATCTTGGATTTAAGCCGTGCCACATCCAATTTGGCCGCCGTCAACAACGCGCCCAATTCATCGTGCAGCTCGCGGGCGAGGTGTCCACGCTCTTCTTCGCGCACCTCCTGCAAATGGTTGGCGAGCTCAGACAGCGTGGCGGTGCGGTCGCGCACCAGGCCCTCAAGGCGATGACGCTCGCGTTCGAGCAGCGTCTGCTCCCGATGATTCACAGTTTGCAGCGCGTGCGCTTGGCGCAGGTACATGTAAAACGCCAGCAAGCCAATGGCCGTGACCGTGGCAATACCAATGCGCGACAGCATGAGCGATTGTTCGATCTGCTGCTTGCCAAACTCCACTCGCTGGTCGCTGCGTGCGATGAGCTCCAGCGCATGCTTGCGAATCGCCTCCATGTGCTCCTTGCCCACGTCCGTGTGCAAGATGAACTTCCATGCATCTTCATTGCCTTGTCGTCGCAAGCGCAGGCTGAGCTCCATTTCGGCAAGCTTGCGCGAGATCTGCCGCGACAGAAGAGCGAACTCCTGCATGTCTTCTGGCGAGTCCATGAACTGGTTGCGCAGGCGGTCCAGATTGGTCTGCACCGTCGCCACGGCCTTGTCGTAAGGCTCAAGATAGGTCTCGTTGCCGGTGAGCAGATAACCGCGCTGGCCTGTTTCTGCATCCAGCATGCTTTGCAGCAGCGTATTGACAGCGCTGCGCGTGCTCTGGCCATGCGTCATCTGCTCGACGGCGTCCTGCGAGCGCATGTGGCCGGTTTCGTTGATGCCGACCAGAACCATCGCAGCAAGCAGCGCCATGGGCAGGCTCAACGCCATCTTGCGGACCTTTGGTAACCAGCGCCGGGTGTTTTCTTTGAGGTTCATACGCTTATTCTGGATAATGGCTGACCATCTGGAAGTGGTGCGGCCCATGGACTGCCATGTCGGCCCACTTTGAAATCAACACGCACCGGGGGTGGCAACGCCGCTCCCTTGAAAGAAAGATCAATGATCAAGATTGGCATTGTGGATGACCACGCGATTGTTCGTTCCGGGCTGCGGCAGTTCCTGTCGGAGCATGTGGATCTGCGGGTCGAAGGTGAAGCAGCCAACGGCCGCGAAGCCATTGACCTGGTGCGCAACAAAGAAATCGATGTTCTGCTGATGGACCTGTCCATGCCGGGCCAAAGCGGACTGGACGCACTGGCCATGCTGCGCGCCAAGGCGCCCGACATGGGCATTCTCATCTTGAGTGGTTACCCTGAAGAGCATTACGCAATCAACCTGATTCGCCAAGGCGCGAGCGGCTACCTGAACAAGGAGTGCGAGCCATCGGAAATTGTCGAAGCCATTCGCACCATTGCATTGGGCCGCCGCTACCTGACGCCTGCCGTTGCAGAACTTCTGGCACAGCAATTGAACCGCAAGGACGACGCTCCACCCCACGAGCAACTGTCTGAGCGGGAGTTTCAGGTGTTCCTCAAACTCGCCAAGGGCGAGACGGCGGGCGATATTGCGAAGGCGCTGTCGCTGAGCGTGAAAACGGTGAGTACCTATCGCACGCGTTTGATGGAAAAGATGAGCCTGTCGTCCAACAGCGATCTGACCTACTACGCGCTCAAGAACCGCTTGATTGACTGACATATACGGTATGCCTCAGTCCGGCGCTGCCGGACCGGGGCACCTCAACCAGCAGGGCATATGAATTAGCAAGGGGAGTGCTCGCAGTGGCGAGCACACGGCAGTAGGCATCAGATGGACGAACCGGACAGTGGCGCGCCCTGCGCCACAGTATCCATCGCACCCGGGTTGCTGCTGTGCTGGATGCAGTAGTCCACCAGTGCATCGATCTCGTTGGATTTGTCGAACACTGCATCCACCCCCAATTGCGCGCAGCGCATGCGGACATCGGGCGTGGCGTAATTGCTCAGCACCACCATCTTCTGACCTGGGCGGCGCGTGCGGCAGGCTGCCAGTACGCCCAAGCCGCTGCCTTGCCGCAAGAACAGGTCCACGATCGCCAAGTCCCATTGATCGCTGTGTGCAGACAGCCAGTCCTTGCCCTCGTCTTCGGTTTCTGCCACGCCCACAGCCTCTACAGACGCCAACTCTTCCAAAGTCCCGATTAGGTTCTCACGGATGGTCGCGTTGTCTTCAACAATGTAGGTGCGCAATTTCACAGACGGGGTCCACTTTGGCAAACGTTGCAGGGGTGCGCGGTTCGAACCTCAAATTTAGACGTTCAGAGGTGTGAATTCTGCCAGCGGCTGCACGCTAGGACTGTAGGAGTAATCCTACCTAACAACACCGCCGCACACCTCACATTCGGGGGCTCGCTGCACGCGCATGGTGTTCCAGTCCATAGCCCTGCCATCCAGCATCAACAGCCGTCCCGCCAGCGTGGGCTCAATGCCCACGATCAACTTGAGTGCTTCGGCTGCTTGCATGGCACCCACCACGCCCACCAACGGCGCAAACACGCCCAAGGTGGAGCAACGCTCCTCCTCAAAATCGGCCGCTGGTGGAAACATGCAGGCGTAGCAGGGGGACTGCGCGCTGCGAGGGTCGACCACGGTGATCTGCCCGTCAAACCGGAGGACTGCACCGGCCACCAGTGGCCTTCCGTGGCGAACACAGGCCGCGTTGACTGCATGCCGCGTGGCGTAGTTGTCGCTGCAGTCAAGCACCACGCTGGCGGCCTGAACCAAAGGCTGCAATGACGCAGCATCCGCGCGCATTTTGAGCGCAGTCACCCGGGTCTCGGGGTTGATGTCTGCCATCGCATGCGCCGCCGACTCGACCTTGGGAACCCCCACGCGTGCAGTGGTGTGCGCAATCTGGCGTTGCAGATTGGTGAGGTCCACAACGTCATCGTCGACCAGCGTGATGTGCCCAACGCCCGCCGATGCCAGGTACAGCGCAGCCGGGGAGCCCAACCCTCCCGCACCAATGATCAGGGCATGCGAGGCCAGCACGCGCTCCTGGCCTTCGATGCCGATTTCGTCCAGGAGAATGTGGCGGGAGTAACGCAAAAGCTGGTCGTCGGTCATGGAATATCAGTTGCAAAAGCTGCCCCACCCAACAAAAAGGCTGCATGGGCGCAAACGGAGACGGGCGTAAAAAAGGCCGGATTTCGCAAAAATCCGGCCTTTCGGGGCAGAGCGCGCGAAAGCTCAATTCTCTTTCTTTTCGTCCTTGCGTTCGGTCTGTGTTTTGCTGGCCAGTACGGTGCGGCCTTTCAGTTGGTTAAGTGCCTGCATCAACTGAAAGTCCTTGTCGGAGCCAAACTCTGGAATCTTGCGATCTGCCACAGGCTTCTTGGCTTCTTCTTCCATGCGCTTGCGGGCTTCTTCGCGGGCCTTTTCACGGGCTTCATCTTTCTTCTCTTCGCCCTGGCCGCTGCCCAGGTGCTTGTCCAGATCTGCCTCGCGCATGCGCAGAGCGGCAAAGATGTTGCCTTCTTCAGATTCGTCGATCATCACGTCGGGAACAATGCCCTTGGCTTGGATCGACTTGCCGCTCGGGGTGTAGTAACGCGCAGTGGTCAGCTTGATGCCGGTGTCCGGCCCCAGGGGGCGCACGGTCTGCACAGAGCCCTTGCCAAACGTCTGGCTGCCCATGATGGTGGCACGCTTGTGGTCTTGCAACGCGCCCGCCACGATTTCACTGGCAGATGCCGAACCTTCGTTCACCAGCACCACCAGAGGCACAGACTTCAGAGCCGCAGGCAGGCGGCGCAGCGGGTCACCACCGCCGCGGCGCTGGTAGTAGTCAGGCGCCGCCTTGTACGTCGCCTTGCTGTCTGCCAACTGGCCGTTGGTGGTCACCACCGTCACGTTCTCCGGCAGGAAAGCCGCAGAGATCGCTACAGCCGCGTCAAGCAAGCCGCCGGGGTCGTTGCGCAGGTCCAGCACCAACCCCTTGAGGTTTGGCTCCTGCTTGTAGACCTCTTCCACCTTGCGCACAAAGTCGTCGACCGTGCGTTCCTGGAACTGCGAAAGCCGGATCCAGGCATAACCCGGCTCCACGACTTTTCCCTTGACGGACTGAGTCTTGATTTCTTCGCGCGTGATGGTGACGGGAAAGGTGCGGCTCTCGTCCTTGCGGAAGATGGTGAGCGAGACCTTGGTATTGGGTTCGCCGCGCATGCGCTTGACCGCATCGTTCAGCGACAGCCCCTTCACCGCAGTTTCGTCGATCTTGGTGATCAGATCGTTGGTCTTGAGGCCCGCGCGGAATGCGGGGGAGCCTTCGATGGGAGAAACAATCTTGATCAAGCCATCTTCTTGCGTGATCTCGATGCCCACACCCACAAACCGCCCGGACGTGCCTTCACGAAATTCCTTGAAGGATTTCTTGTCGAAATACTGGGAATGGGGGTCCAGGCTGGCCACCATGCCGGTGATGGCATCGGTGATGAGCTTTTTGTCGTCCACTGGTTCGACGTAGTCGGTCTTCACCAGGCCAAACACCGCCGAAAGCTGCTGGATTTCTTCCAGTGGCAAAGGCGTCATGGCGCCGCGCGCCACTGTTTGCAAGGAAACCGTGGTGAGCGCACCGGCCACCACGCCAATCGATACCCACCCTGCAATTTTTAGTTTGTGGCCCATACAACACCTTTACCGCATCAAATCAATATACACCGACCGCCTTGCCTGCACGCTTTGGAAAAGTGACGGCAAACACGCCATTAGAAGGGCCAAACCCGCTGCAGTTCCACACGGGCGCTCGCTTGGCGAATAGAAATGGCTGGATTTCCCCGCCTTTACCTGCTTTTTACGCCTTGCCCTGCGATGCCACGGCCGCCGCAGCCTTGGCAGCAGCCTCTGCATCGCCCAGATAGTAGTGGCGGATGGGTTTGAGGTCGACGTCCAGTTCGTATACCAGTGGAATCCCGTTGGGAATATTCAAGCCCACGATGTCGGATTCAGAGATCCCGTCGAGGTACTTGACCATGGCCCGGATGGAGTTGCCATGCGCAGCCACCACCACGCGCTTGCCCGAGCGGATGGCGGGCGCCATTGTTTCGTTCCAGAACGGCAGCACGCGGGCGACGGTGTCCTTGAGGCATTCGGTCAACGGCACATCGCCCTCAGACAGGGCCGCATAGCGGCGGTCGTTGCGCTCGCTGCGGGCATCGGTCGCTTCCAGCGCTGGCGGTGGCGTGTCATAGCTGCGGCGCCACACCAGCACCTGCTCGTCGCCGTATTGCTTGGCCATGTCCGCCTTGTTCAGGCCCTGAAGGGCGCCGTAGTGGCGTTCGTTCAGGCGCCAGTCCTTCACTACAGGCAGCCAGGTGCAATCCATTTCATCCAGCGTGTACCAAAGGGTATGGATGGCGCGCTTGAGCACGCTGGTGAACGCCAGGTCAAACTCGTAGCCCTCGGCCTTGAGCAATTTGCCCGCCGACATGGCCTGGGAAACGCCGGTGGGCGTGAGGTCCACATCGGTCCAGCCGGTGAAGCGGTTTTCGAGGTTCCAGGTGGATTCACCATGGCGAATCAAAACGAGCTTGTACATGAGTTCCCTCGGAAAGGCGGGTCAAAATCAAGCATTCTAAAATTACGCTGTTCGCCAACCCAAGGAATCTTTGTGAAATTCATTATCGACAACTGGTATCTCTTCATCGTGGCACTGGCTTCGGGCAGCATGTTGCTGTGGCCGGTCCTCAAGAATGCCAGTGGCGGTTCGCTGACGCCAGCGCGCGCCGTGCAGCTGATCAACCGGGAAAAAGCCGTGGTCATCGACGTCTGCGAGACCGAGGAATTCGCCACGGGCCACGTGGGTGGTGCCAAGAACGTGCCCCTGGGCCAGCTCGAAGAGCGCCTGCCCTCTGTGGTCAAGAACAAGGCTCTGCCCCTGGTGCTGGTGTGCGCCAGCGGCGCCCGCGCCAACCGTGCCGTGGCAATCGCCAAAAAACTGGGCTACGACAACGCCCAGGCGATGGCCGGCGGCCTCAAAGCCTGGCGCGAAGCCAGCCTGCCGGTGGAAAAAGCGTAAAGCGCCCCCACCTGCTTTGGCTACACGGCAATTTGCCCCTTTTTGACCCCGTTGCTTTCAGGAGGATCGCCATGCAACCCGTGAAGATGTACACCACCGCCGTCTGCCCCTACTGCATTCGGGCCAAGCAGATCCTCAAGTCCAAGGGCGTGGAGCAGATCGAAGAGATCCGCATCGACACCGACCCCGTGGCCCGCACCCACATGATGGAAACCACCGGGCGCCGCACCGTGCCGCAGATCTACATCGGCGACACCCATGTTGGTGGACACGACGACCTGGTCGCCCTGGACAGCCGCGGCGAGCTGATGCCCCTGCTGGGCGCTGCCTGACCCTGCCACCGGGCGCTGCATAATGCAGCCCCATGTGCCCGCTGCGGGAGCTGCTCCCCAGCGGGTTTCGTTTTGCTGAAACCCCAGTTTTCTAAAGAGACTTTTCCACCATGGCTGACCAAGAAAATCCCGTGTTCCAGATCCAACGTGTCTACTTGAAGGACATGTCGCTGGAGCAACCCAACTCGCCCGGCATCCTGCTCGAACAAGAGCAGCCCAGCGTCGACATCCAGCTGGGGGTGGAAGCCACTCCAGTGGCCGAAGGCATCTACGAAGTCGCCGTGACCGCCACGGTGCAGACCAAGATCCAGGACAAGACTGTGTTCCTGGTGGAAGTCAAACAAGCCGGCATCTTTGAAATCCGCAACGTGCCGGAAGACCAGATGGGCCCCATCATGGGCATCGCCTGCCCACAGATCGTGTACCCGTACCTGCGTGGCAATGTGGCTGACCTGATCAACCGCGCTGGCTTCCCGCCCGTGCACCTGACAGAAATCAACTTCCAGGCCATGTACGAACAGCAGCAAGCCCAAGCCGCTGGCGCTCCCTCGTCCATCCTGACGCAGTAATCCCATCGATAGTTTGAGGTCTTTTTGACCTCTAGCGCTTGATACATAAGCGCCATTAGCTATGAAAATCATAGTATTAGGTGCTGGTGCCTGGGGCTCAGCGCTCGCCATGAGCGCGGCCCAGCACCCTGTTGGCCACGCGGTCACGCTGTGGGCGCGCGACGCGGACCAAGCGATCCGCATGCGTGCTGAGCGCCAGAACCGGCGCTATCTACCGGGTATCGCCTTCCCAACGTCTCTCCTTGTTGCCGACGGCAACCTCAGCGCTTTGCTGCCTGGGGCCGACCTTGTCATCGTCGCCACGCCCATGGCTGCTTTGCGCAGCATGCTGCAGGCGCTGCGCGGCTGCACAGCACCCGTCGCGTGGCTGTGCAAGGGCTTTGAGGCAGCGCCCACCGGAGAATCCGAGTCTTTTGGGCTGCTAGCGCATGAGGTGCAAGCGTTGGTAGCTCCTGAGCTGATAGCGGGCGTCTTCAGCGGACCCAGCTTTGCGCAAGAGGTAGCCCGAGGCCAGCCCACCGCGTTGGTGGCGGCCAGCGCCCATGCCCAGGTGCGCGATGCACTGGTCGGTGCTTTTCACAGCCCCAGTGTGCGCGTGTACGCCAACGAAGACATCGTGGGTGTGGAGGTGGGTGGTGCGGTAAAAAACGTGCTGGCCATCGCCACCGGCCTGTGCGACGGCTTGGCGCTGGGGCTCAACGCTCGGGCGGCGCTCATCACCCGCGGACTGGCCGAGATGACCCGGCTGGGGCTGGCGCTGGGCGCACGGCCGGACACCTTCATGGGTTTGTCAGGCCTGGGGGATTTGGTGCTGACGGCTACGGGAGACCTTTCGCGCAACCGGCGCGTGGGCATGCTGTTGGCCGAGGGCAAAAGCCTGCAACAAGCCGTCGAATCGCTGGGACATGTGGCCGAGGGCGTTTACAGCGCCCGCACCGTGGCGCAACGTGCGCAGTTGCTGGGAGTGGACATGCCCATCACCCGCGCGGTGGTGGCCTTGCTGGATGGCCAGCTCACGCCCCATGACGCGGTGGCGTTGCTGATGGGGCGGGGGCCGGCGTCAGAGCTGATCTAGCCAGCCTACTCGCAGCCACGGCCATTGTTCACCGAGACGCACGCATAAAAAAGCCGCAGAGTGTTTCCCCCGAAGGGAACACTCTGCGGCTTTTTTGGTTGCCGCAAGATCAAAACACCCCGAACAGCATAAGCAACAGAACAACAGAAAGTGGGACGCCGAGTAGCCAAGCAATGATGGGCATGGTGATCTCCTGAAAAGGGTTGAAGTGGATAAGTGATTTCACTGTATCCCCGCCCTTTTCCCGCCCTTGTGCGCCAGTGCTGCGCCTGACCGTAGGTGTGTACCTACCGGGTGTCGGAGTGCTACCCGCCGCCTGACAACCGCAGTCCGAACCTTTAAAGCCCCAGTTCCAGCGCCAGCAGCTCGTTCACCGTCTGGCGACGGCGGATCAGGCGGGCCTGGCCGCCATCCACCAGCACCTCCGCGATCAGCGGGCGCGAGTTGTAGTTGGACGACATCGACGCGCCATAGGCCCCGGCGTCGTGGATCACCAGCAGGTCACCCACCTGCGCGGCGGGCAGGTCGCGGGGCAGCACCACACCGCCATCGCCCTGGGTGAACACATCGCCCGATTCACACAGTGGGCCCGCCACCACCGTGGGGCGCTCGGCTGCGGTCGTGCCGTCGCGGCGCAGCACGCTCATGGCGTGGTAGCTGCCGTACATCGACGGGCGCATGAGTTCGTTGAACCCCGTGTCCACCAGCACAAAGTGGTTGTTGCCTGCGTTTTTGGTGGCACGCACTTCACCCAGCAACACGCCCGATTCAGCCACGAGAAACCGGCCCGGCTCGATCTCCAGGCCCAGCTTGTGACCCACGACCGCCTCGGCCTGCTGCCGCGCCGCGTCCCACAGGCCGTAGTAGTGCTGGGTATCGATGACGGGATCGCCTGCGCGGTAGGGAATGGACAGGCCGCCCCCGGCAGAGATGGCGTGCAGATCGTGCCCTGCCGCATGGGCCGTGCGCACCAGGTTGACCATGGCGCCACACACCTCGGCCAGGTGGCTGTAGTCCACGCCTGAGCCAATGTGCATGTGCAGGCCCACCAGCTTCAAACCGTGTTGGGCAATGGCGGCCAGCGCGGCGGGCAGGTCGGTGTGCCAGATGCCGTGTTTGCTGTGCTCGCCACCTGTGTTGGTCTTGTTGCTGTGGCCATGGCCAAAGCCGGGGTTGATGCGCAACCACACGCTGTGGCCGGGCGAGCGCGCGCCCAGCTGGTGCAACATGTCGATGGAGCCCGCGTTGACGGGCACGCCCTGCTCCACCACGCAATCCAGCGTGGCGGCGTCGAACAGATCGGCGGTGAAGACGATCTCTGAGGGTTCGCCACCGGCTTGATAACCGGCCGCCAGCGCACGCAGGATTTCGCCGCGCGACACCGCGTCTACCTTCACGCCCAGCTCGCGCATGAGCTTCAGGATGTGGATGTTGGAACAGGCCTTCTGCGCAAATCGGACGGTGTCAAAGTTGGACACCTGCGCGATGCGCTGGCGGATGGTGGCCGCGTCATACACCCACAGCGGGGTACCAAACTGGTCGGCCAGGGACCACAGCTGGGCGGGCGAAAAAGGGTTGGACATGGGAAGCTCCGAGGCACAAGACGGGATGGAAGCTGGCGATGATGCCGTGGCCTTGGTATTTGGTCGAATGCTTTTATTTCTGTCATCCATTCAATATGGATATGCTGCGCGCATGACCGGCATGACTGAAACCCCCATGGCACACCGCATCACCCACCGGCACATCGAGGTGTTCCGCGCCGTGATGACCGCCAGCAGCGCCACGGGAGCGGCCGACCTGCTGCACAGCTCGCAGCCCACCGTCAGCCGCGAGCTGGCGCGGCTCGAATCCCTGTTGGGCTATGCGCTGTTTGAACGCGTGCAAGGCCGCCTGCGCCCCAACGCGCGGGCGCTGGCGCTGTGGGACGAAGTGCAACGGTCCTGGCAAGGGCTGGAGCGCGTGGTGGACCGCGCGGTGGCGCTGGGCCGGTCGGACGCGGTGCAGCTGTCGGTGCTGTGCCTGCCCGCGCTGGCGCACGCGCTGCTGCCGGGCGCGGCTGCGCGGCTGATGCAGGCCAGCCCGCATGCGCGCTTGTCCGTTACGCCGCAAGAATCGCCGCTGCTGGAAGAATGGATGAGCGCCCAGCGTTTTGACCTGGGCCTGTGCGAGCAAGCTACCGCGCCTCCGGGCACACGGGCCGAGACATTGCTGACCCTGGACGAAGTGGCCGTGCTGCCCGCAGGCCACGCACTGGCGCAAAAAACCGCGCTGGATCTGGCCGATTTCGCGGAGGCATTTTTTGTCAGCCTCTCGGCCGAGGACCCCTACCGCCGCCTCATCGACGCCCGTTTTGCCGAGGCGGGCGTGGCCCGCACCCTGCGGATCGAAACCCATAGCGCCGCCGCCGTGTGCGCAATGGTGGAGCAGGGCCTGGGGGTGGCCATCGTCAACCCTGTGACGGCATTGGCCGCCGCCAGCGACCGGCTGGTGCTGCGGCGCCTGGCGTTTTCAATTCCATTCAGCGTGACTGCGCTGCTGCCGCTGTACCGCCCGCCGCTGCCCGAGGTGGCGCCCATGCTGCAGGCGCTGCGGGAGCAGGCCGCGCAGGTGACGCAGCAACTGGCCGCAGCAGGCGTGCAGCAGACGCTGCCACAACAACGCTAGGCACTATCAATTCAATAGCTATTAGCGCTTTATCAGCAAGCGCCAGACGCCAATTTGACTCAAAAATCGAGAAGATTCAAGGAGGCGAGAGGCTGCGCACCTTGACGGCCAGACGCTCCTCGACCGAAGGCGACACAAACTTGGTCACCTCACCGCCCAGTACCGCGATTTCGCGCACAAAGGTGCTGCTGATGAACTGGTATTTGTCACTGGGGGTCAGGAACACGGTTTCCACCTGTGGCATCAGGCTGCGGTTCATGCCGGCCAGCTGAAACTCGTAATCAAAGTCGGTCACGGCGCGCAGGCCGCGCACCATGGCCTTGCCACCGCGCGACACCACAAAGTCGCGCAACAGGCCTGCAAAACTTTCGACCTGCACCTGGGGATAGTTTTTGACCGCCTCGCGGACCATATCGATCCGCTCTTCCAGACTGAACAGGGTCTTCTTGTGGTGGCCCGCCGCCACGGCCACGATCACACGTTCGAACAACTGGGTGGCTCTGCGCACCACGTCTTCATGGCCCAAGGTGATGGGGTCAAAGGTTCCGGGGTAAACGGCGAGCACGTTCTGGGCCATGGCTGGTTGTCTCCTGTCTGGCGGAATAGACGTTGGCCCGGGCCGTCAGGGGATGCTGTCGATACACCCCGCAGGCCGCCCGGGCCGCGTGGGCGCATTATGCAGTGCACTGCAACATGACCATATTCGCGCCGTGGCGTGCAGACGGCCTGGATACCAAAATCAGCGCTAGCGCAATCTGCAAAAGCGCTGGCAGCTATACAAAATATAGCGAATCAGCGCCTATTCACGAAGTGGGCGCCTGAACAGCCGCACCCAAGCGCAGCAAATGGGCATGCACCGCCCCGGCCTTCAGGTGGCGGTGCACCACCAGCCCCCAGGGGGCCAGTTGCTCTTCGGTCCACCGGGCGGGTGCTTCAAGGTAGATAAACCCACCGGCCGCCACCGCGCGGGCGGCGGACTGCAGGGCGGGTTCGAACAAGGCGCTGTCAAACGGCGGGTCGATCAGCACCAGGTCCACGCTGGCAGGGGCCGCTTGCTTGAGGGCCGCGATGCCGTCACCGCGTTGCACCCGCACTGCGGCGGCCTTGAGCCGCTGCTGCAGGGTGTGCAGCTGAATCACCAGCGTCGGGTCGCTTTCGACCAGTTGTACGGCGGCTGCACCGCGCGAGGCGGCCTCCAGCCCCAGCGCGCCGGTGCCCGCAAACGCATCCAGGCAGCGCCAGCCGGTCAGGTCCTGGCCCAGCCAGTTGAACAGGGTTTCGCGCACCCGGTCAGGTGTGGGGCGCAAGCCGGGGCGCTGGGCCACCGGCAGGCGGGTGCGCTTCCATGCCCCGCCGATGATGCGGATTTCGCCCGAACCTTTGGAGGCGGCGGGGGCCGCAGCTTTTTTGGCGGGCTTGGCCGCGGGTTCCGCAGCCGCCGCCGAGGCAGCGCGGGCCAGTCGGCCGCCCGGCAGGGATTCGGGGCGCAGGGTAGATCGGCTCATGCGGTGACTTTCTTGTTTTGGCGAATGGAAGTGGCGCCAGCGTACCCGATGCTGATGCCCATGCCGACCCCGGCACAGCCGCAAGCCAGGCTCACGGCTTGCCCCCCACCACCACGGTCACCATGCGCTCGGGCTGCAGCTTCTTGGCCATGGCGGTGCGCACGTCGGCCAGGGTCAGGGCTTCGACCTTCTGGGACCACTGGTCCAGATAGTCCAGCGGCAGGTCGTTCCACGCAATGTTGGCCACGTTACCCAGCAGTTTCTTGTTGCTGTCGATGCGCAGCGCAAAGCCGCCGATGAGGTTGTCCTTGGCGGCGCGCAGCTCGGCCTCGGTGGGGCCTTCGGCCACAAACCGGGCGATCACGTCGCGCGACACTTTGACGGCCTGGGCGGCCTGGTCGGGGCGGGTTTGCAGGCCCACGGTGAAGGCGCCCGCATGCAGGCCCGATGCAAAGTAGCTGTAGACGCTGTAAGACAGGCCACGCTTTTCACGCACTTCGTTGGTCAGCCGCGAGACAAATCCCCCGCCGCCCAGGATGTGGTTGCCCACCAGCAGCGCCAGAAAGTCCGGATCGCGCCGCTGGAATCCCGGCTGGCCGATCAGCACATGGGCCTGGGCTGATGCAAAGGGAATGTTCTGCTCGGCTGGGGCCGTCAAGGCGTTGATCTCGCCCACAGGTGGCAGCGGCGCGCAGCCCGATGCCGCGGGCAGGCGCGACAGCAGCGTCGCCACCAGCGTCTGCGCCTGTGCGCGCGATACCGCGCCCACGATGCTGACCTTGGCCCGGCAGGCGCCAATGTGCTGGGTGTGAAAAGCCTGCATGTCGGCCACGTTGATGCGCGCCAGCGTTTCAGCGGTGGTCTGCACGCCGTAGGGGTGGCTGCCGTACACGGCAGCTTCGAACGCGTGGTTGGCCAGCGTGGAAGGGCGAGTCAGCGACTCTTTGATGCTGGCGCTCCAGCGGGCGCGGTCGCGGGGCCACACGTCGGCTGGAAAGCTGGGCTCGCCGATCTGGCGTGCGGCCAGGCGGGCGGCTTTGTCGAGCAGCGGCGGTTCGGTCAAGGAACGCAGCGAGTAGTGCAACGCGTCGTTGTCGGCACCTGCCTCAAAGCTGGCGCCCAGGTCGGCCCACGCCTCGCCCAGGGCGTTTTCGTCCAGGGCGGGTTCATTGCCAATGGCCTTCACGCCTTTGCTGGCCATGGCGGCCACTGCACTGGCCAGGCCCGATTGGCCTGCCGGGTCGCGGCGGCTGCCTGCGTCGAAGTCGATCTGCACGTCCACCATGGGGATGACCGGGCTTTCGACCAGATAGACCTTGGCGCCGCTGGGCTCCGTCCAGTGCTGAATGGGCAGCAGCGCCCAGGCAGAATTTGTATAAAAAACGGCCCCAACGCTTATCAGCAAAGCGCGAGCAGCTATATTTTTGATAGTAATCATATGCAAAGGCCCCGGTACGGGTTCAACGGATCACAGCGCCGGGCGGCAGCGTGGGGCGGGCGCGTGGGGTGTCCAGGGGCTGCGGCAGCAAGGTGGCCGCCGTGAGTTGGTCATCACCAAAATATTTGGCGGCCACGGCCTGCACTTCGGCGGGCGTCACGGTGCGCAGCAGTGCCAGCAGGCGCTCGTTGGCGTCCAGCGGGAAGCCCTGTATCCAGTTGCCGCCCAGCTCCTGGGCCTGGCTCATCACCGAATCGCGCTCGTACACGGTAGAGGCGATCCACTGCGTTTTCACGCGGGTCAGCTCGGCCTCGCTGACACCCTCCCGGGCTACGCGGGTCACTTCGGCGCGCAGCGCATCTTCGACCTGCTGGGCCGTTTTGCCCGCAGCGGGCACGCCGCTGAGCATGAACAGGCTGGGCCCTCGGCCGGTGACCATGGCGCCACTGCTGGCGCTGTCGGCCACGCGGTTGTCGCCCTGGGTCAGCGCGCGGTCCAGCCGGGCGCCGTCATACCCGCTGAACACGGCGGACAGCACCATCAGCGCCAGGGCGTCGCGGTCTTCGGTGGCCAGGTTCTCAACCCGGTTCAGGCTGGGGGCGCGGAAAGCCAGCGCCACATACGCCTGCTCGGCCGGCGCCTTGACGGCAATGCGGCGCAAACCCAGTTGTGTGGGCTCGGTGCGGGGCTTGCGCGCGGGCAGCGCGTGGGTGGGCAGGCTGCCGTAATACTTCTCGGCCAGGGCGCGGACCTTGGCCACGTCCACATCACCTGCCACCACCACGGCGGCATTGGTGGGCGTGTACCACTGGCGGTAGAAAGCCCGAGCGTCGTCAGGCGTCATGGCGTCCAGGTCGCTCATCCAGCCCACGATGGGGCGGCGGTAGGGCGATGCGATGAACGCAGTGGCAAAAAGCTGCTCGGCCAGCATGGCGCGGGGCTGGTCTTCGGTGCGCAGGCGGCGCTCTTCCTTGACGACTTCCAGCTCTTTTTTGAACTCTTCATCGGGCCAGTGGTTGTTGGCAAACCGGTCAGATTCGAGTTTCATCACGTCTTCCAGGCGGTTGGACGGGATCTGCTGGTAGTAGCCCGTGTAGTCGCGGCTGGTGAACGCGTTCTCGCGCCCGCCCAAGGCAGCCACGCGGCGCGAGAACTCGCCCGGGGGCAGCGTCTTGGTGCCTTTGAACATCATGTGCTCCAGCACGTGGGCAACGCCCGTGGTGCCGTCCACCTCGTCCATGGAGCCCACCCGCACCCAGACCATGTGCACCGCCGTGGGCGCACGCCGGTCAGGCTGCACGATGAGCTGCATGCCGTTTTTGAGCGTGAACTGCTGCGCACCCGAGGCCGTGCTGGACGGCGTGGTGGCAGGAGGTGTTGCGGGGGGTTGAGAAGCGGGAGGCGTTGCCGAAAAGGCAGCCCCACACGAGAGGCAGGCCAGCAGGCCCAGTAGGGTGAAAGCACGTTTCATAGAATGGCTGATTCTAAGAACCCGCCAATGTTCAGTTTTTTCAAGAAAAAGCCCGCCCCCGCGTCTGCCCCTGCCGATGAGCCCCAGCCGGCTCCGTCGATAGCACCCTCAGCACCCGCACCCTCGCCTGCATCAGCGCTTGCGCCCGCGTCTCCACCGCCCGCAACCCCACAGGAGGTGGCGCCACCGCCGCAATACCCCCCGGTTTCTGCCCCGGCCCTGCCCCCGGCTGCAGAGCCCGCAACCCCAATTCCCTCGCCATCACCCTCGCCCGCCCCTGCGCCCGCCGCGTTTGGCTGGCTGCGCAATCCGTTTGCGACTAAGACCCCGGAGGTGGTGGCACCGCCTGCGCCTGTGGCCGCGCCCGTGGCGACGCCTGCGGCCCCTGTGGGGACGAAACCCGTGGCTACTGCACCCACGCAGCCAGCCCCGGCGGTGGCTGCCCCGTCCACGCCCGCGGTGGTTCCTGCTGCTCCGGCCGCGCCCGTCGCAACCGTGGCTGTGCCGGCAGTGGCTGCGCCCGCTCCCGCAGAACGAAAGGGCTGGCTCGACCGGCTCAAGAACGGTCTGCGCAAAACCGGTAGCTCCATCACGACGGTCTTCACCGGCACGCAGATCGACGATGCGCTGTATGAAGAGCTGGAAGAAGCGCTGCTGATGGCCGACACCGGCGTCAAGGCCACCACCCACCTGCTGGCCGACCTCAAACGCCGCGTCAAAGACACCAAGACCACCGACCCCGCCGCCGTCAAAGGCCTTCTGGCCGACGCGTTGGCCGACCTGCTGCGTCCGCTCGAAAAGGCCCTGGTCATTGGCGAACACACGCCCACGGTGATCATGGTGGCGGGCGTGAATGGCGCGGGCAAGACCACCTCCATCGGCAAGCTCACCAAACACCTGGCAGACGAAGGCGCAGCCGTGCTGCTGGCAGCCGCCGACACTTTTCGCGCGGCAGCGCGCGAGCAATTGGGTGTATGGGCCGACCGCAACACGGTCGAAATCGTGAGCCAGGAAGGCGGCGACCCGGCTGCGGTGAGCTATGACGCCGTGACCGCCGGCAAGGCGCGCGGCAAGGATGTGGTGCTGGTGGACACGGCGGGCCGCCTGCCCACGCAACTGCACCTGATGGAAGAGCTGCGAAAGATCCGCCGCGTGGTGACCAAGGCCGACGCCACGGCCCCGCACGAGGTGCTGCTGGTGATTGACGGCAATACGGGCCAGAACGCGCTGGCGCAGGTGCGGTCGTTTGACGACGCGCTGCAGTTGACCGGGCTGATCGTGACCAAGCTTGACGGCACCGCCAAGGGCGGCGTGCTGGCTGCCATCGCCCAGGAGCGCCCGATTCCGGTGTATTTCATCGGCGTGGGCGAAAAGCTGGAAGACCTGGAAACCTTCAACGCGCGTGAGTTTGCGCAGGCCCTGCTGACTTGAACCTCGGCCAGAACGGCACTCGCGTGCTCCTCCAACCGACCGGTTGAAGTTCAACCCAATGGCCCCCTCCCGGGGCCATTTGCGCATTTACGAACCGCAACAATTCCCCCATGATGGGTCTTCCCCCTTCAAAAGGTCCGGGAGATCCATGTTCATTGAGTTAGTCAAAGGCGTTGCAATCCTTCTGGCGCTGTGCTTTCTGCATGGCGTGAACATGCGCGCTTGGCGGCGGCATCCCCTGGTGGGCCAGGCTTTCTCGGGATTGATCTTTGGCAGCATTTGCGTA
Organism: Gammaproteobacteria bacterium; assembly: GCA_018828125.1. Classification (GTDB taxonomy): domain Bacteria; phylum Pseudomonadota; class Gammaproteobacteria; order Burkholderiales; family Burkholderiaceae_C; genus Acidovorax. Next base: position 395,722 of record JAHJWB010000001.1, on the reverse strand, counting down.
GTGGGCATGCTGACCCCAGTGGTGCTGATGCCAGGGGTGATATTTGATGCGCGTTCGGTGGTGCTCAGCATGGCGGGCTTGTTTGGGGGGCCGCTGGTGGCGGGCATTGCGGCGACCATGGCGGTCACGGGTCGGCTGTGGCTGGGCGGCGCAGGGGTCGAGGTCGGCCTGATGGTGATTGCGCTGTGTACCACGATGGGATTGGTCTATCGAGAGGGTCGCTCCCGCGGGCGGCTGGGCGTGGAACCTCTTACCCTGGCGCTGTTTGGCCTGCTGCTGCACACCACAGTGATCGCGTTGTTCCAGTTGCTGCCCGCCGCAGCGGTGGTTCGCATCAACCAAACCCTGGCCCTGCCGTTTTTGCTGACTTTCACCCCCGCCACGGTGGTGCTGGGCCTGCTGTTGCGTGATGTGGAAGCACGACTGGCCACCGAACTCGCACTCAAAGACACCGCTGCGCGACTGCATGCCATTACCCGGGCCATCCCGGATGTGCTGCTGGTGCTGGACGCAAACGGCCGCTATGTGGAGGTGCTGTCGCTCAACGCCGCGGCACTGGTGAACAGTGCATCGGACCTGGTGGGCAAACGGCTGCACGATGTGTTACCTGCCACGCAGGCAGACCAGTTCATGGAGCTGATTCGCGAAACTCTGCTGTCTGGTCAGACGCACACCATTGAATACGAGATCCAGTCTCGGTCTGGTTTGCGCCACTTTGAGGGCCGGGCCCAGCCGCTTGGCGTGAAAGTGGGTGGCCAGCCTGCCGTGGTTTTTCTGGCCCGCGACACCACCCACCGCAAGCAGGCGGAAAGCGCATTGCGCGAATCGGAACTGCGTTTTCGCTCGCTGTTGCGCAACATTCCGTCCATATCGGTCCAGGGCTATCTGGCAGACGGCACGACAAGTTACTGGAATCAAGCGTCCGAGCAACTGTACGGCTACACCGCCGAGGAGGCGCTGGGCAGCAATCTGCTCGACCTGATCATCCCCCCCCCCATGCGCGACACCGTGCGCGCGAACGTTGACCACATGTTCGCCACCGGCGAGGTGATCCCCGCGACAGAGCTGCAATTGCGGCGCAAGGACGGCACGCCTGTGGATGTGTTCTCCAGCCACGCGTATATCCAAGTGCCGGGCCACCCCCCGGAAATGTTCTGCATCGACATCGACATTTCGGGCCGCAAGGCGGCCGAGGACGAAGCGCGCTACCTGGCGTTTTATGACGCGCTCACGCAGTTGCCCAACCGCCGCTTGCTGGTAGATCGTCTGCAGCAGGTGCTGGCCAACAGTGCGCGATCAGGCCTGACCACCGCCGTGTTGTTTGTGGACCTCGACAACTTCAAGACCCTGAATGACACCCGCGGCCATGAGGTGGGCGACCTGCTGCTCAAGGATGTGGCCCAGCGCCTGCGCGGCTGCGTGCGCGAGCAGGACACAGTGGCACGCCTGGGCGGTGACGAGTTTGTGCTGGTGCTCCAGAACCTGAGCAGCGACGCCACCGAGGCGGCCGCGCAGGCCCGCACGCTCGGCGAATTGATCTTGGCGCAGTTACGTCAGCCCTATGACCTGGCCGGGCACGAGCACCACTTCACGGCCAGCATCGGGGTCACGCTGCTGCGCGACCACAGCGACACGGTAGACGAGGTGCTCAAACAGGCAGACATGGCGATGTACCGGGCCAAGGACGCCGGACGCAACACGCTGCGCTTTTTTGACCCCGACATGCAGCAGGCCGTGAACCGCCGCGCGCTACTGGAGGCCGAGCTGCAAAACGGGTTGCGCCAGTCGCAGTTCTTGCTGCTGTACCAGCCGCAGGTTGACGCCAAAGGTCGCGTGACGGGCGCCGAGGCACTGGTTCGCTGGCAGCACCCCGTGCATGGAATGGTGCCGCCCTCCGAATTCATCCCGCTGGCAGAGGAGTCAGGCCTTATATTGCCGTTGGGACACTGGGTGATGGAAACCGCCCTGCGCCAGCAGGCCTTGTGGCGGCTGGACCCGGCAATGGCCCACCTGGGCCTGGCGATCAATGTCAGTGCCCGACAGTTTTTGCAGGACGACTTTGTGGCGCAGGTGCTGGCACTGCTGGAGCGCACCGGCGCCAACCCGGCCCAGATCAAGCTGGAACTGACCGAAAGCCTGCTGCTGGACAACGTCGACAACGTGATCACCACCATGCACGCGCTCAAACGCCATGGACTGGGCTTCTCGCTGGACGACTTTGGCACCGGCTACTCGTCCTTGAGCTACCTCAAACGCCTGCCGCTGGACCAGATCAAGATCGACCAGGGTTTTGTGCGCGACGTGTTGCTGGACCCTAGCGACGCCGCCATCGCGCAGTCCATCATTGCGTTGGCAGGCAGCCTGGGGCTGGACGTGATCGCCGAGGGTGTGGAAACCGGCGCGCACCTGCAGTTTTTGCTGGAGCATGGCTGCAAGGCCTTTCAGGGGTATCTGTTTGGACGCCCCTTGCCATTGCAGGACTTTGAGAAGAGGGCATTGCAGGCCCCGCACGCGGTCCAGTCTGCCACGGCCTGACAACCGCTAAACGGCAAACGCTACGGAGCCAAGGGCGCAATCAGTGCTCAAGGCGACGCTCAGAGATGCCGAGAACGTGGGGTGGAAACCGCGGAGGTGTCCCATGCGCATTGAATCATCCGCCCTGCAGATGCAGGCACAGCACGCCGCCACACGCGTGCACACCCAGACCAGCCGACTGGAAATGTGGGTGGGCGAGCGGCCCAGCAACGCCCCTCCCCGACCGGCCCCGGCAGCCCCTGCCGTGCAGATATCGAGCGCGGCGCGGCTGGCCCAGGCGGCCGCCCAGTCCATAGACATGCCCCCAAAGCGGGCCCGCGACCAGGGGCTGACACCCCAGCTGGCAATGATCCGCGACCTGATCGAGCGCCTGACGGGCGAGCTGGTGCGCGTCTATACCGGTACCGAGACCACGGCACCGCCCCCCACCGAACTGCCCCGCCAGCCGCCAGCGGCGGGCCCTTCCAACGCAGCACCCCCGCGGGCGGGGTTTGGCCTGATCTACGAGCAGCGTGAGGTGATCGAGGAAACCGAGCGCACCCGGTTTGCCGCTGCGGGCACTGTGCGCACCGCCGACGGCCGCGAAATCACGTTCAACTTGCAGTTGGACATGCAGCGCTACTACCGGGAAGAGTCCTCGGTCAGCCTGCGGCTGGGCGACGCGACAGCGGTGGACCCGCTGGTCATCAACTTTGACGGCACGGCCGCGCAGTTGCAGAACCTGCGCTTTGCCTTTGACCTGGATGGCGACGGCGAGACAGAAAACGTGCCGCTGCTGGCTGGCAACCGGGGCTACTTGGCACTGGACACCAACCAGAACCACCGCATCGACAATGGCCTGGAACTGTTTGGTCCCAGCACGGGCAACGGGTTTGCCGAGTTTGCGGGCCATGACAGTGACCACAACGGCTGGATTGACGAAGCCGACCCCATTTACCAACAGTTGCGTGTGTGGATGCCCACCGCCGACGGCACCGGCAGCCTCCAGACCCTCGCAGAACTGGGCGTCGGAGCCGTCCAGCTGTCGTCCGTGGCGACCCCGTTTGCACTGCGCGCCGTCGACAACGCCAGTCTGGGGGCCGTTCGTTCTACCAGCGTCTACCTGCGCGAGGACAGCGGTGTGGGCACCGTGCAGCAGATTGACCTGAGCGTGTAGATGCCATCAGCGGACGTGGCGGCGCACTACCGCCAGCGTCCTAGACCAGCACCGCGCCCGCGTCTGCCATATGCGCATCCACCCACGCGCCGTATTCGACGGAGGCCTGCGCGGTTTGCACCACCATTTGCGGCAGGGTGTAAGGATGCTGGGCGCGCAACAGCCCCAGCAGTGCAGGCACCGCCCGCGGCATGGTCTTGCACACCACCCGCAGTTCACGGTCTTCCTGCAAGGCCCCTTGCCAGCGAAAGTAGGCCGTGATGGGCTCTACCTGCACGCAGGCCGCCAGTCGCGCTTGCAACACGGCCTGGGCCAACCGCCGGGCTTCGGGTTCGGTGGCCACCGTGGTGGTTACCAACTGGATGTCGCGAAGGGCAATGGCATCGGTCACGCGCGTCTCGCAAGGGCTGCGGGCACCGGAGTCTGCCATAGCGTTGGGCAGGGCGCCATCATGAAATAACCGCTCGTCAGTATGAAATTGATAGCTATCAGCGCTTGACAGATAAGCGCTAAATGCCATTTTTACCTAAAATTCAGGAATCAGCCAATTCCTACGACCCAACGGGAACTACGGCCTTAGCACTCGATCACAGAGAGTGCTAATATCATGGCTTAGAGGAAAGGATTCCCGGAATGAACATTCAATCTGGAACCGCTACGACGACTTTGGCACCCGCCAATCCCTGGGCGCTGGTGCCTCCCTTGGGCAATCTGGACGCCTATATTTCGGCCGTCAATCGCCTGCCCCTGCTCACCCACGAAGAAGAGCAGACCTACGCACGCCAGCTCAAAGACAACAACGATCTGGATTCTGCCGGTCGCCTGGTGATGTCGCACCTGCGTCTGGTGGTGTCTATTGCGCGCCAGTATCTGGGCTATGGATTGCCGCACGGCGATCTGATCCAGGAAGGTAATGTGGGCCTGATGAAAGCCGTCAAGCGTTTCGACCCCGACCAGGGCGTGCGTCTGGTCAGCTACGCCATGCACTGGATCAAGGCCGAAATTCATGAATACATTCTGAAGAACTGGCGCATGGTCAAGGTGGCCACCACCAAGGCACAGCGCAAGCTGTTCTTCAACTTGCGCTCGATGAAGCAGGGCTTCAAGGCCGATGCGGCCGCAGCCGACGCCGCTACCCACCGAGACACCTTGTCTGAGCATGAAATTGACGCCGTGGCAGCACAGCTCAATGTGAAGCGCGAAGAAGTCATCGAGATGGAAACCCGCATGTCCGGTGGCGATGTGCTGCTGGACCCCGCTCCATCGGATGATGGCGAGCAGGCGTTTGGGCCGATTGCCTATCTGGCGGATGCAGCCCACGAGCCCACCGCCATGATCGAGTCGCGCCAGCGTGATGCGCTGGCCACCGATGGGATCGCCACAGCGCTCGATAGCCTGGACGACCGCAGCCGCCGCATCGTGGAAGAGCGCTGGCTCAAGGTAAACGACGACGGATCAGGCGGCATGACGCTGCATGACTTGGCTGCCGTGTATGGCGTGAGCGCCGAACGCATTCGCCAGATCGAGGTGGCGGCCATGAAGAAGATGAAAAAGGCGTTGGCCGAGTTCGCCTGAGCCTGCGCGGGGGCGCGTTAATATCTCCCTTCTGCAGAAGTTGCCTCACAGGGCCCCAGTTCTGGGGCCCTGTGTCGTTTTGGCCCTTGCTTTAGGCCCAACTATTCCAAAGGAGACCTTTTCTCATGCCCCGCAACCTTTCGCGCCGCGCATCCTTGCTGATTGCTTTGGCAGCCGCCTCCCCATGGGCCCTGGCCCAGACCAACAGGCCCGCCACCGCCGCAGCAGCGCCTCTGGCTTGGCCCACCAAGCCCATCAAGATCATCGTGGGGTTCCCGGCCGGAACCTCGCCCGACCTGACCGCACGCACGTTCTCTGAGCCCCTGTCCAAAGCCCTCGGCCAACCGGTGATCGTGGAAAACCGGGTGGGCGCTGGCGGCAATATCGGCGCTGACGTGGTCGCCAAGGCCCGCGATGACCACACCATTGGTTTGTTGATCAACGGCAACATGACCATTGCCAAGATGCTGAACCCCGCCGTGCCTTACGACCCGCTCAGGGACCTGGCGCCACTGAGCTTGATCGGCACATCGCCTCTGGTACTGACAGCCCCCGTCAGCCAGCCTGGCGTACCTGCCAATGCTGATGCCCGCGAGTTCTTTGTGGCGGCACGCAATGGCGGTGACAAGTGGAGCTATGGCACGCCCGGCGTGGGCACTGTGGGCCACATCGGCACCGAGCTGCTCAAGTCGCGCAGCAACATCAATCCCGTGCACATTCCCTATCCGGGATACCCCGCCGTGGCCACAGCCATGCTGGGAGGCCAACTGCAGATGGCGCTGATGCCACCGGCGCTGGCGCAAGCGCAAGTCCGAGCAGGCAAGCTGCGCGCCATCGGTGTGACGTCCGCCGGGCGCAGCCCCCTGGCACCAGACATCCCCAGCCTGAGCGAAGCAGGGATTCGCGGATTTGATCTGGAGATCTGGAACGCATTTGCCGCACCCTCGACCATGCCCAAACCCATCCAGGCAAAGCTGGCCGCATTGATCAGCGAAATTGCCCGCAGCCAGGACGTGCGGGGCAAGCTGTTCCAGCAAGGCTGGCAAGTGGCGGGCACATCCCCCGAGGGCCTGGCCAACCGCATCAAGGCCGACACTGCCCTGCTGGGTGGTGTGATCGCCATGCGCGGTATCAAGGCCGAGTAAGTTGGTGTCGCATCGCTCGCCCTGCGCTTGTTGCGCGGCGGGCGATGCTCCCCACGGGTTTCGTGGGTTGGCGCTTCAGCAGGGCAAACCCCGCGCTCAGGTTCAGCCCGCTTCGGCCAGCAAGGCCTTCACATCCGACGCCAAGGCTTGGGCACCGCTGCCGTAGCGGTTGTACACACGCAAACGGCCTGCCGGGTCGTAAACGTAGCTACCGGCTGAGTGGTCCATGGTGTAGCTAGTGGGCGTCTTGCCTTCAACCTTTTTGTAGTAAATCTTGAAGTCTTTAGCGACGGCTGCCAGCTGTGCTGGCGTGCCTGACAACGCCAGAAAACTGGGATCAAAGTTGGCCATATAGGCCTTCAGCACCTCCGGTGTGTCGCGCTCGGGGTCGACGGTCACAAAGATGCCCTGTAGACGGTCGCCATCCTTGCCCAGCATCTTCTTCACTTCTGCAAGCTCTTGCATCGACGTAGGGCAGACGTCCGGGCACTGCGTGAAACCGAAGAACACCACCACCACCTTGCCGGCAAAGTCCTTGATGTGCCGCTCCTGGCCGTTGTGGTCGGTCAGGGGCAGGTCGCGTGCATAGTCAGCACCCGTGATGTCCACGCCCCGAAACTCTGCCTTTTTCTCGGAACATGCAGAAAAAAGGCCTGTAGCGCTTATGGATAAAGCGCCTATAGCTATTGTTTTGAGAGCATTTCTTTTGAGCATGTTTTTACAGCACGTAGTGGTCCACCAATAGAGCGGCGAACAACACGCTCAGGTGGATAAGAGAAAAACGAAAGGTCTTGCGCGCCAGCGCGTCAGAATAATTGCGCCACAGGGCAAACCCATAAGCGCAAAAGCCAGCACTCAACACCACCGCTGCGGCCAGATAGATCCATGAACTCATGCCGTACACAAACGGCATCAGGCAGCCTGCAAAGAGGATGAGCGTGTACAGGAACACCTGCAAACGGGTGAACTCGTTGCCGTGGGTGACCGGCAGCATGGGCAGGCCGGACTTGCGATAGTCCTCCACCCGGTACAGCGCCAGCGCCCAGAAGTGAGGCGGCGTCCACAAGAAGATGATGAGGAACAGAATCAACGCCTCGGGGCCGACGTCATTGGTCATCGCCGTCCAGCCCAGCACAGGCGGCATCGCGCCCGATGCACCGCCGATCACAATGTTCTGCGGCGTGAGCGGCTTGAGGATGACCGTGTACACCACGGCATACCCCACAAAGGTGGCAAACGTGAGCCACATCGTGAGCGGGTTGACCCAAAAGTACAACAAGACCGACCCTGCCACGCCCAGCACGGCCGAGAACAGCAGCGTTTGCACATTGGACAGCTCGCCTTTGGCGGTGGGGCGCCAGGCGGTGCGCTTCATCTTGGCGTCAATGCCCTGCTCCACGATGCAATTGAAGGCGGCAGCGGCCCCAGCCACCAGCCATACCCCCACACAAGCCAAGGCCATGAGACCCAGTTGCGGCCACGACGGCAACCCCGGCACCGCCAGCACCATGCCGATCAGCGCGCAAAAAACAATGAGCTGCACCACCCGTGGTTTGGTCAGTGCGTAAAACTGCGAGACGCGCGACGGCGGCGAAACAAGGGAGGGGGCAACACTCATGCGGACACTCTCGATGCGCGCGAGGGCGCAGAAAACTCTTGGGGCGCGGTCGCCCCGCGGCTGGACACCAGGGCCCAGGTCAACACCACCACCAGGGCCGCTGCGCCGCCCGTGTGCAGCACGGCGGCCACCAAGGGCCAACCCAGCACGACGTTAGACAAACCTGTGACCAATTGCGCCAGCGTCAGTGCCAGCAACCAACGCGCCGGAACCGGCAGCACCGCGGCCTTGCGCAGGCGCCACACCAGCGCCAGCAGCGCCGCAAGCACGACATAGGCCATCAGTCGATGTACGTAGTGAATGGCGGTAAGGCCTGCAAAACTGATGTGGCTGCCGTCCTGCAGCATGCCCAGCTTGCGCCACACCTGGAAACCTTGGGCAAAGTCCATGGCGGGCCACCAACTGCCTTGGCACGTGGGAAACGTCGTGCAGGCCAACACGGCATAGTTGGTGCTGACCCAGCCACCCAGCACGATCTGCACTGCAAGCAGAATGCCCGTCCAGACCAAGCCACTGCGCAGCGTAGGCGATATGAGGACCGGCTGCTTGCCGTGAGCCCCATGCGTGTGGCGCACGGCCTGCACACACAGCAACGCCAGCAAGACCAGCCCCCCGATCAAGTGCAGGGTGACGATGGCGGGAAAGAGCTTCATGGTCACCGTGAGGGCACCAAACGCCCCTTGCAGGCACACCCAGAACAAAGTGAACGTTGCCCACCACGGACTGATCGGCGGCGCCTCGGCCAAACCACGGCGTACACGCCGGTGCTGCAGCCACGATGCCACCGTCAGAACGATGATCAGCACGCCGACGCCTGTGGCGAGGTAGCGGTGGATCATCTCCACCCAGGCTTTGCCGTGGGTCACGGGGCCCGTGGGCATGGCCTCCTGGGCAGCAGTAATTTCGGCACGCGCGCCCACGGGGCTGGCATTGCCATAACACCCCGGCCAGTCAGGGCACCCGAGGCCAGAGTCCGTCAGACGGGTGAAGGCGCCGAACAACACCAAGTCAAAGGTAAGAAACAGGGTCAGCACCGTCAGCGCCTGCAGTCGCCGCATGGGTGAACTGCGCCGGTTGCGCAGCCAGACCCAGGCCAGCGGGCCCAGCGCAATCACCACGCCCAGGAACATAAGCCGGGCCAGCGGTGCCAAGTCGTACAGGGGTTGCGCGTCCATCATGGTTTGGCGGGCCGCCCCGCATCGTCCCAGGATGACGAAGCGCGCAGCAGACGCTCCAGGTCACGTTTGGCTTTGGCGGCGCCCGCGGTGTCCATCGCGGCAGGAAATCGCATCATCCAATTGCCCATCGGGTCCACCACATACAGGTGCTCGGCCAGTTGGCGACCCGCCTCGGGCGCCAGCCAGGCATTCAACGAAGTGGCGTCAGCCCGCAGCACCGTCGCCTTCTGCAAGGCGGCTGCCAGTTCAGGCGGCGGGGTGGCTGCGTCGTTCACCAACCACACCCAGTCAATGCGGTCCTTTTCCTTGCCCAGGCTTTCACGCAACTGTCGCTGCAGATACAAGTGCTTCTGGCAGGTGACATCGCAGTCCCCACCTGCCACGCTCACCAGCAGCCACTGTCCCTTGAGCGAAGCAAAAGGGACAGCGGTGCCATCAAGGGCTGTCGCCGTGAGGTCGGGCAGGGTGCGCTGCGGCTGGATCAATTCGCCATAGTTGCGTCGGCCATCGGGGCGCACCACGTAATACGTGAAGTAGGACGCAATCACGGGTGCGGCGCAAATCAGCAGTACGCCCAGCATTTTCCAGCGTCCGTGCCGCGCGCGCTGCGCTGTGGCGACGGCCTCTCCAGCTGCAGGCAGCGTATGCACGGTCAGGCCAAGCGGATGCTCTCCTCCGGATTCAGGCGGCAGGCTGGCGGCGTGGGCGAATGAACCGTCGGACGATTTGGAACCAGACATAGAGAAGTGCAATCAGGCCGCTAAGCCCGAACCATTGAAATGCGTAACCGTAGTGTTTGTCGACACCTGCGCCCACCACGGGCCAGTCGCGTTGCAGGCCATCGCCCACGGTGTCGTCGCGGCCGGTTTGCAGCACCGTGAGGTCGGCAAGCGCCAAACCGGTCTCTGCGCGAAATGCAGCCAAGTCGAGATTTTGCCGGATGCGGGAAGACCCCTGGGCGCTATCGCCCCCTCGCTTGAATTCATAGAGCCGCGAGGGTGCCAGGGCGACGCGGCCTTCTACCCGCACTGAGCCCTCGGGCGTCTGCACCGGTGGAAGCTGAGTGCGGTCCTGAAAATTGCGTGGTGCCCAGCCTCGCTGCACCAATACGACACCCTCCTGACCACTCAGCTGCAAGGGCGTGAGGACGAAAAATCCAGGGCGCCCCTGCATCTGGCGGTTGTCCAGGTACACGGTGTGGGCGGGCAGCCACCGGCCTTGCAACACCACCATCCGGTGCACCAGGGCATGGGGCATTGGGCCGACAGGCGTGTTGGCGCCGACAAGTTCCGCGTCGCTGACGGCTGGCATGACGGCACGCGCGTCCAATGTGGCTTGCAGCGATTCTTTTTCGGCGGCGCGCGACAACTGCCACCGCCCCAGTGACGCGGTGACGAACACCCCCACCACGGCGGCCACTGCAATCAACCAAAAACGCAGCCCTGCAGCACCTTGAAAGCTTGTCACGGGATAATGGGCTCCATGAAATATCTCGTTGTAATGGCGTTCGTCGCCATTCTTGCCAGCCTGGCGTCGGCCTTGTTCTTCATGATGCGCAACGGCAAGAATGACAAAGCCAAGGGCAACCACATGGCCAAAGCGCTCGCTGTTCGCGTGGGGTTGTCTGTGGTGCTGTTTGTGTGCATCTTGATTGCATGGAAACTGGGTTACATCCAGCCCACAGGACTGCCTTCGGCCCCACGGTAAGTCCACTCGCCCACCCCGGAGACGACGAAAGCGCCATCCGAGCGGGGTTGCAGAAGCGCAAGTCTTGCAGACCCCAACAAAAAAAGCGCCGCGAGGCGCTTTTTTCTTTTGGCGCAGTGCTGCGGCTTACATCCAGTACACCAGCACATACAGGCCCAGCCAGACCACGTCCACAAAGTGCCAGTACCAAGCAGCACCTTCGAAACCGAAGTGCTTGTCGGCTGTGAAATGGCCCTTTTGCAGACGCAGGGTGATCACAAGCAACATCAACATGCCGAGGAACACGTGGAAGCCGTGGAACCCCGTCAGCATGAAGAAGGTGGAGCCGAACACGCCCGAGTTGAGCTTGAGGTTCAGGTCGGTGTAGAGATGGTAGTACTCATAACCCTGCACCAGCAAGAAGACGAAGCCCAGCAGAACAGTGGCCCACATGAAGGCGATCGTCTTGCCACGGTGGTTTTCACGCAGTGCATGGTGGGCAATGGTCAAAGTCACGCCCGATGTCAGCAGCAATGCGGTATTGATGGTGGGCAACCAGAAAGGGCCGACTGTCTGGAAAGGTTCCACGATCCCTGCGGGCGAGGCGGTGGCACCAGCCACCAAACTAGGCCACACGGCCTTGAAATCAGGCCACAGCAAAGCGTTTTCGAGGCTGCCGAGCGCGGGCACCGAGTGGGACCGAGCCCACCACAAGGCCGTGAAGAAGGCGCCGAAGAACATGACTTCCGAGAAGATGAACCAGCTCATGCTCCAGCGGTAAGACAGGTCGATCTTGTGACCGTACAGGCCGCCTTCGCTCTCGCGGACCGCATCGCCGAACCACTGGTACAGGGTGAACAGCCACCACACCAACCCCAAGGCCAGCGAATACTTGCCCCAGTCATGGCCATTGATCCATTGGCCTGCGCCCAAAATCACAAAGAACAGACCAGCCGCCGCCATCACAGGGTGACGCGACTCAGCCGGTACGTAGTAGTAGGGCGTTCCGCCGTGGGTTGATGCACTCATTTCAGCTCCTGACTCTCAAAATCTTTTGTTTTCAGCTTTGTATTCGGTACGTGTACCAACAACCAACTCACACTATCCAGTTGACCAGCCCGATAAGGCCGATCACCAGCAAAAACACCGCGATCAATCCCACCACAATGATGTGCAGCGGATTGAGTTTTTCGACATCTTGCTGGTACTCGCTGCCCTTGCGCAAGCCAATCAGCGACCATGCCACAGCCCGCACCGTGCGCAGCAACGAACCCTTGCGCTCGTGCGACTTGGGCAATGGTTGACCAGAGGGCGTATTCGTCATGACCCTGCCTTGCGCACCTGAACCGAAGGTAGCGTCAGATCTACCGCCGCCGTGGACTCGGGGGCCGGGGGTGTCTTGCCGCCCACTTCGAAAAATGTGTACGACAGCGTGATGGTGGTCACGTCTTTGGACAGCCGTGGGTCGATCACAAACGCCACCGGCCATTCCTTCTTTTCACCGGGCTCCAGCACATACTGATTGAAGCAAAAACACTCCAGCTTGTTGAAGTGTGCTGCAGCCTGGCGGGGCGCATAGCTGGGAATCGCCTGGGCAGCCATGCGGCGGTTTTGGATGTTCTGAAACTCGTACATCACCGTCGTCAGTTCGCCGGGATGCACCTGCACTGATCGTTGTGCGGGCTTGAAGTCCCACGGGCCGCGCGCGTTCGCATCGAACTCCACCGTTATGGTCCGGGACTTGTCTACCTGCGTGTTCGCTGGCACCTTCACATCTTTGCCCGCTACGCCGTTGCCAGGCACCTGTCGCTCGGAAAGCGCCAGGATGTTGATACCCAGCGCTTCGCAAACGTGCTTGTAAATGGGAATCAACGCGTATCCGAAGGCAAACATACCGGCCGCAATGACGACCAGCTTGCCGACCATCTTGACGTTTTCGCGATGCAGGCTCATGGCAGACGTGGCTCAGCGGGACAGCATCAGCACCTTGACCATGAACCCGACGAAGAACACCACAGCCACAGACGCCAGGATCAGCGCCATCCGCAGGTTGCTCTTCTTTTGTTCGGGGGTCATAGCCATGGTATTCAACCGATAACGCGGGTCGCGGTAGCGTCCAACTTGGGTGGATTTTCAAACGTGTGGAAAGGCGCTGGGGAGGGGACTTCCCACTCCAGGCCCTCGGCGCCATCCCACGGCTTGGCTGCAGCTTTTTCGCCCTTGCCGCGCATGGCAGGAATGATCACTGCTACAAAGAAATACACCTGAGCCAGACCGAAACCGAGCGCTCCCACCGAAGCGATGGCGTTGAAGTCAGCGAACTGCATAGGGTAATCGGCATAGCGGCGGGGCATGCCAGCCAGACCCAGGAAGTGCATCGGGAAGAAAGTGATGTTGAAGAAGATCAGCGACGACCAGAAGTGAATCTGGCCACGCGTTTCAGAGTACATCACGCCGGTCCACTTGGGCAGCCAGTAGTAAACACCAGCGAACATGGAGAACAGCGAACCGGCTACCAGCACATAGTGGAAGTGGGCCACCACGTAGTAGGTGTCCTGCAGCTGGATGTCGATCGGGGCCATGGCCAGGATCAGGCCTGTAAAACCGCCCATGGTGAACACGAAGATGAAGCCCACCGCAAACAGCATGGGGGTTTCAAACGTCATGGAACCACGCCACATGGTGGCAATCCAGTTGAAGATCTTCACGGCTGTAGGCACCGAAATCAGCATCGTGGCGTACATGAAGAACAGCTGACCCGTCACAGGCATGCCGGTGGTGAACATGTGGTGCGCCCACACGATGAACGACAGGATGGCGATGGACGAAGTGGCGTACACCATGGAGGCGTAGCCGAACAGCTTCTTGCGCGCGAAGGCGGGCACGATCTGGCTGACGATGCCGAAGGCCGGCAAGATCATGATGTACACCTCGGGGTGGCCGAAGAACCAGAAGATGTGCTGGTACATCACCGGGTCACCGCCGCCCGCGGGGTTGAAGAAGCTGGTGCCGAAGTGACGGTCCGTCAGCGTCATGGTGATAGCACCAGCCAGCACGGGCATCACGGCAATCAGCAGGTAGGCAGTGATGAGCCAGGTCCAGGCGAACATGGGCATCTTCATCAGCGTCATGCCGGGGGCGCGCATGTTGAGGATGGTCACGATGATGTTGATCGAGCCCATGATGGAGCTGGCACCCAAGATGTGCATCGCGAAGATGCCGGCGTCCATGGACGGGCCCATCTGCAGCGTCAGCGGTGCGTACAGCGTCCAGCCAGCGGCGGGTGCGCCACCGGGCATGAAGAACGAGCCCACCAGCATCATTGCGGCAGGAATCATCAGCCAGAAGCTGAAGTTGTTCATGCGCGCGAAGGCCATGTCGGATGCGCCGATCTGCAGCGGGATCATCCAGTTCGCAAAACCCACAAAGGCCGGCATGATCGCGCCGAACACCATGATGAGGCCGTGCATGGTGGTGAGCTGGTTGAACAGCTCGGGGTTCACCAATTGAAGACCGGGCTGGAACAGCTCAGCACGGATCAGCAGCGCCAAGACGCCGCCGACCATCAACATGGTGAACGCGAACAGCAGGTAAAGCGTACCGATGTCCTTGTGGTTGGTGGCATACACCCAGCGGCGCCAGCCAGTGGGACCATGATGGCCATGGTCGTCGTGTACGTGGTCGCCACCGTGCCCGTGATTGTCGAGAACTGCGCTCATTGTGAATTCCTCAATACGATAGGGCGATGATTACTTGCCACGCTGGGCCACGACCTCAGCAGGCTGCACCAGCTGACCGGTCTTGTTGGACCACGCGTTTTTGGTATAGGTCACAACAGCTGCGATGTCGGTATCGCTCAGTTGGGCCCACGAAGGCATGGCACCGTTGGCAGCGCCCTTGAGCAAGATCTGGATCTGCTTGGCATGATCGGTATCCAGCACGACGGCCGACGCGTCCAGCGGCTTGATTGGCCCAGCGCCCTTGCCATTGGCTTGGTGGCAGGCCGCGCAATTGGCTGCATAGACCTTTTCGCCACGCTGCACCAAGTCGCCCAGCGCCCACACCTTGCTGGGATCATCCAGCTTGGCAGCAGCGATCTTCTTTTGCTCGCCTACCCAGGCGGTGTAGTCTTCCGCGGACACCACCTTCACGTGGATGGGCATGTAAGCATGCTCCTTGCCGCACAGCTCGGCGCACTGGCCGTAGTAGTCGCCGATCTTCTCGGCACGGAACCACGTGTCGCGGACAAAACCGGGGATGGCGTCCTGCTTGATACCGAAGGCGGGCACCATGAAGGCATGGATCACGTCATTGGCCGTTGTGATGATGCGGATCTTCTTGTCCACAGGCACCACCATCGGGTTGTCGACCTTCAGCAGGTAGTTGGCAGGCGCATCCTTGACATTGCCGCTGTCCGACATGACACGGTGGCTGCTGTCCAAAGTGGAGATGAAGCCGATGCCTTCGCCTTCACCCGTGATGTAGTCGTAACCCCACTTCCACTGGTAACCGGTGGTTTTGATGGTCACATCCGCATTGGTGGTGTCCTTCTGGGCCACCAGCACCTTGGTGGCGGGCAATGCCATCAGGATCACGATGATGAACGGAACGATGGTCCATACCACTTCCACGGTGACGGACTCATGAAAGTTAGCAGACTTGGCACCCTTCGAGCGGCGATGTTTCCAGATGGAATAGAACATCACCGAGAACACTGCAACAAAGATCACCGTGCAGATGACCAGCATCATCCAGTGCAGAAAATGCTGTTCTTCAGCGATTTTGGTCACCGGGGGATGCAGGTTCAGCTGGTTGACTGCAGGGCCTCCAGGCAGGTCCTGAACGGCATGGGCTGCGGAGCCCACCCATGCACCGGCAGTCAGCAGCAGAGAAGCCAGCTTGTTGGAAATGCTCTTCATAGTTCTCACTTACTTCTAAGCCTCAATTTAACCAATCCCTTTCGCGCGTCTGCGTGGGGTCAGACTGCGCGCAAGGCCATGCGGATCTCCGATGCCAGAGCCGGTCGAAGTTCGGGGCGCACGTAGCGCCCCACCTCTACCGAGCGGCCCTGCGCAGACAACGTGATCAGCGAACGGTCTCCGGTCTTGGGCTCGACTCGAACCCGGCTCCGGTCAAACTCGGCGCGCTCCAGCTTGCCTGCTGTCTCCAGCTCCACCACAAGGCGCGAGCCCTGCAATGAAATCCTTTCGCCATCCGCCGCATGGCGACCGTACATGGCGAATGCAATTCCTACCGCCACAATTTCCAGACACGCAAATGGCATGACCAGACGGGCACCGAGCATCCAGAAGAATGTTGCGATACCTAACGAGACCACGCACAGCGACAAATACATCCATCCCAATTGCGTCGGAGTGACCGAACAATTGCGGATGAGACGCCAGTCAATGCGTTGACCCGACACCGTGGCAAAACGAAAAACCAAGCCCGTCACCAGAAGTGCTCACAAGACTGCTGACTGCACTGTGTGTCATGCGCTTGGCATGACAGGCGCAGCCTGCAAAGTTGCGCGGGAAGATGCCCGAAATCTCAATAACCTTGAATTGTAGCGTGCCTTGTTCCATGTCATTGACACGCCGTTACAGCCTAGCGCTCCTTGCCGCCCTGACGCAACAGGGCGCGCATGTCCTGCAGCGACACCGCACTGCTCGAACTCACCCGCACGCGCGGCGCGGGCTTGAACGCATGACCATATATGATCTCGAAAGTCAGTGCCAACTGACCTGCGTTCTCGGGGTCCGCCAGCCGGTCCGACAACACCTGATAGAGCGTCTCGCGCCAGCGTCGGCCACGCAATGCGGGAAAGCGATCAGGGTGCAGATTGCAGCCCAGCTCGCGCAACTCCTGCACCAGCCGCTCGGGCGTGGCAAAAGTCAGCGTAATGCGCTCCATGTCCATCACCGGTTCGGCAAAACCAGCGTGCACCAGCATGTCCCCCCAGTCATGCATGTCGGTAAAGGCATGCCCTGCCGGCGGCCACCCCAGTGCAGCGTACACCCCATGCAGCTCCCGCAGCGTGTCGGGGCCCAGGCACGAAAACATCAGATACCCGTCCACCCCCAGCGCACGGTGCCACTGCGTGATCAGGGCCTGCGGATCGGCTGCGGTGTGCAGCGCCATGTTGGCCCACAGCATCTGCACACTGGCATCGGCAGGCAGGCCGAACTGGGGATTGGTGCCGCTCCAGCGGGCTGGGCTCCACCAAGGCTTGGCCAGCACCTGTTTTGCAACGGCTTCGCAATGGGCGGCGGATTCGTAGATTTGACTGCGTGACCTCGGGTAGCGAGTGCTCACCAGTGCGTGTGCCTGCTGACCGCCCCGCACCATGTCCCAGTGGCACCAGGCCTCGGGGGCCTCGCGAATCCACTGCAGGCGGTCTTCCATGCGGCGGGCCACCTCTTCGTGCAGCCAAGGGGAGAGCGCGGGAGCGCCGGCATGCCAGCGAGCGGCGGCAATGGGATCAATGGTGGGGGGGCGCTCTGAAGACATGGAAATCGAGAAGAACGCGCGAGTATATTGACTCATGCTTTTCAAGGCTTTGCCCAGGATTTCGCGCCAGCTCCACGCTCTGGTCGCGCACGTGCCCAGCCAGTGCGACGTATGCCACGCGTGGCCCGCGCAGCGGGTGTGCAATGCCTGCGCGGCCCGGTTTGCGCAACCCACCACCCGGTGCGAGCGCTGTGCTTTGCGCGTTCCGGCGGGGGTTGCCGTGTGTGGTGCCTGCCTGCGCCACCCGCCCGCTCTGGACGCATGCCTGGCGGCGGTGGACTACGCCTACCCCTGGGCTGACGCGCTGGCCCAGTTCAAATTCCGGGGCGACCCGGGCTGGACAGATGCGCTGGCCACACTGCTGCGCAGCACCCCGTGGGTGGAGCCCGCCCTGGAAGCCGCGGACATCGTGTTGCCCGTGCCACTGTCCATCGAGCGCCTGCGCACACGCGGGTTCAACCAGTCCGCGTTGCTCGCAAAACGGCTTTCGACCTCCAAGACGCAATTGCACACCTTGCTGCGCCTGCACGCCACCGAAGCCCAAAGCGCCCTGCCCCGTGCGCAGCGCCTGCGCAACCTGCGCGGGGCATTTGCGCTGGAGCCCCTGCATACGGCAGCGCTGCAGGGCCAACGGGTGGTGCTGATAGATGACGTGATGACCACGGGCGCCACGTTGGAGGCGGCCGCGCAGCCGCTGCGGCAAGCCGGGGTGGCCCACATCACAGCCATCGTGCTGGCGCGCACCGGGCTGGATTAACAGTCGCGACATATCGCCGCGCGGCGTTTTTTGCACCGTTCTTGCCTGCCTGGGCGGGATACTTTTGTTTACGAGCGGTTGCTCATCTCACAGTTCAGGCGATGACAATAGCGCCATGTTCCATATCGTCCTCGTCGAACCCGAGATCCCGCCGAACACAGGCAATGTGATTCGTCTGGCGGCCAACACGGGTTGTACCTTGCACCTCATTGAACCCCTGGGGTTTTCGATGGAAGACCGGCAAATGCGCCGCGCAGGGCTGGATTACCACGAGTACGCGCAGGTTCAGCGCCACTCTGGCTGGACCGCTTTTTTGCGGGACGCCCAACCCGACCCCGCCCGCATGTTCGCCATGACCACCCACGGCTCGCAGCCGGTGCATTCCACGTGCTTTCTGCCCGGCGACTGGATGGTGTTTGGTGCAGAGACACGCGGATTGCCGCCCGAGCTGCGGGACAGCTTCCCGCCCGCACAGCGCCTGCGGCTGCCCATGGTGGCAGGTCAGCGCAGCCTGAATTTGTCCAACGCGGTCGCGGTGACCGTGTTCGAGGCATGGCGCCAGAACAGCTTTGCCATGCCCGACGGCGAAGTGATGGTGGAACCCGAAGGCACCATCATCAGCGGGTTTGCGCAGCTCAACTGACCTGCGCCCTTTGCTCCGCAAGCGCCAGCGGAGCCTGCTCGGTCAAGAAGTCCAAAAACACCTTGGTGCGCGCCGGCAGCATGCGGCCAGACGGCAAAGCGGCATAAATCGTGTAACGAGAAAACATCCAGCTGGGCAGAATATGGACCAGTTCGCCGTGCGCAAGGTGGTCTTCGGCCAGCAGGCGCGACGTCACCAACACTCCCATGCCATCGATGGCCGCACGCATTAAAACTTCGGTGCTGACGGACTGAAGCACGGCGGGTGCATCCACCTCTTCGTCCTTCACACCCGCCAATAGTGACTTGAGGCACAACTTGCGCCCGGAGCCCGTCATCGCACGCACCGGGGCACTGGAGTCGCGCAGATGGTCGTGCTTGACAAGGTCCTGCGGTTCGCGCGGAATGCCCCGTTGCTCCAGGTAGCCGGGTGCCGCCACCACGATCGCTTCTCCATGCAACAACGGGCGGGCCACGATGTTGGCATCAAAGTCTTCACCCGCGACCATGAGGGTGACGTCAAACTCGTCCACACGGCTTGAAGCGTAGGCATCCAGGCTCACGTCCAGCATCACCTTGGGGTGTCGTGCATGCCAGACGGACACCATGGGCGCCAGGAAATTGGTGGCCAGCACCGGCGACGCCACGATGCGGATCGTGCCGCGCAGGTCGCGCGTGCTGGCTGCGGCAGCCGACTCGGCATCGTCAATCTCATGCAGGATGGCACGCACGCGCTGCAGATAGGCATCACCCGCGTCCGTCAATGCCAGCTTGCGGGTGGTGCGTTGCAGCAGCCGCGTACCCAGGTGCTGCTCCAGCTCGGCCACCATGCGGGTAACCACGGGGGGTGACATGTCCATGGCGCGAGCGGCAGCGGCAAAGCCGCCCTCCTCCACCACGCGCTCAAAAACCTTCATGGCTTGCAGGCGGTCCATCGGTCAGACCTCCTGCCCAGCGGTAGCCAGACTCAGGCTGGCGCGCCGAAATTTCGGGACAGCGACTCTGCCACGCACACGGGCTTGTCGCCGCCCTCGCGCTCCACCGTCACCAGCCAGGTCATCTGCATGCCATCGGGCGCAATCGGCTCGGCGGCCTGCAAGGTCAGGCGTGCGCGCAAGCGGCTGCCCACCGGAACAGGCGACGTAAAACGCACCTTGTTGAGCCCGTAGTTCACGCCCATGCGCGCGCCCTCGATGGTCAGGCCCGTCTCGAAAAATTGCGGGATCAGCGACAGCGTGAGAAACCCATGCGCAATCGGCGCGCCAAACGGACCGGCCTTTGCCCGTTCGGGGTCCACATGGATCCACTGGTGGTCGCCCGTGGCCTGGGCAAACAGGTTGACCTGTTCCTGCGTGATGGTGATCCAGTCGGTCACGGCGACCTCTTGACCCACACAGGCGCTGACTTCGGAATAAGAGCGGAAGATTTTCATGGTCGCAATGTAGCCCCGCAACTTTGCGCGCCTTGTCTGCCGGGTGACAGGTGTTTTCCCTTGGGTTCTGCAGCGTCACGGCGTCCTTCACATCATCCATTTTTGTTCTTCATGCATCGAGCCACGTCGCAATCCCTTGCCACTGCTCCAGGTCGCGGGCCACGCGGCCCGGGGCCACGTCAAACAGCGTCAGGCCGTGCGCCGCCAGGTGGATGTAGTTTTGCGTATCGCGCAGGTAGCCCAGCACCGGAAACCCCAGGCTGTCGACAAAGTGGTGCAGCTGCTCGGCCGCCTTGGTGCGCGCATCCACCCGCATTCCGACGATGCCGATCTGCACCCCTTCGGCGCGGCGGTGTTCGGCCAGCTGGTCCAGAAAACTGCGCGTGGCAAAGATGTCAAACACGCTGGGCTGCAGCGGCACGACGATCTTGTCGGCCAGCTTGAGCACATCGTTCAGCCGCCAGCCGTGCAGCCCGGCAGGCGTGTCCAGCACCGCATGTGTGGTGCCCTTGGGCGGGCGGCTGATCACGTCCGAGCTGATGCCGTCCCAGCTACCAATGGCGCGTGCAGCCGGTGGACGCAGGCCCAGCCACAGCCGGGCAGATTCCTGCCGGTCGGTGTCGCCCAGGATCACAGGGTGCCCCTGGCTCGCGTAGTACCCCGCAATGTTGGTGGACAGGGTGGACTTGCCCACACCGCCTTTCGGATTGGCGACCACAACAACTGGCATGACAAGCTCCTTGGAATGTGCAGATCCCTGAAAATACAAGCCAAATTGGCCTCTAGCGCTTATCCATAAAGCGCTAGCAGCTATCAAATTAAAAGCATCACCAGATGCACTACGGCCATCAAGCGTGCTGCCCGCCGCGCTTGACGAAGAACAGCCCCGCGCCCACTGCCATCAGCAAGCCGCCAAACACGCGGTTCTGTGCACGCACCGCACGCGCACTGCGCATCAGGCGGCGCAGAGCACTTGCACCCGCAGCGTAGCCGTGCATCACCACCACGTCCACCGTCACCGTGGTGGCGGCCATCACCAGCAGTTGTGTCCACAGCGGGCGGGTGTCGGTCATGAACTGGGGCAACACGGCCACCATGAAGATGATGCCCTTGGGGTTGGTGGCGTTGGTCAGCAACCCCGTGAGACAGCGCTTTTGCCAAGTGCCGGCCGACTCCGTGTTATCGCCCTGCACGGGAGATTTGTCCCCGGCGCGCCACTGCGCAAAGCCTACGTAGATCAGGTAGCAGGCGCCCAGCACCTTCACCACACTGAACGCCACCTCGGACGCCAGCAGCAGCGAGCCCACGCCTGCCCCGGCGATCAGCAAAATCAGCAACAGGCCCAGTTGCAGGCCCAGGATGGTGGCGCCCGTCTTGCGCACGCCGAACGACAACCCATGGCTCATCGACAACACGGCCCCGGAGCCCGGCGACACCGCGATCAGGCACGACGCCGCGAAAAAAGCCAGCCAAGTCTGCAAATCCATGGGTCACCGTGCCTGTGTGCTGAGAAGGGCGAGCATCTTAACAACGCCCCCGCTTTTGTTGCCAAGATATGGATAAAAGTGGCGCCAGCGCTTTACCAGAAAGCGCCAAAAGCTATCAAAATTGAAGCACCTCATGGGCTTACCGCGCGACCCCATCCCCCATCGCCGACGCAATGCCAGAATCCTGACACGCCCATCCCCATCCGTCCGCTCCCCAGCGGTGCCCTCCCAACGTCATCGCCATTGCCGGCACACCCCTCCCATGGAACACGCCCCCACCTGGCTCACCTACGGTTTTCTCTACCTCACTGCCGCCGTGCTGGCCGTGCCCATCGCCAAGGCGCTGGGCCTGGGCGCCATCATTGGCTACCTGGCGGCGGGCATCGCCATCGGGCCGTGGGGCCTGGGGCTGGTCAGCAACGTACAGGACATCCTGCACTTTGCCGAGTTTGGCGTGGTGCTCATGCTCTTCCTGGTCGGGCTGGAGCTTCAACCCAGCCGCCTGTGGGCCCTGCGCCGCCCGATCTTCGGCACGGGCGCGGCCCAGGTGCTGGGCTGCGCGGCCGTGTTGTTTGCGCTGGGCGCGCTGGCGGGCCTGCCCTGGCGCGTGAGCCTGGTGGGCGCTTTAGGCCTGGCGCTGTCGTCCACGGCGATTGCGCTGCAGGTGCTGGCCGAGCGCAACCTCATGCGCACGCAAAGCGGGCAGGCGGGTTTCTCCATTCTGCTGTTCCAGGACGTGGCGGCCATCCCCATCCTGGCCTTGCTGCCCGTGCTGGGCGCTGCCGCTGGCGAAGGCGCAGGCCACACGCCGGGCGAGATGGTGCTGGAGGTGCTCAAGATCGTGGGCGTGATCGCCGCCATCATCCTTGGCGGGCGCCTGCTGCTGCGCCCCGTGCTGCGCTGGATCGCCCGGAGCAACACGCCAGAGGTCTTCACCGCTGCCGCTCTACTGCTGGTGGTGGGCATCGCCTACTTGATGGTGCTGGTAGGGCTGTCGATGGCGCTGGGCGCCTTTCTGGCCGGCGTGCTGCTGGCCGACAGCGAATACCGCCGCGAGCTGGAGGTCGACATCGAGCCCTTCAAGGGCCTGCTGCTCGGGCTGTTCTTCATCGCCGTGGGCATGAGCATCGACTTTGGCGTGATCCTGCGGTCGCCCGGCCTCATGGCGGCCATCCTGGTCGGCTTTCTGGCAGCCAAGGCCGTGGTCATCTACGCCTTGGCCAAGGTGGTCGACATCCCCTACCAGGAGCGCCCCGTCTTCACCCTGCTGCTGGCCCAGGGCGGCGAGTTCGCCTTTGTGGTGTTCCAGGCCGCCGCGGGCGCCAGCGTGTTCCCGGCCGAGACTGCCTCGCTGCTCATCGGCGCGGTGGCGCTGTCGATGTTGATCAGCCCGCTGCTGCTGGTGCTGCTGGACCGCGTTCTGCTGCGCCGCTACGCACAGCTCAAGACCGCAGCGCCCCAGGCCGAGGAAATCTCCGAGCCCCAAGAGGCGCCCATCATCATCGCGGGCTTCGGCCGCTACGGGCAGATCGTCTCGCGCGTGCTGCTGGCCCAGGGCATCCCCACCACCGTGCTGGACCACAGCGTGGACATGCTGGAAATCGCGCGCACTTTTGGCTACCGCGTGTTTTATGGCGACGCCACGCGGCTGGACCTGCTGCGCATCGCCGGCGCCGCACATGCGCGCATCCTCGTCATTGCCGTGGACGACGCAGAACAGTCGCTCCAGATCGCCAAGCTCGCACGCGAGCACTTTCCCCACCTGCAGGTGGTGGCCCGCGCCCGCGACATCACCCACTGGAACAAGCTTCGCGACCTGGGCGTGACCCTGGTGCAGCGTGAGCTGTTCGAGTCCAGCCTGCAAAGCGCGCAGAGCGTGCTAGAGCTGATGGGCTGGCAAGCCGCCGAAGCCACGGCCATCACCCAGCGCTTTCGCACGCACAACATTGCGCTGGCCGACCGCATGTACCCGCATTACAAGGACCGCGCCAAATTCATCGCGGTGGCGCGAGAGGGGCGTAACCAGTTTGCCGAGCAGATGGAAAAGGAGCGGCAGGAGAGCGCGGCGCTGCGTGCGGCGGGTGCTGCGTACCCGGGGTATGAAAGGGCGGAGGATGCGGCGGAAGGCGATGCGCCTGCAAGTGCCAAAAATTTAGATAAAAACAGGCTCTAGCGCCTACTCATCAAGCGCTAACAGCTCTTCTTTTGATAGCATTCTGGCGTGTGAACTCCGCGCGCTGGGCCACCACCGGACGCCTCACCGCACGCCCTTCAAAGCCTCCCCCGCGGCGCCGCGCGTGACTGGGCAATTGACGACGATGTCGGTCACTTCCAAGACGAGTTCCTTCCTTTCCTCGGCCGCCAGCAGTTGTTCTTCGGACTTCAATTCGCGCCGGACCGCCTGATCGAGCCACCGCACCATCACGACGCGCCACAGCGGGCTGTAACTCTGGTCCTGGTTCTCGGCCCCCGCAGGGACGGGAGCCGACTGAAAGACGCTGATCTGCTCCTCGTTCGGAAACTTGTAGACACGCGCAACGAGCGAGGACCCCGGCGGCATTCTGGCTGCCGCAGACAGGCCGGGGACGTGATTGACCCCCGCCATTCGGGCCATTGCCAGGTCCGAAATATCGGTGGTGACGTACTCAACGATGCGGCCATCCACCCAGGCCCGGTTCAAAGGCAGTACGGTTTCGCTTCGGCCTGCATCGAAGCCAGGTGAGGCGCATGCAGTGAGCAACGACGCGGCTAGGGCAATCACGATGAACGAACGCATGGTCGGGTCCTTTCTGAGGCCGGGCGAGTGGCAGGGAGTCTGCGTGCGGATTGCGAGGCAACGCCGCAAACCAACGTTGGCCCGCAGCCGTGCCGAACGCCTATCGGCGGGAGGATACGCCCCACGGTGAACAAACGGCCAGTGAAACAAGGCATGCATGCACAGCTCCGCAAGCAAACGATAAGCATTCGCATTAAAATAACAATCTTCCGCCAGCCAACGTCCCGAAAAAGCCACGTGAGCCAGCGCCCCCTGCGTCTGTTGTCTGCTCACTTTTATCGGGACCCTCATGTCTTCTCTGCCTTCGCGCGCGGCGCATTGTTCGCTGCCCTCCCACCTTTGCGCATCACCGGCCCGAAAGGCCACCCTCTTCGCCCTGACCCCACTGGCCCTGTGCCTTGCCCAAGCCGCCATGGCCCAACAAGCCAGCGCACCGGCAGCAGACGCGGCGGTGACGGCACCGCAATTGCAGGAAGTCCGCATCAACGCCAGCACTGAAAAAGACATGGGCTTTGCGCCCGTGGAGGCACAGACCGCCAGCAAGGCGCCCATGCGGCGGCTGGAGACGCCACAGTCGGTCAGCGTGGTCACGCGCGAGCAGATGGAGTCGCGGCAGATTACCAATGTGCAGCAGGCGCTACAAACGGTGGCCGGGGTCAGCCCGGTCAACTTTGGGCGCCGGGGGTTTGACGACCTCAACATCCGCGGCTTTCGCTCCACCGAATCCATCCTGGTCGATGGCCTGGTGCAGAGCCCGGGCATGTGGGCCAAGCTGCAGCCGTATGGCTATGAGCGCTTTGAAGTGCTCAAGGGTTCGGCCTCGGTGCTCTACGGCCAGGTGCAGCCCGGCGGCATCGTCAACGCGGTGAGCAAGCGGCCCAAAAAGGATGCGATCAACGAAGTGGGTGTGGAAGTGGGCAGCTTTGGCCAGCGCACGCTGCAGGCCGACATCAACCGGCCGCTGTCCGAATCGGGCAAGACGGCGCTGCGCATCAACGCCCAGGTGTCGAACGCCGACGACCCCACGCAGTTCGTCTACCGCAGGGACCGGTGGTTTGCGCCTTCGCTCTCGGTCGACCTGGGCGCGCAGACCGACCTGGTGCTGTTTGCCACCTACAGCCAGAGTGAATGGATGCGCCAGCAGGGCATCACGCCCTACGGCACGCTGCTGCCCAACCGCAACGGCAAGCTGCCCGTCACGATGTTCACGGGCGAACCGGCCTTCGGCGTGTACGACGTGGAGAGCACCACGGTGGGCTATGCGCTGGAGCATCGGCTGTCAGACACCATGACCTTCCGCCAGAACGTGCGCTACGAGACCGAGAAGGGCACGGGCAATTTCGTCTCCAACCAGGCGCTGCAGGCCGACCAGCGGCTGCAAAACCGCAGTGCGTCGCGCCAGTACATGGACTTCGACCTGCTGGCCACGGATACCTCGCTGCTGTCGCGTTTTAAGGCGCTGGGGGTCAAACACCAGTTGGTCACGGGTCTGGATGTGCGCAGCGGCCACAGCCTGACGGCCAGCCGCACCTGCCGCATCGGCGCGCTGGACTTGTTTGCGCCCGTCTACGGCATGCAGGCCACCTGCCCTGCGGCGCTGACCAGCGATGCGCCCGCCAAGCTCACCGTGGCGGGCCTGTATGCGCAGGACCAGATCAAGTTCGGCCAGGGCTGGACGGCCCTGCTGGGCCTGCGCCGTGACTGGTCCACCAACGACATCCACAACCGCGTGGCCAACCAAGAGACGCGCCAGAAGGACAACGCCACCACGCTGTCGGCGGGGCTGGTGTATGAGTTCAAGCCCGGCTGGGCGGCCTATGGCAGTTATGGCGAGTCGTTCTTGCCCACCTCGGGGCTGGACTTTGCGGGTGCATCGTTTGTGCCCGAGACCGGCAAGCAATGGGAGGCCGGCGTGAAGTACGAAGCCCCCGGCGGCCAGGTCACCGGCGCGCTGGCGGTGTTTGACCTGGTGCGCGAGAACGTGACCACCGCCGACCCGGTAAACACGGGCTTCAGCGTGCAGACCGGCGAGCAGCGCGCACGCGGGCTGGAGTTGGAACTGGGCGCCGACCTGAAAAACGGCTGGAAGATCACCAGCGCCTACACCTACACGCAGACCAAGGTCACGCGCGACAACAACGCCGCCATCGTGGGCCTGCCGCTCAACCTCACGCCGCGCCACACGCTCACGGCCTGGGCCACGTACAAGCTGCCGCAATACCAGCGCGTGACGCTGGGCCTGGGCGGGCGGTATGTGAGCGAGCAGATCGGCTCGTACCCCTTCACGCTGCCGTCGTACTTCGTGGCCGATGCGTCCATCAGCTACGTGGGCGAGAGCTACCGCGTGACTGCCGGGGTGAAGAACCTGTTCGACAAGGCGTACTACGACGGGGCGATCAACGCCAATGTGGTGTCGCCCGCGTTGCCGCGCAGCTTCAACCTGGGCGTGACGTACTTCTTCTGACGCCCTGCACCACCACCCTGCTGCCCGCACGCACGCCATGACCAGCCAGCGCACGCTCAACCGCCTCTTCGTTCTGCACTCGTGGGCGGGCATCGTCACGGGGCTGTTGATGTTCATCGTGTGCTTTTCGGGCGCGGTGGTGGTGTTCAAGCACGAGATCGACCTGTGGGCCAACCCGTCGCTGGCGAAACTGCCGCGCTCCGAAAAACCAGCGTCGCTGGATGCGGTGCTGACGCAGCTGAACACCCGTTTCCCCGGCGCCACGGTGGAGACCATCGCGCTGCCGGATGCGGTCAACCCCAACTACTTTGCGTTTGTGCGCGAGCGCGGTGCCCCGGCCAACACCCGCACCAAGGTCGCCATGCGCTCCGACACCGGCACGGTGGTCGGCCCGGTGGACAGCCAGCTCGGCCAGTACCTGCGCATGCTGCATGTGTTCTTGTTTTTCGGGCCGCGGTGGATTGTGGGGTTCCTCGGCGCGGCGATGCTGGTGCTGATAGCCACGGGCATCGTCATCCATCGCAAGATCCTGGCGGAGCTGTTCACCCAGCGCTGGGGCCGCAGCTTTCGGGTGGTGATGTCGGACCTGCACAAGTCCGCCGGCATCTGGGGGCTGGGGTTTCACATCCTGATTGCGGCCACGGGCGCTTGGATGGGCCTGGCGCCGCTGTTTGAGCAGGGCTACAAATACATCACCACCAGCAGCACCGAAGCTGCAGCCACCAAGCCCGCGCGCAAGACCGCTGGCGATGCCGCCGCACAGGTGCCCATGCAATCGCTGGATGCGCTGTACGCCACCGCGCAGCATGCCGTGCCGGGGCTTGAGGCGCGTTATGTGTCGCTGCGCCGCTGGGGCACCCGCACGGCCCAGGCGGGTTTTACCGGCAATCTCAACGGCCACCTTGCCAGCACCGCGCGGGTCGACGTCAACGCCGCCACCGGTGTGCCGCGCAAGGTGCACGACCCGCGCACGGCGGGTTTCTGGTCGCTGGTCAACGGCCTGATGGAGCCGCTGCACTTTGGCGACTTTGGCGGGCTGGCGCTGAAGTGGCTGTATTTCATCCTGGGCATGACGCCCGCGTTTCTGTCGATCTCGGGCACGCTGATCTGGCTGGATGCGCGCCAGCAGCGGCGGCGCGAGGCCGAGGCCGAAGCCGCGCAGAGCCCAGCGGCCAGCGGCATTGCGGCGGCGGGTTGAGCCGCGTCTCGATCCCCACTTTTTGCCCGCTGCCCTTCCAGTGTCCCCTCGGCCTTCCACCATGCAACGCTTCTTTCTGGCCCTGCACGCCACCACGCCTGCCGCACTCATCGTGGTGGTGTTCGTGCACCTGTGGAGCCCTGCAGGCCTGCCTTCGCTGGCGCAGCGCCCCGTGTGGGCGGTGTGGGCGCTCATCGGCGTGTGGCTGCTGCTATCTGCCGTGGCCGCGAGGGCGCTGCGCACCTTGGCACTGTGGCGCGTGTCACTGGGGGGTGCCGGCGCACTGCTCGCCGTAGCGGGTGTCGCAGGGCTGGGGTTGGGCAGCGCGCAAGGCCCTGCCGTGCTGATCAGCCTGGTTGCGATGGGACTGGCCTGCGCGGGCATTGCGGCCTTCATCGGGCCGCAGCGGGTGCAGGGGCCTAGGCGCAAACCGTTGCGACATGGGGCTGTGACCGCACCGGGGCCCGCAGTGCAGGCCGTGGCGATACGCCGCCGGTGGCACCCGCACGGCTGGAGCCGGGTTGCCGTGGCGGCGCACCTGCCGTGGTGGCTGAGCGGCCTGCTGGCGATGGAGTCGTTTCGCCTCGCCCACATCGTGGCCACCGAACCTGCGCGTGCGTCCGGCATGCTGGGCCTGTTGCTCGCGTTTTTTGTGGCATTGCCCGCCGCCACGCTGCGCACCTGGGCGCCCCGCGGTGCCGCGTTGCTGTGGATGCTGGCGGCGCTGGCGTACGGCGGCCTGGCCGCCAAGGCGGGATTGCTGCAATGGGCAGTGGCTGCAGCCCTGTGCGCCATGGCCGCCTGCAGCGGCCCGGTGTTTCACCGCGTGCGGCAAGAGATGCGGCGCGCGCCGTGGTCGGCCGCCCCAGCACCCACCCCTGCCCCGCCCTCGGCACCGCCCGCCCCCTCCCACCGCCCGCACGAGCCCGCATGAACGACCTGCTGTGCACCGCCTCCGCCCTGGCGTCTTTGCTGGCTTTGACCCACTGGGCCCGGGCCGTGCCCACGCGCGCATGGGGCGACGAAGCCGCCTCCCGCCACGCATCACCGCAGCGCGCGTGGGCCCTGGTGCTGACCACACTGCTGATACAAACGGCGGCTGCCACCGTGGCCACAGGGTGGACCGCCGGCATCGCGCTGGTGCTGGCCGCGTGGATGGTGCTGGGCTGGCTGCTGGTGCTGGCGATGAACCAGTGGCCAGAGGCCAGCCTGCGCTGGGCGCCGCGCCTGGGGTGGGCCGGGACCAGTGTTTGCGCGCTGGCGCTGGGGGTGCAGGTGCTGCGATTGGGCGGAACGCATTGACGGGGCCCCTGCCCGCAAAATTTATGGTCTAAATAGCCTTTAGCGCTTATCCAGTAAGCGCCAACAGCTATTTTTGGTAGTGATCACTGTTCACAACCCCGCGCGGCACCACGGCACAATCGCGCGCATGGACTCGTTCACCACCGCCCCCTGGATTCACACCCTGCGCCTCACCCTGGAAGTCGCCGCCACCATTGCGTTTGCGTTGTCCGGCGTGATCGCGGCGGCGCGCAAGCGGCTGGATGCGGTGGGCGTGTGTGTGGTGGCGTTTGTGGCGGCGCTAGGCGGGGGCACGCTGCGCGACTTGCTGCTGGACCAGCGCCCGTTTTTCTGGATACGGCACACCGAATTCGTCTGGGGCATTCTGGCGCTGTGCATTGCGGCCATGCTGTTCATGCGCCAGCGGCACTTTCAGCCCACCGAGCGCGCCATGCTGCTGCCCGACGCGATTGGGCTGGGCCTGTTTGCCGCGGTGGGTGTCGACATATCCACCGCCATCGGCATGCCACCCATCATCAGCGTGATGATGGGCGTGACCACCGGTGTCTTCGGCGGCGTGCTGCGCGACGTGTTGTGCAATGAGGTGCCCCAGGCCTTCAGCGACCACCGCCCGTATGCGCTGTGCGCCTTTGCGGGTGGCTGGGCTGACGTGGCGCTGCGCCAGTTGCAGGCGCCGGACTGGGCACCGATGGTGGCCTGCGTGCTGCTGACCGCCGGGCTGCGCGGGCTGGCGCTGTGGCGCAACTGGCAGTTGCCTGCCTGGCGGGTGTAGTGCAATGGAATGCGGAGCGGCGCTGGCGCACCTGTGACAGCATCGGGTGTCTGGCGCCTTCACACTGGGGGCACGCCCCACGGCAGGAGACGCCCCCACATGACAGCAGACCAACCCCACCCCGGCACGCTGGCCCCCACCGCGCTCATCGACAGCGATGCGCCCAGCGTGCGCGCCTTTGCCGCCGAACACGCGCAAGGTACCACCGACCGTGAGCGCGCCGTGGCCCTCTATTTGGCCGTGCGCGACGGCTTTCGCTACGACCCGTACCGCATCGACCTCTCGCCCCACGGCATGACCGCCAGCACCGTGCTGGCCAACGGCTACGGCTGGTGTGTGCCCAAGGCGGCACTGCTGACGGCCGCCTGCCGAGCGGCGGGCATCCCGGCGCGCATGGGGTTTGCGGATGTGAAAAACCACCTGTCGACCGAGCGCATGCGCGAGACCATGAAAACCGATCTCTTCATCTGGCACGGCTACACCGACATCTGGCTGGAGGGCCAGTGGCGCAAGGCCACGCCCGCGTTCAACATCGAGCTGTGCGAGCGCTTCGGGCTGCTGCCGCTGGAGTTCGATGGCGTGAGCGACTCCATCTACCACCCCTTCGACAAGACAGGCCAGCGCCACATGGAATACGTGCTGCAACGTGGCACGTTTGACGACCTGCCCCTGGCGCAGATCGTGGCCGACTTTCGCACGGTGTACAGCGGCTGGCTGGAGGGCGACGCGACCCGCAGCAGCCTGCAGGACGCCAGTTTTGCCCACGACATTGACAACGAAAAGGAAGCCCGCTGATGAGCGCCACAGACAACGCCAACAACGACACCACCGACATCCCCGCAGGCTTTGGGCCGCTGGAGGCGGGCGGCCCTTACATCCAGCACAACGGCCCGCTGTATGTGCTGCACCAGGGCGATGTGGTGAAGTTCGGCTTTCGGGTGGAGCGGCGGCACACCAACCCCATGGGCAACCTGCACGGCGGCATGATGGCCACGTTCTGCGACATGCTGATGCCCCTGTCGGTGCACCGCAAAAGCGACCAAGTGGCCGACCGTTTTTTGCCCACCATCAGCCTGCAGATTGACTACCTGGCCCCCGCCACGCTGGGCGCCTGGGTAGAGGGCGAGGCCCACCCGCTGCGCATCACGCGCTCGCTAGTGTTTGCGCAAGGGCTGGTCACCGCAGACGGCGTGCCCTGTGCACGCGTGAGCGGTGTGTTCAAGATCGGACCCGTGGCCCCAAGCGACGCGGTGGAATGAACGGCTACCGCCGAAGGAGAACCCCATGACGGCCCATCGGTCCCTCGGACTGGTTGCCCTGGTCGTGCGCGAGTACGACGAGGCGCTGGACTTCTTTGTGGGCAAGCTCGGGTTTTCTGTGGTCGAAGACACGTACATCCCCGAGCAGGACAAGCGCTGGGTGGTGATTCGGCCCGCTGCGGCTGGCGCATCGGCGGGTGCCCACTTGTTGCTGGCCCGCGCCAGCACGCCAGAGCAGGCCGCACGCATTGGGGACCAGACAGGCGGGCGGGTGTTCTTGTTTCTCTTCACCGACAACCTGGCACGCGACCACCAGCATTTCACCCAACAGGGCGTCGTTTTTGTGCGCGAACCCCAGGTGCAACCCCACGGCACCGTGGCGGTGTTTGAGGACCTGTATGGCAATGCCTGGGACCTTATCGAACCCAACGCCGCCAATTGCAGCTGGGGCGGCTAAGCCACACTTTTTGCGCGCTGCAAGCCCCGAGCCTATGGCTCGGAGATAATATTTTTTCGGCTGAATGGGGCATTGCATGCCTCCTGCGCCATCCCCCCGCGCCCCAAGAGGCGACACCGGCCCTCGCAGGCGGTGGCCGCTGCCCCTCCAAAGACTGCCGCTGAAGGTTTTTCTTATGCTCTGTGCCGTTGTGGTGTGTATTGCAGCCGTGGCCGGTGGTCAGCAAGCGGCCACCGATGGCTGGTTCACGCTCACCGGCGACCCGCGTGAAGCCAGCAAGAACCTCATCCAAATCCTGCCCGAGCCCATTGGCATGGACCAGAAAGTGGTGCTGGACCTCCGGGTGTCGCGCGACCAGCAGCGCACATCGTTCAAGGGCCAGAAATACCGCTCGTACTACGCCAAGGCGGTGGTCGATTGCCCCGCCAAAGGGGCGTGGTATCTGCGGCTTGTCTACTACGCGCAGCCGTCCTGGGGTGGCGATGCGATTGCCAGGGAGGACTACAAAGAGGGCGAGGCCGAGGTGCTGTTCAAGGACATGTCCCCCGAATGGTCCAAGCGCCTCGTCCATGCGGCGTGCCGGGTGCGCAATCTGTAGCAGGGGGCAGTGGTCTGCCGACAGGGCGCATGCACCCGGCGTTCTGAATGACTCGTGTTTTTTGAGAAAATCAGCCTCTAGCGCTTATTCCATAAGCGCATACAGCTATCAACTGCATAGCAAGAATCCCATCCCGGAGCACTCGACCGCCCCCTAACGCGCATCTGCTCCAACCCCCAGCGCGGACACGACATGCTCCACGAACCGGGCCAGCTTGGGCAACTGGCGCCGATCAGGCGCATACACCAGTTGCACCGGGCGCGGCGCGGGCAGGCACGGTTGCATCACGGCCACCAGTGCGCCGCTGGCCAGGTCGTCGGCCAACAGCACTTCGGGTTGCATGATGAGGCCCAGACCGCGTAACGCCGCCTGGCGCAGGCCGTCGCCCTGGTTGCACTGCAGGCGCGCGTTCTCCGGCCAGAAAAAGGTTTCCTCCCCGTCGCGCAGCGTCCACTCCACGCGGCGCTGCCACACCGAATGGCTCAGGCAGTGGTGGCGGGCCAGATCGGCCCGGCGCGCGGGCGTGCCGTAGCGCTGCAGATAGACGGGCGCAGCGGCAATCACCATGCGGTAGGGCCGCAAGGGCCGGGCCACCAGGCCTTCATCCACCACCTGGCCAATGCGCACGGCCACGTCAAAGCCCTCACCTGCCAGGTCCACCACGCTGTCGGTCAGCTGCAGGTCTACCCGCACCTGCTCGTGGCGCAACAGAAAGTCGGCCACCAGCGGGGCGATAACGTGGTTGCCCAGCGTGAACGGCGCGCTCACCCGCAGCAGCCCTTGGGGCACAGCGCGGCTGCGCTCCACCGCGGATTCAGCCCAGCGCACCTGCTCCAGCACGCGTTTGCTGTCTTCATAAAACGCGGCTCCCACCTCCGTCAGGCTGTTCTGTCGTGTGCTGCGCTGAAACAGGCGTGCACCCAGGTGGGCTTCGAGCTGCTGGATGTGTTTGCCCACCATCACGGCCGACACGTTGAGCTGGCGCGACGCGGCGGCAAAACTGCCGGCCTCGACCACCTCCACCATGACCTCCATGTTGCGCAGCTTGTCCATGCCATTCCTAATCAATAGTTAGCACAAGAATAACTTGCAGATGCTTTATGCATTGATTTATTAGCAAAAGAATCAAGGCTTGTCTCTTCCTCAACCCTCCTTTTCATTCAACGCAAGGAAAACGCCATGTCCAAGATTCTTCTCATCGGCGCCAGCGGCACCATCGGCCAGGCCGTGCTAGCCAACCTGGGCGCCCGCCACGAGGTCATCACCGTTGGCCGCAGCAGCGGCGCACACCACGCAGATCTTTCTCAGCCCGCTTCGCTGGCCGCGTTGTTCGCAGCGGTCGGCAAGGTGGACGCGATTGTTAGCACCGCGGGCAACCTGCACTTTGGCCCGCTGACTGACATGACGGCTGAGCAGTTCAACCTGGGGTTGCAAGACAAGCTGCTGGGCCAGGTGCAACTGGCTCTGCTGGGGCACCAGTATCTGCACGACGGAGGCTCCATCACGCTGATCAGCGGCATCCTGAGCACCGAACCCATCCGCAACGGCGCCAACGCCACGGCGGTCAATGCCGCCATCGAAGGCTTTGTGGCCGCCGCCGCCATCGAACTGCCGCGCGGCCTGCGCATCAACGCGGTCAGCCCCACCATCCTCACCGAGTCGGTGGGTGTGTACGGGCCGTTTTTCCCGGGGTTCGAATCCGTGCCCGCCAAGCGCGTTGCGCTGGCCTACCAGCGCAGCGTGGAAGGCGCGCAGACCGGGCGGGTGTACCGCGTTCAATGAACGGGGTCTTTTAAACAGAAATAGCTGCTAGCGCTTATGGATAAAGCGCTAGCAGCTATCAATTCAGGACTCTGAAGGTCCCTGGCAACCATCAATCCAGGCTGGCCCCGGACTCCTTTACGACCTTGCCCCATTTCACCGATTCGGCCTGGATGAAGGCGGCAAACTGTGCAGGTGTTTCGCTCGTGGCTTCGGCGCCCTGGTCGTTGATCTTCTTCTTCACATCGGCCTGGTTCAGCACCTTGACCAGCGCGGTGTTCAGCTTGGCCAGCACCGGCGCAGGCGTGCCTGCGGGGGCAAACATGCCGAACCACGACGTGGCCTCGTAGCCCGCCACGCCAGCTTCGGCAATGGTGGGCACGTTGGGCAGCTCGGGCGAGCGCTTGGCGGTGGTCACGGCAATGGGCACCAGCTTGCCGCTGCGCACATGCTGGATGGCCGAGGGCATGTTGTCGAACATGATGCCGATCTGGTTACCCAGCAGGTCGGTGACGGCCGGGGCGCTGCCCTTGTACGGCACGTGCACCATGTCCACCTTGGCCAGGCTCTTGAACAATTCGCCCGACAGGTGGATGGAGCTGCCGCTGCCCGACGAGCCAAAGTTGAGCTTTCCGGGGTTGGCCTTGGCGTAGGCAATCAACTCGGGCACGGTCTTGAAAGGTTGGGCGGGGTTGGCCACCAGCAGGTTGGGCACGTTGGCCACGCGGGTCAGCGGGGCAAAGTCCTTGACCGGGTCAAACGGCATCTTCTTGTACAGGCTGGCGTTGATGGCATGCGTGCCCACCGTGCCCATGAACAGCGTGTAGCCGTCGGCTGGGGCCTTCGCCGCAAGAGATGCGCCAATGTTGCCGCCAGCGCCCGCGCGGTTGTCGACGATGACCGATTGGCCCAGTTCGGTGGTCAATGCCTGGCCGATGATGCGCGCCAGGATGTCGGTGGTGCCACCGGCTGCGAAGGGGACGACGATGGTGACGGGCTTGGTGGGGAAGGTCTGCGCCATGGCAGCGGGGCTGGCGATGAGGCCTGAGCCCAGCATGGCGGCAGAGGCGATGGCGCCGAGGGTGAAGCGGCGGCGTGCAAGGGTGTTGATCGGGTTCATAAGGCTTGTCTCCTTCGGGATGGTGGTGAAAAAAATCGCGGTGGCGCGCCGGAAGGTGGCCGTGCCATGGCCTCAACCGGGCACTGGCGCCTGGGCGAGAACATCGGTGGGTGCCCCGGTCAGAGGGCGATGAAAGAAGTCGTCAGATCAGGTGCTAGACAGGTGCCACTCCCAGCGTGGTGCCTCCGCACACGTACAGAATCTGGCCGGTTACAAAACCGTTGTCGGGCGAGAGGAAAAACAGCGCGGCACGGGCCACGTCTTCGGCGGTGCCCATGCGGCCCACGGCAATGCTGTTCAGGATGCGCTCGGTCTGCGGTGCACCGTCCGGATTGCTCTGGCGGAACAATTCAGTGGCAATCGGCCCGGGGCCAATCGCGTTGACGGTGATGCCGTCGCGCCCCAGTTCCATGGCCAGTGTGCGCGTCATGCCGATCATTCCGGCCTTGGTGGCCGAGTACACGATGCGCTCGCCCTTGCCCAGTGCGGCGCGCGACGACATGTTGACGATGCGGCCCTGCCCGCTGGCACGCAGCGTGGGCAAAAAGGCTTGCACCAGCAGCATGGGCGCACGCAGGTGCAGGCCTACCACGTCATCAAGCTGCGCGGTGGTGGCGGTGTCGATGCTGCCGGGGCGCGTGGCACCCGCGTTGTTCACCAGGGCTGTCACGTTGTGGTGGGCGGCAATCTCGGCCGCCAGAGTGCGCGTGGACTCTTCGTTTGTCAGATCGGCTTGGTACGACGTGAGTTGAAGATGGCTCCAGTTGGGCAGCACATAGTCGAGGTTGACCACGGCGCGGCCCTGGGCCAGCACCGCTTCGGCGATGGCTTTGCCAATGCCGTTGCTGGCACCCGTGACGACCGTGACGGGAGTGCTTTTGTCCACTGCAGTCACACGCGCTCCAGGATGATGGCGATGCCCTGGCCCACGCCAATGCACATGGTGCACAGCGCGTACTGACCGGCGTGCTCGTGCAGGCGGTTGACGGCGGTGGTCACCAGGCGGGCGCCGCTGGCACCCAGTGGGTGGCCCAGCGCAATCGCG
Organism: Gammaproteobacteria bacterium; assembly: GCA_018828125.1. Classification (GTDB taxonomy): domain Bacteria; phylum Pseudomonadota; class Gammaproteobacteria; order Burkholderiales; family Burkholderiaceae_C; genus Acidovorax. The sequence goes on along the minus strand of JAHJWB010000001.1, from coordinate 359,249 downwards.
CCGCCCCAGGCGTTCACACGCGCGTCGTCATCTTTCAAACCCAGCGCGCGCAACACGGCAAGGCCCTGCGCGGCAAAGGCTTCGTTCAGCTCGATCACGTCCATGTGGTCGATGGTCAGACCGGTCTGCGCCAGCACTTTGAGCGTGGCGGGCGTGGGGCCAAAGCCCATGATGCGCGGCGCCACACCGGCCACGGCCATGCCCACCACGCGGGCGCGGGGCTTGAGGCCGTATTTGGCGGCGTTGGCTTCATCGGCCAGCAGCAGCGCGCAGGCGCCGTCGTTCACACCCGATGCATTGCCCGCCGTCACCGTGCCATCGGGCCGCACCACGCCTTTGAGCTTGGCCAGCGCTTCGAGGCTGGTTTCGCGCGGGTGTTCGTCCTGGCTCACGATGATGGCGTCGCCTTTTTTCTGCGGGACGTGCACGGGCACGATCTCGCGCGCCAAGTGGCCGGCCTTGATGGCGGCCACGGCATTGAGCTGGCTGGCCAGGGCCATGCGGTCTTGTGCTTCGCGCTCGATCCCGAAGTCGGCGGCCACGTTCTCGGCGGTTTCGGGCATCGAATCGACGCCGTACTTTTCTTTCATCAGCTTGTTGATGAAGCGCCAGCCGATGGTGGTGTCATACACCGCGTTGTTGCGACTGAACGCGCTCTCAGCCTTGGGCATCACGAACGGGGCGCGGCTCATGCTTTCCACACCGCCCGCAATCATCAGGCCCGCCTCGCCCGCCTTGATAGCGCGCGCTGCGGTGCCGACAGCATCGAGCCCCGAGCCGCACAAGCGGTTGATGGTGGCTCCCGCTACATCGATGGGCAGGCCTGCCAGCAGGCTGGCCATGTGGGCCACGTTGCGGTTGTCTTCACCGGCCTGGTTGGCGCAGCCGTAGAGCACGTCGGTCACTGCCGCCCAGTCCACACCGGGGTTGCGCTCCATCAGCGCCTTGATGGGGATGGCGCCCAGGTCGTCGGTGCGCACGCTGCTGAGCGCGCCGCCGTAGCGGCCGAAGGGGGTGCGGATGGCGTCGCAGATGAAGGCTTGGCGTTGTGGTGTGCTCATGGTGTTGTCTCCTCGTTTCTGGGGGTTGGATTCGGTCAGGGGGCTTCGCGGATGGGCAGGCCCACCAGTTGCTCCAGCTCGGCCAGCGACAGGCCGGGCACCGTGTCGATGAGCTGCAGCCCCGTGGGCGTGCAAGCCAGTGTGCACAGATCGGTGTAGATGCGCTTCACGCAGGCGACACCGGTGAGCGGGTAGGTGCATTGCGTGACGATCTTGCTGGCGCCCTGCTTGGTCAGCAGGTCCATCATCACCCACGTCTGCTTGGCACCGATGGCCAGGTCCATCGCACCGCCCACGGCGGGGATGGCGCCAGGCTCGCCCGTGCTCCAGTTGGCCAGGTCGCCCTTGGCGCTGACCTGGAACGCGCCCAGCACGCAGATATCAAGGTGGCCGCCGCGCATCATCGCGAAGCTGTCGGCATGGTGAAAGTACGCGCCGCCCGGCAATAGCGTGACGGGCTGCTTGCCGGCGTTGATGAGGTCGTAGTCCTCCAGCCCCGCAGCGGGCGCAGGGCCCATGCCCAGGATGCCGTTTTCGCTTTGCAGGATGACCTCGCGGCCCGCCGGGATGTGGTTGGCCACCAGGGTGGGCTGGCCGATGCCCAGGTTCACGTAGGCGCCGTCGTGGATGTCTTGCGCCACGCGTTTTGCTAATTCGTCTTTACTACGTTTTTGATAGCTTTTCACGCTTGTTCCTTGTGCGCCAGAGGCCAATTTCATGCCGATTTCTTGAATCCACCGGCCTGCGTGGCGGTGCGGTCGATCTGGACCACGTGGGTGACGTAGATGCCAGGTGTGACGATGGCTTCAGGATCCAGCGCACCCAGCTCCACCACTTCGTGCACGGTGGCAACCGTGGTCTTGGCGGCCGTGGCCATCACGGGGCCAAAGTTGCGCGCCGACATGCGGTAGGTCAGGTTGCCCCAGCGGTCGCCCTGCTCGGCCTTGATCAGGGCCACGTCGCCGTGAATGGGGTATTCGAGCACGTAGTGTTTGCCATTGATCTCGCGCGTCTCTTTGCTGGTGCCATCTGCGTTGTGGGCCAGCTCTGTGCCATGGGCTGTGGGGCAGAAGAAGGCGCCGATCCCCGCGCCCGCAGCGCGCAGGCGCTCGGCCAGATTGCCTTGGGGAACCAGTTCGAGTTCGAGTTTGCCGCTGCGGTACAGCTCGTCAAACACGTAGCTGTCGACCTGACGTGGAAAGCTGCAGATGATCTTGCGCACACGGCCCGCCTTGAGCAGCGCGGCAAGGCCCAGGTCGGCGTTGCCTGCGTTGTTGTTCACCACCGTCAGGTCTTTGGCGCCCTGTGCGATAAGCCCGTCAATCAGCTCACCCGGAATACCCGCCGTGCCGAACCCGCCAATCAACACCGTGGCACCATCCGGCACCCCTTGAAGGGCATGGGCCACCGAGTCCGCCAGTTTGTTGATCATTGCAACGCTTTCTTGGTTTGCTCTGTTGTCTCTTTGAAATTTGTTCGCTTATAGAACAAATGTTCGCTGAAAGAATTATAGTTCGCATACGTATGAATTCACAACCCGCAGAACCCAAAGACCCCAAGCCCAGTGACAGCTATGTGCAGTCGTTCGCGCGCGGGCTGGAGGTGATCCGTTCGTTCAGCGCAAGCGCGCCGCAGCAGACCCTGAGCGAAGTCGCCGCGCAGGCGGGCCTGACGCGCGCGGGCGCGCGGCGCATCCTGCTCACGCTGCAGACGCTGGGCTATGTGGAGACGGACGGCAAGCTGTTTCGCCTGAGCCCGCGCATTCTGGATCTGGGGTTTGCGTACCTGTCGTCGCTGCCGATCTGGAACCTGGCCGAGCCGGTGATGGAAGACCTGGTGGAAGAAGTCCGCGAATCGTCATCGGCCGCCGTGCTGGACGGCCTCGACATCGTCTACGTGCTGCGCGTGCCCACGCACAAGATCATGCGCACCAATCTGGGCGTGGGCTCGCGCCTGCCCGCGCCCTGGACGTCGATGGGCCGTGTGCTGCTGGCCTCGCTGCCCGACGACGAACTGCAGGCGCGGCTGGTGCCGGTGCCGCTGGTGCGCCACACCGCGCACACCACCACCGATCTGGCCGAGCTGCTCGCACGCATCCGCACCGCCCGCGCGCAGGGCTGGTGCCTGGTGAACCAGGAACTGGAAGAGGGCCTGATCTCGATTGCCGCACCGCTGACCGACCGCACGGGCCGCACGGTGGCCGCGCTCAACATCAGCGGCCAGGCCAACCGCACCAGCGAGGCGCAGATGCGCGAACAGATGCTGCCCGCGCTGCTGCGGGCAGCGCGCATCATCTCGCGCATGATGGGCGCGCCGGGCGCCTGAGGACCAGCGCGCCCGCATCCAGCGAAAAGAAGCCCGCTCAGGGCGGGCTTGTTGCAGTGAGGGAGTGTGGGTTACGGCTCAGGCAGCCGCCTCGGCAGCGCCGCGTTTTCTGCGCGCCAGTATCCGCAGCAGTTGCGGCACGGCCACCATGGCGATCGCACCAATCCAAAGACTGATGGAGATGGGGCTTTCGACCAGAATGCCCAGCTCGCCATTGGTGATGGACAACGCGCGGCGCAGGTTCTGCTCCATCATGTCGCCCAGCACAAAGCCCAGGATCAGCGGCGCCATGGGCATGCCCTGCTTGCGCAGCAGGTAGCCTGCCACACCAAACCCGGCCATCAGCAGCAGGTCGAACGTGGTGGCATGCACCGAATACACGCCCACAGCGCTCACGGCCAGAATGCCGGGCACCAGGATCCAGTTGGGCAGCCGCAGCACGCGGGTGAACACGCCCACCATGGGGATATTGATGAACAGCAGCATCACGTTGGCGATGAAGAGCGATGCGATCAGCCCCCACACCAGCGTGGGGTTCTGCGTGAACAGCGCCGGGCCCGGCGTAATGTTGTAGAGCGACAGCGCCCCCACCATCACCGCCGTGGTGCCCGAGCCCGGCACACCCAGCGTGAGCATGGGCACAAACGAGCCTGCAGCCGAAGCGTTGTTGGCGGCCTCGGGTGCGGTCACACCGCGAATGTCACCCTGGCCAAACTGGCCGTCTTTGGCCGCCATCCGCTTTTCCATGGAATACGTCATGGCGCTGGCAATGGTGGCGCCTGCACCGGGCAACACACCCACCACAAAGCCCACCAGGCCCGAGCGCACGGTGCCCCACCATGTCTGCGCCAGTTCTTTCAGGTTGAAGAGCGTGCGGCCCGTCACCTTGAGGATGCCTTCGTTGCGGTGGTGTTGCTCCAGCATCAGCAAGATCTCGCTGACCGAGAACACGCCGATCACCACCACGATGAACTGAATGCCGTCCGACAGGTGCACGCTGCCGCCCGTGAAGCGGTAAACGCCGGAGTTGGAGTCAAGCCCCACCGTGGACAACGACAGCCCGATCACGGCAGCCAGCATGGCTTTCATAGGCGCATCGCCCATCAGGCCCGTAATGCAGGCAAACGCAAAACACATCAGCGCAAAGTATTCGGCAGGCCCAAAGGCCAGCGCCCAGCGCGCCAGCAGCGGCGCAAACAGCACGATGCCCACCGTGGCAATGGCCGAGCCCACAAACGAGGCCCAGGCGGATATGGAGAGCGCCACGCCCCCCATGCCCTTGCGCGCCATGGGGTAGCCGTCCAGCGCGGTCATGATGGCCCCTGCGTCCCCCGGCACATTGAGCAAGATGGACGAGATGCGACCGCCGTATTCGCAGCCCATGTACACGGCCGCCAGCAGGATGAGCGCGGTCTCGGGCGGCAGCTTGAGCGCAAACGCCAGCGGCATCAAGATGGCCACGCCATTGATGGGCCCCAGGCCCGGCAGCATGCCCACCACGGTGCCAATGAAAGCCCCCAGGGCTGCCACCACCAGGTTGGTGGGCGTGAGCGCCACACCAAAACCGGCCAACAGGTATTGCAAGGTATCCATTTCACCGCCCCCCAAGAATGAACGACAGCAGCCCGGTGGGCAGGATCACGTCCAGCAGCTTGTCGAACATTAAGTACAGCACCACGCCCATGCCGGCACCCGCGGCCAGCGACTGGCGCCAATTGCCCCCGAACGCCATGCCTACGGGCAGCGCCATCAAGGCCGTGGCCAACGGGAATCCCAGCCACTGAAAGAGCGACACGTACAGGCCGATGGCCAACACGGCCAACGCCAGCGGCTTGAGGTTTTGCCAGCGCGCTGCTTCTGCGCCCGCGCCATCCCCTTCGGCTGTTGCAGCCACACCGGGGCGCACCACCAGCCAAGCGCCGCAGGCCACCATCAACGCCGAGAGCAGCAGCGGAAACGCACGCGGCCCCACGGGCTCGTAGGAGATTTCGGCCGCATAGCCTTGGGCGGCCCAGGCCATGCCTGCGCCCACCACCACGCACACGGCGCCCAGAATTCGATCACTCATTGTTGGTCCTCCTCTGCTGGTGCACCGGCGCACTCGCTCGATACGTGGGGGTTTATTTGCTGACGTTGAGGCCGAACTCGGCGGCCAGGGTGCGGTATTCGCCCACGCGCTTCTTGATGTACGCGTCCAGCTCCGGGCCCGTCATGGAGAACTGGTACAGGCTGCGTTCAGCGCGCAGCTTTTGAAACGCGGGCGTGGCCAACATGCGGTTGAAGGTGTCTTGCCAGACCTTGTAGTCAGCGTCACTGACCTTGGGGCCCAGGTAGAAGCCGCGGATGATGGGCCACTCGATGTCGAGGCCTTGTTCCTTGGCCGTAGGCACCTGCGCCAGACTGCCTTCCAGCCGCTTGTCAGACATGACAGCCAGAACACGGATCTTGGCACCCGCCTTGATCTGCTCTTCGGCCTCCGACGCATCCCCCGAGTACACATGCACATGGCCGCCTTGCAGCGCGGTCAGCGCTTCGCCACCGCCTTCAAACGCCACAAAGCGCATGGACTTTGGGTTCAGGCCCGCAGCGCGCGCGGTCAAAGCTGCCTTCATCCAGTCCTGGCTGCCCACCGTGCCACCCGCGCCAAACACGACTTTGGTGGGATCAGCCTTCACGGCGGCAATCAAGTCCTGCAGGGTCTTGAAAGGCGATTTTTCGGCCACGACGACGGCACCAAAGTCGGTGCCGATGGCGGCGAGCCAGCGCACATCGTTTTCGTTGTAACGGCCAAACTTGCCTTGTGCCAGGTTGAGCAGCGACCCGCCCGAATACGCGACCAGGGTGTTGGACTCTGCGGGGCGCTGGGCCACGATGGCGTTGTAAGCCACGGCACCAATGCCGCCGGGCATGTACGAGATGCGCATCGCGTCGCTGATGTGTTTGCCCTCCATGAGGCCCGACTGCACCAGTTTGCAGGTCAGATCGAAACCACCGCCCGGCTTGGCCGGTGCGATGCACTCGGGCTTGTCGAGCGGGCCAGCCATGGCGGGCGTTGCCGCTGTGGCCGCGCAGGCCAGCACCAGGGACAGAAGGGAAAGCTTGCGGATCATCGGTGTGTCTCCAAGAGGTTGTTATCCCCCGCCGCCACGACCTCCCGATCAACATCGTTGGGGCGTGGGCAGGACGGTGAAGGCAATGTACCGAGCCGCTACTTTCAAACGCCTTTCAGAGAATTTGCCAAAAGGTCAGGGGAAACCCGAATCATCCAGCCGAGGAAAAAGCATGGCCACACTCAGCCCGCGCCCCTCGCGTCCGGCGGCAATCTGCAGGTGGCCGCCGTGGCGCTCCACCACCGATTTCACGATGGCCAAGCCCAGGCCGGTGCCAGGCAGGCGCCCATTGCCGCCTCGGAAAAACCGCTCGCCCAGCCGTGCCATCTCCTGTGCGGCCACGCCAGGGCCGGTGTCCACCACGGTGATGGCGGCGTGTGCGTCAGACGGATTGACGCACACCGTCACGTGCCCGCCGCGCGGGGTGTAGCGCAGGGCGTTGTGCAGCAGGTTCGACAGGGCCTCTTTCAGCAAGGCGGGCTGGGCCTGGGTGTGCAGGCGACTGGCTGCAGGCTCAAAACCCAGGTCAATGCCGCGCTCGCGCGCCTCGCTCCACCACTTGCGGGTGACCTCTTGCGCCAGAGCGTTGAGGTCCACGGTCTCCGCGGCGACCTCGGCGCCTTCTGCGCTATCAGCGCGGGCCAGGGCCAGCATCTGGTTGGTCTGCCGCACGGTTTCGTCCAACTGCAGCTTGATCGCTTCCAGCGCTTTGCGCTGCTCCTGTGGGTCTGCCTCGCGCAACGCAAAGCTGACCTGGGTGGACAGCGTGGTGAGTGGCGTGCGCAGCTGGTGCGAGGCGTCGTCCACAAACTGCCGGAGGCCCTGCGCCTGCCGCCGGTTGCGCTCCACATGGTGGTTGATGGCCTCCACCAAGGGTTTCACATCGGCCGGTATGCCGCCGGTCGATATCGGCGTGAGGTCAATCGCCGCCCGCGACTGCACGCCGTTGCGCAGCCGCGTGAGCGGCCGCAGCGCCCAGGCCACCACCAGCACCATCACCCCAGAGGCCGCCACCACCAGCAGCACATCGCGCGCAAACGCCTGCAGCACCAGAATGCGTGTGAAGGCCTGGCGGGACTCCAACGTTTCGGCCACCTGGATCACCAGGCGCTGTGGCCCGGACTGCCCGGCCAACGGCGGGTCGATGAAACGTGCATACGAGCCAATGCGCACGGGCGTGTCGTAGTAGATGGCGTCGCTGAACTGCGGATGCTCGGTGATCAGCTCGCGCGGGGGCGGGGGCAGGTCGGCATTGCCTATCTCCACCAGGCCGTTTTCGGTGGCCACACGGTAGTACACGCGCCCGCTGGCGGTCAGCTCAAAAAATTCGAGCATGCGGTAGGGCAGCTCTACGCCCAGCCCCCCGCTCTCGGTGGAAATGTTCGCGTCCATCGCTTTGATGGCGCCCAGCAAAGACCGGTCGTAGGCGGCATTGGCCGCGTCCACCGCGGTGCGCCAGGTCAGCCACAGCTCGGCTCCCACCAGGGTGAGCAGCCCCGGAAACAGCACCAGCAGCAGCGTTCGCCGCAGGCTCAATGCGTGCAGCCGCTCCACCAGGCGGCCGAGGCGCTGGCGCAGGTTGGACATCACACCGTGCTTTCGAGCACGTAGCCCAGGCCGCGCAAAGTGGTGATCTGCACCCCCGTGTCGGCCAGGCGCTTGCGCAGGCGGTGCACCAGCACCTCGGTCACCTCGGGGTTCACGTCCTGTTCGTCGCTGAACACGCGGTCCAGGATCTCCTGCTTGGACAGCGGCTCGCCGCTGCGCTGGATGAGCGCGCGCAGCACCGCATGTTCGCGCGGGGTGAGTGACAGCGGGGCATGGTCCAGCGTGAACTGGCGCGTGCCCGCGTCGTACACCAGGGGGCCGCACGCCAGGCGCGGGTGTTCACCCCCACGCGCACGGCGCACCAGCGCCACCAGCCGGGCTTCCAGCTCGGCCAGTTCAAACGGTTTGGCGAGAAAGTCGTCAGCCCCCTCATGCAGGGTGCTCACCCGCTCCATCAGCGAATCGCGCGCGGTGAGGATGAGCACTGGCAAGGTGTGCCCCGCGTCGCGCAGGTCGGCCAGCACTTCATGCCCGCCCAGGCCCGGCAGGCCCAGGTCGAGGATCAGCGCGTCGTAGCGGGTGGCCTTGAGGCTGCGGCGCACCATGCGCCCATCGTCCACCCAGTCCACCTGAAACTCCGCCTGCTGCAGGGCCCGTACCAGCCAGTTGGCAAGGTCAGGTTCGTCTTCTGCGAGAAGGATGCGCATGAAACGGGTGCCACAAATGCGGAAGTGGGTGGAAGACCGGGGATTGTGCCCCAGCCTTCCAACCACTTCACGGGGCCCTCAACGAGTCGCCGCATTGCGGCTGTCACGCTTCTTTGGCCGATTGCCGACGGAGCTTGTTATTTCAGTTCTTGCGGAAGCCCAGTACCAGCACCACGCCGCCCAGCACCATGGCGCCGAGGCTCATCCATTGCGGGATGTTGACCGATTCCTTTTCTTTGACTGTCAGCTCCAGCGGGCCAAGTTTGGCTTGTGTGGTGTCCTTGGTAAAGCTGAAACCGCCGGTCAGAAACCCAGCCAGACCCACCACCAACAACAGCACACCGACGATTCGCATTGCATTCATGACACTTCTCCCAAAACCGGGTATTTGAGGACTTGGCAAAGCGGACCCGGATCCTTGTCTCTGCGCAACGCAAATGTAGGTTCGCAGCCCGCACCCCCACGTAGGACGCCGCCGCGGCCACGCGTGGCATCCGCGCCCAAGATGATTGGGACTGCCTGACCTTGCGCGCACGTGGCCCACAGGGTGCGTGCTACGCTCTTGCCCCATGTTCAGCCCCTCCCAAGCCGACGTGCGCCGCTTTCTTTGCGGGGTGCACGCCAAAACCCAAAGCGGTGCTCCCATGGAAGCCATCGAGACCCTGGCCAGCCTGTGGATCGCCGAGCACCCCGAATACCTGGCCGACCTGTCCGACGCCGATGCCGCCGTGGCACGCAACTACGACGAAACCCCGGCGCAGACCAACCCCTTTTTGCACCTGTCGATGCACCTGTCCATCAGCGAGCAGTGCAGCATTGATCAGCCACGTGGCATCCGCCAGGCGGTGGAGCTTTTGACCGCGCGGCTCGACTCGCTGCACGACGCCCACCACGCCGCCATGGACTGCCTGGGCGAGATGTTGTGGGAAAGCCAGCGCGCCGGCCGCCCACCCGATGGGGATGCTTACATCGCCTGTGTGCAGCGGCGCGCCACCAAGGATTGAAGCTTTTGAAGTTGATATCTATTTGATAGCTACCAGCGCTTACTGGATAAGCGCTAGGGGCATTTTTAATGCAAAATTCGCCCCCAACAAAAAAGCCCGCAGTGAGCGGGCTTTTTTGTTGGCTAGAAGGCTCTTCGCTCAGCGAAAGCGCGACTGTGGCACCACATGCAGATCGCCTTCCACACCACCAAGGTAGTTGGCCAAGGCCTTCAGCTCGTTGTTGGTGAACTGCTTGGCGACGCCTGCCATGATGGCGTTGCTACGTCCCACATTGTTGTTCTTTTCAACCTTGTACGACTTGAGCGCCACGAACAGGTAGTCCGCATGCTGCCCTGCAATCTTGGGATACGACGGATCGATCGGCTTGGCAAAGTTGTCGCCGTGGCAGGACACACAAGCGCCCTTCTTCAGCAGCTCGGCGACTTGCACACTGGGTTCGCGCGCAGGCTTTCCAGGCAGCTCGGCCGCAGTCTTGCCATGTTGTTCGTAATAGGCCGAAACGTCTGCGATGTCTTGCTCAGAGAGCGACTCGGCGATGCTGCGCATCGTGGGGTGCTTGCGCTCGCCCTTTTGGTAGGCCACCAGCGCTGCGGCAATGTACTTGCCGCTTTGGCCCGAGATCATGGGCACCTTGTGCACCTCAGGAAAGCTGGCTTGGTAGCCAACAATGCCATGGCAACCAATACACATGGCAATCTTTTGCTTGCCGGCTTCCACGTCGCCTTTGGCTTCCTGGGCGTGGGACAAGGCGGTCACGGAAGCGACAGCCAGGGCAAATAGCGTGGTCAACGTTTTGTTCATTTTGCGCGCACAATCTCGTGGAAGTTCAGCTCTGGGCTCTGATCAACCGCCGATTATAGCCAGCGCCTGTCAAGCTCATTCATCAACGATCCGGTGATTCGCCCCCATGAAATTCCAAGGCTCCCAGAACTACGTCGCAACCCAAGACCTGATGCTCGCCGTCAACGCGGCCATTACCTTGCAACGCCCCCTGCTCATCAAGGGCGAGCCAGGCACCGGCAAGACGATGCTGGCCGAAGAAGTGGCGCAAGCGCTCGATATGCCCCTGCTGCAATGGCACATCAAGTCCACCACCAAGGCGCAGCAGGGCCTGTATGAGTACGATGCCGTGAGTCGCCTGCGGGACAGCCAGCTCAATGACGGCGACAGTGCCGAGCGGGTCAAGGACATCCGCAACTACATCATCCAGGGCGTGCTGTGGCAGGCTTTCACTGCTGACCGCCCGGTCGCACTGCTGATCGACGAGATCGACAAGGCCGACATCGAGTTTCCGAACGACCTGCTGCGCGAAATCGACCGCATGGAGTTCTATTGCTACGAAACGCGCGAACTCATCAAGGCCAAGCACCGCCCATTGGTGTTCATCACCTCCAACAACGAAAAAGAGCTGCCCGACGCTTTCCTGCGCCGCTGCTTCTTTCACTTCATCAAGTTCCCCGAAGCCGACACCATGCGCCAGATCGTGGCCGTGCACTTCCCCACGCTCAAGGCCGACTTGCTGGGCGTGGCGATGAAGACGTTCTACGACGTGCGCAACCTGCCGGGCCTCAAGAAGAAACCATCGACCAGCGAACTGCTCGACTGGCTCAAGCTGCTGGTGGCCGAGGACATTCCACTGACCGCACTGCAAAGCGCCGACAACAAGGTAGCCGTGCCGCCGCTGGTGGGCGCGCTCTTGAAGAACGAACAGGACGTGAGCCTGTTTGAAAAGCTGGTGTTCATGAACCAGCGGAACCGCTGAGAGGCCACCTCTCTGCAGACAGTTTTCACTTTCATTCAGTGACCAACGGAGCAGCCCGTGTCTTTTGTCGAGCCCATCACACTCACCGACCGTGGCGTTCGCCTCGAACCTCTGGCGCTGTCACACGAAGAAGGCCTGCGCGCCGCTGCAGCCGACGGACAGCTGTGGACCTTGCGCGTGACCTCGGTGCCCGAGCCCGAGAACACGCGCAAGTACATCGAAGACGCGCTGCGGATGCGCGCCGACGGAAACCGCTTTGCCTTTGCCGTGGTGGATGACGCCAGCGGCGAGGTGCTGGGCACCACGAGCTACCACGACATCCTGCCCGCCGTGAAACGTGTGGAGATTGGCTACACCTGGTACCGCAAAAGCGTGCAGCGCAGCCACGTCAACACCACCTGCAAGCTGCTGATGATGGGCCACGCCTTCGATACCCTGGGCTGCCATGTCGTGGGCTGGCGCACCGACAACTTCAACTTTGCGTCGCAACAAGCCATTGAGCGCTTGGGCGCCAAGAAGGACGGCGTGATCCGAGGTCACGCGCTGCGCCGCGACGGCACCATCCGCGACACGGTGATGTACAGCATGCGCGCCGGCGAATGGCCCGAGGCGAAAGCGCAACTGCTATACCTTTTAGAGCGTCGATAGCTTACTGCATAAGCGCTGGAGGCCAATTTCATGCTCATCGACTTCTTTTACACCCTGCGCTCGGCCAAGCTGCCCGTTTCGGTCAAGGAATACCTCACCCTGCTGGAAGCCCTGCAGGCGGGCGTGGTGGGCCCCAAGTCGGACGACGGTTGGGCGCTGGACGACTTCTACAACCTTTCGCGCCTCACGCTGGTCAAGGACGAGAAGCACTACGACAAGTTTGACCGGGCCTTCGGCGCCTACTTCAAGGGCGTGGAGATGGTGGCCGACTTCACCAAGGAGATCCCGGCCGACTGGCTGCGCAAGATCCTGGAGAACGAGCTCACGCCTGAGCAAAAAGCCGCCATAGAGAAGATGGGCTGGGATGAGCTCATGGAAACGCTGAAAAAGCGCCTTGAAGAACAGAAAGAACGCCACGAAGGCGGCAGCAAGTGGATTGGCACGGGCGGGACCAGCCCCTTTGGCCACGGCGGCTACAACCCGCAGGGCGTGCGCATTGGCGGCGCGGGCAAGAACAAGAGCGCCGTGAAGGTGTGGGAGCAGCGCGCCTACAAGGACTACGACGACCAGCAAGAATTGGGCACGCGCAACATCAAGGTAGCGCTGCGCCGCCTGCGCAAGTTTGCGCGCGAAGGCCATGAGCTGGAGCTGGACCTGCCCGACACCATCCGCAGCACGGCCGCCAACGCAGGCTACCTCGACATCAAGATGGTGCCTGAGCGGCACAACAACGTGAAGGTGCTGCTGCTGATGGACGTGGGCGGCACGATGGATGAGCACATCCAGCGGGTCGAAGAGCTGTTCAGCGCCGTCAAGACCGAGTTCAAGCACCTGGAGTTCTATTACTTCCACAACTGCGTGTACGACTTCATGTGGAAGAACAACCGCCGCCGATTTGCTGAGAAATTCCCCACCTGGGACATCATCCGCAAGTACAACAAGGACTACAAACTGATCTTCGTGGGCGACGCCACGATGAGCCCATATGAAATCCTGCAGCCCGGCGGCAGCGTGGAATACAACAACGAAGAACCGGGCGCCGAGTGGATCCAGCGCCTGACACATGCCTTCCCCAAACACGCCTGGATCAACCCAGAGCCCCAGGGCGTGTGGCAATACCGCCAGAGCATCAGCATCATTCAGCAACTGGTGGGTAACCGCATGCACCCGCTGTCGCTCAAGGGGTTGGAAGAAACCATGCGGCTTTTGTCCAAGTAAAGGGCGCCTGGGGCGGCGGTTGCATGCGAAGCCGCTCCCAAAACCGCAGGCGAGGTTGGCGCGATGTGGGACGCTGTCTGACAGGCAGGGGCTTTTTTTAGGGGCATAGTCGGGGGGCCGCGGTAGCCGCCTCCGGGTCTGGAGGCACTGGCCGCCACCCACAACAAGCCCTTTATTCCTTCTCGCCGTGCCGTTCAGACTCCTGCACCCTACCACTGCAAATGCTCCAACGCCGGCCCCATGGTCGGCGTTGCTGCTTTTTGGCGCCTTGTGCCTGTCCGGTTGCAGCCTGCTGCCCAGCAAAGACAAAGCCGAGGGTGCAGACGCCGCGTCGGCCCCTGTGATCGCCGAATCTGACTCCCCTTCCTTTGCCGTGGAGGTGCGTGCACCCGACGCCGTGCGCGAGACGCTGGAGCGTCACTTGGAGCTGCAGCGTTTTCGCAACCTGCCCGACCTGCATGCCAACGAGCTGCAGCGCCTGCTGGGCGCGGCCGATGCCAATGCGCGTGAACTGCTGGGAACCTTGGGCTACTTTGCACCCACCATCACAGTGGAGCTGACCGAAACCCCCGACAGCAAAAGCACCCCGCGCACCGTGGTCGTCACGGTGCAACCCGGCCCACAGACCCGCATTGCCAGCGCCGACATTGACTTTGCCAGCACCGCAGGCACCGACACCGAAGGCCGAACCCGCCAGGAATCGCGCGTGCAGCGCAACTGGTCGCTGCCCCAAGGGCTGCCATTCACCCAATCAGCTTGGGACGCTGCCAAAACCGGGGGTCTGCGGCAACTGCAAGTGCGCCGTTACCCCACGGCACGCATTGCCAACAGCCGTGCCGAGGTGGATGCCGACACACACGAGGCCAAGCTCAGCGTGACGTACGACCCCGGCCCGCCCTACCGTTTTGGGCCCGTGCGCGTGCAGGGCAGCGAGCGCTACGACCCCGATGGCGCGCGGCGCCTGGCGCGCCTGCCCACGGGGGCCGTGTATGACGAGGCCGAAATGCTGGACGCACAACTGCGCCTGGCCAGCAGCGGTTATTACGACGCTGTGTTTCTCACGCTCGACACCGAAGGTACCGACCCCGAGGCCGCGCCCGTGGTGGCCCAGGTGCGCGAAGCCCCTTTGCAAAAGCTGGTGTTTGGCCCCGGCTTTTCGACCGACAGTGGCGCGCGCCTGTCGCTGGAGCACATCCACAACCAGCTGCCCGTCATCGGGTGGCGCGCGGTCAGCAAGCTCTCGCTGGACCGCGAGACCAAACATGCCAGCAGCGAATGGACCGACTTGCCCAACAACAACGGCTGGCGCTGGTTTGCAGGCGCGCAACTGCAGCGCGAGGCCACGGGCGACTACGACGTGAACAGCGGCCGCCTGCGCTCTGGCCGCAGCAAGAGCACCAAGAAGATCGACCGCAACTACTTCCTGCAATACGACTACGCCAACAGCCAGGGACTGACGGCCAATGCGTTGTCGCCCGCCGAGTCCAGCACGGCCCTCAGCATCAACTACGGCTGGACGGGTCGCTACTTCAACAACCTGACGGCGCCCACCCGCGGCCACGGCATCGCGGTGGAACTGGGCCTGGGCACCACCCTGCGGCCCGAACGTGATCCGTTTGTGCGCACCCTGGTGCGCTGGCAGTCGTTCGTCCCGGCCGGAC
The DNA here is from genome assembly GCA_018828125.1 of Gammaproteobacteria bacterium. GTDB lineage: Bacteria > Pseudomonadota > Gammaproteobacteria > Burkholderiales > Burkholderiaceae_C > Acidovorax. Next base: position 344,205 of record JAHJWB010000001.1, on the reverse strand, counting down.
GTGTGACCGACGATGCAGGCCTGGGCCGCAACGCCCGCGTGTCCCTGCGCGCCGAGGCTGGCGCGGTGCTGGCACGTGACGGCGCGCAGGTGCCCGTGACCCAGCTCTTTTTGACGGGCGGCGACACCACGGTGCGTGGCTACGGCTACCGCAGCATTGGCGCACGCACCGACAACCGCCAGTTGTATGGTGGCCGCTATCTGGCGGTGGGCAGTGTTGAATGGCAGCGCCCCATCGTCTACAACGGCAGCATGACCGACTGGGAAAGCACGCTGTTCGTGGACGCGGGCGCCGTAGCCGACCGTGCGGGCGACCTGGACCCGCGCGTGGGTGTGGGCGCTGGCGTGCGCTGGCGCAGCCCTGTGGGTCCGCTGCAGGCCGACCTGGCCTACGGCGTCAAAACCAAAGAGGTGCGGCTGCACCTGCGCCTGGGGTTCAGCTTCTGATGGCGACCCGCAACCCGACACCCCCAGCGCGCAACCGCGCATCCGATTTCAGCGCCGGGGCGTCCACGGCCAAGCGCACGCCACCGCGCCGCGCGCCGCGGGCCGTGCGGGCGCTGGGCTGGTTGCTGCTGACCCTGGTGGCGTTGCTGCTGGCGGTGGCCGCTGGCGTGTGGATATGGGCAGGTAGCAGCACATCGCTGGCCACCGCGCTGGCGCGCGCCGCGCAGTATTTGCCCGCCGAACAAACGCTGGAAAGCCGCGACGTGAGCGGCGCGCTGCGCAGCGGCGGCCGCATTGGCTGGCTGCGCTGGAGCAGCCCCACCCTAGCGGTCGAAGTGACCGACATCCGCCTGGGCTGGCAACTGGCCCCCTTGCTGCAACGCCGACTGGAACTGGGCGAGGTGCACGCAACACGTGTGCTGATCACCCCGCAAACGCCCCCCAATCCGACACCAGACACCCCCCCCACGCCCATGACGGAGCTGGTGCTGCCCATTCAGATCGGCGTGCCGTTTCGGGTCGATGAAATCCAATGGGCCGGGTCGCCCGAAGTGGAGGCACTGGGCCTGCTGGGCGACTACCGGTTTGACGGCAACCAGCACCGGCTGAACATTGACCAGGTGGAACTGGCCCAAGGCCGCTACAGCGCGCGCGCCACTCTGCAGGCGCAAACACCCATGGCCCTGGATCTCACGGTGGACGGCAATGTGCAAACCACCGTGCCCGGCAGCACATCGACCACCCCCATCCAGCTGGGCGCTCACGCCACGCTGCAAGGCACGCTGGCCACAGCGGCGGCGCGGCTGGAGTTGCAGGCGCGCGTCAGCCCTGTCGCCGACGCCGCGTTGGCGGGGGCCACAGCTGTACAACCGTCACAGCCGGCGTCGGCAACCACGCCTTCCAAACCAACTGCACCCCAACCCGCGGCCAAGGCCGCCATGCCCGCCTTAACAGAGCCCATGCAGGCCGACGTGCAAGCCTCGCTGGCCCCGTGGGCCCCGCAGCCTCTGCTGGCAGCGACCGCCACGCTGCGTGCCGTGAACCTGGCCGTGCTATGGCCACAAGCGCCGGTCACCCAACTACATGGCACGCTGCAAGCGGGCCCCAGCGCCGCGGGCACGGCCGACAGCACGGCCAACAGCACCGCCGCGCCTCCATCGGGCGGCTGGGCTATCGACGCCCAACTGCGCAACGACCTGCCGGGCCCTTGGGACCAAACCCGCCTGCCCCTCACTGCGCTGCAGGCGAACGCCACCTACGACGGAACGCGCTGGACCGTGCCCACTGCCACCTTGCAGGTGGGCAACGGCAGCGCCACGGCCCAGGGCCACTACACCCCGGCAACCGGCGCGGTGGAAGGCCAGGCCGATCTGCGCGCCCTGCAGCCCGATGCGCTGCACACCGCACTGGCCGCAGGGCCCCTGTCAGGCCGCATCAGCGCCCAGACACAAGGCGAGGCCGTGCGCTTCAACGCCGACATCCGCGCCGCCCGGGGCCCCTCTGCACGTACCATGCGTTCCGGTGGCACCGCCCCGCTGCGCATCAACACCCTGACCGCGCAGGGCAGCTGGCAAGCGCCAGCGGCCAACCAATCTGGCGGCACCCTGCAGCTCGACCGCCTGCTGCTGGACGCGCTCCAGGCGCGAGCAGAAGCCACCCAACTGCGCGTGGCCCTGGGCACGCAATCGGCCCAGGGGCAACTGGCGCTGACCGTGCCGGGCGCCACCGCGCGGGCCAACGGACAAATCGCACCGCAGAGCGGTGCAGGCGAGCTGGAGGTGCAATGGAGCGATGCCGACCGCACGCTGAACTGGCTGACAACCCTGCCCTTTGTGGGCACCGACGTGCGGCTCGCGCTGCAAGGCGCCACGGCCAAGGGTGCGGCACAACTCACCACACGCTGGAAGGGCGGCTGGCAAACCGCGCTGCAGCAACTGCAGGCAGCGGCTGACGGCAAAACACTGCCCGCAGGCAAAGACCTGTTTGAGCTGCAAGCCACGCTCACTGCACCCCAGTTGGATGTGACCCTGCCCACGGCTGCGACCGGCGCAACACCCAGGCCTGCCGCCACGCAAGCCCTGCAGCTGCGTGCGCTGACCGCAACCCTGTCGGGCAGCCTGGCGCAGGCAACCCTGGTGCTGAACGGCGAGGCGCGCACCACCGCCCCACAACCCCTGCGCGCCACACTGCAAACCCGCGTGTCAGGCGGGTTGACCGGCGCCGGGCAATGGCAAGCGCAAATCACCGAACTGCGCTTGCAGGCACAAGATACCCAGAGCCCCGGCCCCTGGGCGCTGCAGCTGGCAGAGCCCCTGTCGATCACTGCCGCCAACACGGCCACCGCCCTCACCCTGCAAACCTCCGCTGGCCAGGCCCGCCTGACTGGCCCTACGCCCGGCACCGTGACGCTCCGCTGGCAGCCCGCGCGGCTGGTGCGCAGCTCCACCCCCGGCGCGCAAGCCTCCGTGCAAACCCAAGGCACCTTGCAAGGCCTCCCCATGGCCTGGGTCGATGCACTGGGCCTGGGCACCACCGACGCCGCCACCGCCAGCCCCGGCCTGCCCGCCCAGCCCCTGCTCGCGCGCATGGGGCTGGCCACCAGCCTGGTGCTGGATGGGCAATGGAACGTGGACACCACCAGCACCCTGCGTGCCAGCGCGAGCCTACGCCGCGCCAGCGGCGACCTGCGCATCCTGGCGGGCGACAGCACCGCCGTCACCGCCGTGCAAAGCAGCGGACAAGGTGCGGGTGCCGGTGCGGTCACCGCCATCGCCACTGAAGCGTCGGCCAGCGCAGCGGACGCGGCCTCCACCGCGGGCAGTGCTGCAGGCGTGCGCCAGGCAGAGATCTCGATTGAAGCCGAAGGCGATGCCCTGCGCGCCCGCCTGCTGTGGACTAGCGACCGCGCGGGCGAGGTCGACGCCACCGTCAGCACGCGTTTGGCGCCTGCCACCGCCGACAGCCCCATCGTCTGGCCCGCCGATGCGCCGCTGGCAGGCACCCTGCGCGCACGCCTGCCCGATGTTGGCGTGTGGTCGGCCCTGGCGCCCCCCGGCTGGCGCGTGCGTGGCACCCTGGATGCCAGCGCCACCTTGTCGGGCACCCGCACCGCTCCACGCTGGGCGGGCACGCTGGGGGCCGATGACATGGCCGTGCGCTCGGTGGTCGACGGTGTGGACTTGCAAGGCGGCCGCCTGCGCGCCACGCTGCAGGGTAACCAGCTCAACATCACCGAGTTCCGCCTTCAGGGCGGGCGCGGCAGCAGTGCGCGCATTGCGGGCTTCAGCGGCAACCGCACAGCAGCCTCGAAAGACGGCGGCACGCTCACCGGCACAGGCCGTATCACCTGGGGCGACAGTGCCACCACGGCCACCGGCATGTCGGGCATTGCGATGTCGCTGCAGGCCGAGGCCAAGGCGCTGCAGGTGCTGGTGCGCGCCGACCGCCAGGTCAGCGTGTCGGGCACCCTGCAAGCGCAACTGCAGCAGGGCCAGATCAGCCTGCGCGGCAAGCTCACCACCGACCGCGCCACCATCATCCTGCCGGACGAATCCGCCCCCACCTTGGGCTCGGATGTGGTGGTGCGCTCTAAAGCCAAGGACCGCGCCGACCAGGCTAAGGCCCAGGCCGCCGCCAAGGCCAACCAGGTAGCCGCCCAGGCCGAAACCGCCAAGCCACCCGACATTGCCATCACCCTCAACCTGGGGCGCGACTTTGCGCTCAGCGGCCACGGCATCACCACGCGGCTGACCGGCGAGCTGGACATCCGCAGCAGCGCCGTGCCCGGCGCCCCGCCACGCGTGACCGGCGAAGTGCGCACCGACGAAGGCCGCTACCGCGCCTGGGGACAGTCGCTGAACGTGGAAACGGGCTTGATCCGCTTCAACGGCCCCTACGACAACCCGTCGCTCGACATCCTGGCGCTGCGCCCCAACATTAGCGTGCGTGCGGGTGTGCAGGTCACCGGCAGCGCCAAGGCGCCGCGCGTCAAGCTGTACTCCGACCCCGAATTGCCCGACGCCGAAAAACTGTCATGGGTAGTGCTGGGCCGCGACGCCGCCGCCGGGGGCGCCGAAGCCGCCGTGCTGCAACAAGCCGCCCTGGCGCTGCTGGGCCGCGGCAACAACCCCGGCGGCGGCATCGCCAGGCGGCTTGGGCTGGACGAAATCGGCGTCAAAGGCCCCGGCTCCGGCGAAGACGCCACCGCCGCCGCCCTCACCTTCGGCAAGCGCCTGTCCAAGGATTTGTACGTGACTTACGAGCGCAGCCTATCGGGCACGCTGGGCACGCTGTACATCTTCTACGACCTCACCCGCAGCCTCACCCTGCGCGGCCAGACGGGCGAGAAGAGCGCGGTGGACATCATCTACACGGTGAAGTACGACTGAGGCTGCGCTCGCCAGCGGGCGTACGTGCGCCCACTACAATGCGCGGCTGTCTTGCCTCCTCGTAGTTCAATGGATAGAACGGATGCCTCCTAAGCGTCAGATACAGGTTCGATTCCTGTCGAGGGGACCAAAATATGGTCAAAATGGCCTCTAGCGCTTATTTTATAAGCGCTAACAGCTATCAAAATAGTAGTATTCAAAGAAGAAGCAACCCCGTGGCAGGGTCTTCGTGGTGTGGGTCGGATTTGCCACCGTTACGCACCTCAGCCACATACCGCATCTCACTTCGATCCCTGCGCGTGCAAGGTCAGATGGCCAATTCGCCGCATGTCGCTTCGCACGCGCAGAGGGTCACTTGTTCCGGGTTTCGGCAGACCGTGGGAGGACTCCCGATTGCTGTGCGCAAAATCACCAGCCCATCAGACACAATGCCTCCTCACATTACAGAGGGCGAGGGATGGCGAAAGGACTTGGAACAGAGATCGAATCTCAGGTGCAGAGCGTGCGAGCGCGAATGCAATTTGGCCGTATTGATGGAGTGGAGTTCTACGAAACGAACGTGCGATTGATACAACTCAGTCGCAGCCTCAAAAGCATCGGCCCGAATGGCGACCCCGAGCTGTTTCGCCATTGCGGTGCTGGAAAGCCACTTCAAATCGACCGTAGCGTCCATCGTCAATAGCGGGCCGCCGTACCTCGAGCGCGGGCTCGCTCTGGCAAAAGATCGTCTGAAATCAGCCGCTGATGTCATCCCGTCACTTCACCGAAAGGCAGTGACGATTGGCGAGGTGATAGCGCATGTCATTCCCTTCAATTCTGTCTCCAGTCTGGAGAACTCTTTTAGCGCGCTGCTTGACGCAGACATCAAGAGACTCGTTGCCGAGGCTCGTGATCCCTATCGCTTGCGCAATGGAGGTGTGAATGATTCCGACCGGCTAGTGGCGTCGGTGGATGATTTGTGGCGCGGGCTTGCACACGCTTTTGATAGACGCCACATATTGGCTCATGAAGCAGCGACCAAGTTCGAGCTTTCGTTCCACGACGCAACGGCCGCTGTGGATTCATGTGATGCGTTTGTGCACGCTCTAGACGCTGTGATGTGGTCCACGATCTGGAAGGACGTACCCCTGACACAGTACGAAATGAACATCGCAGCTTGGTCTCGTTGCAACGCTGAGCGCCAAGCACTTGCGGCAGCAATACGGGGAGCTTTGGCAGTTGCGACGAAGAGCGGGGAGCGCGCACGATTCCGCGCGCTGCACGCCGTGTGGAAGGAGTTCAGCAAGCAATGGATCGCGTGGGAGGACGAGGCCTTTGAGATGGGTTCTATTCGGCCCATGAATGCTGCTGATTCTCGCGAGCGGGCTCTGCAGGCTAGACGGGAAGCCATTCAAGGCTGGTTGAGTCTGATGCGACCCGAGGTCACGGTTGCCGACACCCTCCAAAGGTAGATACGAATACGTTAATGCTTCCCCATCCCGATACACAAACCTGTACCCACCATTCGCCGAATACCGCGCTTGCAATTAGTGACAAACAATTGCATTGACATGATATGTCAGCACACGTATTCTCCCCATCCATGCAGGCACACGCACCTTCCCCGGCCGCCTGTCCCACCCGTGTGATGAAGGAGACGCTGTGCCCACTTTGCTGGAACAACTCAACAACCTGGACGTGCTGACCTCCGCGCTCATGGGGGGCGTGTCGGTGCAGTTGCAGCCCATTGCGGGCGATGTGCCGGTGGTGCAGGTCAGCATTGAAGGGCGCGACGAGCTGCCCATCTTTGTGACCTGCTCGGATATGCAGGTCATCTGTCTGTGCTACCTGTGGACCGACGCCGACGTGCGCCCCGAGCGGCGTGCCGAGCTGATGGAGGCGCTGCTGGACCTGAACCCCTCCGTGCCTTTGTCGGCCTTTGGACGCGTGGATGGGCGGTTTGTGCTGGTGGGTGCGCTGGCCCGTGCGGCGCGCGCTGAAGACGTGGCGCATGAAGTGGCGGTACTGAGCGACAACGCGCTGGATGCGCTGGACGCACTGGCCGAGTTTCTGCGCTGAGGCGCTGCAACCTTTTCGAATATCCGTTGAAGCGCGCGGTCGCCGCCCTTCTTTCTCTTTGTGTGATTTTTCGACTGTGACAGGAGAACCATCATGTCGGTCATCAAGAAGCTAGTCACCCTGCTGCGCGGCAGCGCACGCGAACTGGGCCAGAGCGTGGTCGATGGCAATGCCACGCGCATTTATGAACAAGAGATCATCGACGCCAAGGCGAGCATCAACGAGGCCAAGACCGAGTTGACCGGCGTGATGGCCAAACAGATGCAGACAGCGCGCGACATTGAGCGGATCAAGTCCGACATGCTGCGCCACGAAGACATGGCCGTGCAGGCGCTGGACAAGGCCAACGAAGGCCTGGCGCTGGAGGTAGCCGACCGCGTGGCCGCGCTGGAGGCCGAGCTGACGGAGCAGACGCAGGCGCATGCCAGCTACGCGCTGCAGGTGTCTCGCCTGAAGGATTTGATACGCAGCGCAGAAGGCCGTGTGCGCGAGCACGAGCGCGAGATCGGCATTGCCAAGACCACCGAGAGCGTCTACCGCGCCACGCAGAGCATTTCAGAAAGCATTGGCGCCACCGGCTCGCAGCTGACCAGTGCACGCGATTCGCTGGAACGCATCAAGAAGCGGCACGAAGACCTGGCCGACCGCATGGCGGCCGCGGAGCAGCTGGACCAGGAGTTTGGCCACCGCGCACTGGAGCGCAAGCTGGCCGATGCGGGTATTGGCGACAACGACAAGGCCCGCGCCGCCAAGGTGATGGAGCGCCTGCGTGCCCGCCAGGCGGCCGGTAGCGCTGCAAGCACAACCGCTCCCGCAGCACCCACACCCGCCCCATGAGCCCCGCCCCGCGCAAACCCGCGCGGTGGCAGGGCTCGGAGCCCGCGCTGCGCGCCGTTCAGGTTGCGTTTGATGTGGAAGAGGCGGTGATGGAAGCCGTCCGCGTGGCGGCCTTTCATGCCAATGTATCCACGTCCACGCAGATCCGCAGCGTGCTCGACTTGCCGGTCGCAGCGCGACCCAAACGGCCGCGCCTTACGGTGACGCTGGACGGGGCCGATTACGAATTGCTGGCGCAGCGCTACGGCCTTGCGCCCGATGACCGCCTGGGAATCAAAGAGGCGGCAACACGCGAGCTGATCGCGTTTGTGCAGAACGCGAAGGACGTGAAGAACGCGCAAGAGAAAAACAGCGCGTCTTCTTCATCCAAGAAAAAATAAGAAGTCCGGTTCTGCGTTTTCCTCGACCAGAACACAACACATAACGAGGGGGGATTTTCATGTTTGCCAGTCTCTTAACGGCGGCTACGGCCTTTCCGACCGCCATCTACACGGTGCTGCTGGGCGTAGTGCTGGTGTATTGGCTGCTGGCCATCATCGGCATGGTGGATTTCGAGTCCAGCGGCATTGACCTGGACATCGAAACCCACGCCGACGCCAGCGTGGACGACATGGGCACCATCGCCAGCTATGTGGTGGCCTTTGGGCTGCACGGCGTGCCGTTTTCCATTGTGGTCAGCCTGCTGGTGCTGGTGGGCTGGACGCTGACGTTCCTGGCGGGCGTCACTGTGCTGGCCTGGGTGCCAACCGACATCCTGAAATGGCTGGTGGGCCTGGTGGTGTTGCTGGTGGCGTTTGCGCTGTCCATCGTCATCACCGCACGGCTGGTGCGACCGCTGCGCGGGCTGTTCGTGCACCACACTGCGCAGAGCAATGCTTCGCTGGTCGGCCAGACCTGCCGTGTGCTGACCGGCACGGTCGACGAGCGCCAGGGCCGCGCCGAGGTCGCGCAACGCGGCGCCAGCCTCAACATCCGCGTGTGGTCGCCCAGCCCCAACAGCTTGAAGCGCGGCGACACCGCGCTGATCACCGAATACGACGCGGGCACGCACCGCTACCTGGTCATGCCGCTGCCACCGGCGTGACGCACGCTGGCGTGGTGCGTTTAGGCGCTCTCGCCGGGCCTCCATTTCTTTCCATCCGTTTCGTTTTTCTTCTCAACCCTTTCACCAGAAAGCGTTCTCATGCAGCAATCCCTCATGGTCATCCTGATTGCCGTTGGCGTCATCGTCGTCCTTATCCTGGCGATGTTCGCCATGTTCGCGAAGTTCTACCGCAAGGTGGAGCAAGGCCACGCACTCATCATCAACACCCTGCGCGCCGAGCCTGAAGTCACCTTCACGGGGCGAATGGTCTACCCCATAATCCACAAGGCCGAGTTGATGGACATCTCGGTCAAGACGATCGAGATCGACAGATCGGGTGACCAGGGCCTGATCTGCGCGGACAACATCCGCGCCGACATCAAGGTGAAGTTCTTTGTGCGGGTGAACAAGACGGCCGAAGACGTACTGCGCGTGGCGCAGGGCATTGGCTGCGCGCGCGCGTCCAACCACGAGATTCTGGAAGACCTGTTCTCGGCCAAGTTCTCTGAAGCCCTGAAGACCGCAGGCAAGTCGCTGGACTTTGTGGACCTGTACCAGGCCCGCGACCGCTTTCGCGACAAGATCATCGAGCAGATTGGTGACGACCTGTCGGGCTATGTGCTGGAAGACGCGGCCATTGACTACCTGGAGCAGACGCCGCTGTCCAAACTCGACTCCAACAACATCCTCGACGCGCAGGGTATCAAGAAGATCACCCAGCTGACCGCCACGGAACACGTGGTGACCAACGAACTGCGCCGCAACGAGGAAATGCAGATCAAAAAGAAGAACGTGGAAACGCAGGAAGCCATGCTGGAGCTGGAGCGCCAACAGGCCGACGCCACCGCCCGCCAGGCACGCGAAGTGGCCACCGTGAAGGCCCGCGAAGAAGCCGAGACCTCCAAGATTCAGGCGGAAGAACGCACCCGCTCTGAAATGGCCCGCCTGCAGTCCGAACAAGCCCTGGCCGTGCAGCAGGAAAACGTGTTGCGCGAAAAGGAAGTGGCCGAGAACAACCGCAAGCGCGCAGTGGTGATTGAGCAAGAGCGCGTGACACGTGCGCAAGACCTGGAAATCGTCGCCCGCGAAAAGGAGGTGACGCTTCAGCGCATCGAAAAAGACAAGGCCGTTGAAATCCAGAAAAAGGCCATTGCCGACGTGGTGCGCGAACGCATCGTGGTCGAGCGTACCGTGGCCGAGCAGGAAGAAGCGATCAAGGAAGTGCGCGAAGTGGCTGAGGCCGACCGCACCCGCAAAGCCATCGTGATCGGCGCCGAAGCCGCAGCCGAAGAGAAGGTCATCATGGAAGTGAAGACCGCCGAAGCACAGGAGCGCAAGGCGCGCCACAAGGCCGCCGAGGACCTGGTGCTGGCCGACGCGCGCCTGAAAGTCGCCGAGCGCGAAGCCGAAGCCAAGAAGCGCGATGCAGAAGGGATCGAAGCCCTGTCGGCCGCACCCGGTCTGGCAGACGCCAAGGTACAGATTGCCGCCGCCGGCGCACAACTGGCCCGCCTGGAGGCAGAGGCCACCGGCAAAGAAAAGGTCGGCCGCTCCGAAGCCCATGTGATCGAAGCCCGCTCGCAGGCCGAAGCCACCGGCATGCGCGCGCGCTTTGACGCCGAAGCCGAAGGCAAGGCAAAGATCGGTAACGCCGAAGCGCATGTGCGCACCGCAGACGCCGAAGCGCTGGCCAAGATGGGCGACGCCGAGGCCCACAACATCGACGTGAAGTTCAACGCAGAAGCGCGCGGCCTGAAGGAAAAGTTCGAAGCCATGAAGGCGATGAGCCCAGAGACGCGGGACCACGAGGAATACCGCATGCGCCTGGAACGCGCGCACGCCGAAACCATTAAGGGCATCGAGGCGCAGACCGCCATTGCCAAGGAGCAAGCCGAGGTGCTGGGCGTGGCGCTGCAAAACGCCAAGATCGACATCGTGGGCGGCCAGGGCGATTATTTCGACAGCTTCGTGCGCGCACTGTCGGTGGGCAAGGGCATCGACGCGGCCGTGGGCAAGAGCCAGACGCTGCAGGTGGCTTTCAAAGACCAGCTGAGCGGCGAACGTGACGTGGTGGAAGACGTCAAGCAGATCCTGGGCGCAGCAGGCGGCTCGGCCGGCGAGCTGCAGAGCCTGACCGTGTCGGCCCTGCTGGCCAAGATCGCCACCAACGGCACCGACAGCCAGAAGCAGGCGCTGCAGCAACTGATGCAGACCTTCCGCAAATAAAACGATAGCTGCTCGCGCTTGTCCTCAAAGGGTTTCAGATAGTTTTTTACCTGCACCCCAATGAAATCAAGCGCTACCCGCTCCTCTTTGCATAGCAATTCACCCCCATGACCACACGACTGCATTGCAGCTGCGCCAGCCGGTCCTCTTTGACGAACGCGGCCCTTGAAGAAGGACTTCCCGCCGTCGCCTGCCCTGACTGCGGCGCCGTGCTGCTGCAGATGGATGACTGGCGCCGCTGGCGCAGCCGCTCTCCTGATTGGGTCGCGAGCCCAGATGCCCCCGGGGCGGTCGACGTGCCCGCAGACCAGGGGCAAGCGCGCGCCTGCCCGGCCTGTGCGCGGCTGATGCAGCGCCTGGCGGTGGATGCGCAAGGCGACTTCCGGGTAGACCGCTGCGGGCCTTGCCAATATTTATGGCTGGACCGTGGCGAATGGCAGGCCCTGGTCCAGCGCGGTCTGGCGCAGCAGCTCGATACCCTGCTATCTGACGGCGGCCAGCGCCGCCTGCAAACCGAACGCTTGCAGGCCACGCGCATGCTGGCGCTGCGCCAGCGCCATGGCGACGCCTGCATGGACGAGGTGCTGCGCATCCGCCGCTGGCTGGCCGAGCAACCCCACCGAGACGAAGTCCTGGCCCTCATCCGCGCCACTGAGCCGCTTAATTCATGAACACCAAGGCATCCGCCCCCGAATCGGCAGACGACGACGTCAACGCTAATGCCGCCGCCGTAGACACCAGCGTGGCCAACAGCAGCAGCTACGAGCTGCTGAAAAAACGCCTGGAAGTGCAAGGCGACCAGCTGTTGGCCAAGGCCCAGGCGCTCAATGCCGCACGCATTGAACAGTTTGGCCAGCGCGACCAGCAACTGCTGATGCGCCTGCGTGCGCGCACCGAGCACAACTGTGTGGCCCGCGACCTGGCCTACATCGGCGGCAACCGGCTGCTGTTTGGCTACAACGTGTTCATGGGCCTCAAGCGCGAGACGCGGGTGGAGGACGTGTTCGCCATTTATGAACTGGCACACCCAGGAGCAGACGCCACTGGCGCAAATGCCGAGAACGACGAGCTGGTGCGGGTGCCGTTGACCGACAGCTTTCTGGACGACCCGCGTTTTGTGGCGGACTTCAACGAGCTGTATACGTACTACAAACAAGCCACCCTGCAGCTGCTGCGGCCCACGCCCGAGTTTCTGCTGGCAGCGTTTCAGATCGGGCAGCAGGCGCAGGATATTCGCGTGTTCCGCTGGCGGCGCGAGAGCGATGGCACGCTCAAATACGTGGACAACCGCGGCGAACGCGACCTGACGCCGCCGCCCAGCCACGACTTTGCCTGGACCCCGCTCACCCGCGAAAACCACGTGAGCGGCGCGCACCCGCACTTCAATGTGCTGGACACGCTGTTTGTGGAGACCACCGGCGGCACGCTGACGCTCAAGATCGAGAACAACACCGAAACGGGTCTTGGCATTTACGAAGAGCCGGTGGACGACCCCAACCAGGCCCTGGGCGACGCCGAGATTGCGTACGCCAAGCTGGGGCTGCTCATCTTGCTGCAGGTGCGCCCCTACCGCGAGAACACCACGCGCTACCTGGTGTTCAATCAGCGCACGCGCCAGGTGGTGCGCATCGACGCCATTGGCGCGTCGTGCATGCAGCTGCCGGAAGACCACGGCATCATCTTCCCGGGTGGGTACTACCTGCAGTCGGGCGAACACAAGCGCTTTGACCTGCCGCCGGAGCTGACCGAGCAGCTGCGCTTTACGCGTATGAAGCGCTCGCCCAACGGCGAGGACGTGGCCTACATCTTTTACGGCACGGTGCCGCCGCCGCAGGGCAGCCCGGCCACCTTGGATGCGGGCTGCTACGCCCTGTTCACCTACAACCTCATTGAAAAGTCGTTGGCGCCGCCCATCCTGGCCGACGGGTACGGCACCCTGCCCGACGGACGCATGCTGGTGTTTCAGGCCGCACGTGGCGAGGCCACGCGGGTGCATCCGATGCAGCTGTGGCGCACCCCTTTTGCGACGGAAGAACACGCCAGCCGCCAGCCCGCGGGCACTGGCTTTTTTGGCCGGGTGGGCAATGCCGACCTGGTGCGCGGTATTTCTGACCTGCTGGGCATAGCGCGCACCGTGCGCGAACAGGTGCCCACCCGCACGGCGTATGAAGACCTGATCCGCCAATGCCTGCGCGCACGCGATGCGTACTTCTGGCTGGATGCGCCCGAGGTGCAGAACGCCGCTGCAGACCTGACGGCCATCGAGCAGGCCGCACAGGCCACGCTGGGCGAATTCGAGAAGGTGGAAAGCATCCGCCAGGACACCGCCCGCGCCATGCAGAAGGCCGAAGGCCAACAGCGCGAGCTGATGACGGTGATCGCCAGCCAGATGTGGCGCAGCCCGAACGATTTTGTGCTGGCGCTCAACCGCCTGCGCCAGCGCCAGGGCGAACTGCACCTGCTGCGCGAACTGCGCTACGCCGACCTCGCCGCCATCGACGCCATGGCCCAGGCGCTGACGGACGAACAGCAGCGCGTGGGCGAGCGCGCCATGCAGTTCCTGGCCGATGAAAAGGCGTTCAACGGACAACGCCAGGCGCTGGAAAAGGTTGCTGCCGCCCTGCCCCTGGCAGCCACTGCATCGCACCTTGCCGAGCAGCTGACGGTTCTGGATGACGAGGCCGCCGGGCTGGACCTGTTGAGCGAGCAACTGGGCAGCCTGCCCGGTGGCGATGCGGTGCAACGCACGGCCATTCTCGACCGCATTGCACTGCTGTATGCGGACATCAACCGCCTGCGGGCCGACGCGCGCCTGCGCCGCCGTTCGCTGGGTGCCGCCGAGCAGCGGGCCGAGTTTGGCGCGCAGTTCAAACTGTTTAGCCAGGCGGTGGAAAACGCGCTGGAGCTGGCGGACACGCCCGAAAAATGCGACGAAGCGCTGACCCGCCTGCTGGCGCAGCTCGAAGACATTGAAGCCCGCTTTGCCGAGCAGGAAGAGTTCCTCACCGACATCGCCACCAAGCGCGAGTCGGTGTACGAGGCCCTGTCGGCCCGCCGCCAGAGCCTGCTGGAAGCGCGCCAGCGCCGCGCGAAGGCGCTGGCCGATGCCACGGCCCGCATTCTGGACGGCGTGCCCCGCCGCGTGGCGGCGCTCACCGAGCTCACACAGGTGCACAGCTATTTTGCGGCCGACCCTATGCTGGCCAAGCTGCGCGATCAGGTAGCCGAGCTGCGCCGCCTGGGCGCCGCCGTGGCGGCCGACGACATCGACACGCGCCTGAAAACCGCCCGCGACCAAGCCCTGCGCTCGGTGCGCGACCAGCGCGAGCTGGCCTCGGGCGAAGGCGCCGCCAGCGGGCTGCGCCTGGGCGCGCATAGCTTCACGGTCAACCGCCAGCCGCTGGACCTGACCTTGGTGGCGCACGACGGCGGGCTGGCATGGCAGATCACCGGCACCGACTACCTGGCACCCGCACACGACGAACGCCTGCTGGCCCTGCGCCCCTACTGGGACCAGGCCTTGGTGTCCGAGACGCCCGCCTTGTCGCGCATTGAATACCTCAGCGCAGAGTGGATGGATGCCCTGCAAAACGGCAGCACCGAACCCGGCTGGGCCGAGCTGTTGGTGCAACTGACCGAGTTGGCGCCAGACGCCCCGCTGCCCGCCACCTTGCTGGAGCCCCTGCGCCGCTTTGCCGCAGGCCGCTACCAAGAGGGCTACCAGCGCGGCATTCATGACGACGATGCGCTGCGGCTGGTTCAGGTGCTGGCGCCGCTGCAGGCCGCTGCAGGCCTACTGGTGTATGGCCCAGCAGAACGCGCCCTGGCATTGTTGTATTGGCAGCATGGCCTGCGCGAAGAGGGACGCCAGTCATTGGCGCGCCGCGCGCGCAGTGCTGCACACATTGCCCAACTGTTCACCCGGCGCGATGCACAGCAGGCGCTGGAACACGAAGCCCAGGCCGCGCTGCACCGCTTTGCGCACGAGTTCCCGCACCTGCTGCACGAGCTGCTGCCCGAGATAGCGCCCACACCCGGCGCGTTGACCGCCAGCGAGCACGACGCCCTGGCCACCACGCTGAGCATGGACGCCGCCGCGTACCTGGTGCGCGAGCTGGCCGAACGCGAAACGACGCCCGACCTGCCCCCCACGTGGGTAGTCAGCGGCGCAGGCCAAGACCTGGCGCAAGGGCTGGAGCGCGCGCTGGACCATGGCGGCCTGCGTGCCAACTGGCAGCGCGATTTGTCGGCCGCAGAGCCTGCCGAACGCTGGCGCCTGGCCCGCCACTGGGTGCGCGCGTATGCGCAGTCTCAATCCGAGAACACCGCTGCGCTGCTGGCGGGCATTGATGACGCTGCCACCTTGCTGTCGGTAGACGCCCCCCGCCACCGCGTCAACGCCACCTTGCAGGCCACCGTGCGGGGCCTGCGCAGCGAGCATGCGCGCATTGCGGAGGGCACGCTGGCGATTGACCTGAACGACTTCTGGCGTCGCGTGCGCTACCACCGCGTGCATGCGGTGACCAGCTTTGCCGCGCTGCAAACGCTGCGCCACGAGCTGCTGGTGCAAGAGAAGGCGCGCCTGCACCTGGCGCAGTTCCAGGCCAAGCCGCTGTCTACCTTTGTGCGCAACCGGCTGATTGACGAGGTGTATTTACCGCTGATTGGCGCCAACCTGTCCAAGCAGATTGGCGCGGCAGGCGATGCCAGCCGCACCGACCGCATGGGCATGCTGCTGCTGATCTCGCCGCCCGGCTACGGCAAAACCACCATCATGGAATACGTGGCCGACCGGTTGGGCCTGGTGTTTGTGCGCATCAACTGCCCTGCGCTGGGCCACGGCGTCACGTCCATCGACCCCGCCACCGCGCCCAACAGCGCTGCAAGGCAAGAGCTGGAAAAGCTGAACCTGGGCCTGGCCATGGGCAGCAACGTGATGCTGTACCTGGACGACATCCAGCACACGCACCCCGAGTTTCTGCAGAAGTTCATCGCCCTGGCCGACGGCACCCGCCGCATCGAAGGCGTGTGGCAAGGCAAGCCCCGCACCTGGGACATGCGGGGCAAGCGCTTTGCGGTGGTGATGGCGGGCAACCCGTACACCGAATCCGGCGACGTGTTCCGCATTCCGGACATGCTGGCCAACCGGGCCGACATCTACAACCTGGGCGACGTGCTGTCGGGCCGCGAAGCCGTGTTTGCGCTGTCGTACCTGGAAAACAGCCTGACCGCCAACCCGGTGACCCAGCCGCTGACCGCCCGCGAGCCCAAGGACGTGCACCTGCTGGTGCGCCTGGCGCAGGGCGAGGCCATCGACCCCACCACCTTTGCCCACCCCTACAGCGCGGCCGAGCTGGATGAACTGAAGAACCTGTTCCAGCGCCTGTTCACGGTGCGCGACCTGTTGCTCAAGGTGAATCTGGCCTACATCGCATCGGCCGCGCAGGACGACCGCTATCGTGTGGCGCCGCCGTTTCGCCTACAGGGCAGCTACCGCAACATGGCGCGGCTGGCGCCACAGGTCACGCCGCTGATGCAGCCCCACGAACTGGACGCGCTGCTGCGCGACCACTACCGGGGCGAGGCCCAGACGCTGACCACCGGCGCCGAAGAAAACCTGTTGCAACTGGCCCACCTGATCGGCAACCCCACGCCCGACGAAGCGGCGCGCTGGACGGAAATTTGCGACGGCTACCAACGCCAGCGCAAGATGGGCGGCGCTGAAGACGACCCCAGCGTGCGCGTGACGCGCGGCCTGCTGGACATTGCCCGCAGCGTCGATGCGCTGCAGCCGCGCCAGTTCACCGAACAACTGACCCACAACGCGCAACACCTGGGTGAGCAACTGGCGCAGCCGCTGGCCGCGATTGCCCAGCACATGGCCAGCCCCACACCCACACCCGAGCAGCAGGCCCAGGCCGCACTGCTGGCGCGGCTGGAGCCGTCATTGGCGGCACTGGCCGAACTGGCCAAACACCTGCAGGGCGGCACCACGCAGACGCAGGCCCAGATGCGCGCCAGCCTGGACGCCACCGCGCAGGCTTTGCAGGCGCTGCAGGCCAGCACCCAGGCCCTGCACGCCAGTGCGCAGAACAGCGACGCGGCGCAGAGCCAGCGCATGGTGGATGCCCTGCTGTCGCTGTCGGTCACCTACCGTCAGCTCATCATGCCGCTGGTGCGCGCCGTGGAAACGCGGGTGGGCGCGGACGCCAAGATGCACGAGGAAGTGGAACGGCTGGAAGGGATGATCGACAGCATCCGCCCCTCGCCCAAGAAATAAGCGGGCTGGTTTGAGGCAAAAAATGGCTCTAGCGCTTATCCACTAAGCGCTGGCAGCTATCTTTTTTGAATCCATCGGGCGGCCATCGACGGGACGCGCGGCGGTGGCCGCACTGCCCATCGACGCTGCCACGATGCAGCCAATGGCCAGCCACTGGATCGCGCTCAGGTGCTCGCCCAGCAGCATCAAGGCCAGCACGGCAGCCACCGCGGGCTCCATGCTGATCATGATGCCGAAGGCCTCCTTGGGCAGGCGCTTCAGGGCCATCATTTCCAGCGAGATCGGGATGGCGCTGGACACTGCCGCCACCGCCACGCCAATGAGCAGCACACTGGGCGACAGCAGCGCGGCGCCCGCATGCACCACGCCCACAGGCACCACCACCAGCGCCGCCACCAGCAGGCCCAGCGACACCGTATGCCCCGCGTGCAAATGCCCGGCGCGCTTGCCGAACACGATGTACAGCGCCCAGAAAACCGCAGCGCCCAGCGCATACAACACTCCCACCGGGTCCAGCGTGCTACCGTTCAACCCCAGCGGCAGCAGCATGCCCAGCCCGGCCATGGCCAGCGCCACCCACACAAAATCCACCGCGCGGCGCGACGACCAGATCGCCACCGCCAGCGGCCCCGAGAATTCGATGGCCACCGCCAAGCCAAACGGCAGCGTGCGCAGGGACATGTAGAACATCAGGTTCATCCCGCCCAGGGCAGCGCCGTACAGCACGATGGCGCGCGCATCTGCCCGCGACAAAGGCCAACGCCACGGGCGCCACAGCAGCAGCACCAGCAAGGCAGAAAAGCCCACCCGAACGGCCGTGGTGCCCTGCGCCCCCACCACCGGAAACAGCCAGTGCTTGGCCCAGGAGGTGCCGATGCCCAGTGCAGTGACCGAACCCAGGACGGCAAGAAACGGGAAAAACCGTTGGAGAAGAGAAGCGCTCATGGGTTGAAAATATAGTGCGACTCACGCGTGCTTTTTGCTCGAATTTCAGAGCCTGCATGCAACTTTCGCTCACCAACCCAAGACATTCCATGCCCGCCACCCCAGAACTGGACCGCTTTGACATCGCGATCCTCGACATCCTGCAGACCGACAACACCACGCCCCAGCGCGTGATTGCGCAAGCGGTCAACCTGTCTGCCCCGGCCGTGCAGCGGCGCATTCAGCGGCTGAAAGACAGCGGGGTGATCCGCGCCAACGTCGCCGTGCTGGACCCCGCCAAGGTGGGCACGCCGCTGACCATCGTGATGGAAGTGCATCTGGAGAATGAGCGGCCCGATTGCACCGCACGGTTGCGCGAGCGCTTTGCTGCCGAGGAAGCGGTTCAGCAGTGCTACAACGTGACTGGCCAGGCGGACTACCTGCTGGTGGTTTCCGTGGCGTCGATGGCGGACTACGAGGCGCTGACGCGGCGGCTGTTTGAGGGGGACGACAACATCAAGCGGTTCAGAACGTCAGTCGCCCTCAGCAGCCTGAAGACCGGCCTGCGCGTGCCGCTGGGCAGCACGAAACCGGCCGCCTGATCACACCCCCAGCCTCTGCCGCATCTGCGGACCCGTGAGGCGCTGGCGTGGGCCGCCAAGCAGCTCGCACATGCGCGCATTGAGCGGTGCCTGCATGCCATGCTGCATCGCCAGCCGAACCACCGCCCCGCTGAGTGCATCAATCTCGGTCACGCGCCCGGTTTCCAGGTCGTCCCACATCGACGAGCGCGCCTTGGCGTCCATCTGCAGCATGCGTTTGGCCAAGCTTGTAAACAGCCAGTTGGGCAGGCGCAGCACATGAGGCAGCAGCGTGGGCGACACGGCGGTGACCTGGGCAGGGGTGATGCCTGCGCGGGCCATCACATGCAACGCTTCGGTCTGCAGTGCGGCAAAGACGCGGCGGCAGTCGCGGTCGAGCAGCTCTTGCCGCAAAGGCAAATCAGATAAGGCATTGACCGGGTTGTTCAGGTTGAGCAGCAGCTTGCCCCATTGCACCGCGCGGATGTCGGCCGGCAGCACCGTGGCCAGGCCCGCAGCATCAAACACTGGCGCGATGCGCTCGGTGACGGCATCGCGCTGCAGCTGCAAATGTCCTGCAGTGGCGCGGTGCACATGGGCGCCGCGCAGCACCACGTTGTAGGGCACCATGCCCGCCAGCACGTTCAGGCCAGGCGCCAGTGCTGCGACGCGGGCCACGTTGTCCACCCCGTTTTGCAGCGAGATGACCGGGGTGCCGGGTGCGCAGCCCGCTGCCAGCTCACGCGCTGCAGCGTCGGTGGCGCCGCTTTTGACGCACAGCAGCACCACGCTGTGGGCACCGGGCGCTGCATCTGCCAGCGTGTGGGCCCGTTGCAAGGCGCTGGCAGGCACATGGCGGTCAAAGCCGTCAAGATCGGTCACTTGCAAGCCCTGCAGGCTGATGGGCTCCAGCGCATGCGGTCGCCCGACCAGGCACACGGACTGGCCGTGGGCCGCCAGCCGCCCCCCTACATAACAACCAATTGCGCCTGCGCCGAGAACAATGAAATGGGGTGCCATGGAGAAGACGGGTGTGCGGTTGAAGGGATGCACATCATGCGACGGGTTCTGCGCGCGCGGCGTGCAATGCGCTGACGGCTACAACTGGAACGCAATGGATCGCACCATTCCTTCGGCAATGTCGCGCGTCCACGAGGGCCTGCGGGCGTCATACGGCCGCGCCGCTGCGATGTGCTGCGCGCACCAGTCGGACAACCATCGGATCTCCTGCCCCCCATAAAAAGCCGTCATCGCCTCGTAGTTGAGGAACAGGCTGCGTGCGTCCAGGTTGACCGACCCGCACAACGCGATGTCGTCGTCCATGATCACCGCCTTAGCATGGACCATGTCATCGGCCAGCCACACCTGCGCCCCGGCGGCCACCAGATCGCGCAGCGCACGCTCACGGGCCCAGTCGGCCAGGTGGTGATTGGACTGGCGCGGCAGCAGCAGGCTGACCTGCACGCCCCGTCGGCAAGCCAGGCACCACGCGGCCAGCAGCGCATCGTCGGGCACAAAGTACGGCGTGACGGCCACGATGCGCCGCTGCGCCTGAAAGGCCCCCGCCAGCAGCAGGGTGTGCACGGTGTCGTCCGCATGGTCGGGGCCGCTGGGCACCCATTGCGCCCACGGGCCCACGGCGAGCGGGCCAGGCGGCTGCGCACTTTGCGACGCGCGCTCGTCAGCCAGCGGCAGGGCCCCGCGCACAGGCGCCGATGGGAGCGCGCCCAAACGTCCGCTGGCCATGCGCCAGTCCGCGTCGAACTGCGCGGCGGCCTGCGTGGCAACTGGACCATGGACTTCGTAGCTCAGATCGACCCACGCAGGCGTTCCGGGGCGGTCCAGAAAATACTCGGTGGCCAAGTTGCGCCCACCGCTCCACAGGTACTCACCATCGGCCAGCAGCAGCTTGCGATGGTTGCGCAGGTTGGTGCGCCCTTGGATGGGGCTGGTCCACAGCGGCATGAAGCGCTGGACGTCCACCCCACCGGCACGCAGCTCGCGCAACAGGGATCGGGGCATCTTCAGGCTGCCCACGGCGTCGACCAACAAACGCACCGCAACGCCGCGCTGTACCGCCCGCAGCAGCGCGGCGGCCACGCGCTGGCCCACTTCGTCGTGGCCGAACACAAAGGTGCCGACGTCGAGCGTGCGCGAGGATCGCTCGATGGCGCCCATCAGGCCCGACAAGGCTTCGGTGCCCTGCCGGTGAAACACGATGGCGCGGTTGTGGACCGGCGCCGCAAGGTCCATGCATGCCAACAGCTGCAGCGCCCAGGCAGGGCCGGCTACCGCTGCGGCATCCGCTGAATGCGTTGGCTGCTGTGAATGTGTCGGACGCGCCGAGGGTGTCTGGCGCGGCACCCGCAACGGTCGCGCGAACTTGCGCATTCCGAACATCAAAAACAACGGCACCGCGACATACGGGAACACCACGATGCCCCCGACCCAACCCAGCGCCGCCGACGGGTGGCGCCGCTGGTGGCCAATGCGCGTGGCCAGCACATACACCAGCAAACCGGCAGCCGCCAGCAAGGCATGTCCAAGCCCTGACAGAACGGCCAGCCAGGAGGTCACGGCGACGTGCCCCCGACAAAGCGCACCACGGCCCGCAGCCCGCCCAGGCGCTCAGAACTATCCAGCAGCATCGTGGCGCCATGCGCGGTGGCGATGGCTTGCACAATGGCCAGGCCCAGGCCGCTGCCGGGCGCGCCTTCGGACGTTTCGCGCACAAACCGCTGCATGACGCGGTCGCGGTACTCAGGGGCAATGCCGGGGCCACTGTCTTCCACCGTGAGCAGCACGGCACGGTCGCCGTCAGCGCGCAGGTGCAAGTCCACCCGGCCACCGGGCGGCGTGTATTTGATGGCGTTGTCGAGCAGGTTTCTCACCAGCATGCGCAGTGCCTCCGCGTTGCCGGGTACGGTGGCAGGGTCGGATGCAAGCAGGCCCACATCCATGCTTCGCGCCTGCGCGGCGGGTGCCACATCGGCCAGGGCCAGCTGCGCCACGGCGCGCAGGTCCACAGGTTCGGCAACGGCCGTACTGGCTTCCTGCCGCGCCAGCGTCAACAGCTGCTCGACCAGGCGCGTGGCGCGGTCGATGCCTGACGACAGGCGTTCAACGGCGGCAGCACGGGCGGTATCGTCGCCCGCGCGCTGCAGGCCCTGCAGTTGCAGCCGCAGCGCGGCCAGGGGCGAACGCAGTTCGTGCGCGGCATCGGCCACAAAATGCTCCTGGGCATCAAAGGCGCGCTGCACGCGCTCGAACAGCAGGTTGAGTTCACTGACCAGAGGCTGCACTTCATCCGGCAGTTGCGCATCGCTCACCGGTGACAGGTCGTCGGCCTGGCGCTGGGCCAGCTGGCGGCGCACCCGCTCCACCGGGGCCAACGACCGGCTCACGCCCCACCACACCGCCAGCACCAGCAGCGGCGCCATGAAGGCCAGCGGTGCCAGCGTGCGCAGCGCCAGACTGCGGGCCATGTCGCGCCGCGCGGCCATGTTCTGCGCCACCTGGATGACCTGCGAGCGGGTCTGCAGCGAAAACACCCGGTAGGTGCCCCCGCGCGCCTGCACGTTGGCAAAGCCCAGCACGGCAACCTGTGGCAGCGCCGCGCCAACAGCCGATTCAAAAATGCGCAGGCCTTCGTTGGTCCACACCTGCACGATGAATTCGTGGTTTTCGTCCTCGGGACTCAAGCCGGGTCCAAGCCCTTGCGCATCCACCGGCAGACCCGACCGCAGGGCCAGCGCGGTCTGCTGCATGTGATAGTCGAACAGCGCATCGGCCTCGGCCAGCGCGCCGCGATACGCCAACGCGCCCTGCACCGCGCCAGCCAGCACGATGGCGGCCAGCAAGAACACCAGCAGCCGCATGCGCAGCGAGCGGGGGAGCAACGACTGCAGCATGCTGCGCCAACGGGGGGCTTGTAATTCCGTCATTTCAATGACCCGCGAATCTCCGTACTCGCCACGCCACACGAAAAGGGCGCGCCGCGTTTCGCTGGGACAGCCAGCAAGGGCAGCCCCGCAGCAAAGGCTGTCGTCCCCCCTTGGGGGGAAGCGGCAAAGCCGCTCAGGGGGGTCATATTTTCGGCACCAGGTAGCCGACGCCGCGCACGTTGAGCAGCACCTCGGCCCCTAGCTTTTTGCGCAAGCCGTGGATGTAGACCTCCACCGCGTTGCTGCTCACCTCATCGCCCCAGCCATAGAGCTTGTCTTCCAACTGCTGGCGCGACAGCACCATGCCGGGACGGGCGATAAGTGGCTCCAGCACAGCCCATTCACGCGCTGACAAGACCACCGGCACGCCCTGCACCGTGGCCTCGCGCGTTACGGGGTTGATGCACACGCCCTTGTGTTCGTACACCGGCTCGGCGCGCCCGGCTGCACGGCGCAGAAGCGCGCGAATGCGGGCCAGCAGTTCATCGAGGTCGTAGGGCTTGAGCACGTAGTCGTCGGCCCCTGCATCGAGCCCCTCGATGCGCTGGGCGACGGCGTCACGTGCGGTGGCCACCAGCACGGGCGTGCGGTTCTTGCGTGTGCGCAAGTCGCGCAGCACGGTGATGCCGTCGCGCTTGGGCAGCCCCAGATCCAGCAGCACCAGGTCGTAGGGCTGTGTGCGCAATGCGGTGTCGGCGGCGTCGCCATCGCGCGCCCAGTCCACAGCGTAGTGTTCGGCGCGCAGCAGGTCTGCCACGGCTTCGCCGATCATGGGGTCGTCTTCTACAAGCAGCAGGCGCATGGTCGACAAGCATAGCCAATGAAATGAACCGGGCCACCGAAGTGGCCCGTATGCGCAATGCCTCACCGTGGATCAGTGCGCTCGGTGCTGGGTCCTGGCGGGCAGTGCCTCAGCACCCGTCGCGCTGATTCGGGCAGAGGGTTTCCAACTGCCGGCCAGCGCCGCTTACCCCAGGCGTACGGGCACAAAAATCTTGTTGCCGTCCCGCTCGATGAGCAGCGCAACCGACTTGCCCGCCTTGGCCATCGCCGTGCGCACCTGCTCGATGTTCTTGGCCGGTGCGCCGTTGATGGCCAGCAGCACATCGCCTGGCTGCACGCCCGCCGCCGCCGCGGGACCGCGCGCCTGTTCGATCACCAGGCCTTCGGCCACGCCCACCTCACGGCGCTCCTCGGGCTCCAGCGGGCGCAGTGACAGACCCAGTTGGCCCTTGCCCACGGCTTCTTCATTGCGCGTCTGTTTGCTGGTCTTGTCGCTGGCATCGCCCAGGGTGGCGGTCAGCTCCACCGGCTTGCCCTGGCGCCACACCGACAGCTTGGCCTGCTGCCCGGGCTGCGCCTGGCCCACCCAGGCAGGCAAGTCGCCAGACGACACGATGGGCTGGCCATCCACCTGGCGAATGACGTCACCGGCCTGCAGGCCTGCCTTCGCTGCCGGGCTGCCCTTGGTGACGCTGGCCACCAACGCGCCTTCGGGCTTGTCGAGCGCAAACGATTCGGCAAAGGCCTGGTTCACCTCCTGCACGGCCACGCCCAGCTGCGCATGGCGCACCTTGCCGGTGGCCACGATCTGGTCCTTGATCTTGGCGGCCAGCTCGATGGGGATGGAGAACGACACACCCTGGTAGCCGCCCGAGCGGCTGTAGATCTGCGAGTTGATGCCCACCACCTCGCCGCGCGAGTTGAACAGCGGCCCGCCCGAATTGCCGGGATTCACCGCCACGTCAGTCTGGATGAAGGGCACCAGGCTGTCGTCGGGCAACGAACGGCCCTTGGCACTGACCACGCCCGCCGTCACGCTGTTTTCAAAGCCGAAGGGCGAGCCGATGGCCAGCACCCATTCGCCCACCTGCAGGTCACGCGTGCTGCCCAGGCGCACGGTGGGCAAATCCTTGGCGTCGATCTTGAGCACAGCCACATCGGTCTTGGGGTCGGCGCCCAGCACCTTGGCGCGGAACTCGCGCCTGTCGGTGAGCTTGACGACGACTTCGCTCGCACCCTTGACCACGTGGGCATTGGTCAGCACCAGGCCGTCTGGGCTGACGATGAAACCCGAGCCCTGGCCGTGCGTGGGCACATTGCTGCGCGGGCCTTGCCCCCCCGCACCGGGAAAGCCGAACTGGCGGAAGAACTCGTAAAACGGGTCATTGGGATCCAGCTGCGGACCCCGGCCCTGGCGGGCAGCGGGCTGCTCTTCGTCGTCGCCGCCGTCATCGACCATCGCCGTCTTGGTGCTGCCCGTGACGCTGATGTTGACCACGGCCGGGCCGTTCTGCGCGGTGATCTGCGCAAAGCTGGGCAGCGCGCCTCCGGGCGCGAACGGGGTCTGCGCAACGGCTGGCACCGGGTTGGTCAGCGCGCGCGCCTGCTGGCCGCTGATCAGCCCGGCGCCGGTGGCGCCCACCGCCCCAGCGGCCACCAAGGCCAGGATGAGACGGCGGGGTGTGGAAGTGAGGGTGTTGATCATGGTGTCTGCCTTTTCAATCAGGGTTGCGATGGAAGGCAGTGTGGGCACGGACACTTAGACGAAACTTAGGCGGCGTCTCCCCCCAAAGCGCACGTGAAACGCTTGGCGGGAGGCGCGATGCTCCCCCAGCCATCGCCCTGGTTACAAGAACATGCCGCCCGATGCCTCGATGCGCTGGGCGTTCACCCAGCGCGTGGCAGGCTGCAGCAGCGATGCCACCAGCGGGCCAATGTCGTCCGGCACGCCCACGCGGCCCAGTGCCGTTTGCCCGGCCACAAACGCGTTGAGCTGCGCGTTGTCGCGCACGGCGCCACCGCCAAAGTCGGTTTCGATGGCGCCGGGGGCCACCACGTTCACGGTGATGCCACGCGGGCCGAGTTCTTTGGCCAGGTAGCGGCTGAGCACCTCGATGGCGCCCTTCATGGCCGCATAGGCGGCGTAGCCAGGCAGCGCAAAGCGGGCCAGGCCTGACGACAGGTTCAGGATGCGGCCGCCGTCGTTCATCAAGGGCAGCAAGCGCTGCGTGAGGAAGAACACGCCCTTCAGATGCACGTTCACTAGCGCATCGAACTGCGCTTCTGTGGTCTCGGTGATGGGCGCATGGATCCCCATGCCTGCGTTGTTGACCAGAAAGTCAAAACGCTCGCGCTGCCAGTGGGTGCGCAGGGCTTGTTGCAATTGCCCTGCAAAGGCCTCGAAGCTGGAGACGTCGCCCACATCCAGCGGCAAGGCCACGGCGCGGCGGCCCAGGGCTTCAATTTCTGCCACCACGGCACCTGCCTCAGTGGCCTGATGGCGGTAGGTCAGCACCACGTCGATGCCGCTGACTGCAGCCGCCAGAGCCGCATTGCGGCCCAGGCCCCGGCTGCCACCGGTGATGAGCACGATGCGCGTGGAAGGTGTGGAAGAGATGGAGGAAGAGGTCGTCATGGCAATGTCCTTTGGAGTGTCTGGGCCCTGGTCACACCGCGTAATCGGGCTGCAATGAACTGTATTGGGGTCTACAACACAGATAAACTGTGCAAAATCAGATTCATTGTCCAAATATAAAAAACAATGAGCCCAATCGACCGGATGCAAATCTTCGCCCGCGTGGCCGAACTGAGCAGCTTCACCCAGGCTGCGCAGGTGCTGGGCCTGCCCAAGGCCAGCGCCTCGCTGGCGGTACAGCAGTTGGAGGCGCAACTGGGCACCCGCCTGCTGCACCGCACCACCCGGCGTGTGCAGCTAACGCAAGACGGACAGGCCTACTACGAGCGCTGCAAGGACCTGCTGGACGATGTGGACGAGCTGCAGGCCATGTTCCAGCAGCCCGACGGCACGGCGCTGCGCGGGCGTGTGCGCATCGACATGTCCACCGGCATTGCGCGCCAGCTGGTGCTGCCCGCCCTTCCCGACCTGCTGAACCGCCACCCGTTGCTGGAGGTGGAGTTGAGCAGCACCGACCGCCGCGTGGACCTGGTGCGCGAGGGCTTTGACTGCGTGATCCGCGTGGGCCCGGTGGCAGAGCCCGGGCTGGTGGCGCGCCCGCTGGGTCTGGTGCGCGTGGCCACCTGCGCCAGCCCCGGCTACCTGGCGCGCAAGGGCACACCGCAATCACTGGCCGACTTGGCGCAGCATGACCTGGTGCACTACGTGAGCACGCTGGGCACAAAGTCCGCCGGATTTGAAACGATGGCGGACGACAACGACGCCAGCCCGCAGTTTCACCCCATGGCTGGGCGCGTCACCGTCAACAGCGCCGAGGCCTACCTGGGCGCCTGCGCCGCCGGGCTGGGGTTGATCCAGGCGCCATTGCTGGGCGTGCGCGAGCTGATCGACCGGGGACTGCTGGTGGAGGTGCTGCCGCACCACCCTGCCCCGCCCATGCCGGTGACGCTGATCTACCCCCACCGGCGTCACCTGCCCCAGCGCGTGCGGGTGGTGATGGACTGGCTGGCAGCTGTGGTGCAGACGCATCTGCAAAGCGAGGCGAACAGCGCAGCGGCCACGGCCTCTCACGGCGCTTAGGCAGGCGCTATCTGACGGGATTCAAGAAGTTAGATGCGAGCCCAATGCTATAAATTTAATAGCTACTAGCGATTAACGGATAAGCGCTACAGGCCAAAAACACTCAAAAATCCGTGTGAACGCTACGCCCAACCGTCTCCACCGGCCTCATCCAATAAAGCGATACACAATGGCCCCCTGCACCACGTCGCCCGGTGCCAGCCAGCGCGCCGGAAACCCCGGCTGGTTGGGTGCATCGGGGTACTCCATGGGCTCTAGGCAGATGCCATCTCCTGGTTGCCACAGCCAGCCGCCCTGCTCCGCGCCGCGCCCCTGGTCGCGCGCCGGGTTGGCCTTGAGGCCGTGGCCCGCGTACACCTGCACACCGGGCGCGGTGCTCCACACCTCCATCGAGCGACCACTGACGGGCTCGCTCAGCAGCGCAGCAAGGTGCAGATTCTGCGACGGGGCGATGGCCGACACCGGTGGCGAGAGCGCTGCGCCCTCTTCACCCCACACGTGGTCATCCAGCACCAGGTAGTGGTCCAGCCCCCCCGCCAGCGCCAATTGCTCGCTGGGGTCTGCCACGGCGTCGCCCACGCTGCGCGCCTGGCGAAAGTCGAAAGGCGTGGCGTCTACCGGCTGCGCCAGCCCGACAGGGCACACGTCGGCCGCCAGCGGTACATAGCGGCTGGCAGGCACTTGCAGGGTGTGGCCGTGGGTGCTGCCTGCTCCAGCCAGGTTGAAGAACGCGTGCCCGGTGATGTTGAGCAGCGTGGGCGCGTCCAGCGCCTCGCCTGTCCACGCCATGTGCAGCGCATTGTCGGCCGTGATGTGCAGTCGCAGCTGCAGGCGCACCGCGCCGGGCACGCCGTCGTCCTCGCTGCGAAAGGTGTGGCTCAGCGTCAGCGCATCGGCCTGCACGTCGTCTACGGCAAACACCTGAAACCGGCTGCCCTTGGGCCCGCCATGGTGGTGGTGCGGGCCGCTATTGGTGGGCAGCTGCAGCGGTTCGCCATCGGGCAGCGCCAACCGACCACCCCGCAAACGCCCGGCCCACCGGCCGATGAGAGCGCCCATGGAGAGTTGACCGTCCAGGTAGTCCTGCAGGCTGTCGTAGCCCAGCGTCACATCAACAAGGCCGCCCTGCCCGTCGGGCACCGCCACCTGCACCAGGCGGGCACCGTAGTTGCTGACGGCCACCTGCAAGCCACCAGCGCCGCGCAGGGTGAAAAGATCGGTGCGCTGACCGTGCAGGTCGCGCTGAAACGCTTCGCGTGAAAGGGAATAAGCCATGGCCACCAGTTTAGGGGGCGTCTATTTGGCGGCGACTGGGGGAACCGGAACATCGCGCGTCACCAGCCAGATGCCCGCGCACACCAACACCAGGGCCAGCAGGTTCTTCCACTCCAGCAGCGCCTCGCCCAGGAACACTGCGGACAGCGCGGCGCCGAAGATCGGCACCGTGAAGTTGAACACCGTGACCTGGCTCACGCGGTTGTGCTTGAGCAAGATGCTCCACAGCGAAAACGCGGCCGATGACAGCAACGCCAGGTACACCAGCAACACGCTGGAGCCCCAGGTGAAGCCTGTGAGCGAGCCGCCCAGGCCCCAGCCAATGGCCAGCAGCGCCACGCCGCCAATGCCCAGTTGCCAGCCCGTCATCACCACCGAGTCCATGCGCTGAGACACCTGCTTGCCGTAGATGCTTGCGGCGGCCAGCACGGAGGCGGCAATCACCACAAAACCCTCGCCCAGCAACGTGAAGTCCAGGTCCAGCGTGCCGCGCCCCAAGTTCACCACCATCACGCCCGCAAAGCCCACCAGACAGCCCCAGAGCTTGGCGTGGCTGAGCCGGTCGTTGTGATAGATCCAGTGCGCCAGCAGCACGCTGAAAAATGTACCCGTGGCATTCATGATCGAGCCCTTGACGCCCGTCGTGTGCGCGAGGCCCACGTAAAAAGAACACGTACTGCAGCGTGGTCTGTGCCAAGCCCAGCACTACCAGCTGGCGTCCCGCACCCACCCCCAGGCCCCAGATGGCCTTGCGCGTGGCCACGGCCCAAGCCAGCAGGATCAGCCCTGCGCCCAGAAAGCGCCAGCCTGCGAATAAGAGCTGCGTGGGGATGTCATTGCGTGAGATGCCGAACCAGGCGTACCCGGTCTTGATGGCGGGGTAGGAGCTGCCCCAGAGCAGGCAACACAGCAGCGCCAGCGCCACCACGACCTTGCGGTCGGAAAAACGGGTGTGACCCATGTGACATCGTGTCTCTCTAGTGAAACAGCCCGCGCTTAGACGGGCTGTTGGGGGGTGCTCAAGCGCTCAGGGACGAAGGCTGCAAGAACGAAATTCCAATGATTTATTTCCCTATGCGTCACCCTGCCGCACGCAACGGGCACTGGCCGAGCCAGTGCCCCCGTGCAAGGGCCGCCCCGCCGCACCGGGGGCGTCCCCCTCCCGGCTCGCGCAGCGAGGCGAGAGAGGGGGAAGGCGCGAAGCGACTCAGGGGGTGCCACTTCAAGTCACAGGTGCAGGGTTGAACAGCACCAGCGCGTTGTGCAGCGTCCACTGCTCCGCCCAGGTCTTCTTGCGGCCACTCGCAACGTCGAGCAGCAGGTGGAACATCTCCCAGCCCAGGTCTTCGATGGTGGCCTCCCCGTCGGCGATCTTGCCGGCGTTGATGTCCATCAGGTCGTGCCAGCGGCGCGCCAGGTCGCTGCGCGTGGCCACCTTGACCACGGGGCATTCGGCCAGACCGTAGGGCGTGCCTCGGCCGGTGGTGAACACATGCAGGTTCATGCCCGCAGCCAGCTGCAGCGTGCCGCAAATGAAGTCGCTTGCGGGCGTGGCGGCGTACACAAGGCCACGCTGGTCGCTGCGCAGCTTCTCGCCCGGGGCCAGCACGTGCGCGATGGGAGCGGTGCCGCTTTTGATGATGGAGCCCATGGCCTTTTCGGCGATGTTGGACAACCCGCCCGCCTTGTTGCCCGGCGTAGTGTTGGCCGCGCGGTCCACGCGGCCCCGGTCGAGGTAGCGGTCGTACCAGCCCAGTTCGCGCACGATGGCCTCGGCCACCTCGGGCGTCGCTGCACGGCTGGTGAGCTGCTCGACCGCATCACGCACCTCGGTGTTCTCGCTGAACATCACCGTGGCACCAGCGCGCACCAGCAGGTCGGCGCAGTAGCCCACGGCCGGATTGGCGGTGACGCCTGAGAACGCGTCGCTGCCGCCGCACTGCACGCCCAGCACCAGCTCGCTGGCGGGGATAGTCTCGCGTCGGCGGGCGTTAAGGCGCTCCAGGTGGGGCCGCGCGCTTTGCACGATGTGGTCGAGCATGGACATGAAGCCCACATGCTCGTCGGCCTGCAGGCACACCGTCTCGGGGCCCAGAGCCGCATCGCGCTCGTCGGTGATGGGGAAACTGCCCGGGGGCAGCAGGCGGTCGGGTTGCAGCTTCTCGCAGCCCAGGCTGACCACCATGACCTCGCCGCCGAAGTTGGGGTTCAGGCTGATGTTGCGCAGCGTGCGGATGGGGATGATGGCGTCGGGCGCATCAATGGCCACGCCACAGCCGTAGGTGTGTTCGAGGCCGATCACGTCATCGACCTGCGGAAACGAAGGCAGCAGCTCTGCCTTGATGCGGCGAACCGCGTTGGCCACCACGCCCGCCACACACTGCACGGTGGTAGTGATGGCAAGGATGTTGCGCGTACCCACGGAGCCGTCGGCGTTGCGATAGCCCTCGAAGGTGTAGCCGGTCAAAGGCTCCAGCACTGGCGGCTTCACCGTGGCCATGGGCAGGCCTTCGAGCGCGCGGGCCGAGGGCATCTGCAGCAGGCGCTCGTGCACCCAGCTGCCCGCGGGGATGGACTTGAGCGCATAGCCGATGGGCACGTTGTAGCGGCGCACGACATCGCCCTCGGCAATGTGCTGCAGCGCCACCTTGTGGCCTTGGGGAACTTTGTCGCGCAGGGCGATGCCGGCACCCGGCACGCCCTCTGGCAGCACGGTGCCTGCGGGCAAACCGCCGTCGTTCGCCACGATGGCGACGTTGTCGGCGGGGTGCATGCGGATGGTCAGGGCTTGCATCAGGTCAGGTCTTTCCAGTTCATTGCGCGGGGGCCGTGCTCAGCGCCACCACCCAGTTGGGGTTAAGGCCCACACCATGCTCGGCACACAGTGTCAATGCGCCGCTGGCGCTGTCGATGGCATGCACCCCCACCTTGTGGCTGGTCTGCCCGGCGGCCAGCAAAAACCGGCCTTCGGGCGTGATGGCAAAACCACGCGGTGTGGCCTGTGTGGGCCAATGGCCGGTGGGGTTGAGCAAGCCCGTGTGCCCATCGACTGCGTGGCCTGCCAGCGTGTGGCTGTTGCGCTCGCTGCTGTACAGCCATCGGCCGTCGGGTGTGAGGTGCAGGTCAGCACCCCATGCATTACCCGCGAAACCGGGAGGCAATGTGGTGAGGCTCTGCAGCAGCGCCAGCGCGCCCGTGGCAGGGTCGAACGACAGCACGTGCACGCGGGCATCCAACTCGCCCAGCACATACAGCCGGTCACCGCTCTGGTTAAAGCACAGGTGGCGCGGCCCGGTGCCCGTGGGCATGGGGAACACGGGCGCGTCCATGGGGATCAGATCGCCTGCGGCGGCGTCGAAGTGGTAGCGGTGCAGCTGTCCTCCTCCGAGGGACGTGGCCAGTACAAAGCGGTTGGTCGGGTCCGCCAGCACGCAGTGCGCGTGGCGCCCCGTGGCATGGGTCGCGGCTTCAGCGGCCAAGCCATTGGCGCCCAGCGACTGCACGGCCACCATGTCGGCGCCGTAAGAGGCGCTGAACAGCCAGCGCCCGGTGTGGTCGGTGTGGAGGCTGGCCATGCTGGCCGGCAGCGCGCTTTCGCCCTTTGTCTGCAGCGTGCCTGCTGCAGCGTCCACCGCCAGCCCGATGACCGCCAGCGGGTCACTGCGGCGAGCGACATATAACCGGGTCTTGTCCGGGCTCAGCGCCATAGGCATGAGCTGGCCGCCCAGCGTGACCACTTGCACGGTTTGCAATTGCCCATCGGCCGACAGGCGCAGCACATGCAACTCGCCGCTGTCGGCGCAGGAGACAACTACCAGAAATTGCTCAACTGCCATTGCGCGCCCTCACAAACCCATGAACCGTGGCAGCCAGAGCGACAGTGCGGGCACATAGGTAACCATCAGCAGCACCACGAACAACGCCATAAAAAACGGCATCATGGCCTTGCTGACCACGCCCAGCGGCAGCTTGGCCACCGCCGCTCCGGTAAATAGCACCGTGCCCACCGGCGGTGTGATGAGCCCAATTCCCAGGTTCACCATCATGATCATTCCGAAGTGCACCGGGTCCACACCCAGCATCTTGACCACCGGCAGCAGGATGGGTGTGAGGATGAGGATGAGCGGCGACATGTCCATCAGGCAGCCCAGCAGCAGCAGCATGATGTTGATCATGGCCAGAATGACGTACTTGTTGTCCGACAGACTGGTGAGGAAGGCTGTGACCTTCATCGGGATCATCATCATGGTCATCAGGTAGCCAAAGGCTGCTGCAAACCCGATGAGGATCATCACCACCGTGACGGTCTTGACGGTGCGGTGGACGAGCTTGGGCAGGTCGCGCCATTTGTAGTCGCGGTAGATGAACATCGTGACGAAAAACGCCCACACCACGGCAATCGAAGCGGACTCATTGGCAGTAAAGACGCCCGACAGGATGCCCCCCAGAATGATGACCATGGTCATCAGGCCCCACAGGGCCTCCACACAGATCTTGAGCGCCTGTTTGAGCGGGATGACCTCGCCCTTAGGGTAGCCTTCGCGGTGCGCCGTGAAAAGACACAGCGCGGCCAGCGTGAGGCCCATGAGCAGCCCGGGCAACACGCCCGCCATGAACAGCGCCGCAATCGACACCGTACCGCCCGCCGCCAGCGAATAGAGCACTGCGTTGTGGCTAGGCGGGATCAAGATGGCTTGCACCGAGCCGCTCACGGTAACGGCCGTGGCGAAGGGCCGTGGGTAGCCTTTCTTTTCCATCTCGGGGATCAGCACCGAGCCAATCGACGCCGTGTCAGCCACCGACGAACCGGAGATGGCACCGAAAAATGTGGATGCCAGAATGTTCACCAGCGACAACCCGCCACGGATGAACCCCACCAGCACGCCCGCAAACGCCACCAAGCGCCGCGCCATGCCGCCCTCGGCCATGATGGCGCCCGCCAGGACAAAGAAGGGGATGGCCAACAGCGAAAACTTGTTGACGCCCGACGCGAGCTGGATCATCACCGCGTCCAGCGGCAGATCGATCCACAAGGCGCCCACCAACGCCGACAGGCCTAGCGAATACGCAATCGGCACGCCGATCATCATCAGCACGAAGAACGTGCCCAGCAATACAAGGGTGTCCATGATCAGGCGCCTTCTGTCAGTTCTTCAAAGCGCACGATGCGCCGGTGTGCCTGCGAGCCGAACGCTATTTTTTCGATCACAAACAGCAGCGTGACTACAGCGCCAATGGGCAGCGCTGCATAGGTGGCGCCCACCGGCAACCACGGCAGCTCGGCAATGCCCTGGCCCCAGGTCTCGATGCACAGATTGGTGCCATACCAGGCCACAAAGCCGCAGATGACCAGCATGAGCAGGTCCACCACCACGGCAAGCAGCCGTTGCAATGCGGCGGGCAGTTTCTCGGTGAGCATGTCGACCGCAATGTGCCCGCCCGCACGGTAGGCCGCTGCAGCACCAATGAAGGTGAATACCATCATGAGCAGGATGGCAATGGGCTCGGGCCATTGCGACCCGGTACCCATCACATAGCGGCTGAAAACGCCCCAGGGAATGATCAGCGACATGAAGAAGATGGCGGTGCCGGCCGCCCAGATGGTGGCCAGATACAGCCGGTCCATCCAGCGCAAAAAGGGGTGGTCCATACAATAAGCAAACGGGTCAGGAAGACAACAGAAAAAAGCGCAGGCGACCCACCAGGAGCGTCACCCGCGCAAGACCGGATCGCGGTTTACTTCACGGCTTCAATGCGCTTCATCAGGTCGGCATAGTTGGCGCCGTACTTGGCGCGCACGGGGGCCGTGGCGTCATAAAAAGCCTTGTTGTCCACGGTGATGAACTCCACGCCCGCGGCCTTGAGCTTGGCGGTGTAGTCCTCCACACTCTTGTCCCACAGCGACCGCTGCTCCATCTGCGCTTCACGGCCGAACTTCTTGAGCAAGGCTTGGTCGTCCTTGGAAAGCTTGTCCCACGTCACCTTGGACACCACCAGCAGCTCTGGAATGATCAGGTGATTGGTCTGCGTGTAGTACTTGGCGCCGGTGTTGTAGTGGTTGCTGGTGAAGAAGCTGGGGGCGTTGTTTTCCGCGCCGTCCACCACGCCGGTCTGCAGCGCGGTAAATACTTCGCCATAGCCCATCGAGATGCCGTTGCCGCCCATGGCATTCATCGTGTCCACAAACAGCGGGTTGCCCATCATGCGGACCTTCTGGCCCTTGAGGTCGGCGGGGCTGCGCACCGGCTTCTTGGTGTACAGGCTGCGCGAGCCACCATCCATCCAGCCGATGGCCACCAGCTTGGCGGGCGATGCGCTGATTTTGGCCAGCAGGTCGTCGCCAATCGCGCCGTCGATCACGGCGCGCATGTGGTCCTGGCTGCGGAACACAAAAGGCATGTTGAACACGTTCACCTCGGGCACCACCGTACCCACGGGGCCGAGCGAGGTGCGCAGGATGTTGATGGCACCGAACTGCGTCTGTTCGATCATTTCTTTCTCACCACCCAACACGCCGCCGGGGAAGGTCTGGATCTTCAGGCGGCCTTGCGTGGCCGCTTCAAGCTTCTTGCCCATGTTCTCAACCGCCACCACATTGGGGTAGCCAGCGGGGTGGACGTCGGCCGCCTTCAGCACCATGGTCTGGGCCTGGGCGGCAAGGGGAACGAAGGCGATTGCGGCCACGGCGGTGGCGCAGACAGTCAGCAGGGAACGGCGAAAGGTCATGGTTGTCTCCGGTGCGAGGTTTTTATGAGCGGTATGAAGGGGGCGGCAGCAGTCGATTCAGCGATCAATCGAACGGGCCGGTGCGGACGAAAGGACCGCCCTGGTAGATCACGGCGGGGTCGGTCAGGTCGGGGCGCGGATCGGCCGCCTCGACCTTGGCGCGGAAGGGCTCCGAGCTGTCTTGCGGCCGATACCCGATGTGGCGGGCCAGGGTGTTGTCCCACCACGTCGTGGTGTTGTCCCCCATGCCGTAGATGATGCTGTGACCCACGACCGGGGCCGTGAGGCTGGCCACCACCAGGCGCTCCAGATCGTCGTAGCTCATCCAGGTGGCCAGCATGCGGCGGTTGCGCGGCTCGGGGAAGGACGAACCGATGCGCAGGCACACGGTTTCGATGGCGTACCGATCAAAGTAAAAGCGCGAGAGGTCTTCACCAAACGCCTTGGACAGCCCATACAGCCCGTCGGGCCGCGCCGGGTCGTTGAGACCTACCACTTCGTCCTGCCGGTAGAAGCCGGTGACATGGTTGGAACTGGCAAACACCACACGTTTGACACCCTGCTTGCGCGCGGCTTCATACAGGTTGTAGGCGCCCACAATGTTGGCCTGGAGGATGGGGTCCCACGGTTGTTCGGTGGACACTCCGCCCAGGTGCACCACGGCGTCTACCCCTTGCAGCAGGTTCAGCATTGCACCGGCATCTTCCAGCCGAGCAGGACGCAGTTCTTCGCCTGCGGCTTCGCTGCCCAGATCGGCGATATCCGACAGGCGCAGGGTGCTGCAATAGGCCTTCAGGCGTGACCTCAGCTCACGGCCCAGACCACCGGCGGCCCCGGTCAGCAAAAGGCGTTGAAATCGGATCGACGTCGGGTGACAGGGCATGGCAATCACAAAGGTTCTTGGTACAGTGGCGATACATTGGGTTGCACGTCATCAGTTGTCGTACAACGACGACGCAATGTACCCCTTCTGCCCCCGACGCCCCATAGGGATAACACCAAGAAATGAACACCGACACCGTGCTTCGTCGCAAGCCCCGCACCCTGGCCCTTGAGCTGGTCGAATCCCTGGGGGACCGCATCCGCGATGGACGACTGGCACTGGGCGACAAGTTGCCCACCGAGGCCGCCATCATGGGCGAATTCAGCGTGAGCCGCACGGTGGTGCGCGAGGCGATCTCCAAGCTGCAGGCGTCTGGTCTGGTGGAGACCCGGCACGGGATTGGCACCTTTGTACTGGGCCTGGGGCAAGCGCCGGGCTTCAAGATTTCTGCGGACCAGGTCAGCACGTTGCGAGACGTGATTGCGGTGCTGGAGCTGCGCATCGGCGTCGAAACCGAAGCCGCCGCACTGGCCGCCCAACGGCGCACGGACGCCAATATCCACGCCATGCGGGAGGCACTGAACGCCGTGGCGTCCGCCGTGGACGCGGGGCGCGACGCGGTGGCTGCGGATTTTCAGTTCCATCTTGAAATTGCGCGTGCTACGCAAAACAGCCACTTTGCCGAACTCATGGGCACGCTCGGCACCATGATCATTCCGCGCGCCCGGCTGGATGCCACCGACGCGCTGAATGACGAGCGCCGCCAGTACCTGCGGCGGGTCAATGGAGAGCACGAAAGCATCTACGACGCCATCGTGGGGCAGGACCCGGACGCAGCGCGCGCCGCCATGCGAACCCACTTGGCCAACAGCCGCGAGCGCCGCCGCCGCGCGCAGGCCGAGGCAAGCTGAAGCCCGCGGGGCCAGGCGACTCAATACGAAGCGGCGGGCAACGGCCCGCAAGCGCTGCAGTGGTCTGATCAGTAGTAACCCTGACACGCACAACACACGCCTTGTTGTACGATGACATACAACATAGCTTGCAAAATGGCTCGGTTCGTCGCCCTTCCATCATTGCCTCTGAAGTCCTTGCCATGCACCGTCTCCATCCCCATCGCGCCACGCCACCACACCTTCCACCAATGAGTCCCCAACACGGCAGTGCTTTGGCAGCCCGGTTGAAAGGACCCGCCCCATGACCACACCCCGCATCACCGCGGTGCGCGTGGTGCCCGTGGCAGGGCGCGACAGCATGCTGATGAACCTGTCGGGCGCCCACGCGCCGTTCTTCACCCGCAACCTGCTCATCCTGACCGACAGCGCGGGCCGCACAGGCGTGGCCGAGGTGCCGGGCGGCGAGCCCATCCGCCAGACGCTGGAAGACGCGCGCCCGCTCATCGACAACGCCCGCGTGGGCGACTGGCAGCGCGTGCTCAACGCGGTGCGCTCCACCTTCGCCACACGCGATGCAAGGGGTCGCGGCCTGCAGACGTTTGACCTGCGCACCACCATCCATGTGGTGACTGCCGTGGAGACCGCGTTTCTCGACCTGCTGGGTCAGCACCTTGAAGTGCCCGTGTGTGCGCTGCTGGGGGAAGGCCAGCAACGCGCCAGCGTGCCGATGCTGGGCTACCTGTTCTTCATTGGCGACCGCCGAAAGACCGCCCTGCCGTACGACACTGCCCCCGATGCCGACGACGCCTGGCTGCGCCTGCGCCACGAAGAGGCGATGACGCCCGAGGCGGTGGTGGCCTTGGCCGAAGCCGCACAGGCTCGCTATGGCTTTCAGGACTTCAAGCTAAAGGGCGGTGTGCTGCCTGGGGAGGCGGAGGTCGAGGCCATCCGCGCGCTCAAGGCGCGGTTTCCGCTGGCCCGCATCACGCTGGACCCGAACGGCGGCTGGCTGTTGAAAGACTCAGTGCGCCTGCTGCGCGACCTGCACGGCACCCTGGCCTATGCCGAAGACCCTTGCGGCGCCGAAGGCGGTTTTTCGGGCCGCGAGGTGATGGCGGAGTTTCGCCGCGCCACAGGCCTGCCCACCGCCACCAACATGGTTGCCACCGACTGGCGGCAGATGGTGCATTCGCTCTCGCTGCAGGCGGTGGACATTCCGCTGGCCGATCCGCACTTCTGGACGATGCAGGGCGCGGTGCGCGTGGCGCAGACCTGCCGCGACTTTGGCCTGACCTGGGGCTCGCACTCCAACAACCATTTCGACGTGTCGCTGGCGATGTTCACGCACGCGGCGGCTGCGGCACCCGGGCGCATCACCGCCATCGACACGCACTGGATCTGGCAGGACGGCCA
This sequence comes from Gammaproteobacteria bacterium, assembly GCA_018828125.1. GTDB lineage: Bacteria > Pseudomonadota > Gammaproteobacteria > Burkholderiales > Burkholderiaceae_C > Acidovorax. The sequence continues at coordinate 305,809 of JAHJWB010000001.1, read as the reverse complement.
AGGCCTGACGCAGCAGCCGCTGCAGATTGTGGGCGGCGAAGTGGCCGTGCCCACTGCGCCCGGGCTGGGCGTGACGCTGGACATGGATGCCGTCGAAGCCTCGCACCAGTTGTACCAACAGCATGGGCTGGGCGCACGCGACGACAGCATTGCCATGCAGTACCTGCTGCCGGGCTGGGCATTCGACCCCAAGCGGCCTGCTCTGGTTCGCTGACCCAGCGACTTGCCCCACTGACGCTCTGATGCACTGACGCGGCCATGGACGTGTCATCAGACCCTGTCCACAATGCTTCCTGCACCTTTCTCCTACCGACCTGAACAAACGAACGAGCAAATCACCATGCATGCAAACCTGATTGGCGGCTCTTGGACCGACGGCGTCCGCACCTACCAGAACACCAACCCCTCTGACACCCGTGATGTGATCGGCGACTACGCCGTGGCCAGCCGCGAGCAGGCGCTGGACGCTGTGGCTGCCGCACACGCGGCGTTCCCGGCGTGGAGCCTGTCCACGCCCCAGCAGCGCTTTGACATCCTGGATGCCGTGGGCAACGAGATCATCGCCCGCAAGGCCGAGCTGGGCGACCTGCTGGCCCGCGAAGAGGGCAAGACCCTGCCCGAATCCATTGGTGAAGTCGGCCGTGCTGCCGCCATCTTCAAGTTCTTTGCGGGCGAGGCGCTGCGCCCCGGCGGCGAGATGATCCCGTCCGTGCGCCCCGGCGTGGGCATCGAGATCACGCGCGAACCGCTGGGCACCATCGGCATCATCACGCCGTGGAACTTCCCTATCGCTATCCCGGCCTGGAAGATCGCGCCCGCGTTGGCTTATGGCAACTGCGTGGTGTTCAAACCCGCCGAAGTGGTGCCGGGCTCTGCCTGGGCGCTGGCCGACATCCTGCACCGCGCGGGCCTGCCCGCCGGTGTGTTCAACCTGGTGATGGGTCGTGGCTCGGACGTGGGCGCCGTGCTGCTGGAAGACGAACGCATTGCGGGCGTGAGCTTTACCGGCTCCGTCGGCACCGGCCAGCGCGTGGCGGCAGCGTGCGTGCCGCGTGGCGCCAAGGTGCAGCTGGAGATGGGCGGCAAGAACCCGTTTGTGGTGCTGGACGACGCCGACCTGAATGTAGCCGTTGGCGCGGCCATCAACAGCGGCTTCTTCTCCACCGGCCAGCGCTGCACCGCCAGCAGCCGCGTGATCGTGACCGAAGGCATCCATGACCGATTCGTGGCCGCCATGGTCGAGAAGATGAAGACCCTGAAGGTGGATGACGCACGCAAGGCCGGCACCGACATCGGCCCCGTGGTGGACGACCGCCAGCTCGCGCAAGACCTGGAATACATCAGCATCGGCCAACAAGAAGGCGCCAAGCTCGCCTACGGCGGTGAAGCCCTTGACAAGAACGCCGACGGCGCGCCCGGCTTCTACCTGCGCCCCGCCCTCTTCACCGAGACCACGCCCGGCATGCGCATCAACCGCGAAGAGATCTTTGGCCCCGTGGTGAGCGTGTTGCGCGCCAAGAACTACGAAGAGGCGCTGGCCCTGGCCAACGACACGCCCTTTGGCCTGGCCAGTGGCATCGCCACCACCAGCCTCAAGCACGCCACGCACTTCAAGCGCCATGCGCAAGCCGGCATGGTGATGGTGAACCTGCCCACAGCGGGCGTGGACTACCACGTGCCGTTTGGCGGCCGCAAGGGCAGCAGCTACGGCCCGCGCGAGCAGGGGCGCTACGCGGCCGAGTTCTACACGACGGTAAAAACGGCCTACACGCAGGCTTGACGATGCAGATCGGCCAAACGAATCAACCCGAATTTTTATTAAAAACAGGCTCTAGCGCTTATCCATAGAGCGCTAGCAGCTATCATTTTTATATCAATCACTGACCGGTACGCAGCCCCCGTCACCTTGGGCGGCTATCATCGCGCCCCATGACGCCCTCCCGACGAACCTTCTCTGCGCTGCGCCTGTGGGTGCTTGCATGGTTCGTGGCGTCGATGGGCCTGGCCATTGCATCGCCGCTGGTGCATCCCAAGTCGTTCGAGGTGATCTGCTCGGGCGCTGGCGCCATCAAGCTGCTGGTGCAGACCGACGACGGCACCGTCGAAATGGGCGCCATGGGCATGGACTGCCCCTTGTGCTCCACCGCGGGGGCGCCGCCGCCTGCGCCGGTAGCCCCCACAGTGCCCACCCATCCCCTGGCCCATGCGCTGCAGCCCGTCGAGGCTGCCCGCATCGCGGTCGCCACTGCAGCCCCGCTGCCCGCGCGCGGGCCACCGTCCCGCTCTTGAACTGAAGCCTTTTTGCAGCGCCCGGAACCTGGTGGGCGGGTGCTGCGATGTCTTTTTTCCGTTGATTTCAAGGCAGCATTGCCCTGCACGTCCCTCGCGTGGGCGCGGCTGTGCTGTCGCTTCAAGAGCGTTCTATGTCCCGATTCTCCTCCCCTGCTTTGCGCCGTGCGCCGAGCTTTCAGCGCTTGCCTCTTTCGCCTTTGTGCATCGGGGTACTTGCCACCTGCGCCATGGCCACCATGGCCGCCCATGCGCAGACTACAACCACCGCACCCACGCTGCAGGCCGTGGACGTGGTGGACAACGCAGCGTCGCCCAATGGCAAGCTCAGTCTCGACACGCCTGTCGAGTCCGGCAGCCGCCTGGGCCTGACGGCGCGCGAGAACCCGGCCTCCGTCACCGTGGTGGACCGATCCACCATCGACGCGCGCGGCGCCCAGGACACGCAGGAAATCCTGCGCGCCGTGCCCGGTGTGGTGGCGCACAACGCGCCCGGTTCGATGTCCGCCCACTATCGGGGTTTCACGTCCAACTCGGTCGCGCAGCTCTACAACGGCATCAACCCGCAATACGGCAGCGCCACACGCGCGGTCGACAGCTGGATCTATGACCGGGTCGAGGCCATTGGCGGCGCTTCGAGCTTTTTGTACGGCTCGGGCGGCGTGGGCGGCTCCATCAGCTACATCACCAAGACAGCCGAGCGCAGCGACTTTGCCGAGGGCCAGCTCCGCCTGGGCTCCTACGACATGAAGGAAGTTTCGGTGGGCCTGAACCGCCGCATTGCGGGGGGCAACGGCGCTGCGGGGCCTGCGCACTACGCGCGCATCGACCTCAACCACCGCAACGCAGGCAGCTGGACCGAGGGCACCAAGACGCAGTCCACCCAGCTGGCCACCTCGTTGCTGTCGGACCTCGGCGGTGGCTTCAGCCACACGCTGGCCTATGAGTACCAGAAGGACCATGTGGACCGCCCGTACTGGGGCACGCCCGTGCTGAACCCGGCCGTGGGCGCGCTGACCATCGACCCCGCCACGCGCTTCAAGAACTACAACAGCGCCGATGGCATGTACGAACACCGCGTGCAGTGGCTGCGCTCGGTGGCGCAGTGGCGCGTGTCCGATGCGCTGCAGCTCAAGAACACGTTCTATGTGTACGACGCCCTGCGCGACTACCGCAACGTGGAGATCTACACCTTCAACGCCACCAACACGGCGGTCACGCGCACGTCCCCGCTGTTGCAACGCCACGACCAACAGCTGGTGGGAGACCGGCTGGAGGGCACCTACCAGGGCCGGCTCGCAAGCCGAAAGAGCGACTGGTCCTTTGGCCTCGATGTGAGCGTGAACAAGCAGACGCGTTTCCCCTTCGGCCCCTCGGTCACCGTGAGCACGGTCAATCCATACAACTTCACCACTGAAAACTTCTTCGACATCCCCGGCATGTCGCCCGTCCTGAACCCTGACAAGGACAACAAGATCACCAACACCGCGCTGTACCTGGAGAACCGCACGGCGGTGGCGTCCGGCGTAAACCTCATCACCGCGCTGCGGCACGAGCGCATCGACCTGGACCTGGTGAACCGCCGTGCCGTGACCGCCACGTCGCCCGCCACCTTCAGCCGCAGCTACAGCCCCACCACGGGCCGCCTGGGCGTGGTGTGGGACATTGCGCCCGGCGCCAACCTGTACGCGCAGGCCTCCAACGCGGCCGACCCGCCATCGGGCTCGCTGGCCTCGGCCTCGTTTGCCGATGTGCGCAACAACGGCGAACTGACCACCGGCCGCCAGATCGAGGTGGGCAGCAAGTTCGACTTCTGGAACGGCAAGGGCAGCGCCACGGTGGCGGCCTTTGAAATCCGCCGCAAGAACGTCGCCTCGCAAGACCCGTCCAACCCCAACCTCACGGTGCTGGTGGGCGAACAATCGTCCAAGGGCATCGAGCTATCGGCCGGCATCCGCCCCACGCCGCAGTGGCAACTGCAGGGCAACCTGTCGCTGATCCGCGCGCGGTACGAGAACTTTGTGCAGGGCGGCGTTTCGCGCGCAGGCAACGTACCGCAACTGGTGCCGCAGCAGGTGGCCAACCTGTGGGCCTCGTACGCGATCACGCCCACCGTCACCGCCAGCGCAGGCGTGCGCCATGTGGGCAAGGTGTATGGCAATGCGGCCAACACCAAGTTCTGGCCGTCGTACACGCTGCTCGACCTGGGCCTGGCGTGGAAGATCAACAAGACGACGACCTTGACGGGCCGCGTGCGCAACGCCACCGACCGCATCTACGCGGCCGAGACGCGCGACCAGGTCTACCTGGGCGCACCGCGCACGCTGGACGTGACGCTGCACACTGCGTTCTGACGCAGGCGGAGCACCAGACATGCCACACGCCAAACGCTGGCTGTACCTCGTCCACCGCTGGCTGGGCGTGCTGCTGTGCGCCTTTTTTGCCATGTGGTTCATCTCGGGCGTGGTGATGATGTACGTGGGCTACCCCAAGCTCACGCAGGCCGAGCGCCTGGCCCATCTGCCACCGCTGCGCACCGCCGCTCAGGGCCTGGAGCGCCTGCTGGAGCCCGCTGACGCCCTGGCGCGCGCTGGCCTGGCGGGGCCGCTGCACGACCTGCGCCTGGCGGTGGCCAGTGGCGGCCGGGCGGTGTACCTCGCGGTGCCCGCTGCGCCGTCGGGCGACGCCGCCCACCGCCCGCGCAGGGCACCTGCGGCGGTCGTCCTTGACGCCATCACTGGCGACAAGTTGCAGCATGTGGACGCAGAACGGGCCATCGCATCGGCTCGCGCGTTTGCGCAGGACTCCCCAGCGGCCATCGACTACCAGGGCACCCTGGACGAGGATGCCTTCACCCACTCGCGCGCGCTCGATGTGCACCGCCCCTTGCACCGCCTCCACCTGGGCGACGGCGACGCCACCGTGGTTTACGTGTCGGGCACCACCGGCGAGGTGGTGCGCGATGCGCCGCTGCAGGAGCGCGCGTGGAACTACGCCGGTGCATGGATCCACTGGCTCTACCCCTTCCGGGGCAATGTCTTCAACGACTACTGGACGAACATCGTCAACTGGCTATCCATCGCGGGCATCGTGCTCACGGTGACGGGCACGGTGGTGGGCGTGCTGCGCTGGCGCTTCAAGGGGCGGTTCAAAACAGGCGCGCGCACGCCCTACCGGGGCTTCATGATGCGCTGGCACCATGTGTTCGGCCTGGTGTTCGCCGCCATCACCTTCACCTGGATCTTCAGCGGCCTCATGTCGATGAACCCCTGGAAGGTTTTCGACAGTGGTGCGGCGCCACTGCGCCTGCAGGCCATGCAAGGCGGCCCCTTGGCCATTCCAGCGCAGGCGGCCAGCGTACAGGGCTTGTTGTCGGCCTCTTCGCCCAACACCCGTGAGCTGCGCTGGGTGCGCAGCGCAGGACACACGCTGGTGCTGGCCCACGGCCCCAACGGCGCCCCCGAAGTCCTGGACGCCGCCAAAGCCACCGCACACACCTGGGCCCCCAATGCCGTAACCCAGGCCGCATCGCGGCTGCTGCCCCACACGGTGATGCGCACCGACACCCTGACCGCCTACGACCTGCACTATTACGACCGCGCCGCCCACACCATGACCGGCGGCGTGGACAAACCCCTGCCCGCGCTGCGCGTGGTTTTCGACGACCCTCACGCAACCTGGGTGCACATCGACCCCCACACCGGCGCCGTACTGGGCCGCACCGACAGCCACCGCCGGACCAGCCGATGGCTGTTTGCCATGCTGCACAGCTGGGACTGGCTGCCGCTGCTGGAACGCCGCCCGCTGTGGGACATCGTGCTCATTGTGCTGAGCGTGGGCGGCGCAGTGATGAGCGTGACCGGTGTAGTCATTGGCTGGCGCAGGCTCGGGCTCAAGCTGCGGACGCCGTCACCGCGGAGTGCCAGTGCGCGAATGGGTGCAAGCGACCTTGCCTGAACCATCCGCCCCCAGGCACGGAGAAAGACCAGCCTCGGCGGTCGCACACCGAAGACCGTGCACCCTGAATGCAGGAGTACCGCCTCAAAACACGATAGGACCGTAGAGCGATCTCACTCCTCGGCGCCACCTTACGTCCGGCTGCGCAACGTCCGGCTCAACAGAATCACCGGCACCAGCCCCACCGCCACCAGCGCCAGTGAAGGCAGCGCCGCCTCGCCCAAGCGCTCATCCCGCGCCAGCTGGTAGGCCACCACGGCCAGCGTGTCGCTGTTGAAGGGGCGCAGGACCATGGTGGCGGGCAGCTCTTTCATCACGTCGACAAACACCAGCAGCGCGGCAGCGGCGGTGGACCGTTTGAGCAGTGGCCAATGCACCCGTGACATCAGCCCGGGGCTGCCGATGCCCAGCATGCGGGCGGAATCATCCAGGCTGAGCGGGATGCGTGCATACCCGCTTTGCATGGACTGCAGCGCCACCGCGCAGAACCGCACCAGGTATGCCCACACAATGCCGAACGCCGTGGCCGTGACCAGCGCGCCCACGCCCCACTGCGGCATGGCCGCCTGCAACCAGCCTACGGGCAGCAGCAGGCCCACCACGATGACGGCGCCCGGCACGGCGTAGCCCACGCTGGCCAGTTGCACCACGCCGCGTGTGATGGCGTCGGGCTGGCGGCGCACCGCAAATGCCAGGGCCAGCGCAATGGCCACCGCCAGCGCGGCGGTGATGCCACCCAGGCGCACGCTGTGCCAAGCCCACTCCATGAACCGTTCCCACGGCAGCACGGACCAGTCGGCCGCCAGCGGGCGCAGCATGAAGAGGACGGGCGCAACAAAACCCATGACGACCGGCACGGTGCACACCGCCCACGCGGCCCAGCGGCGCGCGCCGCGCAGGGCCAGCGGCTGCGCCTCGGCAGAACCCGCACGGCCGCCACCGGTGGCAAAGCGCATGCGTTTTTGCGCGCGGTGCTCCAGGTGCAGCAGCGCCATCACCACGACCAGCAGCATGGTGGCCAGCTGCGCGGCGGCCAGGCGGTTGTCCATGGACAACCAGGCTTTGTAGATGCCGGTGGTGAAGGTCTGGATGCCGAAGTAGCTGGCCACGCCAAAGTCGGCCAGGGTTTCCATCAACACCAGTGCCACGCCGGCCGCCACGGCGGGGCGCGCCAGCGGCAAAGCCACTGCACCGATGCGGCGCGAGAGCGGGGCGCCCAGCAGGCGCGCGGCTTCCATCAGGTGCGCGGCGCGCTCGCCTAGCGCCGTGCGCGCCAGCAGATAGACATACGGGTACAGCGAGAAGATGAACACCCATACCGCACCGCCCAGGCTGCGTACCTCGGGCAACAGGCGGCCTTCCAGGCCGAACGTGTTGCGCAGGCCCACCTGCAGCGGGCCGCTGAACTGCAGAAAGTCGGTGTACGCATATGCAGTGACATAGGCCGGCATGGCCAAGGGCAGCAGCAGCAGCCACTCAAACGTGCGGCGGCCCGGAAAGTCAAACAGTGTCACCGCAGCGGCCGTGCCCGTGCCCACGATGGCCGCGCCCAAGGCCACCAGCACGCTCAGCCACAAGGTGGTCCAGACATAACCGGGCAGCACAGTGGCCGCCATCTCGCGCAGGATGGCGCCTGCCTGCGCATCGCCCTGCCCTGCGGGCGTGAACGGCAACCACGACGCCAGCACGGCCAGCACTGGCAACGCCAGAAAACCCGCGAACACGATCAGCGAGAGGGTGCGAAAGGCAAAAAGTGGCGTGCGACGCAAGGCGAGTGGCTCGGCAAAAGGAAGAAGCGCACACCCGCCAACCAGCAACAGCACGGCGACGATCAGGAATGCAAATGCGAATTTTAAGCATTCGCCCCTGCCCGCCTAGAATCAGGCGATGTTTCTTGAGGTCTCCCAACTCGAAGTGCGCTACGCAGGCCGCCCCAACGCGGCGGTGGAAGGCGTCACGCTGGGCCTGCACGCAGGCGATATCGGTGTGCTGATCGGTCCCTCTGGCTGCGGCAAAACCACCTTGCTGCGCGCGGTGGCGGGGCTGGAGCCCGTGACGGGTGGCGAGATTCGCCTGACCAAAAGTGTGGTCAGCAGCGCCACGCTGAGCATGCCGCCCGAGCTTCGGCGCATTGGCATGGTGTTTCAGGACTACGCCCTGTTCCCGCACCTGTCGGTGGGCCGCAATGTGGCGTTTGGCATTCACCAGTTGCCCAAGGCCGAGCAGGCTGCGCGCGTGGTGGAGGTGCTGCAGTTGGTGGGGTTGGAGGGCAGTGAAAACCGTTTTCCGCACGAACTCTCGGGCGGCCAGCAGCAGCGTGTGGCCCTGGCGCGCGCGCTGGCGCCACGCCCCCAACTCATGCTGCTGGATGAGCCGTTTTCCAACCTCGACGTGGACCTGCGCGAGCGTCTGGCGCATGAGGTGCGCGGCATTCTGAAAGCCGCAGGCGCCACGGCCCTCTTTGTGACACACGACCAGTTCGAGGCCTTTGCCATTGGCGATGTGATCGGCGTGATGAACGAAGGCCACCTGCACCAATGGGACGACGCCTACACGCTGTACCACCGCCCCGCCACCCGTTTTGTGGCCGACTTCATTGGGCACGGTGTGTTTGCCCCCGCCACCCTGGTGCAGCGCGGCAACAACGTGGTGGCACAAACGCCGCTGGGCGACCTGACCGACCTGGAGGAATGCCCTCTGCCCAGCAGCTTCCCCGGCGGTGAATGCGATGTGCTGCTGCGCGCTGATGACATCGTGCATGACGACCACGCACCGGTGCAGGCGCAGATCGTGCGTAAGTCGTTCCGGGGTTCGGAGTTTTTGTACACCTTGCGTCTGGCCAGCGGCCACACCGTACTGGCCCACGTGCCCAGCCACCACGATCATGCGCTGGGCGAGTGGATCGGCATCCGCGCTCAGGTGGACCATGTGGTGACCTTCCCCCGGGCCTGAAGCCCAAAAATATTGGTCAAAATGGCCTCTAACGCTTATCTATCAAGCGCTAGTAGCTATGGATTTTGATTTTTATCGTGCTGTGGTGTAGCCCGTCACAGCCCCGTCATGCGGGTACACAAGAATCAGTTGCATCTCGTAACAACCGGTTTTTGCATGTCCCACATTGACAGGCTCTACGACACTCTTGCCGCCAGTGCAGCTGACCTGCACATCGCGCACAGCCCGCTGGCCACCCGCGCCGAGCACCTTTCATCCCCGACCGAAGCCGTCTCACCCGAACACACCAACGAGGACGTGCGCGACCTGTTCGCGCGCCATGAGTCGCTGGAGACCATGGCCGTGGTCGAACAGGGCCGCCCCATCGGCCTCATCAACCGCAACGCATTCATGGAGCAGTACGCACGTCCGTTCTCGCGCGAGGTGTTTGGCCGCAAGAGCTGCATTGCATTCATGGACAAATCCCCCGTGGTGGTCGACATGGCCACCCCCATTGAACTGCTGGTTAAAACGGCCGTGGACGCTGGCGGCCGTGTGCTGAAAGACGGTTTCATCACCACGGCCCACGGCCAGTACCTGGGGTTGGGCACAGGCTTTGGCCTGATGAAGGCGATGTCGGACATCGAGGCAGAGAAGACGCGCCAGCTGCTGTCCAGCATCAGCTACGCCAGCCTGATCCAGCGCTCGCACCTGGCCGAATCCGACCGGGTGCTGCAAAAGCACTTACCCGACCACGGCCTGCTTTGGGAGCCACGCGATGTGGTGGGGGGCGATGCGTACTTTTTTCGCCACACGCCCGACGGGCTGCTGGGCTGCCTGTTTGATTGCACGGGCCATGGCGTACCGGGTGCGTTCATGACGCTGATCGCGCTGTCGTTTCTGGAGCAGGCCATCGACCCGTCGCGCAGCGGCGCCGACCCGGGTGCCACGCTGACCGGCATGAACCGCTACATCAAACGCGTGCTCCAGCAACGCGCAAGAGCGGACGAAGGCGACGAAGACACCACCGTGCGGTCGGAAAAGGAATCCAGCGACGGGCTGGACGCCGCCATCTTCCTGCTGGCGCCCGACGGCCGAAGCCTGCGCTTTTCATCGGCGCGCCTGTCGCTGCTGGTAGCGCGCGAGGGCGAGGACACCATTGCCCAGATCGATGGCGACAAGGCGGGCATTGGCTACGCCGAGACCGCCGACGACCAGGTGTGGACCACTCAGGACGTGTCGCTGGGCCAGCGCAGCGTGGTGGTGGTGCCCACCGATGGCGTGATCGACCAGATCGGCGGGGCCAAGCAGATTGCCCACGGGCGGCGCAGGCTGATGCAGTTCATGGCGGACCACCGCGGCGCCAAGGCGCACAGCCTGTGCGCTGCGTTCACGGCCAGCTTTGGCGAATGGCAGGGCTCGCAGCGCCGCCGCGACGATGTATCGCTGCTGGCCTTCAGCACCGAGGCCGCAGCATGAACAGCCCGGACTTCGAGCGGTTTCAGGCCAGCGCGCAGGACTGCGGCGTGCTGTTCTATTACGCGGGCGAGTTCACGCCCGCGGTGATTGCGGCAGCGGCCGATTCGCTCAAGGCGCGCCTGGCCACCGAAGACGCCACCGGCCCCGCCAAACGCAAGCTGTTTTCCACCTTTGTAGAGATGGCGCAGAACATCCTGCACTACGCAGCGGCCACGCCGGCCAACGATGGCACGCTGCCCACACCCCGCGGCGCCATTGGCGTGGGGCGCGAGGACATGGCGGACACCCCCGAGGCGGTGCACGGCCACTACTGGATCGTCTGCAGCAACCCGGTGGACGTGGACTTTGTGCCCCGCCTGACCGAGAAGCTCAACGCCGTGCGGGCTATGAGCCTGAATGAGATCAAGCAAAGCTACCGCGAGCAGCTGCGCAACCCCACGCACAGCGCAGACGACCCCATCAGCAAAGGCGCAGGCCTGGGCCTGCTGACCATCGCGCGCGACTCCTGCGCGCCGCTGGAATACAGCTTTGCGTCCACCCCTACCCCAGCTGCCACTGACCCGGCCCACCCCGGGCTGCGCACGGCGCTTTTCCACGTCAAGGCGCGCATCTGACGCCGCTTTTGTTGTTCCCCCACTTTCAGGACACCCCATGCAAGCCATCCAAACCGAACGCACCTCTGTCACCCCTGAAATCAGTTTTTTGCCTGCCGAGCATCGCCTGGTGGTGCAAGGCGAGTGCTACCCCGAAAACCCGCTGCCGTTTTTCAGCCCCATCCTGGCTGCATTGAAGGCGTATTTCGCGACCTACAAACCCAGTCAATTTGAGGCCGAGATGCGGCTGCAGTACATCAACAGCGCGTCGACGATGGGGCTGCGCTCGCTGTTTGCACTGCTGAACGAAGCAGGCCAGCGCGGCACCGACGTGCGTGTGGTGTGGGCCTACGACGCCGAGGACGATGCGATTGAAGAGTTGGGCACCGACCTGGTGGAAGACTTTCACAACGTGCTGCTGGAGCACCAGCCGTTCAACAACGCCTGATGTGGCGAAGCTTTGAAGCGTTAAAGCAGTGGCGGAAAGGATGGACCCCGGCGCGTTGTAGGCGCTGCGGGCCACCGCCTCAATCCAGAAAACGCGCAGCAGTCTCTGGCGACGGCACCATGCAGGTGTCGGACCGCCCCCAGATGCGGTAGCGGTTGCGCGCACCCCAGCGGTACAGCGCATCGCGCAGCGGCGCGGGCACCAGCCAGCCCACCCACGCCAGCCTCCAGGGCCAGCCCAATGCATGCAGCACCCGCAAGATAGCGGCGGTGTGCTGCCAGCTGCGTGCGCCGTCAATGACAAGCAGGGTCTGCAATCCGTCAATTTGGAGTCCTGCTTGCGCCAGCAGCCGTTGCCCTGCTGCGCCCTGGATAGACGCAAAGCGAATGCGTTTTTCCGTGTCATGCCGCAGAAGAAATTGCACCCAGCCATTGCACAACAGGCACTGGCCATCAAACACCACGATCACGATTGCGCGCCCCCTGCAGCGGCTATTGCTGTTGCCGTTGCCGTTGCCGTTGCCGTTGCATCTTGAGCCACCAGAGGAACCAACAAGTGCCCCTGGTAGCTGACCACGCGGCCGACCCCGGGCACCGTAGCCTGCACCTTGAAATGCAGGGTCTCGCCAACCCCGGTCTCCTCTGCCACCACCTGGGGGCGCAGCCACGCGGGGCATGCAACGCCGCAAAAATGAAGCTGCTGCAGTTGCATTACCAGTCGCCCTTCGGCCTCATGCAGTGCAAACGTCAGACGCGCGGCGCCCAGGTGTTCCACCACTTGGCCCGCCACCGGCGTACTGGCCTCTCGCAAGGTGGATTGCATGGTCTGTGTGGGGAAACGGCGAGTCCACCGCTCGGCTGCAGGGCGGGCATCCAGCTCGAAAGTGATGGTGCCCTGCGCAGCGCGCTGGGGCGCGCCAAGCGCGAGCGCAAGCAACCGGGCCGACCAGGTCGCGGGCGCATCCACCTGTACCTGCCCCTCCAAACGATGGAGACCAGAGAGGCTGTGAAACCGCGCCAACGCAGGCGCCAGCCGCTGAAAGGTGGGGCCCATGGCCCGTTGATACAGAGGCAAGGAGTGCATGAAGACAAAAACGAAGGGGCGCCAAGGAAACGCTCGCCGATGCAAGGCAGTCTATCGCGTGCGACAGCGCCCCTGTAAGCACACCCCTGAACGAAAAAGGCCGACGTCTGTCGGCCTTAAAGGGAGCGAATACGAGCTCGCAAAGGTTCAGGACTTGCCCTTGCGCGCCAGGCCTTCCAGGCCGTTGAGGTCTACCTGCGAGATGAATCCACGCAGCTCCTTGATGCCCATGTTGTCGCCCTCGATGCTCACCACCAGCCCATTTTTCAGCACAGTCTTGAACTCCGCATGGCTGCCGTCCTTGGCGTAGCGCTGGTGCAGCGTGCGGCCGCCCTCTTGCCAGGTCTTTTCGGCGCTGGTCTGGTCCTCCTTCTCACCCTGGCCCAAACCCATGGCCATCACGGCCATCTGGCCCAGCCCCCCTACGTCCAGAATCTCCACGCGCACCTGCTTGTCGTCGCTGCCGTACTGGGCACTGGCCTGGCTCGTGGGCAAGCCCAGGGCGGCGCCATCCTGAACCTCAAACGCCGTGCGGGGCAGGCCCGCGAGCGCTTCAGGCAATGCTGCCTTGAGCGACTGCGCGGCAATCGCCTGACCACCGCCCAGTGCGCCCGCTGCAGCCGTGGCCGCGGCACCAGCGGCGGCCGCAACGGCGGCGGGATCCTGGCTCTTCTGGGCCTGCTCCATCTGGCGCGCGGCTTCTTCCATTTTCTTGCCCGCTGCCTCCAGCCCGGCCGTGTTGATGGACACGTTGCCACCGGGGGTGTTCATGGTGATGGCGGGAGCATCCGCTCCACCCAGCATGCCTGCGCCGCGCGGCATGAACACGGAGCTGATGGCACCGATGATCACGCCCATGACGATCGCGGCAATGATGACCACCACGGTGTAGCCAACGGATTTTTCGGGCGCACTTCTCATCAGCACCGGCAGTCCGGTGTACAGCAAGTAGATGGAATACAGCGCGGCGAGCAAGCCCAGCATGGACAGCGCAGGCAGCAGGCTGAACACACCGCCCACCATGGCCGCGGTGCTGGCATATACCGCCACCTTCAGCGCCTGGATCGCATTCTTTTGGCCGCCAAAGGTGGGCGCCAGCGCATTGATGATGAGCCCGAGCACAAACACCCCCACCAGGCTCAGCACATACGACACCACCATGTTCACCAGACCCGACACAAAGGGTATGCGCACAGACACACCGAACGCGCTGAACCCGATGAGTGACAAGCCGATAAATCCGCACACGGCTGGTATGGCCGCCAGGATCATGGCGTATTGGGTGTACAGCGTGGCAGTGTCGGTGGTTTCCGACTCGATGACGACCCAGGTCTCTTTGGGCTGCAAAAGAATGTTCTTGACGCGCTCTATCAGGTTCATGGTGCCCTCCCGGCAATGTGATGGGCCTGCACGCAGTGGCATGCAGACCAAAAGATGCGGACGATAAGGGAAACGGTGCGTTCTGGAGCACCGGCCTACAGCCCCACAGGGCTGCAAACGTGGAATATGCACGGTTTCGGCCGCGCAAGCCACACCGCCCGTCAGAGGAAGTCAGAGGTGAACCATCAAAACCCCGGACAGGTTTTTCTGTAGGGAGCTGCGCTGCGTTATGGAGGGATGGCTACAGGCGCCCAACGCTGGGCCAGGGTTCAGCGAATGCGGAGAGGTCGCGGGGGTCAGGGTGGACCACGGTCGCTTCTGGACCACGATCGGTTTTTTCTTGAAGACCGCATCACCACCGCATCGGGTTGTGGTCTGCCGCAAAGGCGATGGCGACTTAACCCTGCGTAGGCGGGAGGGGTGCGGGCGCGGGAGGCGTTTCCGACGGGGACTGGGCTGGCGGGGGCTCAGGCGTTTGGGCGGGGGTCTGGCTGGGTGAGGGGCTGGGCGTCTGAGCCGGAGTGGGCACGGTGTTGGGGGCCGGAGCCGACGACGGCGGCATTGCCGGCCAAAGACCAGGCACCACAGCAGGTGTATTCACACCTTGCGCGGTGGCGGCCATGGCGCTCAATACCAACACGCCCCACACACCCAACTGCTGAATGAATTGCATAACTGCCTCCATGCATCGTCAATGGACTGACAAGTGTGGCGTGTGCACCTGGGCAGAAACGTCAGACAACGCCTCAACGGTTCGGCAGAGCAACACCATGGCAGGCAAATGCGGAGAATCCGCCTGGATTGTGGCAACGGTGCGGGTGAGGCGAACCCGGTCCCGTCAACTGCGGCGCAAGTGGTCCACTGCGGTCTGGAGGTGCTGTGTAAACAGGCGCCGGTCGCGTCCGGCGGGTAACTCGGGGTCGCCATAGTGCACCACGGCCTCGATGGCCGGTGCGCTCAGGGTGCGCCAGATGGAGCCCACCAGCGTCTCATCGCCGATGTAACTGGGGGCAAAACTGGTCACGCCCGTTTTTTCGTCTACAAAACGCAGGCCCACTGGCTGAACGGGGGCATTGGCTGCCACTGCGGCCTGGACCAGATTGGCATGGAAAGGCAACATCTCGCGCCCATCGCCCGTGGTGCCTTCAGGAAACACCGCCAGTACCTCCCCACGCTCCAAAGCCTCCTGCATGGACCGCACCATGCGCAGCGCGTCGCGGCGCGAGCTGCGCTCGATGTACAGCGTGCCCGCGGCCGTGGCCAGCGTGCCAATCAGGGGCCAGCCCTGCACGTCCGACTTGGACACAAAACGGCAATGCCGCGCCGCATGCATCACCGGGATATCGAGCCACGAAATATGGTTGGCCACCAGCATCACCGGCCCTGTCAGCGGCGGTTGCCCCGCGATGCGCAGGCTGATCCCCGCATGCGCAAGCAGCTGTAGCGACCACACCTGCACACGCGCATGCTGCTGGTCGGGCGACAGTGCCGGAAACCGCAGCGCCACAATGACCAACCCCTTGGCAATGTGGCCCAGAAGGCGCAGCAGGCGCCAGCAGGCGCGCAAGTGCCTCATCTCAGCAACCCGTGGTGGCTCGCGATACCCAGAGCCCACGCAACTGGCGCGGCGAAGGCGAGTGCCACTGTGGAACCGGCTCCGCCTGGCCACGGGTGGCGTCCCCTTTGGGCGATGACGCGAAGCGGCTCAGAGGGGTCATCCAAACGCCACTTGGCCGCCGACCAGCGTCATGCGCACGCGGCCGGGCAGCTCATAGCCGGAGAACGGCGTGTGCTTGCCCTGGCTGCACAGCGCGTCGTCCTGTACGATCCAGGATGCCTGTGGATCGAGGATGCAGATGTCACCCACACCCCCTTCCACAATCTGGCCCACGCTGGCCTGCAAGGTGCCCAGCGCGTTGCCCAGAACCCGTGCAGGTTCGGACGTGACCGTGGCCAACGCACGCGCCAGCGGCACCCCACTGTCTTGCGACCACTTGAGGGCCAGGCTGAGCAGCAGCTCCAGCCCGGTCGCGCCGGGCTCGGCCTCGGCAAACGGCAGGGTCTTGGCGTCTTCATCCACCGGCGTATGGTCGGACACCAGCGCATCGATTGTGCCGTCGAGCAGCGCCGCGCTCAGGGCATCGCGATCGCGTTGCTGGCGCAGCGGAGGCGTCAGACGCGCGCGGCTGTCAAAGAAACCTATGTCGTTTTCGGTCAGGTGCAGCGTGTTGATGCTGATGTCGCAGGTCACGTTCAGGCCATCAGCCTTGGCCCGGCGCACCAGTTCGACACCAGCAGCGCTGCTGAGGCGGCACAGGTGCACACGGGCGCCAGTGGTCTTGAGCAGCTCGAAAATGGTGTGCAGCGCGATGGTCTCGGCCGCCACGGGCACGCCCGAAAGGCCCAGCCGCGTGGCCAGCGCACCGCTGGCCGCCACGCCCTTGCCCAGGTGCATCTCTTGCGGGCGCAGCCACACGGTGTACCCAAAGGTGGCGGCGTACTGCAGCGCGCGCTGCAGCACCTGGGTGCTGGCCAGCGGCACTTCGGCCTGCCCAAAGCCCACGCAGCCGGATTCGGTCAGCTCGGCCATTTCGGTCAGCACCTCGCCGGCCAGGTTACGCGTGAGAGCGCCCAGCGGAAACAGGCGTGACTGGTGCAGCTTCTCGGCGCGAAACTTGAGCATCTCGACCAGCCCTGGCTCATCGAGCACGGGGTCGGTATCGGGCGGGCAGACCAGGCTGGTCACGCCACCGGCCACGGCAGCGGCCATCTCGGATTCGAGCATGCCTTCGTGTTCGTGACCGGGTTCGCGCAGGCGCGCCGCCAGGTCGACCAGACCGGGCAATACGATGCAGCCAGTCGCATCCACCACGCGTTTGGGCGCAAAGTCGGGCGGCACCCGGTTCACACCGACGATGCGGCCCGCAGCAATGGCGATGTCGCAGGTCTGGTCAAGCCCCGAAGCGGGGTCGATCACACGGCCGTTCTGGATCAGTATCTTCATGATTTCAAGCCAAATTGGCCGCTAGCGCTTATTGGATAAGCGCTAACAGCTATCAAAAACGCAGCAAACACATCACTCAATCTTTCACCCATCGTTCGCACCGCAGCAGACCCCATGCGAGTGCCACCGTTGAGCCGGCTTCGCCGGGCCAGGGTTGGCGCCGCACTTTGGGGGGATGACGCGAAGCGGCTCAGGGGGGTCACGCCTCATTCCCAGCAACGATGGACATGACGGCCATACGGACCGCAATGCCGAAAGTCACCTGCGGCAGGATCACGCTCTGCTTGCCATCGACCACGGCGGAGTCGATTTCCACGCCACGATTGATAGGTCCGGGGTGCATGACGATGGCGTCTGGCTTGGCCAGTTGCAGCTTGTCCTGCGTAAGGCCAAAACTCTTGAAATACTCCTGGCTCGACGGCAGCAGCGCGCCGCTCATGCGTTCGTTTTGCAAGCGCAGCGTGATGACCACATCGGCGTCCTTGATGCCCTCTTCGAGCGTGTGGCACACGCGCACGCCCATTTGCGCCATGTCCGACGGCACCAGGGTGCGCGGGCCCACTACCCGTACTTCAGCGCAACCGAGAGTCGTAAGGCCATGGATGTCCGAGCGCGCCACGCGCGAGTGCAGCACGTCGCCCACGATGGCCACCGTGAGGTTGCTGAAGTCTTTTTTGTAGTGGCGGATGGTGTACATGTCCAGCAGCCCCTGCGTGGGGTGGGCATGGCGGCCGTCGCCTGCGTTGATCACATGCACATGGGGCGCCACATGCTGCGCGATGAGGTAGGGCGCGCCCGATTCGCTGTGCCGCACCACGAACAAATCGGCCGCCATGGCCGACAGGTTGGCGATGGTGTCGAGCAGCGACTCGCCCTTGCTGGCCGAGCTGCGTGCGATGTCAAGGTTGAGCACGTCGGCCGACAGGCGCTTGGCCGCGATCTCGAAGGTGGTGCGTGTGCGCGTGCTGTTTTCGAAGAACAGGTTGAACACGCTCTTGCCGCGCAGAAGGGGCACCTTCTTGACCTCGCGGTCGTTCACGCTGACAAAGTTGGCGGCCGTGTCGAGGATGTGCGTGACGATGTCGCGCGGCAGTCCCTCGATGGACAGCAGGTGGATGAGTTCGCCGTTGCCGTTGAGTTGGGGGTTGCGCTTGTGCAGCACGGTCAGGCCTCTTTGACTTGGAATTGGAAGGTGCCGCTGTCGTCGCGCGCCAGGGCCAGCGACTGAGCGGCAGGCAGGGCCACCCGCGCGGCGGCAAAGTCGGCCTGTACGGGCAGCTCGCGCCCACCTCGGTCCACCAGCACGGCCAGGCGCACGCTGGCGGGGCGGCCGTAGTCGAACAGCTCGTTGAGCACGGCGCGAATGGTGCGACCGGTGTAGAGCACGTCGTCGAGCACCAGCACATCGGCACCGTTCACGTCGAACGGCAGCGAGGTCTGCGCGCTGGCCGACAGGCCGCGCTGGGCGAAGTCGTCACGGTGCATCACCGAAGACAGCACGCCCGCAGGCCCTTCCAGGCTCAGGTCCTTATGCAGACGCTCTGCAAGCCACGCGCCGCCAGAAGCAATGCCCGCCAGGCGCGTGGTGGGTGTGAGCATGCTGCGCACGCCGCGCAGCAGTTCGCGGTACAGCGCTTCCGCGTCGAGCACCAGGCTGCCGGACATTCCGGTGGAAGGGGTGGTCATGGAAGATTCCTCAAAAACTGTTCCAGGATGATGCAGGCCGACGCAGCGTCTGCATCCTTGGCACCACCCGCGATGGCCTCGGTGGTGCTGTAGCGCTCGTCCACCTCGAACACCTGCAAGCCAAAACGGCCGCGCAACTGGCGGCCGAACTTGAGCGCGCGCTCGGTGTTCTCGTGGCTCGCGCCATCGGGGTGGTAAGGCACGCCGATCACCAGTGCGTCGGGTTGCCATTCCTTGATGCGCTGCGCCACTTGCAAAAATCGGGCGTCGCCCTCAGCCTTGATGGTCGCTTGGGGCGTGGCGCCACGCAGCATGCGATTGCCCGAAGCTACGCCGGTGCGCTTGAGGCCAAAATCGAAAGCAAGAAAAGTCTGGAAATGCGCGGGAACGGCGGGCTGAGCGGGCAAGCCGGTCATGCGTGCCCCGCTTCGGGCGACAACATCCATGCCTTGAGGCCGAGCAGCGCCAGGGCGCGGTCGTAACGCTCGGGCACGGGGGTGTCGAAGATCACGGACAGATCGGCGGCCACCGTGAGCCAGGCGTTTTCGGCCAGTTCCGATTCAAGCTGGCCCTCACCCCAGGACGAATACCCCAGCGTGATGAGCACCCGCCGGGGCCCCGCTCCCGTAGAAAGCGCTTCCAGCACGTCCTTGGAGGTGGTCATCTCCAGCCCGCCCGGGATGGTCATGGTGGAGGCATAGGCCGATTCGTCGGTTTCCGCCTTGTCCATGAGCATGGGTTCATGCAATACAAAGCCACGCTCCGTCTGCACCGGGCCGCCCTGGAACACGGGCTCCCGGGTGAGGTCTTCGCGGCGCAACGACAGGTCTACCTTGTCGAAAAGACCTTTAAGGGTAATGTCTGAGGGCTTGTTGATGATGAGGCCGAGCGCACCGCGCTCGCTGTGCTCGCACAGGTAAACGACGCTGCGGGAGAAAGACTCATCTTCCAGACCGGGCATCGCAATCAGGAAGTGATGCGTCAGGTTGATGGGCGCAGAATCGAAAGACATCTGTCAATTTTAACGGTGAACATGGTCCCCTCCCCCGAGCCTTCGTACCCCAGCGGTCTTGTCTGGTTTCGCCGTGACCTGCGCGCGCACGACCAGGCCGCCCTGTACCGCGCACTCACGCAGTGCCAAGAGGTGTTTTGCGCCTTTGTATTTGACCGCGAAATCCTGGATACCCTTCCAAAGGCCGACCGTAGAGTGGAGTTCATCCGCGAGGCACTGGTCGAACTCGACGAATCACTGCGCACGCTTTCTGGCAAGGCGCAGGGCGGCTTGATCGTGTTGCACGCGGTGGCGAGCGACGCCATTCCTGCTCTGGCCACCACCCTGGGTGTGCAAGCCGTGTTTGCCAACCACGACGACGAGCCCCAGGCGCTCGCGCGCGACAGTCTGGTGCGCACGCGGCTGGCCGCCGCTGGCAGAGCCTTCCACACCTTCAAAGACCATAGCGTTTTGGAACGTAGCGAGGTGCTGACGCAGACCGGCAACTCGTACAGCGTATTCACGCCCTATAAGAACGCGTGGCTCAAAAAGGTCGACGCCTTCCAGCTCAAGAGCTACCCCGTGGAGCACCATGCACATCACCTCGCTCCGCGCCCGCGAGAGCACTGCCAAGCAGTGCGAACGCTGGCATCACTGGGTTTCGAGGCCACAGCCCTTTCCCAACTGCGGCTGCCCACAGGAGCCAGCGGCGCACAGCAACTGTTTGACGATTTCCTGAACCGCGTCGAGCACTACGACGACGCGCGCAACTTTCCGGCCGTCAAGGGCCCCAGCTACCTCAGCGTGCACCTGCGTTTTGGCACCATCTCGCCCCGCCTGCTGGCACGCACCGCGCACCGCCTGATGCTGGGGGGCAACCCGGGCGCCACGACCTGGCTCAACGAGTTGATCTGGCGCGACTTTTATTTTCAGATCCTGCACCACCATCCGCATGTGGTGGGCAACAGCTTTAAGCCGGCTTATGACGCGATCCAGTGGGAGTCTGGCAACGAGGCCGATGCGCTGTTTGCCGCGTGGTGCGAGGGCCGCACGGGTTATCCGCTGGTGGACGCCGCCATGGCGCAGATCAACCAGACGGGGTACATGCACAACCGCCTGCGCATGGTGGTGGCGAGCTTTCTGGTGAAAGATTTGGGCATCGACTGGCGCTGGGGCGAGGCCTACTTTGCCACGCACCTCAATGACTTTGATCTGTCGGCCAACAATGGGGGCTGGCAGTGGGCCAGTTCCAGCGGATGCGACGCCCAACCCTATTTCCGCATCTTCAATCCCGTCAGCCAGAGCGAGAAATTTGACCCCGATGGCAAATTCATTCGCCGCTACCTGCCACAGCTGGCGGGGCTGCCAGCCAAGGCGCTGCACGCACCATGGCTGGCGCGCCCGCTGGAACTGCAGGACGCAGACGTTCGGCTGGGTGGCAACTATCCGTTGCCCGTGGTGGACCATGACGTCGCCAGGAAGCGCACGCTGGAACGTTATGCGGTGGTGAAGGCTGCAGCCGCTGACTAGTGCCAGGGTCGGCAGCGCAGCCATAAATCTCTTCAGCCCCGCATTCCCGCGGATGCGTAAGTCACCGACTGTTGGGTGCTGCCGCTGCCTGTTGCGCGCTCATGCTCATGCCATCCACGCTCAGTGTGCCGCCTGCGGCCAGACGCAGCTTGAGAGAAAGGTCAGTGCGATTGTCCGCATGGGCAATCGCCTCTTCGGCAGAAATGGCACCGGACTCGACCAACTTGAACAGGGACTGGTCAAAACTGCACATGCCCTGCTCTGTACCGCGGTTGATGGCGGTTTTGAGTTCGTCGACCTGCCCCTTCTGAATCAGGTCCGCTACATAAGGGGTGAGCAACATGATCTCGGTGGCGGGCACCAGTCGGCCCTGAATGCCCTTGATCAAGCGTTGTGCCACTACCGCCCGCAGATTGAGCGATAGGTCCATCTGCAATTGCTTGTGCGCATGCTCCGGGAAAAAATTGAGAATGCGTTGCACCGCCTGATTGGCGTTGTGGGCATGCAGCGTAGACACACAAAGGTGCCCAGACTCGGCGTAGTGCAGCGCGTGCTGCATGGTGGCGCGGTCTCGAATCTCCCCGATCATTATCACGTTGGGTGCCTCGCGCATTGCGCGGCGCAGGGCTTCGTCGTACGAGCGCGTGTCGATACCCACTTCACGCTGCGTGATCAGTGACTTTTTGTGCGGATGCAGATACTCGATGGGATCTTCGATGGTGAGAATGTGACCACTCTCATTGGTGTTGCGATGGTCTATCAACGCGGCCAGTGTGGTGGTCTTGCCGGACCCCGCCGACCCCACCGTGAGGATAAGCCCGCCTTTGAGGAAAGCCAGATCCTTCAACACTTGGGGCAAGCCCAACTCATCCAAGCTGGCAATGCTGCCAGCCACATGGCGAATCACCATGCCCACCTGGCCGCGCTGCAAGTGAACATTGACACGGAAACGATCCCCCTCCGCCGTCGCATACGAGAAATCGCACTCCATGGTGGATTCAAACTCATGGTGCTGTGCCTTGCCCATGATCGAGTAGGCCATGGTACGAATGTCTTGCGCCTTCAGCACCTGCTGGCTGATGGGCAAAAACGCGCCCTGTCGTTTGACAGTGGGCGGGGCCCCGGCCAACAGAAAGAGATCGGATGCTCGCTCGCGGGCCACCAGTGCCAAACACGCCAGCAAGCGGCTGTCCCCATAAGGAGCCGGGGCCTTGGCGTCCAACGAGACCCCTGATTGATTCACAGAATCCATAGGAGAGGGCACAAATGGTTGGCGAAAAAGACGTCAGGAGAAGACTGCATGCCCCCTCCTTCGCAGGAAGGGGCGTGACAAAGAGGTCAAACCTCTGCGGCGGCAGCGAGGCGGGCGTAGTGCTGAATCAGGCTCAGCAGTTCTTCGTCCGAATAAGGCTTGCCCAGGTAGTGGTTGACGCCCAGCTCCATCGCATGCTCGCGGTGCTTTTCAGCGATGCGCGAAGTGATCATGATGATGGGCAGATCACGCAGAGCGCCATCTGCGCGGATGTTGCGCGCCAGGTCGAATCCGTCCATGCGGGGCATTTCGATGTCCGACAGCACTACGGTGGGGCGCTCTTCCTGCAAACGCTCCAACGCCTGGAGGCCGTCTGCGGCGAGCGCCACCCGGTAACCTTCGCGCTGCAGCAGACGCTGGGTCACACGGCGCACCGTGATCGAATCATCCACCACCAACACCAGTGGCACCTGGCTGGGGCCAGCCAGTTGTGACGAAACCACCGACTTGCCAGCACCCGTGCCACCTGCCTCAAGCACCGGTGGCAGCCCCACGCTGGAAGCGCGAACCTGATCACCGTACACCGTTGCCAACGCCACAGGGTTGTAGATCAACACCACAGCACCCGAAGCCAGCACCGACATTCCGGCGAGCCCCGGCAAACGCGACAGCTGAGGACCCAGGTTCTTCACCACCACTTCCTGGTTGCCCAAAACTTCGTCCACGTGCATCGCAATGCGCTGTGCGGCGCTGCGGAAGATCACCACAGGGCGAGACTTTCCGCCCGGTTCATAGCTCCGGGCGGAGGCCTGAAGCAAAGCGCCGGACCAGAAGAACGGCAATTTTTCCATGCCGTCATCAAAGGTGCCCGTGCGGTAAGCCTCTTCAAGGTCGGCAGCCGAAGTGCGACGCACAATTTCCACCACGCTGGCGGGAACCCCCACGGCCAAGTCGCCCGCGCGCAGCATCACCACCTGGGTCACCGCGGTGGTCAGTGGCAGCACCATCCGGAAGGCGGCGCCTTTGCCCATTTCGGTCGAGGTTTCAATGCGACCACCCAAAGCGTTGATCTCGGCGCGCACGACGTCCATACCAATACCGCGCCCTGACAAGCCCGTGACCTCGGAAGCGGTGGAGAACCCTGGCATAAAGATCAGGTTTGCAGCGTCCGCATCGCTCAGTTCCACATCAGTGTTCACGAGGCCCTGTGCCAGAGCCTTCTCGCGGATGCGGGGCAGGTTCAGACCTGCGCCGTCGTCGCGGAACTCCACCGACACGTCATTGCCTTCATGGTGCAGATCAATCGTGATCGTGCCCGATGCAGGTTTGCCTGCGGCTGTCCGGACTTCTGGATCTTCGATGCCATGGGCGACACAGTTACGAAGCAAGTGTTCGAACGCCGGTGTCATGCGGTCCAGCACGCCGCGGTCCATTTCAATGGAGCCGCCGGTAATGTCCAGTTTGATCTGTTTGCCAGTTTCTTTGGACGCCTGTCGTACCACGGCGTAGAGTCGTTCGGAGATGCCTTCGAACTCCACCATGCGAGTGCGCAACAGATCGCGCTGCAGCTCCCGCGCTTGGCGACCTTGAGCAATCAGATCGTCTTCAGCGCCTTCCATGGCACGCTGGAGGTTGCGCTGCACGGTGGCCACGTCGTTGACCGATTCGGCCATCATGCGGGTGAGCTCCTGCACGCGCGTGAATCGGTCGAATTCCAGGGGATCGAACCCGGCGGCGGAATCCTTGGACAGCGCCAGACGCGACTGCATCTGTGATTCGGCCTGCACTTCGATGTCACGCAACTGCTGGCGCAAGCGGTCCAAGTTGCCGGACAGGTCTGTCAGCGAACTGCGGAACTGACCGAGGCGAACATCCAGACGCGAGCGACTGATCATTACCTCACCCGCCTGATTGACCAGGCGGTCCAGCAATTGGGCGCGCACGCGCACCGACTGACTGGCCGCCGCCCGCAAAGGCGCAAGTTGTGATGGGCCGGGCAGACGCACCGAAGGCGCAGAAGGCCTCGCCACGCCGCCGGCGGTAGCCGGAGCGGCTGCAGCGGTGTCAGCCGCTGGCGCACTGGAACCCGCGGGCTCCACCGGCACAGACGTCACGGTATCTGCGGGACTCTGGCCAATGGCGCGCAGTGCTTCAAAGTTTGCCTGCAGCCCGTCAAAGCTTCCTTGCAGCGGCTCAATCTGGTCTGAGGTGACGGTATCCGCATCGAGTTGCTCGATGGCGGACTCCAAGCGGTGGGCCATTTCACCCAGCCGCATTGCGCCCGCCAATCGCGAGCTGCCTTTGAGTGTGTGCAATGCTCGCAACACTTCACTGCGGGCACCGAGGTTATCCGGCCGTGAAGCCCATTGACGCAACGCGCCGCCGAGCTGAGGCAACAACTCTGCGGCCTCTTCCTCAAAAATCGGGAACAGATCTGGATCGATGACGTCAATGGCGTCGATATCGTCGTCAACGTCCGAACCCATTGCAATGGCATGTGCAATCGCGTTGTCAACCTGTTGGTCATGGTCAACGTCGTGCGTAACAACGGACAGTGCGGGCGCTACATGACCTGTCGGTACCACAAGCGGGGCGGGTTCCGGAGCGACTTCCGCAATCGGTTCGGGTTCGGCAAGTGCTGCAACTGAGAGTTCCTGCACCGCTTCTTGGCGCTCCAGTGGCAAGTCGTCTTCCTCTTCCGGAGGCGACAAAGTGTTGTCTACCTCGGATTCCAGAATCTCCCGCAACTGCGCCAGCACCTCTTGGCTGGGCTCTTTGAGGAAACCCGCAGCAAACTGGTGCAACAAGCGACGAATGTCGTCGGCGGCGGCCATGAACGCCTGCGCTTGCTCTTCGGTACCTCCCGACTGCAGTTGCACGTGCTGGAGGGCATGCTCTAGAACACGCGACAACTCCGACAATGCATTGAAACCCACTGTTGCGGAACTGCCCGCCAGCGAGTGCGCCAATGCCACTGCGGTATCAGGCAAGGGTTGGTGCAGCTCCAGCGCCCATTCCTGCAAGCAGGTCACCAGACGGCGCGACCATTCGTCCGCTTCGTTGAGGTATACGTTGTACAGCGGGATACCGATGCGCAAAGTCTCAATTACCTTGACCGCGTCGTCGTTGGCACCGTCTTCTTGCGGCAGGGCTTCATGAGCATCCAGAGCAGCCGGTAGCGACTCTGAAACAACCGGATCGACGGCAGGCACATCCGCCAGCGCCTCCACCTCAGGCGGTGCGTCCAGCATGCTTTCCAGCTCTGCGAGCGCGCCAGCGTCCAGGTCGGCAACATCGAAAGCCTCTGTGGGCGGTAAGGAAGCGGCCGCTTCGGAATCTGCCTCGGGCAATGTCAGCGCGCTTGCAGAAGTTTGTGCTTCTGAAGTGGGCGCAGCCACGGGTTCTAGATCGGGAAGTTCGAGATCCAGAACAAAATCCGCACTCGATGGATCCACCGGCCGGTGCTCGCCTGGTGCCTCATTCAGAGCCGCAGCAAACACCGAGAAGTCGATGTCCTCTGCTACGTCCGCTGCGGTACCAGCAACCTCTGCAGGTTGCTCGGGAACATGGTCCGACAGCTGGGTGGATTCGAAGTCTGGCATCTCCAGCACTTCTTCGTCTGGCTGCGGCAACTCTGAGGCCACCAACGGCTGCTCGTCGGGCATGGGTTCCAAAACGGGCACGGGCGCCTCATCCAGCGCTTCCACAACCATCGCGGATTCGTCGATCACCTCCGCAGAAGCGTCTGCTTCTGCAGGCGCGGCCAATGGCAAAAAGTTGCCATCCAGACGCATCGCGTCGGCAGACTTGCGGAACGCCTCCGTGCTCCAGCCCGACGTTGTACCCGCCGCTATGTCATCGGCCCAGCGGCTGAAAGCGCGCATTGCGTCCGACGACAGCTGCAGCAACTCGGGGTGCATGGGCTTTTGCTCTGCCAACCAGGCGTTCAGCAATTGCTCCATCGACCACGCGGCTTCGCCAAAATCGTTCAGCCCGACCATCCGCGAACTACCCTTGAGGGTATGGAAAGCGCGGCGCAGTGTGGTTTGCTCGCTGAGGTTGCCAGCTTCATCCTTGAGCACATCGATGGCTGCAAGGCCCGTAACCACGACCTCGCGCGCCTCTTCGAGGAACACTTCCAATAGTTCGTCTTCGATTTCCAGGGGCCGGGTGACGGGCGTCGGCAACGCTGCGGGCACCGGCGAACTCTCCGTTGAAGGAGGAGGTGCGTCGAAAGATATCTCTGGCGCCAACGCGGCTGGCTCAGCATGTGCCAAAGGCGCGGGGGCCGCTGCAAAATCGGGCAGTGGAGCGAAATCAGTAGGTTCGCTGACAGGCTCCGGCACAGGGAATCGGGGTACGACATCCGGCAATGGAATCGACGAGCGCTCATCCAGCTTGACGGGTGTTTCGTCCACGGCATCCGAGGCGCGACCGCGCGTCTTGCCCATCAATATGCGCAACTCACCTAGCTCTTCGTCGTACACAAACAGCTTGCGCGCCATGGTGCGCTGGTAGCTGAGCATGTCGATCAGGAAACCGAGAGCCCCAAGACTGTTACCCAGCTTCTCGAATGCGGTTTGCCTATCTTCCTCTGCGATTTCATTGATGAGCAAGCGCTCCACCGTGTCACGCATACGCACGACAGCGAGCGAAGCCTGGTCAAGTCCCAACACCGACAACACGCCGCGCATCTGCGCAAGGTGGCCCGGTACCGTTGCGAGAACTGCTGTGTCCTGAGGATCGCGGAAAAACTGATCCAGCGACTTTTCTGCTTCACCCAAGGTTGCGCGAAGTTCGTCAACGACGCTTCCCATGGTCTGGTTGTCGCTGACCCGGCGGTACAGCTCTTCCATCCACTGTTCCAGTGGCTCGGGCTCTGCGCCAGCGGCGACTACATCCAGTCGCTCCGCGAGTCGCGCCGCACGTGCCTCCATCTGCTCATCTGCTGCATCCAGCTCTTCAAACGCAGCCTGGAGGTACAAAACGGAGGTAGCGACTTCCATGGCCAAAGCGGCTGAAGGAGGCTCGCCAGAACGGGTGGTCGCGTCGACCGCATGGGTCAGGGCCTGAGCCAGGCTTTCGCTGCCCGGGTGGAGCTTGCGCAAGGAGTCACACACCAAACTGAATTGATCTGCTGCGGGCTTGAGCTTGTTGCGGTCACCACCGGCCAATGCGGACCATGTCTCCGTCGCCGACGCGATCCGCTTGCGTGCCTGGGTCAGCAAGGCAGGGTCAAAACGGCCGAAGCGCGTTGCTTCGTAATCCACCGGCTTGAAACGATCCAACGCAAATGCCTGGCGCACAGCGTTCAACGAAGGTAATGCATCTGCAGAATCTTCTTCGGGCTTGGCCTGCGAGCAAAAGAACAACAAATCCTGGACCAGGCGGTCGGCAATGGTCGTGTCACCTTTGGCCAACGTCGCATACTGCATCAGTACACGCGATGCCACGCGTTTGACGTACACATCGGGGGGCAACAGCCCCGCACCGAAGGCTTCAAAAAAACCTGCGCAAATCTTCCAGAACGCGCGCGACTGCCGATCGGGTTGGGCTGCCACAAAACAGAGGCAGGTCTCGTGAAGACTGCGGGCCGCTTTCAGGTCGCCTGACTTGACGATCCTCAGAACGGCGGAGTCCAGGCGAGCACGGGCTTCAGGACCGTAGGGCAGTGGCGTCGCTGCGATCATGCCCTCTGGTTCACGGAAACGGCGCTCCACGGGCCAGAGATCGGCAGGGTGCACACGCTCAGCACCTGCCAGCGCCTGTGCGTCGCGATACTGAGGAAACAGCGCCACGGGTGACGTGACCTTGCCCGCCAGCACGGTTTCCAGGTATTCGATCAGCGCAAAGCTTGCGCGCTCGATGACAGCAGCAGCCTCATCGCTGCAGGTCTCCGGGCGCTGCACAAACTTTTGAACAGCAGACTCCATGGACCGCAGAACCAGTGCTGGAGGACCCATGCCCACCATTTCCAGTGCCCCGCAGGCTTGGTGAAGCTGCTGGCGCGCAATACGCAAGGGGCCAGCGTCCAGCGCGGCCAAATCGGATTCCCGCGCGGCTTCGGCGTCACGCACGAAACGCCGCATGGCCTTGACCGCTCCGTCTAGAGACTTGCGCAGTTCGTCGAGCACCCAGGCCAATGGGCCCAGGTCATGATCTCCCTGTGTCCCATCCGCGGCCGGTGCATTGTTGACATCAATAGATGACATGGATTCGTCCCCGGCTGCAATGAGCCAGCTAGTTGATGACTGCGTCAGGCGATCTTGAACCGGGCCACCGATTGGCGCAGCTCTTCAGCCATGTGCGAGAGCTCGCGCACCTGTTGCGCTGTGGTACGGGTACCTTCACCCGTTTGCTCGGTCACCGCAAAAATGTGCTGGATGTTGTCGGCCACTTCATTGGCGAGGACAGCCTCCCGGGACGTCGAAGACGAAATTTGCTCAATCAGTTCAGCGAGTCGGCGCGACACACGGTCAATTTCAGACAGTGCAGTACCCGCGCTGTCGGACAGTCGTGCCCCTTCCACCACACCCTGCGTGGAACGCTCCATAGCGGCCACGGCATCCTGGGTGTCGGTCTGAATGGCTTTCACCAGGGCAGAAATCTGGCGCGTCGCATCGGCGGAACGCTCAGCCAGTCGCTGCACTTCTTCGGCCACCACCGAGAAGCCACGACCAGCTTCACCAGCGGACGCGGCCTGGATGGCAGCGTTCAGAGCCAGCACGTTCGTCTGCTCGGTAATGTCGGAAATCAGCTCGGTAATTTCACCAATTTCCTGCGAGGATTCGCCCAGGCGCTTGATGCGCTTGGAGGTGTCCTGGATTTGGTCGCGGATGGAGTTCATACCGCCGATGGCGTTCTGCACAGCCTGCAGACCGGAGTCAGCCGCTTGCAGCGACTGGCGGGCCACCGTGGCCGACTCTTGGGCTTGTGTGGACACTTCATTGATTCGGGTCGCCATGTCCAGAACGGAGCGGCCAGTTTCACGAATTTCGCGCAGCTGTTCGGTCGATGCCGCCAGCAGTTCGGTCGACGTGCTGTCCACTTGTGCGGTCGTTTGCGCCACGCGGGTCGCCGTGTTCTGCACGCTGCCCACCAGCTGACGCAACTCTTCCACCGTGTAGTTCACCGAGTCAGCAATGGCGCCTGTAATGTCCTCGGTCACCGTAGCTTCCTGGGTCAAGTCACCTTCAGCGACCGACTGCAGTTCGTTCATCAAACGCAAAATAGCGGCCTGGTTGGCATCGTTGACGCGCTTGGCCTCCTGCTCTTGGCGCTTGGCGTCCTTTTGCTGCATTTCAGCGTTGGCCTGACGACCCCGGCTGTCCAGCAGCTGAACACGCGAGATGCCGATACCGCAAAGCACAACGAACAAGCCGGCCAGTGCCAGTGCTGCCACTTGGCCACCGCCCAGGCCCGTTTGGGCCGACAACTTCGATTGCAGGCCTTCCAGTTGGCGACGCAGCGGTTCGCTGTCGGCAATGATGGCGGACTGGGCTTCACGGGCCGATACCAGACCTTGCAGGTTGCCCAGAATGGCGCTGGCTTGCGTGCGGGTCTGCTCGTAAAGTTTCACCAGCGCTTCCAACTGTTCACGGGTCTGTGCATCCTTGGTTGCGGCCAGACGCAGTTCGGGACTGCCATCGAGCAGGCCTTGAGCGATTTCCTTGAATGAGTTCAAGTCCTTGCCCAGCAAGAACACGGCCTCAGGGCTCACACCTTCCATGGTCTGGAATTCATTGGCCGACTTGCCGATCCGCTGCGTCAACATCACAAGCTGACCAGCCGCAGAGATTTCTGCCGCAGGAGCGTTTTGTTGAAGCTTCAGCGACGAAACCGTCTCAGCGATTTCCAACAGGTCAGATGACTGGCGGTTGATGGTACGCAGCGCGTCACCCACCTGCGTCAGAATCTTCTGCTGTCCCATCACCACAGTTGCGTTGCGCTCGGCGCGTTCCATCAGGGGATTCACTGACTCCAAGTCTGGCTTGTAGGGCTCACCCAGTGACTGAACACCGAGTTCGTCGTCCCCTGCATTGAGCGCACGCACGTTGCGCGCGAGCACCCCAGAACTTTCCACCACGTCAGGGAAAGCCTGTGGGCTACCCACCAGCGCCTGCGACACCGATTTAGCAAGTCGCTGCGACTGCATCAGCGATTGACCGGTAGCCGCCAGCTGTTGCGCGGCTCGGTCTGCTTGCTGGAGCACCCAACCAGCAATCAACGCCAGCACCACCACGCCGATCGCCAGCAAAGCGAGCAAACGGCGCTGGTGACCCGCTGCGGTCGACCGACCGAGCAGAGGCAAAGAAATCAGATCTTCATCGGAGTCTGGCGAGGAGAGCTCTGGCGAATAGCCGTCCGGGTCGCCCTGGACGCTGTTCATGGCCTCCGCCTGATAGGCATCACCAAGCTGCGCTCCATCGAGCGAGCCAGTAGCCAGGAGATCCCGCCCGTCATCGGCCGAGCCGGCATCCGAGCCGGGTTTCCGGTTGAACAGTTTTCCAAATTGATTGACGACGGACATGGTGCAGCCTTACAGAAAAACTCAAGCACTGATGCTCAGGAAAGCGGGATGTTGGGACAGGATCTGCAAGTTCAGCTCCTGCCAGCGTGTGCCGCTGGAATCGATATAGGTAGTGCCAAAGAACCCGGGGGAATCCTCAGCGGGCGGCTCGGACGTGACAAACGCATCGGTCCCGCGCAGGCCCGCCAGCCGGTCAACCAGCAATGCGGCGTTAACTTCGAGCGCGGCATTGAACGACAGCAAACTGGTTTCCGCCATGGCCTGGTCGGAGCGTGGAGCCGCAGCACCCATCAGGCCGGCCAGATCCACCACCCCCACCAACCCACCGCGCAAGTTGGCAACGCCTAAAAACCAGCTCTGGGTATAGGGCACTGCCTGGACGGGCACCCACGGGAAAATCTCCCCGGATTGGCCCAGCGGCAGCAAATAGAAAGCCCCGGCAGACTCTACAGCCAGCCAGGACGACACAGACGTTCCTTCGGTTCTTGCAGCCTGCAAGCGGCTGGCAAGTCGGGTCTGGAGCTCTCGAAGGGCTTCGCGGTTGGCCATGAACGCGCCGCAGCCTCAGTTCAGAGCGTCAATTTTGGCTTGCAACTCAGCGGGATCGACCGGCTTGGTGATGTAGCCGCGAGCACCCTGGCGCATACCCCAGACACGATCCGTCTCCTGATTCTTGCTGGTGCACATAATGATCGGCACATCGGCGTAAAGCGGGTCACGGGTAATGGCGCGGGTCAGCTGAAAACCGTTTTGGCCCGGCATCACCACGTCCATCAAAATCAAATCGGGCTTTTCTTCGGCCAGACGGCGAAACGCTTCATCGGCATTTTCTGCCGTGCGCACTTGCATACCTTTTTTCTGAAGCAGGTCTGTCAAAAACATCAGCTCAGTCTTCGAGTCGTCGACGACCAGCACTTTCTGGATGGGCATTACATCGCTCCTTGTTGGGCATTGCCAAACTGCTGCACGGCTTGCAACAGCTGGTCTTTGGTAAACGGTTTGGTGAGATATTCCTGGCAGCCGACCATGCGCCCACGCGCTTTATCGAATACGCCATCCTTGGAGGACAGCATCACCACCGGAGTATCTGCAAAACGGGCGTTGCGCTTGATGATGGCGCAGGTCTGGTACCCGTCGAGCTTGGGCATAAGGATGTCGCAGAAAATCAGCTGAGGCTGGTAATCATTGACTTTGGCCAAAGCGTCAAAGCCGTCGTCGGCCAACAAGACTTCGTGCCCCCCCTGCTTGAGAAAAATCTCGGCGCTTCGACGGATGGTATTGCTGTCATCCACCACGAGCACTTTGAAAGATGCGCCTGTTGTAGTCAATTGTTACTGCTCCCGATGGAAAAATAAACAACGCAGCGAGCGCTGCGTCTCAAATCTGAACCATCTCGAAATCTTCCTTGCGGGCGCCACATTCTGGGCAGGTCCAATTCATGGGGACCTGATCCCATGGGGTGTTGGGTGCGATGCCGTGCTCAGGTGAACCCTCCGCCTCGTCATAAATCCAACCGCAAATCAAGCACATCCAAGTTTTAGAGTCGATCACAGCTTAAAGGGCCTTCACATAGAATGCAACGATTGTATCTAGTCATCTCAGCGGCCTGCAGCTTCTGTGCCACCCATTCAGCAGGAACTGGTCCATGACCCTCAAATCCCCCCTCCCCCCTCCCGAAATCACCGACATTGACGATGAAAACCTGGAGGATGCCAGCCCGGCCTGCGTTCTGGTTTTCAATGCCAGCGACCCCAGTGGTGCAGGCGGACTGACGGCCGACATCACCACCATCGCCTCCGTGGGCGGGCATCCGATTGCGGTCGTCACTGGCGCGTACGCCCGCGATACGGCTGAGATTTTTGACCACTTCAGCTTCGACGACGAGGCCGTCGCAGAACAAGCCCGTGCTGTGCTGGAAGACCTTCCGGTACAAGCCATCAAGATCGGGTTTGTGGGCAGCCCGGAGAACATCAGCACCATTGCCGAGATAACGACAGACTATGACGAAGTCCCGGTGATAGCGTACATGCCCAACCTCTCCTGGTGGCGTGAAGAGCTGATCGACGAGTACCTGGACGCCTTCCGGGAATTGTTGTTACCGCAGACCTCAGTGTTGGTTGGAAACCACAGTACGCTGTGGCGATGGCTGCTGCCCGACTGGACCAGCGACCGCAGCCCTACCGCGCGCGACATTGCGCGTGCTGCATCAGAAATGGGCGTGCCCTACACACTGGTGACGGGCATCCCCCTGCCCGAGCAGTTTGTCGAAAATGTCCTGGCATCGCCCCAGACAATCATCGGCAGCGGCAAGTTCGAGTTGTTCGACGCCACCTTCTCAGGCGCGGGCGACACCCTGTCGGCGGCGCTTACCGCCCTGGTGGGCAGCGGCAACGACCTGGGCGAAGCCACCAGTGAAGCGCTGGGCTACCTGGACCGCTGCCTGGACGCAGGCTTTCGACCCGGCATGGGGCACATCGTGCCTGACCGCATGTTCTGGGCACTGCCGGACGAAGACGAAGCGGGCGACGACGACGAACCCCTGATTGATGAAGCACAAGCCCTGGAAGGCTTTGTGATGCCACCCCATGACACCAAGCACTGATCTCAACATCCCCCTGTTCGAACGCGCCAAGGCGCTCATCCCCGGCGGCGTCAACTCGCCCGTGCGAGCCTTTAAAGCCGTGGGCGGTACACCCCGTTTTGTGAAGCGCGCTCAGGGCGCCTATTTCTGGGACGCCAACGACCAGCGCTTTATTGATTACATCGGCTCCTGGGGTCCGATGATCCTCGGCCACGGCCACCCTGCCGTATTGGAGGCCGTGCAAACTGCGGCGCTTGAAGGCTTCAGCTTTGGTGCCCCTACCGAGCGCGAGGTGGAGCTGGCAGAAGAAATCCTGAGCCTTGTGCCATCGATGGAGATGATCCGCCTTGTCAGCTCGGGCACGGAAGCGGGCATGAGCGCGATCCGCCTGGCCCGTGGCGCCACGGGACGCAGCAAGTTCATCAAGTTCGAGGGCTGTTACCACGGCCACGCTGACTCGCTGCTCGTCAAGGCGGGCTCGGGCTTGGCCACCTTTGGCAATGCCACCAGCGCAGGTGTGCCGCCCGAAGTGGTGCAGCACACGCTGGTGCTCGAATACAACAACGTCGCGCAGCTTGAAGAAGCCTTTGCACTGCACGGCAAGGACCTGGCCTGCGTGATGATCGAGCCCATCGCGGGCAACATGAACCTGGTGCGTGCAAGTGTGCCTTTCATGCGCCGTTGCCGCGAGTTGTGCACCGAGTACGGCGCGCTGCTGGTGTTCGACGAAGTGATGACGGGTTTCCGTGTGGCCCTGGGCAGCGCGCAAAGCGTGTACGCCAAAAGCATCCCCGGCTTCAAACCCGACATCACGGTGCTGGGCAAGGTGATCGGCGGCGGCATGCCGCTGGCGGCCTTTGGCGGCCCGCGCGCCATCATGGAACACTTGGCCCCGCTGGGCGCCGTGTACCAGGCTGGCACGCTGTCGGGCAACCCGGTGGCCACGGCCTGCGGACTGGCCACGCTGCGGGAGATCAAGAAACCGGGCTTCTTCGATGCGCTGTCGGCCAGCACCCGCTCATTGGTGGATGGGCTGACGGCAGCGGCCGCAGCCGAAGGTGTGCCCTTCAGCGCCGACTGCGAAGGCGGCATGTTCGGGTTCTTCCTGCTGCCCGAGCTGCCCCAGAACTACGCCCAGGTGCTCAAGACCGATAGCGCACGTTTTAACCAGTTGTTCCACGGCCTGCTCGACCGCGGTATCTATATAGCGCCTGCGCTGTATGAGGCGGGTTTTGTCAGCTCAGCCCACACCGCGGACGACATTGCTACCACCGTGGCAGCCGCGCGAGACGTGTTCAAAAAACTATCAAAATAATAGCTTCTGGCGCTTTACCATCAAGCGCTAGAGGCCATTTTGATTGATATTTCGCACACTGAGCGCTCCGCATCGTTCACAACAACCCCCGCAACTCGCGGGCGGCTTCCTGCAAAAGCGGCAACATGTCGCGCTGCAGGGTTTGGGCCTGCATCTGCTGGGGCGATGCCACAACGTTGAGCGCGGCCACCGTCTGGCCTTGCAGATTGCGCAGCGGCACAGCCAGCGCATGCACGCCCAGTTCATGCTCTTCCACCGCCAGACAAGCATCGTCGCGCCGGGCCTGGGCTACTGCCTTACGCAGCGCGCCCGGTTGCGTGATGGTGTGAGGGGTCAACCGCTGCAGCGTGCAGGCTTTGAGCCACGTTGAGAACTGCGCCGCCGGCAGCGCCGCCAGCAGCACACGGCCCGTGGATGTGGGGTGCGCGGGCAAACGCGCGCCCAAGTGCAGGCCGTAGGCCATGGTGCGTGAAGGCGCGCCATACACCCCGCTGCGCGCCACGATCACCACCTCATCCCCGTCCAGCACCACGGCCGAGAAGGACTGCTGCGTCTGCGCGGCCAGCCGGTTTAGCGTGGGCTGCAGCACGCGCGGCAGGCGGGCTGACGCCAGATAGCTGCCCGAGAAGCGCAGCACCTTGGGCGCCAGCCAGAAGTAGCTGCCGTCCGTCTCCAGATACCCCAGGTGCGCCAGCGTCAACAGGTGCCGGCGCGCGGCGGCACGCGTCAGGCCCGTGCGCTGCGCGGCAAGTGAGGCGTTCAGGCGCTGGCGTTCCGTGTCGAAGCTCTCCAGCACAGCCATGCCCTTGGCCATGCCTTCAATGAGATCGGACTTTGAAATGGGGACGGTGGTCATGGGGAGTTGTTGCGTCTTACGGGGGGCCGCGGACCTGCAGCACGGCACATGACGCATATCAATAACTGCGCGATGATCGCACAAGACATTTATTAATCGCACGCTATCCCTTGCAGCCTCTGGCTTGCGGGCGCCCCGGCACCTACGCTCAACTTGGTTGTTTTCCCCGCTCATCCGACGATTCAAAACGAGGTACAGAGACATGCGTACACAGGTTGCCATCATTGGCGCAGGCCCCGCCGGGCTGCTGCTCGGCCAGTTGCTCTACAAGTCCGGCATCGACGCTGTCATCATTGAACAGCGCAGTCCCGATTACGTGCTCGGTCGCATCCGTGCCGGTGTGCTGGAGCAAGTCAGCATGGATCTGCTGGAGCAGGCCGGCGTCGGCGCCCGCGCGCAGACCGAAGGGCTGCCGCACGACGGCATCGAGCTGCTGTTCAAGGGCGCGCGCCACCGCATTGACCTGCATGCACTCACCGGCGGCAGCCGCGTGACGGTGTACGGCCAGACCGAAGTGACGCGCGACCTGATGGACGCCCGCGCGGCGGAAGGGCTAACAACGGTCTACGACGCGCAAAACGTGCAGGTGCGCGACTTTGATGGCCAAAGCCCCCGCGTGACCTACCAGAAGGACGGCCAGGCGCACGAGCTGGCCTGTGACTTCATCGCAGGCTGCGACGGCTACCACGGCGTATGCCGCGCCAGCGCTCCAGCAGACCTGCTCAAGATTTACGAACGTGTCTACCCCTTTGGGTGGTTGGGCGTGCTGGCCGATGTGCCGCCGGTCTCGCACGAACTGATTTACGCCAACACCGAGCGCGGCTTTGCGCTGTGCAGCATGCGCAGCGCCACCCGCAGCCGCTACTACGTGCAGGTGCCCGACACCGACAAGATCGACAACTGGACCATCGACCAGTTCTGGGCCGAACTGGGCAACCGCCTGGACCCTGAGGCACGTGCCAACTTGGTCACCGGCCCCGCGCTGGAGATGAGCATTGCCCCGCTGCGCAGCTTTGTGGCCGAGCCCATGCGTTTTGGCCGGATGTTCCTGGCTGGCGATGCAGCGCATATCGTGCCGCCCACGGGCGCCAAGGGCCTCAACCTGGCAGCCAGCGACGTGGGCTATCTGTGGACTGCGCTCACCGAGTTCTACAAAGAGAAGTCCTCGGTCGGGATCGACACCTATTCCGACCGCTGCCTGCGCCGCGTGTGGCGCGCCGAGCGCTTCTCGTGGTGGTTCACCTCGCTGATGCACCGCTTTCCAGAGACGGGCGAGTTCGGCCAGAAGATCCAGGAGGCCGAGCTGGACTACCTGGTGAACTCACGAGCTGCTGCGGTGTCGCTGGCAGAGAACTACGTGGGGCTGCCGATGAACTTTGGCGCCTGAACGTCACCCTCAGCCTGGCGACGGGCATAAAAAAAGCGGCTTCCAAGGAAGCCGCTTTTTTGTTGGTGACCGCCGATCAAATCAATGGCGGAAGTGGCGCACGCCGCTGAAAACCATGGCCACGCCACGTTCATTCGCAGCGTCGATCACCTCGTTGTCGCGCATGGAGCCACCGGGCTGGATGACGCAGGTGGCGCCTGCATCCACCACCACATCCAGGCCGTCGCGGAAGGGGAAGAACGCGTCGCTGGCCACCACGGTGCCTTGCAGAGACAGGTTGGCATGGCCCGCCTTGATGCTGGCGATGCGGGCCGAGTCGAGGCGGCTCATCTGGCCGGCGCCCACGCCCATGGTCATGCCGCCCTTGCAGAAGACGATGGCGTTGCTCTTGACGTACTTGGCCACCTTCCAGGCGAACAGCAGGTCTTCCATTTCTTCCAGCGTCGGCTGCTTCTTCGTCACGACCTTGAGGTCGATGAGCGACAGCTCGTGGTTATCGGCCGTCTGCAGCAGCAGGCCCGAGCCGATGCGCTTGGCGTCCATGGCGTTGCGGCCACGTTCCCAATCCGTCTTGCCACCGTGCGCGGGCAGCGCAATCTTGAGCAGGCGCACATTGGCCTTGGCCTTGAATACGTCGAGCGCTTCGGCGGAAAAGTCCGGCGCCATCAACACCTCGACAAACTGCTTGGAGATCTGCTGCGCCGCGTTGCCGTCGACCGTACGGTTCAAGGCGATGATGCCGCCAAAGGCACTGGTGGGGTCGGTCTGGAACGCCTTGCTGTAGCTGTCCAGAGCATCCAGGCCAACCGCCACGCCGCAGGGATTGGCGTGTTTGACGATGACGCAGGCCGGGGCCTCAAAGCTCTTCACGCATTCCCAGGCAGCGTCGGCATCGGCGATGTTGTTGTAGCTCAGTTCCTTGCCTTGCAACTGCACTCCGGTGACCAGCGAACCAGGCGCGGGGTGCAGGTCGCGGTACAGCGCGGCCTGCTGGTGGCTGTTTTCGCCGTAGCGCAGGTCCTGCACCTTGGTGAAGATGCCGTTGCTCTGGCCCGCAAACTGCGTGCGTGTAGGCAAATAGGTTTCCGACAGCTTTTCTTCTTCGAACGTGACGGACGACAGGTAGTCGCTGATGGCGCCGTCGTACTGGGCGATGCGGTTGAACGCGGCCACCGACAGCGCGAAGCGCAGCTTGTCGCTCAACTTGCCACCGGCCTTCAGCTCGGTCAACACGGACTCGTACTGGTCGGCCGAGGTGATCACGCCCACGTCCTTCCAGTTCTTGGCAGCGCTGCGCACCATGGCGGGGCCGCCAATGTCGATGTTCTCGATGGCATCAGCCAGCGTGCAGCCCGCCTTGGCCACGGTGGCTTCAAAGGGGTAGAGGTTGACCACCAGCAGGTCGATGGTGTCGATGCCGTGTTCCTTCAAAGCCGCCATGTGTTCGGGCAGCTCGCGGCGGGCGAGCAGGCCGCCGTGCACCTTGGGGTGCAGCGTTTTCACGCGGCCGTCGAGCATCTCTGGGAACCGGGTGACTTCGGCCACCTCAGTCACGGGCAGGCCCTTGTCGGCCAGCAGCTTGGCAGTGCCGCCGGTGGACAAGAGCTTGATACCCAGCGCTTGCAGCGCTTGCGCGAATTCGACGATGCCGGTCTTGTCGGAGACGGAGAGGAGTGCGTTCATGGTGTGGGAGGGGGAGAGTTTGAATGAAAACAGGCTCTAGCGCTTATCCATAAAGCGCCAGCAGCTACAAATTAAATAGCAAATGACACGAGGGCGTCAGAGCAGCTTGTGCTCGACCAGCTTCTTGCGCAGGGTGTTGCGGTTCAGGCCCAGCCATTCGGCGGCGCGCGACTGGTTGTTGTCGGCCTGGGTCATCACCACTTCAAGCAGCGGCTTCTCGACCACGCGCACCAGCATGTCGTACATGCCATCGGGCGTCTCGCCGCCCAGGTCGCGAAAGTAGCCTTGCAGGCTCTCGCGCACGCATTCTTCTATGTGTTTCTTGCTCATGCAGCCAATCCCTCTTGTTCTTCTGTGTCTGCGCCCACATCGGTGGCGACGGGTAGCCGGTCCATCTGCTGCCCCAGGGTATCCAGGTAATCGGCCACGGCCTGCCACTGCGTGGCGCTGTTTTCAATCGTGTTGATGTGTGCCCGCAAGGCCTCGCCGCCCGGCAGCGCGCGCAGGTACCACGCAATGTGCTTGCGCGCACTGCGCACCCCGGTCAGCTCGCCATACAGGCTGTAGTGGTCGTGCAGGTGGTCCAGCAGCAGGCGGCGCACCTCGGCCACCAGCGGTGGCGCCAGGTGTTCGCCCGTGGCCAGGAAGTGGCCGACTTCGCGGAAGATCCAGGGCCGGCCCTGGGCGGCGCGGCCGATCATGATCGCATCGGCGCCAGTGGCGGCCAGTACATCGCGCGCCTTCTCGGGGGATGTGATGTCGCCATTGACCACCACGGGCACCTTGACCGCGGCCTTGACGGCGGCGATGGTGTCGTACTCCGCAACGCCTTTGTAGCCCTGCTCGCGCGTGCGTCCATGCACGGTCAGCATCTGGATGCCGACCGCCTCGAACTGCCGTGCCAGAGCAACAGCGTTTTTGTGTTCCTGGCACCACCCGGTGCGCATCTTCAACGTGACCGGGACGTTGAATGGGGCACAGGCCTCGACCACCGCGGCGGCAATTTCCACCGCCAGGGCCTCGTTTTGCATCAGGGCGGAGCCCGCCCATTTGTTGCACACCTTCTTGGCCGGGCAGCCCATGTTGATGTCAATGATCTGCGCACCGCGTTCCACGTTGTAGACCGCAGCCTCGGCCATCATCGGCGCATCGGTGCCGGCGATCTGCACGGCAATGGGCCCCGGCTCCCCTTCATGGTTGGCCCGGCGCGAGGTCTTGAGGCTGTTCCACAGGTCCTTGCGCGAGGTCACCATCTCGCTCACCGCATAGCCCGCGCCCAGCGCTTTGCACAGCTGGCGAAATGGCCGGTCAGTGACGCCCGCCATCGGAGCGACGAACAACCGGTTCGCCAAAGGAATGTGGCCGATGTGCATGAAAGGGGGCGAGATGGGGGCAGCAGCGATTGCTGAAAAAGGAGGCGGGATTGTACCTGCTCAAAATTTCAGCAGTTGAAATGTTTTGCAAGCTGAAATTCACGCCCTTTGACTCGCCTCATTCATTGCGTCGCAGCCTTCATTTCAAAAGAACCGCGGCCTCTGCCCAGAAGGCTTTAGCGAGCGGCGATATCTGTTTCACCGACGTGCGCTGGCGCTGTGCCGCGCTGCGCAAAATGCCACCAAGCGTCAGGCAGATTGTCAAACTGGTGGCGCGCCATCAACGCGTGCAGCCACTGCCGGTTGTATTGCACATCGGGCGAAAAGCCATCGGCCGATGTGGGTGCGCCTGCCAACCGCACCCCCGCAGGGGTGCCCATGTCCACATCGTGCCCATCAGCCAAAGGTCCACGCACCACCGCGCTCGCTTTCAGGCCGTCGGTCACTTTCACCTGCACCACCCAGCCACCGCTCCCCACCTGGCAATAGGCCTTGAGCGCCATGCCTTGCGCCTGCAAATCGCGGGTGATGCTCAGCAACGCGGCACGCGCCGCGGGTGTTTCGCGGCACCCGGCAGCGCTGCTGCCGCCGCTCCCCTGCACCTCGGCCATTCCATTGGTCGCCACGGCTGCCTGCGGACTGTGAGCGCAGGCAGCAAGCAACAGCGCAACCACCACCGCCCCGCCGCGTGCTGGCCGCGGGGCATGCACAGAGGAAGACGTGCCTGGATTGGCAGCAGTGGTGTTGTGAGGATCTGTGTGGCGAGGGGCGAAGAACATGGGGACCTCCCGGTGGTGGTATGAAGGTGTTGTTGCTTCACGATACAAATGCACTCGATATCGGGCCATGCGCGCTTGCCGCGCACCGATGTAGGACAGATCCCTCTGCACCCCAATCGCCTACTGCCCGGCCCTAAACTCGCCGCTTATGGAAATTTGGGAAATATGGATGCACCAGCTGCTGGAGTGGCTGGCGCTGCCGCAGTTTGGCCTGAGCACGGTTTTCGTCGTGTCCTTCATCTCGGCCACGCTGCTGCCGTTGGGCTCGGAGCCCGCCGTGTTCGGGCTCATCAAAATCAATCCCGAACTCTTTTGGCCCGCCATACTGGTGGCCACCGTGGCCAACACGCTGGGCGGCGGGGTGAGCTGGTGGATGGGCTTGGGCGCGCACAAGGTGGTGGACAGGGCCCGCGGCTATCAGACCGATGTGCGGGCACTCAACTGGCTCAAACGGTTTGGCGCCAAGGCCTGCCTGCTGAGCTGGCTGCCGGTGGTGGGCGATCCGTTGTGCGCAGTGGCCGGTTGGCTCAAGCTCCCGTTCTGGCCCTGCCTTGCCTACATGGCCGTGGGCAAGTTCTTCCGTTACCTGCTCATGACAAGTGTGTTGTTGCATTTCATGCCAGGGAAAATGGCGGTCTGACGCGCAATTGCTGCATCAGAGGATGGCGCTGAGCGCTCCGCCAGTCAAATGCCGCGCTACAGCAACGCGTGCGCACTGGGCTCCGAGAGCTGCGAATCATCCTTGGCCACGGGCTCTTCCACCACCACCTGGTTGCGCCCGCCTTCCTTGGCCATGTACATCGCAGTGTCCGCGCGTGAGAAAAACTCCAGCACAGACTCGCCCAGCACGTACTGCGTCACACCAATCGAGACAGTGACCCGCCCTTTCAACAGCCCGGTCCAGGCGTAAGTTTCGACCTGGGCGCGGATGCGTTCGCAGGTGTTGAGCGCGGGCAGCAACGAGGTGCCAGGAAAAATGAGCAAAAACTCCTCGCCACCGTAGCGTCCAAACACGTCCCCGCCTCGCACGCCCTGCTGCGCGATGCGCGCGAAAGTTCGCAGCACCTCGTCGCCCCCCAGGTGGCCTAACTCGTCATTGATGCGCTTGAAATGATCAAGGTCGAGAACCGCCAGGCACAGCGGAATACCGCTTTCGTCCGCCAGCTGTTTTTGCTCCTCCAGCGCCGCCAGCACGTACCGCCGGTTGAAACACCCCACCAACGTGTCGCGTTGTGCGTCTTCCTGGATGTTCTTGATCTTTCGGCTGGCCTGATAAAGGCTGCGGTACAACCGCTGCACCTTGCTCATGAGCACGATGAACGCTGGCAACGACACCACCAGCGCCAGCATGTGCAGCACCTCCAGCCGCAGCAATGCGGCGTTGTTTTGCTCTGCGTAGTGCCGCCATACGACCAACGCGTATGCCAGCAAGATGCCAACGGCCAAGACCAGCAGGGTGCGCCGTGGCACCGTGAAAATGCCGTACGCCACTGCCACAAAGGTGAAGGGCGTGAGAAGAATCTGCGTGACCGGCGCCAGATAAAACACAGCCATCATGCCTGCCGAGGCAGCGGTGACGATGGCCAGCTTGAGGTGCCGCAGCCGGATTTTCTGAACCAGGCCAGCGTTCAGGACGATCCAGAAGCCTGCGCAACCCACCACGATCATGGCTGCAAGCACCCCCACCACGGTGGCGTCTACCATGCCCAGCACCCAGAAAACGATCAGCGCCCCGCTGTAGAGGCCCATCAATCCCACCGTTGCCAACCACTCCCGGCCTGAGGTGGGCCGGGGCCGCGCGCCAAAGCCGTCCAGGGCACGGCGAGCGGGACGCACCGCAGCTGACGACGAGTCGTCAAACTCCATGACGGCGTCGGACAAGGGAAAGGCGTCCGTGGCCGAAAATGGATTTTTGCGTCCAAAAAGCATAGAGGGGCAGGCGGCGGCCTGGGTTGTGCGGGTGGCTGTTTGACCGAAAGTGTATGGGTGTCAGGACACGGTGACCCGATACAGGCAAACCCGCGCATCTTACGGAGAACTGACACGTTCGCTCTCCGTGTTTTCCAGTAGCGCGGATGCCTGAAGCGAACCATCCAGGGCACGAGGCTATCGGTTCGATGTCTGCAGGTGTGAACTCTCCGCACAACAACTGCGACAAGTCAAAAAAAACCCTGCGCAACCAGTGGTTGGGCAGGGATGATTCAGCACGAGCCCCAGCGCGACCGCGCCGTGGAGCCCATGGAGGTCAGACGTTGAACAGGAAGTTCAGGACGTCGCCGTCCTTGACCACGTATTCCTTGCCTTCCGCGCGCATCTTGCCCGCATCCTTCGCCGCTT
The DNA here is from genome assembly GCA_018828125.1 of Gammaproteobacteria bacterium. Classification (GTDB taxonomy): domain Bacteria; phylum Pseudomonadota; class Gammaproteobacteria; order Burkholderiales; family Burkholderiaceae_C; genus Acidovorax. Next base: position 262,345 of record JAHJWB010000001.1, on the reverse strand, counting down.
GTTCGCCCTTGAGCGCGATGAAGTCATCGAACGCGATGGTCTGTGCGCGGATGAAGCCACGCTCAAAGTCGCCATGGATCACGCCCGCTGCCTGGGGCGCCGTGTCACCGATGTGAATGGTCCAGGCACGCACTTCCTTCACACCGGCGGTGAAATAGGTCTGCAAACCCAGCAGCTTGAAGGCGCCGCGGATCAGGCGGGCGAGGCCGGGCTCAGTCTGCCCCATCTCGGCCAGGAACATGTCGCGGTCTTCATCGCTCATCTCGGCCATTTCAGCTTCCATCTTGGCGCAGATGGCTACCACGGGGGCGTTCTGACTAGCGGCGTATTCTTTGAGACGGTCGAGAAACGGGTTGTTCTCGAAGCCGTCCTCGCTCACGTTGCCCACAAACATTGCGGGCTTGGCCGTGATCAAGCACAGGGACTTGAGAAGAGGTTGCTCTTCCTTGCTGATCTCGACCGAGCGGGCGGGCTTGCCTTCATTGAGCGCGGCCTGGATGCGCGTGAGCAGCGCCACCAGCTTGGCGGCATCCTTGTCGTTACCCGACTTGGCAGCCTTGGTGTAGCGATTCAGCGCCTTTTCCACCGTGCCCATGTCAGCCAGGCACAGTTCGGTCTGGATGACTTCAATATCAGAGATCGGATCCACACGGCCAGCCACGTGAATCACGTTCTCATCTTCGAAGCAGCGCACCACGTTCACGATGGCGTCGGTTTCGCGGATGTGCGCGAGGAACTGGTTGCCCAGGCCTTCGCCCTGGCTGGCACCCGCCACCAAGCCAGCGATGTCCACAAACTCGACGATGGCTGGAACAATGCGCTCGGGCGAGATGATGTCGGCGAGTTGTTGGAGGCGTGGATCGGGTACTTCCACCACGCCCACATTGGGCTCAATGGTGCAGAAGGGGTAGTTTTCGGCGGCGATGCCGGCCTTGGTCAGCGCGTTGAAAAGGGTGGACTTGCCGACGTTGGGCAAGCCCACGATGCCGCATTGGAGGCTCATGGCAGGGCTTTCTGGAATTCGGAGACAAACCGCCGATTTTACGGGTCCGCCAGCCAAGCGCCCATCAGGGTCCCATTTGGGCTTTCATTCGAAGCGCAAATCGGCCCCGATACGCTGCCCCTTACGCAGCATTTGGCCTGCGCCTTGTCGAACAATGGCATTCATGCCAAACGTGATGGCGCCATGCAGCCGCTTGTCCTGGCGGTATGTACGCAACATATCGCCGACTGCAGGGTGGGTCTCTGCGGTTGCCGGGTCGATGTCGGGAATAGGACAGCGCGAACAGGGCTTTACGGGCTGCAAATGGACTTCGCCCTCGGCCCCGCAGTCGACGCGAATCAGGTCCACGCGGTCTTCGTCGTGTGCCCCCACCCCTGCAAGCACCACATTGGGTCGAAACCGGCCAATGCCCACCGCTGCATACCCTGCCGCCACCAAGCGCCCGTTGAGCTCTTCCATCGACGCTTCACTGGCCAGCAGAACCGGAAAACCGTCCGCAAACTGGTTCGGCGCCTCAACGCCTCCCGTCCAATCCATGCTGGACAGACGGCGGTGCTCAGGGTCAAAACGGACCAGGCGACAAGGCTGGCCCAGAAAGTCCGTAAACCACTGCGCAGCCACGGCCCCCATGTCCCACGCGGGCACGGTGTCGCGCCACACCGTCACGGTAGCCGGAGCCTCCACCGAGTCAATGGCCACGTGCAAGGCCAGCATGCCGGGTGCACGCAAAACCATTTCGTCGGTTTTGAGTTGCGGCTGAATCAAAGCCATCCGGGGCAAGGTGCGCTGGGTCAAGAACATGCCGCGGGCGTCGACCACCATCCAGGCGCGGTCAAGATCCAGGCCCGTGTCAGTCAAAAGCGCTTGTTGTACCTCGATGCCCGCGCAGGACTTGACGGGATATACGAATAAACGCGCGATGGTGCCGGACAGATCGCAGTCGGGGTTGAAACTCACGCCGGGGTGCTCCTCAAAATGGCCATACAGGTGGGAACCGCAATTCTGCACTGCGGCGCAAGGTGCGTAAGACCCCTCCTACAATGCCCCGCATGGCCCAAAACTTTGATATTTGTATCCGCGGCGCTGGCATTGTGGGCAAAACCCTGGCGCTCCTGCTGGCGCGAGACCGATTGAAAGTGGCCCTGGTGCGAGCCACAGGCACCCCAAGCCCATCCGTCGCGGATGTGCGGGCTTACGCACTGAACATGGCATCGCGCCAACTGCTGGAATCGCTGCGCAGCTGGCCCGATGCACAACATGCCACCGCGGTCAAACACATGCAGGTTCTGGGAGACCGGGACGGGGAGGTCCGTTTTGACGCCATGGACCAAGGCGTAGATGCGTTGGCCTGGATTGTGGATGTACCGGCGCTGGAGGCCCGGCTCGTCGAAGCGGTGCGCTATCAACCTCAGGTGGAGGTCGTCGAGGCGCCGGTCTCGGCCGCTCTGACCGTGGTGTGCGAGGGTCGCGCCAGCAGCACGCGCGCGGAATTTGGCGTGGACTTTGACGTTACGCCCTATCCACAACATGCCATCGCCACGCGGCTGCGCTGCGAGCATCCCCATCTACAAACCGCGCGGCAGTGGTTTTCAGCCGATGGGATTCTGGCTTTTCTGCCACTCGAAGAAGCCGAGGGGAACTCCGTGGCGGTTGTGTGGTCCGTCATGCAGGACCAGGTCGATGCGCTGATGGCACTTTCGCCAGAAGCGTTTGCTGACAAATTGCGGGGCGCCAGCCACGGTGAACTGGGTGCATTGACATTGTGTGCGGAGCGCGCGACGTGGCCGCTGCAGCTGGCCACGGCGAGCCGCTGGTGCGGCGTAGGCCCTGTGGCTGGCAAAAACCCGCGCAACTGGGTACTGGCGGGGGATGCTGCCCACAACGTTCATCCCCTTGCAGGCCAAGGGCTGAACCTGGGGTTGGCTGACGCGCAGGCACTTGCGGATGTCCTTCAAAGGCGGGACTACTGGCGCAGCGTCGGGGATCTGCGGTTGCTGCGGCGTTACGAACGTGAGCGAAAGGCGGCTGTGCTGGCAATGGGCCTCGCGACCGACGGCCTGCAGCAATTGTTTTCGCGCCACGAAGGACCGTGGCAATCGCTGCGCAACTTGGGAATGAAGGGTTTTGAGCGCAGTGGATGGCTCAAGACTTTTGTAGCGCGCCAAGCCATGGGCATGAACTGAAACACACGGAGCCACTGCACATTGCGTTGCGGCCCACCAGATCGACTGAACGAGACCACCATGAAACTCATCTCCACGCTGCTGACCGCACTCAGCCTTGCATCCCTGGTCGGGACCGCAAGCGCGCAGGAATCGGATATCCGCAAGGCCTTGGCCGAGCGCATCCCGCAAATGGACAAAATCGACGAGGTCCGCCCCACGCCCATGAAAGGTCTGTATGAGGTACGGATCGGCACCGACCTTTTTTATACCGACGCAAAAGGCAACTACGTGATTCAGGGGGAGCTGATCGACACCAAGGCGCGGCGCAACCTCACAGAAGATCGCATTGCCAAGCTCACCGCCGTTGATTTCTCGGCCCTGCCACTCAAGGATGCCTTCACCATCGTGCGGGGAGACGGAAAACGCAAGGTGGCAGTGTTCGAAGACCCCAATTGCGGCTACTGCAAACGTTTTGAGCGGGATTTGCAGAACGTGGACAACGTTACCGTCTATCTTTTTCTCTACCCAATCCTGAGCCCCGACTCGGCTGAAAAGTCGCGCAATATCTGGTGTGCCAAAGACAAGATGGCAGCGTGGCAGGACTATATGGTCCGAGACAAGGCACCTGCAGCTGCCAGCTGCGACACCAGCGCGTTGCAGCGCAACCTGGCTTTCGGCAAGAAGCACAAGATCACCGGCACCCCCACCTTGATCTTTGCCAATGGCACGCGGGTCCCTGGAGCCATTGGTGCACAGGATGTAGAAAAGCGATTGGCGGAGGCCAGCAACGAGTCGCCAACGAACAACTAACGCCCCAGCGCCCTTGATGGGCGCTTTCCGCCCCGGGCGTGCATCGATCCCATCGCAACGCCAGCCTTCCACAAGCGCCCATGCCTTCTGCACGCCCACCTGCCGCCAAGACTGCCCCCTCCTCCGTTCACTACCGGATCGAACCGTCGGACCTGAATGCCCATCTGTTCACGGTCACCCTGACCGTCGCAGAGCCGAAGGCGCTGCAGGAGGTGTCGTTGCCGGTCTGGATTCCTGGCAGCTATCTGGTGCGAGAGTTTTCCAAGAACCTCCAGCAGTTGAAGGCCCAGCAGGGCAAACACGACACGCCCTTGACCCAATTGGACAAGCACCGTTGGCAAGCCAAATGCATTGCTGGCAAACCCCTGGTGCTGACGTATGCAGTGTGCGCCTATGACAACTCCGTGCGCACTGCCTGGCTGGACGCAGCACGCGGTTTCTTCAATGGCACCAGCCTTTGCCTGCGTGTACATGGCGCGGAGACATTGCGGCACACGATGGAGATCGTCAGTACACCCGGCACGGCCGGCTGGTCTGCGATCACAGGGCTGACGGCGGTCAAGGCCGACAAGAACGGGTTCGGCTTGTACGCCGCCTCGGGATATGACGAGCTCGTGGACTGCCCGGTGGAAATGGGGCTGTTCTGGATCGGTCGCTTTACTGCTTGCGGCGTGTCCCACCGTTTTGTGGTCGCGGGCGCTGCGCCCTCGTTTGATGGCAAGCGGCTGCTCGCCGATACCCAGAAAATATGCGAGACAGCGATCCGCTTCTGGCATGGCGAGGGCAAGGCGCCCTTTAAAAGTTACCTGTTCATGCTCAACGCCGTGGGCGATGGCTACGGGGGTCTGGAGCACCGCAACTCCACTGCACTGATCTGCGGCCGCCGAGACTTGCCCCGCGTGGGTGAGGCCAAGGCGCCCGAAGGCTACACCACGCTGTTGGGGTTGATCAGCCATGAGTACTTCCACACGTGGAATGTGAAACGTTTGCGCCCTGCGGAGTTCACGTCGTATGACTACACGCGCGAAAACTACACCGAGCTGCTGTGGTTTTTTGAAGGGTTCACCAGCTACTACGATGATCTGCTGCTGTGCCGCGCAGGCTTGATTGACCCAGCCACCTACCTGAAGCTCATCACCAAGACCATCAACCAAGTGCTTCAAACGCCGGGCAGGGCCGTACAAACGGTCGCCCAGGCCAGTTTTGATGCGTGGGTCAAGTACTACCGCCAAGACGAGAACACGCCGAACGCCACGGTGAGCTACTACACCAAAGGCTCACTGGTGGCGATGTGCCTGGATTTGGCGCTGCGCCGGGAGGGCAAGACCACGCTGGACGATGTGATGCGCGCGATTTGGATGCGCTGCGCCGCTGGCCCGATGCAAGAGGCTGACTTGCGCGCCGTGCTACAGGATTTGGCAGGCCGCCCGTGGGATTCGGAGCTTGATCAATGGGTACACAGCACCGAGGAGTTGCCGCTGCTTGAACTGCTGGCCTCGCACGGCGTAACGCTTAGAGCCGAAACCCCTCAACTTGCACAGCGGCTGGGCCTGCGCGTGACGGAAAACCACAGTGTGCAGGTCAAAAGCGTGTTGCGGGGTGGCGCCGCAGAAAAGGCGGGGCTGGCATCGGGTGATGAGTGGCTGGGTTTGGCGGTGAAGGGCCAGGAATGGCGTGTGTGCAAGCTGGACGACGTCGCTTTTTATGCCGGCACCGAAACTTCGCTCACTGCTGTCGTGGCGCGGGATGGTCGGCTTCTGCACCTCCCGCTGGAGCTGGCGGCGGCTTCAAACAATGCGGCAGCGCACACGGCAGCGTCCAAGACAAGGACAGGGTTACCCCTGCCTCAACCCGACACCATCAGTCTGTCAGCAACAGAAATGTCCGCCTTGGCCCGCTGGCTGGCATAAGCCCATCCAAGCCGGTCCAAGCAGAAACCCGCTTCGGTATATTTCTTCGTGCCTTCACAACAAACCACAAACCCAGGAGATTTCATGGCTTACGAAACCATCGAGGTCCGCGTCGAAGCGGACAAGGTCGGCGTCATCACGCTCAACCGTCCCAAACAACTCAATGCACTCAACGACCAGCTCATGAACGAGTTGGGCGCCGCGCTCAAAGATTTTGACGCGGACGAAAAGATCGGCTGCATCATCGTCACCGGCAGCGAAAAAGCGTTTGCCGCTGGTGCCGACATTGGTGCCATGGCCAAGTACAGTTTTGCAGACACCTACAAGGGCGACTACATCACCCGCAACTGGGAAGCCATTCGCGCCATCCGCAAGCCCGTGATTGCCGCTGTGAGCGGTTTTGCACTGGGTGGCGGCTGTGAACTGGCGATGATGTGCGATTTCATCATTGCATCGGACACCGCCAAGTTCGGTCAGCCCGAAATCAAGCTGGGCGTGATCCCCGGTGCAGGCGGCACGCAGCGCTTGCCCCGCGCCGTGGGCAAATCCAAGGCCATGGACATGGCCCTCACTGGCCGCATGATGGATGCGGCCGAGGCGGAACGCGCCGGACTCGTCAGCCGCGTCGTGCCATTCGACAAGCTCATGGACGAGGCGCTGGGCGCGGCCATCATCGTGGCAGGGTTCTCTCAGATCGCAGTGATGGCGGCCAAAGAGTCGGTCAACCGGGCCTTCGAGGGCACATTGAGTGATGGGGTCATGTTCGAGCGCCGCCTGTTCCACGCACTGTTCGCCACACAGGACCAGAAGGAAGGCATGGATGCTTTTATGAACAAGCGCGCTGCCAACTTCACCCACCAATAAAATTTGTTCTATAATTTGGGGCTCCGGTCGTATAGCTCAGTTGGTTAGAGCGCAGCATTCATAATGCTGATGTCGGTGGTTCAAGTCCACCTACGACCACCAAATTGAAAACCCCCAGTGCGCAGGTGCTGGGGGTTTTTCTTTGTGCGATCCATCAATATTCATAGCTTACAGCGCTTGACTGTATTGGTTCTCAATATAAAAACTATTGAAAAGCTAATAAGGACGAGCGCAATCAGCTATTCTTTTTACGCAGACCGCTGCAGATAGAAGTACGTGCCGGGGACCCCGATCTGCTGGTCCCACCGCAGCGGGGCGCTGTGGGCATGGACTCACCGAAAGCCATGCTGCATGGCAAGCGCCTGGATGTAGTTCGACGGGTGGGCGTAGCGCAGGCTGGGCAGCAATTGGGGCTCATCCCAGGCGCCCACGGGTTCCTCTACCGTGAAGGCCAGCCAACCACCGGCCCGGATGCGCTGGGCCAGCAGCGCAAAGACATCGCCAAGATGGCCCACGTAGATGAAAATATCAGCCGCCAGCACCAGGTCGAACAGAGCGGTTTCGCTGCGCAGGGCTTCCACCACCTCTCCTTCGATAAGCTGGTCATACGCTCCCAGCGCGCGGGCCTTGTCGAGCATGGCCTCGGACAGGTCCAAGCCCCAGAGCACCTCCGCACGAGACCTGATGTGCAGGCCGCACAGGCTGGTGCCGCAGCCCAGATCCAGCACCTGTGCAAACCGGGCATGGCAGGCGTCAGACAACTGCTCTATCAATACCCGATGCCCCTGGTAGCGCAACTGGCCGCACGCCCAGGAGCCAACGCGAGAGCCTGGGTAAACGCCTCGTCGGCAGGTTCGTATTGCCCGTCCCCGAACAGCGCGATGCCCCGCACGAAAGCCTCCCGCGCTTGCTCCCACGATTCGTTCATCAACGGTGCCTTGAGTGGTTGTTTGCTGTGCATCTTAGGGACAACCTTAGAATCGCCCCTCCAGCCCCTGGATATAAACCAAGCACTGCTGCCCCATGAAACCAACCAAATCCCCCTCCCCCACCAAGCTCCTGAAACGCGCCCTGGCCGTTGGCATCGGTTGTGCCGTGTTCTGGGGCGCACTGCCCGCATCGGCGCAGGTGCAATCTGCCCTGGGAGTGGCACGCACATTCCCCGATGCTGCGCTGCGTGGCACGCTGACCATCACAGCCGCATCCGACGCCACCCTGAATGGCCGCGCCATTCGCATGGCCCCCGGCATGCGCATTTTCAGTCCGCAAAACAGCTTGGTGATGGCGCACATGGTTCTCGGACAGACATTCAAGGTCAACTACCTGATCGAGCCGAGCACTGGCATGTTGCAGTCCGCCTGGATATTGAGCCAAGGCGAAGCGGACCAGCCGCGCAAGGGCAGCGACGACGTAGAGCGCAACTACCGCGCCGAGTCCGACGCCGTCAAAAACTGACGCCCCGGGGGTCGTGCCGCATGGCGCGATCCCTTCGATTTCTTGCGGCGCCCATGCGCGCCGCAGCGCCCCCTTTCGATTGCGATACAGCCATGGCCAAAAAAGTCTTCATCAAAACCTTCGGCTGCCAAATGAACGAGTACGACTCGGACAAGATGGCAGACGTCCTGCACGCCGCCCAAGGCTACGAGCCGACACAAAACGTGGATGAGGCAGACCTGATTCTGTTCAATACCTGCTCTGTGCGCGAGAAAGCACAAGAAAAAGTGTTCAGCGACCTGGGACGCATCAAGCACCTGAAGGCCAAGGGTGTGAAGATTGGCGTGGGCGGGTGTGTGGCCAGCCAGGAAGGCGCTGACATCATCAAGCGCGCACCTTATGTCGATGTGGTGTTTGGTCCGCAAACCCTGCACCGCTTGCCAGAGATGCTCAATCACCGCGACCGCACGGACACACCCCAGGTGGACATCAGCTTCCCCGAGATTGAAAAGTTCGACCACCTTCCACCCGCGCGCGTCGAAGGCGCGTCGGCGTTTGTGTCGATCATGGAAGGTTGCAGCAAATACTGCAGCTACTGCGTTGTGCCCTATACACGCGGCGAAGAAGTGAGTCGCCCATTTGACGACGTGCTCGTGGAAGTGGCGGGGCTGGCCGACCAAGGCGTTAAGGAGATCACCCTGCTGGGCCAGAACGTGAATGCCTACCTGGGCAAGATGGGCGATACCGCAGAGATTGCCGACTTTGCCCTGCTGCTGGAATACGTATCGGACATTCCCGGGATCGAGCGCATTCGCTACACCACCAGCCACCCCAATGAGTTCACGCCCCGCCTTATCGAGGCCTATGCCAAGTTGCCCAAGCTGGCCAGCCACTTGCACCTTCCGGTGCAGCACGGCAGCGACCGCATTCTGATGGCCATGAAGCGTGGCTACACCGCCATGGAATACAAGAGCACAGTGCGCAAGCTGCGCGCCATCCGCCCCGATCTGGCCATGAGCAGCGACTTTATCGTGGGATTCCCCGGCGAGACGGAAGACGACTTCAACAAGATGATGAAGCTGATCGACGATATTCACTTCGACAACAGCTTCAGCTTCATCTTCAGTCCGCGCCCCGGCACACCTGCCGCAGGCCTGCACGACGACACGCCACACGACGTGAAGTTGCGCCGCCTGCAGCACCTGCAAGGCGTCATCAATGCGAACATCAAATCCATCAGCGAAAGCCGCGTGGGCACAGTGCAGCGCATCCTGGTGGAAGGCGCCTCCAAGCGCGACACCACCGAGCTGATGGGGCGCACCGAATGCAACCGCGTGGTCAATTTTGTCGGCCAACCCCGTCTGGTGGGCCAGATGGTTCAAGTTGCCATCACCGAAGCAAAGGCCTATACCTTGCGGGGCGAGGTCCTCACCCGCGAGCCCGTCCTCGCGGCATAGTGCTTTCTGGGCTTACCCCGGATGTTTGCAGACAGCACTCCGCTTGCGCGCCCCAGGAATGAAGGCCCCTTGCACGGGCTTTCTTTCCAGCAGATGCTGCTGCTGGCTTTTTTGCTGATTGCGGGTTTGCTGGGGGTAAGTTCTTTGCGGGCGCTGCACACGCTGGAGCAACTCATGATGCAAAGTCGCCTCGGGGCGACAGAGGCCACCGCGCTCAATGCGGCCGCACAGGCCCTCAACCAGCGCGGACAGGCGCTGGAGCGAGCAGCGCGTCAATCGCTGGTGCTGCGCGACGCCCCCTTGCGGCGCAGCTTCAACGAGATGACCGGGGAGGCCCAAACCCTTCTGGAAAAGTTGCAGAACGGGGGACTGCCGCAGGAACAGGCTTCGCAATGGCGCCAGCGACTGGATACGGTCAAAGCGCTGCTGGATGCGCCACCCGAGCGCGCGCTGGACAATGAGCGCCAGGTCGCTGAAGAGTTTGTGGCACTGGACGTTCTGCACACGGTCATCGCTCAGTCCGTGCAGGACATCAACACCCAACGCAACCAGCTCCTGCAGGATCGTGTCGAAGACAGCCGCCGCAACGTGACGCACCAGGTGGTGGGGGTAATTGTTCTGGCGCTGGCACTCGCGCTGGCGCTGGGCATCTGGCTCGCGCGCCCATTCAAACGACTGGAAGGCGCGATACGCAAGCTAGGGGAAAACCAGCTCAATCAGCCCATTCTGGTTTCCGGTCCGGACGACATGCGCCGCGTCGGACAGCAGCTGGAATGGCTGCGACTTCGGTTGCTGGAACTGGACTCAGACAAGGCCCGGTTTCTGCGCCATGTATCCCATGAACTCAAAACGCCCCTGGCCGCGCTCCGCGAAGGCGTAGCCCTGCTGCAAGACGGCGTGACGGGTGAACTCACCGCCGGCCAGCGCGAGGTGGCTCAGATCCTGCACCACAACACGTTGGTTCTTCAGGGCGAGATCGAAGCGCTTTTGCGCTTCAACGCCGCAGCGTTTGAGGCGCGCCAGTTGCAGCGACAAGATACCCCGATGCTGGCCCTGCTGGAGTCGCAGGTGGAGTCGCAGCGCCTTCAATGGCAGGCGCGAGGTCTGCGCGTGCGCGTTGAGGGGCCAGACCTCGCGCTGCCCATTGACGCGGAGAAAATCGGCTCCGCCATCAGCAACCTGCTGTCCAACGCCATCCGTTTTTCCCCCAAAGGTGGCACAGTGCGACTGGTACTTTCGCGCCAGCCGGGCCAAGTACACATCGACGTCACGGACCAGGGCCCCGGTGTCGCGGGGGCTGACAGAGACCGCATTTTCGAGCCCTTCTACCGCGGCGTCCGCCAGCCCGCTGACGCCGTGCGGGGTACCGGCATTGGGCTGTCCATCGTCCACGAGTACGTCGTTGCCCACGGTGGCCGGGTTCAGTTGGTGGACGACGGCGTCCACGCATTTTTTCGCATAGAACTACCGCATGTTGACTAGCTATCTATTGAATCGCCTGGCTCCATCAGAGTTAAGACAAGCCTCGTTGTGGGTGTCGTCGATGGCTGCTGCATTGGTGTTGGCGGGCTGCAGCACCAAGGCGCCCGCGTACGCTGCACCGCCTGGGCCTCCGGTCATCGAGGCAGTAGAAACGCCAGCCACCGCAGTACCGGAGGTGGCTGATCCGGTCAAAAAGCCGGAAAAAACCGTGGCTTTCGATCCTGTCGTGCTCGTCCTCGCGCAGACAGACCGGACGCTGCGCATGACTTCGGCGGATTTGACCAAGGAAATCGCCCGCCTGACCGAACGGGAAGAATCCGCGATCGAAAACCCGCTGCTGCTGGCAGTCGCACTGGCACAAACACGACAGCCAGTCGACACCGCACGCGCGTTGGGCCTGGTGCAACGGGTACTGGGCAACAATGCCCCGGCTGCCCAGGCTTTGCACCCACTGGCACGCCTGATGGAGTCCCGCTTGCTCCAACAACGCCGGCTGGAAGATCAGCTGGACCGGCAAAGCCAGCAATTGCGAGATGCGCAGCGGCGCAACGAGCAGCTCAACGAGCGACTGGAAGCCGTGCGCGCCATTGAGCGCAGCTTGACAACACGCCCCACCCCAGCGCCCGCCAACGGTGGCAACACACCGCGGCCAGTGCCCTGACACCTCCCAATACACCCATGGCGGCCCAGACACCCTCCCGCGCATCCCAAGGCGCCCGCATCCTCGTCGTGGACGACGATGCCGACATGCTTCGACTGTTGTCCTTGCGCCTCAATGGGGCTGGCCACGACGTAGTGGCCGTGACCTCCGCCGAGGCCGCCTTGGCGCAGCTGGACATGGCGCGGCCCCAACTGGTTCTCAGCGACGTTCGGTTGCCTGGCCGTGATGGATTGGCGCTGTTTGACGAAGTGCGTGCCCGCCATCCCTCCCTGCCCGTGATCTTGCTCACGGCACACGGCACGATCCCCGACGCCGTGGAGGCCACTTCACGCGGAGTTTTCACGTACCTGACCAAACCCTACGACGGCAAAGAACTGCTGGAGAAGATTGCCCAGGCACTGGCGCTCAGCGCGCCCGCGGTCACCCACGCCCACGCCAATGAGGCCTGGCGTGCCGACATCGTCAGCCGATCCAACCTGATGACCGACCTGCTGGCCGAGGCTTATCTGGTGGCCCAATCGGATGCCAGCGTACTTCTGCTGGGTGACAGCGGGGCGGGCAAAGAGCTGCTGGCACAGGCCATCCACCGCGCAAGCCCGCGCGCTGCCAAGCCTTTTGTGGCCGTCAACTGCGGTGCCATTCCTGAGGCTCTGCTGGAATCCGAGTTGTTCGGCCATGTCAAAGGCGCCTTCACCGATGCGGTGAGCAACCACAAGGGCCTGTTCCAGGCCGCCGAAGGCGGCACCCTTTTGCTCGACGAAATCGGGGACATGCCGCCCGCGCTTCAGGTCAAGCTCCTGCGCGTCTTGCAGGAACGTGCGGTGCGCCCCGTAGGCTCCAGCCAGTCCATTCCCATTGATGTGCGCATCATCTCTGCCACGCACCGCGATCTGGAAACCGCGATGGCCACTGCGCAGTTCCGGGAAGACCTGTATTACCGCCTGAATGTGGTCACCCTGATGCTGCCCACCCTGGGAGAACGGCGTGAAGACATCTCGTTGCTGGCCAACCACTTTCTCGACAAGCTGGCCCGCAAATACGACAAACGCCTGTCGGGCTTTGCTCCCGAGGCTCTCAAAGCTCTGACCACGGCCGCATGGCCAGGCAATGTGCGCCAGCTTTTCAATGTGGTGGAGCAGGTGTGCGCCCTGTCTACGACTCCCTTGGTGCCGCTGACCCTGGTGCAACGCGCGTTGCGCACCCCCACAACTCAGGTGCTGAGCTTCACCGAAGCCCGCCAGCGTTTCGAGCGTGAATATTTGGTCGGTCTGCTCAAGATGACCGACGGGAACGTGGCCGACGCCGCGCGCCTGGCCCAACGAAACCGCACCGAGTTTTATCGGCTGCTGCAGAAACATGCCCTGACCCCCGGAAATTTCAAAACGGATGGGGCTGGCGGCGACGACGTCGCAGATGAGCGACACGATTAAGTCTTTGATTTACATAGACTTTTTACTCATCAATGGCTACGAAGTCGCTAATCAGCGACAAAAATCGGTGTTTACGGCGTGAGTAGGCGCCTCGTACAAACGCTTACATGCCATACCCACCATAAGCTGTTGATTTAAAACGGTTTTTTCATGCTGGCACAGGGTTTGCCCTATATGCCGGCATGTACGCTGTTTCTCCCTCTTTATCTAAAGCCGCCCGCAAAGCAGCGGGGCCGCTGTTTGTGTTGGTCGCCTCGCTGCTGGGGGGAGCGGCCTCCGCGCAGGGGTTTGACTTTGAGAATGTCACGCGCCTCGCCCGTGACAGTGCGAACCAGCCCTACCGGGCTGTTAGCGACAAGCTCCCTGCTGACCTTGCAAAGCTGAACTACGACCAGGTGCGCGACATCCGCTGGCGCCCTGATCGGGCCTTGTGGCGCGCAGATAAGTTGCCATTCGAGGCAATGTTCTTTCACCTTGGCCTGTATCAGACGGAGCCCGTGTTGATCAACGAAGTGCCCCCCGAGGGCACTCGCCACATCAGCTACAGCCGCGCTGATTTCGACTACGGGAAAAACCAGGTCAAGCCCCAAACCTGGGGAGATCTCGGATTCGCCGGTTTTCGCCTGCACAACCACCTGAACTCGCCCGAGTACAAGGACGAGCTGGTCGTGTTCCAGGGTGCCAGCTACTTCCGCGCGCTGGGCAAAGGGCAGCAGTACGGGCTGTCAGCCCGGGGTCTTGCCATTGACACCGTGGGCGGTTCGGGCGAGGAGTTTCCGCGTTTTACCGAATTCTGGCTGGTCAAGCCCCAGGCTCAGTCCACGAAAGTGACCGTCTATGCGCTGATGGATTCGCCCCGGGCTACCGGCGCCTACCAATTCGACATCACCCCCGGCCCCCAGACCACGACCACGGTGCGCAGCAGGGTGTTTGTACGAGCCTCCGCGGGCAAGCCCATCGCCACGCTGGGGGTTGCACCACTGACCAGCATGTTTTTCTTTGGGGAGAACCAGCCCCGCAAGGAAGACTTTCGACCCGAGGTGCACGACTCGGACGGTCTGATGGTGGCCACCGGCGAGGGCGAATGGCTGTGGCGTCCGCTGCAAAACCCCCAGCAGACGCTCGTGACCTCGTTCGCTACCAAGAATCCCAAGGGTTTTGGACTGATGCAGCGGGATCGCCAATGGTCAAGCTACGAGGACGTCGAAGCGCGCTACGAACGCCGTCCCAGCACCTGGGTTCGCCCACTGCATGACTGGGGGGCAGGGCGGGTGGAACTGGTGCAATTGAACACGCCCGACGAAACACACGACAACGTCGTTGCCTACTGGGTTCCGGCCCATATGCCCCCCGCTGGCGAGCCACTGGAGTTTGCCTACGAACTGAGCTGGCAGGGCGACGCCCAGCAACGCCCGCCCAGCGCATGGGCCACTCAGTCACGCCGCGGTATGGGCTACACCAAGCTCGACGCCGAGGCCCTGCGACAACAGACGCAGTACGTGGTCGATTTCGACGGCCCTGCTCTCAAAGCGCTTTCGCCTGACGCCACCGTGAAAGCGGTGGTCACCAGTGATGCCAACGGCAAGGTTCTTGAAAACCTGGTCTACCGCAACGCCGCAACTGACCAATGGCGCATGACCGTGCGCGTACAGCGCTTGAAAGCCGACCAACCCGTCGAGCTGCGCGCTTTTCTTCAACACGACAACCACGCTGTGAGTGAAACATGGACGCACATCATTCTTCCCGAGTAAGCCCTGAGGACCACCGTGCTGACGCCATTGCAGCCCCTGCAGTTGTAGCGCGCCGCGGTGCCACTTATCACCGCCCGGTCATCAGCCAGCGCAGTCCCTTGCGCGAAGAGCGGCATCCCAGCGCGGTGACTGCCCCGCCCCTGAACCGTGGCTCCATGCCACCCTTGCCTTGGCGCGGGTTCTGGAACAGCCTCGGTACCGCTGTACTTGTGCGCCTTACCGGACGCACTGCAACGGCCAGCGCCGCCCCATCCGATCGCAGCCCCCAGGACCAGGCTTGGCAGGGCGCAGCACAGCGACGCCGCTGGACCTTCGCGTTGTTGACCGTCCTCACCACGGCTTTGGCCAGCACACTGTTTGCAGGTGTTCAGCCTGACTACGAAAACCCCTTGTTGGGTTATGGGCAGATCGCGCTGTTTGCGCTGCTCTCGGCCTGGGTGGTCACCGGTTTTCTGACCGGGCTCATGGGCTTTTGGGTCATGCTGCGGGGGGACAAGCATGCGCTGTCGGTGCGCAGTGTGACCGAACACACCCTGGCGCCCGAGGCCCGTACGGCCATCATCATGCCGATCTGCAATGAAGACGTGGCCACGGTGTTTGCCGGGTTGCGAGCAACATGCGAATCGGTGGCGGCCACGGGTCAGGGCACCACTTTTGATGTGTTTGTGCTGTCCGACAGCTACGACCCCGCCATTGCCCGCGCCGAACGCGCTGCGTGGGAAGAACTGCGCAGCGCTCTGGCGCAGCACAGCCAGCAGCCTCAGGTACAGGTGTATTACCGCCTGCGCACGCGCCGCACCCACCGCAAGGCGGGCAACGTGGCCGACTTCTGCCGCCGCTGGGGCAAGGACTACCGCTACATGGTGGTGCTGGATGCCGACAGCGTGATGAGCGGCGACTGCATCGTCTCCATGGCCAAGCTGATGGAAGCCAACCCCAGCGCAGGCATCATCCAGACGGCGACCCAAGCCATCGGCCACGTCACGCTGCACGCCCGCGCGCAGCAGTTCGCCTCGCGCGTCACCGGCCGCCTCTTCACATTGGGCATGCAGTACTGGCAGCTGGGCGAGTCCCACTACTGGGGCCACAACGCCATCATTCGGGTTGCGCCTTTCATGCAGCACTGCGCATTGGCGCCTATCAAAGGCAAAGGCGGTCTGGCAGGTGGAATCATGTCGCATGACTTTGTCGAAGCTGCGCTCATGCGCCGCGCGGGTTACCACGTGTGGCTGGTGTCCGACCTGATCGGCAGCTATGAACAGCAGCCGCCGGATTTGCTGGCCGAGTTGCAGCGTGACCGCCGCTGGTGTCAGGGCAACCTGCAAAACGCGCGCCTGATGGCCGAACCTGGCATCCACGCCGTGCACCGCTCCATGTTTGTTACCGGTGCCATGGCGTATTTGTCAGCCCCGTTGTGGCTGGCGTTTCTCACCCTTGGCACCGCGCTGTGGCTGTCGGGTGCCAAGCTGGTGGCTGACTGGCACATCCTGCCGACAGAATTGCTCGCCCTGTGGGCCTGGACACTGTGCATGCTCTTCCTGCCACGCATTCTGGGTGTGGCGGCGGTGTTCATGCGCCGCGAACAGCAGGAATACGGCGGAGGTTTCAGTTTGCTCAAGAGCGCCGCGTTGGAAAGCGTACTGGCCATCCTGCAGGCCCCTATTCGCATGTTGGCACATTCGCTTTTTGTGCTTATCGCGCTCACTGGCCTGAAGCTGGAATGGAAGTCCCCTCCCCGTGAAGCGCATGCGGTGCCCTGGCGCCATGCGGTGCGCCAGCTGGCACCGATGAGTCTGGTGATTGGCCTGCTGGCGATGGGTGTTGCCCTAATCGACAGCAGTGCCTTGCTGTGGCTCATGCCCGTCGGCTTGCCCCTGGCCCTCGCGATCCCGCTGGCCGTGTTCACCAGCCAGATTGCATTGGGCAAGGCCATGCGGGCACAGCGCCTGCTGCTGATTCCCGAGGAGTCGTGGTCGCCACCCGTTCTGCGCCGTGCATGGCTGCATGCCAGTCGGCTCGCGCAGCCTGCGCCTCTTCCTGTGTTGTGACAATGTGAAAGAAGTCCAACAAACTACAAGCCGGTGCACGCACCGGCTTTTTTATGGTCACTACACTATTAATAGCTGCAAACCCTTATCAATTAAGCGCTAGGGGCCAATTTGGCTTTAAAAATTCATGCACAGGCCAAGGCCGCCGTCTTTTTGTCCGCCTTTACGATACCCCTCCCTTCCCAACCGCCCCGTTGCCTACGCCGCTGACATCGCGCTGCTGAGCAACGCATGGCCCTCTGACGTTGATGCCTTCGCCTTCTTCTACACCTCCGCCTCTCCATCGGCGTCTGCTCCCCGCCAGCGCCCTCGCGCTGCTACTGTCGATCTCTGGCTGTGCGATGTTTCCGGGCCAAGCACCCGTAGCACCCTCCGCCCCGGTCGCGGCACCCGCACCACCGCCGCCGCCGCCAGAGCCGCCAGGACGGATCATCTTTGCCGGGTTCGCCATGCACTCCCAGTCCAAAGCCTTCCGCAACGATGTGGTGCTGGCAGAAATGCTGGTCAAAGAGATTGATCCCAATGCACTGATGCTCAAGCTGGCCAACCCCGCCCGCGATCAGAGCACTGATTGGCCGCAGGCCACAGCGGAGAACTTCGCGCTCGTGATGTCGAAAACGGCCGAGGTGGCACGGCCACAAGACCGGGTGCTGCTGCTGATCTCCACCCACAGCAATCCCGGCCTGCTGAACATCCATGCCGGCGGCAAACACCTGCCGCCCATCACCCCCAAAATTCTGAGCGACGCTCTTGCGCCGTTGAACGGAGTGCCGACTTTGGTGGTGCTTTCAGCCTGCTACAGCGGCGCGTTCGTGGAGCCGCTGAAAGCGCCCAACCGGGTGGTATTGACCGCAACCGATGTGCGACGGACTTCGTTCCTTTGCAAATACAACGGAAACTACACGCCTTTTGCGGAAGCCCTGTTTGATCAGCCCGGCGCTGAAAACCGGTCCGTCTCAGAGTGGATGGGCGAAGCGCAAAAATCCATCGCCGCCCTCGAAAGGCGGCGCAAGGTAGCACCCTCGCGGCCAAGGATCTTCGTGGGTGACGACGCCAAGGCCTGGGCCGATCAGCCCCTCAAGAACTGGCTGCAAGCACCGTAAGCGCTCAGCTCTGTCAGAAATAAAAACTCCCTGAAGAGGCGCCGCCTCTTCAGGGAGTTTTTGATTGCAAGCGTCAAGGCTCAAAAAGGCATTTTTGGCATGCCACCGCCGCCCATGCCCTTCATGCCGCCCATCTTCTTCATCATCTTCATCAGGCCGCCGCCCTTCATCTTTTTCATCATGCCCTGCATCTGCTCAAACTCCTTGAGCAGGCGGTTGACTTCCTGGACGTGCACGCCCGAGCCATTGGCAATGCGCTTCTTGCGCGTGGCCTTGATGAGTTCGGGCTTGCGGCGCTCCAGCGGCGTCATGCTTTGAATGATGCCTTCCTTGCGCTTGATGTCTTTTTCGGCCTTGTCCATGTCCATGGCACCTGCCTTGGCGGTGAGCTGAGACGGCAGTTTGTCCATCAGACTGGAGAGCCCGCCCATCTGCTTCATCTGCTGGATCTGCGAGAGGAAGTCGTTCAGATCGAATCCATCGCCACTCTTGACCTTGGCTGCAAGCTTTTGGGCGGCCTCCATGTCCACACCGGCGGTGACCTGTTCGACCAGCGCCACGATGTCGCCCATGCCCAGGATGCGGCCCGCATGGCGTTCGGCGTCGAACACCTCCAGGCCGTCGAGCTTTTCAGACACCCCTGCAAATTTGATGGGCGCACCCGTGATCTGGCGTACCGACAGCGCCGCACCGCCGCGTGAATCGCCGTCCAGCTTGGTCAGTACGATGCCCGTCAGGGGCAGCGCCTCTTTGAAGGCCTTGGCGGTGTTGATCGCGTCCTGCCCCTGCATGGCATCGACCACAAACAGGGTTTCGACAGGGTTGAGCGCCGCGTGCAGGTCCTTGATTTCCTTCATCAAGGCCTCGTCGATGGCCAAGCGGCCGGCCGTATCGACCAGCAGCACGTCGAAGTAGTGCTTCTTGGCGTAATCGAGCGCCGCCAGGCCAATCTCCAGCGGCTTTTGGTCGGGCGTACTCGGAAACCATTCAGCCCCCGCTTGCTTGGTGACCGTCTTGAGCTGCTCGATGGCCGCGGGACGATACACGTCGCCCGACACCGTCAACACCTTCTTCTTGCGCTTTTCGATCAGGTGTTTGGCCAGCTTGGCCGTGGTGGTGGTCTTGCCAGCGCCCTGCAGGCCCGCCATCAAAATGACCGCGGGTGGCTGGGCCGCCAGATTGATGTCAGCCACCCCATCGCCCATGGTGGCGGCCAGTTCGCGATTCACGATGCTGACCAGGGTCTGGCCGGGCTTGAGCGATCCCAGCACCTCCTGGCCGAGGGCCTTTCCCTTGACACGGGCAATGAAGTCGCGCACTACGGGCAGGGCCACGTCGGCTTCCAGCAGGGCCATGCGCACCTCGCGCAGCATGTCTTGCACGTTGGATTCAGTGATGCGGGCCTGGCCACGCATCTCCTTGACGAGGCGCGTGAGTTTGTCAGTAAGGGCGGAGGCCATAGAAGAAGTTCCGGTATTGCCTGCGCACCATCAACCGGAACGTTGTGGATGCAGGCCCGCCAGGGCTCTGGCGGTGGGGCAAAAGGCTAAACTGTGACCCATGATTTTAGCGAGTAGCTCCCCTGTCAGCTGGCTGCTGGCCCTGGCCGCCGCCATGGCATACGCCGCGCCCGCTGCAGCGGCATCGCGCCTGGGCCCGGTCGCGTCGCGCAATGCGCTGCTTGTGGCCTGGATACTGCACGGCGCTTCGCTGCTCTGGGGCCTGTGGGGTGATGCCCCCCGGTTTGGCTTCGCACCCGCGTTGTCAATGACCGCCTGGCTGGTCCTCACGGTGTACGCGGTAGAGCGGCAGCTGTTTCCTCAGATGCAGGCGCGCTGGGTGCTGGCGGCCCTGGGCGCTGCGGCCATTTTGCTGGCCCTTGTTTTCCCGGGTCAGCCCTTGCATGTGACCGCCTCGGCATGGCTGCCACTGCATCTGGCGTTGGGAATTGCGTGTTATGGCCTTTTTGCCGCGGCGGTAGTGCACGCATGGCTCATGACACGCGCTGAGCGCCACATTCGGCAGGCTGAAGACCCTCACAGCGGCATCCCGCTGCTCACCCTGGAGCGCCTGACCTTCCGTTTCGTGACCGCGGGCTTCGTCCTGCTGACCGCCACATTGCTTGCCGGTTGGCTGTTTGGGGACACCCTGTATGGACGTGCCTGGCGTTGGGACCACAAAGCCATCTTTTCGGTCCTCTCGTGGTTGACGTTCGCGGCCTTGCTGGTAGGCCGCGCACGATTTGGCTGGCGAGGCCGCAATGCGGTGCGTGTGTTGTATGCGGGCTCCGCCTTGCTTTTGCTCGCGTATGTCGGTTCGCGCTTTGTCATGGAAGTTGTTTTGGGCCGCAGTACATGAAATACTTGGTTTTGCTGGTAGTCCTGGTCGTGGCCATCGGAATCTGGCGCAGCCGCCGGGCGCCGGATGCGTCACGCGAAAAGTCAACCTCCGCCCCGCTGGCACTCCCCCAGGACATGCTTGCCTGTGCGCACTGCGGCATTCACATACCGCAAGCAGAAGCCTTGATGCTGGGAAATCATGCCTACTGCAGTGCCGAACACCGGCGCCTGGGCCCGGCCTGACACCATGCAAGCTGTGCCTGCCGGTGCCTTCCTTCCCACCGTAGATGCCCCTTTTGTACGCCTGTGGCGGGGGTTTCTGACGGGCCGCGTGATGGTCGCGATGGCCCTGCTGGTGCTGCAAGGTGCCGGGCAAATCATCAACCAGACCGGCGAGCCCAGCGTGTTGACCGTGTGCCTGGCATATCTGGTCGCTACGGTCGTCCTGCGCGTCCTGGCCAGGCACGGCCCGCCGTCGCCGGGTGCGGGCCCACAGTGGTTGCCGTCCATTGGCGTGGACCTGGCCGCCATTACTGCACTGCAGTTGCTGCATGCAGGCACCATGAACTACACCCCGCTGTTTGGTCTGCCGGTGCTGATGGCCGCTGTGCTGGGAACACTCACACTGGCGCTGGGCACCACCGCTGCAGTCACCTTGCTGCTGCTGGGCTGGGCATGGTGGCTGGGCTTGCGGACCGCTGGCGACGACGCACAACGCTATCTGCAAAGCGCGCTCACGGGCACAGGCTACTTCATCGTGAGCTACCTGGTCCACCAATTGGCGACCCGGTTGGCCCGTGAACAGGAGCTGGCGCAACAAAGCCAGGTCGCCGCACGGGTTCAAACCCAGGTCAGCGCGCTGGTCATACAGAACCTGACCGACGGCGTGCTGGTGGTGGATGAGAACGATACCGTGCGCATTGCCAACCCTGCGGGGCTCTTGCTGCTCGGCGGAGCGCCGCTGCCAGCACCACCTTTCACCCTGGCTGCGGAAGCGCCGTGGCACCCACTGGTCCTTCTGGCACGACGTACCTTCCGGCAGGAGCAGTCACAAATGGCGGACGTCGACCTGCTGCACCCCGGGCAAAGCCCCACAGGCCTGCACGTACGTACCTGGCTCACGTCTACGCGAGAGGCGGCCCATAAGACCCGCGCTGAACGGCTTTGTGTGATGTTCTTGCACGACCTGCGGGAAATGGAAGCCCGCCTGCGCACCGAGAAACTCGCTGCGATGGGACGCATGTCCGCCGCTGTGGCCCATGAAATCCGAAACCCTTTGGCAGCCATTGTGCAAGCCAATGCGTTGCTGGAAGAGGACTTGCACGATCCGGCGCAAAAGCGGCTGGCTCGCATGGTTCAGCAGAATGCCGACCGGCTGGCGCGCATTGCAGAAGAAGTGCTGGACATCGCCCGGGTGCAACACCAGATCAGCCATGCCCCAGCGTCCACCGTGGCACTCGACGAGACCGTGGCGCAGATATGGAATGACTGGCAAGCACAAGACCCGGCACAACGCCACGCGCTGGTATCGCTTGAAGCCAGTGCGACCCAGGTGGAGTTTGACCCCGAACACCTGCGCCGTGTCCTGGTCAACCTGCTGGACAACGCCCTTCGCTATCGGGGCTCCGAACCTGACTCCCTCTCCGTCGCCACGCGTTCGGCCCCGAACGGTCAGGTCAGCCTCCAGGTGTGGAGCGACGGAGCCCCGATGGACAAATCGGTGGAGCGCCATCTCTTTGAACCTTTCTTCTCCTCAGAAAGCCGATCCAGCGGCCTGGGGCTTTATATTTGCCGCGAGTTGTGTCAGCGCCATGGCGCCTCCATCAGCTACCAACGGCTCAATCGCACCACCACACGCGGCGAGACGGGAGGAAACGCCTTCACCGTCGGTTTCCGCCGCATCACGCGTCCTGCCGATGCGGCGACGTTGTTTGACACCATCGTGGTCTGACCCCCTATTTGCATGAATGCCCCCACAGCCTCCATTCTGGTCGTCGACGACGAGCCCGATCTGCGCACCTTGTACGAACTGACCTTGCTGCGCGAGGGCTACCGCGTCGACACGGCCTCCACCGTGCAAGAAGCCCGTGAGCAACTGAAAGCCCACCGTTTCGACGCTGTCATCACCGACATGCGCCTGCCCGATGGATTCGGCATGGAACTGCTGCAGGATCTGCGGGACCAGCAGCGCCGGGAGCGTTGCGTCGTCATGACGGCCTACGGTTCTGCAGAAAACGCCGTTGAGGCACTGCGTGCAGGCGCCTTCGATTACCTGACCAAACCGGTAGACCTCAAGCAGTTTCGTTCGGTGGTGGCTTCGGCAGTGCAAGGCACGGGCGGGGTTCCCGCCCCTCGCACGAGCCGCAGTGGTGGGCAGAAGAACGCTTCTGCGGTAACCAATGAGACACTGGGCTCGGGGACGGCCCTCGACCGACTGGTGGGTGAGTCCGAAGCGATTAAGAACGTCAAGCAACGGTTGGCCAAGGTGGCGCGGGGGATGGCGCCTGTACTCATCCACGGCGAATCCGGCACAGGCAAGGAGTTGGTGGCGCAAGCGTTGCATGCCTGCAGCCAGCGCGCCGATGGCCCTTTGGTGGCCGTGAATTGCGGTGCGATTCCAGAGAACCTGCTGGAGGCCGAGTTCTTTGGGGCACGCAAAGGGTCGTATACCGGCGCATCCCAAGACCGCGACGGATACTTTCAGGCCGCCCGAGGCGGCACCCTCTTTCTGGACGAGATTGGTGACCTCCCACTGGCCATGCAGTCCAAACTTCTGCGCTCTATTCAGGAACGCAGCGTTCGACCGCTGGGCTCCACACAGGAAGAGACGGTGGATGTGCGTATTGTCAGCGCCACCCACCGGGACTTGGCAGCAGATGTGCAGTCGGGACGTTTCCGCCAGGACTTGTATTACCGGCTCAACGTCATCGAAATTTTGATCCCTCCGCTGCGCGAGCGCAGGGAGGATTTGCCCGCGCTGTGCACTGCCCTGCTGTCGCGCATTGCGCAGGAATCTGGAATGCCCGTGCCAGCGATTACCGAGCGAACCCTGAGTGCAATTGCAGCCCATCCGCTGACGGGCAATGTCCGGGAGCTGGAAAACCTGCTGCACAGAGCAGTGGCCTTGAGCGATGGCGACGAACTGCATGTAGATCCTCCCAACGGCACGGCGGAGGCCGTCGCGCCACGCGCTGCTATTCCCCTCGCGCCCCTAGTGACTGCGGGTTCAGCGAACGCTTCGCCGCAGCCCAGCCTAGGCAGTGGCGTGCCCTTGCCCAGCGACCTGCAGGCTTGGCTGGACCAGCAGGAGCGCGACATCCTGATCCGCGCGCTGCGCGAGGCGGGGTTCAACCGGACGGCTACCGCTGCCCGGCTGGGCATCAGCCTTCGGCAGATTCGCTACCGTATCGCGCGCCTGAACATCGCGGCGCCGAACGACCTGGATCCGCATGACGACATCGGCTGATACCGTGGACGGCACCTCTGCCATTTGGGACGGTGGCTGGCACCGCCAGGCGAGGCGGCTGGTGTCGCCGAACCAGGGAACGCGCCCCCATGCGACAACTGCCATCGACCTGATCGTGGTGCACTCCATCAGCCTTCCGCCGGGCCAGTTCGGCGGCGGGGCGGTACAACAGCTGTTCACCAACCAACTGGATTGGGAAGCGCATCCGTACTTCCAGAGTATTCGCGGACTTCAGGTTTCATCCCATTTTTTTATCGACCGCACGGGCGCACTCTGGCAATTTGTGGACTGCGACCAGCGCGCTTGGCATGCCGGGCAATCCAGCTACCGCGGACGCAGTCAGTGCAACGACAACTCCATCGGTGTCGAGCTTGAGGGCCTTGAAGGACTAACGTTTGAACCGGCGCAATATTCTGCGCTGGCAAGCCTGTGCCGCGACATCGCGCTGCGCTACCCCATACAACACATCGCGGGGCATGAGCACATCGCCCCCGGCCGCAAGCAGGATCCTGGACCGGGGTTTGACTGGCATCACTTGCAACAGTCGCTGAACTGGTCTGCAGACCACTTCCCCGAAGCATCTCGACGCATTCTGTAGTGTTGCTGTGGCGGCTCTGTCGCAACACTGCGTCAGGGTCCAAAATTTCTTTGTGCAAATGCACAACATCGGAACGTTAGACAGGATGCGGCCTGCGAAGGAAAAACCGCCCATACCGCCCGCCTGTGCGTGATTTACGAAGCAATTTTAAGGAACCACAAGGGATCGCGGCGAGGTCGGGCTTGTGTCCTCGGGTCTCAAAAACGGGCTGTTTCACTTTTCCCGCACTTCATCGCGATACACTACCGGTAGTGTCTTGAATGCATTCGACACACCATATATAGTGTGCGGCAGATTGAAGTTCGCCGCACCACTCGCACACTGCGGCCGCATTTTCAGCCGCGCACCCACCCAGACAGCCCACAGAAGAGGACTCCCATGCAAGCTGCTTTGAACACGCCTTCCACCACCCACGCAACCACGGCCACTGACGCCGCGCACCCGTCGGCGCAAACAGTCGCGGCCAATGGACTGACGCACTACCAGATCATTCGCCGCAATGGCGCTGTGGTACCGTTTGAGCCGCAAAAAATCGCGGTGGCGATGATGAAGGCCTTCTTGGCAGTACACGGCACACAGGGCGCTGCATCGGCCAGCGTGCGGGAAGTGGTAGACACCCTTACCCAGAACGTAGCCCGCGCTTTGATGCGCTCGCGCCCGGGCGGCGGTACCTTTCATATTGAAGACGTACAAGACCAGGTGGAGTTGGGCCTGATGCGTGGTGAACACCACGAAGTTGCCCGCGCGTATGTCCTGTACCGCGAGCGCCGCACACAAGAACGCACCCGCCATACCGAGCAACAAGCCCCGGCGTCTGCCACACCTTTGCTGCATGTGCTGGACGGTGGTGAGCGAATCGCGCTGGACCTGAACCGCCTGCAGTCACTCATCGAGTCGGCTTGTGTGAATCTGGGCGCCGATGTGAAGGCTGACCCCATCGTTGCAGAGACCATGCGCAACCTGTACGACGGCGTTCCGATGGACGAGGTCTACAAGGCATCCATTCTGGCAGCCCGCACGCTGATCGAAAAAGACCCTGACTACACCTACGCCACCGCGCGCCTGCTGCTGCACACCATTGTCCGCGAAGTGCTGGGCCGTGAAGTGACACAGAGCGACATGGGCCAAGCCTATATCGACTACTTTCCCCAGTTCATAAAGAAGGGGGTGGAAAACGAGTTGCTGGACGAGCGCCTGCTGCAGCAGTACGACCTGCAGCGCTTGGGCGCTGCGCTCGATGCGAACCGCGACCTGCAGTTTGACTACCTCGGGCTGCAGACGCTGTACGACCGCTACTTCCTGCACATCAAGAAAACCCGCATTGAACTGCCCCAGGCTTTCTTCATGCGTGTAGCCATGGGCCTGGCGCTCAACGAGAGCGATCGCGAAGCCCGCGCCATCGAGTTCTATGAAGTGCTGTCGTCGTTCGATTTCATGTCCTCGACTCCGACACTTTTCAACAGCGGCACCCTGCGCTCGCAGCTGTCCAGCTGCTACCTGACCACCGTGCCCGATGACCTCGATGGCATCTACGAATCCATCAAGGAAAATGCCCTGCTGTCCAAATTTGCTGGCGGTCTGGGCAACGACTGGACCCGTGTGCGAGCCCTGGGCAGCCACATCAAGGGCACCAACGGCGAATCGCAGGGTGTCGTACCGTTCCTGAAGGTCGTGAACGACACGGCTGTGGCCGTTAACCAGGGTGGCAAGCGCAAGGGCGCCGTCTGCACCTACCTGGAAACATGGCACCTCGATATTGAAGAGTTCCTGGAACTGCGCAAGAACACCGGCGATGACCGCCGCCGCACGCATGACATGAACACCGCCAACTGGATTCCCGATCTCTTCATGCGCCGCGTGATGGAAAAGGGCACCTGGACGCTGTTTTCGCCCTCCAACGTCCCCGACCTGCACGACCTGTTCGGAGCAGACTTCGAGAAGGCCTACGTGGCCTATGAAGAAAAGGCAGCGCGCGGAGAGATCAAGCCTGCCAAGACGGTGCAGGCCACCGACATGTGGCGCAAGATGCTGACCATGCTGTTTGAGACTGGTCATCCCTGGATCACGTTCAAGGATGCCTGCAACGTGCGTTCGCCCCAGCAGCACGCCGGCGTGGTGCACTCTTCCAATCTGTGCACCGAGATCACGCTGAACACCAGCGACACCGAAACCGCGGTGTGCAACCTGGGTTCCGTCAATCTGTTGCAGCACATCAGGAATGGCCAACTCGACCACGACAAGCTCAAGAAGACCATCAAGGTCGCCATGCGCATGCTCGACAACGTGATCGACATCAACTATTACGCTGTCAAGAAGGCCCGCGACTCCAACCTGCGCCACCGGCCCGTGGGCTTGGGCCTGATGGGCTTTCAGGACAGCCTGTATGAGCTGCGCATTCCTTACGCGTCGCAAGAGGCCGTGGAATTTGCCGACCGGTCGATGGAAGCCATCTGCTACTACGCATACTGGGCTTCGACAGAACTGGCCAAGGAACGCGGCCAGTATGCAAGCTACAAGGGCTCGCTGTGGGATCAGGGCATCCTTCCCTTTGACACCCTGGACATGCTGGCCAAGGCGCGTGGCGGCTACGTGGAAGTGGATCGCTCGGTCACGCTGGACTGGGATGCCCTGCGCAAAAAGATTGCCCAGGACGGCATGCGCAACTCCAACTGCGTTGCCATCGCCCCCACGGCCACCATCTCCAACATCATTGGCGTGGACGCATCGATTGAACCTTCGTTTGGCAACCTCTCGGTCAAGTCCAACTTGTCGGGGGAGTTCACCGTCATCAACGGCGGCCTGGTGCGCGACCTCAAGCGCCTGGGTCTATGGGACGACGTGATGATCATGGACCTCAAGCACTTCAAGGGTTCGCTGCACTCCATCGACCGCGTGCCTCAAGACATCAAGGACCTGTATTCCACCGCGTTTGAAGTCGAGGCGCAGTGGCTGGTTGAAGCTGCATCGCGTCGCCAGAAGTGGATTGATCAAGCGCAGAGCCTGAACATCTACATGGCGGGGGCGTCGGGCAAGAAGCTGGACGACACCTACAAACTGGCGTGGATACGCGGCCTCAAGACCACGTACTACCTGCGCACGCAAAGTGCAACACACGTCGAGATGAGCACCGTAAACACACGCCAGCTCAACTCGGTTTCTTCGGGAAATGACGGCGCTACAACCAGCGCATCTGCGCCGACCCAAAGCAAACAGCGCGCGATGGAAACCCCCGCAGCGGTGCCCGCAACAGACGTTCAGTTTTCCCCCATCGATGATCCAGGCTGCGAAGCCTGCCAATAAAAACTTCGCGCGCGGCGGCTTGCATGCATTCGAAGCGTCGCGCATGTGCTGTGAAGCAACAAAACGTTGCTGCACAACGCTTCAGTGCTTTTCTTTTTGCAGCACTGCTTTCATAATCCGAACACTGGAAAATCTATGTTGACCTGGGACGAAGAAGTCAAGCCCTCATCGCAAAATCAACTGGACGGTGGACTGAACAAGAGCCACCCGGCGGGACAGCCGCCTTTGCCTTTCCAGACCCCATCCCTGCAGGAAGTGCACGCGTCGATGACTGCATCCGCGGCGCCGCAAGCAGCCCCTGAAGCGGCAACGCAACGCCGCGTGAACGCTGCCGACAAACGCATCATCAACGGCCAAACCGACGTCAACCAGCTGGTGCCGTTCAAGTACAAGTGGGCGTGGGAAAAGTACCTTGCCACTTGCGCCAATCACTGGATGCCGCAAGAGGTGAACATGACGCGCGACATCGCGTTGTGGAAGGACCCCAATGGCCTGACCGAAGACGAGCGCCGCATCATCAAGCGCAACCTCGGCTTCTTCGTGACCGCCGACTCGCTGGCCGCCAACAACATCGTGCTGGGCACCTACCGCCACATCACGGCACCCGAGTGCCGCCAATTCCTGTTGCGCCAGGCGTTCGAAGAAGCAATCCATACACACGCCTACCAGTACATCGTCGAATCGCTCGGCCTCGACGAAGGCGAGATCTTCAGCGCTTACCTGGAAGTGCCCTCCATCCGCGACAAGGACCAGTTCCTGATTCCCTTCATCGAAGCGATCATGGACCCCAACTTCCACACCGGCACGTTCGAAACCGACCAGACGCTGCTCAAGTCGCTGATCGTTTTTGCCTGCCTGATGGAAGGCCTGTTCTTCTACGTGGGCTTCACACAAATTCTGGCGCTTGGCCGCCAGAACAAGATGACCGGCGCGGCCGAGCAGTACCAGTACATCCTGCGCGACGAGTCCATGCACTGCAATTTCGGCATCGACCTGATCAACCAGCTCAAGCTGGAAAACCCACATCTCTGGACGGCCGAGTTCAAAGCCGAGATCAAAGACCTTTTCATGAAGGCCGTGGAGTTGGAATACCGCTATGCCGAAGACACCATGCCGCGTGGCGTGCTGGGCATGAATGCGTCGATGTTCAAAGGCTACCTGCGCTACATCGCCAACCGCCGTGCTACACAGATCGGGCTTGAAACGCTCTTCCCCAACGAAGAGAACCCGTTCCCGTGGATGAGCGAGATGATTGACTTGAAGAAGGAACGCAACTTCTTCGAGACCCGCGTTATTGAATATCAGTCTGGTGGTGCGCTGTCCTGGGACTAGCGTCATTTCGCATCACACCACCATGGATATCCACACCACGCCCACCACAGAGAGCGCCAAAGAGCGCAGCCGTGGGGGGCGTTCCCGTGTTCATGGAGATGGAGTTCTTCTCCATCTCCATGGATCGCTTTCTGTCCACTGTAGACAGGAAGTGCTCTTTGCAAATTGACCCAAGGAGAACATGATGGCAACTGCGAAAAAACCAGCCGCTAAGAAGGCTGCCCCTGCGAAGAAAGCTGCTCCCGCCAAAAAGGCAGTGGTAGCGAAGAAGGCTGCGCCTGCCAAGAAGGCAGCAGCACCGGCAAAGAAAGCCGCTCCCGCCAAGAAGACAGTAGCAGCGAAGAAGGCCGCACCTGCCAAGAAGGCAGCAGCACCGGCAAAGAAAGCCGCTCCCGCTAAGAAGGCAGTAGCAGCAAAGAAGGCCGCACCTGCCAAGAAGGCCGCACCTGCCAAGAAGGCAGCACCGGCAAAGAAAGCCGCTCCCGCCAAGAAGGCAGTAGCAGCGAAGAAGGCCGTACCCGCCAAGAAGGCAGCAGCACCGGCAAAGAAAGCCGCTCCCGCCAAGAAGGCAGTAGCAGCGAAGAAGGCCGCACCTGCCAAGAAGGCAGCAGCACCAGCAAAGAAGGCCGCTGCTCCCGCCAAGAAGGCTGCGACCGCCAAGAAGGCTGCACCTGCAAAGTCGGCACCCGCCAAGAAAGCTGCACCAGCCAAGAAGGCCCCCAAGGCGCCTGCCCCTGCGGCCCCTGCGGCACAGACCACGCTCAACCCTCAGGCAGCATGGCCCTTCCCTACGGGCAGCAAGCCGTAATTCAAGAGCTCTCAGCGCCCAGCCCGGCATTTCGATGCCGGGCTTTTTTTTTGGGAAAATCCGGCGGACTCGCTATCAATAGAAGAGCTAACAGCGCTCTAGCAGTATTGGTTTCTGATACAAAAACATCTTGAAGTCAAGGCGGCCTCAAATCTGAAGTGCAACACCTTTCAGAATTGAGGCATCCATGAGCAAGAATACATACGAGCAGATCAAAGAAAAAGAGCGCCACGCGATAGCGCTGGGGCTGCAGCAAAAGCAAGGCATCCGAGCCATCGCCAGAGCCTTGGGCCGCAGCCCTAGTACCATCAGCCGAGAGATCCATCGCAATGCAGGAGGCAATGGCTACGTCAGCCGGTTTGCCCACCAGCGCTGCTGCAAGCGGCGGATTCACAGCCGACCCCAGTCCAAGCTACACCGTGATGGACCCTTGTTCGAGATCGTTGGCGACTACTTGCGACAGCACTGGTCTCCACAGCAGATTGCTGGCCAGCTGAAGAAACTGCATTCCAACGACAAGCGCAAACAAGTGTCACACGAGAGCATCTACACCTGCATCTACGCCCAACCCCGGGGAGAGCTCAAAAAGGAATTGGTAGCCTGTCTGCGCATGGCCCGGGCAAAGCGCTGGCCTCGCTCCAAAGGCATGGACAGGCGTGGGCAGATCACTGATCTGCTGAGCATCCATGTGCGCCCGCCTGAAGTAGAGGACCGTCAGTTGCCTGGACACTGGGAGGGTGATCTCATCAAGGACCAAGGCAATGCCAGTGCCATTGGCACGCTCGTTGAGCGCACAACCCGCCTGGTGATTCTGGTCAAACTGCCACACCCCAACCCTGCTACTGCAGCGCATGTCCTGCAGGCATTCAGCGAAAAGCTCAACGGGATTGCCCAGCCCATGCGCCAGAGCCTGACGTACGACCGAGGCCGGGAGATGGCTGAGCACCAGCAGCTCACGAGAAACACCGGCATGAAGGTGTACTTCTGCGACCCCTACAGTCCCTGGCAGCGGGGCTCCAACGAGAACACCAACGGCTTGTTACGCCAATACTTTCCCAAGGGGACTGATCTGAGCGGTTATAGCCAGGAGTATCTGGATGCCATTGCCGATGAGCTCAATGGCCGCCCCAGGATGACTCTGGGGTGGAGCAAGCCCATTGAGGTTTATACCGAGCATCTGGCTCGATTGACCCTGCAGCCTGATTCAGTGCACTAAAACTTTTGTTGCACTTGGACTTGAAACCGCCCAATATAATCAGGCGCTATAAGCTCCTAATTTGAGAGCACCAATCCTCAAGCTGGCATGAAATCGAGCGTATAGTT
Source organism: Gammaproteobacteria bacterium (assembly GCA_018828125.1). Classification (GTDB taxonomy): domain Bacteria; phylum Pseudomonadota; class Gammaproteobacteria; order Burkholderiales; family Burkholderiaceae_C; genus Acidovorax. The sequence goes on along the minus strand of JAHJWB010000001.1, from coordinate 231,061 downwards.
TTGCGGCCCACGTTGGGCGATCTTGAGGGCGCCGACGCGGTTGCCCAGTTCCGCACAGCGCACCAGCGGCCAGCCCTTTTCCAGGCCAAACAGCAGCGCACCGCGCCACGCGTCGCCACATCCTGTAGGGTCGACCACTTCAGTCGGCGCCACCGCGGGCACGTGGGTTTTCTCGCCTTCTACCCACACATCACAGCCTTCGGCACCCAAGGTGACGACGATGCCACGCACCTTGTGCGAGATCTCCGCCAGCGTCCAGCCCGTGCGGTCGCACAACATCTTGCCTTCGTAGTCGTTGACGGTGACCCATGAGGCCTGCTCGACAAACGCCGACAGCTCTGGCCCATTGAACATCGGCAACCCTTGGCCGGGGTCGAACACAAACGGGATGCCAGCGGCCACGAACTGAGCCGCGTGCTGCAGCATCGCGTCGCGCCCATCGGGCGCAATAATGCCGACGGTCACCGCCCTGTCGGATTCGATCCGGTTGGCGTGGGCCTGCATCATGGCGCCTGGGTGGAATGCTGTGATCTGGTTGTTGTCGCGGTCAGTCATGATCATGGCCTGCGCGGTGTAGGTGTCTTGCACCTGCCCCACATGGCGGCGGCTGATGCCCAGATCGTCCAACCGCTGCAGGTAGTCCGCCCCGTCACTGCCCAGCATGGCCATGGGCAGGGGCTCGCCCCCCAGAAGCTTCAGGCTGTAGGCAATGTTGCCAGCGCAACCGCCAAAATCGCGGCGCAACGAAGGCACCAGAAAGGACACATTCAAGATGTGCAGCTGGTCGGGCAGGATCTGCTCGGAAAACCGCCCCTCAAAGGTCATGATGGTGTCGAACGCGAGAGAACCGCAAATGATGGCAGCCATGGTGAAGAGGTGGTTGGTTTACAAATTTCAGGGATAGAACGCGAGCAGCCGGTATCCCGCCACGCGGGCCCCGCCCGTGGTCACGATCACCGCGACCGAAGCGGTCCACTCGCCACCCGCAGGCAACTCCGCAGGGGCCGCCATGTCGGTGGGCAGCAGCACGCGCCGCAGCACGGGCTGGTCCTGTGCGTCCGTCAGGGTGAGTTCGATCGCGGGCGTTGCCAGGGGAATGGTGGCCTGACTCTTCATGGTGAGCGCCAGTTGATAGCTGTCCCCCCGTGCCTTGTTGAAGGACGAACTGTCAATCACCACGTCGGCAATTTGGCGCAGTGGTGCAATTTCACAGTGCAAGGGCGCGCACAGTTTGGCCAGCCACGGTCGCGTGCGCGCGTCCATCGCGGCAATGCGGTCGCGCTCCTGCACCGCCACCTGAAGCGCCAGTGCCACCAGCGCTGTTAACGCCAACAAAGTAAGCATGAGGCGTACGACGGGGCGACGCCAGAGCGCTTGGCGGCGGGCGGCGCGCACGAAACTCACTTCGTGTTCAGGGTCTGCATCCTCATCGGTGCGATCTTGCGCCGATGCGGTTTTTCGGGCGTCGGCGCGCAGCACGGCAGCGATCGAATCGTCCGCGACCAAGGCCAGAGATTCGACGCTTTGGCTCGGCACTGGAGGAGGCGCAAAGTCCACCGGGGGCAAGCCCACTTCCGAGCGCCCTGTGGGACCTGCCGGCTCAGAGGACGGGATGGAGCCGATATCTGTCGGAGAGTCTGGCGGCGTGGCGTACGACCGTCGCTGGCCCGGGCCAGACGCGACAGACGGAGCGGCAGCAGACACGTCGATGGAAGGAAAAGCCAACTCGGCTTCTACTGCTGCCGCGGCCGCTGCTGGCGCAGATGCTGATGCAGGTGAAGGCCGCGCCGGCAGCTCGTCAGCAGGCACCACCTCGTCGGGCCAACCCGAGTCGCGGATATCTGCAAAAGGAAGTTCGTACCCGCCGGGCACCCGCTCCGCGTCCGACGCAGACGCATCAGGCGCATGACGACCCACGGGTGGCAGGTCCAGCGAATCCAGCGACGCAGGTTCGGTGTCTGCAAACGCGGGCGGTGGCACTTCCCGCGTCGATGGCGACCGCATGGCAGGTGTTGGCGCAGCGGGCAAGGGCTGCTTGGTCACCCCCGCCTCGCGCACGGCTGTGTGCAGCGCTGCCGCTGCAGGCGTCGGCAAGGGGGGGCGCCAGGCAAATGGGGTTACCGGTTCAAGGCTCAGCTCTCCGTGCGCAGACCCGGACGCACCCGCCGTAAGAAAGGCGGGGACCGCTGGGGTGGGGACATCCATCACCAGGGGAGGTGGCACTGCAGGCGAGGGCGACGGTAAGGACGAGGCAAGCGGAGCAAGAGCGGGGGAAGGTGCCGGGGCAGGCGGCGCAGGAGCCGCAGACTCAGGCACGCGAGATGCCGCAGTGCGAGTGGCCGCGCCGAGCCCCGTGGCAGTCGTTGGCGACACGGCAGGCGCGCCCATTGGCGGTGGTGTCGGGGGTGTCACACCCCAAGCCCGCCCTGCATCGGAGACTCGGGCCACAGGCGCGGGTGGCGGTTTGACATCCGTCAGTGACACATCGGGCAGCAACGACGGGGGCGCCGATGGCAGCAAATGCGCCGACGCATCAAACACTTCCTTGCATTGGCCGCAGCGCACCCATCCTTCCGATATGCGCAATTGGTCTGCCACCACCTTGAAGGAAGTGGCACAGGACGGGCAGCGAGTGATCTGGCTCATCAGCGGTGGATTGTAGGGGCGTGGGCTCTGCCGCTCGAGGCGGCGAAAGCCTGTGGCGTCAGCGAGTGGCGGTCATCAGAATCCAGCCGTCCTCGGCATCCGCTACCTGCAGCTGCAGCCAAGGTGCGTAGGCTTCCTTCAGCTCATCGGCCTGCCGCTCCAAAATGCCCGCCAGCACCAGATGTCCACCCGCTGCCACATAAGCGCACAGCAGCGGTGCCAATACCCTGAGCGGCGTGGCCAGAATGTTGGCCAGCACCGTCTGGTACTCGCCGCTCGCCTTGTCGGGCAGGCCAGCGTTCAATTGCACGTCGTTGGCCTGCGCGTTCTGCACGGTGGACTCCACGGCTGCAGGGTCAATGTCCACTGCATCAATCTCCGTGGCGCCGAACTTGGCGGCACCAATGGCCAAAATGCCAGAGCCGCAGCCGTAGTCCAGCACACGCCCCAGCGGATTGCCTTGGGCAACGTCGGTAGCGCCGTGCCCCGCGATCCAGCGCAGGCACATGCGGGTGGTCGGGTGCGTGCCGGTGCCGAACGCCAGTCCAGGGTCGAGGCGGATGCTGCGCACCGCCTGCGCAGGCAGTTCGTGCCAAGTCGGCACGATCCAGAAGTCGGGGGTGATGTCCACGGGCGCGAACTGCGATTGCGTGAGCCGCACCCAATCCTGGTCCGGCACGGCTGCCACGCCCAGCACTTGGCAACCCGCAAAAAAATCCTGCACAGCCAGCAACTGCTGGGCCTCGCGCGCGGCCACCTCGGACGGGAACAATGCCACCACGCGGCTGCGCTGCCAGCCATCCTTGGGCGGCGGCATTCCGGGTTCACCAAAAAGGGCCTGCTCGGCGTCGGTCTGGGCATCGGCGTCTTCGACCGACACACTGAGCGCATCCAGCGCATCCAGCGCATCGCTGACCGGCTCGATACGGTCCTCCGGACACATCAGACTCAACTCAAACATAGGCGCCTCTCAGAAAAAATGAAATGCTGGCACCCGTCGCCAGGAGCCAGCATATGAATGACGTGCGCAGTGCCAACTCAGCGCTTGTGCTGCGACAGCCACTCTTCCAGATAGTGGATGTTGGTGCCGCCCGCCATGAACTTGGCATCCACCATCAGTTCGCGGTGCAGCGGCACGTTGGTGTTGATGCCTTCGATCACCGTCTCGGACAGCGCAGTGCGCATGCGGGCCAGGGCCTGCTCGCGAGTATCGCCGTGCACGATGATCTTGCCGATCATCGAGTCGTAGTTGGGCGGCACGAAGTAGTTGGTGTACGCATGCGAGTCCACACGCACGCCCGGGCCGCCTGGGGGATGCCAGGTGGTGATACGCCCCGGCGAAGGGGTGAACTTGTAGGCGTCTTCCGCGTTGATGCGGCATTCGATGGCGTGGCCACGGATTTCGATCTGGCGCTGGGTGAAGGGCAACTTCTCGCCCGCGGCCACCATGATCTGCGTGCGAACGATGTCCACGCCTGTGATCCATTCGGTCACCGGGTGCTCCACTTGCACGCGGGTGTTCATTTCGATGAAATAGAACTCGCCGTTTTCATACAAAAACTCGAACGTGCCTGCGCCGCGGTAGCCGATCTTCTTGCAGGCAGCCACGCAGCGCTCGCCAATTTTCTCGATCAACTTGCGGGGAATACCCGGCGCTGGCGCCTCTTCAATCACCTTCTGGTGGCGACGCTGCATGGAGCAGTCGCGCTCGCCCAGGTACACGGCGTTGCGGTGCTTGTCGGCCAGCACCTGGATTTCAATGTGGCGCGGGTTCTGCAGGAACTTTTCCATGTAGACCGCAGGATTGCCAAACGCAGCGCCCGCCTCGGCCTTGGTCATCTGCACGGCATTGACCAGCGCAGCTTCGGTGTGCACCACACGCATGCCACGCCCACCGCCGCCGCCAGCGGCTTTGATGATCACAGGGTAGCCCACGGCTTTGGCAATGCGGCGGATCTGGACCGGGTCGTCGGGCAGCTCACCCTCAGATCCGGGCACACAGGGCACGCCCGCCTTTATCATGGCCTGCTTGGCCGACACCTTGTCACCCATGGTGCGGATGTTGTCAGGCGTGGGGCCGATGAACTGGAAGCCGCTCTTTTCCACGCGCTCCGCGAAATCGGCGTTCTCCGACAGAAAGCCGTAGCCGGGGTGGATGGCCTCGGCATCCGTCACCTCAGCTGCCGAAATGATGGCGGGCATGTTGAGGTAAGACAGGGGCGACGGCGCGGGCCCAATGCACACGGCCTCTTCAGCCAGCTTGACGTACTTGGCGTCGCGGTCGGCTTCGGAGTAGACCATCACGGCTTTGACGCCCAGCTCGTGGCATGCGCGCTGGATGCAAAGGGCGATTTCGCCGCGATTGGCGACCAGAATCTTTTTAAACATAGGCTGTCTCGCGGCTCATCGCCCGCACGCTGGCGCGTGCCAGTGCAATTTGCTTCGCCTTGCCTTCGGCAAGACCCCCCCGATTCGCAACAAGAATCTTCTTGAACATGAGCGCCTTATTCGATGACGAACAGGGGTTGTCCGTATTCGACTGCCTGGCCGTTTTCGCCCAGGATGCGGGTGACCGTGCCGGACTTGTCGGCCTCGATCTCGTTGAGAATCTTCATCGCTTCGATGATGCAGATGGTCTCGCCTTCCTTGACCTGACTGCCCACTTCCACAAACGCCTTGGCGCCGGGGCTGGACGAACGGTAGAAAGTGCCCACCATGGGCGACTTGACGATGTGGCCTGCGGGGGCAGCGGCTGGCGGCGCGGGCAGTTCAGCCACGGGAGCACCCGCGGGAGCCGGGGCTGGCGACTGCATGGGCGCGGGTACATATTGTTGAACCACATTGCCGCCGCTCTTGACAATGCGGACCTTACCCTCGGCCTCCGTGATTTCGAGTTCGGAAACGTTCGACTCGGAGACGAGGTCGATCAGGGTTTTGAGTTTTCGCAGATCCATGGAAGCTCCAACGGCTATAAAACTGAATAGGGCGCGAATTTACTCTAATTTCACCCTAACGCAGCCATCCCCGGATATTTTTCATGAACTCCAACAGGGCCAAAGCGTGAAGTCAGGGCGATTGCCACCAGAAAATCACGCTGATAAGCATCAGACCGCTTCACCGCAACGCTGACCACAATGTCAAATCTTGCGGCGTGACTTGCCCCATTTTACGGTGCAGCACGCGCCCCTCGGCGCCCAAGACCACCGTGAAAGGCAAGCCACCCGTGAGATTGCCCAGCGACCGGCCGAGGTCGGTGCCACCCAAACCCGCCAGACCCACCGGAAACTCCAACGGGATGCGCGCCAGAAATTTGCGCACTGCCGAAGGTTGGTCAATCGCCAATCCCAGCACTTGCCAGCCTTTGGCGGCATGTTCGCGATAAAACGCATTGAGCATGGGCAATTCTTCGACACAGGGCGGGCACCAGGTGGCCCAGAAGTTCAGCAGCAAGGGTTTGCCTGCAAAAGACTTCAAAGCCAATGCGCCGCCGTCGGGTTGGTCAAACTCCATGCTCCATAGCGCCTGCTCGGCCCCAGGCTCCATGGCGTGGGGTTGAAACTTCCACCAGGCCAGACCTGCTCCTCCCAGGGCCGCAGAACCGGCAACGCCTGCATACAGCAGTCGGCGGCGCCTGGGCGATGGGGCCGAAGGGGCGGCGGCGTCGAGGGATTCAGGGGGTTCAGCGGGGTTCGTCATCGTCTGGAGTTTCTTGGAGCAGGCGGCGCACGGCAGTCAGGTCACCGCGTGGGGTGCGACCTTTGGAGTCGGGCCGCAGCGCGCCCCGCAGGTCATCCAGGTCGTAGATCATCAGGTGCACACCGATCATCTCATCGAGTTCGGGCGACTTGCTGCTCAGGCTCAAGGCCTCGACCGAGTGGCCATGAAAGCCGGGCACCGTGCGGGGTTCGTAATCCACATGGTGATCGATCAACGCTATTTCTGCAGATTTCGAGTCATCACAAAACAACTGCAGGTAAACATCGGACAAACGGGTGGCCGTGCCGTGCCACACCGCCCCCGCCAAGTGGGGGCGGAATGCCGCCATGCGCACCATCCACACCAGCGCCAGTTGTCGCAAGGCCCGCAGCTCTCGGGGCTGGGTGTCGGCACAAAAGATCTGGATGTATTCACGTACCGCGGCTTCGACACGGTCGTTGTCGGGCAGCGGGGTGCGGGGCGGCAGGCCCATCTCGCGCAACGCACGGCGTTTGGCCGGTCCCCATTCAAGCCCCTCCTCCACCACCAGCCGGGCCGTGGTGTGGGCGATTTCGTCGCTCAAAGGTGTATGCATGGCGGTAGAGGCGAGTCAAAGACAGGAAGCTGCATTGTGGCGTGATCGTGCAACAGGAACCAACGCTTTACCCCATGCCCCTTGAGGGCGCTCAGAACAGGCGCACGATCTCCTGGCAGATCGCACGCACGACTCGCAAGCCGGTGCCCGCATCGCACTACGCTTTTAATAGCTGGTAGTGCTTATCCAACAAGCGCTACAGCCCAATTTGGCATCAAATTCAACTACCTCCCAGCAGGCTTAGAATCTGCGCCCATGCATATACACATACTCGGCATCTGCGGCACGTTCATGGGAGGCTTGGCGGCACTCGCGCGCGAGGCAGGCCACAAGGTCACCGGGTGCGACGCAGGCGTCTACCCTCCCATGAGCGACCAGCTCAGGGCTCTGGGCATCGACCTGATCGAGGGTTTTGGCGCTGACCAGTTGGCGCTGCAGCCGGACATGTTCGTGGTAGGCAACGTGGTCAGCCGCGCACGATTGCCAGACGGCTCCCCCAAATTTCCGCTGATGGAAGCGATTCTGGACGCGGGCGCGCATTACACCAGCGGGCCGCAGTGGCTGTCCGAGCACGTGCTGCAAGGTCGCCATGTGCTGGCGGTAGCGGGCACGCATGGAAAGACCACCACCACGTCGATGCTGGCGTGGATTCTGGAGAGCGCGGGGCAGCAACCCGGTTTTCTGATTGGTGGCGTGCCGCTGAACTTTGGCGTATCGGCCCGGCTGGGAGCATCGCAGCGACCCCAGCCATCCACCGCCCCGCTCGGTGCAGCACCCTTGTTCGTGATTGAGGCGGATGAGTACGACACCGCCTTCTTCGACAAACGCAGCAAGTTTGTGCACTACCGGCCCCGCACGGCCGTGCTCAACAACCTGGAGTTTGACCACGCCGACATTTTTGATGACCTCCCCGCCATCGAGCGTCAGTTTCACCACCTGGTGCGCACCGTGCCACCGTCGGGCCGCGTGGTGGCCAACGGACTGGAAGAGAGCCTGGCGCGTGTGCTGCACGCCGGTTGCTGGAGCGAAGTCAGCAGTTTTGGCGCCACCGTGAATGACTTCGCAGCCCAGGGCGAACCCCACGCCTTTGATGTGCTGTACCAGGGCAAAACCGTAGCCCGCGTGGAATGGGCTCTGACGGGGGTCCACAACCAGCTCAACGCCCTCGCCGCCATCGCCGCCGCACACCACGTGGGCGTGAGCCCGGAGCAGGCGGCCAACGCGCTGGCCAACTTTCAGAACGTGAAGCGGCGCATGGAACTGCGGGGCACGGTGGGCGGTATTGCCGTGTACGACGATTTTGCCCACCACCCCACGGCGCTGCGCACCACGCTCGATGGTCTGCGCCGCAGCCTGGGGGCCAGTGCGCGCATCCTGGCCGTGTTCGAACCCCGCAGCAACACCATGAAACTGGGCGCCATGAAGAGCCAGTTGCCCTGGGCCCTGGAGCCCGCGGACCTGGCGTTTTGCCACACGGCCGGGCTGGACTGGGACGCCGCTCAAGCCCTGGCGCCGATGGGCGTGGGCCCGGGCCAACGTGCGCAAACCGCGGCGGACATCGACACCCTGGTGGCCCAAGTCATCCAGGCAGCGCGCACGGGAGACCACATCGTGTGCATGAGCAATGGCGGGTTTGGTGGCATCCACGCCAAACTGCTCCAAGCACTACAAAAATAATAGCTACTAGCGCTTTATCGATAAGCGCTAGAGGCCAATTTGGCTCAAATATTCAATAGGTTACGGCCATACCGGGTACGTCCACACGCACCACCGGCTTGGCCAGGGCCGCACTGGCGGCACGTGCAAAGTCGCGCGACCACGCCGGGTCAGCCATCAGCGATGCTCCGGCAGCGCGCGCCACAGTCAGCACTTTGTCGGCCAGCAGCACCTTGCCACTAGCGCGCAGGGGCTCGCAATCCAGGTTGGTGAACTGGTCGTCCAGCCAGCGCCGCCCCTCTTCATGTCCCATGGGCTCGGCGCCCTCCAGGCCAAAACGGAACTCCTGATGCCCGGCCAACCGGACCGACACTTCGCTGTGCATGATGGATTGCCTTTCTACTAACGTCCAAGCCCTTGGGCTGCACGGGGCGTGCAACCCAAGAGCCCCAGTTTAGAGCTTGCGACGGCGCAAAAGCTCAGCGCGCGCGGCGCGCGGTGACCGCCTTGGACAGGTCGGCCAGGGCCTGCAGCGAATCGTCCCAGCCCAGGCAGGCGTCGGTGATGCTCTTGCCATATTCCAGCGCTGCGGCGTCGTCCTTGCCGGGTGTGAACTTCTGCGCACCCGCCGCCAGATGGCTTTCGATCATCAGGCCGAACACGCTGCGCGAGCCACCTGCGATCTGCGCGCCGATGTCCCGCGCCACTTCCAGCTGTTTTTCATGCTGCTTGCTGCTGTTGGCATGGCTGCAGTCCACCATCAGCGTGGCAGGCAGCTTGGCGGCTTCGAGGTCCTTGCAGGCCGCTGCAACGCTCTGGGCGTCGTAATTGGGCGTTTTGCCACCGCGCAGAATCACGTGGCAGTCCTTGTTCCCATTGGTGTTGACGATGGCCACTTGGCCGTTCTTGTGGACCGACAAAAAGTGGTGGCCGCGGCTGGCCGACTGGATGGCATCGGTCGCGATGCGGATGTTGCCGTCCGTGCCGTTCTTGAAGCCGATGGGCGCCGAGAGACCGGAAGCCAGTTCGCGGTGCACCTGGCTTTCGGTGGTGCGCGCGCCGATGGCGCCCCAGGAGATAAGGTCACCGATGTACTGGGGCGAGATCACGTCCAGGAACTCGCTGCCGGCGGGCATGCCCAGGCGGTTGATGTCGATCAGCAACTGGCGCGCAATGCGCAGGCCTTCATCGATGCGGTAGGTTTCGTCCAGGTAGGGGTCGTTGATGAGGCCCTTCCAGCCCACGGTGGTGCGGGGCTTTTCGAAGTACACACGCATCACGATCTCCAGCGTGTCTTTGTACTGCTCGCGGGTCACTTTCAGGCGGCGTGCGTATTCGATCGCAGCGGCCGGGTCGTGGATGGAACAGGGGCCAATCACCACCAGCAGGCGGTCGTCCTCACCGGCCATGATGTTGTGGATGTTCTTGCGGGTCTGGGTGATCAGCGTCTCGACCGGCGTGCCGCCAATCGGGAAAAAGCGGATCAGGTGCTCGGGAGGAGGCAACACGGTGATGTCCTTGATACGTTCGTCGTCGGTCTGGCTGGTTTTCTCGACGCTGCGGTACCAGGCATCGCTGGTGGGGTTGGTAAGGGCCGTCATGGTTGCTTCCTCTTGGAGTTGTGGTCGGTTGAAGGGGATGAAAAAACGGGGGGCAGAAAAACAAAAACCGCCGGGCTTTGCAGCGTCGGCGGTTGGTATGGGGAGGTTGTGTGTGCTTGCGCGTTTTCCTCTCATCCGCCGGGGACCGAGATAAAAAACCAAAAATAAAACGCGCTGCGAACTTGCATGGCGGCCAATGTAGCACAGGAGTGCGGCAGTGCAGCAAGCGCCTGCTGTTGCAATTGCACGACAAAACAGGGCCGGGAGTATGCGGCAGACACCCTCTCAGCGCCCCCAACTGCGAAACCAGGCGCGCATTCTTTGCAATACAGGCAGCCTGCGAGGAGGCACTGCATCCTGCAGATCGCTTTGGGGATTGCTCTGATGCTCGTACATGTCGATGAGCAGCAACGCCTCGCCCAGCGTGCGCCAGGCCAGCAGTTCAAACTGGTCAAAGCATGCGCTTTCCTTGGGGCTGCGACGCTCCAGCATTTGCTGCCAGTCGGCAATGGCGTTGCGCAGTTCACGCAGCGCGCGCTGGTAGGCATCAAATTCATACAACGCATGCCACGCAGAGCCCAGTCCAGTCAGAAACAACTGATGTTCGCGGGTGCAGTGCGACAAGGTGGTCACCCGGCGGGCGATGGCTGCGGTGTCGGTGCTGTTGCGGCGTATGCGAACGGCCTCATCAATCTGCATGGACAGCGCGCCGAGGCTGTCGCGCAGCTGGCGCGAGTCCTCATCGGCCACTCCTTCACGCAGAAAACGGCTGATATCGCCAAACGACTGAAGGGTCAGCAGTTGACTAGGGCGCGTGGCAGGCATGGTGCTGCCGATTGTGCGCTGCGCACCGCACGGTGCAAGCGTTGAAAAGGGGGTGAAAACGCGAATAGTGAAGGACCCCACCGCTCGCTGGCCTGCGCATCACAGGGTCAGGCTGTGCCACCCACCGTCAAGCCTTCGATGCGCAGAGTGGGCTGGCCCACGCCTACAGGCACGCTTTGCCCCTCTTTTCCGCAGGTGCCCACGCCGCTATCCAGACGCATGTCGTTGCCGATCATGGTGACCTTCTTGAGCGACTCGGGCCCGCTGCCGATGATGGTAGCGCCCTTCACCGGATATTGGATCTTGCCGTTTTCGACCCAGTAGGCCTCGCTGGCGGAGAACACAAACTTGCCCGAAGTGATGTCCACCTGCCCGCCGCCGAAGTTGCTGGCGTACAAACCCTTCTTGATGCTGGCGATGATTTCCTGCGGGTCCTTGTCGCCGCCCAGCATGTAGGTGTTGGTCATGCGCGGCATGGGAATGTGAGCATAGCTCTCGCGGCGGCCGTTGCCAGTGGGGGCCACGCCCATGAGGCGCGCATTGAGAGAATCCTGGATGTAACCCTTCAAGATCCCGTCCTCGATCAGCACGTTGCGCTGGCTGGCGTGTCCTTCGTCGTCCACGTTGAGCGAGCCGCGGCGGTCGGCGATGGTGCCGTCGTCCAACACGGTAACGCCCTTGGCCGCCACGCGCTGGCCGATACGGCCGCTGAACGCACTGGAGCCCTTGCGATTGAAGTCACCCTCCAGCCCGTGGCCAATGGCTTCGTGCAACAAGATGCCGGGCCAGCCTGAGCCCAGCACCACGGTCATTTCGCCCGCAGGGGCGGGGCGCGATTCAAGGTTGACCAGGGCCGCATTCACGGCCTCGTCCACATACTTGCCCATCTGCTCGTCATCAAAATAGGCCAGCCCGAAGCGGCCACCGCCGCCCGCCGAGCCCATTTCGCGGCGGCCGTTCTGCTCGGCAATCACGGTGATCGACAGACGCACCAGCGGACGCACATCCGCCGCCAGCGTGCCGTCGGCACGCGCCACCAGGACTACGTCGTATTCACTGGCCAGCCCGGCCATCACTTGCGCTACGCGGGGGTCCTTGGCGCGGGCGCGCTGCTCCAGCTTTTCCAGCATGGCCACCTTGGCGGTACTGTCGAGCGAGGCGATGGGGTCGACACCCGGGTACAGGCTGCGGCCTGCAGCTACCTTTTTAGGAGCTACCCGCGCTTTACCGGCCTGAGATGCAGCCGAAATGGATCGCACAGTACGAGCCGCATCGAGCAGCGAAGCCTCGGAGATGTCGTCGGAATAGGCAAAGGCCGTTTTCTCCCCGCTCACGGCGCGCACGCCCACACCCTGGTCAATGCTGAAGGAACCCGTCTTGACGATGCCCTCTTCCAGGCTCCAGCCCTCGCTGCGCGTGTATTGGAAGTACAGATCGGCGTCGTCCACCTGGTGGGTGCGGATCTCGGCCAGCGCGCGGGCCAGATGGCTTTCGTCGAGCCCGAAGGGGGTCAGCAGCAGTTCGCGGGCAACATCAATGCGCTGGCTGGTGGCCGCACGCTGGGGCGCGGCAGTGGTGGAGCGGAAAGTCATCCGGGCATTTTAGGCGTGCGGCCATGCCCGGTTGAGGCAAGGGGCGTATGACCCCTTGCAATCAACCCATCTCCCACAGCAACCAGTGTCCGCCCTGCTTGGCGGCGTCAGGCGCCCGTCTGGTCATCCACGGCAGCAGCAACCGCATGGGTCTGCACCGACTCAATCCCTGCATCCCGCGCCCTGGCCCCGGAATACATCTGGCTCTGGCCAATCACCTGTCCGTTGGCCGCCTTGAGCGTGAAGTAAGGCGACCCGTCCTTGGCGCTGAGACGACCGAAGCGCCCATCGTCCGGGGCGTTTTTGCGCACGGATTCGATTCCATTGAGCGCACTGGCCTTGGACTCGTACATTTCGCTTGTCAGAACGATCTGGCCGTTGGTGGCCAGCAAATTGAAAACAAACTTGTCGTTCTTCGACTTCTTCAGCTCGAACTTCGCCGCCATAGGGGAGCCCTCCGGTTGAGGCCAAGGCACAGTTGGCCTCTCGTTTTGTACCCCGTTGTGGCGCCCGAAGCAACGCCCCCGCAGAAACCCTAGAGAACCCAAACACCTACAGCGCAGGGCGGGCGTCTTTGGAGTCCTGCTTTTGCGCGCGCGCCACCGACATCAGGATGCCCAGCGCCAGCCCCAGTGTCACCATTGCCGTGCCGCCATAGCTGATGAAGGGCAAGGGCACACCCACCACCGGCAAGATGCCGCTGACCATGCCCATGTTCACAAAGGCATAGGTGAAGAAGATCATGGACACCGCGCCCGCCATCAAGCGCCCAAAGAGGCTGTTGGCACCCGCTGCAATCGCCAGCCCGCGCCAGACCAGCATCAAGAAACACACCACCAGGAACAGGTTGCCTGCCAGCCCGAACTCTTCGGAGAACGCGGCAAAGATGAAATCGGTGGTGCGCTCGGGGATGAACTCCAGGTGCGTCTGCGTGCCCGCCATGAACCCCTTGCCCCACATGCCCCCCGACCCGATGGCGATCATGCCCTGGATGATGTGAAAGCCCTTGCCCAAGGGGTCCCGCGTAGGGTCCAGCAAGGTGCAAATACGCTGCTGCTGGTAGTCGTGCAGCACCGCCCAGCGCACCCCATCGGCACACAGCGGGTCGCCCAAAAGCACCAAGGTGGCGATGCCAATCCCGCCGATCACCACCGGCGGCAGCACCAGCTTCCACGAGAGACCCGCAAAAAAGATCACCGACAAACCCGCCGCCAGCACCAGCAACGAGGTGCCCAGATCGGGCTGTTTCATGATCAGCCCGACCGGTATGGCCAGCAACAGCCCCGCGGCAACAAAGTCCAGGGGCCGCAGTGTGCCTTCGCGCTTCTGAAACCACCAGGCCAGCATCAAGGGCATGGCAATTTTCAGAATCTCGCTGGGCTGAATGACGATGCCCAAGTTGATCCAGCGCTGGGCGCCCTTCTTGGTGATGCCGAAGATCGCCACCGCCACCAGCAGCGCCACCCCCGCTATGTATAAAGGCACCGCAAACACCATGATCTTCTGCGGGGGCACCTGGGCCACCATGAACAGAATGGCACCCGCGATGAGCATGTTGCGCCCATGGTCTGAAAAGCGGGTCCCGTGGTCATAGCCCGACGAATACATGGCCACCAGCCCCGCGCTTGCCAGCAGCAACACCACCAAGAGGAGCGGAAGGTCAAAACCCCGAAACAAAGGGGCAAAGCGCTGCGCAAGAGTGGGCTTTTCAAAAACGACGGACATCCCGCAATTATCGGCCCCGCAGGCCAGCCCTGCGGTCAACCCGCCTGCCGGAAGGCCATCACCGCCTGATTGCGCAGGGTGCGCAACAGACCCAGAGCCTTGTCATCCACCACAATCCCTCCCGCGGCGGACTGGTCGGCGTAGATCAGGGCAAAGGGCTGCCCCTTGATCTGCAAAGGCAAAAGCAAAAATGATGGCGCATTGAGCCCCGAGCGGTACCACTCGGGCAACCGCTTCTGCATGCGTGCCTCGGTGGCGTCATTGATCAGCGTATCGGCACCGCGCAAGCAAACTGCGGCAAACAGGTCGCCCTGCGCCTTGAGCGGCACCTTCATCGCGCGCACCGCCGCCTCGCTGCCCTCTCCTAGTCCAAAACGGCCCGTCAGCACCTCGGTTTTGGCGTCGCGCAGGCAAAACACCATGCGCCTGAATCCGAGCGCCCGGAACATGGTCTCCAGAATCATGCGCAATACGTCGTTGAGCTGAAAACTCTCGACCATGGCATTGGTGATGTCCTGAATACCGGCTGCGAGCACTTCATTGACCTGGGCCACAGACACCGCGCCACCGGCTTGCGAAGCAAGCACGGCGGGCAGGGGCTGTGTCTCGCTGGCGCGCAGTTCGTGCGATTTCAGGGCATCCTCCGGCGTCGCCGAAGCACCTTCGGGGGCGGGCAGTTTCAGCAATCGGGCTGCGGGCGTGCCAGGCTCCACCCGCAGATCCAGCGCCTCGGCCAGTGCCACCAGCTTGTGGCGGGCCCGCAAGGTGGCCTCGGCAATGGATTCGGCAGACAGCGCCAGCGTGCGCGCATAGCGGGTGCCGACCTGCGCCAGATGCGGCTCGATCTGGGTTGCGTCACTGAACAACAGGATGCTGGCCACTTCGTTGGCCGCCATGGCCGCCCAGCGCAAGCGTTCCACACCCTGCTCCGGCGCCCGCTGCATGGGCGACCCCATCGGTTTGCGCATGCAGCGCTGCAGACTCTCCGGCAAGCCCCAGACGCGGGCAACCCCGACTCCCAGGTCTTCAAATCCCAAGCCCAGCACCTGCACGGACGCGGATTCCTCGCCCCCTTCCATGCGCCCCGCGGCGACGAGGCTGCGCACCTGCCGGGCCTCTTCCGGAAAATAGAACTCGCACAGCATGCGCCCCAGGTTCTGGAACATGGCGCCAATGAAAGCCTCTTCCGCTGCCTGGCCAGCGCCGCAAAACTCGGATGCAACGGATCCGGCCATCATGGCGCGCAGGAACTCCTCGCGCATCTGGCTGGCATGGGCCTTGTCCTGCATGTGGTCCAGCAGCACCAGGCTGAGCGCCATGTTGCGCACCGCGTTGAAACCCACCAGGCTCACCGCGCGCGACACGGTGCTGATGGTGCCGCGGCTGGCATGGGCGTAGTGCACGCTGTTGACCAGGCGCAGCAGCTTGTTGGTCAACGCCACATCCTTGAGGATTTCGTGGGTCAGGTCGCTGATGCTGTCGTCTTCGGAATTGGCCACCCGCTGGATGCGCGCCACCGAGTCCGACAGCGCCGGAAAATCGCTTTTGTGCCGCATGCGCCGCAGCAGAAAATCCAGCGTGGCATTGCTCGACGCCGACGGCGCACTGGCGGGCGCTGCCCATGCGCGCAGCGCATCCCGAAAATCCCCCGCCGAGGCATACCGTTGGCCCGGGTCACGCGCCATGGCGCGCTGCAAGATCGCCCGCAGGCCGTCATCCACTCCCTGCCCCAGGTCTTCGGGCAGCGCCAAGTCTTCATTGGCAATGCGATACAGGGCCTGCCAGGTGTCCTTCTGGTGAATGAGTGGTTGGCCGGTCAGCAGCTCGATCAGCACCAGCGCCGCGGAATACACGTCCATCGAGGGTGCCGGAGCCGCTCCCGCCGCGGCCTCTGGTGCCAGGTACGCGGGCGTGCCACTGGCCAGGTGGGCATCGGGCGTCGCTTGCACGGGGGCGGCCATGCCAAAGTCCATGACCCGCGCGTGGCGCTGGGCGTCAATCATGATGTTGGAGGGTTTGAGGTCGCGGTGCACGATGCCCGCCTGGTGCGCCGCCTGCAGGCCATCTAGCACGTCCACCATCAACGCCACCGCATCGTGCGGCGTACAACGCCCTTGCTGGGCGAGGTGCTCCGCCAGCGTCTTGCCCGGCACGTACTCAAAGACGATGTAGGGCTGACGCCCTTGCACGTCGGCTTCAAACACCGGCACGATGTACGGGTGGGCCAGTCGCCCCACATGGCGGGCCTCGCGCAGCCACTGCTCCAGCACCGACGGGTCCTGGTCCTGCATGGGGCGCATGAGTTTGATGGCCACCTCACGCTGCAACCGCGGGTCCAGTGCCAGCCAGACGGTGGCCTGGGCACCACGCCCCAGAGGTTTTTTCAGCTCAAACCGACCGAGGGAGGTGGGGGGCTTCTCGCTGGCTCCCCACGCCCAGCGTTTGGCGGTAGAAAGCGGGGCAAAATCAGTCATGGCTGCGGTGGCAAAACAGGGCGCCGCACGGCGTGGAGCCCTTGTGTGGCACATCTTATGCCTGTGCCACAGCCCCCAGAGCAGTGATTCCCCTGCCCCCTTCACTTTGTCGACCCCCTTGATGTCCGCATGACCACCACGCACCTTCTGTATCTGCACGGTTTTCGCTCATCGCCGCAGTCGGCCAAGGCCCGGCAGATGGCCGCGTACGTCGCACAGCACCATCCGGAACTGACTTTCTGGTGCCCGCAATTGCCGCCCTCCCCTCAAGAAGCCATGGCCTTGGTGATGCAGGGTGTTGCCCGCTGGCCACACCCCTCGATGGCGGTGGTGGGATCGTCACTGGGCGGCTTCTACGCCAGTTGGGTGGCCCATCAAACCCGCTGCCCCAGCGTGATGCTGAACCCGGCCGTTCACCCCGCCCGCGACCTGGAGCGCTACATCGGCGAGCAGACCACCTGGCAAAACCCGACCGAACGGTTTTTCTTTCTACCGGAATACATCGGCGAACTGCAGGCGCTGGGCACACACGGCCAGCACCCTGCTGCGCCTGAGATGGTCATCCTTGCGAAGGGCGATGAAGTGCTGGACTGGCGGGAAATGGCTGGGCGATACCCTGAGGCACGGCAACTGGTGCAAGAGGGCGGCGACCACGCACTCAGCAACTTCAGCGACTACCTGCCCACCGTGGCAGCGTTTCTGGCACTCGCCTGAGCCAGGGGGGCGAACGGTAACCCCGACCGCTGCAGCCGCCAAAATTTTGATTGTTTTTAGCCTCTAGCGCTTTTCCGTAAAGCACTGACAGCTACCAAAATCATAGCATCTCAAACGCTCGCCGTGTCATCGGACCTCGGCAGACGCCTTGCCGCCAGCGGCGCCCATCCAACGGTCATAGTCTTTCGGATAAGCGATGCGGTAGCGCTTCATATGAAAGGCCGCTTCATCGTCTTTGCCCAGCATCACGGCGCTTTCGATGACCGCCTGGATGACGCGGGGCTCCGGGGAATAGTGCAGCAAGTGTTTGGCTTGCTGGTTCACGCGCTGCGCGTTCTCCCGGGTCAAGCCCGTCGTGGTCAGCTGCGCAAACGCCAGTTGATCGGCGAAGAGCAAAGAGCGCGTTACTTTCGACTGCACGTTGTCCCGATACGCGGCCGCACGGTCGGTGTTCGCTTTATAGAGCTGGCTCACCCGAAAATAATCCCACGCCGCCAGGCCACAGACGCCCCATATCAGGACGGCACCCGCGCCCAGAACCAACGAGGGTGCTGCGCCTCGTGCACGCAGCGGTGACTGCGGCCACAACAGCAAGGCCATTGCAAAAAGGGCGACGATCTGAAACGGCCCATACCAAAGCGGATATTCGAGCAGGCTGTGCAGCCCGATGATGGCCAGCACGCCCCAGGCCAACTGGCGCTCTGGCCGGTCTTCATGCCAGGGGCGCGACCCCAGGCACCACACACCGAAAGCCCCGCACAACAACACGGCGGCAGGCAACCCCAGTTCTACCGCCAGCTGCAATGGCAGGTTGTGCGCGTTATCCAGCAGCACACAAAAGCGCTCGCCCGGAAACAAACTGACGTAGTGCGCATAGTCCAGCTCGCCCCAACCCCACCCCACCCAGGGCTTCTGCGCTATCAACGTGAACATGTTGGACCACAGCGCGCGCCGACTGGTGCAAGGCTGGGAGTCATCAGTAAACCGGTGGAACAGCGCATCGGCATGAACGCCCTGGGCCCGCCACAGAAGCTCTGGCAGCACCCAGGCTGCTACCAAATACAGGCCCGCGCCCAACAACGCCAGCCGCAGTGCAGGCCCGGCGCCCGTGCGCTGCCACAGCACCAGCAGGCTCACCACCAACAACCACTGGACCGCGCCCGTCCGCGACGCCGTTGCGGCGCCCGCAGCGGCAAGGGTTGCCAATATAAAAATCGCGGGCCAGTGGGCTGAAACCCGAGGCTGGCCGCGCACGGCGGCAGGGCGACCGGGCCGCGCCTGGAACAACCCAAGCAATCGCGCCCGACCATGCAGCGCAAACCACAGCAGCGCCCACGCTCCCAAGGCGAGCAGCGTGGCCTGCTGGTTGCGCTGGCGCAGATTGCCCGCGGCCTGGCCCGGCTGCGAGGGATGAATCCACGGCCCCAGGCCCACATCGCCTGCCGCATACTGAACCAGCCCGATGATGCTGGACAACACCGCCGCCAGCACCAGCCCCCCAGCCAACAGGCGCCCCCAGCTTTCGGGTTCCACTGCGCGGGAACGCCCTGGGTATGCCCCACGCGCCGACCACGCCCCCACCGCCAGCAGCACCCCGCCACACACCCAGGACGTCACCAGCGGCCAGAAGTTGGAGATGGGGGAATCGGTGTAGGCAAAAAGAAAGGGCAGCGCCACCGCCATGAGGCACAACGGCGCAGAAATCAACGGCATCTCAGCGGAAAAATTCAGTCATGGGAAGCCCGGAATCATAGGGTCCAAGCGCCTGTCGGCCTTGGAATCGTCGGCTGCAAGTCCGACGGGCTCCTGGCACCCCGTCGCCCCACGCCCGGACGCCGCCGCCACCCATGGGACAATCCCCGCCATGCATGCATTGTTTGAAGAAGCCGGCAAGTTCATGGCCGGCCGTATCCTGTCCGAAGCCGATACATCCGCCCAGGTCGAGCTCGATTCGGGCAAGCGGGTCAAGGTCAAGGCCGCCAACATCCTCCTGAAATTCGAGAAACCCGCCCCGGCCGAACTCATCGCCCAGGCCCAGGCCGTGGCCGAGACCATTGAGCTGGACCTGGCCTGGGAGTTCGCGCCCGAAGACGAATTCGGCTTTGCCGACCTGGCGCGGGACTATTTCTCTGACAACGCCACCTTGGCCCAGCAGGCCGGTGCGCTGTTCCGTCTGTACGACGCGCCGCACTACTTCCGCCGCGCGGGCAAGGGCCGGTTCAAGAAGGCCTCGGCCGAGATCCTGCAGCAAGCGCTGGCTGCCATCGAAAAGAAGAAGGCCATCCTCGCGCAGATCGACGAGTGGGCCGCGCAACTGGGCCGGGGCGAATGCCCGCAACCCATCCGCGACCAGCTCTACAAGATCCTGTTCAAGCCCGACAAGAACGCGCCCGAGTACAAGGCCGTGGTCGAGGCCAGCCGCGCCACCCACACCGCGCCGCTCGATCTGCTGCAAAAGGCTGGCGCCATCGACTCGGCCTACCAGTTCCACTGGAAGCGATTTCTGTTTGACAACTTCCCCAAGGGGACAGGGTTTCCGGCACTCACCGCCCCCCAGCCCCCCGACGACCTGCCCCTGGCCACGGTGCAGGCCTATTCCATCGACGATTCGCAAACCACCGAAATCGATGATGCGCTGTCCGTTCAAGGCCTGGGCACGGGCACCGTGGTGCTCGGCATCCATATTGCCGCGCCGGGTCTGGCCATCGTGCCGGGCTCGCCGCTGGACCAGCTGGGCCGCAACCGCCTGTCCACCGTGTACATGCCGGGCTACAAGATCACCATGCTGCCCGACGAGGTGGTGCAGATCTACACGCTGGACGAAGGCCGCGCCAACCCGGCCGTGTCGTTGTATGTCACGGTGAACGAAGCCACCCTGGAAATCACCGGCACCGAGACCAAACTGGAACGGGTGCCCGTGGTGGCCAACCTGCGCCACGACCAGCTCGACTACATCGTCACGGAAGCGTGGCTGACAGACTCCACAGTTGAGGTAGAAAACACCCCTCAGCGCTTGCTGGATCTGCGCGAGCAGCTATCGTTTTTGCACCGTTTGGCCAAAAGCCTCAAGGCGCAGCGCGAAGTGGTTCGCGGCAAGCCCGAGAACTTCAACCGCCCGGACTACAACTTCCGCCTGGTCGGCAACGACCGGGGCGAGCCCAATGGCTCCGAGCAAGTGCAGATCACCACCCGCCAGCGCGGCGCCCCGCTGGATCTGATCGTGGCCGAGGCCGCCATCGTGGCCAACAGCACCTGGGGCCTCATGCTGGCCGACCACGGCGTGCCCGGCATCTACCGCAGCCAGGCCAGCATGGCGCCGGGCGTGAAGGTGCGCATGGGCACCAAGGCGCTGCCGCACGCGGGCATCGGGGTCAAAGCGTACTCCTGGGCCACCTCGCCCCTGCGCCGCTATACCGACCTGGTCAACCAGTGGCAGATCATTGCCTGCGCCCGCCACGGCAAAACTGCGGCGCTGGCGGCGCCCTTCAAGCCCAAGGATGCCGACCTGTTCTCCATCATCAGCAGCTTTGATGCCGCCTACAGCGCCTACAACGGCTACCAGGCGGGCATGGAACGCTTCTGGACGCTCAAATATGTAGAGCAGAACGGCATCACCGAGCTGAATGCGACCGTGTTCAAGGAAGGCCCCGGCGGCAGCTTTCTGGTACGGGCGGACGACATTCCGCTCGTCTTCCCTGTGCTGGGTGCCCAAAACCTGCCGCGCGGCGCGCGCCTCAAGGTGAAGCTGGGCGAAGTGGACGAGATCACGCTGGACCTGCACGGCACCGTCATCGAGCGCCTGGACGACCCGGCCGATACCAGCGATGACGGCCCGGTGGAGGATGCCGAAGCGGAAGACGACGACACCGTGGCGGGCCCCATCGCCATCGCAGTGGATGTGAACGAGGCGCCCGCCGAATCCCCTGCGGCTGCCACCTGATAATCCGATCCCGTGACCACTGTCCCCACGGCCCGGCGATGAAACTCCCTTCCTTTCTCCGCACCTTCAGCACGCTGCAGCTGGCGCTGTTCATCTCGGTGGCCGTGCATGCCGCACTGATTTCGGTGCGCTTTATCGACCCCGAGGGCTTTAACCGCGTGTTCCAGGACACGCCGCTTGAAGTCATCCTGGTCAACGCCAAGTCCAACGAACGGCCCGACAAGGCGCAGGCGATTGCGCAGGCCAACCTGGCGGGCGGCGGCGAAGCCGAAAAAGGCCGCGCCACCAGCCCGCTGCCGTACTCGGCGCTGACGGCCATTGGCGATGATTTTGAAGAGCAGCAGCGCAAGATGGATGCGATGCAGGAGCAGCAGGCGCAACTGCTGGCCCAGTTGCGCAAGCAGCTGGCCACCATGCCGGTGCCCGATCCGCGCAAGCCCAGCCAGAGCGCCGAACAGGTGACCGAGCAGGAAAAGCGCCGCCAGCTCGTCAAGCTGCTGGCCGAGATCGAAAAACGCATCAACGAAGAAAACTCGCGCCCCAAAAAACGCTACATCAGCCCCGCCACACGCGAAGAGGCCTACGCCATTTACTACGACGCGCTGCGCCGCAAGGTGGAAGACAAGGGTACCGAGAACTTCCCGGAACAAGGCGGACGCAAGCTGTATGGCGAGCTGACCATGATCGTCACCGTCAACCACGACGGCCGGGTGCTGGAAACCGAGGTGGTGCAGGGCTCTGGCAACCCCACGCTGGACCGCCGCGCCGAAGCCATTGCCCGTGCTGCGGGTCCGTTTGGCGTGTTCAACGCCGACATGCGCCAGAAAGCCGACCAGATCGCCATGGTGGCGCGCTTCAAGTTCACCCGGGACCAGACCCTCGAAACGACTGTGAGATAGCCCTCCAAAGTCGCCTGCGGCGCGTCCCCGCCGATGGACATGCCAGCGGCCTTGGCCTGACTGACACCGCCCCTGCATGCAGCCCTGGTTGTTCCAATGACATCTTCGCCACTCCCCGACCTGTATTGCGTGATGGGCAACCCTGTCGCACACAGCCGCTCGCCCGCCATCCACGCGCGTTTTGCCGAACTGACGGGCGAGTCCATTGCCTATGAGCGCCGCCTGGTGCCCATGGACGAGTTTGCCCAAGGCGTGCGTGATTTTGTGGCCCAGGGCGGGCGCGGCTGCAACGTCACCGTCCCGTTCAAGACCGATGCGCCGGGCCTCGCCACCGAATGCAGCGAACGTGTGCAGCTGGCGGGCGCGGCCAACACGCTCACCTTTCGCGCGGATGGCAGCATCTACGCCGACAACACCGACGGCCTGGGTCTGGTGGCAGACATCACGCGCAACGCGGGAGTATCCCTGGCCGGGCGCGATGTGCTGCTGGTGGGTGCAGGCGGCGCCGCTGCCGGGGTGCTGGGCCCCCTGCTGCTAGCGGGCGCGCGACAGGTCACCGTAGCCAACCGCACGCTGGCCAAGGCGCAAGCCCTGGTGCAATCGCACAGCACACTTGCATCGCTACAAAAATCAGAGCTACTAGCGCTTAATCCACAAGCGATAGAGGCCAATTTCGATGTCATTATCAACGCCACAGCCAGCAGCCTGGCCGGTGCCGATGTGCCGGTGCCCGCCAGCGTGCTGCGTCCGGGCTGCCTGGCCTACGACATGATGTACGGCCCCGCTGCCCAGGGCTTTCTGGACTGGGCCCGCACCCATGGTGCCGTGCCACGCGACGGCCTGGGCATGCTGGTGGAGCAGGCGGCCGAAGCCTTTTTGCTGTGGCGCGGCGTGCGCCCACCCTCGGCCCAGGTGCTGCATGAATTGCAGCAGCACGCCTCTGCCTGAACCCAGGACCCTCCGCCATGAAAGCCGTGTTGCGCTGGTTGGGTTGGGTGGTCCTGGCTTTTGTGGCCCTGCAGCTGTTTTTTGTGCTGCGCATTGCGGCCATGACCGTGGTCGACCCCGAATCCACCAGCTTTCAGCGATCCGAAGCCTGGACCCAGCTGTCCACCACCGGCCAAGTGCGCTGGCGCCAGCAGTGGATGCCCTACGCCAGCCTCTCCGACCAGCTCAAACGCGCCGTCATTGCGTCAGAAGACGACAGCTTTGTGACCCACGACGGCGTGGATTGGAACGCCATCGAAAAAGCCTGGGAGCGCAACGCCAAGGCCGAAGCCCAGGCCAGCAAAGCCCAGGCGCGCGCGCCAGACCGACCCGTGCGCGCTCCCAAGGTCCGCGGCGGCTCCACCATCACCCAGCAACTGGCCAAGAACCTGCTGCTGTCCGGCGAACGCACGCTGCTGCGCAAGGGGCAGGAGTTTGTGCTGACGCTGCTGCTGGAGCAACTGCTGAGCAAGCAGCGCATCCTGGAGATTTATCTGAACAGCGTGGAATGGGGCGAAGGCGTGTTTGGGGCCGAAGCCGCCGCGCAGCACTATTTCCGCAAGAGCGCCAGCAAACTCAGCGCCACCGAAGCGGCGCGGCTGGCGGTGATGCTGCCCGCGCCCAAACGGTTTGAGAAGACACCGGGCTCGGCGTATCTGGCGGGAAGGACGCGGACGATTCTGGGGCGCATGGGGAGTGCGGAGCTGCCGTGAAAAAGAACACCTCAAGAATCGTCCGTTGGGCTGAGCGATCTGAGTCGGCAACAGGTCAGGCAGCACCGTAGGCACTAGCGCGGTCTGCCTCTGAAAGCGCCGTTACGGCAACCACCGGAGCCCCTCTTCCTTGATCAAAGAATGGGGTTTTCCGATATGCCCCGCTGATTGAACTCAGCATGACCCGTGGGATAAAACCGGCGAGCGAAACCACCGTGCTCAAACGCATGGACGGTGGCGCTTGTTTGGCACTCCCAGTATTCACGCGCATTTGCACGCGGGGGAACGAGCGCTCGAAGGCGACGGGGTCAGTCTTCAAGCAAGCGCCAATCAACCCCACGTAAGGCACTTTCCAGTGCCTAGCGGTATTGCAGATGGGTGTGTTGCAGCAGCTGGCGTACCAACGCAGCAAGCCCTTTTCAGTCAGCGACAGGCAGGCAAGCTGCTCGATGCCCGATATGAATGACACGTGCTGGGCTTGTGCCGCCACAAATTCCGCTCCGCCCAGACAATCGTGGGTACCGGACGCTGCGCCGAGATGGTGCGCGTAAGCGCGGCAGTCTTTGCAATAGCACACGCCGCGAAGGGCCTGGTGCGGTTGGCTGAG
The DNA here is from genome assembly GCA_018828125.1 of Gammaproteobacteria bacterium. Taxonomy (GTDB): domain Bacteria; phylum Pseudomonadota; class Gammaproteobacteria; order Burkholderiales; family Burkholderiaceae_C; genus Acidovorax. The sequence continues at coordinate 206,391 of JAHJWB010000001.1, read as the reverse complement.
AAGTCCATTCAGGGCGCCGCACCGGCATTGAAAGCGATGGTTCATGGTGATCTTTTGCGCCATGTGGCGCTTTTGCGGTTGAAATACTGAGGGTCAATGGCGCGATGTTGCAACGCCACATCCTCACGGTATTGAACGAATGCGACATCGCCCCTGGCCTACACTCGCCGCCCATGGCAACCTTGGTACCACCAGGCGCTCGACATCCACCGGGCCTGATCCCCTCAGGACAGCTGTGGCTGCCGCGTGCCAGCCTCTCGGCCTGCGTGCGCGGTGCCATGGTGCGCAGCACCGTGGGCTACACGCTTACGGATGCGCAGCGCATCAACCGTTTTCCAGCCACGCCCCTGTGCAGCCTGAGCTGGTGGTTTGAGGGCCGCAGCGAAACCCTGGTGCCCGAGCGCCCCGACACCCTGCCCGGCCTGCACAGCCCGCGCGAGGCCTACCCGGGCCGCTGGGTACTGACCGGCCCGCACACCCGGCCCAGCGCCAGCTATTGCGCCGAGCCCACCCACGCCATGATGGTGATGTTCATGCCCGACGCGCTGCACCAGCTCACCGGCCTAGCGCCCGAGGCGCTGACCGACCGTTTGGTGGACGCACAAAACGTGCTGCCGGCCGACTGGATCGCGATGTGCGAGGCCGTGCAGCACCAGCCCGACAACGCCGCCCGCATGGAGTGTCTGGAGGCTTTTCTGGAGCCTCGCTGGCAAGCCTGCCGCCCTGCGCAAGCGCTGCAGGTGCAGCGCTACGGCGACTAGGCCGTGCACCTGGCGCAGCGCGCCGCCCTGTCGGCCCCGGGCCGCAGCCTGCGCCAGTTGGAGCGACGGATCAAGCGCTGGGCCGGGCTGCCGCTGCGCGAACTGCGCGGCTTTGGCAAGGCAGAGCAGGCGTTCTTCGACACCATCGCGGCCGACGCCGAGCACGGCACGGTGAAGTGGGCGGATGTGGCGGCGGGCGCGGGCTTCTCGGACCAGTCGCACCTGTGCCGCGTCACCCGGCGTATCACCGGCTACGCCCCGCAGGCGCTGTACGAGGGCATCTACGGGGACGAAGCGTTCTGGGCGTATCGGATCTGGGTGTAGCCCCGCCGCCGCAGGGCACACCGCCCCAAATGATCGCCGCCATGCTGGCCTGGCTGATGAGTTTGCCTCTGCTGGCGAACGTTAGGTGGCGCATCGGCTCCCGGGCTCGCTGGTATGACAGCGCACCCAAGGCCGAACAGCACCGCTATTTCAAGACCCGTAACGCTGCCGGGCCAATGCCGCGCCTTGGGCCAAGGCCTCCAGTTTGGCCATGGCCACCTCGCGGCTCATCGGGGCCAGGCCGCAGTTGGTGCAGGCGATCAGGTGCTTCATGGGGACGTATTTCAGGGCGAGACCAATGGTGTCGGCCACTTGTTGGGGCGTTTCGATTACGTCGCTGGCCACATCGATCACGCCAACCATCACGTCCTTGCCGTCCAGCAACTGCATCAGCTCGGGCGGCACATGCGACTGAAAGCATTCCAGGCTCACCTGCTGGATGCTGCTTTTGGCCAGCGCGGGAAACACCTGCTCATACTGGCGCCATTGGTCGCCCAGCGTCTGTTTCCAGTCCACATTGGCCTTGATGCCATAGCCGTAGCAAATATGGACCGCGGTGGTGCAGGTCAGGCCCCGTGCGGCGACCTCCAGGGCTGCCACGCCCCAATCGGCAGCGTCTTGCATATAGACGTTGAAAGCGGGCTCATCAAACTGGATGATGTCGACGCCATCCGCCTGCAGCGCCAGCGCTTCTTGATTGAGCAGCTCGGCAAAGGCCATCGCCATCTTCACCTTGTCGCCGTAAAAGCGGTCGGCCACGGTGTCCACGATGGTCATGGGGCCAGGCAAAGTGAACTTGAGTTTCTTCTTGGTGTGTTTGCGCGCGAGCTGGGCTTCAAACGCGTGCACGCGGCCCTTGAGACGCAGGGGCGCCACCACCTGCGGCACTTGTGCGTCATAGCGGTTGTTGCGGATGCCCATCGTCACCTTGTTGACGAAGTCAATACCTTCCACCTGCTCCACAAAACCGTGCACGAAATGCTGGCGTGCCTGCTCTCCATCACCGATGACATCCAGGCCCGCGTCTTCTTGCGCCTTGATCCACAGTAACGTGGCATCGGCCTTGGCCTGCTGCAGCTCGGGGCCTTGCATCGTCCATTGCGGCCAAAGTTTTTCGGTTTCGGCCAGCCAGGCGGGTTTGGGCAAGCTGCCTGCGATTGCGGTTTCAAACATAAAGTCTCCCATGGTGTGCTGAAATTTTAGACAAGCCCAACGGACTGTGCTGCGCCGGGACATTGAGGAGCTGGCTTCGCAAGCAGCAGCGCAGGGCATGCGGCTGCGCGGTAGCCAACGCTCTGGCCCGTATCATCGCCGCCATGCTTGCCAAGTTGATGAGTTTCTTTTTGTTGGGGATCGTGCGGTTCCTGACCGGTTCCCAGGCCCGCTGGTACGGCTGCCCGCCCAAGGCCGAGCAGCGCATCTATTTCGCCAACCACCAGAGCCACGCCGACATGGTGCTGATCTGGGCGGCGCTGCCCGAGGAACTGCGCAGCATCACACGGCCCATAGCGGCCAAGGACTACTGGACCAAGACACCCTTCCGGCAGTGGATCACGACCGCAGTGTTCAACGCCGTGTATGTGGACCGACAGGCCACGCCCGCGCGCCCAGCCGCAGCCGCAGCCGCAACCGCAGCGCCCTTGGCTGCGGAGCCGGTGGGCGTTCTGCAAGCACTGGCGACAGCCGCCGCAGATGCGGACACAGCCATGGCGGGCGGCCCCGACCCGTCGCCTAAGGCGCCGCCACTCGCGCCCACGCCCGAAGCTTTGCGCGCCGCCCTGCCCGAGTCCGACCCACTGGCGCCGCTAGTACGCGCATTGGAGAGCGGTGACTCCATCGTGATCTTCCCCGAAGGCACTCGCGGCCATGGTGATGAGCCGCAGCCGTTCAAGTCGGGCCTGTACAAGCTGGCGCAGATGTTCCCGCAGGTGGTGTTGGTGCCCGCCTGGATCAACAACGTGCAGCGCGTGATGCCCAAGGGCGAAGTGGTGCCCGTGCCCATCCTGTGTTCGGTGACCTTTGGAGCGCCTGTGCAACTGGAAGCGGGAGAAGAGCGTCGCCCGTTTCTGGACCGCGCCCGCCGCGCTGTTATCGCCCTCAGGGAAGTCTGAACATGAACAACTTCCTCCGCAACCTCACCGCCACCCAACAGGTCGGTGCTTTGTTTCTGGTGGTATTTGGCATCCTGTCCATCGTCACCATCTGGGCGTTTGTGCGCAATCTGCGCGAACACGCCAGCGACGACCCTGAGTCCGAAGCCCGCATCCTCGAAGCTAAGCGTTTCTGGGGGCTGCTCAAGACATCCTGGATGATGGCGTCCGTCTTCTGGATTGGCTGGGTGCTGGGCGACACGGTGGCCACGGTGCTCTTTGCCATCGTGGGATTTTTTGCGCTGCGCGAGTTCATCACGCTGTCGCCCACGCGGCGGGGCGACCACCGCAGCCTGGTGCTGGCGTTTTTTGTGGTGCTGCCGCTGCAGTTCTGGATCGTGGGCAGCAAACACTTCGACCTGTTCACCGTGTTCATCCCCGTCTACGTGTTTCTGGCCCTGCCCGTGGTGAGCGCGCTGGCCAACGACCCCGAGCGCTTTCTGGAGCGCAACGCCAAGCTGCAGTGGGGCATCATGGTCTGTGTGTACGGCATGAGCCATGTGCCTGCGCTGCTGCTGCTGGACTTTCCGGGTTACCGCGACAAGGGCGCGTTCCTCGTTTTCTTCCTGGTGTTCGTGGTGCAGACCTGCATGTTGGTGCAGCACCTGCTGGGGCGGCGTTTTCCACACAAGCCTGTGGCGCCGCAGGTGAGCCAGAGCTTTCAGTGGACGAGCTGGCTGGCCGGTGTGGCGGCGGGGGGCCTGGCCGGCGGACTGCTGTCGTTCATCACCCCGTTCAAGCCCGGCCAGGCACTGGGCATGGCGCTGCTGGCCTGTGTGGCCGGTAGCCTGGGGCACCTGGTGATGAAGGCTTTGAAACGCGACCGCGGCATCAAGAGCTGGGGCATGCAGGGCATGTCGGTCACCGGCGCTGGCGGCTTGCTCGACCGGGTGGACGCGCTGTGTTTTGCAGCGCCCGTGTTCTTTCATTCGGTGCGCTGGTATTTCGGGCTGTGATCGGTCTGCAGACAATTTTTAAAGCAAAATTGGCCGCTAACGCTTGCTAGTAAAGCGCTAGCAGCTATTAAATAATGAGCAAATGCGCATCTTAGGCATCGACCCCGGCCTGCAGACCACCGGTTTTGGCGTGGTGGACATGGACGGCCACAAGCTCAGCTACGTGGCCAGCGGGACTATCCGCACCACCACGCTGTCGCTGGGCGACCTGCCGGGGCGCCTGAAAATTTTGTTCGACGGAATTTCTGAAGTGGCAGCCCGCTACGAGCCTGACGTGGCCTCGGTCGAAATCGTGTTCGTCAACGTCAACCCCCAGTCCACCCTGCTGCTGGGCCAGGCGCGCGGCGCCTGCATCACCGCCTTGGTCGCCAGCAACCTCCCGGTGGCCGAATACACCGCGCTGCAGATGAAAAAAGCCGTGGTAGGCCACGGCCGCGCCGCCAAAAGCCAAGTGCAGGAAATGGTGCGCCGCCTGCTCAGCCTGCCGGGCCTGCCGGGCACCGACGCGGCTGATGGCCTGGGCATGGCCATCACGCATGCGCACGCGGGCGCAGCCATGAGCCGATTGGGCGAGGCCGCCACGCTGAATCGGCGGCAGCATGCGATGTACAAGGGTGGGCGGAGTTATTGAAAAAAGAGGGAGCTGCCGCCTCGGGCGCGACGGCGGCACGGTTGTGTACTCCACGAGTCCATCGCATTCAACCTCTCAATCGCAGTACTCAAACTTGGCGATTGGTTTTGAAGCGATGTCTTGCGCCAGCTTCCGCGCCAGCACCACCGATTCGTGGGACGCCTCAAAGTACGCGCCGACTCCGCCCCAATAGAAACCACGCGGGCCGCGGCAGAGCATCACAATCGCGGGCGTTGTAGACACGTCAAAGCTGTCGCCGCCTTCAACTACCACTTCATATCGGACTCGCTTCATGGCGGGGCCGCGCAGCGTCTCCAGCACCCGCGCCTCGTAAATGTGGCGCTCCTCTGTCGCTACCAGGATTTCTCCGCGCCGACGAAGCTTGGGCAGCAGGCGCCCAGGAGGGATGGACTCAACCGTGATGCGGGTGTGCACCACCACAAGCGCATGGGGCGTCATCGCTAGGGCGTGGGCCAAGCCGTTTTGTTCTTCTGCGGCCACAGACTCGGGAGTGACCTGGGCCTGTGCCATTCCTGGGAGCGGCTCGGCAGCCAAGCGTGTGATGTTCACCACCACAGTCAAGGTCAGCGCAACACCGCAACGCATGAGCCAGCGTAAGCAGCCCATACTCGCTGCCTGTCCAAAGGGCGGCAGCGAATTACCACCGCAGCTCACTGTCCACTCGGCACGACCACTATCCATCAACACGCTCGAAGGGTTTGTCACTGATCCTCCAGCCGGCTCCCAAGATTTGCGGTGGAGGCATGGTTTCTTGCCCACCGTCACTTGCTTTCTTGCGACTTCGCATCGCCAATAAGGCCAATCGGCTGTCGGCGCAAATCAGCCAAAAAGCGGAGTTCAGCCTCATGCAAGGCGACATGCAGCCGCCCACTTTGCTCAAGCGCACTGCGCATGGCTTGCCAGCCAGGATCGGTTTCGCTGATTGCAGTGGGTGTGCCATCGACCAATGCACCCCACAAGATCCAAGTTTCGCCGATGAACCCTGCGTGAGAAGCCAGGTCAAGACGCGCCAATTGATCGATGAGCGCAGGCGACAGGGGCACCAGCGTTGGGCTCGAAGAAGGATATCCACGCGCACGACGCTTGGCGATGACGTCCAAAAAATAGCGATTGATCCGGTCAACCCAGTCCATCAGCCAAGTTTCCATTCCATGCGGGTAACAAAATCATATGTTTTGGTGCCAGCCTTTTCACCCACAGCGGCACCCGCTGCCCCAAAACCAAACGCGCCCACAATCCCGCCGATAAGACAACCGCCGCCGGTACCAAGCTCGCCTATGATGGGCAAAATCAGGCTCGGAGACAACAACGCGGCACCTGCAAGACAGCCAGCCCAAGCGCCTCCCGCCCCCCCAGCCGCACCGCCCACAATAGCCCCCGCCTGTCCCGATGCAACGCGCGAGCGATCTTGCGGAGCAGCTTGGGAGATGATGACACCCGACAGAGAGATTTGAATGATGATGGCGGCCGGGCCAGCGCCGCGCACGGTGGCTGCGAAGCGGTTAACCGAACTACGGCTTTTACCCACGCTGGTCAGCACCGCTTCAATACTGCCTTTGCGTGCAACAAGCTGATCCAGGGTCGGCAAGCTGCTGGATGGCTTCAACAGTTCCGAGTAGATGCGCCCCCATGGACTGAGCCGCTGGCGCATTTGCATGACCAGTGCATTCCGTTGCCCCTCTACAAGTGCGCGGGCTTCCTGCGCAGTAACGTTCCCACGCAACAGCAACGCATTGGCTTGGCGCGATATGGCTTGGTTGGCTTGGTCATAGCTCTTGCGCATGAATGCATCCCAGCTTTGCGTCGCGCCGACCGCATAGCTGCCCTCTACCGCGACTTGAACGACTGGGCTGTAGAGATATTGCTGTTCTTCTTGCGTCGCCATGGGGTGATCCAAACTCTTTTGTTTAAGCCACTTGCGTCTTCATCCGCTCCGCCCGCTCCTTGGGCGACGGATGGGTGGACAAGAAGCTAGTCGATTCGCTGCCCGACATCGCTGCCAACTTCTCCAGCGCGGTCACGCAGGCGCCCTGTTGGTAGCGCTTGGCCTTCATGAAGCCCATCGCGTAGTCATCGGCTTCGCGTTCATTGCTTTGCGAGTGCTGGGCCCGGACCACCTTTTCAAACAGCTCACCCAGCTGCGAGTCGGCAATGGCGCCAGCGCGGCTGTTGCTAGCAGACACGGCGTTGCGCAGGGCGCTGGTGCGCAGGGCGCTGGTGCGCAGGGCGGCCTGGATGCGGGCCTTGCTGTGGCCCTTTTTGACGTGGCCGATTTCGTGGCCGATGACGTAGCGCACTTCGTCGTCGGTGAACTGGTCCATGAGGCCCGAGTACACGCGGATGGTGCCGTTGGCCATGGCGAAGGCGTTGATGTCGGGGGTGAGGTACACCTTGAAGTTCATCTTCAGGCCGTCGTAGGTGCCGAGGCCGGAGGTGAGCTTGGTCAGGCGCGAAGCGTAGGGGCTGCCTGCGGGGGCGATGCGGTTCTGGCGGTCGCTTTCGGCGGCCATCTGGTCGAAGGCGGATTTCACTTCCTCATCGGTCAGCGACTCGGATTTGGCTAGGTCTTTGCCCGCGTCCAGCATCTTGCCCAGGTCGAACTGGGCCCACACGGGGGATACGGCGCTCACGCCAGAAGCCAGAGTCACGAGCGTCAACAATTTACGGCGGTCCATCAGGGATTCCCTCTCTCTATCAGCGGTTGGTTTTTTTCGTGCCTTGTTTTATTGAGCAACCGTCTGCAAGCATTGGTTGTCAAGTGCGCCGAAATATAGCCACGCAAACCCCTGTTTCAGGGGGTGTCGCCTGTCTGCAGATGTAAGACCTTTGTGCCGATGCTGGAAGAAGGGTGGGACAGCAGCGGTCTTAACCCGGAGGCAACGCGAAGCGCAGGCGCTGCCAGGGCTGCGGAAAGAATATTTGAAACGAAAAGTGCCTCTAGCGCTTATTAATCAAGCACTGATAGCTATCAATAGATGAGTGATCGAGGAGTTGCCGATGCGATGGGATCGAAGGGCTCTCGCGCAAAGCCAAACCGGTCTGCGGCCCGCTACCCCGCAGCGGTCTCTATTTCTGCTTCTGCCTCTCAGCGCCCCAGGCCGCGCTTGAGTTCTTTGAGCAGCAGCAGCACCTGATTGGATGCATGGCGGCAGCTGCTGTTGAGCAACTGCACGGCCTTTTGCTGTTCGCCCGCCTGGAACAGCGTGACCACTTCCGCCGCCTGCTGGTGAAAGTATTTATGCCGCGCCACCAACATGCCAAACGCAGGGTAATGCCCCAGGCGCACGCGTCCCGTGCCATACAGCCAGCGGCCCAGGTCACAGCGGTCGTCATGGCAAATGCGTTCGGGCCGCATGATCTCTTCGGAACGGCGGTTGACCATATCCTGCAGTTGCAAGCACCAGCCTTCGTGGCTGGCAATGGCGGCGTCAATGTCGATTTCGGTCATCAGCGTGGCCGCGTAGTCGGCATCCAGCACCAGTTCGCTGCCGTTGTCTTCCATGGCCCAGGTGGTGTCCTGGCTGTCAGGATCCTGTTCCTTGATCTTGAACAAACGACTGAAAAAACCCATGTGTGATCCCTTTTGCAGCCTGTTGCGCAGGGCGCCACGCAAGGCACCCACGGAAAAGTCTTGAAACATTTTGTGGGGGCTTGCGGGTTTTGGCTACCAAAAAATCACCAAGTGGTGAAAACCGCGGCCGACGACCCTGCTGTCACTGCCAGCTCTGCGCCGTCAGCCTGCACAGAAGCCGCCACCGCCAGACAATGCGCCCATGACCACCACTGCCCCCCGCCCCGCTCTTTCGATGCTTGACCTGGTTGCCGTCCGTGAAGGCGGAACGGTGGCTGATGCCTTGCAGATTGCCCTGCGCACGGCGCAGCACGCCGAAAAACTGGGTTTTGCCCGCTATTGGCTGGCCGAGCACCACAACATGGCTGGTATTGCCAGTTCGGCCACCGCCGTGTTGGTGGGCCACATTGCAGGCGGCACCTCGCGCATCCGGGTGGGCTCCGGCGGCGTGATGCTGCCCAACCACGCCCCGCTGGTGGTGGCCGAGGCCTTTGGCACGCTGGCCGAGCTGTACCCCGGCCGCATCGACCTGGGACTGGGCCGCGCGCCCGGCACGGACCCGGCTACCATGCGCGCCCTGCGCCGCAGCCGGGTGGAGACCGCCGACGATTTTCCGCAGGACGTGGCCGAGTTGCAGCGTTTGTTGGCGCCCGCCGAGCCGAACCAGCGCCTGATCGCCATGCCGGGCGCAGGCACCAACGTGCCCATCTGGCTGCTGGGCTCCAGCCTGTTTTCAGCACAGTTGGCGGCGGAAAGGGGGCTGCCGTATGCATTTGCCTCGCACTTTGCGCCGCGCCTGCTGCACCAGGCCATCGACCTGTACCGCAACCTGTACCGACCTTCTGCCGCCTGGCCCAAACCCTACGTGGCTATCGGTGTGCCGTTGATTGCGGCGCCGACGGATGAGGAAGCCGACTTGTTGGCCAGCAGCACCTACCAACGTGTGCTGGGCATTTTGACGGGCGACCGCCGCCGCCTGCTGCCGCCCATCGAGAACTACACCGCGCGTCTGCAACCGCAGGAGCGCGCTGCCATTGGCGACTTTCTGGCAGCAGCAGTGATCGGCGGGCCCGACACCGTGCGTGCGGGCTTGGCGCACCTCACCGAGGCCACAGGCGCGGACGAGTTGATGCTGGTGACCGATGTCTACGACCCGGCGCTGCGCCTGCGCTCGCTGGACATTGCGGCCCAGGCGCACGCCGCGCTCACGGCCGGTGGTGAAGCTGTGGCCACCTGAACCCGCAAAGGGCGGTGACCTGCTGGCGATGGCGCGTCATCGCGCCATGACTTCATCGCGCCAGGTAGCCGCCGTCCACCGGGTAATAAGCCCCGGTCACAAAAGACGCTTTGTCCGACGCCAGCCACGCCACCAGCTCGGCGACCTCTTCGGGCTGCCCCAGTCGGCCGATGGGGTGTGCGCCCACCAGCATCGCGTGGATGCCTGCGTCCTGCTCCAGCCCGCTGATCATGGGCGTGTGGATAAACGCCGGCCCGACGGCGTTGATACGCACGCCGTGCGCGCTGTATTCAATGGCAGCCGCCTTGGTCAGCCCCACCACACCGTGTTTGGCAGCGGTGTAGGCCGACGCGGTGGCAAACCCCACCGTGCCCAGGATGGAGGCCATGTTGACGATGGAGCCGCCACCGTTTTTGAGCATGGCAGCGATCTGGTACTTCATGCCGTAGAACACGCCCGACAAGTTGATGTTGATGACCTGCGCCCAGCCGTCCAGCGGGTAGTCGGCCGTGGGCGCCTGAGGCCCGCCAATCCCGGCGTTGTTGCACGCCACATCCAGGCGGCCGTAGTGGGCCACGGTGCGGCTGACCAAGGCCTCGCAATTCTCTGGTTTGCCCACATCGGCCGCCACAAAAATCGCATCGCCCCCGGCGGCGCGCACCAGAGCCGCGGTTTCTTCGCCGCCTTGCACGTTCACATCAGACACCACCACCTTGGCTCCCTCGCGTGCCCACACCATCGCAATCGCGCGACCAATGCCCGACGACGCGCCCGTTACCAATGCCACCTTGTTCTTCAGCATGAAAGACTCCTTGTTTGTCCAAACCGCCTGCAACCCGATGCCACAGATCCGTTTTTTATTCTGCGCGCCCGATGCGTCGGCTCCTTGACCTGGGTCATGCCTTGGGCAGTGGTGCGGGCGCGCGTCACTGATGCCATGGCTAGCGGCTACCATCACGGTTTGTGGGCGATGTCGCCCGCGCTGCCTGTCACTGCCTGTCACTGCCTGTCACTGCCTTTACCTTGTGGGGTTCCCTGACGCCCACGCTGCCGCTGCCTCTTTCTCACCGCCCTCGCCCGCATGCCTGCTTTTTCTTTCGAAGCCCTGGACGCCCAGGGCCAGACCCGCAAGGGCCTCATGGAGGCCGACACCGCCAAGTCCGCACGCAGCCTGCTGCGGGCGCAGGCCCTGGTGCCGCTGGCGGTCGAGTTGGTGCAAACCGGCCAGTCGCTGGATGGCAGCTCAGCCGGGCTTAGCCAGCGGCTGTTCACCCGGCCCGTCTTTGGCGCCACCGCTTTGGCCATCTGGACGCGGCAGATTGCGGGGCTGGTGTCGTCTGGCTTGCCGCTGGAGCGTGCGCTCACAGCGTTGTCTGAAGAAGCCGACGACGAACGCCAGCGCCACCTGGTGGCCGCGCTGCGCGCCGAGGTCAACGCAGGCGCCACATTTGCACGCGCCTTGTCGCAGCACCCGCGCGAGTTCTCGGACATCTACTGCGCCGTGATCGGTGCGGGCGAGCACAGCGGCAACCTCGGGCTGGTGCTGGAGCGCCTGGCCGATGACCTCGAAGAACGCCAAGCCCTCAAAGCCAAGCTGGTGGGCGCTGCGTTGTACCCCGCCATCGTCACCGTGGTGGCCATCGTGATCGTGCTGTTCCTGGTGGGGTACGTGGTGCCCCAGGTGGCCAGCGTGTTTGCAGGCAGCAAGCGGGCGCTGCCGTTTTTGACGGTGGCCATGCTGGGCATCAGCGCATTTGTGCGCAACTACGGCTGGGTCATGCTGATCGCCACCGTCCTGATCGCGGCGGGCGGGCGCTGGGCACTGACCATCGCACATTTCCGCGAACGGTTTGATGCGGCCTGGCTCAACCTGCCGCTGGTGGGCAAACTGGCGCGCGGCTACAACGCCGCCCGGTTTGCAAGCACGCTCGCCATGCTGGCGGGCGCGGGTGTCCCCATCTTGAAGGCCCTGCAGGCGGCGGCCGAAACCCTGAACAACCGGGCCCTGCGGGCCGACGCGCTCGATGCCCTGGTGCTGGTGCGTGAAGGGGCGCCCCTGGCCTCGGCACTGGCGCAGAAAAAGCGCTTTCCGGGCCTGCTGTCGATGTTTGCACGCCTGGGCGAACAGACCGGGCAATTGCCGGTGATGCTGCAGCGCGCGGCCAAGCAGTTGTCTGCCGAGGTACAGCGCCGCGCGATGCAACTGGCCACCATCCTGGAGCCGCTCCTCATCGTGGCGATGGGCCTGATCGTCATGATGATCGTGCTGGCGGTGTTGTTGCCCATCATTCAACTGAACCAGTTCGTGAAATGAGCGTACATCCCCCAGAGTCGCTTCGCGCGTTGGCTTGGGCCACGCCTTGTTGTCCGTTGCGGGTGAATCACGCCACGATAAATACCAGGAACCGGAGCCTTCTATGGCCGTAACGTTGGACGACAAGTTGGTCGTGGCGATTTCATCGCGCGCTCTGTTCGACTTTGAAGAGGAAAACAAACTCTTCGAGTCCGGCAATGAAGAGGCCTACATGCGCCACCAACTGGCGCTGGTACACCAGCCCGCCAAGGCGGGTGTGGCGTTTTCGCTGGTGCGCAAGTTGCTAGCGTTTAACACGCCCGAGTCGCAACGGGTAGAGGTGGTCATGCTGTCGCGCAACGACCCGGCCAGCGGCATGCGCGTGTTTGCATCGGCCCAGGCGGCGGGCATGCGCATTGAGCGTGGCGTGTTCACCCGCGGGCGCGACCCTTTTGCGTACCTGCGCCCACTGGGAGCTCACCTGTTCCTCTCAGCCAACGAGGCCGATGTGCGGCAGGCGCTGTCCATCGGTTTTCCGGCTGCACGGGTGATGACCGACTCCACCCCGGCCGGCGACCGGTTCCCGAACGAAGTGCGCATCGCCTTTGACGGAGATGCGGTGCTGTTCTCCGACGAAGCCGAGCGGGTGTACCAGGAAGGCGGCCTGCCCGCGTTTCAGGAAAACGAGGTCGACAAGGCGAACCAGCCCCTGGCCAGCGGACCCTTCAGACCCCTGTTGGCGGCGCTGCACCAGTTGCAGCAACAGGCGCAGGCCTCGCACACCATGCGCATCCGCACAGCATTGGTTACCGCCCGCAGCGCACCCGCGCACGAACGCGCCGTGCGCACGCTGCTGGACTGGGGCATCAGCGTGGACGAAGCCATGTTTTTGGGTGGACTGGACAAAGGCCCGTTTCTGCGCGAATTTGAACCCGACTTCTTCTTTGACGATCAGACCGGTCACGTCACATCTGCTGCGCGCCACGTGCCATCGGGGCATGTAGACAGCGGCATCTCCAACCCTTCGCGGGTCAAAGCCGCCTGACCCTTTTCCCTGGGTTCGGCGCCCGGGGCGAGGCCGTGCGAAAAGTTCTGCAAAGCCTTGCAACGCTGGGTGAAAGCCTGCAAAGCCGCGGTTGCAATGTGCCCGGCAAACCCGCAACCGTGCAACCATCGCGGTCCCGCACCGAAGGAACACACATTTTGCGTACAAGAATTTCATTCGCAGGGTTGTTGACATGCTGGGCATTGGCCTACGGCAGCGCTGGGGCGCAGGCACCTGCTCCGGCCCCAGTCCCTGCTGCCAAACCCGCCCGCGCCGCCATTGCGCCCGATGCTTCAACGACGCCCGCTCCCCAAGCCGCGCTGAGCAAAGGCGAAATCAAGGCCATGCGCGAGTTCAAGATGCTGGACTTCAACGGTGACAACAAACTGAGCCGCACCGAAGTCAAACTGTTCCCCCGCCTGGCTGCGGCGTTTGACGATGCGGACACCGACCGAGACGGCTATGTGTCGTATGCCGAGGTGCAGGTATTTGCCGTCAAGTACCGCGCTGAACGCGACCGCAAGCGGGCTGAACAAGCAGCGGCTGCAGCTGCCGCCCAACCTCCAGCATCTGCAGCATCGGACACACAACGCTGAGCAGCCCGCTACAGGGCGTCGCTAAAACCACGCGGCGGCAAGCACCGATAGTTCGTGGAATTGCCTGAGAAATACCACTGAAATATGCCTCTAGCGCTTATCCATCAAGCGCTTGCAGCTATATTTTCAGGAGTTCCCACACATTCTTGGCGGCAGCAAGCAGCCTCCCCCAAGGTGGAGAGCGCAGTCGGTCAGCCGCTGCGCCACGTCGCCTGGTTTACAACCCCCCCGTGCGCTTGACCTTGGGGTCGCTATAGGTCAGCGGCTCGTTCTTGACTTGCTGCGCCATTCGCTCCTGCAGCGTCATCTTGTTGACGTCCTGCGCGATCTCGATAGCGCTGCCGCTGGCGCGCCACATGGACTGGATGAACTCCAGCAGCTGCTTATAGATAGGCTCCTTGGGGGGCTCTGGCGGCTCCTCCACGGTTTCCTTCTTCTTGACTTCGGTCCAGTCACGGTTGGGCGTGTCGGGCGCCGACGGTTTGTCGGGCGCTTTCACGATGGCCCCTTCGCCCAGTCGGTCCATGGACTCAACCGGGTTCGGCGCGTTGATGGGGCGCACCGGAGGAGCGCCAGAGGCGCCAGTGGAATACAAATCAGCGCCCTGAGGACGCCAACTCGGCGATCGGTCGACAGGTGGCATTTGCATGACATTGGCCCAATGGTTAGTGAGTGTGCTGAGGCTTTTTCGCCCTCTTCGTACATTCATAACGGCAAAAAGAAGGGGAAATTTAGGTCTTTTTCGGAGATTGCCTCAAATTTAGGGTTTACCCCTATCAAATCGGCGCATTCAGATCGAAATCCACCAGACGCCGACCACAATGCGCCGGATCACGCGCGATTGGATTCACCAGCGTGAGCTACGGGTGGGGGCGACCGCGGTACCCTGCGGACGGAGTGTCAGTATTTAGCTACTGCCCACCCTGCGCCGGGTGCCCGCAGACGTAAAAAAGGTGTGATGGGCTATTGCCGCCACACCCAGCCACGACAGAGCGCTGCGTCGCAGCCCCCGCGTCAGGTCAAAGAAAGCGTTCCAGCAACCGGCGCGAATGCCGGTCGAGCGCAGTGGTGTCGCGCACCCGAAACTGCACCCCGTCGCCCCCCGCAATCAGCAGATGGGTGCGGCCGCCCAGGCGGCGGATGTCTTCTTCGGCCTTGAGGACAAGGCGGGCGGGGCCCCTGTTGGTGTCGACCTCCCAGGTACTGGGGGTAGAAAAGCTCGACACTGCAACGATTTTCTGGATAGTGGGCACAAACTCGCGCACATCCAGTTCTTCTTCGATAAGTTCCCGCAAGGGGCCCGCTACCTGGTCAAGCCGGGGGATCCACAGCAGTTCATGCCCATCCGGGGCCACCAGCGACAACCCGTCAGCGGGCGCTGCGATGGGAAAAGCGCGCACGGGCGTGACGCCTTCGTGCACCGTGCCGTCGGACAGCGTTGCCACCAGGCGGCCATGCGGGTTGCGCTCCAACCCAAAGGCGGGAGACGGCGAAACAGGAAGTGGGGATGCGTTCATGGATGGCTGGCTTGATGTTCACTGCGGCTCAGGAAAGACCGGCAGGGTGGGCGGGGTGAAGCAGGCTGCTGTCGATGATGACGCCCGCGGCTTGCGCGTCTTCTTCGGCGCGGCGCGCCTGGGCTTCATACAGTCGCCAATAGGCGCCCTGCTTTTCCATGAGTTCGTCGTGCGGGCCGACTTCCACGACCTCGCCCCGGTCCATCACCACCAGTCGGTCAGCCTTGCGCAGCGTGGACAGGCGGTGGGCAATGGCAATCGTCGTGCGGCCCTGCACCAGGTTGTCCAGCGCCTTCTGTATCTCTTTTTCCGTCTCGGTGTCCACGGCCGAAGTGGCTTCGTCCAGGATGAGGATGCGTGGATCGATCAGCAAGGCGCGTGCAATGGAGATGCGCTGGCGCTCACCACCCGAAAGGCCCTGGCCACGCTCGCCCACCAGAGAGTCGTAGCCATGGGGCAGGCGCAGGATGAATTCGTGGGCGTGGGCGGCGCGCGCGGCTGCAACGATCTCTTCGCGGCTGGCATCGGGTTTGCCATAGGCAATGTTCTCGGCGATCGTGCCAAAAAACAGGAAAGGCTCTTGAAGCACCAGGCCGATATGGCGACGGTAGTCCGCCACCGCAAAGCGGCGGATGTCGATGCCGTCCACCTGAATGGACCCATCGCTCACGTCGTAAAAGCGGCTGATCAGATTGACCAGCGTGCTTTTGCCCGAGCCACTGTGGCCCACGAGGCCAATCATTTCGCCCGGGCGAATCTCCAGATCCAACCCCTTGATGACAGCGCGGCTGCCATACCGAAAACCCACGCCCTGCATGCTGATGGCGCCCTGCACCTTGTCCACCTTCACCGGTTGGACCGGGTCGGGCACGTTGCTCACGTGGTCCAGGATGTCGAAGATGCGCTTGGCGCCCGCAGCAGCCTTCTGTGTGACCGAAACGATGCGGCTCATGGAGTCGAGCCGGCTGTAAAAACGCCCGATGTAGGCGATGAAGGCGGTGAGCACCCCCACCGTGATCTGGTTGCGTGACACCAGCCAGATGCCGAAAGCCCAGACCACCAGCAGGCCGATTTCGGTCAGCAGCGACACCGTGGGCGTGAACAGGCTCCAGGTCTTGTTGAGCTTGTCGTTCACTTCCAGGTTGTGCTGATTGGCATCGCGAAAGCGCTGGGCTTCGCGCTTTTCTTGTGCAAAGGCCTTGACCACGCGGATGCCGGGAATGGTGTCGGCCAGCACGTTGGTGACCTCGCTCCAAACGCGATCAATCTTTTCAAACCCGGTGCGCAGGCGGTCACGCACGGTGTGGATCATCCAGCCAATGAACGGCAAGGGCACCAGCGTGACCAGCGCCAGCCACGGGTTGATGGAGAACAGGATCGCCGCGGTCATCACGATCATGAGCACATCGGTCACAAAGTCGAGCGCGTGCAGCGACAAAAAGACGTTGATGCGGTCCGTTTCGGACCCGATGCGCGCCATGAGGTCGCCGGTGCGCTTGCCGCCGAAGTAGTCGAGCGACAGGCGCAGCAGATGCTCGTAGGTGGTGGTGCGCAGGTCAGCGCCAATGCGCTCGGACACCAAGGCCAAGATATAGGTGCGCGCCCAGCTCAGCCCCCAGGCGGCCAGGGCAGATGCAAGCAGGCCGCTCAGGTACAGCAGCACCAGGCCTGGCTCGATCTGCTGGCCGTTCTGAAACGGAATCAGGATGTCATCCATCAGCGGGATGGTGAGGTACGGCGGCACCAGCGTGGCAGCGGTGGACGCCAGCGTCAAGAAAAAGCCGGCGGCCAGCTGCTTGCGGTAGGGGCGGGCAAACCGCCACAGGCGCAGCAAAACCCAGGTGGACGTCTGCGGCGGCTGGGCGCGGGCGCAGGCGGGGCATTCGTCGGTATCGGGCGGCAGCGGTGTCTGGCAGGTTGGACAGGCAGGATCTTCAGCCTCGTCCTCTTCGCCCGTATCGCCGCGTGCGCTTTGCTGCTCGAACCGCTGTACCAGGCGCAGTGCCTGCGCATGGTGGGCCAGCGTAAATCGCCACAGGGCAAGGCGGGCTGCGGGGTCGTGCAGCTCCAGTGATCCGACACCGCCATGGTCTTGTTGGCGCAGCGCAAGGCCGTCGCTCAGTGGCCAGCCCCGCCACGCGGTGGCGTCGGTGTCGCGGGCCAACAGACGCTCGGACGTCACCACCACCCAACCGTTCGCAAACCGCAAATCGGTGCTCAGGTCAACCTGCAGCGCCGCCAGCACGTTCTCTTTGGGTGCGAGCATGGCCCGCAAATCAGCCCCTACAGGGCCAGAAAAGACACCCGAGGCGTCCACAGAATGGTGATGTTGCATTTTTGGTTGATTTTTCCGCCCCCGGCAGCCAGCGTTGACCGGTCTCGCGAAAGCGCGAATTCTCCCCGATACTGCACGCAACGGTGCCACGGCATCTTGCTGTAACGTCCAAAGCAGCCATTTCGCTGACACTGTCTGCCGACGTCGCGACAGGCGCAAAATCACTGTCCACAAAAATCTCACTTCCCGCAACGCCGGAAACTACCCGCTGCAATCCATGGCGAAACACAACGATATCCAACTGCTTCGTATCAACTACTTGCGGGGCCCCAATATCTGGACGTACCGCCCGGTGCTGGAAGTCTGGCTGGACCTGGGAGCGCTGGAGGACCACCCCTCCCACTTGTTGCCCGGCTTCAATGACCGCTTGACCGCCTGGTTGCCCGCGCTGATCGAGCACCACTGCGGCGTTGGCGAGCGCGGGGGGTTTCTGCAGCGCCTGCAGGAAGGCACTTGGTGTGGCCATGTACTGGAGCACATCGTGATCGAACTGCTCAACTTGGCGGGCATGCCTACGGGGTTTGGCCAGACGCGCAGCACCAGCCAGCGCGGCATATACCGCATGGTGTTCCGTGCGCGCGACGAAAGCGTGGCGCGCGTGGCGCTGGCGCAGGGGCATGCACTCATCATGGCGGCCATCAACGATGAGCCATTTGACGTGCAGGCCGCCGTTGCGCGCGTGCGCACCGAAGTCGACGACCAGTACCTTGGCCCCAGCACCGCCTGCATCGTGACTGCTGCCACCGACCGGGGCATTCCGCACATCCGCCTGAACGACGGCAATCTGGTTCAGCTGGGCTACGGCGCCAGCCAGCGCCGCATCTGGACGGCAGAAACAGAGTTCACCAGTGCCATCGCTGAGGGCATTGCCGGCGACAAGGACCTGACCAAAAGCCTGCTCAAGTCGTGCGGCGTACCCATCCCAGAAGGCCAGGTCGTCAACAGCCCCGAAGAAGCCTGGGAAGCCGCGCAGGACATCGGCCTGCCGGTGGTGGTCAAGCCGTCAGACGGCAACCACGGCCGCGGCGTGACGTTGGATCTGCGAAAGGAAGAAGACATCAAGGCGGCCTACCACGTGGCCTACCCGGAAGGTAGCGACGTGATGGTGGAAAGCTTCATCCCCGGCGACGAGCATCGCCTGCTGGTCGTCAATGGCAAGGTGGTGGCTGCGGCGCGGGGCGAGGTGGTCAGCATCACCGGCAATGGCCGCTCCACCGTCAAGGAACTCATCGACACCCAGCTCAACTCGGACCCGCGCCGAGGCTACGAAGAAGAATACCCGCTCGAAATCATCGATCTGGCCACCGACACCAAGGTGCAGCTCGAACTCAAGCGCCAGGACCTCGCCGCCGAGTCGGTGCCCGCCGCAGGTCGCCAAGTGGTGGTGCAGCGCAACGGCAACGTGGCCGTGGATTGCACCGACGACGTGCACCCCGAAGTCGCCTACATCGCCCAGCTAGCTGCCAAGGTGGTGGGCCTGGACATTGCCGGTATCGACATGGTGGCCAAAGACATCTCCAAGCCCCTGCACGTGCAGGGAGGCGCCATCGTCGAGGTCAATGCGGGCCCAGGACTGCTGATGCACCTGAAACCCGCAGTCGGCGCACCCCGCCCTGTGGGCCAGGCCATTGCAGAACATTTGTTTCCAGCCGAAGACGACGACGGCCAGGCCGGCCGCATCCCCCTGGTGGGCGTAGCCGGCACGCGGGGCACCTCGAATATTGCCCGCGTGGTGGCCTGGCTGCTGCACCTGAGCGGTCACCACACAGGCCTGGCCTGCCGCGAAGGGTTGTTTCTGGACCGCCGCCAAGTGGAGTCCACCGACTGCGCCCATTGGGAAGCGGCTCACCGCCTGCTGATGAACAAGACAGTGCAGGCCGCTGTGATCGAAAGCGACGCGCGCACCATCCTGCGCGACGGCCTGGCCTACGACCGTTGCCAGGTGGGCGTGGTGACCGACATGGACGGCGTGGAAACGCTGGCCGAGTTTGATGTACACGAACAAGACCAGATGACCAAGGTGATGCGCACCCAGGTGGACGTGGTTCTGTCAGAGGGCGCTGCCGTGCTCAACGCCGCCATCCCACAGGTGGCCGACCTGGCTCCGCTGTCAGATGGCGCCGTGGTGCTGTACGCACAAGATGCCATGCTACCCGCCATCCTGGAACACCGCGCTAAGGACAACGGCCGCGCCGTTGTCGTGAAGAATGGCCGCGTGGTGCTGGCCACGGGCAGTGCCGAGCATGTGCTGGGCTCGCTTGCGGACCTGACCTTTGGCCGCAATGCCGTGGCGCCAGACACCGATGCGCTGCTGGCTGCGATTGGCGCTGCATGGGCGCTGGACATTGCTCCAGACCTGATCGGCGCGGGCATCAAGACCTTTGAGCCCGACCTGCCCGCACCTGTGGGCCTGCCTTCGTGATTGATTCCGCCCCAAAGCGAACGATTTGACTTGAACGGGAGCCGCAAGCCCCGATCGACTACTGAAAGAGATCCCATGGATGTTTCCCGCACCCGGGCCCTGCGTGGCCCCAACCTCTGGAGCCGCCACATGGCCATCGAAGCCGTGGTGGCCTGCGCTGAATCAGAGCGCGCCATGGCGCAGATCGACGGGTTCGAAGCGCGGCTGAGGGCCTTGTTCCCCGCCATCGGCGTGCTGCACCCCGAAGGCGGTGACACCGACATCTCGCTGGCCCATGTGCTGCAAACCGCTGCACTGGCGCTGCAGGCGCAGGCAGGCTGCCCCGTTACCTTTGCACGCACCACGGCCACCACCGACGCCGGCGTGTACCAGGTAGTGGTGGAATACAGCGAAGAAGCCGTAGGCCGCCAGGCCTTTGAAGACGCGCAGCAGCTCATCCAGGCGGCACTGGGCAACGGTAGCTTCGATGCGGAGGCGGTGATCGCCAATCTGCGAGAGCTGGACGAAGACGAACGCCTGGGCCCCAGCACGGGATCCATTGTCGAAGCGGCCGTGGCGCGGGGTATTCCCTACCGCCGCCTCACACGCGGAAGCCTGGTGCAGTTCGGCTGGGGATCCAAGCAGCGCCGCATTCAAGCGGCTGAGATCGACTCCACCAGTGCGGTAGCCGAATCCATTGGCCAGGACAAAGATCTGACCAAACGCCTGCTGCACGCCGCTGGGGTGCCAGTGCCCCTCGGGCAACCGGTTGAAACAGTGGAAGAGGCCTGGGACGTGGCCCAGAAAGTCGGCCTGCCCGTGGTGGTCAAGCCCCAGGACGGCAACCAAGGCAAGGGCGTGACGGTGAACATCACCGACCGCGCACAGCTGGAAGAAGCCTACAAAAACGCTGCAGAACACGGCACCGTGATGGTCGAGCGATTTTTGCCAGGCCATGACTTTCGCTTGCTGGTGGTGGGTGATCAACTGGTGGCCGCAGCCCGTCGCGAACCGCCCCAGGTACTGGGTGACGGCCAGCACACAGTGCGCGAGCTGGTGGAGCTGGTCAACCTCGACCCGCGCCGCGGCGAGGGCCACGCCACATCGCTCACCAAAATCCGGCTGGACGACATTGCCCTGGCACGCCTGGCCATGCAGGACCTCACCGCTGACTCGGTGCCGCCCAAAGGGCAACGCATCATCCTGCGCAACAATGCCAACCTTTCCACCGGCGGCACCGCCACCGATGTGACCGACGACGTGCACCCCGAGGTCGCAGCGCGCGCCATTGCGGCCGCGCAAATGGTGGGCCTGCACATCTGCGGCGTGGACATGGTGGCCGAAACCGTGCTGCGCCCGCTCGAAGAACAGGGCGGCGGCTTTGTTGAAGTGAACGCCGCCCCCGGCCTGCGTATGCATCTGGCGCCCAGCTACGGCAAGCCCCGCAACGTGGGACAGGCCATGGTCGACAAACTGTATGCACACGGCGATGACGGCCGCATTCCGGTGGTTGCTGTGACCGGCACCAACGGCAAAACGACCACTGCGCGCCTGATTGCCCACCTGTTCAATGCGCAGGGCCTGCGCGTGGGCATGACCAACACGGACGGTGTCTACGTGAATGGCCGCCAGATCGATAGCGGCGACTGCAGCGGCCCCAAGAGCGCACGCAATGTGCTGCTGCACCCCGAGGTAGATGCAGCTGTGTTCGAAACCGCACGCGGCGGCATCCTGCGCGAAGGCCTGGGTTTTGACCGCTGCCAGGTGGCCGTGGTCACCAACATCGGCGCGGGTGACCACCTGGGTCTGAACTACATCACCACGGTAGAAGACCTTGCGGTCTTGAAACGCGTGATCGTGCAGAACGTGGCACCCACGGGGTATGGCGTGCTGAATGCCGCCGACCCCATCGTGGCCGCCATGGCGCCCGCCTGTCCCGGCAAGATCATTTTCTTTGCCAACGACCGCCACCACCCCGTGATGGCCACGCACCGCGCGCAAGGCCACCGCACCGTGTATGTGGATGGCGACGCCATCGTGGCATCTGAAGGATCCTGGCGCGAGACCATTCACCTGCGCGATGTACCCATCACGCGCAACGGCAAGATCGGTTTTCAGGTGGAGAACGTTATGGCGTCCATTGCTGCCGCGTGGGGCGCAGGCCTGCCATGGCAAACCATTCGCCGAGGCCTTTCGGGCTTTGTGAACGACAGCGACAACGCCCCCGGCCGCTTCAATATCATGGACTACCGCGGCGCCACCGTGATCGCCGACTACGGCCACAACCCTGACGCCATGCGCGCCTTGGTGGCCGCCGTGGACGCGCTACCCGGCAAGCGCCGCAGCGTAGTCATCAGCGGCGCCGGTGACCGTCGTGACGAAGACATCCGCGACCAGACCGTGATCCTGGGCGCCGCCTTTGACGACGTGATCCTGTACCAGGACGCCGCCCAGCGTGGCCGCGCCGACGGTGAGGTGATGGCGCTGTTGCGCGAAGGCCTGGCGGGCGCGGCGCGCACCACCCATGTCGAAGAAATCCGCGGCGAGTTCATTGCCATCGACACGGCCCTCGCCCGCCTGCAACCCGGCGACCTGTGCCTGGTGCTGGTGGATCAAGTGGAAGAAGCGCTGGCGCACCTGGCGCAGCGCTGTACCGAAGCCGGGGCCACTGCATGAATGCGCTCGGCACATTTCACCGCGCGGCCGGCGCCGTATTCATCACCATGGCGGCCCTCGCCCTGGGGGGCGCAGCCAACGCCGCCAGCGAAAAGATCGGCACGGTGGACACCGCTTTCCAGTGGATCGGCCGCGACCACGACATCATCGTCGAGGCCTACGACGACCCTGGCGTGTCCGGTGTCACCTGCTACGTTTCGCGGGCACGCGTAGGCGGCATCAAGGGCACGCTGGGCTTGGCGGAAGACCGTGCTGAGGCGTCCATCGCCTGCCGCCAGGTCGGGCCCATCAGCTTTCCCGAGCCTCTCAAGAAGCAGGAAGAAGTGTTCAGCGAACGCATGTCCCTGCTTTTCAAGCGCCTGCGCATCGTGCGCATGGTGGACCCAGCACGCAACACGCTGGTGTACCTGACCTATTCCGAGAAGCTCATCGACGGATCACCTCAGAACAGCGTGACCGCCGTGCCAGTGGACCGCGCCATGGCGATTCCGCTGCGCAAGTGAGACGGCGACGAAAAGGGGGCTGCATGCAGCCCCCTTTTTTATTGGTCAAAATAGCCTCTGGCGCTTATCCATCAAGCGCTAGCAGCTATCAAATTCATACTATACATTCAGCCCTGCGCCGCAATCTGCCGCAATGCCTGCTCAAACACATCTACCGGCTGGCCGCCTTGAATCAGATGGCGCTCGTTGATGATGATGGCCGGCACCGAATGGATGCCGTTTTGCAAATACAACTGTTCACGCTCGCGCACCTCCTGGGCAAAACGATCAGACGCCAGCAGTTCACGCGCTTCGTCCGCACTCAGACCCACCTCGCCCGCCACGCGCACCAGCACATCGTGATTGCTCGGGTCTAGCCCATCAGTGAAATAGGTTTTGAACAGCGCGTGCTTGAGCTGCGGCTGCAAGCCCTTTTCTTCGGCCCAATGCAGCAGGCGGTGTGCGTCGAAGGTGTTGTACACGCGGCTGCGTTTGCCTTTGCCGAAGGTGAAACCCAGGTCAGCCCCCCGCGCCGCAATGGCTTCGCGGTTGCGCTCAAGTTGCTCGGGCGTGGAGCCGTACTTTTCCTGCAGATGCTCAGTGATGTCCTGCCCCTCCGGACCCATCTGCGGGTTCAGCTCGAAAGGCTGAAAGTGCATATCTAGAGCCACTTCGCCCTTCAAGCGGTCGGCCGCCTGCTCCAGCGCCTTGAGGCCGATGACGCACCAGGGGCAGGAGACATCGGAGACGAAATCGATTTTGAGGGTGGTAGGCATGGAGGGGTTCCGACAAGCAAAGAAAAGGAATGGTAGGCCGGGCGGGATAACCGCAGGGCAACCAGGTGTACTGGTTCGTGAAAGCTAAACTACAGATTAAATTCGAGCCCCTTCGCCATCTTCCGTCTTCAGTTTCCCGCAAATTTCTGAAATGCATCAGATGAAGCACCCTCTCAAGTTCGACTTGATACTGCCGCTTCTTATAGAGAAACGAACTGCCGTAGTGGAAAAACTCCGCATCAACTCGTCTGATCCAGAGTTAATTGAAGCCAAACGCCAAATAGAGTGCTCGATCCGATGCCTCAGCTTTTGCGAAGAGCATCAAATATTTCCAGATACCATTCCGTTCACGTTACCTTGGCCCCGCGACGCTTTCGGCGAGTTTCTCGTAGTTGACGTAGATGAAGAACGAAGCGAATCCAGTTGGCTGCCGTTGGTTCTCAACAAAGAAATCATAGCGTTGGGCCCCGGCGATATGGTGATTCGTCGGAGGGTCCGAAGCTAGCGGGCCATTGCTACCCAATACCCATTGAACATACGCCGCCATATCCTAGTGCCCCACATATTGGCACGATGACATGCATGGATGGTTGGGTTCAACCAAGTTCGCGCAACTCCGTCTTTAACACCTTCCCATAACTGTTCTTCGGCAGCGCTTCCACCCACCGGTACTCCTTCGGCCGCTTGAACCGCGCAATGTACTCCAGGCACAGCGCGTCCAGCACCGCATCCTCCACCGGCCCGCTGTCGCCCGCCACGAGGAAGGCCACCACCACCTCGCCCCACTCCGCATCACGCTGGCCCACCACGGCCACCTCGCGCACCTGCGGGTGTTGCAGCAGCACCTCTTCCACCTCGCGCGGGTAGATGTTGGAGCCACCGGAAATGATCACGTCCTTGGAGCGGTCCTTGAGCGTCAGAAAGCCGTCGCCATCAAGGCTGCCCATATCGCCGGTGTACAACCAGCCGTCGCGCAGCGTCTGGGCCGTGGCCTCGAGGTTGTTCCAGTAGCCAGGCATGACGGTGTCGCCGCGCACCACCACTTCGCCGGTTTCGCCCGCGGGCAGCGAATGGCCTGCGGCGTCGACCACGCGCACGTCCACCAGCGACTGCGCCACCCCCACCGACGCCATGCGCTCGGCCCACCGTGGGTGGTCGCGGTCAGCGAGCTGTGCGCGCGACAGGGCCGTGATGGTCATGGGGCTCTCGCCCTGGCCGTAGATTTGCGCAAAGCGGTTGCCCAGGGTGTCCAGGGCCGTGCGCAGGTCGTCGGCATACATGGGGCCGCCGCCGTAAATGATGGTTTTGAAGCCCGAACCATCAGCACCCGTCGCACGCACGTGGTCCACCAGCCGGTGCACCATGGTGGGCGCGGCAAACAGCGTGAGCTGGCGCACACGGGCCGCCAGCTGCACCAGCTCGGCGGGTTCAAAGCCGCCAGACAACGGCACCACATGCCGCCCGCCGCGCAGCACCTGGGCGTAGTTGTACAGCCCCGCACCATGCGACAGGGGCGCGGCGTAGACCATGGCGTCGCCGGGAGCAATGTCGTCCACGTCGGTGAAGTAGCACGCCGTCATGGCCAACAAATTGCGGTGGGTTTGCATCACACCCTTGGGGCGGCCCGTGGTGCCTGAGGTGTAAAACAACGAGGCCACGTCCTGCGGTGCGCGGTCGCACACGTCCATGGGGGCATGGGAGACTGCGGCGCGGTAGACCTCAGACCCAAAGACCAGCAAGCCGGACTCCAGGGCCCCGGCTTTCAGCGCGGCGGGCGCAAGGGCTTGCGATGCCAGCACCACGCGTGCACCGGAGTCGGCCAGCACGTAGGCCAGCTCTTTGGCATGCAGCTTGTAGTTGACCGGCACCGACACCGCCCCCGCCCACACGATGGCATGCAGCGCCTCCAGATACTCCGGTGCGTTGGCGGCGTAGATGGCCACGCGGTCGCCCGGCACTACGCCACATTGCGTGCGTAGCCAGGCAGCCAAAGCGGCGGTGCGTGCGCCCAGCGTTTCATAGGTCCATAGCACCTGGTCACCATGCAGCACCGCGGGCTGGCGGCCATGCAACATGGCACTGCGGCGCAGCAGGTGGGCGATGTTCATCGTGCGCGCTCCAGAATGCTCACGTAGTTGGCCACGGCTGACCCACCCATGTTGAACACCCCGGCCAGCGTGGCGCCCGGCACCTGCACGTCGCCCGCCTCGCCCACCAGTTGCATGGCCGACACCACATGCATCGACACGCCCGTGGCGCCAATGGGGTGGCCCTTGGCCTTGAGGCCGCCCGAAGCGTTGACCGGCAGGCGGCCATCGCGCATCACCACGCCTTCATCCAGCAAGCGGTAGCCCTGCCCCACGGGCGCAAGCCCCATGGCTTCGTAACTGAGCAGTTCGGCAATGGTGAAGCAGTCGTGCACCTCGGCCAGCGAGAGGTCGTGCACCGTGCAGCCCGCTTGTTGCAATGCCTGCTGCCAGGCACGCCGGGGGCCTTCGAAGTCGACTACGCGGCGGCGGGCCATGGGCAGGTAGTCGTTGACCTGGGCGCGGGCCTTGAATCGCACGGCACGGGGGAAATCGCCAGCGGCTCCATCCGATGCGAGCACGAGCGCTGCTGCGCCGTCAGACACCAGCGAGCAGTCGGTCTTGCGCAGCGGGGCGGCAATCATGGGGTTGCGCTCGGACACGGTGTTGCAGAACTCGAAACCCAGGTCCTTGCGCATGTGCGCCCAGGGGTTGCGCGCTCCGTTGGCGTGATTCTTGGCGGCGATGCGCGCCAACGTGGCCGAGTGGTCGCCATGCGCCGCGAAATAGTCCTGGGCGATGGACGCAAAAATGCCCGGGAAGCCTCCCGGCGGGCTGCCCGCCTCACCCGAATAGCCGCAGTCGCCAAGAATGCGGGTGGTGTCGGCGCCCGACACGGCTGTCATCTTCTCGGCGCCAATCACCAGCGCAACCCGGGCGCGGCCCGCCTCGATGGCGTCGCACGCGGCATACACGGCGGCCGAGCCCGAGGCGCAGGCGTTTTCCAGCCGCGTCGCAGGCTTCCAGCGCAGGGCGTCGTCGCACTGCAGGGCCAGCGAAGACGCGAACACATCGGGCGTGAAGCCACCGTTGAGGTTGCCCAGCCACACGCCATCCACCCCAGCACCGTCGATACCCGCGTGCTGCATGGCCTCCCGGCCCGCGCGGGTGATGAGGTCTTCCAGATCCAAGCCGTCCAGCCGTCCAAAGGGCAGGTGCGCCCAGCCCACGATCGATACACCCATGTTCACACTCCCACAACGTCAAAACAGTGAGAAGCACTTTAGGTAACCCGTGCGCCCGTGCACAGTCGCCCAAATACCCTAGGGAAAACCCTCCCCCCCCCCTAAAAGCACGGGCAGACTGAGGACATTCAATCCCCTACAAGCCGTGGCGTTGAAACCGGATTGCCTAGACTGCATATCCGCCCCATCGCCTTCATTCAAAGCCCCTTGTGGGCCGCACGCCATGACCCTCGACCAGCAAAAGTCCATCCTCACCATCGCGCTTCTGGCTGCGTTTGCGGACGGCAACAAGGATGACGCCGAACGCGAGGAGATTCGCCGCATTGCCCAGTCGCTGGCGGGCGATGCGGGCATGGCCGACCTGCCCCGCATTTACCAGGATGTGCTGCTCAAGCGCACTAGCGTGTCGGCAGCCGTGCAGGGCTTGAGTGACCCCATGCACCGCCAGCTGGCCTACGAGATGGCTGTATGTGTGTGCGATGTGGACGGCCGCCAGACTGCGGCCGAACGCGATTTTTTGACGACACTCAAAACGGCGTTGCAACTGGGTGCATCGCAAACCAATGCGTTTGACCGGGAGGCCGATGCGCTGCTGGACGTGGCCGAAAAGGCGGTGCCCATGGCGGTGCCGGTCGCCATTCCGGTTGCCGCAGCCGCTGCAACGGCCACGGCCGGGCTCACTGCCAATGTTTCAGAGGCCGAGCTGGACAAATCCATCCTCAACTACGCCTTGCTCAACGGTGCGCTGGAGCTGCTGCCGCAGTCCTGGGCATCCATGGCCATCATTCCGATGCAGGTCAAGATGGTCTACGCCATCGGCAAGACACACGGGGTGGAGCTGGACCAGGGCCACATCAAAGAGTTCATTGCCGCTGCGGGTGTGGGCATGACCTCGCAGTACCTGGAGCAGTTTGGCCGCAAGCTGCTGGGGGGCCTGCTGGACAAGGTGGCGGGCCGCACCATCGGTGGACTGGGGGGTGCCGCCACCGGTATGGCGTTTTCGTTTGCCACCACCTATGCGCTGGGTCAGGTGGCCAAGCGCTATTACGCGGGGGGCCGGGTGATGAGCACGGCCATGCTGCGCGATACCTTCCAGAACCTGCTGGGCCCTGCCAAGCAGATGCAGTCGCAATACTTGCCCCAAATTCAGCAAAAGGCTGCCACGCTGGACGCAGCCAAGATCATGGCGATGGTGCGCGGCGCCTGACGGATGCTGAAGAACGGCGGTTCGGTACAACGCCGAAAACGCCTGTTCGTGCGCCGCGTCATTTACTACACATTTGATAGCTGCTCGCGCTTACTGGATAAGCGCTAGAGGCTTATTTCATTCAAATTTTCTCTACTCCCCAAACGGCGCATGGCCTGAAATCGTCTGCGAGCACAGCGGCCCATCGGCGGCTCCCCCAGCGCGCTCTGTGCTGCGGTTCAGCAACACCCCGTGCCCGCTGGCCCGCACGGGGCCGCGCATGACAAAATCCCGGCATGCGCGCCACCACGGACTTTGCAGACTCTCTCATCCCCGCCATGTCGCTGGACTCCCCCTCCGACAACGCCATGACGGCGCTGTACCGCGTGGCGCTGGGGCCGGTCAACACGGCCCACTACCTGCCCATCTTTGCGCGCTTTGACGCCACCGGCCGCACCACCACCAGCTGGAACTGGGCCGCCTGCCTCTTCACCCTGAACTGGATGGTGTTCCGCCAGCTGTGGAGCGCCGCTCTGGTTTATGTAGCCGCCGCGGAAGGGCTGGCGCTGCTGGTGTTTGGCATGGGTCGCTCGTTCCTGCAGTGGCCACAAGGCGTGGAATGGGGCGTTCTGGGCGCTTTTGCAGTGCTGGCGTTTGCGGTGCCAGGCCTTTATGGCAACGCCATCTTGCATGCCGACATCCGCAAACGCATCGCCCGCGCCCTGGCCGCATCACGCACCGTGCCCGAAGCCTGCGCGGTGCTGGACCAGCAAGCCAGCTCGCGCAAACGCCTCCATATTGTGGTGCTGGCCAATCTGGTGTTTGCCGCCGCGGCAGCCGTCGCCTATTTGCTATTGCCCCAGTCTGGCGTCACGGCACGCACTTGGGATACCGCCGTCACGGTGGCGGAGGCGGCCTCAGCCGCATCTGCCGCATCTGCCGCATCTGCCGCATCTACTGCATCTACTGCATCAGCCACGGCTACCCCTGCCTCTTCGGCGGCCGAGGCGGCGCCTGCTCCTGCGTCAGCTTCTCCTGCAACTGAAACTTCCCCACCACCACCACCACCGGCCAGCGGTGTGAGCACGGCCACAGAGCGTGCTGATGTCCCATTGCCCGTGGCACCGCCATCTGCTGCGCCAAAGGCACCTGTCACCAAGGTTGTGCCGCCAGCACCATCGGCCTCAAAGGCGACGACCGCCCCGGCTTCGTCCAAGGCTGCGGCCAAAACTGCGGCCAAACCCAAGACTCCCACCGCCTCGGCCGCCCTCTCAGCCGCAACGCCCGCTGCCGTGGGGACCACTGCGGGCTACTACATCAACGTGGGACTGTTTGCTGATGAAGCCAATGCACGCAAGGCACAGGCACGGCTGCTGAACGAAGGGTTGCCGGCTTTTCGCCAGGAGCTCAACAACTCCAATGGGCGCCGCATACGCGTGCGCGTAGGCCCGTACGACAGCCGTGCCAAGGCCGACGCCGCCGCCGCATCCATCCGCGCCATGGCGCTGGACGCAGTGGTCTTCAAACAGGGCCGCTGACGGGCGGTGGAAGGGCGCGTGGGCAGGGTGGGCCCATCGCCCGCGTCCTACGCCTGCCGCTACCGGCCACCGACGCGGCGGCAGCGGCAAGCGCACTACGCTGTACGCTCAACTTCCAAACAGCCGCTGCCTTGGCCGCGGCGTCACTACCCATGCCGTACACGCGCCCCACCCGCCGTCCCTCCTCCACCAGACGCTTGGCGACGCTAGCCGCCGTGGTGGCAGGGGCGCTTCTGGTGACCGCCTGCGCACCGTGGCGCATATGGACTGCAGCAGAGCTGGCCCGCGAATCTCAACCCTACACCGCCCACCCTGCCCAGCCGACCAAGCGGCTTCTAGTGGTGGGCGACAGCACCGCCGTGGGCACAGGTGCTGCCACGCCTGCAGAAAGCCTGCCCGGCTTGATCGGCCAGCAACACCCACAATGGCGAATCGACAACCTGGCGACCAACGGCGCGAAGTTTGGTGACATCGTGCAGCAGCTGGAGACGGCGCCGAAGGGCTACGACCTGGTGCTGGTACTCGGGGGCGGCAATGACGTAATCCGCTTCACCGCGGAAGACACCCTGCGCCCTCAGCTGCAGCAGACCGTGGCACTGGCCCGCGACAAGGGTCAGCATGTGGTGGTGATGCCGTGCGGCAATGTGGGGCATGCGCCCTTTTTTATTCCCCCGCTCTCGTGGGCCATGTCGCGCCGCTCAGAGACGCTGCACGCACTGGTGCAAGAAGTCACCACCGCCCAAAACGTGCGCTACGTGCG
Organism: Gammaproteobacteria bacterium; assembly: GCA_018828125.1. Lineage (GTDB taxonomy): Bacteria > Pseudomonadota > Gammaproteobacteria > Burkholderiales > Burkholderiaceae_C > Acidovorax. The sequence goes on along the minus strand of JAHJWB010000001.1, from coordinate 175,864 downwards.
CCTGCTCAAGCCCCGCGACCAAGACCCGTTCGTCATCCGCAGCAAAGAACTCAACGCCGAAGACGGCCTTCACCCCAGCAGCGCGGGCTACCAGGAGTGGTACCGCGAACTGGTGGCGCAAGGCGGGCTGGCCGGTCTGGACCTGTAGCGGCTCTTTGCCTCCGCAGCGTACGAACGAAGCGGCGCTTTGCAAACAGCATCAAGCTGTCCAATCCGCCCACTGCAACACTTCGTTGATAACCCACTGAGGGTCATCCAGCGGCAAATCGTGCCCCGCCGAAGGGTGCTTGTGCAGTGGGACGCCCCATGCTTTGGCAATCGATTCTGAACACTGGTTGGCCACCAACTGGTCTTGGATGCTGCCCAGCAGCAACAGGGGCACACGCGGTGGCACCGCAGGCGCCCGATAAAGCGCAGCGGCTACCAACTGGCGCAGTGCATTGCTGGGCGACACGGGCCGCCGCCGACGCACAGCGGCCCATGGCGCAATCACGTCAACGCGGTCCGGCGCGCGGTTGCTGGTGATGCGCAAGATGATCTCTTCAACCGCCTCTGCACCGCCAGCCGACTGCGAGCGCCACTTGCACATCAACTGCAGCAGTGTCACCAGGTTGTGCGGCCGCAGGCGTTGATAAAACGGACTGAACGGCCGCATGCTGGTGTTGATCAACACACAGCCCGCCACCTCGCCGGGCGCTGCTGTCGCCCACTCATTCGCCACCATCGCGCCCAGCGACATCGCCAGCAAGTGGTACGGCGGCGCCACAGCACGCCGCGCCAGTTCACTGCGGCAGGCTTGCACCATGGTTTGCACCGAGAGAGGTGAGGGCACGGTATGAAGCTGCCCATTGCCAGGCAGGTCCAGTGCCAGCACGTGATCGTTTGGCAGCGCCTGCAGCAGCCCGGCCGCGAAATCGCCCCAGTGGGCAGATTCGCGGGTCAGGCCGCGCAGCAGAATCCATTGGCGGGGCTTGGGGGAGCGGTGCATGGTGCCAGCCTTCAGTACCACGCGGCCATCGCTTCAGCCCGGCGCTGTGCGCGCTGCTCAGGGGCTGGAGCCCAGCGCGCATGGCTGCAGGCCGCACGCGACAGGAAGTCCAACAGCGACAGATGCCGACGCAGTACCCGCTGCTGGCGGTGGTTGATGAGGGGATTGAAGATGCCGTTGCGCGAGAACAGCTGCCGCGGGTTCTTCTTGATCCACAGCCACGACCCCATCTCCAGCGTCAGCGGCAAAAAGGTGTGCGCAGGCACAGTCTGGCAGGCCAACAGATAAAGGTGGTCCCACAGGTCGCCGTGTGCGAGGTACTGCGCGCTCTGGGGTTCAAAGACGTACTGGTGGTTGCTGTGCGCCTGCAGATAGATTTCTTGCAGCGCATGCAGTTCGGCCAAATGGGGGATGGGCTTTCGCGTATGGGCATACGGAAACCACAGCCGGTCTTTCAGGCCAAAACCCGAGTGGCAGTCGAGCGCCATGCTGAACGAGCGCGCCAACAGCTGCGCCGTGACCACCTCGCACAGCGCCTGGCTTTCCAGCTCCATAGCATCGCCCAAGCGACCGCGGTACCAGGGCAGCCCCGCACTCATCCGCTGCCCACCAATGCCGAACGGCACCCGGTCCACCGCATCCACAGGCGCGTTGCGCATCAGGTCCACCCCGCGCGGGTTGGCGCGCGTGGCAGACCACATGCCCCCAGGGTTGACGATGGGCATGAACACCAGGCGTACACGTTCGAGCTGCTGGTGCAGCGTGGTATCCCACTGCAGCCGCATGACCACGTTCTGAAGATAAGCGATGACCACCTCGGCGCCGATCCGCTCCAGCCCATGCACGCCTCCAAAAAACCCAACTGCCGGCACATCCAGCCCTGGGTTGCCCAGGCCTATGGCATACACAGGAAAGCGTTGACCCGAGGCAAGAGAGACCTGCCGCACGACCTGCACATCCAGGTGCGCGCCGCCCAACTCGATGATTCTTTCCAACGCCATCAGCTCGGGAAGCATGTTCAGAAGGGGGTGTAGGAGAGCGTGACGAGGATCGTACAAAGCCAATCCCGGCGAGCATATCGCCAGCCCCCGCGCACCGGTAGCCCGATGACGCAAGTGTGTGGATTCAGCGAATCGACGCAAAACCGTCACACAACAGCGCTACCTTGCGAGCAGTCACAACCTTTTGAAAGAGGCGCGCCATGCTCTGGAAATTGCTCGGTTTGCAGCGGCTGCTGGATGATCTGTTCGACGAACGGGGCTGGTTGAGCTTTGATCTGCCCCGCACCCATGAGTGGGGCTACGACGATGCAACCGCTCCAGCGCAGGACTGAGCCGTACCGCTGGGCGGTGATGTTTGGCGCATTGGGATGCGCAGCGGCATGGGGCCTGGTGGAGTTTGTGGCCCTGCAGCGCTCGCGTTATCACCTGTGGCGCGAGCGTCGCCAGACGCCAGTACATCGCTAACAACACTCAGAAGCGCAGGGTACGTCGACGCCTCACCCACGGGTGCCCATGTTCGACCCGATCACAGACACCAAACAAGAGGTCGCCAACGCCAGCTGCCACGGTTTAGCGCTGCTGGCAGCATGCCTTGCGACCCCCAAGCTGCTGGAGGCAGCCCTGCCCTTGGGAGTCCGAGCGCACCAAGGCGTCATGGTCTTCGCGGCCACCATGCTGCTGCTGTACAGCGCATCTACCCTCTATCACGCGCTGCCGTCAGGTCAGGTAAAGCAGTTCTTCCTGAAGCTGGACCACGCGGCCATCTACTTATTCATCGCTGGCAGCTACACACCTTTTGCACTCAGTCAGCCTGCATCGCTACAAAGCGTGATCGCCCTGTCGCTGGTGTGGGCCGCAGCTGCAGCGGGGTTCCTGATGAAAACGCTGACACGGCACGGGTCGACGCTGTGGTCCACAGGCCTATACGTCGCTATGGGGTGGCTGGTGCTGCTGGCAGCGCTGCCGCTGATCAAGCCCATGCCGCCGCTGGGCACCGCGTGGCTGGTGATTGGCGGCGTGGCATACACCCTAGGCGTGATTTTCTACGCGCTGGACGCGACGGTCCGCTACGCACATGCGGTGTGGCATGCATGCGTAGCGACGGGCACCACATGCCACGTGTTTGCCGTGCTGAGCGTGCTGGAGCAGGCCGTGCCCCTGCGGCATTAGCGTCGCCCAGATCACACGCAACAGGCATTAGGCGCAGGGGACGCCTTTCCAACCGAAGGCCTTGTGCCACAGCCGCACCCAGCGCCCCCTTGGGTGCGAACCTCCTCGTCCAGAGCGCAGCATGCCTGGGCATTGGCCCGGGCGGGGCCGCCACAACATGCCTGTTTGGTACTGGGCGCATCCGGCGCCGCTCCAGGAGCGACCAGATCAACCGAACACACCCCGGTTTCCGGTAGCTCCAGTTGCACCTCATCTGCCGCCCCCATGTCCCCCGCCAGCGCCGCCACCACCGAACGCGCCTGTTCGTACCCCGTGGCCATCAGAAAGTTGGGCGCACGCCCGTAGCTCTTGGCACCGATGGCATAGAAGTGGGGTTCATCCGGGTGCGACAGCTCGCGGTGCCCATGTGGGCGCACGGTGCCACAGCTGTGCACATTGGGGTCGATCAGCGGCGCCAGCGCCGCGGTACTCTCCAGCCAGGGATCAAACCGCGTGCGCAGCTCGCGCACTATTGCCAGATCAGGCCGCGACCCTGTGGCCACCACCAGTTCGTCAATCCCTTCAATCGCGCGTTTGCGGGTGTCCAGGGCGCGCGCGGTGACACCCCGCCCCTGGACTTGCAGCGAATGGATGGAGAACCCGGTATGCAGCTCCAGGCGATCTTGCTGTACAAGCGCCTGCAGTCGCTGAACCAGCGCTCCGCGCGCGGGCAATCCGTCTCTGTCACCACCACCAAACAGGCGTCGTAAATCGGTGCCCCGCACGGCCCATACCACCCGGGTGCGAGGCTCGTCTTCGGCCAGAGTGACCAGAGCCAACAGGTTGCCTGCAGCCGAATGCCCCGCTCCCGCAACCAACACCTTGCGTCCCGCAAAGCGGTGCCTCTCTGCCCCGAGGATGTCGGGCATGCCATAGCTGATGTGATCGCTGGCTTGCAACGCTCCTTGCGCAGGCAACCCGTGCGCGCCGATGGGGTTTGGCTGGCCCCAGGTACCGCTCGCGTCAATCACCGCACGGGCATGTTGTTCCACCATGCCATCGGCCGTCTCCACCAAGACTACAAAATCCGCCTCAGACCGACCAACGGTCTTGGCCTTGTCGATACCCGATCGGGAGATGCCAACCACGCGAGCGCCGAATCGGATGTGGGGCCGCAACGCTGCCGTTTGGGCCAAAGGTTCAAGATAGCGCGCGACCAATTCGCCCGCAGTGGGTAACACATCGTCCGGCGGTGACGTCCAGCCTTCCAACGCCAGCAACTCGCGCGCAGCGCGGTTGATGTTGTAGCGCCACGAAGAGAACAATCGGACATGTGCGTAGCCCGCCACATGCGCCGCCACCGATGCTCCTGCTTCGAACAAAACAAAAGGAATACCTCGTTGCGCAAGGTGTGCAGCGGCAGCCAGACCGACCGGCCCCGCGCCAATCACCACCACTGGAGCATCCGATTGCACGGGATCAGTCATGGAAGGAGCGCTGAACGTGTGTGAGAAGAGGTGCATAAGTTTTTCCTTCGATATTCGTAGATATACGAATTAATAGACAAAAAAAGAGACTCCCTGCGTTCAGAGAGCCTCCACCAAGCGCTTTAGAACCAAGAGTCGTTCGGGATTGACGCAGTAGCACGTGCGCTGTTCTTCCGCAGAGCCCAGCAACAGGCCCGCCTCTTTGAGCACCTTCACATGCTGCGATGTGGTGGAAGGCGCCAGCCCCACGATGTCGGCCAAGCTACCAAAGTAGCAGGTGCCCACCGAGGTGAGATGCCGCAACAGCAGGACGCGGGCAGGATGCGCAAGTGCCTTGCAAAGCAACGCCAAGTCCTCGGCAACAACCGGATCGTCCAGCTCGGTGGGTGCGCACGAGGCCGAAGCGCATTTGCGTGGGGGCATGATCTTTCGATTATTATTCGTAAAATTGCGAATATATAGAACCCGGAGTTTCTGGTCAAGCACCTGGGCTTCAGCGCCGCAGCAAGGGGAACTGCTGAGGACGGCTACATGTTTCGATGGAGTACGCGACAACAGCGCGCTTCGCAGTTTCGATCTGCCCGCTTTCCACTACAAAGCAATGCATTTGTGAAAGAGTCCGCGGCGCGTAGGACTTGATCTATAGCCTCTTCGCTGCATCGCCCCTAAAATCGGGCGCCCCTCTCGTAAATTCGAGCGGGCACCTAGCAACTCTAAACAACGAAAAAACTTCCATCATGGCAACTGCAAAGAAAACTCCTGCACCCGCAAAGAAGGTCGTCAAGGCCGCTGCTCCAGCCGCCAAGAAGGCTGCACCCGTCGCCAAGAAGGCCGCTGCGCCAGCCAAGAAGGCTGCTGCTCCGGCAAAGAAGGCAGCACCTGCAGCCAAGCCCGTGGCTACCGCTGCCGCACTGAAGCCCATCAAGACGGCATTCAACAAGACCACGCTGGTCGCCCACCTCGCCGAGCAATCGGGCGTGGAACCCAAGGCTGCCAAGGCCGTGCTGGCCGCGCTGGAAGCCGCCATCCTGGGCTCAGTGCACAAAAAAGGCTCTGGCGAATTCACGCTGCCCGGCCTGATGAAAATCGGCCTGCAACAGATCCCCGCCAAGAAGAAGCGCTTTGGCAAGGACCCTTTCACCGGTGAAGAGCGCTGGTTCCCCGCCAAGCCTGCAGCGGTCAAAATCAAGACCCGCGCGCTGAAGAAGCTCAAGGACGCAACGGCTTAAACAGCCGGCGCCTCTTCATCCTGCTGCTCACCAGCGCAGCACGGTGGCCAAAAAATGAAAGGCCCCGATGCTCTTGCAGCATCGGGGCTTTTTTGCGACCTCATTTTCTACACCCTCGGATCACATGCAGTTCGCCTCGGTCGATTGCCCGATTGATGCACGCGAACGCCGCTTCACGCATTCGCTTTGTCAGCCAGGATGACGTCGGCGCCCGGCGAAGGCGCATACAGCGCCGCCACAACTCCCGCACGGCGCGCGAGTACCGCGCTCTGATTGATATAGCCTTTGTCCGTGATTTCGCCTGCGTCTGGATCGGGCGGCGAGGTCATGACCAACGCCCGCACAGGGCATTGGGACGATCCCGCCCCGGCATTGCGCCGCATCTGCATAGCCGTCCGCAAAGTGGACTGCAGTTTGCCCAGGTCACTCGTCCCCGCAGCCGACGGAAACACGAGCATGCCCACCTCGTCGCGGTCGTGGCCGGTCAGCACGATGTCCTGCACCAGGGGCGCGAGTTCAGACACCAGATCGACACGCAAGGTCCCCACGGACACCCAACTTCCGCTGGACAGTTTGAAGTCTTCGGCCACGCGGCCGTTGAAGATCACACCCTGTTCTGGCCGGTGGGCGTCGACCAGGTAGCCCGCATCACCGATGCGATAAAACCCTTCGTCGTCAAACGCCGCAGCGGTTTCTTGCGGGGCATTGCGGTAGCCGCAAAACACCGAAACGCCTTTCACCCGCATTTCCAGCTTGCTACCGTTGGGCACCAGCTTCAGATCGATCCCCGGCAACGGCGCACCGATGCAGCCAGCGCCATCCAGTGGCCAGTGCGCTGAGGTCACGGCTGGAGCGGTTTCGGTAGCACCCCAGGAGGTGGTCAGCCACAGGGGTTGCGCGGGGCGCACGCGATGGGCCAGCGCCTGCAAGCGCTGCCAGGTGGACGGCGCAAGCGCAGCCGCTGCGTAGAAGGCCAGGCGCATGCGCGAAAGCACTTCTGCAGCCAGGGCATCATCGGCTTCCAAAGACGGCAGCAGCATGTCAAACCCGCGTGGCACGTTGAACAGCATGGTGGGTTTCACGTCACGCAGGTTGCGCACCGTCTTGTCAATGAGTCCAGGCACAGGCCGGCCTTCGTCGATGTACAGCGTGCCGCCGTGGCACAGCACCATGTTCAGGTTGTGGTTGCCTCCAAACGTATGGCTCCAGGGCAGCCAGTCCACCAGCACAGGCTTTTCGTGCGACAGAAAGCGCCACGTCTGCGCCATCATCTGCTGGTTGGCGCAGAGCATGCGGTGGGTGTTGATGACTACCTTGGGTCGGCCCGTCGAGCCGGAAGTGAGCAGGTACTTGGCGTGGTCGTCTGGAAGAAGCGCCTCAAACGCCTGTTGCACTGCAGGGGTTTCCTGCGCATCGAGCAGTTGCTGAAACGGCACAGCCCCCGGACAGGCGCCAGCGTGGTGGCTGAACACCTTGATCACGGTATCGCCTGCGAAACCTCTCAGGGCCGGCGCATAGACCGTGGCGTCGGAAGCATAGATGAGGCTGGGTTGCAGCGCTGTCAGCATGCTGTGCAGCCGGCTGCTGTCTTTGGATCGCGCATATGCACTCGACAGCGAACACGGCGTGATCCCCACATGCATGGCGGCCAACATGAGCACGGCATGGTCTACAGAATTGTCTGACAGGATGGCAATCGGCTGCCCCGCCGGGAGCTTCAGGTCCAGCAACGATTGGGCGACCGCTCCCACCTGGGCGCGCAGTTCGCCATACGCCAGGCTGCGCCACTGGTCGCCGCGCGCGTCGCGTTCCGCTAACGCAAGCGCCTGTGGCGTCTCATGCGCCCAGCGTTCCAACCAGTCTCCGACGCAACGCGCATAGGGCTGCAAAGCCTCTGGCGAACGTAGGGTGAAAGACCCGTCTTCAAACCGTGTGAGCACCGCGCGCGGTGGCGCCATCTGGGTTGCGTCGTCAAGAAATGCGGGATGCATGGATGTGACTCTCGTGCTTTTACTTCTGTGTTGTACGTGCGCAGGGCGCGGTCCAAAAAATGGGATGCGGCGCGTCACTCAAGCGCGCTCGACGCCTGTTTAGCGCGCAACAAGTCGATGAGCAAGGCATCTCTGGCACGCACCAAGTCATCCGTGCTCCTCTGCCCCAGCTCGCGCGCTACACCATCGACGACCTGCCGCTGCAAGTCGGCACTCATTGATGGAGCGCCCAGATCGCGCCACCAGTCTTCAATGGGCCCGCCCAGATGGTCCAGAACATGCGCGATTCCGCCATCTCCGCCCGACAGATGCAGGTTCATGAAGGGGCCCATCAGCGCCCAACGCAAGCCCGGACCGTGGGCGATGGCGGTGTCGATGTCCGTCACGCTGGCAACGCCCTCGCTCACCAGATGAAAGGCCTCGCGCCATAAAGCAGCCTGCAGGCGGTTGGCAATATGACCCTTGATTTCGCGCTTGACGTAGATCGGGCGTTTTCCGATGGCGGCATAGAAATCCATCGCATCCGCAATCGCCTGCGGCGAGGTGCGCTGGCCCCCGCCCACTTCCACCAGCGGAATCATGTGGGGCGGGTTGAAGGGGTGCCCCAGAACCACCCGTTCCGGCAGGCCGCAAGCACTTTGCATGGCAGTGACGGACAACCCCGACGAGCTTGACGCCAGGATGGCGTGCGCAGGCGCCGCAGCATCCATGCGGCGAAACAGTTCGATCTTGAAGTCCAACCGTTCCGGGCCACTCTCCTGGACGAAATCGGCCCGCTCCAGCGCGCTCTCCATCTGCACATGAAAACACAACCGCTGCATGCTGGCGCCCACTGCGAGGCCTTGTTGGGTCAGCACAGACCAATGGCCTTGCACTGCATCGCGCAATCGCTGCTCAGCCCCTGGCGAAGGGTCGGTAGCGTCGACATCAAGGCCTCGCGCCAGGAAATAGGCGGCCCAGCTGGCGCCAATCACGCCGGTGGCAACCACCGCCACCCGCTGTACGTTCAATGCCATGGTCCACGCCCTCAAGACTCGGCAGTAAAGCCGATTTTTTTGACCAGTGGACCCCAGCGCTCGAACTCCGCCTGCTGCGAAGCCTGCATCTCGGCAGAGGTGGAACCCTTGGCGATCAAGCCCACGACTGCGAGGCTGTCGATGACTGCTTTTTCCTTGATCGCTGCATTGATCGCCGCGTTGGCGGCAGCCACCACCCCCGCAGGGGTTCTGGCGGGCGCGTAGAAGCCAAACCACTCCTCGGTGGTCAGCTCCGGGAAACCTTGCTCGGCAAAGGTCGGCACCTCGGGAGAGAACGGCGACCGCGCGTTGCCGGACGTGGCCAGCAGCCGCAGCTTGCCTGCCTTGTGGTTCGGGATGAAGTCGCCGCTGGGCGTAACCATGGAGGCGATCTGCCCACCCACCACATCGGTAACCCCGGGGATCGACCCGCGGTAGGGCACGTGTTTGAGGTCCACCCCGTTGTTCAACCCCAGCAGCGCACCGATGAAATGCGGTGTAGACCCTGCCGCCGGTGAGCCGTAGTTGGCTTGCCCCGGGTTCGCCTTGGCCCAGGCCAGAAAGTCCTTCACCGTCTTCACCGACGCGGGCACCACGGGGCCTACGGCCAAACCATGGTGCATGACGGCGCCAATGGACACCGGCAGAAAGTCCTTGGTAGGGTCGTAGCTGAGCTTGCTGTAGATGTGCGGATAGATCGAGGTGCAGGAGAACGGCGACAGCGCGAGCACGCTGCCATCGACGGGGGCGCTCTTGAGCGACTCCAGGGCAATGCGCCCGCCTGCGCCCGGTCTGTTTTCCACCACGGCGGAGTTGCGCGTGTACGCCGATCCCGCCAGCTTCTCGCCCACCCTGCGCGCCACGCTGTCGCCTGCACTGCCCGCAGGAAAACCGTAAAAAATCTTGACCTGCTCAATGGTCTGGGTCCAAGCGGCCATGGGGGTCAAAGCCCCAAGCGCCGTAGCGCATCCCACGTGATTCATGAATTGGCGGCGTGTGTGCATCATCATTTGTCTCCTCTTTCTGGGTGGTTGAACGCAAGTGATTTTTCTAAAAGCGCAGTTCAGGGGACGGCGAATGCGGGGCGCGTGCCAGCGGCTCTGTGCAGCCCCATCAGGGTACGCGCCTCGGCGGGAGTCGCCGGCTCCATGTCCAGCTCGCGAATGATCCGCACGATGCGCTCCGTCAGCTGCACATTGGTGGCGATCTCCCCCTGGCGGAAGTAAAGGTTGTCCTCCAGACCCACCCGCGCATGGCCACCCAGCAGCAGCGCTGCCACGTTGGCCTCCAACTGCGAAGGCCCGATGCCGCTCACGCAGAAGAGACTGTTCTTGGGCAAGGTGTCCACCATCATCTGCAGGTAGCGGGGCGAGTACGGCATGGCGTTCTGAAAACTGCGGTGCACATTCATGACCAGGTTGATGAAATGGGGGCCATCGTCGTGCCCCTCCTCGATCAGCGTGGCGGTGTCTTGCAGGATATGGGTGGGGCTGAACACCTCCCACTCGGGCTTGATGCCACGCGCCTTCATGCCCATGGCCAGTTCGCGCCCTTTGCTCAGCGGCGTGTCCATCAGGATCTCTCGGCCATCAAAACTCAGATTGAGCGTGGTGGCGTCCAGCGTGCACATCTCGGCGCCCGCGTCCATGCCCTTGATGCGCTCTTCCCACGCAATCTCCCAGCGGCCTCCCGGCAAGGGTTTGACCATGTCACCGTGCACGCCACCGCCCGTGGAGTTGTTGAGGACGATGTCGCAACCCTTGGCGCGGATACGGGTGTTGATGTCCCGGTAGATATTTGCATCGCACGTTGCGCCATCGTCAGGGCGCCGGGCATGAATGGCGACAACGCTGGCGCCCGCGTTCCAGCAGCGCGCCACGTCATCGGCGATCTCCCGCGGCTGGGTAGGCAGGTGCCGGTTTTGTGCTTTGTGGGCCATGCCGCCCGTGGGAGCGATGGTGACGATGACTTTGCGTTTGGTCATGACGGAGGCTGATAGAAAATGGTAGTGCTGACCATTATTTTTTTTTAGTGCCCACACACTCAGTCATCGCGATGACATTTGGACTCAGGGTATACGCAGGCCCGTCGAATTCAGGGGCGGGCCTGCAGGAGAACTCTCACCATGTTGGTCAAACTGGCTTCACCAAACATCGCTGATCTGCTCAAGACATCGGCATGGTTCCCTGTGCTTGACGATGCAGCGCAGCAAAGGGTGCTCGACGATCTGCGGGAGGTCGACGTGCCCCAGGGGGCCGCGTTGTGCCGCCGCGGCGATACACCGGTGCACTGGTATGGGGCCATTGATGGGCTGCTCAAGTGGACGGTGACGTCGGGCGATGGTCGGTCTGTGACGTTGGGGGGGTTGTCGGCTGGCAGCTGGTTTGGTGAAGGCACCCTGCTGCGCGGCGTGCCGCGCACAGCGGACATCATCGCGCTGCGGCCCAGCCGGGTTGCCTTGCTCTCCTTGGACACATTTAATTGGCTGCATGCCACCCAGCGCAGCTTCGACCATTTTTTGCTTCGCCAGATCAATGAGCGCATGCACTGGTTTCTGGGCACCTTCACGGCTCATCACCTGCTCGACACCGACAGCCAAGTGGCGCGCGCACTGGCCGGTCTGTTCCACCCGTTTCTCTACCCCGGCATGGACCGGCACCTGCAGATCTCGCAGGAGGAGATCGCCAACCTCACGGGTGTCTCTCGCCAGCGCTGCAATGCGGCCTTGAAGCGCCTGCAAGAGTCGGGCATTTTGCAGATCGAGTACGGCGGCATCACCGTGCTCGACCTGCCGGGGCTCAGGCGCTACGTGGAGTAGTGGTCTGCGCCTGCGCGATGAAGTCGGTGGTGGCTGCGATCACCGCATCGGGTTGGTCGCGGTGGGGCGAGTGACCGCAGGCAGGCAATTCGAGCAGCTCCGTGCCCGGCACCTGGCGTGCAATGCCGCGGATCTGCTCCAGCGTGCCGTACTCGTCGTCCACGCCCTGGATGGCCAGTACGTGGGCACGGATGCTGGCGATCTCTGCTTCGATGTTCCACTGCCGGAAAGGCGGGTGCAGCCAAATGCGGTTCCAGCCCCAGAACGCAGAGTCAGCATCGTCGTGGTAGCGGCCGAGCTTGGCAGGCAAGTCGGTGGTGCGATAGGCGTCGCCCGCCAACTCGATGTTCTTGATGGTCACGTCCTCCACAAAGATGTGCGGCGCCATCAGCACCAGGCCGCGCACGGCTTCGGGAAAACGCGCGGCGTAGAGCAGGGCGATCGAGCCGCCGTCGCTGTGGCCCAGCATCCAGGGTGCTTCGGTGAGTCCCAGGGCCTCGAAGAAGGCGGGCAGCACTTCGTACGCTTGGCGGTGCATGAAGTCCACATCCCAGGTGTCATCGACACCGCGCGGGGTGGAGCGCCCATACGCGGGACGCGAGAACACCAGACCGCGCACGCCAGCCGCATCGCACAGCCGCTCGGGGAAATCCTTCCACATCGCCACCGAGCCCAGCCCCTCATGCAGAAAGACCAGCAGCGGTGCCCCACTGCGCTCTGGTGCGACCCACTGGTGCTCAATCTGCACCGTGCGGCCGCGCCAGGCGATGCTGGCGAACTCCGTGGGCCCCTGCCCCTGCATCATGTACGGGCCTCCTTCTCGCGCAGGCGAAAGCGCTGGATCTTGCCGGTGGCGGTCTTGGGCAGTTCGTCGATGAACTCGATGAAGCGCGGGTACTTGTAGGCCGCCAGTCGCTCCTTCACGAAGGCCTGCAGGGCCTGCGCGTCCACCTGCTGGCCTTGCTTGAGCACCACGTAGGCCTTGGTCTTGGTCAGGCCTTCGCCGTCCTGCACGCCGATCACGGCCGATTCGAGCACGGCCGGGTGCTGCATCAGCGTGGCCTCCACCTCGAAGGGCGAGACGTAGATGCCGCTGACCTTGAGCATGTCGTCGCTGCGGCCGGCGTAGGTGTAGTAGCCGTCGGCATCGCGCGTGTACTTATCGCCGCTCTTGGTCCAGCCGCCCTGGAAGGTCTCGCGCGACTTTTCGCGGTTGGCCCAGTACATCAGCGCCGCGCTCGGGCCGCGGATGTAGAGGTCGCCCACCTCGCCGTCGGGCACGGGGTTGCCGTCCTCTCCGCGCAGCTCCACCTCGTAGCCTTCCACCGGCTTGCCGGTGGTGCCGTAGCGCACGTCGCCGGGACGGTTGGAAATGAAAATGTGCAGCATCTCGGTGGAGCCGATGCCGTCGATGATCTCGCAGCCGAAGTGGGCCTTGAAGCGTTGGGCGATCTCGCCCGGCAGCGCCTCGCCGGCCGACGAGCACATGCGCAGCGCTACCGCCTCGCGCGCCGGCAGCGCGGGCGAAGCCAGCATGCCGGCAAAGCCCGTGGGCGCGCCGAAGAAGACCGTGGGGCGGTGCTGCGTCCAGCGGCGGAAGGTGGCGTCGGGCGTGGGTCGCTCGGCCATCAGCACCACGGTGGCACCCACCGTGAGCGGAAAGGTCAGCGCATTGCCCAGGCCGTAGGCGAAGTACATCTTGGCGGCCGAGAAGCACACATCGTCCTCGTTCAGGCCCAGCACGGGCTTGCCGTAGAGCTCGGCCGTCCACCACAGGTTGGCGTGGGTGTGCACCGTGCCCTTGGGCTTGCCGGTGGAGCCCGAGGAATAGAGCCAGAAGCCCGGGTCGTCCGATGCGGTGTTTGCCGGCGCTGCCACGGGCGTGCAGCCCTCCAGCGCAGCGTCGAAGTCCTGCGCCCCCTCGGGCAGCGGCCCGGTGGGCTGGGACACGAGCAGGGTGCGCACCTCGTGCGGCGCGCGGCCCATGGCGTCCTGCAGCACGGTCAGCAGCGCGCCCGAGACCAGGGCCGCCTGCGCGCGGCTGTGGTCCAGCATGTAGGCATAGTCGTCGGCCGTGAGCAGGGTGTTGACCGCCACCGGCACCACGCCGGCATACAGGCAGCCGAGGAAGGCCACGGGCCAGTCGCTGCTGTCGTGCATGAGCAGCAGCACCCGCTCCTCGCGCCGCACACCAGCGCTGGCCAGGGCCGATGCCAGGCGCCGTGCGTGGTCTTCAAGCGCGCCATAGGCCAAGCTGCCCCGGTCATCGATGTAGGCCGTGCGCTGTGCACGGCCCCGGTTGAGGCCGAACAGATGCTCGGCAAAATTGAATCGCGGGGGCAGGCCCATGGTGTTGTCTCCTTTGACCCTATCGAGTCGGGTGCGCGCTTGGTGTCGCGTCTGTGGTGGTGTGTAGTGTCAGAGGCCCAGCGCCGCCAGCACGCCGGGGCTGGCCTGCACGGCCGTGCGCTGGTGGTAGAAGTCGAGCGCGCGCAGGCCACCCAGTTCTGCGCCACCGCCCGCGCGGCCCGGTCCGCCATGCTGCGACATTGGCATCACGTTGCCGTGGCCGCTGTGCGTCTGCGCCACGTCGGGCGTGACCACGTGTACGCGGCCATGGCTGGCAGCCACGGCCAGCGCGGTCTGCGCCAGAGCGCTTTCGTCGCTGCCGTAGAGCGAGGTGACCAGTGAACCCTTTCCCCGGTGCGCGAGCGCGATGGCATGCGCGCTGTTGCGGTAGGGCAGCAGGGTAGCCACCGGGCCGAAGACTTCCACGTCGTGTACCCGTTGTGCGGCGTCGGCATCGTGCGCGCCCAGCAGCACCGGCCCGATGCAGGCGGCCACGGCCGGGTCGGCATCCACAAGGGGGCGGTCGCGGCCGTCGTGCAGCACCGTGGTCTGGGCCTGCAGCGCAGACAGGCCTTCGCGCACTGCGTCCAGCTGGGTGCGGCTCACAAGTGAACCCATGCGCACGCCCTCGTTGCGCGGGTTGCCCACGCTGATGCCAGCGAGCTTGGCGCCGATGGCTTCGGCCGCAGCGTCGTACACCTCGGCGGGCACCAGGATGCGGCGGATGGCTGTGCACTTCTGGCCCGACTTCACGGTCATCTCGCGCACCACCTCGCGCACCAGCAGGTTGAAGGCCTCGCTGCCCGGGGCCTCGCCCGGCAGCAGCATGGCGCTGTTGAGGCTGTCGGCCTCGATGTTGGCGCGCACCGAGCGCTGCGCCACGGCCGGGTGCGAGCGGATCACGCCCGCCGTCTCGGCGGAACCCGTGAACGACACCACATCGAACGGCTGCAGCTGATCCATAAGACCCGCCGAGCTGCCCGCGATGACCGACAGCGCGCCTGCGGGCAGCACGCCCGCATCCACCACATCCCGGACCATGCGCTGGGTGAGCCAGGCCGTGGCCGTGGCGGGCTTGACGATGACCGGCACGCCCGAGAGCAGGGCCGGGGCCGCCTTTTCCCACAGCCCCCAGGACGGGAAGTTGAAGGCGTTGATGAACAGCGCCACGCCCTGCGTTGGCACCGACAGGTGCTGCGACTGGAAGGCCAGGTCCTTGCCCAGCCGGGCCGCATCGCCGTCGCGCAGGGCACGCAAGTCGCCCATGGCGTCTCCCCATTTGGCGTACTGACCCAGCGTGAAGATAGCGCCGTCGATGTCCACACCGGAGTCGTTCTTCACCGTGCCGGCATTGGCGGTGGCGATCTCGTAGTAGGCATCGCGATTGGCGAGCAGCACCTTGACGATGGCGGCGAGCAAGGCTGCGCGTTCGCGGTAGGTCAGCGCGCGCAGGGCCGCACCGCCCTGCTGGCGCGCAAAGGCAAAGGCCTCGGCCAGGTCGAGCCCGGTGGCGTCCACGCGCACCAGTTCGTTGCCCAGCACGGGGTCGAAGAGTGCCGTGCCAGCGCCGGTGCCGGACTGCCAGCGGCCAGCTACGTAATTGGAAAGAAGGTCGGTCATACAAATAGGTATTGAAAAAGCGGGGTGTCAGTTATCTAACGCGCTGCGCGTTACCCGCGACGCGTGAAACGGACGCGGCCCAGGCCAGCGCACCCGTGCAAGGGCCGCCCCGCCGCACTGGAGGCATCCCCCTCCCGACTCGCACAGCGAGTCGAGAGAGGGGGACGGCGCGAAGCGGCTTAGGGGGTGTTTCATTTCGTGAACTCGATCTGGCCTTCCGGCAACAGATAAAGCACCAAGGCGCGTCCCATCGCTACCGTGGGGTGGTGGGCGCTGCCGGGCGGGTAGACACACCAGCCCGCGGGGTGACCGTCAAAGGTGGCCGGCCCTTCGAGTGGCATGATCAAATCGATTTCGCCGTTGGGGTGACCGTGGTGTGGCCCCGCCATGTCTCGCATATCCACCACATCTACCGAGAACCGGTGCAACGCGTCTTCAGCCTTGAAGACGCGGCCATAGCGGATACCCGCGCCTTCGCGGTCACAGAGCCAGCCTTCTTCGACACCTTGGACACAAGCGGCCTTAAGGGTTTGGTACGACACACTCTCCACCCCATGTGCCTCATTGAGCCAATCGGCAAGGGCTGCGGACAAAGGTCGCCCCGCAATCTGGCCTGTAAGGTCGGACAACACCCTGTGAAATGCAGCTTTGGTGGACATAGAACTCTTGAAGAAGTGGGGTGTAGCTTCAAAACCGCAGCAACAGGTTTGAGCGGATCGCTTGTGCCCAACGCAGATGTGCAGTATTTTGCATTCGCCTGAACAATAAGTTTCATCACATCATATGTCAAGCACTATAGTGCATATCGCAAATTTTTAAGCTGCCTGTGTGCGGACATCGAAACCACGCGTTAGACAATGCGATTCCCTGAACGAGGATGGGTATGAATGAACAAGAAGAAGCCGGGGCGGCGGTGATGCCAGACACCACAAATGACGCGGCTGCCCCCGCAGACGACGCCAAGAACCCCCTGCTGGTGGCCCTGGGGGACCGCGTACGCAACCTGCGCGCGCAGCGCGGGCTCACGCGCAAAGCGGTGGCCACGGCGGCCGATGTGTCGGAGCGACACCTGGCCAATCTCGAATACGGCACGGGCAATGCCTCCATCCTGGTGCTCCAGCAGGTGGCCACCGCCCTGCACTGCTCGCTGGCCGAGTTGTTGGGCGACTTCACCACCCGCTCGCCGGAGTGGCTGCTGATTCGCGAACTGCTGGAGCACCGCAACGAATCCGAATTGCGCCGTGCGCGCCTGGCCCTCAACGAACTGCTGAGTGGCGCGGGCAAGGACACCGCTCGCCACCGGCGCATAGCACTGGTGGGCTTGCGCGGCGCGGGCAAGTCGACCCTGGGCCCGCTGCTGGCGCGACACATGGACGTTCCGTTCATTGAGCTGAGCCGCGAGATCGAAACCCTGGCAGGTTGCAGCGTGCGGGAGATTCACGACCTTTACGGCACCACGGCCTACCGGCGGTACGAACGCCGCGCGCTGGAAGAAGCCGTGCAGATTCACAGCGAAGTCGTCATTGCCACGCCCGGCGGTATCGTCTCCGACCCCGCCACGTTCAACGAACTGCTGGCGCACTGCACCACCGTGTGGCTGCGTGCAGCACCCGAAGAACACATGGGCCGCGTGCTCGCGCAGGGCGACATGCGCCCCATGGCCGCCAGCAAAGAGGCCATGGACGACCTCAAGCGCATTCTGGACGGGCGTGCTGCCTTCTATTCCAAGGCCGACATCACGATCGACACCTCAGGCCAGACGCCCGACCAAAGCCTGCGCGCACTGCAATCAAGTGTGCGCAAGGTCATGACGCAAGCCGCGTGACCCACTGACGTACTGGGGCAAGACAGCCGCAGCGGTTGCCTCGCCCCATATCCCCCGTCTCCTCCAAAGAAATCTGCAGCATGCATTGACTTGCATGCAAATATGCATGATGATGCACATCAACGCACTCAAACATGCATTATTATTCCTGTTAGCAGTCTTACGGAAACACCATGACCGAATCCACGCAAGCCCCCGCCCGCGTTGACTACCGTACCGACCCCACGCAGTACCGCCACTGGAATCTGGCAGTGGAGGGCACGGTGGCAAGCCTGTCGCTCGACATCGCCGAAGACGGCGGAATCCGCCCCGGCTACAAGCTCAAGCTCAACAGCTACGACCTGGGCGTGGACATTGAACTGGCCGACGCCCTCAACCGCATTCGTTTTGAGCACCCCGCAGTGCGCTCGGTCATCGTGACCAGCGCCAAGGACCGCATTTTTTGCTCGGGCGCCAACATCTTCATGCTGGGGGTTTCCAGCCATGCGTGGAAGGTGAACTTCTGCAAGTTCACCAATGAAACGCGCAACGGTATTGAAGACTCGTCGCGGTACTCGGGCCTCAAGTTTGTGGCGGCGGTCAACGGCGCCTGCGCTGGTGGCGGCTATGAACTGGCGCTGGCCTGTGACGAGATCGTGCTGGTGGACGACCGGTCGTCCTCCGTGTCGTTGCCCGAAGTGCCGCTGCTGGGCGTATTGCCGGGCACGGGCGGCCTGACCCGCGTGACCGACAAACGCCATGTGCGCCACGACCTGGCCGACATCTTTTGCACCAGCGTGGAGGGCGTGCGCGGCCAGCGCGCCGTGGACTGGCGCCTGGTGGATGCCATTGCCAAACCCGCGCAGTTCGCTGCCACGGTGCAAGCGCGCGCCGACAAGCTAGCCGAAGCCAGCCACCGCCCTGGCGGTGCAAAGGGCGTGGCGTTGACACGCATCCAGCGCGAAGACAGCGCCGACAGCCTGCGTTACGCCCACGTCACCGTTGCCATCGACCGCACCCGCCGCACAGCCACACTGACCGTGAAGGCCCCCACCGGTGCACAACCCACCGACATCGCAGCCATTGAGGCCGCAGGTGCCGACTGGTGGCCGCTGGCCATGGCGCGCCAGCTGGACGACGCCATCCTGAACCTGCGCACCAATGAACTCGACATTGGCACCTGGCTGATCAAGACCGAAGGCGACGCACAAGCCGTGCTGGCCAGCGACGCCGCCCTGGTGGCACACAAGGACCACTGGCTAGTGCGGGAAACCATCGGCGCGTTGCGCCGCACGTTTGCGCGCCTGGATGTGTCGTCGCGCAGCCTGTTTGCACTGGTGGAGCCTGGCTCGGCGTTTGCAGGTTCGATGGCAGAACTGGCCTTTGCCGCCGACCGCACCTACATGCTGGCCCTGCCTGACGACGCCGACCGCGCCCCCCGGCTCGTCCTCAACGAATTCAACTTTGGTCTGCTGCCCCTGGTCAACGACCAAAGCCGTCTGCAGCGCCGCTTCTATGAAGAAGCCGCCCCGCTTGAAGCCGCGCGGTCGGCTGCGGGCAAGCCGCTGGATGCAGACGCGGCGCTGGCCTTGGGGCTCGTCACTGCGGCACCCGACGACATCGACTGGGACGACGAAATCCGCATCGCCATCGAAGAGCGAGCCGCCATGTCGCCCGATGCATTGACGGGCCTGGAGGCCAACCTGCGCTTTGCCAGCAAGGAGAACATGAACACCCGCATCTTCGGCCGCCTGACTGCGTGGCAGAACTGGATCTTCAACCGCCCCAACGCCGTGGGTGATAAGGGTGCACTCAAGGTCTACGGCACCGGACAAAAAGCGGGCTTCGATATGAACAGGGTGTAGCCCCCTGAGTCGCCTGCGGCGCCTTCCCCCTCAGGGGGACGACGCCCTCGCTGCGGGGCGGCCCTAGCTCGGCGTCCCTCGCCCAGGCCGTGCCAATTGCAGGCACTGCGGGTTGCAAGCAGCACCAAGGATCACTGAACTTCCACTCCAAGGAGACCTCCATGAGCAGCATCAACTACAGCGAGAAGATCCCCAACAACGTCAACCTGGGCGAAGACCGCACGCTGCAGCGTGCCCTCGAAGGCTGGCAGCCCAACTTCATCAACTGGTGGGACGACGTGGGCCCCGAGGGCTCCACCAACCACGAGGTCTACCTGCGCACAGCCGTCAGCGTGGACCCGCAGGGTTGGGCCCAGTTCGGCCACGTGAAGATGCGTGACTACCGCTGGGGCATCTTTTTGAACCCCGGCGACGCCAACCGCGAGATCCACTTTGGCGACCACAAGGGTGAAAAAGCTTGGCAGGACGTGCCCGGCGAGCACCGTGCCAACCTGCGCCGCATCATTGTGACCCAGGGCGACACCGAGCCCGCATCGGTGGAGCAGCAGCGCCACCTGGGCCTCACGGCGCCCAGCATGTACGACCTGCGCAACCTGTTCCAGATCAATGTGGAAGAAGGTCGCCACCTGTGGGCCATGGTGTATCTGCTGCACAAGCACTTTGGCCGCGACGGCCGTGAAGAGGCTGAGGCACTGCTGCAGCGCACCTCGGGCGACGTGGACAACCCGCGCATCCTGGGCGCCTTCAACGAGAAGACGCCCGACTGGCTGGCATTCTTCATGTTCACCTACTTCACCGACCGCGATGGCAAGTTCCAGCTGTCGGCCCTGGCCGAAAGCGCGTTCGACCCGCTGGCGCGCACCACCAAGTTCATGCTGACCGAGGAAGCACACCACATGTTTGTGGGCGAGTCGGGCGTGTCGCGCGTGCTCTCGCGCACGGCGCAGGTGATGAACGAACTCAAGACCGATGACCCCGCCAAGGTGCGCGCCGCCGGCGCCATCGACCTGGGCACGATCCAGCGCTATCTCAACTTCCACTACAGCGTCACCATTGACCTGTTCGGTGCCGACCAGTCGAGCAACGCTGCCATCTTCTACAGCTCGGGCCTCAAGGGCCGCTACGAAGAAGGCAAGCGGGTGGACGACCATGTGCTCAAGGGCCAGACCTACAAGGTGCTGGAAGTGGTAAACGGGCAACTCCTGGAGAAGGATGTGCCCATGCTCAACGCACTGAATGAGGTGCTGCGCGACGACTTCATCAAGGACTCGATGGCGGGCGTAGGCCGCTGGAACAAGGTGCTGGAAAAGGCGGGCATTCCCACACGTCTGGTGGTGCCGCACAAGGCGTTCAACCGCCAAATCGGCGCGCTGGCCGGCATCAAGATGTCGCCCGACGGCCGCGTGGTGAGCGAAGCCGAATGGACCGCACGCAAGGCCGAATGGCTGCCCACTCCCGAGGACTTTGCATTTGTCGCCTCGCTGATGGGTCGCGTGGTGGAGCCCGGCAAGTTTGCGGGCTGGATTGCGCCGCCGGTCATGGGCATCAACCGCCAGCCGGTCGACTTTGAATACGTGCGGTTTGGTTGAGCCCGCTGAGCAGCTGGTAGAGCCGGATCCGCGGTCGCACTGGCTTGGGCTGCGCGAGCACCAAGGCTGCGCACTATGGCCACCGGAACACTCGTTGGAAGAAGAATATGGACACCACGCTGATCGACAACGGCATCCTCAAGCAGCACCTGATCGACCCTGAGATCTGCATCCGCTGCAACACCTGCGAGGCCACCTGCCCGGTGGGTGCCATCACGCACGACGACAACAACTACGTGGTGCGGGCCGATGTGTGCAATGGCTGCATGGCCTGCATATCGCCCTGCCCCACGGGGAGCATCGACAACTGGCGCTCCATGCCGGTGGCACGCGCCTACAGCATTGAAGAGCAGCTGACCTGGGAGGAGCTGCCGCCCGAAATTGCGCCAGACCAGTGGGCCGCCGAGGGTGTTGCGGCGCCCACCGCTGAGGTAGCACCTGCAGCACCCGCCGCGCTCGCCGCGCTCGCAGAGCCTGGCACCCAGGCCTTCCATTCAGCCCACTACGGCGCCACCGTGCCACCGTGGTCGGCCGCGCACCCGTACACCAACCTGTTCCCACCCAAGAGCCCCACCACCGCCACGGTGGTGGGCAACTTCAATTGCACCGAAGCGGGGTTCGAGAGCGAGACGCACCACGTGGTGCTGGACTTCGGCAGCATGCCGTTTCCGGTGCTGGAGGGGCAGTCCATCGGCATCATCCCTCCGGGCACGGATGCGCTGGGCAAGGCGCACCATGCACGCCAGTATTCGGTGGCGAGCCCGCGCAATGGCGAACGGCCCGGCTACAACAACCTGGCGCTCACGGTGAAACGTGTCACAACCGACCACGACGGCAACGCCGTGCGTGGCATCGCGTCCAACTTCGTGTGCGACCTGAAAGTGGGCGACAAGGTCCAGGTGGTGGGGCCGTTTGGCAGCTCGTTCCTCATGCCCAACCACCCGCGCTCGCACATCGTGATGATCTGCACCGGCACGGGCAGCGCCCCCATGCGTGCGATGACCGAATGGCGCCGGCGCCTGCGCAGCAGCGGGAAGTTCGAGGGCGGCAAGCTCATGCTGTTCTTCGGCGCACGCACGCAGCAGGAGCTGCCGTACTTTGGCCCGCTGCAGAACCTGCCCAAGGACTTCATCGACATCAACCTGGCGTTCTCGCGCACTGCTGGCCAGCCCAAGCGCTATGTGCAGGACCTGATGCGCGAGCGCGTCGCGGACCTGGCCGCGCTGCTGCGGGACGGCAACAGCCACTTCTATGTGTGTGGCTTGAAGAGCATGGAAGAAGGCGTGGTCATGGCGCTGCGCGACATTTCCAACGAGTCAGGCGCCGACTGGGAGACCCTGGGCGACACCTTGAAGCGCGAAGGGCGGCTGCATCTGGAGACCTACTGAGAAATTGAGCTATAGAGTTACTGAGCTGTTGTGTAGCGCTCTCGGAGACGCAGGAAGTCCGGCAAATGAATAGCCAGATTGCCTGACAGCTGCCTGCCTAAAACGGCTCTCACTCCCTCTCCCCTCGCGGGAGAAGGTCGGGGAGAGGGGGCTAACCCCCGCGCTGCTGCGGGTGCGCAGGCCACTGCCTCCATCTGCGATAGGGAAAAAATCAAGTCAAATCGGCCTCTAGCGCTTATGTATAAAGCGCTAGAAGCTATATTTTTAGCAGCAACAGCATCCACCACGACCGGTGGATGGATCAACCCAGCGCACTCACCCGCCACTGCACCCGCAGCGTGCAGGTCTCGCCCTGCGCCAGCACGCGCAGGCCCGGCTGCTCCGGCATGTGAAACGCATCAATGGGCTGGGTGATGGGCTCAAAACAAAACGCGGGGCCCTGCGGCGGGCGGTAGACCAGGCAGTAGTGCTGGTCGGCGCCCCCGTCTTTCTCGAAGTCCGGCATGTGCGCGGTGAGCTTCAGCCCCCGCTCGGGCCAGTCGATCTGCGCGGTGCCGCCCCAACCGGTGTAGCCGTTGTCGATCAGATCACCATGGGCCGGAGCGCCGCGGTTCAGGTCCCACCCTGGCGGGAACTGCGCCGTGTGTTCGGTGGGCAGCGGGTCGTCGCCACACAGCCACACGGCCTTCACCGGCGCGGTGATGCGTGTGGCGGGCGTGCGCGGAAACCACGGGTGCACGCCCAGGCCGTACGGCAAGGGTTGCGCGCCCAGATGGCGCACCAACACGTCCTGGTCCAGCCCGCCATCGACCAGACGGAAAGTTTGCACCGCCTCGTAGTCGTAGGGGTTGCCCTCAAAGCCGGTGGATCGCAGCGTCATGACCAACGTGTCGGGCGCAGGCTGCGACAAATCCCACGGCTGCAACCAGCCATCGCCATGGATGGGGTACGGCTCGCCTGCGCGGTTGGGCCGCATGGCGTGGAATTGCCCGCCATGTTCAAACCCGCCGCCGCTGATGCGGTTGGACCACGGCACCATGGCAAACGACGCGAGCTGGTACAGGTCGGACGTGGCGCCGTCCCAGGGCCGCCACAGGTCGATGCGCGCGCCCGCCGCTTGCGGGTCGTCGATCTGCCAGGCCGCCACGCTGCCACCGAGTGTGGGCACCAGGCCAAGGTGTTGTCCGGCATGGTGCAGCCAGATGATGGGATGGAGAGATCGGGTCATGGACGTGCTTTCGGAATTTCAGAAGAGAGATGGAGCGGCATCAGCCACCAAACTGATGTGCTGCAAGCCCTGGCCCATCGACAGGCACCGCAAATACACCGCCCGCCAGGGGCTCAGCAACCAGTTGTTCGGCCGTGAGGCCTACCCGCGCGCTGGAGATGTACAAGGTGCGCAAATCCGCGCCGCCAAACGCGCAGTTGGTCACCTGGCTGGCGGGCACCGACACGCGGGCCAGCTCTGCAGCGGTCACCGGGTCGTGGCAGGTAACACAAGCACCGCCCCAGTGCGCGATCCAGATGCGACCCATGGCATCGGTGGTCATGCCGTCGGGCAGGCCATCGTTCGGGGCAAACTGGTTCCACAGCGCCTTGTTGGAAACGGTACCGGCAACGGGGTCGCAGTCGTAGCGATAGGTGCGGCCTTTGACGGTGTCGTTGAAGTACATCGCACCATCCAGCGCCCAGGTGGGCCCGTTGGTTACGGCAAACCCTGCGTCGTGGCGCGTGCAGCGCCCGTCGGGGTCAAAGCGGTACAGCGCGCCGGTGGGCGCCTCGCATGCAAAGTCCATGGTGCCCGCCCAGAACCGCCCTTGGGCATCACATTTGCCGTCGTTGAAGCGGTTGCCGGGCATGGTGGGCTCGGGCTGGTGCAGGGTGCGGGGTTCGATGTCGACCTCGGGGTCAAACAGCGCGAAACCGCGGCGCAGGGTCACGATGAGCCCCGGTGCGTGGGCGCGCTCGGCCACGGCAGAAATTTCTTCGGCAAACAGCCATTGCGTTTGCGCGCCGGTCGCCGGGTCCCACCGGTGCAGCTGGCACGACAGGATGTCCACCCAGTACAGCGCCTGCTCGCGCACCGACCACAGCAAGCCCTCGCCCAGCTGCGCGCCCGCAGGCAACACACAACGCACATCGCCCACCACTGGCGCGGCAAGCCGCTGGCCAGACGGCCGGGCCATCGAAGTTTGCAAGGGGTTCACACCGGTCTCCGTGTTCGTTGTTTCTGCACCTGTCTGACGCAAGGCTCTTGACGGCGGCCATCTTATCAACGCAAATTGATGCCTGTAAGAGATATTTTTCCAATCAATTGATATACATATTGATATGTCAGCTATTCCAAACCCTTCTTCCAACCGTTCCGCTTCGGCGTCTGGCACGGTTAATTTTTCGCGCTTCCCCAGCCTGCAAGGCCGGGCGGTTTTTGTGACTGGTGGCGGCAGCGGCATCGGTGCGGCCATCGTGTCCGCATTTTCCGAACAAGGCGCGCGCGTGGCGTTTGTGGACGTGGCCCGCGAGGCCAGCGAAGCGCTGGTGCAGCAGATCGCCGACGCGGGTCATGAGCGGCCCTGGTGGCGCGTGTGTGATGTGCGGGACGTGGCGGCGCTACAGGCCACCATCGCAGAAGCCAGTTCGGAACTAGGCGACTTTTCCGCCCTGGTCAACAACGTGGCCAGCGACGACCGCCACTCGCTCGAATCCGTCACCCCCGCGTACTACGACGAGCGCATGGCCATCAACGAACGCCCCGCCTTCTTCGCCATCCAAGCCGTGGTGCCGGGCATGAAACGGCTGGGCGCGGGGGCCGTCATTAACCTGGGCTCCACCGGCTGGCAGGGCAAGGGCACGGGCTACCCCTGCTACGCCATTGCCAAGTCATCGGTGAACGGCCTGACCCGCGGACTGGCCAAGACCCTGGGGCAAGACCGGATCCGCATCAACACCGTGTCGCCGGGGTGGGTGATGACGGAACGGCAGATCAAGCTGTGGCTGGACGCCGAAGGAGAAAAAGAGATTGCGCGCAACCAGTGCCTCCCGGACAAGTTGCAGCCACATGACATTGCGAGGATGGTGCTGTTTTTGGCGTCGGATGATGGGGCGATGTGCACGGCGCAGGAGTTCAAGGTGGATGCAGGGTGGGTTTGATTTTTTGAATGAAATTGGCCTCTAGCGCTTATCCATAAAGCGCTGGCAGCTATCATTTTTGCGATTATTTAGTTTCTTCTTTTTGCCCGATCTGCCGAAGTCGAAGCTCGGTTGCTGAACTGACTGCGTGCCGGGTTTCGGGACGGAGGCCGGGAGTCGCCCGGCCTCCGCACTCAACGCGAGCATGCTTCTCAAACGAGCACGCCCCGGCTTCGACAGGCTCAGCCCGAACGGTCGGAGAGGGAGCTCAGATACTATAAAAACAATAGCTTCCAGCACTTACCAGAAGGGCGATAGAGCCACTTTTCATCAAAACGAGTCCAAACCCAAATCACTCCCCCAACTCCAACCGCCGCCCATACTGCACCAGACTCGTCTGCTTGAGCGCCTTCATCATCACCTTCGCCGCAGGCGACAACAACCGATCCGTGCGGGTAATGATCCCGAACGCATCCATGTGACACGGCATCGCCATCGGCAACACCGACACCATCCCATGCGAGGCGTAGTACGCCCCCACATCCGCCCCCAGCACCGCAATCATGTCGCTTTGCTGCAGCATGCGCGTGATGAACAACAGCGACGATGTCTCCACCGTATTGATCGGTGGCGCCAAGCCGTCTTGCCCGAACATCAGGTCAAACCGGTGCCGTAACACACTGCCCGCAGGCGGCACGATCCAGCCCGCTGACACCACATCGCGCAGGGCCAGCCCGCTCATGCCCAATAGCGGGTGGCCAGGGCGGGTCACCGCGCAGACCAGTTCTTCGGTCAGCGACTCATAACGTAGGTTGGTCTTGTCGTGCTCGGCAAACAGGCGGCCAACCACGATGTCGAGCTTGCCCTGCTCCAGCCGGTCCAGCAACACGGGGCTGGTTTCGATGTCCAGCGAGATGCGCAGGCTGGGGTGCTCATGTTTGACCAGCGCCAGCGCAGCGGGCAACAGGCTCAGGCCGGGGGACGTGATGGCGCCAATGCCCACTTGGCCGAAATGGCCGGTCTTGAGCGCGCTCAGCTCATCGTGCGCCTGGTTCAGGCTTGCCAGCGCCATGCGCGCGTGGCGGATCATGGTTTCGCCATACCAGGTGGGCCGCATGCCGCGCGGCAGGCGCTCGAACAGCGACACTTCCAGCACATCCTCCAGGTCCTTGAGCAGCTTGGACGCGGCGGGCTGGGTCATGCTGAGCACCTGGGCCGCGCGGTGGATGTTGCCCTCTTCTGCCAAGGCCACCAGCAGCAGCAGCTGGCGAGTCTTGAGGCGTGCGCGAATAAACCAGTGGTTGTAGGTGCTCATGGGGTTTTCCAGAATGCTGCGATAGATATGTATTTTGTCTAAAAAACTATTAGATTGATATCAAATTCGATCATAGACTTTTCGCCGAGTCCTCCACAAACATCTCCTCTCATGAAACTCGGCGACACGCAGCAGAACCCCCGGCACTTCATCAATGGCCGCTGGGAGATTGGCACCACCACCGGGGTCAGCACCAACCCGTCGGACACCCGCGAGGTGGTGGCTGAATACGCCCGCGCCGACCGCAACCAGACCGAACAGGCCGTGCGCGCCGCCGCTGACGCCCTGCCCTACTGGAGCCACAGTACGCCCCAGCGCCGCGCCGATGTGCTGGACCAGATTGGCAGCGAACTGCTGGCGCGCAAGGACGAGCTGGGCACCCTGCTGGCCCGCGAAGAGGGCAAGACCCTGCCTGAAGCGATTGGCGAGGTGGCCCGGGCGGGGCAGATCTTCAAGTTTTTTGCGGGCGAGGCGCTGCGGGTGCCGGGCGAGCTGATGGCATCGGTGCGCCAGGGCGTGCAGGTGGACGTGACCCGCGAGCCCGTGGGCGTGGTGGGCATCATCGCGCCGTGGAACTTTCCGTTTGCCATCCCGGCCTGGAAGATCGCTCCTGCGCTGGCCTACGGCAACACGGTGGTGTTCAAGCCTGCTGAACTGGTGCCCGCCTGCGGCTGGGCATTGGCCGAAATCATCAGCCGCGCCGGCTTGCCTGCGGGCGTTTTCAACCTGGTCATGGGCAGCGGTCGTGAAGTGGGCCAGACGCTGGTGGACCACCCGCTGGTCAACGCGCTGAGCTTCACCGGGTCTGTATCGACCGGCGAACGCATCCTCAAAGCCGCCACCGCCCGGCGCGCCAAGGTGCAGCTGGAGATGGGCGGCAAGAACCCGCTGGTGGTGCTGGCCGACGCCGACATGGACCAAGCCATTGACTGCGCGCTGCAGGGCTCCTACTTTTCGACCGGACAGCGCTGCACAGCGTCGAGCCGCCTGATCGTCGAGGCCAGCGTGCACGATGCGTTCGTCGCCCGGCTGCGCCAGCGGTTGACCACCCTCAGGGTAGGCCATGCCCTGGAGCGCGGCATCGAGATGGGCCCCGTGGTGGACGCAGGCCAGCTCGACCAGAACCAAGGCTATATCGAGATCGCCCGCGCCGAAGGCGCCGAACACGTGTGGGGCGGCGAGCGGCTGGAGCGGGCCACGCCCGGCCACTACATGAGCCCCGCACTGTTTCTGGCCCGCCCCGAACACCGCATTGCACGCGAAGAAATCTTTGGTCCCGTAGCCTGCGTGCTGCGCGCCGACGACTATGAACACGCGCTGGCCCTCGCCAACGACACGCCCTTTGGCCTGTGTGCAGGCATCTGCACCACGTCACTCAAACATGCCATGCACTTCAAGCGGCACGCTGATGTGGGCATGACCATGGTCAACCTGCCCACGGCAGGGGTGGACTTTCATGTGCCTTTTGGTGGGCGCAAGGAATCAAGCCATGGACCGCGTGAACAGGGCCGGTATGCCGCCGAGTTCTACACCACCGTCAAGACCGGCTACATGCTGGCCTGACGCCTTTGAACAGGTTCCGATTGCCTGCCATTTCCATCCATAACAGCAAAGGAGACAAAACCATGAAACTGAACCGTCGCACCCTCGTATCCGCCATGGCCAGCGCGCCGCTGGCAGGCCTGCTCCCCGCATCTGCCTGGGCGCAAAAGCCCATCGTGCTGGGCTTCAGCCAGGTGGGGGCCGAGAGCGAGTGGCGAACCGCCAATACCGAGTCCATCAAGTCGGCCGCCAAAGAGGCAGGCATTGAACTGAAGTTCTCGGACGCCCAGCAAAAGCAGGAGAACCAGATCAAGGCCATCCGCTCGTTCATCGCCCAGCGGGTGGATGTGATTGCGTTCTCGCCCGTGGTGGAGTCCGGCTGGGAGCCCGTGCTGCGCGAAGCCAAGGCCGCCAAGATCCCCGTGGTGCTGACCGACCGCGCGGTGAACACCAAGGACCAGTCGCTGTACGTGACCTTCATGGGATCGGATTTTGTTGAGGAGGGGCGCAAGGCGGGCCGCTGGCTGGTCGAGAAGATGAAAGACAACAAAGGCGAGGTCAACATCGTCGAGTTGCAAGGCACGGTGGGCTCGGCCCCGGCCATCGACCGCAAGAAGGGCTTTGAGGAAATCATCAAGGCCGACCCCAAGTTCAAGATCGTGCGTTCGCAGACCGGCGACTTCACCCGTGCCAAGGGCAAGGAGGTGATGGAAGCCTTCCTCAAGGCCGAGGGCAAGAAGATCAATGTGCTCTACGCACACAACGACGACATGGCCATTGGCGCTATCCAGGCCATCGAAGAAGCGGGCATGAAGCCTGCCAAGGACATCGTGATCATCTCCATTGATGCAGTGAAGGGCGCGTTCGAAGCCATGATCGCGGGCAAGCTCAACGTGAGCGTGGAATGCAGCCCGCTGCTGGGCCCGCAGTTGATGAGTGCAGTGAAGGACATCAAGGCGGGCAAGGCGGTGCCCAAGCGCATCGTGACGGAAGAAGGCATCTTCCCGATGGAGGTTGCGGCCAAGGAATTCCCGAACAGGAAGTACTGATCTATTGCCCCCTGAGCCGCCTGCGCCGTCTTCCCCCAAGGGGAACGCCACCAGCGCGGCGGGGCGACCCTTGCGCGGTGGCACTGGTACTAGATCGCGCCAGTTTCATACGGCCTCCAAGTTAACTAGTCAGACAAATTTAGAACAACAGCAGGAGACAGACTCAAATGAAGCGTGCAATTTTCAAGGCCGTGTTGGCCACCGTGGCACTGGCTGCCATTGGCACCACATCCGTGGCATCGGCCCAGGACAAGGGCACCATCGGCATCTCGATGCCCACCAAATCGTCGTCTCGCTGGATTGCGGACGGCGACAACATGGTGAAGGTGCTCAGGGATCGCGGCTACAAGACCGATCTGCA
This sequence comes from Gammaproteobacteria bacterium, assembly GCA_018828125.1. Classification (GTDB taxonomy): domain Bacteria; phylum Pseudomonadota; class Gammaproteobacteria; order Burkholderiales; family Burkholderiaceae_C; genus Acidovorax. The sequence continues at coordinate 146,174 of JAHJWB010000001.1, read as the reverse complement.
ATACGCCGAGGACGACATTCCGAACCAGCTCGCGCAGATCGAGAACATGATCACCAAGGGCGCCAAGGTGCTGGTGATCGCGTCGATTGACGGCACGACGCTGTCGCGTGTACTGCAAAGTGCGGCGGACAAGGGAGTGAAGGTCGTGGCCTATGACCGCCTCATCAAGGGTTCGAAGAATGTGGACTACTACGCCACCTTCGACAACTTCCAGGTCGGTGTGCTGCAGGCCACGTCCATTGTGGACAAGCTGGGCTTGAAGCAGGGCAAGGGCCCGTTCAACATCGAACTGTTCGGCGGCTCGCCCGACGACAACAACGCCTTCTTCTTTTATGACGGCGCCATGAGCGTGCTGCAGCCCTACATCGACAGCGGCAAGCTGGTGGTGCGCAGCAAGCAGACCGGCATGAACAAAGTGGGCACGCTGCGATGGGATGGCTCGGTGGCCCAGGCCCGAATGGACAATCTGCTGTCGGCCTACTACGGCAAGGACAAGGTCCACGCGGTGCTGTCACCGTACGACGGCCTGTCCATCGGCATCCTGTCGTCTTTGAAGGGCGTGGGCTATTGCACAGCGCAGCAGCCCTGTCCCGTGGTCAGCGGCCAGGACGCAGAAGTTCCGTCGGTCAAGTCCATCCTCAAGGGTGAGCAGTATTCGACGGTGTTCAAGGACACGCGCGAACTGGCCAAAGTGGCCGCCAACATGGTGGACGCCACGCTGTCCGGCAAGCAGCCTGAAATCAATGACACCAAGACCTACAACAATGGCGTGAAAGTGGTGCCCTCGTATCTCCTCAAGCCCGTGTCGGTGGATGCATCCAACTGGAACGCCGTGCTGGTGGGCAGTGGCTATTACAAGGAATCGCAAATCAAGTAAGCCAGGCGTCGACAGCCTCAAGCCGCCGTCTGCGACTGCCACTCGGGATGTGCAGACGGCCTGCAACCAGGCGAGCCCAAGGGCGCGCCCAAAGACTCTGAGACCATGCTTCTTGAAATGCGGGACATCCGCAAAACCTTCCCCGGCGTTGTCGCCCTGAACAAGGTCAACCTGCGCGTGAAGGCCGGAGAGATCCATGCCATCGTAGGCGAAAACGGTGCGGGCAAATCAACGCTGATGAAGGTGCTGTCGGGTGTGTATCCTCATGGCAGCTACAGCGGCGGTATCCATTTTGACGGCCAGGAGCGTCAGTTCGATGGCATTCGCGACAGCGAGCACCTGGGCGTGATCATCATCCACCAGGAGCTGGCGCTGGTGCCGCTGCTGTCCATTTCAGAAAACCTTTTCCTGGGAAACGAGACGTCGCGCTACGGCGTGATCGACTGGATGGCCGCGCACAGCAAGACGGTGGCGCTGCTCCAAAAGGTCGGCCTCAAAGAGTCACCCGACACCCCCGTCGGTCAGTTGGGCGTGGGCAAACAACAGCTGGTGGAAATTGCCAAAGCGCTGTCGCGCCAGGTGCGCCTTTTGATTCTGGACGAACCCACCGCCAGCCTGAACGAGAACGACAGCGCGGCGTTGCTGGACCTGCTGCTCGAACTCAAGGGCCAGGGCATCACCTGCATCCTGATCTCGCACAAGCTGAACGAAATTTCTCGCGTGGCCGACTCCATCACGGTGCTGCGCGATGGCAGTACGGTGGAGACCCTGGACTGCCGCGCAAGCGCCGTGAGCGAAGACCGCGTAATCCAGGCCATGGTCGGCCGCGAGATGGCAGACCGCTACCCAAAGCGCCAGCCCTCCATTGGCGACACGGTGTTTGAAGTGCGCGACTGGCGGGCCTACCACCCCCAACGCCGCGACAGCGAGTTCATCAAGGGCATCAACCTTACGGTGCGCCGCGGCGAGATCGTGGGCATCGCCGGGCTGATGGGCGCTGGGCGTACCGAGCTGGCGATGAGCATTTTTGGCAGGTCATGGGGCCACCGCATCAGCGGTCAGGTGCTGTTGCATGGCAAGTCCATTGACGTGAGTACGGTAGAAAAAGCAGTGCGCCACGGCCTGGCTTACGTCACCGAAGACCGCAAGGGCAACGGACTGGTGCTGAGCGAAGACATCCAGTTCAACGTGTCGCTGGCGCAGCTCGGTGGCGTGTCGCGCGCCACCGTGATCGACAGTGGCCGCGAACACCATGTGGCCCAGAGCTACCGTGACAAGCTGCGCATCCGCTGCTCGGGCGTGGACCAGAAAACGGTCAACCTGTCGGGTGGCAACCAGCAAAAGGTGGTGCTGAGCAAATGGCTGTTTACCAACCCCGAGGTGCTCATCCTCGACGAGCCTACACGCGGCATTGACGTGGGCGCCAAGTTCGAGATCTACACCCTCATCGCGCAGATGGCGGCCGAGGGCAAGTGCGTGATTGTGATCTCGTCCGAAATGCCCGAGCTGCTGGGCATCTCGGACCGCATCTATGTGATGAACGAAGGCCGATTCATTGCCGAGATGCCCACGGCAGAAGCCTCCCAGGAAAAGATCATGCGCGCGATTGTGAAAGCCAGTTGATATGAAGCCCCCCCTGAGTCACTTCGCGCCTTCCCCCTCTCCCGACTCGCTGCGCGAGTCGGGAGAGGGGCGTCCCCAGCGCACGCACGCAAGCGAAGCGCCGCATCCGCGGCTTGGCGGCCCTTGCGCGGGGGCCCTGGGCTGGGTCGCGCCAGTTTCAAGAGATTCGGAAAGCGCGCAGCGCTATGGAAAACTGATATGAGCCAGACGACCACATCTTCTACCGCCACGCTTGCCAGCGCTGCCAACGAGGCTCCAGCGGGCAAAGAGAAGCCGCTGCTCGAACACCTCAAGCACAACTTCCGCGAATACGGCATGTTGATCACCCTGGTCGCCATCATGGCGTTCTTCCAGGTCATGACCGACGGCACGCTGATGCAGCCGCTCAACCTGACCAACCTGATCCTGCAAAACAGCTACATCGTCATCATGGCACTGGGCATGCTGTTGGTGATCATCGCGGGTCACATTGACCTGTCGGTAGGTTCCGTCTGTGGATTCATTGGCGCGCTGGCCGCCGTGTTGATGGTGCAGTACCAGTGGCATTTTGTGCCCGCGACCCTGGTGTGCCTGCTTTGTGGCGGACTGATCGGTGCCTTGCAGGGATGGTTCGTCGCGTTCTGGCGCATCCCTTCGTTCATCGTGACCTTGGCGGGCATGCTGGTGTTCAAGGGCTTGGCCTTGGCTGTGCTGGCAGGGCAATCGGTGGGGCCGTTTCCCGAAACCTTCCAGATGCTCAGTTCCGGCTTCATCCCGGATATGTTCAACACCGAAGGGCTGCGCGTCACATCCTTGTTGCTGGGGGTGGCCGTGGCCGCTGCGCTGGCAGTAGCGGGCGTGCGCGCACGCGCCCACCGGCTGCGCCATGGTGTGCAGGCAGAACCTGCCGCATTGTTCTGGGCCAAGACGGCCGTGTTTGCAGCCCTCTTGATCTACTTCAGCTACCTGCTGTCGTCCTACAAGGGCCTGCCCAATGTGTTGATCGTGATGGCGTTGCTGATCGCGCTGTTTGACTTTGTGACCAGCCGCACCACCATCGGGCGGCGCATCTATGCGCTGGGCGGCAACGAGAAAGCCGCAAAACTCTCGGGCATCAAAACCGAGCGCCTGTCGTTCTACGCCTTTGTGAACATGGGCGTTCTGGCGGCCCTGGCGGGTTTGGTCTTTGCTGCACGGTTGAACACAGCCACACCCAAGGCGGGCCTGGGCTTTGAGCTCGATGTGATTGCCGCGTGTTTTATCGGCGGTGCATCGGCCTCAGGCGGTGTGGGCAAGGTGATGGGCGCGGTCATCGGTGCGTTTGTGATGGGCGTAATGAATAACGGCATGTCCATCCTGGGCATTGGCATCGACTACCAGCAGGTGATCAAGGGCGTGGTGCTTCTGGCCGCCGTGCTCGTTGACGTGTACAACAAAAATAAAGCCTGAAGCCATGAACGCGGCCACCATTCACGCCCCGTCAGCCCCCGTGCTGCAACTCACGGGCATCCACAAGCAGTTCTCAGGCATCCCCGTGCTGCAGGATGTGCAGCTCAACCTGTACCCTGGCGAAATCCATGCCCTCATGGGCCAGAACGGGGCGGGCAAGTCCACGCTGATCAAGGTGCTCACCGGCGTGCTGGCACCCACTTCCGGGCAGATGCAGCTGAGCGGGAAACCCGTGTGGCCCGATTCGCCCCTGGCGGCGCAGCACCTGGGCATCAGCACCGTGTACCAGGAGGTCAATCTCTGCCCCAACCTGTCGGTGGCAGAGAACATCTTTGCGGGCCGCTATCCACGCCGCGGCCTCGCGCAAGGGTTTCGCATTGACTGGGCCACGCTCAACCAGCGCGCACGAGAGCTGGTGGAGCGCATCGGCCTGGCCATCGACGTGACGCGCCTGCTGTCCGACTACCCCGTGGCCGTGCAGCAGCTGGTGGCCATTGCGCGGGCACTCAGCATCGAGTCCAAGGTATTGATCCTGGACGAGCCCACCTCCAGCTTGGACGATGACGAAGTGCAGAAGCTGTTCGCTGTGCTCCGCCGTCTTCGCGACGAAGGTCTGGCCATTGTTTTCGTGACTCACTTTCTGAACCAGGTGTATGCCATCTCGGACCGTATCACCGTGCTGCGCAATGGCAGCTGGGTGGGCGAATGGCCTGTTGCAGACCTGGGCGCCCAGGCGCTGATCGCTGCCATGCTGGGGCGCGAGTTGGTCGCGCAGCCTACCAACGCCGCCGTATCACCGGACTTTGGCGGCGCCACCCCTGCACTGCTACAGGCTGAGGGCCTGGGTCAGTCAGGGCAGTTGCAGCCAGTGGACCTGCAAGTGCGCGCAGGCGAAGTCGTGGGCCTGGCAGGATTGCTGGGCGCGGGGCGCACCGAGCTCGCGCGGCTGCTGTTCGGCCTGCAAGCGCCCGACCGGGGCGTGCTGCGCATCGACGGAAAGACCGTGGCGTTTTCCAACCCCATGGATGCCATCCGCCACGGCTTGGCGCTGTGTCCGGAAGAGCGCAAGACCGACGGCATCGTGGCCGAGCTGTCGGTGCGCGAGAACATCGCCCTCGCACTGCAGGCGCGCATGGGTGTGGGCAAGTTCTTGTCGCGGGCTGAGCAGACCACATTGGCCGAGCGCTACGTCCAACTGCTGGGCATCAAGACCGAGAGTGTGGACAAGCCCATCGGCCTGCTGTCGGGCGGCAACCAGCAAAAGGCGATTCTTGCGCGCTGGATGGCTATCGAGCCGCGCCTGTTGATCCTGGACGAGCCCACGCGTGGCATCGACGTGGCGGCCAAGCAGGAAATCATGGAGCAGATCCTGCGCCTGGCGCAGGGCGGCATGGCCGTGGTCTTCATCTCATCCGAAATGAGCGAAGTGGTGCGCGTGGCGCACCGCATCGTCGTGCTTCGCGACCGCCAGAAGGTGGGCGAGCTGCCTGCAGGAAGCAGCGAAGACGCCGTCTACGAACTCATAGCAGCCGAACATGTCTGAACGTTCCCCCTCCCCTTCCCTTGTGGCTGCTTTGCTGCGCCACCGCCTGGCCTGGCCGCTGATCACGCTGGCACTGTTGCTCATCGTGAACACGGTTTTCAACGACAGCTTCCTGCGCATCGAGTGGCGCGACGGTCACCTGTACGGCAGCCTGATCGACATCCTGAACCGCGCAGCCCCCCTGGTCCTGGTGTCGCTGGGCATGACGATGGTGATCGCCACGCGCGGCATTGACATCTCTGTAGGTGCGGTGGTGGCCATTGCGGCAGCCGTGGCGGCCTGGATGATCGGTGGCTCGGTCTCGGGCACAGAGAGCCGGTTTCCGATGGCGCTGGCGTTGGCAGGCGCGATGGGTGTGGCCGCTATCTGCGGGCTGTGGAACGGTGTGCTGGTGGCCAAGGTGGGCATGCAGCCCATCATCGCCACGCTGATCCTCATGGTGGCCGGGCGCGGCATTGCGCAGCTCATCACCGACGGACAAATCATCACCATCTACTACACGCCCTACTTCTTCTTGGGCGGTGGCTACCTGCTGGGCCTGCCGTTTGCGCTGTTCATCGTGGCGGCGGTTTTTGTGTTGCTGTATCTGGCCGTCACCCGCACGGCGCTGGGCCTGTTCATCCAGGCGGTGGGCATCAACCCCACAGCAGCCCGCGTGGCGGGTGTGCAGTCGCGCAGTTTGATCATCGCCGCATACACCTTTTGCGGCGTGTGCGCAGGTATCGCCGGGCTGCTTATCAGCTCGAACGTCAAAAGCGCCGATGGCAACAACGCAGGGCAGCTTCTAGAGCTGGACGCCATCCTGGCCGTGACACTGGGCGGCACCGCGCTGACCGGTGGCCGCTTCAGCCTGGTAGGCAGCGTGATTGGCGCGCTCATCATCCAGACACTGACCTACGCCATCTACTCGCTCGGCGTGCCGCCCGAGATCAACCTCGTCGTCAAAGCCGTGGTGGTGTTTGTGGTGATGCTGCTGCAGTCCAGCGAGTTCCGCGCCCAGGTGGGTGTGCTGGTGCGCCGACCTGGCGTGCGCGGAGTGCCGTCATGAGCACCGCGCCTACGCCTTCACTCAAGCCCGGTGCAACACCCGCTGTGCCGCATCCCACTACATCGACTGCGCGCCTGAACCCCAAGTTCTTGCCGCTGATCGCCACCATTTCGCTGTTTGTGGCCATGGCCACCATGGGGTCGGTGCTGTACACGGGTTTTTTCTCGGCCCAGGTGTTCCTTAACCTGCTCATCGACAACGCCTTCCTGATCATCGTTGCGGTGGGCATGACGTTCGTGATCCTGTCTGGAGGCATTGACCTGTCGGTGGGGTCGGTGGTGGCACTGACCACGATGGTGCTGGCAGCGCTGGTCGAGCACCACGGCTGGAACCCGGCGGTCGCCATTCCGCTGGTGCTGCTCATGGGCACGGCATTTGGTGCGCTGATGGGGTTCTTGATTGAACGATTCCGGCTACAACCCTTCATCGTGACCTTGGCGGGCATGTTCCTGGCGCGGGGTTTGTGCTATCTCATCAGCATCGACTCCATCAGCATCTCCAACGAGGCGTATTCAGAACTTTCGCAGTGGCGCCTGCCCCTGTGGGAAGGCGCCTCGCTGTCATTGGGCGCGGTGATCGCCATCGGCGTACTGCTGGCAGCCGTCTTCATTGCGCACTGCACGCCCTTTGGGCGCGCCGTTTATGCGGTGGGGGGTAGCGAGGCGTCGGCGGTGTTGATGGGCCTGCCTGTGCGCCGCACGCTGATCGGCGTGTACACGCTCTCCGGGTTTTGCTCGGCACTGGCGGGGGTGGTTTTCACGTTCTACATGCTCTCGGGCTACGGCCTGCATGCCGTGGGCATGGAACTGGACGCAATTGCCGCCGTGGTGATTGGCGGCACGCTGCTGACCGGTGGCGTGGGCTACGTGGCCGGCACGCTGTTTGGCGTGCTCATGCTCGGAATCATCCAGACCCTGATCTCTTTTGACGGCACGCTCAGCTCGTGGTGGACGCGCATCGTCGTCGGGGTGCTGCTGTTTGTCTTCTGCCTGCTGCAGCGTGTGCTGACCCACCGCACCTCCAAGCCGTCTTGACCTGACCCCTCTCTCGCGCTCCTACAAAAATCATGACCACACCTCCCCGCAAGCTCCGCTCCGCCGCATGGTTCGGCACCGCCGACAAGAACGGCTTCATGTACCGCAGCTGGATGAAGAACCAGGGCATCCCCGACCACGCGTTCGACGGCCGGCCTGTGATCGGCATCTGCAACACCTGGTCCGAACTGACCCCATGCAACGCGCACTTTCGCAAGATCGCCGAGCATGTGAAGCGGGGCATCTACGAGGCGGGCGGGTTTCCCGTGGAGTTCCCGGTGTTCTCCAACGGCGAATCCAACCTGCGCCCCACGGCCATGCTCACGCGCAACCTGGCCAGCATGGATGTGGAAGAAGCCATTCGCGGGAACCCCATCGACGCCGTGGTGCTGCTGGTGGGCTGCGACAAGACCACCCCTGCCCTGCTGATGGGCGCCGCCAGTTGCGACGTGCCCGCCATCGTGGTCACGGGCGGCCCCATGCTCAACGGCAAGCTCGATGGCAAGGACATCGGCTCGGGCACGGCGGTGTGGCGGCTGCATGAATCACTGAAGGCGGGTGAAATCAACGAACACCAGTTCTTCGCGGCCGAGGCGGGCATGTCGCGCTCCGCTGGCACCTGCAACACGATGGGCACCGCCAGCACCATGGCCTGCATGGCCGAGGCGCTGGGCACCTCGCTGCCGCACAACGCGGCCATTCCGGCGGTGGACTCGCGCCGCTACGTGCTGGCGCACATGTCGGGCCGACGCATCGTGGAGATGGCGCACGAGGGACTCACGCTGTCCAAGATCCTCACGCGCGAAGCGTTTGAGAACGCCATCCGCACCAACGCCGCGATTGGCGGATCGACCAACGCCGTGATCCACCTGAAAGCCATTGCAGGCCGCATCGGCGTGGCGTTGGAGCTGGAAGACTGGACCCGTGTGGGCCGAGGCACCCCCACGCTGGTAGACCTGCAGCCCTCGGGCCGCTTCCTGATGGAAGAGTTTTACTACGCCGGTGGCCTGCCCGCCGTGCTGCGCCGCCTGGGCGAGAACGAGCTGCTGCCCCACCCCGATGCGCTCACCGTCAACGGCAAGAGCCTGTGGGACAACGTGCGCGAGGCGCCGCAGTACAACGACGAAGTCATCCGCCCCATCAACAACCCGCTGATTGCCGACGGCGGCATCTGCATCCTGCGTGGCAACCTGGCGCCGCGTGGTGCGGTGCTCAAGCCCTCGGCCGCGTCGCCCGAACTGCTCAAGCACCGGGGCCGCGCCGTGGTGTTCGAGAACCTGGAGCACTACAAGGAACGCATCGTCGATGAAAACCTGGACATCGACGCTAGCTGCGTGATGGTGCTCAAGAACTGCGGCCCCAAGGGCTACCCCGGCATGGCCGAGGTGGGCAACATGGGCCTGCCGCCCAAGCTGCTGCGCCAGGGCGTGAAGGACATGGTGCGCATCTCCGACGCGCGCATGAGCGGCACCGCTTACGGCACGGTGGTGCTGCACGTAGCGCCCGAGGCCGCTGCACTCGGCCCCCTGGCTGCGGTGCGCGATGGCGACTTCATTGAGCTGGACTGCGACAACGGCCGACTGCATCTGGACATCAGCGATGAGGAACTGGCCGCGCGCCTGGCTGCATTGGCGGGCACCGACAACGGCGGGCGCGGCGGCTACCAGCGCCTGTACGTGGACCACGTGTTGCAGGCCGACGATGGTTGCGACTTTGACTTTCTGGTGGGTTGCCGTGGCGCCGCCGTCCCTCGCCACTCTCACTGATACCAGCTGCTAACCAGCTCACTGCATCGCTACATATTTCATAGCTATCAACGATTGATAGATAAGCGCCAGAGCCCTATTTCACTCAAATTTCGATCCTTCCTTCGCCATGCCAGCCACCCATTTACTCCAGAACCCACGCTACCGAGGCATCTTTCCCGTCTTGCCCACCACCTTCCACGAAGACGGCACGCTCGACCTCGACAGCCAGAAGCGCTGCCTCGACTTCATGATCGACGCCGGTGTGGATGGCGTCTGCATCTTGGCCAACTTCTCCGAGCAGTTCTCGCTGTCGGATGCCGAGCGCGAAGTCCTCACCCGCACATCGCTGGAGCATGTGGCGGGCCGCGTGCCCGTCATCGTCACCACCACCCACTACGGCACGCGCGTGTGCGCAGAGCGCAGCCGCGCCGCGCAAGACATGGGCGCGGCCATGGTGATGATCATGCCGCCCTACCACGGCGCCACCTTCCGCGTGCCCGAGGCGCAGATCTATGAGTTCTATGCCCGTGTATCCGACGCCATCACCATCCCGATCATGGTGCAGGACGCGCCCGCCAGCGGCACCGTGCTGCCAGCCCCCTTCCTGGCCCGCATGGCGCGGGAGATCGAGAACCTGGCCTACTTCAAGATCGAGGTGCCCGGCGCCGCCAGCAAGCTGCGCGAGCTGATCCGCCTGGGCGGCGAAGCCATTGAAGGCCCCTGGGACGGAGAAGAAGCCATCACCCTGCTGGCCGACCTGGATGCCGGTGCCACGGGCGCCATGACCGGCGGCGCCTTCCCTGATGGCATCCGCCCCATCATCGAGGCGCACCGCCAGGGCGACATGGACCAGGCGTTCACGCTGTACCAGCGCTGGCTGCCGCTGATCAACCACGAGAACCGCCAGGGCGGCATCCTCACGGCCAAGGCCCTCATGAAGGAAGGCGGCGTGATCACCTGCGAGGCGGGCCGCCACCCCTTCCCGGCCATGCACCCCGAAGTGCGGCGCGGCCTGATCGACATCGCGCAGCGGCTGGACCCGCTGGTGCTGCGCTGGGCGCGCTGAGCGGAGCACCCATGGCGCCTGTGCGTTTTCTGGTGCCCGCCGAGGCTGGCCTCATTGCCCTGGACTGGGGCACCAGCGCATTGCGCGCGTTCCGCATGGGCGCCCATGGCGAGGTGCTGGAGACGCGGCATCGCCCCTGGGGCATCATGAACTTGCCCCCTGCAGCCGAGGGCGTGGCGGGCCCGGAACCCAACGCCGCGTTTGAACGCGCGTTGCAAGACACCTGCGGCGACTGGCTGACCACCGCCCCCGGAGTGCCCCTGTTGGCCTGCGGAATGGTGGGCAGCGCGCAGGGGTGGCGAGAGGCCAAATACCTGCCCACGCCTACCTCGCTTGATGAACTGGCGCGGGGCCTGACGCTGGTGGCACGGTGCGATGGGCCGCCGCTGCACATCGTGCCGGGGTTGTTGCAGCAAAGCGCGCTGCCCAATGTGATGCGCGGTGAAGAAACCCAGGTTCTGGGCGTGCTAGCGGACCTTGCGCTGCCTGCGGATGCGCAAGTGCTCATCGGGCTGCCCGGCACCCACAGCAAATGGGTACGGGCACGCCAGGGCCGCATTGAGCAGTTCCACACCTTCATGACCGGCGAGGTGTTTGCCGCACTGCGCGGTCACACCATTTTGGGCAAGACCATGCAGGCCGCAGCGGCACCCGACGACGATGCCTTTGCGCGCGGGCTGGAAGTGGCACGCGGCAGCGATGCCGCACTGGGCCTGCTGTCGCACATCTTCAGCACACGCACGCTGGGGCTGACCGGCGCGCTGGCGCCTACCGCGCAAGCGGACTACCTCTCGGGCCTGCTGATCGGGCATGAGGTGGCGAGCCTGGTGCGTGCACAAGATCGGACGCAGACCACACCGCAAACGCTGGTGCTTTGCGGAGAGCCCGACCTGTGCCGCCGCTACGCCATCGCGCTGCAGACCTACGGCTTTGCCGCCCCCACCATCGCCACGCAAGCCACGGCCACCGGGCTGTGGGAGATCGCGCTGGCAGCGGGGCTGGTCGTCGCACCCGGTCCCTCCTCTTCACCCCCTAAGACCGCTGGAAACTAGCCCGCATGAACCCCATCGACAAAGCCCTGTTCCACATCCTGCAGCGCTGCGGGCTCATCGCCATCCTGCGCGGCGTGCAGCCGCACGAGGTGGTGGCCATCGGCCATGCGCTGTACGACGCAGGGTTTCGCATCATCGAGGTGCCGCTCAACTCGCCCGAGCCGCTGGCCAGCATCCGCGCGCTGCGCGATGCTCTGCCCGCCGACTGCCTGGTGGGCGCGGGCACCGTGCTCTCCATCGAGGCCGTGGCCGATGTAGCCGCAGCCGGGGGGCAGATCATCGTCATGCCGCACAGCGATGCCGCCGTAATCCGCGCTGCCCGCGCCGCTGGCATGGCCTGCGCGCCCGGCGTAGCCACGCTGACCGAGGCCTATGCCGCGCTGGCGGCCGGGGCCAACATGCTCAAGCTCTTTCCGGCCGAGGCGTTACCGCCCCATGTGCTGAAGGCGTGGCGCGCCGTGATCACGCCACCCATGGCGCTGGTGCCCGTGGGCGGCATCGTGCCCGAGAGCATCGCGCCGTATGCCGCCGCTGGCGCCAGCGGCTTTGGTCTGGGCTCGGCCCTGTACCGTCCCGGCGACCAGGCCCCGGAGGTGGCGCACAAGGCCGCAGCGTTTGCGCGGGCATGGCAAGCGTCCTTTGGCACAGCGCCCGCCACCGCCTGAACACCCCCCACTCGTCCTAAACAACCACGCGTTTCGCAACGCTTCGCACCGCTCTCATGAAGATCACCCGACTCACCACGTTCATCGTTCCGCCGCGCTGGTGCTTTCTCAAAATCGAAACCGACGAAGGCATCGTGGGCTGGGGTGAGCCCGTGCTGGAGGGCCGCGCGCACACCGTGGCGGCGGCGGTGGAAGAGCTGGGCGACTACCTCATCGGCAAAGACCCGCGCCACATCGAAGACCACTGGACGGTGTTGTACCGCGGCGGCTTTTACCGCGGCGGCGGCATTCACATGAGCGCATTGGCGGGCATCGACCAGGCGCTGTGGGACATCAAGGGCAAGGCGCTGGGCGTGCCGGTGGCGGATCTGCTGGGTGGCCCCGTGCGTGACCGCATTCGCGTCTACAGCTGGATCGGCGGCGACCGACCCAGCGAAACCGCTGCTGCCGCCAAAGCGGCTGTAGCCCGCGGGTTCACCGCCGTCAAGATGAACGGCACGGAGGAAATGCAGTACGTGGACACCTACGACAAGGTGGAGCGCTGCCTGGCCAACGTGGCCGCCGTGCGCGAGGCCGTGGGGCCGAATGTGGGCATTGGCGTGGATTTTCATGGCCGCGTGCATAAACCCATGGCCAAGGTGCTGATCAAGGAACTGGACCCGTACCGCCTGATGTTCATCGAAGAACCCGTGCTGAGCGAACACTACGAGGCGCTCAAAGAACTGGCGCATCTGTCCAGCATTCCCATCGCACTGGGCGAGCGGCTGTACTCCCGCTGGGACTTCAAGCGCGTGCTGGCCGAGGGGTATGTGGACATCATCCAGCCCGACCCGTCGCACGCGGGCGGCATCACCGAAACCCGCAAGATCGCCAGCATGGCCGAGGCCTACGACGTGGCACTGGCGCTGCACTGCCCGCTGGGCCCCATTGCTCTGGCCGCCAATCTGCAACTGGATGCGGTTTGCTACAACGCCTTCATCCAGGAGCAGAGCCTGGGCATTCATTACAACGAGGCCAACGACCTGCTGGATTACGTCACGAGCCCGGAAGTGTTTGCCTACAGCGACGGCATGGTCGCCATTCCGCGCGGCCCCGGACTCGGCATTGAGGTGAATGAGGCCTATGTGGCCGAACGCGCAGCCCAAGGCCACCGATGGCGCAACCCGGTGTGGCGACACAGGGATGGCAGCTTTGCCGAATGGTGACCGTGGCTGCTTGACATAGCCCCATAAACTACTATTTTGATAGCTACCAGCGCAATACCATCAAGCGCTAGCGACCAAAAATACTCAACTTCCGCCTTTCACACGGACGTGAAGGGTGCCAGCGCAATTGCTGCCAAACGCTGCCCTGCCTATGGCTGCATGCTGCGGGCTGCGGGCTGCACGCCATATCAACGCGACCCGCTGCGTTGCTGATTGCGCTGGTTTTGCACCATCTGCTGGTCCCGCTGGGCTTCGTTCACGGCTCGGACTTTGTCGGTGCCCTGCGGGCGGTTTTCGTCGCGGGCGGGTAGCGGCTGATTCGGATCAGCCCCGGACGCGTGTTGCGGGTGGTTCTTCGCTGGTGGTTCGTTCTTTCGATCCTGCAGATCCTTTTGCTGATTCGCTCGGATGTTTAGATCCTGGCTGAGCGCGGTTTTTTCCATGGGGAAGCTCCTTGAAACAACGCTGGCGACGTTGCCAGTTGCTTCATTGAAGCGCTTTCATTGGCAGGCAGCGGTCGGTCCGAGCAAACATTTTCCGTAGGACAGCAAATGGCGGAGGTGCGCCGAGATGCCGCAAGACGCACAGCACAGCTTCGTGGCTCGGCACCGCATGCCCCACCGAGCGCAGGGCTTCAAGCGTGCACCGACATCGCTGCCGCCAACACCGCGTCTCCCGCTGAATATGGGATTTTCACAGAGGCCATTCTTGACACCTCGTCCGACGCTGAGCACGGGGCCGCGAGGCTACGGCGTCACTTTCACAAGACGAACGACATGAACCCTGACCCTCAGAACCAACAAACCCAACCGACTACGCCCCGGCCCATTTCCGGCAAAAAATACAACAAGGTCTGGGCTGCGTAGATGCGGCACTGAAACCGCTTCGGCGTGTCACCCGTGTCGCGCGGACTGTCCTACACGGTGGTTTGGCGCGCACCGACATCTGGCCGTCGTCCGTCGCATTGAAATGAAATCGCAGACGATCCTGTCTGTATCTCAGGAGTCAATTCATCATGGCAAATTACCAACAAGGTCAAGGTCAGAACCAAGGCCAGCAAGAACAGCAGAATCAGCAAAACCAGCAGCAGGGCCAGCGCAACCCGCAAAGCGGCCAGCAAGATCAGCAAAATCCGAACCGCGATCAGCAGCAACAAACGAATGACCAGAAGCGCCAGCAAGGCGAAATGAATCCAGGGCAAAACCAGAGCAACCGCGATCAGCAAGGTCAACAAGGTCAACGCGACCAGAACCGCAATTGACGCCGCGCTCCATGTGCGCGCAATGCCGTCAAACCGCCCACCGGGCGGTTTTTCTTTTTGTTCGGGGGCAAGCCCCGCCGGAGGATGCGGTCTCAATGAACCGCAGGGGGTGTTGAACCACGTGCTCGCTACCAAACACACATACCGCCGCCAGAATCTGCAGCAAGCCGATCACGCAAAAGTATGCGCTGGTTGTAGCGCCTAACAAGGGCATGCCCTGCCCCTCGGTCAGGAGTGCCGCCACTAGCGCGGGGGCCAATGCATAGAGCGCCAGCGCCACGCTGCGCGCAACCACACGCGGGACATCGCGCGGCGCGAACTCCGCTTGCGCAATCAACGGCGGCAGCGACGTGGCGTTGCCAATGCCCAGACCGAACAGCACGACTCCTACCACCAGCAGCGCAACGCGATCCGGCCCCGCTATCCACAACACCGCTGTGCCCAGGGCCTGCACGGCATAGCTGGCGGCAGCAGCGCGGCGCCTGTCTGTGAATCTGCCAAGCAAACTGGCCATAGCCAACCGGCCGCCCATGCCACAAGCGCTCGCCAACGCCATCATGGCCCCCGCCCCCGAGGTACCCACGCTTTGCGCCAATAGGAAGAACAGCGGAGTGAGAAGTCCGATCTGGGCGAACAAACCCAGCGACATGGCCGCAGAGAGTGTGAGGGACCTGCGGTCGTCACAGGGCCTCGCGTGGACGCGACCCGCTGGCGACGGTTGCGGTGCCGGTGCCGCACCGTGGACCGGCGCCAAGCCATCCACCCCTTGCCCCACAGACGCAGGCGTTTTAGACAGGTGGCGTCTGGCGATGCACGCCACCACCGCCAACAGCGACAGCGCCACGCAGACCGCCGCAGTCCAGAACCCCCACCGGCTGATCAGCACGGCCCACAGCGGCGAAAAGACCATGCCCCCCACGCTGGCGCCGTTATATGCCTTGGCGAAGGCCATTGGTCGGTGGGTGCCGAACCAAAGCGAAACGATAGCGTTGATGCCCGCCGCCCCCAACGGAACCCATCCAGCGCCAGTCAGCATGGCGGCAACAAACAACTGCCACGGCTGCACCGGCTCAGTCCAGCCGAGCAGACCCGCTCCCAGCAACAGCGCCCCCGCCACAGTGGCTGTCGCCACACCGATCCGCCGATGGATAGCGGGCAAACAGGCCACCAAACAGGCGCCCCACAGAAAGTGGAAGCTGCCCCCCGCCGAGACCAGCAGCCACGACCACCCCGTGCGCGTTATGACTGCCTACAAAAAAATGGGGATTCCCCAACCGAACAACGCCACAACAAATGCGGCCCGAATCACCGTATGACCGTAGAAGTGCGGGGGGTGGGCTTGGCGGTGATGGCAGGCATGGTCGGTGCGTTATTCAGCGAGGCGCAATGCCACGGTTTGCTGATGCTGCGTAAGCACGGAGCACCGATACTTCGCTGCAGACCGAAGCATCCGAGCGCCCGGTGTTTTAACCTTGCTCCTTCAACGCGCTCCCGTCGCCACCATGAACACCAACCAGATTGCCCGCATCGCCTCCTTGTTGGGCGAACCCACCCGTACAGCCATGCTGTTGCAGCTGATGGACGGTCGCTTGCTGACCGCCACCGAGCTCGCCAGGGCAGGCAATGTGTCGCCCCCCACCGCCAGCAACCACTTGGCGCAGATGGTGGACGCCGGGCTTATGCGCGTGGAGCAACGTGGGCGGCACCGGTACCACCGACTGGCATCGGCCGACGTGGCCAAGGTGCTGGAAGGCATCATGCAGATAGCAACCCACCAGTTGCCCCGCACCACCGTGGTGGTCGGCCCACGTGATGAAGCCCTGCGCACCGCCCGCATGTGCTACGACCACCTCGCAGGGCGTCTGGGTTTGGCCATTGCCGAGCGTCTGCTGGCGGACCAGGCGATCCAGTTTGATGGAGAAGCCGGGCTGGTCACCGACCGGGCTGCCAAGGTGCTGCAGCGATGGGGACTGACCGCCCCAACGAATGCACAGTCACCGCACCGCAGCAGACCCTACTGTCGGCCATGCCTGGACTGGAGCGAACGCAAGTCCCACATCGCAGGCAAACTCGGCGCCATGATCTGCACACACTGCCTGGACCAGGGGTGGCTGACACGGACAACGGGCAGCCGGGCTCTGTCCATATCCCCTTCAGGCGCCGCCGCGTTCCGCGATCTGCTGGGGCTGCAAGCGTGGCAGCGGGTGGTCGGTGGATCGTGAAAGGAGCCGTTGAAGCTGATGCGTTGAAAGGCATCAGTTCATCATGGAAGGTTAATTTGGCAGCCTTCATCCACAATTTCATAGCGACTTTCACGAATTGAGCACACGTCGATCGCTACCTGCGGCGCAGCCCACACCCTCCACGACAAAGCGCAGATCAATCATGGGCACCAGTTTTCCACGCCATGAATAGTGGGTTAGGAAAGAGCTTGCAGCACACATGACGGGCTGGTCGCTCATCGCGATTTCCGACAACGTCCTCAGAGGCGAAGCCATGGTGCGAACGGACCGAAAGATCACATGTGCTTCTGGCGAGACATCAGTTTGCTCGGCAGGCTTTTTGCCTGTTGCCTTGGCGACGCTAGAAGCAGACGCTCCGTTCGCCTGCTTCTCGAGACCGTTCTCGGCGCCAATGGCGCCCAAGGGCAATGCTTTGAACAATGCGGCCGCCGAAATTAGTTGAATGGGGTGCTCCTGTACGCCGTCAGAATCGCGCACCACACTGGCGCCCAAAGGAGTGTGCGCGGACTACAGCAGACTTGGCTCAAACCGTCGCACTCCAACGAAGTGGTTGACCAACATCCCAAGTTCTCCGCTCTGGATGCGTACCATCAGCAACTATGGTTGATGCGGAGTGCCCCGCGGAGGGCAAAGCGAGTCCCAATTCATGATGAATCCGCACTTCCGGTACGTTCCGCTTGCCCAAAATGCAATGGCCGACAGCCAAATGCCTGAAATGGGATCATCTGGACCTATTTTGATTGGCTGTGCTTGGTGGCTTCCTTACGGCGACACGCGTGCTCACCAGGCGTATTGCATCTGCGAAAGCCTGCACGACCGTGGGAGGCCCTTCTGCAGCTCGCCGCGTGTAGAGACCTAGCGATGGAAGCGGCACCGGCGGTGTGATGGGCAAACGAACGATGCCACCGCGCGCAAGCTCGTCTCTAGCCTGTTCAAAACGCACCGCCCCGAGCATGGTTCCATCCAGGCGCAAAACGCTGCCGAGGGTGACAGACGAAAGCACTTCAATGGCGGGTTCTGGCGGCCTCAGGCCCGCGTTGAGAAAAGCAGTCATCAATGCCTGTCGAACCAGTGTGTCCTTTGGGGGCGCGACCCACGGCTGGACATAAACATCGTTCCAGGTCAACCGCCGCTTTCGCGAAAGTGCGTGCCCTTGCGAGCACAGCACGCACAGTTCGTCCTCTACCAACAACTCCGGCTTCAGCAGCGAGAGTTGTGCGCTGGTGAGCAGCTCGGGGGTGACGGCGCCGAACACGCAGTCGAGCTCGCCGTTCAAAAGCCGCTGGATCATTTCGCGGACTCTGCCTTCCTGAACTTGTACCTTGGCCAGTGGCAATCGCCTGCGCAGTTCGATGATCGCCTGAGGTACTGTGGCAGTCACGGACAGGCTGCCAAGTCGCAGCAAACCCTCTGCCCCGTCACGGATCGCATCCACTTCGTCCTTGCTGCGCGAAAGCTCGCCCAGGATGACCCGCGCACGGTAGATCGCTGCGTTTCCCGCCGCGTTGGACACCAATCCATGCGCTGTGCGCTCGAAAAGGCGGGCGTCGAAGCCCGCTTCGATCTCGCCCAGCATCTTGCTAAGTGCTGGCTGGCTCAGGTTCAGCCGGGTGGCAGCGGCGCGCATCGAGCCGGCATCGGCCAGGGCCACCAGCAGTTCCAGATGTCGCATGCGCAGACGCCGCACCAAGTAATCGGATGGGAAAGACATGGAGAGTCTTTGCAAATGAAAGGACGTGAATGGTGATCACCCAATGTGATCACGCAATCAGGATTATGGATTTTTCAGGAATGTCTACCGCGACTATCGTTGCAGCTATGTCTAATTCTCAAGAAAACGTTTCGGCGGCACCCGCAGCGCCCCTGGCTGGGGTCTCCGTCATTGATCTGGGCCAATACATTGCAGGCCCCGGTGCCGCGATGGCGCTGGCCGATTTGGGGGCCACTGTGATCAAAGTCGAGCCGATGACGGGTGATCAAGCGCGCCATGTGGGGCGATATGGGGAGGCCATGGTGCGTGCCTACAACCGGGGGAAGCGTTCCATCGCCCTTGACCTCAAGAGCGAGCGGGGCCGGGAGGTGGCGTGGCGCCTGATTGCCCAATGCGACGTAGTCGTGCAAAACCTGCGCCCGGGCGCAGTCGAAAAGCTGGGCCTGGGCCCTTCGGAGGTGCGTGCTCGCCACCCTCGGGTCATCTACCTGTCGATCTCGGGTTTTGGCAGCGGTGGGCCATCGAGCGAACGCCCCGGCTACGACATCGCGGCGCAGGCGGAGAGCGGCCTCATGTTCGTTACCGGTGAGGCCGATCGCCCGCCGCAGAAGGTGGGTGTGCCGATCATCGATGCCGCTGCAGCGGACCTGGGGGCCCAAGCAGTCTTGGCCGCCCTCTACGGACGCGAACGCAGCGGCGTGGGCGAGACGCTGGAGGTGTCGCTGCTGGAGACGGCCCTCCACCTTCAGGCAGCGACCTGGTGCGATTATCTGGGTGGGGGGCCAGAGCCCACCCGCATCGGACATGGGCAGCCCCACAACGCGCCCGCAGCAGAGGTCGTCGCCACGCGTGATGGCTTCATCGTGTTGTCTGCCTACGCCGAAGATCACTGGAAGCGCTTTTGCCGGGCTGTGGATCGGGAGGAACTGGCGCATGACCCGCGCTTCTCCAGCAACAACCAGCGGGTTGCCCACCGCGCCGAACTGCGCCAAGTGCTGGACGAGTGTTTCTCTGACTACACCAGCGACGCGGCCGTCGAGATGCTCAGTCAGCACCACATTGTTACCGGGGCGGTACGCCCCTACCGCGATGTGCTGGCCAACGCGGACGTGATCGCCAGCGGGATCGTGGTGGACGCCGCTTCGACCGAAGGCGGCCGGTACCGGGCACTGGGATTGCCGTACCGCATGGGCAATGGCCGCCGGCCAGCGCCTGCCGCGGCGCCAGAGTGCGGGGCGGACAGCGCAGAACTACTCGCCGAATTCGGTTACTCGGCGCAAGATATTGCCGCGCTGCGCGAATCCGGGGTGGTGGCATGAACTTGACCCCAGCTCTTTCCAATACGGAGCCGTCTTCGCTCGGTACCGCACGTGCCGCCGTGCTGCAGACCTTGCCGCTGTTCGAGATGATGCGCATGCGCGCGGCCACCACGGCTCGGCGCCATCCCGTTCTGGGTTTCGTGAGCGACGACCGTGCGTCGCACATGCGCTGGGTCAACCATTTCACCCACACCCACCGCCGGATCGGGCCAGACGACCGGGAAGTGGTCAGTCCCAACAACGACACGGTCTTCAGCAATGCGTGGTTGGACCTGTCCCAAGGGCCAGTGCTCATTGACACTCCAGACATGGGTGAGCGTTACTGGACTTTGGGATTGCTGGACGCTTGGACCAATCCGTTTGCCTACGTGGGGCGCCGTACCACGGGAAACCGGCGTCAGCGCACTCTGGTCCATGGACCAGCCTGGCAAGGCCCGGTTCCCGACGGCGTGGACAACGTCATCGCCGCACCGGGCGAGGACGTCTGGGTGATAGGACGCCTGCTGGTAGACGACCGTCCGGATGACTTGGAACAGGCGGCCGCGCTGCAACGCGACATCTCTACGCACCGGCTGGACGGTGGGTTGGCCGCGTTTAGGGTGGACACGGGGCTGGATGGGCGCGCGGGGCATGCGCCGGATGCCGCACTCTACCGCTCCACGATTGACGAGGCCCTGGCTCGCAACCCGGTGCCGGTGGGAGAGAGCCTGTTTTGGCCGTTGGACGACGCAGCTCTTGCAGGCGCGTTGCCACCGGTGTTCGAGGAGCTTCGCCAGAAGGCCCAGCCGCACGCACTAGGGGGTGGGTGGGCGCTGCCCGTCTCGGTGCGTACACACTGGGGCGCAGACGTGGAGATGCGAGCGCGCGTTGCGCGCAACTTCATCGGTGCACTTGGCATCGAGGAGGCCATGTACCCTACTGCAGAGGTGGACGCCGATGGCGCGCTACTCAACGGGTCGAACGCCTATGAGCTGTACTTCGAGCCCAGCGCAGTGCCGGAGGTAGACGCCTTCTGGTCGCTCACACTGTACCGGCGCAGCGACTGTCTGCTCGTAGCCAACCCGGCGCACCGCTACTCGGTCGGCGATCGCCTGCCGGGTCTGCTGAGGGGGGCGCACGGAAGCCTTTCCATCCGCATTCAGGCCGAGGACCCGGGCCCGGCGCACAACTGGCTGCCCGCTCCACCCGGAGAGGCGTTCTTCGTGGTCCTTCGTCTTTATCAACCAAGGCGTCGGCACCTTGAGTTCCGCTTTCCATATTCCCCCTTGCGCCGTCTATAGCACGGCCGCCTTTCCACACAACCACAACAGGAGACAGTCATGAGCTTACGCAATCAGTCTTTGAAAAGCCTTCCACCGACGCGGCCCCAGCGACGGACGGTGCTCGCCAGTCTGGCCGCTGGTCTGGCGTCAGGTACCGGCTTGCTCACGCATGCGCAGGCGGACTGGCCCACGCGGCCGGTCAAGATGATCTCACCTTATGCGGCGGGCGGTGCAAGTGACCTCTCGGCCCGTGTGCTGGGCGAGTACCTTGCCAAGGTTCTGGGCCAGCAATTCGTCGTCGAGAACAAGCCTGGGGCAGGCACCCGGGTGGGGACCGAGTTCGTGGCGCGCGCGCCCGCCGACGGCTACACCGTGCTGTACGTGGCCGCGCCGTATGCAACGGCCGAGGCGCTGTATGGGCAGGGCCTGAGCTACCAGCGCGAGCAACTGCGTCCGGTCGCCATGGCCATGCACGCGCCGCTGTTCCTGATTGTCAATGCGCAGACCCCGATCAAGAGCGTGCGCGATCTCGTGGCGTTCTCCAAGACGCGCCCGGGGGGCATCAACATTGGAACGCCCGGTGCGGGGTCGCAGCCCCACTTGGCCGGCGAATTGCTGTTGCGCGAAGCAGGCATGGAGGGGATCAACGTGCACATGCGCGGCGATGCCATCGCTTACTCGGAGTTATTGGGGGGGCGCGTCGATGCCACGCTGACGGCGATCAGTTCGGCCTTGCCACACATCGCGGCCGGCAAACTGCGGGTACTCGGCGTAGCCTCTGAAAAACGCAGTGCGCTGTACCCGTCGGCACCCACGATTCGCGAACAGGGCTTCCCGAGCGTGGTCGCATCCGGTTGGTATGGCTTCATGGCGCCGGCCGGCACGCCCGGGGAGGTGGTAGCGAAGCTGCAAGCCGCTGTCCTGCGGGCACTGGATGATTCCACCATCAAGCAGAAGCTGCTCGACATGGGCCTAGAGGCCAGCGGCGCGCCCGGGCTCGAATTCGCGAAGTACATCGACGACCAGACGCGCAAGTGGACCGGTGTAATCCGCAATGCCAACATCAAGATCGATTGAGCGCACGATGAAGTTCTCCTCGACTGGCTGGGCTCTCGCCATCGGCGCACTGCTGATGCTCAACGCCTGCACCCACACGCCCGCCGTGAACACGAGCCTGCAACGACCCACCGCCTTTGGTCCGGTAGTCGGCACCGAAGATGCATCGGTCGGTGGCGTCCACAGCTGGAAAGGTGTTCCCTATGCTGCTGCGCCAGTAGGGCAGCTACGCTGGCGAGCACCTGAGGATCCGCCCGCATGGACGCAGCCCCGCGCGGCGACGTCGTTTGCGAACGCATGCGTTCAGACCGGCCGGCTGTATGGGCCGGGGCTGAACAATCGATACGACGCCACCATCGGCAGCACGTTGGGCCAGACATTGGGCTCGGAGGACTGCCTCTACCTCAACATCTGGGCGCCGACCGCTTCTGCGTCAACCCCCCACCCTGTCATCGTATGGGTGCACGGTGGCAGCAACATCACCGGCTACACCGCGGACCCGGTGTACGACGGCGCCACGCTGGCCCGCGCGACTGGCTCGGTCGTGGTGTCGGTCGCCTACAGGCTTGGCGTCTTCGGTTTTCTGGAGCTTGCCCCATTGAAGACGGGCGACGCTGCGACCGACTCGGGCAACTTCGCACTACTCGACATCGTGAAGTCGCTGGAATTCGTCCAGCGCAATATCGACGCATTTGGTGGCGACCCTGGCCGGGTCACGTTGATGGGTGAGTCCGCCGGGGCGGTCAACGTCTACGCGCTACTCACCTCGCCCATGGTGGTCGCCAAGCCAACGCCCCTGTTTCACCGGTTGATGGCGCTCAGCGGCGGAATTTCATCGGCAGCCACGCTGCCGCCGGGCTCATTCGCGACCATCCTGCCCCGCAGCGTATGGACGACGCGAGGCAACGCATTGCTGGCCCAATCCCTCATGGCCGACGGCACTGCGGCCGACCGGACCGCAGCAGAAGCGCGCATCGCTTCGAGCACGCCCCAGCAGCTGGCAGTCTACCTGCGCGGCCTTTCACCTGACGCCATCTTGACCACCGTGCGCTCACGGCTTGCACCGCTGGGCCTGGCGGCTGCCAATCCGATCCCCGACGGATACGTCGTGCCTGCGAATCCCATCGCTGCCATCCGTGCCGGCCGCTACGTCAAGGTGCCGGTAATGGCGGGCAATACGCGCGACGAGAGCAAACTTTTTCCTGCCCTGCTGGCGATGCGTCCAGCCCTTGGCGGCACCAGCGGCCGCCTGCTAGATGACGCCGCAGTGTTCAAGCTAGCCCGTGACTATCAATCCGATGCCCCACCCGCCAGCCGTATTGAGGACTGGGTGCCTGCGCAATACCTGCCGGTCGACGCGCCGACGACAGGGCTGAACGCTCGCATCGCGGAACTCGACCGAATCTGGTTCTTTGCATTTCGAGACGACGTTCTGAATGCGCTCAAATCTCGACAGCCCGATGTCTGGCACTACCGTTTCGACTGGGATGAGCTGCCGTCACCTTTTGACAAGGTCTACGGTGCGGCGCATAGCTTTGACTTGCCCTTTATCTTCGGCAATTTCGGGCCATCGCTCTATTCAAACATCTCGTTCAACCGGGCGAACCAGGCGGGACGGCTCGACCTGTCGGCAAAGATGATCCAAAGTGTCGGCAGCTTCGCGCGCGACGGAGATCCCAACAGCGCCAGTCTGGGTTCTTTCTGGCCAGCATGGCCGCATTCGCTGGTTTTTGATTCAAGCCTTGAAGCGGCCCGGCTGGTGGTGAAATAAACCTGGAGGGGCGCAGCTTGGCTGGCTCGGAGACCACTGCGCACGAATGCATCCCTGGGGGGGCCGTTCATGAACAGAGGCTCCCAGGCCCGCTCTTGTTGGCATGAACAATTCATGCCTACAGTGTGATCGGGTGCTTTCAGCCTAAAGCGGACGATCTTTTGAGGTCTATTTTTTTGAAACCCCACCTCTTGCAACGGCATCTACATAAACATTGCCACCACTGGATATATGCCTAGACATCAAGTCGTCCGCAGCATCCTCATCTCCAGCCAGAATGGCTTGAACAATGGTTTTATGCTCGCCAAGAGAATTTTTAACTCGGTTCGGACGGTCAAATAAAGAACGTTGCGGGTGGCGCATGCGTAGGCGCATCTGTCGCAAGTATCTTGCCAACACCTCGTTCAGGCTCCCGTCGTAAATGGTCTCGTGAAACCATCGGTTGGCCGTCTCATATGCCACCGGGTCGTCCTGTGCTGCTGCTTGGTCACATGCGTGCATCGATGCCTCCAGGTCCTTGCGAAGCGCAGCGGGCATGCGCCGCGCTGACAGTCGTGCGGCCAGACCCTCCAGTTCCGTAAGCATCTCTAGCATGGCCACGTACTCAGTGAGTGACAGTGTTGCCACCACAGCACCATGGCGAGGGACCATATCCACAAGACCGGCCGTTGCCAACTGCTGTATGGCCTCGCGCGCCGGCGTGCGCGAGACCTCAAAACGCTCCATGAGCTCCTGTTCGTCAATACGGCAGCCTGCATAGAGCTTGCCGCTGACGATCTCTTCCTCAAGGGCCTCGCGAATCTTGTCGCTGAGGTTGACGCGCAAAGGTGATGAAGTGGTGGTGGTCATGTTCTCGGTAACGTAATGATAACGGGGCAGGCTGTTACAACGGCCTGGCTTAGGCTGTTGCGTTCGTACCGCTCTGCCGCTCCTGGAGCACCTCGCCGAACAGCTGAAGGCGAGCCGCAGCAAAGGCAGGGCGACGTTGAATGGCCAGCCACCACTGACAAACGTTTGGATGAACGCTTTCTGCAAGGGTGCCGGGATCTATCTCCGCGATACGAGCAATGAACGGGGCGGCAGCGATGTCTGCGAGGGAATAATCCGCGCCCATCAGCCAGGATGACGATGCAGGCGAAGTGCTATGGGACGCCAGCATGCCCTCCATCTTGTCTACCAAAAGCAGCAACTTGCGCAGGGCGTCAGCCTTCTCTTCCTCAGAATAGGGCTTGCGGGCGATGCGCACCCAGGCCTCACGCCGCTCTGCGGTGGGAATGCGCGCGAGCTTGTCTTGCAACTCTTGATCGCTCCACTGCTGCGCCGTGGATTGCAGCATCAGGCTCCAGTTAAGGATCAGCAGAGGAGGGAGCGATTTCTCGTCGGTCCACCGCACAAAGTTGCGCATCTGCGCGAGCACGTATGCATCCATTGGACGCAGTGGCGGCTCGGGCGCAAAGTCGTCGAGGTATTCGCAAATAGTCGAGCTCTCGTGCAAAAAGCGGCCCGGCGTGATCTCCAGTGCTGGTACGACCCCGTCAGGGTTCATTGCCAGAAATTCGGGAGCGTGCTGCTCCTGCTTACTCAGATCCACAGCATGGCTCTCATAGGGAATGTTTTTCTCGGCAAGACATAGGCGCACACGGCGCGAGGCGCTGGACAGCCAGGCATGGAAGAGTCTCATTGTGTGCAATGCTTCAGGGGATAAGGACTGGGGCGCCGGTGGTGGCGCGGGTTTCGAGGTCGCGATGCGCGCGCTGCACATCGGCCAACGGGTAGCGCTGGCCGATGCCCAGCCGCACATGTCCGTCGCGAACGGCGTCGAAAAAGGCTTTTGCAGCCGTGCGCAAATCGAGCGGGTCGGACACAAAGCTGCGCAGCGTGGGGCGGCAGACACTGAGCGATTTGGCGTGCAGCAGCTGCAAGTCGAACGCTTCCACGTCGCCAGAAGCGGTGCCGTAGTTGACGGCGAGGCCGCGCGGGCGTAGGCATCGTAGCGATGGAAGGAAGACATCCTTGCCCACTGCGTCGTACACCACACCCACGCCTGTACCGTCAGTGAGCTCCAGTGTCCGCGCTACGAAATCCTCACTGCGGTAATTGATTACATGGTGGCAGCCGTGCGCCAGCGCCACTTCGGCCTTGGGAGCTGAACCTACTGTGCCGATCACCGTTGCGCCCAGCGCGCGAGCCCATTGCGACAGGATGAGTCCCATGCCCCCTGCAGCGGCATGCACGAGGACGTTCTCACCAGGATGCACTACATACAGCCTTCGGAGAAGGTACTCGGCCGTAAGACCACGCAGCAGGTTGGCCCCTGCAATGTCCTGCGGTATCCAGTCAGGCAGTGCGACCACGCGGTGGGCAGGCACGTTCTGCGTGACTTGGTAAGCCCCGGGATACAGGTAAGCCACGGCTTGGCCTGGCACGAAGTCCGCCACGTCAAGGCCGACCGCCTCCACAACACCGGCCCCCTGAGAACCGAGCGTGATGGGAAACGGCGCAGCCGAGTGCGGCCCGTGGCCGCCCCGTCGCTGATAGATGTCAGCGAAATTTAGACCGATTGCGGTCTGCCGGATCTGTATCTCGCCAGCGGCAGGAGGGGGGACAGTCACCGTAACCATTTCGAGTACATCGGCTTCGCCATGGTGTTGGATGTGGATGGAGGGGCTTTTTGTCATGGTACGAATTAAATCGTTCTGTGGGATTGATAAAAATACATACAAACCATTAGTGTATTTTTATAGATTCCATGTGCATACTAAAAATAGGCCGACGCCGATCGGTCATCCACCAACACAGGAGACATTCCATGTTTTTGCGAAGAAGAGAGTTCGGCCTCGTCGCGGCCAGCGTCCTGGCCTGTCCAGCCATCGTGCAAAGCCAGCCCAAAAATCTGGGGGCCTTGCACGATGCGGCGCGAAAGGAAGGGGAGCTGACTTGGTATACGGTGCCCCAGACCTCGGAGATCGCTGAGAAGATGGGCCGAACCTTCACATCACGTTACCCCGGGGTCAAGGTCAACGTGGTGCGCACTACCGCACAGGTGGCGTATCAAAGGCTTAACCAGGATCTCAAGGCCGGAACGCCCAATTGCGACGTGTTCACCTCGACAGACCTGGCTCACTATGTGGACCTCAAGGGACGCAACCTCCTGCTCAAATATGCCAGCGGCAGTCGCTCAGCAGGACAAGCGCGTGCAGAACATGGACCCCGACTCGTATTTCCACGCTTCAAGCTGTTTCATGATGGGCCTGATCTACAACACGCAGAAGGTGCAGGCAGCTGTTGCGCCAAGAAGCTGGAGCGATTTGCTGGATCCGTCATGGAGCGGTGCAGCTTTGGTGGCACATCCTGCCTACAGTGGTGCGGCGGGGGCGTGGTGCATCGAGATGCGAAAGCTCTACGGTGATGCGTTCTTCAAGAAGCTGGCCGCCAACAAGGCTCATGTGAGCCGCTCGACTATTGATGCGGTCACCTCGGTCATCTCTGGGGAAGCATCAATCTCTGCCGGACCGATGAGCCTCGCCGCGCGGTCCGCTGCCAAAGGCAACCCAGTGACGACGCTGGTGCCCAAGGAGGGACCGGTGCTGATACTTTCACCCTCGGGCATCCTTGCGAACTCTCGCCGACCCAATGCGTCCAAGCTCTTCGTGGAGTGGATGCTGGGCAGTGAAGACACTGAACGTATCTCGATTGAAGAGTTCGGCGTGCCATTGCGTGCCAACGCTAAGCCGGCCCCTGGTGTTGTCGGCCTTGGGGATGCCAACCCGCTGCTCGCACCTACGGCGCCTCAGATGGTCGTGCAGATCCCCAAGGTGATCGAATCCTGGCGGGAGGCATTCGGTGTCTGATGCTGTTGCCCTTCACCCACCGGCCACGCATCGGATTTTCGGGCGACTTGGCGACCCTGCCATTTGGCTGTTCAGTGCACTGATCGTGGTGTTGGTCCTGTTGGTGGCCAATCCCATCCTGCGGCTGGTCTGGGATAGCTTTCACACGGCCCAGGGGGACTGGACGCTACAAAGCTACGTGCAGGCGCTTGGTCGCAGCCGCAGTCTGCAGGCACTGCTCAATTCGCTGTACCTCGGTGCTGCGGTGACGGTCATTGCACTTGCTTTGGGCGTGCCCCTCGCGCTGGCTGTCTCACGCACCAACATGCCCGGACGCGGATTCACGCATTTGAGCGTGTTGGCAGCATTCGTGATGCCAAATTTTTTGGGTGCAATCGCCTGGATTTTGCTGGCGGGCCCCAATGCTGGGTGGCTAAACCGTCTGATCGTAGAACTGACAGGCGTTGAGAAAGGGCCTTTGAATATTTTCAGCTTCTGGGGACTGGCGTACGTCATAGCGCTGTACACCTACCCGCTGATCTACGTATTTACCAAGTCGGCGCTCGATCTGGTGTCCACCGAACTTGAGGATGCTGCATCCATCCACGGTGCCGGTAAGTTCCAAACAATGGCGCGGGTCACGCTGCCGCTGGTACTTCCGTCCATCATCGGCGCCGCCATCCTGATCTTTCTGGAGGCCATCGCTCTGTACGGCACGCCAGCACTGATTGCCATTCCCGCGCGTCTGAACCTGGCCACAACCCAAATTGTTTCCTTCTTTCAGTACCCGTTGCAGGTGGAGCAGGCGGCCGCGTTCTCCATGCCGATCTTGCTGCTGACGATCGTAATGCTGGTTCTCCAGCGCAAGCTGCTGGCAAGGCGGGGATATGTGTCGGTATCTGGCAAGGGCGGCGAGCGCCGACCATTTGATATCGGCGCCTGGAAGTGGCTGCTGTTGGCTTACTCTGCACTGGTGGCGCTGCTGTCCGTGGTGATGCCGCTGGCCATTCTCATTCTGGCCTCGCTGTCAAAGGCCTGGGGCAAAGGTCTCGCGCTCGACAACCTCACGCTGGCCAACTTTTACAGCATCTTCTTCGAGCAACTGACGGTGCGATCAGCAATCGTCAACACCGTCCTCTATTCGGGCGCCACAGCCATCATTTGCGTGAGTATGGGCATTTGCATTGCCTATGCGACTCAGCGTCGCATCACACCTTTTCCAGTGCTGGTGCAGTTTCTGGCGCTCGCGCCCGTCGCCGTACCTGGGCTCATCCTGGCGATCGGACTGTACGCCGCATATGCCGGGCCGCCGTTTTCGCTGTATGGCATGGGTGCGCTCATCGTCATCGCTTTCACAACTCGCTTCTTGCCAATTGCCGTCGTTGCCAGTGGCGCAGGGGTTCGCGCCCTCAATCCCGAACTCGAAGAAGCCGTACGCATCCTCGGCGGTGGGCGCATCACGGTTTTGACGCGCGTGGTGATACCGCTGCTCAAAAAGACGCTGGTAGGAGCCTTCATCCTGGTGTTCGTGATCTGTACCAAAGAGTTGTCGACGGCCGTATTCCTCACCGGGCCCGAATCACGCGTTGTCTCTGTGCTCACGCTCGACCTGAGCGAGCAGGGCAATTACGAGACGCTGGCTGCGATGGGCGTGGTGCTGGTGGCGATCGTCACGGTGGTTGTGGCTATCGGCATGAAGCTCGCAGGTCGCGATTTCATGCTGCGCCGGGGCTGATCTTCAGGAGCAATAAAAATGTCCAAACTAGAACTCAAAGACCTTCGCAAGAACTACGGCACCGCGTCCGTCGTGGATGGTGTGTCGCTGCAATTGCAACGTGGGGAGCTCGTTACGTTGCTTGGACCCTCGGGTTGTGGCAAGACCACCACCTTGCGCATGATTGCCGGTTTCATCGAACCGAGCGCTGGCACCATCCTAGTGGATGGGCGCGAGATCTCGTCTACCGCGCGTTGCGTGCCGCCTGAGCACCGGGGCATGTCGATGATCTTCCAGAGCTACGCCATCTGGCCCAACATGACAGTGGCCGAGAACGTGGGCTTCGGTCTGCAGGTGCGCAAGACCCCGGCGGCCGAGACTGCGCAGCGCGTAAAAGAGATGCTCGACGTGGTGAAGCTCGGCCCCTATGCGCAGCGCTACCCCGCCGAACTTTCGGGCGGCCAACAGCAGCGGGTGGCCCTGGCCCGCGCCATGATCGTGCGACCTGAGGTCCTACTACTCGACGAGCCGTTGTCCAACCTGGATGCAAACCTTCGCGAGGAAATGGCCGCCGAGATTCGCCGTCTGCACGACGAGTTTCGCTTCACCACGGTGTACGTCACACACGATCAGACGGAGGCAATGGCTATCTCCGACCGAATCGCTGTGCTGCACCAAGGACGTCTGGAGCAGATCGATACGCCCTGGAACCTCTACAACCGGCCGCGAACCCCCTTCGTCGCAGGCTTCATTGGCAAGACCAATCTGGTCACCGGCGTATTTGCTGATGGGGGCATCACGCTGGAAGGCCTAGAACAAAGCATCCCAATGGCTCCTGCTGAGAGAGTCAACGGGGGTCCACGACAGGTTTCAATTCGCCCCCAATCGCTCTTCCTGGGAAGCCCTACCAGGGGAGCTCTAGCGCTGGGCCCGGTAGCCGTCGTTGCGCGGACCTACTTGGGCGAGTACTGGCACTACCAAGTGGAGGCTGTGGCTGGAGGCGCCGCGCTCAAGGTTCATGCCCCTCCCACCAGCGTGTTTGAAGTGGGCCAGCAACCGATGCTGTCCGTTGACCCTGGCGGTATCGCAGTAGTGGCCTGAGCTACTTGCAGACATTCAGAAGGAGCGTGCATGTCCGTGCAATCTACAGATATATCCCGGCGCCACTGGCTCCGGGCCGCAGCCGCCGCGAGCGGGTTGTTGCTTCCAGGCGCAAGTGTCATGGCCAATGACCCAGTGTTCACGGTGGTGGAGACTTCCAACGGAAAGGTGCGAGGCCTCAAGTCGGGCGGCATCCAAGTCTTCAAAGGCCTGCGTTATGGCGCGGACACAGCAGGTGCCAACAGGTTCATGCCGCCGCAGCCAGTAGCGCGTTGGAGCGGTGTGCGTGATGCCACTGCTTATGGCAACTATGCGCCGCAGATGCCCTCCGACCGCCGCCATGCTTATGCCGACCTCATCGCCTACGACCTGCAGCCAGGCGGCATGGGCGAGGACTGTCTGGCCCTTAACCTGTGGACGCCATCCGCAGACAGGTCCGCAAAACGTCCGGTGCTTGTGCACTTGCACGGCGGTGGTTACTACGCGGGTTCGGGCAACTCTCCGCAATTTGACGGTGAAATGATGGCGCGCTTTGGCGACGTGGTGTTCGTGACACTGAATCACCGCCTTGGTTCATTCGGCTTCTTGAACCTTGCCGGTCATGGTGGCGAGCGCTATGCGCATGCGGGAGCGGTTGGCATGTTGGACGTGGTCGCCGGCTTGAAGTGGGTGCAGGAGAACATCGAAGCTTTTGGCGGAGATCCCTCGCGAGTGCTGGTGTTCGGTCAATCGGGAGGGGGGCTGAAGACCAGCGCCTTGATGGCCATGCCTTCGGCTACTGGACTGTTCCATCGCGCCGGTGTGATGAGCGGATCAGGCCTGCGTCTGATGCCTAAGGATGCCTCGCACGACATTGCGGGCAAGTTTCTGGCCGCGCTGCAGATCGGTCAAGGCGGAATCGACCGGCTTCACGAGTTGCCTTTCGAGCAGTTGCTGGCGGTGCAGGTGCGCTTCGAGCAGGCCGATCGAGCGCAGGGTGAGGCGCCGCGCGCCTTTGCGCCGGTGGTCAACGGCATCGACATCCCTCGCCACCCGTTCGATCCAGACGCGCCCCCCATCTCGGCGGCTATTCCCATGATCATCAGCACGACGCTGGAAGACCGTGCTTATCGCCAAGTCAACTTTGGTGTCGACGACGCCGGCCTGCTCAAGTTCGCTGAGAGCAAGTTGGCGGCGCGCGGCCACACGGATGCGAAAGCCGAGGCAGCTCGACTGGTCGCGATGTACCGGGAAGAAGACCCCCGAGCAACACCGTTCATGTTGCAGGCGCGCATCGACACCGACACCACCTTCCGGCTCGGCGCTCAGCTGCAGGCCGAGCGCAAGGCAGCGCAGAAAGCGGCGCCAGTCTGGACCTACCTGTGGAAGACGCCCAGCCCGGCCTTCGGCGGACGCTATGGTGCTCCGCATGGCGTCGACATCGGCCCTAGCCTGCACGACATTCGTCTAGGGCTGAACGGCCCAAGTGACGAACAGATGCAGCTGGCAGACCAATTGGCGAGTGCCTGGGTGAACTTCGCCGCAACTGGTAATCCGAACAATCCTCGCACGCCAGCCTGGGCACCGTACACACGAGAAAAGCGCACAACCCTGGTGTTCGATGGTCCCGCGGACGCCACGCGCGCGGTTGACGATCCGCGCCGCGCTCTTCGCACCTACTGGTCGCCCGTCTG
Source organism: Gammaproteobacteria bacterium (assembly GCA_018828125.1). Taxonomy (GTDB): domain Bacteria; phylum Pseudomonadota; class Gammaproteobacteria; order Burkholderiales; family Burkholderiaceae_C; genus Acidovorax. The sequence goes on along the minus strand of JAHJWB010000001.1, from coordinate 113,944 downwards.
AAATGCCGCAACCCAGCACATCCGCAATCACTATCAAGCCTCGCCCTATGCATGTCACCAACAAATCGGCACTGCCGCTAGCGGGCTACCGTGTGCTCGACCTCACCATTGCCCGAGCCGGACCCGTAGCCGTGCGCCTGCTGGCCGACTGGGGGGCCGACGTCGTGCGCATCGACCCACCTGATCGCAAGCCAACGCTGGGGCCTCGGCGCGGCTCCGACGAGCAGAACCTGCACCGCAACAAGCGCAGCCTGAGCGTGAATCTAAAGACTGCTGAAGGCTTGCGCATACTGCGCCAACTGGTGGAGCGAAGCGACGTGGTGGTAGAAAACTTCCGCGCTTCGGTCAAGGAGCGACTGGGCCTAACTTATGAAGCCCTTTCCGCGGTGAACCCGCGGATCATCCTCGCCAGCATCTCGGGCTTCGGGCAGACGGGTCCGTATGCAGAGCGGCCAGGTCTGGATCAGATCGTGCAGGGCATGAGCGGGCTGAGTTCGGTAACCGGCGAACCAGGCCGTGGTCCCTTTCGCACAGGCATCGCAATTTCGGACACCACCGCCGGCATGTTCCTTGGCCAAGGCATCCTGCTAGCGCTGCTGCACCGCGAGCGCACAGGAGAAGGCCAGTGGGTCCACACCTCGTTGCTTGAGGCCATGCTCAACAAGCTCGACTTCCAGGGGGCGCGCTACACCGTGGACGGCCACATTGCACGCCAGGAGGGAAACTCGCATCCCACGCTTGTGCCCATGGGCACCTTCGACGCCCGCGACGGCAAAGTCAACATCTGCGGGCCTGGCGCCGCGATGTGGGGAAGACTTTGCGACTTTCTGCAAGCCCCGCACCTCACGCTCGACGAGCGCTACATTGATCAACCCTCGCGGCTTGCTCATCGGCGCGAACTGGAAGAAGCCATTAGCGCGCTCACACGCCAGTTCGATGTGGCCGACCTCGTGGAACGCCTGAACCAGGCGGGCGTGCCATGCGGGCCGGTGTATGACATTGGCCAGGCGTTCGAGGATGCGCAGGCCAAGCACCTGCGCATGACGCGCCCGGCGCTGCATGCCGAGATGGGCTCGCTGAATCTGCTGCGCTCGCCCATCAACCTCTCGGCCTGCGTGCATGCCGAAGCGTTTCAACGAGCCGCGCCTGACGCTGGGGAGCACACCGACGACGTGCTGAGCGAACTAGGCTACACCGATGATGCGATTGCCGCGATGCGCAGCGAAGGGGCCGTGGCATGACCATGGAACTGGGAACCTCGCGCATACTGGCCGAAGTACGCGACGGCGTCGGCTGGATCACCTTCAACCATCCAGAGCGACGCAACGCCATGTCGCTGGACATGTGGCAGGGCATGGGCATTGCGGCTGAGAACTTTGAACGCGACCCGCAGGTACGCGTCGTGGTCATGAAGGGGGCGGGCGGGAAGGCTTTCGTCTCCGGGGCAGACATCTCGGAGTTCGAACAGCACCGCGCCGACTCCGAGCAGAAAAAGAGCTATGACGCCATCTCTGCCCGGGGCCATGCCGGTCTGGTGGCGCTGAGCAAGCCGCTGATTGCCATGATCGAAGGCTATTGCGTGGGCGGCGGGCTGGCCATTGCGCTGGCGGCTGACGTTCGGTTTGCGTCGTCTGCCTCACGCTTTTCGATTCCCGCGGCCAGGCTGGGCCTGGGCTACGACTACCGTGGTGTGGCTGCGCTGGCGCGCCTGGTAGGTCCCTCGACCGCCAAAGACATCCTTCTCAGCGCACGCTTCCTGGAGGCCGATGAGGCACTGAAAGTGGGCTTGGTGAATGCAGTAGTCGACGCAGCGCAACTGGAAGCACATGTGACAGCGTATGCGTCGCAGGTCGCTGCCAATGCTCCTCTGACCGTGCATGCGGTCAAGAAAGCGCTGCAAGCCTTCGAGCAATATTCTGACCATACAGAGAGCGCCGATGCCGTGACCGCGCTGGTGATGCGCTGCTTTGACAGCGAGGACTACCGGGAGGGCCGTCGCGCGTTCCTGGCAAAACGCCCCCCCCAATTCCAAGGCCGATGACCATACCGATGAACGCACTCCCAGAACTCACCACCGAAGGCGCGTTAGCCACCATTACCCTCCGGCGACCCGACCAAGCCAATCGGCTCACCGCCGATGACCTGGAACAGCTGACCGAATTGATCAACCAGGTCAACGCGCGTCCTGAATTGCTGGTGCTTCAACTGCGCAGCACCGGAAAATACTTTTGCAGTGGCTACGACATTGGCAGCATTGGAGCTTCTCGCAAAGTGGACTTTGCAGGCGTGGTCGACGAATTGGAGATGGCGCGCCCCGTGACCATTGCAGTGTTACACGGCGGAGTTTATGGTGGCGCGACGGACCTAGCGCTCGCCTGCGATTTTCGCGTGGGAGCCGAAGGCATCGACATGCTCATGCCTGCCGCACGTCTCGGCCTGCACTATTACCGCTCTGGGATGGAACGCTATAAGAGCCGGCTGGGGCTGGACAATGCCAAGCTGCTGTTTCTCGCATCGCGCAAGATCGCTGCGGCGCAAATGCTGCGCATCGGTTACCTCACGCAACTGGTGGAAGCCGTAGGGCTGGACGAAGAGGTGGCCGCGCTGTCGCGCGACTGCGCGTCCATGGCGCCCCTGGCCCTGCTTGGCATGAAGCGCCACCTCAACCGCATGGCGCGGGGCACATTGGACGTGGATGAGTTCAATGCAGACGCATTGCGCGCCTTTCAATCGGCGGACCTGCGCGAGGGCCAGGCCGCATGGACGGAAAAACGCGCTCCTCGGTTTACAGGCCAGTGACAGAGCACCGCATGAGGAGGCAACAGTCCATGAAACTACACCGCGTCGTTACCATTGCGCTCCTGTTGTCGCTACTGGGATGCTTGAACACTGCAAAGGCGAGCGACTACCCCAAAAGGCCCATCCGCCTGATCGTAGGCTACTCACCATCAGGCGCAGGAGATGGAATCGCCCGCATCTTCGGTGAGGCGTTGAGCAAGGAACTCGGACAAGGCGTAGTGGTGGACAACAAGCCTGGCGCGGGAGGCACGCTCGCTTCCGCATTGCTAGCCCGTGCACCAGCCGACGGCTACACCATTGGTCTTGCCACTGGCACGCTATATGGTATCGACCAGCACCTGTACGGAGTGCGGTACACATCAGCCGATTTCACGCCAATCAATCGCATCACTGTGTCGCCCCTGGTCTTGGCGGTCAGCCCAAAGAGCGGTATCACGCAGCTAAAGGACCTTGTGGCACGCGCCATCGCGCAACCGGGAAAGCTCAACTGCTCTTCATCCGGAATCGGCGGTTCGCCGCATTTGGCAGCGCGCACTTTCGAGAAAGCCAGCGGTGTGTCCATGGTCCACATCCCGTTCAAGGGTGGCGCGCCAGCGTTGCAGGCAGTGGCCACGGGTGAGGTTGATCTTGCATTTGGTACGGCCGCTTCGGTGTTGCCCTTGTGGCGCCAGGGCGTGGTGACGATGCTAGGTGTGACTACGCGTCAGCCATCTGTCGTGGCGCCCGGTCTCCCCACGCTGGACTCGCTGGGCCTTTCGGGGTTCGAGTTCTCATTTTGGTTCGGGTTGTTTGGCCCGGCCCAACTTCCGCCAGAGCTTCAGGCCAGGCTGGTGGTTGCATCCAACAAGGTGCTGGCAGACCCGGCGGTACGGGAGAAGCTGCTGGCCACCGGCAACGAGGCAGCGCCCTTCGAAGGGCCCGCCGCATTCAAAGCCTAGGCAGCCGATGCGGGCAAGGCCCAGCTCGACAAAGTAAAGAGCGCTAACGTGAAGGTGGAGTGATCCATGATTGACGTTTATTCATGGGCCACTCCCAATGGAATTAAGGTTCACATCATGTTGGAGGAGTGCGGCTTGGCCTACCGCGCTCACCCGGTCAACATCGGTGCGGGCGAGCAGTTCCAGCCGGAGTTTCTGGCGATCAGCCCGAACAACAAGATTCCCGCCATCCGCGACCCCGATGGGCCAGATGGCGAGCCGATTAGCGTGTTCGAGTCTGGAGCGATCCTTCTGTACTTAGCGGGCAAGTCCGGGCGCTTCCTACCAACCGATGACCGAGGCCGGTACGAGGTACTTCAATGGTTGATGTTCCAGATAGGGGGCCTAGGGCTCATGCTGGGACAGAACCACCATTTCAGGCTGTATGCACCTGAAAAGATTCCGTACGCCATCAACCGCTACACCAATGAAGCCAAGCGCCTTTACGGCGTGATCGAGCGGCGTCTGGCAGCGTCCCGATGGTTGGGTGGTGACGCCTACTCCATTGCGGATATGGCCGTCTGGCCTTGGTTGCGCAACTGGGAAAAGCAAGGCGTTCGCCTCTCCGACTACCCTCACCTTGATCGCTGGTTTACCGTCATAGCCAACCGGTCGGCAGTGCAGCTGGGAGTTGCAGTGTTGTCCGAACTACGGAGACCCGCTTACGACGAGAGCGCCCGCTCAGCGCTCTTTGGCGAAATGCAGTACTCGAAACGATAGGATTTTTCGTGTGGTTGGATCCCTGAGCAAGCACGGGAAAAAGGTGTTTTTGCCACTGGAAGAGTCCTCTTCGAGGTGCCGTATTGGCGGGCTTTTGAGCAGTCTCCATGCTCATAGGAGACAACTTAATTGGCTGTCGACGTCCATACGAAAGACCATCCGCCATTGAGCGGCTACGTCAAGAACCACTTCCCCGCTGAAGACTTGACACGCTATCAATAGTGGATCTCGACCTTCATCCCAGCCGCACTTCGAAGTACGCCCCATCCCCCTCACCCAGATCCCGGAACCCCGCCTGCTTGGCTGCGGTGGTGGCCTTGCCCCAGGCCTTGAGCAAGGTGAGATCTCCGGGTGACACAACCTCAGACGGAGACTCTTCAAGGATGTTCATGGTGTCCAGGGCCGCTGCAACTTGTTCGGGGCCACCGAGTTGCTTTTCCAGGGCCTTGGCGTAGCGAGCCTCCGCTGCAAGGCGTTCCTTGGCGGGCAGCCCTTCAGGGTAGTCGCGCAGGGTGACGGTGTAGGTGAATTCGATGGTTTCCATGATGGCTTCTCCGATGTGATTGTGGACTGTATGAATATACAGTTTTCCTGGGAAAAGTGCATGTCAAAAAGAACCCTTGGGAAGGATTTGTGGAGGACGGTCGTGCTGCTTAATTGTTTTCAATACTGGAATAGTCAGTTTGCGACCGAGTGGTTTTTCTCTGAACACCATCGGCGTACAGTTCAACCCATCGATGAGCCGAACCCGTAAGGCGACTCACCGAACCCGGTTCAGGAATGGTTTTTGACCCGGCCTTTTTGAGACGCTTTTTATCCAAGGATTTGCATCATGAACAAGACTGCCCGTTTCCTCTCTATCGCTGCTGTTACTGCTTTCACCGCTTTTGGTGCTCAGGCTGATGAAGCCGATGGCTCGCAATACGCTCTTCAGTTCGATACCAACCGCACCCGTGCAGAAGTTCAGGCTGAGGCAGCTACCGTGGCCCAGACCCGCAGCCAAGAACCTGCTGGTTCACGTGTGGTGACGTACTCGTCTACGGCTGACCGCGCTGCGGTGCGTGCACAAGCTGCTGAAGCGCTGCGTTTGGGCCAGATCCCCCACGGCGAATTCAGCGCCATGTAATTGACACAGTTGCGGGACTTCCCATGGTGGTGGCACTTCGCGCGGTGCGGGTGCTGCTGCCATGGGAGGTGTTTTGAAAGACACCCGCGCTGACCAAGCAAACAGGGCTCCCTTTGGGAGCCCTTTTTGTTTTGGGTGACCCGTCCTACCCAGCATTGACACGTGAACCTTTCACAAGGGAGATGTGTCATGGAATCGGCGATCAAACACACAGAGCGCGACTAAACGCTCGCCTTTAAATTGACGGTGGTCGAACAAGTAGAAAAGGCCAACTCATTTGCAAAGGGGCGCAGCGCAAGTACGGCATCCAGGGCAACTCGACGGTTTTGGCATAGCTTCGCAGCTAAGGCCACCTGGGCTGGACGGCTGGGCATCATCTGCAACCATGCCAATAGCCAAGAGCAAGAGACGCCTCCCCGAGCAGCAGTACGGCTCGGCGCACTACCAGGCCCTGCACCAGCGGCACGGCGTGACCTGCTCAACGACAGATGACTGCGACTGCGATCGCTGCCAGAATGCACGGACCGAGCGGGTCAACGGCATACCGAAGACAAAGTTGTTCCTGCAGCGTCCTGGGGATCTTGCCCAGGCCAGGCGCATGGTCGAGCAGGCGGTAGGGTTCTACAGCTGCGAGAGGCCCCATCTGTCGCTGAAAATGAAAACGCCCGATGCGGTGCATCGGGCGTCCTTGGCCGAGATAGTTCGGCTGGAGGTTTAACCGGCCCGGATGTCAACGCTATTCAGGACGGGTCAAGTAAATCAATATTCAAATCGATCCAACGCACGTCACTCCACCGTGACACTTTTCGCTAAATTTCTGGGCTTATCCACATCCGTTCCCCTCGCACACGCCGTGTGATACGCCAGCAACTGCAGCGGCACCACGTGCAGCAGCGGGCTCAGTGGGCCGTAGTGTTCGGGCATGCGGATGACGTGGATGCCTTCGCTGCTTTCAATGCGCGTATCGGCATCGGCCAACACATACAGCACACCAGCGCGCGCACGCACCTCTTGCATGTTGCTTTTGAGCTTCTCCAGCAGTGCGTCGTTGGGCGCCACGGTGACCACGGGCATGGCGCTGGTGACCAGGGCCAGGGGGCCGTGCTTCAGCTCTCCCGCTGGGTAAGCCTCGGCATGGATGTAGCTGATTTCCTTGAGTTTCAGCGCGCCTTCCAGCGCAATGGGGTAGTGCAGGCCACGGCCCAAAAAAAGTGCGTTTTCCATGCGCGCAAAGTCTTCGGCCCAGCTGATGATCTGCGGCTCCAGCGCCAGCACCGCCTGTAGCGCCACCGGCAGGTGGCGCATGGTTTTGAGGTGGGTAGTTTCCTGCTCTTCGCTCAGTCGGCCTTTGGATTGGGCCAGGGCCAGCGTCAGCAGGAACAGGCCTGCGAGCTGCGTGGTGAACGCCTTGGTGCTGGCCACGCCTATCTCAACCCCGGCGCGGGTGATGTACGCCAGCTTGCACTCACGCACCATGGCGCTGGTGGCCACGTTGCAGATGGTGAGCGTGTGCTGCATGCCCAAAGATTGCGCGTGGCGCAGGGCTGCCAGGGTGTCGGCGGTTTCGCCGCTCTGGCTGATGGTGACGACCAGGGTGCGCGGGTTGGGCACGCTGGTGCGGTAGCGGTATTCGCTGGCCACTTCGACTTGCGTGGGAATGCCCGCGATGTCTTCGAGCCAGTATTTGGCCGTGCAGCCGCTGTAGTAGCTGGTGCCGCAGGCCAGGATCAAGACGCTGTCGATCTCCTTGAACACGCGCCAGGCGGCGGCACCGGGCGCACCGTGTTGGCCTGCACCGTCAAAAAGCTCAGGCACGATGCCTTCGACGCCTTCCAGCGTATCTGCAATGGCGCGGGGTTGCTCGAAGATTTCCTTTTGCATGTAGTGGCGGTACGGTCCCAGCTCGGCCGCGCCGCTGTGGGCCAGCACAGTGCGCACGGGGCGCTGCTCGTGCGTAAGCGCCTGCCGCGCGCTCTGGCCTTTGGCCACGATCCAGTAGCGGCCCAGTTGCAGGTCGACCAGGTCCCCTTCTTCCAGGTACACGATCTGGTCCGTGACGCCCGCCAGGGCCATGGCGTCGCTGGCCAGAAAATGTTCCGAGCCGCCTATGCCCACACCCAGGATGAGCGGTGACCCAGCCCGTGCGCCCACCACGCGGTGGGGTTCGTCCTTGTGCATGACGGCAATGGCGTAGGCGCCGTGCAGTTCGGCCACCGTGGCCTGCACAGCGTCGAACAAGTCGCCGCTGTAGTGGCTGTCCACCAGGTGGGCAATGACCTCGGTATCGGTCTGGCTCATGAACACATAGCCGCGCGCTTGCAGTGCCTTGCGCAGTTCTTCGTGGTTTTCGATGATGCCGTTGTGCACCAGGGCCACACGGCCCGCAGCCTGCGCGTGGGCGTCGCCCCCCGTGCCATGGCTGAAATGTGGATGGGCGTTGTGCACCGCGGGCGCGCCGTGGGTGGCCCAGCGGGTGTGGGCGATGCCGGTAGCGCCGTCGATATGTTCGGTGGTCACCTGCTCCAGCAGCTCGGCCACGCGGGCGGTGCTGCGGGCGCGCTGCAAGCCCGCCGGGCGGGTGGCATCCAGGCTGGACGCGTGCACGGCGACGCCGCACGAGTCATACCCCCGGTACTCGAGCCGCTGCAGGCCCTGAACGAGGATTGGAACGATGTTGCGCGCAGAGACTGCGCCGACGATGCCGCACATGGTGGTTGCCTTGGGTTGGAAGCGATGGCGCGATGGTAGGCAGACGCGAGAAAAATTATTGATTGATATTTATTGATTTTTGAATTTAAATTTCGCCACCATCAGACCGTGAAATAATCAATCAAAAAATCAATAAAAAAATGGAATACATCACCCTCGACAACACCGACCTACAACTGCTCAACCTCTTGCAAACCGATGCCGCGCAGAGCAATCAGTCTCTGGCCGAGCAGGTGCATGTCTCGCCGCCTACCTGCCTGCGGCGTGTCAAGCGCCTGCAAGACGCCGGGCTGATCGAGCGCCAGGTGGCCATCCTGCAGCCCGACCGGCTGGCCGCCCTCCAGGGCCATGGGCTGGCGTGCATCGTGGAGGTGTCGCTGGACCGCCAGGGCGCCGAGCAGCTGGACGCGTTTGAAGTCCGCGCCGTGGCAGACGCCGCCGTTCAGCAATGCTGGCGCGTATCGCCCGGGCCCGACTTTGTGCTGGTGGTGCACACCCGCGACATGCCCGGCTACCTGGCGCTGTCGCAGCGTCTGTTCACGGGCGACGCCAACGTGCGCAACGTGAAGGCGTTTTTTGCGACCCGGCGGGCAAAATTTGATACAAAAGTGCCTCTAGCGCTTGATGGATAAGCGCTGACAGCTATTATTTTTGAAGCGCCGCACAAGACATTGCGGTTTGCGAGCTGTTGTCCTATTGCCATTGGCCTGCATCGGCATAGAGTGGTCCGACCACAGGAGCCTGCTGCATGGAGTTCAAGGACTACTACGAAACGCTGGGCGTCAGCCCCGGCGCAACTGCCGACGAGATCAAGAAAGCTTATCGAAAGCTGGCACGCAAGTACCACCCCGACGTAAGCAAAGAGCCCGATGCCGTGGCGCGCATGACGGCACTGAACGAGGCCAATGCGGTGTTGTCAGATCCCGAAAAACGGGGCGCCTACGATCGTCTGGCGCAAGAGCCCCGTGCACAGACTGAGCAGGACTTCCGCCCGCCGCCGCACTGGGACGCGGGGTTCGAGTTTGCAGACGGCGCGGGTGGGCCAGCCGGTACGCCTGGCGACTACAGCGATTTTTTTGAGCAATTGTTTGGCCGGGCTGCCCACTCGCGTGGAGGCCCTGGCCGCGCCACGCAGGGCGAAGGATCTCAACGTCAACAAGTGCGCGCACAGCGCGGCACCGACCACCATGCCCGCATTGAGTTGGATCTGGCCGACGCTTACCTGGGCGCCGAACGCACCCTAACGCTTGAAAGCGCGCACCAGGCTGACGACGGATCTTTAGCGCGGGGCGAGCGCAACCTGCAAGTCAAAATCCCTCAGGGTGTGCGCGAGGGCCAGCTCATACGCCTTGCGGGACAGGGGAGCCCGGGCCGGGGCGGCGCACCAGCGGGCGATCTGTTTCTGGAGGTGCTGTTCAAGCCCAACCCCCTCTGGCGCGCCGAGGGGCGCGATGTGTACCAGCCGCTAATCGTAGCGCCCTGGGAAGCGGCATTGGGCGCACTGGTTGAAGTGGGTACGCCAGGCGGTTCGGTCATCGAAGTCACTGTCCCTGCCGGCTGGAAGGCGGGGCGCAAACTGCGAGTCAAGGGCCGAGGCATCCCCGGCAAGCAGCCGGGCGATCTGTACCTGGAACTGCACATGGCCCTGCCAACCGCCTCCACGGATGCCGAACGCGCCGCATATACAACGCTGGCAAAGGCTTTCCCCCATTTCAACGCGCGCACCGCACAAGGAGTCCAACCATGAGCGCCCAAACTCCCAGCCCTGCCGCAGATGCGCTGGACGACGACAGCACTGCCCTCACGCTGGAGGCCCTGGCCAGCGCCTGTTGCATGGATGTCCATTGGGTGACCGCGCGACTGAACGAAGGCTTGCTGCAGACAGGCGATGATGACACCACTACCACCGCATGGCGCTTCAGCAGTGCTACCGTGGTGCGTGCCCGCCGAATCGCCCACCTGGAAGTCACGTTTGATGCCGACCCACACCTCGCAGCGCTCACGGCGGACCTGATTGAAGAGGTCACCGCCTTACGCCGACAGGTACTGCACCTGAAGGGCAATTGAGCACACGGGAAACCCAAGCGGCAGTCGCCATTGCAGCTACCGACGAACGCCGCCCCGCGCCGTGGCGTTACGCTGTGCGGCAAGTGGTCATTTCACGCTGGCTTCGTCCGTCGTGGGCAGGTAAGCTTCCAGGCGAACCAATCGGTACTCTCGTTTTCCTAGCCCCTTAGCGCGCACCAAAGGCGCCTCGCCGCACACAAGCCCATTCCTCGCTCATGCCGACACCTCGCCGTCAGATGCCCCTCCGTATCTACCCCTTGCGCATTCTGGGCATGGGACTAGGGGGAATGGTGGTAGGCGTGGTGTTGTGGGAGCGGCAGGCCAGCATGGCCGCGTGGCTGGCCATGGTGCTTCCCTCCTTCGTGTGGCCCCATGTGGCCTACCTGATCACCCGACGCAGCGCTGACCCGTACCGCGCTGAAACCCGCAATTTGCTCATCGACTCCGCCATGGCCGCCAGTTTTGTGCCGCTGATGCACTTCAACTTGCTGCCCAGCGTGCTGCTGGTCACGCTGACCCTGGTGGACAAGATCAGCACCGGCATCCGCGGGCTGTGGGCGCGCTCCATTCCCGCCATGTTGGGTGGGGCCCTGGCTGGCGTGGCGCTGGCGGGCCTGCACTGGGCGCCCGATACATCCATGCGCGTCATCATGGCCTGCCTGCCGGTGATGGCGCTGCACACCATTTCGGTCAGCGTCGTCAGCTACCAGCTGATCCGCAAAACCGCCCACCAGAACCAGATGCTGGACGAACTGCGGCGTGTGGATGCACTGACCGGCCTGTTCGGCCGCGGCCACTGGCAAGAGCAGGCCGAGGCCGCGCTGCGACGCCACCACACCAGTGACGAGCCCGCATGCATGCTCATGCTGGACATCGACCATTTCAAGGAAATCAACGACACCTACGGCCACACCGTGGGCGACGAAGTGATCCGCGCGTTGGCCCATGTGGTGCGCGGCAACGTGCGTGCGGGCGACTGCGCGGGGCGCTACGGCGGCGACGAATTCGCGATCATCCTGCCGGGCATGCAGGCCAAGGACGCACTGGCCATTGCCCATCGCATCCGCGAGCAAACCGAGGGCGTGCGCCTGCGCAGCCTGCCCGGTGTACGCATCACCAGCAGCATCGGCGTGGCGCCTGCCGACCACCGCCACCACAACCTGCGCGCCTGGATCGATGCAGCCGACGCGGCGTTGTATGCCGCCAAACATGGTGGACGCAACCGCGTGGCGGGCAGCATCGAGCCGCAACTGGTGCCGGCGGTCTGACATCTCGTTCCGAAGCCCGCTACCAGTTCGCTGTCTGCGGGTTAATGCCACCACCCCACCGACACCATTCGGGCGGAACCGGCAAGAGAGCCGTGCAGAGCGCTTTGACCCGCTCGGCTTGAACGCATAAACGGCTTGAGATTCAACCGTGCGCCATCACGGATGGCGTGACATGGCGCCAGCAGTGGCCGCAGTGCCCTCCACCGGCCATCGCACCCGCACCGTGCAACCGCCGCCCAGCACCGCTGTGGCCGTGAGTTCTGCACCATGCCGCCGCGTGATCGCACGGCACAGCGCCAGGCCGGTGCCTACACCTTCAAACTCGGTCTCACGGTGCAGGCGCTGGAACACGCCGAACAAGGTGCCCGCGCGCGCCGGGTCAAATCCCACGCCGTTGTCTTGCACCGTGAAGGCCACGCAACCCGCAGGCGCCGCATCGACCCATACGGTAATGCAGGGCTGCGCCACGGGGCGTGTGAACTTGAGGGCGTTGGCCAGCAGCTGCACCAGCAGCTCCTGCAGCAGTGTCGGATCGGCCTGCAGCGCAGGCAGGTCGGGCGCAATGCGCCATGCCACGTTGCGCCCCGCCTCGGCAGCCGCCAGGGTGGCACGCGCCTGGGCCATCGCATCGGCCAGCGGCACGGCCTGTAGTCGCAGCGGCGCTCGGCTGGCGCGCACCAGGGCTTGCAAGCCGTCGATCATCAGCCCCATGCGCCGCGCGGACTTGTCCATGGTGGCGAGGAAACCCAGCGCCTCCTGCACTTCCGCGCCTTGCAGCACCTCGGGCGGCAGGTCACCCAGCACTTCGCGCACCAGCGTGCCGTACGACGTCACATGCCGCAGGGGCGCGCGCAGGTCGTGCGACACGGCGCGCAAGAACTCCTCCTGCGCGGCGGCCATGTCGGCCACCTGCTGCTGGCTGCGGGCCAACTCGGCGCGCAGTTGCTGCAGTTCTTGCGGGGCGGTGTCGCCAGAGGGTGTCATGGATTGGGTTGTTTGGCGGGTCTCGCCCAGTTGGCGATGCTGACCTGCTTGCCGCGCGCCACGCTCAACGCACCAGGCGCGGTGCTTTTGGTGATGGTGCTGCCACCACCCACCGTGCCACCCGCGCCAATCGTCACGGGCGCGACCAGCACGCAGTTGCTGCCCACATGCACATCGGCCTCGATCACCGTGCGGTGCTTGTTGGCGCCGTCGTAGTTGGCGGTGATGCTGCCCGCGCCGTAGTTCACGCGCTCGCCCACCGTGGCATCGCCCAGGTAGGCAAGGTGGTTGGCCTTGGCGCCGTCGGCCAGCGTGGAGTTCTTCACTTCCACAAAGTTGCCGATGTGCACCTCACGGCCCAGCTGCGCGCCGGGGCGCAGGCGGGCAAACGGGCCAATCAAGGCGCCCTCGCCCACGGTGGCACCGGCCTTTTCGCCGTCGATGTGGGTGTAGGGGTGGATCACCGCGCCCGCGGCAATGCGCGCGTTGGCGATGCAGCAGTTCGCGCCAATGCTCACGCCCTCGCCCAGCTCCACGCGGCCGGTGAAGACGCAGTTCACGTCGATCTCCACGTCCTGCCCGCAGACCAGCTCGCCGCGAACCCCGGTGCGCGCATCGCCCCGCAGGTCGAAGCGTGCCGGGTCGGCCAGGCGCACGCCCTGCTCCATCAGGGCGCGGGCCTGACGCACCTGGTGGGCGCGCTCCAGCTCGGCCAATTGAAGGGGGCTGTTCACGCCGGCGACCTGCAGCGCATCGGTGATGCGGTGGGCCGCCACGGGCACGCCGTCGGCCACGGCCATGGCGACGATGTCGGTGAGGTAGTACTCGCCCTGGGCGTTGTCATTGGTCAGCCGGGCCAGCCAGCCGCGCAGCAGGCGCGCGGGCACGGCCATGATGCCGCTGTAGACCTCGGTGATAACGCGCTGGGCGTCGGTGGCGTCCTTGTGTTCGACGATGCCTTGCACCGCGCCGTCGGCGTTGCGCACGATGCGGCCGTAGCCCGTGGGGTCGGGCAGCGTGACCGTCAGCAGCGCCAGCTTGCCGCCTTCGCTGGCGGCCACCAGTGCGCGCAGCGTGTCGGCGTGGGTCAGCGGCACATCGCCCGACAGCACCACGGCCGTGCCGTCGTCGCGCAAATGTGGCACGGCCTGCTGCACCGCATGTCCGGTGCCCAACTGGGGCTGCTGGCGCACAAACTTCAAGTCAAAAGAGCCGCTAGCGCTTGCTGCACCTTCGGTAGCCGCTTCTACTTCTGTAGCACCATGGCCGGTGATGACGATGGCGCTGCGCGCCTGCAGGTGCACGGCCTGGTCCAGCACATGGTGCAGGAGCGGGCGCCCGGCCAGGCGCTGCAGCACTTTGGGGATGCGGCTTTTCATGCGCGTGCCCTTGCCGGCCGCCATGATGAGGATGTCGAGTGAGGTCATGAAAATGAGGGTTGGGGTGCGCAGCTAAAGCCCGGCGCGCGGGCATGGGCTGAATTATCGGCTGCAGCCCATTCGGCACAGAACGCTATTCAAACAATAGCTGCTAGCGCTTATCCAATAAGCTCCAGAGGCCATTTTGACCATATTTTTAATTATCACAGGCCGCGCTTACAGCAGCGGCATCAACCGCGGAGGCGTGTCGTAATACTCGGCGATGCGCGCCAGCGCCCGGGTGTTCAGCAAGCGCAGCCGCCCGTTTTTCAGCTCGTGCAGGCCCAGCAGTGACAGGCGTCGCAGCGTCTTGTTGGTGTGCACCAGCGACAACCCCAGCGCGTCGGCGATGTGCTGCTGGTTGAGCGGGAACGCCACCGTGCCGTCCTCCACCAGCCCGATGCGTTCGAGCCGCTGGTACAGGTGCATCAGCAGCATGGCCACCCGCTCGGTGGCGTTGCGGCGGCCCGTGGTCAGCAGGTTGTCGTCGACATGGCTTTCTTCGTGGGCTGACAGCCAGGTGATGTCGTAGCCCAAGCGCGGGTGCTCGCGAAAAACATCCCACAGGCTGTCGTTCTGAAACACGCACAGCATGCAATCGGTCAGCGCCTCGATGCCGTGGGTGGACACCTCGCCGAACTCCTGCTGCAGGCCCACCAGGTCGCCGGGTAGCAGAAAGTTCAGTATCTGGCGACGTCCGTCGCTCAGCGATTTGTATCGAAACGCCCAGCCGGAATACAGCGTGAAGAGTTGGGCGTTGGTCTGGTTCTCGCGGACCAGGGCGCCACCGGCCTCGACTCCCATCGTGCTGACACGAAACCCTTCAATAAAGTCCAGCACCTCTGGTTTCACCGGCGTAAAGGCCCCTGACTTTCGCAGCCGGCAGTTGTGGCAGGAAGGCGGGCACGCTTGAAGCGGGAACTGCGGGGACAAGTCATTCATGGTGGCGCAATTCTAGGGAGCCGCCACGCAGTTTGATGCCCCGGCCACCAGCATTTTTGCGAACCCACACGGGGGCTGCGCATATGTCTTTTGACATTGCAGCAAAGGCGCGGGCGCCCTACATTGCAGGCCATCTATGAAAATTGTTGCAGCCCTGTATGAAGTCCTTTATGTGAGCACGCTGGCCCCCGAACAACCGCTGAGCGTAGTGGCCGAAATTGCCGGACGCGCGCGCCAGCTGAACGGGGAACTCGACATCACCGGGCTGCTGATCTTTGACGGCCAACGGTTTTGCCAGCAGCTGGAAGGACCGAAGAAGGCTGTGCTCAAGCTCATAGAGCGCATTCGCAACGACCCGCGCCACATCAACGTCGAGGTGCTGCACCACGGCCCGCTTGCGGGGCGGCGGTTTCAGAATTTCAGCCTGGCCTTCAGCACCGTGGAAGACGTCGATGCGCTGTCCCGCCTGGAGCGGCTGGACGGCGACGCGGCGCTGGCCGCGTTCAACACCGTGTGCAGCGAACTCGAACTCTGACCGGCGCCTTTCCCCTTTCCCCTTTCCCCTTTCCCCTCTCCCCTTTTACCCTTGCCGCCGCGTCACTCCGCGTGGGGCCATCGGCGCAGGATCAGCGTGGCGTTCACACCGCCAAAACCAAACCCGTTGAGCATGGCGTGTGTCAGCGCCATGCGCCGTGGCTGCAGCGCCACCAGGTCCAGGCCTTGGGCCAAGGCGTCGGGTTCGTGCAGGTTCAAGGTGCCGGGCACCACTTGGTCGCGCAACGCCAGCGCCGTAAAAATGGCGGCCACCGCACCGGCCGCGCCCAGCAAGTGCCCCGTGGCCGACTTGGTGGAACTGATGGCCACCTCGCCTGCAGTGCCAAACACGCGGCGAATGGCAGCCAGCTCGCCCCGGTCGCCCACCATCGTGGACGTGGCGTGTGCGTTCAGATGCTGCACCTCTTGCGCCATGAGGCCCGCCTGCGCCAGCGCTGCCTGCATGCTGCGTGCCGCGCCGTCACCGTCTTCGGGGCCCGACGTGATGTGGTATGCATCGGCCGACGTGCCGTAGCCCACCAACTCGGCCAGCGGCTGGGCGCCCCGCGCGAGGGCGTGTTCCAGCGCCTCGATCACCAGCATGCCCGCACCCTCGCCCATCACAAACCCGTCGCGCTGTGCATCAAATGGGCGTGAGGCCTGCTCGGGCGTGTCGTTGAAACCCGCGCCCAGAGCCTTGGCAGCCGCAAAGCCGCCCAGGCTCACGCGGTCGATGGCGGCTTCGCTGCCGCCGCACAAGGCAACATCGGCCTCGCCGCTGCGGATGAGGCGGGCGGCATCGCCAATCGCTTGCACACTGGCGGCACAGGCCGTGACTGGCGCACCCAACGGGCCCTTGAGGCCGTGGCGGATTGACACCTGCCCCGCCGCCAGGTTGACCAGGAACGACGGCACAGTAAACGGCGACAGGCGCTGCGGGCCGCGCGTGTCGGTGGTGCGCACGGCTTCGGCAATGGCGCCGAAGCCCCCAATGCCCGATCCGATCACGGTGGCAGTGCGCTCGCGCGCACGTTCGTCTGGGGGCGGCCAGCCCGCCTGGGTCAGCGCCTGCTGGGCGGCGCCCAACGCAAATGGAATGAAGCGGTCCATCTTGCGCTGGTCTTTGCCGGAGACGACGGCGTCCACATCCCACCCGCCCTCGGGGTCCTCCAGCACATCCCGCACCCGGCCGCCGACCTTGGCCGCAATGCCTTCTGTGACCGCATCCGGCAAACGCGACAAACCTGAGCGACCGGCCAGCAGGCGTTGCCACGCCAGCTCCACGCTACAGCCCAACGGCGAGACCAAGCCCATGCCGGTGACCACCACCCGCCGCATCACGCCACCGCCTTTTCACACGTTGTTGGACAAGGTTTTTGACTCGTCGCACGCTTCAGCGCACATCGGTTCGCATTTGTTTTCTTCATGGGGTTACCTTCACAGATCAGGCCAACAGATGCGCCACCTGCGGGGGCGGCGCCTTTATGATTGCATTCGTCATCATAAAGGTCTGGGCAGTTTTTGCGTATGACCACCATCATTACGGGGCAGGTATGAAGGTTTCCAAAGCACAGGCGGCTGAAAACCGGCAGGGCATTCTGGATGCGGCAGCCCGCTTGTACCGGGAACGTGGGCTGACGGGTGTGGGCGTGGCGGACATCACGCGCGAAGCGGGCTTTACGCATGGCGGGCTGTACCGCCACTTTGAATCCAAGGACGCGCTGGTGCGCGAGGCGTGTGCCCGCGCGTTCGAAGGGTCCACCGACACGCTCGACCACGCCGCACCGCAGACGGCCTGCAACGTCCACGACCGCATACGCGCCTACCTCTCGCCTCGGCACCGCGATGCGCCCGGCATCGGCTGCCCCATCGCCGCGCTGGCCATGGACGCCGCGCGCGCAGGGGGCGCGCTGTCAGACGTGTTCGCCCAGGGCATTGAAAACAACATCGGGCGATACGCCCACTTGATTGCCGACCACAACGCCTCGCAAGGCGGCCCCACCCCGGTCCCAGAACTCCAGTACCGGGCGCAAGCGATGCAGGTGCTGGCCACGATGGTCGGCGGGCTGCTACTGGCCCGCGCGACCGCTGCCGGGCGCCCCGCGCTGTCGGCGGAGCTGCTGACCACGCTGCAAGACCAGCTGACCGGGCTGCTGGGCGAAGCGCCAAGCGGGGAGCCTCGGGAGTAAGGAACCAAGAGGCGGATCACGCAGCCCTGGTTCTTTACTATCAAAAAAAAGAGCTGCTAGCGCTTGATGGATAAGCGCTAGCAGCTCTTCTCACTCATATTTCATCCCGACCGGCCCATCGCAGAGGGGATCCTCCCGCCGCGGCCGGGATCAGCGTCCTCAGGCGTAGCAGGATTCGCCGTGGGCGGGCATGCCGTTGCCCAGCGAGGCGCGGCGCCACCAGGCCACTGGACGGGTATCGGCCACGCTGAACGGCGCCCAGCGGAACTGCACCGCGCGCCCACCAATCGCTTCGACCACCACGTGCTGGCCTGCGGCCACTTGCAGTGTCTGACCACCGCACAGGAACACATCGCTGCTGCGGTCATCTGGGCCATGGCCCAGGGTGACCCAGGCCTGGCCTTCAGTCACGCGCAAGGTCATGGCGGACTTGTGGGCCAGGCTGAGCGCCACGCCGGGGGCGACGGTGCCGAGGCCACCCGCTGCCGCAACAGATACAGCGCGGACGGGGCGGAAGAACGAAAGCGATTGAGAGGTGGTCATGGTTTTCTCCGGGTTTACCCTAATAAGTCGCTATGGTGCTCAGCTTGCGTCAACACGTCCAATGAAAAGCACGGCACCGATTGATGCTTTTCTGGCATGAGGTCTTCAGGCGGTCCTGCGCTGGCGTTGCGGCGCTATCCGATACATAGCAAACCGGGCCAATCCCACGGCAAACCGTCCACCTGCGCGCGTCACATCAACCAAGGCAGCGCCCAGCGCGCGCCCGCCGCGCCCCAGGGCCTGCAACAGATCGCGCAGCGGCTGCACCACGCCACACTCCCACTCGCGGGCGGCCAGGCTGGCCGTGTGCGCAGCGGCCAGCGCCATCGCGCCGTCCCAACACAACGCCACAGCTTCCACGCTGCCGGATAGCGCCCAGGCCTCCATCACCACATGCTGGCCGGGTGCGATGTGCAGGCGCTCACCCGCGTGCAGCACGTGGTCGGCGCTCGTGCCCGGCAAGTCGGCTAAAGCACCCCCGCCCCCCAGGGTGACCCACACCCGGCCCTGCGCAATTTCAAGCACGCCATGGGTGTGTGGCACCAGCGACAGCGCGCGGCCATTGGCCAGTTTCCAGCAACCGGCCGCAGAACGCACAGCCTGTGGGGCTGGTGCGGATTGTTGCGATTCCAGAACGTTGCGGGGCGACATGACGGGCTCCTTGGTTTCAATGAAAAGGTGTTGCGATGGCTCGATAGTGCGCTTGCGCGTGCACACAGTCCAATGAAAACGCGGTACGCTATTCATTCCGTCAACGCATGAATCACCTTCCGCAGGAACGCTGCCATGGCCTCTGCCGAATACTCCCCCGCCGTCCTTCGCACCCGCCCCGTGGCCACCGGCCATTGGCGCGCCTTTCTGGCCGTGGCACGCCACCTGAACTTTCGCGCCGCTGCCGATGAGCTGTCGCTCACCCAGTCAGCCGTCAGCCGCCAGATCCAGGCGCTCGAAGAAGAAGTGGGTGTGGCGCTGTTCCTGCGCCACACGCGCGCGGTTGAGCTGACCAGCGCAGGCGCGCAATTGCAGCGCGCCGTGGCCCCGGCGCTGGAGCGCATGGACGCCGCCGTGCGCCTGGTGCGCCAGACGGCCGGGCGCCGCAGTGTGGCCATCACCACGTGGGCCAGCTTTGCGTCGATGTGGTTGATCCCGCGCATGGAGGAGTTCCAGCGCGACAACCCCGGCATCGACATCCGCATTGATGCGAGCGATGTGCAGATTGACCTGGAAACGTCGGATGTGGACCTCGCTTTGCGCTACGCCATGCCCGGCGGCGCCACCCAGGGCGGGGTGCGCCTATTTGGCGAGCAACTGGCTGTGGTGGCGAGCCCCTGGCTGCTCAAAAGCGGCAAACCCCTGCGCACACCGGCCGATGTCGCCCAGTTCACGTTGATCGAGGCAGGCGACGCACATCGCACCCATTACCTGGAGTACCTGAGCTGGCGCCGCTGGTTTGACGCGCGGGACCTGGCCAAGCTGCAGCCGGAACGCTGGCTGTACTTCAACTATGCCCACCAGATCGTGCAGGCCGCGCTGGCGGGCCAAGGCCTGGCACTGGCCCGCATGCCGCTGATCGCGGATGCGCTGGCAGCGGGAGACCTGGTGGAGGTGCTGCCCGGCCACCGCATTGACTCACCCCTGACCTATTGGCTCGTGGTGGGCCCGCGCAGCGCGCAACGGCCGGAAATCAAGGCGTTTTGCGCCTGGCTGGAACTACAGGCCCAGGCCACGCGCGAGGCAATTGGGGATGTGCCGGATCCGGATTTGAATGACGACCTGGACGGGGCATGAAAAAAAACGCCGGGCCTTGCGGCTTCAGCGCTATTATTTTGATAGCTGCTAGCGCTTATTCACCAAGCGCTAGCGGCCAATTCGACCTAAAAATCAGGCCAAAGTCACCCGAGCAAACTTGCGCTTGCCCACCTGCACCACGTAGGTGCCGGCGTCCAGCTTCAGGCCCTTGTCGCTGATCACGCTGCCATCCACGCGCACGCCCCCGCCATCAATCAAGCGACCGGCCTCGCTGCCGGATGGGGCCAGGTTCGCGGCCTTGAGCAATGCAGCAATGCCCATCGGCGCACCGCTCAAGCTGACTTCAGGAATCTCGTCCGGCACGCCGCCCTTGCTGCGGTTGATGAAATCCTGCTCAGCGGCATCGGCGGCGGGGGCGCTGTGAAAACGCGCGGTGATTTCCTTCGCCAGCATCACCTTCGCATCCTTGGGGTTGCGCCCGCCCGCGATCTCGGCCTTCAGCGCGGCAATCTCGGCTAGGCTCTTGAACGACAGCAGCGTGTACCAGTCCCACATCAGCGTGTCCGAGATGCTCAGCACCTTGGCGAACATGGTGTTGGGCTCTTCGGCGATGCCGATGTAGTTGTTCTTGGACTTGGACATCTTGTCCACGCCATCCAGGCCCACCAGCAGCGGCATGGTGAGCACACACTGCGGCTCCTGACCATATTCCTGCTGCAAGTGGCGGCCCATGAGCAGGTTGAACTTCTGGTCGGTTCCCCCCAGTTCCAGGTCACTCTTCAAGGCCACCGAGTCGTAGCCCTGCATCAGCGGGTACAAAAACTCGTGCACCGCGATGGACTGGCCGGTGGTAAAGCGCTTGTGAAAGTCGTCGCGCTCCATCATGCGCGCCACGGTGTAGCGAGATGCCAGCTGGATCATGCCGCTGGCGCCCAGGGGCTCGCTCCACTCGCTGTTGTAGCGGATCTCGGTCTTGGCCGGGTCCAGCACCATGCTGGCCTGTCGGTAGTAGGTTTCGGCGTTCACCTTTATCTGCTCGGGCGTGAGCGGCGGACGGGTGCTGTTGCGGCCGGAGGGGTCGCCAATAAGGCTGGTGAAGTCGCCGATGAGAAAGATCACCTGGTGGCCCAGATCTTGCAACTGCCGCATCTTGTTCAACACCACCGTGTGGCCGATGTGGATGTCGGGCGCCGTGGGGTCGAGGCCAAGTTTGATGCGCAAAGGCTGGCCTGTGGCCTCCGAACGGACAAGTTTCTTGACCCATTCGTCCTGCGGCAGCAGCTCTTGCACGCCCCTCAGCGAAATTTCGAGGGCCCGTCCTACACCATCAGAGACCGGGGTTGTTGTAACAGCAGATTGATTCATAAGGGTTTTTTTGGATGTCTAGACAGCATGCACCGCTATACTTCAGCCCACATTGCAGAGGCGGATTCTAGTGGGCCCGCTGTTTCGACTTGTTTTTAACGCTGTCGAATGGCTGCAGCCTGACAGTCTGTGCTCCTTGCCCTGCCCCGCACTCGCACCGGGGAAGTGTCACGGGATCACACTCACCCTGGGGATAGACCTTTGATTCACGGCTTGACCACCGCCAGCTCGGCTTTGCTTGACCGACTGTCCCGCACGATCCAACAACACCCCAAACGTATCACTGCCGCTATAGCAGCCTTGCTGCTGACGGGCGGCGGCGGCGCATTCGCCGTGGCATCGCTGGCCCCGGACGCAGCCGATCTGCCCGTTCGCATGGTGAGCTACCCGGTCGAATCACTGGCCGAGAACCTCGTGCTGGGCCAGTTGGAGGCCCCGGGTTTCTCGCTGTACCGCTCTGAGCAGGTTCGCAGCAGCGACACTCCCGAATCCTTGCTTCAGCGCCTGGGCGTGGCCGACCCGGCCGCGGCCGCTTTTTTGCGCAGTGACAGTCCTGTACGACAAAACGTGCTCGGTCGCACCGGCCGCTTTGTGTCTGCAGAAACCACCGACGACCACCGCTTGGTGCGCCTGACGGTGCGCTGGGTGCCCGATGACAGCGGCAACTTCCGCCGCCTGATCGTGGAGCGCACGGGCGACAAGTTCGCCACGCGCATCGAAACGGCCAAGATGACCACCAGCAGCCGCCTGTCAGGAGGCATCATCCACAGCTCGTTGTTTGCGGCAACGGACGCGGCCAACATTCCGGATGCGGTGGCCGTGCAAGTGGCCGAACTCTTCTCAGGCAACATCGACTTTCGCCGTGCACTGCGCAAGGGTGATCGTTTCTCGGTGGTGTACGAAACGCTCGAAGCCGACGGTGAACCCCTGAGCTCTGGCCGCGTGCTGAGCGCAGAGTTTGTCAACAACGGCAAAGCCCACGAAGCCGTCTGGTTTCAAGAGCCCGGTGCCACCAAGGGCGCCTACTACACCCTGGCGGGCGAAAGCATGCGCCGCGCGTACCTGACTTCCCCGGTGGAGTTCTCCCGCGTGAGCAGTGGCTTCTCGATGCGCATGCATCCAATCTTGAAGACTTGGCGCGCCCACCTGGGCACTGACTTTGCAGCCCCCACCGGCACGGCCGTGCGCACTGTGGGCGATGGCACAGTGGAGTTTGCGGGCGTGCAAAATGGATACGGCAATGTGGTGTTCGTCAAGCACCGCAACCAACACGTGACGGTGTACGCCCACCTGAGCCGCATCGATGTGCGCCAGGGCCAAACCATTGAACAAGGCCAGACCCTGGGTGCCGTGGGATCCACAGGCTGGGCTACCGGCCCCCACCTGCACTTCGAGTTCCGGGTCAACGGCCAGCACCAGGACCCCATGACCATCGTGGCGCAAAGCGATGCAGCAGCCCCCGTGTCCGCTGCAGGCCGCCCCGCCTTTGATCGCCTGGCGAACAACATGCGCGTGCAACTGTCTGCCGCCGCGTTGATCGAGCAAGCCAGCGCCGACTGACCTCCGGGTCGCATCCACGCCGCCCTCGCACCCCCTGCTTCAGGCCATGTCCGATCTGTATATCGGCCTGATGTCGGGCACCTCGCTGGATGGCATCGATGGCGTTCTGGCTGATTTTTCAGGCCCCCGTATGGTGGTCACACACCATGCCAGCGCCCCTTTTTCGACCGAGCTTCGCGCAGAACTCCTAGCGCTCAACACCTCCGGGGACAACGAGTTGCACCGGGCCGCGTTAGCAGGCAACGCCCTGTCACGTGCCTATGCAGACGTTGTCCACACCTTGCTCCAGCAAAGTGGTTTGCCTGCGAGCGCGATCCAGGCGATGGGTGCGCATGGGCAAACCGTGCGCCACCGCCCGCAAGAGTTTGATGGCACCGGCTACACGCTGCAGTTGGGCAACCCCGCCCTGCTGGCAGAGCGAGCCGGCATTGCTGTGGTGGCTGACTTCCGCAGTCGCGACGTTGCGGCTGGCGGCCAGGGCGCACCTCTGGTGCCCGCCTTCCATCAGGGCGTGTTCGGACGCCCCAACGAGACGGTGCTGGTGCTCAACATTGGTGGCATCTCCAACCTGAGCGTACTGGGCGCTGACGGCACGGTCATCGGCTTCGATTGCGGCCCCGGCAATGCACTGATGGACCACTGGTGCCAGCAACACACCGGTCAGCCGTTCGACGCAAGCGGCGCGTGGGCCGCCACGGGCTCGGTGCTGCCCGATCTGCTGGCGTCCCTCCTGCAGGAACCGTTTCTGCACAAAACACCGCCGAAAAGCACAGGGCGGGACCTATTCAACCCAGCATGGCTTTCCCGCAAGCTCGGGCTGTTCCAAGCGGCAGCGCCTGCTGATGTGCAGGCCACCTTGACGGAATTCACTGTCAGCGCTTGTTCAACAAGCGCCGAAAGCTATAAAAATAATAGCAATATTCTGGCAGTTTGTGGTGGTGGAGCACTCAACCACCACTTGATGCGGCGCCTTCAGACCACCTGCCCCACCCTGCAGGTGGTCGCCACCGACGCGCTGGGGTTGCCTGCACTGCAGGTAGAAGCGGCGGCCTTTGCCTGGCTGGCACGTCAGACGGTGCGCGATGAGCCGGGCAATCTACCCCGTGTGACCGGCGCCGCCGGTATGCGAGTCTTGGGCGCTATACACCCGGCATAGCCACACCAACAAAAAGCCGCCCGAAGGCGGCTCAAGAGCTTGAATCGGCCGTTTGGCCGATGCCGTGAGTTATGCAGAGAAGCTCGAACCGCAACCACACGTGGTGGTGGCATTGGGGTTCTTGATAACGAACTGCGCTCCTTGCAGGTCTTCCTTGTAGTCGATCTCGGCGCCCACCAGGTACTGGTAGCTCATTGCGTCGATGAGCAGCGACACACCATTTTTGGTCATGGTCGTGTCGTCTTCGTTGGTGATTTCATCGAATGTGAAACCATACTGGAAACCAGAGCAACCGCCGCCCTGCACAAAAACGCGCAGCTTCAGGTCGGGGTTACCCTCTTCGGCGATCAAGTCCGCCACCTTCGCTGCAGCACTGTCCGTGAACAGAATGGGGGCGGGCATTTCGGTCTGGATGTTTTCGGCAACAGCGCTCATGGGGTACTCCGGGTTCAGGGTTTGCGTTGAATACTACTGCAAACCGCTCGGGAATTCAGATCACTGGCCGTTTGACGCCAACTTGAGTGGGGGCTTTTCCTCGACCAACTGGGCTGCTGGGCACATCTGGCCTGCAATCATGGCACCCTGGTGCATCTCCAGAGCCTTGTAATGCACATTGCCCGTGATTCGCGCCTTGGGCTGCAGCTCCAGCAATTCCTTGGCATGAACCGGGCCGACCACCTGTCCATTGACGATGACGTGATCAGCATGCACCGAACCTTCCACGCGCGCCGTTTCGGAGATCACCAAAATGCTCGGCTGCTCTGTGCCTGCCCGGATATCGCCCACCACTTCACCGTCGATGCGGATGCCCTCGACAAATTGGACGTTGCCCTCGATCTTGGTGCCCTCTGCGACCAAACTTTTGATCGGGGGCTGTTTTTTACGGGAAAACATGGCGGGTACTCCTGAAAGCGCACGCCAGAGGCAATACGCGCATGGTGAACAAACTACCGGAAGCACCTTTCATAGGTACATCCGCAGGGTGTGATCAGAACAAGGCATCTGATCAAAAAATCTAGGGCTGAGAGGAATATCAAGCGCGATCCCACAGCGGAAACACTGTGGATCACAGTCCGTGGGCACAAGCTCAATCCAGCACCATCGTTTGGGTTGCGCGGACCGTCGCACCCTCCATCACCCGGGCCGTGACTGTTTTTACCACGGCATTCGGTGGCAAATTCAGCACGCCTTCAACACGGCGATATTGCTTGAGCTGAAGCGTTTGCCCTTGCGGGGGCTGGGTCTGGGTCCATGAATTCCCATCCTGGGTTCCGGTCAAAACCAGTTCCAGTCGGCCATTGAAGTCCGGGGGGTTGCGGGAGGCCTGAATCACCAACACCTGCCAGCGCAACTGCATTCCTCCCAGCACTTCGGCCTGCAGGCTACGAATTGCCAAACCCTCATTCGCAGCAGCCGGAATCAGTTTTTCAAAAAACCCCAAATCTTCACGCAAGGTCCGGTTGTCAGCCTCCAGTTGCCGCACCTGGGCAATGAGGCTCTCCTTGGCTGCACGCTCAGCCACCAGAAGGCTGTCCGCCGTGTGCGACACCGTTTGCTGTTTATTGCCTTCGTCGCGCAATCGGGAGACTTCCGCACGGAGCTGCAGCAGTTCGTCGCGCGAGACCGAGTCCAAGCCCGCGATGGACTTGCCCAACTCGAATGCCCAAAGGGCCACTGCCGCGCAAAAGCCAAAGACCACCGCCAAGGCAATCCAACGGAAAGGCCAAGGCAAGGCACTGCGGATGGCCACCCGCGGCGCACTAATGGTCAGCCGACGGCGAAGAAGGCGAAAGCGCATGGCAGAAACGAGCGATTCATGGGAGGCGGGTGGATAAGGAAAAAAGCGCACCTTAAACGAAAAAACCGCCCGAAGGCGGTTTTTCACTGTAAAGCGCTCTCGAGAAGCACCTTGCAGGGGGAGCCCGACCCATAGGGCGGACATCCCCGGCAGCACGCCAAAGCTTAACGCTTGGAGAACTGCTTGGCGCGGCGTGCAGAGCGCAGGCCGACCTTCTTACGTTCCACTTCGCGGGCATCGCGCGTTACGAAGCCGGCTTGGCTCAGTACGGGCTTGAGCGTCGCGTCGTAGTCGATCAGAGCGCGGGTGATACCGTGACGGGCAGCGCCCGCTTGACCGGACTCACCACCACCGTGTACGTTGATCATCACGTCGAAGGTTTCAGCGTGGTTGGTCAGCATCAGCGGTTGCTTGGCAATCATGATCGAGGTTTCGCGGCCAAAATAGGACTGGATGTCCTTGCCGTTCACCGTGATCTTGCCGGAGCCTTTTTTCAGAAACACGCGGGCGACGCTGGACTTGCGACGGCCGGTGCCATTGTTCCATTCACCAATCATCTCAAGGCTCCTTAGATTTCCAGCACTTTAGGCTGCTGGGCGGTGTGGGGATGCTCTGCACCACCGTACACCTTGAGTTTCTTGATCATTGCGTAACCAAGGGGGCCCTTGGGCAGCATGCCCTTGACAGCCTTTTCCAGCGCACGGCCGGGGTGCTTGGCTTGCATGTCGCGGAAGTTCGTGGCCGTGATACCGCCGGGGTAACCCGAATGGCGGTAGTACACCTTGTCCAGGGACTTGGTGCCGGTGACCTTGATCTGGGCGGCATTGATGATGACAATGAAGTCACCGGTATCGACGTGAGGCGTGTAAATGGCCTTGTGTTTGCCGCGCAAACGGAGAGCAACTTCGCTGGCTACTCGTCCGAGGACCTTGTCGGTCGCGTCAATCACAAACCACTCGTGCACAACCTCAGCGGGCTTTGCGCTGAAAGTAGTAGTCATGAGTTTTCTCTTCAAAAGAGGGTTTGGCGGGTCCTTTTCCACGGTCGGTGCTTCTCTGTAGGAAGCCTCTTAGGTGGCAGAAAATCCTCGCCGCGGGACCACAAAAGCGCTGCGAAGCTCTCGATTATACGAATTTGTCGTACTTCTACGCAAGCAGCCACTACACCCGCCCCAAAGAGGCCCTTTACAGGCATCACGCCTGGCTCAATTAGGTGTTTGGCGGCGGCGCTGCTCGTCGGCTTCGAAACGACGGCGGTTTTCGACGCAGACGGCCTGCCCTGCCTGAGAGGGCTTCTGGCACTCTTGATGGATGCACATGGGGCGCGCCAGAAAGTTGGCATCCGCGCACACCTCTTGCGGCGGTGGCACACGAACCGGCGTCGGCCGTGGCCGAGGCGCAACCACCACCGGAGGGGGTTCGGGCGGCGGCGCTTCCTGTACCACGACCGGCGCAGGTACAGGCTCTGCCACCACCCGCCTGGGCGTGGCGCGTGGCGTTGGCTTGGGTACGGGCATCACCGTAGACGCTACCTCCGCAGCCATCACCGCCTCACTGGCCGCGGAAGCGGCAAGTTCTGCCACGGGAGCGCTTGCGCTGGCATCCACCAACGCTGACTCCGCCGCGGTCCCAGGAGCCTGCGGTTCCGCAATCTCGGTGATGATGTCGTCTTTGGGCTCTGACGCTTGCTGTCCCCAGCGCAGTCCTGCTGCTGCGATCACGACGGCAACTGCACCCGCCATCAACCAGACCACCGGCGCGCGGTGAAAGGGTTTTGTTTTTTTTGCGGATCGCGCAGTGCCACGATCACCATTGGCTGCACGTCGATCAGACGGCACGTGATGGCGCTCGCCCGAATCCTTTAGGGCAGACACCCCCGTGTCGTGCCGAGAATCTTCGGCCGCCACCGTATCTGCACCGTCGATGAAAACGGTATCTCCCGGATCGAGCATCACCGTATCGGGTTCATCTTGGGCCGGTGCATGACCGCCGACGTCGCCCCTCCCGCTGGAAGCGGCGCGCTGGGCATTCGCCTGCATTTCCGCCACCATTTTGGGAGCGGACGTGACATCGACAGTGGGAGTCACCAGATCCATGTCGGGTTGGTCGGCGGGCTCGACCCAGATGTCGCCCAGATCGGCTCGGAAATCGAAGTGTTGGACCCCTTCCGGCGGCGAAGTCATCTCCATCTTCTGCAAAAATGCGTCGATGCTCTGCGGACGATCCTCAGGCCGCAGGGACAGTGACTGTGCGATAGCTGCCACAAAAGGCGCTGAATACTCCACGCCGAACTGCCGCTTGACGGTTTTTGCAACCCGCGGAAACGACACCATGCGATCGCGGATGGAGCGCAACGTGGCAGGCAGCGGCGTGTCGTTGCAAAGACAGCCGTGCACCACCGCTGCCAGCGAATACAAATCGCTCCAGGGCCCCTGGCGCAGCTCCTCGTCGCCGTCCGAATATTGCTCGATAGGCGCGTAGTTGACCTTGAGGACCGCGGTATGTTTGCGATCTTGATCGTTGATGGCGTGCCGGGCCGCCCCCAGGTCCAGCAGCACAGGCGGCCCGTTGTCTTGGAGAAAAATATTGTCAGGTGAAATATCGCGGTGCAGCGTATTTCC
The DNA here is from genome assembly GCA_018828125.1 of Gammaproteobacteria bacterium. Taxonomy (GTDB): domain Bacteria; phylum Pseudomonadota; class Gammaproteobacteria; order Burkholderiales; family Burkholderiaceae_C; genus Acidovorax. Next base: position 85,420 of record JAHJWB010000001.1, on the reverse strand, counting down.
GTCGTGCAACACCCGCAGCGCGCCCAAGATCGTCCAGAGCAGCTTTCGCAGCCATATCTCCGGCGGCGGGGTGCGCATCTGGGCACGCGCCTGCTTGAAAGTCATGCCGCTGTACAGCGGCATGACCATATAGGCGGTGTTATTGGCTTCCCAGAAGCGGAACACTTTGACGAGCGAGGGATGGTCGAACTGCGCAAGCAGCCGCGCTTCGTCCACAAACGATGCCAACCCAGTCTGGAAGGTTTGCTGATCGGACGAAGACCGCACCCAAAGGGACTGGCCTTGGGCACGCCCTGCCAACGCAGAGGGCATGTACTCCTTGATGGCCACCGCCCGGTGCAAGGAATGGTCAAACGCCTTGTAGACCATGCCAAAACCGCCAACCCCCAGCAAAGACAGGATCTCGAATTCTGCAAGCCTGCTTCCTGGCATCAGCGCATCCACATGGCTGACGCCGCTGACAGGGGCTTGGCTAGAACTATCGGTCATGGTGAAAAATCGGAGCGGGCGGGCTTGGCGGATTAAAAAACTGGAGCGGACTGCGCGAACGGTCCAAAAAGGAGCCGCCATCGCGATCATGCTTTATGGCAGTTCGGAGAGTAGAAACAAAAGGCTTCCTGTTTGCCAAATACGTCACAGCCAGACCCACCAGCCGCCGATTGTGCCGCGGCGAGCGAGCGTACACCACCCGCAACCATGACAAAACCGCATTACTTCATGAAGGACCGCTGAGCCGCTGATGAGGCAGCCTCTCCATTTCACCCAGTGTAAACACTGCACTGGTTACCATAGCGCCATGTTCAGTTATCGCCACGCCTTCCACGCAGGCAACCATGCCGATGTGCTCAAACACACGGTATTGATCTCCGCCTTGCAACACCTTACCGAGAAAGACACGGCATTGACCGTGCTGGACACCCATGCGGGTGCTGGCCTGTACCGGCTGGATGGCGACTATGCGAATACCAGCGGAGAGTCCGTCGATGGAGTGGTCCGCTTGTTCGCCGCCGCTACTCCAACACTTACCCTGGCGCTGCAGGCCTACGTGGAAATGGTGCGCGCCTTCAACCAGGGAAACGCGCTGCGTGTGTATCCTGGCTCCCCTTTCATCATCCAGCGTCTGCTGCGCGACCACGACAAGCTCAAACTCTTTGAACTGCACCCTACCGACCTGCGGGCGCTAGCAGGCAACGTGGCCCAACTAGAGGTGGGGCGCCAAGTCGCTGTGCTGCACGAAGATGGTTTTGAAGGCATCAAAAAATTTCTACCTCCCCCGGCTCGCCGCGCTTTGGTGCTGTGCGATCCCAGCTATGAAATCAAGAGCGACTATGCCAAGGTGCTGGACATGGCGGCTGACTCGCTCAAACGCTTTGCCACCGGTACCTATGCGTTTTGGTACCCCATCATCCCGCGCCCCGAGGCCCACGACCTGCCCCGTCGCCTCAAGACCATGGCCACCAAGGCGGGCAAAAGCTGGCTGCACGCCACGCTCACCGTCAAGTCCAGCAAACTCACCGAAACCGCAGCAGGCGATATCAAACGCCCCGGCCTTCCCGCCAGCGGCATGTTCCTGATCAACCCGCCATTCACACTGAAAGCAGCCCTGAAAGACGCTTTGCCACAAATGGCGGACTTGCTGGCGCAGGATAAACACGCGACGCACACGCTGGAATCCGGCGGCTGATTCTCGTTGCCCGAAAAATTCGCGGTCAAGGTCCCCTAGTGGGCTGAGGTTTCCCAGCCTTAAGAAAGTTCTTCAGTCGTCTTGACAGGTCGATCGTCCAGGGGGCAAGGGCACGACCTCAACAGGCTTGAGCCCCAGGCCGTGCACACCTAATTCCATGGCCGCTGCGCGACTCAAATCCACCACGCGACCGGGCACCCGGGGGCCGCGGTCGTTGACACGCACCACCACCCCGCGACCTGTTATCTGACTGCGCACACAGATCAGCGTTCCGAAGGCCAGCGTGCGATGGGCGGCCGTCATGGCAAACATGTCGAATGGCTCCCCACTGGCGGTCTTGCGGCGGTGAAAGCCAGGTCCATACCAAGATGCGATCCCCGTCTCCGCAGATGCCGGTCCGTCGTTGTCTACAACGTCTGCCTGTTGAAGCGGCGTCGCCGCCTCTTGCGCATCAAGCTCAGCTGCGCCGTCAGTTTGACCCAAAAATTGTTCGGGAGCATCTGCGCGCTCCGCCCCGCGCGAGACAAAACTCAGTAGAAACAGCGCCAGGAGCAAAATGACCAAGCGCACAGATTCAGCGCTTGCACCTGGCCAGAAACGCCTCTTCAAATCGCCGAAGGTCATTCTTCTCACCCTCCGTCAGATCCGTTCTGGCTCGCTTGTTCGCCAGGATGCGACGCGATTCCGCGCATTGCTGTGCGGCGCGCTCCTCCTGCTCCCTCGAAGCCTGAGCGGCTTGCTGGGACGCTTTTTCATTGTCCCTTCGCTCCCTCTCCCGGGTCCTGCGTTCGGTTGACAGCCGCGATTGCGCATCCTGCTCCTCCTCGCGGCAATCTCTCCGGTACTCACGCCGCATGCCTTCGAGCACAACGGCCTTGATGCCGCGGGAATAGCCCCCTCGAATATTGTCGTCCAACGCTCTACAGCGCGCGCTCATGTATTGGTGATGATCCGGAGTTTCCGGGACAGAGCGCACCGGCGTATTGCTATACCGGGGCGCAGAATATTGCGATGGGGCAGGCCCTGCCACCGCGGCAGTGGTTCTGGATCCTTCCGGACACGGACGCGACAAGGTGAACGTGTTTCCACGGTCATCTCGGCAGTGATAACGCGTCTGCGCCTGCACCTGCGCCATACCGCCGCACAAGACCAGCAAGATTGCAACGCCTCCAAACTTCATGACAACCCCATCCCTCGGCTAATTTTTGAAGAAGCAATGGTAGCCAATGAAGACACTGATCAAATCCCCAGTCGACGGCATATCTCCAGGGTCGCAACACTCTGGTTCATCGTATAAAAATGCAGCGCAGGCACACCCGCACTGCGCAGTTGATCACACAGATCTGTCACCACGTCGAGTCCGAAGGACTTGATGCTGGCGGTGTCATCGCCAAACGATTGCAACCGCAACCGGATCCAGCGCGGAATTTCCGCGCCGCAAGCGTCGGAAAAGCGCATGAGCTGCGTAGAGCTGGAAATCGGCATGATCCCAGGCACCACGGGAACATCGGCACCCAGATGGTGGGCGTCTTCCACAAAACGGAAGTACGCATCGCTGTTGTAAAAATATTGGGTAATCGCGGCATCTGCGCCTGCCCGCACTTTGGCCACATATGCCTGCAGGTCGGCATCCGGAGATTTGGCCTGGGGATGCACCTCGGGGTAGGCCGCTACCTCGATCTGGAAGTCACTTCCAGTCTCTGTACGGATGAATGCCACCAGATCGCTCGCGTAATGAAACTCACCCCCTGCGCCGTACCCACTGGGCAAGTCGCCCCGCAACGCCACAAGGCGCTTCACGCCCATGGCTTTGAGGGTGGCAAGCTGCTCCCGCACGGACTGCCGGGTGGCGCCGATACACGAAAAATGCGAGGCAGCACTGACGCCCTCTGCCAGGATTTCACGCACGGTGCCAAAGGTGCCTTCCTGGGTCGAACCTCCCGCACCATAGGTCACCGAGCAAAAGTCCGGATGCAAAACGTACAGCTGCTGGCGCACCGTGCGCAGCTTCTCGGCACCTTCCGGAGTCTTGGGTGGAAAAAATTCGAAGCTCACCGGAAAACCGGTGCCTTGTGCGCTGGCAGCAGTCATGTTGCCCTCCTCGCATAAACAAAAAATTCTCGGTTGCCATCACCCCCGTGGATCGGGCTGTCGAGCCACGCCTTGACCACCAAGCCCTGCTCGGTGCAGCAATCGCGGATGCGCTTCTCCACCACCGTATACAGCGACTCGTCGCGCACGATGCCGCCCTTGCCAACCTGGCCCGGCTGCAGCTCAAACTGCGGCTTGACAAGCATCAGCAGGTCACCGTCGGCCGCCAGCAGCGGCACCAGGGCAGGCAACACCAGCGTGAGAGAGATGAACGACAGATCGCCGGTCACCACACCAAACTCCGGCGTGATGTTGACCTCGGCGCGATCAGCGCGACGTCGGCGCTCCACCGGCAAGGTGCCCTGCGCGCGCGCCTTGGCCAGCGCAGCACGCTCGGACTTGAAGTGCTCGATGTCCTTGTCCTTGGCGTCGTCGCTGTCGTCGTACTCCTCATCGACCTGGCCGCCGTTGCGCATCCAGCTGTAGGGAGCCTCGGGCTGGGTATCGTTGTCTTCTTCGACCTCGATGACTTCCGACAGCGCCAGATCACAGGCCAGCTCCAGCGCCTCGGGCGTGAGCGAACGCGCATTCACACCCTCCACACAGACCACTCGCACATCGCTGCGCAGTTGATCGTGCAACTGGTCATGTCCCACGTCCACACCAATCACCTGGGCCGCACCGTGTTGCAGCAGGCAATCCGTAAAACCACCGGTGCTCTGCCCCACATCCAGACAGCGCAGCCCAGCCACCGACAGGCCAAGCGCCAGCAGCGCCCCTTCGAGCTTGAGCCCACCACGCGAGATGTACTTGGCCTCAGCGTCATCGAGCAGATGGACCTCGGCGATGGACGGGATGTCATCCCCATTCTTGCCCACCTTTTGCCAGGGAGCCAGAGGCGACAGCCGCCACTCGACACCGGCTGCAATCAGCCGCTGCGCCTGCGAACGGGTCGACGCATGGCCGGCTTCTACCAGAAAAATATCTGCGCGCATGCGCCCATCCTTTTGAATGAAAATGGCCTCTAGCGCTTATCCAGAAAGCGCCAGCAGCTATTATTTCAGGAGCAACCCCGTCGCGACTCCAGAGCACCCACAACAGGCGTGCCGCAAAAGCGAACGCCCATGCAGACCCGATTTTCCAGTCCGCAGGGGGCACCCACGCGGGACGGCAGAGAGCCGTCCCAGGGTTCTCAGTAGCGGTAGGTGTCTGGCTTGTAAGGACCTTGCTTGGACACGCCGATGTACGCGGCCTGCTCGTCGCTCAGCTCGGTCAGCATGGCGCCGACCTTCTTCAAGTGCAGGCGTGCGACCTTTTCGTCAAGGTGCTTGGGCAGCACGTAGACCTGGCCGTTCTCGTAGCGGTCCTTGTGCATGAACAGCTCGATCTGGGCAATGGTCTGGTTAGCGAACGAGCTGGACATCACGAAGCTCGGGTGGCCCGTGCCGCAGCCCAGATTCACCAGGCGGCCCTTGGCCAGCAGGATGATGCGCTTGCCGTCCGGGAAGATCACATGGTCCACCTGGGGCTTGATCTCTTCCCACTCGTACTGTTCGAGTGTGGCGACCTGGATCTCGTTGTCGAAATGGCCGATGTTGCAGACGATGGCCTGGTCCTTCATGGCCTTCATGTGCTCGTGGGTGATCACATCCTTGTTGCCGGTGGTGGTCACGAAGATGTCGGCCTTGTCGGCTGCATATTCCATGGTCACGACCTTGTAGCCTTCCATCGCGGCCTGCAGGGCGTTGATGGGGTCGATTTCGGTCACCCAGACCTGGGCCGAGAGCGCGCGCAGCGCCTGGGCACTGCCTTTGCCAACGTCGCCGTAGCCGGCCACGCAGGCCACCTTGCCGGCGATCATCACGTCGGTGGCGCGCTTGATGCCGTCCACCAGCGACTCACGGCAGCCGTACAGGTTGTCGAACTTGCTCTTGGTCACCGAGTCGTTGACGTTGATCGCGCGGAACAGCAGCGTGCCCTTGGCCGACATTTCCTTCAAGCGGTGCACGCCGGTGGTGGTTTCTTCGGTCACGCCGATGATCTGGGCGCTTTTGCGGGTGTACCAGGTCGGGTCTACGGCCAGCTTGGCCTTGATGGACTCGTACAGGCAGGTTTCTTCTTCACTGGTAGGGTTGTCCAGCAGCGATGCATCCTTCTCGGCACGCTGGCCCAGGTGCATCAGCAGCGTGGCGTCGCCGCCGTCGTCCAGGATCAGGTTAGGGCCTTCGCCCTCGCTGCCGGCCGGGCCAAAGTCGAAAATGCGGTGGGTGTAGTCCCAGTATTCGGCCAGGGTTTCGCCTTTGATGGCAAACACGGGCGTACCTGAAGCGGCAATGGCTGCGGCAGCATGGTCTTGCGTGGAGAAGATGTTGCACGATGCCCAGCGCACTTCGGCGCCCAGGGCCTGCAGCGTCTCGATCAGAACCGCGGTCTGGATCGTCATGTGCAGGCTGCCGGTGATGCGGGCGCCCTTGAGCGCCTGCTGGGGCGCGAATTCCTCGCGGATGGCCATCAGGCCGGGCATCTCGGTTTCAGCGATGCGGATTTCTTTACGGCCCCATGCGGCCAAGCCGATGTCGGCAATGATGCAGTCGGTGTTGACTGGGGCGTTGACGCGTGCGTTCATGATGGTTGCTCCAAAGCATGTTTGAAAAACCACTGGTCGCGAAAGTGAAAAAGCTCACCACACGATAAGTGGATGAGCGTCGTTGCTAGATGACTCCGAGCCTCACGCCCCGCCTGTGCTGGGGACGCTGCAACGCTCCTCGGATGCGCGCATTATAAGTACAAGCGCTCTACATGCTACCGCTACAGCGTGACGACATGGCCCAGTTGCGGGTCGATGCGCCCGGCATGCAGGTCCTCTACCAGCGCCTGTGCGGCAGCAAAGCCCGCGTGTTCCTGCACCCGCATCCAGGGCTGGCGGGCATCGCTGATTCGCTCGATGAAGGCGCGCTGCGCAGCGTTGAACTTCTGGTTTACGACCTCCGGGCCCCAGTCGGCATTGCGCTTCTTGATCTGCACCGGCGCGAAGTAGAACGCAGGAGTCGGCCCGGGCAAGTCGGTATGGCGCAGGAACTCCGTGTTCTGGGCCGAACCGGCATAGCAGTCATAGACCAGTGCGTCGCCCAGATGGTGGTGCACCCGTGCGCGCAACGCCTCGTCGCCCGAAAAATCCACGTACAGCGTGGGCGCACTCGTATCCAGCGCCTCCAGTTCTGCATAGACCACCGTGCGCTCGTAGCATCCCAAACTTTGCACGAAGGCGGCGTTGCGCGGCGAGGTGAGTGCCACCCGCTCGATGCCCTCCTGCCCCTGAAGGCAAAACGCCGTGCCAAATGCCGTTTTGCTCGATGCGCTGGAGAACACCAGGCGGCGCGCACCGAAGAAGCGGTTGTCCAAGAGGAAATCTGCCAACATGAACGAGGTGATGAACAGCGGCCGCACCAGCATCTGCCAGTTCTCGTCGGCTCCCCGGTAGGCAGGATCGGCGCTGGTGCGCGTGTACTGGTTGTAGGCCGAGGTCAGGCCCTGGCGGTGCTCCGCCCCGTCGTAAAAGCCCCGCGCCGTCACGCGCTCGGGCTGCATGCGCAGGTGGCTGGCAATGGGCCAATAGCCGTAGAAGCGCTCGCCCACGGCCACGCCTTCGACGTCGGACGCCACGACCTCGGCGAAGCCCCAGACCGGCATGTGGCCCCAGCCCGCCTCACCCGTGGGAAAGAAATCCCAGTACTTCATGGCATCGCCGAAGGCGGCGTAGGTGATGTTGTTCGTCGTCACGGCCACGCGGGCCACGCGCAGCAGGGCCTCGCCGGGCTGCAGCGGCGCCAGGGGCAACTGATCGGTGCGGGTGTGATTCAATGCGTTCTTGTTGGTCAACAGGCGGGTCTGCATGGTCATGGTGTGTCTCCGGTACGGTGGTGAAAATGCGCTGCGGTCACTGTATGGCGCCGGGCCCTGCAGCGGGTTCGGAAAGCGATGAAGACCTCGCCCGCCAGCCCCGCAGCGGCTGCAACGCCTTTGAAAAGGCCCCGCCAGGCCCGCGCCCGCTTCACCGTGCAGGCCATCTACGACGCCTTTGTTCGGATTTGGCAGCGCGATGGCTGGGACAGGCTCACCACGCGCAACGTGGCGCTGGAAACCGGCATCGCCGTGGGCACGCTGTACGACTACTTCCCCAACAAGACGGCCCTGCTCTCGGGCTACGTGCGCCACTGCATCGAAGCCCTGATCGCCGCCATCGAGCGTGAGGCGGTGCAGCCTGTCGGCCTGCCCTGGGAGGAACGCATCCACCACCTGGTGCGCCTGGTCTGCGGGGTGGATGCGCCCGAGCTGCCCCCCTTCCACCCAGAGATGCTGGCGCTGGAAGGGGCCATGGCCCAGCCGCACCACCACCGCCGCGCGCACGAGGAGCTGGTCGCCGCGTGGGGCCGGGTGCTGGCCGCCTGTACCGACCTGCCCCACCCACTGGCGCCGCAACTTGCGCAGGCGCTGCACCTGTCGGCCTGGGGCGGGCGGCGCTACGTGCTGCTGCTTGAGCTGAATCCGGCGGCCATGCGGCAATGGGCCGATGGCGTGGAGCAGTTGTGCTGCGCAGCCATCCTGCAGGCCGCGAATCCGCCGCGCTGAACCTGTCACCTGCGCGGCTGCTGCGCTTTCCGTGGCACCCCACACTGGCGCCCTCACAGAAGAAGGAGCACTCCATGGACCCGAAGGACAAGGTCATCATCGTCACCGGCGGCGCCAGCGGCATCGGCCGCAGCATTGCGCGGCGTTTTGCACAGGAGGGCGCCCTTGCCGTGGTCGTGGCCGACCTACACCTGGAGGCGGCCCAGGCCGTGGCCGACGAGATCGGTGGCCTAGCCGTGCGCTGTGACGTTGCGCGCGAGGCCGATATAAAGGCCCTGGTAGCCACCACGCGCGAGCGCTACGGCCGCGTGGACGCCTACATCTCCAACGCCGGCATCCTGGGTCGCCCGGGCGGCATCGAGCTCGAAGACCCGCTGTGGGACGCCATGTGGAACATCCACGGCATGGCCCATGTCTGGGCGGCGCGCGCCGTGGTGCCCGAGATGGTGGAACGCGGCGAGGGTTTCTTCCTCGTCACAGCCTCGGCCGCGGGGCTCCTGACCATTGTCGAATCCGCCCCCTACGCCGTCACCAAGCACGCGGCCGTGGCCTTTGCCGAGTGGCTGCGCATCGCCTATGGTCGCAAGGGCGTGGGCGTTGCCTGCCTATGCCCGCAGTCGGTGCAGACCGCCATGGTCACGGGCGACGGCGGCTCGGCCTCGCACGACGGCATCCTGCCGCCCGAGCAGGTGGCAGGCGACGTGCTGGCCGCCATGCAGGACGGGCGCTTCCTGGTGCTGCCCCACCCCGAGGTGGCGCAGTACTTTCGCAACAAAGGTCAGGACTACGAACGCTGGCTGGGCGGCATGCAGAAGATGCACGCGCGCCATGCCCAGGTGCAGACGGCTTGAAGTAAACGCCCCCTGAGTCGCTTTGCTCCTCGGTGCTACCGCCAGAGGCGGTGGCTCTTCGGGCACGGCCAAGCCAGTGCCGACGGGGTTGGCGCCGCGGCCATCAGCCCCTCTCCCTCTCTCGCCCCGCTGTGCGAATCAAGAAGGGGACGCCCCCAGGTGGGGCTGGAGGCGTCCCTTGCGCGGAGGCGCTTACTGAGCCCCACCAGTTTCCATCCGTCATGGGTCGCGCGAAGCGTGATGGAGCTACTGAGGTACGGCCGCGGGGGCAGGAGCGTGAGCCCGGTAAAATCGGCAGACCCGGGCGCCCCATAGGCCGCCCCGGCGATCGCTGCAGCGCACGTGCTGCCTACCCCTCTCTTGGAACTCCCCTGTGTCCTACGCCCCCGAAACCCGGCGCCGCCGCACCTTTGCCATCATTTCCCACCCCGACGCGGGCAAGACGACGCTGACGGAAAAGCTGCTGCTGTTCTCGGGCGCGATCCAGATCGCGGGTGCGGTCAAAGGCCGCAAGGCCAGCCGCCATGCCACGTCTGACTGGATGGAGATTGAAAAGCAGCGCGGCATCTCGGTGGCCTCCAGCGTGATGCAGATGGAGTACCGCGACCACGTGGTCAACCTGCTCGACACACCCGGCCACAAGGACTTCAGCGAGGACACCTACCGCGTGCTGACTGCGGTGGACTCTGCGCTGATGGTCATCGACGCCGCCAACGGTGTGGAAGCGCAAACCCGCCGCCTGATTGAGGTCTGCCGCCAGCGCGACACCCCCATCATCACCTTTGTCAACAAGATGGACCGCGAGGTTCGCGACCCGCTGGACATTCTGGACGAGGTCGAGCGCGAACTGGGCATGCCCTGCTGCCCCATCACCTGGCCGGTGGGACAAGGCAAGAGCTTCGGCGGCATCATTAACCTGCGCACGCAGAGCATGACGGTGTTCGCCCCCGGCAGCGATCGGGGCCCGAAAGACTTTGAAGTAGTGCCACTGACCGAGGCTGACCGGCTGCGCAAGCGTTTCGGCCAAAGCTTTGACGATGCGCTGGAGAGCATGGAACTGGCGGTTGGCGCGTCCGCACCGTGGAGTCATGAAGACTTTCTGGCGGGCAAACTCACGCCCGTGTTCTTCGGCTCGGGCGTCAACAACTTCGGTGTGATGGAAGTGTTGGACGCCGTGGTGGACATGTCGCCCCCGCCCGGCCCGCGCATCAGCACGCTGCAGGTCAACAAACAACCGGTAGTCAAAACCATCCAGCCCGAAGATGAAGGCTTTGCCGGTGTGGTATTCAAGGTGCAAGCCAACATGGACGCCAACCACCGCGACCGCATTGCCTTTGTGCGTGTGGCCTCGGGCAAATACATGCCTGGGATGAAGCTCAAGGTGCAGCGCACCGCGAAGGAACTGCGCCCCACCAGCGTGGTGACTTTCATGAGCCAGCGCCGCGAGGCTGTAGAAGAAGCCTACGCGGGCGACATCATCGGTTTCACCACCCATGGCGGCGTGCAACTCGGCGACACCATCACCGATGGCGCCAATTTGCAGTTCACCGGCCTGCCCTTCTTTGCGCCGGAGATGTTCATGACCGTGGTGCTCAAGAACCCGCTGCGCACCAAACAGCTGCAGCAGGGCCTCGCCCAGCTAGGTGAAGAAGGCGCCATCCAGGTCTTCAAGCCCGACGCTGGCGGCAACATGCTGCTGGGCGCAGTGGGACAGTTGCAGTTTGAAGTGGTGCAGCATCGGCTGAAGGCGGAATATGACGCTGATGTGCGGCTGGAAGGGTGCCAGTACACGGGGGCGCGGTGGATCACGGCTGATACCGCCGCCGACCTACGCGCGTTTACGGACGCCTACCCGCTGCGCTTGGCCCACGATGCGGCGGATACGCTGGCTTATCTATGTACGTCACCGTATGACGTGCGGCTGGCGCAGGAGCGGTTTCCGAAGATTCATTTTCATCCGCTGCGGGAGCATGCGGGGTTGGCTTTGCAAAAGGCTGGCTGAGCCCCTTAGCCATGACAATAACGACACAAGCGCCCGCGCAAAGCACTGATACGGGCAACAATTTCGACGCGATCCGAATCGTGGCGGCCACCATGGTATTGGTCAGCCACCACTTTGCGCTGACGGGGCAGATGGAGCCAACGTTCTTTGGCGTGCACAGCCTGGGGGGGCTGGCCGTCACCATCTTCTTTGTCATCAGTGGCTACTTGGTCACAGCGAGCTGGCAGCGCGACCCCAACTTGTGGCGGTTCGCCCTGCGGCGCTTTCTACGGATCTGGCCTGCGCTGACGGTCGTGCTCGTACTGACAGCGTATGGGCTCGGCGCCTGGGTCACAGAACTGCCGCTCCTGGAATACTTAAGGCACGGCGCCACCACCAATTATCTTCACGGGCTGTGGATGCAGATCCACTTCGTACTGCCCGGCGTATTTGCACACAACCCGTATCCCTTGGGCGTGAATGGATCGCTGTGGACCATTCCCATTGAGGTGCGCTGTTACGTCGCGTTGGGCTTGGCCGGACTCCTGGGCCTGCTCAAGTACCGCCCCGTGTTTTTGCTGGGCATCGCGCTGTTCATGGTTTGGTTTTTGTCGAGTAGCAATGCCGACGTGACGGGGGCTGTCCACTATGGGCGGGAACTGAGCGCGTTTTTCCTCGCGGGTGCGGCGTTGCAGTGCGGCGAATCCCACTGGAATCGCCGCCCAGCGCTTTGGGCGGCAGTGCTGGGCGCGGCCTGCGTCGCCACTTGGGCCATCGGGTGGCGGCACACGGCCTTGCTGATCGGTCTGCCGTTTTTCATCCTCTACGCGGGAACACGGGCGACGCCATTCATTCGCCGCGCGGGCCGGTGGGGAGATCCTTCATATGGGATTTATCTGCTGGCATTTCCCATCCAGCAAACGGTCATTCTTTACCTCTGGCCCGAGGCAGGCTTCGCGGGCACGATGGCCCTGGCTCTGGCGTTGACGGTGGCACTCGCATACGTGAGCTGGCACCTGATCGAGAAGCAAGCCCTCAAATTTAAACCTAGCAGCAAGAAGTCCACGCTCCAAGCCCTACGCACCCACAAGCTAGCCATTCGACTCAAACAGCAATCAGCGCATTTGCTCTGGCCGTTGTTGGCCGCAATGGTGGGCCTGCGCTTCATCATCACAGGCCTGGACGCGCCCGTGTTGCCCGACCCGGCCAACACCTACCTGCCTGCAGCGCGCGCCTTTCTCGAACAAGGCTGGTCTTTTCTGCTGACACCTCAGAGCTACTACGTGGCGCCACTTGCTTATCTTTGGCCAGCGCTATGGGGCGCTGATCCGACGTGGATTCGGATTGCCAACATGGGGCTGTGGATTGGCTGCGTGGTCTTCCTTTGGCGCACCTGCCACATGCTGGGCGGCGCGCGCGCAAGCGCGTTTGCGATGCTGCTGCTGTTATCACCTGAGCTGGTGCGCTATTTCCCCACGGAAATGACGGAGCCGCTCTACCTGTTTGGTATCTTTGGGTGGATGCATGCAATGGGCCGCATCCTCATACAAGGGGAGCGCTCAACCGCCGTAGTCATGCAAGCTGCTTTTATGTTGGCCGTCACTTTGCTGTCTCGGCCCGTTCTGCAATTGGTGGCCCCGGTCGCCTTTCTGGCATGTTTGGGATGCATGGTGTATTGGTCGATTCCAAAAAATAAGGCAATCGGCAGTGACTGGCAGCAACAAGTACCGGCTGTTGCATGGAGCCTGGGATTGGCTCTGGCACTTCCGCTTGCGCTGGTCATAAAAAACGGGGTTCTGTTCGGTTTTTGGAGCCTTGGGACCGGCTCGGGCATCGGACTCTATCTTGGTACGCATCCACTTTACCAGGGTGCCGAGCCAGAATTTTTGGGGTTCGGTTTCGACATCAACACGATGGTAGCCGTGGCGGCACAAGCGGACAGTCCGCTCTCACTCGCCGGCGACAGGGCAGCGCGCCAAGCGGCGATATGGCACATCCAATCCATGCCGCTTGCCGACGCACTGGCTTTTTTTGGCCGCAAGCTGTGGTGGTGGCTGGCCCACCACCCCGCACCCATCGAGACATTCGGTGGTTCGCTGCGCAAGTTGCGCTTCTTCGAATTGCTCGTGATCCTCACATCCATCACTTGGCTGGCCCATGGTTGGCGCCGTCGCTTCAAACCAACCCATAGCCCAGTTTCGCCTCGCCAGTTGGCATTCGCAGCGTTCCTGCTGGCAATGTTTCTGGTCATGCTGGCGCAGCTTTTACCCGTTCTGTACAACAGCCGCTACAGCTCCGGGCTGCTGGACCCTTGGCTGATCCCGTTGACAGCTTTTGGACTTGCCAGCTTGACAGCGTCCATTCAGTTCAGAGGCGCGCTGCAAAACGACTGCTGGAGCGTTGGACTGGTGTCGGGCCCAGGGGTGCGCATTTGGCCTGCAATCACTGCGCTGGGATTGATCCTGCTGGCAACATTCGCTGGATACAAATTTGCGCACAAGCATGAGTCCATCGCCGTAGACCCACTCCATATGGGCCAAACTCTTTCCTATTTGGATATTTCCGAAGCCTCCCGAGTCGAAACCTACGGCATGGATTCGCAGGGAACCAGCACGTGGGCCATCACCAAATCACCAGCCGTGCTGGAAATGAGGCTTGATGCCAAGGACATTCAGCATGTCACCGATGCCAACCTATTCAACGCGCTATGGGAGACCCAAGTGGCCCTGCAGGGCAACGGAAAACGATGCGGCAAAGCAGAAGTGGCCTATCACATTGCGGACGGGCGCTTTATGCAGCCCGGCCACAAACTCCCTCTGCTGCTGCCGCTGCAAGCAGACGGCGCATTTCGCAGACTCCTCACCCATGCCAACCACGAGCTGCGGCCCCGCGAGCCAGGAAGCCTGCGCATCGTGCTGCATTGCCCTGTTGGCACTATCGTGACGTGGCGCGGCACTCGACTGCTGGAAAGCCGCCACGCCTGGGACGCAGCGGCACACATCCCCCACTGACTCACTCCATGAGCACTACACTCACTTTCGCCACCCTTTTGTGCGTACTGGGCATCTCCATGGGCCAGCTTTTGTTTAAGAAAGCAGCTGCAGCCCTGCCTGCTGTCGTCTCGCTGCCCGCACTGCTGCAGAACGGCTGGCTCATCGCCGCCCTCGCGCTCTATGGAATCACTACGCTTGGATGGGTCTGGATTCTTCGCCACGCCCCGCTGCACATGGCCTATCCTTTCATGGGCTTGGCTTTCTTGATCGTGCCCACGTTGGCTTGGACCTTCTTGGGGGAGCCCCTGCACTGGCGCACGCTCGCGGGCGGCGCGCTCATCATGGCCGGCGTAGCGCTGGCCTCTACCAGCTGAGGAGCCGTACCCGATGCGCATAGCCGTCGCCATCCCCTGCTACAAGGTCACCCAACAGGTCTTGAGCGTGATCGCCGCCATCGGCGCCGAAGTCGAGGCCATCTACGCCGTCGACGATGCCTGCCCCGATGGCAGTGGCCGCTTCATCGAGGACAACATTCACGACCCGAGAGTGCGCGTGCTCTACAACCCACAAAACCGTGGCGTGGGCGGCGCCGTGGTGACGGCCTACGAAGCGGCCATTGCCGATGGTATGGACATTGTGGTCAAGATCGATGGCGACGGGCAGATGAACCCAGCGTTGCTGCCGCACTTCGTGCGCCCCATTGTGCGCGGGCAGGCCGACTACACCAAAGGTAACCGCTTCTACCGGCCCGAATCATTGCGCGGCATGCCCCCCGTTCGGTTGTTTGGCAATGCGGCCCTGTCATTCCTCACCAAGCTCAGTTGCGGGTACTGGTCGTCGATGGACCCCACCAACGGATATACCGCCATTCACACCGCCGTGCTCCGCAAGCTCCCACTTGAAAAGCTGGAGCGCCGCTACTTCTTCGAAACGGACATGCTCTTTCACCTCAACACCATCCGCGCCGTGGTGCACGACGTGCCGATGGATGCGGTGTATGCCGACGAAGAATCGAACCTGAAGGTATCAAAGATACTGCCCGAGTTCTTGCGCAAGCACGTCGGGCGACTGGTCAAGCGTTACGCCTATCTGTACCTGCTGCGCGACTTCAACATCGGCAGCCTTTACAGCATTCTGGGTGCATTGCTGTGTTTGGTGGGTGTCATTTTCGGGGTCATCCACTGGGTGCAAAGCGCGGCCACGGGTCACCCCGCCTCCAGCGGCACGGTGATGTTCGCGGCGCTGCCACTGATCATAGGCATCCAGTTCCTTATCGCCTTCTTGCACTACGACGTGAGCAACGTACCGCGCGAGGCCCTCAGCCCCGAGTTGTCTGATGAGCACTGAGGCGCCCGTCAAAACCGACCTTCACTGGATCCAGGCCCTGCGCGGCATCGCGGCGCTGATGGTGCTGTTCTTTCACATGCAACCCCACTGGGATATGGTTCCGACGCTGTCTTGGACGAGCGCCATTACGCGCTGGGGTTTCTCAGGCGTGGACATCTTTTTCGCACTCAGCGGCTTCGTGGTCTACCGCTCAGCTCGGCGCAGCATTCCGGCGCAGGGCATTTGGCCATTCGCCAGGAAGCGCTTGCTGCGCATCTATATGGGCTACTGGCCGGTTCTGCTGCTCATCGCCCTGACGACCGTTTTCGTCCACCACGCGCCTTTGCCCGACCTCAAGAAGATGGTGTTCAGCACCCTACTGCTGTACCCCAACATCTGGGACAACTGGTTGCAACCCGCATGGTCGCTAACGATGGAGATATATTTCTATCTATGGATCGCACTCATCGCACTATTGCCGCAGCGGCATCAGATAAAGGCCATTGCCTGCATGATGATGCTGCTCGCTGCATGGGGGTTTGGATGGCTCATTGCAGACAGACAGGGTGTGTTCAACGGGCAGCAACCCTTGCGGTTCGTGTTTACGGGGTTGGGTATCGAGTTTCTCGCTGGCGCGCTGCTGGCCCGCGCATATGACCGCCAAGTCCGGTTCTTTCGTACACCCAGGATAGCCCTGCCTCTGTGCCTGCTATTGATGGCGGCCGGTCTTGGCTTCGGATCGCTGTCACCTTACTTTGACCGCGTGGAGGTCATGCGCGCTGCAAGCTTCGGCGTGATGGGCGTGTCTGCCTTGGTGCTGGCGCTCACGCTGGAGCACACCCGATCAACTCCGCCCGCCTGGCTGGTGCTTGTCGGCGATGCTTCCTACAGTCTTTATTTGCTGCATACCTTCCTGCTCGACGCCAGCGGCAGAATGCGCATGGATCTTGGCATCTCGTCACCCCCCGCCTTGCTGCTTTACATGGCAGTGCTACCCGTGGTGATCATCCTTCTCAGCGTGTGGTGGTTTCGCTGGGTGGAAAAGCCCATCATGAAGGCAGCGCTATGAAACCTTTGGACCATTGGCCTACCGATTTCCAGAAACGCATTACCGGCGTTTTTACCGACATTGACGACACACTGACCACCGATGGCACTATCACCGCCGACGCCCTGCAAGCCTTGGCGGACCTACGTGCAGCCGGGATACAGGTGATTCTTATCACAGGCCGCCCCATCGGCTGGTGTAAGCCCTTCATGATCGGACCAGCGGACACAGTGTGGCCGGTGGATGCCATGGTGGCAGAAAACGGTGCCGTCGCTTACATGCAAGAAGGGGCCCAGCCCTTGCGCAAGCTGTACCAGCAGGATGCCGCCACGCGGGCAGCCAATCAGGCACGCATGCGCGAGATCGCAGACCGTGTAACCCGCACGGTGACGGGAGTCGAGCTCAGCCGCGACAGCGCAGGCCGTGAGACCGACCTAGCATTCGACTACGCAGAGTTCACCCGCCACCCGCCTTCGACCGTGGAACAGGTGGTAGCGCTGCTTCAGAGCGAAGGCCTGCAAACGACGATGAGCAGCATTCACATACACGGCTGCTTCGGCGACTTCAACAAGTGGCAGGGCGCGTGCTGGATCGTGCGCGAGCTGCTGGGCCGCGACTTGGCGCAGGAGCTGGACCGCTGGGTGTTTGTGGGCGATTCGGGCAACGACCAGGCGATGTTCGAACATTTCACTCACAGCGTGGGTGTCGCCAACATCGCCCGCTTCGTGCCCCAGCTTACCCACCTGCCGCGCTATGTGACGCAGGGCGAGCGGGGCGCTGGGTTCGCCGAGGTGGCCCGGGCGATTTTGAGTAAAAAATAGCGCTAGCGCTTATCCGTCAAGCGCCAGCAGCTATCTATTCAGTAGCAAAACACAACTAGCGCTACAGCGCCTGGTGTCACTGCGGCTTTGCCAGCCCCAGTTTCTCCACCAATGCCTTTTCGCGCGTGAAGGTGTCTTGCGCAAACTTTTGGTAGGCGGTAGTGCTCATGTACATGGGCACCATGTCGTAGCGGCCCAGGGCTGTGCGGTAGCTCTCCTGCTCCATGGCTTGCTTGAAGGCGTCGTGCAGGCGCTTGACCACCGCTTCAGGCGTGCCCTTGGGGGCGCCGATGCCAAAGGGTGAATTCTGCACGAGGTCCAGACCCAGTTCCTTGAGCGTGGGTGCGTCGGGGAACTTGGCCAGGCGCTCCGCGCCCCAGGTGTTCAGCACGCGCAGCTTGCCGGCTTCGACCTGCGGAGCAAAGCCGGTGGAGTCGGCCGCCGCCATGATCTGCCCGCCCAGGATGGATTGCATGAGGTCGGCGCTGCCCTTGTACGGAACGTGCAGCAACTCCAGGCCGAGCTGCTGGGCGATCAGCTCCATGGTCAGGTGCGGGCTGGTCATGGTGCCGGTGGAGCCATAGCTCAGCTTGCCGGGGTTGGCTTTGGCCCAGGCCACAAAGTCGGCCCAGGTCTTGAACGGTGAATCAGCGGGCACGACCAGACCGAACGCGTAGCCGGTGACGTTCAGCACGTAGCTGATGTCCTTGACCGGGTCCCAGTTGATTTTGGTGGTGTAGGGCAGGCGGAAAACACCCAGCGGGATCTGCGCGACGGTGTAGCCGTCCGCAGGGGCCGTCTGCAGGGCCTGGGCGGGCAAGGTGCCGCCTGCGCCGGGCTTGTTTTCTACAATAACCGGCTGGCCCAGGATCTTGCTGGCGCTGTCGGCCAGCGAGCGCATGGTGATGTCGGTGGGGCCGCCTGCGGGGAAGGCGATGATGAGCTTGATGGGTTTGCCCGGAAAGCTCTGGGCCTTCGCCATGAACGCGGGTGCGGCCAGGCTGGCGGCTCCCCATTGGATGATGTGACGACGTTGCATGGCGGACTCCTGAAAACAGCAAAGACAAAGATTCACCCATTGGACTGCACTTGGGTGCGCTGCAGCATGCAGGAAACCCCCTAGGGACTGTCGCCAACGCGCCAGTCAGCGCCCGCTTTGAACGTCTGCACAGTGGCACGTTGCCAGCGCCGAAACCGCCCCTGCCCAGACGGCGGCGGCAGCCCCCTGGCGCTGCCATGCTGCAAATTGAGGGAGATGAATAGATAGGGAGAGACAAGGAGCGGCCTGTAAACCAGACGCTCCCCGTCCCCCCGCCGCTGTCACACCTTGTAGGTCGACAGCAGGATGCTGGTTTCGGTGTTGGCAATCCCAGGCGTGAGGCGGATGCGCCCCAGCGCGGCGTCAAACGCCTCCAGACTTTCGGCGCGCACCTCGGCCACGATGTCCCAGCGGCCGTTGGTGGTGTGCAGCGTGCCCACCATGGGTTCGCCGCGCAGGGTGCGGATCACTTCGGGGGCGGCGTTGCCTTCTACCGCAATGCTCATCCATGCACGGATGCGCTGAGGCTCTGAATCGGGCCGCAAGCGCACGGTGTAGCCCACGATGACGCCGCTCTCCTCCATCTTGTGCAGCCGGTTCTGCACGGTGCCGCGCGATACGCGCAGCTTCTGCGCCAGCGCCGAGACAGGCGTGCGGGCGTCAGCACGCAGGATGCTGATGATTTCTCGGTCGGTGTCGTCGAGTTTGGTCACCATGTCTCCTTGGAATGTCATATCGCCAATTTTTGACGCAATTTGACCAGTCTTATGCCTATTGTTTGCGTACCACTGTCGAGAAAATTCTTGCGACGACACCACCGAGCTGCACAAACCAAGTGGTGACATGGTTTGAAAACTTGCCCCTCCCTAACGCCCTGCTCCATGCAACCCTCTGCCCAAGCCCCCCAGCGCCGTCGTGATGGTGCGCCCCCACCGCTTTCACCCCAACCCCGAAACAGTGGCCGACAACACCTTTCAGGCCCACACGCCCACCCATCCGGCGGCCGAGACGGCGCGCCGTGCCCGTGCCCGTGCCGAGGTCACCACCGCCGCGGCGCAACTGGAAGCCGCAGGCGTGCGCGTGCACCTGTTCGACGACCTGGGCGGTAGCCATACGCCCGACTCCGTGTTTCCCAACAACTGGTTCTCCACCCAGGCGGGCGGGCATGCGGCGATCTACCCCATGGTGGCCCAGAACCGCCGCCGCGAGCGGCGCAGCGATGTGATCGACCTGCTCAAGGCTGAATACAGCGTGCTGGATGTGATCGACTTCTCGGGGCTGGAGGCCGATGGCGTGTACCTGGAAGGCACGGGCGCCATGGTGCTGGACCACATCGCGCGCGTGGCCTATACCGCGCGGTCCCACCGGGCCGACCCGGTGGCGCTGGAACGCTTTTGCACCCACTTCAACTACGAGCCCGTGGTGTTTGCGACGGCTGATACACAGGGCCGGCCCTGCTACCACACCAACGTAGTGCTGTGTGTGGGCACCGCGTTTGCGATGGGCGGTTTCCACATGATCACCGACGGTGCCGGGCGCGACGCAGTTTGTGCACGACTGCACGAGACGGGCCGCGACATCATCGAGTTGACGGCCCACCAGATCGGCGAATTTGCGGGCAACGCGCTGGAGCTCTCCGGTGCCCAGGGCCGGGTGCTGGCGCTATCGCATCGCGCTGCGGCCAGCCTGACACCCGCGCAGCGCGGCGCCATTGAACGCAGCGCCCGCCTGCTGCCGCTGGAGGTGCCCACGATCGAGCAAGCAGGGGGCTCCGTGCGTTGCATGTTGGCGGGGGTGCATCTGGCGCGGCGCAGGGACGTTGCCGTGTCGAGCAACGGCCATGCTGCGGTCACCGCAGAAATTTAAGCCAAATAGGGGTCTAGCGCTTGATGGTAAAGCGCTGATAGCTATACAAAATATAGCTATCAACCGCCATGCGCTGCGCACTACACCTCGGAGGCGGGTGGCTGCGGCGGGGGCAGCGGCTGCGTCTGCAGCCGTGCGTCACAACCCACACCCGATGCGATCCAGCGCCGGGCCAGGGCCGACAACGCGCGCACCGCCCAAGGATGCGTAAAACCCGTCACGCCACCGGGGTCGGCCACCATGCCACACAGGTAGCGCTGCTCCGCATCGCTCCAGCGCAAGGCAACACACGCGCCCTTGCGCCGCCGCGACACCACCACGCCCAGCGGGCAGGGCTCGGCCAGACAACACAGCCCGCAGCCATTGCACGGCGCACCCTCGGCAGGCTTGGCGGGCGCCTCGGGGTGCAGCCATACGACGGTGGAGCTGGAGGGTGGAGAGGACGGCACGGACAGCGGAGGTGACGGGGAGAACGCAGGCGCGCCCATGCTACGGCAAGTGCATCCGCCGCACCACACCACACCACACAGGCCAAAGCATCTGCACCCCGTTGACACACCTCAATGCCGGTAACAACCCTGCCCCCCGCGCAGCAGCACCGCTGCAACAATGGCACTCCCTGTTGCCTGGTCCTGCCCGCCATGAACCCCGCCCCCCACACCCTCGCCACTGTTCAGGCGGCGCTGGTCACCCACCGCGTGTGGAGCCAGCTGGATGCTGCCACGCTGGAGGCGCTGGTGCCGCGTTGGCAACTGGAGGCCTCGGACGTGGGCACCACGTTGCTGCCTCAGGGTCGCCTGCACAGCCGCACCGGGCTGGTGATCAGCGGCGCGGTCGACCTGCACGACCCCGACCTGGACATGGCCGTGCACCTGCTGCCCGGAGACATGTTCGGCTTTGGCGCCACGCCCGCGCAGCACCTGACCACTTGGCAAGCCACGGCCGCCGCCGACAGCCACATCGCCTGGCTGGACGCAGACACCGTCACCGCGCTGTGCCGCGACCACGGCGCGCTGGCGTATTACTTTCCGTCGCTTCCCATCGCGGGGCCGCCCCCGGCCGCCACCGCCGCGGCAGCGGCGGCGGTGCAGCCCGCCGGCTCCGGCGTGCACCTGAACCTGCTGGGAACGCCGGTGCGCGCACTCATCAAACGCGAACCGATCACGCTGCCGCCCGACACCAGCATCCGCGCCGCCGCGCTGCAGATGCGTGACCTGCGCGTGTCGTCAGTGTTGCTGGTGGAACAAGGCCACCTGTTTGGACTGGTGACCGACCGCGACCTGCGCAACCGCGTGGTGGCGCAAGGGCTGGACATTGACCGCCCCGTGTCCGACATCGCCACGCTGGCGCCCATCACGCTGCAGGCGCAAAGCCCCGCGTTCGAAGCTTTACTGCTGATGGCGCGGCACAACATCCATCACATCCCGGTGATGGACGGCGCGCGCATCGCGGGCATGATCACCGCCACTGACCTGGCCGAGCAGCACAGCACCTCGGCCGTCTACCTGGCGGGCGATGTGTACAAGCAGATCACGGTGGAAGGCCTGGCCCGCGTCAGCGCCAAGATCAAGCCCCTGCAGCAGCACCTGGCCGCCGCCGACGCCAGCGCCTACAGCACCGGCCACATCATCACCACCATCACCGACGCGCTGACCACGCGCCTCATCCACCTGGCCGAGGCGCAACTGGGCCCGCCACCGGTGGACTACGTGTGGGTGGCGGCGGGCTCCCAGGCGCGCAGCGAGCAGACCGCCAAGTCCGACCAGGACAACTGCCTGGTGCTGGACGACCGCTACCACGAGGCACTGCACGGCGACTACTTTCGCGCGTTCTCGCGCTTTGTGTGCGACGGGCTGGCAGAGTGCGGCTACATCCACTGCCCCGGCGAGATGATGGCCATGACCGACAAATGGCGACAGCCGCGCCAGCGCTGGGCCCAGTATTTTCAGCAGTGGGTAGACACCCCCGACCCCATGTCGCTGATGCTGACCTGCGTGTTCTTTGACCTGCGCGCCATCCACGGCAAGGTCGAGTTGCTCGAATCCCTGCGCAGCGAGGTGCTGCAGCGCACACGCGGTAACAGCCTCTTCCTCGCGCACATGGTGGGCAACGCCCTCAAGCACCGCCCACCCCTGGGCCTGTTCGGCACCATCGCCCGCATCCGCGGCGGTGACAACGCAGGCACCATCGACCTCAAACACAGCGGCATCGTGCCCATCGTGGACCTGGCGCGGGTGTATGCACTGGCAGGCGGCACGGCCGCCGTCAACACCCATGACCGGCTGGAGGTGGCGTCGGTGGCCGGCGAAGTCAGCGCACAAAGTGCGCGCGACCTGCGCGACGCACTGGAGTTCTTGTCCAAACTGCGCATCGCCCATCAGGCCGGCCAGATGACCCAAGGCCAGCCGCCCGACAACTTTCTGGCACTGGAAGAACTGTCCAACTTTGAACGCAGCCATCTCAAAGAAGCATTTTCGGTGGTGCAAACACTGCAGGGCGTACTGGGCCAGCGGTACCAGACAGGGCGTTACTGAAAAACCGCAACCTGTCGTGGCCAGTGCAAAGCGCCGCGCAACCAAGGCCGAGCGAAGCAATGGCCCGTGCGGATGTTTGGATGTTGGCTGTTCGGCTCTCAACCCCCCTGCGGGCTGCGCCTGCGGCGGGGCGGTTGCGGGGTGAGCGGATGTGCAGAAGGACACATCCGCATCGTTGTCTAGCTCGCCGCAGTTGTCTGAACGAAGCTGCCCCGCAGCGCAGTGAGTTCTGCCGCGCACCCCGCAGCCGCCCCGACGCAGGTTGCCCGTAGCGCAGCGGAGGGGTCGCAGACTGGGGGTCGTCTTTCTTTTGCGTACTTTTATTTGGCGAAGCAAACAACAAGTAACTCGCCCGCCGGGGCGACTCCGGGCCTCCGCACTCAACATAGGCAAGCGGCACGATCAGCGCACGGCGTCGACTAGCTCAGCCCGACCAACTGCGGGCACATCAAAAACTATAAAAAAGATAGCTATCAGCGCTTACTAAATAAGCGCTATAGGCCAAAACACTCAAAAATCCCAACCCACCAGAACAAAAAGGCTCACCCCAAAAAACTCAATACTTCAACCGCGCGTAATACGTCTTCTGCGCTGCCTCGCGCGCCTGCCGCAACGTGTAGATCCCCCGCTCCTGCAACAAGGGAATCAACCGCAACCAGATCTCCGCCGTCACCAGCGCATCGCCCAACGCCGTATGCCGCCCCAGCACCGTGATATTGAACCGCTCCGCAATCGCCTCCAGCCGGTGCGACTCCTGGTGCGGGTGCACCACCGCTGACAGCAGCAAGGTGTCCAGCACCGGCTGATGAAACGCAATGCCCGTGGCCGCCTCTTGCAACTGCAGAAACCGCATGTCGAACGCCGCGTTGTGGGCCACCAGCACGGTGTCTTGCGCATAGGCATGGAACACGGGCAGTACCTCGGCAATGCGCGGCTTGCCTGCCACCATGTCCTGCGAGATGCCGTGGATGGGGATCGACGCCTCTGGAATGTGCCGCCCCGGGTCCACCAGTTGTTCAAAGGTCTCCTGCCGCAGCAGCTTGCCGTTGACGATGCGTGCAGCGCCGAGCTGGATGATGGCGTCACCACCCGCGGGGTTCAGGCCCGTGGTCTCGGTGTCGAACACGGTGTAGGCCAGCTCGGCCAGCGGGCGGTCGTCCAAGGTGCTGCCCTGATCGTCTTTCTGAAACAGGTCGAAGTCGTAGAACTCCGGGCGGCTGTAGCTGTGGGTGTTGTCAGGGCTCTCGTCCATGGCCGACTCCAACACCCCTTGCACACTGGCCAGTGGCAGCAAAAAGCGAAAGAACGCCTGGTGGCGTACGCGGTCGCGCTCAAACCACATTTCGCCGCCGTGGCGCTCGATCACGTCGCGCACCGTCAGCGGTGTGCGCTCGGTGCCAAACCGCATGGAATCCATTTCCCAGCTCATCACGGTTTCATTGCTCATGGCCTGGCCGCTCCACACCAGATCGAGCTGGGCATGGGCCCCCACGGGCTGCAGGCGCAGTTGCAAAAAGCGCACCTCAAACTCGTCCACCAGCCGGTGGGCCAGATAGGTCAGCGCCTGCAGCAGGGTGTAGCTGTCCACCTTGAGCCACAGGTGGGCGTTCACGTCGTCCAGCGTGACGGGGCGCTGGCACACGGCGGTGATCTGGCGCTGTGCCGCGTTGGCCAGATCGGCGCCCAGCATCTCTTCCAGCGGCCAGCGGGTTTTGAGCCGCTGCGTGGCGCGCTGGGCAAGGTCGTTGATGCGGCGGCCCATGGCGCCGACTTCATCGCGCACCACCGCCAGGAATCGCTCGCGCATCGCAGGCTCCAGGTCGTCATATCCGAGCATGTCCACGGCTGCCTGGATGTTGGCCAGCGATGCGCGGCTGCCTTCAGTCAGGCCGTCCAGCAATTGGTCGCGCTCCGACTCTTCCTGCACGCTTTGGGTCACGTTTTCCAGCATCAGCACAAAGCCGCTGAGGGAAACCACGGCCGGATGGTCCGGCCGGTTCTGCGCAGAAGAACCATCCGCCGTGCGCACGGGGGCCACCTGCACGCGCAGCAGCTGCCCGCCCTGCGCCGTGGTCACAAACTGGGCCGAGGGGTGGGGTGCGCCGCGCGCCATCGCCTGGTGAATGCGCTCCAGCGCATGGGCCAGCACCTGGCGGTCAAACACCGCATACACCGACCGGCCAATGCCCATCAGTTCCGCCCCCGCGGCAGTGGTCGCCCCTTGCGACAACACGCGAAACTGCTGACGCGCACGCTGGTTGTACAGCAGGATGCGCCCGTCGCGGTTGCACACCACCACGCTCTGGTTCAGCTCGGCCATCAGGGCGGCCAGCCGGTTTTTTTCTTGCTGCACACTGTGGCTGGCTTGGGCCACCTGGGCGTCCATGTCGGCCCGCAAACCGTCGCGCTGGGCCGCCAGCTCGTTCACGGCGGTCGCCAGTGCCTGCATTTCAGCCGTACCGCGGGGCTTGAGTTGCTGCGGTGTGGTGGCGGCCAGCACCACGCGCGTCTCTTCCAGCAAGCGGGCCGGGGCGCCCACATAGCGGCGGTACAGCACCTGCAGCGCACTGCCCACCACCGCCAGGCCCGCCAGCCAGCCAAGCGCCACCAATGCCACACGGGGCGCCAACACCTCCCCCACGGCAGCCCGCTCGGCAGGCTGCAGTGTGGACCACACCACCGCGCCCATCAGCAGCAACCACGCGGCCATCACCAGGCCCGCCACACCCACCGCGAGCAGCAGCGGGGGGTCGATCTTCTTCATGCGGATCCTTCGGTGGGCCGGCCCAGCAATTCGGCAACCTTCTGCACCAGTTCACGCGTGGAGAACGGTTTGGTCATATAGGCATTTGCGCCCAGCGCCAAGCCCTTGGCCACATCGGTTTCGCGGCCCTTGGCCGTGAGCATGAGGATCTTGGTGGCCTGCAATGCGGCATCTGCGCGCACCGCCTGGCACACCTCAAAGCCGGACTTGTGGGGCATCATCACGTCGAGCAGCACCAGGTCGGGCCGCTCCGTCGCGATGCTGCTCAACGCCTCGTTGCCATCGCGCGCAACGACCACCGTGTAGCCCTCGCGCTGCAGCAGGTATTCGAGCGAAATCACGATGTTGGGCTCGTCGTCGGCGATCAGGATCTTGGCGGTCATGGTGGGGTGGTTTCTTTGGCAATGGGGGGTTGCAGCGGCAGCCAGAAGCTGAAACATGCGCCCGGGGCCGGTGGCAATAACTGGGTCGGCCCTTGCGTCGGCGTTGGCCCTGGCGTGGGCGGTGGCTCCAGCCACAGGCGCCCGCCGAAATGTTCGACGATCTGGCGGCTGATGGGCAAACCCAGGCCGGTGCCCTGCGGGCGGCGGGCCGCGTCGCAGCCCTGGTGAAAGCGGTCAAACACCAGCAGGGCCTGGGCGGGGTCGATCCCCGGCCCGTTGTCTTGCACTGACACGGTGACGCCCTGCGCATCCGCCTGTACGCTCACCACTACCTCGCCACCGGGTTGGGGCACGAATTTGGCCGCGTTCGACAACAGGTTGAGCAGCACCTGCATAAGCCGGTCCGGGTCGGCCTGCAGCGTGGGCACCTGCGCGGGCAAGTGCACATGCACCTGCGCTGCACGCTCACGAAACACCTCGGCTGTGGTCGCCACGGCCTGGGTGACCAGCGCGCGCAGATCCACAGCCGCCACGTGCCAGTCCGCATGGCCTGCCTCGATCTTGGCCATGTCCAGCACCTGGTTGACCAGCCGCGTCAGGCGCTCGGTTTCGGCCACGATGATGCCGATGAACTGCTGGCGCTGGGCTGCGGGCATGCCTTCGTCGGCCTGCATCAGCTCGGCCAGCGCGCGGATGGAGGTCAACGGCGTGCGCAGCTCGTGCGTGACGGACGACATGAAGTCGTCTTTCAGGCGGTCCAGGCTTTGCAACTGGTTGTTGGCTTCGCGCAGGTCGGCCGTGGCCTGCTCCAACGAGCGCGACTTGTCTTCCAGCGCCCGCGAATACGCGCGGATCTGCGAGGTCTCGTCCAGGATGCGCAGCACGTCCTCGGGGGTGAGGGTTTCCTCCTCGGCCACCGATGCCACCAGCACCCGGGCCGATGCGCTGCCTACCGCCCCCGCCAATTGCGTCTCGACAAACTGCACAAAACGCGCGTCGGGCCGAATGGCGTCGGCCTGGCGCACGCCCATTTGGCGCGCGTAACCAGCAAACAGCGCCTCGGCCTTGGCCGCGCCCAAGAATCGCTCGCACAGCTGCAACAAGTCGGATGTGCGCGCGCGGCCGCGCCAGAACACCGGGCTGGACACTGCCGTGCGCTTGAAAACATCCACAAACAGCAGCGCCTGGCTGGCCTCGTGGCCCGACGGCGCCCGCCACAGCGATAGGCCGATGTAGACCCCGATGTTGGCGAGCAGGCTCCAGAACAGCGAGTGGGTCAGTCCGTCAAGGCCCATGAGCCCCAGCAGTTGCTCGGGCCGCAGCCAACCCACACCCCAAGGGCCATGGGCCAAAAACCCTGCGTCCAGCCAACCCGACTTGGCGATCGAGGGCAGCATGAGGGTGTAGGCCCACATGGCAAAGCCCACCAGCAAGCCCGCCAGCGCGCCCTGCCGGGTGCCGCCCTTCCAGTACATGCCACCCAGCATCACGGGTGCAAACTGGGCCACGGCGGCAAAGCTGATGAGACCGATGCTGACCAGTGCATACGCCTCGCCCGCCAGGTGAAAGTACACGTAACCCAGCACCAGCACGCCCAAGATGGCGGCCCGCCGAATGCCCAGCAGCAGGCGCGACAGGTCTTGACCCGCCCCACTGCGCAGGTGTCGCCAGCGCAGCAGCAGGGGCAGCACCAGTTCGTTGCTGACCATGGTGGATACCGCAATGGTTTCCACAATCACCATGCCGGTAGCAGCCGACAGCCCGCCAATGAACACAAACAAGGCCAGTGCCTGCTGCCCCGCCGCCAGAGGCAACGACAGCACAAAGTTCTCGGCGTTCACGGCGGCCCCGCCGCCAAAGTACAGCAAGCCGCCCAGTGCGATGGGCAACACCAGAAGATTGATCAGCAGCAGGTACAGCGGAAACACCCACACCGCGCGGCGCAGATGGGACTCGCGCACGTTCTCCACCACCATCACCTGAAACTGCCGGGGCAAAAATACAACCGACAGCATGGACAGCAAGGTGAGCGCAAACCACTGCGCCCATGCAAACTGGCCGCCCTGCTCCAGGCGCAGCAATTGCAGCAGTGCAGGCACGGCCTGGGCGCGGGCGAACAGGTCGCCCAGGCCGTCAAACATGCCGTAAACCACGAACAAACCCACCGACAGAAATGCCACCAGCTTGACCACCGACTCGAACGCGATGGCCGCCACCATGCCTTCGTGCCGCTCGGTGGTGTCCAGGTGCCGCGCGCCAAACACCATGGTGAACCCCGCCAGCACCAGTGCCACATAAAAGGCGCTGTCCTGGCTCCAGTGCACGGCGGGCAGGGCGACGCCACCGGCACCGCTGGCCGTCAGCAGCGCATAGCCCGCCGACACTGCTTTGAGCTGCAAGGCAATGTAGGGAACGATGCCCACCACGGCAATCAGCGTGACCAGCCCGGCCAGCAGCGGGCTTTTGCCATAGCGGCTGGCAATGAAGTCGGCAATCGATGTGATGCGGTACGCCTTGGCAATGCGGACCATCTTGCGCACCACCAGCCACCCCAGCACCATGGCCAGCGTGGGCCCCAGGTAGATCGGCAAGAACCACACCCCGCCCGTTGCGGCCCGTCCGACGCTGCCAAAGTAGGTCCAGGCGGTGCAATACACCGCCAGCGACAGCGCATACACCCACGGGTTGGCAATGACCGACCGCCCCTGCCGCCCACGCCGATCGGCCCAGTAGGCCACGGCAAACAAGACCAGCAGGTAGCCCAGCGATGCGGCGATGACCAGTGCAGGCGACAACATGGATCAGGCCTGCGGGGGGGCGGAGGAAGACGAGGGAGGGGCCGGCAGGGGAGGCGGCGGTGGTGACGGTGATGGTGATGGTGCGGCGTCGTCATCGCGCACGGATGGCCGGTCCACAAGCCAGGCCAGTGCCAGGATCAGCACCAACCACAGCCCAAACAGCGCTGCCGGAAACACAGGAATGCCCCACACCGTGGCATCCCGGTCCCACAGCCCCAGCAGCGGAAAATTGAATAACACCCAGCCGCCGGCAAACAGCGCAACCAGGCGTTGGGAGCCGAGTCCTTTGTGCACAGCGGTCTCCTGGCGAGAGGTCTAGTACAGCAACCCGGAAGTAGAGGGACAAACTGAAAACGATGGATTCGTGCTCAGGACAAAGCGCAAACCGCAGCCATAGCAGTAGCTATGGCGAGGATTTGCAACGCCGCCCTGGGTGCAAAGACGCGTTTTCATGTTCCGATACTTCTGGGGTGCTGTACTGGGGCCTCCCTGCACCGCATTGTGCGCCCGGCACTTACCCCGGTCTTACTTGCCGAGTGGCGCAGTCAGGCTTTGGGTTCTGCTTTTGGCTCCGCCTTGGGTTTGGGAGTGCTGCCGTGGGCCTGACGCGAGAGCGCAAAACTCAGAAAAAACTTGCACCAGATCGTGCTGCCCGCAATGGCCGTCCAGGTGTTGTAGTCCAACTGGCCGAGGGCCACGCTAAAGATCACAACGGTGACCACCGTCCCGGAGATCAGGTTGATGATCATCTCGAACGGCGCGTATTTTTCGGGGTTGGGCGGCGGCAGGCCACGTTTGAGCGCTACCTCAGAGAAGTCGCGCTTGACCACGATGCGCCATGCGCGGCGAAACCAGAAAAACGCCATCGGGAACAGCGCCAGAAACAGAATCCACGTCAAAGCGACGCTGACATCGAAAACCATGCAAGGCTCCCATCGGTGACGGTGACGCTTATCGCGCCGCCGACCAGAATATTCAGTAAAAAAGCCCTGCCAGCGCAGCCAGCAGGGCCTCCATTTTCACTGTGCTGCGCCGCAGCGAACAGTGTGGTTTACACGGTGGCAGGGCTTGTTGTACCCAGCCGCCGCACCACTCAGTGAGCGCCAGTCACAGCCTTGGAGCCGCGTGGAACGCGCACTGCCTCGACCATGGCCTGGATGTGTGCAGGTGGTTCTTTGGTGAACTTGTCCACCAGGAACGCCACACCGAAGTTCACCAACGCACCCACGGCACCAATGGCTTCAGGTGTGATGCCCATCAGGCTGTTGGCGCCGCCAATCAGGCCCAGGTACTCCGTGCCCTTGATGAAGAAGATGCCCTTGTGTGCAAACACATAGAACAGCGTGAAGAACAGGCCTGCCAGCATACCGGCCATGGCGCCTTCCTTGTTCATCTTCTTGCTGAAGATACCCATCATGATGGCCGGGAACAGCGAGCTGGCGGCAATACCAAAGGCCAGCGCCACCGTTCCTGCCGCAAACCCTGGCGGATTCAGCCCCAGATAGCCTGCCACCAGAATGGCGACCGCCATGGAGACCTTGCCCGCCAACAGCTCGTTCTTTTCACTGATGTTGGGGTTGAACACACCCTTGACCAAGTCATGCGACACGGCCGAGGAGATGGCCATCAGCAGGCCAGCAGCAGTAGACAGCGCCGCAGCCAAACCGCCCGCCGCCACCAGCGCGATCACCCAATTGGGCAGCAGCGCAATTTCGGGGTTGGCCAGCACGATGATGTCGGCGTTCACGTCAAGCTCATTGCCCTTCCAGCCTGCAGCAGCAGCCTTGTCCAGCACGGCCTTGTCCTTGGTCTTGTCGTTGTAGTACTGGATGCGGCCATCGCCGTTCTTGTCCTGAAACTTCAACAGACCAGTGGTTTCCCACCGCTTCATCCAGTCAGGACGCGCCTCGTACTTGATGGCGCTCTCAGCCCCAAACGGATCTGCATTCTGCATCACGACCCCTGGTGTGATGGTGCGAATCAGGTTGGTCTTGGCCATGGCAGCCACTGCTGGCGCTGTCGTGTACAGGATGGCAATGAACACCAGTGCCCAGCCAGCCGAGCTGCGAGCATCCTTCACCGAAGGCACGGTAAAGAATCTCATGATGACGTGGGGCAAACCGGCGGTACCGATCATCAGCGACATGGTGTACATGAACATGTTCAGCGTGCTACCAGGCAGCGATGTCGTGTACTTGCCAAAGCCCAGTTCAGTGACCACCTGGTCCAGCTTGGACAGCAGAGAAACGTCCTGCCCTGCCAGGTTGGAACCCAGGCCCAGCTGAGGAATCGGGTTGCCCGTAAGTTGCAGCGAGATGAACACTGCTGGCACGGTGTACGCAAGGATCAGCACAATGTACTGGGCCACCTGCGTGTACGTGATGCCCTTCATGCCGCCGAACACGGCGTAGGCAAACACTATGGCCATACCAACGTAGATGCCCGTGTCGCTCGAAACGCCAAGGAAGCGAGAGAACGCGATACCCACACCAGTCATCTGACCAATGATGTAGGTGAGCGAAGCCACCAACAGGCAGACCACGGCGACCGTGCTCGCACTCTTGGAGTAGAAGCGATCGCCGATGAACTGGGGCACCGTGAACTTGCCGAACTTGCGCAGGTAGGGCGCCAGCAGCATGGCCAGCAGCACATAACCCCCGGTCCAGCCCATCAGGAACAGCCCGCCCCCGTAGCCCATGTTGGAGATGAGACCCGCCATGGAGATGAACGACGCAGCGCTCATCCAGTCGGCCGCCGTGGCCATACCGTTTGTGACGGGGTGGACGCTGCCGCCAGCCGCATAGAACTCGCTGGTAGAACCCGCGCGGGCCCAAATAGCGATGCCGATGTAGAGCGCAAAGCTCAACCCGACAAAGATGTAGATGGTTGTTTGAAGATCCATGATTTCAGTCCTCAGTCTTCATGCACGTCGAACCGACGATCAATGTCGCCCATCTTCTTCGCGTAATAAAAAATCAGCGCAATGAAGATGTAGATGGAGCCCTGGTGAGCAAACCAGAACCCGAGCGGATAACCGCCAAGACTGATCTTGTTGAATAAGTCAACGAACAGAATCCCCGCGCCGAAGGACACTAAAAACCAGATGATGAGAATCTTGGTCAGTAGGCCGAGCGTGGCGTTCCAGTAGGCATGACTGCTTTTGTCTTCCTTCATGAAGTCCCCTCATGTTTGAGAACAGAAACACAGCGAAATGAATCCGCTGCCCCTGCACATTCCGCGGGCAGGCCACGGGATTGCGAAGGTGACTGTGGCGACGCTTCCTTACAGCGAACTGATGAAAACGGCCAAACTTACGCAGGATTGACGACCCGAGGGAAAACACCGAGCCGGGGCGCTGCAAAGGGACGACGCCACGAAACGGCTATTTTGGAGAAGCACAACGCCCCACCTACGCGCAAAAAAGGCCTCGCGCTGCCAGAGCAGCGGAGGCCGAAGCCGGTCTTCGGAAGACCAGAGGGAGGGATTACAGAAAAAGGGGTTCGGCGCTTAGCGTCTTAACAGCCAGAAGGCCGGCCTGGACGCATGGGAACGATACCTGTAACACGCAGCGTGGCGTTGGAGCCATCGCTGGCAGTCAAGGTCTTGCCGTTGAAGCGGATCTGATCATTTTCACGAACCACGGCAGTGTCTGTAGGCTCGCCGCTGCCATATTCCTTGCCATCAAAGGTAAGGAATGCTTGGTGAAGGCCGGTGGCATCGGGACGGTAACGAATGTCGCCAAAGGCGGTGGCAGTAGATCCGACCTTGTTGGCACCATCGAAGCGGAAAGAGCACAACTCGGGCACCGAGCCAATGGGATTTTCCTTGTCCACATTGGTGAGGTTCAGCGCGCCGTTGCCATACACGCCATTGAGACTGCCTACCGTCGCGTTGCTCACTGTCAGCACGCCAGGCTCGTTGCTGGGCGTCGGGTCGTCGTCATTGCCGCCGCCACAAGCGACCAGGAGGACAGAAGTGGCAGCGAGGGCCGCGCAGGTTTTGAAGATGGATTTCATGGTGATGGGCGTCCGTTGATTGTGGATGGAGTTGCGAGGGGAGTTGCGCCCCCGGCGCTGATCCCTGAACTGCATCGTATGAACCGCCCCCCACACCACGCGTGCGTCATGTTCTGCCTTGCACGTAGGACATGGGCCGACAGCCCTGTGCGCTGTCGGCACCTACCCAACCACCTCTTTTTCATCGCGCCAGTACACCGGCCAGCGCCTTGCCCGTGTGCGTGCCCGCGGCCACCACAGCTTCGGGCGTTGCGGCCGCCACGATGCGCCCGCCTGCGTTGCCCCCCTCGGGCCCCAGGTCCAGAATCCAGTCGGCCTCGGCGATCACATCCAGGTCATGCTCAATCACGATCACGCTGTGGCCGCCATCCACGAGGCGGTGCAACACGCGAATGAGCTTGTCCACGTCGGCCATGTGCAGCCCCACGGTGGGATCCATTCACTAAACACAACCTGTGAAACTAGGCCGCGCTTCCAGCTTCCACGCGCACGGCAGGCTCACCCCTCTGCCCGAAGCAACGCCAACAACGGCTGAGCAAGCCCACCACTGGCGGGGAGCTTCTGCTTGACCCATCCCGTGCGCTTCGCTTGGGAAAGCCTCTCTGGATGGGAACGCAGCGCACTGATGGCCAATGACAATTTCTCAGGTGGACAGGCATCAAACAATTCCCACCACGCTTCTGGGGTGATCATTTCCGCGTGATGCAGCAATTCACCCGCACTGCGGGCATTCCACTCCCACATCAGGTTAGCCGCAGCCCAGCCCAACAACGAGCCGTGCCCCAAGAGCTGCTCCAATTCGTTCGCAACTGCTGAGCCAAACCGCTGCAAGAATTCGTACTCCGTTCCAACAGGAATGGTTTGCCATTGCTCCTTCAGCGACAGCCACAGCGGCCCCCGCCATTGCGGCGGCAGGGTCTGCGGGCACGAGGCCAGATACACGCGGGCGGAGGCGTCCAAGCTGTCGATGGCCCAGGGGATCGGCAAGGAATCGAGCAGCCAGCGGCGCACACGCCACATGTACGTGATCCAAGCATCGCTCCCCGTTTTAGCTGCCGCCTCACAACCCAGGTAGGAGGGCCATAGCCGTTTCGCGGCCTCTTGCGGCATCGCCTCGCCGAATCCCTCGACCAGGACCTCATCAAGCCAACGGATGTTGTCGAGGTGAAGCAACCCATCCCACCAAGAGGGTTGCGCCTCCCAACCACCATGCGCGGCCTTCACCAGATGGGCCATCTTCAAGATGAGCGGCACGTTGGAAACCGGGACATCCAGTTGCTTGACCAATTGCTCAGCGATCTGGAAAAACAACTGCCAGCATCGGGGCAACTGCTCTACACCCTTGGCAGGCCAGAGCGAAGTCAGCCACCCAGGCGGCTCCGGCAGTAGATTGCTCCACCCCGGAAATAGCCAACTGGCATCAGCAGCCAAAGAAGGCGCAGGTATCAAACTCCACGCCCAGCAGGCGGATATCCAATCCAATTTGCCTTCTTCGGAATCAATCGACCGCGACCATGGAGCGGGCAAAATCCACTCGCCCTCATCCATGCTCAACCGGGCGACTACGCTCCGAGCCAAAGCCACGAATGCATCTCCATGGGAGGTGACTTCCCCCTTCGCGATGCGGCGACCGATTGCATAAAAAATCGCCTCCGATGCACCAATGGACTCCACTTCAAAAGCATCAAGTTCCGCGACGCGACTGGCCAACGCCTGCAGGTCTTTCAGCGGCAGCGCATCCAGTGCCGCATCCCCCAGGCGACAGCGCTCGGCATCAAAGCAAGTCCACGCCCAATCCGACAAGGGGGCATTCACTATCTCTGCCAACAATTGGTCGCGAACCAGCAGGTTCACCAATGACCGATGCTGAAAGTCATAAGAGCCAGACACCGGCTTCAACAGCCCACCTTGAAGCAAAGACTGCGGATTTGCCATCTGCAATCGTTGACTCAGTGCATCTGCCGCCTTCTTCCTTTGCGCGACAGTCTTGCCTTGCACGATCGGATTCAATTCGTCTTCCCCTAGCACGACAGGCGCACGCGGTGTCAGAGCGGCCCAGTCATCCAGCGACAGCGCACCATTCCAGGCAAAACGGCGACAGCGCCACCTTGCCAGACAAAGCGCTGCGAGTTGATCGCCAATGAACGCAGGTTTACTGCGCTGTAATGCAGCCACCAACTGGCGGCCCGCCTGCGCATCGTGCTCGCGTGGAAGCTTCTTCTCGCTCTCAAAACTCAGGCACAGGGAAAGCAGATCGGACACCGTGTGAAACCATTCCTCCCGGGGATCAAACCGATCTAGCCAGGCTTGCACACCAGTCGCTGAATACAGCGAGTCCTTCCCGGCCTTATCAAAGTGGCGTTCCAGCCATTTCAAGAAGCGTACTCGCCAGTCTGGAAAGCGCTGCCACATCCAGCGTTGGACCTTGCTCCACCCACCACCAGAAGCAGACAGATCGAATGCAATGCGTTCGCGCCCCAGGAGGCTCTGCCGCTCCCAGCTCAGATATCCATCGCCACCCGTTGCTGGGCGCGTTGACAGCTCATGGGGCGCGATCACCAACAAGCCCACGCCCTCCGGGCGCAGCGCCAGTGCGGCGAAATCGGCATCGGAGCTCGGGCACTGCCCGCTGACCACCACAACCAGGGGTTTGGTCGATGCCAAACGACCCGCCGCGTCATTCAGCGCCTGCGTGAAGACCACCTCGTAATGGCCAGCAGCCTCCAGACTTTTGGCGAGCAAATGCAGTTCCAGGTCGTCCGTCACACACAGCCAGTTCAATGTAGAGGACGTGCGGCACCACCCTGGCGATGGTGTAAGCCACTCTTCTAACGAACTGCGTGAAGTCGGTTTTTCCGCGGCCAAAACGGGCTTTTCCGAGCCCAGTTGCCACTTACCGCCCCGCCGCAAGTCCAAGGGCGGCATGCCGGGAAATTCAGGAAACTCCATGACATGGGCGTCGGCCCTGGGGCCGGACAAACCCAAATCGAGCAGTTCGAGGTCCAACAACTGCACAAGGCACTCTGCGTGCTCTGGTCTCTTGCGCCACCAAACAGCATCACCGTTATCGAGCTTACCCAGCAGCGTTGCGAGTGTGCGCCCCCCGGGTGGCCAAGCGACAGACGCGTACCTTTCTTGCAATTGCTTGGCAACACCCGGTAGACCACCAAATTCCTTGCACTTTGCACAGCGGCGTAGGGGGCCGGGCTGACGTGGTGCTCTGGCCATGTATTCACTCCTGAAACAGCATTTAGTAGACACAAACCATAGCTGAAATTTTTCCATATTGCATTCATTTATGCATCGATGTATTTCATATGCAATGAAATTGCAATTTCACATTAATAACGATCCAATTAGCTCCATCTAACGAAAACCCGTTCGATATTGCAGGTGCGACGCTCATGCCCTGCAAGCCCTACCCGAGCCATTGAAGGAGTTTGAACATGCACAGCTATTTGGAAAACGCCCCCAGCCAGACCGGAAAACCCTCGGGCGGCGGCCGTGGGAACAACCCACCCCGCAATCGCGTGAGCGCATCTGCAGGCTGGCCCAGCAATACAGGGGAGCCCTCAGGCGGTGGACGTGACAACGGAACACCACGCAAGTAAGGGCAAACCGGTCCTCGCATCAAGCCCCGCCGCCCACTGCGGCGGGGTTTTCCAGCCTCACAACAACCACCACGAATCACCAACCATGTCACGCACCCTCAGTGCCGCACTCGCGGCCATTTCTCTGTCTCTCATGGCGGCCTGTTCCGCCCCTGGCCCGAAATACCGGCAGGTCGGCCCATTCAGCGAAGGCCTGGCCCCAGTGCAAGTCTCATCTGGCCAATGGGGGTACATCAACCCCCGCCAGCAATGGGTGATCACGCCCCGCTTTGAAGAGGCGCGAGAGTTTCAAGGGGGCCGCGCTGCGGCCAAGCAGGCTGGCAAGTGGGGCTTTATCAATAAGCAGGGGCAGTGGCAATGAGGTACTGCCGCATGCCAGAAATCGACCGAATCGTCAGCCAACTGGTGCGGCAGGGCTGGCAGTTTCGCCGGGGGCGCAAGCACGGCAGGCTGTATGCGCCGCTGGGGGGTGGGGTGCTGACAGTGCCAGGCACACCCAGTGACAGCAGGGCGTGGCTGAACTTCAGGCGGGATGCACGGCGGCTCGCGCAACACACTGACCGTAACCCATCAACTTCATGGACACACGCATGAAACGCAAGATAGACCCCAAGGACAACGCAAACAATATCCGCAACCCCAACCACGGAACAAATGGCACCAACCTGCAATACGACCAAAACCAAGGCAACAAGGGCAAACAGCTCAACCCCAATCAAAAGCGAATGTCAACTGCGATACCAAAGTCGGGTGCGCATACAGGCGCAACATTGGAAAAGCACAGAAAACTGTCTGGCTAATAAAGGTTGCACACATGGCGCAGAAGACAGCCAGAAGCAGACAGACACGAGCTATCTGGCTGGGAACAAGGCGTCTTCGTGCGGCAGCGTCAATAACTGAAGCGCCGCACTCCTTCCATTCAGCGCGCCAACACCGGTGCCAGCGCCTTGCCCGTGTGCGTGCCTGCCGCCACCACCTCTTCGGGCGTGGCAGCCGCCACGATGCGGCCACCGGCGTTGCCACCTTCCGGCCCCAGGTCCAGAATCCAGTCAGCCTCGGCGATCACATCCAGATCGTGCTCGATCACGATCACGCTGTGGCCGCCATCGACCAGCCGGTGCAACACGCGAATGAGCTTGTCCACGTCGGCCATGTGCAGCCCCACGGTGGGCTCGTCCAGCACATACAGCGTGTGCGGCGCCTTCTGGCCCCGGCGGCCGACCTCGTCGCGCACCTTGGTCAGTTCGGTCACCAACTTGATGCGCTGCGCCTCGCCACCGCTCAAGGTCGGCGAGGGCTGGCCCAGCGTGAGGTAGCCCAGGCCCACGTCCTGCAAGAGCTGCAACGGGTGTGCAATGCTGGGCATGGTGGCGAAGAAGCCCACGGCCTCGTCCACCTCCATCTGCAGCACATCGCCGATGCTCTTGCCGCGCCAGGTCACGGCCAGCGTCTCGGGGTTGAAGCGCGCGCCGTGGCAGGTTTCGCAGGGCACCTTCACATCGGGCAAGAAGCTCATCTCGATGGTGCGCACGCCCGCACCTTCGCAGCTGGGGCAGCGGCCTTCGCCGGTGTTGAAGCTGAAGCGCCCGGCCGCATAGCCACGGGCCTTGGCCTCCAGCGTTTCGGCAAACAGCTTGCGGATGGTGTCCCAGAAACCGATGTAGGTGGCGGGGCACGAACGCGGTGTTTTGCCAATCGGCGTCTGGTCCACTTCGAGAACCCGGTCGATGCTCTCGAAGCCCGACAGGCCGGTGCAACCGACCAGCGGCGGCGCCTTGCCCGCGTCCATCGCGTCGCGCCCGGCCTTGGTGGAGCGCTGCTGCACCCAGGCCTGCACGTTGGCCAGCAGCACATCGCGCGCCAGCGTGGACTTGCCCGAGCCGCTCACGCCCGTCACAGCCACCAGGCGGTGCAACGGCACGGTGGCCGTCACATTCTGCAGGTTGTGCAATTGCGCGCCGTGCACCGTCAGCCAGCGCATGGCTGCGCGTTCCTTCGCTTCGGTGAGGGCATCGGCGGCCAGCGCGGCAGCCTGGGCGGCACGCTTCTTCACGGCAGCGCTTTGGCGGCCGGTGGGTGCTGCGGCTTCGGCCTGGGCGAAGGCGGCCGTGGCTTCGGCGCTGACCTCGCCCGCCACCATGCTGCGGCGCAGTTGCAGCGGGTGCTTCATGGCGTGCAGCAGGTAGCGGCCCGTTTGCGAGTCTTCAGCACCTGTGATGTCAGCCACGCTGCCCTGCGCCACCAAGCGCCCGCCGCGTTTGCCGGCGCTCGGGCCGATGTCGATGATGTGGTCGGCGCGGCGGATGGTGTCTTCGTCGTGCTCCACCACCACCAGGGTGTTGCCCTTGTCCCCCAGCTTGTGCAGGGCGTTCAGCAGAATCTGGTTGTCGCGCGCGTGCAGGCCGATGGTGGGCTCGTCGAGCACGTAGCACACGCCCTGCAGGTTGCTGCCCAGTTGCGCGGCCAGGCGAATGCGCTGCGCCTCGCCACCGCTGAGCGTGGGCGCGCCCCGGTCGAGCGTAAGGTAGCCTAGGCCGACTTCCTCCAAGAACTCCAGGCGGCTTTGGATTTCGGGCACCAGGTCGCGGGCGATGTCTGCCTCGCGCTGGGTCATGCCGCCGTCGATGCGCAGGGTTTCGATCCAGCGGCGAACATCCGTCACGGACAAGGCCGCAATGTCGGTGATGCCGACGCCAGCGAACCGCACCGCACGGGCGACGGCGTTCAGCCGTGTGCCTTGGCAAGTGGGGCAAGTGGTGTCTTGCAGGTCTTCCACCTCGGGCTCGGCAAAGGTCTGCTCGCGGCCTTTCTCCTTGTCGTCCTGCACCGAGTCGTCAAACACCTTGCGCTGATCCTTGGTGAGTTTGACGCCCGTGCCCACGCAGTCGGGGCAC
Source organism: Gammaproteobacteria bacterium (assembly GCA_018828125.1). Lineage (GTDB taxonomy): Bacteria > Pseudomonadota > Gammaproteobacteria > Burkholderiales > Burkholderiaceae_C > Acidovorax. The sequence continues at coordinate 46,091 of JAHJWB010000001.1, read as the reverse complement.
CAGCCGTGCTTGCTGTTGTAGCTGAACAGGCGCGGATCCAGTTCGGCATAGCTCGTCGCGCACACCGGGCAGGCGCGCTTGGTCGAATACGCCTGCAGATGGCCGATGCCTGCGGTGGGGGCGCCGCTTTCCATGGCGGCGGCCAAGGTTTCAATGCTGCTCAGCACATGCACCACGCCCTTGCCGTGCGTCAACGCGTCGGCCAGTGCCTTGCGCAGCGCGGCCTCGTTCTCGGGCGACACATCCAGGCTGGCCACGGGCAGCTCGATGGTGTGCTCCTTGAAGCGGTCGATGCGCGGGAAGTTGGTGGTGGGCAAAAAGTTGCCATCCACCCGCAGGTGGGTGTGGCCGCGCGGGCGGGCCCAGTCGGCCAACTCGGTGTACACGCCCTTTCGGTTCATCACCAAAGGGCTCAGCAGGCCGATGTGCTGGCCGCGGAAGTTCTTGAGCAACTGCGCGGCGATGCTCTCGGGCGTTTGCGGCTGCACTGCAGCCCCGTCCTTCACGCAATGCTGGGTGCCGAGCTTGACGTAAAGTAGGCGCAGGAAGTGCCAGACCTCGGTGGTGGTGCCCACGGTGGACTTTCGCCCCCCGCGCGACAGGCGCTGCTCGATGGCGACGGTGGGCGGGATGCCGTACACCGCGTCCACCTCAGGCCGCCCGGCAGGTTGCACGATGGAACGCGCATAGGCGTTGAGCGATTCAAGGTAACGCCGCTGGCCTTCGTTGAACAGGATGTCGAACGCCAACGTGGACTTGCCCGAGCCGCTCACGCCCGTCACCACGTTGAACTTGCCGCGCGGAATGTCCACGCTCAGGTTCTTGAGATTGTGCTCTTTGGCGTTGACGATTTGTATAGCGTTTTTGGCCTCTAGCGCTTTACCATCAAGCGCTACCAGCTCTCTTTTTCGTAGCACTGCCGCTTTTTCGTGCACCGAATGGCCGCCCACGCCCAGCGTGAGTTCGTAGTCGCGCAGCGCCTGCCCGGTGTGGGACGTGGCGTGCTGGCGCACATCCTCGGGCGTGCCTTCGGCCACCAGCAGGCCGCCGGCATAGCCGCCTTCAGGCCCCAGGTCGATGAGCCAGTCGCTCGCGCGGATCACGTCGAGGTTGTGTTCGATGACGATGAGCGAATGCCCTGCGTCGATCAGCTTGCGCAGCGCGCGCATCAACTTGGCGATGTCGTCAAAGTGCAGACCGGTAGTCGGCTCGTCGAACAGGAATAGCGTGCCCTTGCGCGCCACCGCCTGTCGCGATTTGGAAGCGCTGCGCGCGGCCTCGGCCAGAAAGCCTGCCAGTTTGAGGCGTTGCGCTTCGCCACCGCTGAGCGTAGGCACGGGCTGGCCCAGCGCCACGTATTCCAGCCCCACGTCCACGATGGGCTGCAGGGCGCGGATCACGTCGCGGTCGCCCGCAAACAGGTCGGCCGCCTCGGCCACGGTGAGGGCCAGCACGTCGGCCACGTTGAGGCTGCGCCCGCCGCGCTCGATGGTGATCTCCAGAATCTCGGGCCGGTAGCGCTTGCCGTCGCAATCGGGGCAGCGCAGGTACACGTCGCTCAGAAACTGCATCTCCACATGCTCAAAGCCCGAGCCACCACAGGTGGGGCAACGCCCGTCGCCACTGTTGAAACTGAACTTGCTGGCGGTGTAGCTGCGCTGCCTGGACAAGGGCGCCACCGCAAACAGCTCGCGGATGCTGTCCCACGCGCCCACGTAGCTCACCGGGTTGGAGCGCGCGGTCTTGCCGATGGGCGACTGGTCCACAAACACCACATCGGTGAGGTGGTCTGCCCCCAGCAGGCGGTCGTGCGCGCCGGGTGCATCGGTGGCCTTGCCAAAGTGGCGCAGCAACGCCGGTGCGAGAACGTCTTGGACCAGGCTGGACTTGCCAGAGCCGCTGACGCCGGTGACGGTGACCAGGCGCTGCAGCGGAAACTCCACCGTCACATCCTTCAGGTTGTGCTCGCGCGCGCCTTCCAGAATGAGCCGTGGCGTCGATTCCGTCACCATGCGCTTGAAGCCAAAACCCACATGTTTGCGCCCACCCAGGTAGGCGCCGGTCAGCGTGTCGGCCTTGCGCAGATCCGCCGTGGTTCCGTCGAACACGATCTGCCCACCCAGCCGGCCGGGGCCCGGGCCCATGTCGATCATGCGGTCGGCCGCCAGCATGACGGCGGGGTCGTGCTCCACCACCACCAGGGTGTTGCCCGCATCGCGCAGGCGCAGCATGGCCTCGGTGATGCGGTGCATGTCGCGCGGGTGCAGGCCGATGCTGGGCTCGTCCAGCACGAACAGCGTGTTGACCAGGCTGGTGCCCAACGCGGTGGTGAGGTTGATGCGCTGCACCTCGCCGCCACTGAGCGTGCGACTTTGGCGGTCGAGCGTGAGGTAGCCAATGCCTACGTCGCACAGGTATTGGAGGCGGGTGGTGATTTCTTCGTGCAGCAGCTTCAGCGCCTGGGCATCGCCACCCTTGGCGTCATCGCCCACCGGCAATTGCATACGCGCAAAGAATTGGCGCAGGCGGTCGATGGGCAGCAGCATCAGGTCGTGCAGGCACAGCCCAGGCAGCGCTTCGAGCTGGGCCCGCGACCACTGCACACCCTCGGGCATGAAACGTTTGCCGGGCTCCAGCACTGCGTCGGCATCTTCCTTGCGGCCAATGCGCCAGAGCAGGCTTTCGGTCTTGAGGCGTGCGCCCGCGCAGGTGGGGCATGGCGTGTAGCTGCGGTACTTGGACAAGAGCACGCGGATGTGCATCTTGTAGGCCTTGCTTTCGAGGTACTCAAAAAAGCGCTTGATGCCGTACCACTGCTTGCTCCACTGCCCGTCCTTGTAGCCGGGCGCGCCGCCGATGACCCATTTCTTCTGGTCGTCGGTGAGCTTGTTCCAGGGCGTGTCGCGCGGGATGCCGGCGGTTTCGGCATGGCGCATGAGGTCGTCCTGCGCCTCTTTCCACGCGGGGGTCTGGATGGTCTTGATGGCCCCTGCACGCAGCGTGAGCTTGTCGTTGGGGATGACCAGGCCGTAGTCCACGCCGATCACGCGGCCGAAGCCCCGGCAGCTCTCGCACGCGCCCACGGCGGAGTTGAACGAGAACATCGACGGGATCGGGTCGCTGTAGCGCAGGTCGCTGTCGGGGCAGTGCAGGCCGGTGGAAAAGCGCCAGAGCTCGGGTGCGGGTTCCACGGATTCCGTTCGCGCCCCGCTTGTCGACACGTTGTCCCGGCCTTCGACAGGCTCAGGCTGAACGGTCTGGGCGGGGGGGAGCACATAGACGTTCAGCCGACCCGTGCCACGCTTGAGCGCGACCTCGATGGCCTCGACCACGCGTGCCTTCTCGGCATTGCCCAGGCGGAAGCGGTCCGCCACCACGTCCAGCACCTTGCGCGGGCCTGTGGGCGTGGCTACTTCGCGCTCGGCCTGCACTTTGGTGAAGCCGCTGGCCGACAGCCATTGCTCGACCTGCTCGGCGCTGGTGTTGGCGGGTAGTTCGACCGGGAAGGTCAGGACGATGCGCGGGTCACTGGCTGCAGCGCATCGCGCCGCCAGTTCGGCGTAAATGGTTTCTGGCGTGTCGTGCCGCACCGGCTGAGCCGTCTGCTTGTCAAACAACTGCCCCGCACGGGCGAACAGCAGCTTCAGGTGGTCGTTCAGCTCCGTCATCGTGCCCACGGTGGAGCGGCTGGAACGCACCGGATTGGTCTGGTCGATGGCAATGGCCGGGGGCACGCCCTCGACCTTGTCCACGGCGGGCTTGTCCATGCGGTCGAGAAACTGGCGCGCGTAGGCGCTGAAGGTCTCCACGTAACGGCGCTGGCCCTCGGCATACAAGGTGTCGAACACCAGGCTGGACTTGCCCGAGCCACTGGGGCCCGTGACCACCGTGAGTTCGCCGGTGCGGATGTCCAGATCCAGGTTCTTGAGGTTGTGCTGGCGTGCGCCGCGGATGCGGATCAGTCCCTGGGTCATGTGGGCAGTCTTTCGGGTGTGAGGCGGAACATTCTAGGGATGCATCGTCCGCTCCGCCCGCTGCGTGCGAGTACCCCCGAACCGCGCTGCGGTGCTTTTGATGCAACACAAATTTGTCACCAACAGCCCCGACCTCGGAAAAAACCCTTTGAACGCTGGCAAAACATCGGTTTAGACTGCCCTTTTCATAAGAGGAGACAGCCATGAAGCAATGGCAGACACTGTGGGCCAGCGCTGCCCTCGCGATGTCGGTGTGCAGCACCGGCCACGCGCAGATCCAGATTGGCCAGACGGCGGGCTTCTCCGGCCAGGTGGCGGCAGGCGTTAAAGAGACGACCGATGGCGCGCTGCTGTACATCGATTCCATCAATGCCAAGGGCGGCGTCAATGGCCAGAAGATCGAGCTGACCTCGCTCGACGACAAGTTTGACCCCAAGATCGCAGCCGAAAACGCCCGCAAGCTGATCGAAGAAAACAATGTGGCGGCGCTGTTTCTCACGCGCGGCACACCCCACACCGAAGCCATCATTCCGCTGCTGGAAAAACACGGCGTTGCATTGGTGGGGCCGTCCACCGGGGCGATGGTGCTGCACCAGCCGGTGCGCAAATATGTGTTCAACGTGCGCGCCACCTACCAGCGCGAAGCCGAAAAGGCGATGACCCACCTGGCCTCCATGGGCATCACGCGCATTGCGCTGATGTATGCGGGCGACAGTTTTGGCGCCGATGGCGTGGCGGGCGCCCAAAAAGGCCTGACCGCGGCCAATCTCACCCCCGTGGTGCTGGAGAAATTTGACCGCGCCAAGCCCGACTTTGCCCCCATCGTGGCCAAGATCGCCAAGGCTGACACCCAGGCCGTGCTGATGGTGGCGTCCGGGTCGGCCGTGGTGGACGCGGGCGCTGCATTGCGCGCGGCTGGGTCGGCAGCACAGATCGTGACGCTCTCCAACAACGCCTCAGGCGGGTTTATCAAGAGCCTGGGCGCCAACGCGCGGGGAGTGATCGTGACGCAGGTGTACCCCAACGAGCGGGCTGTGACCTACCCCATGGTCAAGGAGGCCCAGGAACTGGCCAAGGCCAAAGGCCTGACGGAACTCACCCCTGCCATGCTGGAAGGTTATGCCGCGGCCAAGGTGCTGGTAGAAGGCCTCAAACGCGCAGGACCCAAACCCAGCCGCGAAAAAATTCATGCGGCGCTCGAAAGCATCAAGAAATTGGACCTGGGCGGACTGGAAGTGACCTACGGCGCTGACGACCACACAGGCCTGGACTTTGCCGACCTCTCCATCATCGGCACCGATGGCCGGTTCCGCCGCTGAGCTTGCAACCTGGGGCATCGCGAGCCCTACAAGTGGTCACACCAAAGCCGCCTAACACCTCAAGCTGACGTGGAGCTTGATCTCCTTGTTACAGGCCCGGCATTGCCCGGGCCTGCGTGTTTTCACGGATTGCTCGTCACAATTTGTATCTACATTTGACGCAATTCTGGAACAAGGCAGCCGCATGAGATTTACCCATTGGTTACGCGCGGGCGCTGCTCTGGCGGTGTTGGGCGCAGGCATCGCCCAGGCACAAATCCTGATTGGGCAAACGGTGGGAATCACCGGGTCGGCTGCCGCCACGGTGGCGGAATCCATGCAGGGCGCGGCGCTGTACATCGACAGCGTCAATGCCAAGGGAGGTGTGGGCGGCCAGAAGGTGGAAGTCATCTCGCTGGACGACAAGTTCGACCCCAAGCTGACCCTGGAAAACACCCGCACCCTCATTGAGCAACGCGGCGTGATCGGGATGTTCATGACCCGCGGCACACCCCACACCCAGGGCATCGTGCCGGTGCTTGAACAGCACGGCGTCTCGCTCGTAGGGCCTTCCACGGGGGCGATGGTGCTGCATGAACCCGTCAGCAAATACATCTTCAACGTGCGCGCCACCTATCAGCGCGAAGTCGAAAAAGCCATCACCCACCTCCACACCCTGGGCATCAAGCGCATCGGCGTGGTGCACGTGGACGACACCTTTGGTGCCGACGGTCTGGCCGGTGCACTGGTTGGCTTCAAGGCCAACAACATCGAAGCGCTGTTCATCGAAAAGTTCGACCGTGCCAAGCCCGACTACTCGGCCATCGCGCCGCGCGTGGCGGGCAAGCAGCCGCAGGCCATCATCTTCATTGGCACCGGCGCCGCCGTGGTGGACGGCATCAAGGCGCTGCGCGGTGCGGGGGTCAGCGGGCAGATCGTGACCCTTTCCAACAACGCATCGGGCGGGTTCGTGAAGGCATTGGGCGACAGCGCGCGCGGCGTGGTGGTCACGCAGGTGTTTCCGTCAGAGCGCTCGCTCAACTACGCCGTTATCAAAGAAGCCATGGACCTGGCCAAGGCCCGGAATGCAGGCGATCTGACCCCCGCCATGGTAGAAGGGTTTGTTGCCGCCAAGGTGCTGGTCGAAGGCATCAAACGCGCAGGCGCCAAACCCGACCGGGTGCGCCTGCATGCCGCACTGGAAGGCATCAAGAAGTTCGATGTGGGTGGGCTGGAAGTCTCGTACAGCCCAACGGACCACACCGGGCTGGACTTTTCAGACCTGTCGATCATTGGCAGCGACGGGCGGTTCAGGAGGTAGCCCCCTGAGCGGCTGCACCGCTCCCCCCTCAAGGGGACGCCTACAGCGGCCCGGCAAAGCCGGTTTCGCGGTGGCGTTGGCATTTGGGCGCGCTCGTTTCAGAGACTTGCGGGAGTGGGCAAAAGCCAGCTTGGCCGTCCCGAAGCAAGCAAAAGGTGCAAAGCATCTCTTTAATCATCGGCATAGATGTCCACATCCTTGGTCTCGCGCAGCAGCAGCACGCCCACCACCGCGGTGGCGGCTGCAATGACCAACGGGTACCAAAGGCCGCTGTACATGTTGCCCGTTTGCGCCACGATGGCGAAGGACAGGGCAGGCAGCAACCCACCAAACCAGCCATTGCCAATGTGATACGGCAGGCTCATGGAGGTGTATCGGATGCGGGTGGGAAACATCTCCACCAGCATCGCCGCAAGCGGACCGTAGACCATGGTGACCAGCACCATCAAGTAACTGAGGATGGCCACCACCACCAGCGGTTTGACCCGTTCGAGATCGGCCCCGGCCGGGTAGCCCCCGTCTGCGAGCGCGCGACCCACCGCCTGGCGAAAGGCAACGGCACTGCGCCGGGCCTCGTCGGCGGGCACACCAAGGGCTGAAGGACTGACGATTTCGGTGGTGCCAATGCGGATCAGCGCATGTCCAGGCGGGCCGGATGGCCCTGGGGCCCTTGGCAACACCAGTAGCTCGGTGTCATAACTCACCGACAGGGCCGCCAATGTCTGTTTGGCCAGGTCGCATGCACTCGCATACCGCGCGGTGCCCATGGGGTTGAACTGAAAGGAGCATTCCGCAGGATCTGCCAACACCACCACGCGGCTGCGCGCCTGTGCCTCGGTCAGCGCTGGATTGGCGGCCCACGCCAGCGCCTGGAACGCCGGAAAATACGTGGCGGCTGCCAGCACGCAGCCCAGCATGATGATGGGCTTGCGCCCGACCCGATCTGAGAGCGTGCCAAACACGATAAAAAATGGCGCCCCGATGAGCAACGCCGCAGCCAGCATGAGCTGCGCGGTAGTGGGGTCTACCTTGAGTTGCTGCGTGAGAAAAAACAGCGCATAAAACTGCCCTGTATACCAAACCACCGCCTGCCCCGCAGTCAGCCCCACCAGTGCCAGCAGCACCACCCGCAGGTTCTTCCACCGCCCAAAAGACTCGGACACCGGCGCCAGCGACGTGCGCCCCTGGGCCTTGATGCGGCGAAACGCGGGCGACTCGTCGAGTGACAGCCGGATCCACACCGACACCACCAACAGCACGATGGACACCAGAAACGGTATACGCCAGCCCCAGTCTGCAAACGCATCGTCTCCCAGCAGCGTGCGCGTGCCCAGAATCATCAGCAACGACATGAACAGCCCGAGCGTGGCCGTGGTCTGTATCCAGGCGGTGTAGGCACCCCGCCGCCCGTGCGGTGCGTATTCGGCCACGTAGATTGCGGCACCGCCGTATTCGCCCCCCATGGCCAGGCCTTGCAACAGCCGCAGCCCGATCAGGATGACCGGCGCGGCCACGCCAATGCTGCTGTAGGACGGAAGAACGCCCACGATGAAGGTGGACAGGCCCATGATGAGGATGGTGACGAGAAAGGTGTATTTGCGCCCGATCATGTCGCCCAGCCGTCCGAACACCAGCGCCCCGAACGGCCGCACGATGAAGCCCGCAGCAAACGCCAGCATGGCGAAGAAAAACGCAGCGCCCGCGTCCAGCGGGCTGAAAAACTGGCGCGCAATGATGGCCGCCAGCGAGCCATACAGATAAAAGTCGTACCACTCGAACACCGTGCCGAGCGACGACGCGAACACGACTTTTCTTTCCTCCCGCGTCATGGCGCGGGCGGCAGCGGCGTCGGCCATGGCGGTTTGTCTCCAAAAGGGGCGGTTTGACTTTTTGTTGTGGTGCGCGAGGCTGCGGGGTTGGCCCTCGCGCAAACTCAACGCCCGCCCATTCTTGAAGCTCTCACTGACCCCGTTCTGACAGCCGGCCTGACCGGGGGAACTGCCGCCACACGCATCGGCGCGCTGCAAAGCAAACCGGTGGGGCCTCTGTGATCGACCGCGCGGCCTGGGTGTCGTCAGCCCGCCTTGGGCGCCAGACCCGATGGCACCCGGGGTGCGCTGTCCCAGTCACCACTGGCAAACCAGGCGTCGCCCTCCAGATAGGCCCGCAGCATGGGCAGGCCGTCAAGTCCCCAAAACAGCTTGTCGTCTACCGAATACGCAGGCACCCCAAACACGCCAGCAGCCTGCGCTGCCTGCGTGTTGGCGCGCAGCAGCGCCTTGGGCGCTTCGCCGGTAGGGTCTTGCCCGGCGCTGCGCACCTGCTCGCTCAATTCGGCCGCCAGCGCGCTCAGCCGCTCGGCGTCCAGCGCATCGCGCCCGCCCTGCCACACGTGGCGCAGCACGGCACCTGCCACAAAGCGGTTGATGAGGCCGTCATCGCTGCAGGCCAGCGCCTGGCGCAGCAGCGGCAGCGGGTTGAACGGGTGGCGCGCGGGCATCTGCAGCAGCGTGCCCTGCGCATGGCCCAGCCACGTCACGTGGCGATAGGTCCAGTCGCGCTTGGGCGCAATGCCCGCCGGGCCGGGGTTGCCATGCTGCTGCAGCAATGCGCCTAGCAGCACAGGCTGGTAGGTCACGCTGTAGCTCAGGCCTTCCAGCGCCTCGGGCAGGCGTTCAAACGCCAGCCAGGCGTAGGGCGAGATGAAATCCAAGTAGAACGTGATGCGCTTCATGGGTCCGCCCTTTCGGTGGTGTTTGCCGACAACACGATGCCCGCCCGGCCCAGCAACTGCTGCCAGATGCCCCGCCGCAGATGCGAGTCGGCACGTGACCAGATGCGGATCTCGTCGAGGGAGCGAAAACAGCCCTCGCAATGGCTGCGGTCAGCGGACATGCGGCACACCGAAATGCAGGGTGAAGGCACGGCCTCGGTATTTTCAGCATCAAAATGGCCGCCAGCGCTTATCTGAAAAGCGCGAGCAGCTAGCAAATCAATAGCATTCATGCCGCAGACTCGCTAGTAACCGCCTGCACCACATCCACCACGGGCGCACCCGTCAGCCGCTGAAGATCGCTGGGGTGCAACGCAAACACCCCGTGCGGATGCCCCGCCGCCGCCCACACCACGTCAAAGCGCAGCAGGTCCTGGTCGATCAGCGTAACGGGCGGCGTGGCATGTGCCACGGGGGACACACCACCAATCGAAAACCCCGTGCGGCTTTTCACAAACTCGGCGTCCGCCCGGCCGATCTTGCCGCCCACATGCGCCTCCACTTTCTTCTCGTCCACGCGCCGGTCGCCCGAGGTGACCACCAGCACAGCCACGTCGTCGCTCTTGCGGCGAAAGATGATGCTCTTGGCGATCTGCCCCACGGCAATGCCCAGCGCGTCGGCTGCCTGCTGCGCGGTGCGCGCGGCGTCGTCAAGCATCTGCGGGCGGTGGGGGTGCCCCAGAGATTCCAGCGCCGCAGCCACGCGCTGCACGCCTTCGGGCAGGTTTTTCAGTTCAGCTCCACACATCGTCGTTTTCTCCTGGGCCAAAGGCACCTCAGTGATTCATTGTTCTGCGCACCACCAGCGGGCCACTGCACAAGCACGGCACGGCCCAAGCCAGTGCCACCGTGGAACTGGCTTTGCCAGGCCACCGGTGGCGTCCCCCTCCCGCGCAGCGAGAGAGGGGTGAAGACGCGCAGCGTCTCAGGGGGTGCTTCATGTCACCCAGCGCGTTTGGTGAGCAGCGCGTTCGCTGCCCGGGAATTAGGTTTGCGGCCGAGAAAATCACTGATGTACGCGCCGGCGTCGATGAGCTTATCAAGGTCAATCCCCGTCTCGATGCCCATGCCCTGCAGCATGTAGACCACGTCCTCAGTCGCCACGTTGCCCGTCGCGCCCTTGGCATAGGGGCAACCGCCCAGCCCGGCCACGGACGACTGGAAGTTCCACACGCCCAGCTCCAACGCGGCCAGTGTGTTGGACAACGCCTGGCCGTAGGTGTCGTGAAAGTGGCCCGAAACATCGTCGATGCCAAAGTGCTGCAACGTCGCCTCCAGCGCCTTCTGCACCTTGCGCGGTGTGCCCACGCCAATGGTGTCGGCCACATCCACGCGCTGAACGCCAATGCCTTTGAGCAGGCCAGCCAGATACGCCACGCGCTCCGGCGCAATCTCGCCTTCGTATGGGCAGCCCACAGTGCAGCTCATCGCGCCCCGCACGCGGATGCCAGCAGCCAACGCCGCTTCGACCACGGGCGCAAAACGCTCGATGCTTTCGGCAATGCTGCAGTTGATATTCTTCTGGCTGAAGGCCTCGCTCGCAGAGCCGAAAACGACGATTTCATCGGGCTTGTCGAGGACCGCCGCCTCAAAACCTTTGAGGTTGGGCGTGAGCACCGAATACGCCACACCCGCCTGGCGCGCGACGCCTTCCATGACCTCGTGGTTGTCGGCCATCTGCGGCACCCACTTGGGAGACACGTAGCTGGTGACCTCGATCTCTTTCAGGCCCGCCTGCTGCAGGCGATGCACCAGCTCGATCTTGACGGCGGCGGGCACAGGGGTCTTTTCGTTTTGCAGGCCGTCGCGCGGGCCTACGTCAATAAGTTGGACACGGGAGGGGATGCTCATGGGAGGGGTTTCTTTCTTGAAATGGGTGGGTTCAGGTCAAGGTGGGCCGAGGTCACTCCGAAGTGGCGCTCGCGGCAATGGCATCTGCCTTGGACCGCAGGCGCAGCAGCAGCCAGCCCACCGCCATGCCCACGGCGCTGCCCACCAGCATGGCAATACCGAACACAACCTTGACAACGCTTGAACTGCTGATTTCTGCCTGCGACGGGTCTTTGGCGTCATACCGCACCGTCACGTTTTCACCCACCTTGTGGGCAGCCTGGTTCTGGCGCGCCATCGAATCGGTAAACCGCACCGCGCGGCCATCGGTGGTGACGAACTCCACAACGCTTTTGTGGGCCAAACCCTTGCGATTCGCTGGCCCCACAAACAGCTCTTGAAGCGCCACCACCCTGCCTTGTGCCGTGTGGGTGCCGCCCAGCATGTTCATGCCCGAGGCGAGCATCCAGGCCGCACCCAAGGCGGTCACGGTGCTGGGCACAAGCAGGATCCAGCCAATGAGGCCAAAAAATCGACGGAAGGTAGGGGCTGTTGTCATGCCTGCGATTTTCGTTGGTTGCCAGCCGGCTGCGCAGCGTGCGGTGTCAGTACCCGCGCCCGGGGTTCACCACACCTGCCACCGCCTCACCCCGCTGCAGCGCCGCCATCTTGCGTGCAATCTGCGCAATGCTCTCGTCGCGCAGCGTGCGCGCCGACGTGTGGGGCGTGATGGTGATGCGCGGGTGGTTCCAGAACGCGTGGCCTGCGGGCAGCGGCTCGGTGCGAAACACATCGAGCGTGGCGCCTGCCACATGGCCGTTTTCGATGGCGGCGATCAGGTCTTCGTCCACCAAGTGCGCGCCGCGCGCCACGTTGATCACGTAGGCGCCCGGCTGCAGGCGAGCGAGCGTGTCCTTGTTGATGACGTTGGCGGTGTCGGGCGTGAGCGGCAGCAGGTTGACCAGCACGCGGCTGGCGGCCAGAAAGTCATTGAACTGCTCTGCGCCTGCAAAGCCGCGCACGCCTTCGATGGCCTTGGGGCTGCGGCTCCAGCCGTTGATGGGAAAGTCAAACTGCGCCAGCGCCTTGGCAACCCGCTCGCCCAGCACGCCCAGGCCCATCACGCCGATGGGAAAGTCGGTGCGCATGCGGGGCTTGCGGTAGCCCCAGCGCCCGCCCGCCATGTCGGTCTCGTAGCCATCGAACTCGCGAAAGTGGCGGATGACCGCATGGCACACGTACTCGGCCATCTGCACCGCCATACCGGCATCATCCAGCCGCACCACCAGCGTGTTCAGCGGCAGACGCAGCTTGAGCAGCGCATCCACCCCCGCGCCGATGTTGAACAGGGCCTTGAGCCCCGGCTGCTCATCCATGAATTGCTGGGGTGGCGCCCAAACCACGGCGTAGTCCGCCTGCGGCGCACTGGGTTGCCACACGGAAATGTCAGCGCCAGGCAATGCGGCGCTGAGGCCCTGAAGCCAAGGCTCGGCCTTGGTGTCGGTACAACAAAAGGTGATTTTCATGGCGTGCAAGGGTAACGGCATTGCACCCAGCGCGCTGTCACGCACGGGGTGCTCCACAAGGGCCTACGCCTTTTCAGCCACCACCAGCTTGAGCAGCTCCGAGCCTTCGGTCACCTGATCGCCAGGTGCGTACAGCAGCTCCTGCACCACGCCATCGGCGGGCGCCGCAATGGTGTGTTCCATCTTCATGGCTTCCATCACCGCCAGCGGCTGGCCCTTGGTCACGACGTCGCCCGCCTTCACGGCAAACGACACGACCTTGCCGGGCATGGGGGCGGTCAGGCGCCCGCCCTCAGCCGCTGCCTCGCCCGCGTGGGCCAGCAGGTCGATGGCGGTGATTTGCGTGGCGCCCAGCGGGGTGAACACATGGTCCACCTCGCCTTGGGCATACACCGCGGCGCGGGCGCGCTGGCCTGCGAACTGCAACTCAATGCCGTCGGCCCGCGCAGAAAACACCAGCGGTCCAGCCACAGCGGCATCGCCCTCGCCCACTGCCAGACGCAGGCTGCCGCCACGCTCGTAGGTCAGCCAGGCCTTGGCGTGTTCGCCGCCAAACTCGAACTCAAAGCGGCGCTGCACCACGCCGTGGGTGTGGAACCCGTCGCGGCGGCTAAACGGGTCCACGCCCTCGCTGGTGCGCTCCTTCAGCAGGGTTTGCGCCACGGCAGCCGCAGCGGCCAGGGGCAGGCCCACGGGCTCCTGGTGGAACAACACAGCCTGCTCGCGCGGGATCAGTGCAGTGTCGAGCCGGGCGTTGGTAAACGCATCGGTGCGGGCCACGCGGCGCAGAAACTGCACATTGGTGGCCAGGCCGACGATGTGGGTTTGGGCCAGGGCTTCATCCAGCCGCGCCAGCGCCTGTTCGCGCGTATCGCCGTGCACGATGAGCTTGGCCACCATGGAGTCGTAGAACGGGCTGATCGCATCGCCCTGACGCACGCCGGAATCAACGCGCACAGCACCTCTTTCAAACGTGACGCACTCGGGCAGTGCGTACACGTTGAGCGCGCCTGTGGCGGGCAGAAAGTTGTTGTCGGGGTTCTCGGCGCAAATGCGCGCCTCGATGGCGTGGCCAGTGATGCGCAGGTCTTCCTGGCGCAGCGGCAGTGGCTCGCCGGAGGCCACACGCAGTTGCCACTCCACCAAGTCCAGGCCGGTGATGGCCTCGGTCACGGGGTGCTCCACCTGCAGGCGGGTGTTCATCTCCATGAAATAGAACTTCATCTGCTCGGGGGCGTCGTAGCCGCCGGGCTGCTCGACGATGAACTCCACCGTGCCTGCGCCCACGTATTTCACGGCCTTGGCTGCCGCCACGGCGGCTTCGCCCATGCGGGCGCGCAGTTCGGGCGTCATGCCCGGGGCGGGCGCCTCTTCCAGCACCTTCTGGTGGCGGCGCTGCACCGAGCAGTCGCGCTCGAACAGGTACACGCAGTTGCCGTGGGTGTCGCCAAACACCTGGATCTCGATGTGGCGGGGGCGCTGCACGTACTTTTCGACCAGCACGGCGTCATCGCCAAAGCTGTTGATCGCTTCGCGCTTGCACGAGTCGAGCGCTGCCGCAAAGTCTTCGGCCTTGTCCACAGCGCGCATGCCCTTGCCACCACCACCCGCGCTGGCCTTGATGAGCACGGGGTAGCCAATGCGGTCGGCTTCGCGCTGCAGCAGCGCCGGGTCCTGGTCGGCACCGTGGTAGCCGGGCACCAATGGCACCTGGGCCAGCTCCATGAGGCGCTTGGACTCGGCCTTGAGCCCCATCGCATTGATGGCGCTGGCGGGCGGGCCGATGAAGACCAGGCCCGCATCGGCACAGGCCTTGGCAAAGTCTTCGTTCTCGCTCAGAAAACCGTAGCCGGGGTGAATGGCCTGCGCGCCCGTGGCCTTGGCGGCCTCGATGATGCGCTCCCAGCGCAGGTAGCTGTCCTTGGGCGCGCTGCCGCCGATGTGGACGGCCTCGTCGCAGACGGCGACGTGCTTGGCGTTGGCGTCGGCATCAGAGTAAACAGCGACCGTTTTGACGCCCAGGCGCTTGGCGGTTGCGGCGACTCGGCAAGCAATCTCACCCCGGTTTGCAATCAGAATTTTTGTAAACATTTAAGCCACTCCAGGGGAGCCAGAAAAGAAAGAAGACAAGCGCCGCACCACGGCGCGCAGAAACTTGAACAGCACCACCAGCAGCAGCACCGAAATGACGACCATCACCACCAGCGCGATGCCGAACGCCACCGGGTGCTGCGTGGCCAGCCATACCACGGCCACCACCAAGCCGTCTTCCAAGAACGACAGGCCCCAGTTGGAAAAAGGTTCGGGTGACGTGTTGACCGCAGCGCGCGTGGTCATCTTTGTCGCCATCGATGTGGCAGCCAGTGAGCCCCCCAGCAGACCCGCAACGACGCCCATGGTGGCGCTGTCGGCGCCGAACACGCCCGCAGCCAGCAGGGCCCCACCCGGCACGCGGATGACGGTGTGCACGGCGTCCCAGGCGCTGTCGATCCAGGGCACCTTGTCCGCAAAAAACTCCACCAGCATCAGGCTGCCCGCCACCGCCAGCACCAGCGGGCTTTGCAATACCTGCAGCCCGGCAGGCAGCGCCAGCCAACCTCCCGCACCCATCAAACCCACGATGAACACCACGGCATACAGCCGAAAGCCGCTGGCCCACCCCAAAGCAGCCGCCAGGGCCAGCAGGCTGGGCATGTCAAGCTTTTGGGTCACCTCGGCCATGCCGCCCGCCACCTCGCGGGCGGTGCCCGCATCCACGTGCAGGCCCACGGTGTGCAACCACTGAACGATGTGTAGCCAGAGAGCGTCCATAGCGGGATCTCGTTATGCGCGGTGCGTCACACCGACAGCCAGGCCGGTTTGCGCTTGTTCAGGAAGGACTGCACACCTTCCTTGCCTTCGTCGCTGGCACGGATGTCGGCAATGCCCTGTACGGTGGCTGCAATCAGGCCTGCGTTGATTTCACGCTCGGCCACATCCATCACCAGTTTTTTGCATGCACGCACAGCATTGGGGCTGGCGGTGGTCAAGGCCTTGAGCAGTTCGTCCACCTTGGCGTCGAGCTGATCATCAGCGACCACATCGTGCACAAAGCCAATGCGCAGCGCCTCGGCGGCACCGAACCGCTCTGCCGTGAGGAAGTAACGGTGCGCAGCGCGTGCACCCATCGCGCGAATCACGTACGGGCTGATGGTGGCGGGGATAAGCCCCAGCTTCACTTCGCTCAGGCAAAAGCCCGCCGAGTCCACCGCCACGGCCATGTCGCAAGCGGCCACCAGGCCCATGCCGCCTGCATACACGTCGCCCTGCACGCGGGCAATCGTGGGCTTGGGGCACTCGTAGATCACGCGCAGCATCTCGGCCAGCTTGCCTGCATCGGCGATGTTTTCATCGCGCGTGTAGTCGGCCATGCGGCGCATCCAGTTGAGGTTGGCGCCTGCGCAGAACGCGGGCCCCTCGGCCGCCAGCACCACGGCACGCACATCGGCGCGCCCACCCACATCGAGGAAGGCGGCGGTGATCTCGGCAATGACTTCGTCGCTGAACGCGTTGCGAATCTCTGGCTGCGTGAGCGTGATGCGCGCCACGGCGCCGGATTGGGTGATGGTCAGGTTCTGGCTGCTCATGGCTGGGACGGGTTTTGCAGAAAGTAGACAAGGTCCAGCTCGGGGCTGGGCTGGCCGAGGGCGGTCAGCGCTGCGGTGATCTGGCCCCGGTGGTGTGTGCCGTGGTTGAACACATGGGCCAGCGTGGCCGCAAACGGCAGCGATGCCGCTGTGCCACGCATGGTGGTGTAGTCGAGAGTGCTGTTCCAGCGGTCGGGCGAGAGCGACGCAATCAGCGGCGCCCAGCAGGCTGCGCCCTCGCGCAGCCGGGTGTCCAGCTGTGCACGGTCGGGCTCCACCTCGGCATCCAGCGCCACCTTGGGCGAGATGCCTTCGGAAAACCGAACAAACCACAGCAGATGTTCGCCCACCAGCAGGTGGTTGAGCGTGCCGTGGATGCTGTGAAAGAACAGGCCCACGTCGCGCCGGTAAGCCTGGTCAGGCAGCTCCCGCACGGCATCCAACACGCGCGCCGTGGCCCACACGTTGTAGCGTGCGAGCTGGGTGAAGTGGGCAACAGCGTCCATCGCAGCTCCTGGTTCTGGCTCTGGTGGGTTACATCCGGAACAGGCCGAACTTGGTGTCTTCAATGGGCGCGTTGCGCGTGGCCGCCAGGCCCAAGGCCAGCACGCGGCGGGTGTCGGCGGGGTCGATCACGCCGTCGTCCCACAGGCGGGCGGTGGCGTAGTAGGGGTGGCCCTGGTCTTCATACTGGCGGCGGATGGGGGCTTTGAAGGCTTCTTCTTCCTCCATGCTCCACTGGCCACCCTTAGCCTCGATACCGTCACGCTTCACCGTGGCCAGCACGCCAGCAGCCTGCTCGCCGCCCATCACGCTGATGCGCGCGTTGGGCCACATCCACAAGAAGCGGGGGCTGTACGCGCGGCCGCACATGCCGTAGTTGCCCGCACCAAAGCTGCCGCCAATGATGATGGTGAACTTGGGCACGCTGGCGGTGGCCACCGCCGTCACCATCTTGGCGCCGTTGCGGGCTATGCCTTCGTTCTCGTACTTGCGGCCCACCATGAAGCCCGTGATGTTCTGCAGGAACACCAGCGGGATCTTGCGCTGGCAGCACAGCTCGATGAAGTGCGCGCCTTTGAGGGCCGACTCGCTGAACAGGATGCCGTTGTTGGCGATGATGCCCACAGCCATCCCTTCAATCCGCGCAAATCCCGTGACCAGCGTGGTGCCGTAGCGCGCCTTGAACTCGTCGAACTCGCTGCCATCGACGATGCGGGCGATGATCTCGCGCACGTCAAAGGGCTTGCGCGTGTCCACGGGGATCACGCCATACAGCTCTTCTGCTGCAAATTTAGGAGCTATTGGCGCTTGATCAGCCAGCGCTGGAGCCTTGTTTTTATTCAAGTTGCGCACCGCATTGCGTGCCAGCTGCAGCGCATGCATGTCGTTCTGCGCCAGGTGGTCGGCCACGCCCGACAGGCGCGTGTGCACGTCGCCGCCGCCCAGGTCTTCGGCCGTAACAACCTCGCCCGTCGCAGCCTTGACCAGCGGTGGGCCACCCAAGAAGATCGTGCCCTGGTTCTTCACGATGATGGATTCATCGCTCATGGCGGGCACGTACGCGCCGCCTGCCGTGCAACTGCCCATGACCACCGCAATCTGCGAAATGCCCATGGCGCTCATATTGGCCTGGTTGAAGAAGATGCGGCCAAAGTGATCGCGGTCGGGGAATACCTCATCCTGGTTGGGCAGGTTGGCGCCGCCCGAGTCCACCAGGTAGATGCAAGGCAGATGGTTTTGCTGCGCCACTTCCTGCGCACGCAGGTGTTTCTTGACGGTGAGCGGGTAGTAGGTGCCGCCCTTCACCGTGGCGTCGTTGCACACAATCATGCAGTCCACGCCGCTCACGCGGCCAATGCCCGCGATAAGCCCCGCGCAGGGTGCGTCGTTGTTGTACATGTTCAGCGCGGCCAGCGGTGCGAGTTCAAGGAACGGCGTGCCGGGGTCCAGCAGCATCTGCACGCGCTCGCGCGGCAGCAGCTTGCCGCGCGCGGTGTGCTTGGCGCGGGCCGCTTCGCCGCCGCCCTGGGCGACCTTGTCGAGCTGGGCACGCAGGTCATCCACCAGCGTGCGCATGGCGGCTGCGTTGGCCAGAAAGTCCGCCGAGCGGGCGTTGAGTTGGGTGTCGAGAATGGTCATACGGTCTGGCTCTTTCAAGCGGTTTTATCTTCGACCAGCCCGAGCTGGTCCTTCATCTCGTCGCGGATCTTGAACTTCTGGATCTTGCCCGTCACCGTCATCGGGAAGCTGGTGACAAAGCGGATATAGCGCGGCACCTTGTAGTGTGCGATCTGGCCCTTGCAGAAGGCGCGGATGTCGTCTTCGGCGGGCTTCGTGCCGGGCTTGGCGATGATCCAGGCGCAGAGTTCCTCGCCGTACTTCTGGTCGGGCACGCCCACCACCTGCACGTCCTGCACCTCAGGGTGGCGGTACAAGAATTCTTCAATTTCGCGCGGGTAGATGTTCTCGCCGCCCCGGATCACCATGTCCTTGATGCGGCCGACGATGTTCACGTAGCCCTCGGCGTCCATCGTGGCCAGGTCGCCGGTATGCATCCAGCCGTCTTCGTCGATGGCCTCGCGGGTCTTGGCCTCATCGCCCCAGTAGCCGTGCATGACGGAATAGCCCTTGGTGCAGAACTCGCCGCGCTGGCCGATGGGCACCACGGCGCCGGTGTCGGGGTCCACGATCTTCACCTCCAGGTGCGGCTGCACCTGGCCCACGGTGGAGACGCGCTTGTCCAGCGGTGTGTCGGTGCTGCTCTGGCAGCTCACGGGGCTGGTCTCGGTCATGCCGTAGGCAATGGTGATCTCACGCAGGTTCATCTGCTCCACCACGCGCTTCATGACCTCAGTGGGGCACGGCGAGCCGGCCATGATGCCGGTGCGCAGCGTGCTGAGGTTGAACTCGGCAAAACGCGGGTGGTCCAGCTCGGCAATGAACATGGTGGGCACGCCGTGCAGCCCGGTGCAGCGCTCGTCCTGCACCGTCTGCAGCACCGTCAGCGGGTCAAACCCGTCGTTGGGGTAGACGATGGTGGAGCCGTGTGTGAGGCATGCCAGATTACCCAGCACCATGCCAAAGCAGTGGTACAGCGGCACAGGGATGCACAGGCGGTCTTCGGGCGTGAGCTTCATGCACTCGCCAATGAAGAGGCCGTTGTTCAGGATGTTGCGGTGCGTGAGCGTGGCGCCCTTGGGGAAGCCCGTGGTACCGCTGGTGAACTGGATGTTGATGGGATCGGTGGCCTTCAGCGTGGCTGCGATCTGCGCCAGTCGCGGGTCGGCCGCGTTGCCGCGCGCCATCAAATCGGTGAAGCGCATCAGGCCCGGTTCGTCGGCACCCTGCCCGGCTTCGTCATCAATCCACACCACCGTCTTCAATTGCGGCAGCTTGGCCGCGTGCAGCTGGCCCGCCTGCTGGCCCTGCCACTCCGGCGCCAGCTCGCGCAGCATGCCCAGGTAGTCGCTGGTCTTGAAGCGGGCCATGCTCACCAGCAGCTTGCAGCCCACCTTGTTCAGCGCGTACTCCACCTCGGACGTCCGATAGGCCGGGTTGATGTTGACCAGCACCAGGCCCACCTGTGCGGTGGCCAGCTGCATCAGCACCCATTCGGCGTTGTTGTGCGACCAGATGCCCACGCGGTCGCCGGGGGTGAGCCCCATGCCCAGCAGCGCGCTGGCCAGGCGGTGCGCCTCCGTCTGCAACTGGGCGTAGGTGTAGCGGCGGCCCTGGTGCACGCTGACCAGCGCCTCGCGCTCGGGCTGGCGGGCCACCATATAGGCAAAGAAGGCGCCAATGGTCTGCTCGATCAGCGGCACATCGGTGGCGCCGCGCGCGTAGCTGTTCACCAAGGGGGCGGGATTGGCAGCGGCTGCAATCGTCATTGGTTTTTGTCTCCTGGGTCACTGTGCCCCGCCCGCCCTGCGCAGGGCCGGGGGCGATCCGCAAGCATAGAAGCCTGCACCCCCGTCGGGTTGCCACAAAGGTTGCAAATCGTGCCACGGCTGCGGCACACTCCGCAAGGTGAAATCCCTAGACCCCACTGCCGAGCCGCTTCAGCACGCGCTCTCCGCGACACAAGCCGCTGCAGCCACACCCATCGCGTTTGTGCGGGCCATTGCATTGGCTTACGAAAACCGTGCCATGCGCCCCGACCGCGCCCTGGCCCAGGCACAGATTGCGCCTGAGCTGCTGCACGAGCCCCAAGCCCGCATCACCGCCTGGCAGATGGAACAGGTCTCAGACGCCGCCATGCAGGAACTGGACGACGAGGCGCTGGGCTGGTTCAGCCGCCGCCTGCCCTGGGGCAGCTACGGCATGCTGGCGCGCGCATCCATCAGCTCGCCCACCTTGCAGGTGGCGCTGGCGCGCTGGTGCCGCCATCATGGAATGCTCACGGACGACATTGCGCTGCGGCTCACCACCCAGGGCGACACCGCCACCCTTGCCATCACCGAGGCACGCGACCTGGGGCCACTGCGCGAGTTCTGCCTGGTGTCCATGTTGCGCAATGCGCTGGGCCTGTCGTGCTGGATGGTGGACTCTCGCATTCCGCTGGTGTCGGCGCAATTTGCCTTTGCGGCGCCCGCACATGCCGACGCGTACGCCGTGCTGTTTCGCGCTCCCGTCGCCTTTGGCGCCGAACAAACCGGCATTCGCTTCGACGCGCGCTATCTGGCCCTGCCCCTGCGCCGCGACGAAGCGGCCCTGCGCCAGATGCTGCAGCACGCCTTGCCACTGACCGTGCTGCAGTACCGGCGCGACCGCCTGCTGGTGCAGCGCGTGCGACAGTTGTTGGGCGCACCGCAAGGGGCCCCGGGCGCACACGCCACCACCGCCCTGCCCCAGCACAGCGCCGACACCCTGGCCCACCTGCTGCATGTGTCGCCCCGCACTCTGCACCGCCAGCTCAAGGAAGAAGGCGCCACGCTGCAGGGCCTGAAAGACGAGGTGCGCCGCACCCGCGCGGTGGACCTGCTGCACCGCACCGACCGCCCCATCAAGCAGGTCGCAGAGGCGGCGGGGTTTGTGAATGAGAAGAGTTTTATCCGGGCGTTCCGGGGGTGGACGGGGCAGTCACCGGCGGAGTTTCGGAAGGCGGTGAGGGTATAAGGGAATGCGTAGTAAATGCAATCAAAGAGAGCATCTTGCCTGGCGCAGCTCAAAGTGGGTGGCCGTCATACTTAAACTTCGCCATCAGAGAGTCAGAATCTTTGCCAACTTGATGGCAACCCATGGCTAACCCATGCTCTTGCAAATTCTCCTTCTCAGATCAGCGCTCCAGTTCGCTATCGGGAGGGATGCATATCCGGCAAGTTGGCGACTACATCAACCTTAGGCCTCACATGGCGCACCTCGTTCCTTCAACTCCGTCCGCCAGCGCTCTTGGAGGGCTCTGGTTTGTGTTTCAACATGCTGGCAATCGTTTTGCACTCTGGATTTCCTCCATCACTGGCAAGGAGGAGCTTTACTTGAACGACGCTCTGGTAGCTGTGAAACGCAAAATCGCGCTCACGTCCGTGCACGAGATCGCGCTGAACGGATCCATGTATTCGTTGGAGCTCTCGACAAGGAATATGCGCCGAGGTTTTTTTCAATGTGTGTTGCGCGAAAACGGGATCCCCGTTGCAGCCTTGGAAACAGAGTACGTTGTACCTCGACGTTCGCTACAAAGCGCAATGGTCGTAATTGGAACAGCTCTGTTCGTGTACATATCACTGAAAACACAGACATCCTTCGGCCTGACTCTGCTTGGGATTCTGGCTTGGGCAAGCATTTCATATGCGATTTTCGGCAGAGGGAGTGGCTATGTCATTCGCTCCGTTTCCCCAAACGAACGTCAGGAGAACTGACGTGCCATTGAAACGGACACGCAGCGGGATAGCACCGCGACATTTCAACCAACTCGGCGTTGAATGATCTATTGCCCGCGCCACTGAATCGTCGGCTATTTCAGGTCAAAGTCCAGCACCGTCAAACCGACACTGAGTGACACAGGACCCGCAAAGCTAACACCCCATGCTCCACCTCCACCACTGCATCAGCGCCCGCTCCTTCCGCCCCTTGTGGATGCTCGAAGAGCTCCAACTCCCCTACCAGCTCCACATGCTTCCCTTCCCGCCCCGCGCCAAGGCGCGGTGGTATCTGGACGAGAACCCGCTGGGCACGGTGCCGCTGCTGGTGCAAGGCGACACGCGCATGACCGAATCAGCGGCCATCTGCCAGTACCTGGCCGCGGCGCATCCCGACGCCGGGCTGGATGTGCGTCCGCCCGACCCAGCGTTTGGGGCGTATCTGAACTGGCTGCACATGGGCGAGGCCACGCTGACGTTTCCGCAGACGCTGGTGCTGCGCTACGGCCGCTTTGAAAGCGCAGAGCGCAAACAGCCGCAGGTGGTCGAGGACTACAGCCGCTGGTTTCTGGCGCGCCTGCGCGCTGTGGAAACCGCCCTGACACACAGCCGCAGCGACTACCTTTGCGCAGGCCGCTTCACCGCCGCAGACGTGTCGGTGGGCTATGCGCTGCTGCTGGCAGAGCACCTAGGCCTGTCGCCTCAGTTTGGCGAGGCCACGCTGATGTACTGGCACCGGCTGCAACAGCGCCCGGGCTACCAGCGCGCGATGGCCGCCCAGACCGATGCGGCCAAAGAGCAGGGCGTGCCCACCACCCCCGCGCCCGACACGCGCCCCTGATCACCCCGATCTGCCTCTGCCCCTCGGCTTTCCCCCACAACGAGCGGCGCCTACTCCTTGGCCTGCAGCGGCTGCGAATGCCGCAGCAGCGACTGCACCAGCGCCCGAAACTCAGGCGAATGGCGCAGCACGCTGCCACCGGCTTCGATCAGGTCCGTCACCTCTTCAGACGCAATGGAAAACGCCGTGGGCACCTGCAGCAGCCGGCGGCGCGCAACGTCGTCCGGCGCGTCGCGCAGGTTGACGGGGATGACGTGGATCTCGGCGTCGGGGGCAAAGGCATCGGTGCTGCCGGTGGACCCTGCGGCCAGCGCCTGCCGCCACTGGCGGGTGATGTCGCGCAGAAACTCCTGCGTCTCGCGCGTGGCGCGCGAGCCCGTGCCGAACAACAGCGAATCGACCACCTGGGCCATGTTGGGCACGGTGTCGTTCATGTCGATGTTGACGGACGGGTCGCGCTCGGCATTCACCGTGATCAGCACCAGCTTGCGGATGGTGCCGGGCGGTATGCCCACCTCGCTGAACGTCTGGCGCAGGCCGCCACCCGCCAAGGCGCGGTCCAGCAGGCGCTGCACGCCCAGATTGTCGGCCAGGCCGCCATCCACCAGGTGGATATACGGTTTGCGCGCGGAGTCCAGATAGCTCAGCTCATGCGCGCGGTACAGCCGTGCCCGGTAGTCGCCCACCGCGGCCAGCGTGCTGGTGTCCGATGCAGCCTTGCGATCGGGGCAATGGTGCGCATGGTTCTTCAACGTCATGGGGCTGAGCAGCAGCGGCACGGCGGATGAGGCCGCCACCGCAAACGACAGCGGCACTGTGCGCAGGTCCGAGCAGATCAGCGCGAACTGGTCCCAGGTGAATTCAAAGCCCGTGCCCAGCGACATGTCGGTTGCGGTGATGAACAGCTGCGGGTGACGCGGGCGGCGCTCCACGTCGCCAAATGTTTGACCGCCATACAACTCGTCCAGCCGCCGCGCCAGCAGGTGAGAGCGCCCCAGCCAGGGTGATGTGAGGTCGATCAGGTTGCCCGGCCGCAGAGCCTGGGTGATCAGGCTGTTCTGAAAATTCTGGCGCAAAAAGTCTTGCTCGAAACGCGGCAGGCCCTCGATGCCATGCGCCGCAAAATACGCCGCCACAATGCTGCCGCCCGACACGCCGCTGACCACGTCGGTCGCGTCCAGCAGGGTGGTGCTGCGGCCGTTCCAGTTGAACCGTGTCTCCTGCATCTCCGTGAGCACACCAAACCCGAAAGCCGCTGCGCGCGCCCCCCCGCCAGACAGGGTGACGGCCACCAGAATGCTGGGATCACGCGCTGCAATGTTCTGGTACTGCGCCAGGTCGATGTCTGGCATGGGCTCGTTGATCCAGGGGCGCACCGACGAGCAGGCCGACAGCAGCGTTACCACCGCCGCCAAAGCCAAGCCCTGGGCGACCCGACCGACCCAGCTGCGGACCACATGGCGCGCCGCACGGTGGGCAGAACTGCCCGCAGAGGGGGAGCGAGCGGCGGGCGCCCCGGTTGGTTTTCTCATCGCTGGCATCAACAAAACCCCTTGTATGTCGCTGTGTTTTCCCGTCGCGGTCAGAAAGTAAGGCGGTGTGCGCTACTGCGGCCAGCCAGACAGCAAGCCCGGCAGCTCGGCCATGTCGGCAAACACCCACGCAGCCCCGGCCGCCCGCAGTGCAGCGCCGTCGCCCAGCGGGGCATAGGCAAACACCGTGGCGCCAGCGGCCACACCTGCGGTGATACCGGTGACCGTGTCCTCCACCACCGCGCAGCGGCTCGGTGGGGTTTGCAATGCGGCGGCAGCGGCCAGGTACACATCGGGTGCGGGTTTGGTGGCGGGCATTTCATGGCCGCTGAAAATGCGGCCCGCAAAATACGCGGCCATGCCCACCTTGGCCAGCTGCATCTCCACCTTGAACCGGTCTGCGCCCGAGGCGCAGGCGATGCGCCCATTCAGCGCGGTGTGCAGCGCGTGCACCATGTCGTTGGCACCGGGCACGGCCAGCAGCTCGGCGTCCAGCCGGGCATTGCGGCGCGCATAGAAAAGATTCATCCACTCGTCGGTCAGCGGGCGGCCCGTGTGCCGCTCGATCAGCGCTGCCTCGCTGCGCACGGTTTTGCCGATGAAGTGGGCCATGCATTCTTCGGCGCTAAGCGCCCAGCCCGCTTCCACCAGCATGTCACGCAGAACGCCGTTGGTGATGGGCTCGCTGTCGACCAGCACGCCATCACAGTCAAACAAGATCGCTTCAAATTTCATAGCTATAAGCGCTTACTGGATAAGCGCTAGAGGTCATTTTTATCAAAAATCAGGCCGCTTTCTTGCCGTCGATGTCGCCGTCGACATAGAACCAGCGGCCACCTTCACGCACAAAGCGGCTCGTCTCGTGCAGCCGCACCGCGCGGCCGCCGGTGCGGTAACGGGCCACAAACTCCACCTCGGCCCGGTCGCCGCCGGTGGTGCGATGGGCGCGCACCTCCAGCCCCAGCCACTTGGCGCCCACCTCAAAGTCCAGTGTGACAGGCCGGGTGCTGGCATGCCACGTGGCCTGCAGGTAGTCTGCGCGTTCGGCGACAAACGCGGTGTAACGCGACCGCATCAGGCTGGGCGCGTCGGGTGCGGGCGTGGCGTCGAAATGCTCGACATAGCGGCCGCAGCATGCGGCATAGGTCAGGGGCTTCTGGCGCGCGTTCGTCTGGCCACAGGGGCAGGAGGCGTTGGTGGGTAGAGGGGATGCCATGGGTCGAGATGCCCTATCCACTATCGATAGCGCCGCACTGAACTTGGCGCGGCCAAGGCCGCGCAGCGACTCAGGGGGTGTTTCATTTCATGGTCCCAAACACCTTCCTGAGGATGGCGCTGCCTGCGCCCGCCGGGTTCTGGCGAATGCGGCGCTCTTCCTCGCCAATCATCAGGTACAGACCATCCAGCGTCTTGCCGGTCACGTACTGCGCCAGATTGGCCTCTTCGGGTTTCAGCAACCCAAAGCTGGCCGCCTTGCCCGCAAAGGCGTTGTACTTTTGGGTGAGGCCCACCTTCTCGGTGGCCTGGTTCACCACGGGCAAAAAGCGTTCTCCCAGCGGCACCCGGGTTCTTTCGGCAAAAAAGGTGGTCACCGAGGTATTGCCACCGGTGAGGATGTTCTTGGCGTCCGTCACGGTCATGGTCTGCACGGCGTTGACCAGCAGGTCTTTGCCCATGGGCACGGCCGCTTCGGCGGCGCGGTTGATGGCGGTGATCAACTCATCGATGCGCCGCCCCTGCCCCAGCGACTTCATGACCTTGGCCGCGTCGTCCAGATAACCGGGCAGGCCAATGCGCACCTGCGGGTTGCCCAAAAAGCCGTCGGGACGGCCCAGCAGCGCCACCGCCGCCTGCGCGCCCTGGGCAAGGGCCGCCTTGACCCCGCCGGATGCATCCGCGTTGGACAAGTCCGCGAGCGACAGTGCCTGCGCCTGCTGGTGGGCCATCAAGAGCAGCGCACCCAGCGCCCCAGCGCTGGCGTGGTGAAACTGGCGACGCAGCATGGTGGTGGTTCTTTCTTTGTGGATGGGAAGAGTCGCGGGCTTTGCCAGCGCGCGGCCAAGGCTTGTGCAGACTGGCGGAAACTGTGCTGATTTTCACCCACACCGCCGCCGCCCTAGACTGCACACCGTAACAGTCATGCAACAAGGAGTATTGCCATGTGGGAAACCAGCGTGCCCTGGTGGGAATTTGTGCTGCGCGGGGTGGTGGTCTATGTGTTTTTGCTGATTTTTCTGCGCCTGACGGGCAAACGGCAGACCGGGCAATTCGCGCCGTTTGACCTGGTGCTGTTGCTAATCCTGTCCAACGCGGTGCAAAACTCGATGAACGCGGGCGACAACTCATTGGTGGGCGGGCTCATCTCCGCGCTGACGCTGATCGGATGCCATGTGATGCTGGCGCAAATCACGTTCCGGTTTCAACGGCTCGAACGGCTGGTGGACGGCACGCCGCAGGTGCTGGTGCGCGACGGGCAGGTGAACACAGCGCTGATGCGCAAGGAACTGCTGTCCACCGACGACCTGGAGGCCGCGCTGCGTGCGGGTGGCTGCCTGGATGTGCATGAGGTGGCACGTGCCACCATTGAAACCAACGGGCAGATCACCGTGGTGCTGCGGCGCCGATGAAACGCCTGTGGCTTACTGCAAGCAGAGCCCTAACCTCCGAACCCTGCTGACAACGGCAGGCAGCCCAGAAATCAATCCACACCACGAGCACGCAAAAGCGTTGACCCACCGATGACTGCATTGAACGTATTGGGCACACTTCTCATGCCCTGCTCATACGACCCGTTGACGGGTTACCTGCGCGACGGCTGCTGCAACACCGACGAACACGACCACGGCACGCATGTGGTGTGCGCGCGGATCACGCAGGCGTTTCTGGATTTCTCGCTCAGCCGCGGCAACGACCTCGTCACGCCCCGGCCAGAGCACCGCTTTGCAGGCCTGCGCGCCAACAACCGCTGGTGCCTGTGCGCGTTGCGCTGGAAAGAGGCTTGGGAAGCCGGCGTGGCGCCCCCGGTGATCCTGGAGTGCACCCATGCGCGCGCCCTGGACTTTGTGACGCTGGAGCAATTGCAGGGCGCGGCCTTGCAGCAAGGCTGACCCGAAGCCAGGGACCGCCTCCCGAGTGGGGCGGCACAACGGTGTCTCGAACGCCACCCGACTTCAGTCGGGTTGCTGCGCAGGGGGTGCACGGCAAAAGATCAGGACTTTGTTCTTGTCTCTTTTGCTGTCACAGCACTCCTCCTCATGAAGACATCTCTACCTCGCGGCCCATGGGGCCCCACAGCGCCTTCTTTCCCGCTCCTGCGTCTGTCCGCCGTCAGTGCTGCGGCTGCCGCCACCTTGCTGTTGGCAGGGTGCGAAACCACCAACATGCGCATGGGCAGCGCCGAGGCCAAGACAGTGGCCACGGGCAGTGCGGCGGGTGGCGCCTCCACCGGCGCCAGCGATTCGCTGGAGCGCTGCGAGAGCCCCTTGGGCACGGTCTCGCTGATCGAAAACCAGCAAGCCGGCTGGTACACCATCCTGCGCGACCAATACCGCCTGCCACCCACGGCCAACCTGTTGCGCCTGCTGGTGCAACAGTCCAACTGCTTCGTGGTGGTAGAGCGTGGCGCGGCCGGCATGAACGCCATGACGCGCGAGCGCGCGCTGATGCAGTCCGGCGAAATGCGGCAGGGCAGCCAATTCGGCCAGGGCCAGATGGTGGCGTCGGACTACGGCCTGTCGCCCGAGATCGTGTTCCAGAACAACAACGCTGGCGGCGCCTCGGCATCGCTGGGCGGCCTGGTGGGCGGGCGCGCGGGCGGCTTGCTCGCGGCCATCGGCGGCAGCATGAACACCAAGGAAGCCAGCGCGCTGCTCACGCTCATCGATAACCGCTCCGGGGTGCAGGTGGCGGCCTCGGAAGGCAGTGCCGCCAAGACGGACTTTGGTGCCATGGGGCAACTGCTGGGCGGATCAGGCGGTGCCCGAATGGGGGGCTACTCCAACACGGCAGAAGGCAAGGTGATTGCCGCCGCGTTCATGGATGCGTTCAACCAGATGGTGCAGTCGCTGCGCAACTACAAGGCGCAAACCGTGCGGGGCCAGGGCCTGGGTGGCGGTGGGCGCCTGTCGGTCGACGGCGCAGCGCCTCCGTCGCAGACGTCTGCACCGCGCGGTGCTGCATCCGCCAGCGTGGGGATCTCGGTGCGCGACGCGCAGGCCAAGCTCAACGAACTGGGCTACAACGCGGGCACGCCCGACGGGGCCATGGGCGGCAAGACCGCGGCCGCACTGCGCGCCTTCCAGAAAGACAAGGGCCTGGCGGCTTCGGGCCGGCTTGATGCGGCCACGGCGGAGGAACTGGCGCACTGACCGCAAGGGGCCTGCACGCCGGGCGCTGCAGGCCACGGCCCCGACACCAAGAAAGAATGAAAGAGAAAAGCCCTCGCAACGCCAAGGCTGCGGGGGCTTTTATGATGAAACGGCGCGCCCAGCGCCTGGGCGTCAGTTCTGCGTGTAGCACGCCTTGTTCTGAATGGACACGTTGGCCGATGTCTCCACCGCTGCAGCCGATGGGAACAGGCTCGGGTTCTGGTCGCCCAATACACACAGGTACTGGCCTTTGCGCGCCCACACGGTGCGAGAGGTCAGGCCTGTGATCTGTGCCCAACTGCCGAAATAGGCGCTGAGCGTGGCCGTGGATGCCGTGCGGTCAAAGTTGAACGTGCCGCCGTCGCTGCCTTGTCCGCCAATGATCGGACCCGCCGCAGTACAGTTGGCATCGGTATACGTAGCAACGCCCAGCCCCACAGTCGCACGCGTCTCGCTTTGTTTGGCAATGCGCCACAGGGTGCGGCCCCATTGGCCAGGGCCGATGGGCGAGCACCGTTCCTGCTTCCAGTCGCCCTGTGGCAGTACGAGCGCCGTGGCGCAGGTCACTTCCACAGACCCCACGTTGGCCGACGCCACAGTGCCGCTGCCGTTGCGCACCGCGCAGGTCTGCCCGCCGGGCTGGTTCTTGACCGTGACCGCATACGCCGCGCCGCCTGCCAGCGCCGACCCAAAGGTAAACCCGCCGTTGCTGGCCACCGACAAATCGTCGCCCCCATTGTTCTGCAGCACCACCGTGCCTGCCAGCCCCGACACCGAGCCCCCTACCGTGAACGTGGCGGCTGCCAGGTTCTCGCAGCGCACTTGCACATCGCTCACGTTGGCCGTGGCAGTGCCCGTGCCTTGCGTCACCGTGCAGCGCTGCCCGCTGGGTTGGGTCTTGACGGTAACGGCGTAGGCCACACCACTGTCCAGCCGGGTGACGAAAACAAAACTGCCGTTGGCGTTCACCGTGAGGTCGTCCGCTGCGCTGTTCTGCAAAGTCAGCGTCTTGCCAGCTCCCAGCCCCGTGACGGAGCCGCCCACCGAAAAAGCACCAGCAGAAGGCGGTGGGGATGTGCCGTCATCGTCACCGCCGCCACAGCCCACCAGCAGAACGGCGGCCAGTCCAAGGGGTGCCCAACGGAATGCGGGCCGTGCGTGTTGCCAGGTGCGCTGCGCGCTTGCTGTGGTCATGTACAGAAACCTCCGTGTCGTGAATGGAGCGCGGATTCTGTGCGCCGCAGGGCGCTGCGCGTAACCCTACGCTGGTAGGGTTTCCGCGCCACCACGGTTAGGGAACACTTGGCAGAATTTCGCCCAGCGCTGGCCTCTCCGTCTCCCCACCCTTCCCCGGCGCCACCGTTCACCTGGCCATGCCCCCCTACGCACTCATCCTGGACGACCACCCGCTGGTGGCGCGCGGCGTTGCCGAGTTTCTGCGCTCGCGGCTGCCGCACCTGGAGGTGGCCGTGGCGGCGCAGGCTGACGAGTTGGAGTCGCTGATTGAAGCGCGCGGCGCCCCGGCCATTGCGCTCGTCGACTTCTGGCTGGCCGAGGGCGCATCGCTTGGCCTCATCGCCCGCATCCGCACGCTGTGCCCCGCCACAGCCGTGGCGGTGATGAGCGGCGACGACGACCCCGCGGTGATCGACCAGGTGCGCGCGGCAGGCGCCCAGGGGTTCATCCACAAACAAGAAGCGCCAGAGACCTTTGCCCAGGCGATCCAGGCCCTGCTGGGGGGGCTGGCCTGGTTCACGCCTGGCGCCAATGCGCAGCGCCCCGCGCGCAGCCGTGAGCTGCCCGTCACCCCGGCCGAGCTGGGCCTGTCGGTTCGCCAGGGCGAGATCCTGGCGCTGGTGTTGCAGGGCCTGCCCAACAAGCGCATCGCCCAGCAATATGCGCTGTCTGAAAGCACGGTCAAGGAGCACATGACCGCCATCCTGCAGCGCCTGGGCGCCCGCACGCGGGTGGAAGCCATCACGCGGCTGCGCGGGCGCATTCTGGTGCTTCCGCAGCAACAACCACCACAGGCGCCGCAGCCTCCGCCATGATCGGGCGCCCCGCGATGCCGTGTAGCCGGGCCGTTCACCCTCCTGTCCTGCGCGCCCCGGAGAGCGCGTCCGCCCCGCCCGCGCCCGCATGACCGCACCCACCGCCGCCCCCGCCAGCGAGTACGACACCCCCAGCACCCAAGGCAGGCTGCTGCTGCTCGAAGCTTCTTTTGCGCGCCTGCGGTTGGGCATGACGGTGATGCCCACCATGGGGCTGCTGTTTGGCCTGCTGCTGGGCTGGCAGGGCGGGCCACTCGCACCGCTGCTGGTGTGGGGCGGCGCGTATCTGCCCGCGCTGCTGTTCGTATGGTGGGGCCATCGGCGCTACCTGCGCGACCGCGCACTGCAGCCTGCGCAAGCGCTGCTGCCCACGTGGACGCGCCGCGTGCGCTGGCTGGCGCTGGCGCATGGGTTGGGGGTGTCGCTGTCGGTGCCTTTGTCGCTGGGCCATGGCAATTACGAGTACATGCTGTTGCTGCACATCACGCTGGCGGGCATCCTGGCCGCCAATGCGGCGCAGATGAGCGCGACGCTTGCCGTGTACCGCATGTATTTCATGGGTGCTGTCAGTGGTCTGGCGCTGATCCCCTGGGCATTCCCCGGCCAATGGCCCATGGTGTTGCCCATGACGCTGGTGATGGCCGCCGTGATCTACCGCAGCGCCGTGAACTCGCACCGGTTCTTTGTGCGCCAGGTGGTGCTGGAGGAGCGCAGCCGCGACTTGGCAGAACGCTACCGCGAAGCCAGCGACACCGCCGAAGCGGCGCTGGCCGAGAAAAATCACTTTCTGACCACCGCCGCCCATGACCTGCGCCAGCCGGTGCACGCGATGGCGCTGCTGGCCGAAGCCATCGCGCTGAACGCGCGCGGGCAACCGCAGATCGAAGCGCTGCTGGCGCAGTGGCGGCTGAGCATGCGGTCGGTCAACCACATGTTTGATGCGCTGCTCGACCTGTCGCGCATCGAGTCCGGCGCGGTGGCACTGCGCCCGGCCCCGGTGCCGCTGGCCGTGCTGTTTGACGACCTGCACATCCAGTTCGCCACCGATGCCATTGCGCGTGGCCTGAACTTGCGCTTTCACACGCCGCCGCCCGGCGCCGCCGTCTTGGCCGACCCGGCACTCGCCCGCCAGTCCTTGGCCAACCTGGTGCAAAACGCGCTGCGCTACACGCCGCAAGGCGGCGTGCTGGTGGGTGCGCGGCGCCGGGGCGCGCACTGGCGCCTGGAGGTATGGGACACCGGGGTGGGCGTGGCCTTGCACGAACAGGCGCAGATCTACGAGGCGTTCTACCGGCCCGAGCACGCTTGGCAGGTGCACCGCAGCGGGCATGGCCTGGGCCTGGCGGTGGTGGCGCGCTGTGTGGCACTGATGCAAGCCCGGCAGGGGCTGCAGTCACGCCTGGGCAAGGGGTCGTGCTTCTGGATTGAGCTGCCAGCCGCACCGCCCGTAGACCAGGTGCTGCAACGCATGCCCACCGCCGACATGCGCCGCACGGGCCCGCTACTGCAAGGCCGTTGCCTGGTGTTGGACGATGACCCCCACGTGCTGGAGGCCTGGTCCACGCTGCTGGCGACCTGGGGCGTGCAGGTGCGCCTGGCCTCCAACGCGGCCGAGGCATTTGCGCAGCTGGACACCGGCTTTGCGCCCGAGGCCATCTTGTGTGACCAGCGCCTGCGGTCCGGCGAGAGCGGTTTTGAAGTGCTGCGCGCACTGCTTGCGCGTTGCCCGGACGCGCGCGGCGCAATGGTGAGCGGCGAATACGACTCGCCCGAACTGCAGGCCGCGCTGGACGAGGGCTACCTGGTGCTGCGCAAGCCCGTGGATGTGGACGAGCTGCACGCGGTGCTTTCGCAATGGCTGCGGCCAGAAAAAAAACAACGAAATCAGCCTCTAGCGCTCTACCAACGGGCGCCAACAGCTACTCTTTTAAGAGCTGTCTGGGTGCCTGAGACAGCCACTGCCGCAGCAGGGTTTGGAGCAGTTCCGGTGCCACCGGCTTGCGCAGCACCAGATAGCCCTCTTCCTCCGCCTGGCGCAGCGCCGGCGAATCCCATTCGCCGCTGACCATGGCCAGCGCGGCGTCGGGGCACAGCGCCTCCAGGCGCTGGAGCAGTGCGAAACCGCTTTCGCCTGAGCGCAGCCGCTGGTCACACAAGATGGCCTGCGGCGCGAAGCCCTGCGCCAGCAGGCCCAGCGCCTCGGCACCATCGGCCGCGCAGCGCGCCTGCACACCCCAGTCTTGCAGCAGTTGCAGCCAGCCCGCAGCCGCCTGGGGGTCGTCCTCCACCACCAGGCAACAGCCCTGCAGGCTGCCCTGCGGGGCCAAGGCAGCAACGACGGCGCCGGGCGCTTCGTCCGCCGCGGCGCGGCGCAGCCGCAGCCAGAAGCGCGAGCCCCGCCCCAGGCGCGACGCCAGGCCCAGGGGCGCTTCCATCAACTCGGCGCAGCGCGCCACCACGGCCAGGCCCAGGCCGTAGCCCGCGTCGTCCGCCGCGCGCGTAACCGCGCTTTGGGTAAAGGGCGAGAAGATGCGCTCGCGCTCCTCGGCGGCCACGCCGGGGCCCGTGTCCCAGACCTCCACCTGCCAGTGCTCGCCGCGGCGGCGCACGGCCAGCAGCACGCCGCCGTGCTGCGTGTAGCGCAGCGCGTTGTGGACCAGGTTGACCACGCACTGGCGCAGCAGCATGGGGTCGGCCTGCACCCGCGTGCCGGGCGGCGGCGGGCGCAAGCGCAGCGCCAGGCCGCGCGCACGCGCGGATTCGCTCAACAGCGTGGTCACCTCGTGCAGCAGCGGCGCCAAGGCTACGGCCTGCATGCGCGCCTGCACGGCCCCCGCCTCAATGCGCGACAGGTCCAGCAGCGCATTGCACATCCACTGCAACGACTGCACACCCTGGCGCAGATCCTGCAGCGTGCTCGTCAGCGCGGGGTCCCGGTTGCGCAGCGCAATGGATTCGGCCAGCAGCCCCACGGCATGCACGGGCTGGCGCAGGTCGTGGCTGGCGGTGGCCAGAAACTGGTTCTTGACGGAGAGCGCCTGCTCGGCCTCGCTCTTGGCGGCGCGAAAGCGTTCGCTCAGGTCGATGTTGCTCAGGAAGAACTGGTGGCTGATGCGCGCGTTGCGCAAAAACACGCCAAACAGCAGGTACAGGGGTAGCAGGTACAGCCAGTGCTGCGGGAACACATAGGGCAGCGACAGCAGGCCGACCGCGAGGCTGGCGAAGAAGAAATGCAGGTACACGACCAACGCCGCCGACTGGTGGTCCGCACGCGCGGCCATGACCAGCGTGCCGCCGCAGACCAGCACCACCCGAAGCTCGAAGGGCGCCTCGGGTCCGGCGCACGCTGCCAGGCTCATCAGCAGTGCGCCGTACAGGGCTGCCAGGGGCTGCACGCGGCGCAGCCAGGTTGACAGCAGCGCGGCTGGGTCGGCGCTGCCGGCGGCCATCTGTCGCAGGTCTCGCTGCCACAGCGCCCAGGCACCCCACGCAATGCCGACCAGCGACAGCGAAGCCACCCACCACAGCGTGACCGCCAGCGGCCACTGGCCCAGCGCATGCAGCCACGCCGAGCCGGCCAGGCCCAAAAGGGGCATGACGGTGCACCCGTCGCGCACGCGCAGAAAGCTGTTGCCCAGCAGCTGCAACCGTGCGGCCGGGGGCAGCGCCGACCAGGAAAGAGGGGGCTCCGAGGCCATGCCCGGGTTCGTGTTCATGCGCCCGATGTTCGCACCAACGCGGGCCTGCGGGCGCCGCGCGGCGGTCGGCCCCGTTACGCCAGTGCGCGCTGAATGATGATTTTTTGCACATCGCTCGTGCCCTCATAGATCTGGCAGACGCGCACGTCGCGGTAGATGCGCTCCACCGGGAAGTCGTTCACTACGCCGTAGCCGCCCAGGGTCTGGATGGCGGCGCTGCACACCTGCTCGGCCATCTCGCTGGCAAACAGTTTGGCCATGGCAGCCTCCTTGAGGCACGGGCGGCCTGCATCCCGCAGCGCAGCGGCGTGCCAGATGAGCTGGCGCGCGGCCTCGATCTGTGTGGCGCAGTCAGCCAGGCGGAAACCCACGGCTTGGTGGTTGAAGATGGCGGTTCCAAAGCTCTCGCGCTCTTTGGAATACGCCAGCGCCACGTCAAACGCGCTGCGCGCCATGCCCACGCTTTGTGCGGCGATGCCGATGCGCCCGCCTTCAAGCGCACCCAGCGCAATCTTGTAGCCCTCGCCCTCGGCACCGATCAGGTTCTCGGTCGGGATGCGGCAGTTGTCGAAGTTGATCTGCGCGGTGTCACTGCTGTGCTGGCCGAGTTTGTCTTCGAGCCGTGCCACCACGTAGCCAGGATTGCTGGTGGGCACGAGGAAGGCGCTCATGCCCTTCTTGCCCGCGCCCTTGTCAGTGACGGCGATGACGATGGCCACCTGCCCGTTCTTGCCGCTGGTGATGAACTGTTTGACGCCGTTGATCACGTATTCATCGCCCTGCTTCACAGCCGTGGTGCGCAGTGCAGAAGCGTCAGAGCCCACATGCGGCTCGGTCAGGCAGAAAGCGCCCAGCATCTGGCCTTGGGCCAGCGGCGTGAGCCAGTCCTTCTTCTGCTGTGCGTTGCCGTAGCGCATAAGGATGGCGTTGACGGGGCAGTTGGTCACGGAAATTGCCGTACTGGTGCCGCCATCGCCCGCGGCGATTTCTTCAAGGACCAGCGCGAGGGTGACGTAGTCCAGGTTGGCACCGCCAAATTCTTCGGGCACACAGATGCCGTATGCGCCCAGCGCGGCCAGGCCCTGGTGCGCCTCTTTGGGAAAGTGGTGCTCCTTGTCCCAGCGCGCGGCGTGGGGCCACAGCTGTTCCTGCGCAAAGTCGCGCACCGCGTCGCGGATCATTTCCTGGTCTTGGGTCAGCAGCATGGGAAGTGTCTCCAGAGTCGTTTGTTGTTCAGAAATTCGGGGGGCTACCAATGGGCAGCGCGGCGGCCGTCGTGGTGCAGCAGGCGGCCCTTGTCGGCGGCGGTGACGCCCGCCACAGTGGCGCGCAGGCCGCGCACGCTGTCTTGCACGGTCAGCGCAGCGCCCTCGCCGCCCATGTCGGTCTGCACCCAACCCGGGTCGATGGTGATGAGCGTGGCGTCCGGGTAGTCGTGCTGGGCGGCGGCCACGGCCATGTTCAGCGCCGCCTTGCTGGTGCGGTACAGCCACGAGCCGCTATTGGGCACGCTACCGATCTGCGACATGGACGAGGACAGGAAAGCGAACACGCCCTGCGCGTCGGACACCATGGGCGCGACCTGCGGCAGCGTCTGCATGGCACCCAGCACGTTGGTGTGCATGACGGCGTCAAAGTCCTGCTGCGTGGGTGGCGTCAGCGCATTGGGACGGCGGATGACACCAGCCACGTACCAGGCGGTTTCGATCTTCTCGCCGTCGAGTTGCCAGGCCAGCCCGCTGACGCTGGCGGGGTTGGCCACGTCCACGGTCAGCACCTCGGCGCCCAGTGCCTGTACCCGCTCGCGGCCCGCGTCGTCACGCACAGTGGCAATCACGCGGCGGCCCGCTTCGGTGTACTGGCGCACCAGCTCCAGCCCAATGCCGCGCGATGCACCGATGACAAGTATGGATTTCATGGGTGAAAATTTGAGTGAAATTGGCCTCTAGCGCTTATCTATCAAGCACTAATAGCTATCAATAATGAAGCATTCGAAATCCATGCCATCAAGCGTCGCCCAGTTGCTGCTCTTGCGCCAGCTGGGCGCGGTAGCGCTGCAGCATCGCAACCTGTGACTCGGGCTCTGTAGCGAGGCCCATCTGGTCGTGAAGCATCTGGCCCATGGTGGGCAGTTGTGCACGGTCCACCTGCGCATCGGCCGACCACAGGCGCGAGCGCATGAAGGCCTTGGAGCAGTGCAGATACGCCTCGGCCACGCGCACTTCGATCACTATCTTTGGGCGTTGTCGCTCTGCGGTGAAGAAGTCGGTGTACAGCGGCTCATCACGCAGGCGCACCGTGCCGTTCACCCGCAGGGTTTCGTCCACACCCGGAATCATGAACAGCAGGCCGATGCGCGGGTCTTCGAGCAGGTTGCTCAGGGTGTCGAGCCGGTTGTTGCCACTGCCGTCGGGCAGCAGCAGGGTGTGCGGGTCGGGCGACTTCACAAAACCCGGGGCGCCACCGCGCGGCGAGGCATCGAGCAGCGCACCTCCCACCCCACCCGCACCACCACTGGCCACCACACAGAACGGCGACAAGGCAATGAAGCGCTGGCAGTGCGCATCCAGCTGTGGCTGTTGCTTGCGCAGGGCCCGCTCGCCGGGGGCGGCGTACAAGCTGCGGAGTTGTTCGAGGGTTTCAATCATGGTGTGGCCTAAAAACCTGTTCTAAGGGGGTGGCTGACACATTCACTCGCAATGCACAGCAAACTCGAAATAGCCGGACCACGCGGGGTCAAACGCGATGGTCAGCTCCAAAGACTCGGCCTCGTCGCGCAGCAGCAAGGGTGCCAGCGCCTGTTTGGCCAGTTGCTCGTCGCCCACGTAGTACACGGCTTTGCGACGACCAGCGCGGGTCATGGTGTAGGCCATGATGCCCAGCTGCGGCAGCTCCAGCAAGGTCGCAGCCTGGTCTTGCAGGTCTTGCACGGCGGCCAGCTCGTCGCGGGTGCCCACCGAGAGGTCCAGGGTCAGCGCGTACGTCAGGTCTGCGCGCATGGCCACGGGGTTGGCGCTGCGGTTGACCATGACGATGGCGGTGTCCTCGGACTCTTGCGCATCGTCCGTGTCACCGGTTGGATCGCCCTGCCCGCTAAACGCCAAGGTCATGCCGGTCCAATCGTGCTCGCCCATGGGGAAATCGCTGGTGCGGCCCAGGGTGTCCACCCAGTAACGGTCGAACACCGGTGCGAACTGGCTCAAGGGAACCCACGGGGTCAGCGGGTCAGAGGCTTCATCCACAAAGTCCACCGCCCCCACTTTCACAGCAAAGTCATATTCGCCCAACACGTGGTCGAGCATGATGAATGCCATGTTGCGTGCATGGTCCCAATAGTCCTCGGGGATCTCGCGAACAAAGCGGATCTCTAGCGCGGCCTGCCCATCGTCTTGCCCGCAGGCGATCAACACATCGGACGTGGCCAGCTCGAATCCGTCCATGCCAATCGGGAAGTCCGGCTGCGTGGTGCGCTCACGGAACGCGCGCACGCGGTAACTTTGCAATACAGGGGCGGCGGCCACCACCTGCATGAGCAGCGGAAAGTTGTCGGTGCTGCCATGGGCGGTGACGATGAGGTCCACCACCACATCGTCTTCACCGCCGGACATTTCCAGCGC
Organism: Gammaproteobacteria bacterium; assembly: GCA_018828125.1. Classification (GTDB taxonomy): domain Bacteria; phylum Pseudomonadota; class Gammaproteobacteria; order Burkholderiales; family Burkholderiaceae_C; genus Acidovorax. The sequence continues at coordinate 7,779 of JAHJWB010000001.1, read as the reverse complement.
CAGGCCCGCCAGATGGCGCTCGATGATCACGTTGGCCGACTCGACCCGCTCGCGCAACGGCTGGGCCTGAAGCGATGCCTGGGCATCGGAAAACTCGCGCCAGAAGGCGGCAATCTCGGGGGAAGGTGTGCTGCTCATCGCTGTCCTTGTGAAGGGACGGGAATCATCCCATCCCTGGTACAGCACCTTGGAAGTAGAGGAACACAATGAAAACGATGGATTCGCTCTCAGGGCCAGGCGCAAACCACAGCCATAGCTGTCGCTATGGCGAGGATTTGCAACGCCGCCCTGGGTGCGAAGACGCGTTTTCATGTTCCGATACTTTCGGGGTGCTGTACCAGGCGTCAGACCAGTTCCAGCGCCATCGCCGTGGCCTCACCGCCGCCGATGCACAGCGTGGCCAGGCCCTTGGTCAAACCACGCGCCTTCAGCGCATGGATCAGCGTGACCATGATGCGGGCACCGCTGGCACCAATGGGGTGGCCCAGCGCGCAGGCGCCACCGTTCACGTTGACCTTGTCGTGGGGCAGGTCCAGCTCTTTCATCAGCGCCATGGGCACCACGGCAAAGGCCTCGTTGATCTCCCACAGCTGCACGTCGCCCGCAGACCAGCCTGCTTTGGCCAACGCCTTTTGCGTGGCGCCCAGCGGAGCGGTGGCAAACCACTCGGGCTCTTGCGCATGCGTGGCGTGGCTCACGATGCGGGCCAGGGGCTTGGCGCCCAGCTTCTTGGCGGTGGACTCGCGCATCATCACCAGCGCGGCAGCGCCGTCGTTGATGCTGGAGCTGGACGCGGCGGTGATGGTGCCGTCCTTCTTGAAGGCGGGCTTGAGCGTGGCGATCTTTTCGAGCTTGACCTTGCCGGGGCCTTCGTCCACCGACACCACGGTTTCACCCGAACGGGTCTTGACTGTGACGGGCACGATCTCGGCCGCGAACGCGCCGGACTCGGTGGCGGCCTTGGCGCGCTGCACGCTGGCGGTGGCAAAGGCGTCTTGTTGCTCGCGCGTGAAGCTGTATTTGGCAGCGCAGTCTTCACCAAAGGTGCCCATGCTGCGGCCGGCCTCGTAGGCGTCCTCCAGGCCATCGAGCATCATGTGGTCAAAGATGCGGTCGTGGCCCAGGCGGTAGCCGCCGCGGCCCTTTTGCAGCAGGTAGGGCGCGTTGGTCATGCTCTCCATACCGCCCGCAACCATCACGTCGTGGGTACCGGCCAGCAGCATGTCGTGCGCCATCATCGCGGCCTTCATGCCGGAGCCACACATCTTGCTGAGTGTGACGGCGCCCGCACCCTTGGGCAGACCGCCCTTGAAGGCCGCCTGGCGTGCGGGTGCCTGGCCTTGGCCGGCCATCAGGCAGTTGCCGAACAGCACTTCGCCAACTGCGTCGGGCGAAACGCCCGAACGTTCCATGGCAGCCTTGATGGCAGCGCCGCCCAGATCGTGGGCCGACAGGCTGGAGAAGTCGCCCTGCAGCGAACCCATGGGGGTGCGCGCTGCGCCGACGATGACGATCGGGTCTTGTGGGGATGCGGACATGGTGGTGATCTCCTTGAAATGGTTCGGGGTGAAAAGGGTGAAACGTTGGGAACGCTAAGCGCCATCGCCTAGCGCTGAACGGGCCGGGGCGCCCTGCCTGAAGCGCCGGTCCGCGTCATAGGGGAAAACGTCAAACATGTGGCCTGCCTGAATGCGCTCTTTGTGCGACTGCCAGAAGGCGGCATCCAGCAGGTCGGCGTGGTGCTGCATGAAGACCTCGCGCACCGCGTCGTTGCCGAGCAGGAAGGGGCCAAAGGTTTCGGGGAACACATCACGCGGGCCCACGCTGTACCAGACCTCGCCGCTCATCTCTTCCTCCTCGTTGCGCGGTGTGGGCACGCGGCGGAAGTTGCAGTCGGTGAGGTATTCGATCTCGTCGTAGTCGTAGAACACGACCTTGCCGTTGCGCGTGATGCCGAAGTTCTTCCACAACATGTCGCCGGGAAAGATGTTGGCAGCCACGAGGTCTTTGATGGCGTTGCCGTACTCGATCACGCTGCGCTCTATCTGCTGGTGCGCGCGTGGGTCTTGCAGGCCCGTGTCAAACGCTTCCTGCAAATAGAGATTGAGCGGAATCATCCGGCGCTCGATGTACAGGTGCTTGATGATGACCTCGGTCTGGCCATCGCCATCGCGGTCGCTGATCTCCAATTGGCTGGGGGCAAAATTTTCGATCTCGGCGATGAGGGCATCGTCAAACCGGCTGCGCGGGAAGGCGACCTCGCTGTACTCCAGCGTGTCGGCCATGCGGCCCACGCGGTCGTGCTGCTTGACCAGCAGGTACTTGGCCTTGACCTGCTCGCGCGTGGTTTCCTTTTGGTGCGGGAAATAATCCTTGATGAGCTTGAACACGAACGGAAAGCTCGGCAGGTCGAACACCAGCATCACCATGCCCTTGATGCCGGGCGCGATGCGAAACTGGTCGCTGGAATGTTTGAGGTGGTACAAAAAGTCGCGGTAAAACAGCGTCTTGCCCTGCTTGGCCAGTCCCAGTGCGTTGTAGATCTCGGCCCGGGGCTTCCTGGGCATCAGGCTGCGCAGAAATTGCACATAGGCGCTGGGGATCTCCATGTCCACCATGAAGTAGGCGCGCGCAAAGCTGAACAGCATCTGCAGGTCGTCTTCACCGAACAGTGCTGCATCGATGAACAGCCTGCCGTTGTCGTCGTGCAGGATGGGCAGCGCAAATGGCACTTCGTTAAAACCATTGATGATCTTGCCCACCACATACGCGCCCTTGTTGCGAAAAAACAGGCTGGTGAGCACCTGGATCTGGAAGTTGGCGCGTAACCTGACCTTGTCGAGCCGACCACGCATGGCAGCCACCACGCTGCTGGTGTCCCGCGCCAGATCGGCAAACTCGGGCTGCAGCTGGAAGTTCTCGATGATGCGCTGGAGCGTGTCGCCCAGCGTGTCGCGCGACGGGTAGTAGGCCCGGTAGGTGGGGCGCGCAGCGGGCTCTTCGTTTTCGATGTATTCGGTGCTGACCGCCGGCCGCACAAAGATGAAGTCGTTGTGGAAATGCGTGCGGTGCAGGATCTTGGTGGTGACCGAGTTGAAGAAGGTCTCGGCCAGCTCGGGCTGGTGGTGGTTGACCAAGAGCCCGATGTAATGAAGCTTGACCTGGTGCCACACATCCATGGGCTGCGAGCCCGCGCTGAATTCCTTCTCCAGCCTGCGCACGCATTCTTTGACACGCAGGTCGTAGAACTCGATGCGTTCGCGCTGGGCCCGCTGCTGGCCGTGCCAGTCGGCGGTTTCAAAGCGGTGCTTGGCCCGCGCGGACTCGGTGCGGAACAGCCGGTAGTGCCGGTTGAACCCGTCCATCATGGCCTTGGCAATGCCGTAAGCCTGGGGAGCGTCAAGCCGTTGCGGGAACATCTCAACTGCCCGTGGCGCCAAGCACGACTGGCAGCCCTTGACACTGGCACGGCCCAGGCGAGGTGGCCGCGGAACTGGCTTTGCCAGGCCGCTGGCTGCGTCCCCCTCCCCTAGCGCGCAGCGCGTAGAGAGAGGGGGAAGGCGCGAAGCGACTCAGGGAGGACATCATCTCTTCACGGCAGCCACACCGGCAATCGCCGCCTTGTACAGCGAATCCAGCCCTTCGGTGCTGCCCACGGACATGTGCAGGTTGTTGATGAGGCCGTCCTTGAGCCCGTAGCACCAGCCGTGCAGCGTGACCTTCTGTCCCCGGCCCCAGGCGTCCAGCATAACCGTGCTCTGGGCCACGTTCACGACCTGTTCGATGGCATTCAACTCACACAGCACATCGTGGCGCCACTGCGGTTCTACAGATGCGATCAGGTCGCGGTGGCGGTCGCGTACGTCGGACACGTGGCGGATCCAGTTGTCGGCCAGGCCGACACGCGTGCCTTCGAGTGCCGCCAGCACACCACCACAACCATAGTGGCCCACCACCATCAGGTGCTCTACGCGCAACTGGTCCACCGCGTATTGGATGGTCGAGAGGCAGTTGAGGTCGGTGGGCACCACCACGTTGGCCACGTTGCGGTGCACGAAAACCTCACCAGGCTCCAGCCCCGTGATCTGGTTAGCGGGCACGCGGCTGTCCGAGCAGCCAATCCACATGTACTTGGGCTTTTGTTGTGCTAGCAGGCCGGTGAAGAAGCCGGGCCGTTCGCGCTCCATCTGGGCCGCCCAGGCGCGGTTGTGAACAAACAGGTCGTCGATTGAGGAGGGCATGTTGTCCTTGAGGTCTCAGTCAAGTGGGAAGTGAAGCTCAACAGGTTTCAGCAAACAGTTCGCGACCAATCAGCATGCGGCGGATTTCGCTCGTGCCCGCACCAATCTCATACAGCTTGGCATCGCGCCACAGGCGGCCAAGCGGGTATTCGTTGATGTAGCCGTTGCCACCGAAGATCTGCACGCCCTCACCGGCCATCCATGTGGCTTTCTCGGCGGTCCACAGGATCACCGAGGCACAGTCCTTGCGTACCTGGCGCACATGGTCGGTGCCCAGCATGTCGAGGTTCTTGGCCACGGTATAGGCAAACGAGCGACCCGCCTGCAACACGGTGTACATGTCGGCCACCTTGCCTTGGATGAGCTGAAATTCGCCGATGCTTTGGCCAAACTGCTTGCGGTCGTGAATGTACGGGATCACGTTGTCCATGACCGACTGCATGATGCCCAACGGACCGCCGGTGAGCACCGCACGCTCATAGTCCAGTCCGCTCATCAGCACCTTGGCGCCTTGGTTGAGGCCTCCAAGGATCTGGGAGGCAGGCACTTCTACGTTGTTGAATACCAATTCGCCCGTGTGGCTGCCGCGCATGCCGAGCTTGTCCAGCTTTTGCGCCACGCTAAAGCCGGGCATGCCCTTTTCGATCAGGAAGGCCGTGACGCCACGTGCCCCCATCTCCGGTTCGGTCTTGGCATACACCACCAGCGTGTCGGCATCGGGACCATTGGTGATCCACATCTTGCTGCCATTGAGCAGGTAGTAGCCGCCTTTGTCCTCGGCCTTGAGCTTCATGCTGATCACATCGGAGCCAGCGCCCGGCTCGCTCATGGCCAGTGCGCCCACGTGCTCACCGCTGATGAGCTTGGTCAGGTATTTGGTCTTCTGCTCCTCACTGCCGTTGCGGTTGATCTGGTTCACACACAGGTTGCTGTGCGCGCCGTAGGACAGGCCGACAGAAGCACTCGCGCGTGAGATTTCTTCCATGGCCACCATGTGGGCGAGATAGCCCATGGCGGCCCCGCCATATTGCTCGGGCACCGTGATGCCGAGCACGCCAAGGTCGCCCATCTTGCGCCAAAGGTCCATCGGGAACTGGTCATTGCGGTCAATCTCGGCGGCACGCGGCGCGATCTCGGCTTGTGCGAAGTCGCGCACGGCATCTCGCAGGGCGTCGATGTCTTCGCCCAGTTGGAAGTTGAGGCCGGGAAGGTTGGCGGGAATGCTCATGGTGGATGTCTCCTCAAAACAGAAAAAGGAACGTGGCTTGTTCAGCCTTGGATGTTGTCGCGGCCTGCGACCGCCATAAGAGTGCAACCCATGGTGGCTACGAGTTTTTCTTGGGTGCCGTCGATAGCAAAGGCGCGCCCTTCACACACGGTGATGGTGCGGCCGGGCTTTAACACCCGCCCTTCCATCCGAAATCGCTCACCCTTTGCGGGGGCCAGCAAATTGATCTTGAATTCAATCGTCAACACGGCAGCGTCTGACGCCATCAAAGTGAAGCCTGCATAACCGCAGGCGGAGTCGAGTGCGGTGGCCACCATGCCCGCGTGCAGAAACCCATGTTGCTGGGTCAGCCCGAGAGCCCAGGGAAGTTCTATGTCCACAGCACCTGGAGACAGCAAGCCCAGACTCGCGCCCAGGGTCTGCATGGCTCCCTGGCGCGCAAAGCTGTCGCGCACGCGGTCAGCAAAATTCGCGACGCGGGGCTCGAAGTGGGGCGTGCTCACGGGAGTCTCCTGATTTACGTTTACGTAAACGTCAATTATGAATCATTTTTCTTTTTCAACCTGGAGAAGCAGAGTTCGCGCCTCGTCCTCATGCTCTTGAACCTCTTCTAGATTGGCCTGAAGGTCCGCCATTTGCTCCTCCAGTTGCCTCCGATGCAGCACGAGCACATCAAGAAATTTGCGCAGCTGCACACCCGTGTCTCGGGGGCTGTCGTAGAGGTCGATGATTTCCTTAGCCTCTGTCAGCGACAAACCCAACCGCTTGGCCCGTAGGGTCAGGCGCAATCGTGTGCGATCCCGGGCGCTGTAGACGCGGTTTCTGCCAGCCGGCCCGGTCCGCTCCGGTTGCAGCAGCCCCATGTCTTCGTAAAAACGGATCGCCCTGGTGGTGAGATCAAACTCTTTGGCAAGGTCGCTGATGGTGTAAGTCGTGGCCATGGTGTTTATTGCGCGCAGCAGGGTCGGTTTCGCGCAGGAGACAGCTTTGGGTCTGTCGCTGCCTACAATGCATCGAATACATGACGTTTACGTTAACGTCAATGCTAACCCATCAGACCATTGCCATGAACCCACTCGAACACCAGATCCACTACCCGCTGGGCGACCTACTGCCCCCTGAAGGTGTGGCCATGGAAGTTGCCACCAGCGTTAAGTGGATTCGCATGGGACTCCCTTTCGCACTGGATCACATCAATCTTTGGCTCCTGCGCGACCGGCAACCTGACGCGACTGGTACCTTGATAGACGGCTGGACGATCGTGGACTGCTGCATCGACAGCCCTACAACACGGCAGCAATGGGAGCAGGTTTTTCTCAATAGCCTGGAGGACCTGCCTATTCTGCGTGTGATCGTCACCCACATGCACCCCGATCACATCGGGTTGGCACATTGGCTATGCGAACGATGGCAGGTGCGCCTTTGGATCAGCGCTACCGACTACAACGTGGCAAGAACTGCCGTTTACGACCGCAATGGATTTGGCGGGGAGGCCGGTGCAGACTTCTATAGCTTGCACGGCGTGCAGGATGAGGATTTCTTGGAACACGTCAGAGGACGCGTGTCTTACTTTCCCACCTTGGTTCCCGCCTTACCGGCGACCTTTCGCCGGCTCATGGACGGAGACCAACTGGAAATCGGCGGACGCATGTGGCAGTGCATCAGCGGCTACGGGCATGCCCCAGAACACATCGCGCTTTACTGCGCGGAGGTATCCACCCTCATCAGTGGCGATATGGTGCTTCCGCGTATTTCGACCAACGTCAGTGTGCACGCAGCAGAACCAGAGTCCAACCCTTTGCAGCTTTTTCTGGCTTCCCTCTTGCGGTACCTCGATTTGCCAACGGATACGGTAGTATTGCCGTCGCACGGCAAACCGTTTCGAGGCCTGCACGAGCGTGTTGGCCAGCTGCAGGATCACCATCGTGATCGGCTTGGGGAGATCCTCCAAGCGGCAAAAGAAGGCTCGTTGTCTGCGGCCGATGTGCTGCCCATTATGTTCAAGCGCAAGCTGGATTCGCACCAGATGACGTTTGCCATGGGCGAAGCACTCGCCCATTTGCATTTGCTGTGGTTTGCTGGGCAATTGCAAAGGGTTCTATCGCCTGTGGGAATTCACAGATTTCAGCTTCCGCTGGAGGAATGAACGGGAGCTTTGCAACAAGCTCAGCCGTCACCCACACGCCTCGCAATCTCGCTATTCGGTTGTCGTGCTGTGGCACGTTTAATTTTTTGTTATCAAACGGTTCTGCGTTGTGGTCCCACGCGTCTACAAGCCTGTACTACATCGAAAGGCGGCATCCGTTTGGC